>NZ_CP145810.1:60000-4610911 GCF_046603995.1 Sphingopyxis sp. J-6 | reverse complement strand
CGCCCTTGCTCCCGCGTCGATACCATGCCGATTCCCTTTTGTGTCACGCCGTACCGCCCCCCGAATCCCCCGGTCATCAAACAGCGCGTGCGGCCGGCCCATGCCGATTCGGCGCCTGCGGCAAGGCGCAAGCATCCTTTCCCGGGCAACGGGCCCGAAAAAATGCGAATCATGTCGATGTGGCGGCCGCCGGCGAAGGCCGACGACACCCCTGTCTAGTCAGGGCGCCGCGAGTCGATCAAGGGTCGGCCGTGTAAAAATACTGAAATAAAAATCTTGACTCACCCGACCCCTCAGAAAATCGCCGAAGGGTCATTTAATCCTTTTATTTCAGTATCTTATTTATGACAGTCGGAGCCCGAAGAAACGAATCGCCGTAAATCCGTCACTTACCGCGCTGCAACACTATTGCCATGACCGCGTCACAATCGCGCGTGTGCCGCGGACGCAAAAAAGACCCGCCGGAAGCTGCCGGCGGGTCCTTTGGATCGCTGTCCGGCGAAAGCCGGATCAGGCGATGGCGTTGACGCTCTTGGTCAGACGCGAATATTTGCGCGCCACGGTGTTCTTGTGAAGAACGCCCTTGGCCACACCGCGCGCCATTTCGGGCTGCGCAGCCTTCAGCGCCGCAGCGGCGGCATCCTTGTCGCCCGCGGCGACGGCATTTTCGACCTTCTTCACCAGCGTGCGAATGCGCGAAACGCGATTCTTGTTCACGACGGTGCGCGCGGTGTTGCGGCGGATGCGCTTTTTTGCCTGCGGCGTATTGGCCATAAATTCCTCGGTTTCCAAACGGTCTAAGTCAGTCGGAGCACAGCGTCACCGGAGCAGCCGAATCGCGCGAAACGAGCGAATCAATGTCCGGATACGGCCGGTTCCGGTACGACCGGACCCTGCTCGAAGGGTGCGCCCATAGCCAGCAAGGCGCCGAAGGTCAACGCTTTTGATGGGAAATTCCCCATATCAACGCTGGCATTTGGGACAATAGAAGGTCGACCGGCCGCTCTGGACGATCCGCGCGATCGTGCCGCCGCATTCGCATGCCTCGCCCTCGCGCCCGTAGACGCGCCAGTCCTTGGCGAAATAGCCGAGTTCGCCGTCGGGCTGCTTGTAATCGCGCAGGGTCGATCCCCCCGCCGCGATCGACGCTTCGAGCACCGCCTTGATCGCGGGGACGAGCAGCGCGATTTTTGCCTTCGGAACGTCGGCGGCGGCGCGCGTCGGCGCGATGCGCGCCATGTTGAGCGCCTCGCACACATAGATATTGCCGAGCCCCGCGACGACCGTCTGGTCGAGCAGCATCGCCTTGATCGGCGCGCGCCGTCCGGCGAGCGCGCGGCTGAGATAGGCGGCGTCGAACGCATCGGACAAAGGTTCCGGGCCGAGCGTCACGAAGGCGGGAAAGGCGATCAACGGGTCGCCCGCGACGAGATCGACCGAGCCGAAGCGGCGCGGATCGTGGAGCATCAGCCGCTGCCCCGCCGCGGTGTCGATGACGAGATGGTCGTGCTTGCCCGGCTCGCCCGCCCCGATCCGCCAGCTTCCCGACATGCCGAGGTGGAAGATCATATGATCGTCGCGGTCGGTGCTGACGATGCCATATTTGGCGCGGCGCGACAGCCCGGTGACGGTCGCGCCGGTCAGCCGCTGCGCAAGGTCGACGGGAAAGGGGCGGCGAAGATCGGGCCGCATCGTCGAGACGCGGAGCAGGCGCTGGCCGGCGAGGTGCGGCGTCAGGCCGCGGACGGTGGTTTCGACTTCGGGGAGCTCGGGCATATCCGCTTCGGGCTACGCGCCATTTGCCTGCACGACAAGGCCCCGCTAAAGGCGCATCTGCACTTCCGCACTCCCCGCAAAGGCGCGCATCCATGCCCACTCCCGATACCGTCAGCTTCGGCTATGACGAAGTTCCGGCGACCGAGAAGACCGCGATGGTCGGCGAGGTGTTCAGCCGCGTCGCGCGCAAGTACGACATCATGAACGACGCGATGTCGGGCGGCATGCACCGGCTGTGGAAGGACCGCTTCGTGCGGCGCGTGAAGCCCCGCGCGGGCGAGGCGATCCTCGACATGGCGGGCGGCACCGGCGACATCGCCTTTCGCATGGAAAAGAGCGGCGCGAGCATCACCGTCGCCGACATCAACCCCGACATGCTGGGCGTCGGCGTCGAACGCGCCGCCGAGCGCGGCATCGACACGCTCGTCTGGTCGGAGCAGAATGCCGAGAAGCTGAGCTTTCCGGGCCAGTTCTTCGACGCCTATACGATCGCTTTCGGCATCCGCAACGTCACCGACATCCCGGCGGCGCTGAAGGAAGCGCACCGCGTCCTCCGCTATGGCGGGCGTTTCTTCTGCCTCGAATTCTCGACCAACGAATGGCCGGGCTTCGCGCAGGCCTATGACGCCTATTCGCATCATCTGGTGCCCAAGCTCGGCAAGCTGATCGCCGACGACGAGGACAGCTATCGTTACCTGATCGAATCGATCCGCCGCTTTCCGCCGATGCCGAAATTCGCGGCCATGATCCGCGAAGCGGGTTTCACGTCGGTGAAGGTCGAGCCGATCCTCGGCGGGCTGGTCGCGATCCACAGCGGGTGGAAAGCTTGACCCGACCCGTCACCCATATCGTCCGCCTGCTGAAGTGGGGGCGCATCCTCGCGCGCCACGGCGCGCTGCGCGGGATCGAGTCGGCGCCGCAGACCCCGCCGGGGGTGAAGCGCCTCTGCCGCATCGCGCGGCTGGGGACGATCCAGCCGAAAGTGCCCGATTATGCTGCCGCCTTTCAGGCGATCGGCCCCGCCGCGGTCAAGCTGGGCCAGACGCTCGCAACGCGTCCCGATCTCGTCGGCGAGGAGGCGGCGCGCAACCTGCTGACCCTGCAGGACGCGCTCGCGCCGGTCGGCTTCGCGCGCATCAAACAGGAGATCGAGGCCACCTTCGAAGTGCCGCTCGAAAAGCTGTACAGCGAATTCGATCCCGAACCCGTCGGATCGGCGTCGATCGCGCAGGTTCACCGCGCGGTCACCACCGACGGCCGCCAGGTCGCGGTGAAGGTTCGCCGACCCGGCATCGACAAGCAGTTCGCGCGCGACATCGAAACCTATGAGTGGGCGGCGGCGCATCTCGAAGCGCTCGGCGGCGAGGCATCGCGGCTGCGCCCGCGGCAGGTGATCGCCAATTTCCGCCGCTGGACGCTGCGCGAACTCGACCTCCGCCGCGAAGCCGCATCGGCGTCCGAGCTGCGCGACGCGATGGTCGGGGTGCCGACATACGAGGTTCCGGCGATCGACTGGGACCGCACCGCCAGCCGCGTGATGACGCTCGACTGGATCGACGGCATCAAGATTTCGCGCCGCGACGCGCTGGTCGCCGCGGGGCACGATATGGAGGCGCTGTCGGCGAACCTCGTCAACGCCTTCCTGCGCCAGGCGATTGCCGAGGGCTTTTTCCACGCCGACATGCATCAGGGCAATTTGTTCGTGAAGGCCGACGGCACGATCGCCGCGGTCGATTTCGGCATCATGGGGCGGATCAACCGGCAGGCGCGCTACTGGCTCGCCGAAATCCTCTATGGCCTGACCACGGGCAACTACCGCCGCGTCGCCGAAATCCATTTCGAGGCGCAATATGTGCCCGATTATCACAGCGTCGAGGAGTTCGCGACGGCGCTACGCGCGGTCGGCGAGCCGATGCGCGGCAAGCCGGTGAGCGAGCTCAGCGTCGGGCAGATGCTCGACGGGCTGTTCGCGATCACCCGCGACTTCGACATGCAGACGCAGCCGCACCTGTTGCTGCTGCAAAAGACGATGGTGATGGTCGAAGGCGTCGCGACGATGCTCAACCCGAAGATCAACATGTGGGACGTCTCCGGGCCCTTCGTCGGCGAATGGATCCGCGACGAACTCGGCCCCGAAGCCGCGCTCGCCGATGGCCTCCGCGAACAGGGCAAGACGCTGGCGCTGATCCCCGACATCATCCGCCGTCTCGACGCGCAATTGCCCAAACCCGGCGGCGCCCCGCCTGCACCGCCGCTGCCCGAGATTGCGCTGATGTGGGACAAGGGCGACCGCCGCCGCTGGTGGCGCTATGCGCTGACTGCGCTGCTGGGCGCCGCGGCGGGTGCGGCGGCGTTCAACTGGCTGGGTTGAACCCCTGTTCGAATGCGCATATCTTATGCGCAAGGAGAATGGCGATGAACCGTCCCGCCCGATTCGAAGGCCCCAAGAAACCGACCAATGTCTCGCTCAGCGCCGAACTGGTCGAAGAGGCCAAGCGGCTCGGCATCAATGTCAGCGAAGCCTGCCAGACAGGACTGGCCGCCGAGGTGAAGAAGGCGCGCGAGGCGGCGTGGAAGGAAGAGAATCGCGCCGCTATTGAAAGCTGGAACGAATATACGCGCAAGCATGGATTGCCGCTGGCCAAATATCGGTTGTTCTGATGGCACAATTCGACGTCCTCAAAAGCCGTGACGGCGCGAATTTGCTACTCGATTGCCAGAGCGACCTGCTGGGCCATTTCGACACGCGCTTCGTGGTCCCGCTGGTGCCGGCGCAGGCGGCGCAGAAATTGTCGCGCCTGCATCCGATTTTCGAAGTCGACGGCGAGCGCTTCATCATGGCAACACAGCTTGCGTCGGCCGTCGATGCACGCGAATTGGGCGACCGCGTCGCTTCGCTCGCCGAATCGCGCTACGATATATTGAATGCGGTCGATATGCTGCTGACGGGGGTTTGACGATGGCCGCAAAACGCATCCTGCTGATCATCGGCGGCGGCATCGCCGCGTACAAGTCGATCGAGCTCGTCCGGCTGCTCCGCAAGGCGGGCTATGTCGTGCGCTGCGTGCTGACGCGCGCCGGCGAACAGTTCGTAACGCCGCTGACGCTTGCCGCGCTGAGCGAGAACAAGGTCTACACCAGCCTCTTCGACCTCAAGGACGAGGTCGAGATGGGGCATATCCAGCTCAGCCGCGAGGCCGACCTGGTCGTCGTCGCGCCGGCGACCGCCGATCTGCTCGCGAAGATGGCGGGAGGGCAGGCCGACGACCTCGCGACGACATTGCTGCTCGCGACCGACAAGCCCGTGCTCGCGGCGCCCGCGATGAACGTCCGCATGTGGCTGCACGCCGCGACCCGGCGCAATGTCGCCACGCTGCGCGGCGACGGGGTGACGGTGCTGGAGCCCGACGAGGGCGAAATGGCGTGCGGCGAATATGGTCCGGGCCGGCTGCCCGAGCCCGAGGCGATTTTCGCGGCGATCGAGAAGGCGCTCACCGGCGCACCCGCCGCGTCGCTGCTCGACGGCCAGCCCGATTTTTCGGAAGCGAATCACCGCCCGCTGCACGGCCGCCGCATCCTGATCACCGCAGGCCCGACGCACGAGCCGATCGATCCGGTGCGCTATATCGCCAACCGGTCGAGCGGGAAGCAGGGTTTTGCCATCGCCGCGGCCGCCGCCGAAGCGGGTGCCGAGGTGCTGCTGATCGCGGGGCCCGTGCCGCTGCCGACGCCGCCCGGCGTGATCCGCGTCGATGTCGAAACCGCGCGCGAGATGGCGGCGGAGGTCGAGCAGGGCCTGCCCGTCGATGTCGCGATCATGGTTGCCGCGGTCGCCGACTGGCGCGCCGCCGACCCCGCGGCGCAAAAGATCAAGAAGGATGGCAGCGGCGCCGTCCCGCCGCTGGCGCTCGCCGAGAACCCCGACATCCTTGCGGGTGTCGCCAAGAGCCCGCAGCGTCCGCCACTGCTGATCGGCTTTGCCGCCGAAACCAACGACGTCATCGCGCATGCCGAAGCGAAGCTGGCGCGCAAGGGATGCGACTGGATCGTCGCCAACGACGTGTCCGCCGACCCGATGGGCGGCGAAACGAACCGCGTGCATATCGTGACGCCAGAGGGCGTCGATAGCTGGGACCGGCTGTCCAAGGACGCCGTCGCCCGCAAATTGATGGAAAAGATTGCCGATGAACTCGACACCCGCGCACCATTTGACGCCGATTGAAATCGCCATCCAGCGGCTGCCCAACGGCGGCGGACTGCCGCTGCCCGCCTATGCGTCCGATGGCGCGGCGGGGATGGACGTCGTCGCGGCCGAGACGCTGACCATCCGTCCCGGCACCCGCCACGCGGTCGCGACCGGCTTCGCGATGGCGATTCCGGCGGGTTACGAGGTGCAGGTCCGCCCGCGTTCGGGTCTGGCGCTCAAGCACGGCATCACCTGCCTCAACACGCCGGGGACGATCGACAGCGACTATCGCGGCGAGGTGAAGGTGATCCTCGCCAATTTGGGCGACGATAATTTCGAGATCAGGCGCGGCGACCGTATCGCGCAACTGGTGCCGGCGCCGGTACAGCGCGCCGCTTTTGTCGAGATCGCCAGCCTCGACGAAACCGCACGCGGTGCGGGCGGGTTCGGTTCGACCGGGGTGACGAGCGAAGCCGCCGAGCCCGCGGAGGACGAGGCGGAGCCCGCGGGGGTCGCCTCGCTCTCTGCGATGCCGCTGCGGCGCCCGGGCGAGTAGGCTTGCTCAGCGACGCCGAACTCGACCGTTATGCGCGCCAGATCGTCCTGCCCGCCTTTGGCGGTGCCGGCCAGGCGAAGCTGAAGGCGAGCCATGTCGCGATCATCGGCGCGGGCGGCATCGGCTGTCCGGCGATCACCTATCTCGCTGCGGCGGGGGTCGGGCGGCTGACGATCATCGATCGCGATCATGTCGAACTCAGCAATCTGCAGCGCCAGCCGCTGTTCACCGACGCCGATATCGGCAAGTCCAAAGCGAACGTCGCGGCGGCGGCGGCGAAGCGCATCAACCCGCATGTCGAGGCCGTCGCCGTGGTCCGGCGCCTCGACGACGGCAATGCCGAACCATTGCTCGCAGGCGCCGGCCTGATCCTCGACGGCTGCGACAATTTTGCGACCCGGCTGGCGGTCAATCGCGCCGCCGTTGCGCTGGAAATCCCGCTGCTCTCGGCCGCGATCGGCGCGTTCGAGGGGCAGGTCGCGCTTTACGAAGGCTGGCGCGCCGACGCCCCCTGCTACGCCTGCCTCGTCGGCAACGATCCCGCGCAGGAGGGTGTCAATTGCGCCGAGACCGGCGTGATGGGCGCGCTGGCGGGGATGGTCGGGACGATGGCGGCGCTTGAGGCCGTGCGTGCGCTGAGCGGCTGGGGGAAATCGCTCGCCGGGCGGCTGGCGATCATCGACATGCTTGAGCGGCGCTGGCGCGAGGTCGGCGTCGGCAAGGATCCCGAGTGCCCGATATGCCACCGCTGAACATCATCGTCGCCTGCGCCGAGGGCGCGCGCCTTTATGCCGCGCTCGAAACCGCGATGGCGGCAGCGGCGCTCGGCGCGCCGACCCGCCTCTTCCTGCAGGGCGAAGCGGTCGCGCTGCTGCGGCCGCCGGTCGGCTTTGCCGGCGATGCCGCACGGAATGCCGCCGGGCAGCCCGACCTCGCCTCGATGATCGAAGAGGCTGCAGCGGTGGACGTCGGCCTGTTCGCCTGCCAGTCGGGAATGGCGCTCGCCGGGCTCACCGCGCCCGAAATGCCGCCGCATGTCCGTGCGGCGGGGCTTGTCGGCTTTCTGGCGGCGGTGGAGGCCAGCGACCGGCTGGTCGTCTATTAAAGACCGTCGCCCCCGCGCAGGCGGGGGCCGCTGGAGGTTTACGCAGCCACGAAGAGTAAGGCCGACTGCGGCCCCCGCCTGCGCGGGGGCGACGATTGTCTAAGGATTGGCGCAAACCGTGATCGCGTCGGGGGCGGGGCGTTTGCCGCTCGGCACGAAGCGCGCCAGATAACCGCCGGCATGTTGCTTGTCGTC
Source organism: Sphingopyxis sp. J-6 (assembly GCF_046603995.1). Classification (NCBI taxonomy): domain Bacteria; kingdom Pseudomonadati; phylum Pseudomonadota; class Alphaproteobacteria; order Sphingomonadales; family Sphingopyxidaceae; genus Sphingopyxis; species Sphingopyxis sp. J-6. The sequence goes on along the minus strand of NZ_CP145810.1, from coordinate 4,603,093 downwards.
GTACGACACCAGCTTGTACCCCACCGCCTCGAACTCGCAGACGAGCAGGCGGAACGGGGTGCCGTGCTGGGCAATCGGGCGGTCGCCGTCGACGACGATCACCTGTCCGCCCTTGCGCAGCGCCGGGCGCAACCGCCACAGGAAGGCATAGGGTTCGCCGATCTCGTGATACATATGGACCATGAAGACGCGGTCGAAGCTGGCGGCGGGAAGCCGTGGGTCGTCGACCGCGCCGAGCTTGATCGAGACATTGTCGAGCCGCTCGCGCGCGACGCGGTCGGCGAGCCGTTCGATCACCTCGGGCATGATGTCCTGCGCCAGCACGCGGCCGCCGACGCCGACCCGCTGCGCGAGGCGCACCGTGTAATAGCCGTCGCCCGCGCCGATGTCGGCGACGGTCATGTCGGGGCGGACGTCGGCCGAATCCATGACATCCTCGGCCTCGTTGACCCGGTCGCGCGCTTCCTCGGTCGACCATTTGGTCGACACGGTCGGCGCGACGGGCCGGTCGGCGGGGGGAAATTCGCGCGAGGTTTCGAGGCGGTCGCTGCCCGAATCCCACGGGGCGTCGCAGCCGCCGACCAGCAGCATGAGCGCGGCAAGAAGGGCCGCGCGCCGCATCAGTCGATGTCCTCGACGTCGACCTTTTCGCCGGTCACCTTCTGCGACAGCGCCGCCGCCATGAACGGGTCGAGCGCGCCGTCGAGCACGTCGGCGGGCGCGGTCGAGGTGACCCCGGTGCGCAGATCCTTCACGAGCTGATAGGGCTGGAGGACATAGGAGCGAATCTGGTGGCCCCAGCCGATTTCGGTCTTCGCCTGATATTCGCCCGACGCCGCGGCCTCGCGCTTCTGCAACTCGGCCTCGTACATCCGTGCCTTCAGCATCCCCATCGCGGTCGCGCGGTTCTTGTGCTGCGAGCGGTCGTTCTGGCTCGCGACGACGATGCCGGTCGGGATGTGGGTGATGCGGACCGCCGAATCGGTGGTGTTGACGTGCTGGCCGCCCGCGCCCGAGGCGCGATAGGTGTCGATCTTGAGGTCGCCCTCGTTGATCTCGATATCGATATTGTCGTCGATCACCGGATAGACCCAGACTGACGAAAAGCTGGTGTGGCGCCGCGCCGAACTGTCATAGGGCGAGATGCGGACGAGACGGTGCACGCCGCTTTCGGTCTTCGAATAGCCATAGGCGTTTTCGCCCTTCACCAGCATCGTCGCCGACTTGATGCCCGCCTGTTCGCCCGCCTGATATTCGACCAGTTCGACCTTGAACCCGCGCTTTTCGGCCCAGCGGCTGTACATGCGCTGGAGCATTTCGGCCCAGTCCTGGCTTTCGGTGCCGCCGGCACCGGCATGCACCTCGATATAGGCGTCGTTGGCGTCGGCCTCACCCGCGAGCAGCGCCTTGATCTTGTCTTCCTCGGCGCGCGCGGCGAGCGTCGCCAGCGATGCGACCGCCTCGTCGACCATCGCTTCGTCGCCTTCCATTTCGGCGAGCTCGATCAGTTCGGCGGTGTCGGCGCATTCGGTCTCGATCGCGCGCGTCGCGGTGATCGCTTCATCGAGCCGGCGGCGTTCGCGCATCACTTCCTGCGCGGCCTTGGCGTCGTTCCACAGCGTCGGGTCCTCGACCTTCGCATTGAGTTCGTCGAGCCGCCGTACCGCGCGGTCCCAGTCGAGAAAGCGGCGCAGCAGCGCCAGCGCGGCGCCAATCTTGTCGATATGATCCTGCGCTTCGGCGCGCATGGTCTTGCTCCTGAAAAAATAACGGTCACGCCCTTAGGACCTGCCGGCCCAAAGGGGAAGGCACGCGCGCGGGTCAGATGATGCCGCCGCGATCCTCCAGAAAATCGCTGTCGCTGCGCCGGCCGTTGCCCTGCTGGACGGGAACGTCCTGCCGTTTGGGCGTCTTGACCGGCTTGATCTCTTCCTCGCGGATCGTCCGCCGCGGTTCGCTTTCGGGCTTGAACGCTTCCCAGATGATCGCCGCCTTGGGATCGCTGCCCGGCCAGCTACCATAGACGCGGCGGCCCGACTGGCGGTCGATGCGCACCATGCGGACGCCCTTCGGCGCGGTGAACGGCACCGGCTGGCGGTCGGCGAGCGATTCCTCGAAGAACTGTTTGAAGATCGGCGCCGCCATGCTGCCGCCCTGCACATAGCCGCCCATGTTCCGCGGCTGGTCGAAGCCGATATAGACGCCCGCGACGACGTCGGGCGTCCCGCCGACGAACCAGGCGTCCTTCGGTCCCGAGGTGGTGCCGGTCTTGCCGAACAGCGGCACGCCGAGGTCGCGCAGCCGCACCGCGGTGCCGCGCTGGACGACGCCTTCGAGCATATGGACGACCTGATAGGCGGTCATCGGGTCCATGAGCTGCTTGCCCGACTTGGCGAAGCGCGGCATCGGCCGGCCGTCCCAATCCTTCTTGTTGCAGCCTTCGCACGGCTTCCACTTCGCCGGGAACACCACCTTGCCGCGGCGATCCTGCGCATAGTCGATCACACGCGGTTTCAGCTCGCGGCCATGGTTCGCCAGCATCGCAAAGGCATTGGTCATCTTCTCGACCGTCGTCGACCCGGCGCCGAGCGCGGTCGACAGATAGGGTTCGTGGGTGCCGATGCCCATCGTCTTGATCGTGTCGACGATCGGTTCCATCCCGACCTGGCTCGCGGTGCGCACCGTCATCAGGTTGCGCGACTGTTCGAGGCCCCAGCGCATCGTATGCTCGCCCGACCCGCCGCCGCCGCCGAAGTTGCGGAAGCATTTGTTGCCGAGGCTGGCGCCCTGATAGACGCAGAAGGGACCGTCGACGATCATCGTCGCGGGGGTCATGCCGTTGTCGAGCGCCGTCGCATAGACGAAGGGCTTGATCGTCGAGCCCGGCTGGCGTTCGGCCTGCGTCGCCCGGTTGAACGGCGACAGGCGGACGTCGAAACCGCCCTGCATCGCATAGATACGGCCCGAATGCGGGCTTTCGGCCACGAAGCCGCCCGACACTTCGGGAATGTTGCGCAGCGCATAGACGCCGCCGCCCGTCGCCTTGACCGCGATCAGGTCGCCCGGGCGCATCGCCGAAAAGGCGCTGCCGCCGGTCTTGCGATAGCCCAGCGTCGCGGCGCTCGCGGGCAGGCGGCCGGTATCGCCGTTGGCGAAGCCGATCTGCGCCTCGCCGCCCGATTTGGACAGCACTGCGGCGATCCGCCAATTGTCGTAGTCGATGCCGATGAAGCTCGACGCGAGGCGGCTCTGCCACTGATCGTCGGCCTCGATCGTCGCGATCGGCCCCGACCAGCCCTTGCCGGCATCATAGCGCATCAGGCCGCGGCGCAGCGCATTCGCGGCCGCCGCCTGCATCTTGCCGTCATAGGCGGTGCGGACCCAGAGGCCGCCGGCATAGACGCTGTGCGGGCCGTCGGCCGCGGTTTCGCCGAATTCGGCGATGAGCTGGCGCCGCACCTCTTCCATATAATAGCCGCCGACCTGCGCGATCGCGGTGTTGCCGCTGTTGGTGAGGCCGAGCGGCATCGCTTGCGCGGCGTCGCGCTGTGCGGCGGTGATCCAGCCGTTGCGGTACATTTCGCCGAGGACGAAATTGCGCCGCGCGATCGCCTTGTCGGCGTTGCGCGCGCGGCCATAGGTTTCGGGCGCCTTGGGCAGGATGGCGAGGAACGCCATTTCGTGAAGCTTGAGCTGGTCGACGTCCTTGTCGAAATAGGCGCGGCTCGCGGCCTGCACGCCGAAGCTCCGCCGCCCGAGCGGGATTTCGTTGAGATAGAGTTCGAGGATCTGTTCCTTGCTGAGCGCCCCCTCGATGCGGCGGGCAAGGATGACTTCGCGAATCTTGCGCGTGTAGCTGAGCTCGTTGGTCAGCAGCAGGTTCTTCGCGACCTGCTGGGTGATCGTCGAGGCGCCGACGGGCCGGCCGTCGTTGCTGAGGTTGGTCAGAATCGCGCTGGCGATACCCGGATAGTCGATGCCGCCATGTTCGAAGAAGGTGCGGTCCTCGGCCGCCAGATAGGCGCGGACGAGGAGCTGCGGATATTCGCTATATTCGAGCTGGACGCGGCGTTCGCGGGCATAGGTGTGAACCGGTTTGCCCTCGGCATCGCGGACCATCGTCGGCAGCGGCGGCTCATAATCGCGAAGCTGGTCGACCGACGGCAGATTGCGCGCGAAAATCAGCCAGATCAGCAAGATGCCGAGCAAACCGGCAAGCGCGAGATAGCCGAGCCAGCGAAACCAGCGCCGCATCCACATGTCGCGAAACCACCCGATGACGGCGTTGCTGTCGCGGCGCAGGCGCAGGCGGAAATCGGGCGGACTGTCGGCGACCATATGGCCAGCCTCTATCGCCTGCTTCGCCGAAAGGGAAGCATGCTTGCGGCGATCGGCTATCCTAACTCGCGCAACACCCCTCTCAGCATCGCCGCGACATCGGCGAGCACGGCGTCGGACGCGACGCGCGTCTCTTCATAGAGCATTTCGTCGGCGGCAAAGCCGAGTTCGACCGCGAGCCGCAGCCGCCGCCAGAGAGTTTCGGGATCGGCGCCGGGGAGGTGGCGCGCGCAGGCGTCGGCGAGCCGCGCGGTGACATAGCGGTGCGATTCGAGCCGGACATGGACGAGTCGCGGCGTCGCATGCAGCGCGCGCAGAATCCACACCGCCCCGGGTTCGGCGCGCGTCACCGCAGCGTTTTCGGCCAAAAGATCGCCGATATGGTCCGCCATCGCAGCGAGCCCGCCCCCGGCATGGCGCGCGATCCACGCTTCGAGCACCGCATTCTGCCGCGCCATCAGCCGCCGCCCGAGCGCTTCGAGCACCGCATATTTGTCGCCGAAATAGCGATACAGCGCGGGCGGGGTCAGCCCGGCGCGCGCCGCGATCAGGTTCGTCGACACGCGCTCGATGCCGACCTCGGCGAGCAGTTCGCCCGCGACGTCGAGCAAGAGGTCGTATGTCTGGCGCGCGCGCTGTTGCTTCGGCGGCGCCTTCGCCGAAACGGGGCTCACCGCGCCCGCCCGCGCGCACTCACCGGCCAGATGTCGACCAGCGTCTCGCCGGCAACGACATGATAGCTGTCGTAGAGATTCACCGTCGGATCGCAGTGCGGCACGGTCAGGCTGACCGGGTCGCCCGCCTGCATCGCGGTGCCGATGCCGGGGGCGACCAGCGCCGCATGCTCGTCGCCCATGAAGGCGAAGAAGGCGCTTTCGGGGGCGCCGCGCCGGACGACGGCGACGCCGCCATCGGTCGACAGCGACTTGAACCCCGCGTCGATCGTGACGAGCCCCGAATGATTCGCGCTGACGACGCGCGCGTCGACGCCGAGCGCGGTCTCGAACGGCACCGCACCGTCACCGGTCAGGTCGCAATCGAGATATTGCTTGTCCATGAAGACATAGGAGCCGGTCTGGAGTTCCGTGAGGACACCGAGGTCGAGGTCGATGCGGTGCGTGCCGGTGCCGCCGCCGGTGACGATTTCGGGCGCGAAACCGGCCTCGCCGAGCGCGGCGATCACCGCCTGCAGATAGGCCGTCCGCTCGACGATCGCCGCCCGGCGTTCCTCGTAATGCTCGATATGCTGCTGCGACCCGCAATAATATTGCACCCCGCGATAACGGAGATTTGGCAGCGCGGCGATGGCCTGCGCCAGCGCGACCGCCGCCGCGGCCGACGCGACGCCGGTGCGCGCGATGCCGGGGTCGATGTCGATGATCATATCGAGCGTCGCGCCGTTCGTGGCCAGCGCCGCGTCGATCCGCGCCGCGACATCGGGATGGTCGACGACCGCCATCAATCCCCCGGTCTGCCCCGCAAGCGCGGCCAGCCGGGCAATCGCGGCGGGCGCGGCGACCGGCGAGGTGATCAGCACGCCGGTCACCCCACCGGCGGCAAGCACCTCGGCCTCGCCGATCTTGGCGCAGCAGACGCCGGACGCGCCGGCGCCGAGCTGGCGCATCGCGATATCGACACTCTTGTGGGTCTTGGCGTGCGGGCGCAGCGCGACGCCGTGCTGCGCCGCGAGCCCGGCCATGGCGGCGATATTGCGGTCGAGCGCCTCGACGTCGAGGACGAGCACCGGGGTGTTGAGGTCGGAGCGGCTGCCCTGCCGGCCGATCAGGTGGGCGTGGAGGTCGCGGTCGGTGGTCATGCAAACAGGCTTTCGAGATGCGGGTTGAGAAACTTGCCCGAGGGATCGGCGGCGCGGCGGACGGCACCGAAGCGCCCCGCCATCGGATAGAGCGCCGCGACGTCGGCGCGATTGAGGGTGTGGCGCTTCGCCCAGTGCGGACGCCCGCCCGCGCCGCGAAAGATCGCTTCGGCCTCGGCGAACAGCCGCTGCCAGGGCATTTTCGCATATTGGTGCATAGAGATTGCGGCGACCGGCCCGGCGTTCATCGGGCTCATCCAGATATCGTCGGCGGCGACGGTGCGATATTCGAAAGGGAAGGTGACCGGCAGCCGCTTGCGGCGAATCCAGCCGACCACTTCGTCCAGCGCTTCGAGCCCGACCCGGCACGGCATTTCATATTCCATCTCCTCGAACCGCAATGTCCGGTCGGACGGGAAGATATTGTGCGCGGGGCCGCGGCGGCGGCCGTCGAAGCGCGTCCGCATCATGGCGCGCTGGAGCCAGGGGGTCAGGAAGGGAAAGCGCGCCGCGATGTCGAGCACGCGGCGAAAGGCGCTTTCGTCCATGTCTGTCGTCGTCGGCGGCGGGTCGCACGGGTCGCAGGGGGCAAGCGTCTTCAGGATCACATCGTCGCTGTGCGGAAAGAACCAGAATTCGACGTGCCGCTGCGCGCCCGCCCATTCGTCATAGGCCTCGCGTACCTCGGCCCAGCGGCGTTTCTCGATCCGCTCGGCGAGGTGATAGGCCGGCACCACTGCAACATCGATTTCGGTCGCAATACCGAACAGGCCGAGCGACAGCCGCTGCGCCTCGAACAGGTCGGGGTTGGTCGCGCGGTCGCACCAGCGCGCTTCGCCGTCGGCGCCGATCAGGCGAAAGCCGCGCGCCATCGTCGACAGCGACCCGAGCGTGGCGCCGGTGCCGTGGGTGCCGGTCGCCATCGCGCCGGCGAGCGACTGCGGATTGACGTCGCCCTGGTTGGCGAGCGACAGCCCCTCCTCCCACAGCGCCGCGGTCAGGCGCCTGATCGACCAGCCGGCAGGAACGCGCGCACTCAGCCGGTCGGCCGCGATGTGGATGTCGCCCGGCAGGTCGGCGATGTCGACGATCAGCTCGTCCGATTCGCAGAGCGGCATGAAACTGTGCCCCGCGCCCACCGCGCGAACCTTGCGCGCACTGCTGACCAGCGATGCGAGTTCATCGTCGCTTTGCGGACGCGCCACCGCCGCGGGCGCCGAAACGCTGCCCGACCAGTTGCTCCAGCCCATGCCATCCTCCTCCGGCCAACCGTCGGAAAGCTGTCCGGCCAAATAAAGATAGTCAAGACTATATTTTATCGCTGATGCGGCAGCTTGCGGCCGGTTGCGGATCTCTCATCATCGTCACCCCGGACTGGATCCGGGGTCCATTGACTTCGACGCCGCCGTGGATCCCGGATCAAGTCCGGGATGACGAAAGTGCGGGAAGTACCCTCCGCTCCCCAACCCAATGTAGACGTCAGCGCCCCAGCGACGCGATCTGGCGGGCGAAATGGATTTGCACCGCGTCGCGCACGCCGCGCGCAACCTTTTTCTGGCCCGCCGACGATGCCAGAAATTCGGAGTCGTCCTTGTTCGAGATGAACCCCGTCTCGAACAGCACCGACGGCGTGTCAGGCGCCTTCAGCACGACGAAGGAGGCGAAGCGGTGCGCGGTCGAGCGGAATTTGACGTCGTCCGCCGCCTCGCGCTGGAGCAGCCGGGCGAAGTCGGAGGCGACATTCATCGTCTCGCGCTGCGTCAGGTCGAGCAGGATCGACGACACGTCGCTGCTGTGCGCGCCCAGATCGACGCCGTTGATGATGTTCGCCTTGTTCTCGCGCGCCGCGAGCCGCGCCGCTTCGCGGTCGGAGGCGACTTCGGACAAAGTATAGACCGACGCACCGCGCGCTTCCTGATTCTCGGCAGCGTCGGCGTGGACCGAAATGAACAGGTCGGCCTTCAGCCGCCGCGCGATGCCGTAACGTTCCTCGAGCACCAGATAGCGGTCGTCGGACCGCGTCAGCGCAACGCGGACGCGCCCGCTGGCGATCAGATCGTCGCGGATCGCACGCGCGAGCGCGAGCGTGATGTCCTTCTCGCGCTTGCCGCTGTGCGGGCTGATCGCGCCCGGATCGTGCCCGCCGTGCCCGGCATCGATGACGACGAGCGGCAGGCGGCTGTTGTCGGGGCCCTGAATGGCGGGCAGCGGCAGCGCCGGCTTCGGCTGGCCGATCGGCACGGTAACGCTGTAGCGCTTTTCGGGCGGTTTGGCGCGGAACTGCGCGGGCGGTTGCAACTCGGTCCGCGGGCCGCGCGCCGCGCGCTCGAACTCGCTCGCCGACACCGGGCGGAGATGAAAGGTCAGGCTGCGCCCGTCGGCGGCAAAGCGCGCCCCCGACACCACGGCCGGCTGCGCGAGGTCGAGCACAACGCGCGTGCCGGCCTCCTGCCGGCCCTGCCGCACCGCGCGGACGATCCCCGCGCCATCGCCGACGCGGCCCGGCTGGGCGCCCGCGATATCGAGCGCGATGCGGTCGGGACCGGCGAGAATGAAGGTCGATGCACCGGCGACAAGATCGTCGAAACGCACCGTCACGTCCGAATCGCCGATCTCGACCGCGCCGATCGTTCCCGCAAGCGCGCTCGCGGGGCTCAGCAACATGGTCAGAAGGACAATCGCGACGCCCATGGCACGGTTATGCCGCCGCGGGCGAGCTATGGTCCAGCGCTTATTAAACATAACGGGTCAGGCCCCCGGCCGCACAACAAGATGAAGCCTGCGTTAGCCAAGGCGCGTCAAACCGGCGTCAACCGGCAGGGTTAACAGCCAATTCAGCATGTTCTGCCGCATGGGCATTATTGCAACAGTCGCCCGCGATACCATCTTTGTCGGGCGGTGGTGGTTGCGGCGCGGTGATGCCGATGCTAGCACGGCCACCACTGACGGTGCCCTTTCCGGTTCCGTCCGGCCTTTTGAGGGGAAAGGCGCCGATCCTGCGAACGTGCGGGAACGCTGCAGCCCTGGTGCCGGACAGACGGGGAATGGCAACCTGCCGCCAGTTCACCCGGGTGACCGGTCGGTGAAACGACAGATTCGCTTCGCTGCCTGCTCATCCCGCTAACCAGGTTGATGCCGCATGAGGCTTGCCATGCCCTCTTCATATCCCGACGCGGGCGCTTTCGCCCCGACCGTCGCCGGATTTGAAGACCGCATGCGCGTTCAGGACCGGACGCAGGCTCCTTTCGGCAATAACGTCTTTTTTCTTTTCACCCGTATCCGCCGTGGCCTTCCCTCGGGGAGGTTCGCGGGATTTTTTGATGGCGCGCTGAAGCGCGCTTGGAGTGTAACTAATGACCACGCGCATGTTGATCGACGCGCGGCACCGGGAAGAAACCCGGGTCGCCGTCACCAAGGGAAACCGCATCGAGGAGTTTGATTTCGAGTCCGCCGAGCACAAGCAGCTCAAGGGCAATATCTATCTGGCCAAGGTCACCCGTGTCGAACCGTCGCTGCAGGCGGCGTTCGTCGAATATGGCGGCAATCGCCACGGGTTCCTCGCGTTCAGCGAAATCCACCCCGATTATTACCAGATTCCGAAGGAAGACCGCGACGCGCTGCTCCGCGAAGAGGCCGAGCACGCCGCCGCCGCCGCACAGCGCGCCGAGGAAGACCTCGACGAGCTCGAAGGCGATGTCGCCGACGTCGAATATCATGACGACGACAATGGCGACAGCCGTGCCGATCGCGACGACCGCGATGATGACCGCGACGATCATGACGACCATGATGATCGCGACGACAATGGCGATGCCGAAAATGGCGACACCGAAGACGGCGCCGAAGGCCGCGAAGGAAATGGCGACGGCCGCGGCGATCGCCGTGGGCGTGGCCGCGGGCGTGGCAACAACAACCGCAAGGGCGGCCGCGGACGTAGCCGCCGGGGCGACGACGAAGACGGTGAAAACCGCATGTCGCTGCGCCGCCGCTACAAGATCCAGGATGTCATCCGTCGCCGTCAGGTGATGCTGGTCCAGGTCGTCAAGGAAGAACGCGGCAACAAGGGCGCCGCGCTCACCACCTATCTGTCGCTCGCCGGGCGCTATTGCGTGCTGATGCCGAACACGATGCACGGCGGCGGGATCAGCCGCAAGATTTCGAACGGCGCCGATCGCCGCAAGCTGAAGGCGATGATCGACGAACTCGCGCTGCCGCCGACGATGGGCTGCATCGTCCGCACCGCGGGGATGAGCCGCACCAAGGTCGAGATCAAGCGCGACTTCGACTATCTTGCCCGCCTGTGGGACGAGATTCGCGAAAATACGCTGGGCAGTTCGGCGCCGGCGCTGATCCATTCGGACAGCGACCTCGTCAAGCGCGCGATCCGCGACATCTATCATAAAGACATCGAGGAAGTGCTCGTCGAAGGCGATGAGGGCTACAAGGCCGCGAAACAGTTCATGAAATTGCTGATGCCGAGCCATGCGCGGCGTGTGAAGCAATATGCCGATCCGGTGTCGCTCTATCAGCGCTATGGCGTCGAGGACCAGCTTGCGGGGATGCTCAACCCCGTCGTCCAATTGAAATCGGGCGGTTATCTGGTGATCAACCCGACCGAGGCGCTGGTGTCGATCGACATCAACTCGGGCCGCTCGACGCGCGAGCATAATATCGAGCAGACCGCGCTCAGCACCAACCTCGAGGCGGCACACGAAATCGCCCGTCAGCTTCGCCTGCGCGACATGGCCGGGCTTGTCGTGATCGACTTCATCGACATGGATCATGGCTCGAACGTCCGGAAGGTCGAACGCGCGATGAAGGACGCGCTGAAGAACGACCGCGCGCGCATCCAGGTCGGCCGCATCTCGGGCTTCGGCCTGATGGAGATGAGCCGCCAGCGCCTGCGCACCGGCGTGCTCGAAGCCTCGACGCGTCCGTGCCCGCATTGCGAAGGCACCGGCCTCGTCCGCACTGCCTCGTCGGCGGGCCTCAGCGCGCTGCGCCTGATCGAGGAAGAGGCCGCCCGCGGCAAGGGCAGCAAGATCACCCTGCGCGCCAGCCAGGAAGCGACCTTCTACCTCCTCAACGAAAAGCGCCGTGAACTCCGCGAGATCGAGGAGCTGTACGGCGTCGACGTCGAAATCCTGCCCGACGGCGAGACCGAAGGCGCGCGGATGGCGATCGAGGTCGGCGGCCCGCCGCCGGTCGCCCGCCGCAGCTTCGCCCCGATCGTCGAGATCGAGGAAGAGGAAGACGAAGACTTCGTCGAAGAGGACGAGGAAGAAGAAGCCGGCGAGGAGCAGGCCGAGGCCCGTCCGGCGCGCCGCGAACGGCCGGAAGGCCAGGACGGCGACGAAGGCGATGGCCGCAAGCGCCGCCGCCGCCGCCGCCGTGGCCGTCGCGGCCGCCGCGACGACGAGGGCGGCGAAGCCGGTGAGCAGGGCGAGCAGGCTGACGAGGACGACGGCGAGACGCAGGACGACGCGGCCGACACCGATGCGCCGGCCGAGACCGAGGCAGAACCGGTCGCCGCCGAGGCCGAAGAGGCCGAAGCCAAGCCGCGCCGCCGCCGTGGCGGACGCGGACGCAAGCCCAAGGGCGACGAGGCCGAGGCTGCCGAACCGGCCGCCGAAGCCGAGACGGCCGAGCCGGTAGCCGAAATCGTCGAGCCGGTCGTCGAAGCGGCGCCGGCGCCCGAGGAAAAGCCGAAGCGCAAGCGCGCGCCGCGCAAGACCAAGGCCGAAACCGAGGCCGCCAAGGCTGCGGCTGAAGCCGAAGCCGCCGCCCCGGCCCCTGAGGTGACGGCGGAAGCCGCTCCCGAGGCGGAAGCCGAAGCCGCCAAGCCCGCGCCGAAAAAGCGCGCCAGCCGCGCCAAGAAAGCAGTGGCCGCCGAGGCCGCACCCGAAGCCGCGGTCGAAGCGGCAGCGGACGCGCCCGCAACGCGCGAGGCCGAGCCGGTCGCCGCCAATGGCGACGAGGAAGGCGAAGGCCCCGACGGCGAACCGCGTCGCGGCTGGTGGCAACGCACCTTCGGCAACTGAGCCAGCCGGTTCGCTTTCGAAATCATCGACCCCTCGCCCTCACGGGCGGGGGGTTTTTGGTTCGCGCGGCAGGGCGAGCGGTCGCATAATCGGCATCGCACCTTGCGCCCACGCCCGCTGGGCTCCAATAATGCCGGCATGGCTTCAGTCGAGGTTCAGGCGCGCGGCGCAAGACAGGCGGCGATGACCGCTTTCCCGCCGCCCCTCGCGTATCGGGCGGACGCATGGCGTCCGCTTTTCCGTATCCTCCTGACCCTGCTCGCGATGTTCGCCGTCGCGATGCGCCCGGCGGCGGCGCAGTCGATCCTCCGCGATGCGGAGACCGAGGCGCTGTTTCAGGATATGATGGACCCGCTGCTGCTCGCCGCGGGATTGCAGCGGGGACAGGTGCGCGTCCACCTGCTCGGCGACCGCAGCATCAACGCCTTCGTCGCCGGTAGTCAGGACATCTATGTCTTCAGCGGCCTGATCGAAGCCGCCGACAGCGCCGAAGAGGTGCAGGGCGTGCTCGCGCACGAGCTCGGCCATGTGATGGGCGGCCACGCGATCCGGGTAAACGACGGCGCCAAGACGGCAACCGGCATCTCGCTCGTCAGCCTGTTGCTCGGCGCCGCGGCGATTGCCGCGGGCGCCGGCGAGGCGGGTATGGGGGTGATGATGGCGGGGCAGCAGGCCGCGCTCGGCAAGTTCCTCGCCTTCACCCGCGTCCAGGAATCGACTGCCGATGCCGCGGGCGCGCAATATCTGTCGAAAGCCGGGATCAGCGGGCGCGGCAGCCTCGCCTTTTTCAAGAAGCTCCAGAACCTCGAGTTTCGCTACGGGGTCAAACAGGACGACGATCAGGCCTATGGCCGCACCCACCCGATGTCGGGCGACCGCATCCAGACGCTGCGCGAAGTCTATGTGATCGACCCCGCGTGGGAGAAGCCCGCGGACCCGCGGATCGAGGCGCGCTTCCAGCGGATCAAGGCGAAGCTTTCGGGCTATATTGCCGACCCCGACCGGACGCTGCGCAAATTCCCCGAAACCAACACCAGCATCCCGGCGCGCTATGCCCGCGCTTATGCCTGGCACAAGAGCGCCTATCCGCAAAAGGCGCTCGGCGAGGTCGAGGGCCTGCTCGCGACCAACCCCGAGGACCCCTATTTCCTCGAACTCGAAGGGCAGGTGCTGCTCGAATCGGGGCATCCCAAGGAAGCGATCCCGGCGCTGCGCAAGGCGGTCAAAAACTCGCGCTCGCAGCCGCTGATCAGCGCGACGCTCGGCCATGCGCTGATCGCGACCGAAGACCCCGCCAACTATGCCGAGGCCGAAGAGGTGCTCAGGACCGCGGTCGCGCTCGACAATCAGAATCCCTTCGCCTGGTACCAGCTCGGCATCGTCTATGCGAACAAGGGCGATCAGGCGCGCGCCGCGCTCGCCTCGGCGGAACGCTATCAGCTTGAGGGTGGACAGGCGGCGCTTGCGCTGCGTAATGCCGAGACCGCGTTGCAGGGCCTGCCCGAGGGTTCGTCCGACTGGATTCGTGCACAGGATATTTCGCTGGTCGCTCGCGCCGAGGTGGAACGCGAGCGCAAACGGCGTTAGATTCGGGCAAGAAGATGGGGAAAGCATCGCGAACCGCGATGCATAAGGGCGACAAGTGACTGACAAGAAGGATGATTATTACCAGCCGTGGCTGCGCAACCCTGCGCCGGGTGCCGCGCCGCACGGTGCGCCGCCCGAGCCCGACGTCGGCCTCGCAAAGCCGAAGGACGGGCCGCCGGTCGGCATCGACCTGACGCAATATCCGGCCCGCGAGCGTCCGGCACGCGAGGCCGCGACCGCCGATCATCTGAAGGCGGGTGCCGCGAGCCTGTGGCAGGCGATCCGCACCGGCGCCGGCGCCTTTGCCGACTGGACGATCCGCGTCGGCGACCGCGCCGACATCCCGGCGCGCGTCGAGGCGATGGAAATTCCGCGCCGCTCGCGCGAACTGGCCGAACGCAGCGGCCGCGCCGCCGGGCGCACCGCCCGCGCGATCGGCAAAGGCTCAGCGCGCGCCGCGCGCGCGACGGCCGATACCAGCAGCCAAGCGTGGCAGAAGATGGCGCTCGGCGAAAAGGTCGCCAAAATGTCGAGCGACGCCGGCCGCGGACTCGGCGAGGTCGCGGGCAAGACCAAGGCCGGGATCGAACAGGCCGCGAAGGCGGGCAGCGAAAGCCTCATCGGCAGCATCGGCGAAGCCGCGACCAAGCTGCGCCCCGCCCCGCGCGAAGAACCCGCGCCGCCGCCGTCGGGGCTCGAACAATTGCTCGCCCGCGAAGAAGCTGCGGCGCGCGCCGCCGAACCCGCGGCGCCGGCGGCCCCCGACCTGCCGCTGTTCGCCAGCGAACCGGCGCTGGCGCCCGCGCCTGCACCGGCGAAGGACGCCAAAAGCGCGGCCGCGGCGCCCGGCGCCGACGACCGCACGCCGCATGTGCGGCCCGCCGCGAAACCGGCCGCCAGCAAGGCGATGGCGGCATCGAAATTGCCGCAAGTCAGGGGGACGGGAATGGATGGAGTGTCCGGGCGGACGGGACTTGTCGCGCTGGCGGGCATCGTCCTCCTCGCCTTCGCCTTCTGGCTCGGCGGCCGCTTCGGCGGCGGACTGGGCAAGAGCGAGGTCGAAACGATCGTTGCCGACTATATCAAGGCGAACCCGCAGATCATTCCCGAGGCGCTCGAAGCGCAGCGCGGCCGCGAAGTGGCCAAGGCGGTCGACGCGATCCGTCCGGCGCTCGAAAAGCCTTATGCCGGGGCGTGGGCGGGCAATGCCAATGGCGACGTCACCCTCGTCGTGTTCACCGACTATGCCTGCGGTTTCTGCCGCGCGAGCGTGCCCGACGTCGACCGGCTGATCCGCGAGGACAAGCGGCTGAAGGTCGTGTTCCGCGAGCTGCCGATCATCGCCCCGCAAAGCCGCGACGCCGCGCTGATGGCGCTCGCCGCGGCGCGGCAGGGCAAATATGACGCCTTCCACCACGCGATGTTCGCCAGCCCGTCGCTCGACAAGGCGGCGATCGCGGCGGCCGCCGAAAAGGTCGGCGTGGTCACCGACGGCAGCGCCGATGCCACCGCGAACGAGGCGCTGTTCCAGCGCGAACTCGACAGCAACCTCGCGATCGCGACGCAGCTCCAGCTCAACGCCACCCCGACATGGGTCGTCGGCGACCAGCTTTTCCAGGGCCAGGTCGGCTATGACGCGCTGCGGCAGGCGATCGCCAAGGCGCGCAAGGCGAAGGGCTGAGCTTGGCGACGCTCGATCCGGCGCAGCAAGCGATCGCGCGGGGTCAGGCCGATCCCGAGATGCTGGAGGCCGCGCTCGCGCTGTACGAGGGGCGGCTCCACGACGCCGAGCCGGTGTTGAAGGCGCGGCTGAAGCGCGACCCGTTCGACGTCGCCGCGATCCGCATGCTCGCCGAACTGGCGGCGCGGATCGAACGCTATCGCGATGCCGAAAATCTGCTCAGGCGGGCGCTCGAAATCGCCCCCGATTTCCTCGCCGCGCGCTCGAACCTTGCCACGGTACTCCACCGCCAAGGCCGTTCGGCCGAAGCGGTCGCGGAGCTTGAGCATCTGCAACGCGTCGATCCGGGCAATCTCGGCAATGCCAATCTCAAGGCCGCGGCGCTGGGACGCGTCGGCGAATTCGACGAGGCGCTCGAACTTTATGAGCAGATCCTCGGCACCGTCGGCCGGCAGCCGAAAATCTGGATGTCCTACGCGCATATGCTGAAGACGGTCGGGCGGCAGGCCGACGCAGTCGCCGCCTATCGCCGCGCCCTGTCGCTGGCGCCCGCGCTCGGTGAGGTCTGGTGGAGCCTCGCCAACCTCAAGACCGTCGCCTTCGACGATGCCGACGTCGCGGCGATGCTGGCGGCGCTCGCTCGCGACGATCTCGCCGCCGAAGACCGCTTCCACCTCCATTTCGCGCTCGGCAAAGCGCACGAGGACCGCAAGCAGGCCGAAGCGGCGTTTCGTCATTATGCCGAAGGCAATGCGCTGCGAAAGGCGCTGATCGACTATGACGCCGACCAGACGCGCGCCGCGGTCGATCATGCCAAGGAACTTTATTCCCCCGATTTCTTTGCCGCGCGCCGCGACTATGGTGCAGAGGCGCCCGATCCGATCTTCATCGTCGGCATGCCGCGCGCCGGATCGACGCTGATCGAACAGATATTGGCGAGCCATTCGCTGGTCGAAGGCACGATGGAACTGCCCGACATTCCCAAGCTCGCGATGAAGGCGCGCAACGCCGGCGGGATCGCCAGGTTGTCGGCCACCGAAGCCCGCATGCTCGGCGAGGAATATCTGCGCGACACGCAGGTCCAGCGCAAAAGCGGCAAGCCCTTCTATATCGACAAGCTGCCGAACAACTGGCTGCACATCGGCTTCATCCACCTGATCCTGCCGAACGCGAAGATCATCGACGCCCGCCGCCATCCGCTGGACTGCTGTTTTTCCAACTTCAAACAGCATTTCGCGCGCGGTCAGCTCTTCAGTTACAGCCTCACCGACATGGGGCGCTATTATGCCGACTATGTTGACCTGCTCGATCATTTCGACGCCGCGCTGCCCGGGCGCATCCACCGCATCATCCACGAACGGCTGATCGACGACCTCGAAGGCGAGGTGCGTGCGCTGCTCGATTACCTCGGCCTTCCCTTCGAGGCGGCCTGCCTCGATTTCCACACCAACGCGCGCGCGGTGCGCACCGCGAGTTCGGAACAGGTGCGGCGGCCGATCAACAGCGACGGCGTCGGGCAATGGCGGGCGATGGAGCCCTGGCTCCAGCCTTTGAAAGATGCGCTGGGCCCCGTTCTCGCGCACTATCCGGACGCGCCCTGACATCCTTGTGTCCATCGGCGGGGGTATCGGCACCGATTGTGGCAATTTTGTCATAGTTGCACCGGAAACCGCCGAGACCTCCTGCCCGCACCTTCAGCGTCGATTGACGACGCGCCGAAATAGGTGAAACCTCCCCCCCTGTCGCGACGCTGGACCATCGGCGCGCGGTCAACAGGGGGATATTATGTCGGTACGTTTTTCATGCCGCGCTTTGCTCTTGGCTTCGCTGTCCGGCAGCGTCCTGTCGTCCACGCCGCTGCTGGCGCAGGAGACCGCCGGTAACAGCAACGACGACGAAATCGTCGTCACCGCGCAAAAGCGCGAGGAGAATCTTCAGGATGTGCCGATCAGCATCCAGGCGCTCGGAACGCGCAAGCTCGACCAGCTCAATGTTGCCAATTTCCAGGACTTTTCGAAACTCCTGCCCAGCGTCTCCTTCCAGTCGAGCCAGCCGGGGGTTACCACCGTCTATATGCGCGGCGTCGCCAGCGGCGGCGACGGCAACCATTCGGGTTCGCTGCCCAGCGTCGGCGTCTATCTCGACGAACAGCCGGTGACGACGATCGGCGGCACGCTCGACGTCCATGTCTATGACATCGCCCGCATCGAATCGCTCGCGGGGCCGCAGGGCACGCTCTATGGCGCCTCGTCGCAGGCAGGGACGATCCGCATCATCACCAACAAACCCGACCCGTCGGGTTTCGAGGGCCGCGTCGACGGCGAACTCAACACGGTCAAGAGCGGCGGCATGGGCGGCCGGCTCGAGGGCATGATCAACGCGCCGATTAGCGAGATGGCGGCGGTGCGTATTGTCGGCTGGTACCAGAAGGACGCCGGCTATATCGACAATGTCCCCGGCACGCGTACCTTCTGCGGCACGCCGACCCGCGACGAGGATGATAATATCAACGGCTGCATCAAGGATGGTGTCTCCGTCAATAACGCCGCCTTCGTCAAAAAGAACTTCAACGACGCCGAAATCTATGGCGGCCGCGCCGCGCTGAAGGTCGATCTCGACGACAACTGGACCGTGACGCCGACCGTGCTCTACCAGAATCAGCGGAGCAACGGCACGTTCGCGCAAGACCCGCGCGTCGGCGATTTGCAGACGCAGCGCTTCTATCCCGACAAGCGCACCGACAAATTCATCCAGGCGGCGCTGACGATCGAGGGCAAGATCGGCAATTTCGACCTCACCTACGCGGGCGCCTATCTCGACCGCAAGGCGTATCAGATCAATGATTATACCGATTATTCAGAGGCTTATGACGCGCTCTATACCGAGTATGGCGGGCTCGCGAACTATTTCTATATCCAGGACAATGCCGGTAACACCATCGACCCGCGCCAGTTCATCATCGGCACCGACCATTTCCGCAAGCTGAGCCAGGAACTGCGCATTTCGTCGCCGCAGGACGAACGCTTCCGCGTCGTTGCCGGGCTGTTCTACCAGCGCCAGAGCAACCGGATTTTCCAGGATTACAAGATTCCCGGCCTTGCCGACGATCTGTCGGTCAACGGACGTCCCGGCACGCTGTGGCTGACCCTGCAAAAACGCGTCGACCGCGACTATGCCGCCTTTGGCGAAGCGAGTTTCGACATCACCCCGACGGTCACGCTGACCGGCGGCGGCCGCTATTACAAATTCGACAACAGCCTGATCGGCTTCTTCGGCTTCGGCCGCAATCCCGGCAACGGTTTCGAGGATTCGCCGCCCAACGCCGCGGGCAGCAACCGCACGGGCGTCGCGCAATGCTACACCACGGCGGGTGAGCGCCTCTACGACCGCGACACCGACACCTACAGCAGTTCGCGCGAACTGCTCCCGGCCGTCGTTCCCGGCGGGCCGTGCACCAACCTCGCCGACTATGTGGATGGCAAGCTGGTCCCCAAGCGGACGAAGGACACGGGCTTCACCCACCGGCTCAACCTGACGTGGAAGCCCAACGACGACCTGATGGTCTATGGCACCTGGTCGCGCGGTTTCCGCCCGGGCGGGATCAACCGCCGCTCGACGATCGCGCCCTATGCCGCCGACTTCCTGACCAATTACGAAATCGGCTTCAAATCGACGCTCGCCGACGGGCTGGTGCGGTTCAACGCCGCCATCTACCAGCAGGAATGGAAGCGGTTCCAATTCTCCTTCCTCGGCGAAAACAGCTTCACCGAAATCCATAACGGCCCGAATGCCCGCATTCGCGGCGTCGAGGCCGACGTGAATATCCGGCCGACCCAGGGCCTGACGATCACCGCCGCGGCTTCCTACACCGACGCCAAGACCAAGAATAATCTCTGCGACATCGACGATCCGACCTACCAATGTACCGATGCCGGCAATTCGATTGCCGCCCCGGCGGGTACGCGGCTGCCGGTGACGCCGAAATTCAACGGCAATGCGACGGTGCGCTACGCCTTCCCGGTCGGGCCGGGCGAATTGCACCTGCAATCGGTGATCGCGCATCGCAGTTCGGCGACCCCCGACATCCGCGTCGCGACGGCGAATGCGCTCGGCCGGATCAAGGGATCGACGACGGTCGACTTCGCGGTCGGCTTCGACTGGAGCATGTACAGCTTCGAGCTGTTCCTGCAGAATGCCTTCGACGAACGCGCCGAACTGGCGCGCTATTCGAACTGCGGCCAGTGCGACGGCAGGCCGCAGGTGCTGATAAGCACGCCCCAGACCTTCGGGGCGCGGCTGGGCGCCAAGTTCTGATCGGGTGAGTTCCACCGTCACCAACAGCGAAAGGCCGGGCGAAAAGCTCGGCCTTTTGATGTGCGTTGCACTGGTCATGGGCAACATGATCGGCTCGGGCGTCTTCCTGCTGCCCAGCTCGCTGGCACCGCTCGGCTGGAATGCCGCGCTCGGCTGGCTCGCAACCATCGGGGGCACGCTGTGCCTCGCGCTGGTCTTCGCACGCCTCGCGCGATACCTGCCGGGGGGTTGCGGTGCCTACACCTATGCGGCGGCGGCGTTCGGCCCCGCGACGGGTTTTGTCGTGGCCTGGAGCTTTTGGATCAGTTGCTGGGTGACCAACGCGACGCTGGCGGTCGCGGCCGTCCGCAACCTTGCGATCATCTATCCGTCGCTGAACGGCGGCGGGTCGGCAGCGGCGCTGCTCGCCATCGCCTTTGTGTGGTTCTTCACCTTCGTCAACCTGCTCGGCGTCCGCAAGGCGGGCGGGATGCAAGTCGTGACGCTGATCCTGAAACTGCTGCTGCTGTTCGGCGCGATCGCCATCGCGCTATGGTGGCTGGCGGCGGGAGACAGCGCATTGCCGTCGATGCAGGGCACCGAGCCGGTCAGCCTGGCCGGCATCGGCCATGCCGCGACCTTCACATTGTTTGCACTATTGGGTTTTGAAAGCGCGCTGGCGGCGGGCGACCGGGTATCGGATCCCGAGCGTACCGTGCCGCGGGCGACGATGATCGGCATGGTCGCGACGGGCCTGCTCTATCTGCTCGCCTGCACCGCGGTCACGATGCTGCTCCCGTCGGAGGTGGTCGCCGCATCGATCGCGCCCTTCCCCACTTTTTTCAGCCATTTCATCGGGCCCGAGGCAGGCACCGCCGCCGCCGTCCTGGCGGCCATCGCAGCGCTCGGCGCGCTCAACGGCTTTGTCCTGCTGGCCGGCGAGTTGCCGCGCGACCTCGCGCACCGCGGCTTGGTCCCACACGCTTTCGGGACCGACAACCGGCACGGCGTCCCGCATTGGAGCCTGTTGCTCGCAGCGGTGCTCGCGACGCTCATCGTCTATGCCAATTATAGCCGCGGCCTCGCCGAACTGTTCAATTTCATGATGCTGGTGACGACCTCGACGACGATAATCTTCTATCTGATCGGCGCGCTGGCGGCGCTGAAATTCCGGAACGAAGGGCGTTTCCACATGTCGCCGGCGTTCGTGCTGCTGACGCTGGCGGGGATAATCTATGTCTGCTGGGCCTTTTACGGCGCGGGACTGGAGCCGACGCTGTACAGTCTGGCGATGACCGTCGCGGGCCTGCCGATCTATCTTGTGATGCGGCGCGCGCGGCCCGTCGCCACCTGAAACCTTGCCCCGCGAAGCAAAATCGCCTATCGGCGCGATCCCACTGGCCCGGGAGTCGGGCTTTTTTGGAGACGTGACGTGTCGGAACGCCGAATAATCCAGGGTTTGAATCCCTGCGGCATCCGCCCGCTGTCGTAGCGCGTTAGTCCTGACGCGGTGCGCGACGGGCGCTGCCGCAATTTCCAACCCGCCATCATCACTTCTGCCGCCGTGCGTCCGCCGGCCGCAGGCAGGTATATATGTTGCACGACAGCCATTGGGCGCGCGCACTGGCGCGCGCCATCGCCACGGATCATCCGGGCAAGACCAAGACCGGCCGGGCGTTGCTCGGCTGGGCCCGCGCGCGTGCCGCCGCGCTCGGGTTCGAAGACAAGACGATCGCGCGCGCCGCGCTGCTCGGGCCTCCGGTCCCGGCACCCGATGCGTGCGCAGATGAAAGCCTGTTGCAGGCGAACCGGCTGGCCGACGCGCTCGACCTCGCCGCCGAAGAGCGTGCGCTGCTGTTGCTCGTCACCGCAATGGAGCGCGGGCCGCTGACGCGCAGCCTCGCCAAGCTCGTCGACGCCGAGGCGCTCGACATGGAGTCCCTCGTCGGAATGCTCACGCAGCTCGCGCCGCATGCCATTCGCACCGCCGAAGTGGTCCGGCTCGATCTTGTCGGACGCTGGACGAGCAAGGAGGGCAAGGTCGAGTTCGGCCTCTGCTGGTCGTTCGAGCGCCTGCTCGACGCGCGGGCCGGAAAGCATGAAAGCCTGATCGACGGGCTGCTCGGCCGGCGGCAGGCGGCACGCCATGCGCTCGCCGATTTTCCGGCGCAGCGGCGCGAAGCCGACCTCGCGCTCGCGCTGCTGCGCGGGGCGCTGGATGGCGGCGCGCGCGGGATCAACATCCTGATCCACGGCCCGCCGGGCACGGGGAAGACCGAACTCGCGCGGACGCTCGCAGCCGCGCTCGGCGAGCCGCTGCACGCAGTCGGCGAAGCCGACAGCGACGGGGACGAGCCGACCCGGTTCGACCGCGTCGCCGCGCTGCGGCTGGCGCTGCGCACGCTGGAGAAGCGCGGGCGCGCGCTGTTGCTGTTCGACGAAATGGAGGATCTGCTCGGCAACGCGCAGGCCGAACAGGACGGCCGCATTCGCAACCGGTCGGGGTCGAAGCTGTTCGTCAACCGTTTGCTCGAGGAAAATGTCGTCCCGGTCATCTGGACCTCCAACGCGATCGTCGATGTCGATCCCGCAATCCTGCGCCGCTTCAGCCTGTCGATCCGCATGGACTTTCCCGGCGGCGCGCACAGTCCGGCGATGCTGGAACGGGTGAGCGCCGAGGAAGCGGTCGCGGTCGACCCGGCGTTGCAGGCGCTGGCGGCGCGCGCGCCCGAAGCGGCGTCGCTGTTCCGCGTCGCCGCGCGCGCCGCGGGGCTGGCGGGCGACCCGGCGAGCGCGAGCCGCTTTGCGGGATCGGTGCTAGGCGCGATGCACGGGCACGACATCGAACCGCGCGCGCCGCGCGACTTCGACGAAGGCCTGCTCACCGCCGACACCGACCTGCCGGCGCTGTTCGCCGAGCTCACGCGCGCGGGAGCCCCTGCCGATTTCTCGCTGCTGCTCACCGGCGCGCCGGGCACCGGCAAGACCGAAGCGGTGCAGGCGCTGGCCCGGCGGCTGGGACGGCCGCTGCATATGAAGCGCGCGTCGGACCTGATGTCGAAATGGGTCGGCGGGACCGAGAAGGCGATCGCGCGCGCCTTTGCCGAGGCACGGCGGCAGGGGGCGATGTTGTTCTTCGACGAGGTCGATTCGCTGCTCGCCGACCGGCAGGGCGCAACGGCGAGCTGGGAGGTCAGTCGGGTCAACGAACTGCTGACCTGGATGGAGGATCATCCCCTACCCTTCGCCGCGGCCACCAACCATGCGGCGAAGCTCGACCCCGCATCGGCGCGGCGCTTCGTCTTCAAGGTCGAGATGCGCGCGCTCGATACCCCGCGCGCGCGGCGGGCGTTCGTCCATTTCTTCGGCCGCCCGGCGCCCGCGGCGCTCGACCGGGCCGGCGGGCTGACGCTCGGCGACTTTGCGGTCGTCGCGCGGCAGGCGCGTTTTGCCCGGGCCCTCGACGATGGGACGCTCGTCGAACGGTTGCGCCGCGAACGCGCGGCGCGCCCGGCGATGCCGCAACCGATCGGCTTCGGATCAGACGCGCCATTTGGGGGCGAAGAGGCCCCGGTCGCGTAAGATCACCGTTGCCGCATTATGCCCCGGCGCGCCGGTCACGCCGCCGCCGGGGTGGGTGCCCGCGCCGCACATATAGAGGCCCTTCACCGGGCCGCGATAGCCGCCGTTGCCGAGCACGGGGCGCGCCGCCCAGAGCTGGTCGAGGCTCATATTGCCGTGCATGATGTCGCCGCCGACAAGGCCGAACTTGCGTTCCAGCCCCTTGGGGCTGAGGCGCGTCTGGGCGATGATACTGGCGCGGAAGCCCGGCGCATGTTTTTCGACGGTGTCGATGATCGCATCGGCGGCGGCTTCTTCCTCATTGTCCCAGTCGCGACCGTCGGGAAGCTCGGGAGCGAACTGCTGGCAGAAGAGGCTCGCGACATGCTGGCCCGGGGGGGCGAGGCTGTCGTCGATGGTCGAGGGGATCAGCATCTCGACGATCGGCGCCTTCGACCAGCCATATTGCTTCGCGTCGAGGAAGGCGCGGTCCATATAGTCGAGCGTCGGGGCGAGGATGATCCCCGACTGGTGATGCTCGCCGGGTTCGGGAAGGCAAGTGAACCTCGGCAGCTCGCTCAATGCGACATTCATGCGGAAGGTACCGCTGCCCGCCTTGAAGCCCTTGATCCGGCGCTCGAAGCCGGCGGGCAGGTCGCTTGCGTCCATCATCCGTTCGTAGAGCAACTTCGGGCCGACATTGGCGATCACGCGCGCCGCGGCGATTTCCTCGCCGCCGACGAGCTTGACCCCGACCGCCTTGCCGCCGTCGACGAGCACCTTGGCGACCGGGCTTTCGAGGCTGATCTCGACCCCCATATCGCGGCAGACCTTCGCCATGATTTCGGTGATCTTGCCCATGCCGCCGACGCTGTGACCCCACGCGCCCTTTTTGCCGTTCACTTCGCCGAAGACGTGGTGAAGCAGGACATAGGCGCTGCCCGGGGTGTCGGGGCTGGCGTAATTGCCGACGACGGCGTCGAAACCGAAGGCCGCCTTGACCGCTTCGCTCTCGAACCAGCTATCGAGCATCGTGCGCGCCGATTTGGTGAACAGGTCGAGCACGTCGCGCTGCTGTTCGAGGCTGAGCGTCGCGAAACGGCGCCCCTGCCGCGCGCCGTCGAGCAAGGTCCGCATCCCCTCGCCGACGTTCGGCGGCACGCGCAGCGCGAGGTCGCGGAGCAATTCGGCGACATTTTCGAGCGCGTCATAATATTGCGGCAGCACCTCGGCATCGCGGTGCGAGAATTTGCGGAACTCGGCCTGCGTGCGTTCGAGCCCGCCGCCGAGCTTGAGGTAGCCGCCATCCTCCTGCGGCAGGAAATTGCTGATCGGCCGCTCGATGACGCGATAGCCATGATCGGCGAGCTTCATGTCGGCGATCACCTTCGGCTGGAGCAGGCTGACCGTGTAGCTGGCGACCGAATTGCGAAACCCCGGCGCGAATTCCTCGGTCACCGCGGCGCCGCCGACGACGTCGCGCGCCTCGACGATGCGCACCTTCAGCCCCGCCTTGGCGAGATAGAAGGCACAGACGAGGCCGTTGTGGCCGGCGCCGATAATCAGGGCGTCATAGGCTTTGGTCATTGGAAGTCTTTCGCAAGCGGGGATTGGACATGCTGGCGGCCGAAACCGAGACCGAGGACACGGCCCGGAATACGGCGGAGCAGCGGGATGGCGTTGAGGAGGCGCACCGCGAACGGCACGCGGGTGATCTCGCCGCGCAGCATCGGCTCGATCACGCGCTGGTGCGCGAAACGCTGGATCGCCTGCATGCGCGTCGTCGGCGTCCAGCGGCGGTCCTGCACGCGCGAGAGCAGCGGATCGGGGTCGGCACCGGCGGCAAGCGGCGCGGCGAGGATGTTCGCCGCCGCCACCGCGTCCTGCACCGCAAGGTTGATGCCGACGCCGCCGACGGGCGACATCGCGTGGGCGGCGTCGCCGATCGCGAGCAGGCCGGGACGCGACCAGCGGGTGAGCCGGTCGAGCGCGACCGAGAGCAGCTTGACGTCGTCGAAGCTCCGGATCGCGTCGATCCCGGCGGCAAGACCCGGCGCGATCGCGACGATCCGGTCGCGAAAGGCCGCAATCCCCGCCGCCTCGATCGGCGCAAAACCGCCTTTCTCGATGATCTGCGCGCATTGCCAATAATCGCCGCGCGGGATCGCGACGACCATCCCGCCCTTGTCGATCGTGCCGAGCGCAACCTCGGACATATCCATGCCCGCGGGCACCGGAACGCGGAACCACAGCACGTCCATCGGCGCACCGAGATCTTCGAGCGGCAGTTCGGCGGCATCGCGCAGCACCGAGCGGCGGCCGTCGGCGGCGATCACCAGCCGCGCGGGCAGCACTTCGCCGCTCGCCAGCGTCGCCCCGCAGACGCGGTTCGCCGCGTCATAGGTCAGCCCGGTCGCCTCGGTCGACATGCGGAGGTCGAAGGTCGGGTAGCGTTTTCCCTGCCCCGCGATGAAATCGAGCAGATCCCATTGCGGCATCATCGCGACGAAGCGCGCCGCGACGGGAAGGTGCTTCATCGTCGCGATCGTATAACGGCCGCCAAGCAGGTTGAGCGTCATCGTGTCGATCGCGGCGTGCGGTTCTTTCAGCAGTTCTTCGAGCAGCCCGATCTCGTTGAACAGTTCGAGGGTCGAGGGATGCACCGTGTCGCCGCGGAAGTCGCGGAGGAAATCGGCATGCTTTTCGAGTAGCGTCACGCGCACCCCGGCGCGCGCGAGGAGCAGCCCCGCGACCATGCCGGCGGGCCCGCCGCCGACGATCACCACGGGCGCGCCGTCGTTCAAGCGCGGCTCCACCCCGCCTTGGGTGCGTACTCCAGTCGCGCCTCGGGAATGATATCGCGCATCCGCGAACAGAAATGCTTGAGGCACACTTCCTTGTCGCTGAGCGGCCCCATGGTGAAGCTCTTCGACTGCATTCCCTGCTGGACGCGGGTGATCAGCTCGGTGTCCTCGGCATTGACCTGCCGGTTGATCCGCCAGTTGAGATAGCGCGCGGCCTTCATCTCGCGGCGCTCGTCGGGCAGCACATAGGAAATTTCGCGGATCAGGCAGGTCGTCGGCCCGGTCGGCAGCCACTGCATGAAATCGACCTGGTCGGGATAGATATCGAAGGCGACGTTCGGCCACAGCTTGAAATAGAGCCAGTGGCGCTGGCGGTCGGCGGGCAGGTGCGGCACCGGCGGCAACAGCCGCTGGTACATGCGTTCGGACCAGTTGACCGACGGCCGGTCGATCAGGTCGCCCCACATGCGATCGACGCGGTCCTCGGCCTCGACGCCATAGCTTTTGCCGAACAGCCGCGTCAGCCCGGGATGCGCGACGGGGATGTGGAGCCCGTCCGAATAATTGTCGCCGACATTCTTCCAGTTGACCTCGCGCGGGCGCAGCGTGACGCGGCCCAGTGCGCCGAGTTCCTCGAAGCGATAGGGTTCGACCATCGCTTCATAAGGCGCCATCATCTCGGCGACCGACGGGCCACCGTCATCCTCGAGCCGCACGAACCAGAAGCCGCGCCATTGTTCGAGCCCGACGGGAACGAGCCCCGCCTTGCCCTTGTCGAGCGTCGGATAGCTCGCCGAATCGGGCACCCCGGTCAGCCGGCCGTCGAGCTCGTAGGTCCAGGCGTGATAGGGGCAGACGAGCTTCTTCGCGCAGCCGACAGCGCCATCGACGAGACGCGAGCCGCGGTGCCGGCAGACATTGGTGAAGGCGCGCACCGCCCGATCGGTGCCGCGCACCAGAATGACGCTTTCGCCGCAATAATCGATGCTGTGCCAGTCGCCGACGTTCGGGATATCGCTGTCGTGACAGACGACCTGCCAGCTCGGGCGGAAAATCCGTTCCATTTCGACTGCGTAAAAGTCGGGATCGCTGTATGTCCACGCGGGGAGCGACCAGCCGTCTTGCGGGTCGAAATTCGGTGCATGAAGGGGTGCAGTTGCCATGAGTCCGTCCTTGTTGTACGTACGTATAACAACATGACTGCCATTCGCCAAGCCTTTACGCGCGAAAGCGCCGACGCCCGCCGCGCCGACCTGATCGAGGCGACGGCGGCGTGCCTGGCCGAGCATGGCATTGCCGGGACGAATGTCCGCGCCATCTGCGCGAAGGCCGGCGTTTCGCCGGGGCTGCTCCGCCATTATTTCGGCGGCATCGACGACCTCGTCGCCGCGACCTATCAAGCCACGAGCGACCGGATGGATGCGATTTTCATGGGCGCGGTCGCGGACGCGGGCGGCGACCCGCGCGCGCGCCTCTCCGCCTATCTCACCGCCAGCTTCCGCCCGCCGGTGACCGATCCCGAACTGCTCGGCGCCTGGACCGCCTTCTGGGCGCTGGCGCGCAGCGATGCGCACATGGCGGCAATCCACACCGCAAGTTACGCGGGCTATCGCGAACGGCTGGGCGAGTTGCTCACCGCGTGCGGCGCGACCGATCCGGGACGGCTGGCGATCATGCTGACCGCGATGGTCGACGGGCTTTGGCTCGAACTGTCGCTCGACGCCGCCAGCTTCGGGGCGGAAGCGGCGGCGGCGATGGTCGAAAAGGCGGTGGCGGCGCTGCTCGATTAGCGGTCCGCCAGCCGGAAACCTCAGAAGCTGCCCTTGACCGGGCGAACGATGACCTCGCTGACGTCGACGTCATCGGGCTGCTGGACCGCGAAACGGATCGCGCGGGCGATCGCGTCAGGGGTGATCGCGACGCTGCGGAACTCGGCCATCGCGGCGGCGCTGCCCGGATCGGTGATGTCGTGGCCAAGCTCCGATTCGACGACGCCGGGCGAGATGATCGTCGCGCGCACGTCGCGATGCTCCTGCCGGATGCCGTCGGTGATCGCCCAGACCGCGAACTTGGTCGCGCAATAGACCGCGCCGGTCGGCACGACATAATGCGCGCCGAGCGACGCGACATTGACGAAATGGCCCGAACCCTGCGCCGTAAAGCCGGGAAGCGCCGCCGCGATGCCGTTGAGGACGCCGCGGATATTGACGTCGATCATCGCGTCCCAATTTTGCGTTTCGAGCGCGGCCAGCGGCGACAGCGGCATGATCCCGGCATTGTTGACGAGCACATCGACGCGGCCGAAACGCGCGACGGCGTGCTCGACGAACGCCCGCATGTCGTCGCGACTGGTGACATCGAGCGCGCGATATTCGGCAGTGCCGCCCGCCGCGACGATTTCGGCCGCAAGCGCTTCGAGCCGGTCGGTGCGCCGGGCGCCGAGCAGCAGCTTCGCGCCGGTGGCGGCCAGTTCGCGCGCCGTCGCGGCGCCGATGCCGCTGCTCGCGCCGGTGATCAGGATGACTTTGTCGGTGATGTTCATGATCGTCTCCATCGGAGGCGGACAGCCCAGCGCCGTCCGGTGACCGGCTTTTGCACCTGTCCGGACGGAGGGCGGTAGAACGCGCCTCCGCAATGATTATACGATCCTCCGAAATCCGGACTTTATGCTTGCCGGAGCGTCACGGCACTGCAAGACCAGCATCATGACGACACTAACAGAAATGCGTTCGATAATACACCGCCATCGCCCTACCAACGGGATTCACCCGTGCGCGCTGCCGCGCGTGTCGCTTGTCCGTAGCTCCGAACCGAGCCACCCGATGCCGGTCGTTT
Organism: Sphingopyxis sp. J-6; assembly: GCF_046603995.1. Lineage (NCBI taxonomy): Bacteria > Pseudomonadati > Pseudomonadota > Alphaproteobacteria > Sphingomonadales > Sphingopyxidaceae > Sphingopyxis > Sphingopyxis sp. J-6. Next base: position 4,574,137 of record NZ_CP145810.1, on the reverse strand, counting down.
ACGAACCGTCGCTGTGCCTTGCGGTCAGCGGCCGCAAGCGGGTGCTGCTGGGCGACGCGAGCTTCATCTATGACAGCGCGCAGTTTCTGGTCGTGTCGGTCGACCTGCCGGTGAGCGGGATGGTCGTCGATGCGAGCGTCGACGATCCCTATCTGTGCCTGAAGCTCGACCTCGACGTCGCGGTGCTCGGCGAGCTGCTGCTCGCGCACGATGCCCGCGTGCCGCGCAGCGACCATGCCCCGTCGATCGCGGTCGGCGATACCGACGCGGTCCTGCTCGACGCGGCGCTCCGCCTGCTCCGCCTGCTCGATGCGCCGGACGACATTGCGGCGCTGGCGCCGCTCGCCGAGCGCGAGATATTATACCGGCTGCTCACCGGGCCGCAGGGCGCGATGCTCCGCCACATCGCAACCGCCGACACGCGGCTGCATCAGGTCAGCCGCGCGGTGACGTGGATCAAGGACCATTATGCCGGTGCGCTCAGCATCGACCATCTGGCGGGGCTCGCGGGCATGAGCCCGTCGTCCTTCCACGAGCATTTCAAGAAGGTGACGCGCTTCAGCCCGCTGCAATATCGTACCCGCCTGCGCTTGCTCGAGGCACGGCGGCTGATGGTGTCGGACGCCATGGACGCCGCCAGCGCGGGCTTCCAGGTCGGCTATGACAGCCCCTCGCAGTTCAACCGCGACTACCGCCGCGCCTTCGGCCTGCCGCCGCTACGCGACGCCGCGCGGCTGCGCGCGGCGCCGGAGTTCGGATTGTCGGCGTGATCGAGGTGGGCTGACGGCCGAAACGTGGCATTTCGCGTCTCATAACTTCGTCATTCCCGCGAAAGCGGGAACCCAGAGCGCGCGTCAGCTGACTCCACCCTGGGTTCCCGCTTTCGCGGGAATGACGAGGAAATGGAATGTCAGCCCCCCGCCCTCAAGCCAGCATCAGCTTTCTATTTCGACAGATCGCGCAGCAAACTGTCCCAATGCGCCAGCGCCGGGGCGATCGCGTCGACCGGCACGCGTTCGTCGAGGCCGTGGGCGTAGCTGTCGCTCGCCTTCGAGAAGAGGCCCGCGACGCCGTAGCTCGGCACGCCCTGCATGCGGAAATGATAGCTGTCGGTCGCGCCCGCGCTCATCGACGGGATGATCGGCAGGCCGGGGGCGCGCGCATGCACCGCCTTGGTCACCGCCGCCATCACATCGGGACGCAGCGGCGAGGCATCGCTGGCGCTCGCTTCGGGATCGGGGTTCACCTTAACCGCGGGGTCGGCGATGACCTTTTCGAGCTCGGCGCGCACCGCTTCGACCGGCACGCCGGGGAAGATGCGGCAGTTGATGTTCGCCGTCGCGCGCTGGGGCAGCGCGTTTTCGGCATGGCCGCCCTTGACCAGTGTGGGCACGCAAGTGGTGCCAATCTGGCCGATATATTCGGGGTCGGCGCGGATCGCCGCGATCGCTTTCGCATCGGCCGGATTGGCGGCAAAGGCTTTCAGTGCCGCGCCGATCTCGCCGCCGACCTGTTCGGCGACGATCGGCATGCCGACCTTGGTCAGTTCATTCTGCTGCGGCGTAAAGCGATAGGCGCCGACCTTGGCGAGCGCGGTCGAAAGCTGGACGATCGCATTGGTGTCCGACGGGCGCGAACTATGCCCGCCGGGGTTGGTCACTTCGAGGGTGAAGTCGGCATAGGTTTTCTCGCCCGCCTGCAGCCCGTAATATTTGGGCTTGCCGTCCTCGCCGATCAGCCCGCCGCCGCCATCGCCGTTCAAGGCGAACTCGGCATTCTTGTATTTGGCCGCGAGCGCGCGCGTCGTCAGCATCGAGGTTTCTTCGTCGCCCGACAGCAGCAGGATGATCGAGCGCTTCGGCTTGAAGCCCTCTTTCTTGAGCTCGGCCATCGCCGCGACCATCATCGACACGTCGAACTTGTTGTCCTCCGACCCGCGGCCGAAAATATAGCCTTTCTCCTCGACCGGCACGAAGGGATCGCGCGCCCAGTCCTTGGGATCGGCCTCGACGACGTCCATATGACCGAGCAGCACGATCGGCTTGCCTTTGCCGGTCCCGGCGAGGGTCGCAGCGAAGGTCGCGGTCTCGCCCATCGGGGTGATGACGATATCGCTGTCGGCATAGCCCGCCGCCTTCAGCACCCCGGCATAATAGGCCGCGAGTTCGGGCACCTTGCCGCGCCCCTCGACGGTCGGGATCGCAATGCTGTCCTTCAATATCTTTTTCGCCATTTCGGTGTCGGCGGGCTTGGCGTGGACGGGCGCGGCGGCCAGCAGGGCGGCGGCGAGGGCGATGGAGGCAGGAAGGTTGCGCATGGCAACGGGTTATGCCGCCTCCGCGCCGCTTCGCAAGAGGGGATCGGCGCGCGGCGTTCAGGCAGGCAGCGCCAGCGCGAGCGCGCGGCCCGCGAGACGGGCGGTGGCGAGGAGCCGGGGCAGGTCGTGACCGCTGCGCGCCTTCGCCGAAAGCCCCGACATCGCCGTGCTGACGAAATCGGCGACTTCACGCGCAGCGTCGGGATGGCGGGCGGCGACATAGTCGCGGATGAATGTTTCGGCCCCCTCGTTCAGCGCGCGGGCGACTTCGCGCGCGCCCTCGTCGTTGCAACGCGTGCCTTCGAGCACGAGGCAGCCGCCCGCCGCCGGATCGGATGCATAGCGGCGCGCGGCCTCCTCGAGCAGCGCCGCAAGCGCGTCGACAACCGGGACATCGGGGCGCAGGATGTCGGCGAGCGGGATCGCCTCGGTGGCGGTCCAATGATCGAGCACGCGGGCATAGAGGCCGGCCTTGCTGCCGAAGGCAGCGTAGAAGCTCGGCGGATTGATCCCCAGCGCATCGGTGACGTCGGCGACGCTGACGGCGTCATAGCCGCGTTCGTGAAAAAGCTGCTGCGCCGTCACGACCGCCGCATCGGGATCGAAGCGGCGCGGGCGTCCGCGGGCACGGGATTTATTTGTAGTCACTATTACAAAATACCTTGACGAGAGCCTTTCGCGTTTTATGTAGTCACTCCTACATTAATAAGCAAGGAATCTCCCCATGTCCGATTTCCAAGGAAAATCCGTTCTGGTCCTCGGCGGCAGCCGCGGCATCGGTGCGGCCATCGTCCACCGCTTCGCATCCGACGGCGCCAGGGTCGTCTTTACCTATAACGGGTCGCGTGAGGCGGCGGAGCAGCTCGCAGCCGAAACCGGCAGCAGCGCGGTACCGACCGACAGCGGCGATCGCGACGCGGTGATAGCGCGCGTCCGCGACAGCGGGCCGCTCGACATACTGGTCGTCAATGCAGGCTTCGCGCTGTTCGGCGACGCGCTCGACCTCGATCCCGACGAGGTCGACCGGCTGATCCGCGTCAATGTGACCGCCCCCTATCATGCGTCGGTCGAGGCGGCGCGGCAGATGCCCGAGGGCGGGCGGATCATCGTCATCGGATCGGTGAACGGCGACCGCATGCCGCTCCCCGGCATGGCGTCCTATGCGCTCAGCAAATCGGCGCTTCAGGGCATGGCGCGCGGACTGGCGCGCGATTTCGGGCCGCGCGGGATCACCATCAACATCGTCCAGCCCGGACCCATCGATACCGATGCGAATCCCGAGGACGGCCCGATGCGCGACCTGATGCACAGCTTCATGGCGATCAAGCGCCATGGCCGTCCCGAGGAAGTCGCCGGCATGGTCGCCTGGCTTGCGGGGCCCGAGGCGGGCTTCGTCACCGGCGCGATGCACACGATCGACGGCGCGTTCGGCGCGTGATCGGTCAGCCTGCCGGGGGCGGGTTCACGCTCGCTCCCCGGCCCTTCGGCGCCGGCGTCTTCGGCTTGTAGCGGCAGAGATCGTCGACGGGGCAGCGCCAGCATTCGGGGGTGCGCGCCTTGCAGATATAGCGGCCGTGCAGGATCAGCCAGTGGTGCGCGCCGACGCGGAACGGCGCGGGGGTTTCCTTCTCGAGCTTCTTTTCGACCGCGAGCACCGTCTTGCCCGGCGCCAGGCCGGTGCGGTTACCGACGCGGAAGATATGCGTGTCGACCGCGAAGGTCTCCGCCCCGAAGGCGCAGTTCATCACGACATTGGCGGTCTTGCGCCCGACGCCGGGAAGCTCGACGAGCGTGTCGCGGTCGGCGGGTACCTCGCCGCCGAAATCGCGAACGAGGATTTCGCTCAATGCGATGACGTTCTTGGCCTTGGCGTTGAACAGCCCGATCGTCTTGATGTGCTGCTTGAGGCCATCCTCGCCGAGGTCGACCATTTGCTGTGGCGTCTTCACCGCCTCGAACAGCAGCCTTGTCGCCTTGTTCACCCCGACGTCGGTCGCCTGCGCCGACAGCACCACGGCGACGAGCAACTGATAGGTGTTGCCGAACTGCAGCTCGGTCTCGGGGCTCGGGTTGATCTCGGCAAGCCGGCGGTAAAATTCGAAGATGTCGGCCTTTTTCATGGCGCGGGCGTCGCCGCTCCGGCCGGATGCGCGGCTTTCCAGTCCATTCCGGCACGCACCCGGCGCTCGACCGAGGGATGCGAATAAAAGAGAAACTCCTCGACCGCGTTCGGGCGCGGGTTGCGATATTCGGCGGTCTTGACGAGCGCGCTCGCGAGCGCGTCGGGCAGGTTCACCGTCTTCAGCGAATAGGCATCGGCCGAACTCTCGTCGAGGCGCGACAGCGTATTCTGTACGGGCTGCGCGAGGAAGGCGAAGAGCGAGAGGATGAACATCATCACCGGAAAACCGCGCGGGTCGCCGATCGCCGCATCGCTGCCGAAGGCGCGCGCGATGCGCGGGAACAGCCGGTCGGCGAGGAAGAAGAGCAGGATCGCGAGCAGCGAAAAGACGATCACGATGATCCAGATGTGCCCGAGCACATAATGGCCGATCTCGTGCCCCGTCACCGCCCGCACCTCGTCGAGCGACGCGCCCTTGATCGCGACGTCGGAGATGGCGATGCGCGCCGAATGGCCAAGCCCCGACACATTGGCGGTGAAATTGTTCGACTGGCGCGAACCGTCGAACATATAGATGCGATCGGGCTCGATCCCGGCATCCTTCGCCTGCACGACAAGCGCGTCGCGCACCGGCCCCGCGGGCACCGGCTTGTAATCGTTGAACAGCGGCTCGATCACGATCGGCGACAGGAGCAGCATCGCCGAAATGGCGAAGGCGGCGAGACCGCCCGACCAGATCCACCAGCGCTTTCCGGCGCGGCGAATCAGCGCATAGATGCCGAGGAAGAACAGCCCCCCGAACAGCGCGGCGATCGCGTTGCCGATCGCCCCTTGCCCCAGATAATCGCCGAGCGGCTGGCTGGTCCGGCCATAGGCGGTTTCGCGCCACCAGCCGGTATAGATATCCCACGGCAGCGTGACGAGCGCCGAAAGCAGCATGAAGGCCGCGCAAAGCAGGAAGGTGCGCATCGCCCAGCCGCGCTTTGCGAGCCGCGCGTCGAGCCGGTCGAGGACGCGCAGGCGCACGAAGAGCAGGGTGACGAGCCCGGCGACGACGACGCCCCAGAAGCTCAGCCATTCGCTGCCAACGGTGTAGGATGCGGCCTTGGCGAGCGCTTCGGGCCCGAGCCCGTCGATATAGGCCCTGGTCGCGGCGGCGGGGTCGAAACTCATGGCAGTCCTCCAACTGTATTGTTTTTATAATACACGGGGAGAGCGTGCAGGCAAGCGGGCAGTCAGAGTCCCAGCACTTCGGGCATCGTGTAGCGTCCCGGCTTCTGGTGGATCAGCCACAGCGCCGCGCGCACCGCCCCGCGCGCGAAGATCATCCGGTTTTCGGCGCGGTGCGACAGGGTGATCATTTCCTCGGAGCCCGCGAAAATGACGTCATGGTCGCCCGCGACGGTGCCGCCGCGCAAAGACGCGAAGCCGATCTTGCCATGCCCGCGCGCGCCGGTGAGGCCGTCGCGGCCGCGTTCGGAGCAGATGTCGAGGCTGATCCCGCGCCCCTCGGCCGCCGCTTGCCCGAGCAGCAGCGCGGTGCCGCTCGGCGCGTCGACCTTCATCCGGTGATGCATTTCGAGCACTTCGATATCCCAGTCGGCACCGAGCCGCGCCGCCGCTTCGCGCACCAGATGTGCGAGCAGCGTGACGCCGAGCGAGGTGTTGCCCGTCTGGAGCACCGCGACATCCTTTGCCGCCTCGTCGATCAGCCAGTGATGGCGTTCTTCCAGCCCCGTCGTGCCGATGACGATCGGCGTCCCCGCCGCAATGCAGGCATCGAGCGTCGCTTCGAGCGCGGCGGGCGACGAGAAATCGACGAGCACTCCGGCGTCGGCAGCAAGCGCCGCGACATCGCCGCCCTTGTCGATGCCCAGCCGCTGCTGCCCCGCTTCGGCGATCGCGGCGGCGAGCGCGACGCCCATCCGGCCTTCGCTGCCGATAATGCCGATGCTGGTCATGATGCGTCCCCTCTTCTGCCCGCTCCCCTTAGCCGCGATTCCCTGCTCCTGTCATCCCGCTCTACTCTTGTCATCCCGGCGAAGGCCGGGATCTCGCCGGTGGGTTTAGCGGCAAGGTTGAGATCCCGGCCTTCGCCGGGATGACGAAAAATGGTGAAGGCGCCGGCGCGGCTGGATAGAGAGGACATATGCACGACATCCACAATATCGTCATCCTGACCGGCGCCGGCGTGTCGGCCGAAAGCGGCATCGACACCTTTCGCGACGGCGGCGGGCTGTGGGAGCAGCACCGCGTCGAGGATGTCGCGACGCCCGAGGCGTTCGCGCGCGACCCGGCGCTGGTCCAGCGCTTCTACGACATGCGCCGCGCCGCTATCCAGACGAAAGAACCCAATGCCGCACACGCGGCGCTCGCGCGGCTCGATGCCGAATGGCGGGGCGAATTGCTCATCGTGACGCAAAATGTTGACGACCTCCACGAGCGCGCGGGCGCGAAGCGGCTGCTCCATATGCACGGCGAGCATCTGAAGGCGTGGTGCACTACCTGCGATGCGCGCAGCGACTGGCAGGGCCCGCTCGGCGACGGCCCCGCCTGCCCGGCGTGCGGCACCGCCGGACACCTCCGCCCCGACGTCGTGTGGTTCGGCGAGATGCCCTATCATATGGAGGATATCTATCGCGCCCTCAACCGCGCCGACCTGTTCGTCTCGATCGGCACCTCGGGCGCCGTCTATCCTGCCGCGGGCTTCGTCCGCGAAGCACGCGCGGCGGGCGCCCGGACGCTCGAACTCAATATGGAGCCGAGCCAGGGCAGCCACTGGTTCGACGAAGCCCGCCACGGACCGGCGACCGCGCTGGTGCCGGGGTGGGTCGAGGAGATGCTGGGCTAACGCCGCGCAGCGAAAAAATCCCGCAGTAGCGTTGCCGCCTCTGCCTCACCGATTCCGTCATAAACCTCCGGCCGGTGGTGGATCGTCGGCTGCGCGAAAATACGCGGGCCGTGGACGACAGCGCCGCCCTTCGGATCGTCGGCGCCATAATAGAGCCGCACGATGCGCGCGTGGGCGATCGCCCCGGCGCACATGGCGCAGGGTTCGAGCGTGACATACAGGTCGCAGCCGTCGAGGCGCTCGTTGCCGAGCTTTGCTGCGGCGGCGCGAATCGCGACGATTTCGGCATGCGCGGTCGGATCGTGCGATTCGCGCGGGCGGTTATGCCCTTCGGCGATGATCGCGCCGTCCTTGACGATCACCGCGCCGACGGGCACTTCGCCCCAATCGGCGGCAATCCGGGCGAGATCGAGCGCGCGGCGCATGGGTTCGGGCAGCGGGAAACGGGACATGCTTCCCCGCTAATCCCTTGACGAATCCCCGGCAAGCCGATAAGCGCGCGCCTTTCCCGGCCCATCCGGACCTGTCCTTCCCCGTTTTGCGGGAAGCGCCCGGACGCCGACCCGAAATTTTTTGTACGAGGAAGAGCATCATGTCGCGCATCTGCGAACTGACCGGCAAGGGCCGCCAGGTTGGCCACAATGTCAGCCACGCCAACAACAAGACCAAGCGCACCTTCCTGCCCAACCTGCAGAATGTGACGCTGCTCTCGGACGCGCTCGGCAAGGGCGTGAAGCTGCGCGTGTCGACCCACGGCCTGCGCACGGTCGAGCATAATGGCGGTCTCGACAACTGGCTGCTCAAGGCCGGCGACGACCAGCTTTCGGCTTCGGCGCGCAAGCTGAAGAAGGAAGTTGCGAAGAAGCTGGCCGAAAAGGCCGCATAAGCTTTCCCCGCATCGCCGATGCAATCAGGCCGCCGGATTACCGTGCGGCCTTTTTGCTGTCCGGCGTCTTGCGTGGCGGCAGGTCGACGAGTTCGAACTGCAACAGCAGGCTGCGCTGCCACAGGTTGAAATTGTCGTCGGATACCAGCCAGAGGAAGGTGCGGCCGCCTTCGACCGATACCGCCGCCCCTTCATAATTGTCGGCGAGCGGTTTCGGCACGCGGCCGATTGTCCGCGACCGCACGACCTTGCCCGCGCCGATATCGGCAGGGTCGACAAGGCCGAGAATCGTCGTGAACACCGGATCGAAGCCGAGCCGGCGGTGGACGAGCAATATGCGGCCATCGGGAAGGACTGCCGCGTCGCTGACCAGCCCTTTGCCACCCGCGTCGTAATAGAAGAGGACCGGGGCGCTTCCCGGCGCCGCCGGATCCTTGTCATAGAGGAGCGCTTCGGTGCCGCGCGGATCGTCGTCGGCATTCTCCGAGAACAGGATAGTTTGCCCGCTGGGGAGGCGCACCATCGCCTCGGGACCGGCAGTCACCGGCCAGCGCCGCAATGCCGGCGAACTGTACCGCGATTCGACTTGCGTCAGCGCGGCATCGAAACGCCAGACCTGATTGATAACCTCGAAGGATATCCACGTCTTGCCACTTTCGGGATCGACGATCATCGCTTCGGCATCGATCATCGATTTGCGGCGCGGCCTGCCTTCGGGAGTCGGCAGGCTGGCGATGGCAAGATCGCGGACGCGTCCGTCGGGGGTCAAGGTAAGCCGCGTCCAATAGCCATTATCGCCGACAAGCTGGAAGCGATCGGGGCCGATTCGCGCAATTCCCGAAAAGCCGCCGAAATGACTGTGCGGGCTGGTGAGGTGCCAGCCGCGCACGAAACGCAGCGTCCCGTTTCCGCTCGCCCGAAAATGCAGGGGATGCGCGACGACGCGTTCGGTCAGGTCGATCTCCGGGAAGCGCTGGTGGGTCCCGGGAACCGGCCCGATGGCAAGGAAGATCAGGGCGGCGGGGAGCAGGCGGCGCATCGGCGTCGACGTAGAGTGCTTGCCCGCGAAAGGGAAGCGCGGCACGCCCGCAAAGCTGAACGCCAGCCAACAGCCGCGTTCAGGCTTCGCTCAATGCGAATCACCCATAACCCCTTCATCGACCACAGCCCTGAAGGGCCCAACGACGAAAGAAGGAGAATGACGATGAAAAAGATGGTGACTCTCTCGATCGCCGCCCTGATGTCCACCGTGACGCTGGGCCTCGCCACGCCCGCCGCGGCGCAGAACGGCTATTACAACCGCGACGGCTATTCGAGCTATGACGTGCGCTATGACCGGAACGACCGCCGCTATGACCGTCGTTACGATCGCCGCGCCGACCGCCGCGACTATCGCAACGATCGTCGCTACTACAACAACCGCTACGACAACCGTCGCTATCGCAAGTGCGACAACGGCACCGGCGGCACGATCATCGGTGCGGTTGCGGGCGGCCTTGCCGGCCACGAGATCGCCGGTCGCGGCGACCGTACGGTCGGAACGATCATCGGCGGTGCCGTCGGCGCCCTCGCCGGCCGCGCCATCGACAAGGGCAATGACGGCTGCCGTTAAGGCCTGACCCGAGCTCCAATAACCTTCTTCCCTCCTTTGCCCCGTCCGGCCTGCGCCGGGCGGGGTTTTGCTTGCGCCCGCCCGAAAGGGGGCCGGACTTGCCAATAGGCGGCCGGAAGCCTAATCTCGCGCCCAAGTGCACGCCTGCGGTCTTGCAGGCGCGTGAGATTTGGACAGGTCATAATAGCCATGCGGCAAATGGCAGCGCCTTCGGGGCGATCGCCGCGGCCCGTGCCGGCGGCGAAAGGACAAAGCAAGGCAGGCGCCGAACCCCGGCCCGTGCCGATCCATCGGCCGCGCACCTATGCCGCCATCGATCTCGGTACCAACAATTGCCGGCTGCTGATCGCGCGCCCGCAGGGCGGCGAGCTGGTCGTCATCGACGCCTTTTCGCGCATCGTCCGCCTTGGCGAAGGGCTGCACGGCACCGGCAAGATCAGCCAGGCGGCGATGGACCGCACCGTCGCTGCGCTGTCGGTCTGCGCCGACAAGCTGCGCCGCCGCCACGTCACCCTGTCCCGCGCGGTTGCGACCGAAGCGTGCCGCCGCGCCAGCAATGGCGAGGAACTCGCTGAACGGGTGAAGCGCGAGACCGGCATCGCACTCGACATCATCTCGGCCGCCGAAGAGGCGAAGCTCGCGGTGCTCGGCTGCCACAATCTGATGGAGGCGGGCGACGGCCCGGCGCTGATCTTCGACATCGGCGGCGGCTCGACCGAGCTGATGCACATCGACGCGTCGGACGACGACGTCATGATCCGCGACTGGATCAGCGTCCCGTGGGGCGTCGTGTCGCTGACCGAACATTCGGTCGCTGCGGAAGACAGCCTCGCCGCACGCCAGGCCTGCTATGCACAGATGCGCGAGGTGACGCGCGAGGCGTTCGCCGCCTTCGCGGGCCGCGCCGAACGCTTCGCCGGACAGCCACTGCGCCTGCTCGGCACCAGCGGCACGGTAACGACGCTCGCGAGCGTCTTCCTCGACCTGCCGCGTTACGACCGGCGCGCGGTCGACGGGCTGGTCGTGCCCTCGGACGCGATGCGCGAGATCAGCCGCCGCCTCGCCGACGCGAGCATCGCCGACCGCTCCGAAATCGCCTGCATCGGCCGCGAGCGCGCCGATCTGGTGGTCGCGGGCTGCGCGATCCTCGAAAGCATCATCGACCTGTGGCCTGCGGCGCGCGTCGGGGTCGCCGACCGCGGCATCCGCGAGGGCATCCTCCGCACGCTGGCGCGGCAGGGGCGCGACGTTCCCGTCACCCGCCGCGAGTTTCGCAAATGAGCGGCGGCAGCGGACGCAGCGGCGGCGCCAAAGGATCGGGGGGCCGGGGCGGTCTGCATGTGCGCGTCAAGACCGCGCGCAAGCGCAGCGTGTCCTCGACGCGCTGGCTGCAACGCCAGCTCAACGACCCCTATGTCCGCCGCGCGCAGGCCGAGGGTTATCGCTCGCGCGCCGCGTACAAGCTGATCGAGCTCGACGAGAAATTCGGCTTCCTCAAAAAGGCGCGCGCCGTCGTCGACCTCGGCATCACGCCCGGCGGCTGGTCGCAGGTGACGCGCAAGACCAACCCGCGCGCCCGCGTCGCGGGCATCGACCTGCTCGCCTGCGAGCCGATCGAGGGGGTCGCGATCCTCGAGATGGACTTCATGGACGACGCCGCCCCCGATGCGCTGATCGAGGCGCTGGGCAGCGCCCCCGACCTCGTCATTTCGGACATGGCCGCGAACACCGTCGGCCATCCCCAGACCGACCATTTGCGCACTATCGGCCTCGCCGAGACCGCTGCCGACTTTGCGGTGCAGAATCTCGTCCCCGGCGGCGCCTTTGTCGCGAAGGTCTTCGCCGGCGGCGCCGACCGCGACCTCCTGACTCTGCTCAAGCGCCATTTCACGACGGTCAAGCACGCCAAGCCCCCCGCCAGCCGCAAGGGATCGCCCGAACTCTATGTCATTGCACAGGGGTTCAAGGGGCGCCTGGACGAGGCACCCGAATAGGCGGCCTACCGTCCAAGTGAAGGTCCGCTTACGGGTGGTTTCCAGACTGTCCCGTTTCCGCTCGTGCCGAGCGAAGTCGAGACACCCATCGAGGTTGTGCCCAGCCCGAGGGGCATCTCGACTTCGCTCGATGCGAACGGATAAGAGTTGGCCTAAACGGCAACAACCGGCCGGAAACAGCCCTCAGAACCCCTGCCGCAATTCGACGCCGAAGGTCCGCGGGCGGATCGTCGAGAAACGGTCCGCGCCGATCGACAGGTCGGTGTCGAGCTGCGGATGGACGTTGAACAGGTTGTTGGCGTAGAGCCTGACCGTCGTATTGTCGCGGCTCAGCGACGCGAAGGCGTTGACCACCTGATAGCTTTTCCGTTCGAGGATCGGGTTCGGGATATAGTCGACCTCGCCGCCCGGGAAGGTGATCGGCACCTCGGTATCGAACGTATAGGGCGCCTTGCCCTGATACTGATATTCGCCGCGGACATCGAGTTCCCACAGCCCCGACAATTCGGTCCGGTAACCGGCATAGGCGGTCGCCATCCACTTCGGCACGTCGGGCAGCGCGTCGCCCTTCTTTGCCGAGGTACCCGGAACGGCTTCGGTGATCTTGCTGCTGGTATAGGCAGCGGTCCCGCCGATCTGGAACCCGCGGAGCGGTTCGACGCGCGCCTCGAGTTCGAAGCCCTTCACCTCGGCGCTGCCGACATTGTCGGTGAAGCCGAAGCCGCAGCTCGGCAGCCCGATCGCCTGCTGGATCTCCTTCCATTCGGTGTAATAGGCCGAAGCGTTGAGCATCACCTTGCCGCCGCCGAACATGTTCTTGGTCCCGGCTTCATAGGTCCACAGATTGTCCGATCCGAAGCTGTCGGGCGCGTTTTCGATGCCGAGATTATCGAGATCGGTGCGGCAGAGATCGGGGTCGATCCGGTCGCGATTGATCCCGCCGGGGCGGAAGCCCTTGGCGGCCGAGGCGTAGAGGAGATTGTCGCGCGTCACCTTGTACGACAGGCCGAATTTGGGGTTGATCCCGTCTTCCTTGTTGCGGCGGTCGGGGATGGCGTTCGGGCCGCCCGCGAACACGCCGTCGGTGCGCGCGTTGACGAGCTGTTCGACCTTGAACACGCGCACCCCGGCGGTGACGTCGAAGCCGTCGAACAGCGCATAGCTTGCCTCGCCGAAGCCGGCATATTGCTTCGTGTTGGTGAAGATATTGCCGTAATAGGCAAGATCGGTACCGAAGAAGGCGCTCATCCCCGGGGTGTTGACCGCCTGGATCAGCCGGTCGTCCTGGCTCGAATAATAACCGCCGATCACCCATTGGAACGGCGAATCATTGTCCGACGCCAGCCGCACTTCCTGGCTGAACGTCTTGGTGAAGCTGTCGGACACATTGGTGCTGGTGAACGGATATAGCGCCGGGATCAGCCCGCCGATGTAAAAGCTGTAGTCGCGGACGTAGCGGAAGGTGCGGTCGAAATAGGCGGTGAGCGAGGTCGCCTTCACCCCGCCCAGCTCCTTTTCGACGCTGAGGCTGTAGATGCCGGCACGGTCGTAATTGGGCTGGGCGATGCGATAGGAGCCCGACCGGTCGGGGCGGCCGATGAACATGTCGCCGGTGTCGCCCTGCTTGTAATCCTGATAGAAAAGCTGCGGCCGGATCGTCCAGCTCTCGTCGGGGCGCCATTCGAACGACAATCGCCCGACATAGGTGTCGCCATAGTTGCGGTTCTTCTTCGTCCGGTTCGACAGGCTGTCCTGCACCACCGGCGTATAATCGGGGAAGGGCGTGCTCGACCGCAACAGGACGCGGATATCGCCCGGCCGGTTGTCGACGAAACCGCCGTCATGGCGGTAATAGAAGCCCGCGCGCACCGCGAGCTTGTCCTCGACGATCGGCGCATTGACCACGACTTCGCCATTGTACGACGGCCCGCCGCCGTCGGTGATCGCGGCACCGATCGCGGTATCGACGCTGAACCGCGTCGGATCGGGACGTGCGCTGACATATTTGATCGCGCCGCCCATCGCGCTGCCGCCATAGAGCGTACCCTGCGGCCCCTTCAGCACCTCGACGCGCTCCATGTCGAAGAACATCGGGTCATAGGCGCCGCTGAAGGTGGTCGAAACCGTCACCAGCGAGATATCGTCGAGATAGATGCCGACCGTCGGCGAGGAGGCATAGGTCGACAGGCCGCGGATGCTGTAGCGCGACAGCCCGCGTTCGGTGCCGTAATTGGCGAGCCCCGGAACGCTGCGCAGCACGTCCTTGATGTCCGCCGCCCCGCGATCGCGCAGCGCGTCGGCGGTCACCGCGGTCAGCGACACCGGGACATCCTGAATGCGCTCGTTTGACTTGCGCGCCGTGACGACGATTTCGCCGTCGTCGGCGCCGGCCATGGCCGCGTCCGCGCCCCGGTTCGGCGCCTGATAGGCGGCGCCCGGCTTGCGCGGGGCGGGGCGGATGACGAGCACGCCCGAACGCCCCCAGCTCGGCTCAAGACCCGAGCCGGCGAGCAGCCGCGCCACGCCGTCGCGCACCGAGAAAGTGCCGTTAAGCGCCGGCGCCCGCTTGCCCTGCAACGCCGCGCTGTCGAAGCCGATCTGCTGCCCCGAGGTCCGCGCCAACGCGCGGAGGCTGGCCTTCATATCCTGCGCCGGAATGGCGAAGCGATAGGTCCGATCTTCCGCCTGCGCCTGTGCGGGCACGGCGAGCGCCGCCGCGGCCAATGCACTCGTCGCGATCGAAGCATGAAGGGCTAGTCTGAACAGTCGCATGAAATATCGTCCCCCTTGGCGCCCGCTTTGCCGGGCTATCGAAAGGGAAGGACGCACGACAGCGACCGGGGGACATCTGGCCGGGCAAGAAATCTTGCAGGACGATGACGAACGGCGGCCGTCCGCTCAGTCGCGCCCGATGCCACCGAACAATGCGACCGCCCGGTCGACCGCCAGCTCGGTCTCGTCGAGATGGAGATAATTGGCGTTGAACGCCGCGATATCCGCCAGCTCGGCGAAGTCGGGAATGAACAGCCGGAGGTTGCGCAGTTCGACCGAACAGCGCCGCCGCAATTCCTGCACCGTGCGGTTGACGTGCACCTGCGTCAGCCCCGTCGCCTCGGCGAGCTGCCACTGGGTGAGCAGGAAATCGCATTCGCCGCCGCCCGCCGCCGGGATACCCTGCTGCCGCGCGAAGATTTCGCACATTAGCTGCGCGACGCGCTCGATCGCATTGCGCTGACCGATGTTGATCGTCCATTCGCGCTGGATCGCCGCGGTGACGATCTCGCCCCAGCACAGCAACTGCGCGAGGTTCGGGCATTGCCGGAGCAGCGAAGCCGCCTCCTGACGGCCGATTTCGGCGACGGTCAGCCGCCGGACGGCCGCCAGCGAATGGTCGGTACGCGCCACCGTGAACAGGTCGAGATCGCAGGCCTGGCCGGGCAGGACGAGCGCGAGGATCTGGCGGCGGCCGTCGGGTAGTTGCTTGTATTTCTGCGCCCAGCCCGACAGCACAACGCGCAGCGCCGCCGGACGCTCGCCTTCGCGCGCGATGTCGGTGCCCTTGGCATGGTCGCGCGCGTTGCGCGCCAGGCTGGCTTCCCAGACCATCCGTTCGGCGGGGCTGAGCAGTCGATTGAGAATGCGGCCGAATGTCACGCTGTACGCCCCCGTCATAGGCGCGTGATGTGCGGTATGTGACAGACTCACATTCACACAGGTTAAGTTTGCGGCGGAGGCGAATCTTTTTGCCGGGCGCTGGCGGCCGCAGATCGACCATCGATCCGCAACCGCGACGCGGTCGCTGCGTTCCCTTCCTATGACACAGACCGGAACATCGCGATGACACCTCGCTGGCCCTCGGTGCTGTGGGTCGTTCGCCACGGCCAGAGCGCGGGCAATGTCGCGCGCGACGCCGCCGACGCCGCCGGCGACCTGCGCATCGCGCTCGATCACCGCGACGTCGATGTCCCGCTGTCGGGGCTCGGCGAAGAGCAATCGCGCGCACTCGGCGAATGGTTCGCCGCCGGCGAGGAAGACGGGCGCCCCGAAATCATGCTCGCCTCGCCCTATCTCCGCGCAATCCAGACCGCGGAGATTTTCCGCGCCGCCGGCGGTTGCGAGCCCGACGAGAAAATCTGCATCGACGAACGCCTGCGCGAGAAGGAATTCGGCATTCTCGACGGCCTCACCCGGCTCGGTATCGAGGCGGCGCATCCCGAACAGGCCGAATTTCGCGCGACGCTCGGCAAATTCTATCATCGCCCGCCGGGCGGCGAGAGCTGGTGCGACGTCATCCTGCGGCTGCGCTCGCTGCTCGACACGGTGTCGCTGCATTATGGCGGCCGCCGCGTGATGATCGTCGCGCACCAGGTTGTCGTCCTGTGCCTGCGCACGATCATCGAAAATCTCGGCGAGCGCGAGATCCTCGGCATCGACAAAAAGGGCGATGTCGCCAATTGCGCGATCACCGAATATCGCTTCGATCCAAAGATCGGTCGCGACGGCAACCTTGTCCTGTCGCGCTACAATGTGACGGCGCCGATGGCGGGCGAGGTTCCGGTCACTCGCGAACCCGATGCGATGGTCGCCGCGCGTGGCTGAGCCCGTCCCGCTCGACACCGCCTGGCTCAAGGCGAACCCGCTTCCCGATCACCACGACAATGTCGACAAGAACGGCCGCGGGCGGGTGCTCGTCATCGGCGGCTGCCGCCGCGTGCCCGGCGGCATGCTGCTCACTGCCGAGGCGGCATTCCGCGCCGGCGCCGGCAAGGTGACGATCGCCACCATCGCCTCCGCCGCGATCGCCATCGGCGTCGCCTTTCCGGCGTGTGCAGTCGTCGCGCTGCCCGAAACGCCGGGCGGCGAGATCGCGCCCGAAAGCGCCGAGTTGCTGCTTGCGGAAATCGCCAACCACGATGCGATCGTCTTCGGACCGGCGATGATCGACGAGGATGGCGTCCGGGCGCTGCTCGCCGCGCTGCTCCCCGCGCTGCCCGACGACATGTTCCTGCTGCTCGACGCCTTCGCGCTTCGCGCCGCGACCGACCATGCCGATGCCATCGCCGCCCGCGGCCGGCATACGGTGCTCACTCCGCACGAGGGCGAACTCGCGGCGCTGCTCGGCACCGAAAGGGACGAGGTCGCGCGCGACCCGCTGGCGGCGCTCGCCCGCGCCGCCGAAACCTATCGCACCGCCGTCATGGTCAAGGGCGCGACGAGCCACCTGATGGCCGAGGACACCTGTCTCTCTTATGCCGGCGGCGGCCTCGGCCTTGCAGTCAGCGGGTCGGGCGACGTGCTCGCGGGGCTGATCGCCGGGCTCGGCGCGCAGGGGCTCTCGCCGCTGCACGCCAGCGCGTGGGGCATATGGCTGCATGGCGAAGCCGGGCGGCGGCTGGCCGAAACCGTCGGGCCGATCGGCTATCTCGCCCGCGAACTGCTGCCGCTCGTGCCGGGGCTGATGCGCGGCGTCTGACCCGTGCTGGCGCGACGCGTTCCCGATTGGCAAAAAGGCCCCGCCTTGCGGCGGAGCCTTTCCGGCCTCTGATGCATATGGCTACGCGATCGGGAGGCGAGCCCAACAGTGTCCTTCCGCGGTTGGTGACGGAAGGTCAGGTAGTGCGCCGGATGTTATCGGCGCCCGGACCGGCGTCAACACGGCAAACCGCACCCGAGCGGGCTTTTTTTGCGGATATATGATCTGGATCATGATTCGGCGCCGGGCGCTTCGCGCTCGATCGCATAGTGGATCGGCTTGAAGGCGCCGCCGCAGCTATCATAGGCCGAACAGGCGGTCAGCCCGACCACCAGATCGGCCAGCGCGCGCAGGCGGATGAAATCGCCCGCCCGCGTCGCGGGGGCGATCACGCGAAGCTTGCCCTCGCCATCGACCGGCACGTTCATGAAGATGTTGAACGCGACCGGGATCGCGTCGGGCCCGATCCCGAACGGCGCCAGCGCTTCGGCGAGATTGCCGAAGCAGCCACGGTGAACCGGCTTGTCGGGGTAGAAGTGCCGGAAGGTCGCCTCGCTGCACGGCGTCAGCAGGAAATCGTGCGTCCCCGCGCTGTCCTCGACGATCTCGAGCATCGGCTGCGACCGGTTCGACCACAGCCGGTTCCCCGTCGTGAGCCGGATCGTCTCTTCATAATCGAAAGTCCGCCCGTTCGACAGCGCCTCGCCGACATCGGCCGCCATGAAGGCGAGCATGTCGCTGACCTGCCCGCCTTCGGGATCGATGACGCGCAGCACCTCGCCGGTGCGCAGGGGAAATGCGACCCCGCTGCGCGGCGGAATGACGCGGGCCGTCATGCCGATCGCGGATCGCGAAAGGGCGGCGTCCAGCCGGGACCAACCGCACGGCCGCTATATTGCGCCGCCTCGCTCACCTCGCCGTGGCGCGCGAGCATCGGATTGACGCTTCCCGCCAGTTCGGCGTCGCGCGCCAGAATGCGTTCGCGCATCCGCTCGTAGCGCCCATCGGTGCGCAACCGTTCGAACTGGTCATGCAGGTTGAAGACGAGCGCCGGGCGGGCAAAGCGGCGCGCCGGGCGCGAGGCGCGCGGGTGCAGGCCGACGACGAAATAGGCCTCGCCGGCGAAGCTCAACGAGAAATGGGGATTGCCCGGGTCCGAGCAGACGCGCGGATCATAGTCCATCCCCTTCCACGCATCCTTTTCGGCGAGCGACTGGAGCCGGTCCCACAGCGCCGCCTCGAACTGTTTCTCGTCGAGATCGTCCGGCCCCTCGAAAATGACGACAAGGCTGCGAAATCCGTCGGGATCGTGGCGATAGGCGTCCGCCCAGTCGATCAGCGCGCGGTGGATCGCAAGGTCGTTCCAACCACTCGTCAGGTCGCGTGCCGCGATCACCCGGATTCCGCCATTCGCGAGCGCCGATTTGGCGCCGAGACAGGGGAAATCGCGGTCGGCAATGAATTCCGCAAAGCAGGCAGAAGGATTGTCGGTCTTTGGGTCAGGCATGTCGAACGAACGAATGGCGCATGCGTTGGCTCCCCGCAGCCGCCCGGCCGACGCCGGCATTTGCGGGAAACTTAACCCAGATTGCCAAGATTCCCAAGAGAGGCGCGCGGCGACCCGCCTAGTCTTCGATCACCACCCGCACCGCAAAACAATGGCCGCCGGCCGCGTCCACGACATCGATGCGAAAACCATTGTCCTGCATCACCATGTCGGGATCGTCGCTGAGCAGGCTGCCGCCATAGCGGATCGCCTCGCGCCGCGCCGCGCCGATGTCGGGAAGCTCCATACCGGCATCGTCGATATGCGGCGATCCGTTCGACGTATTGAAGAAATATTGCGGCATCGGAAAACTCCCGGCCCGTATGAGGCTATTCGGTCAAACCCCCGAGATATTGTTTCGATGCAGGTAAGCCGACGAGAAATTGGATATTTTTGCCAGTTCCGACAGGTTGAGGATCGTCAGCGAGCGCGACGGACGGCCGATGGCGCCCATTTTTTCGAGCTGGCGGACCATGCGGTTGATATGCACCGGGGTGAGCCCGAGCAGGTCGGCGAGCTGTTCCTGCGTCAACGGTATTTCGAAATATTCGCTCGTCTCGCTCGCGATGTCGCTCACCCGGTCGTGCAACTCGCACAGCAGGTGCGCGAGCCGTGCCAGCGCGTTGCGGCGGCCGATGTTGAGCAGCCATTCGCGGCCGATCGATGCCTCGACGAGGATATCGATCAATATCGCGCGCGCCACCGCCGGGCGTGCGATCGTCAGTTGCTCCATCGCCGCCAGCGGCAACAGCGCCATTTCGACATTGGTCAGCATGCGGATGTCGTGATCGGCCTTGTGCAGATAGAGCGACTGCAGGTCGAGCGCATCGCCGGGCAGCTTGAGCGCCACAATCTGGCGCCCGCCGTCCGAGGCGACCTTCTGGCGATAGGCGAAGCCGCTCAGCAGGACCGGGCAGATTTCGGCCTGATCGCCCTCGCGCAGGATCGATTCGCCCGGCTGCAGGCGCCTGACCTTGTGCGGCAGCGCGGCGATCGCCTGCTGGTCGGCGGTCGAAAGCGGGCTGTGGCTGAGCAATTTCCTGATCAGGATGCTGAGCGGACCGAGCTCCATCCGGGTGCGATGATGGTCCATCCACTGGGACAGACGCGTAACATCACTCGACATATCATCCTCGCGATGGCCCTACAGACGGCGAAGGACGACATTCAACCGAGCGGGTGCAGTTTCCAGACATTCGCTTCGGTCTTGGTCATCCGGGCAAGCAATCTCTCGCCTTCCCAGAGCGTAACGTTCACGCCCTGATTTTCGTTGCGCGCGATCTGGAACGCATGGTCAGGGCCTTCGGCGTGGAAGTCTATGCGCCGCGGTTCGGCTTCGTCGATCAAGAGATGGAAAGCACGCACGGCGATACTCCTCGACTGTCGCGAGCAAGCGCTACCTGGCTCTTGGCGTGGGACGATCGGCTGGCCGTATGCAACGAGGGACTGCGGCATTAAGCCGGAACCACGAAAAGCCGATCTGGGTGGAACCGCAGTCGTCGACCCTGTCTATACCATGTTTCGCGGCGGCGCGCTAACATGGATCATGTTTACGGGTTCGCGCCCGCGGCGCGGCCCCGCTCAAACCAGCCCCGCCATCCGCGCCCGCGCCTTCATCGCCGCGACGAACAGCCGCACCGCAGGCAGGGCGGCGCGCGACGGTTCGAACAGCAGGTGGACCGGCAATGCCGGCGGCTGCTCGCCGGACAGCAGCGAAATCAGCCGCCCAGCGGCAAGCGCATCGGCGAGCTGGTAGCTCAGCAGATTGGCGATCCCCAGCCCCGCCTCGGCCGCCGCGAGTGCGGCGTCGACGGTGCTCAGCACCAGCCGCGGCCGCGGTTCGAGCCGCCAGCGGCCGCTGGCGAACTGCCACTCGTTCACCGCGCGCGGTCCCATCGTGCCGATCAGATCATGGTCGGCGAGCTCGGCGAGCCGCGCGGGTGCGCCGCGCCGCGCCAGATAGGCGGGACTCGCCGCGAGCATCTGGCGCACCGCGCCGATCCGCACCGCCTTCAGGCTCGAATCGGCGAGCGGCCCGATCCGCACCGCGACGTCGATCCCCTCCTCGACGATGCGGACATTGCGGTCGATCAGCATCATCCGCACGCCGAGATCGCGGTGCTGTTCGAGCAGCGCGCGTACCACCGGCAGCACATGGAGCCGCCCGAAGGTCGCCGGCGCGGTCAGGTAGAGCTGCCCGCGCGGGTCGGCCTGCGCCCCGCGCACCTCGCGTTCGGCCCCCGCGAGGTCGGCAAGGATGCGCCGCGCCTCGCCAAGGAACGCCGCGCCGGCATCGGTGAGCGCCACCGCGCGCGTCGAGCGATGGAACAGGCTGGTCCCCAACCGCGCTTCGAGCGCCGCGATCCCGCGCGTCACCGCCGGCGGCGAACTGCCGAGCTTGCGCGCCGCGGCAGCGAAGCCGCCTTCGCCCGCGACCGCGACGAACATCTCGAGCGTAAGCAGCCGGTCCACCGATTATTCCATTTTGTGAAATAGAGTTGTTCATTTTTCACAGATTATCGCGCCAAACGCAACGACCTACATCGGTCGTGAAGGAAGGAAATCCCGCGATGGCCCGCAACTATCTCCACACCATCTTCACCGACGCGGCGCGCGCGATGCAGGAACAGCAGGGGTCGCGCGCTGCCTATGCGCGGATGGAACTCGGTGCCGACGGCACGCCCGATCCGATCGGGCCGCGCGAAGCGGAATTCATCGCAGCGCGCGACAGCTTCTATATGGCGAGCGTCACCGCCGACGGCTGGCCCTATATGCAGCATCGCGGCGGCCCCGCCGGTTTCCTCCGCCATATCGAGGGCAATCGCATCGGTTTCGCCGACTATCGCGGCAACCGCCAATATATCAGCGCCGCCAATCTCGCGGGCGACGACCGCGTGTCGCTGTTTCTCATGGACTACCCCAACCGCGCACGGCTGAAACTGCTCGGCA
Organism: Sphingopyxis sp. J-6; assembly: GCF_046603995.1. NCBI lineage: Bacteria > Pseudomonadati > Pseudomonadota > Alphaproteobacteria > Sphingomonadales > Sphingopyxidaceae > Sphingopyxis > Sphingopyxis sp. J-6. The sequence continues at coordinate 4,552,387 of NZ_CP145810.1, read as the reverse complement.
ATGCGCGTACCGTCGAACTCGCCGACGATCCCGCGCTCGTCACCTCGCTGATGCCGGCCGGCTATCAGGCGACGCCCGAGCGCGCCTTCCTCATCGACGTGATCGGCTGGGAATGGAATTGCTCGCAGCATATCACGCCGCGTTTCACCGAGGACCAGATTTCCGCCGCGGTGCGCCCAATGGCGGCCGAACTCAACCAGTTGCGCGCCGAAGTCACGGCGCTGCGCGCCCAGCTATCAGGAGAATGACGATGATCCGCCTTTACGGCTCGCCCTTGTCGGGGAACACGCACAAGGTCCGCATGGCGCTCGCCTTTCTCGGCGTGCCGTGGGACGAAATCGGTACCGACGCGGCGGCGCGCCAGTCCGACACCTTCGCCGCGCTCACCCCGATGCGGCAGATACCGCTGTTCGTCGACGGCGATCTCATGCTCCGCGACAGCCAGGCCATCCTCGCCTGCCTCGCCGCGCGGCATCGCCCCGGCGACTGGGACGGCGAAACCCCCGAGGAACGGGGCGCAATCCATGTCTGGCTGTCGCACGCCGCCAACGAGATCGCGAACGGCCCCGCGACCCTCCGCCTCCAGCGCAAGTTCGGTGCCGCGATCGCCGAAGACCATGCCGCCGCCGTCACGGCGCGCATCCTGCCGGTGGTCGAGGCGCATCTCGAACGCCGCGACTGGCTCGCCGGCGGGCGGCTGACGATCGCCGACCTTGCGGCAAGCCCCTATCTGGCGCTTATGGGCGACGCGGGGATCGATATCGCAGCTTGGCCGGCGATCGGCGACTGGACGCGCCGGATTGCCGCGCTGCCGGACTTTCCGGCGATGCCGGGGTGGCCCGCCAAAGGAGCTATATGATGCCATATGTGAATATCAGGATCACCCGCGAGGGGGCGACCGCCGAACAGAAGCGCGAGCTGATCGCGGGAGTCACCGACCTCCTTCAGCGCACGCTCGGCAAGAATCCGGCGACCACGGTCGTCACGATCGACGAGATCGAGCTCGAAAACTGGGGCATCGGCGGCTTGCCCGTCCTCGACTATCGCGCCCAGGCAGCGGGGAAAGCCAGGCCATGACCAGCAGCAACGCCCCCGCCTTCGCGACGATCATGCTGCTCACCGGGGTCGGCATCCCGATCCTTGCGGCGCTCAACGGCGGGCTCGGCGGGCGGCTCGGCAGCCCGATGGCGGCGTCGGTGATCCTTTTCGGTCTCGCGCTGCTGATCGCGGGCACCGGCGCGCTCGTCACCGGATCGCTCGGCGACATCCGTTTTTCCGGCGACATCCCGTGGATATTCTATTTCGGCGGGCTGTTCGTCGCCTTCTACGTCATCGCGGTGACCTTCATCGCGCCGCGTTTCGGGGTCGGCAACGCGATCTTCTTTGTCCTCGTCGGCCAGATCGCGAGTGCGGCGGTGATCGACCATTTCGGTCTGTTCGGCGCCGCGCAGTTCCCGGTCGATACCAAGCGCATCGCCGGGATCGCGCTGATGGTCGCCGGCGTCTGGCTCGCGCGGCGGACGGGTTAGCGGCGGCTGTAGCTCCAGCTCCGCGCCTTCGTCCCGTCGATCGCCGAGATGGTCGCGGTCAGCGTGTCGCCGCTCAGCACATAGCGGATGCGCTGCGGATAATCGTGCGCGGCATTTTCGAAGGTCGCGCTCGCCGCATCATGCGCCGCCAGCCGGAACGCCACCGGCGCCCCGCCGCCCGGCTGCGCGATATAGGCCGGGGCGCCGTCGACGACGGCGATCCGCAGGAACTCGAATTCGCGAAGCGCCTCGCCGCGCCCCGACCGGCTGTGGCCGATCATCGTCCCGCCGCGCGGGGCCGTCCAGCTTTCCTCGGTCCAGCGTCCGTCGACGTCGCTCACCCACTCGCCCGCCAGCCAAGCCAGATCGTCGACGCTGACAGCCGGGGGCGTCGCGGCGAGCAGCAGCGTCGCGAGAGCAGCGGCCGCCCATCGCCGCCTCATCGCGCCGCCTCGTCCGCTTCGGCCAGCCGCGCCTTGTGATAGCGCGTGCGCCGGACGATGACCGCAATCCAGATAAGCCAGCCGCCGACCAGCGCGGTCCAGCCCCATGTCTCGGTGCGCAGCGGCCCGAGCATCCACGGCCCGCCGCTCTGCGGCCAGACGAACAGCGCGAACGCGATCACGACAAGGACAAAGCCCGCGAGCCGCGACCAGCGCGCCACGCCGCGCAACTCGCGGCGATAGGCGATATATTGTTCCCGGTCGCTGAGGTCGGGCGTGGCCATGCCGCAGTCTCGCACAAAATCCCGGCGCGGCCAAGCAAGGCGGTCAGCGACCGCGTGCGGCCGGTTGTTGCCGTTGTGATCCCAAAGCGACCATCCCCGACGGGCTTTCCACAACAAAAAGGCGGCGGACCACATGGCCCGCCCCCTTTCTCGTCACCGGCATCAGAAGCCGATCGTCACCCCGGCGCGCGCCGCGGTCTTGCCGCGGCGGTTAAAGCCCGACGCAACGCCGGCGTTGAGCGCGACATGCGGGCTGAGCAGCACGCCCATCTGGATCGACCCCGCCTGCGCGCCGTCGTAAGTGGCGACGTTCGCGGTGAGGTTGAACTTCATGTCGGGCAGGAAGGCGTTGCCCGACAGCGCCGACGCAACCGCGGTCGAGCTCGAGATACGGTCGTCGAGGATCGCGATCTGCGAATCGATCTGGTCGAGCCGCGTCGACACCGCGTCGATCCGCTGCGACAGCGCATTGTCGGCGGCGATGCGCGCCGACATTTCGTTCGACAGCCCGGTGGTCAGCGCGGTGACCGACGCCTCCTGCACCGCAAGCCGCTGCGAGATCTGCAGATTGGCCTGCTGGCGCGCCGCGGTTTCGGCGCTGATCGCGGCGCCGAGTTCGACCCCCATCGTCTGCCGCGCCGCGACTTCGCTATCGAGCTGGCCCTTGTTCACCGCGTCGGTCGCCGCCGTCCCCGCAGCGACATTGACGAGACGCCGTTCGGCCCCCGCCGCGCCGACCGAGACGGTGTTCGCCTCCGCCGCCACCGAACCGCTGCCGAGCGCGACGCTGTTCGCGCCGCTCGCCGAGGCGCCGCCGCCGAGCGCGACATTGCCTGCGCCCGCCGCCGTCGCGCCATCGCCCAGCGCAATCGCCGAAGCGCCGCTCGCGGTGCTGGCATTGCCCAGCGCCACCGCACCGGTGCCGGTCGCCGTGTTGTTCGCCCCGATCGCCACCGCACCGGTACCGGTCGCGATATTCGGATCGCCGATCGCCACCGCACCATTGCCGGTCGCCCGGTTGTCGAGCCCGAACGACACCGCGCCCTCGCCCTCGGCCACCGTGCCCGAACCGCCCGCAATCGCGCCATTGCCCGTCGCGCTCGGCGCCGCGCCGCCATCGTTGTTGCCGACGACATTGCCCGTCTGTGCGATCACCTCGTCGACCCGCGCGAGCGCAAGGTCCGCCGTGGCGTTCGCCTGGTTCGCCGTCGAGATCGCGGTTGCCGCATCGGCGAGCGCGGTGTCGGCGGTCGCCTGCGCCGCATCGGCCGAAGCCTGCGCCGTCGCGGCATTAGCGATAGCGGTGTCGGCGGTGCCTTGCGCCGAAGCCGCCGCCGATTGCGCGGTGGCGGCATTCGCCAGCGCCTCGCCCGCCGTCGCCTGCGCATCGTTCGCGGCCGCCAGCGCCGCGCCGGCATCGCCCTGCGCCGACGTCACCGCCGCGAGCGCGGCATCGGCGGTCGACTGCGCCGTGGCGGCGTTGGCGAGTGCGGTATCGGCGACCCCCTGCGCAGTTGCCGCATTGGCCAGCGCGGTGTTCGCCGTCGTCCCGACGGCGTTCAGCTGGTCGAGGTTGACCGCGTCGGTGCCCTCGGTTCCCGCCGCCACACTGACGATCTGACGCTCGCTGCCTGTCGCGCCTACGGAAACGCTGTTGGCCCTGGTCGCCTGTGATCCGTTCCCCAGCGCCACGCTGTTGTCGCCCGTGACATTGGCGCGATATCCTACCGCGACCGCAGCATTGCCCGTGACATTTGCTTCGCCGCCGACCGCAACCGAAGCGCTTGAAAAAGCCACGGCATCCGTACCGAGCGCGGTCGAAAAATCATTCTCGGCGCGACTTCCTGCACCCACGGCGACCTGGCCCAGTGATCCGCTGAGGCCCGATGATCCGGCAATGGCATTGTGCCCGATCGCCGTCGATCGACGATCGCGTGCGATGGCTTCCCCGCCGATCGCCGTGGCATAATTATTGTCCGCTCGCGCGAACGCTCCGAACGACGCGGCGCGATATCCGTTCGTATAGGCCTCCCGGCCGAATGCGGAGGAATCGTCCGACAAGGATTGTGCGTGATAGCCAATTACGGTTGCCCCCTGGCTCTCGGCGCGAGCCTGTTCGCCGCCCGCCGTAGAATATTGACCATTTGCCTGGGCGCCCGGCTCTGTCCCGCTCACGGCGAAATATTCGTTCTCGCCGTCAAGCGCCGCATTGAGCTGCGCCAGATTCACCGCGTCGGTGTCGTTCACCCCCGCCGCGATATGGGTGATCCGCCGTTCGCCACCGACATAACCGACCGAAATCACATTATCCTCGCCGGTGGTCGAAAAACTTCCCAATGCGACCGAATTATAGTGACCGGCCCGCGCCTCATATCCAAGCGCCATGGACAAGCCGCCGCTCGCCCCCGCACTGTCCCCCAGAGCGACGGCGAGTTCGCCGCTGCTACCGGCTTCGCGCCCGATCGCAATGCCGCTCGAATTCGATGCGGTGGCGTTGAGCCCGATTGCCAGCGCATTCATCTCGGTCGCTTCCGCACCGACACCGAGAGCGAGTGCATAATCGCTCGTCGCGCGCGCCGCGTCGCCAAGCGCGACGCTCCCTGCCCCATTGCTGTACGCACTGCTGCCGATCGCGACGCCGTGCATAAACAGCGCGGAAGCACCGCTGCCGATCGCAATCGTATTGACGTCGCTCGCGACGGTCTGCGGAAAGCCCGACGCAGCGCTACCGATCGCGATTGCGTTCGAACCGGCAGAAGCGCGCTGGCCGATCGCCACCGATTGTTCATAGGCAGAAGCGCTGGCGCCCATTGCCACCGCTCCTTCGCCGTTCGCTGCGGAGCCTGCGCCGACCGCCACGGCAAAATCGGTTTCGGCGGTCGCATTGGCGCCCACCGCGACGCCCGAGACCTGTGCCCGGACCCGCGCATTATAGCCGACCGCCGTGTTCAAATCGCCGGGTGCGCTCGCGCTGCCGCCGATCGCGGTGTTGTTGGTGCCCGTCGCATCGGCGCCCACCCCGCACGCCAGCGTGCTGCCGCTGCCATCCGATACCGCCCCGCCGTCGGTGTCGGCGGCATCGACCACCCCGTCGTCATTGGTATCGAGCAGGCATTCAGCCGCCCCCGCCGATCCCGAAAATCCCGCCACCAAAGCGGCAGCACAAAGCGAGCCGCGAAGCGCGGCGCGAATAGTCAGCTTCATAAATAAAATGCCCCCAAAACAAGCAGCTATGATTCGCCGCTGCTTGGGAATTCGGAAATGCCGAAGTCGTCGTCAACTATAAAATGGTCCGCAATCACAGGCTTAGTCGAACTGATTCTTCGCACGTCCGCGGCATCGCTTCCGCGCTCGACAGCCCGCGCCCCGCCGCCTATAACGCCCCATCCCCGGGGAGCCTGTCGTGCAAGAGCAGGTTGAGAGCGGAATAGACCGCGACCCGTTGAACCTGATCCGGGTAATACCGGCGGAGGGAGGGTCGGCGTTCCGCGAAACCGGACTCCCATTCTCGCTCCGAACAACTGGAGCGACTGCACATGGCCGACATCGATTCCCGCCTCGACAAGACGCAAGCCGAACCTATCGGTGTCACCACCGGGCCCATTCGCGGCAGCCGCAAGGTGCACATCGCCAGCCCCACCGGCAGCGGCATCCGCGTCGCGATGCGCGAGATCGATCTCGACCCGCACAGCGGCGAGCCCAGCGTCCGCGTCTATGACACCAGCGGGCCTTATACGGACCCCAATGCGAAGATCGACATCGCCGCCGGCCTCCCCGAACTCCGCGCCAGCTGGATCCGCGCCCGCGGTGACGTCGAGGACGTGACCCAGCGCGAGGTGCGCCCCGAGGACAACGGCCAGCTCGGCCCCGACCGCAGCGGCGGCGTCCCCGCCTTCCCCAACGTCCGCAAGACGGTCCTCCGCGCCAAGCCCGGCGCGAACGTCAGCCAGATGCACTATGCCCGCCGCGGCATCATCACGCCCGAGATGGAATATGTCGCGACGCGCGAGAATCTCGGCCGCGAACGCCTCGCCGAATATGTCCGCGACGGACAGGACTGGGGCGCCAGCATCCCCGATTACGTCACCCCCGAGTTCGTCCGCGAGGAGGTTGCGCGCGGCCGCGCGATCATCCCGAACAACATCAACCACCCCGAAAGCGAGCCGATGGCGATCGGCCGCAACTTCCTGGTCAAGATCAACGCCAATATCGGCAACAGCGCGGTCGCATCGGACGTCGCGTCCGAAGTCGACAAGATGGTCTGGTCGATCCGCTGGGGCGCCGACACCGTCATGGACCTGTCGACCGGCCGCAACATCCACGACACGCGCGAATGGATCCTCCGCAACTCGCCCGTCCCGATCGGCACCGTCCCCATCTATCAGGCGCTGGAGAAAGTGGGGGGCATCGCCGAGGAGCTCTCCTGGGAAATCTTCCGCGACACGCTGATCGAGCAGGCCGAGCAGGGCGTCGACTATTTCACCATCCATGCGGGCGTGCGCCTGCCTTACGTTCCCCTCGCCGCCAAGCGCGTCACCGGCATCGTCAGCCGCGGCGGCAGCATCATGGCGAAATGGTGCCTCGCGCATCACAAGGAATCGTTCCTCTACGAACGCTTCGACGAGATTACCGAGATCATGAAGGCCTATGACATCGCCTACAGCCTCGGCGACGGCCTCCGCCCCGGCAGCATCGCCGACGCCAACGACGAGGCGCAGTTCGCCGAGCTCTACACGCTCGGCGAGCTCACCAAGCGCGCCTGGGCGCAGGATGTGCAGGTGATGATCGAGGGGCCGGGCCACGTCCCGATGCACAAGATCAAGGAGAATATGGACAAGCAGCTCGAAGCGTGCGGCGAGGCGCCCTTCTACACGCTCGGGCCGCTCACCACCGACATCGCGCCGGGTTACGACCATATTACCAGCGGCATCGGCGCCGCGATGATCGGCTGGTACGGCACCGCGATGCTTTGCTACGTCACCCCCAAGGAGCATCTCGGCCTGCCCGACCGCGACGATGTGAAGGTCGGCGTCGTCACCTACAAGCTCGCCGCGCACGCCGCCGACCTCGCCAAGGGCCACCCCGCGGCGCAAGTCCGCGACGACGCGCTATCGAAAGCGCGCTTCGAATTCCGCTGGCGCGACCAGTTCAACCTGTCGCTCGACCCCGACACCGCCGAGCAGTACCACGACCAGACGCTCCCCGCCGAGGGCGCCAAGTCGGCGCATTTCTGCAGCATGTGCGGCCCCAAATTCTGCTCGATGAAGATCAGCCAGGAAGTCCGCGAGTTCGCCAAGCTGCAAAATCAGGACAGCGCCGGCTTCATCGCCGCCGAAGAGGCCGAAAAGGGCATGGCGAAAATGAGCGAGGTTTATGAGGAAACCGGGCGCGAGCTGTATATGGGCGCTGGTGGTAGGGAGCATGATTAAAGACGATAGCTCGCAGATTGTTCCGCCATCATCCGACAAATTCCTCTATTTGTCGGATGATGGATTTTATTTCTGCCGGAATCTCTTGATTGGTTAGCGCATCTATAATTCCCGTCGCGGTTACGCTAACTTTATAATTTTCCTGAAATACCGTATTCAAAGCACTCAAAGCATCTTTTCCAGGAAGTAAGCAGATACGCGACTGCTCATCTTCCCACTGCTTATCGAGCCACTCATAAGCTTGCTGAGTTATAGCTTCTTCATGCGCAAGCGGGTTTATACTCTTCTGAAATTTCCTATACAGCGTAAGATGTTGCCCCGCGATATAGCTCTTTTGATCGCTAGAGAACTTTAACAAAATTTCTGTTGCGCTATGTGAATATTCGACCATTTCACCTGTTCGTGTCGCACGGTCCGCTATCCGCTTCGCGACAGCTCGGTCAATTGCTGACGGCACGAGAAGGAAATTCTCAATTTCTTTGCGTTTGTGTATATGCGTGAAGGCGCTGAAATCTTTGCATTGCGCCTTGATTGCGGAACATTCGGCATCAGAACGATAGTCTCTGTCTAACATTATCGCGGCAGAAACCGACAGCCCAAGCGTAAGCTCCATTCCCGCTTTCAAGTTTTTCGCCCGTTCCGGATTGAAACCTTCAATTGGAACAACCGCAAAAGATGATCTATTGGCGACCGAGAGCGAATCCATTTTCCTTGCAAATTTGGATATCACTTGAAAGTCTTTACCCTCAACAAATATCGCCTTTTTTGTTTTACCAAGCTGTGTCAGTATAGGATTTACGTTACTACCTAGAGATTGAAAAACTGCCTCCAGTTGTGAAGAATTCTTGATCCTGTTTGATTTAATTTTTGACTTATTAACTACTACTATCTCATCCGCCTCCGCTTCGGTTATTATTTCTGTTGAATGCGTAGCGATAAGTACATCTGGACCGAGAGAGCGCAACATTCCGACCAATTGCCTCTGAAGGTCCGAATGAAGATAAATATCTGGTTCATCTATCAAGAAAATACTTGAGCTGCGTGACTGAATTACGTGCGTAAGCATTTGAGCCCATACTTGGAACCCAAACCCTGACCAGAATATCTCCCGCGGTATGCGCCCTTCTGGACAGAACATGTTAATTCTTGCGCGCTCATAGGATGTATCGATTTCAGGCCGCTGGATATCCATGCCCGGCCACGTTGAGCGGATTGCGTCTCGGAATTCGTCAAAATGCTCGGGGTAATGATGCCATATGTTCCGAAAGTTCCTAGCAGCTTGGTAATTGAAAAGCGCGCGCCTTGCCGCTTCCTTTTCATAAAGGCGCTCATGATGATCGACTGGGCCTAATATCGGGACAAATCCGATCGGACAGTCAAAGTGATTTCTAAATTGTGATGGGGACTCGCAAGTCGCGCCATTTGCATCTGGTATCAAATAGCAAACTTCTCTCTCCGGAAAATACAGACTTAGACTTTTCCCATCGGACAAGTGGAACTTTACAGTAGCCGGTTCATCGTCGATGTAATTGTAAAAAACATTTTCGCTAGCCACTGAAATGTCGGACATGTCAACGGCATGCGCCATCACTGTCCCACGCGATGTATGCACTAGCGTTGCTCGTTTGGATTCCGCTCGTCGAAAAGCTGCCGACAAGATTCTAAATGCAGAAAGGATGGTTGATTTTCCAGCATTATTCGGACCAACGAGAATGTTGAATTGCCGAAGATTGAGAGAGAATTTTTTGAACGCTTTGAATCGCTCGAACTCAACTCGCACGTAGTGCTGCATACGGTCATCCCCCAGCGCACTAGTATTCTTCGAAGAATGGGCCGTGTCAACGAAGCGCATTGACGACTGCGGTGACAGTAATGGCTCCATCCAGAGCCAAAGAGCGAGCGCCGGTCGCCCCCATTGCCCACACCATGCTACACTCCCACCCATGCGCGCCCGGAACCCCCTCTACGTCATGGCCAAGCCACCGCCGGAGGTGCAGGCGGCGATCGCCGCGCTGCCGCGCAACGATCCCGGGCGCGGCCCCGACCTGCTCCATGTCACGCTCATCTCGCTCTATGACCTGCACTATGCGCCGCCCGAGTGGCTGCCCGCGACCATCGCCGCGCTCGACGGCTTCGCCGCGGCGCCCTTTCCGCTCCGTTTCGACCGGATCGAGAACCGCAAGGCGGTGACCTTGCGCACGCGCGAGCCGCTGGCCGAGGCGCGGGCGTTCCAGAAGGCGCTGGTCGACCATCTGCTCGCGCGAAAAGCGCCGATCATGGACGGCACCACCCCCGAACCGCACATCACGATCAACTATCGCGGCGACCGGCAGGGGTCGCAGACCTTCGGCGCGCTGAAACTGCCGCCGATCGGCTGGACGGTCGACGAGATCATCCTGACCGAAAGCATCGTCGGCAAGACCACCCATGTCGAACATGGCCGCTGGCGGCTGTGCGGGGATGCGGGTTGAGGGGATTGCCTCAGCCCCCTCCGTCATTCCGGGCTTGACCCGGGACCCGCCTTCCTTGCCACATCCGAAGACAAGGCAGGCCCCGGATCAAGTCAAACGAGCCACGTGTCTCGTTAGAGGGTGACGATTAGGATTTGGGTCGCTTTTCGATTGCGACTACCGTTTACCCGGCGCCCGAACCCCGCCCCACCAGCTTGCGCACCATCGCGCGCACTTCGGCGGGCGTATCGCCGCTGACCACTTCGACATAGCCGATCCCGGCGCGGCGCAGCGCTTCGCGTTTCACCGCATCGCGCGCGGCGGTGTTGTCGCTCTGGTGGTGGCCCTTTCCCTGCATCTCGACCGCGTGGAGCGGGCGGCAGTCGGCATCGACGATCAGCAGGTCGACACGCTTCGAATTGACCGCAAGGAAGGCCGCCTCGTTCGGGCTCGCCAGTATCTCGCCCAGCGACACCTGCCCCATCGCCCGCCAGCCAGGGCTTTCATCGGCGAGCGCCTTGTCGAGCACCGATAGCAGGCGCCGTTCGCCCTGATTGAGCAGCGGCCGCGCCGTGAAGCTGGCCTCCATCACGACGCGAAGCTGCTCGGCGGCGGTCGCGATCGGGTCCAGCCGCTTGGGCGGCACCGGATCGGCCTGCGCTCCGAAAGCGGGGCGATAGACCTTCCCCTTGCGCGCCTGCCAGCGGCGGCGACGCTCGGCCTTGTTCCAATTCTCGCCAACCCGTTCGGCAACGATCCCGCACAGCGCGCCAACCGCCAGCACCGTCGCCAGCAAGAACGGCTTGTCGATCAGCGCTTGAATCTCCGGCGGCATGGGCATGGAATAGAACAGCGCCGATGTTCAAAAGCAAGATGGCGGCGTCGCGCCGATCCCGTTGCCAATCCCGGCCCCGGCGCATATCCTCCGCCCATGTCGCACCCCTCGAACATCGTCCATTGCACCGGCCCGACCGACCCGCACGCGCTCGACGGCATTTCGCGGCGCCAACGCAGCGGCAATCTCGACAAGCTGTGTCCGCTGTGCAGCGGTTACGGCCAGTGGAACACGCAGATCGACCTCGTCAGCCACCGTTCGATCCGCCACGCCTGCCCCAAATGCGACGGGCGCGGGTGGATCGAGACCGGCGACGACATGGTCCCCTCGCACGATATCGAACGCAGCGAGGCGGGGCATCCGGTGTGGACGGTGCGGCTCGACCCGTCCGACGACCGCGAATGACCGCGGCGCGCGCTCCCGTTTCGCGGGGCCCGGCGCCCTTGCTCAGCCCGCCGCCAGCCCCAGCGCGCCGCGCACCCACGCCGGCCACCAGTCGCTGAGATAGGCGGCGCTCGCGCCCGCGAACGCCAGCGCATAGACGGCGGCGCCCCAGATCAGCACCCGATGCACCCGCCCGCGCGTCGCGCGATCGTAGAGCGCCGCGGCCGCGATCAGCGCGATCGTCCCCGCCCAGTTGCCGAGCAAGACACCCCAAAAGCCATCGCCCAGCATCAACCCGATCCCCTCCCCCCACCAGCGCCCGAACGCCGCCGACAGGATCACCGCGGTCGCGAGCAGCACCAGCCGTTTGTGCGCTGCCGCATCGCCGCGCCATACGAACGCCAGCGTCGCGGTGCCCGCGAACAGGACCATCGACGTCAGCGGCAGGGCAAAGAAGCGCGCATTGTCCGGGTCGCGCGGGGCATAGAAGCGCTGGCTGTGGATTTCGGCGGCGATCGCCGACACCGTCATCACCGGCACCAACACCAGCAGGCTCAGCCCGAGCAACCGGTGCAGGTCGTGCCGCCGCGCGCCGATCAGCAGCGCCTGTACGGTCAGAATCGTCATCCAGGCGAAAAAAGCCCAGACATGGATTTCGAGCATCGCGGGCGCGGGATAGTCGGCGGTGCCGCCGAAGCGTTTCGCGATGTGCGGCGCAAAGCCCATCGCAACGCCGAGCCACGACATGGCGATAAAGGCCGGAAAGAACAGCCGGTCGCCGCGATGCCGCGCCGCGAACCCCGATCGCGTGCCGATCATAAATCCCCCTCGCCGACCCGGTGGGCACCGCACCACGAGGGCGCCGCGCGGTCAAACGAAAACGCCCGCGGTCCGGCCTAGGGTCCGCCGCGGCCTTCCGCCGGCCGCCACCGCCAGATCAGCAACAGCAGCGCGGTCAGGATGAAGATCGCATAGCCCGACAGCATCCACGCGTTGACATACCATTGCTCGCCCCAACTGAACTCGCCGCCCATGATCTTCGCCCAGCCGCGAAAGTGCTGCGCGGCGGCGACCGAAAGGCCGAACAGCGCGAAGATCGCCGACAGATAGCGCACCAGCCAGTGCGCCGGGTTGGGCAGCATCAGCAGCACGCCCAGCGCGCCGATCATCGTCCGCTGCACGCGGCAATAGGGGCAGTGATAGACAAGGTCGGTCAGGTCGACCGTCCACGTCAAAACCGCCAGCAGGATCGCCGCCGCCCCCACCGCGCGGCGATGCCGCAACAACCTGTCCGGCAAATCGTCGATCATCATGCCCTCCCCCTTTGCCCCGACATCCCCCGGTGGCCCGCCAGCGTCAAGGTGCGGGCTTCAGCCAGTTGTAGAGAAAGTCCTGGATCGCAGCGCCATAGTGGCGGTCGGTGTCCGCCGCGGCGTCGTACAGCAACTGCTTGCCGCGCGGCCATTGCGGCTGTGGCAGTTTCAGCGTCGCATCGCTGTACAGGCGGATCGTATCGCGGAACGGCGCCCAGCGGTTGCCGGCGTTCGACGCCTGCCACTTCGCGGCCAGCATCGCCTGCCCCGCCGCACGCACGCGTTTGTGTAATAGCTCGGCCTGCTTCGGATCGCGCGCGTAAATGCCGGCGAGCGTCGGCCAGCCGGCGGCGTCCGGCTTTTCCCATTCACTCTGCCACATCGCGACGAGTTCGCGGGCAAAGCTCTGCATCATTCCCGGCGGGGTGGTCACCGCGGTCCTGCTCGCCTTGTCGGGCTTGCCGTCGGCGCCGAGGCGGGTGAGCTGGATCACGCGGTCCTTGGGAAAGGCGAATTCCTCGAGCAGGTCGATCTCGCCCGCATCGAGTTTGCCGTCGCGGCGGAGGTGGCGGATCACCAGCTTCGCCTCGTCCTCGCCGACATATTTGCGGTAGAGGCCGGGGTTCTTCGGGTCCTTCACCGGCGCCCATTCGGTCAGCAGGCGGAATATTTCGGGCGAGGCGACCGCGGCATCGTCGAGCGGCTTGGCATAGGCCGCCTCCCACTCGGTCGCGGGCAGCCCCTCGACCTTTGCCGTTGTGACGCCGGTCTGGGCAAGAAGGGGCTGGCAAAAGAAAAGCGACGCGGCGAGCGCGGCGCCGGACGTCAGGGTCAATCGGAACATGCTTCCTCCATCGACCCGCCGCCTGCCTATCATCCCCGCCGCGCCATGCAAGCGCAACCGGTGCGGTGGGGAAGGGGGCGGGTCGATGGAGGAAGCCATTGACCGCGGCGCCCGAAAACGGCAAAGGCGGCGGCGATGCGGGTGTAGCTCAATGGTAGAGCAGAAGCTTCCCAAGCTTACGACGAGGGTTCGATTCCCTTCACCCGCTCGCCCGTCATCGTAAAAACGGGTGCATTGGCGGTGACCGGGGTGCCGCGGGCCATGGCGACGAGGTTGGCGAGGCGGCCGACCAGTTCGATTTCCACGTCTTTCTTACCGCTTCCCGGGCGAATCGTGACATGGTCGATCAGGTTGCGCAGGACCGGGGCGAGATCGATAGCGCCCTCTGGCGTGGCCAGCACGGCCGACAGGTCGGCGACCATGCGGCGATAATCGTCGGCGATCGTCGGGTGAAGGGCGATCACATTCTCGCTGTCGATTTCGGCGAGGCCGGCGCGCAGGTCGTCGCGCTCGGCCGTCGCCTTGGCGAGCGCCTGCCGGATGTCGGCAAATTCCCCTGCCCCCGACTCGATCGCGGCGATCAGGTTCGCGATCCGCTTTTCGGCGTCGGCGACGCGGCTGCGTAGCCCAGCCTCGCGGTCGCTCGCCTCACGCGCGGCGCGGGCATAGTCGCTGCGCACGGTGCGGACGTGTTCGGCGACGACGTCGGGGTGCAGCAGCTTCGTGGTCAGCCCGGTCATCACCCGCGCCTCGAGCTCTTCATTCGATACCGTGCGGCGCATCGTGCAGACGCTGTCGCCATGTTCTCGCGTCGAGCGGCAGCCCCAGCGATTGCGCTGGATGATGACCACCGTGCCGCCGCAGGCGCCGCAGCGGACGCGGCCTGACAGCAGCCGCACGGGCCGCACCGTTGCGCGCACCGGCATGGCCGAAAGCGTCATGCGCTGCGCCTGCGCGGCCTGCCAGATATCCTCGTCGACGATCCGCAGGTCGGGCACGGCCGACACCTGCCATTCGCTTTCGGGCTGGGCCCGGATACGGACCTTGCGGGTCACCGGATCGACAACCTTGCGGGTGCGGCCGACGACCATCTCGCCCTTGTAAAGCCGGTTGCGCAGGATGCCGTCGCCGCGCTTGTTGCTGCCGTTGATCGTGTTGACGGCCCAATATTTACCCGATGGCGGCGCGACACGATCCGCGTTCAGCGATTCTGCAATCTGGCGCGCCGATCGGCCCGCGGCATATTCGGCAAAGATGCGACGGATGACGGCCGCCTGTTCGGGGTCGATCCGGCGGCGGCCGCGAAGCGCGCGCCCCGTTGCCTCGTCGATCCGGTTGTCGAGGGCATAGCCATAGGCCTTGCCCGCCGGCGCGAAGCCCTGTTGCGCGCGGCCGCGCTGACCGCGGCGGATGTTGTGGGCGTTTTCCTTGCGCTGGTGCTCGTCGATGACGCCCTTGATGCCGCCGCGCAGCGCGTCGACCTCACCATCGGCAAGCGTGAACAGGCGGGCGCCGGCGAAATTGATGCGTTCGCGGATCTGCGTCGCGTCGCCGAGGTTGCGCGCGATGCGGCTGGTCGTGTCGGCGAGCACCTGTTCGATGCCGCCCTGATCGACCCGGGCGAGCAGCGCCGCCATTTGCGGGCGCTGGCTTTCGTCGAAACCGGCGCCGCCGCCGATCGCATAGTCGGGATAAACGCCAAGGATTTCCCAGCCCTCGGCCTCGCAGCGCGCCCGGCACACCGCGACCTGGTCGTCGATCGACCGGCTATTTTGAAGGGTGCTGGAGAAGCGGGCGTAGATCAGGGTGCGCATGGTCGCGATTCGCTTTGTTGCGGGCGTCGGCCATCTTGCGCGCAACCGCGACGCGCGCAAGGGCGCGTGCGATGTCGAAGATGGCCGGATCGGGGGTCATTTGCTCGGAACGGCCTTCGGCAGCGCGATCGGGACGACCTGTCCGCTGGCGAGATTGATGAAGGCGCCGGCGTGGCGGATCGAGCCGCGGCCGAGCAGGTCGAAGAGCAGCGCGAGGGCGTGACTGGCGACGACGCGGTTGACGAACAGCGACTGGCGTTCGAGCGCCTCGGCAACCGAGCAGCTGGGCGCGTCGTCGTCGGGGGCGCTTTCGTCGGCGAGTTCGGGGAAGGACTCGAGCACGGTCGGCAGGCGCCCTTCGTCCTTGTGATAGCGGCCCTTGGGGCAGCCGAGCAGAAACTGGCCGTCGGTCGCGCGGTTGCCGAGGTCGAGCCAATAGAGCGGCGGCGAATCCCGGTCGTGCATCGCGGCGCCAATTGCGCGGCGGGCCGAGGCGGTGTCGACGCAGCTGATGACGATATCGATCTTGTCGACGCCGATCGCCGCCGGCGCGCGGCCGTGGACGGCGCGCCAGTTCAGGCCGTGGGCGATGTTGATCCGCTCGGTCAGCGTCCGCGCCTTCGAATTGCCGAGGTCGCAGCGATAGAAGGGCTGGCGGCCGAGATTGGCTTCGCTGACGATATCGTCGTCGACGACGGTGACCTGCAGCGATCGCGACGAGATCGCGCGCAGCGCGGTGTCGAGCGCCGCGAGCCCCATCAGCATCTGGGCACCATTACCGCCGCAGCCGACCAGGAGGATGTTGAGGGCGCGATCGTGAAGTCCGGGGGGCAGAAAATGCCGGTCAGGTTCAGGCTGCATCGTTGCCTCCCGCAAAGGGGCTGCGCGGCATCGGCAGGAACATGCCGCCGGCGCAGAGTCGGGAGGCGATATTCGGTCCCTTGCTCGGATCGATCAGACCGATGACTATCGCGATCTTCGTCGAGTGCGCGTCGTCGGCGTTGTCGGTTGAGCTGAAAAAGGCAGCGCCGCGGCCGTGGCTGTGGATATCGCAGATGACGTGCCAGTCGGCGGCAAGGGCCGGGGTCCGGTAGACAAGGCGCGAAGGTGTGGCTTCGTCGATCTCGGGATAATTGATGGCGAATTCCCCAGTCGCTTCGTTCCACACGACGAACGCGGCCGCTTCGTTGGGCAGCGCCGCAGCGAAATGCTCTAGGATGCGATCAAGAAAATCGGCGGGGATCAGCCCGCAGCGCAGGTCGGCTCGCGGTTCGCCGATACTGCCATAAGGAAGATGCGCGTCCAAAGGCGGCGCAACAGGCACGTCGAGCGCGAGCCACGGGCGCCGCAGGATCAGCATGACACCATCGTGCCCGACGGCAAGGCCGTGGCCGGCGCGCGCCTGGCGCAGCGCATCGATGGCGGGCGATCGGCCGCTGGGCGGTACCGGATAGGAGGGAACGGCGGCGAGCACGGCCGCGGCGGTCGGATCGTCGGCGAGAATCGTCATCGGGTGCCTCCCGCAATGAGTTTGCCAAAGGTGATCGGAGCGGGGCCGTTCGGTGGCCGACGTTCCGGGTAGAAGGGCTTCAGGCGCTTCGCCGGGAAGCGCTTTGCCTTGCGTGCGGCGAGGTCGTCCCAGAGCCGGAGCAGGCCGCCCTTGCCGGTGACCGTCAGATCCTGCCCGGGGTTGGGATGCGTCGACCAGCTATCGAATACCGCGCGTTCGTAATCGGCCATCGCCGCGATGCCGAGCGCCTTGGGCTGCGGGATGTTGCCCCAGCAAAGCTGCCCATTGAGAAAGACGTTGAGGACCGGCGAATGCAGAACGACGGTGTCGGCGCTCGGCCGCTCGCTCGCCGGCAGGGCATAGACGCCAAGGCCGCGGCGGGTGGCGACGAACAGATGCGCCGGATAGGGAAGCGGCAGGATGATGCGCTTCGTCAGCGCCTTCAGATCCTTCGGCGGCAGCTTGAGATGGAAATAGCTGGGCCGGACCTTCTCAGGCACCCACCATGCCAGCATGTCGGGATGCGCGACGAGGACGTTTTCGGGCAAAATCTCTGGCGCGGCCGACCTGCCCAGCGCCTCGGTCCATTGACGCAAGTGCGCGCGCGAGAGAGGCACGCCCGCGGCAATCACCGGCTGGCCGTCATGGTGCTCGACCGCGTGGATGCTTGCGAAGGTCTGCCCCTTCCCGCCTTCCTCGCGCCAATAATAGCGATCGGAGGGCGTATGCTCGCGATAGAGCAGGATTGCGTTCTTCAGCACGAGTCCGCCTTCAGTCGCTTCGAACTGGATGCCGTGGACGGTCATCGTGCCGGTGACCGCTTGATCGGATCGAAGTCGATCAGCTCTTGCGCGGCGACCAGCAGGTCGGCGCCGAGCTTGAGCGAGGCGAGCCAGCGGTCGACCGCCGCAACGTCTTTCAGCGGGCATATGCCGGCAATGTCGGTGAAACCCTGTTCCATGCCCATCTGGCCGATGGCGTCGAGCTCGCGCGCGAAATGGTCGAACGGCACCAGCGTCATCGATGGCAGCCAGGACCAATCTTCGGACTCCGGGATGTAGTTGCAGAGATCGTCGCGATCGAGGTGCCACGCGTTGCCGTCGGACCCCAGTTCCATAAGGGCCTTGTGGGCGCGGCGAAGGTCGCGGATTTTATCGGCAAGCTCGCGGGGCATCGCGGACAGCGGATCGGCATTCTCCGCGAGCATATAGTCGGGGCGGCGCGCGTTCATCCCCGACGGGAGTTGGTCGACCTCAATCTCGGCTTCATCGGCGCCATGCCATTCGATCAGTGCATTGCGCGCACCCTCGTCGGTGATTTCGCCGTCCCAGAAATAGTTCGAATATTCATAGAAAAGATCGACGTAGGAAAAGACCGGCAGCGCACGGTACAATGCCTTCTCCAACTCGCGATAGGCGGCAGCGCGCCAGCCGGTCGGGGCGACGGGGCCGAGCATCACGTCCTTGAGCGCGTTTGTCTTGCCGATCCAGCGCAGGTCGATCTCGCCGATCCCGTCGGAGACGATGCCCAGCGCCGGGGGCAGGCTGTCGCCGCCGTGCAGCGCAATCACGCGTAGGCCGGTCAATTCGAACGGGCGCAGGATATCAAGCGCGGCCTGCCCGAAAGCGCATTCGATCCATGTCCGCGCCTCAGGCCTGGACACGATCCGGTCGACGCCTTGGCGCGTTGCAGCCCAACGGCCGATCAGCCGGTGATGGGCGGCGAGCGGGGTATCGAAAGCAACCGGAACGTCGGGTGACAGCGCAACGGCGCGGCCCGCGATTTCAACCGAGCGGGGCGAGGTGCAGGCCCGGCGGCGGCGGGATCGGCTCGACCGGGCCGTCGCTGGTCGCGAGCGGGATACGGGCGTGGAGCGCGCGGACGTTGGCGCTGCAGGTCGGGGGTGCGAAGCTGGTGTCGTCATCGTTGCTGTCGATCCATTCGAGAAGCGATTTTCGCGGGGCGACGGTCGCGGCCGCGCGGGGGCGGCGCGCCATCGTCAGCCCTTGGTGCCGACGGCGCGGCGATATTCGGTGACGTGCGTCGTGCCGGTGACGCCGGCGTCGACCGCCTCGGCGTTGAGGATCGCCGGGTAGAGGGTCGCGTGATACTGGCGCAGGGCCTGCGGATCGCCGGCGAGGTGCGTCGGTACCGGCAGATCGATGCCGTCGTAGCGGTAGACGCGGGTGAGTTCGGTGATTTTCATTGGATGCTCCGTTCGGGGTCGAGACGAGGAAGGGCGCGCGCGTTACCAGAGGCTGGCGGGGCCGCCCGGCTTGTCGTCGGCCGGGGCGGCGGGTTCGGGCGTCTTGGCCGGGGCCGCGGCCTTCGACGGCGTCGGTGCGGGCGTCGCGGGCTTGGCCTTTTTCGAGGCGGCCGCCTTCGCATCCTCGGCCGCCTGCCGCTGCTCGGCGATCTGGTCGCCCAGTTCCTTGCGCGCGGCGAAAAGCTGGCCGAGCGCGCCGCCCTCCCCCTTCGCCAGTTCGGTGTCGATTTCGGCGGCGGTCGCAGTGATGGAGATCGGCCGCACCTCGCCCGCCTCGGGCGCGTGCTTCGCGCCTTCGGCCTTGCGCGGCATGACGGTCAGGGTGACGACGCCATCGGCGCCGGCGACGAGATCGAAGCCGAGCGAGTAGCGGGCGAGCAGCGGCAGCAAGCTGGTGATCAGCATGGGGTGGTTTCCTTTTCGGTGAGAGTGGGAGACGTTGGACTGCAAAGCTGCGCCCGTTCCTCGGGGGCTTTGAACAGTCGATAGGTCTGGCCGACGACGGCGCAGATCATCAGCAGCCGCTTGCGCTCCATGCCGTGGTAGAGATTGAGCGCGAGGCGATCGAGGCCATAGGAAGTCTCGTCGTTCATGTAATCGGCGGGACATTCCAGCCAGTAGAGCGCCTCTGATTCCGCGCCGTAGTCAGTCAGGATGTACGACAGGGTTTTGCCGCATCGCGAGCAATGCGATGCGCTCTCGCCCTCGATATCTCGGCCGCCATCGATGCCCTCGAAATAGGCATCTTCCCAATCGCTGCGACAAAATCGGTACTCTGATTCGGTGATCAGCGGACCAAGCTCGAACTCCTTGCCGCGCGCGATGATGACGCATTCGCGGCAGTAGTCAGGTCCGGCATCGCTCATGAGCCAATACTGCGGCGGCGGATTGATGGGCGGAAAAGCGCGGCAGATTTCTTCCACCCTCGCCTCCGCGCGGGCACATATCCTTTCGGCGCGGCTCACCTTCCTTCCCCCTCCGCAGTTGCGGGCTCGGCCGGGACCGGCGTGGGATTGGCGAATTCCTCGTAGGCTTCGCGGGTCGGCCAATGGCCGGTGATGATCTCGCAATTGTCGAGCAGCTCGGCGAGATCCTTGTACCCGGTGTCGCCTTCGTCGGCCGACCAACCGCCTTCGTCGTCGCGGATGAACGCTTCGGGCTCGTCGGCGTAGCGATCCTTGGCGAGGACGACGGCGGGCTGGACGTCGAGGTCGCGGATTTCCTTGCGCATCGCGTCGAGCGCGTCGGCGGGCGCGGCCGGCGTCGCATCGGGTTCGACAGCCGGTTCCGGCGCCGGGTCGGGCTCGGCCGCCGGTGCGCCGGGCGGCGGGCTGTATGCGCCGTCGAGGGTCATGACGCTGGGCAGATGCCCCGACCAGTCGAAGCCGGTGGCGTTGAGCATGCCGTCGGCGAGGCGGTCGGTCGTATTCTTCAGCAGCTTGGCGAACGCCTTTTCGCCCAGATGCGCGATCAGGCCGCATTCCTGCGCGATGAACTTCAACTCATCCTTGCCGAAGTGGGCGAGGAACGGCTGGTCGATCTTCCAAGTGTCGCGCAGATCGATGTCGAAAGCCTCGGCGATCGCGGCGACATGGCCGAAATCGACCGCATGTTTGGCGTAGGCCGTGGCGATCGCGCCCATTGCCTCGCGCTCGCGGGTCGGCGCGAGGTCGCGAACGGCGTCGATCCGGTCGCGGAAATCGAGGCGCGGGAACTTCTCGTTGACCAGCAGCCAGGCGCGCGCGGTCAGGCTGTCGGGCTTGATGTCGCCGAGCGTGCCCGACAGCGCGGCGGCGATGATGGTGACGCGCGCATGGTCGGTGTTGATTTCCAGCACCCGCGCGACCGCGGCGCGCCATGCCGTCTCGCGCACGTCGGCGAAGCGGGTGGCGATCGATGCGGCGGTGACGGCGGTCTTTTTCGGCGCGGCGGGAGTGGGCGCGGGCTTGGCTGCCGGCGCCGCGGCGGGTTCGGCCGGCGGCGTTTCCTGATCGTCGGACGGCGCCGGATCGGCGGGCGGGGTTGTCGTTTCGGCCGATCCGGTTGACGTTTCCGGCTTTTCGGTTGTCGCCGCGGCGCGCGCCTGTTCGGCAGCCTCGGTCTTGAGCTGGAAGCATCCCGGGTTCGTGCAATGGCCGTCGTCGACATGGCTTTCGAACAGCGCGCATTGCCGCGCCGAATTATATTCGCAGTTGGTGCAATCGCTCTTGTCGAACGTCGCGGCGGCGAGATTCTGCGTCACGCGCATCAGCAGCTCGCGCGTCTTGGCGACGTCGAGCCCGGCAGTCAGGATCGTATCGAGCGCCTTGTCCTGTTTGTCGCCGGGCACCGCGGCGAGCAGCTCGGCATGGCCGACCTTGATCCGGCGTTCGTCGAGCGCGACCTTGACCGCCTCCGACAGGTTGGCGAGCGCGAGGCGGCGGTCGAGCTTGGTCGTCGACCAGCCCAGCCGCTTCGCTGCCTCGGCCCGGTCGCCGCCGCAATCGGCGAGCACGCGGACCGCGGCGTCCGCCTGTTCGGTTTCCGAAGCGTCGTCGCGGATATCATTCTCGGCCATCGCCGCCGGCAGAGTTTCCTGATCGGTCAGCGGCCGGATGAAGACGGGCACGTCGGCGTCGGGCCCGAACGCTTCGAGCGCGGCGCGGTACCGGCGCCCGCCGCCGACCGTCGTGTAATTCTCCCCATCCTCCGACGGCCGGACCAGCATCGGCTGGAGCCAGCCGTGGAGCAGCAGCGAAGCGACCAGTTCGTCATGCTTCACCTTGTCGAAATAGCGGCGCGGGTTGGGCCCGGGCTGGATGCGCGACAGCGGCAGGGTCGAGGGGAAAGCGGTCGGTTCTTCGGTCATGCGGATTTCCTTTCGGATTCGAGCGCCACGCGGCGCGGGAGGTCGGCAATCAGGCGGGCGAGTTCGGCAAGGTCGTCGTGGCGGCGCGCGCCGGCGGGACTGCCGTCGTTGACCCAGTTCTTGCGCGCGCGTTCGGCGACGACGCGCAGTTCGGCGGCGGCCTGTTCGGGGGTGATGGGGATGGCGGCGACGCGGCGGTGCCCGGCGATGACCAGCGTTTCCTCGGCGAGCGCGAGGATGCCGTCCCACAGCCGTTCGTCGGGCGCCGCCGCCTGTCGCGTCGTTTCGCCGCGGGCGATCGCCTGTTCGCGGACTTCGAAGCGGCGGTACCATTCGGCGCGCGCGACGGTGGTCACCATGAAGGCGTCGAGGTGGCCGACGCGGAAGGGGGCGCGGACGGTCATGGCAGCCGCTCGCGGATTTCGATCAGCGCAGCGTCGAGCCCCGCGATAAAGCCGAGGATGATCAGCAACAGGCCCGTATCGTAGTCTGCGCGGTCGACGCCGACCGTCAGGCAGCCGGCGAGAATGAGCACGGTTCCGAACAGGCGCAGGGCGATCTTCACAGCACCTGCTCCCGCGTGTCGCGGCGCAGTTCACGGAGCCAGCCGGGGGTGCCCTTCGGGTCGAGCACGGCGCGACGCTCCGCGCGGGGCCGGTGCTCAGCGCAATGGAGCTGATAGGGTATCCGCATTGCGGTGCACCGTTGGCCTTCGCCGTTCTCCCAGGCGCAGCGGTTTACGGAGCTGTAGGCGAGGCTCACAGGTCACCGCCCAAGACGAGCAGGCCGATGACGACGTCGGCGATGATGATCGCGGCGAAGGCGAAATAGCCGATCAGCACCGCGCGGGGCATCGAAGAAATGACGGCCGCAGCCTTATCGGCGTCGCGGCCGTCGATGGGGAACAGAGCCAGCCAGTGGCGCATGAGGTTCACTCCCTGCCCGGGGATCGGGCAGGGGCGTTATTTGCATATCATGCAATATCGATCAAGAGCCTATTTGCGTATTGTGCAAACAGGCTATTCCGGGAGATATGCTCCGATCACTACGCCGACGATTTGAACCTCTTCGATGTCGTCTCCTGGCTGATCGACGCGGAAAGCCTGAAACGATGGGTTGTGCGAGCGCGGTACCAGCCATTCGATGCCATCGTCGTCGATACGATATTCTTTTACAGTGACCTCGATTTCCCCGCTGAGATTGCGCCGCTGGACGATCACCCTTCGCCCGCTCTGGATTTGAATATTCGCGTAAAATGCGACGCAGTCGAGGAACGTACCCGAGGGGTACTTTTCGCTCATGCTGTCCCCTTCGACGATCACTCCGAAGCGATCCCGCAGCGGCACATCGCTGTCGGCCCTGCCCATCATCGTAAGCCCTTGGTCCGTTATGTCCCACGCTTCGGCCCAGACGCCCGCCGCCACCTTTCCTCGTATCGGGATCTGCGGTCCCAGCGGGACCATTTTTCCATCGTCGTCTTGAAAGATGTCGGCCACCCGTGCCTCATAGGCGCGAGCAAGTTCGGGCAACCGCTCGCTCGGGATGTTCGAGCGACCGGCCTCCCAGCGGCTGACTTGGCTGACGCTACAGCCGAGCCGGTCGGCGATCACTTCTTGGGAAAGGCCAAGAGCCTCGCGTAACTGTCTGAGCATTATGCGCATTGTGCAATTATCTGAGCGCGAAGACAGCAACGCCATAGCATCATATGCAAAAATGGGGTTGACCCGCATTTGCGTATTATGCAAGTTAAGCGGCATGCGATTGAAATCCTATCTTGCACAGGACGGGAAGAGCGCGAGCAAGCTCGCCGAAGCCGTTGGCGTGGCCGTTTCGACGATCACGCGTGCCGCCGCCGGCGAGACCTTGCCCAACGCCAGCACGCGCAAGCGTATCCTCGAAGAGACCGAGGGCGAGGTCACATCTGCGGACCTGTTTGCAGAACATGAGGAATATCATGCCCGGCGGGATACCGAGGCATTGGCCGACGCGTCCACGAGACAGACGACCGAAATGTCTTGTCAGGAGGCCCGGGCATGACGTGGCTTGAGCTGACCGATCCCGGCAACGCGAATCGCCTCGCTGCTGTCATGCAGCGCGGTCAATTTGTCTGGCGCCCCGGATTTATGATGGTGCTGGAAAAGTCAGCCGCCGTCCGGGCGCGGCCGGGTGACGCGATCCGCGCGGCGCGCCTCCGCCGCAAAGGCCGCAGCCGCATCGGAGAACTGGTCCGCATCGAGTTGAATCGCGACAATTCCATCTTCGATTGCGAATCCCACCCGGTAGATTCTGTCACCTTTGAGCGACATGCCGTCCTGGATGGTGAAGGCCGACGCTGGCGTTACCGGGATATCATCGCCGCACAGGCGGCCTACCTCCGCCAAGAGGCGGACTGCGAGAGTCGTCGCACCCTCGACGCTCAGTTTGAACCCAACCTGCCCGTCGTCCTCGGAGTTTCCCCAGAGGGCGATGCCATCGGCGAATTGCTGAACGAGGGGCGCCCCGTCGCCCATGTCGTAGATGGTCCCAGCCATAATTCTCCCTTTGAAACAATGTGTCTGCGGCCCGCCAGCGAGCCAGCGGATTACGCCGAGGTCGGCGCCGTCAACATCAAGCAGGCCGATGGCGAGCCGGTCAAGGGTCGCGGCAAATGACGCGCGGGACGCCGATGCATGGCCGGATGAAGTTCGCGGCGGAAACGGCGGTCGAGCAGGCCGGCGGGGTCGATGGCGCGGCAGCGACGACCAGCCGTCACCGCTCGACCGCGGGGCGGTGGCTGAACGTCAACGATCCCGACCTGCCGACGATCGACGCGGCGGTGGCGCTGGACAAGGCGGCGATCGCCGAGGGCAAGGCGCCCGCGATTACGGCCGCGATGGCGCGCGATTTAAGGCGAGTGCTGATCGCCCTGCCCGACGTGCGCGCCGACCGTGGCAACTGGCATGCGAAGGCGGTGACGCTGACGCAGGAGCATGGCGACCTGCTGACCGGACTGCTGCGCGATCTGTCCGACCAGAAAATCAGCAAGGCCGAGGCGACGAAGCGGCGGCGCGATGTCGCCGACCTGATCGCGATCGCGGTCGAAATCGACCTGGAACTGGCCGCCATCGAGGAGGGCGAATGATGCATCACGGGGGATCGATCCGCGCGCATGGCGGACAGGGCGCGGTGGCGGGGCAGATTGCGGCGCCGCCGAAAATCGAAGCGGTGCTGCGCGGAACGACGCAGACGATTCGCGTCTGGCAGGGTTTTAGTACGGCCGAGGAATTCACGGTCGATGAGGCGCGAGCTTTGTGCGCGGCGGGCGATGCGGCGCTGATGGAGGATTATGCGCCGGCGAAGGCGCTGTTGGAACTGGACGACGTCGACGGTCGCGGGCTGATCACGCTGCGCCGCGACTGGCTGGTCGCGTTCCTGGCCGCGGTGCGGCGCGCGTTGCGCACCGTAGACACGGTGCAAGCGCTGGCGCCGAAGCCGCCGCTCGATTGCATCGACTCTGACAATGCGTCGATTTCCAAGTGCATCGACGTAGACAGCGATCCCGGCAGCTGGGAACGCCACCTGCGCCACACCGCGCCGATGCGTGAGGCACCGCGCGCGTGAAATCCGCCGCCGAATCCTATGCCTTGCCGCCGATGGCGCAGACGGCCGAGCCCGCCGCGCTGGAGGAATGGCTGAGCGATCCCGACGGTGAAGACCGGATATTGGTCGCGACGGGGCGCGTCGCGCCGAAGATGGCGCTGGCGTGGGTGCTGGTGCACCAGTGGAAGGCGGCGGGGTTCGTCGACGTCGTGACGGAGCCGGCGGGTAAGGGCGAGTGGCTGTGGATCGCGGTCCGTCAGCTTTGCGCGATGCCTGCGGCAGTCCCGGCGCGCGGGGCCAAGGGCGGGCGCAGCGCCGAGCCGCAGGCGCCCGACGGGACGCCGGTCAGCGATCATATCCTGCGCGCGATCAAGCGGGCGGCGAACATGGGGCAGCCGGCGCCCTCGCTGGCGGTGCTGGCGAAGGGCGCGGGAATGAAGGCGCCGGCGAACGCGAAATATTATGTCGACCGGTTGAAGGTCGCCGGCAAGATCGGGGTCGAGGCGAAGGTGTTCGCGGGCGGCGAGCGGCGGCGGTACCGGATCCTCGACGCCAATGGGACCGTGCTGAAGCAAACGGAGTGGAGCCGGTGACGGCGGCGCATCGCAAACCCGAGGTCGCGCCGCGGCTGTTCGACTGGCTGATTGCGGCGAGCGACGCCGACGGGCGGCTGGAAATGAGCACGCGGACGATGGCCCAGGCGCTGTCGATCGGATCGTCGACCGTCGAGCATCTGATGGCGCGGTGGAAACCGCTGGGTGCGGTCCGCGTCGTGCGGCGCGGCGGACCCTATGGCCCGTCGATCTGGATGATCGACGCGGCCTTGCGCGACGAGGCGGCCGCCTGCGCGGCGGTGCATCCGAGCCATATCGGCCGCCACCGGTCGGGCGGCGGGCCCGCCGTCTATGTCAGCACGATCGATCCGCCGATGCGCGAGACCGCGCCGGTTTCGACGCGGTGCCCGCGGTGCGAATTGCCGCCGGGGCACGCGCTGTGCGCGCACGGCTGGGACGGGGTGATGACGCGGATGCAGCGGCGCGATGCGCAGGCGGCGGCCGCCCATGAACTGCGGAGGGCGTCGTGACCGCGCGGCGCCAGATTGGGAGAGTGAGATGAGCCGACCCGCGACCGACCGGCTGAAGGTCAATCCGCCGCTGGGCATCATGCCCGTGCTGCAATTCGCGCTGCCGTCGCAGCTGAGCAGCGATCCCGCCTATCAGCGGTCGATCGACAACAGCCCGTCGCAGACGTTGATCCGCCGGATCGCGCAACATTGGGACTGGTCGCTGTGCCTGCCGCTGGTCGTATCGCGGCGCCCGGGGTCAAGTGAACTTTTCGTCATCGACGGCCAGCACCGGCTGGCGGCGGCGCGGCTGCGCAGCGATATCGCGCAATTGCCGTGCGTCGTGCTGGACATGGCCGACAAGGCCGACGAAGCGGCGGCGTTCGTCCATCTGAACCAGCAGCGCCGCGCGCTGAGCAAGCTGGATATTTTCAAGGCCGCAGTCGCGTCGGGCGACAGCGAGTCGACGGCGATCGTCGCGGCACTGACCGAGGCGGGGCTGTCGGTCGCGCCGCACAGCAACCCGACGGCGTGGAAGCCGGGACAGGTCAGCAATATCGGCGGGATCGAGGCGGCGTGGCGTCAGCATGGCGCGACGCGGACGCGCGCGGCGCTGGTGGTGATGGCGCGCGGCCTGGAGGGCCAGGTGCTGCAATATGCCGGCACGATTTTCCCCGGTGTCGCGGCGCTGGTCGTGTCGCTGACGGTCAAGCGCGACCCGCTGATCTGGATGCACGGCGACGAGGCCGACATGGTCGCCGAGATGATCGGCGAAACGACGCAGGTCGAATGGCGGCGGCTGGTCGCGGTGGCGCGCGGCAACGATCCGGCGCTGCGTTTCGGGCAGGCGAGCGCGAAGGTGATCGGCGATGCCTGGGCCGAGCTGATCGCGGCACTCGCCGGCGATGATGAGGATGACGACGACAAGGCTGCATTCGAGCGCGCGGGGGTGACGGCGTGAGCGCGAATCCGCATTCTGTCGGCGACCGGGTTCGCCACGTTCGCACGTCCAAGGTCGGCACCATTGTCGAACTTCACCTCCCGGGCTGGGTTGATTGGCTGCCCGATGATCATGACGGCCCCTCGGGCAGCGCGATCCGTACCGACCCATCGAACCTTGTTGCCGTCGATGCCGAAGAAGATGATCGTAGCTGGCTTGCCACCAGCATCGATCGCATTGACGCGATGGACGAAGGCGGCTGCCCGCCGCATTGTTGCTGCTGCGGCCCGGGCGAGCCTTGTTGCGATTGCGGCATGATCATGCCCGCGGTCGACGAGGTCGAACGCGCGGTGCTGAAGGAGGTCTGGGTCGACTTTCTCGACGCCAATCCCGACGAGCTGACATCGCCGGAAGATACGCCCGATCACGCTCTCGTCAGCCTCGACAATTTCGTTGCGCTTTTCGAAGAGGCGCGGGCGCGAACGGGACCCGCGTCGATCCACGCGTTGAGCTCGGCATTCCGCCGCATGGACACTTGGGATCGCCGCGACGAGACGGTGCTATTGCTCGTCGATTACAGCGATGGCGACCACCCGCTCGATGACGCGCGCTTCGCAATTACCGTCGGCCATAACAACGATCACAACGTCGGCGATGACGAGAGGCTAGGCTGGCTATTCGCCGGTTGGTGTTGGTCGCACGACCATTATGTGCAGGGGAAAGGGACGCCGGTCGGGTGGATGCCGATGCCGCATCACCTCGCCACCGCTCTCGAAAAGGGAGGCACCGCGTCGTGAGCGATTTCATGCTCAACGAGCACGGCCTTTGGTGCCCCTCGTGCGGCGAATGCATCGCCCCGGGGCAGCTCGACGAGGATTTCACCGAACCCGATGAATGCCGTTGCTGCGGATATCCCGACGCCGAGGCGGTCGCCGATTATCATGTCGGCGATGACGAAGGCTGCTCGAACTGTGCCGGCGAGGGCGTGGTCTACGATTGTTTCGAGGAATATGCGTGCGTCGACCCCGAAGGCGGATGCGACCTTTGCGAGCGGCGGTGCGACTGGTGCGGAGGCAAGGGATGACGACCGCCTCAACCCTGCGCCGCTTTGGCACCGCCATACCCAAGGGCCGCGGCATCGTCGTGTCGGCGCTGCATCCGGCGAGCCGGTCGGCGCGGACGCTGTTCCCGACGCGCGTGTTCGATCCGCATGAGGTCGACCGGGTGCTGAAGGATGGGCACCAGAGCCGCAAGATCGGCAAGACGGTGATGAAAGGCCATCGCAAGGGCTGGCCGATCTATACGCTGACGCTGGAGGAACGGGCGAGTTGCCCGCGCGCCTGCGCGGCATGGGCGATCTGTTACGGCAACAATATGCAGGCGGCCGAGCGCATCGTGCACGGCGACGCGCTGGTGCACCGGCTGGAGCGCGAGCTGGCCGACCTGCAGGCCGCGCACCCGGGGGGCTTCCTGATCCGGCTGCACATCCTCGGCGATTTCTGGTCGATCGGCTATGTCGGCGCGTGGCGAGAGTGGCTCGACCGCTTTCCGGCGCTGGCGGTGTTCGGCTTTACCGCGCATCCACCCGGATCGGCAATCGGCGGCGCGATTATGTGCGTGCTGCGCGACTATGCGGAGCGCTGGCACGTCCGTTTTTCGGGCGCGCCAAACGAATTCATGGCCGCGCGCGTCGTCGAACCGGGGACGGTCGATCCCGACGCGATCCTGTGCCCGGCGCAGACGGGCGCCACCGATTGTTGCGCGACCTGCGCGCTCTGCTGGCAGAGCGACCGCAGCATCGCGTTCAGGCCGCATTGATGGCGGGCGCGGAAACCCCCGCGGCCGTGTCGCCGCTGTCGTTCGCGGAGGCCGAGGCGATCGGCGCTGCCTGTTTCGACCGCTGGGAGAAGATGGCGGGCGAAGGATCGGCGCCGTTGACGCGCGAGGATATGGGCTGGGCCGATCTGGTCCAGTTCGTCTGGCGCAGCGGCATGGCGGCGATCGCCGAGCGGAGCCCCGCGACGTGAGCTCGACGCGACGCCTTCAGTCGGCGCGTAAGCGCTTGTGGCGCCAGCAGCACGGCCGATGCTTTTACTGCCGCGTCTGGTGCATTTTTCGGCGGGTGAAGCCGGGCAAGGTGCCGCCGCGCAACCTTGCGACCTTTGATCATGTCGTCCCCCGCGGGCTCGGCGGCGCGTTTGCGCCGTCGAGCAACGGGGTGATGGCCTGCCTGTCGTGCAACAATCGCCGGCAGACGATGCCGGTCGAGGAATTTCGGGCGCTGATCGCCGCGGAGCAGGCGCGATGACAGGCCAGAACCGATCATCGGCGGTGATGCAGCAGCGGAGCGAGCCGCATGATTCGCTCGACGATTTCCCGACCCCGCCGTGGGCGACGCGGGCGCTGTGCGAATTCCTGCGGCAGCAGGGCTTCGACCTGTCGGCGGCGGTTTGCCGGGAGCCCTGCGCGAACCGCGGTTACATGGTCAGGCCGTTGCTCGAGCAATTCGGCGTCGTGCTCGCCAGCGATATCTTCGATTATGGCGCCGGCTTTATGGTGCGCGATTATCTGTTCGGGCCCGACGCGGATGAAGACGAGGTCGACTGGACTTTCATCAATCCGCCGTTCCGGCTGGCGCAGGAATTTATCGAGCGCGCCTTGCGGCTGAGCAAGATCGGCGTGGTCGTCATCGCCCGCAGCGCCTTTTCGGAAGGCCAGGACCGCGCGGCATCGCTGTTCCTCGACCGCCCGCCCAGCTTCGAACTGCAATTCAGCGAACGCGTCGTGATGCTGAAAGGCCGGCTGGTCCGGTCGGGCGCGGTCGATCCGTTCGCCGACGTGCCGGGAAAGAAGGCGTCGACCGCGACAAGCTATTCGGCGTTCGTGTGGCTGACCCGCGACGCGGCGCCCGCCGACACGCGCAAGCGCTGGATCGCGCCGTGCCGCCTGCGGCTGGAGCGGCCGGGCGACTATCCCGACTACCCGGTCGCGGTGCCGAGCGACCGCGGGCTGTTCGCGGAAGGGGCCGCGTGATGGCAACGTCGGCGGCAGCCTCTGACCTTGGTCCCGCGCTGCCGCCGCTTTGCATGCTGCGGTCGACGGCGAACGAGGCGTATCAGCTGGTGCAGATCCTGCAGCACAGCATCGGCACCGGCGATCACCTGCGTGCGGGCCGAACCTATGAAAAACTGAAAGCGCTCTTCGGTTCGGTCGAACCGCCGGCGGGGGGATAATGACGGAAAATCGCCAGAATTTGCCGCGTCTCGCGGAAGGGGCGACCTTGCCCGAAGCGGCCTCGGCGTGGGCGGCGGCGGGGTGGCGGGTGCATCCCTGCTCGCCCGAAACGAAGCGGCCGTTCCTGGCCGCCGACATCGACAAGGATACCGGAAAGAAGATCAAGTCGACCGGCGGCGTGTCGAAGGCGTCGGCCGACGCCGATCTGGTCGCGGGCTGGTGGAAGAAATGGCGCCACGCGCTGATCGGCGTCGCGATGGGCGACGACCGCGTGTTCGTCGTCGATTTCGATCCGCGCCACGATGACGACACCGGCGAGGAATGGACGCTCGACCGGCTGAAGGCCGATACCGAAGCGATGATGGGGTGCGCGCTGCCGCTGAGCGTCACGTCGCGCACGCCGTCGGGCGGCACGCATTTGTGGCTGCGCTGGCCCGACGACGGCGGCGATCCTATCCGCAACAGCGGCAGCCTGCCCAAGCATGTCGATGTGCGCGGCGAGGGCGGATATGTCATCGTGCCGCCGGGCACGATGGGGTCGAAAGCCGACAATCCGGGCGGGCGGTACCGCTGGCTGAAGGATCGGGCGCCGCACGAGATTGCGATCGCCGAAGCGCCGGCGGAGCTGGTCGCGCTGCTGCGGACCAAGCCGCAGACCGACAAGAAGGCGGCCGAATCCGATCGCCGGCGCGCCCCGCGTCCTCCGCGGGCGCAGAGCGACGCCCAGTTCGAAGCGCAGCGTAAATATGCGCTATCGGCGCTCGACAGCATTTGCCGCGATATCCGTCAGCCGGGCGGCGCGGGCAATTTCGGCCGCAACGACACGCTGAACGCCGGCGCCTATGCCGCGGCGGCCCTCGTCGCCGCCGGCGTGCTCGACGAGGGCATGGCGCGCGCGGCGATCGACGCGGCCGCCAAGGCGAACCCGGGCCGCGACGATCCCGTGCAGCTCGAGGCGACGCTGAACAGCGGGTGGACCAAGGGATACGCCAATCCAAAGGATCTGAGCGCCATCGGTGCGCGCGCGACCGGGCGGCCGATGCGGCCCGACTGGGTTCGCGATGATTTGTCGACGGCCGTCGCCTCGGCGCAAGCCGCTGGTCACTCGCCGTCCCCGGTCACCGCCCCGCACCCCGCGCTGAGCGCTGGATTTTCGCCCACCCTTCCAGACGGAAGGGACGTCAAACCGCCCAGCAGCGGCGAGGGGGTGGCGATGCTGCGGCGCGGCATGGCGTGGGCCAGCGGTCGCCTTGCCGCACGCGAGGCCTATGACGACAGCGTCCAGCAGCGCGAGGCGCGCGAAAAGCTGGCGTACAGCATCGGGCGACGCGCCGCAGGCGGACTGATACCGGCGATCGTCGCGACAATCGCGGTCGCGGTGCTGGCGGACGGCCTCGGCGGCGAGGCATTCGATTGGCCCGTCACGCGGCCCGACGAGCTCGGCGGCGCATCGCTGCACGCGCGCAAGGTCTGGGAAGCGGCGGCCGCCGGGATGCAGCGGCCCGCCGACCCGGGCAAATGGCTGACCGACCTGCGCTGCGCGCCTTTGCCGATGACCGACATGGGCAATGCCGAACGATTCGTCGCGCGGTTCGGCGACGATTACCGGTTCACGACCGCCAAGGGCTGGATGGGCTGGGACGGAAAGCGCTGGCATATCCTCGACCAGGAGAATGACGTCACGCCCGCTGTCGTGATGGCCGCGGTCTTTGCGACGGTGCGGGCAATACAGGACGAAGCGGCGGCGGTGCGAACCAGCGGGATGATGCCGCGCGAGTCGATGCCGTCGCGCATCGCCCTGCAGCGGACGCTCGACCACGCGCGCGTCGACGAGCTGCTGGTGCGCACGGTCGCCGGCGAGCTGATGTGGATCAGCGAGGAACTGGACGACGACGGCGAGGCGCGGCTGGTGACGCGGCCCGCCGATGTCTTGGATGCCGAGGCGCGGCACGACAAGGTCATCCAGATCAAGTCGAGCGGCGAGGTCGTGCTGCTGTCCGACAAGCTGTCGCAGCACGGCCGCGCGAGCGAGGGATCGTCGCGGCTGTCGTGCATCGCGAACCTCGCCAAGCGCTGGCTGACGGTGTCGATCGAGGATTTCGATACCGATCCGTTCGCGATCAACTGTGCCAATGGCACGGTGCGGCTGACGCGCGAGCGCGACGCCGCCGGCGTGATGCGGGCGCAGGCGGTGCTGGTGCCGCACAATCGCGCCGACCTGATTTCGAAACTGGCGCCGGTCGACTATGACCCCGACGCGCCGGCGGTGATTTACGACGCGATGATGGAATGGGCCCAGCCCGATCCCGCGATGCGCCGATATCTGCACCAGTGGGGCGGATATTCGACGAGCGGCCATGTCGGCGAGCAGAAGCTGCAATTCTGGTACGGCCGCGGCGCGAACGGCAAATCGACGGTAATCGATGCGTGGGCGGGGACGATCGGCGATTATGCCGGGACGATCCAGATCGACACCTTCCTCGATCAGGGGCTGAAGAAACGCGGCGACGCGGCGACGCCCGATCTTGCCCGCCTCGGCGGCGTGCGGATGCTGCGCGCGAGCGAGCCCGAGCGCGGCGCCAAGCTGAACGAAGCGCTGGTGAAGGCGGCGACGGGCGGCGAGCCGATGGCGGTGCGCGCGCTGCACAAGGGCTTTTTCGACCTGCGGCCGCAATTCAAGCTGACGATCGGCGGCAATTACAAGCCCGACGTGCCGGGAACCGACGAAGGAATCTGGCGGCGTATCAAGCTGGTGCCGTGGGACAGCTTCCTTGCCGAGCATGAGCGCGACGAGGATATGCCGACGAAGCTGAAGGCCGAATATAGCGGCATCCTGACGCGCCTGGTCGCGGGGCTGCTCGACTGGATGGCGAATGGCTTCATCGAGCCGAAGGCGGTCACCGATGCGACGGCCGACTATCGCGACGACAGCGATCCCCTCGCCCGATTCCTGCGCATGTGCGTCGAGGTGACCGGGCAGGAAGGCGACCGCGTGCAATCGTCGGTGCTGCACAACGTCTTTTGCGCGTGGGCCAAGGCCGCGGGCGAATATGACTGGAAGAACAAGCGGTTCACTCTGGAGATGAAGGCCAAGGGCTTCAAGAACAAGCAATCGAACGGGATGCAGTTCCTGGGGCTCAGGCTGATCAAGGATGTCAGCGACTTCATCGATGCCGACGGGCGGGTGATCCAGTTGCACGACGATGTCACCGGCGATGGCGGGGGCGATTTCGGCAGCCTCGACGCGGCCGCGGCTGCGCACGCGGCCCGGGATCGCTCCGACGACGATGATTATGACGACGGGTTCGCCGCGCGGCAGCCGTGGCAGGACCGCGACTGATGCCCGCTCCCTCGCCCCCTTGGCGCGGCTGCGCCGCCATCGCCAACCTTCCAACATGGAATGGTCGTGGAAGCTTCGCGGAAGGGCCGGGGCGCGGATTTGTGCGGCTTTGGAAGGTTTGGAGGGGTGCGCCGCATGTTTTCCTCACATGCATGTGCGTGCGCAGGCGCAGGCGCAGGCGCATGTGCGAGGACAATATAACGATAACCCTTCCAATCCTTCCAAAAGAGAAAAGGAATAGAATAAATGGTTGATTATAAAGGCAATGATGGCGGAGGGGTGGCCAGTGGTTCGGTTCCACACGGTTCCGTCGTGGCCGGCGATCCTTCCAAACGGGCAGAACGGCCATGGTGAGCGTGCGCCGATCGGGAATGGCCGCGTTGGCGGTGCGGATCGATGCGGCGCCGGTCGCTCTCGACGTGCCGCACGGGCGCGAAGCACTGGAGGCGGCGATGGCCGAGGCGGTGCGGCTGTCGTGGATGCTGTCGGACCGCACCGGGTCGTCACCCTTCGCCAGCGATGGGCCGTGGCACCTGATGACACGCGATGCGCGGGCGGGCGACTATGACGCCCGCGGCGGCGACATGGACGATGCACCGGCGCCGCGCGATACGCTGAGCGTTGTCGACATGGCGCTGATCGAAAGGCTCGGCGGGTGGCTGTCGCTGCTGGCGCGTCGTCCGCGGCGCGGGCGCGAGCGCGCCGATGCGGTGTCCGACGGGGCGATCGTCGCAGCGGTGATGCGGCAATATGCGACGGGGCGGTCGCAGGTGGACTGGGGCCGGGTGCTCAAGGCCGTCGGGCTGGACCGGGGCAAGGGTGCGGTCGAAAAGCAATATGGTCGGGCGATGGACTGGCTGTCCGCTGAGGTGGCAAAAGGACGGTCGGGTCGTAGGGTGTGATGATGCGCAGCCTTCGCCATTCCTCTCCCCTATTAGGCAAGGCACTGAGAAACAGCCCTAAACATGGTCAAGGGCTAAAGGTGTTTAGCCCCCTCAAATTTCTTACGTCGGAATATGGGCGGATAATGCTACATCGGACAGGCATCGTGGTGACGGTGCGCCCAGGCGACGGGGCGCACCTCCATCGGCGAGGCATCCTCTCCCGACTGACGGGCGCGGTGGCTGCAAGGCTCCCGCGCCCGTCTGCTTTCCGGGGGACGCGAAGGACATCATGGGCAAGCTGACGGCATTGGGATCGCGGGTGGCAACGCTGCCGCCGCGCGTCGCGGTGCCGGCGAAGCGCGCCGACACGCTGTACGCTTCGCCCGAGTGGAAGGCGCTGGTCAGGGCGATCAAGGCGGCGCGCGGTCCATACTGCGAACGCTGCGGGTCGAGCCATCGGGTTGCGGGCGATCACATCGTCGAGGTGAAGGATGGCGGGGCGCAGCTCGACGCTGCGAACGTCGAGCTGCTGTGCCAGCCCTGCCACAACCGCAAGACAGCGGCGGCGCGGGCGAAGCGCGCCGGGCTGGCCTGACAGGCGGCGGCGCGGCGGCGAGAGGGGGCGGGTCGAAAGTTCGGAAGCCTCTGGGCCCCGGAAACCCCATGCCTCGCATCGACAGATTTTTTTTGGATTGGTGATTTTTGGAGGGTGAATTGAGCGAGGGGCCGGTCGATCTGTTCGGGAACCCGATAGATTTCGCCAAGCCCGCTGAACCGGGCCGCCCGGCTCATGTCCCAAGTGCCGAAAATCACAACAAAATTCTTTTGCTCGCGGCGACTGGCAAATCATTGAAGGAATGCGCGGTCGCCGTCGGGCTGAGTGTTCCAACGCTCCGGAAACATTATTTTTCCGCGGTTCAGCAGTTCGACCGGGCCCGGCTGATGCTGACCGGCGAGCGGCTGTCCCAGCTCGCGGCCGAGGCCGCAAAGGGCAATGTCGCGGCGATCAAGGAACTGGGTAAAGAGATCGAGCGCGGCGAGCTGCGCGCGCTGGGCGAGCGGGTGAAGGATCGCGGCAAGAGCGAACTACCCGCTAAGGCCAAGGGGTTGAAGGAACAGCGGAAAGAAGCCGCGCAAGGCGTCAAGGGGCTGTTCGAGCCCCGCAAGCCGCCCTCCTCACTGGCGCACTGATGTCATATGGCGGTGCCGCAGTGGACGACGGCGTGCCCGGACTGGGCCGACCGGATTGTCGCACGGGATTCGCTGGTGCCGGTCGGGGCCTTGTTCCCCAAGGTCGCGGCTCACGCATTGGGCGTGTTCAAGAGTTTGCAGGTCACCGATCTGCCGCAGAAAGGAGACGGAACTTACCCGACGCTGGGTGAGATTTGCGACGAGTTCGTTTTCGACCTGGTCGCGGCGCTGTTCGGCGCCGAGGATGGCGAAACCGGCGAGCGGTTGATCAAGGAAGTCTTGCTGCTGATCAGCAAGAAGAACGGCAAGTCGCTGATCGCGGCGGGCATCATGGTCACGGCGCTGATCATCAACTGGCGCCACCATAACGAACTGCTGATCCTCGCGCCGACGATCGAGGTCGCGGGGAACAGCTTCAATCCGGCGTCGGGAATGGTCCGCGCGGATCCGGAGCTGGACGCGTTGATGCACGTCGTCGAGAATACACGGACGATCAAGCATCGCGTCACCGGCGCCGAACTGAAGATCGTGGCGGCAGACAGCGGCGTCGTTGGCGGCAAGAAGGCCGGTTTCGTGCTGGTCGAGGAATTATGGCTGTTCGGCAAGAACGGCAAGGCGGCGGCGATGCTGGCCGAGGCCACAGGTGGTCTTGCAACCAAGCCGGAAGGTTTCGTCGTGTTCATCACGACGCACAGCGACGAGCCGCCAGCGGGCGTTTTCAAGGAAAAGCTGGCCTATGCCCGCGACGTTCGCGACGGCAAGATCGACGATCCGGCGTTTCTGCCGATCTTGTACGAGTGGCCGGAAGATATGCTGGAGGACGAGTCCTATTTGGACCCGGACTTCTTCTATGTGACGAACCCCAGTCTGGGTCGGTCGGTCACAATGGCATTCCTCAAGCGCGAGCTGGGGAAGGCGCAAGCGGGTGATGGCGACGAAACGATACAGGTCTTTCTTGCCAAGCATCTGAATGTCGAGATCGGTCTGCGGCTACGGCGTGACCGCTGGTCTGCGGCTACGGTGTGGGAAGATGCGGCAGACGACGACCTTGATCTCGACGCCCTGTTGGCGCGGTGCGAGGTCGCGATCGTCGGTATCGACGGCGGAGGCAGCGATGACTTGTTTGGCCTGGCAGTTGTCGGTCGCGAGCGGGAAACGGGGATTTGGCTGGCGTGGGCGCACGCATGGGTTCAGCGCATCGCGTTGACCCGCCGCCAGTCGATCGTGTCGATGCTGCACGGCTTTGAGGCCGATGGGGATTTGACGATCTGCGATAGCGGGATTGTGTTGCTCGAGCAGATGGCGACGGTCGCGGCCAAGGTGCGGGCGACTGGCCTGATGCCGAAGGAAGGCGGGATCGCGATCGACCCGTGGAGCATGGGACCAATTGTCGATGCGCTGGTCGAGGCCGGGTTCGATCCCGGTGACGAGTCGGCGAAGCGTGCCGGGCATATGTTCGGGATCAAGCAGGGGGTCGCGCTCTCCAGCGCGATCCACACGGTCGAGTTCAAGTTGAACAACGACCAGCTGCGACACGACGGATCGGAAATGATGAACTGGTGCGTGTCCAATGCGCTGGTCCAGCTGCGCGGATCGAACCGGTTCGTCAGCAAGGAATTGTCGGGGGCGGGCAAAATCGACCCGCTGATTGCCGTGCTGAACGCGGTGAAGGTCATGGAAACGGGCCCGGTGGCGGGCGGGTTGGATATTTCGCCTTACCGAAAGCGCGGGCTTTTGGTGGTTTGAAGGGATCGACGTGGGCTGGTTTCGGGATTTCGTATCGGCGGTGATGGCCTCCGATGCGCCGCTACCGGTGCGCCCGCGCGCTTCGTCGGACGGTGGCGTGATCATCTCGACTGCTGCGGAGATGGACGCATGGGTGCGGTCGCAGGATGGCGGCGGGTCGGTTAACGATGCGATGAAGGTCGCCGCGATTTTCGCGTGCGTCCGGATTATTTGCGGATCGGTCAGCACCTTGCCGTTTCAGGTCAAGCGACGGGTCGACGAGAGGACCCGCGCGGATGCGAGCGACCACGGACTGAACGCGGTGATCAACCGCCGCCCCAATCGGTGGCAGAAGCCGGCGCAGTTCAAATCCATGATGCAGGCGCATGTCCTGCTCCGCGGCAATGCCTATGCGGCGATTACGCGCGGCGTCGGCGGTCGGGTCATCGCGCTGACGCCGCTTCACCCTGACCGGATGCAGGTCAAACAACGCGAAGATTTGACGATCGAGTATATCTGGACCCGCAAGAATGGCGGGCAGGTCACCTTCGCGCAGAATGAGGTCATGCACCTGTTCGGGCTTACCCTCGACGGCGTCAAAGGCGTCTCGCCGATCACATACGCGCGCGAGACGATTGAAGAAGCGCGCGCCATGGCTGGTCACGGCCGCGCGATGTTCAAAAACGGGGCCAGTGTCTCGGGGGCACTGCAGATGCCCAAAGGCTCGTCGCTTACCGAAGAGCAAGTCGAACGGTTGCGCGCCAACATGGACGAATACCGTCAGGGCGGCGCACGCGAGGGCCGGGTCATCATTCTGGAGGATGGCCTTGAGTTCAAGCAGATGGCCCTGTCGTCCGAGGATGCGCAGTGGATCGACGGCCGAAAGTTCAGCCGCAGCGACATCGCGATGTTTTTCGGGATGCCGCCGCACATGATCGGTGACACCGAAAAGTCGACGAGTTGGGGCACAGGCATTGTCGAGCAAACGCAAGGTTATCGGGCGTTCACGCTCGAGCCTCATCTGGTGATGTGGGAAGAAGGGGTCAACGGCGATTGCCTCGATCCCGACCGCCGCCGCGACGATGTCGGCATTTACGTGCGGTTCAATCGCAATGCCATCGTGCGGAGCGACATCAACAAGCGATGGGAGGCCTATCAGAAGGGCCTGCAGTGGGGTGTCTACAGCCCGAACAAGGTGCTGGAAATGGAAGACGAAAACCCGCGTCCCGACGGCGATATCTATTATCCGCCACCGAACATGACGGCGGACAGCGAAGGGAAAAAAGATGTCTCTGCGTAAGCCGCCGCAGGCGAAGGCGCCCGCGCGTCCCAAGGGTTTCCAGTGGGACCCGCCGAGCGATGCGCTGTCGAAGTGGGCCGAGCGGGCCGTCGCGGTCGCGGGCGACGACGACACGGTGATAAACATCCTCGACCTGATCGGCGAGGATTGGTGGACCGGCGGCGGTTTCACGGCGCAGGATATGGCGGCGGCGCTGAAGCGTGCAAACGGGCGCGCGGTGACGGTCAACATCAATTCGCCGGGTGGCGATATGTTCGAAGGGATCGCGATATACAACCAGCTCGCGCAATATTCGGGCGAGGTAACGGTCAATGTGCTGGCGCTCGCGGCTTCGGCGGCGTCAATCATCGCGATGGCGGGCGATACGGTGCGGATGGCGCTGGGGTCGTTCCTGATGATTCATAACTGCTGGGGACTGGTGATCGGCAACCAAAAGGATCTGCGCGACGCGGCCGAGCTGTTCGCGACCTTCGACGGAGCGCTCGCCGAAATCTATGAGGCGCGCGCAAAAATCGGCATCGATGCGATCGCGGCGATGATGGACGCCGAAACATTCCTGTCGCCAACGAAGGCGATCGAGGCGGGCTTCGCGGACGAAACGATGGCCGACGAACCTAAGACGCAGGCGCGGGCGGATGCAAAGCCCGACAGCGCCCTGATCGCGCGCCGCCAGATCGAGGCGGCGTTGGCAAAGAATGGAATTTCGCGCAGCGACCGGCGCCAGCTGGTCGAGGCGCTGGGGACCCCGCGCGATGCAAGTCTCCGAACCGGCGCCCTGCGGGATGCAAGCGTCAGCGACGGGCTGAAAAGCCTGATTTCGACGATGTCGGGCAAGTAAGCCCGCAAACGGAGTAGCGACAATGAAGAATTTCAATCCCACCCGCGCTCGCGGGATCGTCCGCGTGCGGGCACAAGATGACGTCGCCGCGCTGATCGCGCAGGTGAACACGTCGTTCGAAGCGTTCAAGGCCGAACAGACGGCGGCGATCTCCGATCTGAAAAAGGGTCAGGAGGATGTCGTGCGCGCCGAGAAGATCGGCCGCATCGAGACGTCGATCACTGACCTGACGACGGCGGTCGAAGATGCCAAGGCGGCGGTCGACGCGCTGAAGATCGGCGGCGGTGCGGGCGATGCGCCGACGGCCGAGGCGCGCGAATATGCGAAGGCGTTCGACGCATATGCTCGCCGCGGCAAGCGCGAGGATGAGCTGCCCGAACTGGCAGTTAAGGCGGCGTTGACGACCGACAGCGATCCCGACGGCGGCTATTTCGTGCCCGAGAATGTCGACAGCACCGTGACGCGCGTGCTCGGCGTCAATTCGGCCGTGCGTTCGGTCGCGCGGGTCGTTTCGGTCGGCAGCGACAGCTTCAAGATGCTGGTCGGCCAGGGCGGCGCAGACGCGGGCTGGGTCGCCGAAAAGGACGCGCGCCCCGAAACCGGCACGCCGCGAATGGCGCAGCTCGATCTGGCGTTCGGCGAGCTTTACGCCAATCCGGCGGCGAGCCAGCGCACGTTGGACGATGCGATGTTCAATGTCGAAAGCTGGCTGGCGGATGAGATCGCGATCGCGTTCGCCGAGGCCGAGGGTGCGGCCTATATCAACGGTGACGGCAACAAGAAGCCGCGCGGCCTGCTCTCCTATGATATGGTCGCGAACGTGAGCTACGCCTGGGGCAAGATCGGCTATATCGCGTCGGGCAAGGCAGACGGCTTCCTCGCTCCGACGACGTCGGCATCCCCCGCCGATGCGCTGGTCGATCTGTTCTATGCGCTGAAGGCCGGCTACCGGAACGGTGCGTCGTTCCTGATGGGCGACGCGACGGTCGGCACGATCCGCAAGTTCAAGGACGGCGACGGCACCTGGCTGTGGCAGCCGCCGACGGCCGAAGGGCCGGCGACGATCCTGGGCAAGCCGGTGGTCACCGACGACCATATGCCGGGGGTTGCCGCCGGCAAATTCCCCATCCTGTTCGGGGATTTCGCGCGCGGCTATACCATCGCCGACGTCGTCGGGACGCGCGTGCTGCGCGATCCCTTCACCAACAAACCCTTCGTCCATTTCTATACGACGAAGCGCGTCGGCGGCGGCGTGTCGAACTATGAGGCCGTCAAGGCGCTCAAGATCGCCACGAGCTGATCGGGCCGGGCGGGGCCGCCGGTCCCGCCCTTTGCATTTCTGTTTTTCGAAAGGATCGAATTATGAAAGACCTTCACAGCAATGTGGCGGCGCTGACGATGATCGGCGCCGCCGCCCTGTCCGCCGACAACACGCCGCCGGCGATCCATCTTCAGGGTTTCAACGCCGCTGAAATCCTCCTGGCCATCGGCACGGGCGGGATCACCTTCAGCGGCACGAACAAGATCGAGTTCAAGCTGACGCACAGCGATGACGATTCGACCTATGAAGCCGTGACGATCGACGATGTGCTTGGCGTCGATGCGGTCGGGACTGGTGGAATCATCAAGGCCCTGATCGCCGCACACGCCGATCCGGCGACCTATCGTTTCGGCTATGTCGGCGGCCGCGCTTATCTCAAGTTGCTCGCGGACTTCAGCGGAACGCACGGGTCGGGCACCCCGATCGCGGCGATCGCCCTGCTCGGCCATCCGCAACTCGCCCCGGTCGCGAACGCGGCCTGAGGCGGCGGGCGCGCGGCGGTTTCAACCCTTGCCCCCGCGCGCCCGTTTTCCTGTCTGATCGAAGCGAGGCCCGGCGATGATCTTCACGCTCGACCTTTCCGCGATGCCGGAAGACTATGGCGACGCGGTGGTGTCGCTCGAGGCGGCGAAGGCGCATTTGCGGGTGCTGGAGGATGACGAGGACGATTTGATTGCGGCGCTGCGCGATGCGGCGGTGCAGATGGTCGAGAATTATACCGGGCTGGTGTTGCAGCCGCGCGAGGGCGAGGCGGCGATGGTGTGGCGGGCCGAGGGCCTGCCGATCGGCGCCGGGCCGGTGTCGATGGGGTGCCGCCCGGTCCGCGAGGTGCTGTCGGTAACCTATCTGGATTTCGCCGGCGCCGAGCAGACGGTCGATGTCGGGACGCTGCGCATCGTCGATCAGGGCAGTATCGCGGCGGCGCCGGGGGCGAACTGGCCCGCCGGGGTCGCGGGGGGTGTCGTGGTGACCTTTGCCGCCGGGCTGGACGATGTGCCGCCGGCGCTGGTGACGGCGGTGAAGATGTTCCTGGCGACGCTGTATGCGCAGCGCGAGACGATTGTGCTGCGCGGGGCGGCGGGCGAAATCACGGCGGGCTTCAAGATGCTGTGCCAGCCATATCGGCGGCTCCGCGTCTGATGCTCGGCGCGGGCGATTACGACCGCAAGGTGTCGTTCCATGCGCCCGAGGGCGCGGAGGACGGCATGGGGACGGTCGGCAACGGCTTTGCCGAAGCGGTGCATTGCCCGGCGTGGGCGAATGTCCGTTTCGGGTCGTCGGCCGACCGGCGGTCGAGCGCCGAGGCGCGGGTGGCGGACGGCGTCGTGCCGTCGCAATCGGCGACGTTCCGGGTACGATCGACGGCGAAGCTGCGCGAAGTGACGCAGGGCTTTGCGGTCGCCTATGCCGGGTCGCTGTGGGGCATCGCCTCGATCGCCGAAATCGGCGGACCCGCCGACGAGCTTGAGTTCACCGCAACGCGGGTCGGGGCGTGAGATGAAGTTGAAGGTCGGGTTCAAGGGCGGCAAGGAATTGTCGCGCGGCCTGCGGATGCTGGCGCGTCCCGACGAGCTGGACACGATCAAGCAGACGGCCCTGTTCGAGGCTGGTGAGCCGATCCGGGACGCCGCGAAGTTGAATGCCCCTTTCGATGAAGGCCGCCTGTTCAGCGCGATCGATATCGAAATTCTGATGCCGTCGCCCCGCCGGGTACCGACATATGCGGGGGTGGCGGTGTGGGTCCGCTATACGAACGATTATCGACCATTGAAGGGCGCGGTGGAAGGCAAAGGCAAGCGTCGCGGGCGCGGGAAGGCGCGTGATTATCAAACGGGGTCGATCCCCGTCGTTTACGGCGCGTTTCAGGAGTTCGGGACAAAGCACATGGATGCCAATCCGTGGATGGCCGAGGCATGGGCGAGCGAAGGGCGGGCGCGGGCGGTGGCGCGGATCCGGGAATCCCTTTCATGGTCGTTGATGTCGCTGGTGCGGCGGCGGCTGGCGGGGCGCTGAGATGGCGTGGCCCGACGATCTGACGACGCGGCTGCGCAGCGCGGCGACGACGGCGGGCAACCGCGTCGCGTGGTACGAACGGCAGCGCGGATGGGGCGACAAGCTGGCGGTGCTGCTGAACCTCGAGGACGAAGGCCGCGACTATACGCATGACGGCCCGTCGGGGCTCGACCAGCCGGAGGTGATGGTCGACGTGTTCGGCGCGAGCGGATCGGCGGTTGAGGCGCTGGCGGGGGCGGTGCGGACGATATTCGAGACACCGGGCCAGGCGGTCGGCGCGACAAGGTTCGGCATGGGCTTTGTCCGCGCCGGTCGGACGCTGGGGCCCGAGGATATGCCGGACGGCGCGCGAGTGTTCCGCCGCCGGATGCTGGTGCGATTTTCTGTAGAAACTGCCTGACGAAAGGAAAAGGCAATGACGGTTGCGGCAAAGACGAGCTTCGGCGCGGAGCTGTGGATGGCGGTGTCGGGCGGTTCGCTCGCCAAGGTCGCCGAACTCAAATCGCTGACCCCGCCGAAGCATTCGCGCGGGACGATCGATGTGACGACGCACGACAGCCCGGCGGGCGCGCGCGAATTCATCACCGAAGGCGTGTACGACACGGGCGAGGTTTCGGGATCGATCCATTACATCGCGGGATCGGCGGGCGACGATGCGATGCTGACGGCGGTGACCGGCGGCGCGAAGCATGATTTCAAGGTCGTGCTGAAATCGGCGGCTGACACCGAAGACCTGGAGTTCGAGGGCTTCGTCACCGAATATGGCCCCGACGACCAGCCGGTCGAGGGCGTCCAGATGGCCAGCTTTACCGTGAAGGTCAGCGGCGCGATCGCGCAGGCGGCGACGGCCTGATGAGTGAGGCCCATCCGACGGGCGAAACGCCGTTCCGGTTCGCGGGCCGCGATTATATCGCGGTGTTCGATTGGGCGGCCATCCACGCCTATGAACAGGCGATGCGGGGGGAATCGATCACGGTCATCGTGCGTGAACTGGACCGGTTCGTGCGCGCAGCGAAAGGCGGACACCCCGAGGCGTGGCGGTTCGAGCCGCGGACCAGCGCGATCGGCGAGCTGATGCGCGCGGGGCTGGGCCGGTATCATCCCGAGGTGACGGCGCGCGAGGCATTCATGATGTTCAACGACCCGGCGGTGCAGACGGCGTTCGGCCTGGCGTTGACCGCCGCGATGCCGGAGGGTGACGCGTCGGGGGAGCGCCGGGCCGCGGGGACGACGGTCCACGACCCGCGGCGACGGGATGGGTCAAGGTCATCGGGCGCTGGTGCGCGGCGGGGCAAAGGATCGAAGAG
The DNA here is from genome assembly GCF_046603995.1 of Sphingopyxis sp. J-6. NCBI lineage: Bacteria > Pseudomonadati > Pseudomonadota > Alphaproteobacteria > Sphingomonadales > Sphingopyxidaceae > Sphingopyxis > Sphingopyxis sp. J-6. The sequence goes on along the minus strand of NZ_CP145810.1, from coordinate 4,507,703 downwards.
TTCTGGACGGCAACACCCCGCCTGACGGCGGCGGTGATGGCGGCGGCCGACGAGGCACGCGACACGCTGGCGTGGCAGGTCGGGCGGATCGTGCTGGGCGATGTGCGCAGTTTCGCGGCGCTGACGGGAAAGAAGGAGGTGGCGGCGGCGCCGGTGCAGACGGCGGTGGATTTGCGGCATAGCATTCGGTTATGGAAGTTCGCGCTGAGTGCGAGGGGCTAGGTTAAGCTCACTTATCTTCCAGCCATTCGGGCTTTTCGATGTAGCCAGCGGATGAGCAAAGGCCCTCGTAAGTGATCGTACTATCGCCAGGGCTGATGATTCTTAGTCCCCGATCCGTGTAATAAAATGGCGTCCAACCCACATAGGCGCCCATGCGGTTCTTTCCGTTTACAAAACCGCAGTAGATGAAATCGCTTTTCCTGAGCCCCCATTGCCACCGCGCGGCGGGGCCATCGAACAGAAGCTTGTCGGCCTCGGCAACAATCTTGGCTTTGTCCGCTGCAGAAATCGGACGTGGTTCATAGGGAGGCTTCGAAGCATTCGGTTCGACCGCGAAGAGCAGCAGGAAAACCAGTTTGAACAAGTGCGCCTCCTTATATTGAGGCGCGGAGGATACGGCGGATTGCTTCGGGGCGCGAGAGGTTTTCGGCGTCGGGTTATTGCGCGATCCATCGGTCGAGGTCGGTATCAAGCTGGTCGGATAGATTAAACGCCATAGCGTTTATTGCCGCCGCTGGTGATGCAATAGCGTCCACCGCGCGGACCGATGCAGACATTGGGCCCACTGCACGGGCAAGCGCCGCGATTTTGCAAGAGCGGCTGACGACTCGGCCGGGCGCGAGGTTTAGCCGCGTCGGGTCGCGCTGGTCTGGTGATCGGGCCGGTGATCACCGGCCTGATGGTTACGCCGCCGCGAGGTTTGGCGGCGGGCTTGGTCGAGCGCGGCGCCGGACGAACCGGCGTCGCGGATAGGAAGCGGAAGTTGACCCAACAGAAGGTGCCGCCGGCATCGACCAGCGACCAGTCTTGTTCGGTAAGCTTGACAGTGACCGGCGTTCCGCCGGCCAGTTTGGTTATCACGATAGAGTCGGGCTTCGGTTCGGCGCGACAGTTCAGGACGTCGGAGGCGACATATTCGGCATGAACGCCGACCGGCGCGCACAGCGCGGCGGTTAGCAGCGTCAACGGCATAAAGATCGATTTCATTGCGCCCCTCCCCCGGCACGTCCGGGCGGCATTTTGGGGCATTCGACAGTTTAGTACAACAGGCTGGGAAGCGGCGCTTCCCGGCCCTTTCGATATTGGGGAAGCGTCATGTCCGACAGCCTGGTCGCGCGTTTGAAGGTGCTGTTGGGGATCGACAGCGCCGAATTCGTCGACGGCGCCGACGAGGCCGAGGCGGGATGGGCGAAATTGCAGGGCAATATCGTCAAGGGCGCGAAGCTGATCGGCGGGGCGCTGGCGGCGATGGGGATTGCGGCGCTGGCGGACGATGTGCGGCGCGCGGCCGATGACAGCATCAAGCTGGCGAAGGACATGACGTCGGCGGCGAAGGGGATCGGGGTCACGACCGACGAGTTGCAGCGGTATCGTTTCGTCGCGCAAGAGGCCGGGGTGGCGCAGGATGTGATGGAAGACGGGCTGCGCGAATTGAATTTGAAGCTGGGCGAGGCAGCCGAGGGGTCGAAGTCGGCGACGGCCCTGTTCGAGCGGCTGGGCATCGGCATTTACGACGCGAACGGCAAGCTGCGCGACAGCGCGAGCGCGTTGCCGCTGGTCGCCGATGCGATGCTGGCAATCGAGGAGCCAGCGAAGCGGGCGACGGCGATGGCGCAGTTATTCGGCGAGGATGTCGGACCAAAGATGGCGGGGCTGGTGGCCCAGGGTTCGGCGGGAATCGCCAATCTGTCGCGCGAGTTCGAGGGGCTGGGGATCGCCATCAGCGGCGAGACGCTGACCGCGCTGGGCGAGATGGGCAAGGAACTGGAGCGCATCAACGACCAGATTTCGAAGGAACAGGCCGAAGCTATCGTCGCGAACAAGGACGGGATACTGTCGTATGAGCGGGCCGTTTCGCAGCTGAAAATCCAGTTAATGGGCGCGGTCGGCGGGCTGGCCGAGTTTGGCGATGCATTCGACGAGGCGGGGTATAAGGCCGCCGACCAGGTGCATGCGATGGCCGGCGCATTTGCCACCGACATGCAGGCGCTGTTGACCGCCGGGTATCGGTGGGGGCGGCAGATGGGCGAAAGTTTCGCGCGAATGGCGACGACGGCGATCGGGTGGGTGCAGAAGATGGTCGGGGAAATCGGGGCGTGGCTGGGCGGACGCCTGACCGCGGTGTTCGACGGGTTGCGCCAGAAGGTGCTGGCGGCGGGCGACTGGTTTTACGACATGTATGACCGGGTCGTCGGACATAGCTATGTCCCCGATATGGTCGACGAAATCGGCCAGCATATGCGGCGGCTGGATGCGGAAATGGTCGGCCCGGCGGCGCGGGCGACCCAATCGGTCGCCGACAAGTTCGAGGCCCTGCGTCGACGCCTCGCGGAAAGCATGGACAAGCTGTTCCCGGAAGTTCGCCGAAAGCTAGACTTCGAAGATGAACTGCTGACGTGGGAGGAATCATTTAAGCGCGGCGAGGTCAGTGCGACACAATACGCTGAAGCTATCAGGCGGCTGAAAAAGGCATATTGGGAGCCCATCGTCGATGACTCTCTGAAGCGCATGGAAGACAATGCCCCGGACGGCGAGCCCTTCGCGGTCGAGGGCAAAATCTATCAGGCGACGGACAAATATCGCGCCGGGCTGAAGAAGATGAAGACCGACGCCCGAGATGCGCGCGACGATATCGTCGACAGCTTTTCGCAGATGGTCGACGGGTCGCTGCGCGAGATCGACCGGTTCGTGAACGGCATCAAATCGGGCAACTGGCTGGACATCATCGGCGGTCTGCTGAACGCAATCGACAAGATTGCGGGGATCGTGACGGGTGGCAAGGGAACGAGCATCGGGCCGTTCACCTTCGGCAACGGCGCCGACAGGCCGCGTTATGCCTTTGCCAATGGCGGCGCGCTGACGCTGGGCGGGATTTCGGGGATCGACAAAAACCTGTTGTCGCTGAACGGCCACCCCCTTGCCCGCGTCTCGCGCGGCGAGACGATGACGATCACGCCGGCGAACGATCGGCAGGGCGGCGGGGCGCTGAACGGCGAGCTGGTCGTGCGGCTGGAAAAGGACGGATCGATGTCGGCGTATTTCGCCGGAATTGCCGGGCAGGTGGTCGATGCGCGTTCGCCGGCGATCGCCAAGGGCGCGGCGTCGGCGGCGGTCGCGAAGGTCGGCCGCCTGCAACAGAAGATGATCGGCTGAGCCCACCCATATGATCGACCTTCCCGATACGCCGGGTCCGGCGGATGTCGTTTGGCGTCCGCTGGATTTCGGGGCCGTGCGCGTGCCGCCGCTGGGTGGGCCGGTGCAGCGGATCAATCGCGACGGCAACCGCTGGGCGGTCGACGTCACGCTGCCGTCGCTGTCGCTGGCCGACACGCGGCGCTGGCAGGGCGCGCTGGCGGCGGCGGCGCGCGACGGCGCGCGGTGGAAGGTCCGGCAGTTGGGCCTGCCGGTGGCATCGTTCGGGGCGACTCTGGTCGCGGGTGCCGGGCAGACCGGCACGACGCTGAACGTCGATGGCGGGACCGCCGGCGCACCGTGGGCGCAGGGACAGTTTTTCAGCCTGATCAGCGGCGGGCAGCGTTACCTGCACCAGCTCGCCGCCGCAGGGGCCTTTGCGGGCGACGGGACGGCGGCGCTGCCGCTGGTCGAGGCGCTGCGCGTCGTGCCCGCCGACAATGACGTGATCGACTGGGCGCCGCGGATCGAGGGGATCGTGCCGCCCGAGGCGGCGGTCGTGCGGATCGGCATGGACCGGCGCGGCCAGGTCAGCTTTACGATCGAGGAAATGGGCTGATGGCGCTGGGCGACAGGGTGGTGACGCTGGTCGGGCTGGCGCAGTTCGACTTTCCGGGGCGAACGGTGCGGCTGGCCGACGGCGGGGTCGCGCAGATGGGCGGCGAATATTTCCACGCCAAGGACGACGTGTTCGGGGCGCTGGCCGAGGCCGATGCAATCGAGGAAGCGATGGGCGACGCGCTGCCCGATGGCGGCATCGTGCTGGCAATTCCGCAGGACACGGCGTTGTCGGTGGTGCTGGACCCGGCATTGCAGTTCAGCCGGGTGCGGTTCTGGCACGGCGAGAAGGATGTCGCGACGGGCGTCGCGACAGGCGAGCTGCTGCGCGACACGCTGGTCGACCAGGCGATGTGGGATCCTGTGACACGCAAATTGTCGCTGACGCTGATGGGGCGGACCGAGCGGCTGGCGGTGATCAACCGCGGCAATTACGCCTGCGCCGCCTTTCACAAGTCGGTGTACCCCGGCGAGCGAGGGTTCGACAGTTGCACCGACGCGCAGTTCCAGAAGGCGTGGGGCACGGCGGGGGCACCGCGCGGCGTGACGTCCGGCAGCGGTAGCGGCGGGGCGCGCAACGCGGCCGACCTGATGCGGGGGCTGCGATGAGCGGCGGATATCGCGACCGGACGACGGGCCGGTTCGTCAAGTCGGTGGCGGCGCGGGTCGAGCGCACCGAACGGACGCTGCGCGCGTGGCGCGAACGGCCGTTCCAGTGGTGCTGCGTCCAGATGGCGCGGGCGCATGCGCGCAACATGGGCCATCGCAAGTTGCCGGTGGTGCCCGAGGTGGCGAGCGCGGCCGAGGCGGTGCGGGCGCTGAAGGCGATGGGATATGTGTCGATCGCGGCGATGATGGACGCGCATTTCGAGCGGCTGCCCGCGCCGGCGTTCGCGCTGGTCGGCGACCTGTTGCTGTTGCCCGGCGAGGATGGGCGCGCCGACGTGCTGGGGGCGATCGGGATCGCCGACGGGTCGGGCAATATCTGGGCGTGGCACGACGCGGGGACGGGCAGGCTGGACGTGATCAAGCAGGCCCAAGCGGCGGCGGTCGCGGGGTGGCGGCTGTGAGCAAGGTTTTTCGGGCGATTGGGACGGTGAGCGGGATCGTTTCGTCCGTGCTGGCTTTTGTTCCTGGCGCGCAACCCATTGCGGCGGCGCTCGCTGCCAATGCTGCGCTGATGGGAACGCTAAGCGCGGTCACAGCCAAGAAGCCGCGCGCGACGGGGGCGATCAACAGCCGGATGATCGGAGCGAGCAACCCGATGCCCTATCTGATGGGGCTCGCCTTTTCCGCCGGGGTGCAGGTGGTCGACGAAGGCTATGGCGGCAAGGTCGACAAGGTCGAGAATCCATACAGCTTCACCGGCGTCGTCCATAGCTGTTGCGGGCCGTGCGACGGGATCGACAGCTATCTGGTCGACTGGAATAGCGTCGCGATCAGCGGCGGCGCGGCGAGCGGATATTATGCCGGGTTCCTGTTCGTCGACAGCCAGCTGGGGCAGCGGCCCGAGCCGGGGGTGCTGACGCCGCAATGGGGCGGATGCCCGAACTGGGGCAGCGCGTACAAGCTGTCGTCGATGTTCGCGACCGGTTGGTCGATGAAGTTCGACAAGAAGGGCAAGGTTTTCGCGGGCGGGCAGCCGCCGTTCGGGATCATCGGGCGCGGGGTGTGGGTTTATGACCCCCGCCTCGACAGCACCTTCCCCGGCGGATCGGGGCCGCAGCGGGTCACCGACGAATCGACGTGGGCCTATTCGCGCAACCCGGCGCTGCACGCCGGCACCTATGCCTATGGCCGCTGGGTCAACGGCAAGCTGGTGTTCGGGATCGACCAGGGCGAGGCGGTCGATTTCGGCGCGGTCGCGGCGTGGGCGAACCTGTGCGACGCGAACGGGTGGACGGTCAACGGGACGATTTACGAGCCGGTCGAAAGCCGGTGGAACAATCTGAAGAAAATCTGTCAGGCCGGGGGCGGCGAGCCGATCCCCGGGCCGGTGATCGGATTTTCATGGCGGGCGCCGCGCATCGCGCTGGACACGATCCACGCCGCCGATCTGGCGCCCGGGCCGCTGGGCACGACGGCGATGCAGGCGTGGGCGAGCCGGATCAACACGATGCGGCCCAAGTTCCGCAGCCCGGCGCATCAATGGTCGGACACGCCCGCCGACGCGGTGAAGGTCGCGGCCTTCGTCACCGCGGACGGCGAGGAAAAGAGCGAAGAGAATGTGCTGGAACTGGTCACCGACGTCGATCAGGCGGCCGAGCTGACGCTGTACGAGATTTACGAGCGGCGCGAGGCGGGGCCGTTCACGGTGACGGTCGGGCCGCGGCTGCAGGCCTATGGCGTCGGCGACAGCCTGACGATCGCCGAGGATTGCGAGCTGTGGCCGACGGAGATCGTTGGGACGATCAAGAGCCGGTCGATCGATCCGGCGACGGGCTATTCGACGCTCGAGCTGATCGGTGAGACGCCGGCGAAGCATGCGGCGGTGCTGGGGGCGACGGGCAGCGTGCCCGATGCGCCGACGCCGCCGGCGCCGGGGACGGCGGACGGCGTGCTGGGCGGCAATGCGGACCCCTATGGCTATGGTTCGGCGCTGATCGGCACCAGCTATGCCGTCGGGCTGTCGGTGTCGGCGACCGACGACAGCATCACGATCAGCGACCATGGCCGGTCCTATGCCGACCGCACGACGTTGACGGCGGTGACGGGCACGACGATCAGCGCCGGGCTGGACCCCGAAACCGATTATTTCGGATATTATGACGATGGCGATCGCGCCGGCGGCGCCGTCGTCTGGCAGGTGACCGAGGATTATTATGCGGCGCAGAACAGCGCCGAAAATCCCGACCGCCATTACGGCTTTTACATCAAGACCGACACGATCGGCGGCGGCGGATCGTCGGGATCGGGCGGCCTGCCGCCGGGCGGCGGCGGTCCATACAACCCTTACGAACCCTAAAAACATCGGAGGAATGCGTGACGACGGCGCAGAATGATTATGCCGCGCGGGTGCGCGCGGCAGGGGCGGCCTATTACACGCTGACCGCGCTGAACCAGCGCGATTATGTGGCGCTGTTCGCGTTCGAGGGCGGCGACTATTCGAGCGCGACCTTTCGTGGACAGGTGCGATCGCGGCCCGACGCCGACGGCGATCCGCTGGCCGAATTCACCTGCACGCCCGAATTGTCGGGCAGCGACACGGTGCTGACAGTGACAATCGCCAAGGCGGACATCGTTGCCCTGCCCGCCGCGGCGGAGCCCGGGGCGGCCTCGCTGCTTTATTACGACATCACGATCGAACCCGACGGCGGGGTCGAGGAAACGATTTTCGCGGGCGAATTCTATCGGGCGGGGAGCATCACAAAATGACGGACATGGTGACGGTCAGGATCGGCGGCAGCCTGGTCCCGGTGCGCCTGCCCGAAAACACGGCCGAGGCAAAGCGGCAAGCGGATCGCGCCGAAGCGGCGGCCGATGCCGCCGCGGCGTCCGCCGCGGAGGCCGGCGGCGCGGCGGGGACAGCGATCGTCAAAGTGCGCGACGAAATGCGGCGCCGGTTCGTGCCGACGGATCGCGACTATATCGACATCCAGCAGATCGGTCTGACGAGCACCGTAACCGGATCCTCGCTGGCGCAGAATGTGACCTATGTTTTCGACGATCCGGTCGCGCGCAAGGGGCCGTCGCGCTATGTGACGATCGACGTCAACACCCCCGGCGATATCGAGGTCAGCCAATGGCGGTACGTCGGCGGCGACAAGGTACAACAGGCGGCGACGACGATCACCTTGCCCGAGGCGGGGGCGCGGAAGACGTTCGACATGTTCGAGGATTTTCCCGGGCTGGAGTTCGAGGAAGGCGACTTCGCGGGATTTTTCCAGATATCGGCGCGCATTCCGTTCGTCACGTCGTCGGGCGGGACACCCTATCATGCGATCGCGACGCATGTGACGAGCTTCACCCCGGGGACGCCAAACACGTCGAACCGGCTGGGCATCTGTTTCGGCATCGCCGGCGAGAAAGCGCCGATCGCCGACACGCGCGACGAGATCGACGCGATGGTCGAGCTGATCGAAGCGAGCGGCGGCATCGCCAAGCAAATGATCGGGACGGCTGTGCCGGTCGACGGGTCGTTCCTCGCGCTCGGCCGCACCTATATCCTGAATCGTCAGGCGACGGCGAAGGGCTTCCTGCGCGCGCTGCCGTTCTACGCCAAGGAGGTCGGCTATGCCTATGTGCCGATCTGGAAGGCGGACTGGACGTTCAAGGGCATGGTGCGCGTCGATTACAAGGCGACGGGCGCGCAGCGCAAGCGCGCCTGGCGCGACTTCGGTAAGGTCGCGATAGACCCGGGCGACCGCTTCGGCATCTGCCCGATGAAGGGCCGGATCGCGGTGACGCTGAATACCGCCAACGATACGCCGTACTGGAACCCGCTGGGGCTGGTCACGACCGGCTATAATCCCGGCGCCACATCGCCGACGACGGCGCACCGAATGGAATTCGGCATCGAATTGATGACCGAGGCCGAGGCGACCGGGTTGGAGGCCGCGACGATCCTGACGCTGCCGCCGGTGATCTATGGCGTTCAAGGGCGCCAGGTGAATATCTATTGGGACAATCTGATCTACGGCAACGGGCTGGATTTCGCGTGGGACGTGCAGGTCACGACGCGCGGTTCGCAGCAGGATGAGCGCTGGTACTGGGCGATCAACGCCGCGGTCGACGAAGACATGGACATCGTGCTGATCGACCCCATTTCCGACAAGGAACTGGACCGGGCGACGACGCGGCTGAAAACGGTCACCTATCCGCCGGCGTCGCCGAAGGCGTTCACCGCGCTGGTGTTCGGCGACAGCCTGCCGTCGACCGGGGAGATTACGCAAGAGCTGCTCAACCTCGCCGGCGCGGGTGGTTCGAACACGACGCTGACGCTGATCGGGACGCGCGGCAGCGGCGCCAATCGCCACGAAGGCCGCGGGGGTATGAAGGCGCAGGACTTCGCAACCGCCGGGCGCACCGACCAGCTGTTCAATGTGTCGGGCGTCGTCGTGGAGCCGCTGGTCAACACGTCGACGGTCTACACCCACAACAGCCGCACCTATACGCCGCAGACGGTCAGTCTGACCGGCGGCAGCGGTACGATGATCTGTAGCTACAGCGGTGGATCGGCGCCCGACGCTTCGGGCACGCTGACCAAGTCGGGTGACGGGCCGGGCGACGCGACGATCGCATTCAGCTCGACGACGCCGGTTTCGGGCGATCCCTGGTGGGACAATGTCAACGCACAGATCGACATCCCCGGCTATCTCTCGGCGAACAGCTTTGCGACGCCGAATTTCGTCATCCCGATCCTCGGCATCAACGGCATCAACAACCAGCCGAACGATGCGGCGGTCGACGCGGCAATCGCGGCCGAGCTGGGCTATTACGAAACGGTCGTGCAGGCGTGGCTGGATGTTGATCCGGACCTGATGGTCTTCCCGACGCTGACGACGCGCGGCGCGGCTTTCCAGAGTGCGGCGGGCGCCAACTATGGCTCGACGATCCCGATGAAGGGCGCCAAGCGCAACCTGCTGCGCATGGCCAAGGCGATGATCGATCATTTCGGCGGCCGCGAGGCCGAGCGGATCTATCTCGCCCCGACGAATATCTGGATCGACCCGGTGCATGGTTACCCGTGGGCCGACCAGAATGCGAACAGCCGCTCGACCGAGCCGGTGCGGCGGTGGACCAACCTGTATCACCCCAGCCTGTCGGGCAAGCAGCAGATGGCCGACTGCCTCTATTCGATGATGCACGTCCTCGGCGCCTGACCGCCGCACCCATCACCTCAGGAAAGGAATTTCGATGACGATCGAAGCGATGATCGATGCCACCATCGGCAAGGAGGGCGGATACAGCAATCATCCCGCCGACAAGGGCGGCCCGACGCGCTGGGGCATTACCGAGCGGGTGGCGCGGGCGAACGGGTATCAGGGCGACATGCGCGTGCTGCCGCGCGAGACAGCGGTCGCGATCTATCGCCAGGTCTATGCGATCCGCCCGGGCTTTGCGGCGGTCGCCGAAATCGACGCGGCGGTCGGCGAGGAGCTGTTCGACACGGGCGTCAACATGGGGCCGTCGGTGCCGGCGACGTGGTTCCAGCAGGCGCTGAACGCGCTGAACGACGGCGGCAAGCTGTACCCCGACATCAAGGAAGACGGCGATATCGGTCCGGCGACGCTGGGGGCGTTCAGGGCGTATCTGCGCGCGCGGGGGAGCGAGGCGCGCGCGGTGATGCTGCGCGCGCTGAACGGCCTGCAGGCGGCGCGCTATATCGAATTGTCGCGGATGCGGGCCGCGAACGAAGCCTTCACCTATGGCTGGCTGCGCACGCGCGTCGCGATGTGATCGACGAAAACCAACGATAATCAGGGGCGCGCCCATGGAAAATTTCTCCCTGTCCGACTGGATCACGGCGGCGGGCTATACTTTGCTGGCGTCGGTCGCCGGGCTGCTGGGCCATGTGATGCGCGAGCATGACAAGGGCAATCCGCTGTCGTGGTGGCGCGCGGCGGCCGAGACATTCTCGTCGGGCCTCGTCGGCTTCCTCGTCATGCTGCTGTGCCGCGCGATGGAGCTGGACCCTTTGTGGTCAGGCTTCATCGTCGGGATCTTCGGCTGGCTGGGGGCGAACGCCTCGATCCGGCTGCTCGAGCGGCTCGTCTATGAAAAACTGGGGCTGAAGCTGCGCGCCAACACCGACAAGCGGGTGAAGGCGGCGCGGAACGGGGGAGATGCTGTAACCGAAGGGGATCAGACATGACCTGGCTAAGCAAGTTCATCACGCCCGGCATCCGGTCGCACCTGCTGGGCGCGATCGGCGTCGTCGCGGTGTGCGGGATCGTCGTCAGCACGATCGCCGGTTTCTATATCCGCGAGCAGCGCGCGGAGCTTCGCACCAAGGATGCGGTGATCGCGCGGAAAGACGATCAGATCGACGGGCTGGCGAAGTCGGTCAACCTGATGCTCCGCGTGCGCGAGCTCGAACAGAAGAATGCGCAGCTGCTGCAAGAAAAGCTGACGATGATCGAAGGCCAATCGGCCGAAATGTCGAAACAATTGAAAGCGCTGGAGGCGTCGAATGCCGAGGTCAAGGAATATATGTCTCGCCCTATCCCTGCTGATTTGCGCCGCCTGCTCGAACAGAAGTGAGCTGGTGCGCGAGCCGGTCTATATGGGCCTGCCCGCCGCGATGCTGGCGCCGTGCGTCGTGCACGACGTGCAGATGAACACGACCGGCGATATCGTGGTCAGCCGCCAGCGCTATGTCGAGGCGTTCGACAAATGCGCGGCGCAGGTTGATGCGATCCGCAAGCATGATGCCGAGGCGCGGTCGGTGGGCAGGCCGCCATCCTGACGGCCGCAATGGCTTCGGCCTTCGTCGCGCGCACCGCGTGGACGTGCTCGCTGGTCGAGCCGTCGCGATAAACCCACCATGCGGTCGCCCGCACGGGCCCGGCGCCGTGGTAGCAGACGCGCAAGTCGCCCGGGCTGGTCAAGTAATCTTCTTTCCATCGGGCGTGTGCGTCTTTCCCGGGTGCCGATCGGGGAGCCATGAAAAAATCATTTCGGTCGACCGATAGACACCGACCGACCGGTAGATCCCGTATAGCTCGCGGCTGGCGCCGTTCGACCGAACGATGTTCGTAGACCCTTCGCTCTTCTGATGCAGGTCGCCGGTATCGGTGACGACGCGCCAGAATTCATCGAAGCTCTCGCGGGGTCCGTCGCCATGGGCGTAGAGATAGGCAAGCACGAAGCGCAGCGCGTGGCTGGGTGCGAGCGGCCCGCGCTGCGCGAGGTGCCCCACTTCCTCGAGCGCAGTCAGCGCCTTTACGATCAGCTTGTCGGTCCCGATTCGCATCGGGCCGATATGCCATTTGTTCTACGAATGTTCTAGCCGGTCTGCGCTGGCTGGGCCGCTGGCCACGGAGTGACGGCTTTCCGCCTAAACCTTTGCGATTCCCAATTTACGATGAGAACCGATTCCCTTCACCCGCTCCATCTTGCTGCCCACGCGCAACCGCTGATGGTTGAAAAAACCCTGAAAATCCGCTAGTTTTTGAGCATTCACTGGCTTCCGGTGATTGCCCATGATCGCGTGTAGCTGAACGATTCGGGGGCATATCCGGGGGCCTTTCCAAAGTCCCTGATTTGCGAGGCCCCCAAATGGCGCTCACCGACACCGCGATCCGCAAAGCGAAGCCAAAAGATAAGCCCTATAAGGTCTCGGATTCGGGCGGCCTTTATCTCTTGGTCAATCCGATCGGCAGCAAGCTTTGGCGCGTTAAATATCGCCTTCATGGAGTGGAGCGTAAACTGGCGCTCGGCGCTTATCCTGCAATCACGCTCGCCGAAGCGCGAGCGGCAAGGGATGATGCGAAGAAGCAGCTCGCCCATGCCGTCGATCCCAACACTGCCAAGCGGCAGGCACGAATCGCTGCGAGTATCAGCGCAGGCAACAGCTTCGCGGCGGTGGCCGAAGAGCTGATAGCGAAGCGAGAGAAGGAAGGTGTCGCACCCGCGACACTCGAAAAGCATCGCTGGCTTTTGCGTTTGCTGGGCGCAGAGTTCGGGCGGCGGCCGGTGGCCGACATCACGCCTGCGGAGTTACTCCACGAGTTGAAGAAGCAGGAACGGCGCGGGCGGCTAGAGGCGGCCAAGCAGGCCCGGGGTTTCGCGAGCCGCGTTTTCCGCTACGCCGCCGCTACGGCACGGGCCGAGCGCGATCCCGCACAGATGTTGCTCGGCGCGCTTATCCAACCGACCGTAAAGCATTTCGCGGCGATCACTGACCCGTTGGAGTTTGGCGCCCTAGTCCGCGCGATTGAGGGATATGTGGGTGATCCAGCAGTGATGCATGCGCTCAAGCTGACCCCACATGTATTTCAGAGGCCCGGTGAACTGCGCCAGATGGAATGGACAGAAATCGACTTCGTGAAGGCGGTTTGGACGTTGCCCGCTGCCAAGATGAAAATGCGCCAACCGCACGCGGTGCCACTGTCACGCCAGGCACTCGCGATTTTGGATAGTATGCGCGGGCTTTCTGGTAACGGCAAATATGTGTTCCCCTCGGTACGAACACGGGCGCGGCCTATCAGTGACAATACGATCAATGCAGCGCTTCGTCGTCTGGGCTATTCCAAGGAGCAAATGACGGCCCACGGATTTCGAACCTCCGCCTCGTCGCTGCTCAACGAGTCGGGCAAGTGGAACCCCGATGCCATCGAACGCGCGCTCGCTCACTTGGTCGCGGGGAGCATCAGGCGCATATATAACCAGTCGGCCTATTGGGCGGAACGCGTCGAGATGGCCCAGTGGTGGAGTGATTATTTGTGTCAGCTCCGTGATGGAGGCAATGTAGACTTCCCTCGCTAGGAGAAGATGGTGGACGACCGGAAGGAAGTATTGCCGCTCCGCGTCGTCGCGGCCCGCTTCATCAACGCCGATGAAGAGATCGGACTTGCCGAGCTTGACCGCATCACAGCGGATGCCTCACGCGCGATCCAGAAACGATACTGGATCTGGACGTCGTCGTTTATGATGACGGCATTAGTTACAGCCGGCGCTGTTCTCATTGGTGGCGCTCTTACGGTTGGCAAGGCGCCGGGCGCGGATTTGGCCACGCTGATTGGACTTGGCGGCGCCGCGTTGATGATCGCGATTGGAGCATCGTGGCGCGTGTTTCAGTATGGCGGGATGAAAGCGAGATCGCCCCAGAGCCCGGTTTACGCGGACCAGTCTGACTTGGCAGTTCGCAATCTGGAACGCCTGTTCGTCATTCTCCAGCTCGAATCGACGTCACGCCCCTTTTACTACTCCCGCAATGGCGCGCGCCGATATGTTGACCACCGCTACTTCTTCGGAAAGCTTCGCGCCGCGCATGTGGCCAAGGACAACACGATCCGCAGCGCATTCTTCGGCCCAGTCGGACTCTGGTTCGACCGCGAGCTATTCCTCGAGGCGGATGTCGACAAGCTTATTGCTGACGCCAAAGCCGAGCCAAATCGCGCCGGAGCGCCCAAGAAATATGATTATACCGACGCGGTCATCTCATTGATCGAGCATCCCGAGGTGCAGGCGATCGACATCACCAAGAAGCGCGGAAATCAGACCCGAATTATCGAACTGCTGGAAGATTGGTACGACGGTCGTCGCCGTGAAGTCCCTAGCCGAACGCAGCTTTCTTCCTATGCAAAGCAGATTCTGGAGACGATCGAAAAAAATCGCTCGTCCAAATCCTAGCCTGAATTACCGAGAAACCACGCAACTGCGCGGTGTCCAATCGGGGCCAATTACCGGGGAACGGCCACGAACGGCGGATTTCTGACGAAAACGCACACCGTTCGAACTGCCCGCGCTTAGCTGCAAATGATCCTGTCGCCCGCCGCATCGCGGCACTCCAACGGAGGCGACAATGGATGAACTCGCATACTCGATTAACCGCACGGCCAAGGCGCTCGGCGTCGGCCGGAGTACAATCTACAAGCTCATCAAGACCGGCCAGGTCGATGCGCTGAAGATCGGCACGCGAACGCTGATCACGACCGCATCCATCGCGCGGCTCACCGAGGCTCGCCCTGAGACTTGATACCGACGCGGCGAATTGCCGCCCGCGCATCCCGATCACATCTCGATTCAGGAGGACACGACATGTCCGTACTTCGCAACGCTCTTGCTCGCTTCTTTTCTTCGAACCCCAAGCCCGACATGCACATCGACGCAGATGTTCAGACCGCCGTCTACATGTGGCCGATCATTGAAAAGTTGCTCGCCCACGGCGAGGACGGTGACACGTACCGCGCCACAGTCAATTTCTGGCGCTACGCCGAGCGGCCACCGCTGGCAGTCTACGATGGGGACGTGAGCCACTGCCACATCGATGGTCCGCTTCAAATGGCGGGCGATTTTGCGCTTCCCTTGGGAGGAGAAATCTTCAGTCGCGGCGTCACGATTACCCTCGATCCCTTCGAAGCGAACGGCCTTCGTGAACATATGCGTGCAGCTATCGAGCGCGCTATCCTCGCCTGGCTTGCGGACAATGGTCGCCGCGCATCTCCACCGGCGAATATTCCTTACGACCGCGAAACAGCCGACCGCGAAGCCAAGGCGATGATCGCCGACTGGGTCGCTCGCAAGGAAGCTATGCGCCATACTGCGGAGGGCCCAGATCATGTCTGAACAAGTCGCCTTTGACGCAAGGTCGCAGGGCCGCGATGCTACGCATCGGACCCGTAATTTGGATACACACCTCACGCACGGGTGCATCCAGCTTTTCCGCCACTTTTCGAGGGTGCGATCAGAGTACGCTCTGCCTTTGCTTCGCCGAAGTGACGCTTTTCCGCCAAAATTCGAGGGTGCGACCCGCACCCTCAGGGAGGTGGCGCGATGAACACCGTCCAACACTCCATCCGCCTGCCCGCGGCGCTCGACACGGCGCTTCGCGCGCTGGCCGACCGGCAGGGCAAGACGGTTTACGCGATGCTTCGCCGCTGCGTGAAGACGGGGATCGACGGGCAGGCCAATCCCATTGTCAGCAGCCCAGACGATCGCGAACTAGTCGCGGAGGTAGCGTCGATCAGCACGCGATTGACCGATGTCGAACGCCTGCTCGACCGTACCTTGCACACGGCCTGCGCTGCCTATTGCTATGCCCGCAGCGCCGCGATGGGAGGCGGCAAGAGTGACGAGGTCATCAGCGCCGAGACGCAGCGAGCTTATGACCGACAACGGGCGGCGGCGGGGGAACGGCCATGAGCGAGCCTCACGATCTCCGGCTTCATGCCGAGACGCTGCGGCGTCATCTTCGCTACAGCCAGACGCGGCGGTTCAAACGACAGTTCGCGATCATGGTCTCGTCGATCGCGCTCGGCGGTTTGGCCGCGCCCTATCTGATGCTCGACCCGAGCATCCTTCGGGACACCGGCACCCATTATCACGCGAAGATGCTTTCATGGTTTGCAGGCGACGGCGGCGATCCCGGGATAGTCATCCGTTATGAGGGGAAAGACTATTTGAACCCCGCTCGCACGGTCGCGACCGATCCCTATTTCGTCCGCCGGGCGAGCATTGCCAAGTCGTTCGTCCTGCGCGGCGCCATACTGGGGTTTCTCGCGTGGCTGTCGGGCCTGTTCCTGCTCCGCGATGTCGCGGCGCGCCGACGCGAACGCGCCCTTCGCGATCGCGTGATCGACGGCACCAAGGTGACAAGCGAGAAGGAGCTTGTGAAGCTGGCGCGAACCGAAGCCGGTTCGCATCCGCTGGCGATCGGTCCCGTCCCCTTTCCTCGCCGCCTCGAAACCCGGCACATGGCGATGGTCGGCACGACGGGCAGCGGCAAGACGACGGTGCTGCGCCAAATGCTCGATGGGATCGCCGCGCGCGGCGAAGCCGCGCTGGTCTATGACACCAGCGGCGAGTTCATCGCTCATTATTATCGCCCCGAGTGCGGCGACATCATCCTCAATCCGTTCGATGCCCGTTGCGTCTACTGGTCGCCCTTCGCCGAGATCGCCCACCCCGCTGACGCCGATCGCATCGCGCAGCAACTCGTCACCGAGACCAGTGACAAGGACAAGGATGTCTGGCTGGAAACGAGCCGAATCCTCGTCGCCAACATGATCCGGGAGTTGTGGAAGGAGAAGAAATGCACGCTGCCCGACCTGCTCGAAGCGCTGCAGAAGATGAACAAGGAGAAGCTGAAGACCTGGCTTAAGGACACGTCGTCGGCGCGGACATTCTCCGACGACGCCGACCGGGCAACCGGCAGCGTGCTCTTCATGCTCGCGAAGGCCGCGAACCTGATTCAGTTCCTGCGGATGCCAGAGGAGGGCGAGAAGGCATTTTCGTTCCGGGAGTTCATCGCCGGGCTTGACGAGACGAAGGGCGCCAAGTCCTGGATCTTCGTGCCGCGGAAGGAAGAGCAGTTTGCGGCAATCAAGCCTTTGCTCGCCTGTTGGCTCGAATGCGCCGCGAGCGCCATGCTGGGCCTTACTCCATCATCGGACCGGCGCGTCTGGTTCCTGCTCGACGAGCTTGCCGACCTGCCCCGCGTCGACAATCTGACTCGCCTGCTTCCCGAGGGCCGCAAGTTCGGAGCGGCGGTCGTGCTGACCTTCCAGGGCGTCGGCCAGATGCGGCATCGCTACGGTGACGATCTTGCAGAATCCATGCTCGGCTGCTGCAACACCAAGCTCTTCCTCCAGATGGGCGACGGAGAGTCCCGACGCTGGGCAAGCGACACGATCGGCACCTGCGAGGTCGAGATCCAGACCATGACCGGCGCGCTTAGCGATGGCGACGACAAGCCACGGATGACGCTCGGCCGCCAGCGCAAGACCCGTCCTGCCGTGTTCGAAAGCGAACTCCGCCTCGCACGTTATGAGGGCTATTTGCTGTTCCCGGACGGGCTTCCGGTTGCGCGCATAGCGCTCACCGCCGATCATATCGAGAAGCGGGGCGAGCCGCGTCAGCCCGCTTTCGTCGCCGCGAACCCGGAGACGACGCTCTGGCACCGGCCGTTGGAGGCGGCGCCCAAAGAAGAGTCCGACAGCGCAGTGCCGACACCGGCCGAGGAGCCGGTCGTCGAAAAGCCGAAGGCAAGGAAGAAGCCGCCGACACCCCCGCCCGCAGATGATGGTGGGCCGATCTGATGGTCGCGTCGGTATCGGCGCTGACCAGCTCGGCGCAGGCGAGCAGCTATTATGAGGCCGACGATTATTATGCCGAGGGCGGGCTGTCGCCGTCCGAATGGCACGGCAAGGGCGCCGAGGGGCTTGGACTGTCGGGCGATGTCGATCGCAACCAATTTCGGGAATTGCTCGACGGCAAGGTCGCGGACCAACAGCTCGGCACGGTCCGAGACGGTCAGCTCGAACATCGCCCCGGCTGGGATGTGACGCTGAGTGCGCCCAAGTCGGTGTCGATTGTGGCCGAGGTTGCGGGCGACCGGCGATTGATCGAGGCACATGGGCAGGCGGTGAAGACCGCGCTCGCGCATGTCGAGGTGCATATGGCTGCGACCCGCGTTCGGCATGGCGGCAGCGTGACCCGCGAGGCGACCGGTAATCTAATCGTCGCCAGCTTTCAGCATGGCACGAGCCGGGCGCAGGACCCGCAGCTCCATACCCACAACGTCATCATGAATGCGACGCAGGGCGGAGATGGATCGTGGCGCAGCCTCGAACCGCGCGCCATCTATCAGCTCCAGAAGCAGATCGGCGCTATCTACCGGCAGGAACTGGCCTTGAAGGTCCGCGAGCTCGGCTATGAGATTGCACCGGGCAAGGAGTCGATGTTCGAGATCAAAGGCGTCTCGGCGGACGTGATGGCGGCGTTCAGCACGCGCAGCGCCGAGATCGAGGCTGCGCTCGGCGAGCGCGGAACGACGCGCGAGGAGGCCAGCGCCGCCGAAAAGCAGATGGCCGCGCTCGATACGCGGCAGGCGAAGGTCGCGGCCGATCATGGCGCGCTGGTCGCCGACTGGCGCGCCACCGCCGACGGGGCGGGGTTCGATGCCAAGGCCCGGCTGGCGTTGGTGCGCGAGGCCGAGGCCAGGGCGGCGACCGGCATTCACCTTCCCGATCTATCAATCGCCGATCGCGCCGTCGCCCATGCTGCCGACAAGCTTGGCGAGCGTCAGTCGGTGTTCTCGGTCGCGGCGCTTCATGAGGAAGCGGGGCGGGTTGGGCTTGGGAAGGCCGGCTATGCCGAGATCGGCGAAGCGATCGGACGCGCCACCAGAGAGGGAGAGTTGGTCGACCGCACTTTCGTCGATCGGCGTGGTGCCGCGTTCGCCGGATTCACGACGCGGCAGAATATAGCGGCCGAGAAGACACTGCTTCGGACCGAGACCCACGGGCGCGGCGCGCTCGCTCCGATCGCCTCGCCGCTTGCCGCTGCCAAGGCTGTCGCGGGTGCGGCGGCGCAGGCGGAGCGGTCCGGCTTTGGCTGGAACGCTGACCAGAAGGCCGCGACCGAGCAGCTCCTTACCAGTCGCAATCGGGTCACCGCGGTGCAGGGCTATGCTGGCACTGCCAAGACCACGACGGTGCTCGCCACCTTCGCGCGCGAGGCCGAGGCACGCGGCGTGTCGGTGGTCGCCTTGGCGCCGACCGCATCGGCGGCAATGACGCTCGGCGAGGCGCTCGGCACGCGCGGTGATACCGTTGCCCGCCATCTGCTCGCGCCCGAAGGCACGGCGTCCGGCCCGCCTGTCGCGTGGATCGTTGACGAGGCATCGCTTTTGTCGGCGCGCGATACCGCCCGGCTGTTCGACCTTGCCGAGCAGCAGGATGCCCGGATCATTCTTGTCGGCGATGTGAAGCAACTCGGATCGGTCGAGGCGGGCGCGGCCTTCGCGCAGCTCCAGAGTGCCGGTATGGAGACCGCCAAGCTCGGCGAGATCGTCCGGCAGAGCAATGCGGCGACCAAGGAGGCGGTGCTCGCCTCGATCGAGGGCGATGCGAAGAAAGCGCTCGCCGCGCTCGATCGTGGCGGCGGCCAGATCGTCGAACATGCTGATCGCGCCGGCCGCTTCGCCGCCATCGCCGAGCGCTATGCCGGGTTCGACAAGGCGACGCGGGCGCGAACGCTGGTCATCGAACCCTCACGCGAAGGGCGGGACGCGCTGACGGCGGACATCAGGGCGGCGCTAGCCAGGTCGGGCGCGCTTTCCGGTCCCGCCGTCGTCGTGGACAGTCTCGTCAACAAGGGGCTCACCCGCGCCGAGGCGCGCGATCCGCTGAGCTATGACCGGGGCGATGTCGTTCGTTTCACCAGCGACTATCCCGACAAGGGCGTCGCGCGGGGCGAGGCCTATCGTATCGAGGCGGTCGATCCGGCGAAGGCCGCCATTGCGCTCAAATCCGAGGATGGGCGCGAGGTCGACTGGCGGCTTCGCCAATGGGGTGCCGGCAAGGTGCAGGTGTTCGCGCCCCAGAATATGGAGCTGAAGACCGGCGACAGCATCCGCTTCACCCGCAACGATCGCGAGGCCGGGCGGATCAATGGCGCGCGCGGCGAAGTCACGGGCATCGACGAGCAGGCACGGACGGCGACGGTGCTCGGCGCTCGGGGGCAAACACAAACTCTCGACCTCGATACCGCGCGCGATCGGCATATTGCTCACGCTTATGTTGATACCGCCTTCGCCGCGCAGGGACGCACCGCCGACTATGTCATCATCCACGCCGACAGCAAGGCGACCAATCTGGTCGACCAGAAGAGCTTCTACGTCGGCATCTCGCGAGCGAAGGAGTCGGCGACGATCGTCACCGATAATCGCGCGAAGCTGGTTTCGGCGATCAATGAACGCGCTGGCGCCGTGCAGACGGCCATCGCACAGGCTGCGATGCCGGCGGCCGACGTTCACAAAGCAGCGGGGTCGGCATTATCTAAAAACCTTGCGGCATTCGGACTTTGACCTGTGCGACCGAGATCCCGCTGACAGAGAGCATTTCCAAGTGCGGTCGCAGTTACGGCAGGAGCAGCCCCCACTCTGTCCGCCACCATTCTCGGTTCTCGATAGTGTCGACCACCCTGCAGTCGAGGCGGTCCAACGCCGGATTCGAGATCATCGAGAAGGCAAACCGAATTTTGGAAAGCCACCGAAGCGACGTCTGCAGTTCGTCCCAAGTGATCGAGTGCTTCCGGTCGTTCATCTCCCAGCGCAACTTGGCAGGCGCGTCATCAACCGCCGCTGAAATTCCTATCAGGCCGTGGCAAATCCCGTTGCGAACATCGAGCGGCCCTTGCAGCCGGGACCGGAGAGTGGCCGCCAGCAAGGAGCAGAGCGTTTTAGCCGGTTGTGCCTCGTTGACGGTACCTTCCCATGTCCGCAAAACGGCTTTGATGCCGTGCGCCTTGGGCGGCAAAAATCCATAGAAGCGGATGACCTCATCGCGGGCCGCTTTTTCGATCCCCGACCAGATCAGCAGCAGCGACCCTATCGCGCCGCTCATCTGGTTGAATGTCACATCCAATGGAATTTCGTCCTTACTGGCGAATTCATTGCAGGTCGGGCCAAGACCACAGGGGCTCAGCATCCATTCCTTCCAAATGCGCGCTCGTTTCTGGCGCGATCGAAGGCGGAGCGGGCGGGTCAAATAGTTCGTCGAACACGTCGCCGAACCAACGTTCGAACACGGCAATTTCCACCTCTGTGACGGGAACCGGATCGGGCCAATCGTCGGCCACATTCCAAGTTGAGAGGTCATGTTTCGGCGGTCTGCCCATGTATTTTCCTCACCCATGCTTAGAGGTCAGGTTTCTGAGCCTGCCCAGGTTTCCGGGTCTTGCTAACTGCCTCTCCGAAAATCGGTCTCCGGCAGAGCTGTCTACCGGCTACCCGATTGTCCTTGCCAAACCACTACAGTTTCTCGAAGATTCTATGAGCATGCGAACAGACGTCGATCATCTTCCTGCCGCCAAGCAGCGCGAACTCGAGCGCGTCGTCGAGACTATCTTCGACGAGTTCCGAGGCGCCACGGAAAATGCGACCGGGCCGCGCAAGGGCGCGCGCATCCTCAAGGTCATCCTTTTCGGCAGTCACGCCCGCGGCGATTGGGTCGATGCGCCGCTTTCGGCGAACCAGTATAAATCTGATTACGACATCCTCATCATCGTCAGCCAGAAAGAACTGACCGACCGCGCGGCGTATTGGGCGAAGGCTGAGGAAAGACTGATCCGCGCCTATACGATCGAGAAGACGCTCCACACCCCGGTCAATTTCATCGTGCACAGCTTGCACGAGGTGAATGACGGGCTCTCGCATGGCCGCGTTTTCTTCATGGAGGTCGCGAAGGACGGGATAGCACTCTACGAAGCGGATGATAGTGAACTTGCGGCGCCAAAACCCAAGACGCCTCAACAGGCGCTGGATGCCGCACGGGAATATTTTGAGGAAAACTGCTCGGGAGCGGCAAGCTTCTTTCGCGGGTTCGAGGATGCCCGACGGCACAGCGACTGGAAGAAAGCAGCATTCGATTTACATCAGGCGGTCGAGCGGCTGTATCAGGGACTGCTACTCACCCTGACCTTCTACACTCCATACAATCACAATATCGCGTTCCTGCGGTCTCTCGCTGAGGGCTTGGATCGTCGTCTCTTCGGCATTTGGCCGGAGGACACGCATCGCGAGCGATCAATGTTCCAGAAACTGAAAGAAGCCTACACTAAGGCTCGCTATTCCAAGCATTACAAGATCAGCGAGGAAGAGCTGACTTGGCTCGGCGAGCGCGTCGAAGATCTAGGGCGCGTGGTCCATCAGGTCTGTTCGGACAAGATCGCCGAGCTTGAGGCGGCGGCGAGCCCATAGGCGCTGGACCCGGCCCGCTTGCCGGGACTGGCGGATTCTGGCATAATCCGCCTCACGGATTGGAACGACTGGCGGCCATTCCGGGGATTATCCTGCCAGGCATCATGTAGGTCCGGCCGCGTGTCGGACGGTTGCTGATCGCCGCTCAGGCGGCACCACAGCGAACACCGCTTGCCCATCCGCGCGCAATCGCGCGGACCGCCGCGGTGCGAGCTGCAAATGACACCCCCAACAACCGACGTTTACGCGCGCGAGGTCGTGATGGCGCGCGTCGGCCATCTCATCCGGCGCAAGCAGCGTGAAATCGACCGCATCACCCGCATCCTGCGTGGCCTCTTCGACCCCTCGCAGGTGCAGGCGCCCGAGCCGGGATTGATCAAGCGGATCATCCTGATCGGTCCCTATGCACGGCGATCCTGGTACGAAGACCGCCGAACGATCGAGTTTTCCGATTATGAATTCTGGGTCGTCGTCAATCATCCGCTCTTCACTCATGAGCGTTGTTGGCAGCGCGCGCGGGCGACGATCAACCGCGAACTGGGCAATCGCTGCGCGGTCGATGTCGGGATTTACTCGAAGTCCGACATCCGCGCCGCGAAGGCCGAGCGCGACACCTTCATTCTCGATCGGATCGAGGGCGGGATCACCCTCTATCGCGCGTCGCGCGATGCGCCGCTGCCCGTCGGTGCGCGCCGGGGAGACCGGCTATGACCGCCGCAGGACCCTACCCCACGTTCGAAGCATTCTACCGGGCGGAGCATAATCGGATGTTCCATTTCTTTCGGAGGAAAGTTGGGCGTGATGAAGCTCCGGACCTCGTGCAGGAGGCATTTACCTGTGTGCTGCGCAGCGGGGCTTTCGACAGGCTCGAAAATCCCAACGGCTATTTGACGCGGACGGCTCGCAATCTGGTGATCAATCGGGCGCGGACATGGCACCGGAAGGGGTGCATGCTTTATCAGTTGGACGAGGCTCGCGATGCACCGCTCGCTCCCGAACAGGAATGGAAAATCGAAGGCCGGGACCTTCGAGCAGCCTACCGACGCGCACTTCTCGCTTTGCCGAAGAGAACCAGGCGCATATTCCTCATGCACCGGCTGAAGGGTATGACTTATCGAGAAATCGCTGAGCAGCTTCTCATCAGCGATAAAGGCGTCGAATATCACATGATGCGGGCGTTGCGGCGCTGTCAGAATGCGGCCTCGCGACATTCGGGGTATACCTGAATGGCCGCGGAAGCGCGCGCATTGGTCGACAGGAAGCCCGGAAAAGGCATCAAATTGGCGAGGGCGCCATAATGTCGATTCACGATCGAATCTCGATCTGTTAGGGTCGGTGCCACTCCCCTTTTTTCGGTTTTTAGAGCGATTGAGGATTTCGATGCAATCGACAGCATTTTCAATGAGTCCGGCTCTGGAGCCTTCGCCGCGATCGCCGCTTCCAGAGCTTGCTAAAATGCTGGAGCATATCGACGAACCTTGGAGGTTCATCGATAAGCCTCATCTCGCACAACTCGTAAATTGGTCCTCGACTCGTCACGATCCCATCCATCGCTGGATACGCTATCGCGAGGCATACTCCGCCGATCTGATTGAAGCTCTGCAGTTGGGCGAACGGATTCTGGACCCATTTTGCGGCTGCGGTTCCATGCTCGTCGGCTCAGCTTTGAGAGGCCATGCCGCCACAGGAATCGATATCAACCCACTGGCTGCATTTACGGCGAAAGTGAAAACTCGCCCGCTGACGCAAAGCCAGTTGGAAGAGGTGCGACGCTTTTGCGCGGCGCTGCCTCACATCATCCCCAGTGATCCGGGCCCATGGTTTCCAGAGCTGTCTATAGCCCATAAAGTTTTCGAGCCAGCGATCTTGAGAACGCTGCTTAGAATTCGGTCCGCTATTGAGCACTCCAAGCTGGAGCAACCAAGTGCTGACTTTTTGAAGCTGTGCTGGATTGCAATCCTAGAGTCCGTGGGCAGCTATTTCAAGGAAGGGAACGGCATAAAGTATAGGAATATACAGCGCCGACCGGGGAAGTATGTTCGTCGACCGGAAGGCAGCTGGCAGCGTCAGCGCTTCGGCGAGGATCAAGAAGCTTTCGTGTTTAAGGCTTTCGGCTCGCACCTGCGAACGATGATCGCCGATTGCGCCCTATGGCACAATGGGTGGGGCGAGGCAGAAGTAATCGAGGGTAATGCCCTTGACCTAGCTGCGCTTACCAATGGTGAATACGATTCAATTGTGTTTAGTCCGCCATACGCCAATCGCTTCGATTACTTCGAATCGATGAAAGTGGAACTCTGGTTTGGCGGTTTTGTG
This sequence comes from Sphingopyxis sp. J-6, assembly GCF_046603995.1. Lineage (NCBI taxonomy): Bacteria > Pseudomonadati > Pseudomonadota > Alphaproteobacteria > Sphingomonadales > Sphingopyxidaceae > Sphingopyxis > Sphingopyxis sp. J-6. The sequence goes on along the minus strand of NZ_CP145810.1, from coordinate 4,483,048 downwards.
GAGAGCGTATCCGACATCCGCTCCCTCCGGAAGGCTTCGCTTCGCTCGCATCTATCCGCAGATATGGCGCGCCCAAAAACTGTGTTTGAGCCGCTCGAAATGCTGATATCTCAAATGGATCGGGACTCCAGTAGCTGGCGGATGGGGGTTCCGGAACTCTTGCGAGGCTACTTCTCTGATATAGTGGAAGTGCTGAGACAGTGTCGCGGGCGGCTGCGCAACGGATCATGCTACGTTGTCGTCGGGAACTCGGCATTTGGGGGGGTTGTCATTCCCTCTGACACCCTCACCGCGATGGCCGGGAAGTTGGCTGGATTTGATCGCGCCGAAATCTGGGTGGCCCGACACCTGACCGTTTCGCCGCAACAGCGTTCTCGACTATCTGGTTACGAGCGATATATGCGCGAGTCCGTCGTCGTTTTGAAACCATAAACATGCACCAGCCGATTGAGCCCGCCCGCTCCTATGCAGATTTCCCCCCAGTTGAGTTCATCCCTTTCGGAGAATTGCTCGCTATAAGTTTGAGTGCGTCAACGAACGATCTGACTCATGGGCTTCATCGTTATCCTGCAAAGTATATTCCGCAGATCCCTCGCTGGGCTATCCGGCAGTTCAGCCGAGAAGGAGATGTCGTGCTGGATCCCTTTTCGGGCTCGGGCACGACAATCGTCGAAGCACTTGCAGAAGGGCGTACGGGCATCGGGGTCGACTTGGACCCACTTGCCTGTCTGATCGCAGAGGCGAAGTCTGCCGCGTTGGATCCTGCAAAGCTGATCGGCTATCTTCCAAAGCTACTAGCTACCGTTGGCCGTCCCCCGTTGGCAGTGCCTTTACCCGACCTTCAAAATTTCGGTCACTGGTTTTCCGAACATGCGTGGCGCGACCTCCAAACTCTCCGGCGCAATATCGACACCATCGCGACATCGCATGCCGAACGCAGATTCCTGCTGGTGATATTCAGCTCGATAATTCGAGCGGTAAGCAATGCCGACGACCAATCCCAAAAGACTTACGTTTCGGGCACTCTCCGAAAAGAGCCACCATCCGTTTTGCCTACCTTCGAAAAGCACTTCATGAAGGCAATGAAGGGCATGGAGGCCCTAAACGTTCGCCGATCGGATTGCGATGGCACCATCCATAATGCCTCGGCAACAAATCTCCCGATCGACGATGGGTCGGTGGATCTTGTAGTTACAAGCCCACCCTATCTCGATTCCGTGGACTATATGTACAACTTGATGCTCGAATATTTCTGGTTGGGAACAGAAATAGGTGTTAATTCTCGAAAGAGCTTCAATGCGCTTCGTCGCAAGCAAATTGGCGCAAAAAGCCCCCTGCAGGTGCATGAAATTCCTGCCGAAATCCGACACCTCTTCAATCCCGAAGGCGTTGCCGCATACCGCCGAGAGGCACTTGGGCCATATTTCGCCGAGATGTCGAATCACTTTCACGAGGCCAATCGTGTAATGAAGCCGGGCGGAAGGTACGTTCTAGTTATTGGCAATAGTCGAACTCAGAACGAAATGTTGCGCCTTCACGATGCGCTGATTGCCCTTGCGTCAGCTGCCGGCCTCCACATAGAGCATGCATTCGGCTACCGAATTCGGCGGCACTATATGAAGTTCCCGAGGAAAGGGCGGGGGGGCATCATCCTCACCGATTGGGTCATCACGCTACGTAAGGGGGAAAAAATTCATGGCGTGCCTACTCAGTTGCCGCATGTCGACATGCAACTGCCACCGGCAGCAGTCGCGCATTAGCTCAAATTTTTAGGTCGCGGCCTCGTGTTTGTTTGGCCGACCAGTCATATGGGAATGATGCATCCCGCGGGCGATATGAAAGCTCGCAGCATGACGAAGGATTTTCTCACGTATGCCGAGGCCTCAGAAGCCGGAGTGAGCTATAAGGATGCCAAGACGCTCCTGTCTGTTAGCACTAATCAAGCGGAAACGAGGAAATCGTTTTATGAGGAATTGGCACTGCTTTATGTGCCATACCGGTCGAACAGGATAATCCTAACTCCTTTGGGCAGTCAGCTTTTCGGCCTGCTCGAAGGCGCCGACCTTGCGAACCTTTCAAGCGACGTTACGCGGCAGGCGACGGCGTTGATTGTCTGGGCGATGTGCCGCAGCCAAATCAACCGGCCGCAATCTCGGGGCGTGCCCAAGCTGGCCGACGCCGAATGGAAAGCTTGTAACGTCCGGCCTTATGCTGCGGCGTGGCAGGCGATTTCCGACCTTTCCGAAGAGGTAAGCTTAGATGAGTTTATGGGGGCGTTGCGATACCTTCAAAAATATGAGCAATACTCCAGCGTAATCGAGCAAATTTTGGCGGCTCGCGCGTCCGGCCAGCAACTGGCTTCCGAAAATGACTTGGGCGGTCGCCCCTTAATGAATTACCGCATCTATTGGCGCTCTCACCTGTCTCTTGCGGAGCAGGTTTTGCGTTGGGACCAGAAGAGTTCTAAGTTGACCATAGTGCCGGAAAACTGGGACATCGTCAAAGCGGCACTGCGATTTCAAGCCGGTTGCGCAGCTGATATCCAGGCTGTGATCGGCGCAGCGCCTTGGACTGACGCTGACGATTACTTCATGAACGTCGCTGGCGCGGCCTGCCCTCCCTTCCTCGCAAGTGGTGCGCCGACACTCACGACCTTTGAAGGTCAGACGCTTGCCGATCTGAGCGGCTATAGTCTTGAAGGCCTGACACTGAAGGGTGGATCAGAACTTTGTCATTTAAAAATTCTGATGCCGTGCTTTCATCCTGCTTCCCCCCACCGTTTGCTAAGGATCGACGCGAAGCAACAAGTTGGTAGCTCGATTTTGTTAAAGATGGGACTGGGTCGACCGATCGTCAATTTGGCGGTGCTGAAGGCTGCGCTGGAGAATGGAAATGGGTGACGGTACGTTAAGTGGGCTTGCTACCGCAGGCGCATTGCCACCGAAAAGCTTTCAGGAAGTGCCTAGCCGCGTAGCAGAAATCGCCCACATCCCCCTCGATCTGCCATCATCGTTGGCAAGTGCGCTTGATAGCGTGAAGTCGACGGGATTTTTTGCCGCAGACGCATTGGAAGAGGCGATAACTTCCTTATGCATGGGGCACCTCATTCTTGCAGGCCCACCTGGCACGGGGAAAACTAGCTTAGCAAAAGCACTGGCAGCCGCATTTAACGCCGAGCTCATGACTGAAACTGCCAACCCGGAATGGTCGGTTTACGATACGATCGGAACTCAAACTCTCGAGGCTGGCGGCGGGGCTGCTCCGCGTCATGGCCTGGTGACTAATGCCGTGCTGCAATGTGCCAGCACGATGGTGGACAATTTCGACACCGGAGAGGGGCCACAGGCTAAGTGGTTACTCATCGACGAAATGAATCGCGCTGACATTGATCGAGCCTTTGGCCCCCTTTTTACTGCACTGGCGGGCGGACACACGGCAGGCATGGTTCTCGACTACATGGATGGGCGGCCGCATGTCGCATTGCCTGCGCGATTTCGGATCATCGCCACTGTCAATGAATATGACACACGTTTTGTGAACGCGATGTCAGGTGCGTTGAGGCGACGATTTTCTAAGGTGGTGATTCTCCCGCCTCCGAATGAATCCGACAGCCGATCCTCGGCCGAGGAATGGAAAGTGGCATCGTCGGCGGCAATAGAGCGGGCAACCTTTAATTTGGGTTCTGCGCCAGCACTCGCTTCAACGACCCTCCTGAGCAACGCGGCTGGCGACTTTCGAAGATTATTCGGATTTGTCCGTAGTGCGGCTGACGGAGCGGTGCCGGTTGGCACAGCGCAAATCATCGACGTCGCAGAATATTTTCTAACATTGACCAGCCTCGCCAGTTCTCCGGACACGGCCGATCATTGGCCTTTAATTGATCGCGCGTTGGTAGCACGCCTTCTGCCCGGCTTGGAGACTGACAGCACGCGTAGCCGACTGCATTCAGGGTACATTGCAAGTTTACAGGAACTTTTCCCCGCGCTCCCCCGGTTTCGGGAAAGGATGGAAGCCTTTCTAAATGGCCTCGATTAGCCGACTGGACGCTGAAGGGGCGCTATGGCGCACGGCAATAAAGGACGCGCTTGGTCCACTCTCAGCTTTTCTCACTCCTGAGAACTTTGGACTTTCAAGCGTTGGCTTGGAAGCGAAACATGATGTCGGCGATGCCTTCAGGACGGAAATTGAACGACGAATCGATTTAGCGCGAGCAGCTGCGGTAATTGAAATAGTTGATGAAATAGGAGATGATCTGCCGCACACGTACCGGCATGATGTGAAGTATTGTGACGATAAAATAGATGGCGTCCTTCTGATACCGCGCTTAATTCGTGAAAGATCTGCAGGGCGCTCCCGCATTCCAGTTCTTCGCGCTTCGCGATTTTCTGAAACACCCGAGGCGCTTTTGATTAGTGAAAGCCTGCGGGTTTCTGTGAGAGTAGCGTCGACTTGGCGAGATCGGGGCGGGGCAGAGGGAATCCTAAGCGATGGCATGCTCCGGCGGCTTGCCGTCATTGAAGCCCGACAACCTTGGTCTTCATTACGAGCAAGATCTCGTCCGGCGCTGCGTTCACTCGCTTCTGCTGTTAGTAGCCGCGCGGTCGCGGGCTGGCATCCGCCTGGCGGTCCATTGGATCGCTTGGCAAGGTTAGTATTGGATGGCGCAAATTCCGTTAGCGACGCGGCTGGCTTGATCGCATTCTTAGTGTCACAAGATCGTCGCTTTGAAGATAGGATGTTCGAACTTGTGAGTTTGGGCTGGCTGCTCGGAGCGCTGTCAAGTTGGGACCCATCAGGAAGGATCTTCCCGCATAATTTACGTAGCTCAGGCCCAATTTTTATTGGTAGCCGCGGCGGCTTGAAGGCCAGCCTACACTATCAAGCGGGATACCTTAGTGCCTCTGCACGCTATTCTTGGCGTAGATCTGGCCGAAACCTGCGCGCAATTCCGGATTTTTCGCTTGAGCTGCAGGAAGGCGACCACACCACTGTAGTGATTTTGGATGCGAAAAATAGATCTGAGAGCAGCAATTCAGAAATTGCGTACAAAATGCTGGGATATAGAGAAAACTTGGGCTCCCGTCGGTTCCTTGCTGTAGCGATTGCACCGACATTTGGTACCAAACGTTCGCTCGATGGAGTTCATTTCGGCGAAAGATCCAGCCTCATCATGCGCTTACCGCTTGAGACCGGGCGGGCGGAACTGCGGCGATTTGCGTTGCGATCGCTTGAGAAAACTTTTTCTCCGAGTTCCATTGGGCGTGATGAGGGCGCCACTGTTGACTAATCCCTATGTCAGGAGCTGATCATTCGAACGGACGGAACAGCAATTGGTTCTTTCCGACCGTTTGAAATCACCGTCCTTAGCTGACTGATGGTGAGAACGCTCGGCACAGCACATCTTCGCGGCAGGGCAAGGGTGAACTACTATGACGAAAGCCTTCATTCTGACCCTGTCCCTGGAACTTGCCGGGGTCGCCTATCGCCCGCATTCCGGCAGCGCGAGGAGATTGTCGTTCCACTTTCCATCGGCGTAGGTGCGCAGATATTTGCCGTTCGCCCCATTCACGACGCCGATGTCGCCGCGGTTGTTTCCGACGAGGGTGTAGAAGGTGTTGGTCTTCGCCTCGATCGAATCGATGACCTGCTGGCGCGTCCAGTGCCAGGTCGCTCCACCGAGGTGGGTGATCCCCTCATAGGGATCGTTGCGCGGCTGCTTGTTGATGCACGTCACTCGCACGTCTGCCATGAGCTTTTCCTTTCCAAATATGCTTAGGGGGCACTCGGCCTCAGGCCGCCCGCTTGTGAAATATCGGCGCCTGCACGCGCTCGGCCGTCTCGAAGAACAGCACTTCATCCTGCGAGAGGCGAAGGAGCTGCTTCGCGCCCAGCGCGAAATATTCGCCGGCACGGATCAGCCAGAGCTGGCGGTCGGTCGGAAGATTGGCCTTCGCGAGGAGCGAAGCCGTGTCGATCACCTCAGCGTCGATTGCCAGCAACTGCCCGTCAACGTCGACGATGTGGCGAAGTCCGATATCCCAGTAGGCCATGAGCGAATCTCCTTTCGTTCGATGAAAGCAAATTCGCACCTCAGCATGTCAGAAGCTGTCACCCCCATGCTCGCGAAGCAAACAAAGTGCATTTACGAGCATCATTTCCTCGACGGTTCGACAGGGCGTTTCGAGGAGGAGGAGACTTGCGAAGACGACCGCGGACGTTTGCGCGCGCGAGACGGCGACATTGATCCTGTTCAGCGAGAAGAGGAAGTCGATATCGCGAGGCAGCTCTTCGCCGCTCGATGTCGTCATGGAGACGAGGCACACGGGCGCTTCCTGTCCTTGGAAGCGGTCGACCGTGCCGACACGGACAGCCGCAGGTAGCGCGGCGCGCAGCGCGTTGACCTGAGCATTATAGGGCGCGACGACCAGAATATCGGTGTGACCGATGACGCGCTCGCTGCCATCGCGCGCGCGATAGGTTGCGCCGGTCACAGCCTCGATCTGCGCGTTTATGGCATCGATCTCTTCGGGGCTGACCTGCGAGCGACCGAAATGCTCGATCGCGCGGACGCCCGCGCCGACGAGCGATCGCCCGTCGTGAGCAAGCAGAGACTGGCTGCCGGCGGCATCGTCCGAGTGCAGCTTGCCCTCGTAGACGGCGACCGAGATATAGTCGCAAACTGCGGGATGCATTCGGCGGCTTACCGGCATGAAGATACCGCGATCGGCGGGGACGACCCGGTGTCCGTCGATCAGATATTCGAGACAGGAATCGCCGCTCCGTCCGGGGTGCGTACCTTGAAGCGGCTGCGGCAGCTGCATCGGATCGCCGACGAGGACGAGATTGCGGGCCGCGCGCGACATCGCGATGATGTTGGCAAGCGAGACCTGCCCCGCTTCGTCAACGAAGAGATAGTCATAGGTCGGCGTGTCATATCGGGCGAAATGCCACGCCGTAGCGCCGACGACATCTGCGGTCCCGATTTCAGGCGCGTCATTCTCGCTTACAAGGACGATGCCGGGATGGGCATTCTCATCGTCATCGTCGGCCGCCTTCTGAACCACGCTGCATCGGACCCCATCGGTCGCGCTCCGGTCCGCGACCGCTTCAAGGAGATTGGTGATCGCCTTGTGGCTGTTCGACGAAACCGCAACGCGCTTGCCCGCACGGACGAGGTCGATGATCGATAGCGCGCTGACATAGGTCTTGCCGGTGCCGGGCGGTCCCTGGATCGCCAGGGTCGTTTGATCCATGGCGGCAATTGCGGCGCTGGTCTGCGCCGGCAGATCGCTTTCGGCGTCAATAACGCCCTCCGGCCGCGCTCCGTCGCGAAACGTCGGCGCCGCGCGCATGAGCAATTGCTCTATCGCTTTGGCCGAGCCGGGATGGTCGATGATTGCACCGGTCACGGCTGCAACTGCGGCGCGAAGTGCCGCGTTGCCAATCGGCTTTGCCGGAATGAGATCGAGCCGATCGGGCAGCTCGCCTTTGGTCGTCGAGCGGCGCAGCACGAGCAGATTTTTCTCGTAGTCGATCTCGCGCAGATCGACGTCCTCGGGCATCGCGGCGGGTTTGACGCAAGGCTTGCGGCCCGCCCTCAATTTGGTCTCCTGTGGCGGGAAGCGATAGGTTCGTTCGAATGACTTCGCGGTCACCTTGACGGGATCGCCGATGGCCTCAAGGCCTTGGATGCATTCAAGATCGTCGACGAGTTCTTCGCTCTCCTGCGCGAGCCGATCGAAGATCGCCCACCACGCAGGCTTGTCTTCGCGCTTGTGGAAGAAGTTGAGGTCGAGCAGCAGATCGGCGATGTCTTCGCCGAGCCGCTCGCGAACCGGAAGGAGCCGCTCGCGCAGCGCGGCCATCTCTTCATCCTCGGCCTCGACATTCGCGAGCGGACCCGCGTCGGGCACCTCGCCGAGCTTCGGCCAAGGCAGGCCTTCAGGGCGAACGTCGCGGATCAACCAGTCGCGCAGCAGCTGCGTCGAGATGCAGTCGGTGCGGTTATAGTCGTAGATCTTGTCGAGCAGCTTGGCGTCCTGCGATTCCCGCCAGCGCTCGTAGAAGACGACGCTCGCGCCCGCGGTTGCGACATCCGCCTCGCGCTTCTCCATATAAAAGGCTTCGAGATCCTTGATCGAATAGCCTTTCTCGGAAGCGATCAGCGATCCCGATACGACGCGAAACAGGTCGACAAACCGCCGTTCACGCTGGAGTTGATCCATGGCGGCCTCGCCGACGCGATGTTCCGCGGTCAGGCGGCGAAGCGCCGCAATCTCGTAATTTGCATAATGATAGATGTGCGCCTTCGGGTGGCGCTGGAGATGCGCCGTGAAGAATTGAAGTAGCTCCGCCACCGCCTTGCCCTCGGCGGCACGGTCATGCGCCCAGAAAGCGCGGAAGCTCCATTCGCCCGCATCACGAAACCAGATGCCGTGGAGATATTCGAGGCCGCCCTCATAATAGGGATCGCCCTCGATATCGTAGAAGAGGTCGCCGTCGTCGGCTTCGGGCAGCAGTCCGAAACCCTTACCGGGCTCATAGTCGCGAAGCGCAAATCCCGGCGGGCCGCCGGCGCGGCGCGCGGCCTGGAGCCGCGCCTGCGTCTGGAGCCGCTGCTGCGTCTCGGGAGCAAGCTTGGGAATGCGCTGGTCATGGACTGCGAGGCCGCCGAGCGTTTCGATGCCTGCGGCCTCGACCTTCCCACGCTGCGATCTTGTCATACCGGCGACCAGCGCAAGGCTGTCGGCCTTGTCCCATTCGTCGCGGCAATGTTCCTTCCAACGACAGAGGCCGCAGCTTGAAACAGGCTCGGCCCGCGTTTCCGGCCGGTCGGCCAGGAAGGTTTCGAACACCGCCCGTGCGTGGCGTGCGTAGGATGCCACGTCCGCGAGCCGCACCGTGAAACGCGAGCCGTCGCCGAGTTGGAGATGCGCGGATTCGGGCCGGACGCCCTGAAGGTCGGCGATCAGATCGGAATAGAGCGAGAGCTGGAGAATATGTTTGGGGTCGGGTTTCCGTTTCAGCTTGGTATCGACAACCTCATAGGAACAGCTTCCGAGATCGGAGGGGCGTTCCACCCGTTCGAGAAAGTCGGAATAGCCGCCCCATGCGCCGCCGAGCAGCGCGCCCTGAAAGATGATGTCCGGGCCGGCCGCCATCGCTTCGCGGGTGAGCCGAACCGACTCTTCCAGCGTGATCCCGTCCTTGGGAATTTCGACGATATTTTTGCCTTGCGCTTTGAGCGCGTCGAGGAAGGCAAATTCGTGGGCGTCGCCCTGCTTTTGAAGAAGTTCGGCTTCTTCGCCATCCTCGCACGGCGCGATGTCGCCGGCCTCGATCAGCCGCAAATCGAGCGTCGTCGCGTGCCTGCACCCCTTGAACCGCATCAGGTCCGAGGCGGAAAGCCTGAGGGCGTCGTCGATCATCCGCATACACAATCCCCTTTATTCCGCTATGGCAGGTCGGGACGACAAAAGCTGTCATGGAGAATCGGATGTCGTTTGCAAAGGCCCAGGACCTTCTCAAGCTGGCGATGATGGCGACGCGCCGCAGTGGGGTGTCGCTCGAAGAGATTGTGGAGGAATTCGGCTGTGTGCACCGATCGGCGCAGCGCATGACGGTCGCGCTTGAAGCAGCTTTTCCTCAGACCGAGCCCGAAGACGGTGACGATCGCAAGCGGCGATGGCGCATACCCGCGCGCGCGATTGCGCCCTTGTTGTTGCCGTCGGCCGAGGAGCTTGCCGCAATGACGACGGCAATTCGCCAGCTTGACGCGGCCGGCATGGCCGCCGAGGCTGCAACGGTCCGCCAGATGGAGCGGAAGGTGAGGGCGCTCATTCCCGCCCATGCTGGCACGCGTTTGGCCGTCGATGAGGAAGCCCTGCTCGAAGCACTGGGGCATGCCGCGCGTCCGGGGCCGCGACCGGCCGGAACAAGCGAAGTCGACAGCGCGATATCGGAGAGCCTGAAGGGGCCTTTTCTGCTCCGCATTTCGTATCGGCGCCGGACGCAGGACAAGCCGACCGAGCGTGTGGTGGCACCGCACGGCCTCCTATTGGGTGTGCGCCGCTATCTAGTCGCGCGCGACACGGCAAAGCCGGCAACGGCACCGCTGCGCCATTACCGGGTCGAGGAAATCTACTCGGCCGAGGTACTCGACACGAGCTTCGAGATCGATCCCGGCTTCAATATCCGCGAACATTCCGAAAAGGGTTTTGGCTCGTTCGAGAATGCTGCCGAACATGGCGACGTCATTTGGCGCTTCTCGCCCGACGCGGCGCCCCATGCCCGGCGGTTCGTGTTCCACCCCACGCAGAGTGTCGAGGAAGAGCCCGACGGCTCCTTGCTCGTGCGCTTCAAAGCGTCGGGACACCTCGAAATGTGCTGGCACCTCTATTCATGGGGGAAGTCGGTCGAGGTGCTGCAGCCCGCTCGGCTTCGCGAGATGGTACATGGACACCAGCGCGAGTTTGAAGCCCTGCCGTAAGGGGCCAGGGCTAATTTGACCTAAGTCTCAGAGGGTGACAGTTTTTGTCGTCCTGATCTCCTATTTTGGATGATCGGCAACCATTGGGAGGACGACATGGGACTGACAAAACATGCCAGGCAGCGCATCCAGCAGCGTGGAATTTCCACTGAAGCGGTGGATGCGATCCTCGCTTATGGCATGCGCCGCCGGCACCGCGGCGCGGACATTTATTATCTCGACAAGAAATCGCGGCGGCGGCTGGCTGGCGCATTCGGGCGCGAGCGCTACTCGAAGTTAGAGCGCGCGCTCGACAGCTATGTCGTTGTTAGCGACGACGGGGCGATCTTGACGGCGGCGCATCGCTTGAACCGCTTGAAGTTCTGAGATTGCCAAGAAAATCGCGGCGTCAGTTAGAAGAGTAGGTGGGGAAGGCCTTCCCCTGGCAGCCGGTCTTATGTCCGTCCGCACCCCTTCCGCAGGGGCTGGCCGCCCCCGCGACGCCCTGGAAAATGTGTGCGGTTGAAAATGGGCGCTCGCTGCCGGCGGCAGGCGCCGACAGGGATCGCACGTATGTCCTGACCGCGCTGCGCACTCGGTCCGGCTATCTTGGCGGTGCGGCGGCTAAGCACATCTGCGCACGCACGCCTCACCGCCTGCGGCCCGATCGAGAGCGCGTTCCTTCTCTAAATCCGCCGGAACGGCGAATAAGTCCTCGTCGCTGACGATCATGTCGGCGCCGCGTTGAACGCGGCGGCGTTGTCGATCGGCCTCCCGTCTGTCGCTGGGTTGGCCGGCTCTCCCCTCTGGGCGCCTCCCGGCGTCCCGCAAGCCGCTGCGCGGCTCTTCCTCTTCGTTCCAGCCCTTCGGGTGCGGCCCGCCTTCCTGGCCGCGCCCGGCAGGTCGTTCTCGCCGCCCACCCCCGCTCCGCCGGGGGCCTGATGGTTAGGGGGCGGGAATGGAGGATAGCATGGGAAAGACCAACGAACGCCGTGGTGGGGGCAAGCTCCTGTCAACTGAATTGCATGCCGCCTTGCGCGCGAATGACGAGGCGCGGCGCGCTGCCGTGAAAGCGGGTGCGGTGGAGCCGGACTTTGTGCCGGTTGCCAAATTCTTCTCACCGGTCGGCGCGGCGACATGGCTCGCCACCGAATTGGGCGAGGATGGCGATACGCTGTTCGGGCTTGCCGATCTTGGTTTCGGCTGCCCCGAACTCGGTTCGTTCAGCCTGTCCGAACTGGCGTCGGTGCGACTGCCTTTCGGTCTCGGCATCGAGCGCGATCTTGGCTTTGCGTCCGAGGTTCCGCTGTCGGGCTGGACCGCCGCTGCTCGCCGTGCGGGATCGATCATCACCGCCGAACAGAATTTCCGCCGTGCCGCGCGCGGCGACGAACTTCCGAAGCCCAAGGGCTGAGGCAGACGCGGGCGGCGCGTCTCGCCGCCAAACCTAAGCCGGTCCGCCCAATCGCGAAACTCGACGGACCGGCACCTTCCACAAAGAAAGGTGAAGACAATGAAACTCGACTTTATCGACCTTGGCAAGCTGTCTATCAGCAAGACGAACATGCGCTACGCCAAGAAGGCGCCCGACGTGGCGGATATTCTGCCTACCGTCCGTGCGCGCGGGGTTCTCGTTCCCCTGATAGTCCGGCCGAACTGCACCGAGGGTGCGTTCGAGATCGTGGCGGGTGCACGGCGCTTCACGGCGGCGAACATCGTTGCGGGCGAGAAAGGCGAAGCCGAGCCGCTGCCCTGCGCGATCCTCGAAGAAGGCGACGATGCCGCCGCGCTGGAAGCCTCGTTGATCGAGAATGTCGCGCGGCGCGATGCCGACGAGGTGACGCAATGGGTCACCTATACGCGGCTGGTTCGCGAGGGCCGGAGCGTTGCCGATATTTCCGACACGTTCGGAATGCCCGAGGCAATGGTGAAGCGCATCCTCGCGCTCGGCAACCTGCTGCCGCGCATCCGTTCGCTCTACGCAAAGGAGAAGATCAGCGCGGGCACGGTGCGGCACCTGACCATGGCATCCAAGTCGCAGCAGCGCGCATGGCTGGCGCTGTTCGACGACGCGGATGCCTATTGCCCGCAGGGCCAGCAGCTCAAGAACTGGCTGTTCGGTGGCGGCGCGATTAGCGCGGCACATGCACTGTTCGATGTCGAGGCGAGCGGCCTCGCGATTATCGCCGACCTGTTCGGGGACGAGCGCTATTTCGCGGACAGCGATGCCTTCTGGACGGCGCAGCTTGCCGCCGTCGAGGAGCGGCGGGCGCGCTTTCTGGACGCGGGCTGGAACGAGGTCATTGTCCTGCCCAAGGGCGATTATTTTCGCGAATGGGAACATCGTCATGCGGCGAAGCGCAAGGGCGGGCGTGTCTATATCGAGGTGCGCGATAGCGGCGAGGTCGATATCCACGAGGGCTATGTCACGGCCAAGGAAGCCGCGCGGCTCGAAAAGGGCGAGAAGATCGAAGTCGAACCCAAGGCGTCGCGTCCGGAACTGACTTCGCGGATGCAGACCTACATCGACCTTCATCGCCATGCCGCCGTGCGCGCCGAACTATCTGGTCATCCGGCGGTCGCGTTGCGGTTGATGGTTGCCCACGCCATCGCCGGGTCGCCGCTCTGGAATGTGCGGGTCGAGCCGCAATCGGCGAAGGACGACGATGTGCGCGAGAGCGTCGAGGTCAGCCGGGCCGAGGTGGTGTTCGACGAGAAGCGGCGCGCGGTGCTGGCGCTGCTCGGTTTCGACCCCGAGGAGCCGACCGTGACCGGCGGCAATCCGATGCCGCTCGCCGAACTGTTCCAGCGGCTGCTCGACCTACCCGACCGTGCGGTGATGGACGTGATCGCCATTGTCATTGGCGAGACGCTGTTCGCCGGGAGCGCGGCGGTCGAGGCGGTGGGTCTCCATATCGGCATCGACATGGCCGCATGGTGGAACGCCGATGATGCTTTCTTCGCCGGACTTCGCGACAAGGAAGTGCTGACCGCGCTGGTTGCCGAGGTCGGTGGGGACGCGGTTGCCGCCGCCAATGCCAAAGAGAAGGGTGCGACCTTGAAGGCGATCGTTCGTGATCATCTGGACGGCAGCAATGGCCGCGCCAAGATCGAAGGGTGGGTGCCGAAGTGGATGGCCTTCCCACCCGCCGCCTACACCGAGCGCGGTGGGGTCGGCACCGTGGCTGTGCAAATCAAAGCGGAACTGCTGGAGGCCGAGGCACAGCGCGCAGCCGCGTGATGATAAGGGCGGCGGCGACACACCGCCGCCCCAACTGGTTATAGTCGAAAAATCGCGCGCCGCGCGCCCTGAGGGCGCACGGCGCGATTCCCTATTGGTCAAATAGTCGTGGCAGGCCGGCAAGGCAGTCGATAGGGCATCGGTCGAATAGGAGATGACCGATGGCCGAAGAAATCCAAGATATGCTGCTCACGCTCACCGCCGATATTGTCGCGGCGCATGTATCGAATAACGCTGTCGGACCCGCCGATCTTCCCGATCTAATCAGGCGCGTTTATGGCGCGCTCGCGGGGCTGGGTTCGCCGATTGTCGAGCCGGTCGAAGAGCAGAAACCGGCGGTATCAGTCCGCTCTTCGGTAAAGCCCGACTACATCGTCTGTCTCGAGGACGGAAAGAAGCTTAAGATGATGCGCCGTCATCTGATGACGGCCTACGGCATGACCCCCGACGACTATCGCGCGAAATGGAATCTCCCGAAGGACTATCCGATGGTCGCCCCGAACTACGCCGAGACGCGCCGAGCACTCGCCAAGGAGATCGGGCTAGGTACCAAAGGGCGCGGCGGCGTCCGCAAGCCTGCGGCCAAGGCGGCGGCCGCTGCAATGAAGCGAGGGCGGAACTGAAGTCTGCACCTGCCTTCGTCAGTTGCACTCTAGACTGAGAGGTTGCTACTGTGTTCTCCGTCGGAGGATGCGGCGAGCCTAATAGCGCCGTAAAGAGGGGATGCCGCTTTGAACCAAATCGTTGCTTTGGCCGTTCACGATCTTGAACGGCAAGATGGGGCGTACGTTGTCAAAGCGCCCACAAAAACCTTGCCCGTCACGAAGACGACGCAGCGTGTCATCGATGAGCTGTATGACCTTTATAATCGTCGCGCCTCGAAGAGTTACGGCAAGTTCACGACCAGCGAGGGATATCCGACCCAAGGTCAAATTCGCGATTATGTGGATGAGCCGGAGAAGGACTTTCTGCGCCTGACGATCCGGATGATGGACACGCTTCGCGTCCAAGCGCAAGCACGGACGGCGTCGACCGGCGGCCATGTCTTCTTTGCCCATTTTCGTCGCGAGGGGGGGGATTTTCTGCTGGTTTCGATTGTTTCCGACAAAATCAGCGCGGCCCTCTCAGGGCAAGAAGATATCAAGGACGTGAACCATCTTGATCTTGAGGGTTTTCGCTTCGCCGGGCGGATAAATTTGACAGCTTGGGCAGAGGGTGCCGATCGTTACATCAGTTTCCTTAAGGGGAAAGGTGACGTTTCGGAATATTTTCGACTTTTTTTGGGTTGCGATTCCGTAGTGGAGGCGCGAGTCGACACCTCCAATCTCGTTGCAGCGCTAAAGGAATTTGTGACCGAGATGAAAATGCCGGAGAAGGACGGCAACGAATTTCTCGCGCGAGCAAAGGCCATCTGCGAAAGGGCGTCAAGCAACCGCGAAGAGATCGAGTTCGAGACTCTAGCGAATGAACTCATGCCGAAAAATCCGAAACAACTGACCGACCATCTCGGGAATACCGATCGTGCGCTGAGTGACCGGTTCGTGCCGGATCGTCGCGCATTGGCGTCGCTAGTTCGCTTCAAGGGCGGCACGAAACAGTGGAAGGTCGAGTTTGACCGTGACGCGGTCAGCAACCGCGCGGTGATTTACGATCCGAAAGCCAACACACTCACCTTAACCGGCCTGCCCGATGAACTTGTTGCCCAGCTACAATCAGAAGGGCTCGGCCATGGCTGACGTCGGCTTTGCCGACCTTATTGAGTTGTATCGCCATATCACGTTCAATGGTGATGGCGGCGGCGTGCTCCGTGTGGCGAACGATAATATAGCAGGCATTCTTCGGGCCATTGATGCCGATGAACGGTTGTATGACCTAACTCAGATTAGCCTGGTCGATGCTCACCCGCTTAATGTCGGAGATGATGTATCTATCAACGTCCGAGCGCCCAGCTACAGGTTGGGGCTTCTTGCGCGAAACTTCGATGCCCTTTTCGCCGCTCCCCACGCATCTTTTGAAGAACCTTCGGCATACTATGTGATCGATCCCGGGTATGCTCGTGGTGATGATCCCGTTCCGGCGCCGTTAGCTCGCTACCGGGCGATGCTGGTTGTCGTTTCACTTCTCCGCGAGGCCGCAAGCTACGTTAGCGAGCTTCAGCGAGAACTGGTTTTCCTCGGTGAGGAACAGGTCGTGGTGCCGATTACGTTCGTTGCCTCGGATCTCCCAGCGTCTCTCGAAGGCCAGGCTTCACGCCTGAACGCCATTTTTGAGGGGGCGACGCATCGAGATGAGAAAACCCGCTTGCTAGCGGATGCGGTTACCGAAGTCGTGCGAGCTCAGCGACAATCGGAACGGTTTGTCTACCTCATCGCGAACCTCGGACTTCTCTGTGAGAAAGTGGAAAAAGGCTATCGCCTATTCGTGTCGAGCTTCTCGTATTCGAAGATTAAAAAGGAGATTGAGACCGCGCGGTTAGATTACGTCGGGAAAATTCATAAGACGATCGTTGATGTGCAAGGTCAGCTCCTCGGCATTCCCGTGGCAACGATCGTGGTCGCGACGCAGCTTAAGAAGCCTGATGCGTGCGATGTAGCATTCTGGACGAATACGGCGGTCCTTCTTGGGGCGTGGATTTTCATCGGACTGCTTTGGGTCGCGGTTCGCAACCAGCTTCACACCCTTGACACCATCGGATTGGAGATGGAGGCGCAGCGCACACGCTTGAACCGCGAAGAGGCCGCGTTGCGAGATGAGTTTGTCGGAATGTATGACGATCTTGATAAGAGGGTCAGATGGCACCGGACTGCTCTTAAGGTCGTGAGCGGCGCGGCACTTGTAGGTGCGGCGCTTTCAACGCTAGCCTATTTGATGCTTACGCCGCGCGGGTCGGCAGCGTGCATTCTGGGATTATGAGAGGACCGGTGAGGCCCTCACTCCCAAAAGCTGGGGCTGTCGTTATAGCTACGAATGTCTAGCAAGCGCCGCGTTCGGAATCGAACCCGCGAACTTTTAAGTCAGGAACTGACGGGGGCCTTCCAGGGGGCCTTCGTGTTGGCATCGGACAATATTGCTCCGTTTCTCTTTAATTTTCTCGATTGAGGATCAGCGTGCAATAGGCACCCCCTTCGTGGGGTGATCGGCGTGCAAAAAGGACCCCTTCATCCCGGGGATTTAGTCGGCCGACTGGTTTTGATCAGTTGGCGAGAACGGGATGTTGATCGTGGAGACAGTGGTTCGGATTCGGCGTGAGCATGCAGCGGGTAAGGCGATCAAGGCGATCGCTCGTGACCTTCGTTTGTCGCGGAAGGTCGTCCGCAAAGCGATCCGGTCGCCGGAGGCGGCGTTCAACTATCAGCGCAAAGTCCAGCCTTTACCGCGGATTGGCCCCTATCAGGAACGGCTCGATGTGCTTCTCGAGGAGAACGAGGCGCGAGGTCGCCGCGACCGGCTGCGGATGACGCGTATCCATGATCTGCTTGCGCGTGAAGGGTTCGAAGGTTCCTATGACGCGGTGCGCCGCTATGCGGCGCGCTGGCGTGCTGCGCGTCGGAAGGATGCCGGCGAAGGTGCACCGGCGTTCATCCCGATGACCTTCCAGCCCGGCGAGGCCTACCAGTTCGACTGGAGCCATGAGGATGTGGAGATCGCCGGCAAGCCGATGCGGATAAAGGTTGCGCACGCTCGTCTCTGCGCATCGCGCACGCCTTATGTCCGGGCCTATCCGCGTGAGAGCCAGGAGATGCTGTTCGATGCCCATGCTCGGGCGTTCGCTTTCTTCGGCGGCGTGCCCCGGCGCGGTATCTACGATAATATGAAGACGGCGGTGACGAGCGTGTTCACCGGCAAGGAGCGCGTGTTCAACCGCCGCTTCCTGATCATGACCGATCATTACATGGTCGAGCCGACGGCCTGCTCACCAGCAGCGGGATGGGAGAAGGGCCAGGTTGAGCAGCAAGTCCAGACGATCCGGGGCCGCTTCTTCCAGCCGCGGCTTCGGTTCGCCAGCCTGGCCGAGCTCAACGGGTGGCTGGAGGCGGAGTGCCGACGCTGGGCCGAGCATCACGCCCACCCCGAGCGCAGCGACATCACCGTCGCCGAGGCGCTGGAGATGGAACGACCGGCCCTGCAGCCGATCCTGGCACCGTTCGACGGCTTCCATGAGAGCGAGCATGCCGTCACCGGCACCTGCCTCATCAGCTTCGATCGGAACCGCTACTCGGTCATGTCGACGGCCGCGCGCCGGACCGTGCAGGTGCGTGCCTATGCCGATCGTATCGTCATCCGTTGCGGCGAAGAGATCGTCGGGGAGCATGAGCGCCACTTCGGTCGGAACCGCACCATCTACGATCCTTGGCATTATCTGCCGGTCCTCGCGCACAAGCCCGGCGCGCTCCGTAACGGGGCGCCGTTCCAGGACTGGGATCTGCCGCCCGCGTTGCATCGATTACGGCGAAGGCTCGGCACCGGGGACGAGGCGGATCGCAGGTTCGTGCGGGTCCTCTCGGCGGTGCTCACCGATGGCCTGGAGCCGGTAGAGGCTGCCGTGCGCGAAGCGTTGGCGAACGGAACGGCCAGCGACGAGCTGATCCTCAACATCCTCTCCCGGCGCCGCGAGCCGGCGACACCCCACAGCATCGTCACTTCGGAAGACCGGATGCTGCAGCATCCTCCGCTCGCCGACTGTGCCCGCTATGATCTGCTGCGAGGCTATGATGCAGCGGCATGATATGATCGACACGATGCGCGGCCTCGGACTCAAGGGCATGGCGGCGGCGTTCGACGAGGCGGTCACCACCGGCCTCCAGCGCAAGCGCACCACCATGGAGATACTGACCGACCTGCTCCGTGCTGAGGCGACCCACCGGGATGCAGCCTCCATCCGCTATCGGATGACGGCTGCGAGGCTGCCCGTGGTGAAGGACCTGGAGC
This sequence comes from Sphingopyxis sp. J-6, assembly GCF_046603995.1. Lineage (NCBI taxonomy): Bacteria > Pseudomonadati > Pseudomonadota > Alphaproteobacteria > Sphingomonadales > Sphingopyxidaceae > Sphingopyxis > Sphingopyxis sp. J-6. Next base: position 4,464,410 of record NZ_CP145810.1, on the reverse strand, counting down.
GGTTCAGCTTCGAGGGCACACCGATCAATGAGGAGATGATCCGCTCCCTTCACGATGGCTCCTTCCTCCCGCCTCGCCGCAATATCGTGCTGGTCGGCGGCACGGGGACAGGCAAGACCCACCTCGCCATCGCGATCACCGCCAATGTCGTGCGAAGGGGCGCTCGCGCCCGCTACTTCAACACCGTCGATCTGGTGACACGCCTCGAAGAGGAGACCCGGATCGGCAAAGGCGGGACCCTGGCGGCGCAGCTGTCGCGGCTCGACCTGATCGTGCTCGACGAGCTCGGTTATCTGCCGTTCGCCCGCTCGGGAGGGCAGTTGCTGTTCCACCTCATCAGCAAGCTTTATGAGCGGACCAGCGTCATCATCACCACGAACCTCGCCTTCGGCGAATGGCCGACCGTGTTCGGCGATCCCAAGATGACCACGGCGCTGCTCGACCGCGTCACCCACCACTGCGATATCGTCGAGACGGGCAACGACAGCTGGCGCTTCAAAAACCGCAGCTGACAGCCACCTTCGGCGCCTTCAAAAATCTATCTTGCGCTGCGCGCGCCTCCGGTCGGGCTACGCCCGCCCTCCGCCGCACGCAGCGCAAGGCCATCTTCAACAAACCAGCATCATATTATCCGAAAAGGGGGTCCCTCTTCGACGCCGATCGGGGGTCCCTTTTGAACGCCGTTTGACATTTCTCGATTATTCGATTCCCTTCACCCGCTCCATGGCTTTCGCAGCGATTTAACTGCGTTAAATAGCGACCAGCGAAAGCCCGGCCGACCTTGCGCAGCAAGGATCGACGGCGTGGCTTTGCCACGACGGCCCATCCCTCCATACACCGTCACCTTCCGTTTTCGGCCGTGCGGCAATGGCGCGCAAATTCGAACATGCGCCGCGCGCGATCGCGCCCCTCGCGCATTTGCCTGGCGAAAAAGGCGCGCAATTCGGCCTCGTCGCGCAATTCCAGCTCGACGAAGCCCGCCGCCAGTTCGGCGGCGACCTGGAGCAGCGAGAGGAAATGCGCGGCGGCGAGATCCGGTGCCTCCCCGTTCGCGGCGCTCGCCGCCGCGTCGGGCGCAATCACGACGCGAGTTGCAAGCGTTTCGGGCCGAACGTTGGATGCGGCGCGATGCCGGAAATGCTCGACGACGATGCGCTCGGCATCGACCGGAAAGAGCTGAAGAAAGGCCCAGTCGCCCGCCGTTTCGCTCATGTCGGCCAAGACGGGCAGGTCAAGGTCGTGGTGAAGCCTGAAATCGCGATAACGCGTGACGCGTTCGATCTCGAGATCGGACTGGATGCGCGTATCGTTCGCGTCGACGATCAGCCGGGCAGCAAGCTCGCCGCGGGCATGGACGATGCGCTTGCCGGCGACGGCCTGCACGCGGCTGCCGGCGTGGCAATGCGGTGCCCCGGGATGATCGACGATTTCGAGATGGATCTGGCGCGGATCGAGGAGCAGGATCTCGTCGGCGAAATGCTGCGACCGGCCCGGATAGTTGACGAAACAGCCCGGCCATGCCTTGACGACCAGCGGATCGATCAGTTCGCGGAGGGCAGGCGGGAGTTCGGCCGCGACGCCGGCTTCGAGGAACTCGCCGCCGAAGTGGGGACCGCTTTCCACGACGGCAAAGACGATGTCGGGCCGATATTGGCGCAGCGCCAGCGTCAGCAGACTGCCCACCAGCCCGCCGCCGATGATCGCAAGGTCATATTCGAAAGCGTCCGCGCTGTGCATCGGAGCGTTGGTTAGCGCAGCCGCCGTGCCGACGCCATGTCCGGCCGTTCCGGGGCATCGGAACGGCGCGTTTCGACTCGCCGCCGGAGACACGCCGAGTCGCGGCCGAGTCGCCCCTATGATTCTGGAACGACTGCATTCTCTGGCTCGAAAATTAACTATTTCGCTTAAGGCCTCTGCGGCAGGACGACTCTTTCTAGCGGTGAACCGAAGTCCCGAAATAATATCATTTTTTACCGAAAGTGACCGTTCCCGAGATTTGGGCCAACGTTGCCATTTCAGGACAAAAATTAAAATAAGTTGATTCAAGTTAGGAAAAGTCGGAAACTTGTTTCAGTCGGTTGGAGGGCTGGCTGGACCAAAGTCGATAGTTCCCGTGGGGGGAACAACTCGCTTTGCGAACATACTGAAAAACCGGGTCGCAAGGTTTGCAGTTGGCGAAAGCCGGCCGCGCACGGTCTCCGTGCTGCAGCCGTTACCGCCGGAGACATCGACTGGTCTTCGACCAGAATCGTGGGAGGGGGTTGGGATGCAAGTGCTTCCCAAGATAATCTGTGCTGCCTTGGCACTAGCCTGCACGCCGGCGATCCCGGCCTTTGCGCAGACGACCGCCTATGCCGTCGGTCAGGGCAGCCCGAACCAGATCGCCTTGTCGATCCCCGTCACTGCCTCGGTCGGCGGACGCTGCGGTTTCGCGGCAGGCAGCGCGCCTTCGGGCACTTATGACCAGCCCAACTTTGACGTGCTCGGTCTCAACCATGATTTCACCTTCGAACTCGAATGCACCGGGCCCTCGCGGGTCGCGGTGGTATCGACCAACGGCGGGCTCAAGACCGCCGGCGCCGTGCCGGCCGGCTATGCGACGCTCGCGCCCTATGACGTGACGCTCAACCTCGTCGGATCGAGCGCGACCGCGAACCAGACCTGCCAGGTCGCAACGCTCGTCGCGGGATCCACCTGCACCTTCCTCGGGCCGGCGTCGACGACGCAAGGCCTGCGGCTCAATGCCAATTCCATCGACCAGAACGGGACGTATCTGAGGGTTTCGGCCCCGCCCTACGCCGGCGCATCGCAGCTGGTGGCGGGCAATTACGCCGACATCCTGACCGTGACGGTGAGCACTTCGCCCTGACGCGCAGGGCAGATCCGGCCTGCCGCACCCTCGGGGCAGACTGGAGCCAATCCATTGCCGGGGGGACGGCGGTTGTTTCGCCGATGTGGAAATGATCGCCAGCCAACTGGCAAAAACGAAGGACGAAGACGATGAAAAAACTGGCTTATCTTTCAGTCGCGGCGGCTTCGGCCATCGCGCTGGCCTCGCCCGCCGCGGCGCAGGATGTCACGGGGACGGTGAACATCACCGGCACGGTCACCGCCAAATGTTTGGTCGTTCCGGCGAACAGCAACAGCTTTGGCGCCACTGTCGACCTGGGCGAACTGGCAAAGGCCGACGGCACGCTTGAAAGCAGCGCGACCCTCGAAACCCGCTTTTTGTCTCCTACCGCTGGCGCCCTTAGCGCCCGCGTGGTCTGCACCTCGGCCGCGCCCACGATCACCGTGACCGCGACGCCGATTACGATCACGTCGGCACCTGCCCCCGCGGCGGGCTATACCGGCACGGTGAACTATATCGCTCACGCGTTCGTCGATACCGTCTCGACGAACGACGTCGAATTCACCGACGCAAGCGGCGGCGGCGGGTCGGGCCCGACGGCGATCGGCGGTCGCCTAGCCAACAATGGCAGCGACAACATCAACATCACGGCGACCAATTTCGCCACGACCTCGCCGACCGATCTTCTGTTTGCCGGCGGCTATTCCGGCCAGATTCAGGTCGTGATCGCGCCAGGCGCCTGAGCCTGAAGAACGGAGACAACGCACATGCGTAATCTGATGACGCTGACCGCGCTCGCGACCCTCGCCATGGCGACGCCCGCCATGGCGCAGGTCACCGGCACGGTCGACATCGACGGCTCGGTTGCCGACCGCTGCCTGTTCACCACCGATAACGCCGTGATCTCGGTCGGCGAGCTCGCGCTCGCCGGGGCGGGTTCGACCGCGGGCAAGCTCGACACGAGCAAGCTCGACGGCCAGACGCGGACGCTGATCGGCTGGTGCAACGGCACCGCGGCGACGATGGAGGTCGAGGCCTTCGCGCTCGAGAACACCGATTTCACCGGCAGTGCGCCGACGGGGTTCGACACGCGGATCGACTTTACCGCGACCGCCGATGCCAATGAAGCCACTGCCACCGACACCTCGCTCGACGCGGGCAAGGGTGCGGCGGCCGGGGTCGGACTGTTCACGGGCAATATCGACGTCACCCTGTCGGCTTCGTCGACCCCGACGAGCGGGCTGCTCGTCGCGGGCGGCTATGTCGGCCAGGTGGTCGTGACGCTGACGCCGAACATCAGCTTCGGCGGCGGCTCGGAACAGCCGCTGCCGTAAGGCGCGGCAACGAAGAACTTTGGGAGATTGACCATGCGTCAATTGGGTTTGGTACTCGCGGCCGCAGCCGCACTCGGCGCAGCGCCCGCCCGGGCGCAGGACGACACCGACACGGCGAATGTCGCGGTGAACGGCAATGTCGCGCCGCTGTGCATCCTCGGCCCGCCGTCGCCGGCGACCGTCGACCTTGGTCAGATGGTCGCGACGTCGGGCAGCCGGATCGGCCGGATCGCGCCGCTGTCCAACCAGACGGTCAGTCTCCCGGGTTCCTTCTGCAATTTCGCCGGGTCGGCGATCGACGTCGCGGTGACCGCACTGGTCGCCAATGACAGTTCGACGCTGCAACCGGGTTTTGCGCGGGCGGTGAACTATACCGCCAGCGTCGACAATTGGGCCGCCACGGCGGCGAGCGCGACGAGCGCCGCGACGACCGACGGCAGCAATCCGACCGAAAGCAGCACCGGGGCGACCCAGCCGCTGCCGAAGATCGCCGACCTGTCGGTGACGCTGTCGAGCTTCACCGTACCTTCGGACCTGCTGCTGGTCGCAGGCAATTATCAGGGCGCCGTCGTCGTGACGCTCGGCCCGGCCGCCACGGGAGGAATTGAGGAATGATCAAGCACGCCTATCTGCTCGCCAGCGCCGCCGCGCTCGCCGCGACCCCCGTCATGGCGCAATCGACCACCGACACCAGCGAATTCGCGGTGATCGGCAGCGTCCCCGCGCTCTGTTCGGGCGGGACGATTTCGGGAGCGAACGCGACCTTCGACCTCGGCGTGCTCGTCGACACCTCGACCGGCCTCTTGCGCACCGACCTGTCGGCGCCGAGCAAGGTCATCACCGGCTCTTTCTGCAGCGCACGCAGCACGATCAACGTCGATGCCGACGCGATGACCGCGCAGACCTTCACCGCGACACCGCCGACGGGTTTCTCGCGCACCGTCAATTATGTCGCGACGGCGTCGGGCTGGACCGAAACGCCCGCCAGCTTCGACACCGCGCAGGCGGTCAACAGCGACGCAACGCAAAGCCGCGACACCGCCTTTACCGGCGACATCACGGTCGCGCTCGACAATTTCTCGACCGCGGGCGGCAATGCGCTCCGGCTTGTCGCCGACCCCAATTATCTCGGCACCGTGACCGTCACGCTGGCAGCGGCGGAGTAGGATCGTGCGGCGCCTCGTCCTTCTTGCAACCGCGGCGGCGATGACGGCGGCGAGCGCGTCGGCGGTGCCCGCCTTCGCGCAGACGACCGTTGTCAGCCGCGCGATGCCGGTGACGGGCAATACGCCGCAGGTCTGCGCGCTGCAGAACGCCAGGCTGGCGCAAGGCAGTCAGGTGAACTTCCGCGCGCTGACCGGCAATCTGCTGCAGATCGACACGCTGGTCGACCCCGCGACACTGGCGACCAACGCGGCGTCGGCTTCGGTCGAGTTCGCCGCGGTCTGCAACTTTCCGCATCGCATCCGCCTCGAATCGCAGAACAACGGGCTGTGGCAGACCGACGGCAGCATGAACCAGCCGGCCGACGGCTTCGCCTATGCGCTGCCCTATCGCGCCGAACTGACGTGGGGCGAGGTCAATGGCGCGCTCGATGCCAATGCCAATGTCCGGCGCATCGCCGAACGCCGGTTCAATGTCGATCAGGCAACCGCGGGCGAAGTCGAGCTGCGCATCCTGATCGAGGCCGGCGCATCGAACACGCGCAGCAATGCCCCGGTGCTTGCGGGCTTTTACCGCGACACACTGCGGATCTTCCTGGAGCCACGCTGATGAAGGCCATGATCCGGACCGCCGCATTCGCCGCCGCGCTCGCCAGCGCGAGCACGATCGCCCAGGCACAGAATTTCTCCGAGTCCGACCAGGAACTCGAGATGGTGGGGGAGGCGCCCGCGGCCTGCGTGCTGCGGGCGCCGTCCGCGACCGCCGGCGTCAACGCCAGCTTCGACCCGACGGGACCGACGAGCGGCGAACTGCGCATCATCCAGATGGTCAATCCGACCACCGCCGAACCGCTGCCGACATCGATCACGCTGGCGCTGCCGGTGGTCTGCAACGCCTCACACCGCATCGAGCTGCGCTCGCAGAACGGCGGCCTGCTCCGCGATCAGGGCAACGCCCGCAACCGGCAGAGCGGCAGCGGCTTCGGCGAATTCGTGACCTATCGCGTCGGGCTGGCCTGGGCGGGGCAGCAACGCGACGTGACCAGCGAGGAAGCGCGCAACCTGAGCATCGACGCCTTCCGCGGCGCGGCGGGCGATGCGGTGCTGAACGTCTCGCTGCCGGGGGGTGGCGGCCCGCTCGTCGCGGGCCGCTATTCGGACGCGATCATTGTCGAATTCCTGGTGGCCAATTGACGGTCAGCGGGATCTTGTGAGGTTGTCCATGTTCAAGTCGATCAAGTTTCTGTTCCTCGCCCTGCTGGCGTTAACCATGAATCCGGCGCCCGCGCTCGCGATGACGGTGCAGCCGGTGGTGATCAACCTCAACACCAGCGGCCGCGGCATGACGCAGGTGATCACGGTCGAGAACACCTTCGCGACGACGCTGCCGGTCGAACTGCGCATCCAGGAACTCAAGGTGACGCAGGACGGCGTCGAACTGACCGGCGTCGATCCGGGCGACCTGCTGGTCTTTCCGCCGCAGGCGCTGATCGAGCCCGGCCAGACGCAGTCGTTCCGCGTGCAATATGTCGGCGATCCGGCGCTGGCCGCGAGCAAGCATTATTACATCACCGTCGCGCAACTGCCGGTGAAATTGCCCGAGGGGCAGTCGGCGATCCAGATCCTCTACAATTTCCAGGTGCTGGTCAGCGTCGCGCCGACCGGCGTGAAGCCCGACCTGTCGGTCCAGTCCGCCGAGGTCGGCCATAATGCCGAGGGCAAGCCGGTGCCCGTGCTGATGCTGAACAACAGCTCGGCGGCGCACGGCTATCTGTCGAACGGACGCCTGCGCATCGTCCAGAAGGACGCGTCCGGCAAGGAAGTGTTTCGCCAATCGCTGTCGGGACCCGAAGTGCAACAGACCATCGGCTTCGGGCTCGTCGGCGCCAATCAGACGCGGCGTATCACGGTTCCCATCATATTGCCGCTCGACGGCGGGACCGTCGAGGCGTCCTACGCGGCAGAAAGCTAAAACCATGTCTCGGGGGGGGATCCGCACGATATTGATGCTGGGGGCGGCCGGATCGGTTGGCCTGCCAGGGGGAGCGTTTGCGGCGGATACCGCGGCGACCGGACAGGATGCGACGACCGTCGTCCAGCCCTATGCGGCCCCGGCGCGGCCGGGAGTGCGCTACAACAGCACCGGCCGCGCGATCACGCTGACCGTCCCGGCAAAGGACGGCGCCAACTATCTCGGCGATGTCCCGCTGACCATCCAGGCCGACGACACGCTCGAACTGCCGACGCGCCGGACGCTGCAACTGCTCGGCCTCGTCCTCGATCCCAATTTCTTTTCGACGCTGGAGGACAGCCTCGGCACCCGCGCGACGATCACGCCGGCCGATCTGCTGCCGTCGGGCATCACGCTGAGCTATGATCCGCAAACGCTCGAGCTGAATTTCATGATCCCGGCCGAGCGGCGGCTGGCCCGCTCGGTGATCGTCAGCCCGCTCGATCGCGAACGGCTCGGCGAAGTGGTGCGGGCGGCCGATGTCAGCGGCTATCTGAACATCCGCGGGACCTTCGACTATGTCCATGCCGGGGGCAACGAGGGCTTCGCCGCGCCCCTCTTCCTGCTCGACGGTGCGACGCGCATCGGCGGCGTGGTCGCCGAATCCGAAGCGATCTGGCAGCCGGGGGTCGACGGCGTCGATTTCCAGCGTCTCGGTTCGCGCCTCGTCTATGACGATCAGGAAAATCTGATCCGCTGGACGGCGGGTGACCTCCAGACGATTGCCCGCGGCTTCCAGAACGCGCCCGACATCGCCGGCATCTCGATCTTCCGCTCGTACAGCGTGCTCCAGCCGCAGCAGATCATCCGCCCGCGCGGCGATCGCAGCTTCCGGCTCGACCGGCCGTCGTCGGTCGAGGTGGAAATCAACGGGCAGGTGGTCCGCCGCCTGCAATTGAACCCCGGCGTTTACGACCTGCGCGACTTCCCCTTCACGCAAGGCGCGAACAATATCCGCCTGTCTGTCCTCGACGACAGCGGCCGGTCGGAAGTGTTGAATTTCAACCTCTTCCTCGACCAGACCCAGCTCGCCAAGGGGCTCAGCGAATTCGGCCTCTATGCCGGCGTCAAGGCACCGCTCGGGCTGCGCGGCCCGCGCTACAGCGACGATTATATCGTCTCGGGCTATTATCGCCGCGGCTTGAGCGACTATCTGACGCTCGGCGTCAATGCCCAGTTCGACAAGGATTCGCGGCTGCTCGGCACCGAAGCGGTGGTGGCGACCGCGGTCGGAACCTTTGCAACCAATCTTGCCGTGTCGGACATCGACGGGCTGGGCACCGGCTTCGGCGGCACGCTGACCTTCCAGCGGCTCATCCAGCGGAGCGACGGCCAGGCCGATACACTCAACCTGTTCGTCGAGACGCGCAGCAAGAAGTTCGGGCCGGTCGCCAGCTTCTTCATCGACAACCCCTATGATTTCGAACTGGGCGGCGGTTATTCGCACGCCTTCACCAACCAGGTCTATGCCGGGGTCGATGCGCGCTATTCGCACGGCCGCGGCAATCAGCCCGACCTGCACAGCTATCGCCTCAACGCGGGCTTCCGCATCTCGCCGACCGCCAGCCTGACCGGCGACGTCCGCTACGAAAAGGACAGCCGCGGCGACCGCGTCGGCGCCTTCCTGTCGCTGACGATCCGCTTCGGCCGCTACACGACGGCACGCGCCGACTATGAAACGCGCGACAACCGCACCCGCCTGTCGTTCCAGACGCTGAAGGGCCAGGGGGTCGGCTCGTACAACATCACCGCCGACATCGACCGCTCCGACGTCGCGTCGGGTTTCAACTTCAACGGCAATTATATCGCCAACCGCGCCGAGCTCGGGCTGACCCATTTCGGCTCCTTCACCGACGATTTCGGCCAGCGCACCGGCCAGCGGACAAGCTTCCGCCTCGGCACTTCGCTGTCCTTCGCCGACGGCGCCTTCTCGGTCGGCCGGCCGATCTACGACAGCTTCGCGATCGTCACCCCGCACAAGACGCTGAAGGGCGCGAACATCACGCTCGATCCGACGCCGTTCGGCTTTACCGCGAACAGCGGCATGCTCGGCGCCGCGACGCATCCGAGCCTCAGCTCCTACGCAGACCGGACGATCACCGTCGATGCGCCCAACGCCGCGGCCGGAACCGACCTCGGCCAGGGATCGTTCAAGCTCTTCCCGTCGTACCGCAGCGGTTATCATCTGACGGTCGGGTCGGAATATGGCGTGACCGCGCTCGGCACAATGACCGACATCGATGGCGAAACCGTCGCGCTGGTGACCGGCAACGCGTTTGAACTCGCCCACCCCGAGCGACCGCCGGTGACGGTGTTCACCAACCGGCAGGGCCGCTTCGGCGCGACCGGCCTCGCGCCCGGCAAATGGCGCATCGAGATGCTCGACACCAAGAAATCCGTCTTTGAAATCGATATCCCGGACAATGGCGAGAACATCGTCCGGCTTGGCGAACTGACGCCGGTGAGGAACTGAATATGGGTAAAGTCTCTCTCGTCTTGCGAACCATCGCGGCACTCATCTTGTCGCTCGGGCTCGCCACTGTCGCACAGGCACAAACCTGCGGAATTTCGGGCAGCGCATCGGCGGCACCAGCGCTCTACGACCCATTCAATCCCACGGGATTACCGACGACGACGGTCGTATTGAACTTGACCCGCGTCAACACATCGGGCGGTGGCGACACGCGCATCGTCAACTTCTATCTGAAGAGCAACAATGCCGGGGCCGACGGGACCACCATTGTTCCGATCGCCGTCGCCGGAAGCGTTCAATCCGCCGGACTGAACCAGAACATCTTCTACAATTTTAACGCGACACCACCGGTCGTGTCGCCGTCGACTCTGCTGCCGACCGCTACGCAACGCTTCCTGAAGATCAATTTCACGGGCAATAACGCCGGTTCGGACACAGCCCAGGTTACATTTCAGGTGACGCTGCCGAGTAATCTTGACATCAATGCGACATCGAACCTGGCGTTCGACGCCTATTTCGGCTGCAATATTCAGGGCGGCAAGGACAATGGTCTGCAACAGCAGGGCAGTTTCAACAACGCCGTCGTCTTCCCTATCACCGTATTGAGCGCGCTGCAGGCGAGCTATGCCGGGTCCGCGCTCGATTTCGGCGAAGTCGGCGACAAGACGACGGTCGACGTCCTAGCGGCGCCGGGGGCCTATACGACCCCCGCCACGAACCACGTCAGGGTTCGCAGTTCAGGCCCCTATACGGTCGATCTGACGTCGCAGAACGGGTATAAGATGACGTTCCCGGGAGGCAATCTCGCCACCCCGACGCATGTGCTCAATTACGACCTGAAGTTCCTCGGCCGGACGCGCAACGCTGCCAATACGGCCTTCGCGACCATCACCTGCCAACGTGCCGGCGTACCGGCTTCCGAAGCCGACATGCTGCCGGTCGTCGCCACCCTGAAAGAGGGCGGCCAAGGCAAGCTGGTTTCGCCGACCTATCAGGACGTGCTGACCGTGACGGTCACGCCGCTCTTGTCGGGCGCGCCGTCACAGCAGAATTGTCCCGCCTTATAGCGGGACGATCCGGAACGAGACCGAACCGCCCTGAACGCCTTTCGGCAGGTCGAGTTCGAGCGCGCGCGTCGCGATGCCCGCACGGTTCGACTTGGTGATCTCCGCCGTCCCCGACTTGCCGAGCGGCACCGGGCGTCCATCGACGAGGATCTTGGCATGCGCCAGCGACGGCGAATAGTCGGCGTGGATCGCATAGCCGTTCGGGCTGTTGCAGAACTCGCGCAGCGCGCCGAGGCTGACCTCACCCTCGTGCGGCGACACCATCGTCTGTTCGACCGACGCGCGGCAGATCACCGGAACATAGCCGCTGATGCCGATCGTGAACTGGCCCGAATCGACACCGACGTGGGGCATGGATCCCATGGCGGGCGCCGAAAGCGCCGTCATCGCGATTACCCCGAAAAACACTTTCTTGATCATTTACCCTACTCCATTGGGAAGCGCTCCTAATGGCAGGGCCTTTTCAAGATATGGTGCAGCGTCAGGGTAAACGCCGCGTTTAGAAAATCGGCCCAGCAAAGCCGCCGCTTTTGGCCAAATTGTTGAAGTGACAAGCGATTGCCCCGAACGGCAGCCGGAACGCGCCGTCGAGCGAGATCAGATTATTTCAGCGTCCCTGCTTTTTTCGATGACGCGTCGCACGACGCCAGCCGACCGCGACCGCCTCGACGCTAGCGATGTTTTAACCGCGATGCCGGACAAGCGCCTTTTGGAAAAGGCAGGCATGGCGGTTTCCGCATTCTTGGAGAATTCATCGACCGGCGCAGGACGGCGCAGAAGCACGCGGCGAGCGCTGCGGCTTACGGCGTCGGGGCTCTCGGGGAGCGGCGATGCCTGCCCCATCCTCATCCACGACATCTCGGCCGAGGGCTTGCTGATCGAATGCGACCTGCCGCTTGCCCCCGATGAAAGCATCGATGTCGAGCTGCCGCACGCCGGCCGCTGCCTCGCCAAAATCGTCTGGGCGAGCGGCCGCCTGTTCGGGTGCCGGTTCGACGCGCCGGTCAGCCGCGCAACGCTGAGCGCCGCGGCGCTGCGCAGCGCGGTCGAGCACCCGGTCGAGCGGCCCCGCCAAGCCCAAACCATTGGCGACGAAATGCTGGGCGCGCGCATCCAGCGGCTGCGCAGTCTGAAGGGCCTCACCCAGTCGCAACTCGCCGAACGCGCAGGCGTGAGCGAAGCGGCAGTCTGCAACTGGGAAAAGGGCAAGGCGCGGCCCCGCCCCTATCGTACCGAAATCCTCGCTGATATTCTCGGGGTGTCGAAGGTCGAACTGCTGACCAACGAGCCGGGAGCGAACATGGCGGACATCGTCGAGCAGGCGCGCGCATGGATCGCGACCGCAATGGACATCGCACCCGACCGGATCCGGATCGCGATCGAGTTCTAATCGGCCAAATCCGCGGCTCGGAAAGATAAACCCCGCATGGCAATGTGGTTCAGCGCAGGTTCGGATCAACGATCCTAAACCGGTTGCGGACATGATCAGGAGGATGAGTGATGAAAAAGCTTCTTTGCGCGGCGGTTCTCGCCGCCGTCGCCCTGCCTGCCGCGCCCGCGCTGGCCGATCCGCCGCCTTGGGCCCCGGCCCATGGCAAGCGCGCGAAGGATCGCGGCCTCTATGACAGTTACGGCCGCTATTATGAGCCGCGGCGCCTGTCGCACGGCGACCGCATCTGGCGCAGCCGCGATGGACAATATCACTGCCGCCGCGACAATGGCACGACCGGGCTGATCATCGGCGCCGCGGTCGGCGCGCTGGTCGGCCGCGAACTCGACGGCGGGCGCGACCGGACGGTCGGGACGATTATCGGCGCCGCCGGCGGCGGCCTGCTCGGCCGGGCAATCGATCGCGGCGAGCTCAAATGCCGTTGACCTGACGACGGTGCGGGCGGTCGCTACACCGCCCGCACCGTCACCTGCTGCTCGATCAGCTCGATCTCGCCATAAGCCGTGAGGAAACTGATGTCGGCGGCGTCGCGGCCGACGCCGATCACCGCTATATCGCCGGCGTCGGCCATCCCGGTCGCATCGACGAGGTGCCAGCCGCCGCCCAGATAGACCTCGGCGACCGCGTGGAAGTCCTGCGGGGCAACGTCAGGCGCATAGCCGCTCGCGACCCGCGCGGGGATCGCGGCGGCGCGCGCCAGCGTTACCATCACATGCGCATAGTCGCGGCAGACGCCGCGCCGTTCGACGAAGCTGTCGAGCGCGCCCGTGTCGGCATCGCTCGATCCCGCGGCGTAGGTGAAATGCGTCTCGATCCAGTCGCGCATCGCCCCGATCTTCGCGCCGCCCTCGACGCCGCCGAACTCGTCGGTGACAAAGCTCAGGAACTTGTTCGACGGGCAATAGCGCGATTCGTTGAGATATTGGACGGTCTCGGCAGGCAGCCGGTGCATCGGCACCTGCGGCAGGCCGCGCCAGTCGTTCGCCGCGCGCACGATCTCGACCGTCGCCGAATATCGGGCATCGAGCCGATCTGCACAGCTCAGCCAGATGCGTTCGCCGATCCCGTCCTGCGCCGCGATGCGCGCGAAATTGGTGCAGGCGCCCACGTCGAGCGCCGCCCCGTTTATCCGCTGGCTCGGCAGCGCCGCCGCCTCGATCTGCAGCATCAGGTCGACGGGTTCGCGGAGGCGATAGGCGAGCGAGGCCGATATTTCGAGTTTCATCGCGCAACAATGCTCCACAAACGATCCGATGTCGCTAGAGGAACGCGAGAGACCCCGAGGTGGCCGCATCCGCCCCGGCCAGAATGAAAAGATTCCCATGACCCCTGCGCGTACCATTCCCTTCATCGTCGCGACGATCTTCATGGATGCGGTCGGTTTCGGCATCATCATGCCGGTGCTGCCGCAGCTCGTGATGGAGGTCGGGCGGATCGACCTGCCGCACGCGATCGAGGTCGGGGCGTGGATCGGCCTTGTCATGGCGGTCGCGACCTTTGTCGCCTCGCCGGTGCTCGGCAATCTGTCGGACCGCTTCGGGCGGCGGCGCGTGCTGCTGCTCGCGCTCGGCGGGCTCGCGGTCGACTATGCGCTGCTGACGGTGGTCGAGACGCTGCCCTGGCTGTTCATCGCGCGCGCGCTGTCGGGCATCTTCGGCGGCAGCTATGCCGCGGCGCAGGCGGCGATCGCCGACATTACCGTCCCCGAGCAGCGCGCGCGCAATTTCGGTTTCGTCGGCGCCGCCTTCGGCATCGGCTTCGTCGCCGGGCCCGCGCTCGGCGGTTTCCTTGGCGAGATCGGCCCGCGCGCGCCGTTCGTCGCCGCCGCGGTCCTCGCCGCCGCCAACATGCTCTATGGCCTCTTCATTTTTCCCGAAACGCTGCCGCCCGAGCGCCGCCGCCCCTTCGACTGGCGGCGCGCCAACCCGCTCGGCGCCTTCCGGACGATGCGCACGCTGCCGGGGATGAACGGCGTCGCGGCGGTGCTGGTGCTGTGGCAGATCGCCAGCCTCGTCTACCCGATGACGTGGAGCTTTTATTGCATCGCCCAGCTCGGCTGGACGCCGGGGATGATCGGCGCCAGCCTCGCCGCGGTCGGCGTGATGATCGCGCTCGGGCAGGTCTTCGTCGTCGGTCCCGCGGTCGCACGCTTCGGCGAGCGCGACGCGGCGACGCTCGGCATCCTCGTCGCGACGCTCGTCTATATCGGCTATGCCTTCACCACCTCGACCGTCGGCGCCTTCCTGCTGCTGATCCCCGTTGCGCTGCAGGCGCCGGTCCAGCCGGCGCTGATGGCGATGATGTCGCGCCGCGCAACCGCCGAAACGCAGGGCGAAGTGCAGGGGATTTCGGCGATGGCGATGGGGCTCGGACAGCTCGTCGCGCCGTTGCTGCTCACCGGGACGATGGCGTATTTCACCGCCGATAAGGCGCCGGTACATTTTCCGGGCGCGGCCTTTATCGTCGCCGCGCTCTTCGGCTGGCTGGCGATCCTGATGCTGCGCCGCCTGCCGCGGGCGCAGGCCGCCGATCAGATGCCGTCGGCGGTCACCGGATAGCCGAGCGCCTCCAGCCCGGCGGTCAGCATCGCCACACAGGCGGCGACCGCAGCGCCGTCGGTCGAGCGAATGACGAAATTGGCGCCAACCTTGCCTTCGCGGAAAAAGGGATAGCTGCCGATCGCGACGCCGGGGTGATCCTTTTCGCCTTGGCGCAGCAGGTCGGCGACCTCGCTCTCGGGCGCCCAGCCGCCGATCGTCTCCGCGACCAGCGGCGCGCCGCCTTCGAGCTCGCCGGTCAGCGCGTCGAGCATCCCGGCGGTGATGTGCGGCACCCCTGCCATCACGAACAGATTGCCGATCCGGATGCCCGGCGCGCCTGACATGCGGTTCGGTATCAGCTCGGCGCCGTCGGGCGTGCGCGCCATGCGCAGCCGCGCCTCGGTCAGTTCGCCGCCGCGCGCGCTATAATAGCGTTCGAGGATCGCGCGGGCATCGGGATGGACGATCACGCCGACGCCGAGCGCCTTAGCGACCGCATCGACGGTGATGTCGTCGTGGGTCGGGCCGATGCCGCCGGTCGTGAACACATAGTCGTAGCGCGCGCGGATCGCATTCAAGGCATCGACGATCTCGTCCTCGACATCGGGAACGATGCGCACCTCGCGAAGGCGGATGCCCTGCACGTCGAGCCAGGTCGCGATCTGAGCGACATTCTTGTCCTGCGTGCGGCCGGAGAGAATTTCGTCACCGATCACCAATACGGCGGCGGTCCATATGCGTTCATCGCTCATCGCTTTGCCTTAGCCCGGAATGGTGACAAAACAACCCCGCTGGCAGCCGGATGATGTTCCTGATATGTTCGCACCCGACTCGAAGCGGATGGGAGAAGCGCGATGGCCGAAGACCTGATTTTCTATACCAACCCGATGTCGCGCGGCCAGATCGTGCGCTGGATGCTCGAAGAGGTCGGCGCACCCTATGAGCCGCGCATTCTCGATTATGGCACGACGATGAAGGACGCCGCCTATCTCGCGGTCAACCCGATGGGCAAGGTGCCGGCGATCGTCCACAACGGCAAGGCGGTCACCGAATGCGCTGCGATCTGCGCCTATCTTGCCGACGCCTTCCCCGCCGCGGGGCTCGCGCCGGCCCCTTCCGACCGCGCCGATTATTATCGCTGGCTGTTCTTCACCGCCGGCCCCGTCGAACAGGCGATCACCGCCAAGCATTTCGGGATCGAGCCCGATGTCGACCAACAGCGGATGGCGGGCTTCGGCTCGCTCGCCGCGGCGCTCGACACGCTCGAAGCTGCGGTCACGGGCAAGGCGTTCGTCGCGGGCGACCGCTTCACCGCCGCCGACGTCTATGTCGGCAGCCAGATCGACTGGGGTCTGCAATTCGGCACCATCCCGTCGCGCCCGGCGTTCGAAGCCTATGTCGCGCCGCTGCGCGAACGCGCGGCGTACAAGCGCGCCAAGGAAATCGACAACGGTTTGATTGCCGAGATGCAGGCGGCAGGTCCCGCCTGAGGAATAGAGCGGGTTTCGGCCGATTTCTGCCGTCTCTTTCATCGTCACCCCGGACTTGATCCGGGGTCCCACTTGACCTCAATGACTGCCGATGCCTTCAAAAAGCGGGATCCCGGATCAAGTCCGGGATGACGAAAGTGTGGGAAGCAACGTCCGCTCCCCACCCCAAAGCCGACACATCACCTGCGTCCGTCAGAAAATCCCCGCCGCCAGCCCTTCCGCCAGCGCCGCGCCGAGATCCCGCGCCTCGGCGAGGCGCGCCGCGGGAATCACCTTCGGCGCCAGAATCGCCTCGGGCGTCTGCGCATCGGTATGGACGATCACCGGATCGGCGACGCGCCTCAGCCGCCAGCCGGTGGCGATCCGGTCGAGCTGGCGCTGGGCGTTTTCGCCGTCCGAGCCCGCGCAGATGATCGTCGCATAGGGGCGCCCCTCGATCCGGCCGAGGCATGGGTAATAGCAGCGGTCGAACATCTCCTTCATCGCGCCCGACAGCGCCGCGAGATTTTCGGGACCGACGAAGAGATAGCCGGCGGCCGCCAGCAGATGCTCGGGCGTGACGTCCCCGGCCGCGATGCGCTCGGCCGTCTCCGCCCCTTCGGCGGCGGCGCGGGCGAGCGCTTCGCTGCCGCCGGTGCGGCTGTGCCAGATGATGAGCAGTTGCGGGGCGTCGGCCATGCGGCGATGCTTGCCAAGCCGCGAGGCGCGGCGCAAGCTGCCCGCCACATATGGGGGAGACATGCCATGCGCCGACTGACCGCTCTGCTGCTTGCCGGCAGCCTGCCTTTCACCGCCACCGCACAGGACGCCGCGAGCGAGGCGACGCGCACTGCGCAGGCCGAAATCGCCAAACGCCTGCCTCTCGACGACCCGCGTGACGAGGCCAATGCGACGCGCGGCAAGCTCGCCGAAATCGCCGACGGCGTAATCATCGGCAAGGACGGCAAGCCGGTGTGGGACCGGCGGCCCTATACGTTTCTGGGCGATAAGAAGGCGCCCGACACGGTGAATCCGTCGCTGTGGCGGCAGGCGCGGCTCAACGCCGTGCACGGGTTGTTCGAGGTCGTCCCCGGCAAGATCTGGCAGCTGCGCGGCTACGATATTTCGGTGATGACGATCATTCGCGGCAAAACGGGATGGATCGTCGTCGACCCGCTGCTCTCCGAAGAGGCGGCCGCTGCCGGCTGGAAATTGTTCGCCGACACCGTCGAGACAAAATCGGGCACGCTGCCGGTCAAGGCGGTCATCTTCAGCCACAGCCACAGCGACCATTTCGGCGGCGTCGGCGGCATCGTCACCCCCGAACAGGTGAAGAAGGACAATATCCGCATCATCGCGCCGCACGGCTTTTCGGAGGAAGCGACCTCCGAAAACGTCCTCGCCGGCGGCGCGATGGGGCGGCGCGCGCTCTATATGTTCGGGTCGATCCTGCCGCCCGGCCCGGCGGGTCAGGTCGACACCGGACTGGGGCCGAAACTGTCGTCGGGCACGATCGGCTATATGGAGCCGACCGAGACCGTCGCCGCGACCGGCGGCACGCTGACCATCGACGGGCTCGCCTTCGAATTTCTCGACGCCGGCGGCACCGAAGCACCGTCGGAGTTCGTCTTCTACATCCCGGCCTACAAGGCGCTGCATACGACCGAGGTCGTCACCCACAATCTCCACAATATCCTGACCCTGCGCGGCGCGCAGGTGCGCGACGCGCTGCACTGGTCGAAGGTGATCGACGCGATGCTGCTGAAATGGGGCGGCAAGGCCGAGGTCGCGATGGCGTCGCATCACTGGCCGACGTGGGGCACGGGCGAGGTCGGCGCGCTGCTGACGAACCAGCGCGACGCCTATCGCTATGTCCACGACCGCACGCTCTTCCTCGCCAACCGCGGCGCCACCCTGCACGAGCTCGCCGACCAGACGCCCGAGGCACCGGTGCAGGCGGGCGATTTTTCGACGCGCGGCTATTATGGCACGCTCAACCACGACATGAAGGCGACCTACCAGCGCTATTTCGGCTGGTGGGACGGCAACCCCGCGAACTTCAATCCGCTGCCCCCCGAACAAAGCGCGGCCAAATATGTCGCGCTCGCCGGCGGGGCGGACAAATTGCTCGCGGCGGGCAAGGCGGCGATCGCGGCGGGCGAATATCGCTGGGCGGCCGAGCTGCTGAACAAACTCGTCTTTGCCGAACCGGACAACAAGGCGGCGCGCGGCGCGCTCTCCTCGGCCTATGACCAGCTCGGCTATCAGGCCGAATCAGGCGCCTGGCGCAATTATTATCTCGCCGCCGCCGCCAGCCTGCGCGGCACCGCGCTCGACAATCTGTCGGGCAACGGACAGAGCCGCAGCTTCGTCAGCGCGATTCCGACCGCGGTCTTTTTCGATGCGCTCGCGACGCGCTTCGACGCGGCGAAGGGCGCGGCGCTTAAGGGAACGTTCCAGTTCGTCCTGCCCGACAGCAAGGAAGCGGTTTCGGTGGTCGTCGGCGGCGGGGTCGAATTCCCGCGCTACGGCGTGACCGACGCGGCGCCGACCGCGACGATCACCATCGACCGCAAGACGCTCGACGATGTGATGCTCGGGCAAGCGCAATTTCCGGCGCTGCTGCAGTCGGGGGCGATCCGCATCGACGGCGACCGCATGGCGTTCCTGTCGTGGTTCGCGCTCCACCCGCCCGCCGACCCGCGCTTCAATGTGGTTGTGCCATAGCGGCTTAACCGGATAACGGAGGACCATGACCGACCACCCCGCGCCGCCGACCGACCCCTTCGCCCCCGACGCGCTCAACGCCGCCGAAGGCCTCGACCCGGTCGACCCCGCCTATGGCCATGTCCTGCGCATCGCGACCGCGCTCAACATGATGCCGCTGGCGATCGGCGCGAGCGTGCTCGACTATTTCGTCATGCCCGCGATCGGCGGCCCCTATGGCCTCGTCACCGCGCTCGCCTGGGTGCTGGCGGTTCTTGCGGTCGCGACCTTTCCCGCGCGGCGGGTTGCCCGCTGGGGCTTCAAGATCGGCGAGGGGCAATTGCGCGTCGCGCGCGGCTGGCTGTTCCGCACCGACACGATCGTCCCCTTCGTCCGCGTCCAGCATATCGACGTCGGGCAGGGGCCGATCGAGCGCTGGTTCGGCCTGTCGCACCTTGTCGTCCATACGTCGGGCACGCACAACAGCACGGTGACGCTGCCCGGACTCCACGCCGACCTTGCCGCCGCGATGCGCGAGACGATCCGCCGCCATATCCAGACCGATTTCGCATGAGCGAAGCCGCCGCCTTGCCCGCAACGACGGCCGAGCCACACTGGCAGCGGCTGCACCCGGCGACGCTCGCGCTGGCGATCGTCCGCCTCGGCCCGCGCAGCCTCAATTTCCTGCCCGCGGTCGCCGCGCTGGGGTTCACCGGCAACTGGGTGTATATCGTCCCCGCCATCCTCGCCTTCATCCTGCTGTCGCTCGTCGCCGCCTGGCTCCACTGGCTGCGCTTCCGTTTCGCCGTCGGCACCGACGAGGTGGTGATCGAAAGCGGCGTCCTGTCGCGCCAGCACCGCACCATCCCCTTCGACCGCATTCAGGACGTCAGCATCGAACAGGGCCTCGCCGCGCGCGCGCTGGGTATCGCCAAGGTGGGGTTCGAGACCGGCGCCGGCGGCAAGGAGAATGACGCCGATCTCGACGCCATCGCCATCGACGCCGCGCAGGCGCTGCGCACGACGATCCGCGCCCACCGCAGCGACACCGCTGCCACCGCTCCCGCCGCAGCGGGCACCTCCGCCGCCGTGCCGCCCGTCGCGGCCGAGGACCGGCTGCTCTTCGCGATGGGCCCGCGCCGGCTGCTGGTTGCCGGAACGTTCAACTTCTCGCTCGCCGCGCTTGCTGTCGTCGGTGCCGGCATGCAGCTCTTCGACAATCTGCTGCCCTTCGACTTCAACTTTTTCGACCCGCGCGACTGGATCGACGTCGCCGAGGATTACGGGCTCGACCAGTGGGTCATCGCGCATCGCTGGATCGCCGGGATCGGCGCGCTGCTGTCGCTGCTGTTCATCGGCTTCGTCAGCGGGATCGGGACGATGTTTTTCGCCAACTGGGATTTCCGCCTGACGCGCGAGCCGCGTGCGCTCCGCCGCACGCGCGGCCTGACGACGCGCACCGACGTCGCGGTGCCGGTGCGCCGGGTGCAGGCGGCGATCATCATCACCGGCTGGCTGCGGCGGCG
Source organism: Sphingopyxis sp. J-6 (assembly GCF_046603995.1). Lineage (NCBI taxonomy): Bacteria > Pseudomonadati > Pseudomonadota > Alphaproteobacteria > Sphingomonadales > Sphingopyxidaceae > Sphingopyxis > Sphingopyxis sp. J-6. The sequence continues at coordinate 4,443,820 of NZ_CP145810.1, read as the reverse complement.
CTTCGGCTGGCGCGAACTGCGCCTGCAAAGCCTTGCCAGCGACGGCGCGACCGAAAGGGACCATCAAGTCGTCCCCTTCGGACGGTGGGACGACATCGACCCCGTCCTCGACGAAGTCGCGATGGCACGCCCCGGCGAGGACCAGCCCTGGCAGCACAGCCACCGCGTCATCGCGCTCGGCGGCCTTGTCGGCGCCGTCTTTGCCGCGACGGGCGGCGTCGTCGCGCTGTCGCTCGGCCAGCCCGCGGGTTGGCTCGGGCCGGTGGCGGGGCTGCTCATCGCCGCAGGCGCGCTGTTCGGGACGCGCTTCCACCGCTGGACCGACCTTGGCGACATGGTCGCGATCCGCCGTGGCTGGTGGAAACCCCGGATGACCCTGTTGCCGCATGCATCGGTGCAGAGTGTCGACCTCAAGAGTGATTTCATCCTGCGCCCGCTCGGCCTCGCGACCCTCGTGTTCGGCGTCCCCGGCGGCAGCGCGCTCGCGAGCCACGAAATTCCGGCGATCCCGCTCGACACCGCAAAGGACCTCCGCCTGCGCATCCTCGCGGCGCGCGCCCGGCAGGAGAGCCCGCGATGAGCGACGCCGCGCTCGGCATCACGCGATCGATCGCGGGGCAACCCTGGCACTGGCGCCGGGCGAGCGCCGACATGGCGTCGGAAAATCTGGCCCCCGATGACCTCGTCACCCAGCTCCTCCTCGCCCGCGGCGTGCCGCGCGACGACCTCGACCGGCAACGCAGCCCGACGCTCCGCGGTTTCATGCCCGACCCGTCGCTGTTCCGCGACATGGACGCCGCCGCGGCGCGGCTCGCCGATGCGGTCGAGGCGGGCGAGGCGGTGACGATCTTCGGCGACTATGACGTCGACGGCGCGACCTCGGCGGCGCTGCTCGTCCGCTTGCTCCGCGGCCTCGGCCTGCCCGTCGGCGCCTATATCCCCGACCGGCTGATGGAGGGCTATGGCCCGTCGGGCGCCGCGCTGGTCAGGATCGGCGAGGCGGGGTCGAAGCTCGTCGTTACCGTCGATTGCGGCGCGCAGGCGTTCGACGCGATTTCGGAAGCCAAGACGGCGGGGGTCGAGGTGATCGTCGTCGACCACCACCAGTGTGCGACGACGCTTCCCGAGGCGCTGGCGCTGGTCAACCCGAACCGGCTCGACGAGGAACCCGACGCCGCGATCCACGGCAATCTCGCCGCGGTCGGGGTCGCCTTCCTGCTCGGCGCGGCGCTGCTCCGGACGCTCCGCGCGCGCGGCTATTTCACCGGCCGCGACGAACCGGCGCTGATCGACCTGCTCGACCTCGTCGCGCTCGGCACCGTCGCCGACGTCGCGCGCCTCACCGGCTTCAACCGCGCGCTGGTGACGCAGGGGCTGAAGGTGATGGCGCGGCGCGGCAATATCGGCATGGCGGCGCTGATGGACGCGGCGCGGCTTACCAAGCCGCCGACCGCCAGCGACATGGGTTTCGCGCTCGGCCCGCGCATCAACGCCGGCGGCCGCGTCGGCAAGTCCGACCTCGGCGTCCGCCTGCTCACGACATCGGATCCGCAGGAAGCGGCCGATATCGCACAGGAGCTCAATCGGCTGAACGAAGAGCGCCGCGCGATCGAAGCCGCGGTGCTCGACGAAGCGGTCGCCGCGAGCGTCCAGTGCGGCAACGCCCCGGTGGCGATCGTCGCCGGGCAGGGCTGGCACCCCGGGGTGATCGGTATCGTCGCCGGACGGCTCAAGGAGAAATTGCACCGCCCGGCGATCGTCATCGCGATCGACGAGGATGGTGTCGGCAAGGGGTCGGGACGTTCGATTTCGGGCGTCGACCTTGGCGCCGCCATATTGGCCGCGAAGGAGACGGGCCTGCTCGTCGCGGGTGGCGGCCATGCGATGGCGGCGGGACTGACCGTCGCCGCCGACCGGGTCGATGCGCTCGGCGCCTTCCTCAACGACCGGCTTGCCGCCGATGTTGAACGCGCGAGCGGCGACAAGGCGTTGCTGATCGACGCCGTGCTCGCCCCGCGCGGTATCTCGCCGCTCTGGTGCGACGCGATCGAAAGCGCGGGTCCCTATGGCGCCGGCTGGCCCGCACCGCGCGTCGCGACCGGGCCGGTCCGCATCGTCGAGGCGGGAATCGTCGGGACCGACCATGTCCGCCTGATCGTGGCGGGCGAGGATGGCGCGCGGTTCAAGGCGATCGCCTTTCGCAGCGCCGAAACCGAACTCGGCCAGGCGCTGCTCCATGCACGCGGGCGCAAATTGTGGCTCGCGGGGCGCGCGAAGCGCGACGATTGGGGCAGCCGCCCCGCCGCCGAACTGCATCTGGAGGACGCGGCCTGGGCCGACGGATGACAGCGTCAGAATATTTCATGCCAAGAACGGCACCAGCGCGCTTGACCGCGCCGGAATGCCCGTCTAATGCGCCGCTTCACCGGTTGACGGCCCCTTCGTCTAGCGGTCTAGGACGTCGCCCTTTCACGGCGAAAACACGGGTTCGAGTCCCGTAGGGGTCACCACGGCAAACCGGCGCGATTCGGCGCGCCGCCACGCCGAAAAACGGGTTTTCCATCATAGCAGCAAATGATGCCGGTGGGGCGTCGCGTCGCCCCCACATGCCCGGCGCGCGGGTCAGCTGTCGGGCTGGCCCACCGGGATGCTGAGCGCGCTGGGGCGCGCCGAATCGTGGAACAGCCGCACCGTCACCGTCCGCGCGTCGGCCATCGTCTCGTCGGCCACCGGCTTGCCGCTGTTGTAATTTCTTTGCCAGGCGACGCTCTGGTTCGCCCGGATGACCAGCCGCAGCCGGTTGCCCGCCTTGATCAGACGCGAGACGAAGGTGAAACGGTCGAAATCATAGCGCAGCGGCGCCTTGGTATCGATCAACTTCTCGGTCCGCAGCCCTTCGCGATAGCGCGCGCGCATCCTTGTATCGGTCAGGAACATGCTGGTGCCGTCGGGCGCGATGTCGTGGATCGACACGAGAAAGTCGGTATCGGGCTGGTCGATCGCGATCCACGCCGCGAATTTGAACACGCCGCTGACCTCGGTGTCCTTTTCGAACGGCGCGCTCTGGTACACCAGCTTGTCCGCCGTGTCGGTGAGCAGCGCGGTCTGGTCGACGAGGTGCGACTGGGTCTGCGACAGCTCGAGCATCAGCGCACCCAGATCGCGCGGATCATAGATATAATGATCGGGTTCGTCCTTGCCCGCAGGCTTCGGCCCGAGTGTTCCGGCGCGATAGGCGCTCACCGGATTTTCGCCGGAGCCGAGATACAACACATCGTGGCGCGCCGTGACGGCGCCCAGCGTATCGGCATAGCGCCACTTGTCGGCGCCCATGACATAATAGGCGACCTTCTTCTGCAGGAATGCGGGCCGCGGGCCGTCCTCCATCGTGAAGGCGAACCAGTCGGTATGCAGCCCGAGCGCGTCGATGACGCTGCTCGCGCCGACCTTAATGCCGAAGAACTCGGCCTCGGGCTTGCGCACCTGATCGTGCCCCCACGGGCCGATCACGAGATAATGGTCGGCCTTGCCCCCGGAGAACCGCTGGTGCCGCCGATAGAATTCGAGCGCGCCAGGCTGATCGCCGTCGAAATAGCCGCACATCGTCAGCACCGGCATCGTCAGGCCGGCGAGCTGTTCGTCGGTCGGATTGCGGCGGTCCCAATATTCGTCCTGCTGCGGATGGCTCACCCATTCGCGGAACGGACGCGATTCGATGCCGTAAAACTCGTCCATCTTCCGGAACGGCAGGCCCGATTCGATGAAACGGAGCTGCTCGGTGACCTGAAAGGCGCCGTCCTTCATCATCGTGTTGCGCTGGGTATGCCCGTCGACATGGGTCAGCCAGGGCACGGCAAAGGCATAGAAGATATTGTTGTTGATCGGGAAATCGAGCCCGACCCATGGCGACGACAGCGGCACGATGGTGGCGAGCTTTGCGCCGCCATGCACCGCCGCCCATTGCGTATAGCCGACCCAGCTATGCCCGTTGCCGGCGACCTTGCCGTTGCAGAAGGGCTGCCTGGCGATCCAGTCGACGATATCGTGCCCGTCGTTCACCTCGCTGCCGAACGGCGCGAACTCGCCCTCCGAATCGCCGCGGCCGCGCATGTCGACCGCAAGATAGGGATAGCCCCGGGTCGAGAAATAGGCGCCTTCGGGGTGGTAGAGGTCGGCGGTATAGGGCGTGTGCGAAAAGATCGTCGGGCGCGGCTTGCCCAGCCCGCGCGGCAAATAGAGCGTCGCGCCCAGATGCACCCCGTCGCGCATCGGGATGCGAATGCGATAGTTGATCTGCGGGCTGTAGACGGCCTTCGCCTCGCCGGTCGCAGCACGCGCGCCGGAGGCCGCTGCCAGCACGAGCACCGATGCCGCGGACAGAAGATATTCACGCCGGTTCACGCTTACTTCCCCCCAATATCCTCATTCGAGCCCGAATGCGAAATCGATCCCGCGCGCCAGCGCGGCCCAGATCGCCAGCCGGTGCCCGACCTTGTCGAAGCGCGCATATTCGACCTCATATCCCGGCCGCCCGGGCAGTGCGCGCAGCCGCTCGGCGAGTTCATGCGCGTTGCGGACCATGCCGACGCTGTCCCACGCCGCCTGCGCCTCGACCGACCATGCCGGCGAAGACGGGTCGGGTCCGGCCTCCTTGCTGGCGACGGTGATCAGGATGCGCGGCGCCGTCTTTCCCGCGCGCACCGCGGCGGCGAAGGCCGCCTCGTCTTGCAGCACCTGCCGGTTGTTCCACCAGATCGACGGGCTCGAAGCAATAAACACGTCGAACGCATCGGGTTCGACGAAGGCGGCATGAACCACCGCCATCCCACCGAGCGAATGCCCGAACAGCACTTCCTTGTCCGTATCGACCGGCACGATATCGCGCACGAGCGGCTTCACTTCCCGTTCGATGATCTGCAGCAGGTCGTCGAGCCCGCCGGTGTCGCCATCGCCCAGCGCCGGCAGCCCCATCGCATTCAGCGCATCGAGATCGGGCCCGGCCGTGACCGGCAGCGACAGGTCGTAAAGGCGCCGGTAACTCGGGGCGACGCGCCAGTCGGGGACGCCGTCATAGGTCGACGGCAGCGGGCGCTTGGTCTTGAGGACGCTGTCGGTCCAGCTCTCGTCCTGCGGATAGCCGATGCTGACGACGACGACCGGCGTCGCCTCGGAGGCCGCACGCACCGCCTCGGCGACGCTCGCGAAGGAGATATAGCCGTCGAAGGCATAGACCACCGCATAGCCCTTCGCGGGCCGGTCCGCGAAAGGCAGCGCGATGTCGATCGTATAGCGCCCGCCGTTGATCTTCGATTTGAGCTCGATCTGACGGCTGTTGGGAACCGACACCTCTGCCGGAGGCCGATCGGCATCGCCCGGCCGATCCTGCGCCCCGGCTGCGCTTGCCGGGAATGCAGCGAGCAGGAGGGCGAGCGGGGCGGCCGCCCAAAGCAACGGCCGCCCGGCGCCCCAACCCGTCCGCCGCAAGCCGGACGGACGGGTGGTCGGCATCATCTCAGCTACCGGTCGCCACCGCGACGACATTGTCGTTCACGTTGCGATCGATATAGGTCAGGTAGGAATCGACCCCGGCAAAAGCTGGCTTCTGCTTGGTGACGAACCGGACCTTCTGCTCGCCCGAACGGATCGGCACGCGCTTCATCGACAGCACATTCTCGCTTCCGAAGGCAAGGTCGGCCGGGTTCGCGCTGAACACCCCGATATCGAGCGGTTCGGCGAACGGCGCCGCCTTCTCGTTACCCTTGCCGTCGGCATAGACCTTGCCGCCATAGACGGTGATCGTCGTTTCATACTGGCCGTTCGGCAGTTTGCGAACCGTCGCGCTCTTGGCCCTGAGGTCGTAGAGCGTGATGCGATAGAAGAGGTCGTTGATCAGCTCGCGCTCCGCCGGAGTGCGCGCCATTCCCATCATCGCATTCACATAGTCGACCGACCGGGCAAAGGGCGCGGGCTTGAAGCGATAGCGATCGATCACCGACTTCAGCGCCGCATTCACGCGCTCCTCGCCGAACCGGTCCTGCAGCAGGTACATCACCACCGAACCCTTGTAATAGTGGATATATCCCTGCTTCTTGACCAGCGCGAGCGGGCGCTCCTCGGTCTTCTCCGCGCGGCGGCCGGCGAGATAGTCGTTCTGCTCGAACTGCAGGAAGCGGCGCATCCCGTCGTGACCATAGCGATGCTTCATCACCATGATCCCGCCGAATTGCGACGGCGTCTCGGTGAGGATTTCAGCGCCCTCGACGTCGCCCGGCATCACCTGGTGGAACCAGTATTGATGGCCGAATTCGTGCGCAGTGACGAAGGCGAGATAATCGACGTCCTTCGGATTGCGGAAGTCGCCGGTGAAGCCGAAGCGCTCCGAATAGCCGACCGTCCCCGGTGCCGAGTTGGCGGTACCCTGGTAATCCGGACGTTCGATGACCCGGAAATATTTATACTGATAGGGGCCCCAGTTCTTCTGATAATATTGCAGCGCATCCTTCACCACGCCGAGCATGCGATCGACGTTCATCGGATGCTTCGGATGATAATAAACGCTGAGCTTCACCCCATCGACGTCGATCGACTTGACCGCATAGCGGCCCGACTGGATCGTGATGAAGTTGAGCGTCGGGATCGGCGAGACGAAGCGCGCGATGCGGCGGTTCCCCACGACCTTGTTCGACACTTCCTCACCCGTCACGATCAGCGTCTGGTCGGCATCGGTCGCGACCGTAACGTCGGTATTGATCCGGTCGACCCCGGCATAGCTGCGCATGACGGCCCGCTTGTCGTCGAGCGACGGAGTCGGCGTTTCGGGCGGCAGTCCGTATTTCTTGCGCAGGTTGCTGCCCTGCAGGAAATTGCCGCGGCTCATCCCCAGCGCCGGCGCGAAGCCGAGGTTGGTGAGATAGGCGCCGTTCTTCGCCGGCTGGACGTCGATTTCCCAATATTGCTTGTTGGTCGGCAGCGACTTGAGCCCGCGCTGCGCCATGACCGTACGGAAGGTCAGCGTGCCGCTCGCGCCCGGCTGCAACGGCCGGTCGAAACGGTAGATCTTGTGGAGATTGTTCACATCTTCCTTGATCAGCTTCGCACCGGGGACGTTCATCGCCTCGACGTGCGCCATCGAATCCGGCACGCCCATGCGGACATGAAGCAATTCGATCGGCTTGTCGGTTTCGTTGGCAAAGCGATACTCGCCGTCGAACTGCACCCAGCGCTTCGTCGGCCGCAGGTCGACGTTGAGCTTGACGTCCTTCAGCACCGGCTCGGGCTGGTCGAGATATTTGGCGTAATCCTTCTCATACTGCGCCGTATGCGCTTCCATCTCGTCCTCGTCGAAACGCGTGTTGACGATGTTCATGTTGTAGAAGAGCAGCGCGCCGATGCCGACGGTAACGGCAAGCGCCACCGACAGATAGGCGAGCGGGGCGCCGCGCAGCCGCAGCGGCAGCGTGCGCCACTGACCGCCGAGTGTGACCGCCGTGCCGCGGCGCCACATCAGGTGGCCGATCACGACAAGGACCGCAGCGAACGCCGTCCAGTAAGCGCTCAGCCACCAGGCGGTGGCGCCCATATAGTCGTTGCCGTTCATTTCCGACAACGGCATCGGCGCATCGCCATAGTTGATCAGCGGATGATCGAAACCGAGCCCGGCGAAGACGATCGTCGAGATGAGGTAGAGGAGCATGATGCCCCAGCCGACGAACTTGTTCGGGCTGACCGCCTGCGCGACGATCGCCAGCACCGACAGGTGGATGACATAGAGCGCGCTCGGAATGACGAACCACATCAGCCACTGGCCGAGTTCGACATCGGTCACCCCGCGGACGAACTGATATGCGACCGCCTGCAGCAGCACCGCCAGCACGCTGAGCGCGAACAGCACGCCGACCACACCGGCAAGCTTGGAAACCAGGAAGACCCAGTTGGGCAGCGGCGTCGCATCGACGATCTCGCTGATCCGGCGTTCGCGTTCGCGCCACACCACTTCGCCCGAGAAATAGATCGCCATGAGGAGCGTGATCAGCGTCGAGCCGCCGCGCACCGTGTCGATGATGGCATAGGTCCGCGGCCAGATCGGCACGTCATACATGCGGCCGGCGAGGATCAGCGTCAGCATCAGGTTGATCGACCCGATCAGCGCGAGCACCCAGAAGGCGGGGCTCTTGAACACCAGCTTCATTTCGAGGCGCGTGCGGGTGGCAAGCTGATGCCAGGCGCCGCGTTCGGGCGTGTTCTCGGGCAGGCGATCGACCAGCATCGGCTTGATCGCGGCGAGCTTCTGCTGATGCGCCGCGTCGCGCTTCGCGCTAGCCTTCGACGCCCCGCGCGCGGCGAAGCTGAAGCGCCAGACGACAAAGCCGACGATCGCGACCGAGATCGCGATCCACAGCAGGCGATGGCTCGCCAGCATGCCGGTCAGCTCCAGCGCCTGCGTATTCTGCTGGATCGGCGTCAGATACCGCACGCCGAGACCATAGGCGACCGAACCGAACGGCTCGAAATAGGCGGCGAGCGACACGTCGGGCATTTTGCGCATCATCGCGGTGAGCGCAAAATAGGCGAACATCGAAACGATGACCGCGAGGTAACTGTAGGTGACCGACCGCGTCCAGCTCGCGACCGCGAAGAAGATCGCCGAGGTGATGAGGACGTTGGGCAGCGCGATGACGAAATAGGCGAACGCATAATCCTGAAGGCGGTTCGGCCCGATCAGGTCGGGATTGACCCACGGCATATATGTGCCGAGCCACAGCGCCAGCGGCACCGCGAGAAATGCGACCGCGGCGCCGAGGAAGGCGCCGGTGAAGCGCCCGAACAGATAGGGCAGCTTGCCGACCTTGGTCGACCGGATGATGCTGCCGAAACCGGTCTCGTCGTCGCGCACCACCACATTGCCGACGAACGCGGTCGTGACGAACATGAAGAACATCGACATGGTCAAGAGGACCTGCGCGATGCCGGTCGGCGCATTGGTATGGATGTTGCCGCCGACGGGGCGAATCGACTCGACCGAGGTCCAACCGAGCGTCAGCAGGAAGAACATGATGGTCGCGACCCAGAAGACCGGGTTGCGAAACTGGTAGCGCAGTTCGAAGCGCGCGATCGTGGCAAACATCGGAGTGGCCCCTTAAGCGGCTTTGGCGGCGGCGGCGCGGCGCGAGCGGTTGAGCGTCGAGAGATAGACATCCTCGAGGGCGCCCTCGACCGGCACGAAGCCGTTGCCCGGATCCTTGTCCGACAGGACATGGACGATGGTGCTGCCCGAGAGCAGGCGGGTCGAGATCACCTCATACGCCGCCTGCACCTCGGCCAACCGGTCGCGTTCGATCGTCTTCGCCCAGATCGTGCCGCGACTGCGTTCGATCAGGTCGAGCGGCGCACCCTCGACCTGGATGCGGCCGCCCGCGAGCACCGCCATGCGCGGGCACAGGTCGGCGACGTCCTCGACGATATGCGTCGACAGGATGACGACGACATTCTCGCCGATCTCAACAAGCAGGTTATAGAAGCGGTTGCGCTCCTCGGGATCGAGGCCCGCGGTCGGTTCGTCGACGATGATCAGTTCGGGATTGCCGATCAGCGCCTGCGCGATGCCGAAGCGCTGGCGCATGCCGCCCGAAAAGCCCGCGACCGCCTTGGTCCGGACATTCCACAAATTGGTCTGGTTGAGTAGCGTTTCGACCGTCGCCTTGCGGTCGGCGGCGTTCACGACACCCTTCAGCGACGCCATATGATCGAGCAGGTCATAGGCCGAGACGCGCGGATAGACGCCGAAATCCTGCGGCAGATAGCCGAGCGTCGCGCGCAGCCGGCTCGGCTCGGCGAGCACGTCGATGTCGCCAAAGCGGATCGCCCCGGCGGTCGGGGTCTGCAGGGTCGCAATCGTCCGCATCAGCGACGATTTGCCGGCGCCGTTCGGCCCCAACAGCCCGAACATCCCCTTGCCGATCGAAATCGTCACGCCGTCGAGGGCGCGCGTGCCGTTCGGATATACATGCTCAACACCCTGTAGATTCAGCAAGGTCTCTCTCCTGAAATACGTTCGAAGACGGGTTGACGCCGCTGTGGCGCCGGGCCTATCAATTCTCCGACCAATATGGTCGGTTACCAACCAAATTGGACTGTTACAAGTTTTTTGTGAAACGGGACCGGGTCGGACGGCGATCGAAGATTGACCGGCGCGAACGCGGCCATGCTAGGAAGCAACCATGCGAAGACCGACCCGCGCCGAAATCGACGCCGAAATTCTGGATTGTGCCGCCGGGGTGTTCGGCCGCCACGGTTTCGCGCGCGCGTCGATCCAGCAGATCGCCGACGCGCTGAAATATTCCAAAGCCGGGCTGCTCCACCATTACCCCAGCAAAAAGGCGCTGTTCGATGCGGTCGTCGACCGTTACGAAACGCTGACGCGCGAGCGGATCGCCAAACTCGGCGATTTCGCGCCCGGCATCGACCGCGACCGCGCCCTCGTCGAGAATGTCGTCGACAGCACCTTCGAATTTCCCGGCATGTCGACCTTTGCCCAGCAACTGGCGCGCGAAGGCGAGCTGCTGGAAAGCGAAGGGGGGGAGCGCGATCCCCGCTTTACCGAACTGGGTCTCGAAGTCGTGGCATCGCTGGGCGTCGATCTGGCCGATCCCGATCTCGACCGGCTGGCGCGGGCCTTCACCGCCCTGGCAGGTGCCAATTTCTCGGCGCGGCTTGCGGTGACGATGGGGCTGCAACGCGAATGGCGCGCGCCGATCATCGCCGCCGCCATGGCCGCGCTGGGCCACGGCAGCCACGACGCCGCGCCCTGATCGCGGTCCGGCCGGATCTGCGCGCCGCGCAGTCATTTCATTTCCGCTCCGGCATCGGCACTTCTTCGTGCGCGGGCTTGTAGATGCGGCCGTCCTGCAGCATCAGGCGGCCGTTGACGAAGGCGGTCTTGACCTTGCGCAGCGCCGCGAAATCCTCGTCGGGATTGCCGTCGACGACGATGATGTCGGCGAGCTTGCCGGCCTCGATCGTCCCCAGCCGGTCGCCCATCTTCATGATCTCGGCGCCCGTCTTGGTCGCCGCGACCAGCGCTTCGCTCTTGGTGAAGCCGATGCGGGTGAAGCTTTCGAGCTCGTCGATGTAGGAGCCGGGCAGGAAGTCCGTCCCGGCCAGCGCCACGACATCGAGCCCGATCCCCATCTTGACGCCGGCGCGGCGCATCTTGGCGACCATATTCTCGTTGACCTGCTCGTTGAGCTCGAAGCGGCGCGAGGTCGAACCGAAATAGCCGCCGCTGCCGCGCATGATGACGCGATAGGCGACCAGCGTCGGCACCGAAGCGATGCCGCGCTTTGCCATCAGCGCGACCGCGGCGTCGCTGCGCGGCAGCGGATGTTCGATCGAGTCGACGCCGGCCTTGATCGCCATGTCGATATATTGCGTTTCGCTGTCGACCGTCACCGGCAGACCGAGCGAGTGCGCCTCGTCGACCGCGGCGGTGATTTCCGCCTGCGAATATTCGCTCGCCAGCTTGATCAGATCGGCGCCCTTGGCGAACTGGATCCGCACCGCTTCGCGCCACTGGTCGGGACCCGACGCGACGCGGACCATCGAATTGGGATTCTGGTCGTGGATTTCGGGATAGCCCGGCTGGAATGTGTGCAGCGCGCCATGCCCGCCGGTCTGGGTGATCAGCTGCCCCGCCGCCATGATGCGCGGGCCGGGAAGCTGGCCTTCCGCCTGCAGCCGCTTGAGCACGAAGGGCGCGTCGCCGTGCGAGGCGACGTCGCGGACGCTCGTCACACCCGCCTGCAGATAGACGCCCATGCGCTTGACGCCGCGCATCACCGATTCGGCGCCGCTCATGTTCGCCGACGAATAGACGCTCGCGGCGTCGGCGCCTTCCATGAAGGTCAAATGACTGTGCAGGTCGATAAGGCCCGGCATCACCGTCTTGCCGGTGACGTCGTAAACGACGGCATCGGCGGGCCAGTTTTTGTCGTCGGGCCCAAGCACCGCGGTGATTGACTTGCCTTGCACGACGATCGTTGCCGGGCGCGCGGCCTTGCCGGTGCCGTCGAACAGCCGGCCGCCGACGAGCACGAACGAGCCCTTGGGCGCGTTATAGTCGGCGGGCACGGGAATGCGCAGCACATCGTCCGAGGTCGGCACGGATTTCGGCAACCACTGGTCGCGGTTATAGATCGGCCGCGCTTCCGGACCATTGTCCTGCGCGATTGCGGACGGCGCGATCATGGCCGCACCCAGCAGCAACCCCGAAAGCAATGCAGCGATCTTCATCCTGGCCCCCTCTTTTCGTTCGCGTGACACCTCGCAACGCCGGCTGGCGCTTTGCGTCGATTTCAATTTGTCATCCCGGCTCTGCATGGATGTCCGCCTTTCTAAAATGAGTGACCGATGAAGCCCCAAGCAACGCAATAATGCTGGTCCAGAGGGCGAGGAAAACTAAGCGCAACGTCCTTGAGGAGGCGTCGCAGAGAATGCCGGGAATCGCTGCAATTCTCGGATATCCGCGAGATTTTGCGGCCTGCCCGATCAATCGCCGACATAGACGGTCTTCATCTGCGTATAGAAGTCGACCGCGGCAAAGCCTTGTTCGCGCGGGCCGTAACTCGACCCCCGCGTGCCGCCGAACGGCACATGATAATCGACCCCGGCGGTCGGCAGGTTGACCATCACCATGCCCGCGCGGACGTTGCGGCGGAAATGCCGCACCCGCGCCAGGCTGGCGGTAACGATGCCCGCCGACAGCCCGAAATCGCCCTGGTTGGCGACCGCGAGGGCCTCGTCATAATCCTTGACCCGGATCGTCGAGACGACCGGCCCGAACACCTCCTCGCGGTTGATCCGCATCTCGGGCGCGGTGTCGGCGATCAGCGTCGGTTGCATGTAATAGCCCGGCGTATCGAGGCGCAGCGCGTCGCCGCCGGTTACCAGCTGGCCGCCGTCGGCGGTGGCAATCCCGACATAGCGCAGATTCTGTTCATGCTGGCTCTCGTTCGATGCCGGCCCAACCTCGGTCGCCGGATCGAGCGCGGCACCAACGCGGAGCGCCCCCGCACGCTCGGCCAGCGCCGCGACGAAGCGGTCATGGATCGCATCCTCGACGATCACCCGGCTCGACGCGGTGCAGCGCTGACCGGTCTGGAAAAAGCCGCCATCGAGCGCGATGGCGACGGCGCGGTCGAGATTGGCGTCGGCAAGCACGACCAACGGGTTCTTGCCGCCCATTTCGAGCTGAACGCGCGCGCCGCGCGCGACTGCGGCCTGCGCGACCTTGCCGCCGACCGCCTGCGACCCGGTGAAGGATATCGCGTCGATATCCGGGTGCGCCGCGATCGCCGCGCCGACCTGGCCCTGGCCGAGAACGAGGTTGAAAACCCCCGCCGGGGCGCCGCACTCGGCGATGATCGAAGCGAGCGCATGCGCGACCGCCGGCGTGTGCTGCGCCGGTTTCAGCACCACCGTGTTGCCGAAGGCGAGCGCCGGCGCCGCCTTCCACGCCGGAATCGCGATCGGGAAATTCCACGGCGTGATCAGCCCGACGACGCCGACCGCCTCGCGCCACACTTCGACGTCGAGCCCCGGCCGCGTCGATTCGAGCGTGCGCCCGTGGCAGCGCAGCGCCTCGCCTGCGAAATATTTGAAGATGCGCGCGGCGCGCATCACTTCGCCGGTCGCTTCGGCGCGCGTCTTGCCTTCCTCGCGCGCGAGCAGTTCGCCAAGCTCGGCGGCGCGTGCCATCACCGTCGACCCGACCCGGTCGAGCAGGTCGGAGCGCACTTCGGGGGACGCAGCCGCCCAGCCGCCAAAGGCGCGCCGCGCCGCCGCGACCGCGGCATCGACCTCGGCGGCGCCGCCCAGCGGATAATGCGCCACGACCTCTTCGGTATTCGACGGGTTGATGCTGGCCGCCGACGCATCGCCGGCCACCCATTCTCCGTCGATCAGATGCGATAGCTTCATGAAGTCTGCCCTTTCCCGATGGAAAAATTTCGTTCGCCGAGCCGCAGAAACCGGATTGGCAAGGTGTAGATTATATCGTATACGATCCTCATATGACAGGAGGTCCAGTGACAAATCAAGACAATTTGTGGCGCGGCGTTTACCCGGCCGCGACGACGCAATTTTCCGCCGACGGTTCGATCGATATCGACGCGACGCAGCGCGTGCTGACCGCGCTGGTCGACGACGGCGTGAATGGCCTCATCCTGCTCGGCACGTGCGGCGAGAATAATTCGCTCGACCCCGACGAAAAGCTCGCGGTGCTGCGCGCCGGCGTCGAGGCGGTCGGCGGGCGCGTCCCACTGATCACCGGCGTTTCGGAATTCACGACGCATCGCGCGGCCCTCTATGCGAAAGAGGCCGAGAAGATCGGCCTCGACGCGCTGATGCTGCTTCCCGCGATGGTCTATGTCCCGACGAGCGAGGAACTCGCGACCCATTTCCGCACCGTGGCCGGGGCGACCGGGCTGCCGATCATGCTCTACAACAACCCGCCCGCGTACCGGGTCAGCGTCGATTTCGCGACGCTCGACGGTCTTCGCGACGTCGAAACGATCGTCGCGATCAAGGAAAGCGCACCCGATCCGCGCCGCTTCACCGACGTGATCAATCGCTATGGCGACCGCTACACGGTGATGGCCGGCCTCGACGATATCGCACTCGAAGGGCTGATGCTCGGCGCTTCGGGCTGGGTGTCGGGGCTGACCAGTGCCTTCCCGCAGGAATCGGTCGCGCTGATCGCCGCCGTCGACCGCGGCGACTGGGAGGAAGCACGCCGCATCTACCGCTGGTTCATGCCGCTGCTCCACCTCGACGCCGATCATGACCTCGTCCAGTCGATCAAGCTCGCCGAAGAGATCATGGGGCGCGGTTCCGAACGCGTGCGCCTGCCGCGCCTGCCGCTGGCCGGCCAACGCCGCGCCGACGTGATCGCGATGGTCGAGGAAGCGGCCCGCACGCGTCCTGTCGCCAAGTCGTCCGTCGCGGCCTAAGCTGACGCCGATGCGGCACAGCTTCTTCTGTATCGACGGGCATACCGCCGGCAACCCGGTCCGGCTGGTCGCGGGCGGCGCGCCGCTGCTCCGCGGCGCGTCGATGGCGGAACGCCGGCTCGATTTCCTCGCCCGGTTCGACTGGATCCGGACCGGGCTGTGTTTCGAGCCGCGCGGACACGACATGATGTCGGGCGGCTTTCTTTACCCGCCGTGCGGCGACGCCGACGCCGCAATTCTGTTCATCGAGACGAGCGGCTGCCTGCCGATGTGCGGGCACGGCACCATCGGCATGATCACCTTCGGGCTCGAGCATGGACTGATCACCCCGCGCGAACCGGGGCGGCTGGTGGTCGAGGTCCCCGCTGGGACGATCGACATCACTTATGAAGCCGAGGGCGATCGCGTCCGCTCGGTCCGCATCCGCAACGTCCCCGCCTATGTCGCGGCGCGCGGCATCGAGGTCGACGTCCCCGATTTCGGACCGCTGACCATCGATGTCGCCTATGGCGGCAACTATTATGCGATCGTCGAACCGCAGGGTGCCTACACCGGCCTCGACGACCTCGGCGCCGCGCGCATCGTCGAACTCAGCCGCACGATCCGCGCGATGATCCGCGACATCTACGAACCCGTCCATCCGCTCGAACCGAGCATCCGCGGCGTCACCCATCTGCTGTGGGCCGACCGGCCCAAGGGCGAAGGCGCCGACGGGCGCAACGCGGTCTTCTATGGCGAGCGCGCGATCGACCGCAGCCCGTGCGGCACCGGCACTTCGGCACGGCTCGCGCATCTCGTCGCGACCGGACGGCTGAACGTCGGCCACCGCTTCGTCCACGAAAGCTATATCGGCAGCCGCTTCATCGGCCGCGTCGAGGCGGCGGCGAAGATCGGCGATCTGGACGGCATCATCCCCTCGATCGAGGGATCGGCGATCGCCACCGGCCTCAACACGATCTGGATCGACCGCGAAGATCCGTTCTGGGCCGGCTTCACCGTCGTGTGACACAGCGACCTGCCACCGCCATCGTTATCGGCAACGGCGTCATCGGGCTCGCCAGCGCGATCGCGCTGCAGCGGCGCGGCGTCGCGACGACGCTCGTCGCGCCCGGCGGCCCGTGGCGCGGCGCTTCGTGGGGCAACGCCGGCCATATCGCGGTCGAGCAGGTCGAACCGCTCGCCTCGCCCGCCACATTGCGCAGCTTTCCGCGCCGGCTTTTTCTGGGCGGCGGTCCGGTCGGCCTGCCGCCGCGCGCGATGGCAACATGGCTGCCGTTCGCGCTCCGGCTCGCCCGCGCGAGCACCCCGGCCCGCTTTGCCCATGGCAAGGCGGCGCTTTCCGCCATCCTCGCCGACGCCTTGCCGGCGTGGCGGCGCTTGCTCGCCGATGCTGGAGCGCCCGCCCTGCTGCGCGAAGACGGGCACATCGTGGTGTGGGAAAGCCCCGCGACTGCCATCGCCGGGCTCGCCCACTGGCAGGCGGCCGATACCGGAACCGCGCGGTTCGATAGCGTCCCGCCGCACGAGCTGGCCGAACTGCAACGGCTGACGCGTGCCCCGCTCGCCGGCGCGATCCGGTTCGCGGGCAGCGGACAGATCGCCGATCCGGCGGCGCTCGGCGAGACGCTCCATGCCCGCTTTCGCGCGCTCGGCGGACGCGAACGCCGTGCCCGCGCGGTCGGCGTCGCCGGCCCGGCGGGCGCCAAGGTGACGCTCGACGACGGCACGACGCTGACCGCCAGCCTCGCGCTCGTCGCCGCCGGCGCCGCGTCCGCACCGCTGCTCAAGCCGCTCGGGTATAAGGTGCCGCTGATCGCCGAGCGCGGCTATCATATCGAAAGCGTCGCGACCGGCTGGCCGGTCGACATGCCGCCGGTAGTGTTCGAGGACCGCTCGATGATCGTCACCCGCTTTGCGCACGGCCTCCGTGCCGCGAGCTTCGTCGAATTCGCGCGCGAGGGCGATCCGCCCGACCCGCGCAAATGGGCCCGGCTGCGCGCGCATGTCGCAGCGCTCGGCCTCGATTTCGGCGAACCGGCAAGCGAATGGATCGGCGCGCGCCCGACGCTGCCCGATTATCTTCCGGCGATCGGCCGCCTCCCCGAACAGCCTGCCGTCGCTTATGCCTTCGGCCATCAGCATCTGGGGCTGACGCTCGCGGCGGTGACCGGCGAAGCGGTTGCCGCGCTCGTCGATGGCGAGCCTGCCCCCATCGATCTCGCGCCCTTCGACCTCGGACGCTTCACATGAGTTGCGCTCGCGCCCGCTGTGAGGCAGAGACTGAGGCCGTCTCATGCTGCGGGCAAGTGAAACTAAATCGATGACCAATCTTATCGTCCGCAACCTCGCCGACCAGCTCGTCGACCTCGTTCGCGACCGGATTCTCAACGGCACAATTCCGGCCGATCAGGCGATCCGGCAGGACACGCTCGCCGCCGAACTGGGGATCAGCAAGATTCCGCTGCGCGAGGCGCTGACCCGGCTCGAACAGGAAGGGCTGGTGCGCAGCCAGGCCAACCGCGGCTATTTCGTCCGCGCGCTCAGCGCGACCGAAGCCGAGGAGGTCTATGCGCTGCGCCTCAAGCTCGAGCCCGAGCTGGTCGCGCTGGCCGCGGCGCGCGCCAGCGATGCCGAACGGCAGCATGCCATCGCGGTCCACGACGAACTCGACAAGGTCACCGATGCGCATGGCGACGGCGTCGGCCGGTTCAACCGCGCCTTCCACCTCGCATTGATCCAGCCGGCGAACCAGCCGATCACCACCCACATGCTCGAACGGCTGCACGTGCTCGGCGAGCGTTATGTCCGCAAGCATCTCGAACCGCTCGGCCGCGACCAGCGGGCCAATGAGGAACATCAGGCGATCCTTGGGCACTGGCTGGACCGCGACGGCGATGCCGTGGCCAGGGCGACAGCCGCGCATATCCAGACGACGATCGACGATCTGCGGCGGCAGTTTTCCACCGACCGGATCGACTGACCACGCAGCGCCGACCGGATCGACTGACCACGCAGCGCCGGCCGGTCAGCCCCCGGTGTCGAGCAGCGCCAGGATGTCGCGGTGCAGCGCTGACGGGATGCGCACCCCCTCCTCCATGCTGACCGCCCGGTTGGCGTGGCGGCGCGCACCCGGCAACCTCGCCCCCTGCGCAGCCATTGCCCCGAACAATGTTTCGGCGCGGGCCAGATGCTCCGCCGCCCCCGGACCCAGAAAGCCAGCCGGATCGATCGCCACGATCAACTCGCCGCCATAGGGCGACGCGCCGGCGCCGGCATCCCACGCCATCGACTCGGCGCTCGTCAGGTCGCCGATCAGTGGCCCGGCAATCAGTTCGACCATGATCGACAGCGCCGACCCCTTGTGCCCGCCCCATGTCAGCATCGCGCCGTCGAGCGCCGCCTGCGCGTCGGTGGTCGGCTGTCCGTCGATATCGAGTCCCCAGCCGGCGGGGATCGGCTTGCCTGCGCGGCGATGCAGTTCGATCTCGCCGCGCGCCGCCGCGCTGGTCGCAAAGTCGAAGACGAAGGGCGTGCCACCGGGACGCGGCCAGCCAAAGGCGATCGGATTGGTCCCCAGCAGCGGACGATGACCTCCGGCGGGGGCGACCCAGGCGTGGCTCGGGGTCGTCGCCAGCGCGACCAGCCCCTCGGCAACCACCATCTCCACCTCGGGCCACAGCGCCGCGAAATGGATGCAGCGATTGACCGCAAGCGCGGCAATACCGTTCGTCCGCGCACTGTCGACCAGCACCGGCAGGGCACGCTCGATCGCAAGCTGCGCGAAGGCGCCGCCGGCGTCGGCTTTCACGAGGGCGGGCGCCGGGCGGGTTATGACGGGCTCGATCGCCGGATCGACCTTGCCCGTCCGTAGCGTGTTCACCGCGACAAGCAGCCGGTACACACCGTGACTGGCAGAGCCATCGCGTTCGCCTGCAACGATCGTCCGCGCCACCGCATCGACATGGTCGCCGCGCAATCCGTGCTGCGTCAGCACCCGCCGGGCCAGCCTGTCGACCTCGCCCAACGTCATCGTCACCGTGCCGTTTTCCATCCTTGCGGTCCTCATTTTTGAACTTGCGCCATTTCGTATACTGTTTACAAGTTTGGAGGAAGCTAAGTTTTGCGCCAGTTTCCGA
This sequence comes from Sphingopyxis sp. J-6, assembly GCF_046603995.1. NCBI lineage: Bacteria > Pseudomonadati > Pseudomonadota > Alphaproteobacteria > Sphingomonadales > Sphingopyxidaceae > Sphingopyxis > Sphingopyxis sp. J-6. Next base: position 4,424,679 of record NZ_CP145810.1, on the reverse strand, counting down.
TCGCAACCCTTGCACCGTCCGGGTGCGAGGTCAGCCGGAAACCGCAGGAGAAGATGAATATGGCAGGGGGATGGCTGGGGCCGCGCAAGCCGATCGGCGGTGCGCACGATGCGGCCCATGGGTTGCGCAAGACGCTGAGCTGGCCGCATCTGGTCGCGCTCGGGGTCGGGGCGATCGTCGGCACCGGCATTTATACGCTGACCGGCGTCGGCGCCGACCGCGCCGGCCCGGCGGTGATCGTCGCTTTCGCGATCGCCGGCGCGGTATGCGCCTTTGCCGCGCTGGCCTATGCCGAAATGGCCACGCTGATCCCGACCGCAGGCGGCGCCTATGCCTATACCTATTCGGTGCTGGGTGAGACGCTGGCGTGGATCGTGGGGTGGAGCCTGATCCTCGAATATTCGCTTGCCTGCTCGACGGTGGCGGTCGGCTGGTCGGCCTATCTCGTCGGCTGGATCCAGTCGCTCGGGGTCGACCTGCCGGCGCAATTGCTGGCGGGACCGCATGCCGGCGGCATCATCAACCTGCCCGCGGTGCTCGTCGCACTGGCGATCGCCGGCATGCTGATCGCCGGAACGCGCGAAAGCGCGACCTTCAACATCATCCTCGTCGCGATCAAGCTTACCGCGCTGACCGCTTTCGTCGTGCTGGCGCTGCCATTCTTCGACGCGGACAAGATGACGCCGTTCATGCCCTACGGGTTCGGCAGCCATGTCGAAGGGGGCACGACGCGCGGGGTGATGGCGGCGGCGGCCATCGTCTTCTTCGCCTTCTACGGCTTCGATGCCGTGGCGACCTCGGCCGAAGAGGCCAAGAACCCCGGGCGCGACCTCACCATCGGCATCCTCGGGTCGATGGCGATCTGCACGCTCATCTATATGCTCGTCGCGATCAGCGCGATCGGTTCGGTGTCGTACATCGATCTCGGCAAGTCGAGCGAGCCGCTCGCGTTCGTCCTCCGCACGCTCGGACATCCAGGTGCGGCCTGGGCCATCGGGCTCGCGGCGCTGATCGCGCTGCCGTCGGTGATCCTCGTGATGATGTACGGGCAAAGCCGCATCTTCTTCGTCATGGCGCGCGACGGCCTGCTGCCGCGCTTCCTCAGCAAGATTTCGCCGCGCAGCGGCGCGCCGACGACGATCACCCTCGTCACCGGCGTGTTCGTGGCGCTCGTCGCGGGCTTTTTCCGCCTCGACGAGATCGCCGAACTAGCCAATGCAGGGACGCTCGTCGCCTTCATCGCGGTCGCGGTGTGCATGATGGTGCTGCGCCGCCGCGATCCCGACCTGCCGCGCGTGTTCCGCTGTCCGAAGCCCTATCTCGTCGGCACGCTCGCGGTGCTGGGCTGCCTCTATCTGCTGGCCAGCCTGCCCACCCACACGCTGACCCGCTTTGCGATGTGGAACGTCATCGGCGTGGTCTTCTACCTCGCCTACGGCCGCGCCCGAAGCGTCGCGGCGCGGAACGCGGCGGCGGCCGGGTAACGCCTCGCCCTTGCTTGCCGGGCGCAAGCGGGATAAAGGCGCTCTCCGGCCACGCCATGGCCCCTTCGTCTAGCGGTCAGGACGCGGCCCTCTCACGGCTGAAACACGGGTTCGATTCCCGTAGGGGTCACCAGATATTTGCGCCGCGGCGACGACTTGCCGCCCGCTCCTTGCTCCGAACTGGCGCCGAAGCCGACTGAATCGCACTGGGCTTGCCGCGCCCGGCGCGGCAGCAGGGCGGGGTGAGCGATCATGGGGGCCATATCCATCTCGTCCTGCCGGACCCGACCGAGCGCGCGGCCTGTTTTCGCGCGCTCGCGGCGGGCAGCAGCCGGGTCGTACGCAGCTTTGCGAACGCCGACGCCTGGCTCGAGGCCGGGGCCGAGCATGAAGGCGGCCTGTTGCTGTTCCACTGGCGTCAACCGGGCCCGACGAGCGGCGCAGCGCTGCTCGACCGGATCGCGGGGCGCGTCAACACGACGATTTTCGTTGCTGCCGACCGGCTGAGCATCGCCGAATCGCGCGCGATTTTACGCGGCGGCGCGCAGGATCTGCTCCCCGCCCCGCTCGACCCGCGGCTTGTCCGCCGCGCCGTCGACCGTTCGCTCGGCGACTGGCACCTCCGGCAGGATGCGCTGACCCGGCATCGCGACGCCGAAATGCGGCTCGCCGCGCTGACGCCGCGCGAACGCGATATCGTCGGCGCGATCGCGGCGGGGCTCGGCAACAAGGCGATCGCCCGCCGCCTCGACCTCAGCCCGCGCACCGTCGAGGTCCACCGCGCCAACATCATGCGGCGCGCGCAGGTCGGCAGCGTCGCCGAACTGCTGCGATTGCAATTCATCGCCGAATCGGCCGGCGAACCGCCGAACCCTATCCGTTTCGGCGCATAAGATCAGGGGCAGGCAACCGGATCGGTCGCGGCGCCCCTATAAGGAGATTGAACGGCGTACCGCCCTTGAGTTGGTCCCCATTGGCGCAGCCGTTCGCCCGCGCATGCCAACCCCACCTGGCACGCGCAATCGAGCAGGGCTGGCGGCGGCTTCCCACCGGCGCCGGCCCTGCCTTCAGCTTTTACGTAACCAGACCGCGCTGTTCGGCGCGGCCCATCGACATCAGGATCGGATCGGCCGCCTGCCGCGCCATGAAGTCGGCCTTGCCGCGGATGCCCTGCCATTCGATGCCGATCAGCGACTGCGCGATCGCGCCGCCGAGCGTGTCGCCCGGGCCGGGCAGGATGATGACATCGGGGGCATATTCCTTGACCGCAACCTGCACCGACAGCGCGAAATCATAGGGCGCGAGGATCTGGTGGCCGAAGGTGTAATCCCAAACTGCGGTCGGATCGCTCGCGAAGCGGCGCCAGATATGACCGCGGCCATCGATCATCGGGATCGTGGGGGCGCCGAACAGCGAGGCGGGCAATTCGGCCTTCGCCTTGTCCGAGCTGCCGAACATCAACGGGGTGTGGAAGGGGCCATGGCCCGCGAGGCGTAGGGGATCGCGGCCCGGGGTCGGGGGTGCTTCGGCGAGTAGCGCGGCGAGACCGTCCTCATTGCCCGCGAAGACCAGCATGCCGGCCAGATCGATCGACAGCGCGAGCGCGCAGCCGCGGCGCGAGCCGATGTCGGCGACAAGATCGAAAAGCCTTTCGCGCAGCCCGGCGACCGGGCGCCAATCCTCGTCGACGACCTGCAGCAAAATCTGCCCGCCAGGGCCGTGCCTCTGGCTGTTGAGGCCCATCGCATTCGAAATCCGAAAACCGTCTTCGACCGATACCGCGCCGCCGAGCGCTAGCGCGCTGTACCAGCCCATCGAATTGCCCGCGACCGCGACGACATCATATTTGTCGCGATCGATGCTGAGCCAGTCGAGCGCGGTCGCAGTATAGATCAGCGGCGCGGCGACATCGCCGCGCATATGCGTCGCGACGCTGAACCGCTCGGCACCGTCAAGTTCGGTGACCGTCGGCTGGCCGCGGTCGGCGCGCTGGGCGTCGAAATTCGCGAGCAGTTCGGCGAAACGCGCACCGTGCAGCCGCGCGATGCTGCCGAGTTCGCCCTTGCCATAGGTGCCGCGGCCGGGGGCGACGACGAGCGCACTCCTGCGCGCGCTCATGCCAGCAACTCCTTCGCGGCAGCGTAGATGCTGTCACGGCTCGGCAGCGTCAGCGTTGCCGCGCGCCCCAGCGGAATGAAGCTGTCGTCGGCGGCAATCCGCGCGAGCTTCTTATCCGGCGTGCGCTCGACGAAACTCGCCATCAGCGCCTCGCTCTGCGATCCGGTGATCCGGCATTCGTCGACGATCAGAACGCGCTTGGCATCGCCGACCGCGGCGATCAGCTTCTCCTCGTCTACCGGCCCGAGCCAGCGCAGGTCGATGACGCGCGCCTTGACGCCGTCGGCGGCGAGCAATTTCTCGGCCTGCCGCGACAAATAAGTGCCGTTGCCATAGGTAACGATCGCAAGGTCGGTGCCCTGCCCGTACACCCCGACATCGCCAAGGCGGATCGGGGCGCCTTCGCCCGGGGCTTCATAGACGCTGGTCCACAGGCCGTCGCCTTCCTCGTGGAGGTCACGCGTCATATAGAGCGCGATCGGTTCGACGAAGACGACGACGCGCTGTTCCTCGCGCGCCAGCCTTACGCATTCGCGCAGCATCTGCACCGCATCGCGGCCGTTCGACGGCACCGCGAGGATGACCCCGGGGATGTCGCGAAACACCGCAAGGCTGTTGTCGTTGTGGAAATGGCCGCCGAAGCCCTTCTGATAGCCGAGCCCCGCGATGCGGATGACCATCGGATTGGTATATTGGCCGTCCGAGAAGAAGCTCAATGTCGCCGCCTCGCCGCGGATCTGGTCCTCGGCATTGTGGACATAGGCGAGGAACTGGATCTCGGGCATCGGGACGAACCCGTTGTGCGCCATGCCGATCGCCAGCCCGAGAATCGCCTGTTCGTCGAGCAGAGTGTTGATGACGCGCGCCGAACCGAAACGCTGGTGGAGCTTCGCGGTAACGTTATAGACGCCGCCCTTCGGCCCGACGTCCTCGCCCATCACCGCGATTTCCTTGTGCGCCAGCATCAGGTCGGCGAGCGCCCAGCTCAAGAGCCGCGCCATATGCATCGGCTTGTCCATCTGCCCGGCATCGCTGCCGAACATCGCCTTGCGGTCCTCGGCCGCAGGGCTGTTGGCGCGAACAACCTCGCGCTTCGGCGGCACGAGGCTGGCCATCACATGCGCAGGGGTGGTGATCTTGGGCCGCAGGATCGCCGCTTCGGCCTGCCGCGCCAATGTCGCGCCGATCTCCTCATAGGCGTCGGCGACCTCGGCGGGCGACATCCAGCCCTGCTCCGCCATCAGCGCCGCGCCCTTGAGCAGCGGATCGCGCGCCTCGTCGGACTCGATCAGCGCCTTGGGCAGATAGGCGCCCTGCACGTCCGAACCGGCGTGGCCATAGAGGCGCACCGTCGCCATGTGAAGGAACACCGGCTTGCGGGTCCGCCGCGCATGGTCGGCGGCTTCCTTCGCACCCGCATAGGCCGAGGCAAGGTCGGTGCCGTCGCACTGGATATAGTGGAGCCCGGCGCGATGGCGGAACTGCGCCTCGATCCATCCCGTCGGCGTCCGCGTCGAAATCCCGATACCATTATCCTCGCACAGGAAGATGAGCGGCATCGGCGAGCCCTGGAACGCCGTCCAGCCCGCGGTGTTGAACGCGCCTTGCGCGGTCGAATGGTTGGCCGAGGCATCGCCAAAGCTGGTCAGCACCACCGCGTCGTCGGGAAGCGGCAACTCCTTCATGCCGAGCCGCCGCGCGATACCGATCGAAAAGGCGGCGCCGACCGCCTTCGGCAGGTGCGAAGCGATCGTCGAGGTCTGCGGCGGGATCGCGAGCGGTTTCGACCCGATCACCTTGTGCCGCCCGCCCGAGATCGGATCTTCGCTCGACGCCGCGAAGCTCAGCAGCATGTCCCACGTCGGCGTGCCGCCGGGAAGCTGGCGCGCGCGGTGGAGCTGGAAGGCGTTCGAACGATAGTGGAGGAATGCCATATCGGTGACGCGCAGCGCACCGGCGACTGCGGCATTGCCCTCGTGCCCCGACGATCCGATCGTATAGAAACCCTCGCCGCGCGCCTGCAGATGGCGCGACAGCCGGTCCATCTGGCGGCTGGTGAGTTGTGACAGGAAGATGTCGGTGGCGTCGCTGCGCGACAGGCCGATGGCGGCGGGATCGGGCGCATCGGGGCGTCCCGGGAGATTTCTTCCTGCCAGCGCGGCCAAAAATTTCTCATGCACTGCCTGCGCCGCGTCCAATGCCCGTCTCCCACCGCGTCAACATGGTTGCGCCGGCAACCACCCGTCGATCTTCGCGCGCTAGAACGGGGCCGTTCGCCGCGCAAGCCTCTCTTGCCTTCCCGCGCCGCATCGCGCTACCACTCGTCCGATGAACGACCGGGGCGGGGCCATCTTTTCAACATGATATCCTTGTGGATCGCCCAGGCTTCGGCCGCCGCCGAGTCCGCCGGCCCTGTAGATGGTCAGGGATGGCTGATCGATACCGAACTCGTCGACCCCGGCTATGGCCAGACCGTCGCGGGCGGCGAAATCCAGACGGGCTTTCCGCCCCCGCCACCGCAGCCCGAAACACCCGAATGGCTGAAATCGCTGTTCAATGCGATCGGCGACTTCTTCCAGTGGAGTGCGCCGGCGGTAAAGCCCATATTGTGGGTCGGCGCCGCGCTGCTTCTGCTGTTCATCCTCTATCATTTCGTTCCGGCCTTCGCCGAATGGGTCGACCGGCTGCGTTTCGGGCGGCGGCGCGCCGCGGCCGAGGAGGATCAGGTCGGACAGGCCGAAGCCGGCGCCGCGCGCGCGCTGCTCGCCGAAGCCGACGCGCTCGCCGCCGAGGGCCGCTTCGCCGAAGCGATCCATCTGCTGCTCTATCGCAGCGTCGAGGATATCGAAGGGCGGCGCCCGGGGCTTGTCCGCCCGGCGATGACCTCGCGCGAACTCGCCGAAGCGCACGACCTGCCCGGCGTCGCCCGCGACGCGTTCAGCCGCATCGCGCGCGCGGTCGAGATCAGCCTGTTCGGCGGGCGATCGATCGATGCGGGGGCGTGGGACCAGTGCCGCAGCGCCTACGCCGAACTGACGGTACCGCGTAACTGGGCGCGGACATGAGCGGCGCCGCCGCCAGCGACCATGGGTTCAACCCGCGCCTGATCGCGGGGGTCGTCGCGATCGGCGTCATCGCCTTCATCGCGCTCTGGGCGCTGATCGCGCTCGGCCCGCAATTGTCGAGCGGCAACAACGGCGGCGGCCATGCGCTGGCGAAGGGCGCGCCGGGCTATGCGGGGATCGTCGACCTTCTCGAACGCGCCGGTGCCGAGGTCGAACTGCGTCGCACGGTCGAAAGCCAAAGCTATGAAGAATATCACCCGCTGCTCATCCTGACGCCGACGCATCGCAGCCGGCCCGAAGAGATTAGCGAGCTGATCGACGCGCAAAGCGGCGGCAAAGTCCTGATCATACTGCCGAAATGGGAGGTGATGACCGTCCCCGGGCAGGCGGCCAAACCCGGCTGGGTCGGCGCGGGCATCCCCGTGACCCCGTCCGCGCGGCTGCTCCCCGAAGCGCTGTTCGGCAAGGTGACGGTCGCCGCAACGCCGGGCAAGGCCGCGGTGGTGCCGGCCGACCTCGCGAACCGCGCATTTTCGGTGACGCTGCCCGCCAATGTGCAGACGGTGAAGGGCGAGCAGCTCGACGTGCTGATCGCGGGGCCCGATGGCGGCGCGGTGCTGGCACGGTCGCGCGAGCACGACCGCTATATCCTCGCCGACCCCGACCTGATCAACAATCTCGCCTTTGCTTCGCGCGACAAGGCGCGCGGCGCGGCGATGCTGATCGACGCGATCGGCGAGGATGCCGATGCGAACGCGCTCGCCTTCGACGTCACGCTGAACGGCCTCGGCGGCGGGCGCTCGCTGCTCCGTTTCGCCTTTGTCCCGCCGTTTATCGGCATCACCCTGTGCCTGATCGCGGCGGGGCTGCTCGCGCTGTGGCAGGCATGGGCGCGCTTCGGCCCGGCGCTGAAGCCCGCCCGCGCAATTCCCGTCTCGAAAGCGGCGCTGATCGCCAACAGTGCCGACCTGATCAAGCAGGCGCGGCGCGAACTCGACGGCGCCGACGCTTTTGTGAAAAGCCAGCGCGGCGCCATCGCGCGGCGGCTCCACGCGCCGTCGGGGCTCGACGACGACGCGACCGACGCGTGGATCGACAAGCATCTGCCGGCCGGCAGCGACCTCTTCTCCGCGCTCGCCCGGCGGCTGCCGTTGGCGCGCAACACCCACGAATTTCTGGCAGACGCGCAGGCGCTGCACGACATCAGGAAGGATTTACTCCGTGACAGCCAATAATATCGCCGAAGGGATCGCGGGCGTGCAGGCGCTCGGCGCCGCGATCGAGGGCGAGGTCGCCAAGGTCGTGTTCGGGCAGGGGCCGCTGACCCGCATGGTGACGATCGCACTGCTCGCGGGCGGCCATGTCCTGCTCGAAGGCCCGCCGGGAACTGCAAAGACGCTGCTGGCGCAAGCCTTCGCGCGTGCCACGGGTCTCGATTTCGGGCGCATCCAGTTCACCCCCGACCTGATGCCGGGCGACATATTGGGGTCGAACCTGTTCAACTTCCAGACGTCGAGCTTCACCCTCACCAAGGGGCCGATCTTCACCGAACTGCTGCTCGCCGACGAAATCAACCGCACCCCGCCGAAGACGCAGGCCGCGCTGCTCGAAGCGATGCAGGAACGCCGCGTCACGATCAACGGCGAACCCCATATGATGAGCCCGCGCTTCACCGTGCTGGCGACGCAGAACCCGATCGAACAGCAGGGCGTCTATCCGTTGCCCGAAGCGCAGCTCGACCGCTTCCTGTTCAAGCTCGTCGTCGATTATCCCGACGCCGCGGAGGAACGCCGCATCGTCGCCGACCATGGCGGACGCTTCAAAAGCCCCGCGGTCAGTGATTTCGGTGTGACCAAGGTCGCCGGTGCCAAGGCGATCGGCGCCGCGATCGACACGATCGCGACCGTCCGCCTCGCCGACGAGATCGTCGATTATATCGTCCGCCTCGTCCGCGCGACGCGCGAGAGCGCCGACCTGGAGTGCGGCGCCAGCCCGCGCGCCGCGACCCTGCTGGCGCGCGCCGCCTGCGCCGCGGCGGCGCTCGACGGCCGCGACTATGTGATCCCCGACGATATCCAGCGCCTCGCCGCCGGCGTCCTGCGCCACCGCGTCATCCTGTCGGCCGCCGCCGAGATCGAGGGCCGCAATGTCGAACAGGTCGTCGCGGCGCTGCTCGAACGCGAGGAAGTGCCCCGGTGATCTACCCCACCCGACGCGCCATCTATTTGCTGCTGCTCGGTGCCCCGCTGGCGCTGGCGCTCGGGCTGGTCCGGCCCGAACTGTGGCTGGTCGCGCCCGGGTGGATCGCGGTGATTCTCGCCTGCCTGCTTCTCGACACGATTGCCGGCGCCAGCCCGCGCCGCCTTGCGCTCGACACCCGCTTTCCGCATCAGGTCGGCGTCGGCGACCCGTTCGACCTGTCGGTCACCGCCAGCGGGGTCGCGGTACCGCGGCGCGCCGAACTCGCGCTCGCGCTCGACGACCGGCTCGCCGCCGGCGGGCGCCTCGCCGGCACGCTGCGCGCGGTCGACACCGGCGACGGCAGACCGCAAACGCTCGCCCAGACGCTGTCGCTCGCCGCGACTCGGCGCGGACAGGCGCTGGTCGAGGCGCTGTGGATCCGCTGGGCGGGCCCCCTCGGACTCGTCTGGAAACAGCGCCGCTTCGCGATCGACCGCCCGATCAGCATCGTCCCCAGCCTGCGCGCGGTGACCGAGGAAGGCAGCCGGCTGTTCCAGCGCAACAGCTGGTTCGGCCTCCGCCAGCAGCGCTTTCGCGGCGAAGGCACCGAGTTCGAAGCGCTCGCCGAATATCAGCCGGGGATGGATCGTCGCGCGATCGACTGGAACGCCACGGCGCGCCACGTCAAACTGCTCGCCAAGGAATATCGCGTCGAGCGCGACAATCGCGTCGTCCTCGCCATCGACGGCGGACGGACGATGGCCGAACCGGTCGGCGGCATGCCGCGCGTCGACCGCGCGGTGTCGGCGGCGCTGCTCCTCGCCTATGTCGGGCTGAAGCTCAACGACCGGATCAGCCTCTTTTCATTCGCGGCAAAGCCGCACACGCTGACCCCCGCCTATATGCACACACAGGATTTCCCCGCGCTGCAACGCGCCGCGAGCCTGATCGACTATGCGCATGTCGAAAGCAATTTCACCCTCGCGCTCACCACGCTGAGCGCCCAGCTCAACCGGCGGTCGCTGATCATATTGTTCACCGAATTCACCGATGCGACGAGCGCCGACCTGATGATCCGCGCCGCCGGCCGGCTGGTGCAGAAGCACCGCCTGCTGTTCGTCGTCATCAAGGACGAAGAGGTCGAGGGCGAGGAAAGGCGGCGTCCCGAAAGCGGCGCCGACGTCACGCGATCGAACGTCGCGGCGGCGATGCTGCGCGACCGGCAACTCGTGATCGCGCGGCTGCAGCGGCTCGGCGCCGACGTGATCGAGGTTCCGGCCGACGCGATGGGCGCAAGCGCGGTCGACGCCTATCTCGGCATCAAACGGGCCGGCAGCCTGTGACCGCGCCCGCCGCCCCCGCCGTCACCGCGCCGGCCTTTTCGACCGGCCGCTTTCGCGCCGAACGCGAGGCCGACTGGATCGCCTTCGACCTGCTGCTCACCAAGCTGGAAAAGAAGGGCGCCAAGGCGCTGACCAGCGACGAGCTGCTGCAACTGCCTTTGCTCTATCGCGCCACCTTGTCGTCGCTGTCGATCGCGCGCGCGACCAGCCTCGACAAGGCGCTGCTCGACCATCTCGAGGCGCTGTCGATCCGCGGCTATTTCCTCGTCTATGGCGTGCGCGAGACGCGGCTCAGCCGGCTCCGGCGCTTCTTCCTCTACGACTGGCCCGCCGCGGTGCGGTCGGTGTGGAAGGAAACGATCGTCATCGCGCTGATCATCGTCCTCGGCGCGCTGACCAGCTACTCGCTCGTCGCGCACCAGCCCGAATGGTATTTCAACTTCGTCGACGAAAGCATGTCGGGCGGCCGCGATCCGCGCGCGACGGCCGAATATCTCCAGTCGACGCTCGGACATGGCAAGGCGGCAGTTGAACAGGAAAGCGGGCTCCACGTCTTCGCGACCTTTTTGTTCACCCACAACAGCCAGGTGTCGATCCTCTCCTTCGCGCTCGGTTTCGCCTTCGGCGTGCCGACGATGATGCTCGAATATTATCAGGGCATCGGGCTCGGCGCGATGCTCGCAGTCTTCGCGAACAAGGGCCTCGGTTTCGATTTCGGCGGCTGGCTGTTCATCCACGGCACGACCGAGCTGTTCGCCGCGGCGCTGTCGGGCGCCGCCGGGCTCCGGATCGGCACCGCGGTCGTCTTCCCCGGCGCGCGCGGACGGCTGGAGGCGGCGTCCGCTGCCGGGCGCACCGCGGGCAAGGTGATGGTCGGGGTGATATTGATGCTGCTCGTTGCCGGGCTGCTCGAAGGCTTCGGCCGCCAGCTCATCACCGACACGCTGCTACGCTATGGCATCGGCACGCTGATGCTGCTGTTCTGGCTCGCCTATTATTATGTCCCGCGGCGCGAGGATGTCACATGACCGCCGCGAGCAACCTCAAGCTGCGCGAGGCGCGCGCGAAGAAAATCCGCCAGTTCATCACGCCCGAGGGCGTCGACCTCGAACTGAAGATCGCGAGTGCGGGGCTGCGCCTCGGCGCGCTGGTCGTCGACCTGACGCTGATCGTCGTCGCCCTGCTCGTCTTTTCCTTTCTGATCGCGTGGGTCGGCGTCGGGTCGAAGTCCGACATCGCCTATATCGTCTGGATGCTCGGCTTCTTCGCGCTCAGGACCTTCTGGTTCATCGGCTTCGAACTCGGGCAACGCGCCGCGACGCCGGGCAAACGGCTGATGGGGATTCGCGTCGTCGCGCGCGACGGCGGGCGACTGACGGCCGACGCGGTGGTCGCGCGCAACCTGATCCGCGAACTCGAACTCTTCCTGCCGCTGATGATGCTCGGCAACGGCATTTCGGAGGATGCCATATCGGGCTGGACCGTGCTCGCGGGCGTGCTCTGGTCGCTGACGCTCAGCCTGTTCCTGCTGTTCAATCGCGACCGGATGCGGATGGGCGACCTGATCGCGGGGACGTGGGTGGTGATGGCGCAGCGCGTCAAGCTCGATGCCGATATCGGGGTCGCCGGCGACCAGACGGGCGCCATCGCCTTCACCGAAGCCGAACTGTCGGTCTACGGAATTTTCGAGCTGCAGGAGCTCGAACGCGTGCTGCGCGCCCGCGACGCGCGCGCGATGCGCGAGGTCGCCGACACGATCCGCGCTAAAATCGGGCGTCCCGTCGCCGAAGAGGATGACGTCTTCCTGCTGAACTACTATCGCCAGTTGAAGGCCCGGCTCGAACGCAAGCTGCTGTTCGGCAAGCGCCGCGAGGATAAATATGCCAGTGACTGATACGCTTTCCCCGCCCGCCGCCACCGCCTCGGTAACCGATGCGCTGCATCGCCGCCGCTCGGTGCGCGCCTTTACCGACCGGCCGGTCGAGCCCGCACTGCTCCGCGACATCTTCGCCGCCGCGCAGCGCGCGCCATCGGGCGGCAACCTCCAGCCGTGGCAGGTGACGATACTGACCGGCGCGCCGTGGCAGGCGGTGCAGGATGCGGTCGCGGCGCGGATCGCGATGGGGCGCGAGGGTTATGAGCCCGAATATGACATCTATCCCAAGGGGTTGACCGATCCGTGGGAAAGCCGCCGTTACGGCGTCGGCGAGGCGCTCTATGCATCACTCGGCATCCCGCGCGAGGACAAGCCGGCGCGGCTCGACCAGTTCCGCCACAATTACCGCGGCTTCGGCGCGCCGGTGATGCTGTTCCTCCATTGCTCGCGGATCATGGGCCCGCCGCAATGGTCCGACATGGGGATGTGGCTGCAATCGGTGATGCTGCTGCTCGTCGAACATGGCCTCGCGAGCTGCCCGCAGGAATGCTGGGCGATGTATGGCGCCACCGTCCGCCGCACGCTGGGGCTCGGCGACGACCAGATCCTGTTTTCGGGGCTCGCGATCGGCTATGCCGATGAAGGCGCGGCGGTGAACCAGTGGCCGGTGCCGCGCGTAGAGCTGGAAGAAGTGATCGATTGGCAAGGATTCGGCGAATGAGCTGGCAGCGCGCCTGGTTTCGATACGGCACCGCCGTGCCGCTGATGCTCGCCGTCGCGAGCTGTACCGCCATCCCGACCCCCGAAGCCCCGCCGCCCGCCCCCGCGCCGCTGCCGACCCCGGCCCCCGCGCCGGCGCCCGCGCCGCCGACGAGCGGGTCGTGGGAAAGCCGCGCGGTCAACAATGGCGCGTGGCGCTATGACGCGGGCAGCCGCACCGCCGCTTTCGTGCCGACCGGCGGCGCCGCCCCGCTGCTGACCATGGCGTGCACCGGCAGCGCGATTCGCCTGACCTCGGGCCTTGCCGGCGACGTCAGCCTGCGCACCAGCGCCGGCACCGACCAGCTCCGTTTCGAGGACGGCAATGCGACGGTCCCGAACCGCGACATCCGCCTCGACCGCATCGCCTTCAGCCGCGGACGCTTTGCGCTGGAAACCCCCGGCGGCAGCGGGCTGACCCTGCCCGTCCAGTCCGAAATCGGCCGCGTGATCGAGGACTGCCGCTAGCCGGGATTCCGCCCCATACCAGCCTAATCGGGCCGCATCGCTTCATCCGCCAGCGCATCGGCGAGCTCGCCGAGTAGCGCGTCGTCGATATCGGCGGCGGCGACATTCTCGCGCCCGATCAGCACCAATACGGGAATGGCGAGCGGGCTGATCCGTTCGAGCGTCCGATGCACCATCGTCCCCGCCGCGCGGTCGAGCAGGTCGCCAAGCCGCGCTACGTCGGTCAGCCGCTCCCGCGCATCGGCCCAGGCGGCCTCGAGCAGCAGGTGGTCGGGTTCGTATTTGCGCAGCACATCGAAAATCAGGTCGGTCGAAAAGGTCACCTGCTTGCCGGTCTTGCGTTTGCCCGGATGCTGGCGCTCGATCAGCCCGCCGATCACCGCGACCTCGCGAAACGCCCGCTTCAGCAGGTGCGACCGCTCGACCCATTCGACGAACTCGCCTTCGAGGATCGCCGCGTCGAACAGCGTCGCGGGGTCGGCCACCGGCCGCAGCGACCAGATGGCAAGCGCATAGTCGGAGGCGACGAAGCCCAGCGGCTGCAACCCCGCACGCTCCATCCGTTTGGTGATCAGCATGCCGAGCGACTGGTGCGCGTTCCACCCCTCGAACGGATAGGCGACCATATAATGGGCACCCTCGTGCGGGAAGGTCTCGACAAGCAGTTCGCCGGGACGCGGCAGGACCGAGCGCAGCGCCTGCATCTCCAGCCAGAAGCGCACATCCTCGGGAAAGCGCTGCCAGCTCGCCGGATCGGCAAGGAAGCCGCGCACCCGGTCGGCAAGCCGCGTCGAAATCGCCATGCGCGCACCCATATAGCTCGGGATACGCGCCGGCCGCGTCGTCGCGCGGACGATCAGGTCGGTGTCGCGGATCGATTCGACCTCGAGGCTGAGCCCCGCAAAGGCGAAGGTATCGCCGGGCGACAGCGTGCTGGCGAAATATTCCTCGACCTTGCCGAGCCGCCGGCCGTTCTTGAAGCGCACCTCGGCCATCGGCGCCTCGACGATGATCCCGGCGTTAAGCCGGTGCTGCGCCGCCAGCCGCGGGTGCGCGATGCGCCAACCACCCTGTCCGTCGGGCGCGAGGCGGCGGAAGCGATCGTAGCTTTTGAGCGCATAGCCGCCGTCGCGCACGAAGCCGAGCAGGCGCGCGAACAGCTCGGCATCGAGCCAGCGGTACGGCGCCGCGCTCCGCACCTCGGCGAGCAGTTCGTCCTCGCGGAACGGTGCCGCACAGGCGAGCGCCATCACATGCTGCGCGAGCACGTCGAGCGCGCCGGGGCGGAAGCGGTCGGCATCGCGCTCGCCCGCTTCCACCGCATCCAGTGCCGCCCGCGCCTCCAGATATTCGAAGCGGTTGCCCGGGACGATCAGCGCGCGGCTCGGCTCGTCGAGCCGGTGGTTGGCGCGGCCGATGCGCTGCAACAGCCGCGACGAGCCTTTCGGTGCCCCCATCTGGATCACACAGTCGACGTCGCCCCAATCGAGCCCGAGGTCGAGGCTGGCGGTCGCGACGAGCGCGCGCAGCCGGCCTTCGGCCATCGCGGTTTCGGCGCGCTGGCGCGCCTCGCGGTCGAGGCTGCCGTGGTGGATCGCGATCGGCAGGCCGAGGTCGTTGACCTTCCACAGCTCCTGAAAGATCAGTTCGGCGAGCCCGCGGGTGTTGCAGAAGATGATCGTCGTGCGGTTCGCCGCGATCACTTCCATCACCTGATGGACGGCATAACGCCCCGAATGCCCCGCCCAGGGCACCGCCCCTTCGGGGAGCAATATCGCAATATCGGGCTCGGCGCCCGGCTCGCCTTCGACGATCGTCACCGCCTCGCCGCGGCTGTCGGGCGCGAGCCAAGCGGCATATTGCGGCGGGTCGGCGATCGTCGCCGACAGGCCGACGCGGCGCAGCGCGGGCGCGATCTGCTGCAACCGGGCGAGCGACAGGCTGAGCAGGTCGCCGCGCTTGCCGGGGGCGAAGGCGTGGATTTCGTCGATTACCACCGTCTTGAGTTCGGCGAACATCGCGAAACTGTCGGGATAGGACAGCAGCAGCGACAGCGATTCGGGGGTGGTCAGCAGGATGTTCGGCGGCCGGCTCCGCTGCCGCGCCTTCTTGTCGGACGAGGTATCGCCGCTGCGGCTCTCGACGCTGATATCGAGCCCCATTTCGGCGATCGGGGCGGTGAGGTTGCGCTCGACGTCGGCCGCCAGCGCTTTCAGCGGCGACACATAAAGCGTGTGCAGGCGGTCGGAGGGATTTTCCACCAGATCGACGAGCGTCGGCAGGAAGCCCGACAGCGTCTTGCCCGCACCGGTCGCCGCGACAAGCAGCGCATGCTCGCCGCGCCCCGCCGCCGCAAGCATGTCGGCCTGATGCCGCCGCAGCCGCCACCCGCGCGCTGCGAACCAGTCGGTGAAGGGGGCGGGGAGGAGCATGGAGTTGATGTGGCGTTGCGGCGAGCGGGGGGCAAGCCCTTCGCCGCGATGTCCGGTTTCGGCCGATTGCAGACGGTCTGAAATGTGATAGCCACACTATATGAAATACTTGGTAGTCGGCCTCGCAGGATTACTAGCTGGTTGCGCGGGGATGGCGCCTCTCGAATTTTCTTCGGCCGAGCAGTACGCTGGCTACCCGGTCTTCGTCGGCAGCGAAGGCGGAAAATGTAGGTATGGCGTCCAAGACATGATTTCGATGGACGGGAACAGCTTGTTCAATTGGATGAAAGGCTTGCCAGAGAAATCGCGCCAAATTGATCTCGTGCTCGATAGCGAAACGGAAAAGTGCGTAGGTCGCGCCCGCCAACTGATGATCAAGGCAGGCTTCACGGATATCCACCTTCGAAAGTTCGGCGACCTGACATACACCAGCGGTCTTCCGCCGGGTTGAATTTCCCAGTCCGCTTTCCACCCCAATGCCGCCATCGGCTACGCTCGTTCCGCCATCGCCTTCAGCAACGCTCGCCAATGCTCGCCCAGCCGCCGCTGGAACAGCATCAGTTCGAAGCCGTGGCGCGCGACATGCTGCTGCGGGATCGCGTCCCAGCCGCGATGCTCGACGGTCACGCGCGTCTCCGCGCCGACCGCCTCGAAGCGGACATCGACCTCGGTTCCTTGACCGGCGGCGAAGCTCGGCAGGCGCCAGCCGAAAGCGAGCCTTTCGCCCGGCAGCCAGTGGCGCACCGGTCCGATCTCCCACTCCTCGCCATCGG
Organism: Sphingopyxis sp. J-6; assembly: GCF_046603995.1. NCBI lineage: Bacteria > Pseudomonadati > Pseudomonadota > Alphaproteobacteria > Sphingomonadales > Sphingopyxidaceae > Sphingopyxis > Sphingopyxis sp. J-6. Next base: position 4,408,180 of record NZ_CP145810.1, on the reverse strand, counting down.
CGAAGCGCGTGACGAGGCGGCCGCCCGGCCCGGCGGGATCGAAGCGCAGCGCGCCGTCGCCCTTGCGCGAAAGCTGGAACAACGGATGGCTTTTCCACCAAGTCCCGATGTCGCGCGTGAAGGCGGTGAAAGCGGCCTGCGGGGTCACCGCGACGCGCAGCGCGACGATCACCGCCGCGCCGTTCATTCGCCGCCCTCGACATGGGCCTTGAACGCCGCGAGCTGGTGCGTCCACAGCGCTTCGGTCTCGGCGAGCCATTGTTTGAGCCCGTCGGTCGCGCCGTGCTTGAGGCTGTAGATGCGCACGCGCGCGTCGAAATGGGGATGCCCGTCCTCGACCAGCCCGCCCTGCTTCAGCGCGCGCAAATGCCGGCTCATCGCGGGCGGCGCGAGCCCCAAGTCGCTCGCCAGCTCGCCCGCGCTGCGCGGCCGCTGGCCGAGCAGTTCGACCGCGCGGCGCCGCACGGGGTCGGCAAGCGCGGCCAGCGTGCGGTCGACCGCCGCGCTCAATCGTCGAGCCGCGTCTTCGTCGTGAAGCCGCCCTCGGCGTCCCACTCGTCGGCGCTCTTGTCCTCGACCGTGACGCCGAAGGTCCAGATATGCCCCTCGGGGTCCTTTGCCCGATAGCTGCGGTCGCCATAGAATTGCGTTTCGGGTTCGGCGATGATGTCGGCGCCCGCCGCGCGCGCCGCTTCGCAATGCGCGTCGATATCCTCGCCGCGGGCAAGCTGGACATGCACCGTCTGCGTATTCTTGCCGCCGAGGTTCGCGGGGCTGCGGTGATCGTCGGACCATTCGTTGCCGATCATGATCGTCGAATTGCCATATTCCATCTCGCTGTGCGCAAGATTGCCGTCGGCATCGAGCAGCACGAACAAAGGTTCGAAGCCGAAGGCCGCCTCGAGCCAGCGGAACGCCGCCTTGCTGTCGCGATAACAGATGGCGCTCGACAGCCCCTTTGCGCGATGTTCGGCCATGCTTCATCTCCCGAATCAGTGATTTGATTTCCCTTATATACAATATTTTTACGAAATTGAAAATACATGCAATCGCGTGTGAAGTTGCTAGGAAAAGCGCATGACTCCCGATCTCGCCCGCTGCGTCGCCGAAGCCTATCAGGTCGCCCTGCCGCATCGCGGTCAGGGTAGGGTCGCCGACTATATCCCGGCGCTGGCAAAGGTCGACCCGAACCACTTCGGCTTCGCGCTCGCGCTTCCCGACGGCACGGTGCATGCGGCCGGCGACGCCGACATCGCCTTTTCGATCCAGTCGGTGTCGAAGGTCTTTACGCTGGCGCTCGCGCTCCGCCGCGTCGGCAGTTCGCTATGGGACAGCGTCGGCCGCGAGCCGTCGGGGTCGGCGTTCAACTCGATCGTCCAGCTCGAAAGCGAACAGGGCATTCCGCGCAACCCGCTGATCAACGCCGGCGCGATCGCGACGACCGACCGGCTGATCGACGGCCGGGGCGGCGACGCGGTGGTCGACGAGATACTCGATTTCATCCGGGCCCGCGCCGGCGACGACGGCGTCGATATCGACCGCGACGTCGCCGCTTCCGAATCCGAAACCGGCGCCCGCAACCGCAGCCTCGGCTATTTCATGCAGGCGTTCGACAATCTGCGTCATCCGGTCGAGGCGGTGACAGGGGTCTATTTCCGCCAGTGCGCGATCGCGATGAGTTGCCGCCAGCTCGCCAAGGCCGGACTGTTCCTCGCGATGGAAGGACGCGATCCGCTGACCGGCGAGCAACTGATCGACCCGCACCGCGCGCGCCGCATCAACGCGATCATGATGCTGTGCGGCCATTACGACAACAGCGGCGAATTCGCCTTTCGCGTCGGCCTGCCGGGCAAGAGCGGCGTCGGCGGCGGCATCCTGTGCATCGCGCCGGGACAGGGATCGATCGCGGTCTGGTCGCCGGGGCTCAACGAGGCGGGAACGTCGCTCGTCGGCGCGCTCGCCCTCGAACATTTCGCCTATGCGGCGGGCTGGTCGGTGTTCGACTGAGGCCGCGTACCGACGGCCGAGCGGCTCAGTCGGCCGCGGCTTCGCCGTCTTCGGCCGCCGTATCCTCGAACCACGCCTCGACCTCGCCCGACAATTTGATCGTCATCGCCTGGCCGAAGCGGTCCTTCGACTTGCCCGCCGCGACGCGGATCCAGCCTTCGGAAATCGAATATTCCTCGACGTCGGTGCGTTCCTTGCCCTTGAAGCGGATGCCGATACCGCGCTGCAGCACCTCCATGTCGAAATGGGGCGAGCGCGGGTTGGTCGACAGGCGATCGGGCGGGGTGTCGGTCATCTTGAAAATCTCCAATGCTTGCCCGGGCGGCTAGGCGAGGCGGCCCCGCAAATCAAGCACCGACACCGCAGCAACACCTCCCGTCAGCGCATCGATCCGCCGCAATAATCCTGTGCCATTACAGGACACGCCGCCCCGCCCGCCGCATAGGCCAAGCGCTCCGGCGCTAAAAAGAGGGTTAAGCGCGGCGAACCGCCGGACGGTCGTCCTGTGGCGGGATCGCTGCCGCGCGATGGCTACCAATCACGATGAACGATATTTAACCATATGAAAATTCGGAACTAAATATTCCGGCACGACGCTTTTTCGTCGGGGGCAGACCGTGCCAAGGAGGAAGTTATGCCTTTTTCCCGACTTGCTATCCACCCGTCCCATCTTGTTCTGATCCCGGCATGCCTCGCGCTCGCCGCGTGTGAATCCTCGGGTCATTACCGCGTCGGCAGCGTCGGCCCGGCGGGTCCGGCCGGCGCCGCCGGTGCGCGCGGCCCGGCTGGTCCCGAAGGGCCTGCCGGCCCGGCCGGTCCCGCAGGCCCCGCCGGAAACGGTGTCGGGCTCGGTAACGCAGGCGCCCTCGCGGTTGGCGGCCTTGTCGGCCCCGGCACTGCGACGCCGGCCGGCGGGCTCGTCTCGGGGGTCACCGGAACGGTCAGCACGCTCCTCGGCGGGCCGAAGCCGAAGGGCGGCAACTGATACCGCCGTTGCGCAGTCTGCGCAGCTTCGGGGTCGCGGCGGCAGGGGCCTTGCTCCTGCCCGCTGCGGCCTCGGCAGCGCAGCCGGCTGCCACGCCGATCGACGGCCGGCCGCCGCTCGCCCCGACGCAGGGCCGCGACAATCCGCTCCCCGACCCCGAAACGTCCAAAATTGCGCTCGGCAAGGTCGAGCTCGGCGCGCGGCCCGACGTCACCATCCGCGAAATCCGCTTCATCGGCGCCGGAGTTCCGCGCAATGTCGCGCGCGCGGCGCAACGCTTCGTCGGCAAGCCCGCGTCGGCGGACAATCTGACCAGGCTCGCCGCCGCCATGACGCGCGCCTATAACCGGTCGAGCGTCGCCCTCTTCACCCTCGTCATCCCCGAACAGGATTTGTCCGACGGCGTGATCGATGTCGCATCCGCCGAAGGTCATGTTTCGACCGTGACGCTGAGCGGTGAAAGCGACGGCGGCCCGGCGCCGCTGATCGCCCGGATGGCGGCCCGCCTCCCCGGCGAGCGCTCGTCGTCCCGCGCGCGTTTCGAGCGCGTGCTCGGCAATATCGGCGATGTGCCGGGGGTCACCGTCACCCCAGCGCTGGCGCTCGGCAGCGAGCCCGGCGCGGTTGCGCTCGACCTTGCACTCGACGCCAAGAAGCCGACCGTCGGCCTCGGTTTCACGACCCGGACCAGCCAGTTCGTCGAGGACGGCATCGTCGAAGCGAACGCCCGCGGCAGCAGCCTGCTGCGAAGCGGCGACGAAACCCGGCTGACCGGCGCCGCGGCGCTCAACTTCAAATCGCTCCTCTATGTCGCAGCGAGCCATGCGACGCCGATCGGTGCCGACGGTACGCGCGCCGAGCTGTCGCTCGCGGCGCTCCGCACCCGGCCGCGAAACCTCGCCATCGACGGCGACGCGTGGAGCGCGGGGCTCGGCGTTTCGCACCCGCTCATCCGGGCGACGCGGCGCAACCTGACGCTAGCGGCGCGGATCGATTATCTCGATTCCGAAAATGCGCTGTTCGGATCGACGATCGCCGCCGAAACGACCTGGACGGCCAGCACCAGCCTCGCCTTTCGGCTCAGCGAGGACCGCACCGTGGTCGGCGCCCGGATCGGCGCCGCGAAGGGCCTCGATATCGCCGGGGCCCGGGTCGATCCCGGCACCGGCGAGGCGGGTTTCCTCTATGCCGACGCGGGGATCGAGGCGAATCAGGCGATCGGCAAGATCGCCGTCGCGCGGGTCGCAGCGACCGGCCGCTGGACGCGCGACCGCCTGCCCGCTGCACAAAGGTTCAGCGTCGGCGGCGCCACATTCGGCCGTGCCCCGACGACGGTCTTGTGAACGGCGACCGCGGTATCGCGACCTTCGGCGAACTCGCGCTGCGCCCGCTGGCCACCGGCAAATTCTCGAAGAGCGAGATCTACGGCTTTATCGATTATGCCGATGTCACGTTGCTCGCGCGGCCGACAAACCCCGACACGGATTTCCGGCTTGGCAGTTGGGGCGGCGGCATTCGCCTTTCCTATGCCGAATATGCCACCGTCGGGGTGGAAGTCGCCGACGCCTGGAAACAGCCGGTTCCTGGCTTCGATCAGGGTTGGCGCGTCGCATTCAGCTGGAAATTGTCGATCCGGCCCTGAACCGCGACCGCCGCGATGGCGCCGCGGGCCGGGCGGAGATTTTCGGCGAGCGGATAGAGGTCGGCTTCCTCGCGCTCGATCCGGACCGCCAGCATATCGAGCATGATCGCCGTTGCGCGGCAGAAGTCCGGCCATGCCGCCGCGACCTTCGCTTCGGTCCATTCGGCATCATAGGCGGCGAAATCGTCGGCAAGATCGCCCATTTCGAGTTCGAACTCGCGCGTGATCCGGATCAGTTCGGGATCGCCGCTGGCCTTGAGTCGCGGGTAGAGGATCCAGTCCTCGCATTTGAGATGGCGGAGCAGCGTGTCGCGGAGCAGGCCGCGCGCCGCCGCCAGTTCGGTCATCCGCGGCGGCTGCGGCGCACGGATCAGGCCGGTCAGGATGCGCGCCAGCGTGACCAGCGCCGCATGCTCGTCGCGCAGTCGCTGCATTTCACGGGCGAGGGGCATATAGAGGTTCCAGCGATGCGAGTGGTCCCTCAAGCCCCGCGATAATGGCCCGCCGTGAAAAGAAGGTAAAGGCCCGGCCCGCTTCCTGTTCCGCCGCCGCAAATGACGGCACCGGCGAGCGCCCTTTCAGGCGCAAGTGGCCCCCGGTGCCGTCCTCCCCACAAGCAGACGTTGAACGTCAAAGATAATTCAGGGTGATCGTGAAACTGCCGCTATAGTCGCCGGGCGCCTGATTGGCGCCGACCTCCAGCGTGGCGCCGACCGGAAAGTTGTAATTGCCGAGCACGCTGTCGATGCGGAAGCGCGTCGGCGAGGTCGACAGGATCGCGGTCGGCGTGCTGCCGATCTCGAAATCGCGCACCCGCATCCGCGTGCCCGGGCCGGTGATCCAGATCGTGTTCGACCCCAGCGAAATATTGACCTGCCGCTGCGGGGTGCCGAGCCCGGCGAAGCGCGCGGGTTCGCCGCCATTGCCCGCCAGCGTCACACCGCCGGTCTTCGTCCGCGATCCGTCGGGATAGAGGCGCACCGTTCCGGCGCTCCCCGATGCGATGATATCGCCGAAATCGAGGTCGTTGACCTTGAAGAAGGAAAGCGGCCGCAGCACGATGGCTTCGGCCTCGGTCTGCGCATTGTTCTGCGCCAGCGCCGGCGAAGCGGCGGGCGCGAGCAAAAGCGCAAAGGCGGCTAGGCCGCGCTGCGCAGGCAGCGGGCGGATGGTGTGTCTGGTCCTCACATCCCGCGTCCTAACAGCGACCTGCCAATTTAGCGTTAACGCGGCGCTGACCAGAAATAGCGGCGCGATGAAGCCTTTCCCCGCCGCGAGAGCGCAGCTATGGAAACGCGCATGAGTGAAGCCGCGATCCGCATCGACGCCGTCTCCAAAACCTATGCCGGCGGCAAGCGGGCGCTCGACAACATCAGCTTCGACGTCCCGCGCGGGCAGATCTTCGGGCTCTTGGGCCCGAACGGCGCGGGCAAGTCGACGCTGATCAATATCCTCGCGGGGCTGGTCAACAAGACGAGCGGGAGCGCAAGCATCTGGGGCTTCGACATCGACGCCGACCCGCGCAACGCCAAATATTCGATCGGTATCGTTCCGCAGGAGATCGTCTTCGATCCCTTCTTCACGCCATTCGAGACGCTCGAGAACCAGGCCGGGCTGTACGGCGTGCCTCGCGACAAGCGTATTTCGGACGAACTGCTCGCCGCGGTGCACCTGTCGGACAAGCGCGATGCCTATGCGCGCACGCTGTCGGGCGGCATGAAGCGCCGCCTGCTCGTCGCCAAGGCGATGGTGCATTCGCCGCCGATCATCGTGCTCGACGAACCGACCGCGGGGGTCGATATCGAACTGCGCCAGCAGCTCTGGTCCTATGTCCAGTCGCTCAACGACCGCGGCGTCACCGTCGTGCTGACGACGCACTATCTCGAAGAAGCCGAAGAGCTCTGCGACCGCATCGCGATCATCAACCATGGCCGGCTGATCGCCAACAAGCCGACGCGCGAACTGGTCGACATGGCGCGCGAGAAGATCGTCGTCGTGACGCTCGATGCCGACGTCACCGACCTGCCGAGCCACCCCGCCTTCGACAAGGTCGAACGCGAGGGCGAGCGGGGGCTCGCGATCAGCTACAACAAGGACCGCGCCAATGCCGGCGAAGTGCTCGCCGCGGTCAACGCGATGGGGCACGGCATCGTCGACGTCTCGACGCGCGAAGCCGACCTCGAAGATGTGTTCCTCAACCTGACGCGAGCCGCCAATGGCTGAAGCGCTCACCCACGACGTCATCATCGTCGGCTCGGGCGCCGCGGGTCTCACCGCCGCGATTGCGCTCGCCGATCATTGCCGCGTCCTCGTGCTCGCCAAGGGCGAACTCACCGGCGGGTCGACCGCCTGGGCGCAGGGCGGGATCGCCGCGGTGCTCGATGCGGGCGACACGTTCGAAAATCATATCGAGGATACGATGGTCGCGGGCGCCGGATTGAACCGGCGGCAGACGGTCGAGTTCGTCGTCGAGAACGCCCCGCACGCGATCGAGCGGCTGATCGAGATGGGCGTCCCCTTCAACAAGGAAGCCGAAGCGCTGCATCTGACGCGCGAGGGCGGCCATTCGCACCGCCGCATCGTCCATGTCGACGACGCGACCGGCTGGGCGGTGCAGGCGGCGCTGCTGAAGACCGCCGAGGCGCATCCGAACATCACGCTGCTGCCCGGTCAGGCGTGCATCGACCTGATCACCGGCCGCCACGAGGAACGCTATTCGGGCTCTGGCCGCGTCTGGGGCGTCTATGCGCTCGACGAGAAGAGCGGCAAGGTTCGCGCGCACGTCGGCCGCGCGACGATCCTCGCGAGCGGCGGGGCGGGGCGCGTGTACCAGTTCTCGACCGCGCCGCGCGGCGCGACGGGTGACGGCATCGCGATGGCGTGGCGCGCCGGCGCGCGCGTCTCGAACATGGAGATGATGCAATTTCACCCGACCTGCCTCTATAATCTCGACGTCAAGAATTTCCTGATCACCGAGGCGGTGCGCGGCGAGGGCGGCATCTTGAAGCACCCGGTGACCGGGCACCGCTATATGCCCGACTATGACGCGCGTGCCGAATTGGCGCCACGCGACGTCGTCGCGCGCGCCAACGACGACCAGATCAAGCGCTTCGGGCTCGACTATGTCCATCTCGACATCAGCGACAAGGATCCCGACTTCGTCGCGGGGCATTTTCCGAACATCTACGAGAAACTGCTGACGCTCGGCATCGATATGACGAAGCAGCCGATCCCGGTGGTTCCGGCGCAGCATTATACCTGCGGCGGGATACTGATCGACCTCGACGGACGCACCGACCTGCCGGGGCTCTATGCCGCGGGCGAATGCACCGAAAGCGGGCTCCACGGTGCGAACCGCCTCGCGTCGAACAGCCTGCTCGAATGCTTCGTCTTCGGCGAAGCGGCGGCGAAGGACATTGTCGCGCGCTGGGCCGAACTCGATGCGCCGCCCGCGATCCGCCCGTGGGACGAAAGCCGCGTCACCGATTCCGACGAGGAAGTGGTGATCAAGCAGAACTGGACCGAGATCCGCCGCTTCATGTGGAACTATGTCGGCATCGTCCGCACCACCAAGCGGCTCGAACGCGCGCAGCACCGGATCAAGATGCTGACCGACGAGGTCGGCGACTATTACGGCCATTTCCGCGTCACCACCGACCTCATCGAGCTGCGCAACCTCCTCCAGTGTGCCGAGCTGATCGTGCGCAGCGCGCTCCACCGCAAGGAAAGCCGCGGGCTGCATTACACGCTCGACTATCCCGACCTGCTACCGCAAGCGGTCGACACGGTGCTGGTGCCGTGAGCGACGCGCTCGATTGCGCCGGCTGTCCCGTGCGCGATCGGGCGGCCTGCGCGGCGCTCGCCGACGACGAACGCGCCGGCCTCGCCCGGATGGGCCGGCACCGCGACCTCGTGCGGGGCGAAATGCTGTTCGCGCCCGGCGACGACAGCGCGTGCGCAACCCTGCTCTCCGGCGTGTTGAAGGTGGTCCGCACCGATGCCGACGGGGTCGAGCGGATTGTCGCGCTCGTGCACCCGGCGGGCTTTACCGGCGAGATTTTTGCGGCGCCCGACGATTGCGAAGTGACCGCGGCCAGCACGGCGCGCGTGTGCATTTTCCCGCGCGCCGATTATGCGCATATGGTCGCCGAAAACCCGCGGCTGGCGGCGGGGGTGGCGCGCCGCGCGATGAAGGCGGCATCGGAAACGCGCGCACTGCTCGATCTGGTCGGGCGGCGAAAGGCCGATGCGAAGGTCGCGGGGCTGATCCTCGCGCTCGCCGATGCCGCGGGACCGGCACCCTGCTCGCCCGCCGCAACTTTCGACCTGCCGCTGACGCGCGGCGAAATGGCGGCCCTGCTCGGGATCAGTATCGAAACGGTCAGCCGTCAATTGGGCGGCCTCGAAGACGCCGGCCTGATACGGCGGCACGGCGCGCGCGGACTGGAAATCCGCGACGCGCCGGCCTTGCATGCGCTATTGGCCGATTAGAGTGTCGCGACGATCGTCGCGACAATGAGGCCCCACCCCAAAATCAGCACGGGCAGCATGAGCACTTGCGCCGCGGCGCCCGTGCCGTCGAGACGGCCGGTCAGCGTCTCGACCCCCTCGCGCATGAACCGGTTCCAGCTCAGCGGCTGCGCGGCGTGATCGGGCTTCATCCGCACCCACATCGCCGGCGTGCCGAACGCCATGACGATGTAGATCGAAAAAATCGCCATCGGGATCGCAAGGCCCTTGTCGGCGAAGGTCGCGGCCATCACGCCGAGGAAGGCGAAATAGAGCGCGACGGTCGCCGCGAACAGCCCGGTCGGCAGGTCGAAGCTGCGGACGACCGCAACGCTGCGGTCGACGGCGATGGCAGCGAGCGGTGCGGGCGCATCGACGATGCGAAAGGCGGAAGCGGGGATATGCTTGCTCATGACGGGGCTCCTTGGTGATGAGCCACGCTATGCGCCGAGTTGCGCCGGCGCGCTTTGACGATGGTCAAACGCGGCGGATCATCCCCCGATACCGAGCAGCCGCCCGACGAAGATCAGCACGATCGCGCCGATCACCGACGCAAGGCAGCCGGCGCGGTGAAAGTCGCCGCGGCCGCGCGAGGTGGCAAGCCCGGCGAGCAACGAGCCGCCGACCCCGAGCAGGATCGTCGCAACCCACCCCATCTCGACCGCACCGGGATAGAAAAAGCGCGCCAGCGCGCCGATGATCAGGCCCGAGACAATCGCGCCGATGATATTGATCATGTTGTTTCCTTTCTCGGCATTGTAGATGGCCGAAGCCTCCTAAAGTCTCACACAAAGACACGAAGATGTCAGCGCTTGAGGTCGCCGTTAGCGATTCGCCTCACACCTTCCTTGAAGGTGCCGCCGCCGAAATTGATGAGGAGGCCCAAAGGCAGATCGAGCAACCGCAGATAGGTCAGAACTTGTTTGCTGTGGAGCGGCGCGAGCCGCTCGACCGACTTGAGCTCAATGAGGAGGCGTCGCTCGATCAATAAATCGGCTCGAAACCCCTCAGCCAGTTCGAGGCCATCGTACCGTATGGGAATTGGCTTCTGTCGTTCGATACGAAGCCCCCGTCGGATCAACTGGTCGGCCATGATCGCCTCATAGGCCGATTCCAGCAGGCCCGGGCCCAACTCGCGATGCAGTCGATAACCGCAATCGATCACGATGCTGGCGAGTCCTTCCAGGTCAGGCGGCATCCACTGCCCTCTTTGTGTCTTTGTGTGAGATTATCGCGTTCAGAAACCGTCGTTCAGAAACCGTTCGGCCAGCGCCGCGTGCAGCGCCGCGCCGCGCGCCATCACGCTTTCGTCGAGCACCATATGGTTGCTGTGCAGCCCGCAGCATTGCCGCCAGTCGCTGCCCGCCTCGCTCGCCCCGAGCCAGAACATCGCGCCGGGCACCTTTTCGAGCACGTAAGAGAAATCCTCGGCGCCCATCACCGGATTGTCCATGGTGAGCCACGCTTCCTCGCCGAAGGTCTGCTCGACCACCGACTGGCCGAACGCGACCGCGCGGGCGTCGCAGACGGTGACGGGGAAGCCTTCGTCGATCCGTACCTCGGCGGTGCAGCCATGCGCTTCGGCGATCGCCGGGGCGAGACGCTTCAGTTCGCGCGCGACCATCGCCCGGCGTTCGGGCGACAGGGTGCGGATCGTGCCGAGCATCTCGGCACTTTCGGGGATGATATTGTTCGTCGTCCCTGCCGCGATCTTCGCGACGGTGATCACCGCCGGGTCGAAGACCGAGATGCGGCGCGTCACCATCGTCTGGATCGCGGTGACAATGGAACAAGCGACCGGGATCGGGTCGACCGCATCGTGCGGCATCGAGGCATGGCCGCCCGCACCCTTGACGGTGATCGCCAGGACATCGGACGACGCAAGCAGCGGCCCGGCACGCCCGGCGAAAATGCCGTGCGGCGCGTTGGGCATGATGTGGAGCGCAAAGGCCGCGTCGGGCAACGGATCGATGATCCCGTCCTCCAGCATGAAGCGCGCGCCATGATGGCCTTCCTCGCCCGGCTGGAACATGAACATCACCGTCCCGGGCAGCCGGTCGCGTGCCGCGCACAGCAGCTTCGCCGCGCCGACGAGCATCGCGACATGCGTGTCGTGCCCGCACGCATGCATCGCGCCGCTGATCTCCGAGGAAAAGTCGAGCCCCGTGTCCTCGATCAGCGGCAACGCATCCATGTCACCGCGCAGCAGCACGGTACGGCCGTTCGCGGGACCGCGCAGGATCGCGACGAGCCCGGTCGTCGACGGCCCCTCCCGAAATTCGAGCGGCAGGCCGGCGAGCGCCGCCTTGATCTTCGCCAGCGTCTTCGGATTCTGCAAACCCAGTTCGGGCTCACGATGAATCGCACGGCGAAGGTCAACGAGGTCGCCCAAGAGGGTTTCGGCCTCGGCGGGCCAGCTTCGGACAAGCTCGTTCATCTCTTTCCTCCAAACAACTGCCGCCCGGCAAGATCGAGCATGATTTCTTCGCTGCCGCCGCCGATCGCGTTGACGCGGACCTCGCGGTAGATGCGTTCGACCTTGCTGCCGGTGATATAGCTTGCGCCGCCCAGCACCTGTGCGGCCTCGCGCGCCACGCTTTCGAGCATGCGTGTCGCCTGCACCTTCAGCATCGCGAAGTCCGCGGGGCGATCCCTGCCCTCCTTCACCTGCCAGGCGCAAAGGTCGACCCACGCCTGCGTCGCCTCGATCTGGCGTTCCATGTCGGCGAGCTTGATGCGGATCGACTGGTGGCCGACGAGTGGCTTGCCGAACGTCTCGCGCTGACCGGCCCACGCCGCCGCCTCGGCCAGCGCGACGCGGGCATAGGCGCAGCAGCCCATCGCCATGCCGAGCCGCTCCGAATTGAAGTTGCGCATGATGCCGATGAAGCCGCCATTTTCCGGCCCGATCAAATTGGCCGCGGGGACGCGGACGCCGTCGAAGTGGATCGCGGCGGTGTCGCTGCAACGCCACCCCATCTTGTCGAGCCGCGTCCGCTCGATCCCCGGGCTCGCCATGTCGATCAGCAGCAGCGAGATACCCGCCGCGCCCGGCCCGCCGGTGCGCACCGCGCAGGTCAGCCAGTCGGCGCGCATGCCGCTGGTGATGAACATCTTGCCGCCGTTGACGACAAAATCGCCGCCATCCCGGATCGCGCTCGTCTTCAGATTCGCAACGTCGCTGCCCCCGCCCGCTTCGGTGATACCGAGCGCGATGATCTTTTCGCCCGCCAGCACCGGCGGCGCGACACGCTGTTTCAGCTCTTCGGATCCCAGCGCGAGGATCGGCGGCAGCCCGATACCGTGCGTCATCAGCGACGCGCCGAGCCCGCCCGCGCCGACCGCCGCGAGTTCCTCGGTAACCACAAGGCTATGGAAATTGTCGAAGCCTTCGCTGTGCCCGCCATATTGCTCGGGATAACGCAGCCCGAGAATGCCCGCGTCGGCGGCTTTGCGGTGCAGGTCGCGCGGCAGTTCGCCCTCGGCTTCCCAGCGGTCGATATGCGGCGCGATCTCGCGCGCGACAAAGCGGCGGACGCTCTGCGCCAGCGCCTCATGGGTTTCGTCATAATAGGGCGAGCGCGCGCGCCAGTCGTCGAAGGCCGTCATGGCGCACAGGCTGAGCGGAGAGCGGCGCGGGGTCAAGGGGGCGCCGTCCATCTATCGCTCGCCGCGAGCAAATCTCGGGCTCGATTTTCATGCGCGAGCCCCTAAGGTTGCGCGCCATGAACAAGCGCACCCTGCTCGCCGGCCTCGCCGCTCTCGCCCTCCTGTCTTCCCCCGCCAACGCGCAACAATCGCCCGAGGCGGTCGCCGAGGCGGCGCTCAAGCGCGCGCCGGTATTCGACGGCCACAACGACGTGCCGTGGGCGCTGCGCCTGCGCGTCGGCAATGTGATCAACGACTTCGATTTCCAGGACACGACCGACACCGCACGCCCCGATGCGACGCCGCCCGAACTCGCGATGCACACCGACCTGGCGCGGCTGCGCAAGGGCCGCGTCGGCGCGCAATTCTGGTCGGTCTATGTCCCGTCGAACGACGACGAAGCCGAAGCGGTGCAGCAGACGCTCGAACAGATCGACGTGATGAAACGGCTGGTCGCGCGCTATCCGAACGACCTTGTGCTCGTGCCCGATGCGGCGGGGCTCGAAAAGGCGATGAAGGCCGGCAAGATCGGCGGCATGCTGGGGATGGAGGGCGGCCAGTCGATCGGCTCGTCGCTTGGCGTGCTGCGCCAAATGTACGACCTCGGCGCGCGTTACATGACGCTGACCCATGGCAAGACGACGCCATGGGGCGACAGCGCGACCGACGCGCCGAAGCATGACGGGCTCACCGATTTCGGGCGGCAGGTGGTGCGCGAGATGAACCGCATCGGGATGATCGTCGACCTCAGTCACGTCAGCGAAGCGACGATGAAGGACGCGCTCGAAACCGCGAAGGCCCCGGTGATGTTCAGCCATTCGGGCGTGCGCGCGGTCAACGACCATCCGCGCAACGTGCCCGACAGCGTGCTGCCCGCGGTCAAGGCGAACGGCGGCGTGATCATGGTCGTCTTTTATCCGCTTTTCCTCGATCCGGCCGTGCGCGCCCGCGATCTTGCCCGCACCGCCGAAAAGGCGCGCATCGACGCGCAATATCTCGGCAATCCCGCGGGCGCCGAAGCGGCGCTGAAGGCGTGGGACGACGCCAATCCGGTGCCGCCGACGCCGATCGCGAAAGCGGCCGACCATATCGACCATATCCGCAAGACGATCGGGGTCGACCATATCGGGCTCGGCAGCGACTATGACGGGATCGAGATCACGCCGACGGGCATGGAGGATGTGACGGGCTACCCCGCGCTGCTCACCGAACTCGCGCGGCGCGGCTACAGCCAGGCCGATCTCGAAAAGATCGCAAGCGGCAACATGTTGCGCGTGCTGAAGGCGGTCGAAGCCTATGCGGCGAGCCAGAAGGGCCAGCCGCCGGTCGAAACGCCGGTCGCGAAATAAGGATCAGCGGCGGCGGAACGGCCAGTCCACCGCGCCGCTGGCCCACAGCGCCCACCAGATGATCAGCGGCTGCGCGGCCAGCCGCGGGCCATGATACCACCAGCCGAGCGTTTCGCCGCCGATCGCGACCTGCGCAAAGGCATGGTGGAAGTTCGCCGGCCACACGCACAGCGCATAGAGCGCAAGGCCCCACCCGGCGGCCTTGCGCACCCGCGGGATCATCAACCCGATGGCACCGGCGATTTCGGCCACGCCGGTCGCCGCGACGACGAACCCCGGCTCGGGCACCCACGGCGGCGTGATCGCGAGGAAGGGCGCCGGTCGGGCGAGATGGAGATAGCCCGCCGCGCCATATGCCAGCGCAAGCAGCCCGCGAAGCGCGGTACGGATCCAGCCCTTCAACGCGCGCCCTTCGCCGGGCGTCACCGCCCGATGGCTTCGAGCATCGCTTCGATGGTGACGAATTTCTCGCGCGGATTGCCGTCGAGCGCCGCCTTGATCTCGGCTTCCTCGATCCGCCGCCAGTCGCGGAAGGTCACCGGCGTCACGCCGCGGCTGGCGAGCAGCGCGTCGAGCCCCGGGCGCCCCGCCTTGCCCGCGCCGCGCCCGATATCACCCAGTACCATTTCGCCGATCCGCGCCCCGTCGGGCTTGTTCGTGCCGATCGTCCCCGACGGGCCGCGCCGTGCCCAGCCGACGCAATAAAGGCCGGGCAGGATGCGCCCGTCGTCGTTGGCGAAGCGGCCGCGGCCATGCTCATAGGGCACGCCGGGGATCGGCGGCGTCTGGTAACCGATACAACTGATCACCAACCCGGCGTCGATCGCATAGGTCTCGCCCGTCCCGTGGCTGCGCAGCTCGCCATCGAGCGTCGTGCGCTCGACGATGACGCGCTGCACCTTGCCGTCTCCCTCGATCGCGACGGGCATGGCGAAGAAATCGAAATCGATCGTCACCGGCTTCGCGACGGGATTGGCGGCGAAACTGCGAAGGTGGGTGACCGACTTGCGCATCCCGGGCTCGAGCAGCGCGTCGTCGCCCTCGGGCGGCAGGTCGGCGGGGTCAACGCGCGGGCTCGCGCGGTCGAGGTGGCCCAGCTCGCCCAGCTCCTTCGGCGTCATCGCGATCTGGTGCGGACCGCGACGGCCGAGGATATGGATATGGCGCACCGCGCTTTCCGACAGCGCTGCGCGCGCGTGCGCGACGATATCGCTGCCGGCGAATTCGGCCGGCGCCTTTGCGAGGATGCGCGCGACGTCGAGCGCGACATTGCCGTTGCCGATCACCGCGACCCCGGCGGCGCCGAGCGGCGGATTCAGGCCGGCGAAGTCGGGATGGCCGTTGTACCAGCCGACAAACGCCGCACTGCCGATCACCCCGGGCAGGTCGGCGCCGGGGATGTCGAGCGGGCGGTCGTTCGGCGCGCCGGTCGCCAGCACGACGGCGTCGTACAGGCCGACCAGCTCGTCGATCGTCACGTCGCTGCCGACCGCGACATGACCGACGAAACGGACATTGTCGGTCAAAGCGACGCCTTCGTAACGCCGCGAGACCGCCTTGATCGACTGGTGATCGGGCGCGACGCCGGTGCGGATCAGGCCATAGGGGACGGGCAGCCGGTCGATGACGTCGACCGCGATATCGTCGGCCTTTTGCAAGGTTTCGGCGGTGTAATAGCCCGCGGGACCCGACCCGACGATCGCGACATGACGCATCAGCCCACTCCTTCGAGGGTGTCCGCGCGGGCGCGGCCCCGTCTCTTGTTATCGAGGGCGATGCTAGCGGCGAAATACGGCAGGGCAAGCGCACTGTTTGCCGACAGGCCACGCCCCGGCGCAGCGGCCTTGACAGGCGGCCCACGCAATCATATTGCGCCCGCCTCATTGCCCCGTCGTCTAATGGTAAGACTACGGATTCTGATTCCGTCTATTGAGGTTCGAATCCTCACGGGGCATCCATCTTCCCTTCCCGCCAGCCAGTCTTTTCGATGCGGCCGAACGCTTGCCTTGCGTCGGAGCGGCGACCCGATTTGGCTGTCCGCTATTCCCGGCCTTGCGGCCCGGCGTCGCGGGTCCGTTGACAGGTCAATACAGTAATGTATGGTTCTCGATGTCGAAGACGCGCCGGACGGCAATCTTCGGCGCGGGAGCAGCAGGCGCAATGCCGGGCAAACGAGGAAGCAAGATGCCGGATATATCGCGGAACGACGCGGAACAGAGGAAGCGGTTCGAGGCGTTTCTCGACATGGGTTCGCTCGTCAAGGGCGGCCGCGTCGCGGTGAACTGGCTGCCCGACGGGCGCTTCTGGTATGTGGTGGATGCGCCGCACAATGTGTCGATCAAGCGGTTCGATCCCCGGTCGGGCAAGGTCGACGATATGTTCGACGTCGCGCGCGTCCGCGACGCGCTGTCGGCGCTGCTCGGCCGCCCGCTCCCTTATGCCGGCCTCCCCTTTGCGAGCTTCACCGACGCTGGCGACGCGATCCTTTTCCAGTTCGAGGGGACGACATACCGGTTGAACCGCGAAGATCATGCGATCGCGGCCGAGCCGGCACCGAATTTGATGGAGCAATTGTTCGGCCGCACGCCGCAGCAGTTCGCCGGCCCGCGCCAATTCTTCCGCCCCTCCTATCATGCCGAAGTGCTGGCGGTTCCCGAAATGCCCTCGCCCGACGGCAAGATGCTGATCGGCCTCAAGGATCATAATCTGGCGCTGCACTATAGCGGCGACGGCCGCACCGAGATGCTGACCGACGACGGCGAGCGATATTGTGGCTGGGACGTCGAGTCGCTGCGCATCGGCCATGCCGCGGGCGGCTCGCTGGTCCACCGTACCGTCAATCCCTGGTCGCCCGACAGCCTGCGGCTTTTCGCCACCAAATTCGACCAGCGCCAGGTTCCGGTGCAGACGCGCACCCATCTCTTGAAACGCTATGACGAGGTCGAGGAGGTGCGGGTCGCGCGGACGGGCGATCCGATTCCGGTCGTCGAACCCTATCTGGTCGATGTCCTCCAGCGCAAGGCGATCCGCATCGACGTGCCGACCGAGGACCGGATGCTGCTGTTCCTCGGCTGGACGCCCGATGCGCGCCGCCTCTATTTCATGCTCTTCTCGCGCGATGCGCACGAAGCCGCGCTCTATGAAGCCGACGGCGTCACCGGCGCGGCACGGCTGATCCACCACGAGCGCGGCGACAGCTATATCCGTATCCAGCACCAGATCGTCTGGGGACGCCCGGGTTGCACCCTGCTCCCCGATCGCGGCGGCTTCCTCTGGGAATCGGAGGCCGACGGCTGGAACCACCTCTATTATTACGACATGGACGGCGGCTTGCAGCGGCGGCTGACCGACGGCGACTGGCCGGTGCTCGACGTCCTCGGCGTCGATGCGCAGGGCGGGCACGTCTATTTCACCGCGCATCACGATCCCGCACGGCCTTATGACGTGCATTTCTGCCGCGTGCCGCTGGACGGCGGTGCCGTCGAACGGCTGACGCCCGAGGCCGGTGTGCACGAAATCCAGCTTGCCCCCGACTTCGGCAGCTTCGTCGCGACGCGTTCGCTGCCCGACATGGCGCCGCAGAGCGAGGTCCGCCGCAGCGATGGCACGCTGCTCCACCGCTTCGACCCCGCCGACATTTCGGGTCTCGAAAAGCTCGGCTGGACGCCGCCCGAGCAATTTTCGGTCAAGGCCGCCGATGGCGAGACCGATATCTGGGGCGTCGTCTTCAAGCCTGCGAACTTCGATCCGGACGTCCGCTATCCGGTGATCGAATGGATCTACGGCGGGCCGCAGATCGTCAACACGCCGCATTATTTCTACGCCCCCGCCGGCTCGCCGATCTATGCGGTCAACCCGGCGCTGACCCAGCTCGGCTATGTCGTCGTCGTGCTCGATGCGCGCGGCACCCCCGAACGGTCGAAGGCGTTCCAGCAAACCTCCTACCGCGAATGGCGGCGGCACGTTGGCAACGATCATGCCGCGGCGCTGAAAGCCTTGGCCGCCGAGCGTCCGTGGATGGACATCGGCCGCGTCGGCATCTGGGGCCATTCATGGGGCGGCTATCACACCGTCGCCTGCATGCTCGACCATCCCGACGTCTATCGCGCCGGCGTCGCCTCGGCGCCGGGGTTCGAACCCTATGACTATTTCATCTACGAACCCTATTTCGGCGGGCCTCCCGGTCCCGACAACGCCGCCGCTTATGAGGATGCCTCGCTGTTCGCCGACGCACCCGGACTGCGGGGCGATCTGATGATCGCCACGGGGTCGAGCGACATGTGTCCGTGGCAGAATGCCAACAAGATGACCGATGCGCTGATTCGCGCCCGCATCGACCATGAATTCGTCCTCCTGCCCGACGAAATCCACGGCTATGGCGCGAAGCAGGAGAGCTATTTCATCGACAAGCTCGTCCGCCATTTCGACCGCTATCTGAAAAATCAAGGATGAACTGCCGGATCAGGGATATACGGGCGATCCCGGTCAACATCCCCTATCGCTCGGCCCCGGTGATGACCTGCGGCGCGATCGCCGCGTCGACGCGGACGATCATCATCGTCGAAACGACGACGGGCGAAACCGGATATGGCGAGGCGAGCTATGCCTTCCCCGCCGACATCATCGCCCGCGAGTTCGCGTCGGCGCTGATCGGTCTCGACGCGCTCGATCACGCGCTGCTGCGCCGCCACTGCCTGCCGCGCCACCTCGACCTCGGCACGCCCTCGCTCAAGATGCGGCTCGCGGTCTGGGGCGGGCTCGAGATCGCGCTATGGGACCTGCTCGGCAAGCACAGCGGCCTGCCGCTCTATCGCCTGCTCGGCGGCGCATGCCGGCCGCGGGCGCCTTTCGTTGCATATTCCTATGCCGAGCCCGATCCTGTCAGGGCGGTCACCGCGATGATCGACCGCGCGCGCCGCGCCATCGACGAAAGCGGCGCGCCGATTTTCGAGGTCAAGATCGGCGTCCATCCGATCGACCTCGAAATCGAGATGGTCCGCGCGCTCCACGACGCGCTTGCGGGACGCGCGCGGATCGCGGTTGACGCCAATATGGGCCTCAGCCTTGATGACGCCCGCAAATTCGCCGCTGCGACAGCCTCTTTTCTCGAAAATCTGGAGGAACCCGTCGCTTCGCTCGCCGACATGGAACGGATCGGCCGCGAATATCGCCTCAACGTGTCGACGCACGCCGCCGATATCGACCTCATACGCGCCTATCCCGACATCCGCGGGATCGTGCCGACGCTCGACGCCTGCGGCGGGATTTCGGCGGTGCGGCGGCTCGCCGAGGTGTGCAGCGCCCTCGGCCGCCGCCTGTGGCTGCGCTCGCACGCCGAATCGGGCATCGGCTGGGCGGCGATGGTCCATCTCGGGATCAGCCTGCCAGGGCTCGACCGGCCGGGACAGGCGCTGATCGATGCGATCGCCGACGACCTGATCCTCGGCGACCCCTGGCTCGTCCGCCGCGGCGGCGTCGTGCCCCCCGAAACGCCCGGGCTGGGCGTCGAGCCCGACTGGGAGGCGATCGGGCGATGCCACGACGCTTTCCTGAAAGACGGCGAGATTCAGGCCTTCACCCCATCGCCCTGATTTACGCTATTGCTAATTAGTCGCAAGATTGCGACAGGGGCCGCGATGGCGAAGGCGGCGGAAAAATTGCGAGGGGCGAATCGGCGCGACGTGACGCTGCGGATATTGGCCGCGGTGCCGCTGAACTATGCGCTGACCGCACTGCTCACGGTTTGGCTCGCACGGATCCTTCCCGGCGGCCCGGCGCAGGCGTCGGTCGGCGCGACCCTGATGTCCTTCGCGATCTTCGCGCTGATCGCGATGCTGTGCTTTGCGGTGCGCTCGACCGCGAAACTGTGGCTGGTCATGGTCGGTGCGGGCGCCGCACTCGCACTCGCCGACTGGCTGCTCATCCTGTGGGGCGGGCGGCTGTGAAGGGCGGGTTGCGGCAATCGATGGCGTGGCTCCACACCTGGACGGGGCTGGTCCTCGGCTGGCTGCTCTATGCCATTTTCGTCACCGGCACCTCGGCCTATTTCCAGGAAGAGACCACCCAGTGGATGACGCCCGAGATCGGCAGCATCGCGGTCGACAGCGACAAAAGCTATGCCGCGGCGGCGGACTGGCTCGCGCGCAAGGCGCCGGGCGCGACCGAATGGTCGATCTATCGTGCCGGCCAGCGCGCGCCGGGCCTGCAACTCTATTGGGCGAACGGCCCCGACGCCCCCGCCGACGCGCCGACCGAGGCGCGGCTCGACCGGCAGGGCCGCGAAGTGACGGCGCGCGATACGCGCGGCGGCTATTTCCTGTACCGGTTCCATTACGACCTGCATTACATCAACTGGTTTTGGGCGCGGTGGCTGGTCGGGATCGCCGCGATGGCGATGCTGGTGGCGATCCTGTCGGGCATCGTCACGCACAAGAAGATCATCGCCGACTATTTCATGCTGCGGCTGGGCAAGGGGCAGCGGAGCTGGCTCGACGTCCATAATGCGTCGAGCGTGCTGTTCCTGCCCTTCATCCTGATGATCACCTATACCGGCCTCGTGTCGCTGGCGACGCACTATATGCCGTGGGGGATCGCGGCCAATTATGCCGACACCGACAAATTCTACGCCGCCGCCTTTCCCTATCCCGATCCGGCCGAAAAGAGCGGCCCCGCCCCCCTCGCGCCAATCGGACCGATGGTCGCGGCGGCCGAACACCAGTGGGGCACCGCGGCGGGCGGCGTGCGCATCCTCAACCCCGGCGACCGCAGCGCGCAGGTGATCGTATCGAGCGGCGTCGACAACAGCCTGTCGGCGCGGCCGCGTTCGCTGACCTTCGACGGCGTCACCGGGCGGGTGGTCGGCCGGCACGACCCGTCGGGCGCCGCGACGACCACCGAAGGGGTGATGATCGGCCTGCATGCCGGCCGCTATGCACAGCCGGTGCTGCGCTGGCTTTACCTGCTGTCGGGTCTCGCCGGCTGCGTGATGGTCGCGTCGGGGCTGATATTGTGGACGGTCAAACGGCGCGCCCGGCTGGCCGATCCCGACAAGCCGCATTTCGGGTTCCGGCTGGTCGAGAAACTCAACATCGGCGCGATCGTCGGACTACCGCTCGGCATCGCCGTCTATTTCCTCGCCAACCGCCTGCTTCCCGTCGCGCTTGCCGGCCGCGCCGACCACGAGATCGACAGCCTTTTCCTCGCCTGGCTCGCCGTCTTCATCTGGGCCGCGGTGCGTCCGCCGCAGCGCGCCTGGGCCGAGACGACGGCGGCAACCGCAGCGCTGTTCGCCGCCGTACCCGTCGTCAACGCGCTCACCACCGACCGCGGCCTGTTCGCCAGCGTCGCGGCGGGCGAATGGATATTCGCCGGCTTCGACCTCGCGATGCTCGTCCTCGCCGCGGGCTTCTGGACCGCGCATCGCCGGATCGTCCGGCGCGCCGCGGACCAAACCCCGCGCCGCCGCCGCAGGGACGCTGCCCCCGCATGATCCACCTCGCACTCCTCATGCTGACCGCGGCCAGCCTCGCCTGCCTGTGCGCCGGCATCGCGCGGCATCAATCGGCGCTGTTCGGGCGCGCGTTGCCGGCGGGACAAAGCCGGCTGCTCAAACGGGCCGGATGGGCGATGCTGGCGATCGCGGCCGCCCTCGCCTGCACCGTCCTCGGCTCGGGCTACGGGCTCGTCGAGGCACTCGGCTTCGCCAGCCTCGGCGGCTTCGCCGCGATGGCGCTGCTCGCGCGCGCCAACCGGCAGCGCGGACGGCGCTGACCCGCCCCGGCCGAACCGGCGGGCTCAGTCCGGCGGCAGGATATCGAAAGCCGCGCGGGCCATCGTCTCGCCGTTGACGATCAGTTCGACGTCGTGCCGGCCCGGATAGTGGCGGCGGGTGCTGAAATCGCGAATGACCTGCCGGATCGCCAGCGCCGCGTCGGCACCGGCGGCAAGGTCGAATGTCCTGAGCTTGAAGACCTTTGCGCCGACCTTCCCGCCGGCGCGGGCGTAATGGATGCGGTAATCGACGACCAGCCGCTGCGCCTCGCCCGCAGTCGAGCGCAGTTCGGCGCCGATCGACAGCGTATCGCCAAGCCGCACCGCCTGCGGTTCGACCGCAAAGCGGCGCACCGCGACGGCAGCGCCATGCCGGACCCCGATCAAGGCCAGCGCCCGCGGATCGCCCTGCTTGATCAGCGTGCGCAGCGCGTGGCGGACGATCCAGACCGTATGCCTATTGTCGATGGGCCAGCCTGCGAGGCGGCCCAGCAGCCAGTCGGGCCGGTCCTTCGCAATATCGTTGAGATGGTTCGCGACCGACTTGCGGACATAAAGGCTGGGGTCGGCCTTCAGCATCTCGAGGATCGGCGCCGCCAGCGTCGGATCGGCCTTGAGCGCCGGGACGCGTGTCGCCCACGGCAGCCGCGGCCGGCAACCTTCGCTGGCAAGGCGGCGGACATGCTCGTCGTCGCTCGCCGCCCAGCCGGCCATGACGGCGAGCGTCCGGCCGGCGTCTTGCGCAAGGAAGGGCCGGATCGCAAACTCGGCGGTGCCGAAACGCGTCAGGTCGGCGAGCGCATCCATCGACGCGGCGAAATGATCGAGACCGTATCGCGCAATATATTCGGTCAGCGCCACGGCCTGAAAGCCGTGCGTCAGCCGCGGCGCCATCGCGCGCAGCACATCCAGCGCCGCATCATAGTCGCCGGGAAGCGCGACATGAAGCGCATCGGCGATATGCCGCACCCGCTCCATGATCGACAGCTCGCCCAGCCCGTCCGACGCGGCCGCAAGGAAGGCCGCGCGATCGAAAAGCGGCGAAACGTCCGCCCCCGCATCGGCGATGATCGTCAAAGCCTGCGGGCCGAGGATGTCCTTCAGCAGCGGGGCGGGGGTATCGTCGGGCATAAGCCTGCATGGCCGAGATATGGGTATGGCGCCAGCCATCGATGGCGTCGATGGCGGGTTTCGGTCGGAAGGCGACGCCGGCGTAAATCATATCCGTCACCCCGGGCTTGACCCGGGGCCTACCTTTTTTTTTTTGATCCGGCGTTGGAAGAAGAAAGGCGGGTCCCGGGTCAAGCCCGGGATGACGACTCAACAAGCGACGGCTCTCCACCCCAAAGCCGCCTTGCCTGCGGAACGCAGCCAGCCGCACATCCGGCGCATCTTATCGCGATGGACTTGTCAATTAAATCAGTTGAATTATGTTCCGGTCCGATCGGGACGTGATCCGAGTCGACCGAGCGCGCCCGTTATCGACCGAAAGGAGCCCCATGGCCACCCAGCTTGACACCCCCGACCTGTTCGAGGCCGCCCGCTCGCTTGGCATCGCCATCCTGCCCGCAACCCCGACGATCGGCGCCGAAATCGGCGGCCTCGACCTCGACCGGCCGCTGTCGTCCGAAGAGGCCGACCTGCTGCGCGCCGCCTGGCTGCGGTTCAAGGTCGTCTTTTTCCGCGATCAGGACATCAGCCATGAAAGCCATGTCCGACTCGGCCGGCTGTTCGGCGAACTGGAGGGGCACCCGGTAATCCCGTCGGTCGCGGGCTATCCCGAAATCCTGCGCATCGAGGGTGTCGAAGGCGTCCAGCTCACCGCCGCGACGCTGGCGCCCTTTCAGGCCTACAACAAATGGCACACCGACGTGACCTTTCGCGAGCGGCCGTCGATCGCGTCGATCCTGTGTGCCCGCACCCTGCCGCCGCTGGGCGGCGACACGATGTGGGCGGACACGGTGGCCGCATACGCCGGACTGCCGCAACCGGTGAAGGACCGGATCGAGGGGCTGGAGGCCGAACATGACATCGTCCGCAGCTTCGGCGGCCGGGTGTCGGAGGAAAAACGCGAACAGCTTGCCCGCGACTTTCCGCCGGTGCGGCATCCGGTGGTGCGGACGCATCCCGAAACCGGCGAAAAGATTCTCTACGACAATTACACCTTCACCAGCCGCATTGTCGGCTTGGCCGAAGAAGAAAGCGACAGCCTGCTCCGCCTGCTGTTCGACCGGATCAAGGTGCCCGAATATCAGGTCCGCTTTCGCTGGACGCCGAACGCGATCGGCATCTGGGACAACCGGTCGACCCAGCATTACGCGGTCGGCGACTATTGGCCCGAACATCGCGTGCTCGAGCGCGTGACCGTTTCCGGCGACGTGGTCACCCGGTGAATCTGATCACCACCGAACTTCACGCGCCGCGCCCGCGTTTCCGCACCGCGACGCGCGTCGCGATCGTCGGCGCCGGTTTTTCGGGGACGATGCTCGCGCTGAACCTGCTCGAACAGGCCGATGTCGAGGTGCTGCTGATCGAACGCGACCGGCACCGGATGGGCGCCGGGGTCGCCTATAGCAGCAGCGAGAGTGCCCACCTTCTCAACGTCCGCGCCGGCAATATGAGCGCCTTTGCCGACCGGCCCGATCATTTCTGCGACTGGCTGGCCGCGCGCGGGCTGGGCTGCGATACCGCCTTCGTCACCCGCGCAACCTATGGCCGCTATTTGCGCGAGGCGCTGGCCATGGCGATGGAGCGCTATGGCCGGCGGCTGAAGCTCGTCGACGACGAGGTGCTCGATATCGAGGAGCGCGGCGGACAGGTCACGCTGGGGCTGGTCAACGGCGGGCTGATCGAAGCCGACCGCGCCGTGCTCGCGATCGGCAATCTGCCGCCGCACGACCCGCCCGGACTCGCCGGCGCCGGACTGCCCGCGCACCGCTATATCGGCGATCCCTGGGCGGGCGATTTCACCGAGGGGCTGGCAAACGACGATCCGGTGCTGGTCATCGGCACCGGGCTGACCGCGGTCGACGTCATCCTCCGCCTGACCGCGCAGGGCTTTTCCGGCCCGATCGTCGCGCTGTCGCGGCGCGGGCTTCGCCCTCATCGCCACCTCGACGGGCTGCCGCGTCCGCGGCCGGTGCTGGCAAAGCCCGCGCCCGAACTGTCCGAACTGGTGCACTGGGCGCGCGATGAAGCGCGCCGGCACGACTGGCGGCTCGCCGTCGATTCGATCCGGCCGATCACCCAGATGATGTGGGCCTCCGCCGATGCCGAAAAGCGCGCGCGGTTCCTCCGCCATCTCCGCCCCTTCTGGGACGTCCACCGCCACCGCCTCGCGCCCGCGGTTGCCGACCGCATCGACGCGCTCGTCCAGTCGGGGCAGCTCGTCTTCCGCGCCGGCAAGATCGCCGCCGTACGCGCCGACCCCGACGCGCTGGCCGTCGACTGGCGGCCGCGCGGGTCCGATGCAATCGAAACCCTTTACGCCGCGCGAATGATCAATTGCACCGGGCCGCAGGGCGACCTCCTGCGCTCGTCCGATCCGCTCGTCCGCCGCATGCTCGCCGCCGGGCGCATCCGTCCCGATGCGCTGCGCCTCGGGCTCGACATCGACCGCGACGGGCATGTCGTCGACGCGAAGGGCCGCGCCTCCGAACATATCCTTGCGATCGGGCCGATGACGCGCGGCGATCTGTGGGAGGTGGTCGCCGTCCCCGATATCCGCATCCAGGTCGGCGCGCTCGCGCGCCGGCTGGTCAACGCGCACTGGGTCGCTGGCGAAGGGCTCTAAACGGCGCCGCCACCCGGCGTATCCTCGCCTTCCAGCCCCTGATATTTGAGCTGGAGATAGCGTTCGCGCGTCGCGAGCTTGTCGAGCTCGCCCGCCGCAAGGCTCCGCGCCGCATGGCCGATCTCGCTTTCGAGCGTTTTCAGCCCGCCGACCAGCGTTTCGTCGGGCGTCCGCCCCGCATGCGCCTCGCCGCGCAGCCCCGCCGGGATGCGCTGATAGCCCGCGACGAGTTCGGGCAAATCCTCGCCGACCAGCTTGCGAATATTCGCCGCCGCCGGGCTCGCCGCGTCGAGCGTCTGGAGCTGCGGCGCGAGCAGGTCGAGCTGCACGC
This sequence comes from Sphingopyxis sp. J-6, assembly GCF_046603995.1. Taxonomy (NCBI): domain Bacteria; kingdom Pseudomonadati; phylum Pseudomonadota; class Alphaproteobacteria; order Sphingomonadales; family Sphingopyxidaceae; genus Sphingopyxis; species Sphingopyxis sp. J-6. The sequence goes on along the minus strand of NZ_CP145810.1, from coordinate 4,382,146 downwards.
CGATGCCGTCGACGAGCTGGCGCGCCGGCGCCGGGAGCGCGGGGCGCTGTGCCTCGAGCCAGATTTCGGTGCGGCCCGCGAGCTGTTTCAGATCGGCCTTGGGCAAATCGGCCTGGCGCGGCTCGGGAAAGGGCGGCCATTTGCCGAACAGCACCGCGACCCCGACCAGCAGCACGAACAGCGCGAGCAGGCCGACAAAGCCGAGCGGCTGGATCAGCGCCCCGAACAGCGCCGCGCCGATCAGCACGATACCGCCCGCGACGAGCACCCGGCCGAGCTTCTTGTACAAATGCTGGCGGCGCAGCGCGACGCTCTTGGTGCCGATCGGGCGCCGCCGCTCGCGCGACCGTTCGATCGCCGATGCCGCCGAAAGCCGGACCTTGTCGACTTCGCTCATCGTCATATGGCCTTAGCCTTCGAGTGCGGCGAGCGGACTGTCGGCGCCGCCGACGCTCGCCTGTGCCTGACTCGCGCCCTCGGCGCGCGCGATATAGCCCTTCGACTTCGCGACCTCGCCCTCCAGCGTCGTCACCGTCGTCTTCATGCTGTCGAGCGCCTTCAGCTTGAAGGTGTCGATCGCATCCATCGTGTCATAGATATTCTGGAAGGCGCGCTGCAGCGTTTCCATCGGGATCGTGCTCGACGCCGCCTGTTCGTGGATGCGCGCCGTATTGTCCTTCAGCATCTTCGACGTGCCGTCGATGATGTTCGCGGTCGTGGTGTTCAGCGCGGTGATCTGTTCGAGCACCAGCTTCTGGTTCGTCATCGCCTGCGCGACAGTGATCGCGGTCTTGAGCGCGCCGACGGTGGTGGTCGAGGCGCGGTCGACGCCCTTTACGAGCTCGACATTGTTCTTCTTGACGAGGTCGAGCGCGAGATAGCCCTGCACCGTCACCGCCATCTGCGTCAGCAGGTCCTGCGTCCGCTGGCGGGCATAGAAAAGCGCATTCTCGCGGATCACCTTGGCCTTGGCGGGGTCGACGCCGTCGAGTTCGTTCGCTTTCGCTTCCAGTTTCTCGTCGAGCGTCTGGGCGATGTGGACCATCTGCTCGAGCTTGCCCATCGCTTCCCACAGCTTGCGGCGTTCGACGTCGATGGCGGCATTGTCCATCAACAGCTCGTCCTTGCCGTTGGCCAGCGCGGTCAGGATGCCGCCGATATGCGTCTGCGCGCTGCGATATTGCGCGAAATAATTGCCGACCTTGCCGCCGAAGAGCTTGTCGAAAAAGCCGCGCTTGGTCAGGAACTTGCCGTTCGCCGACGGGTCGAGCCGCTCGACGGTGTTGCGCAGTTCGATCAGATTCTGGCCGATGTCGGTATCGCGGTCCATCGCCTTGATCGGGCGATCGAGGAAGCGGTTCGACTGGTTCGCCGCCTCCAGCATCTCCTTGCGGCCCATGTTGGTGATCTGGTCGACCTTTTGCCCGAAGGCGGGCGAATTGACGTCCTGCGCGACAAGGTCGTCGATGAAGCCGTCGACGCGTTCCTCGAGCTTCGATTTCTGCTCGGTCGACAGCGGGACAAGACCGGCGGCCTTTTCGGGCGCGACCACGGGCACGGGATCGGGCGGGGTCAGCTTCAGTTCGTCGGTCGCGGTTGCCGTTGCGGTCGCTTCGCTCATTCGTCTTCCTTCCAAGCACCCAAGTCTGCCAAGGCGCCGCATCCCTATATGGCACGCGGACCTGTGTTATTCAAGCACTACACCGGTGCGGATCGATTCAGCACCGGCGCGATCCATGCCGACAGGATCAGCTGCGCCATATGATAAACGAGGATCGGGACCAGCACCATGCCGGCGACGGCGGGCGGGAAGAGTGTCGCGGCAAGCGGCGCGCCGACGGCAATGCTTTTCTGGGCACCCGAAAAGAGCAGGGTGATGCGGTCGGGCCGCGCAAGCTTCAGCAGCCCGCCGAACAGCCAGGCGCCGCCGAAGGCCAGCGCGAGCAACAGGGCGACCGTGGCACCGACGATCGCGACCTCGCGTCCGTCGAGCAATTGCCAGATGCCCGCGACGACCGCCGCCGAAAAGGCGACATAGACCGCGATCGCGATCGCGCTGCGGTCCATGAAGGTCGCCAGACCGCGATGCGCGAGCACCCACGGCCGCAGCCAGCGCTGCACGAGCTGCCCGGCGATGAAGGGGACGAGCAGGATCGACACGATGCGCAGCACCGCCTCGCCATGAATCTCGCCCGCGCTGCCGGCGAGCGCCGCGAAGAGCAAGGGGGATAGCGCGACGCCGGAGAGATTGAGCAGCGCCGCCGCGACGACGCTCGCCGCGACATTGCCTCCGGCAAGGCTGCTCGCGGCGGTCGCCGACTGGACGGTCGAGGGCAGGATGCCGAGGAACAGGAAGCCGAGCGCGAGCGTCGCGGGCAGCAGCGGCGCGGTCGCCGCCTGCGCCGCCAGCCCGAACAGCGCCATGACCCCGAAACAATAGGCGAGCGCTCCGCCCTGTAATTTCCAGTTGCGGATGCCGTGCAGCACCTCCTCGCGCGGCAGGCGAACGCCGTTCAGGAAAAACAGGAAGACGATCGCGGCGGTGGAGACCCCTTGCGCGACGGGCACCGCCGCGCCGCGCACCGGCAGCAGGCTGGCGAGCAGGACCGTCGCGAACAGCACGGGGACGAAACGGTCGGGGAAGATACGCGAAATCATCGGCACGAGCGATGGCGGCGCGATGCGCGCTTGGCAAGGCTGCACGGCGCGATAGACCGGCACGATGGCTCGCATCCTGATTCTCGCCGCGTTGCCCGAAGAGGCCGACGCCCTGTTTCCCGCAAGCGGACGGCACGAGGCGGGGCCGTTTGCGCTCCGCCACCTCGTCGCGCACGGCCACGATCTTTCCATCGCCACCTGCGGGCTCGGCAAGGTCAACGCCGCGCTGGCCGCGGGGCTGCTCGGCGCCGAGGCCGATCTGCTGATGATGAGCGGCACCTGCGGCGCGCTCGGCGCGGCACCCGGCGCCTACTGGCTCGCCGAAGCGCTCCAGCATGATTATGGCGCGGCGCATCCCGGCCTGTTTCGCCGCTACCGCGCCGGCGAATGGCCGATGGGCGAGCCCGCAGAGGCGCATATTTCGGCGATGCCCGATCCCGGCCTCGGCCTGCCGCACGCCCGCATCGCCAGCGGCGACAGCTTCGTCGCCTGCCCCGACGCCGCCGCCGACCTCAGGTCGCTCGGCGCGACGCTCGTCGACATGGAGGTCGGCGCGGTCGCGCAGGCCGCCGCGCGGCTGGGCAAGCCCTGGGCCGCGATCAAGGCGGTCACCGACGAGGCGAACGGCGACAGCGGCGGCGATTTTCAGGCGAACCTGATCCGCGCGGCGCGACTGGCGGCGACCGAGATCGAGCGGCTGGTCACGATGCTGTGAAGCGGGCGATAACCGCCGCGCTGTTACTGATCGTCGCGGCCGCCGCGATCTGGCTGCTGCTGACCCGCTCGGGCGCCCCCATCGCCCGAACGCTGCCGCAGCCGGATGCCGACCTGTTCGCCGTCTGGCGCCTCGGCGCGGCGAAGGACGAGGTGGTCGCCATCGAGGCCTATCTGCAACGCGAAGGCGTCGCCGATATCCTCCCGCTCGCCGATATCCTGCGCAGCGATGCGCGCTGGCGGACGTGCAAGGCGGCCCAGCCTTTCGCTGTCCCGCCGCGCCGGCTTTGGCCTGCGATCGTGCCGACCTTGCGTTACATCCGCGACGAGATGGTCCCCGTCACCGGCCCGCTCCGTGTCGTATCGGGCTACCGCGACCCCGTCGCCAACAGCTGTTTCAGGGGCGCCAGGGCGAGTCGCCACCTCCGCTTCGCCGCGCTCGACCTGGTGCCGGTGCGCGCGCTTTCGCGCGCCGACCTGATCGCCAGGCTCTGCCCGCTCCATGCCCGCACCGGCGCGCGCGACAACGTCGGGCTGGGCATCTACACGATCACGCGCTTTCATATCGACACGGCGGGCTATCGCCGCTGGGGCGCCGATTATAGCGGCGCGACCTCACCCTGCCTCATTCGTAGCTGAGATGCGTCGCCTTGCCCCGGAAAATCCAGTGCGCGAGGATCGAATAGCCGAGGATCACCGGCAGCACGAACAGCGCGCCGATCAGGATGATGCTGAGCGATTCGGGACTCGCCGCCGCTTGCCAGATGTCGAGCCGGTCGGCGATCAGATAGGGGTAGAAGCTGTAGGCGATGCCGACGAACCCGAGCGCGAACAACAGGCCTGCCGCCGCGAGCGGCACCCATGACAGTTCGTCGTTGGCACGCAGCGGACGGCGAAGGAAGATCGCAAGGCCAATAAACAGCGTCGCGGCGGCAATCGGGATCGGCAGCAGCGCGATGATCTCGGGCAGGCGGAACCACCGCTCGAAAATCCGTTCCGACATCAGCGGGGTCGCGACCGAAATCACCGCCATCGCAAGCGCGGTCAGCCACAGCGTGACCTGCGCCCAGCGCACCGCGCGCTGTTGCAGATCGCCCTCGACCTTGTAGATCAGCCAGCAGGCGCCGATGAACAGATAGCCGGCGACGAGACCGAGCGCGGCGAGCAGGCAGAAAGCAACCGCAGCCACGCTCTGGTCGAAACCCAGCACATAGGCGCCGAGCATATAGCCCTGGCAGAGCGCAGTGAGCAGCGAGCCGCCGAAAAACGCCTTGTCCCACCAATGCTTGTGATAGGCTGGCACCTTGGCGCGGAATTCGAAGGCGACCCCGCGCAGGATCAGCCCGACGAGCATCAGGACGACCGGCAGGTAAAGCTGGGTCAGGATCAGCCCGTGCGCGACCGGAAAGGCGACGAGCAGCAACCCGATGCCGAGCACCAGCCAGGTCTCGTTGGCATCCCAGAAGGGACCGATCGACGCGACCATCAGATCGCGTTCCTTGTCCTTTTCGAGCGGCGTCAGCATGCCGACGCCGAGGTCGTAACCGTCGAGGATGACATAGAGCAGGATCGAAAGGCCCATCAGCCCGGCAAAGATGATCGCCAGATAGGGGGCTCCGAGAAAGGGCGTCATGGCTTCATCTCCAGCGCTTTCGCGGCGCCTTCGCCGCCGCCCGGCATCGGGAACATCGGCTTGGCGTCGGGGGCTGCATTGCCCATCCGGGCAAGACGATAGAGCACGAGGATATAGGCGGTGAGCAGCACCGCATAGACCGCGAGATAGAGCGTCAGCGAGCTCGCGACCATCGTCGATCCGACCGGCCCGACCGCGTCGGCGGTCTTCAGCACGCCCGAGACCAGCCATGGCTGGCGCCCGATCTCGGTCACATACCAGCCCGCGAGCGTCGCGCCCCACCCGGCGAAGGTCATCGCCACGAGCACCCATGCCAGCCAGCGCGGCAAGCCGTCGACGCCGCGGCGGGCGATGCGGAGCGCCGCCAGCCACGAGACGGCGAGCATCAGCACGCCGATACCGACCATGATGCGAAAGCCCCAGAACAGCGGCGCCACCGGCGGGTGATTGCCGCGGTAATCGTCGAGCCCCGGAACCACGCCGCTGCGGCTATGCTTGAGGATCAGGCTAGCGCCCGACGGAATCGCGATTTCCATATGATTGGTGCGCGCCTCGCTGTCGGGGATGGCAAAGAGGACGAGCGGAACATGGCTGCGCGTTTCCCAATTGGCCTCCATCGCCGCCACCTTCTGCGGCTGATGTTCCAGCGTGTTGAGTCCGTGCTGGTCGCCGATGAAAATCTGCACCGGGATCAACAGCGCCGCGGCATAGATGGCGGCTTTCAATGTCCGCCGCACGCCTTCGCCGCCGCCGTCCTTCAACCAGCGCCAGGCGCTCATCCCCGCGATCAGGAAGGATACGGTGAGCGCCGAGGCAAGCAGCATGTGCGTGAGGCGATAGGGCATCGACGGATTGAAGACGATCGCCCACCAGTCGGTCGCATGGACGACGCCGTCGCGGATCTCGTACCCCACCGGCGTCTGCATCCAGCTATTGAGCACGATGATCCAGAAGGCCGACAGCGTCGTGCCGCCCGCGACCAGCAGCGTCGCCATCGTGTGCACCCAATTGGGGACGCGGCTGAAACCGAACAGCATGATGCCGAGGAACACCGCCTCGAGGAAGAAGGCGGTGAGCACCTCATAGGCGAGCAGCGGCCCCGCGACATTGCCGACCTTTTCCATATAGCCCGGCCAGTTGGTGCCGAACTGGAAGCTCATCGTGATGCCCGAGACGACGCCCATCGCGAAGCTCAGCGCAAAGACCTTCACCCACAGGCGATAGGCGTCCATCCACGCGCCATCCCTCGTGCGATTATAGGCGAGCTTGAAGCCGAGCAGCGCCCAGCCGAGCGCGATGGTGATCGTCGGGAAGAGGATGTGGAAACTGATGTTCGCGGCAAACTGGATGCGGGCGAGGATCAGCGGGTCAATCGCGTCCATCGTCGATCTCCTTCAAACCCTGGCCTTTCCCGCGGCCGAGCATCCGGTCCTTGAACTCCAGCGCCTTTACCACACGCGACCCCAGCCGCAAAAGCTGCAGCAGCCGCTCGTTGTCGAGCCGCTGCATTTCGGCATACCAGTCGGTGAGCAGCTCGATCTGTTCGTGCATCGCCGCCATCCGTTCCTGCGCAAAGCGGTCGGCAGGGTCGGTCGCGGGCTCCAGCATCAGCCCGCGCAGCGTCGTCAGCGTCGGGTCGATCTCGCGCTTCTTGCGCTCCTCGACGAGGGTGCGGAAGATCGCCCAGACGTCGCGCGGCGTTTCATAATAGTCGCGCCGGTCGCCGGGCAGGTGGCGGAGCTGGACGAGCTTCCAGCTCGCCAGTTCCTTGAGCCCCATCGACACGCTGCCGCGCGACAGGCTCAGCGCCTCGCTGATCTCCTCAGCATGGCGCGGCACCTCGGCGAGGAAGAGCATCGCATAGATCTGCCCGACCGTGCGGTTGATCCCCCAGCGACTCCCCATCTCGCCGAAATGCAGGACGAACGCCTGCGCTAGCGGGGAGAGCCGGCACGGCGGAGACAGGGAGTCGGGGGCGGAGGACGGTTCCACGCGACTCAAATACAGGATCATTTCTGAAGTTTCAATAATTATTGAAACTTCGCGTCGCCGCATCACGCTGTGCGGCACCTTCGCCATCTTCGGCAATTTCGTTGCGCCGCAGCATCGCTTCTGTTAGGGGCGCGGCGTTTCGCGGCGCTCCGGGCGCTGCCCCCTTCCATCAAGGCTTCTTTCGCATGTCTTTGCGCAATATCGCCATCATCGCGCACGTCGATCATGGCAAGACCACCCTCGTGGACCAGTTGTTCCGCCAGTCGGGCACCTTCCGCGACAACCAGCGCGTCGAAGAGCGCGCGATGGACTCGAACGACCTCGAAAAGGAACGCGGGATCACCATCCTCGCCAAGTGTACCTCGGTCGAGTGGGGCGAAGGCGCCGACCAGACGCGCATCAACATCGTCGACACCCCGGGCCACGCCGACTTCGGCGGTGAGGTCGAACGCATCCTCTCGATGGTCGACGGCGTCATCCTGCTCGTCGACGCGGCCGAAGGCCCGATGCCGCAGACCAAGTTCGTGACCGGCAAGGCGCTCGCGCTCGGCCTCAAGCCGATCGTCGTCGTCAACAAGATCGACCGCAGCGACGCGCGCGCCGCCGAAGTGCTCGACGAGGTGTTTGAACTTTTCCTCGCGCTCGAAGCCAATGACGAACAGCTCGACTTCCCGATCCTCTACGCCTCGGGCCGCGGCGGCTATGCCTCCGAAAGCCCCGACGCGCGCGAAGGCACGCTCGAGCCGCTGTTCAAGACGATCGTCAGCCATGTCCCGACCCCGGGCCTCGACGAAGACGCGCCCTTCACCTTCCTCGCGACGCTGCTCGACCGCGACAATTTTATCGGCCGCATCCTGACCGGCCGCGTCCAGTCGGGCACGGTCAAGGTCAATCAGCCGATCCACGCGCTCGACATGGACGGCAAGGTGATCGAAACCGGCCGCGCGTCGAAGCTGCTCGCGTTCCGCGGGCTCGAGCGCGTCCCCGTCGAGGAAGCGAAAGCGGGCGACATCGTCGCGATCGCGGGCCTGACCAACGCGACCGTCGCGAACACCATCGCCGACACCAGCGTCAGCGAACCGATCGCCGCGCAGCCGATCGATCCTCCGACGCTGTCGATGCGCTTCGCCGTGAACGACAGCCCGATGGCGGGCCGCGAGGGCAGCAAGGTCACGAGCCGCATGATCCGCGACCGCCTGCTCCGCGAAGCCGAAACCAATGTCGCGATCCGCATCACCGAAAGCGCCGACAAGGACAGCTTCGACGTCGCGGGCCGCGGCGAGCTCCAGCTCGGCGTGCTCATCGAAACGATGCGCCGCGAAGGTTTCGAACTCGGCATCAGCCGTCCGAAGGTCCTTTATGGCGAAGACGAGGCCGGCAAGCGCACCGAACCCTATGAAACCGTCGTCATCGACGTCGACGACGAACATTCGGGCACGGTCGTCGAGAAGATGCAGATCCGCAAGGCCGACCTGACCGACATGCGTCCCTCGGGCGGCGGCAAGACGCGCATCACCTTCTCGGGCCCGTCGCGCGGCCTGATCGGCTATCACGGCGAATTCCTGTCGGACACGCGCGGCACCGGCATCATGAACCGCCTGTTCGAGAAATATGGCCCCTACAAGGGCACGATCGAAGGCCGCAAGAATGGCGTCCTCATCTCGAACGGCAATGGCGAAGCGGTTGCTTACGCGCTCGGCCCGCTCGAAGAGCGCGGCATCCTGTTCGTCTCGCCCGGCGAGGCGCTCTATGAGGGCATGATCATCGGCGAAAATGCGAAGCCCGACGATCTCGAGGTCAACCCGATGAAGTCGAAGCAGCTCACGAACTTCCGTTCGACGGGCAAGGACGACGCGATCCGGCTGACCCCGCCGCGCCGCATGACGCTCGAACAGGCGATCGCTTACATCGACGACGACGAGATGGTCGAAGTGACCCCGAAGAACATTCGCATCCGCAAGGCGCTGCTCGACCCGCACGAGCGCAAGAAAGCGTCGCGCAAGAAGGAAGCGGCCTAAAGATCTAGGGGGCGGCCAGCGATGGCCGCCCCCTTTTTCTTTCGAACGGCGTTTCGATTGGCGTTCCCTCGTGACGGGATGCCCATTACAGGCGGGCGATGCTTCGCCTGACCGAACTGACCTTGCCGTTGCACCATGCGCCGGAGGATTTGCCCGCCGCGATCTGCAAGCGGCTGCGCATCGGCCCGCGCGAACTGGTGCGCCATGTCGTCGCGCGCCGCGCGCATGATGCGCGCGACAAGACGAACATCAAGCTGATCTATTCGGTCGACGTCAATGTGAAGGACGAGGGCGCGCTACTCGCGCGCTTCCGCAAGGACCGCAATGTCCAGCAGACCCCGAACACCGCCTATAAATTCATCACGCAGGCGCCGAAGGGGATCAAGCGGCCGGTCGTCGTCGGCGCGGGGCCGTGCGGGCTGTTCGTCGGGCTGATCCTCGCGCAAATGGGGTTCTGCCCGATCATCCTCGACCGCGGCAAGGTCGTGCGCGAGCGCACCAAGGACACATGGGATCTGTGGCGGCGCGGCGTGCTCCACCCCGAATCGAACGTCCAGTTCGGCGAGGGCGGCGCCGGCACTTTCTCCGACGGCAAGCTCTATAGCCGGATCAAGGACCCGCGGCACCTCGACCGCAAGGTGCTGACCGAGTTCGTCAAGGCGGGCGCGCCGCCCGAAATATTGACCGAAGCGCACCCGCATATCGGCACCTTCCGGCTGGTGACGATGGTCGAAAGCCTGCGCGAGACGATCGAGGGGCTGGGCGGCGAATATCACTGGCAGCATAAGGTCGACGGGCTCGATATCGTGACCGACGGCGCGGGCGAACGCCGCGTGCAGGGCGTGCACCTTGCCAATGGTGAGTATATCGAGGCCGACCGCGTCGTCATGGCAATCGGCCACAGCGCGCGCGACACCTTCGCGATGCTGCAGGCGGCGGGGGTGCATGTCGAGGCGAAGCCCTTTTCGATCGGCGTGCGCATCGAGCATCCACAATCGTGGATCGACGCCTCGCGCTTTGGCGCCGATGCGGGCAACCCGATCCTCGGCGCCGCCGAATATCATATCTCGCACCACTGCCGGAACGGGCGCACCGTCTACAGCTTCTGCATGTGCCCCGGCGGCACCGTCGTCGCCGCGACGTCCGAGGAAGGGCGCGTCGCGACCAACGGCATGAGCCAATATTCGCGCAACGAACGCAACGCCAATTCGGGCTTCGTCGTCGCGATCGACCCCGCGCGCGACTATCCCGGCGACCCGCTTGCGGGCATCGCGCTCCAGCGGCACTGGGAATCGCTCGCCTTCGTCGCGGGCGGATCGAACTATCGCGCACCCGCGCAGCGCGTCGGCGACTTCCTGAAGGGGCGCCCATCGACCGCGCTCGGCAGCGTCGTCCCCTCCTATCGCCCCGGCGTCACCCCGACCGACCTCGCCGGGTGCCTGCCCGCCTTCGCGGTCGAGGCGATGCGTGAGGCGATCCCGGTGTTCGGGCGCCAGATCGCGGGATACGACCATCCCGACGTGGTGATGACGGGGGTCGAGACGCGCACCTCGTCGCCCGTGCGCTTCACCCGCGGCGAAGATTTTCAGAGCCTGAACACCGCGGGGCTGTTCCCGGCGGGCGAGGGCGCGGGCTATGCCGGGGGCATATTGTCGGCGGCGGTCGACGGTATCAAGGTCGCCGAAGCGGTCGCGCGGAGTTTGATGCCATGACAACGATCCTGTTCAACAAGCCGTGGGGCGTGCTGTCGCAATTCACCGACAAGAGCATGACCGCGAGCGCGGATGGCCCGCGCGCGACGCTGTCCGACTATATCGACGTGCCCGGCGTCTATCCGGCGGGGCGGCTCGATCGCGATAGCGAGGGCCTGTTGATCCTGACCGACAACGGCGCGCTGCAGGCGCGGATTTCGTCGCCGAAGCACAAGACCCCCAAAACCTATCTGGCGCAGGTCGAGGGCGAGCCCGACGACGCCGCGCTGGAGGCGCTGCGCCGCGGCGTCACGCTGAACGACGGCCCGACGCGCCCCGCGACCGTGTGCCTGATCGACCCGCCGATGCTCTGGGACCGCGACCCGCCGGTGCGCTACCGCAAGAGCGTCCCCGATAGCTGGATCGAACTGACGATCACCGAAGGCCGCAATCGCCAGGTCCGCCGCATGACCGCCGCGGTCGGCTATCCGACGTTGCGGCTGGTGCGGTGGCGGATCGGGGGGTGGGAGATTGGTGACTTAGGGCTGGGGGAGTGGCGCGAGGCCCCGTGATGCGCGCCATTCAGAAGTCGAGGCCGAGAGCAACGAAGGTATGAAAACCGGCCGCGCCGCCGCCATCGACGAACGTCGGTCCGCCGGACGCGAGAATGCGGAAAGGCGCTTTTAGCTGGTAGATCCCACCGACACCGAGGCTCGTCGTCGCTCGCCCGCCGATCGTGTCGGCACTTTGGCGATCGGCCTCGATGCCAAGCAACAGCCGATCGTCGATCTGCCGGGTCACGGCGATCCCGCCAGTCCAGTAGTTGCGGTTTCCGCCACCCGGGTTGATTGCATAGCCCCCGCCGCCGAACAGGGACCAGTCGCCTCTATCCTTCTGAAGCCAGACCGGAAGCAGTGCAGTGACCTTGCCGTTGCCGGCGGTCGGCAGGGTCAGTCCCGGAAAGGCGGCGATGGACAGGCCCGTGCCTTCGTCGTGATAGAAGCGATATTTGGCCGAGAGCTCCAAATCGCCCGCGCCCCAGCGCCAGCCCGCTCTGTCGTGCTCAAAACCGATCGGGAGCCCGGCGGTCAGCTGAAGATCGGGGGCCGCTCCATAGTTGATCTCGACGCCCGTCGAGCCGCCGAATGCGTCACCGCGCCCTTCGACCTCGACCAAGGGACCGTAGATTTCCCAATGCCCGGTTTCGGTGGGCTCGGGGTCATCGGTCATGAACGGAGGGCCGGCGAATGCGATGCTGGGTATCGCCAGTGCCGTTGCGGCGAGCAATCGCATCGTCGGCATCGCCCAGCTGCCGCGGCGCATCTTGTCAGGCCGCATGGGGGCGCTCGCGGCTCGCGGCGCGCTGGGGAAAGGCCAGGATCAGGACCGCAATGGCAAGGCCGAGCACGAGCGACGCTCCTGCCCTGCTGAGGGCGAGACCGCCGTGGTCGATGGGCTTGTCGAGAAAATCGCCCACGACGGCACCGAGCGGCCGGGTGAGAATGAACGCCGCCCAGAACAAGCCGACCCGGCTCAACGCGGTGAAGCGGTAAGCAAGTGCGAGACCAACGAGCAACGAGCCGAACACGACGGCAGAGCCCAAATAGCCGAGCGATCCGTCGGCGACCCAGTCGCCGAGCGCCGTCCCCAGCGTCTGCGACATGGTGATCGTCAACCAATAATAGATTTCCGCTTTCGGCTCATACACAGAGCTTACCGAAATCGTACCGAGTGCCCGATGCCATATCGCCAGCGAGGCGAGGACCGTTCCCAGCAGCAACAACGATCCGCCGGGGTAGCCGATGCCGAGAGATCGGGTCGCAAAGTCCGCCATCGTCGTACCCGCAGTGGTCGAAGCGATGATCGTTGCCCAATAGAGGAACGGGTGAAACTGCCGCGCCTTGATCTGAGCCCAAACGAGGATCAGCAACAGCGTCGCGAAGATCGCCGTGCCGACGAGGTAGCCAAGGTTCATCGACATGCTGACGGTGTCGCCGGCGGTTTCGCCGAACGTCGTTGCCAATATCTTGATGACCCAAAAGCCCAATGTCACTGCCGGGACCTTGGTCATCGTGGATTTGAACGAATCCGACACTTGCGAATACTCCTTGCCAGGGTTTCGGGGATCGCTCGACAGCTAGGCCGCCGACGCCTTCCCGCCTATAAGCAGGCGCTTAAATCCAGTGAGGTAAGCGAAAGTCCTATGCCGCCAGCGAACAATAGAGGCTTGCGCCTGACATCGGATCAAAGCCTTTTCACGCCGATCCTGATCGTGGCGTTGCAGGCGGTAGCCGCGGTCTATTTCCTCGTCGACGGCATCGACGATATGATCGTGCAGGCGCGCGACGGACTCAGCATCGGGATAGCGATGGAAAGCATCGTCGCGATGGCGCTGCTCGGGGGCGTCGTCATGGGCTCGCGCTACATCCGGCGCCTGACCGCCGAGTTGGACCGCAAGGAGACGGCACTTGCCAATGCGCGCGGCGCGCTTGCCGAGCATATCGCCATGCGCTTCGACGAATGGGACCTGACGCCTGGCGGGGGGGAGGTTGCTCTATTTGCGCTGAAAGGATGTGACGTTGCCGAGATCGCTCGGCTGCGCGGCGCCGCGCCCGGGACGGTGCGGTCGCAGCTCAGCCAGATCTACGCCAAGGCAGGCGTAAGCAGCCAAGCGATGCTGATGTCGCTGTTCATCGAGGATTTGCTTCTCGTCGACTAAAGCATGGACCTCGCTCCAAGAGATTGAAACAGAAACAAACTTCTTTCCTACGTTTCTCCGTCCTCCACCATGTCATATCCTGTCCGGTCTGGCAGACGGGAGGGCAGCCGCGCAAGGCGAGAAGGCGGCGGATCGCGACCCGATTTGACGCTGGCGGCGGTAAAGCGCATGATGGCGGCGAGAGGATCGATGACCGAGGCATCCCATCAGCACGCCGAACAGGTGTTCGACACGGTGCGCTCGCCGCGCCGCGCGGCGGTGTCGCCGGTCGCGGCGTCGTGGTGCCGATCGGCGCTGCACCACCGGCTCGACCCCGCGTCCGAAGGCAAGCGCGAGCTGCTCGATGCGCGCGCGATCGCCGAACGGCGCGAGGCGCACGAACCGTTGCTGGCGGTGGCGATCCCGGTGCTCGACCAGATGTTCCGCGCGGTCGGGCGGTCGGGCTGCGGCGTCTTTCTGAGCGACGCGAGCGGCGCGATCCTCGACCACCGCATCGGCGACGGCGACGAGGGCGGCTTTGCCGAGGCGGGGCTGGTCACCGGCGGCCGCTGGGGCGAGGCCGAGGAAGGCACCAACGGCATCGGCACCTGTCTGTTCGAAGACAAGCCGGTGATCATTCACCGCGACCAGCATTTCGCGAGCCGCAACATCGACATCAGTTGCATGGATGCGCCGGTGCACGACCCGCACGGGCGGCTGATCGCGGCGCTCGACGTGTCGAGCTGCCGCGACGACCATGGCCCGGCGATGGCCGAGGCGGTCGGCGCGCTGGTCCGCGACGCGGCGCGGCGGATCGAGCGCGACTATTTCTGCCGCCATTTCGAGGGGGCGCGGATCATCTTCCTCGGCGATGCACCCGCCGGCTGGGAATTGCTGGCGGCCGACCGCGACGACCTGGTGATCGGCGCCAGCCGCGCGGCGCGGCAGCGGCTGGGCGTCACCGACGCGATGCTCGAACGCCCGCGCCCGGTCGCACAACTGATGGGCGGCGATGCCGCGCCGTCGTTCGAACAGGCCGACCGGACGATCCTGCGCCAGGCGCTGGCGCAGGCGGGCGGCAATGCCAGCGAGGCGGCGCGGCTGCTCGGCATCGGGCGCGCGACGCTCTATCGCCGCATGGCGCGCGCGGGGCTGCGCGGCTGACCGGCGCGACCTGTCTCGGCAGCGAGACAGGTTGGCTTGCCCCGCGATCCCGGCGGCTTTCGTTTGCGCGGCGCGGGTGAAATGCTCGCCCCCGACAACGCCGGTCCCGATTCGGCGCTGCATTTGGGAAGAGGACAGAGATATGGACGCCTTGGTTCAGGACCGCGCCGCGACGCTGCGGGCACCGTTTGCGGATCGTTACGACAATTTCATCGGCGGCAAGTTCGTCGCCCCCCGTTCGGGCCGCTATTTCGACAATATCTCGCCGGTCACCGGCAAGGCGGTCGGCCAGATCGCGCGCTCGGACGCCGCCGATATCGAGGCGGCGCTTGATGCCGCGCATGCCGCGAAGGACGCGTGGGGCCGCACCTCGGTCGGCGAACGCGCGCTGATTCTCAATCGCATCGCCGACCGGATGGAAGAGAATCTGGAGAAGCTCGCGACCGCCGAGACGTGGGACAATGGCAAGCCGATCCGCGAAACGATGGCCGCCGACCTGCCGCTGGCGATCGACCATTTCCGCTATTTCGCCGGTGCTATCCGCGCGCAGGAAGGCTCGCTGGGCGAGATCGACGACGACACCGTCGCCTATCATTTCCACGAGCCGCTGGGCGTCGTCGGCCAGATCATCCCGTGGAACTTCCCGCTGCTGATGGCATGCTGGAAACTCGCGCCGGCGCTCGCCGCGGGCAATTGCGTGGTGCTGAAGCCCGCCGAGCAGACCCCGGCGTCGATCATGGTGTGGATCGAACTGGTCGCCGACCTGCTGCCGCCCGGCGTGCTCAACATCGTCAACGGCTTCGGGCTGGAGGCGGGCAAGCCGCTCGCCTCGTCGAACCGCATCGCCAAGATCGCCTTCACCGGCGAGACCACCACCGGCCGGCTGATCATGCAATATGCCAGCGAGAATCTGATTCCGGTGACGCTCGAACTCGGCGGCAAGTCGCCGAACATCTTCTTCGAGGACGTGCTGCGCGAGGACGATGATTATTTCGACAAGGCGATCGAGGGTTTCGTGATGTTCGCGCTCAATCAGGGCGAGGTCTGCACCTGCCCGAGCCGCGCGCTGATCCACGAGAAAATCTATGACCGCTTCATGGAGCGCGCGCTGAAGCGCGTCGAGGCGATCGTGCAGGGCAACCCGCTCGACCCCGCGACGATGATCGGCGCACAGGCCTCGTCCGAACAGCGCGAGAAGATCCTCTCCTATTTCGACATCGGCCGGCAGGAAGGCGCCGAAGTGCTGATCGGCGGCGCGGCGGCCGAGCTCGGCGGCGAATTTGCCGACGGCTATTATATCAAGCCGACCGTGCTCAAGGGCCACAACAAGATGCGGATCTTCCAGGAGGAGATTTTCGGGCCCGTCGTTTCGGTGACGACCTTCAGGGACGATGCCGAAGCGCTCGAAATCGCCAACGACACGCTCTACGGCCTCGGCGCCGGGGTGTGGAGCCGCGATGCCAACACCTGCTACCGCTTCGGCCGCGCGATCAAGGCCGGGCGCGTGTGGACCAACTGCTATCACGCCTATCCCGCGCACGCGGCGTTCGGCGGCTATAAGCAGTCGGGCATCGGGCGCGAGAATCACAAGATGATGCTCGACCATTATCAGCAGACGAAGAATTTGCTGGTGAGCTACAGCCCGAAAAAGCTCGGCTTTTTCTGACCTCCCCGGCCCGCGCGCAGCGGCGCGCGGGCCATCCTGTCGAAAGGCGCCGCATGACCGCCCGCGTTGTCGCCACCGATCCGGCCCTTGCCCTGATCGCCGAGCTTCAGGCCGAATATGGCGACATATTGTTTCACCAGTCGGGCGGCTGCTGCGACGGGTCGTCGCCGATGTGCTATCCGGCGGGCGATTTCCGCCTCGGGGCGGGCGATATCCACCTTGGCGATGTCGGCGGCGCGCCCGTCTATATCGGCCGCGCGCAGGGCGATGCCTGGGCGCATACCCAGCTCATCCTCGACGTCGTGCCCGGCCGCGGCGGAATGTTCAGCCTCGACAACGGCCGCGAGCAAAGGTTCCTGACCCGCGGGCGGGTGTTCGACGAGGCCGAGCGGCGGGCGTTGGGGCTGGAATCGTAAGCCGCGGCTTTACAGCGCCTGCGCTTCGGCCAGCGGCCGGTTGCGGCCGTCAGCGGACACTAATCTAGAGATAGTTTACGGTCAGCGTGAACGTCCCGCTGTAATCGCCGTCGGGCTGGTTGGCCGGAACGGTCAGCGTGCCGCCGATATAATAGGTCTGCACCCCGCTCGGCAGCAGCGTCGCGCCGAGCAGCGCGATGCCGCCGCCGCTGGTGCTCGCGGCGCGGACGAGGCTGGCGGTCATCGTCGGCGCGCCGCCGCCGGCGCGCGCCAGTGTCACCGACGTGCTGCCCGAAACGGTGATCAGCAGGATGCCGCCGGTGCCCTGAAAGATCGCGCGCTGCGCGTCGTTGCCGACCGGCGACACGCCGCCGCTCGTCGTGCGCGCGCCGGTCAGGGCATTGACGGTGACCGTGCCGCCCGTCGATCCGCTGACCAGCGTCCCGAAATCGAGATCATCGGTCTTGATGAGCGTGTTCGGGCGGACGATCGCCGCATTGGCGGTGACATTGGTATCGGCCGCGCTGGCCGGCACGCACAGCGCCGCACCCGCCGCCGCCATGCCGATGGTCAGGGCGCGCGCGGCGCCCCGACAGTTTCTGGTCCCTCGAATCCCCACGATTCTGCTCCTGTCTGGTACAGGCTATGCCAGCGGGACCTTCATCGAGAATGCACGGGCGTGGTAAAAAGCGTGTTTACCCCTACTCGCACGGATACCAACGGCCATCGGATGCCCGATAGCTGTCGCTCTTCGCATCATAGGTGCCATAGCGGTCCTCGCAATATTCGCGGCGCTGGCGTTCTTTCTTCTTCTTGTTTTCGCTGCTGGCGATCGCCGCGACAAGGCCGCCGACCACAACCGCCCCGACCGCGCCGGCCACGACACCGTCCTTCTTGGCATCCTTGCGCTTCTTGCGCTCCCATTCGCGGCGATCGCGATCGCGATCACGGGCGTGGCGGTCCTTGCGGTCGTAGCGGTCCTTGTCCCAACGCGCGCGCTCGCGTTCACGTTCACGTTCGCGCTCGCGATCACGTTCCTGCTCGCGCTCGCAATTCACCCGGCTTCTGCCGTCGAGACCGCGGCAGGTGCGGACGCTCTCCCAGCTCTGGGCGGCTGCCGGCGCACTCACCGGCACCAACGCCACGACATAGGCCAGGGCTCCGGCGGACAAAGCCAGACGACGACTGAGGAATGCCACGTTTTTCTCCATTCTGATCGGTTCAGGAGAAAGCATTTCTCCTTCCGGCGGTAAGACACCGGCACATGGAGACACCCCCATCAAAAAATGCGGGCTGCGTTTGACGCGTTTCGTCGCGGCGGCGGCATTGCCCCGAGCGGATGTGCGAGAATCTCGGGCGTGCGGAGAATTGGGGCGGCCGGGCTGGGCTCACCGCCGGCACCTAGCCTTTGTCGGCGATCCCGCCGATGAGGATGAAGCGGCGGTCGCAATAACCGCAGTCGGCAAAGCCTTCGTCGGTATCGATCTCAAGCCACACGCGCGGGTGGCCCAGCGCGGCGTCGGCCAGCCCGTCGCCGGTTCCGTCGCAGGCGATACGGGTCTTGGGCGTGCGGATCGTTTCGGGGGCGGGGGCTGCGTTGCTCATCGAGCGCGCCCATAGCAAGCGGCGAAGGCCGCCGCAATCGGCTGTAAACCGATTCCGTTCGCGAAGGGAACGCGCCGCGCCGCCATGCATTGGGACTCGCGTGGGGAGCACCGGCCCGAAGCAGAGGTGAATCATGGCCGCACGCGCTTATTGGAAGGGACAGATCCGGCTCGCGCTGGTGTCGATTCCGGTCGAAATCTATCCGGCGACCAAATCGGGCGCGGCGATCAGCTTTCGCCAGATCCACGAACCGAGCGGCAAGCCGGTCAAATATGAAAAGATCGTCCCCGGCATCGGCCCGATCGACACCGATGATATCGTCAAGGGCTATGAGATGTCGAAGGGCCAATATGTCCTGCTCGAAGAGGACGAGATCGAGGCGGTGAAGCTCGAAAGCAAGCGCACGCTCGAACTCGTCCAGTTCGTCGGCACCGACGAGATCGACGTCCTCTATTATACCAAGCCCTATTATGTCGTCCCCGCCGACGAGCTCGCCGAAGAGGCCTATATCGTGCTGCGCGAAGCGCTCAAACGCACGAAGAAGGTCGGGCTCGGCCAGTTGTCGCTGCGCGGGCAGGAACAGCTCGTCGCGCTCCGCCCGTGCGGGCGCGGGCTGGTGCTCGAAGTGCTGCGCTATGCCGACGAGGTGAACAAGGCGGCGAATTATTTCCGCGACGTCGGCACCGGCAAGCCCGACGCCGACCTGCTCGATCTCGCCGAAACGCTGATCGGCAAGAAAAGCGGCAAGTTCGACGCGTCCGACTATCACAATCACTATGTCGACGCGCTGAAGCGCGTGATCGCGAAGAAGGCGAAGGCCAAGGGCAGGAAGATCCTCGAGGATGTCGAGGAGCCGGCCGCAATCGATCGCGGTTCGAACGTCATCGACCTGATGGCGGCGCTGAAGGCGTCGGTCGACGGCAAGAAAAAGCCGCCCGCCGCCGCCGAAAAAAAGGCGCCGGCGAAGAAAGCCGCGGCGAAGAAGGCGCCCGCGCGAAAGGCGCCGGAACGCAAGCGCGCGTGACATGGCCCGCGCCGATCCCCTTTCCCGATATAATGCCAAGCGTGACTTCAAGCTGACCCCCGAACCGGCGGGCAAGGTCCTCAAGGGAGCCGGCAACCGCTTCATCGTCCAGAAGCATGACGCGACGCGGCTCCATTACGACTTCCGCCTTGAAGTCGACGGCGTGCTCAAAAGCTGGGCGGTCACCAAAGGCCCGAGCGCCGATCCGGCCGACAAGCGCCTCGCGGTGCGCACCGAAGACCATCCGATGAGCTACGCCGATTTCGAGGGCGTGATCCCCAAGGGCGAATATGGCGGCGGCACGGTGATGCTGTGGGATCGCGGTACCTGGGCGCCCATAGCGGGCAAGAGTGCGAAGGATATCGAAAAGGGCCATCTCCATTTCACGCTCGACGGGACCCGGATGAAGGGCGAATGGCTGCTCGTCCGCATGAAGCCGCGCCCCGGGGAGAAGCGCGAGAACTGGCTGCTGCGCAAGGTCGACGATGCTTTTGCCGGGGGTGCCGACGACCTGGTGGGGCGTCAGCTTACCAGCGTGCTCACCGACCGGACGATGGCCGACATCGCCGCCGACAAGGGCGGCGAGCAGTCGCTGAAGGGTGCGAAGGGTGCGGCTTTCGCGAAGAAGATGGCCGCCGCCGCGGCGCATAACAAACAGGTCGCCAAACCCGTCGCCAGGCCGAAGGCGCGCGGCAAGCCGCCGAAATTCCGCCCGCTCCAGCTCGCGACGCTCGTCGATGCGGTGCCGACCGGGAACGGCTGGTTCCACGAAATCAAATATGACGGCTATCGCGCCGAAATTGCCGCATCGGGCGGTGACGTCCGCGTCTTTACTCGGGGCGGTCTCGACTGGACCGACAAGTTCGCCCCGCTCGTCCGCCATATCGCGGCACTCGATCTGCCGCCCTGCCTGATCGACGGCGAAATCGTCGCCTATGGCAAGGACGGCAATCCCGATTTTTCGGCGCTGCAGGCGGTGCTGAAACGCGGTCACGGCGAACAGGGTGAGGATAATGACCTCAGTTTTTTTGCCTTCGACCTGCTCGAAGAATGCGGCAAATCGCTCGCCAAACTCGGCAATCTCGAACGCAAGGAGCGGCTCGAAGGGGTGCTCCGGGGCGCCCGGCCCCCGGTCGCGGTCGCCGATCATGTCATCGGCGCCGGCGAGACGCTCTATGCCGCGATGTGCGGCGCCGGGCAGGAGGGCATCATCTCGAAGCGCGCCGACGCCGCTTATTCGGGCCGCCGCTCGAAAAACTGGGTGAAGGTCAAATGCACCCGCCGCCAGGAGTTCATCCTCGTCGGCTGGAACCCGTCATCGGCGAAGGGCCGCGCCTTTGCCTCGCTCCTCCTCGCCCAGCGCGAGAAAGGCAAGCTCGTCTACAAGGGCAATGTCGGCACCGGTTTCGACGCCGCGACGATGGCCGACCTTGCGAAGAAATTTGCGGCACGCGAACGCAAGACGGCGCCGGTCGACGTCGATGCGACCGTCGCGCGCAAGGTCCATTGGCTGAAGCCCGATCTGGTCGCCGAAATCGCCTTTGCCGAATTTACCGCCGGCGGCTCGGTGCGCCATGCCAGTTTTCTCGGCCTGCGCCGCGACAAGGAGGCGAAAGAGGTGACCCCCGAAAAGCAGCAGCCGGCGCCCGAACCGGCGAGCGACGTGACGATCAGCAGCCGCGACCGCGTCATCTTTCCCGAGGCCAAGGCGACGAAGGGCGATCTCGCCGATTATTACGCCGCGGTCGCACCGGTGATGCTGCCGCACATGGCGCGCCGCCCGATCAGCCTCGTCCGCTGCCCGCAGGGGCGCGCGAAAAAATGCTTCTTTCAGAAACACGACAGCGGTTCGTTCGGCGACCATGTCCACCACATCCCGATCCGCGAGAAGGACGGCGGGCACGAGGATTATCTTTATATCGATGACGCCGACGGCATCCTTGCCTGCGTCCAGATGGGGACGATCGAGTTCCACGGCTGGGGCAGCCATGTCGACGCGCTCGAAAAGCCCGACCGTATGGTTTTCGATCTCGATCCCGACGAAGGGCTCGCGTTCGCCGATGTGAAAAAGGCGGCCGCCGACATCCGCCGCCAGCTCGCCGACATCGGCCTCGTCAGCTTCGCGATGCTGTCGGGCGGCAAGGGGGTGCATGTCGTCGTGCCGCTCGATCCGGGGCATGACTGGGACGCGCACAAGGACTTCTCGAAACGCTTTGCCGAGGCGCTCAGCCTCGCCGAACCCGACCGCTATGTCGCGACGATGAGCAAGGCAAAACGCAAGGGCAAGATCTTCATCGATTACCTCCGTAACCAGCGCGGCAGCACCGCGATCATGCCATACTCGGCCCGCGCCCGCGAAGGCGCGCCGGTCGCGGTGCCGGTCGGCTGGGATGCGCTCGCCGATATCGAAAGCGCCGGGACGTGGACAATCGGGGATGCCGCCGAACTGCTCGAACGCGCGGGCAGCGCCGAACTCAAGGGCTGGGGATTTGCGAGCCAGTCGCTGCCGGCGCTGTAGCAGGCTGGGCGAGGAAGGACGGCATTGGGGTGGGGAGCTGACATAGCTCCACCCATTTTCGTCATCCCGGACTTGATCCGGGATCCACTGCGGCGCTGAAGTCATGGACCCCGGATCAAGTCCGGGGTGACGAAGAAGGACATGTCTGCTCCCGGCCGATTGCGGACACTACTGGAGAGGGTGAATGATCCGATCCAATGCTGGGGGCGAAAGAAGACTTAGCGCCTCTATGATCCCGTCCTTGCGACTTTCAGTTAACACTTCCTCGGCGTCCAAAAGGTCGCGTAGATGTCCGTTCAGCCTGTGGATGGCCTCGTTGCCTTGTTTCAGGCATTCCGCGCAATCAGGTGCGTCGTAATAGGCTCGATTTCTGATCGTGAGCTGAGTGACACCTCTAGCAAGCCGCTTCAGAAGCGTCGCGCGAGACACATCGAAAAATTTGGTCCTTAGGAACGACATACTCTGTTCTTATAGCAACGTATAACTGCTTCCCCACCCCGAAGCCGTCATTCGGACATTCCGGGGCCGGTCACGCGGAGCCGAAACAAAAAGGGCGGCCCGAGGCCGCCCTTTCCGTTTTGCTTGTGCCGCCGTCAGTCCTGATGCGGCTGCAGGTTCACCGCGGCGAACTTGCCGCGATCGTCGACCTCGATGTCGAAGGCGACGCGGTCGCCCTCTTCGAGGCCCGCCATGCCGGCGCGCTGGACGGCGCTGATGTGGACGAAGGCATCGGCCTGTCCGTCATCGCGCGCGATGAAGCCGAAGCCCTTGGTGGTGTTGAAGAACTTCACCGTGCCCGAGGTGCGTTCGCCGGTGAGCTGGCGCCGGCCGCGGGCGCCGCCCGGACGGTCGCCGCCGGGGCCGCCGCGATCGTCGCGACGCGGAGCGAATTCCTCGACCGGCATCGGTTCGCCTTCGATCTTGAGATCGATCGCCGACACCTTGCCGTTGCGTTCGACAAGCGTGAAGCCGAGCGGCTGGCCCGAGGCGAGACCCTGCAGGCCCGCCTGCTCGACCGCGCTGATGTGGACGAACACGTCCTCGCCGCCGTCGTCGCGGGCGACGAAGCCGAAGCCCTTCGACGGGTTGAAGAATTTCACCGTGCCCTGGCCTTCGCCGACAACCTGCGCCGGCATGCCGCCGCCGCGTCCGCCGCCGAAGCCGCCACCACCGCCGCCGCCAAAGCCGCCGCCGCGATCGCCACCACCGAAGCCGCCGCCACGGTCGCCGCCGCCGAAACCACCGCGATCGCGGTCGCCGAAGCCGCCGCGCCCACCGCCATAGCTATCGCCGCCATAGGGTGCAGGTTCGAAGCTGTCGAAATTGCCGAAATCATCGCGCTTGCCGCGCCCCCGCTGGCCGCGGCGATCCTTGTTGAAACTCATAGTCTAATAGTCGCTTTCGGTTCGTCCATCACCCATTCAGCCGGCTCTTTGCGCCGGACGGGGACGCAGTTCACCACGGGCACAGACTCGCCCCGTGCCGCCAAGAACGCAATATATAACCTATTTGCGAGGCTCCTGCGAACAGAAAATTCAAGCCGCTGTTGCGCGATTACCACGCTTTGCCGTGGGCTTCGGGCGGGTCGCGCAGGCGCGTGCAAACCAGTCATTGAGCGGCGCGGCCGCTTGGCCTAAGGCGGGCGGATGAGCGTCTATTTCCACGAAGAAGATCTGCCCGAAGGGGTGCTGGGCCCCGGGGCCGTCGCCGTCGATACCGAGACCATGGGGCTCAACCCGCTGCGCGACCGGCTGTGCCTCGTCCAGATAAGCGACGGGTCGGGCGACGAGCATCTTGTCCGCTTCGGACCCGGCAGCGCCTATGACGCGCCGGTGCTCAAGGCGATCTTGACCGATCCCAACCGGTTGAAACTGTTCCATTTTGCCCGGTTCGACATCGCGGCGCTGCAGCACGCGCTCGGCGTCGTGACCGCGCCCGTCTATTGCACCAAGATCGCCTCGAAGCTGGTGCGCACCTATACCGACCGCCACGGGCTCAAGGAACTGGTGCGCGAATTGCTCGGGCAGGATGTGTCGAAACAGCAGCAGTCGAGCGACTGGGGCGCCGCCGAACTCAGCGACGCGCAGCGCGACTATGCGGCGAGCGACGTGCGCTTCCTGCATGCGATGAAGGACATACTCGACGCCCGGCTGGCGCGCGAAGGGCGCACCGGCCTCGCGCAGGCCTGTTTCGATTTCCTGCCGACGCGCGCCGCGCTCGACCTGGCCGGCTGGCCCGAGGTCGACATCTTCGCGCACACCTAAGGAAGCGATTCGCGGATGTCCGAACGCGCCGATCTTGATCGCACGATGCGCCGGATGTGGGCGGCCAGCGGGTCGAGCCACGACAAGGTCGTGCGCATCCTGCGCTATGGCCTGCCGCTGGTCATCGGCGTCGTCGCCGCGATCCTGATCTTCTCGCCCTTTACCCAGCGCACCGAGATCAGCTTCCTGCTCGCCAAGGACAAGGTCGAGGTGGCGAAGGAGCGGATGAAGGTGACGCGCGCCGAATATCGCGGCCAGGATGCCAAGGGACAGCCCTTCGCCCTGCTCGCCGGCAGCGCGGTTCAGCAGTCGAGCGCCGAGCCGATCGTGAAAATGAACGAACTGTCGGGCGCGATCAAACTCGCCGACGGTCCCGCGACGATCGCCGCGGCGAACGGCGCCTATAATATGGACACCGAAAAGGTCGACGTGCCGGGAACGGTGAAGGTGCGCAGCGCCGGCGGGTATCGCATCGATGCCAGCAATGTCGCGATCGACCTCAAGAGCCGCAGCCTCGTCGGGCGCGGCGGGGTCAATGGCGCGTTGAATATCGGGCCGTTTTCGGCCAATCAGCTGTCGGCCGACCTCGACCAGCGGATCGTCCGCCTGTCGGGCAACGCGCGGCTCAGGATCAATCAGGGAGTGCTCAAATGAACCGCCTCTGGACCATGAAGAGCATGGCGATCGCGGGCGCCTCCTTTGCGCTCACCGGTCTCGCGCTCGTTTCCACCGGCGCCGGCGATGCCGCGCAGGCGCAGGCGCTCGCCAATCATAACAGCAGCGCTCCGGTCGATTTCGCGGCGGGCAGCATCGAGGTGCAGGACCGCGCCGACCGCGTTGTGCTCGCCGGCGATGTCCGCGTGACGCAGGCCGGGCTGACGGTCACCGCGCCGCGGATGACCGTCGCCTACACGCGCTCGGGCGGCACCGACGTCAACCGGCTCGACGCGACCGGCGGGGTGACCGTGGTCAAGGGCGACGAGCGCGCCTCGGGCAATGTCGCGATCTACGACCTCGACCGGCGGCTGATCACGATGGTCGGCAATGTCCAGTTGACCCAGCGCGGCAATCGCCTGAACGGCGGGCGGCTGGTGATCGACCTCAATTCGGGGCGGGCGACGGTTGACGGACGCGGCGCGGCGCGCGGCCCCGACGGCAATCCGGTACAGGGCGGCACCGGCGGACGCGTGACCGGCACCTTCACGGTACCGGAAAGAAAGCAGTAACCACCCCTCTTCGTTTTGCCGAAAGCATGACGGGGACAGGGTGGTGGCGGGGACCAACCACCCGCGGTGCCAAGGGGGCGATGCCGCGCAAAAGGTACAGCCATGCGCATTCCGCCCATCGCCCCGCCGCGCCGGCTCATGTCCGGCCACCGCGACAACCCGCAAGCTCCGGTCATTCCCGGCCCTACACCCGGCGAACGCCGGCTGATCGATCGCCTGATGCGCCGCGCCGGCTATCGCGATTCGCGCTGACGGTTCGGCGCTTGGCGTAAGCTCTGCGCGTCCCTACATGGGGCGCGCATGCCGCCCGATACCTCCACCAGCGCCGACGCCAGCCGCGAACCGCCCGTTCTGGCGACGCTGAAGCGTTTCCTGCCTTATCTGTGGCCGGCGGGGCACACCGAACACAAGGTTCGCATTATCGCTGCGGCGCTGATCGTGCTCGCGTCGAAGGGCGTGCAGCTGTCGATGGGCTTTCTTTACGGCGCCGCGATCGATCGCATGGCGCCGGGGATGGAGGAAGGCGTCGCGCTCGCGATCGGCCTTGTCCTCGCCTATGCCGGTGCGCGCTTTGCCGGCGTGCTCTTTGACAATCTCCGCAACGTCGTGTTCGAACGCGTCGGGCAGGATGCGACGCGCGAACTCGCGATCGCGACCTTCACCCACCTCCATGCACTGAGCCTCCGCTTCCATCTCGCGCGCCGCACCGGCGAAGTGACCAAGGTGATCGAGCGCGGGACGAAGAGCATCGACACGATGCTCTATTTCCTGCTGTTCAACATCGCGCCGACGGTGATCGAACTCGTCGCGGTGCTCGTCATCTTCTGGAGCAAGTTCAGCTTCGGCCTTGCCAGCGCGACCGCGCTGATGGTCATTCTCTACATCATCTTCACGCGCAAGGTCACCGACTGGCGCAATGCGCTGCGCGTCCGCATGAACGACCTCGACACGCTGACCGTCGGGCGCAGCGTCGACAGCCTGCTCAATTACGAAACGGTCAAATATTTCGGCGCCGAAGAGCGCGAGGCGGCGCGGTACCGCGACGTCGCCGACCAATATGCACGCGCCGCGGTGAAGAGCGAGAACAGCCTCGCCTGGCTCAACGTCGGGCAGAGCTTCATCACCAACGCCGCGATGGCGGGCGCGATGGCCTATACCGTCTGGGGCTGGTCGACCGGCGAGTATAAGGTCGGCGACGTCGTGCTGGTGAACACCTTGCTCGCGCAACTCTTCCGTCCGCTCGACATGCTCGGCATGGTTTATCGCGTCATCCGGCAGGGCCTCATCGATATGGAGGCGATGTTCCGCCTGATCGACACGCCGCCCGAAATCCGCGACGTCGACGGGGCGTGGCCGCTTGTCGTGAACGGCGGCGCGGTGGCGTTCGAGAATGTCGTCTTCGGTTACGAACCCGACCGGACGATCCTGAACGGGGTCAGCTTTGCGGTGGGGGCGGGCGAGACGCTGGCGATCGTCGGGCCGTCGGGGGCGGGCAAGTCGACGATCGCGCGGCTGCTTTTCCGCTTCTACGACCCGCAGGGCGGGCGGATCACGATCGACGACCAGGATATTGCGCAGGTGACGCAGCAAAGCCTGCGCGCCGAAATCGGCATCGTCCCGCAGGACACGGTGCTGTTCAACGACACGATCGGCTACAATATCGCCTATGGCCGCGAGGACGCGAGCGCCGCCGACATCGCGGCGGCCGCCAGGGGCGCCGCGATCGACGGCTTCATCGCGCTGTTGCCACAGGGCTATGACACCGAGGTCGGCGAGCGCGGGCTCAAGCTGTCGGGCGGCGAGAAACAGCGCGTCGCGATCGCGCGCACGCTGCTCAAGAATCCGCCGCTGCTGATCCTCGACGAAGCGACGAGCGCGCTCGACAGCCGCACCGAGGCGGCGATCCAGGACACGCTCGACCGCATCGCCGAGCGCCGCACGACGCTGGTGATCGCGCACCGCCTGTCGACGGTAACGGGCGCCGACCGGATCATCGTGCTGGAAAAGGGCCGCGTCGCCGAAACCGGCACGCACGACCAGCTCCTCGCCATGCGCGGGCTCTATGCCGACATGTGGGCACGCCAGCAGGCGGAGAAGGAAGAGGGGACGGTTTAGTCGCCGTCGCGCACCGTTCCGCGGCCGCACCCCATCAATCGCAACTAAATTGGTCGGGTTGGGTTGACCCCCTGCACCTCACCCCCTTACGCAGGGGGAACATGCCGCATGACACAACCCTGATCGGCACCGTGGTCGCGGGCCTCGGCGTCGCCTTTCTGATGGGCGCGCTCGCGCACCGGCTGAAGATTTCGCCGATCGCGGGCTATCTGCTTGCGGGGGTGATGGTCGGGCCGTTCACGCCCGGTTTCGTTGCCGACACCGGGCTGGCGATGCAGCTGGCCGAGATCGGCGTCATCCTGCTGATGTTCGGCGTCGGGCTGCACTTCTCGCTGAAGGATCTGCTGTCGGTGCGCAAGATCGCGGTGCCGGGGGCGATCGTCCAGATGGCGGTCGCGACAGGGCTTGGCATCGGGCTCGGGCTGTGGCTCGGCTGGTCGCTCGCGGGCAGCGCCGTGTTCGGGCTGGCGCTGTCGGTCGCGAGCACCGTCGTGCTGCTGCGCGCGCTGCAGGCGCGCGACATGGTCGAAACCGAAAAGGGCCGCATCGCGGTCGGCTGGCTGATCGTCGAGGATCTGGCGATGGTGCTGGCGCTTGTCCTCCTCCCCGCGCTGTTCGGCGGCCGCGGCGATGAGGGCGGCTCGGCGGGCCTGCTCCAGTCGGCGGGGATCGTCGCGCTCAAGGTCGTGGGGTTCGTCGCCTTCATGCTGGTCGTCGCACGGCGCATCCTGCCATGGGTGCTGCACTGGGTGGCGCACACCGGTTCGCGCGAGCTGTTCCGCCTCGCCGTGCTCGCGATCGCGCTCGGGGTCGCGTTCGGCGCGGCGGTGGTGTTCGACGTCAGCTTTGCGCTCGGTGCCTTCTTCGCGGGGATGATCCTCGGCGAGACGCAACTCAGCCGCCGCGCCGCCGAGGAGACGCTGCCGCTGCGCGACGCCTTTGCGGTACTGTTCTTCGTCTCGGTCGGCATGCTCTTCGACCCCAAGGTGCTCGTCGAGCAGCCGGGGCCGGTGATCGCGACGGTCGCGATCATCGTGCTGGGCAAGTCGCTCGCGGCATGGGCGATCGTCCGCGCCTTCGGCCATCCCAACCAGACCGCGCTGACGGTGTCGGTCAGCCTCGCCCAGATCGGCGAATTTTCCTTCATCCTTGCCGGGCTCGGTGTCGCGCTGAAGGTGATGCCGGCCGAGGCGCGCGACCTGATCCTCGCAGGATCGATCCTGTCGATCCTGTTCAACCCGCTCTTCTTCACTCTCGCGGTGCGGCGCATCCGGTCGGAGGAGGCGCCCGAGGCCGACGGCGACGCCGATGTCGAGACGGTGGCGGCCGAGCCCGCGCGCACCGTGCTGATCGGCTTTGGCCGCGTCGGCAGCCATATCGGCGAACTGCTGTGCGGACGCGGCGAGACGCTGACGGTGATCGAGGACCAGAAGGACATGGCCGCCGCCGCCGGGGCAGCGGGCGCCGCGGTGATCGTCGGCAACGCCGCGAGCGAGAGCGTGCTGCGTCAGGCCGGACTCGACACCGCCTCGACCTTGCTGATCGCGATTCCCGAAGGGGTCGAGGCCGGCGCGATCGTCCGCCGCGCCCGCGCGATCAATCCCAAGCTGGTCATCGTCGCGCGCGCCCATTCGGACGAGGAGGTGAACGACCTTGTCCGCCGCGGCGCCGACCATGTCGTGATGGCCGAACGCGAAACCGCGGCGCGGATGGCCGAACGGGCACTGCTGGCGCGGGGATGACCTTCGTCATTGCGAGGAGCAAAGCGACGAAGCAATCTCCAGCCCCGGGACTTGCGCGGGTTCGAGGGCTGGAGATTGCTTCGCTTTGCTCGCAATGACGCGCTTGGGGGCTTCCCCCCTTGGCGCTTCCGCCCTATCGCCCCGTCCGATGCCCGTCGACGCGCTCCTCCCGCTCCTTAAATCGACCTTCGGTTTCGATGCCTTCCGCGGCAAGCAGGCGGAAGTCGTCGGGCGGGTGATGGCCGGCGAACGGACGCTTGCGGTGATGCCGACGGGGGCGGGCAAGTCGCTGACCTACCAGCTTCCCGCCGTCGCGTTCGACGGCTGCGTCGTCGTGGTGTCGCCGCTGATCGCGCTGATGCACGACCAGCTCCGCGGCGCGCGCGCGGCGGGGATTCGCGCCGCCTCGCTGACCAGCGTCGATGCCGATTTCGCCGACACGCGGCAGGCGTATCGCGACGGCCAGCTCGACCTCCTTTATATCGCGCCCGAACGTGCGACGGGCGAGGGGTTCCGGTCGCTGATGGATGCGCGGCGCCCGGCGTTGTTCGCGATCGACGAGGCGCATTGCGTGTCGGAATGGGGGCATGATTTCCGTCCGGATTACCGCCTGCTTCGCCCGCTGCTCGACGCCTTTCCCGACGTGCCGCGGCTCGCGCTGACCGCAACGGCGGACCGGCACACGCGCGAGGATATCCTGATCCAGCTCGGCATCCCGGCCGAGGGGCTGGTGCTCGCAGGGTTCGACCGGCCGAATATCCGCTATCGGGTCACCCCGCGGGTCAGCCCGGCAAAGCAGCTCACCGACTTCATCGCCGCCAATCCGGGTCCGGGCATCGTCTATTGCCCGACGCGCGACGGGACCGAACGGATGGCGGCAAAGCTCGCCGCGGCGACGGGACGCAGCGTCGCCGCCTATCACGCCGGGCTCGACCCCGAGCGGCGCGCGCAGGTCCAGCATGATTTCGTCGCGTCGGAGGACGGCATCGTCACCGCGACGGTCGCCTTCGGCATGGGGATCGACAAGCCCGACGTGCGCTTCGTCGCGCACGCGGGCCTGCCGAAGTCGATCGAAAGCTATTATCAGGAGACCGGCCGTGCCGGCCGCGACGGCGACCCTGCCGAGGCGCTGATGCTGTGGGGCGCCGAGGATTTCGCGCGCGCGCGGATGCGGCTCGGCGAGCTGCCCGAGGTGCGTATCGCGGGCGAGCGGGCGCGGCTCAACGCGCTCGGCGCGCTCGTCGAGACGGTCGAATGCCGCCGCGCGCTGCTGCTCCGCCATTTCGGCGAAATCCCGCCCGAACGCTGCGGCAATTGCGACAATTGCCTCGATCCGCCGCGCCAGGTCGATGCGACGGTGCTGGCGCAGAAATTGCTTAGTGCGGTCTATCGCACCGGGCAGAGCTTCGGCGCCGGGCATGTCGAAGCGGTGCTGACCGGAAAGAGCGACGAACGCATCGTGGGGCGCGGGCACGACAAGCTGTCGGTGTTCGGCATCGTCGCGGGCGAGGAGGCGCGGCTGATCAAGCCGCTCGTCCGGACGCTCGTCGCGCGCGAGGTCCTCGCGACCACCGAGCATGGCGGGCTGATGTTCGGCCCTGCCGGCCGCGCGGCGATGAAGGGCGAACTGCCGGTGCTGATCGCCGAACCGCCCGCGAAGCGGTTGCAGCGCGCGGGGCGGGC
This sequence comes from Sphingopyxis sp. J-6, assembly GCF_046603995.1. Classification (NCBI taxonomy): domain Bacteria; kingdom Pseudomonadati; phylum Pseudomonadota; class Alphaproteobacteria; order Sphingomonadales; family Sphingopyxidaceae; genus Sphingopyxis; species Sphingopyxis sp. J-6. Next base: position 4,351,319 of record NZ_CP145810.1, on the reverse strand, counting down.
CGATCGCGCCGCGGCGAACCCCGTCGGCGATCCGCTGTTCGATGCATTGCGGGCGATGCGGCGCGAACTGGCGACGGAGGCGGGGGTGCCGCCCTATGTCATCTTCCACGACGCGGTGCTGCGCGCGATGGCGAGCGAACGTCCCGCGACGCGCAGCGCGCTGGCGGATATTCCCGGCGTCGGCGGCAAGAAGCTCGAGGCGTGGGGCGATGCGTTTCTGAACGTGATCCGCCAGTTCTGATGCATCCGCCAAGCGCTGTTGCACCTTCAAGCTTGTCAGCACGCGGGCGGTGGGAGTAGATCGCGGTCATGAGCGATTTTCGTCCCCTGTCCGCCCAGTTCAGCGTCGCGCCGCAGATCGGCATCGAAGATGTCGCCGAGACCAAGGCGCAAGGTTTTGCGATGGTGCTCAACAACCGTCCCGACGGCGAGGAGCCGTCGGCGCCGCAGGGCGACGATATCGCCCACGCCGCCGCGGCGGAGGGGCTCGCCTATGCCGCGATCCCGGTCGGCCATGCGGGGTTCAGCCATGCGCAGATCGACGCGCTCGACAAGATATTGTCGCACGCGACGGGACCGATCCTCGCTTACTGCCGTTCGGGGACGCGCTCGACACACCTCTGGGCGCTGACCCGCGCCCGCGCCGGCGACGATGTCGGCGGCATCGTCGATGCGGCGGCGAAGGCGGGTTACGACCTGACGGGGCTGCGGCCGATGCTGGACGCGCTCGCGGGGGAAAAATGAATCAGGCCGCTTTGATCCAGCTCGGCGCATCGCTCGTCGCGGTGATCTTCGTCGCCTGGCTGGTCAAGCGGATGGGCCTCGGCGCCGACCCGCGTATCGCCGATGCCGATCATGCGATCCGCCTTGCCGAAGAGGCCGAGGCCGGGTTTCATGGCGTCGAGGTCGCGCGCGACCGCGCCGGTTTCGCGGCGATCGTCCGCAATGCCGAGGGGCGGATGATGCTGGTCCGCGCGCACGGTAATTTCTTTGCGGCGCGGCCGGTCGACGCCAGCGTCGTGGGGCGGCTCGACAAGGATTTCCTGACGCTGACGATGCCGGAGAAGACCTTCGGCGCGGTGACGCTGCAACTGGGGAAGGAGGCGGGGATGTGGGCATCACGGATGCGGGAGATCGTGCGTGCCTGAGCTTCCCGATCCCGTCGTCTATGCGGTCCCCGCTTTCATCCTGCTGCTGATCGCCGAGATGATCCTCTCGCTGCGGCGCGACAGGAGCCGCTACGAGGCGCGCGATACGCTGACGTCGCTGATGCTCGGAACGGTGAGTCAGGTCGCGGGCGCGCTCGTCGGCGCGGCGGTGATCGGCATGTCGGTCTGGGTCTATCAGTTCCGGCTGTTCGACATCGGGATCGCGTTCCAGACATGGTGGTGGGCGTGGATCCTCTGCTTCTTCCTCGACGATCTGGCCTATTATGCCTTCCACAGGAGCGCACACCGCGTCCGCTGGTTCTGGGCGAGCCATGTCATCCACCACAGCAGCCAGCATTATAATCTCTCGACCGCGCTGCGGCAGACGTGGACCGGCTTTTTCAGCCTGACCTTCCTCTTCCGCCTGCCGCTGTTCCTGATCGGCTTTCCGCCCGCGATGGTCTTTTTCTGCGCCGGGCTCAACCTCATCTACCAGTTCTGGATCCATACCGAGGCGATCAAGCGGCTGCCCAAGTGGTTCGAGGCGGTGATGAACACCCCGTCGCATCACCGCGTCCATCACGGCGTCAATCCGCGCTACCTCGACGCCAACTATGCCGGCGTTTTCATCATCTGGGACAAGATGTTCGGCAGCTTCGTTGCCGAACGCGACGACGAGCCGGTGCGCTATGGCATCGTCAAGCAGCTCGGCAGCTTCAACATCCTGTGGGCTGCGGTCCATGAATGGGTCGGCATCGCGAAGGACGTCTGGCACGCGCCGTGGCGGCACAAGCTCAGCTATATGTGGCGCGAGCCCGGCTGGAGCCACGACGGCAGCCGCGCGACGAGCGCGATGATCAAGGAACGCTGGGCGGCAGGACGGCCGGTGGAGGAACCGGCGGAGTAATATCGTCATTGCGAGCGGAGCGAAGCAATCTCCAGCTAACGATGATGCTCGACCGATGGCTGGAGATTGCTTCGTCGCTGACGCTCCTCGCAATGACGAAGCTTCTTGCCACTCCCTCTAATGACATTCATGTAAGCATCCGGGAGACCGCCACAGGCGGCGCTAGGGAGCATCGCAGCATGGATCAGTTCGACATCATCGTCATCGGCGGCGGCAGCGCGGGGAGCGCGGCGGCGGGGCGGCTCGCCGAGGACGGCAGGCGGACGGTCTGCCTGATCGAGGCGGGCGGGCGGAACGACACGATCCGGGTCAAGACGCCGGGCTTCATGCCCTTCATCCCCGATGCGTCCAACTATCGCTACGGGACGGTGCCGCAGCGCGGGCTGAACGGCCGGATCGGCTACCAGCCACGCGGCCGCGGGCTCGGCGGGTCGAGCGCGATCAACGCGATGGTCTATATCCGTGGTCACGCCTTCGATTACGATCAGTGGGCGTCACTCGGCGCGACGGGGTGGAGCTACGCCGACGTGCTGCCCTTCTTCAGGCGCAGCGAGGGCAATGAGCGCGGCGCCGACGAATGGCACGGCGCCGACGGCCCGCTCCATGTCATGGACCAGCGCTGGACCAATGTGACCAGCCGGCGGTTCGTCGAAAGCGCCGCGGCGCTGCAACTGCCGCGCACCGCCGATTTCAACGGCGCCCATCAGGAAGGCTTCGGCCTCTATCAGGTGACGCAGAAGGCGGGCGAGCGCTGGTCGGCGGCGCGCGCCTATGTCGAGCCGCTGCGCGCGCACGGCAATTTCGCGGTCCGCACCGGCGCGCTGGTCGAAAAGATCGTCGTCGAGAACGGCCGCGCGACCGGCGTCGTCATCCGCCGCGGATCGAAGCGCGAGACGCTGCGCGCGCGCGGCGGCGTGATCCTGTCGGCGGGCGCCTTCAACAGCCCGCAAATCCTGATGCTGTCGGGGATCGGGCCGGGCGCGCACCTGAAAGACAAGGGCATCGACGTCGCGCTCGACCGGGCCGGCGTCGGCGCGAACCTGCAGGACCATATCGACTATGTGTCGAGCTGGGAGACGCGCTCGACCGACCCGTTCGGCGACAGCGCCGGCGGCACCTGGCGGATGGTCAAGGCGATCTTCGAGCATCGCACGAAACGGACCGGGATCATGACGACCTGCTTCGCCGAGGCGGGCGGCTTCTGGAAATCGCGCCCCGACCTGCCCGCGCCCGACATCCAGTATCATTTCGTTCCCGCGATGCTCGAGGACCATGGGCGGACGAAGGTGAAGGGACATGGTTTTTCCTGCCACGCCTGCGTCCTGCGTCCCGAAAGCCGCGGGTCGGTCACGCTGGCGTCGCCCGATGCCGCCGCGGCGCCGCTGATCGACCCGGGTTTCCTGACCGACGAGCGCGACATGGCGACCTTGCGCGCGGGGGTGCGGATGATGCATCGCATCGCGGCGGCGCCGCCGCTGTCGGACTATGCCGGGGTCGACCGCCATCCGGTCGATCTGGACGACGATGCCGCGCTCGACGCGCTGATCCGCAGCCGCGCCGACACCGTCTATCACCCCGTCGGCACGTGCCGGATGGGCAGCGACGCCGATGCGGTGGTCGATCCGGCGCTGAAGCTCAACGGCGTCGACGGGCTGTGGGTCGCCGACGCGAGCATCATGCCGCGGCTGGTCAGCGGCAACACCAACGCGCCGAGCATCATGATCGGCGAACGCGCAGCCGACTTCGTGAAGGCGGCGCTGAATTAAACTGTACTCCGGCGAAAGCCGGGGCCCAAGACAGTTCACGCCAAGCCTCTGGGCCCCGGCTTTCGCCGGGGTACATTAAGTGCAAGCCGCAGCCAGCCGCCGCCCATTCTCTGTCAATTCATAGCAGCTCGCCGGCGGGCGCAGGTCGAGTATCTCGCGCGTCACCAGCCCATGGTTGCCGAGTGCGGTCAGGCCCTGCGACAGCGCGCGCGGCGTCGCGGGGGCGAGCAGGCGCGACAGCGCGTTGAAGCGGTCGTGCCCGGCGCCAATCCCGGCGACGAGCGGCAGGCCCCAGCGCGTCGCGGCACCGGGGGGCAGGCCGATCGCGCGCTGCGCCGCGGCGATCGTCGCGGCGCGCGCGGCTGCAGTCCTGCCCGTTCCGGTCAATATATATTCGGGGCGCAGCGGGTGGCCGTCGCCGGGGTTGCGCTGCACCCAGCCGATCGCCGCGGCGGCGTCGAGGGTGCGTGTCAGGCTGTCCCGCGGCAGGCCCAGCCGGTGAACCAGCTCGATGAAGCGCGCGCCGCCGTAGGCCGCGAGATCGGCGAGCAGCGGCACCAGCCAGCGATGGCTGCCAAGCTGGACGAGCAAAGGATCGGCTGTGGTTGACCGCATTTGCAACTAACTATACAAATCAGACCATATGGGCAAGCGACTTGGGCCGGATGATTCCCGCCATGGTCGATTGCCGTACGATAACGGGAGGACAGACATGGCGCTTCAGATCGGATCCGAACTCACCTGTTCGATGGGGGTCCGCGACATGACCGCATCGATCGCCTGGTACGAGCGGGTGATGCTGTGCAAGCTGCTCTACCGTGCCGACGAAATCGGCTGGTGCGAGCTGGCGACGCCGATGGCGGGGGTCAACATCGGGCTCAGCGAGGTCGAAAGCGTGACGCAGGGCGGCGGCGCGACCAATGTGTTCGAGGTCGCCGACATCGACGCAGCGAAGGCGCATCTCGATGCCGAAGGCGTGCGGCAGGATGGCGACATCCAGCATATTCCGGGACTGGTTAAGCTGATCACCTTCTACGATCCCGACGGCAACGCCTTCATGTTCTCGCAGTCCGAGATGGCGGCATGACGCCGCTCTGGTGGGCGGTGGCGGCGCTGGTCGCGCCGGCGGCCCCTGCCGAATCGCTATCGCTCGCCGCCTGGCACGGCAGCTGGAGCGGGGCGGGCGAAGCGTTCGGCAAGCCTGCGACCGCGACGCTGGAGATTGTGCCCGGCGAAAGCGGCACGACGTCGCTTACCTATCGCCTGAGCATCGATGGAACGCCGCCGGTGCGCTATTCGGCGGACGCGGGATATAGTCTCGATGCGAGGGGCCGGGTCGGCGGAAAATGGACCGACAGCTATGGCCGTACGCGCCCCGTTTCGGGGGGCATCGAAGGGCCGGTGTGGTGGACGCATTGGGGCAGCGCCGACGTCGAGATCGGCCGCTCGACCTACACGCTCGAAGAGGGCGGAACCCTGGCTGTCAGCGATTCGGTCCTGCAGGCCGACGGCAGTTGGCGCGTCTTTGCCGTGCTGCGCTATCGCCGCAACAAGGGCTGAAAACCGCGGTTTCTTTGTGACAGACGTGCTGCGCACAAAAAAAGAGGGCCGGGACTTGCGTCCCGGCCCAGCCTTTCAGGCTCTCCCCTCCTGAAACTGTTGACGCAATGAATGCCACATTAATGTCATGTTGGAAAGGGGTAATTTCGCTTTGCCGAACGCCCGTTGCGTGCACAAAAATGCCGCACAAAAAAGAGGCATGGGACAAGCCCCGGGCTCGTGGCCGTTCCGGCCACCAACGATAAAAAAGAGGCCGGGGACAAGCCCCGGCCAGTGGTTCGCAGGAGGAACCCCGGTAGGATCCCGCCGCCCTTTTGAAAGAGGAGAGCGCGCGGCGGCGGGTATCCTGTCTCGTCAGATATTATAGGCCCGCTCGCCATGTTCGCCGAGGTCGAGCCCTTCGCGTTCGACCTCTTCCGAAACCCGGAGGCCGGTGAGCGCCTTGGCGATGTAGACCGCGATCGTCGTGCCGATGACGGCCCAGACGATGGCGACGATAACCGCAATGATCTGGGTTGCGATCTGCGGACCCATGGCGAAATCGTCGCCGCCGGGGCCGCCGAGGCTCGGCGCATAGACGATGCCGGTGCCGATCGCGCCGACGATGCCGCCGATGCCGTGGATGCCGAAGGCGTCGAGCGCGTCGTCATAGCCGAGCTTCGGCTTGAGGACGGTCACCGCATAGAAGCAGATCAGCGAAGCGACGGCGCCAAGGACGATGGCGCCGAACGGCCCCGAATTGCCCGCGGCCGGCGTCACCGCGACGAGGCCCGCAATGATGCCCGAGCAGAAGCCGAGCGCCGAAGGTTTGTGACCGGCGACCTTCTCCGCGATCATCCAGAACAGGCCGGCCGATGCGGTGGCGACGAAGGTGTTGATCATCGCGAGTGCCGCCGAGCCGTTGGCCTCGAGCGCCGAACCGGCGTTGAAGCCGAACCAGCCCACCCACAGCAGGCCGGTGCCGACCATCGTCAGCGTCAGCGAGTGCGGTGCCATGATTTCCTTCTGGTAGCCGATGCGCTTGCCGAGGATCAGCGAGGCGACGAGCGCCGAGACGCCGGCGTTGATGTGCACCACGGTGCCGCCCGCGAAGTCGAGCGCTGCCGGCAATTCAGTGCCGAACATTCCGCCTTCGAAGAGGAAGCCGCCGGCCGCCCACACCATGTGCGCGATCGGGAAATAGACGATCGTCAGCCAGATCAGGCCGAAGACGAGCGCCGCCGAGAATTTCATGCGTTCGACCGTCGCCCCGATGACGAGCGCGAGGGTGATCGCGGCAAAGGTCATCTGGAAGCTAATGAACACATATTCGGGCAGCTTGAAGCCGTCGCTGAACGTGTCGGCAAGGCTGTCGGGCGTCACGCCGGCAAGGAAGAACTTGCCCCAGGCGATGAAGGCATTGCCTTCGGGCCCGAAAGCGAGGCCGTAGCCGTAGCAAACCCAGACGATCATCGCGAGACAGGCGAGCGCGCCGATCTGCGTCATCGTCGAGAGCATGTTCTTGGTGCGCGTCAGGCCGCCGTAAAACAGCGCGAGGCCGGGCAGGATCATTGCCAGCACGAGCACGGTGGACATCATCATCCACGCGGTGTCGCCCTTGTCGACGACGGGTTCGGGCGCCGCGGCGGCGGCTTCCTGCGCCCAGGCGGGCAGCGCGGCGAACAGCGCGAGGCCCGTGGCCCCAGCGCCGGCCGCAATCTTCTTTGCGAACGTCATATTTTCCCCCTTCGTCATTAGAGAGCCGCCTCGCCGGTCTCGCCGGTGCGGATGCGCACCGCCTGACCGACGTCGAGGACGAAGATCTTGCCGTCGCCGATCGAGCCGGTGCCGGCGCTTTGCTGAAGCGTTTCGACCACCCGCGATGCGAGCGCGTCGTCGCAAACGAGTTCGATCTTCACCTTCGGGACCATGTTGGTCGCATATTCGGCGCCGCGGTAAATTTCGGTCTGCCCCTTTTGCCGGCCGAACCCCTTGACCTCGGTCACGGTCATGCCGGCGATACCCAGCCCGGTGAGCGCTTCGCGCACCTCGTCGAGCTTGAACGGTTTGATGATAGCCAGGATCAGCTTCATGATGCCCCCTTCTGCTTGCTGCCAATGTTGCGGTGCAACAGCCGTGCCAAATTGCGCGGGGGCGGGAAGAATTGACATTTTGTGAAGATTTGCGGCGCCGCTGCGATGGAAACGGTCGTCAAATGGGCAGGCTGAGCAACGCTATGCCTATTTTTTGTGCAGCTGGAGCCGGCGGAGGCGGACATTTCGTTCATCGTCACCCCGGACTTGATCCGGGGTCCATGACTTCGGCGCCGCCGTGGATCCCGGATCAAGCCCGGGATGACGAGAGTGGATGGGGCAACGTCCGCTCCCCACCCCATGGCGGTCATGGCATTCGGGTAGTGCCGCTTGCGGCTATCCGCCGGCCTTCGCGAAGCGCGCCCAGATCGGCAGATGGTCCGACGCCCGCGCCGCGAGCGGGCTGCGGTGGACGCCGGCCTCGATGGCTTCGAGATCGGGCGAGGCGAAGATGCGGTCGAGTTTCGCCACCGGACGGCGGCTGTGAAAGCTGTGCCCGGTATCGACCAGCCGGTGCCGGGCACCGAAATCGGTCAGGCAGCCGCCCGACGCGCGCCATTCGTTGCAGTCGCCCATCAGGATCGTCGGCAATTCCTCGCCTTCGGCGACATGGTTCAGGATCGCGCGCGCCTGCTGGCGGCGGCGCAGCCCCGAAATGTCGAGGTGCATGCCGACCACCCGCAATCTGGTATCGCCGAGGCGGATCGTCGCGGCGACGGCGCCGCGCGGTTCGAGCGTCGGCAGGTGGAGTGCATGGCTTTCCTCGACCTCGGCGCCCTTGCGGACGAGCAGCGCATTGCCGTGCCAGCCGATGGCATAGGGGCGGCCGTCGAGCAGGTCGACCGGGACATAATCGCTATGTTCGGCGAACATGTGCGGCGGGATCGCGCTCGCACGCGTGCCGAAACGCCGGTCGGCTTCCTGCAGCGCGACGATGTCGGCGTCGAGTTCGCCGAGCACCGACAGCACGCGCCCCGGATCGCGGCGGCGGTCGAGCCCGATGCCCTTGCGCATATTGTAACTGGCGACCTTGATCATGGGGGAGAGGGGCTGCTTTCCTTGGCTTGTCTTGCGATCAGGACGAACGGGCCGCCGATTCGGTTGCGTTCATCGCGCGTCGAACGCGGCGAGCAACGCCTTCGCCTCGTCCAGATCCTCGTCCAGCACCATCAGTCGCACCGGGATGAGCAGCCCGACGCTTTCGGCGATGTTCATCCCCGCGTCGAAGCACACCGCATGCACCCCGGCGCTTTCGAGGCGGCCGCGCAGCAATTCGGCTTCGGCACCGTTCGGCAGGCGGACCAGCTCGACCAGCGGCATCAGGCGTCGCCGGTGATGAAGCGATCGGTGGGCCGCGTCGGCAACCCGTCGATGCTGCGGTCGCGTTCCTTGAACTTCTCGACCCACAACACCGGGTCGGCCTGCCGGTGATATTTCTGCAGCGTATCGCGTTCGTGGCTGAGTTCCATCATCGGCACGCCCCAGCCGCAGCTCGTCTGGACGCTTGTCACATCGATGACGAAGATCTGGCGGGTGCCGGGGAGCAGGGTGAAATGTGCCGCGACCGCGCCCCAATCGGCATCCTGCGGCAACACCGCGCGCCCGCGGCCATAGATGCGCAGGATCAGCGCACTGCGATCGAAGGCGCAGAACATGATGGTGATCCGCCCGTCCGCGGCGAGATGCGCGTGCGTTTCGTTGCCCGATCCGCCGAAGTCGAGATAGGCGACCTGCGTTTCGGACAGGGTGCGAAAGGTGTCGGCATAGCCCTTGGGCGACAGGTTGATCCGCCCGCCGGCCGCCGCGGTCGCGGTGAAGAAGACCGGCTGCTTCGCGATGAAGGCGATATGCTTGTCGGTCAGCGTCTCGGTGAATTCGGCCATCGTCGGGGCTCCGCAAGGGTTCGCACCGGCTCTATCACCAATTCTTGCCCTCTTCTATCGCAGCTTCCTCGCCGGGGCGCGACGCGCGGCCGAGCGCGGCGTTGCGGTGCGGAAAGCGGCCGAAGCGGTCGATGATATCGAAATGCTGCTGCGCATATTCGAGGAACGAGGGATCGGCGAGCTGCGCCATGAGGCGCAGCGATTCGCGCTGGTCGGCGATATCCTCGCTATGCTCGAAGGGCAGATAGGCGAAGACGCGGCGCTCGTCGGGCCAGTCGCGGTCCCAGCCGCGCTCGACGACGCCGCGCGCGATCGCGACGGCGAGGCTGTCGGTGGCAAAGGCTTCGGCATCGCCGCGATGCAGGTTGCGCGGCACCTGATCGAACAGCAGGATCGCCGCGAGCGCGGTCTCTGGGTCGGTGAGGAAATTCGCGGCGGGCAGCGACCGCAGCGCGTCGCGCCAGTCCTGTACCAGCGCGTCCAGTTCGGCATCGAAACCGGGGCCGCCGCCGAACCAGTCGTCCATGCCGTGCGCGTCGAACCAGAAGGCAAGCAACTGCCGCGCCCAGTCGGCGGGGGGAGAGGTGATATCCATCATCACCTTATCTTGTCATTGCGAGCGTAGCGAAGCAATCCAGTGCGGCTTACACCGCTCTGGATTGCCGCGGGCCTTCGGCCCTCGCAATGACGACGGGTTATTCCGCCTTGGCGCGGCGATAGGGCACGAACTCGCCGAGCGACACGAACCCACTGTACATATGGCTCGTCCGGTCGCGCAGTTCGACTGTGTCGATGCTGCACAGCTGGCTGCCGGTCAGCTTGGTCACCAATATATCGTCGTCGTTCAGCGTCTGGGCACCGCCCTTCGGGCGGTTGACCCACAGGGTGCTACCGACGCGATAGACGATCGCGGTCTTGTCGATGATCTGGCTGCTGCTCACCGAGGAAAGCGGGATGCAATCCTGCGGCGCGCCCGCGATGCGGCCGTCGAGCAATTTCTCGAGCTTCGCTTCGGGGGCGAGCTTGTCTTTCGCGGCGGCGACGCCGGGCACGGCGGCGACGGCAGCCGCGGCAAGGATGGTGGAAATCAGCGGACGCATGATACGACTCCTGTACTTCGTAACTCAGCTCCCCGCGATTTTCTTACGCCTCATCGTGTGAACGGCGCCTGACCGACAAATCTGGGTCGGTTGGCCTTGGGGTGGTGAGCGGACGCCCGCTTCACTCACCTTCGTCATCCCGGACTTGATCCGGAATCCACTGCAGCGCTGAAGTCATGGACCCCGGATCAAGTCCGGGGTGACGAAGGATTGGATGTCGCGTTTCGGCCGAAACCCGCCATTCCCTCTGCGGAGCTCAGCAAGCACCGTCGGGAAGCGGGATGCCGAGCGGGCCCTTGCATTTCTTCTTCTTGGGCTTTTCGGCGGGCGCGCTGTCGTCGCTGCCGCCGCTCGCCGCGCCGCCCATGCCGCCGAAATCGGCGCCGATCAGCAGCATCGTGTGCGAACGGAAGCGCACCTTCGCGGTCCAGTCGATGTTCCACACTGCATTGCCCGCGGGCTTCGGCGGATAGGAGAAATTGGCTTCGGGCCCGAAGGCGTTGAGATTGCCGACCAGCATGTCACCCGACGCCTTCTTGACCTCGGCCGGGATCTGGCAGCTTGTCTGGCTCGGCGGCATCACGATCTTCTTGGTGATCAGGTTGGCGACGGTCGCCGGCGGCAACCAGTCCCACAGCCCGCCGCCGAATTCCTTCGTCGCGCTGCTCGTCCACCACACGACGTCGCCGCCGCTGCCGGCGCGGTCCATGCCGCCAAACGCCCAGGCCGCGTAACCCGTGGCGGGCTGGAGCGCGCCCCAGCGGATCATCACCGACCCGTCGGGCTGGATCGCGGTCGACGCCTGCAGGCCGGGCATATAATCCTGCGCGAGGGTGAAATTGATGTCGGAGCCATAATTGCTCGCGATGCGGTGCGCCCCGAGCAGCGACGATCCCGACGAGGGCTGCTTGCCCTTGCCGTTCGGCCAGTGGGTATAGGAGCGGCTGTTCGCCGCCGACACTTCGCGGATGATCGGCACCGCGGTCGACATCAGCCCCGGCGGCATCTGTCCCGCGGCGACCTTGGCGAAGTCGATGATCACCGGCTGCCCCGGGCCCGCCTTGGCGCCGCAGCCCCAATAGAGGAGCAGGCGGCCCTTCGGCCGTTCGAAATCGCCGGGCAGGTCGGGCGTCCCGCGCTCGGGCGCGATCAGCGGCAACGACTTGCCGACCTTGGCCTGCGGCTGGAAGAAATGGTCGCCCTTCGGCGGCGGCGCGGTCGGCGCGTCGTTCGAACCGAGGCGCAGGTCGAGCGTATAGGCGACCTTGCTCGCCGGATCGCCGCCGAACATCATCCCCATCGCACCGCCGATGCCGCCCTTGCCGCCGCCCATCGCGGCGAACCCCGACATCGTAGCGACGTCCATCTCGTAACGTTCCTTGGGTCCGGTCGATTTTTGCGCCGACCCCGGAACGGCGGCGAGCATCGCGGCAATCGCGGCGACGGAAACGAAACGCAGACTCGAACGCATGATAATCCCCCTCTTGCAGGGGCATGGCCCCGCGGATGATGCGACCCGATTCTTCGGTATGTTTGAACGAGCTATAGACGCGGCGCGGGCGAAGGCCAAGTGAGGCGGATCACAGGCCGCTCGCCCTGTAGTTCGGCGATCTCTGCCATCCGTCCGCGGACGATGCCCCTGCGGACATAGCGGGCACAGCCCGGATCGGTGTCGATTGCGGCCTGGGTCAGCCGACGGAAACCGGCGTGCGAGAGGATAAGGCGATGCGCCTCATCGATTGAAACGCCGAAGACCGACCGGACGATCTTGACCAGTTCGAACCAATTGGCAGGCCGATCCGACAGGTCGTTCCATGGCCTGCGGCTTCGGTACATGTCCTCGATGACATCGAACGCCGGGTCGGCGGCACGCTGGCGATTATAGAAATCGGCAGCAGCGGGCCACTCGCTCACGTCAGGCCGTCCCGCCCACCGTCAGCCCGCTGACCAGCAGCGTCGGCTGCCCGACCCCAGCGGGGACGCTCTGGCCGCCCTTGCCGCAGATGCCGATGCCCTCGTCGATCGCCATGTCGCCCCCGATGCCGGTGACCTTGGTCAGCACGCTCGGCCCGTCGCCGATCAGGGTCGCGCCCTTGATCGAGTCGCCCAGCTTGCCGTTCTCGATCTTGTACGCCTCGGTGCAGGAAAAGACGAACTTGCCCGACACGATATCGACCTGTCCGCCGCCGAAGCTCTTGGCGAAGATGCCGTTCTTCACCCGGCTCAGCAGCTCGGCGGGATCGTCGTTGCCGCCGCGCATGAAGGTGTTGGTCATCCGCGGCATCGGGGCGTGGGCGAAGCTTTCGCGCCGCCCGTTGCCGGTCGGTTCGACGCCCATCAGCCGCGCGTTGAGGCGGTCCTGCATATAGCCCTTGAGGATGCCATCCTCGATCAGCACCGTCTCGCCGGTCGGCGTGCCTTCGTCGTCGATGCTGAGCGAGCCGCGGCGGCCGCCGCCGACCGGGCTTTCCATCGCGCCGTCGTCGACGACCGTCACGCCGGGCGCCGCGACGCGCTCGCCGATGCGGCCCGAAAAGGCGCTGGTGCCCTTGCGGTTGAAATCGCCTTCGAGCCCGTGGCCGACGGCTTCGTGGAGCAGCACGCCCGGCCAGCCGGGGCCGAGCAGGACGGTGAACTCGCCCGCGGGCGCGTCGACGGCGCGCAAGTTGACGAGCGCCTGGCTCAGCGCCTCGTCGATCGCGCGGTTCCACTGTGCTTCCTCGAACAGGTGATCGTACATGTACCGGCCGCCGAGGCCGAAATAGCCGCTCTCGCGACGCCCATTCTCCTCGACCACGATCGAGACGTTGAGGCGGACGAGCGGGCGGATGTCGGTGGCGAGGAAACCGTCGGCGCGGACGATCTCGACCACCGACCAGCTCCCCGCGAGCGCGACCGAGACCTGCACGACGCGCGGATCGCGCGCCCGCGCGGCGGCATCGACCTGCTGGCACAGCGCGACCTTCTTCGCGAAGGGGATGAGGTCGAGCGGGTTCGCCTCGTCATAAAGATGGCGGTTGGTGCGCGGCGGCGGCCCGGCGGGGGCTTGCGTCGCCGGGTCGAGCAAGGCCAGCGTCTCGGCGGCGCGGCGGATCGCCCCCGCGCTGACGTCGCTCGCATGCGCAAAGCCCGTCATCTCGCCCGACACGGCGCGCAGGCCAAAACCGGCGTCGGTCGAATAATCGGCGGTCTTCAGCCGCCCGTCGTCGAAACCGAAGCTCTCGGTGGCGCGATATTGCAGGTAAAGCTCGCCGTCGTCGGCCTTGGCGAGCGCCTCGCGCGCCAGCTTCTGCGCCAGATCGGGGTCGAGCGCGTCGGCGCGGTAGAGAAAGCGGCGGGGGTCGGTCGGGCTTGTCATCACGCCGATATAGGCGCGCGAGCCATCGACGCAAAGGCCCGTTCGCAGCGAGGCGATGGCACGCGCGGGCTGGGGTGTCGGTTTTGGGGTGGATTCCTGACCGCCCTCTATTTCTGTTCGTGTCGAGCGAAGTCGAGACACCCGTCGGCCTTGCGCCCAGCCTGAGGGGCATCTCGACTTCGCTCGATGCGAACGGGTAAGGTTGGACCAAACGGCAGCTTCCGGCCGAAACCGGCCATTCCGATGGGAGCGAACAAAGGGCACCGCCCAAAAAGAAACCGCCCGCTCACCGGAGTGAGCGGGCGGCTCCTGTTTCGTCCTACGCGATCAGAACTTGCCGCGCAGCGTCACGCCATAGGTCCGCGGTTCGGCGAGGAACTGCGAGAAGATCTGGCGGCCGCCCGGATATTGGGGGTCGGCGAAAGCAGCGGTGGTCGACGTCGCGCCTTCCTGGAACGGCGAGTTGAAGGCGACCTGGGCATATTTCTTGTTGAACATATTCTGCGCCCAGAGTTCGACGCCCCATTTCTCGTCGGGACCGCGAAGCCCGACGCGGGCGTTGAAGATCGCATAGCCATCCTGCGCCTTCTGCGGGAACAGGTCGGAACCGGTGTTGTAATCGCTGGTCATGCGGCCATCGATATAGACGAGCCCGGTCAGCCCGCTGCCGCCCAGTTCGGGGGTCCAGGTGATGCTGCCGGTAGCGACCAGTTCGGGCGCGTTCGACAGATTGTTGCCCGGCAGCAGGCGCAGCGCCTGATCGAGCGGGGCGCCCGACTTGTTGCCCACCAGATTGCTGCGATATTTGGTGTTCGCATAGGTGAGGCCCGCGGTCATGCGGAAGCTGCGCGCGGGGACCAGCGAGGCTTCGAGTTCGAAACCTTCGGTGCGCACGCCCCAGCTCACGTCGTCGGGGTTGCAGGCGCCGCTCGCCGCCGCGCCGGGGTTGTAGTTCGGCGCGCCGGGGAACTTGCTCTGGTCGCGGTCGCCGCCGTTCAGGTCGGCGGAGCAGCCGTTGACCGTCTGGACGATGAAGACGCTGCCGTTGAACGTGTTGAGCTGGAAATTCTTGAAGTCCGAGCGGAAGAGCGTCAGCCCGACGCCGAACGGACCCGTCGAATATTTCGCACCGACTTCATAGCTGTTCACCAGTTCGGGATCGAACTGGAGATTGCCGACCAGCGCCTGTGCGCCACCGACTGCGGCGAAGCTGGAGCTCGGGTTGGCGCCGAGGATCACCGGGTTTTTCAGCGCCGAGCGATCAAGGTTGAAACCACCCGCCTTGTAGCCGCGCGAGAAGCTGGCGTAGAGCATCAGGTCGTCGACCGGCTTGTACGACAGGATCGCGGTCCCGGTCCATTCATCCTCGCTGCGCTTGTCGTTGATCGACACGCCATCGAGTTCGGAGGTCGAGTTGCCCTGACAGCTCAGGCCCAAAATGCCCGCGGCGGTAGCGGCCAGCGGCGTGCCGAGCAGCGGTTCGAACAGCGCCTGGTTCGCGACGCAGGCGGTGTTGTCGTTGGTGAAGCTCGCGTTGAATTTCTTGCGGTCGTTCGTGTAGCGGACGCCGAACGTGAAATCGAGCTTGTCGGTGATGTGGAAGATATTGTGGGTGAACAGCGCCCAGTTGCGGTCGTTCTGGCGATAGACGTCGTCGATGCTGCCCTTGTCCGAAATCGACGCCAGATTGTTGACGCCGGCAAGGATGAGCCCACCGACCCCCGGGGGAAGCGGCAGCAGGTTGTTGGTCAGCGCGAACTGGCCCGCCGGGCTGATGCAGTTGGCCGAGGTCGGGTCATAGAGCGGCACCAGCGTCGAACCGGTGACAAGGCGGCACGCCGCGAACTTGCCATATTCGCTGCCGAAGCGGAGATTGTCGCGCACCGTCAGCTTTTCGTTGGCGTAGAAACCGCCGACCAGCCAGTCGAGCTTGCCGTCGAACGCTTCGCCCTGCAGGCGCAGTTCCTGCGTGAAGGTGTGGAACTGGCGATAGGCGTCGTCGCTCGGTGCGCGATACAGGATGTCGACCGCGCCATAGTCGAGGTCGCCGGCCTGCCCCGAGCGATATTCGCGGTATCCGGTGATCGAGGTCAGCGTCGCGCCGCCGAGATCCCAATCGATCTGGCCCGAAAAGCCGTAATCCTTGGTCTTGCCGGCGAAGCTGCGGCCGGGGCTGACCGAGATGTTGCGGCTGTAACCCTGGTTGAACGCGCCGGCCGGCTGGCCGAGGTCGATCAGCACCTGGGTGATATTGTTCGTCATGTCATCGGCCGGAACGCCCGGGTTGTTGAGGTTGCCGATATAGGGATTGACGCTGTTGTCGATATAGGTCGCGGCGCAGCATTTCTCGTTGCGATAGGTATAGTCGGCGATCAGCCGGATCGACAGCGCGTCGGTCGGTTCGAACAGCAACTGGCCGCGCAGGAAATAACGATCGCGGTCGTTGACGTCGGTGTTGTTCGTCGTGTCCTTGTAGAAGCCGTCGCGCTTCACCCACACGCCGTCGAGGCGCGCGGCGATCGTGTCGGTGATCGGGCCGGTCACGCTGCCGCCGAGGCGCCAATAGTCGTAATTGCCATAGGTCACTTCGCCCGTGGCGCCGAATTCGAAGCTCGGCTTTTTCGAATAGATGCTGATCAGGCCGGCCGACGAGTTGCGGCCGCCGAGGGTACCCTGCGGGCCGCGCTGGACCTCGACGCGGTCGATCTCGCCGAGTTCGTTGAGCCCGATGCCCGAACGCGAGCGATAGACGCCGTCGATGAAGACGGGGACCGAGCTTTCGAGGCCGGGGTTGTCGCCGACGGTGCCGATGCCGCGGATACGCGCCGAGCCATTGGCTTCGCTGCCGGTCGAGGAGACGAGCAGCGACGGCGCGACCTGGTTCAATTGGCGGATGTCGTTGGCGCCGCTGTTCTGCAGCGTTTCGGCGCTGACCGCCGAAATCGCGACGGGCACGTCGGACAGGAGCTGCGAACGGCCCTGCGCGGTGACGACGATCGGCGCGTCGCCGCTGTCGTCGGTGGCTTCGTCCTGCGGTGCGGCATCCTGCGCGAAGGCGGGGACGGCGGTCGCGGCAATGGCAATCGAAAGCCCGAGCGCGCTGCTACGCAGCAATCGGGCAGCAAGAAGGGAAGATGATTTCATGGTGGGCACTCCTCTCAACATCTAATTATTTTTGTTGGAGGGCGATCTTAACCGAACACCGATGCCGATCCAGCGCAACCCCACGCTTTTGCGTCATTTTTTGACCGGTGATGCTTTTTGGCCACAGGCGGCAGCAGCGCCGGCGTGCGGGTTTTGCGGCTCAGGCGCCGACCGCGATACGGCTTGCCGTAGCGTCATCGCCCGGCCGGCCGCGGCAGGGAAAGGCGAGCAGCCGGCCCTGCGCGACGAGCATCGCGCGGTACCCGCCGGAAAAATTTCCGGCGATGGCGGGGTCTTCGACATCGAGCCCGCCGGTCAGGCTGCCGAAGGCGGGCAGGATCAGCCGCTGCGCATCGCCGGCGAAGCAGGCCCGCGCGACGTTGCGCCCGCGAATCGTCAGCCGCACCTTGGGGTGGAAATGGCCGCTGAGTTCGGGCCGCGTTTCGGCGGGATCGCACTGGTGGCGCAGGACGATGCCGTCGATCGCCAGCTCGTCGGCGACCTCGCCGCCCCACGCGCCGCCCGAAAGCCCGTCGTGATTGCCGGCGATCCATAGGAGCTGCGTCGCCGCCGCCTGGCCGTGCAGCCGCCCGGCGACCGCCGGCACGATCCGGCTTGCCGCGTCGCGGTCGTGAAAGCTGTCGCCGAGGCACCAGATTGCGCGCGCGCTGGTCTCGGCCGCGAGCCGCGCCAGACGGTCGAGCGTGTCGTGGCTGTCATAGGGCGGCAGCGGCTGGCCGTGCGCCGCGTACCAGCTCGCCTTTTCGAGATGCAGGTCGGCGACGATCAGCGCGCCGTGGCGCGGCCAGAACAGCGCGCGATCGGCGAAAGCGACGAACTGGTGGCCGGCAAAATCGAGGACGGGCGGCGGCGGCATGGCGCCGCTATGGCAAGCTCACCGGCTCGCCACAAGCGTCCTCGTCGGGGTGGCCGCGGCAAAGCGCTGCCGCGTTTCGCGGTCGGCCCGGCTCGGCAGGTCGAAGACGACGCGCTTGTTCGGGAAATCGATCTCGACCCGGTCGAACAAGGCCAGGCTGTCCATGCCGAGCAGGAGCGCCGGCCGGTTTTCGATGTTCAGCGCGCGAAACGCCTGCGAATCGGCGAAACTGACCGGCAGGTCGCTCACCTCGGCGCCGTTGATCGTGATCCGCTTGATCGCCGTCCGCATCGCCGGAACCGCCTCGCCCGATACCGCATTGAGCACGGTCGGGAAAAAGGGCACGCGGTTCTGGCGCCGCGCGGCGACCAGCCGCTGGAGCGCAAGATTGCCGACGCTGGTCTGCGCCCCCGTGTCGACGATCACGTCGACGCGCTTGCCGTCGATCCGCGCATCCGACAGGATCAGCCGCCCCGCCATGTTGCGCGCGGTGACGACGATCGCGTCGTCGTCGTGGATGATCGGCTTCGCGCGCGGCCGCGAATCGAGAATCTCCATCGTCTCGGCACGAAAGTCGATCAGCACGCGGCGTTTCTCGAGCATGTCGACCCCGATCAGCCCCGCAGCCCCGATATGCCGCCCGGAGAAGGCCGGCGCCTCGAACGGCGACAGGCTGAGGTCGGTCATCTGCAGCGCCGCGACGCGATAGCTTTGCACGATCGCCGAGCTGCCGATCGTCGCGAGGCGCAGCTTTGCGCCCTCGGCGAGGCCGAGGCGGTCGGCGAGTTCGCGGGCGATCACCGTCCGTTCGGCGCCGGTATCGACGAGGAAGGAAAAGGGCCCCTGTCCGCCGACCATCACCGGCACCGCCATCCGCCGCGTCGCGTCGAGATCGAAAGGCTGGATGAACGGCACGACCTCGCCGGTCGTGGCGGGGTTCGCAACCATGTCGGCAGGGTGCGGCACCGGCGCCGACGCAGACGCCGGCGGGGCAGCGGCGGGCTGGGTCGAACCCAGCAGCAGCGGCGTGGCGAGCAGCAGGGCCCAAAGCGGCGAACGCACGGCAACACGGGTCATGGCGGCATCCTCTGTATTTTGCGCCAATCTACGCCTCCCCGGGGTTTGCGGCAAGCGATTGCGCAGAGGGTGCGAGGGGCCGGTTTCGGACGGAAGCTGCCTTCTCTTTCATCGTCACCCCGGACTTGATCCGGGGTCCCGCTTGACCTCAATGACTGCCGGTGCCCTCAAAAAGCGGGATCCCGGATCAAGTCCGGGATGACGAGAGTGGGTGGAGCAACGCCCGCTCCCCACCCCAATGCCGACATTCTCACTTCCGGTCGCAATCGACATATGCGCCTTCTTTTTTGGAACTTTTTCCGCAGCATGGCATAGGCTGATCGCATGTTCGCGATCGACTCCCTGCTCGTCAAAATCGCCCTGATCGGCGTCATCGGCATCGGCGCCCAATGGGCCGCCTGGCGCACCGGCAAACCCGCGATCGCGCTGATGCTCGTCGCCGGCATCCTCGCCGGGCCGGTGCTCGGCCTGATCGATCCCGAGCACGACTTCGGCGCCTTGCGCGAACCGATCATCAAGCTCGCGGTCGCGGTGATCCTGTTCGAGGGCGGATTGAGCCTCAAGTTCCGCGAGCTGCGCCACGCCGGAATCGCGGTCTTCATGCTCGTTGTCGTCGGCGTGCCCGTCGGCTGGGCGCTCGGGACCGCCGCCGCTTATTATGGCGCGGGGCTGCCGTTCGAGCTCGCGGCGTTGTTCGGCGGCATCATGGTGGTGACGGGGCCAACGGTGATCATCCCGATGCTCCGCTCGCTCAACATCACGCCGCGCGTCAAGCATATGCTGAAATGGGAAGCGATCGTGAACGACCCGATCGGCGCGCTGCTCGCGGTCGGCATCTTCGCCTATATCACCCATGGCGGGGCAGAGGCGAACACCATCGGTATTGCCACCGACGTCGTCGCGGCGAGCCTGCTTGCGGTAATCATCGGCAGCGCCGCGGGCTTCGCGCTGACCTTTGCCTTCCCGCGCGGCTGGGTGCCCGAATATCTGAAGGCCCCGGTGCTGCTGACGACGGTGATCGCGGTTTTCGTGCTGTCCGACCTCATCATGCACGAAACCGGCCTGATCACCGTGACCGTGATGGGCGTCGTGATGGCGAACCGCGAAACCTATTCGAGCCATATGCTGATGCGCTTCAAGGAGGATTTGACCGTCCTCCTCGTCTCGGGCGTCTTCATCATCCTGTCGGCGACGCTCGACTGGAGCGTGGTGCAGAATTTCCAGTTCCGCTTCCTGCTGTTCCTCGTCCTGCTGCTGTTCGTCGTCCGGCCGCTGACGATCATGACCGCGCTCCTGTTCACGCGCATCCCGTTCAAAGAGCGGCTGTTTGTCGCGTGGATCGCGCCGCGCGGCATCGTCGCCGCGGCGGTCACCGGGCTCTTCGCGCTGCGCCTCTCCGACTATGGCGTGCCCGGGGCCGAGGCGCTGGTGCCCTTGTCCTTTGCGGTCGTCATCGCGACGATCTTCGCGCACGGTTTCACCGCCGCACCCTTCGCGCGCTGGCTGGGCCTCGACCGCGGCAAGGGCGACGGCGTGCTGCTCGTCGGCGCCAACAGCTGGACGATCGCCTTCGCCGAATTCATCAAGGGGCAGGATCGCAAGGTCCTCGTCGCCGACCCCAGCCAGCTCGCGCTCCGCCGCGCCCGGCGCGCCGACCTGCCCGTCTATCATGGCGACATATTGGACGAGGTGCGCGAGGATCATCTCGACCTCGGCGAATATCAGCAACTGATCGCGGCGACCGACAACGACGCCTATAACGCGCTGATCTGCAGCGAGCTGGCGGCGGAAATCGGCCACGACCGGGTCAGCCGGACCGTCGGCGCCGTGCGCGCCGGCCATGTCCGGCGCGGGCGCGTCTTCACGCTGGCGGGAACGCCGATCGAGGAACAGCTCGACCGGCTGCAGGCCGGCTGGACGTTCAGCCGCACCCGGATCACCGAGGTGTTCACCTATGCCGATTATGCGCAGCGGATGAAGGCATCGGGCGGCGACAGCCTCGCGGTCGTCAAGCCGTCGGGCGACTTGCTGATCTTCTCGGCCGGGCACCGACCCGGCGTCGAGGCGGGCGATACGCTCTGGACCTTCGTCCCGCCCGACGCGCCGAAACCGCGCAAGGCAACAACCGAAGCCGCCGCAGCGGGCTAGCGAGCGCGCGCCGCCTGATGCGCGATGTCGGTCATCAGCTTGCGGAACAGCACCGCGCCCGCGGTCCCCGAAGCCTTGAGAGAGCGTTCGCAATCGAGCAGCCGGCTCATCAGTCGCGCGACGCGCACCGAGTCCCAGATATGGAGCTGCGCCGTCACCGCGTCGCGTTCCTTCCAGAAGACGCCGCTGCTCTTCGCGGCCACGACGGTCGCGGGATGCGCCCCGGCGTCGACCTCTGCCCTCAGCCGGGCAAGCTGCATCGCGCGGATCGCCAGCGCGCGGATGATGCGGATTTCGGCGACGCCGACCGCCGCGGCGGTCGCCAGCATGACGGGCAGTTCGCGCACCTTGCCGCCGAGCGCGACATTGATGCACTCGCTGACATCCTCTTCGTGCGTCGCGGCACCCAGCGCGGCGATGTCGGCGGCGGTCACCTGCCGCTGCCGGTCGCGCCCCGCGTCGAGATAGAGCGCGATCTTCTCGATCTCGCGCCGCATCAGCGCCTGATCGCCCGACACGAGGTCGACGAGCAATTGCGCTTCCGAATTGGCGATGCGCAGCCCCTGTTCCTCGGCCGCGCCCATCGCGATGCCGACCAGCGCGCGCCGGTCGGGCTGGTAACAGATGGCGGCGACGGCGCTGTCCGACGCCTCGACCAGCTTGACCAGTTTCGACTTGGCGGTGACCGACGCGCCGGTCGCGACCACCGGATTGATCGCATTGTCGGCGGCGAGCAAAGCCTCGACCGCCGCGACGCTGTCGTCGCCGCTGCCCGCGATTTCGAGCCGGATCACCCGTGCGGGCGAAAACAAAGACATCGACGCGGCCTCGGCGGCGAGCAGCGACGGGTCCTGCGAAAGCTGGGTGCCGCTGAGGTCGAGCCGTTCGGCATCCTTGCCCGCGAGACCGATCAGATGGCCCGCGACCGCCGCCATCGTCGCCTCGTCGGGACCGGTCAGCAGCGTGAAGCGCACCGCGGGATCGAGGCGCGAAAGGCGTTCGAGTTCGGCGGGTTTGACGGTTTTCATCGCCAGCTAGGGCGATGGCGGCGTCGTTGCAGGCGCCGCAGCCGGGGCCGCGCCGCCGCGGTCGGCAAACACAGCGAGCCGCGCGACGATCTGGTCGGCAACCCCCGAGGCGAGCCGTTCGAGCGCCGAGCTTTCGGCCGCGATCGTCGCATATTCGCTGCCGACGACGTCGATCCCCGCATCGGCGGCGGCGGTCGCATCGAGCAGTACTTCGCCGCTCGCGGCATCGACGAGCTGATAGCGCGCGCGCAGGGTGCGGCGTTCGCGCGTCACCGCATCGTCGGCGCGGACGCCGAAGCCGGTGATCGAATCTTCGAGCCGGACGTCGAGCCGCAGCCTTTTGCCCTGCCCGCGCCCGCCCTCGGTCGCGACGAACCGGTCGCGCAGCGCGTTGCGGACGAGCCAGCCCGAATGCCCCTCGATCGGCGCGACGTCGATATCGGCAAGCACCGTCGCCACCGCCCCCTTGCTGCCGTTCGCGTAGAGCGGACGCAGGCCGCAACCGCCGATGGTCAGCGAGGCGGCGACGAGAGCGGAGACGAGGAGGGTGCGCATCAGGGTACGATATTGACCAAACGGTCGGGGACCACAATCACCTTCTTCGGCGTCGCGCCCGCGAGCAGCTCGACGATGCGCGGGCGCGCGAGCGCCGCGGCTTCCACCGCATCCTTGTCGAGGCCTTTGGCGAGCGTCATCGTATCGCGCAGCTTACCCGCCATCTGGATGGCGATTGTCACCTCGTCATCGACGAGCAGTGCCGGATCGGCGGCGGGCCACGCCGCGTCGGCGATCATCGCGGTCGGACGCTGACCGGCGGGCAGCGCCGCCCATGCCTCTTCGGCAAGGTGCGGCATCATCGGCGCGACGAGCAGGACGAGCGTCCGGCACGCCTCGGCGCGGGTTGCCGAGGGCTTCGCCTTTTCGATCTCGTTCGCGAGCGCATGGATTTTGGCGACCGCCTTGTTGAAGCCCAGCGCCTCGACATCGGTCGCGACGCCGGCGATCGTCTGGTGCAGCTTGCGCGCGAGGCTCATATCCTCGCCGCCGTCGCCGCTATTTTCGGTGTCGCCAAACAGCCGCCACAGCCGCTGGACGAAGCGCCACGCACCCTCGATGCCCGCCTCGCTCCACGGCAGGTCGCGCTCGGGCGGGCTGTCGG
The DNA here is from genome assembly GCF_046603995.1 of Sphingopyxis sp. J-6. Lineage (NCBI taxonomy): Bacteria > Pseudomonadati > Pseudomonadota > Alphaproteobacteria > Sphingomonadales > Sphingopyxidaceae > Sphingopyxis > Sphingopyxis sp. J-6. The sequence continues at coordinate 4,328,092 of NZ_CP145810.1, read as the reverse complement.
AGAGCATGAACCAGCGCACCGCGTCGGCGCCATATTGGTCGAGGATGGCGTCGGGGTCGACGACATTCTTCTTCGACTTCGACATTTTTATCACCCGCCCGACATCGACCGGCGCGCCATCGGCTTCGAGCGTCGCGCCATCGGCGGTGCGGGCGATCTCGTCGGGGGTGAAGAACAGCGGCGGCAGGCCTTCGCCCTGCGCGCGGCTATAGGTTTCGTGCGTCACCATGCCCTGCGTGAACAGGCTGGCGAACGGCTCCTTGATGTCGATCATCCCCAGCTTGTTGAGCGCGCGCGTCCAGAAGCGCGCATAGAGCAGATGGAGGATCGCATGTTCGATGCCGCCGATATACTGGTCGACCGGCAGCCAGCGGCGGATCACCTCGGGATCGAACGGCTTGTCCGCCGGCGCCGACGCGAAGCGCAGGAAATACCAGCTCGAATCGACGAAAGTGTCGAGCGTGTCGGTCTCGCGCACCGCCTCGCCGCCGCACGACGGGCATCGGGCATGCTTCCAGGTCGGATGGCGGTCGAGCGGGTTGCCGGGGACCGAGAAATCGGCGTCCTCGGGCAGCACGACGGGGAGCTGGTCCTTCGGAACCGGCAGCAGGCCGCACGCGTCGCAATGGATGAAGGGGATCGGCGTGCCCCAATAGCGCTGGCGCGAGACGCCCCAGTCGCGCAGGCGCCACACCGTCGTGCCCTTGCCCCAGCCCTCATGCTCGGCGCGCGCGATGACGGCAGCCTTCGCCGCGTCGATCGTCATCCCGTCGAGGAAATGGCTGTTCACCAGCTTGCCGGGGCCGACATAGGCCTCGTCGCCATGGAAAACCTGCCCCGTCTCGTCGCCGTCGGCGATCACGCGGTGGACGGGCAGGCCGTATTTTCGCGAGAAATCGAGGTCGCGCTGGTCGTGCGCCGGGCAACCGAAGATCGCGCCGGTGCCATAATCCATCAGCACATAATTGACGACCCAGACGGGCAGGTGCCAGTTGGGATCGAGCGGATGCTCGACCGAAATGCCGGTGTCGAAACCCAGCTTTTCGGCGGTGTCGATCTGTTCGGCGGCGGTGCCCTGACGCCGGCATTCCTCGATGAACGCCGTCAGCTCGGGCGAATCCTTCGCGAGTTTCTCGGCGAGCGGATGGTCGGGCGAGATCGCCGCGAAGCTCGCGCCATAGAGCGTGTCGGGGCGCGTCGTGAACACGTCGAAGCCGACCGCGCCGCCGGCGAGCTTGAAGCTGAACTCCAGCCCCTGCGACTTGCCGATCCAGTTTTCCTGCATCAGGCGGACCTTGTCGGGCCAGCTATCGAGGCCGCCCAGCCCTTCGAGCAGTTCGTCGGCAAAATCGGTGATCTTCAAAAACCACTGCGACAATTTCTTCTTCTCGACCAGCGCGCCCGAGCGCCAGCCGCGGCCGTCGATCACCTGCTCGTTGGCGAGCACGGTCATGTCGACCGGATCCCAGTTGACGTAGCTTTCCTTGCGCGTGACCAGCCCCGCCGCGAACAGGTCGAGGAACAGCGCCTGTTCCTGCCCGTAATAATCGGGTTCGCACGTCGCGAGCTCGCGGCTCCAGTCGATCGCGAGGCCGAGGCGCTTCAACTGGCCGCGCATCGCGGCGATATTGTCGCGCGTCCAGCCGCCGGGATGGACGCCCTTTTCCATCGCGGCATTTTCGGCGGGCATGCCGAACGCGTCCCAGCCCATCGGGTGCAGGACGTCGTGCCCGGTCATGCGCTTGAAGCGCGCAAGCACATCGCCCATCGCATAGTTGCGGACATGACCCATATGGATGCGCCCCGACGGATAGGGGAACATCTCGAGGATATAGGCCTTCGGCTTGTCGCCCGATTCATTGGTCGCAAAGCTGTTTGCGGCGTCCCATGCCGCCTGCCAGCGGGCATCGGCAGCCAAAGCGCCAAAGCGCGTTTCGCGGGTCATTTTTCTGCTACCCCGTTTTGTCTAGTCTGGCGCGATCCGCGCCTCTGGATCAGCCTTCGATGGCGCCGCGGCGCAGGTCGCGGGCGCGGGTGAGGATGATTTCCTCGAGCTTCTGCACCGTTGCCGCCTGCACCGGCGCGTCGACCCATACGCCGCCCTGCGACACCTGGCGCGACGCGGCGACGCGCAGTGCGTCGGCGCGCAGGTCGCGGTCGAGGATCGACACCGTCACCTTTAGCCGCTCGCCCGGATTCTGGGGATTGGCGTACCAGTCGGTGATGATGACGCCGCCCGACGAATCGGACGAAAGCAGGGGCATGAACGACAGGGCATCGAGCGAGGCGCGCCACAGATAGGCGTTGACGCCGATCGTCGTCACCTGGCTCGCGGCCAGATCGGCACGCGGCCGTTCCTTGCCGCCGCCGCAGCCCGCAAGGCCGAGCGCCGCGACGCCGAGCAGCGCGAGCGTGGCCGGACCGCGACCGGACGTGGCAAGAACCGAAAGCTTGAACATGCCGAAATACCTTATCTTGGGCGCCGCCGGGCAGAAGAAAATCCGGCCGCGCATACGGGAATTTCCAGCGTCTCTATCGCCCTTGCCGCCGTCCGGCAAGCGCGGCAATTTTGCGCTCGCGGCCATTCATGCATCGCTCATGCGGGCGCGAAACTGTGATCATCGCGCAACAACTCGGTGAAAAGCTGGCCTTGTGCGATTAATCGGTGTGGAATCACTGGCAATATCGCCGGACTCGTCCTATCTCCGACTCGATTGGGGATGGAGTCGCAGAGCAATGGCGCGGAAACCGCGACATTTTTGGAAAGCCGGTCTCGTCGCTGCGGCGGCGATTTCGCTTGCGTTGCCACCGGCACTGGCGGCGATGACGCGTGCCGACCGCATCCGTGACACCGCCCTTTCCGAAACATTGCTCGGCCAGTTCACGCCCGCTTCGGGCGACCCGCGCCTGATCGCGCGTTATTCCAAAATGTCGGCGGAAGCGCGCCGCAGCTTCATCTTCACCCCCGCGATCACCGACGACAGCCGCAAGAATCGCGCGATCACCGTCGTGATTCGCTCGCGCGACGACAGCTCGAGCGCAGCGCGCACTGCTGCCATCGCCAGCGGCCGCACCACCCCGGTCGCGATCGCCCCGGTCGCCTATAACCTCGGCGCTTCGGTCGGGTTCGAGAAATTCGTCACCCCGCAGCTCCCGCGCGGCACCGACCTCAGGAACCTGCCGGTCGCACGCGCGCCCGAACAGGCCGAGAAGAAGTCGCGCTTCGCGACGAAGATGCTGACGCGGCCGAGCGATCCCGCCGGCGCGACCGACCGCCTCACAGCGCCCGGCAACGACCAGACGGTCGATGTCGTCAGCAGCTATCGCCTGACCAAGAATATCGATGTCACCGCCGGCGTTCGCTATCGCAGCGACGACCGCGTCGAGCCGCTGACCGATTCGCGGCGCGACAGCCAGGCGGTCTACGTCGGGACCGCGTTCCGCTTCTAAACCCGGCGCTTCGCCGACTTTTCCACCCATGCATCGATCGCGGCCCAGCCCGGCATCCCGCCCGCGCGTTTGAGCTTGCGCGCGCGTGCCGGGGTCATGCCGCCCAACGCAACCGGCCGGGTGCCCGCCGTCCGCGCCAGCCGCAGCCACGCCGCCACGCCAAGCGCGGGGGCACCCGGATGCGAGCGTGTCGGGTAGAGCGGCGAGATGAAGACCGCATCTGCGCCGGCGCGGCGGGCGCGGCGCGCCTCGCGCGCGTCGTGAACCGGCATGGTCAGGATCAGGCCGAGTCGGCGCGCGCGCGCTGCGTCGCGGGCCAAGTGCTGGCGCAGGTGGACGCCGTCCATGCCCCAGCGCCGCGCTTCGGCCGGCGATCCGGCGAGCAGCAGCGCCAGCCGCCGCGCCCGCGCGATCCGCATCAGCTGCCGCGCGAGGCGCCAGCGCCGACCCTTCGCGAGGCCGTCGTGGCGCAGCACGATACCGCTGCCGGGCGGCAATCGCGCCGCCAGCGCCGCCATATCCTCCGCGATCCGTTCGTCGCTGAACAGCCATTGGCTCGGCAGGGGGTGGCGCCCGGTCATCGCGCTTTCTATAGGCGCGTCGCGGGCGCACGCAACGCGCCGCCGAGACAGGATGATTTATGAGCGAAGCGGCAGACAGGCTGGCCGGTGTCGAGGCGGCCATCGCGGGCGCGGCAAGCCGCGCGCAGCGGCGCGCGGACGACGTCACCTTGATCGCCGTGTCCAAGACCCACGACGCGGACGCGATCCGTCCGCTGATCGCAGCGGGCCAGCGCCATTTCGGCGAGAACCGGGTGCAGGAAGCCGCGGCGAAATGGCCCGGGCTGCAGCGCGAAACGCCCGGCATCGCGCTCCACCTGATCGGTCAGCTCCAGTCGAACAAGGCCGAGGAAGCGGTGGCGCTGTTCGACGCGATCCATTCGGTCGACCGCTCGTCGCTCATGCAGGCGCTCGGCAAGGCCTGCGCCAAGGCCGGCCGGCAGCCGCTACTGTTCGTCCAGGTCAATATCGGCGACGAGGACCAGAAGGGCGGCTGCGCGGTCGCCGATCTTCCGGGGTTGCTGGCGGAAGCAACAGAAGCCGGGCTGAAAATCGAAGGGCTGATGGCGATCCCGCCCGCCGAACTCGAACCCGCGCCTTATTTCGCGCTGCTCGACGAACTCGCCGAGCGCCACGGCCTGCCGCTGCGTTCGATGGGGATGAGCGGCGATTACGAAACAGCGGTCATGCTGGGCGCGACGCACGTCCGCGTCGGGACGGCGCTGTTCGGATCGCGGGAATAAGTCCCGCCGTTACAGGAGCAGCCAGCCGGCAACGGCCCCGCCCGCGACGACCACCGGGGTGACCCACGCCCCCTTCAACTGCCAGACGACGGCCAGCGCCAGAGCGAAGAGCACCACGGCAAGGAGCGTGTCGGGGACGCGTGCGCCGGTCGCCGCGCCGAGCTGGAAGAAGGTCGCGGCGATGATCCCGACGACCGCCGCCGCGACGCCCGCCAATATCCGGTGGAGCGCCGGATTTTCGACCACCGCCTCCAGCCGCTCGAACAGGATCAGCGAAAAGGCGAAGGCGGGCAGGAACATCCCCGCGGTGATCGCGAGCGCGCCGCCGACCCCGCCGGCGACATAACCGACGAAGGTGGCGAAGATGACGAGCGGCGCCGGCAGCACGCCGGCCAGCGCGATCCCGTCGAGAAAGGTCGCATCGCCAATCCAGCCGCGCCCCACCGTGTCGGCGCGAACATAGGGAATCGCCGTATAGGCGCCGCCGAAGGTCAGCAGCCCGCCCTTCAGACCCGCGACGAACAGCGCCGCGAGCGTCACCGGCGCTCCCGTTGCGATCGCGGCGTCCGCCCCGGGCATCGCGAGCAGGCGCGCGGCAAAGGCGACCGCGACCGCCGCAGCCAGGGTTATCGCCGCCAGCATCGGCCGATGCGAGCCGGCATAGACCAGCCCGCCGGCGACGAGCGGGATCCAGAACGGTACGCCCGCCAGCGTCGCGAGCAGGCAGGCGGCTGCGATCGCTGCGAGCAGCCAGTCCTCGACAATATGCTGACCGATCCGCACAACGGCGCGCAGAATGATCGCCAGCACGGCGATCTGCACCCCCAGCAGCACGCCCGATAGCCCCGCGTGGCCCGCGACCCATGTCGTATAGAGCCACCCCGCCAGCAGCATCAGCACGAGGCCGGGCAGCATGAAGCCCAGTCCCGCTAACAAACCGCCGATCCGGCCCCGCGCCACCATGCCCAGATGCACGCACAGTTCATGCGCTTCGGGTCCGGGCAGAACTTGCAGCACTGCGAGCAGGCGGTTGAAGCGCGCCGGAGCGATCCAGCGCTCCTCCTCGACCAGCGCCTGCCGGATCATCGCGATCTGCGCGACCGGCCCGCCGAAAGCGAGAGCGCCGAAGCGGAGGAATTTCAGGAACAGCGCCGCGAGGCCAAGCTGCGATGGACGAGATTCGGGAAACTGATCGGTGGCCATAAACGCTCCGTGCGCCGCAGATGCGGCGGGATGGAGCGGACTTGGACGGGCACCGTCTGAACGGGCGTCCGCGTCGGCCCGTTGCGGCCATATCGGCGAAAGCATGGCGCCGAGTCAACGCCCCGCTGGCGCGCTATTGATATTCGACCGTTACCGGAATCCGCCCGCGATAATCGCCGTCGTCGAGCGCGGCGATCTGCAGCCGGCCGCCGAAACGGAATTGCAGGCGCCCGTCGGGACCGAGCCGCGGCGCCGCCGCAAGGTCGGTGGCAAGGCCGGTGACGCGCGCGCGGCGGCCATTGCCCCCTTCGAGCTCGATCGTCGCGGGCAGGATGACGCGCACTTCTGCCCCCGGCGCGCCGCGCACCGTGACGGTGCCGGTCAGCGCAAAACCGCCAAGGTCGACGACATCGCCGCTGAGGCGGCGCGCGCCAGACACCGGATCGACCTCGACCGTGCCTCCCGTCGCCCCGACCGCGACGCGGCCCATGTCGAGCTGGGTTTCGACATCGATGCGCAGCGGCGTTTCGGCCTGGCGAGTCGATGCCGCGCCCTTCGCCCCGTCCGGGGCGCAGAGCAGGCACTGCGCCGTCGCTGCGGACGGCAGGGCGAACAGGGCCAGGCAAAGGAAAAGGCGCATTTTCACAGAACTGCGCCTATCATTTCATGGTTAAGCCTGCGTAAAGCCGGCGCGGCGCCAATTCGCTGGCCAGCCCCCTGCTTTTGGGTCACACCCGCGCGATGAACAGCTCCCCGCCGCCCGTCCGGCTGAACGCCCTCGCCACCGCTGTCCCGGATCACGACATCCACCGGCCGTTCATCGACTGGGCGACGCCGCGCCTCGCCGATACGCGCCTGCGCGCCCTCTTCGCGCGCATGGCGGCGCGGTCGGGGATCGAGCATCGCTGGTCGGTGCTGCCGCCGACCCCGGCCGGCGGCTCGCCGGTCGCGCCCGGCGGCTTTTACGACGTGCCAGGCCTGCCGCCGACCTCGGCGCGCATGGCGGCCTATGCGCAGCACGCGCCCGACCTTGCGATGCAGGCGGTCGGCGCGCTGGGCGACGCCTTCGATCCGGGGCGCATCACCCATCTCGTCACCGCGAGCTGTACCGGCTTCGTCGCGCCGGGGATCGACCAGATCCTCGCGCGGCGGCTTGGCCTGTCCGCCACCGTCGAGCGCGTGCTGATCGGCTTCATGGGCTGTTACGCCGGGATCACCGCGCTGCGCACCGCGCGCCATATCGTGCGATCCGATCCACAGGCGGTCGTGCTCGTCGTCAGCGTCGAACTGTCGACGCTCCACCTCAGCCTCGCCGACCAGCCCGAACCCCTGCTCGCGATGCTGCAATTCAGCGACGGCGCCGCGGCGGGGATCGTATCGGCCGCGCCGGGCGGGATTGCCCTCGGCGAGGGGGCCAGCCTTGCGCTGACCGACAGCGAGGAGCTCATCCGCTGGGACATCGGCGACAAGGGCTTCGAGATGGTGCTGTCGGGCGAGGTACCCGGACGGCTGCGCGAAGCGCTCGCCGCCCCCGGCGCGCAGCAACTGCTGTTCGGCGACGCTGGTCCGCCGCCGCTGCTCGCGGTGCATGCCGGCGGCCGTTCGGTGCTCGACGCGGTCGAACATGCGCTGGCGGTTCGTCCCGAAGCACTCACCGACAGCCGCTCGGTGCTGTCGCGCTTCGGCAATATGTCGTCGGCGACGATCCTCTTCGTCCTTGCCGACATGATGGCGCGCGGCGCGACGGGGCAGGGGATTGCGATCGCCTTCGGCCCCGGCCTCGCCGCCGAAGCGATCCGCTTCGAGAGCATGGGACCCGATATGTTCCCCGGCGAAAGCCGGGGCCCAGCAGCAACCGACGATGGACCCCGGCTTTCGCCGGGGAACACGGACGCCGAATGAACCCGTTCGCCAGCCTTGGCGCGCCGATCGAGCGCGAGGAGGAAATGGATGCGGTCGAACTGCCGCCCGAACGCTACGCCAGGGTTCTTGCCGACCTGTCGCGCGTCAACGCGCTGACCATGGCGCCGCGCCCGACGCTGGGCTTTCTGGAGCGGGTCCGGACGCGCGGGACCGGCGCCCGGCCATGGCGCATCCTCGACGTCGGCTTCGGTGCCGGCGACATGCTCGCCCGCATCGCGCGCTGGGGCGACAGGCGCGGCGTCGCGCTCGAGCTTGCCGGGGTCGACCTCAATCCGAAAAGCGCCCCCGTCGCCGAGGCGCGGCTCGGCGGGCGCGCGCGGCTGATCACCGGCGATTATCGCGATCTGGCGGGGCAGGGGTGGGATATCATCCTCTCGAGCCTCGTCACCCATCACATGACCTCCGGCCAGCGCACCGGGTTCTTGCGGTTCATGGAGGCCGAAAGCGCGCGCGGCTGGCTGGTCAACGACCTCCACCGCCAGCGCCTGCCCTTCATGGGCTTTCCGCTGCTCGCAGTGCTGGCGCTCGCCGACCCGATCGTGCGGCGTGACGGGCAATTGTCGGTCGGGCGCAGCTTCCGCCGCGCCGAATGGCAGGCGATGCTCGCGGCGGCGCTGCCCGAAAGCGCCGGCGCGTGCCGGATCTTCCGCAGCTTTCCCTACCGGCTCTGCGTCGAGCGTATCCGGTGAACGAGGCGATCGTGATCGGCGCCGGGCCCGCGGGGTCGGCGGCGGCGATCGGATTGGCGCGCGCGGGCGCGAAGCCGCTGCTGCTCGAACGATCGCGCGAGACCGGCGATGCGCTGTGCGGCGGCTTCCTGAGCTGGCAGTCGCTCGCGCGGCTGGAGGGGCTCGGCATCGACGCTGCTTCGCTCGGGGGCCAGCCGGTCGCACGGGTGCGCCTGTTCGCGGGCACGCGCCGGAGCGAAACGATGCTGCCCGCGCCCGCCCTCGGGGTTTCGCGCCGCCGCCTCGACACCGCGTTGCAGGCGGCGGCCGAGCGCGCGGGCGCCGGACTCGAACGCGGCATCCATGCCACCGCGATCGGTGACGGCGCCGTACAGACGCGCGACGGCGCCAGCCTCGCGGCGCCGTCGCTGTTCCTCGCCGCGGGCAAGCATGGCTTTCGGGGATTCCCCCGCGATCCCGCCGCATGGCAACGCCGCGACCCGGTGATCGGCCTGCGCCTGCGGCTCCCCGCGCACCCCGCGCTCGACCGGCTGGTCGGCGACGCGGTCGAGCTTCACCTGTTCGATCGCGGCTATGCCGGGCTGGTGCGGCAGGAGGACGGCAGCGGCAATCTCTGCCTCGCCGCGCATAAATCGCGGCTCGACGCGGCGGGAGGCGATCCCGCCGCGTTGCTCCGCGCGCTCGGCGACGCGCATCCGGCGCTCGGCGAGCGGCTGGCGCACGCCGACTGGACGCACAATGTCGATGCGATCGGCCATGTCCCCTATGGCTGGCGCGCGCAGAGCAGCGAAGCCGGCCTGTTCCGCCTCGGCGATCAGGCGGGGGTCATCCCCAGCCTTGCGGGCGAAGGCATGGGCCTTGCCTTTGCCAGCGCCGCTGCGGCGGTGGCGGCATGGCGCCGCGGTGGTCCCGGTGCCGCGCCCGCTTTCCAGCAGCGGCTGGCAAGCCGCATGGCGCGGCCCTTCGCGCTCGCGAATATCGTCTGGCGCGCGAGTGAAAATCCGTATCTCGCCGGCGGTGTGATCTCGCTCGCAGCCTCGCTGCCGCGGCTCGTGCAATGGGTATCGCACGCAACGCGCATCCGGGGCGCTTGAGCGGCTTGCCCTTGCCGCCGGGCGCTTTCGGTCCGATATTATCGGCAACGATGGCGGTCCCGGGATCGGGACGCCTGAAAAGGAGCTTTTCCGCATGACCGACCCGAACACCGAAAAGACCCTCGACCCGATGGCGCATCATGTGCTGCGCGAGGGCGGCACCGAACGCGCCTTCACCGGCAAATATACCGACCACAAGGGCGACGGCATGTACCGCTGCGCCGGCTGCGGCGCGCCGTTGTTCGACAGCCGCACCAAATATGACAGCGGTTCGGGCTGGCCGAGCTATACCGCGCCGGCCGAAGGCGCCGCGGTCAGGGAACTCAGCGACACCAGCCACGGCATGGTCCGCACCGAAGTGCGCTGCGCGACGTGCGAAGGCCATCTCGGCCACGTCTTCCCCGACGGCCCCGGGCCGACCGGGCTGCGCTATTGCATCAACAGCGCGGCGCTTGACTTCGCCGACCGCGGGCAGGATGACGCAAGCACCGGCAAGGACTGAACCCCTTCGCCGGGGGGCTGACGATCAAGGGCCGCAGACAGGGCGCGGCGAGGGAAGGAAAACAACGCTTTGCGCCGCGAACGACAGCAGGCATCGTCGGGTAAATCATCATCTGCGGGCAAAGGCAGCGGCGCGTCCCCGAAGGGCGAGCCGCCGCGCTGGCGTGTCTGGTTGCGCCGCCTGTTCCGCTGGGGACTCGGGCTCGCGCTCGTCGGCGCGGTCGCGGTGGCGGTCGCCGTCGGCATCGCTGTGCAGCGTATCCCGAGCTTCGAGGAGCTCAAGAAATCGCCCGCCGGTCAGACGATCCGCATCCATGCCGCCGACGGCACCGTCTTTCTGTCGCTCGGGCCCAATTACGGGCGCTGGCTGACCCTGCGCGAAACGCCGCAGGTGATGCAGGACGCGATGGTCGCGGTCGAGGACCGGCGCTTCCGCTATCATCCCGGGGTCGATCCCGTCGGCATGGCGCGCGCTGCGGCGGTCGCGGTGAAGAATCGCGGCAGCGGCCGCCGCCTGCAGGGCGCCTCGACGATCACCCAGCAGCTCGCACGCAACATCTTCCTGTCGAACAGCTACACCTGGACGCGCAAGATGCGCGAAATGGTCCTCGCACTGGCGCTCGAATGGAAATTCTCGAAAGACGAGCTGCTCGAACTCTATCTCAACAAGGTCTATTTCGGCGGCGGCAGCTATGGCATCGACGCCGCCTCGCGGCGCTTCTTCGGGCATAGCGCGACCGAAATGTCGCTCTCGGAGGCGGCGGTGGTCGCGGGGCTGGTCAAGGCGCCGTCGCGCTATTCGCCGACCGCCGACGCGCAGGCGGCGCTGGGCCGCGCGGGGGTCGTGCTGGACGTCATGGTCGACGCGGGGGTGATCACGCAGGCACAGGCGGATGGCGCCGAGCCCGCCAACGTCCAGCTGGCAGCGGAAACGGGGCAGAACAGCGCGCGCTATTTCACCGACTGGGCGCTGCCGCAGCTCGACATGCTGATCGACGAGGGCAGCGAGGCTTTGGACGTCTATACGACGATCGACCTCGGCATGCAGCGCGCGGCGACCGCATCGATCCAGGCCAATGTGCCGAAGGGCGTGCAGGGCGCTCTTGTCGCGCTCGACCGCGACGGTGCGGTGCGCGCGATGATCGGCGGCACCGACTATGTCACCTCGAACTACAACCGCGCGACGCAGGCGCTGCGCCAGCCGGGGTCGGCGTGGAAATTGTTCGTCTATATGGCGGCGCTCGAATCGGGCTATAAGGTCGACGACGAAGTGGTCGACGAACCGGTGACGATCAACGGCTGGTCGCCGCGCAACTCGTCGGGGCGCTTTTCGGGTGCGATGACGCTGCGCACCGCCTTCGCCTATTCGGTCAACACCGTCGCCGCCAAACTGGGCGACGAGGTCGGCTTTTCGGCGGTCGCCAATATGGCGCGCCGCTTCGGGATCACGACGCCGGTCAACACCCACCCGTCGATGGTGCTCGGCAGCGCCGAGGTGCGCGCGATCGACATGACCGCCGCCTTCGCCGCGGTGGCGCGCAAGGGTGTATCGGTGCAACCCTATGGCATCACCAAGGTCACCACTGCCGACGGCCGTCTGCTCTACCAGCGTCCAGCGGAGCGCGGGCAGGTGCTGGTCGACAACTGGGTCGCCGCGGGCATCACCGACCTCCTGCAGACCGCGGTCGCGACCGGCACCGGCAAGGCGGCGCAGATCGGCCGCCCCGTCGCGGGCAAGACCGGCACGACGTCGAGCAACAAGGACGGCTGGTTCCTCGGCTTTTCGAGCGGCATCACCACCGGCGTCTGGATGGGCCGCGACGATGCGAAACCCGTCGGCGGGCTGCAAGGCGGCCGCGCGCCGGCCAAAGCCTTTGCCGATTTCATGCGCGTCGCGGTCGCGCGGCGTCCCGTCGAGGCCTTCGATACCGAGGTCAAGCTGCCCGAATGGCAGCTCGAGGAAGAGGATGACGCCTATTTCGGTGCCCCCGAAGAAGGCGGCGGCGGACTGACCGACGAGAATGGCATGCCGATCGAACTGCCCTATGACAGCCGCCCGCCGCAGGGCGATGCCCCGCCGGCGGCGCCGTCGCAGGACGACGGGCCGGTGCTCAACCAGCAGTGGATCGAGGAGCAGACGGGCCGGCGACCGCCGCCCGAAAACGGCGCCGCGCCCAAGGCGCCACCGCAGACGAAAGCGCCCGCACAGCCAAAGGTCGTGGTCCCCCCGGTGGTGAAAGCACCCCCGCGCGAACCGGCGCGGACCGACGGCAACTAGGCCGTAAACCGGTAGCGGTGCAGCCCGCGCCCTTCGCGGCGCAGCCAGCCCCGCGCCGCGGCGACATCGCCGTCGTGCAGTTCGTCGACCAGCGCGTGGAAATCGGACCCATGGTCCATGTGCCGCAGATGCGCGACTTCGTGCGCGACGGTGGCGCGGCGGACGTGCGCGGGCGCCATCACCAGCCGCCAGCTATAGCGAAGGTCGCCGGTCGCGGTGCAACTGCCCCAGCGGCTGCGCGGATCGCCGACGCCGACACGGCCGACCACCAGCCCGGCGCGCGCCGCGATCGCGCGGCTTTCGCGCTCCATCAGCGCCAGCGCCTCGGCCCTCAGCCAGCGCTCGACGCGCCGCCCGACGGTTTCGCGCGGCCCGCCGAGGGTGAGCGCCTCATCGTCCAGCCGCACCGCGCGCGGCGCCGCTGCCGACCAGTCGATGCGGCGGAGGGCACCGAAAACGGGGACCGCCGCACCGGGCCCGACAAGCACCGGCAGCGCCGCCTTACCGACCTGTTCGGCGAGCCAGTCCTGTTGTTCGCTCGCCCATTTGAGCGCGCGCGCGGCGTTGGCGCGGCGCGGCAGGGTCAGGCGCAGCTCGCCGCGCGGCGCGTCGAACACCAGCCGGTAGCGGCGCGACTGCGCGTGATGGACAAGCCGCACCGGCCAGGCTTCGTCGCCGACCAGGATATGCGGGCCCTCTGCCCGGAAATCAGACGATGCGTTCGACAAGGTGATTCTCGAGCGGCCCGGCCATATCCTCGCTAACCGTCCAGCCGACGATCGATTCGCCGGCGCGGTGGACAGCATCGCGGTCGCCGCAAACCAGATAATGCCAATCGGGCAAGGGCTCGCCTTCGGCGCGCAGGCGATAGGCGCAGGTTTGCGGCAACCATTCGATGCCGTCGACCTTGGCCTTGGTCAGCGTCAGGCAATCGGGGACGTGGCGGCGGCGATGCTTGTAATCGCCGCAGCGCGCGGTTTTGAGATCGAGCAGCCGGCACGCGACATTGGTCGGATAGATGCGGCCGCTATCCTCATCCTCCAGCTTGTGCAGGCAGCATTTGCCGCAACCGTCGCACAGCGCCTCCCACTGCCCGGCGTCGAGGCTGGCGAGCGGCGCTTCCCAGAAGGGGCGCTGCGATGTCGCCCCCGCCATGGTCACTTGACCCACTTCGCCAATTCGGCGGCGACCTTGTCGGGCGCGCCCTCGTCGGGATCGGTCGACGGGTCGTCGAGCGGCACGAGCGCCAGCGGCTTGCCGTCGGGGTCCATCAGAAAGGCAAGCTGGCTGTGCGCCATCAGATAACGGTCGGGCGCCGAGCCCTCGACCTTGTGATAGGTGACGACATAGGCCTTTGCGACCGCGGCGATCTGCTCGGGCGTGCCGGTCAGTCCGAGCAGGCGCGGGTGATAGCGCGCCACGAAGGGCTTCAGCGCTTCGGGCGTATCGCGGGCCGGATCGACGGTGATGAAGAGCGGCGCGACCTTGGCGCCGCGCGCCGCATCGGCCTTTTCGAATTGCGACAGGCCGCGCATCAGCTTTTGCAGGTCGACCGGGCAAATGTCGGGGCAAAAGCTGTAGCCGAAATAGACGAGACGGTATTTTCCGGCGAAATCGCTGTCCTTGACCGTCTTGCCATTCTGGTCGGTCAGCGTGAACGGGCCGCCGATCCGCGCCCCTTCGAGCGGCGGCTTTGCGGCGGGCGGCGACGCGGCGGGACCGCCGCATCCGGCAAGCGCCGCGGTAAAGAACAGCAGCAGGCTTGAACGGACAAGCTTTTGTCCCATAATTGCGATATTCATCATGCGGCCAGCCTTGGTCGGCTAGCCGCCGAAAATCAACCTTTGCGTCGCATCGCGGCGCACACCGCCAGGGGTCGCCCGCATATGTTCCGACGCGTGAAATTCCGTTTCATCGCACCCTTGCTCGCCGTGGCCATCGGTGCCGGGGCGTTTGCCGCGTCGCCGGCGCTCGCGCAGTTCCGTGGCGGCTTTGCGTTCCTGCAGGCGGTCGAGAACCGCGATGGCACCAAGGCGACCGACGCGCTGAAGGACGACGCAACGCTCGTCAACACCCGCCACCCCGACCGCGGCGAGACCGCATTGGCGATCGTCACCAAACGCCGCGACACGAGCTGGCTGCGTTTCCTGATCAGCAAGGGCGCCGATCCCTCGATCGCCGACCGGCAGGGGGTGACACCGCTGATGCACGCGGCGCTGCTCAACTATGTCGATGGCGCGCAGGAATTGCTCGATGACAAGGCGCCGGTCGACCAGGTCAACCGCCGCGGCGAAACCGCGCTGATCCTGGCGGTGCAGGCAAAAAATGCGGCGATGGTCCGCCTGCTCGTCAAAAACGGTGCCAACGCCGACAAGGCCGACCATATCGCCGGCATGTCGGCGCGCGACTATGCCAAGCGCGACGACCGGACTGGCCAGCTTCTCGCCCTGATCGACGCCAAGCCCGATGGCGTGCCCCGTGATAATAGTGCGGTGTTCGGGCCGAAATAACAGGAACAATGTGATTGTCTGATTGACAATCACATTTCAGTGTGAGACACCCCCGACATGTCTACACAGCTCATCGACCGCATTCGCGGCATCGTCGACGACGGGACTATGTCCCGTTCGGGTCTCGCACGCGCCGCCGGCCTGCACGCCAACAGCCTGCGCGACCTCGATTCGCCCGGCTGGAACCCGACCGCCGAGACGCTGCGCAAGCTCGAAAACTGGCTTGCGAACGGCAGCGACCTGTCGCCGATGGCCAGCCCCGAGGAAATCATTGCCGAGGCGCGCAACGGCCGCATGTTCATCCTCGTCGACGACGAGGATCGCGAGAATGAGGGTGATCTGGTCATTCCGGCGCAGATGGCGACCCCCGATGCGGTCAATTTCATGGCGACGCACGGCCGCGGGCTGATCTGCCTGACGCTGACCAGGGCGCGCGTTGACCTGCTCGGGCTCGAACTGATGAGCCGCGCCAACGGCACGCGCCACGAAACGGCGTTCACCACCTCGATCGAGGCGCGCGAGGGGGTCACCACGGGCATTTCGGCCGCCGACCGCGCCCGCACCGTGTCGGTGGCGATCGACGGCGCCAAGGGGCGCGACGATATCGTCACCCCCGGTCATGTCTTTCCGCTCATTGCCCGCGACGGCGGCGTGCTCGTCCGCGCCGGTCATACCGAGGCGTCGGTCGACATTGCGCGCCTCGCCGGGCTCAACCCGTCGGGCGTGATCTGCGAGATCATGAACGACGACGGGTCGATGGCGCGCCTCGACGACCTCATCCCCTTTGCGCGGCGCCACGGCCTCAAGATCGGCACGATCGCCGACCTGATCGCGTATCGCCATCGCAACGACCGGCTGGTCGAATGCGTGTCCGACGAACCCTTCGAATCGGATTATGGCGGCGACTGGCGGCTCAAATCCTATCGCAACAAGGTCGACGGCAGCATCAACATGGTGCTGCAGAAGGGCGCCGTCGATCCCGAGGGCACAACGCTGGTGCGCATGCACCCGGTGTCGCTGCTCGACGACCTGATGGGCCGTCCCGGCGCTCGCAAGCGCCGCCTGCAACGCTCGATGGACGCGATCGGCGAAGCGGGATCGGGGGTCATCGTCCTGCTGATGCGCCCGCTGCCCGGGTCGGCCGAGGCCGAAGCGACACCGCCGCCAAGCGGCGGCATGGACCTTCGCACTTACGGCATCGGTGCCCAGATCCTCGCCGACCTTGGCGTCCATGCGATGGAGCTGCTCACCCCCTCGCACAACAATCTCGTCGGTCTCGAAGGCTATGGCCTGTCGGTCGTCGGCGAACGCTCGATCCCCGGGGAGGCCGCATAATGGCGCATGTATTGATCGTCGAAGCCCGCTTTTACAGCCACCTCAACGACATGCTGATCGACGGCGTCAAGAGCGCGCTCGAGGCCGAAGGGCATAGCCACGAGACGGTGACCGTCCCCGGCGCGCTGGAAGTGCCGGCCGCGATCTCGCTCGCCGCCGACAGCGGCCGCTACGACGCCTATGTCGCCCTAGGTGTCGTGATTCGCGGCGAAACCTATCATTTCGAGGTGGTCTCGAACGAAAGCGCGCGCGGCATCATGGCGCTGACCCTCGACGGCCTCGCGATCGGCAACGGCATCCTCACGGTCGAAAATGAAGAACAGGCGCTTGCGCGCGCCGACAAGACGCGCAAGGATAAGGGCGGCGAAGCGGCAAAGGCCGCGCTCGCGATGCTGGCCCTGAAGGAGCATTTCGGCATTGGTTGACAGACCGCCTCCCAGCCGCTTCTCCGTCGTCGAACGCGGCGGCCGGCTGGTGGTCATCGACCGGGAGACGGGACAGACCCCGCTCAGCGCCGCCGAGCGCATGGATATATACGACCGCAACCTCGGGGTCGAACCGATCCGCCCCGCGCGGACCAGCGCCACCCCCGACATGTCCGCGGCGGCGCGTGCCGAATCGGGGCTGAGCGCGCGTCCGGCGCCTGTGCAAAAAGCGGCGGCGTCTGCCCCCGCCGCAGCCGAGAGCAGCCAGGGACGGATGGCCGCGGCGATCGCCGAACGCAACAAGCGGCCGTGGAACCCCACGCCGAACGACCGCCCCGCGCTGAAATCGACGAGCGCGCCTGCGGCCAGCCGCCCGGCGCAGGCGGCAGGCGGCGGCCGCAAGACGATCGTCACCGGCAAATGGTGGGATGCGAAGGGACCGCGCACGATCGAACTCGGTCCCAAGGGCCAGCAGGTGCTGAGCGGCGGCTTCGTGACCGTGTTTTTTGTCGCCTTGTTCGCCTCGATCGTGGCGTTGTTTATCGCCCCGGTCATCTTCTTCGTCGGCGCCTTCCTGCTGTTCCGCTTCGGCAGCAACGTCCTCGGCCCGATCGGCGCGGGGATTGTCGACAAGGCGATCGCCGAAAGGAACTAGCAGGAAAAATCCTCCCCGCCGTTTGCAGCGGGAAGGACCGGCAGCTTACGCCGCGACCAGCGCGGGATAGTCGGTGTAGCCTTCTGCCCCCGGCGAATACCAGGTCTGCGGATTGTCGGCGGACCATTCGGCCCCGGCGCGGATGCGCTCGACCAGGTCGGGATTGCTGATGAACGGCCGGCCAAAGGCGATGGCATCCGCGGCGCCGTTCGCCAGTGCCTGCTCGGCGAGCGCCACGTCATAATCGCTGTTGAGGATCAGCGGCCCCTTGAACGCCTGCCGGATCGCCGGCGACTGCTTCGGCACGTCGGTGCGCCCGAAGGTCCCATCGGGGCCGGGTTCACGCAGTTCGAGGAAGGCGATGCCGAGCGCATCGAGCGCCGCGGCGGCCGCAGGGAACAGCGTTTCGGGCGCGCTGTCGTCGACGCCCTGCGTTTCGCCATTGGGCGACAGGCGGACCGCGACGCGGCCCTTGCCCCAGACGCCGATCAGTGCCTCGGTCACTTCGCGGAGCAAGCGGATGCGATTCTCGACCGGACCGCCGTAATCGTCGTCGCGCAGGTTTGACCCGTCGCGCAGGAACTGGTCGATCAGATAGCCGTTGGCGCCGTGGAGCTGCACCCCGTCGAAACCGGCGCGCTTCGCATTTTCGGCCGCCTTTACATAATCGCCGATCAGCCGCGGAATCTCGTCGAGGCGCAGCGGGCGCGCTTCCTCGAGGTCGCGGCGTCCGACCGGCGTGTGCGCGCGGCCGGTACCCGTCGTCGCCGAGGCCGAGACCGGCTGTTTGCCGTCGTTGAACACCGAATGGACGAGCCGCCCCATGTGCCAGAGCTGCGCGACGATGCGCCCGCCCGCAGCATGCACCGCTTCGGTCACCGGCTTCCAGCCTTCGACCTGCGCGTCGGTCCAGAGGCCGGGCGCGCTCGGCCAGCCGAGGCCTTCCTGCGAAATGCCCGTCGCTTCCGAAATGATCAGCCCCGCCGAAGCGCGCTGCCGGTAATAATCGCGCGCCAGTTCGTTGGGGACGAAACCCGGCCCGGCCCGCCCGCGCGTCAGCGGCGCCATGATGATGCGGTTCGGCGCCGCGATGGCACCCAGCGAAATCGGATCGAACAGCGATGCGGTCATATTTCCTCCATCTGTCACTTTCCCCGCGACGGCCCGCCGGGCTGCCGCTATGCGCCCGAAGCTATGGACGCTCGGGCGCCAAGGCAATGGTGGGTAGCAAAAGAAAATCTAGTGTCTGTCCTAATAAGATTGAGGCATCGTGATTGCCCTGGGAAGTTTGCCGGCAAGGAGCGACGCGCCGCAAGGGCTGGTGGCCCCTGCCAGCGACGCGACGAAGTCCGGCGGGCTTCCCAGGGCAACCGCTCCGCGGCGGGCCGATTTTGGCCCAGGGCTGCGTTGCTCGTTGGTCACTATGCTTTGGCATGGCTCCCTCCTCGCTCCTTGCCCTGGGCCAAAATCGGCTCCGTCACGACGCCTCAATCTTATTAGGACAGACACGCTATGACAGCGAAGATCGAAGGCATCGACACGGCGGAGGGCGCCGCGCCGCGGAGCCGCTGGGCCTTTGCCGCGCTGCTTTTCGGCAATATCGCGCTGTCGCTCGGCGCCATGCTCGTGCGACTTGCCGACACCGGCCCCGTCGCCTCGGCCTTCTGGCGCCTGTCGCTCGCCCTGCCGCTGCTGGCATTATTCGCCTGGCGCGAAAGCGAGGGCCGATTGCCGCCGCGCCGTGCGGTGATCGTCACGGCGGCCGCGGGCATCTTCTTCGCGCTCGATCTCGCCGCATGGCACCTCGGCATCCTGCAGACCAAGGTCGCCAACGCGACGCTGTTCGGCAATTGCGCGAGCCTGCTGCTCGTCCTCTGGAGCATCTTCCTGACCCGCACCCTGCCGCGCGGCTGGCAAGCGCTCGCCATCCTGCTCGCCTTTGCGGGCTCGGCGCTGCTGATGGGGCAAAGTTACGAGCTATCGCCCGACTATTTGGTCGGTGACCTGCTCAGCCTGCTCGCCGGGGTGCTCTATACCGTCTATGTCATCCTGATGCAGCGCGTGCGCGGCACGCTCGCGCCGTGGACCGCCCTCGGCATCTCCTCGTTCTTCAGCGCTCCGATCCTGCTCGGCGTCGCGCTTGCCCTCGGCGAATCGGTCGTGCCGCACAACTGGACGCCGCTGATCCTGCTCGCGCTGACCAGCCAGGTCATCGGGCAGGGACTGATCATCTGGTCGCTGCCGCGCTTCTCGCCGCTCGTCCTCGGGCTGACGCTGCTCGTCCAGCCGGCATTCGCGGCTTTCGCGGGCTGGTGGGCCTTCGGCGAAACCCTCGGCCCGATCGACCTGTTCGGCGGGATGATGGTCGGCGCCGCGCTGGTATTGATCCGGTTGCCGAGCCGCACCGCGCAGCCTATCTGATGGCTATGGCTTCCATCCTGCCCGCCGATCCCACCCTCGACGAGATTCGCGCCGCGCTCGCGCCGCTGATCGCCGGGAACGCCGCGTTCGACGGGTTCGGCGACACCGCGCTCATCGGAGCTGCCGCGCGGGCCGGCGTCGATGCCGACGTCGCACGGCTCGCCTTTCCCGGCGGCGGCCGCGATATGGTCGACGCATGGTTCGCCGACATCGACGCGCGCATGGCGGCGAAATGGCCGGCGGAAAAGCTTGCGACGCTGAAGATTCGCGAACGCATCACGACATTGGTGGAAACGCGCATCGACCTGTTGGGGCCCGATCGCGAATCGCTGCGCCGCGCGCTGGCGCTCCTCGCGCTGCCGGGCAATGCGCCGCACGCCGCAAAGCTCGGCTGGCGCGCCGCCGACCTGATGTGGCGCCTCGCCGGCGATACCGCGACCGACTATAATCACTACAGCAAACGCGCGATCCTCGGCGCCGTCTACGCCTCGACGATGGCGGTGTTCCTGAACGACGACAGCGACGGTTTCGCCGACACCCGCGCCTTCCTCGCGCGGCGGATCGACGCGGTGATGCGCTTCGAGGGCTGGAAATACCGCCGCGCCGCGAACCGCATCGCCCGACCCAGCCTCGCCCGCTTCGTCGGCCGTCTCCGCTACCCGGGACGCTGATCGGCCGACGATAAAGAACTGGCGTCAAGCGATTGTTATTGATAATCGCTCGCAATGACTGCTGCACTTGAACATCTGCTCGACCGGGCGCCGCTGGGCGTTGCGGTGCGGATCGCGCGTATCGACTGGAATGCCATGTCCGCCGACGAGGGACGCCGCCTGCGCGAATTCGGCCTGATGGAGGGTGTGGAAATCACCCCGCTGCACCGCGGCAGCATCTTTTCGCGCGACCCGCTCGCGCTCGCGGTCGGGCGGATGCGCGTCATCATTCGCGCCCGGCAGGCGGCGATGATCACCGTCGAAGCGGCCGCCGGGGACGAAAGGCGAAGCGCATGACCGGCGCCATCCCGTCGATCGCGCTGGTCGGCAACCCCAATGCCGGCAAATCGAGCCTGTTCAACGCGCTGACCGGCGCGCGGCAAAAAATCGCCAATTACCCGGGTGTCACGGTCGAACGAAAGGCGGGCCATGCCAGCTTCGCCGACGGCCGCCCGATCTCGCTCATCGACCTGCCCGGCAGCTACAGCCTGACCCCGGCGAGCCCCGACGAAGCGGTGACGCGCGACGTCATCATGGGCCGCCAGCATGGCGAGCAGCGCCCCGACGCGCTGGTCGTCGTGCTCGACGCCGCGAACCTCGACAACCATCTCTGTTTCGCGCTCGAACTGATCGCGCTTGGCCTGCCGAACGTCGTTGCGCTCAACATGCTCGACCTTGCCGAGCGCGACGGGCTGACACTCGACCCGGCACGGCTCTCGGCCGAACTCGGCGTTCCTGTGATCCCGACCGTCGCGGTGCGGCGGCGCGGCCTGACCGAGCTCCTCGCCGCGCTCGACGAGGCGATGCGGACGCAGGTGCCCCGCACCGACGCCGCCGCCGCGGCGCCGGCCGCCGACAAGTCGCTGCACCAGCGCGCCCGCGCCATTTCGCGCGCCGCAACGCTTGCCGAAACCCCGGTCCACCGCTGGACGCAGCGCGTCGACGCGGTGGTGCTGCATCCGGTCGCGGGCTTCGCGATCCTGCTCGCGCTGATGTTCGTGATGTTCCAGGCGGTCTATGCCTGGGCCGGCCCGCCCGCCGACGCACTTGAGGCCGGGGTCGGCGTGCTCCAGCAATGGGTCGTCGCCAACCTCCCCGAAAACTTCCTTCGCGACCTCGTCGTCGAGGGGCTGCTCGCGGGCGTCGGCGCGGTCGTCGTCTTCCTGCCGCAGATCCTGATCCTCTTCCTCTTCATCCTGCTCCTCGAAGCGTCGGGCTATATGACGCGCGCCGCTTTCCTGATGGACGGCTTGATGGCCAAGGTCGGATTGTCGGGACGCGGTTTCATCCCGCTGCTCTCCAGCTTTGCCTGCGCCGTCCCCGGCATCATGGCGACGCGTGCGATCCCCGATGCGAAGGACCGGCTGACGACGATCCTGATCGCGCCGCTGATGACCTGCTCGGCGCGATTGCCCGTCTATGCGCTGATCATCGCCGCCTTCATCCCCGACCGCGGCGTCGGCGGCACCAGCATCGGGTTGCAGGGGCTGGTGCTGTTCGGTCTCTATCTTGCCGGCATCGTCGGCGCGCTCGCCGTC
The DNA here is from genome assembly GCF_046603995.1 of Sphingopyxis sp. J-6. Classification (NCBI taxonomy): domain Bacteria; kingdom Pseudomonadati; phylum Pseudomonadota; class Alphaproteobacteria; order Sphingomonadales; family Sphingopyxidaceae; genus Sphingopyxis; species Sphingopyxis sp. J-6. Next base: position 4,306,057 of record NZ_CP145810.1, on the reverse strand, counting down.
GCCTTTGCGCTGCGCCGTACGGTGGCAAAGGGCGATGCGGCGGGCTTCATGATGGAAATGCCGCGCTACCAGATGCCGCAGTGGCGCGACATCGCGATCGGGCTGTGGCAGCGCGCCTGGATCTTCCTCCGCCGCGCCGGGACGATCATCGCGATGACCACCGTCATCCTGTGGCTGCTCCTGAGCTTCCCCAAGGCGCCCGCAGGCGAAAGCCAGGTCGAATACAGCGTCGCCGGCCGCATCGCGAGCGGGCTGGAGGTCGCGGTCGCGCCGATCGGCTTCAACCACGACATCGCCCTCGCGCTGATCCCCGCGATGGCGGCGCGCGAGGTCGCGGTGTCGGCGATGGCGACCGCCAACGCGATCGACGCCGACGGCGACGAGGAGGCGATGGCCGAATCGCTCGGCGAACGGCTGCAGGGCAAATGGAGCCTCGCCACCGCGCTCGCGTTTCTTGCCTGGTTCGTCTTCGCGCCGCAGTGCATTTCGACGATCGCGATCACCCGCCGCGAGACAAATGGGTGGCGCTGGCCTCTCTTCATGGTTGGCTATTTGTTCCTGCTCGCCTATGCCGCTGCTGGAATCACTTACTGGACAGCCGTCGCCTTTGGCCTAGGCTGATCCTCCCAACTTTTGAGCGGAGCGGAGCGGCGATGGCTGGCAGCGTCAACAAGGTAATTTTGATCGGCAATCTCGGCGCCGATCCCGAAATCAAGTCATTCCAGAACGGTGGCAAGATCGCCAACATCCGCATCGCGACCTCCGAACAGTGGAAGGATCGCATGACCGGCGAGCGCAAAGAGCGCACCGAATGGCATAATGTCGTCATCAACGGCGACGGGCTGGTCGGCGTCGTCGAGCGCTACCTGAAAAAGGGTTCGAAGGTTTACATCGAAGGCTCCCTGCGCACCCGCAAGTGGCAGGACCGCGACGGCAACGACAAATATACGACCGAGATCGTGATCGCGGGCATGGGCGGCACGCTGACCATGCTCGACGGCGCGCCCGGCGGTGGCGGCGGTTCGCGCGGCGGCGACAGCTGGGCGCAGGGCGGCGGTTCGTCGGGCGGCTGGGATCAGGGCGGCGGTTCGGGCGGAAGCTCGGGCGGCGGCGGCGGTTCGGGCGGCGGCTGGAACCAGGGCGGCGGTGGCGGCTCGGGCGGCGGGCGTCCGCCGTTCGACGACGATCTGGACGACGACGTCCCCTTCTGAGGATTTCTGAGCGATGGCGAGTGACCTGCTGACCGCCGCGGACGTCGCGCGCGGCGTATGCCGGCTGTTCGCGCAGCAGGGGCTGGTCGCGATCCCCGAGGTGCCGCTGCCCAACGGGCGGCGCACCGACCTCACCGCGATCGACGTCAGGGGCAATATCACGATCGTCGAGATCAAGGTCAGCCGCGCCGACCTGCACGGCGACGGCAAATGGCCCGACTATTGCGACTGGTGCGACCGTTTCTACTGGGCGCTCGCGCCGGGGCTCGACCCCGCGATCCTCGAAACCGAGGGCTACCGGCCCGAAAGCTCGGGGCTGATCGTCGCCGACCGCTATGGCGCCGCGGTGGTCCGCGAAGCCGCGAGCTGCAATCTCGCCCCGGCGCGGCGCAAGGCCGAACTGCTCCGCATCGGAAGGCTGGCGATGCGGCGATCGATGCTCGCGGCCGATCCCGAACTGGCGGGGGGGTGGATGGAAGGCTGAGTCGGCTCAGCGCGGCTCGGTACGCTCGTAATGGACGCACCATGCCAGCGCAGCGCCCGACAATCCGGTCCACAGGATCAGCCCGACCCATATCCCGCCGCCCATCAGCAGCGGCATGGCGATCAGGACGAGCGCGAGCGCGAATGATCCCAGGGCGACACGCAGATAGTTTTTGAGCGGACGCCGCGTCTGCATTTCGACATGTTCGACGGCAAAGCCGAGAGCAACAATGATCGCGGTAAGCGCGATGCCGAAAAGATCGATCCCATGGCGCAGGAAATTCAGCAGGAAAAGCACGGCGGCGGCCAGCCACACCGTATTCCGCCAACGCATGAAGCGCGGCGCGGGCGAGCCCGCCTTCATCCCCGCGCCTGCATCCGCGCCAGATAACGGGCGAGGATATCGATCTCCAGATTGACCGGCCGCCCCGCCGCCGCCTCGTCGAGCGTCGTCATCGCCTGCGTGTGCGGGATGATGTTGAGCGTGAAATGGGCCTCGCCGTTCGGCTGGTCGGTCACTTCGTTGACCGTCAGCGACACGCCGTCGACGGTGATCGAGCCCTTGGGGGCAATATGCGGTGCCAGCGCGGCGGGGGCAGCGACGGTGACCGTGACGCTGTCGCCGATCGGTTCGACCGACACGATGCGGCCGATATCGTCGACATGGCCGGTGACGATATGCCCGCCGAGTTCGTCGCCGATCTTCAGCGCCCGCTCGAGGTTGAGCCGGCGCCCCTGATCCCACATGCCCGGTGCGGTGCACGCGAGCGTCTCGGCGCTCGCGTCGATCGCGAACCAGCCCGCCGGTCCGTTGCTGCCCTGATCGACGCCCTTTTCGACGACGGTCAGGCAGGCGCCCGAACAGGCGATCGACGCGCCAAGGTCGATGCTGTCCACATCATAGGCGGTTTCGATGACGAGCCGGGTGTCGCCGCGATCCTCGCGGCTGCGGATGGTGCCGATGTCGGTGATGATTCCGGTGAACATAGGGTCCTCAAATTGTCCTGATGCGCTCGTAGACGTCGAGCCGGTCGCTGCCAAGCAGGCGGCTGTCGGCAAGCCGCCAACGGCCGTGGGCATCGGCAAGGTCGGTCAGCCCGATGTCGCCGAGCGCCGGCCGGCCGCCGCCGATCAGCACCGGCGCCCGATAAAGCAGCAGCCGGTCGACGCGGTCGGCGGCGAGAAAGGCCGATGCCGCCCCTGCGCCGCCCTCGACGAGCAGTGAATCGACGCCCTCGACCGATTCGGGCGATGCGACGGCGGTCCACCCTGCGGGCGCGCTTCCCGACGTCAGCAGCAATTTTTGCGGGCTACGGTGCTCGATCCCCGGCAGCCGCACATCGAGTTTCGGCGCGTCGGCCTCGAACGTACCGCGGCCGACAAGGATCGCCTGATGCTGGGCGCGTTCGAGGTGGCCGTGTGCCCGGGCGCGGTCGCCGGTGATCCAGCGGCTCGTCCCGTCGGCAAGCGCGATACAGCCGTCGAGCGAGGTCGCGAGCTTGAGCGTCACGAACGGCCGCCCTTCGGCCCGCCGCGTCCACCATGGCGCCATCGCGCGCCGCGCCTCGGCCGGCAGGACATTGAACAGGACGTCGATCCCCGCGTCCTGCAACCGCGCGATTCCGGCACCGTCGGTGCGCGGATCGGGGTCCTGCGCCGCGATCACCACGCGCGCAACGCCCGCGGCGATCAGCAGGTCGCTGCACGCCGGACCACGGCCGCCGGCATGGGCGCAAGGTTCGAGGCTGACATAGGCGGTCGCGCCGCGCGCGGCTTCGCCCGCCGCCGCGAGCGCCACCGCTTCGGCGTGCGGGCGCCCGCCGAGCGCCGTCCAGCCGCGGCCGACGACCCGCCCCGCCTGCACCAGCACGCATCCGACATTGGGGTTGGGCGCCGACTCCGGCCGGCCGCGCAACGACAACGCGATGGCGGCCGCCATCCAGTCGGCGTCGGCGGGCGGACGCTGCATCAGGGCCGGGGTTGATCCGCGGGAGCGGGCGGCGCCCCGCGCGCGGCGCGTTCGGCCAGCGTCGAGCGCGCCTGCGACGGCGCGGGCTTTTTCTTCGCCGCCGCCGCTTCTTCCGCGCCGAGCGTTTCGCGCGTCACCTTGTCCGCCTCGCTCGAATCATATTCGATCCCCATGCTGTCGGCGAAACGCTGGTATTCGGCGCGCTTTTCGGCGTTGCGGCGCGTCGTTTCCTTGGCGCGCGCGACCCAGTCGGCGCGAATCTCGGCCTCCCCGCGCGTCGCCTTCCAATTTTCGAAATAGATGATCTGCGGCTTGGGCTTTTCATAAGGGATCAGATATTCGGACACGCCGTGGAACACGACCCACGTCAACGCCACCGCGACTCCCCATATCGCCCAGCGGTGCGGGCGCGGCTCGCGGATATAGCTCCAGAAATCGGCGACGCCGCCGCCGACATCCATATTGTTGAACATTCCCATGACGCCAATTTAGGCGATGTCGCGCCGATTTGCGAGAGGGCGGGATAATTGCGTGAAATGACAACCGCGCGCCGTTACGATTGCAAAAAATGCAACTGCGGATGTTCTTTTCGCAGTTGCGAAATTCATTGTGCACTGCAATATCACACTTGCCTTTTAGGCATCCTCTCCCAAAACTTTCACGGGCCACCCACGGGTGGCCCTTTTTTTTCGACCTTTTTGGTTGAGAGGGTCGATCCGGCTCGTCCGAATCAATCTTGCGACGGGGTCCGCGTTTCGAATCGCCTGACTTCCGCAATGAAGCTTCCGGGCAGCGGGGTCGGCTGACCGCTGTCGTTATCGAGATGCGCATAGCTGATCTCGATATCGGTCAGCCGTTCGTTGCCGCGGAAAATCCCGCAATGCAGGGTGAAACTCGTCCGGCCGAAACGGCTGACCCGCGCCGCGATGGTGATCAGTTCGTCGAGCCGCGCCGGCGCGTGATAGTCGATCTCGCAATGCGTCTCGCGGATATCTGTACCATATTGGTGAAAATATGGCCCGGGCTGCCCTTCGCCGAGCGCGCGGAAATATTCGGTCACGCCGATATCGGCGTAGACGAGATAATTGGCGTTGAAGACGATGCTCTGCCCGTCGATCTCGTTGAACCGCACCCGCACGCGCTCCTGCACGCGGAAGTCGGCAAGCGGTATATCGCTGCGAAGGCCGGTCATGCCGCGCCTCAAGCCGCAAGCGCGGTCGGGGCGCGATCGATCGGCGCGCACGCGGCGGCGAGCCATTCGTGGTCGGCGCCGGTCATCCCGGCGCCCAGCTTGTCGAGCACGTCGGCGTGATAGGCATCGAGCCAGTCGGCCTCGGCCGGCGACAGCAGCGCGCCATCGACGAGATCGCGCGCGATCGGCGCGAAGGTGATCGTCTCGAACGCCAGCATTTCCTCCTCGGCCCCGTCGATGCGGGCCGGGACCACGATGACGAGATTTTCGATACGGATGCCGAAGCTGCCTGCCTTGTAATAGCCGGGCTCGTTCGAAAGGATCATGCCCGCGTGGAGCGCCTCCTCGGTGCCCGCCTGCCCGCCGGCGGGCTTGGCGATCCGCTGCGGCCCTTCGTGCACCGCCAGATAGGTGCCGACGCCGTGCCCGGTGCCATGCGCATAATCGACCCCGTCGGCCCACAGATATTGCCGCGCGAGGATATCGAGCTGGCTGCCGCGCGTCCCCTTGGGGAAACGCGCCGTCGCCAGCGCGATATGGCCCTTCAGCACCTGCGTGAAGCGGCGGCGCATTTCGGCGGTCGGCGTGCCGATCGCGATGGTGCGCGTGATGTCGGTGGTGCCGTCGTCATATTGCCCGCCCGAATCGACGAGGTAGAGCGTGCCGGTTTCGACCGCGCGGTTCGTCGTTTCGTCGACCTTGTAATGCGGCAGGGCGCCGTTGGGGCCCGCCGCCGAGATGGTGTCGAACGACAGGTCGCGGAGCGCGCCGCTGGCGTCGCGAAATTCGCGCAGCTTCGCCGCGGCGCCGAGCTCGTCGAGCCCGCCCTGCGGTGCGACCTCGGCCATCCATTTCAGGAAACGCGACACCGCGACGCCGTCGCGCACATGCGCTGCGCGGGTGCCGTCGAGCTCGACATCGTTCTTGATCGCCTTCGGCAGCACCGCGGGGTCGCGATGGCGTTCGATCGTCGCGCCTGCGGCTTCGAGCGCGGTGAAGATCGCCGCGACGGCGCGGTCGGGATCGACGGCGACATTCTTGCCGGCGAGATCGGCAAGCGCCGCCTCGAACGTATCGCGATCGTGGACGCGCACGCTGTTGCCGAGGTGCGCGCGTACCGCGTCGGTGACCTTTTCGGGGGCGACGAACAGGTCGGCGGTCGCATCGGCATGGAGCAGCGCAAAGGCGAGCCCGACCGGGGTGTGGCTGACGTCGGTCCCGCGGATGTTGAAGGTCCAGGCGACCGAATCGAGCGCGGTCATCACCGTCGTGTCGAGCCCCTTCGCCTTCAGCCAGTCGGCAATGATGGCGCGCTTGTCGGCGGCCGCCTGCCCGGCCAGCGCGGTTTCGTAAACCGTCACCACCGCATCGCTCGGCGCCGGCTGGTCGTCCCACGCCGCGTCGAGCGGATTCGCGTCGACCGCGACGAGGGTCGCGCCCTTCGCCGCCAGCGCCTTTTCCAGCCCGCGCGCCCAGTCGATGCTGTGGAGCCATGGGTCGTAACCGACCTTCTGCCCCGCGCTGACATTGGCGCCGAGCCATGCGGCGACGCTCGACTGCGGCACCCCGACATAGTCGAACAACGCCCCGTCGACCTGATCGCGCACCTGCACGGTGTAGCGCCCGTCGACGAACACTGCCGCCTTTTCGGGCAGCACCGCCGCGGTCCCCGCCGAGCCGCCGAAGCCGGTCAGCCAAGCCATGCGCTGCGCATATTCGCCGACATATTCGCTCATATGCTCGTCGCTGATCGGCACGACGAAACCGTCGAGGCCGCGCGCTGCCAGTTCGGCGCGCAGGCGGGCGAGGCGCTCGGCGTGGATCGTGCCGGGGACAGGGCTGGACATGAGCTGTTCCTTGTTCCTACATCGCGGCAATCCCGCCCATCGGGGCGACACCGCGGGAGTTTTGTGATGCGCGCTATTTGGATGTTTATGGCGGCAATTGCCACCCCGCTTGTCGCGGCCCCGGGCGCTTTCGCCGAAGAGAAAGAGACTGCATTGACCAGCACCACCCCTGCCCTGCCCGCCGCGCCGGTCGCGGAAAAGCGTCCGCACGAGATGACGTTGCACGGCAAGACCCTGTCCGATCCGTACCACTGGCTGCGCGACGAAAGCTATCCGACCGTCGATGACAAGGATGTCCTCGACTATGTGAAGGCCGAAAATGCCTATTTCGACGCCGCGATGAAGCCGCATGCCGCGCTCGTCGAAACGCTGTTCCAGGAAATGAAGGGCCGGATCAAGGAGGCCGATTCCTCGGTGCCGCAGAAGGACGGCGACTGGGTGTATTGGGTCGAATATGAGGAAGGTGCCGAGTACAAGAAATGGTATCGCAAACCCGTCGCGGGCGGCGAACCGGTGCTGATCCTCGACGAGGTCGCGATGGCCGACGGCAAGGAATATTTCCGCCTCGCCGACGTGTCGATCAGCCCCGACGGCAAGCTGATGGCCTATGCCTTCGACGACAATGGTTCCGAGCGGTTCGAGGTGCGCTTCAAGAATCTGATGACGTGGGAGGATCTGCCCGACGTCATCCCCGGCACCCTGTCGTCGCTCGTCTGGACCGCAAAGGGCGACGCGCTGCTCTATGGCCTCGCGAACGAGAACTGGCGCACCGACAATGTCCGGCTGCACAGGCTCGGCACGCCGGTCGCCGACGACAAATTGCTCTACAAGGAGGATGACATCGGCTTCGGCGTCGGAATCGGCAAGACCGCCGCCGACAATTATATCGTCATCGCGACGGGGGATAACGAAACGAGCGAGGTCTACCTCCTCCCCGCAGACAATCCCGAGGCGAAGATGCAGCTCGTCTCGGCGCGCCAGAAGGGCCGCGAGTACAGCGTCGACGAGCGCGACGGCACGCTCTATGTCTACACCAACGACGAGCATCCGAATTTCCGCGTCGCGACCGCAAGCGTCAAGGACCCGGGCAAGTGGACAACGCTGATCGCCGGATCGGACCACAGCTACATCACCGGCGTGTCGGTGTTCCGCGACTATTTCGTTCTCGAATCGCGCGAGGACGGGCTCGATCAGGTCGATGTCCGCAAATATGATGCGCCGCTGACCCCGGGACGGATCCAATTCCCCGAGGCGACTTATGTGGCGGGGCTCGGCGACAATCCCGAATATCATCAGGACAAGCTTCGGCTCGACTATGAATCGATGGTCACCCCCGACACCGTCTATGATTATGACATCGCGAGCGGCAAGCTCGAGACGCTGAAGGTACAGGAAATCCCTTCCGGTTACGATGCGACGCAATATGTAACCGAACGGGTTAACCTGCCGAGCCGCGACGGCAAGACGATGATCCCCGCCTCGCTCGTCTACAAGAAGGGGACGAAGCTCGACGGCAGCGCGCCGATGCACTTGTATGCCTATGGTTCGTACGGCTACCGCGTCCCGCCGGGCTTCTCGACGACGCGGCTCAGCCTCGTCGATCGCGGGATGATCTATGCCATCGCGCATGTCCGCGGCGGCGACGACCTCGGCCGCGCCTGGTACCTCGCGGGCAAGACGACCGAACGCAAGAATAGCTTCAACGATTTCATCGACGTCGCCCAAGGGCTGATCGCAAAAAGATATACGAGCGCCGGCAAGATTTCGGTCGAGGGCCGCTCGGCGGGCGGGCAGGTGATGGGCGTCATCTATAATGACGCTCCCGAGCTGTGGGGCGCGGTGCTGGCGGGCGTGCCCTTTGTCGATGTTATCAATACCATGGTCGACGAAACGCTGCCGCTGACCCCCGGCGAATGGCCCGAATGGGGCAATCCGATCACCGACAAGGCGGCGTTCGACTATATGCTGAGCTACAGCCCCTACGACAATGTGACCGCGAAGGCCTATCCGCCGATGCTGGTGTCGGCGGGGCTAAACGACCCGCGTGTGACCTATTGGGAGCCCGCCAAATGGGTCGCCAAGCTGCGCGCGACGCGCACCAACGACGCGACCTTGCTGCTGCGCACCAACATGGGCGCGGGCCACGGCGGCAAATCGGGCCGCTGGGGCGCCCTGCGCGAGGATGCCGAGGAATTCGCCTTCGTGCTGACGCAGTTGGGGGTGGAGAAGTAGCGGGCTCAGTTCCGGGCGGGCCGGTCAATATCCTTCCCCAGTCGATCGAGCCACGCCCTCGCCTGCTTGGGCTCTCCGGGCGCGTTTGAGGGAACCGATCCGCGAGATGCCTCGAACTCGTCGTGCAAGGCGAAGCGTTGCAGCCCGAGTTGATCGCGCATCCGGTCTATTTCTTCGCCCCTGTCGCACAAGTCGGTTACGGCAGGCTCCCATTTGGCGCGCGCCGCGCGATCCCGATTATGGCCGAACAGTCCCCAGGACCCGGCCGCAACCTTGCGCAAGGCATCGACGAGCGCGTCTTCATATTCGGCTTCCAGTTCGATGCGACGGGCGTCGAGGCGCGACAGACGATCCGCCTTGCTCATCGGGTCAAATATCCAAGCGCGATCAACTGGTCCTCCAGTCTCGCCGCATCGATGAACCGATGCCCGGCAATCCCGACCGATTCGGCGCCCACGATATTATGCGCAACATCGTCGATGAATATCGCGCCCGCCGGATCGATGCCGAATCGCTCGATCGCGAGGCGGTAGATCGCGGGGTCGGGCTTCAGCAGCTTTTCGGTGCCCGACACGATGATATCGCGGAAGCGGTCGAAGATGGGCTGGGTCGGGCGGAAGGCTTCCCAGAATTCATGCCCGAAATTGGTGATCGCGAACAGCGGCACGCCCGCATCGTCCAATCGCTCGACCAATTCGAGGCTGCCGGGCACCGGCCCGGGAATCGTCTCGTTGAAGCGCGTCGCATAGGCGTCGATCAGCGCCGCATGCCCCGGAAATTTGGCCTTGAGTTCGGGCAGCATCTCGGCGAGCGGCCGCCCCGCGTCGTGCTGGAAATGCCATTCGGGCGTCACGACATGCGTCACGAACCATTCGAGCTCGCCCTGGTCGGCGATCAGCTTCGCGAACAGATGGCGCAGGTCCCAGTCGAAGAGGACGCGGCCGACGTCGAAGATCACAGATCGGCGAATCATGGCTGCTCCGGACACGCGAAAGCGCCGCCGGAAGCATCCGACGGCGTCACGCTGGCTCGCAGATGCGCGCGGGGCGGGAAACGCCCCGGCAGGGCCATCAGCCCTGGCGCGCCTTGAAGCGGCGGTTGGTCTTGTTGATCACATAGGTGCGGCCACGGCGGCGGATAACGCGGTTATCCCGGTGGCGGTCCTTCAGCGACTTCAGGCTGTTGCGAATCTTCATGATCTCTGTCCGTAAATCTTGGCGTGTTGACGCGAAGCGGCGCAACTATGGGGAAGGGCGGAAAAAGTCAACCGGCTACCGCGCCAAATTCCTCACTTTCCGTTCGCATCGAGCGAAGTCGAGATGCCCCTCAGTATGGCGCCATCCCGATGGGTGTCTCGACTTCGCTCGACACGAGCGGGATTGGGGGGATGAACTACCCCGCCAGCGCCTTTTGCCGCCGCCGTTGCACCGACGAGCCATAGCCCATCGCTTCGCGATATTTGACCACGGTGCGCCGCGCAATGTCGTGGCCTTCGGCCGACAGCTTCTGCGCGATCGTCTCGTCGGAGAGGATCGCGCGTGCATCCTCGGCCTCGATCATCGCCTTGATCCGGCTCTTCACCGCCTCGGCAGACACCGCGCCGTCGCCCTCGGTCGCCGAAATCCCCGACGAGAAGAAATATTTGAGCTCGAACAGCCCGCGCGCGCACGACAGATATTTGTTGCTCGTGACGCGGCTGACGGTCGATTCGTGCATGCCGATTTCCTCGGCCACCTGGCGTAGCGTCAGCGGCCGCATATGCGCGACGCCGTGGAGGAAAAAGCCCTCCTGCTGCTTGACGATCTCGCTCGCGACCTTGACGATCGTCCGCTGGCGCTGGTCGAGCGCGCGCACCAGCCAGTTGGCGCCGGCAAGCTGTTCGGACAGCCACGCCTTGCTCTTCGCCGCCGCACCCTCGGCCAATTCGCTGTAATAGCGGCGGTTGACGAGCAGGCGCGGCAAGGTGCCGCTGTTGACCTCGACCGCCCAGCCCTTCGCCGTCTGGCGGATATAGAGGTCGGGCACCACCGCAGTCGCAGCGTCGCCGCCAAAGCGCAGCCCGGGCTTCGGGTCATAGCTTCGCAGTTCGCGGATCATGTCGGCGAGATCCTCGTCATCGACGCCGCAAATGCGTTTTAACTGGGGAAAGGCGCCCTTGGCGACGAGGTCGAGATGCGCGATCATCGTCGCCATCGCGGGGTCGTAACGGTCGGCCTCGCGCGCCTGGATCGCGATGCATTCGGCGGGGTCGCGCCCGCCGACCCCCGACGGGTCGAAGCCCTGTACGCCCGCCAGCACCGCCTCGACGAGCGCGAGCGGCACGCCGAGCCGCTGGGCAAGCTCGCCAAGGTCGGCGCGCAGATATCCCGCTTCGTCGATCAGCGCGACGATCTGTTCGGCGATCATCGCCTCGATCCCGCCGAAGCGTTCGCCGACCTGCGCGAGCAGGTGGCCGTGCAGCGTCGCGTCCTCGCCAGCGAAGCTGTCGAAATCGATATCCTCACCCGACCCCGACAGGCCGACGCTGTCGCTCGCGCTGTCGTGGTGAAAGCGTTCCTCGGCGAAATCGACGTCGAGGTCGTCGCTCGTGCCGCTGTCCGACGCGAGCGCCTGATCGGCGTCGAGCGCCGCAGCTTCGGTTGCAGGCGCATCCTCGCCGGGGCCGGTATCCGGGTCGCCCGCGCTCCCGTCGCTATCGGCCGATGCCGTGTCGAGCAGCGGATTGCCTTCGAGCGCCTCGGCCAGATAGGCTTCGAGTTCGAGGTTCGACAGCGCCAGCAGCTTGATCGCTTGCTGGAGCTGCGGCGTCATCACCAGCGACTGCGACTGGCGGAGATCGAGGCGCGGACCCAACGCCATCCGGAATTAGCGCCCCTCGTTTCCGTTCGTGTCGAGCGAAGTCGAGACACCCATCAGGATAGCGCAATGCCGAGGGGCATCTCGACTTCGCTCGATGCGAGCGGAAAGGGAAACGAGCTTAATCTGCACGGGAATGAACCCGGAATGTCACAGCGAGAAGCCCTCGCCGAGGTAGAGGCGGCGGACCTCGGGGTCGGCGACGAGCTCTTCGGGCGAGCCGGCAAGCAGCACCTTGCCGTCGTAAATGATGCAGGCGCGGTCGACGAGGTCGAGCGTCTCGCGGACATTATGGTCGGTGATCAGCACCCCGATGCCGCGCGTCTTCAGATCGGCGACGAGGTCGCGGATGTCGCTGATCGACAGGGGGTCGATGCCCGCGAAGGGTTCGTCGAGCAGCATGATCGACGGATTGGCGGCCAGCGCGCGGGCGATTTCGGCGCGGCGCCGTTCGCCGCCCGACAGCGCCATCGCCGCCGAATCGCGCAGCCGCGTCAGCCCGAATTCGTCGAGCAGTTCCTCGAGCCGCCGCTCGCGCGACACCTTGTCGGGCTCGCTGAGTTCGAGCACCGCGGCGATATTCTGTTCGACCGTCATGCCGCGAAAGATCGAGGTTTCCTGCGGCAGATAACCGAGCCCGAGGATCGCGCGGCGGTACATCGGCAGCGCGGTGATGTCGGCGCCGTCGAGCATGATGCGCCCGGCATCGGGCTTCACCAGCCCCATGATCGAATAGAAGCAGGTCGTCTTGCCCGCGCCGTTCGGGCCGAGCAGGCCGACGACCTCGCCCTTGCCGACCGACAGCGATACGTCGGACAGAACGACGCGCTTGTCGTAGCTTTTGGCGATCGAGATGACCGCGAGCCCGTTGCCCGCCGCAGCATCCTCGCGGACGTGCGCGGTGTGCTCGGCAACGCCATGATCGCCTTCGGAGAGCGTCGTCGCAGCGGATTCGTCGGTCATAGGCTGGTGGTTTCCATGGCTACCCTCGAGCGGGCGTTACCCCAGCGACGCCGCCAAGGTCAATCTGGCAAGATTTTTGCAGGGACGAATTGCCCGTCCCGCGGGCACGAAGGATTCAGTGCCCGGCTTGCGGCCCGCGCGCGATCCCCGACTGCGCAAGCTGGTCGTCGATCGCCGCGAGCAGTCGCGCCAGCGCCGCATCGTCCTTTGCCTCGGCACGCGCGACGAGCACGTCCTGCGTGTTCGACGCGCGGAGCAGCCACCAGCCGTCGTCGGTCAGCACGCGCGCGCCGTCGGTGCGGTCGACCTTGGCTCCCGCGGCCACAAGCCGGGCGAGAACTTCGTCCACAATGGCGAATTTGCGCGCCTCGTCGACCTGAAAGCGTAGCTCGGGCGTGTTGACCATCGGCGCCATTTCGCCGCGCAATTCGGTGACGCTCTTCCCGAGCTTGGTCGCCGCCTCGATCAGCCGCACCGCTGCATAAGGTGCATCGTCATAGCCGTAATAGCGGTCGGCGAAGAAGATATGCCCGCTCATCTCGCCCGCCAGCGGGCTGCCGGTTTCCTTCATCTTCGCCTTGATCAGGCTGTGCCCGGTCTTCCACATCAGCGGCGTGCCGCCCAAGCTGGCGATGCGGTCGAACAGCGCCTGACTGGCTTTCACATCGGCGATCACCGTCGCGCCGGGTATCTCGCGCAGCACCGCCGCGGCATAGATTTGCAGGAGCTGGTCGCCCCAGATCACGCGGCCCTCGCCGTCGATCGCGCCGATGCGATCGCCGTCTCCATCGAAAGCGACGCCGAAATCGAGGCTCTTCTCGGCGACCAGCTTGCGCAGGTCGGCCAGATTCTTCTCCTCGGTGGGATCGGGATGGTGGTTCGGAAAATGGCCGTCGATGTCGGTAAACAGAAGATGATGCTCGCCCGGCAGGCGCGCGGTGAGCTTTTCGATGACGGTACCCGCGGCGCCGTTGCCGGCGTCCCAGCCGATGCGGAAGGCGCCGCCGGCGAGCCCCTCGACCAGCCGGTCGACATAGGCGTCGATGATGTCGATGCCTTGCGACGTGCCCTCGCCGGACTCCCAGTCGCCGGCGGCGGCCATCGTACCGATTTTCTGGATGTCGGCGCCGAAGAACGGACGCCCCTGAAACACCATCTTGAAGCCGTTATAGTCGGGGGGATTATGGCTGCCGGTTATCTGTATACCGCCATCCACCTCTTCGGTTGACGCCGCATAATAGAGCATCGGCGTCGGCCCGAGCCCGACGTTCAGCGCGTCGATCCCCGCGGCGTTTATCCCGTCGATCAGCGCATCGGCGAGCATCGGCGACGACAGCCGCCCGTCGTATCCGACTGCGACCCGCGTGCCGCCCGCGCGCGCGACCAGCGTCGCGAAGCTGCGCCCGATCGCATAGGCGTCGTTGTCGGACAGCGTGTCGCCGACGACGCCGCGGATGTCATATTCGCGGAGCATCGTCGGGTGGAAGATATGGGCCATGCGACGATGCTCCTAAAAATCAGGCGGCGGCGAACAGGTCGCCGTCGGGATGCAGGCGCTCGCGCGCCGGAAGGTTCAAGCCGCCCATCGCCTCGCGCAGCTCCTGCCGCGCGACGACATGGCCGATCCCCATGCCGCCGAGATGCGCCTTGTCGAGCAGCGTCAGCCCGGCGGGGAACAGCTCGCGATAGATGACGCGCTCGCCGAGCCCCGGGATGACGCGGAAGCCGACGCGGCGCGACAATTGGGTCAGCGCCTCGCCGACGCGGCGCATATTGTGCGCGTCGACATGCTGGAGGCGGTTGCGCAGGATGATCCAGTCGATCGTCCGCCCGTCGGTCTTCGCGCGCGCCTTGCGCGTGTCCCAGATCAGCTCGGAATAGAAGCTGGGACGCACGACCTGAAAACTTTCGGGATCGACCTGACCGATCAGGTCGAAATCGATGAAGCTGTCGTTGATCGGCGTCACCAGCGTATCGGCGCTGGTCGCGAGATGGCGCGCAAAGACGTCGTCGCGGCCGGGCGTGTCGGCGATGACATAATCGGCGCCTTCCGAAAGCCGTGCGACCTGCGCGTCGAGTTCGTCGAGCGTCGTGCCCTCGAACACCTCGAAGCGAGGGGTCGGCAGGTCGATGCCGCGGCGCTTCGCGGTCTGTTCGCGATTCTCCAGATAGCGGTGAAAGGTGCGCTGGCGCGGATCGAGGTCGAGCCCGGCAACCCGCCAGCCCTGACTCGCCAGCGCGACCGCGAAATGCACGGCGCAGGTCGACTTGCCGGTGCCGCCCTTTTCATTGGCAAAGATGATGCGATGCGGGGCGGGGGGCGACGCTTGGGTCGTCATGGGCGTTGCGATTTTCCTGTTGGCGGCGCATGGGAGCCGCACGGGGTGGCGTGTTCAGCGCCGCCAATATCGGAGGGCGGGCAAGGGTGCAAATCATCCGTGATATCGCCACGCTTCATCGTGCCGTTACGGCACTGAAGCAGGGCAGAAAGAGCGTCGCGCTGGTGCCGACGATGGGCGCGCTGCATGCGGGGCATCTGTCACTGGTCCGCATGGCGCGTCGCGTCGCCGACCATGTCGTCGTGTCGATCTTCGTCAATCCGACGCAGTTCGGGCCGAACGAGGATTATGCCGCCTACCCGCGCGACGAGGCGCGCGATGCCGCGCTGCTGGTCGAGGAGGGGGTCGGCCTCCTCTGGGCCCCCGACGTCGGCACCATGTACCCTGCCGGGCACAGCACGCATATCGAGGTCGCCGAACTCGGTGCCGATTATTGCGGCGCCGCGCGCCCCGGCCATTTCGACGGCGTCGCGACCGTCGTCGCCAAATTGTTCAATCAGGTGCGGCCCGACGTCGCGATCTTCGGCGAAAAGGATTGGCAGCAGCTCGCGATCATCCGCCGCATGGCGCGCGACCTCGATTTCGCGCTCGACATATTGGGCGCGCCGATCGCGCGCGATCCCGACGGGCTCGCGCTGTCGTCGCGCAACGCCTATCTGTCGAAAGAACAGCGCGCGGCGGCGACCGTGTTTCCCGACGCGCTGAAGGCCGCAGCCAAGGCGATCGCCGGCGGCGCCGATGTTGCCGCGAGCCTCGCCGCGGCCGAGACCGCAATCGTCGCGGGCGGCTTCGACAGCGTCGATTATGTCGCACTCGCCGACGCCGCCAGCCTCGAACGGCTCACGACATTTCGCGAGCCCGCCCGGCTCCTCGCCGCGGCGCGGATCGGCAAAACGCGGCTGATCGACAATTACCCGGTCGGCGGTTAACGGAAAAATCCTCGCTTTTCTGCCACTTCCGGACTTTATCCCCGAAAAAGTCGCGCCATCGTTAACGCTTTGTTGACCATAAGCCGCAAGGTTGGACCCCGAGGTCTCCATGTGGGGTGGAGGCAAAGGGGGTTATCATGGCAAACAGTCTGAAGTCTGCCCAGTATCTGATCGAAAGCCGGTTGCTCGACGCGGCGCGCGGCGACGCCAATGCCTATTTCGATCTCGGAATCGCTTTCTCGACTGGCACCGGCGGGGTCGATGTCGACCTCATCCAGGCGCATAAATGGTTCAATCTCGCGGCGCTCGGCGGCAATAAGGAAGGCCAGCAATGCCGCGCCGACCTGTCCGACGAAATGAGCCGCGACGAAATCGCCGAAGCGCAGCGCCAGGCGCGCGCCTGGCTCGACGAGACGGCCCGCCGTCCCGCCGCCCGCCGCTTCGCGGCCTAATCCGTCCGCCTGAAGGGCATATGCCCTTCGAGCCATTCCATCTCCGTTTCTTCGGCGCGGCGTTCCTGTTCGAGGAAATCCGCGACCGCGCGGCGAAATCCCGGGTCGGCGATAAAATGCGCCGACCAGGTCGCGACCGGCCCGTAACCGCGTGCCAGCTTGTGCCCGCCCTGCGCCCCCGCCTCGACCCGGCTGAGGCCGCGCGCGATCGCCATGTCGATCGCGCGGTAATAGCATAGCTCGAAATGCAGATAGGGGATGTCGACAAGGCACCCCCAGTAGCGGCCGTACAGCGTATCGGCGCCGATGAAATGCATCGCCCCTGCCACGGATCTGGCATCGTCATAGGCGAGGACGAGGACGATCCGGTCGGCCATGCGCGCGCCCATCAGGTCGAACGCTTCGCGCGTGAGGTAGGGATGCCCCCATTTGCGCGCGCCGGTGTCCTGATAAAATTGCCACATCGCGTCCCAATGTTCGGGGCGGAGCGCGTCGCCGCTCAGTTCCTCGATCCGCAGGCCCTCGATGGCGCGGGCGCGTTCCTTGCGGAGCTGCTTGCGCTTCGCCGAGGTCAGCGTCGCGAGAAAATCGTCGAAGCTCGCATAGCCCGCGTTGGCGAAATGAAACTGGATGTCGCGGCGGACCAGCCAGCCCGCCGCCTCGAACAGCGGCATCTGCTCGGGCGCCACGAAAGTGGCGTGCGCCGACGACAGGCCGTTCTGCCGCACCACCGCCTCGGCAGCGCGGATCAACAGCGTCGCATCGCTATCGTCGCGCGCCAGCAGCCGCGGCCCCGGCACCGGCGTGAACGGCGCCGCGATCTGCAGCTTCGGATAATAATCGCCGCCGGCGCGCGCCCAGGCGTCGGCCCAGCCCTGATCGAAGACATATTCGCCCTGGCTGTGCGACTTGAGATAGGCGGGCGCTGCGGCGACCAGCGCCCCCGCCTCGTCCTCGACGAGCAGCGGCGCCGCCTGCCAGCCGGTGCCCGGCCCTACACTGCCCGATTCTTCGAGCAGCGACAGGAAATCATGCCCGACGAAGGGGTTGCCGTCACCCGCCAGCGCGTCCCACGCCGCCGCGTCGAGCGCGGCGACGCCGCTGCCGAGCGAGATCGTCCGGGCGGGCGGGTCGGCTTCGGCCACCGGCGTCCTTAAGCGGACTTCACCGCGACGATCGCGTCGACCTCGACCGCGGCGCCGAGCGGAAGCACCGCGACGCCGACCGCGCTGCGCGCATGGCGGCCGGCTTCGCCGAACAGCGATTCCATCAGTTCCGACGCACCGTTCGCGACCTTCGGCTGCGCGGTGAAGGCGGGGTCGCTGTTCACATAGACGCCCAGCTTCACGATTTTTTCGACCCGCGACCAGTCGCCATCGACCGCGCGGCCGATCTGCGCGACGAGCATCAGCGCGCAGCGGCGCGCGGCGTCATAACCCGTCGCCTCGTCCATGTCGGTCCCGAGCCGGCCGGTGACGACCTGTCCGTCGCGGAACGGCAATTGCCCGCTGATGTGGAGCAACCCGCCCAGCTCGACGGCGGGCACATAGGCGGCGACCGGCGCCGCGGGCTTGGGAAGTTCGAGGCCGAGTTCGGCGAGCTTGGCGGCGATATCCATGGGTCTGTCCTTCTTAAACCGGTTCGGGGGCCGGGGCGGGGATGTTTTCGGCAAGGCGCGCCAATATCCAGTCACGCGCCGCGTTCCAATCGTCGATTCGCGCATGCGCATGTTTCGCCGGCGCGATCTTGCCGGCAATCGCGGGTTCGCCGACCAGATGCAGCCGCCACACGCCGGGCGCCTCGATCGCGACCGAATGATGATGTCCGGCAAGGTCGTCGATGAACACCGCAACCGACGGGCGATATTCTTCGATCAACCGGCGCACGGGCTCGCCCTTGCCGCCGCGGCTGCCGATCACCGGCGCATGAAAGCCGTGCGCTGCGAGCTGGTCGACCCGTCCCTGCTGATGCTCGGGGCCGACGTTGGTCAGCACGACGATATCGGCCTGCTCGGCGATCGCGGCCATCGCGGCGAGGGCACCGGGGATCGGGTGCTGGCGGCCCATCTCGGCGCGGAAAAACCCGTCGAGCAGCGGCCACACCTCGGCCGCCTCCAGCGGCGTGCCGCACTCCTTGCGCTTCAGCGCTCCGGCGAAACTCGCATCCTCCATCCGGAACAGCACGCCATGTTCGGCGTCGACCCATTCGGCGAAGGGCACGACCATGTGCATCAACACCTCGTCGCAGTCGGTGATCACCAGCGGGCGGGTCATGCCATTGTCCTTTCATCGCCTTCCAGGCGGCGCGC
This sequence comes from Sphingopyxis sp. J-6, assembly GCF_046603995.1. Classification (NCBI taxonomy): domain Bacteria; kingdom Pseudomonadati; phylum Pseudomonadota; class Alphaproteobacteria; order Sphingomonadales; family Sphingopyxidaceae; genus Sphingopyxis; species Sphingopyxis sp. J-6. The sequence goes on along the minus strand of NZ_CP145810.1, from coordinate 4,287,276 downwards.
GGCGGCGGCCAGCGCTTCGGGTTCGGTATCGAGCGCGCCGGCGCAGGCGACAAGGTCGCGCTCGTGCGCCGTCAGAAAGCCGAGGATCGCCGCCAGCGTCGCCCGTTGCCCGAGCGATTCGCGGAGCACCGCAGGGGTAAGCCCCGTCATGCCGAGCAGCCGTTCGGCGCGCGGTTCGTCGGTCAAGATCCAGCCCAGCACCTGCAGCGCCAGTGCTTCATCGGCTTCGCGCACCAAGGGTCAGAACCCTCCCATAGCGCGTTCGAGGCGTCGAAATGGCGAAGATATCGGCTTCGCGCGGCCGCCGCCGATGGCGGTTCCATCTGCAAGGCCGCGCGGAGACGAGATCGAAGCCATTTCGACGTCCCTTCGGGATTTGACCGATTTTGTCCATGGCTGCGTCAGCGAGCCTTGTAATATCGACATATTCCGGCGCCTCGCTTCCTTGCCCTGAACAAAATCGCTTCAAACCTCGATCGCGCTATGGGAGGGTTCTGACCCTATATCCTTGACTCGGCGAGGCGATTGTTTCCGCGGCCCGATTCGCCTAAACGGTCCGCGGACGCAAGGTGGGGAAGCGAATAATCATGGGCAAGACCATCCTGGTCGTCGAAGATAATGAGCTCAACCTCCGCCTCTTCTGCGATCTTCTGAACGCCCATGGCTACAGCGCCCACCCCGTGCGCGACGGCCGCGACGCGCTGGCGAAGGCGCGCGAGATTTCGCCCGACCTCATCGTCATGGATATCCAGTTGCCGCATGTCAGCGGGCTCGAACTGATCGGCCAGATGAAGGCCGATCTGACGCTGCGTGCCGTCCCGATCATGGCGGTCACCGCCTATGCCGGCAAGGGCGACGAGGACCAGATCCGCGCCGCGGGCGCCGAGGCCTATGTCTCGAAGCCGATTTCGGTGATCAAGTTCATCGAAAGCGTGGGGGCCTTCGCCTGAATCCGACGTCGTTCGCCGGAACAGACTCTCCACCCGAAATCCTGTAGACTGCATCCGTCATCGAAGGAGAGCGGACATGGCAGGCGGTCTCGCAATCGTGCTCAGCGGCGGCGGCGCCAAGGGCGCGTTCCAGGTCGGCGTCGTCCACGAACTCGTCGTCAACCGCGGCGTTCGTATCGACATCGTCGCCGGCGTCTCGACCGGCGCGATTCAGGCGCTGGGGGTCGCACAGGACGATGTGCCGCGCCTGCTCGACACCTGGCTCGGGCTTCGCGGCAATGCCTCGATCTACAAGGAGCGCCCGCTCGGTGTCGTCGGCGGCATCCTCGGCGAGAATGCGATCTACGACGCCGCGCCGCTGAAACGCCTGCTCAAGGATTTTGCCGACGAGGAAAAATTGCGCGCCGCCGGTCGCAAGCTGCTGCTCGGCGTCGTCAACCTCGGGACCGGCACCTATCGCAGCATCGACGAAAGCGTGCCCGGCATCCACAACTGGGTCTATGCGAGCTGCGCGATGCCGCTCTTCTTCGATCCGCTGAAGACGCGCGCCAGCGACGGCACCGAGGAACAATGGGTCGACGGCGGGGTACGCGACGTGACGCCGCTCAGCGCCGCGCTCGAGATGAACCCGCGCGGCGTCATCGCGGTCCGCGCCTCGCCCGCGCCGCAGCCGGGGCTCGTTCGCACCTACAAGAATCTGATCAAGATCGGCCTGCGCGCGGTCGACATCCTGCAATCGGAGGTATCGGCGAACGACCTCGCCGGCGCGGCGCTGATCAACGATCTGATCGCGGCGCGCGAGGCGCAGCTTCGCGCGCTCCAGTCCGAAGGCATCGGCGGCGCGCAGGCGGCGCGCATCCTCCGCCCGCTCGACGTCCAGATATCGCGCTACCGCTTTGCCCCGATCCGGATCATCGAGCCCGAGGCGGAATTTTCCGAAACGCTCGAATTCGATCCGGCGAAAATCCGCGCCGCGATCGACGCCGGCCGCCGCGCCGTCGAGCGCGAATGGGAGGCGCTGGAGCCGTTGCTGAGTTGAAAGGTGGGGCGCGGCCAAAGTCGGGCCTTTTTCATTCGTCATCCCGGATTTGATCCGGGATCCATGACGACGGCGCAGCTATGGATCCCGGATCAAGTCCGGGATGACGAAAGCGGGGGAGGTAACGTCCGCTTCCCACCCGACTCCCTCATTCGCCACGCACGAAAAAGGGCGGCGCAATCGCCGCCCTTCTGGATCCCCGCCTTCGCGGGGATGACGCATCGCCAAACCGTTCAGCGTTGCTGAACGGGTCGATACGTCACTTGATCTTGGCTTCCTTGAACTCGACGTGCTTGCGCGCACGCGGGTCGTACTTCCGCACCGACATTTTTTCGGTCATCGTGCGGGGGTTCTTTTTCGTCACATAGAAAAAGCCCGTGTCGGCGGTGCTCACCAGCTTGATCTTGACGGTCGTCGGCTTGGCCATGGCCCTGTTCCTCGAAAAATCTTCGCACCTGCCGCCGGGGCGGACGATGCGGCGGGACGCGGGCCCCGGCTGCTGCTCTGAAAAAACATAGAGGGCCGCGCGCAGGCGCCGCCCCCGATATCCGCGCGCCTCTGACCGGATTCGGCGCTCCTGTCAAGCAAAAGGAGCGGGCGGACGGCACCCGGCCGCCCGCCCGGGAGGGGTCTCGAAGACGGGGTCAGCCGTTCCTGATCTCGAAGCGCACGGTCATTTCCTTCCAGCTTTCCTCGGCGACCCCGCCGCGCGTCGCGGGTTTGAACCGCCATTTGGCCAGCGCGCGCCGCTTCGTCGCTTCGAAGAAGGCGGGATTGCCGCCGCTCACCTGTTCGACCGCCTTCACGCGCCCGTCGGTGCCGATCAGCACCCGCACCGTCACCGCGCCCTCGATCCCGCCACGCTGCTCGCGCGCCGGATATTCGGGCTGGAACGATCCCGCATAGCGCGAGTCGAGCTGTGCGAGCACCAGCTTCGGCGGGGCCGGGGGATCGACCGAAACGGGAGGGCCCGGCGGCAAGGGCCGCGGATCGATCACGACCGGTCCCTTATCGACGAAGACATCGCGGATCGGCGTCGTATCGACGAGGGGGTCGACCGTTTCGGTCGGCTGCGAAGTCCTCGGCGGCGTCTGCGGCTCGGCTCTGGGCTTCGGCGGCTCGGGCTTGTCGGGCTTCGGCAGGAAAATGGTCGTCCAGGGCTTGTCCGCCGTGCGCGGCGGTTCCTTGATGATCATCGGCGACAGCGCGACTGCGACGACCAGCGCGGCGGGCAGGCCGACGGCCAGCAGCGCCGCGACGGGGCGATGGCGGTTGCCGGCCCCATAGCTTTCGCGGGGCAGGAGCGCGGCGGCGCCCGCGGGCGCGGTGTCCTCAAGCGGCGCCGAAGCCAGCGCCGAAAGCAGCGGAATCAGGGTCATGGCATCTCTCCTTGCCTAAAAGACCCGGCCCCGCGGCGTATCGACCGCCACTATCGGCCAGGCCATGGCAATGAGATAATATAACGTCACTAATATTGTCAAGCGAGGAGATCGGCAAACCCGCTCGCCGTTTCGCCGCGCCTTCCTAGCCGGCGGAAAGCCGCGCCACCGCCTGATCCTTGTCGATCAACGGCAGCAGTTCGCCCATATCGGGACCATGATCGCGCCCGGTCAGCGCGCGGCGCAGCGGCAGGAACAACGCGCGGCCCTTGGCGCCGGTGGCTTCCTTCACCGCGCCGGTCAGCGCGTGCCAAGGGTCGGCGCCCCAGTCGATGCCAGGCGCCGCCTCGGCCGCCGCGGCGAGCACTGGCCGGTCGGCCGCCTCCGCGGCCGGGGGCGTAAAGGGCCCGTCGAACACCGCGACCCACTCGCCCGCTTCGGCGACCGTCGCCAGATTCGGCCGGATCGCTTCCCAGCGCGCGGGCGTGATCGCGGCGGGCAAGCGGTCGGCGACCGCCGCATGGCCGGTGTGGTGCAATATCTTCTGATTGAGCAGTGCCAGCTCGGCCTCGTCGAAACGCGCGGGAGCGCGGCCGAAGCGTGCGAAATCGATGCCCTCGACCAGCGGGGCGACATCGGTCACCGGCTCGACCGGATCGCTCGTCCCCAGTCGCGCGAGCAGCGCGACGAGCGCGATCGGCTCGATGCCCTCCTCGCGCAGGCTCGCCATGCCGAGCGAACCGAGCCGCTTCGACAATTTGCCTTCGGTGCCGACGAGCAGCGCCTCGTGCGTGAAAGCGGGCGGTGTCGCGCCGAGAGCGTCGAACATCTGGATCTGCGCCGCGGTGTTCGACACATGATCCTCGCCGCGCACCACATGGCTGATCCCCATCGCGATATCGTCGATCACGCTCGGCAACAGATAAAGCCAGCTGCCGTCGGCGCGGCGGACGACGGGATCGGACATGGTCTTTGGATCGAAATGCTGCGGCCCACGAACCATATCGGTCCATTCGATCGGAGCGTCATGATCGAGCCGGAAGCGCCAGTGCGGTGCGATGCCGTCGGGAACCGGCGCCCCGTCGGGCTTGCGTTCGTAAACCGGCGGCAGCCCGCGCGACAGCAATATCTTGCGGCGGATGTCGAGTTCCTCGGGCGTCTCGTAACAGGCATAGACACGCCCCGCCGCCTGCAGCTTCGCAAATTCGGCCTCGTACAGATCGAAGCGCGCCGATTGCCTTTCCTCGCCATCGACGTCGAGCCCCAGCCAGCCCAGGTCGGCGCGGATGCCCTCGACATATTCCTCTTTCGACCGCCCGAGGTCGGTGTCGTCGATGCGCAGCAGGAAGCGGCCGCCATGTTTCCGCGCCCACAGCCAGTTGTGGAGCGCGGTGCGGACGTTGCCGACATGCAGGCTGCCGGTCGGCGAGGGGGCGAAGCGGGTCGTGACGGTCATGGCGCGCGCCTATAGCCGCAGGAAGGGCGGCATGGCGATAACTATCCGGTCCGGCCCTGCCGCACCGGCCAATAGGCCCAGGCGATGCCGAGCAGCGCGACGATCAGCAACACGCTATATTCCATCCCGTTGCGTCCGCCGCCGACGACGAACCAGCCCGCAGGCCAGTGGACGAGGATCATGCCGAGCGTCAGGATCGCGGCATGGCCGAGCGCGGCGAAGCTGGTCCAGCGCCGCGCCAGCATCAGCGCGGGGCCAGCGAGTTCGTACAGCGTCACCGCCAGCGCCCAGCCATAGCCGAAGGGAAAGCCGAGGCTGTCGAGCCACGCCCCGAACGGCGCGACGAGGCCGGCGGCAAGCCGGTAGACGCCGTGGATGAGGATCAGGATCGCGACGGTGATCCGCAGCAGCTCGAGAAACGACCCGGCGCGTTCGGGCGGCGCTTTCGGCCCCGGCAATCGCATCGCCTTCTCCTTCTACCCCGTCCGGAACCCGTGCGTGATCGGATAGCGCCGGTCGCGTCCGAAATTGCGCGTCGACAGCTTGACCCCTGGCGGCGCCTGTCGACGCTTATATTCGGCGAGCATCAGCAAGCGCTCGATCCGCACCACCGCGTCGCGGTCGAAACCATATTTCGCCACCACATCGTCGACGCTCGCTTCCTCCTCGACGAGCATGTGGAGCATGCGGTCGAGATCGGCATAAGGCGGCAGGCTGTCCTCGTCCTTCTGGTCGGGGCGCAGCTCGGCGCTCGGCGGCTTGGTGACGATGTTCGCCGGCATCACCGGCGTCACGGGGTTGCGCGACAGGCGCGGGATATTCGCGTTGCGCCATTCGGCGAGCGCGAAGACGGTCATCTTGTACGCGTCCTTGAGCGGATTATAGCCGCCCGCCATGTCGCCATAGATGGTCGCGTAACCGACGCTCATCTCGCTCTTGTTGCCGGTCGTCAGCAGCATCGGACCGAATTTGTTGCTGAGTGCCATCAACGTGACGCCGCGGATGCGCGACTGGACATTTTCCTCGGTGATATCGACGTCGCGGTCGGCAAAGCTGCCCGCGAGCATCGCGTCGAACGCCTCGACCGCGGGAACGATCGGGATCGTATCGAGCTTGCAGCCGATCATCGCGGCGCAGCCGGCCGCGTCGTCGAGGCTTTCCCGACTGGTAAAGCGGCTGGGCAGCATCACGCACCAGACCTTGTCGGGGCCGAGCGCATCGGCGGCAATCGCTGCGCAGATCGCCGAATCGATCCCGCCCGACAGGCCGAGCACGACGCCGGGAAAGCGGTTGCGTTCGACATAGTCGCGCAGGCTGACGATCATCGCGCTATAGATATCGGCGGGATGCGCCTCCCATTCGACGATCGTGCCGGGGTCGCACACCCAGCGTCCATCGCCCCCGTTCGTCCAGCGCGTGACCCGCTCTTCGGCGTCCCAGTCGATCAACCGATGCGCCGCCTGACCGTCGTCGTTGAGGACGAACGAGCAGCCGTCGAACACCAGCTCGTCCTGCCCGCCGATGCGGTTGAGGAAAATCAGCGGCAGGTTCGTCTCGTCGACGCGGCTGCGGAACACCTGTGTCAGGCGGCGGTCGTCCTTGTCGATCTCGTATGGGCTGCCGTTGACCGAGATCAGAAGTTCGGCCCCTTGATCGGCCAGATGCTTGCACACCGTCGGCAGCCAGCCGTCCTCGCAGATCGGCAGCCCCAGCCTGACGCCGCGCCATTCGACGACGTCAGGCAGCGGCCCCGGAGCGAAGACGCGCTTTTCGTCGAAGGTGCCGTAATTGGGGAGTTCGTGCTTGCGCCGCGTCGCGACGATCTTTCCGCCGTCGAGCAGCGCGACGATATTGTAAAGGGCATCGCCCTCCCGTTCTACCGACCCGACGAGCATCGCCGGACCGCCATCGGCGGTCTCGGCGGCGAGTTCGGCGAGCAGCTTTGCCGCGCGCTCGGCGAGCGCGGGTTTGAGCACCAGATCCTCGGGCGGATAACCGATCAGTTGCAGCTCGGGATAGAGGATCAGGTCGGCTTGCCCGTGCCGCGCCCGGACGCTGCGCATCGCGTCGGCATTGGCGGCAAGATCGCCGACCGCCTGCGTCATTTGGGCCAGAACGATGGTGAGCGTATCGGCAGCAGTCATGGCGCGAGCCATACGCCCGTGGGCGGCGATTGCAACGACCGGCGTGACGGACGGACAATCAGGCTGAAGATTGGCCTTCCCCTATCCGCGCCCGCTGGCTAAGGGGGCCCGCAATCCCACCCCGCGCGAAAGGGCTTCGCACCCCATGAAACTCATCTCCGGCAACAGCAACCTGCCGCTGGCCCGCGCGATCGCGGACTATCTCGAACTGCCGCTCACTGACACCAGCGTGCGCCGCTTCGCCGACGAGGAAGTCTTCGTCGAAATTCACGAAAATGTCCGCGGTCAGGACGTCTTCATCGTCCAGCCGACGAACTTCCCCGCGAACGACAATCTGATGGAGCTCTTGATCCTCACCGACGCGCTGCGCCGCGCCTCGGCGAAGCGCATCACCGCGGTCATCCCCTATTTCGGCTATGCCCGTCAGGACCGCAAACCCGGTCCGCGCACCCCGATCTCGGCCAAGCTCGTCGCCAATCTGATCACCACTTCGGGCGCCGACCGCGTCCTCGCGATCGATCTCCACGCCGGGCAGATTCAGGGCTTCTTCGACATCCCGACCGACAATCTTTATGCCGCGCCGGTGATGAGCGCCGACATCCAGGCGCGCTTCGGCGACAAGAATCTGATGGTCGTGTCGCCCGACGTCGGCGGCGTGGTGCGCGCCCGCGCGCTGGCCAAGCGCCTCGACAACGCCCCGCTCGCGATCGTCGACAAGCGCCGCGAACGCGCCGGCGAATCCGAGGTGATGAACATCATCGGCGACGTGTCGGGCCGCTTCTGCATCCTGATCGACGATATCGTCGATTCGGCGGGCACGCTGTGCAACGCCGCCGCGGCCCTGAAGGCGGCGGGCGCCGAGGGCGTCGTTGCCTATTGCACCCATGGCGTCCTGTCTGGGGGCGCGGTGGCGCGCGTCGATGCCAGCGAGCTGACCGAACTCGTCATCACCGATTCGATCCAGCCGACCGACGCGGTCAACGACAGCAACAAGGTGCGCGCGCTGACCGTCGCGCCCCTGCTCGGTGAGGCGATCAAGCGCATCGCCGACGAATCGAGCGTCTCGTCGCTGTTCGACTGATCGCATGACCCTCGAATCCGACATCGCCCTCGCCCATCGCCTCGCCGATGCGGCGGGCGCCGCGATCCGTCCGCTGTTCCGCTCGGCCTGGGCCCACGAAGCCAAGGCCGACGCCTCGCCGGTGACCGAGGCCGACCGCGCCGCCGAAGCCGCGATGCGCCGCCTGCTCGACGCCGAAGCGCCGCGCGACGGCATCATCGGCGAGGAATATGGCGCCGAGCGCACCGAGGCGAGCCGCCAATGGGTGCTCGACCCGATCGACGGCACCGTCAGCTTCATGGCCGGGCGCCCGATCTTCGGCACGCTGATCGCGCTGCTCCAGGACGGCTGGCCGGTGCTCGGCATCATCGACCAGCCGATCGCCGGCGAACGCTGGGTCGGCGCCGTCGGGCAGCCGACTTTGTTCAACGGCCGGCCGGTCCGCACGCGGAGCTGCAGGACGCTCGGCGAGGCGGTGCTCGCGACCACCGGGCCGCAATATTTCAGCGATCACGACGGCGAGCATTTCATGGCGCTCGCCGCGAAGACCTCGCACAAGCGCATGGTCTTCGGCGGCGACTGCTATAATTACGGGCTGCTCGCCAGCGGCCATATCGACATGGTCGTCGAGGCGGGGCTGAAACTTCATGATTTCGCCGCGCTGGTGCCGGTCGTCGAGGGGGCGGGCGGAACGATGTGCGACTGGAACGGCGATCCGCTGAATGCCGACAGTGCGGGCCATGTCATCGCGCTCGGGGATCCCGCGCGGCTCGAGGACGTTATCGAAGGACTCGCCTGCAACCACTGATCGCAAGGAAGGACGACGCCATGGCTTATGAGGGAAGCTGTCACTGCGGCGCGGTGAGCTACACGGTCGAGGGCGACATTCCGGGCGAGGCGATGAGCTGCAACTGCTCGCACTGCCGCCGCAAGGGTTTTCTTTTGACCTTCGTTCCGATCGACCATTTCCGGCTCGACAGCGGCGCCGACAGCCTCGCGTCGTACAAGTTCAACAAGCACAACATCGACCATCAATTCTGCGCCACCTGCGGCTGCCAGAGCTTTTCGGTCGGCACCGGCCCCGACGGCGCGAAGATGGCGGCGGTCAACCTGCGCTGCGTCCCCGCCGCCGATCTCGACGCGCTGAATATCCAGAAGGTCGACGGGGCGAGCTTTTAAGCCTCCGGCGCTTGCAATTCCGGGCGAATCCGTCTAGGCGCGCCGCTTCCGATTGTACCGGCTGGCTGAAAGGGCTGCCAGGCCGATACGCAAACGGACTTCAAAAGGAGACCAAAATGCCCAAGATGAAGACCAAGAGCGGTGTGAAGAAACGCTTCAAATTCACCGCCTCGGGCAAGGTGAAGCACGGCGTCGCCGGCAAGCGCCACCGCCTGATTTCGCATAACTCGAAATATATCCGCACCAACCGCGGCACCAGCGTGCTCAGCGATTCGGACGCGGCCCATGTGCGCCTCTGGGCGCCCTACGGCCTGAAGTAAGGAGCGCTAGACCATGTCACGCATCAAACGCGGCGTTACCACGCACGCCAAGCACAAGCGGATCCTGGACCAGGCGAAGGGCTATTATGGCCGTCGCAAGAACACCATCCGCGTCGCCAAGCAGGCGGTCGAAAAGGCCGGCCAATATGCTTACCGCGACCGCAAGGTAAAGAAGCGGAGCTTCCGCGCGCTCTGGATCCAGCGCATCAACGCCGCGGTCCGCGCCGAGGGCCTGACCTATTCGCAGTTCATGCACGGCGTGAAGCTCGCCGGGATCGAACTCGACCGGAAGGTCATGGCCGACCTCGCGATGAACGAAGGCGGCGTGTTCACCGCGATCATCGCCCAGGCGAAGGCGGCGCTGCCCAAGGCAGCCTGACGCTTTCCAGCCGAAACAAAGAAACAAGGGCGGTCCTGCGGGGCCGCCCTTTTTCGTTGACGGTCCCGCGCGAGGCGTCTCATCCGCCCTGCTTCCCTGCGCGTGCCGCCCTGACCCCGTCGACGAACTGCTTCTCGTTCACCTTCACCGCCAAGCCTTTCTTCGACAGGAAAAATGCGGCGCGCGGCATCGTGATATTGCCGTCCTTGGTGGCCAGCACTGCCCCTTGCGGCGCGATCGACTTGACCGTAGCAAGCACGGCGGCTCCATCGGCGCTGCGAACCTCCGCCCCTGGCTTCAACGCCCCGTCGACCGCCGCGGCGTCGGCCTCGGCCTGCTTCAGCACCGCGACAATTTTGTCTTTTGACGCCTTCAGCGCCGGACCTTTCGGGGTCGTCACGAAAGCGTCCTTCGGTACCACGAGGCCGCTGGCGCCGATCCCGACCGCGATCCTGTCGCCGACCACTTTGACAATCTGGCCAACCTCTTCGCCATTCTGGTCGTAAACTTTGGTACCGGCGGTCCACGAAGCAGCCGGGGCCTGCGCCTGTACGGCAGGGACGGCAGACACGGCTGCACAGCCAAGGAACAGCGCGGCGGGCAAGCCGGAAAGCTTGGACATGAGAGGCTCCTGTCGAACAGCAAGCCACCCGTGCCGCATCGGACGGGGCCGCACCAAATAGCATGCTGCCGGTCCGTGCAACGGACGCGGCGAGCCGAACGCCAGCGGGAGCGAAAAACAGGAACGGCGCGAAGGCCAGGCCCTCGCGCCGTTCCGACGATGCGAACATCGCCCCCCTCCCTCCGAACCGGTTGCCGTGGGTCGCAGAAAGCTTGCGGCCGGCGGAAGTTTCCCTGACGCTCTACACGGGGCAGCGCGCCGATGGGGTGACATATGCCGTCGCAATCATGACAAGAATTGTAAGAACCCGACACGAAGGTGCCTTAGGTTATTGTTTTTTTGCGCGAGGCGCCGCAAGCATGGACGTCATGAAGGACGCGATCCAGAATCCGGGAGAGGACGCCGGCGCGCGGATCGTGACGCGTTTCTTCCCGCTGTCCGAAGCGCTGAAGCCCTATGTCAGCACCATATATCTGACCGAGATCACCCTTCCCGCCGGAACACGGGTCGAGGATTATCTGCATCCCGAATGGGCGAACATGCGCTTCATCGATGGCGAGGCGCCGCTCGCCGGGGTCGGTGGCGCCCCGGCAGTGCCCGCCCCGCCCTTCGTCGCGACAGGCCCGACGAGCAAGGCGAGCTATTTCGCGGCAGGCAACATGCGCGCGTGGGGGGTCGGTATCCTGCCCGCCGGCTGGGCGAAATATTTCGCGCTCCCGGCCGCCGAACTTGCCGACCGGTTTTGCGACGGCGCGGCGCACCCTGCTTTCGCCGCCTTCGCGCCGCTGACCGACGCGTTGCCGCGCATCAACGATGTCGATGCCGCCGCCGCGCTGATCGATGGCCATCTGGTCGGCCTGCTCGCGGGAGCGCCGCGCGACGACCCCGCGATCGTCGCGGCGCATCGCGCGCTCGTCGACGACGATCTGGCCAGCGTCGCCGATCTCGCGGCGAAGCTCGCGCTCTCCGAACGGACGGTCGAGCGCCTCAGCCATCGCGCCTTCGGCTTCCCTCCCAAATTGCTGTTGCGACGCCAGCGCTTCCTGCGGTCGCTGGGGCGCTTCATGCTCGACCCGTCGATGGCGTGGATCGATACCCTCGACCACCAATATTATGATCAGGCGCAATTCACCCGCGACTTCCGCCGTTTCATGGGGATGAGCCCGCGGGCCTATGCGGCACGCCCCAAACCGATCCTCGGTGCCGCTGCTTTCGCGCGCGCCGCGGCGGCGGGAGCAGCCGTGCAGGGGCTGCACAAGCCGGCGGACTAGCCCTCAGGCCAGCTTGGAGGCTTGACCGGCGCCGCGTCTTCGGTGCAAGCGGCGGGCGGGCGCGCGCGGGCAGCCGCCGTATCCGGCAATAACGAAACAGACAGGCCGGCAGCCACAGGCGCGCCGGAGCAGGACGAACGACGATGAGCGAACTTCAGGCGATGCAGGCCCGGCTCGTGGCCGACATAGCGGCCGCCGCCGACCTCGACGCGATCGAGGCGCTGCGCGTCGGCGCGCTCGGGAAAGCCGGCAGCATCACCGCGCTCTTGAAGACGCTCGGCGGGATGAGCCCCGAGGAACGTCAGGCGCAGGGTCCCGCGATCCACGGCCTGCGCGAGGCGGTGACCGCGGCGCTGGCGACGCGCAAGGCAGCGCTCGAAGGCGCGGCGCTCGAAACGAAGCTCGCGGCCGAACGGCTCGACATGACGCTGCCCGCCGACGCAAGGCCGCTCGGCAGCGTCCATCCGGTGAGCCAGGTGATGGACGAGCTCGCCGAAATCTTCGCCGACATGGGCTTCGCGGTCGCGACCGGCCCCGAAATCGAGGACGACTGGCGCAACTTCACCGCGCTCAACATCCCCGAAACGCATCCGGCGCGCGCGATGCACGACACTTTCTATTTCCCGGCGCAGATGAACGATGCCGAGGGCCGCGCGATGCTGCTGCGCACCCACACCTCGCCGGTGCAGATCCGCACGATGATGGCGCAGGAGCCGCCGATCCGCATCATCGCGCCGGGCCGCGTCTATCGCAGCGACAGCGACGCGACGCACACGCCGATGTTCCATCAGGTCGAAGGGCTGGTGATCGATCGCGGCATCCATATGGGCCACCTCAAATGGACGCTCGAAACCTTCCTCAAGGCATATTTCGAGCGCGACGACATCGTCCTGCGCCTGCGCCCCTCCTATTTCCCCTTCACCGAACCCTCGGCGGAGGTCGACGTCGGCTATAAACAGGAAAAGGGCCGCCGCATCGTCGGCGGCAACGGCGACGACGAAGGCCATGCGTGGATGGAACTGCTCGGCAGCGGCATGGTAAATCGCCGCGTCATCGCCAATTGCGGGCTCGATCCCGACGAATGGCAGGGCTTTGCTTTCGGCGCCGGCATCGACCGGCTGGCGATGCTCAAATATGGCATGGACGACCTCCGCGCCTTCTTCGACGGCGATCTCCGCTGGCTGGCGCATTACGGGTTCGGCGCGCTGTCGGTCCCGACGCTGAGCGGGGGGATTTCGGCATGAAGATCACCCTCGACTGGCTCCGCGAACATCTCGACGGCGATTTCGCCGTCGAGGACGTCGTCGCGACCCTCAACCGTATCGGCCACGAGGTCGAAGGCGTCGAAAATCCGGCCGAAAAGCTCGCGGGCTTCCGCGTCGCCAAGGTGCTCACCGCCGAGAAGCATCCGCAGGCCGACAAGCTGCAGGTGCTGACCGTCGACAGCGGCCCAGAGGTGAATGGGGGCGCCCCGCTCACCGTCGTCTGCGGCGCCCCGAACGCGCGCGCCGGCCTCGTCGGCGTGCTCGGGCTGCCGGGCGCGGTCGTGCCGGCGAACGGCATGGAGCTGAAGGTCGCGGCGGTGCGCGGCGTCGAATCGAACGGCATGATGTGTTCAACGCGCGAGCTCGAACTCGGCGACGATCATGACGGCATCATCGAATTGCCCGCCGACGCACCCGTCGGCACCGCTTTCGCCGACTATTCGGGCGCTGGCGATCCGGTGATCGACATCTCGATCACCCCGAACCGGCAGGACTGTATGGGCGTACGCGGCATCGCCCGCGACCTCGCCGCCGCCGGGCTCGGCACATTAAAGCCGCTCGACGTCCCGACGATCGCCGGCGAAGGCGCGCCGGCGACCGAAATCCGGACCGACGATCCCGAGGGCTGTCCCGCCTTCTACGGCCGCACGATCGGCGGCGTCACCAACGGCACGGCCCCCGAATGGATGCGCCGCCGGCTGGAAGCGATCGGCCAGCGTTCGATCTCGGCGCTCGTCGACATCAGCAACTATGTGATGTTCGACCTCGGCCGCCCGAGCCATATCTATGACCGTGCCAAGCTCGATGGCGCGCTCGTCGCACGGCGCGCAAAGGATGGCGAGACGGTCACCGCGCTCAACGGCAAGGATTATGTGCTCGCGGACACGATGACGGTGATCGCCGACGACAGCGGCGTCCACGACATCGCGGGCATCATGGGCGGCGAACATAGCGGGTGCAGCGAGACGACGACCGACGTCCTGATCGAAATCGCTTATTTTACGCCCGAGCGCATCGCGCTCACCGGGCAGGCGCTCGGCCTGACCAGCGACGCGCGGAGCCGCTTCGAACGCGGCGTCGATCCCGCCTTCCTCGACGATGCGACGGCGATCGTCACCGGCCATGTCCTCGCGATTTGCGGCGGCACGCCTTCGGCGATCACCCGCGCCGGCACGCCGCCGGTCGGGACGCACCATATCGATTATGATCCGGCCCGCGCTGAAACGCTGGGCGGCATCGCCATCGATGCCGAGCGCCAGCGCGACATTCTCGCCGCGCTTGGCTTCGGTATCATCGAACAGGGCACGCATTGGCAGGTCGCGGTGCCGAGCTGGCGCCGCGATATGGACGGCGCCGCCGACGTGGTCGAGGAAGTCACGCGCATCCACGGCTTCGACGCGATCCCGTCGACCCCGCTGCCGCGCAGCGACGGGGTTGCGAAGCCGACCGCGACCGCCGACCAGCTGCTCGAACGCCGCCTGCGCCGCGCCGCGGCCTCGTCAGGCTTCCACGAAGCGGTCACCTGGTCGTTCGTCAGCGAACGCGACGCCGCGCCCTTCGGCGGCGGCACCTGGACGCTCGCCAACCCGATCAGCGAGGATTTGAAGGTCATGCGCCCGTCGCTGCTCCCCGGCCTGCTCGCCGCGGCACAGCGCAACCAGCATCGCGGCGCGGACAGCATCCGGCTGTTCGAGATCGGCCGCCGTTATCTTGCCGACGCCGAACGTCCGACGCTCGCCGTGCTGATGGCGGGCGACAGGAGCGCGCGCGGCTGGCAGGCGGGCAAGCCCGCACCCTTCGACGCGTTCGACGCCAAGGCGGCGGCGCTGGCGCTGCTCGAAGCCGCCGGCGCCCCCGCCGACCGGCTGCAGGTGATGGAGCCCGTCGCGGCCGGGCAAATCTGGCATCCGGGCCAGTCGGCGACGCTGCGCCTCGGGCCCAAGGCTGTGCTCGCCGAATTCGGCGCGCTCCACCCGGCGCTGACCCGCGGTTTCGACGTCGACGGGCCGGTGATGGCGGTGCAGATTTTCCTCGATGCAATCCCCGCGAAGCGCGCGAGCGGACCCGCCCGCGCGGCCTTCACGCCGCCCGCCCTGCAATCGGTGCGCCGCGACTTCGCCTTCCTCGCCCCCGCGACGCTGGCCGCTGCCGATCTGGTGCGTGCGATCCGCGCCGCCGACAAGGCGAACATCGTCGAGGCGCGGCTGTTCGACCGCTTTGCCGGTCAGGGCGTGCCCGAAGGCCAGGTCAGCCTTGCGGTCGAGGTCGAATTGCAGCCGGTGGAAAAAAGCTTTGCCGACGCGGAGTTGAAGGCGATTGCCGACAAGGTGGTCGCGGCTGCGGCAAAACTGGGGGCGGTGCTGCGAGGGTAGGCAAAGCCCCTCGCGCGATCCTGTTCGTCATCCCGGCGAAGGCCGGGATGACGATAATGTAGCGCTGTTTGCCCCTACCCGCCCCAGGTGGCGGTCAGCAGGCGCTGGAAATTGCCGCCGAGGATCGCCTTGATATTGTCGTTCGAATAGCGGCGGCGCATCAGTTCCTCGGTCAGGTCATAGATGCGGCGCGGATGGTCGAAGCCGTCGGTATCGATCTTGTCGCGCCAGGCGTAGCTCGACTTCAGCATGCCCTTCATCGCCTTCTGCAACTCGGGCGGCATGTCGTCATAGCCGTGATTGTCGAGGTCGCTGCCGATCCCGACATGCTCGATCCCGACCAGCTTTACCGCATGGTCGATATGATCGACGATATTGGGCAGGGTCGTCGGTTCCTGCGCGGTCACGAAGTTGCGCACCCCCGCGATGCCGAACACGCCGCCCTTGGCGGCGAGCGCCTTGATCGCCTCGTCGGTCTTGAGCCGCGGATGGTTGTTGAGCGCCCGGCAATTGCTGTGGGTGATCGCGATCGGTTTCGGCGACAGCTCGATCGCGTCGAGCGTCGTCTTGTCGCCGCTGTGCGACACGTCGATCAGCATACCGACCTTGTTCATCGCCTCGATGATCGCCACGCCATAGTCGGTGATGCCGCCGTCGACGCGCTCGGTCGAGCCCGAGCCGAGGCGGTTCTGCCAGTTATAGGTAAGCTGCGAGACGCGCTGGCCGAGCT
Source organism: Sphingopyxis sp. J-6 (assembly GCF_046603995.1). NCBI lineage: Bacteria > Pseudomonadati > Pseudomonadota > Alphaproteobacteria > Sphingomonadales > Sphingopyxidaceae > Sphingopyxis > Sphingopyxis sp. J-6. The sequence continues at coordinate 4,271,110 of NZ_CP145810.1, read as the reverse complement.
TGTAGAAAAATTCGACATCCTCGACCTTCTGGAAATGGTCGGCGTTCTGCATCCCCATGATCACCGCGACCTTGCCGTCGCGCTTGGCGCGGAGGATGTCGGCCATCTTGTCGACGCCGGTGAAGACATGGCTGTTGACCTGCACATAATGGCCCCACAGCGCATAATAGGACAGCACCTGATCGCGCGCCTCGGGATCGCGGATGCCGACCCCCTGCAGGATCGCGTTGACGCCGCTCGTCCGATATTCCTCGGCGAGCTTGTCGGTCATCGGCGCCGGACCCTCGTCGATCAGGATCGGGTGCAACATGTCGATCACCAGCGCCTCGTTCACCAGATCGACGACGCGCTTCGGATAGGTGCGCGGCGGATAGGCGGCGCTTTCGGCGCGGACCGGGCGGCTGATCAAGGGCGCTGCGACCGTCGCGGCCAAGGCGCTGCCGACAAGCTGGCGGCGTGAGAAATCCGGCATAAGACCCTCCTCGATTTTCTATCGCCAGCGTGGCTAAATCTCTCGCTGGGGAAGGTCAACGCGCAGAAAAACTGGCCTGATTGACCAGAAAAACTATCGCTTTAGGCCGCGACCGCGTCCTCGCTCTGGCTTGTCGCGGCTTCGAGCAGGCGCTTTTCGAGCGATTTGACCCGCGCCGCGCCGTCGATCTTGTCGCCGATCAGGTCGGTGACATAGAAGGTGTCGACCGCGCGCTCGCCATAGGTCGCGACATGCGCCGAATGCACCGTAACCTTCGACTGGAACAGCGCATAGGCAAGCTGGTTGAGCAGCGCCGGCCGGTCCTGCGCATTGACCTCGATCACCGTAAACCGGTTCGACGCCTTATTGTCGACGAAGACATTGGGAACAACACGGAACGCCTCGGCACGCGTCCGCGGCAACGCCCGCGCTTCGAGCTTGGGCAGCAGCCGGTGGCGGTTGGCGAGCGCATCCTCGATCGCCCGGGTCAGCCGGACGATCTGCTCGGCCTCGGCAAAAGGCCGTCCCAGCGGATCCTGGACAAGAAAATTGTCGAGCGCCAGTCCGTCGCGTGTCGTGTGGATGCGGGCGTCGATGATATTGCCGCCGGCCAGGTGGATGCCCCCGGCGATACGATAGAAAAGCCCCGGATGGTCGGCGGCAAGCACCATCACTAGCGTCGCGCCGCGATCGTCGTCGGGCACCGCGGCGATATGCAGCGGGGCATTCCCGGCTTGCTGGATATGGATCAGGTTCGCCGCGATGACCTCGACCGATTCGGCGATCCAGTAGCTTTCGGGCAAGCGCCGCGCGAGCTTGGCGAAACCCTTGTCGTCGAGGCGGAGCAGCGCGGCGACGGCTTCCTTCTTGCCCGCGATCCGCGATTCGCGGCCCTTCTGCTTGTGCCCGAGGCGCAGCACTTCCTCGGCGGCGTCGAACAGCTCGGTGAGCAACTGGCGTTTCCAGCTGTTCCAGACGCCGGGGCCGACGGCGCGGATATCGACCACCGTGAGCACAAGCAGCAGGCGGAGCCGCTCGGGCGACTGCACCTGCCCCGCGAAATCGAGGATCGTCTTGAAATCGGCAAGGTCGCGTTTGAAGGCGGTCGCCGACATCAGGAGATGATAGCGGACCAGCCACGACACGGTTTCGGTCTCCGCCGGGGTGAGGCCCAGCCGCGGGCAGACCCTGAGCGCGAGTTCGGCCCCAAGCACGCTATGATCGCCGCCGCGCCCCTTGGCGATGTCGTGCAGCAGCACCGCGCAATAGATGACGCGCCGCGACTGCAGTTGTCCCATGATCGCGGTCGACAGCGGATGGTCGTCCTTCAGCCGGTCCTGCTCAATGTCCGAGAGAAGGCCGATGGCGCGGATCGTATGCTCGTCGACCGTATAATGATGATACATGTCGAACTGCATCTGCGCGACGACGCGGCCGAAATCGGGAACGAAGCGGCCGAACACCCCCGCCTCGTTCATCCAGCGCAGCACCGTTTCGGGATCCCGCGGGCTGGTCAGCACGTCGAGGAATAATTCATTGGCGCGGGGGTTGCGGCGAACACCCTGCGTTTCGATCAGCTTGGCATCGTGGCGCGCCTGCCGCATCGCCTGCGGATGGATTTCGAGCCCGTGCTTGTCGGCGAGCGCGAAGATCTCGACGAGCCGCACCGGATCCTGCTGGAAGAAATCGTCCGATGGCAAGGCAAGCCGGCCGCGGTCGAGGACGAAGCCGTTGAGCTTGCCCGGCCGCCGCCGGATCGTCGGCAGGAAACGCCGTCCGCGCGCCGCAAGCTGGTCGTCGAGATGCGCGAGAAAGGTGCCGGTGACGTCGCCGACGCTTTTGGCGTGCAGGAAATAGAGCTGCATGAAGCGCTCGACCGCGCTCTTGCCCGGACGATCGGCGAACTGCATCCGGCGCGCGATCTCGGGCTGGAAATCGAAGGTCAGCCGGTCCTCGGCGCGCCCGGCGAGGACGTGGAGGTGGCAACGTACCGCGAGCAGGAAATTCTCGGCGCGCGCGAACTGGCGGAGTTCGCGCGCCGAAAGCAGGCCGGCGTCAACGAGCTCGGGGACGGTGCGCACACGGTGGATGAACTTGCCGATCCAGAACAGGGTGTGGAGGTCGCGCAGCCCCCCCTTCCCTTCCTTCACATTGGGCTCGACGACGTAACGCGAATCGCCCATCCGCTTGTGCCGCTCGTCGCGCTCGGCAAGCTTGTCGGCGACGAAGGCGCGTGCATTGCCGGCCACCACCTCGGCATCGAAGCGCGCCGAGGCCTGATCGTAGAGATCACGGTCGCCCCAGATGAAGCGCCCTTCCAATAGCGCGGTGCGGATGGTCAGATCGTCCTTTGCGGCGCGCACCATCTCGTCGATCGAGCGGCTCGAATGGCCGACCTTCAGGCCGAGATCCCAGAGCGTGTAAAGCTGCGCCTCGATCACCTGCTCGGTCCAACTCGTCTGCTTGAACGGGGTCAGGAAGCCGATGTCGATGTCGCTGTGCGGCGCCATTTCACCGCGCCCGTAGCCGCCGACCGCAATCAGCGTGATCCGCTCGCCCGCCGAACGGTTGCCCGCCGGATAGAGGTGGCCGACGGTGAAGTCGTGGCTGAGCCGGACGATCTGGTCGATCAGGAAGGCCGTGGCGCTCGCCGCAAGCCGCCCCGACGAAGGATGGGCGAGCAGCCGGTGTTCGATTTCGCTCCGCCCCTTGTCGAGTGCGTCCTTGAGCAGCGCGACCATCGCGCGGCGGCGCACGCCGGGATCGCTGTTTTCGGCCGCAATCGCGTCGAGCCGGCCGGCAAGCTCGCGCCGGTCGATGATCGCGCGGCGCTGGTCGAGATTGTCGAACAGGTCGCTCACGCCTCGTCTGCCAGCAGACGCTTGAGCGTGTAAAGCGCGTCGAGCGCTTCGCGGGGCGCGAGCGCGTCGGGATCGATCGCGCCGAGCGCCTCGCGCAGCGCATCCGTGGTCGCCACCGGCGCGGCGGCGAGCGTCGCGGCGAACAGCGGCAGGTCGTCGAGCCCGGCGGCGAGCCCGCCGGTCGCCTCGCGCCCCGCCTCAAGCTTCGCAAGCACCGCCTCGGCGCGCTTGACCACCCCCGCCGGCACCCCGGCGAGCCGCGCGACGGCAAGGCCATAGCTGCGGTCGGCGGGGCCTTCGGCAACCTCGTGGAGGAGCACCAGATCGCCTTGCCATTCGCGCGCGCGGACATGATGGAGCGACAGCGCGTTCAGCGTTTCGGCGAGCCGCGTCAGCTCGTGATAATGGGTCGCGAACAGGCAGCGGCACTTGTTGACCTCGTGCACCGCCTCAACCACCGACCAAGCGAGCGCGAGGCCGTCGTAGGTCGAAGTCCCGCGCCCGACCTCGTCGAGGATGACGAAGCTTTGCGGGGTCGCCTGCGCGAGGATCGCGGCGGTCTCGACCATTTCGACCATGAAGGTCGAGCGCCCGCGCGCCAGATTGTCGCTCGCCCCGACGCGGCTGAACAGCCGGTCGACCAAGCCGAGCTTCGCGGTCGCAGCGGGGACGAAACCCCCCGCCTGCGCGAGCACGACGATCAGCGCATTCTGGCGCAGGAAGGTCGATTTACCGCCCATATTGGGACCGGTGACGAGCCAGAGCCGGTCGGCTTCGGACAGCGAGACGTCGTTGGGCACGAAACGCTCGCCCGACTTCGCGAGCGCCGCCTCGACCACCGGATGGCGGCCGCCGGTCACGTCGAGGCAAGGCTCGTCGGCAAGGTCGGGGCGGCACCAGTTGTGGCTCATCGCATGGTCGGCAAGCGCCGCGGCGACGTCGATCCGCGCCAGCACATCGCACGATGCGGCGATCGCTTCGCGCCGCTCCGTCGCCTGTTCGGTCAGCGTTTCGAGATGCGCCGCCTCGGCGGCTAGCGCGTGGACGCCCGCTTGCGTCACCCGGCTCGCGGCTTCATGAAGATCCGCCGAATTGAAGCGGACGACCCCCGCGAGCGTCTGGCGATGGGTGAAGCCCGATTCGGGCGCCATCAGCGCATCGGCATGCTTCGCCGGCACTTCGACATGATAGCCCAGTACGCCATTGTGGCGGATCTTGAGCGATGCGATGCCGGTGCGGTCGCGATAGCCCGCTTCGAGCACCGCGATCGCCTTGCGCCCATCGCGCGCCGTTTCGCGCAGCGCATCGAGGGCATGATCGTAACCCTCGGCGATATAGCCGCCCTGCGCGGCGTCGACCGGCGGCGTCTCGATCAGCGCGCGCGTGAGCTCGTCGACGAGCGCGCCATGGCCGTCGAGCCCCGGCAGCAGCCGCGCGAGCAAGGGCGGCAGGTCGGCGCGGCGCGCAAGATGTTCGCGCAGCAGCCGCGCCCCGCCGAGCGCATCGCGAAGCTGCGCGAGATCACGCGGGCCGCCGCGCCCCGCGACGAGGCGGCCGAGGGCGCGCCCGGCATCGGGGAGTGCCCGCAAGGTCGCGCGCAGTTCGCCGCGCCAGAGCGCATCGCGCGCGAGGCTGTCGACCAGATCGAGCCGGTCGAGGATCGCACCCTTGTCGGTGAGCGGACTCGCGAGGTCGTCGGCGAGCAGCCGCGCCCCTGCCGCGGTCACGGTGCGGTCGATCGTCGCGAGCAGACTGCCGTCGCGGGCGCCCGCCATGGTGCGGACAAGTTCGAGGCTTTCGCGCGTCGCGGCGTCGATCGCCATGCGGTCCGACGCCGACACGCTCAGCGGCGGCTGGAGAAAGACCGCCGAACCGGTGCCGACATGATCGAGATAGGCGGCAATCGCTCCCATCGCGGCAATTTCACCGCGCGAAAAGCTGCCGAAACCATCGAGCGTCTGGACGCCGAACAAGGCTTCGAGCCGTTTCTGCCCGGCGGTGCTGGCAAATTCGCCCACCGGTCGCCGCACGATCTGCCGCGCGCCCGCGACCGGCGCCTCCGCCGCCTCGCTCACCAGCAGTTCGGATGGCGCCAGCCGCGCGAGTTCGGCATCGACCGCCTCGCGGCGCACCGCGACGACCTCGAAACGCCCGGTCGAGATATCGGCGGCGGCGATCGCGACCTCGCCTTCGCTGCCGACCTCGGCGAGTGCGGCGAGGCGATTGGCACTGCGCCCTTCGAGCAATGCCTCTTCGGTCAGCGTGCCGGCGGTGACGAACCGGACGATCGCCCGCGCCACCAGCGCTTTCGACCCGCCGCGCGCCTTGGCCTCAGCGGGGCTTTCGACCTGTTCGGCGATCGCGACGCGGTGACCGGCGCGGATCAGCCGCGCGAGGTAGGATTCGGCGGCATGGACGGGCACGCCGCACATCGGCACGGGTTCGCCGCCATGTTCGCCGCGCGACGTCAGCGCGATGTCGAGCGTCGCCGCCGCTGCCTTGGCATCGTCGAAGAACAGCTCGAAGAAATCGCCCATGCGATAGAAGAGCAGGCAGTCGCCGGCCTTGTCCTTCAGCGACCAATATTGCGCCATCATCGGCGTCGCGGCTGGATGGGCAGCAGGTGCGGCGTTACTGTTGGCGGGTTTCGGGGCGGTCGCGGGCATTCGTCCTGCTTAGTGATTGGGGGCGACATGGCAAGGCATGCGCCTGCAACATTCGCGGTTACAATTGGCCCGGGTGACGCTAGGGGATTAATGTTCCTGGGGGTAAGCCATAGCGAGTGGACCGGTATGGATTATGGTTTCGGCAATGCCGGAACCGGGTCTAGGAAGGAAACGGGCGCGCGGCTTGTGGATCAGAGGAGAGGATAGACGATGGATAGTGGCAGCAAGGTGCAGTTTTCCGACCGCGAGGCCCTGCTCTACCACGAATATGGCCGGCCCGGGAAAATCGAGATCGTCGCGTCGAAGCCGATGGCGACACAGCGCGACCTCAGCCTTGCCTATTCGCCCGGTGTCGCTGTCCCGGTCAACGCGATCGCCGCCGATCCCGCCAAGGCCTATGACTATACGATCAAGGGCAACCTGGTCGCGGTGATCTCGAACGGTACCGCAATCCTCGGTCTCGGCAACCTCGGCGCGCTCGCCTCGAAACCGGTGATGGAAGGCAAGGCCGTGCTGTTCAAGCGCTTCGCCGACGTCGATTCGATCGACCTCGAGGTCGATACCGAAGATCCGCAGGCTTTCATCGACGCGGTCGCGCTTCTCGAACCGAGCTTCGGCGGCATCAACCTCGAAGATATCGCCGCGCCGAACTGCTTCATCATCGAGCAGGCGCTCAAGGAAAAGATGAACATCCCGGTGTTCCATGACGATCAACACGGCACCGCGATCATCACCGCCGCCGGGCTCATCAACGCCTGCCACCTGACCGGGCGCGATCTGGCTACGGTCAAGATCGTCGTCAATGGCGCCGGCGCGGCCGCGATCGCCTGCACCGCGCTAATCAAGGCGATGGGCGTGCGGCACGAAAATGTCATCATGTGCGACCGCAAGGGCACCATCTACCAGGGTCGGACCGAAGGCATGGACCAGTGGAAGTCGGCGCACGCGGTGCCGACCGAAGCGCGCGACCTGACCGAGGCCCTGAAAGGGGCCGACGTCTTCCTCGGCCTGTCGGCCGCGGGCGCGCTCAAGCCCGAAATGGTCAAGGACATGGCGCCGGCGCCGATCATCTTCGCGATGGCGAACCCCGACCCCGAAATCTCGCCGCCCGACGCGCGCGCGGCGCGGCCCGACGCGATCATCGCGACCGGGCGTTCGGACTATCCGAACCAGGTCAACAACGTGCTGTGCTTCCCCTTTATCTTCCGCGGCGCGCTCGACGTCCACGCCACCGCGATCAACGAGGAAATGAAGATCGCTGCTGCCTATGCGATCGCCGACCTCGCGCGCCAGCAGGTGCCCGAGGAAGTCGCCGCGGCCTATGGCGGGCGCGCATCGAGCTTTGGCCCCGAATATATCATCCCCTCGCCCTTCGACCCGCGTTTGATGGAAATCGTTCCCGCCGCGGTCGCCGAAGCGGCGATGCAGACCGGCGTCGCGCAGCGGCCGATCGCGGATCTCGACGAATATCGCACCCGCCTCCGCGCCCGGCTCAACCCGACGACATCGGTGCTCACGCTCGCCTATGAAGCCGCGCGCGCCAATCCGAAGCGCGTCGTTTTTGCCGAGGGCGAAGAGGAAGTCGTGCTGCGCGCCGCGATCCAGTTCCGCGACGGCGGTTACGGAATTCCGGTGCTTGTCGGGCGCGAAGGGCTGCACGACAAATTGCGCGCGATGGGCGTCGCCGACGCCGAGTCGTTCGAGGTGCACAACAGCGTCAATTCGCCGCATGTGCCGCAGATGGTCGACATGCTCTACGAACGGTTGCAGCGGCGCGGTTATCTCCGCCGCGATGCCGAACGCATGGTCAACCGCGACCGCAACATCTTCGGCTCATTGCTGCTCAAGCTCGGCCTTGCCGATGCGATGATCACCGGCACGACGCGAACCTATTCGCAGACGATGCGCGAAGTGCGGCGGGTGATCGACCATGCCGAGGGCAAGACGCCCTTCGGCATCCACGTCCTTGTCGACCAGCATCACACCATCTTCATGGCCGACACGACGGTGAACGAACGGCCGTCGGCCGTCATGCTCGCCGATATCGCCGAACGTACCGCGCAGGTTGCGCGGCGGATGGGCCACGAGCCGCGCGTCGCCTTCCTCTCCTATTCGACCTTCGGCAACCCGCCGGGCGAATGGCTCGACAATATCCGCGATGCGGTCTCGATCCTCGACCAGCGGAACCCGGGCTTCGAATATGAAGGCGAAATGGCGCCCGACGTCGCGCTGAACGAGAAGGTGATGAAGAACTATCCCTTCTGCCGCCTGTCGGGCCCGGCCAACGTGCTGGTGATGCCGGGGCTGCAATCGGCCAATCTTTCGGCGAAGCTCCTCCGCGAACTCGGCGGCGGCGCGGTGATCGGACCGATGCTCGTCGGGATGGAAAAACCGGTACAGGTCGCAACGATGGCGTCGACCGCATCCGATCTGGTCACACTCGCAGTGCTCGCGGCGGGCGGGATCGCGCAATAGAGCTTTGATCTTCCGGCTGACGCCGGAAGCGGCACCGGCCCGCTCCCCCGCCCGGCCTCCCACAGAATAAACTGGATTGGGAGGCCGGGCGGGGGAGGGGGCCGGTGCCGCGCGCTTCAGCAAAGCTGAAGCGATAACTTATTGTCCCGGAGGCGCCCCGGCGCCCGGCGCGCCAACCGCACCGATATTGCCGAAGATATCCTCGAAGAAGCTGCGATGGCGGCCCAGCGTCGGGGTCTTGTCGCCTTCGGGATTGAGCTTGCTCACCAGTTCAAGCCCGGTCTTGTCGACCGCCGCGACGTTGCCGGCGGGGTCAAAGCGGACGCGCAGCACCTGCTGTGCGATCGGGCGCGGATTGGCGAAGGCGAGCTGCCGCGTTTCGCGCGACACATAATAATATTCATTGTTGCTGAACTGGCCGACGAAGGTCGGACGTCCGAGCGTCTTTTCGACCGACTCGCGATTGTCGACGCCGGGCGTAATCGCCTGCGTCAGCACCGGATCGACGACATAGCCCTGCCGCCCCTTCATCTGCGTACATCCGCTCGTGGTCAGCGCGACCATCAGTCCGACGGCAAGCAGGCGCGCGCGCGAGGCAGGAAGCTTGGGCATGAAATTCGGCATTCGACAATCTCCGTTGCGCCGGCCCGCCTGTCTTTCGCAGCGGCCGCGCATGCTCTCGCGCCTCTTAACCGCAAGCAGACGCCGCGCACAAGCCGCTTGTGCCGCGCCAAAGCTTGCCAGAAGCTGACCAGCCCCCCTTTTCGGCCGCGTTGAATAAGCCTAAGCGAATTCCTATGATCTCGCTCCGCAAACTGTTCAAATCCGATCCCGACCCGCGCGAGGCGCGCCGCCCGCTCTGGAACGCCGTCGTCGCCACCGCGCGCCAACCGCACTGGTATGAAGCGGGCGGCGTTCCCGATACGCTGGACGGCCGTTTCGACATGGTCAGCCTGATCCTCGCCCTCGTCCTCCACCGTATCGATGAGGATCCCGCTGCCGTTCGCGCCGGCGTCGAACTCACCGAACTCTTCGTATCGGACATGGACGGACAGATGCGCCAGATCGGTTTCGGCGACATGGTCGTCGGCAAGCAGATCGGACGGATGGTCGGCGCGCTCGGCGGCCGCCTCGGCGCCTATAAGGCAGCCGACGGGTCGGACGAGCTGCGTGCCGCGCTGGTCCGCAACCTGTGGCGCGGCGACGCGCCGGGCGAAGACCGGCTGGCCTATGTCGCGGCGCAGGTTGCTGCGCAGCGTGCAGCGCTGGCCGCGGCACCCGTTGCCGAACTGATCGTCGCCGACCGCCTGCCCGGGGGCTCCGCTTGAACGCCGATCCCGAATTTTCGCACATCGTCACGCTCGCCGATGCAGCGCACGGCAAGACGATTGCGATCGAAGCCGACGCCGAAGCCCGCGAACGGATTGCGAAACGGCTCGATCTCGTTGAACTCACCTCCTTCGCCGTGACCGCCGAGGTGCGTGCCGTCGCCGGCGGCATCGCGGCGCGCGGAGACGTGCGCGCCGAACTCGTCCAGCGCTGCGCCGCGACCGATCTGCCGGTGCCGGCGAGCCTGACCGAAAGTTTCGACCTGAAATTCCTGCGCGACGTCGATGCGCCGGCGACCGAAGAGGAAATCGAGATCAGCGACGCGGATTGCGACATATTGCCGCTCGAAGGCGACCGGATCGATCTGGGCGAGGCCGCCGTGCAAACATTTTCGCTCGGGCTCGATCCCTTTCCGCGCCACCCCGATGCCGACCGCATCCTCGCCGAGAAGGGCGTGCTGAGCGAAGAGGCGGCGGGGCCGTTCGCGGCACTCGCCAAGCTGCGCGGCAAACCCGCGTCCTGACCGGCGGCTAGCGGGGGGCCACCACCTCGTCGTCTTTCGCCAGATCGGCCGCGACATCGTCGAGGCCGGGCCCTTCGTCGGCCGGAGCCTCGTTGGCATCGGTCCCAGGCTTTTGCTTGTCGGCGTCGGCCGCGGCCTTTTCGTCGCGCGATGGCGGCAGCGCGCCGCCGAGCGCTTTCGCGAGCCCCGCAAGCTGTTCGCCGATCACGCCGTCGACCGCGGGCGCGATGTCGCCGACCTTGAAGCGCATATAGCCGCCGACGACATAGTCGAAGCGGATCGCCGATCCGGTCGGCGTTTGCTTGATCTGCACCGTCAGCGTGCCGTTCAGCGCCTCACCCTGCAGCGGGCCGAACGCGCCCGACAGGCGCAGCATCTGGTTCGGCTTGGCGAAGATAATCCGTGCGTGCTGGACGCTGCCTAAACCCGACCCCGTATCGGGCAGCTTCTCGCAGAAACAACCACCGGCCTGCGAGTCGAGCCAGAAATTGGCCGCGTCACCCGACCAGCTATGCTCCTTCGACCACCATTTGTCGGGGGTACGGAGCATCTTCCACACGTCAGCGGGCGTTGCCGCAACCTGCGCGGTGTGTGCAACGGTAAAACCGAACTCGCTCTGGTCGATCACCTTGGCGCCCGCGGGCACCGCAGCAAAAGCCGCGAGCGAGAGCGCGGCGACTATATGGATTTTGAAACGCATGCCCCTGCCCCCTTTGCCGCCAGCATAGCGGGCGGCCGGGACAGTGGCCAGAGGATCCCGCTTAGCCGGCGGTTGCGAGGATCGTTTCGATCGCGTTATTGACCTCGTCGATCGGCGCCATGCCGTCGACATGCGTCACGATGCCGCGCGCTTCGTAGATCGGCAGGATCGGCGCGGTCTTGGCGCGATATTCGGCCATGCGGGTGCGCACCGTTTCCTCATTGTCGTCGGGACGGCGCTTGAATTCGTGACTGCCGCACGCATCGCAGGTATCGGCGACCTTCGGCAGCTTATAACGGTCGTGATACCCTTCGCCGCATTTGGCGCACGAGAAGCGTCCGGTGATGCGGTCGACGAGCGCGTCTTCTTCGACCCGAAGCTCGATGACATGATCGAGCTTGCGGCCGCGCGCGCTCAGGATTTCGTCGAGCGATTCGGCCTGCGCCGCGGTGCGCGGATAGCCGTCGAAGATCACCGACGTGTCGCTGCCCAGTTCGTCGAGCCGCTCGCCGATCAGGCCCGAGACGATTTCGTCCGAGACGAGCTCGCCCGCATCCATCACCGCCTTGGCCTGCAGGCCGATCGGCGTGCCCGCCTTGACTGCGGCGCGCAGCATGTCGCCGGTCGAGAGCTGGACCATGCCGTGCTCGTCCTCGAGGCGCGATGCCTGCGTACCCTTGCCCGCCCCCGGCGGACCCAGCAAAATGATGTTGAGCGTCATGGAAGCCCCTGTTGTTGCCCTGTCGCAGGATGCCGTAGCGAGGCGATCAGCGCCGCGCAACGCCGCCCTTCAATTTGGCCTTCTTGATGAGGTCGCCATATTGATGCGCGAGCATGTGGCTCTGGATCTGGCTGATCGTGTCGATCGTCACGTTGACGATGATCAGCAGGCTGGTGCCGCCGAGCTGGAACGGCAGGCCCGATCCGGCGATGAAATATTCGGGGACCAGACAGATCGCCGCGAGATAGGCCGCACCGATCACGGTGATGCGGGTCAGCACATGGTCAAGATAGGCGGCGGTGTTCTTGCCCGGGCGGATGCCTGGGATGAAGCCGTTCTGGCGCTTCAGATTGTCGGCGGTTTCTTCGGGGTTGAAGACGACCGCGACGTAGAAGAAGCAGAAGAAGATGATGCCCGCGGCATAGAGCGCCATATAGAGCGGCTGGCCGTGCGCGAGATACTGGTTGAGGGTGATCAGGAAATCGCCCCAGGCGGTATCGCCCTTCACATTATTGCCCATCATCTGGGTGACGGTGAGCGGCATCAGCAGCAGCGACGAGGCGAAGATCGGCGGGATGACGCCCGCGGTGTTGACCTTGAGCGGCAGGTGGCTGCGGTCGGCCTGCATCACCCCGCGCTGCGTCGCGCGCTTCGGATACTGGACGAGGACGCGGCGCTGCGCGCGTTCCATGAAGCTGATGAAGGCGATGATGGCGATCGCCCCGCCAATGACGGCGACGATCGTACCGCCGCCCATCGAGCCTTCGCGGACCTGCGTGAACATCTGCGCGAAGCTGCGCGGCAGCTGGGCAAGAATGCCCGCCATGATGATCAGCGATACGCCGTTGCCGATCCCGCGGCTGGTGATCTGTTCGCCGAGCCACATCAGGAACAAGGTGCCGCCGACGATCGAGATGACGGCGCCGATGCGGAACATCATGCCGGGATCGACGACCGCGGCGATACCCTGGCTCTGGCCGAGGTTTTCGAGGCCGACGGCGATGAAATAGCCCTGGATCGCGGTCAGCGCGACGGTACCGTAGCGCGTATATTGATTGAGCTTCTTGCGCCCGCTCTCACCCTCTTTCTTGAGGGCGGCGAGGCTCGGCGATAGCGCCGAGGCGAGCTGGACGACGATCGACGCCGTAATATAGGGCATGACACCAAGCGCGATGATGCTCATGCGCTCGAGGCTGCCGCCCGAGAAGGTGTTGAAGATGTCGAGGATGCCGCCCGACGCCGCCTGATCGTAAAGCCGCGACAGCGCGACCGGATCGACGCCCGGCAGCGGCACGAACGACAGGAAACGGAAAACGATCAGCGCGCCGATCGTGAACCAGATTCGCCGCTTGAGTTCGGTCGCCTGGCCGAACTTCGAAAAGTTCAGATTGGATGCAAGCTGGTCGGCGCGAGAGGCCATGGGTATTTTCCTCGGATATTCCGGACCGCGCCCCCCGCGACCCGGCGCCTATGTGCGTTCGGAGGGCCCGAAGCGCAAGGGGAAAGGCCTATTTAGCGATGAGCCGACGCCACACTACCGAGTCCGGTATCCGTTTGCATCGAGCGAAGTCGAGATGCCCCTCGACCAAGCGCTGCCCCGATGGGTGTCTCGACTTCGCTCGACACGAACGGAGATAGGCATGTCATATGTATCGAGGGGCGGCCCTTTCGAACCGCCCCTCGCGAAATCTCACTCGGCCTTGGCTTTGGCGCGACGCTGGGCCTTCTTGCCTTCGGGCGCTGCTTCCTTGACTTCAGGAAGCTCGACCTTGCCGCCGGCCTTTTCGACCGCCTCGATCGCGCCCTTCGACGCGCCGGCAACCGCGAAATTCAGCTTGGCGCTATATTCGCCCTTGGCGAGGAGGCGGACGCCGTCCTTGCCGCCGCGTGCCACGCCAGCCGCCTTGAGCGCAGCGTGATCGATCACGGCCTTGGCATCGAGCTTCTTCGCATCGACCAGCTTCTGGATCATGCCCAGATTGACGATGGCAAAGTCCTTGCCGAAGATATTGTTGAAGCCGCGTTTCGGGATGCGCATGTGGAGCGGCATCTGGCCGCCCTCGAAGCCGTTGATCGCGACGCCGCTGCGGGCCTTCTGACCCTTCTGGCCGCGGCCGGCGGTCTTGCCCTTGCCCGAGCCGATGCCGCGTCCGACACGCATCCGGCCCTTGCGGGCACCGGCGTTGTCACGAAGTTCGTTAAGCTTGATCGTCATGTCTTTGCACTCGCTTTCGCTGTGGTCGCGCTATGGACTGATGTCAGTCCGGTTCGATTTCACTCGATGGCTGAAAGCCGGGATAGTCCCCGGCCTTTTCCATCACGATGGCCTGGGCGACATAGCCGCGACCATCGACACTGGTGATCGAGGGGCTGCCGTGAAGCTGCCACCCCCGGTTGAGCAGTCCCTCGACCCGCGCGCAGAAGGCGCTGTCGTCGGGACCGGTCAACAGGCGATAGAGCTTCATCGCGGCTTCAGCCCTCGACGACTTCCACCATGTGGGGAAGCTTGCGGATCATACCGCGCACTTCCGGGGTGTCGACCAGTTCGACCTCGCGGCGCATCTTGCCCAGGCCGAGGCCGGTCAGGATGGCGCGCTGGCTCTTCGGACGACGGATCGGCGAACCGATCTGGCGGATCTTGATCTTCTTGTCGGCCATTGTCTTACTCCGTCACCGCCGCGGCTTCGGCCTCGGCTGCGCGGTCGGACACACCGCCACGCTTGATCAGGTCCGAAACCTTCTTGCCGCGACGCTGCGCGACCGACTTCGGGCTGGTCTGTTCGCCGAGCGCCTCGAAGGTCGCGCGGATCATGTTATAGGGGTTCGAGGTGCCGACCGACTTGGTCACCACATCGGCAACGCCCAGCGACTCGAACACGGCGCGCATCGGACCACCGGCGATGATGCCGGTACCGGCGGGCGCCGAACGCAGCGTCACATTGCCGGCACCGAAATGGCCGCGGCCATCATGGTGCAGCGTGCGGCCATCGCGCAGCGGAACGCGGATCATCGCCTTCTTCGCCGCAGCGGTCGCCTTCGAAATGGCTTCGGGCACTTCGCGTGCCTTGCCATGGCCGAAACCGGCGCGGCCCTTGCCGTCGCCGACGACGACGAGCGCAGCGAAACCGAAGCGCTTGCCGCCCTTCACGGTCTTCGAGACGCGGTTGATGTGGACGAGCTTTTCGATCAGCTCTTCGCCACCCTCTTCGTCGCGCGGACGACGATCGTCGCGGCGGCCACGGCCACCTTCACGACCGCCACGGCCGCCATCGCGGCCGCCGCCACGGCCGCGGCGCGGGGCCTGGCCTTCGGTGGGGGCAGCTTCGGGAGCGCCTTCGACGTTCTGTACTTCGTCTGCCATAATCAGAACTCCAATCCGCCTTCGCGAGCCGCGTCGGCCAGCGCCTTGATGCGCCCGTGGAACAGGAAGCCGCCGCGGTCGAACACGACCTGCGTCACGCCCGCCTTCTTGGCGGCGTCGGCGAGCCGCTTGCCGACATCGGCCGCGGCTGCGGTGGTGGCGCCGGTCTTGCCGCGGACATCCTTGTCCAGCGTCGAAGCAGCGGCCAGCGTCTTGCCGGCGGCGTCATCGATGAGCTGCGCATAGATGTGACGGCCCGAACGGTGCACCGACAAACGCGGGCGGCCGGCGGCGCGCTGGCGGAGGGCGGTACGAACGCGCTGACGGCGCTTCTGGAAAGAGGTGAGATGTGCCATGGCTTACTTCTTCTTGCCTTCTTTGCGGAAGATGTACTCGCCGCGATATTTGATGCCCTTGCCCTTATAGGGTTCGGGCTTGCGCCAGCGACGGATTTCCGCCGCGACCTGGCCGACTTTCTGCTTGTCGATACCGCTGATCTCGATCGTCGTGTTGTCCGGCGTCTTGATCTCGATGCCTTCGGGCACCGCGAAATCGACATCGTGGCTGTAGCCGAGCTGCAGCTTGAGCGTCTTGCCCTGCGAGTTGGCGCGATAGCCGACACCGGTGATTTCGAGGACCTTGGTGAAGCCTTCGGTCACGCCCGTGATCAGGTTCTGGACCAGCGTACGCTGCATGCCCCAGAAAGCGCGCGCTTCGCGGGTGCTGTTCGCGGGCTGCACCGAAATGCTGCCTTCGCCGACTTCATAGTTGATGAGGTCGGACAGCGGCATCGCAAGCGTGCCCTTGGGACCCTTGACCGACAGCTGGCCGCCGTCGATCGCGGCGGTGACGCCGCCCGGGATCGCTACTGCCTTTTTACCAATGCGCGACATCAGAACACCTCCGCCAGCACTTCGCCGCCGACATTATGCTCGCGAGCTTCGGCGTCCGAGAGAACGCCGCGCGGGGTCGACACGATGGTGATGCCAAGGCCATTGCGCACGATCGGCAGTTCTTTCGAACCCGAATAGACGCGGCGGCCCGGCTTCGAGACGCGGGCCACGTGGCGAATCGCCGGCTGGCCTTCGAAATATTTGAGCTCGATGCGGATGCCCTTGTGCTGGCCCTTCGCGCCCAGCGCTTCTTCGCTGTAGCCGCGGATATAGCCTTCGCGCTGGAGAACATCGAGAACGCGGACGCGCAGCGTCGAAGCCGGCGTCAGGACGCTGTCCTTCTTCGCCTGCTGGCCGTTGCGGATGCGGGTGAGCATATCACCCAGGGGATCGGTCATTGCCATCTTGTCAGTCCCTTACCAGCTCGACTTCACAACACCGGGGATCAGGCCCTTGTTGGCCAGATCGCGGAGCTGGATACGGCACAGCCGGAATTTGCGATAATAAGCGCGCGGGCGCCCCGTCAGCTCGCACCGGTTGCGGATGCGGGTCGGGTTACCATTGCGCGGGATTTCCGCCATCTTGAGGCGCGCGATCAGACGCTCGCCATCGTCGAGCGACGTGTCCGCCGCAATCGCTTTCAGCTTCGCATAACGGCCGGCATATTTCTTCACCAGCTTCTTGCGACGCTCGTTCTTGTTCATCGAACTCAGTTTCGCCATGACTTAAGTTCTCTTTCCTTCTTGAAAGAGCCTGCCTGGTCCCGAAGGATCAGGCGGCTTCCTTTTCCTGCGCTTCGATCGGGAAGGGGAAGCCGAACAGCTTGAGCAGTTCGCGGGCTTCGTCGTCCGTACGAGCGGTGGTGGTGACGATCACGTCCATGCCGCGCACCGTGTCGATGCGGTCATAGTTGATCTCGGGGAAGATGATCTGCTCTTTCAGGCCCATGGCATAGTTGCCACGGCCGTCGAAGCTCGTCGCCGACACGCCGCGAAAGTCGCGAATGCGCGGCATGGCGATCGTGATCAGGCGATCGAGGAACTCGTACATGCGTTCGCGGCGCAGGGTGACCTTGCAACCGATCGGCATGCCTTCACGCAGCTTGAACTGCGCGATCGACTTCTTCGCCTTGGTCACGACGGGCTTCTGACCCGCGATCAGCTCCATTTCCGAAGCAGCGATCTCGACCTTCTTCTTGTCCTGGACCGCGTCGCCCACGCCCATGTTGAGCGTGATCTTCTCGATCTTCGGCACTTCCATCGCATTCTTGTAACCGAACTTCTCGGTCATCGCCTTGACGATCACATCGTCATAGCGCTTGCGCATGCGCGGGGTGTAATTGTCAGCCATTGATCGTCTCCCCGGACTTCACGGCCACGCGGACCTTCTTGCCGTCCTTGGTTTCAAAACGAACGCGCGTCGGCTTGCCGGTCTTGGGATCGGCCAGCGCGACCTTGCTCGCGAACAGCGGCGCTTCCTTGCGCTCGAGCCCGCCCTGCGGATTCTGCTGGTTCGGCTTGCGGTGGCGGGTGATGACATTGACGCCAGCGACGACGACCTTGCCGTCCTTCGGCAGGCTCTGCGTCACTTCGCCGGTCTTGCCCTTGTCCTTGCCGGACAGGACGACGACCGTGTCACCCTTCTTGATCTTGTTCGCCATGGTCAGAGCACCTCCGGCGCCAGGCTGATGATCTTCATATAGCCCTTGCCGCGCAGTTCGCGCACGACGGGGCCGAAGATACGGGTGCCGATCGGCTCCTCGTTCTTGTTGACGAGCACGGCGGCGTTGCTGTCGAAACGGATCACCGAACCATCGGCACGGCGCACATCCTTCGCGGTGCGGACGATGACGGCGCGATGCACGTCGCCCTTCTTCACCTTGCCGCGCGGCTGGGCTTCCTTGATCGACACGACGATGACATCGCCGACGCCGGCGGTGCGACGCTTCGAGCCGCCGAGCACCTTGATGCACTGGACGCGCTTCGCGCCGCTGTTGTCGGCGACTTCCAATTGTGACTGCATCTGGATCATCGATGCATTTCCTTCTTCCTTGGCCTACCGGGATGCCCCGGCGGTTCCGTGAAACTCTTTAGCCTTCGGCCGCGGCGGGAGCAGCCGGGGCGGCGCCCTTGGGCTTGCTGTGGGTGTCGACCTTGTCGAGCACCTTCCAGGTCTTCAGCTTCGAAATCGGCTTCGTTTCCTCGATGCGGACGGTTTCGCCAGCCTTGATGGCGTTGTCTTCATCGTGGGCGTGATACTTTTTCGAGCGGCGGATGATCTTGCCGTACAGAGGGTGCTTCACCTTCCGTTCGACCTTCACCACGACGGTCTTGTCGCCCTTGTCGGACACCACCGTGCCGGTCAGAATGCGCTTCGGCATCGATAGTCTCCTTACTTCGCGGCCGAGCGCGAACGCTCGGTCTGCTGCGTCTTGATGCGGGCGATCGAGCGCCGCACTTCCTTGACGCGCGAGGCCTTTTCAAGCTGGCCGGTGGCCGCCTGGAAGCGGAGGTTGAACGCCTCGCGCTTCAGTTCGCCAAGCTGTTCGGCGAGCTGGTCGTCGGTCTTGGCCTTGAAATCTTCGGTCTTGGCCATGTCCTTAACCCTCCAGATGCGAGGTGTCGCCGAGGCGGGCGATAACCTTCGTCTTGATCGGCAGCTTCATCGCGGCGCGTTCGAACGCCAGCGCGGCCACGGGGCCCGGAACGCCGTCGAGTTCGAACAGGATGCGACCCGGCTTCACGCGCGCGGCCCAGAATTCCGGCGAACCCTTGCCCTTACCCATGCGCACTTCGGCAGGCTTCGACGACACGGGGACGTCGGGGAAAACGCGAATCCACAGGCGGCCCTGACGCTTGATCGCACGGCTGATCGCGCGGCGAGCCGCTTCGATCTGGCGCGCGGTGATGCGCTCGGGTTCCATCGCCTTCAGCCCGTAGGAGCCGAAGTTCAGGCTGGTACCGCCCTTGGCATTGCCATGGATGCGGCCCTTGAAGGCCTTGCGGAACTTGGTTTTTTTCGGTTGCAGCATCTCAGCAGTCCTTAGCGGCGATCTTCACGGGCCGGACGGACACCGGTCGTCTGCGCATCGAGCATCAGACGGTCGGTCGCCATCGGGTCGTGACCAAGGATTTCGCCCTTGAAGATCCAGACCTTGATCCCGCACACGCCATAGGCGGTGTGGGCTTCGGCCTCGGCATAGTCGACATTGGCGCGCAGCGTGTGCAGCGGCACCCGGCCTTCGCGGTACCATTCGGTGCGCGCGATTTCCGCGCCGCCGAGACGGCCGGCGCAGTTGATGCGGATGCCCTCGGCACCAAGGCGCATCGCCGACTGGACGGCGCGCTTCATGGCGCGGCGGAACGCGACGCGGCGTTCGAGCTGGTCGGCGATGCCCTGACCGACGAGCTTGGCGTCGACTTCAGGCTTGCGGATCTCGACGATGTTCAGCGACACGTCGCTGCCGGTCATCGCACCGAGCTGTTTGCGCAGCTTTTCGATGTCGGCGCCCTTCTTGCCGATGATGACGCCCGGACGGGCGGCATAGATCGACACGCGGCACAGCTTCGCCGGACGTTCGATGACGACCTTCGAGATCGCAGCCTGCGGCAGGTGCTTGAACACGAACTTGCGGATCTTCAGATCCTCAACAAGCATGCGGCCATAGTCCTGGCCTTCGGCGAACCAGCGGCTGTCCCAGGTGCGGTTGACCTGCAGGCGCAGGCCGATCGGATTGCTCTTCTGGCCCATCTTACGCCTCTTCTTCCTGTTCGCGCACGACAATGCGGATGCGGCTGAACGGCTTGACGATCCGGGTCGACTTGCCGCGGCCGCGAGCGTGCCAGCGCTTCATCGAGATCGACTTGCCCACGCTCGCTTCCTTGACGACCAGCGCGTCAACGTCGAGGTTGTGGTTGTTTTCCGCATTGGCGACGGCGCTGGCGAGAACCTTGCGCACGTCGACGGCCATCGCCTTCTTCGAGAAAGCGAGGACGTTCATCGCGTCTTCGACCTTGCGGCCGCGGATCAGCGCGGCAACGAGGTTCAGCTTCTGCGCCGAGCCGCGAATCTGCGTGCCGACCGAGAGAGCCTCGTTATCCGCAACGCGGCGGGGGGACTTTTCCTTGCCCATTAGCGTTTGCCCTTCTTGTCGGCCGCGTGGCCGGGGAAGAAGCGCGTCGGCGCAAATTCACCCAGCTTCATGCCGACCATGTCTTCATTGACCGACACCGGCACGAACTTGCGGCCGTTGTAGACGTTGAAGGTCAGCCCCACGAACTGCGGCAGGATGGTGGACCGGCGCGACCAGGTCTTGATCGGGGCAGAGCTGCCGCCGTCCTGGGCCGTTTCGGCTTTCTTGAGCAGATGGAGGTCCACGAACGGACCCTTCCAGACCGAGCGAGCCATGGCTTACCTCTTCTTCTTCGCGTGACGCGACCGGATGATCATATTGTCGGTCGACTTGTTGTGGCGCGTGCGGGCACCCTTGGTCGGCTTGCCCCACGGGGTAACCGGATGACGGCCACCCGAGGTGCGGCCTTCACCACCGCCGTGCGGATGGTCGACCGGGTTCTTGGCGACGCCGCGGGTCAGCGGACGCTTGCCGAGCCAGCGGTTGCGGCCGGCCTTGCCCAGGTTGGTGTTCTGGTTGTCGGGGTTCGACACCGCACCGACCGTGCCCATGCACTCGCCGCGGATGTAACGCTGCTCGCCCGAACCGAGACGCACGATGACGAGACCGCGGTCACGACCGACGACCTGTGCATAGGTGCCGGCCGAACGGGCGATCTGGCCGCCCTTGCCCGGCTTCATCTCGATGTTGTGGACGATCGTGCCGACCGGCATCTGCGACAATTCCATCGCATTGCCCGGCTTCACGTCGGTCTTCTTGCCGGCGACGACGGTGTCGCCAACGGCCAGACGCTGCGGCGCGAGGATGTAGGTCTGCTCACCGTCTTCATACTTGACGAGGGCAATGAACGCCGTGCGGTTGGGGTCATATTCCAGACGCTCGACGGTGGCCGGCATGTCCCACTTGCGACGCTTGAAGTCGATGAAGCGGTACTTCTGCTTGTGGCCGCCGGCGATGCCGCGCGAGGTCACATGACCCTTGTTGTTGCGGCCACCTGTCTTGCGCTTGCCTTCGGTCAGCGCCTTGACGGGCTTGCCCTTCCACAGCGACGATTTGTCGACGAGGATCAGGCCGCGCTGCGCGGGGCTGGTCGGATTATAGGATTTAAGTGCCATTTTCTCTGCCTCTTCCTACAATCAGACGCCGGTCGTGACGTCGATCGACTGGCCTGCGGCCAGGCGAACGATCGCCTTCTTCACGTCGCTGCGGGTGTAGGGCTTGCCCTTCCAGCGCTTGGTCTTGCCCTTGGTGACGAGCGTGTTGACGCTCACCACCTTGACATCGAACAGCGCCTCGACGGCGGCCTTGATCGCGGGCTTGGTCGCGTCGTTCGCGACCTTGAACACCACGGCGTCGTTTTCGCTGAGCAGCGTCGACTTTTCGGTGATCACCGGCGCGAGGATCACGTCATAGTGACGCGCGTCGACTGTTTTTGCCTTAGCCATTGCAGCGGGCCTCCAGCTGTTCGACCGCCGCGCGGGTCAGGACCAGCGTGTCGGCACGGATGATGTCATAGACGTTGGCGCCGATGGCGGGCAGCGCGTCGACACCGATGAGGTTGGCCGAGGCCATGGCGAAGCTTGCGTGCACCGCGTCACCGTCGATGAAGAGCGCGCGGTTGCCGAGTTCCATCTTGCCGAGCTTGCCGGCGAGCGCCTTGGTCTTCGCGTCCTTGAGCTCGAGCGTGTCGAGAACGACGAGCTTGCCGCCCTTCGCCTTGTCGCTGAGCGCCATCTTCAGGCCGAGGGTGCGGATCTTCTTGTTCAGCGAGTGACCGAAGGTGCGGGCCCGGGGACCATGCGCCTTGCCACCGCCGATGAAGATCGGCGCCTTACGGTCACCGTGACGCGCCGTACCGCCGCCCTTCTGGCGACCGAACTTCTTGCCGGTGCGCGACACATCGCTGCGTTCGCGGGCGGCGCGAGCCGGACCGCGGCGCTTTTCGAGCTGCCAGGCCACGACGCGATGCAGAATGTCTGCGCGCGCGTCGACGCCGAAGACGTCGTCGTTAAGATCGATGTCGGCGCCAGCCTTGCCATCGAGGGTCTGTACCTTGACCTTCATGATCAGGACTCCTGTGCGCCGTCGGTGGCCGCGGTGTCGACGACGGTTTCTTCGACCGGCGTTTCGACCGGCGCGTCAGCCGGGGCTTCGTTGCTGTTGGCCGCGCTCTTGATGCCCGCCGGATAGGGGGCTTCGGGGTGGCGCGGCAGCTTCACCGCATCGCGAACGAGCAGCCAGCCGCCCTTCGAGCCAGGGACCGAGCCCTTGACGAAGAGAAGGCCGCGCTCGACGTCGGTGCGGACGATTTCGAGATTCTGCTGGGTGCGGTTGCGCGCGCCCATGTGGCCGGCCATCTTCTTGTTCTTGAAGACGCGGCCCGGATCCTGACGGTTACCGGTCGAACCATGCGCACGGTGGCTGATCGACACACCGTGGGTCGCGCGCATACCGCCGAAACCCCAGCGCTTCATCGCACCGGCAAAGCCCTTACCCTGGGTCACGCCCTGGATGTCGACGATCTGGCCGGCAACGAAATGGTCGGCCGACAGTTCGGCGCCGACGTCGAGCGTCGCGTCGTCAGCGACGCGGAATTCGACGAGCTTCGCCTTGGGCTCGACTTCGGCCTTGCCATAGGCACCGCGCTGCGGCTTGGCGACGTTCTTCGCCTTGGCCGAGCCAGCACCGAGCTGAACGGCCACATAGCCGTCACGTTCTTTATCGCGCACGGAGACGACCTGGCAGCCTTCGAGGCTCAGGACGGTGACGGGCACGTGGCGGCCGTCGTCCTGAAACAGGCGGGTCATCCCCATTTTCTTCGCGATCACGCCAGTACGCATGATCATACTCCTCAACAGAGGCCGGGCGGACCATTCCGCACGGCTTGCGGGACCCATCGAGACACGTCTCGACGGAACCCTCCCAGCCCGAAATTCCGATGCATCGCCCCGTCCGGGCTGAGGTGCCGCCATCCCGAAGGAGAAGCGGCGAGACGGGGGACGCAGCCCGGACCATGATGCCTCCGAAGAGGCGGTCCGGCGGTATCCACCCTATCGTGATGCAGGCGGCGAACCGTCCTGCCGATAGAGGCCCCGCTCTCGCGGGGCATGCTGGCTCTAGGCCAGCTTGATTTCGACGTTCACGCCGGCAGCGAGGTCGAGCTTCATCAGCGCGTCGACCGTCTGCGGGGTGGGCTGCACGATGTCGAGCAGCCGCTTGTGGGTACGCACCTCGAACTGCTCGCGCGACTTTTTGTCGACATGCGGACCGCGGTTCACGGTGAATTTTTCAATACGCGTCGGAAGCGGGATCGGGCCGCGAATAAGCGCTCCGGTACGGCGGGCCGTATCGGCAATGTCGGTGGTGGCCTGATCGAGCACGCGGTGATCAAAGGCCTTCAGGCGAATGCGAATATTCTGCGTTTCCATGACTGTTCCAGTCGAATCCCGTCTAACGATGCGAAAGAGCCGAAATGGCCTGTACCGGCCCCCATCAGGAAGCCGGTCCGGCCATCAAAAACCTTTAAGCTACGAGCCGCGCGAATCAGTCCGAATCGCGCGGCTCGCGGCCCTATATTACTTTGTGATCGTCGCGACAACCCCTGCGCCGACCGTGCGGCCGCCTTCGCGAATCGCGAAGCGCAGACCCGGGTCCATGGCGATCGGGGCGATCAGCTTGACCGACAGCTGGACGTTGTCGCCCGGCATGACCATCTCGGTGCCCTCGGGGAGGATGACCTCGCCGGTGACGTCCGTGGTGCGGAAGTAGAACTGCGGACGATAGTTCGCGAAGAACGGCGTGTGACGGCCGCCTTCGTCCTTCGACAGGACGTACACTTCCGAGGTGAACTCGGTGTGCGGCGTGATCGAGCCGGGCTTCGCCAGAACCTGGCCACGCTCGACTTCTTCACGGCCGACGCCGCGGATCAGCGCACCGATGTTGTCGCCGGCCTGGCCCTGGTCGAGCAGCTTGCGGAACATTTCGACGCCGGTGACGACGGTCTTCTTGGTGTCCTTGATGCCAACGATTTCGACTTCTTCACCAACCTTGACGATGCCGGTTTCGACGCGGCCGGTGACAACCGTACCACGGCCCGAGATCGAGAACACGTCTTCGATCGGCATCAGGAAGGGCTTGTCGAGCGGACGTTCCGGCTGCGGGATCCACTCGTCAACGGCGGCCATCAGCTTCAGGATCGCGTCCTTGCCGATGTTGTCGTCGCGGCTTTCCAGCGCGGCGAGCGCCGAGCCGGCGATGATCGGAATATTGTCGCCGTCGAAGTCGCGCTTCGAAAGTTCTTCGCGGATTTCGAGTTCGACGAGCTCGAGCAGTTCGGGATCGTCGAGCTGGTCGACCTTGTTGAGGAACACGACCATGGTCGGAACGCCGACCTGCTTCGCGAGCAGGATGTGCTCCTTGGTCTGCGGCATCGGGCCGTCAGCGGCCGACACGACGAGGATCGCGCCGTCCATCTGGGCGGCACCGGTGATCATGTTCTTCACATAGTCAGCGTGACCCGGGCAGTCGACGTGCGCATAGTGGCGGCCTTCGGTTTCATATTCGACGTGGGCGGTCGAAATGGTGATGCCGCGCTCGCGCTCTTCGGGAGCCTTGTCGATGTTCGCGAAATCGACGGCGGCGTTGCCCGCAACGTTTTCGGCGAGAATCTTGGTGATCGCTGCGGTCAGCGAGGTCTTGCCATGGTCGACGTGACCGATGGTGCCGATGTTGCAGTGCGGCTTCGTCCGCTCAAATTTAGCCTTGGCCATGATGGTATAACCTTCTTGTTCAGTGTTTGCGTTGATCAGTCGTGGACGAGCCTGCTGAATCAGGCGCCGCCCTTAGAGGGTCTTGCCGCGCGGCGCAAGTCCGCGCGGCTTTCACCTATCAGGCCATCTTGGCCTTCACTTCTTCGGCGACGTTGGTCGGCACTTCTTCATAATGCGAGAATTGCATCGAGTAGCTGGCGCGACCCTGGCTGAAGCTGCGCAGCTGGTTGACGTAACCGAACATGTTCGCCAGCGGCACGATCGCCTCGACAACCTGGGCATTGCCCCGGCTGTCGGTGCCCTGGATCTGGCCGCGGCGGCTGTTGAGGTCGCCGATCACGTCGCCCATGAACTCCTCGGGGGTGACGACTTCGACCTTCATCACCGGTTCGAGCAGCTTGATGCCGGCCTTTGCCGCCACTTCGCGCATCGCCGCACGGCCCGCGATTTCGAACGCCAGCGCCGACGAGTCGACGTCGTGGTACGCGCCGTCCGTCAGCTTGATTTCGAAGTCGATGATCGGGAAGCCAATCATGTGACCGTTCTCGGCCGACTCGCGCATGCCCTTTTCGACCGACGGGATATATTCGCGCGGAATGTTGCCGCCCTTGATCTCGTCGAGGAAGGTGATGCCCGAGCCGCGTTCGCCGGGGGCGACGCTGACCTTGACGCGGCCGAACTGGCCCGAGCCGCCCGACTGCTTCTTGTGGGTATAGTCGACGTCGACCGGCTTCGCGAGCGATTCGCGGTACGCCACCTGCGGCGCACCGACATTCGCTTCGACCTTGAACTCGCGCTTCATGCGATCGACGAGGATGTCGAGGTGAAGCTCGCCCATGCCCTTGATGATCGTCTGGCCCGATTCATGGTCGGTCGAGACGCGGAACGAGGGATCCTCGGCCGCGAGGCGATTGAGCGCGATGCCCATCTTTTCCTGGTCGGCCTTGGTCTTCGGTTCCACCGACAGCTCGATGACCGGTTCGGGGAATTCCATCCGCTCGAGGATGATCGGCGCATTGGTGGCGCAGAGCGTGTCCCCGGTGGTGGTTTCCTTGAGCCCGGCGAGCGCAACGATATCGCCCGCGAACGCTTCCTCGATGTCCTCACGCGAGTTGGCGTGCATCAGGAGCATACGGCCGACCTTTTCCTTCTTGTCCTTGACCGAGTTCAGATAGCTGCCCTTGGTCAGGGTGCCCGAATAGATGCGGGCGAAGGTGAGCGAACCGACGAACGGGTCGTTCATGATCTTGAACGCGAGCATCGACAGCGGCGCCGAGTCGGCGGTCGCGCGCGAATCGGGTTCGTTCGTGTCGGGGTTCACGCCCTGCACGTCTTCGATGTCGAGCGGCGAGGGCAGATAGTCGACGACCGCGTCGAGCAGCGTCTGGACGCCCTTGTTCTTGAACGCCGAGCCGCAGAGCACGGGCACGAACGCCTGACCGAGCGTGCCCTTGCGGATCAGCGCCTTCAGCGTCGCGACGTCGGGCAGGTTGCCTTCGAGATAGGCTTCCATCGCATCGTCGTCCTGTTCGACGGCGAGTTCGACGAGCTTTTCGCGATATTCGGCGGCCTTGTCGACGAGGTCGGCAGGGATCTCTTCATAGAAGAATTCGGCGCCGAGGCTTTCGTCCTTCCAGATGATCGCGCGTTCGTTGACGAGGTCGACGAGGCCCTTGAAATCCGATTCCGCGCCGATGGGCAGATAGAGGACAGCCGGCGTCGCACCGAGACGATCGATGATCGTCTGGACGCAATAATAGAAGTTCGCGCCGGTGCGATCGAGCTTGTTGATGAAGCACATGCGCGGCACGCGATACTTGTCGGCCTGACGCCACACGGTTTCCGACTGCGGCTCGACGCCGGCAACGCCGTCGAACGCGGCAACCGCGCCGTCGAGGACGCGCAAGCTGCGCTCGACTTCAATCGTGAAGTCGACGTGGCCGGGGGTGTCGATGATGTTCAGGCGATGCTCGGGACCATTGCCCTCTTCCGCCTTCCACAGACAGGTGGTGGCGGCCGACGTGATCGTGATGCCGCGTTCCTGTTCCTGCTCCATCCAGTCCATCGTCGCGGCGCCGTCATGGACTTCGCCGATCTTGTAGGACTTGCCGGTGTAATAGAGAATGCGCTCGGTCGTCGTGGTCTTGCCGGCGTCGATGTGCGCCATGATACCGAAATTGCGATAGCGTTCGAGCGGATGGCTGCGTGCCATGGTCTTTTCCTCGGATTTGGGGGGAGGCCTTTGGAGCCACCCCCGATATAGGAACGATTGTTACGATTGCGAGACGCGGATGCGAGAACCGGGCCGTCCCGCGAGCGCTTACCAGCGGTAGTGGCTGAAAGCGCGGTTCGCTTCCGCCATGCGGTGCGTGTCTTCGCGCTTCTTGACCGCATTGCCGCGGTTGTTCGACGCGTCGAGCAGTTCGCCCGACAGACGCGCGGCCATCGTGGTTTCGCTGCGGTTGCGCGCCGCCGTGATCAGCCAGCGGATCGCGAGCGCCTGCGCACGGTCCGGACGGACTTCGACGGGAACCTGATAGGTCGCACCGCCGACGCGGCGGCTGCGGACTTCGATGTTCGGGCGGATGTTCGCGAGCGCTTCGTGGAACACGCCGATGGGTTCCTTCTTGGCGCGGGCTTCGACCGATTCGAGCGCACCGTAAACGATGCTTTCGGCGACGGACTTCTTCCCGTCGAGCATGACACTGTTCATGAACTTCGACAGCACCACATCACCGAAACGGGGATCGGGCAGGATTTCGCGGCGTTCGGGACGACGACGACGAGCCATAGGTAATTCCTTTTACAACAGCATCCCGGCGCCAAGGCAGCCAGGGATGATCAAATAGCCGAAAAAGCGGTCCTTACTTCGGACGCTTCGCGCCGTACTTCGAACGGCTCTGCTTGCGGTCCTTCACGCCCTGCGTATCGAGCACGCCGCGCAGGACGTGGTAACGCACACCGGGAAGATCGCGGACACGACCGCCGCGGATCAGCACGACGCTGTGTTCCTGGAGGTTGTGGCCTTCGCCGGGGATGTAGGTGATGACTTCGCGCTGGTTGGTCAGGCGGACCTTTGCAACCTTGCGGAGCGCCGAGTTCGGCTTTTTCGGGGTCGTCGTATAGACACGGGTGCAAACGCCGCGCTTTTGCGGGTTTGCGTCCATCGCCGGGACCTTGGACTTCACCTTCTGGGGAGTCCGGCCCTTGCGGACCAGCTGGTTGATCGTGGGCATGAATGCTTCACCTTTAAATGTCCGCCCATCAAAGCGAACGGTTACTGTACTGCGGTGGATGAAGCTCCGGCCGATATCCGCCAAAAACGGCGGAAAACGGCCGACCTGATAACAGCAAAAGACCCCGGCGGATCGTGATGATCTTCCGGAGGCTCCATCCGCGCCAGCAATGTTCAAGCGCTGTTGTAACTGAAAGGGACGGCAAACCGCCCTTTTCGGTCGAGCGCGCCCCTAGACCCGATTCCTTTCGCGGTCAAGGGGCGGGCAATATTGTTGCGCCGGACCGGACCGGTTATCGGATGCCGATGCCCGCCACTCGCCACGCCAGCTTCGCACCGCATGTGTATCCCGACACAAGGCTGCTGATCCTCGGCAGCCTGCCCGGCGCGCGGTCGCTCGCCGAGCGGCAATATTATGCGCATCCGACGAACCAGTTCTGGCGGCTGGTCGGTGAGGTTGTGGACCGGCCGCTCGCCGGCCTGCCTTATGAAGAGCGGCTGGCCGCGCTCCGCGCGGCGAAGGTCGGTCTGTGGGACGTCATCCGCAGCGCCGAACGGCAGACGAGCAGCGATTCGCTGATCCGCGAAGCCGAACCGCACGACCTCGCAGCGCTGGTCGCCACCCTGCCCGACCTCGGCATGATCGCCTTCAACGGCGGCAAGGCCGCGGCGATCGGGCGGAAGCAATTGCCGCCGCTCGGCGGCATCGCGCTGCTTGACCTGCCGTCGAGCAGCGCTGCGAACACGATCGGTTTCGCAGCGAAGCTCGCGCAATGGCAGCAGTTACGCGCCGCGTTGTCGGACTGACGATCCTCCCTGCCGCGAAGGAGGTGGGGAGGGGGACCGCTCGCGTAGCGAGTGGTGGAGGGGCCGCGACGGTTGCTCCATAGGCCCCTCCGTCAGCGCTTCGCGCTGCCACCTCCCCACCGCAGGATCATTCGTCAGTCGACCACCTCGCCGCGCGCCATCACGAAATCGACCTGCTTGAGCACGCGCACATCGGCGACCGGGTCGCTTGCGACGGCGATGATGTCGGCGCTCTTGCCCGGCGCGATGGTGCCGATCTGGTCCGACAGGCCGAGCAGATCGGCGGCATTGACCGTCGCCGCCTTCAAGGCCTCGAGCGGGGTCATGCCGTGCTGGACCATCAGTTCGAATTCGTCGCCATTGCGGCCGTGCTTCGACACGCCGGCATCGGTACCGAAGGCAATGCGCACGCCCTTGGGTACCAGTTGCTCGAGGCTCTTGCCGGTGATCGAGATACGCCACTGAATCTTCGCGAGCACGTCGGGTTCATAGGCGCCCGGATTGGCGGCGAGGCGTTCCTTGTAACCGTTCACGGTCGACAGCGTCGGGACATAATAGGCCTTCGACTTCGCCCAGGCAGCGATCGTCGCCTCGTCGAGGATCGTGCCATGCTCGATCGAATCGGCGCCGGCCGCAAGCGCGAGGCGGATGCCGTCGGCGCCGTGCGCGTGGACCGCGACCTTCTTGCCGAACATATGCGCGGTATCGACGATCGCCTGCGCCTCGTCGTCGAACATCTGCTTGCCGAGCCCGGCGCCGATCCGGCTGTTGACCCCGCCGGTCGAAGCGAATTTGATCACGTCGGCGCCGCGTCCGATCTGCAATCGCACCGCGCGGCGGCAATCGTCAGCGCCGTTACAGGTATTGCCGGCACCGGCGAAGAAGGGACGCAGCTCGTCGCGATAGCCGAGCGACCCGTCCATATGGCCCGCGCTGCCCGAGATCGAAGCACCGGCATCGACGATCCGCGGTCCACGCACCTTCCCGGCGAGGATCGCATCGCGGAGCGCCAGTGTCGCCCCGTCGCCGTCGCCGAGATTGCGGACGGTGGTGAAACCCGCACGCAGCGTCTTCATCCCGTTGACCTCGGCATTGAAGGCCTGCGCGGCGGGGCTGAGCGTCACATCCTCGAGCTGCCCGGCGATACCGCCGGCGTCGCTGGTCAGATGCACATGGCTGTCGATCAGCCCGGGAAGGACATATTTGTCGCTGAGGTCGATCAGCGTCGCACCCGCTTCGGCCGGCTGATGTCCGTCGGCGATCGATATGATCTTTCCGCCTTCGACCACGATCGTCGCGGCGCCCTTTGCGGGCTGGCCCGGCTCGGCGAGCAGATGGCCGGCATGGATCACCGTTCGCGTGGTCTGTGCGGTGGCGGGCAGGGCGAGTGCCACCCCCGCGAGAAGGAACGGAAGGAAAGTCTGTCGCTTCATGGCTGGCGCCCCCTGTGCATGTCGTGCAGCGGTTAAAGCCGATCGCTACCGGGACGTAAAGCGCACGCCTTGCCCGCGGCGCGCTCTGCCGGTAAGCGCCGCGCCATGGCGCCGCGCATCGACCATATCGACAGCTGGATCTTCGATCTCGACAACACGCTTTACCCGCCATCGGCGAAGCTGTTCGACCTGATCGACGAGCGCATGGGCGCCTTCATCATGCGCCTGCTGGACGTCGACGCGGTCGAGGCACGGCGGGTGCAGAAACAATATTTCCACGATCATGGCACGACGATGGCCGGGCTGATGCGCCACCACGGCATCGACCCCGAAGATTTCCTCGTCGATGTCCATGACATCGCCCTCGACCGCATCGCGCCCGATGCGCGGCTTCGCGCCGGGCTCGAACGCCTGCCGGGGCGCAAGCTGATCTTCACCAACGCCGATGCCGATTATGCGGCGCGCGTGCTGGAGGCGCGCGGGATTGCCGACCTGTTCGACGGCATCTGCGACATCCGCATCACGCAATATACGCCCAAGCCCGATCCGGCCGCTTATGCAACGATGATCGCGCACCTCGGCGTCGATCCGGCGAGCAGCCTGTTCGTCGAGGATATGGCGCGCAATCTGACCCCGGCCAAGATGCTGGGGATGACCACCGTGTGGCTGGACAATGGCAGCGAAAGCGGCCATCGCGACCACCTGCCAGACCATGTCGATTTCCACGCGACCGACATTGCCGACTGGCTCGACAATTTGCCGCAACCTTGGGGAATTTCATGAGCACCGACCTGCAGACGACGATCGAAGCCGCTTGGGAGGACCGCGACACGCTGGGCCTGACGACCCAGGGCGCCGTGCGCGATGCGGTCGAAACCGCGCTCGCCGGGCTCGACGACGGCAGCTTCCGCGTGGCGGAACGCGACGCGGGCGGCACCTGGCAGGTCAATCAATGGCTGAAGAAGGCAGTGCTGCTGTCCTTCCGCCTCAACGACATGGAACTGATCGAGGGCAGCGCAGGCGGCGGGCACTGGTGGGACAAGGTTCCCTCGAAATTCGCCGGCTGGGGCGAGAACCGTTTCCGCGACGCCGGTTTCCGCGCCGTCCCCGGATCGATCGTCCGCCGCGGCGCCTTTATCAGCAAGGGCGCGGTCTTGATGCCGAGCTTCGTCAACATCGGCGCTTATGTCGGTGAAGGTTCGATGGTCGACGCCTGGGCCACGGTCGGAAGCTGCGCGCAGATCGGCGCCAACGTCCATCTGTCGGGCGGCGCAGGGATCGGCGGCGTGCTCGAACCGCTGCAGGCAGGCCCGGTGGTGATCGAGGACGGCGCCTTCATCGGTGCGCGCGCCGAGGTTGCCGAAGGGGTAATCGTGCGCGAGGGCGCGGTGCTGTCGATGGGCGTCTATCTCGGCGCCTCGACCAAGATCGTCGACCGCGCGACGGGCGAAATTTTCATCGGCGAAGTGCCCGCCTATTCGGTGGTCGTCCCCGGCGCGATGCCGGGCAAGCCGCTGCCCGACGGCAGCCCCGGCCCGTCGCTCTATTGCGCGGTGATCGTCAAGCGCGTCGATGCCAAAACGCGCGCCAAGACCGGTATCAACGAGCTGCTGAGGGACTGACGCCGACGCCCCCGGTCAGGGTTTAGCGGCCTCCGAAACACAAGGCACGATGTCGGCCGCCCAGTCGATGTCGTAGGTTGCGGGCACCGTCTTCCGGTGGGGATCGGGCATGCCGCCGCCTTCCGGATTGTAGAAGACCCACGCCATGCTGTTGTCGAAGCCGGCGATCCGGGCATTGTCGCGCCGCGCGCTGACCGCGTCGATTTCCTGACGTTCGACGCGCAGTCCGCGGATCATCCGGATCGCCCCGTCGCGAACGTCGAACGCCCGGTAATAATTTCTGCCGAAAATATGCGTGTCGTATCCCGACTTGAACGTCCAGTCCGACGCGCCGGTCGTCGACGGCAGCCGCAGCGTCGTCACCCGGCAATCATAGTCGGGCGCGTTATAATAGGGCAGATCCTGATTCTGGTCCGCCGGCCGCACGCGCCGTTCGGGCGGGCTGAAACCGCCGCCGGGCAGCGCCAGCGATTTGCCCCCGTTCCCGTCGTCGTCCCAGTCGACCTCCCACGTTCCGCGGATCGTCATGACGCTTGCTTCGGCCTTCTGGTCATAGCGCCATTTGACGTCGTCGACCGTCTGCCATGCGTCACCGAGGAGTTGCTGGCGCATCGCGTTGAGCAACTGGCCCGCAGTCAGGCCCGATAGCTGCACCTGCTGCTGCAGCCCCGTCAGCCCGCGAACGATGATGGTGTTCGTCACTTGCGCCGGCTGGTCGAAACCCGCGCGCGCGTCGATTTCGAAAAGCGTGATTTCGTCGGGCCTCGATGCGGGACGCCATGGCAGATTCTGGATCGCCGCACCTTGCGCGGTCAACGGCAGGACCCAGCGATAGGGCAAGGCAGGGGTGGTCCCCGGCGGGACGACCGGCGGCAGCGTGCCGTCGAGCCAGTAGACCTTGCCATCGATACGGGCCCGCACGAGGACATGATCGAACATGCCCGCGTTCGGCAGCCGCTCGTCGAGGCCGTCGTCCGCGCCGCTGTTGTTGACGAGCACCGCTTCGGCTTCGATCCCGAGCCGTGCGAGCAGACCCAGCAAAAGCACGGTCTTGCCCTTGCAGTCGCCGTAGCGGCGCTGCCATGTCTCCTCGGCGGTGGCGGGGGTGAGATTGCCGTTGCCGAGCCCGACGTAGATATAGCGGACATCCTGCTGGACCAGCTTGAGCGCGGCGGCCGCGCGGTCCAACGGACGCGGATGGGCCGCGGCGATACGCCCGGCTTCGGCAACCAGCACCGAACCGTCGGGAATCGCCGCAGCCCTTGTGTACAGCGGGGCGAAGTGCCGCGATATCGCGGCCCAGTCGGCAAAATCGGTGAACTCGACGATCCGTTGCCATTGATAGCGGGCCGGCGCATCCTTCGGCGGGGTGAGCATCGGGGGATTGTCGAAGGAAAAATCGACGCCGCTGTTACTCGTCCGCGCGGCCGCCGCCATGTCGGGCGTCATCCTGATCCCGGGTTTCAGCCCCTTGTCCCAGCTCAGGCCCAGACGATAGCGGCCGGGCGCCGGGCTTGGCCCCAGAAACAGCAGCCCCGCATCGTTATGGCCGAGCGTCGGATCGCTGACGCGGGTGGTCAACCCCACCTCCAGCTCGTCGCCGACGCGCAGGTCGGGAACGCGGAGCACCGCGGTCAAGATGCCGTCGAGTTTCGCGGCTTCGAGCTGATCCTCGCGGCGGAGGATTTCAAACGAGGCCTTTTCGAGCACGTCGATCGTCTCGCCCGCGCGGTGGACCTTGACCAGATGCACGATCGGCGGGCCCGAGGCGGGATTCCACGCGATCGATATATTGCCGGCCTGTAACGCATTCGGGTGGAGAAGCCGCATCCGGTAGCCAAGATATTGCGCCTGCCCCTCGCCATCGAGATGGATCAGCGCGTCCTGGCGCCGCACGAAAACCAGCCCGTCGGCATCGTCGGGAACCGGCATCAGTTCCGACGGAACGACCCACCCCGGCGCGGGCCCGCGCTGAATTTGCCCGTCCTCCGCCATCGCTGCCGCGTGCGTCAGCACGGCGGCAAGCAGTATCGAACCCGGAATGCGCATGATAACCCCCATTGCTGGGGCAATAATGTCGGGAATTCCGCACGATGCAAGAAAAGACCGGAAGCGGCGCGTCCATTCCGGACCGACGTTCGTCGGGCGAACGCCATGCCCTCGTCCCGCTCGTCGAAGACTGCGGCGCGTTGGTAGACATTGGGGCGTGCCGGGGTTTATTGCGAACTATTCGCGATTGCGGCGCTGTCTTGTTTCGGCAGCCGTCACGAGGGGGGAAGCATGCCGGCCGGTATCGGGAGAACATCGTTTGCGATTGCGGCCTTGTGGCCGTTCGCCCCCGCGGCTGCGCAGGAAGCGACGGGCAACGCCGCACCGGCCGTCGCGACCGACGCCAGGCGCGCGCAGCGTTATACTCCCGACGATTTCAGGCGCTTCGCTCCGCGCACCGCGCTCGACATGGTCGAGAAGATACCGGGCTTCCTGATCGTCACCGGGACCAACGGCGGCGACCGTGGGCTCGGCGCGGCGACCGAGAATGTGCTGATCGGCGGTGAACGGATCGCCAACAAGACGACCGACGCCCGCGCCGCGCTGTCGCGCATCGCCGCCAGCGACGTCGCCTATATCGATATCGTCGACGGCGCGAGCCTGAGCGTCCCGGGGCTCAGCGGGCAGGTTGCCAATATCGTCCTCGTCGCGGGAAAACGCGCGGGCGGTTTCAAGACGACGGTCCGCTGGCAACCCGAACTGCGGCCGCGCATCCGCGACAACTGGTTCAATGGCGAAATTTCGACCAGCGGCAAGCTCGGCGGCACCGACCTGACGCTCAGCCTGAAGAACGAAGCGACGCGCGCGGGCGGCTGGGGCCCCGAACGCGTTTACGACGGCGACGGCACGCTGCTGTTCACGCGCGATGAACATATGCACAGCTATTTCGACAGCCCGCGGCTGTCGGCGGCGCTGGCCCGCACCACCGCCAACGGCAACAAGTGGAATGTCAACCTCGGCGGCCAGTTGCAGATTCTCGACGATGCGGTGCGCGGCACGTCGGTCCAGCCCGGCGCCGGCCGGGTCGACGAGGATTTCCGGTTCAGCGAGGACGAGCATAATTTCGACATAGGCGGCGATTATGAATTCGCCCTCGGCAAGGGCCGGCTCAAGCTGATCACCCTCTATCGTTTCGAACATAGCCCCTTCGCCGATACCTTCATCGTCGATCGCGAAATCGGCGGGCGGAGCGGCGAACGTTTCAAGCAGACCGCCGACGAAGGCGAAGCGATCCTGCGCGGCGAATATGGCTGGCGCACCGCGGGCGGCACCGACTGGCAGATCGCACTCGAAGGCGCGTACAACACGCTCGACGTCGACGCCGAATATGCGACGCTCCGCCCCGATGGCAGCTTCCAGCCGGTCATCTTCGGCGGCGAGAAAACGAAGGTCGAGGAAAAACGCGGCGAGGCTTCGCTGACCTGGGGGCGCTCGCTCGCGCCGAACCTCACCGCGCAGGTCAACCTCGGTGCCGAATATAGCGAGCTCACCTCGTCCGGCCCCGACGGCCTGACGCGCCGCTTCGTCCGGCCGAAAGGCAAGATCGCGCTCGCATGGAAACTGTCGCCGAAAACAACGGTCAACTGGCACGTCCAGCGCCGCGTCGACCAGCTCAATTTTTTCGATTTCGCGAGCTCGGTCGACGTCGCAAACGGGCAGGGCAATGGCGGCAACGGCCGGCTCGTACCGCCGATCCTCAACCGTACCGAGCTGGAGGTCGTGCAGGACATGGGCGCGTGGGGCAACGCCTCGCTCGCCGTCGCTTATGCCTATGCCGAGGATATCGTCGACCAGATTCCGCTGTCGCCGACGACCGAAGGCCGCGGCAATTTGCCGCCCGCACACCTCTATCGTGTCAGTTCGAAGGCGACCCTGCTGCTCGACCGGCTGGGGTGGAAGGGCGCGCGGATCAACAGCGATATCACTTGGCGTCGCAACCGCGTGCGCGACCCGCTGAACGGCCGGTGGCGCGACCAGAGCTTCGGGCAGGAGCATGTGATCGACCTCAGCCTGCGCCACGATGTCCCGGGCACCGACCTGGCATGGGGCGCCGGATATTTCCGCGAGCGCTACAGCCCGAACCTGCGGCTCGATTCGATCGAGGACGAATATCGGCGCCACCATTTCGTGACCGCCTATATCGAGCACAAGAATGTCGCCGGATTCACGGTCCGCGCATCGTTCCGCAACCTCGCCGACCAGATCGACGCCCTCGACCGCACGATATTCGTCGATCGCCGCGACGGGCCGGTCGCCTTCGTCGAAAACCGCCGGCGCAAATTCGGGCAGGGGGTCCAGTTTACCGTGAGCGGGGCGCTTTGATTTTCGTTTCGGCTATGCCGAAACGAGGCGGCGCCGGCCCGCTCCCCCGCCTAACCTCCCGACCATAGTACCCTATGGGAGGTTGGGCGGGGGAGCGGGCCGGCGCCGCCTTCCACGTAAGTGGAAGAAACGCTCAGCGCTCGCTGAGGTAATAGCGTTCCTTCGCGCTCAGATCGTCGGCGAGGTCGTAGACGATCGGCTGGCCGGTCGGGATTTCGAGGCCGGTGATGTCGGCGTCCGAAATCCCCGACAGATGCTTGACGAGCGCGCGCAGGCTGTTGCCGTGCGCCGAGATCAGCACCGTCTTGCCCGCCGCAAGCTGCGGCACGATCGCCGCGTCATAATAGGGCAGCACGCGCGCGATCGTGTCTTTCAGGCTCTCGGTCGAGGGGATCGCGATGCCGGCGTAACGCGGGTCGCTGGCGAGTTCATAGGGCGAGCCGGCATCGAGCGGCGGCGGCGGGATGTCGAAGCTGCGGCGCCAGATCTTCACCTGCTCGTCGCCATGCTTCGCCGCCGTCTCCGCCTTGTCGAGCCCGGTGAGGCCGCCGTAATGGCGTTCGTTGAGGCGCCAGTCCTTGGTCACCGGCAGCCAGAGGCGGCCCATCGCCTCGAGCGCCAGGTTGAGCGTCTTGATCGCGCGCGTCTGGACCGAGGTGAAGGCGAGGTCGGGCGCGATACCCTTTTCCTTCATCAGCTCGCCCGCCGCCCATGCCTCGGCCGCACCCTTTTCGGTGACGTCGACATCCCACCAGCCGGTGAAGCGGTTTTCGAGATTCCACTGCGACTGGCCGTGACGGATGAGGATGAGCTGGGGCATTTCGGATCCTTCGGATGGAGGAGAGTCGCCGCCCTTTAGCGCGGGTTTTCCGCAAAGGCCAACGCCCCTCTTGAAATGGTTTCAGGGGCTACCAGATTGATCGCATCCGGCTGCCGCAACGGGGCCGGGTGGCGATCGCGGCACGTCTCCGCGGTCCCTGGCTTCGCTTTTTGAAAGGAAGAAAGACCATGCGTAACAGCTTCGACTGGACCCCCTATCGCCGTTCGACCGTCGGCTTCGATCGGCTGTTCGATTTCCTCGAGACCGGTGGGTCAGGCGCCGAAAATTATCCGCCGTTCGATATCGAAAAGGTCGCCGACGACCATTTCCGGATCACCGTCGCGGTGGCTGGCTTCAAGGCCGACGAAATCGACATCACCGCGCAGCAGAACATTCTGAGCGTCAGCGGTCGCAAGGCGCCGGCCGCGGAAGGCGAGGAGCGCAAGCTGCTCTATAGCGGCATCGCGACCCGCGCGTTCGAGCGCCGCTTCCAGCTCGCCGATTTCGTCCGCGTCGGCAGCGCCGACCTCGCCGACGGACTGCTCACCATCGACCTCGTGCGCGAGGTGCCCGAGGCGATGAAGCCGCACAAGATCGCGATCGGCGGCGGCACCGCCACGCTGATCGAGCCCGGCAAGAAAGCTGCGTAACGCACCTTCGGCCGCCACGTCCCGCGGGACGTTCGAACGGGGTCCGGAGTCCCTTCCGGGCCCCGTTTTGCTGTCTAGAGCGCGCGCGTCATGAAGCGGCTGAACGGATCGGGTTTATAGTCGGCAAAGGGTTCGCATTCTTCGAAGCCGTGACGCGCATAGAGCGCGAGCGCAGGCGCGAACGCCGGACCCGATCCGGTTTCGAGGCTCAGACGTGCCAGTCCTCGCGACCGCGCCGTTTCGACGACATGTTCCAGCATCCGTGCCGCGACCCCCTGCCGCAAAAAGGCGTCGGCGGTGCGCATCGACTTGATCTCGCCATGGCCGGCATCGAGTTGCTTGAGTGCGCCGCATCCGGCCAGTTCGCCGTCGCGGTGAATCGACCAGAAGGTTACGCCGCCGGCGCGCAGCCCCTCGAAATCGAGGAAGTGACAGCTCCCGGCCGGCGAACTGGCGAGCATGCCGGCGAAATGCTGTTCGAGCAGTGCGCGGATCGGGGCGCCCGACAGATCGTCCTCGACGATCCGCCACGCCCCGTCCGCTTCCGGGCTCATAGCATCTGGTCCAGCGTCGCGAGACAGGCGTGCGCGAGCAGCTTCGAGCGCTCGGGCGACCAGCCGGCGACCGGGTCGGGCAGATCGCGATTGTCCTTGAAGGGCATTTCGAGCGTCATCGTCACCGCGCCGAAGCGTTCGGCGAGCTGCGTCGTCGACATGGTGAGATTCGCCTGACCGGGGGCCGATTCGACATAGCCGAGCTCGACCTGGAAATCGGGCGTATTCGCCGCGAGCGCGGTCTGGAACGCCTTGTATTTTTCCATCTGCCCGGGCTTCAGCGACGGGATGCCCTCGAACCCCGCGAGGAAGACCGCGGGAATCGCTTCGTCGCCATGGACGTCCATCGCCCAGTCGACGCCGCTTTCGTCCATCGCGCTCCGCACGCACAAGACCTCCGGACTGCGTTCGGCGGTCGGATTATCCCATTCGCGGTTGAGGTTCACGCCCGCATAGTTGGTGCGCAAATGCCCGCGGCGCGAGCCGTCGGGATTCATGTTCGGGACGATGTGGAAGCGGCATTTCTGCCGCAGCGAACGCGCCTGCGGATCGGCGGGATCGGTGAGCTTTTCGAGCGCGCCTTCCATCCACCATTCGGCCATGCTCTCACCCGGATGCTGGCGCGCATAGAGCCAGACCTGCGTGTCACCGGTGCCGAGTTCGAGACAGTCGATCGGCTGGCCCTCAAGGCTGGTGCCGAGGCAACGATAGGCGACGCCCTCGCATTCGGCGACCGAAGCCACAAGGTCGTGGTGACGCTCCATTGAATAGGGCGCGAAATAGGCGATCCAGAGTATCTGGCTTTCGGCGGTGTGACGGATCGTCAGCGTGTCCGCATCATAGGCGGTATCGAGGCGGAACCAGTTTTCGCGATCATAGCTGGCGCAGGCGGCATAGCCCGGCCAGCCGTCGGGATAGGCCGAATCGGCGAGACCGGCGATCGCCAGCTCGAGCGCATCGCCGACCGCGCAGCCGACGCGGAAGTGGAACCACTGGAAGAAATCCGAATCGCGGTCCTTGCGGATCGACAGTCGGGCCGACGTCCCGTCGATCGCATCGACGACGATGTTGCCGCTGTCGAAAGCGGCGTTGATGGTGATGGTCATTTGACCGTGATAGTGCGTCCCGATTCGCCGGGGAAGCCTTTGAATAGCGCATCGGCCAATTTCGCCGCCGCGAGCGACGGCTGCGCCGCCGGCGCCTTCGCCGAAACCGCGGTTAGCGCGCGGCCTTCCCACAAGGCCTGCCCGGTCGCGGCATCGTCGATCCGCACCGCGAGTTGCAGGTCGAGCATCCACTTCGATCCGCCGCCGCCAAGGTTGATCCCGATGCCGAGCCCGACGCCCGAGCCGTAACTGCCGGTCGACCCGCCGACACCGACCGACACCGGCGAGCGCTTGCCGACTCCGGCGTTGCGGTCGGCGCGGTCGAAACCGATCCGGACCTTGAGCGGCGCGCGCGCGCCATTTTCGGCGGGAACAAAGCCCTGAAGCTGCAACTGGCGCTCGACCGCAGCGCGGTAGCTGTCCCATTCGAGCGACGGCCCTGCTGCCCCGACCATCGCCGCCGGATCGCCGAGCGGCGCGGCGTCGACGACATAACGCGTCCCGGCCGCCCAGCCCGTCGGGGCAGCCGAATGGAAACGGGTGACTTCGACCGGCGGCACGGCCGTCGCGCAGCCACCAAGCGTGAGCGCCATGGCCGAAAGCATGGCGGCGGAAAGATGAAGCTTCATCCCGCTATCATGCGCCCGAATAGATGGCCTGGCAATGAACGGGATGCGGGGCTTCCTCCCCACGGCTTTACCGCAGGGAGGAGCGAATCGCCTCAGCGATAGAAGATATGGTTGTCGATCTGCGCGATGCGCGTCTTGCGCCAACCCGGCGAGACATGGCGGGCGTGGAAGAAGAGCGCACCCGGCGCATTGTTCTTCCAGCTGCCGTCGCGGGCGATCTGGGCGATCGCGACCGCATTGTCCCACTGCGCGGCATTGCGGACGGCGGGCATCTTGCCGCCGCGCACGAAGCTGAACTGGCTTTTCTGATGGACGACGCCGCACAGGCTGGTGGGGAAGCGGCCGGATTTGGCGCGGTTGATCACGACATGCGCCACCGCGAGCTGGCCGACGAGCGATTCGCCGCGCGATTCGAAATAGACCGCGCCGGCGAGGCAGCGCAGTTCGGGATCGATGGTGGCGGGATGCGGCGTCGCATCGACGAGCGCGGCGAGCGATTCGGCGGTTACCGGCGCCGGCTTCTGCGCGGCAACGGTCTGATCGTCCTCGTGATCGCTGTCTTGTGCGGCCAGCTCTTCGCTTGCGGCCGACAGATCCGCCGTTTCGGCCGTGGCCGGCACATCGATGCCCGGCAGGCTGATCGCGGGGAGGTTGGCCTCGGCGGCCAGGTCGCTGGCGAAACCGGGTTCCGCCAGAAGCAGCATGGTGGCGGCAGTCATGCCGACGGCAGCCACGCTGGCTACGTTCAGGATGCGACTCATAGTGTCCGTCAAAAGTGCGGCCGATGAACCGAACCTCTCAACACAGGCGGGGGACTATTGTCCGGCTATCGCCTGTCGGTCATCGTCCGACTGCGTGTCCGAACCGTTTTGCCGGGGCAATGCAAAAGGCAGTGCAACCCACGGAACGACCTACGCGTTATCGAATGCGCGCCACCTATGTTGCGGCGCAACAGAGTCAAGTTAACGCAGCCCACTCCGCGACGAGTTGTGGCGCATCTGCGATATCCAGTTCGATCAGCCACAGATCGGGATCGGCCTTTCGCCGCCGGTTTTGATAGTTTTCGCGCAATTCACCATCGCTGTCACCGGCTGGCCCGACCGCTTCCCAGACATAGCCGGCCGGCGAAAAACGCCGCTCAAGCAAGAGCCCGGGGCGTCCACGATCGGCACACTGGATGAGGATGACGCCCGAGGTTTCGTCGCCGTGCGCGAGAATCGCGGCGAAGCCGCCGGCGGCTTCGGTCCGCCGCAAGAGCAGGTCGACGAGAAAGCGGCTAGTCAGGCGAGTCACGGGAGTCTGTGCTCTGTTTCAGCTTCGCTGAAACGATACGGCACCGGCCCGCTCCCCCACCCGGCCTCCCTATCGTAGTATCCTAGGGGAGGCCGGGTGGGGGAGCGGGCCGGTGCCGTATCCACGTCAGTGGATCAATCTACGCCGCGTCACGCGTTTCGCCGTCGGCGAGCAACGCATAGAGCGCCTCGTCGCTCTTCGCGCCGCGCAGCCGGTCGGCGATGCTGTCGTTGCGCAGCATCCGCGACACGCCCGCAAGGGCCTTCAGATGGTCGGCGCCGGCATCGAGCGGCGACAACAGCACGAACAGCAGGTCGACGGGCAAGCCGTCGACCGCCTGGAAATCGATCGGCCGCGCGAGCTGCAGGAACAGGCCGCGGACGCCCGACAGATCGGCCATCTTGGCATGCGGCAGCGCAATGCCGCGGCCGAAGCCGGTCGAGCCGAGTCGTTCGCGTTCGAGGAGCGCTTCGCTGACTTCGCCGGCGTCGAGGCCGAGCGAGCGGCTCGCGAGATCGCCGAGAAAGGGGAAAAGCGCCTTTTTCGAATCGAGCTGTACATGCGCACGCACGGTCGCGGGGTAAAGAAGGGAAGACAGGTTCATCGCTCTGGTCAAATCTATATTGCCGCCGGGATTGCCGCCCGGATTCAGCTTGGGGCAATCTATCGCGGATCGGTCGTGCCGGAACCCAGCCAAAGCGGCATAGGGCGTTGATGGGCGCGGCCCTTATGCCGGTTGGCAGAGAAAATCCAGCCCTATTGCGGTTCGACCCATCCGATCGTCCCGTCGCGGCGGCGATAGACCATGTTGTGCGAGCCCGTCTTGCTGTTGACGAAGAGCAGCGCATTGGTGTCGCGCAGGTCGAGCATCATCACCGCATCGGACACGCTGCTGGTCGGGATGTCGACGCGCGTTTCGGCGATGATCGCCGGCGCGTCGCCGGCATCGTCTTCCTCGCCGCCGCCGTCGAAGACGATATAGCTTGCATTATCCTCGATCTCGTCGATCGTCGGCGACGGGTGGCCCGCGCCATTATGATCCTTCAACCGTCGCATATAGCGGCGGAGCTGCTTTTCGATGCGCTCGGCCGCGCCCTCGAACGCGACATGCGCGTCCTGCGCCTGGCCGTGGCCCTTGAGCACGAGGCCCTGCATCACATGCGCGACGATATCGCACTGGAAACTGTCATGCGGCCCTTTCCCGAACGTCGCGTGCGCCCCGATCGCGCGCGAGAAATATTTGTCGGCAATCGCGTTCATCCGGTCCGACACATGCGCCTGGAGCGCTTCGCCGGTTTCGATCTGGTGGCCAGAGACGCGGATTTCCATTTTTCTTCTCCTTCTATGGCCGGCGCGATGACATCAGGGAGAAGTCATCACACCGTATCGAGCCACAGCGGCTGGTTCAGCGCTGCGACAAATTCGGCATGGCGCGCAAGTTCGGCGGCCGATGCGATATGGGGGCGGGGTTCGCGAAACGGACGCGCGCCGGTGCGCGGGGCCGCGGCGGCAGTCGCAGCGACCGGGGCGGCGGCAGGCGAGGCGGCCAGCCCGAGCCCGATCTGCCGCCCGCCGGTCATTTCGATGTACAGATGGGCGAGCAGTTCGGCGTCGAGCAAGGCGCCATGCTTGACGCGGTGGCTGCGATCGATGCCGTAGCGCGTACAGAGCGCGTCGAGGCTGTGTTTCGCTCCCGGATGCAGCTTGCGCGCCATCTGGACCGTGCAGCACATGCGCGCCATGTCGAGCGCCGGCCGGCCGGCGCGCGCCAGTTCGGCGTTGACGAAACCGAAGTCGAACACGGCGTTGTGCGCGATCAGCGGCGCGTCGCCGAGAAATTCGAGCAGTTCGTCGACACGCGTCGCAAACAGCGGCTTGTCCGACAGGAACTGGATCGACAGGCCGTGCACCGCTTCGGCGGCTGCGGGCATGTCGCGTTCGGGGTTGAAATAGGCGTGGAAGCTCTGGCCCGTCTCGCGGCGGTCGACCAGTTCGATGCACCCGATTTCGACCAGCCTGTCCCCGGTTTTGGGATCGAACCCCGTGGTTTCGGTATCGAAGATAATCTCTCGCATCGAAGCCTCAATCTGGACCCTATCGGGCGCGGAAACAAGAGGCGATGAAGCGAATCTGGCGGTGTGTCTCGCTTTTGGGACGGCCCGTTTCTATGATGAAATCGGCGCGCGACCGTTTGACGCGGTCGGGAACCTGCAGGCGGCGAATCGCCTTGAGCTTCGCCGCGGTCATACCCGGACGGCGCATGACGCGCTTTCTTTGCATCCACGCCGGCGCCGACACCACCGCGATCGCACCGACCCTGCGCCAGCCACCCTTTTCGAACAGGAGCGGGATATCGAGCACGACGACGTCGCGCGCGCGGTGCTTTGTCAGGAATCGCCGCTGCGCCTTGCCGACCGCCGGATGGACGATCGCCTCGAGCGCCGCGAGTTCGTGCGTGTTGCCGAGCACCCGGCCGCCGAGCTTTTGCCGGTCGACGCCGCCCGGCCCGGTGGTGCCCGGAAACCGCGCCTCGATCGCCGCGACGAGATCGCCGCCGGGCCCCTGCAACCGGTGCACCTCCGCATCGGCGTCGAACACCGGCACGCCTTCGCGTTCGAACATTGCCGCCGCGGTCGACTTGCCCATGCCGATCGAACCGGTCAG
This sequence comes from Sphingopyxis sp. J-6, assembly GCF_046603995.1. NCBI lineage: Bacteria > Pseudomonadati > Pseudomonadota > Alphaproteobacteria > Sphingomonadales > Sphingopyxidaceae > Sphingopyxis > Sphingopyxis sp. J-6. Next base: position 4,227,024 of record NZ_CP145810.1, on the reverse strand, counting down.
GCCGAGGATGAAAGGACGGCGGAGCCGCGAACCGGCGCGCGGACGATGCGTCATGCCGCAACCAGCAAGGCGCGAAGCTCGTCATCGCGGCCTTCGGGCGGCGGCGCGCCGAAGAACAGCTCGAACGCCAGCGCCGCCTGGCCGATCAGCATGTCGAGCCCGTCGACCGTATCGAGCGAGCGCGCTTCGGCCGCCTTCAGCAGCCCCGTTTTCAGCGGCGAATAGACGAGATCGTAGACGATCGCTTCCTCGGGGAGCGGCGACAGGTCGAGGTCGAGCGGCGGCTGTCCGGTCATGCCGAGGCTGCTCGAATTGACGAGCAGCGATACCGGCGGCAGCGCGGCGTCGAGGCCGACGACATCGCCCTTGAGTCCGAAGGTCGCGAGCAGCCCCATGGCTTTCAGAGGGCTGCGATTGAGGATCGTGACATGACCGACATTCGCGCGGGCGAGCGCGAACAGGACCGCGCGCGCCGCACCGCCGGCGCCGACGACGGCGACCGGCGCGCCTTCGAGGTCGAGTTCGGCGAGCGGCGCATAGAAACCCGCCGCATCGGTGTTGGTGCCGATCAGCGTCCCGTCCTTTTGCCGGACGACCGTATTCATCGCGCCGATGGTGCCGCGAATGTCGCCGGGATCGTCGACCAGATCCATCACCGCGACCTTATGCGGGATGGTGACGTTGCAGCCGCGCCAGTCGGGATCGTCGCGGCGTTCGGCGATAAAGGTCGCCAGCGCGTCGGGCCTGACATGCGCGCGCCGGTAATCGCCGGACAGGCCGAGTGCCTCGAGCCAGAAACCGTGAATCAATGGCGATTTGCTGTGCGCGATCGGATCGCCGATCACTTCGGCATAAGCGATTCCGCTCATGATGGCGCCAATCCCGTGGCGCGCAGCCACGCCAGCAAAGGCAGCATCGGCATGCCGATGATGGTCCAGGGGTCGCCTTCGACCCGATCGAACAATTGCACGCCCGCCCCCTCGATTTCATAGCATCCGACGGTCCAGCGGATGCTGTCCCATTCGCGCGCGACATAGTCGGCGATGAAGGCCTCCGACAAGGGGCGCATCCACAGCTTCGCTTCGCCGATCGCGCGCCACACCGGCGCCCCGTCGCGCGCGGCAACGGCGGCGCTGAACAGCCGGTGGCGCGCACCCGCCATGCGCCGGAGATGGCCGGCCGCGTCTTCGGGGCTTTCGGGCTTGGTCAGCATCGACCCGTCGTCGAGCGCGAGCGTCGAATCGGCCCCGATCACGGTCACCCCGGGCAGGCGCGACGAGATTTTGACCGCCTTCGCCTCGGCGAGCGCGTCGGCGATGTTGCGCGGCGTCTGGCCGGCCGCGAGCAACGACGCGGTGAGCGCTTCCTCGTCAACATGTGCCGCGGTGGTTTCGAAGTCGAGCCCGGCGGCGCGGAGCATCGCGGCGCGGCCGCTGCTTTGCGAGGCGAGAAGCAGCGTCATGCGGCGCCGCGGTCTTCAACCAGTTTGATCACCGCCGCCGCGGTTTCCTCGATCGAGCGGCGCGTCACGTCGATCACCGGCCAGCCATTGTCGGCGAACATCCGGCGCGCATAAGCGAGCTCGGCCTTGACGCGCTCGTCGTCGACATAGCTCGTCTCAGGCGCCTGATTGAGCGAGAGCAGCCGGTTGCGGCGCACCTGCACCAGCCGGTCGAGCCCGGTGGTGAGCCCGACGACCATCGGCCGTTTGAGGTGGTAGAGCGCTTGCGGCGGCGGCGATTCGGGGACGATCGGGATATTCGCGGTCTTGTATCCACGGTTGGCGAGATAGATGCTCGTCGGCGTCTTCGAGGTGCGCGAGACCCCGGCGAGGACGATGTCGGCCTGTTCCCAATTCTCCCAGCCAATGCCGTCGTCGTGCGCGACAGTAAACTGGATCGCCTCGACACGCGCGAAATAGGCGGCGTCGAGCGCATGCTGGCGTCCGGGACGCGCTTTCGCTTCCTGCCCGAGCATCCGCGACAAGGCGTCGGTGACCGCATCGAGCGCGGCGACGGTCGGCAGGTTGAGCGCGCTGGCGCGGCGTTCGAGGCTGACCCGCAGCTCGCCGTTGACGAGCGTGAAGAGGATCATCCCCGGGCTCGCCTGCACTTCGGCCATGATCCGGTCGAGATGCGATTCCGAGCGGACCATCGGCCAGAAATGCCGCACCACCTCGACATCGTCGAACTGTGCGATCGCTGCCTTGGCGATATTTTCGAGCGTCTCGCCCGTGGAATCGGATATGAGGTGCAGATGAAGTCGGCCCATCGCGCCACCATGGCGGGAATCCGCGGAAAAAGGCAATCCCGGATCGGGTCTGCGACGACGAATATCCCCCTGTGGATAAGTTTCGGCATAAGCGCAGGGATGAATTGGGCAGCCGCGATTCATCCCCGGCCGTGTCGATTCCGCTCCTTCGCTTATCCACAAGCCACGACTCTTATCCACAGGCTGTGAATTAGGAGGATAGCGGTCGGCGACTCCGTAACGTTACCCATGAAGGGCAGAGTCAAGCTGTTGGCAAAAGGGACGCCCCCGCCTAAAGCCGCGATGTCCGCCGACCTACAAACCACCACAATTATCTTTAAATATATATGAAGAGAGAAAGAGGGGCCGCGTGAAGGCGTCACCGAAGAGCTTGCTGGCAACACTGCGCGGGGCACGGCAGGAACGCCCACCCCTGTGGCTGATGCGTCAGGCCGGACGCTATCTCCCCGAATATCGTGCTCTTCGCGAGACCAAGGGCGGTTTCCTCGAACTCTGTTACGATCCCGAAGCGGCCGCCGAAGTGACGCTGCAGCCGATCCGGCGTTTCGGCTTCGACGGCTCGATCCTCTTTTCGGACATTCTCGTCATCCCGCACGCGCTTGGCCAGAATTTGTGGTTCGAGGCCGGCGAGGGGCCGCGGCTCGCGCCGCCGCTCGTCGATAGCGCCTTGACGGCACTCGACGCCGCCCACCAGCGGCTCGATCCCGTCTATGCGACCGTCGCGCGCGTCGCCGCGGCTTTGCCGCCCGAGACGACCTTCCTGGGCTTCGCAGGAAGCCCGTGGACGGTCGCGACCTATATGGTGGCGGGGCAGGGGTCGAAGGATCAGGCCGCGGCGCGCCGCATGGCGTTCGGCGATCCCGAAGCGTTTCAGGCGATCATCGATGCGATCGTCGATTTGTCGATCACCTATCTTTCGGGACAGATAGAGAATGGCGTCGATGCGGTGCAATTGTTCGACAGCTGGGCGGGCAGCCTGTCGCCGGCGCAATATGAGCGATGGGTGATCGCACCCAATGCCGAGATCGTCCGCCGCCTCAAGGCGCTGCATCCCGATACGCCGGTGATCGGTTTTCCGAAGGGCGCCGGCGGGAAACTCGCCGCCTATGCGCGCGAGACCGGGGTCGATGCGGTGGGCCTCGACGAAACCGTCGATCCGGCCTGGGCCGATGCCGCCCTGCCGTCACATCTGCCGGTGCAGGGCAATCTCGACCCGCTGGCGCTCGTCGCCGGCGGCGCGGCGCTCGATAGCGCGATCGACCGCATCCTTGCGGCCTTCCCCGATCGTCCCCATATCTTCAATCTCGGCCATGGTATCGTGCCCGACACGCCGATCGCGCATGTCGAGCATCTGATCAAACGCGTTCGCGGCGGATAATCTATGGAACTGGCAGGCTTTCTGGGGGCGACGATGCTTTGGATCAAAGCCGCGCATATCATTTTCGTGATCTTCCTGATGGCCGGCCTGTTCATGATGCCGCGTTTCTTCGTCTATCATCATCAGGCACCGGTCGGGTCGGACGAGGACAAGAAGTGGATCGAGCGCGAGGACCGGCTGCGGCGGATCATCCTCGGCCCGTCGCTGGTGATCGTCTGGATCCTCGGCCTGCTGCTCGCCTTCAACGGCAATTACTGGCGCGAGGGCTGGTTCATCGCCAAATTGCTGCTCGTGATCGCCTTGTCGGGCTATCACGGCTGGATGATCGGCTATTTCAAGAAATTGAAAAAGGGCGAGCGGCCGCTGACCGAGAAGCAGTTGAGGATGCTCAACGAAGTGCCCGGCGTTGCCGCGGCGATCATCGTCATCCTCGTCGTCGTGCGCCCCTGATCGCTGCTCCTTCCGGCGCGGCCCGATTGACTTGAACCCGGCCCGGTTATAGGGGCCGATCAACCCCGTTCCACGCGGGCGGCGCTTTGCGGCGCCGAAGCTATCGCAAACGGCCGTCCCACGGCCGGATAGGCACCCCAGCGGTGCACAAGAATAGTCTTATTTTCTCCCTGATTTTCTACCCGGAATCCATCCAATGCATCTTAAAGAACTCAAAACCAAAGCGCCCGCACAGCTCGTCGAAATGGCGGAAGAACTGGGCGTCGAAGGCGCATCGACGCTGCGCAAGCAGGACCTGATGTTCTCGATCCTGAAAGAACTCGCCGAAGAGGGCGAGGAAATCATCGGATCGGGCACGATCGAGGTTCTCCCGGACTCGTTCGGTTTCCTGCGCTCGTCGGACGCCAATTATCTCGCGGGTCCCGACGACATTTATGTCTCGCCGAACCAGGTCCGCAAATATGGCCTGCGCACCGGCGACACGGTCGAAGGCGAGATCCGCGCCCCGCGCGACGGCGAACGCTATTTCGCGCTGACCAAGCTGATCAAGGTCAATTTCGACGACCCCGAAGCGGTCCGCCACCGCGTCAATTTCGACAACCTCACGCCGCTCTATCCGAACCAGAAGCTGTCGCTCGACACCGTCGACCCGACGGTGAAGGACAAGTCGGCGCGCGTCATCGACCTCGTCAGCCCGCAGGGCAAGGGCCAGCGCGCGCTGATCGTTGCGCCGCCGCGCACCGGTAAGACGGTGTTGCTGCAGAATATCGCCAAGGCGATCACCGACAATCATCCCGAAGTCTATCTCATCGTCCTCCTCGTCGACGAACGTCCCGAGGAAGTCACCGACATGCAGCGCAGCGTGAATGGCGAGGTCGTTTCCTCGACCTTCGACGAGCCCGCGACGCGCCACGTCCAGGTCGCCGAAATGGTGATCGAAAAGGCCAAGCGCCTCGTCGAGCACAAGAAGGATGTCGTCATCCTGCTCGACTCGATCACGCGCCTCGGCCGCGCCTACAACACTGTTGTCCCGAGCTCGGGCAAGGTGCTGACCGGCGGTGTCGATGCGAACGCGCTCCAGCGCCCGAAGCGCTTCTTTGGCGCTGCACGCAACATCGAGGAGGGCGGCTCGCTCTCGATCATCGCTACCGCGCTGATCGACACCGGCAGCCGCATGGACGAGGTCATCTTCGAAGAATTCAAGGGCACGGGTAACTCGGAAATCGTGCTCGACCGCAAGGTCGCCGACAAGCGCATCTTCCCGTCGCTCGACGTCGGCAAGTCGGGCACCCGCAAGGAAGAGCTGCTCGTCGAGAAGGACAAGCTCAGCAAGATGTGGGTGCTGCGCCGCATCCTCATGCAGATGGGCACCGTCGATGCGATGGAATTCCTGCTCGACAAGATCAAGGATTCGAAGACCAACGAGGATTTCTTCGACAGCATGAATCAATAGGCCAATATGGCCGTCCTCGAACATGCCTTGCTTCCGGTGCGTGTCGGATGCGAAGCCGGGTTCGAGGCGGCTATGGCCGATGCTCGGCCGCTGATCGAAGCGTCGCCGGGCTTTATTTCACTCGAAATTCGCCGTCCGACAGCAACGGGGCAGGCTTATCTGCTTCTGGTGAAGTGGCGGTCGGTCGAAGATCATCGTGACGGCTTCCGGCAATCGGATCGCTACCGGCAGTGGCGGGCATTGCTGCATCACTTTTATGACCCTATGCCAGAGATCGGCTATTTCGGAGATCCGCTGTGATATTGGAATTTTTGACGCAAGCGGCTTCCGCCGCGCCGAGCTTCGGTTCGCCTGCCGAAATCTGGCAGCATATCGTCAATGATTTCAGCAATATCGGATCACCGGCGGCGATGTCGGCTTTTCTGCAGGTGCTGATGATCGATATCGTGCTGGCGGGCGACAATGCGATCGTTGTCGGTGCGCTTGCCGCGGGCCTGCCCGCCGACCAGCGGCGCAAGGTCATCGTCATCGGTGTACTCGCAGCGCTGGTGCTGCGGGTGGCGTTCGCGCTGGTCGTCCAGCAGCTGATGGGTATCGTCGGGTTGATCTTCGTCGGCGGCCTGCTGCTCGTCTGGGTGGCGTGGAAGATGTGGCGCGAACTGCGCGAGGGCGCCCACTCGGCGGGTTCGCCCGAGGTCGAAGGCGACGAACATTCGGGCCTGAAGCCGGCCAAGAGCTTTGCTGCCGCCGCCTGGGCGGTCGCCGTCGCCGATGTCAGCATGAGCCTCGACAATGTGCTCGCGGTCGCTGGCGCGGCACGCGACCATCCCGGCATCATGATCGTCGGCCTGATCGTCGCCGTCGCCCTGATGGGCGTCGCGGCGAACATCATCGCCAAATATATCGAGCGCTACCGCTGGATCGCCTACATCGGCCTTGCCGTGATCGTCTATGTCGCGGTCAAGATGATCTACGAAGGCTGGGTCGATCCCGGCGTCGGGATCGGAACGCTGTTCGGTTGATCGTCTTCAGCCTGAAATGAAAGAGCCGGCTCCGCGAGGGGCTGGTTTTTTTCTTGCCGGCTACCCATGTGACAATCGTGTCCCGGCTTCACATGACCCGCGTTTCTGTCGGCTGTGCCGATTATCCTGCGTTGCAAGCGCGGATCGCCAATTATGCGCAAGATGGCGAGATCCGTTTCACGACGCGCTTCAAACCCAAGCGCGCCGACGAGCTGATCGGCGGCAAGCTGCATTTCATCGTCAAACATACGCTGGTTGCGCGCGTCGCGATCTTGCGTTTCGAGGACCGCAGCGATGGACGGGTCGATATCATCTGCGTCGCCGAGCTCGAACGGATCCATCCGCAGCCGAAACGGGCGCATCAGGGCTGGCGCTATCTCGCCGACAGCGATGCGCCAAAAGGGGTCGATGCGGGCGATGGACTTTCCGACCTGCCCCCCGAACTCTACCGCGAGCTCGCCGAACTCAGCCTGATCTAGAGCGCCGCCCGGAAGCTGCCGGCGCGCGCCATCTTCCAGTAGCGTGCGCTGCGCACCGAATCGGGATCGTCGAGCAGCACACCCCGCGGATAGAAATTATAGATGCGGTCGATCGAATCCGATCGCGCCGAGTTGAGCCGTTCGCTGAGGTGATGCGGCTGGATCTGCCAGGGCGTGTCGAGCCCCATCGCTGCGGTAATATCCCACAGCGCCGACACCGTCGCGGCCTGGAAGCGGCGGACGCGCGCCGCCTTGTCCTCGACCACCAGCCCGCGTTGGCGGCCCGGATCCTGCGTTGCGACCCCGGTCGGGCATTCGTCGGTATGGCATTTCAGCGACTGGACGCAGCCGAGCGAGAACATGAAGGCGCGCGCCGCGTTCGACCAGTCGGCGCCGAGCGCGCAATTGACCGCGAGGCCCGCACCCGAATGGACCTTGCCCGACGCGGCGAGCCGCACCTCTTCCTTGAGCCCGCAGCCGACGAGTGCGTTGCGCACGAAGATCAGCCCCTCGCGCAAGGGCATGCCGAGGCTGTTGGAAAATTCGACCGGTGCCGCGCCCGTCCCGCCTTCGGCCCCGTCGACGACGATATAATCGAGCCGGATGCCGGTTTCGATCATCGCCTTCATGACGGCATAAATTTCGTGCGGCTGGCCGACGCACAATTTGATGCCGACAGGTTTGCCGCCCGACAGTTCGCGCAGCCGCGCGGCCCATTCGACCAGTTCGACCGGCGTTGCAAAGGCCGAATGCGCGGCGGGCGAGATGCAGTCATGGCCTTCGATGACGCCGCGCGTCGCGGCGATCTCGGCGCTGACCTTGGGTCCGGGCAGCACGCCGCCGTGGCCGGGCTTGGCGCCCTGGCTCAGCTTGATCTCGATCATCCGGACCTGATCGCTCTGCGCGACGTCCTGGAAACGTACCGGGTCGAAGTGCCCGGCATCGTCGCGGCAGCCGAAATAGCCGCTCCCCAGCTCCCAGACGATGTCGCCGCCGTGCAGGCGATGATAGGGGCTGAGCCCCCCTTCGCCCGTATCGTGATAGAAATCGCCGAGTTTTGCGCCGAGGTTGAGCGCCTCGATCGCTTTCGCACCCAGCGAGCCGAAACTCATCGCCGAAATGTTGAGCAGGGCGGCCGCATAGGGCTGGGTGCATTGCGATCCGCCAACCGCCACGCGCTGCGTGCGGTCGCTTTCCATCGCCGGGGCGATGCTGTGGCTCATCCACTCATATTCGTCCGAATAGACGTCGAGTTCGGTGCCGAAGGGATGCGCATCGAGATCGCCTTTGGCGCGCGCATAAATGAGGTCGCGTTCGCTGCGCGCGAACGGGCGTCCCTCGAGCGGGCTTTCGACGACATAGGCGTAGAGGAACGGCCGGAGCGCCTCGAACAGCCAGCGGATGCGCGCAATCAAGGGGAAGTTGCGGCGCAGCGAATGCCGGCGCTGCACCGCATCGTAGAATGCGACGAGCAGCAACGGGATCCACAGCAGCAGCGTCCAGCGCGCCGGACCCCACCAGCCCGCGAACGCCGCTGCCGCGATCAGGACGGGAAAGGCGGCCCAGCGCAGCACAGGATCGCTTTAGCCGGCCTGCGCCGCAAGCATCGCCGCCATCTTTTCCCACACCTTGTTGATCGCCTTGAGCGGACGAACCATTACCTTGAAATCGCTTATTTTTCCTTCGTCGTTCCAAAGGATGATATCGACGCCGTTGATCTGGATACCGTCGAGCTCGCTGGCGAATTCGAGCATCGCCTGATTGCCATCGACGATTTCGCGGAGATAGCGGAAATTCTCGCCGCCGAGCACATGGCTCGCCGCGTGCAGATAAGCGAACACCTTGTCGCGCCCGGCCTGCGGCCTGTGGACCACGGGCGAGTGGAACACCGCATCTTCGGCGAGCAGATCTTTGAGCGCCTGCGGGTCGCCGCCGCCCGCCATATAGTCATGCCAGGCGGCGAGACCCGCATGCGCGCTCATGCGAGATTCTCGGCGAAAAAGGCGCGGGTGCGACCGTCGGCGAGCTGTGCTCCCGCTTCGTTGCGACGATTGCCCATCGTCGCGGCAAAACCGTGGTCGAGACCCTGATAATCGTGGATCGTCACCTTCGGATGCGGATCGAGCCCGGCGTGAATCCGCTTCTGCGCGTCGTGATCGACCAGATGGTCTTCGGTCGGGATGTGGAGCATCAGCGGATGCGCGATCGCGTGGCTCTCGTTCAGCATCTGGTCGATCATCACGCCATAATAGCCGACGGAGGCCTGCACGTCGGTGCGTGCCGCGGCCATATAGGCAAGCCGCCCGCCGAGGCAGAAACCGACGCAGCCGACCTTCGTCGCGCCCTGACCGTCAAGCCAGCGGATCGCCGCTTCGATATCCTTCACGCCGTCGTCGGCATCATATTGGCCGAAATAGCCGAAGGCTTCCTGCAATTGGGCCTCGATATCGGGATTGAGCTCGACCCCGGGGGCGAAGCGCCAGAAGATGTCGGGCGCGATCGCCAGATAGCCTTCGGCCGCCCAGTCGTCGCATTTCTTGCGAATGCCGGCGTTGACGCCGAAAATCTCGGGAATGACGATGATCGCACGCGAGCTGTCCGCATCGGGACGCGCGACATAGGCTGGAATATCGCCTTCACCGTCGAGCGCGGGGATGGTGGTGTTCGTCGCGGGCGTGTCTGACATGGGGAGCTCTCCTGACTCTTGCTTCTTGGCGGTGAAAGCGCGAAGCTAGCGGCGCGCGGAGCATGGCTCAAGCGGCTAACCGGCATTTCGGGGCGGAGACAGGCGATGAAGTTCAATATCGAGATCGATTGCACCCCCGAAGAGGCGCGGCGGCTGGTCGGCCTTCCCGACCTCGAGCCGCTGCACGATATTTATCTGAGCCGGGTCAAGGAGTTGATGGCGAAGGGGATCACTCCGGACATGGTCCAGACGATGGTCAAGAGCTGGGTCCCGATGGGCGAAAGCGGTCTCGGGCTCGTCCAGTCGCTGCTCGGGCAGTTCGGTGGCGGGCTGATGGGCGGCGCCGGGAAGTCCGCCGACAAGGATGATGACGCCGACAAGCCGGCGCGGAGCCGCAAGAGCTGATCGAAGACATTGAAAAAAATACGATATTTGCGCTGTCGAGCGGGGTGCCGCCGGCGGCGATTGCGGTCGTACGCATCAGCGGGACTTGTGCGGGGCCAGCACTGAAGCGGCTCGCCGGGCGGCTGCCGGCACCACGGCGTGCGGTGCTGGCCGATCTTCGCGATGGCGATGGCCATGCGCTCGATCGCGCGCTGCTACTGTGGTTTCCGGGCCCGGCGACCGCGACCGGCGAGGATCTGGCCGAACTTCATCTCCACGGCGGCCGCGCGGTCGTCGCGGCGGTCGAAGCGGCGCTGGCGGCGATGCCCGGTATGCGCCGCGCCGCAGCCGGCGAATTCACCCGCCGGGCCTTCTTGAATGGCCGGATGGACCTCGCCGAAGCCGAGGGGCTCGCCGACCTGCTGGCGGCCGAGACCGAAAGCCAGCGCATCCAGGCGCTCGCCATGGTCAACGGTCATGTTTCGCGCGCGGTGGCCGAATGGCAGGAGCGATTGCTGGGATTGATGGCGCCGGCGGAGGCCGAACTTAATTTCGCGGATGAGGATGACGTCGAAGTTGGCGACATTGTCGCGGAGCGTTTGATATCGGGGATGGGCGCGTTGGCGGCGGAGCTTGGCCAGTGGCTAGCGCGACCGGTGGCAGAGGTGATTGCCGAGGGGTTGTCGGTGGTCATTGCGGGGCCGCCGAATGCGGGAAAATCGACGCTGATCAACGCTTTGGCGCAGCGCGAGCTGGCAATCGTATCGCCCATCGAAGGAACGACGCGCGACGTGATCGAAACCCCGCTGGCACTCGACGGCATCGCGATGCGCTTTTCGGACACGGCGGGGCTGCGCGCCGAAGGGGCCGATGCGATCGAGGCGATCGGGATCGATCGCGCGAAGCAGGCGGTCGAAGGGGCGGATATCCTGCTGTGGCTCGGCACGCCCGACGCGGCACCTTCGCATCCGCGCCGGGTGATCGTCGCGGCGCAGGCCGACCGCTGGCAGGGTGACGCCGAAGCCGAAGCCGCCGCGGCGCGCTGCGACCTGGCGCTGTCGGCGGCGACGGGGGCGGGGATGGACGTCCTGCACCGGCGGATCGTCGATATCGCTCGCACATTGCTGCCGCGCGAAGGCGAAGCCGCGCTGCGCGAGCGCCAGCGCGTCGCGCTTGCCGAAGCAAGGGACTGGCTGACGATCGTGCGGGGGTCGCGCGAGGCGAGCGATCTGATCCTGCTCGCCGAACGGCTGCGGCTCGCCGGCGCGGCGCTCGACCGCATCACCGGGCGGGCCGGCGTCGAGGATATGCTCGACGCGCTGTTCGGCCGTTTCTGCATCGGAAAATGATGTTCCACGTGAAACATCGCATCGGTCGCAGCGCGGTGGATTTGCGTCGCGCTTTGCGGTAAGGGCGCCGCAATCATGCAGGATCGCGCAACTTTCGATGTCATCGTCGTCGGCGGTGGGCACGCCGGAACCGAGGCCGCCGCCGCCGCGGCGCGGCTTGGCGCGCGCGTCGCGCTGGTCAGTTTCGACCCCGCCCTGATCGGGACCATGTCGTGCAACCCGGCGATCGGCGGGCTCGGCAAGGGCCATCTGATGCGCGAGGTCGATGCGCTCGACGGCTGGATGGCGCGTGCCGCCGACAGCGCCGCGATCCATTACCGGATGCTCAACGCGTCGAAGGGCGCGGCGGTGCAGGGGCCGCGCATTCAGGCCGACCGTAAACTTTATCGCGAGGCGATCCAAGGGCTGCTCGCTGCCGAGGATGGGATAACCGTAGTTGCGGGCGAGGCGGCGGCGCTTCGCCTTTCGGCCGACCGCGCGCGGGTCGAAGGTCTCGACCTTGGCGACGGGACCGCGCTTGCCGCGCCGGCGGTCGTGCTCGCGACCGGCACCTTCCTTGGCGGGCGGCTGTTCCGCGGCGAGGAGCGGATGGAAGGCGGCCGCATCGGCGAGGCCGGCGCCCATCGGCTCGCCGAACAGTTGCGCAGCGCAAATCTTCCGATGGCGCGGCTCAAGACGGGGACGCCGCCGCGGCTCGACGCGCGGACGATCGACTGGGCGCGGCTCGCCGAACAGCCTTCGGACAGCGCCGAGGGGGCAGGCTGGACCTGTTCCACGTGGAACAGCGAGCGGACGGTGCCGCAAATCTTCTGTGCGATCACCCGGACGAATGTCGAATCGCATCGCATCATTGCCGACAATCTCGACCGCTCGCCGCTTTTTACCGGCGCGATCGGCGCAGCGGGTCCGCGCTACTGCCCATCGATCGAGGACAAGATCCATCGCTTTGCCGATCGCGACGGTCATCAGGTGTTTCTCGAACCCGAGGGGCTCGACACGCATCTGGTCTATCCGAACGGCATTTCGACCTCGCTTCCCGCCGACGTCCAGCTTGCGATGCTGCGGACGATGGAGGGGCTCGAAACGGTCGAGATGGTCGTGCCGGGCTATGCGGTCGAATATGATCATATCGACCCGCGTGCGCTCGACCGGACCTTGCAGGTGCGTGCCGTACCGGGGCTCTGGTGCGCGGGGCAGATCAACGGCACGACCGGATATGAAGAAGCGGCGGCGCAGGGCCTGATCGCCGGCGCGAATGCCGCGCTTGCGGTGCAGGGCCGCGCGCCGATGATTCTCGACCGCTCCGAATCCTATATCGGCGTGATGGTCGATGACCTGGTCCTCCAGGGGGTAAGCGAACCCTATCGCATGCTGACAGCGCGTGCCGAATATCGCTTGCGGCTGCGTGCCGACAACGCCGCGACACGATTGACGCCGAAGGGTATCGAACTGGGATTGGTACGGCCCGCGACCGCCGCGCTGTTCGCGGCGCACACGGCGGCACGCGCGGACGCGGAAGCGCTGCTCGACGCGCCCGTCGCGACGGCCGATTATGCCGCGATCGGGCTGGCACTGCCCGGTGACGGAATCGCGCGCAAGCGGATCGACCTGCTGCGTTACCCGGGGGTGACGATGGCGACGCTCGCGCAGCTTGCGCCGGGACTGGCGTCGATCGGCGAGGCGATTCTTTCGGAGGTCGCCGAGGACGCGCATTACGCCCCCTATATCGCGCGGCAGGATGCCGAGCTGCGCGCGCTCGCCGCGAACGAAGCGATCACGCTCGACGCGTCGATCGATTATGGCGCGATCGGCGGATTGTCGCGCGAGATGGTCGAGCGTCTGTCGAAGGCGCGCCCCGAAACATTGGGCCAGGCGTCGCGTATCGACGGTGTCACCCCGGCGGCATTGACCGCAATCATGGTGCATAGCCGGCGGCGCGCCGCGTGAGCGACGCCGGAACTACGGTGCTTCTGGAAAATGAAGACGCCGCGCGCGCCTGGATCGACGCGTGTTTCGCACCGACGGAGACGCAATGGGCGCAGCTCGATCGCTTTGCAGACTTGCTCGTGGCCGAAAATGCCCTGCAGAATCTGATCGCTGCATCGACGGTACCGACGCTGTGGGTGCGCCATATTGCCGACAGCGCGCAGTTGCTCGCTCTCGATGAGCGTGAAGGCGGGGGGCTCTGGATCGATCTCGGTAGCGGGCCGGGGCTGCCGGGGCTGGTGGTCGCGATTCTGAGCGAGCGGCCGATGATGCTGGTCGAATCGCGCAAGCGCCGGTGCGATTTTCTGCGTGCGGCTGCGGTGGATCTTGACCTCCGGCATGTCGAGGTTATCGAAGCGCCGCTAGAGCGGGTCGAAACGCGATCCGCAGCGACGATAAGCGCGCGGGCGTTCGCGCCGCTCGACCGGCTGATCGACTTGTCCGCCCGTTTTTCCACCGAATCGACGCGCTGGTTGCTGCCAAAAGGGCGAAATGCGGTTAAGGAACTGGCGTTGTTGCCCCAAGCATGGCAGAGTCTGTTTCACGTGGAACAAAGCCGCACGGACGCCGAAAGCCGGATTTTGGTCGGGCAAGGAAATGTCGCGGCAAACCAGCGAGGAAAGCGATGATCCGCATTGCCGTGGCGAACCAGAAGGGCGGGGTCGGCAAGACGACAACCGCGATCAATCTCGCCACCGCGCTGGCGGCAACCGGTTGGCGGACGCTGATCATCGACCTCGATCCGCAGGGCAATGCGTCGACCGGGCTCGGGATCAAGCAGTCGCAGCGCGATTGTTCGAGTTACGAACTGCTGCGCGGTGACGCGACGCTCGCCGAATGCGCGATTCCGACTGCGGTGCCGCGGCTCTATATCGTCCCGGCGACGGTCGATTTGTCGGGCGCCGAGATCGAGCTGATCGAATATGGCGACCGCCTGCACCGGCTGCAGCAGGCATTGTCGAGCGCCGAGGCGGGGCAATGGGACATTTGCCTGATCGATTGCCCGCCGTCGCTCGGCATGCTGACGCTCAATGCGCTGATCGCCGCCGAATCGCTGATCGTGCCGTTGCAATGCGAATTTTTCGCGCTCGAGGGATTGAGCCAGTTGCTGACCACGGTCGAGCGTGTCCATGGGCGCTTCAATCCGCAATTGTCGATCCTCGGCGTCGCGCTGACGATGTTCGATCGCCGCAACCGGCTGACCGATCAGGTGTCGGACGATGTACGCGAATGCCTGGGCCCGGTGGTGTTCGAAACGGTGATTCCGCGCAACGTCCGACTTTCGGAGGCGCCGAGCCACGGGCTTCCCGCCCTGATCTACGATCATCGCTGCACCGGCTCGGCCGCCTATATTGCGCTGGCCCGCGAGCTGATCGACCGCCTGCCGAATATCCGCAAGGCGGCATAAATGACTGATAATAATGACGAAATTGAAAAGGGTGCCGCACCGGTGCGCAAGCGGCCGTCGGGACTGGGGCGCGGGCTGAACGCCTTGTTCGGCGATGCTGCGGTCGAGGCGCCGGTGCTGGCGAGCCCGGGTGCCGCCAAGCCGGCACCCGCTGCTGGCGACGCCGTTCAGCATATCGCGGTCGGATCGATTCGCCCGCTGCCCGGCCAGCCGCGGCGCCATTTCGACGAAACGGCGATCGCCGAACTCGCCGCTTCGATCGGCGCGCGGGGACTGCTGCAACCGATCATCGTGCGCGCGGCGCCCGATGGACAGGGATATCAGCTCGTCGCCGGCGAACGGCGCTGGCGCGCGGCGCAGCGCGCCGGGCTGCACCAAATTCCCGCGCTCGTGCGCGATCTCGACGATGCCGCGACCTATGAGATTGCGCTGGTCGAGAATATCCAGCGGCAGGACCTCAATGCGATCGAAGAGGCGGCCGCCTATCGCCGCCTGATCGAGGATTTCGGGCACAGCCAGGAAGCACTGGCCAAGCTCGTCGGAAAGTCGCGCAGCCATGTCGCCAACCTGATGCGCCTGCTCGATCTGCCGCAGGGCGTGCAGGATCTTGTCGGTGACGGGTCGCTGGCGATGGGGCATGCACGCGCGCTGATCGGCGCGGCGGGCGCCGAGGAGATTGCACGCAAAGTCGTCAAGGATGGCCTGTCGGTGCGCGCGGTCGAGGCGCTGGTGCGGGCGGAGAAGGGCGGCGGCCGCAAAGCGCCGCTCGAATATAAGAGCATCGACGGCGCCGGCGGGCGCGACCCCGATATCGTCGCGGTCGAACGCCATCTGTCCGAGCTGCTCGGCATTGGCGTTGCGATCCAATATGCCGGGGAAGGCAAGGGCGCGCTGACGCTCAAATTCGCCTCGCTCGACCAGCTCGACATGATCTGCCAGCGGCTTTCGGGCGAATCGATCTGACGTTTGCGCGAACGCCCGCCGGCGCTCCGATTTGTGCCAGTGCGGGCCGTCGGGCGATTGGCAACAGGCAAACCGGCGCGCGTATCTGTAAAGCAACTATCTGAATTTATTGTAATATCATCGAAAAGGTACACCAATCCTTATCATGCTGTTAACCATGCTTGCTGGCAAAAGCTGAACCGGTCGCCGTTAGAGAGGCCCGTGAATGGGGTGGGATTTCCATTCGATTGTGGGTTTTTCGAGTTCAAGGGACCAAATCATATGCGCAACTTTGGAATGAAGCGCGCCCTTCTGGGTGCCGCGATTGCTGCTCTCGCCATGAACGCTTCGGCGGCGCAGGCGGCGACGGCCACGGGTACGGCGAAGGCCAAGATCCTGCGCCAGATCACGCTCACCAACACCAGCGACCTGCAGTTTGCGACGATCATCAGCGGCGCGACCGCTTCGACCGTTGCGGTGTCCACTGCCGGCGCGGCGACCTGCGGCGCGGGTCTGACCTGCACCGGTACGACGACTGCCGCCAATTTCAATATCCAGGGCACGAACAATGCCGTCGTGCTTGTGGGCGGCGATACGAGCGTCACTCTCAACGGTTCGCTTGGCGGCTCGATGACCGCCGCGCTCAGCTATTCGGCGACGTCGGTCACGCTGACGAACGGTCCTGGCACCGTCGGCGGAAGCTTTCAGGTTGGCGGCACGCTGAGCGTCGGAGCCAACCAGGCATCAGGTGATTATTCGGGGACGTTCGACGTCACGGCCAATTATCAGTAATATTTGACAATAGAGGGAGGCGAAGCTTGCTTCGCCGCGCGATGGGGGTCGCCGGATATCGGTCCGGCGGCCCTTTTCGTGCGCTCCACGTCGGCGACGCGGAGCGTGGTTAGCGAAATATCAACCATGTTGAGGCAGGCAGGAAGCGAACCAACGGTGCGGTGGGGACTGCGCCGGACAACGATTGTGGGGATCGTGAATGATGCGCTTTCTGAAAGGCTTCGGCCTGTCTTTCGCGGCTGCGTGCAGCGCCGTGCTTTCTGTTCCTGCTACGGCTTCGGGTGACCTTCTCGTCGCGCCGACGCGCCTCGTCCTCGACGGGTCGCGCGGAACCGAAGTCGTGCTCAACAATATCGGCGCCGAAGCGGCGACCTATCGCATCAGCCTCGAGATCAAGCGGATGACCGCAGCGGGCGGGCTCGACGAGATCGCCGAGGAGGACGCGACCGACTCCGAAAAGGCGGCGCTGGCGATGATCGCCTTCAGCCCGCGGCGCGTTTCGCTGCTGCCCAACCAGCCGCAGGTGATCCGCGTCGGGGTGCGCGTTCCCGAAGGCACGCCGCCGGGTGAATATCGCGCGCATATGCTGTTTCGCGCGGTGCCCGATGCCGCGCCGGCGACCGGTGCGGCAAAGCCGGCGGGGGAGGGGGTATCGATCGCGCTGACGCCTATTTATGGCATCACGATCCCGGTGATCGTCCGCGTCGGTGACCTCGGCGCCGAGGCGGTGATCGGCGATGCGTGGGTCAGCGAAGGCAGCGACGGCCCGGCATTCAATTTCGATCTGACGCGGACGGGTAGCCGCTCGGTCTATGGCGATATCGAGGTGACGCGGCCGGGGCTGCCCGAGCCGCTGCTGCTTGCGCGCGGCATCGCGGTCTATCCCGAGGTCGGCGCGCGCAAGGTGTCGCTGCGCGTGCCCCCCGAACTTGCGGCGAAACTCAAGGGCCCGGTGCATATCCGCTATAGCGAAGACCGCGAGATCGGCGGCGGGACGATCGACCAGGCCGACAGGGTGGTGAAATAGGCCGGGCAAGGCCGAATTGCGGGCGCAGCAATGATCCGCGCCGCCCTGTCCCGATATTTTCCGGCGCTCGCCGCCGGGCTGGCGCTGGTCGGGCTCGTCCCTTCCGGCGCGCATGCCTTTGACAAGGCGCCGGTTGCGGTCGGGGCTGACAATTGGGCGCCGAACGAGGACGATAGCTGGCTGTTCGACCTCCGTTCGGGGCAGTACCGGCTCGGCGACGGGGTGCGCGGCTACCAGACGCCGCAGGGGGTGTGCGTCGACCTCGCCGACATGGTGCTCGCGCTCGACCTCGCGGTGCGCGTCGACAAGAAGTTGCGCCGCGCAACCGGCTGGGTGTTCGACGAGCGGCGCAGCCTGACGATCGATCGCGAAACGGGCGAGGTACGGGTCGGCAGCGCGAGCATGAGGCTCGCCCCCACGACGATCCGCGACACGCCCGCGGGCTGGTGCGTCGATCTGGACAGCCTTGGCAAATGGCTTGGCGTGCCGATCGTGGCCGACCTGTCGAACGCGGTGCTGCGTATCGACGCGAAGGAAAAACTGCCCTTCCAGCTTGCCGCCGAACGCCGCGCGCGCGCGGCCGGGATCCGTCCCCAAGCCAGCTTCGACCTTGCCAGCCTGCCGCAGGCGACGCGGCCGTATCAGATGTGGGCGACGCCCTCGGTCGATGTCGTCGCGTCGGCCGGCGTCGTCGCGGACAAACGCGGCGGCAACCATGTCCAGGCGCGATACGAGATTTTCGCGGCAGGCGAGGTGCTGGGGCAGAGCTTCGACGCGCGGCTGTCGTCGGATGATCAGGGGGTGCCCGACAGCCTGCGGATGCGGCTTTATCGCACCGATCCGGCGGGGCAATTGCTCGGGCCACTCAAAGCCACCCATTATGCTGTCGGCGATGTCAGCCTGCTGTCGACGGGGCTGGTCGCGCAGTCGGCGCCGGGACGCGGCGCGGTGCTGACCAACCGCCCGGTCGAGCGCCCCGACAGTTTCGACAAGACGAGCTTTCGCGGCGATCTGCCGGCAGGCTGGGACGCCGAACTATACCGCAACGGGCAATTGCTGGCCTTCACCAGCCCCGATGGCGACGGCCGCTACGAATTTCTCGACGTGCCGCTGCAATATGGCGCGAACCGCTTCGAGATCGTACTCTACGGTCCGCAGGGGCAGGTCAGGCGTGAAATCCGGCAGGTGCAGGTGGGCATGGATTCGATCCCGCCGCGCGAGACTTGGTATTGGGCCGGCGTCGCGCAGGAAAATGCCGATCTGATCGAATTCGGGAACCGGCGACAGACCTGGCAGCGTGGCTGGCGCGGCACGCTGGGGATCGAGCGCGGTCTCGACACGCGCACCTCGGTCGCCGGTTATTTCCACAGCCTGATGATCGAAAACATCCGCCGCAACTATGGCGAGGTCGCGCTGCGCCGGTCGATCGGCCCGACCTTGCTCGAGGTCGCGGGCAGCTATGCCGACGATGGTGGCAGCGCCGTCCGGGCAAGCTGGCTGGCGGGGTTCGGCGAAACCTATGTTCGCGCCGACGCGATGCGCGGTTGGGGCGGTTTCGTGTCGGATCGTTTCATCAACAATATCAATGGCCTGTATCAGATATCGGTCGACCAGTCGGTGAAGCTGGGGCGCACCGTGCTGCCGCTGCATTTCGACCTCGCGAAGACCGACCGGCGTTCGGGGATTTCGAGCCTCGAAGCGTCGGCACGTGCATCGGCGAGCTTTCGGGCGCTGACCTTTACCGGCCAGCTCGACTGGACGCGGACCAAGGTGCCGGTCGGGCCCGACCCGCCCGACAATCTGACTGCCAGCCTGCTCGCCAATGCCCGCATCGGGCGCGTCCGCCTGCGTGGCGAGGCGCGCTTTGCGCTGTCGGGCGCCAACGCCGATTCGCGGATGACGATGATCGCCGAATGGGCGGAGAAGGGCGATGCCGAATGGCGCGCCGAACTGGGCTATGATCGCGGCCTCGAGCGCGCGCGCGCCGGGATCGGCTATACGCGCCGTTTCAAGGCGTTGCAGCTTACCGGATTTGGCGAAGTGGCCAGCGACGGCTCGGTCGCGGCGTCGCTGTCGCTTGCCTTCAGCTTCGGGCCGAGAGCGAGCGGTGGCGGCTGGCGGATGTCGAGCGAGAAACTCGGCGGTCGCGGTCAGGTGATCGCCGATGTGTGGATGGACGACAATGGCGACGGCATCCGCCAGCCGGGCGAAGCCGCCTTGGCCGACGTACCGCTGACCGCGGGTACCGCCTTTGTCGATGCGGCGACCGGCAAGGACGGGCGTGCGGCGATTGACGGGCTCGAACCGTTTCGCCCGGTGATGATCGGCATCGATGCCGGGAGCCTGCCCGATCCCTATGTCCAGCCGGCGCTGCCCGGTGTCGTCGTCACGCCGCGCCCCGGCGTTGCGACGCGCGTCGCTTTGCCGATGACCGCGGCGGGCGAGATCGAGGGTGTCGCGATGCGCGACGGCGGCAATGCGATCGAGGGGCTGGGCCTGGAGCTTGTCGACGCCGAAGGGCGCGTGCGCGCAACGACACTCACCGAGTTCGACGGATATTTTCTTTTCGAAAGCGTCGCTTACGGGCGCTATACGGTCCGGCTGGCGAAAGCATCGGCGGCGGCGTTGCGGCTCGATCCCGGCTTTGCATTGAGCGCGGTACCGGGCAAGGCTGGCCCGCGGGTGCGGCTGGGAACGCTGACGCTGAAGCCGGTGCGGCGCGAGGCTACGGCACAGGGTGAAGCAGTGCCGGACGGCGGGACCAGTGCGCGCGGGCCGCCGGAAGCGACAGGGGGCGGCCGTTAAGGCAGCCGCCGTTACCCCGCATCACATCAGCGCGCGATAGAGGCCGAAGGCGCTGGTCGCGGTCAGCACGACGCCGACGAGGGTGAGCATCAGCTTGACCGAGAAGCGCTTCGCCATGAAGGCGCCGAGCGGTGCAGCGAGGACGCCGCCGATCAACAGGCCGAGCGTCGCGCCGGCGATGTCGGCGATACCGAGGTTCCAGATGAAGGTCGCCGAGACCGCGAGGGTCAGGAAGAATTCGACGCTGTTGACCGTGCCGACGACCTTGCGCGGTTCGGCGCCCTGGACGAGCAGGTTCGAGGTGACGACCGGTCCCCAGCCGCCGCCGCCGGCAGCGTCGAGGAAGCCGCCGACGAGGCCGAGCGGGGCGATGACGGTCGGCTTCTGGATCTTGGGCGGATAGAGCAGGCCGCGGACGAGCAGCCAGATGCCGATCGCGACCAGATAGGCGAGCACGAAGGGCTTGACGATATCGGCGTGCAACGAGGTGAGGACATAAGCGCCGAGCACCCCGCCGATGACCCCGGGAATGAGCAGTTTCCAGAACAGCGACCATTCGATGTTGCGATGGAGCAGATGGCTGATCCCCGACACGCCGGTCGTAAACACCTCGACGACATGGATGCGCGCCGAAGCGACCGCCGGGGGTACGCCGAGTACCGCGACGAGCAACGTGTTGCAGATGACGCCGAAGGCCATGCCGAGCGCGCCGTCGACGAGCTGGGCGGCAAAGCCGATAAGGATGAAGGGCAGCAGCGCGGAAACGTCGATGGCCGCAAAATCTAGCATGATGTCATCCCAACCCGTTTAGTTGACAACTCGCTGCCGCCTTTTTGGAGGATTCGCCAGCGCAATTTTTCTGCGGGCGGCAAAGGGATTTGTTTCCACGTCGGAACGAGGCGGCCTGCCGCGCTATCCCGTAACGTCATCGGGCAGGTAATCGCGCACATAATCGATGAACGCCCGCAATTTGGGCATCACCTGTTTGCGGCTGGGATAATAGAGGAACAGGCCCGAGGTCGAGCAGGCGTGGTCGCCGAGCACGAGTTCGAGTTCGCCCGCGGCGATCATCGCCTTGACCACCGGCTCGGCAGTCATCCCCATCGCGACCCCGGCGCGCACCGCGACCATCATCGCGGTGAAGTCGTTGACGATCACCGGCCCGGTCACCCCGACCTCGATCTCGCGATTCCCCTTCTCGAACGTCCATGGCATCAACGCGCCGCTCCCCATGCGCATGCGCACGCAGCGGTGGTTGCGCAGTTCGTCGGGGCTCTCCGGGCGGCCGTGCCTGTCGAGATAGCCCGGGGTTGCGACGGCGACGAAACGGAACGGCCCGGTCAGGCGGACCGCGATCACGTCGGCGTCGAGCGATTCGCCCATGCGCACCCCGGCGTCGAAACCGCCCGCGCTAAGATCGGCGAGCGCGTCCTCGGCATAGATTTCGAGCTCGATCTCGGGGTAGGATTCGCAAAAGCCCGCGATGATCGGCTCGAACAAGGGCTGGACCGCACCGCGCATCAGGTTGATGCGCAGCCGGCCGGCGGGGCGATTACCGAGATTGCGCGCCGCTTCATAGGCGTCGGCTAGGCCCGAATAGGCGGGGGCGGCGCGTTCGAGGAACATTTCGCCCGCCTGCGTCAGGCCGACGCTGCGCGTCGTGCGCATGAACAATGGTGCGCCGACGCGCGCCTCCAGCGCCTTGATCGTCTGGCTGATCGCCGAAGGGGAAACGCCGAGATCGGCGGCTGCGGCGGAAAAGCTCCGCCTTTCCGCGACACGCAGGAAAGCTTCGATCCCGTCGAGCGCCCCATGGGGGATTGTTAAATCCTGCTTCAAGGCACTTGCAGATTATAGAGGATTATCTATTTGCGCAACCGCAGCTAAAAAGGTTGCACAACGAAACGAAAGGAACCTCTCCCATGGCCTATCAGCTCTCCTCTTTCCGCCGCTTCCCCTCCGCTTTCGCGATCGTCGCCGGTTCGGCGCTTGCTTTCGGTGGCCTGATCGCTTCGACTTCGCCGGCTTATGCGCAGTCGGGTGACTATCGCTGCACCGGCCTCGCCGAGCAGGCTTCGACCGCGGCCGAAGGCGCGAGCGCCGGCCAGAAGGCCAGCGCCAAGCGCTTCGTCTCGACCGGCAAGAAGCTTTGCGAAGCGGGCAACGAACGCGCCGCCGCCAAGCAGTTCCGCGCCGCGCTGAAGATCGCCGGCGTCGCCGAACTCGAAGGCGACAGCCAGGTCGCGTCGCGCTGAACGATATAAGCCAGACGTACCAATCTCCGGCCCGTCCTCTCCCTCTCCCCGACGGGCTCCCAAACTGGGGCGGCACTCATAACGAGGCCGCCCTATTTATTTGTGCGTCCGGCGCGTCGGGACGGGGTTGGAGCGGACGTTGTTTCATCCATTCTCGTCATCCCGGGCTTGACCCGGGACCCGCCTTTCTTCCAGGCTTAGATGCAAAGACAAGGCAGGCCCCGGATCAAGTCCGGGGTGACGATGTTAGATAGATCCGCTTTGGGTCCCTACGCCGCCATCGCCTTTTCGCCGCTGCGCAGGGTCAGTACCTCGACGCCGTCGCCGGTCACCGCGACCGTATGTTCGAACTGGGCCGACAGCTTGCGGTCGTTCGTCACCACCGTCCAGCCGTCCTTTTCGGTCGAGACCTTGCGCGTGCCCTGGTTGATCATCGGTTCGATCGTGAAGACCATGCCTTCGCGCAGCTTCAGCCCGGTTCCGCGGCGCCCAAAATTGAGCACCGACGGCTCTTCGTGCATTTCGCGGCCGATGCCGTGCCCGCAATAGTCGCGGACAACCGAGTAACCGTGCTTTTTCGCATGGCGTTCGATGGCAAAGCCGATGTCGCCCAGATGCGCGCCGGGGCGTACTTGCGCGATGCCCTGCCACATTGCTTCCTGCGCGACGCGGACCAGCCGGCGCGTCGCGGGCGGGACATCGCCGACGATATAGGTCTTGCTCGAATCGGCGATGAAGCCGTTTTTTTCGAGCGTGATGTCGAGGTTGATGATGTCGCCGCCGCGGATGATCGCGCGTGCGTCGGGCACGCCGTGGCAGACGACGTGGTTGATCGAGCAGTTCAGGACATATTTGAAGCCGTACTGACCCTTGCTCGCGGGCCGCGCGGCGAGGTCGACGGTGATGAAATCCTCGACAAGGTCGTTGACCTCCATCGTCGACCGGCCGGCGAGATCGATCCCGTCGAGCATTTCGAACACCGACGCGAGCAGCTTGCCCGATATGCGCATCAGCGCCAGCTCGTCGGGCGTCTTGACCATGTCAGGCGGCGGCGAGTTCGCTTGAGCTGCCCTGCGCTGCGCCCAGTTGCATCGCGACGATCTGGTTGAACGACAGCGTCGGATGGGCCTCGGCCAGCATGCCGATCTTCATCCAATATTCGGCCTGCGCATTGATCGAGCGGCACATCACGGTGCTGGCGCGGCGTGCATCCTCGTGCAACGCTTCGTCGATTTTCACGATGCCCATCGCAAGCCCTTCAGGAGAGTGAATATATGAAGCGTATATGCTTCGTATATTATCCCGTCAATGTGCCGCGTCAGGCCGGGCGGAAAGCGAGTGCTGCGCCGTTCATGCAATAACGCTTTCCGGTCGGTTTCGGCCCGTCGTTGAAGACATGGCCGAGGTGGCCGCCGCAGCGTTTGCAATGCACCTCGGTGCGCGGATAGCCGAGCTCATGGTCGGTCGACGTGGCGATTCCGCCTTTCAGCGGCGCCCAGAAGCTCGGCCAGCCGGTGCCGCTGTCGAACTTGGTCTTGCTCGAATAGAGCGGCAGTGCGCAGCCTCTGCAGACAAAGGTGCCGCTGCGCTTTTCCTTGTCGAGCGGGCTGGTGAAGGGGCGCTCGGTCGCCGCCTCGCGCAGCACGCGATACGCCAGCGGCGACAGGCGCTTTTGCCATTCAGCGTCGGAAAGCCGCCAGCCGGGTTCGGCGAGCGGGCGTTTGCCGGGCTTGGCGAACAGCAAAGGCGCGGCGACGAGCGCACCGCCAAGCGCGAGACCGGAAAGCAGATAGCGGCGTTCGATCATAGAAGGGCTCCTCATGCCCCCTGTTACCGGGCTGAGGTGGGCCCGGCTGTGACCGCCGTCAATAGCGCTCTAGTTCGACCTGCATGTGGCGATAGCCATGGACGAAGCTGGCGTTGACGCGCTCGGGCTCCGCCAGGACATTCACGCGCAGACGGCGCTTCTGCATTTCGGAGATCAAGGTGGTGAGCTGCAATTCGGCGACGCGCGCGCCGACGCAGCGGTGGATGCCGTAACCGAAGGCGAGGTGGCGGCGGGCATTCTCGCGATCGACGATGATCCGGTCGCCGTCGGGAAAGATGCTCTCGTCGCGGTTCGCCGAGGCGTACCAGAGCGCGATCTTGTCGCGCGCCCTGATCTGGTGGCCGAACAATTCGGTGTCTTCGAGCGCGGTGCGACGCATATGCGCGAGCGGGGTCTGCCAGCGGATGATCTCGTGCATCGCGTTGACCGCGAGGTCGGGGTCGTGGTTCGCCTCGAGCTTCGCGCGCTCTTCGGGGAAGCAATGAAGGCCATAGGCATAGGCTGACATCGAATTGCGCGTCGTGTCGTTGCCGCCGACGATGAGCAGGATGAGATTGCCCATGAATTCCTCATGGCTCATGTGATTCATCGCGTCGGACTGGAGCATGATCGAGATGAGGTCGTGCTTGCCGGGATTCTTCGCCTTGTGATCCCATAATTCCTTGAACGCGGCGCCCATTTCGAAGGCGGTGGCGAGGCGCTGCTGGCGTTCCTCGAGCGTGTTGAAGCTTTCGATGTCGCCCAGTGCGTCGGACCAGCGGGTCAGATTATGACGGTTTTCCCACGGGAAATCGAACAGGATCGCAAGCATGTCGGTCGTGAGTTCGATCGACAGCCGCTCGACCCAGTCGAACGCCTCGCCGACCGGCAGCGTGTCGATCAGCGCTGCGGTGCGTGCCTGGGTGTCGGCGCGCATGCGCTCGATTTCGGAAGGACCGAAGGCGGGGGCGACGGTGCGGCGCTGCGCGGTGTGCTGCGGGGGGTCCATCGCGATGAACATCGGCATCGGGATTTCGCCCTCTTTCAGATGTTCGACGCCGTCGCCGGCAACGGTGATGCCGCCATATTCCCACGACGAGGAGAAGATCTTGGGCAGCGCCTCGATATGCTGGATCGGCTTGTAGGTGGTCACCGACCAATAGGGGCCGAATTTCGAATCCTCGCAAAAATAGATCGGCGATTCGGCGCGCAGCTGGCGCATCGGTTCCTGCCATTGATCCTCGCGCCACAGGTCGGCGCGCGACAGGTCGAGGGGATGAAGGTCGGCGGGGGTTTCGCGGATGACGGTAGCCATGGGGCGCTCCTCTGTCGAAAGGCCGTCTGGCGCGGCCGATTCCGTTTCAGAATGCCACTATTTACAGCTTTGTCAATCGAGCGCGTCCGGCATCGTCGTTGCCGCTGCACGCCGCGTCCGCCGCCAGAATTTCCAGCTCGCGCCGCTGCTCAATACCCCGGCGCGGAACAGGCGCACCGACAGCCAGACGACGAGCGCAACCCAGATCGCCTGCCAGCCGAGCGCCAGCAGGTGGATCGCCTTGTCGCCGTCGGTCGCGGCGCGCGCCGCCATCGCGAAGGGCGAGGAGAAGGGAAAAATCTGGGCGAAATGCGCGAGGCCGGTGCCCGGCGCGCTCGCCGCGGCAGCGGACAGGCTGAACATGCCGACCTGGAAGATGGTGATCGGGAGGCTGAGCATCTGGATTTCGCGCACCGTACTCGCCTGCGCGCCGACGCCGAGGAAGACCGAGCCGAGGAGCAGGAAGGCCATGATGAAATAGGCGACCCCGATGCCGAGGAAAAAGCCCCAGCCGCTCGCGGGCGCCGCGGCGAGGGCGGCGGCCGGCTTGCTGGCGGCGGCGAGCGCGGCGGGGTCCATCTGCACCGTCGCGACGAACCCGCCGGCGACGGCAACGACACCCCAGAAGCTGAGGAACAGGATCGCGACGCCGAGCATGCCGAGCAGCTTGCCGAGGAAGACGCTTTCGAGCGGCACCGCGGCGGCGAGGATTTCGATGACCTTGTTGCCTTTTTCCTCGGCGAGCGAGCCGACCGTCTGGCCAGCGAGAAGCAGCGTAATGAGGAAGATGACGAAGACCGCGGCAAAGCCCATCGACTGCTGCGCCGCGATGCTCGTGCCGCCGCTCCGGATGCTCTGGAATTGCGGCGCGGCGGGCGCGACCGACCCCGCGGCGCGGTCGCGCAGCACATCGCTTGCGAGCAGCGCAAGATAGCGCCCGGCGCTGCTCCCCGCCTCGCGCTCGACGATCTGCGGCTTGCCCAGCGGCCCCGACAGCACGGCGTAGGTGTCGGCGCCCTTCTCCTGTGCGATCGCGAAAGGATCGGCCGGCGTGGCGCCGGCAACGCGGATCTCGAGCGTCACCGGCCGTTCGCCGCGCGGCAACGCTTCGCGCAGACGGTCGTCGGCGGCGCGCAGATCCTCGACATCGCCCGCGGCGACGATCGCGACGATGCGGCCCTTGCCGCGCGCGCTGTCGGCGAGCTGTGAGGCGCCGATGCCGCCCACCGCCCCCATGCCGATCATGAAGAGCGGGGCAAGCAGGAAGAGGAGGAAGGTCGGCGTCGCGACGATCGCCAGAAAATCGCGGCGCGCGATGACGAACATATTCTTGAGGAAGGCGTTCATGCGGCCGCCTCCTCGATGGCGTCTTTTTCGGGGGTCGCGTCGAAGCCGGCGTCGACCTGACGGACGATGTGCACAAAGGCGTCGTGCAGGCCGGGCCGCGCGATCGACAGGCCCGCGACGCCGTGCCCGCTCGCGGTGATCCGCGCCAGCAGCGGCTCGACGTCGGCCTCCTCGATCGCAAAATGCCACGCCTCGCCCTTGCGCTCGGCGCCGGCGGGGAGCAGCGCGGCCGCCGCGTCGCCGTCGGTGCGCGGCGTGTAGCGGACCTGCATCGGCAGCAGCGCGCGGGCTTCGTCGACCGTGCCCTCGAAACGCCGCTGCGATCGCGCGATGATCGCGATCCGGTCGCAGAGGCGTTCGGCGTGCGCCATGACATGGGTCGAAAAAAGGATCGTCGCGCCGCGGTCGCGTTCGCGCTTCACGAGCATTTCGAGCCGTTCCTGGTTGACCGGGTCGAGCCCCGAGAAAGGCTCGTCGAGCACGATCAGGTCGGGCGCGTGGACGATCGATCCGATGAGCTGGACCATCTGCGCCATACCCTTCGACATCTTGCGGATCTTTTCGTCGACCACCCGCTCGAGCCCGAGTTCGGTCATGAAGGCGGCGGCGCGGCGGCGCCCCTCGGACCAGTCGAGCCCGCGCAGCGCGCCCATGAAGGCGATTGCCTCGCGCGCCTTCATGCCGGGATAGAGGCCGCGCTCTTCGGGAAGATAGCCGATGCGGTGGCGCACCGATTGCGGCCGGTGCGTGCCGAAGATACGGCTCGTCCCTTCGTCGGGGTCGATGATGCCGAGCGTCATCCTGAGGCTGGTCGTCTTGCCCGCGCCATTGGGGCCGAGCACGCCGTAAATGCTGCCCGTCGGCACCGCGAGGCTGACATGATCGACCGCCTTGAAATTGCCGAAATATTTGGTGAGGCCGTCCGCCTCGACGCTGTAATCGTTCAAACCCGGGTCCCCGATCTTCTCACCTGCAAGCTATGGCACGGCAAGGCGCCTCGCGTATAGAGCGCCAATGGTTGCGGAAGCCTTGCCTTCACTGGAGCAAAGACTCGCCGATGTCGCGCGGGCGCACGGTTTCGTCGCTTTCGGCATCGCGCGCGCCGATGCGGCGCCGCAGACGGCGGCGCGGCTGAACGAGTGGCTCGCCGACGGGTGCCACGGCGGCATGATCTGGATGGAAAGCCGCGCGGCGCAGCGCGGATCACCGATCGGACTATGGCCCGAGGTCCGGTCGGTGATCGCGCTCGGCATGAGCTATGCCCCCGCGCATGATCCGCTGGCGCTGGAGGGCGTGCCCGACCGCGGGCGCATTTCGGTCTATGCGCAGGGCGGCGACTATCATGACGTCGTCAAAAAGGCGCTGAAAGCCGTCGCGCGCTGGCTCGTCGCCGAGGTGAAGGACGCCGAGGTCAAGGTGTTCGTCGATACCGCGCCGGTGATGGAAAAACCGCTGTCGGCTGCGGCGGGCCTCGGCTGGCAGGGCAAGCATACCAACCTCGTCAGCCGCGACCATGGAAGCTGGCTGTTCCTCGGCGCGATCTACACCACGCTCGACCTCGCGTCGGCGAGTCCCGGGCGCGACACCTGCGGGAGCTGTTCGGCGTGTCAGGATGCGTGCCCGACCGACGCCTTTCCCGCCCCCTACCGACT
The DNA here is from genome assembly GCF_046603995.1 of Sphingopyxis sp. J-6. Classification (NCBI taxonomy): domain Bacteria; kingdom Pseudomonadati; phylum Pseudomonadota; class Alphaproteobacteria; order Sphingomonadales; family Sphingopyxidaceae; genus Sphingopyxis; species Sphingopyxis sp. J-6. The sequence goes on along the minus strand of NZ_CP145810.1, from coordinate 4,198,216 downwards.
CGATGCCCGCCGCTGCGTTTCCTATCTGACGATCGAGCATGACGGGCCGATCCCCGAGGAGCTGCGGCGCGGGATCGGCAACCGCATCTATGGCTGCGACGATTGCCTGGCCGCCTGTCCGTGGAACAAATTCGCCGAAACCGCGCATGCGCACCGCGCTTTCCTGCCGCGCGCCGAGCTCGTCGCACCGGCGCTTGCCGACCTGCTCGCGCTCGACGACGCGGGGTTCCGGCAGGTGTTTGCGGGATCGCCGATCAAGCGAATCGGTCGCAACCGGATGGTGCGCAACGCCGCAATCGCTGCCGGCAACAGCGGCGATCGGGGGTTTCGCGGGATACTGCAGCAGCTTACTTCGGACGAATCGCCGATGGTTGCCGATGCCGCAGCCTGGGCGCTTGCCGAGCTGGCGTCATGACGGCGGCGCGATCCTAACGCTGTTGCAGCGCCTGTGCGCAACTGTTCACTTCGGCGTTGCGCCCGTCGGGCGTCCGCGCATCGACATGCGTCGCGACCGGGTCGGCACCGGCGCGCGCCGCGTAGAAATAAATGTCGAGGACGCACGCCGTGCCGGCGAATTGCAGCTTGCGGCCGGCACCTTCGGTCACGTCGAGCCGTGGCTTGCCGAACATGCGGCCGATCGCATCGGCGCTGTTGCCGATCAGCGCATTGTTCTGCACCGGCCTGACCACCGTCGGCGGGGGCGCGACGACGGCGGGCGGCGTCGAGGGCCGCGGAATAGCGGGGCCCGCACAGGCACCGAGAGTCAGGGCGAGCCCGGCGATGGCGGCCAAGCGGTGGCTTTGGATCATGTCAGTCGGTCCCCGTTCCGCAGGTGCAGCATGTGCACGGCCATAGCGGCGCTCAATATCGGCGCAAACAAATTGGCGACGGGCACCATGAAGCTTGCGGCGGACAGCAGGCCGAGCGACCAGCGCGCACCGCGGTCGAAGCGCGGTCGGCCGGGATGGCGCGCCAGCACCATCGCCTCGAGGTCGCGGCCGAGGAGCAGCGCGTTGACGGCCAGCGCGAGCAGGACGGTCCCGACGCCGGTGACGAGCAAGAGGATGTAGAGCGGCAGCGCGAGCAGATTGCCGGCGATCAGCCGCACGAGCGAGGCGAGCGCGAGTGCGATATTCTGCCGCCAGCCGACATCGACGGCCTCTGCGGCCGCAGCGGGATAATGGCGCCCCTCGACATCGGCGACGATGCTGTCGGCGAACAGCCCGACGACGACGATCGCGACGGCGCGGAACAGCAGCCAGCTTCCGGCAATGAGCAGCAGGATGATTGCTATCCCGGCCATGTCGGCGCCGTCCTCGCCGAGCCATTGCCAGTGGGCTAGTCCCCAGCGGGCGGCGATGAAAAGCCCCGTACCGGCGGCCGCGAAGATGAGCAGCGTCAGCGCGAGGCTGAGTGCGAGAATGCGGAGCACGCGCGGTTGCGGCAAGTCGCGAAGCGCCAGAAGCAGGGCGTGGACGGCGCGGGTCATGGGCGTGAATGGCGCGCGGACGGGCGCTGCGTCAAGCGCGCACGCTTGCGCTGCCACGCCGCCACCCGTAAAGGCCCGCGCAGCTTTTCTCTCCCGGACAGGAAATTTCATGGCCTCCACCGCCCGTTTCGACGTCGTCGCCATCGGCAATGCGATCGTCGACGTTCTCGCCCGCGCCGACGACAGCCTGATCGAGGCGGAGGGACTGACCAAGGGATCGATGCGGCTGATCGACGCCGCAGAGGCCGAGCGCCTCTATGCGGCGATGGGACCGGCGGTCGAGGTGTCGGGCGGCAGCGCGGCGAACACGCTTGCGGGCATGGCGGTGCTGGGCGAACGCTGCGCCTTCATTGGGCAGGTCGCCGACGATCAGCTTGGCCATGTCTTCACGCACGATCTCCGCGCGCTCGGTGTCGCCTATGAAACGCCGCCGCTGACGGAAGGCGCGCCGACCGCGCGCTGCCTGATCCTCGTGACGCCCGACGGCCAGCGGACGATGAACACCTTCCTCGGCGCCAGCCACCTGCTCGAACAGGCGATGATCGACGAGGAGTGGATCGCCGATGCCGAAATCCTCTATCTCGAAGGCTATCTGTGGGATCCCGAGCTGTCGCGCGCGGCGATGCGGCGGGCGATCGACGTATCGCGCGGGGCGGGGCGCAAGGTTGCCTTCACGCTTTCGGACGCCTTCATCATCGACCGCCACGGCGCCGATTTTCGGAAACTGATCGCCGAAGGGCTGTTCGACATCCTGTTCGCGAACGAGGTCGAGATCTGCGCGCTCGCCGAAACCCAGGATTTCGAAGCTGCGGTCGCCAAGATCGCGCCGCAGGTGCCGCTGCTGGTGGTGACGCGCGGCTCGGACGGGGCAATCGCGCTGCAGGACGGCGAACGCACCGCAGTCGGGGCCGAACCGATCGAAACGGTCGTCGACACGACAGGCGCGGGCGACCTGTTTGCGGCCGGTTTCCTGTCGGGTCTTGCCGAAGGGCGTTCGCTCAAGGATTGCCTGACGATGGGCGCCGTCTGTGCGCGCGAGATCATCGCGCAGGTCGGCCCGCGGGCGCAGACCGACCTCAAGGCGAAGGTCGCGGCGCGGCTGGCATAGGAACCTTCACCGGCATTGAAGCGTCCTATGCGCCATCCAGCATAGGAGAATTCTTATGGCCGATGAAATCCACACGACGCGCGATCCCGACGGGACGACGCACACCACCACCGTCATCGATCGCGAGCCACGGCGCGGCGGCGGGATGGGGCTTGGCCTGATCCTGCTTGTGGCGATCGTGATCGCGGGATTCTTTGCCTTCCAGTTCCTCGCTAACGACAAGGCGCAGAGCGGCGCGATCACCGAGGCGGCGCAAAAGGTCGGCGATGCCGCCGAGAATGTCGGCGACGCGGCGCAGGAAGCGGTGAAATAATCAGCTTGCCGGCGTTTCTGCCGCTTCCGGGTGCTTCTTGAACAGCGCCCGGTCGGCGGGGCCGAAGCCGCGGGTCCAGATCAGCCAGGCATAGATGCCGAGGATGAAGGGCACGCCGATCAAGAGCTCCGCCCATTCGGGGAGCTGGGTTGCGCCCCAGCCGAGCACGGCGGCCCCTGCCGTCGCCCAGACGAGCGCCCAGCGCAGGCTGTTGACCGGCGCCTTCAGGATATGCGCGAGCAGGCGCGCCTTGACGACCGACGCGAAACCGAGGGCGAGCATCAGCGCGGCGGCGACCGCGACGGCATAATAAATGGGGTGCAACCCCATCGATTGGGCGATCAGGATGAGGGCGACGCTGAGGACGGCCTGCAGCGCCAGTGTCGCGAGGCTGATCGCGAGGTTGCGGTGGCGGGCGACATAGACGAGCGCCGCTTCGCTGACGACCGCGGTTGCGGCGACAACCTCGGCGGCGAGCAGGAAGGCGAGCGCGCCGGTGCCGCTGACGAATTGCGGTCCGACGAGGCCCATCACCGCCTCGCCCGGAATGCCGAGCGCGAGCGCGACGCCGGCCTGCGCGGCGATGATCCAGAAGCCGACCTGGCTGACCTGCGCCGCCACGGCGGCAAGGCGATTTTCCGCGAGATTGCGCGTGATGACGGGGCCGAGGATCGGTTCGAAGCTGGTCTTCAGCTTCTGCGGCAGCGAGGCGACCTGCTGCGCCATATAGTAGATGCCGTAGATCGTCGGCGAGGTGAACTGGCCGAGGATGAACAGGTCGAGGCGGCGGGTGCCCCATTCGATCGCATCGGCGGCGGCGAGCGGGGCGTTGCGCCGCGCAACTGTGATCAGATGCGCCGGATGCGGGCGCCAGACGCCGGGGCCGCCATAATGGCGGATCATCGGGATCAGCGCGGTCAGGAAAGCGCCGACCATCGCGGCGGCATAGGACAGCATCAGCCCGTCGCGGACCGACACGAACCAGAATCCCGCCGCGGCAGCGCTGATCACCCACGGTTCGACGATCGCGCGCGCGCGCACCGTTGCGCCGATATCGAAGCGGTAGGCGCAGGCGGCGAGCGCGATATCGGTGCCGGCGATCGCAAAAACGAGCAGCGCCATCCAGCGGTCGGTGCCGTCGAGGTCGCCCGCCGGGAACATCAGTTGCGGCAGGAGGAAGAGCAGCGCCGAGCCGGCGGCCGAGGCGAGGAAGGCGACGAACATGCCATCCCACACGACGATGCGGTGATCGGCGCCGGGCGCGCTGAGCTGCTCGGCGAGGCCGCGCTTGAGCCCCAGCGTCGCAAGCTGCGCGACGAGTTCGATGACGAGCACCGCGAAGGCGAAGCGGCCGACCGCTTCGGGTCCGTACCAGCGGCCCGCGACGTAGAGGAAGGGGAGGCGCGCGACGAGGCGAATGATGAAACCGAGCAAATTGGTGCGCCCGCCCTTGGCGAGCGCGGCGGTATCGGCGTCGCGCGGTGTGTCGGCCGAATCGGGCGCGGCTGCGCTGTCCGTCTGGCTCAAGCCTCGCGCCCCTTCTGCTGCGTCCCGCGCCTCGTTCTAGCGCGGCGGGGAAGGGCAGGCAATTGAATGTAGGGAGTCACCGGCCCTCGGTTCGCAGCGGGCGGCTGAGCAATGCCTGAACGGCCTCGGCGACGCGGGTTTCGCCGGCGACCAGCCGCGCGACGGCGTCGGTGATCGGCATCTCAATGCCGTCGGCACGCGCGGCCGCCGCGACGACCGGGGCGCTGAACGCGCCTTCCGCGACGGTGCGGCGGTCGGCCATCAAGGTCGCGGCGGCTTCGCCGCGACCGAGCCCCTGTCCGAGCGCGAAGTTGCGCGAATTGGCCGAGGTGCAGGTAAGGACGAGGTCGCCGAGCCCGGCGAGCCCGGCGAGCGTTTCGGCCGCCGCGCCGCGCACCAGACCGAAGCGCGTCATTTCGGCGAAACCGCGGCTGATCAGCGCCGCGCGCGCGTTGAGCCCGAGCCCGGCGCCATCGACAATGCCGCAGGCGATTGCGAGGATATTCTTGATCGCGCCGCCGATTTCGGCGCCGATTACGTCGGTGCTGGCATAGGGGCGGAAGTGCGGCCGGGCGAGCGCCTGCGAGATGCCGGCGGCGAGCGCAGCATCGTCGGCCGCCAGCGTGATCGCGGTCGGCAGGCCTGCGGCGACCTCATGCGCGAAGGTCGGCCCCGACAGCACCGCGTGCGGCCGGCCGGGCGCAAGTTCGCGCGCCATGTCGATCGGAAAGGCGAAGCTGCCCGCCTCCATCCCCTTGCTGCAGAGGATCAGCGGCGCGTCGCTGGCGGGAAGTTCGGCGAGCACGGCGCGGAGGAACGGCACCGGCACGACGACGAGCAGCGCGTCGCAGGCGGCGAGGTCGGCGAGGTCGCCCGTTGCGGTCAGCGATGGCGACAGCGCGGCATCGGGAAGGAACGGCGGGTTGCGATGATCGGCGTTTATCGCTGCGACGACGTCGGCCTCGCGCGCCCAGAGCCGGACCGGCGCGCCTTCGGCGGCGAGCAGTTGCGCGAGTGCGGTACCCCAAGCACCGCCGCCGACCACGCCGAAGTTCGAATATGACGTCATGCTTTCACTCCCGCTCCGCGCACCGCTTCGGCTTCGGGATCGAGCGGCCAGCGCGGGCGCGCCGCGACACCGAGGTCGTCGGTGAGCCCGGCGGCGAAACGCTCGGCACCGGCCCAGGCGATCATCGCGCCATTGTCGGTGCAAAGCCAGAGCGGTGGCGCGACGAAGGGCTTGCCGAAGTGCGCGGCGAGATCGGTCAGCGCATCGCGGATCGCCCCGTTTGCGGCGACGCCGCCGGCGACGACGAAGGCACGCGCTTCGGGGCAGGCGGCCAGCGCGATGCGGCTGCGGTCGAGAAGGCAATCGACGACCGCCTGCTGGAAGGAGGCGGCGAGGTCGGGGACGCTATGGATTCCGCTCGCGGAGGCGCGCGCGACCGCGCTCTTGAGGCCGGCGAAGGAGAAATGCGGCTCGGCGCTGCCGACGAGCGGACGCGGCAGCGGCACCGCGTGCGGGTTGCCATTCCTTGCGACGCGCTCGACCGCGGGGCCGCCGGGGTAGCCGAGGCCGAGCAGCTTGGCGGTCTTGTCGAACGCCTCGCCCGCCGCGTCGTCGATCGTCGTCGCGAGGCGGCGGTAATCGCCGACGCCTTTGACGAGCAGGAGTTGGCAATGGCCGCCCGAGACGAGGAGGAGCAGATAGGGAAATTCGAGCGCCGGATCGGCGAGGCGCGGGCTCAGCGCATGACCTTCGAGATGGTTGACCGCGATCAGCGGCTTGTTCGCCGCGTGCGCGAGCGCCTTGCCGGTGACGAGCCCGACCATCACCCCGCCGATCAGCCCCGGCCCCGCGGTCGCGGCGACCGCGTCGATGTCGGCGAGCGTGACGCCGGCGTCCGCCAGCACCCCGGCGACGATCGGCGCGAGCCGGTCGACATGGGCGCGCGCCGCAATCTCGGGAACGACGCCGCCATAGGGCGCGTGATCGGCTTCCTGCCCCGCGACACGATGCGCTAGGATGCGCCGGTCGCTGTCGACGAGCGCTGCCGCGGTTTCGTCGCAGCTCGATTCGAGGCCGAGGATCAGGGTCATATTGTTGCGCGTCCCTTTACCCGCCCCTTTGTCGCGAGGGCAAGTGAAGCCTCCGGAGCATTTCCTGCCCAAAAACCGGTTCCCACTTTTTCGGGAAATGCTCTAGCGGGGGATATGGCTTCGATCCCGCTTCCCACCCCCGCCCGCCCGCTGCGTATCGGCACGCGCGCCTCGCCGCTCGCGCTGGCGCAGGCGAATATGGCCGCCGCCGCGCTGGTCGCCGCGCACGGCCTCGACCTCGCGGCGCTCGAAATCGTGCCGATGACCGCGACCGGCGACCGGATTCAGGACCGCGCGCTCGCCGAGGTCGGGGGCAAAGCGCTGTGGACGCGCGAACTCGACGCCGCGCTCGACGCGGGCGAAATCGACATCGCGGTGCACTCGCTGAAGGATGTCGAGACGCTGCGCGATCCCCGCTTTGCCCTCGTCGCGATGCTCGAACGTGCCGATCCGCGCGACCGGCTGGTCGTGCGTGAGGGAATCGACGCGGCGGCGATCGCCGGACTGCCGCAGGGTGCGCGGCTGGGGACGAGCAGCCCGCGCCGTGCCGCGCAGGTCCGGCGGCTGCGCCCGGATATTGAAACGACGCTGCTGCGCGGAAATGTCGCGACGCGGCTCGGCAAGCTGGCGGCGGGCGATGTCGATGCGACCTTGCTCGCGGCGGCGGGGCTCGACCGGCTGAGGATGTACGAAGTCGGCAAGGTGATACCGATCGACCTCTTGCTGCCCGCGGCGTCGCAGGGCGCGATCGGCATCGAATGCCGCGCCGACGATGCCGCGACCCGCGCGCTGCTTGTGGCGGTCGACCATGCGGCGACGCACGCCGCGGTTGCGGCCGAGCGGGCGTTTCTCGCCGCGCTCGGCGGCGATTGCCGCTCGCCGGTGGCGGCGCACGCGCATTGGCGGGACGACGGCACGCTGCGGCTCGATGCCGAGATTTATTCGGAAGACGGCGCCGAGCATGTCGCGGGACATGCGCTGATGAGCGATGCCGCAGCCGCCGTGGATCTGGCGCATCGCCTGCTCGGCGAAGCGCCCGAGGCGGTGCGGAGCCTGTTCGCGGCATGACGGCGGGCCTGCCGCTGCTTGTTACGCGGCCCGATCCGGGCGGCGCGGCGACGGTGGAACGGGCGCGGGCGCTGGGACTCGATGCGCGGCCTATGCCGCTGTTCGAGGCGCATGCGTTGCCCTGGACCGCGCCCGACCCGGCGGATTTCGATGCCATGCTGGTGACGAGCGCGCAGGCGGTGCGGCTTTCCGGTCCCGAACTCGTCCGCCTTGCAGCGTTGCCCGTCCATGCCGTCGGCGCCGCGACCGCGCAGGCGGCGGAAGCCGCGGGGCTGACGGTCGCGGCGGCGGGCGACAGCGACGCGCAGCATTTGCTGGGCGCGATGGCGTCGCAGGGCATCGGGTCCATATTGTGGCTGTGCGGCCGCGACCGTTCGGCGTTCGATGCGCGCGGCGCGCGGCTGGTCGCGATCCCTTGCTATGCCGTCGATCCGGTGCCGCCGCCGCGTGAATGGGCCGGACTGATTGCGGCGCCGGCGGTGCTGCTTGCCCATTCGGCGCGCGGCGCGGCGCGGATCGCCGATCTGGCCGGCGCGGCACGTAAGCATTTGAAACTCGTTGCGATCAGCGCGAAGGCGGCGGCGGCGGCGGGCGGCGGTTGGGCAGAAATTGCCGTTGCCGGGCGCCCCAATGACGCCGCGATGTTGGCAGAGGCGCATGCTTTGTGCCACAAGGGCGACAAATAGGGTCGTTCGAAAGAGACACATGGCAATCGACAGCATCGACACGTCCTCGCCGATCGGCGGCGAGGCTCCGGTGAGAAGGCTATCGTTCCGCACGCTCGCCATCGGCGCGTTCATCCTGCTCCTGATCGGTGTGGTCGGCGGCGGCTGGGCGATGAATCGCCTGCTCGCTGACGGCAAGGGCAAAACGCCGCTGACCAAGGTGATCGACACGCCGGCGGTGGCCGGCGCGTTGGGGCTTGCCGAGCAGGCCGAGGCCGAAGCGGCGGCCGGGCAGCCGGCGATGGTGGTGGCGCCGGTCGATGGCGCGAATGCCCTGGCGGCGCGGGTTGCCGAACTCGAACAGCGATTGTCGCGGATCACACTCGAAGCCGAATCGGCGTCGGGCAATGCGTCGCGCGCCGAAGGGCTGCTCGTCGCTTTTGCCGTTCGCCGCGCGCTCGATCGCGGTCTGTCGCTGGGCTATCTCGACGCGCAGCTCCGCCTGCGCTTCGGCGACGATCAGCCCAATGCGGTCAAGACGATCATCGACACCTCGCGCGAGCCGGTGACGCTCGAACAATTGCGCAGCGATCTCGACACACTCGCGCCGCAGCTTGTCGGACGGAGCGACGGCGACGGCAGCCTGTGGACCGGGTTCCGCCGCGAGATCAGCGAGTTGTTCACCGTGCGGCCGGCGGGAACGCAATCGACGCGCGCGTCGGAACGGCTCGATCGCGCGCGCCGCTATCTGGCGGCCGGGCAGGTCGACAAGGCGATCGCCGAGGTCGAGGCGATGCCGGGGGCCGAGGCCGCGGGCGAATGGCTGATCGACGCGCGCCGCTATCACGAGGCGCGCCGCGCGCTTGACCTCATCGAGACCGCGGCGATATTGGAGCCGCGCGACAGCCCGGCTGCCGCGATGGCCGGGCGCAAACCGGCACCGACCGAAACCCCCTAGTGCGTCGCCCGGCAGGGCGGCTCGCTTTCTGAAGAAAGCCCGTGACCATGGCCTTGGCTGATCCGCAGCGCATCGAGGCGCTCGACCCGTTCGACCCGCTCCAGCTCGACGACCAGCTGAGCGAAGAGGAGCGGATGATCCGCGACGCCGCGCGCGCCTATGCCGAAGGCGAATTGCTGCCGCGCGTCACCTCGGCCTTCCTCGACGAGCGGTTCGACCGCGAGATCATGTCCGAAATGGGCGCGCTCGGCCTGCTCGGCGCGACGATCGACCCCGAATATGGCGGCGCGGGGCTGAATTATGTCAGCTACGGCCTGATCGCCCGCGAAGTCGAACGCGTCGATTCGGGCTATCGCTCGGCCTGCTCGGTGCAGAGCTCGCTCGTCATCCACCCGATCAATGCCTATGGCAGCGAGGAACAGAAGCGGAAATATCTGCCCGGGCTGACCTCGGGCGAGCTCGTCGGCTGCTTCGGTCTGACCGAGCCCGACGCAGGCAGCGACCCCGGCAGCATGCGCACCCGCGCCGAGAAGATCGAAGGCGGCTATCGCCTCAAGGGCGCGAAGATGTGGATCACCAATTCGCCGATCGCCGACGTCTTCGTCGTCTGGGCGAAGTCGGAAGCGCATGACGGTGCGATCCGCGGCTTCGTCCTCGAAAAGGGCATGAAGGGTCTGTCGGCGCCGAAGATCGAGGGCAAGGTGAGCCTGCGCGCCTCGATCACCGGCGAGATCGTGATGGACGGGGTCGAGGTCGGCGAGGACGCGCTGTTGCCGCATGTCTCGGGTCTCAAGGGTCCCTTCGGCTGTCTCAACCGTGCGCGCTACGGCATCGGCTGGGGCGCGATGGGTGCCGCCGAATTCTGCTATGAAGCGGCGCGCAATTACACGCTTGAGCGCAAGCAGTTCGGGCGACCGCTCGCGGCGAACCAGATCGTCCAGCTCAAGCTGGCCAATATGCTCACCGAAATCTCGCTCGGGCTGCAGGCGGCGCTGCGCGTCGGCCGCTTGATCGACGACGGCCGGCTCGTCCCCGACGCGATCAGCCTCTTGAAGCGCAACAATTGCGGCAAGGCGCTCGATATCGCGCGCGTCGCGCGCGATATGCACGGCGGCAACGGCATTTCGGCCGATTATCACGTCATCCGCCACGCGGTGAACCTCGAGACGGTGAATACCTATGAGGGCACCCACGACGTCCATGCGCTGATTCTCGGCCGCGCGATCACCGGCATCGCCGCCTTTGCCTAAACCGCTTGAAGGCATCCGCGTTGTCGAACTGGCGCGCGTGCTCGCCGGGCCGTGGTGCGGGCAGTTGCTCGCCGACCTCGGCGCCGAGGTGATCAAGGTCGAGCGGCCGGGCGCCGGCGACGATACGCGCGAATGGGGCCCGCCCTTCGTGACCGGACCGGACGGCGAAGCGCTCGGCGCGGCCTATTATCATAGCTGCAATCGCGGCAAGCGGAGCGTCGCGATCGACATCGCCAGCGCGCAAGGGCAGGCCGAGGTGCGCGCTCTGCTCGCCGATGCCGATCTCGTGATCGAGAATTACAAGGTCGGCGGGCTCATCAAATACGGCCTCGACCCGGCGCGGCTGCGCGCCGATTTTCCGCGGCTGATTATCTGCTCGATCACCGGCTTCGGACAGACCGGCCCTTATGCGCATCGTGCCGGTTACGACTATATCGTCCAGGCGATGAGCGGCTTCATGTCGCTGACCGGCGAACCCGACGGTGCGCCGCAAAAGGCGGGTATCGCCTATGCCGACATCTTCACCGGCATGTATGCGACGGTCGCGATCCTCGCCGCGTTGCGACGCCGTGACGTCACGGATGCCAAAGACGGTGGCGGCGCGCATGTCGATATGGCGCTGCTCGACAGCCAGGTCGCGGTACTCGCGAACCAGGCCGCCAATTATCTGGCGAGCGGCGTGGTGCCCAAACGGATGGGCAACGGCCATGTCAATGTCGTGCCCTATCAGGTGTTTGCGACCGCCGACGGCCAGCTCGTCATCGCGGTCGGCAACGACAGCCAGTATCGCAAGCTCTGCGCGATCCTCGGTATGCCCGAATGGGGCGACGATCCGCGTTTTGCGAACAATGCCGCACGGCTCGCCAATCGCGCCGCGCTGATCCCGCTGCTCGCGGCAAAGATTGCCACGTGGGACGCGCAGCCGCTGTCGCTGGCGCTCGAGGCCGAAGGCGTGCCGTCGGGACCGATCAACGACATGGCGGGGGTCTTCGCCGACCCGCAGGTCGTCGCGCGCGGTCTGCGCTTCCGTCCCGAAGGCGCGTCGATCGACGGCGTCGCGAGCCCGATCGTCATCGACGGCGAGCGGATGGTCGCGGCCACCGGCGCGCCGCGGCTGGGCATATAAAAAGGGGCGCCCAAGCGGACGCCCCTTCCCCCTTTTTTCCGTTCCCTTTTCCGGCTGATCAGAATTTGACGCCGGCGCGCACGGTGAAGGTGCGCGGCGCGCCGTAATAGACGGTTCTGATGCTGCCGATGCTGGAGAAGTCCTGCCCGTCGGTCTTGTAGCGCTTGTCCGACAGATTCTGGCCGTAGAGGCCGAGGCTGAACTTGCGCGCCTCGTCTTCCCAGACGATGCGGGCGTCGTGGAGCCAGTAGCCGCGCTGGAACAGCCCCTCGATCTCGGTCGTCGTGCCGACGGTGCCGACGATATAGGTGTTGTCGACCGCGAGCGCCGTGGTCGAGCGATAGCGCGTCTGGCCGCCCACCGTCAGGAAACCCGACCCGCCGAGATCAGCCTCATATTGGGCGCCAAAGCGCATCGTCCATTTCGGCGCGAAGGCGGGGCGCTGGAAAGCGCGGCTGCCGTCGGGGAAGCGCGCGTCGTCGAATTCCTTATATTCGGCGTCGAGATAGCCGATCTGCGTGTCGAGCAGCAGCCCGGTCGCCGGGGTGAGCGCGAGTTCGAGTTCGGCGCCGCGGATCTGCAGCTTGCCCGCGTTGAGCACGCTCAGCACCGGCACCGGCAGGCCGGTGTTCGGGTCGGTGTCGATGCCCGACACGCGCGCCTGGAAATCCTTGTAGTCGTTGTGGAACACCGCGATGCTGAAGCGCGCGATATCGGCGACCGATCCCTTGAACCCGGCCTCGTACGACCAGACTTTTTCGGGCGCATAGGCGGTCGATTCGGCGGCGCTGTTCGCGCGGCCGTTGAAGCCGCCCGATTTGAAGCCCTTGGCGGCGCGCGCATAGAACATCAGATTGTCGGTGAAGCGATAGTCGATCGACGCCATCGGCGACCAGTCGTCCCAGCTCTGCTTGCGCGCGAACACATAGGGCGCGACGCTGGTCAGCAACGGGCTGGTCGAGAAGGTCGAGGTCGTGCGCCAGTAATCCTTCTTCTCGTCAGTATAGCGGATCCCCGCCGAGATGCGCAGCGCATCGGTGACCGCGAAGCTGGCATTGGCATAGGCGGCGTAGCTTTTTGTCGTCAGCGTATCGTCGATCGTCCGCAGGAAGGTCGGGTTGCCGAGCAGCGGCCCGATCAGGTCGTCGGCATAGGCTTCCTGATGCGACGCGATATCTTCTTTCAGATAATAGAGCCCGCCGACCGCCTGTAGCCGCTCGCCGGTATAGTTGAGCTGCAGTTCCTGGCTGAATTGCTTCTGCCACACGCCGACGAACACGTCGCCCATTTCGAGCTCGGTGGCGTCGATATCGACATAATCCTTGGTGACGAGCCGGCGATAAGCGGTGATCGACTTCAGTTCGAGATCGTCGGTCACGTTCCATGCGGCGGCCGCGCTGGTGCCCCAGTGCCGCAGCTTGGTCGAATTGGGCAGGCTGGGCGTCGTGCGGCCGGTGAAGTCATAATCCTTGGGATCGGGGTTGGTCGGCAGCGCAAGCGCGGTACCGCCGCCGATAAGATAGGTCAGCGAATTGAGCGGCTGGCCGACGGTCAGCGACGCGTCGTCGCGCGTATAGTCGAGCGAGACGTCGAGGCGGAAATCGGCGCTGGGGGTAAAGGCCAGCGCGGCCCGCGCCGCGACGGTGTCCTTGTCGTTATAATCGCGGTCGAGCACCGCATCCTCGACATAGCCGTCGCGCTTCGCCCGCATCACCGCGAAGCCGGCCGCGAGCGTGTCCGAAACGGGCCCCGAAGCCGACGCCTTGATCTCGAACTGGTCGTAGGAGCCGTAAGCGGCGGAGACGCCGCCACGGAAGGTCTGGCCGGGCTTGCGGGTGACGACTTTCAGCGCGCCGCCGATGGTGTTCTTGCCGTAGAGCGTGCCCTGCGGCCCGCGCAGCACCTCGACGCGTTCGAGGTCGAGCAGGTCGAGCTGGGTGCCGCGAATGCGGCTGTAATAGACATCGTCGACATAAACGCCGACGGCGGGGTCGAAGGTCTGCAGCGCGTCGGGCTGGCCGATGCCGCGGATATAGATGTTGGTCGCGTTCGACGAGCCGCGGCCCTGCACGACGTTGAGGTTGGGGACGGCGCCCTGCAGCCCGGTGGTGTCCGACGCCTGGATGCGGTCGAGCGCGCGTTCGGAGAAGGCGGATACCGAAACGGGAACGGTTTCGAGCCGTTCCTCGGTGCGGCGGGCGGTCACGACGATCTCTTCGCCGCCGCCGGAGGCATTCGTGCCGTCATCGGCGGCGTCCTGCGCGAAGGCGGCCGGGGCAAAGGCGAGCATCGAAAGCGCGCTCGTGGCGAGGATGGCGCTGCGCAGGCCGCGGGCGAAAGGACGCATGAAAACTCTCCCATGTGCGGGGTGACCCCTCGTCACCCTTTGCTTTTATCGAGCCCGGTCTTGCCAAGCCGTGCGCCAGCCAATAATGAAACATGAACCAAGTTTCAACTTGGAATGTCGATCGCGCGTTTTTTGCTTGCCACTGGTGCGGAAAAGCCACGATGGCAAAGCGGGGCGGAAAGAGCGGGGAAGGACCGAGGCAGATGGATCAGCCGCATGTCGCGACAGGCGATACCGCAGCCGAGGCGGGGAACCCGGACAAGACGCCGCGCACCGAACGCGGGCGGCGCACCTTGCGCAAGCTGCTCGACGCCGCCGCGATCGAGTTCGGCGAGCGCGGCTTTCACGATGCCTCGATCAGCGCGATCACCCGCCGCGCCGGGACCGCGCTCGGCAGCTTCTACACCTATTTCGATTCGAAGGACGAGATCTTCCAGGCGCTCGTCCGCTATATGAGCGAACAGTTGCGCGACCATGTCACGCCGCTGGTGCAGGCGGCACCCGACGAGATCAGCGCCGAACGCATCGGGCTCGAATCCTTCCTCGGCTTTGTGCGCGAGCACAAGGAAATCTACCGCATCATCGACGAGGCCGAGTTCGTCGATTACGCCAGCTATCGCCGCCATTATGAAACGACCGTCGCGCGCGTCCGCCAGCGGCTGGAGGAGGGCGCAGCGCGCGGCGAGATCCGTGCCGACGTCGGCGAAGTCCATGCCTGGGCGATCGGTGGCATGAACGTCTTTCTGGGGATGCGTTACGGATTATGGGACGCCGACGCCGATATCGCGGAGATTGCACGCGTCGCGAACGACCTGCTCGCGAACGGGCTGAAGAAGCAGGACTGAGCGGCGGCGATCGGTTCCCGGGCAATTCGGGCTTGTGACGCGGAGCGAACGACGGTTTTGGGGTGGCGGACGTCGCTCCACCCACTTTCGTCATCCCGGGCTTGACCCGGGATCCCGCTTTTTGAAGGCATCGGCAGTTATTGAGGTCAAGCGGGACCCCGGGTCAAGTCCGGGGTGACGATGAAAGAGAAGGCGGCTTTCGGCCGCAATCGGTCGTTCCCGTCATTCGCTATCCCAATATCCGAGACCACAAAGGATACAGAGCGAACGCCCATATACAGGGCTTTTGCGGCTTCAAGCCCCCAGCCGCACCGTCCCGCCTTTGATCCAGCCCCAGCGGCACGGGCCCTGATATTCGCGCGCGTTCGGTACCGACTTGCCGACGCCGCACATGTCCGCGTCGGTGCCGGGCGCGGCGAACACCACGCCGAACCACGCGTCGTTATCGGCCGCCTCGCACAGCGACACGCTGGCACCGCCCGCAAGCTTTGCCTTGACCGCGCGCGTTTCGCCGGGCGCCCAATAGACGTCGGTGCCGCCGTCCTTGACGCGGCTGATGCTCGAACAGGCGGGCAGGCTCGGCCCCTCGGTGCCGATCATCACCGCGCGGGTGGCCAGCGGCTCGCCCACGACGGCGGGGGCATTGTCGGCGGGTGGCGCGGGCTGCGAACAGGCGGCCAGCGCCAGGAGGGAAAGCGAGACGATAAGGCGATGTTTCATGGCCCGAAACTAGCTGTCGCGGCGCGGCGGCGCAACGCCCCATCGGGACACGCCGAGAGCGGCATTTTCGCTTGGGTTTTACCGCTTCCGACCCTATATAATCGATATGACGGACACCCCTGAAAATATCGCCCCGACCACGCCCGCCAACCAGCCCAATACCAACGCCTATGGCGCCGATTCGATCAAGGTGCTGAAGGGCCTCGACGCGGTGCGCAAACGCCCGGGCATGTATATCGGCGACACCGACGACGGGTCGGGTCTGCATCACATGGTGTTCGAGGTTTCGGACAATGCGATCGACGAAGCGCTCGCGGGCCACTGCGACCTTGTCCTGATCACGCTCAACAGCGACGGATCGGTCAGCGTCGAGGATAACGGCCGCGGCATTCCGACCGGCATCCACGCCGAGGAAGGCATTTCGGCCGCCGAGGTCATCATGACCCAACTCCACGCGGGCGGGAAGTTCGAGAACACCAGCGACGACAATGCGTACAAGGTATCGGGCGGCCTGCACGGCGTCGGCGTGTCGGTCGTCAATGCGCTTTCGGAATGGCTGGAGCTCACCATCTGGCGCGACGGCGAAGAACATTGGATGCGCTTCGAGCACGGCGATTCGGTCGCGCCGCTCAAGGTCAACGGCCCCGCCCCCGCGGGCAAGAAGGGCACGCGCGTCACCTTCATGGCATCGACCGACACGTTCAAGAATGTCACCGAATTCGATTTCGAAAAGCTCGAGCATCGCTACCGCGAACTCGCCTTCCTGAACTCGGGCGTCCGCATCAAGCTCGTCGATGCGCGCCATGCCGAACATCAGAGCCACGACCTTTTCTACGAGGGCGGCATCGCAGCGTTCGTCAAATATCTCGACCGCAACAAGAATGCGCTGCTGCCCGATCCGATCGCGATCAGCAGCGAACGCGACGGTATCGGCATCGACGTCGCGCTCGAGTGGAACGACAGCTATTACGAAAATGTCCTCTGCTTCACCAACAACATCCCGCAGCGCGACGGCGGCACGCACCTCGCCGCCTTCCGCGCCGCGCTGACGCGCACCTTGAACGGCTATGGCGACAAGTCGGGCATCCTCAAGAAGGAGAAGGTCAGCCTCACCGGCGAGGATATGCGCGAAGGTTTGACCGCGATCGTGTCGGTCAAGCTCCCCGATCCCAAGTTCAGCTCGCAGACCAAGGACAAGCTGGTCAGCAGCGAGGTCCGCCAGCCGCTCGAAAGCCTGATGGCCGACCGGATGACCGAATGGCTCGAGGAAAATCCCGCCTATGCCAAGGCGGTGATCCAGAAGGTGATCGACGCCGCCGCGGCGCGCGAGGCGGCGAAAAAGGCGCGCGAGCTGACGCGGCGCAAGGGCGCGATGGATATCGCGAGCCTGCCCGGCAAGCTCGCCGATTGCCAGGAACGCGATCCCAGCAAATGCGAGCTTTTCCTCGTCGAAGGTGACTCGGCAGGCGGCTCGGCCAAGCAGGGCCGCGACCGGCATGTGCAGGCGATCCTGCCGCTGAAGGGCAAGATATTGAACGTCGAGCGGGCGCGCTTCGACCGCATCATCTCGTCGAAGGAAGTCGGGACGCTGATCCAGGCGCTCGGCACCGGGATTCGCGACGAGTTCAACCTCGAGAAACTGCGCTATCACAAGATCGTGATCATGACCGACGCCGACGTCGACGGCGCGCATATCCGCACGCTCCTGCTCACCTTCTTCTATCGCCAGATGCCCGAGATCATCGAGGGCGGGCACCTCTACATCGCCCAGCCGCCGCTCTACAAGGTCGCGAAGGGGCGGAGCGAGGTCTATCTCAAGGACGATACCGCGCTCGAAAATTACCTCGTCGATGGCGGTATCGACGCGCTGATGCTCGAAACCACGGGCGGCGCAAGATCGGGTGCCGACCTGCGCGACCTGATCGAGCATGGCCGGCGCCTGCGCGCGCTGATGCGCTATGTTCCGCGCGGCCATAATTACGAGCTCGTCGAAGCCTTGGCACTGAACGGCGCGCTCGATCCGGAACTCGACAGCGGCGGACGGACCGCAGCGGGCGTGCACGCGGCCGAATGGCTCAACGCCGCTGAACGCGCGCTCACCGGAGGCGCCGAGGCGAAATGGACGATCGTCGCGGTTGACGGTGGCTATACGCTCGAAAAGCGCTGGCGCGGGGTCAGCGATCATCATGCGATCGACGCCGCCTTCCTCGCGAGCCAGGAGGCCCGCCGCCTGCACAAGCTCGCGAGCGAACAAGCCGACACCTACGCCCATCCGGGCCGTTTGGTGAAGGGCAGCAGCGCCGCGGCCATCGCCGCCGACGCTGCCGCGCTGGCCGCCGCCGAGACCGCTGAAGACGATGCCGAAGCGAGCGACAGCGATCTGCCCGCCGCCACCGCCGGCAAGGTCACGCCGATCACGCGCCCGTCCGAACTGCTCGACGCGATCTTCGCGCACAGCCGCAAGGGCCTCGCGATCAGCCGCTACAAGGGGCTGGGCGAGATGAATGCCGAACAGCTCTGGGAAACCACGCTCGATCCGTCGAACCGCTCGCTGCTCCGCGTCGAGGCCGAGCAGGCCGATGTCGCACACGAAATCTTCGAGCGGCTGATGGGCGACGAGGTCGAACCGCGGCGCGATTTCATCCAGACCAATGCGCTGTCGGTGGCCAATCTCGACGTCTGATGTCGTTTCAGCATAGCTGAAACGGTACGGCACCAGCGCGCTCCCCCACCCGGCCTCCCATTTCAGGATACGCTGTTGGGCGGCCGGGTGGGGGAGCGGGCTGGTGCCGTTTTTCCACAAGTGGCCGCAATTTCGGTTCGATTTAACGCGCGGCGGCTTGCCTCGGCACGCCGCCGCTGCTTTTGGCCCTCCACCACAAGGGGAGGATGTCATGCGGGCCTTTTCAGCCGTGCTGATCCCGCTTCTGCTGACGGTTTCGGCCGCGGCGCAGGAAGCCGAAGTCTTGGACGACCCGATCGCCGCTGTCGATCAGGACACCGAAATCGACGGCGGCATGGCGAGCTATTACGGCGATGAACTCGCCGGCAATCGCACCGCGAGCGGCGAACGTTTCAACCCCGACGAACTCACCGCGGCGCACCGCACGCTTCCTTTCGGCAGCATGGTCCGCGTCACCAACACCGTAAACGGCGACAGCGTCATCGTCCGCATCAACGACCGCGGCCCCTTTTCGCGCGGCCGCGTGATCGATATCAGCCATGCCGCCGCGCGCCAGATCGGCATGCACCGCAGCGGCACCGCGCGCGTCAAGCTGGCGTTGCTCAACGCCGACTGAGACCGGCGACGTTGAAGAGCGTCCGGTTTCGGCCGAATGCCGCTGCAGCGTTCGCGAATGCCGATCAACGCCGCGAAATCAGGAAAATCGCATGTTCGGCGCGCCAGCTTGCGGCGGCGTCGCTCGTCGGCTTGTCGCCCGACAGATACCATGCCGCCTCGACCGCGATGCCCTTTTCGCGCAGCAGGTCGCGAAAGTCGCTGACCGTCACATGGTGGATATTGGGCGTCGCGTACCAGGCGACCGGGATCAGCCGCGTCACCGGCATGCGGCCGCCCCACAAAAGCGCGAGGCGGATGCGCCAGTGCGCGAAGTTGGGGAAGCTGACAAAGGCGCGCGGCGCGATGCGGAGGAGTTCGTCGACGACGCGGTCGGGACGCTCGGTCGTCTGCAGCGTTTGCGACAGGATCGCATAGTCGAACGCGTCGCCCGGATAGTCGGCGAGGTCGCGGTTGGCGTCGCCCTGCACGACCGACTGGCCGCGCGCGATCGCCGCGGTGACGTTTGCGGGGTCGATTTCCAGCCCGCGGGCGTCGACGCCCTTGTCGCGCAGCGCCGCCATCAGCTCGCCGTCGCCGCAACCGATGTCGAGCGCGCGCGACCCGGACGGCACGGCGCCGGCGATGATCGCGAGGTCGGGGCGCAGCGCCATCGTCAGCCGCCGCTGCCGAGCGCGCCGGCGACGAGCCGGTCGAGCGCGGGGACATCGAGGAGGAACGAGTCGTGCCCGAACGGCGCTGACAGCTCGACGAAGCTCGCCGCCGCGCCGACGCTTTGCAGCGCCTGGACGATGCGGCGCGATTCGGCGGTCGGATAGAGCCAGTCGGTGTCGAAGCTGACGAGCGTGAAGCGCACGTCCTTCGCGCCGGTGAACGCACCGGCGAGCCGCCCGTCGTGCGCGTCGGCGAGGTCGAAATAATCCATCGCGCGCGTGATATAGAGATAGGCGTTGGCGTCGAAGCGGTCGGTGAAGGCGAGCCCCTGGTGCCGCAGATAGGATTCGATCTGGAAATCGGCGTCGAAGCCAAAGCTCTTGATGTCGCGCGCCTGCAGGCGGCGGCCGAATTTCTCGGTCAGTCCCGCTTCGGAGAGATAGGTGATATGCGCCGCCATCCGCGCAACCGCGAGGCCCTTGGCCGGGGCGCGGCGGCTGCCGTAATATTGGCCGTCCTGCCAGTCTGGGTCGGCCATGATCGCTTGCCGCCCGACCTCGTGGAACGCGATATTCTGTGCCGAATGCCGCGCTGCGCTGGCGATGACGATCGCCGAGCCGAGCCGTTCGGGATAATATGTCGTCCACGCGAGCGCCTGCATCCCGCCCATCGAGCCGCCGACGACCGCATGCAGGCGGTCGATGCCGAGATGATCGAGCAGCATCGCCTGCGCCCGCACCATGTCGGCGATGGTGATGACGGGGAAATGCATGCCGAGCGGCGCGCCGGTCGCCGCATCGGGGCTCGCGGGGCCGCTCGACCCCATGCAGCTGCCGAGCACATTGGCGCAGAGCACGAAATAGCGGTCGGTGTCGATCGGCTTGCCGGGGCCGACCATCCGCGCCCACCAGCCGGGCTTGCCCGTCGCGGGATGGTCGCTGGCAACATATTGGTCGCCGGTCAGCGCGTGACAGACGAGCACCGCGTTCGCCCGGTCGGCGGCGAGCGTGCCATAGCTTTGATAGGCGATGGTCACCGACGGCAAGATCTGTCCGCTGTCGAGCGGCAGCGGCGCGGCAATCGTCACGCTCTGGTGCTGGATCTGGTGGAGCAGGCTCGCCATGACAGGCGCGGGGCTAAGCGGGTGCGGGAGTGCTGTCAATGCGCTGGACTTGGCGCGTGCAGCCGCTAAACCGCGCCGCATGACCGACAGCAGCGCCATCCTCACTCCGAAGCCGTGGATCAGCGGTATCGCGCCCTATGTGCCGGGCAAGTCGGCGGGTGCCGACGGCCGTCCGCTCATCAAGCTTTCGGCAAACGAAAATCCGCTCGGCACTGGCGAAAGGGCCCGCGCAGCTTTCGCGGCGGCGCAGGCGGCCCCCGACGCGCTGTCGCGTTATCCCGATCCGGGTTCGGCCCAGTTGCGCGAGACGATCGCGACGAAATTCGGGCTCGACCCGGCGCGGGTGATCTGCGGCAACGGATCGGACGAACTGCTCCATCTCGCGGCGGGCACCTATGCCGGGGCGGGGGACGAGATCCTCTATGTCCGTTACGGCTTTGCGGTCTATGAGATCGCCGCGCGGCGTGTCGGCGCGGTGCCCGTTGAAGCCGACGACCGCGACTATGCGACCGACGTCGATGCGCTGCTCGCCGCAGTGACCGACAAGACGCGCGTCGTCTATCTTGCCAACCCGAACAATCCGACGGGCACGCTCGCGACCCGCGAAGAGGTCGCGCGCCTCTATGCCGGGTTGCCGAAAAACATCCTGTTCGTGATCGATCAGGCCTATAGCGAATATCTGTCGGCGGCCGAGGACGACGGCGGGCTCGAGCTCGCGAAGACGCAGCCGAATGTGTTCGTCACGCGCACCTTTTCCAAGATTCACGGGCTTGCCGCCGAGCGCATCGGCTGGGGATATGCGGCGGCCGAGGTGATTTCGGCGCTGCACCGCATCCGCCTGCCGTTCAACGTCACCCGCGCCGGACAGGCCGCAGCGGTCGCGGCGCTCGGCGACGACGATTTCGTGACGCACAGCCGCGAGCATAATGCGAAGTGGCGGGCGTGGCTGACGGGCGAACTCGAAAGCCTCGGCAATCACGGGATTCGCGTCATACCGTCGGCGTGCAATTTCCTGCTCGTGCTGTTCGAGGGCGATACGAGCGCCGAGACCGTCTACAACCGGCTGATGGAGGCGGGCTATATCGTCCGCTGGTTGCCGGGGCAGGGGATTCCGCAGGCGCTGCGCATGACGATCGGCACCGAGGACGAAACGCGCGGGCTCGCGGCGGCGATCCGCGCCGCGCTGAACGGCTGATGGCGATAGAGCGCGTCGCCATCGTCGGACTGGGCCTGATCGGCTCGTCGATTGCGCGCGCCGTCAAGGAGCGGTTGCCGCAGGTGGTGGTGGTTGGCCATGACGCCAAGGCCGACGTGCGCGACACCGCACGCGAACTCGGCTTCTGCGACATAATCGTCGATGCGCCGGTCGACGCGGGAGCAAATGCCGACCTCGTCATCTTCGCCGTCCCCGTCGGCGGCATGGCCGATGCGGCGCGCGCGGTGGCGCCGGGCCTCCGCGACGGCGTGATCATTTCGGATGTGGGTTCGTCGAAGGCGGGGGTCGCCGCTGCGCTCGGCGCCGCGCTGCCCGGCCATATCGTCATTCCGGCGCACCCGGTCGCAGGGACCGAGAACAGCGGTCCGGCGGCGGGGTTTGCGAGCCTGTTCGAGGGCCGCTGGTGTATCGTCACGCCCAGCGCCGGTGCGCCCGATGATGCCGTCGCGGCGCTCGCCGCCTTCTGGCAGGCGCTCGGCGCCCGGGTCGAGACGATGGACGCGGCGCACCACGACATGGTGCTCGCGGTGACCAGCCACCTGCCGCACCTCATCGCCTATACGATCGTCGGTACCGCGAGCGAGCTCGAGGAAGTGACCGAGAGCGAGGTGATCAAATATTCGGCGGGCGGTTTCCGCGACTTCACGCGCATCGCGGCGAGCGATCCGGTGATGTGGCGCGACGTCTTCCTCGCCAACAAGGAAGCGGTGCTGGCGACCTTGCAGCGCTTCAACGAGGATCTGACCGTGCTCCAGCAGGCGATCCGCCGCGGCGATGCCGGCAAGCTCGAGGACTGGTTTACGCGGACCCGCGCGATCCGCCGTTCGATCATCGAGCAGGGACAGGATGACGCCGCGCCCGACTTCGGGCGGAAACACTAAGGGCGATTCAGGCCGAAGCCTTGCCCGCCAGCAGCGCTTCGGGCGGGTTCAGCGCATTGATCGCGCGCCACACGCGTTCCTCGGCCTCCTCGCGCGGCAGCCCGGCGGGAATGGTTTCACCGATCTTGTAGGTAATCGTCCCCGGCCATTTGACCCAGCGACGCGGCGGATAGGCGATGCCGCTGTTCACCGCGACGGGGATCACCGGCACACCGAGCAAGCGGTAGATGCCCGCGAAGCCCGAGCGCAGCGGCGGCGCCTCGCCATGCGGAATGCGCGTTCCTTCGGCGAACAGCACCAGCGGGCGGCCCTTGGCGAGCGCGGCCTTGGCAGCGTTCAGCATGGCGCGCATCGCCTTGCCGCCGCCATCGCGATCGACCGGAATCAGGCCATAGAAACGCGCCGCCTGACCCCAGACGGGAATATTGAACAATTGCTCCTTGGCGAACACCGCGGGATGCCTGAAGAGCCCCGGCTGCTCGATCGTCTCGAACGCGCCTTCATGCTTGAAGACATAGAGGACGGGAATGTCGGGCATCTCGCCATCGACGACGATCTTGTGACCGAGGACGAAGCGGCAGATCAGCCGGTGGAACTGCGCCCAGATGCGCACGAACCAGATCGTCGCCTTGTGCGAGACCGGCAGCGAGATCACCGCGCCGATCGAGCTGAAGCTGCTCATCAGGACGAACAGCAGCCAGAACAGGATCGAGCGGAGGAGGGCGATGGTGTAGCGCACGAAAGGGCGTTTACAGGCCGAGCAGCCCGCCCGCCAGCCCCGCGAGATATTTATGATATTCGCGGAACAATGTCGCGAAATTGGGCTGGCTGCGTACCGCGTCGGGGAGGATCGTCACCTTGTCGCCGATCGCGCGGCCGATCTCATATTCGGCGCGGCGCATATGCCAGTCGGTGGTGATCAGGCGGATGCTCTTGTAGCCCCGCCGTGCAACCCACGTCGCCACTTCGGTCGCGTTCGACCGCGTGTCTTCGGCCTCGAACCCCAGCGCGATGCAGCAATCGAACAATTTTTCGGGGCGCTTATATTCGGCGGCAAGCTCCCTCGGCTTCACCTCGCGCGCGACGCCGCTGATCAACAGGCGCTTGGCGTCGCCCGCTTCGAGCCGCTCGAGCGCGCGGTCGATCCGGCCCGGGCCGCCGGTGAGGACGACGATGGCGTCGGTCTTTTCGGCCTTGGCGGGGAGCGGCAGCAGCAGCGCGAACCATGCGAAGCCGAGCACCCAGGCCAGGAACAGGAGGGAAAGCAGGCGCTTGATCATAAAATCTTCTTGAGCGCGGCGAGCAGCGTCTGGCGCGCCGTCAGGGCTGCGAGCGCGATAGCCAATAGCGGCAACGCCAGCAAGAGCGCCCAGCCCGCCGGGCCGAGCGACGCGGTCGCGGCCAGTCCCGACGTGACCCCCGACCATTGCCAGCCGATGAGCAGCAAGATCGCCGCCGCGACGACGCTGCCGAGCGCGATCCCGTAAGCGGTGTCGATCGCGATGCGGCGCTGGAACAGCCGGGTAATCTGGCGGTCGGTCGCGCCGATCAGGTGCAGCATCTCGATCGTCGCATAATGGGTGCCGAGCGCGGCGCGCGCGGTCATGATCACGACGGCGGCGCTCGCGAGTGTCATCAGCAACACGAGCGCGCCCGCGACCCATGCGAGGATGCGGATCAGCCGCGCGACCGGCCCCAGCCATTCGGCGTGCGGGATGATGCGTGCGCCGGGGGCTTCCTGGGCGACCAGCGTGCGCAGCGCTTCCATATGCCCCGCACGATCCCCGCCGACGAAATCGATATCGACCAATGCGGGCAGGGGCAGCGAACGCAGCACCGGGTCGTCGCCCCCCGCGCCGCCGTCCTCGCCGCCGAACCATTGGCCCAGCGTCGCCCGCAACTCCTGCTGGTCGACGCTGCGTGCCGAGCGGACAAAGGATTGCGCCGCGGCGCGGCGGCGGAGCGCCGCCGCCTGTTCGGCGCGGGTCACCGGGTTGGCGGTGACGATCTGTACCGTCACCCGGCCGGCGATCGCGCTGCCGATCGCATTTGCCGAGCGCGCGAGCCCGACCCCGGCGGCGGCGGCGAGCAACGTCAGCATCATCAATATCGCGATCACCCACGGCGTCGGTCCCGACAGGCGGCGGTCGGGGAGCAGGCGGCGGTGCTGGACGGGGACGCGCGGGATGATCATGCGCGATTCGGCGGATAGCGCAGCGCGCCGGTCGGATCGGCGAGCCGCCCCTTTTCGAGCCGCATCATCTGCGCATTGTCGATACGGCTGATCAGATGGATATCGTGGGTTGCGACGACGACGGTGGTGCCGAGGCGGTTCAATGCCTCGAACAGCCCGAGCAGGCGCATCGCCATGTCGGGATCGACGTTACCCGTCGGTTCGTCGGCGACCAGCAATTGCGGCCGCGCGATCACCGCGCGGGCGATCGCGACGCGCTGTTGCTCACCGCCCGACAGCGTCGCGGGGCGCGCATCGGCGCGTTCGTCGAGGCCGATCCAGCTCAGCATCTCGCCGACCGGTCCCGACAGATCCTCTTCGCTCACCCCGGCGATGCGCAGCGGCAGCGCGATATTATCGCGCGCCGACAGGTGCGGGATCAGGCGGAAGTCCTGGAACACGACGCCGATGCGGCGGCGAAAGCCGGGCAGGCGGTGGCGCGGCATGCTGACCAGATCCTCGCCGAACAGGCGCACGATGCCGCGGCTCGGCCGCTGTGCGAGATAGAGCATCTTGAGCAGCGAGGTCTTGCCCGCGCCCGAAGCGCCGGTGAGGAAATAGAAGCTGCCGGGCTGGAGATTGAAACTGATGTCCGAAAGAACCTCGGCATCGGGGCCGTAGCGCAGCCCGACCCCGTTGAATTCGACCATCGCGCCGCCCGGGCGCGGGCTGAGGGCGTCGGTCATGGCGTCACGCGCGCGTCAGGCCGCGCGGGCGTCGGAATAGAGTTCGGGGGCGCTGCGGCGCTCATTCGCTGCCTGTTACACGGCTGCCGGGCGAGGTAAAGTGGGGAGTAACCTCGCTGTCGCGACGCGGCGCTTGCAACGGTGCGAATCAGCGTGTTTAGAGTGACGCATGATCCTTGCCTGCCCGTCCTGTCATACGCGGTATGTCGTGCCCGATACGGCAATCGGACCCAATGGCCGCACCGTCCGCTGCGCCAATTGCCGGCATAGCTGGTTCCAGGAACCCGCCGCCGCGGCGACGGTGGCGCCGCCGGTCGCGAGCGCGCCGCCGGCCGAAGCCGCGCCTGCACCGGCAGCTCCGGCTTCTCCTCCCCCGGTCGAGCCTCCGCCCCCCGCGCCCACCCCGGTCGTCGAACCGGCTCCGGCGCCGCCGCCCGAGGCCTTTGCCTCCGAACCCGCGCCGCGGCCCGCCCCGGCGGTTGCTGTGAGCGAGGCGCCTCTGCCTTTCCGCCGCCCGCGGCGCAATCCGGCGAAGCGCTGGACGCTGATCGCCGCGAGTGCCGCCGTGCTGATGATCGCCGCCACCGGCGCACTATACTGGTTCGGGCTGCCGGGCTGGGCGCAGGGGCTCGGCATTCCGGGCATGGCCGACGAGCCCGACCTCGTGATCGAGCTCCCGCCCAATCAGGACCATCGCGAGCTCGCCGACGGGACGATCTATTTCGCCGCGTCGGGGGTGATCATCAACCCGACCGACCGCGAACAGCGCGTGCCGCCGATCCTCGCCGAACTGCGCGATGCGCAAGGGACGATCGTCTATAGCTGGACGATCAAGCCACCGGTGCGGATGCTGCCGCCGAATGAGAAGGTCAATTTCAGCGAGGCCAAGCTCGACATCCCGCGCCGGGCGACGCAGCTCACGGTAAGCTGGGCGCTCCCGAAGGAATGATTTCAGCTATTTGGCGTGACGTCGCGGCGTCACAGGCTGAGCGCCGCGGCGAGCGAGAGCAGGAAGCTGGACAGCGTCGCGACGATGATCGGCGCGAAGCTTCGCCATCCCTGATCGAGCAGCAGGTGCAGCCGCGCCTTCATCGCGGTCGCGACGATCGCGAGCAGGAGCAGCGCTTGCGCGCCGGTGCCCGCCGCCGCCTGCACCGGCTTCGGGATCGCGACGAGCGAATTGACCGCGGCGACGGCGAAAAAGCCGACAATAAACCATGGCAGGCGGAGCGGGATGCGGATCTTTCCGTCGCTTTCGCCGCTGCGGCCGAGCCATAGCGCGACGAGCGTCAGCATCGGCGCGAGCAGCGCGACGCGCGTGAGCTTGACGATCGTCGCGACCTCGCCCGCTTGCGGCGAGAAGGAGAAGCCGCCGCCGATCGCCTGCGCGACGTCGTGGATCGAAGCGCCGATCAGGAAGCCAGCCTGCGCGTCGGTCAGGCCAAGTTGCGCCGCGAGCACGGGATAGAGCGTCATCGCCAGCGCGCTCGCGACGGTGATCCCGACCAGCGTCAGCGTGAAGCGCGCCTGATCGACGCGCTTGTCGCCGATCAGCGAATAAAGCGCGAGCGCTGCCGACGCGCCGCAGATCGCGGTGGCGCCGCCCGCCAGCAGCGCGGCATGGCGGTCCTGCGCGAACAGCCGCGCGGTCGAGACGGTGACGACGATCACCGCGAGCATGATGAGGAGGAGCAGCGCGAAGGGCAGCGGCCCGAGTTCGGCAAGCTGCTGCGCGGTGACGCGGGCGCCGACCAGAACGATGCCGATCCGCAACGCGGTTTGCGACATCAGGTCGAGCCCGGCGTGGGTGCGCGCATCCTGCGACAGGAAACTGAGCGCGAGCCCGATCAGCAGCCCCATCAGCACGATCGGCGCGGCATAGTGATCGGCAAGCCAGGCGGCGGCGAGCGCGGCGATCGCGGTGACGAGAACCCCGGGCAGATAGTCGCGCCAACGATGGCGTGCGGGCGGATGCGCCTCCAGCTGCATCTCGCCATACAGGTCGGCGGCCATCGGCCAATGCTTTTCGGATGCTTTCACGCGTGTTCCGGGCCCCGTTTCGCGCGTCGGCTTGGCACATCTGTGCGGTCCGGTCGATAGGCCATTGCTGGCACGCTGCGTTAAGGGACCAACCCCAAATCATCGGGCTGTGGTCGTTATGGGATTCTCGTGGCCATGATGATCGATGCGTCCAGATCGAAACGGGCCAGATATTTTCGCAGGCGGTCGGCGTCATTTGTCGACTTCCGAAGCTCGCGGGAAGCCGCGAACAATTTCCGTCCAGCCGCCGACAGGCTGCCGCTGCGACGGCATATCTCCACCGCAAAGGCGAGCTGTACACGGTCAAAGGGATCGATCCGGGCGAGCGCCTCTTCGGATAACAGGGTGCCGAGAAGATCGGTATCGTCTTTGGCGCCCGTCCAGAGCGAGCGGAGGCGCGATAGTTCGACGTCAACGATGTCGGTGTCGATGCGCCCGGTCGGCGTGAGCGTCGCCATTCGCGTGATGCTTGCGGCGAGATCGCGGAAATTCCCGCGCCACAACGCGGCCGGATCTTCCGCGAAGCGCAGGTAGCGGTCGCGTGCTTCCTTGTTGAAGGTCACGCGCATCCCCTCGCGTTCGGCGAAACGTTCGAGTTCGAAATCGAGATTGGGAGCGATATCCTCGCGCCGCTGCGCCAGCCCCGGCAAGCTGAACGTCCAGAGATTCAGACGCGCAAACAGGTCCTCGCGAAACCGCCCGGCCGCCACTTCGCCGACCAGATCGCGATTGGTGCCGGCAATGAGCTGGAAATCGCTCGCCGCCTCCCTGTCGGCGCCGACGGGAAGGAAGCATCCTTCCTCCACCGCACGCAGGATCATTGCCTGCTCATCGAGACCGAGTTCGCCGATCTCGTCGAGGAAGAGAAGGCCCTTGTCGGCGGTCTTCAGAAGGCCGGGACGATCCTGCACCGCGCCCGTAAACGCCCCTTTGCGATGGCCGAACAGCGCCGACATCGCACTGTCGCCCTTCAGCGTCGCGCAGTTCACCTCGACGAAAGCGCCGCCGGTCCGGTGTCGCAGCTTTTTGAGTTCATAGATTTTGCGCGCAAGCTGGCTCTTGCCTGCACCCGTCGGTCCCATCAACAGGATCGGCGCACGGCTGCGCACCGCGACATGCTCGATCTCGTCGATCATGCGGTTGAAAGCGGCGTTTCGCGTTTCGATCCCGTTCTTCAGGAAGCTGGCGCTCTCCGCACTCGCCTCGGCAAAGCGTGTCGCGATGCTGTCGTAACGCGAGAGGTCGAGATCGATGACGCCCCACGTCCCGACCGGCTGCGGCGCGCCGCGCTGCGGTTGGGTCTGGAGTAGCCTGCCCGGCAGGTAGCGTGCCTCGGTCAGCAGGAACAGGCAGATCTGCGCGACGTGCGTGCCTGTCGTGATATGGATCAGATAATCCTGCGCATCGGGATCGAAGGGGAAATCGCGCGCGAAGTCGAGCAGCTTGCCATAGACCTCCTCGAAATCCCACGCGTCGTCGAAGTCGAGGAGGTGCGGCACGACCTCGGTTTCCGGCGATACATCGCGGATGTCGTCGGCGACGAACTCGGCCAGGCGGCGATGATAGCTGCCGTGGATGAGGATGAAGCGGTCGATGCGCAGGTCTTCCTGCATGCATATGCTCACCGTCGGCCGCCACTTGTTCCAGCGCGAGGGGCCGAACTTGGCTGCGTCGAGCGTCGACCCGAGAAATCCGATGACAGTGAGTGGTTTCATGCCATGTCTTATACAGAAATATAAAGAACGATACTAGAGTATCGGATTATGCCCAGCGATCACCGGCGAGACATACGTCAGCAGAAAATAAATTTCTCCAATAACAATGGTATAGAGAAAAATCGCACGGAAATTGTCATTTGGCACAGCTCCTGCAACACATTCGGTGTCGGGGTTCACGTCCCCCGATGCAGTGGAGCGATGGGGTGGCCGGAATCGGCCGGCCACCCCCGAAGCCCGAAACGGGACGTGAAGATTTTCGGCAAGGCTCGCCTCCCGGCAAAGCTTGCTCCAGAAGGAAAGCGAGGAGGTCCGCGATGACCCAGACGACCTTTGAAGTGATGAATGTCGAGGGCGGACGCCCGGTCAAGATGTGGACGCGCGGCGTTCCCGTCGAGGATATGGCGCGCGCGCAGCTGACCAAGGCGGCGAAAATGCCGTTCGTGTTCAAGCATGTCGCCGCGATGCCCGACGTCCATGTCGGCATCGGCGCGACCGTCGGATCGGTGATCCCGACCAGGGGCGCGGTGATCCCGGCCGCCGTCGGCGTCGACATCGGCTGCGGCATGATGGCCGCGCGCACGACGCTGATGGCGCACGATCTGCCCGATAATCTGGAGGGCATCCGCAGCGCGATCGAGGCGGCGGTGCCGCACGGACGTTCGGTTGGCCGTTCCAAGCGCGACAGCGGCTCGTGGGGCGACCCGCCGGCCGCGATCGTCGACGCCTGGGCGACGCTCGCCGAACGCTTCGGACGCATCGTCGCCAAGCATCCGCGGCTGAAGAACACCAACAACCTGACGCATCTGGGGACGCTCGGAACGGGCAACCATTTCATCGAGCTGTGCCTCGACCAGGAAGCGCGGGTTTGGGTGATGCTGCATTCGGGATCGCGCGGTGTCGGCAATGCGATCGGCACCTACTTCATCGAACTGGCGAAGCAGGACATGCGCAAGTGGTTCATCAACCTGCCCGACGTAGATCTGGCCTATTTCCCGGAGGGGACCGACCATTTCGACGATTATGTCGAGGCGGTGGGCTGGGCACAGGACTTTGCGGCGCTGAACCGGCGCATGATGATGGCGAACGTCATCGCGGCGCTGCGGCTCCAGATCGCCAAGCCCTTCGAGGCCGAGGCCGAAGCGGTGAACTGCCATCACAATTATGTGACGCGCGAGAATCACTTCGGCGAGAATGTGCTCGTCACCCGCAAGGGGGCGGTGCGTGCGGCGAAGGGGACGATGGGGATCATCCCGGGTTCGATGGGCGCGAAATCGTTCATCGTGCGCGGGCTGGGCAACGCCGAAAGCTTCGATAGCTGCAGCCATGGCGCCGGCCGCGTCATGAGCCGCACCGCGGCGAAAAAGCTCGTCACCCTCGACGAGCATATCGCCGACACCGCGGGCGTCGAATGCCGCAAGGACGAAGGCGTCATCGACGAGACGCCGAAAGCCTACAAGCCGATCGAGGCGGTGATGGCGGCGCAGGCCGACCTCGTCGAGATCGTCCATACGCTGAAGCAGGTGGTGTGCGTGAAGGGGTGATCCCCTTCACGCCGCCGCCATCGGGGAAAAATCATGTCATTGTCCGTATCCACCGCGATCGATCCCATCGTTCGGCAAGAGATTGACCATCGTCTCGGCAGGCTGGCGAGCGAAGAGGACGTGCGCCTGCTGCTCGCGATCGAATCGGGGTCGCGCGCGTGGGGCTTCCCGTCGCCCGACAGCGATTATGACGTGCGCTTCCTTTATGTCCGGCCGCGCCGCGACTATCTGGCGCTGAGCCCGGTGCGCGACGTCATCGAGCGGCCGATCGTCGACGAGATCGATCTCAACGGCTGGGACATCCGCAAGGCACTGGGGCTGATGCTCAAGAATAATTCGGTGCTGTCCGAATGGGTCGGATCGCCGATCCGGTATCGCGACCCCGACCCAGTCATCGCGCGCATGGCCGAACTCAAGGACCGCCATTTCGACCCGAACGGGTTCGCGCTGCATTATGCAAAGCTCGGCAGGACCGCGATCGCGCGCTGGCTGAGCGATCCCGGCGAAGTCGCGGTGAAGCGCTATTTCTATGTGCTGCGCCCGGCCCTCGCGATCCGCGTGCTGCGGCGCGACCCGTCGCGCCGGCCGCCGATGCAATTGCAGCAATTGATGGCCGAGGCGGCATTGACGCCGTCGGCTGCCGAGGAGATCGAGCGGTTGGTGACGCTCAAGGCGAGCACGCGCGAAGCGGGTCTGATCGCACGCGTGCCCGAGATCGAGGCGCTGATCGCGGATGAGCTGGCGCGCGCCGGTGAGGTCCCGGCGCGTCCGCCGAGCGAGGCCTTTGCAGCCGAAGCGAACGACCTGTTTCTGGATTTGGTAGAAGAGAAATGATCATCATCGACGGATCGGAAGGCGAAGGCGGGGGGCAGGTGCTGCGCTATGCGTGCGCGTTGTCGTTGCTGACCGGTCAGCCCTTCACGATCCAGAATATCCGCGGCGGACGCGAGAAGCCGGGGCTCATGCGCCAGCATGTGACCGCGATCGAGGCGGCATGCGTGATCGGCGGCGCCGAATGCTCCGGCCTCGCCGTCGGATCGAACAGCATATCCTTCCGTCCCGGACGCGTGACGCCGGGCGACTATCATTTCGCGGTCGGTACCGCGGGCAGCACCGGGCTCGTCCTCCAGACGGTGCTCGTGCCGCTGATGACGGCCGATGCCCCGTCGCGTCTCGTCATCGAGGGCGGGACGCACGCGATGGCGGCGCCGCCGTTCGAGTTTCTGGAGCGTACGCTGCTGCCGGTGATAAACCGCATGGGACCGACCGTGTCGGCACGCCTCGTCCGCCATGGCTTTTTCCCGCGCGGCGGCGGCCGGATCGAGATCGATATCGCGCCGGCGCCGCTGCGGAGGATCGAATGTGTCGATCGCGGCCGCGCCGTGTCGGTGCAGGCAACCGCGATCGTCGCAGGCATCCCGTTCGACATCGCCGAGCGCGAACTGAAAAGCGCGCAGAAAATCCTCTCCGGCTGGCCGGCGGAGGCGTTCGTGACGCGTCAGCTTCCGGCCGATCAGGGACCCGGCAACGCGCTGCTGCTCGAGGCTTGCTTCGACAATGTAACGGAACTGGTGTCGGGGTTCGGGA
The DNA here is from genome assembly GCF_046603995.1 of Sphingopyxis sp. J-6. Taxonomy (NCBI): domain Bacteria; kingdom Pseudomonadati; phylum Pseudomonadota; class Alphaproteobacteria; order Sphingomonadales; family Sphingopyxidaceae; genus Sphingopyxis; species Sphingopyxis sp. J-6. The sequence continues at coordinate 4,165,723 of NZ_CP145810.1, read as the reverse complement.
AGCTTGGCGTTCCCGCGGAGCGGCTGGCGGCGACGGCCGCGCGGCGCATGGCGGGTTATCTTGCGTCAGACGCCTTTGCCGGTCCCTATCTGCAGGATCAGCTTCTCCTGCCGATGGCCATCGCGCGCGGCGGGAGGTTTACGACGGTCAAGCTCAGCGAGCATAGCAACACCGCTGCTGCGCTCATCGAGCGGTTTACCGGCAGTCGTTTCCATATCTCCGCCGGCGACAATGGAAATCTCGTCGAACTGATCGTCTGACCTCTCCGGTTGGCGGACGCCGGCTTTTGGGACCAAGCGCCCAAAGCCGGCATACTGCACACGACCGATCAGCCGTTACGGCCTTCGGACCGCCTCCGCACCGCGTCGAAGTCGTGGCGGACGAGCAATTCGCCGTTCCGCCACACCGGCACCAGCAGGTCCGCGCCCGCCGCGACGCTGTCGAGCCTCGCCGCCGCCATTCGGCCGTCCTGCATGACGACGGCCTGCCGTCCGGCCTTGCTCGCTTTGCCGGGATCGGTGCTCGGCATCTTGAAGACATCGTGCCACACCCCGTCGCTACCCAGCATCGCGTTCGCTTTCATCGCGAAGCGGAGCGTGTCGCGATTGACGTGCTGGAGCATTCCGCCGCCCATGCCGAAGGCGATATTGTCGATCGCGAAACCTTCCTCGATCATCCGCGCGACGAGCCGGCCGATGCTGTCCACCGTCATCCCGTCGCCCTGGATCACACGGACATGCGGGTCGAGGACGCGATAGCCCTTGCCGTTCACATGGCCGCCGAACTTTTCCCACAGCATCTTCACCGTGCGCAGCGGCGTTTCGATCGGGTCGCCGCTGTCGGGCCGCACGACCAGCGTGCCCTGCCGTTCCAGCACTTTCTCGCGCAGGCTGCCGCCCCAGATGTCGGCGACCGCAGCGTCGAGATCATAGCTGTCGGAGACGACGGCGACGATCCGCCCTTCGCCCTCGAACCGGTCGAGCATGTTGCGATAGGCGTCTTCCTCGCGCTCGCGGCCCCAGCTCGTCATCGTGCTGTGCTCGGCGGCGGGAATGGAAAAACCCGCCATGTCGGCACCATAGTAACGCCGCGCCGCGACGAGCGCCTCCATCGTGTCGGTGCCCTGGAAATTGACGAGATGCGCGAGTCCGCCGAGCCCCGCGCTTTCGGCGGAAGATACGCCGCGCGCGCCGAAATCGTGGAGCTTGAAGGGGAGCTGGCCCTCGACATCGTCGGACGTCTCCTCCAGCCCGGCGCGGATCACCCGCTTGCACTTCCAGCTCAGCGTCGCGACCGTCGTCGGATACCAGATTGCGCGCAGCATCGCCGTCTCGATGAAGGTCGTCAGCCAGGGCATGCGGGGGTCGGTGTTTTCGAGCTGGACCATGGGCACCCCGGCAGGAACGATCGTTCCTTCGGGCAGCGCCTTGATCTCGAGTGGCAGATAGCCGCCATGGTCGGCGACGATCGCCTCCCACCCCGCGCGGTTGAACGGCACGCCGTGCGCGACGCAAATCGTCTCGGCCTCGTCGATATCCGCCGCGGCGATCGGCTGGCTGAAATAGTCGACCAGCAAAGGCTGCAGCCCGAGGAAGACGATCTCGTCAGAGAAGGGATTCGGCCGCGCTTCGACATAGGCGCTGATGATGCGCGCCTCGGGCGGATATTGCAGGAAGTGACTCTGCTTGTAGCTGTCGGTCGCCAGGATCAGGTTCTTCATGATGTGAACTCCTCACATTCGCTTGTATCGGCAGGACTCCCCTGCCGCGGGGTTACAGGTCGGCCATCTCTTCGATGATCGACCAATGGTCTTCGAAGAACATTTCAGCGCTGAGGTCGCCGAGGCGGTACCAGCGCGCCTGCGCGGCATCGTCGCCGCCTTTCACCGCGAACAGCTTCCGCCGCTCGGGCAGCCGGAACAGATAGGCGTGCGTAATGACGCGGCCGCGCAGGCTGCGGTTCGGCGCATCGAACACCCGCGTGCGATGATCCTCGATGAAGCTCGCGAGCATCGCGGGCGGGATCTGCCCCTTGCCGTCGCTGATCCCCGTTTCCTCGCGCAGCTCGCGGATCGCCGCGTCGCGGATGCGCTCACCCGCGTCGATGAAACCGCCGGGCAGCGCCAGCAGTCCCTTGCCGGGCAGCCGGCCCCGCTCGACGAGCAAGATGTGCCCCGACTGGACGACGACCGCGTCGGCGGTCACGAACGGACCCTTGCCCCATTGCGCCGGATAGTCGGCAAGATACTCGCTCTCTTCGAGCAGCGTGCGGAACGTCTCGCCCAGTTTGAATTTGTCGAGCCAGGCCGCGACCTCGGCGGTCAGAATCGACGCGGGCACTTCGGGAATGCGCTGGAAATAGCGCCGCCGCACGTCGGTCGAGCTGAAGGTGCCGTACTGGCTGTCGATCTGAATATTGTCCCACTCGGGAAACAGGCGAAGATAGTAGGAAGACGCATCCTTGCCGTAACCCGTCAGCGCGACCTTGAAGTCGGTGAGGCCGTGGCTGCCGAACCCGTGGCCGTTGCCGACGTCGAGGATGATGCGGTTCACCCGCCGCTGCACCTCGGTCACCCACGCGGTGTCGGAATAGAGATGATCGTCGAGCGGTTCGACGATCAGCCGCTCCTCGGCCATTTCGTGGCGAAAGGCGGCGCGCAGCATCGCGGCACGCTCGTCGAAGGTGAAGGGGTTGCGCGGATCGCGCGCGACATTCGCCGAGCCGACCAGGACGATCAGGTGGCCGACCTGTTCGAGCGCCTGGCGGATGACATGCTCATGCCCGATATGCAGCGGTTGAAAGCGCCCGATAAAGACGCCGAAATCGGCTTTGGCCATCGTTCGAGACTCCCTCGATCCATTTCCGTTCCCGGGCTCCCCGGAAACCGCACAGCCCGATTCGAAGCTGGCGCCGTACTTATATGCATTTGACATATATCTAGTCAAGATATAAGTTGCGAGCATGATCGAAGCATATGATCCGGCTGCTTTTCCGCCGCTTGGCGTCACGGTCGATCTCGTCCTGATGACGATCCGCGACAGCCGTTTGGCGGTCCTGCTGCAGCATCGCGACGAGGAACCGTACAAGGGCAAGTGGGCGCTTCCCGGCGGTTTCGTCCGCGAGGACGAAGGTTTCGACGCCGCGGCGCAGCGCATCCTCGCGGACAAGGCGGGGCTGCCGGGCGCCTGGCTCGAACAGCTCTACAGCTTCGGCGATCCGGGGCGCGATCCGCGGATGCGCATCGTCACCATCGCCTATTTCGCGCTGCTGCCGGTCGGCGACCTTGCCGCTGCCCTGTCCGGTCGTGACGATCTCATACTGGCGCCGCTCGACGCTCTGCCCGTCCTCGCCTTCGATCACGCCGGCATCGTCGATCATGCCGCCGAACGCCTGCGCGGCAAGCTCGACTATGCGCCTGTCGCCTTCGCTCTCCTTCCCCCGCGCTTCACACTGCGCGCGCTGCAGGACGTGCATGAAGCGATCCTCGGGATCCGGCTCAACAAACCTGCCTTTCGCCGGCGGATGCTCGACAAGGGCTGGATCGAGGGGACCGGCGAGAAGGAGACCGGCGGCGCCTTCCGCCCCGCCGAACTTTTCGGGGTAAATCCCGATCTGGCCGGTTTCGGAACGGGCCCATCATGAGGGGACCGGCAGGAGCGTGGGGATAGCGCCGAATAAATTGCCCTCACCACAGGCGACCTCCGACAATCTGATTGCTGGCACCGCGCCAGCTTGCTAGAGGGCCCAGCCTGCGCACCCGTAGCTCAGCTGGATAGAGCGCTGCCCTCCGAAGGCAGAGGCCAGGGGTTCGAATCCCTTCGGGTGCGCCATTTCTCCTTATATTTAAAGAACTTGAATGGCTCCCCATGGCGGGATCGGGAGCCTGGTTTCTGCCTTCCCCGAGTTGATCGCAGCACCTGTCTGAGGCGACATGACGCGCTGCCGGTGAAGCCGGATATGTCTCGAACGCTGTGTTTGCTAGTCTTGCGATGAAGCTGTGCGCCAAGTTTCGCGACCGGCTACATGATTGACGATTCCCCCGGCGGAGGATCTGATCTTCGCAAATCCGATGCCGCTGGAGCGCTTGCGTTGCGGTTAGAGAATATCGAAGACGTGCAGAACCAGCCACAGAAGCGACAGCGCGCCCAACGAAATCAGAATCCATCCCTCTTTTCGTTTCATCGATTGCCCCAAATGCCTGCTTTGCCAGCAATAGAAGCCGTTACGGACACGCACGTCCATTGACTGACCGGCCTAAGACGAAATGCCTATCCTGTTCTTCTTGACGTGAGAAGCGTGCGATGCTGGATTCTCCCCCGGGGGCACGATGTGCGCATATTGATTATCGAGGATAATGCCCGGATCGGTGCATTGACTGCGGAGGGCCTCCAGGCGGCCGGTTTCGTTTGCGACATCGCGGAAAATCTGACCGACGCGGCCGAGTTTCTTGCCACGACGCCTTACGACATTCTGGTCCTGGATCTTTCGATGCCCGACGGGGATGGGCTACCGTGGCTCGCTGCGCAGCGGGCCGGCGGCATGGTGACGCCGGTGATCATGTTGACGGCGCGTTCGGCGCTTGGCGATCGGGTGAAGGGGCTCGATGCGGGTGCAGACGACTATCTGATCAAGCCTTTCGCCGTCGAAGAGCTGGTCGCGCGCATTCGTGCACTGCTGCGCCGGCCCGGCGTGCGCTCGAATACGGTGATGAAGATTGGCCCGGTCGAATTCGATACGGTGAAGCGCGCCGGATATTGCAAGGGGGCTCCGCTTCTCCTCAGTCTTCGCGAGGCCGCGCTTCTTGAACTGATGATGATCAAAGCCGGGAACGTCGTGACCCGCGATCAGATCGAAATGTCGCTCTATTCGCTTGAGGATCCGGTCACCCCGAACGCGATCGAGGTGCTTGTTTCGCGGTTACGAAGGAAGATGGCGCGCGCCGGGGCGCGGGATCAACTGATAACCCTGCGCGGCGTCGGCTATCTGATGATGGAGCAGCGCGGCCGATGAACGAAAGCCGTTCGATCCTTGCCGGGCTTCGCGTCGGTTTTGCATGGATGGCGGTGATCGGCAGCATTTTGCTCGCGATCTTTCTGGTTGTCGATTTCGAGCTTCTGCAGGCGGATATCCGGGATGATTACGGACATATCGGCATTGTGCATGAAGTAATCGATCATGTGATTTTCCCGATCATCGTCTTGCTCGTCCCCTTGATCCTTACCACGATCTGGTTGATGGATCGGGCGCTTGCGCCGCTGCACGACGCCGCCGAGCGTATTCATCAGGCGACCGGCAAGGAGCGGGGATTTCGGGTGGAGACGTCCGATCTGCCAAGCGAGGCGCTACCTTTTGTCGAAGCGGTGAATGCGCTGCTGGCGAGGTTGGACGATGCCGCTCAGCGCCAGGAAGGATTTGCCGCGGATGTGGCCCATGAACTGAAAACGCCGCTCGCCGTCGTGATGCTCGAACTCGAACGGCTCCACAATCCGGGTGCGGATCGCATAATTGCCGATCTTGCGGCGATGAACCGTCTGGTCGAACAATTGCTCGTGCTGGCTCAACTCGATGCCTATGCTGCTGCTCCCCAGCCTTTTTGCTCGGTCGATTTGAGCAAGCCGGCTCTTGAAGCGATCAAGCTGGTTGCCGTCGCGGCGACGCAGAACAAGGTTCGTCTGGCTTATCGCGATGATCGCGGCGCGCCTGTCGCCGGACGGATCGAAGCGATAACCGCGGCGATCCGCAATTTGCTGGAAAATGCGATACGCGTTACTCCGCCCGGCGGCGAGGTTGTCATCGTGAGTGGCCCGGGTCCCAGAATACGGGTGGTCGATGGCGGCCCTGGCATCGACGCCCTTGCGCTTTTGAAGTTGTCGGACCGGTTCCGCCGCGGCGAAAACGCGAGCCATGGGGGGGCCGGGCTGGGGCTGTCGATCGTTCGCAGGATTGTCGAAGTGCATGGTGGCATTTTGTCGACACATCCGGACGAACCATCGATCGAGCTTGATTTCAGAAGAAATAACAAATAGTTAATTTGACATTGATGTTGTCAGTATTCGGTCAGGATTCGGCGCTATGGTGAAAGTTTGAATGATTCGGTGGGGCCGGAGCATTCCGTCGGAATAGCGCGGAGTAAAAGGAAACAGAAGGCTATCCGACTTTTCGCAACGGGTCGCACCGTTTGTGATTTTGTGGGGATGCGCCTTGACCATTATATCGGCCGCTCTAGTCCTTGATCGACAGCTCCTTTGCCGAGCCGGCCTTGCTGCGATCGTTCAACACCGTTTTCCCTGCTGCGACGTCGAGTTATCGGCGGATCTCGATCACGCCCGGGCGTGGATCGGCGCCCGGTCTCGGCCGGTCTTGTTGATCGTCGATGGCGATATCGATTTGGGCAGGCCCGATGTTGGCGGCATCCGGGGACTTCGCAGCCGTTATCCCCTGTTATCCCTCGCCGTAATGGATTGGCGTCGCGATCAGCGGGTGGCACTTCGGGCGATCGGCGAGGGAGCTATCGGCTATATCCCCAAGGATCTTGAGCAAGACGAAATGCTGCAGGCGTTCGACCTTGTGATGTCTGGCCAGGTCTATATTCCTTCCGACGTGGGCGATTTCGAACAGGATATCGTGCCGGGAGAGGCTGAAGAGGGTTCTTTGAACGCCCTGACCGGGCGTCAGCGCGAAGTCCTGACACATATGTCGATGGGTAAATCGAACAAGGAAATCGGGCGTTCGCTGCGAATTTCTGAAAGTACGGTCAAGGTCCATGTCGCTGCGGCTTTCCGCCAACTGGGTGTCCACAATCGCGTCGGCGCGGTGGCCATGCTCCAGCGGCGCAGCGCCTGACACGGCGCAAGTCCGATGAATCCACAAGGGGCTTTGGCCGCCAGCTAGTGGACCGGAGCGCATCGAAACGCGCCTTTGGGTGATAGAATTTCGGCGATTCATAACTCCTTCCATGAAGGAAGGAAGCGTCTGACATGCTCCTAGATAATTTAGGTGATAAGATAATACGTAAGACTCATAGAGTCTCATTTTGGGCTAATACTTAAAGCCCAATCGACTCTTTTTCTCTGAAATGTTTAGATTTTATTAAGTCCGGCGATTCGGGTTATTGTGACCCGTGACGCAGGATGGCTGGCGGGGGGCCGCACCCAGCTAAATGTTCAACCCAAAGATCCGCCCGATACGGCGGACGACTGCGATCGCCCATGGCAATCGCGGAACGAATGGAGATGCGACATGGTACAGCTGACCAAACACGACCTTGGCTTCATCCTCAACCAGATCAAGATCGCGGAGGCGCATGCCGCAGGCGGCGACCTTGCCGAACTGGTGGCCGGCTATAACGGCAACGACGGGTTTGCGCAGGCGCATCTCCTGCCTTACGGCCTGCGCACGGTCGACGGCAGCTATAACAACCTGTTGCCGGGCCGGGAGAATTGGGGCGCGTCGGACCAGTCGTTTCCGGGCATTTTTACGCCCCAGTATATGAATGACGCCGATGGCGACCGCTATGATTTCAACCCGCTGCCCGACGCCGAAACCCTGTATACGAACAACGATTATGCGAACGCCGGACCCCGCCCCGGTTCGCAACCCGGCCCGGGCAGCGGCACGGTTATCGATGCCGATCCACGTATCATTTCCAACCTGATCGTCGACCAGACGCTGAACAACCCGGCGGCGATTGCCGCGGCGTTGACCCATGCCGGGCTGTCGGGCGCAGCGCTGATGACCGCGCTCACCGAGATCGTCGCCGCGAGGGATGCGCTCGACGCTGCCATCGCCGCCGCCGACGGTGCCGAGGGAGCGATCGGTGGCCTCACCGCCGCCGTCGCGGCCGCGCAATCGGTGCTGGCCGATGCGCAGGCGGCGGACAGCGCGGCGGCAGCCCAGGCGGCGACAGACCAGGCTGCTTCCGAAGCTGCCGAGGAAGCCGTAGCGCCGGCGATGGAAGCGCGCGACGCGAGCCTCAGCGCCTATATTGCCTTCCTTTCCGATACGACGCCCAACGAAACGCAGGCGGCCGAGATCGCCGCCGCTTTCGAGGCCTATGGCGCGGCCGAGGCGGCTTATCAGCTGGCGCGCGACGCTGCCGATGCATCCGAGGCGACCGCTGCTGCCTCGGCTGCGGCGGCGACTGCAGCAGCAGCGGCGGCGGCGGCGGCGCAGACCGCGCTGGCCGATGCGCAGACCGCGCTAGCCGATGCGCAGGCGGCGGCCGGTGCCGCAACCGCGGCCGAAGCCGCGCTCGACGCGGTGCTCGTCGAGCATGGTGTGGAAATGGACGGCAACACCGTCTTCTTGCCCAACGTCTCGCCCGACGAAGGCCTGTCGTCGCCGTTCAACGGCTGGATGACCATCTTTGGCCAGTTTTTCGACCACGGGCTCGATTTGGTCGCCAAGGGCGGCAACGGTACGGTCTATGTGCCGTTGTCGCCCGATGATCCGCTCTATGTTCCGGGTGGCCAGAACTATATCGCGCTTACCCGCGTGACGGTGGACGCCGGGGCCGACGGCATCCTCGGCACCTCCGACGACGGCCCGGGGCCGAAGAATCTGACGACCCCCTGGGTCGACCAGAACCAGACCTATGGTTCCACCGCCTCGAAGCAGGTCTTCATGCGCGAATATATTCCGGGGCCCGACGGCAAGCCGGTGTCGAGCGGCCTGTTGCTGGAGGGCGGCAACGGGGGGCTCGCGACCTGGGCCGATATCAAGCAACAGGCGCGCGACGTGCTGGGGATCGAACTGACCGACCTCAACGTCGGCAATATCCCGCTGATCGCGACCGATCCCTATGGCAATTTCATTCCCGGCGCGAACGGCTATCCGCAACTCGTGGTCGGTATGGGCGGCGACGGCATGCTGGGTACGGCCGACGATATCCTGCGCGAGGGCAATCCGGCGGAGCCCGTCAGCGCGCAAGGGGTCGTGCTGACCGGCCATGCGTTCCTCGACGACATCGCGCATGCCGCCGCTCCTGTCGTCGCGGGTGGCGTGCTGCAGGCCGACACGGACTCGGCGCTCGGCTATGCGAACGCCGACGGATCGCCGGGTCCGCAAGGCCAGCGCGGTCCCACGGCTTATGACAATGAATTGCTCGACCGCCACTTCATCGCGGGCGATGGTCGCGCGAACGAGAATATCGCGCTGACTGCGGTCCACCAGGTGTTTCATGCCGAGCATAACCGTGTCGTCGAACACACCAAAGATGTGACGCTCGCATCGATGGATCGCGCCTTCATCGACGAATGGCTGTTGATCGACCTGACCGATGAACAATTCGCCACGCTGACGACCGGCGACGAGACGGCAATTGCGACGCTGTCGGAATCGCTGTCATGGGACGGCGAGCGTCTGTTCCAGGTCGGCCGCTTCACCAACGAGATGGAGTATCAGCATCTCGTGTTCGAAGAATTCGGCCGCATGATGCAGCCCGACATCGATGCCTTCGTGTTCGAGCCGTCGGCCGACATCAACCCCAACATTGCCGCCGAGTTCGCGCACGTCGTGTACCGCTTCGGCCACTCGATGCTGCGGCAGGACATCGCGGTCATCGAGATGGATGAGGACGGGAATCCCGTCCAGAACGACATCTCGTTGTTCGAGGGTTTCCTGAACCCCGTAATGTACGACTCGCTCGGCACGGCCGAGCAGGCGTCGGGCGCGATCATTCGTGGCATGAGCCGCCAGGCGGGCAGCGAGATCGACGAGTTCGTGACCGATGTGCTGCGCAACCAGCTTCTCGGTATCCCTCTCGATCTGGCGACGATCAACCTCGCCCGCGGCCGCGACGTCGGCATGCCGTCTCTGCAAACCGCACGCGAGCGTTTCTTCGACGCAACCGGCGATACGCTGCTGAAACCGTATGAAAGCTGGGCCGATTTCGCGCTCAACCTCAAGAACCCGGCGTCGGTCATCAACTTCATCGCGGCTTATGGCACACATGAATCGGTGCTCAACACCGCCGATAATCCGAAAACGGTCGAGCAACTCCGCGAAGCGGCGACGTTGCTCGTCCTCGGCGGCGACGGGGCGCCCGCGGACCGGCTCGACTTCCTCAATGCCGAGGGCGTCTATGCGAATGACGCGAAGCTAGGCGGTCTCAACGACATCGACTTCTGGATCGGCGGCCTCGCCGAAAAGAAGATGGCGTTCGGCGGCATGCTCGGTTCGACCTTCAGCTTCGTGTTCCAGATGACGATGGAAAATCTGCAGGACGCCGACCGCTTCTATTATCTGTCGCGTACGCAGGGTCTCAACCTCCTGAACGAGCTGGAGAACAACACCTTTGCCGAACTGGTAATGCGCAACACCGATCTGGGCGATGAAGGATCCACCGCGCTGCCGGGCAATCTCTTCTCGGCGTTCGAGATGCCGCAGCTGGAAATGGACATCAGCAAGCAATTGGGCGCCGATCCGGTGTCGGACGATCCGTTCCTCGGCGGCTTCTCCAGCCTCGTCGAGCGCATCGACGCGAATAACGACGGGGTCGCGGAATATATCCGCATCAACAGCAACGAGCATTTCGTCGTCGGCGGCACCGAGAATGACGATGTCATCGTCTCGGGCGGCGGCGACGATGCGATCTGGGGCAAGGGCGGCAACGACCGGATCGAGGCGGGTTACGGCGTCGACAAGGTGTTCGGCGGCGAGGGTGACGACATCATCACCAACGCCGGCACCGACATCGGCGAGGCCGACTTCCTGCACGGCAACGAAGGCAATGACGTCATCCACGGCGGATCGGGCCTGTCGCTGCTGTTCGGCAACCAGGGCAATGACTTCATCATCACCGGCCCCGACGGCAAGGAAGCCTTTGGCGGCACCGGCGACGATTTCATCCTCGGCGGTTCGGGCGGCGACTTCCTGCTCGGCAACGAAGGCAATGACTGGATCGAGGGCGGACAGCGTTTCGACACGCTGGCCGGCGAGAATTCGGAATTGTTCTTCAACTCGTCGATCATCGGCCACGACGTCCTCAACGGCGGCAGCGGCGACACCGACTATGACGCCGAATCCGGCGACGACATCATGTTCCAGAATAATGAGGGCATCCAGCGCTCGAACGGGCAGGCCGGCTTCGACTGGGGCATCCACAAGGGCGACACCACGGCCGCCAATTCGGACCTCGGCATCCCGATCTTCGAGACACAGGAAGCGTTCATCCTGCGCGATCGCTTCGATCTGGTCGAAGGCCTGTCGGGCTGGGATCTCGACGACACGCTGACCGGGCGCAGCCGCAACACCAACGCGCGCGGCGAGTTGCAGAACACCGCCGCGATCCCGGGTCCGGACTCGCCGCTCGACTCCTATTCCAACGACCTGCTGGCAAAGAATGTCGGCCTGATCGACGGGCTCGATGAGCTGGTCGCCCATCTCGGCGAGGGTATCCCGGTGACCAAAGTGGTCGATGGGCAAACCGTCGCGGTGCTGGACGAGAATGGCGTCCAGGAACGCGTGATATTCAGCACTGCGCAGGCTGGCGACATCCTGCTCGGCGGTGGCGGCAATGATGTGATCAAGGGCCTGGCCGGCAACGACATCATCGATGGCGACCGCTGGCTTAACGTTCGCATCCTCGTCACCCCGAAGGAGGGTGACAACTGGGCGGCGTTCAGTGTCGACAGCATGACCGAAATCGCGGCCCGCATGGTGTCCGGCGAAATCAACCCCGGCCAATTGTCGATCGTTCGCGAGATTATCGACGGCGACCTCGCGAACGCGAGCATCGACAAGGCCGTCTATACCGATGTGGTGACGAACTACACCTTCACGCGCAATGACGACGGCAGCATAACGGTCGACCACACCGGCTTTACCGATCCCGGAGACGGGGAGGACGAGAATGGTGAGGACATTCCGGAAGAGACGCTGCAGAATCGTCCGCTGTCGGATGGCACGGACCGGCTGTTCAACATCGAAGTGCTGCGCTTCTCCGACGGCAATGGCGGCACGGTCGAAATAGCTGTCGACGATCTGCCCTTCCCGAGCCCGGCCACGGGCGAGCCAGTGATCAGTGATTTGACGCCGACGGAGGGACAGCAGCTGACGCTGAACACGGCGGGGATTGGCGATGTGAACGGGCTGGGAGCGTTCAGCTACCAGTGGCAGCGGTCGGTGGACGGCGTGACGTGGATCAACATTGCCGGGGCGACGGGGTCGACGTTTACGCCGGACGATAATCCGGGGCAGGTCTTCGGCGACCAGGCGGGCCAGCAGTTGCGGGTGGCGGTGAGCTTCACCGACGGCAGCGGCGCGGCCGAGCAGGTGGTTTCGGCGGCGACCGGGCCGGTCGGGGTCAACTGGAGCGGCAATGGCGGCAACAACACGCTGAACGGCACGGCCGGCGACGATATCGGCGCCGGCGGCGACGGCGGCGACACGCTGAACGGCAATGGCGGGGCCGACCTTCTGAACGGCGGCGCGGCCAACGATACGCTGAACGGCGGCGCGGGCAACGACACGCTGGTCGGCGGGACCGGTGTCGACCTGATGACCGGCGGCGCCGGCAACGACAGCCATGACGGCGGCGGCAACAGCGACACCGCGATATTCGCCGGGGCGATCGGCAACTTCGGCTTCGAGACCGTCGGCACCTCGATCGTCGTCACCGACAATACGGGGGTCGAAGGGGTCGATACGCTCGCCAATGTCGAGGTGCTGCGTTTCAACGGCGTCAACTATGCCGTGACTGCCGGCACCGGCGGCAACAACAATAACCTCAACGGCGGGAACGGCATGGCGGGGTCGCAGGCGGTGTTCGGCTTTGGCGGCAACGATGTCGCCAACGGCGGCGCGGGCAACGACTTCATCCATACCGGCGACGGCGACGACCGGATAAACCAGACGGGAGGTACGGGTGGCCGCGACATCGTCAACGGCGGCAATGGCACCGATACCTATGTCCTGAACGGCGTGGCCGGGGCGGAGACCTTCCGCATCTATGCGCGGGCCGCGGCCGAAGCGGCGGGGATCACGGGGCTCAATGCCAACACCGAGATCGTCATCACCCGCAACGGTACGGGGAACGCCCAGGTGATCGCCGAACTCGACAATATCGAGGAGATCAACATCAACGCCCTCAACGTCTCTTCGCCGGGTGGTGTCGCCCCGGGCGGATCGGGCGCGAACGGCGGCGATACGATCCAGGTGATCGGCGACTTCAACCCCACCAGCCTCAACTTCAACACCATCACGGTGAACGGCGGGCAGGGGAGCGATACGGTCAATATCTCCGGCCTGACCTCCGCGCACCGGCTCGTGTTCAACTCGGGCGGCGGCAACGATCGAGTGGTCGGGGATCTGCGCCCGCAGGATGTGGTCGACCTCGGCAACGGCCGCGGCGACTTCGCGGGTCTCGCGGACCTCGGTGGATGGTTCAACCGCGGCCATCTGTTCGACCAGGTGCGGCTGCTCGAGACGCTGCGCGATCACGGGTTCGAACCGGAGTTCCGGCAGATCGACCTCGGGCATCTCGATCATCTGTTCGCGTAAAGAGCTTGGCGCCGGTCCCTCCCATGGCCCCCGGCCGGCGCCATTTTCCCGTTCGATAAGCGAGGGAGCATAAGATGCGCCTGTTCTGGATGCCGGTGCCGCCCGCGCTGACGAATGCCGTCCGGGCCTGCCGGGGCCACTTCATGCTCGCCGCCGCTTTCAGCGCGCTGATCAATATCCTCTACCTCGCGCCGACCATTTACATGATGCAGGTCTATGACCGGGTGGTCCCGACGAACGGCGTCCTGACCCTCGTCTTCATCACCCTCGTCGTCGGCGCCGCGATCGCGACCCTGTCGGCGCTCGACGCGGTCCGCGCCCGGCTGATGATGCGCGCTTCGCTGCGCCTCAACCGCCTGCTGTCGGGCGATATCCTCGACCGCCTGCTCGCGCGGAGCCGGGCGAAGCCCGGCGATCCCTCGACCCAGCAGGCGATGCGCGAGTTCGACACGCTGCGCCAGACGCTGGGCGGTCAGGCCGCGACGGCCCTGTTCGACGTGCCATGGACGCCGCTTTACCTGTTTGTCGCCTTTTTGATCCACCCGATGCTGGGGGGACTGGTGCTCGGGGCCGGCGCGATCCTCGTCGCGCTGGCGATCACCAACGAGAGGGGCAGCAAGGCCAAGGCGGAGCAAGCGCACCAGGCCAATGCGCGGGCCTATGAAGCGCACGAGGCGACGCTGCGCAAGGCCGAGGTGGTGCGGGCGCTCGGCATGCGCCGCGCGATGGTGGCGCGCCATATCCGGCAGCGGAGCGCCGGGCTCGATGCGAGCGCGGAGCTGCAGTTTTCGGGGAGCCGGTACAATTCGCTCGTCAAGTTCGTGCGCATGTTCATGCAGTCCTTCGCGCTGGGGGTCGGTGCCTGGCTCGCGATCCACGGCCAGATCTCGGTCGGGGCGATCATCGCCGCCTCGGTCCTGCTGAGCCGCGCGCTGCAACCGATCGAACAGCTCGTCGGCGCCTGGCCCAGCATCGTCCAGTCGCGTCAGGCGCTGCACACATTGGATCGTCTGTTCGCCAATGCGCCCTCCGAACCCGAAGCGCGCACGGGCTTGCCCGATCCCGCAGGCTTTGTGGAACTCGACCGGGTGGTGGTCCGCAATGCCGAGGGCAACGCCATCCTGCTCAAGAATGTGTCGCTGAAGCTGGCGCCGGGCGAAGTGCTCGGGGTCATCGGGCCGTCGGGCGCGGGCAAGACCACCCTGGCGCGCGTCGCCGCCGGCGCCCTGCCGCCCGACTTCGGCGAGATCCGCATCGACGATGCCAGCACCGCCGACTGGGATCCCGAAGCTCTCGCCCGGCATATCGGCTATCTGCCGCAGGATTGCGCGCTGCTGCCCGGAACGGTCAGCGAGAATATCTCGCGCTTTGCCGGCGCGCGCGGCGTCGAGCAGCCGGTCATCGATACCGAGGTCGTCAAGGCGGCACGCATGGCCGGCGTCCATGAACTGATCCTGCGCCTGCCCAATGGCTATGACACCTCTATCGAGGGCAGCGGACACCGGCTGTCGGCGGGCCAGGCACAGCGGGTCGCGCTCGCGCGCGCCCTCTATGGCAGCCCGCGCATCCTGATCCTCGACGAACCCAATTCGGCGCTCGACAGCGACGGCGAGGAAGCGCTGTCGCGGGCGATCGCGGCCGCGAAGATGCAGGGCGCCGCCATCATGATCGTCGCGCATCGCGCCGCCGTCCTCGCCAATGCCGAAAGGCTGGCGGTGCTGACCGGCGGCGAGATCGTCGGCGTCGGCCCGCGGGGCGAGATTCTCGCCGCGCTGCAGAAATCGGCGCCGCCGCCGAACGTCGTTCCGATCAACGAAGGGGTCCGGCCGTGAACGAACCATCGACATCGCCGGTCGCGGCACACGCGATGGACGACGATAGCAACGACCGGCCGCATCGCGAGTTGCGGCTCGGCGCCGCCATCGTCGCCTTGTTTTTCGTCGGTTTGCTCGGATGGGCGGCCGCCACGCCGCTCGATGCCGCGGCATCGGCACAAGGCTTTGTCGCCGTGTCGGGCAACCGCCAGGCGGTCCAGCACCGTGACGGCGGTGTCGTCACCGCACTGCATGTCGTCGAGGGGCAGTCGGTCACCAAAGGCGAACCGCTGCTCAAGATATCGGCCTCCGAACTGATCGCCACCGAACGCGGCATGACCGGCGAGGTCGTCGCGCTGCTGGCGCAGCGCGCGCGGCTGGTCGCCGAGCAGAACGGCTTGCCGCGGGTTGCCGAGCCCGCCGAGTTCGCCTCGTTGACGCCCGCCGACCGCCTGCTCGCCGCAGAAGCCCTGCGCGGCCAGCGCCGGTTGTTCGAGGCGCGGCGGGGCTCGCTGTACACCGAACGCGGCGTGCTCGGCCAACGGATGCGCCAGCATTCGGAGCAGATCAACGGCTACGCCCACCAGATGCGCTCGAACCAGGAACAGCAACGGCTGATCGGCGAAGAACTCGACGGGATGCGCACGCTGCTGCCCAAGGGCTTCGTCTCGATCAACCGGGTCCGCGCGATGGAACGCGACGCCGCCGCGCTCGACGGCAGCTATGGCGCCTATCGCGCCGACATCGCACGCTCGTCCGAGGCCATCGGGGAAGCGCGGATGCAGATCGTCGCTCTCGACAAGCAGATGATGGAAGAGGTCGCGACGCAGATGCGCGACGGGCAGATCCGCCTCGACGAACTGCAGCCCAAGCTGGTTGCGGTGCGCGAACAACTCGCGCGATCGACGGTCAGGGCCCCCGCCACCGGCCGCGTCGTCGG
This sequence comes from Sphingopyxis sp. J-6, assembly GCF_046603995.1. Lineage (NCBI taxonomy): Bacteria > Pseudomonadati > Pseudomonadota > Alphaproteobacteria > Sphingomonadales > Sphingopyxidaceae > Sphingopyxis > Sphingopyxis sp. J-6. Next base: position 4,149,469 of record NZ_CP145810.1, on the reverse strand, counting down.
CCTCAAGATCTTCACGGTCGGCGGCGTCGTTACGCCGGGCGAGACGCTGATGGAAATCGTCCCGCAAGACCGCGCGCTGGTCATCGAAGGCAAGGCCCTGCCCACCGATGCCGACGATCTGGCGCCGGGAATGACCACCCAGATCCGCTTCACCGCGCTTCAGGAACGCAACCTGCCGATCCTCTTCGGCAAGATTTCAAAAGTGTCCGCCGACAGCTTCGAGGACGAACGAACCGGAATGCGCTTCTTCAACATCCAGCTCATCGTACCGCCCGGCGAACTCGCCAAACTCCGCCAGGTCCGCAAAGACGGCGGCCTCCGCGCCGGACTCCCCGTCGACATCATGATCCCGCTGCGCAAACGCACCGCTCTCGCCTATCTCCTCGAACCCCTCGGACAAACACTCTGGATGGCCGGCCGCGAAAACTAACGTCGTCGAATCGACATTCAGCCGCGGATTGCAGCGATCGTCGTGACGAACGGGCGACGCGCCAGCGACATCAGGATTGCCGCAACGATCCATCGCTGTTCTAACGGCAGAATGCGTCGATCTGCTCGTTGAGAGCGGCCGTGATTTGCGCGACGTGATCATCGTCGCCCGCGGTCCAGGCAACGACGCGCTGTCCCGAGCGGAAACCGGTCAGGCTGGCGATCATCATGACGGCGCGAACCCTGCTGTCCGTGGTCGACAGGCGACCTCCCGCCGCGCGCTCCAGAAGGGCCGCGGCGAGTTCGATGCCCGGCTGCCAGAGTTCGGCGTAGAGGATTTCGAACGCCGGCCCGGGGCTGGTCATTTCGCGCTGGACGAACATCGCGCGATCCTCGGCTCCCGCTTCGGACAAGAGGAAATGCGCGAGCGCCGCGAAGAGCTGTTTGAGATGCCCTGCCGCGTCTTCACGCGCCAATGGCCGCGACAATGCGCCGCCGGCCGCCTCTCCCACGGCGCCGATACCGCGCCGGAAAGAGGCGACGATTTCATGCGCGCAGGCGAGGTAGAGCCCTTCCTTGTTGCCGAAATAATAAGTGAGTCCGGGCAGGTTGGTACCGGCCGATTCGGCAATCTGGCGCGTCGTCACAGCCGCAAATCCCTTGCTGCCGAATGCAGCGAGCGCCGCGTGCAGAATGCGCACGCGCGTTTCCTCTCCCTTGCGATAGCCACCGTCGGTCGAACGTATGGGGGCAGTTTTCTGGGTATTTTTCCCGGTCGAGGGCGGCATTGCTGAACCTGCTTGAATTTATATCAAATGATACATATCATCCGGGAACCGAATGGAAGGACGAATCTCGATGAGCGAGCTTGCGACGGAAAGCCTCTGGGCAAAAGTGAAATCGCAGAAGGCCGTGAATCCCGCCATGTACGGCTCCTTCGATTTTACCGTCGTGCCGGAGCGTTTTGCCGACCAGCCGGGCGACGTCACCCAGCTTGGCGAGGGGACCGAGAAGCATCGTCAGGCCATCCTGTCGAATCGCGAGCGCGTCGAAGTGATCCGCGCCTATTCGATGATGGGCGACCTGGTCGCCGACGCCTATGCCGCGCTGATGCGCCAATATGGCTTTCGCGCGCTCGTCGAAATGCTCGTCCAGGCTTGCGACAGCGGCGTCGAAAGCGTGGCCGGAGCACCGCCCGAACTCGCTGCCTTTATCGCCGACATGGAGCGCAAGCCCGACTGGGTCGACATGGCACTGGTGGAGGAGGGCGCGCGGATAGACCGGAACTCGGCCGCCAATTTCGGGCCCTTCATCATTCGCGGCGCCTTCATTGCGACGTTCATGAACAAATATTCGGCGCTGCCGATGGCGATCACCAACACGCTGTCGAGCGAGACCGCCGGACGCCGGGTCAAGGAGACGGCCACCTTCTTCTCGACCTCGGTCCTTCCGGGCGCGCTGGAGCGGTTCGGGCCGGGGTTCAAGGCGGCCGCGATGGTGCGTCTGATGCATTCGATGGTGCGGGCGAACATCTTGCGGCGGCCCGGGGACTGGGACCAACGCGTCTACGGCTTCCCGATCCCGCAGGTCGACCAGATGCCCGCCGGACTGATCCCCATTTTCCTGCTGTCGTACAAGATGATTGCCGAGGGGCGCACCGAATTTACCCGCGAAGAGCGCGCGCGCGTCGAGCTTGCCCGCTATCGCTGCTTCCTGCTCGGCCTTCCCGAAGAACTGCTTGCCGATACCCCTCAGGGCATCGTCGATTTGATGTCGACCCGTGCCGCGACGCTGCGCCAGGACTATGACGACAATATTTGCGGCGAGCTTCTGCGCGCGACGATGGCCGCGGACCTCCGGGCGAGCGACAGCCCCGCCGAAACGGTGCATGCCTTCTTCGAGCGGGCGATGGCGAAGCTCTTCTTCCTGCGGAGCTTCATGGGCGGTGACCGGGCAAAGGCCGCAGCGATCGGCGTCGATATCGGCGTCGGCGACCTGATCGTGGCCGGCGCTGCGGGGGCGTTCGTGGCGGCCCGCATCGGGCTCTTTGCCCTGGCATCCCGCCTGCCGGGATTGCGCGATATCGCCGACCGGCGGCTGGTGGCCAAAATCGAAAAACAGCTTGCCGGTTATGGCAAGGCGCACTTCACGACAGATGCCACCCGCTATCGCTCAGGACAGGGGGCAGGCGACCTCGCCACCAACCATTCTCCAATGTAAGGGCCTCAGGAACGGCATCGATCTTTGCAGCCGTCGATATGTTTACAGCCGATGCGAGCGTCCTTCGCCTGATTCGTCGGGTCGGGGTCGGCCCGGGCAAGCGGCTGAGCGCGCCATTTCTTCGACGAACGCTTGGCCGGCTTCGCGGCATCGACAGCCAAGCGATTCGCCGGCGGTGACGGCGGTCACGATTTCGGCGAGATCGGGGGCCAGAACCGCGCGCCTGTGCTTTCCCGACGGGTCGAACGCCTCGGCCGACGCGGCCTTGGAATAGGATGCCAGCGTCGCTTCCAGCGCGGCCGGGGCGAGCGGCGGGCCATCGTCGCCCAGATGGCTGCGGAGCTTGGCGAGGGTTGCAGCGGGGTTGCCGACGATATCCTCATAATCGACGAACATGATGCGCTCGCCGGGCAGACACCGCGCGGCCGCGACCGTGCTTCGCCAGGCTTCGGCGAAGAACCGGACCGCGCCGGCCCTTTCGCTTGCCGCGAGCTGCGCGCTGGCGGGACCATACCAGTGCGGCGGTTCGGCAAGGAAGGAGGCGACCGTTTGCCAGGGGTCGCGAACGACGACGATGACCGGGGTGCCGGGGAAGCGCGCCAGCAGCGGCGCGGCGAGCGGGGCCGTCCACGAACTGAGCTTCACGAGCGATTTGCGCGGCCGCACGGCGTGGGCGAGGCAGCCCGCCAACTGCCCGGCGAGCGTGTCGATTCGATCGATCGCGGCCGGATCGCGCGTCGCGGCGCGGGCAAGGAAGAGGCTGTTCAGACATTCGGGTTCGCGCAGCGCGATCCAATCGCCGCCGCTCGCCAGCAGATTGCAAAGGAGGGTCGAGCCGCAGCGGCCGACGTGGAGGATGATGCCGTCCGGGGTGGCACGCGGCGCCTCGGCGGCAGCGATGGCGTTGGCCGGCAGGCTGAACGTTCGGCGCCCACCGGCCCGCGACCTTGCGCGGCCGACGCTGTCGTCAAAGGTCGGCGCATCGAACGCTTCGCCCGCCATATCGAGGAAACGGATATCGAGATTATCGCCGACCCCGACCGGCATCATCGTGCAGCGCGACAATGCCGATCCGTCGAACAGTTCGCGCAATTCCGCCGGGTGAAGCCCGAGCCGTGCCGCTGTCTCCGCCTCCCCGGCCAGGCCGGTGAGAAAAAGGCCGACGTCGATCGCCGCCCTATCACCGATCGTGGCGCGGGATGGCGGCGCGAGCCCGTGCATCGTCAGGCCGCAGGCATCTGGACGAGGAACCCGTCGACGAGCAGCTTGCGCGCAAGGTCGGTCCGTTCGTCCGCCGATATGCCCGGGATCTCGGCAACGCGGAACGGCTCTTTCCGTCGCGACAGGAACAGCATCGCGTCGCGGTGGTTGCTGTCCGCGGTGACGAGCGTCTGCGCGAATTGCAGGCCGACCCCGCCGGGCAGCGCCATGACGCGGGCATAGAGCGGCTGGTTGCGCGCGAGCCGGCTCGCCTCGGTGATGGTGCCGCTGCCGGTCACGTCGTCGACGAGCCGGCCCGCCGGAGGACAGCGTCCACGGCGGAGCAGGCTGTCTTCGATCGCGCCGACCGCATCGCCGATCGCGCGGTCGTCGATCATCGCCGCCAGCTCGCGCGCCAGCCCGGCAAGGCGGGCGCGCTGCGCCGGATCGTTGAGGTAGCGCGGCGGCAGCCGTTCGAGCACCCGGTCGTCGCGGATCGCCATCGTGTCGAGCGCCGCCTTGACGAGTTCGAGCATGTTCGGCGGATGGATGCCGAGCGTCAGGTGGATCGACGTCTCGTCGAGCGTTTCGGCGGCGTGAACCCTTCCGCGGGGGACGTAGAGCACATCGCCGGCGCGAAGGATCAATTGCGTCGCCGGCGACAGATTGTCGCCGACGAAAATCTCGCGCTGCTGCAACTCGCTGGCGGGTACATCGCCTTCTTGTTCATAGATGTGCCAGCGCTTCGACCCCTGAATCTGCAGGATGATGACGTCATGATCGTCATAATGCGGCAGGAACCCCTGCGACCCGGGCGGGGTGACATAGGCGTTGACCTGCGTTTCGAAGTTGAGTTCGACCTCCAGCGAGCGCGCCAGCGCCGCGACGGCGCCGACATAGCGTTCGAGCCCGTTGAGGATGATCGTGAAGCCCGCCGCGAAATCGTTGCGCAGCGCAACCATGTCGATCGCGCCATTGCCGAGGCGATAGGCGGCGAGCTCCTTTTTCTCCTTGCCCTTGACCAGCCGGACACCCGCGGGGTCGGGGCGGCCATATTCGAGGAACTCCTCGAGCGCCCGGGCGCTGAACAGGTCGGCGAAATAGCCGGGGTCGCTCCGGCGGACGGCATGATGCTCCTTGGCCCAGAAGTCGGAGAGGAAGCGGTCGGTGGAAAGCGGGTGGAACAGCCATGCCGCGGTCTGGTCGTGGGTCATAGGGCACCGAATTTTTCTGTGACGAGATGAGCGGGATAGCCGCCTTCGACGAGCCGCTGGCAGACGGTTGCGTACAGGCCCTTGTACGCGCCGCAATAGACCGACGGATTGTCGAAGCCGCTCGCGGCCGAGAAACGGTTTTCAAGGTCGCCGCCGCGGCACATGTCGCGCCAGCGGCAGTCGCGGCAGCCGGTGGGGATGCTGTTCGCGGTCGTCTCGATCTCCTGAAAGATCGGGTTATCGAGGAAGTCGCGCAGCGAATGCGTTGCCATCGACCGCACCGGGGCGCGGCTGTACCAGTCGAGCGCCGGGATATAGCTGTCGTCGATCGCCACCGTGCCATCGCTGCGCGCGATCACCACCTGGTTGCTCTTGCGGCCGCGGCGGAAGATCGCACCCGGCGTTACGCTGGCGCGGAAATGAACCATCGTCTGGTCGATGAACTTGATGCGCACCGCCTGATTGTCCTCGGCCAGCCACGCCTCGAAGATTTCGGACAGGCAGCGGCCATAGTCGGCCGCCTCGTCCGAGGCGCGGAAGGCGTCGTCGTCGACATTGCGGTCGGGGAGCAGGAAGTTGAGTTCCTCGACCCCCAGATCGCGCAGATAATGATAGATGTCGCGATAATCGTTGGCGCTGTGCAGCACGCTGATCGTCGAGGGCAGCGGCGCGCCATAGGGGCGCGCGGCGACGAGGCGGCGGATCGCATCCTCGCTGCGCTGGAAGGTCGACCGGCCGCGCTTGTCGAGGCGAAAGCGGTCGTTGGCGGCTTGCGGGCCGTCGATGCTGATCCCGACGCCGACCCCATGTTCGATGAACCTGTCGGTCCAGCGCTCGTCGAGCAGCACGCCGTTGGTCTGGATCGCGAGCGACAGCGTCGCGACGGGTTCGATGACGTCGCGCAGCGTCCGGCATGCCTTGCCGAACGCCTCGGCGCCGATCATCGCCGGCTCGCCGCCGTGGAAGGCGAGCTTGGCGTGCGGGATGCGCAGTTCCGCGCAGCCGTCGGCCATCCAGTGCGCCAGCCGCTCGGTCACCGCATGCGGCGCATAGGCGGGACGTTCGAGCGGCGTTTCGTCGCCCATGTGGAAATAATAGCAATAGCTGCAGTTGATGTTGCAGCGCTCGGCCACCTTGTAGACGACCTGAAGCGCGTCGATCGAATCGGGCTGGCTGGCCCGCCACTCGCGGCGACGGACAAGAGTGTCCGCCGCCGGAGCGATGCCGAGTTGCTGGTTCACGAGCAATCCTTCATCGTCTTGAGATAAATGAAGCCGCCGCTTTTAGCGGCCGCCACCGCGCGTCACGCCGCCTGCGACATTGCCGGGCTGAACGACATTGCCCGGCTGGATGACGTTGGTGACGAGATCGCGGATGTTGGTGAGCGCCTGCGACTGGTTATAGTCGCCGCCGCCCTGCTTGTGGTCGCCGCCCTTCTGGGTGTAGCCGCCCTGACCCTGATTATAGTCGGGGTCGGCCGCCACCGGCGAAAAGGCGGCTTCGCCGGGCGAGATCAGCCCGTCGATAATCGCCTGGCCGATCAGCTTGCGGCGTTCGGTCGAGACCGATGCCAGGGTCTTGAGCTTGTCGGCGTCATGTTTTCCAGCCATGTCTATTCTCCTTGTGCATTGGGGTTTGCCCGCGCGCGAAAGGGCACGCGTCGACAGACGGCGGGTTTTGCTTGGGTAGCGGACAGCGGTTATTCGGCCGACGATGCGGGCGCGGGATCGCTGGCGTCCCTATCGATCGGGCGCCGGCCAGCCTGTGCCGCATCTGGTATGTCGACCTGAGCGTCCCTGCGCTGGCCGTGGCGACGGGATGCTCGCCGGGCACGCACAATCATTGGATCAAAACGACAATCGGCGGCCGGTCGAGCGGAAAGGGCGACGAAAAAAAAGCCGTATCGGGGCGGGACGGATTCGATCCCTTTTTGGCACTCTTATCCCGATATCATTTCGCCCAAGCTTCGAGCCGCTGGCGCGCTTCGGCAAAGCGGGCCTTGAGGCGCGCGCCGCTGTCGCCCGGATAGCCGGTCGCGAGTCGCGCTTCGCCGACGGGCATCCAGCGGAGTAGATCGGCGGCGGCACTGCGCGCCGCCGCGGGGTCGGTGCTGCCGACGCGGCCGATCCAGACCGGCGCGCTGTGCGCGAAGGGCGCCCCGTCCTGCACCGGCCAGACTGCCGAGCCGCCATGGACGCGCGCGGCGATCCAGCCGCCCGCGGGTACCTCGACCGTGCCGCTGTAACGGCGCTTGCCGGCCGCGGGCAGGCCCTTGCCGCTCCACACCACGCGCCCGTTGACGAGGATTTCGACCGTATCGACCGCCGTCGGCGAAAACAGGTCGAGCGACCAGGGGATCGATCTGCTGCCGCCCGCGACGACCTCGCCCGGCCCGGCGCCCGCCGCGGTGAAATCGATCATCGGCCCGGTGGTGACGAAGCTGCGCCCCTTGCGCAGCGCGTCGAGGAAGCTCGTCATCCCGACCGGCCCCTCGGGCTTCGCATAGACGCGGGTCGAGCCGATTGCCATCATGCGGTGGATATTCTGCATCGTGTCGCTGCCCGCGGTCGGCGCGACCGGCAGGCCGAGGTTGAGGAGGCGATACCACAGCTCGCTGGTGCCGAGCTCGTCGCTCCACAGGCACGCGATCTCGATCGCATCGACGTCGCCGAGCACCGCGTCGGGCACCAGCGCGAGCGGGAAGCCGCCGGGGTTTCCGCTTGCCGGAAAGGGATCATTGCCGATCACCGGATGGACATAGATATTGAGCCCGCCGTGTGCGCGGGTGAAGCGGAGCACATCGGCGTTGGTCAGCTCGCTCTGCGCGCGGACCGGGTAGCTCGGGCCGAAGAACCACGGGTCGAACGGCGCATCGGTGCCGATCACCCCGATATGGCCGAGGAAATGCGCACGCACCTCCTGCGAGACGCGGATCAGCGGCAGCTCGGAGCGCTGCCAGCCCCACCATTTGGCGTCGACCTGCCGCGTCTGGAGGTTGGCGAGTTGCGGCGTCGCGACGTCGAGCGCCTCGGCGCGCATCATCGTCACCAGATCATCGGGTTCGAGCTGATAGGGGCCGCCGTAATTGAGGTGATTGTGGAGATCGCCCGAATACCAGCCGCGCGCTGCGGCGTCGAAGCCGGTCGAGGGCAGGTCGAGGTCGATCGTCACCGTGTCGCCGGCGCGCACCTGCCGCGTTGCTTCGGCAACCCCATCGAAGCCGTGCGTCGCGCTCAGCCGGATTGTGCCCGCCGGCACCTCGACGGTCACCACGCCGGGCGAATGGGTGAAGACGCGGCCCTGCTGGAAGTCGAAATAGGCGAGACCGGTGTCGGGAACCGCAGGATGGCCGCTGCCGTCGACGATCGCCAGCCGCGCGGGGGTCAGCTTCCCGGCCTGCCGGGTGCGGATGGTGACGCGCGCGGTGCGCTCGCCGAAATCCCAGTCGAGCGGCGACATGTCCTCGCTGGCGCCGCCGTCGGCCGGGGTGCGGTACAGGGTGAATTGCTTGTCGCGGTTCGGCTGGACGAACCATAGCGCGCCGCCGTGCGACCAGCTCGGCGCGAGCGGATAGGTCGCGTCGGGCGCAACGCGGATCGTGTCGCCGCCACCCGCGTCGAGGGTGATCAATTTCAGCCGGTCGCCATCGGGCTCGGTGACCGCAACCGAGCGCCCGTCGGGCGACGCGGCGACGCGAAGCTGCGGCGCCATGCCCGTCGACAGCAGCGTCCGGCGCTCGCCATCGGCGAGCGAGAGGGTTGCAACCGCGTCGCTGAAATATTTGGCACGGTTGACATAGACGAGCCCGGTGCCGCCGCCGATCGGCTGCTGGTTCAGTTCCTGACCGGTGTCGGAGGTGAGGCGTGTCTTGGCGCCGGTGGCAAGCTCGACCCGCCACAGGTCGAAATCGCCCGCCTCGGCCGAGCTGTAGAACAGCGACGTGCCATCGGGCGCAAAGGCGGGGTCGAGGTCGAGCGCCGGGCTCGCGACCAGCGGCCGTTCCTTGCCCGTCGCGACGTCGACCAGCATGATGTCGGTGTCGCGGCCGCTGTCGCGGACGAAGGCGATCTGGCGGCCGTCGGGCGACCAGGCCGGACGCGAATCGATGCGGGGTCCGCGCGTCAGCCGCCGCGCCTGCCGCGTCGCGACGTCCATCGCCCACAGCCACCCGCGCGCCGCAAAGGCGACCGAGCGCCCGTCGGGCGACGGCGCTGGATCGGTCGGGCTCGCCGCGAAGGTCGGAAGATTATAGGCCTCCAGATAGAGCTGGTGGCCGACATTCTTCGCCGCATTCTCGACGTGCGGATATTGGCTGGTCCATTCGCCCTGCACCGGCGCCGCCGCAAAAAGGCACAGCGGCGCGGCGAACAGGAAGCGGGCTGCGGCGGGCCGCCGGTGGCGTCGATCGGCCAACTGTCCCTCCGCTTTTACTGTGCCGCCGCCGCGGACTGGTCGACCGGCACCACGGGAAGCCACACGCGGCTGCCGTTCGCGCCGCGTTCGAGCGTGATCGTCGCCGCCTTATAGTCCGCCTTCTTCGCGTTGAAGATATTGGGGACATAGGTCTGCGGATTGCGGTCGTAGAGCGGGAACAGGCTCGACTGGACCTGGATCATGATGCGGTGCCCCGGCTGGAACACATGATTCACGGTCGGCAGGCGGAACTTGTAGCGCTGCGACTTGCCCGCCGGGATCGGCGAGGGGTCGGAGAAGCTTTCCCGGTACCGGCCGCGGAAAATGTCGAGCGCGATCGCGAGCTGGTAACCGCCCATATTGGGGTTGTTGGCATTTTCCTGCGGGAAGACGTCGATCACCTTGACCACGAAATCGCCGTCGGTGCCCGTCGTGCGCGCGATGATGTCCGCGATCGGGGCGCCCGATACGCGCACCGGCGCGGTGAGCACCTCGCTGCGATAGGTCATGACGTCGGGCCGCCCGTCGACATGGCGCTGATCGCTGACCAGCCAGGTCGGCCATTCGGGGGTGTAGACCGAACGCTGCATGCTGAACGGGCGCTGCAGGAAGGGCACCGGCTTGGCGGGATCGGAGACATAGCTATCGCCGCCCGCCGCGCCCGCCTTGAAACTGAGCCCGCCGTCGGCGGCGAGATAGAGCGGGGTCAGCGGTGAGGGGCAGCCTTTCTCGCAAGCGAGCGGCCAGGTCGTCAGCTTCTCCCAGCGGTCCTCGCCGGTGTTATAAACCGTCGCGACCGGCATGTTCGACGGCGGGCCGTCCTTCAGATGCTCGTTGAAGAAGGGCAGCACCATGCGCTTCCAATAATGTTCGACCGTGTCGCCGTCCCAGTTGAGCGGCCCAACGCTGCGGCCGCCGGCGGCGCGGTTGACCTGGCTGTGGAACCACGGGCCGAGGATCAGATGGTTGTTTCCGGTCTTGCCCGCGGCGCGCAGCGCCTCGAACGAGTGGATCGCGCCATAGCCGTCCTCCTGATCCCAGATCGGCTGGACCCACAGCGTTGGCACGTTGGAGGGATTGGCGGCGAGCAGCTTGTCGACGGCCTGCCCCGACCATGTCGCGTTATATTCGGGATTGGCGACGACCCGCTTGAACGCCGGAAGCTGGTCGAAGCCGCGGGCGCGCGCCCAGTCGCCCGCCGACCCCGCTTCGCGGAACACGTCATAATCGTCGCCGCCGCCGTGCGACGGGGCGCTCGCGAAGCCCTTTTCGCCCGACTGCATCGCGACGAAGCCCAGCATGAGCTGGCGGAAGGCGCCGTAATGGAACCAGTCGTCGCCCATCCAGCCGTCGATGATCGGGCTTTCGGGTGCCGCCGCCCGCAGCGCCGGGTGGGGATTGAGCAGCGCCATCGCGGTCGTATAGCCCTCGTAGGACGAACCGATCATCCCGACGCGGCCGTTGCTTTCGGGCAGGTTCGCCTTGTTCACCAGCCAGTCGATCGTGTCATAGGCGTCGGTCGAATGGTCGACCCCGGTCTTGTTGAGCGGCCCGGCGACCGGCATGATCATCGTGTAATCGCCCTCGGACCCGAACTTGCCGCGGGTGTCCTGCCAGACGATGATATAGCCGTTCCTGACGAACTGCTCATTCTCGAACGGCAGTGCGTTGACCATCCGCGCGCTCGTCGACCGCGTCGAGCGTGCCGTCGCATTATAAGGCGTACGGTCCATCAGGATCGGGGCGTTCTTCGCGCCCTTGGGCACGATGATGATCGTCTGCAGTTTCACGCCGTCGCGCATCGGTACCATGACGACGCGCCGTTCGTAATCGGTGCCTTCGCTTTCGGGCGAATAGCTTTTGGGGATGTCGCCGCCCGGCTGCACGACGGGTGTTACCGTGCGCTGGGCATGCGCCCCGACCAGCGGCGAAAGCGTCAGCACCAGCGTCAGCGCGGCGAGCGACTTCTTGATCATTTCCATCCCCATGTCTGTTCTGAGCGACCAGAATGGTCGGTACGGGGAAAGTTGCAACGCGGATATGTCTGGGGCAAAGGCCCAGAAATATTACGCCTTTTCGCTCAGCGGCATTTTCCCCAGCCGGCGCCGCGCACCGCGCGTCCCGGCGTCGCGCCGGTCGGCTCGCCGTCCTTCAGCACCGCCGCGCCGTTGACGAAGACATCGCGGACGCCGAGCGAATATTGGTGCGGCGCCTCGAAGGTCGAACGGTCGGCGACCGCCGCCGGGTCGAAGATCACGACGTCGGCGAAATAGCCGGGCTTCAGCGCGCCGCGTTCCTTGATCCCGAGGTTGGTCGCGGGCAGGGTGGTCAGCCGGTGCACCGCCTGTTCGAGCGGGATCAGCTTTTCGTCGCGGACATAGCGGCCGAGCAGGCGCGCGAAATTGCCATAGGTGCGCGGATGGGCGCCCGATTTCAGGAAGACGCCTTCGGTCGCCTGCGATGCCGCGTCGGACCCGAAGCTCATCCACGGCAGCTTGATCTGCGCGCGCACATTGTCCTCCGACATCAGGAAATAGACGGTGCCGACGCGCGAGCCATCCTCGACGACGAGGTCCATCGCGGTCTCCTCGGGCGACTTGCCGCGCATCCTTGCGACCTCGGCGAGCGTCTTGCCGGTCAGCGGTTTCAGCGCGTCGTTCTTGAAGCCCGACAGGATCATCTTGTCGGCGCCGGCGCCGAAGTAGAGATTCTCCCAGTCGTTGCCGGGCTTCTGCATTTCGGCGGCGACGCGTTTACGCGTTGCGGGGTCCTTCAGCCGCTCGATCCATTTCTCCAGCCCGCCGGCCTGCACCCATGTCGGCATCGCCGCGTCGAGCCCGGTCGCACCGGCGGTATAGGTGTACATGTCGGCGGTGATCCGCTGTCCGGCGGCGCGCGCTGCCTCGACCTTCGCGACGACGGGCGCGAGCTTGCCCCAGTTTTCGCGCCCCGCCATCTTGAGGTGATAGATCTCCGCCGGGGCGCCCGACCGCTTCGATATCTCGATCAGCTCGTCGACCGCTTCCTCGAGCCGGTCGCCTTCCGATCGCATGTGGCTGATGTACATGCCGCCGCATTTTGCCGCCTCGCCGGTCAGCGCGACGAGTTCGTCGGTTTCGGCATAGGAGCCGGGCGCATAGATCAGCGAACTACCGACGCCGAGCGCGCCTTCGTCCATCGCCTGCCGGACCAGCGCGCGCATGCGGTCAAGCTGTTCGGGCGTCGGATCGACATCGTCTTCGCCCAGTTCGTGGACGCGCACCGTCGCCGCGCCGACGAAGCTCGCGACATTTGGCGCGATGCCGCGTTTTTCGAGCCAGGAAAGATAATCGCCGAGGCTGGTCCATTCGATCGGATATTTGATATCGCCCTGACGCTCGGTTTCGGTGGCCTTCATGGTCGCGTTCAGCGGCCCCATCGACCAGCCCTCGCCCATCACCTCCAGCGTGACGCCCTGCCTTATGTCGCTCTGACTTTTCGGGTCGGCGATCAGCGATTCGGTCGCCCAGCTTAGCATGTTGATGAAGCCGGGCGCGACCGCCATCCCGGCGGCTGATATTTCGGTGCGGCCCTTGCCCGCGACCTTGCCGACGGCGACGACGCGGTCGCCGTCGATCGCGACATCGCCGACGACGCCGGGCGCCCCTGACCCGTCATAGATGGTGCCGCCGCGGATCACGACGTCATGACCGCCTTCGGCCGCGAGCGCCATGCCCGACGTCGAAAGCCAAAGCGCGGCGCCAAGCGCCAACCGTCGTTTCATGTCCATCGTGCATCTCCCCGATTGCCGCTTGACCTTGCCGCAATCTCATCCGAATTCCCGAAAAATCACAAGCGCTTCTTGCGCCGCGGCGCGGCGGGCGGCATTTGTAAGGACGAGGGGCATTATGGACATTCCGGACGATATCTTCACCGAGCCCGACGACGTCGCGCCCGATACGCTGGACAATCTCGGGCCGCTGCGCCGGCTTGCCGGCATCTGGGAAGGCCATCGCGGCGTCGATATCAATCCCAAGGCCGACGGCCCCGAACAGCGCGACTATTACGAGCGGATCGAGATGCAGCCGATCGATCCGCAGGCGAACGGGCCGCAGCTCTTCTACGGGCTGCGCTATCATGTCCATATCAATACCCCCGACGAGGACATCGCCTTCCACGACCAGGTCGGATACTGGCTGTGGGAACCGGCGACCGGGCTCGTGCTGCAGACGCTTGCCATTCCGCGCGGGCAGGTGGCGATCGCCGCCGGGCATGCCACCGCCGATGCGAAGCAACTCGTGCTGAAGGCCGAGCGGGGGAGCAGCGAATATGGTATCTGCTCGACGACCTTCCTCGAACAGGCCTTTCGCACCGACAGCTATACGATCACGGTCGATTTCCACGATGACGGTTCGTGGAGCTATGTTTCGGACACGGTGCTGATGGTGCGCGGACAGGCCGAACCCTTTCTCCACCGCGATCGCAACCATCTGGCCAAGATCGCCGAGGCGGAGGCGAACCCGCTGGCGCAGATCGTCCGGCGGGGCTGAGAATATCTGGCTGTGCGCCGGCTTCCCTGCCTTTTTCATCCGCCAACCCCAGATTTATTCGGGTTGTAAAAGCGTGCCGTCGCTGATCCATTGACGCCGGGTCGCAAACGGGGGCCAGCGAACGCCGACATGAGCCTGACGCACAATATCCTGATCGTCGACGATCATCCGATCACGCAGAACGGCCTCCGGCTGCTGTTCGCTTCGTACGAGCGTTTCACCGTCGTCGGGGCGCTCGATCGCGGTGCGACGGTGGGGGCCTTCGTTCAGTCGCAGCCGGTCGATCTCGTCATCCTCGATCTCAACATGCCCGACGTGCGCGGCATCAATATCCTCGCCGAAATCGTCGGGTCGCGTGACATGACGGTGATCATTCTGACTGGGGAGACGAACCTCGGCGAGATCGACTATGCGCTGAAGCTCGGCGCGCGCGCGGTGGTCAGCAAGGCCGACCCGTCGGACCAGATCATCGCGGCGTGCGACGCGGCGCTGGCGGGCGAGATCCACATTTCTCCCTATATCGCCGAGGCGCTCGGAAAGTTTCAGCAGCCGCCGGTCGCGCTGTCGTCGCGCCAGATGGCGATCCTGCACTATCTCGCGCAGGGGGAGAGCAACAAGGAAATCTCCTACCGCCTGTCGATCGCACAGCCGACGGTGTCGTTTCACATCGCGGAATTGCGGCGCAAGCTCGACGTCACCCACAACCGCAAGATCGTCGAACGGGCGCAGGAGCTAAACCTGCTCTGATCCCCGTCGCAGCAGCGGGTGAGCGATCAGCTCGCTGCACGGCGGCTTGATCATCATCATCCCGACCATCTCGCTGAGCCGCCCGCGCGTCACGGTGGTATCGTCATAGGTCAGCGCGATGATCCGGTGCGCGGGCAGCGTCGAGGCGGCGAGCGCCGCCTCGAAGGCTTCGCGCTGGTCGAAATCGGCGATCAGCCACCCGGGTAGTCCCGTCTGCAACGCGCCGATGCCGCAAGGCGTCACGCTGGCGAAGGCGCAGGGAAGGGTGATGCGGACCGTGGTACCGGCCGAAGTCGACGACAGGATTTCCAGCGTTGCCGACAGGCTTTCGACGAGACGTCGTGCCGAATGGAATCCCGATCCCGTACCCTCGCCCCCCTCGTCGGCGCGCAGCCGGGTGGTGCCGTTTGCGTTCAGCGCCTTGCGCACTGCGTCCGACATGCCGCGGCCGGTATCGGAGATCGTGATGGTTGCCGTCTCGCCGTCGCGCGCCAGCGAAATCCGGGCACCGCCCGCATCGCTATATTGATAGCTGTTGCTGAGCAGGTTCGCGAGCGCGCGCATCAGCAGCGGCTTGTCCGAAACGATGACGATATCGTCGGCGCCGTCCGCCTCCAGCGTCAGCTGCTTGCGCGCGAACGGGGTCCGGAACATCATCATCAGCGGCTCGACGAGCGCCTGCCCCTTGAAGCTGCTCAGCGCGACGAACCCGGCGTCGCTACCGACGATGTTCGCGCCCGACATCGTCGTCGAAACAATCTCGTTCAAATAGGTGGCCGAGCTTTGCAGCATGCCGATCAGTTCGCCATTGCCTGCCGGGCCTGCGCTCCGCCGCAGCACGTCGACGGCGCTGTTGAGCGCGAGGATGACCTGCTTGCTGTCGTGTCCCGATGCGTGGAGCAACGCATTCTGGCTGTTGACGGTCGCGAGCGCGAATGCCTTTTCCTCGGCCAGCCGTGTCGCGCGCTCGCTGATCTCCAGCCGCTCCGACAACGACCGGGCATAGTTGAAGTCGGCGGCGAGCTTGTCGCGCTGGATCTTCTTGAGATTGAAGCCAAGTGCGAGGGTCACCATCACCGCCTCAAACAATCCGACCGGCCCCGACAGATGCCAGTTGATCGGCAGCCAGATGAAAAAGCCCATCGAGGCGATTGCGGCATAGACGATGAACAGCGCAAGGCTGGCCCAGCCGACGAACAGCGGCCAGAGCTGGTTACCGAGCTGTTTCATCGCCGCGAACCCGACGAAGGGCAGGAACAGCGCGACGGCAATCGCGACCAGCCAGGCGGCGGCGTGCAGGGCAAAGCGCAGCCCGGGCGGATAGAGCGACAGGCCCGGCTGGAGCAGCATTACCGCGAGCGAGGCGATAATGAGCACCTTCAATGCCACGTCGCGTTTCGGGAAATTGACCGGCGTATTGACGAACGTGCGGCAGAACTGCGCCATCGCTCCCGCAAAGCCGCATTTGAAGAAATCCTCGACCGCGACCCCCGTCAGCGGTTTGTCGTAGAGGAAGAAGATGGTGATATAGCCTTCGGAGTGGACGGTGTTGAGCGCGAAGAACGCCTCGGCGACGGCAAGCCACAGAAATTCGCGATGCCCGGTGATCGAGAAAAAGAGGAAGTTCAAAAGGAGCAGGATGAAGGCGCCGATGACCACGCCCGACACCATCGAGATATTCGCCCGCCGTTCCTTGAAGAAGGTTCCATAGGTGTTGATACGGAGCGGCATATAGGTCGAATTTTCGGACAGGAACTCGATCAGCACCAGCTTCTCTTGCCCGGGGTCGAGCACCAGTTCGGAGCTGAAAGCCTGATAGGTGCCGAGATTGCGCCGCGCATCCTCGGGATCGGTGCCGTCGACGAGCAGGTCGAACCGGTCGCCCGAAGCTTCGTAGAGCCGGAAGAATTTCAGCGACCCGCGCCCCGTGGTGAGGATCCAGCTACCCTGCGCCGACCCGGCATTGCGGACCTTCAGCAGCAGCGCGGTTTTCACCCCCGGCGGGCCGAAATGGATCGACGATCCCTCGATGCGTTCGAGCGGCTTGGCGAGCATGTCGGCCGGGCGCAGCCCCTCGAAATCGGGAACATCCTTCGTGTAGCGGATGAAGGGCGCGACCGATGCGGGGTCGATACCGGCGTGCAGTTCGAACGCCGGTAACACGGTCGGCGCCGCGCTTGCGGGCGACAACATCGCCGCGACGACAAATATCAGAAATGCAACCCAATATCGCATATTGCCCGCCCCGCGGATTTCTTTGCCGAGCCGGGCGCCAACGTCAATCGTCGATGTCGCGCCCCGCAAGCCGCTGGCTGTCCCAAATATGGCAAATGAGACGTTACCCTAAAAAACATTGGGTAGACGGTGCGGCGCGTCGGCAATTATTCCTGCCGTTACAAAGCTGAAGATGCTGGGGGGCATTCGAACAGTTTGACGGGACGCTAAATTCGCGTGGGGGGAAACCAGCCGGATGGCCTTTGGGCTGTCCGGCGCTCCCCTGCCTGTGCATGCAGTTTTCAAGGGGAGTTTCCAGCCAATGTCCAAGATTTCGAAATCGCGCCTGCTCGCGACCAGCGCGGTCGCCGGCCTGTCGATCCTGCAATTCGCGCCGGTCGCGCAGGCGCAGGACAGCTTCGGCATCCACAACGACCAGCCCGAGCCGCTGGAGATCACGGTGGCCGAGGACGAAGAGGTCGTGGGCGACGATATCGGCATCTATGCCGACAACGGTCCGGTGATCGTCGACAATCTGGGCAACATTCGCGGCAACGGCACCTTTACCGGTAGTGTCGACAGCCGGCCGAGCGGCGGCATCGTGATTGCCCAGCCGGGATCGTCGGTCACCAATAGCGGCACGATTTCGGGCGGCGCGCATGGCATCGCGACCTCGCAATTCTTCAGCGAGGACGAGAATGGCGACAACCTGCCGCCGCAGGCGCTGGTCGCCGACACGGTGGTCGTCAACAGCGGCACGATCGTCGGCGAAGGCGGCTCGGGCGTCGGGCTGGTCGGCGGCGGCAGCGTCACCAACAGCGGCACGATCCAGGGCTATAACAATGTAAACGGCGGCGCCAATGCGAACGGCATCGGCGTCGCAATCACCGAATTCCCCGGCGCGATCGACCCCGACGCGACCGGCATCGGATCGATCGTCAACGACGAGGACGGCACGATCGAAGGGCAGACCTTCGGCATCGTCCTCTCGGGCGGCGGCACGATCGAGAATGACGGCCTGATCCGCAGCACCGGCGCGTTCAACCCCGCGACGGGCCTGACCCCGATCGGCATCGTCCTGGGCGCGACCCCGGAACAGGAAGGCCGGGTCGCGACGCTCGATAACGATGGCGTCGTTCTCGGTTTCATCGGCGTCCTCGCCGGCGGACCGGTCGATGCGACGATCGATAACGGCGGGATCATCAACGGGCAGTTCGCCGGCATCATAGGCCAGTCGACGGGCAACCTTGTCGTCAACAATGCCGACGGCGCCGAAATCGCCTCGGGCGGCACCGCGATCATCGCGAACACCAGCACGCTGACGGTCAACAATGCGGGGACGATTCGCGGCGCGAATCAGAATGCGATCAACATCCTGACTGCCGATGCGGTGATCGAGAACAGCGGCACGATCGAGGGCGCGCAATCGGGTATCATCACCAACCTCGCGCAGGTCAGCCCGGGTGTGACCGAGCCTGTCGCCGCGAACACGACCGTCATCAACACCGGGACGATCGTCGGCAATGGCGGCACGGCGGTTTCGCTCGCGGGCGGCGGCTCGGTGACCAACAACGGCCTCATCAAGGGCTCCACCAATGCCAATGGCAGTGCGCCGGGAATCGGCGTCGCGATCAGCGAATTCGCCGACGCGGTCGACCCCGAGGCCACGGGGGTCGGATCGATCGTCAACGACGAGGACGGCGTGATCGAGGGCCAGCAATTCGGCGTCGTGCTGCAGGGCGGCGGGACGATCGATAATAATGGCGGCCATATCCGTAGCACCGGTCAATATGACCCTGCCAATCCGGGGGTCGTGCCGTTCGGCGTCGTCATGGGCGCGACCGAGGCGCAGCAGGGACGGAGCGCAACGCTCAACAACGACCATGGCGTCGTGCAGGGCTTTTTCGGTGTGCTCGCCGGCGGCTCGCTCGAAACGACGACGATCAACAACGAGGGTATCATCGTCGGTCAGGCCGGGGCGATTCTCGGCCAGTCGACGGGCGATCTTGTCGTCACCAACGCCGAGGGCGCGGAAATCATCGCCGGCGGCAACGGCATTGCGGCGAACACCAGCAAGCTGACGGTCGAAAACGCCGGCACGATTCGCGGTCAGAGCCAGAACGGCATCAACATCCTGACCGCCGACGCGGTGATCGAGAACAGCGGCACGATCGAGGGCGGGCAGTTCGGCATCACCACCAACCCGTTCCAGGTCGGGCCGAACCAGTTCGAGGGCCGTGCGGTCAATAGCAGCGTCACCAACAGCGGCACGATCATCGGCAACAATGACGACGGCGTCCGGCTGATCGGCGGCGGCAGCGTCACCAACAGCGGGACGATCGAGGGCCGCGGCACGCCGTTTGCCGACGGCATTTCGATGTATCCGCACACCGATCAGGCGAACGAGGATTACAGCGCCAGCGTCACCAACGAGGAAGGCGGTTCGATCGCCGGCCAGCGCTTCGGCATCATCCTTTCGGCGGGCGGCGACGTCGCCAACGCCGGCGAAATCACCGGCGTCAACGGCGGCGTCTATATTCAGGGCACGGCGACCAACACCGACGCCGGCGAGGACCGCAGCGGCCTGACCGCGACCGTCGTCAATTCGGGGACGATCCGCGGCACCGGCGATCTGGGCGGCAGCGGCGGCGACGGCTTCGGCGTCGGTTTCGGCAGCGACATGTCGAGCGCCAGCCTCGACAACAGCGGCACGATCGTCAGCGATTTCGGCGCGGGCGTGTCGCAGGGCTCGCGCGCCGACGTGGCAATCACCAATGCCGAAGGCGGCACGATCACCGGCGCGACCTCGGGCATCTATTCCTTCGCGACCGGCTCGCTCGTCGTGAACAATGCCGGCACGATCCGCGGCGAAGGCAGCTATGACGGCTTCGACGCAGCGCCCGACGCCGGCATCACGATCACCACCGCGGCATCGGCGGTGACGAACAGCGGTATCATATCGGGCGCCGGGGCGGGCATCACCACCGCCTATCAATATGACGAGGAAAACCAGACGCTCGTCGGCCTCGCAATCGGCACCGAGATCGAGAACAGCGGCACGATTGCCGGCGAATCGAACGACGGTGTGCGGCTGATCGGCGGCGGCACCGTCGCCAACAGCGGCACGATCTCCGGCACGGGCGCGCCCGGCGCCGACGGCGTGTCGATGTTCGCTTATGACGGCCAGGATCTGGCCGGTTATACTGCGAGCGTTGCGAACGCCGAAGGCGGCACGATCGCCGGCGACCGGTTCGGTATCATCCTGTCGGGCGGCGGCGAAGTCATCAACGCGGGGTCGATCAGCGGCAATGCCGGCGGCGTGCTCATCCAGAGCGACCTTGCCGACACGCCCGGCCTGCTCGGCAATTTCACCAACAGCGGCACGATTGCCAGCGCGGACGGCGCCGCGATCATCGCGCATGTCCAGGCGAATGTCGTCAATGCGGGGACGCTCGCCGGCGGCAGCGGCGCCGCGATCGTGCTCGACAGCTATGACGACACGGTGACCCTCCACACCGGCAGCGTCGTCACCGGCGCGATGCTGGCGGGCGAAGGCCATGACAGCCTGATCCTCGACGGCGATGTGCTCGAACTGACCGAGGCGCAGCAGGTTGGCACTGCGCTCGACTTCGAGGAGCTGACCGTTGCCGCGGGTTACTGGTCGACCACGGGCTATGTCGGCGAGTTCAATGCGGTGACGATTGCCGAGGGCGGCGCGCTGCAGGTCAACGAAATCGAATATGACGAGGGGCTGTTCTCGACCCCGATCTTCACCCCGGCGATCGCCAACAACGGCCTGCTCGTCGCGAATTTCGACCATGACGACGTCGTGTCGGGGCTCGGCCAGCTCTCGGTCAGCGGCACCGGCGCCGTCAAGCTGATCGGCGAGGGGGTCTTTACGCTCGATACGGCGTCCTTTGCGCACACCGGCGGCACCACCGTCGCGAACGGCGGGCTGATCCTGACCGGCACGCTGCTCGGCGACGTGACGACCGAAGGCGACGGTTTCTTCCAGCTCGGCACCGGCGGCACCGAGGGCGATTTCGCGGGCGATATCGTCAACAACGGCCGCTTCGTCTTCAACCGCTCGGACGATTATGACTTCCTTGGCGCCTTCTCGGGCAACGGGACGCTCGACAAGATGGGCGACAGCATCCTGACCTTCATGGGCGATTACAGCTTCGAGGGCGTTACCAACATCCTCGGCGGCTCGGTCCGCATCGGCGGCACGATCGACCCGACGACCGACTTCAACCTCGGCGAGGGCGGCAGCCTCGACATCAGCGGCAAGGACCAGACGATCGGCGGGCTTGCAGGCGAGCAAGGCTCGAACGTCCAGATGGGCGAAAACAACCTGACCGTCGCGCAGGACGCCAACAGCCAGTTCGGCGGCACCATCTCGGGCAGCGGGTCGTTCACCAAGGAAGGCGACGGCACGCTCAACCTGACCGGCGACAGCGACTATACCGGTCCGACCGCGGTCAATGGCGGCAAGCTGGCGGTCAACGGCTCGATCGTTTCCGACGTCACCGTCAACAACGGCGGCACGCTGGGCGGTAACGGTACCGTCGGTTCGACGACGGTTGCGGCGGGCGGTACGATCGCGCCGGGCAACTCGATCGGCCAGCTCACGGTGAATGGCGACCTCGCCTTCGCGGCGGGCTCGGTCTATGAGGTCGAGGTCAACGCCGCGGGCCAGGGCGACCGGCTCGACGCGACGGGTGCGGTGACGATCGCGAGCACCGCGAGCGTCGCGGTGCTCGCCGAAGAGGGCGATTACAACCCGCGCACCGACTATGTGATCCTGACCGGCGCGGGCGGCGTCACCGGCACCTTCGGATCGGTGACCACCGATCTCGCCTTCCTCGATCCGCTGCTCCGTTACGGCGCGAACAGCGTCATCCTGTCGCTCTATCGCAACGACATCGACTTTGCCGATGTCGCGATCGGCTTCAACCAGGCGAGCGTCGCGACGGCGATCCAGTCGCTCGGCATCGACAATCCGCTGTTCGAGGCGGTGCTCGTCCAGAATGCGGCGACCGCGCAGGCAAGTTTCGGCGACCTGTCGGGCGAGATCCACGCCAATGCGGTGAGCGGCCTCACCGACGACAGCCGCCACCTCCGCAACGCGCTCTTCGGCATGCGCGCGCCGGTGGAAAGCGGGGCGTTCGTCTGGGGCTCGGCCTTTGGCGGCTGGGGCAAGTTCGATGCCCGGCCCGGCGGGCTCGGCATGGACACCGACCACAAGGGGCTGGTGGCCGGCATCGGCTATGGCGGCAACGGCTTTGCGGCGGCGCTCTCGGCCGGGATCGGCGGCTCGGACTTCAAGGCGAAGGGCCGGGGCGACAGCGCCGACGTCGAAAGCAAATATCTGGCGGCGCACGCCACCTATGGCGCGCCCGAGGGGGGCTTCCGCGGCACCATCGGTATCGCTTACGCCTGGCACGATATGGACACCAGCCGGGCGGTGACCGTCGCCCCGCTCGCCCAGACGCTGACGTCGAAATATGATGCCAGCACGCTGCAGATCTTCGGCGAGGTCGGTTACGACGTGACGATGGGCAAGGCGGCGATCACGCCCTTCGCCCGCCTCGCGCACGTCAAGACCGACAGCGAAGGCTTCACCGAAGCGGGCGGCAACGCGGCGCTGGTGGTCGCCGATGTCGACCAGAAAACGACCTTCCTCAGCCTCGGCGCGCGGGCGCGCTTCAATGCCGGCGAAGCGGGCTTCCAGCCCTATGTTTCGGCGGCATGGAACCGGGCGTTCGACGACCGCGGCGCGATCATGATCTCGCGCTTCGCCGCCGGCGGCACGCCGTTCGGGATCATCGGTACGCCGATCCCGAAGAACTCGGCCGAGGTCGAGGCGGGCTTCGACTACAGCGCCGGGGCGTTCAACATCGGCGCTGCCTACACCGGCACGCTGGCGTCGGACCGCAACAGCCACGGGGTACGCGTTACTGCTCGAATCGCTTTCTGACCAGAAGCGACCCTATCAGGGGCGAGTCCTGCAGTGGGGCCGGAACGACAACCCTCGTTCCGGCCCCTTCGCATTGGTCGCGCGCTGCCGGAAAAGCTGGGATCATGATGAAGGGGATGCCCCGCCTCCTCGATGAGACGTAGGAGAGAGGGAGACGGGGCGAGCGCGCTTAAGCAGGATATTGGTTGCGGGATGATGAACGGCGCCGGCTATCCCGCCCAGACCTGCGCATAGAGCATCGCCATCTCGTCGGCATCGGGCACGCGCGGATTGTTCGCGGGCGATCCCGACGCCGCCGCCTGCGCGCACATCGTCGGGACGAGCGCATCCCAGCGTGCGGCGTCGATGCCCCATGCGGCGGGCCCCGGTACTTCGAGCTCGCGGTTCAGCGCCGCCAGTTCGTCGAGCAGGCGCGCGACCGCCGACTGGTCGCCCTCGCTGTCGTCGGCGACACCCATCGCGCGGGCGCATGTCGCATAGCGCTGAAGCGCGGCGGGCGCCGACCAGGCGGTCACGGCGGGCAGCAGCATCGCGTTCGACAGCCCGTGCGGGACGTGGAAATGCGCGCCGATCGGCCGGCTCATGCCGTGGACGAGCGCGACCGAACTGTTCGAGAAGGCGATGCCGGCCTGCGTCGCGCCGAGCATCATCGCTTCGCGCGCCGCAGCATCCGCCGGGTCGGCGCATACGCGGCGGAGGTTCGGCGCGATCGCGCGCATCGCGAGCAAGGCCATGCCGTCGCTGAACGGGTTGGCGCGCTTCGACACATAGGCCTCGATCGCGTGGGTCAGCGAATCGATCCCGGTGTCGGCGGTCAGCCGTCTGGGCTTGGTAAAGGTCAGCTCGTAATCGACGAGCGCCGCGACCGGCAGATAGGCGAGCCCGGGGCAGAGCATCTTCTCGTCGGTCGCCTCGTCGGTGACGATCGTGAAGCGCGTCGCTTCCGACCCCGTGCCCGCGGTGGTCGGGATCGCGATCACCGGCAGGCCGGGGATGTCCTGCACATGCGGCGCCTTGTAATCGGCCATCGCGCCGCCGTGCAGGCCCAGCAGCGCGATCGCCTTTGCGCTGTCGAGCGGGCTGCCGCCGCCGAAGCCGACGACGCAGTCGTGATCGCCGTCCTGGAGAAACGCCACGCCCGCGTCGATCGACGCGACCGTCGGGTCGGGGACGGTATCGGCGAAGACGCGCGCCGCGATCCCGGCCGCCGCCAGCGCGTCGGCGAGCTCCGCGACGCGGCCGCTGCCCTCCAGCCAGCTATCGGTGACGATCAGCGGCCGCGACAGGCCGAGCGTCGCCAGCACCTCGGGCAACTGACGCGACGCGCCGCCGCCGATGCGCAGGATGCGGGGCAGGGCGATGCTGGCGATACTCAAGCGGCGATCTCCTCGAACGATCGGGCGCCCCCTGATTGACGTTAGGGAAACCCTAACCATTGCTAAGGGATAATGCGCAGCAATCGAGCGGATGCTGTGGGGACATCCTTCATAACAATGGGCCGCGTGCCGTCAAAGGAATCACTCGCCCGCTGACCTCGGGTGCTGCAAGCGAGGATGAAGGATATGGGAAGTTTTCCCAGCCCCATGGAAGATCCGACACAGGATATCGAAACCGAAACCGATCGCCGCGCCGCCGATCGCTTCTGTACCGTCTGCCGCATCGCCAAGATCGAACGTCAGGATGACGCCGGCCTGTGGCGGGTGCGCAATATTTCCGACCGCGGCATGATGCTGTCGGCCGACGTCCCGGTCGAAAAGGGCGAACGGCTGGAGATTGCGCTCTCCGAAAACATCATCCTGACCGGGCGCGTCGTCTGGGCCGAAAAGGGCCGCTGCGGCGTCGCCTTCGACGAGGAGGTCGACGGCGTCGGCCTGCTGAAGCAGCTTGCCGCCGAACAGCGCGAGGGCGGCTATCGCGCGCCGCGCCTGCCGGTGCGGGTCAAGGCGACGGCCGCGACCGACGACTGGACGCTGCCGATCGAGCTGGTCGACCTGTCGCAGTCGGGTGCCGGCTTTGTCCATGACGGCCGTTTCGAAGCGGGGATGATGCTCAAACTGACGCTCGAAGGCGGCATCCGCCGTCAGGCGGTCGTTCGCTGGTCGCGCGGCGGGCGCGGCGGGCTGTGGCTCACCGAGCCGCTCGAACGCACCGACCTCGAAAGCATCCGCCGCCTCGAAGGCTGAGCGGCGCGATCAATCGCGCAGCCACAGCAAGGGCTGACGGACCGGGAAATTACGCACGACCTCGCCGATCACGGGATCGGGATCCAGCCGCTGCCAGAGCGCGAGCCAGTCGCTGCGGCGCAGCGCCAGCCCGCCGAACAGCAGGCTCGGCTGACGCACGGGAAAGCCGTCCCCATATTCGATATCGGGCGCCAGCGGCCATGCACGCTTGTCGGCGATGAACGGCGCCATCCAGCCGATTGCGCCGCCGATCGAGCGGCCGTCGGGCGTCCGCCATGCGATGAGGTCGCCGGTGCCGCCCGCGAGCAGCCATGACGTCGCGGCGAGAACATCGAGGTTGAACAGCGAATAGGCATAGGGCTTGGTCCGCGCGAGTTCGAGCGGCTGGCGGCCGTCGGGTTCGATCTGGGTCGGGATGATCACGGTCTTGAGCCGTTCGCGCGCGGCAGCGAGGGTTTCTTCCCGGCCGAGCAGCGCCGCGAAGGCCGCCGCCTGCAACAGCCAGCAACTGCCATGGTTGTTCCGCTGCTCGCGCTCCTCGATGCCGAAGGGCGATGCGGTGAGCCAGTCGAGATAATCGGCGAACCAGCGCTCGACGCCGCTCCGGATCTCCGCATAGCCCGGTGCCTCCTTGCGCGCGAACAGCTCGGCCGCGCGCGCGACCTCGACGATCTGCAGCGTGTCGATCACCCCGATCGCGCGGCCCTGGTTCACCCCGATGATCGCCTGCGCATGGTCGAGGGCGGGGGTCATCCGCGTCGCCGGGTCGACGAACCAGGCGGCGAGGTGGCGCATCGCCGCCGCGGCAAAGCGGCGGTCGCCGGTCAGCTCCCATGCTGCGGCGAGCGTCGGGACGTCGCGCCCGAAGGCGATCAGGGCGTCGCGGTGGCCGTCGAACTTGCCGGGGTTCGACCGGCCGTCGCGGCGCACATAGGGCCCGCCCGGGTTCGCCGGGTCGGGCCACCAATAATCGCCCTCCGAATAATAATCATGCGGGCCCGCCGGGCTGCGCGAAGCAGGAATCGCGGTGATGGTGCGCGGCGCGGCGCCGAGCAGGGCGGCCGCCCGCGGCAACAGCCGGCGGCGCTCGATCGCCCGGATGTCGGGTGGACCCTGATCGCCCCCGGCGCGCGCGAACGCCGCCGGGCCCGCGGCGAGCGCGGCGAGGAGCAGGGTGCGACGCGCGATCACCGGCGCGGCGTCACAGGCGGACGCGGACGCCGAAGAAATATTGCGGCCCGCTGCGCGACACTTCGGCGATGCTGTCGTAGCCGCCCTTGACCATGATGTCGTTGGTGCCGGTGACATTGAGCGCCTGCAGCTTGAGCTGGATATTCCTCGTCAGATCATATTGCGCCGAGAGGTTGAGATAGGTGCCGCCGCGAATCTCGCGGTTGGTGCCGCCGTTGGGCTTGTAATAACCCGAGCGGTAGCGAAGGTTGGCGCGCAGCGAGAGGCCCCATTTCTCGAACCACACCGATCCGCTCGCGGTCCATTTCGACAGCCCGATCAGGTTCGCGGGGTCGATATAGTCGGCAATCGGCGAGGTGTCGGGATATTCGAAATTGGCGAAGGCACGGTTGACCGAGCCTTGGATGCCGAGCCCGTCGAGCGGATCGGGCAGCCAGGTGAAGGCGTGGCTGGCGGTCGCTTCGAGCCCGTAGAGGTGGCGCGTTTCGCCGTCGTTCGCGGGGGCGACGGGATTGATGGTGATCGTTTCGGTCACCGGCGCGCCATTGTCGCGGATCGTCGTCACGGTGATGTCGGTGGGGATCGATTCCTCGGCGCTGATCACCGTGCCCTTCGCCCATTTATAATAGCCGGCGAGCGAGACCAGCGTATCCTCCGACGCATAAAGTTCGAGGCTGGCGTCGACGTTCCAAGCGCGCAGCGGCTTGAGGTTCGGGTTGCCCGTTGTCGCGTCGAAGATGATATTGCCGGTGCCGGTCCCCTCCGACGGGTTGAGGCTGATCCCCGCGCCGAAGCTTTCGATCCCCGAACGCGCGATCGCGCGATAGGCGGCGAGGCGCAGCTTGACCTGCTGCGACAGGTCGAAGGCGATATTCGCGCTGGGCAGGAAATAATTATAGCTGCCCTTTGCGGTATTCGAGACGAGTTCGCCGTCCGGATCGACGTCGACGCTGTAGGTGTCGCCCGCGCTTTCGATGGTCAGGATATAGGGCTGGCGGAAACCCTTCGAAGTGATGTCGGTCTTGACCCAGCGCAGCCCGATATTGCCGCTGACCGGCACGCTGCCCATCCCGGTTTCGAAATTGGCCATCGCATAGGCGGCATAGATGCGTTCGCGGACATCGATATCGCTGGGGTCGCGGCCGTCCGCCGGGGTGGGCAGCGCGTCGTCGCTGCCGGTGAAGGTGCGGAACAGGCAGTCGTTGTCGAAGGTCGCCCAGCGCGTGACGTTGGTCCCCATGCCCTGCATATAGGAGGTGGTGGTGTAGGGCGCGCGGCATTGCCGGTTGGCCTGCGCGATGAGCTCGGCCGGGCTGACGCCGTTGACCGGCACCAACGTGTTGAGGTCGTTGTTGCGCGCATTGTCGTTGGTGCGGTGATGGTCGGAAAAGCGGCCGCCGAACTTCACGCTGGTCAGGAAGCCGTCGAGTTCGCGTTCGATGTCGAGCTTCGCGGCCCAGATCGTGTCTTCGCGATCGGTGACGAAGCGGCGGCGGGCATAGACCGAATTGGGCGCGGTGGTGACGAACAGGTCGGGGTCGGTAATGTCGAAATCGTCGAATGCGACGACCGGCACGACATTGTCGCCCTCATAGCTCAGCGTATAACCGACGCGGCGGTTCGACCGCAGGCGCGTCTGTTTCTGCGTTTCGGTGCGGTGGCTGTTCGAATAGGAGGCGTCGAGCGCGATATTCCAGCGTTCGGGCGACCAGATCAGGCTGACCCCGCCGCCCAGATATTCCTCGTTGCGCTGGCGCGTTTCGAGCTGGTTTTCGAGGTTCGAATTGCCGCGATAACTGATCAGCGAATATGGCGAATAGCCGTTGCTGCCGTCGCCGACGACGAGCGGTTCGACGCCGCGCAGCCCCTCGGTGATGCCCAGCACGTTGCGGTCCTCGCGGCTATTGCGCTTCGAATATTGGCCGTCGATCGCGATCTCGAAATCGGGCGCAGGGCGCCACTGGATCGCGCCGATGATCGCGTCGCGCACTTCGGACGTCTTCTGGGTGCGGAAGCTGCGCGACGAATTGGCGAAATAGGGATCGACGATCGTCTCGTTGGCGTTGCGCGGATCTTCGGCGAAGGTGCAATTGAGGCTGTTCGTCGCGCCGTTCGTTGCCGCGGTATTGCAGAGCTGGAAGGTCGAATTGCCGTTGTAATAGTCTTCGGGCGCGGTCGTGTCCTGCCGCTGGTAGCCGATCGAGATGCCGATATCGCCGATGCCGGTCGAGAACTGGTCGACATAGGAGATGTTGCCGCGATAGCCGAGGCCGTCGTGCTGATAGACATCGTCGTCCTGCGGCTGGAAATCGCCGCGCAGTTCGAACTGGATGCGGCGCTTGCCATAGTCGAGCGGCTTCATCGAGCGGAGTTCGATCACCCCGCCGACCCCGCCTTCGAGGAAGTCGGCGCGCTGCGTCTTGTAGACGAGGACGCCGTTGACGAGTTCGGAGGGGAATTGCTGGAAGGCGACCGACCGGTCGGGGCCGGCGGTCGACACCTCGCGCCCGTTGAAGGTCGAAAAGCTGAGCGTCGGCCCGAGGCCGCGGACCGACAGCTCGTTGGCATTGCCCTTGAAGCGGTCGGCGGAGACGCCGACGATCCGTTCGAGCGTATCGCCGATCGAATTATCGGGGGTCGCGCCGATCTCGTCGCTGACAAGGCCGTCGACGACGACGTCGGCGGCGCGCTTATATTCGATCGACGAGCGCTGCGTCGCGCGCGCGCCGGTGACGATGATCTCGTCGCCGGCGGCTGTATCGGCAGCGTCTGCCGGCGCGGCGGCGCTGTCCTGGCCCCAGACGGGGGCGGCGGCGAGCAGCGTCGCCGATGCGAGCAGCGAGGTGCGGGCGATCAGGACCGATCGTGATGTCATTGTCTCTCTCCCAGTGTCGCCGGTCTACGCGCCGACGCGGCAAGATGCTACCGGTGTCATTCACATGTGTGGAAATTGATACCGGTGTCAATTTTAGATGTAGTACAACTTTGCCCTTGTCGTCAATCGGCCTGTCGGTGGCGGCGTGGGTCGGCGGCCCTTCCGTGACCGGCGGCGACAGGCCGGGAGCGCCGGAAATGGGTGCTCAGCGTGCGGCTCGCGCTTGCGCCAGATCGTAGAGCGCCGTGCCCGCCAGAATGAAGGCGCCCGCGCCGTAGAATTGCGTTTCCTCTGCCGAAACGCTGTCGGGACGGTCGCCGACCTGCTGGACCCAGCCGAGCATGCCGTCAGGTTGTACTGCCCGGCCGAGGGCGTGCCAGCCGCGGATCGCCGCGGGCTCGTAAACCCGCCGGTCGAGCAGCCCGTTGTCGACGCCCCAGGCAAAGGCATAGGTGAAAAAGGCGGTGCCGCTCGATTCGGGCGGGGTACCGGGGTCGCTGTCGAGCAACGACGCGGGCCAATAGCCGTCGGCCTTTTGCAGCGTCACCAGCTTCGCCGCCATTTTCCGGAACAGGCCCTCATAATAGGGTCGCTGTGGATCGTCGTCGTCGAGCATTTGCAGCACGCGGACAAGCCCGCCCATCACCCAGCCGTTGCCGCGGCTCCAGAACAGCTTGCGCCCCTTGGCGTCGCGCTGGTCGAAGAAACGGCTGTCGCGGAAATAAAGGTCTTCGGCCGGGTCGAAGAGATAATCGGTCGTCGCCTTCCATTCGGCATGGACGAAGTCGGCGTAGCGCGGGTCCTCCGTCGCGCGGCCGATGCGCAGCATCGTCGGCGGCGCCATGAACAGCGCGTCGCACCAGCACCAGCGTTCGGTGCACAGCGAATAGCCGCCGCCGGGTTCGGTGGGCACGAAGGCGAGATCGTTCGTGCGGCGGTTCGTCAGCACATTGTCGAAATAGGCGCGCGCGGGGGCAAGCGCTTCGGCGCCGCCGCCGTTCCGCGCCGCCCATTCCCATGCCTGCGCGATCAACTGGTCATCGGCGTGGAAAGGAAGCTTGCCGAGCTGCCAATGTTCGGCGCGGCCCAGTTCGACGACCGGATCGCGGTACCGCGCATCGCGTTCGGCGAGCTCGGTGAGCGCGACCCAGAAGGTCGCCTGTTGCCAGTCGCGCGGATTGCGCACGCTCGGCCGCGCCGCGGGCATCCTGTCCCACGCCGCGCGGTGCGCGAGCTGCCAGTCGGCGACGCGGCGCGTCCCGGCGAGGATCTCGGCGGGTTTCGGCATGACGGGCTCGGCCGGGGCCGCCGCCGCGGGGGCGCCGATCATCACGAGCGGGGCAAGCAGGCTCAGCGGCATGGCATATCCTTTGCGGGGCCGGGACGGCCGATGGCGTCGACATATCTCTTTCCCTTTCCGCCGTGCCCTGTCAATAAGGTTGTCAGACAACTTTGGGAATCGACGAGAGGAAGAACATGCCGAAGATCGTGTCAGCGCGCGTCATCGTGACGAGCCCGGGGCGCAATTTCGTGACGTTGAAGATTGCGTGCGACGACGGCACCACCGGGGTCGGCGACGCGACGCTGAACGGCCGCGAGCTCGCGGTGGCCAGCTATCTGGCCGACCATGTCGTCCCGTGCCTGATCGGGCGCGACGGGCACCGGATCGAGGATATCTGGCAATATCTCTACAAGGGCGCCTATTGGCGGCGCGGCCCGGTGACGATGGCGGCGATCGCTGCGGTCGACTTGGCGCTGTGGGACATCAAGGGCAAGGTCGCGGGGCTGCCCGTCTACCAGTTGCTCGGCGGCGCGTCGCGCGACGGCTGCATGGTCTATGGCCACGCCAACGGCACGACGATCGCCGAGACGATCGAAGCGGCGCTCGATTACCGGCGGCAAGGTTACAAGGCGATCCGCCTGCAATGCGGCGTGCCGGGCATGGCGTCGACCTATGGCGTCAGCAAGGACCGCTATTTCTACGAGCCAGCCGATAACGACCTGCCGAGCGAAAATATCTGGTCGACCGCGAAATATCTCCGCGTCGTTCCCGAACTGTTCGCCGCGGCGCGCGAGGCGTTGGGGTGGGACGTGCATCTGCTCCACGACGTCCACCACCGGCTGACCCCGATCGAGGCGGCGCGGCTCGGCAAGGACCTCGAGCCATATCGCCCCTTCTGGATCGAGGATGCGACCCCCGCTGAGGATCAGGAGGCCTTTCGCCTGATCCGCCAGCATACCACCACGCCGCTGGCGGTCGGCGAGATCTTCAACTCGGTCTGGGACTGCAAGGCGCTCATCGAAAACCGGCTGATCGATTATATCCGCGCCACCGTGCTGCACGCCGGGGGCATTACGCATATGCGCCAGATCGCCTCGCTCGCCGATCTTCACCAGGTCCGCACCGGCTGTCACGGCGCCACCGACCTGTCGCCGGTTACGATGGCGGCGGCGCTGCACTTGGGGCTCGCGATCCCCAATTTCGGCATCCAGGAATATATGCGCCATACGGCGGAGACCGACGCGGTGTTTCCGCACGCGTACCGCTTTGCCGACGGCATGCTTCATCCGGGCGACGCGCCGGGGCTGGGGGTCGACATCGACGAGGCGCTGGCCGAAACCTTTCCCTATGCGCGCGCCTATCTGCCGGTGAACCGGCTCGAGGACGGCACGATGTGGAGCTGGTGATGCGCGCGCCGCTGCTTGCCCTGACGCTGTTCGCGGCCGCGGCGGCGGCGCAGGATCACAAGCCGCTTCGCCCCGCAACGGCGGAGGAGCGGGCGGCGCGCGCTGCGGTGACGATCGCCGATTATCGCTACGACGATCTTTTGTGGGAAAACGACCGCATCGCATACCGCATTTACGGCCGCGCGCTGGAGGCGGCCGAACCGCCGTCGTCGTCGGGCATCGACGCGTGGGGCAAGCGGGTGCGCTGGCCCTATATGGACCGCCAGCTACGAACCGGCGACCAGCATAGCGATCATGGCGAAGGGCTCGATTTCTACAACGTCGGCACCGGCCGCGGGGTCGGTGGGCTCGGCATCTGGTACGACAACAAACTGTGGACCTCGCGCAACTATGTGCGGCCGGAGATTATCGGCGCCGGGCCCGAGGTTGCCGACTTTATGGTCGATTACGATCCGTGGCCGGTCGACACGGTACGAACGGTGCGCGAGACGCGGCGCTTCACCTTGCCGGCGGGCACCAATTTCACCCGCATGGTCTCGACGATCGGTTCGGACAGCGATGCCGGGCTGGTCGTCGGTATCGGCATTTCGAAACGGCCGACCGGCGGAGGACGCTTGGGCGAGGTGATCAGGGATGCCGCCGCCTCGCGGCTGAGCTGGTGGGGTCCCGCCGACGGCGACAAGGGGCGGATGGCGGCGGCGGTTATCGTCGATCCCGCGGCCTTCGCGGGCTTTGCCGAGGATGCCGACAATATTCTGATCCTCGTCCGGGTCCGGCCGGGGCGCCCGTTCGTCTATTATGGCGGCGCGGCGTGGGATCGCGGCGGCGATTTCGCCACGCGCGGGCAGTGGCAGGCCTATGTCGACCGCCAGCGCCCCGACTTCCGCCCGCCCCCCGACTTCCGGCCGGCCGGTGCAGGGCCCTAGCCAGCACCGGGGGGCGATGATAGGGCTGGCGGCATGGCGGTAACCAAGGCGGCGTCGCTGGCGGACGATCTCGTCCAGCGCTTCGAGGAACAGATCGAAACGGGCGATATGCCGCCGGGATCGCGCTTTCCCACCGAAAAGGCGATCACCGAAGCATTCGGGGTCAGCCGCACCGTGGTGCGTGAGGCCTATTCGCGCCTCGCCGCGCGCGGCCTGCTCGTGTCGCGGCGCGGATCGGGAGCCTATGTTGCGGACGGTGCGCACTACCGCGCCTTTCAGGTGACGCCCGACGAGACCGGCAAGATCGAGGATGTGTTGCAACTCCTCGAAATGCGCATGGGGTTCGAGGCGGAAATGGCCGAGCTCGCGGCGCGGCGGCGAACTGCCGCAGACCTTGCCGAAATCGGCGCCGCGCTCCGGGCGATGGACGAAAGCACCGACGTCGACGGATCGGTCGCCGCCGACACGGCGTTTCACACGGCGATCGCGCGCGCCACCGGCAATCCCTATTTCATCCGTTTCACCCAGTTTCTCGGCGTGCGGCTGGTTCCGTCGCGCCAATTATATCTGCAAGGCAGCGACACCGCGCAGCACCAACGCTATGCCCGGACGATCAACCGCGACCATCGCGCGATCCATGCCGCGATCGACGCGGGCGATGCCGCCGCGGCGCGGCGTGCCGCACGGCGGCATATCGAAAAATCGATCGCGCGCTACCGGACCTTGCTGGAGGCCGGTACGGCGCGCGCGCCGGACCCGGACGAAAAATTTTCGGGATGACCCCTGCGAACGATCGCACATAATCCGGAACGCGGCGCTTTCCCGTGCCGATGTAACGTTACGATGGGGGTAACGAATAGGTGAATCACCTGTCTGCCCAACTTGATTTCGACTCCTGATGCTCTATGCGGGGGCGCGTGCAAGGTGACCCGGACAATTACATCAGTCTCCTTTCGGCCGCGCAAATCGAGACGTTGCGGCACGTTTTTGAGCACAAAAATTCCAAGGAAATCGCGCGGCTGATGGGGGTGTCGCCACATACGGTCGATGAACGGGTGCGAAGATCGCTAAGAAAGCTTAATGTTTCCAACAGGATAGAAGCAGCGCGTATCCTCGCCCGTAACGGTGTCTTCGACCATGTTACTCCTTATCAGCCTTTGACATATCAACTGATCGACCTAGGCGCCTCTCCGCCCGCCGACGATGGCGATGCGGGGCGTAGTGCGACGAGGCGGGTTCTTGATATAGGTTCGCCATTTCCTACCGCGTCCCAGCCGTCCAACCGGCATGGGTTGATGGAAAGGATAATCTGGCCGATCCTGATCGCCTTCGCGACCATTTTGGCCTTTTCCGCCCTTTATTCGATCCTTGTCGGACTAGGTCGTGTCATGACCTGATATTCGAACGGAATGCTGCGGGGGGGACCGGTGGCATTCTCCTATTCAAGGGACCACCATATGCTGAACGAACGCGTTTCCGCAGCGAAAAAGATCGCTACCGAGCTGCACCAGGCCGAAGACGCCATTGACGAGGCGATGATCCGCATCGCCCAGCTTGCCGCGACATTGCCGACCGCGCGCCGCGAAACCAACATGTCGGCGATCGTCGGCCAGGAAGCGATGTCGAAAGTCGCGCACGCTCTGGCCGCCGCCGGCGAAGTTCGCCAGCTCCTCACCGACGCGCATCTGGCGCTGACCGTGACGCAAAAGGAAGTCGGGCTCGGCACGCGGATGTTCGGTGCCGGCGTCAAGCCGCCCGCCGCATCGCTCGACCAAGGCAGCAACGATCAGCTCGCAGCCCAGGCTGCCGCTCAGTCGCTCGCCAAGGCGTCGTAAGCCGACAGGAAAGGTCGACGAGCCACATGTTGTGGACCGTGGCGTTATATTATGGCGTGTTGCTCATCACGGTGACCGTCGCGCTGCTGCGCGGCGGGCCGCTGGAGAGATGGGCAGCGTACACCGCCCTGATCGCCTCGGTCTCCACAACGGTATTGGCACCCAATCCGGAATGGACCGACATTGAAATCAATATCTTCGTCGTAGACATCGCCGTGCTGGCGAGTTTCTGGTCTATTTCCCTGAAAACAAAGCGTTTCTGGCCATACTGGATCACCGGATGGCAATTGATCGCGATTTTCGGGCATATCCAGAAAATGATGTTTTCGGAGATATTGGCAGGGCCCTATGCGCTGCTCTCAATGTATATTTCCTATCCGATCCTCTTCGTAATTCTTTACGCATCGGGCTCGGTCAGACGGAGGGGTGAAGTTGGGGCGTAACCTATGGAACGCCCCGGGGGGTCCCGTTACATGCAGCAATTTTCGAACGAAGAAATTGCCGAACTCAAGTCGCGTATCGATCAAATCCACGACCTGCTGACGACCCGGGGGGGCGATGAGCAGGCGGTCATGGGGATCCCCGTTTCGCTGGCGCGAAGCGAGGCGCCGAAAGCGGTGCTGGTCGACCAGGTGGCGTTCAACATCCAGATGCGGCGGCTGCGCAAGAGCCATTTCGGTGGCGCCCAGCTATCGGGTCCGGTGTGGGACATGATGCTCGACCTGATGCTGGCCGATACCAACGGACGCGAATTGAGCGCGAGCGATCTTGCGGCGGGGGCGGGGGTGCCGCTGTCGTCGGGCCTGCGCATGATCGCCTCGCTCGAGGCGCAGGGGCTGGTCCGGCGCTTTATCGACCAGCACGACCGCCGCCGTTCGCTCGTCGAACTGACCGACAAGGGCAGCGAGCGGATGGAAAGCTATTTCGAAAAGATCGGCAGCGCCTGGGAGAGCCGCCAGATCGCTGCCTGACGGCCTTGGTGTGGGACGGCGTGGGGCCGCCCGGCTAACTATTCGGTCATTTCCACCATCATCGCATTGACCTTCGCCATTGCGTCGCGCTTGATCTGGCAGATGCGGGCAGCGCTGACGTCGAGGGTCAGGCCAATTTCCTGCAGATTCAGTTCCTCGAAGAAATAGAGCTGGAGCACCATTTGCTCGCGCTCCGACAGCCGGTCGATGCACCGGCGCAGCGCATCCAGCACATCCTCTTCCTCATATAATGTTTCGGCGCCCGGCCGGTCGTCGGCGATCAGGAAGCTGCCGCTTTCGGTAAGCTCGTCGAGCGAGGTCGAGCGGCCCTGCATCGCGCTGCGTTCGAGCGCGAAATATTCCTCGGCCGACATGTCGAACGCCTCGGCCATCTCGGCCGCCGTCGGCGCGCGCATCAGATGCTGTTCGAGCGTCGCCCGGACCGTCTTCAGCCGCTTGTTCGCTACCATCGCCGAGCGGCCGACGTC
Source organism: Sphingopyxis sp. J-6 (assembly GCF_046603995.1). Lineage (NCBI taxonomy): Bacteria > Pseudomonadati > Pseudomonadota > Alphaproteobacteria > Sphingomonadales > Sphingopyxidaceae > Sphingopyxis > Sphingopyxis sp. J-6. Next base: position 4,113,366 of record NZ_CP145810.1, on the reverse strand, counting down.
GGCTTCGCGGCGGAGCTGGTCGATCATCGCGCCGCGGATGCGGGTCGAGGCATAGGTGGCGAAGGCAAAGCCGCGCTCCTCATAGTGGCGACTCGCCTCGATGAGCGCGATCAGCCCCGTCTGGATGAGGTCGTCGAGTTCGCTCGTCCGCGACACGCGCGAGAACACCTGCCAGGCGATCTTGCGCACCAGCGGCGCATATTCATCGACCAGCCGTTCGACGCTGTCGGGATAGCCGCGCGGGCGCAGTGTCCCGGCGGCGGCGGCATATTCCCTCGGGCCGGTGGCGCCGGCGAACTGCCCCGCGGGCTCAATTCTCATGATATTCGTCCTTGGTCTGGGCGTTTTCGGCGGCGCCGAGGCGCGGAACTTCCGCGCCGATGGTGGCGACGATTTCGGTCTGCTTGTTCGCCGGGATCTCGAGGTAGGAAATGACGGCGACGTCGGGGAAGGTCGCGCGGACCAGCCGCGACAGCGCCGGGCGGCAGATCGGCGAGGCGACCAGCGCGAAGCTGCGCGTCGACAGCAGCAGCGGTTCGACCGCCTGCCCGATCTGCTCGACGATCTTCATCGCCATGCCGTGCTCGAACGGCCATTCGGCGCCGGGATTGGCGCGCACCGCCTGATTGAGCAGCACTTCGATCTCGGGGCTGAAGGTGACGACGGGGAGCGGCATGCGGCTCGGCACGATCGTCTGGACGATCAGGGCGCCGATGCGCTGGCGCACCGCCTCGATCAGGTCGCCGTCGCCGAGCTGCTGTGCCGCCAGTGCGACCATTGCCTCCGCGATCTTGCGGAAATCGCGCAAGGGCACGCGCTCGATCAGCAGCGCCTTGCACAGCGCCGCGACGCGCGGCAGCGCATAGCCCTGCGGGCTCAGATTCTGGGCGAGCTGCGGATAGTGGAGCTTCAGATTGTCGATCAGCGCCTGCGCGTCGTCGATGCCGAACAGTTCGGTCGCCGAGGCGATGATGCTGTTGTTGAGGTGCGTCGCGACCACGGTGGCGGGATCGACGACGGTATAGCCGGCCGCGATCGCGTCATTCTGTGCCGCCTTCGGAATCCACAGCGCGTCGAGCCCGAAGGTCGGGTCCTTGCACGGGCGGCCGGTCACCTTGGCGACGAGATCGCCCGAATCGAGCGCCAGCATCTCGTTCGGGAAAACCTCGTCCTCGCCGACGATCACCCCGGCGACCGAGATGCGATAGACGTTGCCGGGCAGCGACAGGTCGTCGCTGACCTTGACCGGCGGGACGACGAAACCGAGTTCCTTCGACAACTGGCGGCGGATGCCGGTGATCCGCGTCATCAGCGGCGCGCCCTTGCGGTCGTCGACCAGTGCGACGAGCGCATAGCCGATTTCGAGCTGGCAGGCGCTGGCGTCGCTGACGTCGGCCCAGTCGATATGATGCGGGTCGGGCGCGGGCGCGGCGGGTTCGGGCGCGGCGGCCTGATCGGCTGCGGCACGCCGCAATTGCCAGCCGATGACGCCGGCGATCGCGCTGGCGGGCAGGATCAGCATCTGCGGCATCGCCGGGACCATGCCGAGGATGAACAATATGCCGCTGACTGCCATCCAGATCGTCGGCGACGCGAACTGGCTGCCGATTTGGCCCGAAAGGTCGAACGGCGAATTGACGCGGGTGACGATGGCGGCGGCGGCGATCGACAGCAGCAGCGCCGGGATCTGCGCGACGAGCGCGTCGCCGATCGCCAGCGTGACATAGGTGCTGCCCGCTTCGGAGAAGCTGAGGCCATGGCTGAAGATGCCGAGGATCAGGCCGCCGACGATGTTGACGAACAGGATCAGCAGGCCGGCGACCGCGTCGCCCTTCACGAATTTCGAGGCACCGTCCATCGAGCCGTAGAAATCGGCTTCGGTCGCGACCTCCTGACGGCGGGCTTTCGCTTCGTCGGGGGTGAGCAGGCCGGCGTTGAGGTCGGCGTCGATCGCCATCTGCTTGCCGGGCAAGGCGTCGAGGGTGAAGCGCGCCGACACTTCGGAGACGCGTCCGGCACCCTTGGTGATGACGACGAGGTTGATGATCATCAACACGACGAAGACGAACAGGCCGACGACATAGTCGCCGCCGATCAGCACTTGGCCGAACGCCTCGATGACATGGCCCGCCGATGCGGTGCCTTCGTGCCCGTGGACGAGCACGACGCGCGTCGAGGCGACGTTGAGCGCGAGGCGGAACAGCGTCGCGAGCAGCAGGACGGTCGGAAAGGCCGAGAAGTCGAGCGGTTTCGACGCCTGCAGCGCGACCATCAGGATCAGCAGGCTGATCATGATGTTGGCGACGAAGCTGATGTCGAGGATCAGCGGCGAAACCGGGATCACCATCAGCGCGACGAGGATCAGCATCCCCGCCGGCAGCGCGGCGGCGCCGGCGAAGCGTCCGGCGTCGCGCAGGTTCAGGCCGGACGTCATGCCGTGCCTCCGAGCGACGCGAGCCGCTGATAGGCCTGGGCGGCAAAGCCCATCGACAGTTTCTTGGGCATCGGCTGGATATCCATCATCGGGAGCGGCGGCCGCCCGGCGGGGGCGCCGCTGCTGCTTGCCATCTGCATGCGCCATCCGGGCGCGAGGCCGGAACCGCCGCCGGGCAGCATCGCCGGCGCGCTGCCGTCTTCGAGCTTGAGGCGGAAACGTTCGCGAATTTCGCCGAGGCTGCGCATGCTGCCGTCGGAGGCATAGAAGATCGAGCGGTTGGCGGCGGCCGCGTCGGGCATCATCGTTGCGCCCGGCAGGTCGGGGTTGGATTCCCACGCCGCAAGGAATTTGGCGGCGCCGCCGCTACCGAGGAAATGGGCGAGATAGAGGTCGACCGGCTCGGCGCTGCGGCCGATGCGGCTTTCCAGATAGTCGCGGTTGTCCGAGGTCAGCTCGGCCGCCATGCTCGACGCCGCGGCGGGATCGTCGCGCAGGTCGAAGATCTGCTGGCGCAGCGCGGGGTCGGTCACCGACAGGCGCCCCGACGCGTCGCGTCCGATCGCGTTCGCCGCCCAGCCGAGGCCGTGCTCGGCGCCATGGCGCTGCAGGGTGGCGAGCCAGGTCTGTTTGGTGAACTGGTACAGCCCGCGCGCCGACGAGGTCGGTGCCTTGGCGGTCGGATTGAAGCCGCTTTCGACGCGCGCGACGTCGAACAGATAGTCGAAGTCGATCCCCGTCCGCGCCGATGCGCTCTGCACCGCGTCGATGACGGGTGCGGCGATGCGCGGGCTTTGAGGGGTGTTGATCGCATTCATGGCTTTGGTTCCGCTGGTTCAGCAGACCAAAAGCAATCATCGTGCCATTTCCGGAAAATTGTCCCAGAAACAAGTTTTATCAGTAAGTTAGTGCTGGTCCCCGCGCCGCGCCGCCGCGCAGCTGATGGGTGTTGTCAATCCTCTGACGCGTCCAGTTCTTCAGGATGTTGACGCGGATCGCGGCGGCTTCGAGCTGGCCGAGCACCGCCTCGATCAGCGCCCGCGCGCGGCCTTCGCTGCCTTCGGCGACGCGCGCGCCGCGAAACAGGATCACCGACGTGGCAAGCGCCTCGGTCGCGGCGATGATCGCGCCCGCGTCCTGCCCGTCCAGCGCGCCGACCAGCGCGTCGAGCCGCGCCTGCACCTCGTCCATCTCGGCCAGCATCAGGCGCCGCTGCCTTTCTGGAACGCCAGCATCGCCTTGGCGATGGCGGCCGCATCGGGGGTATAGCTGCCGCCGGCGATGGCCGTGCGCAGCGCCGCGACGCGCGACACGTCGACCGACGGTCCCTGTGCGGCGAGTTCGCCGGTCATCGTGATCAGCCGGGCAACGGGCAGGGCGTCCTGCGCCGCCACGCGGACCGGCGGCCGTGCCGCCGCAGCGCTTTCGCTTGCGATCCTGCGCGTGGCGCCGGTGCGGACAAGGCCGCCGACGGCTTGCACCCCGATCTTGCTGTCACCCGACATCTTCGCCTCCTTGGCCGTCCGTCAGAAAAGTGACGGCGCCGTATCGAAGGCTTTAACGGACGGTGACGGGGAGGATTAAATGCATGGAGCCGAAAAAAGACAAAGAAAAACCCGGCGGCGTCGGAAAATCGACAGCCGCCGGGCCGATGCGACCAGCAGGGGGTGAAATTCTAGTCGGCGAGGCGGGCCCGGCCGGGGCCGGTGACGGTGGCGCTGAGGGTGCTCTTGGCATCGCTGCCCCTGAGGGCGATCGTTTCGCCGACGCGGCCGTCTTCGGACGCGGTTGCGGCATAGCTGATCGAAAAGCTTTCGGTGTCGATCGTCACGCGGACATTGTCGCCGCGGCGGATCACCGGTGCGGCCGCCGCGGGGCGGGCGTAGCTCGCCTGCGTCGGAGTGACGCCGGCGGGGCCCGTCATCGGGACGCGCAGGCGCCAGCCGAGCGAAGGGCAGCGGACGGCGAGCGTCTGGGCGTCGATCGCGGTGACCGATGCCTGTTCGGGGCAGCGCGCGAGCTTGATGCGGCGGTCGATCGGGGTCGCCGAGCGGCCGATCGCATTCGCCACCATCGCGGTGAGTACGTCGATCGTCTGCCAGTCCTCGCTGGCTTGCTGGGCATGGGCGACGGGTGCGGCGGCCATGCAGGCGGCGATGCCGGCAACGAGCCGGGTGCTTGTCTTGCGAACCATGATCCATCTCCTTCAGGTCCAAAATGGTCGCGGGTATGGAAGCAGGAAGCGTGCCAGTCGTGCTTTGCTGCGGCTTTGCGCGGCGCCGCAGCGGGCGCCGTCAAACTTTTGACTGACGCCGGAATGGCCGTCGCCGGGGCGTCGTGGCTTTCATTCAAATATATGAAAAATATGGAAAAATATCGTTTGGCACGGTGATTGCATCGTTCCTTCTGTTTTTCCGCGCACCCGCGCCGGCGACCGCCGACCAAGGGCCCCGCGGCAAAAGAAGGAATGGTATGATGGCATCCGAAAAGCTTTTTGGCCTGCACGCGACGGCGCTCCAGCTCCGCAGCCAGCGCATGATGCTGCTCGCGTCGAACATCGCCAATGCCGCGACGCCCAATTACAAGGCGCGCGACCTTGATTTCTCGAAAGCGCTCGACCTTGCGCAGCAGGGCGGCTCGGCCGCCGACGCGATGCAGGGTGCGATTGCCTATCGCGTCCCGGTCCAGTCCTCGCTCGACGGCAACACCGTCGAGATGGCGACCGAGCAGACGGCGTTTGCCGAAAATGCGCTCGCCTACCGGTCGAGCCTCGCCTTCCTTTCGGGCCGCGTCAACACGCTGACCCGCGCGATCAAGGGCGAATGACGATGAACAATTTCTCGGTCTTCGACATCAGCGGCCGCGCGATGTCGGCGCAGCTCGTCCGCCTCAACACGACCGCCTCGAACCTCGCCAATGCGGGGACCGTCGCGGGCAGCGAGGCGGGCGCCTTCCGTTCGATGAAGCCGGTGTTCCGCACCGTGATGGACGATCATGGCCGCGCGACGGTGCAGGTCGACCAGGTCACCGTCGGCAAGATGGCACCGTCGAAACGGCACGACCCCAGCAACCCGCTCGCCGACAAGGACGGCAACGTCTGGGAAGCCGCGGTCGATAGCGCCGCCGAGCTGGTCGAGATGGTCGAGACCGCTCGCCAGTATCAGAACAATGTCCAGGTCCTCGAAACCGCGAAGGGCCTGATCAACGAAACCTTGAGGATGGGACAGTAAGATGGCCGTGAACAGCGTCACCAACAACAGCAATGTCGTGCTCCAGCCGAAGGGCAGCGGGCAGCAGATGGGGCAGAGCGATTTCCTGCGCCTGATGACCGCGCAGCTCAGCCAGCAGGACCCGTTCAACCCGGTCGATAACCAGGCGATGGTCGCGCAGATGGCGCAATTTTCGAGCCTCGCCGGGATTACCGAGACGAACACGACGCTCCAGCAGATCTCCGACCAGCTCAAGGCGCAGACCGCGCTGCTGCAGGACATCAAGGCCGCCACCCCGGCGCCCGCCACCGACACCACCACCGACACCAACAGCACGCAGTAAGGAAAAGCTCATGTCTTTCTACACCTCGCTTTCGGGCCTCAAGGGCGCCCAGACCGAAATGTCGGTCGTCTCGAACAATATCGCCAACGCCGGCTCGATCGGCTTCAAGCGCAGCAAGGCGGAGTTCGGCGACATCTTCGCCGCGTCGCCGAACCAGTCGACGAAGACGGTCGCCGGACAGGGCACGCGCCTCAGCGGCATCACCCAGCAGTTCACGCAAGGGTCGTATGAATCGAGCGAAAAGACGTTCGACATGGCGGTCATCGGCGACGGCATGTTCGTCGTGAAGGGCGAAGCGCCGCGCAACCAGGTCACTTACACCCGCAACGGCTCCTTCTCGCCGCTCGAGGACGGCCGGGTCGTCGATTCGACCGGCGCGACACTGCAACTGCTGCCGGTCGACGCCGACGGCAACGTCACCAGCCGCGACCTTGCCTCGACGCAGGATTTCGTCGTGCCGCAGCACGCGCCGGGCAACCCCGACGCGGCGCTCGTCAACATCTCGATCGGCCTCGACGGCCTTGCCACGGCGACCTTCGCCGACGGTTCGGACCAGACGCTCGGCAAGATCGCGATGGCGACCTTCCCCGCGATGGAGGGCCTGCGCCCGATCGGCGATTCGCACTGGCAGTCGACCGGCGACAGCGGCCCGCCGACGATCGACGCCGCGACCAACGGTCCGATGGGGTCGATCCAGTCGGGGGCGCTCGAACGCTCGAACGTCGATATCACCGAGGAACTGGTGATGCTGATCGCCGCGCAGCGCAATTTCCAGGCGAATGCCAAGGCGATCGAGGGCGCGTCCGCGCTGACCCAGACGATCATCGGCCTCCGCTGATCCCGCTTTAATCGCCGCCTGCCCGGAGCAACCATATGGACCGCGTCATCTACACCAGCCTCACCGCGATGCGGGGCAGCATGGCCCGGCAGACGGCGATCGCGAACAACCTCGCCAACGCGCAGACGCCGGGCTTTCGCGCCGACATGGCCGAATCGCAGGCGCTGTGGCTGAACGGCAATGGCGGCCGGGCGATGTCGTCCGAGGAAGTGATCGGCGCCGACATGCGCGCCGGCACGATCGCCGCCACCGGGCGCGACCTCGACATCGCGATGCAGGGCGACGCGATGCTCGTCGTCCAGGCGCCCGACGGCGAAGAGGCCTATACGCGGCGCGGCGACCTGATGGCCGCGCCGAGCGGGCTGCTCTCGACCGGCGACGGCCATCCGGTGCAGGGCACGCAGGGCCCGGTCACCATCCCGCCCGCCGATTCGGTGACGATCGACGACGAAGGCCGCGTCTTTGTCGTCCCCGCCGGCGGCGATCCCCAAAATCCGCAGCAGGTCGACCGGCTGCGGCTCGCGACCCCGACGGGATCGGAGATCGTCAAGGGGCTCGACAATCTGTTCCGCGTCAAGGGCGGCGGCATCTTGCCCGACGACCCCGAGGCGCGGGTCGTCACCCGCTCGATCGAAGGCTCGAACGTCACTGCGACGGTCGCCCTCGTCGACATGATCGAGGCCAGCAAGGCCTGGGATTCGCAACTCAAGCTGATCGACGACGCGCGCGAAATGGACAGCGCGACGGCGAATCTGATGCAGCTACCCCGTTAGAGCGTGATGAGATGATATTGACCCACCGTGATTGCCCCCGGAAGTTTGCCGGCAAGAAGCGTCTCGCAGGCCGGGCCGGTGGCCCGGTCCAGAGGTGCGCCGCCGTCCGGCGGGCTTCCGGGGGCAACCCCTGCGGGGCGGGCCGATTTTGGCCGATTGCCGCGTTGCTCGTCGGGCACGATGCCCCGCATCGCACCTCTCCTCGCGCCTCGCACTCGGCCAAAATCGGCTCCGTCACGGCGGGCCAATATCATCTCATCACGCTCACAGGAGAAAGAAAATGAGCTTCGGTGCCTTGCACGTCGCGCGGACCGGTCTGGATGCCCAAGGCTTCCGGATGCAGGTGATCGCGAACAACCTCGCCAACGTCAACACGACGGGTTTCAAGCGCGACCGCGCCAATTTCGAAACCCTGAGCTATCAGATGATGACCCAGCCCGGCGCGCCCTCGTCGGCAGAAAATCGCTATGCGATCGGGCTCAACCTCGGCACCGGCGTCTCGCTCGCCGGCACCGCGCGGATCGACACGCAGGGCAGCTTTGCGACCACCGGCAACGGGCTCGACGTCGCGATCGACGGCGCCGGCTTTTTTCAGGTGCTGATGCCCGACGGGCGCACCGGCTATACGCGCGCCGGCAATTTCACCACCTCGCCCGAGGGCACGATCGTCACGTCGGACGGCAAGCCGGTCCAGCCCGCGATCCAGATCCCCGATGGCGCGACCGGCATCACGATCGGCGCCGACGGCACCGTTTCGGCGCAGCTTCAGGGCGATGCCGAAACGACCGAACTCGGCAAGATCGAGATCGCGCGCTTCGCCAACCCCGCTGGGCTGCAGGCGATCGGCGACAATATGCTCGTCGAAACCGCCGCTTCGGGCGCACCGCAGGTCGGTGCCGCGGGCGAGGAAGGCCGCGGCACGCTGCGCGGCGGCATGCTCGAGGGATCGAACGTCAATGTCGTCGAGGAACTCGTCGACATGATCGAGACGCAGCGCGCCTATGAGGTCAATTCGAAGATGATCCAGGCCACCGACGAGATGATGAAAAATGCGACGCAGACTCTCTAAGGGCCTGCTGGTCCTGCTTGCGCTGGCGCCGGCCATGGCGCACGCGAAGGACAAGGTCGCGCCCGACGCCTTTTCGGTCACCATGCCCGCGCCGCCGCCGGCGCCGCCGGCAAACGGTTCGATCTTTCAGGGTGCCTATGTGCCGCTCACCTCGGGCGGGCGCGCGGGGCAGGTCGGCGACATCATCACCATCCAGCTCGTCGAGCGCACCGCCGCGACGAAGAGCAACGCCGCGGGGACGCAGCGCGACGGCAATATCGGCCTGACGCCGCCGTCGACCGGCCCGCTGTCGCTGTTCAACCCGAGCGACGTCGCAATGGGCGGCGGCCAGCAGTTCAAGGGCAAGGGCGACGCGTCGCAGTCGAACGCGCTGTCGGGCGAGGTCAGCGTGACCGTCGCCGCCGTCTATCCGAACGGCACGATGCTGGTGAAGGGCGAGAAACTGCTCACCCTCAACCGCGGTGACGAGCGGGTGCAGATTGCCGGCATCGTTCGCGCGATCGACATCAGCCCCGACAACCGCATCCTGTCGACCCGCGTCGCCAATGCGAACATCCGTTACGTCGGCAAGGGCGAGATCGCCCGCGCCAGCCAGCAGGGCTGGCTGCAGCGCTTCTTCTCGATCATCAGCCCCTTCTAAGGAATATCGAAGTGACCCAGCGTCCCGCCCTCATCGCCTTCCTGATCCTGCTCCTCGCCAGCTTTGCCTTCGCCGCGCCGGCGTCGGCGCAGCGGATTAAGGATATGGGGCAGTTCCAGGGCCTGCGCGCCAACCAGCTCACCGGTTACGGCATCGTCGTCGGCCTCGCTGGAACGGGCGACGACAGCCTCGATTATTCGACGCTCGGCATGAAGGGCGCGATCTCGCGCTTCGGCCTGACCTTGCCGCCGGGGCTCAACCCGGCGCTGAAGAATGCCGCGGCGGTGATGGTCACCGCCGAACTGCCGCCCTTCGCCAAGCCCGGCCAGCGCCTCGACGTCACCGTCTCGGCGATCGGCAAGGCCAAGAGCCTGCGCGGCGGCACGCTCGTGCTCGCGCCGCTCTATGGCGCCGACGGCCAGATCTATGCGATGGTGCAGGGCAACCTCGTCATCGGGGGGCTCGGGGTCGACGCCGCCGACGGGTCGAAGCTGACGGTCAATGTCCCGTCGAGCGGCCGCATCGCCAATGGCGCGACGGTCGAGCGCGCCGTCGACACCGGCTTTGCGACCGGCGACTGGCTGACCTTCAACCTCCACCAGTTCGATGCCACCAATGCCAAGCGCGTCGCCGACGCGATCAACGCGGCGATCCCGGGCAGCGCGTCGATGATCGACGGTGCCAGCATCGCGATCCGCGCCGCCGGCAACGGCGACGAGCGGATGCGGCTGATGTCGCAGATCGAGAATCTGGGCGTCGAGCGCGCCGACCCGCCCGCCAAGGTGATCGTCAACGCGCGCACCGGCACGGTCGTGATCAACGGCGCGGTGCGCGTCGGCACTGCTGCGGTAACGCAGGGCAAGATGACCGTGTCGATCAAGGAATCGCCGATGGTCGTCCAGCCGGCGCCGTTCAGCCGCGGCCAGACCGCGGTCGAAGAATCGAGCGACATCAAGGTGAATGAAGAAGCACGTCCGGTGTATCTGATGAAACCCTCGGCATCGCTTGCCGAACTGGTCGATGCGATCAACCGGCTCGGTGTCGCACCCGGCGACCTTGTCGCCATCCTCGAGGCGCTGAGCCAGGCCGGCGCGCTCACTGCAGAACTGGTGATCATATGACGACGCCCATTTCTTCGGTTCGTGCCACCCCGGCCCCTGCGGCTGCGGGCGGCGGCGACGGCGGCCTGCGCAAGGCGGCCGAGGCCTTCGAAGCGGTCATCCTGCGCCAGCTCCTCGCGTCGATGCGCCAGGCGAAGCTCGGCGACGATATCTTCGGGTCGAGCGCCACCGACAATTTCCGCGAGATGGCCGACGCCAAGACCGCCGACAGCATCGCCGCGATGCGCCAGTTCGGCATCGCCGACATGGTCGAGGCGCAGTTCCGCGGCCGCGCCGCAAGCCAGGCCGGAGCGATCCAATGAGCGACCTTCTGGGCATCGGCGCGAGCGGGCTGCGCGCCTATTCGCGCGCGCTTGCGACGGTCGGCGACAATATCGCCAATGCGCAGACGCCGGGCTATGCGCGGCGGACGCTCCAGCTCGGCGAGGCGCTGGGAGCGGGCGATACGCCGTTCGTACGCGCCAATGTCAGCCCCGGCGGCGTGGCGATCAAGGGACTCAGCCGCTCGGTTGACGCCTGGCTGACCGCCGACGCCCGCATCTCTTCGGGCGACGCCGAACGCGCCGGAACCAAACTGGCGTGGCTCGACCGCGTCGAAACCGCGCTCAGCGACGAGACGAACGGTATCAAGACGGGGCTGACAAAGGTCTTCACGACCGCCGACGAGCTGACCGCCGATCCGTCGAACCGGACGCTGCGCAGCCAGTTCCTGCAGGCGGTCGACGATGTCGCGTCGGGCTTTCGCACCGCGGCGGGGCAGCTTTCGGACATGGCGGACGGAATCTCGGACGCCGCGACCAGCGCGGTCGACCAGTTCAACGCCGACCTGAATGCGCTCGAACAGATCAATGTCGGGCTGCGCAAGGCGCGGCCCGGTTCGACGGGCGAAGCGACTTTGCTCGACGAACGCGACCGGCTGATCGACCAGCTTTCGGCGCAAGGCGGGGTGACCGCCAGCTTCGACGATCACGGCGCGGCGACGCTGCGGGCGACGGCGAGCGGCGATGTCCTCGTTGGCGGGGGCACGGTGACGCCGGTCACCGCGACCACTGCCGCCGACGGCCGCGTCTCCTTCTCGCTTGCCGGCGGCGCGCCCTTTACCACCGCGACCGGGTCGCTCGCCGGCCTTGCCGAAGCGTCGAACCATGTCGCCGACCAGCGCGCGGCGCTCGACACGATGGCGAGCGATTTCGCCGGCCAGCTCAACGCCGCGCATCAGGCCGGAACCGACGCCGATGGCAATCCCGGCGCCGCGCTGTTCACCGGGATGGGCAGCGCCGCCACGCTGACCGCCGCGCCACTCACCGCCGATCAGGTCGCCGCCGCCGACGCGAGCGGTGCCAACGGAAATATGCTGGCGTTCGGCGCGATGCGCGGGGCGAACGATCCCGAATCGAAATGGGCGGGGCATATGGCGTCGCAGTCGCAGGCGACCGCTTCGGCGCGCGCGCAGGACGCCGCCGCGACAACGCGCGCCGATGCCGCTGCGGCCGCGCGCAGCACGGTCAGCGAAGTCGATCTCGATCGCGAGGCGGCCGATCTGATGCGTTTCCAGCAGGCCTATTCGGCGGCGGCGCGCACGATCCAGGTCGCCCGCGAAACGATGCAAGCGCTGTTGAGCGCGATCTAGGCCAGAGATTTCAGGAAAGGATCAGGTCATGATCAACGCCGTGGGCAATCGCATGACGCGCGAAATCGCGCGCCAGCGCAGCGTCGCCGACCAGATCGAGCGAACGCAGACGCAAATCTCCACCCAAAAAAAGCTGCTCCGGGCGTCGGACGATGTCGTCGCGTCGCGGCGGATCGCGACGATCGGCACCGCGCAGGCAAGCACCAACACCTGGGCGCGCAACGTCAAGGCGGCCGAGGCGCAGGTCGCGCAGGCCGACACCGCGCTGGGGACGGCCGGCAACCTCCTGTCGCGCGCCCGCGAACTGACGCTGTCGGCGGCGAGCGCATCGATGAACCCCGCCGACCGCGCGAGCGTCGCCGCCGAACTGACGGCGATCGCCGAAGAACTCGACAGCCTCGCCGCGACGCGCGACGTCAATGGCGAGCCGCTGTTCGCGGCCGGCGACGCCCGGACGATGCGCTTCGATTCGGACACCAGCTTTGCCCCGGTGCCGTCGGCGGCGAGCGCCTTTGTCGTGGGCGGCAATCCGATTTCGACCGCGCTTCGCGACGCGGCCGCGGCGGTCGGCAGCGGCGACAGCAGCGCGATCGGCGCTTCGCTCGAAACGCTCGGGGCCGGCATCGCGCATGTCGCCGACCAGCGCGCGACGCTGGGGCTTGCGGCCGGGCGCCTCGAACGCATCGGCGACAGCCTCGCCAGCCGCAGCATCACGCTGTCCGACGAACGCTCGTCGCTCGAGGATACCGACCTGTCGGTGGCGATTGCGCAGCTCAACGCCCAGAATATGACGCTCGAGGCCGCGCAGGCGGCCTTCGCGCGCATCAACCGGCAGACGCTGTTCGATATTTTGAGCTGACGCGCTCAAAGTTTCGGCGGCGCTGCCGTTAATCATCAAGACGTCCCGTTTTGCGGGGGGCCCGGCCCCCCGACTGGAGTAGGTTTGCATGTTCCCCGTTGTCGGCATCATCGTCTTGATCCTGCTGGTGTTCGGGGGCTTCGCGCTGACCGGCGGCAATCTCGAGCCCGTGCTCCACGCGCTGCCCCACGAAATGCTGATCATCGGCGGCGCCGCCATCGGATCGCTGATCATCGGCAATTCGGGCAAGGAGCTGAAGGCGCTTGGCGGCGGGCTGGGGAAAGTGTTCAAGGGGCCGACCTATCAGAAGGCCGACTATCTCGACTGCATCCTGCTTGTCTCGACGCTGATGAAGATGATGCGCACCGAGGGCCCGGTCGCGGTCGAACCGCATATCGAGGACCCGGCGAACTCGCCACTGTTCCAGCAATATCCGAAACTTTTGAAGGACGAGACGCTCGTCCACCTGATCTGCGACACGCTGCGGCTGGTCGTGGTGTCGTCGGGAACGCTCGACCCGCATGCGGTCGAGGAGGTGATGGACAATGCGGTGAAGAGCCACCACCATCACGCGATCAAGCCCGCCGATGGATTGCAGAGCCTCGCCGACGCGCTCCCCGCGCTCGGTATCGTCGCCGCAGTGCTCGGCGTCGTGAAGACGATGGGTTCGATCGACAAGCCGCCCGAGATCCTCGGCGCGATGATCGGTTCGGCGCTGGTCGGAACCTTCCTCGGCGTGCTGCTCGCCTATGGTCTTGTCGGTCCGTTCGCGACGCGGGCGCGCACGGTGATCGAAAGCGACGCCGCCATCTATCATACGGTGAAGCAGCTCATCATCGCCTCGCTGCACGGCCACCCGCAGCCGCTGGTGATCGAGGCGGCGCGATCGGGCGTCGATCATAGCAACCAGCCGAGCTTCGCTGAGGTGTTCGACGGAATGCGCGGTCGCTGATGGCCGCGCGTCCGAACACCCCGGTCCGCCCGATCATCGTCAAGAAGGTGATCGAGGCCGGCCACGCCGCGCATCATGGCGGGGCGTGGAAGGTCGCCTATGCCGACTTCGTTACCGCGATGATGGCCTTCTTCCTCCTGATGTGGCTGCTCGGGGCGACGACCGAGAAGCAGCGCAAGGCGCTTGCCGACTATTTCGCGCCGACGATCGTCAAGACCAAACAGGAAAGCGCCGGGTCGAACGGCATGTTCGGCGGCGATTCGATCGTTTCGGCCGACGACTATCCGCACGCCGCCGGCCAGACCGGAACGCGCTCGATCACCATCCCCAAGGACGCCGTCGGCGGACCCAAGGAAGCGTCGGGCCGCGAAAGCGAGCGGATGAAGTTTCAGCAGGTCGCGAAGTCGCTGGTCGATCGCGTCCAGAAGAAAGGCGACCTGAAACGCCTCGCGCGCAACCTGCGCTTTACCGAGACGACCGAGGGGCTGCGGATCGACGTGGTCGACGATGCCGACTTTTCGATGTTCGTCATGGGCACCAGCCAGCTCACCCCTGACGGCGCGCGGCTGTTCCGCGAGATTGCGGCGCCGATCGCGCAGGTTCCGAACCGGCTGATGATCCGCGGCCACACCGACGCGGCACCCTGGTCGGCAAAATCGGGGACGAACAACTGGCGCCTGTCGGTCGACCGCGCCGAGGTGACGCGCCACTTCCTCGAGTTTCGCGGCATCGGCACCGAGCGCTTCTCGCGCATCGAAGGGGTCGCCGATCGCGAGCCTTATCTGCCCTCCGACCGATTCGATCCGCGCAACCGCCGCATCTCGATCACGCTCGGCTGGGGCGGTGCCCCCAACAATTAGTACCAATCTGGCAGCATCTGAAATCCTTGCCGACGCAATCGCGTGGACATTGCTGCCAACTTGGCAATAACCCTTTGTTTTTAAGTGGTTAGGTTAAGATGGATAATCTTTTGTTTACCATTTTCCTCAATCTCTGAATCCATCGAAGGCGCCGATTGGGGGGCGCGGTGGAGACGGTAATGACTGAGGTGGGGCAAAATGAAGGCGGCCAGGCCGCGCTGGAAACGCTGATCATCGGGACCAGCCCGGCGACGCAGCGGCTGCGCGAAATGATCCGCCGCGTGGCGCGGTCGAACGCATCGGTCATGCTGTGCGGCCCGTCGGGCTCGGGCAAGGAACTCGTCGCCCGTGCCATTCACGACGAGGGCGTCCGTTCGGGCAAGCCCTTTGCCGCGATCAACTGCGGTGCCATTCCCGGCGAACTTATCGAATCCGAATTGTTCGGCCATGAAAAGGGCAGCTTCACCGGCGCCACCGCGCGTCGCCTCGGTCATTTCGAGGCGAGCGAGGGCGGCACCGTCTTTCTCGACGAAATCGGCGACATGCGTTTCGACATGCAGGTCAAGCTGCTCCGCGTGCTCGAAGACCGGACGATCGTCCGCGTCGGCAGCAGCGACGTCCGCAATGTCGACGTCCGTGTCATTTCGGCGACGCATCAGGATCTCGATGCGGCAATCGCCGAAGGCAAATTCCGCGAAGACCTGTTCTTCCGGCTCGGCGTGGTTGTGCTGCAGGTCCCCAGCCTCGCCAGCCGCGTCGAGGATATTCCGGCGCTGATCCGCCACTTCCAGCGCAAGATGCCCGGCGAAGCCAAGTGCCGCTTCGACGACGAGGCGATGATGTTGCTGATGCAGCACCGCTGGCCGGGCAATGTGCGCGAACTCCGCAATTTCGTCGAACGCGCCAGCGTTCTGCACGGCGGCGAGACGCTCGGCGCCCACGACGTCGCGATGCTTTTGAACCCCACCGCAGCGCTTGCGCCGCGACAGGCCGTCCCCAGCGGTTTCGTCGCGGTGCAAGCCGGCGCGGAAGAGTTGGCTGCCGCGCCTTTCGCTTCTGGCGCGCCGCACGCCAAGACGCCGGCGCCGGGCCGCCCGATCGACCTCAAGCGCGAGATCGAGACGATCGAACTCGAACAGATCCACGTCGCGCTCGACCTGGCCGACGGCATCATTTCCGAAGCAGCGCGCCTGCTCACGCTCAAGCGCACGACGCTGATCGAGAAGATGCGCAAATATGGAGTCCAGCAGGCGGCCTGAGCCGCGCCGGACAAGCTTTAGACATCGCTGAATACAGGGGACTCTGGTCCGTCTCCTGGAACCACCCGGTCGCCCGTCCCCACCTTGGGCGGCCGGGTGATCTCTTTTTTGGTCGAGCGGGCCTGTGCCGCTCAATAACTAACGCAATTGCCGCCAGGCGTTGCTGACGGTCAATATTCCGTCGAGCAGATCCTTCAGCCCCGCTTCGTCGTTCGCCGCGACGACCTCGTCGAGCTTGCGGCGCATGCTGCGGTAGACGCGCGAGAGCGCCTCGGCGACGTCGCCGCCCGCTTCGCGGTCGAGCCCGGCATCGAGGCCGATCAGGATCGCGCGGGCGCGGTGGGCGGGTTCGGTCGCCGACACGCGCTGGCCCTGCCGCACCATCGCGGCGAGCACGCCGATCGCAACCTCGAGCTCGTCGTAGAGCATCGTCACCAGCTCGACCGGATCGGCGGCGGCGGCGCGGCTTTCATGCTGCAACCGGCGATAAAGCCCGGTCGCGCGGACGGTCGAGGCGGTGGCGGTCATCGGGTCGGACTCTAGTTGTTATTCTGGTTGTTCCACATCTCGATCTGCTGTTCGAGATAGGTCTGCGTCGCCTTGAAGGCCGCGAGCTTGGCATCGAGCCCGCCGAACTGCTTCTCGAGCCGCGCGCGGTAGCTGTCCTCGCGTTCCTCGATCTTCTCGAGCTGTTCGGCGAGGGCTTCCTTCTTGGCGTCGAGCGATTTCGTCACGCGGTCGATCACGCCGTCGGTGGCGACCGCCTTGTCGCGGATCGCGTCGAGCGCGAAGGCGATGCCCGGATCGGTCGTTTCGGTATGCGTCGCGTCGCGCCGCGGGTTGAACAGCGCCTCGACCGCACCGGCGTCGGCGGCGAGCGCCTTTTCGAGCTTGGCGCTGTCGAGCGACAGAAGGCCGTCCTTGGTCGAACCGATACCGATGTCGCTGAGCTTGTTGATGCTGCCGTGGCTGGTCAGCACCTTGCCGACGAGCGCCTGCAATTCGCGTTCGAGTTCGCGCAGCCCCGTCGTCGGGCCCGACATGGCCGACGCCGACTGCAGGCTTTTCTTGAGCTGGTTATAGACATCGACGAAATCGCCGACGGTCTGCTTGATCATGTCGAGCGGCCGGCTGGCGCCGATATCGACCGGCTGGCCCGGCGCCGCCTTCTTGAGCGTCAGCGACATGCCGGGGACGACATCGTCGACGATATTCGAGGCGCGGCTGAACGCGACGCCGTCGATCTTGAACTCGGCATTCGCGGCGCTCTGGCCCAGCGTCATCGCGCCGCCCGAACCATAGGAAAAGGTCGCAAGACCGGGGTCGGCGCCGCTGTCGGCGGTGAGGGTGAAAGCGCCGGCTTCGCCGGTCGGGCCTTTCAGGATGATCCGGTGGCCGCCCTCGTCGGCGACGATCGACGCGGTAACCCCGGCACCGCTGGCGTTGATCGCCTTGGCAAGGCCGTCGAGGCTGTTGTTCGTCGCGTCGATGGTGATCGTCTTGTTCACCCCTCCGACGGTCAGCGTCATCGTGCCGGTGCCGATCGCCGCTGCCTTGTCGGCGACGACGCCCGAATAGGCGGTCTGCGCGCGCGCCAGCTGCGTCACCTCGATCGTCGCGGCGAAGCTGTCGGCCGACAGGCCGGCGCGCGACGTGGCGGAGAGGATGCTGTCGTCGGATACGGTGGGCGTGCTGCGCAGCGTGCCGTCAGACACCATCTGGCTCAGCGAATCGGCGAATCCGTCGAGGTTGGACCGCGCCTGCGCCAGCGCGCTGATCCGGGTCTGGTTCTGCTGCGTCAACTGGGTGACGCGCTCGATCTTTGGTTCGCGCGACGCCGCGGCAAGGTCGGTGACCAATTGTTTGGTGTCGATCCCCGATCCGAAACCGAGGCTGTTGGCGATGGAACTGACCATGTTCGATATCCTTCGAACCTCTTAACGGCACGATGGGCGGGACATTAAGTTGAGGATGGACTTTCAGGGCGAAGTCGTCGGGGGTTCGCCAACCTCCGTCATCCCGGACTTGATCCGGGATCCATGACGACGGCCGTTGCTTGGACCCCGGATCAAGTCCGGGGTGACGAAGAAGGAGGTGTCCGGGCCGCGCGGCTACTGCCGCCGTCCGTCGGGATCGAAATGATGCGATTCGGGCACGTCGACCGCCGGCTGCGTCCGGCCTTCGGCCATCGCGCGTTCGAGCTGGAAGACGAAGGCGAGGATCGTTGCGACGGCGACGAACAACTCCTCGGGGATCACCCGCCCGGCGCGCGCGGTGAAATAGATGGCGCGGGTGAGCTGCGGATATTCGAGCAGCGGGACATTGGCGCCGCGCGCCAGTTCGCGGATCGACAGCGCGACATCGCCGCGCCCGCGCGCGACGACCACCGGCGCGGCGTCGATGCCGGGACGGTAACGCAGCGCGACCGAAAAATGGGTCGGGTTAGTGAGTACGACCGTCGCTTCCGACACCGCCTTGCGCGCCGAGCCGCTCAATATATCGTGCGCGCGCTGGCGCTGCGCCTGCTTCAGTTCGGGGGCGCCGTCGGACTGGCGCATCTCTTCCTTGATCTCCTGCTTGCTCATCATCAGCCGCTTGTTGCGCTGGAACCAGACCGACGGAACATCGATCAGTGCGATGACGACCAGCCCGCCCGCCATCGTCACCATCGCCTGGCCGATCGCCTGCCCGGCAAGCCCGATCGCGGCGCCCAGGTCGGTCGCCGCCATCGTCATGATCGCGGGCAGGTTCACCGCGACGAGCCAGTATCCGATCGTGCCGAGCAGCAGGACCTTGGCGATCGTCTTGCCGAGTTCGAGTGCGCCGTGCAGCCCGAACATGCGCTTCAGCCCGTTCATCGGGTTGATGCGGTTGCCCTTGAACCCCAGCGCCTTGCCGCGCCAGCCGAACGAGCCGAGCAGCGCCGGCCCCGCGATTGCGGCGACGAGCGCGAGCGCGAACAGGCTGGCGAGCGGCAGCAATATTTCGACCCCGTTGCGCAGCAGCGCTTCGCCCGGCGCGAAATCTGCGACGTCGGCGGCGGACAGCGTCAGCCCGCGGCGGACGAGGTCGCCCGCCGACTGGACGAACCAGCCGCCCGCGGCGATCAGCCAGCCGGCGGCGGCGAGCATCATCAGCGCGGTCGCCAGTTCGCGCGACATCAGCACATCGCCCTCTTTCGCGGCGTCGGCGCGCTTCTTCGGCGTCGGGGCTTCGGTCTTCTGGTCCTGTTCGGTTTCACCGGCCACCGCGTCAGCCCCCCGATGCGAGCATGCGCGCGGCGTCGAGCGCGTCGGACAGGATGCGCGCGACCGCTTCGGCCATCACCGGGGTCGCCACACCGAGCAGCACGACGCCCGCGAGCAGGGTCGCGGGAATGCCGACGGCGAACAGGTTGAGCGCGGGCGCCGAGCGGCCGATGACGCCCATGATCATCTGGACGAGGATCAGCACGAAACCGACGGGCAGCGCGATCGTCAGCCCGGCGGCGAACATCAGGCTGCCGAAACGCAGCAGGCCGCCGATCGCCCCGAACGAGGGGAAGGCATTGCCCGGCGGCAGCGCGCTATAGCTGTCGACGATGATCTGGATCAGGATCAGGTGCCCGTCGGCGGCAAGGAAGAGCGCGGTCGCCAGCATCGACAGGAATTGGCCGATCGCCGAACTCGCCGCGCCGCTCATCGGATCGACCATCGACGCGAAGCCGAGGCCCATCGCGTTGCTGATCGCCTCGCCCGCGAGCAGCGCCGCGGCGAGGCCCATCTGGAGGACGAAACCGATGCAGAGGCCGATCAGCGCTTCGCCGAGGATCAGGAGGAAACCGGGAAAGGAAACGATCCCTTCGGGCGGCAGCACCATCCCCGATGCGGCGACGGCCGGCACCCCGACCGCGAGCGCGATGACGAGGCGAAGCTGGACCGGCACGTTCGTCGCCCCGAACACCGGTGCGGCGATGAACGCGGCGCCGGGCCGGATCATCCCCAGCATCCAGAGCTGGAGCATCGCCTCGATATTGGGGACGTCGGCCGGGTTCATCGATATCCTAACGGACGAGCGACGGGATCTGCGCGAAGATTTCGCGCGTGAAATCGGCGAGCAGCACGAGAATGCTGCCGCCGAAGATCGCGAGGCAGATCGCCGCGACGATCAGCTTCGGCACGAAGGTCAGCGTCTGTTCGTTGATCGATGTCGCCGCCTGCACCATGCCGAGCAGCACGCCGATCACCAGCACCGGGATCAGCAGCGGCGCCGAAGCGAGCGCGAGGATCCACAGCGCTTGCTGCGCCACGCCGACGAAATAATCCGCTTCCACCGGGCTATCCGACGAAAGAGGAGGCGAGCGATCCCATCGTCAGCGCCCAGCCGTCGACGAGGACGAAGAGCAGCAGCTTGAACGGCATCGAGATGATCGTCGGCGACAGCATCATCATGCCGAGCGACATCAGCGCCGACGCGACGATCAGGTCGATGACGAGGAAAGGCAGGAAGATCAGGAAGCCGATCTGGAACGCGGTCTTGAGTTCGCTGGTGACGAAGGCGGGAAGCAGGATCGAGAAGGGCACGTCCTTCGGGCTCGCATAGGTCGGCGCCTTGGCGATCTTGGCGAACATCATCAGGTCGGTCTTGCGCGTCTGCTTCATCATGAAGCCGTGGAGCGCGACGCCCGAACGCGACACCGCTTCGCCGATGTCGATTTGCTCCTGGCCATAGGGTTCGATTGCGACGCGGTTCACTTCGCTGATCACCGGCTGCATGATGAACAGCGACAGGAACAGGCTGAGACCCACCAGCACCTGGTTCGGCGGCGTCTGCTGCAGCCCCAGCGCGTGGCGCAGGATCGACAGCACGATGATGATGCGCGTGAAGCTGGTCATCATGAGCAGCAGCGACGGCAGCACCGTCAGCAGGCTCATCAGGACGAGGATCTGCAGCGACAGGCTCAGCGGCCGGCCGTCGCCGCCGATCTCGGCGACCGCGCGGTCGAGGCCGCCGGCGGCCTGCGCCCAGGCGGCGGGCGCGGCGCAGAGCAGCGCGAGGCCGCCGATCAGTGCGGCGCCGCGCAGCCAGCGTTTGCGATCAGTCGGCATGGAAGTCGCCTTCGCTGTTGTCCGCCAGCCGGGTGATGCCGTTGCGCGACACCGCGACAAGGATCTGCTGGCCGGCGAATTCGACGACCGCGAGCTTTGATCCGGGACCCAGCGGCAGCACACCGACCAGTTCGACCGGGCGCGGCTGCTTGGCTCCGCCGGTGAGCGGCACGCCCATCTGGACGCGCTTCCACAGCCACAGGCTGCCCCATGCGAGGCCACCGATCATCGGCAGCAGGATGAGGAGGCGGAGGATATATTCGAGCATCAGACCCTCCGCTCGAAGCCCGCGATACCCCGGTCGGGCGCGACGACTTCGGCGACCTGGATGCCATAGCGGCCGTCGACGCTGACGATTTCGCCCTTCGCGATCAGCGTGCCGTTGGCATAGATGTCGAGCAGATCGGTCGCGGCGCGGTCGAGTTCGATCACGCTGCCCTCCGACAGGGCGAGCAGTTCGGCGAGCGTCATCGAGGTCGATCCGACCTCGACCGAGACGCGCAGCGAAACGCCGGCGAGCAGGTCGAAATTGGGCGCGGCGGCGATATCCTTGTTGTCGCGGCGCTCGCGGCGCGCGGGCGCTTCGCTCACATCAGTCATGGTCCGGTCCTTCCTCGATTTGTTCGATCATGATGGCGGCGTTGCCATTGGCCTCGCCGATGCTGCCATAGGCAAAATTGCGGCCCGCGACGGTCACCGGCACATGGCGCGGCATCGCGAGCGGGATGATGTCGCCGACCTCGAGCGCGAGCAGCTTGACGAGGCTGATCTCGGGCCGCGCGAGCACCGAGCGGACGGGCAGGCGCACGTCGCGCAGCGCCTTGTTGAGCGCACTCGCCCACACCGGGTCGGCGGCGGGTTCGCGCGTGTCGTTGGCGGGTTCGGCGCCGGCGATGCCGCGCAGCGCGGCGAGCGGATAGGCGCAGGCGATCGTCTGACCCTCGAACGGCGCGCCGCGCAGCGTGAAGCGCTGGACGAGCAGCTCGTCGTCGGCGCGCACCGCTGCGAGCCGGGCCGGGTCGGTGGTGACGCAGTCGAGTTCGGGCGCCATCGGCAGTTTATCGCCCCACGCCGCGGCGAGCTGCAAACCCATGTCGCGGCCGAGGCGCGCGGCGAAGCGTTCCTCGGCATCGGTCAGTTCTTCGCGTTCGGCCGCGAGCTGTCCCTTGCCGCCATAAAAGATGTCGACGAGCTGGAGGATCAGCGGCCGCGGCGCGGCGAGCAGCACCGGTCCCTTGAGCGGCTGGGCGTGATAGCGCCAGAAGATCGCGGGCGCCGCGCCGGCGCTCCAGTCGGCGAACGCCACCTGTTCGGTGCCGGCGCGTTCGACCTGGATCAGCGGCGCGCCGAGCGCGCGGACGAGTTCGCGCAGCGAGCGTGCGAACTGCGTCGCAACGGCGTCGAGCGCCGGGAAGGCATAATGGCCCTCGGCGCGGCGCAGCAGCAGCGACGCCTTGCCGTCGGCAGCGTCGTCGGCTGCGGCTTTGGGTGCCGCCTTTACGGGTTTGGCCTGGAGCGTCACTGGATCACCAGGCTCGTGAAATAGACATTATCGATCCCCCCGAACCCTTCCTTGTCGCGCAGCACATCGTTGATCGCGGCCGTCAACTGACGTTGCAGCCGCTGTTTGCCCTGTGATGTGGAGAGCAACGCCGGGTCCTGTTCGGCAAGCACCATAAGCACCACCGAGCGGATCGGCACCGCCTGTCGTTTGATATTATTGATAACCTTGCCGTCGTAGAAGGTCGAAAGGCTGATACCGACCTGCAGGAAGCCCGATCCGTCGGCGAGGTTCGTCGTGAACGCGTCGGTGATCGGATAATAGGTGATTTCATATTTGCGCGGGTCGACCTTGTACCGGTCGTTG
This sequence comes from Sphingopyxis sp. J-6, assembly GCF_046603995.1. NCBI lineage: Bacteria > Pseudomonadati > Pseudomonadota > Alphaproteobacteria > Sphingomonadales > Sphingopyxidaceae > Sphingopyxis > Sphingopyxis sp. J-6. The sequence continues at coordinate 4,090,425 of NZ_CP145810.1, read as the reverse complement.
GGGACCGACACGGTACCGACCTTGGGCGGCGCCTCGCCGCTTTCGCCTTCGGCGGCCGGTTCGGCTTCGCCCTTGCTGCGCAGGACGAGCTTCGGGAAATTATCCTCGGGCTTCGCTTCGTGCGCCGACAGCGCGCCGAAATAGATGCCCGCGCCCGCGCCCGCGCCGATCAGCGCAATGGCCCCGACCCCGATGATCAGCAGCTTCTTGAGCTTGCCCTTCGGCTTGGCTTCGGTTTCGACTTTATCCTTGGACATGGCTTGGCTCCTGATCAGGCAAAGCGGCCGCCGCGTGTCGCGGCGCGCTCTTCGTCACGCGCTTCGGCGCGCTCGGGGGCGGTTTCGATGAGATGGGCGGCATCATGGGCACCGCCGCGGCCCTGCCCCTGTTGGGACAGCGACTGACGGCCGGTTTCGCCCGGGGTGCAGGTCACTTCGGCGCCGGCGACGCGGACGCCCTGCTGGCGGAGATCCTCGACGAGGCGGCCCTGCGCGGCGTGGACGACGGTCGCGGTCGCTTCGTGCTGGGTGTCGAGCTTCAGCGACACGCCACCCTCCTCCTGGCGCATCGCGATGTCGAGGCGGCCGAGGTGGCGCGGCATCAGACGAAAGCTGATGTCGCCGCTTTGCGACTTGGTCGCCGCGATGTCGCGGGCGAGCTGTTCGATCCACGCGTCGTCGCTGGTCAGGTCGAGCACGCGCTCGGCGACCGGCGCGGCTGTGACGGCCTCTGCGATCGCGCCGGCGGCCGGTGCGGCGGGCTGGGTGAAGGCGACGGTCATCGACGGACCCGCATCGACGATCTTTGCCTTGGGAAGCGAGGCATCGACCGGAATCGCTGCAGGCTGCGCCGCTTCGCGCGGCTTGGCAGCGGCGGGAAGCGCGGGGGCGTCGCCCTTGTCGGCGGCAATCGCGGCGTTCGCCGCTTTTTCCGGCTTGGCGGCCGGCGCCGTGCTGGTGGGAACGGGCGGCATCCACACGGCAGCGGGTGCCGCGGCGTCGCCGGTCTCGACAGCTTCGGTTCCGCTATCGCCATCGCCTTCACCCTCGATCCGGATCGCTGTTGCGGGCTTGGAGGCGACGATCGCGCTGGGCAAGGCGGCGGCGTGCGCCGCGACCTGATCCGTCACCGGGGCCGCGATGCGGCCGGTCGCGGCGAGCAGCAGCGTTACGGCCTTCGCGGCGGCATCATCGGTTGCTGCGGGGGTTTCGGCCGCCGCCACGGTTTCGGATTTGGCGTCCGGCAATATGGCGACGGCTTTGCCGTCGGCCGGTTGAAACGGCATCGCAGCCGCAGGCGGCAAGATCGTGGCGAGCGGGGCTTCGCCCGCCGCGGCCACCGGCGCCGCAGCGACGAGCTGGTCGAACGCCGGCATTTCGCCGCCGACCGATCCAAGCGGACCGAGCGCGGCGAACGCGGGCGGCATCCCGGCGGACGCCGGACTTTGCGTTAGCGCGCCCATCATGAAATCCCGCCTTCGATCAGGCGCAGGCTCATCGTGCGGCGGCGATGCGGACGGTTCGCATCGTTGCGGCGTTCGGCTTCCTGTTCGGCCGACTTGCGGCTGCGCTCGTAAAGGCGCACCGCCGATTCCTCCTTGATCAACGCGCTCTGCACGAGCGCGCCCATCTGGTCGCGGCGGGCGCTGGCGCCCGCGAGCGGCGCGGCGAGGTTTTCCTTCGCCATGTCGAGCCGCATCGCGAGTTCGCCCATCGTGTTCAGCGCGCGGCCGGCCACGGCGCCCTTCGCCATCGCAAGGTCGGTGCGCAGCGTTTCGAGCCGCTTCGCCAGTTCGACGAGGCTCGCGAGTTCGCCGTTGGCGCGGGCAAGGTTCGCCTCCGCCATCTGATGTTCGACGGTGCGCACGCGAATGATCCGTTTGCGGCGTGCGATGCGAGCATTCATGCAGAAAATCCTTCGATAAGCGTCTGGCGCGAGGTAGGAAAGTCGACCTGCGCGGCGGCAGGCTGGGAAACGAAAGCAAGCTGGTCGGCGCGCGCGGCAATGGCTTCGTCGAGCACCGGATCGTTGCCGGCGACGTAAGCGCCCATCAGCATCAGGTCGCGATTCTCTTCATAGGCCGACCACAGCTTGCGAAAGCGCGCGGCGGCGGCGGCGTGCACCGGATCGACCGAATCGGCCATGGTGCGCGACAGCGAGCGCGCGACGTCGATCGCGGGATAGACGCCCTGTTCGGCGAGTTGGCGCGACAGGATGATATGCCCGTCGACGATCGCGCGGGCGCTGTCGACGACCGGGTCTTCGATATCGCCGCCGTCGGCGAGCACGGTGTAAAGCGCGGTGACCGATCCGCCGGTCGCCTTGTCGATGCCGGCGCGTTCGCACAGCGAGGGAATGAGTGCGAAGACCGAGGGCGGATAGCCCTTCATCGTCGGCGGTTCACCCAGCGTCAGCCCGATCTCGCGCTGCGCATGCGCGACGCGGGTCAGGCTGTCGATCAGCAGCAGCACCTTCTTGCCCTCGTCGCGAAAGGCTTCGGCGATCGCGGTCGCTCGCATCGCGGCGCGGAGGCGGAGCAGCGGCGGGTGGTCGGCGGGGACCGCGACGACCACCGATTTCTTGCGGACTTCGGGCGGCAGCTTGGTTTCGACGAAGTCGCTGACCTCGCGGCTGCGTTCGCCGATCAGCCCGACGACGATGACGTCGCATTCGGTACCGGCGATCATCTGGCCCATCAGCACCGACTTGCCGACGCCCGAGCCCGCGATGATCGCGACGCGCTGGCCTTCGCCGACGGTGAGCAGGCCGTTGATCGCGCGCACCCCCATGCCCAGCGGCTTGGTGACGCGGCCGCGGCGCAGCGGATTGACCTTGCGGCCGGCGAGCGGCCACTGGAATTGCGATTTGATCGGCGGGCGGCCGTCGAGCGGGTTGCCCTGCGCGTCCATAATGCGGCCGAGCAGCGCCTTGCCGACGGGAACCATCGACGACGCGCCATGCGGTTCGACCGGCGCGCCGGTGACCAGCGGCTTATTCATGTCGAACGGCAGGACAAGGCTGCGGTGACCGCGAAAGCCAACGACCTCGCCATAGACATAGTCGTTATCGGCCGACTTGATGCGGACGTTGCTGCCGAGCGGCTGCGGGAAGCCCGAGACTTCGAGCATGATGCCCTCGTGCGCGACGAGCGTGCCGATGCGGCGCGGGCTCGCCTTGGCGAGATCGACTGGCGCGAGCAATTGCTGCGCGGTGATGGCGAGGCGGCGCGTCATGCGGCTTCCCCCGCGCGGCCGAGTGCGGCGGTGAGTTCGTTCAAATAGACGGCGCGGCCATGTTCGATCCAGCCGGCCGAGCTTTCGACGCGGACGGTGCCGCGGACCATTGCGGCGTCGGCCTCGACCGGCAGGCGCAGGTCGGCGTCGACGAGCAGCGCGGCGTCGAGCGGGTGAACCCACAGGGTGCGAGCCTTGTCGGCTTCGGCGACGAGCGTGGCGGCCGTCTCGGCCTGTTCCTTCAGCCAGGCGGCGTCGATCGGCGCTTCGGCGACGATCTGGCGGACGAGGCGTTCGACCGTCTCGGCGATGAGCTGCGCCAGTTCTTCGCTGGGTTCGTCCTGCAGCGCCTCGGCGCCGGCGATCAGTGCGAGAAGCTGGTGGCGTTCGGCGGTGTAGGCGCTTTCGGCAAGGCGCTGGCCTTCGGCGAGGCCGCGCGCGAACGGGTCGTCGGCGAGTTCGGCGTCGGCGGGTGCGTCGGCGATCGCGGCATCGGCATCGCGTACCGCCGGCGCGAAGGACAGCGGGCGAAAGCCGCTGCCCTGAGCCATGGCGGCGGCAAGAGCGATGGGCGCAAAGCCGGTTTCGGTGGTGCGATCAGACATAATCGTCGCCCGCGCCCGCGATCATGATCTCGCCCGACGCGGCCATCTGGCGCACGACGAGCATGACCGCCTTCTGCGCTTCGTCGACGTCGGTGCGCTTGACCATCGTCATTTCGGCCATTTCGTCGCGGATCGTTTCCGAGGCGCGCTTCGACATCGTCGCGAGGCAGAGGTCGACCATTTCCTCGTCGGTGCCCTTGAGCGCGATCGCGAGTTCGGCGGCGTCGACCGAGCGCAGCACGGTGCCGAGGCTCTTCTTGTCGAGGTCGCGGAGGTTCTCGAAGATGAACATTTCTTCCTCGATCGCCTGCGCGAGCAGCTTGTCGGTCTTCTTGAGCGCGCGGATCGTGCGTTCCGAAAGCTGCTTCGGCATCTTCTTCATGATCTTCGCGACATCGCTCGGCCCGCCGATCGCCTGCTTGGCGACCCGCTGGCCGTCGACATTGGCCGAGGCGAGAACCGATTCGAGATCCTCGATCGCCGCGGCGGGAACCGAGGTGAGCTGCGCGGCGCGGAGCACGAGGTCGGCCTGCAGCAGTTCGTCGAGCGTTTCGATCGCGCGCGCGGCGACATCGGGGACGAGCACCGACAGGATCAGCGCGCCGACCTGCGGATGTTCGCTGGCGAGCAGGCCGCTGATCGCGTCGACATCCATCCAGCGCAGCATCTCGAGCGACGCGGCGCTCCGCTGCGGCGCGACGGCGGCGAGGATATTGTCGGCGCGGACATTGCCGACCGCCTGGTTGATCACGGTGCGGATGCGCGTGTCGGCGCCGATCGCCAGCGCGCTGACGTCGCGGCTGCGCACAACGAAGCGGTCGAGTGCCTGTTCGATCTGCGCTTCGCTGGCGTTCGCGGTGTCGAACATCGCCTTGGCGAGCCCGCGCACTTCCTCGGGGCCGAGATGCTTGAGGATCGTCGCGGCTTCGCTCTCGTCGAGCAGCATCAACAGGATCGCGGCAGCCGACGATCCGTCGATCGCGGCCTTGGGTGCCGGGGCGTCGAGCGTCATATTGTCGGCATCAGCCACGGGCGCCCTCCTGCATCAACTGGCGGACGACAAGCGCGGCGCGCGCCGAATCCTGACGGACGAAAGCGCGGACGAGGTTGGCCCGCGCTTCATAGCTCGGCGCCTGTTCGATCATCTCGAGCGTGATTTCGCGGCGGTTGGAACCGCCGCCGGGCAGCGCGGGCTGGCCGTCGGTTGCGGCGAGCAGCGAGGCTTCGAGCGAGGCGCTCTGTTCGGCGCGCGCCGCGGCGCGTTCCTTCGCGGCGCGGATCAGCGGGCGACCGATGAAGAAGAAGGCGAGCAGCGCAGCGACGATCGCGCCGATCTGCTTGACCAGCGGCAGGAACCAGCCCTGATCGTAAAAGGCCGGGCTTTCGTCCTCGACCTTCGCGAACGGGCGCTGGCTGATTGCGACCTGATCGCCGCGGGTGGCGTCGAACCCGACGGCGCCTTTCACCAGCGCGTCGATCTTCGCCATGTCGGCCTGCGTCAGCGCCTTCTTGCCCTGATTGAGCGCGACCGCGACCGACACGCGGCGAAGCTGGCCCTGCGGCTGGTGGGTTACCGAAATCTCGCGGCCGACCTCGTAGGCGCGGGCGGCATTTTCGTTGCTCTGCGTTTCGGGCGCACCGGCGGCGGCGGGGGCGGCAACGGGCGCTTCGCCGGTTACGGTCGTCGCCTGCGGCGGCTGGTTCGACAGCGCGCCGGGGATGCCGACCGCGGGAGCGGGGCCCTGGCCGCTGACCTGGCGGGTGATCTGTTCGCTGCGCAGCGCGCGGTCGTCCTTGGGAAAGCTTTCGCGCGTCGCCTGACTTTCCGACATGTCGACATCGGCATGCACTTCGACGGTATAATTGCCGTTGCCGAGCATCGGGCCGAGCAGGCTGTCGAGCGCGCGGCGGAAACGATCCTCGATCTGCGTCTGGAGCTGGAAGGCCTTCATGTCGCCCGAGGTCGCGCTGTCGGACAGCAGCGCGCCGCGCTGGTCGATCACCGATACCTGATCGGCGTTCATGCCGGGCACCGACGAGGCGACGAGGAAACGGATCGCCTGCACCTGTCCGTCGGACAGCGAGCGGCCGTTCTGCAGCGTCAGCATGACCGATGCGGTTGCGGGCTTGTCTTCGCGCACGAACAGGCTGGGTTCGGCGGCGGCGATGTGGATGCGGGCGCTCCGGACCGCGTCGATCGCCTCGATCGTGCGGGCAAGATCGGCCTCGCGCGCGGCGCGGAGCGTCTCGCCCTCGATCGCGCGGCTCGCGCCCATCGGCAGCGACGCGATCAGATTGTCGCCGTCGGGCGCCGCCTTGGGCAGCCCCTGTCCGGCGAGAGCGATGCGCGCGGCATGCATCTTGTCGGCGTCGACGGTCAGCGCGCCGGTCACCGGGTCGATGCTGTGCGCGATGCCCGCGGTCTGCAGCGCGTCGGCGACCGCCGATTTGTCGGCGTCGGCGAGCCCGGCGAAGAGCTGCGCCTGCGGCGCCGACTGCATGGTGAAATAGGCGAGGGCGGCAAGCCCGATCGCGGTTGTCGTGGCGATCGCGGGCAGCGCACGCTGGACGGCGGGCTGGCGGACGAATTGCTGGATCGGTGCGAAGCGGCCGCCGAATGCGGGAACGGGCAGGCGGTTCGTCTGCGCGCTGTCGATCGGGGTGAGGGTCTGTGCGTCGGCCATGGGTTACACCGGCATGTTCATGATGTCGCGATAGGCGGAGAGCAGCTTGTTGCGGACCTGCAACGTCGTTTCGAAGCCGAGCGAGGCCTTCTGCCGCTCGATCATCACGCTGACGATGTCGTGGGTGTCGCCGCGCTCATAGGCTTCGCTGAGTTCGCTCGCCTTCGTCTGCTGGGCGTTGACCTGTTGCAGCGCATTGTTGATCGCGGTGCCGAAGTCGGGCGTGCCGCCGACCGCGTCGACGCCGGCGCCTTCGCTGCCGCGCCCCGCGGCGCGTTGCAGCGCCTGGTTCTGATTGAGGATCGAACTGCGCATCTGCAGCAGCCGGCTCTGGTCAATCGTGCTCATTGCATTTCATCCGTCCTGGGCGCGGCGGTGTGCCGCACGCAAAGAGTAATGCAAAGCGCGTGCCAAAAATTTTATTTCAAATAATTCAGTTAGATAGTTGGAATAATCCGCCCACCCGATGCCGTTTCGGCGTTTTTTTGACGGACCGGCTTAATCGCCGCTGCCGCCCGCCGTTACTGCTTTTCGTGACCGCTCGCCGAGCCCTCACACCACGGGAATGGCCATAGGGGCCGGAAAGGAACATTATGACTGTCATCAACACCAATGTGAGCGCGCTTCGCGCCCAGAACAACTCGCGTGTTGCGGGCCGCATGCAGTCCGAAGCCATGGAGCGCCTGTCGAGCGGCAAGCGTATCAACAGCGCCAAGGACGACGCAGCCGGTCTCGCCATCGCGACCCGCATGGACGCCAGCGTCCGCGGCCTCAACCAGGCCGTCCGCAACGCCAACGACGGCATTTCGCTGTCGCAGACCGCCGAAGGCGCGATGGGCGGCATTTCGAACATGCTCGTCCGTATGCGTGAACTGGCCGTTCAGGCCTCGACGGGCACGCTGGGCGACGACGACCGCGAAGCGATCCAGACCGAAGTCACCGCGCTGATCGCGCAGATCGACGACGTTGCGACGCGCACGACCTTCAACGGCACCGCGCTGCTCGACGGCACCGCCGACCTCGACATCCAGACCGGCCTCAACGACGGCGAAGTCGTGAACATCGCCATCGCCGACATGCAGGCCGCTGGTCTTGGCGTCGACGGCCTCGACTTCTCGACCGCTGCCGGCGCTTCGGGTGCCCTGGCGACGCTCGACACGGCGATCCAGACGGTTGCCACCGAACGCGCCAACCTCGGTGCGCAGCAGAACCGTCTCGAAGCCACTGTCGACAATTTGACGTCGACTGTCGTGAATCTGGCGGACTCGAAGTCGCGCATCGAAGACACCGACTTCTCGGCGGAATCGACGAAGCTCGCCGCGGCCGGCATTCTGGCCCAGGCGTCGACGGCGATGCTCGCCCAGGCGAACCAGAGCCAGCAGGGCGTGATGAACCTGCTCCGCTAAGCGGAACGGCTTATAAAATTCAGGCTATGTTGGTTGGTCCCTTGATAGCCTGATCGGATGCCCCGGCCCCCACAGCCGGGGCATCTTCTTTTGTGGCGTAGGACTTCCGCGCGGGACGGCCGGTTTCGGCCGGTTGTCTCCCCTCCCTTTCAGGGAGGGGAATAGTTTAATCCCACCCCAAAGCCGTTATTGAACGCTCCTCGCGCTTTAGTGAAAATCCCGAGACTTCGGCAGGATGCGGACGTTGCGCGGATGGCCGTGGCGCTGGGCATGGCCGCGCGGGACCTGCGGGTGCCTGACCTCGTCGGCCCGGCAGACCTCGGGATCGAAGCGCCGGTCGCTGCCCAGCGCATCGAGCATCGCCGTGCGGTCGACGATGCGGTTCGCCATCAGGTGGATCACCCCCTCCTTGCTGCGCTGCACCTCGCCCTCGGCCATCATAAGCCGCGACGCCATGACGGCGCGGCGATAGCGTTCGAACTGGCGCGCCCAGAGCAGGATGTTGACGATCCCGCCCTCGTCCTCGAGCGTGATGAAGATCGCATTGCCCTTGCCGGGGCGCTGGCGGATCAGCACGACCCCTGCGGTGCGGACGAGCGACCCGTTCTTCGCCGCTGCAACCCCGGCGGCGCTCAGCACGCCTTCGCGTTCGAAATCGCGGCGGAGGAACGCCATCGGATGGCCTTTCAGCGACAGGCGCGTCGTCTGATAATCGGTGAGCACATGTTCGACCATCGGCGCCGGCGGCAGCCCGGCATCCGCTTCGGCCCCCAGTTCATCCGCGTCGGCGGCGTCGAACAGCGGCAGCACCCCCTGCCGCACGCGGCGGGCGTCCCACAGCGCCGGCCGCCGGTCGAGCCCCATTGACCGGCACGCATCGGCATCGGCGAGCAGGCGCAGCGCGCGCGAGGGCAGGTCGGCGCGGCGCGCGAGCTCCTCGACCGAAGCGAAAGGCGCGGCGGTCCGCGCATCGGCGATCTGCGTCGCCCACGCCTCGCGAAACCCGTCGACCTGCCGGAAGCCGAGCCGCAGCGCGAGCGCGCCGTCGGCCCGCCGTTCGAGGCTATTGTCCCAGCCGCTCGCATTGACGTCGGCTTCGCGCACCTCGACCCCATGTTCGCGCGCGTCGCGGACAAGCTGGGCGGGGGCATAAAAACCCATCGGCTGCGAATTGAGGATGCCGCAGGCAAAGACGGCGGGGTGATAATGCTTGATCCATGAGGAGACATAGACGAGCCGCGCAAAGGATTGCGCATGGCTCTCGGGAAAGCCGTAGCTGCCGAACCCCTCGATCTGCTTGAAGCAGCGTTCGGCAAAATCCTTTTCGTACCCGCGGCGAACCATGCCGCCGACCATCTTTTCGCGAAAATTGTCGATAGTGCCGACATTTCGAAACGTCGCCATCGCGCGCCGCAGGCCATTGGCTTCCTCAGGCGTGAAACCCGCGGCGGTGATCGCCAGATTCATCGCCTGCTCCTGAAACAGGGGAACGCCGTAAGTGTCACCCAGAACGCCATATAGTTCGTCCTGCGGATATTGGGGGGCAGGCGAAGGGTATTCGACCGCTTCCTCTTTGTTTCGACGGCGCAAATAGGGATGGACCATGTCGCCCTCGATTGGCCCCGGTCGGACGATCGCTACCTGCACGACCAGATCATAGAGTTTTCTGGGACGCAGGCGCGGCAGCATGTTGATCTGCGCCCGGCTCTCGACCTGAAAGACGCCGATGCTGTCGCCTCTGCACAACATATCGTAAACGGCGGGGTCGTTAGAATCGATGTCGAGTTCCAGCGTGTGATTGCCCAGACCATATTCACGCATCAGGTCGTAGCATTTACGGATGCAGGTGAGCATGCCGAGCGCGAGCACATCGACCTTCATCAGCCCGAGCGCGTCGATGTCGTCCTTGTCCCATTCGATGAAGGTACGGTCTTCCATCGCGGCATTGTGGATCGGTACCATCTCGTCCAGCCGTCCCTGAGTCAGCACGAAACCGCCGACATGCTGCGACAGGTGCCGCGGTGCCTTCAACAATTCGCTGACGAAACGGTGCAGCCGCTCGATCTCGCCATTGTGCGGGTTGAGCCCGGCTTCGATGAGCCGTTCGACTGGCACCTCGTCACCCCAGCTGCCCCAGCTTGTATCGGCGAGCCGCGCGGTGACATCCTCGCTGAAACCCAGCGCTTTGCCGACCTCGCGGATCGTGCTGCGTGGGCGATAGTGGATGACGGTCGCGGCGATCGCCGCGCGGTCGCGCGTATAGCGATCATAGATATATTGGATGACTTCTTCGCGCCGCTCATGCTCGAAATCGACATCGATGTCGGGAGGCTCATCGCGTTCGGCCGAAACGAAGCGTGAGAAGAGCAATTTATGCTCCATCGGATCGACCGACGTCACGCCGAGCAGGAAGCAAACGATCGAGTTGGCGGCCGATCCGCGCCCCTGACACAAGATCGGCGGTTCGCGCGTGCGGGCATAGCGGACGAGGTCATAGACGGTCAGGAAATAATAGACGTAGCGCCGCTTCTTGATCAGCCGGAGTTCGTCGGCGATCAGCTTGCGCACCTTGGGCGGAAGCGGCGTCCGATAGCGTTCCTCCGCTGCCGTCTTCACCAGATGATGGAGATAGTTGAAGGGCTTCCAGCCCGGCGGAACCGGCTCGTGCGGATATTCGTAGCGCAGGTCGTCGAGACGAAAGCCGATGCGGGCGAGCAGCTTTGCGCTTGCTTCAATCGCCTTCGGATAACCGTCGAACAATCGCTTCATCTCGGCGGGCGCCTTCAAATAATGCTCGCCGTTGGCGAGAAGCAGCTTGCCGGCCTTTGCGACTGTCGTGCCCTCGCGGATGCAGGTGATAATGTCGTGAAGCGGGCGTTGGGATCTGGTCGCATAGAGTGCGTCGTTGGTCGCGAGCAGTGGGACGCCGGTCGTCGCCGACAGGCGCTGGAGTCCAGCCAGCCGGCGGTCGTCGCCGCCTGATTGCGGCATCGTAGCCGCCAGCCATACCGACTTGGGGCGCTTGCTTTTGAGGGTACGGAGCAATGCTTCGTCGCCCTCCATCGCGATGAGGAGCAGATCGTCGCAGTGATCGAGCAGATCAGCCAGTTCGAGAATGCAGTCGCCCTTCTCCGCGCGCAGATTGCCGGTCGAGAGCAGGCGGGTCAGCCGGCCCCAGCCGTGGCGACTGACCGGGTAGGCGACGATGTCGGGGGTGCCGTCGGCGAAGACGAGCCGCGCGCCGACGACAAGCCGGAAATCCTCCACTAGCTCGGGCTGTCTGACCTGCAGATCTTTCAGGAACGCCCACGCCCGCACCACCCCAGCCACACTGTTGCGGTCGGCGATGCCGATGCCGGTCATGCCGAGCGCGAGCGCCTCGGCGACCATCTCGGCGGGGTGCGAGGCGCCGCGCAGGAAGCTGTAGTTGGTCGCGGCGACCAGTTCGGCGAAGCGGGTTTCGGGGATGGTCTCGGGCGCATCGCTCATGCGAAGACCCCGTGGATATACCAGCGCGGGTCGGGCTTTTCGTCGTAAAGCCCGTGGCGGAACAGCCAGAAACGGCGGCCCTGCGCGTCCTCGACGCGGTAATAATCGCGCGTCAGCCCGCCATTGTCGCGCCGCCGCCACCATTCGGCGGCGATGCGTTCGGGGCCTTCGTAGCGGCGCACGGCATGAAAGGCGCGGCGCCAGCGAAAGCGCTGCGGCGGACCGTCGGGGACCTCGGCGATCACCTCGATCGGCTGCGGCGGGTCGAAGAGGTGGAAGGGGCGCGTCGGCGGTTCGCCGGCATCGGGTGCCTGCCAGGGCAGCGGCGCGGGCGCGTCGATCGCCGGCAGTTCGAGCTGCGCCTGTTCGGGGATATGCGTGTCGGCCGGACGAAGACGCCGCACCCGGCCGCGCCCGAGCCGCGTCGCCAGCCGGTCGGCAAGCTCGTCGATGGCGGCGACTTTCACTGCGCCGCCCTCGAGCTTGAGCTGGCTCGCGCCGAGCGCCTCGAGCCGCGGTACCGCGAGGCGGATCATGTCGAAGCCGAAGCCGGGGTCGAGCGGGTCGGCGAGGCCGTCCATCCGTTCGGCGAACAGGCGCATGACGAGCCCGGGGTCGCGCGTCGGATGGCCGGTCTCGATCGCGATCGCCCGCGCGAGGCCGTCGCTGCGAAAGAAGGTGGCGCGGAAATGACGCCCGCCCTTGCCGCGCTCCCCAAGTTCTTCGATCGCTTCGGCGGCGAGTTCGGTCAGCACCTTGGCGGCGTGCGCGGTGCTCCCCAGCGGCTCGGCGAAGCGGCGCTCGGCGGCGACCGGCGGCGGGGCGATGCGCGGGTCGAGCGGGCTCGGCGCATCGCCCAATATCCGGCGCAGCGCCATTGCGGCCTCGGCGCCGAAGCGCGCGGCAAGGTTCGCCATCGGGCGGCTCGCAAGGTCGCCGATCGTCTTGAGCCCCGCGCGGACGAGCGCGGTCGTCGCCTCGCCGTCGAGTTCGAGCGCGGCGACGGGCAGGCGGCGGATCGCCTGTGCCTCGTCGGGAGCGGGGCGCGCTTGATAACGCGCGAGTGCGCGCGCGGCGTCGGCGGTGGGGCCGAGCGCGTGGCGCGTCGTCATGCCGAGCCGCGCGAGGCGGTTTTCGACATCGGCGATCACCCCCGCTTCGCCGTCATGGAGATGGGCGGCACCCGCGATGTCGAGGATCAGCCCGTCGGGGGCGTCGAGCGCGACGAGCGGCGTATAGCGCGCGCATCCCTGTGCGAGCCGGTCGAGCCATGCATGGTCCAGCACCGGATCGTGCGCGACGACCGCGAGTTCGCCGACCTGCGCACGCGCGTCAGCGAGTGGCATGCCGGGGCGCAGCCCGGCCGCGAGCGCCGCCGGATCGACGCTCGCGAGACGCATCGCACCGCGCTGTTTCTCGGCGAAGACGAGCGGGGCGTCAGGCGGTCGCGGCGCCGTGCGAAGCCATCGCTCGGCGGGCAGGAAGGGGAAGAAGAGCGCCAGATAGCGCCGCGTCGTTCCCGGAGCCCTGTCCAAAACATTGTTCGTCATGATTCCAGTCCAGTCGCCAGCGCGCGCCCGCGGGGCCGGCGCGCCAGCGCAGCAGTTCGAGGTCGAAAGCGGGCGCGCCGGGGGCATTGGCGGCGAGGGCGTGCGACGCGGCGGCGGCGACGCTCCAGCGCGTTTCGGCGACGCTCGGTACCGGCACGGCGTTAAGGCGGAGCAGCAGCAGCGTCGTGCCCGCGTCGCGCGCCCCGAGCGCAAGGCGGCGCCCGGCGGTCAGGTCGAGCAAGGGGAATTTGCCCCAGCTTTCGACGATCACCGCCGCCGCGCCGGGGCAGCGGATCGCATCGTTGGCGCAGGCGAGCAGCATTTTGGGATCGGCCGCCTCGACCAGCAGCAGCCGGTCGGGGTCGCCGCCGAGTTCGGCAATCCCGGGGGCATAGATATGCCCGCTGCGCTTGCCGGCGTCGCTCGTGCGCAGCCAGATCAGCGGCGCCTTGCCCGGGGTGCGCAGCGCGACGAGCGCCGCGAAAGCGGCTGCGCTCGTCGCGTCGAGCGCGTCGGCGGCAAAAAATTCATGGACCCGTCCGATCGCCAGCCCGCCGCCTAGCGCGCCGTCGAAGCGCGCATCGCCGCTAGCCAGCCAGCCTTCGGCCGGACGGTTTTCATGGCCGCTGGCGGCCAGCCGGGCGACGCGTCGGCGCAGCCCGGCGAGTTGGGAAGACGACTCGCGCATGTTTGTTCCTGATATGTTCTATTAGCGCGCGAGCGGGGGCGATTGTCAAGATGAGTCGGTATCGACCTTCATCGTCATGCCGGACCCTTCGACACGCTCAGGACAGGCTTGATCCGGCATCCATTCCACGAAGCATGGACCCCGGATCAAGTCCGGGGTGACGAAGAGGATCGTCAGGGCGTGCTGCTTCCCGCCCCGCTGTCGCCGCCGAGGGCGCGGAACAGCGCGATTCGCGTGTTGACGAGCAGGAGCTGCGTCGTGATCTCGCTCCGCCGTGCCGTATAGAGGCTGCGCTGCGCGTCGAGGCTGGCGAGGAAGCTGTCGACCCCGCCCTTGTAGCGCGCGTCGGTCAGCCGCGCGGTGTCAGCGGCGGCTTCGGTGTTTGCGGCGGCGGCGCGGACGCGTTCGGATATCGTGCCCTGCACCGCAAGCGCGTCGGCGACGTCGCGGAACGCCGTCTGGATCGCGCCTTCGTAGCCGGCGAGCGCTGCGTCGCGCTGCGCCTCGGTCACCGCGACTCCGGCGCGGCGGCCGCCGGCGTCGAAGATCGTCGCGGCGGCATCGCCGCCCGCCGACCAGCCGAACGACCCACTGTCGAACAGGCTGCCGAGCGCGTCGCTCGCGAAACCGAGCAGGCCAGTGAGCGAGATCGTCGGAAACAGCCGTGCCCGGGCGACGCCGATATCGGCATTGGCGGCGCGGAGGCGATATTCGGCCTCGATCACGTCGGGCCGGCGCAGCAGGACCTGCGAGCTGACCCCGGCGGGCAGCGCCACGATCGCCGGCGTCACTTCGGCGAGCCCGGCGGGCAGCAGCGCGCGGTCGACATCGCCGCCGACAAGCAGGCGGATGAGATTTTCGTCCTGCGCGATCGCGCTCGTCTGCGCCGCGATCGCATCCTCGGCGGTCGCGAGGATCTGTTCTGCCTGGCGCAGGTCGGTGCGCGGCGCGACGCCGCCGTCGAGCCGCGCTTTCGTCAACCGGACATTCTCGCGCGCGTTGGCGGCGGTATCCTGCGCGATCTTCAGCAGGTCGCGGTCGGCGCCATAGGTCGCCCATGCCCCCGCGAGGTCGGCGATTAGCGCGAGTCGGACGGTGCGCGATGCGGCTTCGGTCGCGAGCGCGCTGTTGCGATCCGATTCGGCGGCATTGGCGAGACGGCCGAACAGGTCGAGCTCGAACGCAGTGATGCCGCCGCGCAGCGAGAAATCGCCGCTTCCCCCACCATTTCCTGCGCCCGTGCCGCCCGAATCCGCATAGCCGGCGCCGGCGCTGATCCCGATTTCGGGGAACTGTCCCGCGCGGCTGACGCGCGCTTGCGCGCGCGCCGCGGCGACATTGGCATAGGCGACGCGCAGGTCGCGGTTGTTCGCGAGCGCCTGATCGGCAAGCGCCTGCAACCGCGGGTCGGTGAAGACGCTGCGATAGGAAAGGATCGGCAGCGCCGCCTCGCTCTGCAGCAGATAGGCGTCGCCGACCGGCCAGCTCTGCGGCACCGGCGGCGCGGGCAGCACCGTCTTCGGCGCGAGCGAGCAGCCCGCCAGCGCCAGCGTCCCTGCGAGCAGGAGGGGGCGGAGCGCGATCATGCCGGAACCTCCGTCCCGCCGGCGCCCGTGTCCTTGTCGCCGTCCTTGTCCCCATCCTTGTCCTTGCCGAAGCGGCGGCGCAGCGCGGCGAGGCCGTCGCGGACGCCCCTTCTGACGAGGACGAAGAAGAGCGGGATGAAGAAGATGGCGAGGAAGGCGGCGGTCAGCATGCCGCCGATCACCGCGGTGCCGATCGCGACGCGGCTGTTCGCGCCGGCGCCGGTCGCGATCGCCAGCGGCAGCACGCCGAAGATGAAGGCGAAGCTGGTCATCAGGATCGGCCGCAGGCGGATGCGCGCCGCCTCGATCGCGGCCTCGATCACGCGCTTGCCCTTGCGTTCCTCCTGTTCGGCGAATTCGATCATCAGGATCGCATTTTTCGCCGCGAGCCCCATCGTGGTGAGCAGCCCGATCTGGAGATAGACGTCGTTCTCGAGCCCGCGCAGCGTCACCGCGAACACCGCGCCGATCAGCCCGAGCGGGACGATCAGGATCACCGCGAGCGGGATCGACCAGCTTTCGTAGAGCGCCGCGAGGCAGAGGAAGACGACGAGCAGCGAAATCGCATAAAGGAAGGGCGCCTGTCCCGACGACAGCCGCTCCTGATAGGAGGAGCCCGACCAGGCGACGCTGGTCCCGGGAATCTGCGCCGCCATCGCCTCCATTTCGTCCATCGCCTCGCCCGAGCTGACCCCGGCGGACGGCTGGCCCGAAATCTCGAATGCCGAAACACCCTGGAAGCGCGACGTGGTCGCGGGGGTGGTCGCCCAGCCGATGCGCGAAAAGGCCGAGAAGGGCGACATCTCGCCGTCCGCCGAGCGGACGTACCATTGGCCGAGGTCTTCGGGCTTGGCGCGATAGGGGGCGTCGCCCTGGACATAGACGCGCTTGACGCGGCCCTTGTCGATGAAATCATTGACGTAGCGGCCACCCCAGGCGGTCGCGAGGGTGTTGTTCACGTCGCTGTTGGTCAGCCCATAGGCGGTCAGCCGCTGGGTATCGATATCGACCTTGAGCGTCGCGACGTCGGGAAGGTCGCTGAGGCGCACCGAGGTCAGCTTGGGATTGGCGTTCGCCATCGCAAGCAGCCGGTCGCGCGCGGCAGAGAATTGTTCGCGGCTGAGCCCGCCGCGATTCTGGAACTGCATCGTGAAACCCGACGTGTCGCCGAGTCCGCGGACCGCGCCAGGGACGAGCGCGAAGACCTGTGCGTCGCGCAGCCCGCTCAAGGCCTTGCGCGCTCGCTCGGTGATCGCATCGGCGGTGTTCTCGTCGCCCGGCCGGTCGTCCCAGTCGACAAGATTGACATATCCTTGGCCGGTGTTCTGGCCTGCCGCGGCCCCGCCGCCGCCGCCGGCGATCAGAAACAGCGCGCCGGTGTTCGCCTTTTCGTGGGTCAGGAAATAATCTTCGACCGCGTTACGCACCTCGAGCGTGCGCTCCTGGGTGGCGCCGGCGGGCAGGCGGAACTGAACCTGGACGCGGCCCTGATCCTCGTTTGGCAGGAAGCCGCTCGGCAGGCGCAGGAACAGCACCGCGAGCAGGACGAGGATGACGGCATAGATGCCGAGGAAGAGCCATTTGCGGTCGACCACCGCGCCGACGCTGCCGACATAGCGGTTCACGGTGCGGTCGAAACGGGTGTTGAAGCCGTTCTTCAGCCGTTCGCCAAGCGCGTGCAGGCGCGGAAAGCGGTGTGTCTCCGCCGTCTCGCCATGCGTCTTGGGCTTGAGCAGGCTCGACGTCAGCGCGGGGCTGAGGATCAGCGCGACGAGCACCGACAGCGCCATCGCCGAGACGATGGTGATCGAGAATTGCCGGTAGATGACGCCGGTCGAGCCGCCGAAAAAGGCCATCGGCATGAACACCGCCGACAGCACGAGCGCGATCGCGATCAGCGCGACCTGCAATTCCTGCATCGACTGGATCGTCGCCTCGCGCGCCGACATGCCGGGATTTTCTTCCATCAATCGCTCGACATTCTCGACGACGACGATCGCGTCGTCGACGAGCAGGCCGATGGCAAGCGTCAGCCCGAACAGGGTCATCGTATTGATGCTGAACCCGGCCATATAGAAAATGCCGAAGGTGCCGAGCAGCACCACCGGCACCGCGATCGCCGGGATCAGCACCGCGCGCCAGCTCTGCAGGAAGACGAACATGACAAGGATGACGAGCAGGATCGCTTCGAACAGCGATTTCTGCACCTCGCTGACCGACAGCTTGATGAAGGCGGTCGCATCGTTGGCGTAGCTGTAGGTCACGCCGTCGGGGAAATCGGCGGCGAGTTCCGCCATCCGCGCCTTGACCCGGTCGGCGGTTTCGAGCGCGTCGGACCCCGGCGACAGCGAGATCGACATGCCGGCACCGGGATGGCCGTTGATGCGGCTGATGACGGCATAGCTTTCGGCGCCGACCTCGACCCGCGCGATATCCTTGATGCGCACGCTCGACCCGTCGGGGAGCGTCTTGAGGACGATATTCTCGAACTCCTCGACGGTCTGCATCCGCGATTGCGCGGTGACGGTCGCGTTGAGCATCTGGCCCTGCGGCGCGGGGAGGCCGCCGACGTCGCCGGCGGCGACCTCGCTGTTCTGCGCGGTGATCGCCGAAATGACGTCGCTCGGCATCAGCGACATCGCCGCCAGCCGCTGCGGGTTCAGCCAGATGCGCATCGCGTGCGGCGCGCCGAAGATGTTGACGTCGCCGACCCCCTCGACGCGCGACAGCGGGTCCTGGATGTTCGACGCCATATAGTCGGACACGTCCTGGTTTGACCGGGTGTTCGTCGAATCATAGACCGCGACGAGGAGCAGCGTGTCGGCGTTCGACTTGGTGACGCGGATGCCCTGTTGCTGCACCTGCTGCGGCAGGCGCGAAATCGCGGTCTGGATCTTGTTCTGGACCTGCACCTGCGCGATGTCGGGATCGGTGCCCTTCTCGAAGATCGCGGTGATGCTCGCCTGCCCGCGCGAACTCGATTGCGAGCTGAAATAGAGCAGGCCGTCGATCCCGGTCAGTTGCTGTTCGAGCACCTGCGTGACGCTGTTCTCGATCGTCTCGGCCGACGCGCCCGGATAGTTGGCGCGGATATTGACCTGCGCCGGGGCGATATCGGGATATTGTTCGATCGGCAGCGAAAAGAGCGCGCCCAGCCCGCCGAGCATGACGATGATCGCCAGCACCCAGGCAAAGATCGGCCGGTCGATGAAAAGGCGCGACATGGGCCCTTAATTTCCTTTCGCTGCCGCGCCCTTGGCCGCGGGCGCCCCGACCCGCTGCGGCGTGCTCGCCGGAACCGGCTTGATCGGCGCTCCGGCCTTGAGGTTGCCGATCCCCTGCGTGATGATCTTTTCGCCGGGCTTCAGCCCTTCGGTGACGACCCAGTTGGCGCCGACCGTCCGCTCGGCGGTGACCTTGCGCCGCACCGCCTTGTTGTCCTTGCCAACAAGGTAGACGAACGCCGATCCGTCGAAGTCGCGTTGAACGGCAGCCTGCGGCACCAGCATCGCGGCCGGGTTGACCGACTGGTCGAACAGCGCGGTGACGAACATGCCGGGCAGCAACAGCCCCTTGGGATTGGGGAAGCGCGCGCGCAGCGTCACCGTGCCCGTCGCTTCGCTGACCGCGATCTCCGAAAACTGGACGGTGCCGGCGAACCCGTAATCGCTGCCGTCCTCGAGCTTCAGCCGCACCGTCGTGCTGCCGGGCTGGGTGCCGCCGCTCGCCAGCGCCTGGCGCAGCCGGATGAGTTCGGCGCTCGACTGCTGCATGTCGACATAGATGGGATCGGTCTGCTGGATCGTCGCCAGCGGCTCCGACTGGCTCGCGCTGACCAGCGCGCCGGGGGTGGCGAGGCTGCGCCCGATCCGCCCGCTGATCGGTGCGGAAAGCGTCGTGTAGCGCAGGTTGATCCGCGCGGTTTCGAGCGCCGCGGCATTTTGCGCCACCGTCGCGCGCGCGACGCGCGCCTGCGCCAGCGCGTCGGTATAATCCTGCTCGGCGACCGCCTGCATCTTGGCGAGCGGCTCGAAGCGCTTTGCCTTTTCGTCGGCGGCCTGCGCGCTTGCCCGCGCGCTCGCCAGATTCGCCGCGGCCTGATCCGCCGCCGCCTGATACAGGCTGGCGTCTATCTGGTAGAGCGGCTGCCCGGCGCGCACGAAGCTGCCTTCGGCGAACAGGCGGCGGCGGATCAGGCCGTTCACCTGCGGACGCACCTCGCTGGTCTCGAACGCGACGGTGCGGCCGCCGAGCTGGGTGGTGACCGGAACCGCCTGCACCACGGCCGTGACATAGCCGACCTCGGGGGCGCCGCGCCCGCGTCCGCCCTCGTCGTCCTTGCCGGCGCAAGCGCCCAGCGACAGCATCATGGCACACAAGGCTCCCGCGCGGAGCAGCGGCCTGTTGTCCTGCATAATTATTATCTCGTGTCGGTCCGCCGACGGCGGGGGAGGAATGATGCCTATTCCACCATTTGGAAGGCGCCATGCAAGCGCTTTCAGGGCTTTGCGACAAAGTGCGACAATTTTGCCCGCGCATCGATGCCTCGGCATTGACACCGGTTACCATCGGGTTTAGCAAATAGCGACGACGAAGACGGGATGAGGATCATCATGTTTGCCAAAACCTATCACGCGACCCATCCCGACATGATGGAATGCGTGGACAATGACGCGCTGCGCGATCGCTATCTTGTCCCGGGCATGTTCGCCGACGGCAGGATCAACCTCAACTATTCGCACAATGAGCGATTCGTCATCGGCGGCGCGGTGCCGAAGGGCGGCGCGCTGCGGCTTCCTGACCAGAGCGAGCCGGCTTCGGCGGCGGGGCACCCCTTCCTCGAACGGCGCGAGATGGCGGCGGTCAATATCGGCACCGACGGCACGATCAGCGTCGATGGCCAGCGCTTTGCGATGAAGAACAAGGAATGCCTCTATATCCCGATGGGATCGAAGGAGGTGGTCTTCGAAGGCGACGGCGCGCGCTTCTATCTGGCGTCGCTCCCGGCGCACAAGGTCTACCCGATCCGGCACATCACGCTCGATCAGGCGAACCCGCTCGCGCGCGGCGACCTTGCCAATTCGAACCAGCGGACGATCTATCAGCTCGTGATCCCCGGCGTATGCGAGAGCGCGCAATTGCTGCTCGGGCTCACCGTGCTCGAAGAGGGCAGCGTGTGGAACACGATGCCGCCGCACCTCCACGACCGGCGCAGCGAAATCTATCTCTATTTCGACTTGCCCGAGGAAAGCGACCGCATCTTCCATTATATGGGCGAGCCCGACAGCGTGCGGCACATCGTGATCGCGAACGAGGAAGCGGTGATCAGCCCGCCCTGGTCGATCCACATGGGGTCGGGGACGAAGAAATATGCCTTCATCTGGGCGATGGGCGGCGAGAATCTCGACTATACCGACATGAACGTCCTCGACATCTGCCAGTTGAAGTAAGCCATTCATCGTCACCCCGGACTCGATCCGGGGTCCATGCAGGGTCGCGGCGATGGATGCCGGATCAAGTCCGGCATGACGAAAGGTAAGAGAATGAAGATGTTCGACCTCGCCGGAAAAGTCGCGCTGGTCACCGGCGCCAACACCGGTATCGGGCAGGGCATTTCGCTCGCGCTTGCCGAAGCGGGCGCCGACATCGCCGCCGCGGGCCGTTCTCCTGCCGATGAAACCGTCGGCAAGGTGCGCGCGCTTGGCCGCAAGGCCGACAACTTCGCCGCCGACCTGTCGAGCGTCGGAGCAGTGCAGCCGCTCGTCGATGCGGTGGTCGCCGAATTCGGGCGCATCGACATTCTCGTCAACAATGCCGGGATCATTCGCCGCGCTGACGCCGTCGACTTTACCGAAGCCGACTGGGACGCGGTGATGGACACCAATCTCAAGACGCTTTTCTTCCTCTGCCAGAGCGTTGGCCGCCACATGATCGCGCGTGGCAATGGCAAAATCATCAACATCGCCTCGATGCTGACCTTTCAGGGCGGGGTTCGCGTGCCGAGCTACACCGCGTCGAAATCGGGGGTCGGCGGGCTGACCAAGCTGCTCGCGAACGAATGGGCGGCGAAGGGCGTCAACGTCAACGCGATCGCCCCCGGCTATATCGCGACGAACAACACCGCGGCGTTGCAGGGCGACGAGACGCGCAATCGCCAGATCGTCGAGCGCATCCCCGCCGGTCGCTGGGGCGGCCCCGAGGATATCGGCGGCGCGGCCGTGTTTCTCGCGTCGCCGGCCTCGGACTATGTGCAGGGCCATATCCTCGCCGTCGACGGCGGCTGGCTCGCACGCTAGCATCGCGCCATGCCGGACCGTCTCGTCTTCTTCGGCGAACTGCTGATCCGCCTCACCGCACCGGGCAACGAATTGCTGATGCAGTCGCCGTCGCTCGCGCTCCATGTCGGCGGGGCCGAGGCGAATGTCGCGGTCGGGCTCGCCCATCTCGGCCACGATTGCGCGATGGTGAGCGCGGTCCCCGGCAATGCGCTCGGGCGCGGCGCGATCGCGGCGGTGCGCGGCGCGGGCGTCGATTGCGGCGCCGTCGCGACCGGCGCGGGGCGCATGGGGCTCTATTTCCTCAGCGTCGGTGCCGGGCTGCGCGCATCCGAGATCGTCTACGACCGCGCCGGATCGAGCTTCGCCGCAAGCGGTGCGGAGGATTATGACTGGGACGCGCTACTTGCCGGAGCGGGGTTGCTGCACCTGTCGGGAATCACCCCCGCGCTCGGGCCGCACCCGGCCGCGGCGGCGCTGGTGGCGGCGCGCGCGGCAAAGCGGCTTGGCGTGCCGGTCAGCTTCGACGGCAATTACCGCGCGATGCTGTGGCAGGCGTGGGACAGCGATCCGCGCGCGATCCTCAGCGAACTGATCGGCCTCGCCGACGTATTCTTCGGCAACCACCGCGACCTGTCGCTGGTCCTCGGCAAGGATTTCGGCGGCGAGGGCGAAGACCGGCGGCGCGAGGCGGCGGAGGCGGGCTTTGCCGCGTTCCCCGGCCTGCGGATCATCGCCTCGACCGCGCGGCATGTCCTTACCGCCGACCATCACCGCGTCGCCGCGCGCGTCGACCGCCGGGACAGCGCACACCAGACCGGCGAGGTCGACGTGACCGGTATCGTCGATCGCATCGGCGCCGGCGACGCCTTCGCCGCCGGGGTGCTCCATGCCTGGCGCGCGGGCGGCGATGCGCGCGCGATGGCCGAAACCGGCCTCGCGCTCACCTGCCTCAAACATTCGCTGCCCGGCGATGCCAGCCGTTTCGGCGCCGCCGATATTGCGGCGTTCCACGCCGGCGGGCTCGACGTCAGACGTTGAGCCCGCTGGCGCCGGGTTGCGCCGCAAGTTGTACGACAATGGCGCTTGACATCGATCTGGCAATGCGTCACCTGTTACTGACACCGGTTACCTGAATCGGTCAATGAGACGATATTATGGGGGAGAGGGCGTCCGGCCCGTCGAAACCGACGGCCCTCCGCTTACTCTCGAAAAAACAGGGGCAAAAGCGCGCCATTGCCTTTTGTCCGCAAGAGTAACCGGTGTCATTTCTTGCTTCGGCGGAGATGCGCTGCGAAAGGGAGGACCATATGGCTATTCGGGTGAAGCGGGGCGGCGCATTGACGGCGAAACTGGCGGGCGGCGTCTCGCTCGCGGTGCTGATGGCGGCACCAGCCTATGCGCAGGAAGCGGGCGCGGACACGCCCGAAGGCGAAATCATCGTGACCGGCATTCGCGCGTCGCTCGAGCGTGCGGCCGATATCAAGCGCGAGGCAGGGCAGGTGATGGACGTCATCACCGCCGAGGATGTCGGCAAGCTTCCCGACGCCAATGTCGCCGAGGCGCTGCAGCGCGTTACCGGCGTCCAGATCACCCGTGTTTTCGGCGAAGGCCAGTCGGTGTCGGTGCGCGGGCTGCAGCAGGTCCGCGTCGAAGTCGATGGCCGCACCCTGCTCGGCTGGTCGGCGCGGCTGTCGCCGCCCGAGAACGACCAGCTCGGCCGCTCGTCGGGGCTCGATTCAGTGCCATCGAGCCTGTTCGGCCGCCTCGAAGTGCGCAAGTCGCCGCTCGCCAGCCAGGCCGAGGGCGGGCTGGGCGGCACGGTCAACCTTGTCACCCCGAAACCGCTCTCGTTCAAGGAACCGACCGCCTCGCTGCGCGTGCAGGGCGTCTATTCGGAGAACAGCGACAAGTTCGAACCCGCGATCACCGGCTTTGCGACGACGAAGTTCGCCGACGACCGTATCGGCATCATGATCGCGGGCGAATATCAGAAGCGCACGTCGGTCACCCAGGCCTTCGAGCGCAATAATTTCCTTAATCGCAATTATACCGCCGGCGGCGTTACGACCGTCCAGCCGACCCCGGCGCTGCTGCAATATGAACAGTTCACCGTCGACCGTTCGCGGCTCGGCCTCAACGGCGCGATCCAGTTCGAGGTGACGCCCGAATTCACGCTCACCGCCGATGCGCTCTATTCGAAGCTCAAGACCGGACGCCGGCAGGACTTTTTCGCGTTCCGCCTGCCGACCGGCGCCAATCCGGTGACCGATGCGGTGGTCGAGGACGGCATGGTCGTTGCGGGCAACGCCAACGGCACCGTCACGACCGCGGGGCAGATCCGCAACGAGCCGACCGAAAGCTTCCTCTACGGGCTCAACGGCAAATATGAGAGCGGCGGGCTGACGATCGAGGCCGACGGCTATTACAGCAAGGGCACGATCGACCAGACGATCCAGATCATCACGCTGCAGGCGGCCGCGCCCGTGCCCGGCGCCTTCGATTTCCGCGACGACACCATCCCGTCGCTGACGCTCGGCGGCACTTTCGACCCCGCCGATTATGCGTCGTACAATCCCGCGAACAACGGCGTGCGCAGCAACCGGCTGATCGGGCTGCTCGAGGAATGGACCGGCAAGCTCGACGTCAGCTACGAAACCGGCGGCGGCGTCACCATCGCCGCCGGGGTGCGCTATACCGACCTGCACGCCCGGTCGAACGCCTATCGCAGCCAGGTGACCCCGACCCGCGCCGAGCTCGAGCCTTATCTGAAGCTGATCGACGCGAAGGATTTCCTGCCCGACATCGCGGGCAGCTTCCCGCGCGGCTTTCTCAGCACCGCGCCGACCTTCGACTATGTCTTCACCCGCGCGCAGGCGGCCGAACCCAATCCCGATGCGAACGGCCGGTCGACGCTGCTGCCCAACCTCCAGCGCGATTATGACTTCAGCGAACGCACGCTCGCCGCCTATCTGATGGTATCGGGCGAGGGCGAAATATGGGGCATGCCGTACAAGGCGAATGCCGGGGTGCGTATCGCCAGCACCCGGCTGTCGGTCGATAGCTATGTCAACGTCGGGACGGTCAGCACCCTGCGCAACGACAAGAACCGCTATACGAACGTCCTGCCCAGCGCGAACATCGCCTTCAACGTCACCGACAATTTCCTGGTCCGCGTCTCGGGATCGCAGACGATGCAGCGCGCGTCGATCGCCGACCTTGCGCCGTCGACCTTTTTCAACGCGACGAACCTGTCGGTCACCGGCGGCAATGTGAACCTCAAGCCGCCGATCTCGACGCAGGCCGATGTCAGCTTCGAATATTATACGGGCAAGAGCTCGCTGATCTCGGGCGCGGTCTTCTATAAGGATGTGCAGGATTTCATCGCCAGTTTCGTGACCACCGGCGTCGACCTCGACCTCGACGATCAGGGGCGCGAGCTCACCTTCTCGCGACCGGAAAACCTCGCCAGCGCCCGGATCAAGGGGTTCGAGATCGGCATCCAGCAGTTCGCCGACTTCCTGCCCGCGCCGTTCGACGGCCTCGGCATCATCGCCAATTACACCTATTCGGACTCGGAGGATAATGCCGGCTTCCCGCTCGTTGCGGTGTCGAAGAACAGCTACAACCTCGTCGGCCTCTATGAAAAAGGCCCTTTCTCGGCGCGCATCGCATATAATTACCGCGACGAGGCGGTGTTCGAATTTTCCGAAGGCCGGCCGAGCTTCATCGGCGCGCGGTCGCAACTCGACGCCCAGCTCGGATTCGACCTGACCGAGAATTTTGCCCTGTCGCTGCAGGCGCAGAATCTGATGCCGAAAAAATCGGCGACGAGCGAATATAGCAATTTCAACCCGACCGCGCTCAATAGCTATGCCCTGTCGGAGCGTCGCTTCTCGGTCGGCGTGCGGGCGAAATTCTGATCCCCCTCCGGTGGCGGCACCGTCCACGCCGCCACCGGAACCGGATCGTCAGGAGATGGGATAGTGAAGATATCGGGTCATCGGCGCGCGCGCCTCGCTTTCGGTGCTGCGCTCGGCGCGCTGCTGGCCTTGCCGGTGCAGGCCGAACCGGCAAAGCTGCCCAAAATCCTCTCCGACCCCGCGACGATGGCGGCCAACCCGCTCCCCGACTTCTCCTACGCCGGCTATGGTTTCGGCCTCGCGCCGCTACCGGCCGACGCGGGGACGATCGTCGACGTCACCGACCATGGCGCGATCCCCGGCGACGGGCTCGACGATACGAAGGCGGTGCTGCGCGCGCTCGCCGCCGCCAATGCGGTGAAGGGCAAGGTCACGCTGCGCTTCCCCAAGGGACGGACGCAGATCACCGAAGTGCTGCGCATCACGCGCAGCGATATCGTCCTCGCCGGCGCCGGCGAGGGCCCCGGCGGCAGCGAACTCTGGTTTCCCCGGCCGCTGAAGCTGATCGACAACAGTCATGATTATGACGAGCTGCGCGCCTATCTGGTGCGCGAGAAGAAATATCAGGTCGAGCCCGAGAACAACATCGACTATCTGTTCACCGAATATAGCTGGGCCGGCGGGATGATCACCGTCGGCCCCGACAAGACGCGCGCCGTCTCCTATGACGGCAGCAAGGACGCGCGCGACCCGGTGCTGGCGCGCGGGGTCGCGGGAAAACAGTTCGGCCGCACGCTCACCGTCGACGATGCCGCAAGGCTCAAGGCCGGCGACGTCGTCCAGCTCCAATGGTTTTCGGTCGACGGGCCCAAGAGCGCGATATTGAAGTCGCTCTATGGCGACACCGACCTGCCGATCGGATCGCATCACTGGTCGTCGCCCGACCGCCCGGTCGTCGTGCAGGCGACACGCATCGCGGCGATCCGCGGCAAGACGGTAACGCTGGGCGATCCGTTGCTCCACGACGTGCGCGCCGACCAGCCCGCGGTGCTCGCGAACTGGCGGCATCTCGAACATGTCGGCATCCAGAATCTGCGGCTGCAATTCCCCGCAGCGCCGGCGTTCGGCCATCATCTCGAACAGGGTTATAACGGCATCTATATGACCGGGGTCTTCGACGGCTGGGTCCGCAACCTCGTCATCGACCGGTCGGACAGCGGCATATTGACCGACAATGCCGCCAGCCTGACGATCGCCGATGTGACGACGACGGGCGATCGCGCCGCGCATTATTCGGTGCATGTCGGCGCAGTGCACAATGTGCTGGTCCGGGATCTGAAGGTCGAGAATCCGGTGATCCATCCGCTCAGCGTCAACACGCGCTCGACGCGCTCGGTCTTCCTTCGCTCGACCGTCGCGCAGGACGGCGTGATCGACGAGCACAGCGGATCGAACCACCAGAATCTGTTCGACCAGGTGACGCTGCATATTGATCCGAAGCAGGACAAGGGCGCGTGGCGCTACCGGCTGTGGATGGGCGGCGGCGCGCCTTACTGGAAGCCGGGGCACGGGCTTTACAACACGCTGTGGAACGCGCGGCTGGTGATCCCCGGCGCGGTTCCCGCAGATGCCGAGGTTGCGATCGTCAGCGGGCTCGAGGGGCCGGGCGAGCGGATCGTCGGGCTGCACGCGAACCGCCGGATCACGGTCAGCTATGACCCCGCGCCCTATATCGAGGCGACGGGCATGGCGTTCGATGCGGTGCCCTCGCTCTACGATTATCAACTGGCGCGGCGGCGGCGCTGATCCTCACCGCCCGGGCGGCGCGACCGACTGGCGTTCGACGAAGGTCGAGGTAAGTGCGGCGGGATCGGGGTCGATGGCCTTGGCGCCCGCGCCGAGGAAGTCGGGGACAAGGAGCTGCGCCGCGCGCACTCCCATCTGGCGGATCGGCCAGCGCACCGTGCTCAGCGCCGGCCAGATGTGCGTCGCGGTCGGCGAATCGTCGAAGCCGATGATCGACAGCGCGCCCGGCACCGCGATCCCCTTGCCATGCGCGACGCTTATCACACCGGCCGCCATTTCGTCGTTCGAACAGAAGATCGCGGTCGGCGGTTCGGCAAGCGCCAGCAATTTTTCGCCCGCCTCGACCCCGGCAGCATAGCGGTAATTGCCGGGCGCATAATGATCGTCGGCAAGGCTCAGCCCGGCGTCGGCGAGCGCCTCGCGGAAGCCCTTTTCACGCTCGGCCGCCGAACGGAAGCCCTCGGGCCCGCGCACGAATCCGATGCGGCGGTGGCCAAGGTCGACGAGCCGCCGCACCGCTTCCTTGACGACGTCATGGTCGTTCGACGCGACGCAATGTTGCGGATCGTCGAGCGGCGCCGATCCGACGCGGACATAGCGTACGCCGAGCGTCTCGCAGAGCGCGGCAAGATCGTCATTCTCCGAAATCGGCGGCAGCAGCATCGCGCCGATCGGCCGCTGTTTTTCGAGAAAGGTGCGGACGTCGTCGAGCATCCGGTCCGACCCCCGGTCGACCGGGCGGACGAGCAGCGCGAGATCGCTGTCCTTGATCGCGTCGAGTACGCCCTGCTGAAAGTTCAGCACCGTCTGCGCATTGGGGTTGTCGTGGAGCAGCGCGATCAGGAAATTGCGGCGAAAAGCGAGTGCCCGCGCCTGCGGGTTGGGGACGAACCCGAGCGTCTCGATCGCCCCCTGAACGGCCTTGCGGGTCTTTTCGCTGATGAATTCGGACCGGTTGATGACGCGGCTGACGGTCTTTTTCGATACCCCGGCGAGCGCCGCCACATCATTGATCGTCGGTTGTTTGCCGCCCGCTTGTCCCGCCATGACTCCAGCTTTCCTCCACAGGCCTTGCCCGGCGCGCCGCACCGTGTCCCACCACTTTGGCCTGTCGCTTCCCTGATGGGCGCTCGGTTGGGCAAAATCAACCGCAACAACGGCTATTTGCTTGCTTTTGACACCGGTGTCTTTTAAGCCTCGTCGCGGAAGAGGAAAAAGCAGGCCCATGGCAGCGACCACCGAACAGAAAAATATCGCCGCAGCGTTCCTCGCCGCGCGGGCAAAAAAGACACCGCTTACCTCATATCCCGGCGCGATGCCCGAAACGATGGCCGATGCCTATGCGATCCAGGATGCGGCGATCGCGCTCGACGGGCGCCGCGTCGGCGGCTGGAAGGTCGGGCGCATCGCCGCCGATCTCGTCGGCCGCTATGGCGAGAACCGGCTGACCGGGCCGATCTTTGCCGACGAAATTGTCGGGGACGCAAGTGCAGCCCGCCCCGCCATGCCCGTCTATGCAAGCGGCTTCGCGGCGGCCGAAGCCGAAGTCGTGCTGTGCTTCGGGACGGTCGCGGACCATGATTATGACATTGCATCGGTGCGCGACTGCATCGCCGAGGTGCGGACCGGCATCGAAATCGCCAGCTCGCCTTTTCAGGGTATCAACCGCCACGGCCCTGCGGTCACCGCTTCGGACTTCGGCAACAACAGGGGGCTGGTGCTCGGGCCGCCGCTCGCCGGTTGGCAGGACAGGGACCTGATCCACATGCCGGTCGAGTTCGCCATCGATGGCGAAACCGTCGGCGCGGCGACGATGGAAACGATGCTCGACGGCCCGTTCGGATCGGCGCTGTTCCTGATCCGCACCCTCCGCGCGCGCGGGATCGCGATCCCGCCCGGGACCTGGCTGTCGTCGGGCGCGATCACCGGCATCCACGAAATTCGCCCCGGCCAAAGCGGGGAAGCGCTGTTCGACGGAAAAATCCGCGTCGGTTGCACGATTAGCGATTAAGGAAAAATCGGGAGAGAATCATGGCAGAGGCAAGTGCGGGCGAAGCGGCGGCGGCGCCGACGCCCCGGGCGGGACGTTACCGCTGGCTGATCGTCGGGGTGCTGTTCGCGGCGACCACGGTCAACTACATCGACCGCACCATGCTCGGCCTGCTCGCGCCGACGCTCGGCGATGAGCTCGGGTGGACCGAAAATGATTATGGCAACATCGTCACCGCCTTTCAGGCCGCCTATGCACTCGGCTTCCTCGCGATGGGTTGGCTCATCGACCGTTTCGGTCCCAAAGTCGGTTATGCGATCGCCATATCGATCTGGACGGTCGGCCATGTTGCGCACGGCTTCGCCTCCTCGGTCGCGTCCTTCATGATGGCGCGCGTCATCCTCGGCGTCGGCGAGGCGGGGCATTTCCCCTCGGTCGTCCGCGCGGCGAGCGAGTGGTTCCCGCAAAAGGAACGCGCCTACGCGATCGGCTGGGTCAACAGCGCGACGACGATCGGCGTCATCCTGACCGCACCGACGATCGCGCTGTTCATGCGCCTCCTCGGTTTCGACTGGCGCGAAACCTTCATCTATACCGGTGCCTTCGGCGTGATCCTGCTGCTGCTCTGGCTCTGGCTCTACAGCAACCCGCGCGAAAGCGGGAAGGTGAGCGAGGCGGAACTCGCGTGGATCGAGCATGACCCGCCCGAAACGGTTGGGCGCCTCGGTTGGGGCGCGATCGTCACCAAGCGCGAGGCATGGGCCTATGCGATCGGAAAGTTCCTGACCGATCCCGTCTGGTTCCTGATGCTCTTCTGGCTGCCCAAATATTTCAGCACCACCTACGACGTCGATCTCAAGGTCGTATTGCTGCCGATGATCATCATGTACCTGCTCTCGGACATCGGCAGCATCCTTGGCGGCTGGGTATCGTCGAAGCTGATCCAGACCGGCCGCAGCGTGAATTTCGCGCGCAAGGCGACGATGCTCGGCGCGGGTTGCTGTGTGCTGCCGTTGCTGTTCGTCTCGGGGCTCGACAATATGTGGCTCGCGGTGGTGCTGATCGGCATCGCGCTCGCGGGGCATCAGGCCTTTTCGTCGACGATCCTCTCGATCCCGCCCGACATGTTCCCGAAGCGCGCGGTCGGATCGGTGATCGGGCTCGGCGGTTTCGCGGGCGGTGTCGGCGGGATGATCATGGCGAAGTCGACCGGGCTCGTGCTCGATGCGACCGGGGGCAATTACACGGTCATCTTCGCGGCTTGTACCGTCGTCTATTTCCTCGCCGTGCTGGCGATCCACCTCCTCAGCCCGCGCCTCGCGCCGGTCAGCGTCGAAAGCGTATGACGACCCCGCTGATCCTGCATCCCGACCGGCTGTTTCCGTCCGATCCGGGGCAGCGCGATATCGCCCGGCGGCTGTACGGCGCGGTCGCGGACCTGCCGATCGTCAGCCCGCACGGGCACACCGACCCGGCGTGGTTTGCGGACAATGCGCCGTTCGGCAACGCCGCCGAACTGCTGCTGCATCCCGACCATTATATCTTCCGGATGCTCTATTCGCAGGGCGTGCCGCTCGAAGCGCTCGGCATCGGCAACCTGCAGGCCAATCCCCGGGAAAGCTGGCGGCTGTTCGCGCAACATTATCACCTCTTCCGCGGCACCCCGACGCGGATGTGGATGGACTGGGTGTTTGCCGAGGTGTTCGGGTTCGATGTCCAGTTCGCCGCGGCGACGTCGGACGATTATTACGACCGCATCACCGATGCGCTGGGCGCCGACGCCTTCCGCCCGCGCGCGCTGTTCGACCGTTTCGGGATCGAGGTGATCGCGACGACCGAAAGCCCGCTCGACACGCTGGCGCATCACGCCGCGATCCGCGCCGCCAACCAAAGCGGCGAATGGGGCGGGCGCGTGATCACCGCCTATCGTCCCGATCCCGTCGTCGATCCCGAGTTCGAGGGTTTCGGCGACAATCTCGCGCGCTTCTCCGAAGTGTCGGGCGAGGACGCGTTCAGCTATGCCGGTTACCTCGCCGCCCATCGCAATCGCCGCGCCTTTTTCGCCGAAATGGGCGCGACCTCGACCGATCACGGGCACCCGACCGCCGCGACTGCCGACCTGTCGGACGCCGAGGCCGAAGCGCTGTTCGCGCGGGTCACCCGAGACCAGGTCAGTGCCGCCGACGCCGAACTGTTCCGCGCGCACATGCTGACGGTGATGGCGGGGATGAGCCTCGACGACGGGCTGGTGATGCAGATCCACCCCGGCAGTTTCCGCAACCACAATCCCGCGCTGTTCGCGCGCCATGGCCGCGACAAGGGCGCCGATATTCCGATGCGCACCGACTATGTCCATGCGCTGCGCCCGCTGCTCGCGCGCTACGGCAATGAAGCGGAGCTGACGATCATCCTCTTCACGCTCGACGAGACGAGCTATGCGCGCGAACTCGCGCCGCTCGCCGGCCATTATCCGGCGCTGCGGCTCGGCCCAGCCTGGTGGTTCCACGACAGCCCGGAGGGGATGCGCCGTTTCCGGGCGCAGGTCACCGAGACGGCGGGATTCTACAACACCGTCGGTTTCAACGACGACACGCGCGCCTTCCTGTCGATCCCCGCGCGCCACGACGTCGCGCGGCGGATCGACTGCGGCTTCCTCGCCGGGCTCGTCGCCGAACATCGCATGGAGGAATGGGAGGCCACCGACCTCGCGGCCGACCTTGCCTGTAACCTCGCCAGGAAAGCATATCGGCTGTGAGGCTGTCGCCCGATACGACGCTGCCCGCCGCGGTGCAGCGCCCGGCCTATGACCGGTACGCGCAGGCGACGGGGATCGTCCATCTCGGCATCGGCGCCTTCCACCGCGCGCATCAGGCGGTCTACACCGACGATGCGATGAATGCCGGCGACCGCGACTGGGGGATCGTCGGGGTGTCGCTGCGCTCTCCCGATGTCGCGGCGCAGCTCGGCCCGCAGGACGGGCTCTACACGGTGAGCGCCCGCGGCGCTGCGGGCACGCGGCTGCGCCTGATCGGTGCGGTGCGCAAAACGCTCGTTGCCGCGGAGCATCCGCAGGCGGTGATCGACGCCATCGCTGCGCCCGCGACGCATATCGTCAGCCTTACCGTGACCGAGAAAGGCTATTTGCGCCGCCCCGACGGATCGCTCGACCTCGCGGGGGCAGTCGGCGGATCGAGCCTCTATCGCTTCGTTGCGGCCGGGCTCGCGGCACGCAAGGCGGCGGGGCTGGGCGGGCTCACCCTGCTCAGCTGCGACAATCTTGCCGGCAACGGCGCGGTGCTGCGCCGGTTGATGCGCGAATATCTCGCCGCTTATCATCCCGGCCTCGCGTCATGGTTCGACGGCGAATGCACCTGTCCTGCGACGATGGTCGACCGCATCGTCCCCGCCACGACCGGCGCCGACCGCGCCGCCGTCGAAGCCGCGCTCGGCGCCCGCGACGAAGGAGCGGTCGTCACCGAAAGTTTCAGCCAGTGGGTGATCGAGGATGACTTCGCCGGCGCGCGCCCGCGCTGGGAAACGGGCGGCGCCGAATTGGTCGCCGACGTCGCGCCCTATGAAACCGCAAAGCTGCGGCTGCTCAACGGCGCGCATTCGGCGCTCGCCTATATCGGGCTCGGGCGGGGTCATATATTCGTCCATCAGGCGATCGCCGATCCCGATATCCGCCCGGTCATCGAACGGCTGATGCGCGAGGAAGCGGCGCCGACGATCGCCGCGGCGCCGGGTCAGGACCTTGCCGCCTATGCCGACGCGTTGCTGGGTCGCTTCGCCAATCCGGCGCTCGACCACCGGCTCGCCCAGATCGCGATGGACGGCAGCCAGAAGATTCCGCAGCGCTGGCTCGAAACGCTGGCCTGGCATCAACAGCGCGGGGCGCAGTGTCCTTCGCTCGCGGCGGCGGTGGCGGCGTGGATCGCTTTCCTGCGCAGTGGCGAGCCCGTCGAGGACCCGCTCGCCGACCGGTTGCGCGCCGCCGTAGCCGGGCCGGATGCGATGGCAAGGCTGTTCGGGGAGCGCGGACTGATCGCGTCGGACTGGCGCCCGGCCTAGGCTGGCACCAGCAACCCCCGGCTCTCGCGCACCTCGGCGTCGAGCCAGTCGATGAACGCCCGGATGCGCGGCTGCGGCG
This sequence comes from Sphingopyxis sp. J-6, assembly GCF_046603995.1. Classification (NCBI taxonomy): domain Bacteria; kingdom Pseudomonadati; phylum Pseudomonadota; class Alphaproteobacteria; order Sphingomonadales; family Sphingopyxidaceae; genus Sphingopyxis; species Sphingopyxis sp. J-6. The sequence goes on along the minus strand of NZ_CP145810.1, from coordinate 4,057,100 downwards.
CGACGTCGCGGTGGAGCGCCAGCCAGAAGGCGCGCGCGATGACCTGTTCGGGCCGCACCCGCACCAGCCCGGGATCGCCCGCGGCGATGAAGCAGGGAAGCACGCCGACCCCGGCGCCGCCCGCAATCATCCGCCGCTGCGCGAGGATCGACGACGACCGCACGCTGGCGCGCAGCCCCGGTTCGATCTCGTCGAGATAATCGAGTTCGGGCGCATAAAGAATATCGGGCATATAACCGATCACCGGAATCCCCGCGCGCGACAGCGGCGCCTGTCCGACCGCCTGTTGCCAGTCGGGCCGGCTCGCGGGCGCATAAAGGCCGAGGCTGTAGTCCGACAGCTTGCGCGTGATCAGCGGGCCTTTTCTGGGCCGCGCGAGCAGCACCGCCATATCGGCCTCGCGCCGCGAGGGATTGAGGAAACCCGACGAGGCGACAAGGTCGATCTCGAGCTCGGGATGCGCGGCGACGAAGGTGGCGAGCCGCGGTGCGATGAAACTGTTGCCGAAGCCCTCGGTCACGCTGAGCCGAAGCTGTCCCGACAATCCCGCCCGGCCGCCCGGCGCCATATGGACGCGTGCCGCCGCCGCGGCCATCGCCTCGGCATGCGGGACCAGCGCGCGTCCCGCCGCGGTCAGCACGAAGCCCGTCGGCGCGCGTTCGAAAAGCGTCTGGCCGAGCGCAGCTTCGAGCGCGCTGACCCGCCGGCTGACCGTCGTCGCGTCGACATGCAGCGCCGCCCCGGCGCGCGCGAGGGTGCCGTGCCGCGCGACGAGCAGGAAATATTGCAGCCTGTCCCAATCCATATGCTGCAAATATGCAGGATCGAACTGCAAGTCTATCCCTTGCTTTCAGCGCGCGATTCGTCTGTTGCAGCGGGCAATCACAGACGGGAGATTCGACCCATGCGACAGATTGACCATCACATCGTCGGCGGTGCCGGCGGCAGCCGCCGCTTCGCCGACGTCCTCGACCCGAACAATGGCGGCGTCCAGGCGCAGGTCGCGCTGGGCGACCGCGCCGTCCTCGACCGTGCAGTGGCGGCGGCGAAAGCGGCGCAGCCGGCGTGGGCGACGACCAACCCGCAGCGCCGCGCGCGCGTGATGTTCGACTTCAAGCGTCTCGTCGAAGCCAATATGAACGGGCTCGCGCAAATGCTGTCGGCCGAACATGGCAAGGTGATCGCCGACGCCAAGGGCGACATCCAGCGCGGCCTCGACGTCGTCGAATTCGCCTGCGCCGCGCCGCATATCCTGAAGGGCGAATATACCGTCGGCGCCGGCCCGGGCATCGATGTCTATTCGATGCGCCAGCCGATCGGCATCGGCGCCGGCATCACCCCGTTCAACTTCCCGGCGATGATCCCGCTGTGGATGGGCGCGATCGCGACCGTCGTCGGCAACGCCTTCATCCTCAAGCCCAGCGAACGCGACCCCAGCGTGCCGGTGCGGCTGGCCGAACTCTTCCTCGAAGCCGGTATGCCCGAAGGAATTTTCCAGACCGTCCATGGCGACAAGGAAATGGTCGACGCGATCCTCGACCATCCCGATATCGGCGCGGTCAGCTTCGTCGGCTCGTCCGACATCGCGCATTATGTCTATAATCGCGGTGTCGCCAACGGCAAGCGCGTGCAGGCGATGGGCGGCGCGAAGAACCACGGCATCGTGATGCCCGACGCCGACCTCGATCAGGTGGTCAACGACCTTACCGGCGCCGCTTTCGGTTCGGCGGGCGAACGCTGCATGGCGCTGCCCGTGGTCGTCCCCGTCGGCGAGGACACTGCGAACCGCCTGCGCGAAAAGCTCGTCCCGGCGATCGAGGCGCTGCGCGTCGGGGTGTCGACCGACGACGAAGCGCATTACGGCCCCGTCGTGACGCAGGCGCACAAGGACAAGGTCGAAGGCTGGATCGCGAAGTGCGCCGATGAAGGCGCCGAACTGGTCATCGACGGCCGCGGCTTCACCCTGCAGGGCCACGAGAAAGGCTTCTTCGTCGGCCCGACCCTGTTCGACCATGTCACCCCCGACATGGAAAGCTACAAGGAAGAAATCTTTGGCCCCGTGCTGCAGATCGTCCGCGCCGCCGATTTCGAAAGCGCGCTCGAACTGCCGTCGAAGCATCAATATGGCAATGGCGTCGCGATCTTCACGCGCAACGGCCACGCCGCGCGCGAATTCGCCGCGCGCGTCAATGTCGGCATGGTCGGCATCAATGTGCCGATCCCGGTGCCGGTCGCCTATCACACCTTCGGCGGCTGGAAGCGGTCGGCGTTCGGCGACACCAACCAGCACGGCATGGAAGGCGTGAAATTCTGGACCAAGGTCAAGACGATCACCGCGCGCTGGCCCGACGGCTCGCCCGACGGCGGCAACGCCTTCGTCATCCCGACGATGGGGTAACGCCGGTTGCGGCGGCGTCCGATCCTGTCCGGCGAAAGCGGCGCGCGATGAAACCCGCGCGCCGCACCGGGCATTTCTCCTTCCGAAGGAGACGAGAAATGACCCGCTTCATGCTTCCCGCGATGGTGCTGCTTCTCGCCGCGTGCAGCGGCGGCGACGACAAGTCCGGCCCCGAAGACACGGCCGATATCTCGCCGTTGCAAAAGGCCGACCGCCCGGCGCCCGAAACGGCGGTCGACGGGGACCTGCCCGAAGCTGCCGCCGAGCCGGCGCCCACGAAGGAAACGGCGGAGACTGTCGGCGACGGCAAGACGATCCCGCCTGCGATCCGCGGCCGCTGGGCGCTGAAAGTTGCCGATTGTGCGGCGAAACGGGGAACCGACCTCACCGCGCTGGTCATCGACGCTGCCAACCTGCGCTTCTTCGAATCGCACGGCGAACTCGCCCGGGTTCGCGAGAGCGGTGCCGAGCGGATCGTCGCCGATTACCGCTTCAGCGGCGAGGGTGAGGAATGGGATCGCCGGATGCAGCTCGAACTCGCCGACGGCGGCAAGACGCTCGTTCGTCGCGATTCTGGCGAGGGTGCCGCGGCCGAGCCGATACGCTATACGCGCTGTGCCGGATGACGGCTTTGCAAGGGAGACTCACGATGGACATTCGCATCATGGCAATCGCCGCCGTTCTGCCGCTCGCCGCCTGCACGCAGGAACGCCCGCCCGAATCGACCCCGCCGCCGCCTGAAGCCGAAATGACGTGCAAGGCCGATGCGGTGCAAAGCTACGTCGGCCAGAGCGTCAGCCCCGACCTCGGCGCGGGGATCCTCAAGGCATCGGGTGCGCGCACACTGCGCTGGGGCCCGCCGCGCTCGGCGATGACGATGGACTATCGCGTCGACCGGGTGAACGTGATGTACGACGACGCTTCGAAGATCACGCAGGTCACCTGTGGCTGATTCTCCGATGCTTCTGATCTTAGCTCGGGGCCGCCGTGCCTGATGAGACGCGGTTTTCCAAAATGGACGGTTGTTTTGGTCCTTGTTCTGGCTGCTTCGCACGGCCCGGCGTGGGCCGATGCTTCGCAATTGGCGGACCCGGTTTCCGGGCCTCGCCGTATTTGCCTCAACTATGTTGCTTTCGATCTCGCCGCTGGCGAACGGATCACACATTTTGGCGCCGGAACCGAAACGGCTTTCCTGAAGATCGAACGCGCCGACGGTTCGACTGTTTCGATCGGCGAAAGCCAGATTTACCAGCAGCCTCGCCGCCGTGGCACGCTCGTCCGGCAAGCTAACCGGATGCGCATATATCGCACCGGCGGGTCGGCTCCGGTTTACATGATTTACGGTCCGGCCGATTTCACCGTGGGTCAGGAACATTATCTCGCGAATGTCTCGAGCGAAGCGACAACCGGCGGGGGGATCGATGCCGAGCTGATCAAAAGCTTCGGCATGATCGATGACAAACGAAGCGGGTGCCAACAAGGCTTCGTATATGGCTGGGACTATATGCTGCCGGCGGAGGAAGAGAACGCACAATGACTGATCGCCAGCTATATTCCTCCGCATCCCCCTTCGAACCCGTCTACGGCTACAGCCGGGCGGTTCGGGTGGGGAATCGCATCGACGTCGCGGGCTGCGCGCCGATCGAGCCCGACGGTTCGTCGACCCCCGGCGACGCGGGGGCGCAGGCGGCGCGCTGCATCGCGATCATCGGCGAGGCGCTCGAAGCGCTCGGCGGCAGTTTCGCCGACGTCGTGCGTACCCGCATGTACATCACCGACGCCGCCGATGCCGACCTCGTCGGCCGTGCGCACGGATCGGCATTCAAAAATGTGCGACCGGCATCGACGATGCTGGTTGTGCCGGCGCTGATCCGGCCCGAATGGAAAGTCGAAATCGAAGCCGAAGCCATTTTAGAGAAGTGACCATGACCGACCAGTTCCAGCTTACCGACGACCAGCTCGCCATCCAGGACATGGCGCGCAAGTTCACCGCCGATCGCATCACGCCCTTTGCGGCCGAGTGGGACGAGAAAAGCCATTATCCCGTCGAGGTGTGGAAGGCGGCGGGCGAGCTCGGCTTCGGCGCCATTTACGTCGCCGAGGAATCGGGCGGCATCGGGCTCGGCCGGCTGGAGGCGGCGCTGATCATGGAGGCGATGGCCTATGGTTGCCCCGCGACCAGCGCCTATGTCTCGATCCACAATATGGCGACGTGGATGATCGACCGCTTCGGCGGCGCCGAGATCAAGGCCCGTTTCCTGCCCGAACTCGTCAGCATGGAAAAGATCGCGAGCTATTGCCTCACCGAACCGGGCTCGGGCTCCGACGCCGCGGCGCTCAAGACAACCGCGAAGAAGGATGGCGACCATTATGTACTGAACGGCACCAAGCAGTTCATCTCGGGCGCCGGCTACAACGATATCTATGTCTGCATGGTCCGCACCGGCGACGAGAAGTCGAAGGGCATTAGCTGCCTCGTCATCGAAAAGGATACGCCGGGGCTGAGCTTCGGTGCGCCCGAGAAGAAACTCGGCTGGAACGCCTCGCCCACCGCGCAGGTGATTTTCGAGGATTGCCGCGTGCCGGTCGAAAATCTGGTCGGCGCCGAGGGCGACGGCTTCCGCTTCGCGATGGCGGGGCTCGACGGCGGCCGCCTCAACATCGGTGCCTGCTCGCTCGGCGGCGCGCAGCGCTGCCTCGACGAGGCGATCGCCTATAGCAAGGACCGCCAGCAGTTCGGCCAGCCGATCGCCGATTTCCAGAACACCCAGTTCATGCTCGCCGACATGGCGACCGACCTCGAGGCGTCGCGCGCGCTGCTCTATCTAGCCGCAGCCAAGGTCACCGCCAACGCCCCCGACAAGTCGCGCTTCTCGGCGATGGCAAAGCGGCTCGCGACCGATAACGGCAGCAAGATCGTCAACGACGCGCTCCAGCTTTTCGGCGGCTACGGCTATCTGCGCGACTATCCGATCGAGCGTTTCTGGCGCGACCTGCGCGTCCATTCGATCCTCGAAGGCACCAACCAGGTGATGCGGATGATCGTCGGAAGGGACCTGCTGCGCCAATGACCGAAGATGTTCTTGTAAGTGTCGACGGCCGCGTCGGCCGCCTGTCGCTCAACCGCCCGAAGGCGATCCACGCGCTCAACCTGCCGATGTGTCAGGCAATGATCGATGCGCTGCTGAAATGGCAGGGCGACGATAGCGTCGAGGCAGTGATTATCGACCATAGCGAAGGGCGCGGCTTCTGCGCCGGCGGCGACATTCGCATGCTCGCGGAAAGCGGCGCGAAGGACGGCAAGGAAGCACGCTTCTTCTTCCACACCGAATATCGCCTCAACCATCTGCTCTTCACCTATGCCAAACCCGTCGTCGCCTTCATGGACGGCATCACGATGGGCGGCGGGGTCGGGATTTCGCAGCCGGCGAAATATCGCGTTGCGACCGAGCATACCCGCTTCGCAATGCCCGAGACGGGGATCGGCCTGTTCCCCGACGTCGGCGGCGGCTGGTACCTGCCGCGCCTCGAAGGCCGCGTCGGCGTCTTCCTTGCGCTCACCGGCGCGCGGCTCGATGGCGCCGATTGCCTCGCGCTCGGCCTCGCGACGCACTATCTGCCGTCGGAGAAGCTCGCCGAGGCCAAGGAACGCATCGCCGCGCACCCCGACCGCATCGGCGGCATCCTCGGCGACCTCGCGGTCACCGCGCCGCCTGCCGCGATCACCGGGCAGATCGACAAGATCAACCGGTTGTTTGCGAGCGACAGCTATGAGGACATCCTCGCCGCGCTCGAAGCCGATGGCGGCGACTGGGCGGCGAAGGAACTCGATGCGCTGCGCGGCAAGAGCCCGCAGACCTGCAAGGTCGCGCTCCGCCAGCTGAAGGAAGGCGGCGAGATGCACGACTTCGCCGCGCAGATGACGCAGGAATATGCGATCGGCAGCCGCGTCGTCGCGATGCACGACTTTATCGAGGGCGTGCGCGCGCTGATCGTCGACAAGGACAACAGCCCGAAATGGGACCCGCCGACGCCCGAAGCGGTCACCGACGACTGGATCGACGCGATCTTCGCGCCGCTGCCCGAAAACGAGAAATGGACCCCGCTCACCTAAGGTCGTCACCCCGGACTTGATCCGGCGTCCACGCGGCTATGGATGCCGGATCAAGTCCGGCATGACGAGAATTTGGAGAATACCGAATGACCTACGAAACCCTCCTCGTCGAAACGCGCGGCGCCGTCACCTTGGTGACGCTCAACCGCCCGCAGGCGCTCAACGCGCTCAATTCGGGTGTGCTCGAAGACCTTATCGCGGCCTTCGCGGCGTTCGAGGCCGACCCCGGCCAGCGTTGCGCCGTGCTCACCGGCTCGGGCGACAAGGCGTTCGCTGCGGGCGCCGACATCAAGGAGATGGCCGACAAGCCGGCCGCCGATTTCTATCTTGAGGACTTCTTCTCGAAATGGACGAGCGACTTCGTGAAGAAGGTGCGCAAGCCGTGGATCGCGGCGGTCAACGGTTTCGCGCTCGGCGGCGGGTGCGAACTCGCGATGATGGCCGACTTCATCATCGCGTCGGACAAGGCGAAATTCGGCCAGCCCGAAATCAAGCTCGGCGTCGCGCCGGGAATGGGCGGGTCGCAGCGGCTGACGCGCGCGATCGGCAAGGCGAAGGCGATGGAAATGTGCCTCACCGGCCGGATGATGGACGCCGCCGAGGCCGAGCGTTCGGGGCTCGTCGCCCGCGTCGTCGAGCATGCGACGCTGGTCGATGAAGCCGTGAAGACCGCGACCACGATCGCATCGATGCCCCCGATGGCCGCGATGGTGAACAAGGACATGGTCAATGCCGCGTTCGAAACGACGCTCGATCAGGGGCTGATCTACGAACGCCGCCTGTTCCAGATCCTCGCCGCGACCGAGGACAAGGCCGAAGGCATGGCCGCTTTCATCGAGAAACGCGAAGGCGTGTGGAAGGGGCGGTGATCGCCGGCCTGATTTCGCTGGCCATCGGGGTTGTCGCCCTTTTGGCCGGCTGGAATCACTGGCGATACCGCAAACAGGAAACGATCAACATTCTGGAAGCGGCCATTCTGCGACCGACTGGCGAAGCGCCGCTGCCGCTCACGAAGCTCGATTGGTTTCTCAAATATCTTCAGGCCGTCCTCGGGTTCATTCTTGGACCTCTCTTCATTCTCGCGGGGGTGGCCATCATTCTGGGTGAATTGGAACTGCTATGAAAATCGCCTTTATCGGACTCGGCAATATGGGCGGCGGTATGGCCGCGAACCTGGCGAAGGCGGGGCACGACGTCCGCGCCTTCGACCTGAGCGAGGAAGCGCTGACGCGCGCGGTCGAGGCGGGCTGTTCGCGTGCCGCGTCGGCCGCCGAAGCCGTGACCGGTGCCGAAGCCGTCGTCACCATGCTCCCGGCGGGCAAGCATGTCGCATCGGTCTACGAAGCCGACGTCTTCCCGAACGCGGCGACTGGCACCTTGCTGCTCGACTGCTCGACGATCGACGTTGCCACCGCGCGTTCGAACATCGAAGCCGCGATCGCGAACGGCCTCGTTGCGGTTGATGCGCCCGTTTCGGGCGGCATCGCTGCCGCCAATGCGGGCACGCTGACCTTCATGGTCGGCGGCACCGATGACGGCTTCGCGCGCGCCGAACCGATCCTGTCGAAAATGGGCAAGGCGGTGATTCACGCCGGCGACGCGGGCGCTGGGCAGGGGGCGAAGATCTGCAACAACATGCTGCTCGGCGCGTCGATGGTCGCGACGTGCGAGACCCTCGCGCTGGCGCAGAAGCTCGGGCTCGATCCGCAGAAATTCTTCGACATCGCCTCGGTCAGCTCGGGCCAGTGCTGGTCGCTGACCAGCTATGCGCCGCTCCCCGGCGTCGGACCGGCGACCCCCGCCGACAACGGCTATAAGGGCGGTTTCGCAGCAGCGCTGATGCTCAAGGATTTGCGTCTCGCGATGGAAGCGGCGGCGAGCGTCGACGCCGATGTCCCGATGGGATCGAAAGCGCGCGAATTGTATGAGGCGTTTGTCGAAGCCGACAAGGACGGCCGCGATTTCTCGGCAATTATCCAGACCCTGCAGGGTTCAGCCATCGGGGCTCAGTAAAAATCCGCCGTTTCGCCGCCGTCGCGGCGTGGCGTGCGGTGCACCTGTGTCGGTGCGCTCTTCTCACCGGTGCGAACCTCGATCCGTCCGTCCACCCGCCGTACCTCGGCGGGTGACACGATCCGCGCGCGCGCCACGGCGATGGCGGTCGCCTGCGGCTGCGGCGCCGGAGTGGCGGCCGGGGCGCTCGCGGCGAGGAGCAGGATGGCGGTGACGGGCATGGCGTTCATGCTCTGCCCTGACGGCAGATCTTGCCAGTCCTTTAACCATGAATCGCAATATTTCCGCAGGACCGACGGCGGAACTTTGACAAAGAAAAGGCCGCCTGCCCCACGCCGGGACAGGCAGCCTTTTCTTGTTTATCGGCGGGTGGCTCAGAAACCGGCCTTCGCCGCCGCCTTTTCCTTGAGCAGCGGCGCGACCTCGAAGCCGTGGTTTTCCAGCGCGGCGGCGATCTTGTCGGTGCCTTCGAGCCCGGCCCAGAACATCGGGCCGCCGCGATAGACCGGCCAGCCATAGCCGTAGATCCACACGACATCGATGTCGCTCGCGCGCTGCGCCTTGCCCTCGGCGAGGATCAGCGCGCCTTCGTTGACCATCGGATAGAGAGTGCGCTCGACGATCTCCTGATCGGTCACTTCGCGCTTTTCGATCCCCGCCTTCTTGCGGAATTCGTCGATGATCTCGGCGACGCGCGCGCTTTCCGACGGATTGCGTTTGTCGTCATAGTCGTAGAAGCCCGCCTGCTTCTTCTGGCCCCAGCGGCCCTCGGCGCACAGCGCGTCGCGGATGCTTTCGATCCGGTTCGGGTCGCGGTGCCAGCCGATGTCGACGCCCGCGAGGTCGCTCATCTGGAACGGACCCATCGGCATGCCGAAATCGGTGTGGACCTTGTCGACCTGTGCCGGGGTGGCGCCTTCGAGCAGCAGCTTCTGCGCCTCGATCTGGCGCGGTGCGAGCATGCGGTTGCCGATGAAGCCGTGGCAGACGCCCGCGACGACCGCGACCTTGCCGATCTTCTTGCCGATCGCCATCGCGGTCGCGAGGACATCGTCGGCGGTCTTGTCGCCGCGCACGACCTCGAGCAGCTTCATGACGTTGGCGGGCGAGAAGAAGTGCATGCCCAGCACGTCGCCGGGACGGCTGGTCGCCGCCGCGATCTCGTTGACGTCGAGATAGCTGGTGTTCGACGCGAGGATCGCGCCGGGCTTGGCGATCTGGTCGAGCTTGCCGAAAATCTCCTTCTTGACGCCCATATCCTCATAGACCGCCTCGATGATCAGGTCGCAGTCGGCGAGCGCTTCGAGGTCGAGCGACGGGGTGATGAGGCCCATCATCTGGTCGACCTGTTCGGGCTTGAAGCGGCCCTTGGCGGCCGAGGCGTCGTAATTCTTGCGGATGACGCCGAGGCCGCGGTCGAGCGCGTCCTGCTGCATCTCGACGATCGTGCAGGCGATGCCTTTCTGCAGGAAGTTCATCATGATGCCGCCGCCCATCGTGCCGGCGCCGATGATGCCGACGCGCTTGATGTCGCGCAGCTTGATATCCTTGGGCAGGCCGTCGATCTTTGCCGCCTGACGCTCGGCGAAGAAGATGTGGCGCTGCGCCGCCGACTGGCTGCCGAACATCAGCTTGGTGAATTCCTCGCGCTCGAAGGCGAGGCCCTCGTCGAACGGCAGCCGGGTCGCCGCCTCGACGCAGGCGAGGTTGGCATAAGGCGCGTCGAAGCCGCGCCAGCGCTTGGCGTTCGCCGCCTTGAGTTGTTCGATCACCGCGACGTCGCCGAACACCTTGCGTTCGCGCGTCGGGCGCGGGCCGTCGGCGATCTTCGTGCGGGCAAAGGCGATGGCGTCGGCGGCCAGGCTGTCCTCGCCCGCGAGCGCGTCGACGAGGCCGAGATCCTTCGCCTTGGCGGCCGGAATCGGCTCGCCGAGCGAGGTCATCGTCGCCGCGGCCTCGACCCCGACCACACGCGGCAGGCGCTGGGTACCGCCGGCACCGGGCAGCAGGCCGAGCTTGACTTCGGGGACGCCGAGCTTCGCCGAGGGCACGGCGACGCGATAATGGCACACGAGCGCGGTTTCGAGCCCGCCGCCGAGCGCCGTGCCGTGGATCGCGGCGACGACCGGCTTGGTCGCGGCTTCGATGCTGTTCAGCACCGCATTGAAATCGGGACCGCGCGGCGCCTTGCCGAACTCGCTGATATCGGCGCCGGCGATGAAGGTGCTGCCGTCGCAGCGCAGCACGATCGCCTTGACGCTATCGTCGGCGAGCGCTGCGGCGAAATGATTGGCCAGCCCTTCGCGGACATGCCAGCTCAGCGCGTTGACCGGCGGGTTGTTGACGATGACGACGGCGACTTCGCCGTCCTTTTCCATCGTGACGCTGTTGGGGGTTTCTTCGGACATGGGAGACTCCTTTAATCAAGAACCCGTTCGCATCGAGCGACGTCGAGATGCCCATCGTTGGCGCATGCCTTCTGGGTGTCTCGACTTCGCTCGACACGAACGGAAAGGTGGGGTTGCATTTCAGTCATCGATCGCGGCGTGGACGAGGGTCTTGACCTCGCGCCGCACGGGATAGGTGGAGGAGGGCATGAGCTGGGTCATGAAGACCATGCAAATCTCCTCGACCGGATCGACGAAGAAGCCGGTCGAGAACATGCCGCCCCAATAATAGTCGCCGGGCGAGCCCGGAATGCCCGCTGCCGCCGGATCGAGCGTGACCGCGAAGCCGAGGCCGAAGCCGACGCCGGCATTTTCGTCCTCGCTGAAGATGCCGACGCTGTGCTGCGTCAGGTCGCCGCCGCCGACGAGGTGGTTCGACGTCATCAGGTCCAACGTCTTGCGGCTGATGATCCGCGTGTCGCCGAGCTTGCCGCCGCCGAGCAGCATCAGGCAGAAGCGGTGATAATCGTCGACCGTCGAGGCCAGCCCGCCGCCGCCCGATTCGAAGCTGCGGTCCTTCGCCCAGCGGCTGCGCGCACCGCCGTCGAAACCCTGCATCTTGTCCTTGGGATGAAAGGCATAGGCGTCGGTCAGCCGGTGCTGCTGCTCGGCGGGCACCTTGAAGCCGGTATCGACCATGCCGAGCGGGGCGAAGATGCGCTCCTGCAGCACCTCGCCGAACGGCTTGCCCTCGATCCGCTCGATCACCGCGCCGAGCACGTCGGTCGCCATCGAATAATTCCAGTGCGCGCCCGGGTCGAACTGGAGCGGGATTTTCGCGAGGCCTGCGATGAAGCTGTCCATCGTATAATCGGCGTCGAAATCGTCGATCCGCGCCTTGCGATACGCGGCATCGACCGGAGTTCTTTCCTGAAATCCGTAAGTCAGCCCGGCGGTGTGGCGCAGCAGGTCGACCATGCGGATCGGCTGCGTCGGCGGGCGGGTGAGGAAGGGGACGTTGCCGCCGCCCGCGACGAAGACGCCGGTCGCCTCGAACTCAGGGCAGAACTTCACCAGGAGGTCCGACAGCGCGACCTTGCCCTCCTCGACCAGCATCATGAAGGCGACGCTGGTGACCGGCTTGGTCATACTGGCGATGCGGTAGATGGCGTCGTCCTTCAGCGCCTCGCCCGGGCGTGCTTCGCCGATACACGAGCGATGCGCGATCTCGCCGCGCCGCGAGACGAGCGTCGCCGCATGCGGCAGCCGTCCGGTGTCGACATATTTGGCGGCGAGGAAGGCCGGGATGCGGTCCAGCCGCGCGGTATCGAAACCCTGTATCACTTTGCGGCTCACGAAACGCGAACTCCTTCGAGGATGGCGGCAGCCTCGGCGAGCAAGGCGGGGTCGATATCGAGGTCGGCCGCGGCGGCAGTCTCGCGGAGCTGCTCGGGGCGGCTTGCGCCGACGATCGCGCTGGTGATGCCCGGCTGCGCCAGCACCCAGCCGATCGCGAGCTGCGCCACGCTGCAGCCCGCCTTGTCGGCGACCGGCCGCAGCCGTTGCACGGCTTCGAGCACCGGGTCGGTCATATAGAGCTTCATGAACGCGGCGTCGTCGCCTGCCGCGCGGGTGCCGGCGGGCGGCGTCGCGCCGGGGGCATATTTGCCGCTGAGCACGCCCATCGCGAGCGGCGACCAGACGATCTGGCCGATGCCGTTCGCCATGCTGACGGGGATCACCTTCGCCTCGGCGCGGCGATAGATCAGGCTGTATTGCGGCTGGCTCGACACGAATTTGACGTGCGGCGGCGCGAGCGCCAGCGCCGCCTCGATCTGTTCGGGCGACCATTCGGAAAAGCCGATCGCGCGCGCCTTGCCGCTGCGCACGACGTCGGACAGCGCCGCCATCGTCTCTTCGAGCGGGGTGTCGGGGTCGTAGCGGTGGCATTGATAGAGATCGACATAATCGGTCTGGAGCCGCGTCAGGCTGGCGTCGATCTGCTTTTCGATCTGCGCCCGGCTCAGCCCCCTGTCGCTGTCCGACATCGGGAAAAACAGCTTGGTTGCCAGTACATAGCTATCGCGCGACCGCGCCTTCAGCACATCGCCGAGGAAGCTTTCGGCGGCGCCGCGGCCATAGACGTTCGACGTGTCGATGAAATTGATCCCGGCATCGAAGGCCGCATCGACGCAGGCGCGCCCGGCGCTGTCGTCGACCCCGACCCCATAGGTGAGCCAGCTACCGAGGCAGATCGCCGAAACCTCGATGCCGCTGTCGCCAAGTTGCCGGTACTGCATATTATGTCTCCTCAGTGCGAGGTCTGGCCGAGCAACTGACGCGTTACCGGATGCGAACTGGTGAGGCCACCGTCGACCGCGATCGCCTGTCCGTTGACATAGCTCGCCTGATCGCTGGCGAGGAAGAGCGCGACATTGGCGAGCTCCTCGGGCTGCGCGGCGCGGCGCAGCGGGTTGAGCTGGCCGAGCTTGTGGGTGACCTCCTTCGCCTTGGCATAGTCGAAAGTCGGCTTGGTCATCCCGGTTTCGGTGAGTCCCGGGCAGACCGCGTTGACGCGCACGCCGCTCGTCGACAGTTGCTGCGCCGCGACCTTGGCGAGGTTGATCACCCCGGCTTTCGACGCCGAGTAAGCGCCCGGCCCGGCACCCGAGTTGATTCCCGCGACGCTCGCGGTGAGGACGATCGCGCCGCCGCGCCCCTGGTCGACCATTGCCTTGCCGGCATGTTTCACCATCAGCGCCGGGCCGATCAGATTGACGCGCAGCGTCTCGGCCCAGGCATCGGGGTCGAAATCGAAGATGCCGCCCATGTCGCCGATGATTCCGGCATTGGCGAAGGCGACGTCGAGCGCGCCATATGTGTCTTTCGCGGCCTCGACGAGCGAGACAACATCGGCTTCGACGCCGGCGTCGATCTCCAGCGCGACGACCTCGCCGCCGGCGTCCTTCACCAGCTTTGCGGTGTCGTGCACTGCTGCCGTCTTGTCGCCGATGACGAGCTTCGCGCCCTCGGCGGCGAAGCGCAGCGCGCTCGCGCGGCCGATTCCCGAACCGGCGCCGGTAATGATCGCGACCTTGCCGTCCAATGCTCCGCTCATACCACCACACCTCCATCGACCACGACCGTCTGTCCGGTCATGAAACTCGCCGCGCCCGACCCCAGGAATACCGCCGCGCCGGCGATCTCGCGCGGCTCGCCGATGCGGCCGAGGCACGCGTTCGCGGTCGAGGCTTTCAGATTTTCGGGATTTTCCCACAGCGCCTTGGCGAAATCGGTTTTGACCAGACCCGGCGCGATCGCATTGATGCGGATGTTGGAGGGGCCGAATTCGCGCGCCAGATTCTTGACCATCTGGATGTCGGCGGCCTTGGTGATCGCATAGGTCCCGATGATCGGCGTCCCGCGCAGCCCGCCGATCGACGAGACGAGGATGATCGATCCCGATTTGCGTTCGCGCATGTCGGGCACGACCATCGTGATCAGCCAGTGCTGCGCGACGATATTATGGTCGAGCGTCTTGCGCAGCGCTTCGTCGCTGATCGTCTCCATCGGCCCGTAATGCGGGTTCGACGCCGCGTTGCAGACGAGGATATCTACGGGTCCGAAGGCGGCGCGCCCGGCGTCGACCATGGCTTGCAGCGACTCCTTCGACGACAGGCTCGACGACACCGCGATCGCATGGCCGGGATGTTTGGCGTTGATCGCCGCCGCGACCTCTTCGCACGGTTCGATATTGCGGCTGGTAATCACCACCTTCGCGCCATGATCGGCATATTCCTCGGCGATCGCACGGCCGATGCCGCGCGACGAGCCGGTGACGATCGCGACCTTGCCGCCGAGGTCGAACAGGCTCATGCGCCGGCCTTCTTGGCAAAGTCCCACGCCTTTTCGGCCAGCGGGCGGACGCGTTCGGACATGTCCTTTGCGTGCTGCGACGAGGCGGTGCCCTCGATCACGCGCTTCTTGATCCCCTGGATGATCCCGGCGAGGCGGAAGAAGTTGTACGCGAAATACCAGTTCATGTCGGGCACGCCGTCGCGGCCGGTGGCGGCGCAATAGCGCTCGACGACCTCGTCGAGTTCGGGAATGCCGAGCGCCTTGCGATCAAGGTCCATGACGCCCGACCGCCCGCCATTCTCGGTCACCCATGCCATTACGACATAGGTGAAATCGGCGAGCGGATCGCCAAGCGTCGACAGCTCCCAGTCGAGCACCGCGAGAACCTCGGGCCGATCATGCGCGAAGATCATGTTGTCGATGCGATAGTCGCCGTGGACGATGCTGGTGCGCGTCTGCTCGGGCAAGGTCGCGGACAGCCAGATAATGAGCTGCTCCATCTCGTCCATCGTCTCGGTTTCGGAAAGCCGGTACTGTTTCGTCCAGCGGTCGACCTGACGGCCGAAATAATTGCCCGGCTTGCCGAAGTCCGACAGCCCGGCCGCCTCGATATCGACGCTGTGCAGCGCCGCGAGCGTGTCGATCATCGCGTCATAGGTGGCGCGGCGGTTTTCAGGGGTCGCCCCCGGCATCGCGCCGTCCCAGATCGTCCGGCCGTCGACCATGCCCATCACATAAAACCAGCTCCCGACGACATCGTCGTCGGTGCACAGGCCATATTGGCGCGCGACGGGGAAGCCGGCCTTATAGAGGCCCGCCTGCACCTTATATTCGCGGTCGACGGCGTGCGCCGAGGGGAGCAGCGGACCGAAGGGTTTGCGGCGCAGCACATAATTACCCGACGGCGCCGAAATCTTGTACGTCGGGTTCGACTGGCCGCCGGCGAACTTGCCCTGCGTCAGCGGACCTTCGAACCCCTCGACATGGGCTTCCATCCACGCGGTCAGCTTCGCCTCGTCGAGGACATCGGCGCCCTCGGGCGCGACGGTGCCGCTGAAGGCCTTTTGCGCGTCGAGCGTCATTGGCCGAACACGATCACCGACCGCGCGGCATCGCCTTTCTTCATCTTGTCGAACCCTTCGTTGATTTTCTCGAGCGGAATCGTCTCGGCGACGATGCTGTCGAGGTCGAGCAGTCCGCGCAGGTAGAAATCGACGAGCCGCGGGATATCGACGGGGAAGCGGTTGCCGCCCATGATCGCGCCCTGCAATTTCTTGCCCGAGAGCAGATCCATCGCGCCGAGCCCGACCTTTTCGGTGAGCGGCATCATGCCGAGGATCGTCGCGGTGCCGCCGCGGCGCAGCGAGGCGACCGCGAGGCTGGCCGAAGCCGGACGGCCGACTGCCTCGATCGCATGGTCGACGCCGCCCTTGGTCAGTTCGACAATCTGCTTCGCGGCATCGTCGGCGAGCGCGTCGACCACATCGGTGGCGCCGAGCTTTTTTGCGAGCTCGCGCTTTTCGGGCACCGGGTCGGCGGCGATGATCCGCCCCGCGCCGGCGATCTTCGCCGCGTTGATCGTCGCCAGCCCAACGCCGCCGCAGCCGACGACCGCGACGGTTTCGCCCGGCGTCACCTTGCACGCGTTGAAGATCGTCCCCGCGCCCGTCGTCACTGCGCAGCCGATCACCGCGGCGCGGTCGAGCGGCATGTCGGGATCGATCGCGACGCAGGCATGTTCGTGGACCAGCATCGTCTCCGAAAAGGCGCTGAGATTGAGCATCTGGTTGACCGGCGATCCGTCGGGGCGCGTGATGCGCGGCGCCGACCCCGCCGGCCGCCGCGTGTCGCCGCCCATGCACAGCGACATCCGGCCGCTGACGCAGAACTCGCAATGGCCGCAGAAGGCCGAAAGGCAGGTCACGACCGCATCGCCGACCTTCACCGTGCGTACCTCGCTGCCGACCGCCTCGACGATGCCCGCGGCTTCGTGGCCGGGGATGGCGGGCAGCGGGTGCGGGTAGGCGCCGTCGATGAAATGCAGGTCCGAATGGCAAAGCCCGCAGGCCGCGGTGCGGATGCGCACCTCGTGCGGGCCGCAGTCGGCGACCACCACATCTTCGATGACGAGCGGCTTGCCGGGTTCGATCAGGATCGCGGCCTTGGTCATGTCAGTCTCCGTTCGTCCCGGCGGGTACGGGACGGGGGAGCCGCCCACACCGCCCCGTGCAGGCGGCATGGGCGGCAGGGGAATGGGTCAGCGCGTCGCGCCGATATCGCCCGACGAGAAACCCGGATCGCTCGCCTCGCTGTGCTTGGCGAATTCGATGCGGGCGATCGCGCGTTCGTGCACTTCGTCGGGGCCGTCGGCAAGCCGCAGGGTGCGCTGGTGCGCATAGGCCTGCGCAAGGCCGAAGTCCTCGGAGACGCCGGCGCCGCCATGCGCCTGGATCGCATCGTCGATGATCTTCAGCGCCATGTTCGGCGCCTGCACCTTGATCATCGCGATTTCGGCCGCCGCCGACTTGTTGCCGACCTTGTCCATCATGTCGGCGGCCTTCAGGCAGAGCAGGCGCGTCATCTCGATGTCGATGCGCGCGCGGGCGAGGCGATGTTCCCAGATGCTATATTCGGCGACCTTGCGGCCGAAAGCGACGCGCGACTGCAGCCGCTTCGCCATCTTGGCGATCGCTTCCTCCGCGACGCCGATGGTGCGCATGCAATGGTGGATGCGCCCCGGCCCGAGGCGCCCCTGCGCGATCTCGAAGCCGCGGCCTTCGCCGAGCAGCATCGCTTCCTCGGCGTTGACGCGAACGTCCTTCAGTTCGATTTCCATATGGCCGTGCGGCGCGTCGTCATAACCGAAGACGGGCAGGTGGCGCAGGATGTTCACGCCCGGCGCGTTCAACGGCATCAGAACCATCGACTGCTGCGCATGGCGCTTGGCGGCGAAATCGGTCTTGCCCATCACGATCGCGACTTCGCAGCGCGGATCGCCGGCACCCGACGACCACCATTTGGTGCCGTTGATGACATAATCGTCGCCGTCGCGCTCGATGCGCGTTTCGATGTTCGTCGCGTCGGACGAGGCGACGCGCGGCTCGGTCATCAGAAAGGCCGACCGGATCTGGCCGTTCATCAGCCGGCCGAGGTATTTTTCCTTCTGCGCGCGCGTGCCGTAGCGGTGGAACACCTCCATATTGCCGGTGTCGGGCGCCGAGCAGTTGAACACCTCGCTCGCGAAACCGACGCGGCCCATTTCCTCGGCGCATAGCGCATATTCGAGGTTGGTGAGGCCGGGGCCCTCGAACTCGAAGGTCTCGTCGACATGATGGTGCGCGCCGCTGCGCGGCGGCATGAACAGGTTCCAGATGCCGGCTTCCTTCGCCTCGGCCTTCAGATCCTCGACGATCTGGATCACCTTCCAGCGGTCGCCGGCGGCGTCCTGCTGCTTGTAGGTCGGCACTGCCGGGCGGACCTTGCGCTCGATGAAATCGCGAACCCGGTCGCGCCAGTAGACCTGCCGGTCGGTGAGATCGAAGTCCATCTTCGCTTCCTTTCCCTTTACGTTCACGTAAACCTTTGGACCGATTCGTGGGCCTTGCCAAGTCCTGCGGGCCGAAAATTACCCCATTTGGTCGGCCTGCGATATTTTCCGTTACGGATGCGCCCCCGTCGCGTCGGGCTCGCCGCGCGCCGCATCGTCGAGCAGCGCCAGCCGCGCCTCATGGTCGGCGCGCGAAATCGGGAATTTGCGCATCACGAGCAGCCCCAGCGTGCCGATGACGAGGATCGCGAGCGCATAGCCCGCCGCCAGATTGCCGAGCACGGCGTCGCCGACCTCGCCCGGTTTGGCGTTGGCCGGAAAGGCGGCGAAGGACAGGATCAGCCCGGCGGCGAAGATGCCGATGCCCGTCGCGCATTTCTGCATGAAGAAAAAGCCCGCGAAGAACAGCCCCTCCGACCGGCGGCCGGTTTCGCTCTGCGAGGCTTCGACGACGTCGGCCATCATCGAGGAGGAGAGGATCATCAGGATGATCGAGAAGGTGTTCGAGACGAAGACCAGCGCGAACATCGCCGCGACGCTCGGCTTGCCGGGCAGGCCGGGGAAAAACCCCTGGATCCACGCGAAATAGATACCGCTGTTGACGAGCAGCGCGATCGCTCCGGCGACGATCGCGCCGTCGCGCTTGCCGAGCCGGGCGGACAGCGGCGCGACGAGGATGAAGGCCGCGATCATCGTCCCGAACAGCAGGAAGACATAGGCGATCATTTCGCCCTGCGTGAACTGCCAGAAGAAGCTCAGCAGGTAGTTGTTCATCGAGAAGGTGATGCCCTGGTTGACGTATCCGAACAGCGCCGCGAAGACGAGCCACAGGAAGGCACGGTTCGACAACGTGTCGCGCATGTCGCGGACGATATGGGCAAGGCTCGCGGCAGGCTTGACGTCGGCGAGGTTCGACACCGCGATCCGCCGGTGCTGCCCCGCGGCCGACACCAGCACCGCCCCCGACATCATCAGCGCCCCGGCGAGCGCATAGGGGAAATAGCCGTCGGGATCGACGAGCCCCTTGGCGCCGCCGAAAAACACGCCATAGGCGAGGAGCAGGATGACGAGGCCGCCGCCCCAGCCGAACAGGAAGCGAAAGCGCATGACGGCGGTGCGCTCGTCATAGTCGGCGGTGAGTTCGGGGACGATCGCGACCGACGGCACCTCGCACATCGACACCAGCGAGCGGACGACGATCGCCAGCCCGATCAGCCAGGCGACGGTCATCGTGTCGCTCATCTCGGGCGGGCTCCACAGTAGCATCCACGCGATCGCAAGCGGGATCGGGGCGCCGTAAAGCCAGGGCAGGCGGCGGCCCCAGCGGCTGCGCGTGCGGTCGGTGAGTTCGCCGATCACCGGGTCGACGAAGGCATCGGCGATCAGCGCGATCATGATCGCGGCCCCGACGATGCCGGCGTCGAGGCCGATCACCTGATTGTAGAACAGCAGCAGGAAGGTCGAAAAGCCGTTGTCCTTGACGCCATAGGCGATGCTGCCGAGCCCGTGCGTCGCCTTCAGCCAGAGGGGCAGGCGTTTGGGTGCAGGCACCGCCGTGGCGGCGGCGCTCACGCGGCGGCTCCGGCCTTCGCCGCTTCCTCCATCGCCAGCAGGGCGTCGAACATGCCCGGTGTTTCCTTGTCCCATGCGTGCCGCTGGCCGATCGTCAGCCCGCCATCGACGAGCAGGTGGGTGCCCGTCATGAAGCTCGACTCCTCGCTCGCCAGATAGGCGACGGCGTTCGCGATATCCTCGGGCTGGCCGCCGCGCGCGACCGGTTGCGCGTTCGCGCTCATCTCGGCAATCACGGCGTTGGCCTGATTCTTGAGTTCGCCCGGAACCTCGAGCGACGCGGTGAAGATATTGGTGTTGATGAAGCCGGGGCAGATCGCGTTCACGCGGATGCCGTACTGCGCGAGATCGGTCGCCGCGACCTTGCTGAGGTGGAGTACGCCCGCCTTCGCGACGGCATAGGCGATCGGCGAATAGCCGGCACCGAGCGCCGCGACGCTCGCGGTGTTGACGATCGATGCTCCCTTGCGGCCTTTCATATGCGGCGCCGCGTAACGGATGCCCATTGCCACCGATTTCAGCACCAGGTCCATCGTGCGGTCCCAGCCCTCGGGCGTAATCTCGTCGATCGGCGCGCGGTCGCCGCCCGCCGCGGCGTTGTTGAAAACGATGTCGATGCCGCCCGTCTTTTCGGCGGCCGCGTTCATCAGCGCCTCGATGTCGGCGGGGACGGTGACGTCGCAGCGGACGAAATCGATCTTGCCGTTCGACGCGGCGGCAAGCGCCTGCCCGCCCGCTTCGTCGATGTCGGCGGCGATGACATGCGCGCCTTCGCCCGCCAGTTTCAGCACCGTGGCCTTGCCGATACCCGACGCCGCGCCGGTGACGACGGCGACCTTGCCTGCGAATCGCATATCCTCTGCTCCCGTTTTCTTTTGCCACTCAGCTTAGGCGCGCGAAAAGCCGCGTCAACGGCGGTCGAACCGACGCTACGGCGCCGTAGCGGCAGGTCGGCGCGCCCAAGTTGACGCTTGCGTAAAGTAGCGAACCGGACGTAGATTTGGACGGAGAAGAGGAGCCAAGAGGATGAGCGATCTGGAAGCTTTCCGCGCCGAGGTGCGCGTCTGGCTGGAGGCGAATTGCCCCGCAGAAATGCGCGAACCGGTGCGCGAGGAAGGCGACGTCTGCTGGGGCGGCCGCAACTGGGAATTCAAGAATGACGCCCAGAAGCAGTGGCTCGAGGCCTGTGTCGCCAAGGGCTATACCGTCCCCGACTGGCCGAAGCCCTATGGCGGCGCCGGCCTCTCGCCCGAAGAGACCAAGATCCTCAAACAGGAAATGAAGCGCATCAACGCGCGCTCGCCGCTCGACAGCTTCGGCATCTGGATGCTCGGCCCCGCGCTGCTGCAATTCGGCACCGAGGAGCAGAAGATCCACTATCTGAACCCTATCGCGCGCGGCGAAATCCGCTGGTGCCAGGGCTATTCGGAACCCGGCTCGGGCAGCGACCTCGTCAGCTTGCAGACCTTCGGCGAGGACAAGGGCGATCACTGGGTCGTCAACGGGTCGAAGATCTGGACCAGCTATGCCGACAAGGCCGACTGGATTTTCTGCCTCGTCCGGACCGACAAGGCGAACAAATATCAGGGCATCACCTTCATGCTCTTCGACATGGCGAGCAAGGGCGTCACGACCAAGCCGATCCTGCTGATCAGCGGCAATTCGCCCTTCTGCGAAACCTTCTTCGACGATGTCGAGGTGCCGAAGACGCAGTTCGTCGGCGAGATCAACCGCGGCTGGGACGTCGCCAAATATCTGCTCGGCCACGAACGCGAGATGATCTCGGGCGGCGGCGCGGGCGGCGACATGGTCAGCATCGGCGCGCTCTTTGCGAAGTCGCTCGGCAAGAACGACCATGGCGAACTAGACGACCCGATCCTGCGCGCCGAAATGGCGGCCTTCGACGTCGACGTCTTTGCCTATCGCGCGATGGGCGAGCGGTTCATGGACATGTGGAAAACCGGCCGCGCGCATCCGGCCAGCTCGAACATGATGAAATATGTCGGGACAGAGCTCAACAAGCGCCGGCATGAGCTGGTGATGTCGGGCGGCGGCAGCGAAGCGCTCGAATGGGACAGCGAAGAGACCAAGGGCGGCGCGCGCGCGCGCGGCTGGCTGCGCACCAAGGCCAATTCGATCGAAGGCGGGACGAGCGAAGTCATGCTCAACGTCATCGCCAAGCGTATCCTCGACCTGCCCGGAGCCTGACCCATGCCTTTGTATCACAATGACGACCAGGCGATGCTCAAGGACAGCGTCGCCCCCTTCGTGGCCGAACAGGCCCCCGTCCTGCACCTCCGCAAGCTGCGCGACGAGGCCGATGCCACCGGCTTTTCGCGCGACCTCTGGGCACAGTTCACCGAAATGGGCCTGCCCGGCATGCTTGTTCCCGAAGAACATGGCGGGCTTGGCATGGGGCATATGGAAGCGGGCATCGTGCTCGAGGAAATCGGCCGCAACCTGACCCCGTCACCCTTCCTCGCGACCAGCGTCGGCGCGGTCGCCGCGCTCGCGAAAGCGGGCGGTACGCAGGCCGGACGCTGGCTCCCCGCGATCGCCAGCGGTGAGGCAATCATCGCGCTCGCGATTGACGAAGGCGCCAAGCATCGCCCCGACCGCATCGCGACCAGCGCGACGCGCGCGGGCAACGGCTTCCGCCTTGACGGCAAGAAGAGCTTTGTCCTCCACGGCCATGTCGCCGACATGAGCATCGTCGCGGCGAAGACCGACGGCGGGATCACGCTGTTCGCGGTGCCGAAGGATGCGAAAGGCGTCACCGCCGATCCGCGCCGCCTCGTCGACTCCAGCCTCGCGAGCCATGTCACGCTCGACGGCGTCGAGGTCGACGCCGATGCGGTGATCGGCGAAGTCGATGCAGGCGGCGAGATCCTCGACGCGCTGCTTGCCGCCACCCGCACCGGTGCCGCCGCCGAAATGGTCGGCGTCGGGCAGGGCGCGATGGACATGACGGTGAACTACCTCAAGGAACGCAAGCAGTTCGGCAAGCTGATCGGCGAGTTCCAGGGCCTCCAGCACCGCGCTGCGCATCTCTATGGCGAGATGGAAGTCGCGCGCGCCACGGTGATGAAGGCGCAGGAACTGCTCGATCAGGGCAGCGAGGGCGCGAAGCTGATGGTCTCCGTGGCCAAGGCCAAGGCCGGCCGCGCCGCCAACCTCGCGGTGCGCGAAGGCGTGCAGATGCACGGCGGCATCGGCATGACCGACGAATATGACATCGGCCTCTATATGAAACGCGACCGCGCGCTCGCCGAATTTATGGGCGATGTCCATTACCACATCGACCAGGTCGCGCGGATGAACGGCTACTAATCTCTTTCGCCCCTCTCGCCTGCGGGAGGGGCAGCGAGCCCCGGACTTGATCCGGGGCGCAGCGGGGAGGGCATTGCGCCCGACATGCCCCACCCCAACCCTCCCCTGAAGGGGAGGGAGAAAAGGATGAGACAATGAACCTTCAGGACATGTTCGGCCTCGACGGCCGCATCGCGCTCGTCACCGGCGGCTCGCGCGGCATCGGCAAGATGATCGTCGAGGGCTATCTCGCCGCGGGCGCCGCGCGCGTCTATATCTCGGCGCGCAAGACGGCGCAGATCGAGGAAGCCGTCGCCGATTTCGAGACGCGCTACCCGGGCAAGGTCATCGGCCTGCCCGTCGACCTCGCGACCGTCGAGGGTTGCCGTGCGCTCGCCAAGGAACTCGAAGCGCGCGAAGAGCGCCTCGACATTCTCGTCAACAACGCCGGCGCGGCATGGGGCGAACCCTTCGAGGGCTTCCCCGAGGCGGGCTGGGACAAGGTGATGGACATCAACGTCAAATCGCCCTTCTTCCTGACGCAGGCGCTGCACGGCCTGCTCAAGGCCGGCGGCTCGCACGAGCGCCCGGCGAAGGTGATCAACATCGGCTCGATCGACGGGATGCGCCTCAACCCGTGGGAGACCTACAGCTATCACGCGTCGAAGGCGGCGATCCTCTATCTCACCAAGCGGATGGCGGCGCGGCTGGTCACCGATCATATCCTCGTCACCGCGATCGCGCCGGGCGCTTTCCAGTCGGACATGAACAAGGCAGCGCGTGATCATGGCGACGCGGTAGCGCAGAGCATTCCGACCAAGCGCATCGGCGTGCCGGAGGATATGGCGGGCGCGGCGATCTTCCTCGCGTCGAAGGCGGGCGACTATGTCGTCGGCGATACGATCACCGTCGACGGCGGGCTGGTGCACGGCAATGTCGGCACGAGCATCGACGCCTGACGCCCTCATCGTCATCCTCGAACGAGACACGTGGCTCGTTCGACTTGATCCGCGGTCCATAACCGTGGTTGTTGGATGGATCCCGGATCAAGTCCGGGATGACGAAAGAGGGAAACATTGACTCGCAAAATCCCAAGGTGTATTATTTAACTAATGCACCAAGGGGATGTGCCATGCGTTTCGCGTTCCTCATTCCGCCGATGATGCTCCTCGCCGCCTGCGGGCAGGGCGAGGACAAGAAGGACGGCCCGGAGATCAAGATCAACGCCGGCGGCGCCGACGGCGGGGTACAGATCACCGCGGGCGAAGGCGGCGGCAAGCTCAAGATCGGCGGCGACGGGGTCAACATCGACATGAAGATCCCCGATCTCGTCAACCTCGACGTCTCGGGCGATTTCGATATCGACGGGGTGAAGCTCTATCCCGGCAGCAATGTCACGACGGTCAACGTCGATGCGAACGACACCAACGGTGCTGGCAAGGCGACGGTCCAGCTCGGTTTCACCGCTCCCGCGGCTCCGGCGAAGGCCGCCGACTGGATGGCGGGCGAGTTCGCGAAAAAGGGCGTCAAGATCACCCGCTCGGGCGACGCGCTTGCGGGGACCGCCAAGGACGGCGACGACTTCACGATCAACTTTGCGCCCGACGGGGCGAATACGAAGGGCGAAGTGCGGATCGTTTCGAAATAGACGCAAGGGTATCGTCATTGCGAGCGAAGCGAAGCAATCTCCAGCCCTCTGCCGTGCGCGAGATCGGTAGCTGGAGATTGCTTCGTCGCTACGCTCCTCGCAATGACGTTGCGTTGAAACCTACCCGCTGTTCCGGAGTGCCGTTGCGATCGCGTTGATCGTGAGCTGGATACCTTCGCCGATCCGTTCGTCGGTCTCGCCGGCGCGGTGGCGCTTCATCAGCTCGATCTGGAGCAGGTTGAGCGGCTCGATATAGGGCAGGCGCAACCGGATCGACGCCTCGAGCGCCGGGTTCTTTTCGAGCAATCGCGTCTGGCCGGTGATCGCGAGCAGCCCGTCGTGCGCCCGGTTCCAGCCATCGCGGATGCGCCCGAAAATGGCGGCGTGCCCGTCGACATGCCCCGCGAGCTCGGCATAGCGCGCCGCGATCCCCATGTCCGATTTCGCGAGCACCATCTCCATATTGCCAAGCAGCGCCGCGAAGAAGGGCCAGCCCTGCGCCATGTCGGCGAGCAGCGCCTTGTCTGCGAACCCGGCAAACGCCTCGCCGGTGCCGTACCAGCCGGGCAGCATGGCGCGCGACTGCGCCCAGCTGAACACCCACGGGATGGCGCGCAGATCCTCGATCGCGTTGCTTTTGGTGCGGCTCGACGGGCGCGATCCGATCTTCAGCGTCGCGATCTCGGCGATCGGCGTCATCGCGCGGAAGAAGTCCTTGAACGCCGGCGTGTCATAGACGAGCCCGCGATAGGCGGCGAAGGCGCTGTCCGACAGCGCATCCATCGCGGCGGTAAAGCGCGCGGCATCGGCGTCGCTCGCCGCCTCGGGCTCAAGGCTGGCTAGCAGGCTCGCCGAGACCATCGCCTCGAGGTTGGTCGCCGCGCTGTCGGCGGTGCCATATTTGGCGGCGATCACTTCGCCCTGTTCGGTGATGCGGATGCGGCCCTGTACCGTGCCCGCCGGCTGGGCGCGGATCGCCGCGAAGGCGCTGCCGCCGCCGCGCCCGACCGCGCCGCCGCGGCCGTGGAACAATTGCATCGCGGTGTCGGCTTCGTCGAACACCGGGGTCAGCGCCTGCGACGCCTGATGCAGCCCCCAGGTCGAGGTCAGGTAACCGCCGTCCTTGTTCGAATCCGAATAGCCGATCATCACTTCCTGATGCCCGCGCACCCCGATCTGCGGGCCGATTTCGGGCATCGCGAAATAGCGCGCCATGATCGCCGGAGCGCGATCGAGGTCGGCGATCGTTTCGAACAGCGGCACGACCATCAGATTGGCCTTGCCCGCCGCCGCGCCGCTCCGCCAAAGCCCGGCCTCGCGTGCGAGCAAATGGACTTCGAGCAGGTCGGAGAGTTCCTGCGACATCGAAATGATCCACTGGCAGATCGCATCCTGCCCGAGCCGCTCGCGGATATCGGCGGCGGCGTGGACGATCGCGAGTTCGCCCGCCGTCTCGTCGCTCCACTGGTGCCACGGCGCGGCAAGCGGGCGGTCGCTTTGCAGCTCGGCGGTGAGCAGAGCGATCCGCTCCTCCTCGCCCAGCGCTTTGTAATCGGCGCAGACGCCCGCGACCGCCAGCAGCTCGGCGAGCACGCGTTCGTGCACCGCGCTGTTCTGGCGCATGTCGAGCGTCGCGAGGTGAAAGCCGAACACCTCGACCGCGCGGATCAGCCGCCCGAGCGCGCCGATGCCGATGAGCTGGCCCTCGCCGCTCGCCGCCAGCCCGTCGGCGAGCGTGACGAGATCGCGGCGGAAATCGCCGGGCGCCGCATAGGCATCGCCCTTCAGCGCCGACGGGCGCGGCGGCGCCTTGCCGGCGATCGCGGCATAGGTCGCACAGACGCGGGCGTAGATTCCCGACAAGGCGCGGCGATAGGGTTCGTCGCGGCGGCTCGGTGCATCATCGCCGCTCGCTTCGGCGAGCGCGCTGACGGCATCGGGGACCGGCGCGAGGCTCGCCGAAACCGACAGCTCGGCGCCGAGCGCGTGCACCGCATCGGCATAATGGCCGAGCACTGCTGCGGCGTTGCGTGCGGTCGCCTGCTGCAGCGTGTCGGCGGTGACGAAGGGATTGCCGTCGCGGTCGCCGCCGATCCAGCTCCCGACGCGCAGAAAGGGCGCCGGGCGCTGGCCCAGTTCGGCCTCCCAGCGCGCATAGAGTTTGGGCACCACCGGCAGGAAAACGTCGCGCAAATAGGTGAGCGCATTGTCGATCTCGTCGGCGACGAACAGCTTTTCGGTGCGCAGCGGCCGCGTTTGCCAGAGGAGGACGATCTGCCGCCTGATCGCTTCCTCGACGACGTCGCCCTGCGGGGTTTCGATAGCGCCCGCGTCGCGCAGCAGCATCAGCTCGGCAATGCGGTTCTTGTGGTCGAGCATCGACTTGCGGCGTACCTCGGTCGGATGGGCGGTGAGCACCGGCGCGATCAGCGACGCGCCGAGCAGCGCATGGACCGCATCGCCGTCGATCCCGTCGGCCTTGAGCTTCGCGAGCGCCGCGGCGACCGTCGCCTCGGGCTCGGCGGCCACCCCCTGCCGGTCCTCGGCAAGGTTGGCGAGCATCGAAAAAAGCATGAAACCGCGCACGAAAGCGATGGTGTCGTCGAGGCTCAGCGCATCGAGCCCCGGATCGATCGCCTCGGCCCCCGCGATGCCGCGGTGCCGGTCGACGCTCGACGAGCGGATATATTCGGTCTGGCGGAACAATTTGTCGCCGCCATAGGCACGGATGACGTCACCGAGGATCCGCCCGAGATAGCGGATGTCGGGATTTTGCGAGATCTGGATCGGCGGGCCCATGGGCGCAGCTTGCTGCACTGCAACAGGCGCCGGGTCAAGCGCGCCGTAACGGCGCATAGCTATGCGCGCGTTAGCGCACCATCACCAGATTGAGCGTCCCCATCGCGATTTCGGAGACGCCTTCGAAATCGACGCTGTTGCGTGTGTCGGTGATGAACATCAACTTGCCGTCCTCGCCGGTGATCCGCGCCGACACGGCATAGCTGTGCCGCGGGTCGATCTGGCGGCGGTCGAAGCGGAGCAGGAAGTCGATCGGTACCTGCCGGCCGTCGGCGCCGAACGCCTGCCGCGCGATCGTTCGCGACGGCGCGTCGGCAAGGCTGACGTCGTCGAGCCGTACCTCGATCTGCGCCGTCGGCGGCAGCGCGATCCGCTCGCGATAGGCGATGCTGCCGCTCACCGTGAATTGCTGGTTCTCGGCCTCGCCGGTCGTGGTGCACGCCGAAAGCGCGAGCGCGGAAAGCCCGAGGGCGAAAGCGGCGGCGAGACGAAGCATCGGTTTTCTCCTGCGAATTCCGGCCGGTGGGCAGCGCTCGAATTCGGCCTATCCCTCCAGCTCGACGTCCCAATATAGCCAGTCGATCCAGCTCGTGTGCAGATAATTGGGCGGGAAGGCGCGGCCATTGTCCTGCAACTGCCAGCTCGTCGGGCGCCACGGCTGGCGATAGAGCGGCATATGTGCCTGTTTGGGGGTGCGCCCGCCCTTCTTGAGGTTGCACGGCGCGCAGGCGGTGGTGACATTTTCCCACGTCGTGCGCCCGCCCAGCCGGCGCGGCACGACATGATCGAAAGTCAGGTCCTTGCCCGAGCCGCAATATTGGCAGGCGAAACGGTCGCGCAGGAACAGGTTGAAGCGCGTGAACGCCGGATGCTCCGACGGCTTCACATATTGGCGGAGCGCGATGACGCTCGGGATTGCCATCGTCCGCGTTGGCGAATGAATCTCGCGCTCGTAATTTTCGACGATGGTGACGCGGTCGAGAAACACCGCCTTCACCGCGGTCTGCCATGGCCAGAGGCTCAGAGGATAATAGCTGAGCGGCGTATAATCGGCGTTGAGGACGAGGGCCGGACAGCTATCGGGATGCCGGGCAAGATCGGGATGGAACATGGCTTGGTAACGCTGCCCCCTATGTTCGCGGGATGGCGCGCCACTGCCGTTCCTGCATGACACCATCATTACATGCCGCATCAGATTCTGACGTCAAGGGGGCTTGTGCCCGCAAGATATGGATCGATTGCCTTTGACTCGGCACAGCATATGGATTCATGACGCGGCCATGCTGACGCGTTTCGCTCCCAGCCCGACCGGCGATCTTCACCTCGGTCACGCCTATAGCGCGGCGCTTGCGCACCACGCCGCACGCGCCGCCGGCGGGCAGTTCCGCATCCGCATC
Organism: Sphingopyxis sp. J-6; assembly: GCF_046603995.1. Taxonomy (NCBI): domain Bacteria; kingdom Pseudomonadati; phylum Pseudomonadota; class Alphaproteobacteria; order Sphingomonadales; family Sphingopyxidaceae; genus Sphingopyxis; species Sphingopyxis sp. J-6. The sequence goes on along the minus strand of NZ_CP145810.1, from coordinate 4,028,058 downwards.
GACGACATCGACGGCAGCCGCTCGCGCGAGGATTATGTCGCCGCGTCGCTGGCCGATCTGGATTGGCTAGGTCTCGACTGGGATGGTGAGCCGGTGCGCCAGTCGAACCGACTCCCCGCTTATGCCGCGGCGCTCGACACGCTCCGCGCGCGCGGCCTCCTCTACCCCTGTTTCTGTACCCGCGCCGACATCGTCGCGAGCCTTGCGGCGCCGCACGGGCCGTCCGGTGCCATCTATCCCGGCACCTGCCGTACTCTCCCGAACGCCGAGCGCGAGCGGCGCATGGCGGACGAGCCGCATTGCTGGCGGCTCTACATGTGGCGCGCGGTCGCCGCGACCGGCGACCTCGACTGGGAAGAAGCGGGGCAGGGCAGGCGCGCCGCCGACAGCCAGGCGCACGGCGATATCGTCCTCGCGCGCAAGGACGCGCCGGCGAGCTATCATCTCGCGAGCACGCTCGACGACGCCGCCATGGGGGTGACGCACGTCATCCGCGGCGCCGACCTCATCGCCTCGACCGACGTCCACCGGCTGCTGCAGGCGCTGCTCGGCCTGCCGACGCCGCTCTATCGCCACCACGCGCTTGTTTGCGGCCCCGACGGGCGGCGCCTCGCCAAGCGCGACGCGGCTGCGTCGCTCGCGGCGTTTCGCGATGCGGGCATTGACGGCCCCGCGCTCGCCGCCGATTTGCGCGCCGGGCGGCTTCCCACTGGTTATTCGCTGCAAATGCCCTAAATAGGGGGGCATGGAACTTCTGCTTGTCCTTGGCGTCGTGGTCGCCGCCGGCTTCGTCCTTTTCTCGCTCGCGCGCGGGCTTTTCTATTTCTCGCAGGGACATCGCGCCCAGATCGACGGCACGGTGCGCGAGAATCAGGTGATGCAGAACAAGATGATGATGGCGCGCGTGAAGTGGCAGGCGATCACCATCGTGCTGCTCATCCTGATCGGCGCTTTCGCCGCGGGCAGCTAATTGGTTTGAACAAACGGCACCGGACCGCTCCCCCCAACCCGGCGGAGCGAGCTGGTGCCGAACGCTGCTAGGCAGATAAGATGGTCAAGCTCAACAAGATCTACACGCGCACCGGCGACGACGGCACGACGGGCCTTGTCGACGGCTCGCGCATCGCCAAGTCGGCGCCGCTGATGGCGGCGATCGGCGATGTCGACGAAGCGAACAGCGCGATCGGCATCGCTGCCGCCGCGCTCGACGCCGCGAGCGACGAAGCGGCGATGCTCTCCCGCATCCAGAACGAACTGTTCGACCTTGGCGCCGACCTTGCGACCCCGCCCGACATCCAGTTCGGTTTCGGCCCGCACGAGATGGCACTGCGCATCGTGCCCAGCCAGATCGTCCGGCTCGAGGACGAGATCGACCGCATGAACGACGGGCTCGAGGCGCTCAAAAGCTTCATCCTGCCCGGCGGCACCGAAGCGGCGGCGCGGCTCCACCTCGCGCGCGCGGTCGCGCGCCGCGCCGAACGCGCCGCGGTCGCTGCGCATGCGGAGCGCGACCTCAACCCGCTCGCGCTCACCTATCTCAATCGCCTGTCGGACCATCTCTTCGTCCTGACCCGTCACCTCAATGCCGCGGCGGGCGGCGATATCCTCTGGAAACCGGGCGCGACGCGCTGACGCTCGTCGCGCCCGCCTTCGCGGGGACGACGAATCTTGTTCCCTTAATGTTCTAGACAATCCGCGCTGGCGCCATCATATTCCTCCCCTTGCGAAACCGAATCGCGCCCCGGGGGATTGTCTCGATATGGCCAGCCAGAACGACGCTTTGCCCCTGACCACCGGCACCGACGCGATGATGGCGCTGACCAGCCGCTTCGCCGCGACGCGGCGCCTGTCGCTCGATCTGGTCGGCACGTTGTCCGATGCCGACGCCAGCGCGCAGTCGATGCCCGATGCGTCGCCCGCCAAATGGCATCTTGCCCACACGACATGGTTTTTCGAAACCTTCGTGCTGCGCGACCACCTCCCCGGCTACCGCCTGTTCGACGCGCGTTATCCCTATCTCTTCAACAGCTATTACGAGGCTGAAGGACCGCGCCACGCCCGCCCGCAACGCGGACTCCTGACCCGTCCGTCGCTCGACGAAATCTGCGTCTGGCGCGCGCATGTCGACGCCGCGGTGCAAAGCGCGCTTCCGGCGCTGCCGCTCGCCGCGCAGCGGCTCGTCACGCTCGGCATCCACCACGAACAGCAACATCAGGAACTGCTGCTCACCGATGTGAAGCATCTCTTCGCGCAGAACCCGCTCGGCCCCGCGGTGTGGGAAAAAGACGCAATCGCGAATGAAGTTGCACAGATTTCCGCGGCTTCGGCCGATGCCGGCCCGATGCGCTGGATCAAGGGCGCCGAGGGCGTCGTGCAGATCGGTCATGCGGGTGAAGTTTTTGCATTCGACTGTGAACTTCCGCAGTTTTCCGCACTTCTCACCCCGCATGCGCTCGCCAGCCGGCCGGTGAGCAACGGCGAATGGCAGCAGTTCATCGACGACGGCGGCTATCACACGCCGTCGCTCTGGCTCAGCGACGGCTGGGCGTGGGTGCAGGGCGAAGATATCGACGCGCCCGCCTATTGGGACGGCGGGCGCCAGTTCACCCTGTCGGGGTGGCAGGACATCGATCCCGCCGCGCCGGTGACCCATATCAGCTTTTACGAGGCCGACGCCTTCGCGACATGGGCGGGCGCGCGGCTGCCGACCGAGATCGAATGGGAGGCCGCGGCGGCGGCGCTCGATCCCGCGTCGGGGCAGCAACTCGACGCGGCGGGACCGGTGCATCCAGTGGCGGCCGGGGACGGCGACACCGATCTGCAACAGATGTTCGGCAGCGTGTGGGAATGGACCGGCAGCGCCTATCGTCCCTATCCCGGCTTTCGCGCCGCGCCCGGCGCGGTTGGCGAATATAATGGCAAGTTCATGAGCGGCCAGTTCGTGCTGCGCGGTGGCAGTTGCGCGACCCCGCGCGGCCATTGCCGCGCCTCCTATCGCAATTTCTTCTACCCCCACCAGCGCTGGCAATTCACCGGCGTGCGGCTCGCGAAAGACCTTTGAATATGGGTGTTGTACGTCAACTTCGGCAGATTTCGGCCGATGATGCCGGGATCGATGTCGCCTTTCGCGCCGACGTCCATGCCGGGCTCGCGCAGCGGCAAAAGGCGATCCCGGCGCGCTGGTTCTACGACGCGACCGGTTCGGCGCTGTTCGAGGATATCACCGCGCTCCCCGAATATTATCCGACGCGCAGCGAAACCGACTTGCTGCGCCGCCATGCCGCCGCGATGGCGACGGCGATCGGGCCCGGCCGCGCGGTGGTCGAACTGGGGTCGGGCAGCTCGACCAAGACCCCGCTGCTGCTCGCCGCGATCGATCCCGCCGCTTATGTCCCGGTCGATATTTCGGGCGAATTCCTGCGCGACAGCGCGCTCGCGCTCGCGGCGCGCTTTCCCGGCCTGCCGGTCTATCCGGTCGAGGCCGACTTCACCCAGCGCGTCGCGCTGCCGCGCGAGATTTGCCCGCTGCCCAAACTCGGCTTCTTTCCCGGCTCGACGATCGGCAACATGGTCGCGCGCACCTCGATCGATCTGCTCCGGAATTGGCGCGAGGCGCTCGGCGACGAATCGCTGCTGCTGATCGGCATCGACCGGATCAAGGATGTCGGCATATTGGAACGCGCCTATGACGATCCGGCCGGGGTGACCGCGGCATTCAACCTCAACCTGCTCGAACGCATCAACCGCGAGCTCGGCGGCACCATCCCGGTCGAGAATTTCTCGCACCGCGCGATCTGGGACGATGTCCATGCGCGGATCGAAATGCACCTCGTTGCTGCCTGCGACATGGACTTCACCGTCGACGGGCAGCGCTACCATATGGCGAAGGGCGAGACGATCCACAGCGAGAACAGCCACAAATATGGTCCGCGCGACGCGAACCTGCTGCTCCGCGCCGGCGGCTGGACCCCGCTCGCGACTTGGGACGACGCCGATCCCGCCTTCGCGCTGATCCTTGCGGCCGCGACGGAATTCCGCTCGGCTCCCTGACGCCCGCTCTTGACGCGGATGCCCGAGGCCGTAGGGGCACGGGCGAGTTTTCCAGCGAAAGGGCAGGCAATGATCGTAGGCGTCATCGGGGCAGGGCAAATGGGCGCGGGCATCGCGCAGGTCTCGGCAGGCGCCGGGCACGACGTTCTGCTCTCCGACATCGACCTCGCGCGCGCCGAAGCGGGCAAGGCGGGCATCGCCAAAGCGCTCGGACGCCTCGTCGCCAAGGAAAAGATGACGCAGGAGGGCGCCGACGCCCTGCTCGGCCGCATCACCCCGGTCGCCGACCACAGCGCCTTCGCCCCCGCCGACCTGGTGATCGAAGCGGCGACCGAGCGCGAGGAAATCAAGCGCGCGATCTTCGCCAGCGTCGGTCCGCATCTGTCGGCCACCGCGATCCTCGCGACCAACACCAGCTCGATTCCGATCACCCGCCTCGCGCAGGCGGCGCACGACCCCGCGCGCTTCATCGGCGTTCATTTCTTCAATCCGGTCCCGGTGATGGGCCTGATCGAACTGATCCGCGGCCTTGCCACCAGCGATGCGACGCTGGCGGCCGTCGAGGCGTTCGGGCGCGGTCTCGGCAAGGAAATCGTCCATGCCAACGATGCGCCGGGCTTCATCGTCAACCGCGTGCTGATGCCGCTGATCAACGAGGCGGTCTTTGCATTGGGTGAAGGCGTCGCGTCGATGCAGGACATCGACACCGGCTGCCGTCTCGGCCTCAACCATCCGATGGGGCCGATCACGCTCGCCGACTTCATCGGGCTCGATACCTGCCTCGAGATCATCCGCGTGCTCTACAGCGGCACCGGCGATCCGAAATTCCGTCCCGCGCCGCTGCTCGTCAAATATGTCGAGGCAGGCTGGGTCGGCAAAAAGGCGGGGCGCGGCTTCTATGACTGGACGGGGCCGGAGCCCGTGCCGACGCGGTGACGGAAAGCGGGCGCGCGCCGCCCGGCATTTATGGCTGGACGATCGCCGGGTCATTGCACAGAGTGGCGGCGGTCGGCGATTGAACGGAGCCGAAACGGCCGGCGGGCGTTTGCAAGAAAAGGCGCCCTCCGGCGCCGCCAGGGGAGCCGATCATGCACCGCAAAATTGCCTTCACGCTTTCGCTGCTTGTCGTAACATCCGCCACGCCGCTTTACGCGCAACAGGGATCACCCGAGGAATCGACGGTCAAGAAAACCGCCGATTCGGTGACCGAACCCTTCGACGGCAAGGAAGTGCCCGAAAAGCTGCTGGCGATCCAGGGCGACCCCTATTCGCTCGCCGGGCTCGGCAAATGTGCCGCGATCATCCGCGAGGTCGGCGAACTCAACGAGGTGCTCGGCCCCGACGTCAACGAACAGGTAGACAAGAGCCTCGGCAAGAAGCGCGAGGAAACCGCCGGCCGCGTCGCGGGCAATGTGGCCGGATCGATCATCCCGTTCGGCGGGCTGATCGGCGAGGTGACCGGCGCCAATGCCGAACGCCGCCGCTACGCCTTTGCGGTCTATGCCGGAACGGTGCGCCGCGGCTTTCTGAAAGGCATCGGCCTGCAACGCGGCTGCAAGGCACCGGCGCGGCCTTGAACGGAAAGAGGAGCGGGACAAGATGAACGTCGACAATATCCGGCCGTTTCGTGTCGAGGTGCCGCAGGACGCGCTCGACGATCTTCGCGACCGGCTGGCGCGCACGCGTTGGCCTGAGAAGGAAACGGTCGACGATTGGGATCAGGGCATCCCGCTCGCCTATGCCCGTGAACTCGCTACCTATTGGCGCGATGAGTATGACTGGCGGCAGATCGAGGCGCGGCTCAACACCTGGCCCAACTTTCTGGCGGCCGTCGATGGCCTTGATATCCATTTCCTCCATATCCGCTCGGACAATGTCGCCGCGCGGCCGCTGGTGCTGACGCACGGCTGGCCGGGGTCGGTGTTCGAATTTCTCGACGTCATCGAGCTGCTGTCGGTCGACTATCACCTTGTCATCCCGTCGCTCCCCGGTTTCGGTTTTTCGGGCAAGCCGGAGCGGTCGGGCTGGGGTGTCGAACAGATCGCCGCCGCGTGGGACGCGCTGATGCGGGCGCTCGGCTACGACCGCTATTTCGCGCAAGGCGGCGACTGGGGCAGTGCGGTAACCTCGGCGATCGGCATGCACCACGCCGGCCATTGCGCGGGCATCCACGTCAACATGGTCACCGGCGCGCCGCCACCCGAGCTGATGAGCGACCTCACCGACGAAGAGAAGCTCTATCTCGCGCGCTTCGGCTGGTATCAGGCCAAGGACAATGGCTATTCGACGCAGCAGGCGACGCGGCCGCAGACGATCGGCTATGCGCTCACCGATTCTCCCGTCGGGCAGATGGCGTGGGTCGCGGAGAAATTCCACGGCTGGACCGATTGCGGGCATCAGCTCGGCGGCCAGTCGATCGGCGGCCACCCTGAACAGGCGGTGTCGAAGGATGCGATGCTCGACACGATCAGCCTCTATTGGCTGACGGCCAGCGCCGCTTCGTCGGCGCGGCTCTACTGGGAGAGCTTCCGCCAGTTTGCGGCGGGCGAGATCGACGTGCCGACGGGATGCAGCCTGTTCCCGAACGAGATCATGCGCCTGTCGCGGCGCTGGGCCGAACGGCGGTACCGCAACATCGTCTATTGGAGCGAAGCGGCTCGCGGCGGCCATTTCGCCGCCTGGGAACAGCCCGAGCTGTTCGCCGCCGAGGTCCGCGCGGCCTTTGCGCAGATGGATCTTTGAAAGGGCCGCCGGCTTTTACCGGCGGCCCATCCCCCTTTTTCAGAGCGGCCGTATCGCGACGCGGCAGCTTTCGGGCGCCGAGCGCAGCGCGGTATTCCATGTCACGCTGTTGCCGGTGCGATGCAGCCGCGCGCCGCTCTTGTTCTCGTAAATCTGGCCCATATTGGCGGGCGTCGACCGCAGGGTCATCGTCTGACGTCCGTTGACGCGGACGATCGCGGCATTGGGCAGATAGTTGACCACCAGCCGCGTTCCACGGTCGCAATCATAGGATGTGCCGGTACGGGCCGGAGTGGAAGCGCAGGCCGCCAGCGCCAGCGTGGTGGCGGCGAGGGCGATCGTCGGGGCGCTCCGCATCGTCAATAGCCCGAGCGGACGCACAGCACGTCGGCCAGATAGACGCGGTTCGCGACCGTTTCCATATGCTCGCGCGCCGAGCCGTTCCAGCCGATCGAGCGGCACCAGCTGTCGGCGGTGCGCGCGGCGCAATTGGCGGTCGACGATCCGTTGGCGCAGGCGAGGACGCGATAGCCGCCGGTGCCGGGCTGGGTATGGAATTCGGCGAAATTGCCGCGCACGACCTGATCGCTGGCGGGCGGGTTCGGGTTCCAGCCGCCACCCCCCGACCCGACGGGGCGGATCGACTGGATGGTCAGTCCGCGCAGGACGTTGCCGAGCATCGGCGTGTCGCGCTCGACCGTCCGGCAGGTGCCGCGATAGCGTGTCTTTTCGCACAATTCCCAGCGGCCGCTGGCGACGCGGATCGAATTGACCGGCCACGCGAGGCCGAGGTTGGACTTCGCCTCGCCGATGAACACCGCGGGTCCGCGGTAGGCGGCATCGCGATAGATGGTGGCTTCGGGCGGCCGGTATCGCCGCTCTTCGGGGGTCTGTGCCGTGCTGGTGGTCAGCATGCCGCTGCCGGCGATCAGCGCAATGCCTGCCGCCGCTTGCCATGGGAATGAAAGTCGCATCACCGCAAAACCTTTCCCTGCCAAAGGTCACTGCTGGTCCCGGGCAAGGCTACGTCACACCGGCCCGATTTGCAATCCGGCTACATCAGCCCCAGCATCAGCCCTGCCAGCGCCGCCGACATCAGGTTCGACAGGCTGCCCGCGAGCAGCGCCTTCAGCCCCAGCCGGGCGATCATCGGGCGCTGGTTCGGCGCCAGCCCCCCGGTTACCGCCATCTGGATCGCGATGCTCGAAAAATTGGCGAAGCCGCACAAGGCAAAGGTCGCGATCGCGACCGAGATCGCCGACAAATCGCCCTGCACCTTGCCGAGGTCGATGAAGGCGACGAATTCGTTGAGCACGACCTTGGTCCCGAACAGCCCGCCCGCCGCGGCGCTTTCGTCCCATGGCACCCCCATCAGCCACATGACGGGGCGGAAGATCGCGCCGATCACCGCCTGGAACGACAGGTCGGGATAGCCGAACCAGCCGCCGATGCCCGCGAGCAGCCCGTTGGCGAGCGCGACGAGAGCGACGAAGGCGAGCACCATCGCGCCGACCGCGACCGCCAGCTTGACCCCGGTCTGCGCGCCCTGCGCTGCCGCCATGATGATGTTGGCGGGGCGCTCCTCGTCGTGGCTCGCCTCGGGCATGATCACGGGTTCGATGCCGATGTCCTTGGGGTCGTCGGGCATCATGATCTTTGCCATCAGGATGCCGCCCGGCGCCGACATGAAGCTGGCCGCGAGCAGATAGGGCAGCAATTGCTCGCCGATCATGCTCGCATAAGCGCCGAGGATCGTACCCGCGACCCCCGCCATGCCGACGGTCATCACGGTGAACAATTGCGACGGCGTCAGCCCCGCGAGATAGGGACGGATGACGAGCGGGCTTTCGCTCTGGCCGACGAAGATATTCGCCGCGGCGCCGAGGCTCTCGACCTTGGTAATCCCGGTGATCTTCTGGATCGCGCCGCCGACCCATTTGATCACCAGCTGCATGATGCCGAGATAATAGAGGATCGAGATCAGCGAGGCGAAGAAGATGATGACGGGCAGCGCCGCGATCGCAAAGCTGTTGGCGCCGATTTCGGGCGAGGCGAGCGGCCCGAAGATGAAATCGGTCCCGGCCTTGGCATAGCCGAGCAGGTTCGACACGCCGCTCGACATCGCCTGGATGATCGCGCGGCCCCACGGCGTCCCGATCACCAGCAGCGCGAAACCGGCCTGCAGCAGAAAGGCGGGCACGACGACGCGCAGGCGGATCCAGCGGCGATTCGACGAAAACAGCAGGGCAATCGCCAGCAGCGCGACGATGCCGAGCAATCCGATAAACCGTTCCATAGTCCGCCGCGTCCCCGCAAAGATGATGCCGCCTGTCTAACGGGCTTTGGCGGCGGGGCAAGCTTGCGCGGCCGCGCTATCTTTCCAGCGCCATCAAAAGCGATTAAGCGGCGCCGATGGAACAAGGCTCCCCGCGCGTTATCGCGCCCTCCCTGCTGCTCTTTGCGATCCTCTATGGCGGCATGGTTCCGCTGGGCGGCTTTCTCGGCGCGAAGCAGGTCGCGCTCGGGCCGCTGGCGGTCGAGGCGGGCATCTTTCCCTTCCTGACCCTGATCGCGATTTCGAGCGGCATCGCCGAACTGCACGGGCGCGTCGTCGCCGACCGGCTGGTGCGGCTGGGCTTCATCCCGCTGATTCTCGCGATCATCCTGACCGTTTTCGTCCTGCAACTGCCGACCGACGCCGGCATGTACGAGCCCGCGAAGGAAGCCTTTCCGATCATCGTCGGCCAGGGCTGGCGGATGATGGCGGCGGGCATCCTTGCCTATGGCGTCTCGGTCAGCCTCAACGTCTGGCTCTTCTCGCGGATGACCGCGAACAACGGCCGGTTGCTGCCGGTCCGCGGCTTTGTCGCGGCGGCGCTCAGCCAGATCATCGACACGCTGATCTTCATCACGGTCAGCTTCTATGGCGTGCGGCCGATCGGCGACCTGATGCTCGGCCAGATGATCGCCAAGGTAGTGCTGTCGGCGGTAATGGTGCCGCTGCTCGTGATGGCGGTGGTCGCGATCGGCCGCCGTCTCGATACAAAGAATGCGGAATGACCCCTGTGACTGATCCCTCGAAAATGCCCGACCTGCTCGCCAAGGCGGAAACGCTCGTCGAGGCGCTGCCCTATCTGCAGCGCTATGCGGGCGAGACCTTCGTGATCAAATATGGCGGCCACGCGATGGGCGACCCCGAGGCGCAGCGCGATTTCGCCGAGGATGTCGTGCTGCTGAAAGCGGTCGGCATCAATCCGGTCGTCGTGCACGGCGGGGGGCCGCAGATCGGCGCGATGCTGAAACAGCTCGGCATCGAATCGCAGTTCGTCGGCGGGCTGCGCGTCACCGACGCCGCCACCGCCGAGGTCGCGGAAATGGTGCTGGCGGGCAAGATCAACAAGGAAATCGTCGGCTGGATCGCGGGGCTCGGCGGCCGCGCGGTCGGTATTTCGGGCAAGGATGCCAATCTGGTGCTCGCCGAAAAAGTGCATCGCAGCGAACCCGACCCCAATTCGGGAATCGAGCGCCACGTCGACCTCGGCTTCGTCGGCGAACCCGTGGCGGTCGATCCGACGATCCTCGCCAATCTGACCAAGGATAATTTCATCCCGGTCATCGCGCCCGTCGCCCTCGGCGCCGATGGCGCGACCTATAACATCAACGCCGACACGATGGCGGGGGCGATCGCCGGGGCGCTCGGCGCGAAGCGCTTTTTCCTGCTCACCGATGTTTCGGGCGTGCTCGACAAGTCGGGGGCGCTGCTCACCGATCTCGACCGCCCGGCTATCGAGGCGCTGAAGGGCGACGGGACGATCACCGGCGGCATGATCCCGAAGGTCGAAACCTGCGTCGCCGCGGTCGACGCCGGGGTCGAGGCGGCGGTCATCCTCGACGGACGCATCCCGCACGCGATGCTGCTCGAAATTTTCACCGCCAGGGGTGCAGGCACGCTCATTCACCGCTAGGAGGGGCTACGACCCGACACCAGCCCGGCCGGAGACCTTGATGTACGTAATGTTGCTGCAAATCCTGTCGATCATCCTCAACGTCCTGTGGTGGATCATCATCGTGCAGGCGGTGATGTCGTGGCTGATCGCCTTCAACGTCATCAACACCCACAATGATTTCGTGGCGCAGCTCTGGCATGTGCTCGAGCGGATCACCGAACCGCTTTATCGTCCGTTCCGGCGGATCATGCCCGATTTCGGCGGGCTCGACCTGACGCCGATGGTCGTGCTGATCCTGATCATCATCCTGCAGGGGCCGGTAATCTCCTACCTCTACCAGCTCGGCATGAACGCCGGAGTGGCCTGAGATGACCACCGCTGAGGTCATCGACGGCAAGGCGTTCGCCGCCGGCCTGCGCGCGCGGATCGCCGATGCGGTTCCCGCCTTCGCCGCGGCGGCGGGGCGCGTGCCCGGGCTCGCGGTCGTCCTCGTCGGCGACGATCCGGCGAGCGCGGTCTATGTCGGATCGAAGGGCAAGGCGACGGTTGCCGCCGGCATGGCGAGCTTCGAGCATCGCCTGCCCGCCAGCGCGGCGCAGGACGAGGTCGAGGCGCTGCTGCGCCAGCTCAATGCCGATGACAGCGTCGACGGTATCCTGCTGCAATTGCCGCTTCCCGGTCATCTCGACGAACAGGCGGCGGTGGCGACGATCCACCCCGACAAGGATGTCGACGGGCTTACCCCGGTCAGCGCCGGGCGCCTCGCGCTCGGCATAGCCGGGATGGTCCCCTGCACCCCCTATGGCTGCCTGCTGCTGCTGCAGGACCGGCTCGGCGACCTGTCGGGCAAGGATGCGGTGGTGATCGGCCGCTCGATTCTCGTCGGCAAGCCGATGGCGGCGCTGCTGCTCGGCGCCAATTGCACTGTCACCATCGCGCACAGCCGCACCAAAGATCTCGCCGACGTCGTACGCCGCGCCGATATCGTCGTCGCCGCGGTCGGGCGGCCGGAGATGGTGAAGGCCGACTGGATCAAGCCCGGCGCGACGGTGATCGACGTCGGCATCAACCGCCTGCCGCCCGCCGATGGCGCCGCGAAAGGCCGGCTGGTCGGCGACGTCGACTATGCGGGCGCGGCGACGGTCGCGGCGGCGGTCACCCCGGTGCCCGGCGGCGTCGGTCCGATGACCATCGCCTGCTTGCTGCGCAACACGCTCGTCGCCGCGCATCGCCGCGCCGGGCTCGCCGACCCGGAGGGTTTCTGATGCGGCGTCTGCTGATCGCCGCGCTCCTGTCGTCGGCGATCGCGGTCGGCGGCGCGGCGGCGCGCGAGCGCGACCGGCCGTTGGCGCCGAACCCCAGCGCCTATATCGCCGCCGAAATCGCCTTTGCCCGGCTGGCGCAGGAAAAGGGCCAGTGGACGGCGTTTCGCGAGACCGCCGCGCCCGATGCGGTGATGTTCGTGCCGCAGCGCGTCGTCGCGCTGGACTGGCTCAAATCGCAGAAGGACCCGGCCGAGGCGGTCAAATGGCAGCCGCACGCCGTCTATATCAGTTGCGACGGCCATAGCGGCGCCACCACCGGTGCGTGGCAGAAGGGCGGCGCGCAGGGCTATTTCACCACCGTCTGGCGGCGCGACCCCAAGAAAGGCCGGATACGCTGGGTGCTCGATCATGGCGACACGCTGACGACGCCGCGCGATACGCCCGATTTCATCGAAGCGAAGCAGGCGAAATGCGGTTCGCGTCCCGGGGTCGCGGTCGATGCCGGGGAAGGCGGCGGCGATATGGTCGTCGGCGTTTCGCCCGACCAGACTTTGAGCTGGACGTCGAGCGTCGCCGCCGACGGCTCGCGCCGCGTCACGGTTCGGATGTGGGACGGCACCGCGATGCAACCGGTGATCGACGATCGCGTCGCGGCGGTGCCCCGCTGATGCTCGACCTCTTCATCTCGGCCTTCGTCACCCTGTTCGTGATCATCGATCCGCCGGGCTGCGCGCCGATCTATGCCAGCCTGACGACAGGCGCCAATGCCGAACAGCGCCGGTCGATGGCGATCCGCGCCGTGATCATCGCGGGCGCCATCCTCGTCTTCTTCGCGATGTTCGGCGAAGCGCTGCTGAGTTTCCTCCACATCGACCTCGACAGCTTCCGCATCGCAGGCGGTGTCATGCTGTTCATCATCGCGATCGACATGGTGTTCGAAAAGCGCACCGAACGGCGCGAGCAGCGGGCCGAAAAGGTCAAGGCGACCCCGGAGATCGAGGATGTGTCGGTCTTTCCGATGGCGATGCCGATGATCGCCGGGCCCGGATCGATCGCGTCGGTGATGTTGCTGGTGGCGCAAAACAACGGTCTCGACCGCGCCTTCGTGATCTTCGGCGCGTTGCTGCTCGTGCTGCTGCTGACGCTGGCCGCGCTGCTGTCTGCGGGGCCGCTGATGCGGTTGATCGGCAACAAGGGCGAGGCGCTGATCACCCGGCTGCTCGGCGTGCTGCTCGCTGCCCTCGCGGTGCAGTTCCTTATCGACGGGCTCAAGGCCAGTTTTCCCAGCCTGGCATAGAAAAGGGATGAAAAAAGGGCGCCGCCCGCAGGCGACGCCCTTTCCTGTCCACGGGAGTGGAGATCAGCGTGCGGCGTTCACATCGGCCTGCGTCACCGGCGCGATGCGGATTTCGACGCGGCGGTTGCACTGATAGTCGGCCTCGCTGCGTTCGGGCGAACATTTGAGCTGCGATTCTCCATAGCCCATCGTCGCCATGCGGGCGCGCTGGATGCCGCGGCCGCCCAGATAGTCGGCGACCGACGCGGCGCGGCGTTCGGACAGACCCTGATTATAGCTGTCGCTGCCCGTCGAATCGGTATGGCCATAGACGTCGATATAGGTGCTGGGATATTCGGCGAGCGTTGACGCGACATTGTCGAGCGCACTGCGGAACTGCGATTTCACCAACGCGCTGTTATAGTCGAAGGTGACGTCTCCGGGCATGTTGAGCACGAGCTGGTCGCCTTGCCGTTCGACGTCGATGCCGGTGCCGGCGGTACGTTCGCGCAGCTTCTTTTCCTGCTGGTCCATATAATAGCCCGCGCCCGCGCCGGCGACCGCGCCGATGCCTGCGCCGACGATTTCCTCGGTGCGGCTGTTCTTGCCGCCGATCAGGTCGCCGAGCAGATAACCGCCCAGCGCGCCGCCGACGCCGCCGATCGCGGCCTTCGAAATCTTCTTCTCGCCGGTCACCGGATCGGTGACGCAGGCGCTCAGCGACAGCGCGCCGATGCTCGCGAGGAGGGTGAGCTTGATCATATTAGTCTTCATCTTTTCGCTCCCTAGCTTGGCGGCCCGACCCGGTCCTGCGATGGCCGCCCGATACGCCGATAACATATGGCCCGCCAACTGGTTCCAAAATCATGCTGAACGGCGCCTGAGCCGGGCCGCAGCAATGCTCCCCGAACCGGATCGCTGCGATCCCATTGTGCACGGGCTTCGCTTTCGCCTATAGGAAGGCATGACCGAAGCTGACAGGGGCCGGGCGCCGACGCGCCGTACGACCGCCCAATGACCCCTTTTCCCTGGTCGGATGTCGTGATCATCCTGATCCTCATCCTCCTCAACGGCGTTTTCGCCATGTCCGAGCTCGCGATCGTCTCGTCGCGTGATCCGCGCCTGCAAGCCGCCGAAAAGCGCGGCAGTCGCGGCGCGAAGATCGCGCGGCAGCTCGCATCGGACCCCGGACGCTTCCTGTCGACCGTGCAGGTCGGCATCACGCTGATCGGCGTGCTGACCGGTGCCTATTCGGGTGCCAGCCTCGGCCAGCCGGTGGCCGAGCGCCTGCAGGCGCTGTTCGGCTTCGACGCGGAAACCGCCTTGTCGGTGGCCTTCGCGCTGGTCATCGCACTCACCACCTATGCCTCGCTGATCGCGGGCGAACTGGTGCCCAAGCAATTTGCGCTTCGCGCCCCCGAACGGATCGCGATCATCGTCGCGCCGATGATGTACTGGCTGTCGCGAATCGCCGCGCCGCTCGTCTGGCTGCTCGATAACAGTTCGGCGCTGGTGTTCCGCCTGCTCGGCCTCAACCGCGAATCGGAAGACCGGGTGACCGCCGAGGAGTTGCACCTGATCGTCGCCGAGGCGTCAAAGTCGGGGGTGATCGAGGAAAGCGAGCGCGCGATCATCTCGGGCGTCGTCCGGCTGGCCGACCGTCCGGTGCGCGAAGTGATGACGCCGCGCAAGGATGTCGACTGGATCGACATCGCGTCGGACGCCGACATGGTGCGCGCCAAGCTGCTCGAAACCCCGCATACCCGCATCCCCGTTGCGCGCGGTTCGGTCGACGAGATCGTCGGCATCGTGCAGGCGCGCGATATCGCTGCGGCGCTGTTTCGGGGCGAGGCGCTCGACCTCGAAACGCTGACCCGCCCGGCCAAGGTCATCCACGACCAGATCGACGCGATGGACGCACTCGAAAGCCTGCGCGCCGCCGATGTGCCGATGTTGTTCGTCCACGACGAATATGGCCATTTCGAAGGGCTGGTGACCCCTGCCGACCTGCTCGCGGCGATCGCCGGCGAATTCGCGTCGGACCAGGATATCGGCAGCGAGCCCTTCGTCGTCGAGCGCGACGACGGCAGCCTGCTGATCGCGGGATCGATGCCCGCCGACCAGATGGCCGAGCGATTGGGAATCGAACTGGCGGACGACCGCGACTATGCGACCGCCGCCGGCCACGCGCTTGCCATTCTGAAGCGCTTGCCCGAGGAGGGCGAGCATTTCAGCGACCGGGGATGGCGCTTCGAGATCGTCGATATGGACGGCCGCAAGATCGACAAGCTGCTCGTCAGCGAAATCCGCCGGCCGAAGGACGACGGCGACGGGGAGTAGCTAGACTGGCGCGGGCGTCAGCCCGCCCGATGTTCACCCTTCACCCAGCGCACCGTTCCCGACGAGGCGCGCATCACCACCGTTTCGGTGGTCATCACGCCGTCGCGGCGATGCTTGACGCCGCGCAGCAGCGACCCGTCGGTGACGCCGGTCGCGGCGAAGATCACGTCGCCCTTGGCAAGATCTTCGAGGTCATAGACGCGGTCAAGATCCTCGACGCCCCATTTGGCGGCGCGCTTGCGTTCGTCGTCGTTGCGGAACAGCAGCCGGCCCTTGAACTGGCCGCCGACGCAGCGCAGTGCCGCCGCAGCGAGGACGCCCTCGGGCGCGCCGCCCGACCCCATATAGATGTCGATGTTGGTTTCGGGGTTGGTCGTCGCGATCACGCCGGCGACGTCGCCGTCGGGGATCAGCGCGACGCCGCAGCCGAGGCTGCGCAATTCGGCGATCATCGCTTCGTGGCGCGGCCGGTCGAGCACGCACACCATGATGTCCTCGGGGCCGCAGCCCTTCTCGCGCGCCACCGCCTCGACATTCTCGCGGATGCTGTTGTCGAAATTGACGATGTTCGGTGAATAGCCGGCGCCGACCGCGAGTTTGTCCATATAGACGTCGGGAGCGTTGAGCAGACAGCCTTCCTCGGCGATCGCCAGCACCGCGAGCGCGTTGGGCCCCGCCTTGGCGGTGATCGTCGTGCCTTCGAGCGGGTCGACCGCGATGTCGATCTTTGGGCCCTTGCCGGGCGCGTTGCCGACCTTCTCGCCGATATAGAGCATCGGCGCCTCGTCGCGTTCGCCTTCGCCGATGACGATGGTGCCATCCATATAAAGCGTGTTGAACGCGGTGCGCATCGCCTCGACCGCCGCGGCATCGGCGGCTTTCTCGTCGCCGCGCCCGATCAGCTTCGCCGCCGCGATTGCCGCAGCTTCGGTGACGCGCACCATTTCGAGCACGAGTACCCGGTCGAGGTTGCTGCTGTTCGTCATCCCGCTACTCTCCGTCTTTGCTATTGCCTTGCCGCCCCCGTCGGGCATGGTGCGCGCCATATGGCCGGCCGCACCGCTTGTCGAGGATGCTTCGCCCGATTCGGCGCCGCTTTTGCCGCATCCTGCGTCATCGCGATGACGACGGCAGGGACGGCCGCCGCGCAGGTGCAGGGACCGCCCGCGCCGCCGCCGCCGCGCGATGCCGAAACCGCTGCCGCCAACGCCAAGGAGATGGTCGACCCGATCCGGCGCTGCAAACCGGCCGACGATGGGTCGATTACCGTGTGCGGCACCGACACGGAGCGGCATCGGCTGTCGCCCGAACTCCGTGCGATCGCGGGGGTCGGTCGCGACGCCCGGCCCAAACTGCCGCGCGCCGAGGCGCAGGGGATGATGTTCGACCGCCTGCCCTATAATTGGGTGGCGCTGGGCAAAGGCTATCCGCCCGGCCCCGAATATAATGCGCTCTATGAAATGGCGAAGCGTGCGACCGATCCCGATACGGGGACGCCGCTCCCCGAAGAAGCCGAACCTTAAAGCGCGAGGATCGGCATGTGCATCGGCGTGCCGACGACATGGTCCGACGCCGCGAGGATGCCGAGCGCGGCGTGGATCGCGCTCGCCGGGCCTTCATGGGTGACGAGCACGATGATGACGCTGTCCTCGTCGTCGCCGCCGCGCTGGATGAGGCTTTCGATCGAGACGCCGGCATCGCGCATCGCCGCGGCGATCTCGGCGAGCACGCCGATGCGGTCCTCGACGATCAGGCGGACATAATGTTTGCCGACCCGCGCGCCCGCGTCCGCCGCCGGGGCGTGGTCGAGCGAATCGACGGGCATCGCGAAGGCGGGGCCATATTCGTCGCGCGCGATGTCGATGATGTCGGCGACGATCGCCGACGCCGTCGGTCCCGCGCCGGCGCCGGCGCCTTCGAAGAACAGGCGGCCGACGAAATTGCCCTCGGCGACGACGGCGTTGAGCGCGCCCGGAACATAGGCGAGCGGATGGTCGGACGGGACGAGGCACGGCTGGACATGCTGGTAGAGGCCACCGCCGTTTTCTCCGCTGTCGCGCTCGGCCATGCCGATCAGGCGGACGCGATGCCCGAGGGCTTCGGCTTCGCGGATGTCGGCAGCGGTCAGATTGCGGATGCCGTCGGCGGTCACCGCATCGATGTCGAGCTTCGTTCCGAAGCACAGCGCGGCAAGGATCGACAATTTATGCGCAGCGTCGATGCCGTCGACGTCGAAGGTCGGGTCGGCCTCGGCATAACCCTCGGCCTGTGCCGCGGCGAGCGCTTCGGCGAAGCTTGCGCCGTTCCGCTCCATCTGCGTCAGGATATAATTGCAGGTGCCGTTGAGGATGCCGTAGACGCGCGCGATCTCGTTCGCCGACGCGCCCTCGCGGATCGCCTTGATCACCGGGATGCCGCCAGCCACCGCTGCCTCATATTTCAGCGGCGTGTCCTTTTCCTCGGCCAGCCGCGCGAGGTCGAGGCCGTGGTGCGCGATCATCGCCTTGTTCGCGGTGACAAGCGCCTTGCCTGCGCCGAGCGTCTGGCGCGCCAGCGTCAGCGCCGCGCCATCGGCGCCGCCGATCATTTCGACCACGACATCGACATCGTCGGCCGCGACGAGCGCGCCCATGTCGTCTTCCCAGCGATAGGGGGCGAGGTCGATGCCGCGGTCGCGGTGGCGGTCGCGCGCCGAGATCGCGACGATCTCGACCGGGCGTCCGGCGCGGCGCGCGATCAGGTCGCGATTGGCTTCGAGCAGGCGGACGACGCCGCCGCCGACGACCCCGATCCCGGCGAGCGCGACGCGGAGCGGCGGGCGTGGGGCGGGGACGGTGGAAGCGGACATCGGGGCACTCCTTGGCTAGCGGTCGCCAGCGCCCCTATCGGCTTTTCGCCATGAAACAAGCCCGCTGTGCCTTGGCGGGCCGGTAGCTCTTCTTTATCCGGCGACGGGCGGTTTGCGCGTTCGCGTGCATTCGCCGAGCGCGCCGAGCACGACGGCATAGTCGGATGCGGCCTTGCGGCGGTCGTCGGGAGCCGTGCCCGCCAGCTTGTTCAGCGGCAGGGTCTTGGGCAGCCCGCAGGCAAGGCGATACCACGCCAGCGTATTGCGCTTGGGCACCGCGGCCGATCCGTCGACGATCTCGCCGAACGCCGCGGCCCAGCGGCGCGATCCGTCGGCGGCGGTCAGGATGGTGAGCGACACCGGTTCGCCCGTCTTCGTATCGAGGAATAATTGTGTCTCGCCCTCGCCGGGCAGGGTGCCCGGGACATGGAAGCCGTTAGCGATTCCTGTGATCGCGGGCGGTGCGCCCGGTTTGACGAGCTCGGTCAGGATCGCCCGCAACTGCGCCTCGGTCGCCGGATCCCACAAGAGCTGGGCGTCTGGCGCGATCAGGCGGACGCTGCCGGTGCTGTTGGTGCCCGCCGCCGTCCCCGCGACAGGGCGGGCGAAGAGCAGGACGGGCTGCTTCTTCTTGAGCTTCGCCGCCTTGCCGTTCGCCGCCAGCGGCAGATCGACGAGATAGGTGATCCGTGCGGCGAGCGGCCCCGATCCGCGAATCAGCCCGACGACCTCGGCTTCGACATAGAATCGGGCGTGCCCGGCCGCGAGACCGGGCGCGCGGTCGGGCTTCAGGACCGTGGCGCTACGAATTTGGGCGTGGATCGTCATCGGCGCGGCGGTCGCGAGATCGGCGATGTCGGCGTAGCTATAGGCGCTTGCCGTCGCGGGAGCGCTGGCGGTCTGCATCGCGGAAACCGGCTGAATCCCGCCTGTTGCAAGCAAAATTCCGGCAAGGGCGGTCGGCAAAAGCGCGCGCATGGTCAAATCACTTTCCATCATTTGTGACACCGGGATGACACCGGTAACGCTATCGGAAGCCCCATCATGGGGCAGGGCACATTAACCGCTGATAAAGGGTTTGCGAACTTGCCGCCACCGCGATAGGACGGGCTCGAAGCGTCCGGCAAGAACATAAACAGCCGGATGCTATGCTATCGGGTCTCGCAAAACGCATCGGAAATCATCCGGGCATTTGGCAACCGAACCCGATGGTACGGATTGGTGTCAGGATGATCTAGCAAGGAGCGTCGTCCCTGAATGGCTTATGGTGATAATGTCGACCCTAAAAACAGGGTAGTGGCAATTGTCTTGGTTGGTCTGTTCACGGCAGTGCTGGGCTATGGCCTGGTCAATGGTTTGAACATCAGTATCGTCAAGAAGATTGCCGAAAAATTGGATGTGGTGGACGTCGAAGAGCCGCCGCCGCCGGAGGAGCCGCCCCCGCCGCCCCCGCCGGACAACAAGCTGCCGCCTCCGCCGCCGGTCGTGACGCCTCCGTCGCCGATCCCGCCGCCGGTAACGACGAACACGGTCCAGTCGGTGCCGACGCCGCCGCGGCTTCCGCCGCCGCCCGTCTACACGCCGCCGGCTCCGCCGGCTCCGCCGCCGGCTCCCGACCTCAGCCAAGCGGGCACGCCGAAGGGCAACCCGGGTCGCTGGGCGACGAACGACGACTATCCGGCGCGCGCCATGCGTGAAGAGCGTGAGGGAACGACCGGTTTCCGCGTCACTTACGGTGTCGACGGCAAGATCACGTCGTGCGATGTTACCTCGTCGAGCGGTCACGCCGACCTCGATGCGGAAACGTGCAAGCTGATCCAGCGTCGCGGCCGCTTCAATCCCGGCAAGGACCGTGCGGGCAACCCCACGGGCGGGAGCTACAGCAATCGTATCCGGTGGCAGATTCCGCGCTGACAAGGCGCGGGTCGCCCCGACCCAGTATTTTGACCAATTTTATTCTTTGAGAGGGAATAACCAGCATGTTTAATCTGATCGCAAATGCCGCCGCTGCGGCGCCGGCAGCTGCTCACGACGCAGGCCTGAGCCTGATGCCCGCTTCGATGTGCGTCAAGGAAGAAGGCCAGAACCCTTACGGTCTCGTTCCCGCGCTGTGCGAAGGCGGTATCGTGTCGCAGGTCACCTTCCTGGTGCTGCTGATCATGTTCATCGGGACGCTCTACATCCTGTTCACCAAGCTGTTCGAACAGAATAAGGTGATCGGCCAGGGCAAGGCGGTCGACGCCAATTTCTGGCGCGCGCCGACGCTGGCCGACGGTGCCGCGAAGCTCGAAAAGAACAGCGCCTATCGTCAGGTCGTCGAAGACGGTCTGCGCGCCAACGAAGAGCATAACAAGCTGACCGACCCCGTCGAAGCGCACGACTGGATGCACGGCACGCTCGAGCGTTCGCAGAACCACATCAACTCGAAGCTCAACGGCGGCCTCGCCTTCCTCGCGACCGTGGGTTCGACCGCGCCGTTCGTCGGTCTGTTCGGTACCGTTATCGGTATTCTTCGCGCCCTTGTGAAGATCGGTGCGTCGGGTCAGGCATCGATCGACACCGTCGCCGGTCCGGTCGGTGAAGCGCTGATCATGACCGCCATCGGTCTGATCGTCGCCGTTCCCGCGGTGCTCGCGTTCAACTGGCTGCAGAGCCGCAACAAGGCGATCGCCCGCCGTCTGTCGACCTTCTCGAACGACGTTCTCGGTTCGATCATGTCGGGCGGCCAGGTGAAGCCGGCGGTTCTGGCTGCTCCGGCGAAGGCTGCTCCCGCCGCCGCGCCGAAGAAGGCCTGACCGGTCTAATGGATCCTCGCCACGCCTCCCGACGGGCGGCTGGCGAGGTCCGCTGGACAGGTCGATGCGCCGCTGGCGGGTCGACCCGGTCCGTAACAGACAATTTTGTGACAGGATGCTAATCCTATGGCGATGAGTGCAGGCGCAAAGGGCGAAGAAGCCCCGATGTCCGAAATCAACACGACGCCGCTCGTGGACATCATGCTTGTGTTGCTCATCATCTTCCTCATCACGGTTCCCGTGGTGTTGGAGACGGTGAACCTCAAGCTGCCGGCCGTGGTATTCGAGCCGACGACGACGAAGCCTGAAAATGTGCTGCTGTCGGTCCGTTCGGCCGACACCGACGGTGACGGCGAACCGAACCCCGAAAGCACGGCGTGCGAAGTTTACTGGGGCCAGACCCCGGTCGATTCGCGCCAGTTGCTGGAACGCGGGCAAAAGAAGCTCGAGCAGCTTCTTGCCGACATCGGTGGACCGCAGAATATCACCGAGGAAAATTTCCCCGAGGTGCATATCCGCGGTGACATCAACACGCCGTACCAGTGCATCGGCGGGGTGATCTACACGATGCAATATGCCGGTTTCCAGAAGATCGGGTTCATTTCCGAACCGGCTCCCGGCTCTGGCACGCTGGGTCGCCTGTAAGGCGGCCCCGCAGTTATGAAGGAATAATCCTATGTCCATGGCCGTTGGCGATCGGGACGACAATGAACCGATGATGGACATGAACACGACGCCGCTTATCGACGTCATGCTCGTGCTCCTCATCATGTTCATCATCACCATCCCGGTCCAGACCCACGCGGTGAAGATCGACCTGCCGGTTCCGACCGACAGCAAGAACAATGTCGATCCGGAAAAGAACAAGGTGATGATCGACCCCGCCGGGACGATCACCTGGAACGGCGCACCGGTCGACCTTGCCCAGCTCGCGAACTATCTCGAGCAGACCAAGGCACTGCCGGTCGAGCCCGAGCTTCAGGTTCAGCCCGACCCCTATGCGCGTTATTTCGTCGTCGACAATGTGATGGCGGTGATCAAGCGCAGCGGCGTCGGCAAGCTCGGCTTCGTCGGCAACGAACAATATGCGCGCGTTTTCTGATCACTGATCCTTAACGCGTTTTATGGAAAGGGCCGCGAAGCAATTCGCGGCCCTTTTCGTTTGAAACATTTGTCCTTAATGACACGCCGGCCGCAACAACATAAGGTAGTTCGCATGAAAATCGCCATGATCGGAACCGGCTATGTCGGGCTGGTATCGGGGGCGTGCTTTTCCGATTTCGGCCACGATGTCGTCTGCGTCGACAAGGATGCCGGCAAGATCGAGGCGCTGAACGCGGGGCGGATGCCGATCTACGAGCCCGGCCTCGATTCGCTGGTGGCCAAGAATGTCGCGGCGGGGCGCCTGTCCTTCACCACCGACCTTGCGCCTGCAGTTGCCGAGGCCGACGCGGTGTTCATCGCGGTCGGGACGCCGTCGCGCCGCGGCGATGGCCATGCCGATCTTTCCTATGTCTTCGGCGCCGCCGAGGAACTGGCGGCGACACTCGATCATGATTGCGTGATCGTCACCAAATCGACCGTCCCGGTCGGCACCGGCGACGAGGTCGAGCGTATCCTGCGCGAGGGCGCGCCGGGGCGGTCGCACAGCGTCGCCTCGAACCCCGAATTCTTGCGCGAAGGTGCCGCGATCGGCGATTTCAAGCGCCCCGACCGCATCGTGATCGGTGCCGAAGACGCGCATGGCGAGTCCGTCCTCCGCGAAGTTTACCGGCCGCTCTTCCTCAACGAAGCCCCGATCCTCGTCACGCGCCGGCGCACCGCCGAGATGATCAAATATGCCGCCAACGCCTTCCTCGCGACCAAGATCACCTTCATCAACGAGATCGCCGATCTTTGCGAGGCCGTCGGCGCCGAGGTGCAGGACGTCGCGCGCGGCATCGGCCTCGACAACCGGATCGGCGCGAAATTTCTCCACGCCGGTCCCGGCTATGGCGGCAGCTGCTTCCCGAAAGACACGCTCGCGCTTTTGAAGACCGCGCAGGACAATGAAGTGCCGCTGCGCCTCGTCGAAGCGACGGTGCAGGCCAACGACCTGCGCAAGCGCGCGATGGGCCGCAAGATCGTCGCGGCGATGGGCGGCCACGCGCGTGGCAAGACGGTCGCGCTGCTCGGGCTGACGTTCAAGCCGAACACCGACGACATGCGCGATTCGCCGAGCCTCGCGATCGTCCAGACGCTGCTCGACGCCGGCGCGCGCGTCACCGCCTATGATCCCGAAGGGATGGAGATCGCGGCGCCGATGATGCCCGAGGTCGAAATGAAGGCAAGCGCTTATGCCGCGGCCGAGGGCGCCGACGCGGTGGCGATCATCACCGAATGGGACGCCTTCCGCGCGCTCGATCTCGCGCGGCTTGGCGGCAGCATGGCCGACAAGCTGCTCGTCGACCTGCGCAACATCTATCGCCGCGACGAAGTCCTCCGGCACGGCTTTCGCCACATCGCTATTGGAACCCGCGCCGAATAAGGGCATTCATCCTGTGACGGGCCCGGACGGTCGCCGATGCGGCCGCCGTGCCCCCCGCCAATCCATGGGGAGCAAGTTATGACGATCGTATCGCGCCGCAACGGCGCATTGCTGGCCACCGGCCTGATCGCCCTCGCGCTGGCCGGCTGCGCCAGCCTGACGGGCAAGGGGTCGCCCGACAAGCTGCCCGAACCCGATGCGGTGGCGCAGCTGACCGACGCCAGCGGCAGCGATCGCGGCCGCGTCGACATCTTCAAGGATACGAACGGCCTCCGGCTCGAACTGGTCGCGCGCGGCTTCGCGGCGGGCACCTATGGCATGCACGTCCATGCCGTCGGCCTTTGCGAAGGTCCCAAATATACGAGCGCCGGGCCGCACTGGAATCCGACCGGCGCGCAACACGGGCGCGAAAATCCGATGGGTGCGCATCATGGCGACATGCCGAACCTCGTCGTCGAGCCCGACACGATCGGCCGCGCGACGCTGACCCTCGTCGGCACGCGCCTCGCCGGCGACGGCGGGCTGCTCGATGCCGACGGCGCGGCGTTCGTGATCCACGCCAAGCCCGACGATTACCGGACCGATCCCAGCGGCAACAGCGGCGACCGCATCGCCTGCGGCGTGATCGTGGCGAAGGCGGACTAGATAGCACCGTCGCCCCCGCGCAGGCGGGGGCCACGGTTGGCCCTTAAGCCCGCACCCGTTCCTCGATCGTCGCTTCGGCCTGCGGCACGGCGCGATAGGCATAGATGAGCAGCCCGAGCGCGATCGGCGCGACGCCGATCAGCGACAGGATGCCGGTGCGCAGGTCACCCACCGGTTTGCCGTCGACGATCGTCCCGGCAAGATCGGAAATCTGTCCGACCATATAGGGGCCGAAGGACAGGCCGACGAGCGTCGTGCCGAGGAAGAAGGCGGCCGTCGCCGTTCCGCGCATCCGCGGCAGCACCAGATCCTGCGTCGTTGCCGCGGCGGCGCCGAGCGCTGCCGCGCCGAACAGGCCGGCAAGGAAGTTCATCGTATAGAATATCGTCGAATCCTCGGTCGTATAGCCGATCCAGATTGGAACGACCGGCGCGACGACGCCGAAGATGATCATCAGGATGCGCCCCGCGGGATTTTTCTCGCGCAGCGCGTCGGCGATCCGGCCGCCGATGATCACTCCGACAAAGCCGCTGACCGCGCCGTTCGCGCCGAGGATGAAGGCCAGTTCCTGCTTGGGGAGGCCCAGCACCGCTTCGGCATAGGGCGCCGACCAGAAGGCAAGCGCATAGGCGGCGAGGCTGACGAGGCCATAGCCCAATGTCGTGCAGATGAACGCCGGCGTCCCCCAGATCAGCCGGAAGGTCGCGGGATCATGCGCGCGGAGCGTGCAGGCCCAGGAGAAGACGGCATAATAGCCGAGCGCGACGGCCGACCATTGCGGCAAATTGCCGGTCAGTTTTATCATCCACCAGGCAAAGGTGCTGACCGCCGCGGCGAAGCCGATGTTGATCGCCAGCGCCGCTGGCCCGCGCTGCCAAGCGCCATAGAGCGTCAGCGGCGGCACGATCATCGACAGATCCTTGCCGAATTCGCGCAGCGGCGTCGGCGAGCCGTGCGCCGGGGTGCCGTCCATCGCGCCGCGCACCGGCTCGCGCAGCGATGCGACCCACAGGGCGAGCAACAGTCCGGGAATGCCGACGGCGAGGAAGGCCGCCTGCCAGCCAACCAGCCCCAATGGCCCGCCGGCCGGATAGGCCCTATTCCACCCCTCGAGGATCAACGCGCCAATGAACAGCGAAACGCCGCCGCCGAGGTACAGGCCCGACGAATAGATGGCGAGCGCCGTCGCCTTCTGCCGCTTCGGGAAATAGTCGGAGATCAGCGAATAGGCGGTCGGGCTGGCAGTCGCTTCCCCGACGCCCACTCCCATGCGCGCGAGCGTCAGGGTCAGCTGGTTGTACGCAAAGCCCGACGCCGCGGTCATCGCCGACCACAGGGTCAGGCCGATCGACAGCAATTTGACCCGGTTCCAGTTGTCGGCAAGGCGGCCGAGCGGAATGCCGAACAGCGCGTAGAAGACCGCGAAGGCGGCGCCGCCGAGGAAGCCCATGTCGCCGTCCTTCAGCCCGAGGTCGGCCTTGATGTCGACCGCGAGGATGCTGATGATCTG
Organism: Sphingopyxis sp. J-6; assembly: GCF_046603995.1. Taxonomy (NCBI): domain Bacteria; kingdom Pseudomonadati; phylum Pseudomonadota; class Alphaproteobacteria; order Sphingomonadales; family Sphingopyxidaceae; genus Sphingopyxis; species Sphingopyxis sp. J-6. The sequence continues at coordinate 4,002,113 of NZ_CP145810.1, read as the reverse complement.
CCGGTCGATGAAATTCAGGATATAGACGACGACCAGCACCGACAGCACGTACCAGCTATAGCCGCTGGCGCTGGCCGCGGCGGCCGGTGCCTGCTCATGCGCCGCTCCACCGTGGCTCGTCTCCTCGGCCATCTGGCATCCCTCCCGCTCACCCGTTATCGTTGACGCCAATGGCTAGCAGAGCCGCGAAAAGGCGCAAGTTGAAAGTCGGTTCAACTTTGCGGGCGACAGGAGCAATATGCGCGAAGATAGACAAAATGCGAAACCGGCGATCCTCTTCCTCTGCCTCGGCAATATCTGCCGCTCGCCGCTGGCCGAGGGTGCGGCGCGCGCGGCCTTTGCCGAAGCGGGTATCGATGCGACGCTCGATTCGGCGGGGACGGGCGACTGGCACATCGGCCATCCGCCCGACCGGCGCGCGCAGGCCGAGGCGCGTCGCCGCGGCACCGACATCGCGGACCTCCGGGCCCGCCAGCTGGTTCGCGAGGATTTCTATCGCTTCGATCTGATCCTCGCCGCCGACGAAACCAACCTTTGCGATGCCCGCGCACTCGCGCCCGCCGATGCGACGGCAAAGCTGCGGCTGATGCTCGATCTGGTGCCGGGGCGCGCGGGCGACAGCGTCGCCGATCCCTATTATGGCGACGACGGCGGCTTCGCCGCGACGTGGGACGATGTCGGCGCGGTCGCCGCGGCGCTGGTCGCGGCGTCTGCGAAAAGCGGATAGCGCGCGACCGGGTGATAGCGCGACCCGCCATGGCCCATCTCGCTTTCATAGAGCAGGGCATGGTCAAAGACGAAGGGTGCGCTCGCGAGATCGCTGTGCAGCGCGAGGAACGGCGCGACTGGTCCCGTCGCGCGATTGAGACGGGCAAGCGTGATATGCGGCTGAAACGCTCGCGTTTCAGGTGCGACGCCGACGCGCGCGAGCAGTTGGTCGACCTTGCGATGGAGCGCGGCGAGCGCCTGATGCGGTTCGACCCCGGCCCAGAGCGTGTGCGGGCGACCCTGACGTTCGAACAAGCCGACCCCGGCAAGGCGCGCGGCGACGGCTGGCGCATGCAGGCTGCCGAGCGCTGCGGCGATATCCTCGGCGCGATGACGGTCGACCTCGCCGATGAAGCGCAAGGTGAGGTGAAGCTGGTCGTCGCTTTGCCAGCGGGCGGCCGAAATGCCGTGCATCGCGGCGATGAGCTGTTCGCGGATCGCACGCGGCGGCCGCAGCGCGACGAAGAGGCGATGGGTGGACATGGCTGTGCCAGCATAAGGGCTTCGCCACGTTCGGAAACCGCAAAGCGCGCGTAATGTCCGGTTTCGCTTGAAAGCGGGGAGGAAAATGCCGATATTCGCCGTACGGCCGGTATGGGCTGGCCAGTGATGGAGATGAAAAATGGCGAATTGGAACGACCCCAATGTGGCGGCTTCCGGTTTTGGCGCCGGCGCGAACGCAATGGACCAGGCCGTCGATGCCGGGCTGCGGTCGTACATGCTGTCGGTTTACAACTACATGGCGTCGGGGGTGCTGCTGACCGGCATCGTCGCGCTGCTCTTTTCGCGCTGGGAAGGCGCGCCCGCCCTGCTGTTCGGCCCGGGCGCAGTCAAATATCTGATCATGTTCGCGCCGCTGGCATTTGTGATGGTGCTGAGCTTTGGCATCAACAAGCTGTCGACGACCGCCGCACAGGGCCTGTTCTGGGCTTTTTCGGTCGTTATGGGCCTGTCGATGGCGTCGATCTTCTTCGTCTTTACCGACGCGTCGATCGCGCAGACCTTCTTCGCGACGGCGGCCGCCTTCATGGGTCTCAGCCTCTATGGCTATACGACCAAGAAGGATCTGTCGGGCCTCGGCACCTTCCTGATCATGGGCGTGTTCGGGATTATCGTCGCGATGCTGCTCAATGCCTTCGTCTTCCAGTCGAACGCGCTCAGCCTGGCGATCAGCGTGATCGGCGTGCTCGTCTTCGCGGGTCTGACCGCCTATGACACGCAGAAGATCAAGAGCATGTATTTCTACGTCCGCGGGACCGACTTTGTCGGCAAGTCGGTGATCATGGGCGCGCTCAGCCTCTATCTCGACTTCGTCAACATGTTCACCTTCCTGCTCAACCTGCTGGGCAGCCGCGAATAAGCGGTCCGACAAGCAATCGAACGGGAAAGCCCGGCGAAGCGATTCGCCGGGCTTTTTCTTTGCGTGAAAGATCGTCGGGTTTGAATGTCGGCTTTGCGGTGGGAAAGCAGCCATTCAATCTACGCACAAAAAGGAGCTGCTGATCTTTCCTCGGCGGACTTCAGCGAAGCACCCAAATGTAAGGTTGGACGCCTCGCACCTCCCAAGCGATGCCGTGCCAATACGCGGCGGCCGTTCACCCTCCCAATCATCGACGAGGCATCGTCCTTGGCAATCTGAACTATCGCGGCAGACTTTCCCGGCGTCCATGGTCCGAATGACGCATCGAGGAGTGCTATCCATTCCGGTTTTTTCGATTGTTCCGCCGGAAGCGGTACATTCGCCGAGAGACGGTATGCTCAGCGCCGATGCCGTCGGTTCCGCGGGCTGGCATCCCAAGAGGGTGCAGGCGGCAATAAAAACTGCAAGTGAGTGATCAGCTCGCATGGAGAGCTTGCTAGTCCTTTCCGGTATGTCCGCAACCGGTCCCGAGCTGTCATTCTCGCCCCACCGGCTTCAAACGTCCGCTTCTCTAGGTTTGCCGCCTGGAAGCGGCCAGTCCGCATTCGGTCGAAACTGCCCGATCACGAAAGCTTGCGAGACAAGCTTCGAACACTGCCGAAATCAGAGTTCGCCGCCGAGCGCCCCATATTTCGCTTCGAAACCGGCCTTGTCGCCGCGGGCGAGATAGCCCGCCTGATCGACGATATTGTCGCGCGCGATTCGGCCCTGGAATGCGCCGAGCTGCGGATCGATTGTCGCGATATCGGCGTCGGTCCAGTCCGCGATCTGTTGAAAGCTCGTCACGCCGAGACCGCCGAGCAGCGCGACCATCTTGGGCCCGACGCCCTTCAGCAATTGCAGATTGTCTGTCTTTGCCATCGGCGCGGCGGCCGGCGCCGGCGCCGGCGTCGGAGCGGGTTCTGGAGCGGGCGGCGGAACGGTCGGTTCCTCGGGAACGGCGCGCTCCGGCTCCGGCGCGGGCTCGGGCGCCGGGGCCGGACGGGGTTCGGGTTCGGGGGCAGGCGGCGTCTCGGTTGCGGGCGCCGCCGGAACCGAGGGTTCTTCGGGAATATCGAGGGCGGGCTCGGGCTTTGGTGCGGGAGGAGGCGCCGCCTTGGCGACCGGCGCGGGAGGCGGCGTCGGTGCGGGTGCCGGCTCGACCGGCTTGAAACGTGCCGGCTCGGCCGCGACGATTTCGGGCTTTGCCGGTTCGAGCGGCTTGCGGGGTTCGGCGGGAGTCGCGGCCGACGGCGCGATCTCTTCGGGTTTCTTGCGGCCGAAGAGCCACCACAGCAGTATGACCGCGACGACGAGGCCGACGACCGCGACGATCCAATTTTCCTGAAGCCACGTCATGATGCTCTCCCTGCTTTCCGTTCAGCCTATGCGGGCGCGCCAGCCGCGTCCAGCGCCGCCTATTCCGCCTCGCGCGCGACCTCGCGCCAGCCGATGTCGCGGCGGCAGAAACCGGTCGGGAAATCGAGTTTGTCGACCGATGCGTAGGCCCGTGCCTGCGCTTCGGTAACGCTCTTGCCCGTCGCCGTGACGTTGAGGACGCGGCCGCCGGCGGCCACGATCGCATTATCGGCGCGTGCGGTGCCGGCATGGAAGACGCGCACGCCGCCTGCCTCGGCCCCCGCGATTCCGCGGATCGCGCCGCCTTTCGCCGGTGTGCCCGGATAGCCGTTCGCGGCCATGACGACAGTGAGCGCATAATCGTGCGCAAAGGCCGGTGCCTGTGCTGCGGAGAGTGTGCCGGTTGCCGCAGCATGAAGCAGCGCCGCGAGGTCGCCCCTGAAGCGCATCATCAGCACCTGGCATTCGGGATCGCCGAAGCGGCAATTATATTCGATCAGCTTCGGCCCTTCGCCGGTGAGCATCAGCCCGGCGAACAGCACGCCGACATAAGGCGAGCCCTCGGCGGCAAGCGCCCTGACGGTCGGCCGGATGATGCGGTCCATCACCGCGGCTTCGAGTTCGGCGGTGAGCACGGGGGCGGGACTGTAGGCGCCCATGCCGCCGGTGTTCGGACCGACATCGCCGTCGCCGACGCGCTTGTGATCCTGCGCGCTGCCAAATGCGATCACGTCCGTACCGTCGGACAGCGCGAAGAAGCTTGCCTCCTCGCCGGTCATGAACTCCTCGATCACCACCTCGGCGCCGGCGCCGCCGAAGGCGCCGTCGAACATGTCGTCGATCGCGGCCGTTGCTTCGGCCGCGGTTTCGGCGATGATCACGCCTTTACCTGCGGCGAGGCCGTCGGCCTTGATCACGACGGGGATCGCAAAGCCCTCGAGCACCGCATGCGCTTCCTCGGCGCTGGTGCAGCGGACATAGGCGGCGGTCGGGATCGACGCACGCGCGCACAGGTCCTTGGTGAAGCCCTTCGATCCCTCAAGCCGCGCTGCCGCGGCGCCGGGGCCGAAAGTCGCGACGCCGATCGCGCGCAGCCGGTCGGCGAGCCCGGCGACGAGCGGCGCTTCGGGACCGACGACGACGAAATCGATGCTGTGCGCGCGGACGAAGGCGATCAGCCCGTCGAGATCGTCGGCGGCGATGGCGACGCATTCGGCGTGCGCCTCGATCCCCGGGTTACCCGGTGCGGCATAGAGCTTGCGGCAACTCGCCGATTGCGCCAACTGCCAGCTCAGCGCATGTTCGCGGCCCCCCGAGCCCACCAGCAGGATATTCATGTCTGTCCCTTTTCCCGATACGGCGTCCGACGATGGCACCGAAGCGCGGCTGTTAGCCGAGGCGGCGCCGGGGGACAATGCGCCTGCCTTGTCAGTCAGCCAATTGTCGGCGGCGATCAAGCGCACAGTCGAGGATGGCTTTGCACGGGTACGCGTGCGCGGCGAGCTGTCGGGCGCCAAACGCGCGGCTTCGGGGCATTTCTATGCGGCGCTGAAGGACGATAATGCGCTGATCGACATGGTGATGTGGAAGGGGCAGGCGGGGCGCCTCGCCTTCCGGCCCGAGGACGGGATCGAGGTGATCGCGACCGGCAAGCTCACCACTTACCCCGGGCGCTCGAAATATCAGCTCGTCGTCGACAGCCTTGAGGTTGCGGGCGAGGGCGCGCTGATGCTCCTGTTCGAAAAGCTCAAGGCGCGGCTCGGCGCCGAGGGTCTGTTCGACCCGGCACGCAAGCAGCCGCTGCCCCGGCTTCCCGCTGTCATCGGGGTCGTCACGTCGCCGACCGGTGCGGTGATCCGCGACATCCTCCACCGCCTCGCCGACCGTTTTCCGATGCACGTGATCGTCTGGCCGGTGCTGGTTCAGGGCGACGGCGCCGCGGCGCAGGTCGCCAACGCGGTGCGCGGTTTCGACGCGATCCGGCCGGGCGGGCCGGTGCCGCGCCCCGACCTCGTCATCGTTGCCCGTGGCGGCGGCTCGATCGAGGATCTGTGGGCGTTCAACGAGGAAGTTGTCGTGCGTGCGATCGCCGATTGCCGCATCCCGACGATCAGTGCCGTCGGGCACGAAACCGACGTGACGCTCGCCGATCACGTGGCCGACGTGCGCGCGCCGACCCCGACCGCCGCCGCCGAAATCGCCGTGCCGGTGCGCGCCGAATTGCAGGAACTGCTCATCCATCGCGCCGGCCGCATGATCGGCGCCGCGAACCGGCATCAGGCCCTTGCAAGTGAACGGCTTGCCGCCCTCGCGCGGCACCTGCCGCGGCGCGAGGCGCTTTACGCGCCGCAGCGGCAGCGGCTCGACGACGCCGGCGACCGGCTCGACCGGGCGCAGCGGCACCGGCTGACCGTGGTCGCCGAACGGCTGGCGACGCGCGGTGCGGCGCTGCGCCCCGGCCTGCTCGCGCGGCGCTGGGATCGCGACCGGGCCCTGCTCGAGGGGCTGGGGCGACTGCTCGTCTCGCTCGACCCGCGCGCGCTGCTGTCGCGCGGCTATGCGATGGTGCGCGATGCGGGCGGGGCGATCGTGACGACGGCCGGCGCGGCGCGCGAAGCAGGGGCGCTCCGGCTGCAATTCGCCGACGGCGAAGTGCCGGTTGCGGTAAGCGGTGGCGACACGAAGCCTGCGCCAGTTTCGTCTCCGGCTCCGCCAAAGTCGGCCCGCAAACCTGCCGATGCATCGCCGGAGCGGGGGCAGGGCGAGTTGTTCTGAGCCGCCGACGCAACGGGGAGGGGGTGGCTGCGCCGCCAGATATGGCTATAGTCGGGCAAAGACCCGACACCGAATGGACCAAAACCATGTTGATCGCCAGCCGCAACCGCCTCGCCAACCTCCATTACGGACCCAACGGCTTTCGTGTCCTGTCGCCGGGCGACCATGTCCTGTGCGCAGTGACCGGGGTGGCGATCGGGCTCGACGAGCTGCGTTACTGGTCGGTCGCGCGGCAGGAACCCTATGCCACGGCGGCGATCTCGGTGCAGGCCGCGCTGGACGATACGCGCGGCGCATGAGGGGCACGAAGGACCGGTTCCGCACCGCTGCCGCGCTGCCGCTATTGATCCTGACGGCAAGCTGCGTCCCGCCCGCCGACACACCCGCCCCGACGCCGCCGCCCGTCGCAAGCCCGGCGCCGACACCGGCACCGGTGCCGCGACCGAGCGCGCCGGTGCGCGGCGATTTCACGTTTCGCGGCGTGCCCGAACAGGGCGGCGTGCTGATCGGGCAGGTACCGGACGCTACGCGCACGCTGACGCTGGACGGCAAGGCGGTGCCGGTCGCCGCCGACGGCAGTTTCCTGATCGCTTTCGACCGCGATGCCGAAACCGGCCAGCACCTCGTTGCCACGCGCGCCGACGGACGCGCCGTCGAACGCTATCTCGCGGTCGCGGCGGGGAGCTGGCGGATCGAGCATATTAACGCGCCCTATCGCGGCAGCGCGGCGAGCGACGCCGAGTTCGAGCGCCGCCGTCCCGCCGAACTCGCCCAGATCGCCGAGGCGCGGCGAACAGATCATGTATCGGACGGCTGGCGGCAGCAATTCCGCTGGCCGGTGACCGGACGCCTGTCGGGCTTTTTCGGGTCGCAGCGCGTCTATCAGGGCAAGCCCGGCAGCTATCACGGCGGCACCGACGTTGCGGTGCCGGCGGGAACCCCCTTCGTGGCGCCCGCCGATGGGGTCGTCGTGCTCGCGGCGGCGGCACCATTCACGCTCGAGGGCAACCTGCTGATCGTCGACCATGGCATGGGCCTCAACAGCGCCTTTCTCCATTGCCAGCAGCTCGACGTGAAGGTCGGCGATCGGGTGGTCCAGGGGCAGCGGCTGGGGACGGTCGGCCGGACGGGACGCGCCACCGGGCCGCACATGCACTGGGGCCTCAAATGGCGCGACGCGCGGCTCGATCCCGGAAAACTTGCGGGCCCGATGGGCAGCTGAGCGGCCGGCGAGGCCGAAGCGATTTCGTAACCAATGAAACAAAATGTCGCGAAACAGGTGCGGCTACCGCATTGTGTTTCGTCGTTTCTCCGGGTTGTTGCAAATACGTCACAATCACTTCCGAAACCGCCGAACGCGCCGGGAATTTCCTTTACTCAAGATGAATGACCCTCCATCCCGCACGCTATCGGGGTGTCTGTTCGGGGGTTTGTGCCTTCGCGCTGGGGCCCGGGTATCTTAGCCACCAGTAGCAAGGGACTGCACTGTGAAGAAAACCCAACTTTCCATGCTGAAACTGAGCGCCGCGCCCCTCGTCTTGGGCGTCGCGATGGTTTCGGCTCCCGTCCAGGCGCAGGACGCGCCCGCCGACGAAGGCGAAGCGACGATCGTCGTCACCGGTTCGCGCATCGCGCGTCCGAACCTCGAATCGAACAGCCCGGTTGCGGTTGTCACCGGCGAAGCGACGGTCGAAAACGCCGACGTCACGCTCGACACCTTCCTCAACACGCTGCCGCAGGTCAATCCGGCCGGCACCACGACGTCGAACAACCCCGGCAACGGCGGTCAGTCGAACATCAACCTGCGCGGTCTCGGCTCGAACCGTAACCTCGTCCTGATCAATGGCCGCCGCCCGATGGTGTCGGCTTCGGACCAGACGGTCGATCTTAACACGATCCCGCAGGGCCTGATCGAGCGCATCGAAATCGTGACCGGCGGTGCCGGCGCGGCTTACGGCGCCGACGCCGTCGCGGGTGTCGTCAACCTGATCCTCAAGGACAATTTCGAAGGCATCGACCTTCGTGCGACCTATTCGAACTCGCTTCCGAAGACCGACGCGCGCGAATATCAGATCAGCGGCATCATCGGCGGCAACTTCGCCGACGGCCGCGGCAACATCGCCTTCTCGGCCGAATATTCGAAGCGCCAGGGCCTGATCAAGGCGCAGCGTCCGTTCGCGTCGCAGGCGACCTCGACGACGAGCTCGTTCCCGACCGGTTCGCTCACCAACAGCGCGACCAACCCCTATGACCAGGCCGCGGTCGATGCGCTGTTCGCGAGCTATGGCGTTGCGCCGGGTCAGGTCCCGCGGACCAACCAGCTGGCGTTCAACTCGGACGGTTCGCTGTTCGGCGTCGGGACGTTCAACAGCCCGGTCGATGTGTCGAACTTCCGGTACGACCTCTCCTCGCCCGCCAATCCGAACCTCAACTTCTACCCCGATTTCTACAGCTACAACTTCGACATCGTGAACATCCTCGTCCTGCCGCTGGAACGCAAATCGGCGTTCCTGACCGCGAAGTACGAGATCAACCCGGCGTTCGAAGTGTTCGTGCAGGGTGGCTACACCAACTATAACTCGGCGACGGCACTGGCGCCGACCCCGGTCAGCACCGGCATCGTCAACACCAACAGCTCGGCCTCGGTCCTGAACGCGCGTTCGCCGCTGGTAAACCTTTTTCATGACAGCGGGCCGGGGGCCCCCGGAAATGTACCTCCCGGTACTGACCCGACGCCGGGCCGCATCACCGGCTTCGTGGTTCCGGTCACCAACCCGTTCATTTCGGACGACCTGCGCTTGCTGCTCAACTCGCGCACGGGTAACGACCCGAACCTCGCGGGCTCGGGCGCCGATGAAGGCGTTCGTATCGGTTACCGTTTCCTCGGTACCGGTCTGCGCGAACAGCAGCTCGAGAACGAAGTCATCCAGGGCCTCGTCGGCCTGCGCGGCGAGTTCGCTCCCGGCTGGCGCTATGAAGCCTATTACAGCTGGGGCGAAACCACGATCGACCAGCGCGCGACGGGCAACGTCAACGTCCAGAAGGTGCAGCAGCTGCTCGAAGCCGCCGATGGCGGCGACAGCCTCTGCGCAGGCGGTTTCAATCCGTTCGGCATCCAGCCTCTGTCGCAGGCATGCGTCGATTTCGTTTCGGAAACGGGCGTGACGCAGACCAAGTTCACGCAGAAGGTTGCCCAGGCTTATGTCTCGGGTGAACTCGCCGACCTGCCGGGCGGTCCGCTGGGTGTCGTGTTGGGTGTCGAACAGCGCAAGTTCAAATATGCGTTCGACCCGGGTGCCCTCTTCGGTCCGATCGCCGGTTTCAACACCAGCACGCCCGACCTCGGCACCAACGAGTTCCTCGACTTCTTCGGCGAACTTCGTGCGCCGATCATGGATACGCTGGAACTGTCGCTGACCGCACGTCATTCGAAGAGCGACTTCAACGACATCCAGAACGGTGTCGATGGCGCGCCGTCGAACGACTGGACCTATGGTGGCACGATCACCTGGAGCCCGATCGATCAGGTTCGCCTGCGTGCCAGCTACCAGCACTCGGTCCGCGCACCGAACTTCGGCGAACTCTTCTCGGGCGGCGGCAGCTTCCCGCAGATTTTCGACCCCTGTTCGTCGAACAGCAACTTCCGTGCAAACGGCGGTGCGGAAGCTCGCGCGCTTTGCGTTGCGACTGGCGTGGGTGACGGAACCGCCGATACGTTCGTTGCGACTCCCGGTGCCCAGGCGTTCATCACGACGACGGGCAACCCGAACCTGAAGCCGGAAAAATCGGACACCTTCACTGTCGGTGCGGTGTTCCAGGCCGGCGGCTTCACGGGGTCGATCGACTATTACAACATCAAGATCAAGGACACGATCCTCAATCCGGACGTCAACGAAATCATCGCATCCTGCTATGGTTACAACGACATCAATCCGGGTCTTGATGAGGACAGCCCGTATTGCGCCGCAATCGGCCGTTCGAACAACAACATGACCGGTATCTACCTGCCGGCAGAGCTCGGCGGTGACGCCAGCGGTTACTTCCAGTTCGTCAACGCCGGGTCGGTCAAGACCTCGGGTGTCGACGTTCAGCTGGGCTATCGCCTGCCGACGCCGTTCATCAACGAAGACAGCGCGCTCAACATGAACCTGATGGTCAACTACCTGATCGACTTCAAGAATGTCGGTCTGGGTGGGCTGAAGACGGATTATGCGGGCACCGCATCCTACTTCGGCGCCGGCCTGGGAACGAGCTTCCCGCGCTGGAGGGCGACGCTCAACACCAAGCTCAACATCACGCGTGAGCTGAGCTTCGACACCCGCGTTCGCTTCACCGACGGTATGAAGAACCGCGCTGCGGTTCAGTATGTCGGCGAAGAGTTCACGGGTCCGGGCAGCGTCTTCTACTTCGACTTCGCGCTTCAGGCCGAAGTCGATGCGATGACCTTCCGCATCGGCGTCAACAATGCGTTCGACAAGCAGCCGCCGACCTATGCACCGAACGTGCAGTCGGGCACCGATCCGTCGCTGTACGACGTCATCGGTCGCCGCGCCTATGTGTCGGCACGCCTGAAGTTCTAAGCTTCGGCAACGAACCAAAGGAGAGGGCGGGACTGGTGTCCCGCCCTCTTTTTTTATAGACAGCGTCGATGACCGTGACCGACAAATTACGCGCCGCTTATGCGGCCTATGCCAAGGGCGACCTTGCGACCGCGAAAGCCGAGGGCGAGGCGGCGCTCCGCGCGCAGCCTGCGAACCCGACCGTGCTCCAGCTGCTTGGCGTCGTTTCGTGCCAGACCGGCGCGTTGCGGCAGGGGGTGGATTATCTCCGCCGAGCGCTCGCCAATGGCGCCGACACCAGCGATACCCGGATCAACCTCGCACGGGCCCTGCTCGATCTGGGCGAGGCGGACGAGGCTGCACGTGTGTGCGCCGAAGGCGATGTCGCAGGATCGGCCGAATTGCAGGCGATGCAGGCGCAGATACTGAAAGCGCAGGGGCGCGCGACCGAAGCCGGCTGGGCCTATGAAAAGCTGGTTTCGGACGATCCGAAGAATTTCACCGCCTGGAACAACCTTGGCAATGCGCGGCACGAGGCCGGCGATCTGGAAGGCGCGCTGCAGGCCTTTCAGGAAGCGCGGCAGATCGATCCGAAATCCTCGCTCGTCCACACCAATATCGCCCGCGTCCTGATTTCGATGGACCGCTATGAAGATGCCTGCCGGATGCTCGAAAAGGCGGCGCTGCTGGCGCCGCAGGAGGCGGCGCCGCTGATCGAACTCGGGCGGGCGCTGACGAGTATCGATCATGCCGAACCGGCGCTGCGCGCGCTCGGCGCGGCGGCACGTCTCGATCCGTCGAATCCCAGAATCTTCCTGGCGATCGCCATCGCCTTTCTCGACCTGTCGAATAACGACCAGGCCGAGCGGGCGCTGCGCTTTGCGATCAAGGCCGATCGGCGCTTCGCTCCCGCCTATCTCAACCTGGGCATTCTGCTCGAAAAGGCCAATCGGCTCGACGAGCTACGTGCCGTACTGGCCGATGCCACCGTGGCGGGGGTAACCGGCGACGATATCGATTATCTCCGCGCGCTGATGCTGTCGCGCGACGGCGACCGCGAAACGGCGCTCGCGCTGATCCGCGACCTGCATGGGTCGAGCGTCAACTCGACGATCCGAATGCAATTCGCGGGGCAGCTCGCCGACAGGCTCGGCCGGGCGGAGGACGCGCTCTATTTCTATGAGGAAATGAACCGGGCGCAGGCGCAAAGCCCGATGGGTGTCGGCGTCGATCGCAGCGCCTATCAGCGCGCCATTGCCGCCGCCGATCGCCAGACGACGCAGGCGTGGTTTGCGGGATGGGCCGAGGTGCCGCCCGCTGCCGACCGCGCTTCGCCGGCTTTCCTGGTGGGTTTCCCGCGTTCGGGCACCACCTTGCTCGACACGATCCTGATGGGACACAGCCGCACCCATGTGCTCGAAGAGCTGCCGATCATCGAGGAACTGGCGCAATCGCTGGGCGACCTCGACCACATCCGCACGCTCGATGCGGCTGCCGTCGCCGACCTGCGGGGCCGCTATTTCGCCGAGCTCGACAAGCGCGCGCCGTCCCCGGCCGGCGGGCTCGTCATCGATAAAAACCCGCTGTCGATGATCCGCGTCCCGCTCATCCATCGCCTGTTTCCCGACGCGAAGTTCATTCTCGCGATGCGGCATCCGTGCGACGTCGTGCTGAGCTGCTATATCCAGAATTTCAAGCCGACCGAGGCGATGGCGAGCTTTCTCGATCTCGCCAACGCCAGCCGCACCTACGACAGCATTTTCCATTATTGGGAAAACTGCCGGGCGCTGTTCCCGATCGACGTTCATATGCTGCGCTATGAAGCGATGATCGCCGATGTCGCGGCGGCGACGCGGCCGCTTTTCGATTTTCTCGGGCTCGACTGGGAAGAGGGCGTCCTCGACCACCAGAAAACGGCGGTCGAGCGCGGCTTCATCCGCACCCCCAGCTATGCGCAGGTTACCGAACCGATCTATTCGTCGGCGAGCGGGCGCTGGAAGCGCTACGAACCCCAGATGCGCGAAATCCTGCCGATTCTCGCGCCGTGGGTCGAGCGTTACGGTTACAGCCTCGACTAGCCGTCGCGCGCGCGCAGCCAGCCGGTGATCGACAGGCGTGGTTCGGGCGCGAACGGGGTGACGTAGCTGACGCTATGCTGCTGCGGCACCGAGAAGAGCCGTAGCGCGTCCATGCGGGGGGCAAAGGCTTCCTCGATATTGCCGTCGTCGCCGTGGAACATCAGCAGGCCGCCCCATTCGGCGCGCCATGCCGGCGCCAATGAATAGACATAGGCGGCGCGGCGGTGCTTGCCCGCCACATCGTCGTCGTGGCGGGTCAGGAAGTGTCCTGCGCCATAGCTCGTCGCCTGACCGTCGGCGAAGGCGGCATCCTCGCAGCCCAGAATGGCGCCGAGCATGGCCAGCACGGCGGGCGAGGAGAGAAAGGCGACAAAGCCGGTCAGCAGGTCGGACGGATCGGCGGTGCGGCCGGCATCGGGAACGCGAATGGCCTCGTACCGATATTGGAAACCCTCGCGGCCGGCGTTCACGATATGCCGGTCGAGTTGGCTGCGCTGGGCGGGATCCATCGCCGCATAGGCGTCGCGGGTCATCTCATAGACCTTGTCGCCGGCGTTCATGACAAGCTTCCAGTCGGTGCGGGCGAGCAGGTGATGCCGCAGGGTTTCGGCCTGGCCCTCCGCCAGCAAGCCCTCGATCTCCACGCGCCCGTTGCGCAGGAACTGCCGCCGCAGCGCATCGTGGTCGATCCGGTCCGAAAGCCGAAAATCCAAGGCCATGATCCTTTGGTTCCCAAGGGTTTCACCGCCCGGTCGCCGGCGGGGTCGAATTGACAGTGACGGGGGCAAGCGAATATATTCCTTGCATAGCGATATTGCTTTGGAGTTGGACTGTCATGCGCGGATTTCATCTGTTGAGCCTCGCCGCGGCCTCCTTGCTGCTTCCCGTAACCCCGGCGTTCGCCAGCCCTTCGACCGACAAAGCGGCCGTCGATGCCAAGGACAAGATGGTCTGCAAGCGCACCCAGCGGACGGGTACGCGTTTTTATAGCCAGATCTGCAAGACTGCGGGACAATGGGAAGCAATTGAGGAGGAGCAGAAGCGCAATGCGCGCGAACTGATCGATCGCCCGCAGATCGAGATCCGGCGCGAGTGACCCGATGAAGCTGGGGATGCCGCTGGTCAAGCTGGCGCGGCAATATTGTGCTGAAACGCTCGCCGCCGAGGTTGCGGCCTTGCCTGCGGCCGCGTGGTTGCCGCACCCCGGCCGCCTGCCCGGAAACGATGCGGTGCCGCTGATCACGCCGGCGGGACAGGTGTCGAACGGGTTCAGCGGCCCGATGGCGCCGACCGAAGCGCTGCGCCAATGCCCCTATATCACCGAAATCCTTGCCGATCTCGGCGCGGTGTGGGGTCGCAGCCGGCTGATGGGGCTGGCGCCGGGGGCGGTGGTGCCCGAGCATGTCGACGTCGGCTATTACTGGCGCACCCATATCCGCATCCACATCCCGGTGATCACCAACCCCGGCGTTGCCTTCAGCTGCGATCGCGAGACCGTCCATATGGCGCCGGGCGAATGCTGGCTGTTCGACAGCTTCTGCCTGCACAATGTCCGCAACGACGGCGACCAGAAGCGCGTCCATCTGGTGCTCGATACCGTCGGCGGCGAAAAACTGTGGGGCCTGATTGCCGAAGCCAAAAATATGGGCCGCGATGCGCAGCCGGTCCAGCGGATCGCGCCGGGATCGGTCGCGCCGGTGCCGCTTGCCTATGAACAGGTCAACCTGCCCGCGGTGATGTCGGTGTGGGAAGTGCGCTGCCATATCGATTTTCTGCTCGCGCAATGCGCCGATACCGACGCGCGCGGCGCGATCGCGGCGCGGCTCGAGCAGTTCGCCAACGCCTGGGGTGCGCTATGGGCGCAATATGGTACCGCGGCGGCGGGGCTTCCGGCCTATCGCCGGCTGATCGGCGACGTCCAGCGCGACCTCCAGCGGCTCGAGGCGCAGCGTATGCTCCTGCCCAATAATGTCCCCTTCGACCGCGCGCTTGCCGAACTGGTGTTCATGGTCGCCGCACCCGACGCGGCATCGCCGGTCGCTGCTGCAGCCTGACCGATGATCGTTTCGTACAAGCATCGCTTCATTTTCGCCGCGATTCCGAAAACTGGAACGCATTCGGTGCGGCATGGCCTGCGCGAGCATATGGGACCCGACGATATCGAGCAGGCCCGCCTGTTCGTCGAAAAGAAGTTCCCGATCCCTGAACTCGCGCGGCTCGGCCACGGGCATATCAGCCTTGCCGAAGTGCGCCCCTTCCTCGGCGAGGAGATGTTCTCGAACTATCTGAAATTCGCTTTCGTCCGCAATCCGTTCGACCGCTTCGTCTCCTATTGCGCTTTTGCAACCAGTCGCGAAGGGACGTTCGCGCGCGACCCGCAACGCGTGATGCGCCATTTCCTGTTTGTCGCGCCGCCGCATCAGCACATCATCTTTCGCCCGCAACATCTGTTCCTGACCGACCGCGACGGAACGCTGCTCGCCGATATGCTGGGTAAGGTGGAGGAGATGCAGCAATCCTATGATGCGATCTGCGCGCGCATCGGCATCGCGTCGACGCCGCTCGATCATGCCAACCGCTCGCAGCGCGGCGCCTATCGCGACTATTATAATCAGGAACTGATAGACGGCGTCGCGAAAATCTATGCCCGCGACCTCGACCTCTTCGGTTATGAGTATTGACCGGCAAAATTTGAGGCGCGCGCCATGTACCCGAACCCTCGCAAGACCAAGAGCATCCGCCGGCTCGGCGCAGTCGATATCGCGGCGCTGAAGGCCGCGGTGCTCGCGATTCCCGAAGATATATGGCAGGCGGAAAATGCCGACAAGCCGAACCGTTTCGAGGCGCTCGACGCGACCGCGCACATCGTCTTCCGCTTCGTGTCGGACGTGCGCGACTGGCGCGCCTCCTTCGCGCGGCCGATCTGGGAAGCCTGGGAGCCGACGATCATGCCGGTGCTGCGCGCCGCGACCGCCGATTATGGCTATGCCAACGGCATCTTCCCGCGCGTCATGCTCGCGCGCATGCCGGCCGGCGGCATCATCCAGCCGCACCGCGATGCCAACCCGGCCGCGAAATGGCCGCACAAGATCCATGTGCCGATCCAGACCAACGATCAGGTGCTGTTCCGCCTCGGCGGCGAGACGCACCATATCGCCGAAGGCGAGGCGGCCGAGGTGAACAATATGGACATGCATGCGGTGGTCAATCGCGGGACCGACTCGCGCATCCACCTGATCTTCGAATATTATGATGCCGATCAGGCGGACCCCGCATGGATCGGTGAGGTGGTCAGCGCCTGACGCTTCCGGCGAAGCGTGCTTGACCGGGGATGAGCCGAAACTGAAGATCGCCTCGCGTCGCCCTGCGGCGCCGGTCTGTTGCATCTTCGTCACAGTGGCGAAGGAAACGACAGAAATGATTGGAGATTTTCTTTACTCCTGAAGCGGCGGTTGCCAAGCACCCCTGCATGGGGGTGTGCTCGTGGCGTACCAACACCCCCACGGCGCATGCCGCTATGATCCACGAGCAAGGAACTTCAAACGTGAAAAAACTGATCGATGCGCGGCGCCTTCGCCTTGGCGCCGCCCCGCTGGCTATGGGCATTGCGCTCATCGCGGTTCCGGCTATCGCGCAGGATGCGCCCGCCGATGAAACAGCCGCCGAAGAAGGCGATGCCATCGTCGTCACCGGGACGCGTATCGCGCGCCCCGATTTCAGCAATCCCAATCCGGTGGTCACCGTTGATTCGACGACGATCCAGCAGTCGGGGCAGACCAACCTGACCGAATTCCTGTCGGACAATCCCGCCCTGCTCGGTTCGCAGCGCAACATCAACACCGGCGGTTCGAACCTGCTGAATGCGCAATCGGTCGGCGTCAATCTGCTCAACCTGCGCAACCTCGGCACCAGCCGGACGCTCGTCCTCGTCGACGGCAAGCGCCATGTCGCGGGCTATCCCGGGACGGCCGCGGTCGATATCAACACGATCCCGACCGATCTCGTCGAGCGCGTCGACGTGCTGACCGGTGGGGTGTCGGCGATCTATGGCGCCGACGGCGTTTCGGGCGTCGTGAACTTCATCCTCAAGAAGGATTTCGAGGGCCTGAGCCTGCGCGCCCAGAACAGCATTTCGCAGCGCGGCGACGCTGGCGAGCGCTATATCGCGGCGACGGCGGGCAAGAATTTCGCCGACGGCCGCGGCAACGTCACGGTCGCCTATGAATTCAATGAAACCGATCGTTTCAGCCAGAAACAGCGCCTGAACTACGGACGCACCGGCCCGTCCTATGCGCTCGTGCGCAATCCGAACGATGGCGATCCCAATTCGGCCGATGACGATCCGAATGTGCCCGACCGCATCCTGCTGACCGGCCTGCGCTGGGCCGACAGCTCGATGGGCGGTGCGATCGATTTCACCGGCGACGGCGTTCCCGAATTCACCGGCGAGGGCAAACCCTATGACCTCGGCAACTATGTCCCCGGCACCGCCTTCACCATCGGCGGCGACAGCACGCCGCGCGAGACCTATTATGGCGATTACACGCCCTATACGCGGCGCCACATCGCCAACGCGATGGCGAGTTACGAGTTCGATCCGGCGTTCAAGCTGCACGCCGAGGTCAAATATGTGAAGTCGAAGGCGTGGACC
The DNA here is from genome assembly GCF_046603995.1 of Sphingopyxis sp. J-6. NCBI lineage: Bacteria > Pseudomonadati > Pseudomonadota > Alphaproteobacteria > Sphingomonadales > Sphingopyxidaceae > Sphingopyxis > Sphingopyxis sp. J-6. The sequence continues at coordinate 3,984,524 of NZ_CP145810.1, read as the reverse complement.
GAATCGCAGCCGACCTATGACCTTTATACCGAGCTTGCACCCGACAACGCGTTCCTGATCGAGCGTTTCGGCGAGGATCTGGCGTCGGAGGGCGCGCTGTTCAGCCGTGACAATTTCGATTTCGGCCAGCGCCGTTACGAACTCGACCGCGAACTGTGGCGCGGCGTGATCAGCGCGACGGGCGAGCTGACGCCGCACCTCAACTATGACGCGTCGTTCGTGTTCGGTCAGGCGACGCAGCGGTCGACCAACTATGGCGACCGGATCGCCGACCGCTATTATGCGGCGCTCGATTCGGTGTACGACGCCGACGGCAACATCACCTGCCGCATCAACCTGCCCGGCGAAACCGACATCTTCGGGTCGAGCTTCGGCAATCCGGTCGTGTTCAACGGTCCGCCGAAGACGTTCCGGCCGGGCGAGTGCGTGCCGCTCAACATTCTCGGCAACGGGTCGCCGTCGAAGGAGGCGCTGGCCTTCGTCCTCGCCGACCATTCGGACTATTCGCGGCTGCGCCAATATGTCGCCAGCTTCGCGCTGTCGGGCGACACGGGCGCCTTTTTCGAGCTGCCGGGCGGTCCGGTCGGCTTTGCTCTCGGCGCCGAATATCGCAAGGAAACGAGCTATTCGCGGCCGTCCGAATATAGCCAGGGCGGCGACCTGATCGACAATAGCGCGGCCCAGGTCGAACGCGGCAGCTTCGACGTCAAGGAGGTCTATGGCGAAATCCGCCTGCCGATCCTCGCCGACATGGCGTTTGCGAAGGACCTGTCGATCGGCGGCGCAATTCGCGTCTCCGACTATTCGACGGTCGGCACGACGACGACGTGGAACGTCAACGGCACCTATGCGCCGGTGCGCGACATCGCCTTCCGCGGCACCTATTCGAAATCGGTGCGCGCGCCGAACATCACCGAGCTGTTCTCGCCGCTCAACGGGTCGTTCGAGTTTATCGACGATCCGTGCGGTCCCGACCGGATCGCCGAAGGCAAGGCACCGCGCGCGGCCAATTGCCGTGCGGCGCTGGGTGCGCTGGGTATCGACATCGATGCCGTCGATGGCGACGGCGACCCGCTGTTCGACCCGGCGAACAATGGTGCGTCGCCGGGGAACAGCAGCTTGCTGGGTCAGCAGGGCGGCAACCCCGACCTCAGCGCCGAAAAGGCGAAGACCTGGACGGCCGGCGTGGTGCTCAACCCGAGCTTCCTGCCCGGCCTGACGATGAGCTTCGACTGGTACGATATCAAGCTGACCAAGGCGATCCAGTACTCGACCGCGCAGGATATCGTCGACCTCTGCTACGATCAGCCGTCGCTCGACAACGACTATTGCGCGCTGATCAGCCGCAGCGGCACGACCGGCTTCGTCAACAATTACAAGGTCATTCCCCAGAATGTCGCTTCGTTCCGCACCGCGGGCCTCGACGCGAACATTCGCTACCGGATCGACCTCGGCGACAAGGCGGGCAATCTCGACCTGCGGCTCGTCGGCAATTATCTCGACAAGCTGAGCTTCGTACCGTCGCTCGGTGCGGATCCCGAAAACGAGCGCGACAGTTCGGTCTATCCGGCGCCCAAGTTCAGCGCCAGCTTCGACCTGACCTGGCACAAGGGCCCGTTCACGCTCAACTATGGCATCGACTGGTGGGACAAGACCCGCCGCGTCACCCGCGAAGAGCAGGCGGCGAACCCCGATTATGCGCCCTCGCAATATATCTGGTACCGCCAGAAGTGGGAGCATGAACTGTATATGGCGTATGATGTCGCGGACAAGTTCCAGTTCTACGGCGGCGTGAACAACCTCTTCGACCGCAAGCCCGACGACGGCGCGGTCGGCTATCCGATCAGCGCGGTCGGCCGGTCGTTCTACGTCGGGATCAAGGCCAAGGTGTTCTGATCCGGCAGAACGGTGCAAAAAAGGGGCCGGAGGGAATATCCCTCCGGCCCCTTTCTTTTGCCTTGAAGCGGGGCTCAGCCGGCAGGTGTCAGCACCAGCGCCCCGTCGCCTTCGTCGACCTTGATCGTCGACCCGTCCTTGACCTCGCCCTTCAGGATCAGGTCGGCGAGCGGGTCCTGCAGATATCTCTGCACGGCGCGCTTGAGCGGCCGGGCGCCATAGACCGGATCGTAACCGACGCGGCCGAGCCACGCGCGCGCCGCGTCGGTGAGGTCGAGCGTCACCTTGCGATCGGTCAGCAGCTTCTGGACGCGTGCGACCTGAATGTCGACGATGCCGCCCATATGCTGCTGCGCGAGGCGGTTGAAGAGCACGATCTCGTCGAGCCGGTTCAGGAACTCGGGCCGGAAATGCGCGCGCACGACTTCCATCACCGCAGGCTCGGCCTGCTCGACCGGCGCATCGTCGGGCAGCGCTGCGATCGCCTGGCTGCCGAGATTCGAGGTCAGGATGATCAGGGTGTTGGTGAAGTCGACCGTGCGGCCCTGCCCGTCGGTGAGGCGCCCGTCGTCGAGCACTTGCAGCAGGATGTTGAACACGTCCTGATGCGCCTTTTCGACCTCGTCGAACAGCACGACCTGATAGGGCCGGCGCCGCACCGCCTCGGTGAGCGTGCCGCCTTCCTCATAGCCGACATAGCCCGGGGGCGCGCCGACGAGCCGCGCGACGCTGTGCTTCTCCATGAACTCGGACATGTCGATGCGGACCATCGCATTGTCGTCGTCGAACAGGAAACGTGCGAGCGCCTTGGTGAGCTCGGTCTTGCCGACGCCCGTCGGGCCGAGGAACAGGAAGCTGCCGAGCGGCCGGTTGGGGTCCTGCAGCCCCGCGCGCGCGCGGCGCACCGCGGTCGAGACGGCGCGCACCGCCTCGTCCTGCCCGATCACGCGCTTTTCGAGCGTCGCTTCCATGCCGAGCAATTTCTCGCGCTCGCCTTCCATCATCCGGTCGACGGGGATGCCAGTCCACTTGCTGACCACCGCGGCGATGTCGTCGGCGGTAACTTCCTCGCGGAGCATCGCATTGCCCGCCGCGGCTTGCGCCGCTTCGAGCTGCTTTTCGAGCCCGGGGATGGTGCCATAGCTGAGTTCGCCCGCCTTCGCGAGGTCGCCCGCGCGCTGCGCCTGGTCGAGCGCCGAACGCGCTGCGTCGAGCTCTTCCTTGATCTTCGCCTCGGCGTGGATCTTGTCCTTCTCGGCATGCCATTTCTGGGTGAGCCCGGCCGACTGCTGCTCGAGATTGGCGAGTTCGGACTGCAAGGTCGCGAGCCGGTCCTTCGATGCGGCGTCGCTCTCCTTGCCGAGCGCGGCTTCCTCGATCTTCATCTGGATGATCCGGCGGTCGAGCCCTTCGATCTCCTCGGGCTTCGATTCGACCTCCATGCGGATGCGGCTCGCCGCCTCGTCCATCAGGTCGATCGCCTTGTCGGGCAGGAAGCGGTCGGAGATATAACGGTTCGACAGCGTCGCGGCGGCGACGATCGCGCCGTCGGTGATCCGCACCCCGTGGTGCAGCTCATATTTCTCCTTGATCCCGCGCAGGATCGAGATCGAATCCTCGACCGTCGGTTCGCCGACGAACACCGGCTGGAAACGCCGCTGCAGCGCCGGGTCCTTTTCGACATGCTTGCGATATTCGTCGAGCGTCGTCGCGCCGATGCAGTGGAGCTCGCCGCGTGCCAATGCTGGCTTCAGCAGGTTCGAGGCGTCCATCGCGCCCTCGCCCTTGCCCGCGCCGACCAGCGTGTGCATCTCGTCGATGAACAGGATGATCTCGCCCTCGGCGGCCTTCACGTCGTCGAGCACGCCCTTGAGACGCTCCTCGAACTCGCCGCGATATTTGGCGCCCGCGATCAGCGCGCCCATGTCGAGCGACAGCAGGCGGCGGTCCTTCAGGCTGTCGGGCACGTCGCCGTTGACGATGCGCAGCGCCAGGCCTTCGGCGATCGCGGTCTTGCCGACGCCGGCTTCGCCGATCAGCACCGGGTTGTTCTTGGTCCGGCGCGCGAGGATCTGGATCGTGCGGCGGATTTCCTCGTCGCGGCCGATGACGGGGTCGAGCTTGCCCTCGCGCGCGACTTCGGTGAGATCGCGCGCGAATTTCTTGAGCGCCTCATAGCGGTCTTCGGCCGAGGCGGTGTCGGCGGTACGCCCGCCGCGCAGGTCGTTGATCGCCTTGTTGAGCGCGTCGGCCGTGACGCCCGCGTCGGCGAACGCCTTGCCGACCGGGGTCGTGGCAGAAAGCACCATGGCGAGCAGCAGCCGCTCGACGGTCACATAACCGTCGCCCGCCTTGCTCGCGACCTGTTCGGCCTGGTCGAGCAGGCGCACCGCGTCATTGTCGAGCCCCGGCGTTTGCTGCGCGCCCGATCCCGACACCGCGGGCACCCTCGCGAGCAGCGCGTCGATGCCTGCGACCGCGCGCGCGGCGTCGCCGCCGCTCTTCGCGATCAGGCCCGCGGCCATGCCTTCATTGTCTTCGAGCAGTGCTTTCGCGATATGCTCGGGCGCGATCCGCTGATGGTTCAAGCGGATCGCGATCGTCTGCGCCGCCTGCAAAAAGCCCTTGGCGCGATCGGTAAATTTTTCGAGGTTCATGGAAGAACGCCCCTTTCTTGCCCAGCAAGATAGTGTTGCACTTTGGCAACACAAGAGGCGCCGGGAAGTTCCGCCGAACGCCTAGGCACCGCTGCGCGCAAGCTCGTCGAGCAGCCTGACGCCAAAGCCCGACATGCCCTTCGGCACCAGCGGCGTCGCCTTGTCGGCCTGGTTGACGCCGGCGATGTCGAGATGCGCCCAGGGCGTCGCTTCGTCGACGAAAAAGCCGATGACATGCGCCCCGATGCTCGCGCCCGGCCCCTGGCTCGGTGCGATGTTGCGGATGTCGGCGATGTCGGACTTGATCTTCTCGGCATAATTTTTGTGGAGCGGCATCCGCCACAATTCCTCGCCGCTCGCCGTCCCGGCCGCGAGCAGCGCGGCGGCGAGTTTCTCGTCGCGCGCGAACAGGCCCGCATATTGATCGTCGAGCGCGCCGACGATCGCGCCGGTCAGCGTCGCGATATTGACGATCGCCCGCGGCTTGTAAGCGCTGGCGACATATTCGTTCGCATCGGCGAGGACGAGGCGGCCTTCGGCGTCGCTGTTGAGCATCTCGATCGTCTTGCCCGACATGGTGCGGGTGATGTCGCCGGGGCGCTGGGCATTGCCGTCGGGCATATTCTCGGCAAGCGCGGCGACGCCGACGACATGGACCGGCGCGCGCGATTTGGCGAGCGACAGCACCGCGCCGACCGCCGATGCGGCGCCCGACATGTCGCCCTTCATGTCCCACATGCCCGCGCCGGGTTTCAGCGAAATGCCGCCCGAATCGAAGGTGATCCCCTTGCCGACGAAGGCCAGCGGTGCGTCGGGCGCGCTGCCGCCACGATAGCGGACGAGCAGCAGCCGCGACCCGCGCGGGCTGCCCTGGCCGACGCCGACGAGCGTGCCCATGCCGAGCTTGCGCATCGCTGCTTCGTCGAGCACTTCGATGCTGACGCCGCCGACACCGGCAAAGGCGTCGCGGACGCGTGCGACGAAACTTTCGGGATAGATGATGTTCGCGGGTTCGTTGGCGAGGTCGCGCGACAGCCGCACCCCTTCGGCGAGCGGCTGCCAGCGTCCGTCGAAGGCGGCTTTGGCGGCAGCGGGATTGGCGCCGAGCAGCGTGACCGCGCCCGTCGGCACCGCCTTCCGGTCGACGGTCTTGTAGCGGTCGAAGCGATATTGGCCGAGCGCGAAGCCATAAGCGACGTCGGCCGCCGCTGCGTCGCCATAGGCGCCCGCGACCGTCACCGGCTGGGCTTCGTTCGCCAGTTCCTGTGCCGCCTTGCCGCCGGCCTCGGCGAGCGCGAGCGACGAGGGCGCAGCGCCGGCGCCGACAAGCAGGATGCGCGAATGCGCGCCGATACCGCGCAGCGACAGGGTCGATCCGGCTTCGCCCTTGTAATCGGCGGCGGTGATCGCGGCGGTGACGGCTTGCCGCTCGGCGCCGGTCAGCGGTGCGCCGTCGAGCGGCGGCAGCACCGCATCGGTCATCACGACGACCAGCGCACCCCCCGCCGGCGCCTCGGCCGCAAAGCCGATCGCGCGGCCGGCGCTGTTCGCGGTGGTTGCCGGAACGACGCCCGAACCGGTGACGGTCTGGGCCAGCGCGGCGGATGCCGGGGCAAAAGACAGGCAGGCAGCGAGGAGCAGGCTCTTGGTGCGCATTGGACGATAATTCCCTGTTTTTTCGAATGATGCTGCCTGCATAGCGGGACCGGCACGCCGCGCAAACCGCACTCGACGAACGACAGCCGCTTGCCATCGGACGACAGGGTCGCCACACAGGCGCGATTTTGAAACATGCCCCGACGGGAGAATGGACCATGCTGCGACGGGCTTTGCTGGCTTTGCTGTTGCTGCTTGTCGTCGGGGCAGCATCGCTCGCCGTCTGGGAGCCGCTGACCGCCAGCGCGCCGCCGGCGCCGACCTACAAGCCCACCGATGTCCGGATCGCGCGCGACAAGTTCGGGGTGCCGCATATCTTCGGCAAGACCGATGTCGATGTCGCTTACGGCGTCGCCTATGCGCATGCCGAGGATGATTTCTCGACCTTGCAGGAAGTGCTCGCGATGACGCGGGGCCGCGCGGGTGCCATGCTCGGCGAGGATGGCGCCAAGGTCGATTATGCCGCGGCGCTGCTGGATATCCGGACAACGACGGCGCGCGACTGGCCGCGGCTGCCAGAGGATGTGAAAAAGCTCTTCACCGCCTATGCGGCGGGGCTCAACCATTATGCCGACAAGCATCCGGGCGAGGTGCGGCTGTCGGGGCTGTTCCCGGTGACCGGCGAGGATGTCGTTGCGGGTTTCGTGCTCCGTTCGCCTTTCTTCTTCGGGCTCGATTCAGTGCTCGGATCGCTCGTCGGCGATACGCCGATCGGGCGCGAAGGCGGTCCGGCGCTCGATGCGACGGGCAAGCTCGTGCCGCGCGAGCTGACGCCGGTCGGCCGTGACCCGGCCGATAGTCTGACACCAGTCGGCCGTGACCCGGCCGACAATGGCTCGAACGGCATGGCGGTCGCGCCGGCGCGCGCCACCGACGGCGCGACGCGGCTCGTCTCCAACTCGCACCAGCCGTGGACCGGCGGCGTCGCGTGGTACGAACTGGTCGTCCATTCGGGCGAGGGCTGGGATTTCGCGGGGGCGAACTTCCCCGGCTCGCCCTATCCCTTCCTCGGCCACAATAAATATCTCGGCTGGACGAACACGGTGAACCGGCCCGACCTGATCGACGTCTACCAGCTCGTCCTCGACGACGAGGGCAAGAACTATCGCTTCGACGGCAAATGGCTGCCGCTCGAGGAAAGGCGCATCTGGCTGAAGGTGAAGTTCGGGCCGTTCGTCCTGCCGGTGCCGCGCACCATCTGGCGCTCGGTTCACGGACCGGTGATCAAAAATGCCAAGGGGGCGTTCGCGATCCGCTACGCGGGGCAGGACCAGGCGAATATGGTCACCCAATATTACCGGCTGAACAAGGCGAAGAATTTCGCCGAGTGGCGCGCGGCGATGTCGGGTCAGGGCGTGCCCGCGACCAATTTCATCTATGCCGACGCCGCGGGCAATATCGGCCTCTTCTATAATGCGATGTTCCCCGACCGGCCGGCGGGATACAACTGGCGCGGCATCCTGCCCGGCGATACCTCGGCCGATGTGTGGACGAAGACGCTGCCGTTCGACCGCGTCCCTGCGCTGGTCAACCCGCGCTCGGGCTATGTGATGAACGCGAACAACACGCCGTGGGTCGCGGCGGGGCCGGGCGACGAACTCGACGCCGCCGCCTTCTCGCCCTTGCTCGGCATCGAGGACGACATGACCAATCGCGCCTCGCGGCTGATCGACCTGTTCGAGGCATCGGGGCAGATCGACGAGGCGCGGCTGAAGGCGATCAAATATGACACCAGCTATGCGAAGACCGGCTATGCCAAGGCGTGGATCGACCGCATCCTCGCGCTCGACGTCAAGGGCGATCCGGCGCTCGTCGAGGCGCAGCGGCTGCTCGGCAAATGGGACTGGAACCTCGACGGCAAGGGGCATGGCGACGCGCTCGCGCTGATGCTGCTCCGCCCCGCGAACGGCAGCCATTACCAGCGCCGCGCCGAACCCGATCCGCTGACGACGTTGAAGGAGGTCGTTGCGCATTTGCAGGACCATTTCGCGGGCCTCGACCCCAAGCTCGGTACGGTGCTGCGGCTGCGCCATGGCGAGGGACCGAACCGCGTCGACCTGCCGCTCGACGGCGGCAACGACACCATCCGCGCCTCGACGTTGTGGGACGAAGAGCCCGACGGGCGGTTGAAGGTGCGCCACGGCGACAGCTTCATCATGTTCGTGACCTGGGACAAGGCGGGACGCGTCCGCTCCGAATCGATCCAGCCCTTCGGCGCCGCAACGACGCGGCCCGAAAGCCCGCATTACAACGATCAGGCGCCGCTGTTCGTCGCGCACAAGCTGAAGCCGGTGCTGTTCGACCCGGCGGCGCTGAAGGCCAGCGGTGCGCGCTTCTATCGACCTTGAAAGGCGCATTCCGCTGTCCTAAACCGCTGATACAGTGCCTTTCCGGCGCAACGCCGCGCGCTGGCAATCACTTGCCTCGCGTCTTCAAGAGGATGCCCATGTCCCGTTTTCCCCGCCTTGCTATCGCCCTCGCGCTTTCGACCTCGCTCGTCGCCGCGGGGCCCGCGCTCGCCAAATCGAAAGCCGCCGCGCCGGCGCCGATCGCCGACCTCGTGAAGGCGGTCGATATTCCCTATCAGAGCTTCACGCTCGACAACGGCCTCCGGGTCATCGTGCACGAGGACAGGAAGGCGCCCGTCGTCGCGGTGTCGGTGTGGTACCGCGTCGGGTCGAAGCACGAGCCGAAGGGCAAAACGGGCTTTGCGCACCTGTTCGAGCATCTGATGTTCAACGGGTCGGAAAATGCGCCCGGCGATTTCTTCGAGCCGCTGCAACAGGTCGGTGCGACCGACAGCAACGGGACGACCAACGTCGACCGCACCAATTATTTCGAAACGGTGCCGACCGGTGCGCTCGACCGTGCGCTGTTCCTCGAAAGCGACCGCATGGGGCATCTGCTCGGCGCGGTGACGCAGGAAAAGCTCGATAACCAGCGCGGCGTTGTCCAGAACGAAAAGCGGCAGGGCGACAACAATCCCTATGGCCTGCTGCGCTACGAGATTTTCGAGAATCTCTTTCCGACCGGCCATCCCTATCATCACAGCACGATCGGTTCGATGGCCGACCTCGACGCGGCGAGCCTCGCCGATGTGAAGAAGTGGTTCACCGACAATTACGGCCCGAACAATGCGGTACTTGTGCTCGCCGGCGACGTCGATCTCGCCACAGCAAAGGCCAAGGTCCAGGAATGGTTCGGCGACATCCCCCGCGGTCCGGCGGTGCAGGCGCCGAAGACGTCGGTTCCCAGCCTGCCCGCCCCGCTCGCCAAGGAGGTCAAGGACCTCATCCCGACGACGCGCCTCTATCGCATGTGGGCGATCCCGGGGCTCAACGATCCCGAGGCGGTGCAACTGCAGATGGCGATGGGCGTGCTCGGTGGCCTGTCGTCGTCGCGGCTCGACAATGCGCTGGTTCGCAAGGACCCGGTTGCGGTTGCCGTCGCCGCTTATGCGCAGTCGTTCGAGGATGCGGGCATCCTGATCGTCCAGGCCGACGTCAAGGATGGCGTCGACCCGGTACATGTCGCAAAGCGGCTCGATGAGGAAATCGCCGCCTATCTCGCGAGCGGCCCGACCGCCGACGAGTTGCAGCGGACGGCCGCCAGCTATCTCGGCGGCACGATTTCGGGGCTCGAGGCGGTCGGCGGGTTCGGCGGCAAGGCGGTGACGCTGGCCGAGGGCGCGCTCTATTCGAACGATCCCGCTTACTACAAGGTAGAGCTCGACCGGATGGCGAAGGCGACCCCCGAACAGGTGAAGGCGGTCGCGAACAAATGGCTGTCGCGTCCGGCCTTTTCGCTGACCTACACCCCCGGCGAACGCACCGAGGGCGGCGAGGCGCGCGGCGGCGCGGTCACGGCAGGGAAGGTTGCCGGTGCGATCGAGCCCGATCGTTACTGGAATGCTGCGCTCGACGATGTCGGCCCCGACACCGGAATCGGCGATGCGACGTCGATCGCTGACCGCTCGCAACTGCCTGCGGTTGCCGAACTTAAGGCGCTCGATTTCCCGGCGATCGAACGCACCAAGCTCAAGAACGGTATCGAGGTGGTCTTTGCGCGCCGCGCGACGGTGCCGACGGTCAATGTCGCGGTGAGCTTCGACGCCGGCTATGCCGCCGATCCGCATAATGCCCTCGGCACCCAGTCGCTGATGCTCAGCTTGATGGACGAGGGCACGACCAGCCTCGATTCGATCGCCTTCGCCGAAGCGAAGGAGCGGCTCGGCGCGCAGATCGACGGATCGGCGAACGCCGACGAAACGGTGTTCAGCCTGTTCGCGCTGAAGCCGAACCTCGGCGCCTCGCTGAGCCTGCTCGCGGATTATATCCGCAATCCGGCGTTCGACGCGAAGGAACTGGAGCGCGTTCGCGCGCAGCAGCTCAACCGGCTGAAGGCCGAGATGAACAATCCGAACGCGATCGCCTCGCGGGTGCTCATGCCGGTGCTGTACGGCGCAGATCATCCCTATGGCATCCCGCCGTCGGGGCTCGGCGATGCGAAGTCGGTGGCAGCCGCGACCCGCGACCAGCTTGCGGCTTTTCATTCGACATGGGTCCGTCCCGACACGGCGCGGATCTTCGTCGTCGGCGACACGACGCTCGCCGAGGTGAAGAAGCAGCTCGATGCGAGCTTCGGGGCGTGGAAGGCGCCGGCGACGGCGAAGCCGGTCAAGCATTTCGACATTGCGATCCCGGCGCCGAAGCCGCGTATCCTGCTGTTCGACCGCCCCAAGTCGCCGCAGTCGGTGATCCTCGCCGGCAAGGTGCTCGACGCCAAGGGCGGCGACAAACTCGAGGTGCTGCAATCGGCGAACGATATCTTCGGCGGCAACTTCCTGTCGCGCTTCAACACCAATTTGCGCGAGACCAAGGGCTGGTCCTACGGTGTACGCAGCCGCATCTCGGGCGAGCAGGACCGCGTGAACTGGGTGGCGGCAGCGCCGGTGCAGGCCGACCGCACCGGCGATTCGATCCGCGAGCTGCAAAAGGACCTCAAAAGCTTCCTCGGCGACAAGGGCGTGACGAAGGAGGAACTCGAGCGCACGATCAACGGCAGCGTCCGCGAACTGCCCGGCAGCTTCGAAACCTCGGGCGACGTGCTCGGCGGCCTCCGCGCGATCGTCAAATACGGACGCGCCGACGATTATTACGAGACTTTGCCCGCGACCTATGAAGCGATGACTGCGGCCGAGATCGACGCCGCGGCGCGCAAGGCGCTCAGCACCGACGATCTTGTTTATGTCGTCGTCGGCGATGCCGCCGTGGTCAAACCGCAGCTTGACGGATTGGGTCTGGCGGTGGAAACGGTGCCTCCAGCTAATTAACATTTGTTTCAGTAGGAGAGATAGGATGGCGCAAGTTGACGGCAGCTACGATTGCGTGACCAAGTCGCCGATGGGCGACCAGAAGTCGGTGTTCACGGTGAGCAGCGATGGCGACAGCTTCACCGGCCAGAATGCCGGCGCGATGGGTTCGCTCGATGTCGAGAACGGCAAGGTCGACGGCAACAAGCTGACCTGGACGATGAACATGAAGGTGCCGATGCCGATGACGCTCGAATGCGAAGCGACGATCGACGGCGACGCGCTGACCGGCACGATCAAGGCGGGCGCGTTCGGTTCGATGGCGATGACCGGCACCCGCCAGAGCTGATTGCCGGAGCGAATTTGAAACAGGGCCGTCCCGCCATGTGCGGGGCGGCCTTTTTTCCGTCCGTCGCATGGCCTGACGGTGCGAGGTTGCTAGCGACTTTGGGGTGGGAAGCGGACGCGATTAATTGGCGGACTGATTGGGCGATCGGAACACTCGAAAGCTGCAATAGCCGTTCATCTTGTAGAACTTAAAGCCGGTATCTCCAATCTCGATCCCGGGACCGCTGCTGAACGCCTCGTAGGGCCAAACAAGCTCGGCCAGACTTGCAAGGCGATTGATTTGGGGCATATCTCCCGATTGAGCCGGCTCAAAGCGGTTAAGAAGCGATCGTGCCAAGGTGCGCGTCTCGGGCGCACCTGAACAGCGCTTTTCAATGATTGGGAAACGGACTTCGTAGTATCGGATTACGCCCGCTTTATCCGAACCCAAAAGCGCATAACCGCGCCGCTCATTAAGCTGAAAATCGAAAACCTTTATCTTGAGCTTAAATAGGTCTCCATCTGATTCTGTGCTGACCGGTGCATCCCATCCTTGACCAAACGACGAGGTATATTTTAGTGCCGCCTCTTCGTTGACGAATAGGCCGGCCGAACGCTCCTCCGCTGTGGCGTAGCCCCACCCTGAAATCATAATAGCGACGATTAAGCCTGTACCTCGAATTAGCCTAACCATAACCACACCTGTCCTTGTCAGGAATTCTTGCAAGCTTCTGACAATGTTTGGGCGCGTCCGCAATCGGTCGAAAGCGGACATCTTCATCGCTCACCATACAGCTTTGTCTTTTTCATTGAATAGCATTGCCAATCGATACCGGAGGCATGCGGGGGCTATCCAAAGCAGCAGCATAGGCGCATAGCGCCGCTGCATGCACAAAATGACTCAGTCCTCGCAGCGGTCGGGTCTCCCGGGCGACCGTGAAATGGTGTTCATGATGGCGATGGTCATGGCGCTCAACGCGCTCGCCATCGATGCGATGCTGCCCGCGCTGCCCGCAATCGGCGCGACGCTCGGGGTGACTGTCGCCAACGATCGCCAGTTCGTCATTTCGATCTACCTGCTCGGTACCGCGATAGGCTCGCTGGTCTACGGCCCGCTCGCCGACCGCTTCGGCCGCAAGGGCGTGCTCGTCCCGGCGCTCGTCGCCTATACGGTCTTCGCGATCGGTTGCGGTCTTGCGACCAGCTTTCCGATGCTGCTCGCGCTGCGTTTCGCGCACGGGATGGTCAGCGCCGCGCTGGGGGTGATCGTCGTTGCGGTGATTCGCGACCTGTTCGCGGGCGATGCCATGGCGAAGCGTCTGTCGCTGATCTTTCTCGTCTTCATGATCGTCCCGATCATCGCGCCGACGATCGGCGCCGGGGTCGCGGCAATCGCCGGCTGGCGCTGGATATTCCTCGTGCTTGCGGTGATGGGCGTCGTCATGCTCGTCTGGCTGCGCCGCTTGCCCGAGACGCTGACGGCCGAGGATGTGCGCCCGCTCGACTGGCGGACGCTGGTCGCCGGCTGGGCGACGGTGACCCGCCACCGGCGCGCCGCGGGCTATATGATCGCCGCCGGTGTGATGCAGGGCGCCTTGTTCGGCTACCTCAACAGCAGCGAGCAGATCATTGCCGAGGTGTTCGGCTCGCGGGCGCTTTTCCCGCTCGTCTTTGCCTGCGTCGCGATCGGCATCGCGATCGCCAATTTCTCCAACGCTGCGATCGTCGAGCGTTTCGGTGCGCGGCGGGTGTCGCAGACGGCGGTGTTCGCCTTTATGGCGACCTCGATCGCCCAGATCGCCGCGGCGCTGAGCGGGGTCGAGACACTCGCGATGTTCACGGGGCTGATGATGGTCAATGTCGGCCTGATCGGCTTCATCGGCAGCAACTTCGGTTCGATCGCGATGGAGGATTTCGGGCATATGGCAGGCGTCGCATCGTCGTATCAGAGCTTTGCCAAGACGTTGCTCGCCGCGACCGCAGGCGCGCTGATCGGCCAGCAATATGACGGTTCGACGCTTCCGCTCGCCTATGCCTTCTTTGGCTGTGCGCTTGCCGGCCTGCTGCTGGTGCTGTGGGCCGAACGCGGCAAGCTGTTTACCCGACCGGGAACTGCGCCGAAAAGCCCCTACTAACCAACGAAAAGGGCCGCCGCAGCGGGTGCTGCGACGGCCCTGATCTTTTCCGGACCCCGTCCTTATTCGTGGATCGGGGCGGTGGGTTCGAGATCATCCTCATGCAGTTCGACGATGCCGCGGCCGAGATGGCTGCGGCTGCGGCTGTACGCGAAATAGATCAGGAGGCCGAGCGCGCCCCAGAGCGGGAGTACGAGCATCGCGTCGAGCGGCAGGTTGAAGAAGAGGAAGACCGTGCCGGCGATGGTGAGCGGTCCGACCAGCCACAGTGCCGGGGTCCGGAACGCGCGCGGCGCGTCGGCGGCGGTCTTGCGCAGGATCATCACCGCGATGGCGACCATCATGAACGCATAGAGCGTGCCGGCATTGGCGATGTCGGCGAGCTTGCCAACCGGCAGGAAGGCGGCGGCGAAAGCGACGACTACGCCGGTGACCGCGGTGATCACATGCGGCGTCTTCCACTTCGGATGTACCTTGCTCCACGATTCGGGCAGCAGGCCGTCGCGGCTCATCACGAAGGCGATACGGGTCTGGCCGAACAGCAGGATCAGGATAACCGACGGCAGCGCGACGAAGGCGGCGATGCCGAGCATGTTGCCGACGCCCGACCAGCCGATCTGACGCAGCACATGCGCCAGCGCTTCGTTCGAGCAGACGAGCGGCAAATTATCCTCGGCAAAGGTCGCGCACTGGCGTGCCAGTTCTTCGGACCCGGCGGGGAAGGGGATGCCGTTCGGGCCCATGATCGGCTGGCCGCCGATCGTGCCGACCGCGCCTGCGGCGACGAGAATGTAGAAAACGGTACAGAACAGCAGCGACCCGATCAGCCCGATCGGAACGTTGCGCTGCGGATTCTTGGTTTCCTCGGCGGCGGTCGAAACCGCGTCGAAGCCGACATAGGCGAAGAAGATCGTCGCTGCGGCGCCGATCGCGCCGATGCCCGAGCCGAAGCCGCCGAAGACGCCGGCGGGCAGGAAGGGGTTGAACTTGTCGGCCGAGAATTGATCGCTCGGCAGCGTCAGCAGGATGAAGGCCGAGAGCGCGGTGACCTTGATCGTCACGAGGACCGCGTTGAACCGCGCGCTTTCGGTGGTGCCGATCATCAGCAGCCAGGTCATCAGCAGTGCGATGACGACGGCGGGCAGGTTGATGAAACCGCCCTCGATTCCGCCGAGCGCCAGCGGCGCGCCGGCGAGGAAGGAGGGCAATTGTATCCCGAGGAACTGGTTTAATATGGTCCCTGTAAAATAGCCGGACCAGCCGACCGACACCGCCGACGCGGCGACCGCATATTCGAGGACCAGCGCCCAGCCGACGGTCCAGGCGAGAATCTCGCCCATCGTCGAATAGGTGTAGGTGTATGCGGACCCGGCGACCGGGATCATCGCCGCGATTTCGGCATAGCAGAGCGCGGCGACGACGCAGATCAGCCCGGCGATGGCAAAAGCGAGCATCAAGCCGGGGCCGGCCTTTTGCGCGCCGGCAGCGGTCAGCACGAAGATGCCGGTGCCGATGACGCAGCCGATGCCGAACAACATCAGCTGAAAGGCGCCCAATGTACGAGGAAGTGACTTCTTTTCCGCGGCCGCCAATATGGCGGCAAGCGGTTTAACGCGTCCAAATATCATGTGTTTATCCCCTTGTGGGCGTCCCTGGACCGGCGCCCCTCTCCTGACCGCTCAGACTAGCCGCTCGCCCGGACAGCGCAACTTAATTTCGCTAGGCCTATCGTGCCTATCGCACCGTGAAGCGGACGCGGTCGATCGTGCGTCCGCCGGGATCGACGAGGGTCAGGATATGGATGCCGGGGCGCGGCAGGATTTGTAGTCCGGTATCGGCGTCGCCCGCGGGCTTTTTGTCGAGGATCAGCCGGTAACCGGCGGCCGCGCCGCTGACGGTGACTGCCAGCCGTTGCCGGTCGATCGGGATATCGGGGTCGAGTGCATAGACGCTGCCGCTGAGCGGACTGGTGATGCGCGGGCGGCGCGCCACCTCTGGCGCGGCGGCCATTTCCGCCTGCGCGGTACCGCGGAGGAAATATTCGCGGCGCGGCGGTTCGCGGGTGCCGGGAAGGCTGATCTGGCGCGCTTCGACGGTGGCGGGCATCGTTGGCGGCTTTCCCGGCCGGTCGGCGTGGAGCGCGAGCATGACGTCGCGCCATACCGGCGCGGCGCCCGAGGTGCCCGATACGGCGCGCATCGAATCGCCCTCGAGATTGCCGACCCAGACCGCGACGGTGAAGCGGTCGGACCAGCCGATGCACCAATTGTCGCGCATGCCCTTCGACGTGCCGGTCTTCGCCGCGGCCCAGAAGGGGAGGCGCAGCGCGCTGTCGGCGCCGAAGGCGTCGGCGCGCGCGGTTGCGTCGGCGAGGATGTCGCCGACGATGAAGGCGGCGGCGGGGCTGACGATGGGGCGCTCGTCCTGCGGCGCTTTGCCGGGCGTAAAATGCACCGGCGACCAGCGCCCCGCGTTCGCGAAGGTGCGGAAGGCGTTGGCTTGTTCGACGAGTGAAACTTCCGCCGATCCTAGCGCCAGACTGAAGCCGTAATATTCGCCGTCCTCGACGAGGCCGTGGTAGCCGAGCGCCCAGAGGCGGTCGCGGAACTCCTGGACGTCGTCGATGACGAGAGTGCGCACCGCGGGGACGTTCAGCGAGGAAGCGAGCGCGTTGCGGACGCTGACCGGCCCCTTGAAGCTGCGGTCGTAATTCTTGGGAACGTAAAGCCCTGAAGCAGTGTCGAGCTGAACCGGGCTGTCGTCGAGGATCGATGCGGCGGTGAGCCAGCCATGTTCGATCACCTGCGCATAGAGATGCGGTTTCAGCGTCGAGCCGGCCTGCCGCCGCGCGTTGGCGCCGTCGACTGCCGCCGCGGTCGATTTGAGGCCGACGCCGCCAACGTAAGCGAGGACGTCGCCGGTGGCATTGTCGAGCACGACGACCGCGCCGTCGCGGACCCGGTCGGAGCCGAGACCGGCAAGCTGGCGGCGCAGAGCGACGATCGCCGCCGTCTGGATCCGGCGGTCGATCGTTGTCGTGACGCGCTTGCCGGGTTTGTCGAGCAGGCGGACGGCGAGGTGCGGAGCGAGCGCCGGGTCGAACTGCGCGGCGCGCTCGCCCGAGACGAGCGTCGCCGCCGCGGCGCGGATCGCGGTGCAATCCTTTGCCTTGGCGGCGCGGCAGGCGCGGCGGCCGAGCGCCTCGGCGCCCGCGGCGGGATTGGGCAGCAGCCCGGCGAACAGCGCGGCGTCGGTGCGCGTCATGTCGGCGGGGCGCTTGCCGAACAGGCTGCGCGCACCGGCGTCGATGCCCTGCGCCTCACCGCGCAAGGGGACGAGGTTGAAATAGGCCTCGAGCATCTGGTCGTGCGTCCAGCCCGACGCGAGCGCCTGTCCGGCCCGCATCTGGCGGATCTTGGTGCGCCAGTCGCGCTTGCCGGGCTGCGCGAGGCTCGGGTCGAGGAAGGCGGCAAGCTGCATCGGCAGGGTCGAGGCGCCGCGCGAACGGTCGCCGGTCCCCCCTCTCATCAGGCGTGCGCGAACCGCACTCGCCACGGCGAGCCAGTCGACGCCGCCGTGCGACCAGAAGCGGCGGTCCTCGCTCTGCACCACTGCATCGCGGACGGCGGGGCTGATGTCCTTCAGCGGCACCCACGCGAGGCGGCGGCGTTCGAAGTTGACGCGCTCGCTGTCGAGCAGGCGGCCGTCGCGGTCGTAGAGCCACGCTTCGCTGGGCTGCCAGTTCGCGCGGACGTCGGCATAGTCGGGCATCGGCGGCGGGCGGGTGAGGAGATGGGCGATGGTGACGAGGATCAGCGCGGCAAGCGCAAGCCAGGCGAAGGCGTCGAACCATCGGTGTTTGCGTGGAGAATGCCCGCTACCCTGAACCTGCCCAACCAACCTCGTCATGCTGAACTTGTTTCAGCATCCACGGCCGGACGTCTCTTTCAACGCCGCGCGGGTCGCGAGGACAGGCCATGGACCCTGAAACAAGTTCAGGGTGACGAAATCTGGATATTCGGGGTTCCCCGTGATTCCCGTGCGTGTCGAGCGAAGTCGAGGCGCGCCAAGGGCGTGCGCCGCCGATGGGCATCTCGACTTCGCTCGACGCAAATGGACAATGAGGGGGCGTCTATTCATTACGACCCGACGTTCGCCACCGTGACCGGGGCGTTCGGCCACTGGCCGCGGATCGCGGGCGAGTACATCGCCTCGACGCGGGTCGGCGGCAGCGAGAAGCGGCCCGATCCGTTGAGCCGCACGACATATTCGACCGCGTGGGTGCCGGCGGGCATCCAGCCGAAATAGCCGCGCCAGCTATCCTTGCCGCGTTCGACATAGCTCGGCTGCGCGCCCGATCCGCCCGCCTGCTCGGCGAGCATTTCGGACTGGCCGCCAAGGTTGCCGACGATCGTCGCGCCCGGCGGGACCGGATCGTTGATGACGACCCATGTCCGCCCGGCGGCAGCAACGACCTCGATGCGGATCTTCACCACGTCGCCGCGCGTCAGCCGGTCCTTGTTCGCGGCCTTGACGATGCTCATCGAGCGCTTGATCCGGTAGCCGGCGTTGAGCGGCTCCTTGAGTGGCACCGCGGCCTTGACGCTGACCGTGGCCCACGGCGCGCCGGTGCCTTCATGGCTGAGGCTCATCGTCGCCGCGGCGAGCGCGACACGCAGCGGCGAGGGCGTCTCGGCCGGAAGCGGCCAGCTTTGCGACGCGCTGTTCCCTGCGAGCGCGATATTGGTGACGCCGGTGATCGCGCTCGCCGGATAGAGTTCGGCGAAGCGGCGGACGGTGGTGGCGCCCCATGCGTTGGCGGGGGTGGTGTCCCAATGGCCCTTGCGCTGGCGCTGCGCCACGCCGACCATCAGCTTGCCGGCGTCGTCTTCCCAGCCCTTGCGGCCGAGCACGGCTTCGAGCGCCTTGATCGCCATTTCGTCGCCGCTGGTCATCATCCACCAGGGCGCGCGTGCGTCGTCGACAAGGTCGAGGCGGGTGCCTTCGTAGACGAGCCGCTTGCGAAGCTCCGCTTCGGCCGCGGTGCGCAGCCCCGCAGCGTTCCGCACGCCCGGCGTCTTTTCGAGCGCGACCAGCCAGTCGGCGAGCGTGCCCGTCGCCATATCGACCGGCGCGACGTCGATCGCCGCCACCAATTGCGGGCTGGCGGCATTGTTGCGCGCGAGCGCGGCGAGCGCCGCGATGCGGACCGGCCGGATGTCATAGGGGCCATAGCCCTTGCGCGTCAGCCGCCCGTCGACGACCGCCTGCAGCGCCTTGATCATCTTCGCCTTCGATGCTTCGGGGATGGCGTAGCCGTTCGCCGCGGTGATCGCGAGGACATAGGCGGTGAGCTCGGCCGACCCTTCGAGCCGGTCGTTCGGCCAGTAACGCAGCAATCCGTCGTCATCGAGATAGGTCGGCATCGCCTCCGCGAGCGCCTGCCAGCGGCCGATATCGCCGAGCGCGATGGCGCGCGACGTCGACTGTTCGAAGCAGTTGTAGGGATAGATCGCCATATAGTCGCGCACCCCCGACAGCGGTGGCGCGAGCGTGCCCGCGAGCGCGACGTCGACATAGCCTCCGGGCAGGGCGCCCGCCGGGATGGCGATCGGCAGCGTCGTTGCCGGACCGACGCGGAACAGGCTGGCGGCCCAGGTTTCAACGGGCACCGCAGGTTCGACGACCTGCTGCGCAACGAGGCGGTCGCGCTGCTTACCGTTCTTCGACACTGCCTCGACGGTCCATTCGATCGGTCCTGTCTGCTCCGGCGCGGTCATCGACCAGCTGATCGGCACTGCGCCGCCCGCCGGGATGGTGACGGTCAGCGGCGGTGCGGTCGCGACCGCGGGCGACAGCGTTGCGTTGGCGGTGACCGTCATCGCCTGATCGGTGCCGTTGCGCAGCGTGAAGCGCGCGTCATAGGTGTCGCCGGTGCGGACGAGTTCGGGCATTCCGGCGAAGACCGACAGATCCTGCACGGTGCGCACGCTGGTCGACCCGGTACCGAAATATTGCGAACCGTCGGTGGCGATCGCGACGAGGCGGAAGCCCGAGAGATTGTCGGACAGCGGCACATCGACGAGCGCGCGGCCCTTGCTGTCGAGCGGCACATTGCCTTTCCACAGCAGGACGGGGCGGAAATCCTCGCGGGTCAGTCCCGAAAGGTCGCCGCCACCGCCGCCGCCGGGTTCGAGCGCCTTGCGGCCATAATGGCGCTTGCCGACCACCTGCATCTGCGCCGTCGAGGTCAGCACGTCGAGCGTCCGTTCGCCCATCATCGCGTCGAGAACGTCCCAGCTTTCGTTCGGGGCAAGCTGGAGCAGCGCCTCGTCGACCGCGGCGAAGGCGACGTCGGCGTTGGCGGGTGCCTTGCCGTTCGGGGTCTTGACCTCGATCGCGACCTTTGCGGTTTCGCGGACGGCGTATTTTTCCTTGTCGGCCTTGACCTTGACGCCGAGCTGATGGCCTTCCCAGCCGACCTTGATCCGTGCAACGCCCATCCGGTAGCTCGGCTTGGCGAGGTCGACGAGTGCGGTCGGCGGAGCGCCTTCGCTATTCTCGATCTTGAAGCCGGCGGCGCGTTTCAACTTGCGGAACCAGCTTTCGCCGCCGGTCACGCGTCCGCGCACCGCCATTACCGAGACATAGACATCGGGGGCGTAAGTGGCGGGCAGCTTGACCTTGACCACCGGATTGGTGCCTTTGAGCGGCACGACGAAGCTCGACAGCACGCCCTCGCGCTCGACGGTGACGAGCGCGGTCGCTTCGCGGAAGGGCATGCGGACCTGGAAGCTGGCGGTGTCGCCCGCGGCGTAGCGCGGCTGTTCGGCGATGACGTCCATGCGGTCGCCATTGTCGCCGCCGAACCACCAGTCGTCGTCGCCGGCGAGCCACACCGAACGCACCGCGCGTGCTTCGTTGCCGTCGGCATCGACGGTCGTTGCGACCACGGTCACCTCGCCCGAAACGCCGGGCGCCATCGCGCAGCTTGCGCGGCCGAGCTTGTCGGTCGTCGCCGCGCAATTTGCGGCGAGCTTGGTCGTCCGCATCTGGTTGTCATAGGCGTAGAAGCCGCCGATCAGGCGCCGCCGCGCGGTGATGATCTCGCGGTTGTAGACCACGACCTGGACGCGCTGGCTGCGGATCGGCTTGCCGTCGAGGTCGAGCGCGATGAAATTGAGCCGGAGGTCGTTGTCGCGCATCAACCAGCCGTCGGTCTTGAGGCCGAGGCGGACGGCGGACGGGAAGAGGGTGATGCGGCGGCTGGCGGTCAGCGTTTCGCCATTGGCATCCTCATAGTCCATTTCGACCGCCATCTGGGTCGGTTCGGTGATCGGCTGGTCGACCGCGACATTTGCCGTCGCGGCGCCATTGGCGTCGAGCAGCAGCGGCACCGAGCGCGCGAGCGGCATTTCGGCACTGGGTTCGTCGCCGCTGTCGTCGAGCTGGACGGTGCCTTCCTTGACCGGCTGGCCGTCGAAATCCCAGTCCTTGTAATCCTCGGGCGGCGACCAGCTCGGGCGGAAATTGGTGCGCAGTTCGACCGGCAGGCTCGCGGCAGGGCCGCCGGAGAGATAGCCGACGAACAGCGATAGCGGCACTGCGGTGGGGCGCACCGGCGCCATTTTGGGTCCGGTCACCGTCGCCTTCATCGTCGGCAGGCGATATTCGTCGACCTTGACCGACTGGTTCGACCAGATCGTCTTGTCCTCGCCATCCTTGTCCTTGGTGACGAAAACGAGCTCATAATCGCCCATCGGCGCCGAGGCGGGGACGTTCCATGTCGTTTCGCCGCTGCCGGTCGCCGCAATGCTGAACGGCATTTCGAATTCGGTGTCCGAGCCGCGGTGGACGAGGCGGAGCTTGCCCGTCAGCGCTTCGGGCGTCTTGAAGCCGGTGCCGACCGGGCGGCGGAGCAGATGCTTCATATGGACGGTCTCGCCCGCCTTGACGAGCGCGCGGTCGAAGACGGTGTGGAGGATGTCCTCGCGGTCCGACCAACCGTAAGGAAGGTCGAAGTCATAGGGGCGGATGCCATTGCCCCAGTCGGTGAGGGTGAAGCTGAAATCGTCGCCGGCGCGCGCCGTGACCATCAGCGCATGGCCCTCGCTGCTGTTCGGATCGGGATCGTCCTCGCAGCTCGAATAGGTTTCGGGCTGCGGCAGCCCGTTCGGGAAAGCGAGGCGGCCCGACTTGTCGGCGGTGCCGCGCGCGAGCAGGCGGCCGGTGCAGCTATCCGAAACGCGGATTTCGGCGCCCGCGACGGGGAGGCCGGTGTCCAGCGAGGTGACCCAGGCGAGCGAGCTTTCGCGGCCCCATTTGAAATGCACCGCCATGTTGGTGACGAGCGCCGCGGTCGCGACATAGCGCGTCGCCTTGCGCCCGAGCAGCGCGGCGCCGAGTTCGGGGCTGGCGATCTCGACAACGTGGAAACCCTTTTCGGTGAGCGGGATACCGACAACTTCGAACTCCTTGCCGCCCGCCGGGGGCGAGAGCTGGAGGTCGCGGCGCTCGCCGCCCGCCGGGGCATCCTCGAACACCGATTTGGTGCCGGTGAAGTTGACCGTGACCTCCTTGCCGGTCCGGTCCTTTTCCTCGCGATAATCGGTGTCGTCGGCGTCGTCGACGCGCTTAAGCCAGCGCGCGATCGCGGCATCGTCGTCGCCGACCTTGAGCGCCGTGGCGGGCATTTTGAGGTTCGCCTGCACCAGCGACGATTCGACGCCGCGCACGGTGACCGGCAGCACGCCGCCCTCGCTCGCTTCCAATATGCCGAATTCGGCGGCGAATTTGACCAGCGGCGGGGCGCGGTCGATGTGGAATTTCAGCGGGAAGTTCGTCTGGTTCTGCAGTCTGCGGCCGCTCTGGTCGGTAACATCGGCGGGCAAGGTCAGCGTCGCGTCGACATTCTGCGGCAGCGGGCCGGTGAAGCGGACCTGCGTCAGATACGCATCATTCTTGTCGTCGTCGTCGACCTTGGGCGTCAGCCGCTTGCCGTCGGCGGTGGAAAGCGTCGCGGCGAGCGCAGTGTCGCGCGCGACCGGCGAGGCGAAGCTCAGCGTCACATCCTTGATCGGGTTGCAGCCCGCCTGCGGATTGACGCGGTTGCACGACATCTTGGCGGTGAAGGCGGGGCGGATGTCATAGTCGAAGCGCTGGTCGCGTCCGGCGGTGCGGCTCGGGACGCCGGCCTGACTGATGCGGGCGTCCCAGACGAGCGCCATGTCGCGGCCGGGGGGCAGCGGGCGGCGGCACTTGACCGGCACGACGCGGTCGAGCGCCGCCTCGCGATCGGCGCCCGCGGCGGGGAGGCGCAGCGGCAGCCCGGCGTCATAAGCGAAGGACTGGCGCGACCAGTTGTTGTCGCCGAGCCCGGTCAGGATTTCGGTTGCGGTCTCGCGCGGCAGGACGTCGAGCGGAATCTTCTCTCCGATCCCGTCGACGGCGCAATAGCCGAAGCGGCCGACCGAGGCGCGGTCGGCGGCGACATTGGTCGCGACGAGGAAGATCTGGTCCTCTTCGATCCCGTCGTAGATGCCGCCCGCGAGCACGGCGCGCGCCGACGGGCCGCCGGTGTCGAGCGCGAAGCGATCGTTGCCGCCGACCGACACTCCGCGCGCGGTGGTGAGGTCGGAGCGGAGCTGGACGTGGCAGCTCAGTCCGCCGGGCAGCGGCTTTTCGAATTCGAGCACCCAGGTGCGCGTATCGACCCAGCGGCCATCGGCGGGGAGTTTGCAATCATTGGTCGCGGGGGCCTTGGCGCGCGGATCGCCGAGTGGCACCATGTCTTCGGAAAAGCGCAGCGTGAAGCGGGTGATCGTGCCGTCGCCGGTGCCCGAACTGCCGGGGGTGGCGAGGGTGACCTGCGGGACGGTATCGGCGGCGGCGGTCGCCGCCATCGCGAGGCTCAGGGGGATGATGAGCGCCAGTTTCGCCTTGCCGGCCAGCCGCTCCGCCAGCGCGCGCCATCCCGTTTTCATCGCACCGTCTCCCCGCTTTGACATGCGCGTCTATCCTGCTGGAAACAGGGATAAGAGTCTACCGCGCATCGTGCACGCTTAGTCGTATTCGCGGGCAGCGCTGTGACCGCGATCATAGACAGGCGCGAAAGTCAGCGAACGAGCATCGGCCCGAGCGGCTGTCCGGCGAACAGATGGACGTGGAGATGCGGGACTTCCTGCCCGCTGTGCGGCCCGACGTTGGCGAGCAGGCGGTAGCCGGCGACGACGAGGCCATTGTCGCGTGCGACCGTGCCGACCGCGCGGACGAAGCCCGCAATTTCCGCTTCGCTCGCGCGCTGCGAAAAATCGTCCCAGCTCACATAGGGTCCCTTGGGGATCACGAGGATGTGCAGCGGCGCCTGCGGGTTGATGTCGTGGAAGGCGAGCGCATGCTCGTCTTCATAGACGGTCTTCGACGGCAGTTCGCCGCGCAGGATGCGCGCGAAGATATTATTGTCGTCATAGGGAAGCGTCGCGTCGATCGCCATGAAGGAAACTCCTGTTATTGCGGACGGCTGGCTTTTTCGGCGTGGCCCGAGGTGCCGTGGCGCCGGCCCAACTCGGCGGCGACGTCGCCCCAGGCGATACCGCGGTCGGCGAGCAGCACGGTGAGGTGGAAGATCAGGTCGGCCGCCTCGCCGGTCAGCGCGGCATCGTCCTCGGTGAGCGCGGCGATGATGGTCTCGGTCGCTTCCTCGCCCAGTTTCTGCGCGATCTTGCCACGGCCCTTGGCGGCAAGGCTGGCGACATAGGAGGCGCCCGCATCGTTCGCGGCGAGCCGGTCCTTCACCACCGCTTCGAGCCGCGCCAGCGCCCCGCCGATATCCTGTGCCATGCCCGATCCTTTCGAGAGCGTGCCTAGCGGCGGCGCACGGCCCGGACAAGCGCAACCCGCGCGGCAAGAGTTTACCGCAGCGTAAACCATATCGAAACGCCCGTCGCCTAGTCTCCGGCGCGGGGGCACGGGATCGACTTTATCAAATCGGACTGAGATCATGAAAATGGATGCCACCTCCCTGGCGTTTCTGAGCACCACAGCCGCGGCGATCGCATTTGCCGCGACGCCCGCTGCGGCGCAGACGGGCGATGACGAGATCATCGTCACCGGATCGCGCATCGCGAAGAATGAATTCACCAGCGCCGATCCGATTCAGGTCATCGACCCCGAAACGGCGAAACGGCAGGGGCAGGTCCAGCTTGCCGACGTCCTGCAGTCGACCCCGGCCGCGCAGGGGTCGATCCAGATCACCTCGGCGATCTCGAACCGCTTCGTCGCCAATGGCGGCAACGACGTGCAGACGGTGTCGCTCCGCGGCCTCGGCGCCGAGCGCACGCTGGTGCTGATCAACGGCCGCCGCGCCGGTCCGGCGGGTATCCGCGGGTCGGTCGCGCCCTTCGACCTCAACGTGCTGCCGCTGTCGGTGGCGCGCCAGGTCGAAGTGCTCAAGACCGGCGCGTCGTCGATCTATGGCTCGGATGCGGTCGCGGGCGTGGTCAACATCCTCACCCGCAACGACCTGAACGGCTTCGAGGGCGGCGGCTTTTCGTCGGTCACCGAGCATGGCGGCGGCGAAAGCTATGGCGTCGATGCCAGCTTCGGCAAGACATTCGACCGGGGGCATTTTTTCGCGACAGTCGACTATTTCCGCCAGCAGAACCTCACCCGCCGCGACCGCGGTTTCCTGTTCTGCTCGGAGGAATATCTGAAGCGCGAAGCTGACGGCAGCCGCGCCGACATCGTCGATTTTCGCACCGGGCGCCCCGCGTGCAGCAGCACGCAGGCCAATATGATCGTCTTCAGCGATTTTTCGGGGATCGACGAGAACGGGTTCCCGACCTTCGGCCCCGGGCTGATCGCGCCGAACGGGCAGGCGATCTTCGCGGGCCAATATGGCAATCAATTCGCCGGCGTCGGCATTCCGATCAATACCTACAACCCGATCGGCGTGTTCGGCCCCGCCGATTTCTTCGGGGTCAATTTCGACGGTCCGTCGACCGGCGCGCTCAACCAGTTCGAGCCGGTCGAGCAGAATATGGACGTGTTTTCGGATGTGCGCCGCGTCAGCGCCTTCGTCGAAGGCGCCTATGACGTCACCGACGCGATCACCGCCTATGGCGAATTTCTGTTCAGCAACCGCAAGTCGCACAGCAACGGTTTCCAGCGGATCGAACTCGAACAGTTCACCGGCGCATCGGTGCTGCCCTTTTTCCTCTGCAACCCCGCGGCGAACAACTGCGATCCCACCGACCTGGGCGATCCGTTCAACGGCGAGTTTGCCGGCAACATCATCCTGCGCCCGCGCGTGCTGGTGAAGTCGGAAAGCAGCGCAAACGTCGATTATTACCGCGGCGTGCTCGGCTTGCGCGGCACGCTGGGCGGCGGCTGGAAATGGGATGTGAGCGGCCAGCACAGCCGTTCGGACGCCAGCTATACGCAGGACGTCATCTATCGCGACGCGGTTGCATCGCAGACCTTGCGCACGCGTTCGTGCGCCGGGACCGAGACCGCGATCCGCGGCGTTCCGTGCATCGACATCGATTTCACCGACCCGCGCGTGCTGCGCGGCGATTTCACGCCGGAGGAGCGCGCCTTCCTGACCGGCCGCGAGACGGGCCGCACGCTGTTCAAGCAAACGTCGGCCGAAGCGCTGCTCACCGGCAAGCTGTTCGATCTGCCTGCGGGTGCCGTTAGCACGGCGTTCGGCGCCAATATCCGCCGCGACGAAATCGACGACACGCCCGGCGAAGCGACGCTGGCGGGTAACGTCGCCAATTTCACGACCTCGGGGATTACCGCCGGGCGTACCGTGTCGAAGGAAATCTTCGGCGAGGTCGAAATCCCCTTGCTCGCAGGCGTGCCGATGATCGAGCGGCTGACGCTGTCGGGCGCGGCGCGCTATACGCATGTCGCGGCGACATCGCGCGGCGGGGCGAAAGACAGCTTCAGCGATACGACATGGAAGGTCGGCGCAGACTGGGCCGTGACCGACTGGCTGCGTTTCCGCGGCACATGGGGGACCTCGTTCCGCGCCCCGGCGCTGTTCGAACTCTTCCTTGAGGACCAGACGGGTTTCCTCGGCCAGCAGGACATCGATCCGTGCATCCAGACCGGCGCAAGGCTCGCGGCCGGCGCGATCAGTCAGCGCATTTTCGACAATTGCGCCGCCGCCGGCATCGCACCCGACTATGCGGGCGGGATCGGGCCCGCGACGATCGTGTCGGGGGGCGGCATCGGCCGACTGAAGCCCGAGACCTCGACCGCGAAGACGGTGTCGGTCATCCTGACGCCCGACTTGTCGGGGGCGCTGTGGGGCGGGCTCAAGGCGCGGCTCGCCGTCGACTATTTCGACATCCGGGTGAAGGACGAGATCACCCTGCTCGGCGCGGGCAATATCGTGCGCGGCTGTTATGATTCCGATTTCGCCGACGAACCCTTGTGCGACCTGTTCACGCGCGTCACCGCGGGCCCCGATGCGCAGAGCATTGCGACGGTGACCGACCGCTATGTCAACATCAGCCGCCAGCGCAATCGCGGCGTCGACCTGTCGCTGGCGATCGATCAGGATCTTGGCAATCTCGGCGCGCTGGCGTTCCGCGCGCAGATGACGTGGCAGGTCGAGGACAAGGTCGCGCTGTTCCCCGGCACCGAAATCGATGACAATGGCAAGATCGGCAATCCGAAATGGGTCGGCGATTTCAACCTCGGCTGGACCAAGGGGGGATGGACGCTGTTCTATGGCCTCGACGTCACCGGTGCAGCGTCGAACATGAAAGATCTGCTGCGCGCGCAGGGCGGCGATGCCTGCCGCACGTCGAGCTTCCGGCCGGGCGGCCGCTTCTGTCCCGACGTCAGCGTGCCCGCGACCTTCTATCATTCGCTGTCGCTGAGCCGCGACGTCGCCGAACGCTTCCGGATCACGCTGGGGGTCGCAAACCTGTTCGATACCCCGCCACCGCGCGTCTCGACCGTCGTCGCCGCAACCCCGCCGGTGATCGGCCAGGCGCCTGCGTTCGGGACGCAATATGATTATCTGGGGCGGCGTTTCTTCCTCAGCGTGCGCGGCAAGCTGTAAGCGCACTGGACAAGCCCGCGCTCCTCTGGTGAAGCGCGGGCATGGCCGAGGTCAAACTCCATCCCGACTGGCTCGCCCGTATCGGCGGCGAGTTCGAACAGCCCTATATGGCGGCGCTCAAGCAATTTCTCGCGGACGAGCGGGCAAAGGGCAAGGCGATCTATCCGCGCCCGCGCGACTGGTTTGCCGCGCTCGACGCGACCCCGCCGCACGATGTGCGCGTCGTGATCCTCGGGCAGGATCCCTATCACGGGCCGGGGCAGGCGCACGGCCTGTGCTTTTCGGTCCAGCCGGGGGTGCGCACCCCGCCGAGCCTCGTCAACATCTACAAGGAGATGGAAAGCGACCTCGGCATCGCCCGCGCCCGCCATGGATATCTGAAGCATTGGGCCGAACAGGGCGTGCTGCTGCTCAACAATTGCCTGACCGTCGAGGCGGGACAAGCGGCGTCGCATCAGGGCAAGGGGTGGGAGAAGTTCACCGACGCCGCGGTCGCGGCGGTCGCGGCCGATCCGGCGCCCAAGGTGTTCATCCTGTGGGGCAGCCATGCGCAGAAGAAGGCGGCGAACGTGCCGGGGCTGGGGGCGGGGAGCCCGCACCTGATCCTGCGCGCGCCGCATCCGTCGCCCCTGTCGGCGCACAACGGTTTTTTCGGGTCGCGGCCGTTCAGTCAGGCCAATGCCTTTCTGGAAGCGCATGGGCGCGGCGCGATCGATTGGCGGCTTCCCGACGACCCCGGGCACGCCCCGGGATGAGCATTTTGGCCGACCCGGCGACGCTCGCGGTCCTGATCATCGCGGTGGTTCTGGTCGGCATGGCAAAGGGCGGGCTTGCCGGGGTCGGCGCGCTTGCGACGCCGCTGGTCGCGCTCGTCCTCCCGCCTGCAACCGCGGCGGCGATCCTGCTGCCGATCCTGATCGTGCAGGATGTGATCAGCGTCTGGTCGTTCCGCCATACGTGGGACGGCTGGATCATCGGCTGGATGCTGCCCGGCGCGGCCGCCGGCATTGCGGCCGGCTGGTATTATGCCGAGCGGGTGAACGAGGGGCAGTTGATGATGGCGCTCGGCGCAATCACGCTGGCGTTCGGCGTCTATCGGCTGTGGGTCGAGCGCGGCGGGCGGATCGTCGCGCCGTCGACGTCGCCCGGCTGGGTGGGCACGTTCTTTGGCGGCATCATGGGGCTGACCAGCCAGATCGCGCATGCCGGCGGACCGCCGTTCCAGATGTGGGTCACGCCGCGCAAGCTGCCGCACCTGACCTTCATCGGGACCAGCGCGATCCTGTTCGCGATCGTCAACTGGATGAAGGTGCCCGCCTATCTCGCGCTCGGCGCCTTTCCGCACGAGGTGGTCGTCGCGGCGCTGCTGCTGATGCCGCTTGCGATCGTGTCGACGCTGGTGACGGTGCGCTGGATGAAGCGGATGAACCCCGCGCGTTTCTATGTGCTCATTTATGTTTTGATGGTGCTGCTCGGCGCGAAGCTGCTCTGGGACAGGGTGTCGGCATGAGCGCGATCCGGATATTGGTCGACGCCGACGCCTGCCCGGTGAAGGACGAGGTCTATCGCGTCGCCTGGCGGCACGAGGTCGCGGTGACGATCGTCAGCAACAGCCGGCTGCGTGTCCCCGACCACCCGCTGATCGAGCGGGTCGTCGTCTCCGACGGCTTCGACGCCGCCGACGACTGGATCGCCGAAGCGGCCGACGCGCGGAGCATCGTGATCACGTCGGACATCCTGCTCGCCGACCGGGCGCTGAAGGCCGGTGCGACGGTGCTGGCGCCGACGGGCAAGCCGTTTACGCTCGCTTCGATCGGCCCCGCGATCGCGACGCGCGCGATCATGGCCGACCTGCGCGCCGGGGGCGACCAGATCGGCGGCCCGCCGGCTTTCTCGAAGGCTGATCGCTCGCAATTTTTGCAGGCGCTCGACACCGCGCTGGTCCGGCTGAAACGCCAGGCGTAATTTCTTCCGTTTCTTTTCAGTCGTTTGTGAAATTGTTTCGCGCCAGTGACGGCGATCACCGCGGCATGCCCGGCGCCGCGGCATAAGCGGGGCATCGGGAACGACCCGAGCCAGTTTCGAACCGACGAACCGCTTTGAAAGGAATGACGATGACCCGGAAGATGTTTCTCGCCCCCGTACTCGCGCTGACCGTTCTTGCGTCGGCGACCCCCGCGATGGCGCAGTCGGCGCAGCCCTCGCAGGGCATGACGATCACCACCAATCCGGTGCAGATCCTGATCGGCCTGCTGTTGCCCGCAGTGCAGAAGGTGCGCGAAGCCGCGAACCGCTGATCCACATTTGCCCGATTTCGGGCCGGTCCCTCCGGCCGGTCCGGATGACCCTCCCGCCGATGCGACCCCGGCGGGAGGGTCTTTGCGTCAATTGCCCGTGCGGCGGTGCATGACGAAGGCGAGCAGCAGGACCACCGAGCTAAAGCCGACGAGCGCGCCCGCGCCGGTCGAGATCATCCCGATCGATGCCGCCGGATCGTTCGAATTCCAGGCCCCGCTCTTCGTCTGCGCGACCATATACCAGGCGCCGATGAGGATGACCGCATCGAGCAGGACCAGCCCGAGCAGCGCGCGCGTCGATTTCTTCATAGGATCCCCCTCCGTCCAGAGTTTCGCCAGTCTATCACGATGGGGGGCTCGCGTCTCGAAGGCGCCGCTTGACCTCGCCCGCCGGCCGCCGCATCCTCGCGCCATGCCGGGACGCTACACGAGCTTCGCCGAATTCTGGCCCTTTTACCTGCGCGAACACAGCAAGGCGCGCACGCGGGCGCTGCATTATATCGGCACCAGCCTGGTCGTGCTGATCGCCGTCGCGGCGGTCGCGAGCGGGCGCTGGGGCTGGCTCGCCGCGCTGCCGCTCGCGGGCTATTTCTTCGCGTGGGTCGCGCATTTCGGGGTCGAGAAGAACCGGCCGGCGACCTTCACCTATCCGCTATGGAGCCTCGCCGCCGACTTCCGCATGTGGGGGCTGTGGCTTACCGGCCGGCTGGGCCCCGAACTCGACAAAGCAGGAGTCGCGCGCGGCGCGTCCTGATAATGGTTTTGGCCAAGGAGATATATCGATGACCGTCAATCGCGCATCCGCCCGCTACGAAGGCTTCGGCAAGGAAGGGCGGGGATCGATCACCACGAAGTCGGGCGTGTTGGACAAGCAACCCTATGGTTTCGGCACCCGTTTCGAGGGGCAGCCGGGAACGAACCCCGAGGAACTGATCGCGGCGGCGCATGCCGCCTGCTTCACCATGGCGCTGTCCTTCGGGCTCGCGCGCGCCGGCTATTCGGGCGACACGCTGGAGACGAGCGCGGCGGTGACGCTCGAGCAGCAGGACGGCGGTTTTGCGATCATCAAATCGGCGCTGACGCTGACCGGCAAGGTACCGGGGATCGGCGCCAAAGAGTTCGCGAAGATCGCCGAGGAGGCCGAGAAGAATTGCCCGGTGTCGAAGCTGCTGAACTGCGAGATCACGCTCGAGCACAGCCTCGAAAGCTAAGGTCCCGACCCTAGGCGGCGCGGCGCAGCGGCGGCGGCAGTTCGTCTTCCATGAAGGCGAAGGCGCCCTGCGCCGGCGGAAGCAGCGACCAGCTTTGCAGCACGCGGTGGCGGCGATGGCCGACATGGCTTTCGATCAGGACGAGTTCGCGCGGCGTCCACCGCCAGGCCATGGGGACGGGGTCGAAGGCACAGGCGCCATAGCCGAGCGTGATGTGAGGCCGCAGCCCCAACTTTCGATGCATCGGTTCGATGCCTTGCGCCGCCAGCAGCGCGACGATGCCGTCGTAGAGATGGCGTACGCCGCCGATGCTGCCGACCGTGGTGAGTTCGGCCCCCATCTCGCGGCTCATGATGCGTCCGAAGGGAATGTGGCTCGCAGCGGGGAGCCCCGATGCGAACGCCGTCGTGACGCGCTGCCGCAGGAAAGGCTGCGGCTCGGCTGTTTCGGCGATCGTGCAGAGCGTCAGATGATAATTTTGCGGCTTCAGCCCCGCGAACAGGTCGCCCGCGACAGGCGGCAACTGGCGCGCCAGCCAGCCCGCCCGGTCGGCGGCAACCTGAAAGCCCAGGAAATAGCGGAACATCGGGTCCATCGTCCTTCCTCCGAATCGGATCAATGTTCCTATTATGTTCTCATTTGCCAGAAGAGTCGAATCGGAAGGGGGCGGCGGGAAGGCGTGCCCCTCTCTCGCCACTGTCAGCCCTTTTTCGCCGCGCAATCGCCGTCGCGTTTTTCCTCCTTGCCGTTCGCGAGGAACCAGCGCGCATCGTCGACCATCGCCGGGTCGTTCATGTAGCAGACGTCGGTGGCGCCGGTCTTTGGATCGACGAGGACCATCCACTGATGCTCGCCGCATTTATGCTGCTGGCACGACCAGGAGGCGATCTTGCCGTCGATCGTCTCGATCGGCGCCGAGGGGCCTTGCGTCGTGGTAATGGCGGTGCGGATGCGGGCGTCCTTCACCGTCGCTGCAATGCCCGCCTTGACCAGCGGATGGTCGCCGAAGGCGATGCCATCGACCTTGTCGAACGGATATTTGCCGACATAGGCGGCAAGGTCGGGGGCGCCCGCCGCGGGTGCCGCGGCGGCCGGGGCCGCCGGCGCTGCGATTTCGGGCGTAGCCGATGTGGGCTGTTCCTTCGCCTCGCCGGCCGGCGCCGCGGCCGCCTGCTTTTCCGGGCTGCTGCCGTCGCACGCCGCCAGCGTCAGGACGGCCGCGCCGATCAGGGCAGCGGCGGGCAGGCGGGGCGCGCGAAAGATCATGTCATATCTCCTGTGGAATGGGCCGGGTGATGGCAAAACGGGATCAATCCTCGGCATCGTCGCGGGCGGCGCCGACATGCTGGCGCACGACGCGCGCGATCGCCTTGCGCTGTTCGTTCGAGCGGAAGGCCGGGTCGAGCCGGTAAAGCCCGGCGAGGAAGCCGAGATCCCAGTGGGTCAGGCTGGGCGGCGCGGCCTCGGCGCCGCCCGGGCCGAAGAGCGACAGGATCGTCGGCATCGCCTGCGCGGCGCCGCGGCCGTCATCGGTTCGCGCGAGCGTCCGCATCGCGGCATAGTCGGCGAGCTGGGTCAGCGTCATGTCGCGCAGCGCCGACGCCTCGACGAGCAGGAAGGCGCCGCCGAATTCGAACTGGATCGTCGTGCCGATGCGCGTCGGCACGACCTGGTTCTGGACATAATAATCGACCGCGCCGTCCTCGGTGCGGCCGACAGGGCGACGGTCGGCGCCTTTCAGGCGGACGATCTGCCACGCCGCGACGGGGCCGTCGCCGTTCGCCAGCGCCGCTATCTCGGCTTTCGGGAGCGTGTCGAAGAAATCGGGGCGCGTCTTTTGCCAGTGCGCGATGGCCCGGGCCCGGTCATCGACGACGAGGATGACGAGATTGGGGCGGCAGCTCTCCCTCGCGGTGCGGATATCGGCTGCCTTGGCGACGGCGCGGATACGGCGCGCGACGATCGCGGCATCGCGTTCGGCGAGGCCGATGCTGGTCGGGCACAGCGGATCCTCGAACCGGGCGATCTGGTCCTTTTGCGAGGGCGTAGCGATGGTGTCGACGAAGGTCTCGCTGCGCCGGTCGGGGCCGCGCTGACCGGTCACGACCAGCTCGCGCTGATCGACGGGAGCAGGGGGCGGCACGACGGCGGGAGCGGGCCCGGCGGACAGCGCCATTGCCAACAGGATCGTCGTCATCATCCGGCATCATCCCGACCGTTGCCGGCCGATGATAGGCCGGAAACAGCCGGGTTCCAATAGTTTGATGACGACTGCCGGTAGGCAGGCCGCGCGTTAGCGCGACCTTAGCGGCAGCGCACGCCGTCCTTTTCCTTGCTGGCGCTGCGGTCGATCGCCCGGCCGGCGACCGCGCCGCCGACCGCGCCGAGCACGGTGCCGAGGGTCTTCGAATCGCCCGGAGCGATGACGTTGCCGGCAATGCCGCCGACCACCCCGCCGACGATCAGCCCGGTCGACCCGTCGCTGCGGCGGCAATAATATTGGCCGTTGCGGCCGCGATAAACGCGGTCGTTATTCGACAGGCGGCGTTCCTTGTAACGGCGGTCGCTGCGGTAATAATCGTCGGCATAATAGCCGCCGCGCCGCGGATCGGGCCGGTCATAGTCGTAACGGCCATTCTGGTCGTAATAGCCGCGATCATAATAGCCGTAGCCGCCGTCGTCGTAGGCGCCATAGCCACCGGTCGAGGCGCAGCCGCCGGCGAGCATCGTCGCGGCGATGAGGGGGGAAAGCATCAGTCGGTTCATCTGCTTCACTCCTGATGGGGGCCGGCGAGCGCCGGCGTGCCCGCCGGGTTTGGCGCGGCATGCGGGGAAGCTTATGCCGGATAGACCCGCGAGACCGCCCGCAGGTTCCCGCTTATCGCTTGATCTCCACCAAGGTTGAGCTTTCATAAGGGGCGGCGAATGATTCGCGAGACCGGAGAATGGCATGCCGCACGACACCCGACCCCCCGTAGATTTTGCTGCCCCGCCCGCCGTCGACCTGCCGCGCTACCTTGCGCGGATCGGTTATGACGGGCCGCTGGCGCCGACGCTGGAGGTGCTTGCCGCATTGCAGGCGGCGCATATCGCCGCGATCCCGTTCGAGGCGATCGACGCGCTCACCGGCGCCGGCGTCGATATCGGCGCCGAGGCGGTCGATGCCAAGCTGATCGCGGCGCGCCGCGGCGGCTATTGCTTCGAACAGAATGGGCTGTTCCTGCGCGTGCTGACAGCGCTCGGCTTTGCCGCTGAAGGCCTGATCGCGCGCGTCCGCTGGATGCTGCCCGACGACGCGCCGCCGACGGCGCGGACGCATATGGCGGTGCGGGTCATGCTCGACGGACGGGCGTGGCTGGCCGATGTCGGATTCGGCGCCGCCGTGCCGCCCGCACCGCTCGCGTTCGATGTCGCCGCACCGCAGGAAACGCCGCACGAAACCTATCGCATCGCGCGGCGCGGGGCCGAATGGCGGCTCGCGGCGCTGATCGACGATGAATGGCGGACGCTCTATGCCATCGAGGACGCGTCGCCCCCGGCGATCGATTATGAAGTGGGCAACTGGTACACCGCGACGCACCCCGATTCGCATTTCCGCCACCAGTTGATCGCCGCGCGGACGACCGCAGAGGCGCGTTACGGGTTGCGCGACAACCGGCTGTCGATCCGCTTTGCCGACGGGCGCAGCGAGCGGCGCTATCTTGGCGCCGACGAGATCGAGGAGGCGCTGGCGTCGATTTTCCTGCTGCCGGTGCGGCCGCACTGGCGCACGGCGATCGAACGCGCCGCGACTGCGGAGATTGCGGTACCCGCTTAGGCCGGCTGCGGGCTCAGTCTTCCGGCGACGCGGCGCGTTCGAGATCGCGGGTCATCGCCTTGCCGATTTCGTGGCGCTGCTGCGGCGCATATCGCCCGGTGTCGATCGCATTATAGCCGCGCAGATAGGCGAGGTCCCAATGGGTGAGGGTCGGCGGAACCTCGCTGCCCATCGGCGCGTCGAGAATGGTCAGGATTGTCGGTGCCTGCGACCCTTCGAGCCGTTCGGGATCGGCGCGGGTGAAGGCGCGCATCGCGGCATAATCGCCGACCTGCGTCGTCGTGAGCCCCGCGAGCGCGCGATATTCGACCACGACAACCGATGCGACGATCATCGGCCGCGTCGTCGGGGCGATCCGCGATGGCGTATCGGTGGAACTCAATATGCGGTAGCCGCGCTGGTTGTTCATCGGCACCGACGTCCCGTTGCGATCGACGACATCCTCCAGATACCAGGCGACCGCGGGGCCGGGGCGGCTGGCGAGTTCGACCGGCCGGTTTTCGTCACCCTTGAAATAAGCGGGATGCGCGCGGAGCAGCGCGCGGACCAATTCTTCCTTGTCCTGCGCGAAGATGACCAGCGCATTGGGGCGGCAGCCGGGGACGGCGACGCGCATCTTCGCCGACATGGCGACGCGGCGCATCCGGGCGGTCACCGCAGCATCCTGCGCTTCGGTCAGCCCGACCGCCGCTGGGCACACCGCGTCGCGGTCGAAGCGCGCGACCGGATCGATCCCCTGCGTGTCGGTGAGGTCGCGGACAAATGCGCGGATCTGCCGCTCGCGCTGCTCGCGGTCGTTTTCGCCGATCACGACGATGTCGGATTTGCCGGTTGCCGGCGCGCCTTCCTGTGCCGCCGCTCCGGCGATGCAGGAAAGCGCGAGAATAAGGGTCGTCAGCGGACGCATCGTCGATTCTTCCGTGCGGCAGGAACCCGTCGCGGCAGTTTAGGCGCGGGCGCGCGATACGCAAGCCGCTTGCCGTCACGGATCGGCGGGAAATACCGGGATACGCGTGCAATCGCCCGCCGCGCCGTCGAAGGGCAGGATCGACGAACTGCACGTCCAGCCCTTGTACCAGTCGTCGTTCGCGTCGCGGACGGCGCCGACATAGGGTGTGGTGTCGAAGAAGGCATCGATCGTCCTGGCATCATAGGCGATCAGCGCGGTTTCGGTGACGCCGTTGACGAAGTTGCCGATCAGGCCGGGTGAGTAAGACGCGCTGTTGTTGGTGCCCATGTCGAAGATCGCCTGCACGTCGGCGTCGCTCACCCCGTTCGACCCCGCGAAGCGCGGGCTGCCGCACTGCATCGATACCGAGAAGACGCGCGGCGGGCCCAGTTCGCCGATCGCCGGGTTCGCGGCCTGGATCGTCGCTGTGCCCCCGATGCCGAGGCACGGCGCGCCCGGCGAGACGAGCAGCCCGTTGACGAGCGCGGGGTCGGCGCCGCCGCGGATCGAGATCGCCGCTTCGCCGGCCGGCACGCCGTTCCGCTGGAGCAGGGTAAAGTTCGACATCCGGAGCTGCGAGCGCAGCGTTACATCCTCGTTGCCGTCCGAATCGATCTTCAGGATCGGGCCGGCGGGACCGCCCGTGGGCTGCGCCGCAACGACATATTGCAGATTGCCCTGATATGCGACGTCGGCATAGAGGCGGTCGTTCCCCGTCAGCAACAGATGCTGGAAATTGCCGCGCCCGCCGAGCAGCGACATGCCCTGGCCGCTGTTGTGCACCTGGATATGGTGCTGGGTCCGCACCGGCTGCGAGCCCGCCATGACGAGGCCGCTGAGGTCCGAATCGGGAATCGGCGCGCCCGCATAACGGATCTGGACGTAGCGCAGCAGGCTTTCGCGATAATTGACGATGCTGGAGCCATAAGCGAAGCCGGGCAAAAGATCGCGCTCGCAACCGATGGAGCCGGGCGTTTTGGTGGGGTCGTCACAGTCGCTGATCGGGCCCCAGCTCGTGGTCAGGATGCCGCCCCATTGCTTCGAACTGGCGTCGGTTGCGGTCCCCTCGACATTTTCGCGGCTGGTGAAAATGATGGGCCGTGTCGGCGTGCCTTCCGCGGTCAGCCAGCCGCCGCGACGGACGACAATATAGGAATCGGCGTCTTCGGCCATGACGATGGCGCCCGGCTCGAACCTTATCGTGGTTTCGGCGAAATCTTCGATGTCTGGCCCATGATCGCCGCCGATCTCCACCCGCCCCTTGATCGTGTAAATAACGCCCGGCCGGTATGGGAGAAGGTATTTCTGAAATATCAAGCGGGCCGGGAGGCGGCACAGACGCCACGTCCCTTCCGGGCCGGTGATCGTGCCGGCATTTTCAAGCACCGCTGCGACGGCAGGGAAAGGACAGATCCCTGGCGTTACCGCCGGTGTCGGCGTCGGCGTGGGTGTCGGTGTGGGAGTTGGCGTCGGCGGAACAACCACCACTCCGCCGCCGCTGTCTCCGCCGCCGCATGCCGCGAGCATCGAACAGGCCGCGGTGCCGAGCAGCAGCCGGTGGATGCGCTTGACCGTCGCCATCGATTTTCTCCCTTTTGCGAGAGATAGATAGCGCGGTCGGCGGCGCGTGCCAATCGGATTAAGCCGCGCTCAATCGCATCCCGCCCCTTCGGCGCGCGCGGCCCAGCCGATCGCACCGTCCAGCATTTCGAGATGCGAGGGGTCGGACCAGGCCTCGGCCCGGTGGCCGAGCGCCGAATAGAAGATGCGGGCGCGGCCTTCGCAGCGCCACCAGACGAGCGCATGCCCCTCGCCCATGCGATATGCCGCATCGAGCCGCAGGCTGTCCTCGTCGAGCCGGGCGAGGATATGCGCGTCGGCGGCGGGCGGGGCGTCCCACGCATAATATTCGTCGGTCCAGCGCCAGCGCGGCGGCAGGTGGCGTGTCGCGGGGTGGCTGCGGTCGGTCAGCACCAGATCGGCGGGCTGGAACTGGTCGGCGCCGCCCGGATGGCCGGTGAAATTCCCGTTGCCGCGCAGCCGCACGAACCAGCCGGGGTGGCTGCCGTCGCCCGCGCTGTGAAGGCCGACGAAGCCGCCGCCCTTGGCGATCCACGCCTGAAAGGCGGCGCGCTGGCCGGGGGTATAAATGTCGCCGCTGGCATTGGCAAAGACGATGACGTCGAAGCGGGCGAGCTGTTCGGGGTTGAACACCGCGGCATTTTCGGCCGCAAAGCTGCTCCAGCCGCGTGCGCGGACCAGCGCTTCGATCGCGGGAACCGCCTCGGCGATGCTGTCGTGGCGATAGCCGTTGGTCTTGCTGACGATCAGCACGGCGGGGCGGGTCAGCGCGGGCAGTTCGGGCGGGACGCTGTCGAAAACCGGTGCGGGGCGCCGGGGGTCGGGGGCGGGCGTCGCGCCCGACGATTGTGCGGCGAGCGCCAGCAGCAGCGCGGCGGCGAATGGGGCGGCGATCATGATCGTATCTCCCTGCTCTTGCCTCTTGCTACTGATACCGGTGTCTTTTGCAAGCGCCGCACGACGGCGAGGTTCGAACCGGGTGGGGACAGGCTATTGCGCGTCCGGGCGCGGCTTCATGTGCCAGAGCGCGTTGACGATCACCCAGCGTTCGCCGAATTTTCCCATGTGGAAATAGTCGACGAACCATGGCGTTTCGGCGCGCACGGCGGCGGCATCGCCGGTGACGTCGAGAATCCGGCACGAGCGGTTCCACGCTTCGCGCGGCGTCTTGAGCGCGCCGCGCTTCGTGAGGTCGACGAGCTCCTCGCGGCTCATGCGCTGCAGCCCGAGGCGTTCGTCGGGGGAGTCGCCGATCACGCGGCGCTTGGCGAGATCGGGATGCAGCGCGCGCTTCACCCGTTCGGGATCGCCCTCGAGCTGGCCGTCGACATAATCGAAACAGGTCGCCTCGATCGCCGCATGATCGGTGGCGGCGGCCGGAGCGGTTGCGGCGGCGAGGGCAAGGAGGGGTGACAGCATGGTGGCTCCGGTCGTTGGTCGGGACCGCAGGCTAGCGCCCTTGCGGCGGCTGTCACGCATGAAAGCGCGCTCGATCGATGCGCCGCGCGTCCGGTTAGCGCGCCGATTCGAGAATCGTTTCCATCGCGACGAAGGTCGAGGTGCTCGCGACATGCGGCAGGCTCGAGATTTTTTCGCCCAGCACGATGCGGTAACGGCGAATGTCCGCGGTGCGGACCTTGAGCAGATAGTCGAAGCTGCTCGCGATCATGTGGCATTCCTCGACCTCGGCGATCTGCCGCACCGCGGCGTTGAACTGGCGCAGCGCCTCCTCGCGCGTGTCGGACAGCTTGACCTCGGCAAAGGCGACATGGTCGAGCCCGACTTTCGCCGGATCGATGATTGCGCGAAAGCCGATGATCAGCCCGCTTTCCTGCAGGCGCTTCACGCGCTGCTGACAGGGAGTTTTCGACAGGCCGACGCGCTGGGCGAGCTCGGTGAAGGTGATGCGGCCGTTTTGGCCGAGAATCGCGAGAATCTTGCGGTCGAACTCGTCCATATCGACTATTGATGCTTCGTTTTTCATATGAATGGACTAAGATTGATCGAGAAATAGGTCAAATCATAAACTTTGAATTCAATATGAAGTCGGATCGACTTGATAATTTGCGCTATCATGCGCCATGACCCAGACCAACGATCGCGCCGCGCTGCGCACCCTCGCCCGCCGCCCCGAAGCCGATATCGTCGCCGATCTGCGCGCCGCGCTGGCGACATCGTCCGCCAGCGTCGCTGCGGTGACCCAGCGCGGACTGACGATCATTCGCCGCGCCAAGGACGAGGGCGAGCGCGAGACGCTCGTCGCGCAGCTGATGAACCGCTATCGCCTGTCGACCGAAGAGGGCGTCGTGCTGATGTGCCTTGCCGAGGCGCTGCTGCGCGTGCCCGACAATGCGACCGCCAACGCGCTGATCCGCGACAAGATCGCCGGGCGTCACTGGGCCGAGGGCGAGGATGGCGACAGTCCCTTGATCGTTGCGCTGTCGTCGCGCGGCCTGTCGCTGGGGTCGGCGACGCTGATGCTGGGGGCGATGGGCAGCAAGGCGAACCCGCTCAGCCTGCTCAAGTCGATGATCCGCCGCTCGGGCGAGCCGGTGATCCGTCAGGCGGCGCTCGCCGCGATGAAATTGCTCGGCCAGCAGTTCGTGATGGGCGAAACGATCGACGCGGCGGTCAAGCGCGCCGACAAGGAAAAATCGGAGCTGGCGAGTTTCGACATGCTCGGCGAGGCCGCACGCACCGCCGAAGACGCCGCGCGCTATTACGACAGCTATGCGGCAGCGATCGCGCGGATCGGCAAGGGCGCAAAGCCCGGCGACCCGCACGCCAACCATGGCATCTCGATCAAGCTTTCGGCGCTCCATCCCCGTTACGAATATCTTCAGCCCGCGCGGGTGCAGGGAGAACTGATCCCGCGCGTCATCGAACTCGCGCAGGCGGCGCGCGCGGTGAACATCCCGCTGATGATCGACGCCGAGGAAAGCGACCGGCTGGAGCCGCATATGGATGTGTTCGCGGCGCTCATCGACGCCGGGATCGCCGACGGCTGGACCGGGCTCGGCATCGTCATCCAGGCCTATCAGAAGCGCGCGCCGGCGGTCATCGACTGGCTGGCGGCGAAAGCGCGCGCGCGCGGCGTCAAGCTGTCGATGCGCCTCGTCAAGGGCGCCTATTGGGATACCGAGATCAAGCGTGCGCAGACGCTGGGCTTGGGCGATTTCCCGGTGTTCACCGAAAAGCTCCACACCGATCTCAATTACCTTCGCTGTGCGCAACTGCTGCGCGATTGTCAGGACTGCATCTATCCGGCGTTCGCCAGCCACAATGCGATGACGCTGGCGTTCGTCTCCGAACTGTTCGCGGGCGGCGATTACGAACTGCAGCGACTGCACGGCATGGGCGAGGGCGCGCATGATGCGCTCGTCGCGCTGTTCCCGCCGCCGCGTCCGGTGCGCGTCTATGCGCCGGTCGGCACGCACCGCGACCTGCTCGCCTACCTCGTCCGCCGCCTGCTCGAAAATGGCGCGAACTCCAGCTTCGTGCACCAGTTCTCCGATCCCGACGTCACCGCCGAACAGCTCGCGGTCGACCCGCGCAGCGTCGCAAGCAAGACGGCGTCGAAGATTGCGACCGGGCTCCAGCTTTTCGGCGCCAACCGCCGCAATTCGCGTGGTTACGACCTTGGCGAACCCGGCGTGCCCGAGGCGCTGACGGCCGCGATCGCCAAAGCACGGCGGAGCGATGCCGTCGCGGCGCCGATCGTTGGCGGAGCCCCACGCAGCGGCAAGGCCGAAGCCGTCCGAAATCCCGCGACGGGCGCCGTCGTCGGACAGGTGATCGAGGCCGACACTGCGGCGGTCGCCGACGCGGTGGCCCTTGCGCGCGCCGCGCAGGACGACTGGAGCCTCGCCGGCGGCGCCTTCCGCGCCGAACGGCTCGAACGCGCCGCCGACCTGCTCGAGGCGCGCGACGCGCAGTTCCTCGGCCTCGCGATCGACGAGGCGGGCAAGACGCTCGTCGATGCGATCGCGGAGGTGCGCGAGGCGATCGACTTCCTGCGCTATTATGCGGGTCAGGCGCGCGCCGACTTCACTTACCCCGTCGCGTTGCCCGGGCCGACCGGCGAGCGCAACGAGCTGATCCTCGAAGGCAAGGGCATCTTCACCTGCATCAGCCCGTGGAACTTCCCGCTCGCCATCTTCCTGGGGCAGGTGTCGGCGGCGCTCGCGGCGGGCAACGCCGTGCTCGCCAAGCCGGCCGAACAGACGCCGCTGATCGCGCATGCGGCGGTCGAACTGCTGCTCGAAGCCGGCATTCCCGGCGATGTGCTCGCATTTCTGCCCGGCCGCGGCGAGACCGTCGGGGTCGCGCTGACCGGCCATGCCGATATCATCGGGGTTGCCTTCACCGGCTCGACCGAGGTCGCGCGCGCGATCAACCGCGGACTAGCGATGCGCGACGGGCCGATTGCGACGCTGATCGCCGAAACCGGCGGCGCCAATGCGATGATCGTCGATTCGACCGCTCTCCCCGAACAGGTCGCGCGCGACGCTGTCGCCAGCGCCTTCCAGTCGGCGGGGCAGCGCTGCTCGGCGCTGCGTCTGCTCTGCGTGCAGGAGGATGTCGCCGAGGGAATGATCGAAATGGTCGCGGGCGCGATGGCCGAGCTCAATGTCGGCGATCCGGCGCTGCTCGCGACCGACGTCGGCCCGATCATCGACGACGAGGCGCAGGCGAATATTGCCGCCTATGTCGCCGAAGCGCGCGGGGCGGGCCGCGTCATCGCCGAGGCGGGGCGCACCGACCTGCCCGCCGGTGGCCATTTCGTGCCGCCGGTGCTGATCCGGCTCGACCATGTCACCGACCTGAAGCGCGAGATTTTCGGGCCGGTGCTCCACGTCGCGACGTGGAAGGGCGGCGAACTCGATCAGCTGATCGATGCGATCAACGCCTCGGGCTATGGTCTGACCTTGGGCGTCCACACGCGCATCGACGGAGTGGCGGCGCATGTCGCGGCGCGCGCGCAGGTCGGCAACGTCTATGTCAACCGCAACCAGATCGGCGCCATCGTCGGATCGCAGCCCTTCGGCGGGCGCGGCCTGTCGGGGACGGGGCCGAAGGCGGGCGGGCCGCATTATCTGCACCGCTTTGCCGAGGAAAAGACGATCAGCACCGATGTCACCGCAGCCGGCGGCAATGCGGCACTGATGGCGGGGTAGGAGCAATCCGCCGGTTGTCCGGTGGGATCAGGTGACCACGAGGCCCGATACAGAGTGGACGGCTGTCCCGGGCAATACGTCCGAAAGCGTCCCGCGGCTTTGCGCCGCGGCGACCCTTTGTTATGGTTCCCCCCGCAGCAGCAGGGTGAGTATATCTGCTTCTCGTTCGCGGGCCAACGGCCAATTACGCCCCCGGCACCCCCAAGAGCTGCGCCTGTG
This sequence comes from Sphingopyxis sp. J-6, assembly GCF_046603995.1. NCBI lineage: Bacteria > Pseudomonadati > Pseudomonadota > Alphaproteobacteria > Sphingomonadales > Sphingopyxidaceae > Sphingopyxis > Sphingopyxis sp. J-6. The sequence goes on along the minus strand of NZ_CP145810.1, from coordinate 3,941,214 downwards.
CCTTCAGCCGCCCCGCAGCCGCCGGGTTGGCGGCGATGCCGTCTTTCAGCGCCTGCGCCGCCTTCGCGGTTTCGCCGAGCGTCATCCGGCTGCGCATCAGCATGATCCAGCGGTCGACGTCGGCGGGGTTGGCCTTCAGCTTGGCTTCGAGCCCACTCACCATGCCCTCGATCATCTGATCCTGCTGACCCTTGGGAAGCTGCGATGCGGCCTCCATGTCGGCGCGGCTCGGGCCGGGGATCGCGCGTGCCGCGACCGGCATTTCGTTGGCGGTCAGCGGCCGCGCCTGCGTATTGGTGAGCCGCATGGCGACGTCGATCTTGTGGATCGCGCCGACCTGTTCGATCGTGCGGCGCAGGTCGGCCTCCCACGGCGCGCCCTGCGGCGTGTCGGCGAGCAGCGCGAACCAGTCGTCGATCGCACCCTTGTGATCGCCGCCGATATCCTTCTTCACCGCCATGAAATAGCGCGCGCGCGGATCCTTGGCGTCGAGTGTGATCGCTTTTTCGAACGCCGTCAGCGCCTGCGGCGGCATCGGGTCGCGGTCGCTCGCCATCACCCGGGCTTCGCCGAGCGCCGACCATAGTCCTGCCGATTCGGGCGAAATCCCGACCGCCTTTTCATAAGCGGCAGCGGCACCCGCAAAATCGGAGAGGTCGAATCGCGCCGCGCCGAGCGCGGTCCAGGCCTCGGCGCTGTTCGGTTCGCGCTGCGTCCGCGCCTCGAGCGCGGCGAGCTGGTCGGACGGCGCGGCGGCGGCTTCGGCGGCCGCACCGGGCGCCGCCGGCGCGGAATCGCGCCACACAGCATAGCCGATCGCTCCCGCCAGCAGGACGAAGGCGGCGACCAGGATCGCCCGGTTGGTGCGCGTGATGCCGCCGGTCATCTTGTTGCTCTCGCTCATTTTTGCCCCTCTTGTGCGCCGCCGAAAAAATATCGTCTGTGCGCGCCGTCATATTGCCTTTGCTTCGCGATGGTGTAGCCTTGGTCGGGCAAGGTCGGTCAACGACTAAATCGTTAACGGGGTCGCACCGGCTTTCCAGTCATCAGGGGAGGGGTGCATGGCAGTATCGGATCACGTCGATTTTCCGACGTTCATGGAGGGTGTGAAAAAGCGCAACCCGGGGCAGCCCGAGTTTGCGCAGGCGGTGCAGGAAGTCGCCGAGGACATCTTCGATTTCATCAAGGACAAGGAAGAATATCACGCGCAGCAGATCCTGCGGCGCATCGCCGAGCCCGACCGGGTCGTGTCCTTCCGCGTCTGCTGGGAAGACGATAACGGCAATATCCGCGTCCAGCGCGGCTGGCGGGTCCAGAACAACAATGCCATCGGCCCGTACAAGGGCGGCATCCGTTTCCACCCGTCGGTCACCGAAAGCGTGCTCAAGTTCCTCGCGTTCGAACAGACGTTCAAGAATGCGCTGACCGGGCTGCCGATGGGCGGCGGCAAGGGCGGGTCGAACTTCAATCCCAAGGGCAAGAGCGTGCGCGAGATCATGCGCTTCTGCCAGAGCTTCATGACCGAGCTTTATCGCCACATCGGCGCGGACATCGACGTGCCGGCGGGCGACATCGGAGTCGGCGGGCGCGAAATCGGCTTCATGTTCGGCCAGTATAAGCGGATCACCAACGAATTCACCGGGGTGCTCACCGGCAAGGGTCTCGAATGGGGCGGCTCGCTGATCCGCACCGAGGCGACGGGTTATGGCGCGGTCTATTTCCTCGCCAACATGCTGGCGGCGAAGGGGCAGGATCTGGTCGGCAAGACCGCCGTCATCTCGGGCTCGGGCAATGTCGCGACGCACGCGGCCGAAAAGATCGTCCAGCTCGGCGGCAAGGTGCTGACCCTGTCCGATTCGGGCGGTTTCATCCACGATCCCGACGGCATTACGCAGGAAAAGATCGACTGGGTGAAGACGCACAAGACGCACCGCCGCGGCCGGATCGAGGAATATTGCGACGAGTTCAAGGGCGCGAGCTTCACCGCGGGCAAGACGCCGTGGGGGGTGAAGTGCGACGTCGCGCTGCCGTGTGCGACGCAGAACGAGTTGCTCGGCGAGGATGCGAAGACGCTGGTCGCGAACGGCTGTATCGCGGTCAGCGAGGGCGCCAACATGCCGACCAACCTCGACGGGGTGCATGTCTTCAAGGACGCGAAGATCATGTTCGCGCCGGGCAAGGCGGCCAATGCCGGCGGTGTTGCGGTTTCGGGGCTGGAAATGAGCCAGAATAGCGGCCGCCGGAGCTGGAGCGAAGCCGAACTGCAGCAGATGCTCAAGGACATCATGGACGGCATCCACACGCGCTGCCTGACCTATGGTGATCAGGGGGGCGGTTATGTCGATTATGTGAAGGGCGCCAATATCGCGGGCTTCAAGAAAGTCGCCGACGCGATGCTGGCATTTGGGGTGGTTTAGGCTAGTGAGATCAGGGGCCAAGGCGCAAAAGCGTCGGGCCGGGGACAAAGGGGACTGCGGATGACGACGAACGCGGGTTCAGGGCGCGGCGATCGACCTTGGGCGGCATTTGCCGCCCTCGCGTCGATGCTGTTCGTGCTGGCGCTCGCCGCCGTCGTCGCCGCGCCGCCCGCGCGTTCGCAGGGCGAAAGCGGCGCCCGCTATACCGGCGTCGCCTCGTGCGCCGGATCGACCTGTCACGGCCGGATGGAGGGCGACGGGACCGTCGTCCGCCAGGACGAGCTGATGAAATGGCAGGAGCCATCGACCCCCGGCGGCGCGCACAGCCGTGCCTGGGCGGTGCTCAGCAACAGCCGCAGCCGGTTCATCGCGCAAAATCTCGGCATCGGCGACGCGGCGACGGCGCCGATGTGCCTTGGCTGCCACAGCACCAAGGGCGCGATCGACGCGGCGGGCGGTGCGATGCGCGGCACGGTGCCGATCGAGGACGGGGTCGGCTGCGAATCGTGCCACGGCCCCGCAGGCGGCTGGATCGCCAGCCATTATGCCGGGGTCGGCACCAACGCCGATCCCGACGCCGAAATGCGCCAGAAGCATCTCGCCAACCTGTCGGCGGGGCTGAAAAAGCTGGAAGACCCGGTGGTTCGCGCGGGGGTCTGCGTCGATTGCCATTTCGGCTCGGCCGGCGAGGGCCAGTTTGTCACCCATCGCATCATGGCGGCGGGGCATCCGCGGATCAGCTTCGAACTCGACCTCTTCTCGTCGCTGCAGGCGCATCATCAGGAGGATGCCGATTACGGCTGGCGCAAGTTCGGCGCCCCGGCGGGCCGCACCGACCATGTCCAGATGTGGGCGGTCGGACAGGCGACCGCAATCGAGCGCAGCCTGTCGCTGTTCCAGTCGCGGCGCGGGACCGAGGGCATGTTCCCCGAATTCTACTTCCTCGATTGCCATAGCTGCCACCGTCGCATCTTCGATCAGGCGAAGCCGGTGAAGACGAGCCTCGGCAACCCCGGGCGCAATCTGCCCGAAGGCATGCCGCCCTATAATGACGAGAATCTGATCATGCTCGCCGCCGCGGCGCGGCTCGCATCGCCCGCGCTCGCCGACCAGCTCGCGGCGCGCACCGCCGCCTTTCACAAGGCGATGGCGACCGACCGCGCGAGCGCGGTCAAGGCGGCAGCGGAGCTGTCGCAGACGGTCGCGGCCTTGAAGAGCGCGTTCGCGTCGCGCGGCTTTTCGGGGACCGACGCCTTTGCGATGGTCGATGCGATCTCGGCGAAGGCGATCAGCGATCGTTTCACCGATTATTCGGGCTCGCAGCAGGCGGTGATGGGCGTCGACACCTTGCTCAATGCAATGGTGTCGTCGGGGCGCGTCACCGTCGGCGCAGCGGCCGGGATTCGCGGCGACATCGATCGTGCCTATACCGCGGTCAAGGATCCCAACGCCTATAAACCCGCCGACTTCCAGACCGCGCTCGGCAGCGCGGTGCGCTCGATCAGGGCTTTGCGCTAACGATATGAAAACCCGATCCTCCCTGTTCCGCTCGGCGACCTTCGCGGCTATCGGCGCGCTGCTCCTGACCTCGTGCGGCGGTGGCGGCGGCACGCCGACGCCCACCCCGACGCCGACCCCCACGCCGACGCCGACGCCGACCCCGCCGCCGGGCGGCCTCTATACCCCGCCCGCCGCGCAATCGCTGAGCGTCACCGAGGTGCAGCAGATCCTGGCCAATGCGGTCGCCGAGGCGCAGGCGCGCGGCCTGCCGTCGGTGATCGCGGTGACCGACCGCGTCGGCAACGTCCTCGCCGTGTTCCGGATGAACGGCGCGCGCGCCACCGCGACGACCGCCGCGGCGCCGAACGGCGCCAATATCGACGCGCAGAATGTGCCCTTTCCGGCGGCGGCCGGGGCGATCGCCAAGGCGGTCACCGGCGCCTATCTGTCGAGCGGCGGCAACGCCTTTTCGACCCGCACCGCGAGCCAGATCGTCCAGGAGCATTTTCCGCCCGCACCGACCACCGTCGGTCTGGAGAGCGGGCCTTTGTTCGGGGTGCAGTTCAGCCAGCTTCCGTGCAGCGATTTGAGCAGCCGCTTCGGCGCCGCGGGTTCGGCGGCGCTGATCGGGCCGAAGCGCTCGCCGCTCGGGCTCGCCGCCGATCCGGGCGGGCTGCCGCTCTACAAGAACGGCGTGCTCGTCGGCGGCATCGGGGTGATGGGCGACGGCGACTACGGCAGCGATCCCGACACGCTCGATATCGACAATGATGCCGAGGAGTTCATCGCGCTGGCGGGGACGCGCGGCTTTCAAGCGCCGACGAGCATCACGGCCGACAAGATTACCGTCGATGGGACGTCGTTGCGCTTCTCCGACGCGACCTTTGCCGGGGTGATGAGCGCCGGCGGCGCCAGCTTTGCGAGCCTCAACGGCAGCGCTGGCAGCCTGATCGCGGTCACCGGCTATGCCAATGCCGCAGTGATTGCGGGAACCGCCTATGGCAGCGAGGCGTCGGGAATCCGCGCCTCGACCAGCGCCGAATTCTCGAACCGCGACGCCTTTGTGCTGACCAACGGCAGCGGCACCAACCGCTACCCGATCCGCGCCGGCACCGACGGCGCGTCGAACAGCGCACCGCTCACCGCCGCCGAAACGCGCGCGGTGCTCGAGGAAGCCTTCGCGGTGATGAGCCGCGCCCGCGCGCAGATCCGCCGCCCGCTCGACAGCCGCGCGCAGGTGACGATCAGCATCGTCGACACGCACGGTTCGGTGCTCGGCATCGTCCGCTCGCCCGATGCGCCGATCTTCGGCACCGACGTCAGCCTGCAGAAGGCGCGCACCGCCGCCTTCTTCTCGGGCGCGCAGGCGGGCGCGGAACTCAGCGCCAACGCGAGCGCCGATGTCCGCCAGTTCGTGCCTGCGACGCGGACTTTCCTGGGTGATTCGACCGCGCTCACCGGCAAGATCGCCTTCGCCGACCGCTCGGGCGGCAATCTGTCGCGCCCCTATTTCCCCGACGGCGAAGTGGGACGGCCGCACGGGCCGCTGTCGCGTCCGATCCAGCAGTTCAATCCCTTCTCGACCGGGCTGCAATCGGCGCTGATCATCGGCAATCTGGGGGCGCATCTGGGTTTCGTCGGCGGCAGCAGCGCGACCGACACACCGCAGCGTTGCACGACCCTGCCCGACGTCGCGGCGGGACAGAACCGGCTTCAGAACGGCATCCAGATCTTTCCCGGCTCGGTCCCCATCTATCGCGGCGACCGCCTTGTCGGGGCGATCGGGGTGTCGGGCGACGGCATCGACCAGGACGACATGATCAGCTTTTTGGGCACGCATAACGGTGGCGCGCGGGTCGGCGGCATCGGCAACGCGCCGAAGGCGATCCGTGCCGACACGATCGTCGTGAACGTCGGCGCCGGGGTGCGGCTGCGCTATATCAGTTGCCCCTTCGCGCCCTTCCTCGACACGGCGCAGCAAAATGTCTGCGACGGGCTATAGACGATGATGGCGGGGGGCAGCCTTTGGCCGATCATCGCAAGCCTTGCGGCGCAGGGCGCGCCGGAGGCTGCGGTCGAACCCGTGCCCGCACCGCCCGCGGCCGAGGAACCGGCGCTCGACGAACTGACCCCGCCGCCGCCGCCGGTCGATTGGAAAGAAGTGATGGGCGACGACCTCGTCACCCAGATCATCGAAGGCCGCCGCCGTCCCGGTTATACCCCCGACCTGCCCGACCAGTTGACGCAGGACAATGTCGGCGCGCTTCGACCGCCGCCGCCCGAAGCCTTTCCGGGGATCGAGGACCAGTTGCCGGTCCCCGACCGCTGGCGGCTGATCGAGACGCTGGGGGTAGTCAAGGAACGCTGGTTCGACCCCTATCACCAGAATGTGCTGAAGGGCGACCGCGCGATCGATCGCAGCAAGGTCAAGTGGCTGCCGATCAAGGGCGACGACTGGTTCTTCGTCGCCAATCTCGTTTCGGACTCGGTGCTCGAACCGCGGACCTTCCCGATCCCCAACGGCGTCCAGACCACCGAGCGGCCGGGCAGTCTCGACGTGTTCGGCAAGAACCGCAGCTTCGTCGCCGCGCAGACCTTCATCGCGGGTTTCGCGCTGATCAAGGGGTCGACGGCGTTCAAGCCGCCCGACGTCGAATATCGCCTGACGCTCGCCTATCAGGCCAATTATGTCGACGTGCCCGAACGGCGTGTGCTCGACGTGCGCCCGTCGAAGGCGAGCCATCGCTTCGATCATTTCATCGGGGTGCAGGAAGCCTTCATCGACAAGCATCTCGGCAACACGTCCGACCGCTATGATTTCTATTCGATCCGCCTCGGCATCCAGCCGTTCCAGAGCGATTTCCGTGGCTTCCTGTTCAACGACAGCCAGCTCGGCATCCGGCTGTTCGGTAACCGCGACAACAACCGCTTCCAGTATAATCTCGCGGCCTTCTGGCGGCTCGAGAAGGATACCAACAGCGGTCTCAACGACATCACCCAGACGCCGCGCAGCGACTTCATCTTCACCGGCAATCTCTATCGCCAGGATTTCCCGTTCGTCGGGCTGACCAGCCAGGTCAGCGTGACCTACAATATGAACCGCGAAAAGAACGACATCCAGATCGACCATAATGGGTTCCCGGTGCGGCCCGCGCTGCTCGGCGACCTGCGCGGGCGCGAATATGATGTCGTTTACCTGGGCTACAGCGCCGACGGCCGGATCGGGCGGATCAATCTGACCGCGAGCTTTTACGCTGCGCTCGGCGAGGACCGGAACAGCTTCTTCACCAGCAAGCCCGCCGAGATCCGGGCGGGTTTCGCCGCCGCCGAGCTCAGCTACGACCATGACTGGATGCGTTTCCGCCTGTCGGGGCTTTACGCGACGGGCGACGGTGACCCCTATAACAACACCGAGGGCGGCTTCGACGCAATCTTCGAAAATCCGATCTTCGGCGGCGCCGACACCAGCTACTGGATCCGCCAGACGATCCCGTTCGCGGGCGGCGGGCGGGTGATCTCGATCAACGGGCGCAACGGCATATTGAACTCGCTCCGCTCATCGAAGGAAGAGGGGCAGTCGAACTTCAACAACCCGGGCACCATCTTCCTCGGCGCCGGGGCTGATTTCGACCTTACGCCCGAATTCCGGCTCAGCACCAACCTCAACCATTTGTGGTTCGAGAATACGTCGTCGCTCCAGGTGCTGCGCAGCGAGGGATCGATTCCGAAGGACATCGGCTGGGACCTGTCGCTCGCGGCGATCTGGCGACCGAAAGCGACGCAGAATATCGTCGGGCGTTTGAGCGCGGCCGTGCTCCTGCCCGGCAAGGGGTTCAAGGACCTGTTCGACAACAAGCAGCGCGACGACGCCTATCTGTCGATCCTCGCCAATGTGATCGTGAGTTTCTAGATGGTGGCACGCAAACTCTTCGCCTTTCTGGCCTTCGCGTTGATGACCTTGGCCTTCGGTGCCAGCATCGTGCGCGCGTCCGAAGAGGAAAAGCCGCTCAAGATCGAATATCGCTTCACCCCGCCGGCGCCGCGCGAGCAGACCGAGGCCGATGTCGCGGCGAAGTCGGAGGGTTGTTACAGCTGCCACACGCGTACCGACCAGCCGTCGATGCATACGACCCCCGCAGTGCGGCTCGGCTGCACCGACTGCCATGGCGGCGACGCGACGACGCCCGCCGCCTTCGGCAAGCCCGAACTCGGTTACAAGAATCCCTATAATCTCGCCGCGATGAAGCTCGCGCATCCGCAGCCGACGCTGCCCGGCGCCTGGCACGACAGTTCGGCGAACCCCGAGCGGAGCTATACGCTGCTCAACAAGGAATCGCCCGAGTTCATCCGTTTCGTGAACCCAAGCGACTATCGCGTCGCGCGCGAGGCGTGCGGCGCCTGCCATCTCGAGGTGATCGAGGCGACCGAGCGGTCGATGATGTCGACCGGTGCGATGCTGTGGGGCGGCGCGGCGTATAACAACGGCATCGTCCCCTATAAGAATTACATTTTCGGCGAGGCTTATACGCGCACCGGCGAATCGGCCTGTATCCTGTCGCCGTCGTCACGGCTGACCGCCGAGGAATATAAGGAGGCGTGCAAACCGAGCTTCCCGTCCGACAAGATCTTGACCGAGGACGAGAAGAAGCGCGGCGCGCTGGCGAAAATGTATCCGCTGCCGCGCTGGAGCGTGATCCCGCCGGGCGACGTCTTCCGCGTCTTCGAGCGCGGCGGGCGCAACATCAACACGCAATTCCCCGAGATCGGTCTGCCCAACCCGACGGGCAGCATCCAGCGGCTCGAGGAACCGGGGCGCCCCGACCTCAAACAGTCGAACCGTGGCCCCGGCACCGGCCTGCGCGTCTCGATCCCGGTGCTCAACATCCACAAGACGCGCCTCAACGATCCGCTGATGTGGTTCATGGGGACGAACGACCAGCCCGGCGACTATCGCCATTCGGGCTGTTCGGGTTGCCACGTCGTCTATGCCAACGACCGCGAGCCGCGGCACAGCCTGACCTATGCGAAGTTCGGCCGCGACGGCGAGACCGCGACGGTCGACCCGACGATCGCCGAAAAGAAACGGAAAGCCGGTGACGGCCATGGCGGCGACGCGCACGGGGCGGACGACGGTCATCAGGCCGGGGGTGGCCATGGTACGCTGATCGATCCCGCCGATCCCGAAGTGCCGGCGCGTCCCGGTTCGCCGGCGCGCGGCGAATCGGGGCATCCGATCAGCCATACATTCACCCGCGCGATCCCGACGTCGCAGTGCATGAGCTGCCACATGCACCAGCCGAACATCTTCCTGAATTCCTACCTCGGCTACACGATGTGGGATTATGAATCGGACGCGCCGCAGATGTGGCCGGGCCCCGACAACACCGCGCCGCGCCCGCCGGGAATGAGCGACGAGGAATATCAGAAGAAATACAAGCAGCAGCGCTATCCGACCGCAGCCGAAGTCCACAAGGTGCTCGAACGCAATCCCGAGGCGGCGGCAGCGCGCGGCCTCTGGGCCGACGTCGAGTTCCTCCGCGACGTCTATGACGTCAACGACACGAACAAGGATACGCAGTTCGCCGACTATCACGGGCATGGCTGGAACTTCCGCGGCATCTTCAAGCGTGACCGCAACGGCAATTTGCTGACCGCCGACGGCAATATGTCGACCTATGGCACCGACACCGCGAATATCATCGATCCCAAGGATCCCGAAAAGTGGCGCAAGAGCTGCAGCCATTACAGCGACCCGAAGCAGCGCGACCTCTGTCTGATGAGCGCCGATCCGGGCAAGCCGGGGGTAGAGGGCAAGTTCGTGCCGCCCGGCATCAACCCCGGCAAGGCGGTCCATATGATGGACATCCACGCCGAAAAGGGCATGCAATGCGCCGACTGCCACTTTGCGCAGGACAGCCACGGCAACGGCTATATCCAGGGCGAAGTCGCGAACGCGGTCGAGATCAGCTGCAAGGATTGCCACGGCACCGCCGACGCATTGCCGAACCTTCTGACCTCGAACGTCGCGGCGCGGCCGCAGGGCACCAACCTTGCGCTGCTGCGCAACCCCGACGGACGGCGGCGCTTCGAATTCCAGTATGACGACAATGCCGAGGTGATCGGGCTGATCCAGCGCTCGATCGTCGATCCCAAGCTCGAATGGCAGGTCAGCCTCGTCAAGCAGGCGGTGACGCCGGGGCCGCATTTCAACGCCAAGGCGGCGCGCGCCAAGCTGATGGCGCGTTCGGGCGCCGAGGACGGCAGCTTTGCCTGGGGTCCCGGGGTGGCGAAGGAGGATCGCGCGCACGGCGACGACAAGATGACCTGCTTCACCTGCCACCTGTCGTGGACCACCAGTTGCGGCGGCTGCCATTTGCCGATCGAGGCAAACTGGAAGACCAAGATGCACCATTTCGAGGGCGAGGAGACGCGCAACTTCGCCACCTACAACCCGCAGGTGGCGCGCGACGAGATGTTCCAGCTCGGCCGGCACCAGCTCACCAAGCCCGGCGAACCCGGCCCCGATGGCGAGGTGCGCGGGATCATCACCCCGGTGCGATCGACATCGGCGCTTGTCCTGTCATCGACCAATATCAACCGCGAGCGCATCTATGTGCAGCAGCCGCCGATCAGCTCGGCGGGCTATTCGAGCCAGGCTTTCGCACCGCATTTCCCGCATACCGTGCGCCGCTCTGAAACCAAGCAATGCACCGACTGCCATTTGTCGGCGGCCGACGACAACAATGCGATCATGGCGCAGCTCAACCTGCTCGGCACCAATTTCGTCAACTTCGTGGGGCTCAACGTCTGGTCGGGGCTCGAAGGCGGCTTCCAGGCGACGCGCGTCACCGAATGGGACGAGCCGCAGGCGGTGATCGGCAGCTATCTCCAGAAATATGCCTATCCCGATTACTGGAAACTGCACGTCGAACAGAACGGCCGCGAGCTCAAGAACTGGGTGCGCGGCAAGACCTTCGACAAAAAGGGCTCGGGCGAAACCCACGCGCTCGAAGAGTTCGCCAATATCGTCCAGGGCACGAGCGGGCGGGTGAACTGCCTGCAGCAGCGCGGCGAATATATGTTCGTGGCAGAGGGCAAGGGCGGTTTCCGCGTCTATGACGTCGCCTCGATCGGCAACAAGGGCTTCTCCGAACGCATCGTCCGCGCGCCTTTCTCGCCGCTCGGCCACGACACGCATGTGAAGACGAAGAACGCGACCTGCATGGCGATCGCGACGACGCAGCCGATCAGCGTGTCGCGCAACGAGAATATCGTGAAGAATTTCCCCGAGAACCACGAGCAGAAGATGCACGACATCTATCGCTATGCGGTGATCACCGACAGCGTCGAAGGGCTGGTGCTCGTCGATATCGACACGCTCGCCGACGGCGAATTCCGCAACAACAAGTTCACCCGCGCGCTGACGTGGAATGAGGGCAATGTGCTGGCGGGGGCGCGGCATGTGACGCTCGCAGGCAGCTATGCCTATGTCACGACCGACGCCGGGCTCGTCGTGCTCGACCTCACCACCCCGCTCCAGCCGAAGGTCACGGCGCAATTGCCGCTGACCGACGCACGCGCCAGCGCGGTGCAGTTCCGCTACCTATGGGTCACCGATGCCGAGGGGGTGAAGCTGTTCGACGTCACCAACCTTGCGCAGCCGATCGCGGTGCCGTCGGGCACGGTGCGGCTTGCGAATGCGCGCAAAATCTATGTCGCGCGCACCTATATGTATGTCGCGGCGAAGGCGGACGGGCTGGTCATCGTCGACGTGACGCGGCCGGCGGCGCCGCTCGTCTGGCCGGGGCTCAATTTCGGCGGCGCGCTCAGCGACGCCGAGGATGTGATCGTCGGATCGACCAACGCCTCGCTCTTCGCCTATGTCGCCGACGGCCGGAACGGTATCAAGGTGCTCCAGCTCACCAGTCCCGACAATCCGGGCCTCTATGGCTTCTCGCCGAAACCGACACCCGAACTGATCGCCTGGGCGAAAACGCCGTCGCCGGCGCTTGCGCTGTCGAAGGGCCTCGATCGCGACCGCGCGGTCGACGAGACCGGCGGGCAGATGGCGGTGTTCGGCCGCGTCGGGTCGCGCCCGTTCACACGCGGCGAGATGGAGAAGCTGTTCCTGAACAGCAAGGGCATCGTATACAAGGTGCGCGACGAGGTCGATCAGAGCGGCTGGCGGCCGCCGCTGGCCTATCCGAACTAGTTCACCGCCCTAGCGAGGGCTAAACTCCGCTCGCAAGGACGATGAGCTAGAGCCGTTCGGCCTGCACCACATTGTCCGACGCGCGGAGCGCCGACAGGATCCGCATCACATGGTGGACGTCGCGCACCTCGACGACGACATCGTAGGTGTGGAACCCGCCCTCGCGGTTCGACAGGCGCAAATTGGTGATATTCGCCATATTGGCGGCGAGGATGCCCGACATTTCGGCGAGGGTGCCGGGTTCGTTGAGGATGACGACGCATAGCCGCGCATTGCCGCCCTCGCTATCCTCCTGCCATCTGAGGTCGATCCAGTCGGCATCGACCCCGTCGGCAAGGCTGGGGCAGTCGATGACATGGACCTCGATCCCTTCGCCCGGCCGGGCGAGACCGACGATGCGGTCGCCGGGCACGGGGTGGCAGCAATCGGCGAGCTGGTAGGCGACGCCCGGTGTGAGCCCGGCGATCGATACCGCGGCGCCCTGCGCGAGCTTGCCGGGCTTGGTCTTCATCTCGGCAGTGATGCCGGGGACGAGCGCTTCGAGCACCGCATTGTCGGTCAGGCGTTGCTTGGCGATCGCGACATAGAGCGCGCTGTCGTCGTCCAGCTTGAGCCGGGTCAGCGCTGCGGCGCGCGCCTTGTCGCCGACCTTGTTCGGCAGCCTTGCCACAATCTCGTCGTACATCTTGCGGCCGAGCGCGGCGAGTTCGACCTTTTCCTTTGAGCGGACGTGGCGGCGGATCGCGGCGCGCGCCTTGCCGGTAACCGCGAAGCCGAGCCAGGCGGGCTGGGGCGTCTGCTTGTCCGACGAAAGAATCTCGACGGTGTCGCCATTGGCGAGCTGGGTGCGTAGCGGCACGAGGCGGCCGTTGACTTTGGCACCGACGGTGCGGTCGCCGAGGCCCGTATGAACGGCGTAGGCGAAATCGACCGGCGTCGCGCCCTTCGGCAACTGATGCAGGCTGCCTTTCGGAGTGAAGGCGAAGATGCGATCCTGGTACATCGCGATCCGGGTGTTCTCGAGAAACTCTTCCGGGTCGTGCGTCTGTTCGAGGATTTCGATGAGGTCGCGTATCCACCCGGCCTGCCCGTCGGGCGTGCTGCCGCCCTGCTTGTACGCCCAGTGTGCGGCGAGCCCGAATTCGGACTGCTGGTGCATGCCGAGGCTGCGGATCTGGATTTCGATCCGCATATTCTGCTGATGCATGATCGTCGTGTGCAGCGACTTGTAGCCGTTGCGCTTTGGGGTCGAGATATAATCCTTGAACCGGCCGGGGACCATTTTCCACTTGCGGTGGAACAGGCCCAGCGCGGCATAGCAATCGGCGTCGGTCGGGGTGATGACGCGAAAGGCGATGATGTCGGTGACCTGTTCGAAGCTGACGTGCCGCTCCTGCATCTTGCGCCAGATCGAATAGGGATGCTTCTCGCGCCCCGACACCTCGGCCTCGATGCCGTTTTTCGCGAGCAACTCCTTGAACTCGCGGCTGATCGCGGCGACCTTGTCCTTGCCGCCGGCGGTCAGCTTGGCGAGGCGGCCGGTGATCGTCGCATAGGCCTCGGGCTCGAGCTCGCGGAACGCAAGGAGCTGCATCTCGCGCATATATTCGTACATGCCGATCCGCTCGGCGAGCGGCGCATAGATATCCATCGTCTCCTTGGCAATGCGGCGGCGCTTTTCGGGGCTCTGGATGAAGTGGAGCGTCCGCATGTTGTGCAGCCGGTCGGCGAGCTTGACGAGCAGCACCCGGATGTCGTCCGACATCGCGAGCAGGAACTTGCGCAGATTTTCGGCGGCGCGCTCATTCTCGGTCTGCGCCTCGATCTTGCTCAATTTCGTCACGCCGTCGACGAGCCGGCCGACATCGCGCCCGAACAGGCGCTCGATCTCCTCGGGCGTCGTCAGCGTGTCTTCGAGCGTGTCGTGGAGCAGTGCGGTGACGATCGTCTCGCTGTCGAGGTGCAGGTCGGTTAAAATCCCCGCGACTTCAACCGGATGGCTGAAATAGGGGTCGCCCGAAGCCCGTTTCTGGCTGCCATGCTTCTGGACGGTGAAGACATAAGCGCGGTTGAGCAACGCCTCGTCGACGTCGGGATCATAGGCGCGCACGCGCTCGACAAGTTCATATTGCCTCAGCATCTGCTTCAATGTCGTTCATGTAAGCCCAATTGCAATGCGAAAATGACTTGCACATCCTCACAAAGCGTCCGCAACTTGGTAAAGGCGGTTGGAAGCACCGGCCCTGCGCACTAGGACCGGCACGATGGGGACCCATATTCTTGATTCGACGTCATCGGTTGCGGAGCAATCTCCCGCCGCGAAGCGTCTCTGGATCTTCAGCTACTGGTTTCCGCCGGTCAACGAAGTCGGCTCGTCGCGCGCCGTCGCGATGGCGCGCTATTTCGCCGCGCGCGGCTGGCAGGTCACCGTCATCGCCGGCGCATCGGAGGCGGTTCCGCAGACCTTCGTCACCGACCTGTCGGGTTTCGACGTTCACTATGTACCCGATAGCTGGCTGACCCGCTCGTCGAGTTTCAAGCCGGGCCGGGGCAGTATCGCGCATCGCCTCAGCACGGCGCTGCGCCTGCTGTCGTGGCCCGATCATATCCGTCCGGTCGCGCGGGCGATGAAGCGCCGCGCCCGCGACCTCCTCCGCGACCTCCCGGCACCCGATGTCGTGTTGTCGACCGCGCTGCCCTTTTCGGTCCATGCCGCCGCCCGCGATACCGCGCGGCAATGCGGCGCGCTGTTCGTCGCCGACAATCGCGACATCTGGGCCCGCAACCCCTACAAGCTGACGGCACCCTTCTATCAGTCGCTCGACAGCAGCTATGAACGAAAGATTCTCGCCTCGGCGGATCTGGTCGTCGCGGTAAGCGAGGGGATGAGCGACTATTACCGGGCGACCTATCCCGCGCTGGCGGACAAGGTGATCACGGTGATGAACGGCGTCGATGCGGGCATTGAGGATTGCGATCACTACCGCCGCGATCCGACCCGCCTGCGTCTGGTCTATACCGGCATATTATATGGCGAGCGGCGCGACGTGACGCCGCTGCTGCGCGCGGCGCAGAGGCTGGGATCGCCGGTCGGCATCGACTTCTATGGCTCCGAGCCCGAGATAGTAGCTCAACTTGCAGCCGACTTTCCCGACATCGCGATCGTCGATCGCGGCCGGGTGCCGCGTGCTCAGGCTCTCGACGCGCAATGCGCCGCTGATGCGCTGATCCTTGTCGTCGGCACCGCGCCATGGGAAGATACGCTGCTGCCCGGCAAGCTGTTCGAATATATCGGTTCGGGCCGCCCGATCGTCGCGCTCGCCAATCCTGGTTCCGATTCAGGCAGGGTCATCGCCGGTTATCAGCTCGGCATCGCGACCACGGAAGAAGATGCGATCGCCGATTTTCTCGCGCGCCTTGCGACGAATGGCATGGCGAGCAAGGCTGCGGTTCCCGCCGATCTGGAACGGGCGCACCAGCTTCGCATCCTCGAAGACCGGCTGATCACGATCCGGTTTTCCTGACGCGCCGTTGCCGTAGGACGCAACGCAGGTCAGGGGTTGCAGATCGCCGGCGCCGCGCCATTTCCTTTAGGGCAAGCTTGCCGGTGCCATAATTTTTTTTGGCGCTGGCGCAGATTATCGGATAGTGCTCGACCCATGGGAAAATTACGCGAACCGCTGAACATTCTTTACGGGGACAATTGCGCCCTGCCGCTCGCGCTCGAGGCGATGGGCGAGCGATGGTCGTTCATGATCCTGCGCGCCGCCTTCAACGGCGTTCATCATTTCGAGGAGTTCCAGCAGGAACTCAATATTGCGCGCAACATCCTGTCGAACCGGCTGTCGCGGCTCGTCGACCATGGCATCATGGCGCGCGAGGTGATGGCCGAGGACCGGCGCAAGGTGCGCTACGAACTCACCGAAAAGGGTGTCGAGCTGCTCCCGGCGATGATCGCGCTGCGCCAGTGGGGCGAAAAATGGGGTGCGGGCGTGCCGTCGACCCCGGTGCTCGTCGATACGCGCGACGAACAGCCGATCGGGCCGGTGACGATCACCGCGCACGACGGCCGGCCGCTCGGGTACAAGGAACTGGTGTGGATGCACCGCGCCGAACTCCAGCCGCTCGGGCAGGCGCGCGCGCGGATGGCGCCGGTCGCGGCGGAATGATCGCTTCGCTGCGACGCGCCCAGCGCTGATCACATAGGCCGCCATGTCGCTGTTCGGACTGTCCTCGCCGGGCCCCTTTTTCGGCAACAAGGTGCGCGCCTTCTGGAATCTCCAGATATTGGGGTGGACCGCGTGGCTTGGGCTGCGCGGCGTATCGGGGCTCGCCAACGGGCAGAGCTTTTCCTTCCTGATCCCGCAGATGATCTCGGCGATCACCGGCTTCTCGCTCTCGCTGATCCTGTCGGTCTGCTATCGCGCGCTGATCAACCGCCGCCCGCTGCTCATGTGGGGGGTCAGCTTCGGGCTCGCCGGGGTGGCGACCGCGCTCTGGGCGTTTATCGATGCATGGGTCGCGCAAATCCAGAACCCGGCGAGCGAGGCGGGGTTCACCAGCCTGCTGCTCGGCGCGGTCTATATCGATGCGACCTCGCTCGGTGCCTGGTCGGCGCTTTATTTCGCGATCAACTATTTCCTCCAGCTCGAGGAGCAGCAGGACCGCATGCTGCGGCTCGAGGCGCAGGCGGCGTCGGCACAGCTCGCGATGCTGCGTTATCAGCTCAACCCGCATTTCCTGTTCAACACGCTGAACAGCATTTCGACCCTCGTGCTGCTCAAACAGGCCGAGCCGGCCAATGCGATGCTGTCGCGCCTGTCGGCTTTCCTCCGCTACACGCTCGCCAATGAGCCGACCGCGCAGGTGACGCTGGCGCAGGAGATCGAGACGCTCAAGCTCTATCTCGATATCGAGAAGATGCGCTTCGAGGAGCGTTTGCGGCCGCATTTCGCGATCGATCCGGCCGTTGCGCGCGCGCGTTTGCCTTCGCTCCTGCTCCAGCCGCTGATCGAAAATGCGATCAAATATGCGGTGACGCCGCAGGAAGACGGCGCCGATATCACCATTTCCGCACAGCTTGCCGGTCAAAATGTCCGGATCACCGTGTCCGACACCGGGTCGGGATTGTCAGCCGACGGTACGGACCCCACCACTGGCTTTGCAACGGAATCGACCGGTGTGGGTTTAGCCAACATCAGGGACCGGTTGGCGCAGGCTTTTGGCGACCAGCACCGGTTCGACGTCCAGACGGACGCTGAGGGCGGGTTCACGGTGGTTATCGAGTTTCCGTTCCAGCCCGACGGGCAAATGACGATTGGAACCGAACGCATATGACGATCAGAACCATCCTGGTGGATGATGAAAAACTGGCCACCCAAGGCCTGCAACTGCGGCTCGAAGCCCATGGCGATGTCGAGGTTGTCGACACCGCGCTCAACGGCCGCGAGGCCATCAGAAAGATCAAGACCCACAAGCCCGACCTCGTTTTCCTCGACATCCAGATGCCGGGGTTCGACGGCTTTTCGGTCATTCAGGGGCTGATGGAGGTCGAACCGCCGCTGGTCGTCTTTGTCACTGCCTATTCGGACCATGCGATCCGGGCGTTCGAAGCGCAGGCGGTCGATTATCTGGTCAAGCCGGTCGAGCCCGAGCGGCTAGCCGACGCGCTCGATCGCGTCCGCCAGCGCCTTGCCGAGAAGCGCGGCGTGGCCGAGGTCGAAAGGCTCAAGACGGTGCTTGCCGAAGTCGCCCCCGAAGCGGTCGAGGAATATGGCGCCGAGGTCCAGCCCGACGCGCATGCCGCCGACCGCTATGAAAAGATGATCAACATCAAGGATCGCGGCCAGATTTTCCGCGTCGACGTCGACAGCATCGAGCGGATCGACGCCGCTGGCGACTATATGTGCATTTATACGGCCGACAATTCGCTCATCCTGCGCGAGACGATGAAGGACCTCGAAAAGCGGCTCGACCCGCGCAACTTCCAGCGCGTCCACCGCTCGACGATCGTCAACCTCAGCCAGGTCAAGCAGGTCAAGCCGCACACCAACGGCGAATGCTTCCTCGTGCTCGGATCGGGCGCGCAGGTGAAGGTCAGCCGCAGCTACCGCGACGTGGTGGCAAGGTTCGTGCATTAAGATGGCGTCGCCCCCGCGAAGGCGGGGGCGCTGTCGGTGTAGTGCCGGGCTGCCTGCGGCCCCCGCCTTCGCGGGGGCGACGTGCATTTAAAGCTGGTGCCCGGTCCGGTCGCGCTTCGTTGCGAGATACTGCTCGTTATATTTGTTCGTCGGCAATGCGAGGGGGAGTCGTTCGACGACCTCGACGCCTTCCTTCTCCAGCCGCGCGACCTTTTCGGGGTTATTCGTCATCAACCGGATGCGCGGGATGTTGAGCAGTTCGAGCATCCGCCCGGCGATCGCGAAGTCGCGCGCCTCGACCGGAAAGCCGAGCCGCAGATTGGCGTCGACCGTGTCATAGCCCTGATCCTGCAGCGCATAGGCGCGCAGCTTGTTGACGAGCCCGATGCCGCGACCTTCCTGCCGCAAATAGAGGAGCACCCCCCATGGCGCGTCGGCCATCGCATGGAGCGCTGCGTGGAGTTGCGGCCCGCAATCGCATTTCAGGCTGCCGAGCACGTCGCCGGTCAGGCATTCGCTGTGCAGCCGGACGACGGGCGGATTGCCGTCACGCTTGCCGATGACGAGCGCGACATGGTCCGAGGCCTCTTCGGGCGAACGAAAGGCGACGATCTCGGCGCTTTCGCTTGCTGCGACGGGCAGGCGCGCGCGCGCCGCGACCTGCAGCCGGGCGGGGTCGAGCAGCAGCGCGACGTCGTCGGCCGAACAGGCGGTCTCTGTCGCGCCGGTGGCTTCGCGAACAAAAAAGGCGGGGAGCAGTCCGGCGTGGCGCGCCATCGTCATCGCAGCCGATGCGGCGGTTTCGCTGCCGGTGGCGACGGTGCGGAAGGGGCCCTTGAGCGGATGAGCGAGGTCGAGTGCGGGGTCGGCGATCACCAGCGCCGCCGCAACCCGGTCGGCCGCGCCGGCGAGCCGCACCGGCCCCGGCGTGGCCGCGACGCGTTGGTTGGTGAGTTTCAGCGTCACGGCGCGTTCGCCCGAAATCAGCACGTCGCTGCTGCCGAACCCGACGAGCGCGTCATCGCGCGCGCTTTCGACCGCCAGCAGGTCGAGCGCCCCGTCAGGCCCGGTCACCCGGAACGGCCAGCCGCGGCGGAGCGCATCGATGGCGCGCGCCGCCTGGCGGGCGCCGGCATCGCTCGCGCCGTCGGTCAAAAAGCGAACTCCGTGACCAGCGGGATATGGTCCGACGGGCGTTCCCAGCTGCGCGCCGGCTGGACGATGCGATGCGACAGCGCCTGCGGCAGCAGGTCGGGCGTGATCCACATATGGTCGAGCCGGCGGCCGCGGTTCGACGCTTCCCAATCCTTCGCGCGATAACTCCACCAGGTGTAGAGCGGCGTCGGCGCGGCGATGAAATGGCGGCCGAGGTCGACCCAGTTCGATGCCGCCTGCAGCCTGCCGAGGGTTTCGACCTCGATCGGCGTGTGGCTGACGACGTCGAGCAGCGCCTTGTGGTTCCAGACGTCGCTTTCGAGCGGCGCGACATTGAAGTCGCCGGTCAGGACCGTCGGCTGGTCGAGCGCGCCGGCCCACTCGGTCATCCGGCCAAAGAAATCGAGCTTTTGCCCGAACTTCGGGTTGAGATCGCGGTCGGCGATATCGCCGCCGGCAGGGATATAGACATTGTCGAGCCGGACGCCCGACGGCAGCGTCACGCCGACGTGGCGCGCCTCGCCATTCGCCTGCCAGTCATATTTGCGCAGGTCGGTCAGCGGCACCTTGCTGACGATCGCGACCCCGTGGTGCATGCGCTGACCGTGAGTCTCGATATGCTCGTAACCGAGCGAGCGGAACATATCCTTGGGAAAGGTGCCGCACTCGACCTTGGTTTCCTGCAGGCACAGAATGTCGGGAGCTTCTTCGCGCAGGAATTTTTCGACGATGCCGATGCGGGCACGGACGCTGTTGATGTTCCAGGATGCGATGCTTGTCATGCGGTGGCTCTATCGGCGCAGGCGGACCGGTGCAACGATGGCTTTCTTGCTTTGCGGCACCAGCCCGCTCCCCTACCCGGCCTCCCATTGCAGGATACGCTGTTGGGAGGCCGGGTAGGGGAGCGGGCTGGTGCCGCCAGCCGCGTCAGCGGCCAAACGCAAACACCGGACAAATTAAACCCCCGTCCCAGGGGCGGTGGAACGGGGGTTCAAGGTCAGCGTTCGTCACGCTCTTGAATGAAGGCACCGGGCGTTCCGGATGGGGCAACAGGGGGAAACCCAAGTCCGGGTGCCGTGTTGGCGCCTTCGAGAGGTGAAATAGCCGCTCCTCCCTGTCGCCAAGCTGAACGAAAATGAACGGTTTTGGGCGCGTCATTGCAGTTCGTCGATACTGGGCGGCGGTTGGGCGGAAAAACGGCGCCGGTTTCGTTTGTGAAACCGGCGCCGTCTCAACAGCTTCGCAAAGGAGGGTAGCTCAGCCGGCGCGGCCGCGCTGTTTCGGCCGCGGGTCGGTCCATTTGAAGGTCGAATCGGCGACGGCGACGTTGAATTTCTGGTTGGCGAGATCGATTCGCGTCCGGTTGTTCTGCGAATCGAGCGCGACCCAGCCGCGCAGCCGGAGGCCGCCGGGCGACGCGCCGTCGCGGATGAACACCATGGTGATCGTGCCATATTCGGGGCGTTTCGGATCCTTGACCTCGACGCTGAGGACGCCGTCGTTGCCCGTCGGTAGCACCTTCGCATATTTGCTGAGGTCGCGGTCGGGGTCGAGCAGCGCGCCGAGCGGCGAATTTTTCACCGGCCAGCGCTGCACCTGCTTCACCTCATAATCGATCATGGTCAGCGAACTGCCGTCGCCGACGATCAGCAGCGGCACGCCCTTCTGATACTGGAAGCGGATCTTGCCGGGACGCTTCAGGGTCAGCTTGCCGGTCAGCCGCTGGCCGTTGCGGTCGGTCTGCGTGAAGTCGGCGGTCATCGAGCTGGTCGATTTGAGATGCGCCTGCACCGACGCGAGCGCGTTCGACGACTGCGCAACCGCAGGCACGGCCAGCGCGAGGCCGGCGGCGGCGGCAGGAGCGAGCATGAAAGCGGCGGCGCGGGTGAGGGGATTCTTCAGGGTCATCGGGCTCTCATTCTGTTTGTTCCGGCCGGTTCATGGCGTCCGGGCATTGAACATGCCCTGAACCCGCCGGTTAGATGCTGTTCAAGTCGCGGGCGCGGCGATGGTTCCGAACCGGGTCAGCGCTGCTGGCCATATTGGTCGGTGAGCACGTCGCGGCGGCCGACATGGTTGGGCGGGCTGACCAGCCCTTCCTCTTCCATCCGCTCGATCAGCCGCGCGGCGCTGTTGTAGCCGATGCGGAGTTGCCGTTGCAGCCAGCTCGTCGACGCCTTCTGGCTTTCGACGACGATCTGGCAGGCCTTGGCATACATGCGGTCCTCGGCGCTGTCGCCGCCCGCCGGGGCGCCTTCCATGGCGAAGCCGCCGTCCTCGGGATCCTCGGTGACGCTCTCGATATAGTCGGGGCGGCCCTGGCCCTTCCAGTGATCGGCGACCGCGCGCACCTCGTCGTCCGACACGAAAGGTCCGTGGATGCGGGTGATCTGCTTGCCGCCGGGCACGTACAGCATGTCGCCCTTGCCGAGCAATTGTTCGGCGCCGGCCTCGCCGAGGATGGTCCGGCTGTCGATCTTGCTGGTGACGTTGAAGCTGATCCGCGTCGGCAGGTTCGCCTTGATGACGCCGGTGATGACGTCGACCGACGGGCGTTGCGTCGCGAGGATCAGATGGATGCCCGCCGCGCGCGCCTTTTGCGCGAGCCGCTGGATCAGGAATTCGACCTCCTTGCCGGCGGTCATCATCAGGTCGGCGAGTTCGTCGACGACGACGACGATCTGCGGCAGCGGCGCATAGTCGAGCGTCTCTTCCTCATAGACCGGCTGGCCGGTGTCGGGGTCATAGCCGGTCTGGACGCGGCGCCCCAGCGACTTGCCCTTGGCGAGCGCGCCGCGGACCTTGTCGTTGTAGGAGGCAAGGTTGCGCACCGACAGCGACGACATCATCCGGTAGCGGTCCTCCATCTGTTCGACCGCCCATTTGAGGGCGCGGATCGCCTTCTTGGGTTCGGTGACCACCGGGGCAAGCAGGTGCGGAATGTCGTCGTAGACGCTGAGTTCCAGCATCTTGGGATCGATCATGATCATCTTCACCTGATCGGGACCGAGCCGATAGAGCAAAGAGAGGATCATCGCGTTGAGGCCGACCGATTTACCCGAGCCGGTCGTACCCGCGATCAGCAGGTGCGGCATCGGGGCGAGGTCGGCGATCATCGCATCGCCGCTGATATTCTTGCCGAGGATGATCGGCAGGGCGCCGGTCTGGTCCTGAAACAGCGCGCTGCCGATGATTTCGTGCAGGACGACCGATTCGCGATGCGCGTTGGGCAGTTCGATACCGATCACGGTGCGGCCGGGAATCGGCGCGATGCGCGCCGACAGCGCCGACATATTGCGCGCGATATCGTCGGCGAGGTTCGACACGCGGCTCGCCTTCGTGCCCGGCGCGGGTTCAAGCTCGTACATGGTGACGACGGGTCCGGGGCGCACCGCGGTGACGACGCCCTTGACCTGGAAATCCTCGAGCACCGATTCGAGCAGGCGTGCGTTGCGTTCCAGCCCTGCCTTGTCGATCTGCCCGGTCGGTCCGGGCGGCGGCGGCGCGAGCAGGTCGATCGAGGGGAGCTGATAATTGGTGAACAGCTCGGTCTGCGGTTTCGGCCGCGGTTTCGAGGGCGCGCTGCGCTGCGCGGGATCGGCGATCTCGGGCGGGGCACGGTCGCTGGGTTCGGCGAGCGGACGCGGCTTGACGACGCGCTCGGCCGGATCGACGATCCTTGGGTCGGTTTCGGCGGCCCTCGCTGGCATGGCGACGCGGCTGCTTTCGGCCGCGGGCAGCCGGAACCGCGATGCCCATCCCTTTTCGAGCCGCAAGGCACGCCAGCCGAGCCACAGGCCGACACCGACGAGCAGAAGGATCGTGGCGAAGCGGATCAGTGCCGCGGCGGGATCGCCCGCGCGTTCGAACAAGGGGTCGACCGCGCTGCCGACGATCAGCGCGATGATCCCGCCCCAGCCGGCGGGAAGCGGCGCACTGCTGTCGGGCGCCCAGAGCTGCAGTCCCAGCCCGACGAGCAGGATCGCGACGAAGGCCAGGGCGAGCTGGCGCTTCCAATAGGGCTGCGGCGTCACCGCCCACAGCCGCCATGCGACGACGCCGAACAACGGCAATAGCAGGACGATCGCGGCGCCGCCGACGAACAGCATCAGGTCGGCGAACCATGCCCCCGCGCCGCCCATCCAGTTCGACGGATTACCGCCAGCGGCGGTGTGGATCGCGGCGTCGGTGCCGTCGTAGGTGAGGAGCGCGAACGTCAGGAATAGCGTAAAAAGGCCGAGCGCCGCCGCCGCAGCGATCACCAGCGATCGCGCGATGCTCTGGCGGAAAACGGTGCGCCAGTCGGCCTTTGCGGTAATGGCCTTGCGGCTTGCCATGCTGAGTTCGGGTCCCTGTCGATTAACCACGGCGATATGCGCATGGGGCGGACTCGCCGTCAAGCAGGGCCCGGCCCGTTGCGCACAGCCTTCCCAATGATCGCGGCCCGCGCTACGGCAGCGACATGAGCGAAACCCTGCGCAGCGATGTCCTGATCTCGGGCGGCGGCCTTGTCGGCCAGGCGCTGGCGCTGGCGCTGGCGCATCATGGCCTGTCGTCGCAGATCGTCGACCCTGCCGACCCGGTCGCGACGATCGCGCCGGGCTTCGACGGCCGCGCCTCGGCGATCGCCAGCGCGACCTGGCAGATGTTCGAAGTGCTTGGGCTCGCCGATCGCCTCGCCGGCCACGGCTGCCCGATCCGCGCGATCAAGGTCGGCGACGGCGTCCCGGGGCAGGGGCGCGGCGGCGAACTCGATTTCGTCACCGCCGAAGACAGCGCGCCGCTCGGCACGATGGTCGAAAATCGCCGGCTACGGCTGGCGCTGGCGGCCGCACTGGCCGACGCGCCGCTCGTCCGGCTGCACATGCCGGCGCGGGTGACGGCGCGCGACATCGACGCCCATGGCGTGACGCTGACGCTCGCCGACGGAACGCAGCTCGCCGCGCCGCTGCTGATCGTCGCGGAGGGGCGCCGCTCGCCGACGCGCGATGCGGCGGGGTTCAGCATCGCGAACTGGTCCTATCATCATCATGCGATGATCGGTGCGGTCGCCCACGAACGCCCGCACGGCAATGTCGCGCACGAAATCTTCTATCCCGCCGGGCCGTTCGCGCTGTTGCCGCTCGTCGACGACGAACAGGGCCGGCATCGCTCCGCCTTCGTGTGGACCGTCTCCGAAAAGGATGGACCCGGTTTCGCCAAGCTCGGCGACCGCGGCTTCACCGCCGAACTCGAAAAGCGCGCCGGCGGTCTGCTCGGTACGATGGAGCTCGTCGCGCCTCGGATGACCTATCCGCTCGGCTTCCACCACAGCGCGTCGATCGTCGCGCAGCGGCTGGTGCTCGTCGGCGACGCCGCGCACGGCATCCATCCGATCGCGGGGCAGGGGCTCAACCTTGGCCTCCGCGACGTGGCGGCGCTGACCGAAGTGCTTGTCGAAGGCGCGCGGCTCGGCCTCGATGTCGGCGATGCCGCGCTGCTCGCGCGCTACCAGCGCTGGCGCGGACTCGACAGCCTGATGGTCAGCCTCGCGACCGACGGGCTGACGCGGTTATTCGGCATTCCCGGCCGCACCGCCGCGGCGGTACGCCGCACCGGGCTCGGCGCGGTGCAGCGGCTGCCGTTGCTCAAGCGCTTCTTCATGGAGGAAGCGCGGGGCGAGGCGGGCGACCTGCCGCGCCTGCTCACCGGCGCCGAAATCTAGGTAATATTGCGTAGGCGGCGGGCGTGTCGCCGCTAACCACGGCGATCTAACCCTGTCCTTGCGGCAACCGTGCCGCGCAGGTCGGGGGACGGGATCATGTCGGCAACAAGCGAGGCGCTCGAACAGGCGGTAACGGCGTTGATCGCGGCGCGCACCGCGCTCGATGCCGCGCCCGGCGGACGGGCGCGGGCCGGGGTCGATCGCGCCTTCGCCGGTGTCGCCGCGCTGCTCGCGCCGCGGATCCGCTATTTTACGCGCGCCTATGGCCTTTGGGCCGACGCCGAGGAGGCGCAGCAGGCGTGCGCGATCGCGATCCACCGCGCTGCCGAACGCTACGATCCCGCGCGGGCGCGCTTCACCACCTATGTGACCTGGCAGCTCCGCGCCGAATTGCAGGCGCTTCGCCTCCGCCTGCGTGGCGATCAGGGCAGCGCGGGGCGGGCAGGCGCCGCGACGCTCTCGCTCGATGCGATGATCGACGCCGGGGCCGATGCATGGCTGGCTGACCCGGCGGCGGAGGACGCCGCCGAGCGCCGCGCCGCCGATTGCCTCGCGGGGCGGCTTGCCGACCGCCTCGTCGCCGATTGGGCCGACCGGCGGCGCGTCCGGTTGGGCGGCGGCTGCAGCTCCGCCGAACAGGTGCTCGTACGCCGCCATATGATCGGGCCCGAAGCGACGGAGCGGCTGAGTGAAAGCGAGCGCCATATCGTCCGCCGTGCGCTGGCGGATATCGCCCACCATGCGGATGTGCGGCTGCACTTGCCTCCCCCACGTTCGTCATCCCGGACTCGATCCGGGATCCAGGCAACAGGCGTCGTCATGGACCCCGGATCAAGTCCGGGGCGACGAAGAAGGGAAGCTGGGCAATCTATCGAGACCCATCGTGCGTTGCACGGTCCTGCAATCGAGCTGATCACCAATATTATTGCAGCGTAGCGCGTCCGTCGTCGCCATCGAAGCGACCGAAGAATTGCATCATCTGGACAACCAGCTCGGCGCGCGCGTCGATCGGCGTCGCTTCGAGGAGCGCCTGTTTCGCCGCTGCGTCGAACGGCGCGACCTGCGCGATGCCGTTGACCAGCGTCGCATCGTCGAGCTGGCCGACCGAATCCCAGTCGACGACATAGCCCTGCCGCGCCGCGAAGCGCTTGGCTTCGCGCTCGAGGCTGGCGCGTTCGATGCTCGACAGCACCGCGTCGTCTTCGGCCTCGATCTCGATTTCGGCCTCGACCTGACGGAAGGGCGTCGTCACGTCGAGCTCGCGGCGAACGCGAAAGCGCGCGACGCCTTCGAGCACGAGGTTAAAGCGCCCCTCGTCGAGCGCCTCGACGTCGATAATGCGGCCGACGCAGCCGATATCGTACAGTGCGGGCGGCTCGCGATGTTCTTCGCCGGGAAGCTGGCGCGGCTGGATCATCCCGATCTGCCGGTCGCGCGCGAGCACCTCCTGCACCATCGCCGAATAGCGCGGCTCGAAGATGTGCAGCGGCAGATGCAGCCCCGGAAACAACACCGCGCCGGGCAGCGGAAAGATCGCGATCCGCTGGACGGTCAGGGGCGCGTCGGCGTTCATCAACCGAACAGGATCAGCGACAGGCGGCGGCGCTGCGCCGCGACCCACGAATCCTCGAGCCCGACCGCTTCGAACAGCGACAGCAATTTGGCGCGCGCGGCATCGTCCTGCCATTCGCGGTCGGCGGCGACGATGTGGAGCAGATTGTCGGCGGCGGCATCGCGCTGCCCCGCGCCGATCTGCGCCGCGGCAAGGTCGAAGCGCGCCTGATGGTCGTCGGGGTTCGCCGCGACTGCGGCCTCGAAGCCGGCAAGCTCGCCTGCGTCGGGCGCATCGGCGGCTAGTGCCAGCGCGCTCTTCGCCTGCGCGACGGCGGGG
This sequence comes from Sphingopyxis sp. J-6, assembly GCF_046603995.1. NCBI lineage: Bacteria > Pseudomonadati > Pseudomonadota > Alphaproteobacteria > Sphingomonadales > Sphingopyxidaceae > Sphingopyxis > Sphingopyxis sp. J-6. The sequence continues at coordinate 3,914,195 of NZ_CP145810.1, read as the reverse complement.
TCCGCGGCGATTTCGGCGGGAACGGCGTCGAGCGCGGCCTGCGCGCTATCGATATCGCCCGCGAGCAGCAGGGCGCGAATCATCCCGCCATGCGCGGCGGCATTGTCGGGCGCCATGTCGAGGATCTGGGCAAAGATGCTCGCGGCGCGCGGTCCGTCACCTTCGGCGAGGATATTTTCGCCCATCTCGATCAGCGGCGCGATCTCGACCGCGCGGGCGCTCGCCGCGCTTTCGATCGGAAGCTGGGCGAGGAGCTGGTCGAGAATCGCCTTGAGCTGGCTTTCGCTGCGCGCGTTGGTCAGGTTCGCGACCGGCTGCCCCTGAAAGATCGCATAGACGGTCGGGATCGACTGGACCTGGAACTGGCCGGCGATGAACGGATTGGCATCGACATCGACCTTTGCCAGCACGACGCCCTTGTCGGCATAATCGGCGGCGACCTTTTCGAGCGTCGGGGCGAGCTGCTTGCACGGTCCGCACCATTCGGCCCAGAAATCGAGAATGACGAGGCTCGTCATCGACGGTTCGACGACGTCGCGGCGGAAAGCTTCGACGGCTTCCTTCTCTTGCGGGTTCAGACCCAAAGTGGCCACGTGGGGATGCTCCTTAAAATCTGCGGGTCCGGCATCGGCCGGAAAAGACTCGCACCCGCTTATGTGGGATTTGCGGGCGATATGCCAACCCTTCGACCGTCATGTTGCGGGAAAAGCATGAAGGGGGTTGCCGACTCCGAAAGCCGGTGCTAATCGCCCGCCTCACCCGCTGGGAGCCACCCGTTTCCAGCCGCCAGAGCGGGCGTAGCTCAGGGGTAGAGCACAACCTTGCCAAGGTTGGGGTCGAGGGTTCGAATCCCTTCGCCCGCTCCAGATTTTTCCTAACGTTTTCAACGATTTATATGTCTGAGCGGCGTAATGTGCTAGTTCGATTCGCGGCGTTTTTTCGCTTCGCGTAAGCAGGACGTAATACGGTAGGGGCGAACTGCGGGGGCGTCTAGCGCACGTTTGGCGCATAGCTCGTCCTTCGCACGGCGGCTTAGCTCCGAAGTTCCAGATGAAGACGAGCGGTATCAGACGTTCGACTGAGTTTCCCCTTCGTGCCCGATGTCGGACATTCGCCAGATGTCGGAATACGTCGGAAACGCCCGTTTCCGTGACAATCATCATGTCCGCTTCCGGCCAATGGCGGCCCGGTCAATAATCCGATCAGTAAAGGTCAGGTGCCGCAAATGCCGTGCTTGTAAATCGGGGACCGCGCTTTTCCAAAAAATGCCGCGACACCCTCCTTGCCGTCCCCAACCGTCGTGTAAAACACGGCAAGATGTTGGTGAGCACATATTTAGCGTTGGCGTCGATTTCCATTCCTCCTGCAGCATGCTCGACACCTTCAGTTGATCGGCGGATGAAGCCGTTCATCGAGCGTACCTGCAAGCACGGCGAGACATGGATGAACGATGATTTCATCCAAACTGGCAATCGCTCTCGACACAGGATAGCCTCCGCTCGGTCAGCGATGACCAACTCGACGCCTGCCGCTCTTATCATCGCGGTGTTGGCTTCGCTGATGCCTGGGTCGGTGATCACAATGTCGATCTCGTGCAGTCCGCACACGACGTTGCCTGAAGAGAAACCGAATTTAGAGCTGTCGACACATAGGATCACTTCATCGGCCCGATCTATCAGGCAGCGTTCAGCGGCGACGAGCATGACGTCCGCTTGCATGACGCCCTGCCGTCCGATGTTTGCCGCGCCCATGAAGAGCTTGGGCGCGTGAAAACGCGGCATGCTCTCTTCGCCCGCGAGTGCGAGTATGATATTCTGTTCTCGGAATACCGGGCCCGACGGGACAAGAATGCGGGTGCCCGCTTGCGAAAAAAGCGCCGCTGGCCCGGCGCTCCAGCTTGAGCAACTTGCTTTCGCTCTCGATTGCGCACGGCTCGTCTAGGTTTCGGGCGCTTCGATATGAAGCTTGCGGTTGCCATGTTATGTGCTCGTCTCGCTTTACGAGGTGGTGGATATCGACGTGCCTCTTCTGGTTAAGAATAACGCCGATGCCGGTGTGCGCCATGATGGGCGCCGCCTGCATCGATTGACCACAAGCCTATGGGGGTGACGGCGGGCGGACTCCATCGGTCCATGGCGTCCGCTTGCGTGCGCGATCATCCTAATTCCGGACGGTCTGCAATCGGCCAAGGCGGTCCGTTTACTAGCGGCGAAGACTGGCGCGAATTTGAGCCCCTCTTTGTATGGCTTCATAACGGAATTTCTTAGGCCGCCATGGCGAGCGCCGAACCGAAACGGCACAGCACAGATTCAGACCTGATCAGCAAACACCGGACGCTCGCTACAGCGAAATCGTGCGCTAGCTTGCGACGATTGAGATGGATGAGGAGAATAGGATGCCGGCTCGGGCTTTCGGATGTGCGATTCTGGCGCTTGGCGCGGTAACCATGGCCTGCGCCGTCGGAGCTACGCCGGCTTTCTTGAATGAAATCATCGCCACTACGCAAACGGGCAAGGTCAAAGGCGTGTCGAGCGAGGGCGTGGAGCGCTTTCTCGCTATTCCCTATGGCGCCGATACGGGCGGTGCGAACCGGTTCCTGCCGCCAAAGCCCGCGCCCAAATGGAATGGCGTGCGCGACGCGACGCGGCCCGGCAATCGTTGCCCGCAACCGCCACTGCCTTCCAACCCGCTATTTCGATTTTCGGACTTGCCCATCAGCGAGGATTGCCTGATCGTCAACGTCTGGAGCCCGGCCGATCGCAAGCGCGACGAGCGGCTTCCCGTCATGGTGTGGTTGCACGGCGGCGGCTATGGCTTCGGCAGTAGCTACGACGGCGGCTATGATGGCAGTCATCTCGCGAAGGGCGAACGCGTGGTGGTCGTTTCGCTCAATCATCGGCTCAATGGCTTTGGTTATCTCGATCTCGGTCCGGAGGCAGGGGCAGCCTATGCGGCTTCGGGCCTGAACGGTCAGCTCGATATCATTGCGGCGCTCCGCTGGGTGCGCGCCAACATCGGCGAGTTCGGCGGCGACGCGGGCAACGTCACGCTGTTCGGTCAATCGGGTGGCGGTGGCAAAATATCGGCGTTGCTGGCCATGCCCGCGGGCAAGGGATTGTTCCAGAAAGCGATTATCCAGAGTGGTTCGGATCCCTTGATGCGAACGTCCGAGCAGGGTCTGGCCGTTCGCGCGCAGCTTCTCGCGGGGGCGGGGCTTCCGCCCGCCGATATTTTGAAACTGCGCGAGATGCCGCTCGACGCGCTCACCGCGCTGTTTGCGAAAGCCGGGATCTTGAGCTTCGGGCCCGTGGTCGATGGCCGCGAACTGCCGACGCATCCCTCCGACCCCGTTGCCTCGCCCGTTTCGGCCGACGTCGCGCTGATGGTCGGACACACGCGCGATGAGGCGACGGCCATTCTCGCGGCCGATCCGGCGTGGCCCGCAACCGACGATGCGAAGCTCGGGATGATGGCGGCGATGCTGATGGGGCCGCAATTTTCCACCGAAGGCCTGGCCCTCTATCGCTCGCGACTTCCGGCCGAAAAGCCGATGTACATCCTGTCGGATATCATGGCCGACAAGATGTTCACCCACAACGCGCAACTGCTGGCGACGCGCAAGGCCGCGCAGGCCGCCCCGGTCTATTTCTACCGGATCGACTGGCGGTCGCCCGTTATGAACGGGGTGCTTCGGACACCGCATGGGGTTGAAATTCCCTTCGTCTTCGGCACGGTTGACACGGCGGGCGAGATGACGGGACAGGGGGCGTCGCAGGATCGCATGACCGCGCTGATGCAGCATAGCTGGGGCGCCTTCGCGCGCAGCGGAAACCCGTCGACTGCCGCTTTGCCTGCCTGGCCGCGCTATGATGCAAAGACCCGTGCGACGATGATCTTTGCGGACAAGCCCGCGATGATGACCGACCCGGCCGCTGAATTGCGTCGCTTCTGGGACAAGGTCAGCGGCCTTTCAACCGAGTCTGACTAGCAAAGGCTAATATCCGATCTGCACAACCATATCCGCACGCTGCATCACCCTATCTGATAGGTCGAGATCAAATCATAAGGGAGGATGTGTAAATGATCGATCTTCGACTGGCGCACGTGCGCGGCGCCATCTGGCTGACCGGAACGGCCGCCATTCTGGCAGGGTTCCCGGCGCACGCACAGACGGCGCCGAGCGACGGCGCAGCCAGCGAGACCTCCGAAATCATCGTCACCGCGACCAAGCGCGCGGAGCGGTTGCAGGACGTCGCGGCGTCGGTCGCCGTGGTAGCGGCGGACACGCTGACCCAGCAGGGCGCGGTCAAGTTCGAGGACTATGCCGCCAAGGTTCCGGGGCTCTCGCTGACCTCGGCGCGGGCGGGGCTGACGCAGGTGACCCTGCGCGGCATCACGACCGGCCCGGCGCAGTCGGCGTCGGCTACGGCCTATTATATCGACGAAGCGCCTGTCGGTTCGGTCAACGCCTATACGGGCGGCAGCAATACGACGCCCGATCTTGATCCGTCGGACCTCGCGCGCCTCGAAGTGTTGAAGGGGCCGCAAGGCACGCTCTACGGCGCCGGTGCGGTCGGCGGTCTGCTCAAGTTCGTCACCGCCGAGCCCGATTTCGACGCGGTGACCGGCCGTGTCTCCGCCGGGGTCTCCTCGGTCCGCAAGGGTGGCACCGGCTATGCCTTCCGCGGCGCGCTCAACGTTCCGCTTGTCACCGATACGCTCGTCGTCCGCGCGAGCGGATTCCACCGCAGGGACGCGGGCTATATCGACATCGTCAACTCGCCCACGGTGAACGGCAAGGACGTCAACGAGGTCGAGGTCACCGGTGGTCGCGTGCTGATCGCGGCCAAACTCGGCGAGAACGTTCGCATCGATCTGCAAGGCATCGCGCAGGACACCAAGGTCGCCGGCAGCAATGTCGTCGACGTCGACGCGACGACGCTGCAGCCGCTTTATGGCGACCTTACCCAGCGGCGCTTTACCCGCGAGCCCGGCAAGATCACGCTGCGCCTCGTCAATGGCAAGATTGCGGTCGACCTCGGCGATGTTGGCCTGCTCTCATCGACGACTTATCAGGTCGTGAAGGCGCGCACCGCGGGCGACGCCACGACAGGCTTCGGTGCTGCGCTTGGCGGCATCGGCCTGCGCACCAACCAGGAAACGCGTGTCGAGCGAATCAGCCAGGAATTCCGCGCGGATGCGACCGGTGTTGCCAATGGCCTGCTCGATCTGCAGCTCGGCCTCTATTACACGCACGAAGACGACATCAACCGGATCCCGAGCTTCGATCCATTCAATCCCGCGACAGGCGACGCGCTACCTCTTCCGTCGCTGGCGGTCGCATCGATCCTGTCGACCTATGAGGAATATTCGGTCTTCGCCAACGCGACGGTCCATTTCGGCGACCGGTTCGACATATTGGTCGGCGGGCGTTTTTCGCATGATTATCAGACCTATGATCAGGACTATCGCGGGCTGATCATCGGCCCGGCGCCCTTGCTCTATTCGGGCACCGAAAAGGGTGACATCTTCACCTATCTGATCAACCCGCGCTTCAAGATTAGTCGCGATGCGATGCTCTATGGCCGCATCGCGACCGGCTATAGGGCGGGCGGGCCGAACGCGGTGCCGCCGCCGGCGCTGTTCCCCGGCATTCCGACGACCTTTGAACCCGACAAGCTCGCCAGCTATGAACTCGGCTTCAAGGGCGCGGTCGACACGATTTTCACGATCGATGCCGCCGCCTTCCTAACCAACTGGAAGAATATCCAGATCCAGACGAGCGCCGGCGGCTTCAACTTCCTTGTCAATGGCGGCAACGCCCGCAGCAAGGGCGTCGAAGTCACCGCGCGGCTGATGCCGGTCACCGGGCTGACGCTGGGGCTCACCACGGCATTCACCGATGCCAAGCTGACGAGCCCCGCCGTCGCCGCAGGCGGGCTCGACGGCGATCGCCTGCCGTTCGTCCCGCGCTGGGGGCATAGCCTGTCGGCGCAATATGACTGGGACGTTGCGCCGGACTGGAAGGTCAATCTGGGCGCGGCGCTCAACTATGTCGGCAAACGCGTCTCGAACTATGCGGACCGCGCCGCAAAAACGGTGCCCGACTACACGACGATCAACCTGAACGCCGGGATCGAGCACAGTGGTTGGAGCCTTGCACTGTTCGCCAAGAATCTGACCGACAAACGGGGTATCACCGCGCTCGCGTCGCAGTCGCTGACGCCGGCCGGCAACCCGTTCGGCATGGCGGTGATTCAGCCGCGCACGCTCGGCGCGGAACTGGCGTTTCGCTTCTGAAGGAGCAGGATCGGGGAAGGGGAGGCGATCGGCGTCGCCTCCTCAACCCGCTGTCGTCACCTCTGCTGCAAGCAGGTCGGCGATCGAGGTGTCGAAATGAGCATCCATTGCGGCGATGGCCTCGGCGGGATCGCGATCGGCAATGGCCCGCGCCAGTCTTTGATGTTGTTCGAGCGCGATGTCGCGTTGCTCGCGCGTTATGCGCGTGCTCCAGGCCTGCGGCACGGCCATCTCCATCAAAACGGCGTAAGAGCGAACCATCTGCACGAAAAGCGCGTTTCCGGACGCCATGGCAATCGCCTGATGGAAGGCGATATCATAGGCGGTCATCCGCGGTAAATCGCTGGCCGACGATCGCATCGCGTCGGCCAATCCCAATATGTCCTGCGCCTGGCCGTCGCTGCGTCGCGCGGCCGCCAGCCCCGCGATCCGTCTTTCGATCGTGTGCCGGACGTCCCATACGTCGACCACGCTGATCTGCGCGGTCGTCACGGCATGATCGAGCGAAGCCGCCATCACCGACCCGTCGATGGCGCCCACGCGCGGGCGGCGGCCGTTTGCCACATCGACCATATTGAGCGCCGCGAGCGCGCCAAAGGCTTCGCGCATCACCGGGCGGCTCACGCCCAGCTGTTCGGCAAAAAAGCCTTCGCCGGGAAGGGCGTCGCCGACCTTCAGATCATTGTCGCGAATATAGGAGCGGACGGCGTTCACGGCCTGCGCCGCGAGCGACGGTTTTTCCACGGAAGTCAGTATCGTCATGCCGCCACACGTGCCGCACGATAGCGGGTCGGTGCAATACCGAAATGGCGTGAAAATGCGCGCGTGAAGCTCGCATTGTTCAGATAGCCGCATCGATATCCGATCGAGGATATCGGGAGATCGGTCGCAAGGAGCATATTGCCCGCGCGGCTGAGCCTTTGTTCGGCAATCGCATCGGCGACGCTGCAGTCGAAAAGCTCACGAAAGCCGCGGGTCAGCTTGCCCCGATTCAGGCCGCACATGCGGGCGATTCCCTCGATCGTCAGCTTCTCCGCCGAGCGCTCCTCGATCACACGGCGCGCGGCCAGCAGTCGCTCGCTGTCGGCGATCGAGAGGCCCGCCGTTGCGCCGTTCGGCAACAGAAGATCCTCGACGTCGAGCCGCATCGTCTCGCACAGAAGCTCGATACATTTGGCGCCGCGATAGATTTGCTGGACACCCTCGGGAAGGGCGCAATCGCGAAGCGCGACCACAATCGACCGCAACACCGCGGGCATATGATAGGGCTGATTGTCCTGCAAAAGCGACGGCTGACCGCGGAGCCGCTCGCACGCCGCGTGAGCTACGATCAGGACCAGCCGGAGCCGGTCCGCGTCGGCCTGAAGATCGCCCGGAGTAAAGGCCGAGCGGAAATGGAAACTCCCTTCGGCAAAATCGAAAACGAAGGCATGGGCACGCTCGGGAAAGGGGCCTTCGCCCGCGGTGCCACGGCCGTAGAAGGTCACCATCTCGGGCGACACATCGATACGCGTCATCGACCCTTCCATCCCATCCTCCGTGTTTTTCTTATCGTGGTTCGATCTAACCTATCTGATAGGATAGCGCAATACCTATCAGATAGGATGCGGAGTGGCATATTCTCCCGATCCGCGGGCTGCCGAGGCCGGGCGGCGGGCCGTGGGGCCAATTCTGAGGGCCGCCCTGCACATCGGCCCGGCCTTCCGGACATGTTTTGGCTGCCCTATCGTCGCCTCTGCAAAAGGCCTCGAAGGCCTAGAATAATGGGAGGAACAGCCATGCGGGCTATCGCTCGAACCGCAGCAGCGTTTTTGGTTTCGGTGAGTGCTGTTGCTGCCGGACAAGCGTCCGACCCGGCGCAAAGGCATGTGGCCGCCGCACGCACGCTTGCGGCAAGCGACATGACCGCAATCGCCGACGGCTATTTGTGCCGGGCCCCGCAGGACGCAAATGCCTATCTTGCTCCGATTGTTGCGAACAAGGTCGATCCGGCGCCAGCGGCAGCTTTCGACAATCTCTATTATGTGGGCGGCAATTTCGTGGGCGTCTGGATCCTCAAAACCCCGGCCGGTCTCGTGCTGATCGATGCGATGTGGAATGACGACGATGCGATCAAGGTAATCGAGCCCGGGATGCGTCGGCTCGGGCTCGAACCGGCCGAGGTCAAGCACGTGCTCATCACGCATGGCCATGTCGATCATTATGGCGGGGCGCGGCACTTTCAGTCCGCTTATGGCGCGAAAATCTGGGCCAGTGCCGCCGACTGGGACGTCATCGTCGCCGACCCGCACCCAATGGCGAAGGGCGTCTCGCCGCCGATGCGCGATCAGGTCGCCGCAGACGGCGCCATGCTCGAAATCGGCGGCGAGACGATCCGCTTCGTGACGACGCCCGGACACACGCCGGGTACGCTGTCGTTGATCCTGACCGCCAAGAACGGCGGAAAGCCGATCGCGCTCACCCTGTGGGGCGGGACCGCGATGCCCGAAAACAGCGCCGGAGTTCGCCAGATGCACGCCTCGCTGCTCAAGCTCTGGCAGGCTGGCGAGGCGGCCGGCGCCGAGGGCGAGATCAGCACGCACGCTTTCGTCGACGATGGCTTCGGCCGCTTCGAACGCAAAGCCGGCGCAGCAGCCAATCCCTTCGCGCTTGGCCGTGACGGCTACGCCCGCGCGATGGGTATCCACAGCGAATGCATCCTCGCGCAGGCGGCGCGGTACGAAGCGCAAGGAAAGTGACCATGGCCGAAACGAAGCTCAGCGCACCGGAGCAGGCGATCGTGGCACGCGCCATGCGGCGGCTGATCCCCTTTATGGCGTTGCTCTATTTCATCTCCTTCCTCGACCGCGTGAACGTCGGTTTCGCGGCGCTGACGATGAACAAGGACATCGGACTTTCGGCGAGTGCCTATGGCTTTGGTGCGGGCATCTTCTTCATCGGCTATTTCCTGTTCGAGGTCCCGTCGAACCTGATCATGCGGCGCGTCGGCGCGCGGATCTGGATCGCGCGCATCATGATCAGCTGGGGCCTCTTGTCGGGTGCGACGGCTTTCGTCACCGGGCCGGTCAGTTTCTGGATCGTCCGTTTCCTGCTCGGCATTGCCGAGGCCGGTTTCTTCCCGGGCATGATCCTGTACCTGACCTTCTGGTTCCCGAAGGAAGTTCGCGGCCGCGTGATGGCGGGCTTCCTGATTGCGGTGCCGCTGTCGAGCGCGATCGGCGCGCCGCTTTCGACCTTACTTCTCGACACCAGTATCTTCGGCCTCGCGGGATGGCAGAGCATGTTCCTGATCGAAGCCATCCCAGCATTGCTCCTCGGTATTGCGGTGCTGTTCCTGCTGCCCAATGGTCCGCAGGATGCCAAATTCCTGAATGATGCCGAGCGCCGGACCTTGATCGATCTGCTCGCGCGCGAACAGGCCGAGGCGCCGCATAGCTCGCTTCGTGCGGGTCTTTCGAGCCCGGCGGTCTGGCGTTACGCCTTCGTCTATCTGGGTCTTGTGGCTGGGCTTTACGGCTTCAGCTTCTGGGCGCCGCAGATGATCAAGGCGATGGGCACGCTCTCGAATATCGAGGTCGGGCTTTTGTCGATCGGGCCCTTTGCGCTCGGGGCGTTGGCGATGCGATATTGGGGGCAGCGCTCGGACCGCGACCGTGGCGGTCCGCTATATCTTGTCGCGCCTGCACTGCTTGGCGCGTTCGGCTTCTTCGCTGCGGCCTTTGCGACCACGCCTGCGGTCACGCTTGCGATGTTCGTCGTCGCGGCGCTGGGCATCTATGCCGCGCTTCCCGTATTCTGGGGCCGTCCCGCTGCGATGCTCACGGGGGCGGCCGCAGCGGGCGGGATCGCGCTGATCAACTCGATCGGAAATCTCGGCGGCTATATCGGTCCTTTCGCCGTGGGCTGGCTGCACGACCAGACGGGCGGCTATGCTGCCGGGATGATCGCACTCGGCGCGGGGCTGTTGGCGGCTGGCCTGCTGGCTGTCGAAGGCCGCCCGCGCCGTTAGGCGCTGCCGCTCCCGGTCGCAGTAACACGCCGAACCGTCGCAACTGATTGCCCAGATGGGCGTACGGCCCAGCTGCCAGTGACGAACTCCAGGGACGTAAAAAGAAGGCCCGGCAAGCGGATCGCTTGCCGGGCCGAGGAAGGGGAGCGCGTCGGCTTTGCCGACCGGCGTGCGCCGTGATCGATCAATATTCGAAGCGGAACCCGACACGGAACCGGCGGCCGATCAGGTCGTGGAACACGCCGCTCGCGCCGGGGGCGAGGAAGGAGGCAAGCGCGACCCTCGGCGGATCGCGGTCCAACAGATTTTCGACCGCGACATAGAATTCGGCTTCCTTGCCGCCAGGCCTGATCTTGAAGGTCTGCGACAGATCGAAATAGGTGACACCCTTGATCTTGTTATTGTCGATCGTTGGATTGGCCGCCGTTGATGTCGGACAGGCCGAGGTGCATTCGATATTGCGATTGTCGAGCACGCCAGCGCCGACACGGCGCATCGTGAGCTGGGTGCGCATCGCGTCGCTGTCATAGGACAGGCTGTTGAGCCAACGCCATTTCGGCGGCGCCCCAGCCCCGAGTGTGCCGACCATCCCCAGATAGTCGATCGTGCCGCCCAGCGCTGTGATCGTACGCTCGCGCGTGTTCGATGCCAGCACGCGCAGGTTCACGCGGCCGGGTATGTCGATGCCGAGGTCGGACAACGCCCTTGAATAGCTGAGCTCATAATCGATCCCGCGGACTTTCTCGACGTTGGCGTTGAAGCCGGAGACGTTGACACGCGTGATCAGTCCGGCGCTGTCGCGGATCACCGAGGGGCAGAAGCCCGCCTGTCCCGCCGCGCAATTATCGACAATCTGCTGGCCTGATAGCGTCGTGATCGCGCCCTTGATCTTGGTATCATAATAATCGACCGAAAAGCTGAGCCCGGGCACGAACGACGGCTGCAGGACCAGACCGATCGTGTTGGTATTGGCGATCTCGGGCATCAAATCGGGATTGCCCTGGAGTACCTGTACCACGCCATATTGGGCGTTTGCATTCTGGGGGTCGACCACGATCAGCGTGTTCGCCTGTCCGCCGAGGAACAGGTCGTTGAGGTTGGGTGCGCGAATGTCGCGCGAGTGCGTGCCGCGAATCCGCACACCGTCGATCACGTCCCAGGTTCCGCCCAGCTTATAGGTCTTCACGGTTCCGCTGGTGCTGTAATCGGTGATGCGGCCCGCCAGGTTGAGGTCGAACGCCTTGAACAGCGGCACGTCGCGTACGATCGGAACCACAAGTTCGGCGAAGGCCTCTTTGACGCTGTATTTGCCGCGGCCGGGCTTGTAATTGCCCACCCAATAAGAACTGCTGATCGAAAGCGGATCGGCGTCCGCGGTGTAGGATTCGGTGCGATATTCCGCGCCCACCGCCAGCGAGATCGGCCCTGCCCAAAGCGAGAAAGGTTCACCCGTGATCGTGGCGGACGCGACCTCCTCCTTCAGCACGATGTGCTGCGCCGCGGTGCCGGTGGCATAAGCGCTCGCCGCATCGCTCGCCAGCGCGGTGCCGAACGGATTGAAGGGTACGCAGCCGTTCGTCGGGTTGGTTAGCGTCGAGCGGCAGACGATCTGGCCGGCTGTATTAAAGACGGCGTCGGTCGCGAGCACCACGTTCGGCACGATCGGGTTGTTCGAAACCTCGTTCAGGACGTGGCTCTTGCCATATTGGTAATAGGCTGCCCATTTCCAGCTGTCACCGAAACGACCGTCGAGACCGCCGACGATCCGCGTCACCGAGCGGTCGTTGCGCGGGTAGGGCGTGCCGAGCGATGTGAACACTTTGCCCAAAACGAACGGCGCTCCGGTGAATCCCTCGGGCAGATAGGCGTTGTCGGGCGCGATAACGACATTGCCGAGCGAGACATAGGATGCCGTGTCGTTCACCGTACGCGACTTCGAATAAGATCCCTCGACATAGGCGGTGACCCCATCGAGCACATCGTACGACAGGCGCGCGAAGGCGCTGCCATATTTGACCGGAACGACAAGCGGGTAACCGGCCCCGATGTCGTTCGGCGTGCCGCCGATCTTGTAGGGCGAGGTCGGCGTTCCGGGATTATAGGCAAAGGGCGTCCCGTCGGGCGCGAACGCCGTATTTAGCGCCCGCGGGCCCGATATGATGACGCCGCCGTCCGATGCGACCAGAAAGTCCCCGGTCGAGACGATCTGGCGCGGCTGGCCGTTGGTCGGGGTGTAGGTCGGATTGTTGACGACCTTCGAGCCATCGTACCAGTCCCGGTCGGTGAAATTGTCGACGCCGCCCTGAATGGCGCCGGAGAGATCGACGAGGAGATGACCGCGTCCGCCGGCGAAGGATTTTCCGAAGGTGATATTGCCATTATAGGTATGCGCATCGCCCTCGAACGCGCTGCCCGCGGACAGGTTGAGCTTGAGCCCCTCGAATTCGGTGTCGAGGACGAAGTTGATGACGCCGGCCACAGCATCGGAACCCCATGCCGCGGAAGCACCGCCGGTCACAACGTCCACGCGCTTGACCAATCCTTGCGGTAGCAGGTTGACATCGACGCCGCCGGTCGTGGTAGAAGGAACGACGCGGCTCCCGTTTAGCAAGACCAGCGTGCGGTTGATGCCGAGGCCGCGCAGGTTGAGCAGGTTCGCGCCGCCGGTGCCTCCGCCGACGCCGACGCCGCTGGTCGACGGATTCAGCGTGGGTGTCAGTTGGGGCAGGTCGTTCACGACATTGGCGATATTTGCGGGGGCCCGTCCCTCGAGTTCGGCTTCGCCGAGCACCGTCTCGGGGGTCGGCGCGGTAAAGCCGCTGCGGTTCACGCGGGTGCCGGTTACGACGATGCTTGCATCGTCGGCGGCTTGTTCACCGGCCGGCGCATCTTGGGCGAAAGCCGGTGCAGAGGAGGCGATCAGGGCTGCGATGGACACAGCTCTCCCGGTCATCGCAGAGCGATTCTTTGAAATCTTCATTTTTTTAACCTCCCAAAATGAGGGCTCGCGCCCCCTATTCAGCCGCCCGATCTGGTCCGGTCGACAAGTCCCAATTGTTGAAAAACGCGTTCCATCGCTGCCCGCATTTCAGGGGTCGGGGCAGGATATTCCTTGAGTGCAACGTTGCCGATGTAACCAATGTCGGCGAACCCGGCCTCGGTGGTGTAATAGCCACCGATGACGAGCCGCCGGAGCCGCTTCCAGAAGGTCGCGGTCGCAAGCTTGCTCGCGGGATCGGCGACCGTGCGGAGCACGTCTGCCTGCACGGCCTTGCTCGCGCCCGCGAAATCCTTCGCCCTACCGCTGCGCCGCGCCATCAGGTCGAGCCGGGTAAGGCCGTCGAAGATCAGCGCCTTGTCGGTGCTTTGTTCGGGGTAGGGGGCGCTCACCCACTCGTCGATCAGTTCGTGCACGCCGACTTGGCTCGCCGCAGGAACTGCGCCTTCGCGCGGCAGGATGAAGTCGACGATCGCGCGCGTCGCCGCGAGCTGGCTTTCGGTCATCAACCGCGGCCAGGGCACGACCGGATTGTTCATGTCGGGATCGCGGCCATAGCCCGGCACGATCGGGCCATCGGCCGCGCCGAAGTGGATGCCGTAATAGTGCGCCGTGCCGAGGGCGGCAGCGAGCGCCCCGGTCCATACCAGCGCCGCGCGGCGGTCGAGCATCGGGCCCTTGACGGGATCGTCGTTCGCCGCGGTCACAACTCGTCCCTTTCGGCCAGATCGGCGATGTGCGAGGCGGTACGCCAGCTTAGCGCCAGGATCGACAGCGTCGGGTTCTTGTCGGGACTTGACACCATCACCGCCCCGTCGGCGACGAACAGGTTGCGGACCGCCCAGCTGCGGCCATAGCCGTCGACAACCGAGTCTTTCGCGCTGCTGCCCATCCGCGCGGTGCCAACCTCGTGGATGATCTCACCGCCCTTAGAGATCGCCTTCCTGCCGTCGCGTTCGACGGGGCCGATCGGTTTGCCGCCCATGCGGTCGATGACCTCGAGGAAGGTGGTGATCGCGTGCGCCGCCTGCCGGGTCTCGGCCTCGCCCCATTTCCAGTGGAAGCGGAGCACCGGGATGCCCCATTTGTCCTTCACCTGCGGGTCGAGGTCGGAATAGCAGTCGTCATTCGGGATCATCTCGCCGCGCGAGCCCATGCGTATCGTGCCACCATAACGCCGGCGCATCATCGCGCGCAGTTCGGGACCGTTCAGTCCTTGTCCGTCATCGAGCCAGTCGACCAGCGCCATCGACGGCATCATCCGACCGCCTTGCATCTCGACATGATAGCCGCGCGGAAAGTCGAGTTCCTTTCGCGCCTGCATGCCGTGCCCCCACCAGGGGATATAGGTGTGCATGACGCTCATGCCGTCGTCGTTGGTGACGGGCATATCCTCGAGCGCGGGGATGTGCGCCGTGATGCGGGTGCCGACGCTGTCCATCAGATAGCGGCCGACGAGGCCCTCATCATTGCCGAGCCCGTCGGCGAACTGGGAGGATTTTGAGTTGAGCAGGATGCGCGCGGTTTCGCCCGCGCCCGCCGATAGTATGACCGCCCTGGCGCGGGCGCTGTGGTGCTCGCCGGTCTTGCGGTCGATGAAGCTGACGCCGGTCGCCTTGCCCGATTTGTCGAGATCGACCTGATAGACCATCGCATCTGTCCGGACGGTCAGATTGCCCGTCGCCAGCGCGGGGGGCAGAAGCACCGTGGTGCTCTGGAAATTGGCGCGGATCGAGCAGCCGCGGATGCACGAGGTTGCGTAAAAACATGGCGGACGGTCACCGAGTTGCTGCGTCAGGATCGCGGCGTGCACCGGCGCGCTCGGGATGCCCATGCTGGCGTAGGCGCGCGACACGAGCAGTTCGTGCAGCTTCGGCGGCGGCGCAGGCTGCAGGCAGCCTGCGGGCGAGTCCGGAATATTCTCCAGCCCCTGCGGCGGTCCGCCGCACACCCCTATCAGCCGCTCGACCTTGTCGTACCAGAGCGCGATCTCTTCATAATCGACCGGCCAATCGAAGCCGAGCCCATCGCGGCTGTAGGGCTTGAAATCATAGGGGCCGAAGCGCAGCGAGATGCGACCCCAATGGTTGGTGCGGCCGCCGAGCATACGCGGGCGCCACCATTTGAATGGCTCGGACCCTTCGGCGACGGTATAAGGCTCTCCGGGAATGTCCCAGCCGCCGTCGATCGTCGCGTCATAATAGCCGAATTGCTTATCCGGTGTCGGCTCACCGCGCAGCGGGGCTTCCGACGGCAGGTTGAACATCGGCGTTTCGGTGAGCGGATCGTAATTGCGGCCTGCCTCGAGCATCAGCACTTTCAGTCCGCGCCGCGTCAGTTCATAGGCCGCCATGCCGCCCCCGGCACCCGAGCCCACAATCAGCACGTCGAAGGGCTCCGCGGCCATGATTTATTCCGCCGCCATCGGCAGGCGCGCCGGACCGGGCACGTAAGATTCCAGATCGGCGCTATCGAGATCGACTGTCCGCCCGGTTTCGGCCGAGAGATAGAGGCCCATCACCATCCGGACGACCTCGACGCCGTCCTCGAAGGTTTCGATCGGCGTGCGGCCGTGGCGGAAACATTCGACCATGTGGCGGTTTTCGGCGGTGTAGCCATAGGTGCCTGCCTCATCCTCGACAATCGGCATCAGCCCCTGTTCGGCATTTTGCTTCTCGACCAGATCCTCGCCTCCGCCGCCCTGGATCTGGCGGCTTAGGAAGACCTTGAGCGCCGGATTGAGCGACGAAAATTCCATCGCATACTCGCTGCCGAGCAAGGACAGGTCGATGCGCAGCCCCGCGCCGACATAGGCCCAGCTCGTGCTCGCCTCGATCACCAGCGGCGCGCCGTCTTCGTCTTCGAGCGTGATCGTCGCGCGGGCGAAATCCTCGACCGGATGGCGGAGCAGATCGACGCTTGCGCCATATTCGCTGCGCAGCTTCGCAGCATGCTGCGCGCGGCTCCATTTCAGATAGCCGATCGATCCCTGCACGCTTTTGACCTTCAGGCTCGATCGCGGCGCGCCGGGGCGGGTGAGGAGGAAGCGGCCGACCTCTACCGAATGGCACATCATGTCGGACATCACCCCGCCGCCCTGACGGTCGCCCTGCCAGAACCAGGCCTCGTGCGGCCCCGAATGTTCTTCGGCCGCGCGCGCCAGATAGGGGCGGCCGGCGGCGGGGACCGCGCGGCGCCAGATGACGTCCTTGCCGCGCTCTACCGCGGCGGCGAAGACCTGATTTTCGAGATAGCCGTGCGACAGCCCGGCGTCCTTGACGAGCCGCAGCATCTCGCGCGCTTCGGCGAGGTTGCGGCCGAGCGGCTTTTCGCAGGCGATTGCACGGACATTCGAGCGGCCCGACTTCACCGCGGCGTGAATCGCGCGCATCGTCTCCAGCCGGGTGTCGTTCGGCGCGAGCAGCCAGATGGCGTCGACGTCGGGCGCGGTCAGAAGCGCCTCGAGGGTGGCGTGCGCGGTGCAGGGGCCAAGCTCCATGTCGTTCGCGGTATCGGCAAAGGCGGCGCGCTTTGCGGGCGTCGGGCTATACACGCCGCTGATCGCGGCATTGCGTATATTGTCGAAGCTTTTGAGATGGAAGCGGGCAATGAATCCCGACCCGATAAAGCCGATGCGCAAAGAAGGCGGGGGAGGCGGAGGAGTTGTCATTGTTCGGGAGCACCTTGCTGGAAACGGGCGCGCTCGACCGCAGCAGCATATCCGCCGGTACGGCGGTCACGCAACGCGACGAGCGCGAAGATCAGGCTGACGAGCAGCGCGAAAGGAACGAGGTAGCGGAAGGCGAGGAGCCCGCTGCGGTTCTCGGCGGGGTGGAGCAACTCGGCCGCCGCCCTGGCGGCCGGGCCATTGGTTTGGTCAGCCGCCACGCGGCGGAGGAAGTCGCCGGTCGCTTCGGGGAGCTGCGGCGCGGCAAGGATCGCCTGCGCTTCGGCGCGCAGTTTTGGATCGGCGGCGGGCGCCGACACGACCTGCTCGGTCAGCGCGCGCGCCGGGGCTGCCTCGATCGCCTGCGGCAGGTGCCGGTCGGCGATCGTACCGAGTAGCGGGGTCGTGACCAGCCCGACTGCGAGCGATCCCGCCGCCGCCATCAGCCCGAGCCCGAGCGCGCCGGTCTTTGGCGTGCGTTCGGCGACGAAGCCCATCATCGTCGGCCATACCATCGAGATGCCGATCGCAAAGACGAGCGCGGCGGCGATCGTCTGCGCCAAGCCGCTCGCGTAGCTCAGCCAGAGCAGTCCGAGCCCTGCGGTCGCGGCCGACACGCAGAGCAGCACGACGGGCGAGACGCGGTCGAGGATCGTATGCGCATTGCCGCGCGCAATCGCCATCACCCCGTTGATCAGCACGAGGACGAGGATGCCGTGCATCCCGCCGGCCTCGAGCACCGCAGGGATCCAGCGGTTCGGACCGAGCTCGAGGCTCATCGTGATCGCCATCAGGCCAAGGAACAGCCAGAAGATCGGCGTGGTTCCGACCGCGCGAAATGCATCGCCCAGCCGCGCACCCGCCTCGGCCGCTTCGGTCGCGGGAAAGCGCGGGCCGGTGAAGAGCCATGTGTAGAGCAGGGTGGGCGGTACGACGATCGCCATCATCCAGCGCCAGTCGAGCCCCGCCATCGTCCACAGGATCAGCCCGCTGATCACGATGCCGCCGGGGAACCAGAGGTGCAGCCGGTTGAGCATTGCCGCCTTGCGCTCTTTATAGAGCGTCGCGATGAGCGGATTGCACACCGCCTCGACCATGCCGTTCGCGATCGCAAGGACAAGCGCGCCGACGAAGAGGCCGGTGAAGCCGCTCGCCGATACGATCAGTGCAACGCCCGCGATATGGCCGAGCGCGGCGAGGCGCATCAGGTTGCGCATGCCGAACGCATCGCAGAGCGAAGAGAAGCCGATCTGCGACACCGCCATGCCCCACAGGCCAGCGCCGCCGATCAGCCCGATCTGGCCATTGTCGAGGAGAAATGCGCCCTTCAATTGATACATGATGCCGCTGAGCGCTGCGAAACTGAAGGCGAGCGCGCAGATCGCGGCGCAGGCGCCTGCGAACAAGCGACGGTTGTCGCTGTGAGTGTCTTCCATCCTCTCCACCTTCGATTCGTCTTGCTTGACGGCTGCTTGATGTAATCGTTAACATAGGCGCGTGTCAGGGCAATGGTATTTGCTGCCGCGCGATGTGCCGGACGGAAGCGAGTCTTTGCCGATCGGTTCAGAGTGGGGCTTTGACAGGCATTCGCTTGGATCGCTCTGGCCAAAGAATATTCTTGCGGGCAAACCGGCGGGACCGCGATTTGGGAGGTAATAGGTGGCGACGATCAAGATGGTGGCGGAACGTGCGGGGGTCTCGACGGCGACCGTATCGCGCGCGCTCAGCGAGCCCGACCTCGTCCAGCCCGAGACGCGTCGCCGCGTCCAGGATGCGATCGACGTGCTCGGCTATGTCCCAAATTTCGCGGCCAAAAGCTTGCGCACACTGCGGACGCGTAAGATCGTCGTGATGGTCCCCGACGTCTCGAACCCCTTCTTCGCCGAAGTGATACGCGGCGCCGAGGATGCGGCGCAGGCGGCGGGCTATTCGCTGCTGCTCGGCGATACCCGCGACGACGCGGATCGCGAGGCGCAATATGCCGACATGCTGCTCCGCAAGGAAGCCGACGGGCTCATCTTTCTCGGCCACCGCGTGCCAGGAAAGCTCGGCAAGCTGATCCAGCAAAAGGGTTTTTCGGCGCCCGTGGTCAATGCATGTGATTTTTCGCCGGCGCTTGGCGTGGCGAGCGTCCATATCGACAATGCGCGCGCCGCGGCCGATGCGATCAATCTTCTGCTCTCGATGGGGCATCGCCGGATCGCGCTGCTGGCCGGCCCCGACAGCAGCCATTTGACGCGCGAGCGGCTCGAAGGCGCTCGCCGTGCCGCAGCCATGGCGGGTGTCGCCGATCAGTTGGTCGTCGCGCATGGCGACTATACCCTCGAGTCCGGCGTCGCGCTTGCGGCTGCGGTTTTCGACACCGACACGCCCCCGACCGCGCTCTTCTGTTTCAGCGACGAGGTCGCGATCGGCGCGCTTGCGACCTGCCGCGACCGCGGGATCGTTTGCCCCGACGACGTCTCGATCGTCGGCTTCGACGACGTGCGTTATGCACGGTTCCAGAGCCCCCCGCTGACGACGATCAGGCAGCCGATGAAGCGGATCGGGATGGAAGCGGTCGAGCTTCTGCTGGCGGTTCTGAACGGCAGCGCGGGCGAACGTCCCTGGATCACGCTGCCGCACGATCTGGTCGTGCGCGGGAGCACCGGGCCTGCCACGCAGCGCCGATAGGAAAGGCGCTTCGCAGCGGATGATATCGAAAAAAAATGTAATGGATTACATATAATTCCGCCAAAAGAAGGCGATAAGGACGATAGGGAGAGACATATGAGTGTGCAGCATTCCGGGCCTCTTGGGCGCGAGCATCAACTTGGGCGCCGAACGATATTGGCGGGCGGGCTTGCCGCGCTTGCGGCAGCGTGCGCCCCCGGGCGACCAAGCCGGTTCTTTGCGCCGGGTGACCCGCCGATCGGCGTCCAGCTTTATTCGGTTGCCAAGGAACTGGGCGAGGATCTCGACGGTACGCTCTCCGCAATCGCGAGAATCGGATATCGCACCGTCGAACTCGCGGGCTATGCGGGGAAGACGCCACAGGAATTGCGCGCTGCGCTCGACCGCGTCGGGCTGCGCTGCACGAGCGCGCATGTCCCCGCCAAATCCTTTCGGCCCGCACCGCGCACGCTCGACGACGATCTCGATATTCTAGCGGCCGAAGCACGCATTCTGGGCTTTGACACCGTCATCATGCCGCTCTTCGTCACCCCGCCGCACCTGCCGATGAAGCTCGATCCGGGTGAAGACGTCCGCAAGATGGTGAGCGGCGTCACCGCGCGGATGACCGAGGCCGACTGGCGCTGGACGGCCGACTATATGAACGACAAGGGCGCAAAGCTGAAAGCGCGCGGTCTTCGCTTCGGTTTTCACAACCATAGCAACGAGTTTATCCCGCTCGGCGAGGGGACGGCGATGGACTTTCTCGTCGCGAATACCGATCCCTCGCTGGTGTCGTTCCAGCTCGATTGCGGCTGGGCGGTGGCGGCGGGGGTAGACCCTGCCGACTTCATCCGGCGCCATACGGGCCGGGTCAGCGCTTTGCACGTCAAGGATGTCGCGGCGACGAACAAGCCGAATGTTCTGCTCCAGATGGATCCCGCCGAGATCGGGCGCGGTGTCACCGATTGGCCGAAGCTGCTCGCTGCGGCGCGCGCCGCCGGCGTCGATCGCTTCTTCGTCGAGCAGGAAGCGCCATATGTACGAGCCGTACTGGATTCGCTGCGCGACAATTTCACCTATCTCTCAGGCGTCGTCGCATGATGCGGCGCGCGCTTGTTGTCGCCGCAATCCTGGGCGGCATTCCTGCAGCTGCTGGACAAACGCCGCCGGCCGGGATGGTCGCGAGCCCCTGCGAGGGACTGACGCCGCAAATACCCGAGGCCGTGAAGGCTTATATCGGGGTGATATCGGGCCTTGTGCAGACCGCGACGATACCGCCGCCGCCACCCGAACTTGCCGCCTATCGCCAGGCCAATCTCGACGCGCGCAAAAATGATTGGGCCGATCTTTGCCGGTATCGCGCCGACAATGCGCGGCTGCTCGCGCTGCCGGCGTCCGAACGGCGCGTTGTCTTCATGGGCGATTCGATCACCCAGAATTGGGGATTGGACGACCCGGGTTTCTTCAGCAGCGGTATCGTAAACCGCGGGATCAGCGGGCAGACGACGCCGCAGATGTTGCTGCGCTTTCAGGCCGATGTGGTCGTGCTGAAGCCGGAGCTTGTGCACATCCTGGCGGGGACCAACGATATCGCCGGCAATAGCGGGCCGAATGCACCCGAGGATTATAAGAATAATATTCGCGCGATGGTCACGCTCGCCAAGGCGAACGGCATCGACGTGATCCTGGCCTCGATCCCGCCGGCGGCGCGTTTCGCGTGGAAGCCCGAGCTGCAGCCAGCGCCCAGGGTTGCCGAATTGAACGCGTGGCTGAAAGCTTATGCCAAGGCCGAGAAGGTCGAATATCTCGACTATCATAGTTCGCTGACGATGCCCGACGGCGCCCTACAGCCCGCGCTCACCTTCGACGGTATCCACCCCAATCATGCGGGCTACCGGGTGATGGTATCGCTCGCGCGGAAGGCGGTCATGACAGGAAAATAGCCATCAGCGCCGGGCGGGAAGCGCCGCGGCGATGTCGACCGGCGCGACCGGCGGCATAGTGCGGATCGTCACGCCGCCACGCTTTGCGAGCGGCTCGATCCTGGCGATCGCGGTGGGAACATCGTCCATCAGCCGCGGGAGCGGGACGAACGGGCCGTCGAGCGGGCGCAGGAAATTATCCCAATGCGTCGGGATGACCAGCCTTGCGCCCGTCGCGCCGACCGTCTCGCGCCAATAGCGTTCCACGAAATCCGCTGGCTGACCGCCCAGTCCGCCGATTGCGAGGAAGACGACGTCGGCCTTCACGCCGCGATACATGTCCGGCACATAATTGGCGCTGGCATGGACCAGAATGCGCAGTCCCCCATGCTCGACCAGATAGGCGTAGGTTCCGCCATTCTTGTAATCCTGCGCCTTCGCGGGCGGGCGGATCGGGCCGGTGATCACGCCGGGAATGCGGTCGCCGGGTGAATGGAGCGATCGGAAGGCGGTGACACGGAAGCCGCCGGCGTCGAAACGTTCGCCGCCCGCAACCAGCCGTGTACGGTCTGCCGCGACGCCGCTGCCGAGCGCGATCTGCTGCGTTGAGGCTGACCCGATGACGATCGCGCCGGTACGCCGTGCGATCGCCGCGGCGTCGAGGCTGTGATCGTAATGGGAGTGGGTGATGAAAAGCAGGTCGATCTTGTCGACCTTGCCGCGCGTCAGCACGCTATCGACCCGTGCAGCGTCAGGGCCGATGGCGCCGAACAGGACATCGCGCATGCCCGGGCGTGAGAGCAAGGCGTCGATCATTACCGCATGGTCGCGATCGCGCAGGAGCAGGGTGGTGGCACCAAAAAACTGCGCGTGCAGAGCAGGCGACGGGGACAGCGAAATAGGTAGTTGCTGCGACGCCGGTGGTGCCGGAGGGCTTCGAAGCTGCCAGGCGATCCAGCCGCCTGCGCCGACGATCAGAGTGAAGAGAACAATAAGGACGGGTTTCAGACGCCGCCGCATCAAGTGAGCCTGCTGCCCGACGCCCCTTCGAGAGAAGCTCTTTGCGCAAATTTTGCCACCCGCTCCGCATATCGTTTTTTCTCATCGGTACAATAAGCGGATCGTGGTTCTCCGCTGTCGGCAGCCTTCCGCGAACAGATGGCAAAGCAACCGTGCCGATGGGCAAAGCCGGTTATGTTCCGGACACCCGGATGAACCGCCAGAAGGATGGCAGAGGGGCGTCTTGAGCGCCGAATGGGGAGGTCCATGATCGACTTTCGAACTGCCGTTTGCGCCTGTCGGATCCGGGCAAAATCGCCGAACTCGGCGATGCGGTCGAGCGGATGAGGATGCCCAGGAGTAGCGCGAGATCTCGCTACAGTCTCGAAGCCCTGCCAGTCCGATCACCTTGACGATGTTGAGGTGCGCGGCATCGTAATATCGATGGGCTCGACCCTCCGCTGACCAAGTTCGACGGGTGACTTAGGCGTCTTCCAATGTGTTACGGCGTGGCGCCAAGGATGAACATCCAATCCCTCTTGTTCCAAGGCAGTTGCTGTTAGTTTGCCGCTGGCATGGTTGCCTTCTGCTGGAGACAAAGCCTTACCAAGGGCGGTGCCTCCAAATAGTCTCCGACTATAGAAAGCCGGAGATTGGGTGGAGGGTTGGAATCCCTTCGCCGGCTCCAGTTTTACAGCAAAATCAAAACTTGTGCCGGCAACGCTTGAGGCAGGCCGGGCTATAAAGCCCGTTGCCTTCACATTGTCCCCTGCTCGATTCGCGACAAGGAT
This sequence comes from Sphingopyxis sp. J-6, assembly GCF_046603995.1. NCBI lineage: Bacteria > Pseudomonadati > Pseudomonadota > Alphaproteobacteria > Sphingomonadales > Sphingopyxidaceae > Sphingopyxis > Sphingopyxis sp. J-6. The sequence continues at coordinate 3,890,854 of NZ_CP145810.1, read as the reverse complement.
CGGCGCGTGTGGCCTTATTGGCTATCGACTGGTAACGATGGCAACGGAATGTAGATGCTCTGCGGCACCATATATTCGAGCATGCCTTCCATGCCGTTTTCGACCCCGAAGCCGCTCTGCTTGTGTCCTGCGAAGGGGGTGTCGGGGCGGAGCATCAGATTCTGGTTGATCCACACCGTGCCGGTTTCGAGCCGGCGCGCGATTGCGACGGCCTGATCGACGTCTTTCGACCAGACGGCGCCGGCAAGGCCATATTCGCTGGCATTCGCCCGGTCGATGACCTCGTCGAGTTCGCGAAAGCGCATCATCGGCAGGACGGGGCCAAAGGCTTCTTCCTGCACCACCGCGGCATCCTCGGGCGGGTTGTCGATGATCGTGACGGGGATGAAATAGCCGCCGGTATCGGGGCCGGCGGGCCCTTCGACGAGCGTGAGGCCGGCGGTTCGGGCATCGTCGATCAGCGCGGTCACCCGGTCGAACTGGCGGCGGTTCTGCAGCGGGCCGAGGACGGTGCCCTGTTCGCTTCCGTCGCCGAGCTTGACCGCCTGCGCAATCGCCGCGAGCCGGTCGCGCAGGGCGTCATAGATGCTGTCGTGGACATAGAGCCGCTTGGTCGCCACGCAGATTTGCGCGCTGTTGAAGAAGGCGCCGAAGAAAATCTTCTGCGCCACATCGTCGAGGTCGACGTCGGGCATGACGATCGCGGCGTCGTTGCCGCCGAGTTCGAGCGTCAGGCGCTTCAGATCCTTCGCTGCGCTTTCCATCACGCGCTTGCCGGTCGCGGTCGAGCCGGTGAACGAGATTTTCGCGAAGCCGGGGTGCGCGGTCATCAGCGGGCCGAGCGCGTCGGCGCCCGAGACGATGTTGAGCACACCCGCCGGAAACACGTCTTTCAGAAGCTCGCCGATCTTGAGCATGCAGAGCGGGGTGAAGGGCGATGGTTTGAGGACGATCGTGTTGCCCGCGGCGAGCGCGGGGGCGATCTTCCAGATCGAAAGATTGATCGGGAAATTCCACGGCGAAATCGCGCAAACGACGCCGAGCGGAACATAGCTCGTCTCGATCCGCTGTCCGTCGCCCTTGTCGATCACATGGGTCGGCGGTGTCATCGCCGCATAGGCGCGCAGCCACGCCACCGCGATGCCGACTTCCGACAGCGCGCCGTCGGTCGGGCGTCCCTGTTCGCGCGTGAACAGGCGCGCGAGCTGCTCGGCGTTGGCGGCGAGAATGTCGGCCGCCTTGAGCAGGCACGCCTGCCGTTCTGCGATCGGTACCGCGCGCCATGTCCTGAACGCGCGCTGTGCGGCGCTCACCGCCATATCGAGCTGCTCCGCCGAGCAATCGGGCGCGGCGGCGAAGACCTGTCCGGTCGCGGGGTTGATCACTTCGATCTGCGCGTCGCTGGTGACCAGCACGCCATCGACGAGCATCGAATAGCCGGTTTCGAAATTCATGGGAGCCTCTCCTGCGATCCGATTGACTCGGATTAAATGAGTATTTAAACCTCGATTAAATGAACATTTAAATCGCGTCAAGGAAGGCGCGGCGACGCAATCGGAGGGGCGACGGGGCACGATGGCCGAGGATATGACCGACCAGCCGGCGACCGCGCAGCGCATCGTCGAGGCGGCGCGCAGCCTGATGATAGAACGCGGATTGCTTGAGGTATCCATCGCCGACATATCGGAACGCGCGGGGACCAATGTCGCGCTCGTCAGCTATTATTTCGGCAATCGCGAGGGGCTGATGATCGCGATCATCGAGGGTGACGCGCGGCGCGCTTCGGGGCATCTCGAACGCTTGCTCGCGGCCGATATCTCGCCGACGGCGAAGATGGAAATCCACGTCAAGGGATTGATCGAAGCCTATTTCGAGCGGCCTTATCTCAACCGCCTGCTCCAGAAGCTGCTCCGCGAGGCGTCGCCCGAAGCCTCGGCGAAAGTCGGTGCGAGCTTCGTCCAGCCGGTGATCGAGGCGCGTCGCGCGATCATCGCCGACGGCGTCGCGCGCGGAGAATTCCGCCCCGTCGACGCCAATCTCGTCAGTTTCGCGATCGATGGCGCGTGCGCTCATCTCTTCTCCTCGGTGCAGTCGCGGCGCACCATCCTCGGCGACGGCTCGCTCGAACATGATCTCGTCGAACGCTATACCGCGACGGTCACCGGTCTGGTCGTCGGCGGCATGCTCATGCGCTAGAGTCCTGACCCTAGCTGGCGAGCGCAGCCTGCGGGTTGAAACCGAGCGTCGCCGAATAACCGCCGTCGACGCCGATCGACTGGCCGCAAACGAAAGAGGCGGCCTCGGAGAGCAGCCAGACGATCGCCGCGGCGCTTTCCTCCGGCGTGCCGAAACGGCCGATGGGATGCATCTTCGCTGCGCCGCGCATCGCTTCCTCATTGCCCTGCAGGACGCGGTGGAGCATCGGCGTTTCGGTGCCGGCCGGCGCAACCATGTTGATGCGGATGCCGCGTCCGGCATTCTCCACCGCCGCCGAGCGGGTGAGCGCCCAGACCGCGTGCTTCGACGCGGCATAAACCGACTGGCCGACGAGCCCGGTGAACGATCCCACCGATCCGATATTGACGATGGCGCCGCCGCTCTCGCCCATCGCCGCGATCTCGGCGCGCATCGCAAAAAAGACGCCGCGCGCGTTGACGTCCATGATCTCGGCATAATCGGCATCGGTCAGTCGATGCATCGGGGCCAGCTGCCCCTCGACTCCGGCGTTGTTCACCGCACCGTCGAGGCGGCCGAAGCTGTCCGCGGCGGCCGAGACGAAGGCGTCGACCGCTGCGGACGAGCGCACATCGACGGGGAGTCCCAGCGTGCGCGGTGCGCCGGCACGCGCGGCTTCGCCGGCGACTGCTTCTGCCTTCGCGCGGTCGCGGGCGCCGACGACGACGGTCGCGCCCGCCTGTCCGCAGGCGATTGCGGTCGCGCGTCCGATGCCCGTCGAGCCGCCGACGACGAGGATGACCTTGTCCGTGAGCACGGGCGCGATCAGGCGGCGCGGGCGATCTGCGGGCGCGGCGCGCTGTCGCCCAGATAGACGCCGGGTGTCGCGCCTACCGGGCGGTCGCGCTCGAAAGTCTGCTCGCCGTTCACGAAGATCTGGCGATATCCCCCGGCGCGCGCTTTGCGCCGCCAGTCGCCACCGGGCTGGTCGTGGACGACGTCGAACCGGTCCTGATCGAAATAAAGTTCGCCAAGATCATAGACGAGGATGTCGGCCGCCATACCCTCGATCAGCGCGCCGCGGTCCTTGATGCCCATGGCGCGCGCGGGCTGGTAGGAGAGGCGGTAGTGCATCTCCTCGAGCGAGAGGAAGTCGTTGTCGCGGACGAGCCACAGGATCAGGTCGGTGGTCCACTGGCCGCCGCTGAAATTCTTGGTGTGCGCACCGCCGTCCGACGCGCCGGCGAGGACGCGGCCGTTCGACAGCAGATCGGCGACTTTCGCGGGGTCGATTGCGATTCCCGGCGTCTTGAGCTCGATCCGGAGGTCGCTTTCGAGCGCGGTGTCGATGAAGGCGTCGACTTCGCTCTTGCCTTCGGCCGCGGCGATCTCGCCCAGCGTCTTGCCGAGATAGTTTTTGGCATCGTTCGAACCGGTGCCCATGCCGATCACGGTGTAATCGGCGAGGCCGCCCGCGGTCGCCTCGAACATCACCGGGTCATAGCTTTCGTTGAAACGGCGGCGGAATTCGGGATCGAGTAGTTTCGCGCGCTTGTCGGCAGGATCCTTGCAGAAGGTCAGTTCGCGATAGACGTCGAGCGCGTCGAGCGAGCAGCCCGGCGAGTTGAACAGCTCGGTTTCGTTCCACGCCCGGCAGATGACCGTCGCGGCGTACATCTCGACCCCCTCCTCTTCGTTCATCGCGTCGAGCCATGCCATGCTCTGCCGGTGGAGGTCGGGCGTATATTCGCTGACCGAGAAGACGTTGTGAAGGATCGGGCGGCCCGTCTCGCGCGCCAGTTTCTCGCTGATCGAGCGGTCGCCGACCGGACCGATCTGCGAGATCACCTGGATGATCCCCTCCTGCCGTTCCTTGAGCGCGGCGGCCATTGCGGCGGCATCGTCGGGGTGCATGATGTCGGTCGGCATCGGCGATCCGTCGACATCGACATGATTATTCTCATGCCCCATGAAGCTCAGCGACAGGCCGCAGGCGCCGGCATCCATCGCTTCGTGGATCAGGCCCTTGATCCGGTCGATCTCGGCCGTGGTCGGGCGGCGGTGCTTCGCCTCCTCGCCCATCACATAGAACATCACGGCGTTGAGCGGCAGGAACATGGTGAGGTTCACCGCCTTGGGCGTCCGCCGCATCGCTTCGACGAGTTCGGGAAAGGTCTCCCACGACCAGGGGAGGGCGGTCTGCATCTGGATCGCCGGCACCTGCTCGGTCGTTTCCATCATCAGCATCGCACGTTCGCGGTCGTGCACATGGACGGGCGCGAAACCGAAGCCGCAATTGCCGGTGACGACGGTGGTGATGCCGTTCTCGCCCGCGTTCGAGCAGGTCGGGTCCCAGAAAATCTGCGCGTCATAATGGGTGTGGGTGTCGATATGGCCGGGCGCGACGACCAGCCCTTCGGCATCGACGACGCGTGCCGCGCCGGGATCGGCGATATGTCCGATCCGCACGATCTTGCCGTCCTTGACCCCGATGTCGGACCTGAAGCGCGGAAAGCGCGTGCCGTCGATGATCGTCCCGTTCTTGATGACGAGGTCGAATCCGTACATGACAAATCTCCCGGTATGTCGTTATCCGGGAATAATGCGACAAAAATTCATTTTCGTCAAATTTTGGGATTTTCTGCGGATTATGATCGATACGGAACTCGAAACCGAGGTCGCGCGCCGGACACAGGCCCGCATATTGGACGCCGCGAATCAGGTGATCGCGAAGGTCGGATACAAGCGGCTGCGGATGGAGGCGGTGGCGAAGGGCTCGGGGATCACGCGCCAGACGATCTACAATTATTTCCCGAACAAGCAGCAACTCGCGACCGCGGTGCTGCTGCGCGAGGGGGCGCTGGTCAACGAGCGGGCGAAGGAGAATATCCCGAACGATCTCGAGGGCGAGGCGCTGCTGTCGGCGGCGGTGCTCGCGCTGGTCGATGCGGCGCGCGCGATGCCGATCTTCGAAGGGCTCTTCGAGGAGGGGTCGATGGGCTATGTCAACGAACTCGCCGAGCATTCGCAGGTCATCGAACGGATGATGCACGATTATTGGGCGCCGGTGATCGAGCGGATCGCGGCAACGGGGCGCGTGCGCACCGATATTGCCGCCGAGCGGATCGAATGGTGGCTGAGCTTCGTCTATCGCGCGCTGCTTCAGCGCCCGGCCGAGGATCTCGACGACCGCGCCGGCATGGACGCGCTGGTTCGCAACTTTCTGGCGCCGGCGGTGATGTCGCGCTGATCAGGCCGCGACCGGGGTGACCGTCACCGGAATGCCGTCGATAAAGGTCGTGCCCGAAACGAGCTCGACCGCCGCCGGGCCCAGCCCGAGCAGCAGGTTGATGTTCGCGCCGGGCAGGGTGTTCGCGTGACGCCAGCCGCCGTTATGGCCCCATCCGTGCGGATAGCAGACCGCGCCTTCGACGACATCTTCGCTGATCTCGACCGCGACCTCGACCGAACCATGTTCGTTCGCCACCCGCGCCTCGCCGCCGTCGCTGAGCCCGTGCCGCGCCGCATCTGCGGGATGGACGAGCAGGGTCGGGCCCTGCGAACGGGCCAGCTTTTCGGGGTTGTGCATCCAGCTGTTCATCGACTTGAGCTTTCGCTGGCTGAACAGCTTCAGCGTCCCGTCGCCGGCGGGCGACGAATGCTCGGCGGCGAAGCGGGCGAACTCGTCGGCGATGATCGGATGCCATAGACGGATCCTCCGGTCGTCGGTGGCGATGTGGTCGGCCCAGCCGTCGTAGGTCAGCGGGAGGTCGAGCATCGTCCCGTGCGGCATCCCGGCGAGCTTGGCGAAACTCAGCGCCGCCTTGCCGCGGCGTTTGCCGAGCGGGCCATGGCGCAGCGCGAGCTCGACGAGGGTGAGCGGGGTGATCGACAGGCCCTGCCGTTCGAGCCAGCGCAGGCCCGGCGTCGGCGCGATCGAGCCGAGCCCCATGCGCGCGACGAGGTCGTCGAAAATCGCCTTTTCCTCGCGCGCCTCGCCCATCGGCGGCACCGCGGCGCGGGCGTACTGGATATAGGGGCGCACCATGTGCGACAGCCCGATCAACGGAATATCGTCCTTTTCGAGGAAGGTGGCCGCGGGAAGGATATAGTGCGCGAAGCGGTTGGTTTCGGTCACGTACAGATCGACCGAAAAAAGGAGGGCGAGCGACTCGAGTGCCCTTTCGAGCCGCTCGCCCCCCGGCGCCGACAGGACGGGATTGCCGGCGATGACCATCATGGCGCGGACCCGGCCCTCGCCGGGTTCCAATATGTCGTCGGGAAGCGCGGCGGCGGGCATCAGACCCGCGACCACTGGCAGCTTGCCGATGCGGGTGCGATGTTCGCCATAACCCGACAGCGGTTCGGCCCCTTCGGCGAGCGGAAAGGCACCAAAGGTCGATCCGCCGACCTTGCCGAACTTGCCGCCGGCGATGTTGATCACGTCGAGCAGCAGATTGGCGATCGTCGAAAAACGGCCGCGGCAAAGGCCGACGCGGCCGTACATCGCGGCGCGCGGGGCGGCGGCGAAATCGCGCGCCAGTTGTTCGATGTTGTCGCGCGCGATGCCCGTCGCCATCGCGGCCTGGTCGAGGTCGATGCCGCCGACCGCCGCGCGCAATTCGGGCCAGCCCGAGCAGTGGGCGGCGAGGAAGCTTTCGTCGACGACGTCCGTGTCGATCATCACCTTGAGCATCGCGGCATGCAGCCAGGCGTCGGCGTCGGGCTGAATCGCGATATGCTCATATCTTTTGGCGGTTTCGGTCCGGCGCGGGTCGATCACGATCACCCGGCCGCGTTCGGCAATGGCGTCGAGATCGTGGCGCATCCGCGGTGCGGTCAGCAGGCCGCCGTGCGAAACCAGCGGATTGGCACCGGTTATGACGAGGAAGTCGCAATTGGGCAGATCGGGGATCGCGTTGCGAAAGGCGACGCCATAGAGGATCCAGCTCGCCAGATGGCGCGACGTGCTGTCCTGCGACCCTGCAGCATAGAATTTGGTGCTGCCGATCCGCTGCAGGAACCATTGGCTCGACATGAAAGTGTCGGTCGAAAAGGCGCCGGGGTTGCCGAAATAGGTCGCGACCGCTTCGGGGCCGTCGACGTCGATGATCGCCTTCAGCCGCGCGGCGATATCGTCCAGCGCTTCATCCCACGAAACCGGGGCGAACTCGCCGGGACCGCCGATGCGTTTCAGCGGCCGCAGCACGCGGTCGGGGTCGTTCGCGATGTCGACGATCGCGGCCCCTTTGACGCAGATATGCCCCTGCGTGTGCGGGTTGTCGCGGTCGGGAGAGAGCTTGACGGGGCGGCCGTCCTCGACCGCGATTACGGTGCCGCAAAAGGCCTCGCACAGGCGGCAGAAGCTGGTCGTCTCGGTTCGAATCGCGGCGCCGTTCGCCAATTCACCCTCCATCCACTTCGTCGAAAATCCGCGGAATCGCTTGTTAAATGAGCGTTTAAAATCCCGGTTGACAGAATAAAATACGACGAATATCTATTTTTGTCGTGTCGGGGATATGCGCTACTGTGGCGCGGGCTGGCAAGCAGAAAGATGGAGCAAAAGCTCCACGGTCTGGAGGGAGACGAAGATGCGTAAGGCTGTTCTGATGGCCGGTGTTGCCATCGCCACCATGAGCGTTTCGCCCGTATGGGCCCAAGCGGCTCCAGCTCCGGCTCCGGCCCCGGCGCCCGCCGCGGACGACAGCACGGCTGCGGAGAGCGGAGGGCTGGTCGATATCGTCGTGACCGCGCAGCGCCGGTCCGAAAACCTGCAGAAGGTTCCGGTCGTGGTGACCGCGGTCGAGCCCGAAGTGCTCGAAGCGCGCAATGTTTCGACGTTGCAGGATCTGCCCAAGCTGACCCCGTCGCTGACCGTCCAGAATCAGGCGAGCAATGTCACGCCCTTCATCCGCGGCGTCGGATCGACCGTCACCGGCGCGGGGCAGGCGGCGAGCGTCGCGACCTATGTCGACGGGGTCTATATCTCGACGCTCACCAGCGCCGCCTTCGACCTCGACAATGTCGAACAGGTGCAGGTGCTCGAAGGGCCGCAGGGCGCACTCTATGGCCGTAACGCGACCGGCGGCGCGATCGTCGTGACGACGAAGACGCCGCGGCCGGGCGACCCGATCTCGGGCCGCTTCCGGGCGGGATATGGGAATTACGACAATCGCGAGGCGTCGGCGATCATCTCGGGCGGGCTCGGCGACATGTTCGCTTTCTCGGTCAACGGATCGATCCGCAAGCGCGACGGCTATATCAGGAATTTGAACGCGCCGGGCGCCGGCGCCACCAACGACGATTTCTATGACCGCGATTCCAAGTCGATCGGCGCGGTTCTGGTCTTCCAGCCGTCCGAACGGTTCAATCTGGTCCTGCGTGCGCAGCATTTCGAATCCGACGACCGGTCGGGGCAGGGCTATCAGGCGGTCGGGCTCGATATCGACGTCGGCGGCACCGGCCTCAACGGGTCGCAGCTCTATTACGCCGGGCTGCTGCAAAGCTTCGGCGTCTCCCCTGCCGACGCGATGGCCGCAGCCGCGAACCTGCGTTTCAGCACCAAGCATGGTGCGACCTATGACAATGAGGCGAACGGATCGACCCGCGGCGTCCTGCGTCCGGGGCCGGCCGGATCGTTCGTGCAGCTCAATACGGAAACCTATTCGGCGAAGGCGACACTCGACCTCGGTTCGGTCGAACTGAGCTCGCTGACCGCTTATCAGACCGCCAAATCGCTGTCCGCGACCGAGGTGCTCTTTGCCGATCCGGACAGCTACCCCGCCGGTTTCGAGGGCGGGTCGGTCGGCTTCACCGGCGATTTCCCGTCGCGGACCTGGCAGCAGGAATTCCAGATCGCGTCGGTCGGCTCGCCGGTCGAATGGATCGCGGGCGTGCTCTATCTCGACGCCGCGGGCGATGTGCTGCTCACCGGCGACCTGCCGCCGCTGTCGGCGCTGACCGCCGACAACCGCTGGCAGAACAAGTCGATCGCCGGCTACGGCCAGATCACGGTGCCGATCACCGACCGGCTCAGCATCACGGCGGGCGGGCGCTATACCGACGAGAAATATATCAGCAACGACTTCATCTCGCTGACCGACCCGCGCAACGTTTTCGGCACGCCGAACCAGGGGCGGCAGGTGCTGAAAGGGTCGAAATTCACCTATACCGGCCGCATCCAGTACGACACCGGCGACCTGCTGCTCTATGCGGGCGTTTCGACCGGTTTCAAGGGCGCGACGCTCTCGAACACCAACCTTCTGAGCCCGGGTGTCACGCCCGAGACGATCACCTCGTTCGAGGGCGGGGCGAAGATCCGCCTGTCGCCCGACGCACGGCTCAATCTCGGCGCGTTCCGCTACGACTATGGCAATATCCATATCGCCTATACCGACTCGGCAAGCGGATCGAATATTCTGGTCAACGGAACCGGCGCCAAGATCACCGGCGCGCAATATGACCTACTCTGGCAGGTGTCGCCGATGTTCACGCTGCGCTCGAACGGGTTGCTGCTCGACACCAGCTACGACCGCGACGTCCAGTCGGCGGGCGGGGCGGGGGTGCTCTTCATCAAGGGCAACCGGCTCGCGGGCGCGCCAAAGTTCGCGATCTCGCTCGGCGCCGATGTCAAATATCCGATCGGCGATGGCGAACTCAAATTGTCGGTCGATGCCTCGCATAACGACGGCTATTATTTCGATGCCGAGAATCTGACCGGCACAGGCGGTGCGACGGCACGCGGCATGCAACTGGTCGATGCCAGCCTGACCTACACCGCGCCGGACGACCGCTGGCTGATCTCGCTGTTCGCGGCGAACATCACCGATGAGAAATATTTCGACAGCGGCCTGCCGATCAGCGGCCTCGTGCGCAACGCGCGCGCAGCGCCGCCGGCGACCTATGGCGTGCGCGTCGGGTTCAACTTCTGATGGCCACGATCGCGCCGCCGCCGACCGACGACGACGCGATCGTCGCACCCGCGACCTACGCCGACCCGGATGCCTATGACCGGCTCTTCGCGCGCCTGCGCGCCGAAGACCCGGTGCACTGGACCGAGCCCGCCGATTATCGCCCCTTCTGGAGCGTCACCAGATTCGCCGACATTCAGGAGGTCGAGCGTCATGCGGCGCAATTCCTCAACGCGCCGCGGATGATGCTGCGGCCGGTGTCGGTCGAGGAACAGGTGCGCAAGCTCACCGGCGGCAGCGCGCTGATGCTGCGCGACATCGTCCATATGGACGGCCGCGACCATATGGTGCACCGCAAGCTGACGCAGGCGTGGTTCATGCCGGGGCGGCTGAAGGCGCTCGAAGAGGATTTACGCGCGCTGGCACGGCATTTCGTCGGCCAGATGGTCGAGCGCGGCGGGAGCTGCGAATTCGTCGACGACGTCGCGGTCTGGTATCCGCTGCGGGTGATCATGCGCATCCTGGGGGTGCCCGCCGAGGACGAGGCGCGGATGCTCGTGCTGACGCGCGACATCTTCGGCCCCGACGATCCCGATATCCGCAAGGGGCCAAAACCCGACCTCGCGACCACGATCAAGGGCTTTACCGACTATTTCGCCGAACTGACCGAAGCGCGGCGCCGCGATCCGTCGGACGACATCGCCACCCTGCTATCGACCGCCGAAGTCGACGGGCAGCCGATCGGCACGCTCGAACTAATGTCCTATTACATCATCATCGCGACCGCGGGGCACGACACGACCAGTTCGACGATCGCGGGCGGGCTGCTCGCGCTGCTTCAGAATTCGGGCGAAATGGCACGGCTGCGGGCCGATCCTGCGATCCTTGCCGCGGGCGGCGTCGACGAAATGGTGCGCTGGGTCACCCCGGTGAAGCATTTCTTCCGCACCGCGGTGGAAGATTACGCGTTGCGCGGGAAGACGATCCGGGCGGGCGACCATCTGATGATGTGCTATCCGTCGGCCAATCGCGACGCCGACGCTTTTCCCGACCCGTTCCGCTTCGACCTGTCGCGGCCGCCGAACCGGCACCTCGGTTTCGGCTATGGCCCGCATCTCTGCCTCGGCCAGCATCTCGCCAAGATGGAAATCCGCATCTTCTTCGAAGAACTGCTGGCGCGTGTCGATGCGATCGAACTTGCGGGCGACCCGGCGTGGGTTGCCTCGAATTTCGTCAGCGGGCTCAAGCGTCTGCCGATCGCATACAAGGCGCGATAAGGGGCTCCGATGATCCGGATGCTGTTCTGCCTGCACCGGCTGCCGTCGCTCAGCCTCGATGAATTCCAGACCTATTGGCTGGAAACGCACGCGCCGCTCGTCGCCCGCCACGCGCCGGCGATCGGGCTCGCGCTCTATCGCCAGCACCACCGGCTGGACGATCCGGTCCTCGGGGCGTTGCTCAAGGGGCGCCGGACCGACGGAGCCTTCGACGGCATCGCCGAACTCGGCTGGAACAGCGAAGCCGATCTGCTCGGCGGCGGGAGCGATCCGGCGCGGCGCGCCGCCAATCGCGAACTGTTCGAGGACGAGCAGCGTTTCATCGACCTTGCCCGTTCGCCGATCTTCTTCACGCGCTCGCACATTGTCGTCGGCGGCTAGGGCTTTCGTACCTCCTGAAAGGCCCGAGTGGAGTAGAGGCCGTTCGTCGGTGCGGTGCCGAACAGCATCGGCGGCGCGCCCGTGCCGCCGCGTGCGTTGAACATGGTGCTGAGATGCACCCCGCCGGTACGGCCGTTCCAGTGCCCGCGCGCCGGCATACCGACCTCGAGATAGCGTCCGCCCATCCCGAGCAGGACATTGCCTAGCCCTTCGAGCTCGACCGTGTGTGTACCGAGCGTTCCAGCGTCGAAGGTCACACGCGCGTCGCGCATCGTCATGCCGTCGAGCGTCACGCCGAAGCTGGCATCCTGCGTCAGCGGCCGCGCGATTTCGCCGCCCTGGATCACGAAGCCGGTGCGGTTGCGTTTGCCCGCAAAGGTGATCGACTCGCTCATGCTGAAAATGAGGTCGGGGCCGAACGAACCGACGAGCCAGAAGAAGGTCGCGAGCGCCGCTTCGGGATCGTCGTGTTTGCGCACCCCCCAGCTATGGTCGCGATGGCCGAAGCCGTCGACGGTCCAGGTCCGCTCGCCGATCCGCATCGTTCCGCGTACGCGCCCGGCGACCTCGGTATGCATCGCGGCAAATTTCTCGCGGAAGCCGCCGGTGAGGCCCGAGAGCGCCCAGGCGTCGTAATGCGGGTGGAGATTTTCGACATGGAGGTCGAGAGCGCAATCGGCATCTTCGGCGACCCAGCGGTTGGTCATGCTATCGAACGTCGCGGTCAGGAAGCCGTCGATCGCGAAGCCGTTCGCAAAGCGGTCGCCCTCGCGCATCTGCACGTCGATCCGCGAACGGTTGTAGCCGATCCCCGGCGCCACGACGCCGAAGGTGCAATTGCCGGTCCCGAGGTTCGGGTGATGGCCGATGCGGATGAAACCGCCGAGGCCCTGTTCGATATCCTGAAAGCAGAGCACGACGCTTTCCTGCCAATGCGCGTCGGGTTCGGGGGGGTGCGGCCATTCGTCCTCGACCGGCAGGATGACGATATCCTCGGCCGCGATCATGCGCCGATCCCCGGCACCAGTGCCGCGAGGCGCTTGCGCGAAGCAGCCCAATAGGTCCGCTCGACATCCTCGAGCTCGGGCGGCAACCGGCTCATCCCCATCGAGGCGAAGACCGCGAGGCGCCACTCGCCGAGCACCTGCGCGAAGTCCCAATCTTCGAGCTTGCCGCGCGCTTGCGCGTAGGAGGCCATCATCTCGTCGGGGGCCGGAATGCCGGCGACCGGCGGCGCAAGCAGCGCGAAATGCGCGATCCCGGCGATCTGATACGCCAGATCGGCCTCGCCGACACCGTGATGCGCCAGCTCCCAGTCGAGCAAGGCGACGACCTGGCCGGCGTCGTCATACATGAAATTCGAGATATTCGCATCGCCGTGCGCGAGTTCGGGGACGCGGTGACGCGGCGCCTGCGCGGTCAGCCAGTCGGCGACCTTCTCCAGCGTGTCGCGGATATCGCGGTAGAAATCGGCCTTCGCGCCGGGTGCGGCAGGCGGGATCGTCCGCCGCAGTTCGACGAGGGTCCAGCCGATCTCGCGATCGAGATAGTGGCCATCGCCGCCGCGCCGGGCAAAATGATCGTCGGCGAGACCTGCCGATGACGTCGCGTGCACCGCCGCAAGCGTTCGCGCGGCTTCGAGCAGCATCCTGTGCCGGTCTGCTGCGCCAACCGCCATATAGGGACCTTCGTTGAAGGGCATCGTGCTGGGGGCGATGCCCTCGATCCGTTCCATGAACAGACCGGGCTTGCCGTTTACCTCGCCTCCGGCATCGAGCCAGAGCGGCCTGGGGACGGGAAGCCCTCGCGCGTACAGCGCTTGCATGATCTCGAACTGCGGCGGCAGCGAATATTGACTGAAGAAGGCGCCGCCCAGATCATAGCGAAACACGAGTCTGCGGACCTGCGTACCGGTACCGGTATCGACGACGGCATCGAACAGGATCGTCCCGCTCGACGCCCCTGCCGAGCGTCGTCCATCGTCGAGCCGGATCGCCGTTATCTTGCCGCCGAGACCCGTTTGCCGTTGCAGGAAATTCTCCAGTCGCAACCCGATTTCGTCATCCTCGCCCTGCTGAGTCGCGCCCGTAATCGCGCGGCTCGCTTCCAGCGCATTGTCGTTATCCATCGGCATCTCCCAAGCCCTCGTCCGTGGCCTCTTTTGAAAAATGCGACGAAAAATAAATTTTGTCAAATTTAGTCGTCGTGGCATATCGCCACGCTTCCGGCGGACGAGGCTCAGGCCGTCCGAAGAGGGGGCACGGGATTTGACCTTTCAGTCCCATGCGGTCAAATGACCGGATGACCGAAGTCATCTCTGCTCCCGTTTCCGGGCGGGCAAGACGCTTGACGAAACGCGGAATCGATACGCGCGAGAAGATCCTCGACGCGACGATCAAATGTATCGTGCGCGCGGGTTTTACGGCAACGACGATCGAGCATGTCATGGTCGAGGCCGGTCTCAGCCGCGGATCGGTTCTGCACCAATTCCCCAATCGGGTGGCGCTGATGGTGGCGACGGCGGAGCGCGCGATGCGGCGCGTAATGGATTCGGCGCGCGTCATGGCCGAGGCGATCGAGGACCCCTTCGAGCGATTGTCCGATTATGCGCGGATTTCATGGGAAACCCATTCGCAGCCCGAAGGGCTGGCGCTGACCGATATCCTGCTTGCCGCGCGCTGGGATGGCGAACTGCTGGCCGGATTGCAGCCGATCACGAGCCGGGTCGAGCAGGAAATCCACGACGAGTTCATCAACCTCGCGAGCGAGGCGGGCTTCACCGATGCCGAGGCGCTCGTCCCGCATGGCTGGCTGCTGATCGCCAGCGTCCGCGGCCTGATCATCGAGCATAGCGTGAACCAGTCGCGCCCGATGATCCTGGCCGCGATCGAACGCATGAAGGAGCGGCACCGGCGGTTTTGCGCCAATCTTGCCGCACGAGACGCGCGATAGGATAAAAATAGTCATCTTTGATTAGTCGAACTTGACTAATTTTAGACAATCTGGTTTCCTGATTGGGAGCCGGCATCAAAAGCCGGCCCCAAAAAGGAGAGTATGATGTCCAAGGGAGTGGCCGCGCGGCTGTGTGCCGGTGTTACCTATATCGCGTTGATGGCTGCCGCACCGGCGATGGCGCAGACCGTGGAAGTCGACGGCGACGATAGCGCCGCGAGCGCGCCTGCCGACAACGCCGGCGAAATCATCGTTACCGCGCAGCGCCGCGAACAGTCTTTGAACTCGGTCCCGATGTCGATCACCGCGATCGGCGGCGACCAGCTCGTCTCGCAGGGCATCAGCACCGTTGCGGATCTCGCCAAGATCGTGCCCGGCCTGACCTTTACCCAGAGCCAGATCGCCACCCCGGTCTATACGATTCGCGGCGTCGGCTTTTACGAATCGACGCTCGCCGCGTCACCGGCGGTCAGCGTCTATGTCGACGAAGTGCCGCTGCCCTTCGCGATCCTGACGCAGGGCGCCGCGCTCGACCTGTCGCGCGTCGAGGTGCTCAAGGGGCCGCAGGGCACGCTCTATGGACAGAATGCCACCGGCGGTGCGATCAACTACATCTCCGCCAAGCCGGGGAATGATTTCGAGGCGGGCGCCGACGCCAGCTTTGGCCGTTTCGGCGCGCTGGAGCTGTCGGGCTTCGTCAGCGCGCCGGTCACCGACACGCTGGGCGTGCGCCTCAGCGCGCGCATCGACGAGGGCGGCGCCTGGCAGCAAAATTATACCCGCGACGACAAGCTCGGCAGCGCCCGCCGCATCGCCGGGCGTGCGCTCGTCGTCTGGAACCCGACCGACACGCTGGAATTCACGCTCAACCTCAATGGCTGGCGCGACAAGTCGGACGTGCAGGCGCCGCAACTGACCGCGCATACGCCCTATAATCCCGCTGGCGCCTATCCCTATGTGCTCGCCACCCCGCTCGCGCCCGAAAATGCCCGCGCCGCCAACTGGTCGGCGTCGACGCCGATGCGCCGCGACGATGATTTCTATCAGGCCTCGCTCCGCACCGACCTCGACCTGTCGGACGACGTCCGTCTGACCTCGATCACCTCGTGGCTCGAATTCAACACCGATGCGACGCAGGATCTCGACGCGACCCAGTGGCGCCAGCTCGACAGCTATACCCCGGGCAGCGTCAAGAGCTTCTTCCAGGAATTGCGCCTCACCGGCACCAGCGGCGACGCGCGCTGGATTCTCGGCGCCAATTATTCGCACGACAAGGCGAGCGAACAGCAGATCCTGTTCACGAACGACCTCAGCAGCAACGTCATCATCCCCGGCCTGCCGATCCTGACCGTGTCGGCGGTTTTCACCAACCAGAAGGTCACGACCTACGCGGGCTATGCGAATGTCGAATATGACCTGACCCCGAACCTCACCGCGCAGGGGGGCATTCGCTACACGCGCAACGAGCGCAGCTTCGATGGCTGCGGCTACGACGGCGACGGCACGACCTATTTGAGCTTCAACGTGCTGACCGAGCTGTTCACCGGCGCCCCGCCGATCACGCCGATCCCGGCCGGTGGCTGCCTGACCTTCAGCCCCGAATTCCAGCCGTCGCTGGTCGTCGACGAACTGAAGCAGGACAATATCTCGTGGCGCGGCGGGTTGACCTATACGTTCGACAATCGCGCGATCCTCTATGCGAACATCTCGCGCGGGTGGAAAGCGGGCGGGTTCCCGACGGTGCCGGCCTCGTCCTTCACCGGCTTCCTGCCCGCGACGCAGGAATCGCTGCTCGCCTATGAGGCCGGATTCAAACTGCCGCTGGCCGACCGCACGCTGCAGTTCAACGCCGCGGGCTTCTATTATGATTATAAAGACAAGCAGGTGCGCGGGCGTATCCTCGACCCGATTTTCGGGCTGCTCGAACGGCTCGTCAACATCCCGACGTCGCACATCTACGGCGTCGAAGCTGCAATCGACTGGCGTCCGGTCGAGGGGCTGACCGCCAATCTGTCGGGCACCTATGTGAAGAGCCGCATCGACGAGTTTACCGGCTATAACGGTACGGGCGTGTTCGCCGACTATGAAGGCTCGGCCTTTCCGTTCACGCCGAAGTGGCAGGCGACCGCCGACGTCCAGTATAAATGGCCGGTCAGCAATCACTGGAATGCGATGATCGGCGCCAACGTCAATTACAACAGCGCGACCAATTCGACCTTCGGCGATCCCGCGATCCTGCGGATCAACGCGCGGACGCTCGTCGATGTCCGCGCGGGTGTCGAGAGCGAGGATGGCAAGCTGCGCGTTCAGCTCTGGGGCCGCAACATCTTCAACGAATATTACTGGAACTCGACCTTCCAGGCCGACACCGCCTGGCGCATGGCCGGCCGCCCCGCGACCTATGGCATCTCGGTCGGCTGGCGTTACTGAGGGAGCTGAAGCCATGCGTTTTGCAGGCAAGACCGCAATCGTCACCGGCGGCGCCTCGGGCATCGGAGCGGCGTTCGTGCGCCGCTTCGTCGCCGAGGGCGGATCGGCGATGATCGCCGAGCTCGACGTCGAGCGCGCCGCCGCGCTCGCGGCCGAACTCGGCGAGCGGGCGGCCTTCGAATTCGTCGACGTCGCCGACGCCGATGCCTTCGCGCCGCTCGCCGACAAGACGGCCCGCCGCTTCGGCGGGATCGACATCCTCTTCAACAATGCGGGGATCGGCAATTTCGGCCTGACCCCCGATATGGACATCGAGCAATGGCGCCGCTGCATCGCGGTCAATCTCGACGCCGTTTTCTATGCCTGCCGCGCCGTCATCCCCCATTTGAAAGCGCGCGGCGGTGGAGCCATCGTCAACACCGCATCGGCCTCGGGCATGGCCGCTGACTATGGTTTCACCGCCTATAATGCCGCGAAGGCGGGGGTGATCAACTACACCCGCTGCCTCGCGATCGACCATGCGCGCGACAACATCCGTGCCAACTCCATCTGTCCGGGGCCCGTCGATACGCCGCTTCTTACCAGCGGCGTCGACGAGATCGAGGGGCTGCGCGCCGAATGGGAGCGGATCGTTCCGGCGGGCCGCTTCGCACGTCCCGAGGAGATTGCTGCCGTCGCGCTGTTCCTCGCGTCGGACGATGCCAGCGGCATGACCGGCGCGACCGTTCCGGTAGATGGCGGGCTGACCGCGCATACGGGCCAGCCCGACCTCCGCGACGTTCTGGGCGCCGCGGGCACAGCGTGAAAGGATAGAGACGATGACTGCCAAAAAACCGAGCTTCGAAGTCTATCGCGCCGCCGACGCACCGCCGTACAGCGAGACGTCGTGCATGGAATATTCGGGTATCACCCCGGTGATCGAGGACGGCATCGTCCGCGCCACCGCCGAGGGGGCCGACGAGGGTAACGAGGTGAAGCTGCTCTTCTCGATGCCGGGGATGAGCCTGACCTACGCGTGGTTCAAGAGCGGCTTTCCATTGCCGCTGCACAGCCACAATGCCGATTGTCTCTATTATATCATCGCGGGTTCGCTGAAGCTCGGCACCGAGGAACTTGGCCCCGGAGACGGCTTCTATGTCGGCACCGACGTCCCCTATACCTACAAGCCGGGCCCGGAGGGCGTCGAAGTGCTCGAATTCCGCACCGCCGATGCGTTCGATATCCGCTTCCGGGGTAATACGGCCGCATTCTGGGACAAGATCGTCGACGGGTTGCGCAAGGAAAAGCCGGGCTGGGCAGGCCAGCGCAAGCCGACCGAACTCGCAGGCAGCAAATGAGCGGTGCGACGATGCGTGCGGCGGTGCGCCGCGGGGCCGCACTAACCGTTGCCGAAGTTCCCGACGTGGTGCCGGAGGCGGGGCAGGTCGTTGCGAGGACGCTTGCGTGCGGCATCTGCGGGTCGGACCTGCACGCGGTCCATCATCTGGAGCATGGTGTCGAGATCGGGCGCCGCTGCGGCGCGCCGGACACGATCGATCCGGCGCAGGATCTGGTGCTGGGGCATGAGTTTTGCGCCGAAATCCTCGACCATGGGCCGGGCACCGAAAAGCGCTTCGCGGCGGGGACGCGGGTCGTCTCGACGCCCTTTGCCTTCGGGCCGCTCGGGGCCGAACTGATCGGCTTTTCGACCCGCTACCGCGGCGCGCTCGCCGAGCGTGTGGTGCTCACCGAGGCGTTGCTGCTGCCGGTGCCGAACGGTCTTCCGTCCGAGATCGCGGCGCTGACCGAACCGCTCTCGGTGGGCACCCATGCCGTCGCGGTCGCCAATCCGGGCCCGGGCAGTGTCGCCATGGTGATCGGCTGCGGCCCGATCGGACTCGCAGTGATCGTCGCCTTGAAGCGCCGCGGCATCGGTCCGATCATCGCCGCCGATTTCTCCCCGGCGCGCCGCGCGCGCGCCGAACGGCTCGGCGCCGACATCGTCGTCGATCCCGCCGCGACCTCGCCGCACGATCATTGGGAGGCGCTCGACGTCCCCGCGACGCTTGCCACCTTCGGCGTGGCGCAATTGTCGGGCCGCTCGATGCGCGACGCGATCGTCTTCGAATGCGTTGGCGTGCCGGGAATGCTGCAGAACCTGCTCGAACAGGCGCCGCCGCTCGCGCATATCGTCGTGGTCGGCGCGTGCATGGAGGACGACCGCATCCTTCCCGTGCTCGGCATCAACAAGCAGATGCGCTTCAGCTTTGTCTGGGCCTATTCGCAGGGCGAGTTCGCCGACACACTGCATGCCTTGGGCGAAGGCGCGATCGACGGGTCGGCGTTCCTGACCGACCGCGTCGGGCTCGGCGAGGCGCCGGCGGCGTTCGAACGGCTCGCCGCGCCGGGCGATCAGGTGAAGATCGTCGTGGAGCCTTGGCGGTGAGCGACGAAGCGGCCCCGGCGATGGCGGGCGGGCAGGCGGCGGTCGTCACCGGCGGTGTCGTGCTGCTCATCGCCGGCTTCATCGCGCTCGGCTTGTTGTTCGGACTGACGCCGCTCTACGCCGGTTTCCTGCTGCTCTGGTACTGGGGCAGCGTCGATATGGTCGAGGGCAAGGCGCTCGCACCGCTGCTCGTCGGCGCGTGCGGCGGCACCGCGACCGCGTGGCTGCTGCAATATGGCGCGGTTCACGGCGGGCCGGCGGGCGTGCTGCCGGTGCTCAGCCTGATCGTCGCCGCGATCTATTGCCAGCTTCGCGGCTGGCTGCCGCTGCTGATCAACCGGCCTTACATGCTCTATCTGACCGTGATGGCGGCGCCCTTGCTGCAGGCGGGCGAGAGCTTTGGCCATGTCATGGCCGCGATCGCCGTCGCGACGCTCTATTTCGGCGGTATCGTTGCGGCCGGACGCGCAATCGTGGCGCGGCGCGTGGCGGCGGCAGCATGACCGGGCTTGCGATCACACAGCCGCTGCACCGCGCCGCGCGCGAAATGCCGGATCGTGTCGCGACCGTCGATGGCGGGCGACAGCGCAACTGGCGTGAGGTCGCCTCGCGAACGCGCCGTATTGCGGCGGTCTTGCAAAGCTTTGGCGTCGCGCCGGGCGATCGCATCGCGCTGCTCGCGCCCAATGGCGAATTGTTCGTCGATTTCCTGTTCGGCAGCCTGTGGGCAGGCGCGGTCGCCTGTCCCGTCAATACGCGCTGGACCGCCGACGAGATAGCCTATGCGCTCGCCGATTGCGGCGCCGAGGTGTTGATCGTCGATCCGGATTTCCGGGTCATGCTGCGGGATATTCGCCGGGCGGCCCCGGCGCTGCGCGAGGTCGTGATGGCCGGACCGGTATTCGAGCAGTTGATCGCCGCTGCTGCCGAACCCGGCGAGCATCTGCGCCACGGCGACGATCTGGCGATGATCCTCTACACCGGCGGCACCACCGGACGGTCGAAGGGGGTGATGCTCTCGCACCGCGCGCTGATGACCTATGCGCTGTGTCTCGCGGGGGCTGGCGACGCGGCGCCGGGCGAATGCATGCTCCACACCGCGCCCTTGTTCCATGTCGGTGCGATCTCGGGCTTCCTCGCCTGTCTGCTCGGCGGCGGGCGGCATGTTTTCCTGCCCGCCTTCGATGCCGAGGCGGTGATGGCGGCGATCTCGGCCCAGCATGTTACCGACCTGTTCCTCGTCCCGACGATGTTGCTGGCGGTGCTCGACCATCCGCGCTTCGGCGAGCATGATCTCACCAGCGTCGAGCGCATCTATTATGGCGCGGCGCCGATGCCGCCCGCGTTGATGGACCGCGCGATCGCCGCGATGCCGCGCGTCGGTTTCGTGCAGGGCTATGGCATGACCGAAACCTCAGGCTCGATTTCGCTGCTGAAGCCCGCCGACCACCGCGACCCTCAGCGGCGGCGCTCGGCCGGGCGCGCTGTGATGGCGATCGAGGCGCGCATCGTCGACCCCGACGATGTCGAGGTGCCGGTCGGCGAGATCGGCGAGATCGTCGCGCGCGGCGAGGCGGTGATGAGCGGATACTGGAACCGCCCGGAAGAAACGGCGGAGGCGTTGCGCGGCGGCTGGATGCACACCGGCGATGTCGGGCGGATGGACGCCGACGGCTATATCCATGTCGTCGACCGGTTGAAGGACATGATCATTACCGGCGGCGAGAATGTCTATTCGGTCGAGGTCGAAGCGGTGCTGGCGAACCATCCGGCGGTGTCGCAATGTGCCGTCGTCGGGCTCCCCGATGCGCGCTGGGGCGAACGCGTGCATGCGGTGATCGTCGCGAATCAGGCACCTCAAGCGGATGCCGACGAGATCATCGCCTATACCCGAACGAAGCTCGCCGCCTATAAGTGCCCGCGCTCGGTCGAGTTCCGCAACGAAATGCCGCTCTCGGCGGCGGGCAAGATCTTGAAGGCCGAGCTGCGCGGCTGAGGTCAGCCCTCGATGATCGACGCCAGCGCGCGGGCGACGCGGCCCAGCGTTTCCGCATGCGACCACATCGGGTGCTGGCGCGACCGGTCGGCAAGTTCGGTTTCGCGGCCCGCCAATATGCCGTTGATCGCGCCGCCCATGAAGACGAGCCGCTGGTTGAGCAGGTCGGGCGGGGCCTGCGGCATCAGGCGCCGGACTTCGTCGAGGCAGCGCTGATAGCCGGAGTTCCACCGCCCCGCGAGAGCGTCCATGAACAGCGCCCGGTTCGACAGTTGCAGGCCGACGATGAAGCGGTTGTAACATTCGCCCCATGGCGGCGGGTCCGGATCGACCGAGGTTTCGACCAATATCTCCATCACCTCGACGATGCTGCGCGGCCCGCCGGCCGCGACGCTGCGATCGAGCGCGGCGTTGCGCCGCTCGTCGATCGCGCGTGCGCCATCGACGATCAGCTCGCGGATCAGCGCTTCCTTGGACCCGAAATAATAGGTGAGCGCGGCGTGGTTCTTCTGCCCCGCCGCCTCGGCGATCTGGCGCACCGTCACCCCGTCGATGCCGCGTTCGGCAAAGAGCTTCAGCGCCACCGCCTTGATATGGGCGGGCGCTTCGGAATGCGCGGTCGAGGGGGCACGGGGCATGCGCGGCATTTGCCATTGACAGCGGCACGCGTCAAATGCATTTATCCAAATGGATAAAGAACGGGAAGAGGATGATGGAGGGAGTCGATCTCCCGGCGCTTCAGCGCTGGATGGACGGGCAGGGCGTCGGCTTCGGGCCGATTTCCGACGCGCGCCTGTTGTCGGGCGGCACCCAGAATATCCTGATGCGCTTTCGCCGCGGCGAGGCGGCCTATGTGCTCCGTCGCCCGCCGCCGGTGCCGCGCGCCAATTCGAACGATACGATGCGGCGCGAGGCGCGCGTGCTCGCCGCGCTCGACGGCACGGCGGTACCGCACCCGCGGCTCGTCGCAGCCTGTCCCGAAGAAAATGTGCTGGGCGTCGCCTTCTACCTGATGGAACCCGTCGAGGGCTTTAACCCGACGCAGGGCCTGCCCGCTCTCCATGCCGGTGACGCAGGCGTCCGTCATCGCATCGGCCTGTCGATGGTCGAGGCGATCGCGGCGCTCGGCGGGCTCGATTATCGCGCGGTCGGGCTCGACGGCTTCGGCAAGCCTGACAATTATCTTGAGCGGCAGGTCGGGCGGTGGAAGGCGCAGCTCGCGAGCTATGCCGATTTCGCCGAATGGCCCGGTCCTGAAGCGATCCCCGGGGTCGAGCGCGTCGCGGACTGGCTCGACGCGCATCGTCCGGCGGATTTCCGCCCCGGCATCATCCATGGCGATTTTCACCTCGCCAATGTCATGGTGCGCCCCGACAGCGGCGATCTCGCGGCGGTGGTCGACTGGGAACTCAGCACCATCGGCGATCCGCTGCTCGACCTCGGCTGGTTGCTTGCGACATGGCCCGAGGGCGACGCGCCGCGCGCGACCGACGTCGCGATCACGCCGTGGGAGGGGTTTGCGACTCCCGACGAACTCGCCCAGCATTATGCCGCGGTCAGCGGCCGCGATCTCGCGGCGCTCGACTGGTATGTCGTGCTCGCCTGTTACAAGCTCGGCATCATCCTCGAGGGCACGCACGCGCGCGCCTGTGCCGGCAAGGCGCCGAAGGAAACCGGCGACCGCCTCCACGCCCATACGCTCGACCTGTTCGACCGCGCGCTCCGCCGCATCAATTGAAGGAAAAGATATGAAGGACGATACCGATTTCACGGGCCGGCGGGTGCTGGTCGTCGGCGGATCGAGCGGCATCGGCAACGGCATCGCGCACGGCTTTCGCGAGCGCGGCGCCGATGTCCATGTCTGGGGCACGCGCGCCGCGGCGGCCGATTATGATCCGGCCGACGGATCGGACCTGAACGGCCTCGGCTACACCAGCGTCGATGCCGGCGATCCCGATGCGATCGAGGCAGCACCGCTGCCCTTCGACGGGCTCGACGTGCTGATCCTCTGTCAGGGCACCGTCGTCTATCGCCGCGGCGAGTTCGAGCGCGAAGGCTGGGACCGCGTGATGGCGGTCAACCTCGACAGCCTGATGCACATATCGCGCAAATTCCGCGCGCAGCTCTCCGATGCGGGCGGTTCGATCGTCATCGTCAGCTCGATCTCGGGGCTCAAGGCGAATATCGGCAACCCCGCCTATGCTGCATCGAAGGCGGGCGCGATCAGCCTGACCAAGACGCTGGGGCAGGCGTTCGCCGCCGATGGCATCCGCGTCAACGGGCTCGCCCCCGGCCTCGTCGATACCAAGCTGACCAAGGTTACCACCCAGAACCCCGAGCGATTGCAAGGCACGCTCGCCCACATCCCGCAGCGGCGGATGGGCACCCCCGGCGACATGGCGGGCGGCGCGATCTTCCTCGCCTCGCCGCTCGCGTCCTATGTCACCGGCCACACGCTCATCGTCGATGGCGGGCTCTCCCTCTAACGAAAGGCTGACTGATGAATTTCGAATATAGCGACAAGGTCGCCGCGCTCCTCGCCCGGATCGAAGCCTTCATGGACGAGCATATCTATCCGAACGAGCAGGCCTATTATGATTTCGTCCACGACCAGGACAACCGCTGGCAGGAATGGCCGGGGATGGAGGCGCTGAAGGACAAGGCGCGCGAACAGGGGCTGTGGAACCTGTTCCTGCCGCACGAATATGGCGCATTCTCGCCGGGTCTCACCAACCTCGAATATGCGCCGCTCGCCGAACTCTTCGGCCGCGTGCCCTGGTCGAGCCAGGTCTTCAACTGCTCGGCGCCCGACACCGGCAATATGGAGGTGCTGGCGAAATTCGGATCGCCCGAACAGCAGGAAAAATGGCTGAAGCCGCTCCTCGCGGGCGAAATCCGCTCGGCCTATGTGATGACCGAGCCGCAGGTCGCCTCGTCCGACGCGACAAACCTCGAACTGTCGATCATCCCCGATGGTGACGATTATGTCATCAACGGCCGCAAATGGTGGATTTCGAACGCGATGCATCCGCGCTGCGACATCTTCATCGTGATGGGCAAGACCGATTTCGACGCGCCGCGTCATGCGCAGCATTCGCAGATCCTCGTTCCGCGCGAGACGCCGGGGGTGACGGTGGTCCGTCATCAGACCGTCTTCGGATCGTATAATTCGCCGGGCGGCGAGTCCGAATTGCGCTTCGACAATGTCCGCGTGCCGAAGGAAAATCTGATTCTCGGCGAAGGCCGCGGGTTCGAGATCGCGCAGGGCCGCCTCGGGCCGGGCCGTATCCATCACTGCATGCGCTCGATCGGGCAGGCGCAGCGCGCGCTCGAACATATGGCGCGCCGCGTCGACAGCCGTGTCGCCTTCGGCAAGAAGCTCGCCGACCAGAGCAGCATCCGGCAGGACGTCGCGAAAAGCTTTTGCGAGGTCGAAATGGCGCGGCTGCTGACGCTGAAGGCGGCCGACGCGATGGACCGCTATGGCAACAAGCAGGCGAAGGATCTGATCGCCGCGATCAAGGTCGTTGCGCCGACGATGGCGCAGACCGTTTCCGACCGCGCGATCCAGGCACATGGCGGCATGGGGGTTAGCGAGGATACGCCGATCGCCTATTTCTTCACGCTCAACCGCTACGTCCGCATCACCGACGGGCCCGAGGAAGTGCATATGTCGCAGCTCGGCAAGCAGAAGATCGCCGAATATGTCGCCGCGAACCGGCGCTGAACGGGACGGGGAGCCACGGCCATGAAAGCCCTTCGCTATTACGGCGCCCACGACATCCGCTACGAGAGCATGGACGATCCGGTGCCGCAGTCTGACCGCGACGCGATCGTCAGGGTCACCGCCTGCGCGATCTGCGGCAGCGATCTTCATATCTATCACGGCCACGGCTTTTCGGAGGATGTCGGCTTTTGCGTCGGGCACGAAGCAGTGGGCGAGGTCGTCGAGACCGGGCGCGGCGTGTCGCGGCTGAAGGTCGGCGACAAGGTGATGATCCCCGCCGCGGTCGGCTGTGGATCGTGCCGCCAATGCCTCGCCGGGGTCGTCAACCTCTGCGAGTTCGGCATGGGCTCCTGCTATGGCCTGTCGGCAAAGCTGCAGGGCTCGCAGGCGGAGGCGGTGCGCGTGCCCGCCGCCGACATCAATGCGGTGCCGATCCCCGACGGCGTGACGGAGGAACAGGCGCTCTTGATGACCGACGCGCTCGCCACCGCATGGTTCGGCGCTCGCAATGCCGATATCGTGCCGGGCAGCAGCGTCGCGGTGATCGGGCTCGGGCCCATCGGCCTGATGGCGGTCGAGAGCGCCTTCGTCATGGGCGCGCACGTCGTCTATGCGATCGACCCGGTCGCCGAGCGGCGCGCGCTGGCCGAGGAAGCGGGCGCCATCGCGCTCCATCCGGGCGAAGCGGTCGAGACGATCCGCGAGGCAACGAAGGGACGCAAGCTCGACTGCGCGATCGAGGTCGTCGGGCGCGACGAGGCGGTCGATCTGGCGCTGCGCCTCGTTCGCGCGCGCGGCACCGTGTCGGTGATCGGGGTACAGCAATCGCGTCGCTATGCCTTCCCGCTCGAACGCTTCTTCGCTGCGGGGCTGACCTTCCGCGCCGGTACCTGTTCGGTCCCCGAGGAACTGCCGACGCTGTTCCCGCTGGTACAGTCGGGGCGGCTGAAACCCGAAAAATATATCAGCCATCGCATGCCGCTGAGCGCGGGCGCCGAAGCCTATAAGCTGTTCGACGGGCGAAGCGCCGGGGCGCTCAAGATGCTCCTGGTGCCCGACTGAAGAACCCGCGCGGGCCCAACGGCTGTGTCCGGCGGCGGGTGAAGGCGATGAAATTTGCGTCCGGGTTCAGCGAGCTGCGGCTACCCCGCCGTCGCGTGCCTCGATGAACACATATTCGTGCTGGCCGTCGTTGAGAATGAGCGCCCGTTTGCCGTCGCGCGTCGCCGCCAGCAGGTCGACGCCGCCGATCCCGGGCGAGATGGTGACCAGCGAAATCGTCCCGTCCTTGTTCGTCTTCGTCGCGACGTCCGACCATATCGAAGTCGCACGGACCGACAGCGTGCCGTTCCTATATTGCACCGACAGGGGGCCGAGTTCGGGATTGGAATATTCGCCGACCCACGCTTTCGATGCGTCCGCACTGACAGGAAGCGTCAGTTCGCTGCGGAATTTGGCGAAGGATTCGGCATTGCGTTTCACGGCGCTGGCGACATTTTCCTTCGCCTCGGGCTTGCCGTCGAAAACAAGTTCGAGCAGCCGGCGCTTCACCTGATTGGCCAGTGTGTAGCCATTCTCCGAGTTGGTCAGGACAACCACGCCGACCCCCGACGCGGGGAGCGCGAACCAGTTGCTCTTGTATCCGAACAGGCTGCCGCCGTGCGAGATGACGGAGACGCCGCTGCTGGCATCATCCTCGAGACCCATGCCATACCATTGGTTCTCGCCGGTCGGCACATAATGGACCCGGCGCGCGAGCAGATTCTGGGCCGAGACCATCCGCTTTCCGCCGGGCAGTTCGCCCTGTTTGAGCTCGTTGAGGACATAGAGCGCCATGTCGTGAGCCGACGACCAAGCGCCTCCTGCAGGGCGATAGGGCACGACGGTGTCGTTGAACTTCATATCGACCAACGCGATCTTGTCGTCGAGGTCGGTGTCATAGGGCTTGGCCCAATTGCCTGCGATCGCCTTCGGATTGCTCATCGTGCTGTCGCGCATGCCGAGCGGGTCGAAAATCCTTTCCTGAATCGCGCGGTCGAACGCCGCGCCGATTTCCATGTCGGGATAAAGGATATGCGCGCCGAGATAGCCCGCCGCGCTCGCCATCAGATTATTATACTGAAACACCTCGCCGAACCCGGACGTCGGCTGGGTCTCGGCAAGCTGCCTGAACGTGTCTTCGGCGCCCGTTTCGGGCCGCGTGTTGAACAGCCACAGCATGTCTTTCCGCGGCAGGCCCGTGCAGGCACAGACGAGATGCTTGACGAGCACCTTGCGCGTCGTCTCTGCATCGCCGAGGCGAAAGCTCGGCATATAGTCGATCACCGGCTTGTCCCAGTCGAGCTTGCCCTGATCCACCAATGTGGAAAGCAGCAGCGTCGCCATGCCTTTCGTGTTCGACGCGATCATGAACAGCGTGTCCTTGTCGACCGGCGCGCCGGTCTCGATATCCTTCACGCCGATCCCGCGCTCATAGACGATCTTGCCATCGTCGATCAGCGCGATTCCGGCGCCGGGGATTTTGAGCTCGTCCATCGAGGTGCGGATGAAGGTTTCGAGCTCGGCGATCCGCGCAGTATCGAGCGCATGCGGCTGGCGGCCCGCGAAGCTCTCCTTGGTGTAATTGGCGGGGCGCAGCGTCTCGGCGGCGGTGTTGATCTGCGCGCCCCGCTTGGCGAGGGTTGCGAGGGCGCCGTCGATCGTCACCACGGTCCATGCCGTGCCTGTCCGCGATGCGACGGCCTGGGCAACCGCGTTTTCGGCCGGGGGGACATCGTAGCTGACGACGACGACCTCGTCCCAACCGTCGCGCGCGGGCAGGGTCTGGGACAAATGGACGGGGCGGGCGAAACCGGGCTTGGCCATCGTCCAGGCCGCTGCGGCGGCCTCCGCTCCGCTTTTCGCCTCGGCGACAGGGACGAGCGTGATGACGAGATTGGCTTCGGGCGGAACGAAGCGGACCAGATTGCCCTCGCGCGCGACGCTCCAGCCTTCCGGGGGAACCATCGACGCATCGGATCCCACTGCGATCGATGCCGGGGCAGGCGACGGTTGGTCCGCCGCCGCCGGGGAAACGGCAAGAAGTGCCGCCGACAAGCTCAGACCGACGAAGAATGATCGCATTTTCATAAATCCCCCCAGATTCTCCTGGCCGTTATGAATGGCTTATGGGGAGGTTGCAACGGCCTCGGGGAAGGCGGTCATCGGGTAGCCGGCGGCGGGGCACGCCTTCATCCTCAGGTCATCCGTCGTGAAGATCTCCGACAACCCATTTCATCGCAATCCGAGTATCGCAGCCCCGATCACCATCGTCTTGAGCCTGTCGGCATCGCCCCAGTCATATTCGGGTATCGCGATCAGATTATAGGCCACGCCCTGAATGCAGCAGAGCAGTATCTTCCGGATCTCGTCGGGATTGCCGGGGCCTATTTCGCCGCGCGCCTGCCCGTCGACGATCGCCCGGTGCATGATGCCGAGATAGCGCGCCGCGACGGCGCTTTCGACGAAATAGGGATCGTCGGAATCCTGGACCCGGTCCTCGACGAGGAAGATGGCCCGATAGTCCTGCGGACGCTGCAGCCAGAAGTCGATATGCGTCAGGCACAGGCGGGTGAGACCGTCCGGAGCCTCCTCCCCCGCGCTACGGTCGAGCGCATCGTTAAGGTCGGCAAAGATGTGCCCCCAGAGGAAATGGAGCAGCTGCCGTTTGCCGGGAAAGAGCGTGTAGAGCGTAGACGGCAGGCATCCGGCCTTTGCCGCCACCTTGCGCATCGAAACGCCGTCATAGCCCTCGGCGGCGAAGAGGTCGCGCGCTGCGGCGACGATATGCTGACGCTGGGCTTCGATCGCATCGGAACTGCGTGGCGGGCGGCCGCGTCGGGGCGGTTCGGGGCGTTCCTCATCCATGGGGCTTGCTTTTAAAGAACGCGTTCATTTAAATGCAAGCCCTATTGCGGTGAAAGGAGTACGGGATGGCCGATTCGGACAGGCGGTACGACGTGATCGTCATCGGCGCCGGCTTGTCGGGGCTGAAGACTGCCCTCGAACTCAAGAAGGCCGGGAAAAGCATATTGGTCCTCGAGGCGCGCGATCGCGTCGGGGGGCGATCGATGCCCGGCGAGATTTGCGGCCAGGCCGTCGATTTCGGCGGACAGTGGGTCGGGCCGCAGCAAACGCAATTGCTGGCGCAGGCCCGCGAACTCGGGATCGAAACCCGGCCGCAATATACCGAAGGGGCGAACCTGCTGAGCCGCCATGGCCGGGTCAGCCGCTATACCTCGACGCCGAAACTCCCATTGCCGTCGCTCGTCGAGTTGGGTCTGATCGAGCGGCGCTGGCGCCGCGATATCGCGACTCTGCCGCTGGGCGCGCCCTGGTCGGCGGAACGGGCTCGCGAATGGGACGCGCTGTCGCTCGAAAGCTGGGCCTTGCACAATGTGCGCACGGAGGGCGCCCGCTATTTTGTCCGGACGATTGCCGGGGCGCTGCTCTGTATCGATACCAGCCAGATATCCTACCTCCATTTTCTCGAGATGCTCCGGAGCTGTGGAGGGCTGGAAACGATGATCGGCGTCGAGGGCGGCGCACAGCAGGACAAATTTGCCGGCGGCGCCTGGCAGATCCCGAAGCGGCTTGCCGATATCCTCGGCGCCGATATCGAGCTGGAGTGTCCGGTGCACGCCGTTGAACAGGATGCTGCGGGCGTTCGGGTCTTTGCTGCGCGCGGCGCCTATCTCGCGCGCCACGTCGTCGTGGCGGTGCCGCCCATTCTCGCATCGCGCATTCACTTCACGCCGGGGCTGCCGGCGCGGCGGGCAGGGCTGATGCAGCGCATGCCGATGGGCGCGGTCATCAAGGTTCATATAGCCTATGAGACGCCATTCTGGCGCCAAGCGGGCCTCAGCGGTTCGGCGGTCAGCGGCGACCGCCATCTCGGTACGGTGTTCGATCAGTCGCTCGGCGACGACGGGATCGGCGTGCTGGTCGGCCTGATCGAGGCCCGCCACGCCGTGGCCATGAGCGCGCTCGACCCGGACGCCCGCCGCGCTGCGGTCGTCGATGACCTCGTTCATTATTTCGGCGCCGCGGCGTCGCGGCCGATCGGCTATGTCGAACAGGACTGGCTGACCGAGCGGTGGTCGCTCGGCGGTTATGCGGCGCACATGCCGCCGGGTGTCATGACCGGCTATGGCGACGCGCTGCGCGAGCCGTGCGGCCGCATCCACTGGGCCGGAACCGAGGCCGCGACCGAGTTTCCCGGATATCTCGAAGGGGCGTTGCGCGCCGGCATCCGGGCCGCCGAGGTCCTGCGCCAGGCCGCCTGAGAACGAACTATTGTTTCGGCAGCAGGGGTTGCCCGGCTGTTCGCCGAACGGTCGGGACTCGCCGTTCATTGAAATTTCATCGCGGCTGTGCCATCTGGCTCGCATGCGGGCCGGGCCCCTCTGGCGATCGTCTTCGGCCGGTCGTGATGTCGGACCGCATCGAGCGTGCTCGATGCAGGTCCATTTCTATTTTCTTTCGTAGAACCTGTTCGTGCGGCTCGTTGGATCGATCAACGAGGATGGTTATGTTCGAACAGCAATCTCTTCACCGGACCGCCGCCGCTCAGGGCGCGGAGTTCGATGCGGGCCTGAAGCGCCACATGCTGCGGGTCTATAATTATATGGCGTCGGGCGTTCTGCTGACCGGCATCGTCGCGATGCTCGTCGCCTCGACGCCGGCACTCTATCAGCCGATTTTCGGCACGCCGCTCAAATGGGTGGTCATGCTCGCACCGCTCGCCTTCGTCTTTCTCTTCTCCTTCCGGATCGAGAAGATGTCGGCCGCGACCGCGCAGACGATGTTCTGGGTCTTTTCGGGGCTGATGGGCCTGTCGCTCGCCTCGGTATTTCTGGTGTTCACCGGCGCCAGCATCGCCCAGACCTTTTTCGTCACGGCGATCATGTTCCTGTCGATGAGCCTGTACGGCTATACGACCGGACGCGATCTGTCGAAGGTCGGCAGCTTCCTGATCATGGGCCTGATCGGCGTCGTGCTCGCGAGCCTCGTCAACCTGTTCCTGCAATCGAGCGCGCTGCAACTGGTGGTGTCGATCGTCGGCGTGATCGTCTTTACCGGCCTGACGGCGTGGGACACGCAGAACATCAAGTCGCAATATGCCGCGCATCACGGCGATGAAGCGAACAGCAAGCTCGCCGTTTTCGGTGCGCTGTCGCTGTATCTGAACTTCGTCAACCTGTTCCAGATGCTGCTCACCCTGATGGGTCAGCGCGAGGAATAGGCCTTTCGGGGCGGCCGAAGCCGGAAGGCCCGGTCGCCCTCAGAACTGGTAGGCGACGCCACCGCCGAACAGCCACTGGTCGGCGCTGCCCGCCTGCGACACGATCGGCGAATCGGCGTAGCGCCCGGTCAGCCGGCCATATTGCGCCCCGCCGACGAGCACGAAGCCCTTCCTGAGGTCGCCGGACAGGGCATAGGCGCCGGCGACGCCGATGGTATATTTGCCCGCGGTCGCCTTGCGCCCGGCACCGGTATAGACCGGCAGTCCGCTTGCGGCGCTGCCAAGCGGGTCGATGTCGTAATAATAGCGGCCGAAACCCTTGCCATAGACATTCACCGACACCGAGGCGCCAAGATAGGCGCGCTTCGAGATCGGGGTGCCGTAGTCGAGCGTCGGCGAGACCACCCAGCTGCCGTGCTTGCCCGAAATATCCTTGAGCCCGACGACGCGGAAACCGATCTGGTCATATTCGCTGGTGATCACCCCGGTATGGGTGACACCCGCCGATATGCCGAGTTCGACCGCCATTTTCTTTTCGCCGAGCGCCTCGACCTGCGGATCCTTGATGCGGCCGGTCCGGTCGCTGCGCAGGTTGATGATCGGGCCGAACTTGAAATCGGTCTTTTGCCCCCGCCGCTGACGGATCAGGTCGACCTGGAAATTGGTGCCGCGGGTCGAGAAGGAAAAGCCGCTGACGCGCCCGCGCAGGTAAAAGGCGGGCAGGATGTTGCGGTCGTCCGAACCATTGTAGCTCGGGGTGCTGAGCACCCCGGCGCCCACCGCGAGATAATCGCGCGACCATTTGCGTTCGGGATTGTCGTCCTGCGGCCGCGCGGCGGGAAGCAGGATATTCTCGTCGAGATCGCTGGTGTCCTGGACGTAGCGGGCCGGCTCGTTGTCGCTTGCAGCCAGCCGCGTGTCGGGGTCGCCGGCCAAATCATAGGGCAGGGCGAAATCTTCGGCGTGCGCCGGCGCGGCGGCCAATCCGCCGCCGACGCAAAGCGCAAACAGGTGCAAGCGGCAGGCAAGGCGGGTCAAGCTCATCGGCATGGGTATGAATATCCTGTGATCCGCCCCTCTGGACACGCGTGTAAGTGATTGTCGGCGCAATGCAAAGGCTTCGTCTTGCGGGCGCGTGCTTTTCGTTTCAACGTGGCTTCCATGCATCAATCCTGTGTTCCCGTGCTGATATGCCGCCCCGTCACCTTTGGTTCCGTGCGATCCGCTACCCTGATGGGGAAATCGGCATGAGCCGGGCGCCGCGTTTTGCCGGCTATGCGCTGATGGCGGTCGCGGCGCTGCTCGCGCTCGCGATGCGGCGCGGGGCGATCGACCAGATCGGCCCCTTTCCAGTCGCGGCGGTCGCGCTGCTCGTCGGCATGATCGGGGTTATGCTCGTGTTCACAGATCTGATGGTGCGCGGGCTCTATGCCCAGATCGGCGCAGCGAAAAACGCCGCGCCCGATGACGCGCCCGACGAGGAGAAGAGACGCGATGAAATGGAGTGAAGCCTGGGCCGGACCTATGCTCGCGGCCGCGCTGCTCGCGCTGGTGCCGGTAGCGAGCGCCATGGCCGATGAACCGGCGAGCGAGAGCGACCGTTTCTTTCTGGACGAGGCCGCGAGCGCGTGTCGCAGCGGCGATTTTCCGGCCTTCCTCTGGCCTTTCGCGAACAGTAGCGCCGTGCGCGCGCATTATGGCGCGGCCGCCGGTGCGGCCGACGATTTTCCGATCGTGATGATCGATTACAGCTATGTCACCCGCGCGTCGGAACGGCTGTTCGAGGCGAACGGCGGTGATCCGCGCCAGCTCGTCTATGTGCAGGTCGATTTCCGCACCGGACCCGACGGTGTCGAGCGCGTCGACTGGGCGCCGGGGCGCTTCGAACCCGACGAGGGCGACGGCCCCGGAACGCTGATCGAAAAGACCGGGCCGGGTGGGTCCCTGCATTTCCGGAAGGCGGCCGGTTGCTGGCAATTGACGAAGGATATCCGGAACAAGGCCGGCGCGCCCTGACCCGCACGCCCCCTTTTCGTTCGACAGCTTCGGGGCTTGGCTTTATGACGGCGGCATGACCGATCGTCCGCATACGCCGCTGCTCGACACGGTGGATGTCCCAGCCGACCTCCGCAAGCTGAAGCCCGAAGATCTTCGCCCGTTCGCCGACGAGTTGCGGGCCGAGATGATCTCGGCCGTCGGCACCACCGGCGGCCATCTGGGCTCGGGACTCGGCGTCGTCGAGCTGACGGTCGCGATCCATTATGTGTTCGACACCCCGCGCGACAAGCTGGTCTGGGACGTCGGCCATCAATGCTATCCGCACAAGATCATCACCGGGCGCCGCGACCGCATCCGGACCTTGCGGACCGGCGGCGGGCTTTCGGGATTCACCAAGCGCAGCGAGAGCGAATATGATCCGTTCGGCGCCGCACACAGTTCGACCTCGATCAGCGCCGCGCTCGGTTTTGCGATCGCCAACAAGCTGAAGGACGAACCCGGGCGCGCGATCGCGGTGATTGGCGACGGGTCGATGTCGGCGGGCATGGCCTATGAGGCGATGAACAATGCCGCGGCGGCGGGCAACCGTCTGATCGTGATCCTCAACGATAACGACATGTCGATCGCACCGCCGGTCGGCGGGCTCAGCGCCTATCTCGCCAAGCTGGTGTCGTCGCGGCCGTTCCTCGAATTGCGCGAGATCGCGCGGCGCTTCGCAAGGAAGCTGCCCGAGCCGCTGCACAAGGCGGCGCGCAAGACCGACGAGTTCGCGCGCGGCATGGCGATGGGCGGCACGCTGTTCGAGGAGCTCGGCTTTTATTATGTCGGGCCGATCGACGGGCATAATCTGGAGCATCTGATCCCGGTGCTCGAAAATGTCCGCGACAGCGATCATGGTCCGGTGCTGATCCATGCCGTGACCAAGAAGGGGCATGGCTATGCCCCCGCCGAGGCGGCGGCCGACAAATATCATGGCGTCCAGAAATTCGACGTCATCACCGGCGAACAGGCAAAGGCACCGCCGGGACCGCCCCAGTATCAGAATGTCTTCGGCGAAACGCTGGCGAAGCTCGCGGACACCGACCCGCGCATCGTCGCGATCACCGCAGCGATGCCGTCGGGAACCGGGGTCGACAAATTTGCCAAGGCGCATCCGGCGCGCACCTTCGACGTCGGCATCGCCGAACAGCATGCGGTGACGTTCGCCGCGGGGCTGGCGGCGCAGGGGATGCGGCCGTTCGCGGCGATCTATTCGACCTTCCTCCAGCGCGCCTATGATCAGGTCGTCCACGACGTCGCGATCCAGAATTTGCCGGTGCGCTTTGCGATCGACCGTGCGGGGCTCGTCGGTGCCGACGGATCGACGCACGCGGGCTCGTTCGACGTCACTTATCTCGCGACCTTGCCGAATATGGTGGTGATGGCGGCGGCCGATGAGGCCGAACTCGTCCATATGACCTATACTGCCGTCGAATATGACGACGGTCCGATCGCCTTTCGCTACCCGCGTGGCAATGGCACCGGGGTGGCGCTTCCCGAGGTCCCGCAGAAGCTGGAGATTGGCAAGGGCCGCGTCGTGCGCAGCGGCAAGACCGTCGCGATCCTTTCGCTCGGCACCCGCCTCGCCGAGGCGCTCAAGGCGGCCGACACGCTCGAAGCAAGGGGCCTGTCGACGAGCGTCATCGACCTTCGCTTCGCCAAACCGCTCGACGAGGAGCTGATTCGCAAGACGCTGGCGAGCCACGAGGTTTGCGTGACGATCGAGGAGAACAGCGTCGGCGGCCTCGGTGCGCATGTGCTGACCCTGGCAAGCGACGAAGGGCTGATCGATGCGGGGCTGAAACTGCGCACGATGCGCCTGCCCGACGTCTTTCAGGATCAGGACAAGCCCGAGCTGCAATATGACGCGGCGGGGCTCAACGCGCCGCAGATCGTCGATACCGTCTTGAAGGCGCTGCGCCACAACAGCGCGGGCGTCGAAGAGGCGGGTGCGCGGGCATGAACTGCTAGCCGCGCGGAATCGGGGGCGGCATGAACTTCTTCAACCTCCTGAAGTCGCTCGACGAGCTGCTCTACGAGGTGATGTCGTGGCTGATCTTCTATCCGGTGACGCTGTGGCAGGGGCTGACCCGGCCGCTCAAGATGATGGACTATTCGGACGCCGAACAGGGCGATGCCGAGGAAAAGCAATATACCGATACGCTATCGCCGCCGCTGTTCCTGCTGCTGACGCTGGTGATCAGCCACGCGCTCGAACTGTCGACGGTCGGCGAGAGCGCGATCGTCGCCGACAAGACCGGGCTGGGCGGGCTGGTCAACGACGATACGACCTATATCCTGATGCGCGTCGCCTTTTTCAGCCTGTTTCCGCTCGTCATGGCGGCGCGGCTGGTGCGGGCGCGGCATGTGAAGCTCGACCGGGTGCCGCTGAAAGCGCCCTTCTATAGCCAATGCTATGTCGCCGCGCCCTTCGCGCTGATGGTCTCGGGCGCCGGCATCCTGCTGCAGTTCAAGCCGCTGGCGGCGGGGATCGCGGGGCTGGCGTTGCTCGCGCTGGCGCTCTTGTGGTTCGGCAGCCTGCAGATCTTGTGGTTCGCGCAGCATCTGCGGATCAGCCGCTGGCGCGCCGCGCTGCACGCCTCGCGCGCGATGGTCGAGGCGCTGGCCCTCTTTGTTATTTTTTCGCTGATCGTCACCTGACCCAAAAGAAAACGGCCCGGAAAGCCGGGCCGGTTTCATGCGCGATGCGGGGCGGTTCAGTTCCCCGGGATCGCCGCCGAGGCTTCGCGGCCGTCGCCTTCGGGGGCCGCCAGGATGTCGCGGGTGACGAGACCCTTGTCGACGACCTGCGTGTCGGGGCTGCCGACCTGGCTGCGGATGCCCGGGTCGCCGCGCGTGCCGTCGGCGCTACCGATGATCGCGGCTTCGGTCGCGCTGCGCGGAGCAGGGCCGCCGAACAGCGCGCGCAGCGTCTGCTCTGCGGTCGATTCGCCGCCGGGGCGTGCCGAGCCGGGCGCCGGCGGGGTGAGCGCGAAATCGGGCGGTACGACGAGCGGTGCTTGACGCGACACGGCGAATTCGTCGGGCCGGTCGCGGCTGAACAGGCTGTTCGACCCGCAGGCCGACAGGGTCGATGCGGCAACGGTGGCGGCGAGGATGGCGGTGGTCCGGTTCACTTGAAAATCTCTCCTATGCGCCCCGTTAATCGGCGGCGGCGCCCTTGTTCGACGAAGGGTTCGATGAAGGGGCTGCCTCGGGGGCCTTTTCGCGCAAGAGCAGCGCGCGCGCAACCAGCAAAAGCACCCCCAGGGTGATGCAGGCGTCGGCGACGTTGAAGATCATGAAGGGACGAAAGTCGCCGAAATGCAGGTCGGCATAGTCGACGACATAGCCGTAGCGGACGCGGTCGACGATATTGCCGAGCGCGCCGCCGAGGATCATCGCGAGCGCGACCACGTCGCCGCGCGCCTTTTCGCGCGTCATCCAGATGGCGACCGCACCGGCGACGATTCCCGTCACCGCAACGAGCGTCCAGCGCGTCGTGTCGGTGCAACTGGCGAACATCGACAGCGAAATGCCGCAATTTTCCGCCCAGGTCAGGTTGAAGAAGGGCAGGATCTCGATGACGCGCTTCGGTTCGAGCGACAGCGGCACGATCACGACCCATTTGCTGACCTGGTCGAGAAGGAAGGCGAAGGCCGCGATCAACAGGCCGAAGCGCAGATACGGCGAACGTTGGCTACTCATTCCGCTTCCAATACCGTCTCGCAGCGATTGCACAAGCTGCCGTCGGTCTCGACCTCGGGCAGATGGCGCCAGCAGCGGCCGCATTTGTGGTTTTCGGTGCGGGTCACCGCAAGTTCGTCGCCGGCGCGGGCCACCGACACGATGAACACCTCTTCGAGCGCGGCGCTGTCGAGCGTCGGGGCAGGAATCGTGACCTCGGCCTCGAGGCTGGAGCGGATCGTCTTTTCGCGGCGATAGGGTTCGATCGCTTCGGTCACCGCTTCGCGCTGCGCGCGGACCCCGGCCCATTTGCCGCCAAGATTGGCATCGTTCCACGCGGCATCGACGGCAGGCCATTCGAGCAGGTGGACCGACGCCGCTTCGGGATAGCGCGTGCCCCACACCTCTTCGCTGGTGAACACCAGCACCGGCGCCGCATAGCGGACGAGGGCGTGGAACAGCGTGTCGAGCACGGTGCGATAGGCGGCGCGTTCGGCGGTCTGGTAACCGGTCGCCGGGTTGACGTCGCAATAGAGCCGGTCCTTGCGGATGTCGAAATAGAAGGCCGACAGATCCTCGTTGCAGAAATCGGCAAGGCTGCGGGTGTAGCTGTTGAAGTCGAAGTCATCGACCGCGCGCGCCAGCTTCGCGTCGAGCTCGGCGAGCAGGCTCAGCATATAGCGTTCGAGCTCGGGCATCGCCGCGACGTCGGTGACACGCTCTTCCTCGCTGAACCCGTCGAGCGCGCCGAGCAGGTAGCGGAAGGTGTTGCGGAGCTTCCTATACTGGTCGGCGACCCCGGCGAGGATTTCCTTGCCGATGCGGTGGTCCTCGGTGAAATCGACCGACAGCGCCCACAGGCGCAGGATATCGGCGCCATAGTCGCGCATCAGGTCGATGGGGCTGATCGTGTTGCCCAGCGACTTGGACATTTTCATGCCCTTGCTGTCCATCGTGAAGCCGTGGGTCAGCACCGCCTTGTACGGCGCGCGGCCGCGCGTGCCGCAGCTTTCGAGCAGCGACGACTGGAACCAGCCGCGATGCTGGTCGGACCCTTCGAGATAGAGGTCGGCGCTGTGCGTCGATCCGTCGCGGCGGATCAGCGCCGGCCATTTGCCGCTTTCGAGCACGAAGGCGTGGGTACAGCCCGAATCGAACCACACGTCGAGAATGTCGGTGATCCGTTCGTAATCGGCGGCGTCATATTGATCGCCGAGATATTCCTGCGCGCGCGCGTCGCTCCACGCGTCGACCCCGCCCGCCTTGACTGCGGCGACGATGCGGTCGTTGACCGCGGTGTCGATCAGATATTGCCCGCTCTTGCGATGGACGAACAGGGTAATCGGCACGCCCCACGCGCGCTGACGGCTCAGCACCCAGTCGGGGCGCCCCTCGACCATCGACCCGATGCGGTTGCGGCCCTTGGCGGGGACGAAGCGCGTGTCGGCGATCGCCTGCATCGCGAGCTGGCGCAGCGTCTCGCCGTCGCCCTGCGCGGCGCGGATATCGGCTTCGTCGGCGCAGCGCGGGGTGTCGCGGTCGATGACCTTGTCCATCGGCACGAACCATTGCGGGGTGCAGCGATAGATGACCTTGGCCTTCGAGCGCCAGCTATGCGGATAGCTGTGCTTGTAATCGGCGCTGGCGGCGAGCAGCGCGCCGGCTTCGCGCAGGTCGGTGCAGATCGGGCCGTCGGGGGCGTTGAACTTGGGGTTGATGACACTGCCCTGACCGCCGAGCCATGCCCAGTCCGCGCGATATTTGCCGTCGCCCTCGACCGCGAACACGGGGTCGATGCCGTTCGCCTTGCAGAGGTCGAAATCATCCTCGCCATGGTCGGGCGACATATGGACGAGGCCCGTGCCGCTGTCGGTGGTGACGAAATCGCCGGGCAGGAAGGGGCGCGGGCGCGCGTAGAAGCCGCCGAGCGCATGCATCGGGTGGCGGGCGATGGCTCCCTTCAAAGCGTCGTCTGACAGAGTCGTTTCAAGCTCGAGTGTAAGGCCCGAACGCATAGAAAACGCAGGAGCCAACGATCCAGACAGTATGTAACGACGACCGTCAGAAGCATTGAAAACGCCATAACAGGCTGAATAATCGACTTGTTCGAGCGCAGGATTGTAAGCGATAGCCTGATTAACAGGGATGGTCCAAGGTGTGGTCGTCCAGATTACTGCAAATGCGCCAACCAGTTCTGGAACTTCAGGCGCTTCGACGATCTCGAACGCGACATCGATCTGCGTCGAGACGATATCCTCATATTCGATCTCGGCCTCGGCGAGCGCGGTCTTTTCGACCGGCGACCACATCACCGGCTTGGCGCCGCGATAGAGCTGGTTCGATTCGGCGAATTTCATCAGCTCGCGGACGATCACCGCTTCGGCGTCATAATCCATGGTGAGATAGGGATGGTCCCAGTCGCCGCCGATGCCGAGGCGCTTCAACTGCTCGCGCTGGGTATCGACCCAATGCTGCGCATAGGCGCGGCATTCGGCGCGGAATTCCTCGACCGGCACTTCGTCCTTGTTGAGCTTTTTCTTGCGATACTGCTCCTCGACCTTCCACTCGATCGGCAGGCCGTGGCAGTCCCAGCCGGGCACATAGGGCGAATCCTTGCCCTTCAGCGTCTGGGTGCGGACGACCATGTCCTTCAGGATATGGTTGAGCGCATGGCCGATATGCATGTCGCCGTTCGCGTACGGCGGGCCGTCGTGGAGGATGAACTGCTCGCGGTCCTTGCGGCTTTCGCGAATCTGCCCCTCCAGATTGCCTTCGAGCCATTTCGCCAGAATCAGCGGCTCCTTCTGCGGCAGGCCGGCCTTCATCGGAAAGTCGGTCTTGGGCAGGAAGACGGTGTCGCGGTAGTCGCGGGCTTCGGGGGCAGGCGTGCTGTCGGTCATGGCCCGGGCGCTTAGCGCAGATTTGCGTGGGAGCAAACCACCGTCGTCTTCTATTCCCGTTCGCATCGAGCGAAGTCGAGATGCCCACCGGGCGTACACGCCTTCGGGGTGTCTCGACTTCGCTCGACACGAAAGTAATTTGCGAGGTTACTTCTGCCGCGGCCGCAGCGCGGGCCCGATTTCGCGGATGTCCTCGACCCAGATATAGCCGTTGAAGCTCGCGGGCACTTTCGCGAGTTGCTGCGGCGTCGTCAGCCCCTCGTTCGACTTGCCGCTTTCATAGGGGCCGAAGACGATGATTCTCGCGCCGACGCTGTCCATCCGCGCGATCAGCCGGTCGGGCCAGCCCCAATAGGCCCATTGATAGTTGACCGGGATCGCGATCACGCCGTTCCGGCAGCTTTCGGGGACGATACCCGTCCAGCCCCATGTCACATAATCCTTCGAGCACGCCATCGCCCCGGTCTTGAGGTCGAACGACCAGTTCGCGGGCAACAGTTGGCGCATCCGTTTCACCGGACCTTCGGCGCCGTAAAAGGCGTCGCCGATCTTCGCGCTGTCGCGGCCCGATGCTGTCAGGATCGCAAACAATTGGTCGGCCTCGGCGGCATCCTTCGACTTGAAGTTGAACAGGATCGGATGGACGGGCAGCGCCGCAAGGCCTTCCTCGACCGTCGGCATCAGCCCGATGCCCTTGCCGCGCAGCGGGAAGGTCTGGCCGCCGTCGGCGGTATAGCCATAGCCGATGTCGAGCGCCTTGAGCTCGGCCAGCGTCAGGTCACGCGTCGCGCCCTTGCCGTTGGTGCGGCAATCGACCGTCCAGTCGTGGAACAGCACCATGCGCCCGTCCTTCGTCGGTGCGACGTCAACCTCGACCATCGCGGCGCCCATGCCGACCGCGCGGCGCATCGATTCGGGGGTATTTTCGAACGTCGTATCGCGCGGCGGCAGGATATGGCGCGCGGTGCAGGTGTCGCGGCCGGCGGCAGCGCGCTTGTCGTAGAGATGATGGACGCCGCGGTGCGCGATCAGCTTCGGCTTGCCGGCCGGATCGGGGGCGAGGAAGCTGGCGTTCGACAGCGTGAGCCACGCGACGAGCAGTGCGAAGACCCAGAGGAATATCTTCGTCCCGCGCTTCATCGGCTTTTTGGGCGGGCCTTCGAGCGCTGCGGCCCAGTCGTCTTGCATATCTCATCCCCCCGTTTCGTCACCCCGGACTTGATCCGGGGTCCCGCTCAGCGACGGTGACAAGCGGGACCCCGGATCCAGTCCGGGGTGACGATGATGTCAGATGTCCGCCAGTAGCGCCTTTACCTCATCGCAATCCGCCGCGATCTGCGCCATCAGCGCGTCCATGCCGTCGAACTTCGCCTCGGGGCGGATGAAGGCGTGGAAGGCGACGTCGATGTCCTGTCCGTAAAGGTCTTCGGCGAAATCGAAGAAATGCGGTTCGAGCAATTCCTTCGGCGGATCGAAACTCGGCCGGATGCCGATGTTCGCCGCGCCTTTCAGGACGCGGCCGTCGGAACCTTCATTCAGCAGGCGGCCGGTCACCGCATAGATGCCGTAGCGCGGGCGCAGATAGTTGCCCATGTCGATGTTCGCGGTTGGAAAGCCGAGCAGACGGCCGTTCTTGTCGCCATGCTGGACGGTGCCGCGCACGGTGAAGGGGCGGGTGAGCAGGCGCGCCGCGGCGGCGCAGTCGCCGGCGTGCAGCGCGTCGCGGATACGGCTCGACGAGATCGCCTCGTCGGCGTCGTCGACCGGCGCGACCATTTCGGTGAAGAAACCGAGGCGGCGGGCATGGTCGGCGAGCGTCACGACATTGCCGCCGCGCCCCTTGCCGAAAACGAAATCGGCGCCGGTGACGACTCCCGCGGCGCCATAGCGGTCGAGAAGGAGGCCGGTGATGAAATCCTCCGCGGTGGTGCCCGCGAGCGCCGCATCGAACGGCAGGACAAGCATCGCGTCGGCGCCGGCGGCGGCGAATAATTCCTCCCGCTGGTCGAGCGTGGTGAGGCGGAAGGGCGGTACGCCGGGCTTGAAGAAGCGCACCGGATGCGGGTCGAAGGTCGCAACGATGCACGCGCGGCCCTCGTCCCGTGCATGGCGGACGGCGCGGCCGACGACCGCCTGGTGCCCGGCGTGGAAGCCGTCGAAATTGCCGAGCGCGATCACCCCGCCGCGCAGCGGTTCGGCAATCCGGTTGTGGCCGTTGAGGCGGATCATCGCGCCGGAGTGGATAGAGGCGGCGCGGACGGGGGCGGTGCGGGGGACGCCATCGGGGCGATGCCCGCTTTCAGCACCCGGATCGCATTACCGCCCATCGCGGCGCGAATTTCGTCGTCGGTAAAGCCCGCGTCGATCAGCGCCTGCGTCATCTGGACCAGCTTCGATGTGTCGAAGCGGACGG
This sequence comes from Sphingopyxis sp. J-6, assembly GCF_046603995.1. Classification (NCBI taxonomy): domain Bacteria; kingdom Pseudomonadati; phylum Pseudomonadota; class Alphaproteobacteria; order Sphingomonadales; family Sphingopyxidaceae; genus Sphingopyxis; species Sphingopyxis sp. J-6. Next base: position 3,848,261 of record NZ_CP145810.1, on the reverse strand, counting down.
TGGTGGCGCCGTCATAATCGCTGCCGAGCGCGACATATTGGATGCCGACAAGGTCCTTCACATGCTTCATCGCCTTGGCGATGCTCGTGGGCGAGGTGTCGCACACCGCGGCGTCCCAGTAACCGATGCCGATCAGGCCGCCGGTCGCAGCGACCCCGCGGATCTGCGCGTCGTCGAGGTTGCGGTTGACCCGGCACGTTGCCTGCACGCCGCCATGGCTGGAGACGACGGGCCGGCGCGCCATCTTGAGGATGTCGGCGACGCACGCCTTGCTGCAATGCGCGATATCGACGATCATGCCCTTGGCTTCCATCGCCTGCACGACCTGCCGGCCGAACGGCGTCAGTCCGCCCTTCTGGAGGCCGTGCATCGACCCCGCGACCTCATTGTCGAAGAAATGCGCCGGTCCCGCCATGCGGAAGCCCGCAGCGTAGAGCCGGTCGAGATTGGCGAGCTTGCCTTCGAGTCCGTGCAGTCCCTCGATGCTGAGCATGGCGCCGACCGGCACCGCCTTGCCGCCGCGCGCGGCGAGCAGCGCGTCGACATCGGCCGGCGCGGCGACGGCGCGCAGCTCCCCGCCCGACGCGGCGACCGCGCGATGCAGCTTTTCGGCGTGCCACAGCGAGCGTTCGAGCAGCGAGCCCCACGTCCGCACCGGCTGGAGCTGGGCGATCGCCAGCGTCGTAATATTGTCGGTGTCGCCGCTGTTGGCGTCGTAATTCTGTCCCTTCGGCGACTTGGTCGTGCTGGCGAGCACCTGCAGCGCGACATTGCCGTCCTCGAGCCGCGGCAGGTCCATATGGCCGCGGTCGGCACGATCGAGGATGCTGCGTTTCCAGAGCAGCGTGTCGCTGTGCAGGTCGACGATCGTCAGCGTCCGGTGCAACGCTCTGGCTCGTTCGCTGACTTGCAGGAGCGGTTTGCCGTCGATCTTGTTCGTCCCGCGCTCGATCATCCCGGGCGCGAGGAGGAAGAAGCCGCCGGCGGCGACCAATGCGACGATCAATATGCCAAGGAGCCAGCGGCGCATCATGCTTTCCTGACGAAGGTGACGAAGCTGTAGGCGGGGCGCCCCGCATCGTCGGCGGCGTGGCTTTCGCGCGCGACTTCTTTCCAGGCGGCGGGGTCGGGATAGGGGATCGACGCGTCGCCCTGCGGTTCGAGCGCGACCTCGGTCAGTTCGATGCGGTCGGCGCTGGCAAGGAATAGCCCGTAAATCTCGGCGCCGCCGATCACCATCACCTGCGGCGCGTTGGCGAGGCGCAGCGCCTCTTCGACGCTGTGCGCGACCTCGGCATTCTCGTCCTGCCAGTCGGCGTCGCGGGTCAGCACGATATGGCGCCGCCCTTCAAGCACCGCGGGCAGGCTGTCGAAGGTCTTGCGCCCCATGATCATCGGCCGTCCCATGGTGAGCTGTTTGAAACGGCGCAGGTCGGCGGGGATGTGCCAGGGCATCTTCCCCTTGGCGCCGATGACGCCATTGGCGGCGCGGGCGAGGATCAGGGTGATTTCGGGGTGGTTCATGCGGGAGAGGTTCCGGCCCAGGTGACGTGGCCGAGCTTGCGCCCGGCGCGGACCTCGGCTTTGCCATAATGATGCACATGCGCGGCGCCGTCGGCGAGCAATTCCGGCACGCCATCGATGTCGTGGCCGATCAGGTTGCGCATGACGACGGGCAGGGCGACGGTCGCGGTGTCGCCGAGCGGCAGGCCCGCGACGGCGCGGATGTGATTTTCGAACTGGCTCGTCACCGCCCCTTCGATCGACCAGTGGCCGCTATTGTGGACGCGCGGTGCCATTTCGTTGAAGATCGGGCCGTCGTCGGTGGCGAAAAATTCGCCAGTGAGCACGCCGATATAGTCGAGATCGTCGGCGATCTTCGCCAGCAGCGCGCGTGCTTCGTCCTGCTGGTCGAGGATTTGTCGCGGGGGCGGCAGCGAGGATGTCGCAAGGATGCCGCCCTCATGGACGTTGACGCTGCTGTCCCAGAAGCGCGTCTCGCCGTCGATGCCGCGCACCATCAGCACCGAAAACTCGTGTGCGAAGGTCACGAAGCCTTCGAGCACCGCGGCGTGGCGGTCGATCGCATCCCACGCCGCATCGGCGTCTCCGGCGGCCGCGAGGCGCGCCTGCCCCTTGCCGTCATAGCCCATGCGCACGGTCTTGAGGATCGCCGGAGCGCCGACCTGATCGAGCGCGGCTGTGAGCGCGGCGCGATCGGCAACCGCGGCGAAGGGGGCGGGGCGGCCGCCGAGGCCGGCGACGAAATTCTTCTCGGCGAGCCGGTCCTGCGCGATTTCAAGGACGCCGGCTCCGGGGCGGACCGCAACATGCCCCGACAGGAAGCGCACCGTATCGACGGGCACATTTTCGAACTCATAGGTGACGACGTCGCACGCCGCGGCAAAGGCGGCGAGACGAGGTTCGTCGTCCCACGCGGCCTGCGTGTGCTGCGCCGCAACCTGCGCGGCGACGCTTTCGGCGTCGGGGGCGTAGATGTGGACACGGTAGCCGAGCTGCGCCGCGGCGACGGCCAGCATGCGGCCGAGCTGGCCGCCGCCCAGGATTCCGATGGTCGAACCGGGTGGCAACAAAAGCTCAGCCCTCGCGTACGGGGACAGGCGCCACGCTGTCGGTCTGCGCGGCGCGCCAGGCATCGAGCCTTTCAGCGAGGGCGGGGTCGCTATTTGCGAGCAGCGCGGCGGCGAACAGCCCGGCGTTGGTCGCACCCGCCTTGCCGATCGCGAAGGTCGCGACGGGAATGCCGCCGGGCATCTGGACGATCGAATAGAGGCTGTCGACGCCGCTCAGCGCGGCCGACTGGACCGGCACGCCGAGCACCGGCACGCGCGTCATCGACGCGACCATGCCGGGCAGATGCGCGGCGCCGCCGGCGCCGGCAATGATCGCCTTGAGCCCGCGATCGGCGGCGCTTTTCGCATAGGCGATCAGGCGGTCGGGGGTGCGGTGCGCCGAGACGATCTGTACCTCGTGCGCTATGCCGAATTCTTCGAGGATCTGGACCGCGTGCGTCATCGTCGCCCAGTCCGACTGGCTGCCCATGATGACGCCCACCAGCGGCGCATTCTCGCCCATCGATCAACCCTCCTCGCGGCGCGATTCACCGCCGTCGCCTTTCCCCTAGCGACTGTACCCGATGGGGGCAACGCCGCGCGGCGGGCGCGTTTACCGATTGGTATCATGTCGGAGGTTACACCGCTTCGCACCGTCGGCATCCCGCCGCCGGAAACTGGGGTCGCACCGGGGACAGAGAATGGATAGCGTAGGGGGGGCACGGATAGCGGTCGACCAGTTCGGCGTCGCTCCGATCGTCTCCATCGAAGACGAACTGCGCGACGTGCGCCGCGAACGCGATGCGCTGCGCCGCGAGAATCGCGTCCTGAAGATCGCCGTCGCCGAACTCGAGCGCGTGTCCGAACGCGATACGCTGACCCCGCTGTACAACCGCCGTTATTTCCTGACCGCGATCCATCACCGCCTCGCGCGCTTCGAGCGCCACGCCGAATGCGCCGCGGTGGTGTTCGTCGACGTCAACCAGCTCAAATATATCAACGACAGCTTCGGTCATGCCGCCGGCGACTTTGCGCTGATGGAGGTCGCGGCGCGGCTCGCGGCATCGATCCGCTCGACCGACGTCGCGGCGCGGATCGGCGGCGACGAGTTCGGCCTGATCCTCGATCAGTCGACCGAGGGCGGCGCGCGCGCGCAGATCGAACGGCTCGGTGAGGTGCTGAGCGCCGGTCCGGCGCTCTACGACGGGCAGGAAATCGAACTGTCGGCGTGCTTCGGGGTCGCGATGCTGCAGGTCGGGATGGCCGAGGCCGACATATTGGCCGCCGCCGACCGCGACATGTATCGCTGCAAGCAGCGGCAGGACGGTCCGCGCCTGCACCGATAATCGGCGCTAACCGCCCGTTAACCAAAAAGGCGCATCGTCGTTCCCGGACCACAGGGGGGGTATGGCATGCAAACGCAGGGCGATCCTTTTCACGACATTCAGGGCCGGATCACCGGCCAGATCGGCGCTTTGGCCGAGGCGCTGCCGCATTGCGCGCTGGCGCAGATCGTTCAGGGCATCGACGATATCCGCTGCCTCGCGCGCGATAATGGCTTCGGGGCGGTCGAGACGCTGGCCAGCCGGCTCGAATCGGCGGTCGCCGCGGGCGGTTACCGCGCAGCGATCCTGACCTATCTCGACGCGATGAGCGACGCCGCGAGCGCGCCGCGCGGACCGCTCCCCGCCGCCGCGGAGGAAGCGTGGCTCGCTTCGGTGGCGATGCGGCTCGGCCATTGACCGCGGCGCGCTGACGTCGCAGGTCGGGTTATGGACGCGATCATGCTGGCCCTCGTCGCGGTGGCGCTCGCCAACGCCGACGGACGAACGGGCGCCTCTCTCTCGAACCTGCTGAGCGTGCGCAGCGACCGGCGCGTCGTTGTCGTCATCGCCTTTTCGGCTTTCATCCTCAACGCGGTCGTCGCGGCGGTCCTCGGGTCGGTCGCGAACCGCATGATCGGGCAGGGCGTTGCGGCGCTGTTCGTCGCTTTTGCCATGCTTTCGGCGGTGGTCGCGCTGCTCTGGCGCGACCGCGCCGTCCCCGCCGACTCGGACCAAGCCCCGCCCGTGCTACTCGCGGGTCGGATGCTGGTCACCCAGTTCGGCGACCGCAGCCATTTCCTGATCGGCGCGCTCGCCGCTACGAGCGGCGCCGGGGTGTGGGCAGCGGCGGGCGGGCTGGTCGGCTGGACGATCGCGATGCTGCCTTTCCTCGCTTTCGGCGCTGCGCTGCGCGAAACGCGCGCGGCGCGTATCGTGCGCGGGGCGAGCGCCGCCGTGCTGTTGATCTGGGCAATCCGCACCGCGCTCGGCGCCTTCGGACTGATCGGCGGTTCTGCCTGAAAAATTTCAGATCATCGATTTTTTCGATGATAGCGACGCAGAGTCTTCATGGGCCTTCGCGGTGCCGGCCTCCTATATCGGAGCGGCAACAGAAAGGATCTCTCCCATGTCCGAAACGATGACCCAGAAAAACGAGCCCGCGGTTGCCGACGCGCTCAACGCGTTGCTCGCCGACAGCTTTGCGCTTTATCTCAAGACCAAAAACTACCACTGGCATGTCCACGGTCCGCATTTTCGCGAACTGCATCTGCTGTTCGACGAACAGGCGGCGCAGATTCTCGCGACCACCGACCTGATCGCCGAACGGGTGCGCAAGAATGGCGCCGCGACTTTGCGCTCGGTCGGCGACATCGGCCGCCGCCAGTCGATCCGCGACGATGATGCCGCCGGCGTCGCGCCCGACGCGATGGTCCGTGCGCTCGCGGAGGACAACCGGACGCTGCTCGCGCAGATCCGCGAAACCAAGGCCGCCGCCGAGGAAGCGGGCGACATCGCGACGAGCGGGCTTGTCGACGGCTGGGCCGACGAAACCCAGCAGCGCATCTGGTTTCTGGAAGCGACGCTGGGATATTGAGCTAAGGTCTGCTTGCGGCCGAAAGCGGACACGTCCCTCTTCGTCACCCCGGGCTTGACCCGGGGCCTGCCTTTTCTTTGATCCGGCGTCGAAAGAAGGAAGGCGGGTCCCGGGTCAAGCCCGGGATGACGACTTAACAAGCGGCAGCTCCCCACCCCAGAGCTGACGCGCCAATCCTAGAAGCTAAGCTCGTCGTAAATCTTCGAAAGGTCGTGGTTCCACGCGCCGTCATAGCGGTCGAGCAGGTCGTGCGCCGGCGATTTGCCGCTCTTGGCAATGCGGCGCAGCGGTTCGAGGAAGCCGACCTCGTTATCGCCCATCGAATTGACCTCGCCGCGCGCGGCCAGTCCCGCTGCGGCGATATCGAGCACGCGGTGCGCGAGTTCGCCGAGCGTGCCGCCGCCGGGCGCGGGGGCGTCGAGGCCTTCGGCCGGGACGGCATCGCGGAGTGCCTGCTGTTCCTCGATGCTCCAGCCCTTGACGAGGTCCCATGCGGCGTCGAGGGCTTGGCTGTCATAGAGCAGCCCGACCCAGAGCGCGGGCAGGGCGCAGATACGGTTCCACGGGCCGCTGTCGGCGCCGCGCATTTCAAGGAAGCTTTTGAGCCGCACCTCGGGAAAGGCGGTCGAAAGATGGTCGTTCCAGTCGGAGAGGCGCGGCTTTTCGCCGGGCAGGGCCGGCAGTTCGCCCTTCAGGAAGTCGCGGAAGCTTTGCCCCGCAGCGTCGATATATTTGCCGTCGCGGAAGACGAAATACATCGGCACGTCGAGCATATAGTCGACATAGCGCTCGTAGCCGAAGCCGTCTTCGAACACGAAGGGCAGCATGCCGGTGCGTGCGGGATCGGTGTCGGTCCAGATATGGCTGCGATACGACATATAGCCGTTGGGCTTGCCCTCGGTGAACGGCGAGCTGGCGAAGAGCGCGGTCGCAAGCGGCTGGAGCGCGAGCGACACGCGGAACTTCTGCACCATGTCCGCCTCCGACGAATAGTCGAGGTTGGTCTGGATGGTGCAGGTGCGCAGCATCATGTCGAGCCCCATGCTGCCGACACGCGGCATATGCTCGAGCATGATCTTGTAGCGGCCCTTGGGCATGATCGGCAGCTCGGCGCGCGTCTTGTCGGGCCACATGCCGAGGCCGAGGAAGCCGAGCCCGAGTTCGGCGCCCACTTCCTTGACCTGCTTCAGGTGGCGGCCGGTCTCGGCGCAGGTCTGGTGGAGATTTTCGACCGGCGCGCCCGAAAGTTCGAGTTGCCCCGCGGGTTCGAGGCTGACGGTGCCGTCGCTGCCGGCCAGCGCGATGACATTGCCGCCCTCGATCACTGGTTCCCAGCCGAAGCGGGTGAGCGCCATGAGCAGGTCGCGAATGCCGCCGGGCTCGTCGTAGGAAGGCGCGCGATGGTCGGCGGTGCGATAGACGAATTTCTCGTGCTCGGTCCCGATGCGCCAGCGTTCGCGGGGCTTTTCGCCCTTGATCATGGGGACTGCGAGATCGCTCGCATGTTCGACGACGGGATCGTTGCTGTCCGAGGCGGTGCGCGTGCTCATTTCGCGCATTTAGACGGTTCGGTACAAAATACAATCGGCTGTTGCAGCGCCTTTTGCTCGCCTATTCGACCATCGCGCGCAGGTTGATCGTGAAGCTCGATCCCGGTGCCATGCTGCCCTTCGGATTGACGCGGACATGGGTGACATTGGTGTCGACACCATTGGTATCGGCGACCGGCGTATAGGTCCAGGTCGAGCCGCCGTTGTTCGAGAAGCTGATGTCGTCGCTGGCGTTCGACAGGCTGGTGAAGCTGTAGGTCAGCCCGCTGCTCCCTGCGGTGAAGCTGACGGGCCCGGGCCCGGGTGCATAGGTGCCGACGAACAGCGCAAGGTTCGCGGGGATCGCGTCGGTGACGACGACGCTATTGCTCGTCGGCGCGGTGCCCGACGGCGCGGTGACGGTGATGCCGTAGTCTGCGAAACCGCCGGGGATCAGCTTCGGGTTCGTCGTCCCGTTCACGGGGTCGCTATAGGGGACCGAAGTCTTGGCGATCGCGAGCGGCAGGACATAGGCGTTGGTGTAGGTGCAGACCGTCGCCGTCGTGCTCGGCTGGATCGTCAGCGTCCGTCCCGTCGCGCCGCTGGCCAGCGGGCTGCCGCCGGTGCATTCGACGGTGGCGTTATAGAGCGCGGCGACCGCGCCGCCGCCCCAGCTTTCGGCGGGAAGGGTCACCACGTCGCCCGCGCGCATTATGACCTGCGTTCCGTTCGTCGCGGTCGGCGCGGTCGAGCTGAAAGTCGCGTTGGCGGTGCCGCCGCTGGTCGTCGCGGCGGCGGTGTGGCCGACCGTGGCGCCCGACCACGCCTTGGCGAGGCGGAATTGCTGCGCGATGCGGCTGTTGGTGAAGGTGCACACGATCGCGGTATCGGCGGGATTGACCGTCAGCACATTATCCGAAAGCGCGGTCGTATTGCCGGTGCAGGCGAGCGCCTGCGCATAATTGGCGCCATTGCCGACCGTCCAGCTTTCGGTCAGCGCGCCGCTTTCGGCGGCATAGACGGTGACCGCGGCATTGGTGTCGGTTTCGTTGGCGCTGTTCGCGACCGATGACAGCGTCGCATCGTTGGTAAAGCCGTCGCTCGCCACGGTGACGGCGTTGGTCGTCTGGGCGTTGACCCAGGTCTTGCGGACGACGAGCGTCGCCGATTTGCGGTTGTTGGTAAAGGTGCAGGTCAGCGAGGTGCCCGAGGGCATGGTGACCGTCCGGCTGAGCCCGCTGCCCGCCGTGGCGACGACGGCATTGTCGCTGTTGCGGCGGCATTCGATGCTGCTGGTGTAGTTGGTCGCCGATCCGGTCGTGAAGCTTTCGGTCAGGGTCAGCGTCGAGCCGGCGACGGCGACGGCGGTTGCATTGGTCGCGCTGCCCCCGACCGTCGACGATCCGGCGACGGGGACGAGGCCTCCCGAAATCGACAGCCCGACCGCGTCGCCCGCGATCCCGTTCGTCCAGCTCTTCGCCAGCACGACGGGCGAATCATTGTCGGTGATCGTGTAGGTGCTCGCGGTCCGCGGCGTACCGCCGCAGCTCGATGTGCTCGATACGGTGTAGCCGGTGCCCGTGTTCAGCGCGATCTGGATCGTCTCGCTACCCTCGCTCACCGTATCGTCGATGATCTGTATGCCGAGCGGGACGGTGACATTCTGATAGGTGCCGGCGGGAATGGTGACGGTGAAGGTCGCGCCGCCGCCGGGCGTCGTATAGTCGGTCCCGCGCGTCGCCGTGCCGCCGGTAATGCTGACGTTGACGGTCCGCGCGGAGAACAAAGTGCCGCTGACGATGAGCCCGGGCAGGTTCGCCGACGCGATCGATTCGACCCCGGAGGCGGTCGCGGCCGACAGCTCGATGAACGGATTGAGCGTGATGCGGATGTCGTCGAGGAAATTGCCGTAGCTGCCCGCGTCGGTGGTGATGAACTGGACGCGCTGGACGCCCGACGCGCCGCTGTAGGTCGCGGTACCGGTGTTGACGTTCCAGACCTGGTTCGCGGTGGTCGATGCCTGCGTCGCCAGATTCTGGATCAGCGTGCCGCCGCCGTTCGCGATCTGGAAGCGCGCCGTCTGGGTTGCCGGGCCGCCCGAGCGGGCGCGATGGGCAAAGGTCCAGCCGATCGTCTCGCCATTCACCATGCAGATATTCTGGTAGAGCGCGCCGGGCACATTGGCGTTCATTTCGGCGAAGACCGAACCGTCATAGGCGGGCACGCTCTGAAAGCCGGTATCCCACAGCTCGATCTCGCCCGACGCCGAATCCCAGCCGGTCACCGATCCGTTGGCGTAGATTTCGTAATTCGCCGCCCCCGCGCCCTGCGGGTTGTTCGATTCGAACGAGGGATTGACGATGACGCGCTGCGCCATCGCCGGCGCGCCGGCCCCCGCAGCGATCAGGAGGAGTGCGCCGAGGCGCGCCAAGCGGGCCAGCGAAGCCATCAGTTGACCGTCACGTTGAACGCGACCGCCATCGCGGCGGCGGGGGCGAGGGTCGCGGTGGTCGCCGATACGGTCGCGCCCGCGAACGACGCGCCGAACGGGTCGCTTTCATCGGCGCCGGTCGCATTGTCATCCTCGACCGTCGTCGCCCCGGCACAGCTCGTGCCGCTGCGCAGCGAGCCGGCAACGAAGGTCACCGTCGGCGGCAGCGGATCGGCGATATTGATCGCGGTCGCGGTGCTGCTGCCGTTGTTCGTCACGAGCAGGCAATAACGCATCGTTGCGCCGGGGATCGCCTTGGGGTCGGTGGTGCCGTTGACCGGATCGCTGACGACGCCGCTCGTCTTGGCGATCGCGAGATTGCCGACCGGGCGGCAAAAGACGATGTCGTGGATCGCCATCCCCTGCTGCCCCGGATTTGCGGGCGCGATCGAATGGCTGCCATATTCGATGACGATGGTATCGACCGGCGCGGTGAAGGTTACGGTCACCGTCCCGTTGGCGCTGGTGTCGGCCGACAGGACGTCGCCATAGGCGCTGTTGCCGATGACATAGTTGCTCGTCCCGTTGGTCAGCACCGGCGTGACGGGCGATCCGTTGAAGCTGCCCGTGACGGTCACGCGGTCGGCGAACTGGCCCGACGAATAATCGATGTCGAACAACCGGAACTGGGCGCCGGGAACCGCGGTCGGCAAGGTGATCGTCGAGGTGACGGTGCCCGCCTGGCTGGTGAAATCGACAAGCTCGAAGATCGAATATTGCGCCGGCGACAGTCCGCCGGTGACGACATTCTGCCGCGTCGGCGACTGTCCGCCATAGGTCGCGTTGCTGAGGAAGCTGCCGCCGCTGATCGTGATGCCGAAGTTTGTCGTGCCGATGCCGGCAAGCGCATAGCCGCCGCTGGTCGCTCCGGCCGACCAGCTGATATTGTCCCAGTCGTGGGTCGTCGTCAGCGCGGGGCAGACGAGCGTCGGCGCGACGCCTGCGGTGCGCGTACCCGACACGGTGAAGCTTGCCGAATCCCCATCGTCCTCGCTGGCGGCGCCGTTGCCGGGGGTCGAGTCCATGTCATAGGCCGAAGAGGCGCTGATCTCGGCGCTGTTGGTGACGGTGGCGCCCGACGTGGCGGTCACCGTGCCGCTGATCGTCAGCGTTCGTGTCGTGCCCGGCGGGATACTGCCAACGGTCCAGACGCCCGTACCGCTGCTGTAGCTTCCGAAGCCCGAGGCGCCGGTGAAGGCGAACCCCGGCGGCAGGCTGTCCTGCACCGTGACGCCGGTGGCGGTGAGCGGCGAGGCGCTCGCATTGGTGACGCTCAACGTATAGCTGATGCTCGCGCCGAACGCCGGCGACGCGCTGCTCACCGTCTTGGTCAGCGAAAGGTCGGCATAGGGCGTGAGCGGTACGGTGGTGAGATAGAGATGTGCGCGGGCAAAACTGCCGCTGTCGCCGTTCAGTGAATCGCAGATCGTCAATTGCCAGCTTCCCGCCGACGCTTCGCCGTTGAAGCTGGCGAGCGAACCCTCGGGCCTGAAATTGCGCTGATACGGCGGCGCGGCGGTCGTGTTGTCGTTCGAACTGTGCGTCGAGATGCTCGCGGCCGCGCTGTCGTCGAACAGGACGTTCAGATTGTCCGCCGACGTGCCGACGTTGGTGATCAGGTTGACCACCGTGCCACCGGGCGACACCAGAGTCGCGCGAAGGTCGCCGCGATAGGTGTGGCTGAGCTGGACGCCGATATCGACATCGGTGATCTGGGCGTTCGACGCGACGGTGAAATTGCGCACCATCGGGGCGGTGCACGGGGTCGCGGTCTCGCTGATCGTACCGCTGACGGTGTTGCTGTAGCTTGTGGTGGTCTGCGCCCCGACGGGCGCAGCGACGAGACCCGCCGTCAGACAGGCGAGCGCCATCAACGCTCGCAATAGCTGCACATACTGGTCCCCACACCAGCAGTTTCGGCTCTGGTCCCGCCGCTGCATGGCGGCGCTATGGGGCAGTCGTGGCTAACAGCGGGTTAAGATTGTGAAGTTGGGGCCGTTATTGTGTCGGATGGGCACACCTATGGCTAGGTGCCGGCCCAGTCGCCGTGCTTGGCCATCCACAGGCCGGTGGCCGCGATCGCGGCGGTTTCGGCGCGCAGGATGCGCGGGCCCAGCGCGACGCGGCGGACCGCGGAACAGTCCAGAAGCAGGTCGCGTTCGCGGGTCGTAAAGCCGCCTTCGGGCCCGGTCAGAATTGCCGCCGGGGCCGGGGCATCGACGCTATTAAAAGCTGCGCCGCCCGCTTCGTCGGCGAACAGGAGCGCACGTTCGGCCGGCCAGTCCTGCAAAAGCTGCGGCAGCTTTACGGGGTCGGCGAGTGCGGGAAGGGCGGTGCGGCCGCATTGCTCGCATGCCTCGACGATCTGCGCTGCGATCCGTTCGGCCTTCACCCGCTCGACGATCGTCCGCTCGGTGATCACCGGCTGCAGGCGCGCGACGCCGAGTTCGGTCGCCTTTTCGATAATCCAGTCGAGCCGCGCCTTCTTGACCGGCGCAAAGCAGAGCCAGAGGTCGGGCACGCGTTCGAGCGGACGGGTCTGGCGCTCGATCCGCACGGTCAGCGACCGCTTGCCGGCGTCGGCGACGACCGCCAGCCATTCGCCGCTGCGGTTGTCGAACAGCAAGACCGGATCGCCTGCCTTCAGCCGCATGACACCCAGCAGATAATGCGCCGAACTGCCGTCGATCACCGGCGCGGCATCGGGTCCGAGCGGGGTGTCGATGAACAGGCGGGGGGTGCTGGCGGGCGGCCAGGCGGGTGTCGCGGGCATGGCGCACGCAATAGCAGAAGGCGATTCCTTGTGCATCTTTTGCGACAGGACGGCGAATCTGTCCTGAAACGGGGCAAATCGGCCGTTCGGCCGCCAAACGCCGCGGGGTCGATTAGCCATTTGGTAAGCAGTTTCCCTCTAGTGCGAGGATACCAGTCGCGCATCCGGGTGGGCCGCGAGCCTGGTCCAAGAGGGGTTTTGACCATGGGTGGGACCATTTTCAGCCGCTTGCGGCGAACAGGAAAAGCACTTGCGCGCGACCAGCGCGGCAATGCCCTGATTCTGACTGCCGCGGCGATCGTGCCGGTCATCGGCATCGTCGGATCGGGTGTCGATATCGGCCGGGCCTATATGACGCAGCTCCGCCTGCAGCAGGCGTGCGACGCCGGCGTGCTCGCGGGGCGCCGCGCGATGGCGGCGGGGACCTATTCGGATACGGCGAAGGCCGAAGCGAACAAGATGTTCAACTTCAACATGCCGTCCGGCATCTATGGCAGCAATACCGTCACCTTCACCTCGAGCGCGCCGAGCACGGCCGACGTCACCGGCACCGCCACCGCGAAGCTGCCGACCGCGATCATGTATATTTTCGGGACCGACAAGTTCGACCTGTCGGTCAATTGCACCGCGAAGCTCGAAATCTCGAACGTCGACGTGATGCTCGTTCTCGACGTCACGGGTTCGATGGCGCGCGCCAACGGGTCGGATACGGTGACGAAGATCCAGGGCCTGCGCACTGCGGCGATCGACTTTTTCGACACGCTGACCAAGGCCGATATCGGCGACGGCCAGCTACGCTTCGGCGTCGTTCCCTATAGCTCGACGGTCAATGTCGGGCAGATCCTGCGCGCCAAGAATCCCGACTGGCTGGCGAACGAAACGACGCTGCCGTCGCGAACGCCCAATTTCAAGATCACCTACGGCAACGCGTCGACCGAGATCAGCAACACCTATAACGACGGCACCACCACCGCGGGCAGTTGGTCGAGCGGATCGAACGTCGACAAGAGCTTCTGCAACAACAACGCGAATCCGCCGCCCGACACGACGCCGACGGCCAGCGGGACGCCGACGCGCAACCAGACCGCACAGTTCATCGATGGTGAGGGCGACCGCATCACGACGTACGATCGCAACCAGAAATACGTCTATTACAGCTATCGCTACACGACCTCGAGCAACAAGTGCAAGTTGCAGGAACGGACGATGACCTTCACGCGGACCTTCAAGGAAACCGTGACCGAAGAGCCGATCAAGACGTTCCAGAACTATACCTACCAGAACCGCTCGTTCGACGTCACCGCGGTGAAACAGGGCAATTCGCTGGTCACCAACACCGGCACGAACGGCGCGGACGTTACCGTTGCCTGGAACGGCTGCATCATCGAACGCGCCACCGACCCGTTCGGTCCGACCGCGACCGCGCCCGACGACGCGCTCGACATGAACATCACACTGGTCCCCGACCCGAGCGATGCCGACACCCAGTGGCAGATGTTCCTGTCCGAAGTCGCCTATGGCCGGTCGTCGAGCAGCAACACAACGAGCACGACCAACAGTTCGAGCTTTGCGACGCGGTCGCTGACCAGCGATTATGGCGCCTGTCCGGTTGCGGCGATGAAGCTGACCAAGATGACGAAGGCGGACAAGTCGACCTTCGAAGCCTATATCAACGCCTTGCAGCCCAAGGGCTATACCTACCACGACGCCGGCATGGCGTGGGGCGCGCGGCTGATTTCGCCGGTCGGCTTGTTCGCCAGCGAAAATGCGACGGCGTCGAACAACCGGCCGATCAGCCGGCACATCGTCTTCATGACCGACGGTGACATGACCGCGCCGCGCGACAATCTGTCGCACCAGGGCAATGAGATCACGATGCAGCGCATCGGTGCGACGAGCGACGACAACGCCGTCGCCCGGCACAACAACCGCTTCGTCCAGCTCTGCCGGCGGACGCGCGAACTCGGCGTCACCATCTGGGTCGTGTCGTTCGGGGTCGGGACCAATACCCAGCTCGATAGCTGCTCGACCTCGGGCAAGGCCTATGAGGCCGACGATTCGGCCCAGCTCAATGCGAATTTCCAGTCGATCGCACGGCAGATTTCGAAGCTGAGGCTGTCGCAATGACGCGCCGGCACGCCCTGATCCGCCGCCTGCGCCGCAATAAGCGCGGCGTGGCGATGGTCGAATTCGCGCTCACCGCGCCGGTCTTCCTGCTCCTGCTGATGGGCATCTTCGACTATTGCTGGCAAATGTATGCACAGCAGGTGCTGCAGGGCGCCGTCAGCAAGGCGGGCCGCGATTCGACGCTCGAGCAATTTGCGATCAACCAGAAAGCGCTCGACGACCGGGTCAAGGCGCAGGTGCTGAACGTGTTCAACCACGCCGATGTGACCTTCACCCGCAAGGCCTATGACACCTTCGATCAGGTCGGCACCGAGGAACGCTATACCGACGACAAGCCGAAAAACGGCCGGTACGACGCTGGCGAATGTTTCGACGACTTCAACAAGAACGGCCGGTGGGATCGCGACCGCGGCCGCGACAGCAACGGCACCGCGGGCGACGTCGTCCTTTACACCGCGTCGATGAAGTTCAAACGCGTCCTGCCGGTGTGGTACATGCTGGGCCAGCCGCAGGAGACGACATTGTCGTCGTCGACGGTGCTGCGCAACCAGCCGTTCGCTAACGGCACCGATGCGCCGCCGGACGAATGCAAATGATCGCCCGTCCCGACCTTCTCCGCCGTGCGCGGGTCGCAACCCGGCGCCTCGCGCGCAATGTGCGCGGCGCGATCATGATCGAAATGGCCTTTGCCATCCCGATCCTCGTCCTCATCGGCTTCGGCGGGCTCGAGGTCGCCAACCTGACGCTCGTCAACACGCAGATCAGCCAGATCGGCCTCAGCGTTGCCGACAACGCGTCGCGCATCGCGGCGGGGAGCAACCTCGCGCTGCCGCAGGTGCGCGAGGCCGACATCAACGAGGTGTTCGCCGGCATCGAGAAACAGGGCGTCGGGCTGGATTTCCAGAAAAACGGCCGCATCATCCTGTCGAGTCTCCAGCGCAACAACGACGGCGGCCAGACGATCAAGTGGCAGCGCTGCTATGGCAAGCTTGCCGTTGCTTCGGCCTACGGTACGGAAGGAACGGGGGCGACGGGCAAGAGCTTCGCCGGCATGGGGGACAAGGGCAAGGAAGTGACCGCGGCAGGCGGCACGGCGGTGATGTTCGTCGAGATCAGCTATAAATATCAGCCGCTCGTCTACGGCAAATGGCTGGGACCGAAGACGATCAAATCGACCGCAGCCTTCAATATCCGCGAGACGCGCGACCTGACCCAGGTCTACAGCCCCGGTACCAAATCGAGCTGCTGACGCGCCGCGCGGCGCGCGGAGATAATCGGCATTTATCGGCGCGCCGCAGCCTGCTATCGCGCCGGGGCCGATGACTGCAATCCATCCTCCCGACAGCCAGCACCGGGGTTTCGTCGCCCTGCTGCCCGCCCGTGCGCGGCCCTATGCGCTGCTCGCGCGCTTCGACCGGCCGATCGGCTGGTGGCTGCTCTACTGGCCCTGCGCCTTTGCCCTCGCGCTCGGCGGCGGGGCGGTCAGCCACTGGCCGTTGTTCCTGTGGCTGCTGCTTGGCGCGATTGCCATGAGGGGGGCGGGCTGCGTCTATAACGACATCGTCGATCGCGACCTCGATGCGAAGGTTGCGCGCACCGCATCGCGTCCCGTCGCGAGCGGAGCGGTCTCTGTGCGGGGCGCGCTGCTGTGGACGCTGCTCCTGTCGCTGGTAGGGCTGGCGGTATTGCTCCAATTGCCTCGCGGCGCGCAGATCGTCGCGTTGGGCAGCCTGCTGCTGGTTGCCGGCTATCCGTTCATGAAGCGCATCACCTGGTGGCCGCAGGCGTGGCTCGGCCTTGTGTTCAGCTGGGGCGCGCTCGTCGCATGGGCCGCCGTCGGCGGGCAGGACGGCCTGGCGCTGCCCCTGCTCTACGCCGGCTGTATCGCCTGGGTGATCGGCTATGACACCATTTATGCGCTGCAGGATATCGAGGACGATATGCTGGTCGGCGTGAAGTCGAGCGCACGCGCGATGGGGCGTCATGTCCGCGGCGGCGTCGCGCTTTGCTATGGCACGGCGCTGGCGGCGTGGGGCGGGGCATTATGGGCGGTGCGTCCCGATCCGCTGGTGCTCGTCGCACTGCTTCCGGCGGCGGTGCATTTCACCGGACAGGTCGTCACGCTCGACCCGGCGAACGAGGCCGATGCGCTCGCCAAGTTCCGCAGCAATCGTTTCGCCGGTTTGCTGATCTTCGCCGCGATGCTGGTGGTCGGCAGCGCGCCCTAGGGTCAGGACCCTAGCTATTCGGCGGCGAGCAGTTCCTCGGCGCCGCCCAGATCGACCGAGACGAGGCGGCTGACACCCTTTTCGATCATCGTCACCCCGAACAGGCGGTGCATGCGCGCCATCGTCACCGCATTGTGGGTGACGATCAGATAGCGGGTGCTGGTCTCGCGCGTCATGCGGTCGAGCAGGTCGCAGAAACGTTCGATGTTCGCATCGTCGAGCGGTGCGTCGACCTCGTCGAGGACGCAGATCGGCGCCGGGTTGGTGAGGAAGAGGCCGAAGATCAGCGCGACGGCGGTCAGCGCCTGTTCGCCGCCCGACAGCAATGTCAGGGTGCCGAGCCGCTTGCCCGGCGGCTGCGCCATGATTTCGAGCCCGGCCTCGAGCGGATCGTCCGAATCGACGAGTTCGAGATGCGCCTGCCCGCCGTTGAACAGCGTGGTGAAAAGACGCTGGAAATGCTCGTTCACCGTCTCGAACGCCGCCAGCAGGCGAACCCGGCCCTCGCGGTTGAGATTGCCGATCGAGCCGCGCAGGCGATTCACCGCTTGCGTCAGCTCCTCGATCTCGGCGGCATTTTTCTCGCGTTCGGCGTCGAGTTCGGCGAGCTCGTCGGCAGCGACGAGGTTCACCGGGCCCAGCCGTTCGCGGTCGGCGATCAGCCGGTCGTGCTGCGTCGATTCGTGCGCGGCATCGCCGACCTCGGCGCTATCGAAACCGGCCTTCTGGGGTAGCAGCGGCGGCGGGCATTCAAAGCGCTCGCCCGACAGGCGGCCCATTTCGATGCGGCGGAGTTCGGCATTTTCGGAGCGCGCAATCGCGCCGGCGCGCGTTTCGCGCGCGGCCGCGACGCGTTCGCGGATCGCCGAGAGCGCGGTTTCCGCTTCGCGTAGCGCGGCTTCGGCTTCGCGTTCCTGTGCTTCGGCGGCGGCTACCTTTTCGCGCAGCGCGGTCTGCTGCTGCTCGGCCGCGACGCGTTGCGCCGCGAGCCGCTCCGGCAGGTCGGCAAGCTTCGCGGCCTCGGCGGCAAGCGCGTCGGCGCGCTTGTCCATTTCGGTCACGCGGCGTGCGGCCTCGCCGGCGCGGGCTTTCCAGCTCTTGATCTCGGCGCTGACCACCGCCTGGCGTTCGTTCAGCGCCGCGAGCGCGCGTTCGTGTGCGGCGAGCGCATCGCGGGCGGTCCCGGCGTCGGTACGCGCGCGCTCGGCCGCCGCCTCTTCGGCTTCGAGCGCCGCGCGCGCGATGCTGTCGTCGGGCAGCGCCGCGAGCGCAGCTTCGGTCACCGCGAGCGCCTCGGCAGCCTCTTTCGCGGCTTCGGCGATTTCGCCGAGCCGGCGGTCGAAGAGCGCGGCGGCGTCGCGGTGGCGGTCGAGCGCGGCCTGCGCCTGATCGGCAGCGCGCAGGGCGGTGCGCCGCGCCTCGTCGGCCTGCGCCAGCGCCTTGCGCGCAGCGGCGGCGGCTTCGACGATCTGGCTACTTTTCGTCGCGGCCGCATCGCGCCGGTCGCGCAATTCCTGCACACCGAGTTCGACCTGCGGCCGCTGCGCTGCGAGCGCGTCGAGCCGGTTCTGGCGTTGCAGACGCTCGGTCGCGGTCGCGCCGTCGCCGCGGGTGACGAAGCCGTCCCAGCGGCGCATCACGCCTTCGGTGGTCACGAGCCGTTGGCCCACCGCGAGCGGTTGCCCGTCGTCGGTTTCGGTGACCGCAACCTGTGCGAGGCGCCGCGCAAGCGCCGCCGGTGCTGTCACGAAATCCGCGAGCGAGCGGGTCCCGGCCGGGAGGGCCGGATCGCCCTTGGCCGCGTCCGCACCGCCCCAACTGCGCGCCGCCTGCCTGTCGGTTCCGGCGTCGAGGTCGTCACCGAGCGCAGCGGCGAGCGCGGCTTCATAGCCGGCGGCAACGCGCAACTGGTCGAGAACGCGGTCGTCGCCGCTACGCGCTGCCGCCAGCGCACGTTCGAGCGTCGCGGCCTCGCCGTCGAGCGCGGCGAGCGCGGCGCGGGCCTCGGCCAGCCCGGCTTCGACGCCCGCGAGGTCGGCGGCGGTGGCTTCGCGGTCGGCCTCGGCGTCCTGCAGCGCGGTTTCGGCCGCCGCGATCGCGGCTTCGGCCTCGACAGCCGCCTCCGTGCTTTCGACCTGCCGCGCGGCGAGCGCGTCGCTGTCGCCAAGCGCGGCAACTTCGGCGTCGACCCGTGCCTTGTCGCCGGCGACGCGGCGCACCGCGCTTTCGGCGCTGTCGCGTGCCGAGGCGGCGATGCGCCGGTCGGCGGCTTCGCTCGCCGCCCTGGCGCGCGCCTGCGCCAGCGCAACCTCGGCGTCGCGGAGGCGCGCCTGCGCGGCGAGGCTGGCTTCGGCGAGGGCCGCCTTGCCGGCGTCGTGCCCCGCGATATCCTGTGCGAGCGATTTCGTCTCGGTATCGAGTGCGGTGAGCGCGGTATGGGCTTCGCGCGCCAGTTCGCCTTCGTGCGCGCGGTCGTCGGCGATGCGCCGCTGCTGCGCCGCCAGATCTTCGAGGCGCTGAAGCGCGGCGCGTTCCTCGCCTTGCAGCCGCACCTGCGTCGCGGTCGCCTCGGCCAGCGCGTCGCGCTGCGTCTGGGCATCGCTGCGCGCGGCGGCGACGCGCGTCGCAACCTCGGTCTGCGCCTTCGAGACGGTTTCGAGCTCGTCCTGCGTGGTCTTTACCGCGGCTTCGGCCGCGTCGGCGTCGCGCCGTGCCTGGTCGGCGGCGGCGGCGGCATCGCGCCAGCGTGCATAGATGAGCCGCGCTTCGGCGACGCGGATTTCGTCGCTCAGTTTCTTGTACTTCTCCGCCGCGCGCGCCTGCCGGCGCAGCGCGTTGGCGCGCACCTCCATGTCGGCGACGATTTCGGACAGGCGGGTGAGGTTGGTTTCGGTCGCGCGCAGCTTTTGCTCGGCATCCTTGCGGCGGACGTGCAGCCCGGCGATGCCTGCCGCTTCCTCGAGCATCGCGCGGCGGTCGGTGGGCTTGGCGGCGATGACATTGGCGATCTTGCCCTGGCTGACGAGCGCCGGGCTGTGCGCGCCGGTTGCCGCGTCGGCGAAGATCAGCGCGACATCCTTGGCGCGCACGTCGCGGCTGTTGGCGCGATAGGCGGAACCGGCGCCGCGTTCGATGCGGCGGATGATTTCGAGTTCGTGGCCTTCGCTCGCGTCGGATAATCCGGCGACCAGCGCCCCCTCGGTGTCGCAATGGATGGCGACCTCGGCAAAGTCGCGCGCCGGACGGGTCGAGGTGCCGGCGAAGATGACATCCTCCATCCCGCCGCCGCGCATCGATTTCGGCGAGGATTCGCCCATTACCCAGCGAATCGCTTCGAGCAGGTTCGACTTGCCGCAGCCGTTGGGACCGACGACGCCGGTCAGCCCGGGTTCGATGCGCAGCTCGGTGGGTTCGACGAAGCTTTTGAAACCGGTCAGGCGCAAGCGCTTTATCTGCACGGAGGGCTCCCGCGCAGGCTATCGAATCGGAGCTGTTGCAACCTTGATGTCACATTTCCCCCTGCGACCCGTCATGCCGTGTGGCCGGGGGAGTCGCAAGGGCATCCTCGTCATCCCGGCGAAAGCCGGGATCTCGCCCTATCGCTATTACGCGACGATGAGATCCCGGCCTGCGCCGGGATGACGAATGAAACAGGATAATTTTTACCGCGCGCCCATCGTGCGCAGCCGGTCGCGGAGCAGCGGCCAGGTTGCGACGCCCTCGGCGACCTGCCCGTTGATCAGGAAGGTCGGGGTGCCCTGCACCTGATATTTCTCGATCGCCGCGTTGGTGCCTTCTTCAAGCTTGGAGATATTCTCGATCTTGCCGAGGCAGGCGTTCACCTGTTCTGCGGTTACGCCGCGCGACTGGAAGAAGGTGTCGAGTTTCCACGCCTTGGCGAGCGCGGGGAAACGCTGTGCGGGTGCCAGCGCCATCGCTTCCTCGCCGCCTTTCGGGTTTGCCTGCGCCGCCGCGAAAAGTTCGGCCTGCGAGGCGAAAGTATTCTCGATCAGCGGGTAAAAGCGGTCGACGGGCGCGCAGCGGATGATCGCGGCGGCCGACGCGTCGAGCGGATCGCGGATGAAGTTGCGAAGTTCGAGGCTGACGCGGCCGGTATCGATGAAGTCGCGCTTGATCTCCTCATGGCTTTCCTTCGAGAATTCGGCGCAGTGCGAACAGGTGATCGACGCGAATTCGACGATTTTGATCGGCGCGTCGGGGTTGCCCATCACATAGCCGCCGTCGGGCGAGACGGCGACCGTCTGCGACCAGCTCTTGTTCGCGGGCGCCGCGACCTTGGCGATGACATCCTGTTCCTTGGCGGGGTCGGTCTTGCTGTCGCCGCAGCCGGCAAGCGCGAGTGCGCCGAGCGAGGACAGGATGGCGATACGCAGCGTGCGGGTCATGGGTTTTCTCTCCGGACGAAAAGGGTTTGGCGGGCTTTTAGGAGCCCTTGAGCGCGGCGTCGAGCGGCGTTTTCAGCGCTGGCCACTGGCTTGCGCCGGCCTCGCGGCCGTTGATGAAAAAGGTCGGGGTGGCCTTCACCCGGTCGGCGTTGAAGGCGATATTGGTCATGCCCTCGAGTTCGGCCTGCGCGACGCCGTCGTTCATGCAGCGATCGAGCTGCGCCGCCGTATAACCGCGCGCGCGCATCAGCGCGTCGAGCCCGGTAAAGGCGGCGATCTTTCTCGCCCGCTCGCCGAGATCGCCCTGATACCAGCTCTTCATTTCGGCCTCGCTGGCCTTCTGCACCTTGGCGAGCCAGACTTTTTGCGCCGCGAAAATCGCCTGATGGTTGCCCACAAATGCCTTGCCGCCGCCGCACCGCGCGAGCAGCGCGGCGGTCATGTCGACCGGGTCGCGGACGAGGTTGCGATATTCGAAGACCACCAGCCCCTTGTCGACATACAGCGTCTTCAGCGGCACCGAGCCGAGGCGCGCGAAGTCGGCACAATGGCTGCACGTATAGCTGAAATATTCGATCAGCCGGACTTTCGCCTTGGGGTTGCCGATGCTGAACGAGCCGATGTCGGTCGTCGCGACACTGGCCGACCAGCGCGGCGCAGCGGGCTTGGCCGGTGCGGCGGCGCCGATCAGCGTCAGCGCGCCTGCGGCGAGGGCGCCGATCGCGGCGCGGCGTCCGAAAAGGATGGAGCGGTAAGCGGACATCGTCGCGGGTCTTTCTAACTGATGCGGGGAAGCTTCGGTGCGGTCGCCAGCCCGGCCGCCATGCGTTCGAGCACGGTCCTGAGCTCCGGGTCACCGATGTCGCGAAGACTGTCCCCCAGTTCGGCGGGTACGGGCTTCAGCATTGCCGGAGGCTGAACGGGCGCCGCCGGGGTGACCTGCCCGTGCGTCATACGGACGGTGGCAATCGCGGCATAGCCGAAGAAGCGATTGACCGCGCCGATGATGTCGGGCGCGACATGCTGGAGCATCGGCGCGTGCGCGCCGCTGATCGTGAGGTGCAGCGTGCCGCCCGCCTTCTGGCCGGCCGGAAAGCGGATCATCGCGGGCTGAGTGACGTCGGCGAGCCGGTCGCCGACGATCTCGCGCCAGCGGCTGACCACCGACGACTGGATGAACCCGAACTTGCGAAAGGCGGTGCGGCCGATTTCGGGAACGAGGTCGGCGATCGACCGCGCTTCGCCGCCACGCGGGCGTTCATAGGGGCGTGCGCTTGCCTTGGGCTTTTTGCCGCCCTCTTTCGCCTTCGCCTTTTTGGCGGGCGGCCCGTCTCCCGTGTCTTTCGTCATCGCATGTGCCATGCCATAGGCGGGGGGTGAGCGTCCAGACATCCGACCATATCGACGATCCGATTGACGAGACGGCCGGCGATTTCGCGGGACGCATGCTGAGCTGGTATGATCGCGCGGCGCGCGACCTTCCTTGGCGGATCGGCCCCGGCGACCGCACCGTCCCCGATCCATACCGCGTCTGGCTTGCCGAAATCATGCTCCAGCAGACGACCGTTGCAGCGGTTACGGGCTATTTCCTGAAATTCACCGCGCGCTGGCCGACGGTTGCCGATCTTGCCGCGGCCGATGACGCCGACGTCATGGCGGCGTGGGCCGGGCTCGGCTATTACGCCCGCGCGCGAAACTTGCTCGCCTGCGCGCGGACGGTGGTCGCAGCGCATGGCGGGCGCTTCCCCGACAGCGAGGCGGGCCTGCGCACCCTTCCCGGGATCGGCGATTATACCGCGGCGTCGGTCGCGGCGATCGCTTTCGGCCGTCCGGCGGTCGTGATCGACGCCAATATCGAACGCGTGCTCGCACGCCACCGGCTGATTACCACCCCGCTGCCGCTGGCGAAGCGCGAGATTCGCGCCGCGCTGGCGCCGCGGGTGCCCGAAGATCGGCCGGGCGATTTCGCGCAGGCGCTGATGGATCTTGGCGCGACCATCTGCACGCCGCGCTCGCCCGCTTGTGCGATCTGTCCGGTGATGGCCGATTGCCGTGCGCCCGGGCGCGCCGATATCGAGCGGATACCGGTCAAGCCGCCCAAAAAGGCCAAGCCGCACCGGCATGGGGTCGCGTGGTGGATCGAACAGGACGGCCGGCTCTGGCTGGTCCGCCGGCCGGGCAAGGGCATGCTCGGCGGGATGCGCGCGCTCCCCGGCGGCGAATGGGCCGATACTCCGGCGGACGAGTCGGGAATCGCCAGCGTCGATCATGGTTTCACCCATTTCGACCTGACGCTGACCCTCATACGCCGTGAAGGATCTCCGGAAGCCCGGGATGCCGCAGCGGAAGGCGAATGGTGGCCGATCTCGGACCTTGACGCGGCGGGGTTGCCGACGCTCTATCGCAAGCTGGTCGACAAGATGCGGGAGAGAGATGCATGAACATGATGGTTTCGCGGCGCGCGTTGCTCGGCGGATTTGCCGCCGCCGGGGCGACGGCGCTGCTGCCGCGCAATGCCTTTGCATGGAAGGCGGGCGGCGAGCAGCTTTACCCCGGAACCTACAGCTTCATCAAAGGCTTCGTCGACCGCCGCGAACTCGTCGGCACCCTCGCCGCGATCGGCAAGGGGCAGGAGGCACCGGTGTTTTTTGGCGCCGGGGTGCAATCGAACGATGCGCCGACCCCGGTCGGCCCCGACACGCTCTGGCGGCTCTATTCGATGACCAAGCCGGTCACCGGCATCGCCGCGATGCTGCTGATCGAGGACGGCAAGATGACGCTCGACCAGCCCATTGCCGATTTCCTGCCGTTGTTCGCAAAGATGAATGTGCAGAACACGCCCGATGGCTCGATCACCGATGTGCGCCCGGCGAAAGGCCCGATCACGGTGCGCCAGTTGCTCACCCACACCGCGGGGCTCGGCTATAACATCATCCAGAAGGGCCCGATCAAAAAGGCTTATGACGATGCCGGCATCGTCGGCGGACAGGCCAGCCGCCTGCCGATTCCGGGCTTCGCCGACGTGAAGCCCGCGCCGAGCCTTGCTGCGATGGCCGACCGGCTCGCGGCGCTGCCGCTGGTCTATGAGCCCGGCACCAAATGGAGCTATTCGATCGGTCTCGACCTGATGGGCCGCGTCATCGAGGTCGTGTCGGGGCAAGCGTTCGACGCCTTCCTGAAGGCGCGACTGTTCGATCCGCTCGGCATGGCCAGCACGGGCTTCATGGTCGGCGCGCGGGACGTCTCGCGTTTCTCGAGCAATTACGCCCCCTTCGGCGGCGCGCTGATCCCGTTCGATCCGGCGGCGAATTCGATCTATCTCGATCCGCCGCCCTATCCGTTCGGCGGCGGCGGACTGGTGTCGAGCGCGCGCGATTATGACCGGTTCCTCGCGATGCTGCTCGGCGAAGGCGAGACGGGCGGGGTGCGGGTGATGCAGCCCGAAACCGCGCGGCTCGCGATGTCGAACCTTCTCTCCGACAGCGTCGACCGCAAGGGCAGCTTCATCGACGGCGAAGGCTTCGGCGCGGGCGGCCGGGTGTCGCTGCCGACCTCGCCGGGCGGCGAAGGGATTTTCGGCTGGGCCGGCGCGGCGGGGACGATCGGCTTCGTTCACCGCGGGCTCGGTTATCGGGCGGCCGGTTATACGCAAATCATGCCGCCCGATGCCGTTTCCTTCCAGGGCAAGTTCGGCGAGACCTTCTTCAAGGACGTCGCAGGCTGATGGCCTTGCCGCTGGGTTTCACCGGCGCGCGGCTCGACCGCGCCGACCAGTTGCGCACCGACGCCGATGCCTTTGCGGCGGCGACGTCCGATCCGCGGGCGCGCTGCCTCGCGCTCGACGGGATCGATTTCGTGCCCGGCGATGGCGGCGGGCTCCGTTGGGAGCCGCTCGACCGCACAGACGACCGCGCGCTGTTGCTGCTCGGTCTCGACGATGACCGGGTGCCGCATTTCGTGCGTGAGCCCGCCGCGGGCCAGCGAATCGACGCGCGCTCGCGCACCGTCATGCGTCTGCTGCCTTTGCTGTCGGGTGAGGAGGCGGCGCTTTATGGCGGCGCGCGCAGTCTTGTCGACTGGCACGCGCGGCATCGCTTCTGCGCGGTGTGCGGCGTCCCGACCGAGTTGTTTCGCGGCGGCTGGGGGCGCAAGTGCGGGGCCTGCAATGCCGAGCATTTCCCGCGCGTCGATCCGGTGGTGATCATGCTCGCCGAATGCGACGGGCGCGTGCTCGTCGGGCGGCAGGGCGGCTTTCCGCCGGGCTTCTTCTCGGCGCTCGCGGGTTTTGTCGAGCCCGGCGAATCGCTCGAGGAAGCGGTGGCGCGCGAATTGTTCGAGGAAGCCGGGATTCGCGTTTCCGACGTGACCTATGTCGCGAGTCAGCCGTGGCCCTTCCCGTCGTCGCTGATGATCGGCTGCCGCGCGGTCGCCCGTGACCCGGCGCTGACGCTGGACACGACGGAGATCGAAGCGGCGATGTGGGTCGATCGCGCCGAAGTCCGCGCCGCGCTGGCGGGCGACATGGGGGCACCGTTCATGGCGCCGCCGTCGCTGGCGATCGCCCGGCACCTGCTGGAAGATTGGGTGGGCTAGCTAGAGCCGCTTGCCGGTAATCCGGCTAATTTCCTTGGCTACCATAGCTTCGACCAGCGGCGGCAGGTTGGCGTCGAGCCAGTCTTTGAGCATCGGGCGCAGCGCATCGAGCACGACGTCTTCCATCGTGCGGGCGGCCGATACGGGGGCTGCGGTAGCATGCGCCGCGCCGGTATCGGGCGTCACGGCAGCGCTCAGTGCCTCGAGCGACTGGCGCGCAGCATCGGCACTCGCCGCGGATACCAGCTCCTCGGTGGACGGCGCGGGATCGCCGCCGCCAACGTCTTCGTCCTGAAGGTCGAGGATATCCTCGACGCGGACCGCCTGCGCATCGCGCGCGGCGCCCGGCGCCTCGTCGCGCGCGATAACGCGCCGGATCGACGACAAGATATCTTCCATCGATGGCTCTCGCGACATGTCGCCCATCAAATCCCCCTTCGGCGCGCCCGGCAAGGGCGATTAACCATGATCATACCGGTGAGGGGCGGCGCTTGCCAAGCCCTATTGTCCGGGGAGCGGCTCGCCGGCAGGGACATTGGCGTTGGCGGCGGGGATGTTGCGCGTGTCGGTCGATTGCTGCTGCGGCTTCGGATCGTCGTCCCAGTCGAAGATCTTGCCGCGCACGCGCTCATAATTGGCCGCCGGATCGTAAAGCGCGCCGCCTTCGATGCCGAGGTCGCGGGCCTCGGCCTTGCCCATCGCCGCGAGCACCGAGAAGGCGGCGACGTAGCTGTTGCGCCGCGCCGACACGAGTTGGACCTGGGTGTTCAGATATTCCTGTTCGGCGTTCAATATATCGAGAATCGAGCGGGTGCCGACGCTGTTTTCGGCGCGTACGCCTTCGAGCGACAGCGCATTGGCGCCGACCGCCTGCTGCGTCGCCGCGATGATTCGCTCGTTCGCCTGCCACGCCGCATAGGCGCCGCGCGTCTGCGCGATCACGCCGCGTTCGGTCTCGACATAATTTTCGATCGCCTGGCTGGTGCGCGACTGCGCCTGCCGAACCTGCGCCGCGGGGCGGCCGCCCTGGAAGAGCGGTACGGTCAGCGACAGGCCGGCCTGTGCGCTCGTCGTCGTCTGGGCGAAACGCGCGCCGGTCTGGTCGGTGCCGCGCAGCGAACCGAGATAGTCGCTATAGCCGCCGCCGACAGTCCCCGACAGCTTGGGCATCCGTGAAGCACGAGCAACGCCGATGTCGGCGCGATTCGCACTGACGATCTGGTTGGCCGCTTCGATGTCGGGATTGCTGGTGAGCGCGATCGCCACCGCATCCTCGGCGCTCGCCGGCAGGTTCGGCAGCGTCGGCGGGCTTTCAAGGTCGACCGGCGCGTCGCCGACGAGCCGGATGTAGGATTCGCGGCTGGCGATCAGGTTCGCCTCGGCGGTGCGCAAATCGCCTTCGGCGAGTGCGAGCCGCGCTTCCGACTGGGCAACGTCGGTGCGGGTGAGGTCGCCGATCTCGAAACGGTCGCTCGTCGCCTGCAAATTGGTCCGCAGGACCGAGACATTCTTCTGGTTGAGCTGGACGATCGCCTGATCGCGGATGACGTCCATATAGGCGCCGACAACCTGCGAGAAGATGCTCGCCTCGGTGGCGCGGAGGTCGGCCTGGCCCGCTTCGACGCGGAATTTTGCTGCCTTCACGGCGTTACGCACCGCGCCGCCCTGATAGATCGGGACCGAAAACTGCCCCGTCGCGCTCAGCACCCGGCCGGGCGAGGTGAAGCTGTTGCCCGGGACGACGATATTTTCCTGATAATCGACCTGCCCGCCGAGATTCGGCAGGCCATAGCTTTTCTGGATCGGGACATTTTCGTCGTTCGCGCGCTGTCCGGCGCGCGCTGCGGTCAGCGTCGGGTTGTTCTCATAGGCTTTGGCGAGCGCCCCCTGCAGCGTTTCGGCCTGCGCCTGCGATGCCAGCATCAGCGCGCCGAACGCCAGCCCGCCGAACAGCCGCGCGCGGCGGATTGGCGGTCTGATCTGGATATCGTGCATTATGGTTGTCGCCTGAAGCAAGAGGGAAGGGCGTTTAGAAGCGAAATCCCGCCGGGGCGGCAAAGCCGGGCAGCGGCGCGACATCCATATCGGCGAAGCTGCGCAGCGCGATCGTCCCGCCGGTCTTGACGCCCTGAACGAGCCGGGTCACCGCCCCCTCGCGGCGCGCCGCGACCAGTCGCCCGCCTTCGGCGAGCTGCGCGGCGAGGGCTTCGGGCAGCGTCTCGATCGCGCCTTCGACGATGATGCGGTCGAACGGCGCGGCGTCGGGCGCACCGGCATTCAGCGGGCCTTGGGTCCAGCGGATATTGTCGTCGGTGGCGGTGGCCTGAGCGGCCGCCATCAACTCGGCCGCTTCCTCGACGGCATGGACCTCGGCATCCATCAACGCGAGCAGCGCGGCGGTATAGCCGGTGGCGCTGCCGACCAGCAGCACGCGCGATCCCGGCCGGATCGCCGCAGCGGCGAGCAGGCGGCCGGTGACGAGCGGCGGATTGATCACCCGGCCCTGACCCAGCGCTATCGCCCGGTCCATATAGGCAACGCCCGCGAGCGCCGCCGGCACATAGGCCTCGCGCGGCGCCTCGGCCATCGCCCCGATGACGGCAGGATCGATGACGTCGCTGGGACGCAGCTGGCTGTCGATCATCGCCGCGCGCATGTCGGCCGCGCTTATCTCGCTATATTGGGTCGCCATCAGCCTGTTTTCCGATTCCTAAGGGTCCTATCCTTACGGGGAAGCTCTAACCGAAGCAGTGCTGTATTGCAATAGTAATACAGGTGCGTCCCCATGCTGACGCCGCATAGCTGGCAATGGGGGTGCCGCCAAGCCCGCATCGCCCTTCCGCGAATGCGTCGGTTCGATAGCGGGCGCGGAACTGCCGCCGATTTGCCGAACAATCGGATTGCAGTCGCGAAGTGAAACGGCTAGGGGCGCTGTCTCCACGCATTTCTGCGCTTGAGGCCCGATGGCGGAGTGGTGACGCAGCGGACTGCAAATCCGTATACGCCGGTTCGATTCCGGCTCGGGCCTCCAACCATATCCGTCGAAGCGAACGATAGACGGTGTCGTCAGCGAAATAGCGCAATCGCCTGCTTCTGCGACTGCCGTTAATAGGGCAGGTCGTCGAAATAGGCATCCAGCCGGCCGCGCGCCCTATCGCTCAATTTGATGTACGAGCGCCGGCGGTCGGTCGGATCGGCCCAGCGGACCAGCCATTCCTCGTTGGTCAGCAAGGCGATCCAACGCAACGCGGTGGTTTGCGGCACCGATGCCGCGATGCAAAGGCTGGAAATCGATACTGCCTCGCCCTCATAATGCGCGGCATAGAGGTCGAGCAGAATGTCCCAGCAGGCGTCCGAAAATAGTTCGGCCGGGAAATATTCCTCGCGTTTGCGCCTGCGGCGAATCGTTTCGCGGGCAAAGCGCGCGCGCCTTCGGAAAGCTGGTCGGGCGAATGATGTCCGCCTTGCGCTCGGAGGCAGACAAAAGACTATCGGGAGTGAGCGCGGCTGCGGCAGATGGCGGTCCCGTTTCCGGAGCGCCCGCGACCATGGTTTCCAGCAACGCGACAAGCTTGTCGAGCCGGCTTTCCAGCCGGTCGAGACGCGATTCTTCGGATTCGCTGCGGGCACCGTCCTGCGCCTGATGACCCATTGGTCACCCCCTTCGCTACGGTCCCCGCCCTATAGCGCTTGGCATGCAGGATTGTTCCATATTTTGTTCATGTTGGCCGGATGCAGTCTTAAAAGGCCACGTCGATCCGGATTGTGTCGCTGTAGCTGCCCGCCGGCGGGGTGATCTGCCCCGGCAGGATCGCGGCGCGATAAGTATAGCCCTGCGTTGTCGTGGAATCATAGATGCCGGCGTTGGTGTCGGCGCTGGCGCTGCTGCGGCGCGCGGCGCCGACGGCGCCCCACCGGTCGGCGGACGTGGCGGTCTTGTAGAGTTCATAGCGCAGATAATTGGTGCCGCTGCGCATCCGCCGCACGCCGCCGACGGCATTGTTGCCGTCGTTGAGACCGACCGTGTAAGCTGCGCCCGCGCTGCAACGGATCAGGATCGTGCGCGTCACGGGATTGAAGGCGCCGGCCAGCGGTGCCGATCCGAAGGCGACGTTCGGTGCGGTGATGATGCAGTCGTTCTGGACGGTCAGCTGGACATTGACGCGCACCGGAACGCCGGTTCCCCAGACGGTCGCCGGCCCCAGGAGCGGGCGGACAAAACCGGGGCTGGACGAATAGGCAAGGCACACCGCCACGCCCAGCGAGCAGACCGAATAATACCAGCGAAGATCGATGAAGCCGGTGTAGGTGCCGGCGCGGAGGCCCGCGGCCGTGCTGGTGCGGAAATAGATCGGCACGCTGTTGTTCGTTCCGGAGAGCAGGCTGACGAGGCTGAGCGACGACAGGTCGAGGACATTACCCACCGCCAGCGGCGTGCCGCCGGACGTCAGCGATGCGGTGTAGGGAATCGTTTGGCCGGTCGGTCCGGTCAGCCGGAATGTCGAGGCTTCGACACGCAGGCCGATATAATGGGTGGTGAGCGCCGCGAGGAGGATATCGCACTGAAGGCCGGCCAGACCGCTGCCCTGCTGCGGCGTCGAGGCGATCGTATAGGAGCTGAAGCTGCCGAGATTCGTATTCGTCGTCGCGGTCGTGCAAGCCGATGCCGCCTCCGGCGCCATGATTGCGGCAGCGAACAGGAGCGACGCTCCGGCAAGGCGGGTCAGGGTCGGCATGTCACACTTCCCAGTTCGATGATGGCGTCGGCTTTCGGATCGGTGGCGAAGGCGGCGTGGCAGGTCGTGCCGTCGGGCAGGCTGACCGCGATGCGATTGTCCGCCGCGACCTGCTCGATGAAGAGCAGGCCGTCCCAGCCGACGTAAGTCGAACGATCGCTGTTGATCGTGACCGCCGCCCCCGCCGGGATCACCGCGCCCGCGGCGTCGCGGAGCGTGGCGCGCGCCGCGGCCATATGCGCGACCGGAAAGCGGATGACATGACCGCTGCCCGCGGCGATCGCGACGCGCTGGCTGACGACCGGAGTCTGCACGTTCGCGGGCAGGTCGAGCGTATCGATGTCGTAGCGCGCGGGATAATAAGCGCTCGCAGACGGGACGAGCAGCTGGCCCTTGTCGTTGGTCGTGCCGATGAGCTGGTTCTCGTAACGCACCGGGATGCCGGGTTCGCCATTGGTGCTGACCACCGCAAAGGCGTCGGAAACGCGGTTCGCGGCAAAGAGCGAGCCGTCCATGAAGACCAGCGAGCCGCTTGCCCCGAACCAGGCGGTGACATCGTCGCGGCCATAGGCGCCGGCGCGGAGCTGGACCGGCTGCGTCCGCCAGATCACGTCGCCGCGCAGATAGGGACTGCCGCCGTCCTCGCTCACGGCGCTGGCGTTCCAGCCGAAACCGCCCTCGGTCGGAACCGGCTGCGAATAGTCGGCTCGCACGCCGGCGCGCCCGTCCTGATCCCGCGCCACCCCGGCGTTGAGCGTACCGCCGCCGAGCGGGATGCTGAGCGTCAGCGCGCCCGACCATCTGCGGTCGATGAAATCGCGCGACAGCGACGCATAGACCCGGCTTTCGCCCCACAGCGGGATCGCCCAGGCGAGATTCGCCAGCCGCGCATCGCGCCCGCGTTCCTGCCGCAGTTCGAAATAGCCGATGCCCAGTGTTCCGGCCGCGCCCAGCGACACGCTCGCGGTTGCAGCGCTTAGCCGTTCCCAGCCCGGGCGATTGCCACGATTGCCGCGATCGAGGAGGCCGAGGTCTAGATAGCCGCTGCCGCGCCGCGTGTGGCGCAGTCCGATCGAAAAGCCCCGCGCCTGATATTCATAAGCAAGGTCGAGCTGGCCGCCATTGGCATTGTCCCCGAAGCTGCGGCTATAGGCGGCGCTGACCGTTCCGAAATTGCCGAGCTTCACGACGGCGCCGCCGCCGGCGAGCCGCATGTCGTCGGCGACCTCGGCGCGCACTTCCAGCGTCACGCCGGGAGTCACTCCGTGGCGGGCCGAGGCGCTGACCGCGAGGCCGCCATAATCGAAATTGCGGATGCCATAGTTGCGGCGGAACGCGCCCGCCGCGACCGAATAATCGGTCAGGCCCGGGCGAAGCAACGCGCTGCTCACATAGAAGGGCAGCGCCGTCGCGACGCTGCGGCCGTGCATGTCGGTGACGATCAGGTTGGCCTGGCCATAGCCGTTGATCGGCGGCAGCGTGCCGAGGGTGAAGGGTCCGGGATTGACCCGGCTACCCGCGATCCGCTGGCCGTCGACGACCAGATCGACGGTCGACGGCAGCGCGGCGTTGCCGGCGAATTCGGGCAGCGGATAGGTGATGATGTCGGGGCGGACGGAAAAGTCGCGCGACACCTGAATGCCGCCGAGGCGGACGGCGGGCGCATAGGGCAAGGTCCGCGTGATGATATCGCCCGCTTCGACCGTCGTCATGCTGCGCTCGTCGGACCAGCGCCAATAGCTGTCGAAGCGGACGTAGCGCTTCCCGGCGCCGGTGCGGATCGCGCCGGTAGTCGAAAAAATGCCTGCCGGGCCGAATATGCGCGCTTCGTGCCATAGCGACGCCTGGACGGACCCCCGGTTGCCGCCGGTGACATAAAGATCGTAATTGAGCAGCGCCCCCATATCATATTGCGCCGGCCGGAATTCGCGGTCCGCCCCGCCAAGCCGCTGGGCGGGGAGATATTCGGGCGACACGGTCAGGTGCAGTTGCTGCGTCAGCGCATCATAGTCGGCGCGCACGCCTTCGAGATCGTCGAGGAACAGCATGTCGCCCGGCGCTTCGAACAACAGTCCGGCGCGGCGCAGGTCGGCCACCTGCATCCGGAACCGGCCACCCTGCTTGACGACGGCCGCGACAATGCCGGTCTGCAGGCCATTGACGAAGAGTTCGAGCTCGAGCCGCTGCTCGGCGGCGAGCTTCGCGACGTCGTCCGACCGCACGGGGGGCGGCAGGTCGGCGTAGCCATCGAGGCGCGTATCGCCATTCGCGGCATAGGCGCCGCCGGGGCTGCAGAGCGCGGCGGCAAAGGCCGGCGCCCAGCGGAGGCGTCGCGGCGGAAATATCGCGCGCGCCACCGCCCGTCATTCCGGCAGACGCTCGATGCGCGCGCTCTGCTGCCCGTTGATCGCCGCCGACAGGGCCGACAGGTCGCCCGGCGCCGTCGTTCCCTGCGGCAAAGGCCAGCGCATTGTCGCGCCGGGGAGCACATAGCCGAACAGTCCTTCGGCGATCGCCGAGCGGCGGCCGCTCGTCACGAAAGCGACGTCGGTGAGGCGCGCGTGGCCGGCGCCGCTATTGCGGATCTCGAGAAAGCGCCCGCTCGCGTCGGAGCCGAAACGCCAGCCGAGCGCGGGCGGCGGCGGCGCCTTTGCCTTGCCTTTACGGGCCTCGCCCCCGGCATAGGAAAACAGTGGCAGCGAGTAGCGCATCCGGAAACTGACCGCGGCGCCCGGCGCCGTCGGCGCATCGCTGGTCGGGATTTCGTCGACGACGACGCGGTAAGGCTTTTCCGCGACGGTCGGCGGCGGCGTCGTGCGGGTCAGGCGGACCAGTTGCCGTTCGCCGGGCTGGATGCTGACGATCGGCGGCGTTCCCAGCACCTCGTCCTGCGGCGCATAGGCGTCGCGGCCGTCCTGCTGGGCCCAGGCATAGACGAGTATCTGCAGCGTGACCGGCGTCTTCCCCGGGTTTTCGAGCCATAGCGCGGCCGCTCGATCATCGCCTTCGATGACCGGATTGATCGGCCAGATCAGGATCGACCCGGGCTGCCGCGCCCCAGCGGGGCGAGGCGCGGTGAGGAGCATCATGATCGCAACGATCAACAGGACGACGGGAAGATATGCGCGTTTCATGGGCCAATCCTTGGAAGCGCGGTCACCATGTCAGCGTGACCGTCAACGTGTCGGTGTAGGTGCCGGGCGGCCGCGTTCCGGGCAGCGTCAGCAAGCCGTAGATCGGCAGGCGCACATCCTCGCTGTTCGCGCCGGAGACCGGGACTGCGTAGGGTGTGCCGATCGCGATCGGCTGGGTGCATCCGGCATCGCGGCACAGCGTGTAGACGAGGCGCGCGCCGCTGTTGGCACCAAGCTGGAGATTGCGCGCGCCAGCGGCTGCATGGCTGCCGCCGTCGATGCTCATCGTCAGATTGGCGCCCGGGGTGCAGCGCAGGCGGATCGCCTGGGTGCCGGTCGTCGTCGCGGTGTGCGTCGCGGTCGAGAAGGTCGAATCGAGCCCGAAATCGAGCGTGCCGACCCGTCCGGCATTGCCGCTGCCGCCGAGACCGTCGACCAGACATCCGGCGGTGATCGTCGCCGAAACGTCGAACTGGGCTGTCGTTTCGGCTTGCGCGGAGCTGCCCGCCGCATATGCGACGAGCCCGGCAAAAGCCGCCAATGCGGTCCACGGGCGTGGGCGGGACATCGCCGCGAACCGGCGGCCGGCCCTAAAGCTCGACCACCACCGTTACGACGTCGGCATAGACGCCCGGCGTCAGCCCGGCCTCGCCGAATGCGCGGCCATAAACGTTCACCGTCTGCACCGATCCGTCGCCGGCGAGGACGATGTCTCCGCCGACCGGGATGACGGCCGTACGGCCGGCATCCGAATAGAGATTATAGGTCACGAACTGCCCCGCGGCGGTTTGATGCGCCATGGCATGGAGCCCGGTGCCCGCACCCGACCCGTCATTCTGCCCGGCGTCGAACGACAGGGTCGGCGTGATGCCGTTGCTGCACTGGATCGTGAAACCGGTCGCGCCGCTGAGCACCTGTGCATCGGTCTGGGTGAACAGCGTGTTCTGGGTCCCGAAATCGAGCGTGCCGAAATCTACGCCGGTCGAGCCATCGTCGTAATTCTGACCATTGATGATGCAGCCGGCTTCGAGCGTGATCGTCGCGTCGATCGTTCCCGTAATATCGGCATACGCCGGGGGGGCAGCAATAAACAGGGCAGGAAGGAGGAGGGTGGCGTGTAATAGATGTTTACGCACGAGAATAACTCCTGATCTATCCCCCCTTTTTTTGCCGCTATTTATGTTCTCGGCAAAATCAACATACGATCATGGAGTTAACAAGTTGCAACAATATGATGAATTAATTTATTATGTTATTAAAATTATACTTCCTGCATTTTATATTGATACTATAGAGAGATTGTTGAATTGTCACGGCGGGGTGGGTCCGATCTGGAGCATTGCTGCGTCAGGCCGGATGCGACGGGAGGCGAGGGATT
This sequence comes from Sphingopyxis sp. J-6, assembly GCF_046603995.1. Taxonomy (NCBI): domain Bacteria; kingdom Pseudomonadati; phylum Pseudomonadota; class Alphaproteobacteria; order Sphingomonadales; family Sphingopyxidaceae; genus Sphingopyxis; species Sphingopyxis sp. J-6. The sequence continues at coordinate 3,813,374 of NZ_CP145810.1, read as the reverse complement.
TTGCGGAATCATCGGCGCAGGGCACCGGGCTGGACGACGGGTTCTTCCGTAATGGATGTTTCGCTCCGCTAGCCATATTGGCTGGCGGACATCGCACAGCCAGCGCGACTCTCTTCCGGCGCGTCTCGCACGCCCGGCTATTGCCCCGCGCCGGGCTGCGCGAGTGCCATGAGAGCGGCGAGGGTCAGAACTTCGGCGCCGCGCTTGATGCTTGCCTCCGGCACTGGCGCGAAAAACGGCGAGTGATTGACGGGGATGGCGGTCTTGTCGGCCTGCGCTTTGGCAAAAAGGGCAGGATCGAGCCCGCCGATCGCGAAGAAAACCGATGCTATGCCCGCCTTCACCAATTCGGAATAATCTTCGCTGGCGTTGCCGCCGGCCTCGCTGGCGGGGACGAAGATGGCTTCGCTGCCGAAGGCGGTCTTCAGCATCGTCGCGGCTTTTTGCGCGAGGTCGGTGGTATTGACGACCGCGGCGGTCCCGCCCTGATGGGTGATCACAGGGGCCGGCGCGCGCGCCATGTCGGTTACCGAGCGCGCCGTTCTTTCGACCCCCTCGACCAGGAGCTTCCGTGTCGCGTCGTCATAAGAGCGAAGGGTCAGCTTGAGGTCCGCCCGGTCGGGAATGATGTTGCCGACGGTGCCGGCCACGAAGCTGCCGACGGTGATGACGCCAAAGGCCTTCGGATCCTTTTCGCGGCTGATGACGGACTGTACGTCGGTCACGAAGCGGCTGCCCATCATGATGGGGTCGATACCCTTGTCGGGCATCGATCCGTGGGCGCCGACGCCGTTGAAGCTGATGTCGATCGCGTCGGACGCCGAACTGACGACGCCGTCCTTCACGATGACAAGGCCCGTGGGCAGCGGCATGACGTGCGCCGCAAAGGCGAAGTCGGGCTTCGGCCAGCGGGTGAAAAGACCATCGTCGAGCATCGCCCTGGCGCCCGTGCCGAGCTCTTCGGCGGGCTGGCCGACGAACATCAGCGTTCCGCTCCAGCGATCCTTCATTTCCACAAGGGTCGTCGCGGTGCCGAGCCACCACGCCATGTGGAGGTCATGCCCGCAACTATGGGCGACGAAGGTGCTGCTGCCGTTCGCGGTCTGCTGGACGCGGCTCGCATAGGAAAGCCCTGTTTTTTCTTCCATCGGAAGCGCATCGAGTTCCGTGCGCACCAGGATGATCGGGCCATCGCCATTCTTGTAGATTGCGACAATGCCCGTCTCGCCGATTCCGGTTGTCACGGTAAAGCCGAGCTGGCGCATTTCCTCGGCAAGGAGGGCCGCCGTGCGGGTCTCCTGAAATCCGAGTTCGGGATGGGCATGGATGTCTTTGTAGATCGCATCCAGATGCGGATAGGCCTTTTCGAGAACCGGCGCGATGCGGGCCCTCGCGGCTGCCACGTCGAAGGCCGGCGCCGGAGGCGTCTGGGCGAGGGCTGGCGTTGCAGCGGCCCCGGCGGCGATCGCCAGCAACTTTTTGCGCATCGTGTATCTCCCGGCAATTCGGTGCTTGGGCACCGAAGGATCGCATGTCAGGCGACCTTATTGCCTTGCTTCAACACTTGATGCAATATGAATTGAATTATCAACTGAACAAGAGAGATTGCGGAGCGAGTTCCGATATCGCGACGTCGAAAGCATGGCCGGCGGAGCAAGATAGCACGAAGATGTCCGGTCGTGCCGGGCAGGGCGCGCCTCGGCGACGGCGATCCCGGTCAGGCTATTTCCTCTCCGGCATCGGCACTTCTTCGTGCGGCGGCTTGTAGAGGCGGCCGTCCTGCAGCATCAGCCGGCCGCCCACGAAGGCGGTCCTGACCTTGCGCAGCGCGGCGAAATCCTCGTCGGGATTGCCGTCGACGACGATGATGTCGGCCAGCTTGCCGGGCTCGATCGTCCCCAGCCGGTCGCCCATGTGCATGATCTCGGCGCTCGTCTTGGTCGCCGCGACCAGCGCTTCCGTCTTCGTGTAGCCGATCAGTTCGAAGCTCTCGAGCTCGTTGATATAGGCGCCGGGCATATAGTCCGGCCAATCGCTGATCAGGTCGAGCCCGATTCCCATTTTGATGCCGGCGCGCCGCATTTTCCTGCCCATTGCGAGGATGCTCTCCTCGTTCAGTTCGAACCGGCGCGAGGTGGAGCCGAAATATCCACCGCCCCAAGTCCGCATGACGAGGCGATAGGGAACGAAGGTCGGGACCGAGGCGATGCCGCGCCTGGCCATCAGCGCGATCGCCGCGTCGCTGCGCGGCAGCGGATGTTCGATCGAGTCCACCCCGGCCCTGATCGCCATGTCGATATATTGGGTTTCGGTATCCGTCGTCACCGGCAAGCCAAGCGAATGCGCCTCATCGACGGCCGCGGTGATCTCGGCCTGACTATACTCGCTGGCGAGTTTGATCAGGTCGGCGCCCTTGGCGAACTGGATGCGCACCGCCTCGCGCCACTGGTCGGGACCGGACGCGATACGGGTCATCGAATTCGGGTTGCCATTGGGGACTTCGGGAAAGCCCGGTCCGAAGGCATGGATTGCAGCATGTCCGCCGGTCTGGGTGATGAGCTGGCCCGCCGCGAAGATACGCGGACCGGGAATTTCGCCGGCCGCCTGCGCCCGCTTGAGCACGAATGGCGCATCGCCATGCGACCCGACGTCGCGCATGCTGGTGACCCCGGCCTGCAGGAAGATGCCCATGCGCCACTGCCCGCGCATCACCGATTCTGCGCCGCTGATCCCGGCTGACGAATAGACGTTGGCCGCGTCTGCCGAACGGAAGTTCGTCAGGTGTGTATGCAGGTCGATCAGACCGGGCATCACCGTCTTGCCCGCGACATCATAGACCACCGCATCGGCCGGCCAGTTCCTGTCGCCGGGGCTCAGCACCGCCGTGATCGACTTGCCCTGAACGACCACCGTCGCCGGGCGTGCCGGCTTGCCGGTGCCGTCGAACAACCGGCCGCCCACCAGCACGAACGACCCCTTGGGCGCGTTATAGTCGGCGGGTACCGGGATACGCAGCACCTCGTCCGACGTCGGCACCGTCGGGGGCAGCCACTGGTCGCGATTATAGAGCGGCCGCGCCTCCGGTCCGCTATCCCTATCCTGCGCTATAACCGGCTCCTGCGCCATGACCGGCGTCGCGGTGATAGCGGTCGCAAGCAGCAGCGCGGCGATCCGTGCGATTGTCATCATCTTTCCCCTTGTCCCAGCCCTGCGCCTGCCCGGTCACTCGACCGGTTCGATCGGCAATCCGGTCCACTTCGCCGCGAAGGCCCACATGTCGGCGGTCTCCTCGACGATCTTGTCGACCGGCTTGCCGCGGCCATGCCCGGCGCGCGTCTCGATGCGGACCAGATGCGGTCGGGGGCCGATGTCCGCGGCCTGCAGCGCCGCCGTGTATTTGAACGTATGTCCCGGGATCACGCGATCGTCGGTGTCGGCCGTCACCGCGAGGATCGCCGGATAGGTCACGCCCGACCGGATATTATGATAGGGCGAATAGCGATAGAGGTTGCGAAAGTCGGCCTCCACCTCGGGCGAGCCATATTCGGTGGTCCAGAAGATGCCGTTGGTGAACTTGTGGAAGCGCAGCATGTCCTGCACCCCGACCATCGGCAACGCGGCTTCGAACAGATCGGGCCGCTGGTTGACGACCGCGCCGATCAGCATGCCGCCATTGGACTCGCCCTGGATCGCCAGCCCCTTGGCCGGGGTGATCTGCTGCGCTTTCAGATATTCGCCGGCGGCGATGAAATCGTCGAAAACATTCTGCTTCTTGTGCAGGCGGCCGGCGTCATGGCAAGCCTCGCCATATTCGCCGCCGCCGCGGATATGGGCGACCGCATAGACGCCGCCCTGCTCGACCCAGGCGAGCTTTTCTTCCGAAAATTCAGGCGGGAAGACCAGCGTATAGCCGCCATAGCCGTAGAGGATCGTCGGCGCGGGTCCGGTCACATCCTTGCGGCGCACGACGAACATCGGCACCCGCGTGCCGTCCTTCGAATGATAGAAGCGCTGCTCGACCACGATCTTGTCGAGATCGGCCTTCACCTCCGGACTGGCCCACGGGGTGACGGTGTTGGCGGCCGCATCATAGCGGTAGATCGTCTTCGGGATGTTGAAACTGCTGAATTCGAAGAAGGTCTCCGGATCGCTCGCGCTGCCGCTGATTTCGCCCGCGACGCCCATGCCAGGCAGCGGCACGACCCCCGCCGGCTTGCCGTCGAGCGTGAAGCGCCGCACCTCCGACTTCACATCGACCAGATAGGACAGCAACAGCGTGTCGCCGATCAGCCGGCCGGATTTGAGGGTCGCCTCCTGTTCGGGCACGACATCGGTCGCGACCGGATCGGCGGCGGCGATATCCATCGACACCAGCTTGAACCGCTCCGCGCCCTCGCTGGTCGCGATATAGAATTTGGTGCCGACATTGCCGACATAGAACCAGCTGCTGTTATAGTCGCCGGCGAGGTGGCGGACCTTCCAGTCTCTCGACTTCAGATCGACGATGCCCAGCTTGGGCTGGATCGAGCCATTGTCGGACACGATGGTCAGATAGCGTCCGTCGTCGGTGATCCCCGAATAATGCGCGGTCTTCGGCTCGTCGGGCGTCGCATGGACCAGCCGGTCCTGCGCCTGCGGCGTGCCGACCTTGTGGAAATAGATGCTGTGGTTGTGCGCCAGGCTCTGGAAAGCGGTGGTGGCAGGAAAGCGCGAATAGAAAAAGCCCGACCCGTCCTTCAGCCACTCGATCGTGGTGAAGCGCGCCCAATGGACCTCGTCGGCCAACGTCTTGCCGCTGTCGATGTCGAGGACGCGGAAGGTCCGCTTGTCGCCGCCGCCTTCCTGCACGGCATAGGCCATGCGCTTGCCGTCGTTTGATACCGACAGCTCGGCGAGCGCGTCGGCGCCGTCTTTCGACCAGCTATTGGGGTCGATCAGCACCCGTTCGGGCCCGTTCAGGCTGTCGCGGACATAGAGTACCGCCTGATTCTGCAGTCCCGAATTGCGGCGATAGAAATAACGGCCGCCGCGCTTGATCGGCACGGTGAAGCGCTCGTGGTCGAACAACTGCTTCAGCCGGGCCCTGAACAGGTCGCGCCCGGGCAGCGCGTCGAGATATGCGCCGGTTACCTTGTTCTGTGCCTCGACCCACGCCGCGACCTGCCTGTCCTCGCGGACGTCATTCTCCAGCCAGCGATAGGGATCGGCGACCTTCTGTCCGAAATGATCCTCGACGACATTATCGCGTCGGGTCTGGGGATAGGCGATAGGGGCAGCGGCCGCCGCCGACGTTTCCTGCGCAGCCCGGGCAGCGGGCGGTGTCATCAGCATCAATCCCGACACCGACATCGCGAATAGGAAATGTCCCCGCATGCTCGCCTCCCGTTTTCAATTATCGTATAATATATTCCATATTACCCGTGACGTGAAAATGCCGGATTCGGACACATGTTGTTCCGAACGGGAATGAGGTTGAAGGCGTTATCGGCGTCGATCGGCCAAGGGAGAATTGCGCGATTGATACACTGCTGTATCTTGCTAGACTTGGCGCAGCCGTGACATGTGAACCATTGCCAATGACCAGCAAGCTTTCCGTCATCATCTCACCCGCGTTCACGAGCTTCGTCGGGCGCGGCGTCTGCGACCCCGCCCGCCTGCCGCTTGATGCGGTGATCCTCGGCTTTGGCGATATCGGCGAGCCGGCGGTGATGATGCTGACCGCAGATGATCTGGACGGCGAGGCGCAGGACCATCTGATCGTCTTCGCGATCAGCCGGAGCGAATGTCTGCGCCTGTTCGACCTGCTGCCACGCCCCGACGGGCGCTGGTATCTGCCCGCCAATCTGCGCGGGCTGGGGCGTGCCGTCGTTGCGGTCGAGGGCGAGGGGCTGGTGCCGGAAATGCTGCGCGTCGCGCGCAGCATGGAGCTGCTCTGCCAGCTCTTCATCGCGCTCCAGGCGAACAGCATGGTCGAGGTCGGCGGCGTCACGACGCTGAGCGAGCAGGACATCACGCGGATCGCGGCGGCGCACCAGATGGTCAACGAGCGCTGGCAGGAAAAGCTGACGGTCGGCAATGTCGCGCGGCGGTGCGGGCTCAGCAAGGCGAAGCTGACCTACGGCTTTCGCGAGCTTTACCAATGCACCGTTCCCGAAGCGGTCAGCGAACGCCGGCTGGAACATGCGAAACGGTTGCTGGCCCAGAGCGACCTGCCGATTTCGAGCATCGGCTATCGCTGCGGCTATATGAGCAACGCCAGCTTCACCCGCGCCTTCGCGCGCCGTTTCGGGATGGCGCCGACCGAAATGCGGCGGCTCGAAACGACGGCGTGACGCTGCCCCGCCGCGCGGGCTATTTCTTGAGGATATCGAGCGCGGCGACCGTCATCGCCTGCGTCCCCAGCGTCACCGCCGGACGCGGCTCGATCCGGAAGAATGGTGAATGGTGTGGACGTAGCGGTGCGCCGCCCTTCGCCGCCGCGTCATATTCGGCGCGCGGGGTGCCGCCGACCCAGAAGAAGGCGCCGGGCACCTTGAGGTCGGGCTGGATGAAATAGGAGAAATCCTCCGACCCCATGCTTTCGCGCGGCTTCGAATAGAGGACATCCTCGCCGAGTCCGGCGACGAAGGCGCTGCGCACGCGCTGGGTCAGCGCCGGGTCGTTCGAGGTTACCGGGGTCGATTCGAACCCGACTTTCACTTCGGGCAGCTTGTCCTCGGGCATGCCGTTCATCCGGCCGACATTGACCGCGATCCGCTTGATCCCGTCGATCAGCTTGGCGCGCGTCCCCTCGTCATCGGCGCGGACGCTGAGTTGCAGCAGCGCCTTGTCGGGAATGATATTATGCTTGTTGCCCGCTTGGAACGAGCCGACGGTGACGACGCCGGGTTTGAGGGGCGATATCTGGCGGCTGACCAGCGTCTGGAGCGCCATGACGATTTCGGACCCCATCACGATCGGGTCCTTGCCCATCTGCGGCGAAGCGCCGTGCGCGCCGACACCCGGGATGATCACATCGACGCTGTCGGCCGAGGACAGCACGGTCCCGGGCTCGATCCCGAGCGTGCCCGACGGAAAGTCGGACGTGACGTGGAAACCGATCGCATAGTCCGGCTTGCCGAAGCGCGTGTAGAGCCCGTCTTCGAGCATCATCCGGGCGCCGGCGATCCGTTCCTCGGCGGGCTGGACGACGAACAGGATCGTACCCTGCCACCGGTCCTTGAGGCGTGCGAGCTGGCGCGCGGCGCCGATCAGCGCGGTGATATGGACGTCGTGGCCGCACGCCTGCATCACCGGCTTGGTCACCCCGTCGCGGTCGACCTGCGTCGCGGTCGAGGCATAGGGCAGCCCGCTGTCTTCCTTCAGCGGCAACCCGTCCATGTCGGCACGCATCAACAGCACCGGGCCGTCGCCGTTGCGCATCACCCCGACGACGCCGGTACCGCCGACCTTTTCGGTGACCTCGATCCCGCCGATTGCGCGGAGTTCCTTCGCCATGATCGCGGCGGTGCGGACCTCGAGAAACGAGAGTTCGGGATTCTGGTGGAAATCGAGGAACAGCTTTTCGAGATGCGCGGCATAATCGGCTTCGACGGCGGGCACGACGTCGGACGCGGCAAGCGCGGGCGTGGCGGTGAGGCATGCCGCGACCAGCGCGGCGAATCCCGTCCGGCGGGAAGTCCGGACGCCGTTGTGAATGCTGCCCATGCTCTGCTTCCGATACGCCACGATCGCTTCCCCCAATTGCTGCTCATCTGTTGAATGTGCCGGGGCTGCGCCCGGGCCGTGCTTCTGGTGCCCGCTTATCGGAAGGCTGGCAAGCGCTGCCAGCTTGCCCGGCGGCCGCAAATCGCCTTAGTGGTGCGGCAGCAAAGGAGAGACGCATGGCGCAGGGCACCGCACGGATCGGCAACGACCGCTATCGCACCGAGATCGAGGTCGGCGGCCATGCGATCGTCGCCGACGAGCCGCGCTCGCTGGGCGGGCAGGGGGTGGGGCCGGCGCCCTACGACCTGCTACTCGCCAGTCTCGGCGCGTGCACCGCGATCACGCTGCGCATGTATGCCGACCGCAAGGGCTGGCCGATGGCGTCGGTCGAGGTCGCGCTGCGTCTTCACGGCAAGGACGAGCGGCGGATCGACCGGGTGCTGACGATTGCGGGGCTCGACGACGAACAAATGGCCCGGATGGCCGATATCGCCGAGCGAACGCCGGTGACGCTGACGCTGAAGAATGGCTTGCCGATCGATACGCGGCTGGCCTGAAGGCCGCCCCACTGGACAAAGCCCCGCCGACCACATATATACCGCCCGTTATGGAAGTCGATTCCCTCCCCGCCACCAAGGGCCGTCCGCGCGAATTCTGCGTCGATGCCGCGCTCGCGGCGGCGCTGCGCGTGTTCTGGAGCAAGGGGTATGAGGGCGCCTCGATGGCCGACCTCACCGATGCGATGGGAATCACCAAGCCCAGCCTTTACGCCGCCTTCGGCAACAAGGAAGCGCTCTTCAACAAGGCGCTCGATCTCTACGAGCGCGAGAAGGCCGATTATATGCACGCGGCGCTCGATGCGCCGACCGCGCGCGGGGTCGCCGAACGGCTGATGTACGGCGCGCTCGATATGCACACTTGCCCCGACAATCCGAACGGCTGCCTCGGGGTAATCAGTTCGGTTGCCTGCGGCGCCGAGGCTGAATGCATCCGCGAGGCCGTCGTCGCGCGCGGCGCGGCGGCGAAAAAGGCGATGCTCGCCCGCTTCGCGCGCGCCAGGGACGAAGGCGATTTTCCCGAAGGCACCGATCCCGAAGGCCTCGCGTCCTTCCTCACCGCGGTAAACCAGGGAATGGCGGTGCAGGCGGGTGCGGGCGCGACGCGCGCCGAACTCGAACGGCTCGTCGAGACCAGTCTGAAGCTGTGGCCGGGACGCTGATAGAAATATTTTACTGACCGGTACAATATGGTCTTGACGCGGCGCAGCATAGATTATATACCGCATAGTACATAAAGAAGGATGAACCGGCACCGGTGGAGCGCTTGGCGCTTTTCCGAGAAGGCGCGGTCGCGTTCGAAAGGAAACAGTCTCTCCCCCGACCGGCTGCCGCACCCCGTCCGTGCGGTGGCCGGGAAGATTCGCCGCTGCCCGGTCCACCGGGGGCGGGCTTCAGATCCGACGAATATGCCAGATAACCGGCAGCCGCGACAAAAGCGGCTGTCCAGGGAGGGCGGCGCTTTGCCGCTTCTCGACAAGGGATTGCCCGATCCGGCCCGGAAGATGCGCTTCCGGGATCGGGGGCGTGTGCCCGATCGACCGAACAAAAAGAAGAGGCCCAGCCATGACCGTCCACACTCCGATCGAAAAATTCGATCCCGCCGATGCCAAGGTCCGCCGCGACCTCAACGAACTGCTCCACCCCGGCCGCCGCCGGCGCGCAGCGTGGGTCGGAGCCCTGCTTGTATTGATCGCAGGCGCTTGGTGGCTGCTCGGCGACCGCACCCCGCAGGCCGCCGCCGCACCGCCGCCGGTGCTGACCGTCGCGTCGCCGTTGGCGCGCGAGATCACCGAATGGGACGATTATATCGGCCGCTTCGAGGCGAGCAAATCGGTCGAGGTGCGTCCGCGCGTCTCGGGCGCGATTACCGCGATCCATTTCAAGGACGGTCAGGTCGTCCGTCAAGGCCAGCCGCTTTTCACCATCGATCCGCGTCCCTATCGCGCCGCGCTCGCCGAAGCGCGCGCGTCGGCGACCAGCGCGCGCAGCGATCTTGCGTTGGCGCAGCTCGAACTCGAACGCGCCGGCCGGCTCGTCGATGTCGAGGCGGTGTCGCAGAGCGAGATCGACCGCCTCCGCGCCCGCGTCCGTGCGGCAAACGCAGCGCTTGCCGGGGCCGACGCCCGCATTGCGGCGCGCGCCCTCGACGTCGAATTCACCACCGTTCGCGCGCCGCTGAGCGGGCGTATCTCCGATCGCCAGATCGACGCGGGTAACCTCGTCTCGGCCGGCGATGCCGGTGGCACTTTGCTGACGACGATCAATGCGATGGATCCGATCTATTTCAGCTTCCAGGGCTCCGAAGCCCTGTTCCTGAAGGCCAAGCGTGCCGCTGCCGAAAAGGGCTCGACGGTCGAAGTCCGCCTGCAGGACGAAGGCGATTACCGCTGGAAGGGCCAGCTCGATTTCACCGACAACGGGCTCGACCCGCGTTCGGGGACGATCCGCGCCCGCGCCCGCTTCGCCAACCCCGAAATGTTCCTGACCCCCGGCATGTTCGGCAACATGCGCCTGTCGACCGGCCAGACCGTTCAGGCGCTGCTCGTCCCTGCGGCGGCGGTGCAGACCGATCAGGCGCGCAAGATCGTCTATGTCGTCGGCAAGGACGGCATGGTTGCCGCGAAGCCGGTCGAACTCGGTCCCGAGGTCGACGGCCTGCGCGTCATCCGTTCGGGGCTCGCCGCGACCGACCGCGTCGTGATCACCGGCTACCAGTTCGCACGGCCCGGCGAAAAGGCGGCGACCAAGCCCGGCCGGATCGCGGCGGCAGCGGAGAAGAAAGCCGCATCGGCCAGCGAACCGCTGTCGGCGCAGGCGACCTTCGCGAAGTGAGTTGAGTTAGCCCCTCGCCATCGGGCGAGGGGCCGGGGTGGGGGCCGCGGCCACCCGCAAAGGCCGGCGGCCCTCACCCCTTACGCTCCGGATCGGTCCGGAGGTTCGACACCATCCTAGAACAGGGGCTCTCCCATGCGCCTATCGCGTTTCTTCATCGACCGGCCGATCTTCGCGGCGGTTCTTGCGGTGATCATCACCATCGTCGGGGCGGTCGCCTATATCGGCCTTCCCGTCTCGCAATATCCCGACATCGTTCCGCCGACGGTCACCGTCACCGCGACCTATCCCGGCGCGTCGGCCGAAACCGTCGCCGATACGGTGGCGGCGCCGATCGAACAGGAAATCAACGGCGTCGACAATATGCTCTATATGAGCAGCCAGTCGACCGGCGACGGCGCGGTGACGATCACCGTGACCTTCAAGATCGGTACCGACCTCGATGCCGCGCAGGTGCTGGTACAGAACCGTGTCGCCATCGCGACCCCGCGGCTGCCCGAAACGGTGCAGCGGCTCGGCGTCGTGACGCGCAAGACGTCGCCCGACTTCCTGCTGATCGTGAACCTCGTCTCGCCCGACAAGTCGCTCGATCGCGCCTATATCTCCAACTATGCGCTGACCCAGCTTCGCGACCGCCTGTCGCGCATCGACGGGGTCGGCGACGTCCGTCTGTTCGGCAGCCGCGATTATGCGATGCGCGTGTGGATCGATCCCGGTCGCGCCGCCGCGCTCGACCTGACCGCGGGCGAGATCGTCGCGGCGCTGCGCCGCGAAAATGTGCAGGTCGCGGCGGGATCGCTCGGCCAGCCGCCGCAGGCGAATGGCAGCAGCTTTCAGTTGAACGTCGAAACGCAGGGCCGCCTCGCCGACCCCGCCGATTTCGCCAACATCGTCATCCGCAGCGACGCCGACGGGCGCCAGGTGCGGGTATCCGATGTCGCGCGCGTCGAACTCGGCGCGTCCGACTATAATTCGAACACCTATTTGTCGGGCGATCCGACCGTCATTCTCGCGACCTTCCAGCGTCCGGGATCGAACGCGCTCGCCGCCGCGCAGGCGGTCGAGGCCGAAATGCAGGCGGCGTCGAAAAGCTTTCCCAAGGGGCTCGAATATCGCGTCATCTACAACCCCACCGAATTCATCGCCCAGTCGATCGACGCGGTGATGGACACCTTGTTCGAAGCTGTCGTGCTCGTCGTCATCGTCATTCTGGTTTTCCTGCAGAAATGGCGCGCCGCGATCATCCCCGTGCTTGCCATTCCCGTGTCGCTGATCGGTACCTTCGCGGTGCTCGCCGGCTTCGGCTACAGCCTCAACAACCTGTCGCTGTTCGGCATGGTGCTGGCGATCGGGATCGTCGTCGACGACGCGATCGTCGTCGTCGAGAATGTCGAGCGCAATCTCGAGCGCGGCATGAGCGCCCTCGAAGCGGCGCGGACGTCGATGGACGAGGTGTCGGCGGCATTGGTGGCTATCGTCCTCGTGCTTTGCGCGGTGTTCGTGCCGACGCTGTTCCTCACCGGGCTGTCGGGTGCTTTCTACCAGCAGTTTGCGGTGACCATCTCGACCGCGACGATCATCTCGCTGATCCTCTCGCTCACCCTGTCGCCCGCGCTCGCAGCGATACTGCTGAAGCCGCACGCGGCGCCGGTGAACGAGGGGCGCGGCATGCAACTCGTCCGCCGCGCCGGCGACGCGTTCAATCGCGGTTTCGAACGGATGGGCGACGCCTATGCGGCGCTCACCGCGCGGCTGGTCCGCGCGCCGAAGAAGGTGATGGCGACCTATGCGGGGTTGATCGCGGCGACCGTCGCCCTGTTCTGGGCGACCCCGACGGGCTTCATCCCGGCGCAGGACCAGGGCTATTTCCTCGTCGTCGCCAAGCTGCCCGCGGGCGCTTCGGTCGAACGCACCGACGCGGTGCTGCAAAAGGTCGCGCAGCGCGTGCTGCCGGTCGACGGCGTGCTCGGGTCGGTGATGCTCGCGGGCTTCGACGGCCCGTCGCAGACGCTGGCGCCCAATTCGGCCGCCGCCTATTTCCCGCTCAAGAGCTTCGAGGAGCGCAAGAAACTCGGCGTCACGCTGGCGGACATCATGGGCGAGGCGCAGAAGCGCACCGCCGACATCACCGAGGCGCAGATCGTGATCATCCCGCCGCCGCTGATCCAGGGGATCGGCACCGCGGGCGGGTACCGGATGATCGTGCAGGATCGCGGCGGCCACGGCTATGCCGAACTGGCGAAGGAAGTGAACGGCCTGATCGGCAAGGCGAACCAGACGCCGGGGCTGGCGAATGTCTTCACCTTCTTCGATCCCAGCAACCCGCGCATCTATGCCGATATCGACCGCGCCAAGGCGAATGCGCTCGGCGTCCCGTCCGACCGGGTGTTCGAGGCGCTGCAGGTCTATCTCGGCTCGGCCTTCGTCAACGACTTCAACCTGCTCGGCCGCACCTATCGCGTCACTGCGCAGGCCGATGCGCCCTATCGCCAGACCGTCGCCGACATCGCAAACCTGCGCACCCGGTCGAATTCGGGGGCGATGGTGCCGATCGGGTCGGTCGCCAATTTCGAGGATCGCACCGGGCCGTATCGCGTCACGCGCTACAATTTGTTCCCTGCGGTCGAGGTCGATGGCGACACCGCGCCGGGATCGTCGTCGGGCGCGTCGCTGACGACGATGGAAAAGCTGGGCGCCGACACGCTGCCTGCGGGCTACGGCACCGAATGGACCGGCATCGCCTTCCAGCAGAAGGCGGCGGCGAACACCGCGGGGATCGTCTTCGCGCTCGCGGTGCTGTTCGTCTTCCTCGTGCTCGCGGCGCAATATGAGAGCCTGACCCTCCCGCTCGCGATCATTCTGATCGTGCCGATGTGCCTGCTCGCGGCGATGATCGGGGTCAACCTGCGCGGCATGGACAATAATGTCCTGACCCAGATCGGGCTTGTCGTGCTGATCGCGCTCGCGGCGAAAAATGCGATCCTGATCGTCGAATTCGCCAAGCAGGCCGAGGAACAGGACGGGCTGTCGCCGGTCGAGGCGGCGGTGCGTGCGGCGCGCGACCGCCTGCGCCCGATCCTGATGACCAGCTTCGCCTTCATCCTCGGCGCGGTGCCGCTCTTGATCGCGAGCGGGGCGGGGGCGGAGCTGCGCCAGGCGCTCGGCACTGCCGTCTTCTTCGGCATGCTCGGCGTGACGGCGTTCGGCCTCATCTTCACCCCGACCTTCTACGTCGTCTGCCGCGCGCTCGGCGAGTGGATCGCCGCGCGGCGGCGCGGATCGGACGACCATGGCGCGGCGCTGCCCGTGCCGGCGGAATAAGGAGAATGACCATGTTGCTCCGCAATCTTATAACCGCCGCTTCGGCGCTCGCGCTCGCCGCCTGCGCCGTCGGCCCCGACTACAAGGCGCCGCAGTCCGCGTCGGCGCCGGCCGCGACCGGGCCGTTCCTCTCGGCCAGCAGTCCCGCCGTGAGCCTCGATCCGGTCGCGGCCGACTGGTGGCGGCTGTACAACGACCCCGTGCTCGACGGGCTTGTCGCCGACGCGCTGTCCGCGAACACCGACGTCCGCGTCGCGGTCGCCAACATCGCGAAGGCGCGGGCATCGCTGCGCGGTGCGCGTGCCGACCGGCTGCCGCAGGGCGAGATCGGCGCCGGCGCCAATTACGGCCGCAGCCCCGAGGGTCAGCGCCTGCCCGGCGCCGACCGCGAAGACTGGTCGGTCGATGTCGGGCTCAACGTCGCTTATGAAGTCGATCTGTTCGGCCGCGTCAGCCGCTCGGTCGAGGCGGCGCGCGGCGATACCGAAGCCGCCGAGGCCGATGCCGACGCGGTGCGCGTGATGGTCGTCTCCGACACGACGCTCGCCTATGCCGATGCGGCCTCGGGCGCGGCGCGGCTTGACGTCGCGCGGCATATCGTCGAGCTGCTCGACCAGCAGGTGAAGCTGACCGGGCGGCGCAAGGAGGCGGGGCTTGCGACCGGGCTCGACCTTGCCCGCATCACGACGCTGCGCGACCAGCGCGCGGCGGATATTCCCGACATCGAGGCCGACCGGCAGGCGGCATTATTTCGTCTCGCAACGCTGACCGGCCGCCCCCCCGCGGCGTTGCCGACGATCGCCGCCGACCGCAACATCAGCCTCGAGATCACCGACCCCATCCCGGTCGGTGACGGGGCGGCGCTGCTCAAGCGCCGCCCCGACGTCCGCGCCGCCGAACGGCGGCTCGCCGCCGACACCGCGCGCATCGGGGTCGCGACCGCCGACCTCTATCCGCGCATCACGCTCGGTGGCTCAGTCGGCTCGACCGGTGCGGGCTTCGGCGATATCTTCGGCGGCGGGCCGCTGCGCTGGCTGCTCGGGCCTTTGCTCAACTGGGCTTTCCCCAATCAGGAACCGGCGCGAGCCCGGATCGCCTCGGCCGAGGCCGAGACGCAGGCGTCGCTCGCGCGCTTCGACGGTACGGTGCTGCGCGCGATCGAGGAGACCGAAACCGCGCTCTCCTCCTACGCCCGCTCGCTCGACCGGCGGCAGGCGCTGCGCGCGGCGCGCGACCAGTCCGAACGCGCCGCGCGGATCGTCCGCGCGAAGCGCGCCGAGGGCGCGTCGGATTCGCTCGAATGGCTCGACGCCGAACGCACCTTCGCGGAGGCCGAAGCGGTGCTCGCCGCGCAGGACGCGCAGATCTCGCGCCGCCAGATCGCCTTGTTCCGCGCGCTCGCTGGCGGCTGGTCGAGCTGAGTTTTTCAGATCACCGGCAGCGCCTGCGCGGCGGGCGACCGCAAATGGCCGTCGAGCGTGCGGAGGCCGCGCGCCAGAAGATTGCGGTCGATGGCGCCGCCGAGCGAAATGCGCAGCGCCTTCGGCGCATCGGCAGCGACGGCGAAACGGTCGGAGGTCACCGCCGACAGACCCTCGAGCGCGAGCGCCGCGGCAAGGACTTCGGGCGCCAGGCCCGGCGCGAGCGGCAACCACAGATGATAGCCCTCGGGGTGCGCCGTGGGCCGCGCGTCGCCGAGCATCGTGTCCGCCAACCGCTGGCGCCACGCCGACTCCTTGCGCACCGCGCCGACCAATGCGTCGAAGCTGCCGTCGGCAAGCCATAGGGAGACCATCGCGGCGTTGACCGGCGGCGCCATCACCGCACTTTCATGCTGGCACGCCGCAAGCGCCATCGCGTCGACGACCGTCGGGGCGTGGACGAAGGCGACGCGCAGCGCGGGCGAAACGATCTTCGCCATGCTGGCGATGTACCAGCCGATCTCGGGCGCCAAGCTGGTAATCGCGGGCAAAGGCTTTTCGGGGAGCAGGCCATAGGCGTCGTCTTCGATGATCCGCACGCCGGCATCCTCCGCCCACGTCGCGATCGCTGCCCGGTCGTTGGCGGCGATCGTCTGCGCGGTCGGATTGTCGTTCGTCGGGACCACATAAAGCGCGCGGAGCGGCGCGGCGTCGTGCGCGGCGGCGAGGGCGGCGGGCGTGATCTCGGCAAGCGGGACGAGCGTGAAGCCGATCCGCCGGGCAAGGGCATGGAAGCCCGGATAGATATAGAGGCCGCACGCAACGCGGTCGCCGGGACGAAGCAGCATCGAAGCGATGGCGTGGAGTGCGTTCTGGCCGCCGGCGGTCACCACCACCTGCTCGGCGTCCGATGCCAGACCGACCCGGGCGAGCAGGGCGCTGCCGGTCTCGCGATCCGCCGCCGCGCCGCCCGGGCGCTGATAGTGGAGCCGCGCCGATTCTCCCCGCCGCGCCAAGGCTCCCAAAGCGGCCGCCATCGCTTCGGTCAGCCGTGCTTCGGGCGGGGTTGGCGGGCTGTTCATCATGATATCGGTCTGTGCGGCCGATGCCGCCGCGTGATCGCGCGCCTGCGGGCTGACGAAACTTCCCGCGCGCCCGCGGGCGACGATCAGTCCGCGTTGGCGGGCGAGATCATAGGCTTTGGTGACGGTGGTCAGGTCGATGCCGAGTCGCGCGGCCAGGTCGCGCTGCGGCGGCAGGCGGTCGCCATGGTGGAGCCGGCCGCGCGCGATGTCGGCGGCGATCGCTGCCGCGACGGCGCGATATTTCGGACCCGCCTCTGCCGACAGGTCGGGCAGCCAGCTGCTATTTGTCACGCTGTTTGTCCACCTCCTCGCGCGCATGGAGCTTGGCCCACAGATGCTCGGTACCCGATTCCTGCGCCTTGTTCACATATTGCGAAGCGACGAGCCAACCCTTGATCGGTCGGAGCGGCAGCACGCAGCCGATGACCATCAGCGGGATCGAAAAAAACAGATGGACCCAGATGGGCGGATCATAGGCGATCTCGAGCCACAGGACGAGGAAGGTCAGCGGAAAGGCGACGAAGCATTGCGAGAAAAAGGCCGGGCCGTCGTCGGGCGCGGCGAAGCGGAAATCGAGTCCGCAGACCTCGCAGCGGTCGGCCAGCTTCAGCCACGACCGGAACATCTTGCCCTCGCCGCATTCGGGGCAGCGTCCGTGCCAGCCCGACCACAGGATCCAGCGCAACTTGTCATTGCCGAGTTCGCTCAACATTCCTCATCTCGCTTGTACATGCAATGTGCCGTACATAGGAGTGAAATCGATATTGTCCATATCAATGAAAACATCATTTTAACAATGATATAAGTTCAACTATGCTATTTTGTATGGGAAAGTCAGACGATGTAGCCATGCATATAGAGCATATGGTCAGCTATGTCCTGCTAGCAATCTTACGTGGCCTGAAGGGTCGCGGCGCAGCTTGATCGCGCATGGCGTCGGCGCGAGGCGGCGAAGCCATCGTTTACGCCGCTTTTACCAGTCCTGTTGCATGGTGTTTACCAATGTTTGCGACTGGGGATGAATGATGGACAGCATGCGCGGACTGCTCGCGGGCAGCCACGGCCACGATGACGGAGCGATCGACACGCCCGTCTCTGTCGGCGTCGACGAACGGCGGATGCAGGTGCGCGCCTATAATTACTGGGCGTCGCTGCTCGCCGATCGCGCCTATCCGTCGGTCGAGGACCTCGACCTCGAGAATGTCGGCGATTTCGGCCCGCATTCGGTCTTGCTCGATTTCACCACCGGGGTCGAGAACCCCGGCATCGCCTTCATCGGCGAGCGGCTGCGCGCCGAGTCGGAAATCGACGAAGAGGTCCATTATATCAACCAGATACCGGGGCGTTCGCTGCTGTCGCGGCTAACCGACCATTATCTGCAGATCATCGCCAACCGCGCGCCGATCGGTTTCGAGGCCGAATTCGTCAACGACCGCGGCGTGACGATCATGTATCGCGGCATCCTGCTGCCCTTCTCGTCGGACGACGACACGATCGATTTCATCCTCGGCGTGATCAACTGGAAGGAAGCGGCGCCCGCCGACGAAGCGGAGGAGCTCCAGCTTTCGGTCGAACAGTCGCTGCGCAGCGCGCCGCCGCTCACCGCGCCGGTACCGGTGTGGGCTGACGGTCCCGACTCGGGGCATATCGACGACGATGCGGCGCCGGGCTTTGCGGCGCTGGGCGAGGGGAGCGAACTGCTGTCGGTCCGCGGCGGCGCCATGCACGCGGATCTTTCGCCGGTCGATCCCGGCGATGAGGCCGAGCTTGCCGACTGGCTGGCGCTCGCGCGCGAAACCGCCGATCGGGCAAGCGCCGCCGACAGCCGCAGCCGCAGCGCGCTCTATCAGGCGGTCGGCCAGGCATGGGATTTTGCGCTCGTTGCCGAACGCCAGCCCGAAGCCTTTGCCGCGCTGCTCGACGATGCCGGGCTGACGGTGCAGGACCGCGCGCCGATGACGCCGGTCGTGAAACTGGTTTTCGGCGCCGCCTATGACAAGACGCGCCTCGCCGAATATGCCTGCGTCCTTGGCCATGCGAAGGGCGAGGGTGTCGGCCGCGGCGAACTCGCCGCCTATCTCGACCGCTATCCGGGCGGGCTCAAGGGCCTCGTCAAGGACGAGCGCGCCCGGCGCCGGCCGGCAAAGGATGGCGACGAGGGTAGCGGTACGGCGCTCGACACGCTCCGTCAGGCGCATCCTGCCGTGATCCTCGAACATGAGGCAGAGGGCGCCGAATTTGTTGTGCTGATCGCACGGGCGCTGCCGGGCGGGCATATCGGCATCGTCGCCAAGGCGGCCGATGACCCCGCTCTCGTCGCCCGGCTGGCGCGCAAGGCGAGCCCGATTTTGCCCTGACGTTGACGTTCACGTAATAGTCAATCAATTGCGTGATATTTATTTGCGCGACCGCTGCGCGGGGGGTTGAGCCCTGCGCGCGGCAGGCGCATAGGGGCGGCAGCGAACGGACCAGCCGATCGTCGGCAAGGGTTCGCCTCGGTTCAGGATGCCGTACCCCATGCCTAAAAAATTGTCCGAAACCCCCGATACGGACGCCACGCTTTCGACCCCCAAAATCCCCGCTAAAATCGCCGCCGCCTATCTGGCCGCGCTGCGCGGCAGCGCGCTGCCCGGCGAAGGCGACGACCTCGATCAGGCGGCGCTCGCGGATGCCGCGCAGTTCGTCGGCCGCGCCTCGATCGCGCGTGCGCCGGGCAAGCCTTCGTTGCTGCTGGAGCCCGTCGTGGCCGACGGCACCGACCGGCGCATGCGGCTGGCGATCGTCAATGACGATATGCCGTTCCTCGTCGATTCGACCTCGCAGGTCGTCGCGGCGCAGGGGCTTGTCGTCCACCGCATCCTCCACCCCGTCGTCGCGGCAAAGCGCGATGCCAAGGGACAGCTTCAGGAAGCCGGCGATGCGCAGCCCGGCAGCGCCGGGCGCGAATCGGTCATCTATATGGAACTCGAACGCGGCGACGCGCGCGCCCGCCGCCGCCTGGTCGACGGCCTCGAACAGGCGCTCGGCGACGTCCGCGCCGCGGTCCAGGACTGGAAGGCGATGCGCGCCGCGATGCTCGCCGATGCCGCGATGCGCGCCGACGGCGAAGCCGCCGAACTGTTGCGCTGGTTCGAAGGCGGCGCGCTGACGCAGCTCGGCCATGAATGGCGCGCGCGTTCGGGCCCGGCGCAGGACCCGCTCGGAATTTCGGCCTCGGGTGCCGGCGATCTCCTGTCGGCGGCGGCGCTCGAAGCGGCGTTCGCCTGGTTCGACAAGGGCAATCAGGGGCCGCTGCTCATCAAGTCGAACCGGCTGTCGGCGGTGCATCGCCGCGTCCTCCTCGATCTGGTTATCGTCCCCGAATATAAGGGGACGAAGGCCGAACGCCTGTCGATCCACGCCGGCCTGTGGACCAGCGCCGCGTTGTCGGCGCGTCCCGACAAGGTGCCGATGCTGCGTGCGCAGCTCGCCGCGCTGATGGCGAAATTCGGTTTCGATCCGACGGGCCACGCCGGCAAGGCGCTGACCCATGCGCTGACCGCGCTGCCGCACGACCTGCTCATCGCCTTCGACGCCCCCTCGCTCGAGGAACTGGTGCTGACCTCGATGTCGATCACCGACCGGCCGCGCCCGCGCATCGTCATGGTGCAGAGCGCGCTCGGCCGCCACCTGTTCGCCTTTGTCTGGTTGCCGCGCGACGAGGTGTCGACCGGCCGCCGCATCGCCGTCGAATCCTTGCTGGTGCGCGAAGCGAGGGCCGGGGTGATCGGCTGGACGATGGTCCTCGAAGACGGCGGTGCCGCGCTGCTCCGTTATACGCTCGACCTACGCAGCGGCGGGGTCGTTCCCGACGCGGATATGCTGAACGCCCAGCTCGAACAGATGGTGCGCGGCTGGCAGCCCGAGGTCGAGGCCGAACTGGCGAAGCGCGGCGATCCCGGCCGCGCGGCGGCGCTGGCGTCGCGGTTCGCCGCGCTGTTCCCGCCCAATTACCGCAACCTCTATTCGCCCGAGGAGGCCGCGCGCGACATCCTGCGGCTCCGCGACCTCGACGCCGACAGCCCGCGCGGGGTGCGGCTGGCGCGCAAGAGCCTCGACGGCGACGACCGGCTGCGGCTCAAGGTCTACAGCTCGGCGGGCGCGCTCGCATTGTCCGACGTCGTCCCGGCGCTCGAACATTTCGGCTTCGAAGTGCTCGAGGAAATCCCGACGCCGCTGGGACAGAGCCGGGCGCCCGACGCCGATGGCGAAGAGCGGCCGGCGTTCATCCACGACTTCACGCTGCGCGTTCCCGCCAACGTCGACGAGACCGCGCTGCTCCCGCACACCGACGTGATCGAGGGCGCGATCACCGCGGTGCTCGATGGCGCGGCGGAAAACGACGCGTTCAACGAACTCGTCATCGCGACGCAGACCGATCCGCAGGCGATCGTCTGGCTGCGCGCCTGGTTCCGCTATCTGCGGCAGGGCGGGGCGAGTTACGGTATGGACACGGTCGTCGCGGCGCTGCGCCACGCGCCCGAACTGACCGCGAAGATGATCGAGCGTTTCTGCGCGCTCCACGATCCGAAACGCGCCGACGCGGCGCGTGCCAAGGCGCTCGGCGAGGAGATCGTCGCCGGGTTCGCCGACATCAAGTCGATCGACGACGACCGCATCCTGCGGCTTTTCCACGCGGTGATCGGCGCGACCTTGCGCACCAACGCCTTTGCGCCCGCGGCGGCCGAAGCGCTGGCGTTCAAGATCGATTCCAGCCTGATCCCCGGGCTGCCCAAGCCGCTGCCCTGGCGCGAAGTGTGGGTGTACAGCCCGCGCGTCGAGGGCATCCACCTGCGCGCCGGTCCGGTCGCGCGCGGCGGGTTGCGCTGGTCCGACCGCCGCGACGACTTCCGCACCGAAATCCTCGGCCTGATGAAGGCGCAGCGGGTCAAGAACGCGGTGATCGTGCCGACGGGAGCGAAGGGCGGCTTCTATCCCAAGGCGCTCCCCGACGCGGCGCTCGACCGCGATGCGTGGTTCGCCGAGGGCACCGAATGCTATCGCATCTTCATCCGTTCGCTCCTGTCGATCACCGACAATATCGTCGCGGGCAAGGTCGTGCATCCGAAGGGCGTCGCGATCCACGACGGCGAGGACCCCTATTTCGTCGTTGCCGCCGACAAGGGCACCGCGACCTTCTCCGACGTCGCCAACGGCCTTGCGATGGAGCGCAACTTCTGGCTCGGCGATGCCTTCGCGAGCGGCGGGTCGAAGGGTTACGACCACAAGGCGATGGGCATCACCGCCAAGGGCGCATGGGTCTCGGTCCAGCGCCACTTCGCCGAAATGGGCGTCGATGTGCAGACCGACAGCATCCGCGTCGTCGGTTGCGGCGACATGTCGGGCGACGTGTTCGGCAACGGCATGCTGCTCAGCAAGGCGATCAAGCTCGTCGCGGCGTTCGACCATCGCCATATCTTCCTCGACCCCGATCCCGATCCGGCGAAAAGCTGGAAGGAACGCGACCGCATGTTCGCGCTGCCGCGGTCGAGTTGGGAGGATTATGACAAGAAGCTGATCTCGAAGGGCGGCGGCGTCTTCCCGCGCAGCCAGAAGAGCATCCCGCTGACCGCCGAAGTGCAAGCGGCGCTTGGCCTTTCGCAGTCCGAAATCGACCCCGGCTCGCTAATCTCGGCGATCCTCCGGGCACCCGCAGACCTGCTGTGGTTCGGCGGTATCGGCACTTATGTGAAGGCGGCCAGCCAGAACAATGCCGAGGTCGGCGATCCCGCGAACGACGCCCTGCGCGTCGATGCCGAGGATCTGCGCGTCAAGGCGGTCGGCGAGGGCGCCAACCTTGGCGTCACGCAGGCGGCGCGCATCGCCTTTGCCGCGAAGGGCGGCCGGATCAACACCGACTTCATCGACAACAGCGCCGGCGTCGACTGCTCGGATAACGAGGTCAATATCAAGATCGCGCTCAATCGCGAGATGGCCGAAGGCCGTCTGGCGCAGGACGATCGCGATGCCTTGCTCGTCCGGATGACCGACGATGTCGCCGCGCTGGTGCTCGAAGACAACCGGTTGCAGGCGCTGGCGCTGTCGATCGCCGAAAAGGGCGGTTCGTCGGCGGTGCCGTCGCTCGTCCGGATCATGGAGACGTTCGAGGCGTCGGGCCGGCTCGACCGCAAGGTCGAGGGGCTCGCGGCGAACGACGAACTGCTCCGCCGCTCGGCCGAGGGCCGCGGGCTGACGCGGCCCGAACTCGCGGTGCTGCTGTCGACCGCGAAACTCGCCTTGCAGGACGCGATCGAGAACAGCGAGCTGCCGGGCGATCCGGCGCTCGGGTCCGACCTTGCGGCGGCCTTCCCGGCCGAGATGCAGCGCGACTTTGCGGGTGCGATCGCCGATCACCAGCTACGCCGCGAAATCATCGCGACCAAGCTCGCCAACCGGATGATCAACCGTCTGGGCGTCGTCCATCCCTTCGAACTCGTCGAAGAGGAAGGCTGCGCACTCGGCGACATCGCGGCGGCGTTTGTTGCTGTCGAACGCCTGCTCGACATGCCCGCGATCTGGACCGCGCTCGACGCGGCCAAGATCGACGAAACGATCCGCCTGTCGCTGTTTGCGCAGGCCGCATCGGCGATGACATCGCAAATGGCCGACCTGCTCCGCATCAACCCGACGCTGACGCTGCCCGGCCCGGTGGTGGCGCGGCTCGAACCCGGGGTCGATCGCCTGACCACCGGGGTCGACGGACTGCTCAGCCAATCGGTCAAGCGCCAGTGGGATATGCTCAGCCAGCAATTGCTCGACGCCGGGGCGCCCGAGGCGCTTACAGCATCGGTCGTGCGCCTGTTCAAGACCGACGGCGCGATCGGCATCGTCGATCTTGCCGAACGGCGCGGCGACGACGAGATCGCGGTGACGCACGCCTTCACTCATTTGGGCGAAGCGCTGGGGCTCGACTGGGCGCAGACGCTCGCGGCGCATATGAGCCCCGCCGATCCGTGGGAGCGCTTGCTGGTCAACAGCCTTGCGCGCGATTTCCAGCAGATGCGGCTGGGTTTCCTGGCGGGATTGCCGAAGGGCGATCTCGACGCGGCGGTGACCAAATGGCTCGCCGACAATGCGCCGCGTGTTGCGCAGTTCCGGGCCACGGTCGACCGCGCGCGGACGATCCCGAACCCGAACGGCGCGATGCTGTCGCATATCGCCGGGCAGGCGCGCGGGCTGCTGGGGCGGTAACAACCATCGTCATTGCGAGCGAAGCGAAGCAATCTCCAGCTATCGAACGGACTCAAGGTCGATAGCTGGAGATTGCCGCGTCGCCTTCGGCTCCTCGCAATGACGAGCTTAAGGAAGCGAGTGGAACCCATGCCCTATCAGCCCCGCGTCGCGATCCTCGTCCCGGCGTCCGACTATTATGAAAAATGGCAGCCCGCCTTCGCGCGCAAGGCTGCGGCGCTGACGGCGGCGGGACTGGTCGTCGAGCAGCGCGTGTGGACCGATCCCGGCGACCTGACGGGATATGAGCTGATCCTGCCGCTCTTTACCTGGGGCTATCAGCGCGACGTCGTCGCCTGGTATGCGTTGCTCGACCGGCTCGAAGCCGAGGCGCTGCCGGTGGTGAATCCGGTGCCGGTGCTACGCTGGAACAGCGACAAGGCCTATCTGGCCGAACTGGGCGCGGCAGGGGTTGCCGTGGTGCCGACGGTCGAGATCGCCGCACTCGACGAAGCGGGGCTTCGCAAGGCGCGCGCCGCGCTCGGTGCCGAAGAGGTGGTGATCAAGCCCGCCATTTCGGGTGGCGCCGACGGCACGCACCGTGTCGCTCCGGGGGCACCGATCCCCGGCGACGCGCTCGGCCGGCGCCGGCTCATCCAGCCATTGATGCAAGGCATTCTGACCGACGGCGAATTTTCGCTCTTCTTTTTTGCCGGCAAGTTCAGCCACGCGATCGTCAAGCGCCCTGCGGCGGGCGACTTTCGCGTCCAGGAACAGTTCGGCGGGCGCGAGGCCGATTGGAACGCGAGCAAAGCGGCGCGCGATCTGGCCGCCGCCGCGCTGGCCGCGGCGCCGGTACCGCCGGTCTATGCGCGCGTCGATATGGTCGGCGATGCGGCGGGCAGGTTGCACATCATCGAACTCGAACTGATCGAGCCTTCGCTCTTCCTGCACCACGCGCCCGACAAGGGAGCGGCGTTCGGCAACGCCGTGGTAGCGGCGCTGTTCGGCTGAACGCACGACGCATGACGATTGCGCCGACGCGCCTTGCGGCCTAAATCGACGCCATGGCTTTCGACCTCAGAGCGGCCCTGCTTCGCAAGGAAGAGGTGGAATCGGCGCGGCTGATGGACTTCGAATTCCGGCAGCGCGCGCGGACGTTCCGCCTGCTCGCCGAAGCGTTGGGCGCGAGCGGTGACGAACTGGTCGGCGAAATCGCGCTGTCCGACGATGCGGGAATATTGGAGCGGCTTGTCGCCGACCGGCGTCTCGATCGGGCCGAGCTCAGCGCGTCATATGCGCGCTGCCGTGCCGAAGCCTATCGGCAGCTCGTCGGCGAACTGGGCGACCCCACGCCGCACCGTTTGGGCTAGGGTCGCGGCGAACGCGCTCGTCGGATCAGCGCTCGCGCCATAGCCATTGCCGGATCGCCGATGTGAGGTTCGGTGGATCGTCGGCCTCCATCCGCTCGACATCGATGCGTGCGACAAGCGCGTTGACCGGGAGCGCGAGCCGCGCTGCCGCTTCCTCCAGCGCGTCCCAGAACAAGGGTTCGAGGCTGATCGACGTCGGGTGGCCGGCGATGGTGACCGAGCGTTTGACGGGGGGACGATAGGGGGCGGCCATCGCCGTAGCATAGCGGCTCGGCCGCCGATCGGAGTACGAATTATTTGGGGGTGACCGCGTTCTGGCGGAGCTTAATGTCGGCGTCGATAGCAGCGGAGCGAGGGACAGGAAACGTGACGACAGCCGGAATCCAGGCGCTCACCGAAAAGGAGAAGGAGACACTGCGCCTGCTGGTCAGCGGCTATGACGCGAAGTCGATGGCGCGCCACCTCGGCCTGTCGGTGCACACGGTCAACGAGCGGCTACGCGATGCGCGGCGCAAGCTCGCGGTGTCGAGCAGCCGCGAAGCGGCGCGGCAACTGCGCGACCTCGAACATCGTGACCCTCAAATTCTCGGGGACAAGGCTTTGGGGGAAGCCGCGGCCGTCCCCGGCATGGAACAGACGACGCATCAGCCGCGACGCGCCGCATGGGGCGGCGGTCCGGCTGGATAGCCGGAGGTTTGTTCATGTCGTTCGCTCTTGCCCTGCTCGCTTTCGCCTCGATGTCCGGAAGCGCCGATACCCCTGCGGCACCGCCCTTGACCGCGCCCGCCGAAAGCGCCGCGGTCGCGGCGGCGCTGGGCTGGCTCGCGCTGGTCGACCGCGGCGACTGGAACGGTAGCTGGGAGGCGACGGGCCAGTCGTTCAAGACGCTCAACACGCCGGAGACCTGGGCGCGCGTGGCGCACCAGGTGCAAGGGCCGCTCGGCGCGGTGAAGGCGCGCGTGCTGCTGAACGAAGAGGCGGTGCCCGCGCCGCCCTATGGCTATCAGATGGTCAAGTTCCGCACCGACTATGCGAATAAGGCGGGGGCGATCGAAACGCTGTCGCTGGTGCGCGAGGGCGGGAGTTGGCGGGTTGTGGGCGTGATGGTGGAGTAATCGGGAGGCGCCGATCCGGGGTCGGAATTCCCTCTCTTCCCGTTTGCGTCGAGCGACGTCGAGACACGCGGCGGGATAGCCAAGCCCGAGGGGCATCTCGACTTCGCTCGATGCGAACGGGTTTTTATTTGGTGGAGCGCTAGCGACGGCAAAGCCGCCGCCATGACGTCAGACGGGTTCGGCCGGCCTTGCGGGGCCGTCCGCCCCGCTGGCCGAGCCGGGCCGTGGCTTCGCCACCGGTTGCCAGTTCGCCGTTCGCGGCGCGAACGCCTTCGCTAGCGCCCTCGGCCCGTCAATACATATGCTGCCCGCCGTTGATGCTCATCGTCGATCCGGTGACGAAACCCGCGTCCTCGCTGCACAGAAAGGCAACGCCGCGCGCGATCTCGTCGGCCTGGCCGAGGCGGCCGACCGGGATCTTGGCGACGATCTTTTCGAGCACCGGCGCAGGCACCGCCGCGACCATGTCGGTGTCGATATAGCCGGGCGCGATCGCGTTCACCGTCACGCCTTTCTTGGCGCCTTCCTGCGCCAGCGCCTTGGTAAAGCCGTGAATGCCCGATTTGGCGGCGGCATAGTTGACCTGACCATATTGGCCCGCCTGTCCGTTGATCGAGCCGATGTTGACGATGCGGCCCCAGCCGCGCTCGACCATGCCGCCGAAGGTCGCCTTCGCCATGTTGAAACAGCCGCCAAGATTGACGCGCATGACGTCGTCCCAATCGTCATAGCTCATGCGGGCGAGCGTGCCGTCGCGGGTGATCCCGGCGTTGTTGACGACGATGTCGATCGGGCCGACATCGGAGGCGATCCGCGCACAACTGTCGAGACACGCCTGATGGTCGCCGACATCCCATTTCATCGCCGCGATGCCGGTGCGTTCGGTAAATTCCCGGGCTTTTTCGTCGTTGCCGGCATAGTTGGCGACGACGGTGACGCCCTGCTCCTGCAATTTCAGCGAAATGGCTTCGCCGATGCCGCGGCTGCCGCCGGTGACGATTGCTACGCGTGTCATGAATCAGGCTCTCCCACAGAGTTGGAGGACCAGAGTAGGCGGCGCTACGGGGCGCCGCAAGTTGACCGGAACGTCAATCGCAACGCTATTTCAGGGGGGTGGGCAGGGGGCTAGTTGCTGATCTGGACGACCGGCCGGTCGAGCCGTCCGGCGGCAAGATCGCTCTTGCGCATCGTCAGCACCAGATGGTCGACATCGCCGAACATCCAGCTCATCAGCCCGCTCGACGGCAGTTCGAGCATCGTCGCATCGGCGTCCGCATCATAATCATGGACATAGGCGAAGGGGACATGGCCGATCCCGGCCATCTCGCGCGCCGCCAGTTCGCGGCAATAGGGTTCGAGGAACGCGAGCGCCTCGGGCGACAGCGCGTCCGATCCGGCGGCATAGGCATGCTTCGCATGGTCGAACCAGAGGCTGTGGTAATCATGCGCCCACAGAGGCGCTTCGGGATGATGCTCGGTGAGCGGCAGGACAAGCGTCTCGATCGCCTCGGCGCCGGGGCGTCCCGCGGGATCGGGCTTGCGGTTGACCTTGGCCCAGCGGATCGTCTGCAGCGCCCCCATCACCGCCGCGGCGGCGGCCGGCGAGAAATCGTCGCGGCCGGCACTTTCGCGCACGATCGCGATGATTTCCTGCGCATTGGCCAGCGCTTCGCGGTTCATTTCGGCGGCGGCATGTGCGGCTTCGGCAAGCTCCGTCAGCGTCGCAAGCTGGTTTTCGAGCAGCGTCCGGTCGATCGATTCAGCTTCTCCGTCGACAGTCTCGGCGAGGCGCCGCTCGACATTGGCGCGCTGTACCTCGATCGGCGATGGCGCATCGCCGGGATCGCGCCAGAAGCGCGAAATCCGCATGTCGAGGATCTCGGCCATCGCGGTCATGCTCGCCCAGTCGAACGGGTGCCATGCCGGGTCGGCGATATCATAGCCGGCGCGGTAGAGGCGGTGGCCCGGCCCGTCGTCGCCGTTCTCGGCATCGCGCGGATCGGGATCGCCGGGGCGTACCGAGACCAGATCGACGGGCCATTGGGGAAAGGCGCGCCGCGTGAAGGGCATCAGGTCGCCGAAACGCAGCCCGCCGTGCGGCGCGAAGAAATTGTCGTCGTCGCCCTGCGGCCGCGGCGGGCCGACCGGATCGCCGGGCTCGGCGACATGGACGACGAGCATGTCGCCGTCGCGCGGATGGATAAAGAAGGCGAGCGCGCCGCTGCGCGGTCCGAAGCCGTCCCAAAGCTCGGCGGGCAGCGCGGTGCAATCGATCTGCGCGAGGAAATCGGCCGGCGTCTCGCGAATCTCGGGCCATGGCGTGCGTGCGTCGAGGCGGGGCGCGCCGCCGAGCCAGCTCGTCGCTCCGCCCGCATCGCGCGGCGGAATTTGCGGGACGAGGCGGATGGCAACGGCTTCGCTGCCGCGCCGGTCGACCAGATCGGCCTCATGTTCGACCTGCGCCACCATCGACGCGAGCATCGCTTCGGCCATCGCGCGCGCCTCGGGATCGGGCGGCGGCGCGCTCGGTTCGGGTTCGGGGGCAGGTTCGCTCAGCCCGGCGAGCGGCGCCTTGCCGCTGACCCGCGCGAGCCGCGATGGCGAGATTTCGACCGGTTCCTCGGCGACCGCCCGTTCCTTGCGCGATAGCGTCGGCAGCTTGAATTCGCGCGGCGCCGACGGCGACCGGGGCATTTTCGGGGCGGCCGGCACGGTCTCGCCCTGACGTTTCCGCCACACGAACCAGGCGACCAGCAGGAAGGCGAGCGTAACGCCGATCAGCTTCACTGCTGCCGATTCAAGCTGGCTCATCGATCCTACCTCCGACTGAAGCGGCTTTGCGCCGTGCCGGAGAGCTTAACGCAAGGACCTAAACAGGAAGTAAGCGTTTAAAGCCATCCGGCGAGTTCGTGCCGGACCAGCGTTTCGAGCATCGTCATGCCGGGAGCGCTGTCGTTCAGACACGGCAGATAGGCGAACTGCCGCCCGCCCGCGCCGGCAAATTGCTCCTTGCCGCGGATGGCCAGCTCCTCAAGCGTTTCGAGGCAATCGGCGGCAAAGCCCGGCGCGAAGATCGCGACGCTGGAGACTGCCGCGCCCAGCCGGGCGAGTGTCGCATCGGTTGCAGGTTCGAGCCATTTGGCGCGGCCGAAGCGCGACTGGAAGGCGACCTCGACAGGGCGCCCCAAGGCTTCGGACAGCCGCCGCGCGGTGTCGCGGCACTGGTCGTGATAGGGGTCACCGAGCGTGCGGGTGCGTTCGGGCATGCCGTGAAAGCTTGCGAGCAGCACATCGGGGGTGAAGTCGAGCGCTGCCAGCCCCGCCTCGACCGATGTTTTCAGCGCGCCGATATAGGCGTCGTCGTCCGGATAAGGGGGCAGGAAGCGAAGCGCCGGCTGCCAGCGCAGCGTCGCAAGATGTGCATTGACCGCATCGGCGACCGTCGCCGTCGTCGCGGCGCAATATTGCGGATAGAGCGGCGCGATCAGGATGCGGCGGCACCCGGCGGCAAACAGCGCGTCGATGCTGGCGCCGATGGCGGGCCGGCCGTAGCGCATCGCATGCGAGACCAGCACGGTGCCGCCCAACGCCGCTTGCAGCTTTTCGGCTTGGGCGCGGGTGATGGCGGCGAGCGGCGATCCCGCTTCGGTCCATACCTGCGCATAAGCCTCGGCCGACTTGCGCGGCCGGGTGGTCAGGATCGC
The DNA here is from genome assembly GCF_046603995.1 of Sphingopyxis sp. J-6. Taxonomy (NCBI): domain Bacteria; kingdom Pseudomonadati; phylum Pseudomonadota; class Alphaproteobacteria; order Sphingomonadales; family Sphingopyxidaceae; genus Sphingopyxis; species Sphingopyxis sp. J-6. Next base: position 3,783,548 of record NZ_CP145810.1, on the reverse strand, counting down.
GCCGCGCAGGATCGGCTGCCACAGGATTTGCGGGATTTCGACGACGCGGCGGTCGGACAGGAATTGGGCAAGATAGCGGCGCACCGACGCTGCGTCGGGCGCGTCGGGGGTGCCGAGGTTGACCAGCAGCACCCCGATCCTGTCGCCGGCACTCATAATGGATGCGCCGAGAGGGGCAGGCGGCGGATACGGCGTCCGGTCGCCGCGAACAGCGCGTTGGCGATCGCGGGGGCGACCACCGGTACGCCGATCTCGCCGAGCCCGCCCGGATCGCGGTCGCTGTCGACGAACTCGATCAATATCTGCGGCGTTTGCGACAGTCGCGGCAGGCCGAGCTGGCCGAACTTGCGCGCGGTCGCGATGCCGCCTTCATAGTCGGTCGTCGCCCCGACCGCGGCGGCGAGGCCGAAGATCAGCCCGCCCTCGACCTGCTGGCGCGCGATCGCCGGATTGACGAGGCGTCCCGCATCGACGACTGCGACGAGCTGTTCGACCTGCAGGCCCTTGTCGCTTTGCCGCGCGGTCGCCATCAGCGCGATGTGACTGCCGCGCATGCTGTGACAGGCGAGACCTTGCGCGGTTCCCGACAGGCCGCCCTCCCAGCCGCCGAGGCTCGTTGCGGTGAGCAGACAGCGCGCGAGCAACGGCGCATCGCCGAGCATCGCGATCCGGTACGACAGTGCGTCGGTCCCGGCGCGCGCCGCCATCTCGTCGACGAAGGATTCGGTGAAGAAGGCGGTGTAGCTGTCGGCGTTGCCGCGCCAGCGCGCGGTCGGCAGCCCGATATCGGCGGGGCAATGATCGACCGCGACATGCGGGATCGCATAGCCGTTCGCGGCGCCTTCGACGGCTGCGGCGTCGGCTTTGCCCGCTGAAGCGCGCTGCGCGACGTCGGGCGGGCTATTGTCGAACAGCCGGTCGCGGACTTCGTGGTTGGTGGACGGCACCGCGATGCGCGTGACGAGCGCGTCGATCCCGCCGGCGGCGTTCAGCGTCGCGGTCAGCTTCGCGCGCGCCGGCGCGCGCGGCGGCACGCGCATGATCTCCTCGGCGCGCGACCAGGCGAGCTGGACGGGGCGCTTGATCTGCAAGGCGATGATCGCCGCCTGCACCGCGACATTATGGTCGAGACAGGCGTCGAACGAACCCCCGGCCATCATCGGGAACAGCGTGACGGCCGCAGGCGCCAGTCCGGTCGCGCGCGCAATCGCATCGCGGCACTGCGCGGGCGCCTGCGTCGCGACCCAGACGCGCAGCTTCGCGCCGTCGGGGGCGGCGGTCGCGGTGCGCGTTTCGATCGGGACGTGGAGCGCCGGAGCGACGGCATATTCGGCCGCGACCTTGGTGCGCCCCGCCATCGCCTCGCCAACGTCGCCTTCGCTCCTGATCCGGAAGGCATCCGCCTTGAACGCGCTTTTCAGCGCCTTGTCGATCCGGTCGCTCGAAACCGGCGTGCCGTCGGTCTCGAAAACCGGGGCGAAGCGGTCGAGCGCGCGGTTTGCAGCCCACCAGTTGCGCGCCACGGTGGCGAGCCAGCGCTCATGCTCGACGATATGGAGCAGGCCGGGCGATTTCATCCCGGCTTTGCGGTCGATGCCCTTCAGCCGCGTCGCGCCGACCGGGCCTTGGCGGATCGCGGCAAACACCATGTCGGGCAGCCGGATGTCGCCGGCATAGTTCGCCGATCCGTCAACCTTCGCCGGCAGGTCGAGCCGCGTCAGTTCCTTGCCGTATAGCGGATCGGCGCTCGACGCGCGATAGACGGGCTCGGCGGGCGGTTCGAGCAATGCGGCCGCTGCCGCGACTTCGGCGAAGCGCAGCTTTTTGGCGCCCAATATGACGAACCCGTCCTGCGTGTCGCACGCTTCCCAGTCGGCGTCCCAGCGCCGCGCCGCCGCCATCATCAGCAGGGCGCGCGCCTGCGCCGCCGCGTCGCGGCACGGCGCCTCGAACATCCGCACCGAAGAGCTGTTCGCGGTAAGCATCACGGCGTGGCGCACCGCCCATTCGCGGCGCACCCAGCCGCGCACATCGTGGACGAAATCGGGGACACCGCTGCGCGGGGTGAAGACGGCGCTATCCTCGTCGACGAGCAGCGTGTTGGTATAGAGCGGGCTGATCGGCGCGGTTTCGACCGCGATCGTGCGCCAGTCGGCGCCGAGTTCGTCGGCCATGATCTGCGGCAGCAGGGTGGTGACGCCCTGTCCCATCTCGCACTGCGGGACGATGGCGCTGATATGGCCGTCGTCGCCGATCTTCAGAAAGGCGTTGAAGACATGCTCGTCGGGCGCAGCAGTCAGATTGGAGCTATAGTCGCGCGGCCACAGGCTCCACGCGATCGCGAGGCCCCCTGCCGCGGTCGCCCCGACGAGCAGCGAACGGCGGCTGACATGCGGCAGGCGCCTTTTGTCTTTCCCCACAGTGTCGCGAATGCCCGCCATCCCCGCCGCTGATAGTCGGCGCGAGTCGGCGACGCAAAGGCTTTCGGACGAGCGGGAGCCCGGCGCTATTTCTTCGTCAGCGCGAAATCGACCTGCACCGATACCTGCGATTCGCTGACGCCGGGGTTGAAGGGCGGCGCGGCGGCGACAGCCTGCGGCGCGACGCGGTTGGCGGCGTCCATCTCATAATAGGGCATCGGCGGCGGCGCGCCGCCGCCGTCGCGGATCGCAAGGACGCGGTCGATCTTGAGCCCCGCCGCGCCTGCATAGGCATCGGCGCGCGCCCGCGCGGCACGGTAAGCGGCGGCATAGGCCGACTTGGTCGCGGCCTCCTGATCGGAAACGCGCAGCGACGGACCCGACAGGACGTTGGCGCCGGCGCGGGTCGTTGCCGCCACCGCTTCGCCCGCCTTGTCGACGGCGCGCATCCGCACGTCGACCTGATTCACCGCTTCATATTTGCCCTTGTTGGCGCCCCAGTCGATCCGGTTGACCGTCAACTGGCGCGTCTGGAGGTCCTTTTCGGCAACGCCGAAGGCTTTGAGCGCCTCGGTCACCTTGGCCATGGTTTCGTTATTGCGCCGCGTTGCCTCTTCGGAGGCGGCGGCGATCGTGCTCACCCCGGCGGTGAAGCGCGCCTCGTCGGGGCGTGTCTCTGACCGGCCGGTCGCCGACACCGACAGCAGGGTTTCGTCGTGCTCGACCCCGCGCGGGTCGGGCGCCTTGTCGCCGCAGGCGGCGAGCGCGAGCAGAAGGATCAGCATTAGGGGCTGGGTGCGCATGAATTTTCTCCCGTTCGATGCCGGGCTAGCGCATGACGGGCGGAAGGGTTCCCCCTACCAGCCCCAGGGTGCGGGCGGCGGCGCTACCGGGCTGGCATAATCGAACGCGACGCGAAAATGCCTTCCTTCGCGGTTCAGCCCATAGGTAAAGCGCGCAGCGGTCGTTTCGACCGACCAGATGTTGGTGTTCGAAACGCTGCGGCCGGTCGCCGTGAACATCGCGATCGATTCGGCATCGACGGGGAAGGTCTGGCGCGTCGCCGTCCCGCCATCGGCGGTGTCGCCGCCATAGAGGGTGACGGTATCGGGCTTGCCATCGGCATGGCGATGGTCGTGCTTGAGGCGGAGGCCGTTGGCCGTGCGGCTGATGATCCACGTCCGCGAGCGGTCCCAGCCGCCGTCGGGACCGAGGCCGTCGATGTGGAAGGGGATTTCGATGCGGTCGGGCGTGCAATGGCGGATATGCATCACCATCGCCTTGCCGCGCATGTCGGCGTCGGCGTCCTGATCGCTCGCGAGCTTGCCGGCATAGGCCTTGCCGCAGCGCGCGGCGAGAGCCTCGAAGAAAGCGTCCTGCGGGTTCGCGCGCGTCGCCGCGGTCGCGCATCCGGCAAGCGTGGTGGCGATGAGCAGCGGCAGAAGCGCCTTCACCTGAGCAGGCCGAGGCGCGGGATTTCGACCTTGGGGCAACGGTCCATGACCACGACCAGCCCCGCCGCTTCGGCGCGCGCGGCGGCGGCTTCGTCGATCACCCCCATCTGCATCCACACCGCCTTCGCGCCATGGACGATCGCTTCGTCGACCGCGGCGCCGGCCTCGGCGCTGTTGCGGAAAATGTCGACGAGATGCGCGGGCGGCTCGACATCGGCGAGCGTCGCGACGACGGGAGCGTCATGGATCGTCTTGCCGGCGTGGCCGGGGTTGACGGCGATCACGTCATGGCCCTGCCGGACGAGGAAGGCGAGGACTTCGTTCGAGGCGCGGGCGGGGTTGGGCGAGGCGCCGACGACGGCGATGCGGCGCGGCTGGCCCAACAGCTCGCGAATCTCATTTTCGTCGTTGATCACCATCATCGCCCCTTTCTTGTCGCCAGCCATGCGGCGACCTTCGCCGCTATCGCGTGGAACGGCTCGCCCGCCGGATCGGTTCCGGCGGCCGGCGGCACGCCGCCGTCGCTGGCGAGGCGGATGCCCATCGACAGCGGCACGCGGCCGAGGAAGTCGAGCCCCATCGTCTGCGCCGCCGCCTCGGCACCGCCGCAACCGAACGGGTCGCTGACCTCGCCGCAATGCGGACAAGCATAGCCCGCCATATTCTCGACAAGGCCGATGATCGGCACCTCGGCTTGTTCGAACAGGCTGATCGCGCGCGTCGCGTCCATCAGCGCGAGGTCCTGCGGCGTCGACACGATCACCGCGCCGGCGGGCTTGTGGCGCTGGATCATTGTCAGCTGGACGTCGCCGGTGCCGGGCGGCAGGTCGACGACGAGCGTGTCGATATCGCCCCAGCTCGCATCGACGAGCTGTTCGAGCGCCTTGCCCGCCATCGGGCCGCGCCACGCAATCGCCTGTCCGGGCGCCGCGATCTGGCCGGTCGATAGCATCGGTACGCCATAAGCGTTGGGGACGGGGGCGAGCTTCGACCCGCGCGCCTCGGGCTTGACGCCCTCGCTGTCCATCAGGCGAGGCTGGGAAGGCCCGTAGATGTCGGCATCGACCAGCCCGACCTTCACCCCCTGCCGGCGCAGCGCGACCGCGAGATTTGCGGCGAGCGTCGACTTGCCGACGCCGCCCTTGCCGCTGCCGACCGCGATGATGGTCAGTGCCTTTTTCTCGGCGGTCATCGCGACGCGCACCTCGGTAACGCCGGGCCGGGCGAGCAGTCCCGCGCGCAGTCTGTCCTCAAGCGGCTTGCGCTCGGCTTCCGCCAGCCCGGTGACGTCGAGAACGATCGCGAGCGTGCCTTGCTCGTCGAGGAAACGGAGGCCGGAGGTGCGGCCGCCGCTGAGGTCGGTGGCGATGCTGGCGAGGGGAGCGATATCGGTCATGCGAGCGGGAAATAGGGATGGCAGGGGGGATTGCCAGCCATTTTCGCGCGCACCCCCTGTTAATCGCGCCCGTCGCCCCTATAAAAGCAATATGAACGACAAGATTGACGGCAGCATGGGACGCCGCACTCCCCGGGGATTGCGGCAATTTTTCGATTCGATCAGCCTGATGGCGAACAGCCCGTGGGGCAGCGGCCCCAAGGGCGGCGGCGATGGCGGACCCGACGATGGCAAGAAACCCGGCCCGCGCAATCCCTGGGTCACCCCCGATCCCGCCGACCAGCAGCGCCCGCGCAAACCGCGCGGTCCCTCGGCGCTCGACGAATTGCTGCGGAAGGGGCGCGGCGGCTTCGGCAGCGGCGGCTCGGGCGGCGGTGGTGGCGGGGGGCTGAACCTCCCCGAATCAGCGCGGCTCTGGAAATGGGGCGTCCTCGCGGTCGCCGTGCTGTGGGTGCTGTTTTCCTCCTTCCACATCGTCCCGCCCGAAAAGGAAGGCGTCGTCACGCGGCTCGGCAGCTATTCGCGCACCGTCGGACCAGGCGTCAAATTCACCTGGCCGGCGCCGATCGAACGCATCCGGCTCGAGGACGTGCGCGCCATCCGGACGATGGCGGTCGGCTCGCCCAACGCGACCGACGAGAATTTCGTCCTGACGCGCGACCAGAGCATCGTCGACCTCGCCTATGAGGTCCGCTGGTCGGTGCGCGATCCCGAACTCTTCTTCTTCCAGCTTGCCGACCCCGAAGGCACGATCCGTGAGGTCGCCGAAAGCGCGATGCGCGCGACCGTCGCCAATTTCGACCTTGTGCAGGCGATCGGTCCCGGCCGCGTCGAGATCGAAACGCAGGTTCAGGCGCGCATGCAGGAATTGCTTAACCAGTATCGCGCCGGCGTGACGATCCAGGGCATCGCGATCCGTCAGGCCGACCCGCCGAGCCAGGTCGACGAGGCGTTCAAGGAAGTCACGGCGGCGCGGCAGGAACGCGAATCGGCGATCAACCTTGCCCGCGCCTATCAGCAGCAGGTGCTCGAACGCGCGCGCGGCGATACCGCGGCGTTCGACAAGATCTATGAACAGTACAAGCTTGCGCCCGCGGTGACGCGCCAGCGGCTTTATTATGAAACGATGGAGAATGTGTTGTCGAACGTCGACAAGACGATCGTCGAACCCCGCGGGGTGACGCCTTATCTGCCGCTCAATCAGGTCCAGCGCCGCGTGGCGGCTGAGCCCGAAGCGGCGACGAAGGGAGGCCAGTGATGTTCGAGGCCCTCTTCCGCAACCCGATGCGCTTGCTCGTCGGCCTTGTCGTCCTGCTCGTCATCATGTCGCAGTCGCTGGCGATCGTGCCCGAGGACAAGCAGGCGCTGATCCTGCGCTTTGGCGAGATCGAGCGGACGGTGAACCGCTACAAGCCGAACGAGGATTTCGGCCGCTCGGGTGCCGGCCTTGTCCTGCGCGTGCCGTTCACCGACGGCATCCAGTATATCGACAAGCGCATTCTCGGCGTGAACATGGAACGCCAGCAGGTGCTGTCGACCGACCAGCAGCGGCTGCAGGTCGACGCTTTTGCGCGTTTCCGCATCACCAATCCGGTGCGCATGTACACCGCGATCCGCACCGAGGATAAATTGCAGGCGCAGCTTGCGACCATCCTCGGATCGTCGCTGCGCAACGAACTCGGCAAGCGCACCTTTGCGACCCTGCTGTCGGCCGAACGCGGCGCGGTGATGGACAATATCCAGGTCGCGCTCAATCGCGAGGCAAACAAATATGGCGCCGAGATCATCGACGTCCGGATCAAGCGCGCCGACCTTCCCGAAGGCGCGACGCTCGAGGCGGCGTACAACCGCATGCGCACCGCGCGTCAGCAGGAAGCGATCTCGATCCGCGCCGAAGGGCAGAAGGAAGCGCAGATCATTCGCGGCGGCGCCGATGGCGAAGCGGCGCGCATCTATGCCGAAAGCTTCGGCAAGGACCCCGAATTCTATGATTTCTATCGCGCGATGCAGAGCTATCGGCAGACCTTCCTCGGTGAGAACAACCAGGGCGGGACGTCGATCATCCTGTCGCCCGACAATGAATATCTGAAGCGCTTTCAGGGAGGTTGACCGCGGCAAGACGCCCGATGAACGGATGATGCAAGGATCGTTCATGTTCAAATAGCGTTCAGCCAACGGCGAGCAGATACCGCAGCGCCGGGATTCAGGACCTTCAACGGTTTTCGTAAGAGAAAAGGATTTGCGATCGTGCGTTATGTTTATGGCATCACTTCGGCCTTGCTGGTGGGTGGCACGGCGCTGGCGCTGGTAACCCAATCCCCCGTCGGCGCGCAGGTCGCGCAGAACGAAAAGAGCGAGATCGCCAAGGTCGTTCCGCGTTCGGGCGCGCCCGAAAGCTTCGCCGACCTCGTCGAGCAGCTCCAGCCCGCGGTCGTCAACATCTCGACCAAGCAGGAGGTCACGCTCGGCGTCCGGCTCAATCCCTTTGCCGGGACGCGCGAACCGATCACGCAGGAGCAGCAGGGCGGCGGCTCGGGCTTCCTGATCTCGGCCGACGGCTATATCGTCACCAACAACCACGTCATCTCGGGCGGCCCGCGCGGCGAGGCGGTCAATCAGGTGACGGTGACGCTGACCAACCAGAAGGAATATAAGGCGACGATCGTCGGCCGCGACGTCGCGTCCGACCTTGCGCTGCTCAAGATCGATGCGACGGGGCTGCCCTTCGTCAAATTCGCCGACAGCAGCACGGCGCGCGTCGGCGACTGGGTGGTCGCGATCGGCAACCCGCTCGGCCTCGGTTCGACGGTGACCGCGGGGATCATCTCGGCGGTGCAGCGCAACCTCGGGCAGGGCGGCGCCTATGACCGCTACATCCAGACCGACACGGCGATCAACCGCGGCAACTCGGGCGGTCCGCTGTTCGACCTGCAGGGTAATGTCGTCGGCATCAACAACATGCTGATTTCGCCTGTCGGCGCCAACATCGGCGTCAACTTCGCGATCCCCGCCGATGCGGCGATCCCGGTGATCAATGCGCTGCGCGCCGGCGAGAAGGTCGAGCGCGGTTACCTCGGCATCGGCATCGCGCCGGTCGACGAGGATCTGGCGGCTGCCCTCGGCTTGCCGAAGGACCGCGGCGAGTTTGTCCAGCGCGTCGAGGATGGCGGCGCTGCCGCCAAGGCCGGCCTGAAGCGCGGCGACGTCGTGACCAAGGTCAACGGCAAGGATGTGACGCCGCAACAGACGCTGTCGTACATCGTTGCCAATACCAAGCCGGGGACGCGCATCCCGCTCGAAATCGTCCGCGATGGCAAGCCGATGACGCTCAACGCCGTCGTTGGCACGCGGCCGCCCGAGGAACAACTCGCGGGGACGAACTTCGACCCCGAGGAAGAACAGACGTTGCCCGACGATCCGTCGGGCGCCGCCGATACGACGATCCAGGAAACGCTCGGCCTCGCGGTGCAGCCGCTGACCAGCGACATCGCACGCTCGATCGGCGTCGATGCGACGACCAAGGGTCTCGTGATCGGCGCGGCGTCGGCGAACAGCGACGCGGGCCGCAAGGGCCTGCGCCGCGGCGACGTCATCCTCAGCGCCAATCGCACGCCGGTGACGACGAGCGACGCGCTGGCGAAGATCGTCGGCGATGCGAAGAAGGCGGGCCGCGACGCGGTGCTGCTCGAAATCCTCCGCCGCGGCGGCCCCTCGGCCTTTATCGCGGTGCGGGTGAAGCCGTAACGGGCTGCTTTGCCCGCTGGCGAGGCGGGTGACGAAACAGGGCGCCGCGACCTTCGGGTCCGGCGCCCTTTTGTTTGCGCCTGCGGCATTTGTTCCTAATATGTTCCATCGGTTGAGTCGGGAGAAGAATGATGATCGGTTATGTGACCTTGGGAACGCGCGATCTGGCGAAAGCGGCGGTCTTTTACGACGCCATCGCCGCCGAACTGGATACGCCGCGAATGATGGAATTCGACGGCTTCATTGCCTGGGGCAAGGATGGCGGCGGCGCGGGCATCGGCCTGACGCGGCCGTTCGACGGCAATCCGGCGAGTGTCGGCAATGGCGTGATGGTCGCGCTGCAAGCGCGCGACAAGGAACAGGTGCATCGGCTCTACGACATCGCACTCGCCAACGGGGGGACCTGCGAAGGCCCGCCGGGACCGCGTGGCGAAGGCTTTTACGCCGGCTATTTCCGCGACCCCGACGGCAACAAGCTCAACGCCTTCATCATGGGGTGAGGGGTCTGGGTCAGCGGTTTTGGGGTGGAGAGGGGAATCACAGCCGCACGTGCATTGTCGCCGGAGATGGCTAGTACAGCTTCAACTCCAGGCAGAATTGCAGCAGATTGTGATCGATGCCTTCCAAATTTAGAACTTTGGACAGACCATCCACATCCTGCTCGTGGTGCCATTGCGTAAACGTGCCGTCGGCGGACCAAGGCTCCTCAAGAAAGGTGCGGGGAATAATGATATGGGCAATTTCTCGGTAGCTGAATGGCTGGCCCCAAGAACCTCCGTCAGCAACCGATGTTTCATATAGCTCCGTCTCGAGGGGAAGCTCGGCGGACCAATATACCGTGTCACATTCAAGCCGGCCGAAAGTTGTCCAGCAACACCATGAGCGCCTTTTGCGCGGCGCATTTCCATCGCAGTATTCGGACAGGGAAGACACCGCTGGTCGGCTCAGATGACGTGTCGCTGTCAGCAAAAAATTTCGTACATCAATCATTACCGCCTCCATCGCGCCAATGGAATGATGCCCTCTTAACGGGATGTTCGCCATCGGTCGTATGCTGACAGGGCCTGCTCCGACCTCTCAAGTGTATTTGGCGTAATAATGGTGCCAGAGTGCAACGCCAGGAAGCACGGCGGCAACCGTCGCAACGACGGCGACGTAATCTTTTTGAGTGCTCTCCAGATAATTATACAGCACGAAGGCAGCGAACAGCATCGCATACCCAATGATGTCTACGATCCATCGGCTCAGCTTCACGATGCAAGTCCTTGCTGTTCGAGCCATGACTGACACGTTGCGAGTTAAAATTCATAGAATATATGCGGCGAGCGAATGTCCACAGTCGGCCGTTGGCCGTCAGCGTGCCTGCATCTACAACCAGCCGCGGCGCTAAAATCCTTCTTCCCCAAAAGGGGGGAAGCCACCCGGAGCGGCGGACCGTCCCGGATGGCTTCAGTGCTCGCCAATGGCCTTAGAGGGTTGGGGGGTAAGGCTCAGTTGGCGAGCGAGGCGACGACCATTGCGAGGCCGTTGCCGGGTTTCCAGTCGTTCTTCGTCCAGACGGGCTCCTGATCGACGACATTGCGGTCGGGGGCGCTGGCGCCGCCCGCGTAGATAAAGCCCTGCACGGGGTTGGCGCGGAGGCCAAGGTCGCCGATCGGCGCATACCAGACGCGGACCATGCTCCAGTCGCCGCGGTCGCTGACATCGATCACGCGGACGTTGCGTTCGATCTGGCCGCGGCGGCCGTTGATCGGCGACCAGTTGGCATGGTCGATCAGGATTTCGCGGTCGCTGACGATCTTCTTGACCACCGCGACATGGCCGAGCGGCATGCCGCGAGTGCCGGCAAACGCCATCACCGCGCCCTTGCGGGGCTCTTCGCCGCGCTCATAGGTGCCGGCGGCCTGCGACCACCAGGTCTTGGCATTGCCGCGGATTTCGACGCCCGATTCGGCGCGGGCGAAGGGGACGCACTGCAGATAACCGCGCGCCGCCGCAGGGGTGGCGGCAAGGATACCGGTCAGCATCATCAAGGACGCGGCGACGGCACCCAGAAAGCGGCTGTAAAGCATGGATTGCGACCCCCATTTGGCTTGTCTTCAAGCGTTGGAGGCTGTTTGCCACGTTTGACGAACGCGACCACAATCTAGCGGTGAGTTGCGCCCGAAGTGCGATGGGTGGCGGAACCTTTTGGTAACGCTTTCAACTCGTCGCGGCAGGGCTTCGGCCCGTCGCCGGAACGGGATTTCATGCCGCTTCGGTATCGAGCGAATCCGGGCGGCGGAAAAGCGTCAGCACGTCGCTCGCCGGCATCGGCCGGCCATAATAATAGCCCTGGATGTTGCTGCAGCCGAGCGCGCGCAGCGTGTCGACCTCGACTTCGGTCTCGGCGCCCTCGGCGGTCGTCGACATGCCGAGGCTGTCGGCGAGCGCGACGACGGCGCGGATGATCGCGATCGATTCGATGCTGCCCTTGGCGGCGCCGACGACAAAGCTGCGGTCGACCTTGATCGTCGAAAATTGCGTCTTGCGCAGATAGCCGAGCGACGAATAGCCGGTCCCGAAGTCGTCGAGCGACAGGCGGATGCCGAGGCTGATGAGCTGGTCGAGCAATTGCGCCGCGCCGCCGCCGTCGCGCAGGAAGACGCTTTCGGTGACTTCGATTTCGAGCCGTTCGGGCGGCAGCCCGCTCTGCGCGAGCGCCGAGACGACGACCGACGCGAAGGCGGGGTCGGTCAGCTGTTCGGCCGATACGTTGACTGCGACCTTGAGGTTCGACGGCCAGCGCATCGCTTCGTGGCAGGCGGTGCGCAGCACCCATTCGCCGATCGGCGAGATGAGGCGGCTGTCCTCGGCCAGCGGGATAAAGCGGCCGGGCGCCACATTGCCGAGCTTCTGGTTGTTCCAGCGGATCAGGCCTTCGAACCCGTTGAGCGTGCCGTCGGCGGCGGTGACCACCGGCTGGTAATACATCTCGAACTCGCCGCGATCGAGCGCGCCGCGCAGCTCCTGTTCCATGACGCGCCGTTCCTCGGCCTGCGCATGGAGCGAGGCAACATAGGCCGCGACGAGATTGCCGCCCTTGTCCTTTGACTTGTATAGCGCAAGGTCGGCGTTGCGGGTCAGCGTTTCGACCGTCGCGCCGTCCTGCGGCCCGATCGCGAAGCCGATGCTGGCGCCGACGAACAATTGATGATTGTCGACCACATAAGGCCGGCTGACCGCAGCGATGATCCGCTGCGCCAGATCCTCGGCATCGAGCGCCGAGGGCACATCCTGCAGCACCACCGCAAATTCGTCGCCGCCGAGCCGGCCGCAGGTCATGCCGCGATCCATCATGCTCTTCAGCCGCGCGGCGACCTGCGCGAGCAGCTTGTCGCCGACGGGGTGGCCCAAGGTGTCGTTCACCGCCTTGAACCGGTCGAGGTCGATCATCAGCAGCGCGCAGCGCGATTTCGCATCATTCGCATGCTTCAGTGCCCGCGCGAGTTCCTCGTTGAGGTGCAGGCGGTTGGGCAGGCCGGTCAGATTGTCGAAGCGCGCCATCTTGGCGATCTGTTCGGCCGACGCGCGCTGTTCGGTGACGTCGGATCCGACGCCGCGGAAGCCCAGGAACTTGCCCGTTTCGTCGAGGCGCGGCGATGCCGACAATTCCCACCAGCGCGGCTTGCCGCCGATGGTCACGGGCACGATCAGGTTCGAAAAGCTTTCGCGCCGCTTCATCCGCTCGGCGATGTCGTGCAGGCTGCGCGGAAACTGTCCCGTCTCCCACGCGTCGCCCGAGAGTGCCTGGAGCAGCGGCACACCCTCCAGCCCTTCGGCGGCCGCCCCGAGCGCAAAAGCGAGGCGCGGCGAGACGTGAACGAGGCGGCGGGCGTTGTCGGTCTGCCACAGCCAGTCGGCCGAGGTCTCCTCGAACTCGCGGAGAAGCAGGCTGACCGTCTCGTTCTTTTCGTGCAGCGTTTCTTCGGCGCGGCGGAAGCGGACGTGCGTCTTGGCGAAGCGGATGCACGATGTGCAGAGCAGCAGCGCGGCGACCAGCGCCACCGCCGCGAGTTGCGGCGCCCCGGCGCGGACGAGCGCCACGGCCGCCGACAGGCTGACCGGCGCGATATACAGGATGCAGATCATCGGCATGCTGTGCGCGATCATCGCCAGCGTCAGCATCATCAGCAGCGCGATCGTCCAGATCGACAGCACATGGTCGAGCGTCGGTACCCCCTGCAGCCAGAAGGTCGAGGACCAGAGCATCGCCGAATAAAAGGCGTGGCGATGGCAAAGCCGGTATTCGGGCAGGCCCGACAGTTTGAGTTCGCCGATGGCAAGGCTGGCGAACGCCCGATAGGACCAGAGGCTGAACAGCAGCGCCACGGCGAACCACGCGCCGGCGATCGCGACGGGGACGCGCAGGACCATGGTCAGCGCGGCGACGAGCGCCATCCCGAGCCCCATCCACAGGCGCAGGCTGCCCTTGCCGCGCAGCGGGGCGAGCTGGAGCTGGCGGAGGTCGCCGACATCCTCGTCGCGCGGACCCAGCCCCAACAGGGTGCGCGCGGGAATGTCGTCGGCAAAGATCTGGTCGGTCAACAGGCTTTTCACGAACGCCTGTTTAATGCGGTGGGGTTACCCGAAGGTAACCGTACCGGCCTGCGCGTCGACCATTTTTGTCCTGCTGCGGGACAAATTTCCGATATCGTCAGGCAGCGATCGCGAACGGCTGGATTTCGCCCGCGAGATATTGGGCGCGCGCCTTCGACCGGCTCAATTTGCCCGAGCTCGTCCGCGGCAGGGTGCGCGGCGGGATCAGCTCGATAACGCAGTTCATGCCGGTGATCGCGCGGACGCGTTCGCGGATCGTTTCGCGCAGGACCGCGCGTTCGCCATCGTCGCTGGTGCGGCACTGGACCAGCACCGCCGGCGTTTCCTCACCGCCCGGCGCGGTGATCGCGAAGGCCGCGATATCGCCCGACTTGAAGCCCGGCAATTGTTCGACCGCCCACTCGATATCCTGCGGCCAGTGATTCTTGCCGTTGATGATGATCATGTCCTTGGCACGGCCGACGATATAGATGTAACCATCTGACAAATAGCCCATATCCCCGGTATCGAGCCAGCCGTCGACCAGACAGGCGGCGGTCGATTCGGGGTCGCGGTAATAGCCGGTCATCAGCGATGGGCCGCTGCACCAGACCTTGCCCACCGTCTGGTCGGGCAGGATGTTGCCGGCCTCGTCGCGGACCTCGATCGTCATATCCTTGACTGCGCGGCCGCAGTTGACGATCGCGCGATAACGCGTCGGCCGGCCGGCGTCGTTCGCGGCGCCCGACAATTCGGTTTCCTCGACCAGTTCGACGACGATGCCCTGACCCGGCGGCATGATGCTGACCGCGAGTGTCGCCTCGGCAAGGCCGTAGCTCGGCAGGAAGGCGGTTGCCTTGAAACCCGCATCGGCAAAGGCGTCGACGAAGCTTTGCATGACGTCGGGGCGGATCATGTCGGCGCCATTGCCCGCGACGCGCCAGCGCGACAGGTCGAAGCGGTCGGCGACGTGGGTCTGGCTCGAGATGCGGCGCGCGCAGATGTCGTAACCGAAGGTCGGCGAATAGCTGAGCGTCGTGCCCTCGTTGCGGCTGATCAGGTCGAGCCACGCGAGCGGGCGGCGGGCGAAATCCTCGGTCTTCAGATAATCGACCGACACCTGGTTGGCGACGGGCGACAGCAGGCAGCCGACCAGACCCATGTCGTGATACCAGGGCAGCCACGAGATGCAGCGGTCGCTGTCCTGGAGCTGCATCCCATGCGAATGCGCCGACAGATTGTTGAGCAACGCGCCGTGGGTGACCGCGACGCCGTGCGGGAAGCGGGTCGAGCCGCTGCTATACTGGAGGTAGCAGGTCGCATCGCTCTGCTGCACCGGCAGGTCGGTTACGGGCGCCGGGCGCTGTTCGAACGCGCTCCAGTCGACCGGGGTCAGACCCTTCGCTTCGGCGGCCTCGATCGCCATCGCCGCGATTTCGGGCGGGAAAAAGAGCATCGTGGGATCGCAGCTCGTCAGTTGGACGGTAAGCTGGCCGACATAGGAATCGCGGCCGCCGAAGCTGGTCGGCAGCGGCAGCGGTACCGGCCAGGCGCCGGCATAGATGGTGCCGAAGAACAGCGCCGCAAATTCGGGGCCGGTTTCGGCGATCAGCGCGATGCGGTCTTCGGGCTTCACCCCCGCCGCGATCAGGCGATAGGCGGTGGCGATGGCGTCGGCCTGCAACTCGCGGTACGGATAGGGCCGCGTCAGCTTACCGCGCGGATCGTGGAAATTGAGCCCGCGCGAGCCGCTGGCGGCATAATCGAGCGCTTCGCCGACGGTGGCGAAATCCGAAAAGCGGCGCGGCTGGGCGCAATGGGTCGGCGTCGGCGCGAGGCCGTCCGCAGCATCTGCGGTGAGGGCAGGATTTTCGGTCATAATGGGTGCTGAGTCCCGTGAACCGGGTCGCGCGGCAACAAGCATGTCATCTTTCTGAGCCATGTTATGGTGCGCGAACCCTATATTGTTGGAACAAAATGGCCCGTTTCCGGGCTTTGTTGCCCGATATGGCGGTGCTGATCGTTCTCAATCGGGCCCGACTGTGGCATAAACATGGCATATGGCCAACCGCTACGCTCTCCCCGACCGTTCAAAAAGGCCACTCGGCGCAGCAAAGCTCGACGAACTGGCGCTCGCCTATGTGGCGCGATTCGCGACCAGCCGCGCCAAGCTGACGCGCTATCTTTCCCGAAAAATTCGCGAATCCGAATGGGTTGACGAAATTGACGCCATGGCCGCGTGCGAGGCGATTGCCGGCCGGATGGAGCGGCTCGGCTTCCTCGACGACCGCCAATATGCCGCGATGCGCGCCGGGGCGATGACGCGCCGCGGACTGGGCGTCCGGCGGGTCAAGGCACAGCTCTTCGTCGACGGCATCGCGCTCGGCGACAGCGAGGATGCGCTGTCGGAAGCCGAAGACAAGGCGCTGGCGTCGGCGATCGGCTTTGCCCGGCGGCGGCGCTTCGGGCCATTTGCGGTGCGCGCGGCCGACGACCCGGCGATGCGCGAACGGCAGGTCGCGGCGTTCGCCCGCGCGGGTCATAGCCTCGCACTCGCGCGGCGGATTCTGGCGGTCGCGCCGGGGGACGAGGATGCTCTGGCCGCGCTGGACGCCGAAGCGGCGCTCGACTAGGCCGGGACATCATTTCCGGCGAAAGGATCTTGCCGATGCGTGCCGTGCTTGCCGCCCTTGCCCTGTCGTTCGCCTTGCCGATGGCAGCATGCAGCTCGCACGGCAACGGGGCGGAGCAAGCCGCGACCATCCCGCTGACCATCGCAGCGGACGAAAAGCTGCATAAATTCAACGTCGAAGTGGCGCGCACGGCCGAAGAGCAGCAGCAGGGACTGATGTTCCGCACCAGCCTGCCCGCAGGCGGCGGCATGCTCTTCCCGTTCGAAAAACCGCGCATCGCCAGCTTCTGGATGAAGAATACGCTGATCCCGCTCGACATGATCTTCGTCCGCGCCGACGGCAGCATCGACCGGATCGCCGAAAACACCATCCCCGAATCGCTCGAACCCGTGGCGAGCGGCGGCGAGGTGGCGGCGGTGCTCGAACTGGCGGGGGGCACGGCGGCCGAGCTTGGCCTCGACGAGAACGCCAGAGTGACATGGGACGACAAGAAATAGCGGTGCGGCGGGCGGTTTGCGGCTTGCGGATTGCGCCAGCTTGGCTGTAAACGCCGCAGCCATGAGCATCTTGGGCAAGATTTTCACCTGGTGGGACGGCGCGACCGTCGGCACGCTGCTGAACAGCTGGAGCACCGGCGAGAAGGTGGGCGAGGACAGCCTCGGCAACCGTTATTTCCGCGCCAAGAAGGGCGGCCGCCGCTGGGTGATCTATAACGGGTCGAACGACGCGAGCCGGGTGCCGCCCGAATGGCACGGCTGGCTGCACGGCACTTTCGACGAGCTTCCCGCCGATGTCCTTCCCGCGCCGCGCGCGTGGGAAAAGGAGCCGACCGCCAACCTTACCGGCAGCACCGGCGCCTATCGCCCGGCGGGCGCGCTCGAACGCGGCGGGCATCGTGCCGCCGCGACGGGCGATTACGAGGCCTGGCGGCCCGGCGCCGAGTGAGCGCCGGCGTGACGAGGCTGACCAGGGCGGCGGGGCTGGCGATTGTTGCCGCCATGTCGCTCGCAGCCTGCGACCGGTCACCCGCCACGAAAACGGGCGGTACCGACAAGGCGCCGCAGATCGCCAAATCCGAACGCGTGCCGCAGGAAGTCGGCGGCATCGAGGGCGCGACGCCGATGGCCGATCGCATCGCCGTGCTCGGCCTGCTCAACAAGCGCAACGGGCTGGTCCGCGACCTCGAAATGAAGCCCGGCGATTCGGCGCGCGTCGGCCGCGCGATCGTCCGCCTGCGCGCGTGCGAACAGACTGCGCCATGGGAAGACCCGCCCGAAACCGGGGCCTTCGTGCAATTGACCGTGCAGGACCAGCGCGACGACAAATGGTATCGCGTCTTTTCGGGCTGGCTGTTCAAGGAACGGCCCGACCGTAACGTGATCGAGCATCCGATCTATGACGTTTATGTCAAAAGCTGCGCGATGACATATCCGGGCGGCGAACCGGTCGCGCGTTCGGCGCCGAAAGCCGCGTCCGGCGCCGCCGCGCCCAAGGCGTCGAGCGCCCCCCAATCGCCGGCGACGAACGGCGGAGAGGGAAGCCCGGCACCCGCCGCAGCGCCCGCGCCTGCACCCAAGGCCCCGCCGGCACCTTCCGACAATACCGAGTAAAGCCGCGCCAGATAATCGCGCTGGGGAATTTCGATCGCCCCGAGGCTGGCGAGGTGCGGCGTGATGAACTGGCAATCGAGCAACTGCCACCCCCCGGCGCGCAGCCGCGCGACGAGATGCGCCAGCGCGACCTTCGACGCGTCGCGCGCCCGGCTGACCATCGATTCGCCGAAAAAGGCGCGCCCGAGTGAAACGCCATAGAGGCCGCCGGCCAGCGCGCCGTCCAGCCACACCTCGACGCTGTGCGCATGGCCGAGCCGGAACAGGCGTTCGTAACTCGCCTTGATGACGGGGTTGATCCACGTCGTCGGGCGGTCGTCGGCGGACTCGGCGCACAGCGCCATCATCTCGGCAAAGGCGGTGTCGGTGGTGACGCGAAAGCGGTCGGAGACGATGACCTTCTTCAGGCTGCGCGACAGGTGAAAGCCGTCGAGCGGCAGGATCGCGCGCAGCCGCGGTTCGACCCAATGGACCGACGGGTCGTCCGCCCCGTCGGCCATCGGGAAAAGCCCCTGCGCATAGGCGCTGAGCAGCAGCGCGGGGTCGATTGTTTCCTGATGGAGGGTCAGGAGGCGGGCTTTACGAATTTCAGCGTCATGCGGTCCGATTCGCCGATCGCCAGATATTTCTCGCGATCCTTGTCGCCTTCGGTCAGGTTCGGCGGCAGCGTCCACACACCCTTTTCATAGTCGTGCGTGTCATTGGGATTGGCGTTGATATCGCTCTCGCCGACGAGCTTGAAGCCCGCCGCCTCGGCGAAACCGACGACCGACGAGCGCTTCATATAACCGCTCTTTTCCTCAAGCGCCGAAGCCATCTCCTCGGGCAGCCGATGCTCGACGACGCCGAGCGTGCCGCCGGGTTTGAGCATCGCGAAGATCTGCTTGAACGCATCCGCCGTCTTGTCGGCGCCGCCGAAGCGCCAGTTGTGGACGTTGCGGAAGGTCAGCACGATGTCGGCGCCACCATCGGGAACCTTGTCACCCGCGCCGGTGCCCGGGAATTCGGCGAGCTTGACCGCCCCATAGGTCGCGGCGTCCGCCGCCTGCTTTTCCTTGATCCTGTTCAGCCCCTTTTCCCACGGCGCCGCGACATAGAGCGTGCCGCCGCCGGCCTTGGTCAGCGGGGCGAGGATTTCGGTGTACCAGCCGCCGCCGGGCCACAGCTCGACGATCGTGTCGCCGGGCTTGACCCCGAAGAAGGCGAGCGTTTCGGCGGGGTGGCGATATGGATCGCGCGCGGTGTTGGCGGGGGTGCGGGTCGAAGCGGCGACCGCGGCGGCGATCGCCGTGCCGTCGGCATCGGCGCTCTGGTGGGCGGCGTGCGCGTCGTGACCGGCATGGCCATCCTGCGCGAAGGCGGCGGGACCCGAAAGGGCGATGGCGGCACTTGCAACCAGCAACAGGGAACGCATATGGGCAACCTCTCTCTTGGGGGGAATGCCCCTGTTTGCGTAGGGATGCGCGGCAATGCAAGTATCCATGCTCTCGCTCGGCATCGGCGCCGCCGCGATGTTCGGTTTCGCCGAGGTCGCCGACTGGCGCCGCCGCAACCGCCGAGACGTCGACAAGGTCGGATTCATGCCGTGGCGCGGGATCGCGATGCTGTCGGCGATGGTGGCGCTGCTCTCGACCGCACTCTGGCTGCACCAATGATGCGGCGCCGGTGACGACGCTCCCCGTCATCGATATCGCGCCGCTGCGCGCGATGGGCGATGCGGAGATGGTTCGGCGCACAGCTACGGCCATCGGCGCGGCGAGCGCCGAATTCGGTTTTTTCTATGCCGACGGACATGGCATCGCCGACAGCCTCGTCGCGCGCCTCGAAACGGCGAGCCATCTCTTTTTCGCCCTGCCCGAGGAGGAGAAGGCCGAAATCGCGATGGCGCATGGTGGCATTGCCTGGCGCGGCTGGTTCCCGCTCGGCGGCGAGCTTACCTCGGGCCTCCCCGACCGCAAGGAGGGGTTTTATCTCGGCGAGGAACTGGCCGCCGACGACCCGCGGGTGGTTGCCGGCTGGCCGCTGCACGGCGCCAACCTCTGGCCGCGCGCGGTCCCCGAGCTGCGGCGGGCGGTCGGCGACTATCTGGAGGCCGCGGTCGCTGCCGCCGAGGCGCTGATGCGCGGCATGGCGCTCGCGCTCGGCCTGCCCGCGGAGCATTTCGCGGCGGGCATGACGCGGCGGCCCACCCTGCTTTTTCGTATCTTCCACTATCCTCCGGACGGCGCGCCCGACCGCCTCGGGGTTGGCGAGCATAGCGATTACGGCCTGCTCACCTTGCTCGGACAGGACCGCCATGGCGGGCTGGAAGTCCGCGCCGCGAATGGCGACTGGATCGCGGTGCCGCCGCAAGGAGGGATGCTGGTCGTCAATATCGGCGACATGTTCGAACGGCTGACGCGCGGCCGCTTCCGCTCGGCGCCGCACCGCGTGATCAACGCGTCGGGACGCGACCGGCTGTCGTGGCCTTTATTCTACGATCCCGATTTCGCCGCGCCGGTCGATCCGCTGCCCATCGCGGCTACAACCCGCAGCCTGCCGCGCTGGGACGATGTCGACGTCCATGCAGCGAGCGGCACCTATGGCGATTATCTGCTCGGCAAGGTCGGCAAGGTTTTTCCCGACCTCGCCGGCAAGGCGTTTCGCGACTGACCCTAGAGGCATGCCTCGAGATAGGGCTGGTCGAAGCCGTACTGGCGCGCCTTTTCGAGCGTATAGGGGCGCAGGCCCATCGCGCGATATTCGCCGACGATCTTGCCGTCCTTGTCCTCGTCGAGATATTCGAACTTGAACAGTTCCTGGGTGACGATGACGTCGCCTTCCATGCCGATCACCTCGGTGACGTTGGTGACGCGGCGCGAACCGTCGCGGAGGCGCTTGATCTGGACGATCATGTCGACCGAATCGGCGATCTGTTTCGAGATCGCTTCCTTCGGAATCTTGATGTCGCCCATCAGCACCATATTCTCCATACGGCCGAGGCATTCGCGCGGGCTGTTGCTGTGCAGCGTACACATCGACCCGTCGTGACCCGTGTTCATCGCGGCGAGCAGGTCGAAACACTCCGAGCCACGGACTTCGCCCATGATGATCCGGTCGGGACGCATACGCAGCGCGTTCTTGACGAGGTCGCCCATGTGGATCGCGCCATTGCCCTCGAGGTTCGCCGGGCGCGTTTCCAGCGGCAGCCAGTGCGGCTGCTGCAGGCGAAGTTCGGCGGCATCCTCGATGGTCAGGACGCGCTCGCCGGGGTCGATCATCTTGGAGAGGGCGTTGAGCATCGTCGTCTTGCCCGAACCGGTACCGCCCGAGATGACGATGTTGAAACGGCTGGCCCCCGCGATCTTCAGCGCGGTGCACATCTTCTGGCTCATCGCGCCCCACTGGCAGAGCATGTCGAGCGTGATCGGCTTGGCCGAGAATTTACGAATCGAGATTGCGGTGCCGCGCAAGGACAGCGGCGGCACGATCACGTTCACACGAGAACCGTCCTTGAGACGGGCGTCGGCGAGCGGCGTCGTCTGGTCGACGCGGCGGCCGACCATGTTACAGATGCGCTGCGCGATCTGGAACAGATGCTGTTCGTCGCGGAACTGGATCGGCGCGATGACGAGCTGGCCCTTGCGTTCGATGTAGGTCTGGTACGGCCCGTTGACCATGATGTCGCTGATGTCGGGATCGGCGAGCAATTCCTCGAGCGGGCCGAAGCCGAGCAGTTCGTCGACGAGCACCTTTTCGAGCGCGAACTGTTCGCGGCGATTGAGCGTGATGCGCAGTTCGGCAAGCACTTCGAGGATGATCGGGCGGAATTCCTCGGTCAACTCGTCCTTGCTCAGCGTCGCCGCGGCTTCGGGATCGACGCGTTCGAGCAGGCGGGGCAGTACCTGTTCCTTGATCTTGTGGACGCTCGCTTCGAACCCCTGGGCCTTTTCGGGTTCGGCCATTTCGGCGGTCGAACGCTGGTTCAGCCGTTCCATCGCCTCCATTTCGGGCGAGAGCGGACCCGACGGCGACTCGGGCATCGCGGCCGGCTCGATCGCCGGAAACTGGCTGCCGCCGGCTGCTCCGCCACCGCCCTGCATCGGCTTCGCCACGCCAAAAGCGGGGCGGCCTGCGGTTCCGGGTCGACGTCCGAATGCACTCATCGCGTGGGTCCTGCCTCTATTTATACGGGAAACCGCGACATTTGTACGCGGACCCCCAATCCGACAGGGTGAATAATCCGGAAACTTTGACATTCTCCTAATGCGGAACGTCGAAGCGCCCGGACGGGCACAAGGGTGTTGCGGCCGGACGGCGATCCTCCCATTCCCCCTTGCCGACTCCGGCGCATCGGCCTATATGCGGCGTACTTCTTGACATGGTTAGCCAGTTGGGACGTCGGGGCCGCGGGCCGCGGCGGCCGTTCCTGCATGGCTTCCGGTTCATGGTTTTGGGAATTTTCATTGGTCGATATCGGCGTCCTCAATGCGATCATCGCGCCCGAAGCCGAGGCGATGGGCCTCGCGCTGGTGCGCGTCGCCTTTTTCGGCGGCGAGAGTGACCCGACGTTGCAGATCATGGCCGAGCGCCCCGACACGCGCCAGTTGACGATCGACGATTGCGCCGACCTGTCGCGCCGCATTTCGGCGCAGCTCGACGCGCTCGAGGAAGCGGGCAAGGATCCGATCGAGCAAGCGTACCGGCTGGAGGTCTCGTCGCCCGGCATCGACCGGCCGTTGACGCGCCGCGCCGACTTCGCCGACTGGGCGGGGCACGAAGCGAAGATCGCGCTCAAGGAAAAGCTGAACGGACGCCAGCGCTTCAACGGCGAACTCGTCGGCATCGACGGTGATACCGTCAGGATTTTGGACAAGGAAGAGGTGGAGCACAGCCTGCCGTTCGACGCGATCGACACGGCGAAGCTCGTTCTCACCGACAAATTGATTGCCGCAACCGTCCCGCTCTCGATCGAGGGCGCCGACGAAATGGAAGAAGAAGGACAGGACTGATGGCCACTGCCATTTCCGCCAACAAGGCCGAGCTGCTCGCGATTGCCAACAGTGTCGCCAGCGAGAAGATGATCGACAAGACGATCGTTATCGAGGCGATCGAAGAAGCGATCCAGCGCGCCGCGCGCGCGCGTTATGGCGCCGAAAACGACATCCGTGCCAAGCTCGACGCCCAGACCGGCGACCTCCGTTTGTGGCGGGTCGTCGAGGTCGTCGAACAGGTCGAGGATTATTTCAAGCAGGTCGATCTTGCGTCGGGCCAGAAGCTGCAGAAGGACGCCAAGATCGGCGACTTCATCGTCGATCCGCTGCCCGCGGTCGACCTTGGCCGCATCGACGCCCAGTCGGCGAAGCAGGTGATCTTCCAGAAGGTCCGCGAAGCCGACCGCGAGCGCCAGTATCAGGAATTCAAGGACCGCGCGGGTGAGATCATCACCGGCGTCGTCAAGTCGGTCGAATTCGGCCACATCGTCGTCAACCTCGGCCGCGCCGAGGGCGTCATTCGCCGCGACCAGCAGATCCCGCGCGAACTGATGCGCGTCGGTGATCGCGTCCGCGCGCTGATCCTGTCGGTGCGCAGCGAAACACGCGGCCCGCAAATCTTCCTCAGCCGCGCGCATCCCGACTTCATGAAGAAGCTGTTCGCGCAGGAAGTGCCCGAAATCTACGACGGCATCATCGAGATCAAGGCCGCCGCCCGCGACCCGGGTTCGCGCGCCAAGATCGGCGTGATCAGCTATGACGGTTCGATCGACCCCGTCGGCGCCTGCGTCGGCATGAAGGGCAGCCGCGTGCAGGCGGTCGTCCAGGAAATGCAGGGCGAAAAGATCGACATCATCCCCTGGTCGGAAGACACGGCAACCTTCGTCGTCAACGCGCTCCAGCCCGCAACGGTGCAGCGCGTCGTCATCGACGAGGATGACAGCCGCATCGAAGTCGTCGTTCCCGACGACCAGCTCAGCCTCGCCATCGGCCGTCGCGGCCAGAATGTCCGTCTCGCCAGCCAGCTCACCGGCAGCCAGATCGACATCATGACCGAGGCCGACGCGAGCGAGAAGCGCCAGCGCGAATTCGTCGAACGCTCGACGATGTTCCAGGAAGAGCTCGACGTCGACGAGACGCTCGCGCAGCTCCTCGTCGCCGAAGGCTTCGGCGAACTCGAAGAAGTCGCTTATGTCGGCATCGACGAACTCGCGAGCATCGAAGGCTTCGACGACGAACTGGCGCAGGAACTGCAGAGCCGCGCGACCGAAGCGCTCGAACGCCGCGAGGAAGCCTCGCGTCAGGAACGCCGCGCGCTCGGCGTCGAGGACGATCTCGCCGAGATCCCGCACCTGACCGAAGCGATGCTCGTCGTGCTCGGCAAGGCAGGCATCAAGACGCTCGACGACCTCGCCGACCTTGCGACCGACGAACTGATCGCCAAGAAGCGCACCGACAATCGCCGCGGTCCGCCGCGGGGCGAACGTGCCGAGGACAAGGGCGGCGTACTCGGCGAATATGGCCTGAGCGAAGAACAGGGCAACGAGATCATCATGGCGGCGCGTGCGCACTGGTTCGAAGACGAACCGGAAGCCGAAGCAGCCCAAGTCGGGGAGGCCGCCGATGCGGACCCCGCGCAATGATCAGCTGACCGAAACCGACCGCGCAAAGGGGCGCGGCCAGCATGT
Source organism: Sphingopyxis sp. J-6 (assembly GCF_046603995.1). Taxonomy (NCBI): domain Bacteria; kingdom Pseudomonadati; phylum Pseudomonadota; class Alphaproteobacteria; order Sphingomonadales; family Sphingopyxidaceae; genus Sphingopyxis; species Sphingopyxis sp. J-6. Next base: position 3,759,052 of record NZ_CP145810.1, on the reverse strand, counting down.
GCCCGAGCGGCGCTGCGTCGTCACCGGCGAGGTTGCGCCGGCGGAGCAGCTCGTGCGCCTGGCGCTCGGCCCCGACGGCAGCATCGCGCCCGACGTGCATGGCAAGGCGCCGGGACGCGGCGCGTGGATCGGCGTGGCGCGCGCCGACCTCGAGACCGCGCAGGCGAAAGGCAAGCTCAAGGGCGGGCTGGCGCGTGCGCTCCACGAGGGGCAGCTTGGCATTCCGGACGATCTGGGCGAACGGATCGAGGCACAGCTTCGGCGCGCGACGCTCGACCGGCTGGGGCTCGAATCCCGTTCGGGAACGCTGATCAGCGGCAACGAAAAGATCGAACAGGCGGCGCGGCGCGGACAGGTCCGCTTGTTGCTCCACGCCAGCGACGCGGGCGAGGACGGCCGCAAGAAACTGGCGCAGGCATGGCGCGTCGGCGAGGATGACGAGGGCTCGGGCCGCGAGGGCCGGGTCTTGCCGGTGGACCGGCACACCCTATCTATGGCATTGGGCCGCGAGAATGCGGTGCATCTGGCGATTACGGACGCCCGCGCGGCGGACCGGGTGCTGGCGCATTTGAGCCGCTGGCAGTTTTTCACAGGATGGAGTAGGGACGCGGCCAACCGCGATTCCGATCCGCTTGCCCCGCCGCTCGCCGGCGAGGAAAAAACAGGGACGGCGCCAGCAGGCACCGCCGCTTCGGACGCGTTTTGAAGGAATGATGGTTTTCGATGAGTGACGAACAGGACAAACCGACCCTTACCCGCAAGCCTCTGGGGCTGAAGCGGACGGTCGAGGCCGGGCAGGTGCAGCAGCAGTTCAGCCATGGACGCCGCAACACGGTGGTGGTCGAGGTGAAGCGCCGCCGCGTGCTCGGTCGTCCGGGCGAAGCCGCTCCGGCGCCCGAGGCCGAAGAGGTCCAGGCCGCTCCGGCACCGGCGCCCGCTCCCGCTGCGGCACCTGCGCCGACTCCGAAGCCGGCTGCGCCCCGCGTCAGCGAGAATGATAGCCTGATGTCGCGTCAGGAACGCCAGGCGCAGCTTCTTCGCGAGGCCGAAGAATCGCGCATGAATGCGCTCGAGGATAACCGTCGCCGTGACGAAGCCGCGCGCGCGCGCGCTGCCGAGGAAGAAAAGGCGCGCGCCGAAGCGCGCGTCGAGCAGGCCGCAGCCAAGGCCGCCGAGCCGGCTCCTGCCGCGCCCGCTGCCGAAGCGCCTGCCGCCGCTGCTGCGCCGGCTACCGAAGCACCTGCCGCCGCTGCTCAGGGCGACGCGGCACCGACACCGGCGCCGCGCGCCACGACCAGCGCTGCTCCCGCGCCGCGTCGCTTTACTCCGGTCGCGGCTCCCCCGCGCCCCGAACCCAAGCGTCCCGAGCCGAAGGCAACCCGTGGCGGCGACAGCCGCCGCCAGTCGGGCAAGCTGACCGTCACGCGCGCGCTCAACGAAGACGAAGGCGCGCGCGCGCGCAGCCTTGCGGCGCTGAAGCGCGCGCGCGAAAAGGAAAAGCGTTCGCACACCGCCTCGTCGGGCCCGCGCGAAAAGCAGGTCCGCGAAGTCGTCGTGCCCGAAAGCATCACGGTTCAGGAACTCGCCAACCGCATGGCGGAAAAGACCAACGACCTGATCAAGGCGCTGTTCAAGATGGGCAGCCCGTCGGCCAGCACCGACACGATCGACCAGGATACGGCCGAACTGCTCGTTGCCGAGTTCGGGCACGAGATCAAACGCGTCAGCGAAGGCGATATCGACATCCGTCACGACGAGGATATCGACGATGCCGAGCATCTGAAGCCGCGCGCGCCGGTCGTTACGATCATGGGCCATGTCGATCACGGCAAGACCAGCCTGCTCGACGCGCTGCGCGGTGCGAATGTCCAGGCGGGCGAAGCCGGCGGCATCACGCAGCATATCGGCGCCTATCAGGTGAAGGCGAAGGACGGCAGCGTCATCACCTTCCTCGATACGCCGGGCCATGAAGCCTTTACCGAGATGCGTCAGCGCGGCGCGAACGTCACCGACATCGTCATCCTCGTGGTGGCGGCCGACGACGGGCTCAAGCCGCAGTCGATCGAGGCGATCAACCATGCGAAGGCGGCCGGCGTGCCGATCATCGTCGCGATCAACAAGGTCGACAAGGAAGGCGCCAACCCGCAGCGCGTCCGCGAACGCCTGCTCGAGCATGAGCTGGTGGTCGAGGAAATGGGCGGCGACGTCCAGAATGTCGAAGTGTCGGCGCTGAAGAAGACCGGGCTCGACAAATTGCTCGACGCGATCGCGGTGCAGGCCGAAATCATGGAGCTGAAGGCCAACCCCGACCGCGCCGCCGAAGGCACGGTGGTCGAGGCAAAGCTCGACAAGGGCCGCGGCCCGGTGGCGACGATCCTCGTCCGCCGCGGGACGCTCAAGGTCGGCGATATCTTCGTCTGCGGCGCCGAAAGCGGCCGTGTCCGTGCGCTGATCGACGATCAGGGCAAGCAGATCAAGTCGGCCACCCCGTCGATGCCGGTCGAAGTCCTCGGTCTGGGCGGTGTTCCGATGGCGGGCGATACCCTGACCGTTGTCGAGAATGAAGCGCGGGCCCGCGAAGTCGCGACCTATCGTCAGGAACAGGCGACGCGCAAGCGTACCGTCCAGGCGCCGGTCAGCCTCGAAGGCATGTTCGAGGCGCTCGCCGACAAGGCGAACGTCATCCAGTTCCCGGTGATTATCAAGGGCGATGTGCAGGGGTCGGTCGAAGCGATCGTCAATGCGCTCAACAAGATATCGACCGACGAGATCAAGGTCCGCGTGCTCCAGTCGGGCGCCGGTGCGATCACCGAGGGCGACGTGACGCTGGCGGCTGCTACGGGTGCGCCGATCATCGGCTTCAACGTCCGCCCGAACGCCAAGGCGCGCGAGATTGCGAAGCGCGAAAAGGTGCGCTTCATGTATCATGACGTCATTTATCACCTGACCGACGAGGTCCGGAAAGAGATGGCGGGCGAGCTGGGTCCGGAACGCGTCGAAACCGTCGTCGGCCGCGCCGAGGTCAAGGAAGTCTTCCCCGCCGGCAAGCGCGACAAGGCCGCCGGCCTGCTCGTGCTCGAAGGGTCGATCCGCAAGGGGCTGCACGCACGCCTCACACGCGCCGACGTCATCGTCTCGGCAACGACGATCGCGTCGCTCCGCCGCTTCAAGGACGACGTCGCCGAAGTACGCGCCGGCCTCGAGTGCGGTGTTGTGCTGGCCGATACCAACGACATCAAGCCGGGCGACCACCTCGAAGTCTTCGAGGTCGAGCTGCGCGAACGGACGCTGTAATTGACAACCCCCGCGTTCCCGCCGGTGCGGGGACGCGGAAGGAATCGATGGATGCGGCATAAGGAACAACCCCAGGGCCCGTCGGTCCGCGTGCTGCGCGTCGGCGAACAGGTACGTCATGTGCTGAGCGAAATCCTCGCGCGCGGCGACGTGCACGACGATGTGCTCGCGACGCATCCGGTCAGCGTGACCGAGGTGCGCATGTCGCCCGACCTCCGCCACGCGACCGTGTTCGTGAAACCGCTGCTCGGCAAGGACGAGGAAGCGGTGCTCAAGGCGCTGCGCACCAACACCGCCTATCTTCAGCGCGAGGTCGCGCATCGCATCCGCATGAAATATGCCGCGAAGCTCAAATTCCTCGCCGACGAAAGCTTCGACGAGGCGAGCCATATCGATGCATTGCTGCGCGATCCGAAGGTAGCGAGGGATTTGGGCCCCGCGGAAGGCGACGAGGCCCTCTAACTCCGTTCGTGTCGAGCGAAGTCGAGACACGCCGAAGGATGGCGCCAAACCGAGGGGGCATCTCGACTTCGCTCGATGCGAACGGTTTAGGCTTTCCCCTTAGGCGTCTTGATCCCCGCCGCCGCTTCCAGTTCGACCAGCGCTTCCTCCAGATAATCGATCATCCGCTGCGCGTGCGGCACGCTTCGCCGGCAGGCAGTGATGCCGAAATCGATATTCTTGAAATTCGACACCTGCGTGATGTTCATTGCCATGCCGTCGACGGGGATGCTGGCGGGGTACATGCCGTCGAGCCGCGCGCCGTTCCAGTACATCTGCTCGCGCGGGCCGGGAACGTTCGAGATCGTCGCGCTATACGCCGGGAATTTGTCGGCGGTGCGCGTCAGTGCGGTCAGCATCATCGGGAAGCTGGTGATCGCGGTATAGAGCTGAATCTGCCCCGCGGTCATCGCGCGAAGCTGCGCCTTGGCCGAGTTCATCGATTCCTGGATCGCCGCCATGCGTGTCGCCGGATCGTCGATATGCGTCGCGAGATTGGCGGTGACCGACGCGACCGAATTGCCCGAATCGATATCGTCCTTGGGCCGGATCGACACCGGCGCCATGGCTTTCAGCGGCTTGTCGGGGAGCTCGTTGAGCGATTGCAGATATTTGCGCATCGCCCCCGCGCACATGCCGAGCACCGCGTCGTTGATCGTCCCGTCATAGGCCTTGCCGACCGCGCGCACGCGTTCGAGCGACCAGCTTTGCGCGACGAAGCGCCGCGCGCCGGTAATGTTGCGGTTGAAGCTGGTGCGCGGTACCCCGGCGAAGGGCGTGACCAGCCCGTCGCCGCCAAGGCCGAACATCGCGGCGAGATACTGGTTCATCGCCTTGGTGACGCCGACGCTGTTGCCCCATTGCTCCTTCAGGAAATCGCCGATCGCCTTGATGTCCATCAGGTTGGGGCGCGGCGGCTTCTTCGGCGCGGGGAACTGGCGTTTATACGCTTCATAGGCTTCGACCGACAGCGGCGACGCGGCGCGCCGCTCCTTCGGGTCCGCCGACAGCATCGAATTATAGAAATGGATGCTCGCCGCGCCGTCCATCAGCGCGTGATGGACCTTCTTGAAGGTCGCGATCTGGCGATTGGGGAGCCCCGAGATCAGGGTAATCTCCCACAAGGGCCGGGTGCGGTCGAGCAGCCCCGAATGGAGCCGCGAGGCGAGTTCGAACATCTCGCGATAGCGCCCCGGCTTTGGCAGCGCCGCGGCGCGGACGTGGTAATGCATGTCGATGTCGCGGTCGGGTTCGAGGCGGATCGGGCCATATTGGCCGAGCGGGGTCAGCTTCAGCACCTCGCTGAACGGACGCCGCAGCCCCTCGGATTGCCGGAGCAGCGCGAGTTGTTCGTTCAGCCACTCGGTCTCGTCGACCCCGTCGGGCAAGGTGTAGAGATTGATGCCGCCGATATGCATCGGCATCTCGCGGCTCTCGCCCACCAGGAACATCGCATCGCTGACCGGCATCAGGCGCATTCGCAGCTCTCCCCACTGAATATGCTGCACTCTTTGGATGCAGCATGACAGGGGACGAGGGCGAGTCAAGTTGCTCCTTTCTCTCGTCACCCCGGACTTGATCCGGGGTCCATTATGCCGATGCTGAATGGACCCCGGATCGAGTCCGGGGTGACGAAGCTTTGAAGATTGGCGGGCGGCCGTGAACGGGTTATCCCCCACCCATGGCCAAGCTCTATTTCTACTATGCCAGCATGAACGCGGGCAAATCGACGACGCTGCTGCAGGCGGATTTCAATTATCGCGAGCGCGGCATGGAAACGATGCTGTGGACCGCGGCGCTCGACGACCGTTACGGCGCCGGACAGGTGACAAGCCGCATCGGGCTGATGGCCGAGGCGCATAAATTCGACCCCGACAGCGACCTGTGGGAAGCGGCGAATGCAGAAAACCGGCAACGGCCGCTGGCCTGCATTCTCGTCGACGAGGCGCAATTCCTGTCGCGCGAACAGGTCTTCCAGCTCGCCCGGCTTGCCGACGAGGCGAATATCCCGGTGCTCTGCTATGGCCTGCGCACCGATTTTTCGGCCGCGCTGTTTCCCGGCTCGGCGGCACTGCTCGGCATCGCCGATGCGCTCGTCGAATTGAAGGCGGTGTGCGAGTGCGGGCGCAAGGCGACGATGAACCTGCGCGTCGATGAAAATGGCCGCGCCGTGGTCGAAGGGGCGCAGACCGAGATCGGCGGCAACGACCGTTATGTCGCGATGTGCCGGCGCCATTTCATGGCCAAGCGCCGCGAAGCGGCAAAGGTGCTGGCCGATGCGTGACCGTCTCTATGTCGAACTCGCCGACGGCGACCTCCGCCTCCTCAAGCTGGCGGAAACGCATCGCGAGGCGCTGCGCGCCGTCTGCGCCGCCGACGCGGATATCTGGCCGATCTATTCGTCGAGTTTCGGTCCCGATCATTTCGATGCCAGCTTTACCGCGCTGATCGGACACGATGCCCGCATGCCCTATGCGATCGTCGACGGCGACCGGCTCGTCGGCATGACGGCCTATCTCCGCCCCGACTGGACCGCCGAGACGGTCGAAATCGGCAACTCCTATATCCATCCCGATGCGCGCGGCACCGGTTTCAACGGCCGGGTCAAGCGGCTGATGCTGGACCATGCGTTCGGCGCCGGCATCCGCCGCATCGAATTCCGTATCGACGAGCGCAACAAACGCAGCCAGGCGGCGGTCGCCAAGCTCGGTTGCACGAAGGAAGGCGTGCTGCGGTCCGAACGCACCACCTGGACCGGATATGTCCGCGATACCGGGCTGTGGTCGTTGCTAGCAGAGGAGTGGCGCGCGCGTTCCTGAACGGGGGTCAGCACCGGTTCAGACTCGCTGTGCTATCCGCCGTCCATGAAACAGAAACTCGCACTCTCCCTGGCCGCCATGCTGCTTCCCCTTTCTGCGGCGGCGGCCACCGAGCCCGCTGAGGCGCCGCGCGCGCTCGGCGTCGAATCGAGCATCACCTTCCCGAGCGACAGCACGATCCGCAACTGGCGCGCCGACCGCGAACGCGGCATCTGGATCGAGGGTCGCAGCGGCGAATGGTTTTACGGCACCTTCGCCGGGACCTGCCGCAATCTCGACTTCGCCGAGGCGATCGGCGTCGATACGCGCGGCGTCTCGCGGCTCGACAAGTTCGGGACGCTGATCGTGCGCGGTCAGCGCTGTATGCTGACCAGCTTCGTCACCTCGGCGGCGCCGCCGACGAAGGAAGAACAAAAGGCGGCGCGCGAGGCCGAAGAGGCCGCCAAAAATTGACACGCCCAAATTGACAAGCTCCGCCTCGGCGCCCTAGCGGCGCTGCGATGAACGGCTGGATCATTCTCGACAAACCGGTGGGGCTCGGCTCGACGCAGGCGGTGGGCGCGGTCAAGCGCGTGTGCCGCGAGGCGGGGCTGGGCAAGGTCAAGGTCGGTCACGGCGGGACGCTCGACCCGCTCGCCTCGGGCGTGCTGCCGATTGCGCTCGGCGAGGCGACCAAGCTTTGCGGCCGGATGCTCGACGCGAGCAAGGTCTATGACTTCACGATCGCGTTCGGGACCGAGACTGCGGGGCTCGATGCCGAGGGCGAGGTTGTCGCGACCAGTGACATCCGGCCGACCTTGGCCGAAGTGGAGGCGGTGCTGCCGCGCTTTACCGGGCCGATCGAGCAGGTGCCGCCGGCCTATTCGGCGATCAAGATCGATGGCGAGCGGGCTTACGACCGCGCCCGCAAAGGTGAGGCGGTCGAGATGAAGGCGCGGGCCGTCACGGTCCATTCGCTGCGCGCGGGCGGCGATGCGGGAGAGGGGCGGCTTGAATCTATCACGCTCACCGCGCATGTCTCCAAAGGCACCTATATCCGCAGCCTTGCCCGCGACATTGCCCATGCCGTCGGCAGCGTCGGCCACGTCACGATGCTGCGCCGCACGAAAGCCGGGCCCTTCACGCTCGAAGCGGCGATTTCGCTGGACAAATTAAACGCTTTCGGCCAAGGGGCCGCCCAATCAGAAATATTTCTGCCGCTCGAGGCAGGGCTGGTCGACATCCCGGCTCTGAACCTTTCCCCGGAAGCGGCAGGGGCGATCCGTCAGGGTCGTGTCTGGACCGGGGGTAGCACGGATGACGGGCTCTATTGGGGAAGGGACAGCGACTTGCGTCCCGTCGCCCTGATCGAGGCTTTGGCGGGAACGCTGAAGGTCGTCCGCGGCTTCAATCTTTGACACGATGTTCGAAGGAAGTTTGCATATGTCGATTACCGCCGAGCGCAAGACCGAAGTCATCAACGACAATGCCCGCAAACAGGGTGATACCGGCTCGCCGGAAGTGCAGGTCGCGATCCTGACCGACCGCATCAACAACCTGACCGACCATTTCAAGGCGAACCACAAGGACAATCACAGCCGCCGCGGCCTTCTGATGATGGTCAACAAGCGCCGCAGCCTCCTCGACTATCTGAAGAAGAAGGACGAGGGCCGCTATCAGGCGCTGATCGCGAAGCTGGGTCTCCGCAAATAAGAATTTCTGGCGGCCCCGGACTTCCGGGGCCGCTGTCATATTGGTCCCGTGCAATCGCGCCGGACCGCAGGGCCGCTCCCGCATCCGGCGGGACCGCCATAGGGCAGACCGATGCCCTGAACCGCCCCGGGCCGGATTGCCCGGAATCAGAGGCCCCGCCCGGCATAGGGCCCGGCGGGCGAAGGAAACCACATGTTTGACGTGAAAAAAGTATCGATCGAGTGGGGCGGTGAAACGCTGACGCTCGAAACGGGCAAGGTTGCCCGCCAGGCCGACGGCGCCGTGATGGCGACGCTGGGCGAAACGGTCGTCCTGTGCGCCGTGACCGCCGCGAAGTCGGTGAAGGACGGGCAGGACTTCTTCCCGCTCACCGTCCATTATCAGGAAAAATATTCGGCCGCCGGCCGCATCCCGGGTGGCTTCTTCAAGCGCGAACGCGGCGCCACCGAAAAGGAAACGCTCGTCAGCCGCCTGATCGACCGTCCGATCCGCCCGCTGTTCCCCGAAGGTTTCTACAACGAAATCAACGCCATCGCTCAGGTTCTGAGCTATGACGGCCACAACGAGCCCGACATCCTCGCGATGGTCGCCGCGTCGGCCGCGCTCACCATCTCGGGCGTCCCCTTCATGGGCCCGATCGGCGCCGCGCGCGTCGGCTATGTCGACGGCGAATATATCCTGAACCCGACCGACGCGCAGGTTGCCGAAGGCGACCTCGACCTCGTCGTCGCCGCCACTTACGATGCGGTGATGATGGTCGAATCCGAAGCCAATGAGCTGTCGGAAGAGATCATGCTCGGCGCCGTTCTGTTCGCGCACGACGCGTGCAAGGAAGTCGTCAAGGCGATCGTCAAGCTCGCCGAACAGGCTGCCAAGGACCCTTGGGACATGGCCGCGTCGGACGACAATGCCGCGATCAAGGACAAGCTCAAGAAGCTGATCGGCAAGGACATCGCCGCCGCTTACAAGCTGACCGACAAGTCGGCCCGCTCGAACGCGCTCAACGAAGCGCGCGCGAAGGCGAAGGCCCAGTTCACCGAAGACGGTCTTGCTCCGCAGGAAGTCATGGCGGGCATCAAGCTGACCAAGAAGCTGGAAGCCGAAATCGTTCGCGGTGCCATCCTGAAGGACGGCAAGCGCATCGACGGCCGCACGACGACGCAGATTCGTCCGATCGTCGCCGAAACGCACTTCCTGCCCCGCGCGCACGGTTCGGCGCTGTTCACCCGCGGTGAAACCCAGACGATCGCGACCGCGACCCTCGGCACCAAGGAAAGCGAACAGATGGTCGATGGCCTCAACGGCCTGTCGTACCAGAACTTCATGCTCCACTATAACTTCCCGCCCTATTCGGTCGGCGAAGTCGGCCGCTTCGGCGCCCCGGGCCGCCGTGAAGTCGGTCATGGTAAGCTCGCCTGGCGTGCGTTGCACCCCGTGCTGCCGACGAAGGACGAATTCCCCTACACGATCCGCCTCACCAGCGACATCACCGAGTCGAACGGCTCGTCGTCGATGGCGTCGGTCTGCGGCGGTTCGCTCGCGATGATGGACGCCGGCGTGCCGATCAAGCGCCCCGTGTCGGGTATCGCGATGGGCCTGATCCTCGAAGGCAAGGATTATGCGATCCTGTCGGACATCCTCGGCGACGAGGATCACCTTGGCGACATGGACTTCAAGGTGGCCGGCACGTCCGAAGGCATCACCACGATGCAGATGGACATCAAGATCGCGGGCATCACGCGCGAGATCTTCGAAGCCGCTTTGAACCAGGCCAAGGAAGGCCGCGCGCACATCCTCGGTGAAATGAACAAGGCGCTCGGCGAAACCCGCAGCGAATTGTCGGCGCACGCGCCGCGCATCGAGACGATGCAGATCGACAAGTCGAAGATCCGCGACGTCATCGGCACCGGCGGCAAGGTGATCCGCGAGATCGTCGCGACCACCGGCGCCAAGGTCGACATCGACGATGAAGGTCTGATCAAGATTTCGTCGAGCGACCTCGACCAGATCGAGGCGGCCCGCAAGTGGATCAGCGGCATCGTCGAGGAAGCCGAAGTCGGCAAGATCTATGACGGCAAGGTCGTCAACCTCGTCGATTTCGGTGCGTTCGTGAATTTCATGGGCGGCAAGGACGGTCTCGTCCACGTCAGCGAAATCGCCAACGAGCGCGTCGAGAAGGTCTCGGACGTCCTCAGCGAAGGCCAGGAAGTCAAGGTCAAGGTGCTCGAGATCGACCAGCGCGGCAAGGTCCGCCTGTCGATGCGCGTCGTCGATCAGGAAACCGGCGCCGAGCTGGAAGACACCCGCCCGCCGCGCGAACCGCGCGGTGATCGTGGTCCGCGCCGCGACGGCGGTGATCGTGGCGATCGCGGCCCGCGCGGCGGCGGTGGCCGTGATCGCGATCGCGGTCCGCGTCGTGACGGCGGCGATCGTGGCGATCGCGGCCCGCGCCGCGAGCGCAACGACGGTCCGGAAGATCAGGGCCATGTGCCCGATTTCCTGAAGGACTAAGTCCTTCGGCTATCGAACAAGGGAAAGGGGCCGCGCTTGCGGTCCCTTTTTCGTTGGCGATCCAGGATTTGCAGACGTGCCCCGGAACTCTCTCCCGTACCAAGTATCTAAGGTTTTGGAGCCAAAGGACTCCCCGCATTCCATGCCGGCGCACTGTCCTTGTTCGCGACCCGGTCGACCAGCGCATAGAAAAAGCGGTTGAAATCGCCCGCCGCCTGCCAGTCGATCGGCTGATCCGGATCGTCTTGCGGCGTGTGATAACCGGTCTTGTACCAGTGCCGGTATATTTCCTCGCTCTTCGTGCCCGGGCGATATCCGAAAACGAAGCCCGTCGCCGGAATCCCCACCTTGATAAAGGCCCAATGCTCGGAGCGCTTCAGCATGTTGCGTTCGGGTTCGGGGTCGCGCTGTACCGCGATGCCCAGCCCGGCCGCCACGTCCCGGGCATCGGCGCCGAGACTGTTGTCGCCCAGCGCATGGACGGTGAGCAGGTCGAGCGGGAAGATCGGCCGGAGCTGGTCGAGGTTGATGTTCCCCGCCAGCTCTGCTTTGGGGACCGTCGGATGGGCGACGAAATATTCGCCGCCGAGCAGGCCCTTTTCTTCGCCCGCAAAGGCCGCGAACAGCACCGGGCGTGCATAACCCTTGCCCTGCCGCTGCTGCGCGAGGCGGATCAACAGCGCGACATAGGCCGCATCGTCGAGCGTGCCGTTATAGAGATTGTCGCCGTCGATCGGCTCGCCATAGCCATACCCGTCGAGATGGGCGGACAGGACGATCGCTTCGCCGGCGCGCACGGGATCGGTCCCGGGCAGCAGCCCCAGCACGTTCGACGAGCTGATCCGCCGGGCCTTGGTCTCGAAACGCGCGTCGAGCGGATCGGCGATGTCGAATGCCGGCAGCGGCTCGCCGCGGCTGCCCCGCGTGATCAGGTCGGTGGTTTCGGCGCCGCTCTTGCCGGTCAGCGTGCCGAGCGCGTCCGCGTTGACGACGATCCGCACAAAGCGGTCGGTATCGGCGGGTGCCCCCGCGAGCTTGACCTGCCGTGCATAGGCGGCGGGCCAGCGCGGTGGCTCGACGGTGAAGCCGGGATCGGCGATGCTCAATATGCCGATGCCGCCCGCCGCCTTGACCGCGGCTTCGCGGTCGGCATCGCCGGGCAGTCCGGCGCGCCGCGTCGCATGGCAGATGACGATCTTGTCTGCGACCGTGCCCAGTACCGACGCATCGCAATAGCCGCGATAGGCGAGCGGGGCGGTGAACTGCAAAGGCATCGCCGCCGTGGGGGTGAAGCGATAATCGTGCAGGAAGGTCAACGGGCGGGTACCGACGCGCAATGCGGCGCGGGTGATCGCGATCTCGTCCATTGCCACCGGCTGGAACCAGCCGCCGTCGTCCCCGGCGGGCTTGAGTCCGGCCGCCGCGAAGGCGCGCGCAACGACATCGGCAGCGCGGTCATAACCCGCCGAACCGGTGTCGCGGCCTTCCATCGCGTCGCTCGACAGCTCCTCGGTGATCGACCACCAGGCTTTGGTGTCGGCATCGGCCGTTTCGGGTGGTGATGCCAGCGCGGCCGTTGCCAGGGAAGCCGCCGTCAGGCTGGCCGCACACAGAAGCGATGGAAAACGCATGCCAATCCCCTTGTTCAACCGGGATGTCTTAACGAAGGCTGCCGCCCTGACAAACAGCAAAAGGGGTCGCCACCGCCGCGCCGCGCGGTTATGCCTTGGCCTATGCTGACCATCATTCTCTCCGCGCTCGCGCTCGCCGCCCAAGGTCCGACCATCCCGACCGTTCCGCCCTCGGCGACCCAATTGCCGCCGCCTGCGCCGCCGGTCCCCGCGCCTGTTACATCGCCTGTCGTGGGGGTCGTGGAGACCGACACACGGCCCTATGTCGCGCTCGCGACCGACCTCGGCACGATCACCGTGCGGCTCGAGGACAAGCGCGCGCCGGTCACCGCCACAAATTTCCTCCGCTATGTCGATACGAAGCGGATGGACGGGTTCAAATTCTATCGTTCGACGCGTAGCTGGGGGCCCGCCAGCCAGCTCATTCAGGCGGGCAATCGCGGCGATGCGCGCAAGAATTTCCCCGTCATCGCGCACGAGCCGACGAACGTCACGGGCCTCACCAATTGCAAGGGGGCGCTGGTGATGGCGCGGCTCGCGCCCGGCGACGCGATGACCGATTTCTTCCTGCTACTCAGCGATATCCCGGGTTTCGACGCCGATCCCGCGCAGAGCGGCGACAATGCGGGCTTTGCGGTGTTCGGCGAGCTGGTCGGCGGCGCCGACGTCGCCGAAAAGATTTTTGCGGCTCCGGTCTCGCCGACTGCGGGCGAAGGCGTGATGCAGGGCCAGATGCTCGAACCGATGGTGACGATCAAGACCGCCCGCCGGATTCCCGCGCCCGCGGACGCCCTGAAGGGCTGTGTCGTCAAGGCGCCGTAAAGCTGCGCCCACAGGCGATCATTTATTTTGCGTTCATGCGCGCTGTGGCTATACCGCCCGCATGACTCAGCGTCCCTCTTCGCGCGCCATGACGCGCCTGCTCGCCGCCGCCCTGTTGATTTCGCCCTTGGCGGCCTGTGCCGGGGGTGGCGGGGTCAAGAAGGACACGCGCTATGTCGCGCGCGACGTCAACACGCTTTACCGCGCCGCGCAGGACCGGCTCGAACGGCGCCAGTATCGCCTTGCCGCTGCGCTGTTCGACGAAGTCGAGCGCCAGCATCCCTATTCGCCCTGGGCGCGCCGGGCCCAGCTGATGAGCTCGTTCAGCTATTATATGGATCGCGAATATACCCCGGCGATCGAATCTGCGCAGCGCTTCCTCGCCATCCATCCGGGCAACAAGGACGCGGCCTATGCCTATTATCTGATCGGCGTCAGCTATTATGAGCAGATCAGCGATGTGACCCGCGACCAGAAGATTACCCAGCAGGCGTCGAACGCGCTGGGCGAAGTCATCCGCCGCTATCCCGACAGCCGCTATGCCGCCGACGCGCGGTTGAAGGTCGACCTTGTGCAGGATCATCTTGCCGGCAAGGAAATGGAGATCGGCCGTTTCTACCAGCGCAGCTCGAACTGGCTTGCCGCGTCGATCCGCTTCCGCGAAGTCATCGACAAATATCAGACGACCAGCCACGCGCCCGAAGCGCTTTATCGCCTGACCGAATCCTATCTCGCGCTCGGGATCCCGGCGGAAGCCAAGAAATCGGCCGCGGTGCTCGGCGTCAACTATCCGGGCAGCAAATGGTACGAGCGCGCGTACAAGCTGATGCAGAAGCACGCGCCCAGCGCCTGAACTCGCGTCGGCGTGGATTCGCGCTTTGTTCTAATGTAAGGGGCGCATTGTGCTGACCGCCCTGTCCATTGCCAATATCGTGCTGATCGAGCGGCTCGACCTCGATTTCGAGGCGGGGCTCGGCGTGCTGACCGGCGAGACCGGGGCGGGCAAGTCGATCCTGCTCGACGCGCTCGGCCTTGCGCTCGGCATGCGCGCCGACAGCGCGCTGGTCCGGCAGGGCAGCAATCAGGCACAGGTAACGGCAAGCTTCGCGCCGCCCGCGCCGGGCACCCCGCTTGCCGAGCTGCTCGCGGCGAACGAAATCGCGCTGGAAGCGGGCGAACCCTTGCTGATCCGCCGCACGCTGAAGGCCGACGGCGGCAGCCGCGCCTTCCTCAACGACCAGCCCTGTTCGGCAGCGCTGCTCCGCGAAATCGGCACCCATCTGGTCGAGATTCACGGCCAGCACGACGACCGCGGCCTGCTGGCGCCCGCCGGGCACCGCGCCCTGCTCGATACCTATGCGCGCGCCGATACGGCGGCGGTGGCGGCGGCGCATGCGGCGTGGCGCGGCGCCGAAGCGAAACTCGCCGCCGCGCGCGCCGCGATCCTCGAAGCCGAACGCGATCGCGAATGGCTCGAGCATTGCGTTACCGAATTGCAGGCGCTCGGCCCGCAACCGGGGGAGGAAGCCGAACTCGCCGAAGCGCGCGCTGCGATGCAGAAGGGCGAACGGCTGGCCGGCGATCTCGGCGCGATCATGGAAGCGTTCGAGGGCAGCGAGAGCGGCCCGGCGCTGCTGCGCGGCGCGGCGCGGCGGCTCGACCGGCTTGCGGGCGATCATCCGCTGCTCGCCGAGGCGCTTGCCGGGCTCGACCGCGCGATCATCGAGGCCGACGAGGCCGAGACGAAGCTGCACGAAGCCGCGCGCGCGATGGAATATGACCCCGACCGGCTTGAAGCGACCGAGACGCGCCTGTTCGAACTGCGCGCGATGGCGCGCAAGCACAATGTCCAGCCCGACGATCTTGCGGCGTTGACGAGCGACCTTGCCGCGCGGCTCGATGCGATCGAGGGCGGCAGCGCCGGGCTCGCGAAGCTCGAAATGGAGGTGGCAGAGACGGCCGCCGCCTACACCCATGCCGCGACCGCATTGTCCGACCTGCGCACCAAAGCCGCGGCGCGGCTCGACGCGGCGGTGGCGGGCGAACTGGTGCCGCTGAAGCTCGACGCGGCGCGTTTCCGGACGCTCGTCGAGCGCCTGCCCGCCGAACGCTGGGGCGAGGCCGGCATGGACCGCGTCGAATTCCTCATCTCGACCAACCCCGGCGCGCCCTTTGCGCCGCTCGCCAAGATCGCGTCGGGCGGCGAGCTTTCGCGCTTCATCCTCGCGCTGAAGGTCGCGCTCGCCGAAGAGGGCGGCGCCGACACGATCATCTTCGACGAAATCGACCGCGGCGTCGGCGGCGCGGTGGCGAGCGCGATCGGCGAGCGGCTGGCGCGGCTGGCCAAAGGAACCGGGAGCGATGCGGGCAAGCAATTGCTCGCCGTGACGCACAGCCCGCAGGTGGCGGCGAAAGGCGCCGCGCATTTCATCATCGCCAAGTCGAGCGAAGGGAGCGTCACCCACACCAGCGTCCGCGCGCTCGACGACGCCGGCCGCCGCGAAGAAATCGCGCGCATGCTGTCGGGCGCCGAAGTCACCGACGAAGCGCGCGCGCAAGCCGAACGGTTGCTGGAGGTTGCCGCGTGAGCGGGCATCCCCTCGACCGGCCCATATGGTCCATGCTCACCGGCCGGCAGGTGCATCTTGCCGAGGGCGGTCCGCAGGCGCTGCGGATCGATCGCGGCTATGGCGTTTTCGGTGTCGCCGCCGATACGGGCGCCGAGGCGCAGGCGGCGCTTGCTGCACTCGTGCCCGAAGAGGGCGAAATCTGGATCGTCGAAGGGGAGCGGTCGCCGGTTCCGCCCGGAACGCGCGAGGTGAAGCGCGCCGTGCTCGCGCAGATGGTCGCCGGAGGCGCGCCGCCGGTACCGCGCGCGGGCGAACCCGATATTCTGCCGCTCGGCGAGGATGATGCGGCCGAAATGGCGGCGCTCGCCGAACATGCCAGGCCCGGGCCATGGGGTCCGAAGACGCATCGTTACGGTCCGTTTTTCGGCGTTCGCGAGAACCGCCGCCTGCTCGCGATGGCGGGGCAGCGCATCCTCGTGCCGGGCATGGCCGAGGTCAGCGGCGTGTCGACATGGGAGGATTGCCGCGGCCGCGGGTTGGCGCGGGCGCTGATCGGCCATGTCATGCGCGACATGGTGGCGCGCGGCGAACAACCCTTCCTGCACAGCTATGCCGACAATAAGGGGGCGATCGCGCTCTATGAATCGCTCGGCTTTCGTATCCGCCGCGAGGTGCATGTGCTGGTGATCGCGCGGTGATGAACCGGCGCGAACATATCGCGGCGCTGGTGGCGATGGCGACGATGTTGTTGCCGGCGGGACAATTGAAGGCGCTGGAGGCGCAAATGGAAGAAGTCGTTCCCGAATATGGCCTGATCGGCCAGATGATCGCGCAGCCGGGGCAGCGCGCGGAGCTGATCGCAATCCTGTCCGAAGGCACGGGATCGATGCCCGGCAACATGGGCTATCTGATCGGCGAGGACAGTACGAACCCCGACGCGATCTGGATCGTCGAAATCTGGGAGACGCAGGAGGCGCATAGTGCGTCGCTCGCGCTGCCGGCGGTGCAGGACGCGATCAAAAGGGGGCGTCCGCTGATTGCAGGATTTGGTACTCGCGCCGAGTTCAAGCCGGTGAACGCCTAGGGCGGGTGAAGGAAGTCGATGAGAGAGCTATTTAATAACGAAGATGACGATATCGATACAATGCAGCAGAAGCAGCTGCGTTTTTATGCGCTCGTGGGAATTTGTATTTCCGATTATCAATCGATCGAAGATAGGCTCGAAAGCATCTTCAAGGCATCGCTCCGGATCGAAGCCGACGCCGCCCATGGTATGTTTTCTATCGCAAAGAGTTTGGAAGACCGCTGCAGGATGATTACTGCTGCTCTGATGACTAGAAATATCAATATTCAAGGTTTGTGGGACGATTTAAAGAAAAGAATAAAATTATCTGCGGACAATAGAAATCAGATTGCTCACGCTTCAAGCGTGTTTGTTGGGCGGGGTATAGTGATCGATACAAGCGCCGAGGGTAAGTTTAAACTTCTTGGATATAAAAAGCCGCATTCTGAGATGAAATTGGAAAAGAAGACAAAATCAGGCGTGGTTCAATGGGATGCAAATATGCTCCGGGCCGAGCGTGAGAGCTTGGAAGAATTGTCGCGCAATATTACTGTCCTCGTCCGCATTTTGGTGGACGGGACCTTGGAATCCCGTTTCGCTGATTGGTGGAAGCATCCGCTCGTCGAAGGTGCGATGGAATGAAAAATCTGACCGAAGCCGATGCCGCCAACGAACTGATGCGGCTGGCGAAGACCATCGCCCGTCACAGCAAGCTTTATCATGCGGAGGACGCGCCCGAAATTTCGGATGCCGACTATGACGCGCTTGTTCGCCGCAACAACGAGCTTGAAGCGGCCTTCCCGAACCTGATCCGCGCCGACAGCCCGAACAACCAGGTCGGCGCTGCGGTCGAGGCTTCGCCGCTGGCAAAAGTGACGCACGCACAGCGGATGATGAGCCTCGACAATGCGTTCAGCGGCGCGGATGTCGAGGAGTTCGCGGCGCGCGTGCGGCGCTTCCTCAATCTCGGCGAGGGCGACATCGTCGCGCTGACCGCCGAGGACAAGATCGACGGCCTGTCCTGTTCGCTACGCTACGAAAAGGGCACGCTCGTGCAGGCCGCGACGCGCGGCGACGGCAGCGTTGGCGAGGATGTGACGCCCAACGTCCGTACCATCGCCGACATCCCGCAGCAGCTTGCCGGCGCGGTTCCCGATGTCTTCGAGATCCGCGGCGAAGTTTACATGGCGAAGGCCGATTTCACCGCGCTCAACGCGCGCCTGCTCGCCGAGGCGGACGACCCCGAAAAAGCGCGCCAGTTCGCCAATCCGCGCAATGCCGCCGCGGGCTCGCTGCGCCAGAAGGACGCCGGCATCACCGCCGCGCGCCCGCTGCGTTTCCTCGCGCACGGCTGGGGCGAGGTGAGCGACGTGCCCGAGACGACGCAATTTGCGATGATGAAGCAGATCGAAAGCTGGGGCGTGCCCGTGTCGCCGCTGCTGAGGCGCTTCGAGGCGGTCGAGGATGTGCTCGCCCATTATACGCTGATCGAGGCCGAGCGCGCCGAACTGCCCTATGATATCGACGGCGTCGTCTACAAGGTCGACCGGCTCGACTGGCAGGCACGCCTCGGCTTCGTCGCCAAGGCGCCACGCTGGGCCATCGCGCATAAATTCCCCGCCGAACGCGCGCAGACGACGCTCGAAGCCATCGACATCCAGGTCGGCCGCACCGGCAAGCTGACCCCGGTCGGTCGGCTCGTTCCCGTGACCGTCGGCGGCGTCGTCGTGTCGAACGTCACGCTCCACAACCGCGACGAGATCGGCCGATTGGGGGTACGCCCCGGCGACCGCGTCGTCGTCCAGCGCGCCGGCGACGTCATCCCGCAGGTGGTCGAGAATCTGACCCGCGACGAGGACCGCGCCGCCTATCCCTTTCCCGATCATTGCCCCGTCTGCGGCAGCGAGGCGGTGGCCGAGGAGGGCGAGGTTGACGTCCGCTGCACCGGCGGTCTGATCTGCAATGCCCAGAAGTTCGAGCGTCTGCGCCATTTCGTCAGCCGCGGCGCGCTCGACATCGAGGGGCTGGGCGAAAAGAGCATCCAGGAATTTCTCGACCTCGGCTGGCTCGACAAGGGGCCCGCCGATATCTTCCGGCTGAAAAATCACCGCGCCGAACTGCTCGCGCGCGAGGGGTGGAAGGAGACGTCGGTCGATAAACTCTTCGCGGCGATCGAGACGAAGCGCTCGCCCGACGCCGCGCGGCTGCTGTTCGGGCTCGGTATCCGCCATATCGGTGCGGTGACCGCGCGCGACCTGCTCAAGGGGCTCGGCGACATCGCCGTTCTTCCCGGAAAAGCCGCTGAAATTCAGGCCTATCTCGACGCAAACCCGCAGGCCGAGGGCGAGTCCGACGGCAAGTTCGTCGCGCGCAAGATGGAGGCGATCAAGGCGATCCTCGACGTTCGCGCCGACGGGATCGGGCCCGCGGTCGCCGAAGCGCTGGGCGATTTCTTCCACGAGCCGCATAATCGCGCCCTGTGGGACGATCTCCTCTCCGAAGTTTCGCCGCCGCCTTATGTGGTGGAGACGCGAGAAAGCGAAGTTTCGGGAATGACGGTGGTGTTCACCGGCAAACTCGAAACGATGAGCCGCGACGAAGCAAAGGCGCAGGCCGAAGCGCTGGGTGCCAAGGCGGCGGGATCGGTGAGTGCGAAGACCGACCTTGTGGTCGCTGGCCCGGGGGCAGGGTCGAAACTCAAACAGGCAAGCGCGCTTGGCATCAGGGTGATCGACGAAGGCGAATGGGCCGAGATTGTGAAGGCGGCTGGGTAGGTAACACCATCCCGTCACCCCGGACTTGATCCGGGGTCCGCCTTTCTTGAAGGAGTAAGGCGGGTGCCGGGTCAAGCCCGGCATGACGAATAAGAGGTTGAGACTGAATGGTGCGCGCCATCACAGGCGGCGCGGCGGAAATGCTGTGAGGGGGGCGACATGGCAAAGCGTGATTATCTGAACAACCTGATGCGCGACCTCGAATCGCATACCGAGGTGCGGCGGTTCGGCAGCGGCTGGCTTTCCGGCTTCTTCGGGCTGCTGTTCGCAATCGCCGGTTTTTTCATGGTCGTTGCGCTGCGCTTTCCGGACTGGTTCGCAACCCCCGAGCTGGCGATCATCAAGGATTGGGGCGGATTTCGCGGCCTTGTTCACGCGGTGCTGCTCGTCAGCTATGGCCTCTCCCTGCTCAGCCTGCTGCTGCGGCCACGCAAGGTGCTCGGCCTTACCGCGCTGATGATCGGACTGGCGGCAATCCTCGTCGGCGGATCGAACGTCCAGCCCACCGAAACGCGCGACTGGGGCATTTTCTTCGGGCTCGACTTTTTCGTCGTGAACCTGCTCGTCACCGGCTTCATGTTCGCGCCGCTCGAACGCGCCTTTCCGCATCGCCGGACGCAGCGGCTGTTCCGCACCGAATGGCGCGAAGACCTCTTCTATTATCTCGTCAGCACGATGTTCGTGCAGGTGCTCGGCTTCCTTGCGCTCGCGCCCTCGACGATCATCAACGAACATACGTCGAACTGGCAGGCGTTCCGCGCCGCGGTCGCGTCGCTGCCGTGGATCGTCCAGTTCGCCATCGTGCTCGTCGCGTCGGACGTGGCGCAATATTTCTTCCACCGCACCTTCCATCGCTACCCCTTCCTCTGGGGTTTCCACGCGGTGCACCACAGCGCGAAGTCGATGGACTGGCTCGCGGGGTCGCGGATGCATTTTGTCGAGATCATCCTTTTGCGTTCGATCACCTCGCTGCCGCTGTTCACCCTCGGCTTCAGCCCGTCGGTGATGCAGGCCTATATCGGCTTCGTCTATGTCTGGTCGTCGCTGCTCCACGCCAATGTCGGGGGCAATTTCAACCGCCTCGGCCACTGGATCGCGACGCCGCGCTTTCACCACTGGCATCACGGGCTCGAGCGCGAGGCGTTCGACGTCAATTTCGCGATCCACTTCCCGTGGATCGACAAGCTCTTCGGCACCTTCCATCTGCCCAAGGACCGCTGGCCCGAAAATTACGGCATCCCCGAGGATGTCCCGAAAAACTATTGGGGCCAGTTCCTCTACCCCTGGACGCGCACCGGCAAGAAGACCGACGAGACGCCGGCCGAATAGCGGCTTGCCACGCCCGGGCGGCGCGCATAGGAGCCGCCGCGTGAGTCCGCTCGCCGCCTTTCGCCGTCCCGGCATCCTGCTGCTGCTGCCCTTGCTGCTCGCGCTCGCCGCGCGGGTGCTCGTCGCACCGGGCTGGATGATCGAAAGCGATGCCGGCGGGTCGATCACCGTCCGCGTCTGTTCGGATCCCGCCAACCCCGGCGGAACCGTGACGATCCCGATCGAAAAACTGGGTGACCATCAGGCGGGCGAGGGGCAGCAGCATTGCCCATGGGGGGCGCTCGCCGCCGCACCGATCGTTCCCGATCTGCCGGTGCTGCCCGCGGCACCGATGCTTGCCGAACCGGCGCCCGTCGCGCTGGCCTCGCTCGGCTTTGCCCCCGGCATCGCCTCGCCGCTGCCGCCGAGTACCGGGCCACCCGCCTTCGCCTGATCCAGCCTGAAATGCCGTCTGCGCGGGAAGCGCGGCGCGGTTCCATGCTTGTATCCGGGGAAGATTTTCCGATGAAAAACCATATCTGCCGCGCGGCGCCCTTGCTCGCGCTCGTCACCTGCCTTGCCGCCCTGCCCGTCCGCGCCGAAGAGGCCGACGCCACCATCATCGTCACCGCGCCGACCGCGACCGACGCCGCCGAAGCGCGCGCCGCGCGCACGCCCGGCGGCAGCGATATCGTCGCGCACGAGGATTATGCCGACAAGTCGGTCGTATCGCTGCGCGACGCGCTCGCCTTCTCGCCCGGTGTCTATCTCCAGCCGCGGTTCGGGCAGGAGGTGCGGATCTCGATCCGCGGGTCGGGGCTGTCGCGCGGCTATCACATGCGCGGGCTGACGCTGCTGCAGGACGGGATCCCGATCAACCTCGCCGACGACAATGGCGATTTCCAGGAACTCGAACCGATCTTCTTCGACCACCTCGAAGTCTATCGCGGCGCCAACGCATTGCGCTTCGGGTCGGGCACCTTGGGCGGCGCCATCAATGGGGTGACCCCGACCGGCCGCAGCGCCGAGGGAATTTACCTGCGCGCCGACGCGGGCAGTTTCGATAGCTGGCGCGAGCTCGTCGCGGCGGGCGTCGCGGGGCCGCAGGTCGACGCATGGGGCGCGATCAGCGCCGACACCTCGGACGGCGACCGCGACCATGCAAAGCGCCGGAGCGTCCGTTTCCACGGCAATGTCGGGCTGAAATTCAGCGACATAGTTGCGACCCGCTTCTACGCGAGCTTCAACCGTATCCGGCAGGACCTGCCCGGGGCGCTGACCTATGACGACGCGCTGACCGTGCCGGGCCGGGCCAATGCGGCGGCGGTTGCGGGCGATCAGGCGCGCGATATCGATTCGCTGCGTCTCCAGAACCGCACCAGCTTCGATTTCGGCGCGGCGACGCTCGACGTCGGCGCCTTCGTCAATGCGAAGGCGCTCCACCATCCCATCTATCAGCTCATCGACCAGAAGAGCGTCGATCGTGGCGCCTTCTTCCGCCTCGATTATGCGGGCGGTCCGGTCGAGGCGACGCTCGGCGGCGAACTGCGCGTCGGCGACGTCAATTCGCGGCGCTTCCTCAATCTGGCGGGCAAGCGCGGCGGGAAGACCTTCGATGCCAAGCAGGATGCGCGCACCGCGACGCTGTACGGCGAGCTGCGGTTGCGGCCGGTCGACACGCTGACCCTGATCGCGGGCGGCATTTATGCCGACGGGATGCGCCGTCAGCATGAGACGTTCAACAACGGCCCGGTCGACCGCGGCGGCCGCGCCGATTTCGATGCTTTCTCGCCCAAGCTCGGCCTGTTGTTCGAGCCCGCGCCGGCAATGCAATTCTACGCCAACTACAGCCGGTCGGTCGAGTTTCCGGGCTTCATCGAGCTTGCACAAGTCTCGGCCTTCGTCCCGCTCGATCCGCAACGCGCGTGGACGGCCGAGATCGGCACGCGCGGCCGGTCGGGCATCGCAAGCTGGGACCTGTCGCTCTACCGCGCCGACATCAAGGGCGAGCTGCTGCAATATACGGTCGGCGCCGATATTCCCGCCTCGACCTTCAATGCGCAGCGGACGCGGCACGAGGGCATCGAGGCGGCGCTCGAACTCGCGCCGGCCGACTGGCTGCGGCTGCGGCAAGTCTATGCCTTCAGCAACTTCCGTTTCCGGGGCGATGTCCAATATGGCAACAACCGCCTGCCGGTCGTGCCGCGCCACGTCTATCGCGCCGAATTGC
The DNA here is from genome assembly GCF_046603995.1 of Sphingopyxis sp. J-6. Lineage (NCBI taxonomy): Bacteria > Pseudomonadati > Pseudomonadota > Alphaproteobacteria > Sphingomonadales > Sphingopyxidaceae > Sphingopyxis > Sphingopyxis sp. J-6. The sequence goes on along the minus strand of NZ_CP145810.1, from coordinate 3,735,837 downwards.
GGCTGGGCTCCGACAATCTGCATATCGCACCCAATTTCGAATGGGTGCCGCAGGGGCCGTTCGCCGATTACGGCAACGCCGTGCGGACGCCCGGCTATGCGCTGCTCGGGATCACCGGCGGTGCGCGTCTGGCCGAGGGCGTCGACGCTTTCGTCGATGTCCGCAACATCGCCGGCAAGAGGGCGATCGGCGATATCAGCGCGGCGATTGCGGTGACCGATACGTCGGCCATCTATTATCCGGTCGAACGCCGCGCCGTGTCGGCCGGCCTTCGCGCGCGTTTCTGAGAGGGACGGGGGATGACCGACATCAAGACCGCACCGCTCTATCGGACGATCTGGCGCTGGCATTTCTATGCCGGGCTGTTCGTCATCCCCTTCGTGCTTGTCCTGTCGCTGACCGGTGCGGCCTATTTGTTCAAGCCGCAGCTCGACCGGTGGCAGGAGCGCGGCTGGCGCGGGCTGCCGGCGGCCGAGCGCGTCGACGCCGACGCGCAGGTCGCGGCGGCGCTGACGGCGTTTCCGGGCGCGAGCTTCCATTATTACCGCCTTCCCGAAGCGTCGGACGACGCGGCGGTCGTCCATCTCGCCCTGCCGGATGGCGGTATGCGCGACGTCGCGGTGTCGCCGCGCGGGCGCGTTGTCGGCGCGGCCGATCCCGACGCGCGCATTTCGGCCTGGCTCGCGCGTATTCATTCGAGCCTGCTCATCGGACGTACCGGCGGGCTGCTCGTCGAACTCGCCGCGAGCTGGGCGATCGTGATGATCCTGACCGGCCTCTATCTCTGGTGGCCGCGCGGGCGCGGGGCGGCGGGGGTGGTCTGGCCGCGCCTGTCGCTCGGCGGCCGCGCGGCCTTGCGCGATCTGCACGCGGTGACCGGCTTCTGGGTGTCGGGTCTCGCGCTGGTCCTGCTCCTCACCGCCTTGCCGTGGACCGACGTCTGGGCGAGCGGCTTCCGGACCGTGCGCGCCGAAATGGGCTGGGTAGCGGGGGTGCAGGACTGGAAGGGCGGGGCCGCCGGCCATCATGCCGCGAACGATCATCGCGCGATGGCGATGGCGCCGTCCTCCGCCGCGCCGTTCGGCGTCCCGCTCGCCACCATCGTGCTGCGCGCGCGGGGCGAGGCGCTGCCGCCGCCGGTGATCGTCCAGCCGCCCGGCGCGCCGAACCTGTTCGGGCCGCCGAACGGCGATGTGTGGACGCTGACGACGCAGACGCAGAACCGGCCGCTGGTGCGCAAGGTCGGCTATGACCCCGCAACGGGCATCGAGGTGTCGCGATCGGGTTTCGCCGACAAGCATGTCATCGACCGTATCGTCGGCATCGGGATCGCCTGGCACGAGGGCGCGCTGTTCGGGATCGTCAGTCAGCTCATCGGCGTCGCGACGGCGCTCGCGCTGGTCACGCTCGCGATCTCAGGTTTCCTGCTCTGGCGGCGGCGCAAGCCGGAAGCGACGCTCGGCGCGCCGCCGTTGCCGCGCGATCCGGTCCGGCTGAAGGGCGTCGCGGCGATCATTCTGCTGCTGGCCGCGCTGTTGCCGCTGCTGGCGGCGTCGCTGATCCTGCTGTGGATCGTCGACCGGCTGGTGATACCCCGGCTGCCGCGACTCGCGCGCTGGCTCGGCGTTCGTGCCTTGGCGTGACCTATCCGGTCGTATATAGCGGTCCGATGACCCGTCTTCTCCGCCAGCTCTGTCTCGCTCTCGCCGCGCTGCTGCTCGCCCCCGCCGTATTGGCGGCCGAGCGCGGGCCGGTCGTGCTCGCTGCCGCCAGCCTGCAGGAATCGCTCACCGAAGCGGCCGATGCCTGGGCCGCGAAGGGGCACCCCAAACCCGTGCTGTCGTTCGCCGCCTCGTCGGCGCTGGCTCGGCAGGTGATCGCGGGGGCACCTGCCGACCTGTTCCTGTCAGCGGACGAGGAATGGATGGACGCGGTGGCGAAGGCGGGGCTGCTGCGCCGGGGGACGCGCACGACGCTGCTCGGCAACCGGCTGGTGCTCATCGCGCCCGCGGCGAGCAAGCTCCGCCTGACCCCCGCGCGCGGCTTTCCGCTGGCCCGCGCCCTCGGGGACGGCCGTCTCGCGCTGGCCGATCCCGATGCGGTCCCGGCGGGCAAATATGCGAAGGCTGCCCTGATCCATCTCGGTGTGTGGACCGGCGTCGCGGCGCGCGGCGCGCCCGCCGAGAATGTCCGTGCCGCCATGGCGCTCGTCGAACGCGGCGCCGCGCCGCTCGGCATCGTCTATGCGACCGATGCGAAGGCATCGCGCGCCGTGCGCGTCGTCGGCACCTTTCCGGCGGCGAGCCATCCGCCGATCCGCTACCCGGTCGCGATGCTGAAGGCATCCCGGCACAAAGATGCGGCCGGTTTCCGCGCCTTCCTGCTGTCGAAACAGGCGCGCGCTATCTTCGCCCGCCACGGATTTTCCACGCCCTGATGCTCTCCGCCGAAGAATGGGGCATCGTTGCGCTGTCGCTGAAGGTCGGCGGCGCGGCGGTGCTTGTCACGCTGCCGGTTGCCTTCGCGCTCGCCTGGGTGCTGGCGCGGAAACGCTTTCCGGGGCGCGTGCTGCTCGACGGGCTCGTCCATCTGCCGCTCGTGTTGCCGCCGGTGGTCACCGGCTGGCTGCTGCTCATCGCTTTCGGGCCGCTGGGCCCCGCGGGGCGCTGGCTCGAAAGCTGGTTCGGGGTCAGCCTGATGTTCCGCTGGACCGGCGCCGCGCTCGCGGCGGCGATCATGGCGCTGCCGCTGATGGTGCGCGCGATGCGGCTGTCGATCGAGGGCATCGACCGGCGACTGGAGGGAGCGGCGCGAACGCTCGGCGCCGGCCGCTGGCACGCCTTCAGGACGGTCAGCCTGCCGCTCGCGCTGCCCGGCGTGCTCGCCGCGCTCGTCCTCGGCTTCGCGCGCTCGATCGGCGAGTTCGGGGCGACGATCACCTTCGTCTCGAACATCCCGGGCGAAACGCGGACGCTGCCGCTCGCCATCTATTCGGCGCTGCAGGTGCCGGGGGCAGAGGCGATGGTGACGCGGCTGGCGCTGCTCTCGGTCGCGCTGTCGCTCGGCGCGCTGGTGCTTTCCGAATGGCTGGTGCGGCGGACGCACGCCGGAAGGCCGCCGCATGGCGATTGATATCGATATCGAACGGCGGCTCGGCGACCGGGTCATCGCGGCGCGCTTTACCGCCGGTCCGGGGCTGACCGCACTGTTCGGCGCGTCGGGGGTGGGCAAGACGAGCATTCTCAACATGGTCGCGGGGCTGCTGCGCCCCGACTGCGGGCATATCCGCGTCGGCGCGCGGACGCTGTTCGGCGACGGCGTCGACCTGCCGCCCGAAGCGCGGCGGATCGGTTATGTGTTCCAGGACGGCCGCCTGTTCCCGCATCGCCGGGTACGCGCCAATCTGCTGTACGGCCACGACCTTGCCGACCCCGCCGCGCGCTGGATGGGCCTCGACGAAGCGGTCGACTTCCTCGGCATCGGTCACCTGCTCGGGCGCTGGCCCGCAAGCCTGTCGGGCGGCGAGGCGCAGCGCGTCGCGATCGGCCGCGCGTTGCTCAGCGGCCCCGAATGCCTGCTGATGGACGAACCTTTGTCGTCGCTCGATGCGGCGCGGCGCGGCGAGATCATGGCAGTGATCGAACGGATTCGCGACGAGCTCAAGCTGCCGATCCTCTATGTCAGCCACGATCGGGCGGAGGTCGACCGGCTGGCGACCGGGGTCGTCGCGCTGGAGTGAGGCGGGCTGGAGAAGTTTCAATTGAAACCTTGTCATGCTATGTGCGGGGTCGATGAAAAGTCCTGATACGCACGTCCACGAGACGCCGCCGCCGGGTTCCGCGCCGGACTGGACCTGTCCGCAGAATTGGGACGGCTTTTCACCCGACGAACATGCGATGTGGGATCGCCTCTTCGCGCGCCAGTCGGATATGCTGCCGGGGCGCGCCTCCGACGCTTTCCTGCGCGGGATCGACGTCCTCCGGCTCGAAAAGCCCGGCATTCCCGATTATCGCGAACTCAATGCGCGGCTCACCGATGCGACGGGGTGGCAGGTCGTGGCGGTGCCGGGGCTGGTCCCCGACGAGGTCTTTTTCGACCATCTGGCGAACCGGCGCTTTCCCGCGGGCAATTTCATCCGCACCCCCGAACAGCTCGATTATCTCGAGGAGCCCGACGTCTTCCACGACGTGTTCGGGCATGTCCCGATGCTCGCCGACCCGGTGTTTGCCGACTATATGGTCGCCTATGGTCTCGGCGGGCTGCGCAGCCTGAAATTCGACGCGCTGAAGCAGCTCGCGCGCCTTTACTGGTATACGGTGGAATTCGGCCTGATCCGCGAAGCTGGCGGCCTGCGCATCTATGGCGCCGGCATCGTCTCCTCCTATGCCGAGAGCATCTTCGCGCTCGAGTCGGACAGCCCGAACCGCATCGGTTTCGACCTCGCGCGCGTCATTCGCACCGATTACCGGATCGACGATTTCCAGCAGAATTATTTCGTCATCGACAGCTTGGGCCAGTTGCTCGACACGACGGTCAACACCGACTTCGCGCCGCTCTATGTCGAAAACGCCGCGCTACCGCCGATCCCGATCGCCGACATCCTGCCCGGCGACGAGGTAATCACGCGCGGCACGCAGGATTATGCAACGGCGAAAGCTTAACCCGTCATTGCGAGGAGCGTAGCGACGAAGCAATCTCCAGCTATCGGCAAAGCTGAACGATGGCAGGAGATTGCTTCGCTGCGCTCGCAATGACTTTTAACTACCAGCTCCCGAAACTGGCATCCGACGGGCTCGCGCGGTGTCGCGCGCGTTCCTTGCGCCGCCAGCCGTAGCGCCGCCGCTTGACCAGCAACAGGCACGGCCATTCGGCGCTGCCGCCGCGCGCGGCGAGGCGAAAGCCCTGCGCGCGATAGGCGGCGAGCACCGGCTCCATCTGCCGCGCGATCAGCCCGGCGAGGATGGCGTGGCCGCCCGGCGCGGTCGCGGCGGCGATATCGGGCGCCAGCGTGATCAGCGGCCCGGCAAGGATGTTGGCGACGACGAGGTCGTAAGGCGCGCGGTGGTGGATCGCCGGATGGTCGGTTCCCGGCGCGACCGCGAGCGCGAGGCGTCCGCCGCCGCGGCCGAGCGGCACGCCGTTGATTGCGGCATTGTCGCGGGTGACGAGGATGCTCGCGGGGTCGATGTCCGATGCGATCGTTTTGGCGCGGGGCCACAGCGCCATCGCGGCAAAGGCGAGCAGGCCGGTCCCGGTACCGATGTCGGCGATGTTGCGCGGGCTGGCGCCGGCGCGCGCGAGCCGGTCGAGCATCGCGAGGCAGCCCGCGGTGGTGTCGTGCCCGCCGGTGCCGAACGCCTGGCTCGCGTCGATCAGGAATGAAATGGTGTCCGGCGGAACGCGATCGGCGTGGCTGCTCGTATGGACGAAGAAGCGGCCGGCCTGCACGGGCTCGAGCCCCTGCTGGCTCAGCGTCACCCAATCCTCCTCGGGCAGCTCGCTGACCGCGGGTTTGACGCCCTTCGCACTCGGCACGAACGACTGCAGCAATTTGAGCAGCGTCGCGCCCGGCTTGTCGTCCATATAGGCGTCGAGCTGCCACAGCCCCGCGTCCTCGTCGATCTCGCGCGTCACCACGACGGGGGCTTCAGGCAGCACATCGAGTTCGGGGATTTCGCCCGACAGCGCCTCGGCCTCGTCGCGAGTGCAGGGGAGGGAGACGAGCCAGCTCATGATCTAGCGCACATAGCTGGCGCCATTGGCGTCGAGCACCGCGCCGGTCATCGACGGCGGCGCGTCGAGCGCGCACCAGCGCGCCATTTCGCCGATCTCCCCAGGCGTCGCGACGCGGCCGAGCGGGATTTCGGCGAGCAGGTCCGCACCGCCTTCGCCCGCCAGATGCGCTTCGGCCATCCCGGTCAGCGTGAAACCGGGACAGACGGCAAAGGCAAGGATGCCGTCCTTGGCATAGCCGCGTGCGATCGTCTTGGTCATCGCGACCATGCCCGCCTTCGACGCCGCATAATGCCAATGCGCCGGGCTGTCGCCGCGATGCGCGGCGCGGCTCGCGATGTTGACGATGCGGCCCGCGGCGTTGCGCTGCTGCCAGTGCAGCACGGCGCGGCGGCAGAGCAGCGCGCTCGCGGTCAGGTTGATCTGCAGCGTCCGGTTCCAGTTCGCGAGCCAGTCGGCATCGCCGGCGTCCAGCGCATTGTCTTCGAACACCCCGGCATTGTTGACGAGCACGTCGATCCGCCCGTCCAGCCGGTCGAGGCTCTGCTGCCACACGCGTTCGGGAACGGCGGGATCGCCAAGGTCGCCGTCGGCGCTCGACAGCGCCACGATTTTCGTCGCGTCGCCGGCCAGCGCGTCGACGATTGCGGCGCCAATACCGCGGCTGGCGCCGGTAATCAGGATATGGGTCTGCATGGCTCCGCCATAGAGCCGTCCAAGGGGGCGCGCTAGCTTGGCGTTACGCCACCCTGCGGCTGAACTCGCTCGCCGCCTGTTCGAGCGACTGGAGCCGCGCGCCCATCTTGGCGAATTCGTTGCTGAGGACGCTGATCTCGCTCGCGACCATGCCCGAATCGTTGCGGATGCTGGCGATCGTCGACGACATGCTGTCGGCGGCGAGCGCGGTTTCGTCGACGGCGGCGGTGATCGAGGTGACCGTCTGCGCCTGCGCGTCCATCGCGTGCTGGATGCGCCGCGCCGATTGCTGGACTTCGACGATCGTTGCCTGGATCGACTGGTTGGCGCTGACCGACCCGCGCGTCGCCTGCTGGATCGCGGTGATCTTGCCCGCAATATCGTCGGTCGCGCGCGCCGTTTCATTGGCGAGGCTTTTGACCTCCTGCGCGACGACGGCAAAGCCGCGGCCCGATTCGCCGGCGCGCGCCGCTTCGATCGTCGCGTTGAGTGCCAGCAGGTTGGTCTGGCCCGCGATCTCGCGGATCAGGCCGAGGATCGATTCGATCGACTGCGCATGGTGCGACAGCGTTTCGGACATCGCCACCGCTTCGCCGGCCTGTTCGGAGGCGCGCGTCGCGACGCTCGCCGATGCTTCGACCTCGCTCCGCGCATCCTCGATCGCGCGGATCAGCCCCGCCGCAGTCGATGCGGCTTCGCGCATCGCCATCGCCGATTGTTCGGACGCCGCGGCGACTTCGCTGGTCTTGGCGATCATATCCTTTGCGGCGTGGTCGGCCGATGCCGCCTGTTTGGCGAGCTGCTGACGCACCCCGTCGGTGTCCTGAACCAGCGAGGCGATCGAACGGTCGAAATCGCCCGCGAGCGACTGGCGCTCGGCCGATATGACGGCGCGGTCGAGCTTCTTCGCATAGCGCTGCATCACGTCATATTCGAGCAGGCCGAGGCGGTTGATCGCGCTGGTCAGCCGGACGATGCGTTCGGCATCGCCGCCGCACGCGGCCACGACATATTCGATCGTCAGGCGCTGGCTTTCGGCCATGCACGACAGCACCGATGCAAGCGGCAGCTTGACGCGGCGCGCCATATGCGTGTTCTGGCAAGCGATCGTCGCCACTTCCTGCCCGGCGGCGTCGCGATATTTCGCCTCGGTGTGGCGGGTGCTGCCCTTGATATAGGAGTGGAGAAGCTCGCCCTCGACCTTGCGCTCGATACTCGGCAGGGTGTTGAAGCTGTGCCAATAGGCGCGCGCGATGCTTTCTTCGCGCCCGGCGATGATACTGTGGATTTCCAGGGCATCGGCGGCGAGGCTTCCGTCGAGATCGTAGAAGGGGAAGCGTTCGACCATCAAAACGGGGTCGATCTGTTGCTTATGAATCGGATTTTCCTTCACCATATCCCGTGCCCTCGTCGATCGCGCGCGGAGGCGCGGATCTGCCGCCCGCATTGGTCCGCGAAACTCGTAACCGGGATATGCTGCGGGCCGGGTAAATTCGCCGTTAACCAACCGCGCTATTTTTCGCTTTATCGCCCGTCGGCGGCGCGGACCGGATAGCCTTCGAACGCCTTGATCGTGCGCAGGGTGAAAGCGCTGTGCATCGCGGCGACGCCGGGCAGGCGCGACAGGCAGTGGCGGTGTAGCCGGTCGAAGTCGGCGACGTTGCGCGCCGCGACGCGCAGCCGGTAATCCGACGCGCCCGACATGAGCTGGCATTCGAGGATCTCGTCATAGCTCTTGACCGCGCTTTCGAACGCGTTGAGCGCCTCCTCGCTCTGCGACGTCAGGCTGATGTCGACGAACACGTCGAGGCCGAGCCCGATGCGGTCCGGCGCCAGCCGCGCGGTGTAACCGGTGATGATCCCCGCGGTTTCGAGCGCGCGGATGCGCCGATGGCATGCCGACGCCGACAGGCCGACCGCCTCGCCGAGTTCGGCGGCGGGGCGCGGGCCGTGCCGTTGCAGCAAGCTGAGGAGCTTTATGTCGATTCGATCAATCATTGTGCGTCCAATGCCGATTACGCGCAAAAATCGCGCGTCCTTGTCGCGAAACGAACGACGATATGCAAGCACCTCGCACCATGGTTCTGCTATATCGCGTCCATAAGGTCGCCGGCATCGCGGCAGTGCGCGAGCGGCGGCTTGGCAATGGAGAGCGAAGCATGATCATCGGCACCCCCAAGGAAATCAAGAACCACGAATATCGCGTCGGCCTGACCCCCGAAAGCGCGCGCGAACTCGTCGTCCACGGCCACCGCGTGCTGGTCCAGACCGGCGCCGGCGCAGGCATCGGCGCGCACGACCGCTATTATGTCGAAGCGGGCGCCGAGATCGTCCAGACCGCCGAGGAAATCTTCGCCACTTGCGAAATGGTCGTGAAGGTCAAGGAACCGCAGGCGGTCGAGCGCGCGATGCTCCGCGAAGGGCAGATCCTCTACACCTATCTCCACCTCGCGCCCGATCCCGAGCAGACGCGCGACCTGATGAAGTCGGGTGCGGTGTGCATCGCCTATGAAACCGTCACCAGCCCGCACGGCGGCCTGCCGCTCCTGAAGCCGATGAGCCAGGTCGCGGGCCGGATGTCGATCCAGGCCGGCGCGACCGCGCTCGAAAAGGCGCATGGCGGCCGCGGCGTGCTGCTCGGCGGCGTCCCCGGCGTCGCGCCGGGCAAGGTCTGCGTGATCGGCGGCGGCGTCGTCGGCTTCAACGCGGCGCAGATGGCGGCCGGCCTCGGCGCCGACGTCACCATCCTCGACCGCGATCCCGAAGTGCTCGAACGCGTCGGCACCTTCTTCGAATCGCGCGCCAAGACGCGCTTTTCGAACCGCGCCAACCTGGCCGAATGCGTTGCCGAAGCCGACCTCGTCATCGGCGCGGTGCTGATCCCCGGCGCCGAGGCGCCGAAGCTGGTCAGCCGCGACATGCTCGGCACGATGCAGGCCGGGTCGGTGCTCGTCGACGTCGCGATCGACCAGGGCGGCTGCTTCGAGACCAGTCATGCGACGACGCACGCCGAGCCAACCTATGTCGTCGACGGCATCGTCCATTATGCGGTCGCCAACATGCCGGGCGGCGTCGCGCGCACCAGCACCTATGCGCTCAACAACGTCACCCTGCCGCACGCACTGCGCATCGCCGACCTCGGCTGGAAAGAGGCTTTGAAGCGCGACATGCATCTTGCGCAGGGTTTGAACGTTTGGAATGGTAAGGTGACGTTCGAAGCCGTAGCGGAAGCGATCGGAACCGATTATGTGCCTGTTGATCAGGCACTCGCCTGACAACAAGGACAGAAGACCCGATGACCGACCAGGTGCCGCCTCCCCCGCAGGATGAGGAAGAAGAGAATGAAGTGATCCGCGCCGCGCGCGAGCGTCAGCAGCAGCGCGAGGCAGCCGAAGCCACCGAAGCGGCCGACGAGGACGCCGCGAAGGGCAAGCGCGGCTGGAAAACCGCGGCGGCGGCGGGTCTCGGCATCGGGTCGGCAGCGGTGATCGCCGCGCTGCTTTACGCGAACCGCGGCAAGATCAAGTGACCCCTTTCCCCGCGAGCTGACAGCGCGTGGCTTGGAAATGCGTCATCTCCCCTGAAGGCGGGATTCCAAGGGCGGCCCTGTGCCGCCCTTTTTTCTGCGCGACGCATTGGCAGCTTCCATCCGCAAGCCGTTGTGGGACATGATCGTCGCGCGATCGTCTTCGTCTTCGCCCCAATCTCGTCAAGATGGACTTAAGGCAATTGCATATCGTGACAGGAGGGCTTACCGGCACCGCATCGACCGTTTAGAGTCAGGACAGGGCTGATATGGCTGGCAACGAACCGAGTGCGCGTCCGCGCGCCCCGCACCTGCAGGTGTATAAATGGGGGCCCGCGATGGCCACCTCGATCCTCCACCGCGTCAGCGGCGACGGTCTTGCGATCGTCGGCGCGTGCATGTTCCTCTGGTGGCTTGGCGCACTTGCCGCCGGTCCCGACGCCTATGCCGCCTTCGTCGCCTGCGTCTGGCACGACCCCAGCCCCGAAGCCGGCGCCTTCCATCAGGTGACCAATATTCTCGGCAAGGTCGTGCTGATCGGGCTGACCTGGGCCTTTTTCCAGCATCTTTTCTCGGGCCTCCGCCACCTCGTCCTCGACACCGGCGCGGGGTACGAGCTCAAGACCAACAAGCTGTGGTCGACCGTCGTCATCCTCGGCGCGCTGCTCGCGACCGCGGTGACCTGGCTCTATATCTTCAAGGAGGCGCTCAATGGGTAACGGAACGCGCCTCGGCCGGGTACGCGGGCTTGGATCGTCGCACCATGGCTCGCACCATTGGCTGCAGCAGCGCCTGACCGCGCTCGGCAACATCCTGCTCGTCGGCTTTCTCTTCGTCTCTTTCCTGCGCCTGCCGATGACCGACCACGGCGCGGTCGTGCGCTGGGCGTCGAACCCGACGGTCGCGCTGGCGCTGATCCTGATGGTGGTCAGCGTCTTCTGGCACCTTCGCCTCGGCCTGCAGGTGCTGATCGAGGATTATGTCCACGGCGACGGGACGCGCCTGCTCGCGCTCGTCCTGCTCAATTTCTACGCGATCGGCGGGGCCGCCTATGGCATCTTCGCGATCGTCCGCATCGTGCTTGCGCCCGCCGCCGGGCTCGCTCCGGGGGGAATGTAAGATGACCGAAGCGTACAAGATCATCGACCATGTGTACGACACCGTCGTCGTCGGCGCCGGCGGATCGGGCCTGCGCGCGACGATGGGCAGCGCCGAGGCCGGCCTCAAGACCGCCTGCATCACCAAGGTGTTCCCGACGCGCAGCCACACGGTCGCGGCGCAGGGCGGCATCGCCGCCTCGCTCGGCAACAACTCGCCCGACCACTGGCAGTGGCATATGTACGACACCGTCAAGGGGTCCGACTGGCTCGGCGACCAGGACGCGATCGAATATATGGTCCGCGAGGCACCGGCCGCGGTTTACGAACTCGAACATGCCGGCGTGCCCTTCAGCCGCAATCAGGACGGCACGATCTACCAGCGTCCGTTCGGCGGCCATATGCAGAATATGGGTGAGGGCCCGCCGGTGCAGCGCACCTGCGCCGCGGCGGACCGCACCGGTCACGCGATGCTCCACGCGCTCTATCAGCAGAGCCTGAAGTATGACGCCGACTTCTTCATCGAATATTTCGCGCTTGACCTGATCATGGAAGACGGCGCGTGCCGCGGCGTGATCGCGCTGTGCATGGAGGATGGCAGCATCCACCGCTTCCGTTCGCAGGCCGTCGTGCTCGCGACGGGCGGCTACGGCCGCTGCTATTTCACCGCGACCTCGGCGCACACCTGCACCGGAGACGGCGGCGGCATGGTGCTGCGCGCCGGCCTGCCGCTGCAGGACATGGAATTCGTCCAGTTCCACCCGACCGGCATTTATGGCGCGGGTGTGCTGATCACCGAAGGCGCGCGCGGCGAGGGCGGTTACCTGACCAATAGCGAAGGCGAGCGTTTCATGGAACGCTATGCCCCCTCTGCGAAGGACCTCGCATCGCGCGACGTCGTGTCGCGCTCGATGGCGCTCGAAATCCGCGAAGGCCGCGGCGTCGGGCCGCACAACGACCATATCTATCTGCACCTCGACCATATCGATCCCGCGGTGCTCGCCGAGCGCCTGCCGGGGATCACCGAGAGCGGCAAGATTTTCGCGGGCGTCGACCTGACGCGGCAGCCGCTGCCGGTCGTGCCGACGGTCCATTACAATATGGGCGGCATCCCCTGTAACTATCACGGCGAAGTCGTGACGCTGGGCAAGGACGGCCCCGACACCGTCGTCCCCGGCCTGTTCGCGGTCGGCGAAGCGGCGTGCGTGTCGGTCCATGGCGCCAACCGCCTCGGCTCGAACAGCCTGATCGACCTCGTCGTCTTCGGCCGCGCCACCGGGCATCGCCTCAAGGAACTGATCAAGCCCGGCGCGGCGCAGGCCGCACTGCCCAAGGACAGCGCCGATCTGGCGCTCGGCCGCCTCGATCATTTCCGTAACGCGAGCGGTGGTTCGCCGACGGCGGAAATCCGGACCGAGATGCAGCGCGCGATGTCGCAGCATGCCGCGGTGTTCCGCACCGACGAGCTGATGGCCGAAGGCAAGGAAAAGCTCGCCAAGACCTACGAGCGGATGAACGACGTTCACGTCACCGACCGCAGCCTGATCTGGAACACCGATCTGATCGAGACGCTCGAGCTCGACAATCTGATCGCGCAGGCGACGGTGACGATGCATTCGGCGTATAATCGCAAGGAAAGCCGCGGCGCCCATGCGCACGAGGATTTCCCGAACCGCGACGATCCGAACTGGATGAAGCACACGATCAGCTGGTTCGACGGCTGGGGCGGCAAGGGCGGCGGCGTGAAGCTCGATTACCGCCCGGTCCACGAATATACGCTGTCGGACGACGTCGAATATATCAAGCCGAAGGCGCGCGTTTACTAAGGCGCCGCAGGGCGGTCGATCTTGGTCGATCCTTGTCGGGCTCCGGCGAAAGCCGGGGCCCGATCGCGTTTCGCGCCGGACGCCGCCAAATATGACCGAACATCTATAACGAAAATTTACCTTCCGCTGCTACTCCGGCGGACGGGACCATCGTCACCGCCCGGAGTGGGATGCCGGGGGGCAGCATTTGGGTCGCCCATGCCAGATCCTGGGGCCGAGACCGATTTGCCGGCCGCCGCCGACCAACGCCAGCCGCGCCAGTCGCGTCTGGTCAAGGCGGAGCTTGGCTGTGCGCGGCTTGGCCGGTTCGACGTCACGATCCGCAATGTATCGCACACCGGCATCGGCGGGCAGGGCCCGCATATGCTGCAGATCGGCGAGCGAATGACGATATTCCTGCCCGGCCACGACCCGATGCCGGGAACGGTCCGCTGGGTCCAGGACCGGCGGTTCGGCATCGAGACCGACCGGGCGATCGACACCGCACGCCTGCGCGGTGCGCAGGGGGACGGTTTGACGACCGCCGACAGCAAGGCGGAATTCCAGATCGTCCCCGCGCCCAAGCTGACGTCGCGCCGGCCGGGGCTCACGCTCGGCGTCTCTCCCCGGAATGATAGCTGGAAACGGCACTGAACGGCCGCATGCGCTGCCGCCGGACAAAGGAAAACCGGCGCGGATCGCTCCGCGCCGGTTCCCCCGGTTGTTCGGTTAGATGGCGTCAGGCCACGCGGCGGACTTCGTTGCCGTCGTCGTCGATGTCGCGCAGCACATAGCCGCGGCCCCAGACCGTCTCGATATAATTTTCGCCGCCGCAGGCCAGCGCCAGCTTCTTGCGCAGCTTGCAGATGAAGACGTCGATGATCTTCAGCTCGGGCTCGTCCATCCCGCCATAGAGGTGGTTCAGGAACATTTCCTTGGTGAGCGTCGTGCCCTTGCGCAGCGAGAGCAGCTCGAGCATCTGATATTCCTTGCCGGTCAGATGCACGCGGGTGCTGTCGACCTCGACCGTCTTGGTGTCGAGATTGACCGCGAGCTTGCCGGTCTTGATCACGCTCTGGCTGTGGCCCTTCGAACGGCGGACGACCGCATGGATGCGGGCCACCAGTTCGTCGCGGTGGAAGGGCTTGGTGACATAATCGTCGGCACCGAAGCCGAACGAACGCACCTTCGAATCCATTTCCGAAATGCCCGACAGGATCAGCACCGGCGTCTGCACCTTCGCGGTACGCAGCTTCTTCAGCACGTCATAGCCGTGCATGTCGGGCAGGTTCAGGTCGAGCAGGATGATGTCGTAATCATAGAGCTTACCCAGGTCCAGGCCTTCCTCACCGAGATCGGTGGTATAGACGTTGAAGCCTTCGGTGGTGAGCATCGTGTCGATCGCTTTCGCGGTCGTCGGCTCGTCCTCGATCAGCAGTACGCGCATTGGGCACCCCTTAACCTCTATCCCGATTGGGACTGTTTCCCACGATGATCCCGCGATCCATCCGCGCGACCCTGTGGAAATGCGCCGACCGACCCCTGTTGCAGGACTGCCGGAACATTAACCATGAAACTAATGAAGGGAAAAGGTTAATTTTGATTTAACCCGCAGAACTCCACGAGTCGCGGCCAATTTGCCACACCCGGTTAGCTGTTTTCGATGCCATGATGCTGCTTTACGAAGCGCTCGTGCGCCCCCGTGCAACTGATCTTGAGCACATCGACCAGATGGTCCGACAGCGCGCGCACGCGGGCGGGGCGGAGCCGCGACGGCGGCGACAGCAGGTGCAGGTGCGACTGCGGCAACGACCAGTCGGCAAGGATCGGGACGACCGCGCCCGACGCCAGTTCGTCGGCCGCGATGAAATCGGGGAGCACTGCGATGCCGCCGCCGGCCACGATTAGCGGCACCATGATGTCGCCGTTGTTCGCGAACAACGGTCCGGTCGGCAGCACCGTCGCCTCTTCGCCCGCGCGCTGGAAATGGAGCGGCAGCGCACGCTGGCGATGCCCGTAACCGATCAGCCGGTGTCCCGACAGTTCGAGCGGATGCTTCGGTGTGCCATGCTTCTCCAGATAGGCGGGGCTGGCGATCACCGAGGCGGCGACCGGCGCAATCGTCCGCGCGAGCAGGCTCGAATCGGCGAGCGGCGCGATCCGCAAGGTAAGGTCGATACCCTCGGCGACCGGATCGTGCCGCGCGTCGCTCAGCAATACCTCGATCTCGACCGCCGGATGCCTGTCCAGAAAGGCGGCGAGCGGCGGGCCGAGCACCTTGATCCCGAAGCTCATCGGCGCCGCGAGCCGGATCGGCCCCGCGAGATCGACCCGGTCGCCGCGCGCCGCTTCGGTCGCCGCGGTTGCCGCGGCGACCATGGCCCGCGCTTCGGCGAGCAGGCCCTCGCCGGCGGTCGATACCGCCACGACGCGCGAGCTGCGGTGGAGGAGGGTGATGCCGAGCGAGGCTTCGAGCCGCGTCACCGCTTTCGACACGCTCGCCTTCGAGAGGCCGAGCGCGGTTGCGGCGGCGGTGAAGCTGCCGCCGTCGGCGACAGCGACGAAACAGGCCCAGCCTTCATAATCGGGAAGCGACATTGATTATCTCGTAAATGGAAACGATGGTTTTCCATCTACGCTATTTTCGAAACGATACATATCCCTATCTTGGCCTCAACACGATGCGCCGCCGGGCCCGATGCCTGCGAGCGGCCCGATTGAAAGGACAAGGCCATGATCGACATTCGCAAATTCGACACGCTGGGCCACGCCGACCACGGCTGGCTCGACGCCCGCCATCATTTCTCGTTCGCCAATTATCACGATCCCGATCGCATGGGCTGGGGCGCGCTGCGCGTCTGGAACGATGATGCCATCGCGGCGCAGTCGGGCTTTCCCGCCCACCCGCACCGCGACATGGAGATCATCACCTATGTCCGCAGCGGCGCGATCAGCCATCGCGACTCCATGGGCAACGCCGGCCGCACCGCAGCGGGCGACGTGCAGGTGATGAGCGCCGGCACCGGCGTGACGCACAGCGAGTTCAACCTCGAGGACGAGGAAACGACGCTGTTCCAGATCTGGATCATCCCCGACCAGGCGGGCGGCAATCCCGGCTGGGGTGCGCGCCAGTTTCCCAAGGCCGACCGTTCGGGGCAGTTCGTGACGCTGGCGAGCGGTATCGAAGGCGACGATGATGCGCTGCCGATCCGCGCCAATGCCCGCGTCGCGGCGGCGACGGTGAACGCCGGAGGAAAGGTCTCCTATGACCTTGCCGGCGGGCGCCACGCCTATCTGGTTGCCGCCAAGGGGCGTATCCGCGTCAACGGCACCGATGCCGACCCCCGCGACGGCATCGCGCTCCGCGACGTCGGCACGATCGAAGTCGAGGCGCTCGACGATGCCGAGTTGGTGCTCGTCGACAGCCTTTAAGCCCTCCCCCCGGGCCGCCGCATGTCCCCCTCCCTGGTGCGGCGGCCCACCCCCTTCTTCCCTCCCATCCCCGTCAAAGGAGTAACCGAAATGAGCCATATTCTTCGCATCGACGCCAGCGCCCGCAACGAAGGTTCGACGACGCGCCTGCTCGCCGACCAACTGGTGAACCGCCTTGTCGAACAGGGCTATGGCGCGACCGTTACCCGCCGCGACCTCAACGCCGCGCCGCCGGCGCTGCTCACCGAAGGCTGGGTCGGCGCCAATTTCACCGACGAGGCGGCGCGCACCGACGAACAGAAGGCGCTGCTCGCGGGATCGGACGAATTGATCGCCGAACTCGAAGCCGCCGACACGATCGTCATCACCGCGCCGATCTATAATTTCGCGATCCCCGCCTCGCTGAAGGCGTGGGTCGACCTGATCGCCCGCGCCCGCCGCACCTTCCGTTACACCGAAGCCGGACCCGAAGGGCTGCTCAAGGGCAAGCGCGCCTTCATCGTCTTCGCCTCGGGCGGGGTGCCGCTCGGCAGCGCAGTCGATTTCGCGAGCGGTTATCTGAAGCATATCCTCGGCTTCGTCGGCATCACCGACGTCACGATCATCGCGGCCGACGGCCACCTGACCGATGGCGAAGCCGTGGGCCGTGCCACCTCGGCGATCGACGATCTTCGGCAGGCGGCCTGAACCGATGCGCCGTCTCCCGAGCCTTTTCGTTTCGCACGGCTCGCCGATGATGGCGCTCGAGCCCAGCCCGGCGCGGACTTTCCTCGCCGGGCTGGGCGACCGCCTGCCGCGCCCGCGCGCGATCCTGATGGTCTCCGCGCATCATGATGCGGCCTGGCAGGGCGGCCGGGCGACGGTGACCGCGTCGCCAGCGCCGCCGACAATCCACGACTTCGGCGGCTTCCCCGACGAACTGTTTGCGATGCGCTACCCGGCACCGGGAGATCCGGCGCTGGCGGCGCGGATCGCGGAGTTGCTCGCGGGCCACGGCCTAGCTGTCACCGCCGATCCCGACCGCGGCCTGGACCATGGTGCATGGGTGCCGTTGTCGCTGATCTATCCGCAAGCCGATATTCCCGTCGTCCAGCTCTCGATCCACTCGAACGCCAGTCCCGAATGGCATTATGCGCTCGGTCAGGCGCTTACTCCCCTGCGCGACGACGGCATATTGATCGTCGGTTCGGGCAGCATGACGCATAATCTGCGCGCGCTCTTCGCCGCCCGCCTGCCGATCGATGCTCCCGCACCGGCGTGGGTCGGCGATTTCACCGACTGGGTCGCCGATCGCATGGCGGCAGGCGTCGTCGACGATATCCTCCACGCAGTCGAGCGCGCGCCGCATGGCCGCGACAATCACCCGACTCCCGATCATATCCTGCCGCTGTTCGTCGCGATGGGCGCGGGTGGGGAGTCGTTCGCTGCCGAGCGCCTGCACGCCAGCGTCACCTACGGCCTGCTCGCGATGGACGTTTACGCTTTCGGTGGAGAAGCCGCCGCCCTATAGCGCGCCATGCTCCTTTCAGACCGTGTCCTGTTCCTCGACGGCGAGGCCCTCGTCATCGACAAGCCTGCGGGCCTGCCCGTCGACGCCCCGCGCGACGGCAGCCTCAGCCTCGAAAATCATCTCGACGGCCTGCGTTTCGGCTTCAAGCGCTGGCCGCTGGCGGTTCACCGGCTCGACCGTGATACCTCGGGCTGCCTGCTCCTTGCCCGCAATCCGAAGGCGCACGGCCGTTTCACCCGCGCGTTCGAGAATCGCGAGGTCGAGAAACAATATCTCGCGATCGTCGACGGCGTGCCCGACGGCGACGGCGGCACCATCGACCTGCCGCTCGCCAAGACCTCGACCGCCGAAGAGGGTTGGCGCATGGTCGGCGATCCGAAAGGCAAGCCGTCGGTGTCGCATTGGGAAAAGCTCGCCGTTGCCAATGGCCGCAGCCTGCTCCGCTTCCGCCCCGAAACCGGCCGCACCCACCAGCTCCGCGTCCACGCCCTCGAAGGGCTCGGCTTTCCGCTCGTCGGCGATCCGGTTTACGGGCGCGGCGGCACCCGGACGCGCACCTTGCTTCACGCCGAAAGGCTGGTCGTAAAACGTGACGTCAAGCCGCCAATCATCGCCGAGGCGCCCTTTCCGGAAAGCTTTGCCGCGCTGGGTTTCGCGGCGCCGGAGGGCGCGGAGCCGACCCGTGGCTGACATCCCCGAAAGCGCGATCAGCGAGAAATTTCTCGCGGGATCGGGTCCCGGGGGGCAAAATGTCAACAAGGTCGCGACCGCATGCCAGCTCCGCGTCAACGTCTATGCTCTCGGTCTTGCCCCCGATGCCTATAAGCGGCTGAAAACACTGGCAGGAAGCCGGATGACAAGCGAAGGCGAGCTGGTCGTCCTCGCCCGTCGCTACCGCACGCAAGAGGCGAACCGCGCCGATGCGCGGGCGCGGCTGGGCGAGTTGATCGACGCTGCGCTCGTCCGCCCCGAACGCCGCGTCAAAACGAAGCCGAGCAAGGCGGCAAAGGCGAAGCGCGTCGACAGCAAGAAAGCGCGCAGCTCGGTAAAGGCCGGTCGCGGGCGGGTTCGCGGGATCGATTAGCGCCCCCGACATGACCAGCCTCTACCGCCTCGACGCGCCGGCGGGCGCGATTGCCGCCGCCTTCGGTGCCGAGGCGGGCAACGATCCTTGGATGGGCGGCTATGTCGCGCCGGGGCGGCCCGCGCCGGTGATCGTCAGCGACGGCCGCGGCGGAGCCCGGCGATATTTGCGTCCGAAATTATGGGGCGTGCCGCCGCCGCCGCAGGGAACGCAGCCGGTAACCACCGTGCGTAACCTTGAAAGCCCCTTCTGGATCGGCACGCTGCGCCACCCCGAACTGCGCTGCCTTGTCCCCGCGACGGCGTTTCCCGCCTGGTCGGGGGCGGCGGGTGCGAAGCGGCAGCACTGGTTTTCGGTATCGTCGCGCCGCATCTTCGCCTTCGCCGGAATCCAGCGGCAGATCGAGGATTGGCCCGGATTTGCGATCGTCACCACCGACGCCAATCGGCTGGTCGCGCATCACCGTCCGGGCGCGATGCCGGTCATCATCCATGCCGAAGATTATGGTCGCTGGCTGTCGGCCGACTGGCGCGAGGCGAAAGCACTCGTATCCGCCTTTCCCAGCCAGTTGATGACGGTCGGCGACACCCCGCCTTAACCCGAAGATTTCACCACGCGTTTTGACACAACGGTAACCATCGGCGGAGTAGAAAAGCCCGAATCGAATCGCTTCAGGGATCGCTAACCGTGCCGGGTAACAACAGCAGCATCGCCCAATCCGCCCCCGACGGCCGCCGCGCCGCACGCACCGATGTTTCCGCGCGGGCGCGCCTGCGCGTCGCCGGCATGAACCCGTTCGACGTCGACCTGTTCGACCTGTCGGCAACCGGCTTTCGCTTTTTCTCTTATTCGCCGCCCGCGGTCGACACGCATCTGTGGGTCAACCTGCCCGGCCTGCAACTGCTCGAAGCGGTCGTCCGCCGCGTCGACAAAACCAATTGCGGCTGCGAATTCGTCAGCCCGCTGCATCCGTCGGTGACGCAGCATATGCAGTCGAAACTGCGCAAATAATCAGCCGGCGGGCTTTTCCGATTTCTTGAGGATATGTTTCCATTCGTCGGGCGTCACACGCCCGACCGAGAGGCGCGACTGCCGGATCAGGTCCATGTCGGCGAGCTTCGGATCGGCCTTGATCGCCGCCAGCGTCACCGGATGCTTCAGCGCGCGGACGGGTTCGACGCGCACCACCACCCACGGCGCGCCCTTTTCGGCGGTCGGGTCGGGGAAGCTTTCCTCGACGATCTTCATGATCCCGACGCATTCCTTGCCGATATTGCTGTGATAGAAAAGCGCTTCGTCGCCCTTCTTCATCGCCATCAGGTTGAGCTTGGCGGTGTGGTTGCGCACCCCGTCCCACATGCCGGTGCCGTCCGCGACGAGCTGTTCCCACGCATAGGCGTCGGGTTCGGATTTCATCAGCCAATATTGCTTTGCCATGCCGCTCTCTTAGCAACCATCGCCGGTTTGAAAAGAGCGAGCCTCTTTCGCCGCGACGCCGGCGGCCTTACATGCGGGGGCAGAGTCGCGGCATCGCCCGCCCCATATGGATCCAGATCATGACCGCCGCCGTCCCCACTATTTCGATGTCGCTTCCCGCCGACGAATTCGCCCGCGCGTTTGGCGCCTCCTTCGAACGCTTCGGCTTCGCGATGATCACCGATCATGGCATCGACCCGGCGCTGATCGACGAGGCGTGGGACAAGGCGAAAGCCTTCTTCGCGCTGCCCGAAGATGTGAAGCGCGCCTATCATATCTCCGGCGGCGGCGGTGCGCGCGGCTATACGCCGTTCGGTACCGAGATCGCGAAGGGGGCGAAGGAGGTCGACCTCAAGGAGTTCTGGCACGTCGGGCGCGACCTGCCGCCGGGGCACCGGCTCGCCGCGCAGCAGCCGAACAATGTCTGGCCCGCCGAGGTTGCGGGCTTCCGCGCCGTATACGACAGACTATTCGCCGAGTTCGACCGCGTCGGCGGACGGCTGCTGTCGGGGATCGCGCGCTATCTGGGGCTCGACCCCGACTTTTTCGACGACACCATCGCCGACGGGAACAGCGTGATGCGCCTGCTCCACTATCCGCCGGTCGCCGCCCCCGCGAAGGGTATCCGCGCCGAGGCGCATGAGGATATCAACACGATCACGCTGCTGCTCGGCGCCGAAGAGGCGGGGCTCGAAATCCTCGACAAGGACGGCAGCTGGCTTCCCGTCAATCCGCCGCCGGGGGCGATGGCGGTCAATGTCGGCGACATGCTGCAGCGGCTGACCAACAACCGCCTGCCATCGACCACCCACCGCGTCCGCAATCCCGACGCGGGGCGGGCGGGCGTCGCGCGTTATTCGATGCCCTTTTTCCTGCACTTCCGGTCCGATTATCCGATCGAGACGCTGGCCAGCTGCGTCGATGCGGCGCACCCCGACCTCTATCCCGACCCGATCACCGCCGATACCTATCTTCAGCAGCGCCTGCGCGAGATCGGGTTGAAGGCATAGCTATTTCCGCGGCGCCTTCGATCCGTTCAGCGCCACTGCTTCGCGGACCAGCGCCCTGAACGCCTGTTCGTCGATCGCATCACCTTCGAAAATGTCGATCGCGCGCCGGACATTGCCGTCGAGGCTCGAATTGAAGAGCTGCGCGGGGTCGTCGAGCGCGGCGCCGCGCGCGAAGGTCAGCTTGACCTTGTCCTTATAGGTCTCGCCCGTGCACAGGATCCCGCCATGCTCCCAGACCGGAACCCCCATCGGGTTCGAGGGCTTGCGCCACTTGACCGCTTCGATCACTTCGGGTTCGGCCGCGCGGATCAACGCGCGCATCCGCGCCAGTGCCTCGCCGCGCCAGTCGGCGAGCTTTGCGATGCGCGCATCGATGAGGTCGGAGGGATTATCGTCAGCGCTCACATCTTCTCTCCCGGTAGCGTGCTTGCCTGTTTCACCCAGTCGGCGAATTGCCCTTCGTCGAACTCATCCTCGTGGATATGATAATAGCGCGTATCGGCAACCTTCGATGCGACCGGCGGCACCGGATCGAGCGACCCGCCGCGAAAGAAGGTCACCTTGATATATTTGTCGAAGCAATGGAACGCGGTGAACCAGATGTCCTTGTCCAGGCCATAGAAGGGCGTGTTCCATTTGACCGCCTTCTGGACGCCCGGGACGGCCTCTGCGATCAGCGCGTCGATCCGTTCGCCAACCGCGCGCTTCCATCCCGGCATCCCGGCGATATAGGCCTGCACCGGCGCATCGCCATAACCTTTCGGGATTTGCGGATTGCCGCCCGAGAGGAGTTTCGGGGACTTGCCGGTCATCGCTTCTTCTCCTTCGCCAATCTTCAATCGAGCCCGGCAACGAGCTTCTCGAGATTTTCGAGATGGACGCGCCAGCCGCTCTTGGCGCCACCGAACGCCTGCTTCTGGTCGGGGCGGAAGCCGACCTGTTCCATGCGCAGCAGCGTCCCCGATCCGCTCGGCTCGAGCGTGAAGGTGACTTTGCTGTCGAGGCGATAGGCCGGATCGTCGTGCGCGTAATTCCATGTGTAGGACAGGCTGCGGCCGGGATCGACGGCGAGGACCTCGCAATCGACATGGCCCCAGTCGCCGCAGAGCTGGAACCGGTGGCCGAGGTCGAGCCCGAAGTCGTTCCGCATCAGCCATTCCTCGATCAGATGCTGCGTCGTCAGCGCCCGCCAGATCTTTTCGGGCGGATGCGGGATGTCGCGCTCGACGGTCACGCTGCGCAGTTCGATCGCCGTCATTGATCCATCCTTTTCAGCAGATCTTCGAGGTCGTCGAAGCGCGCTTCCCAGAAGGGCGCCATCCGGCCGGTCCAGTCGACCAGCGGCGCGAGCGCACGCTGCTGCGCGCGATAATGGGTCTGGCGCCCTTCGTGGCGGTCGACGACGAGGCCCGCCTGCCGCAGCACGCCGAGATGCTTCGACACCGCCGGCTGCGAAATGCCGGCCCCCGCGGTGAGCGTCCCGACGGTCTGCTCACCGTCGAGGCAAAGCCGTTCGAAAAGCGCGCGCCGCGTCGGATCGGCGAGCGCCCGGAACAGCAGATCGGGGGATGCGGTCATCGACATTCATAACTTTCTGGTTATGAGTATTCCATAACCATCGGGTTATGAGTGAGTCAAGTGGCGTTATAGGTTCGCCGCCCGCGTTCGGCGGTCATGCTATGCGTTCCCGAAAGCGCCGGATTGCGGGTGCGAATGCTCGCCACATTGTGCCAGTTCGCGGTGACGCTCTCGCGCGTCAGCGCGACCGAGACATAGCCGCGGTCCTGCGTGTTCGCCCATTTGAGCTGGGGCGACGAGGCGCGGAGCGCCGACACGCGCGTCGCGTCCGAAATCTCCGGCGTATAGGCTTCGAACCCCGGCGAACTGACGCTGTGCCCGCCGACCTCGATCCCGGCCGGCCGGCCGTCGTGTGACAGGTCGAACGCCCACGCATTGTGGCTGTCGCCGGCGAGGGTGACGAGATCGGCGTCGGCGCCCTGCGCCGCGGCGAGCAGGCGATCGCGCGCCGCCGGATAGCCATCCCATGCATCGAGGTTGAGCGGCAGTCCGGCCTTCGCCGCGAGCTGTGCCGCGGCGACGCGGCGGCGGACGATGTCGGGCGGATTGGCGCCGAACCAGCCCGCCGATTCGGGCGGCGTGAACAGGCTGCCCATGACGATCTGCTGCGCGCAGACCTGCCAGCGCGTCCCCGCCTTCACCGACGCCGCAAAGCCGTCGAACAGCCATTTTTCCTGATCGCCGCCGAGCAATTGCCTCGCGGGGTCGCGATAGGCGGTTTCGGCAAAGCGCTTGAGCTTTGCCGCCGCGTCGCCGCCGCCCGCAACGATCTCTTCGATCTCGAACGGCTTGTCGCGCGCGGTGATCCGCGTTTCGGGAAGGAAGATCGTCGCGAGGTCGCCGACCTGATAATGGCGCCAGCGCGTGTCGGCGACCGGCATCCATTCGCGATAGGCGCGTTCGGCTGCGGCTTCGCGCGCGCGCCATTCGCCTTCGCCCTCATTGTGGTTCTCGGCGCCGCCCTTCCATGTGTCGTTGGCGAATTCATGATCGTCCCATTGCGCGATCATCGGGAACAACTGGTGCAGCCGTTGCAGGTCGGGATCGCTGCGATAGGCGGCATAGCGGAGGCGATAGTCGGCGAGCGCGATCAGTTCGTTCGAGGGCTGCACCTCGCGGCCCGGCACCGCATCCTGCAGCGACGGATAATCGCCCACCCGATATTCGTAGAGATAGTCGCCGACATGCGCGACGAGGTCGATGTCGCCCCGCGCGGCGGCATGGCCATAGGCGTTGAACCAGCCAAAGGGCATGTTGGCGCAGGAGAAAAGCGCGAGGGTGAACGCGCTCGCCGGTCCCGCAGGCAGCGTCCGCGTTCGCCCGGTTGGTGATATCGTCCCGTCGGGGGCGATGAAGCGATAAAAATACCAGCGCCCGGGTTCGAGCCCGTCGACGAGCAGCCTGGCGGTATGATCGCGCGCGCCGGTCGCCGTCACCGTGCCGCCGCCCGCGATGCGCGCGAAATCGGGGTTTTCAGAAAGCTCGGCGGTCAGCGCGGCGTCGTTCGCCGCGGCATAGCGCGTCCACAGCAGCACCGAATAAGGCCCCGGCTCGCCGCTCGCGACGCCGTGGGTGAACCCCTCCGCCATCGCCGCCTTCGCCGCGCCCGGCAAGGCCAGCGCCGCAAGCCCCGCGGTACCGAGCTTGATCAGCAGGCGCCTGTCCATCTCGCCCCACAGCCGATGCATCGCCTCTCTCCTTTGCGGATTTGCGGGCCCATCCGGTCCTGCCCGCCCTTTGTTACGTCTCGCCGTCTATCCCATCACCCCCAGCGCCAGCAGGAGCAGCATGAAGGTGATCACTGCGAACAGGCTGAAGAACAGCAATAATGTCGTGCGCACCAGCGCCCCGAACCACGACGCGCGATAGGCGCCGCGAATTTGCCGGTACATGTGGAACGGCACGTAAAGCATCGCGCAGAAGGTCGCGATTTCGCCAAGCAGCGTCAGGTTGAACAGCCGCACGACGACGAAGAGCAGCAGCATGAACGAGATAGAGTAAGTGACGAAGACAAAATGATCATAGGTGTGGAAGCGGCGGCTGAACGGATAGAGCAGCCACATGAAGGGCAGCGATAGCGGGATCAGCGCCCAGGCGAATTTATAGGCGTTGGCCTGAAGCTTGTAGAGGACGAGTGCAGGGTTCGCGAACGCCTTCGCGAGGCCGTGGTCGATGAACTCCACCCCGGTGTCATATTTGTTCTGCGAGATGAAATCGGCGCTGGTCTTTATCTGGGCGGCGGGATCGTCGAGCACCGGCGGCCCGGCCGCGCGATCGGCGGCGCGTTCGGTCTTGCTGCGGCTGCGCGCGACGCCGAGATAGTCGGCGCTCTTCTGCAGCACGTCGCGTTCGGTCTCCAGCTCGCGCCGGGCGTCGGCGGCGAGCCCCGGCTTCGCCAGTTCGGCGTCGATCCGGTCGACCTCCTGCTGCATGCTGTCCTTGATCGCCGCGGTGCGCGTCTGCTCGGCGGCCGCCTTGCTGAGTTCCTCGCCGACGCCGCCGCCGCTGCCGACCATCGCCAGCACGGCATAGGTCAGGAACACCGCGAACAGGAACAGCGCGAGCGGCGAGATGAAGCGCGCACGCTCGCCATGGATATAGCGCCGCGTCAGGTCGCCCGGCCGCCAGACGAGCAGCGGCAGCGTGTTCCAGATCTTGCCCTCGAAATGGAAGATCGCGTGGACGAGGTCGTGGCCGATCGCGCCGAAGCTGCGGTGAATATCGGCCTTTTGCCCGCAATGATGGCAGTGCGACCCGGCGAGGCTCGTCCCGCAGTTGAGACAGCGCTCCCCCGAATGCGCCGCGTCGCCGCCATGGCGCGGCTCGACCGCATGTCCCGCCAGCCCCGCGGTCACCGCCGCGCCGATTGCCTCGATATCCCCGCTCATGGCCCCTGCCTAAAGGCGCGCGGCGCGCGGCGCAACGGGGCTTCCTGAAATCACTTTAAACGTGATAATGGCGCGCCCATGAACGCCGAAGCTCTGACCCTGCCGCCGCTGGCCGATGCCGCCACGCTGATCGCCGAGATGGGCGCGCGCGCGCGCGCTGCCGCGAAACGGCTTGGCGTCGCGCCGACCGCCGACAAGGCTGCGGCGCTGCACGCCGCTGCGCATCAGCTCCGGGCGCAGGCAGCAGCGATATTGGACGCCAATGCGCGCGACATGGCGGCGGGCGCGACGGCCGGCCTCACCGCCGCGATGCTCGACCGGCTGCGGCTCGACGAAGGCCGGCTGGCGGGCATCGCCGACGCGGTCGATGCAGTCGCGGCGCTGCCCGATCCGGTCGGCGCCGAAATCGAACGTACCGTGCGGCCGAACGGGATGGAACTCAGCCGCGTCCGCGTGCCGCTCGGCGTCGTCGGGATCATCTATGAAAGCCGCCCCAACGTGACCGCCGACGCCGCGGCGCTCGGGCTGATGTCGGGCAATGCGGTGATCTTGCGCGGCGGCAGCGAGGCGGTCTATTCGAACCGCGCGATCCATGCCGCCTTTGCCGCGGGCCTCGAAGAAGCGGGCCTGCCCGCCGATGCGGTGCAGCTTGTCCCGACGCAGGATCGCGCCGCCGTCGGTGCGCTGCTTCGCGCGCAGGGGCTGGTCGACATCATCATCCCGCGCGGCGGCAAGGGCCTCGTCGCGCGCGTCCAGGACGAGGCGCGCGTACCGGTGCTCGCGCATCTCGACGGGATCAATCACCTCTACATCGACGCCGCTGCCGATCCGGGACAAGCCGTCGAACTGGCGGTCAATGCCAAGATGCGCCGCACCGGCATCTGCGGTGCGACCGAGACGATCCTGATCGACCGCGCCTATCCGGCGCCGCTCGCGATCGTCGATGCGCTGATCTCGGCGGGATGCGAAGTGCGCGGCGACAAGGCCATCGCGACGCTCAGCCCGTATGTCGAACCTGCGACGGCGGGCGACTGGGACTGCGAATATCTCGATGCGATCGTCTCGATCGGGCAGGTCGACGGCCTCGCCGGCGCGCTCGCCCATATCGACGCGCATTCGAGCCGCCACACCGATGCCATCGTCACCGAGGATGCAGCGACGGCCGAACGCTTCCTGTCCGAAGTCGACAGCGCGATCGTGATGCACAACGCCTCGACACAGTTCGCCGATGGCGGCGAATTCGGCCTCGGCGCCGAAATCGGCATCGCGACGGGACGGCTGCACGCGCGGGGTCCGGTCGCGCTGGAAGGGCTCACCACCTATAAATGGCTGGTCCGCGGCACAGGACAGGTCCGCCCTTGAAGCCGGTTGAGCGCGCGGTACGGACCAAGTGGCTCCGGTGTGCCGCGCTGCTCTTGCTCCTTGCAATTACCCCGTTTTGCTGGCTGGTCGCTCGCGATGCAATCCTGTTGCTTCGCTTTGGTGACAGCATGAGCGAAGATGAGGCTCACTGGCTTTTGGCCGATCGTTTCGCCAATACCATCAATGAATCCAAGATATCCGCGAGGATGCTTAAGCCTTTATATCTGACGATTTTTCGAGAACCGAGTTGTTTCGTTCTGCGAGGTGCAAAGCTTCTTCCGAGTGACACACCCGCTGCGCCATCTGATTTTCGGGGAGGACGGCAGCCATCGCTGAATAACATACTGCTCGAACATGGGCTGCTTGCGGAGCTTTTCGTCGAACAAAATATTCACAAGAAAGCCGTGTCCGAAGGTTTTTCTGGTTCAGAAATGGTTCTGTTCAACGCGTGTTTGGCGGCGACTCCGTTCGCGGGTGCTTGCGAGACTCGCGTGTCGAAGCGACTAGATGCGTCCTATCGCAAAGTTAGCGATGAGGTTCTGACCACTTTCGGGATCATCGCACGCAGAGCCGATGCGCAAGATCGTTATTGCTACATCCTTCCCGAAGTCTCCCAAGCCGACGATTTACCGCGCCCATGATCACCACCGGTCTCCTCGGCGGCAGTTTCAATCCTGCGCATGGCGGGCATCGCGCGATCAGCCTCAATGCGATCGATGCGCTCGGTCTCGACGAGCTTTGGTGGCTGGTGTCGCCGGGCAACCCGCTCAAGCCCAAGGCCGGCATGGCGTCGCTCCCCGCGCGGCTCGGCTCGGCGCAGCACATGGCACGCCGCGCGCCGATCCGCGCGACCGCGATCGAGGCCGAGCTTGGCACGCGTTATACCATCGACACGCTGAAGAAGCTGGTGCGCCGCTACCCCGACCGGCGGTTCATCTGGATCATGGGCGCCGACAATCTGGTCCAGTTGCCCCAATGGCGCGACTGGCGGGGAATTGCCCGACTCATGCCGATTGCGGTTGTCGCGCGTCCGGGCTATAATGACCGTGCCCATGCAAGACGTGCGATGGGATGGCTGCGGCGCTTTGTCCGGCCCGCAGACCAGAAGAAGCATTGGACAGACTGGAGACCGCCCGCCCTCGTGTTCTTGCGATTTTCGCCCGATGTGCGATCCGCGACTGCGATACGGCAGGCCAACCCCCGCTGGTTCGAACGCTATGAAGGCCGCGCGATGCGCGACCCGCTGACGCGTTCATGGCTGGTGGAACCGATCAGGAAAGGACGCATTTGATCTCCGCCAACCAGGATGCCGCCTCCGGCGCCGCATCCGCCCCAACGCCTTCCGGCGACAGCGTGGACGCGCTCCACGCGCTGATCCTCCACCAGCTGGACGAGGACCAGGCCCAGGAAACCATCTCCATCCCGCTTGCCGGCAAGAGCAGCATCGCCGATCATATGGTGATCGCGAGCGGCCGGTCGACGCGCCATGTCTCGGCGATCGCCGACAAGCTGGCGCAGCGGATCAAGCAGGAAGCGGGCCGCAGCGTTCGCGTCGAAGGACTTCCCAACGCCGATTGGGTGCTGATCGACGCGGGCGACGTCATCGTCCACCTGTTCCGTCCCGAGGTGCGTAGCTTCTACAACCTCGAACGCATGTGGTCGTTCGGCGACGCGCCGCCGGTTGCTGCGGCAAATTGACGTCCGCCCCGCCTGCGGGCTAGGCGGACGGTCATGTTGCTGCACATCATCGCGCGCGGGCGCATCGGGCGCTCACCAGAGGCCGAGCTGGTCGAGCGCTATATGAAGCGCGTGACCTGGGCGCAGAAGATCAGCGAACTTCCCGATACCGGCGGGCGCATACCGCTTCCCGCCGACAACAGCCGGACCATATTGCTCGACGAGGGTGGCGAGCAGATGTCGTCACTCGAATTTGCCCGGCTCCTCGAAAAATGGCGCGACAGCGGGGTGCGCGAGGCGCGCTTCTGCCTCGGCGCCGCCGATGGTTTTACGCCCGAGGAGCGCGAGGGCGCCGACAAGGTCATCGCCTTCGGCCGCGCGACCTGGCCCCACCTGATGGCGCGCGCGATGCTCGCCGAACAATTGTGGCGCGCGACGAGCATCGTCGCGGGGCATCCCTATCACCGCGAGGGCCGGCAATGAGGCGCGCCTTTGCCGCGCTCGCGATCCTCGCCGCCGCAGCGGGTGGCGCGCTTGCCGTGGCACAAAGCGACGTCTTCGATCCGCAGGCGATCGCGGCGCGCGAGCGCGAGCAGTTGCTGACCGCCAAGCAGCAGTCGGCCGAAGCGATGGCGCGGAGCGCGACGCTCGAACGACAGGCGACCGCGGCACTCAGCGAAGCCGACCGGCTGAAGAAGCGCAGCGCCGCGCTCGCCGCGCGCATCCAGTCGGCCGAGGCCGATATCAGCGCCGGGGAGGCTCGCGTTGCGCTCGTCCGGCGGCGGCTGTCGGCGCAGGAGGCACGGCTGGCCGAACAGCAGCAGCCCCTGCTCGAACTCACCGCCTCGCTTCAGCAACTCAGCCGTCAGCCGCCGGTTAGCGTGCTGGCGCAGCCCGGGTCGCTGACCGACATGGTCCATGCCCGCGCGGTGCTGGATGCGGTGATGCCGGTGATCGAGCGCCGCACCGCCGGCGTCCGCCGCGAGCTCGGCGCGCTGCGCACGATTCGCCGCCAGCAATCGATCGCGTTGCAGGCGCTCGGCGCGAGCCGGACCCAGCTTGCCGCGCGTCGCGACGCGCTGACGCGGCTCGAGAACGAAGGCAGGCTGCGCTCGCGCGACCTGATGAGCAGCGCGCGGCTCGAGGCCGACCGCGCGCTCGGTCTCGGCGAAAAGGCGCGCGACATCGTCGAGTTGATGGACGCCCTCGAAGCCGATGGCGCGGTGCGCGCCGAGCTCGCCGAGCTGTCCGGCCCCGTCCCGCGTCCGCGCAACCCCGGCGATGCCGCACCGAATGCCGCACCGCCCGTCGCCGCCGAACCCGAACTGTCGCGCGGCGCCTATCGCCTGCCCGTCGTCGGACGCATCGTCGCGGGCCTTGGCGAGGTCAATGAAAGCGGCGTGCGTTCGCGCGGGCTGACCGTTGCTGCGCAGCCCGGCGGACAGGTCGTGGCGCCCGCCCCCGGACATGTGAGTTACGCCGGCGACTATCGCGGCTATGGCAAGATCGTCATCATCGACCATGGCGGTGGCTGGACGACCTTGCTCACCGGGATGATCGGCCTCTCGGTCGGGGTCGGCGATACGGTCGACGCCGGAACGCCGATTGGCCGCGCCGGATCGGACGACAGCCGCATCACGATCGAACTGCGCCGCGGCGGCCGTCCGGTCGATGTCGCGCAGATGCTGGGTTAGGCGGCATTAAGCCCCGGTTCGGCAATTGAACCGTATCGGGATGTCGCGCTTGACGCCCGCGCAAATGCGTTGGAGGTTGGCGCGCCGGGGTTTATAAGGCGGCAAAGGCCCGCATGTCCGAAAGACGATCATGACCGAAACGACGAAGATTTCCGCCACTCCCAAGCGCCGCTTCGCGCTGTGGCAGGGCGCGGCCGCGCTCAGCACGCTGGCGCTGATCCCGCTCGCGACCGGCGCGATGGCCAGCGTCGATGCCTCGACGCAGCAGGAAATCGCGCGCTTCATGGACGTTTATCTGGAAGTGAAGGCCAATTATGTCGAGCCGGTCAGCGACGACAAGCTGATCGAAGGCGCGATCAACGGCATGCTCGCCAGCCTCGACCCGCATTCGGGCTATCTCGACAAGCGCGGCTATTCGACGCTGCGGACCCAGACCGACGGCCAATATGGCGGGCTCGGCCTGTCGGTGACGATGGAGGACGGCGTGGTCAAGGTGATCGCGCCGATGGCCGACACCCCGGCGGCGCGCGCCGGGATCAAGGCGGGCGATTTCATCACCCACATCGGCGGCCAGCTCATCTTCGGCCTCACGCTCGACGAAGCGGTCGAACAGATGCAGGGGCGTCCGGGCACCAAGATCGACATCACGGTCGTGCGCGAAGGCCAGGACAAGCCGATGGAATTGTCGCTGACGCGCGAAATCATCGACCTGAAGCCGGTCAAATGGGAGGTGAAGGGTGACGTTGGAGTGCTGACCGTCGCCAGCTTCTCCGCCGACGCGACGACCGACGTCAAGGCCGCGATGCTCGCGGTCGAAAAGTCGCTCGGCAAGAAACCGCGCGGCTGGATTCTCGACCTCCGCTCGAACCCCGGGGGGCTGCTCGACGAAGCGGTCGGGATCAGCGACCTGTTCCTCGAACGCGGCGAAATCGTCTCGCAGCGCGGGCGCAAGAAGGGCGATATCGAACGCTATTTCGCCGAACCGGGCGATGTGGCGCAGGGCGCTCCGGTCGTCGTGCTGATCGATTCGGGCTCGGCCTCGGCCTCCGAAATCGTCGCCGGTGCGCTGCAGGATCAGCACCGCGCGCTGGTGATGGGCGAACGCAGCTTCGGCAAGGGATCGGTGCAGACGGTGCTGCCGCTGACCGACACCACCGCGCTGCGCCTGACCACCGCGCGCTATTACACGCCGTCGGGACGCAGCGTGCAGGAAGGCGGCATCGCGCCCGACATCCGTGTGCCGCAGCTTTCGGACCCCGATTATGCGTCGCGGCCGAAGTTCCGCGAGAGCGACCTGCGCCGCCATCTGATCAACGAGAAAAAGGTCGACGACGGGCTGCTCGAAAAGGACGAGAAGACCGATCCGCGCTTCAGCCAGACCGCCGAGCAGCTCAAGGCCAAGGGCATAGAGGATTATCAGCTTTATTACGCGCTGCAGACGATCGGCCGGATCGGACCGGCAGCGACGCGCGTGGCGCAGGGCACGAAGCCGCCTGCCGCGAAGCCCGCGCAGCGTAATTGAGGCTGCCAGAGATGCTGAATTCGCGCCTTGCCGCGCCGATCGCGGCGCTTGCGGTGCCGCTGCTTCTCTATGGCGGCGCGCTCGTGTCGCAATATGGCTTTGGCCTGCACCCGTGCGAAATGTGCTATTGGCAGCGCTGGCCGCATCAGGCGGCGATGGTGCTTGCCGCGCTCGCGCTGCTGCTGCGGCGTAACGATGGCGCGATGCGCCTGCTCACCATCCTCGCCGCGCTCGCGATTGCCGTTAGCGGTGCGATCGGCATCTTCCACGCCGGGGTCGAATATGGCTGGTGGGAAGGGCTGACGACGTGCAGCACGACCGCGAGCGGGCCGATTTCGCTCGACGACATCATGGCCGCACCGATCACCCGCTGCGACGTCCCGCAATGGACGCTGGCGGGCATTTCGCTCGCCGGGTTCAACGCGATCTTCTCGCTCGCCGGCGCGGCTTTCGTCCTCGCGCTGCTTCGCCGCGGAAAGGCCGTCCGATGACCAATAAGCGCACCGCCTCGATGATCCGCGTCGATCAGGCCGGCGAATATGGCGCGACGCGCATCTACGCCGGGCAGCTCGCGGTGATGGGTGACCGCCATCCGATGGCGCGCGAGATCGCGCATATGGCCGAACAGGAAGAACGGCACCGCAAATTCTTCGACGCGATGGTCGCGCGGCGCGGCGTGCGCCCCACCGCGTTGCAGCCGGTCTGGAACGTCGCGGGCTTCGCATTGGGCGCGGTGACCGCCGCGATGGGGCCGCGGGCGGCGATGGCGTGCACCGCCGCGGTCGAGACCGAGATCGACCGCCACTACCGCGACCAGCTCGACGAACTTGCGGACAGCGACCCCGAACTCAGCACCGCGGTTGCCGACTTCCGTGCCGAAGAACTCGAGCACAAGGAAAAGGCGCTCGCTTCGGGGGCCGAACAGGCGCCCGGCTATCCGCTACTCAGCCTTGCCATTCGCGCCGGTTGCCGTGCAGCCATCGCGCTGTCGAAGCGTATCTGATAGACTATGGATCGACCTGCCCGTTCAGCGCGGATGCAGGACTGTGAAGCCAAAACGGCACTGACATGACGAAGGAACGATCGATGACCCGCCTCCCCCTGTTCGCGCTGATCCTTGCCGGCAGCGCCGCCGCCGTGCCCGCCACCGCGCAGCAAACGACGGTCGACGGCGAAAAGATCAATCAGGTCATCGTCTATGGCGACGACAAGTGCGAACAGTCGAGCCCCGACGAAATCGTCGTCTGCAACCGCCTGCCCGAAACCGAACGCTATCGCGTGCCGCAGATCTTCCGTGGCGGCAGCCCGCTCGATCCGCGCAACGAAGCCTGGGCGAACAAGATCGTCGCGGTCGAACGCGTCGGCCGCTTCGGCACCGACAGCTGTTCGCCGACGGGTCTCGGCGGTTTCACCGGCTGCACCCGGGCGCTGGTCGAGGGCGCCAAGGCCGAACGCAAGGCGGCCGACAAGACCGACTGGCAGGCGATGATCGCCGACGAACGCGCGAAGCGTATCGCCGGCATCGACGCCGCCGCCGACGAGGTCGAAGCCGCGGTGGTTGCCGAGGAAAAGGCGCTGCAGGAACGCCAGCGCGCCGCCGAAGAGCTGGAGCGCCAGGCCGGCGGCATGGCGCCTGCACCCGCAACTGCGGACGAAAGCGGCGCCGATGCGGAGCCGCTCCCCGTTCCGCCGCAACTCTAGACTAAAAAACCCCGGTACCCTAAATGCTTGGCTGATCTTTGGGGCGTTGGGGGAAACATGAAATTTGCGACGGCGATGTTGCTGCCGGCCGTTCTGGCTGCGGCGGGACCGGCAGTGGCTGCGTCCGAAAACCTGCATCCGGGGAAAGGCGCAAAAACGGCGCTGCCGGCGCCGGTGGCGACTCAAACGCGGATCGCGGCCTCCGACACGGACTTTTCGAGCTGCGATGGCTACGCCGCGCCGAAAGGCAAAACCGACGGCATCTCTCGCGAAAACTTCTTTTTCGGCGCGACACGTTCTGCAGATATCCGCCGCAGCGAGATATATTCCATCGGGGAGTCGGGGCTTGCCGCTTGCGACCGCACCCTTGCGGATCCGCGGCTGGTCGATGATTTCTGGCTACGCCGTGCCAACTTGATGCAGGCGAAGGCTCTGCACAGCATCGCCGCGAAACAACCCGAGCAAGCGCTTGTGTTGGTGGCCGAAAGCAACGCGCTCGGTACGGCTCACGATGAGCGCTATTTCGTCCAAAGCATCGGGGTCGGAAACGAGGGCGTTCTGGCCTATGCGCTGATCGCGCTCGGTCGCCGCGACGAAGCGAAAGCCGCCATCGAGCGGCTGCGCCGGAGTCGTCCCTGGGCTCAATCGATTCAGCAGCTCGCAACCCGCCTTCAATTGCACCTCGATTCGGGCTTCGCTGGTCAAGCCGCGGAGTTGAAGGGCGCGATCCCGCTATCGCCCGAAAAGGCAGAAGCGCTGTTCTGGATGGAGTTTCTCTACGGCAATTACGCCGAAGCGCGCGACATCGCTCCTTCGATCAGTTTCGACCTTCCCAAGCAACGCGGCGGCTGGACTTTGCGCGGCGCCGACGAAGCCGCTCTGAAGGCGATCGGGTCGCGAAACTCCTTCTATGGCGCGTGGGCCTATGCCGAAACCGTCGCGGGCCATGACGACCGTTCCCATAGTCTGTTGGCAGAGGCCAACAAGGAACTCGACGAGATCATGGTGCCGCCGCCGCCGCGTTCGGACGGGCGGCCACCGAAAAAGCAGGATGTGGAGGACTATCGGCGGCGCGAGCCCCATGCTGTTAAAGCGCGTGACGAACTGGCGCTCTGGAAGGCTGCGATCGCGTTCCGTCCGATGATCGCCCTCAAACCGGTCGACGTAACCGAAGTGGAATTCTCCCGGAAAAGGCTGAACACGCTGCCGATCATGCCCGATGTCCTCGCGAACCTGCCCCAACAGTCCGCCGCCGAAAAAGCCGAGGTCGATGGCGTCATGGCCAATATTCGCAACCGCCTGGAGGAAGAGCGGATCACCGCACTCGACCTTCCCGTCGACGAGTTGCTCCCCCTGCTTCCCCGTCCCGAGACGCCCAAGGTGGTCCCCACGCTGAAGCCGGCAGGCGACGGTTCTTTCCTGAGCGATTCGGGTCTGACGCGCAATCGGGAGGGAAGCAGCGACGTCTGGACAATCCGCTACACCCACCGTCTTGCCCCGATGGCGGCGGTCGAGGAATTGGCCATGCTCGGCGCCGCGCAATCTGCCCAGCAGGCAGGATTCGACAGCCTGCTCTTGCTTGGCCGCTTGTCGATCTCCCGCACGACGAACGTGGTGGGCTGGACGACAGGAAGCTATAACTCGGGCTATGAAGCGCAGATGCGCGTCCGCTTCGTCAATGCCAATGCTCTTCCCGAAGATTTGGGCGGCGCGGCCTGGCGCTTGATCCCCGCGCAGCGCGTGATCGATGACTTGGGGAATCGCTATCGTCCGGGCGGTCTTACAATCGCCTGGTAAAACACTCGGAAGACCGGGGCATTTCGTCCGCTCGGCGCACTTTTGTTGCGAATCCGGGGTGAACCGAGTGCAAATTTTAACGTTTCGCTGGCAGCCTGTCTTGACGAGGTAATATTTGGCTGAAAACTTGGCGTTTCTGGGAATCGCCGGCCGGGGAGGCTGATAATGGCATCGACATTCGGACCGCGCCTGTTCCGGCGCTCATCGGCTAGCGTGCCTCCCGCGCGCAGCCTTGGACGCCGAATGACATTGCACACTGCCGCCGCGCTGATCGCCTTTGCCGCCTTGCAGATCTGGCTGGTGTCGAGCGCAATCGCCGCGGGCGCCCCTTCGGCGCTGATCGTCGTCGCACTGGTCGTGCTGCTTGCGCTCGCGCTTCCCGTCGCCCGCTCGACCGAGCGGCGCTGGTATCATCTCAGCCGCCAGGCGCTCGCCAGCTGGGGGCTGCACGCGCGCTTTCGCCGCGATGTGCGCCGCCTGTGGGTCGCGGCGCTGACGCTGCCCTTTCTGTGGGTGAGCGGCGCGATGGCGGCGACCGACGCCATCGCCGCGATCACGCGCTAAGCCATTCCCCTCGTCATCCCGGACTTGATCCGGGATCCATTCCAGCGCTGGAGCCCTGGACCCCGGATCAAGTCCGGGGTGACGAAGATTGGAGACATAGATTTTGACGCCCACGCCTGCGCCGTATAGGGCGCGGCCATGCTGACTGTTGCCGAAGCCCTCGACCGCGCGCAGATGCTGTGCGACGCCGCGACCAAAGCCGGCGCCGACGCCGCCGATGCCCTTTATTATTGCAACGCCGCGACCTCGGTCTCGATGCGTCTCGGCGCGCTCGAAGATGTCGAACGCTCCGAGGGGCAGGATATTGCGCTCCGCGTCTTCGTCGGCCAGCGCAGCGCCAGCGTGTCGACCGCCGACATGGACGCGGGTGAACTCGCCAAGCTGGTCGAGCGGTGCGTTGCGATGGCACGCGAGGCGCCCGAGGATCCTTATGCCGGCCTCGCGCCGCAGGGCCGGCTGCTGCGCGGCCCGGCGCCCGACCTCGATCTCGACGACGGCAGCGAGGCCGATCCGCAGGCTTTGCGCGAAGCGGCGCTGGCGGTCGAGGAAGCGGCGCGCGCGGTTGCCGGGGTCACCAACAGCGAGGGCGGCACCGCCAGCCACAGCCGCACCCGCTTCGCGCTCGCGACCAGCCACGGCTTCGTCGGCGGCTATGGATCGAGCGGGCACAGCCTGTCGGCGAGCGTCATCGCGGGCGAGGGCGCGAGCATGCAGCGCGACTATGGCTGGCATAGCGCGCATTATCTGGGCGACCTCGAAAGCGCCGGCGACATCGGCCTTCGCGCCGGCACCCGCGCCGTCGCGCGTCTGAACCCCGGCAAGGCGCCAGTCGGCAAAGTCCCGGTCGTCATCGATCCGCGCGTCGGCAGCAGCATCGTCGGCCATCTGCTCGGCGCGATCGCCGGCCCCGCGATCGCACGCGGGACGAGCTTCCTGCTCGGCAAGGAAGACCGCATGCTGTTCGACAGCGGCATCGTCATCCGCGACGAACCGCATCGGCCGCGGGGCCTGCGCAGCCGCGCCTTCGATGGCGAAGGCCTGCCGACCGCGGCCCGCGACATCGTGACCGGCGGCAAGATCACCGGCTGGCTGCTCGACACCGCCTCGGCGAAACAACTCGGCCTCGAACCCACCGGCCATGCGAGCCGCGGCGGCGGCGCATCGGGGGTGAGCGCGAGCAACCTCCATCTGGCCCCGGGCAGCCAGTCGCCCGCCGAGCTGATCGCCGACATCAAGACCGGCGTTTACCTCACCGAACTGATCGGGCAGGGGGTCAATCCGGTGACCGGCGATTATAGCCGCGGCGCGTCGGGGTTCATCATTCGCGATGGCGAGATCGCCGGGCCGATCGCCGAATTCACCGTCGCCGGCAACCTCGTCGACATGTTCGCCGCGCTCATTCCCGCCGACGACCTGCTGTTCCGTCATGGCACCAACGTTCCCACCCTCCGCATCGACGGCATGACCGTCGCGAGTAGCTAGGCAAACGGCGGATGCCCGGCCGCAATCTCGAGGCGGTGATCGCCGCGACGCGCGAGGTCGGCGACATGGCGATGGCGCGCTGGCGCGGCGAGGGGCAGGCGGTCAACGTCTGGAACAAGTCGCACGACAACCCGGTCAGTGACGTCGACCTTGCCGTCGATGCGCGGCTGAAGGCAGTGCTCGGCGCGATGGTGCCCGAAGCCGGCTGGCTGTCGGAGGAAACCGCCGACAGCGCCGACCGCCTGTCGTGCCGCGCGATGTGGTGCGTCGACCCGATCGACGGCACCCGCGATTTCATCCGCGGCCGCCCGGGCTGGGCGGTTTCGGTCGCGCTCGTCGTTGACGGCGCGGTCGAGCTGGGCGTGCTCTATGCCCCGGCACTCGACGAATTGTGGGTTGCGCAACGCGGCAAGGGCGCGCTGCTCAACGGCGAGCCGCTGCAGGCGAGCCGCCGCACGAGTTTCGACGGCGCCCGCGTCCCCGCCGACAGCCTGCCCAAGATCGACCGCGACCTCGTCATGGTCACCAAACCGAACAGCATCGCGCTGCGCATGGCGCTGGTCGCCGACGACCGCGCCGATCTGGTGGCAACGCTGCGCTGGGGCTTCGAATGGGATGTGGCCGCCGCGGCGCTGATCGGGACCGAGGCGGGGGCGACCGTCACCGATGCCTTCGGCCAGCCGCTCGTCTTCAACACCCCGCGCGCGCAGGCCTTTGGCGTCATCGCTTGCGCCCCCGGAATCCACCGGGCCGTCGTCGAGCGCTTGCATGATCGCGCGGTCGCGCTTACGTCGCAACCCTGATCACCTCCCCATCGCTTCGCGACAGGGAGGAGTTTGGTGCGATCCGCCGCACTTCCCTTGACTTTGCGCGCGACTCACCCTAATTGCCCAACCATTCCGACATCTTGACCGGACGGCGAAGCGCGCCTGCGCATCGTGGTCCGTTTTTTGCGTTGGAAATCAGACGCTTTGAGATGGGGCCGATTGCCAGCGCGCCCTGTGGAGCAGGAGAAAGAATAAATGGCACGTATTGCGGGCGTCAACCTGCCCACCAACAAGCGCGTGATCATCGCGCTCACCTACATCCACGGCATCGGCCGCAAGACCGCCGTCGACATCGCCGACAAGCTGGGCATCGACCACACGCGTCGCGTCCAGGACCTCAGCGACGCCGAAGTGCTGCAGATCCGCGAAACGCTCGACGCCGACCACACGGTCGAGGGTGACCTTCGCCGCAACACGGCGATGAACATCAAGCGCCTGATGGACCTCGCCTGCTATCGCGGCCTGCGTCATCGCAAGGGCCTGCCGGTCCGCGGCCAGCGCACGCACACCAATGCGCGCACCCGCAAGGGCAAGGCCAAGCCGATCGCCGGTAAGAAGAAGTAAGGTTTTGAGCGCGCCTGAATTCGGCGCGCTTCCTTATTTCCCCTGCCGGAGCGGCTCAAGGCAGCCCGCAACCGGCCATTCAGGATTTAGGACAGGATTTCATCATGGCTCGTGAACCGCAGCGTCTTCGTCGGCGCGAACGCAAGAATATCTCGTCGGGTGTGGCCCACGTCAACGCGACCTTCAACAATACGATGATCACCATCACCGACGCGCAGGGCAATGCGATTGCCTGGTCGAGCGCCGGCATGATGGGCTTCAAGGGCAGCCGCAAGTCGACCCCGTACGCCGCCCAGGTGTGCGCCGAAGACGCCGGCAAGAAGGCCGCCGAACATGGCGTCCGTACCCTCGAAGTCGAGGTCAAGGGCCCCGGCGCGGGCCGTGAATCGGCCCTCCGCGCCCTGCAGGCGGTCGGTTTCCACATCACGTCGATCCGTGACGTGACGCCGATCCCGCACAATGGCGTCCGCCCGGCCAAGCGCCGCCGCGTCTGACGTCTCTACGGGCGCGCTCCGCCGGAGCGCCGCCCGCATAAAATCCTCGCTGGACAGGTGGCCGATCCCCGCCCGTCCCGCCCAAAGCAA
This sequence comes from Sphingopyxis sp. J-6, assembly GCF_046603995.1. Taxonomy (NCBI): domain Bacteria; kingdom Pseudomonadati; phylum Pseudomonadota; class Alphaproteobacteria; order Sphingomonadales; family Sphingopyxidaceae; genus Sphingopyxis; species Sphingopyxis sp. J-6. Next base: position 3,696,228 of record NZ_CP145810.1, on the reverse strand, counting down.
AGGGAAGTCCATGACTGTCAATATCCGGAACTGGCAGGAATTGAAGAAGCCCAGCAACCTGGAAATCAAGGCTGGCAGCGACGGCAAGCGCAAGGCGACCTTCGTCGCCGAACCGCTCGAGCGCGGCTTCGGCCTGACGCTCGGCAACGCGCTGCGCCGCGTGCTGCTCTCGTCGCTCCAGGGTGCGGCCATCACGTCGATCAAGATCGAGAACGTGCTGCACGAATTCTCGAGCCTGGCCGGCGTGCGTGAAGACGTCACCGACATCGTCCTCAACGTGAAGCAGATCGCGCTCAAGATGGAAGGCGAAGGCCCGAAGCGGCTGCAGCTTTCGGCGACCGGTCCCGCGACCGTCAAGGCCGGCGACATCATGGTGTCGGGCGACATCAAGGTGATGAACCCGAACCATGTCATCTGCCACCTCGACGACGGTGCGACGCTGAACATGGAACTCGTTGCCGACACCGGCAAGGGCTATGTCCCCGCGACCGCCAACCGTCCGGCCGACGCGCCGATCGGCCTGATCCCGGTCGACTCGCTCTACTCGCCGGTGCGCCAGGTCGCCTACAAGGTCGACAATGCCCGCATCGGTCAGGAGCTGGACTATGACAAGCTGAACCTGACCGTCGAAACCGACGGCACGGTGACCCCGGAAGACGCCGTCGCTTACGCCGCGCGCATCCTTCAGGACCAGCTCCAGGTCTTCGTCCACTTCGAAGAAGCGATGAACGACAGCGGCATGATCGGCATGGCGGCTCCGTCGACCACCGCCGACGAATCGGACGTCAACCAGCTCAACCGTTTCCTTCTCAAGAAGGTCGACGAGCTCGAACTGTCGGTCCGCAGCGCCAACTGCCTCAAGAACGACAACATCATCTACATCGGCGATCTGGTCCAGAAGACCGAAGCCGAAATGCTCCGCACCCCGAACTTCGGCCGCAAGTCCCTGAACGAAATCAAGGAAGTGCTGTCGTCGATGGGTCTGCGCCTCGGCATGGACATCCCCGGATGGCCGCCCGAGAACATCGAGGAAATGGCCAAGAAGCTCGAACAGGAACTTCTCGGCTGACCTTGCGTCCCGGCTTCGGCCGGGGCCACCAACGGGAAGGGTCGGCCCGCAATCGACCTGGTCTGGGCTACCTCACACGGGCCCTTAACGAACGAAGGAATGGATTATGCGTCATAAATCGGGTGGCCGGAAGCTGCAGCGCACGAGCGCGCACCGCACGGCCCTGTTCCGCAACATGTCGGCCTCGCTCATCAAGCATGAGCAGATCACGACGACCCTCGCCAAGGCGAAGGAACTGCGCCCCTATGTCGAAAAGCTGGTCACGCTCGCCAAGCGCGGCGGGCTTGCCAATCGCCGTCTCGCCAACAGCCGCCTGATGGACGACACGCAGCTCGTGAAGCTGTTCGACGTCCTCGCCGAGCGTTACAAGGACCGCAACGGCGGTTACACGCGCGTCATCAAGGCTGGCATCCGCGCTTCGGACGCGGCACCGATGGCGATCATCGAATTCGTCGACCGCGACGTCGATGCCAAGGGCCAGGACTCGGGTCCGGTCGAGCAGTATGACGAGGCCGAAGCCGCCTGAGCTTCCGGTCCGAATCGAATCAAGGGCGGCGTCCGCAAGGATCGCCGCCCTTTTTCGTGCGTTGGCTTGACAGGAACACGCGCTCGGCAGCGCATTTGAAGCGATTCTAATTGAAAACAAAGCGAAATTAACTTAAGTTTATTTGATAATGCTTCTCATCTGCTAAAAATTCTGTCATCACGAGGTTATGGATCAGGCTCGGCGTCAGGATATTTCTGCTGAAAGTTTCGGCGCCCGCCTGCGGCGGCTGCGCAGCGCAAAGGGTTTTACCCAGTCCGAATTCGCGGCCGCGCTTTCGGTGAGTACCGCTGCGGTGTGCAGCTGGGAACAGGATCGGTCGCGCCCCAAGGTCAGCCGGATCCATGCCATCGCCGCGCTGCTCAGCCTTTCGACCGCCGAGCTGCTGACCAGCGGCCCGACAGGACAGTTGCACGAAAAGCTCGCGCAAAGCCGCGAGGAAATCGCGCGCATCGCCGGCACGACGCCGGAAAAGGTGCGGATTATCATCGAGGTCTAAGGACAGCGGTCACCGCACCCATCACGTTTCGAACGGGCGTCCGCGACGGCCTTTCGTGGTCACGTCCTATCGTCAGTCGCGACATGCAAGGGCGCGGCCGGACAACGGACGCGCGACTGCTTGACTCCAAACCTGTTTGTCCGATATTTCTGTTATGACAGAAATTAACGAAAGAACGGCGCAACCATCTCCGGCGGCAACCGAGTTCATTCTCCATTGGGGCAATCTCGGCGGACAATGGGGCGTCAACCGGTCGGTGGCTCAGATCCATGCCTTGCTCTTCGTCTCCGACCGTCCGCTGCACGCCGAGGAGATCGCCGACCTGCTCGGTCTGGCACGCTCGAACGTGTCGAACTCGATCAAGGAACTGCTCGGCTGGCGGCTGATCCACCGCGTGCCCGTCCTCGGCGACCGCCGCGACCATTTCGCGGCCGAAACCGACATCTGGGAAATGGTGACGCGGATCGCCGCAGGGCGCAAGGCGCGCGAAGTCGATCCCGCCGAGGCGGCGCTCCGCGCCTGCGTGGCACGCGCCGAACATGACCCCGGCCTCAGCGCGGGGGCCAAGGCGCGGCTGTCCGACATGCTCGATTTCGTGACGACGATGAGCCGCTGGCACGACGAGATGCTGGGTGTCCCGAAGCCCGCGCTGATGCGGCTGATCAAGCTCGGCGCCGGGGTGACCAAGTTGCTCAATTGGCGGCCGGGCAAGGCGAAGGACGCGGGGTAGGAGAAGGGCAATGCACGGGCGGACGATCGAGCGAGGCGAGACGCCGGCAGCCGTCGCCGTTCCGGCGCCCGTTGGCGAAGCCGCGCCGCATGACGACCGCTTCCGCCGGCTGGTCCCCGCCGACGCCTGGGACGCGCTGCCCGCGGACGTACGCCGCCGCTTTTCCAAGTGCCTCGCCGGGCGGGCGACCGCGACCTACAGCGGCGAGATCGTCTGGACGCGGCTGTCGCCGGCTGGCTGGCTGCTCGCGCAGCTTTGCCGGCTGATCGGCGCGCCGCTGCCGACGGCCGCCAGTGGCCCGGCGCCAGCGGCGGTCGCCGTCAGCGAAGATCGGGCGAGCGGCGGACAGATATGGACGCGCCTCTATGGTCGTAGGCGCGGCAACCCGCAGGTGATCCACAGCGCCAAGCGCTTCGCGGGGCCGACGGGGCTAGAGGAACATATCGGCGGCGGCTTCGGCATGGCGCTGACGGTGCAGGCCGAGGGCGATGCGCTGATCTTCACATCCGACCATTATTTCTGGCAGGCGGGGCGGCTGCGGCTGCAGTTTCCGTCATGGCTGGCGCCCGGGACGACCGTCGTGACGCATCAGCATCTCGGCAGCGGCCGCTTCGCTTTCGACCTCAGGGTCGTGCACCGCCGGCTGGGCGAGCTGGTGAACCAGCATGGGATGTTCCGCGATGGTTGAGCCCGAAGATCCCGCGCCGCGAGGGCCGGTCATCCTGTTCGACGCCGAATGCGTGCTGTGCTGTGCCAATGCCCGCTTCGTCCTGCGTCGCGATCGGGCGGCGCGTTTCCGGCTGGCGTCGGTGCAGACCGGCATCGGTGCCGAAATCTGCCGCCGCCATGGCATCGATCCCGCCGATCCGGTCACTATGCTCGTCGTCGATGGCGCGCGCGTCCGGCGCGACAGCGATGCCGTACTTTTCATCTACGAGCAGCTCGGCTTTCCCTGGCGGCTGGCCGGGGCGCTGCGCCTTGTTCCGACGAAAATCCGCGATGCCGCATATCGCTGGGTCGCGCGCCATCGCTATCGCTTGTTCGGCCGGCGCGAAAGCTGCTGGGTCGCGCCAGCTGAATATAGGGACCGGATCCTGTGACGATGAAAATCCTGATTCTCGGCGGCTATGGCGTCTTTGGCGGACGGCTCGCCGAGCTATTGTCCGACCGCTCCGATATCGAACTGCTGATCTGCGGCCGCGATCTCGCGCGCGCCGAAGATTTTTGCGCCCGCTATCGCGGCCACCCGCGCGCGATACCCTGCCGGCTCGACCGGCGCGCGATCGGCAAGGCGCTCGCGATCCACACGCCCGGCCTGGTCGTCGATGCGTCGGGGCCATTCCAGGATTACGGCGCCGAGCGCTACGGCGTCGTCGAGGCGTGCATCGCGGCGGGTGTCGATTATCTCGATTTCGCCGATGCCGCCGATTTCGTCTTCGGCATCGACCGTTTCGATGCGGCGGCGCAGGCGGCGGGGGTCTTCGTCCTGTCGGGGGTCAGCAGCTTTCCGGCGCTGACCGCGGCGGTGCTCGCCGAAATGGCGAAGACGATGGACATCCACAGTATCGACGGGGGTATCGCGCCGTCGCCCTTTGCCGGCATCGGGCTCAACGTCATGCGCGCGGTCGTTGGCTATGCCGGCGCGCCGGTGAGGCTGCGGCGCGGCGGCCGGGATAGCTATGGCATCGGCCTCGCGGAAAGCCTGCGCTTCACCGTCGCGGTGCCGGGGCGCCTGCCGCTCAGGAACATCCATTTCTCGCTGGTCGACGTGCCCGACCTGCTCGTCCTGCCGCGCGCCTATCCGGCTATCGCCGACATCTGGATGGGCGCGGGGCCGGTGCCCGAGATTCTGCACCGCATCCTCAACCTGCTGGCCAAGGCGCGGGCGCGGTTCCGCCTGCCGTCGCTGCTGCCCTTCTCGCGCCTCTTCTACACCATCCTCAACTGGATGAAGTTCGGCGAGCATCGCGGCGGGATGTTCATCCGCGCCCGCGGCGTCGCTGACGGCAAGGCGGTCGAGCGGAGCTGGCATTTGTTGGCCGAAGGCGACGATGGCCCTTACATTCCGTCGATGGCGATCGAGGCGATCGTCCGCAAGCTGCTGGCCGGCGAGCGGCCGGCGGCGGGTGCGCGGTCGAGCGTCGGGGCGCTCGATCTCGCCGACTATGACAATCTGTTCGCCGGCCGGTCGATCCACAGCGGCTTTCGCAGCGACGATTCCGGTGCGCCGCTCTACCGCCGCCTGCTCGGTTCGGCGTTCGACGGCCTGCTGCCGGAGGTGCAGGCGCTGCACGACAAGCGCGAGGCACGCGAATGGCGCGGCGAGGCCGAGGTTCGCCGCGGGCGGGGGCCGCTCGCGCGTCTCTTCGCGGCGCTCTTCGGCTTTCCCAAGGCCGCGGCGCGCGTGCCCGTCACCGTCCGCTTCACACCCGAGGGCGATGCCGAGCGCTGGACGCGCGACTTCGGGGGCCGCAGCTTCGCTTCGCTCCAGTCCGCCGGCACCGGTCGCAACGCCTATTTGCTGGTCGAGCGTTTCGGGCCGCTCGCCTTCGCCATGGCGCTCGTCGCCGAGCACGGCCGGCTGTATCTGGTGCCGCGCCGCTGGTCGGCATTCGGCATCCCGATGCCGCGCTTCCTGCTGCCCCGCGGAACGAGCTTCGAAAGCGAAAGCGACGGAAAATTCCGTTTTCATGTCGAGATTTCGCTGCCCCTGATTGGCTTGATCGTCGCCTATCAGGGCACGCTCGAACCCGCATGACTTCACCTGTCGGCGGCGCAAATCCCCTTGCCGCCGCCTCGTCCGTCCTTACATTGAAGCTCCCGACCATGACCCGAAGAATGAGGATCGCCTTGCCATGTCCCGCAGACCCGTCTCGGCACCGCTGGCACTGGCCGCGCTGATGATGACTCCCGTGACGGCAGAGGCGGCGGGCGACATGGCGGCGCCCGCGCCGGCGCTGGCCTATCCCGACACCGCGCGCGACAATATCGTCGATCCGCAGTTCGGCGTCGATGTCGCCGATCCCTATCGCTGGCTGGAGGACGACGTCCGGGTCAACCCGAAGGTCGCGGCGTGGGTGGCGGCGCAGAACAGGGTGACCGACGCCTATCTCGACACGCTGCCCGGCCGCGATGCGTTCGCGAGGCGGATGACCGAACTCTATAATTACGAACGCTTCGGCCTGCCGAGGCGCGCGGGGACTCGCTATTTCTACACCCGCAACGACGGGCTGCAGCCGCAATCGGTGCTTTACGTCCGCGAAGGGCTGAAGGGCGAGGGCAGGGTGCTGATCGACCCCAATGGCTGGGCAAAGGACGGCGCGACGGCGCTCGCCGAATGGGTGCCGTCGGAAGACGGCCGGCACCTGCTTTATTCGGTGCAGGACGGCGGCACCGACTGGCGCATCGTCCGGGTCAAGGATGTCGCGACCGGGCAGGATCTGCCCGACGAGATCCGCTGGGTGAAATTTTCGGCGCTCGACTGGGCGAAGGATGGCAGCGGCTTTTATTATTCGCGCTTCCCCGCCCCCAAAGCGGGCGAAGCTTTCCAGTCGCTCAACGAAAATCACGCGGTCTACTTCCACCGTCTCGGCACGCCGCAGGAGGCCGACCGGCTGATCCACGCGACGCCCGGCCAGCCGGAGCTGAGCAACCGGGCGGTGGTTTCCGACGACGGCAAATATCTGCTGGTGACGGGTTCGACGGGTACCGACGAACGTTACAGCCTGACGCTGTACCGGACGGGCAAGGCGGGCGCGAAACCGAAGCTGCTGGTCGGCGATTACGAAAATAATTGGGAATATGTGACCAACAGCGGCACGCGTTTCACCTTCCTGACCAACAAGGGGGCGCCGCGCCAGCGGCTCGTGTCGATGGACATCCGCCAGCCCCGCGTGCTGACCGAACTCGTCGGCGAAGAGGAGGGCACGCTGGTCGGTGCTTCGCGTGTCGGCGACCGCATCATCCTCTCCTATCTCGGCGACGCAAAATCGGAGGCGCGGATGGTCGCGCTCGACGGCAGGCGGGTTGCGAACATCAACCTTGCCGACATCGGGTCGGCGTCGGGTTTTGGCGGCAAGTCGACCGACGCGGAAACCTTCTACGCCTTTTCCAGCTACGCGCGGCCGACGACAATCTACCGGCTCGACACGGTGACGGGACAGACCGAGATTTTCGCCGAACCGAAACTGACCTTCAAACCGGCCGATTTCACGGTCGAGCAGCGCTTCTACACCTCGAAGGACGGCACCGAAGTGCCGATGTTCCTCGTGATGAAAAAGGGGCTCGACCGAGCCAAGGGATCGCCGACGATCCTTTACGGCTACGGCGGTTTCAACGTGTCGATGACCCCGGCCTTTTCGCCCACCCGGCTGGCGTGGGTCGACAAGGGCGGGGTGCTCGCGATCGCCAACCTGCGCGGCGGCGGCGAATATGGCAAGGCGTGGCACGATGCCGGGCGGCTCGACAAGAAACAGAATGTCTTCGACGATTTCGTCGCCGCGGGCGAATATCTGATCGCCGAGGGGATTACCGGCAAGGGACAGCTTGCGATCGAGGGAGGGTCGAACGGCGGCCTGCTCGTCGCTGCGGTGACCAACCAGCGCCCCGATCTGTTCGCCGCCGCACTCCCCGCCGTCGGGGTAATGGACATGCTGCGCTTCGACCGCTTCACCGCCGGGCGCTACTGGACCGACGATTATGGTTTTCCGTCGAAGGAGGCCGATTTCCGGAACCTTCTCGCTTACTCGCCCTATCATAATATCCGCGACGGCAAGGCCTATCCGGCGGTGCTGGTGACCACCGCCGACACCGACGATCGCGTCGTGCCTGGGCACAGCTTCAAATATGCCGCCGCGCTCCAGCATGCGCGGACGGGCGGCAAGCCGCACCTCATCCGCATCGAAACGCGCGCCGGCCACGGGTCGGGCAAGCCGACCGACAAGATCATCGCCGAAGCCGCCGACAAATATGCCTTTGCCGCCCGATGGACCGGCCTCGACGTAAAATAGCGCGCCGGCTCGCCATCGCCGCCGTCACCCTGCTCGGGCTGATGGTTGCGGTGTGGGCCGTGCTGCCGAACGGCAAGCTCGCGCGCGTCGAGCGGCGCGCCGATTGCTATGATCCTGCCAGGCAGCCGCCGGTCGAAACGCTCGCCGACGGGCGGAAGGCGGTGCGGCTCAGCGTGCTGCTCTGGAACGTCGAGGGTCTGCCCTGGCCGATCCGCAGCGGGCGCGATCCCAAGCTGGCCCGCATCGCCGACTGGATCGCGACGCGGCGCGCGGCGGGGCTCGGCCCCGACATATTGATCCTGCACAAGGCTTTTATCCCCGCGGCGTCGCGAATCGCCGGCGTCGCGGGCTATCGCTCGATCCTTCCCGGTCCGGCGGTCGATCGACCGCGCCATATGCCGATTCCTATACCGCCTGCGGGACATGCCGAAGGCGGCCGGTGGTGGAAAGGCGAGGGCATCGGCAAATGGCTCGACAGCGGTCTGTATGTCGCGACCGACCTGCCTTTGCTCGAGGGGACGCGCGAGCGGCCGCTGCCCGCTTATACCAGCGATGCCTTTTACGCCGATAGCTGCGCCGGCTACGACTGCCTGTCCAACAAGGGCGGCATGATCGTCCATCTCGCGGTCCCCGGCGCGCCCGCTCCGCTGACCATCTTCAACACTCACCGCAATTCGCGCGAGCCGTCGGGGGTGAGCATCGCGCGCGCCGAAGCCGCACATGCAATGCAGACGCGCGAGAACGACGCGCTGCTGCACGGATTCGGCGGCGACGGTGCGATGATCGCCGCGGGCGATTTCAATAATTATCGCGCCGGGGACCGGATCGGCCGCTTCGCGAACGACCCGGCATTCCGGCTTGCCGCCAAGGGTGCGGGCCTGCGCGCGCGCGCGGCGCCGATGACCGACGCGAAAGCGTGGACTGATGCTTACGACCTGCTCGGCTTTCGCAGTTCCGACGCGCTTCGCATCGAACCGCTCGCGATCGCGACCTTGTTCGACGGCAAAAATGGTCCTCGCCTTTCGGACCATGACGCCCAATATATCGTCTTCCGGTTGAGCTGGCGCGGCGATGCGCCGGCCCTGCCGGTCGCCGTCCCCCGCTGCCCCGCCTAACCGGAAAGAACCGCCAATGTCCTATGCCCTTTCCTTCACCGCGACCGAGGCCGACGCGCGCTGGGCCGAGGCGGCTGATGCCGCCGAGGCGCTGGTTGCCGGCGAGCCCGACGCCATTGCCAACATGGCGAATATCGCGGCGCTGATCTGGCAGGCGATCCCCGACCTCAACTGGGCGGGCTTCTATCGCTTCGACGGACAGGAACTCGTCCTCGGGCCGTTTCAGGGCAAGGCGGCGTGCATCCGCATTCCGCTCGACAAGGGCGTGTGCGGCGCCGCGGCCCGGCTGCGCGCCACGCAACGCGTCGACGACGTCCACGCCTTTCCCGGCCATATCGCCTGCGACGCCGCGAGTCGCAGCGAGCTGGTCGTGCCGATCGTGGCGCGCGACCGGCTGGTCGGGGTGCTCGACCTCGACAGCCCGGTTCCCGGCCGCTTCACCGCCGATGATCAGTCGGGCGCCGAGGCGCTCGTTGCGCGCATCGCGGCTGCGCTCGCCCCTGCTGGCTTCTGACCCAAAATGGGACGCAAAGGTCAAGGTTAACGGATTCGCCGAAAAGGAGCGATTTTGCTAACAAGCTGTTAACCAATTGGTTGTCGCCGCACTGGCGCGACCGACGGAAGCAGGGAGTTTAGCATGCGCACCATTTTCATCCTGGGGGCCGCGGCGGGGTCGATGCTGATGGCGGCGCCGGCCTTTGCTGGCGATCCTCGCCCGACGCTCGATTATGGCATGCCTGCGGCCCCCGATACGCGCGTCTACACCGGCTATCCCGACCGTGTGCCGGGCGAGGTCGAGTATCGCGGCGGCGGCGACTATCGCCAAGTCAATGGCACCTATGATGCCGAAGGCCGCTGGACCGGAACCTGGGACGGCACTTATGAAGCACCCGACGGCCGCCGCTATGATGGCCGTTACGAGGGCACGGTCGAGGGCACCGGCACCAGCTATGCCCCGCCGCCCTACGATCCCTATTATGACGGCGACGATCGCCGCGGTTACGACGGCCGCTACGACGTCGATATGGAACGCCGCTGTGGCCGGGGGGGCACGGTAGGCGGCGCGGTTGTCGGCGGCATCGTGGGGGGCATCGCCGGCAACCGCATAGCCGGACGCGGCGACCGCACCGCGGGCACGCTGATCGGCGGCGGGATCGGCGCGATCGCCGGCGGCGCGATCGGCAACGCGGCTGACCGCAAGAAATGCGAGGAATGGTGGGCCAGCCGCGGCGGTTATGCGCAGGGCGGCTATTATCAGGGCGCCCCTTATCCCGGCGGCTATTATCAGGGCGGCACGACCGTCTACCAGCAGGGCGGCTACGGCTATTATGGCGCCCCCTACGGCTATTACACGCCGGGCGTCGTCGTGACGACGGTGATCACCAATGGCGCGCCGGTCGTGACCGAAACGGTCGAGACCTCGACCCGCACCTATTATGAGAATGTCCCGGTGCGGAAGCGCTATGTCGCAAAGAAGAAGTGGAAACCGCGGCCCAAGCCGCGCTGCGTCTGCTGATATACCCGAAGGTCTGGTCACCTAACGGGCACCTGAACAAGGTGTGAGGCCCGCCCTCCGCAAGGAAGGCGGGCCTTTTGCTGTCCGCGTCGGCCCGTCGCGCGTGCGGGGCGGTTCACCGGCGCGACAGCATCGTGGGCCTAAAGATGAGAGCGATTACGGGCCGACTGTCGTTGCCCGTGCTGTGGGGAGTTTCCCGCTATGCGTAAATTGACCAGCCTTGCTGCCGCCGCCGCGGTCGTTATCACCTCGGTGGGCTTCAGCGCCGTGCCCGCCGAAGCACGCAGCCGCCATGGGGGCTGGGGCCACCGCGACCGCGACCGGATCAGCACCGGCGAAGTGCTGGGCGGGCTGTTCGTGATTGGCGCTATTGCTGCCATCGCGGGCGCCGCGAGCAAGAACAAGGCCGAGCGCCGCGACGATCGCTACGATCCGCCGTACCCCGACGACGATTATCGCGAAGTCCCGCGCTACGAGCCCGAGAATCAGGGCGAGGCACAGCCCGGCGCCTATGGGCGCGGCGAGGCCGAGGCGCGCGCCGCCGACGCGTGCAGCTGGGCGGTCGAGGGCGAAATGGGCGCCGACGCCCGCGTCGACAGCATCGGCAGCACCGAACCGAGCGATGGCGGCTGGTACGTCACCGGCACCGCGTCGCGGCTGGGCGGCGAGACGCGGAGTTTCGGCTGCAGCTACCGCAACGGCCGCGTCGTCGACGTCAGTTTCGGCTGACCCGGTCGTTTCTGGCTGCCACCACAAGGGCCCCGCCACCACCCGGTGGCGGGGCCCTTCTCCTTGAAGCTGAACGCCAGTGAAACCGAGTCTGAACCGCAGATAAGCAGGGGGTTCAGCACCGTGTCACCCCCGCCGCGGTACAAGCGCATCAACAGGCAGCGACGATGCAGCCTGCGCTTTAGGAGACCGAACCATGGCTATGACCAAATTGACCAAGGCCGCGATTGGTGCGGCCACCGCCGGTGCGATGCTGATGAGCGCCGCACCCGCAGCCGCGCGCGATCGCTATGACCGCGACGGCATCAGCGCGGGCGAGATCATCGCCGGCGCCGTCGTGATCGGCGGCCTCGCCGCGATCCTGTCGAGCGGCGATAACGACCGCTATGATCGCTACGACCGTTACAATGACCGCTATAATGACCGTTACGGTGGCCGTTATAACGACCCGCGCTATGGTTATGACTATAACCGCTATGGCAACAGCCGCAGCGCGGTCAGCCAGTGCGTCAGCGCGGTCGAGCGCGGCAGCAGCCGTTACGGCCGCACCGACGTGACCGAGGTGACGGGTATCGATCGCAAGCGCGACGGTTACAAGATCAAGGGCCGCGTCGTCGTCCGCGACGGCTACGGCGGCCGCTGGGGTCGCGGCGGCTATTACGACAAGGGCAAGTTCAGCTGCGACATCCGCTATGGCCGTGTGCAGGACATCCGTTTCTCGGGCCTGCGTTAAGCGATAGCAGCAGTCCCTTTCGGCCCGCCCATGCTCCGGCATGCGGCGGGCCTTTCGTTTGTGAAGTGCGGGCGGCGATCACCCGTAAGGCGGCGCATCCTCGAATTCGGCGAACGACGGATAGTCGCTCGCGACGCTGGCGGTGAAATTGGGGGCACGCTTTTCGAGGAAGCTGGTGACGCCTTCGGCGGCGTCGGGGCTGCGCCCGCGCGAAAAGATCACCCGGCTGTCCCAGCGATGCGCGCTCATCGGGTGCGGCGCACCGAGCATCCGCCACATCATGTGCCGTGTCAGCGCGACCGACACCGGCGCGCTGTCGGCGGTATATTCCCGCGCCTTGGCGATCGCGGCGTCGATCAGTTCGCCGGGCGCGTGCACCGACTGGACGAGGCCCTTTTCATGCGCTTCGGCGGCGGGGATCAGCCGTCCCGAATAGCACCAGTCGACGGCGGTCTGGATGCCGACGAGGCGCGGCAGGAACCAGCTCGACGCCGCCTCGGGCACGATGCCGCGGCGTGCGAAGACAAAGCCATAGCGTGCGGTATCGCTCGCGACGCGCGCATCCATCGACAGCGTCATCGTCGCACCGATGCCGACCGCGGCGCCGTTGATCGCGCCGAGCACGGGCTTCTTCGCCTCGAAGATGCGCATCGATACGCGGCCGCCGCCGTCGCGAACCAGCGGGTGCGACCAGTCGATCGTGCCGTCGGCAGCGACCGGGCTGTCCGATCCGTCGCCATGTTTGTCATAGTCGAAGGTCGCGGCGCCCGCGCCCAGATCCGCGCCGGCGCAATAGGCCTTCTCGCCATGCCCCGTGAAGATCACCGCGCGCACACCGTCGTCGGCGTCGCAGTCGTCGAGGGCGGCTATGATTTCCAGCATCATCTCGCCGGTGAACGCGTTCATCCGCTCGGGCCGGTACAGCGTCAGCAGCGCGATACCCTCGTGCTTGTCGAGGCGAATCTGGTCGAAGCTCATGTTTCTCTCCTTGTGGTTGCGGCCATGGTCGCAAGCGAAGCGGCGGAAGGCAAGCTCTAGTTTACGTAAGCGTAAAGATGTAAATCCTCGCTCTTCGGACGGGGAGAAGGGGTGCTTTACGCCGGGGATGACGTGCGCGACCTTTGTCGCTATAGGGCGCCCGACCGCCCCGGCGCCGCGCCTCCCACTGAGTCGCTTGCCGGGGTCATTCTTTTGGTTCCGACAGAAAGTCCGCGCCCATGTCCCGTCGCCGCCAGATCTATGAAGGCAAGGCCAAGATCCTTTACGAAGGCCCCGAACCCGGCACGCTGATCCAGTATTTCAAGGACGATGCGACCGCGTTCAACGCGCAGAAGCGCGGCACGATCAACGGCAAGGGCGTGCTCAACAACCGGATTTCGGAGCATGTCTTCACGCTGCTCGGCAATATCGGCGTCCCGACCCATTTCATCCGCCGACTCAACATGCGCGAGCAGTTGATCCGGCAGGTCGAGATCGTGCCGATCGAGGTGATCGTGCGCAACGTCGCCGCGGGCACGCTGTCGAAGCGGCTCGGCATCGAGGAAGGGACGCAGCTTCCCCGTACGCTGATCGAATATTGCTACAAGGACGACGCCCTCGGCGATCCGCTGGTCGCCGAAGAGCATATCGCCTGCTTCAACTGGTGCAGCCAGGACGAACTTCACGACATCCAGGACATGGCGATCCGCATCAACGACTTCATGTCGGGCATGTTCGCCGCGGTCGGCATCCGCCTCGTCGACTTCAAGCTCGAGTTCGGTCGCCTTTACGAAGGCGATTTCAGCCGCATCATCCTTGCCGACGAGATCAGCCCCGACGGCTGCCGCCTGTGGGACATGACGACGAACGAAAAGCTCGACAAGGACCGCTTCCGCCGCGACCTCGGCGGCGAGGTCGAAGCCTATCAGGAAGTCGCGCGCCGGCTTGGCCTGCTGCCCGAGGGCAGCGAAAATGCCGTGCTCGACCTCGAAAGCCACCGGAAGAAAAAGGGTAGCTGAGCGGGCCAGTCCGGCAAAAGCCGGAGCCAGCATAGCTTGCCAACGAACCCCGGCTTTCGCCGGGGTTCGCATTTCCGGAGCCTCAAATATTGATGCTCGTCGGGATCAGGCTCGGCTGCAGATAGGGATAGGGCTGCATCCGCTCGGCATTGCGCGCGACGATTTCCGCCTCGACGTCGGCAAGCGCCGCCTGGAACCAGGCGAGCGGGCCCTTCGCCGCTGTGACGTGCGGATCCTGGAACCACTGCGGATAGGGAAAGGCGTTGCTGCGATAATCGCCGAGCGGGCGGTAATGCACCGACCCCAGCAGTTCGAGCACGTTCAATTGTTCGAGCGCGAGGGCCATCGGCGGCATCATCGCGAGCCAGCCTGTCTTGTCGTGTCCGCGCTGGCCGTTCGGCGCCGGTTGCCACGCCGCGCCGGTCACCGCCGGGGCGAAGGCCATGATGTCCTTTTGCGGGAAATTGACCGCCGCATGCTGCGCGCTGGCGGTGAACATCACCATCGCGCAGATTTCGGCGAGCTGGTTGCGCGTCGTCACCGGGCCGAGCCCGCCGACCTTCGCTTCGCCTGCGAGGCATGCGGCCCATGCCGCCAGCTCGGTATCGGCGACGATATCGGCGTCGCCCGTATAATAAAGGTCGACATATTGCCGCGCCCATTCGTGGACCGCGTCCCACACCAGCAGCGCGTCGTCGCGATACGGATAGTCGGCGAGCGCCGAATCGACCCCGACGCCCCGCGCGGCAAAATCGGCGTGCGGCATCTTGCCCCGGAAATCGAACGCCAGCCGCGCGTCGACCGCGGCAAGCTGGCTCGACGCGATCGTCCCCGCGAAAATATGGTCGATCGGGCCGTTCGCCGCGATCAGCGAGGTCGCCGCCTGTTCGTTGATGAACAGCGTGCCTTCGAAATGCGGAACGAGCAGCGCCCACACCGGATGCGCCTCGGCAAGATGGCGATGCGTCGCGACCGCAAACGCCTCGATCACCAGATGGGTGCGCGCCAGATGGGCGAAGAGCTCGTGATAATTGCCGTCTGCGACCTGCACGGCGAATTTCGCCATTTCCCAGCCCCATTGTCTGTCGGCCGCCGGCGACGGCGTGAACATCGGACAGTCGGCGGGGTCCTGACCGCACTGGATCGCGACGGGGATGAGCGATGCACCGCCCGGCGGCACCGCGAACAGCGCCATCGGCTGCGAGACATATTTGGCCTCGCCGTCATAGGTGCCGGGGTCGAGGACCGCGAGCGGCTTGTAATCGAGCATGAACAGGCGGCCGTCGGCGAGCGCGGCGGCCAGCGTGTCGCCATTCACCACCGCGGCATAGGCCTTTTCGTTCAGCGGGAAATTGGCGGGCAGCGCTCCCTCGACCGCCGCGATCAGCATGCAGTTCGGTCCCTGAACGCGCAGGCGGGCGAACTCCTTGTCGCCCTGGAACATATAGCTGATGCCCGGCACCGGCAGGGTGGCGAACAGCGCGCGATACGCGTCGAGGCTGCGCGGCGTCTTGCTGCCCAGCCCCGCCACCTCGGTCGCGTCGACCTTCATGAGATCCTCGAGCCGCTCCTTATATCCCTGAAGCAAAGCGAGATGCACGTCGCGCTCGGCCGCGGCGACGGCATTTTCCACGTCGCCGACGAGGCGTTCGAAGATATTGCCGCCGCTGTGAACGCCATGCTCGGCGACGATCTTCGCGGTCGATAGCTCGATCGCGTCGCACTCGGCGAGCGCGGTTTCATATTCGGCGCGCGGCGTGTCGAGCTCGCCCCGGTCGACGCCGCCGAGCTTCACCGTCAGCGCGTTGCGCACGATCGCGAGGCCGACCCCGATCAAGATGCCGAACCAGGCGATCGTCGGTTCGTCGTTCTTCGGCACGTCGGTGGCGAGCGGCACGCCGGGCAGCGTCGGGACGTCGGTGGTCCAGACATAGACGGCTTGCGACGCGGCGAGTTGCGCGGCGCGCGCGGTCTGTTCGGCGGGCGTATCGTTCTGCGGCAGGCTGGGGCTCGCCGATGGTAACGGCGATGCCTGGGCAGGCGATGGGGTAGGCGACGGGGCGAGCGAAGGCGACACAAAGGACATGGGCTGGGCTCCTGCGATAAGGCCTGCGGACGTGCCCCAACATGGTTAATATTTCGCGAGCCATCCGCGGGGCAAACCCTGCCAAGCGGAGGAAAAGGCGACGCTTCCTTCCTTAACCGATGTTTTACCCCTGACCCGCTATCCCCCTCCCATGACGGGGGTCTTTCAATCGATACAGCGGCGGTTTTTCCCGCCGGTTCCGGAGGCGATCCGCGACGATGTCGCGATGCTGCGCGCCTATCGCGTCGAAACGCTGACCCCGATGCTGTTCCTGATGCTCGCGGCGACGACGCCGACCGCCATCTATGCCGGCGTCGCGAGCGTCCATCCCTTCATCCGCATCGGTTTTCCGGTGATCCTCGCGGTCGTTTGCTTGCTCGGCTTCGGTGTCCTGATGCACAATCGCGGGCGCAAGATGAGCCCGCGCCGCGCCCGCCGGGTGGTCAAGGAATCGACCTGGCTGTCGGGATCGATGGGCGCGATGTGCAGCATCTGGACGGTGATCAACTGGTTCGCCGCGCCGCCCGAAGCGCACAGCTATTATGCGATGATCATGGCGATGGGGTCGCTCGCGACCGCTTATTGCCTGTCGTCGATCCGTCTCGCGACCTTCGTCAACCTGTCGATCGGCCTCGTCCCGATCTCGCTGCTTATGCTGTTGTCGGGCAACCCGGCAGAGATCGGCGCGGGGACCAGCCTCGTCGTCGCGACCTTGTTCCTGCTCCGGATGATGATCCAGCAGCACGGGCAGCTTATCGACCTCCTCGAACTGCAGCGCCAGATGCGTGAGCTTGCCCATACCGACCCGCTCACCGGCCTGTCGAACCGCCGCGAATTCGACCTGCGGCTCGACGAGGAAATCGCCGCAGCGAGCCCGGGCAGCCCCTTTGCCATCGCGCTGCTCGATCTCGACGGGTTCAAACCCGTAAACGACCGCCACGGTCATGCGGCGGGCGACCTGCTGCTCTGCGAAGTCGCGGCGCGCCTGCGCCGCGCGTGCGGCGACCATGCGGCGGTGGCGCGGCAGGGCGGCGACGAGTTCGGCATCCTCGTCCCGGCGGGGTCGCTGCTCATGAACACATCGATCGCCGACCATATCCTCGCGGCGCTCGCGGCGCCCTATCATATCGAAGGTCAGGCGATCCGCGTCGGGGCGAGCATCGGCGTCGCCGCCTGGCCGGGCGACGGCGCGACCGCGAAGAAATTGTTCGAGGTCGCCGACCGCGCGCTCTACGCGGCCAAGGCGGCCGATCGCGATCCCATGTCGTCTGTCGAAAGCGTCCAGCACATCGCCTGACCGCCGCTTGACCGCCCGGCGCGGCGTGGTCACACAGGGGCATGACATCGTCCTTCGTCCGGCGCGCCTCGACCGCCCTGTCGCCCCTTGCCCTCCTTGCCGTTTCCGCGCCTGCCGCGCTGGCCTGGCAGCCCGTCGCGACCGCCCCGGCCACCGCACCGGTCAATCCGCAGACCGACGCCGCGAAGGCATGGAATTTCGCCGCGAGCGATGTGCCGGTGGATCCGAACATCGTCTTCGGCGTGCTGCCGAACGGGATGAAATATGCGCTGCTGAAGAACAGCACGCCGAAGGACAGCGTCGTCCTGCGCATGCGCTTCGACGTCGGCAGCTTCGCCGAGGCTGACGACCAGCGCGGGCTGGCCCATTTCCTCGAGCATATGGTGTTCAACGGGTCGACCAACGTCCCCGAGGGCGAGATGGTCAAGCTGCTCGAGCGCAAGGGGCTGGCCTTCGGCGCCGACACCAACGCGGTGACCGGCTTCGACGATACGGTCTACAAGCTCGACCTGCCCAATGCGACCGACGACCTGATCGACACCGGGCTGATGCTGATGCGCGAGACGGCGAGCGAGGTGACAATCGATCCCGCCGCGGTCGACCGCGAGCGCGGGATCATCCTGTCCGAACGCCGCGCGCGCGACACCTATCAGTTGCGCAGCCTGATCGACCAGCTCGGTTTCCAGATGGAGGGCATGCGCGTTGCGAGCCGCATTCCGGTCGGCACGGAAGAGGTGATCAGGACCGCCCCCGCGGCGCGCATCCGCAACATTTACGACCGCTATTACCGCCCCGAGCGCGCGACGCTGGTCTTGGTCGGCGATTTCGACCCGGCGGCGGTCGAAGCGAAGATCAAGGCGCGCTTCTCCGACTGGAAAGGCCGCGGCCCGGCCGGGCCCGACCCCGATCTCGGCACGGTCGATTATAAGCGGCCGTCGGCGGCCGACGATTTCGTCGATCCCGCGATTCAGGACGCGGTGACCGTCACCGCATTCAAGCCGTGGGTGCAGGAGCCCGACACCAAGGCGAAGCGCGCGAAGAATCTGGCCGAGGAGGTGGGCGAGGCGATCGTCAGCCGCCGCCTCGCCAAGATCGCGCTCAACGAGGATTCGCCGATCCTCGCCGGCTATTTCAGTGAAGCGGCGGGCTGGAAGGTCTTCGATCAGGTGACCGTCGGCGCGGTCGCCAAGGAAGGCGCGTGGAAGGAAGCGCTGGCGCTCGTCGAACAGGAATTGCGCCGCGCCGTGGAACATGGCTTCACGCAGGCCGAGGTTGACGAACAGCTCGCCATCCGCCGCACCGCGCTCAAGAATGCGGTCGCGGGGGTGACGACCCGGCGCAGCGAGACGATGGCCGACGTCCTCCTGTCGGCCGCGGAGGGCGATTTCGTCGTCGTCCGGCCCGAAACGACGCAGGCGCTGTTCGACGCGACCGCGCCGTCGCTGAATGCCGCGGCAGTCAGTGCGGCGTTCCGCAAGCGCGTCGACGGGCTGAGCGCGCCGCTCGCGCATGTGACATCGAAAAAGCCGGTCGAGGGCGGCACCCCCGCGATCCTCGCCGAATTGCGGGCGTCACAGCAGGTCGCCGTCGCGGCGCCGTCCGAAGCGGCAAGCAGCGCCTTCGCCTATGACGATTTCGGCACGCCCGGAAAAATCGTCGCCGACAACCGGATCGACGACCTCGGCATCCGCCGCGTCCGCTTCGCCAACAATGTCATGCTCAACATCAAGAAGACCGACTTCCAGAAGGACAAGGTCTATCTGTCGCTGCGCGTCGACGGCGGCGAACTGCTGGCGACGAAGGACGATCCGACCAAGGTCGCTCTCGCGGGATCGATCAGCCTCGGCGGGCTCGAGGCGCACAGCGTCGACGAACTGCGCACGATCCTCGCCGGCAAGACGGTGAGCCCGGCCTTCGGCAGCGATACCGACGCCTTCGGGGGCAGCGCGCTGACCTCGCCCGACGATTTCGCGCTGCAGGCAAAGCTGATGGCGGCCTTCCTCACCCATCCTGGCTATCGCGCCGACGGGCTCGCATTGATCCGCCGCTTCCTGCCGCAGCAATATGCCGCGAACGATGCGACGCCGTCGGCGGTGATCGCGCGCGACGCGGGGGGTATCCTCGCGAACGACGATCCGCGCGAGGTGACGCCGCCGCTCGCCAAGGTGATGGCGCTCGACTGGGCCGGGCTCAAGGCGGCGATGAGCGACAGCCTCGCGCATGGCGCGATCGAGATCGGCGTCGTCGGCGACATCGACGAACAGGCGGCAATCGACGCGATCGCCGCGACCTTCGGGGCGCTTCCCGAACGCCGCGCTGCCTTCGACCCGCGCACCGACGCGCGGGTCCGCCAATATCCGGCCGACCTGAGCGAACGCACACTGGTCCACAAGGGGCCGGCCGAGCAGGCCGAACTGCGCGTATACTGGCCGGCGCGCGATGACAGCGACCTTGCCGAGGCGATGCAGCTCAACCTGCTGTCGCGCGTCATGCAGTTGAAGCTGACCGAGGAACTGCGCGAGAAGCTCGGCGAAAGCTACAGCCCCGGCGCCGCGGCAAGCCTGTCGAGCGACTATCCGGGCTATGGCTTCCTCCTCGCCGCCAGCAACATCGATTACAAGGACCTTGCGACGACGCGCGCCGCAATCTTCGCCATTGCGAAGGAACTGCGCGATACGCCCGTCGATGCCGACCTGCTCGACCGCGCGCGCAAGCCGCTCGTCGAGGCGATGACCAAGGCGCGGCGCGAAAATGCCTATTGGCTGCCCTATGTCACCGAAGCGGCAACCCACGCGGCGCGCCTCGACCGCAGCCGCAACGGCATCGCCGAAGTCGCGGCCGCGACGCCCACGCAATTGCAGACGCTCGCCCGGCGCTATCTCGTCGACGACAAGGCGCTGGTGATCAAGGCCGTGAGCGACAAGGCAGGAAAACCGGCGGCGGGGCAATAACGCCCGGAACCGGACGTCACCCCTTCCTGAACAGCGCCTCGGCGACCGCCTTGTGGCTCGTCGCGGCAGCCTTGTGCGCCTTCACGCGCTCGATCTCGGCTTCGAGCAGCGCCACGCGCTCGTCGAGTTCGTCGACCGACAGCGGATCGAGCGGCTGCCGCGTCAACGCCGCGAGCACATCGTCGCGGCGGCGGGGAAGGTCGTCATCGTCCATGGCGTTTCCTTTCTCGCCAGTCGGTCCGGTCCTGGCCCTGATTGAAGGTGCGCGACTGTTGACCCGCGGCCCCGCACTGTCAATAAGGCGGGCCGAGGGATCCGAGCCAGACTTTGGCGTGGAAAGTGGGGGATTTAGCGTGACCAGCGTGCCGACAAGCATGACCGCCATCGCGATCAGCGAGCCGGGCGGGCCCGAGACGTTGCAGCCGGTGGAACGCCCCGTGCCGCAGCCGGGACCGGGCGAGGTGCTGATCCGGGTTGCCGCAGCGGGGGTCAACCGTCCCGACGTGCTGCAGCGCATGGGCTTTTACCCGCCGCCGCCGGGCGCATCCGACCTGCCGGGGCTCGAGGTCGCGGGCACGATCGTCGCGGTCGGACCGGGCGGCGATCCCGAGCATCTGGGGCAGGCGGTGTGCGCGCTCGTCGCCGGTGGCGGCTATGCCGAATATTGCACCGCGCCAGCGGGAAGCTGCCTGCCGGTGCCGCAGGGCTTTTCGATGGCCGAGGCCGCGGCGCTCCCCGAAACCGTCTTCACCGTGTGGCACAATCTGTTCGAGCGCGCGTGGGTGCAGGAAGGCGATACGGTGCTCGTCCATGGCGGCACCAGCGGCATCGGGACCACCGCGATCGGGCTTTGCGGGCTGTTCGATATCAAGGTGATCGTCACTTGCGGCAGCGCCGCGAAATGCGATGCGGCGCGCGCTCTCGGAGCCGATCTCGCCATCGACTATTCAACCGAGGACTATGTCGAGGCGGTGAAAGCTTTTACCGGCGGGCGCGGCGTCGATGCGGTGCTCGACATGGTCGGCGGCGACTATGTGCCGCGCAACCTTGCCTGCCTTGCCGAAGACGGGCGCCACGTCACCATCGCCTTCCAGCGCGGCGCGAAGGCCGAGATCGACATTTCGCAGCTCATGCGGCGGCGCCTGACGATGACCGGATCGACGCTGCGGGCGCGCAGCGCCGACTTCAAGGCGGCGCTCGCCGACGAGATTCACCGCACCGTCTGGCCGCGCCTGTCGGACGGGGCGTGGAAACCGGCGATGGACCGGAGCTTCCCGCTCGCCGAAGCCGGCGCCGCGCACGCCCGCATGCAGGCGGGCGAGCATGTCGGCAAGATCGTCCTGACGGCCTGAACGACCGTCAGCCGACGACGTCGGCGATGATACGCAGCCAGTTGCCGCCGAGGATCTTGACGATATCGGCTTCCTTGTAGCCGCGCTTGATCAGGCCGGCCGTCGCGAAGCGCCACTTTTTCGCGTCGTTCATACCCTCGGTCCCGAACGGATAGCGGAAGCGATAGCTCGACTTGAAATAGGGCTCGCCATAGGCGTCGAGGAATTCCTGTTTCTGCTTGGGATCGGTCGGCCAGCCGCGGATCAGCGTGTCGGTGCCGAAACCGACATGATCGACGCCGACCAGCTTGACGATATGATCGACGT
This sequence comes from Sphingopyxis sp. J-6, assembly GCF_046603995.1. Classification (NCBI taxonomy): domain Bacteria; kingdom Pseudomonadati; phylum Pseudomonadota; class Alphaproteobacteria; order Sphingomonadales; family Sphingopyxidaceae; genus Sphingopyxis; species Sphingopyxis sp. J-6. The sequence goes on along the minus strand of NZ_CP145810.1, from coordinate 3,674,295 downwards.
GATCGAGCCAATGTTCCATCGTCACCGGGAAATCGCGCTTCACCATCGTGTTGACCGTGGTCAGCCCCATCACGCCGCCCTTCTTGGCGAGCGCGCGGATGATCTCGTCCGACTTGGTGCGCGGATGCTCGTTGAGCGCCGCGCAGTTGGAGTGCGAGATGATCGGCGGGCGCTTGGAAAAGGTGATCGCGTCCATCGTCGTCTGGGCGCCCGAATGCGACGAATCGACGAGGATGCCGACCTCGTTCATCCGGTGCACCGCAGCGATGCCGAAGTCGCTGAGCCCGGCATTGGTGCGCTCGGTCGATCCGTCGCCCAGCAGATTGCGTTCGTTATAGGTCACCTGCATCACGCGGATGCCGAGGCCGTGGAACATGTCGATATTGTCGAGTTCGCCGTCGATCGGCGCGTTCTGGAAGTTCAGCATCACCGACGTCTTGCCCGCCGCCTTCGCGCTGCGGATGTCGGCGGCCGAGCGCGCCGGCGCGATGATCGAGTTGTTTTCCGCGATGAACTTGTTCCACGCGACGCAGTCGGCGATGCCGTTGTCGCGCGTGAAGCCGTTCATCATATAACTGCCGCGCGGGCTCTCGGGACGCCGCACGCCGAGCGTGGTGCTCATCGTGGTGAGGCCGCTAAGCTTGATCTGCTCCAGCCCGCTGGCGTCGCGAAATTCGTCGCACAGCATGTCGATGATGATCGACTCATTATAGAGCGCGTCGGCATCCTTCATCAGCGGCGCGATGTCCGCCGCCTTGCCCAGTGCCGGGGCCGCCCAGGCGAAGGCCGCCAGTGCGCCGCCACCCCGGATGATATCGCGCCTGCTGATCGTCATCTTCGCCGTCCTTCCCTGTTGCGACCCGCCGTGCCGGCCATCTTGATATCGAATTTAGTATACGATATTCTGTCGATTGCCTAGGGCTAAGTGACGCCGGATGGGGTAAGCGCAGGGCCTTGCCGCCATCGCCGATCCGGTATAAGGCCACCATCAATGTCCGGCCGCCCCGCGAGGGGCGGCCCTTATTATTTCCGCCTGGAGATTTCGTCATGGCCAATGCCAACCCGACCCCGTTGATGCCGCACGCGACCGCCGCCTGGCTGGTCGACAACACCGGTCTCACTTTCGCGCAGATCGCCGAATATTGCGGCATCCACATCCTCGAAGTGCAGGCGATCGCCGACGAGACCGCCGCGACCAAATATACCGGCCGCGATCCGGTCCGTGCGCACGAGCTGTCGATGGACGAAATCGAGAAGGGCCAGCAGGACCCGAACTACAAGCTCAAGATGAGCGTGCAGGCGCAGGACACCATCCGCCGCACCCGCGGCCCGCGCTACACCCCGGTCAGCAAGCGCCAGGACAAGCCCGACGGCATCGCATGGATCCTGAAGAACCACCCCGAGGTTTCGGACGGTGCGATCGGCAAGCTGATCGGTACCACGCGCAACACGATCGGCGCGATCCGCGACCGCAGCCACTGGAACAGCGCCAACATCGTGCCCAAGGATCCGGTGACCCTCGGCCTCTGCTCGCAGCGCGAACTCGACGCGCTCGTCGCCAAGGCGGCGAAGAAGGCCGGGATCAAGGCGCCCGAGGACAGCCGTTTCGAAGGCGACCGCGAAGCGCTGCTCGAGGAACTGCGCGCCGAGCGCACCGCGGCCAATGAAGCGCGCGCCGCCGAGGAAGCCGGCGAAGAACAGGCCTGACGCATGGCGGGCGGCGACGAGGACGATATCCCGGCGGTCAGCGGCTCGCCGGACGCCTCGCTGACGCAGGACGACAGCTTTACCGCGACGAGCCGCGCCGGGTTGACCTATCCGTGGGGCGACGCCGCGCCGGGGGCGGGCGAGACGATCCGCATCGCCGACGGGATCAGCTGGGCGCGGATTCCGATGCCGGGCTCGCTCGGCCATATCAACAGCTGGCTGCTCGACGATGTTACCGCTGACGGGGGAGAGGGCGTTGCGGTGGTCGACACCGGCGTCTGCCTGACCATCTGTTCGGATGCGTGGAAGGCGCTCTATGCCGGGGCGCTGAAGGAAAAGCGTATCACGCGCGTCATCGGCACGCACCTCCACCCCGACCATATCGGGCTCGCCGGCTGGATCGCGAAGAAGCAGGACGTCCAGCTCTGGATGACGCGCGGCGAGATGCTGACCGCGCGGATGATCGTCGGCGACACCAGCGAGACCGTGCCCGACGAGGCGCTGGTCCAGTCGCGCGCCGCGGGCTGGGACGACGAACAGATCGAAGCGCAGAAAAACGGCGGCTGGGGCCGCTTCGGCCTCGTGACCTACCCGCTGCCGCGCAGCTACCGGCGGATCAAGGACGGCGACGTGCTCGACATGGGGGCGCATCAATGGCGTGTTGTCGTCGGGTCGGGACACAGCCCCGAACATGCCTGCCTGTGGAACGAACGCGCCGGCGTGCTGGTGTCGGGCGATCAGGTGCTGCCGCGGATCAGTTCGAACGTCTCGATCAACATCACCGAACCCGATGCCGACCCGCTCGGCGAATGGCTGGCGTCGATCGACAAGCTGATCGCGACCGTGCCCGGCGACGTCATCGTCTGCCCGGCGCACGGCGAACCGTTCAAGGGGCTGCACGTCCGCCTGATGGCGCTCCGTGACGAGCATCGCATGCGGCTCTATAATCTCGCCGAAGCGATCGCGAAGGAACCGATGCGCGCGGTCGACAGCTTCCCGCTGCTCTTCAACCGGCCGATCGGTCCCGAGCAATTGGGCATGGCGACCGGCGAAGCGCTCGCCCACCTCCAGCGGCTGGAAGTCGAGGGGCGGGTGGGCCGCGAGGATCGCGACGGCGTCTGGTGGTATCACGGGGTCGCATGAGCCTTGCTCATGCCCTGCTGCTTGCCGCTGCGACGGTTGCTGTCCAGCCTGCCGAGGCGGTGCCGACAGAGACGCCCGCCGCCGATGCCAATGACGAGATTGTCGTCACCGCGCGCCGTTCGGGCGCGCCGATGTGGACGATCGAAACGGCCGCCGGGGTGGTGATTCTTGTTGGCGAGATCGCCGCGGTTCCCAAGGCAACGCCGTGGCGCCCCGAGCGGCTGGAGGGCGCGACCGACCGCGCGCAGCGCGTCATTCTCGGTACCAAGGCGAAGGTGTCGCCGGGCGACATCTTGCGGCTGATCTTCAAAGGCGGGGCGCTCACCAAATTGCCCAAGGGGTACGTCGCCGCCGATTATCTCGATGCGCGCCAGATGCAGCGGCTGCGGGCGCTCGAAACCCGCTTCGATCAGGATTATGCGCGCTCGAACTTCCTGATGACGGCGTTCGACCTGCTGTCGAAACGCCTGTCGTTCAACAAGGACACCGCCGACGACGCTTCCGACGTCGTCCGCAAGGCGGCGCGCCAGTCGAAAATTCCGACGCAGCCCGTCGGCGAAGTGCGCGGCGAGGACATGCTCGACAATCTTTTTGCCGCACCGCCCGAAACGCACATCGCCTGCCTCGACGCGGCGATGGCCGCGACCGAGGCAGGCGGCGATATCGTGACCGACCGCGGCCGGGCATGGACCGAGTTCGATGTGCCGGCGGTGATGGCCAATCCGCTCGAGGAAGCGCTCGGGCGCTGCTGGCCGTGGACGAACGACGGCTTCGGTACGGAAATCCGCCAGCAATGGGTCGGCGCGATCAACGCGGCGGCCGCGCAGCCCGGCGTGACGCTCGCGGTCGTGCCACTGCGCGTGCTGGCCGAACCGGATGGCGTGCTCGACCGGCTTGCGAAGCAGGGCCTCCGGATCAGCGGACCCGCGTGGCAGGCCGGTGTCACTTCGGCCGGTTCGTCACCCAACTGAACGCCATCGCGTTGAAGATGGTGTAAAGGCCATAGACCATCAGTGCAGTGAACCAGTTACGCGTCGCGATCGCCATCGCGCCGACCAGCAGCAGGAATTCGAACACATAGGTGATATTGGGCCCGACCTTGTCGGTCATCGGTTTCAGCATTTGCTGCACCAGCGGATCGTCGCTTTCCATGAAGGCGCGGTGCATCGCGAAATTGCCGATTCCGGCGCAGAAAATGGCGATGATTGCAATCCACATGGTTTTGAAATGGGGCAGGCGGGGTGGAAATGCCAGCATCTTTCCGGTTATAGGGATGCATCGACGCGCGCCGGCCGCGCCCATGATCGAACGAACCCGGCTTCTGCCCCCAGAGAAGGACCTTCGGTGACAGCCCTCCCCCGACTGGCACTGCTTTGCCTGCCGCTGACCATGCCTGCCTCGCCCGCACTGGCCGCGCAGGAGCCCGTCGACCCGCCGCAACCGAACCCCGCGCTCGCCGACCCGGTGCTCGCCAATCCGGTACCGGTGCCCGAAATCATCGTGCGTCCGCCGGCATTGCCCGATGCGGCGCGCGCGATGATCGAGGCCGCGATGGCCAGCGGTGCGGACGCGGATGTCGAAGCGGTGGTCAAGGCCGCGAGGATCGCCAATCCGCGCAACATTGCCGAAATCGACGCGATGCTGGCGCAATATCGCGGCATCTATCCGCCGGTGCTCCCGCCCGATCCGGCTGGCGAAATGCTCGCCGCGGCGATCGCGGGGGGCAAGGATGCCGATGTCGAGGCGGTGGGAAAGCTGGCGAAAGCCACCTATCCCGACGAGGCGGCGAGGATCGATGCAGAGCTCGTCGCCTATCGCGCCGAACGAAAACGGGTGAGGGATGAGGCGGCGGCCGCGGCGCGGGCCAAGCTCGCGAGCGCCAAAATCTGGCAGAACTGGAAGGGCGAGGGACAGATTGGTGCGACGCTGAGCACCGGCAACACCAGTTCGAAGGGGCTCAGCGCCGGCATCGCGCTCGCCCGCAAGGGGCTCGACTGGAACCACAAGTTCCGCGCCCAGGCCGATTACCAGCGCTCGAACGGCCGGACCTCGGTCGAACGTTTTCTCGTCGAACTCGAACCGCAATATCGGATCAGCGACCGCGCTTTCGCCTATGGCCTCAGCCGCTGGGAACAGGATCGCATCCTCGGCTACGACACGCGCTGGAATGTGTCGGCGGGCTTCGGGTACAAGGTCGTCGACAAGAAAACCCTGTCGCTGAGCCTGAAGGGCGGACCGACCTGGCGGCACACCGACTATATCACCGGCCTTACCGACAGCGAATTGACCGGACTGGCCGGCCTCGATCTCGGCTGGCAATTGTCGCCGACCATCCGCATCACGCAGGTCGCCTCGACGATTTTCGGCGAGCGCAACGTCGCGGTGAGTTCGCTGACCGCGCTCAACGCCAAGCTTACCGGCGCGCTGTCGGCGCGGCTCGCCTATTCGGCCGAACTCGACACCAATCCCCCGCGCGGAATCGAAAAGCTCGATACGCTGACGCGCTTTACTTTGGTCTACGGCTTCTAATCGAACGCATCGGCGCCACCGATCGCTTCGCCATCGGCGAGCAGGCCGACACCGGGGACATGGTTGAATTCGATGCGGATGCCGTCGGGGTCCTCGAAGAGCACCGAATAATAGCCCGGCGCCCACGGCTCCTCCTGTGGCGCGTGGACGATGTGGATATCGTCGCGCGCGCTCAGAAAGGCATGGACGGCGTCGATCGCGGCGCGGTCGCGCATCCGGAAGCAGGCATGGTGCAGCCCCGGCGCGCCCTGATCGAAACGCTTGCCCGCGTTTTCGGGGCTGCCGGTGCGGATGCCGATCGCCGTGCGCCCGCCGACACCGTAAAGCATATGCTCGCTGTCGAGCACCAGCTTGAGGCCCAGATAGGCGATCATCGCGCGCCAGAAGGCGGTCGAGCGCGCGAAGTCGCCCGCCGTCAGGATGACGTGCGCGACGCCGTTGAGGTCTCCAGCCAAGGCTTCGCCCCTATTTGATCGCCGCGAGCGTGTAGAGGAACTCGGCGTAGCCCATCGTCGCATCGACGAGCCCCGCGACCTTCGGATTGGTCGAATCGATCAGATAATATTCGTCCGGTGCGTGCGCGCCCGAGCCATGGCCGATACCGAAATGTCCCGCCGGGATCGACACCGGGGGCGCGGTGAAGGTCGCGCCGGGCCAGCTTCCCGCCATGCGCGCGTTGAGGCTCGCATTCACGCCGAGCTTTTTGTAGGTCGCCAGCTCGCTGCGGATCAGGCTGCTTTTTTCGTCGACCTCGGTCGGGTCATAACCGCCCGAGACGTTCACTTCGACGTCGGTGAAGCCATGTTTGTCGAGATGCGCGCGCAGCTTCTTCTCCGCCTCGGCGCGCGTCTGGTTGGGGACGAGACGCAGGTCGAGCTTGGCGACCGCGCGGCCGGGCAGCACGGTCTTGCCGCCCGGGCCGGTATAGCCCGCGACCAGCCCCTCGATATTGACCGTCGGTTCCTGCGCGAGGCGGATCAGCGCGTCGTCATAAGACAGATTGTCGATCCAGTGGGTGACGCCGAGCGCCTGCTTCATCTGCGCTTCGTCATTGTCGGCCTTGGCCGCCTCGCGGATCAGGCTCTTCTCGCGTTCGGTCAGCGGGCGGACATTTTCGAACCAGCCCTCGATCGCCGGGGTGTTGCCGTCCTTGGTGACCAGCGTCTGCAGCGCCTGCACCAGCCGCCATGCCGGTGAATCGACCATCGCCTTCAGGCTCGAATGCACATCCTTCTTCGGCCCGCGGCCCCATTTCTCGCCGCTCGCGACCAGTTCGAGTTCGATGATGCCCTTCGACCCCAGATTGACCGAGACATTGCCGCTGCTGTCCTGTCCCGGCATCGGAATGAAGATGCCCTCGCATTTCTTGAGCGCGGCGAGGATGTTGGGCTTGGTCGCGATCTGCCGGAAGTGCGGCGATCCGATTTCCTCCTCGCCTTCGCAGACAAGGACGATGTTGACCGGCAGCTTGCGTCCGGCGGCGCGGATCGCGTGGAGCGCGGCGAGGAAGGTCGCCTCGGGGCCCTTCTGGTTCACCGCGCCGCGGCCCATGATCGACTGGCCGAAGCCGGGGCGGTCGACCATCTTGCCTTCGAGCGGCGGCGACGACCATTCGGCGGGGTCATATTGCTTGACGTCGTACATGAAATAGATGCCGAGCGTGCGCTTGGCGCCGACGTCGATCGTCCCGAACACCCCGGGATGGCCGTCGGTCGGCACGATCTCGACATTGGTGAAGCCCGCATCCTTTGCGAGTTCGGCCATATAGGCCGCGCCCTCGGTCATGTTGCGGTTCTCGGCGGCGATCGAGGGAAGGGCGATCCAGTCGCGCAGCCGCTTGATCGACGCATCCTTGCCGGCCTCGACCGCCTTGCGGACGTCGCTCATCGTCCCTGCCTGCGCGAGCAGCGGCAGCGGCTGCATGAAGGCGGCGCCGGCCCCCAGCATCGCGGTGCCGCGCAGCAGGTCACGGCGGTTCAGGCGGTCAAGCTCACGGAAATCCATCATGCGTCCCCTCTCTGGTTCGTATGCGAAGCAATGTGCCGATCCCGCACCGAAACGCAAGGCTGTGATGGGGACATATCGTAACTCGTGCGGGAGGGCGTCGGCGATGCAATTGACGACGATGGCGCATCGCGCCTAGCGAGAAAGGCGGGAGGACGGGCGATGGATTTTGACGGCAAAAGCTGTGTGATCACAGGCGGCGCAACCGGTATCGGCCTCGCGCTCGCGAAACGGCTTGGCGCGGCGGGCGCTCGCCTGATCCTCTGCGAACCGCGTGCCGGGATGCTCGACGCCGCGGTGGCCGAACTGGCCGCGCTTGCGGTGGACGCACGTGCTTTCGTCGGCGACGTGACCGATGCGGCGTCGGTCGAGGGGCTCGCCGATTTTGCTTGGGATGTTCACGGTCGCGTCGATGCGATCATCGCCAACGCGGGTGTCGGCGGACCGCGCACAAAGGTGATCGACAGCGATCCCGACGCCGCGCGCGCGTTGTTCGAGGTCAATTTCTGGGGCGTGTGGAATTGCATCCGCAGCTTCGGGCGGCGCTTCAAGGCCGATGGCTTGCCGGCTGCCATCTATGCGACCGCGTCCGAGAACGCCCTGTTCAACGCGGTGCGGACCAATGGCGGCGCCTATGTGGCGAGCAAACATGCCGTGCTCGGGTTGATGGACATGTTGCGCAACGAGGTCCCGGCGTCGATCGAGGTCGGCGTGATCATCCCTGGCTGGGTCAAGTCCGATATGACCCGCCATGCCGAGGCGGCGATGGATGCCGACGTCTTCGCGGCGCGCATCGTGCCGCAGATGGAAGCGGGACAATTCTACCTCGTCAGCCACCCCTATAATGTCGTCCGGATGGAAGAGCGCTGGGCAGAAGCCTATGCAGCCTTTGCCACATATGCGCCACGCGAGGCGGGCGACGAAGCGATGGACGTCGCGCTGTTCGTCGAACGGATGCGCGCGTCGCGCTAGACGACCGGGCGGGCGTCGATTTCGCGGGCAAGGAAGTCGAGAATTTTCGCCTTGTCTTCGGCGGGCTCCGGCTGGGCACGGAAGGCAGCGAGGCCGGCGAAGATCATCAGGAGCGGAATGCCGGCAAAGATGGTCGCGAACAGGCCAGCGCCGGGGATATAGAGAAAGGCGAGGATGCCGCCGATGACGAACAGGGACAGGAAACCGACCCAGATATAGGGGAAGTAGCGCGCGCCGGGCGGCGTGCCGAAAGTGCCGGTGATCCGCGTGCCGCCCCGGTACGATTCCATCGCCGCGTCGAGCACGGGCTCCATATTGGTGCGCGAATTGCGCTGGCGATAGCGCAGCACCATGTCGCGTTCGCTGCCCTTGCCGTAGACGCGCGCCTTCGCGCCCGGCATCGGGTCGTCCATGATCCGCTTCAGCGTGCGCGCGATCTGTTCGGGCGAATGGGGCGAATAAAGGTCGACGGCTTCTTGCATGGGCCGGCATCATTCTCCGGGTCGGGGACCCGGAGAATGAACGAAAGCCCGGCCGGCGCAAGCCCCCGAAGGGGACGCCGCTACGCTATTTGATCGCCGCGAGCGTGTAGAGGAATTCGACGTACCCCATCGTCGAATCGACGAGCCCGGCGACCTTGGGATTGGTCGAATCGATCAGATAAAATTCGTCGGGGGCGTGGGCGTTGCCGCCGGTGCTGAGCCCGAAGCGGCCGACCGGTACCGATACCGGCGGCTGGGTGAAGGTGCCGCCGGGCCAGCTTCCCGCGAGGCGTACGCTGAGGTTCGGCCGCACGCCGAGTTTCTTGTAGGTCGCGACCTCGGCGCGGATCAGCGCGCTGTTCTCGTCGGTCTCGGTCGGATCATAGCCGCCCGAGATATTCACCTCGACATCGTTGAAACCACGCTTGTCGAGATGGGCGCGCAGCTTTTGCGTCGCCTCGGCGCGCGTCTGGTTCGGAACGAGGCGCAGGTCGAGCTTGGCGACGGCGCGGCCCGGCAGGATCGTCTTGCCGCCGGGGCCGGTATAGCCCGCGACCAGTCCCTCGATATTGACCGTCGGCTCCTGCATCAGGCGGACCATCGCATCCTCGAGCGACAGGTCGTCGATCCAGCGGGTGACGCCCAGATCGTCCTTCATCTGCGCTTCGTTGGTGTGCTTGATCGCGTCGCGGATCATCGCCTTTTCGCGATCCGAAAGCTTGCGGACATTCTCGAACCAGCCGTCGATCGCCGGGGTGTTGCCGTCGGGGGTGACGAGCGTCTGGAGCGCCTGCACCAGCCGCCAGGCTGGCGAGTCGAGCATCGCTTTCAGGCTGCTGTGCACATCCTTCTTCGGCCCGCGGCCCCATTTCTCGCCGCTCGCGACGAGTTCGAGTTCGATGATGCCCTTGGCGCCGAGCTCGATCGTCGCGCCGCCTTCCATGTCCTGCATCGCGGTCGGCATGAAGACGCCGTCGCACTTCTGCAGCGCGGCCAGAATATGCGGCTTGGTGACGAGCTGGCGGAAATGCGGCGAGCCGATCTCTTCCTCGCCTTCGCAGATCAGGACGAGGTTGACCGGCAGCTTCCGGCCGGCGGCGCGGATCGCGTGCATCGCGGCGAGGAACGTACCCTCGGGCCCCTTGTGGTTGGCGCTGCCGCGTCCGACCATCGTCATGCCGAGATTCTTGCGTTCGACCATCTTGCCTTCGAGCGGCGGCGACGACCATTCGGCGGGGTCATATTGCTTGACGTCGTACATCAGATAGAGGCCGAGCGTGCGCGGCGCGCCGACGTCGAGCGTCGCAAAGACGCCCGGATGGCCGTCGGTCGGGACGACTTCGACATGGGTAAAGCCCGCGTCCTTGGCGAGTTCGGCGAAATAGGCCGCACCCTCGGGCATGTTGCGGTCCTCGGCGGCGATCGAGGGTAGGGCGACCCAGTCGCGGATGCGCTTGATCGAGGCTTCCTTGCCGGCCGCGGCCGCCTTGCGGATATCGGCGAGCGATCCCGCCTGCGCGAAAAGCGGCAGCGGCTGCAGGAAAGCGGCGCCCGCCCCGAGCATCGCGGTGCCACGAATGATGTCACGGCGGTTCAGTCGATCGGTATCGCGGAAGTCCATCTGGCGTCCCCCTTATGATATGGAATTGGGGGGCGTTTTCGAACGCGCGGGCGCGGAAGGCAAGGCGACAATGCCTATGCCTGAGGCTGAGTTTGTCTGGCGCGGGGCACACAGATCATGAAGTCACGGTCATCCCGGCGGAGGCCGGGATCTCGCCAGTGCAGGTATTCGTGGCAGTGAGGTCGAGACCCCGGCCTTCGCCGGGGTGACGGTTTATTGAGACATTACCCGAGCAGCGTCTCGAACAGGTCCTGCCACTCTGGATTGCTCTCATTAATCAATCGCCGTTTCCAGTCACGATGCCACTCCTTCAATGCCTTTTCGCGCGCAATGGCGTCATTCATCGTCGCGTGGAATTCGACATGGACGAGCTTGCGGATGTTATAGCGCTGGCAATGTGCGGAGCCCTTTCCGGCTCGATGCTGCATGATGCGGGCGGCGATGTCGCTCGTAACGCCGATATAGAAGAGCTGGTTGTTGCGATTGGTCAGAATGTAGAGGCAGGGCTGGCGCATGGTCCGACCCTATTCCACATCGTCATCCCGGCGAAGGCCGGGATCTCGCCGTTTCGGAGGTTGATGGTCGCGAGGGCGAGACCCCGGCCTGCGCCGGGGTGACGGCTTGTTTATGCGTTTTGCGCGGTTTCGTTGTGAGCGTGCTTTCAACAGCGCTGCTTCATAACCTTCGTCCATGAGGTGATCCTTTCAATGGGATCAACCTCATAGGACTTGATTCGGCGGCTGTTACCGCCGTCACCTTGTATCGGCGCACCTTACAGGAGAAGCTTCACGCCTTCTCCAGCAGCCCCTCGTCCTTGATCCGCTTTTGCCACAGCGCGGGGGCGTTGACGTGGACATTCTGGCCTTCGCTGTCGACCGCCACGGTGACGGGGAAGTCCTGCACCTCGAACTCGTAGATCGCTTCCATGCCGAGGTCGGCGAAACCGACGACCTTGCTTCCTTTAATGGCGCGCGCGACCAGGTACGCCGCGCCGCCGACGGCCATCAGATAGGCGCTTTTGTGCTTGGCGATCGCTTGTGTTGCGGCGGGGCCGCGCTCGGCCTTGCCGACGCAGGCGAGGAGGCCCTGACCCAGCATCATGTCCATGAACTTGTCCATGCGCGTCGCGGTCGTCGGGCCAGCGGGGCCGACGATTTCTTCGCCGACCGGATCGACCGGGCCGACATAATAGATGACGCGGCCCTTGAACTCGACGGGCAGTTCCTCGCCCTTCGCGAGCATGTCGGCGATGCGCTTGTGCGCGGCGTCGCGGCCGGTCAGCATCTTGCCATTGAGGAGCAGCCGGTCGCCCTGCTTCCAGCTCGCGACGACCTCCGGGGTCAGCGCGTCGAGATCGACGCGGATCGCCGCCTTGTCGGGCGCCCAGTCGATCTGCGGATAATCGGCGAGCACCGGCTTTTCGAGATAGGCCGGACCGCTGCCGTCGAGCGTCACATGAGCATGTCTTGTTGCGGCGCAGTTCGGGATCATCGCAACGGGCTTCGACGCGGCGTGCGTCGGCCAGTCGGCGATCTTGACGTCGAGCACGGTGGCGAGGCCGCCGAGGCCCTGCGCGCCGATGCCGAGCGCGTTGACCTTTTCATAAAGCTCGATGCGCAGCTCCTCGGTCGGGTTCGACGGGCCGCGCGTGAGCAGCTCGGTCATGTCGATCGGGTCCATCAGCGACTGTTTGGCGAGCAACATCGCTTTTTCGGCGGTGCCGCCGATGCCGATGCCGAGCATGCCCGGCGGGCACCAGCCGGCACCCATCTGGGGCACCATTTCGAGCACCCAGTCGACGATCGAATCCGACGGGTTCATCATCTTGAACTTCGACTTATTCTCGCTGCCGCCGCCCTTCGCCGCGACGTCGATCACGACCTTGGCGCCCGGAACCATCTCGACGTTCAGGACCGAAGGCGTGTTGTCCTTGGTGTTGACGCGGCTGAACGCCGGGTCGGCGAGGATCGAGGCACGCAGCTTGTTCTCGGGATGGAGATAGGCGCGGCGCACCCCCTCGTCGACGACCTGCTGCAGGCTGCGCGGGCTGTCGAGGCGGCAGTCCATGCCCCATTTGATGAAGACGGTGACGATGCCGGTGTCCTGGCAGATCGGGCGGTGGCCTTCGGCGCACATGCGGCTGTTCGAGAGGATCTGCGCCATCGCGTCCTTCGCGGCGGGCGACACCTCGCGTTCATAGGCCGCGGCGAGCGCGCGGATATAGTCCATCGGGTGGAAATAGCTGATGTACTGGAGCGCGTCGGCGATGGTTTCGACGAGGTCGTCCTCGCGGATGATGACGGTGTTCATGGGCAGTCTTTCCCCCTTTTGGCAGGATTCGGGGTCTCCCTAGACCTGCTGCGCGCGCACGGAAAGGGGGTTAGCGATCCGATTTGCGGCGGCCGAAGCGGCGGCGCGGCGCAGAGCGGAAGGCCGGCTCGGCCTCGCCGCGGTCGGCGGCGCGGCGAATGGTCGACCGGCGCTCGAAATCGACGAGCGGACGCTTGTGGACGAGCGCCCGCCAGCTACCGATCGTCGCCATGCCGAGCAGCACGACCCAGCCGCCGCCGATCGATGCGACCAATGTCCAGGCGAAATCGGGCGGCGCCACGAGCGCCATCGCCACCGGCAGCGTCGCGCCGATCACCAGTGTTCCTACGAAGCGCCACCAGCGCCCCATCTGCGTCATCGCATGTCCGATCGCGACATTGGTGATCGCGAGCAGCAGGAATTTGGCGCCGACCGGCCAGGGCAGGCTGGCCATCGCGGGCGAATAGTCGCCGATCGTGAAGGCGGCCTGGATATCGAGGAGCAGCCAGTTCTCCCATGCGTCGCAAAGCGCCGCGAGGACGGGCAGGGCGGCCGCCGCGAGCAGGTGGCGCGCCCTGAGTTCGCGCCACAGCGCGATGCAGCCGCTGGCGAGGAAGCCCGCGTAGAGCAGCATGTAGAGATAATCCTGCTCGTTGCCGCTGCGCATCGCCGCGAGGCGCGAGACCTGCAGCGGATCGCTGTCGGGCCCGAAGATGCCGAGCAGATCGACCTGGCTGCGCGCGAATTCGAACGCGATCACCGGCGAACCGTAACCGGCGGCGATTGCGGGGCCCGATGACGGGAAAACCTGCGTCAGCGACAGGCCGAAGACCGTCGTCGCAACGCCGAGCAGCGCGGTGAGTGCCCACCATCGCGTCGGCGCGGGGTCGCGCATGCGCTGCGCGTCGAACCAGTGATGGAGCCCCCCGATCGGCATCTACCCGTCCGGTGGAGCGGCGACGCTCACCTTATTGGCACTCGGCGCATTTGCCGCGCACTTCGATGACCGGGCGCTCGGCGGCGAAACCGGTCTTTTCGGCGGCGGCGCGGACGCCGCCGGATAGCTTGTCGTCGTCGACATGCACCGCGCTGCCGCAACTGTCGCAGATCAGGAAGATGCAGTCGTGGAGGCAGCCGGGGTGGCTGTTCGCGACAAAGGCGTTGGCGCTTTCGACGCGGCGGACGAGGTTGTTGGCGACGAACAGGTCGAGGATGCGATAGACGCTGTTCGGCGCGACACGCTTGCCGCGCTTCTGCGACACGATGTCGGCGATTTCATAGGCGCTCGCCGGCTTGCCGATTTCGGCAACGGCGTCGAAAATCTGGGCGCGCATGTCGGTCCACGCTTCGCCGGCGTCCTCGAGCGCGCTCTGCGCGGCCTTGGCGAGCGAGGCGCCGCTGGCCTCGACGTGCGGATGATCATGTTTGCCCATGGCGTTTTCCTATGTCGCCCCCGATGGTGCCGCGAAATGTCGCGCGGCGCCGATCTATCCCTGATGGAGACAATGTAGGCTGTTTAGGGGGCGCCCGCAAGTTGCGGACGGCCCGTTCCGGCGGCGGATCAGTGGCTGGCGCGGCGGTTGAGGTCGTGGCCGAGCGCGACGACGGCGACGCCGACCATCGTTGCCAGAACCTCGCTGCCGTCGTGCGGCCGCGACAGCGCGCCGGCCATCATGCCGAGCCCGAAGCTCCCCACCGCGAACGGCATCATATAGCCGTGGCTGAGCACGCCCGAGACGAGCGTCACCAACGCGAAACCGATCGCGATGATCAGGCCGATTTCGTGAAACAGATGGTTTTCGAGAAACACGCCGCCGACCGACGCGATCGAGGCGAAGAAGATCGTCGTCGCGAGGCAGTGGACGAGGCACAGGCCCGACAGTCCCATCGCGAGCTGGTCGCCATTGAGCGAGGTCAGCGGCCGCGAATCGCGCGCAGCCCGAACGATCGCGCCGAGGCGCGTCAGGACAGGGGCGTGGCTGGCGACGTGCGTCACCCGATTCTCCGTTGGCCGAACTTGTCCCTGAGATATGGCATAACATGACAAAGGTTACAACATCACATTGCGATATTTTCGCTATCGCTACTCCGGCTATCGCTCGGCCTGCGAGCGCAGGAGTTTGTGCGCGCGAATGTCGGGTTTCGGCCGATAGTTGCCGTTAATGCTGTGTACCCCGGCGAAAGCCGGGGCCCAGAGCGCCATAGCGCAACCTTGGCTTTCCAACGCCCTGGGCCCCGGCTTTCGCCGGGGTACACTGTAAGTGGAACGGCAGCTCCCCACCCCGATCCGTCACCTACGCGGCCGCTTCTTCCGCCCGCAGCGCCTTGCGGTCGAGCTTGCCGATCATCGTTTTCGGCAGATTGAGCCGCACCTCGACCGTGCTGACCCGCTCGTGTTTGCCGAGCTGCGGGTTGAGCCACGCGGCAAGTTCCTCGCCGGTGGCACTGAACCCGTCCTCGAGCGTCACGAACGCCTTCGGCACTTCGCCGCGATAGGCATCGGGGACGCCAAGTACGATCGCTTCCTTCACCGCCGGATGTTCGTGAAGATGCGCCTCGATCACGCTCGGATAGACCTTGAAGCCGCCGACCGCGATCATGTCCTTCAGCCGGTCGACGATGCGGACATAGCCGTCGGCGTCGATCGTCGCGACGTCGCCGGTGCGCAGCCAGCCGTCTTCGGTGAAGCTGTCCTTGTCGGCGTCGGGGCGGTTCCAATAGCCCTGCATGATCTGCGGTCCCTTGACCACCAGCTCGCCGGGCTCGCCCGCCGGCGCCGCCCGCATCGGGTCCTCCTTGTCGACAAGGCGCAGGTGCGTGGCGGGTAGCGGCTGGCCGATCGTGCCGGGCTTGACCGGTCCGTCATAGGGATTGGTCGCGACGACGCCCGAGCTTTCTGTGAGGCCATAGCCTTCGACCAGCGACGCCCCGGTGGCGGCGACGAATTTTTCGCGGAGTTCGGCGGGCATCGGCGCGCCGCCCGAGATGCAGACGCGCAGGCTGGAGAAATCGGTTTTGGCAAGATCGGGGTGATCGAGCAGCGCCTGGTACATCGTCGGCACCCCGGGCAGGGCGGTCGTTTTCGTCCGCGTGATCGCTTCCAGCGCCTGTTTCGCGTCGAAGCGCGGCAGCATCGTGATCGTCCCGCCGTTAAGGACGGTGCGGTTGAGGACGCAGGTGTTGGCGAAGACATGGAAGAAGGGGAGGACGCCGAGGATGCGGTCCTCGGCGTCGTGATCCGGATCGATCGCATTCACCTGCCGCGCGTTGGCGGTCAGATTCTGGTGCGTCAGCTTGGCGCCCTTCGGCGTGCCGGTGGTGCCGCCGGTATATTGAATCAGCGCGATATCGGTTGCGGGATCGATCGCCACCGGATCGGGGCGGCCGTCATTGGCGACCAGCGCCGAAAAACGCGTGATGCGCGGGTCGCCGGGAAGCGGCGCGGTCTCCTTGCGCTTGAACAGGCGATAGAGCATCGACTTGGCGGCGGGCAGCCCGCCCGCGACCGAACCGACGACAAGGTGGCGCAGGCTCGACCCGTCGAGCACCGCGAGCGCGGTCGGCAGCAGCGCCGCGGCGCTGATCGTGAACAGGATGTCGGTGCCTGAATCCTCGACCTGTGCTTCCAGCTCGGCGACGGTGTAGAGCGGCGAGAAATTGACCACCGTCGCGCCGGCGGCCAGCGCGCCATAATAAGCGGCGACATAGTGCGGGACATTGGGGAGGAACAGGCCGACACGGCTGCCCTTGCCGATCCCTCGCTGCTGCAAGCCGCGCGCGACGCGGGCGGCGCCGTTCGCGACCTCGGCATAGCCGAAGCGGCGGCCGAGAAAGTCGAGCATCGGCGCATCGCCGCGCCGCGCGACGCTGGTGGCCAGCATGTCCGGAAGCGACAGCGGCGCAAACTCCTGATCCCAAGCCGTCGGATGGCGGTAATTGGTCGACCAGTCATAAGGGCTGTCCATCGGGCGTTTTGTCCTCGGCTTTTCGTTACTGACATCACTCTAAGCAGCGTTGCGGCATATCGCAATCTTGCGGCGCGGCGGCGGGGCGGCTAGTCCATGGCGGATATCGGCAAGGGGAATGGGCAGATGGCAATGCAGCGACCGGGTTCGGCGATGCTCGCGGGTGCATGCGCCCTGATCGTGCTGGGCGTTTCCCCCGCCTTCGCCAAGGACAAGGAGCCGCCGCCGACCCCGGCGCAGGTCCAGCAAGTCTATGACTGCCGCGCCATCCCCGACACCGCGGCGCGACTGGCATGCTTCGACCGGCAGGTCGCGGCGCTGCAACAGGCCGAGGTCGCGCGCGACGTCAATTTCTTCGACCGCGCCTCGGCGCAAAAGGCGCGGCGCGGCCTGTTCGGTTTCACGCTGCGCGACCTGCCCTTCTTCGGCGGCGGCGACGACGACGACAAGGAACAGATCCAGCGCCTCGAAACCACTGTCGCCTGGGCGCGCCGCTATGATTACGACAAGATCCGCTTCGAGATCGAGGACGGGGCCGTCTGGGCGCAAACCGATCAGACGATCCTACCGCGCGAACCGAAAACGGGCGACAAGGTGTCGATCTATCCCGGCGTGATGGGCAGCTATTTCGCCGAGATCGGCGGGCAGAAGCGCATTCGCGTGAAACGCGAGCGCTGACCCGCGGATCGGCGGGAAGCGCGCGGCAGGCGATGATCGACCTATTGCAATCCCCGCCCGGGCCCGATTGCCCGCCCTTCGTCCTGCTCGACGACGCGCGGGCCGTGGGCGCGGTGCCGGCGCGGCTGTTCCGTGATCCGGTCGAGATATTGACCGCCCGGCAGGCGTCCGAAATCGGCGATCTCCTCGCGGCGCTCGAAACGGCGCAGCGGCGCGGGCTCTATGCGGCGGGCTATCTGGCCTATGAAGCAGGCAAGGGGCTGGCGCCGGCATGGCGCGGGCCGGCGGGCGATGGCGCTGGCGATGGAACGCCGCTCGGCTGGTTCGGCCTGTTCGAGCGGGTCGAGCGGATCGATGCCGACGCCATTCCTGCGCTGCTTCCCGATCCCGCCGGCGCGTGGGTCGGCAAGGCGGCGCCGCGGATCGCGCGCGCCGATTATGAGGCGGCGGTCCGCCGCGTGCTCGACCTTATCCGCGCCGGCGACATCTATCAGGCGAACCTGACCTTTCGCGCCGACGTTCCCGTCGCCGGCAATCTGCTGGCCATCCACGCGCTGCTGCGCCGGACGGCGCGCGCGGGTTATGGCGGGGTTCTCTGGACCGGCAACCAGGCGATCGTCTCGCATTCGCCCGAGCTGTTCTTCGCGCTGCGCGGCGGCGAGGTGATGGCGCGGCCGATGAAGGGGACGGCGGCGCGGCTCGCCGATCCCGACGCCGATACGCGGGCTGCGGCCGAACTCGCGGGCGATCCGAAGCAGCGCGCCGAAAATCTGATGATCGTCGACCTGATCCGCAACGACCTTTCGCGCGTCGCCGCACCGGGGTCGGTTGCGGTCCCCGATCTCTTTCGTGTCGAAAGCTTTCCAACGATCCACCAGCTGGTGTCCGACGTCGCGGCGCGGCTGCCCGAGGGCACGGGTGCGGTCGACGTGCTCCGCGCCGCCTTTCCCTGCGGATCGATCACCGGCGCGCCCAAGGTGCGCGCGATGGAGATCATCGACGAGCTGGAGGCGGATCCGCGCGGGCTCTATACGGGATCGATCGGTTTCATCGAACCCGGGGGCGATGCGGCGTTCAATGTCGCCATCCGGACATTGGTCTTTCCACACAATGGCTTGCGGGATGGCGCAAATCGGGCCACGCTGGGATTGGGATCGGGAATTGTCGCCGACAGCGTGCCGGGCGAGGAATGGCGCGAATGTCTGGCCAAGGGGGAATTTGTGAGCAGGGCGGGCGAAAGCTTCGATCTTCTGGAAACCATGCTTTTCGATCCGGTCGACGGTGTCCAGCGGCTCGAGGGGCATCTGGCGCGGATGAAGGCGAGCGCCGATGCGCTCGGTTTCGCCTTCGACCGGCACGGCGCCCGCAACAGCCTGCAATCGGCGACCTTCCGGCTGCGCAGCGCGGCGCGGGTGCGGATGCGGCTGGCACCGTCGGGCGCGCTGGCGGTCGAGGTGTCGCCGCTGCCGCGGCTTGCCGAATTGCCGGTCCCGGTCGCGGTGCGGCCGTCGCCGATGACCGCCGACGATTTCCGCCTTGCCCACAAGACGAGCCTGCGCGCCGCCTATGACGCGGCGCGGCACGAGAGCGGCACCGCCGAGGTGATCTTC
Organism: Sphingopyxis sp. J-6; assembly: GCF_046603995.1. Classification (NCBI taxonomy): domain Bacteria; kingdom Pseudomonadati; phylum Pseudomonadota; class Alphaproteobacteria; order Sphingomonadales; family Sphingopyxidaceae; genus Sphingopyxis; species Sphingopyxis sp. J-6. Next base: position 3,655,274 of record NZ_CP145810.1, on the reverse strand, counting down.
GTCGACGAGCCGGGTTTCGTCACCGAGGGGAGCTGGAGCAACGTCTTCGTCGAGCGCGACGGCTTGCTGCTCACCCCGCCGCTGGCGCTCGGCCTGCTGCCGGGCGTGCTGCGCGGCGAGCTGATCGAAAAGGGGCGCGCGGTCGAATCGCACCTGCGTACCGCCGATCTCGCCGATGGTTTCTTCATCGGCAATTCGCTCCGCGGCCTGATTCCGGCGCGGCTGGCGGACGGGCAAGTTTAGCCCTCGTCCTGCATAGGTAAATTATCAACCAGCGCGCTTGCGAATTGCGGGCGGATTCTCTAGGCGCGGCCCCGCGCAATTTCCCGCCATTATGCCCGCGAAGGAATCTTCCTCCATGTCGCTGAAGCCGCATACCTCCGCCGCCCTCGGTCGCATCCAGCCTTCGGCAACGCTCGCAATGACCGCGCGCGTGACCAAGCTGAAAGCCGACGGGGTCGACGTGATCGGCCTCAGCGCCGGCGAACCCGATTTCGATACCCCCGATTTCGTCAAGGAAGCGGCGATCGAGGCGATCCGCAACGGCCAGACCAAATATACGCTGGTCGACGGCACGATCGCCCTCAAGGAAGCGATCCGCGGCAAGTTCCGCCGCGACAACGGGCTCGACTACGGGCTCGACCAGATCAGCGTCAACGTTGGCGGCAAGCACACCCTGTTTAACGCGCTGGTCGCGACCGTCGATGCGGGCGACGAGGTGATCATCCCGGCGCCCTATTGGGTCAGCTATCCCGACATCGTCGCCTTCTGCGGCGGCACGCCCGTCGTCATCGAGGCGTCGGCGGCGCAGAATTACAAGATCACCCCGGCGCAGCTCGACAAGGCGATCACGAAGAAGACGCGCTGGATCATCTTCAACTCGCCGTCGAACCCGTCGGGCGCCGCCTATTCTCCGCAAGAACTCGACGCGATCGGCGAAGTCGTGCGGCGCCACCCGCACGTCATGGTGATGTGCGACGATATGTACGAGCATGTCTGGTACGCCGATTTCGAATTTTCGACGCTCGCACAGCGCTGCCCCGACCTCACCGACCGGATCCTGACCGTGAACGGCTGTTCGAAGGCCTATGCGATGACCGGCTGGCGCATCGGCTATGCGGGCGGCCCCGCGTGGATCATCAAGGCGATGGGCAAGCTCCAGTCGCAGTCGACGTCGAACCCCTGCTCGATCGCGCAGGCCGCCGCCGCCGCCGCGCTCGGCGGGCCGCAGCAGTTCCTCGACGATCGCAACGCCGCATTCCGCAAGCGCCGCGACATGGTCGTCGCGATGCTCAACGACGCGCCGGGGCTCAATTGCCCGACCCCCGATGGCGCCTTCTATGTCTATCCCGACGCCAGCGGCTGCATCGGCAAGAAGACCTCCGACGGCAAGCTGATCGACACCGACGAAGCGCTGATCGACTATTTCCTCGATTCGGCGCGCGTCGCCGCGGTGCACGGCGGCGCCTTCGGCCTGTCGCCGGCGTTCCGCGTTTCCTATGCGACGTCGGAAGCGGTGCTCAAGGAAGCGTGCGTCCGCATCCAGCAGGCCTGCGCCGCGCTGAGCTGATCGCGACCGCTGCCCCCGCGAACCCGAGGATGCCATTGCCGGCAGTTCCGGCGTTAGCGTAAGAATAATTCAATCTAGGCCTCAGGATTAATCATTTGCGCCGGCAGAGCGGGGGAGGGTTAATTCCCCCGACGGGCATAAAACGATCATAGCCAACATCCCCGTCGCAAAAGGGGATTGTAATGAAAAGCAAATTTGTAACCGGCTGTGCTCTCGCCCTGGTGTGGACGGCGCCGGCCTTGGCGCAGGATCGCGATGCTAGCGGCAGGCAACAGGCCGGGCAGGGCGACGACGAAATCATCGTTACCGCGACCCGCCGCGAGACCACCCTGCAGGACACGCCGGGCGCCGTCAGCGCCATCGGCGAGGAGCAGATCCTGAAGCGCAATCTGGTCGGGATGAACGACTATCTCCAGTCCGTGCCCGGCGTCAGCTTTCAGGAGCGCGGCAACGGCCAGAACACGATCACCATTCGCGGCATCAGCACCGGCAGCCAGATTTCCACCAACACCCCGACCGGCAGCTATTTCGGCGAAGTTCCGGTGACGGGCATGGGGACGCAGATCAACGGCAACCAGGCCGGCAACTCCGATCCCAAGATGTTCGATATCGAACGCGTCGAAGTTCTGCGCGGGCCGCAAGGCACGCTGTTCGGATCGGGCGCGCTCGGCGGCGCGGTTCGCGTCATTCCCAACTCGCCGAAACTGACGGAAGTCGAAGGCAGCGTCAGTGCGGAATATTCCAACACGGCGGGTCGCGGTGCCGCCAACTACACGGTGAACGCCATGGTCAACCTGCCGATCGTACGCGATCGGCTGGCGGTTCGTCTGGTCGGCTATCGGGTTTTCGAGAACGGCTATATCGACAATGTCGCCGCCAGCCAGCCGACAGCCGCCATCGATTATGCGGCGGGCCTTGGCGTGCAAGCGCGCGATCGCGACAATGTCGGGGCGTCCAAAACCACTGGTTTCCGCGGCAGCATCCGCTGGGAGCCGATGGCGGGCCTGTCGTTCGAAGCGATGCATCTCTATCAGCGGATCGAACAGGACGGCTTCGGCTATATCGACACCAACGTATCGGCGACCGACTATCTCCAGGCGACCCCGCGTACCGGTCCCGACAGCTCGGCGGACGAGTTCGTCGACACGACGCTCAACCTCTCCAATTTCATTGCCGAATATAGCTGGGACTGGGGGACGTTGATCAACTCCACCTCTTATGTCGATCATCGGGCGAAAAGCCACTTTTCCCTGGGTTATGTCGATCCGGCCAGTCTGGCGGGCACCTATTCCGCCGGCCGCAAATATAATAAGGTCTTCGTCAACGAGACGCGCTTTACCTCGGGCTGGGAAGGTCCGTTGCAGCTCGTGAGCGGGATTTATTACGAAGACCGCTCGGAGCATATTTTCGCAAATATTCGCTACAGCGGCACGGTAACCACCGGACCCGCCTATGACGATATTGCGGTGAGCCTCGGCGAAGGGCCGGAGCGCGAGCTGGTCACCAAACAGTTTGCCGCGTTCGGCGAAGCGGCGTTCACGCCCTGGGATCCGCTGACGCTGACGGTCGGCGCACGTTATTACCGGTTCAACACCTCTTATCCGATCTTCCGCGACCAATATGTTGAACCCGTGATCGTGAACGGCTTGCAGGGCTTCAAGAGCAGCGTCGACGGCGTGAACTGGAAAGTGAACCTCGCCTACAAGCCGAACGACGAGATTTTCCTCTATGGCCAATGGGCACAGGGTTTCCGTCAGCCGCAGGTCCAGAATCTTTTGGATCCGCTCGACGATCCCAATGGCGACGGTATCGTGCGCTTCGTCGACGGGACCGATCGGACCATCCCGCCCGGCCTCCTCGATCCGGACAAGGTCGATACCTATGAAGGCGGCTTCAAATTCCAGTCGCCCAGCGGCAATGTCCGCGGCTCGCTGACCGGCTATTATACCGATTGGCAGGGCATTCCGGTCATCCTCCTCACATTCCCGCGCCGCGCCGGATTCTATTTCAACGCCGGCAGCGCCAAGGTGAAGGGCGTGGAGTTCGAAATGTCGGGTCGTTTGCCGGGCAACTGGCATGCCCAGTTCTCGATGTCCTGGTCCAAGGCGACATTGGGCAACGACGCGGATTCGCTGGCACTGTCCGGCGGCATCAGGGACGCCCAGCTCCCGGGATCGCCCAACCACAATGCCTATGCCTCACTGGAAAAGCGCTTCGACATCGAAGGCAACGAGGCCTTCATCCGCGGCGACTGGACCTATGTCTCCAGCTACTACAGCAACCTCAATGAGACCGGCAAGGTGGGCGACTATCATCAGTTCGGCCTCAATGCGGGTATCACGATCGACAGGATCAAGCTGGGCGTTTTTGCCAAGAACCTGACCAATCGCGATGATTTCACCTGGGTCGACAATCTCCTGGGCGGCGGCCGCGCCTATCGCCTCCGCCCGCGCACCGTCGGGGTCAATGTCGGCTTCGATTTCTAGGACCGGACCCCGCCGGCGCCGACCGGCAACCGGCGCGGCGCTGGCGGGAGCAAGGATCATGGGCGTAATGGTCGGACGGGTAACGGCACTTGTTGCACTGGCGATGCTGGCGCAATTTCCGGTGACGGCGCAATCGGTGCGTTCCATCGTGGTGCCGGGCGGCGACATGGCGACACTGGCGCCGTCCACCGTCCCGGCCGACTATATCCGCCGTGAAGCGATGATTCCGATGCGCGACGGGGTGAAGCTCTATACGGTCATGATGATCCCCAGGGGCGCCGCCAACGCCCCGATCGTCCTGACCCGCACCCCTTATGATGCGACCGCCCGCGCGATGCGGTCGCAGAGTCGCAAGCTGATCAACGCGAGCCAGCGCAGCGAAGAACAGTTCGTGCGCGCCGGCTATATTCGCGTGTGGCAGGACGTGCGGGGCAAATATAAATCGGAGGGCGAATATGTGATGATGCGCCCCCCGGTGGGGCCGCTCAACGACAGCGGGGCCGATAACGCCACCGACGCCTATGACACGATCGCCTGGCTGGCGGACAAGGCGAACCTGCCCGAAAGCAACGGCCGCGTCGGCATGGTCGGTTCGTCCTATGAGGGGCATACGGTGGCGATGGCGCTGCTCCGCCCGCACCCGGCGCTGAAGGTTGCCGCCGCCGAGAGCCCGATGATCGACCAGTGGCGCGACGACTGGTTTCACAACGGCGCATTCCACAACATCTACCTCGACTATTTTGCGATGCAGACCGGCGCGAAGGGCGCGCTCCCGCGGCCGCCGCACCATGGCTATGACGATTATGACAATTTCCTGCGCGCCGGATCGACGCACGACTGGGCCGTAAAACACGGGCTGGACCAGATGCCCGTCTACAAGCGGCTCGAGGAACATCCCGCCTATGACGAGCTCTGGCAGGGACAGGCGCTCGACCGGTTGCTGGCGGCCAACCCTTCCGACGTGCCGACGATCTGGGAAGCCGGGCTGTGGGATCAGGAAGAGATCCATGGCGCGGTGCTCGCGTGGGAAGCGCTGAAAGCCGCCGGCAAGGTCGGCAACAACCACTTGGTCCTGGGGCCGTGGCGGCACAGCCAGGTCAATCGCGAAGGGCGCCGCACCGGTGCCTTCGCGTGGAACGGCGACACGGTACGGCAATATTGGGACGAGATGGTGATGCCGTTGTTCCGCGAACGGCTGGAAGACGGGCCGAAGGCGAACCTGCCGTCGGCGATCCTCTACAACACCGCCGAGGATCGCTGGGACCGGTTCGCGCGCTGGCCGCTGGCCTGTGAGCGCGACTGCCCGGCGCCCCTGACGCCGCTGAATCTGGCGGGCGAGGGCGGGCTGAGCTTCGCGCAAGGCGCGCGCGGCGAAGACAGATATGTCTCGGACCCGGCCAAGCCGGTGCCCTTCATGCCGCGGCCCTATGACATGGACGAGTTCGCCGAACCATGGACCACGTGGCGCCTTTCCGACCAGCGTCATGTCGACAAGCGGCCCGATGTGATGACCTATGAGACCGAACCGCTGACCGCTCCGGTGCGCGTTTCGGGCGTGCCGATCGCCGAATTGTTCGCGCGCACCAACGGAACCGACGGCGACTTTATCGTCAAGCTGATCGACGTCTTGCCGCCGGAAAATGCCAACGATCCGCCGATGGGCGGCTACCAGCTGCCGATCAGCATCGAGATATTGCGCGGGCGCTATCGCGACGATCCCTCAAGGCCGAGCGCAATTCCGGCAAATGTGGTGCAGCGCTATCGATTCCGGATGCCGGTGGTCAATCATGTGTTCCGGCCGGGGCATCGCATCATGGTGCAGATACAGTCGTCGCTGTTTCCGCTCTATGACCGCAACCCGCAGACCTTCGTGCCGAATATCTTCCGGGCGACGAAACAGGATTACCGCGCCGCCACGATCACGCTGGAGCGCGGTGGCAGCGAGGGCAGCCGGGTCTGGCTGCCGGTGCTGCCGATCGACGGGCCGCCGCGCGTCGGCGAGCGGCCATGAGGTAGCCCCGCCTCGATATTATATACCGGTTGGTCTTGAAATGGGCCGACCGTCTTCCCAATTGCCAGATGAACGGCGGTTAAGCGTCCGGTTCACCATATGGTAAGTCTGATTGGCTAAGGTGATCCCCATCACTGCGTGACTGGTCCGGGGCGTGCCATATCATCGGTGTAACCAGCGCGGCATCCGCCGCCCGACCGAAGATAGAAACTAAAGAGGCTCCCATGATTGCCATGCTCCGCTCCGACTGGTTCCTGACGATGCTCGCCGGCTTTGCCATCGGCGCAACGTACATCATCGCCAATCAGCCGGCGGTCGCCCTGCCGCTGTGACGGCGCGCCGCCGCCATTTCCTTTCCCATGCGCTGACGGCGCTCGTCGCCGGAGCGCTGCTCGCCGGGTGCGCGCCTGCAAAGGCCGAAAGCGTCGTCCGGCTTCCCGCCGCTGCAGTCGATCCCGCCGTCAAGGCGAAGCGCGCCACCGCTGTGCTTGCGGGGGGGTGCTTCTGGGGCGTCGAAGGCGTCTTTTCCAACGTCAAGGGCGTGATCTCGGTCGAATCGGGCTATCACGGCGGCAGCGCCGCGACCGCCCGGTACGAACTGACGCACGACGGCACCTCGGGCCATGCCGAGGCGGTGCGCATCGTCTATGACCCCACGCAGGTCAGCTACGGCACCCTGCTGCGCATCCTCTTCTCGGTCGTTGCCGATCCGACGCTGAAGAACCGGCAGGGCCCCGACGTCGGCACCCAATATCGCGCCGCGATCGTGCCGATGGACGCGGTGCAGCGGCAGGTGGCGACCGCCTATCTGGCGCAGATCGGCAAGGGCAAATATTTCGCGCGGCCGGTCGTCGTCCCAGTCGAAAGCTACAAGCGCTTCTATCGCGCCGAGGCGAATCACCAGGATTTCATGCGCCGCAATCCGGCCAACTCCTATATCGTCCGCTGGGACGCGCCGAAGCTGGCGGCGCTGAAGCGGCTCTATCCGGCGCTCGTCCGGGCGACCCCGGCACCCTGAACGCGCCGCCCGATGCGCCGCTCATCGCGGCAGAAGAATCATTCGTCGCAAATCGCTGGTCCGCTTCGCATGGCTGCGGGACGAACGGCCCGACCGATGGGGGTTCGGGAACAAAACAAGATGATAATGGTCGCAAGCGCGGGGTCTGAATGAAGTTCGAGTTTACCGGCAAGCCGCTGCTCGCCGCGCTGACGAGTGCCGCGGTGCTCGCGGGCTGCGCCAGCTCCGCGATCGTCCCGCAGCCGCGCGCGCAGCATGCGCCGCCGCAACAGCCGCAGCAACCCGTGCGCAGTGCGACCGGATCGGTGACGGTGCCGATCGGCCAGCCGGTGCGGTCGCAGCTTCCGGCGCCGCGCGGCACGCTCGACCCCGGCTTCCGCCGCCCGCCCGCCGGGCTCTCCGACCGCATCAACGGCTTGTGGCGCGCCTTTCCCGGCAAGACCGGCATTGCGATCCAGCGCATCGACGGCGAATGGGAATTTTCCGAACGCGGCGGCGACCTGTTCCCGCAACAGAGCGTGTCGAAGCTGTGGGTGACGATGGCGGTGCTCGACGCGGTCGATCAGGGCCGCCTTCGCCTCGACCAGATGGTGCGCATCGGCCCCGACGACCTCGCGGTGTTCCACCAGCCGCTCGCCGCGCGCGTCCTCGCCGAAGGGTCGGTGACGATGAGCGTCCGCGACCTTATCGAGACCGCGATCACGCACAGCGACAACCTTGCCAACGACAGCCTGCTGCGCACCGTCGGCGGCCCCGACGCGGTGCGCCGTTTTATCGCGAACAAGGGTCTGGGGTCGATCCGTTTCGGCCCCGGCGAGCGGCTGCTGCAGAGCGGCACCGCGGGCCTGACCTGGCAGCAAAGCTATTCGCGCGGCCGCAATTTCCAGACCGCGCGCGCCGCGCTGCCCGACGCGACGCGCAAGGCGGCGATGGACAATTATCTCGCCAATCCGGTCGACGGTGCGAGTCCGTCGGCCATCGCCAGCGCCCTGACCCGCCTCGCCCGCGGCACCCTGCTGTCGCCCGAATCGACCGACTATCTGCTCGGCGTGATGAGCCGGACCAAGAGCGGCCCGCGGCGGCTCAAGGGCGGACTGCCGCCGGGCTGGCAGTTCCTCCACAAGACGGGGACGGGACAGGATTACAAGGGCATGACCGCGGGCTATAACGACATCGGCATCGCGACTGCCCCCGACGGCACCCGCTATGCCATCGTCGTCATGCTCGGCAACACGACCTCGCCGATCCCGGCGCGCATGTCGCTGATGCAGGCGGTATCGGGCGCGGTTGCCGAATTTCACGGGCGCTGAGCATCGCTGAATGCGTTTATCCCGAGGGAGGACAAACGGTCTTTGGCTTCTCCGTCTGACCGGCTAAGGGCGACGACGATGAAACGCCTTCTTCTCCTTCCCGCGATCGCGGCCCTCGCACTCTCCGCATGCGCGACACCTGAAACGCGGCTGCGCACCGGGCTGGTGAACGCCGGTCTGTCGCAAGCGATCGCCGCGTGCATGGCCGACCGGATGGTCGACCGGCTGTCGCTCGTTCAGCTCCGCCGCCTCGGATCGCTCGGCAGCCTCAAGGACAAAAGGATGAGCGACCTGTCGTTCAACCAGTTCCTTCACAAGGTCCGCGCGCTCAAAGACCCAGAGATTTTGACGGTCACCACCAGTTCGGCGGCGGTCTGCGCTTTCAGCTAGGCAAGAATTACTGTCGGGGTCTCAGGGGTAGCGTTGCCGCCAAACTTGTGCTTAGGCGGCGCCGATCATCTCTTCCCCAGAGTCGAAAGGCCCGGCAGACCTCATGAACATCCACGAATATCAGGCGAAAGAACTGCTCGCGAAATTTGGCGTCGCCGTGCCCAAGGGCATTGCCGCGATGAGTGTCGAGGAAGCCGTCGCCGCGGCGAAGCAGCTCCCCGGGCCGCTCTATGTCGTCAAGTCGCAGATCCACGCGGGCGGCCGCGGCAAGGGCAAGTTCAAGGAGCTCGGCCCCGATGCGAAAGGCGGTGTCCGCCTTGCCAAGAGCATCGAGGAAGTCGAAGCGCATGCCAAGGACATGCTCGGCAACACGCTGGTGACGATCCAGACCGGCGAAGCCGGCAAGCAGGTCAACCGCCTGTACATCACCGACGGCGCCGACATTAAGCAGGAATTCTATCTCGCGCTGCTCGTCGACCGCGCCAGCAGCCGCATCGCGGTCGTCGCCTCGACCGAGGGTGGCATGGACATCGAAACCGTCGCGCACGACACGCCGGAAAAGATCCACACGATCACCATCGATCCCGCCACGGGCCTCCAGCCGCACCATGGCCGCAGCGTCGCCGCGGCACTCGGGCTGGAAGGCGACCTCGCAAAGCAGGCCGCCAAGGTTCTCGCCGGGCTGTATGCAGCCTTCCTCGGCACCGACGCCGAACAGATCGAAATCAACCCGCTCGCCGTGTGTGCAGGCAAGGATGGTGACGAACTGCTCGTCCTTGATGCCAAGGTCGGGTTCGACGGCAATGCCATGTTCCGCCACAAGGACCTCGCCGAACTGCGCGACCTGACCGAAGAAGACCCGGCCGAGGTCGAGGCGTCGGAATATGACCTCGCCTACATCAAGCTCGACGGCAACATCGGCTGCATGGTCAACGGCGCCGGCCTCGCGATGTCGACGATGGACATCATCAAGCTGAACGGCGAATTTCCCGCCAACTTCCTCGACGTCGGCGGCGGCGCGAGCAAGGAAAAGGTCACCGCGGCGTTCAAGATCATTCTCAAGGATCCCGCCGTGAAGGGCATCCTCGTCAATATCTTCGGCGGCATCATGAAGTGCGACATCATCGCCGACGGCATCGTCGCGGCGGCGAAGGAAGTGAACCTCTCGGTTCCGCTCGTCGTTCGCCTCGAAGGCACCAACGTCCAGCAGGGCAAGGACATCCTCGCCAACTCGGGACTGCCGATCGTTGCGGCCAACGATCTCGGCGACGCGGCAAAGAAGATCGTCGCGGAAGTTCGCGCGGTCGCGTGATAAGAGACGCGCGCTCCTCGTCGAGGAGCGCGCGCGGGACTGCTGGTTGACGTTTACGTAAAGCGCAACTATGGCGCAGTGCACAATTTTTCGAGAGGAGCTTTAAAAGCCATGAAAATCCTCGTCCCCGTGAAGCGGGTGCTCGATTACAACGTGAAGCCGCGGGTCAAGTCCGACGGCACGGGCGTTGACCTTGCCAATGTGAAAATGTCGATGAACCCGTTCGACGAGATCGGCGTCGAAGAGGCGATCCGCCTGAAGGAAAAGGGCGTCGCGACCGAGATCGTCGCGGTTTCCGTCGGCCCGGCGAAGGCGCAGGAAACGCTGCGCACCGCGCTCGCGATGGGCGCCGACCGCGCGATCCTCGTCCAGACCGACGATGAGGTCGAACCGCTCGCGCTCGCCAAGATCTTCAAGGCGATTGCCGATGCCGAACAGCCGGGTCTCGTGATCCTCGGCAAGCAGGCGATCGACGGCGACAACAACCAGACCGGCCAGATGCTCGCCGCGCTCACCGGCTGGGCGCAGGGCACCTTCGCCAGCGCGGTGAATGTCGAGGGCGACAGCGTCAATGTGACGCGCGAAGTCGACGGCGGTCTCGAGACGGTGAAGCTCAAGCTTCCCGCGATCGTCACCACCGATCTTCGCCTGAACGAGCCGCGCTACGCGTCGTTGCCGAACATCATGAAGGCGAAGTCGAAGCCGCTCGATACCAAGTCGCCTGCCGATTACGGCGTCGACACCGCGCCGCGCGTCAAGACCGTCAAGGTCAGCGAACCCGCCGCGCGCTCGGCCGGGATCAAGGTCGCCGATGTCGATGAACTGGTTGCCAAGCTCAAGGCTCTGGGAGTGCACTCATGAAAACTCTGGTTTGGGTCGAACATGACGGCAGCGCCGTCAAGGACGCTACGCTTGCGGTGGTCACCGCCGCCGCGAAGCTCGGCGAAGTCCATCTGCTCGTCGCCGGTAGCGGCGTCGATGCGGTCGCCAAGGAAGCCGCCGGCATCGCCGGGGTGGGCAAGGTGCATGTCGCTGACAACGCCGCCTTTGCGAACAACCTTCCCGAAAACATCGCGCCGCTCGTCGCTGATCTGATGGGTTCGCACGACGCGTTCCTCGCACCCGCGACGACCACCGGCAAGAATATTGCGCCGCGCGTCGCCGCGCTGCTCGATGTCATGCAGATTTCGGAAATCCTGTCGGTCGAAGGTCCCAAGACCTTCACGCGCCCGATCTACGCCGGCAACGCGATCGCGACCGTCGAAAGCTCGGACGCGAAGCTCGTCCTGACTGTCCGCGGTACCGCCTTCGAAAAGGCTGCTGCGACCGGCGGTTCGGGTGCGGTCGAAGCCGTCTCGGCTGGCAGCGACACGGGCATCTCAAGCTTCGTCGGCGCCGAAATCGCCAAGCAGGATCGTCCCGAACTCACGTCGGCGAAGATCATCGTGTCGGGCGGCCGCGCGCTGGGTTCGAGCGAGAAATATCAGGAAGTCATCGTCCCGCTCGCCGACAAGCTCGGCGCCGCGCTCGGTGCTTCGCGCGCCGCGGTCGATGCGGGCTATGTCCCCAACGACTATCAGGTCGGCCAGACCGGCAAGATCGTCGCCCCGGAAGTCTATTTCGCGATCGGCATCTCGGGCGCGATCCAGCATCTCGCCGGGATGAAGGACTCGAAGACGATCGTCGCGATCAACAAGGACGAGGACGCTCCGATCTTCCAGGTCGCCGACTTTGGCCTCGTCGCCGATCTCTTCAACGCCGTGCCCGAACTGACCGGGAAAATCTAAGCGGTCGTTCGTGACCGGCGATCATCCCGGGGTGCCCGGACTGGGCGATGCGCCGTTCAATGCCGGCGGTCGCCGGGCGGCGCGGAACGACGAACATGACGAAGCGGCCGGGGGCGATGCCCACGGCCGCTCGTTGATTCTGGCGAGCGTCGCGCGCGACGCGCGGCTCGACCGCAAATTCCTGTTGCTCATCATCCTCGCCGCCGCGATTGCGACGCTCGGCCTGTTGCAAGGGTCGGCGGCGGTGGTGATCGGCGCGATGCTGGTGTCGCCGCTGATGGGGCCGATCATGGGGATCGGTTTCGGGCTGGCGACGATCGAAAGCAATTTGATCCGCCGTTCGCTCGTGACGCTCGCCGCCGGGATGGCGGTCGCCATTCTGGTCGCGATGCTGATCATCTGGCTGTCGCCGATCAAGGACGTCACCCCCGAACTGCGCGCGCGGACGCAGCCGACGCTGCTCGATCTCGGCGTCGCGGTGGTCGGCGGCATCGCCGGCGTCTATGCGATCATGCGCAAGCTGTCGGGCGTGATGGTCGGCGTCGCGATCGCGACGGCGCTCGTCCCGCCGCTGTCGACCGTCGGTTTCGGACTGGTCACCGGGCGGATGGATTTCGCGCTCGGCGCCGCGCTGCTCTTCCTCACCAACACGCTCGCCATCGCCTTCGCCGCGACGGTCGTCGCGCGGCTCAACCATTTCGGGCCGTCGCTGACGCGGCAGCACACCGCGATGCAGGTGGCCGGCATCGTCGCGACGCTCGGTGTCCTGTCGATCCCGCTCGCGCTGTCGCTCAACAACATCGTCCGCGAAATCGGCGCGCGCACGACGGTGCAGTCCGAACTCGCCGCGCTGCTCGGCAAGGACGATCGCGTCGACAGCCTGAACGTGCGGATCGAGAATGACGAGATCGCGATCGACGGCGTCGTGCTCGTCGATCGCTATGCGTCGCAGCTCAACGCCAATCTGGCCCGCGCGGTGCGCGACAAGGCGCGCCGCGACGTGCGCGTCAGCATCGTCCAGTTGCGACAGCAGACCAACGCCGCTGCGCAGTTCGAGGAACGGCTGAACCAGCGCCTCGCGGCGCTCGAACAGCGCGAGGACGAAAGCCGCGCGATCCTCGCCGGTCTGACCGTCGGCGACCTCGTGCCGCGCGACCGGGTGCTGCTCGACGCGCAGGCAAGGCGGGTGGTCGTCCAGCGCGATCGCGAGGACGAAGGCGCCGAGGTCGCCGCCGCGGTCGACCGGATCATGGCGTCGGTGCAGGCGCGTTATCCGCAGTGGCTGGTCCAGAATGGCAGCCTGACCGCAGCCGAAGCGCCCGCGGACGCAGGCGCCGCCGGCGAATAAACGCGTTGCAGACCTATTCGGGTTGACCGCGCGCCGGCGATCCCATCTGCTGCACCCCGAACCACGGCGAACCGCCGGGACGGGGAGGGATGACATGCGCGGCAGGCGAATGGCACTGGCGATAGTTGCGGCGAGCGCCCTGTTCACCGCGTTGATTCCGGCGGTGCAGGCTCAAACCGCCCCGGCGGAAACGGTGACGATCGACAAGGCGCGGATCGATGCCGCGCTCGCTGCGATGATCGCCGATGGCCGCGCCGCGGGGACCTCGGCGCTGATCTGGCAGGACGGGCGCGAGGTTTATTTCGGCGCGGCGGGCATGGCCGACCGCGAGGCGAAGCGGCCGATGCGCCGCGATACGATCGCGCAAATTTATTCGATGACCAAGCCGGTGACCGGGGTCGCGCTGATGCAGCTCTGGGAACAGGGCAAGTTCCGGCTCGACGATCCGCTGGCCCGCTACCTGCCCGAATACGCCGACATGCGCGTCTATGCCGGGGTCGATGCGACGGGCCAGCCGCGCTACGTAGCCGCCGAACGGCCGATCACCGTCCGCGATATCCTGCGCCACACCGCGGGCTTTGCCTATGGCGCGGGGCCGACCCCGGTCCACACCGCCTATGTCGCCGCCGATCCGCTCGCGCTCGGTATCCCGCTCGCCGACGCAAGCCGCCGGCTCGCGACCGTACCGCTCTTGTTCCATCCGGGAACGCGGTGGGAATATAGCGCCGCGGTCGATGTGCAGGCGGCGCTGGTCGAGAAACTGTCGGGCGAGCCCTTCGCCGCCTATGTGAACGCGCATATCTTCGCGCCGCTGAAGATGACCGAGACGGCATGGCGCCAGCCCGACGACCGGCTGCCGCGCTTCGCGGCGATGAACGTGAAAAAGGACGGCAAGCTCGTCCAGCAGGACGCGGCAACGGCGCGGACGCTGAACTTCGCCGATCACGCGCTGACTCCTGGCGGTTTCGGCCTCGCCTCGACGCTCGACGATTATCAGCGTTTCGCGCGCATGTTGCTGAACGAAGGCGCGCTCGATGGCGCCCGCATCCTGAAACCATCGACGGTGCGGTTGATGGCGACCGACCAGCTCGATCCCGCGATCGCCGAACGCGCCTGGCTGCCCGGAAAAGGCACCGTCGGCTTCGGCTTCGATGTCGCGGTTCGCAAGGGATCGCCGCAAACGCCGCAGGAAAATCGCGGCGCGACCGGCGAATTTTTCTGGGACGGCATGGCGTCGACGCTGTTCTGGGTCGATCCTGCAAACCGGCTGACAGCGGTCTTCTTCGTCCAGACCATTCCCTATGACGGCACGCTGCACCGCGACTTTCGCGCGGCGGTCTATGGGGTGGACTATAAAGGACCGGCGGGCGACTAGCATTGTCATCCTTTTGTCATCGCAATATTCTTTGAGCGCAGCCGAGGAGTGTTCGATGCCCCAGCCCGATAAACGCACCCTGCTCGCCGAAGGCCTCGCGGCCGGCGAGGACGATGCTGCGCTCCATGCCCGGCTGGCGGCGGCGGGCGTGTCGGCGGCCGCGGCGAAGTATGAGATCGACCGGCTGGCGAAGGACCCGATGGCCGCGATGCTGCGGCGGCAGGCCGCGCGGATGGCGAAGCAGGGCTGGCTGCTCGCCAATCAGGAGCGGCTCGCGCGCGAGGCCGACGGCGGCTTCATGCTCGATATGCTCGATGCGCCTGCGCCCGATCATTTCTACCGCCATTATTACGAGGCGAACCGGCCCGCAAAGCTCGCCGGCCTCGTCGATCATTGGCCCGCGCTCGCGCGCTGGTCGCTCGATCATTTCGCGGCGGTCGCGGGCGACGCGGTCGTCGAGGCGCAGGTCGAACGCGAACGCGACCCCGATTATGAACTCGCGAAGGACGACCACCGCCGCCTCGTGCGGTTTGGCGAGCTGATCGACTGGCTGCGCAGCGACGAGGCGAGCAACGACATCTATCTCACCGCCTATAACAGCGGCACCAATGCCGCGGCGCTCGCGCCGCTCTGGGACGATATGGCGCCGATCGCGTTGCTCGACGGCACCCGCGCGCGCGACGGCTTTTTCTGGCTGGGGCCGAAGGGAACGCTCACCCCTTGGCACCACGATCTCACCAACAATCTGCTCGTCCAGGTCATCGGCCGCAAGCGCGTGCGGATGGCGCCGCCATGGGCATATGCGCGCATGCGCAACAGCCGCCATTGCTTCTCCGACTGGGGCAATGAAGCGCTGCCAGCGGGTAACGGCGATTCGGCTGTGCCGCCGATACTCGAAACAGTCATCCAGCCCGGCGAAGCCGTATTTTTGCCGGTCGGATGGTGGCATCAGGTCGAAGCGCTAGACCTGTCAGCCAGCATGAGTTTTACCAGCTTTCGCAGGCCCAATGCGCATGTCGAAGACTATCGGTCCTGGGGTGAGCTCTAGTTGATCCCGATATAAAATATTCCTTATGTGCGATTTTTTACTTGCACTCTATTTCGGGCGAGCCTAACGGCGCCGTCCCCCGGCCAGTCGGCGGGGCGGACATCGACGGATCGGGGTTTCGCGAAGCCCGCCCGCATCGACCGGCGCTGCCGGTTCGCTGTACGGATGCCGCCACGTTTGGTCGGTTGGACGACTTTTGTAGCTCAGTGGTGAGAGCGCCGGTCCGCAAGACCGGAGGTCGCGGGTTCAATTCCCGTCAAAAGACCCAATGGATAGCTCAGCGGGTAGAGCACTAGACTTGTAATCTAGGTGTCGAGGGTTCGACTCCCTCTCCACACGGTCCTTCAAAGACCGCCAGATTTAGGTTCTGGTCCTTAACTTGGGGCTTCGGGGATCGGCTTGCGAAAGGGCGCCGCGCCTGTTCGCCGCCTTTGGGCGGTAAACGGGACGGCTTCGTCCGGACGCCATGCCGGAAGGCTCGACAGGCGGTGATGGCTGCGCTGCGCCGGGACCGGGACGCGCCGTTTTCGAACGGTTCGCCCCCGTGCCGCGCGCTGCAAAGCCCGCTCGCGTCTTGTCCGCCCGCCGCCATGCCGCCGGTCCCCGGACCCTTTGGGCTGACGGGGAATGAGCAACCGCAAGCAAGAAAGGAAATCGGCGTGACGTGACGCGGATTAAGAATGGTGAATGAGATGATGAAGCAACTGATCGATAGCCTGATGGGCCGCAAGCGCGTGCTCATCGATGAAACCGAACGGGCGGTCTGGCTCTACAAGGGCGAGGTCCGCGGCATCCTGGGTGCCGGCGAACATGTGCTGAAGAACCGCGACGGTTCGCTGCGCATCGAACGTCAGCCGCTCGCGCGGATGATGTTCGCATCGGCCTATGAACAGGCGGTGCTCGACAAGCTGCCGGTGGATGTGGCGACGCATCTGACGGTGGTCCGTACGGCCGAGAACGAGATTGCTGTCATCGAACGCGATGGAATCATCAACACCATTCTCGGTCCGGACGCCAAGCTGATCGTGTGGAGCGACGCGGGCCCGTGGAAGGCGAGCCTCGTCGACATCGTCGATAATGTACGGGTCGAACCGAAGCTGCTCCAGCGTCTGCAGAAGACGGACCGGATGCAGTTCGTGACGGTGGTCGAGGTCGGCGAGGGCAAGACCGCGCTCGTCAGCATCGACGGCCGCATGACCGACCGGCTCGAACCGGGCGTCTACGGTTACTGGAACCCGGGGCGGAAGATCGGCGTCAAGCTGGTCGACCTGACCCGCCAGTCGCTCGACGTCACCGGGCAGGAAATGCTGACCCGCGACCGCGTGACGCTGCGGATCAACATCAGCGCGGAATACCGCGTTGCCGATCCGCTGCTCGCGGTGACGAGCGTGAAGGATTTCGCCGACGCGCTCTACCGGGCGCTGCAGCTTGCCTTCCGCAAGACGCTCGGCGCGCTGACGCTCGACCAGATCCTTGAAAACAAGGTGTCGGTCGACGCCGGGGCGGCGGACAAGGTCCGGGCCGACATGGCGCTGATCGGGGTCGAGGTTTCGGACATCGCGCTCAAGGACGTGATCCTGCCGGGCGAGATGCGCGAGATCCTGAACCAGGTGGTCGCGGTGCAGAAGGAGGCGGAGGCGAATGTCATCCGCCGGCGTGAGGAGACGAACGCCACGCGCTCGCTGCTCAACACGGCGAAGGTCATGGCCGAAAACCCGGTCATGCTCCGCCTGAAGGAGCTCGAGGCGCTGGAAAGCATCGCGGGCAAGGTCGAGCGGCTGACGGTGACCAACGGCACCGAAGGGCTGCTCAACGATCTGGTGCGCCTGCGCGACTGATCTTCGCGCGAAAATGGGAAGGGGCCGGTGAACGCCGGCCCCTTTTCTTTTGCGGCGCCGCAGGCAACAAGGCGGCATGACCCTTGTTCTCGTCACGCGCGACGATGCCGTCGCCACCGTCACCCTCAACCGTCCCGACGCGATGAACGCCTTGTCGCGTGCGCTCCGTGCCGAGCTTGCCGGCACGATGCGGACGCTCGCCGCCGACGACAGCGTCCGCGCGATCGTGCTGACCGGTGCCGGCACCCGCGCTTTCACCGCTGGGCTGGACCTCAAGGAACTCGGCGCGGATACGAGCAACCTCGGCGCCGCCAATGCCACCGGCGCCGACGAAAATCCGGTGAAAGCAATCGAACTCTGCCCGCAACCGGTGATCGGTGCGATCAACGGGGTCGCGATCACCGGCGGGTTCGAGGTCGCGCTGGCGTGCGACATATTGATCGCATCGACCGACGCGCGTTTTGCCGACACCCACGCCCGCGTCGGCGTGATGCCCGGCTGGGGGCTGTCGCAGAAATTGTCGCGGCTGATCGGTATCGGCCGCGCCAAGGAACTGTCGCTGACCGGCAATTTCCTCGACGCCGGGACGGCGCGCGACTGGGGCTTGGTCAATCGCGTCGTCGCACCGGGCGAGCTGCTGCCCGCGGCGCAGGCGCTAGCCCGCGATATCGCCAGCGCCGATCCGGCGATGGTGCGCGCTTACAAAAAGCTGATCGACGATGGCCATGCGCTGCCGTTCGGCGATGCCATGGCGCTCGAACATAAACGCTCTTCGGCGGCGAACCGCAGCGTCCGCGCCGAGGAGGTCGAAATGCGGCGGCAAGCCGTGATGGAGCGCGGACGAACGCACGCCGGCTGATCCGGCCCTCGTCGTGGGGCAGTTGCGATTGCAGCTTGCGGTCCGCAAAAATACTTAGCAAGGTTAAGTAATGAACGATCTCGGTGCATCACTCTCCGCCTTCATGACTCGCGTCGCCGGCCCCGGCCGCCTCGATCGGCTCATGCGCCTGTCGGGCGGCGCCAATATGGAAAGCTGGGCATTCGATTGGGCCGGCAAGGGCTATGTCCTGCGCCGCGCGCCCTCGGCCGAATATATGGAGGGGCGCCCCTATGGCCACGCCGACGAGGCGGCGCTGGTGATGGCGGCGCATGCCGGCGGCGTACGGGCGCCCGAGGTCGTCGGCGTGCTGGGCGACGGCGACGGCATGGGCACCGGCTATGTCATGCACCGCGTCGTCGCCGAAGTCGCGCCGGCGAAGATATTGGCGGCCCCGCCGCCGTCGCTGCTCGCCGACCTCGCGCGCGAACTGGCGCGGACGCACGCGCTGCCGCGCGCGACGATCCCCGCCGCGATCCCGACGATGGACACCGCCGCCGCACTCGCCGAGCTTAAGGCGCGGTTCATGGCCTATGGCGGCGACCGGCCGATGATCGCGCTCGCGATCAAATGGTGCGAGGATCATCTGCCAGTGCCGGCGGATCCCGTGCTTGTCCACGGCGACTATCGCATGGGCAATATCATGGTCGATGTGGCCGAAGAGACGGGCGGCCTTGCGGTCGTGCTCGACTGGGAACTCGCGCATCTGGGCGACGCGCATGAGGACCTCGCCTATGGCTGCATGACCGTGTGGCGCTTCGGCCGCCTCGACAAGCCGGCGTTCGGCGTCGGCGGGCTCGACGATTTTTTCGCCGCCTATGAGGCGGCGGGCGGAGCGCCGGTCGATCGCGACCGCTTTCATTTCTGGCTCGTCTATCGCACCCTGTGGTGGGCGCTCGGTTGCCTGCAGATGGGACAGGCGTGGCGCAGCGGCGCCGACACGACGGTCGAGCGTGTCGTCGTCGGGCGCCGCACCGCCGAGCAGGAACTCGACCTGCTGCTGCTGCTCGAAGCCGAAGCACCCGAAGCCGAACGCCTTCGCGCGCTTCCCGCGTCGCCACCCGCCGCACCCGGACCGGTGGGCGAACCGGTCAATCGCGAAATGGTGCAGGCGGTGCGCGACTGGCTCGAACAGGCGATCAAGCCCAGGGCCGAAGGCCATGACAAATTCGAGGTCGCGGTGGCGATGAACGCGCTGGGCATCGTGATGCGCGACCTCGATGCCGGGGTGCGCGCCGAAGAGGCCGCGCTGGCCGGCGCGCTGCTGGCGGGCGCCCGGACGCTCGCCGAGCCCGGCTTGCTCGCGGCGCTGCGCCGCGCCGCGCTCGACAAACTCGCCGTCGACAGCCCCAAATATGCCGCGCTGGCGCGCGCGCGGTCGCTCTGGGGCGGACGGGAATAGAATAAGGGAGAGAGACATGGATTTTGCGATGCCCGCCGACCTGCAGGCGTATCTGGACGAACTCGATGCGTTCATCGCGGCGGAGATCAAGCCGCTCGAGCTGGCCGACGACAATATCCGCTTCTTCGACCATCGCCGCGAGCACAGCCGCACCGACTGGGACAATCAGGGGCTGCCGCGCCACGACTGGGAGGAATTGCTCAAACAGGCGACCCGTAAGGCCGATGCCGCAGGCCACTGGCGTTTTTCGGCGCCGAAGAAATATGGCGGCAAGGACGGGTCGAACCTGTGGATGGCGGTGATCCGCGAGCATTTCGCCGCCAAGGGCCTCGGTCTCCATAACGACCTGCAGAACGAGCACAGCATCGTCGGCAATTTCCCCTTCGTCGAGATGTTCGAACAATTCGCGACGAGCGAGGAGCAGAAGCAGGAATTCATCCTCGGCGGGTTCGAGGGCAAGCGGCGGACGGCGTTCGGCCTGACCGAACCCGATCATGGATCGGATGCCACCCACATGGAAACGCGTGCGGTGCGCGAAACGCGCGACGGCGTCGATGGCTGGCTGATCAACGGCCGCAAGATGTGGATCACCGGCATGCATGTGGCGAGCCACTGCGCAACCTTCTGTCGCACCAGCGGCAACGACGGCGATGCCAAGGGCATTTCCTGCCTGCTTGTGCCGACGGGCACGCCGGGGATGACGGTCGACGAATATATGTGGACCTTCAACATGCCGACCGACCATCCACGCATGACCTTCACCGACGTCTGGGTGCCGGATAGCGCGCGGCTGGGTCCGGTCGACGGCGGCCTGTCGATCGCGCAGAGCTTCGTTCACCAGAACCGCATCCGACAGGCCGCGAGCTCGCTCGGCGCCGCGGTCTTCTGCATCGAGGAAAGCGTGAAATATGCCCGGACACGCAAGCCGTTCGGCGAAGCGCTGGCGAAGAACCAGGCGATCCAGTTCCCGCTCGTCGAGCTCGCGACGCAGGCCGAGATGCTGCGCCTGCTGATCCGCAAGACCGCATGGGAAATGGACAATATGCCGCACAAGGAGGTCGAACATCGCCTCTCCGACCGCGTCAGCATGTGCAACTATTGGGCGAACCGCCTCTGCTGCGAAGCAGCCGACCGCGCGATGCAGGTGCACGGCGGTATCGGCTATTCACGCCATAAGCCATTCGAGCACATCTACCGCCACCACCGCCGCTACCGGATCACCGAGGGCGCCGAGGAAATCCAGATGCGCAAGGTCGGCGCCTATCTGTTTGGCTATCTGGGGCCGCGCAAGGCCCTGTTTTCCTGAGGATTGAAGCGGCCGCCCGTCAGTGGGCGGCCGTCTTCGACCAGATGTTCATCACCGCGACGCCCGCGACGATCAGCGCCATGCCGATCATCGCGGGCGCGTCGAGGCGCTGACCCTGAAACACCCACGCGACGGTCGCGATCAGCACGATCCCGACGCCGGACCAGATCGCATAGGCGATCCCGGTCGGAATATCGAGCAGCGCCAGCGACAGGAAATAAAAGGCAACGACATAACCCGCCGCCATGATCAGCGTCGGGCCGATATGGCGAAAGCCGTCCGACTGCTTGAGGAAAGAGGTCGCGATCACTTCGGCGACGATCGCGATGCCGAGATAGAGATATTGCAAGGTCGAGCCCCTCTAGCGCTTGCGGACGAATTCGGCGCGCAGCACCAGCCCCTTGATGCCATCGTGGCGGCAGTCGATTTCCTGATCGTCGCCGGTAAGGCGGATCGATTTGATCACCGTGCCGACCTTCAGCGTCTGGCCGGCGCCCTTGACGGTCAGGTCCTTGACCAGCACCACCGAATCGCCGTCGGCGAGCAGGTTGCCCACGGCGTCGCGCACCTCGGGCCCCGCCGCGGCGGCTGCGGCGCGTTCGCGCGCATCGGCGGCGGACAGCCATTCGCCGCTCGCCTCGTCATAGACATAATCCTCGTCGTCGTTCGTCATCGTCACGGTTTCCGGAACCGCAGCGCGAACTGGTCGGTCTTGCCGCGGATCGCGGCGTCGAACACATTCGCGGTGCGCGGGTCGTCGGCGTGTTTGTAAAGGTCGCTCTCGGCGTCGAGCGTAAAGCCCGCCTTGGTCAGCGCCGCAACCACCGCCGCCTTGTCGATGCGGTGCAGGCTGTCGGACAGCGTCGTTCCCGTGCCGTCGGCGGCGCTGTGGTCGACGACGATCAGCGTCCCGCCGGGCTTGAGCGCCGCGAACAGCGCTGCGCTCGCCTTGTCGCCCGTGCCTTCGGGAAAGGGCTTCAGATACAGGTCGTGGAAATTCTGCACCGTGATGATCGTGTCGAGCGGCACCGGAAAAGCGGGCGCCGCGAACGGCCCGGCGACCGCGTCGACATTGGCATAGGCGGCATCGACCGCAGCCTGATCGTCGCCATATTGTTTCTTGAAGGCAATGAACTCGGCGGGCTGGAAGGCATAGACGCGCCCCGCCGGGCCGACCGCGGCGGCGAGCAGGCGGGTGACATAACCGCCGCCCATCACGAAATCGCCGACCTGTTCGCCGGGCGTTACCTGCGCGAAGGCAAGGAGTTCGGCGGGTTTGCGCGCAGTGTCGCGTTCGCGGTCGGCGGCAGGACGCGCCGGATCGGCGAGCGCGGGGCTATAGTCGGGGGTAGCCGGCGGCGCAGCGGCGAGCGACGGTGCGGAGACCGCGAGGAAGAGGGCGCATGTAAGCGAGCGGATCATGACGGTGACTCCTGTTGCTTGATTGCCCCAGCATAGCGGGCCCGAGGGCTCTTGGCATCTCGCGAATCCATGATAGGTTTCACCTCGAAACGAAAAAATCTTACCAAAAGATTCGGGAGAGCGGACATGCATGATCTGGTGATTCGCGGCGGCACCGTCGTCGATGGGTTGGGCGGCCAGCCGTTCGTGGCGGATGTCGCGATCGATGGCGACCGTATCGTCGCGGTCGGCGAAAATCTCGGCGCCGGGCGCGAGGAGATCGACGCCAGCGGCAAGATCGTCACCCCCGGCTTCGTCGACGTCCACACCCATTATGACGGGCAGGCGACATGGGATGCCGAAATGGCGCCGTCGAGCTGGCACGGCGTCACCACGGTCGTGATGGGCAATTGCGGCGTCGGCTTCGCCCCCGCCAAGCCCGACCGCCACGACTGGCTGATCTCGCTGATGGAAGGCGTCGAGGATATCCCCGGCACCGCGCTCGCCGAAGGCATGTCGTGGGACTGGGAGACCTTCCCCGAATATATGGACGCGCTCGAAAAACTGCCGCGCACCGTCGACGTCGCGTGCCACGTCCCGCACGGCGCGGTGCGCGCCTATGTGCTCGGCGATCGTGAAAAGCCCGGCGCGATCCCGACCGACGCGGACATCGCGGAGATGTCGCGGATCGTCGAGGAAGGGGTGCGCGCAGGCGCGCTCGGTTTCTCGACCAGCCGCACCGTGCTCCACAAATCGGTCGACGGCGAACTCGTCCCCGGCACCACCGCGACCGCCGAGGAGCTGATCGCGATCGGCCGTGCGATGGGCCGTGTCGGCTACGGCGTGTTCGAAATGGCGAGCGACATGAAGCGCGAGTGGAACGAGTTCCAGTGGATGGGCGATCTCAGCCGCGAAACCGGGCTGCCGGTAACCTTCGCCGCGCTCCAGTCGATCGCCAAGGAATTGCCGCTCGAAGAACAGATTGCCGAGATGCGCCAGCAGAATGCCACCGGCGCGAACATCGTCGCGCAGATCGCGCTCCGCGGCAACGGCGTGATCATGGCGTGGCAGGGGACGGTGCACCCGTTCCGCTTCAAGCCGGCGTGGAACGAGATCATCGACCTGCCGTGGGCGCAGCAGCTTGCGCATCTGAAGGACCCGGCGTTCCGCAAGCGCATGGTCGAAGAGGCGAATGTCTGGCCCGAAAGCGACATCCTCGACTTCCTGAAGATCGTCGCCGAGGGCTGGCCCGTCCATTTCGAGATGGACCCCGATTTCAACTATGAGCCGAAGATGGACGAAAGCATCGCCGGCCGCGCCGCGGCGGCGGGCGTCTCGCCGGCCGAATATGCCTACGACCTCCTCATGAAGGACGACGGCAAGGGCTTCATCTATTTCCCGATCCTCAACTACCGCGACGGCAATCTCAACTTCCTCGAGGATCTGCAGGCCGCGAACGATACGGTGAACAGCCTGTCCGACGGCGGCGCGCATTGCGGGACGATCTGCGACGCCGCGTCGCCGACCTTCATGCTCCAGCACTGGGTGCGCGACCGGGCGGGCAAGCGCATCGCGCTCGAACATGCGATCCAGCGCCAGTGCCGCGATACGGCGCTGCTCTACGGGCTCGAGGATCGCGGCGTGCTGGCGCCGGGCTATCTCGCCGACCTCAACGTCATCGACATGGATGCGATCAAGCTCGGCAAGCCCTGGCTCGCCTTCGACCTGCCGGCGGGCGGCAAGCGCCTGCTGCAAAAGGCCGACGGCTATGTCGCGACGGTGAAGTCGGGGGTGGTGACCTTCCGTGACGGCGCGATGCAGGGACCGACCCCGGGCGGCGTGATCCGCGGCCCGCAGCGCGTCGAAATGGCAATGGCGGCGGAATAGTGCGCGCCGTCCGGCTGCGCGCACCGGCCTCCCTCGACAATCTCGTTCCGGCCGATCTCGCCGACCCCGGCGATCCCGGGCCGGGGGAGATTCGGGTGCGGCTGGCGGCCTCGTCGCTCAATTTCCATGACTTCGCCGTCGTCGCGGGGATGATCCCCGCCATCGACGGCCGCATCCCGATGTCCGACGGCGCGGGGACGGTCGAGGCGGTGGGTGAGGGCGTCAGCGACTTTCGCGTCGGCGACGCGGTCGTATCGCTCTTCTTCCCCTTCTGGGACGATGGCGCGCCGCCGCAGCATGCTTTCACGCAGGTCCCGGGCGACAGCATCGACGGCTATGCACGCGAGCTGGTGGTGACGCCGCAGCATTGGTTCACGCATGCGCCAAAGAGTTATTCGGCTGCCGAAGCGGCGACACTGACCTGCGCCGGGCTGACCGCGTGGCGGGCGCTGTTCGTCGATGGCGTCACGCAGCCGGGTTCGACGGTGCTCGTGCAAGGCAGCGGCGGCGTCTCGGTGTTCGCGCTGCAATTTGCAAAAGCGGCAGGGGCGCGCGTGATCGCGACAAGCTCGTCCGACGCGAAACTCGAACGGCTGAAGGCGCTCGGCGCCGATGAGCTGATCAATTACAAGGATGTCCCGGCATGGGGCGCGAAGGCGCTCGAACTGACCGGCGGGCGAGGGGTCGATACGGTCGTCGAAATCGGCGGTGCCGGCACGCTGGACCAGTCGATGGTCGCGACGCGTGTCGGCGGTCATGTCGCGCTGATTGGCGTGCTCGCGGGAATCGCGGGTCCGGTGCAGACCGCGCTGCTCATGCACAAGAATCTGCGCGTGCAGGGACTGACCGTCGGGAGCCGGGCGCAGCAACTCGCGATGATCGCCGGGATCGAGGCGAACGGGATCAAACCGGTCCTCGACCAGCATTTCCCGCTCGAAAATCTTTCCGATGCCTTTCGCCATCAGGCGTCGAACGCCCATTTCGGCAAGATCATCGTCGATATTTAAGGGGCGAGGAGGTCCGCCGGCAGCGTCGGTTCGCCGAGGATCAGCGCCATGCGCCGCCAGATTTCGTCGCGGTCGGGAGAGCCGCGCTCGATGAAGGCGCGCACCATCTCCTCGCCAATGCCATAGTTGATCACATAGCTGCGATACTGGTCGGTGAAGGTGACCGACTGTTCGGCGCGCTGGGGCGAGAAAAGCAGATATTTCTGCGTCAGCGCGAGCGCGGTCGGCCGGTCGATCTGGCCGTCGAGATATTGCTGCGCGATGGTCAGCCGCGCCCCCTGCAACAGCTTCATCGCATCGAGAAGCTGCCAGTAACGGTCGTCGCTCGGCGGCGCGATCTCGGCCAGCGGCATCAGCACGTCGCGCTCGGTATCGGGGCGGGTGCGGTCGGGGAAGGCAAGGTCGATGCCGTAATTGGCGGTGCCCTCGGCGATCAGGCTTTGCGGGCTATAGAGCGGATAGACGCTATACTCGGCCCAGCCGCGGCCCTTCACCAACTGCTCCTCGATCTTCATGTTGAGCAGATGATGGCCGGGATAGCCTTCGTGGCAACCGAGGTCGAGCGCGCGCGACAGGCGGATCGGCAGGTCGGTGTTGACCTGGATGATACTGTGGTAGCCGCCCTGGTAATAATTATAGCCGCTCCAGCTTTTGCCGGTGACGAACTGCAGGTCGAAGCTTTCGCCCTCGGGCATCGCGACATGCGTGGCGGTGCGGCCGCGACAGCGGGCGATCGCGGCGTCGAATACCTTTTGCAGCCGCTCCTTGGGGATGGTGAAGCGATCGAGATAGGCCTCGACGCGGGTTGCGAGGTCGCCGGGTCCCGGCACCAGCGCGTCGATCGCCGCGAGCTGCACGTCGTAACTCGCCAGCGGCTTGAGGTCGGGGCGCACCCCGAACAGCCGCTCGGCCTCTTCGGCAAAGGGAAAGCGCGTGCCGTCCATCATCATCAGCCGCGTTTCGGCGGCGCGAAGCTGGGCGCGGAGGAAGGCGCTGCGCCGCTTCTCGATCGGGTCCGACAGGTCGGGGGCGATGCCGTCGAGCTTGGCCATCAACTGCCGCGCCGCCGCGAGCAATGCCGCCTTGTCGCGCGGCGAGGCGATCGCCGCGTCGAGCAGGCTGGGCGGGCCGTAATAGGCGTCGATATAACCCTTTTCGTGCGTGCCGATCTCGAGGCTGAGCAGCACATAGGCGGTCGCGACCGCGTCGATCGTCTGCGTCGCGAACATCGCGGCGGCGGGATCGGCGGGGCTTGCCGGGGCGGGCCAGTCGGCGGTCGGCGCAGGAAGCGCGGGTGCGGGGCCGGGCGCCGGTAGCTGCCTGGCGCCCGAAACGACTTCGAGCCGCCGGACGTCGATTGTCGGAATATCCTTCGCCGCCCGCGTGGTCAGCGCGGGCGCTTCGCCGGACGGCGCAGCCGGCGTTGCGGCGGGCGGGGCCGGTTGCGTGCTACCCTGCGCCGCGCGCTGCTGCGCCTTGCGCTGCGCGACCGTGCGCTTCATCTCGGGGTCGAGCGAATAGCAGCCCGAGAGAGTGACGGCGGCGGTCAACGACAGCGCCATCGCCTTTCGCCAGCGGGATGTCATGCGTTCGCTCTCCCTTCGGGTTCGCATGTGTCGTTAACGTCGCCGTCGCTTGCGATTTCGGCGTCGGATTCGGTTTCGATCCGGTCATGCTCGGGATGGAGCGGGGTGAAGCGCAGCACCGCGAAACCGGCCAGCGCTGCGACCAGCGATCCCATCAATATGCCGATCTTGGCTTCCTCGACCAGCGTCGCGTCGCCCGGGAAGGCGAGCCCGCCGATGAACAGGCTCATCGTGAAGCCGATGCCGCAGAGCAGCGAAACGCCATAGATTTGCGGCCAGGTCGCGCCGCGCAATTTGCCCGCGATGCCGAATTTGACCGACAGCCAGACGCTGCCGAAAATACCGATCTGCTTGCCGAGGAACAGCCCCGCGGCGATGCCGAGGGGCAGCGGCGCGAAGATCTGATCGACGGTGAGCCCGCTCATGTCGACCCCGGCATTGGCAAAGCCGAACAGCGGCACGATCGCGAAGGCCACCCATGGATGCAACCCATGTTCGAGCCGGTGGAGCGGCGAGGTCGCACTGTCGGGGGCGCCCGGCGTCCGATCGAAAGGAATGGCCATCGCCGCGAGCACGCCGGCGATCGTCGCGTGCACTCCCGACAGGAGCATCGCGTACCAGAGCAGGACGAACATCAGCAGATAGACGATCAGGCTGCGAACGCCGAGGCGATTGCAGGCGAACATCGCGCCGACGATTGCGGCCGCCGCGGCGAGCGCCACGACATTGATCTTGGCGGTGTAGAACAGCGCGATGATCGCGACCGCGCCCATGTCATCGACGATGGCGACGGTGACGAGGAACAGCTTCAGCGACGTCGGCGCGCGCTTGCCGAGCAACGCCAGCACGCCGATGGCAAAGGCGATATCGGTGGCGGCCGGAATCGCCCAGCCTTGCGCGAGCCCCGGCGTTCCCCCTGCGAAGAGCATATAAAGCGCGGCGGGCACCGCCATCCCTGCGGCAGCGGCGATGAAGGGGAGGCGCCGCCGATCCCAGCTCGCCAGCCGCCCGTCGACGAACTCGCGCTTGATCTCCAACCCGACGAGCAGGAAGAAGACCGCCATCAACCCGTCGTTGATCCAGAGATGGACGGTCATCGGGCCAAGCTTGTCGGTGAGCACCGGCCCCGTCACCGCATGGATGACATGGAGATAAGTTTCGCCGAAAGCCGAGTTGGCGACAATCATCGCCAATATGGCTGCAAAAATCAGCAACATGCCGCCGGCGCTCTCGCTTTCGAGAAAATCACGCAAGGCGGAGCGGGGGGCGGATTTGCTGGGCATAACGGGCGTGGAGGACCTTTCGGGACAGGGGTATCGCAAATTCTCCTAGCGCGGGGACCCGCCAGCGTCACCCTTTACAAAAAACATCGCGCCATTACCCAAGACGGGTCGGTGGCGAGGCGCCATCGATTGGGGGTGGGGCCAGCAGGGTGGAGCTGTCGACCGCAGGACTGGAGTGGCTGGTGCATGCCGCCGGGCATGAACTGATGCTGTTCGCATCGGTCGGCATCCTGCTGATCGGGCTCGACGACCTGCTTTTCGATGCGCTGTGGATCGCGAGCCGGCGCGCGGCACCGGTCCCTCGCGCCGCGCCGTCGCGGCTCGACGGGACGATCGCGATATTCCTGCCGGCGTGGAAGGAAGACGCCGTGCTCGCCGCCACCCTGCGGCGGACGCTCGCGGCATGGGACGGCGAAGATTTCCGGCTCTACGTTGGCTGCTATCCCAATGATGCGGCAACGCTTTTCGCGGTATCGCCGCTGATCGCCCGCGATCCCCGGTTGCGCCTCGTGATCGGCGGGGAGGACGGGCCGACCACCAAGGGCGACAATCTCAACCGGATGTGGGCGGCGCTCGGCGAAGACGAGCGCGCGGAAGGGCGGCGCTTCGCCGCGATCGCGCTCCATGATGCCGAGGATCATGTCCATCCGGAGGAACTCGACCTCTATCGCCGCCATCTCGGCGCTTATGCGATGGTGCAGATTCCGGTGGTGCCGATCGTCGGCCGCGGCCCGCAATGGGTCGCCGGCCATTATGGCGACGAATTTGCCGAAGCGCATGGCAAGGAGCTGGTGCTGCGTTCGCGGCTCGGCCTGCCGATCCCGTCGGCTGGGGTCGGCTGCGCGCTCACGCGCAATGCGCTGGCTCTTCTGGCGCTCGACCGCGGCGGCGAACCCTTTCGCGCCGATAGCCTGACCGAGGATTATGAGGTCGGCATGCTGATTGCGGGCTATGGTCTTGCGGCGCGTTTCGTCGATGCACCCGGCACCCGCGGCGGGCGGATCGTGTCGCAGGGCGAATTCCCCGACGAATGGGAAAAATCGGTGAAGCAGAAGTCGCGGTGGATCACCGGAATCGCGCTCGCCGGCTGGGAGCATCTCGGCTGGCTCAGACCGGCTGCGGCAAACGAGCCGGCGAGC
This sequence comes from Sphingopyxis sp. J-6, assembly GCF_046603995.1. Taxonomy (NCBI): domain Bacteria; kingdom Pseudomonadati; phylum Pseudomonadota; class Alphaproteobacteria; order Sphingomonadales; family Sphingopyxidaceae; genus Sphingopyxis; species Sphingopyxis sp. J-6. The sequence goes on along the minus strand of NZ_CP145810.1, from coordinate 3,625,893 downwards.
CGGACATGGTTGATCCGCTGGATGCTTTGGCGCGACCGGCGCGCGCCGCTCACCGCGACCATCCTGCTCGCCGCCTACGCCGCCTTCGTGCTCGTCACCGTCGGGTTCACCGGCGAAGTCCTGCTCGGCTGGCGTCCCGTAACCTCCGATGCGGCGATGGACCTGCTCCTCGGGCTCAATGCGATGCTGCTGATGTGGCGGCTCGGCATGCGCGGCTATTTCACGGCGCGATGCTATGGCTGGCGGCAAGGCGTCTTTTCTTTTCCGCGGGCGCTGGTCGCCAACATCATCGCGATCCTCGCGGCGCGCCGGGCCATCGTCGCCTATTGGCGGATCCTTCGCTCGGGACAGGTCGTGTGGGAAAAGACCGAGCATCGCGAAGCGGGATGCGAGGCAGCGCCGGTGACCGTGCGGTGACGGCCGCGCGCCGATCGGGGCTGCGGCCGCTGCGCGATGCGCCCGCGCTGCGTTTCCTGGCGCTGTTTCTCGGCGCGTGGGTGGCGGTTCGCGTCGGGGCGCTATGGAATCCCGCGGTGCCGGTGCCCCCGGCGGTTACGCCGCCGTGGGCGGCGCCGTCGCCCTTTGCCGCAGCGACGCTGCCGCCAATCGGCGTAAACCGGACAGGCGATCTTGTGATGCGGCCGGTTGCGTCATCGTGGACTAGGCCGCTTGCCTCGCCGCCGCTCCGGCGAGCTGCGCAACCCAGCGACGATCCGTTGCCGCTCACGGTGGTGGAGGAAAAGGCTCCAACAAATCATCTCGGCGCCGACCGCCACAGCCTTCGCCTCGCACTTATGGCGAGGCTTCTGCCCGCTCCCTTGGGCGGAAATATGCGAACGGCGCTGCCCGCCGGAGGCGCCGCGTGGTGGCCGGTCCCCGCCGCGGCGCGCGCCGAACCGGGACGGGCGAAGCCCTTCTGGATGCAGCGACAACTGGCCGGATGGTCGCTCGGCGGCTGGCTCTATCTGCGTCAGGGGAGCGGCGACGCGCCCGGCGGGATCGCCGGGCCAGGTCAGCTAGGCGGCAGCCAGGCCGGGCTGCGGATCGCCCATGGCCTCGACGAAACCGGCCGTGCCCGCGCCTATGCGCGCGCGACGATGGCGGTCCAACGCCCGCGGCAGCGTGAAATCGCATTGGGCCTTGCTTATGCACCGGTTGCGCGCTGGCCCGTCGATATCGCGATCGAACAGCGGCTGGCCGTCGGCCCGGAGGGCCGCACGGCGCTGGCCGCGACAGTCAGCGGCGGGGTGAGCGGAGCGCCGCTGCCCGGCGGTTTCCGGCTCGACGCCTATGGGCAGGCGGGGCTCGTCGGCGTGCATCGCCGCGACGGCTTCGTCGATGGTGCGGTGGTGGTCGACCGGCGGCTGGGACGCGACGAGGATGCGCCGCTGCGGCTCGGCGCGCTTGCGGCGGGCGCGGCCCAGCCCGGCGCGGCGCGCGTCGATGTCGGTCCGCGGCTGACCTTGCGCCTCCCAAAGGTGGGCGAGGGCAGCCGGATCGCGCTCGACTGGCGGCAACGTGTCGCCGGCGATGCGGCGCCCGAAAGCGGCCTCGCGCTGACCCTCGCCGCCGACTTCTGAATTTGCGGAAAATTTAGGCGATGGTGCGGATTCCCCGCCCCCGAAAAATGGTCTAGGATCGCCGGAACCGGCGCGGTTCCAGCGCCGCGAAACGATCTCGGGGCCCATGGACCTTTATCTTCCCGTCGCCAATCTGTCGGTCAATGCGCTGGTCATCATCCTGCTCGGCGGCGGCGTGGGGTTCCTGTCGGGCATGTTCGGGGTCGGCGGCGGCTTCCTGACCACACCGCTGCTGATCTTCTATGGCATCCCGCCGACGGTCGCGGCGGCATCGGCAGCGACGCAGGTGACGGGGGCCAGCGTGTCGGGCGTGATGGCGCATCTCGAGCGCGACGGCGTCGACCTGCGCATGGGCGCGGTGCTCGTGGCGGGCGGACTCCTCGGCTCGCTGATCGGCGCCGGGCTGTTCGAATTGCTCACCGCTTGGGGCCAGATCGATACGACGATCAACATCCTGTACGTCGCCCTGCTCGGCACCGTCGGCAGTTTCATGGGGCGCGAGGCATGGGGGTCGTACCGCGCGGCGCAGGCGGGGCTTCCCGCGCCGGCGCGCAAGCGGCGCCACCACCCGATGGTCGCCAACCTGCCGCTGCGCTGGCGTTTCTATCGCTCGGGCCTCTATATCTCGCCGCTCGCGCCGCTATTGCTCGGCATGGCGGTCGGCATCCTGACCATGCTGCTCGGCGTCGGCGGCGGTTTCATCATGGTCCCGGCGATGCTCTACCTGCTCGGCATGGGGACGCAGGTCGTCGTCGGCACCTCGCTGTTCCAGATCCTGTTCGTGACGATCGCGACGACGATGGTCCATGCGATGACGACCGGCGCGGTCGACATCGTGCTGGCGGGGCTGCTGCTGCTCGGCAGCGTCACCGGCGCGCAGTTCGGCGCACGCTTCGCGCAGAAGGTGAAACCCGAATATCTGCGCATGGCACTCGCGGCGATCGTGTTGCTCGTCGCGCTGCGCATGGCGGTCGATCTCTTCATCCGCCCCGAAGAAATCTACACGGTGCAATGAGAAACGCGTGCGCCCTGGCTCTGGCGTGCGCGGCGCTGCTGCTCCCGGCCTCGGCTGCGGCGCAGGGGAGCGATCCGCGGCTGGTCCCCGACGTGTCGAGCCGCGCCATCGATATCCAGTACAGCTTTACCGGCGAGGAACTGCTGCTGTTCGGCGCGATCCTTTATCCGGGACAGCGGCTGCCCGACGACCGCGCCGATATCGTCGTGGTGTTGAAGGGACCGGTGCGCCCGATCGTGCTGCGCGAAAAGCGCCGCGTCGCGGGTATCTGGGTCAACGCCAACAGCATCCGCCTGCGGACCTCGCCGGGCTTTTATGCCATCGGCTCGTCGCGCCCGATCGACAAGCTGGTCGACGAACGCACCGCCGCGATTTTCGAACTGGGGCTCAATAACCTGTCGATGTCGCCGAGCGGCTTTTCGGAGGCGAAGAAGCTCGAGCGTTTCGAGGGCGGGCTGATCGACCTTTATCGCCGCCTCGGGCTTTTTTACGAGAATCCGGCGGCGGTCGAAATCAGCGAAGGCGTGCTCTACCGGGCGCGTATCCCGGTGCCGGCGCGCGTCCCGGTCGGCACCTATCGCGCCGAAACCTATCTGATCAGCCGCGGCCGCGTGCTCGCGGTGGCATCGCGCGACGTCCAGATCCGCAAGGCAGGCTTCGAACGCTTCGTCGCGCTCGCGGCGCAGCGTCACGGCTTTCTCTACGGGCTGGCGGCGGTGTTGCTGTCGCTCGTCCTCGGATGGGGTGCATCGGCCATTTTCCGCCGCCGTTAGGGCGAGCTCGGGGCGCTGCGGACGACCATAAGCGCTTTATTTACCAACTGGTGCGATAAGTTGTCCGGGATCAATTTGAGGCGGGGCAACGGAATGGACAGCCAGGGCGGCGCGATCGGCGCCGGGGACATGACGGCGGCACAGCACGTCCGGCTCGCCGGCGGCGGCACCGTCGCTCCTGCTGCGCCCGTTGCGCCGGTGACGGCGCATCATCGCGACGACCTGCTGATCGGCGAAGTGATCGATATTTCGGGTTCGGCGTCGCGCATCCTGATCGACTCCGCCGTGATCGGCCAATTGTCGTCATCGACCGACATGGCGGTCGCGATGGCGGGGCAGGTCGGCGCGCAGGTCAAGGTCCGCGTCGGCAATGTGTGGCTCGTCGCGAGCATCCGCGACCAGCAGCTCCACGAACAGGGGCAGGGCGTCATCGTCGCCTCGATCGACTTCCTCGGCGAAGGCGACGAGGAAAAGATCACCGGCCGCATCCATAATTTCCGCCGCGGTGTCACGCGCTACCCGGTGCCGGGCGGTAAGGTTTATGCGGCGACCAGCGCCGATCTCAAGCAAATCTATGCCGCCGACGAACGCGCGCATGTCGAGATCGGGACCGTCTATCCGACCAAGGATATTCGCGGTTCGCTCTATGTCGACGCGATGCTCGGCAAGCATTTCGCGCTCCTCGGTTCGACCGGTACCGGCAAATCGACCAGCGCCGCGCTGATCCTCCACAAGATCTGCGAACTCGCGCCGCAGGGTCATATCGTGATGATCGACCCGCACGGCGAATATTCGGCGGCGTTCAAGGGCACCGGCGCGCTGTTCGACGTCGACAATCTCGCGATGCCCTATTGGCTGATGAATTTCGAGGAACATTGCGAAGTGTTCGTCACCAGCGAGGGCCGCGACCGGCAGGGCGACTGCGACGTGCTCGCCAAATGCCTGTTGCAGGCGCGGCAGAAGAACCGGCTGGCCGAGGGGATGAACAAGATCACCGTCGATTCGCCAATTCCCTATCTGCTCTCCGATCTCCTCAGCATTCTCAGCAACGAGATGGGCCGGCTCGACAAGGCGACGTCGAGCGCGCCCTTCATGCGGATCAAGGGCAAGATCGAGGAAATGCGCGCCGACCCGCGCTATAACTTCATGTTCTCGGGCATGCTCGTCGCCGACACCATGGCCAGTTTCATCGGCAAGATCTTCCGCCTGCCGTCCGACGGCCGGCCGATCTCGATCATCGACGTGTCGGGGGTGCCCTCCGACATCACCAGCGTCGTCGTTGCGGTGCTGTCACGGCTGACCTTCGACTATGCGATCTGGTCGCGCGGCGAGCCGCAGCGCCCGATCCTGCTCGTCTGCGAAGAGGCGCATCGCTACATCCCGGCGAAGGATGTCGGGCAGGGGCAGGCGGTGCGCAAGATCCTCGAACGGATCGCCAAGGAAGGCCGTAAATATGGCGTGTCGCTGGGGCTGATCACCCAGCGCCCGTCGGACCTTGCCGAAGGCGTGCTGTCGCAGTGCGGCACGATCATCTCGATGCGCCTCAACAACGAGCGCGACCAGCATTTCGTGAAGGCGGCAATGCCCGAGGGCGCGCGCGGTTTCATCGATTCGATCCCGGCGCTCCGCAACCGCGAATGCATCGTCTGCGGCGAGGGCGTGTCGATCCCGATCCGCGTCTATCTCGACACGCTCGAAGAGGAAAAGCGGCCCGCGTCGAGCGATCCGCTGTTCTCGAAGCTGTGGCGCGAGACCGGCGGCGAAGCCGAGATACTCGAACGCGTCGTCAAGCGCTGGCGCAGTCAGGGTCGGTAAGAGCCTCCATCAGTTTCCGTTCGTGTCGAGCGAAGTCGAGACACCCCGATGGCAAGCGCTAGACCGATGGGCATCTCGACTTCCACCGAAGGTGGAAGTTTATCCCGAGCGCCTGCCAAGGCAGTCGAGGGGCTCGATGCGAACGGGATTTCAGGGTTACCCCTTCGGCGGCTCCCACAATTCGATCGGATTGCCTTCGGGGTCGTGAACGCGTGCGAAACGACCGACCGATGGGTCGTCCCACTCCTGCTTGGTGATGATCTCATCGCCCGCGGCGCGGAACGGCGCCAGCACCGCGTCGAGATCGTCGACGCGCAGGTTGATCATATACTGGCGGTCGGCCGCGAAATAATCGGTATCCGCCTTGAAGGGCGAAAAGACGAGCGGACCGGCGGTGACGTTCCACACCCATTCGTTCGGCGGGACGCTCTCGTCGGCGCTGCAGCCGCCGCCGACGCCGAGCCGCTCGCGGTACCAGGCGTTGAGCGCGGCGGGATCGCGCGCCCGGAAAAACAATCCGCCGATGCCTTTGACATGTCCCATGGCCATCCTCCCTGATGGTGGTGATGCGACGAGACTAGGCGGCTTCGGTCAGCGAATCCACTCTCCGCTTTTCTGGAACTCTTCCTTGATCTGCCCCGACTGGTTGAGCCGCGGATCGCTGTAGGTCACCGGCGGCGTGGCGGGGGCCGGCGCGGCCGGCGTGCCGATATCGCGGCCCTGCTGCGCCATCGTGCCCGGCAGCGGCGCCGGTGCGACATCGGGCAGCGGCGCCGCGGCGGTGGCGCCCGCAATCGCCGGCAGCGGTCCGGCGCCGGGCGCGATCCCCTGTCCTTTGAGGATCGCGAGTTGCTGCGCGACGGGCAGATAGGGGCCGGGCACCGGTTCGCGGCCGAGATAGGGTGCGCGGAACGCGTCGGGCATGCCCCAGCGGCCGCGCCAGCGATGGAAGATATGCGCGCCGACGATATTCGTCATCACCAGGCTCTTGCCCCAGCGCGGCCAGATCGCCGTCGTGTGATAATGGGTCGCGAGGCCGACCTTGGGGAAGACATAGCCGCCAAGCGCCGCCGACGCGATGCGGCTCGCGCGGAGCCAGTTGGGCTTGCTCGGCGCGCGCGCCATCGCGCCGTCGCAACTGAAGGTGAACTGGCACACGCCCGCGCGCTGCGACCCCTGGAAGACGACGCCGCAGATCGTGTTCGGAAAGCTCGGGTGACGGGCGCGGTTGATAATCACCTGCGCGACGCCGCGCATGCCGTCGTCGCTTTCGGACGCGGCCTCGTAATAGATCGCCGAGGTAAGGCAATAATGGGCGCGTTCGCGGTCGAGCGCCGTAACGCCGCGAAAGACATAGCTTTTGGCCGGCGGCCCGACAAAGGCTTCGTCGCGCAGCGCTGCCGGATCGGCGGGGGGCAGGGCGGTCGCGTCGGCATAGCCCACGCTGTTCGGGTCGGGCAGCGTCGGGTCGATCTTCAGCGCCGCCTCATAATCCTCGGCGTTCATCACCGCCCAGCGTGCGGGGTCATAGGTTTTGAAGTTCAACGGCACGGTGACGCTGTACGGCCCGAACGGCGTATAGTCGCGCAGCCGTCCGCTCGCGAGCGCGAGGCCGAGGCACGCGACGATCACCGCCGCCGCCAGTGCGGTCCAGAACGAGCGGTCGGGTCCGGCGGGCTTCGGCGCCACCGGATCGAGCCACGCCGAGCGGGCCGTGAGGTTGAGTTCGGGCTTCATCCGCGTGTCGAAATTCCCATCCCGCCGCCGCACGACCGATTCGCGTGGAGGCGGGTCAGCCTGCATTATGCCCTGAAACGCCAACAAAATGTTTCATTCTCGATCGCATGTCCCGCAGGGGCACAGGCACGTCCGGGCCAATTAAGCGGTTCCGCCGCTCTGGCAAGCGATCGGTGGCGGGATAATGGCGCAAATGCGTCGCTTCAGGCCGTTGGCGTGGAATCGTCGACCGAATCGGGATCGTCCGCCGGTTCGCCGTCGGAGGTCGCGAGGAAGATGACCAATCGCCCGTCGTCCGGCCGGCGCATCACCGTCACGAACAGCGAGGGCGTGCCATCCGCAAGTTCGGCCGCGGCCCGATCGTCCTGAAAGCGGATGTCGGCGCCGGCGATTTCTTCCCGCTGCGCCTCATCGGCAAAATATTCGTCGGGGCTGTCGCCCGGCTGGAGGACGCCCCGCACATCGACATTGAACCGGTCCTGCGCGAGGATCGCGGCGGGATCGGTGAGCGCCGCGCCATCGCTGTCGACCCGGTCGGGCTCGCCGATCGTCGCGCCATATTCGGCGACATAGCCGAGGCCTTCGTCGGGATCGGCGTCTTGCGCCTGTGCTGGCGTGGCCATCAGCGCCGCCGATGCAAACAGGGTGCGGGAAAGGAATTTCAAGGCGGCCTCCTTCGTCAAATCGGCTATTTCTTCATTTCGGCGAGTGCCTGATAGGCATCGTGGACGAACGCGCCCTTCTGCGTTGCGTCGAAGGTCGCGGTGACGGTGCATTTGGTTCCCGTGTCCTTGCAGCGTTGCTCGGCATGTTTCCGGGCCTCCTTGTAATCGGGGCTCGACCCGACCCGGATCGACCGGCTCGCATCGACCGCGATGGTCAGAAAGGCGTCGGAAATCGTCCGGACCGCCTTGCACTTCGCACCGCTGTCGCGTTCGCATTGGGTCACCGCTGCGGTTTCGGCATCCTTGCCGCTCGTATAGCCCGAATTGACCCATATTTTCGCGCCCCAGTTACCCTCGGCGCTGCCGCTGTCGACCCACGCCGTCGATGCATAGATGCGATGGAAATTGCCCTTCGGCGGAAAGACGATCGCCTGGCTGACCGGATAGCCGATCTCCTCGATCCATGACGGCGAGTTGGTCGTGTTGATGACCTCGCAGATCGCCTGCTGTTCCTTCACGCACAGTTTCTCGACCTCCTTCCTTGCCTTGCCGTCGCTCGCTCCCGTGGCGGCCCACAGGGTGCCGAGGCCGTCGCGCGCGATGGCGATCGAGCCGTTGGCGGCGCCCGGCGTCAGCGTGCAGCCGGGGCCCATCGCTGCGGCGCAGGCGGCGAGCGCGGCTTCGCCCGCGGCGTCGGCGCTGCGATAGCCCGCGGCGGTCCAGACATCCGACGCTTCGGGGTGCCACGCCGCGACATAATAGCTGTTCACCCATTGCGTCGGCGGTCCCTGCGGCACCGGCGCCGCCGCTTCGTCGCGCACGCACAGCGGCACCCCGGCGACGCCATTGCCGCCCGGCGTCATGCCGACCATCCGCTCGCCGGGCCCGGGGCCGTTGCAGGGATAGGCCTGCGCCATCGCGGGCCGGGCCGGGAGCAGCAGGGCAAGCAGCATCGCGGCGAGAAAGGCCAGAACGACGGCGGTTTTTCGGGGGCGGTCGACAAGAGTTTGCATGGAAAGGACAATTCCTTCGATCAGTATAGCCTCTTTCGTTTCACATGTCGAAACCCGGCGGGCTGTGATCGTCACCATAGACGGACTCGCTTGCGTCGCTCCTTGGCTGCCACGGCTTTCGTCGGATCGTCGCGGAAACACAATATCCGGCGTTATCCTGCTGTTGACCAGCTTGCTCTATGAGCGGGGGCCATGGCCGGCACGTCCATCCCTTCCTATCGGCGCAGCGCGCGGACCGATTACCGCATGTGGCTGTTGCTCGTTTTCGGTACCGTCTTCTTCTGGGCCGGGTCGGTCATCGACCCCGCCGACAATTGCAGCGAAGACGGCGAGTGTGCCCCCTGGCTCGTCCCGCTTGCGCAAGGGCTGGGTGCGCTGGTCGCGGCGGGCGCGGCGATGAACATGCTCGCCAACCCCAACCGGGGCAGTTTCGTCGAGCCCGCAACGGGCGATCTGATCTGGTGGCAGGGCCGGATCGGCGCAACCGGCGGCGACGAAGGACGCATCCATCCGTCGCGCATCGCCAAGATCCGCATCGTCCGGCAAGAAGACAGCAACGATGTGGTCCACCTCTACGATCTCGACGGCGACCGGCTGTTCTGGTTCGACGAGGAGGTCATCCCCTGGCCCTATGAGCGCTGGGCCGGACGATTGGCTGCGGCCTGGCCGCATATTGCGGTCGAGGTCGTCGATTGACCCGGCCAGAGCTGCTCAGCGGGCGGATCAGGCAATAATATCGGCGTGGAACCAGTCGCCGCGCGGCGACGCCTCGATCGGCAGCCCGAACAGACGGGTGAGCGCGGCGCTGGTCAGCAGCCGGTCCTTGGTGCCGTCTTCGTCGATCCGGCCACCGCGCAATGTCACGATCCGCGAGATTTCGGGCAATATCTCCTCGATATGGTGGGTGATCAGCAGCAAGGTCGTGCCGCCGCGCGCGACGGCGCGGAGCATGTCGAGGAAATGATGCCGCGCCGCGGGGTCGAGCCCGGCGCACGGTTCGTCGAGCAGCAGGGCGCGGGGCCGGTGGGCGAGGGCGCGGGCGATCAGGACGCGGCGCGCTTCGCCGGTCGACAGGCTCGCCATGCTGCGCCCGGCGAGATGCGCCGCGCCAACGTCCGCGAGCGCGGCCTGCGACGCGTCGCGCATCGCCGGCGTCACCTCGTTATGCGCCCACAGCCCGCGCGCCGCGAAAAATCCCGAGACGACGCAATCGACGACTTCGAGCGGCGGATCGGCGTCGAAATCGAGCTGCATCGTCGACGAGACGATGCCGAGCAATTTCCGGAGGTCGAAGACATTCCAGTTGTCTTGCCCGAAAATTCGCACCTGCCCGCCGTAGAGCGGATAGATCTGGCGCGTGATCAGCTTGACCAGCGTCGACTTCCCCGATCCGTTGGCCCCGAGAATGGCGGTGTTCTCGCCCGGATGGAGGGTCAGCGCGGGAAGGTCGAGGATACAGGTTTCGTCCGCCATCACACGGGCATTGGCGATCGAAAGCAGGGGAGCATTATCGGACATGGCGCTGCCATGAGCACGACGCAGCGCGATGGGGAAGAGGGAATTGCGGGCTGCGAGTGCGGGAGCGAGGTGCCGATGGCTGATATGGCGTGGTGAGCGGGGACTCGTGTGCCCTCATTCGTCATCCCGAACTTGATCCGGGATACATCGCTGCGCTGAAGTTATGGACCCCTGATCAAGTCCGGGGTGACGATGATGGATGAGGCAGCTCCCAGCCACAACCGATCATCCAAACAAGAAGGGCCCGCATTCGCGTCGAATGCGGGCCCTTCTTGTTGGCAATGCGGCGCGATCAGCCTGCGATATGTTCGGCCAGCACTGTCAGGCCGGCCTCGTTGACCTCGGCAAAGCCGCCTTCGACTTCGATCGTCTCGGGCGCGGCGCCCTGCGTCTGGTAGATGGTCAGCGGGCCGTTGCGCAGCGTCGCCATGAACGGCGCATGGCCTTCGAGCACCGAGAAATCGCCCTCGCTGCCCGGTACGGTGACCATATAGACGTCGCTCGACCGCTCAAGGCGGGCGGGGGTAACGAGTTCGAACTTCAGGGCCATGTCAGTCTCTCATTTCCCTCCCGCACGAAGGCGGGAGGGGAATTGGGTAATTATGCAGCGTCGGCAGCCAGCTTGGCAGCCTTGGCGACCGCTTCCTCGATGCCGCCGACCATGTAGAAGGCCGCTTCGGGGAGGTGGTCATATTCGCCGTCGACAACGGCCTTGAACGACTTCACCGTGTCTTCGATCGCCACGAACTTGCCGGGGATGCCGGTGAAGACTTCGGCGACGTGGAACGGCTGCGACAGGAAGCGCTGAATCTTGCGCGCGCGGGCGACGACCAGCTTATCTTCTTCCGACAGCTCGTCCATGCCGAGGATCGCGATGATGTCCTGCAGCGACTTGTACTTCTGCAGCGTTTCCTGAACGCGGCGGGCGGTCTCATAATGCTCCTGCCCGACGGTCGCGGCGGTCAGCACGCGCGAGGTCGAGTCGAGCGGGTCGACCGCGGGGTAGATGCCGAGTTCCGAAATCGCGCGGCTCAGCGTCGTCGTTGCGTCCAAGTGGGCGAACGAAGTTGCGGGAGCCGGGTCGGTAAGATCGTCCGCGGGAACGTAAATGGCCTGCACCGAGGTGATCGAGCCCTTGGTGGTCGAGGTGATGCGTTCCTGCAGCGCGCCCATGTCGGTCGACAGGGTCGGCTGGTAACCCACCGCCGAAGGAATACGGCCGAGCAACGCCGACACTTCCGAACCCGCCTGCGTGAAGCGGAAGATGTTGTCGACGAAGAACAGAACGTCCTGGCCTTCTTCGTCGCGGAAATATTCGGCCATCGTCAGACCCGACAGCGCGACGCGGGCGCGGGCGCCCGGGGGCTCGTTCATCTGGCCGAACACCAGCGCCACCTTCGACCCGTCGGGGGTCGGGTTGCCGTCGGCGTCCTTGGCGATAACGCCGGCGTCGAGGAATTCGTGATACAGGTCGTTGCCTTCGCGGGTGCGTTCACCGACGCCCGCGAACACCGACACGCCGCCGTGGCCCTTGGCGATGTTGTTGATCAGTTCCTGGATGAGAACCGTCTTGCCGACGCCGGCGCCGCCGAACAGGCCGATCTTGCCGCCCTTGGCATAGGGGGCGATCAGGTCGATGACCTTGATGCCGGTGACGAGGATCGCGGCTTCGGTCGACTGGTCGACGAATTCGGGAGCCTTGGCATGGATCGGCGCCGACATGCCGGCGTTGACCGGACCGCGTTCGTCGATCGGGTCGCCGATGACGTTGAGGATGCGGCCGAGCGTCTGCGGGCCGACGGGCACGGTGATCTGCGCGCCGGTGTCGGTCACCGGCTGGCCGCGGGTCAGGCCGTCGGTCGCGTCCATCGCGATGGTGCGGACGGTGTTTTCGCCGAGGTGCTGCGCGACTTCGAGAACCAGGCGGTTGCCGTTGTTGTCGGTTTCGAGCGCGTTCAGAATGGCCGGCAGGGTGCCGGTGAACTGGACGTCGACGACGGCGCCGATGACCTGCGCGACGCGGCCCGTTGCGGTGCCGGCGGTTGCGGCGGCCTTGGGAGCGGCGGCCTTCTTCGGCGCAGCAGCCTTGGGCGCGGCGGCCTTCTTGGCAGGAGCCTTCTTTTCAGCGGGAGCGGTTGCCATGGTCTTCTTCCTTGGGTTGATCGATTACAGCGCTTCGGCGCCGTTTTCTTCGTGTTGCTACAGCGCTTCCGCGCCAGCAATGATTTCGATGAGTTCGGTGGTGATCGCCGCCTGACGCGTGCGGTTGTAAACGATGGTCAGCTTGTTGATCAGGTCGCCCGCGTTGCGCGTCGCATTGTCCATCGCGGTCATCGACGCACCCTGTTCGGATGCGGCATTTTCCAGCAGACCCTTGAAGATCTGGATGGTGACGTTGCGCGGCAACAGGTCGGCGAGGATCGCTTCCTCGTCGGGCTCATATTCGACCGCGGCGCCGCTCGACGTCGGGACGTCGGCCGGCGGCGGCACCGGGATCATCTGCTGGCCGGTGGCGATCTGAAGCAGCGCGGAGCGGAACTTCGAGTAGAAGAGATGCGCGACGTCGAAGGCGCCGGCTTCGTAAAGCTCCATCACTTTCGCCGAGATGTCGCTCGCCTGTTCGAAGCCGATGTCACGGATACCGGTCGTTTCATACTGCTCGATGATCTGGCCAGGGAACAGGCGGGCGATCACCGGGCGGCCCTTGCGGCCGACGAGATAGAAGAGAACCTTCTTGCCCTGCGCCTGCAATTCGAGCGCCTTATCGCGCGCCGCCTTGACGATGTTCGAGTTGAACGCGCCGGCGAGGCCGCGGTCGCTGTTGAGCACGACGAGCAGGTGCGTGTCGCTCTTGCCGGTGCCCGAAAGCAGCTTCGGCGCCGAATCCGACGCGCCGACCTTCGACGCGAGGCTGGCGACGACGCCTTCGAGCCGCTCGGCATAGGGACGCGCCGCTTCGGCCGCGGCCTGCGCCTTGCGCAGCTTCGCGGCGGCGACCATCTTCTTGGCCTTGGTGATCTTCTGGGTCGATTTGACCGAGACGATCCGCCCTTTGAGTTCCTTAAGCGATGCCATTACGGCCCCTCTTGTTCGTCAGCCCGGCGCGGGGCCGGGCTCACGGTAACTTGGCTTACGCGAAAATCTTGCCGAACGCTTCGAGCGCCGCGACCAGACCCTTTTTGGCGTCGTCGCCAAGGTCCTTGGTGTCGCGGATCGTCTTCAGCACATCGGCGTGGTCGCTGCGCAGATAGGCGAGCATCGCCTGTTCGTAGCGCGACACGTCGGTCGTCGCGACATTGTCGAGATAGCCGTTGGTGCCGGCGAAGATCGACGCGGTCTGCTCTTCGAACGGCATCGGCTGGAACTGCGGCTGCTTCAGGAGCTGCGTCAGGCGCGCGCCGCGGTTGAGCAGCTTCTGCGTCGACGCGTCGAGGTCCGAACCGAACTGCGCAAAGGCTTCCATTTCGCGATACTGCGCGAGCTCAAGCTTGATCGAGCCCGACACCTTCTTCATCGCCTTGGTCTGCGCGGCCGAGCCGACGCGGCTCACCGACAGGCCGACGTTGATCGCGGGGCGGATACCGGCGTTGAACAGGTTGGTTTCGAGGAAGATCTGGCCGTCGGTGATCGAAATCACGTTGGTCGGGATGTACGCCGACACGTCGCCCGCCTGCGTTTCGATGATCGGCAGCGCGGTGAGCGAACCCGAACCATTGTCGCTGTTCATCTTCGCGGCGCGCTCGAGCAGGCGGCTGTGGAGATAGAAAACGTCGCCGGGGTAAGCTTCGCGGCCCGGCGGGCGGCGCAGCAGCAGCGACATCTGGCGATAGGCGACGGCCTGCTTCGACAAGTCGTCGTACACGATCACGGCGTGCATGCCGTTGTCGCGGAAGAATTCGCCCATCGTCACACCGGCATAGGGTGCGAGATACTGCAGCGGTGCCGGCTCCGAAGCGGTCGCGGCGACGACGATCGAATATTCCATCGCGCCATTTTCTTCGAGCTGGCGGACGATCTGCGCGACGGTCGAGCGCTTCTGGCCGACGGCGACGTAGATGCAATAGAGCTTCTTGCTCTCATCGTCGCCCGCGTTGACCTCCTTCTGGTTGATGAAGGTGTCGATCGCGACGGCGGTCTTGCCGGTCTGACGGTCGCCGATGATCAGTTCGCGCTGGCCGCGGCCGACGGGGACGAGCGCGTCGAGCGCCTTGAGGCCGGTCTGGACGGGCTCGTGCACCGAGGTACGCGGGATGATGCCCGGCGCCTTGACTTCGACGCGCATGCGCTTGTCGGCCTTGATCGGGCCCTTGCCGTCGATCGGGTTGCCGAGGCCATCGACGACGCGGCCCAGCAGGCCCTTGCCGACGGGAACGTCAACGATCGTGCCGGTGCGCTTGACGGTGTCGCCTTCCTTGATCTCGCTGTCCGAGCCGAAGATCACGATACCGACGTTGTCGGCTTCGAGGTTGAGCGCCATGCCCTTCACGCCGTTGGCGAATTCGACCATCTCGCCGGCCTGGACGTTGTCGAGGCCGTGGACGCGAGCGATGCCGTCGCCGACCGACAGAACCTGGCCGATTTCGCTGACCGTGGCGTCGGTCCCGAAATTGGCGATCTGGTCCTTGATGACCTTGCTGATTTCAGCGGCGCGGATTTCCATTGTTTAGCCTTTCATCGCCTGTGCGAAGCTATTGAGACGGGTACGGATGCTGCCGTCGATCAGCTGGCTGCCCAGCTGGACGACGAGACCGCCAAGAATGGCGGGGTCGACGGTCGTCGCGACGGTGACGTCGCGCCCGACACGGGATTTGAGATTGGCGGTCAGCGCCTTGAGCTGCTCGGCGGTCAGCGGATGCGCGCTGGTGACCTGCGCCGTCACTTCGCCGCGATGCGCGGCGACGATCGCATCGAACGCGGCGATCATCTTCGAAAGGTCGGCGAGGCGGCGATTCTCGGCGAGCACGCCAAGGAACTTGGCGGTCAGCGAATCGAGCTTCAGCGACTTGGCGACCGCCGCAACGGCGTTCGCGGCATCGCTGCGGCTGACGACCGGGCTCTGGGTCAGTGCCGTGAGGTCGGCCGAATCGGCAAGGCCGGCTTTCAGCGTTGCAAGGCTCTTGGCGACCGCATCGATCTGATTCGATTCGCGGGCCAGATCGAACAGCGCGACCGCATAACGGCCCGCGAGGCCCGCCGTGATGTTGCCCTGAATGCCGCCGGAATTCTCCACGCGCGAAAGTCCTTTGCTACGATCCCGTGGGGGATGGGTCGCGCGCTTTTGTGGGGGATTCGACGAATGCCCCCCGCGCGAAGTCGCGGCGCGCCTAGCAACGATTTTGCTGCAATGCAAGGCGGGGGTTGGGCGCTAGTTGCAAGCGGATTGCGGAATCGCCTTTGCAGCCGCCTCATGCATTTTGTTCAACGTCTTTTGGACGGCCTTGGTTGCTCTTTCTCCGCTGCCCCCACGCTCGTCGAATACATCCTGTATCTCGCGCCATTGCTCGTGGGTGCAGACTTCGCCGCCGCCGACCGAGCTATGAAGCGAATAGGCGGTGATGCAGGCTGATCGGCCCAATTGGGGGTAGCAGTCGTTGAAATGCCGCACGGGTATCGCCGGCGCGTCTGCCCCTCCGACTTCTAGTCCCGCGGTTGCGATCGACAGCCGCTGATTAATCGCATCGCTATTTCTCCCTGCCAGTTTGCAGAGGCAGGATTGATTATGCAGCCTGTCGATCTCGGCAAACCGTTTCGTGGCTTCGGCCTTGCTGAAGACCTTCGCCGGTGATTCCTGTTTGGAGTCGCCGCAACCGGATATGAAGATCGCCGCCACGGCGGTGATGCCCAGCCTGAAGCGTGGCATTGCTTGCATTCCCGTCCCCCTCCCATAAACCGTCGTCGACGAACTAACATGGGAGATGGCGATGGGCGAGATGATCCGCATGACGATGGACGATGGCGCGGAAATCGCCGTCTATCATGCGCTGCCCGAAGGCGCACGCCGCGGCGGGCTCGTCCTGGTCCAGGAAATCTTCGGGGTCACCGACCATATCCGCGAGCTGTGTGACGAATATGCCGCCGACGGTTACGAGGTGCTGGCGCCCGCGCTGTTCGACCGTGAGCATCCGGGCTTCGAGAGCGACTATTCGGGGCCGCAGTTCGAGCGCGCGGTCGAACTCGCGCGCCAGCTCCATCCGTTCGAACAGAGCCTGAAGGACGCGCAGACCTGCATCGACGCGCTGAAGGGCAAAGGCCCGGTCTTCATCACCGGCTATTGCTATGGAGGGTCGGTCGCGTGGCGGATGGCGCAGATCAGCCCCGACTTGGCCGCGGCGTCATCCTATTATGGCAGCCTCGTCCCGACGCAGTTCGCCGATGAGGCGCCGCGATGCGCGACCATCGCCCATTTCGGCCGCTTCGACGGCGGCATTCCGATGGAAGGCGTCGAGGCGCTGATCGCCAGGGATCATCCGACCGCGCAGATATTCGTCTATGAGGCCGGGCATGGTTTCAACAGCGACCGGCGCAAGGATTATCACGAACCGAGCAGCGAACAGGCGCGCGAACGCACACTGATGCTGTTCAAGGCGTGCGGCGGGTAAGCGGGCCTGATCAGCCGCCTGTCGCACCCGCCGCCGCTGCGGCACCCGCAGTCGATTTCTGGCAGCGATAGACGAGCCGTTCGTTCGGGCTCGGCGGCAGCGCGCTGCGGATCGCTTCCTGCTGCGTCGTCAGCGCGGCGAGCGCGCCCGCGTCGGCGGTGCAGCCCTTGAGCGTCGTGCCGGCGCGAATCTCGCGCGCTTTCGCCATCGTCTCGGCATCGAGCAAATAGCGGTCGACGCGATATTCCTTCCCCGCCTGATCGATCGAGGCGACAGTGACCGTTGCTTCCTCGTTCGGTACCAGAATGCGCTGCCAGCGCCCGTCCGATCCCTGCGCATATTGGGTGCGGTCGTTGACGCAGCCGCCGCCGTGGATTTTTACCGGCACGTCGGTCGTCGCCGACACCGTCACGCGGCTGCGTTCGGGCTGGATGGTACAAAGATACTGCCCCTCGGCGAGTGCGGGCGCGGCGGTGCCGGTCGCGGCGCCCGGCGCGGGCGTGGCGGCCAGCTCGGCATGCGCGTCGGGGCGCGTCACGAACAGCACTGCGGCGCCGAGCACCAGCACCGCGCCGGCACCGCCGGCGATCTTGGCGTTGCGCATATTCTTCTGGCTGTAAAAGAGCAGGCCGGCGCCAGCGGCGAGCGCGCCGATCACGAACAGCACCCCGGCGAGCGCGATACGGTTCTCGCGCGAGGCCAGCGCCTCTTCCTCGGCGCGCGCCTGCCTGAGTTCGCGGTCGAGCTTCGCCGCAGCTTCCTTCGCGGCATTGACCTCGGCGCTCGCGCGGCTTTCGGCGTCGAGCGCGGCGCGGTCGCGAGCGTCGGCTTCGGCCATCGACAGGCAGGGCGTGCCGATGCCGGCATATTGCTGGTCGGCGTCGGCAAGGAAGCGCGTGAGTTCGCGCGTCGAGATTGCGAAGGCGAAGGGCGAATCGCCGTCGTCGGCGCGGGTGATCGCGGTGTTGATGCCGGTGATGCGGCCGCACCCGTCGACCAGCGGGCCGCCCGAATTGCCGCGCGAAATCTTGGCGGTGTGGACCAGCATCGCGACCCCGTCGACGGCCTGCGTGTTCGACAGATTGCCTTCGCTGCGCGTCGGGGTGCGCGGGGTGATATAATCGGCGGCGCTGCGCGCGGTCGCGAGGTCGACATTGCCCGGATAGCCGAGCGCAACGACGTCGGCACCCGATTCGAGCGGACCGGTATAAACCGCGGCGGCGGGCAGCCGGCCTTCGGTAATCTCGATCAGCGCGAGGTCGCGCGCCGTGTCGATCGCGATCAGCTTGCCGGCATAGCTTTTCTGCCCTTCGGACGGGACGACGCCCAAGGCGACATTGCCGGGATATTTGACCGCCGATTCGACGACATGTGCGTTGGTGACGATTCGCGTCGGCGAGATCGCGATGCCGCTGCCGTGGCCGAAGCCGACAACCTCGCCGTCGACCATCGCGACGGTGACGACGCGCACGACGCTGCGCGACGCGGCGCTGATATCGTCGGCGGCGCGGGCGGGAAGGGCCGGGGTCAGGCCAAGGGCGAAGAGGGCGAGCAGCAGCGTGAGGAGGCGGGTCATGGCGCGCAGACTAGCCGCCGCGGATGCGAAGGCAAGCGGTGCTAGATATAGGGGCCCCACATGACCATCCATGCCCCGGCGCTGCCGGCGAGGATGACGAGGGCGCAAAGTCCGAGCAGCCCCGCGACCGCCTTGCGCGCCGCCGGGGTGCCGGTCGCACCCGCGCGCAGATACAGTTCGGCGACGGCAAGCGGCAGCAGGGAATTGGCAAAGGCGAGGAACAGGTCGAACGGCCCGTCCATCGCCTTGCCGATGCCCGCGCCGCCGGTCGCGAGGCCCCATACCATATAGCCGACGCGCATGAACCACACCGCGCTCGCGACCGCGAACAGCCGGATCGCCCAGCGGCGGTGGTCGACGAAGCGCCGCGCATGCGCCGCTCGCCACGCCAGCCCGGCAAATGCGAGGATCAGCAGCGCGTCGAGCGTGATGCCGATCGCGCCGCCCAGCGCCAGCCATGTGCCGCGAATCCACGTCAGCCACAGCCCGCCGAGGGCAAGCGCGAGCGCCGAGAGCAGGTAGAGCCGGCCGTTCCAGCGATGGACCGCAGGCCAGCGGGACCGGATCGCCGGGACAAGCTGGACCAGCCCGCCGAGCGTGATGACCGCCGCCATCAGGACATGGACGGCGAAGAACAGGTTGCCCGCGGTGTCGCCCGCGACATGGCCGGTGATCAGCGGCTTGTCGTTCCACGCCGCGAAATTGCCGGTCAGCGTCGGCGGATAATAAAAGAGCAGGATGAAGGCGACGAAGAGTAGCTGCCCCGCCGCGATGGCGAGATAGCAGAGGGTCGCCGCGCGCCCCAGCCAGTCGGCGCGGCGTCCCTTGCGTGCGGGTGCGAAAGATGCGTCGATGGTCGCCATATCGCCAACTCCCGGTCTGAAGCTGCAGACTGATCCCGATATGTTGGTGAGTCAATGATATAATACAGCAATACACCAAGAGACAGCTTTGATCGCAAGCCCCGGGACGCGGCCCGCGAAGCGGCATGGCAAAGATGGTCGCGCTTAAAGAAAGGATGAACCGATGCCCTATTCGATTACCGGCCTCGACCCCGACCGCTTTGCGCCGCTGTTCGCGATGGACGATGCCGCGCTCGCCGGCTGCAACGCCCGCCGCGTCATCGCGACCGCGGACCGGGGCTTTCCCTGTCGCATCAGCCTCGAGGATGCGCGCGCCGGCGAGGCGCTGATCCTGCTCCACCACATCAGCCACGATGTCGAAACGCCCTATCGCAGCGCCTATGCGATCTATGTCCGGCCGGGCGTCGCCGCGGCGACCTATCGCGACGCGCTGCCGCCGGTTTTCGAGGGGCGTCCGCTGGCGCTGCGCGCCTTCGATCGCGACGGCATGCTGCAGGACGCGCGGCTGGCGGGGCCGGGCGAGGTCGACGGCGCGATCCGGGGCCTGTTTGCGGACGATCGCATCGCCTATATCGATGCACATAACGCCGCGCACGGCTGCTTTGCCGCGCGGATCGAGAGGGACGAGCCATGAGCGCCGCCTACATCATGACCGACGACGATCGCTGGGACGCGGTGCTGCGTCGCGACCGGGCGCTCGACGGGCGTTTCGTCACCGGCGTGCTCACCACCGGCATCTATTGCCGGCCGAGCTGCGCTGCGCGCCATCCCAAGCGGGAGAATGTCCGCTTCTTCGAGGATGGTGCGGCGGCGCGCGAAACCGGGTTGCGCGCGTGCAAGCGCTGCCTGCCCGACGAGGTCGCGCGCGACGAAGGCGCGGTGCTCGCCGCGATCGCGGCGATCAAAGAGAGCGAGGAACCGCTGGCGCTTGCCGACCTTGCCGATCGCACCGGTTACTCGCCGACACATTTCCAGCGCGTTTTCACCCGCCACACCGGACTGTCGCCTGCCGCCTATGCGCGCGCCTTGCGCGAGGAACGGGCGCGGCAGGCGCTGAGCGAAGGCGGCCGCGTCACCGATGCCATTTACGATGCGGGCTTTTCGGGGCCGTCGCGCTTCTACGAAAATATGGAAGGACGCATGGGGATGACAGCGTCGGCATGGGTGAATGGCGGCAAGGGGGTGACGATCCACTGGGCGGTCGTGCCGACCAGTCTTGGCGACATGCTCGTCGCCGCGACCGACAAGGGCGTCTGCCGCCTGTCGTTCGCCGAAGGGCGCGAGGCGCTCGAGGGCCGCTTTCCGGCCGCCGACCTGATCGAGGGCGGCGACGAGTTTTCCGCGCTGCTCGAACAGGTCGTCGCCGCGGTCGAGGCGCCGACCCAGGGCTTCGATCATATCCCGATCGACGTCAAAGGCACCGCGTTCCAGGAAGCGGTGTGGCGCGAACTCAGGAAGATCCCGGCGGGCGAAACGCGCAGCTATGCCGATATCGCCGCGGCGGTCGGCAAGCCGGGCGCGGTGCGCGCCGCGGGCAGCGCGAACGGCGCGAACAATGTCGCCGTGCTGATCCCCTGCCACCGCGTGGTCCGTAGCGACGGCACGCTCGGCGGCTATGCCTATGGCCTGCCGATCAAGGAAGAATTGCTCAAGAGGGAGACGATCAAGTGACCGACAAGATTGCGCAGTTTCGCGCGCTGCACGTTCCCGGCGACCCGCTGATCCTCGTCAACATCTGGGACGCCGGGAGCGCGAAGGCCGTCGCGGCCGCGGGGGCAAAGGCGATCGCGACCGGCAGCTATGGCGTCGCGGGAGCGCAGGGGCGCGCCGACGGCGAGGATTTTCCGCTCGAAGACGTCTTCGAAAATCTGGCGCGCATCCTGTCGGTCACCGACCTGCCCGTCACCATCGACATGGAATCGGGCTATGGCGCCGATGCCGCGGCGGTCGGCGCCTCGGTCGGGCGCGCGAAAGCTGCGGGCGCGGCGGGGATCAATATGGAGGACCGGCTGCCGGGCGTTACCGAGCTGCTTTCGATCGGCGAAGCGCAAGACCGTTATCGCGCCGCCGCCGACACCGGAATTTTCGTCAATGCGCGCTGCGACACCTTCCGCGGGCAGGATATCGCGAAGGACGGCGATGCGCTCGTCGCTGCGGCGCTCGAACGCGCGCGGGCCTATGCCGATGCCGGCGCGGGATCGCTGTTCGTGCCCTTCCTGCTCGATTCGAAATGCATCGGCGCGATCTGCGAGGCGTCGCCGCTGCCCGTCAATATCCTGCGCGGCAAGGGTGGACCGACGCACAGGGAACTCGCCGGTCTCGGCGTCGCGCGGATCAGCCATGGCCATCAGCCGTGGGCGGCGGCGATGGCGTGGCTGACGGCGCAGGCAGGGCAGGTGCTGGGCGGCGAAGAACCCGATTATTGACGCCAGGCGTCGATCAGTCGGTCACGCCTTCGGTTCCCTCGGTACGTATGAACGTCTTTTCGCGGCTGGCGCGCATTGCTTCGAGCTGGTCGAGCAGCGATTGCCCCTGACCGCGATCGTGCGGGTCGAAAGCGACGCTTTCGGCCAGCCCGATTGCTTCGTTGAAACGGGCCTGGTTGGCGAGCGCGAAGGCCTGGCTGATCCGGATGCTGACATTCTCGGGCTCGAGTATGAACGCCTTTTCCAGTCCCTGCAGCGCCATGTCGGTCGGGCGGAAGCCCTGATCGCTGAAAGTCTGGAAATAGGCATAGAGCGGGATCGGGTCGTCGGGGTTGGTGCGGTTGGCGAGCATGATCGGCTTGCGCACCGCGCTCCACGCCCCGGCGCTGTAATCGCCTTTCTCGTCCAGCCCGACCGCGATCAGCCGCCCGAGCAGCACATTGGCGCGGACGTGGTCGGGTTTCAGCGCGATCGCCTTGTCGACCGCCGCGCGCGCTGCGGCGAGGTCGCGTTTGTCCTTGTCCATGCCCCATTCGGCCGCGGCGAGTTCGTACCAGGTGCCGGCATCGCCGGGCTGGACGGCGGCAAGCTTTTGCAGCGCGGGGCGGACGGTGGCCATCCGTTCGGGCGAATATTGGGCGCTCAGCCGTTCGAGGCGGAGCGGGATCAGCGCGTCTTCGGCGGCGGCGAGCGGCGCGATGGCGATCGTCCCCTCGACCTTCATCGGTTCGTGAAGCGCGACATAGGCGAGCGAGCGATTGAGGTAGCGATTGAGATCCTTGTCGAGCTGGCCAAGGTCGCCAAAGGTCTTGCGCGCCGCCTCGACGGCCTCTTCGCCGCGATTGATCGCCTGCATATAGGCGAGCAACTGGCCCTGCCGGTTCGGATCGCTGTAGAGCATGTGGGTCAGCAGCCATGACCGGCCATAATAGGCGTCGGCCATCCCGCTGCTGCGCATCGCGTCGGGGCGCTGGGTGATCAACTGCTCGACCGGAATCTTCGGCATTTCGAGCAACCCGTAGGCGCGGCGATAGACGGGTTTGCCGATCGAGGCCTTGCCCTCGCGCGAAAAGTCGACAGTCGACACATATTCGGCGAAGCCTTCGATGAACCAGGCCGGGAAGGCGGCGGGGACATAGCGCTTCATGAAATGATGGGCATATTCGTGGAACAGCGTCTGCTGCGCCGCCGGGGTGCCGCGCCCTTCGTCATTCTCGCGGTTCGATACCGCAAACGCGCCGTCCGAGCCCGCGAGATAGAAGCCCGCGATCGACGAGCCGCTTTTCCCCGACGCCAGCCACCCCGCCTCGTCGGCGCGCTCGACCAGATAGATGGTCAGCCGGTTGGGCTCGGCCCCGCCCGGCACGTTGAAACGATGGCGCAGCGTTGCGTCGAACCGCTGCAGATTCTCGGAAAAGCTGCGCAGCGATTTTTCGCTGCCCTCGCTGTAGATGATGAAATTGTTCGTGTCGGCGCGCAGCCAGCGCGCGCTGGCCGGGGTGGCCAGCGCGGCGGTGAGCAGGACGGCAAGCGCTGCCGCAATCCAGTGTCGCATATGTCCCCCGTTCGGGTCTGCGCCGCCCCGGCGTCAGCCCTTCTTCTTGCCTGCCGCTTCGTCCTTCTGCTCCTGGAAGATTTCGGCGATTTTTGCGCGCGCGTCGTCGAGCTTGTCCTGCTCGATAAACTCGACCGTCGCGAGAATCTTGTTTTCCTTGTCCGATCCGTGCGCCGAATAGGCGATCGGCGACAGCACGTCCTTGGCGAGCTTGCCCTTGTTCTCGTTGAGCAGTTGGCGCGCAAGGATCAGGCGGTAACCCGTATCGTAGGATGCATAATCCCATGCATCCTCGAGCGTGATGAGCGCCGCTTCGGGAATGGCCTCGCCGGCTTCGAAATAGGACATATAGAGCCCGATCATCGGCCGCGGGTCCTTGAGATCGAGCTGGTGCGCCTTCTCGAACCACGGCCGCGCCGCGGCATATTGGGCCTTGTCGGCCTCGCCGCGCGCCATGAAGACGCCGCCCATCATGAAATGGGCCAGCGACGAAGCGGGCGCGATGGCGATCGCGCGTTTGGCCGCGGTCTCGGCGGCGTCGTAATTCTTCGCATCAAGCTGCGCCTCGGCGACGACAAGCTGCGCGAACAGGCTGTCGGGATTGGCCGCGTCCTTGCCCGCGACGCTGCGGGCGACATCCTTGGCCTGCTTCTGGTCGACGCCGCGCTGCGAGCGGATATAGGACGACATCAGGCTTTCCTCGACCGGTGCCAGCGCGCGCATCGTCACCACCGGTTCGACATAGGAGGCCGGCTTGATGTCATAGCCGGGGAAGGGGCCGTTCTTGTATTTGCGCAATTCGGCCTGCAGCTTGTCGAGGTCGCCGAAGATGCGCTTCGCGGCCTCGAGGCTGTCCTCGCCCTTGTTCAGCGCGCTCAGATAGGCCGGAAGCTGGCCTTTGCGTTCCTGACTGAAGTTCAGATAGTGCGAGAGCAGCCAGCCGACCGAATAGGACTGCATCAGCTCCATTCCCTTCAGCTTGGCCTTGTGGTCGAACATGCGGGACAGACGGGTATCGGGCAGCACGCGCAGCGCTTCGCCGCGCGCCTGCGGGACATTGCCCAGATGGAAGCTGCCGTCGTCCCTGAGTTCGATCGTGCCGTACACTTCGGCAAAGCCTTCGGTGTACCAATAGGGATAGGCGGTGCTGAAATTGGTCAGCATGAAATGGTGCGTATATTCGTGGAACAGGACGCGCTGGGTGTCGAGCTGCACCTCGTTGAGGGTGCGCACGCCGACGCCGTCGCGGCGCTTGTTGCGCGCCGGAACGAAAGCGACGGTGCTGCCTGCCCGGGGGATGTAAAAGCCGTAGATGCCCGATTCGGGGGCGCCGGCGAGCGCCGCGATGTCGTCGGTATCGCCGCTGCGGAACACCTTGACCTTGTTCGCCTTGCCCATGTCGGGGCCGGGGACCGGCCGGCCCTGCAAATAGCGCAGCGCATTGTCATAACGCTCGAGCAGGCGCGCGAACTGTTCGGCGTCCTCCTTCTTGCTTTCCGAATAGACGATGAAGTGCGACGTTTCGGCTTCCCACCATTCGGCGCGCGCCGCCCCGCTGATCGTCAGCGCCGCCAAAGCCACGCCCGCGCCGATCGCGCGGGCCATCTTGCGAATATTCACGGTAACCTCCACCCACTCAAACCCCGGTAATGCGTCGATGATTAACAGGAAAATCGGGCGAATCCAGATCGCTTCGTCGCAAGGCCGTCAGACGAAGCTATAGGGGTCGATATCGATCGCGAGCCGCGCTTTCGACGGCCAGTCGACGCTGTTCACCCACTCGCGGATCGTACCCTGCAGGTCGAAGCTGCGCGGCGCGTGGAGGAGCAGGCGGAAGCGGTGGCGGCCGCGCAGCATCGCGAGTGGTGCGGGCGCGGGCCCGTAGACGGCGAGGCCTTCGGCAACCGGTGCTTTCTGGCCCAGCCGCTGCGCCTGCCCGCGCGCGACCTCGATATCCTCCGACGAAATGACCAGCGCGGCGAAGCGGCCATAGGGCGGCGCGCCGGCGAATTTGCGCGCCGCCGCTTCGGCGGTATAGAAACCGTCGCGATCGTTGGCGACGAGCGCCGCCATCACCGGCGCCTCGGGAACGCGCGTCTGGATCAGCACCGCGCCCGGCTTCACCCCGCGCCCGGCGCGCCCCGCGACCTGCGCGATCTGCTGAAAGGTGCGCTCCGAGGCGCGCAGGTCGCCGCCGTCGAGCCCGAGATCGGCATCGACCACGCCGACGAGCGTGAGGTTGGGGAAATGATAGCCCTTGGTGACGAGCTGGGTGCCGATGATGATGTCGATGAGGCCGCCTTCGACATTATCGACGAATTCCGCAGCTTTCGCGGGCGACCATAAGGTGTCCGACGTGACGATCGCGACGCGCGCTTCGGGAAAGCGCAGCGCGACCTCGTCGGCAACGCGCTCGACCCCCGGCCCGCAGGCGACGAGGCTGTCTTCGTCCTCGCATTCGGGGCAGAGCCGCGGCGGCGGCATGACATGGCCGCAATGATGGCAGGCGAGGCGGTGGACGAGCCGGTGCTCGACCATCCATGCGGTGCAATTGGGGCACTGGATGCGGTGGCCGCAGGTGCGGCACAGCGTCAGCGGCGCAAAGCCGCGGCGGTTGAGGAACAGCAGGCTTTGCTCGCCCTTTTCGAGCCGGTGGGCGAGCGCCTCGACGAGCGGCGGGGCGAGCCAGCTCCCGCGGTCGGGCGGGTCCTGCCGCATATCGATCGCCGCGAGATCGGGCATCGCCGCGCCGCCGAAGCGCGCGGGCAGGACGATATGACGATAGCGCCCCGCCTCGACCTGCGCGAGGCTTTCGAGCGCCGGGGTCGCGCTCGCGAGCACCACCGGCAGCCCCTCGAAATGCCCGCGCATCACCGCGACGTCGCGCGCATGATAATGGACGCCGTCCTCCTGCTTGAAGCTCGTCTCATGCGCCTCGTCGACGACGATGACGCC
Organism: Sphingopyxis sp. J-6; assembly: GCF_046603995.1. NCBI lineage: Bacteria > Pseudomonadati > Pseudomonadota > Alphaproteobacteria > Sphingomonadales > Sphingopyxidaceae > Sphingopyxis > Sphingopyxis sp. J-6. Next base: position 3,599,803 of record NZ_CP145810.1, on the reverse strand, counting down.
GAGATTGCCATAGGGCAGGAACAAGGCCGAGCGCGCGCCGACGACGATCTTCGCCTCGCCCGCCGCGATGCTGTGCCAGGCGCGGCGGCGTTCGGTCGAGCGGAGGCCCGAATGCCAGGCGACCGGTTCGCAGCCGAAGCGCGCGGCGAAGCGCGTCAGCATCGGTTCGGTCAGCGCGATTTCGGGAAGCAGGACGAGCGCCTGCTTGCCTGCGTCGATCGCCGCGGCGATCGCCTCCATATAGACTTCGGTCTTGCCCGACCCGGTGACGCCGTCGAGCAGCAACGTCTCGAACTTCGCGGCATCGACCGCCTCGCGAAGCTGATGCGCGGCGGCGGTTTGCTCGTCCGACAGATCGGGCGGCGCAAAGGCCGGATCGGGTTCGGGATAGGGCTGGTCGGCCGATACGCTCACCGCTTCGAGCGCGCCCGTCTGGACGAGCCCGCGGATCACCGCTTCGCTGACCTCGGCCATCGCGGCGAGTTCGCGCACGATCCCCTGCCGCGCGCCGATCTTCTCGAGCGCGACGGTGCGTTGCGGTGTCATCCGCGCCGGCAGTTCGCCGGTGGCGCGATATTCGACGATCGGACGCCGGGCGTCGGCAAAGGCCGCACCCGGCAGCACCATGCGCAGCACCGATCCCGGCGGTGCGAGATAATAGTCGCTCGTCCATTCGACGAGCTTGCGCAGCGGGGCGGGGACCGGCGGCACCGGCACGACCTCGAACAGGTTGCGCAGGCGATTGTCGCCGACCGGCTCGGGCGCGCCGAAACTTTCGTCCTCCCACACGACGCCGCCCATCCGCCGCGGCCCGAGCGGCACGACGACGACGCTGCCGAGCGGCGCTTCGGTGCCGTAAGGCACCCGGTAATCGAGCGGGCCGAGGGCGGCGGTCAAAAGGAGGACGCGGGCGCGGGTCATGGATCGGGCAGGATATAGGGCTACCCGCAAAATAGGAAAGCGCTGCGCGTCAGCCTGTCGCTAGCGCCGCCTTCTTCGCCGGTCGTTTCGCGGGTTTTGGCCGCTTGAACCAGAAGGTCCACACCGCGAAGCTGCCGAGCATCGTCATCGCGAGGCCCGAGATCGTCAGCAGGATGCGCCAGGTCCAGCCGCCGACCTTCGACGCGTGGATCGGAAAGGCCATGTTGAACGCCTGCGCCCCGCCCGGGAGGGCGAGCGCATCGCGCGCGGCGAGCACGTCGCCGGTCGCGGCGTCGAACGCGATCGTCGTGCGGCCGTTGGGCAGCCATTCGGCGGGCTGTTTCATGCGCAGGCTGATCGGGTCGCCGGGCTTGCGCGGCAGGCTCAGGATACGGAACTCGGCGTCGGGAAAGCGTCGTCGCCCCTCGGCCAGCATTGCCGCATAATCGGGCTTTGCCGCAAGCGGACCGCCCTTGTATTTCGGCGGGTCGAGCGCCTTCGCCGCGGCCGCCGGCGAGCCGAAGGGCGCGACCATCACCATCGCGAAGGGGCGAAAGATCATCATCGTTCCGGTGACGATCGAGATCAGCAGCAGCGGCGCGGCGACGATGCCGAGGTCGCGGTGGTGCCACACGATCGACGGACGGCTCATCCGCTTGGGCCATAGACGGAGCTGGAAGGTCCGCCGCGTCCGCCACCACAGGATTGCGCCGCTGATCACGAAGAACAGGCCGCACAATCCCGCGATCCCGATCACCCACTCGCCGCTGTCGCCGGCGAAGAGATGATGGTGGAAGTCGAAAATCCACAGCTCGGGCCGCTCCCACTGGCTCGCCCAGCGCGTCACGACCTCGCCCGATTGGTCGGCATAGGCGCCCGCGCCTTCGCCGAAGCGGGTTTGATGCAGCCCGAAGCGTTCGTCGGCATAGATGATGCCTTGCGTGCCCGGCATCGCCATGAGCCGCTCGGTCGCTGCGGTGATGGTCGGAAGGTCGCCGCGCAACGCGTCACCCGCGCCCGGCACTCCGATCCACAGATGCTCGTAGAGCAAAATCGTGCCCGACAGGCCGAGCAGGCCGAGCACGAGACCGATCAGGCCACCGGTCCAGCGGTGCAGCGTGTCGAGCAGTTTCATCATCAGAACCGGTAATCCCACCCGAGCGTGAAGGTCCGTCCGCGCCCGGTGAAAAAGCGGGCATTGTCGGTCGCCGCGACGGTCGAGCGAATGGTCTGGCTGTTATAGGTGACATAGTCGACGTCGAACAGGTTCGAGGCCGCAAGCGTGATCCCGCCCAGCCGCGGCAGTTCGTAGCGCAGCACGGCATCGGTCAGCGTGTAGCCCGAAAAAACGGTGTTCGCCGCCGCGCCATCGAATTTACGGTCGAGATAAAGGCCCGCCTGTATGCGCGCGGACACCGGCCCCTTTTCATAGCTGGCCCAGACATTGACGCGGTCGGGCGAAATATTCGCGCCGTCCAGATCGATATCGACCTTGTCGTCCTTGTTGCTGTCGGTGCGGCCGGACAGATGGGCATAGCCGGTGCCGAGCTTCAGCCCGTCGACCGGAAGCTGGACCGCAAGATTGATCTCGAAACCCTGGATTTCGATGCGCTGGCGCTGAACGTCGTAGACGCCGGCGCTGTTGAGGACCAACAGGCCGCCGTCTTTCGACGTCGACCAGAAATAGGACGCGCTGGCATCGAGCGGCCCGCGCTTGATTTCGATCCCGACCTCGCGGTTGTTCGAAATCACGGGGGTGACGTTGACATCCTCGATGCGGAAATTCGGCTGGGTCGCGCCGTTGACCGCGCGCAGGATGCGGCCGACGTCGGCAATCGAATAGCCTTCGGCATAGCTGGCATAGGCGCGGATACCCTGCGCAGGTTCGACAATCACGCCGCCATTGATCAGCAGATCGTCGAAATTGCGGGTGCCGCCGCTGACACGGGCCGAATTATAGGAGGCCAGCGTCACATAATCATCGACCTTGAGCTGGCCATTTTCCCAGCGTGCGCCGCCGGCCAGGCGTAGGGCACCGTCGAACAGCTTCAGATTGGCCTGGCCGAAGGGCGCGAGCGTGCGGAAGGTGGTTGGCGGGACCCAATAACGTCCGGTCGCGAGCAAGCCCTGCTGGGTCTTGTCCCACATCGAGTCGAAGCCGAGCGTGACGTTGAGGGCGTCGAAAAGCTGGCGTTCGTAGCTGATGCGCGCGCCCAGCTTGCGCGAACGGTTCGCCGACTGGTCGAACAAGGTGCCGATGGGGGCGATGCTGGCATCCTGGAAGGTTGCGCTGACATCGCCGCCGAAAATATCGCGCGACCGGTTGAAAAAGGCCTGAAATACCAGATTGCCGCCGCCAAGGTCGGTATCGGTCAGCGTCAGGTTGACCGTTTCGACGCGGTTCGAGGCGGCTTCGCCCTGAATTTTCTCACGCCTCGAGCTGGTGGGAAGGCCCGTCGCCCGGTCGCCCGCGACCTGTATCCAGTCGCCATTGCCTTCGAGGTTGAAGCGCGTGGCGAACAGTTCGATGCGGGCGGTCGACGACAGGTCATAGCCCAGCCGTGCGAAGAAGCTCAGGCTCTTGCTGTCCTGCACATCGCCCTGCGTATTGTCGATGCCGACGCGGCGGCCCGCGCCGTCATAATAAAGGCCGCGCGTTTCATAGGCGACGCCGCCGGTTACATCGAACGCGCCTTGCCGGTACGCGAGTAGCCCGCCGAGCTTGCCGCCGAAGCTGTTGTCCTCAAAATTGCCTGTCGATCCCTGCACCAGCGCGCGGCCGGAGAGGCCGTCTTCGCGCGGCGCCTTGATCACCACCTGATTGACGACGCCGCCGGTCGCGCCGATCCCCTGCAGGGCGTTCGATCCATAGATCAGCTCGACGCGATCGAGGAAAAAGGGGTCGATCGTATAGCCGTCGCGCGATCCGTCGCGGATCGGGGTCGATTGCGGAATGCCGTTGATCGCATAGAGGGGCGAGCGGCCGCGCAGCGTTTCGCCCGCGCCCGAGAGTTTCTGGCGCGTCGGCGAGAAGCTGGGGGTCAGGTTCGCTACCGCGTCGATGACCGAGCCGGAGATCGCGACCTGTTGATCGAGGGTGTCCTGGGAAATGACATCGATCGTCAGCGGCAGGGCGTTCGGCGGCAGGGTCGTGCGTGCGGCGGTGACGATGATCGTGCCTTCGCCCTCGTCGCCATCGGCGACGGGCGCATTGTCTTGCGCAAAAGCGGGGGAGGAAAGCGCCGTGCAGGCGAGCGCCGCGAGGACAATTTTGCGATTCATTCTCATCTCCTGTTCGCGGCGCGGCTAATGCGACCAATTCGCATATGCAAGAAGAAACCCCGTTCGCGGGCGGGATTCGGTCGCTTCCTGCGGAGATGTGGAAAATTCGCCACAGTCGCGAAACCGCGCTATCAGCCGGCGCATGCGCGAAAAGGAACTGCGGTTTGCCCTGATTTGCTACGGCGGCATCAGCCTCGCCGTCTATATGCACGGTATCACCAAGGAAATATGGCGCCTCGCCGCCGCGTCGCGCGCGTGGCACGACGGCGGCGAGCCGGCTGGTTCGGGCGCGGTCTATCGCGATTTGCTCGCCGCCATCGCGGCGCGCAGCAGCGTCCGGCTGCGCGTGCTCGCCGACATCGTCGCGGGGGCGAGCGCGGGTGGGATCAACGGTATTTTTCTCGCCCGGGCGCTGGCGACGGGCCAGTCGCTCGACCCGCTCACCGAATTGTGGCTGGGCGGCGCCGATGTCGACAGCCTGCTCGACCCCGATGCCCGGCCGCTGTCGGCGGCAACCAAATTCTGGGCGGTGCCGATCGCCGGCTGGGCGATGAAGCGGCGCGGCAACGTCATCGACCGCACGGTGGGCGAGGGCGCGCAGGACGAGGTGCGCGCCAAGCTCTCGCGCTTCGTCCGCGCGCGCTGGTTCGAACCGCCGTTCGGCGGCGAGACCTTTTCGAACCTGTTGCTTGACGCCTTCGACGCGATGGATGCCGGGCCCAAGGGGCCGGCACTGGTGCCGGTGGGGCAGCCCGTCGACCTGTTCGTCTCGGTCACCGATTTTGCCGGGCACAGCATGCCGCTCGCACTCAACAGCCCGCCGCGGGTGACCGAGCAGGAGCACCGGTTGATCCTGCATTTCCGGCAGGATGGGCGCGCGGGGAAAGACCTCGGCGACGTGCCGGGCCTCGCCGCAGCGGCGCGCGCGACCGCGAGTTTCCCGGGTGCCTTCCCGCCCTTCACCTTGCGCGAACTCGACGCGGTGCTCGAAAAGCGTGGCATAGACTGGTCCGGGCGCGATGCCTTCGTGCGCACCCAGCTTCCGTCGGGCGGCGAAAACGATCCCGCCGACCGGGTGCTGATCGACGGGTCCGTGCTCGCCAACGCGCCCTTCCGCCCCGCCATTGCCGCGCTGAAGCAGCGCCCGGCACGGCGCGAGGTCGACCGGCGCTTCGTCTATATCGATCCCAAGCCTGATTATCGCTCGATCAGCTTCGGCAAACCGGGCGAGGTCGCGGCGGGCGAGGAGGCGCGCCTGCCCGGTTTCCTGCCGACGATTCTCGGCGCGCTTTCGGAAATCCCGCGCGAACAGCCGATCCGCGAGAATGTCGAGGCGATCGAAGGCATGTCGCGACGCATCCGCCGCATGCAGCATATCGTCGACGCGATGAAGGTCGAGGTCGAGGAACAGGTGGCGGCGCTGTTCGGCACCACCTTCTTCCTCGACACGCCGACCCCGGCGCGGCTCGAGAAATGGCGCGCCAAGGCGCAGGAGCAGGCGGCGGCACGCGCCGGTTTCGCCTATGCGCCCTATGGCCACCTCAAATTATCGGCGGTGGTCGAAGAACTCGTCGGCATGGTCGACCGGCTGTCGCCGCCCGAGGGTGCCGTCCACCGCAGCAACCGGCGGCAGGCACTGTGGGACGAGGTCCGCGCGCGCGGGCTCGACCGAATTTCGGGCCGGAAAGGGGCGGGCGCGAGCGGCGACGCGATCGCCTTCTTCCGCACCCACGACCTCGGCTTTCGCATCCGCCGCTTGCGCTTCATGGCGCGCGAACTCGACGCGGTGATCGAGAGCCGCCGCGAAGGGCGCGACACCGCGTGCGAGGATATGCGCGGTGCGATTTTCACCGCGCTCGGCCTCTATCTCGAGCGCGAGGGCGATAGCTGGATTGCGGAGCTCGACGTGCCTGCCGACGCTGCACCGGGGCAGTGGATCGATGCCATCGCGGCGCGGCGCGACCTCACGGCCGTCGATGGCGAAGCCGACGTCCTGATCGCTGCGGCACTGACCGCGCTGCCGAAGGACGACCGGCGCGTGCTGCTGCTCGCCTATCTGGGCTATCCCTTCTACGACATCGCGACGCTGCCCTTGCTGCAGGGCGAGGGATTCGACGAGTTCGACCCGATCAAGATCGACCGCATCTCGCCGTCGGATGCGACCGCGATCCGCAGCGGCGGCGCCTCGGTGATGCTCAAGGGCATCGAATTCAACAGCTTCGGCGCTTTCTTCAGCCGTGCGTACCGCGAGAACGACTACCTCTGGGGACGCCTCCACGGCGCCGACCGGCTCATTGATATCGTATCGAGCAGCGCAACCGGCGAAGACGCGCTGAAAGCCGACGAACTGGCCGCGATCAAGCGACGCGCCTTTCACGCCATCCTCGATGAGGAGGAAGAGCGGTTGCCGAAGGTGAAGGCACTGATCGACGAGTTGCGCGGCGAGATCGGCCCGGAACGGTAACGAAAGCGCCGACATGGCGATCAATATGGAAGAATAATGGGCTTTCCTTTCCCGGCTGCGGGATTAGCCATGATATCGGGCGAATCTGCTGTGGCTTTTGGGGGAAGGCTGATGCGAAAGACCGGTATGGTTGCGGCGATGGCGGCGGCGCTTTGCCTCTCCGGCTGCGGGGCGATCACGCGCGATTTGCGCCACCCGGGCGGTTATCCCGGCCATCTTCTCGACGAGCGGACGTTCGACGCCAGCGAATCGAAGCAGGTTCAATTGCTTCGCTTCACCATCATCCTCGCGATGGCGGCGCGGATGGGGGGCGAAACGGTGACCGATGCAAAGGAAGCCGACGCCATCGCCGACTATCTGGCGGCCGCAGCCGACGAGATCAATTATGCCGCGGCGAATATCTACCCGTCCGACGGAGGCGTAGCTTGCCGGGTCGGCGACGTGAAACAGCCTGCTCGTCCTTTGCCCGGACAGATTGCGCGGCTCGATACGGCAGTCGCCGACGCCGAACGGGCCGCACAGGACGCCGGGCGTTCGGCACAGGTGGCGACAGCCGCGGAAACATCGGTCCGTGCCATGCTTGCGAGCGGAACCCCTCCGGCGATTGCAGCGGCAGCTGCTCCGGAACCGGCAGTGCCGCCCTGCAATGGTTACTTCGTCAATTTCGAAGCCGATGTGCCGTTGATCGAAGCGCGGATGATGCGCCTGCTCTTCGCGACCCTGCCGCGCGACCATGTTCGCAAATTCGCCGAAGACATCCAGAAGGGCAATTTTCTGGGCAGCGCCTGGAACGGGCTCAAGGTGGTGTTCGTCGGGATCAAGGGACTGCATACCGCTTCGGGCACATATCGAAGCGGACAGGAGGCGTTGGTCGCCAACCTCGATCGCTGCAGCAGCAAGTCCGCCGTGGCGCCCGATTATGACGAATATGACGAAACCCGCTGGACGGTAAAGCAGGCGGTGGCGTGCCTTGGCGTTTCGGCCGACAATCTGTTCGGCCCCCATCCGGGGGAAATCGCCGGGGACGATATTCGCATCGACGTCAGCGGGAAGACATTCATGGCGTTGATGCAGCTCGCCCGCACGTCCTGCGTTCGCTTGCCGATCGGAACCGCCGACAATAGCAATAGCGAACTCGCGGCCGCGCGTTCGCGCCGCGCCGCCCTGTGCGACAGGCTGCGCTGGAACCCGAAACCGAAGCTGGACTCGCTGGGGCTGCGATAACGACGGACCCGTCGCGCCGGATCAATCGGTCAAATCGTCCCACATTTCCTTGATGCGGCCGAAAAAGCCCTGACTCGCGGGGCATTCGTCGCCGGTCTCGGTTTCGCGGAACGCCTGGAGCAGTTCTTTCTGCTTGGCATTCAGCTTCGTCGGCGTCTCGACATCGATCTGGATCACCAGGTCGCCGTGGCCGCGGCCGTTGAGAACCGGCATGCCGGCGCCGCGCTGGCGGAGTTGCTTGCCCGACTGGATACCCGCCGGGATGCTGATGTCGTGCTTCTTGCCGTCGAGGCCGGGGATGCTGATCGACCCGCCGAGCGCCGCGGTGGTGAAGCTGATCGGGGCGCGGGTGAACAAGGTTGTACCCTCGCGCTCGAACAATTTGTGCCGGGCCATGTGCAGGAAGATATAAAGGTCGCCCGGCGCCGCGCCGCGCGCACCGCTTTCGCCCTCGCCCGACAGGCGGATGCGCGTGCCTTCGTCGACCCCGGCGGGAATGGTGACGGTCAGCGTCTTGCGCCGGTCGACACGCCCTTCGCCATGGCATGTATTGCACGGGTCGGCGATGACCTCGCCCGCACCCTGACAGGTCGGGCAGGTGCGCTCGACCATGAAGAAACCCTGCTGCGCGCGTACCTTGCCATGACCGGCGCAGGTCGAACAGCGGTTGGTCGCGGTGCCGGGCTTGGCGCCGCTGCCGTCGCAGGTTTCGCAGCGCGCGGCGACATCGACCTGAATCTCGCGGGTGCAGCCGGCGTGCGCGTCTTCGAGCTTGATTTCCATGTCGTAACGAAGGTCGGCGCCGCGTGCGGGCCCGCGCTGTTGCCGGCCGCCGCCGCCGAAGGCCGATCCGAAGATCGATTCGAAAATATCGCCGATATCGCCGAAATCGGCGTTGCCGCCGCCACCGAAGCCGCCGCCGCCATTGAGGCCCGCCTTGCCGAAGCGGTCATAGGCGGCGCGCTTCTGCGGGTCTTTCAGGCAGTCATAGGCTTCGCTGATTGCCTTGAAGCGCGCTTCGCTGTCGCCGCACCCCGGATTCTTGTCGGGGTGATATTTCATCGCGAGCTTGCGATAGCTGGCCTTCAGCGTCGCATCGTCGGCGGTGCGCTCGACTTCGAGCAGTTCGTAATAATCGACGTCGAGCGACATAAATTCAATGCCCCCTCAACCCCGCCGCCCGCGTTGCGCGCGGCGGGGAGAGTTTCTTACTTCTTGTCGTCTTCGACTTCCGAGAATTCGGCATCGACGACATCTTCGTCGGCCTTGGCTGCGCCGGCATCGTCGGCGCTGGGGGATGCTGCGGCCTGCTGTTCCTTCTCGTAAATCGCCTGGCCGAGCTTCATCGCGACCTGCGCGAGCGCCTGGCTCTTTTCGGTCATCGCCGCCGGATCGCCGCCTTCGACCGCGGTCTTGGCTTCGGCAACCGCCGCTTCGATCTCGCCCTTCAGCGTCTCGTCGACCTTGTCGCCATGCTCGCGGAGCTGGCTTTCGGTCGAGTGGATCAGGCTTTCGGCATTGTTCTTCGCCTCGGCCGCCTCACGGCGCTTCTTGTCCTCTTCGGCGAACTGCTCGGCGTCCTTGACCATCTGGTCGATGTCCGCGTCGCTGAGGCCGCCCGAGGCCTGGATCTTGATCTGCTGTTCCTTGCCGGTGCCCTTGTCCTTGGCGTGGACCGACACGATGCCGTTGGCGTCGATGTCGAAGGTCACCTCGATCTGCGGCACGCCGCGCGGCGCCGGCGGGATGCCGACGAGGTCGAACTGGCCGAGCATCTTGTTGTCGGCGGCCATTTCGCGTTCGCCCTGGAAGACGCGGATCGTCACTGCCGACTGATTGTCGTCGGCGGTCGAATAGACCTGCGACTTCTTGGTCGGGATCGTCGTGTTGCGGTCGATCATGCGCGTAAACACGCCGCCCAGCGTCTCGATGCCGAGGGAGAGCGGCGTCACGTCGAGCAGCAGCACGTCCTTGACGTCGCCCTGCAGCACGCCCGCCTGGATCGCGGCGCCGATCGCGACGACTTCGTCGGGGTTCACGCCGGTGTGCGGTTCCTTCCCGAAGAAATCCTTCACGACTTCGCGGACGCGCGGCATGCGCGTCATGCCGCCGACCAGCACGACTTCGTCGATCTCGCTGGCCGAAATGCCGGCGTCCTTGATCGCCTTCTTGCACGGCTCGAGCGTGCGCTTGACGAGGTCTTCGACCAGCTTTTCGAGGTCCGAACGCGTGATTGTCTTGACGAGGTGCTTCGGCCCGTTGGCGTCGGCGGTGATGAAGGGCAGGTTGACCTCGGTCGTCGCGGCCGACGACAGTTCGATCTTCGCCTTTTCGGCGGCTTCCTTCAGGCGCTGGAGCGCGAGCTTGTCGCCGCGCAGGTCGATGCCTTCGTCCTTCTTGAAGGTGTCAGCGAGGAATTCGACGATCTTGCTGTCGAAATCTTCACCACCGAGGAAGGTGTCGCCGTTGGTCGACTTCACCTCGAACACGCCGTCGCCGACTTCGAGGATCGAGATGTCGAAGGTGCCGCCGCCAAGGTCATAGACCGCGATCGTCTTGTTCTCGGTCTTGTCGAGGCCATAGGCGAGCGCCGCCGCGGTCGGCTCGTTGATGATGCGCAGCACTTCGAGGCCGGCGATCTTGCCGGCGTCCTTGGTCGCCTGACGCTGGGCGTCGTTGAAGTAAGCGGGAACGGTGATCACCGCCTGCTCGACCTTTTCGCCCAGATAGGCTTCGGCGGTTTCCTTCATCTTCTGGAGGATATAGGCGCTGATCTGCGACGGCGAATAATCCTCGCCGCCCGCCTTGACCCACGCGTCGCCGTTGGTGCCCTTGGCGATGGTATAGGGGACGAGTTCCATGTCCTTCTTGGTCATCGGATCGTCGAAGCGGCGGCCGATCAGGCGCTTCACCGCAAAGATGGTGTTTTCGGGATTGGTGACCGCCTGGCGCTTCGCCGGCTGGCCGATCAGCCGCTCGCCGTCCTTGGCGAAGGCGACGATCGAAGGCGTGGTGCGCGTGCCTTCGACATTTTCGATAACCTTGGGCTTGCCGCCTTCCATCACCGCCACACAGCTATTGGTGGTGCCGAGGTCGATCCCGATCACTTTGGCCATTGATATTCCGTCCTTGTTGCTTCTCCGGCGCCCTGAAAAGGCACGCCGTCCATGGTTTTCAATGGGGGCGATATAGGTGCGCTAATCCTTGGCACAAGGGCTTTGACGGCTTATCTGGAACAGGAAAATTGCCGCATTTCGGGAGTCCCAGCCATCATGAAGTCCTTCGCACGCCGCTCGTTCACTCTGGCCGCCGTTGCCGCCGCCGCGCTGTCGCTGACGGCGTGCAAGGAAAATCTCGGCGCCGGGCCGCAGCTCAATGTGGTCAGCGGCTATATCGAGATGGGTGCGACCCCCGACCGGCCCGCGGTCGGCTATTTCCGCGTCACCGGCGGCCCGCGCGACGCGCAACTCGTCGCGGTAACCGCCGACCTCGCGCAGCGCGTCGAAATGCATGAAAGCGTGCGTGAAAACGGCGTCGTGACGATGAAGCCGCTCGTCCGTGCCGACGTGCCGGCAAAGGGCGAGCTGGTGTTCAAGCAGGGCGGCAAGCATCTGATGATCTGGAACATCAACGGCGCGGCGGTGCGCGCGGGCAAGCTGCCGATGCAGTTCGTCTTCACCAACAACAACAATGAACGCATCCTGTTCGACCTGCCGATCAAGCAGGCGTCGACCGCGATGGGCGGCGAGGGTGCGATGGACCATGGCGCGATGGATCACACGCCCCCAGCGGACGCGGCGAAGAAATAGGCCGCTTATGGAGCGCGAAGGGCGCCCGCTGACCGAGGGGGAGATCGCGCTGGCGCGCAGCGTCTTCGGCGATGCGATCCGCTATGGCGAAGTGCGGGTGCGGCATCGCAAATGGATTTTCTTCCAGCCGCGCCGCATCGTCATGGCGCCGATGGGGCATCTCCATTTCCATCCGCGCGGCGACAGCTATTGCGACGATTTTTCCTGCCCCGCCGACGGCGCCATGCGCGGCAAGGGGCTGTTCATCCACGAAATGACGCATGTGTGGCAGGCACAGACGCGCGGACGCTGGTACCTCGTCCTGATGCGCCACCCCTTCGCGACCTATGACTACAGCCTCAAGCCCGGCTGGCCGCTGCATCGCTACGGCCTCGAACAGCAGGCGGAGATCGTGCGGCATTACTGGCTGCTGACGCAGGGGGTGACGATCGGCGGCGCGCCGGGGGTCGAGGCCTATCGCGCGATCCTGCCGTTCGCCCCGTCGGCGTAATTAGCGACTAGCCATAGGGGCGGTGTTCGATATATGTTCCCGCCATGGATGGATTGTCACTCGCTATCGCCTTCGTCGCCCTCGCTATCGGCGCCCTGATCGGCTGGCTGTTCGCCGGGCGGCAGGCGGGCGGGCTGAAGGCCGAACGCGATAGCTTCTCGGAGCGTTTCAAGGCGGCGGTCGCCGATCTTGCCACCGAAAGCGAGGCACGGCAGGCGGCGGATCGCCAGCTTGCGGCGCTGCTCGCCGAACAGCGCGCGCGCGACGCGGCGCATGACGCGCAGATCGCCCAGCTCAGGGATGCGCAGGCGGCGCTGACGGCGCAGTTTCGCGAAGTCGGGCAGGCGATGCTCGACGGGGCGCAAAAGGCGTTTCTCGAACGCGCCGAAGCGCGCTTCAGGGAGAGCGAGGCGACCGCCGGGCAGAATCTGAAGGCGCTGCTCCATCCGGTCCATGACCGGCTCGAAAAATATGAAGCGGCGGTGGCGAAGGTCGAGGCCGAGCGGCGCGACGCTTTCGGCCTGCTGCACGGGCAGATCGCGGCGATGCGCGAGGGGACCGAGCGCGTGTCGAGCGAAGCGGCGAAGCTGGTCAACGCGCTCCGCAACGCGCCGAAAGCGCGCGGACGCTGGGGCGAACAGCAGCTTCGTAACGTCCTCGAAAGCTGCGGGCTTTCGGAGCATGCCGATTTCCAGACCGAGGTCAGCGTCGACGGCGGCGACGGTGGGCGGCTCCGCCCCGACGTCGTCGTCAAGGTGCCGGGCGGACAGAGCCTCGTCATCGACGCGAAGGTTTCGCTCAACGCTTATCAGGACGCCTTCGGTGCGGTCGACGAGGGCGAGAAGGCGGTGCATCTCGCCGCCCACGCCGCGGCGATGAAGGCGCATGTGAACACGCTCGGCGCCAAATCCTACTGGAACCAGTTCGACGACACCCCCGATTTCGTCGTGATGTTCGTCCCCGGCGAGCATTTCCTCGCCGCCGCGCTCGATCAGGATCACGAGCTCTGGGATTATGCCTTCGAGCGCAAGGTGCTGCTCGCGACCCCGACCAACCTTATCGCGATCGCGCGTACCGTCGCGGCGGTGTGGCGGCAGGAAAAGCTCGCCGGGCAGGCGCGCGAGATCGCGGCGCTCGGCAAGGAGCTTTACGCGCGCATGTCGGTGATGGGCTCGCACATCGCGCGCGTCGGCAAGAATCTCGATCAGGCGACGGGGGCGTATAACGCGTTCGTCGGCAGCTTCGAATCGCAGGTCCTGACGCAGGCGAAACGCTTCGAGGCGCTCGACATCGAGACGGGCGACCGCGAAATTCCGGCGCTGCCCGTCGCCGAACAGGCCGCGCGTCCGCTGGCCAAATTGTCGGGCGCCAACGGCGCGAACGACTAGATCGCCCGTTTCAGCACCGCCGTCTTGCCGTCGGCCCCGGCCAGGATCAGCGTCCCGTCGGTCGGAAAGCTCGTGCTCACCGGCCCGCGCATCAGCGCGAAGAAGGCATTTTCCTGCGTCATGCCCGCGCCGGGACACGCCATTTCGGTCGCCATCAGCGGCCCCGCAGTCAGTGTCCGGTCGGCGTGGCTGTAGCTTCCCGAAAAGCGGTTGCAGCCCGCGCTACCGCTCAGCCGCTCGCCCTCGAACTGCAGCGAGGTCGGCCGGTCGGGCGCCACCTTGACGCCGCCGATCGATACGAAGGTCCAGCTCGTTCCGGCAAGCTCGGCCGGGGGCAATATGCCGCCGCCGCAGCCCTTCACTGTCTGGCCGTCGGCGGTTACCGTCACCGTGTCGCGATAGCGGCGGTCGCTCATCCCGTCGCTGCATTCGCCATGGGTGATGTCGACGGTCAGCCGCGGGGTGACATAGCGCTCGCCATTGAAGCTCGGCCGCGCGCCGGGGTTGGCGATGACGATCTTGGTGTCGCCATAATCGCCGTCGTAATTGAGCAGGCCGGGCGTGATCTCGAGCGTCCAGCCGGGCTCGGTGCCGAGCGCCATATAGGAGCCCGCGCTACCGCCGGGCGATTGCGGCGGTTCCGCGGCGGGGACGCACGCCGACAGCGCGAAGAGCGAAACGAGAGCGGGCAGGGTGATCCTTGTCATATGACGTCTCTTAAGCCGGGAGGACTGATCGCTGGATGAACGGCGCGGCGCGCTATCGGTTCCGCTGCTGGTTCAGCACCTCATAGGCCATCACCGCCGCCGCGACCGCGGCGTTCAGGCTGTCGGCCTTGCCCATCATCGGCATCTTGACGCGTATGTCGGCGGCGGCGGCATAGTCGGCCGGCATCCCCTGCGATTCATTGCCGATCAGGATGAAGGTCGGCGCCGTGTAGCGCACCGCCTGATAATCCTTCGTATCGTCGCCGAGCCAGGTCGCGACCAGCTCGCCGCGTCCGCTCCGCAACCAGCCGAGGAATTCGTCCCATCCCGCCGGCACGAGGCGCTGGGTAAAGATCGCCCCCATGCTCGCGCGCACCGCTTCGACCGAATAGGGATCGGTGCTTTCGCCGAGCAGGATGAGCCCGCCGGCACCGACCGCGTCGCCGGTGCGCAGCATCGTGCCGAGGTTGCCGGGATCGCGCATCCGCTCGGCGACCAGCCAGATCGGCGCGGCGTCGCGGTCGAGGTCGGTCAGCACCGTCTGCGGCTCGGCATAGATGCCGACAATCGTCTGCGCATTGTCCTTGCCCGACAGTTTCGAGAGGATCGCGGGGGTGGTGTCGATCACCTCGCCGCCCGTCGCGAGCGTTGCCTCAACGAGCGCCCTGGCAAGCGGATGCGCGGCGCCGTCGTCGGCAAGAAACAGCCATTGCGGCAGCACCCCGGCCTCGCGCGCTTCGGTCGCGATGCGCAGCCCTTCGGCAAGGAACAATCCCTCGGCGCGGCGATGGCGTTTCTCGCGCAGCAACCGCATCCGCTTGACCAGCGGGTTCGACAGGCTTTCGATGCGGGACCGGCGGCCGGCGCTGGTCATCCCGTCAATCCTCGCCGAAGCTGTCCTTGACCAGCCCGACAAGCTTGAGCAGCGCGGCGTCGGCGCCGTCGCCCTTCGTATGGATGGTGATCGAATCGCCCTTCGCGGCGCCGAGCATCATCAGCCCCATGATCGACGTGCCGTTGACGCGCGATCCGCCCTTTTCGACCTCGACCGACACGGTTTCGGGCAGGCGGCTGACGAACGTCACGAACTTGGCGCTCGCGCGCGCGTGCAGGCCGCGCTGGTTGGTGATTTCGACCGTCTCGGAGACTTCCGCCATCATCCCACCCCCAGCATTTCCGACGCGACCGAGATATATTTCTGGCCCGCTTCCTTCGCCGCGATCACCGCCGCGCGCAATTCCATCGTCTTGCGCGCGCTTTCGAGGCGGATCAGCATCGGCAGGTTGACGCCGGCGATCACCTCGGTCCGTCCGCTTTCGAGCAGGCTGATCGCAAGGTTCGAGGGCGTGCCTCCGAACAGGTCGGTCAGCATGATCACGCCGCGGCCTTCGTCGACGGTGCGGATCGCGTCGGCGATTTCCTTGCGCCGCATTTCCATATTGTCGTTGGGGCCGATGCACACCGTCGCGATCGCGCGCTGGGGACCGACGACATGTTCCATCGCGGTGACCATTTCCTCGGCGAGTCGGCCGTGGGTCACGAGGACCATTCCCAGCAGCGGCAAGGCTTTATCGGTACCCATCTACGACACGACCCTCATGCTTTTCCGCCGCCGGGCGCGGAAGGCGCTGACGGGGGCCTGCCCTCAAGCCCATCTTGCGGGGCGGAGTCAAGATTGCGGTGGATGACCGTCAGCGCATGGCCCGCCGCGCGTAGCCTTTTGGCCACACGTTCGGCGACATGCACCGAGCGGTGGCGCCCGCCGGTGCACCCGAAGGCGACGGTGACATAGGATTTGCCCTCGGCGCGATAGCGCGGCAGCAGCGCGATGAGCAGCGCCTCGATCTGCGTGACGGTCGCCTCATAGGCCGGATCGGCGGCGATATAGGCGGACACGTCGGCATCGAGCCCGGTCCCCGGACGCAGCTTGGCATCCCAATGCGGATTGCGCAGATACCGCATGTCGAACACCAGGTCGGCATTGCGCGGCAACCCGCGCGCGAAGCCGAAGCTCATGATATTGAGCACCGGTTCGTCCTGACCGGTATCGCCGAAGCGCTGGCGCACCTCCTGCTGCAAATCGTTGCTGCTGTAATTGGTCGTGTCGATGACATGCTCCGCCCAGCGGCGGAGCGATTCCATCATCTCGCGCTCGCGCGCGATGCCGTCGGCGGCCGGGCGATCTTCGGCGAGCGGATGGCGGCGGCGGGTTTCGGAAAAACGCCGCTCCAGCTCGGCGCCGGCACAGTCGATGAACAAGGTCTGGACGTCGCGCCCGCCGGCCTCGCGCAGCGACTTGATCTGCTTGACCAGCCGGCTCGGCTTGAATCCCCGGCTGCGGCTGTCGATGCCGACCGCGAGCGGGCGGCTCGCATTGCTACCCTTCGCGGGGGCGGCGATCAGGGCTTCGAGCAGCGAGAGCGGCAGATTATCGACGACCTCCCAGCCAAGGTCCTCGAGCACCTTCAGCACCGTCGACTTGCCCGCTCCCGACAGGCCGGTGACGAGCAGCAACCGCGGTTCGGCGGCCCGGCTCATCCCGCCACCAACGCGTCGAGCGCGAGCAGGATCTTGATCGGGGCCGAGGTTTCGAACGCCGACAGGAGCAGCGAGGGCAGCGCGTGCCCCGCGACGATTTCGACCTGGCCCGACGGCGGCATGCGCTCGTAGCGTTCGACCAGCCGCACCGCGAGCGCCAGCGGCACCGGGCCGGTCCACGGCTGTTCGACGATGCCGACGCCGCGAACTTCCAGCTTGCCGGCCAGATTTTCGGGCGGCTGGCACCACAGCCGGCCCCGTTCGAACCAGATGTCGCAGCGGTCGTCGGCGACCAGCCGCGCCCCGCGGTCGATCAGGCGCAGCGCCAGATCGGACTTGCCCTGACCCGATGCGCCGAGCAGCAGGACGCCGCGCTCGCCCGCCACGACGCAGCTCGCATGGATATTCGATATCGGGGGGCTGGTCCGGCCGGAAAGCATGGCGCTGGCTTACCGGGGTGCGCCCGTGGCCGCAAGGCGGATGGCGCCTGCGCCTATCCCGTTTCGGCATGGCCCTCGCGCGCGGGCAGGGTAATCAGCAGGCTGGCGCCCTGCTTGCCGTCGTCGCGGTCGCGTGCCGCTACCGTACCGCCATGGCCTTCGATGATCGTGCGTGCGATCGCAAGGCCGAGGCCGCTGTGGCGGCCGAACGCCTCGCCGTCGGGGCGTTCGCTGTGGAAACGGCGAAAGATCGCCTCGCGCTGCGCGGGTTCGATCCCCGGACCGTCGTCGTCGACGCGCACATGGACCTCGTCGCCCAGCCGGGTCGCGGCGATGCAGACCAGCCCGCCGGGCGGCGAAAAGCTGATCGCATTGTCGATCAGATTGTCGATCGCGCGTTCGAGCCGGTGGCCATCGCCCATCACCGTCGCGGTGTCCTTGCGCGGGCGGGCAAAGGCGATGCGCGGCGCGTCCCCGCCAGCGCGCGCGGCACGCCCGGCGAGCATCGATTCGATCATGATGCCGACATCGACGGGCTCGAACAGGGTGCGCGACAATTGCGCGTCGACGCGGCTTGCCTCGCTGATGTCGTTCACCAGCCGGTCGAGCCGCCGCACATCCTCGTCGGCGATGCTAAGCAGTTGCGCGCGCTGCTCGTCGGTGCGGACCCGCCCGAGCCCCTCGATCGCCGAGCGCACCGAGGCGATCGGGTTCTTGAGTTCGTGCGTCACGTCGGCGGCGAAATGCTCGCCCGCGTCGATGCGCTCGCGCAAGGCTTGCGTCATGTCCGAAAGTGCGCGCGCCAGCGTGCCGATTTCGTCGCGGCGGCTCGGCAGCCGCGGCACGACGACTTCGCGCGCGCGGCCGAGCCGGACGCGCACGGCGGCGCGCGCGAGCTTGCGCAGGGGGCGGACGATCGTGCGGGCAAGGAACAGCGACAACAGCACCGATGTGAGCAGCACCACCGCGACGACGACCGCGAGGCGGAAGCGTTCGGCGCGCACCGTCCGCGTGATGTCGCGCGCGTTCAGCGTCATCAGCATCGTCTGCGGCGTTTCGAGGTCGACGATCCGCGCCGAGCTCAGCAACGGCGTGCGTTCGGGCGCATAGCGGAAGCGGCTCGTTGCCAGCCCGCTATGCTGGGCTTCGATGACTTCGGGCCATGCCGACGCGCGGTCGATCTTCGGCTCCTCGAATTCGGGATAGGAGGGCGCGCCGACGATCCAGTCGATGCCGCGGTCCATCGCGCGCGCCGCATCGCGCTTCCACGGCTGGAGGTCGGGGTCGCGCAGCGTGTAGGTCGGCGGCGCGGTGCGGAAACTGTCGGCGATGAGCCGCCCGTCGGGGGCATAAAAGCGCAGCCGCGATTCGGTGGCGCGGGTGAATTCGCCGATCAGCCGCTCGCGCTGGTCGGCGCGCGCCGCCTCGAGCGCCGCGTCGAGCATTTCGAGCTTTTCTTCCATCACCCCGATCCGCGTGTCGACGAGCCGCGAGCGATAGGTGTCGAGATAATAGAAACCGCCTGCGAGCAGCGCGACGGCGAGGATGTTGACCGCGAGGATGCGCGCGGTCAGCGACCAGCGCGCCGACCAGACGAGCGGCGCTTCCTCTTGCTCGACGGCGGATACTTTAGCTGTCATCGGAAAAGCGGTATCCCGCCCCGTAAAGCGTCGCGATGGCGTCGAAATCGGGGTCGACCTCGCGGAACTTGCGGCGCAGCCGCTTGATGTGACTGTCGATGGTGCGGTCGTCGATATAGACGTCGTCCTGATAGGCGGCGTCCATCAACTGGTTGCGGCTACGCACGATGCCGGGGCGCGAGGCGAGCGTTTCGAGGATCAGGAATTCGGTGACCGTCAGGGTCACGTCCTTGCCGTCCCACAGCACCTTGTGGCGTGCCGGATCCATCTGCAGCCGGCCGCGGGTGATCGGCTCGGCGACGGGCTCGTCGTCCTCGCTCGGCGGTGCGCGATTGAGTTCGACGCGGCGCAGGATCGCCCGGATGCGCGCGATGACCAGCCGCTGCGAAAAGGGTTTGGCGATATAGTCGTCGGCGCCCATCGCCAGCCCCAGCGCCTCGTCGATCTCGTCATCCTTGCTGGTCAGGAAGATGACCGGAAGCTGGCTCTTCTCGCGCAGCCGGCGCAGCAGTTCGAGCCCGTCCATCCGCGGCATCTTGACGTCGAAGACGGCCAGGTCGGGCGGATTGTCGATCAGCGGCTTCAGCGCCGCCTCGCCGTCCGAATAGACGCGCGTGACAAAGCCTTCGGCCTGCAGCGCGATCGACAGGGATTGCAGGATGTTGCGGTCGTCGTCGACCAGCGCGATGGTTGCCGTCATGCTCTTTCCATTGGGCGGACCGCAGCAATTAGCCGATCCGCCGCCCAGCGACAACCGGGCAGCGGAGCGGGCCGTTGCCGCCAACGGACGATCCCGATTCACCCCTAAATCTTTTGACCTCGACCCCCATCATCGCTAACGCGGCCGGGATTTACGGAATCGGCGTCACGTCGGCACCCATTGCGATGCGGGCCCAGACCCTGCGGCTTGGCATCGGCTGCATACCTATGCAAAGGTGCGCGCGGGACAGAGGAAAGGCGAAACAAATGACCAAGGTGGTGATCGGCGATCAGGCCGTCGAGACGCAGGCGGATGTCGCCGAAAACTGGGGCACGGCCCAGCTCGTCGAAGACGCGGTCCGCAACGGCGAAGGCCGACTCGCCAAGGACGGCCCGCTCGTCGTCGCGACCGGCAAGCACACCGGCCGCAGCGCCAAGGACAAGTTCATCGTCCAGGACGACGAGACGCGCGACACCATCTGGTGGGGCAAGACCAACGTCCCGATGACCCCCGATCATTTCGCGGCCTTGAAGGCCGATTTCTTCGCGCACCTCGCGACACGCCCGCGCCTCTATCGTCAGCAGCTCTTCGGCGGCTCGCAGCCCGAGCATCGCGTCGGGGTGCAGGTCATCACCGAATTTGCCTGGCACAGCCAGTTCATCCGCACCTTGCTCTGCCGTCCGACCGACGCGGAGCTGGCGGCGTTCGCGGCAGAATATACGATCATCGATCTGCCCAGCTTCCGCGCCGACCCGGCGAAGCATGGCTCGCGCACCGAGACGGTGATCGCGGTCAACTTCACCGAGAAGCTGATCCTGATCGGCGGCACGCAGTACGCTGGCGAGATGAAGAAGTCGGTGTTCGGCATCCTCAACTATCTGCTCCCCGTGAAGGGCGTGATGCCGATGCACTGCTCGGCTAACATCGGCGCCAAGGGCGACACGGCGGTCTTCTTCGGCCTCTCCGGAACCGGCAAGACGACCTTGTCGGCCGACGCGTCGCGCACCCTGATCGGCGACGACGAACATGGCTGGTCGGACACCGCGGTCTTCAATTTCGAGGGCGGCTGCTACGCCAAGATGATCCGCCTCTCGCCCGAGGCAGAGCCCGAGATTTTCGCGACGACCAAGCGCTTCGGCACGGTGCTCGAAAACGTCGTGATGGACGCCGAAACGCGCGAGCTCGACTTCGACGACGCGACCCTCGCCGAAAACAGCCGCGGCAGCTATCCCATCGATTTCATTCCGAACACCTCGGAAAAGAATATGGGTCCGGTGCCGCAGAACATCATCATGCTCACTGCCGATGCCTATGGCGTGCTGCCCCCGATCGCGAAGCTCACGCCCGACCAGGCGATGTATCACTTCCTCTCGGGCTACACCGCGCGCGTCGCCGGCACCGAAATCGGCGTGACCGAGCCCGAGGCGACCTTCTCGACCTGCTTCGGCGCGCCCTTCATGCCGCGCCACCCGTCGGTTTACGGCAACCTGCTCAAGGAACGCATTGCCAAGGGCGGCGTCCAGTGCTGGCTCGTCAACACCGGCTGGACCGGCGGCATGGCGACGATGGACGGCATCAAGCGCATGCCGATCAAGGCGACTCGCGCGCTGCTCAACGCGGCGCTCGACGGCAGCCTCAACGATGCCGAATTCCGCAAGGACCCGAACTTCGGCTTCATGGTTCCCGTCGCGGTGCCGGGCGTCGATTCGGCGCTGCTCGATCCGCGCGAAGCATGGGCCGACAAGGCGGCCTATGACCGCACGGCGCAAACGCTCGTCGGCCAGTTTATCGACAATTTCGAGCAATTTGCCGAGCATGTCGACGAAGGTGTCCGCCAAGCGGCCCCGCAAGCGGCTGTTGCAGCATAATTGACCCGGAAACTTCCGGGTGCTCCATCACCCGGAAGGACCGGACCGATGACCACCGATTACAGCCCGCGCCTGTTCGAGCGCGACGAAGATATCCGCGCGATCGGCATCGGCCTGCTCGCGCGCACCCTGCCGCGCGAGGCGTGGACACACGAGGCGCATCTCGGCGCCTGCCTCTGGCTCGTCAGCGAACGCCCCGACATCGACATCGATGCCGAGATCGCGACCATCATCAGCCGCTATAACGAGAGCGTCGGCGGCGTGAACGACGACACGCAGGGTTATCACGACAGCATCACCCGCGCCTATGTCGCGGGGGTGCGGCTTTTCCTGGCGGAAACCGCCGAGACCGGACTGGCGGGGCGGGTGAACGCGATGCTGCTCTCCGACGTCGGTCGCCGCGACTGGCCCTTGCGCTTCTACAGCCGCGACCTGCTCTTTTCGGTCGCGGCGCGGCGCGGCTTCGTCGAACCTGACCTCGCGCCGTTCCCGGCCTAAAGCTCGATCCCCGGCGTCCAGCCGCTTTCCGCGAGGAAGGCGGCGGGGTCGCGCATCTCGATGATCGCCTTGATCGCTGCGGCCTTGTCGGAGGCGCGGTTGTAATAGCTTTTGGCGACGCGGTAGCCGACCCAATAGCCAAGGTCGCCCGGCCAGCCGTCGCTGCCCTGCTGGTTATAAAGCCAGCGCGAGCCGATCGCCTTGGCGTCCTTTTCGGCAAGAAACGCCGTCTCCAATTCCTTCTCGCGCCCCTTTGCCCATATATGAAGCAGCGGATAGCCGACCGAGCCGCTCATCTGTTCGGCGATAAATTCGGCGGCACCTTCGACGAGTGCGGCGCGCAGGACCGATTCTTCGCGATCCTCAATCTGTGCGAGCGGCTGCTGGGCGTGGACATATTCGTGCGCGATAACGTGGACGAAACGATCCTCGTCGTCGGCTTCGATGAACTTCGCGGCGCACAGGGCTTCGAGACCGATGTAGAGCCCCTTCGCGTTGGCCGTCCCTGCCGTCGTTGCGCGGCCGATCGCGACGGTGATCGGTGGAAAGCTCGCGGCGGGATAGATTTGCGCGAGTTGATCGGTCCCGGCGACGAGGCGCGCGCGGACGTTGGGAAGCTTTGCCGCGCAGCCGCGCGCGTCCTTGAAGACCTGCGGCTTGTCGCGCAGCGCCGCGGCCAGCTTTTCGGGCGTAATCCGGCGCAGCGCCATGAACTCGACCAATCCCGGCGAAGGGTCGGCGAGATAGCGTGCCGCCAGCCGCTCGGGGTCGGCGGCCAGCGCCGGATCGTCATAGAGCGTATAGAAGCGGTCGACATCCGACGTCACGATCGCGACGCGCGGTGCCGCTTCGACCGCATGGCCGGCGCTACCCGACAGCAGCGCCGCCAGCGCGGCCGCAATCGGCCGGATCACGCCTTCGCTCCGCCTTTCGCGATATATTCGTCGACATTCTTGGCGAGCACGTCGAGCGGCACATTGCCGCCGTCGACGACGACATTGTCGAAATCGCGCAGGTCGTATTTCGCGCCGAGCGCCGTCTGCGCGCGGCCGCGCTGGCGGACGATCTCGCTGTGCCCGACCTTGTATCCGCACGCCTGTCCGACCCAGCTGCAATAACGATCGACCTCGCTCGCTACCTCGAGCGGATTCGAGCCATTCTCCCTGACGAAGAATTCGACGCCCTGCTCGCGCGTCCAGCGCTTGGCGTGGATGCCGGTGTCGACGACGAGGCGGCAGGCGCGGAAGGCCAGCGACTGCAGATAGCCGAGGCGGCCGACCTCGAAATCGTCGTACAGGCCCAGTTCGTCGGCAAGCTGCTCGGCATAGAGCCCCCAGCCTTCCGAATAGGCGTTGAACGCCAGCATCGTGCGGATGAGCGGCATCTTGTTCGCATATTCGCCCTGCCAGGCATGGCCGGGGATCGCCTCGTGCATCGTGAGGTCGGGAAGCGAATATTTGCTGTGCAGTTCGGTGGTGCGCAGGTTGATCCAGAAGCGCCCCGGAATGCTGCCGTCGATCGACCCCGCGCCGCCATAGGCGGCGGGCGCGCCGGGCTCCTCGGCCAGCGGCAGCCGCTTCACTTCGACATTGCCCTTGCCCAGCGTGCGGAAAGCGCGCGGCAGTTCGGCGCGGATCTTGCCGAGCCAGGTCTGGATATAGGCGACGATCTCGGCGCGGCCGGCGTCATTGTCGGGGAACTTATATTTGGGGTCCTTGGCGAGCGCGTTCATCCGGTCGCCGACCGATCCCTCGCTATAGCCGATCTTCTTCAGGATCGGGTCCATCCGCCCGTGGAGTTCGGCGAGTTCGGCGCGGCCCATCGCATGGACCTCGTCGGGGGTCATGCGCGTCGTCGTCGAGGCGCGCAGCGCCCAGGCATAGAATTCGTCACCGCCCGGACGCGCCCACATGCCGGCGTCCATCACCGCCTTCGGCCGCTGCGCCTTCATCTCGGCGAGCTGGCGTTCGAGCGCCGCGGCGACCGGGCCCTGGACGACCTTTGCCGAGCGGGCGTTCCAGTCGCCGGCGATCTTCGCTTCACCGGCCCGGCGAACGAGGCTTTCGACCATCGATCCGCCCGCCTTCGCGTCGGCAAGGCTCGCTTCCATCTGCTTGACCGCCTTGTCGATCAGGAAGGCGGGGGCGATCAGCCCTTGCGCGCCCGCGGCCTTCAGCCGTTCGGTCTCGCCGTCGAGCACGCCGGGAAAGGCGCCCAAGCGCGCGAGGTAGGCTTCGGCGTCGGCGGCGCTCTTCACCGGATGGTCGCTGTCGAGGAACTTCGGCACGTCGAGATAGGCGCCGACATTCTGGATCACGACATAGGGCGTGTTGCGCCAGCCGCCGACCGCGACGTCGCCATAGGGTTGGGCAAAGCCGTCGAGCGCGACGCCATAGGCGCTTTCGACCACCGCAAGGCTGGTCCGTGTCGCATGGTCGAGCCCGCCGGTATAGGCGGCGCGGACGCGCGCGAGGTCGGTCTTCAGCGTCTCGGCCAGCGCCTTTTGCCCAGCGGGCGACCGGTCGCCGAGCTGCCCGCGCATCGCGGCGCGGTCGCCGGTGTCGATGCCGAGCGAGGTCGCCCCCTCGGGCGAATGGGCGAGCAGATTGTCGGCGATCGATGTCAGCAACTGGTTCGCCGCTTCGGTCGGGTCGGGTTCCATGGGGGGCATCCCCGGTGTCATGGGTGCTCGATAACGGGGATCTTGGGGGTCGTGCATGCACCCCGCCAATAAGGTCGCGGTCGCTGCCGCTCCGATTGTGGCCAGTGTCTGACGGCGGTTGACCGGGCCGGAAAAATAATTGTCCACGCGCGCGCTCCCTTGCGACTTTGTTTCTTGTGAAACCTGTCTAGGCACGCCCGCGCGGCGGTCAACGAAAAGGGGTCGGGGAAAGCCTTTGCCTTCCCGACCCCCCGTCGAATTTTATCGACCGTTTGTCAGTCCTCTGACGTCAGTCGGTCAGATCGGCGGGCACCCGGCCGCCGTTGGCCGCGAGTTCGCGCATCACCGCCTTGTGCAGCCAGATGTTCATCTCGGCGCTGCCGTTGAGTTCGCCGGTATAGCCGAGTTCCTGCGCCAGCGCCTTGCGGTTGTCGAGGCTCGGGTCGATGCCGAGCAGCTTCATCAGATCGACGATCGAGGTGCGCCAGTTGAGCGGCTGGCCGGCATTGGCGGCCTCCGCCGACAGGATCGCTTCGACATCGACTTCGCTGATCGGGGCGGGCGCCGCCGCTGCCGAAGCCATCGCGCTCGTTGCCGCGTCGAGCGCCGCGCCGACCGAACCGGCCGCCGGCGTCGCGGGGGCGGCGGGCTCGGCAGCCTGCGCCTTCTTGCCGAAAATCGCGTCCTTGATCTTGCCGAAAATGCTCATCGATTTGCTCCCACTGGATGATGCGGCCCGCCCCGGACGGGGCGAGTCGTATGGCCGCAGGCTAGGACTATGCCTCTGGAAATGACAGCCAAATGAACGGCTCGCCGTCCGCCCGCGCGCTGCTATACTAACCCGCATCGGCCCGGTTCGATCCGTGCCAAAGTGGGAGACCCGATAATGAACCTCACCGACATATTGCAGCAGGCCGGCGGCATCGAATCGATGGCCAGCGAACTCGGCGTGCCGCCCGCGATGGCGCGGCAAGGCGCCGAGGCTTTGCTCCCCGCGATCCTCGGCGGCTTCAAGAAACAGGCGCAATCGGGCGGCATCGAGGGGCTCGGCGGCCTGCTCGGCCAGCTTGGCGGCGGCGGCCTGCTCGACTCGGTGCTGGGGTCGCAGCCGACCCCGGTCGACCAGGGTAATGATGTACTCGGGCAGATTTTCGGGTCGAAGGACGTCAGCCGCACCGTCGCCGGGCAGGCGGCGGCGCAGACCGGGCTCGATTCGGGACTGCTCAAGAAGATGCTGCCGATCCTCGCGATGATGGTCGCCGGCTATATGGCCAAGCAGGGCGGCGAGTCGGGCGGCGGCGGCCTCGGCGACCTGATCGGCAATGTGCTCGGCGGCGCGGTCGGTGGCGGCGCGGCGCCGTCGGCAGGCGGCCTCGGCGGGAGTCTCGGCGGTCTGGGCAAAATGCTCGACATGGATGGCGACGGCAACCCGCTCGACGACATCATGGGCATGGTGAACAAGATGCGCGGCTAGGCCGCTCCCTCCCGCCGGCGGGAGGGGATAATCAGGCCGCCATCAACCGGATATCCTCGCGGAAATCCTCTTCGACGGTGACGCGGCCGCGCATGGGGGTGACGGCATCGCTGCCGTCACCATCGCCTTCCTCGAACAGCGCGCATGCTGCATTGCCGCCGCGCGCCAGGCTGTAGCGCTGGGCGACCTTGCCGGTCGGCCGGAAGCCGAGCTTGCGCAGCACGGCGCCCGAGGCCGGATTGTCGACGAAATGCCCCGCCGACAGCTTCGGCAGGTTCATCGCCCGCGCGATGCGGACCAACTGGCGCCCGGCCTCGGTTGCGAAGCCGAGCCCCCAATAGGGACGTGCGATCCAATAACCCATTTCGAGGCCGTCCTCGGGACTCGGCGAAATGCCGCAGCCGCCGACAAGGCGCGGGGCGCCGCCGGTGCGGGCGAAGATCAGGAACCGCGGCTGGTCGGGATCGATCGGCTGGCCGAGGAATTCCCGGGCCTGCGTTTCGTCATAAGGCCAGGGCGCGGTCGCGAGATTGCGGACCACCGCTTCCTCGCCGATCGCCTTTGCGAGCGCGGGGGCGTCTTCCAGCCAGCCGGGCCGCAGCAACAGTCTTTCGGTACGCGCGAACATCTTTTCAAACTCCCAGTGCCTGTCGCCTTGGCGCCAGATGGTGACGCTTTGACGACAATCGATAGAGAGGGAGATGGAACGCCCTGTTTTCAGGTCTGAAATCCGGCGCGGCAGAGCCGGGACAAGAAAAAAGGGAGCCACGGGGTGACCCGTCTCCCTCTTTTCGAACCTTGTTTCCGCTGGGCGGAAAGGACAGCTCCGGGTCATCCCTTGGATGGACGACCCGTCGGCGATCGTCCTTATTCGGCGGCTTCGGCCATCATGTCGACCGATACATATTTGCGGCCGAGCTTGCCGTCGTGGAATCGGACGCGGCCGTCGGCGGTGGCGAACAGCGTGTGGTCCTTGCCCATGCCGACGTTGACGCCCGGATAGACGCGGGTGCCGCGCTGGCGCACGATAATGTTGCCGCCGATCACTTCCTGACCGCCGAACTTCTTCACGCCAAGGCGACGGCCGGCTGAGTCGCGACCGTTGCGCGAAGAACCGCCTGCTTTCTTATGTGCCATGACCTAAACTCCTTGTTTCGCTTGGGGCCGAGCTGCGTTGCCGCGCTCAGGCTTCCTTCTTGGGGGCCGCTTTCTTGGCGGCGGGCTTCTTTTCGGCGGGCGCCTTGTCAGCGGCTTCGGCCTTGGGGGCGGCGGCCTTCTTGGGAGCGGCTTCCGTCTTCGGAGCGTCCGCGGCGGGAGCGGCCTTGGCCTCTTCCTTCGGGGCGGCTTCCTTCTTCGGCGCGGCCTTCTTGGCTTCGCCGACGGCAAGGATGCGCAGCAGCGTCAGCGACTGGCGGTGACCGTTGCGGCGGCGGTAATTGTGCCGGCGGCGCTTCTTGAAGACGATGACCTTTTCGCCACGCGTCTGGGCAATGATCTCGGCCGAAACCGTCAGACCTTTGGCGTCCTTCACTTCGCCGCCGTCACCGGCCAGCAGGACGTCGCCCAGCGACACGGTGTCGCCAGCTTCGCCGTCGATCTTTTCAACGGCGATCTTGTCTCCAGCGGCGACGCGATACTGCTTGCCGCCCGTGCGCACGATTGCGAACATGGTCTTCCATCCAATCAGAAACTAAAACACCCGCGCTGCCAGTCACCCGCCGAAGCAGGCGATTTTTCCGGCATGCGGGAAAGTCAGCGCCACTAACGTCCCAGTGCGCCGCTGTCAACCGCATATTTCCGCGCTTTTTGCGGTTTTGCGGCGGCCGGTGCGATCACGATGGCTGCGCGGCGATTCGCCCTTGCTGCCCGGACCGCCCGCCCATATCAGGAGCGATTATGAAGCGCGCCCTTCTTTTGCTGAGTTTTGCAATGCCGGCATCGCTGTCGCTCGTGGCCTGCGCCGCGGCGCAGCAGACGCAGGCGCCCTCGCTCGCCAAGCGGCCGATCGAGGGGCGGTTCGATGTCGCCCCGCCGGCTATCGTGATTCCGCCGCCCGGGCCGCTGCCGTCGGATCTCGCTGGGCGCCTCGCGCGCTGGGAAGCCGATGCGGCCAGCGGGCAACAGGCCTTCGCCGCCGAACGCGACGCCACCGCAGCGCTCGTCGCGGCCGCCGCGGGTGCGCCGGTCGCCAGCGAGCGCTGGGTCGTCGCGCAACAGGCGATCTCGCGCCTCACCGCGGCGCGAGCGCCGCTTTCGGGGGCGCTCGCCGACATCGACCGGCTCTATATCGAACGCACCGTCGACGAAGCGGTCGACGGCCTGCCCGACATTTATGCGCTGCGCGACCGGATCGCCGAAATGGAATCGGCGCAGGATGCGATCTTGCAGGCGCTGAGCGCGGCATTGCCCGGACAGTAACTACCGGGCCACCACGGTGTACGTCGCCCCCCGCGCAGGCGGGGGCCGTTGGCGTTTTACGGGACATGGCACGTGAGGCCGATAGCGGCCCTCGCCTGCGCGGGGGCGGCGGCATTCTTCTACTGATTCAAGCCGTGCTTCTTCAGCGCATGGCGAATCTGGTCATAGCTGAGCCCCAAGGCCTCGGCCGCGACCTTCTGGTTGAAACGGCACCGCGCCATCGTGTCCGACAGGATCTGCTTTTCATAGGCATCGACCGCGCCGCGCAGGTCGCTGACCGGGCCCGAGGGCGGCGACGCGGCAGGGGCGGGCGATTCGGCCGGTGAAGTTGGCGCGCTCGCGGCCTTCGCCGCCGCGCGGTGCACCGGCTGCCACGGGCTGGCAAAAGGATCGAAGCTCAGCGCGTCGACGGGCTTTTCGGGCTCGTGCCAGCGATAGATGGCGCGCTCGATGACGTTCCTCAGTTCGCGAACATTGCCGGGCCAGTCATGCCCCTCCATCTGCGCGAGCGCGCGCGGGCCGAAGCCGGGCCATTCTTCCCAGCCGACCACCGCCGCCATGCGCTGGCCGAAATAGGTGGCGAGCACCTCGATATCGCCTTCGCGCGCGCGCAGCGGGGGCAGGGTGATTACCTCGAACGACAGTCGGTCGAGCAGGTCGGCGCGAAAGCGGTTCTCGTCGACCAGTGCCGGCAGGTGCTCGTTGGTTGCCGCGACGATACGCACGTCGACGCGGATCGGGCGCGACGAGCCGACGCGCGTCACCTCGCCATATTCTACCGCGCGCAGCAGCCGCTCCTGCGCGCCCATCGACATCGTCGCCAGCTCGTCGAGGAACAGCGTACCGCCGTCGGCTTCCTCGAAGCGCCCGGCGCGCGTCCGTGTCGCGCCGGTAAAGGCGCCCGCCTCGTGCCCGAACAGTTCGGATTCGATCAGCGTCTCGGGCATTGCGGCGCAGTTCATGATCACATAGGGGCGATCCCACCGTGCCGACAGCCGGTGCAGGCGCTCGGCGATCAATTCCTTGCCGGTCCCGCGCTCGCCGATCACCAGCACCGGGCGGTCGAGTGTCGCCGCTTGGCTGGCGCGCTCGACCGCGTCCTGAAAGGCGGCCGATTGGCCGATGAACTGCGTTTCGCGCTCCATTCCCAATGATTGGCAAAATTTCCCGCTGATTGGCAAGGGAAATTCGCCAAAATGGGCAATTCAGTGTGAAGTTCGGCCATTTTCTGCGGTTCGCGCCAATTGGCACGGCCTCTGCATAGAATATGACGAACCGGCGCAACATGCACCGGTGCAGCAAGAGCCAAGGAAGATCGAACCATGAAGATGATGTTTGCCCATGCCGCCACTTTCGCGTTCAGCGCGGTCGGAGCGCTGGCTATCCTCGTCGGGGTGATCGATCAGCCGCAGGTCGCCGCTGCAACAACCCCGGCGGTCAGCCTCACGGCCTGACCGGCACCGGTGCCGGGGCACTCTCCCCCCTTGCCCCGCTCCGGCACCGGCATTTTTTACGCAGACAACCAACAAGGTCTCAAGATTTTCGACAGGAGTTTCCCGATGGGTATTTTTTCACGCACCCGCGACATCATTGCCGCCAACGTCACCGACCTGCTCGACCGGGCCGAAGATCCCGAAAAGATGATCCGCCAGATCATCTTCGAGATGAACGAAACGCTCGTCGAAGTCCGCGCTTCCGCCGCCCGCACGATCGCGGACCAGAAGGAAATGCGCCGCCACATCGCCAAGCTCGAAAGCCTGCAGGACAGCTGGAAGGAAAAGGCCGAACTCGCGCTGTCGAAGGACCGCGAAGACCTCGCCACCGCCGCGCTCGTCGAAAAGCAGAAGGCCGGCGACATGGCCGAGAAGCTGAAGGCCGAAATCGCCGTCCTCGACGACGCGCTCAAAGGCTATGAAGCCGACATCGCCAAGCTGCAGAAGAAGCTTTCGGAAGCCCGCGCCCGCCAGTCGAGCGTCGTCAACCGCCTCGAAAGCGCCGAGAACCGCTACAAGCTGCGCGAGATGACCAACGGCGACCGCGTCGAAGACGCCTTCTCGCGCTTCGAAATCCTCGAACGCCGCGTCGACGAAGCCGAAGGCCGCGCCGATGCGCTGGGTCTCGGCTACAAGAAGTCGCTCGACGAAGAGATCGCCGAACTGCAGGCCGCCGACAAGGTCGCCGACGAGCTCGCCGCGCTGAAGGCCGCGCAGGGCAAGAATTAAGGAGCCGGACCGATGGAAGAAATCATCATCGTCCCGATCGTCATCGGCACGCTCTTCCTCGGTCTGCCCTGGCTGATCCTCCACTACATCACCAAGTGGAAACAGGCCAAGACGCTGACCGGAGAAGACGAACAGCTCCTCGACGAACTTTACGATACGGCTCGGAGGCTTGAGAATCGTCTTCATACCGTGGAACGCATTATCAGCGCCGACCATCCCGACTTTCGCCCCGCGGTGCGCAGCGATGAGGATCTGGCGCAGCTTGAGAATATGAGCAGGAGGAACTGAAATGTCTGCCAGCCGCACCAAATTCTATCTCGACAAGCAGAACGCCAAATGGAGCGGCGTGTGCGCCGGGATCGCGGACTATAGCGGGATCGACGTGCTCTGGGTCCGTGTCGGCGCGGTGCTGCTGACGCTGATGGGCGGCTTTCCCTGGACGCTGATCGCCTACTGGATGGTCGCCTGGATGGGAACGCCGAAGCCCTTCGCGCTCTATGGCTCGAACGAGGAAGCGAAATTCTGGCAGGGAGTTCGCTCGAACCCCAGCGCCTCGACCCGCGACATCCGCTCGCGCTTCCGCGACATCGATCGCCGGCTTGCCGACATCGAGCTTTATTACACCAGCCACAATCGCCGCCTCGCCGACGAGATCGACGCGCTCCGCTAATCCGGGCACCGATCGGGCAGGGACGGGCAGCGGCAACAGGGAGAAGACAGATGAATTTCGGTGGTACCGGGTTTGTCCTCGCCATCATCGCATTGTCGATCGGCGGCTGGATGTTCACCACCTGGATCCGCGCCAAGCATGGCTATCCGGTCGAGAATGAATGGGGTGGCACGGTTCATCGAACCGACCCCGACGCTGATCGAAAAATCAAGCTCTTGACCGACGACAATGCCAAGCTCGCCAGCCAGATCGGCCGGCTCGAAGAGCGGATTTCGGTGCTCGAACGCATCGCAACCGAAAATTACGGTCAGGCCGCGCAGCTCGCGGACCAGATCGACCGCCTGCGCTAAAAGGGAAATATCATGAACCTCGATGCCCTCAATGTCCTTGCCCCCGTCGCCGCGATCGTCGGCCTGGCCGGGGTGGCGGGATGGGTCTTCACCACCTGGCTCCGCGTCAAGAACGGCTACCCGCTTGAAAACAGCTGGGGCAAGGCGGTCTATCCGAAGACCAGCGACGAGGCGATGGAGCGGGTCAAGCTCATCAGCCAGGAAAATGCCCAGCTTCGCGCCGAACTCGGTTCGGTGAAGGACCGGCTCGCGGTGGTCGAACGGATCGTCACCGACGAAAGCCACCGCGTCGCCAGCGAGATCGAGGCGCTGCGGCGCCCCGCGAATTGATCGGGAGATAGACCATGGGTGACACCATCTGGATTCTCGTGCCGCTCGCGCCCTTTCTGCTCGCCGGCTTCATCTTCTGGTCGAAGCATCAGCAGAAGATGATCGAGGTGCAGGCCGCGGCGACCGCCGAAAAGGCGGCCCAATATGCCGCTGCGACCGAACGGCTGGAGGCGCGCGTCCGCGTTCTCGAACGCATCGCCACCGATCGCGGCGTCGATGTCGCCGAAGAGATCGAAAAGCTACGCGACGCGCCGCTGAACTGAAACGACAGACGAGCAACGATAAGAAGGAAAGGATCCTCCCATGAACCCCTTTGAAATGGTGATCGGCATCGTCCTCATCGTGACGATCGGCAGCATCATCCGCGCGAAATACGGCGTGCGCCGCGACCACCGCGGCGGGGAATATTTCGTCGGCAATCAGAATCAGGATGCCGAAACCAAGGCTTTGCAGTCCGAAATCCGCGCCTTGAAGGAGCGGATCCAGGTGCTCGAACGCATCGCCACCGACCATAACCGCGCGGCGACGCTCGACGAAGAGATCGAGCGGCTGCGCGACCGGTCTCACCCCTGACCCCGTGACGAAGAAGGAGCCGACCCATGGCCACCATCATCGCTTCCGAACTCGGTGCCAACCTGCTGGTCGCGACCGTCGCGCTGGCTGCGCTCACCATCATCAGCCTCGTCGCGCTGCGCGGCTGGCGTGACTGGATCGCGCTGAAGCGCGACGAACTCGCCGCCGGTCACAGCATGCCGCAGGACCCCGCCGTCCCGCATGCCGGGTCGCGGATCGAGATCGCCGACCTCAAGGAACGGTTGCGCAAGCTCGAAGCCATCGCGGCCGGCGTCGACCTGTAACGGTCCGCCCCGCACCGATCCGCGTCGCCCCCTTCCCTTGCTGGGGCGACGCGGGACTTTCGCCGCGGCGACAAATCTGCCACTGGCGCTGCGATGCGCAGCCTCTCCGACATTTTCGACGAATATGACTTTCTCGACGGCGACGACCGCTATCGCCTGTTGATCGAGCTCGGCCGCACCCTCGAGGCGATGCCCGACGCGCTCAAGACCGACGCGACGCTGGTGCGCGGCTGTTCGGCGAGCGTCTGGGTCTATCCGGTGCCGCAGGACGACGGCCGCCTTCACTTCCTCGCCGACAGCAATGCCGCGATCACCAAGGGCATCGTCGCGCTGGTGCTGGCGGCGGTGCAGGACCGGCCGGCGGCCGAGGTCGCCGCGATGGACGTCGCCGCCGCGCTCGCCCCCTTCGACCTGACGCGCCAGCTCTCGTCGAACCGCACGCAGGGCGTCCCCAATATGATTGCGCTCGTTCAGGATACCGCGCGCCGCATCGCCGCGGGCTGACCGCCCTTCTTGGTCGACAAAAAAAGGGCGCGGAAGTTTCCTTCCGCGCCCGATCCTGTGCCGCGAGCGGCGGTGATCAGAATTCGTACGACACACCGATCTTCAGGCGCCACACCGACGACGACACGTTGATCTGGTTGTCGTCGTTGAAAGCATCGACGCCATTGAAGCCGCTGATGATATACTGGCCCGTCGCCGTATCGACGCCCCCGGTCGCGATATCCTGCAGCCCCGCGAAGTTGCGGCGCTTCTGGACGTTCCAGTCGCTGTCGAGGAAGTTCAGGAAATTGTCCATCGTGGCATAGAGCTTGATCTTGTCCTGCTTGCCGAACAGGCGGCCCGGCCCCGGCAACTCCTGCGAGAAGCTGAGATCGAGGTCGAAATACCAGTCGTTCGAGCAGCTGTTGCGCGGGATCGTGCGCCCCAGATACTTTTTGGCGCAGCCGAGACCGCTGGTGAAGGCGACCAGTTCGCGCACCGCATCCATGTTCGACGCGGCCGAGATATTCGGATCGTCGATGCCCGTGGGCAGATACAGCAGCGCGTTTTCGAAGCCCGAGGCGCTGTCGTTGAACACCCCGCCGCCGGTGAAGGTCAGGCTGTACGGGCGGCCCGACCGGGCGACGAAGGTCATGCCGAAGCGCGTCGACAGATCCGGGAAAAACTCCTCGCGGAACGAGAGGTTCGCCGAGATATTGTGCTTGCTGCTGTAGAAGCCGCGCGATGCCGCGGGGTTCTGGCGGTCGAACGCGGCGACGAGGTCATAGTTCGACCCGGCGGTCGAGTTGTACATGCTCCGGCGATCCTGCGCGTCGGTGTAGCTGTAGCCGAGGCTGAAATCGACCGAGCCGTTTTCGGTGAACAGCCCCCCGCCGAAGGTCTTCGACAGGATGACCGACGCGATGTGGCTGCGGAAACCCGGGCCGTTGGTCAGTTGCAGTTCGTCGTCGCGGCCGGTGTCGAAGCAGACGGCGTTGACATTCTCCCAGACCGGGGCGGGGTTGAGCCCGACCAGCTGGGCGGTGCAGCCCGCGTTGTTGGCATCGATCGCCCGATAGATCGGGCGACCGTCGACGGTGTAGCCGTCGATGCCGAGCGCCGGGTTCACCGTCTGCGACAGATCGACCAGCGTGAACGGGTTGCGATATTTGCTGTAGATATAGTCGAGGTTCAGGTTCCAGCCGCTGAAGAAGCCCGAAGGTGCGAAGTTCAGCTCCGACGTGAAGCCGATATTGGCGCGCAGCACCGACGGCATCCGGATATTCGGGCTGATCGACTGCGTATCGCCGCGGCCCGCCGCGGCGTTGGCCGATGCCGACTCCTGGAAGCAGCCGGGGACGCCGGTGAACTGGCCGCCCGTGACGACGTCGATCGGGTCGGTACCGCAGGCCGCATCGGTCGTCGTGCCGGTGGCGAAGCCGCGGCCGTCGTTCTGGAAGGCGTTGCCGAACCAGACGAGCGGGTCGCCGCCCGAGAAGATGCCGACGCCGGCGGTCAGCTTCGGCCGGCCGAACACCGCGAAATCGTCCATGTCATAGGTCAGCGCAAAGCGCGGCATGATGATCGGGTCGAGGTTGCTGAACCCGGTCGTGTTCGGGAAGTCGTAGCGCTGGAGGAACAGGGGGTTGAGCTTCGGCTGGCCGCCCGAATACCAGTCGGCGCGGACGCCGACGACGGCATTCAGCCGGTCGCTGATTTCCCAGTCGTCCTGCGCAAAGATCGAGAAGGTCGTGCGCTTGAACGCCGCCGCGGCGTCGCGGA
This sequence comes from Sphingopyxis sp. J-6, assembly GCF_046603995.1. Taxonomy (NCBI): domain Bacteria; kingdom Pseudomonadati; phylum Pseudomonadota; class Alphaproteobacteria; order Sphingomonadales; family Sphingopyxidaceae; genus Sphingopyxis; species Sphingopyxis sp. J-6. The sequence continues at coordinate 3,564,586 of NZ_CP145810.1, read as the reverse complement.
CGTCGCCGGTGGCGGTGAAATTGCCCTCGGCGCCGACCGAATCGCCGAGCCCGATCTGCTCGGCGGTGGGATTGGTGAGCGTGCCGCCGTTCAAAATCCCTTCGCGCAGTGCATCGACATCCTGGAAGTACAGCGTTCCGGTCGCATTCTGGACGAACAGGTTGAACAGGTCGGCGCGGTTCATTTCGAACCCGACCTTCAACTGGTGCGCGCCCTTGTCGAGCTTGGCGACGGCGCGGAAGGCATCGACCTTGGTGCGCAGGTCGTTGGCGGCGCGCGAAAAGCCCGGACCGGCGAGCACCTGCCCATAGATTGCGTCATCGCCTTCGCCCTGGGTGACGCCAACGATGATGCGCGGGATCGGGTTGTCCGACTGCGCTTCGCCGCCGCCGATCGGGTCCTGGCGGTCGGTGACCTTCGAATGCGAATAGCGCAATTCGGTCGAGAATTCGTCCGACCACTGCGAATAGAGGCGCGCCGAATAATAGTCCGACTTGGTGCCGCTGAGGTAGAAGGTGTTGAGGCCGGTGACGCGCGGATTGCTCGCCGTCGTGCTGAAATCGTCGGCGCGCGTCGTGGCTTCCTCGAGCCGCTGATAGGTCAGTTCGAGGCGGTGGTCGTCGTTGACCTGCCAGTCGAGGCGGCCGAAATAGCGGTCGTTCTCATAGGGGCGGCTGCGGACCAGCGGGCCGGTCTCGATGCCGTAAACGCTGCTCAGAACGTCCGAAATTTCGTTGAAGGCATCGACCGGCACGCCGGCCAGCTCGTTGGGATAGCCCGCGCCGGCCGGACCGTCGTCCTGCGACTGGCCCGCTTCCTGATGCTCATAGGCGCCGAAGAAAAACAGGCGATCCTTGATGATCGGGCCGCTCAGCCAGGCGCCCCAGCGCTTTTCGGCTTCGATCGGCGCGACCGGCTCGCCCTTCACCTTGTCGCCGCGCATGCCGTTGTCGGCATATTCGAAAAAGCCGCCGAAATGATAATCGTTGGTGCCCGACTTGGTGACGACGTTGATCGCGCAGCCCGTGAAGGCGCCGTAATCGACGTCGAACGGCGCGAACTGGACCTGCGTTTCGCGCACCGCGTCATAAGGGATCGGGGTAGAACTGCGCGACGAGAAACCCGTGTCGTTGAGCCCGTAGATGTCGCCCTGGCTGATGCCATCGACGGTGAAGGCATTGCCGCGGTCGTTGCCGCCGAGGCACGAGATACGATCGACGCCCGAGCCGCCGTCGTCGCGGTCGAGGCTGACGCGCGGGTCGAGGCGGATGATGTCGCGGACGTCGCGATTGAAGGACGGTGCAGCGGTCAGGATCTCGGTCGAGAAGCTGGTGCCGGGACCGACCTCGAGCTGCGTGACGCGGACGCGGCTGCCGGTGACGACGATCTCGCCGCCGCCCGAGGTGAGCGAGAAGGCAAGGTCGGTGCTGCCCTGCAGCGTGGTGTAGATGTTCTGGAGGGTCTGGCCTTCGAACGCATCGGCGGTGACCGACACCGTGTAGGGACCGCCCGTCGTCAGGCCCGAGGTGTTGAAGCGGCCGTCGGCGCCGGTCGTCAGCGTGCGTGCGGCACCGGTGCGGGTGTCGGTGACGACGACGGTCGCACCGCCGATCGCGGCGCCGCTGTCATCGCTGACCTGGCCCTGGATGCCGGTCGTGATCTGCTGGGCCTGGGCGGGGGCGGCAAGCGCGGTTGCGGCGCCGATCGCCATCAGGCTCGCGGCGATCGAATAACGGAGTTTCATGTCACAATGTCCCTTATTGCATTGGGCAGGCGCGCAAATATGGGGGATGCGCTTCACCTGCGAGCGCCCCTGAAGCCCGCATGTGGCACGGCTGTTACAGCGGTTCTGACGGGGCAAGCGAGGTGCGACGACCCGTTCTGCCGCAGGCGGGAAAACCACGGGGTTTGCGTCCGGACGTGGTTAATATCGGAAAACGCTCATGCGTTTTTTTCAGCTACTGTTGCTGCGTTGCAACATGCCTCGGTGACGACTCGGTGAGGACCGTCCGTGGCGCCTCAGCGCCACCGCGTCGGCGCATCGGCAAGCGCTTCTGCCGCGCGCGACCGCACGTCATCCGCCCCATCGCGCGGCATGCTGAACCGTATCTTCACGGCCCAGTCGCCGTGCCGGGCGAGTTGGTAATAAGTGAGATAGGGTTTGCCGCCGATCTCGGCGTCATACCATCCGCTCATCACCGGTGCGTCGGGGTCGGTGAAGCCTTGCGGGGTCGGGAGCGGCGTGCCTTGATAGCGTTCGATCAGCAGCGCTTGGAGCGATTGCGCCTCGTCCGCCAGCGTGCCTTCATCGGGCCGGTAAACGAAAAGATCGATCCAGCCGTCGCCGTTCCCGCCGCCGCGCAGCGTATATTGGACGGAGATATTGCCCGGCGCGTAGACGATCAACTTGCGCGCCGGCATCTGCCCCAGTCGGGCGGGAAACAGATATTGCGCGGCAAGGTGGCGTATCGCATCGCCTTCGCGCCGGACCTCCGTCGAATCGACGACCTCGGCGATCGGGATGCTGACCGGTTCGGCGCGGACGGGCGCCGCCGCAGCGAGGATCGCTGCGGCGAGTGCCAGACGCGCCGCGCGCAACATCAGGCGGCGTCGCCGGCTTCCTTCGCCTTGTCGGCATAGACGCGCACCGGGTCCTTGCGGCCCTCGACGACATCCTTGTCGACGACGATCTCGACGACGTCGGTGAGGTCGGGAAGGTCGAACATCGTGTCGAGCAGGATCGCCTCGACGATCGAGCGCAGCCCGCGCGCGCCGGTCTTGCGTTCGATCGCCTTCTTGGCGACCGCAACCAGCGCGTCGTCGGTAAAGGTCAGCGCGACCTCTTCCAGATCGAACAGCTTCTTATACTGCTTGACCAGCGCATTCTTGGGTTCGCCGAGGATCTTGACGAGCGCGTCGACGTCGAGATCCTCGAGCGTCGCGATGACCGGCAGGCGGCCGACGAATTCGGGGATCAGGCCGAACTTCAGCAGATCCTCGGGCTCGATCTGCTTCAGCGTCTCGCCCGCGCGGCGCTCGTCGGGGCCGGCGACATGCGCGCCGAAACCGATCGACTTGCCCTGCAGGCGGTCGCCGATGATCTTTTCGAGGCCGGCGAAGGCACCGCCGGCGATGAACAGGATGTTCGTCGTGTCGACCTGCAGGAATTCCTGCTGCGGGTGCTTGCGGCCGCCCTGCGGCGGGACGCTCGCGGTCGTGCCTTCCATCAGCTTGAGCAGCGCCTGCTGCACGCCTTCGCCTGACACGTCGCGGGTGATCGAGGGATTTTCGGCCTTGCGGCTGATCTTGTCGATCTCGTCGATATAGACGATGCCGCGCTGCGCCTTTTCGACATTATAGTCGCTGGCCTGCAGCAGCTTCAGGATGATGTTCTCGACATCCTCGCCGACATAGCCGGCTTCGGTGAGCGTCGTCGCGTCGGCCATGGTGAAGGGCACGTCGAGGAAGCGCGCGAGCGTCTGCGCGAGCAATGTCTTGCCGCTGCCGGTCGGGCCGACGAGCAGGATGTTCGATTTCGCCAGTTCGACATCTTCGCCGCGGCCCGAATTGGCAAGGCGCTTGTAATGGTTGTGGACCGCGACCGACAGCACACGCTTGGCCTTGTTCTGGCCGATCACATAGGCATCGAGATGCTGGCAGATTTCCAGCGGCGTCGGCACTGCGCCGTCCTTGCGTGCGGCGACGCCGCCCTTGATCTCTTCGCGGATGATGTCGTTGCACAGCTCGACGCATTCGTCGCAGATGAACACGGTCGGTCCGGCAATCAGCTTGCGGACTTCGTGCTGCGACTTGCCGCAGAAGGAGCAGTAAAGAGTGCTCTTGCTGTCCGAGCCGCTCAATTTGGTCATATATCGTCCTCTGGCAGACGCCAAAAGGGCGCTGCCGTCTTTATCCTAGTCCGCCGCCACCCGATTACAATATGGCAATTGGGTGACATGGCTTCAATGTCACCCAATAGCATGGTGCGGCAAAAGGGGTGTCAAGAAACGCGGTTAGCGTTTCTTTGCTGGGTTCGGCACCGGCCCGCTCCCCCACCGCCCGACGACGACGCGTGGCGTCGGAGGGCCTCCCATTTCAGGATACGCTGTTGGGAGGCCCTCCGACGCCACGCGTCGTCGTCGGGCGGTGGGGGAGCGGGCCGGTGCCGCCCGGTTATCGAATCAGGGCGTCGGGCCCTCGCTCTGGGTCGCGGCGCCGGTCTCGCCGTCGACCGCCGGACGCGAGCCGAAGACGTGATCGACGAGGCCGAATTCCTTGGCTTCCTCGGCTTCGAGGAAGGTGTCGCGGTCCATCGCCTTCTCGATCTCTTTCAGCGGCTTGCCGGTATATTTGACGTAAAGGTCGTTCATCCGCTTGCGGATGCGCAGGATTTCGCGGGCCTGGATCTCGATATCCGACGCCATGCCGCGCGCGCCGCCCGAGGGCTGGTGGATCATGACGCGGGCGTTGGGCAGCGCGACGCGCATGCCGGGCTCGCCCGCCGCGAGCAGGAAGCTGCCCATCGACGCGGCCTGACCGATGCAGAAAGTGCCGACGCGCGGGCGGATATATTGCATCGTGTCGTGGATCGCCATGCCCGCCGTCACAACCCCGCCCGGCGAGTTGATGTACATGAAGATGTCCTTCTTCGGATTTTCCGATTCGAGGAACAGGAGCTGCGCGGTGATCAGCGACGCCATATTGTCTTCGACCTCGCCGGTGACGAAAATGATCCGTTCGCGCAGCAGGCGAGAGAAAATGTCGAAGCTGCGTTCGCCGCGGCTCGTCTGTTCGACGACGACGGGAACAAGGGCGGCGAGCGGGTCGATCATTGGGAATTCGTCCTTCGTTATCCGGGTTGCCCTGCCGAGGACCGGCGGGCTGCCCCTCCGCCATCCTACATCGGCGCCAAGCCGGACGGTTTCAAGGGGGCAAAAAAAGGGCGGGAAACTCCCGCCCTGGTGTTGGTCAGTCGCCTTCGCCCGGTTCGGGCGAGAAATATTTGTCGAACTTGTCATCGACGCCCTTGAACTCGTCGGCGTCCGCCGGGCTGTCCTTTTTGACCGTTATGTTCGGCCATTCGGCGCTGAACTTGGTGTTCACTTCCAGCCATTTTTCGAGGCCGCTCTCGGTGTCCGGCAGGATCGCCTCGGCGGGGCATTCGGGTTCGCACACGCCGCAGTCGATGCACTCGTTGGGATTGATGACGAGCATATTCTCGCCCTCATAGAAACAGTCGACCGGACAGACCTCGACGCAGTCCATATATTTGCAACGGACGCAGGCATCGGTGACGACATAGGTCATGGGTTCGGCTCCCTCAGATGACGGCAATCGGGCCGTCAGGCTCTCATATCGGCTGCCTCTATGCCGCGCGAGTGCGGCGCGTCAACGCTAAGCGACAGTTGCGAATCACTCTCACTCGATAGGGCTGCCGGTGCGGTTTGCGAGGACAGTATTTCCATCGTCGCTGATAGCCGGAGTGGTGGGCGAGGCGTCGGCGTCGAGCTTGCGATAGCAGGCCTGCGCCTCGCTCGCCGGACCGCGGCGGGTGGGCAGCGACAGCAGCCGGATCACCTCGATCCGCTCGCCGACAGGCAGGACAAGCGTCTGGCCGACGTGGACCGCGCACGACGAGCGCGTCACCCGCCGTCCGTCGAGGCGGATATGCCCCGCTGCGACGATCGCCTGCGCAAGGCTGCGCGAACGCGCGAAGCGCAGGTACCAGAGCAGCTTGTCGAGCCGGATGCTGCCCGCGGCGCCCGGACTCGCCATTAGGGCCTGTGCTCCCACACCACACCGTCGAGGTTTGAAGCAAAATGGCTCAGTGCGAGGAGCGAAGGCGAAGACATATGTCGATATTTCGAGACTTCTCGACGAAGCAATGGGCCATTTTGATCAAATCCCTGCGGGACGCCCAAATGGCTTCCATCTCGACCCGAAAGCCGCTTGGAAAGGCAACCAGCCTTCCCGGCGCGTCTTTGGGACCGATCTGTTCGCCATTTGGGCGCCTCGACGGTGTGGTGTGGGAGCACAGGCCCTAATCCTCGCGAGCGCCCGCGAGGAGCGCGGCAAGACCGGCGAACGGGCTGTTCGGCGAGGGGCCACGGCGCTGGGGCGCGCTGCCTTGCGGCGGCCGGTGACCGTTTTTCGGCGGTTTGCCGGGTTGCGGCCGCGACCCCTTGCCATGCTTGACCGGTGGACGCTGGGCCTCATTGCCGGTGCGTGCGGGCGCACCGCCCTTGTGCCGGGACGGACGATGCTTGCCGCGCCCGCGCTTGTCGGCACTTTTCAGCCCCGACCAGCGCCAGCGTTCGAGCGCCGGGTCGCCGATCGGGCGGAAGCCGACGCTTTGCAGGAGCGCGCGCCGCGCTTCGCCGTCGAGGCCGAGCGAGGTCGCCAGCGCGGCGTCGATCGCAAAGCCGGGCGCCACGACCGCCGAGGCGCCTTCCCCGGCATCCTCGCCATGGTGATCCCCGCCATGCTCTTCGCCGCCCCCGGCGATCGGCGCGGTCGGCGGCGCGGCCGCCTGCAGCCGCGCGGCATGCGCCTGACGCGCGAGCCGTTCGGCCATGTCGATGCGCAGCCACCCGGTGCCGCAACGGCGAAAACCCGCGATACCCAGCCCGACGGCCGCGCCATCCTTTTGCCAGACCGCGCCGTGCGGGGGCAGGGCGGGGACGGGCGTGCCCTGCTGCGCGGCGATCAGCGCGGCGCGCCAACGCACCGCTTCGGGCTTCAGCAATTGCGGATGGAAGATGTCGAGCGAGCCGATGGTCAGCCCGAGCTTGCGAAGCTGCGGCCGCTCGTCGGCGCTGATCGCCGCGAGTTGTTCGTCGACCGCCGCGCGGGCGATCAGCCCGCTGCCGTCGGTCATCGCCGCGAGCAACGCGCGCACGCGCGGCGGGGTGAACAGGTCGCCCGCGGCGGCGCCCATCGCGGCGAGCGGTCCCGCATGGCGCGCGAGCTGCTGCGCGACATATTTCTGGAGCCGCTCGACGATCGCCTGCACCTGCGCGGGTTCGAGCCGGCGGAGCGCGGGCTCGATCTGGATCGACGGCTGGACCAGCGTCGGTCCCTTGGCGAGCGACGCGACGACATGGCCGTGCCAGGCAAGGCGCGGCGGCGTGCCCGGTTCGGCGACGAGCGCCAGCGCGCCGTCCTCGCCCTCGGCCAGCGCCGTCGCGCGCCGCGCGAACTCGGCGCGCAGATGTTTCTCGGCTGCGGCCAGCAGCATCTTGTGGTCGCTTGCCCGCGCCACCGGGTCGACCTTGAACTGAAAGCCTTTCAGCGTCCCGATCGCTTCGCCGTCGACCGCGACGGTGCCGTCGGGGCCGACCGCAACCGGCAAGGCGGCGTTCCGCTGCCCCGCGTCGCGCAGCAGCAAGGCAAGGCGGCGGTCGACGAAGCGCTGGGCCAGCGCGGCGTGCAGCGCGTCGGACAATCGCGATTCGAGCAATTGCGTCTGTTCGGTCCAGCCGGCGGCACCGGCGAGCCAGTCGCCGCGCTGCGCGATGAAGCACAGCGTCCGCACCGCGGCAATCCGGCTCGCGAGCTGGTCGATGTCGCCCTCGACATCGTCGAGCCGTGCGAGGCGGCGCGCGAACCAGTCGGGGTCGATCATCCCGTCGCCCTGCATCCGCCACTGCCACAGCTTGAACACCGTGCGGCTGTGATGTTCGGCGCCGAGCTGTTCGAAATCGGGGAGGCCGCAGACGTCCCACAGGCGCTGGACGGCATCGAAATCGCCGCCGCGCGCGCGTACTTGCATGTCGCCCGCCAGATGCTTGAGCACCGCGACATCGACCGCTTCGGGCGCGGCGCGCAGCAACGGGTCGGCGGGCGGGCGAGCGAGGTCGGCAAGCAACTGGTCGAGCGAGCCGAAGCCGGGGTTGGGCTCGCGCCAGAACAGGCTGGCGAGCGGCGGGAAATGATGCCCCTCGATCGCGGCGATTTCCTCGGGCGTGAAGCCGCCCTGCGGCAGGCCGATGGTGCCGAAGCTGCCGTCCTGCTGGTGGCGCCCGGCGCGGCCGGCGATCTGCGCCATTTCGGCGATCGTCAGCCGCCGCAGCCGGCGCCCGTCGAATTTCTGGAGGCTCGCGAAGGCGACATGCTGGACGTCGAGGTTCAGCCCCATGCCGATCGCATCGGTCGCGACGAGATAATCGACCTCGCCCGCCTCGAACATCGCGACCTGGGCGTTGCGCGTCCGCGGGCTCAATGCCCCCATCACCACCGCCGCGCCGCCCGAGAAACGGCGCAGCATTTCGGCGATCGCGTAAACCTCTTCGGCCGAAAAGGCGACGATGGCGGAGCGTTTGGGCAGCCGTGACAGCTTCGACGACCCCGCATAGCTCAGCGTCGAGAAGCGCGGGCGGGTGATGATTTCGGCCTCGGGTACGAGCCCCTTGACCAGCCCCTTGATGCTCGCCGAACCGAGGATCATTGTTTCCTCGCGGCCGCGGGCGCGGAGCAGCCGATCGGTGAAGACATGGCCGCGTTCGGGATCGGCGCCGAGCTGCGCTTCGTCGATGCCGACAAAGGCGACGTCGCGCTCGACTGGGAGCGCCTCCATCGTGCCGAGCAGATAGCGTGCCTCGGGCGGCATGATCCGCTCTTCGCCGGTGATAAGGGCGACTTGCGATGCGCCCTTGATGGCGACGACGCGGTCGTAAACCTCGCGCGCGAGCAGGCGCAGCGGAAAGCCGATCATGCCGCTCGACCGGGCGGTCAGACGCTCGACCGCCAAATGGGTTTTGCCGGTGTTGGTGGGGCCAAGGACAGCCTTGACCGGGTGGGAAGAGGATGACGTCATTGTCTTGATTCTCACGCTGGCATGCGGCGCGTCCGCGCGCAACAGGCGATCGATGGAAGCGGGGGCCGGGCCGCCATTTTCTTCGCTCACTCACACCATAACGCGGTCACGCCACGGCCCGCCGCAAGCCAAATCGGCAAACCGTCCATTAAATTGACTTTAACGCCCTTTGTTTACAGACATTGGCACGGAAATATCATCGACGGCGCCTTTTCGGGGGGCAATGCCGGCGAGCGGGGGTTGCAAGACTTGTTCCAGCGTCACGAACCCATTGCGGGGATGTCCGGCAACGCGGCTGCGCTCACCATGTCGCAGGCGGTTTCGCTGCGCCGGGCGCCTGCCGAGGCCGAACCGCATACGACGTGGCGCGACCGGCTGGCGCAGCTCGATCTGGTTCCCGATCTTGGCGACAATATCGGTTCGCGCGAATGGTGGCGCGGCCTTGCGACATTAACCCTGCTCTGCGGGACCGCGATCGCGACCTTCCCCGGCATCCAGCCGCTCCCGACCGCGGGCACGCCCGCGCTCGATGCCGCCGATTTCAACGAGGCGCGCGCGCAGATGATCGTGCCGCTCGCGCTCGGCGGCGATACCGGGCGGCATATGGCGGCGACCGATGCGGTGCGCCCGCTGACCCAGACCCCCGAACGGCCGCAGATCGAACTCACCGCCACGCTCGGCAGCGGCGACAGCTTTGCGCGTCTGCTCGAACGCTCGGGCGTTGGCGGCAGCGAGGCACAGGCGCTCGCGAGCCAGGTCGCGGGCGCGGTGCCGCTCGCCGATATCGCGCCGGGCACGCGGATCGACCTGATCCTCGGCCGCCGCGCCGCGCGCACCATGCCGCGGCCGGTCGAAGCGCTGGCGATGCGCGCGCGCTTCGACCTCCGCATCGAGATGGAACGTATCGACGGCCGGCTCGTCATGCGCCGTATCCCGATCGCGGTCGATGCGACGCCGCTGCGTATCCGCGGCCGGGTCGGTGACAGCCTCTACCGCTCGGCGCGCGCTGCCGGGGCGCCGCCCGAGGCGATTCAGGCCTATCTGCGCGTCATCGGCAAACAGATTTCGGTCGGCAGCGATATTCGCTCGGGCGACGAATATGACATCATCGTCGACCATCGCCGCGCCGAGACCGGTGAGAGCGAGACGGGCAAGCTGCTCTATGCGGGCCTGATCCGCGGCGGCAAGCCGAAGCTGTCGATGCTCGAATGGACCGTCGACGGGCGCAGCCAGTGGTACGAGGCATCGGGCGTCGGCGAACAGCGCGGCGGCATGGCGCGGCCGACCAACGGCCGCGTTACCTCGACCTTCGGGATGCGGCGCCACCCGATCCTCGGTTACCGGCGCATGCACAGCGGCATGGACTTCGGCGGCGGTTACGGCGCGCCCATCTATGCGGTGACCGACGGCATCGTCACGGTCGCCGGGCGCACCGGCGGTTTCGGCAATTATGTGAAGCTCAATCACGGGAATGGGCTCGGCACCGGCTATGGCCATATGAGCCGCATCGCGGTGCGGCCGGGGCAGCGTGTCTCGCGGGGGCAGGTGATCGGCTATATCGGCTCGACCGGCCTCTCGACCGGCCCGCACCTCCACTACGAACTCTATCGCAACGGCCATGCGGTGAACCCGGCATCGGTGACCTTCGTCACGCGCGCGCTGCTCGAGGGCAAGGCGCTCGCCGACTTCCGCGCGCGTATCCGCGCTCTGACCGCGGTCGCTCCGGGCGCGGCGCTGACCCCGATTGCGGCGAAGCAGGCCGAAGGACCGAAGCTTGGTTCGCTCGCCGACGTCGCCTCGAAACGCGCCGGTGACGGGATCTAGCCCCACATAAAAGTGGCAATATCCATTTGCCCGACAGCGCGGCGCCGCTATGCACGCCGCATGACCCAAGCCGCTTTCCCCCACCTCCGCCTCCGCCGTACCCGCCGCACCGGCTGGAGCCGCGCGATGGTGCGCGAGACGCAGCTTTCCCCCGCCAACCTCATCTGGCCGCTGTTCGTCTGCGACGGGTCGGGTATCGAGGAGCCGATCGCCAGCCTGCCCGGCGTGTCGCGCTGGTCGGTCGACCTGCTCGTCGAACGGGCCCGCGACGCGGTGGCGGCGGGCATCCCTTGCCTCGCGCTCTTTCCCTATACGCAGGCGGACCGGCGTAGCGCGGACGGCGCCGAGGCGCTCAATCCCGACAATCTGATGTGCCGCGCGGTCGCAGCGATCAAGCAGGCGCTCGGCGACGACATCGGCGTGCTCACCGATGTGGCGCTCGATCCTTATACCAGCCACGGGCAGGACGGGCTGATCGACGATACGGGCTATGTGCTGAATGACGACACGGTCGAGGTGCTGGTGGGGCAGGCGCTCAATCAGGCGCGCGCGGGGGCCGATATCATCGCGCCCTCCGACATGATGGACGGTCGTATCGGTGCGATCCGGCAGGCGCTGGAAGGCGAAGGTTTCGGCCACGTCCAGATCATGAGCTATGCCGCCAAATATGCCTCGGCCTTCTACGGCCCGTTCCGCGACGCGGTCGGGTCGCGCGGGCTGCTGAAGGGCGACAAGAAGACCTATCAGATGGACCCTGCGAACAGCGAGGAAGCGCTCCGCGAAGTCGCGCAGGACCTTGCCGAGGGGGCGGACAGCGTGATGGTCAAGCCCGGATTGCCCTATCTCGACATCGTGCGCGCGGTGAAGGACAATTTCGCGGTGCCCGTCTACGCCTATCAGGTGTCGGGCGAATATGCGATGATCGAGGCCGCGGCGGCGGCGGGCGCGGGCGACCGCGACGCGCTCGTCCTCGAAACGCTGCTTGCCTTCCGACGCGCCGGCGCGTCGGGAGTGCTCAGCTATCATGCGCTCCATGCCGCCCGGTTGCTGACCGCGTGACCCTTTCCGCACCCGCATCGCCGCGCCGCTGGCTGTTCGTGCTGACGATCCTCGTCGGCAGTTTCCTGCTCTTCCTCGTCCAGCCGATGGTGGCGCGGATGGTGCTGCCCAAATTGGGCGGCGCGCCGGCGGTGTGGAACAGCGCGATGCTCGTCTATCAGGCGCTGTTGCTCGGCGGCTATGCCTATGCGCACTGGCTCGGACGGTTCACGCTCCGGCGCCAGGCGGCGATCCATCTCGGGCTGTTTCTCGTCGCCGCGCTGTGGCTTCCCATCGGCATCGCGGCGATTGCGCCGCCCGCGCCCGGACAGGAAGTGCTGTGGGTGCCGCTGCTGCTGCTCGCGTCGATCGGCCCGGTCTTCTTCGTGGTCTCGGCGCAGGCGCCGCTGATGCAACGCTGGTTCGCCGCCGATGCCCGCGCGGGCGACCCATATTATCTCTACGCCGCATCGAACCTCGGCAGTTTTGCCGGATTGCTCAGCTATCCGGCGCTCGTCGAGCCGAGCCTGCCGCTCGCGGCGCAAAGCTGGGGGTGGACCGCGGGCTATGCGCTGCTCGTGCTGCTCGTCGCAGCGAGCGCGGCCGCGCGCTGGCAGCGCGGCACGGTGCATGACGACGGGGCGGCGCCGGACGAAGAGCCGCGCCCCGCGCTGCGGCGCCAGCTTCACTGGCTGCTGATTGCGGCGGTGCCGTCGGGGCTGATGCTGTCGACGACGACGCACCTCACCACGGACATCGTCGCGATGCCGTTGCTGTGGGTATTGCCGCTCGGCCTCTATCTGCTCAGTTTCGTGATCGCCTTTTCGACTGCGACGCGGCTGACGCAGATCATCACCTTCACCGCGCCTGCGGTCCTGCTTTCGGTCGGCGGACTCGCGCTGCTGAGTTCGGGCGGCGGGTCGATGATGGTCGCGCTCGCGAGCCTCGGGATGCTGTTCGTCGTCGCGGTGGCGCTGCACGGCTATCTCTATCACCTCCGCCCTGCGGCGCAGCATCTGACGCTCTTTTATCTCATCATGTCGGCGGGCGGCGTGCTCGGCGGGCTGTTCGCGGCGCTGTTCGCACCGCTCCTCTTCGACTGGGTCTATGAACATCCGTTGCTCGTCCTTGCCGCCGCGGCGCTGCTGCCGCTGCCCGCGCTGCTGCCGTGGGACCAGTGGCTGAAGCTGCCGGCGGCGAAAGCGCGGGCCGTCGCGGCGCTGCTCGTCGGGTTTGCCGCTTTTGCCTGCTGGCAAATGGTCGGCGGCTGGACGGGGTCGCTCGCCGGGGCGACGGCGATATGGGGTCTCGCCATCTTCGTCGTCGGCCTGCTCGTGATCGGCTGGCGCTGGGCCTATGTCTCCGCGCTCGCGTTGCTGATGGTCGGCGTCGGCGGCTGGGACACGATGGAGGAAAGCTTCACCGGGATGCGCGTGCGCAGCTATTTCGGCGTCTATACCGTCACCGACGACGGCTATCGTCACCAGCGCCGCCTCGCTCATGGCACGACGCTGCACGGGCTGCAGCGCACCGATAGCGGGGGACGGCTCGAACCGACGACCTATTACGGGCACCAGTCGGGGGTCGGGCTGACGCTCGACAAGGCAGAGGCGCTCGCCGGACCCGATGCGGCGGTCGGCATCGTCGGGCTGGGGGCGGGGACGCTCGCCTGCTACCGCAAACCGGGACAGCAATGGACGATTTTCGAAATCGATCCGGTGATGGTCGATATCGCGCGCGATCCCGCCAAATTCACCTTCCTGTCGGATTGTGCGGGCGACACGCCGGTGGTCATCGGGGACGCGCGCCTGCAAATCGCGAAACAGCCGGCGGGCAAGTTCGATGTCCTCGTCATCGACGCCTTTTCATCCGACGCGATCCCGCTGCATCTGCTGACCGAGGAGGCGATCGGCATCTACGCGCGGGCGCTGAAGCCCGACGGCATATTGCTGGTCCACATCTCGAACCGTTTCTTCGATCTCGAACCGGTGCTCGCGGCCGAGGCAAAGGCGCGCGGCTGGACGGCAGCAATCCGGATGGACCCGGGGCCGATGGGCGACGATTTCGGCGACCTCACCGGATCGAACTGGGTGGCGCTGACCGCCACGCCCGCGCGTATGCGGGAATTGACGGGCGGCATAAAGCTTCGCAAGGACCGCTTCGACGCCGGTGCGTGGGTGCCGCTCGCCGCGCGTCCGCATTTCACCCGCTGGACCGACGATTACGCCTCGACGCTGCCGATCCTGCTCTGGAAACATCTCGTAGGAGGCCGCGAATGAACCGCAGCGACATCAGCATCATCAGCGTCAACGGCAAGACGCCGCAGATCGACCCGAGCGCCTTCATCGCGCCGGGATGCCGGATCATCGGCGACGTGACGATCGGCCCCGATGTCAGCATCTGGTATAATTGCGTGCTGCGCGCCGATGTCAGCCATATCGTCGTCGGCGCCCGTTCGAACATCCAGGACGGCAGCGTCGTCCATTGCGACGGCCCGATGCCGCACCGGCCCGAAGGCTTTCCCACGATCATTGGCGAGGATGTGCTGATCGGCCATCTCGCGATGGTGCATGGCTGCACGCTCGCCGATCGCGCCTTCGTCGGGCTCAAGGCGACTGTGATGAACGGCTGCCGCATCGGCAGCGATGCGATGCTCGCCGCAGGCGCTTTGCTGACGGAGAATAAGGAAATCCCCGATCGCGAGCTGTGGGCCGGCTCGCCCGCACGCCGCGTGCGCGAGATCGGCGATGCGCAGGCGGCGGGCATGCAGATGGGCGTCGCCCATTATGTGATGAACGGCCGCATGCACAAGGCGGCGGTGGAGGGCTGATCGTCCGCAAAAAAAAGGGCGCTCCGGTTTCCCGGAACGCCCTTTCGGTAAGCGCCGCGAACCGGCTTAGCTGAAGTTCACCATCGCATAGAGCATCGGGATCGACAGCAAGGTGTTGGTCCGCGAAAAGATCATCGCGGTCTTCGCGGCCTTGGCTTTCGTGGCATCGTCGGCCTCGACGATCCCCAGCGCCTTTTTCTGGTTCGGCCAGATCACGAACCAGACGTTGAACGCCATGATCAGCCCCAGCCACATGCCGACGCCGATCAGCTTGTACGGATCCTGCAGCCCCAGTGCGGGCGCGAGATATTTGGCGTGCCCGGCGATCGCGAGGCCGAGCAGCACGGTGATCAGCGCCGCCCAGCGGAACCAGAACAGCGCGGCGGGCGCAATATGCTTGCCCACGGCGGGTTTCAGCTCGGCCGGGATTTTCGGCATCGTCGGAATCTGGACGAAGTTGAAATAATAAAGCAGGCCGATCCACAAAATGCCGAAGAAGGTGTGGAGCCAGCGCATGATCGCGTTGCCCGCGGCGACGCCATCCTCGAAATTCTGGCCGTTGAGCCCCAGCATCAGGATGATCGCGAGCACGAGGCCCGCCCCGAGCACGGCGTGAAGATTCCCGAAAAACTTGTCCATGGCATTCCCCCTCGCTTGTTATGGGGCGCGGCGCGACCCGGTGCCCTCGGCATTGCTATGCCAGCGACGGGGGATGGGCTCAAGCTTGCTTGTCGAGCGCCGCTTCGTCGGGAACCGCCAGCCCGTGCTTCAGCATCACGGGAAGCTGGCTCAGCGTGAAGAGGAAGGAGAGGGCGGTGACCCCCCAGACCTTGATCGTCAGCCACAGGTCGAAGCTCATCCGCTTCGCCTCGATCAGCTCGTACATCACATGGTTAGCGATACCGAGCGCGGCGAAGAACAGGCCCCAGTTGCGCGACAGCAGCAGCCAGCCCTGCTCGGTGACCCCGTCGAGTGCCGATTGCAGCAGATATTTGAGCATCGGTTTCCCGAACCAGTATCCGCCGAGCAACAGCGCCGCAAAGGCGGCGTAGATGATCGTCGGCTTCATCACGATGAAGCGTTCGTCGTGGAACCAGATGGTCAGCGCGCCAAAGCCGATGACGAGCACGCCCGACATCCACAGCATCGGCGAAATCTTGCCGAGCTTCCACTTCGACACCGCCATTGCGATGACGATCGCGACCATGAAGGCGACGGTGCCCTTGATCGCGCCGGTCGTCGCGGCGAAGGCGCCCGTCCCGCCGGAGGTGAATTTATAGGTCAGGAAGAAAACGAGCAAAGGCCCGAAATCGATCGCGAAATTCAGCCAGCCATGTTTGGCGGGCGGCGGCGCCGGCGCGGTCTCGGGGCCGCCGGGAAGCACGTCGCTCATCTTATATTTCCTGCAATGATGCCGGCGATCTCGTCGGCGTCGAAGGGGCGGAGGTCGCCCATCGTCTCGCCGATGCCGATCGCGTGGATGGGGAGGCCGTGGCGTTCGGCGGCGGCGACCAGCACGCCGCCGCGCGCGGTGCCGTCGAGCTTGGTCATGACGAGCCCGGTGACCCCGGCGACCTCGCGGAACACGTCGATCTGCGACAGGGCATTCTGGCCGGTCGTCGCGTCGAGCATCAGCACGACGTCGTGCGGCGCGGCGGGGTTGAGGCGGCCGAGCACGCGCTTGATCTTGGCGAGCTCGTCCATCAACTCGCGTTTGTTCTGCAGGCGCCCGGCGGTGTCGACGATCAGCACGTCGATGCCCGTCGCGGTCGCTTGCTTGACTGCGTCGAAGACGATGCCGGCGCTGTCGCCGCCCTCGGAGCCCGCCATGATCGGCACGCCCAGCCGCTCGGCCCAGACCTTCAATTGCCCGATCGCGGCGGCGCGGAAGGTGTCGCCCGCGACCAGCATGACGCCATAATCCTGTTCCTGGAACAGGTGCGCCAGCTTGGCGATGGTCGTCGTCTTGCCCGATCCGTTGACCCCGATGACCAATATCACCTGCGGGCGCGGGAAGGCGTCGATCTCCAGCGGCTCGGCGACGGGGCGCAGCACCGCGGCAATTTCCTCGGCGACGACCTTGCGCAGCTCCTCGGTGCCGTTCGCGGCGACGTCGCGGCGTTCGGACAGGCGGTCGCGGATGCGCGCCGCCATGGCGGGACCGAGGTCGGCGGTGATCAGCGCTTCCTCGATCCGGTCGAGATCGTCGTCGTCGAGCCGCGACTTGCCGGTCAGTCCTGACAGATTCTCGCCGAGCCGCTCCGATGTGCGCTTGAGGCCGCCGAGCAGCCGTTCGCTCCAGCTTGGCCCGCTCATGCTGCGATATCCCGTTCGATGGTGGTGGCGATCATGCGGTCTCCGTCGCGCGCGGTCATCCGCGCGTCGATGATGGTGCCCGGCGCCGCGGGGGCGGCGAGGCGGATGGCAACGAAATTTGCCGCATGGCCGGTCACCCCGTCGCGCTCGACGAGCATCGATGCGGTGCGGCCGATCTGCGCGTCGAGCCAGCGGCGGCGGCGTCGGCCATTGGCCTCGCGCAGCGCCGCAGCGCGCTCGCGCGCCATCGCGCGGCCGACCTGCGGCATCCGCGCGGCGGGGGTGCCGGCGCGGGGGCTGTAGGGAAAGATATGGCCAAAGACGATATCGCAATCGTCGATCAGCGCCAGCGAGTTCGCGAACATCGCCGCATCCTCGGTCGGGAAACCGGCGATCAGGTCGGCACCGATGGCGATGTCGGCGCGCGCGGCCTTCAGCCGCTCGACCAGCCGGACGGCATCGGCGCGGCGGTGGCGGCGCTTCATCCGTGTCAGCACCATGTCGTCGCCCGCCTGCAGCGACAGGTGAACATGCGGCATGACGCGTTTTTCCTGCGTCAGCAGGGTGAAGAGCGCGTCGTCGATGCGGTCGGGGTCGAGCGACGAAAGGCGAAGGCGTTCGACCGGCAGCGCCAGTAACGCCTCGACCAGCGCCGCCAATGTCGTTTCGCTGTCGTCGCCGTAGCTCGCCAGGTCGACACCGGTCAGGATGATCTCGCGCTGGCCGCGGTCGAGTGCGGTGCGCGCGGCGGCGATCACCGCATCGACACTCGCCGACCGTGCCGTCCCGCGCGCCAGCACCGTCGCGCAAAAGGTGCAGCTATGCGAACAGCCGGTCTGGACGCCAAGGAAGGCCCGCGCGTGATCGGCGCCCGAGAGGGCAGGGGCGTAAGCGAGCGTGCCGGGCGTGACGGCCGCGCCGCCATAGCTTTCGGCGCGCGCCTTCGCGTCGTTGCGCACGACGCGCGCGCCCATCGCCGCGAAACTTCCGGCTTCGAGCTCCGCCGCGCAGCCGGTCACCACGACCTCAGTCCCGGGCCGTTCGCGCAGCGCCCGGCGCACCGCCTGCCGGGCCTGCCGCACCGCCTCGTCGGTCACTGCGCAGCTATTGAAGATGATCCTGTCGCGGCCGCCCGTGGCCCGCGCTGCGGCGCGCACCGCTTCACCCTCGGCGATGTTGAGCCGGCAACCGAAATTGACGACCTCGGGGCCGTCCGTAACCGCAACACTCATCCGAACTGCGCCCAATCGGTCTCGCCTTCGAACACCCGTGTCGCGGCGCCGCTCATCACGATCGGTTCGCCCGGCGCCCAGCGGATGACAAGGTCGCCGCCGGGCAGCGATACGGTCACGGGCGACTGGACGATGCCGGCGCGGATCGCCGCGACGGCGGTCGCACAGGCGCCGGTCCCGCACGCCTGGGTCAGCCCCACGCCGCGTTCCCAGACGCGCAGTTGCAGGCAATCGGGGCCGTCGAGGCTCGCGACATTGACGTTGACGCGTTCGGGGAACAGCGGATCGGTCTCGATCCGCGGGCCCAGTTCGTCGAGCGCGACGGCGTCGGCTTCGGGGACGAAGAAGATGATGTGCGGATTGCCGACATTGACCGCGGCGCCATGCTCCAGCTCGTCCCACGCGACAGGCATGTCGCGCGTGTCCATCGGCATGGCGAGCGGGATATGCTCCCAGTCGAATTGGGGTTCACCCAGCACGACCTCGGCACCGCCGTCGGCGGGCGTGACGCGCAGCATGCCGCCGAGTGTTTCGATCACCGCGGGCTGGCCGATCAGTGTCGCGACACAGCGCGTCGCATTGCCGCACGCCTCGACCTCGCCGCCGTCGGCGTTGAAGATGCGCATGCGGACGTCGGCCTTGCTCGACGGTTCGAGCAGGATGAGCTGGTCGCAGCCGATGCCATGGCGCCGGTCGGCGATCGCATGCGCGCGCGCCGGCGTCATCTCGACGCTTTGCTCGCGCGCGTCGATGACGACGAAGTCGTTGCCGAGGCCATGCATCTTGGTGAAGCGATCCGCCATGGGCCGCATTTAGGAGCGCGGGGGCGGGAAGTCTAGCGACGTGCCTCATGTTCCGTCACCCCGGCGAAGGCCGGGGTCTCGCCGGTGCGTCATGTCGATAGGTCGAGATCCCGGCCTTCGCCGGGATGACGAAGATATGATTACGCGCTCTTGCGCAGCGGAGACTCATCGCCGGCCGGCGGCGCGGCCTCGGGCACCACCGGCGCGCGCAGCAGCCCGCGTTCGGCGAGCAGGGCGGCGGTGTCGGCGGCGGAAGCCGCGCGCCCGTAATACCAGCCCTGACCCTTGGCGCAGCCGAGCCGCGTCAGTTCGATCGCGGTGGCTTCATCCTCGACACCCTCGGCGGTGATCGGCATCGACAGGCTTTCGCCCAGCCGGACGATCGCGACGACGATCGCCTGCGCGTCGGGGCTACCGCGCATCGCGGCGATGAAGCTGCGGTCGATCTTGATCCGGTCGAAGGGCAGCGCACGAAGGTGCGACAGCGAGCTGTAGCCGGTGCCGAAATCGTCGAGGCTCAGCGACACGCCCTGATTCTTCAGGCTGGTGACGATCGAGCGGACGAGCGGCAGATTCTCGAACAGCGAGCTTTCGGTGATCTCGACCTCGAGTTGGCTGGCCGGAAAGCCGGTCTCGACCAGCAGCTTGGTGAGCTTCTGGCTGAACCACGGATCCTTGAGCTGCTGCGGCGAGATATTGACCGCGAGCATGATCGACGGGTCCCAGCCCTTGGCGATTTCCATCGCGCGGCCGATGACCTGCAGCGACAATTCGCCGATCAGCCCGCTTTCCTCGGCGACCGGAATGAAGCGCTCGGGCGGGATCATGCCATATTCGGGCGATTCCCAGCGCATCAGCATCTCGAAACCGAGCAAGCGGCCGCTCGCGATGTCGACCTGCGGCTCGAAATGGGGGACGAATTCGCCGCGCGGCATGCCGGTGCGAATCCCGGTTTCGATCTGGTTGCGGACCTGCACCGCCATTTCCATGCCCGGCTCGAACCAGCAGAAACGGTTCCGGCCCTCGTCCTTGCAATGATACATGGCGATGTCGGCCTGGCGCACGATCGTTTCCATCGTGATCCCTGCCTCGCTCGCCAGCGCGACGCCGAGCGAAGCGCCGGTGCGAATCTGCTGCGCGCCGTGAAAGATCGGTTCCTCGAGCGCGGCGACAAGCTGCGCCGCGAGCGCTTCGATATGGTCGCGCGCCGCGGGTTCGAACGGCAGCATCGCGACGAATTCGTCGCCGCCGAGCCGCGCCTTGGTCGCGCTCGGCGGCAGCACCGCCGTGATGCGCTCCGCCGCGACCTGCAGCACGCGGTCGCCCGCTGCGTGGCCGTGGATGTCGTTGACCGTCTTGAAATGATCGAGGTCGAGCAGGAACAGCGCCACCTGCCGCTTTTCCAGCGCGGCATCGACGATCAACTGCTGCCCGGTCGCCATCAGCGCCCGGCGGTTCAGGAAACCCGTCAGCGGGTCGGTGTCGGCCAGATAACGCGCGCGCTGTTCGGCCTCGGTGCGTTCGACGATCTCGCGATTGAGATCCTCGTAACGGCGCCAGCCGAACAGGATCAGCGCGATGTTGAGCACCAGCGTCGCGGTCAGCACATTGTCGGGGCCGCCGCCGATGCCGATCAGCGACCGGATCACCGATTGCATCACGTTGCTGCCGGTGCCGACGAACAGCAGGATGGCGGCGACGACGATGCCGCCCGCGACGATGTCGCGTTTGGCGCCTTCGCTGCGGTCCCTTGGTCTTGGCATCGCTGTCATAGATATTTCCCCACCACCCGCGCGCCGTTCTGGACCCGAAGCGGTGAAATTTGCGTTAAACGGAGTGCGGCGGCGCTCGCTTGCCAGCGTGCGCATAAATGTGTATTGGCCGCCGCGTTCGCGCGCATCTTGCGCACGGACATATCGATGTCCGCGACGGAAAGTCTGTCCACGGATAGCCGCTGGTTGGCGAGGTTTCGCTCACCGGCGTCTTTTGCGTTGCGGGCCTCGAAACGAAGGATTTGAGGCGCATGTTCGACAGTCTGAGCAATCGGCTTGGCGATGTTTTCGGAAAGCTCCGCGGCCGCGGCGCGCTGACCGAGGCCGACGTGCGCGCCGCGATGCGCGAAGTGCGAATCGCCCTGCTCGAGGCCGACGTCGCGCTGCCCGTCGTGCGCAGCTTCGTCGATCAGGTCACCGAACTCGCGATCGGCCAGAATGTCCTGCGCTCGGTCACCCCGGGGCAGCAGGTCGTCAAGATCGTCAGCGACGCGCTGACCGAGATGCTCGGTTCGGAAACCGCCGAGCTCGAGCTTGCCGTCACCCCGCCCGCGGTCATCATGATGGTCGGCCTGCAGGGCTCGGGTAAGACGACGACGACCGCAAAGATTGCGAAGCGGCTCAGGGACAAGGAGCGCAAAAAGGTGCTGATGGCGTCGCTCGACGTCAACCGCCCCGCCGCGCAGGAACAGCTCGCCGTCCTCGGCAGCCAGATCGACGTCGCGACCTTGCCGATCATCGCCGGCCAGCAGCCGGTCGAGATCGCGCAGCGCGCGCTGCAGGCCGCGAAGCTGCAGGGCTATGACGTCCTGATGCTCGACACCGCGGGCCGGCTCCACGTCGACCAGCAGTTGATGGACGAGATGCAGGCGGTGTCGCGCACGGCGAACCCTGCCGAAACCTTGCTCGTCGTCGACAGCCTGACCGGGCAGGATGCGGTGCAGGTCGCGCAGCGCTTCACCGACCAGGTGCCGCTCACCGGCGTCGTGCTCACCCGTATGGACGGCGATGCGCGCGGCGGTGCCGCGCTCTCGATGCGCGCCGTCACCGGCAAGCCGATCAAGTTCGCGGGTACCGGCGAAAAGCTCGACGGGCTCGAACTCTTCCAGCCGTCGCGGATCGCGGGCCGCATCCTCGGCATGGGCGACGTCGTCAGCCTCGTCGAGCGCGCCGCCGAGACGATCCAGGCCGAAGAGGCCGAGGCGATGGCGGCGAAGCTGGCCAAGGGCCAGTTCGACCTCAACGACCTGCGCACGCAGCTCAACCAGATGCGCCGCATGGGCGGCCTCGGCGCGCTTGCCGGGATGATCCCCGGGATGAAGAAGGCGCAGGCGGCGATGGCGCAGAGCGGCACCGACGACAAGATGCTGGTGCATTTCGATGCGATCATGGGGTCGATGACCCCGAAAGAGCGCGCGAAGCCCGAGATCATCACCGCGAAGCGCAAGATCCGCATCGCCAACGGTTCGGGCACCAATGTGCAGCAGGTGAACCGGGTGCTGAAAATGCACCAGGAAATGTCCACCGCGATGAAGAAGATCCGCAAGATGGGCGGCCTCAAGGGGCTCGGTGCGCTGTTCGGCAAGGGCGGCGGCATTCCCGGCATGGGCGGCGGCGGAATGGGCGGCGGGGGCGGTGGCCTCGGCGGCCTCCCGGGTCTCGGCGGCGGGGCGATCCCGCCCGAACTCGCCAACCTGATGAATAAAAAGAAATAACTCCAGACAACCAAGTTTAGACTAGAAGGAAAATATCATGGCTACCTCCATTCGCCTTTCGCGCGGCGGTTCGAAAAAGCGCCCCTATTACAAGATCGTCGTCGCCGACTCGCGCAGCCCGCGCGACGGCCGCTTCATCGAACGCATCGGCAGCTACAACCCGCTGCTCGCCAAGGATAATCCGGAGCGCGTCAAGCTCGACGGCGAACGCGCCGCGCACTGGCTGAGCGTCGGCGCCCAGCCGAGCGACCGCGTTGCCCGTTTCCTCGACGCCGCCGGCATCAAGGAACGCGCTGCCCGCAACAACCCCAACAAGGCGGTCCCGGGCGAAAAGGCCAAGGAACGCGCCGAAGAAAAGGCCCAGAAGCTGGCTGACGCCGAAGAAGCCGCCGCCGCCGCGGCCGCCGCTCCGGCGCCCGAACCCGAAGCCGCTGAAGAAGCCGCTCCGGCCGAAGAAGCTGCTGCCGAAGCCCCCGCCGCTGAAGAGGTTGCCGCTCCCGAAGCCGCTGAATCGGATGCAACCGGTTCGGTGAAGAGCGAAGCGACCGCCGAAGCCGTCGCCGAAGCCGTCGCCGACGAAACCCCGGCCGACGCGACCGCCGAAGACGCGACCGCGATGGCCGAACAGGCTGCCGAAGGCGGCCCGGCCGAAGAAGCCCCGGCTGCTCCGGCCGCCGAAGAAGCTGCTGCCGAAGAAGCGCCCGCCGCCGAAGCCGGCGAAGAAAAGGCCGAAGGCTAAGCCTTGGCCGACGCCCATCGCCCCGTCACCCTTGCCGCCATCGCCGGCGCGCACGGGGTGCGGGGCGAGGTGCGTCTCAAACTGTTCGGCGAAGGCGCGGAAGCTCTCCGCGCCTTTTCCGTTTTGAATGCAGGCGAGCGTAGGCTCACGCTCAAATCGGTGCGTCCCGCCAATCAGGGCGCGGTCGCGACCTTCGCCGAAGTGACCGACCGCAGCGCCGCCGAGGCGCTGCGCGGTACCGTGCTCACCGTGCCTCGCTCGGCGTTGCCGCCGCTTGGGCCGGGCGAATATTATCATCACGACCTGATCGGCCTGCCGTGCGTGTCGACCGACGGGAACGCGATCGGCCATGTGGCCGCGGTCGAGAATTTCGGCGCCGGCGACATCCTCGAAATCGAGAAGCCGGCCGAGCCCGGCAAAAAGCCCGTCCGCTTCATGGTGCCGATGAACGCCCAGGCGGTGCCGGCGTGGAGCGAAGACGGGGTGACCGTGAACGCGGCATTCGTCGAATAGCCGATTGTCCTCACCCGCCATTCTGATAGCCCCGTCGTAAATGGCCGGGGAGATTGTCATGCGCTGGAAATCGGGTTTCGTTTTCGCTCTCATGCTCGGCGCCGCCGCGCCTGCGACGGCACAGGAGCCCGCTCCCAAAAGCCTCGACCAGCTCGCTCCCGAAATCGATGCGCTCTTCGCCGGATATCAGGCCGAACAGCATATTCCCGGCATGGTCTATGGCGTCGTCAAGGATGGCAAGCTCGCCTATGTAAAGGGCGTCGGCGTTCAGAAT
Source organism: Sphingopyxis sp. J-6 (assembly GCF_046603995.1). Taxonomy (NCBI): domain Bacteria; kingdom Pseudomonadati; phylum Pseudomonadota; class Alphaproteobacteria; order Sphingomonadales; family Sphingopyxidaceae; genus Sphingopyxis; species Sphingopyxis sp. J-6. The sequence goes on along the minus strand of NZ_CP145810.1, from coordinate 3,540,715 downwards.
GTCGCCGACAAGCGTCCCGTCACTCCCGACAGCCTGTTCCGCATCGCGTCGATGACCAAGGCGTTCACCGCGCTGTCGATCCTCAAGCTGCGCGACGACGGCAAGCTCCGCCTCGACGACCTTGCCGAGCAATATGTGCCCGAAATGAAGGGCTGGACCTATCCGACGGCGGACAGCCCGCGCATCCGGATCCGCGACCTGCTTCAACATGTCGGCGGTTTCGTCACCGACGACCCGTGGGGCGACCGGCAACAGGTGCTGCCGCAGGAAGAGTTTACGAAACTGATCGCCGCGGGCGTGCCGTTCAGCCGCGTACCGCAGAGCCAGCATGAATATTCGAACTTCGGCTATGCCTTGCTCGGCCGCATCGTCGCCAGCGCGTCGGGCGTGGCCTACACCGACTATGTCCGGCAGACGATCCTGACCCCGCTTGGCATGACCAGCAGCGGTTTCGATGCGCCGGGGGCGCCGAAGGCGCGCTATGCGCTCGGCTATCGCTGGGAAAATGACAAATGGTCCGCCGAGCCCGAGATGGTCGACGGCGCCTTCAACGCCATGGGCGGGCTGCAGGTCAGCGCCAGCGACTATGCCAAATGGGTCGCCTTCCTGCTCTCGGCCTGGCCGGCGCGCGACGACGCCGACACCGGCCCGGTCAGGCGCGCGACGGTGCGCGAAATGGCGCAGGGGCTCAACTTCGTCTCGGTCACCAACCGCATCGGGGCGAGCGGCGCGACCGCCTGCAAGCAGGCGGCCGCCTATGGCATGGGCTGGCGCGTCGCACAGGATTGCGACCTCGGCCTCACCATGGCTCACGGCGGCGGTTATCCGGGCTATGGCAGCCATGTGATGCTGATGCCCGACCATGGCGTCGGCGTCTTCGCGCTGTCGAACCGCACCTATGCCGGGCCGTCGGCGCCCGCATGGGACACGGCGGTGCTGATGGAGCAGGCGGGATTGCTTCCCGACCGCGCGGTGCCCGTATCGCCGGCGGTGGCCGACATGTTCGCTGCGGCGCGCGGCGCTTATGCCGCGGGCAATCTCGTGCCGCTCGACGGCAAGCTGGCGATGAATTTCCTGCTCGATCGTTCGGCCGAAAACTGGACCGCAGAGTTTGCGCGGCTGAAAACCGAAGTCGGCGAATGTCCCGCGGCCGAACCGCTCGCGCCGATGGGGGCGATGTCGACCGCCTTTCGCCTGAACTGCGACAAGGGCAAGCTCGACGGCATGCTCCTGCTCGCCCCGACCACGCCCGCAACGCTGCAGGCGCTGCGCTTGCGGGTGGTGCCGCCCGAACAGCCCTAAATTATAATCTAGGCCGCGGCGGCTTCGATAAACACCACCCGGTCGCGGCCGCTTTCCTTCGCGGCATAAAGATTGATGTCGGCCGATTTCATCGCCGCGCCAAAGCTTGTGTCGCGGCTGATATGGACCAGCCCCATGCTCGCGGTCACCGGCCGCTTCAGCGACGGCACCATCTGCGCGATATAGGCGCCGACGCGCTGGCGCAGCCGTTCGGCCTCGCTGGCGACGAGGCCGGGCTCGCAGCGGAACAGCAGCGCAAATTCCTCGCCGCCGATCCTGGCGGCGAGCGCGCTTCCCGACCCCAGGGCAACCCCGGCGGCGAAGATCACCCGGTCGCCGACGTCGTGGCCGTGATGGTCGTTGATCGCCTTGAAATGGTCGAGATCGACGATGGCGATCGCCACCGGGGGGTCATCGTTGAAGCTCGCCTCGATCGCGCGGCGGTTGGGCAGGCCGGTCAGCGGGTCGGTGTGCGCGATGACGCGCATCGCCTCGGCCTGCGCGCGCGCTTCCTGCCGCTCCTGCCGCAGCCGCACCAGCCGGTCGAGGATGCCGAACGCGGTCAGCATCACCTCGAGCCCGAGCGCCGGAAACAGTGCGAACAGGAACAGCTCGAACGGCGTGTGCAGGACGATGTCGTGGAACAGGCTGACGCCATAGACCGCGGCGATGCCGCTCCACGCCGCGGCCTGATAGCGCGCGGTGCGGCTGCCGCGCGCGATCGCGATGACGACCGTGGCGATGCAGAGCGCGAGCATCGCGAGCAGCACCGCGCTGCGTATTGCGAAATAGAGCGGCGGGCCGGCCATCAGCGCTGCCGGTGTCGTGAGGAGGATCAGGAAGGGCGGCCAGCCGAGCAGCGGATAGAGGCGCTTATGCACCGTTCCGGGCTCGAGATAGGCGCGCAGGAAGGGGCCAGAAAAGACCACCCCAAGGTCGAACAGCACGCAAATCCATATCTGGCGCGCAAAGCTATCGGGGGCCAGCGCCGGCCCCATCGCCAGCGGCGACAGCCCGATGGCGAGGGCGAAATAGCTGAGCGTGCGTGCGCTCTGCCAGATCAGGAAGCGTTCGCGCAGCAGCGCGAAGAAAGCGGCATTATAGGCAAGCGAGAACAGCATCAGGCCGAGGAACATGCCGGTCAGCGCGCCGTCCCAGTTCATCGTCGTTGCGTCGGCAAACGAGGATTGCGCGCGCGCCGGAACCGCGGTGCCCCAAAGCACCACGCCCGCAGCCGCCGCTCGCGCCCATCGCCTCATCAATTCCCCCCGGATTTGGTCGAGGGGATGCTAAGCTCTTAGCCGCTGATTTTTGGTTAACGGCGGGCGGAATAGCGCCCGCCGCTTCCTGCGTCATACACGCGAGCGCCGCCGCGCGCGAGGCAGCGCGATCCATTCGCCCAGCCGCCGGAACGCCGTCCGCAACCGCATAAGGCCGCGATGCAGGTCGGCGCTGAACTGCGGGTGGCCTTCGTTCCAGCTCCGCATCCAAAGTTCGTCCTTCATGATCTTGTCTCCTGGCGATCGAATGATTGCCAGATGCGCCTTTGCCGCGCCGCGCGCCAACAAAAGGCGTAGACCGTATCATAAGGACAACTTATAGGATCGCGATGCCCAAACTGCCGCCCCTTGCCGCGATACGGACCTTCGAGGCGGCAGGGCGCCTACAGAATTTCTCGCGTGCCGCCGAAGAACTGGGGATGACCCAGGCGGCGGTCAGCTATCAGGTCCGCCAATTGGAAGACCGGCTCGGCCGGGCGCTGTTCGTGCGTGAGAAGGGGCGGGTGCGCCTGTCGGAGACCGGGCTGCGGCTGCTCCCGGCGGTCAGCAATGCCTTTGCTGCGATGGGCGACGCTTTCGCCGCGCTCGGCAGCGACGAGGCCGATGTGCTGACGATCAGCGCGATGACGACCTTCGGCGGCACCTGGCTCGGGGCGCGCATCGGCGGCTTCCAGCTCGCCTATCCCGACCTCGCGGTGCGCATGTCGATGAACAACGACCTCGTCGATTTCGACGCGACCAACGTCGATGTCGCAATCCGCGTCGGCCGCGGCCCTTGGCCGGGACTGCGCGCCGACTTCCTCTATCGCAGCCATGTCACCCCGATCTGCGCGCCGGCCTTTCGCGACGCCAACCGCATCGAACGGCCCGAGGACCTGCTGCGCGTCGATCGGCTCGCGCCCAACGACCCGTGGTGGGCCGGCTGGCTCGCCGCCGCCGGCGTCGACGCGGTGCCCGCTCCGCAGCGCAGCGGCGTCGAACTCGACAGCCAGCTTCAGGAGGCGAGCGCGGTGCAGGCGGGCTTCGGCATCGCGATGATGACGCCGCTGCTGTGGCGCGCCGAACTCGATGCCGGACGGCTCGTTCAGCCGTTCGAGACGCTCTACGAGCCCGGGACCGCCCATTATCTCGTCCACCGCGAAAACCGCGTCGGGGTGCGCAAGATCGAACGCTTCCGCGAATGGCTGCACGCCGAGCTGGAGAAGGATCGCCACCTGCTCGCCGAGCCGCTATGGACGCCGCTTTCTTGACCCGTGCCGACGATGTATATACATGCTGTATATACGGAGTTCGCCCATGACGAAAGAATATCGCGCAAAAGTCTTCAAGTCGGGCAATTCGCTCGCGCTGCGCCTGCCCAAGGCGCTCGGTATCGAGGAAGGAACCGAGATGATTGTCCGCGAGGAACGCGGCGAATTTCGTTTCGAACCTGTCGACAAGCCCAAGGCGAAGATCGACATCAGCGGTTTCTGGGGCAAGGCCCCTTGGCTCAAGGTTCCAGAACGGCGTGATTTTGACGAACGTCCGAGTGTGATTGCCGCGCGAAAAGCCGCAAAGGCTAAGACCGGAAAGTGAGCCGCTATCTGATTGATACAGATTGCGCGGTCTATGCCATGACAGCGCAGTTTCCCGCGTTGGGCGGGCGTTTGTCCAACTGTGAGCCCGGCGAAGCTGCCATCTCCGCGGTCAGTTTCGCGGAGGTGGCCTTGGGCTCGGAACTGGGAAAGCCTCCGCCGCCGGAGATTCTGGAGGCGTTCGTCCGAGCCATTCCAATCCTACCATTCGACGAAGCTGCAGCGCGAGAATATGCCAGGTTACCCTTCAAACGAGCGCGCTTCGATCGTTTGCTTGCCGCCCATGCACTCAGCATTGGTGCGACGATTATCACTAACAATGAAGCTGATTTTGCCGATGTGCCGGGATTAAAGGTGGAGAACTGGACGCTGTCATGACCTTCACCGCCGTTCCCCTGACGCTCTATCCCGACATGTTCCCCGGCCCGCTGGGGCACAGCATGGCGGGGCGCGCGCTCGAAAGCGGGACGTGGAACTGCGCGCCGGTGCAGATCCGCGATTTCGCGACCGACAGGCATCGCACCGTCGACGATACGCCGGCGGGCGGCGGCGCCGGCATGGTGCTGAAGGCCGATGTGCTCGCGGCGGCAATCGACCACGCCATGGCGGCGCATCCGGGCCTGCCGCTCCTCGCGATGACCCCGCGCGGTACCCCGATCACGCAGGCGCGCATTCGTGCGCTTTCGGCGGGTCCCGGCGCGATCATCCTCTGCGGCCGCTTCGAGGGATTCGACGAACGGATATTCGAGGCGCGCGCCATCGAAGAGGTGTCGATGGGCGACATCATCTTGTCGGGCGGCGAGATGGGCGCGCTGCTGCTCCTCGACGCTTGCATTCGGCTGCTTCCCGGCGTAATGGGCGCGGCTTCAAGCGGGGACGACGAATCGTTCGAAAACGGTTTGCTCGAATATCCGCATTATACCCGGCCCGTTAATTGGGAAGGGCGCACGATCCCCGAAGTGCTGCGATCGGGGGATCATGCGAAGATCGCGGCCTGGCGGAAACAACAGGCGGAAGATCACACACGGTTACGCAGGCCGGACCTTTGGGAGCGTCATATCGATGCTCGGGCCCGACCTGCCTCTGGCGCGCGGCGAAAAGAAAAGGACTAGAGGACATGAACCTCATCCAGACGATCGAAGCCGAAGAAATTGCCAAGGCCGGCAAGACGATCCCCGAATTCCGCCCCGGCGACACGCTGAAGGTCGGCGTGAAGGTGGTCGAAGGCGAACGCACCCGCGTCCAGAATTTCGAAGGCGTGTGCATCGCACGCTCGAACAAGGGCATGGGCTCCAACTTCACCGTGCGCAAAATGTCGTTCGGCGAGGGTGTCGAGCGCGTCTTCCCGCTCTACTCGCCCAACATTGATTCGATTACCGTCGTCCGCAAGGGCGCTGTCCGTCGTGCGAAACTTTACTATCTGCGCGGGCGCACTGGTAAATCGGCACGTATTGCGGAGCGCCGCGAATACCGGTCGGAAGCCGGCGAAGGCTAAGGAGAACTTCTCCACCAAAAAGCCGAAACAGCTTTCCAAAACGACCGGTTCCGCCAACAGGCAGAGCCGGTCGTTTTCATTTGGGCAACGCGAAATTGAACCAGCCGTCCATCCCCGTTCAGCCGTCGCGGCGCGCCTTCATCGGCGCGGCGCTGGCGCTTGGCGTGGCGGGGGGCTGGCCGGGCAGCGCGATGGCGGCAACCCCCGCCCAGCGGCTCGTCGCGGCGGCGCGCAAGCAGGTCGGCGTCACGCTGACCTATGATCCCGCCTATACGGTGCTCGCCTTTCCGGGCGGCGATGTCGCGCGGGTCAAGGGCGTGTGCACCGACGTCCTGATCCGTGCCTATCGCGACGCGTTCGATGTTGACCTGCAGGCGCTGGTCAACGCCGATATGCGCAGCGCCTTTTCGGCCTATCCGAAAAACTGGGGGCTGCGGCGTCCCGACCGCAATATCGATCACCGCCGCGTGCCGAACCTCGCGACCTATTGGACGCGCCAGCGCGCCCGGCTCCCGGTGTCGAGCGATCCGGCCGACTGGCGGCCGGGCGACATCTTCACCGCGATGACCGGCGGCCGCTTTCCGCACACCGGGATCGTCTCGGACCGAACTAGCGCAGCGGGCCGCCCGCTGATCATCCATAATATCGGCCGCGGGGCGCGCGAGGAAGACGCGCTCTTCGACCATCCATTAACCGGCCATTTTCGCTGGAAAGTCTGAACTACCGCAAATTTCTACCTGAGTTTCTTGCCTTGAGGAGTGAGTAAATGGGTTATCGTATCGTTGTCGCCGGGGCCACGGGCAATGTCGGGCGCGAAGTGCTCGCCATTCTCGCCGAGCGCGAATTTCCCTACGACGAACTGGCGGCGGTCGCCTCGTCGCGCAGCCAGGGCGACGAGATCGAGATCGGTGACACCGGCAAGACCGTGAAATGCCAGAATATCGAGAATTTCGACTGGTCGGGCTGGGACATGGCGATCTTCGCGATCGGCAGCGACGCGACCGCGATCCACGCGCCGAAGGCCGCTGCGGCGGGCTGCGTCGTGATCGACAATTCGTCGCTCTATCGCATGGACCCCGACGTGCCGCTGATCGTGCCCGAGGTGAACCCCGACGCGATCGACGGCTATACCAAGCGCAACATCATCGCGAACCCGAACTGCTCGACCGCGCAGATGGTCGTCGCGCTGAAGCCGCTGCATGACGCGGCGACGATCAAGCGCGTCGTCGTCTCGACCTATCAGTCGGTGTCGGGCGCGGGCAAGGCGGGCATGGACGAGCTGTGGAACCAGACGCGCCAGATTTTCGTCGGCGACGAAAAGGACGTGCAGAAATTCACCAAGCAGATCGCCTTCAACGTCATCCCGCACATCGACAAATTCCTCGACGACGGCTCGACGAAGGAAGAATGGAAGATGGTCGTCGAAACGAAGAAGATCCTCGATCCGAAGATCAAGGTCACCGCGACCTGCGTCCGCGTCCCCGTCTTCGTCGGCCATTCGGAAGCGATCAACATCGAGATGGAGGATGAGCTGTCGGCCGAGGATGCGCAGCGTATCCTGCGTGAGGCGCCGGGCGTCGTGCTCCACGACAAGCGCGAGGATGGCGGCTACATCACCCCCGTCGAATGCGTCGGCGATTTCGCGACCTTCGTGTCGCGCGTTCGCGAAGACCCGACGGTCGAAAACGGCCTCAACCTCTGGTGCGTCAGCGACAACCTCCGCAAGGGGGCTGCGCTGAACGCGGTGCAGATCGCCGAACTGCTCGGCCGTCGCCACCTGAAGAAGGGCTGAGCCCGAACCTCTCCCCGTTCGCATCTCGACTTCGGGGTGCGAACGGGTAGGGATGGGGCATGACCAGCCCCTATGCCTTCACCCGCGCCCTCTGCCGCGCCCCTGCGCGCTCCGCCGTCAAGGGCATCCGCGCCGATGGCGGCCCCGATCCCGACTTCTACGGCCTCCTCGCCGAACATGAGGCCTATGTCGCGACATTGCGCGACCTCGGCCTCGCGGTCGACGTCCTCGACCCGCTCGATGATTTCCCCGACGCGCTGTTCACCGAAGATGTCGCGCTGACCTTTCCCGAGGGCGCGATCCTGCTGCGTCCGGGGGCGTCGAGCCGGGCGGGCGAAGTCGACCATATCCGCGCGCCGCTCGCGACCCGCCACAAGCGCCTGCTCGCAATGACCGGCCCCGGCTTTGCCGACGGCGGCGACATATTGCGCCTTTCCGATCGCGTGATCATCGGCCTTTCGGCGCGCACCGATCGCGCCGGGGCGGAAGAACTCGCCGGCTTGTTGGCCGAATTCGGCTACCGCGCCGTGATCGCCGAAACGCCGCCCGGGGTCCTCCACTTCAAGACCGGCTGCGGCCTGATCGACGAACGGACGATCCTCGCCGTTCCGGCGCTTGCCGATTGTCCCGAGTTCGACGGACTGGAGATCGTCCTGACATCACCCGGCGAAGAACCCGCCGCCAATATCCTGCGTGTCCGCGATACTGTTCTCGTCGGCGACCGCTGGTCGGCGACGCACGCGCTGCTCGCCGCGCGCGGCATCGAGGCCCGCCCGCTCCCGACCGACCAGATCGCGCATATCGATGCGGGGCTCAGCTGCATGTCGCTGCGCTGGTGATCGCAGCGATCCCGCCCGCGCAGCGCCGCCTGCTCGGCCTGCTCCTCGCGCTGCTGCTCGTCGCGCAGATCGACCAGCCCTATCCCGAGATTGCGATGCTCCAGCATATTCCGACGATGCTGCTGCTCGTCGCATCGCCATGGCTGCTGCGCCGCTGGCCGCTGTCGACCGCGTCGGTCGCCTGTATCATAGCCTTCATGGCGTTCCACACGCTCGGCGGACGCTATGCCTACAGCAATGTGCCCTACGACGACTGGCTGCGCGCGCTGACCGGGACGGGCCTGTCCGACGCCTTCGGCTGGACGCGCAATCATTACGACCGGCTCGTCCATTTCGCCTTCGGTGCGCTGTCGGTGGCGCCGGTTGCCGAAATCGCGCGGCGCTGGGGCGGCCTTGGCGCGCGCGGCGCGATGCTTGCCGTGCTCGGCTGGGTGCTCGCAATCTCGTGCCTCTATGAAATCTTCGAATGGTTGCTCACCATCGTCGCGGCGGGCGAGACCGCCGATCGCTACAACGGGCAGCAGGGCGACATCTGGGACGCGCAAAAGGATATGGCGCTCGCGACCCTCGGTGCGGTAATGGTCTTGCCGTTCGTGCGCGCAGGCAGGAGATGATCATGCGGAAACTGGCGGCCCTTTCCATCCTCGCGGCGCTTGCCGCATGCAAGCCGGCCGCCGACAAGGCCGCGCCCGACGGCGACGACAAGGCGGTGCCGACCGCACCCGCGGTGCCCGAAGCCAAGGCCGACGGCCCAGCGGCGGCGACGTTGGCGGTCAGCCTCGACGGCGAAGGCCTGCGCTTCATCGACAAGACGACCGGCAAGGCGAGCCTGCTCGCTTTCGGGGTCCCGCGCGCGCAGGCCGAAACCGCGCTCGCCAATGTCGCGGGCAAGGAAGACGACCGCAGCACGAACGAGGAATGCGGCGCGGGGACGATGGAGTTCACCCGCTACGACGCGATGACCCTCAATTTCCAGGGAGGCAAGTTCGTCGGCTGGTTCCTCGGCAACGAAAACGGCGCTGCTTCCTATTCGACGATGAGCGGGATCGGCATCGGCACGACGCGCGCCAAGGCGAAGGAGTCGGTGACGATCGTCGACCTCGAGGACAGCACGCTCGGCGAGGAGTTCAGCATCGGCACCGGCGACAATGTCATCGGCGGCATGTTCGCCGAACCCGGCGATGCGGCGAAGATCGACGCGCTGTTTGCGGGGACGAACTGCTTCTTCCGCTGAGGTTGATGGAGCGGCGGGTATCGGCGGGAAGGCGACGCTGGCGTAAATCATATCCGTCACCCGGGATGACGACCAGGAAACGTCCGCTCTCCACCCCAATGGAGCCGCCCGCCCGCGCTCCCCAAATCCTCAACGCGCCGTTAACCATAATGCAATGCCTGTCATCGTAATTTCACACATGCCTCCGCTTTTCCCTTGCGGCGGGGCGGCGGCATCGCCACCTTGTGTGTAGCGGGCGGGCCTCTCCCCGGCTTGTCCCCAAGGAGATAAGCCCATGCCGTCCTTTTCGGAAAGCCTCGAAAAGACCCTGCACAATGCGCTGAAAGCCGCATCGGAGCGTCACCACGAATATGCGACGCTCGAGCATCTGCTCTACGCGCTGATCGACGACGACCATGCCGCCGAAGTGATGCGCGCCTGCGGCGTCGCGCTCGACGACCTGCAATCGGCGGTCGTCCACTATCTCGATACCGAACTCGACAGCCTGAAGGTGGAGGGGCACAGCGACCCGTCGCCGACCAGCGGCTTCCAGCGCGTCGTCCAGCGCGCGATCTTGCACGTCCAGTCGTCGGGCAAGGACGAGGTGACCGGCGCCAACGTCCTCGTCGCGCTCTTCTCCGAACGCGAATCCTATGCCGTCTATTTCCTGCAGCAGCAGGACCTGACGCGCCTCGACGCGGTGTCCTATCTCAGCCACGGCGTCGGCAAGGGCGGCAAGCCCTCGCCGCAGGCCGAGCCCGAGGAAAAGGAAGAGGCGAAGGACAAGAGCGAAGGCAAGAACAAGAAGGAAACCGCGCTCGACCAGTTCACCGTCAACCTCAATGAGAAAGCGAAGGGCGGCAAGGTCGATCCGCTGATCGGCCGCAGCGCCGAGGTCGATCGCACGATCCAGATCCTCTGCCGCCGCAGCAAGAACAACCCGCTCTATGTCGGCGATCCCGGCGTCGGCAAGACCGCGATCGCCGAAGGCCTCGCGCGCAAGATCATCGAGGGCGACGTGCCCGAAGTGCTGCTGCCGGCGGTGATCTATTCGCTCGACATGGGCGCTTTGCTCGCCGGCACGCGCTATCGTGGCGATTTCGAGGAGCGGCTGAAACAGGTCGTGACCGAACTCGAAGGGCTGCCGCACGCGATCCTGTTCATCGACGAGATCCATACGGTGATCGGTGCCGGCGCGACCAGCGGCGGCGCGATGGACGCGTCGAACCTGCTGAAGCCTGCGTTGTCGGGCGGCGTCATCCGCTGCATCGGCTCGACGACCTACAAGGAGTTCCGCAACCACTTCGAAAAGGACCGCGCATTGCTCCGCCGGTTCCAGAAGATCGACGTGGTCGAACCGACGCTCGAGGATACCAAGAAAATCCTCGCGGGGCTGCGCAGCGCGTTCGAGGCGCATCATCAGGTGCGCTACACACAGGATGCGATCAACGCCGCGGTCGACCTGTCGGCGCGCTATATCAACGACCGCAAATTGCCCGACAAGGCGATCGACGTGATCGACGAGGTCGGCGCGATGCAGATGCTCGTCGCCCCGTCGAAGCGCAAGAAGACGATCACCGCCAAGGAGATCGAGGCGGTCATCGCGACGATGGCGCGCATCCCGCCCAAGTCGGTCTCGACCGACGACAAGGCGACGCTCGCTAGCCTCGAAACCGACCTCAAGCGCGTCGTCTTCGGCCAGAACACCGCGATCGAGGTGCTGTCGTCGGCGATCAAGCTCAGCCGCGCGGGCCTGCGCGATCCCGAGAAGCCGATCGGCAACTATCTCTTCTCGGGCCCGACCGGCGTCGGCAAGACCGAGGTCGCGAAGCAGCTCGCGTCGATCATGGGCATCCCGCTCCAGCGCTTCGACATGTCCGAATATATGGAGCGCCACTCGGTCAGCCGCCTGATCGGCGCGCCCCCGGGCTATGTCGGCTATGATCAGGGCGGCCTGCTCACCGATGCGATCGACCAGAACCCGCATTGCGTGCTGCTGCTCGACGAGATCGAAAAGGCGCATCCCGACCTGTTCAACATCCTGCTCCAGGTGATGGACAACGGCCGCCTGACCGATCACCACGGCAAGACGGTCGACTTCCGCAACGTCATCCTGATCATGACGACCAATGCGGGCGCCAGCGACATGGCGCGCGAGTCGATCGGCTTCGGCGTCTCGACGCGCGAGGATGTGCAGGAAGAAGCGGTGAAGCGCATGTTCACCCCCGAATTCCGCAACCGCCTCGATGCGATCGTGCCCTTCGGTTATCTGCCGCCCGAAGTGGTCGCGCGGGTCGTCGACAAGTTCATCCTCGAACTCGAGCTGCAGCTTGCCGACCGCAACGTCCACATCCAGCTCGACGATGCGGCGCGCGAATGGCTGACCGGCAAGGGCTATGACAAGCTCTATGGCGCGCGTCCGATGGGCCGCTTGATCCAGGAAAAGATCAAGCAGCCGCTCGCCGAGGAACTGCTCTTCGGCAAGCTCGTCCATGGCGGCGAGGTCAAGGTGAAGATGAAGACCGGCGAGGACGCCCATGTCGGCAATCCGCTCGCCTTCGAAATAACCCCCGCCGCGCCGAAAGCCGGCAAGGGCAAGGCGAAGGGCAAGGCCGAAAAGGCGGCGGAATAGGTCGAGGTTGAATTTCTTGAGCGGCGATGTTATAACGAACGTATGAACACGCCGCTCAAGATCACCAAGGTCGGCAATAGCGCCGCCGTTATCCTTCCCAAGGAGTTGCTGGCGCGGTTGCGCGTCTCGCTCGGCGACACGTTGTTCGCAACTGAATCTCCTGATGGCATCCGCCTGACCGCGGCCGATCCCGATTTCGCGACGAAAATGGCCGCGGCCGAAGATATCATGCGCGAAGATCGCGACATCTTGCGCGTGCTCGCCAAATGACGCAGCTGGATCGCATCGAGCCGATCTGGCTCGATGCGAACGTTGCATTGGCCATCCATGATCGACAGCTGGCCGAACATGGCGGCATTGCAGGCGTTCGCGATCCGGGCAGGCTTGAATCAGCGCTCGCACGGCCCGTTAATCAATGGGCTTACGGCGAAGAGGATCATGCTCGCCTGGCCGCAGCCTATGCGTTCGGCATCGCCCGCAATCATCCGTTCAGCGACGGCAACAAGCGGACCGCCTGGGTTATCGCCCGGCTTTTTCTGCGCCTGAATGGACATGATCTCAGGTTCGATCCGCAGGATGCAATCGCGACCGTCCTTGCGCTAGCCGCCGGTCATCTGAGCGAGCACGAACTGGCCGACTGGTTTCGCGAACAACTGTCCGCAGCCTGACCAGCCGCCCCTCGCTTTTTGAGCCCCCAGCGACTATATCATCCGCATGTACGATTATGTCTCCGTAACCGCCGACGATACGTCTGCGCCGGCCCGCGTTCGCGACGGCACAATCAAGCTGCACGACGCGGCAGGCTTTGCCGGGATGCGCAAGGCGGGGCGGCTGTCGGCCGAAATCCTCGACGCGCTCGTCCCCTTCGTCCAGCCCGGCGTGACCACCGCTGCGATCGACGACCTTGTCCGCACCATGATGCTGGGTGGCGGCGGCATTCCGGCGACGCTCGGCTATCGCGGTTTCACGCATAGCTGCTGCACCAGCATCAATCATGTCGTCTGCCACGGTATTCCCGACGACAAGCCGCTGCGCGAGGGCGACATCGTCAATATCGACGTCACCAGCATCATCGACGGCTGGCACGGCGACACCAGCCGCATGTATCTGGTCGGCGATGTGCCGATCAAGGCGAAGCGCCTCGTCGAAATCACCTATGAATGCCTGATGCTCGGGATCGAGCAGGCAAAGCCCGGCAACCGCATGGGCGACGTCGCGCACGCGATCCAGACGCACGCCGAAAAGCATCGCTATTCGGTGGTCCGCGACTTTTGCGGCCACGGGCTCGGCCAGATGTTCCACGACGCGCCCGAGGTGGTCCACGCCGGCCGTCCCGGTGCCGGCCCCGAACTGCGTCCCGGCATGTTCTTCACCATCGAGCCGATGATCAACACCGGCAAATATGCGGTGAAGATGCTCGCCGACGGCTGGACCGCTGTGACCCGCGACCGCAGCCTCTCGGCGCAGTTCGAGCATAGCATCGGGATCACCGAAACCGGCTGCGAGATTTTCACCGCCAGCCCCACGGGCCTGAACGCGCCGCCTTGGGCCTGACCGGCGTCCGCTTGATTTCGTCATCCCGGACTTGATCCGGGATCTATGGCTTCCCGACAGTGCTGGCCTTGGTGGACCCCGGATCAAGTCCGGGGTGACGAATGCTATGGAGCCCCCTTTCTCACCCCCCAATTTCCCGCTTGCACCCATGCGCCTTCGCGCGCAGTCTTGACGTTAACGTCAAGCATAGGCGTAGGGAGAGCATGGGATGGCAAAGAAGGTCTTTTCGGCTGCGCTGCTGGGCTGCGCGGCACTGGTATTGGCTTCGTGCAACGCATCGAAGAACGACAGTGTCTCGGGGAGCGGCTCGCTCGACGAGGCGGAAAAGGCCAGCGAGGCCCTGCTCAAGACCGGCGGCAACGGCGATAACTGGGCCGGCATCGGCTACAGTTACGACGAACAGCGTTTCAGCCCGCTCACCGACATCAACGACAAGAATGTCGGCGAACTCGGCATCGCCTGGTTCGCCGATCTCGAGGACGCGCGCGGGCAGGAAGCGACCCCGGTCGTCGTCGACGGCACGCTCTATGTCAGCCACGCCTGGTCGAAGGTCGATGCGTGGGACGCCGTGACCGGCAAGAAGCTCTGGAGCTTCGATCCCAAGGTCCCCGGCGAGCGCGCGGTCAGCGCCTGCTGCGACGTCGTCAACCGCGGCGTTGCCGTCTGGGGTGACAAGGTCATCTTCGCGACGCTCGACGGCCGCCTGATCGCGCTCGACAAGAAGACCGGCAAGGAGCTCTGGTCGACGCAGACCTTCGACACCTCGAAACCCTATACGATCACCGGCGCACCGCGCGTCGTGAAGGACATGGTGCTGATCGGCAACGGCGGCGCCGAATTCGGCGTGCGCGGCTATGTCACCGCCTATGACGCCGACACCGGCAAGGAACGCTGGCGCTTCTACACCGCGCCCAATCCCAAGAAGGAAAAGGACGGCGCGGTCAGCGACGGCATCTTCGCGTCGAAGGGCAATGCCACCTGGTCCGACACGGGCGAGTGGCAGACCTCGGGCGGCGGCGGCACCGTGTGGGACGCGATCGTCTACGACAAGGATCTCGACCAGATCTATCTCGGCGTCGGCAACGGCAATCCGTGGAACCATGGCACGCGCTCGAACGGCGAGGGCGACAACTGGTTCCTCTCATCCGTCGTCGCGCTCGATGCGACCACCGGCAAATATAAATGGCATTATCAGGAAACGCCGGGCGAGACGTGGGACTATACCGCGACCCAGCCGATCATCCTCGCCGAGCAGGCGGTGAACGGCACGCCGACCAAGGTGCTGTACCACGCGCCGAAGAACGGCTTCTTCTTCACGATAGACCGTACGAGCGGCAAGCTGATCGATGCCAAGCCCTTCGTCGAGGGGATCAACTGGGCGACCGGCTACGACATGGCGACCGGCCGCCCGATCGAGAATCCCGAGGCGCGTTTCTACAAGACCGGCAAGCCGTTCATCGCGGTGCCCGGGGCGCTCGGCGCGCACAACTGGCACCCGATGAGCTACAATCCCGCAACGGGCCTCGTCTATATCCCCGCACAGCAGATCCCGCAGGGCTATCTCGCCGACATGGACGAGCTCGACAAGCGCAAGGTGCTGGGCTTCAACGTCGGCACCTCGCTCAACAAGACGATGCTGCCCGACGACCAGAAGGCCTTCCGCGCCGCGGTCGCCGCAACGACCGGGCGCCTCGTCGCCTTCGATCCGCGCACCGGCAAGGTGGCATGGGGCGTCGACTATCCGGCGGCATGGAACGGCGGCACGATGACCACCGCCGGCAATCTCGTCTTCCAGGGCACCAGCACCGGCCGTTTCCGCGCTTATACTGCCGACACCGGCAAGCAATTGCTCGACCTCGACATGCAGTCGGGGATCGTCAGCGCGCCCTCGACCTTCCGCATCGGCGGGGTGCAATATATCGCGTTCCAGACCGGCAAGGGCGGCGCCTTCCCGCTTGTCGCCGGGATCGCGGGCGGCGTGACGCGCAAGCTGCCCAACCTCCCGCGCCTCGTCGTGCTCAAGGTCGGCGGCACCGCGACGCTGCCGGCGCCGCCGGCGACGACCGCGCTCGCGTGGAACCCGCCCGCGAAGATCGGCACCCCCGAGCAGATCGCGGCGGGCAAGGCGCACTTCGGCCGCTATTGCCAGGTCTGTCACGGCGACAGCGCGATCGGCAACGGCTTCACCCCCGACCTCCGCGTCTCGGGCACCCTCGCCAACGCCGATGCGTGGAAGGGCGTGATCCTCGACGGCGCGCTCAAGGACCGCGGCATGGTCAGCTTCGCGCGCGTGCTCACTCCCGCCGATGCCGAAGCGATCCGCGCCTATGTCATCGAACGGTCGAACTGGACCAAGGCCAATCTGCCCGACGCTTCGGCGCCCGTCGGACGCTGATTGCACAAAAAATGTGCACCGGATTGGCGTCGCTGCCTACCCCTTGGGCAGCGGCGCAATTCGCCTTCAAAATTCATGGCGAAACCCCGCGATTCGGCAATTGGCACGGCTCTTGATTGGTGCAAGATGGCGGGACACCGCAGCGACTCACGGGTGAAGACCGGATCAGGCCCGCCTGGTCCGGCTTTGACTGCGAGCGGCGGAGGAAGGCCCAAAGGGGGATGAAGCGTGAAGAAGATTGAGGCGATCATCAAGCCGTTCAAGCTCGACGAGGTGAAGGAAGCGCTGCACGAAGTGGGTGTCAGCGGGATCACCGTCACCGAGGCCAAAGGGTTCGGCCGGCAAAAGGGTCACACCGAATTGTACCGCGGTGCCGAATATGTCGTCGACTTCCTGCCCAAGGTGAAGCTCGAGGTCATCGTCGAGGACTCGATGGCGGAACGCGTCGTCGAGGCGATCGCCGCCGCGGCGCAGACCGGTCGCATCGGCGACGGCAAGATTTTCGTCATCCCGGTCGAGACCGCCCTGCGCATCCGCACCGGCGAGCGCAACGAGGACGCGCTTTAATCTTTCGCACTTTTCCAGACCTCAACCATCCCCGGTACGCCGGACCATTTCGCAAGAAGGAAGCATAGACCATGGCTACGAAGCCCAAGGATATCATCGCGCGGATCAAGGAAAACGACATCGAGTGGGTCGACCTGCGTTTCACCGACCCCAAGGGCAAGTGGCAGCACCTGACCATGGTCGCGTCGGTCCTCGGCGAGGACGAACTCGAAGACGGCCTGATGTTCGACGGTTCGTCGATCGAAGGCTGGAAGGCGATCAACGAGTCGGACATGATCCTGATGCCCGACCTCGACGCGGTCTATGACGATCCCTTCTCGGCGACCCCGATGCTCGTCATCTTCTGCGACATCGTCGAGCCGTCGACGGGTGAAGGCTATTCGCGCGACCCGCGCACCACGGCGAAGCGCGCCGAGGCCTATGTCGCCTCGACCGGTATCGGCGATACCGTCTATGTCGGCCCCGAAGCCGAATTCTTCATGTTCGACGACGTCCGCTTCGAAACCGGCTACAACAAGTCGGGCTTCGAAATCGACGATATCGAGCTGCCGACGAACACCGGCCGCAGCTATGAGGGCGGTAACCTCGCGCACCGTCCGCGCGCCAAGGGCGGCTATTTCCCCGTCGCGCCGGTCGACAGCGCCGTCGACATCCGCGCCGAAATGGTTTCGACGATGCTCGAACTCGGCCTGCCGTGCGACAAGCATCACCATGAAGTTGCCGCCGCGCAGCACGAACTTGGCCTGACCTTCGGCACGCTCACCGAAACAGCCGACCGCATGCAGATTTACAAGTACGTCGTGCATCAGGTCGCGCATGCCTATGGCAAGACCGCAACCTTCATGCCGAAGCCGATCAAGGACGACAACGGCAGCGGCATGCACACGCACATCTCGATCTGGGAAAAGGGCAAGCCGCTCTTCGCCGGCAACGGCTATGCCGGCCTTTCGGACATGTGCCTCTATTTCATCGGCGGCGTCATCAAGCATGCCAAGGCCCTGAACGCCTTCACCAACCCGACGACGAACAGCTACAAGCGCCTCGTCCCGGGCTTCGAAGCGCCGGTGCTGCTCGCTTATTCGTCGCGCAACCGTTCGGCCTCGTGCCGCATCCCCTATGGCACCGGTGCCAAGGCGAAGCGCGTCGAGTTCCGCTTCCCCGACGCGATGGCCAACCCCTATCTCTGCTATTCGGCGCTGCTGATGGCGGGCCTCGACGGCATCCAGAACAAGATCCACCCCGGCGACGCGATGGACAAGAATCTCTACGATCTGCCGCCCGAAGAGCTGAAGGAAGTGCCGACCGTCTGCGGTTCGCTGCGCGAAGCGCTCGACAGCCTGCTCGCCGACCACGACTTCCTGCTCAAGGGCGACGTGTTCAGCAAGGATCAGATCGAAGCCTATGTCGAGCTGAAGTGGGACGAAGTCTATCGCTTCGAGCAGACCCCGAGCCCGGTCGAATTCGACATGTACTACAGCGCCTGACCTTTGGGGGCTTTGTAGGGGGGCGTCCGGTTCGGGGGGAACCGGGCGCCCCTTTTCATTTCTATGTCGGCATCATCATGCCGCGCCGTCCGACCGTGATGAAGGTCGCGAGCAGGAAGATACCGAACGCCGCCGATACCAGGTCGAGCGGATCGGGGCCGGTAACGAGCCCCGCCGCGGCCGCGCCGCCCCAGGCGAAGCACATCGTCATCAGGATATTGCCTGCGAGCGCCGACGCGTCGACTGCCAGTTGCCGCCACAACTCGTCGAAATTGCGCCACATCGGCAGCATGATAATGGTGCCGGCGACCAGCAGCGCCAGCAGGATCCAATAGGCCGTCGAAGCCGTCACCGGGGCATTCGCGCCATCGACCGTCGCATAGGCGAGCAATACCAGCGCCGCGCCGATCGCGGTGCAACTGACCGCACTTGCGCCCAGATTTCCCCGCTCCTCAACGATCTCTTCGGCGTCGGCGACGTTGAGCATCCGCTGGCCGAGCAGCCGCGGCGCGAGCACGCCCAGCCCGACGAACAGGCCCATCAGGACATAGATCATCCCGACGCCGACCAGTATGATCTGCGATTTCTGCCATACCGGCAGCTCCCCTTCGAGCAGGGTCATCGCGGCGATCATGGCGCCCGCTCCGGCGAGCGCGCCGAACAGCGATTGCAGCGCCAGCTTGCGCCACGATGCGGTAGGGACCCGTGTCGTCATGTCATTTCTCCGCTACCCAATGGTCGATAAACAGCTCGCGCACCTCGAGCCCGAACAGCCCGGCCATGCGCAGCGCCAGCGGCAGGCTGGGGTCGTATTTGTCGGTCTCGACCGCATTGATCGTCTGCCGCGAGACGCCGAGGCGGCGCGCCAGTTCGCCTTGGCTCCACCCGGCGCCTTCCCGAAACTCGCGCACCCGATTTTCCACCCGTCGTTCCTTTGCCTGTAAAGAGCTCTTTACAGGGTCCGCATTTTCCCTGTCAAACATTCTTTACAGATGCGCCATGCGCTGCGGGAACTTGCGGTGCGATCGCTCATTCTTGACTCGAGGGGACAGCCGCAAGGACGCATCGATGACCGCTCCCCTGACCGCCACCGCCATCAATTGCTCGCTCGTTGCCAAGGGCCGCGCCAGTTCGACCGACGCGATGCTCGGCGTGCTCGCCGAATATTTCGCCGGGCAGGGCGTGGAGGTCGGCGACCCGATCCGCATCGCCGCGCACAACGTCAAATGGGGCGTGACGTCGGATGAGGTAGCGGGAGACGAATGGCCCGCGATCCGCAAGGCGATTCTCGCGTCGGACATCTTGATCTTCGGGACGCCGATCTGGATGGGGCAGGCGTCGAGCATCGCAAAGCTCGTCATGGAACGGATGGATGCCTTCCTCGATGAAACCGACGATCAGGGACGGATGCCGAGCTATTCGAAGGTCGCGGTCGCCGCGATTGTCGGCAACGAGGACGGTGCGCATAATGTGTCGTCACAGATATTTCAGGCGCTGAACGATGTCGGCTGGACGATCCCGGCCGTCGCCGCCTGCTACTGGGTCGGCGAGGCGATGGGATCGGTCGACTTCAAGGATCTCGATCACCGCCCGCGCAAGGTCACCCAGACCGCGAAGATGGTCGCCGCCAACGCCGCGCATATCGCGCGACTACTCAAAGACAGGCCCTATCCCGGTTGACGGCTTGCTCCGGCCGCAGCGCCGGGCCACAAAGGGAGCGCCTACAGGAGTCTCCCCGATGAAGTTCATGCCGCTCGCCGCCCTTGCCGCCTCGCTCGCCCTCGTTGCGCCCGTTCAGGCGAAGCTGAGCCCCGCCGAGGCGAAGATGGCAAAGACGGTCGCCGCCGAACAGGACCGCAGCCTCGCGCTGCTCGAAAAACTGGTGAACCAGAACAGCGGCTCGCAGAATCTGGCGGGCGTCGAAAAGGTCGGGCAGATGATGCGCGCCGAACTCGAACCGCTCGGTTTCAGGGTGACATGGAAACCGATGACCGACACGGGCCGCGCCGGCCACCTGATCGCCACGCACACCGGCAAGCCGGACGGCAAGCGCCTGCTGCTCATCGCGCATCTCGACACGGTTTTCGAACCCGACTCGCCGTTCCAGAAATTCGTCCGCAAGGGCGATATGGGCGAGGGGCCGGGTGCCGGCGACGACAAGGGCGGGATGGTCGTCGTCGTTGCGGCGCTGCGCGCGATGCACGCGGCGGGGACGCTGCAGGGCGCCAATATCGAATTTCACATGACCGGCGATGAAGAGGATGCGGGCTTGCCGATCGAAAAGGCGCGCGCCGATCTGGTCGCGGCGGGCCGGCGCAGCGACGTCGCGCTCGATTTCGAGGGGCTGGTTCGTGATAATGACGCCGACATGGGCTCGATCGCGCGCCGCTCGTCGGACAGTTGGACCGTCACCGCGACCGGTAAGAGTGCGCACAGCTCGGGCATTTTCAGCGCCGCGGCGGGCGACGGCGCGATCTATGAACTCACGCGCATCATCCACCGCTTCCGCACCGAGTTGCCCGAGCCCAACCTGACCTTCAACGTCGGGCTGATCGCGGGCGGACAGGAAGCGACGCTCGATGCGGGCGGCATTCGTGCCACCGTGAACGGCAAGACCAACATCATCGCGCCGATTGCGATCGCGCGCGGCGACCTGCGCGCGCTGTCGCCCGAACAGATCGAGCGGGTGAAAGCGAAGATGGCGGCGATCGTCGCCGACCACGCCCCGGGTGCCGACGCGAAGATCGCTTTCGACCCCGGCGGCTATCCCTCGATGGCGCCGACCGACGGCAATCGCGCGCTGCTGGCGAAACTCAACACCGTAAACCGCGACCTCGGCCTCGCCGAAATGGCGCCGCTCGACCCGCTGAAGCGCGGCGCCGGCGACATCAGCTTCGTCGCCGCCGACGTCGACGGGCTTGCGGGGCTCGGGCCCTATTCGACCGGCGACCATGCGCCCGGCGAAGCCGTCGACATCCCGAGCATCGCGCGGCAGGCGACGCGCGCCGCGATCCTGATGTCGCGGCTCGCCGCTGAAATTCGATGATCATATAATTTTCAATTTCGCTCGGCTTGATTCATTCGCCGAAGCGACTAGGTAGCAATCCAAGACGTAATTTCACGCCGATGGGAGACAGATGATGAGCGATACCGAAACACACCTGAAACAAAATTACATCGGCGGCCGCTGGGTCGACAGCAAGGGCGGCAAGCTCCACGACGTCATCAATCCCGCGACCGAGGAAGCGGCTTCGACCGTCGTGCTCGGCACCGCGGCCGATGTCGACGATGCCGTCGCCGCCGCGAAAGAGGCCTTCAAGACCTTCTCGCAGACGACGCGCGAGGAACGGCTCGACCTGCTGAACCGCATCGTTGAGGAATATAAGAAGCGCGGCGCCGATCTCGCCAAATCGATGGCGAGCGAAATGGGCGCCCCGGTCAGCTTCGCGGGCACGGCGCAGGTCGGCGCCGGCATCGGCGGTTTCCTCGGCACCATTGCCGCGCTCAAGGATTTCCAGTTCACCGAACAGCATGGCGCGAACAAGGTCGTTTACGAGCCGATCGGCGTCGTCGGCATGATCACGCCGTGGAACTGGCCGCTCAACCAGATCGCATTGAAGGTCGCCCCGGCGCTCGCCGGCGGCAACTGCATGGTGCTGAAGCCCTCGGAAGAATGCCCGGGCAATGCCGTGATCTTCGCCGAGATCCTCGATGCCGCGGGCGTGCCGCCCGGCGTCTTTAACCTCGTCCAGGGCGACGGTCCGACCGTCGGCAATGCGATCTCGTCGCACCCGGGGATCGAGATGGTGAGCTTCACCGGCTCGACCCGCGCCGGCATCCTCGTCGCCAAGGCCGCCGCCGACACCGTGAAGCGCGTCCATCAGGAACTCGGCGGCAAGTCGCCGAACATCGTCCTGCCGGGTGCCGATCTGGCCGCGGTGCTGCCGCCGACGGTTTCGGGCGTGCTCGTCAACACCGGCCAGAGCTGCATCGCCCCGACCCGCATCCTCGTCCAGAAGGACGAAGCAGAGGCGGCGGTCGGCGTGATCAAGGCGATGTTCGACGGGACGAGCGTCGGCGATCCGCAGGCGGAGGGCGCGCATATCGGCCCCGTCGTCAACAAGGCGCAGTTCGACAAGATCCAGGGCCTGATCCAGTCGGCGATCGACGAAGGCGCGACACTCGAAACCGGCGGCACCGGCCTGCCGTCGAACGTCAATCGCGGCTATTATATCAAGCCGACCGTCTTTTCGGGCGTCACCCGCGACATGCGCATCGCCAATGAGGAAATCTTCGGCCCGGTCGCGACGGTGATGGCTTATGACGACCTCGACCAGGCGGTCGATATTGCCAACGACACCGAATATGGCCTGTCGGCGGTGATCTCGGGCGACCCGGCGAAGGCGGCCGATGTCGCCCCGAAACTGCGCGCCGGCATGGTCGCGGTGAACGCCTGGGGCCCCGGCCCGGGCGCACCCTTCGGCGGCTACAAGGCGTCGGGCAACGGCCGCGAAGGCGGCCTGTTCGGCCTCAAGGACTTCATGGAAGTGAAGGCGATCAGCGGCATTCCGGCCTGATAACTCCCCTCCCGCTTGCGGGAGGGGGCGGGGGAGGGCCTGTGGCGCCACGAACCCTCCCCACTGCGACTAGCGAGCAAGCTCGCAAGTCTCGCTGCCCCTCCCGTAAACGGGAGGGGTTTTTCTTTGTGCGTCGCCCAGCTAAGCGCCCCCGATGACCACCCGCTCGCCGCTCGCCCCCGACTCGTTTCCGCTCCTCCCCGACATCGCCGGGGTGACGCGCCGCGTCGCGCGGGCGCAGTACAAGAATTGGGACCGCTGCGACCTGACCTATGTCGAGCTCACGCCCGGCACGACGGTCGCGGGCGTGTTCACGCGCAACGTCTGCTGCTCGTCCGAGGTCGAACTCGGACGCGAACAGGTGAAGGGCGGCGCCGGCCGCGCGCTGATCGTCAACGCCGGCAACAGCAATGCCTTCACCGGCTATCGCGGGCGCGAGGCGGTCGAGCAGATCATGGAACAGGTCGCCGGGCATCTCGGCTGCGATGCGAACGAGGTGTTCGTCAGCTCGACTGGCGTCATCGGCGTGCCCTTGCCCAAGGACAAGGCGCGCGCCGGGGTCGACGCGGCGCTGACCGCCGCGCCCTGCTCGTGGGAAGCTGCCGCCGAAACCATCTGCACCACCGACACCTTCGCCAAGGGATCGGCGGCGAGCGCGGTCGTCGGCGACCGCACCGTCCATGTCGCGGGGATCGTCAAGGGATCGGGGATGATCGCGCCCGACATGGCGACGATGCTCGGCTATATTTTCACCGACGCCGCGGTCGCCCCGGCGCTGCTGCAGGACATGCTCGGCGAAGCGACCGGCGGCAGTTTCAACAGCATCACCGTCGACAGCGACACCTCGACCAGCGACACGGTGCTGCTCTTCGCGACGGGACGGGCGGGCAACCCGCTGCTTGCGTCATGGGACGATGCCGGCGCCGATGCGCTCTACGCGGCAATCCGCCAAGTCGCGCTCGACCTCGCGCATCAGGTGGTGCGCGACGGCGAGGGTGCGTCGAAATTCATCGAGGTGCAGGTGAGCGGTGCCGAGAGCGACGACAGCGCGAAACGGATCGCGCTCGCCATCGCCAACTCGCCGCTGGTCAAGACCGCGATCGCGGGCGAGGACGCCAACTGGGGCCGCGTCGTGATGGCGGTGGGCAAGGCGGGCGAACCCGCCGACCGCGACCGGCTCGCGATCCGCTTCGGCGACCATTGGGTGGCGAAGGACGGACTGCCGGTCGACGGTTACGACGAAGCGCCCGTCGCGGCGCATCTCAAGGGGCATGACATCCGCGTCGGCGCCGACCTCGGTCTCGGCGAAGGCCGCGCGACCGTCTGGACCTGCGACCTGACCCACGGCTACATCAGCATCAACGCCGATTACCGGAGCTGATCTCGAGTAGAATCGTCATCCCGGATCGAGTCCGGGATGACGAAGAAGGATTACAGCGCGCCTTCGAGCCAGCCCTTGAGCGCGCTCTTCGGCGCCGCGCCGACCTTGGTGTCGGCGATCTCGCCATTCTTGAACAGGATCATCGTCGGGATGCCGCGCACACCATATTTGGCGGGGGCGTTCGGGTGATCGTCGATGTTGAGCTTGGCGATCACGACCTTGCCGCCCAGTTCGTCCGAAATTTCTTCGAGCGCAGGGCCGATCATCTTGCACGGGCCGCACCACTCGGCCCAGAAATCGACGAGCACGGGGGTGTCGCTGTCGAGGACATCGGCCTGAAAGCTGTCGTCGCTGATTGCCTTGGTACCCATAGTCTCAACTCCTGAAAATCTGTTGCACCCAAGCTAAGGCGTCGGCGCCCCGGGCTCAAGGGTCGAACCCGGCAAATTCGCCTTGGTTGCCGCCAAGCCCGGCTTGTGTGCATCGAGCAGCTTGTCGTCGAGCGCGATCAGGCGCGGCGCCGCAGTGTAAAGCAAGGCCGCACCGACCCGCCGGCCGGGAAAGATCGCGCGCAACGCATCGCGATACGCCGCCATCTGGCGCAGATAGGCCGGCGCGACGGCGGCCGCGTTGTCCGGCACCTGCCGCCCCGTCTTGTAATCGATCACCGTCACCGCATCCGCCGTCACCAGCAACCGGTCGACAATCCCCGCCACCACCATGCCGTCGACGACGGCCGATAAAGGCACTTCGGCGAGGCTGCCGGGTCCGAAGAGCGCGGCCTGCGCCGGGTCCTCGATTACCGCGAGCACCTCGTCGGCCATCGCCGCCCGCTGCGCGGCGTCGAGGCCCGGTGCCTGCGCGGCCAGCCAGCGCAGCGCGGCCTCACGGCGCCGGTCGGGCGCCACCGGCGGCAGCCGCTCGAACAGCGCGTGGAGCCACACCCCGCGCTCGGCCGCTGCGGCGCGCGCGACACCCTGCGGCGCCACCGCGACATCGTCCTCGCCGAGCGCCGACGGGGCGAGCGGGCGCGGCGGGCGGGCCTCTTCGGGGGCGGGGCGATGCGCCCATTCGGGCAGGACGAGCGGCGGCGGCGCGGCCTTCGCAGTCTTTTCCTTTTTCGCCCATTTCCCCGCATTGGCGCGGTGGACGCGGCGCTGGCCCCAGACCGGCCCGGCTTCCTCCCACGCGCTGCCCATGTCCGCCAGCACCGCTTCGACCGCGCCGTGCCAGCTCGCCTCCGGGATGCTCCGGTCTGGCTTTTTCGTCGTCCCCGCGACGACCAATATCTCCTCGGCGCGCGTCATCGCGACGTAGAACAACCGCCAATGCTCCTCCGACGCCGCGGCCGCCGCGCGCTGATAGGCGTCGGCCAGCGCGCCGTGGCGTTCGTCGCCGGGTACCGCAAAGACCGGCAGTTTCTCCCACGCGGCGACATCGACGGTAAAGGGGCGGTGCCCGATCCCCGGATCGTCGGTCGCATCGGCAAGGATGACGATCGGCGCCTGCAAGCCTTTCGATCCGTGCACCGTCATCACGCGCACGACGTCGCTGCGCGCCTCGGTCTGGCGCTTGATGTCGGCGCCGCTGTTCTCGACTGCGGTCAGGAAACCGAGCAGCGATATCGTCTCGCGCTGCTCGAAGGCGAGCGCCTGACCCAGCAGTTCGTCGACCGGGTCGCGTGCTTCGCGCCCCAGCCGCGCATACAGCTTCCGCCGCCCGTCGATCGGCCCCGACAGGATCGTCTCGAGGAACCGGAACGGCGTGGTGAAATCGGCCATGCCGAGCAGGTGGCGCAGCGCCGCCATCGTCGCTGCCGGAATATCGCCTTCGGTGGCGCGCAGATGTTCCCACAGCGCTGCGCGCCCGCGCCGATGGGTGCGGCTATAAAGTTCGTCCTGCGTCCAGCCGATCAGCGGCGAGACGAGCAGCGCCGCGAGATTGAGGTTGTCGAGCGGCTGCACGGCAAAGCGCATCGCCGCGAGCAAATCCTGCACCGCCAGCGGCTGGGTCAGCGTGAAGCGGTCGACGCCCGCCACCGGCACATGCAGCGCCTGCAACCGCGCGACGATCCGCGCCGCGAGGTCGCGGCGGCGGCGGACGAGGATCATGATGTCGCCGGGCGAAACGGGGCGGCCGTCCTTGCCATTGGCGATCCAGTCCTGCACCTCCCCGGCGATAGCGCGCGCGAGCCGCATCGAGGCGGGGTCGGAGGCGGGGGTGCCGCTGTCGGCGCCGCCCTCGTCGCCCTCTGCTTCTTCGGCCTCGGCATCGAGCGCCTTGCCGACGGGAAGCGGCGCCCACAGCTCGACCTGCCCGGCGTGGCTCGACCGGAACGGATGGTGCGGCGGCTCGTCGCCGTCGAGTCCCATCGCCGCCGCGCCGCCCGCCGCGAGCCACGCGTCGGCGACCGCGAGCACCGCCGGGGTCGAGCGATAGTTGGAGACGAGATCGACCTGCCGGAACGGCTGGCCGCCGATTTCGCCCATCGCGTGGAACATGTCGCGCGCGGTCGCGAACGCCTTGGGTTCGGTGCCCTGAAAACCGAAGATCGCCTGCTTGCGGTCGCCGACGGTGAACAGCGTGCGGATGCGCTCATCCTTCGCGCCGATACCGGCGAAAAATTCCTCGGCCATCGACAGCACGATGCCCCACTGGCGCATATTGGTATCCTGCGCCTCGTCGACGAGGATATGGTCGGTGCGCTGGTCGAGCTTGAAGCGCACCCATTCGCCGAAGCTGCTGATCCGCAGCAAACTTCCCGCCAGCGTGATCAGATCGTCGAAATCCGCGAGCCCCGCCTCGCGCTTGGCGAGCGCATAGGCTTCGGCGAAGCGGCTGCCGAGCTTCCACGCCGCCGCCAGTTCGTCGGCGACGCGCATCGCCGTCGCGGTCGCGAGCAACGCCTGCGCGGCATTGACGATGCGCACCGCGCTGTCGACGCAATCGGTCATCTTGCCCTTGTCGCCCGCGAAGTCGGCGCGCAACTCGCCCTTGCCGGTGAGGAAGCGGCCGAGCAGGTCGGGCAGCATCGCGGCGCGGCCGGCGGTGTCGGCGATCAGCCAGCCGACCATGAAGTCCGAACAGGCCTCGCCCGTCTTTGTCCCCCACGCCGCGCCGCTTGTCGCGACCGCCTTGATATCCTGATCGCCGATCGTGCCCGCGGCGATCTCGCCCGCGACCCACGCATCGGGATCGCCGCCCGGCAGGTCGAACGCCGCCCGCAAATCATACGCAGCGGGCGGCAGCATCGCGCGTGGCCCGCCGAACGCCGCGGCACAGCTCGACAGGAAGGACAGCGCCGCATCCTGCCCCAGCCGCCGCGACAGCATGGCCGCCACGTCGCGCAGTTCCTCTTCGTCGCCTCTCAGAAGTTCGCCGAGCACCTGCCGCTGCAGCGCTGTCGCCTCATCCTCTTCGATTGCGCGGAAGCCCGGCAGCAGCTTGGCTTCGAGCGGGAAGCTCGCGAGCAACGTCTGGCAGAAGGCGTGGATCGTCTGGACGCGGATGGCGCCACCGGGGCTGTCGATCACGGTGGCGAACAGCGATCGTGCCCGCTTCATCAATCCCGGCCGGTCCCAGTCTAGCCCCAGCGCGCGAAGGTCGAGCCGCAGGTCGCCATCGTCCATCCGCACCCACGCCGCGAGCCGCTCGTGGATGCGGTGCGCCATCTCGGCCGCGCCCGCCTTGGTGAAGGTGATGCAGAGGATCGCCTCGGGTGAGACTCCGTCGAGCATCAGCCGCAGCACCCGCGCCGACAGCACCTGCGTTTTGCCCGTGCCCGCCGACGCGCCCAGCCAGACATGGCTTTCGGGGTCGGCGGCGGCGCCCTGCCGCGGGTCGAGTTCGGCGAGGCCGGAGGGTTTCGCCATCAGTCCGCCTCGCCCCGGCCGAACCATTCGTCGCGGCGCATCAACTGGTCGTAATCGCCATAGCCGCCAAGCTCGCCCGGCACGAAGGGCGCGTCGCCGAACAGATAGAGCGCCGCAAGTTCGGCGAGCGCGTCGCTCGCATGGTCGATCGCCTGTTCGGCGCTCTTGAGGTCGCTACGCGAACCATAGGTATTCGAGATTTTTCCGGCCCCGCCGGCGCGGCGGTCGGGGCGCAGGCTCCAATATTCGAGCGCCTCGACCGGCGCCGCGGCAATGTCCTTCATCCCGCCGCGCTGCGCGATCAGGCCGAGCAGGCCAAGCTGGCTGTCGAGCTTGTCGAATGCCGCCTTGGCACTCGGCGCTCCGCCTGATTTATAATCGACGATCGCCAGGCTGCCGCCTTCCGTCCGGTCGATGCGGTCGGCCTTGCCGTGCAGGGTGAGGCCGTCGACGACGATCTCGCCCGACGCCTCGACCGCCAGCGGCGCGCGTCCTCCGGCGTTCCAGACCTGTGCGGCGGCCCAGCGGAGCGCGGGCTCGATACGCGGCAGCCAGAAGGCGCGCGCAATCTCGTCGAGCGCCGGGTCGGCGCCGAGCGCGGTGAGTTCGGCCTCGAAGCCGTCGCGCGTCGCACCGCCGCGCACCCAATCCTCGAACAATCTGTGCACCCGCGTCCCGCGCCAGCGCGGGTCGGGCGCGGCGCTCAGCGGGTCGAGCGCCGACAGGCCGAGCATGCGGTCGGCATAGAAAGCGAAGGGATCGCGGGCCAGCCTGTCGACCCCGGTGACGCTGATCCGCCGCGGCCGCGCGTCCGCGGGGGGACGCGGCGCCGGTCTGGTGGCCGGGCGCGCATCGCCGGGCGGCACGTCGAGCATCGCCGCAAGCCGCGTCAGCGGCACCCCGCCCGGCGCCGGCTCGGGCAGGTCGCCGGCGAGCGCCGACAGCCGCAGCCAGAAGCGCGACGCAACGACCGGATCGCCGCCGCTCCGCGCCGCGCGCGTCACGACGATCTCGCGCGCGCCGAGCGCCCCGGCGAAGTCGTGCGCCGCCATCCCCTGCTGCCGTTCGGGCGCGGGCAGGCCGAGCAGGCGGCGGATGCCGGGGGCGAGCCACGGGTCGGGCTGCGTCGCGGCGGGCCAGCGCCCCTCGTCGAGCCCGCCGAGGATCATCAGGTCGGCGCGCTGCAACCGTGCCTCGAGCAGCCCCCAGATGAACAGGCGCGGATGCCCCCCGTAAGGCGGCCGCACGCTCGCCTGCGTCAGAAGCTGCCCCAGCATCGCGGGAAACTCGGCGGGATCGACCAGCGCCGGGCCATCGCCCCGCGCCAGCGTCCACTGGTCGAACATCTCGGCGAGGGCCCGTCCTGCCGGCCCCGTCCAGACCGCGTCGCCGCTCAGCCATTCGAGCGCGCCCTGCAGCGCCGCGAGCAAGCTCGCGGGCGGCGTCTGCCCTGCCGCAAACGGCGCCAGCGCCGCGCCGAGCGCGGACAATTCGTCCCACCACGGCGCCAGTTCTGCCGCCAGCGGGTGCCCGCGCGCTTTCGGGTCGGCGGCGCGCGCTGCGATCCGCGCCGACACCCCGTCCCAACCCGGCGCCAGCCCGGGCTCGCGCAGGATCAGATCGAGCCGCCGTACCTGATCGAGCCACGTCGTCCGCCCTTCGCCCTTGCGGACCAGCGGGTGGCCGAGCAGCGCGATCAGCGCCACCGGATCGAAGCTCGCGGCGAGTTCGGCGAGCAGCAGCAACAGCGCCCCCGGCGGTGTGCGCGACAACGGCTGCCCGGCGCTGTCGTCGACGCTTATCTCCCAGCGCGCGAGCGCCGCCGCGACGCGTTCGGCCAGCCCGCGGTCGGGGGTCACCAGCGCCGCGGTGCGCCCCGGCGTCTCGACCGCCTCGCGCATCAGCAGCGCGATCCCCTGCGCCTCCTGCCCGTCGTCGGCGAAGACGGCGCCCGCGATCCCGGCGGTCGCCGCCGACAGGTCGCCCGTCGTCTGCCACTGGCCGGTGAAATCGGCGGGGGCGAAGAGAAGCGAGACGAAGGCCGCGCGCGCTTCGGGCCCGTCGAACTCCGACCCCGCGTCCCACGCCCGGACCTCCTCGCGCGCCACCCCCATGCGGTCGAGCAGCAGCTTCAGATGATATTGCGGGTGCGTCTCGATCGGGCGCGCCGGATTATCGGGGTCCGGCCGCGTCGGGCCCAGCGCGTCCCATTCCTCGGTGGCCATGCCGCAATCGACGCCGGGCAGCACTACCATCCCGCGCTCCAGACCGGCGACGGTGCGCAGCAGCCGTGCGATCGCGGGCGCGGCGGTGGTGATCCCCGCCGCGACCACAAAGGGCGCGGGCGGGGCGCTGCGCCACGCCGCCGTCACCCGCTCGAGCAGCCGGTTGCGCCGCGCCGCCCGGTCGATATGGCCCGTCGCCGCCAACACCGCGGGCCAATGGTCGACAAGGATGCGCAGCCGGGCGAGCGACGCCTGCCAGTGGCCGGCAAAGGCGCCGAGGTCGAGGTCGACGAGCGCCGATACCGGCACCTCCTCATAATGGAGCTGGTCGATCGCGCGTGCGAGCCCGTCGGCGAGCTGGAACGCCGCAGCGCCGCGGATCGGCGCTTCGCCCGTGGGCGTATGCCGCTCGATCAAATCGGCGAGGAGCAGGCGGCGGCGCAGCGTATCGATCGCCGGCGCAATCGGCTCGGCGACGTCGATCGCATCGAGCGCGATCCCGATCGATTCGTCGAGGTCGGCGTCGCCGATCACTGCCAGCCGCGGCATCAGCAGCCCGGCGCCGCCAGCGCGGACGAACGCCGCCTGCACCGCGCTCTTGGCGCGGTTGCTCGGCAGCAGGATCAATCCTTCGGCGAGCCCCAGCGTACCATCGGCAAAGCGCGCGATCAGCCCGGCGACAAGCGCGTCGGCGAAGGCCCGATGGACCGGGATCGAGAAGACGTCGGGCTTCGACATAAGCTGCGTCATTGCGAGCGTAGCGAAGCAATCCAGAGCGGTTTACGCAAGCTCTGGATTGCCGCGTCGCCTTCGGCTCCTCGCAATGACGGCAAAGTCAAACCTCGCCCAGCGCGGCTTCGGTCGGCGCGATGCTCGCCGGGGTGCCGACGTCGAACCACTGGCCCATATGCGACAGGCCGAACAGCCGCCCCGCCGCGATCGCGCGGTCCCACAGGATGTTGGTCGAAAACGGCCCCTCGGGCGCGCCTTCGAGGAGGCGCGGCGAGACGAGCTGGATGCCCGTATAGACGAAGGGCGCGACATGCCCCGGCTTGCGCCGCGACAGCCGGCCCGCCGGGTCCATGTGGAAATCGCCGCGGCCGCCGTGCCCGCTGGCGCTTGCCTGCCGGATCACCAGCAACAGCGCATCCATCCGGTCGCCGTCCCAGTGACGCGCGAGGTGGCGGATGCTGTCCTCGGGCCCGTCGGTCCAGATATTGTCGCTGTTGACGATCAGGATCGGATCGCCGCGGAGCTGCGGCAACGCCTTGACCATCCCGCCGCCGGTTTCGAGCAATTGCGCGCGCTCGTCCGAAATCGCGATGCTGAACGGCCGCTTCTGCGCCGCGAGATGCGCCTCCAGCGCGTCTGCGAGATAATGGACGTTGACCACGACATGCGGAATGCCGGCCGCCGCGATCCGGTCGAGGCTATGGTCGATCAGCGCCTTGCCCGCGACGCGCACCAGCGGCTTCGGCCGGGTGGCGGTCAGCGGCCGCATCCGTTTGCCGATCCCCGCCGCCATCACCATCGCGCTTTCGATTTTCGCCGTCACTTCCACGCCTCCGCCCGCTTCGAAGCGGGGACATTGGCGTCGAACCATTGCCGGACGGCGACAAGCGCCGGATGCGCCAGATCGCGTTCGAGCAGTCCCCACATGCGCGGCTGGAAACTCCGGTAATGCGGCTTGTTGTCGCGTTTCCACAACCGCACGAAGACGCCGAGGATGCGCGTGTTGCGCTGCGCCGCGAGCGCCCAATAGGCGCTCTCGATATTCTGCCCGGTCGCCGCCTGATACCGCGCGAGCATCTCGGCCTCGATCGCCGGGGTCACGTCGCGCCGCGCATCCTCGAGTACCGAGGCAAGGTCATAGGCGGGATGGCCGACCAGCGCGTCCTGGAAATCGAGCAGCCCGTAATGGGCGATGCCGTCCTGCCCCGCGACCAGCATGATATTTTCGGCATGGAAATCGCGCAGCACCGTGACGCGCGGCAGGCCGTCGCGTTCGACCGGGGTCAAGGCTTCTTCCCACGCGGCGCGAAACGCATCGCGGTCGACGTCGATATCGAGGGCAGGGCAGTACCAGTCGGTGAACAGCATCACCTCGTCCAGCCATTGATCGAGCCCGTGCACCGGCAGCCCGTCCATCGGCGGCTGCGCGTGGAGATGGACGAGCAGGTCGGTGACCCCGGCATAATAGCCGGCCTCCTTGTGAAGCTCGGCATCGACCGTTTCGCGCAGCCGGACATCGCCAAAATCTTCGATCAGCAGCAGGCCTTGCGCAAGATCGCGGGCGATGATCGTCGGCGCGTTCAATCCCAGTTCGCACAGATATTCGGCGATCGCGATAAAGGGGCGCGGGTCCTCGTGCGGCGGCGGCGCATCCATCAGCACCGCCTGCCGGCCTTCGCCCACGACGCGGAAATAGCGGCGGAAGGAAGCATCGCCGGCGAGCGGCAAAATCCGGGCGTCGCCCCAGCCATGCGCGGCGAGGAAAGCCGGGGCATGGGCGGGCGGAATCATCGAAGCGGCCATCGCGCTTCCCAAGCGGGCGGCACCGATGCTGTCAAGACGCGCGCGTCGCCGTTGCCCGAAATCGTCAGTGTCAGCGTATCGGGCCAGCCGCCCGTGCCCAGCCGGTCGGGCCATTCGATGAGCAGCGCGCCGTCGTACAGATAATCGTCGAGCCCCAGTTCGATCAGCTCGCTCTCGTCCTCGATGCGATAGAGGTCGACATGCGCGATGGCGAGATCGACTTCGGGCGGGGCATAGGGCTGGACGATCGCAAAGGTCGGGCTCGGCGCTTCGCCCGCGAGCCCGCGCGCCTTCAGCATCGCGCGCGCGAGCGTCGTCTTGCCGGCGCCAAGGTTGCCCTCCAGCGCCACGACATCGCCGGGCCGCAGCGCCGCGCCGATCGCGGCGCCGATGCGTTCGGCGTCGGCGAGGGTGTAGTCGTAACGATGGACGGTCATGCGCCGCGCGGCAGGCTGATCCGCACCATCGTGCCCTGACCCTTTTCGCTCAGCACCTCCATCGTCCCGCCGTGCGCCGCGACGAGCTGGCGCGCGAGCGCAAGGCCGATGCCGCCGGTTGCGGTCCCCGCCTGCTCGCCCTTGGCGACCGCCGCGGCGGCTTCGGGCATGCCGGGGCCGTTGTCGGAGACGATGATATCGACGCCGCGCGCGTCGCCGTCGGCATGAAGCAGGACGCGCCCGCCCGTCTTGCGCGCCGGGGCGGTAAAGCGCACCGCATTGTCGAGCAGGCCCGCGACCAGCCGCGACAGCCGCGGCGCGTCGCCGTCGATGCTGCCGAGGTTCGCCGACATATTGCCGACCAGCTCGATTTTCTCGCCGTCGGCGAGCGGTTTGACGTCGGCCAGCGCCTGATCGAGCAGCACGCGCACATCGACCGGTGCGCGCTCGATCGCCAGCGTGCCGGCTTCGCCCTGCGCGAGGTCGAGCACATTGTCGATCTGGCGCCCGAGCACCGCGACCGAATCCATGATCGCGTCGATATAGACCTGCTGCTGGTCGCCGAGCTTGCCGGCATAACCCGCCTGCAACATCTCGCCGAAGCCGCCGATCGAGGTCAGCGGCGTGCGCAGTTCATAGCTCATCCGCGACAGGAAGGCGGTCTTGACCTTATCCGCCGCTTCCAGCGCCTCGTTGCGTTCGCGCAGCGCGCTTTCCATCCGCCGGCTGTCGCTGACGTCGAGCATGATCAGCAGCGCATTGCCATCGGGCAGCGGAATCGACGCAAAATCGAAATGGCGCGCGTCGGCGAAGCGGATCTCGCCGGCGCGCTGGGTGCGTTCCAGGGTCGCGGCGCGGATCACCTCCTGCACGATGCTGATCTGGTTCGGCTTGGCCAGCCGGTCGGCGAGCCCGCCCATCAGCACATCGACGCGCGGATGCGCGGCGAGGGTCGCTTCATCGACGCCCCACAGGCGGCGGAAGCGCTGGTTCCACAGATGGAGGCGGCCGTCGGGCGCGAACACCGCGATCGCCTCGAACAGATTGTCGAAGGTTGCGGTGCGCACGCGCAGCAGCGTGTCGCGCGTCGAGGCAAGTTGTACCTGTTCGGTGCGATCCTCGGCGATCAGCAGCAGCCCGCCGTCGGGGGTCGGCTGGGCGACGACATGCAGGTGCGTCCCGTCGCGCAGCAGCCAGTCCTCTTCGACGGCGCCGGTGCTGGCGAACCAG
Source organism: Sphingopyxis sp. J-6 (assembly GCF_046603995.1). Classification (NCBI taxonomy): domain Bacteria; kingdom Pseudomonadati; phylum Pseudomonadota; class Alphaproteobacteria; order Sphingomonadales; family Sphingopyxidaceae; genus Sphingopyxis; species Sphingopyxis sp. J-6. The sequence continues at coordinate 3,506,331 of NZ_CP145810.1, read as the reverse complement.
TCGACATGCGCCTGCCGCCATTCGGGAAAGTCGCGCACTTCGGGGGTCCGCCCGCTTTCGCGCCATGCGTCGAGCAGGCGCGCGAACGGCCGGGCTTCGCTCACATCTTCGGCGTCGAGCGCGAACAGGCGGCGGAAGGGCTGGTTGGCAAAGACAAGCCCCTGATCGGGGCCGAATTGCGCGACCGCGGCCGACAGCCGGTCGAGCAGTTCGCGCTGGGTATCGGCGAAGCGGCGGTGCGCGCCGCGTTCGCTTTCCAGTTCCTGGACGTCGATCGCATAGCCGGCGATGCCGATGACGCGGCCGCCTTCGGGCGCCAGCGGCACGTCGACGACGCGCATGATGCGCCGTTCGCCTTCGATCGTCACCGGGATCGTCCGCATCTGCGCCGCTCCGGCGAGGCGGGCCTGCTCGGCGGCTTCGCCGGCGCTGACCCCGGCAACGGGCTCGCACAATTCGATCCCGGCCTCGATCACCGCCGCCGCGCTCTTCGCCTCGACCGCGCGCACATAGGCGCGGTTGACCAGCGCGAGGCCGAGGCTGGTGTCGCGGAACCACATCGGAAAGGGTGCCGCTTCGATCAGCCCCGACAAGGCTTCGAAGGCGCCCATCGCCTCTTCGCGTTCGCTGCGTGCCTGCGCCAGCGCCTGCTGGCCGTCGGTCGCATCGCTCAACCACAAGAGGACGCTGCCCGGACCGCCGACCGCCTGCGGCGCGGCGGCGCCGTGAATGACGATCGTCCGGCTGCCGCCCTGCGGCTTCAGGCTCAACATGAACGGCTTGGCGCCGCGCTGTGCGCCGAGGATCGCCTGCCGCAGCGCGTCATGCCCCTCGGGATCGAGCCCGGAATCGAGGCCGCGCAATTCGTCGAAATTGCGCGGGCCCTGGCTGATGCCGAGCCAGCGGCCCAGCCGCTCGCTTGCCTCGATGCGCCAGTCGCTGCGGACGATGACGGGCAGGTAGGGCGATGCCTCGACGAGGCTCGCCAGCCGTTCGGTCTGTCCGGCGACGAAGGCGGAGCGGCGCTGCATCGCGATGCCGCGCCCGACCGCCCACAGTCCGGCGAGCAGCCACAGCGCCGCGAACAGCCCGAGCGCGAACAACAGGGTCGGGGAAAGCGATCCGCTCATCCCGCCCTATGCCTTCGCTTTTCTGGTGCCCGCGCCGCGATCATGGCCGTCTGCCCTAAAGGCGATGGAGTCATGTTTCAATCGCATGTCACAGCGAAACGGCGCGCAACATCGTCCGATGAGCGCGCCGTCCACAGTTTCGTTCACGTTTCCGCGATGCGGAAACGTCGCGGCACCGGCCCGCTCCCCCACCCGGCCTCCCATAGGCTACTATCGTCAGGGAGGCCGGGTGGGGGAGCGGGCCGGTGCCGCCTTCGCCGTCAGGCGAGGCAATCAATACCGATAATGATCGGGCTTGAACGGGCCTTCGACCGGCACGCCGATATAATCGGCCTGCTTCTGGGTCAGCTTCGACAGATGCACGCCCAGCTTTTCGAGGTGCAGCGCGGCGACCTTTTCGTCGAGATGCTTGGGCAGGACATAGACGTCGTTCTTGTACTGATCGCTCCGCGTCCACAGCTCGATCTGCGCGAGCGTCTGGTTGGTGAAGCTCGCCGACATCACGAACGACGGGTGACCCGTCGCGTTGCCGAGGTTCACGAGGCGGCCCTTCGACAGGATGATGATCTGCTTACCGTCGGGGAATTCGACCAGGTCGACCTGCGGCTTGACCTCGGTCCACTTGTAATTGGCGAGCGCCGCGATCTGGATCTCGCTGTCGAAGTGGCCGATGTTGCAGACGATCGCCATATTCTTCATCGCTGCCATATGTTCGGCAGTGATGACGTCGGCGTTGCCCGTTGCGGTGACGAAGATGTCCGAACGCTTCACGGCTTCGTCCATCGACACGACCTCGAACCCTTCCATCGCCGCCTGCAGCGCGCAGATCGGGTCGATTTCGGTGATGAGGACGCGTGCGCCGCCATTGCGGAGCGACTGCGCCGAGCCCTTGCCGACATCGCCGAAGCCGGCGACGGTCGCGACCTTGCCCGCCAGCATCACGTCGGTGCCGCGGCGGATCGCGTCGACGAGCGACTCTTTACAGCCATAGAGATTGTCGAACTTCGACTTGGTGACGCTGTCATTGACGTTGATCGCGGGGAAGGGCAGCTCGCCCTTCTTGGCGATGTGGTACAGGCGGTGGACGCCGGTCGTCGTTTCTTCCGACACGCCCTTGATCGCCTTGACCGTCTTGGTCAGATAGCCGGGGTTGGCGGCAACGAACGCCTTCAGCGCGCGCTGCATCTCGATCTCTTCTTCATTCTCGGGCGCCGGCATCGTCTCGCCGGCCTCGAGCTTCGCGCCCCACAGCGCGAACATCGTGGCGTCGCCGCCGTCGTCGAGGATCAGGTTACAGGTCGTGCCGTCTTCCACGCCCCAGTCGAAGATGCGGCCGACATAATCCCAATAATCGGCAAGGCTCTCGCCCTTCACGGCGAAGACGGGGACGCCCGACGCGGCGATCGCTGCAGCGGCATGGTCCTGCGTCGAGAAGATGTTGCACGTCGCCCAGCGCACTTCGGCGCCGAGCGCGGTCAGCGTCTCGATCAGCACCGCGGTCTGGATCGTCATGTGCAGCGACCCGGTGATGCGCGCGCCCTTCAGCGGCTGCGATGCGCCGAACTCGCTGCGCAGCGCCATCAGGCCCGGCATTTCGGTTTCGGCGATGTTGATTTCCTTGCGCCCGAAATCGGCAAGGCCGATGTCGGCGATCACATAGTCACGGCTGTCGGCGGCAAGAGTGGCCACGGTAGAGACTCCTGTAGGTGAATTGCGGCCGCAGGCGAGCGGCCCCGAATTGTCGAGCAATTATGCCTGGCGCCCTAGCGCAAAGCGCGTTCGGTATCAAATATAAACTTTTCTTTATATCCCTAACCCGGCTCGCCGCCCCGAATCTTCCTGGGGCGAATCGCCGACCCAAAAAACCACCCGGCAGCGAAAAAAATTTCGCCGGGTCCGATTGTGACAATCGCCGCCGCACTTTTGTGACAGCGAGTCGCAAAGCCCAAGATTCTGAAAATCCTGACTTATAATGCGCCTTGCGATCAGCATAATCGGATTTTGTGACAGCAATGTTACAAACTGCAGAAAACATTGACTTTTTATGGTCCCAGCGTGAAAATCACCCCAAGTTTTCGGGGAGATACAAAGAATGAAAAAAATCATGCTGCCGCTTATCGCACTGGCCTTCGCCAGCCCGGCAACCGCCCAGTCGATCATCGTCGTCACCGGGCCGCAGGCCGATTCGCAGGTCCTGCCGGTCGCCTATTCCGAACTCAGGGCCGGCGACAATCAGGCTGCGGTCGCCAAGCTCACGGGCGAAACGACGCTCGACGCGCGCGACCCGTCGCGGCTGATCAATCTCGGCACCGCCTATGCGCGCCTCGGCCGCACTGCCGATGCGGCGGCCGCCTATGACGCCGCGATCGACAGCCCGATCCGCTACGATGTCGAACTCGCCAGCGGCCGCTATGTGGATTCGCGCTGGGCCGCGCGCACTGCGCGCGCCAACCTCGATCGGGGCAAACCGCTGCTCGCGCTCGCGCGCTAAGCCTCGCCGCCTTCCGTGGTCAGGAGCCGGGCGTCCACCCCGGCTTCCGCAAACGCCGCCTGCCACCTTTCAGCAGGCGGCGTTTCAAATAACAGATGGTCGCTGCCCGGGGTCAGGTGCCAGCCGTGGCGGACCATTTCCTCCTCGAGCTGTCCCGGCGACCAGCCAGCATAGCCCAGCGCCACCAGCCAGCGCGACGGGCCGCGCCCTTCGCCGATCGCGCGCAAGATGTCGTGCGAACTCGATACCATGAAACGGTCGCCGACCTGCACCGCACCCTCGCCGCCCCAGTCGCGGCTGTGCAGCACGAAGCCGCGCGACGGCTCGACCGGGCCGCCGAGGAACACCGGCTGATCGAGCGGGTCGGCGTCATGCGCGATCTCGAGCTGGTCGAGCACCGCGCCGACGGTCATGCCGCCGATCGGGTCGGCGATGCCGATCCCCATCGCGCCCTCCTCGTCGTGGCTGATCATCGCAATCACCGAATGTTCGAAACGCGGATCGCCGATGCCGGGCAGGGCCAACAGCAACTGGCCGGTGAACCAGGGGGGTGCGCTCTCCATGATGTCACAATGCCCGGCGGCAGGCAAAGGGTCCAGCGCCTTTGCGGTGCCCGGCCGGCTGCACGGCGATAATTTTCCCGGTCGGCTTCCTGTCCTTGACTCGCGCGCCGCGCGCCCCAATGTCTGCCGCGACCAAATCCCCTCAATGAAAAGGATGCCGAGATGACAATCCAGACCGGAGACAAGCTGCCCGAAACGACGCTGGTCAAGGTGACCGAAAACGGTCCCGAACAGGTCAGCACCGCCGATTATTTCAAGGGCCGCAAGGTCGCGCTCTTCTCGGTCCCGGGCGCCTTCACCCCGACCTGTTCGGCCAAGCACCTGCCGGGCTTCGTCGACAAGGCCGGCGAGCTCAAGGCCAAGGGCGTCGACGAAATCGTCTGCACCGCGGTCAACGACGCCTTCGTCATGGGCGCATGGGGCAAGAATGCCAATGCCGGTGACAGCGTCACCATGCTCGCTGACGGCAATGGCGATTTCGCCGAAGCGGTCGGCCTGACGATGGACGGCAAGGCGTTCGGCATGGGCAAGCGCGGCCAGCGTTTCTCGATGATCGTCAACGACGGCGTCATCGAGCAGCTCAACGTCGAAGCGCCGGGCGAATTCAAGGTGTCCAGCGCCGACCATATGCTCGAACAGCTTTGATCGACACGAAAACGGCGGCGCGGTGATCGTGCCGCCGTTTTCTTTGTACGCGAGGGCGGGGCAAAGCGCCCACTCTTCCCTTTTGTCACAATTTCGTGCAACAGCGACGCGATGACATCATCATCGCAAACCCGTGAAACCGCCGACCCCGAAACGCTCGTCGAAGCCGTCATCGCCGAACTGCAGGACCGCTTCGCCGCTTCGGTCGCCGCCCTCAAATCCGCCATCGCCGCTTATGTCCAGCACGGCACCCTGCCGCCCGCCGACGCCGCCGCGACCGGGCTGTTCGACTATCCGGCGCTACGCCTGATCACGACGGGCGAGCGGCGCGAAGGGCAGGCGGGGCACAATCTCGCCTTCGGCCGCATCGAACGCGCCGGCGAATTCGTCACCACGGTGACGCGTCCCGAACTGTTCGCCGATTACCTCCGCGACCAGCTCCTCCTGCTCCTTCGCCATTATGACGTGCGGGTCGAGGTGACACGGACGGGGCAGCAGATCCCCTTTCCCTATGTGCTCGACGCTAGCGACGGCTCCGACATGGGAGGGGTCACCCCGCTCGAACTCGCGCGCCATTTTCCGACCACCGAGCTCGCCGATATCGGCGACGAGCTCGCCGACGGACTCTTCGGGCTCGATCCGGCGGCGCCGCAACCGCTCGCGCTGTTCGACGCGCTGCGCACCGATTTCAGCCTCGCGCGCCTCCGCCATTACACCGGCACCGCGCCCGAGCATTTTCAGCGTTACATCCTGTTCACCAACTATCACCGCTATGTCGACGAATTCGTCGCTTGGGCGGGGTCGCAGGTCGGGCAGGGGCTCTACACCGCGCTCGCCGGGGCGGCGGGGCTCTATGTCGACCAGTCGGGCGTCAACGCGAGCGCGCTCGTCGCCGACAGCGCGTGGCGGCGGCACCAGATGCCCGCCTATCACCTGATCGCTCCCGACGGCGGCGGCATCACGCTGGTCAACATCGGCGTCGGCCCGTCGAACGCCAAGACGATCTGTGACCATCTGGCGGTGCTGCGGCCCGAAGCGTGGCTGATGATCGGCCACTGCGGCGGCCTCCGGCCCAGCCAGCGGATCGGCGACTATGTGCTCGCGCACGCTTACCTCCGCGACGATCATATCCTCGACAGCGTGCTGCCCCCCGAAATCCCGATCCCGCCGATCGCCGAAGTGCAGGTCGCGCTGGCCGGTGCCGCCGAGGCGGTGTCGGGGACGAGCGGCGCCGACCTCAAGAAACGGATGCGCACCGGCACCGTCGTCACCACCGACGACCGCAACTGGGAGCTTCGCTATACCGATAGCGCGCTGCGCTTCTCGCAGTCGCGCGCCATCGGCATCGACATGGAAAGCGCCACCATCGCCGCGCAGGGCTATCGCTTCCGCGTCCCTTACGGCACGCTGCTCTGCGTCAGCGACAAGCCGCTGCACGGCGAACTCAAGCTGCCGGGGCAGGCGAACCGCTTCTACGAGGAAGCGATCGCCGCGCACCTCCAGATCGGCATCCGCACCTGCGAGATGCTGCGCGACGAAGGCGCCAAGCTCCACAGCCGCAAACTGCGCGCCTTCAACGAGCCTCCGTTCCGTTGAGCGGGCCGACCCTCTCGCGCTCCATCGCCGGCCGCGTCGCGATCGTCACCGGCGCCGCAAGTGGCATGGGCCGCGCCACCGCGCTGCTCCTCGCGAGCGAGGGCGCGCGGGTCGCGGTCACCGATCTCGACCTTGCCGCCTGCGAAGCGGTGGCGGCCGAGGCCGGCGGCGACGCGCAAGCCTTCGCGCTCGACGTTGCCGACGGCGAAGCGATCCAGCGCACGGTCGCCGCCATCGCCGCGCATTTCGGCGGCATCGACATCCTCATCAACAATGCCGGCGTATCGAGCTTTGCGCCGCTCGACGCCGAAGACGAATATGAGGCGATCTGGCACCGTGCGATCGCGGTGATGCTGACCGCGCACCAGCGCATGGTGCGTGCCGCACTGCCGTTCCTCCGAAAAAGCGATGCCGCGCGCATCGTCAACATCGCCTCGACCGAAGGGCTCGGCGCGACTCCCGGCGACACCCCTTATGTGGCGGCCAAGACCGGTGTCACCGGCCTGACGCGCGGCCTCGCGGTCGATCTCGGCAAGGAAGCCATTACGGTCAACTGCATCTGCCCGGGCCCGATCCACACCGGCATGACCGACAAGGTGCCCGACGAGGACAAGGCGGTGTTCGCGCGGCGCCGCACCGCGCTCCGCCGCTATGGCGATCCCGAGGAAGTTGCGCATATGACGCTCAGCCTCGTGCTGCCCGCCGCAAGCTATATCACCGGCGCGGTGATCCCCGTCGACGGCGGCCTGACGGCGCGTAACGCCTGAGCCGCGGCTTTCCTCAACCCCCCTGAATCCGCCGGAACGGCGCCGGTTGCATCGGTTTGTCGCACGATCGGCTCGTATCACCCGGCTCTGCGACCGCCTCGCCGGAACTTTCCTTTCGCGCGAATGGTTGACGCGACGATCACGGGTTCCCGGGAGGGGCGCCCGTATTTTCGGAGGAGCGATATATGAAGGCCATTACCCAAAATCGTAAAATTCTACTGCTGGCCGCGATGCTGGCAGGGACCGCAACCATCAGCGTCGCCGCGCAGCAGCCCGAAGAAGCGCCGCCGCAGGACGTGCAGGCGCAGGATGCGCAGGCGCAAGACACTGCCGGCGGTGAGCCGATGGCGACCGTCTATGGCACGCTGCCCTCGCCCGAAGAGATGACCAAGGGCCCCAAGGTCGAAGGCATCATCTCGGCGCGCAGCGACGGCCGGATGCAGGTGACGACCGCCGACGGCAATAACACGGTGATCGCCATCGCCGACTATACGAAGATCAAGAGCAGCGGCGGCTTCCTCGGCCTCGACCGCGACAAGCTGGCGGCGGACTCGCTGCTCAACGGCTTGCCCGTTGCCGTCGATACGTTGCAGTGGAACGGCCTCCTCGTCGCGAACCAGATCGCGCTCAAGAACAAGGATCTGCGCACCGCGTCGATGATCCGCACCGGCACCGACCAGCGCTTCGCCGAACAGACGGCGGCGACCGAGGCGCTGCGCGGCCGCGTCGGCGACATCGACCAGTATAATGTAAAAGGCACGACGAACGTGAATTTCGACACCGGCAAGGCGGTCCTGTCGGCGCAGGCGCAGTCGGACCTGTGCGCCGCGGCAAGCCAGGCGCAGGGAATGGACAACGCCCTGCTGCTCGTCGTCGGCTACACCGATTCGACCGGCAGCCAGGAGTTCAACCAGGAACTCAGCGAAAAGCGCGCCAGCCGCGTCGTCAACTATCTCCAGCAGGCGTGCGGCTGGAAGCCCTATCGCATGCTGACCCCGACCGGCATGGCCGAGGCCGATCCGGCGGCGGACAATTCGACGCCCGAAGGCAAGGCGCAGAACCGACGCGTGGCGGTGAACATCCTCGTCAGCAAGGCTGTCGACGGCATTTAAGCCGGGCGGAGTTGGCTCCGTTCGGCAATCCCCCCATCGCCCGGCGATGGGGGGATTTTTATGGCGCGGTCTGCGCCAGCCCCAGCAGATCCTCGCAATCGTCCCACAGCTTCGCGCAGGCGGCATCGTCGCGCGCCAGCGCCGACGGTTCGATCCGCACCAGCGCGGGATTGCGCACCGACCAATAATCGCCCCGCGCTTCGGCGTAGGCCGGGTCCGCGGCCAACGCCGCGAGATATTGGCCCGATAGTGCGATCGTGCTCTTGCGGTCGCGCTTCATCGTCAGCGGCAAGATCAGGCTGACCAGCGACGATATGATCTTCCCGCTCGACCGCGCCAGCCCGGTCCACGGCACATAGCCGGGATCGAAGCTCATCGCGGCCAGGTCGGGGCGGCGGTGCGCCAGTTCGCGCGCGGTCATGATATTGGCGAGCTTCGACGAACTATAGGCGCGGAACGCCTGCGCCTGGTCCTTCTGCGGCAGTGTCGGGTCGCTATCGGGATACGCCAGCCATTCGGCATTGGCGTGCGCGGGCGGCGTCACCAGCGTCTTTTCCTCGGGATCGTGCGTCCCGCTGCCCGTCAGGATCACCCGCGCCCCGGCGGCGAGGTGCGGCAGCAGCCGGTGGAGCAGCCGGAAATGCGCGAGCTGGTTGACCGCAAAGGTCCGCTCGAAACCGTCCGCTCCAACCTCCAGCTTCGACGTCTGCAACCCCGCGTTAAGCACCAGTGCATCGATCGCCGGCCCGTTCGCCACCGCCTCGGCAAAGCGGTCGACTGAGGCGAAATCGTCGAGGTCGAGCGGCAGCGCTTCGGCGCCCCAGCCCCCGTCGACCGCATCGGGGCGCCGCGCCCCGATCGTCAGCCGGTGCCCCGCCGCCGCCAGCCGTCCCGCCGCATCAGCGCCAAACCCCGATGTCGCGCCCGTCATCACCATATGCATTGCCGCCATCTCCGAATAGGTTGGTTGACCAACCAAATAGCACCGGACGGGATAGCGTACAAGGGGGCGCCGCGCGGCGACGGGATCAGCCCGGCTTGTGAAGGACCGCGCGCATTCCCTCTGCCCATTCGCCGAGCACGGCGCGCATCGGAAAGTCGGGGTTGGTCAGCCACGACAGCATCATGCCCTCGAACGCCGCCTTGGTCGCGCGGGCGCGCAGCCGGTCGAGGTCGCTTGGCGTGTCGCGGCCTGCGCCGGCGGCGAAAACCGTGGCGAGCCGGCCGCGCACCGCTTCGTTGCCGATCTCCAGCCGCGCGGCCAGCCGGGCATCGTTCATCGCGCGCGCGCCGAGCGCCAGCCGGACGCGGAACAGGTCGCGATTGGCGTCGAGCGTCGCCGCGGCGAAGGTGACATAGGCGTCGAACAGCCGCGCGCGCGGCGTCGCGGCGATCAGCGCGTCGATTTCGGCCATATAGCGCCCCGACGCGCTTTCGATCGCCGCTTCGAGCAGCGCGTCCTTGCTCGCGAAATGATAGTGGAGCAGCCCCGGGTTGACCCCGGCCTCGGCGGCGATCGACTTGACGTTCGTATCGGCAAGCCCGTCGCGCGCGACGGCGCGAAACGCCGCGTCGATCAGCTTGTCGCGCGTGCCCTGTCCGTCGCTGCCGTTCTTCGCTGCCATGGCAGCGCGATAGGCCATGGCGGCCGCCTTGGGCAAGCTGTGCAAGGGGGCGACGTCATTTCCTTATGTCCGCAGTCGGCCGCAACCGGCCCAACGCCCTGTCGCACGCAAGCGCCGTCACCCGCAGCCGCCTATTTATACATCCCGTCGCGCAAATTGATCCCATGCTCGATCCACACTTTCAGCGCGCAGAGCATCTGCGACCAGCCCTGGCAATTGCCATAGGAGGCGCCGAGCGCGCCCTGATTCTCGCGCCAGCCCTCTTCGGCAATCTCGACCAGCGTGCGCCCGTCGTCGAGGCCCTTGAAATTCATCGTCACGCGCGTGCGATAGTCCGCATCCTTGGGCTCGCTGCCTTCGATATTGTGCGCCTCGCCCTCGCTTGCCTGCCATTCGAGGACGATCTTCTCGTCGGGGACGACCTCGATCACATAGACGGGGAAGGCGCCCGGAAAGTCGTGGAAGTCCCACGTCACCGTTGCGCCGGTTTCGAGCCGCCCCTCGGCGCCGCCGGTGGTGAAATAATGCGACAGCTTGGCGGGATCGGCGACGGCCTCGAACACTTCGTGGACCGGCTTGGCGATCCGCGCCGCGACCCTGAATTTCAGTTCCATGATCATTCTCCGCTTGAGTCGGGGCGATTTTATGTTATAAATTTATAACATGTCAATCCACGAAGATTATGACCGGGTTTTCAAGGCGCTGGCGTCGCATGTCCGCCGCCAGATCCTCGATGACCTCAAGGATCAGCCGCTGACCACGGGCGCGCTGTGCAGCCATTTTCCCGACATCGACCGCTGCACGGTGATGCAGCATCTGAAGGTGCTCGAAGAGGCGGGGCTGGTGATCGCCGAGCGCCGCGGCCGCGAACGCTGGAACCACCTCGACGCGATGCCGATCCAGGATATCCACGACCGCTGGATCGGCCCCCACGCCGCAGCGGCGACCGAGCGGCTGGCCCGGTTCAAGCAAGCTGTGGAAGCCAAATAGAAATGGCCGGGAAGCGAGCTTCCCGGCCATCTGGTTAGCCCGGAGCCGTGGATTACCAGCCCGACGGCTTGCCCTTGTTTTGCTCGTCGAGCCACGCCTTCAGCGGCGCGAAATAGTCGGCCATCGCCTTGCCCGACATTTCGCGGCTGCCGGTGAATGCTTCGAGCGCGTCGGGCCACGGCTTCGACGCGCCCATGTCGAGCATTTCGCCGAGCTTCGCGCCGACTTCCTTGTTGCCGTAGAAGGAACAGCGATGGAGCGGCCCGGTCCAGCCCGCCTGTTTGCATGCCGCTTCATAGAATTGGAACTGCAGGATGCGCGCGAGGAAATAGCGCGTGTAGGGCGTGTTGCCAGGGATATGGAATTTCGCGCCCGCGTCGAACGCATCGGCCGGACGCTCGCCCGGCGGGGTGATGCCCTGATATTGCAGGCGAAGCTGCGTCCACGCCTGATTATAGCCGGCGGGCTTGATCGTGCCGTCGAAGACGCCCCAGCGCCAGCGGTCGACCAGCAGGCCGAAGGGCAGGAAGGCGACCTTGTCCATCGCCTGCCGCAACAAGAGGCCGATATCCTTGTCGGCGCTCGGCACCTTCGCCTTGTCGAGGAGGCCGATGTCGACCAGATATTGCGGCGTGATCGACAGCGCGACGAAATCGCCGATCGCTTCGTGGAAGCCGTCGTTGGCGCCGTTGAGGTACAGGAACGGCTGCTTGTTATAGGCGCGCTGGTAATAATTATGGCCGAGTTCGTGGTGGATGGTGACGAAATCGTCGGCATTCACCTTGATGCACATCTTGATCCGGATATCGTCCTTGTTGTCGATATCCCACGCCGAGGCGTGACAGATGACCTCGCGGTCGGCGGGCTTGGTGAACTGGCTGCGCTTCCAGAAGGTCTCGGGCAGCGGCGCGAAGCCGAGCGACGAATAGAAATTCTCGCCCGCCTTGACCATGTCGAGCGGCCCCTTGCCCTTTTCCTGGAGCAGGTCGCCGATGTCATAGCCAAGGTCGCCCGCCCCCGCCGGCGCGACGAGCGGGTAGATATTGCCCCATTCCTGCGCCCACATATTGCCGAGCAGGTCGGCGCGGATCGGCCCCGTCTTGGGCTGTACCGCGTCGCCATATTTCTCGTTGAGTTTCCAGCGCACATAGGTGTGGAGCGCCAGATAGAGCGGCTTCACTTCCTGCCACAAACGCTCGGTCGTCTGCGCGAATTCCTCGGGCGACATGTCGTATCCCGACCGCCACATCGCACCGGTGTTGGCGAAGCCGAGTTCCTTTGCGCCTTCGTTGGCGATGCCGACCATCTTCGCATAATCGTCCTTCATCGGCGCGCCGACCTTGTCGTGCCAGCTCGTCCACATTTCGGCGAATTGCGCGGGGGTGTTCTTGAGATTGCCCATCTCGGCCTCGATGTCCGATCCCGAGATTTCCTTGCCGTTCAGCGTGCCGCGCCCTTTGCCGTACTGCGACTGCAGGTCGGTCGCGATATTGTTAAGCTCGGTCGCGGCGCCGGGTTTGGTGGGGGCGGGGAGGACCAGGCCGGTGCGCAGGATGTCGAGTTTGCGCTTGGTGTCGGGGCTCAGCCCCTCGACCCCGGCATATTTCGCCGCCTCGAGCGCATATTTGACCGCCTTCTCGGTGCCGACGGCGTTGATCCGCGCCGCCATCGCATCGGTGTCTTCGGTGATATAGGTCGCGTTGACCCAGTTCACCTGGCTGCCCTCGACCGTATAGTCGAACAAATCCTTTTCGGCGGCGGCGATGAAGGCGTCGGCATCGGCGGCGGTCGGCTTCGCCGCTTTGGCGGCCGGTGCGTCCTTCTGTTTCTGGGCGGCGACGGCGGGGCCGGCGAGCGCGAGCGAAAGGGCAAGCGACAGCGTTGAAATCATGGCTTTCATGGGTGCGTCCTCGGATATTTTGTCAGGCGCTCGGCGGCGCGATGGCCGCAATCTGAACCGCCGCCGCGGCCGGGTCAAGCGGTCACAAATGCAACGATCGCTTCGCCCATCGCGGGCTCGGTCACGCTCGACATATGCGTGCCGGGGATGGTGACGAGCCGCGCGTCGGGCAGCGCGGCGGCCAGTTCCTCGGCCGATCCATTGTCCTGGTCCTGCTCGCCGCAGACCAGCAGCACCGGCATCGTCAGCGCCGCCAGCATGTCGGGCGAAGTATCGGTAAAGCTGTCGAGCAGCAGCGCCGCGGCGACGCGGTCGATCTTCATCGTCTTCATGAACTGGATCGACAGCCAGGTGTCGTCGCCGCGCTTCGCCGTCTCATATTCGGCGATCACGCGCTTGAAGAACTGCCCGCGCCGCTGCCACCCGGCGAGGCCGGCGAGCCCCATCCCGCCGAGGATCAGCCGGCGCGGCGCCATCTCTGCGACGACGGCACGGACGCTCGTCCGCGCGCCGAGCGAAAAGCCGCCAAGGTCGAAATCGCCCAGCCCCAGATGCGCGATCAGGTCCTGAAGGTCGTTCACCAGCACGTCGGGCGGATAGTTTTCGGGCTCGTGCGGCGCCTCGCTCGACCCGTGGACGCGCAGGTCGGGCATGATGACGCGGAAGCCCGCTTCGGCAATGCGGGCCGCGGTGCCGAATTTGATCCAGTTGATCTCGGCGCTCGAAAACAGGCCGTGGAGGAGGATCAGCGGGCGGGCGTCGCCGGCTTCGGGGCCGGTTTCGGGGCCGGTTGCCGGTTCCATCTCGCGCCACGCCAGCCGCACGCCGTCGCGCGCCTCGAAAAATTGCGGTTCGATCGTCATTCCCCTTCGCCGCGCGCCCGGGCCCAGCGGTCCTGCAACGGCGCATGATCCTCGCTGCGCATCTCGGGCAGGCCTTCGCCTGCGGTCCAGCCGTGCACACGGCTTTCGACGCCGAAATGGCTCGCCAGCCGCACCGCCGCCGGATCGTCGAGCGCCCCGACGGTCAGGTCGATATTCGGGCTGTCGGGATAGTCGAAGCTCAGCGGCGTGCCGCACTCGCCGCAAAAGCCGCGGCGGCCGAACGGCGAGGACATATAGGCCGCGCGCTCGCGCCCGGTCCATTGGACGCCGTCCTTCGCGACATTCCAGAACGCGGCCGCGACATTGCCCAGCGCCTGCTGGCACATGCGACAATGGCACCAATAGGCATCGCGGTTTGCATGCGTCGCCGAAAAGCGAATGGCGCCGCATTGGCAACCGCCGGTCAGCGCGTCGCTCATCGAGCCTGCAAGCCTTTTTGCTCCATCCGCCAGCGCGCCATTTCGATGCGGTCCTGCCCGAAAAACGGCTCGCCGTCGAAGACCAATGTCGGCACGCCCCAGTGGCCCGCAATCTCGAGCGCGACCTGGTTCGCGGCAATTTCGGTGTCGAGCGCTTCGGCATCGGCCGCCGCCTCGGCGTCGAGTTCGGCAAGGTCGAGACCCGCGCGCCGCGCGGCGCCCGCCAGATGATCGCCGCTATGCCAGTCCTGCGCACCGCCCCAGATGAGCTGCGCGGCTTCGTCGGCGAACGCGAGTCCCTTGCCGCGCCGCGCCGCCGCCTGCCCCAGCCGCGTCAGACGATAGATATAGGGCTGGTCGGCCGCGATCGCGCGGGTCGCGACGTCCTGAACGATGGGATCGGGGCGCGGCGGTCCGAACGGAATGCCGTGGAACTGCGCGACGCGGATCATGTCGCGCATCGTATAGCTCAGCCAGTTGGGGTGGCTGCGCTCGAAGAAATCGGGCTGGCGAATCGCCAGCGGATAGACCGGGCGCAGGTTGATGACGGTGTCGTGGCTTGCCGCGAGCGCGCGATAGCGGCCGATCGCGAGATAGGAGTAGGGCGAACGAAAGGACCAGAACAGGTCTGCGGCAAGACTCATGGCTGCATCCTGCCCGGAAAGGGCGATGGCGCGCAAGCGCTGCCGGGACATTTTGCGCCGCGGCGGATGTTTTTGCGTTGCAGCAATTTCATTGCTTATAATAGCTACTGCTATTATATCGACTGCCATGAGCGAGACGATCGGTTTCCTGCTGAACGATACGGCGCGTATGTACCGGCGCGCGTTCAACGCGCGTGTCCGTGACAGTGGGATTACCGCGCTGCAGTGGCGAATGATCACCTATTTGCGCCGTAACGAAGGGATACGGCAGGGACCGCTCGCGGAGGTGCTGGAGGTCGAACCCATTACCTTGTCGCGCATGGTCGACCGACTCGTCGAGGCCGGGCTGGTCGAACGGCGTGCCGATCCGACCGACCGCCGCGCGTGGCTGCTTCATCTTACCCCGCGCACCGATGCGCTTCTCGAAGGGATCCGGCCAACCGTCGACAGACTCGCGGAGGAGGCGACCGAGGGGTTGAGCGCAGCGGAGCGCGATCAGTTGACAGCCCTCGTCGAGCGCGTCCGCGCCAACCTGTCGCGCCGCATTTGCCAAAAAGACCAAAAAGAGACCGCCTGATGGACCAGATTTCTCCCGCCCGCCCCGTCGCCGAGGAAGCGAAGCCGCCCAAGCCCGCGCCGAAGGCCGATCCGGTCCCGCCGGCGCAGACCGCCGTCGCACCCGAACCGGTGGTCAAGGACACGCCGAAATGGCGGAGCCGTCTACTCATGTTCAGCGTGCCGCTGGTGCTGATCGCGTCGGGCGGCTGGTACTGGCTGACGAGCGGCGGGTCGGTGTCGACCGACAACGCCTATGTCCAGATGGACAAGGTTTCGGTCGCTGCCGAAGTCGGCGGACGCATCACCGAGGTCGCGGTGCGCGATGGCCAGATCGTCAAGGCCGGCCAACTGCTGTTCCGCATCGATCGCGAACCCTATGCGCTGACCGTCGCGCAGGCGACCGCCGCTATCGATGCGGCCGAGGTCGAGGTCGGCAACCTCTCGGCGAGCGCCAACACCTCGAGCGTCGACATCGCCGCAGCGCGCGAGGACGTCAAATTCGCCGAGGTGAACTTTGCGCGTCAGGCAGCGCTGATGGAAAAGGGCTTTACCACCAAAGCCGCCTATGACGCGTCGCGCCACGCGGTGACGCTGGCGCGCGAGCAGGTACGACAGGCCGAGGCAGCCGCGGCCGAGGCGCGCACCAAGCTCGCCGCCGGGCCCGCCAGCGGCATCAACCCGCAGGTCGAGGCGGCGCGCGTCCAGCGCGCGCAGGCTGAGGTCAACTTGGGTCGCACCGAAATCCGCGCGCCGAGCGCCGGGCGCGTCGCGCAGTCCGACCGGCTGCAGATCGGCCAGATGATGGTTCAGGGCCTGCCCGCAGTGACGCTGGTCGATACCGCGCATCCGTGGGTCGAGGCGAATTTCAAGGAAACCGACCTCGCCGACATGCGCATCGGTCAGCGCGCCGAAATCAGCTTCGACGCCTATCCGGGGCTGAAGGTGCGCGGTCATGTGCTGACGATCGGCGCCGGCACCGGCAGCGAATTTTCGGTGCTGCCGGCGCAGAACGCCACCGGCAACTGGGTCAAGGTGACGCAGCGCGTGCCGGTGCGTATCGCCTTCGACGAAAAGCCGTCGCGCGAGATGATCGCGGGCCTGTCGGCGGAAGTGCGGGTTTTCACCAAATAGCTATGGCCACCCGAGCATCCCCACGGCGGTCGGCCGCGGCGGCGCTGCCGGTCGACGACAGCGTGCCCTTGCACGAACGGGTGCGCTATCGCGGCCTGCTGACCGTTGCCGTGATGGGCGCGTCGGTGATGCAGATCCTCGACACGACAATCGCCAACGTCGCCATCCCGCATATGCAGTCGTCGCTCGGCGCGACGAGCGAGACGGTGAACTGGGTGCTCACCAGCTATATCATCGCGTCGGCCGTCGCGATGCCGATCACCGGCTGGCTCGCCGACCGGATCGGGCGACGGCAGTTGTTCCTCGCCGCGGTCGCGGGTTTCATCGTCGCCTCGATGGCATGCGGCGCCGCGCAGAACCTCGAGGAGATGGTGGCGTTCCGCTTCCTGCAGGGGATCAGCGCCGCCTTCATCGGGCCGCTGTCGCAATCGGTGATGCTCGATATCAACCCGCCCGAACGCCATGCGCGCGCGATGTCGATCTGGGGCATGGGGATCATGGTCGGGCCCATTCTCGGGCCGATCTTGGGCGGCTGGCTGACCGAACAGGCGAACTGGCGCTGGGTCTTCTACGTCAACCTGCCCGTCGGCCTCTTGACCCTTGCGATGATGTGGGCGCTCCTCCCCGCCACGAAGACGACCAGCCGCCGCTTCGACCTGTTCGGCTTTTCGATGCTCGCGCTGGGGCTCGCGGCGCTGCAACTGATGCTCGACCGCGGCGCGAACCAGGACTGGTTCAACAGCACCGAGATCTGGATCGAACTCGGCGTCAGCGTCGCCTGCCTCTGGATGTTCATTATCCACCTGCTGACCGCACGGTCGCCGCTGTTCAACCGCGCGATGCTCGCCGATCGCAACCTCGTCACCGCGATGGGCTTCATGGTCGTGATCGGCGTCGTCATGTTCTCCTCAATGGCGCTGCTGCCGCCGATGCTGCAGCGGCTGTTCGACTGGCCGGTGATCGATACGGGGCTTGTCCTCGCCGTCCGCGGCGTCGGTATCCTGATGAGCATGTGGGTCGCGGGCCAGTTGCTCGGCAAGGTCGATGCGCGCTGGATGGTCGGCACGGGGCTGTTCATCGCCGCTTATTCCTTGTGGCAGATGAGCCACTGGTCGCTGATGATGGGAAGCTGGCCGGTGATCGTCAGCGGGCTGGTGCAGGGGGTCGGCATGGGGCTGATCTTCATCCCGCTCAACACCATGGCGTTCGCGACGATCCCGCCGCAATATCGCACCGACGGATCGAGCCTGCTCAACCTGTTCCGCAGCGTCGGCGCCTCGGTCGGCATTTCGGTCGTCACCACATTGCTCGGCGCGAACACGCAGACGAGCCATGAGGACCTCGCCGCGCATATCACCAACAGTTCGGTCAGCCTGCTCGACCCGTCGACCGCCGATCGCTTCGGCATCGTCGGCGATACCGCGCTCGCGATGGTCAATGCCGAAATCAACCGGCAGGCCGCGATGGTCGCCTATATCGACGATTTCTGGCTGATGATGTGGATCACGCTGGCATCGGTGCCGCTGGTGATCCTGCTGCGCCCGCCGCGGCCGGGGGCGCAGGCGGCGTCGGCCGCCGATATGGGGCATTGAGGCGCCCGCCCGATCGCTCCATTCCGTCGTCGAACCGCAAGAATGCCGGTAGTGACCCCTGTCACATCGTCGCCTCCGCATCTGGCCTAACCCGATCGCAGGTGACAATATCCCAATCTATTCTGTATGTTGGGTCGAAACAGGGGAATGCCGATCATGCCGAACCGTCGACGCCAGTTGCTGGCGCTTGTGCTTGCCGCGCCATTGTGGACCGCCGCACCGGCGGCGTTCGCGCAGCAAGCGCCGGTCGCGGATGCCGCATCGGGCGAACTCGACGGCGACCAGCAGAAGATGCTCGACCTGATCAATCAGGGCATGGACCTCGACCGCGCCGGCAAATATCCCGATGCTGAAAAGATCTATCGGCGCTGGATCGGCGAAGCGACCAAGCGCTATGGCGCCGACGGGCTGATCACCGGCCTTGGCTACCGCGTGCTTGCCGGTAATCTGGAGGAGCAGAACCGGCTGAAAGAGGCCGAAGATTATTGGCGGCGGCTGCTCGATATCAATCGCGCGGTGATGGGCGAGAATGACGACGAAACGCTGACCGCCACAGCCTTTCTCTCTTCCAACTATATCAAGCAGGGCCGGCCGGCCGATGCGCTGCCGCTGCGCCGCGCAATCCTCGCTGCACGCATCGCGAACAGGGGCGAGATGGATGCCAAGACCATCGTCGCGACAAGCAATCTGGCGTCGGTCGCGTCCGAACTCGGCGATATGAAGGAAGCCGAGGCGCTCTATCGCAAGGCGCTCGATACCAGCCTTGCCGTTCACGGCGAAAATCATCGCGAGACAGCGTCGGGCTACGGCAATCTCGCGGTCGTGCTGCGTAGCCTCGGGCGCTTCGACGAAGCGGCGCCGATGCTCGAAAAGGCACGCGCGATCGACGAGGGACTGGCGGGCGCGAACAGCGACGATGTGGCGCTGCGCCACTATAACAGCGCGGTCAATTTCGGCGACATGGGGCGCTATGCCGATGCCGATACGGCGGCGAACAAGGCGCTCGAAATCTGGCGCGCGGTGAAGGGCGACGACAGCCCGCAGGCGGCGCTCGGCTACACCGCGGTCGCCTATAGCCAGAATCTCGCGGGATGGTTCGCCGATGCCGACGCCAATTATCGCAAGGCGCTGGCGATCCGCGAAAAGACGCTCGGCGCGGCGCATCCGCTGACCGGCGAGGCCTACAATAATCTCGCGCTCAACATGGAAAGCAGCGGCATGCCGCCGAGCACCATCGAGCCGCTGCTCCGCAAGGCGCTCGACATCACGCGTTCGTCGCTCGGCGAAAGCAGCGAGCGCACTGCGACGATGTACGGCAATATCGCGCACAATCTGAACCAGCAGGGCCGCTATGCGGAGGCCGAGCCAATGTACCGCCGCGCGCTCGACATCCGGGAAGGCGTGGCCGGGCCGAACCATCCTTCCTACGCGACGCTTCTGATCAACCTCGCCTATAATTTCGACGAAGACGGTCATCCGGAACGCGCCGAGCCGCTGATGCGGCAGGCGCTCGGGATTTTCCAGGCCAAGTTCGGCGACGATAATCCCGAAACCGCCTGGGCCTATACCAGTCTCGGATCGCTGCTCGGGTCGCTCGGCCAGCATGCCGAAGGCGCCGACATGACGATCAAGGCGCTCGAAATCCGGCGGCGCCTGCTCGGTGAAAATCATCCGCTGACCGCGGTCGCCTATAACAGCGTCGCGGCGGCACTCGTCCGCCGCGGTGGGCTCGAAGGCGCGGGCGACAAGGCGGCCGAGCCCTATTACCGCCAGTCGCTCGCGATCCTCCGACAGAGCGTCGGCGAAGCACATATCGACACCGCGCGCGCGCACGAAAATCTCGCGCTCAACCTGATGCGGCAGGGCAAGACGGTGGAGGCCGAGCAAGAGGCCGACAAGGCGGTGGCGATCGTCCGCGGCCTCGACGAACGGAGTGCGGCCGGCGGCAATGCGGTCGCGCTTTCGGCGCTCGACCGCCAGCAGGCCAATCCCAACCGCGCCACCTTCACCAGTTACATGAACGTCGCCTTCGGACTGATGAGCGACACCCCCGACGCCGCCGGCCAGTCGAAGTTGCAGGATCGCGCGTTCCGCGCTGCGCAGGATGCGATCAGTTCGGCGTCGGGGCGCGCGGTGCTGCAGACGGCGGCGCGGAGTGCCGCCAAGACGCCGGAGATGGCCGAGGCCGTCCGGCAGGAACAGGATCTGGCGGCGCGGGCGAACCTGATCGACAAGAATCTGCTCCGCGCGCTCGGCGACCGCAAGCCGGTCGAGGCGACCCGGCTGCGCAGCGAACTCGATACGATCCGCGCGCAGCTTGCCGACGTCAGCGCGCTGATCGACAAGAAATATCCCGCCTATCGCCAGCTTGTCTCGCCGCGCCCGATCGCGCTTGCCGACGCGCAAAAGGCGCTGCGCCCCGGCGAGGCCCTGCTCCTGATGACCGAGGCGGCGAACACCTTCCATCTGTTCGTCGTCACCCCGACCGCGGTCGGCTGGAGCCGGCCGGGCAAGGACATCGACGTCATCCTCAAACAGATTGCCGACCTGCGCTGCGACGTCGACTATGCGACCTGCTCGGCGGCGCGCCGGGCCGAACTCGACCAGTTGCCGACATCGGCGAAGGAGCTCGAGGGCAACCAGCGCTTCGATCTCGACACCGCGAATGCGCTGTACAAGCTGTTGATCGAACCGGTCGAACCGCTGCTGCAGGGTACCACGCGCCTTTATGTGACCAGCTCGGGCAAGCTCGGCGATCTGCCGCTGGCGATGCTCTCGTCGACTGCGCTCCCCGAGGGCGCGGACCCAGCCGACCCCGATGTGATGGCGCGCGCGGGATGGCTCGCCGACCGCTACGCCTTCACCAGCCTGCCGTCGGTCGCGGCGCTGACGCTCGCCGGCGAAGCGCGTTCGGGCAAGCGCGGCAATTATTTCCGCGGCTATGGCGCTCCGGTGCTGCTGGGCGGCGACACTGGCGCGCGCGCTGCCGCGGGCGTCGGCGTGTTCGATGGCGTCTCGGCATCGGGATCGCCGCTGGCTGACCCCGATGCGCTCCGCAAGCTGGCGCCGCTGCCCGGCACGAAGGTCGAACTCGCGGCGATGGCCAGCCTGTTCGACGCGCCGAAGGACAGCCTGACGACCGACCGCGGCGCCACCGAAGCCGCGCTGCGGCAGGACGCGGCGCTCGCGACGAGCCGCGTGATCGCGATCGCGACGCACGGCCTGCTCCCCGATCCGGCGCTCGGGCTCAGCGAACCCGGCCTGGTGCTGACTCCGCCCAATGAAGCGAGCGACCTCGACGACGGCCTGCTGACGGCGACCGAGGCGGCGCGGCTGTCGCTGTCGGCCGACTGGGTGATCCTGTCGGCGTGCAACACCGCATCGGCGGAAAATTCGGGCGGCGTCGACAGCCTGTCGGCGCTCGCGCGCGGTTTTCTATACGCCGGCGCCGACGCGCTGCTCGCGAGCCATTGGCGGGTGTCGGACGAAGCGACCGCGGTGCTGACCGTCGAAACGTTGATGGCGCGGCAGGCGAACCCCGACATGTCGCGCGCGCAGGCGCTCCAGTCGGGGATGAAGGCGGTACGCAGCGGCAAGCGCGCCGACGGCACCGCGATCGCTGGCTGGAAGCCGGGCTGGGCGCATCCCGCCGCCTGGGCGCCGTTCACCAACATCGCCAACCGCGACGATTGAGCGGCGCGGGCATTTGCCTTCGACGCTGCGCCGATTATAGCGGCGCCTGCCCAACGGAGTTCCGCCGATGCCGATCAAGGCCGCCCGCGTCTATCACGACGGCAAGCTCGTCCGCGAACTTGGCGCGGACGAGGCGATCCCCGAGGATTGCGACGACGGCGATTTCTTCTGGCTCGGGCTGTACGAGCCGACGCCGGGCGAACTGGCGGGGATCGCCAAGCGTTTCGGGCTGCACCCGCTTGCGGTCGAGGATGCGTTGAAAGCGAACCAGTTGCCAAAGGTCGAGGCCTATGGCGACCAGCTCTTCGTCATCACCCGCACCGCCAATCTCGACGGTGACACGATCCAGCCCGGCGAAACCGCTTTCTTCCTCGGGCCGCATTTCTTCGTCAGCGTCCGCCACGGATCGGCGCGCACGCATACCGACGTGCGGGCGCGGCTCGAAACGCTGCCGGCCAAGCTCGCGCACGGACCCGACTATGTCCTCTATGCGATCCTCGATTTCATCGTCGACGGCTATTTCCCGGTGATCGACGCAATCGAGGACCGGCTGCTGCTCGTCGAGGACAGCGTGATGGACACGCCGCTCGACGCTGGCGAAATCCGCCATCTCTATGCCCAGCGGCACGAGATCATCCGGTTTCAGCGCCTCGTGGGGATGATGAAGGAGGTCGCGAACAGCCTCGCGACCGACGACGACCTGCCCAATATCGACGCCGCGGTCCGTCCCTTCTTCCGCGACATCTGGGACCATGTCCAGCGCGCCGAATTCCGGCTGAACGGGCTGCGCGACATCGCCGCCTCGGTGATCGAGACCAACGGCATGCTCGAACAGCAACGGCAGGGCGTGATCACCCGCCAGCTCGCGGCCTGGGCCGCGATCCTTGCGGTGCCGACGGCGATCGCCGGGATCTACGGGATGAATTTCGAGCATATGCCCGAGCTCGGCTGGACCTTCGGCTACCCGCTGATCGTCGGCGCGATGGCGACGATCTGCGCCGGGCTTTACTGGCGGTTCAAGAGAATCGGCTGGCTCTAGCGGGCTTTTGCAGGGAGCCGCTGGCGCAATTTTTCGAGTTCGCGCTGCGGCACCGGGGACAGCGACGCCGCCGCTTTTCCCTTGCGCAGGCGCTTGCGGTCCTTCTCCGACGGTTCGACCGGCCGCACGCGCACCGCCGCATGACCCTGCGCTTTCATGCCCAGTTCTTCGGCGGCGCCGCGCGACAGATCGATGATCCGGCCGGCGGCAAAGGGCCCGCGATCGTTGACCCGCACGATGATGCGGCGCCCGGTATCGAGCGCGGTCACCTCGACATAGGTGGGGAGGGGCAGCGTCGTGTGTGCGGCGGTGATCCAGCCGGGGCGGAATTGTTCGCCGTTGGCGGTGCGGTTGCCCGACTCGCTGCCGTACCAGCTCGCATAACCGACCATGTCATAAGCCGGCGCGGCGGCGGGGACATAGGTGGTGCCGCGCACCGCATAGGGCTTGCCGATCCGCACCGGCGTGTCGCTCACCGGCCGGAAATTGCCGCCCGCGCAGGCCGAGAGCATCAACAGGGCGGCTGCCAAACCTGCCGGACGGTACAGCATCGAAGGCTTCATTCGGGTGTCGCCGTCTTGACCGGGTTGCGGGCATGGGCGGGCATTTCGGGCGGCAGTTCCAGCCAGCGATGCCGGTCCTCGGCCCACACGGCTTGCGCCGGCATCGGGAAATCCGGGTCGGCGAAGCTGCCTGCGGCAACGCCGACCAGATGCGGCATGCGTTCGGGTTCCCACCACAAAGTCGAACCGCATCCGGGACAGAAATGGAAAGAAACATCGAACCCGCTCGCCGACGGACGCCGGAAGGTCTTGGCTTCGCCCGCCGCCAGGCTGACGGAATCGCGCGGGAAAAAGGCCGCAACGCTGAACAGCGAGCCGGTGCGCCGCTGGCAATCGCGGCAATGGCAGAGCGAGACTTTCGACGGCTCGCCGGTGCATCGAAGCTGCAGCGTGCCGCAGTGACAGGAGGCGCGTCGTTCCATCGCGTATCGCCGATATCATCCCTTGCCCGGCAAACAAAGCGTGGCGGTTCTTGCACTTGTCCGCCGGACACCCTAAATTCGGGCCTCATCGATTGGAGACTTCGTCATGGACCGGAACCTGACCGCAACGCAGCCCCGCCTTGCCGCCAGGAAAGTCCATGTCCATGCCATCGATCACCGTTTCCCGTCTCAGCTGGTCCACGCCTGACGGCCGCGCCGTCCTTTCGGACCTCGACCTCCAGTTCGAGCTCGAACGTGTCGGCATCGTCGGCCGCAACGGCGTCGGCAAATCGACGCTGCTGCGATTGCTGACCGGCGAACTCACGCCGTCCGCCGGCCATATCGCGATCGACGGCAGCGTGGCGATGCTGCGCCAGACGGTACAGGTCGCGGCGGACGAGCAGGTGGCCGATCTGTTCGGCGCGCGCGCCGGGCTTGCCCTGCTGGGCAAGGCCGAGGCGGGCAGGGCGAGCGTCGACGAGATCGCCGACGCCGACTGGACGCTCGAGGCGCGGCTCGACGAAGCGCTGGCGAATGTCGGTCTGCCCGTGCCGCCCGACACGCCGCTGGCGTCGCTCTCCGGCGGCCAGCGCACGCGCGCCGCGCTCGCAGGGGCGATGTTCGCGGCGCCCGATTTCCTGCTCCTCGACGAACCGACCAACAATCTCGATCGCGAGGGCCGCGATGCGGTCCGCGCGCTGCTCGCCGGCTGGCGCGGCGGCGCGCTCGTCGTCAGCCATGATCGCGAATTGCTTGAGGGGATGGACGCGATCGTCGAGCTGACGACGCTCGGCGGCGCGCGCTACGGCGGCGGCTGGAGCGACTATCGCGCGCGCAAGGATATCGAGGCTGCGGCCGCCGAGGCCGAACTGGCTGGTGCCGAAAAGGAATTGGGCCGGGTCCGGCGCCAGGCGCAGGTCACCGCCGAACGGCAGGCGCGCCGCGATGCCGGTGGGCGGCGCAAGGCGGCGCGCGGCGACGAGCCCGCGATCCTGCTCGGCACGCTGAAGCGCCGCGCCGAGGAAAGCGTCGGCGCCAACCGCCGCCTCGCCGAACGCCAGCGCGGCGAGGCCGAGGAACAGCTTTCCGCCGCGCGCGCGAAGGTCGAGGTTGTCGATCCGCTGTCGGTCGGCCTGCCCTCGACCGGCCTGCCTTCGTCGCGCATCGTGCTGTCGCTCGACCATGTCAGCGCGGGCTATGTCGCGGGGCGCCCGGTGATCGACGATGTGTCGCTGACCATCACCGGTCCCGAACGCGTCGCGATCACCGGCCCCAACGGATCGGGCAAGTCGACTTTGCTCGCGCTGGTCGCCGGAACGCTCGCGCCGTGGAGCGGCCGCGTCCATGTGCCCGTGCCCTTCGCACTGTTCGACCAGCGCGTCAGCCTGCTCGACCCGGCGCTGTCGATCGCCGACAATTTCCTCGCCCGCAATCCGGGGACGACGAACAATGCGTGCCGCGCCGCGCTGGCGCGCTTCCGCTTTCGTGCCGACGCCGCCGACCGCATTGCGGGAACCTTGAGCGGGGGCCAGATGCTGCGCGCCGGGCTCGCCTGCGTTCTCGGCGCGCCGGTGCCGCCACAACTGCTCATCCTCGACGAGCCCGCCAACCATCTCGACCTCGATTCGCTGACCGCGGTCGAGACGGGGCTCGCGGCCTATGACGGCGCGCTGCTCGTCGTCAGTCACGACGCCGCCTTTCTCGATGCGATCGGAATCACGCGCGAGGTGACGATGCCGCGCGGCCGCGATTAAGGGATGACAGCCGGTTTCGCCGCGCTACACCAGTGGCATGAAGAAACTGATCTCCGCCGCGGCCGTGCTTGCCGTGCTCGCGCCCGCGGCTGCCCAGGCCGCCGATCCCCGCCCCGATCAACTGGCCTTCCGCGAGCTTTACCGCGAGCTTGTCGAAACCAACACGACGCTGTCTTCGGGCAGTTGCACGCTCGCGTCCGAACGGATGGCGGCGCGGCTCAAGGCGGCGGGTTTTGCCGACGACCAGTTGACCTTGTTCGCGACGCCCGAGCATCCGAAGGAGGGCGGTCTCGTCGCCGTCTATCCCGGCACCGCCAGGGCGGCGAAACCGATCCTGCTCGTCGCGCATATCGACGTCGTCGAGGCGAAGCGCGAGGATTGGGAGCGCGATCCGTTCAAGCTGATCGAAGAAGGCGGCTATTTCTACGGTCGCGGCACGCTCGACGACAAGGCGCAGGCGGCGGTGTGGGTGGACACGCTGATCCGTTTCAAGCAGCAAGGCTATAAGCCCAAACGCACGGTAAAGCTGGCGCTGACCTGCGGCGAGGAGACGAACGGCGCGTTCAACGGCGTCGAATGGCTCGCCGCGAACAAGCGCGACCTGATCGACGCCGAATTCGCGCTCAACGAGGGTGGCGGCGGCGACAGTGACGGGAAGGGCAAGGTGCTCGGCCAGTCGGTGCAGGTCGGCGAAAAGACCTTCGCCAATTTCCGCCTGGAAACGCGCAACCCCGGCGGGCACAGCTCGGTGCCGGTGCGCGACAATGCGATCTACCAGTTGTCGCGCGCGCTGACCAAGATCGACGAATATGAATTTCCCGTCGAAATGACCGACGTGACGCGGCGCTTCTTTGCCGAAGCGGGCGCGGCGCGCGGCGACGAGACAGGCAATGCGATGGCGGCGCTGGCGACAAACCCGGCCGACAAGGCGGCGCTGGCGATCGTCGACAAGGACCGTTTCCTCCACGGCAATATCCGCACCACATGCGTCGCGACGCTGCTCGACGGCGGCCATGCGCCCAACGCGTTGCCGCAGCGCGCGGGGGCAAACATCAATTGCCGCATCTTCCCCGGCCACAGCATCGAAAGCATCCGCGACGAACTGGCGAAGGTGATCGGCGATCCGGGCGTCACCGTTACCCAACTGCCGCCCAAGCGCCCCGCGCCGCCGGCACCGCCGCTCGACCCGAAGATCATCGGCCCGATGGAAAAGCTCGTCGCCAAATATTGGCCGGGCCTGAAGGTCATCCCGTCGATGGCCAACGGCTATACCGACGCGACCTTCCTCGGTGCGGTCGGCATTCCGACCTATGGCATCCCCGGAATCTGGGGCGACCCCGACGGCAACGGCGTCCACGGTCTCAACGAACGCGTCGAGGTCAAGGCGGTCTATGTCGGGCGCGATTATATGTTCGACCTTGTGAAGGCCTATGCCTACAAGCCCTGATATCTCCGCTCCGGCCTTAGGCCTCGGGCCCGTGCGTCAGGCGGCGCGGGCCTTGCGTCCCTTCGCGGCGGCGGCGCGCGCGGCTTTCAGTTCCTCTTCGCCGCACAATATGTCCATATAGAGTTCTGCGTTGCGGCGGCGCTCGGCAATGCTCTGCCGGACCCCGATCGCATAATAGCCGATCTGGTGGTAATAGAAGACGCGGGCGCGGATCGCCGCATGCTCCTTGTCGCAGCCGATCGCCTCGAAGAATTTCTGCAGCGTATCGAGCCGCTCGCGGTCGGCGCGTTCGACCGCCCATTCGGCACGCTTGTCGGCGCGCGCCCATTCGCGCACGGCAAGGTCGAACCGGTAATCATAGCCGTCGGATTCGATCAGCCTGCCGATCGTGCGATCGAGCCATTCGATGGCATCGCCCGGGCGCGGCGGCGGCGGATCGTCGGGGAGGAAGCGGCAGCTATTCTCCCAATGCCGGATGATCTGTTCGAAGAATTCGTCGCGATCCTTGAAATTATGATAAAATCCGCCGCGCGTGACGCCAAGCCGGTTGGCGAGGCGATCGACCTTCAGCCCGGCGATGCCTTCGTCGACCAGCGTTCGCTGCGCGGCCTCGATCCAGTCCTGCACCGTATTTTTCGGTGTGCGTCCAGCCATAGGTTTTCATATTCCCCGTTGCGCTCGCTGTCCGGGCAATCGGACATCGCACTTCCCCCATGTCATATTTTCGCGAAACAACAAAGCCGGCGTGCATCGATGCATGATAATTTCGCAGGCCATCGCGAAATGCCAACGCACTGGCGAGGGCCGTTCGGGCGTGCCTTGCAAGTTAAATGCATTTATGAATTAAATTACGAGCAAGATGCGGCGGTCCCTCGTCGCGATCCGGATGCGGCCGGCCGATTTCTCTCCCCGGCGGTGCTGCCATCGCTTGCGCCCGGCCGCATTTTCGATAGGTGATGCGGCCGGGAACGGCGGAGCGGGCAGGCGGCCCGACTGCCGGTTCAAGGTGGTGGTTCGGGCGAGCATTCGGGGGCGACATGCGGCACAGCGATTTTGGCCTCGAAGATCATCCGCTGCGGGCGGCGCTGTCGAGCGAAATGCATGTCCGCAAGCTGCCTCCGATGGCTGCCCCGACGCGCATGATGCAGGTCGTGCTGTCCGGCGACCGCGGCGACATCGCGCTCGAACGGCACAAGCTTGCCGAACTGTTCGCATTCGATGCTGCGGAGGCGAAGGACGGGGCGAACTTCCTGCTCGGCGAACGCGGCGACATGCGCATCGTGTGGGAACGGCACACCGAGTTTTCGAGCTATATGTTCATCCGCGCAGGCGCCTTCGACCACCCCTTCGATCCAGATGCCTTCGCCGCGATCCCCGACCGCTGGTTTGCGGATCTGCCGGGGAAGGTGGTTCGGGCGACGCAATTCGCCTTTTGCGATGCGGCGATCGCCGATCGCGCCGCCGATTATTTTTCGGCCGAAGACCTCGTCGTCTGCGACGTCGCCGACGGTGCGGGCCGGATCTGGTCCGATTTCCGCATTCACAAGGACGGCTTCGGGCGGCTGCTGCTCGCGGACAAGGGCCTGACCGGGCCCGAGGCTTCGCTCGTCGTCCAGCGCCTTCAGGAACTCGGCAATTATCGCAACATGGCGCTGCTCGGCCTGCCGATGGCGCAGCGGCTGACCCCCGAAGTGTCGGGGTTCGAGGCGCGGCTCGCTGCCTTGTCGTCGGCGATCGCGGCGGGCGAAAGCGCCGACGAAACGCTGCTGCGCGACCTGTCGGCGCTCAGCGCCGAACTCGCCGGCGTCGTCGCCGAGACGCGGTACCGGATGAGTGCGTCGCGCGCCTATTCGGAAATCTCGCACGACCGGCTCGCCAGCCTGCGCGTCGGGCGGGTGCAAGGATATCAGACGCTCGCCGATTTCACCGACCGCCGCCTGCTGCCGGCGGTACGGACCTGCATCTCCTTTTCCGCCCGCCTCGAGGATCTGTCGCAGCGGCTCGCATGGACCAGCTCGCTGATGCGGACCCGCGTCGATACCGCGCTGTCGCGCCAGAACCGCGACCTGCTGGCGTCGATGGATCGCCGCACCGACCTGCAACTCCGGCTGCAGCAGACGGTCGAAGGGCTGTCGGTCGTCGCGATCAGCTATTATCTCGTCGGGCTGATCGGCTATGCCAGCAAGGGTCTTGCGCTCGGCGAGGCGGGGCACGGCGTGCTGATGGCGATCGCCGTCCCCATCGCACTCGCGGTGACCTGGCTCGGTATGCGGCGAATCCGGCGGCAGTTTGCGCACGAATGATCGCCCGCCAAAACGATGGGCATCGCCTATGTGTCGCCCACGCCTCCGCGGGGGCGACACAAGCTTCCCTCAGAATTTCCCGGCAAGCGAGATAGTGAAGGTCCGGCCCGGCGCATAAGCGACCGATGCGGGTTGGCCGAACAGGTCGGCGTTCGCTTCGCTCGTCCCCAATACCCTCGACGCGCTGGTCAGCTTGCGCGAGTCGGTCACGTTGAGGACCTGCAGGTTGACCGAAAAACCCTCGTTCAGCTCGACCCCGGCGCGCAGGTCGACGAACGCCGTTTCGGGAAGGCGATAGAAGGTCGAGCCCGTATCGCCCGGGAAGCTTCCGTCGAAAGCGCTCCGATAGCGGAGGCTGGCACCCAGATTGCCGCCCGCGGTGCCTGCGACCGGGAAATAATAGTCGGCGCGCAGCGCACCCGCCCATTTCGACACATAGGGCAATTCGTCGCCGAGCGCGGCACCGGTCGTCTGACCGGCGAGCAGCGACGTGATCTTGGTGTCGGTATAGGTGAGGTTGGCGCCCAGCGTCAGTCCGTCGACCGGCGAATAGCTGCCCTCGAATTCCGCCCCCATGCTGCGCGCGCTGCCGGCGTTGCCGATGACCGTGTTGGTGCCGTTGAAGAAATTGACCTGGATATTGTCCCAGTCGACAAAAAAGCCGGCAAGGCTGGTGCGCAATTTGCCGTCCATCATCGACGATTTGACGCCTGCTTCATAGTTCCAGGTGGTGTCGGGGTCGAAGCTCGTTCCCGTCGCGGTCGGGCCGCCGGGGCGGTAACCGCGTGCGGCGCGGGCATAGAGCATGCTGTCGGCGGCGAAATGCCAGCTCGCGTCGAACGACGCCGTCCACACATCGTCGGAGGATGTCCCGCCGCCCGACGCCGGCAGCGCGCCGACGAGCACGAGGAAGCCGGTGCGGGCGCTCGTATAGGCCTGCTTGTTATGGCTGTAGCGGACCCCGGCGCCTAGATCGATCGTCGGGGTGATCGACAGCTTCGCATTCGCGAAGCCCGAATATTCCTTGTAGTGGTTGATCGTCGTCACCGTCTGGTAATCGGCGAGCAGTCCGACGATCGGTGCCAGCGCCGGCGGCGGTGCCGCGCCGAAGTTGAAGGTCGAATTTATCCCGCTCAGATAATTGCTGTCCTGGTCGTCGTAAAAGAAGCCGACGAGCCATTCGAAGCTGCCCGAGGACGGCGAGGCGAGCCGCAATTCCTGCGTCGTGCGTTTCACGACCGGGCGCACCGGACCTGAGAATTGCAGGAAGGGCGCGATGGCCGCGGTCGACGGCGATGCCCTGAATGCGGGCTGGAAAACGGTCGTAAGATCCGACTGGAGATCGACCTTGAAATCGGAATAGCTCGTCGTCGAACTCAGCGAGATGCCGTTTGCGAATTCATAGCGGATATTGCCCTGGAGGACATAGTAGCGTGACCGCGAATAGCTGTCCGAATAGGCGTAATCGGCATAGTCGCCGTATGTTGGTTCGAGCGTCTGCGCGTCGGCCGTCAAGGACAGGGTGCGGGGCGAATTGTTGCGTGCATAGGCGCCGCTCAGGGTGATCGACAGATTGTCGGTCGGCTCGACGAGCAATTTTGCCCGCACTCCCTTGCGGCTGTTGCCGCCGAGCGAATCGCGGCCGGTGCGCACGTCGGTGAGCGTCCCGTTTGTCGTGTCGTAAAAGCCGCTCACCCGCAGCGCCGCGATATCCTGGACGATTGGCAGGTTCATGCCGCCGCGCAGCACGGTGCGAAAGGGATCGTCGGCGCCCTGCCGCCGCGTCGTCGACAGGTCGATGCTGGCATGGCCGCTGAAATTCGACAGGTCGGGCGCCTTGGTGACGAACTTCACGAGACCGCCGAGCGTGTTCGCGCCGTACAGCGTGCCCTGCGGGCCGCGCAGCACTTCGACCCGCGCAAGGTCGGACGGGTCGAGATCGGGGCTGAACACCGCGCCGAGCGCAAGGCCGGTGCTCGCCCCGAACGGCGCATCGTCGACATAGACGCCGACCGTGGGGCTCAAATCCTGCGAACCGGTGCTGAGACCGCGGACGATCAGGCGATTGCTGTCCCCGCCGCTCGGCTGGACGTTGAGGCCGGGGACATAGGCGCCGATGTCGGAGAGATTGTTCGCGCGGATGCGGTCGATAAACTGGTCGCTGACCGCGCTCACCGAAGAGGGGACGTCGAACAGATTTTCCTCGCGCTTGTTGGCGGTGACAACGATCTCGTTGTCGGCGCCTGCCGCGCCGCTCTCCTGAGCGCTGGCCGGCGTCGCGGCGATGATGGCTGCCATGCTCGAAGCGATGGCGAAGAAATGCGTTCTGGTCATTATGTGTCCCCTCTGTTGTTGCGGGCACGCGGCAAGGCTCGGCGCCGTCCGCTGCTCCGCTGCATGTTTTCTGTTATGTCTCGCCGGGACGCCGCGCCGGCGGCGGGCGCCCCGGAGTGCGGTCAGAAAGCGACCGCGTCGCTGTTGTTGCGGTTGTGCGATGCGGCGTGCAGCAGCCCCGTCTTCGGATCGCGGCTGATCGCCACCCACTTGCCTTCGCCGCCCAGCCGCGCCTCTTCGAGCGGCATTTCGCGCCAAGCGTAGCCGGTACCGTCGAGGACCTTGTGATCGAAGCGCCCCTCGGGAACGACGAGCGTCGTCTCGCTGGTCGCGGGATCGACCGAGGGCAGGAAGAAATCGGGGGCGTTGATCGCTTCCTCGACCGTCATGCCGAAGCAGGTGACGTTGAGCAGCCCCTGGAAGGTCCGCTGGTGGAGACCCGCGCCCATCGACGCGAAGGCGACCACGGGCACCCCGTCCTTGAGCAGGACGCCGGTCTCGGTCGGCGCCGGCAACCGTTCGCCCGGGGTGACGCGCGCGATCGCGGCCTGCTGGAACGATGCCGGGTCGCCGATCGAAATGCCGTCGACGAAGATCCCCGTCTTGCCCCAGTTCACGCAGTTGATCGAGTGGGTGATCGCCGCCATATTGCCTTCGCCGTCGACCGCGACGACGTCGTCCGAATGCATCGGCGTCGTCCGCTTCCACTTGGTGAAGGTCTTGCCGCTCTCGATCTGTTGCCACAGCGCGGCGGCGTGCGCCTTGGTCACGCGCGACGCGTCGCTGAAATCGATGCCCGGATAGATGGCGTTCTGCGCTTCCTTGGGGAACATCGAAATCCCGAAGAGCTGCGTAATCTCAAGCGCCTTTTTGAGCTGTTCGGACGACTTGGTCCAATGCTCGCCGCCGCACAGGCCCGCCGCGTCGGCGAGGTTCTGCGCCTCGATGATCGAGAAGCCGCCGAAGTTCGGCGCCGGGCTGGTATGGATCGAATATCCGCCGCGCAGGTCGGCGACCAGCGGATCGGCCCAGATCACCTGATAATTTTTGAGATCGTCGATCGTCATCTTGCCGCCATCGGCCTGGATCGCCGCGACGAGTTTCTCACCCCATGCGCCGCCATACATGTAACCGGCGCCCTGCTTCGCCACCGCGCGCAGCGTTTCGGCGAGCTTGGGCTGGCGGAACAGGTCGCCCTCGGCATAGGCCGAACCGTCGGGCTTGACGAGCGTCGCGCGGGTTTCGGGCAGGCGGCGGATATCCTTGTCACGGAATTTGAACACCGTTTCGAGCTGGGCGGTGACGGGCATGCCTTCTTCGGCGACGTGGATCGCGGGTTCGAAGATGCTTGCGAAGGGGAGCTTGCCGAAGCGTTTGTGCGCCGCCTCGACTCCCTTCATGAAGCCGCCGACGAGCGCGGTGCGGCCGCTCGGCTCGCCCTTGCCCTGCAGCGCCTCGGTGCTCGAAAAGTCGATCGCGCCGGGGATCGACTGCGGGTCGGTTTCGCCCGCAACCGTGTTCCACTCGGCATTCATCGTATAGGTCTTGCCGCTCTTCGCCTCGTAATAGACGAGCGACATGATACCGAAATAGCTGATCGGGGCGCCCATGGTGAGCGCCACCTGGGTGAGCGCGGTGGTCATCGCGGCGTCGATCGCATTGCCCCCCTGCTTCAACGCCTCGAGGCCGGCGCGTGCGGCGAGGCCGCCATAGGCCACGGTGACCGCACCCTGTTTTCCCTGCGCCGACCCGGCGGTGGTCCGGTCGACACCCTGCGCCTTCATGTAACGCGCATATTCGCCCGCAGGCCATGATTTCGGTGACAAATCAACATCTCCTGAAGTGGCCGCAAAGGCCTTTGCCGTGACGCCCAGCGCCGATGTCGTCGCCATTGCGGTCGTCGCTGCCAAGGCGCCGAGCGCCGTTCGTCTGTCGATGTCCATATGGTGCTCCCTTCCTCTGATGGCCGCCTCCGCCCGATTCAGCGGGGAGACTCGAAATATGCATTACTGTCTTATATTATGATCGGGGATGCAATCCTTCATTTTCAGGCACGGACGAGATTTTGCCGGCGTCTTTCGATGGCTAGATAAACCCTTTCTTTACATCGTCCTGCGCTGATTTCAGTGAGTGCGGAGACGCCCAATCTGCGGCGATACCGCTGTTCTCCGGTTGCGCGGCCACTTTTTAAGGGGCGCGACAGCGAAGCGAAATACTCAATAGACATATATGCATTTAAATGCATTATTACGGGAAAGCTGGTGGACTGAAACCGGCCGGACGAGTTGAGGAGGGCGATCGATGACGACACAGGCCGAGGTTTCGGCGCCGCAAGAGGCGCCCTCGCAGCATCCGATCGTGAAGGGGCGCTATTGGGCCCTCGCGGTGATCACGCTCGTCTATGCGATGAACATCGCCGATCGCTTCGTGCTCTCGACGCTTATCGAGCCGATCAAGGCGGAGTTCCAGCTCAGCGACGCCTCGGTCGGTTTCCTGACCGGGGTCGCGCTCGCCATATTCTATACCGCGGCAGGGCTGCCGCTCGGCGCGCTTGCCGACCGTGTCAACCGGCGCAACATGATCATGTGGGCACTTTCGATCTGGTCGCTGTTCACCGCCGCCTGCGGCATGGCGCAGAATTTCTGGCAATTGCTGCTCGCGCGCATCGGCGTCGGGGTCGGCGAGGCGGGCGGCACGCCGCCATCGCATTCGATCCTTGCCGATTATTTCAGGCCGTCGGAACGGATCGTCGCGATGTCGGTGTTCGCGCTCGGCATCGCGATCGGGTCGGGGATCGGCGGAATCGGCGGCGGCCTGCTCGCCGAGCGCTTCGGATGGCGGCACGGCCTGATCGTCTTCGCGTTCGCGAGCATTCCCGTGCTCCTTCTCCTGCTGACCGTCCGTGAACCGCAGCGCGGTGCGAGCGATGTCGCCGCGGCCGCCGCCAAGGCCCCGGGGATCGGTGAGACGATCGCCTTCATCCGTTCGCAGCGCGCGCTCGTCCACGTCATCGCTGGCGCAACGATCGCCACCTTCTCGGGCATGGGCCTGGTCTGGTGGACGCCCGCCTTCCTAGCGCGCTCGCACGGCTTCAGCGTCGGCGAGGCGGGGTTCGAGGTCGGGATGATGAGCGGCGTCGGCGGCGCCGCGGCGCTGGTCGCCGCGACGCTGATGACCTTCAAGCTCGCTCGCATGGCGCCGAAATGGCAATGCCATTTTCTCGCTTGGGTCACGCTTCTGATCACTATCCCGGGCGTGCTTGCGCACAGCGTGAGCGACAAGAATATGGCGCTATGGCTGCTGTGGCTCTTCATCCCGTTCACCAATGTCTATGTCGGCCCGATGCTGGCCTTGCTCCAGAATCTGGTGCGCCCCGACATGCGCGGTGTTACCGTCGCGGTGGTGTTGTTCACCGCGAACATCGCCAACCTCGCGATCGCGCCGCAGTTGATCGGCATCGCGTCGGACCTGATCGCGCCGCATATCGCCGATCCCGCGCAGTCGCTGCGTATCGCGCTGGCGTTTGCGGGGCTTACCGGAATCTGGGCCGCCTTTCATTTCTGGATGGCGATCAAGTCGCTGCCGGGCGATCTTGCGCGCGCCGGGACGCTTTGATGTGCAGCGTCCGCAATGGGAGTGGGAAGCGGGCATAGCAAGAAAGCGGTGATTTCCCTTCCCGCAAGCGGGAGGGGCAGCGAGGCTTGGGGCTTGCTCGTTAGCCGCAGCGGGGTGGGCAGACCCAACGCTGCTGGCCCACCCCCGACCCCTCCCGCCTGCGGGAGGGGAGATTAACGTCCACTATCGGCCGCAGCGAAGCCGGCCTTCAGTGCAACCGGTTCTTGACGATCTCGCCGGCGCGCATGATCAGCGGTAGCGCCTCGCCGTTCCGCGCGAGCAGGCCGATGTCGGACAAGGGGTCGCCGTCGACGACGATCAGGTCGGCGTGCGCGCCCGCAGCGACGCAGCCCAGCTTGCCTTGCATCTGCAGCACTTCGGCGCCGATCGACGTGGCCTGCCGCAATATCTCGATCGGCGAAAAAACTTCGCTGCGGATCGAGAATTCGGTGCACTGGCGCGTATAGGTGTTGCCGAGCAGGTCGGTTCCGAACCCGATCTTGACGCCCGCCTGCCGCATCCGGTCCATGCCCGAGAGGGCTTCACCGAAAACCTCGTCGAGCTTCGCCTGATTTTCCGGCGGAAAGCCCATCGCGGGACCAAGCTCGCGCAGCGCGAAAATGATTGCCATCGTCGGCACGATGAACGCGCCGCGCTCGGCCACGAAGGCGGCCGTCTCGTCGTCGATGAGCGTGCCATGCTCGATGCAGCGGACGCCGAATTCGACGCAGCGCCGGATCGCGCTCGTCGGATGGCAATGCGCAGAGGCATAGCTGCGCCGTTCGACGCATTCATTGACGATCGCCCGGACCTCGTCCTCGCGATACTGGTTCATCCAGATCGGGTCGGTGGGCGACGCGACGCCGCCCGACCCCATGATCTTGATCGTATGCGCCCCGCGCCGATATTCCTCGCGGACCGCCGCGATGCACGCGTCGACGCCGTCGGCGATCACCGTCAGGCTGTTGACCTGACCGCATTGGCAAAAACTGTGGTCATGGCCGTGGCCGTCATTGCTCATCGGCCGCATATCGCCGTGGCCGCCGGTCATCGACACGATGCGCCCCGCATAGAGAAAGCGGGGCGCACGGATGAGGCCCTCCTCGATCGAGCGCCAGAGCGACCAGTCGCCGCCGCCGATATCGCGCACCGTGGTGAAGCCGCAATCGAGCGCATGGCCGAGCATGCGCACGGCATGGGCGGTGCGGTGGGCAGGCCCCATCGCATCGACGCGCTGGATATTCACATCGGAGATATAGGCGTGGATATGAAGATCGATTAGCCCCGGCATCAGCGTGCGGCCGCCGACATCGATCCGCCGCGCGCCGTCGGCGGCGATCGGGCGCTCGGACACCTCCTTGATCGTGCCACCTTCGATGGCAACCGACACGCCTGTCGGGCAATCGGCGTTCGTGCCGTCGAACAGGCGGGCGTTTTCAAGGATCGCAATCGTCATGGCCATCTCCGTGTCGGCAAATTTTCCCGCAGGGGCATTGCTATATTTCATACATAAGTGTCATAAATTGCCGGCGATGCAATAGGGTTTGCGATATCTTGGCGAAACGGCAATGCGACCTGCACTCGATTTTGGTTGGACGGCCCATGTTTCCCGTGAGAGGACAGGGCGGGAATCGGATGATGCGACAGGAGAATATGATGCGCCTAGCTTTTGCCTTGATGCTGTTGCCGGCGCTGCCGCTCGTCCCGTTCGACACGCCCGCGTTTGCGCAGACGGTACAGTCAGGGGCGGAGGACGCGGCGCTGCTCGAATTTCTCGACCGGGCTTATGACGAACAGGTGGCCTTGCGTCCCGAAACGCAGACCGTGCTCGGGTTCAAGACCGATTACGACCGGCTCGACGATTATACGGACGCCTTTGCCTTGCGCGAGCAGGCGCTCGCCGAGCGGCAGCTCAAGGACATGCAAGCGCGTTTCCGTCCCGATCGATTGGGCGAACGCGCGCGCGTCAGTTACCGCCTCTTCGAATATGAAGTCGAACGCGGTCGCGAATCGACGCGGTTCCGGAAACTGCGCTTTCCGGTGACGACGAACGGCAGTCCCGCGGGCGAGATTCCCGTCCTGCTCATCAACAACCACAAGATCGACACCGTCGCCGACGCCGAGGCCTATATCGCCCGCCTGCGCGATACCGATCGCGTGATGCACGAGGTCGCGGCGCTGATGCGCGAACAGGCGGCGGCGGGAATCGTGCCCAACAAGGTCAATTTCGCGCCGGCCCGCGCCGACGCGCGCCGGGTGGTGACCGGCGCGCCGTTCGACGATGGCCCCGATTCGACGCTGATGGCGGATTTTCGCAAAAAGGTGGCTGCGCTCGACGCGCCGGCTGCGGCGAAGGACAAGCTGCTCGCCGACGCGCGAGACGCGTTGAAGGGGCCGTTCCGGCGCGGCTACGAAACGCTGTTCGCGGCGCTCGACGAGATCGAGCCGCAATCGAAGGGCAATTTCGGCGTCTGGAACTTGCCCGACGGCGCGGCCTATTATGCCGATCAGCTCAAAAGCGCGACGACCACCAGCCTGACCGCCGATCAGATCCACGCGATCGGCCTCGAACAGGTGGCGAAGATTCGCGGCGAGATGGAAGCGATCAAGCGCGAGGTCGGCTTCGACGGGACGCTCGAGCAATTTTTCGATCACATCCGCACCGATCCCCAGTTCAAATATGCGAATACCGAGGCTGGCCGCGAAGAGTATCTGCGCGATGCGCGGGCAGTGGTCGCCTCGGTAATGGACGCAGCGCCGCGCTATTTCAGCGTGTTGCCGAAGGCAGCGCTGGAGGTGCGCGCGGTGGAGAAATGGCGCGAGGGAACGGCACCCACCGCCTTCTATAACCAGCCGTCGGCCGACGGGTCGCGGCCCGGCATCTATTATGTCAACCTCGTCGACATGAACCAGACGCAAAAGGTGCAGGT
Organism: Sphingopyxis sp. J-6; assembly: GCF_046603995.1. Taxonomy (NCBI): domain Bacteria; kingdom Pseudomonadati; phylum Pseudomonadota; class Alphaproteobacteria; order Sphingomonadales; family Sphingopyxidaceae; genus Sphingopyxis; species Sphingopyxis sp. J-6. The sequence goes on along the minus strand of NZ_CP145810.1, from coordinate 3,468,184 downwards.
GGCGGGCATCGCCGCGCACGAAGGCGCGCCGGGGCATCACTTCCAGATTGCGCGTCAGCAGGAACTCGAGGGGCTGCCCAAGTTCCGCAAGTTCGGCGGCTATGGCGCCTATATGGAGGGGTGGGGCCTCTATTCGGAGCGATTGGCGGACGAGATGGGAGTGTATAAAACCCCCTATGACCGCTTCGGCATGCTGTCGCTCCAGGTGTGGCGGGCGATCCGCCTCGTTCTCGACACCGGCATCCATTCGAAACGGTGGACGCGCGATCAGGCGATCGCTTATTTTCGTGCCAACAGCTCGGTCTCGGACACCGATATCGCGCGCGAGGTCGACCGCTATTTCAACTGGCCGGGGCAGGCGACGAGCTACATGGTCGGCCAGCTTCGCATCGCCGAGCTGCGCAAGCGCGCCGAGCACGAACTGGGGCCGCGGTTCGATATCCGCGAGTTCCACGAAGCGGTGCTGAGCGAAGGCGCGCTGCCGCTCGATCTGCTCGACGAACAGGTCGGCCGCTACATCGCCGCGAAGCAGAAGTGATGCAACGGCGCCAGGGCTAGCGGCGCCGGTAGCGAAAATACCAGACTTCGTGCCCTTGCGCGCGCGCCTTGGCTTCGTAGCGGGTTTCGGGCCAGCCGCCCGGCCGGACGAGGAAGTCGCCTGACGCCTGTGCCAGCCATTCGAACTGGTGGCGATGGCGGCGCATGATCATCAGCGCGTGGGCGAGATAGATAGGGTGGTCGGTGCCGAAGCGGAATTCGCCGCCGGGTTTGAGCTTCGCGGCGATCAGGTCGACCGGGCCGTCGTTCATCATCCGCCGCTTCGCGTGGCGCGCCTTCGGCCAGGGGTCGGGGTGGAGCAGATAGGCGAAGCTCAGCGCACCGTCGGGAATCCGGCGCAACACTTCCAGAGCATCGCCGTGATGAATGCGGACATTGGCGAGCGGCAGACGCTGGCCCCCCTTTTCCGCGAGATGGGGATCGCCCGACACATGCACCAGCGCCTGCGCGACGCCGTTGACGAAGGGCTCGGCGCCGATGAAGCCATGGTCGGGGAGCATGTCGGCGCGCCCGGCCATATGTTCGCCGCCGCCGAAGCCGATCTCGAAGTGCAGGGGGCGCCCCTGTCCCTCGGCGTCGCCGAACAGCCGCGCCGCAGTGACTTCGCCTTCCACAGGAACGGCGATCTGCGGCAGCAGCTTGTCGACCAGATCCTGCTGCCCCGCGCGCAGCGGTTTGCCCTTGGCGCGGCCATAGAGGCGGTTGATCGTCGTCGGATCGCCGGGTTTGTAAGCGGTCATGCCGCGCGCCCTAGCCGAGCGGTGGCGTTCCGGTCAACGCGTCCCGGCTCGATGCGGCGGGCTCAGCGCGGCGGCCATGTCGGCGTCGTTCCGGCGGCGCGTTTCTTTTCGACAAGGTCGAGCGCGCGCTGCGGCGTGGGCAGGCGGTCCTGCGCGACCAGCGCGACGGTCTGCGCCGCGACGATGAAATTGGCGGAATAATATCCCGCCGCGTGCGGCTGGACCGCGACCGCCTTGCCGTTGTCGCCGATTGCCAGCAGATAGCGGTCGGCTGTCCCCTCGGGGCGATAGACGGCGCGATTGCCGCCGACGACGCCGTCGATGCACCAGCGGGTTGCGGTCAGGCGTGGGGCCGGCGTCTGCACCCCGGCTGTCAGCGTCGGTGCAGGGAGCGCCGTATCGGCGGCGTTCCCGGTGAAGACGAGCTTTGCCGCGCAATCGGCGATCGGTTCTGCCGCGACGGCGGCACCGGTCTGCGGCAAGCGGATTTCCGAGAGGGCCTCCTCCATCGATGCCGATAGCTCGCCGGGCGATTGCGTCGCCGAGGTCGCGCGCATCTTCACATACCAATCGCCGACGGCGAACAGCGCCACGCCGGTGCTGCGAATGCCCTCAACCCCTGCGGGGGCGAACACTGCCTTGAGGCCACTTGCTGCGGCCTGCGCGGGCGGGGTGAAGGCGACCGGCGCGATCGCCAGCGCCGGGTTTTTCAGATCCTCGCGCAGGCTGATCGCGCGCTGTGCCTGCGCAAACCAGATCGGTACGGCGCCGTTGGTATTGCGGAAAATATAGACGGTCAGTTGCTGGTTGCCGTCGCTGGACCCGAAATTCTGGCTGATGTCGAGTTCGGGTTCGGCGAAGCTCGTCGCGCGCATGCGCGCGAGGCCGCCGAGCGTTGCCGGGATGACGATGCCGCTATGGGCATGCGCCCATGCTGCCCCGGCGTTGACCGGTAGCGGCTGCTGGGCCGACGCTGCACCGGGCAAAGCCATGGCCAGTGCTGCGCCTAGCAGGCACATGAACAGACTGGTTTTGGGCATGGCCGTTCCTCCCCGATCCCGAAGCATTAGCTGTCAGATCGGGTTGGCGATAGCAAGTCGCCCTGTGTCAGCCGGCGAGTGCGGCCTTCAGCTTGTCGACGAGGTCGGTGCGTTCCCATGGAAAGGCATTGCCGTCCGACTGGCGGCCGAAATGGCCATAGGCCGCGGTCTGCCGGTAGATCGGCTTGTTGAGCCCGAGGTGGGTGCGGATACCCTTCGGCGTCAGGCGGACAAGCTCGGGGATCACCGCCTCGATGCGGCCTTCCTCGACGGTGCCGGTGCCGTGCAGGTCGACATAGATCGACAGCGGTTCGGCGACGCCGATCGCATAGCTCAACTGGATCGTGCACCGACGCGCGAGGCCCGCGGCGACGATGTTCTTGGCGAGGTAACGGGTGATGTACGCCGCCGAGCGGTCGACCTTGGTCGGGTCCTTGCCGCTGAAGGCGCCGCCGCCGTGCGGGCTGGCGCCGCCATAGGTGTCGACGATGATCTTGCGGCCGGTCAGCCCGGCGTCGCCGTCGGGGCCGCCGATCTCGAAGCGGCCCGTCGGGTTGATGTGATAGACGGTGTTCGCGGTCAGCAGTTCGGCAGGCAGCACGTCGGCGATCACGCCGAGCACATATTTGCGCAGCTCGGTATATTTCGCTTCGTCGCCCTCGCCGTTGTGGAAGAAATAGCCCGGGGCATGCTGGGTCGACACGACGATCGCGGTCGCTTCGACCGGCCGTTCGTTGGCATAGCGCAGCGTGACCTGGCTCTTCGCGTCGGGTTCGAGGAAGGGGGCGATGCCCGCCTTGCGGTCGGCCGCCATGCGCTCAAGGATCTTGTGGCTGTAATCGAGCGTCGCGGGCATCAGGTCAGGGGTTTCGTCCGATGCATAACCGAACATGATCCCCTGATCGCCTGCGCCCTCATCCTTATCGGCGGCTTCGTCGACGCCCTGCGCGATATGTGCCGACTGGGCGTGCAGGTTGTTTTCGAAGCGGAAGCTTTCCCAATGGAAGCCGTCCTGTTCGTAACCGATCTCCTTGACCGTCCGGCGGACGGTGGCCTCGATCTCTTCGAGCGCGCCGGGGACCCATTCGCCATTCTCGAACACACCCTTGCAGCGGATTTCGCCCGCGAGCACGACAAGCTGGGTCGTGGTCAGCGTCTCGCACGCGACGCGGGCCTCGGGATCCTTCGACAGGAACAGGTCGACGATCGAATCGCTGATCTGGTCGGCCACCTTGTCGGGATGTCCTTCGGACACGCTTTCGGAGGTGAAGAGGAAGCTGTTGCGCATGAGAGCCTTCTTTGGGAGCGAATATAAAGGATGCTTTATGTGCGGGGCTGTTAGCGTCCGCGCCGCCGAAAAGCAATGGCGGCCACGAGCAGAAGCAGCGCGAAGCCGACCGGCAGCAGGTTGCCGAAGCGGGCAAAAAGGGTCGGCGCGTGCGGCGGCGGCAGCGTGGTGTCGATCCGTCCCGGCCGGTGCATCGGGATCGATGCGAGGATGCGGCCGTCGGCGTCGATCACCGCGCTGATCCCGGTCGGTGTCGCGCGCACGACGGGCAGCCCTTCCTCGATCGCGCGTAGCCGCGCCTGCGCCAGATGCTGCGGCGGGCCCCATGCGCCGAACCATGCGTCGTTCGACGGATTGAAGAGGAAGTCGGGACGGTGCGCGCGGTCGACGACCTGACCCGAGAAGATGATCTCATAGCAGATTTGCAGGCCCGCGCGACCGAAGGCGCCGAGGTCGAGCGTGTGCGGCCCCGGCCCCGGCCAGAAGTCGATATCGCCCGGCGCGAGGCGCGACAGCCCGATCGCCGAGAGGATCGGGCGCATCGGGAGATATTCGCCATAGGGGACGAGGTGCGCCTTGTCGTAGCGCGGTCCGAGCGTGCCGTCGGCGTGGACGGTCATCACCGCGTTGCGGGCGCCGACCGCATCTCCCGTCTTGTCGAACTCGAGCTTCAGCGCGCCGAGCAGCATTAGGTCGCCGGGGTTCATCAGGTTCGTCAGCCGTCCGCGCGCCGCCGCCGGCGCACGGTCGTAATAATAGGACGGATATCCGGTTTCGAGATAGTCAGGGATCGCCGCTTCGGGCCACAGGATCAGCCGCGGCCGGTCGTCCTTCGGCGCCGTCAGCCGCGCCAGCTTGGCGAAATTGGCGTCGGCCTTGCTGCCTTCCCATTTGTCCTGCTGGCCGACATTGGGCTGGACGACGGTGACGGGGATACTTTGGCCACGCGAATGGTCGCTGCTTTGGCTGCTCTTTTCCAGAAGGGCGATGGGCACATTGAGCAGCCCCGCCGCAAGCCACCACATAAAGAATTGGGCGACGGGTCGTCGTGCCAGTGTCGGGTGGTCCGGCTTGTGAAAATAACCCCACAACCACATCACGGCACCGACTTGAAGCAGCAGCAACCCCGAGGCCCCATAGGTGCCGACCCACCGGATCAGGGCTGGACCGAAGAAGTCTTTGAGCATCACAACCGATAACGGATTCCACGCGAAGCCTGTGAACACCCAACTGCGCAGCCATTCGGCGAGAATCCAGAAGCCGGCAAAGGCGAAGACAAAGGATAGGGTCACCCCTGCGAAGGTCGGGGCAATCGGCTTTGGACCTTCGCTGTCGTGCAAACCGCCAGCGGCTTCGGTCTTCGTAGAGATGACGTATCGCTGTACCGCCCACGCCGCCCAGGCCGCCAGTGCCGGATAGACCGCGAGATAGAGCGACAGCAGCACCACCGCGACCCATCCGAGCCAGGCAGGCATCGCCGCCTGATAGGTGAAAGCGGTCGCGATCCAGTTGAGGCCGAGCGCAAAATGGCCGATCCCGAACGCCCAGCCGGTTCCAAAGGCACGCCGGCCGCGCGGGCTTTGCGCGACGAGCGCCATCCATCCGGCGAAAGCGAGCAGGGTCAGCGGCCAGAAGTTCAGCGGCGCGAATCCCGTCGCCGAAACGGCGCCGAGGAGCAGGGCGACGAGCTTTGGCCAGCGGTCGGCGAAAGCGGCGATGCGGGAGGAGGTCGCGGTCACGCGCGCTCTCTTAGCTGTCCGCTCACCGGCCCACTAGAGCATATATTTCATCTTGATCGACTGGCGCATGTCGCCCGCCACCGCGAAGCTCGCCGATTTGAAGCTGGGCGGGCCGACGGTGATTGTCGGGTTGCGCGAAAAGCCGAAGCCTTCCTTGGGCAGGAAGATCGCGAGGTCCATCTTGTTGTTGCTGTTTTCGTCATGGACGACGGCAATCGCATAGGTGCCCGTCGCGGGCGCGTGGACGACGAAGTCGCCCGCGTCGGCCGCCTTCACCGCCATGCGCACCGACGATTTGTCCTTGCTGCAATTAGGAAAAGCCTTGGGGTTGGTGGTCAGGCAGACGAGGAGCTGCCCCTTGGTGCTGCGCAGGCCGGTGACGCTGACCTCAACCTTCGGCGGCGGCGCGCTCGCGGCGGCGGTGAGCAGCGTCAAGGCTGCTCCCAAAGTCGCCCAGGCCGATATCCGTGCCGCACGCCTTGTCCCAGAAACGGAAATAGAGCCCATAATTCCCTCGGTAGGCGGCGTGATGCCGTTCGTGGTGGGTCGCGGTTATCAGCCAGCGGCCCGCGGGTCCATGGACAAGCGCGCGCGGGAACATCTCCCACCCCATATGATTGCCCACCCCCATCAACGTCATGATCGCAAGGACGAGGCCGAGCATCGCGACATGAATAGGGATCAGGAAGACGAGCGCCGGGATGACGACCGCGCCGGTGGCCGCTTCGAGCGGATGAAAGCTCATCGCCGCCCATGCGGTCGGCGGGCGGCTGTCGTGGTGGACGCTGTGCGCAAGGCGGAACAGGGCGGGACGGTGCATCCAGCGGTGGGTCCAGTAGAACCATGTGTCGTGGAGGAGCAGATAGGCGAAGAGGCTGACGGGCAGATACCAGAGCGGCAGGGCGTTCCAGTCGCTGTAGATACGCGTCCAGCCATGCGCCTGCCAGCCCCAGGCGACGATGCCGGCAGGAATGCCGTAGATGGCGGCGCTGGCAAGGCTCCAGCCGATCTCGCGCCGCATCTGCTTTTCGAGGCCGTAATAGAGGCCGGGGTGCTTCAGCCGCGTCGCGAGCGCGAAGCCGCCGCTGCTGATCAGATAGCGGACGCCAACGATCGCCGTCATCGCCAGGGCGGAATAAAGGATCGGCCAACCGGTCACGACGGAAGGCTAGCCGCTCCACGGTGCGTTGCAATGGCTTTGCGTGCGGGCAGCAGGACGGCTAGGGCTGTGGCATGGCGGCGAGGGATCTCGGCAAATGCGACATCGCGATCGTCGGCGGCGGGCTCGCCGGCGGGCTCGCGGCGCTGGCGCTCGCGGCGAAGCGGCCCGACCTCGATGTGCGGCTGGTCGAGCCGGGGCCGATCGGCGGCAACCATGTCTGGTCCTTCTTCGACAGCGACATTGCGAAAAAGGATCGCTGGCTGGTCGCGCCGCTGGTGCGTTACCATTGGGAAAAATACGGCGTCGGCTTTCCGGCGCATCGCCGCACGCTGCGGATGGGATATAAGAGCATCACCGGCGAGGCGCTGGCCGAGGCGGTCGCGGCGGCGCTGCCCGAGGATCGCATCATCGCCGAAAAGGCGAAGCATGTCGCGCCCGACCATGTGTTGCTGGCGCGCGGCGGGCGATTGTCGGCGCGCCATGTCATCGATGCGCGCGGTGCGGTGAAAAACCCGGCGATCGAGTGCGGCTGGCAGAAATTCGTCGGGCAGGCGCTGACCATCGCGGGCGGGCACGGCGTCGACCGCCCGGTGGTGATGGATGCCGGGGTCGAGCAGATCGACGGCTATCGCTTCGTCTATCTTTTGCCCTTCGATGCCGAAACATTGTTCGTCGAGGATACCTATTACAGCGACGGCGCCGAGCTCGACGTCGCGGCGATCCGCGACCGCATCGCCGCCTATGCCGAAGCGCGGCAGTGGGAGGTGGCGGCGGTGACCCGCGAGGAAACGGGGGTGCTGCCGGTGGTGATCGGCGGCGATTTCGATCGTCTGTGGCCGGCATCCGACCGCACTGCGCGGATCGGCGTGCGCGCCGGGACCTTTCATGCGACGACGGGCTATTCGCTTCCCGGCGCGGTGCGGACGGCAGCGGCCTTGCCCGAACTCGCCGACCGCCGCGATCTGGCTGCGGCGCTGCGCGCGCGCGCCGCAGACTCTTGGCGGCGCCAGCGCTTCTATCGCATGCTCGGCGCCATGCTGTTCCGCGCCGCCGAACCCGACGAGCGCTACCGGATCTTCCAGCGCTTTTACCGCTTGCCGGCGGGTCTCATCGCGCGCTTCTATGCCGGACAGTCGCGGACAATGGACAAGCTGCGCATCCTGTCGGGCAAGCCGCCGGTGCCGGTCGGCCGCGCGCTGACGGCGCTCCGGCGTTTCGACTGGAAATGACGCGCCGCGCCATCGTCATCGGCGCCGGCTTCGGCGGGCTGGCGCTCGCGATCCGGCTGCAATCGGCGGGGGTGGCGACGACCGTGGTCGAGGCGCGCGACAAGCCCGGCGGCCGGGCGTATCATTGGGTGAAGGAGGGCTTTACCTTCGATGCGGGGCCGACGGTGATCACCGACCCGCCCTGTCTTCGCGAACTGTGGGCGCTCTCCGGGCAGGACATGGCGGCCGATGTCGACCTTGTCCCCGTGATGCCCTTTTACCGGCTGAACTGGCCCGACGGGACGAACTTCGATTATTCGAACGACGAGGCGGCGCTCCGCGCCGAGATCGCGAAGCTGTGCGCCCGCGATGTTGCGGGCTATGACCGCTTCCTCGATTATTCGCGCGGCGTTTACGAGCAGGGCTATGTCAAGCTCGGCGCGGTCGCATTCCTCGACTTTGCGTCGATGATCAGAGCGGCACCGGCGCTGATGAAATATCGGGCGTGGCGCAGCGTCTATGGGGTCGTGTCCTCCTATGTCGAGGACGAGCGGCTGCGGCAGGCGCTGTCGTTCCACACGCTGCTCGTCGGCGGCAATCCGATGACGACGAGCGCGATCTATGCGCTGATCCACACGATCGAGAAGCAAGGCGGCGTGTGGTTCGCACGCGGCGGTACCAACGCGCTGGTCGGCGGTATGGTGCGATTGTTCGAACGGCTGGGCGGGACATTGCGGCTCGGCGACGCGGTCGTGAAGATTGCAACCGCGGGCGACCGCGCGACGGGCGTCACGACGCAAAGCGGCTGGCACGGCGAGGCTGAGATGATCGCGTGCAATGGCGATTTGATGCACAGCTACCGCGACCTGCTCGATCACCCGCGCGCGGCTAAGGTCGCGCGCGGCCTGTCGCGCAAGCGCTGGTCGCCGTCGCTGTTCGTCGTCCATTTCGGGGTGAAGGGCGAATATCCCGATATCGCGCATCACAGCATCTTGTTCGGCCCGCGCTACAAGGGGCTGCTCGACGACATCTATCGGGGCGGGGTCGTTCCCGACGACTTCTCGCTCTATCTCCACCATCCGAGCATTACCGACCCCGGTATGGCGCCGCCGGGGCACGCAACCTTTTATGCACTCGCGCCGGTTGCGCATCTCGGCAAGGCGGCTGCGGACTGGGACGGTGCGTTCGGTGAGCGCTTTGCCGACGCGATCCTCGCGGAGATCGAGCGGCGCGTACTGCCGGGGCTGCGCGCCAATCTCGTCACCCGCTTCCACTACACCCCTGCCGATTTCGGCCGCGACCTGTCGGCGCATCTGGGGAGCGCGTTCAGCCTCGAACCGCTGCTGTGGCAGAGCGCCTGGTTTCGCGCCCACAACCGCGACGACGATATTTCGAACCTTTACTTCGTCGGCGCGGGGACGCATCCGGGCGCGGGTATCCCGGGGGTGGTCGGCAGCGCCAAGGCGACGGCCCATTTGATGTTGGACCAATAATTCCGTTCGCATCGAGCGAAGTCGAGATGCCCATCGGGCTTGCCGCCATGACGATGGGTGTCTCGACTTCGCTCGACACGAACGGGTAAGGGGAGTTTATGAAACGCCTTGCCGTCTATTGCGGATCCGCCAGCCCCGAGGATCCCGTTTATCTTCAGACCGCGCGCCACGTTGGCCGCACGCTTGCCGAGCGGGGGATCGGCGTCGTCTATGGCGGCGGCCGGTTGGGGCTGATGGGGGCGGTCGCCGATAGTGCCTTGGAGGCAGGCGGCGAGGTGATCGGGATCATCCCCGACGCGCTCGTCGGCGCCGAGGTCGCGCATCGCGGCTGCACCGAATTGCACGTCGTTTCGGGGATGCACGAGCGCAAGCGCATGTTCACCGACCTCAGCGATGGTTTCCTGACCATTCCCGGCGGGGTCGGGACGATGGACGAATTGTGGGAAGCGATCAGCTGGGCGCAGCTCGGTTATCACAACAAGCCGGTCGGACTGCTCAACACGGCGGGATTCTATAACGACCTCATCGCGTTCAACCGCAAGATGATCGACGTCGGCTTCGTCCGCGCGGCGCACGCCGGGATCATGATCGTCGATGCGGGGCTCGACGAACTACTCGCCAAGATGGCGGCTTATGAACCGCATGCGCCGATTTTTGCGATGAAGGCCGACGATCTTTAATGGCTGAAGCGGGGGCCTATGATGCGCACGCCCTCCACGGTTTCGCGCACGACAGCATCGCGCGCGGATCGAAAAGTTTCGCGCTCGCCAGCCAGCTCTTCGACCGCGAAACGCGCGAGCGGGTGTGGCTGCTCTACGCCTGGTGCCGTGCCGCCGACGACCTGACCGACGGGCAGGATCATGGCGGCGCGATGAAGCCGGGGCATGATCCGGTGGCGGCGGTCGCGCATATTCGCGCGCAGACCGACCGGGTCTTCGCGGGCGAGCCGACCGGCGAAGACGCCTTCGATGCGCTTGGCCTGTTGCTCACTGAAGTCGCCATCCCGCGCGCGGTCATCGACGATATCATCGCGGGCTTCGAACTCGATGCGAAGGACTGGCGTCCGCGCAGCGAGGACGATTTGCTCCGCTACTCCTATCATGTCGCGGGCGCGGTCGGGGTCGCGATGGCGCTGGTGATGGGGGTGGATCCCGGCGACGAAGCGACGCTCGACCGTGCGTCCGACCTCGGTATCGCGTTCCAGCTTGCGAATATCGCCCGCGACGTCGCCGAGGATGCCGCGGCCGACCGCTGCTACCTGCCCGTCGAGTGGATGGTTGAACTCGACATCCCACCCGGCCAGCATATGCACCCTGCCTTTCGTCCGCGCCTGTCGGTGATGGCGAAATGGCTCGCCGAAATGGCCGAGGAATATGAGGCATCGGCGCGCTGGGGCGCCCGCAAGCTGCCGCCGCGTAGCCGCTGGGCGGTGCTCGCCGCGGCGGGCATCTATGGCGACATCGCGCGCGAGGTGCGCGCGCGCGGCGACCATGCGTGGGACCATCGTGCCGCCAGTTCGCTGTTTGCCAAGCTTGGCTGGGTCGCGCGCGCCGGCTGGTCGGTGCTGCGCCGTCCCCCGCAGCGCCGGATCAGCCGCGACGGGCTGTGGACGCGGCCGCGGCAGGCATGAGCCAGCTCGAATGGATCGCCGCGGCGCTGGTGCTGATCAACGTCGCGCTGGTCGCGCTGCGCAGCGTCTGGAACTATCCGTTCGCGCTGGTAGCGGTCAGCCTTTATGCCGTCATTTTCTATGAAGCGCGCCTTTACAGCGACATGCTGCTGCAGGGCTTTTTCTTCGCGCTCAATCTTTACGGCTGGGCCGCCTGGCTGCGTGCGCGCGACGAAAGCGGCGTCCCCGTCGGCTGGATGACGCAGCAGGCGCGCGCCGTATGGGGCGCGCTGACCGTCGCGGCGTGGGCGGGCTGGAGCGCCATGATGCATCGCCATACGGACGCCGCGGCGCCATGGGTGGACGGCGCCGTCGCGATGCTCAGCATTACCGCGCAATGGCTGCTCGCGCGGCGCCGCGTCGAAAGCTGGTACCTGTGGATCCTCGTCGATCTGATCGCGATCCCGCTCTTCGCGTCGCGCGGCCTTTATGCGACGAGCGCGGTCTATGTCGTGCTGCTGGGTCTGTCGATCGACGGGCTGATCCAGTGGCGCCGCGCCGCTGCCTTGCGGCGGACGCGGGCATGACGCGCCATATCTGTCTGCACGGCGCCGAAAGTACCGGCAAGTCGACGCTCGCCCCGCGCCTCGCCGCGCGTCTCGGCGGTGTCGTCGTCCCCGAATATGGCCGTACCTACAGCGAAGCCCATGGCACCGAGTTCGACGCTGCCGATCTGCTCGCGATCTTCGAGGGGCATATTGCGGCGACCGAGGCGGCGATGGCGAGCGATCCCGCCTGGCTCGTCTCGGACACCGACCCGCTGATGACGCAAGCATGGGCGATCATGCTGCTCGGGCAACGCTTGCCGCGGATCGATGCGTGGAGCGCGGTGGCGGATCTCTATCTCGTACCGGCAATGGACCTTCCGTGGGAAGAGGACGGCACGCGGCTGTTCGGCAGCGATCTGGCCCGGCGGCAGTTCATGGAGGTCGCGATCGGCGAACTCGATCGGCGAGGACTGGCATGGGCATGGGTAGCGGGTGAAGGCGACGCGCGGCTCGAAAGCGCGCTCGCGGCGATTCAGGCGGCCGGGCTGACCGAATAGGCATCTCGCAATTCGCGCTTCAGGATCTTGCCGATCGGGCTGCGCGGCAGTTCATCGACCACGGTAATCGCGCTCAGCCGCTGCGTCTTGCCGACCTTTGCGTTGCAGTCGGCGCGCACCGCCTCGGCGACAGCGCCTTCCTTGAGCACGACGAAGGCGACCGGCGTTTCGCCCCATTCTTCGCTCGGTATCCCGACCACCGCTGCTTCGACGACGCGGTCGTCGGCGAGCAAAATGCCTTCGAGGTCGCTCGGGAAGATGTTGAAGCCGCCCGAGATGATCATGTCCTTGGCGCGGTCCATCAGCGTCAGGAAGCCCTCCTCGTCGATGCGGCCGATGTCGCCGTGGCGATAGAAGAGGTTACCGTCGGCATCATGCCAGTGCATCGCCTTCGTGGCGTCGGGGCGGTTGTTGTAGCCGGTCATCATCGCGGGCGAGCGGCCGACGACTTCGCCGACCGATCCTTGCGGCAGCTCGTTGCCCTCCTCGTCGATCACCTTCGCGACATGGCCCGGCGCCGGGCGGCCGACGGTGTGGAGCTTGTCGGGGAACTGGTGCGCCTCGAGGATGAACGCCGCGCCACCCTCGGTCATGCCGTAGATTTCGACGAGACCGCCCGGCCAGCGCTTCAGCACATCGGCTTTGAGCGACGCAGGAAACGGTGCCGAAGTGCAATATTTCATGATGAAGCTCGACAGGTCGAAGCGGCCGAAATCTTCGAGCGCCATGATGCGGCGGTACTGCACCGGCACCAGCATCGTATTGGTTGCGCGCTCACGCTCGGCGAGTTCGAGGAAGCCGCGCGCGTCGAATTTCTTCATCAGCACGACTTGCCCGCCCGAGCCGACCGTCGGCATGAAACTCGCCATCGTCGTGTTCGAATAGAGCGGGGTCGAGAGGATCGTCACCGCGTGCGGGCCATAGGCGGGGGCGCCGCGGACGATATGCTGCCAGCGCATCGCATGGCTGTGCACAATGCCTTTGGGGGTGCCGGTGGTGCCCGACGAATAGATGATGTTGAAGCCATCTTCGGGCAGGATTTCGACATGCACCGGCTTTGCGCCGGCGAGCGCCAGCCAGGCGTCGAGCGGGGTGCCGGCATCGCTGCCGTCCATCGCGATGCGGTCGCTCGCGGTGACGACCTGTCCGTCGAGGTTCGCTGCCGCGGCGCTGTCGAGGAACAGATGGCGCGCGCCGGTGTCGGCGATCATCGCCGCCATTTGCTCGCCCGTCGCGCTGTTGGTGACGAGACCCGCGACGCCGCCGGCGCGGAGCGTACCGAGGATCACCGCCATCTGTTCGACGCTGTTGAGCCCGGCGATCGCGGTGCGGTCACCCTTCGCAAAGCCGTCCTGCTGCAGCCGCGCGGCGATTCGGTCGGTCAATTGATCCAGTTCGGACCAGCTCAACCGCCGCAACGGGTCGGCAGCCGCTACGGCATCGGGACGTTCCGCGGCATGGGCACGGACAAGGTCGGGCAGGGTGGCGAAATCGCCGTCAAGCATTTCGATACTGGTCATGGCTATGGGGTACCACAGCCGAAAGGCGGTGCAATGCCGGTGGGGCGGCGGGGCAACAAATTGTTGCGTCGACGACGGGGGATGCGGATGGCATCATCGGATATTGTGGATAGGCGCGACAGAAAGTTGCTTGTCGCCATCTATCATCCGCAGGCAAAGCGGGCGGCGGTGCTCGTTGATGCGGTCGAGGCCGCGGGAATGGCGGCGCAGCTTTTGCCGCCGCACACGAACGACCTCCGTCCGTGGATCGACAGTTGTTTCGACCTGTTGCTGATCAACCCGTTCCTCGACTGGCAGGAGCCGTTCGATTTCGTCCGGCTGGCGGTGTCGATCGTCGGGCGGCGACCGCTGATCGTCGTCTCGGATCGCGATTCGCTCGACGAGCGGATGGTGGCGCTCGACGCCGGCGCCGCCGACGCGGTCGGCTGGACCGACAATCTGCCCGAAGTGGTGGCGCGGGTCGCCGGCCTGCTGCGCCGCAGCCGGATCGCGGCGGGACAGCTCGGCGAGGGCGAACTGCGTATCGATCTGATCGACCGGCGCGTCGAGCGTGCCGGACGGCTCATTCGCCTGCCGCTGCGCGAATATGACCTGTTGACCAATCTCGCGCGCGTGCCCGATCATCCGGTATCGCGCGATGCGCTTTTGCGCGCGGTCTGGCGCATCGATTTCGATCCCGGCACCAACCGGGTCGAGGTGCATATGTCGCGGCTTCGCGCCAAGGTGGATCGCGGATTCGACTGGCCGATGCTGCATACCGTGAAGGGCATGGGCTATGCGCTGCGTTCGCGGCCCGAATAGACGAAAGAAACTGGCCGGTCGCCGCTCCCAGCTTGCTTGACCGAAAGTTTCAGGTTGCTACTGATCTCCGACATAAAGAAACCAGCGATTCCGGAGATGATGGCCAGATGCACCCTTTCGTCCATGCCCGAAACAACCCCGACAAGCCCGCGATCATCGTTGCCGAGACGGGCGAGGCGATCAGCTATGGCGAGCTCGACGCCGCATCGAATCGCGCCGCGCAATTGTTTCGCGCGCACGGGTTGGGACATGAGGATGTCGTTGCCTTCATGCTCGACAACACGCCGCATTATTACGGGCTGACGTGGGGCGCGCAGCGTTCGGGGCTGCGCTATGTCTGTATTTCGTCGCGGCTGACGCAGGACGAAACCGATTATATTCTCGAAAATTCAGGGGCGCAGATTCTGGTCGTATCGGCGAGCCTTGCCGCCGCCGCACAGCAATTGACGACGGGGATCAAGCGCTTCGCCATGGGCGGCACGATTTCCGGCTATGAAAGCTGGGAAGATGCCGTCGCCGCCATGCCTGCTACTCCGGTTGCGGACGAGCGCGCCGGGGTCGACATGCTCTATTCGTCGGGAACCACCGGCCGGCCGAAGGGCGTCCGCGTGCCGCTGCCCGAAGATCCGGCGATCGAGGCGACGAACAGCCTCGTCATGCTCGCCTCCGCAGTGTTCCAGATCGACGAAAACAGCATCTATCTGTCGCCGGCGCCGCTGTATCACGCCGCGCCGCTGCGCTGGTCGATGACGATCCATCGTCTCGGCGGCACCGTCGTGCTGATGAAGAAATTCGACGAGGAGGCGGCGCTTGCCCATATCGAGACATATCGCGTCAACGCGAGCCAGTGGGTGCCGACGCATTTTGTCCGCATGCTCAAGCTGCCCGAGGCGGTGCGCGCGCGTTACGACCACAGTACGCTGAAGGTCGCGATCCATGCCGCGGCGCCGTGCCCGGTCCCGGTCAAGCAGGCGATGATCGACTGGTGGGGGCCGGTCCTGTTCGAATATTATGCCGGGTCCGAAGGCAATGGCATGACCTTCATCTCGAGCCAGGACTGGCTGACCCACAAGGGATCGGTCGGCCGGCCGATCCTCGGCGCGGTGCACATCGTCGGCGAGGACAATGAAACCGAGCTCGGCACGGGCGAGGAAGGCTGCGTCTTTTTCGAAAGCGACAATGTCTTCGAATATCACGGCGACAGCGAAAAAACCGCGTCGAGCCGCAACAGCAAGGGCTGGTCGACGCTGGGCGATGTCGGCAAGCTCGACGAGGAGGGCTTCCTCTATCTCACCGATCGCAAGAGCTTCATGATCATCTCGGGCGGAGTGAATATCTACCCGCAGGAGATCGAAAATCACCTCGTCACCCATCCGAAGGTCGCCGACGTCGCGGTGGTCGGCGGCCCGCACGACGAAATGGGCGAGGAGGTGATAGCGGTTATCCAGCCCGCCGACATGGCCGATGCGACCGACGCCTTCCGCGACGAACTCTGCGCCTATGCGCGCGAGAAATTGTCGGGCGTGAAAATTCCGCGCCGCATCGATTTCATGGAGGCGCTGCCGCGCCACGATACGGGCAAGCTCTACAAGCGCCTGCTGCGTGACCAATATTGGGCGAAAGACAAGGCAGGGGTTTGACGGGTGATGGAGCGCGTCGAATTCTTCTTCGACCTGTCGAGTCCGTGGACCTGCCTTGCCTTTCATAACCTGCCGGGCGTGCTCGAGCGGACGGGGGCCGCGGCGATCTATCGGCCGATCCTTGTCGGCGGGGTGTTCAATGCCGTGAACCCCGCCGTTTATGCGGCGCGCGAACAGGCCGACAACCGGCGGCTCCAGCATAGCTGGAAGGTGCTGCAGGACTGGGCCCGGCTCGCGGACGTGCCGATGAATTTCCCCTCGCAATGGCATCCGGCGAAGAGCGTCCATGCGATGCGTTTCGCCGCGGCGCTCGAAGACGATCAGCCGGCGCTCGTCGGTTTCGCGCGCGGGGCGTTCGCGAGCTATTTCGGCCGGCAGGAAAATCTCGACGACCCGGCGGTGCTCGCCGCGGTCGCCGATGCCGAAGGGCTCGACGGAGCCGCGCTTGCCGCGGCGGCCGGGAGCGACGCGGTCAAGGCGCGGCTGCGCGCCAACACCGAAGAGGTCGTCGCGCGCGGCGGCTATGGCTCGCCGACGATCTTCGTCGATCGGGCCGACATGTATTTCGGCAACGACCAGCTCCCGCTCGTCGAAGCCGCGTTGAAACGCTGAAAGGGACTCCCGCGTGCAAGACCGTATTTCGATTACCATGCTTGATGGCGGCATCGCTGACGTCCGGCTGATCCGCGCCGACAAGATGAATGCGCTCGACCCCGCGATGTGGGCCGCGCTTGTCGAAGCGATCGACACGCTGAAAGCCCAGGCGGGGCTGCGCGTCGTCGTACTGTCGGGGGAGGGGCGCGCTTTCTGCGCCGGACTCGATCTGTCGAGCCTCAGCAACGAGCGCGACCCGGGCGCGAGCAGCGCCGGTGGCACGCTGGCCGATCGCACCAAGGGCATTTCGAACAATGCGCAATATGCGGCATGGGGCTGGCGCGAGCTGCCGGTGCCGGTGATCGCGGCGGTGCACGGCGTCGCGTTCGGCGCGGGCAGCCAGATCATGGCGGCCGCCGACATCCGTATCGTCCATCCCGACACGCGCATCGCGATCATGGAAATGCGCTGGGGGCTGGTCCCCGACGTTGCCGGCATGGCGCTGTGGCGGACGCAGGTCGCCGACGATGTGCTGCGCGAGCTCATCTATACCAACCGCGAATTCAACGGATCGGAAGCGAAGCTGCTGGGCTTTGCGACGCATGTTTCCGACGATCCGCTGGCGCGGGCGATGGAACTGGCGGCGGTGATCGCCGACAAGAACCCGCACGCCATCCGTGGCGCCAAGCGGCTGTGCAACATGCTGGGCGATGCGAGCGACGCCGAAATCCTGCAGGCCGAGAGCGACGAACAGGTGAAGGTCATCCGG
Organism: Sphingopyxis sp. J-6; assembly: GCF_046603995.1. Classification (NCBI taxonomy): domain Bacteria; kingdom Pseudomonadati; phylum Pseudomonadota; class Alphaproteobacteria; order Sphingomonadales; family Sphingopyxidaceae; genus Sphingopyxis; species Sphingopyxis sp. J-6. Next base: position 3,450,918 of record NZ_CP145810.1, on the reverse strand, counting down.
ACCCCGAACCAGATCGAAGCGGTGATGGCCGGGATGGAAAAGCGCCGGCCGAATTTTACCGACTAGATTATCGTCATTGCGAGCGAAGCGAAGCAATCCAGGGCGGTTTACGCGACTCTGGATTGCTTCGCTTCGCTCGCAATGACGAAGGAAAGAAATTTACAGGAGGCTCAGAAAACGCGCGGCATTGTCCCAGTCGCGCTTGTGCGCCGCGCGTTGTGTCTGCGCTTCGCTGTCGGCGCCCCAGCGGCGTTCCTGATAGAGCTCGTCGAGGCTGACCGCTTGCCACAGCAGGTCGGGATCGAACGCGGCTTCGGCAAGCGCTAGCCCCGCGACGAGCGACCCGCCGATCGTGACCAGGGGGGTCAGCGCCGTCATCCGCCATGGATCGAGCGCGAACACCGCCGTGCGCAGCGCGGCGACGGTTTCCGCCGACTGGTCGATCGGCAATATGCCCTGCGTCAGCGCGAATTCGAGTGCGAAGCGTTCCTCGGCCCAGGCGAGCAGCGGGTTCCACGCCGCCGCCTGTTCGGCCTGCAAGGCCGCGTCGCGGTCGTCGCGGTAGCAGAAAAGGTCGGTCGCGGCGTAGGCGGCAACAGTTTCGGCAAAGGCAGCGGGATCGGGCGATGCAAGGTCGATCGCGGCGTTGGCGAGGCCGGTCATCGGCATTGCGGTGGGATCGATCGTTTCGCCGACCGCCTGCCATTCGGCCGCGATCGCTTCGGCAAGCGCGGCGCTCGCGACCACCAGCGGCGCGCGCTGCGGCGTCCGCACCGGCCGGCCGTCGAGCGCGATGCCCCAGCCACCGTCCTCGCGAACGGCAGCGACCTCTTTCCAGAACCGCTTCACAGCTCTTTGGGCGAGCGCCAGCGCCGCGCGAGCAGCATCGGCATCACCGCGAAATCGAAGGCGCCGAGCAGTACGACGGCGACTCCGATCCAGCGATCGGTGGGCTGTCCCGCCAGTTCGAGCCCGCCGCGGATCAGCACGAAGCCCGCGAGCACGAAGATCGCGCCCATGACGCGCATCGCGGCGATGGCGAAGAAGCGCTTTTTGGCGAGGGCGTCGGCGGCGGGGGTCATGCGCCCTCCCTATCGCCGCCAAGGTGGCGCATCAACTGTGCGAGCGCGCCGTGACCGGTCGCCTCGACGCCCGCGGCGACCCTTTCGCGTTCGTCGGCGGGCTTGTTCTGCGACAGCTTGATCGTCGGCCGCCATGCGGCGATGCGCATCTCGAAGCCGGTGATCGCGCCGGTCATCCTGCCGAACAGCGCCGGGTTCATCTTGGCGCGCGTCCACGGCGGATTGGCGCCGGCCCGCGCTTCATGGTCGGCCGACAGCGTGTCGAGCAGCGCGACCAGCGCGCTGTCGTCGATCCGGCGCACGGCGCCTTCCATCTCGATCGCGACATAATTCCAGGTCGGTACCTGATCGGCCTCGGCATACCAGCTTGCGCTGACATAGGCGTCCGGCCCCTGCACCACGGCGAGCGCGGTCGTGCCTTCCAGGTGCCGGGTCAGCGCGTTGCCGCGTGCGAGGTGGAATTGCAGCGTCGCGCGGTCGTCGCTCAGCACCACCGGCGTATGCGCGACGCGCGGCCCGTCGGGCGTGCCCGCGAAGATGGCGGCAAAGCCGATCTCGCGGACGAGCAGTTCGGCGAGATCGTCCTGTTTCGGACGGAAGGCGCTGTTGGGGTGCATTAGCGGGGCCGTGCCGGGCGCGGCGACGACTTCTTCGTTCCGGGCTTTTTGTCTGCGGGCTTGCCCGGCTTCGCTTTGGCCTTCGGTTTCGGCTTCGGCTTGCCGACATGGTCGGTCGGCTTGCTTGTCGCGGTGCGTCCGCGCCGCTCGCCGCGCCGCGCCTTGCGGATCTGCTTGCTGTGCGCCTTCGCTGCCGCCTTTTCTGCCGCTTTGGAGGGCTGGCCCTTGACGATATCGTCGATCCCGACCTCGCCGAGCAGCAGGTCGAAGCCGAGCGCGTCGAGGCTCGCGGCGAAATGCTCGGGTACCTCGGCGCTGATATCGATTGCGCCGCCGTCGGGGTGGTCGATGCGCAGCCGGCGGCTGTGCAGGTGCATCTTGCGGCTGATCGAGCCGGTCAGGAAGGCGCCCTTGCCGCCATATTTGCCGTCGCCGACGATCGGGTGGCCGATCGCCGCCATATGGACGCGAAGCTGGTGCGTGCGGCCGGTGAGCGGTTGCAGTTCGACCCACGCGGCGCTGTTGCCGGCGCGCTCGATGACGCGGTAGCGCGTTTTCGAGGCGAGGCCGCTGTCGTGGACATGCATCTTCTCGCCGCCCGAGCCGGGCTGCTTGGCGAGCGGCAGATCGATCTCGCCCTGCGCGATGTCGGGGACGCCGACGATGATCGCCCAATAGGTCTTGCGCGCGCTGCGGTTCGAAAAGCTCTTGGCGAAATAGGCGGCGGCGCGCGGGGTGCGCGCGATCAGCAAGGCGCCCGATGTATCCTTGTCGAGCCGGTGGACGAGTTTCGGCCGCACGGGCGCATCGAACTTGAGCGCGTCGAGCAAGCCGTCGACATGCTGCTCGGTCTTGGTACCGCCCTGCGTCGCGAGGCCGGGCAGCTTGTTGAGCACGATGGCGCTCGCGTCGCGGTGAATCACCATGCCGGTCGCAAGCTCGACATCGGCGTCGGTCAGCGGGCGGCCCTTGCGCGCCGGACGGGCTTCGGTTTCGACCGGCGGCACCGGCATGACGAGCGTCTGTCCCGCCGCGATCCGGTCCGACACATCGGCCTTCTTGCCGTCGAGCGTCAACTGTCCCGAACGCGCCCAGCGTGCGAGGAGCGCGTGCGGGGTGCCTTCCCGGTGGCGCTTGAACCAGCGGTCGAGGCGGATGCCGTCATCTTCTTCGGCGATTGTCGCCCCGTCGAGTTTGGCAACGTCGAGTTTCGTCTTGGGCTCGCTCATGCCGGCACCTGCCGCACGATGAACAGGCCGAGACCGCAAGCGATGATTGCGCCGATCACCGACGCGAGGACATAAGCGGCCGCCTGCCCGGTCTGACCGCGTTCGAACAGCAGCCAGAACTCGAGGCTGAAGGATGAGAAGGTGGTGAAGCCGCCAAGCACGCCGACGCCGACGAACAGCCGTGCGGTCTCGCCGCCGTCGCTGCTCCGCGCCAGCCAGCCGATCAGCAGGCCCATCAGCAAGCTGCCGGCGATATTGATCGAGAGCGTCCACCACGGAAAGCCGGGGCCGAGCCGCGCGAGCATGACCTGCCCGACGAGGTGGCGGCAGCCGGCGCCGATCGCGCCGCCGATCATGACTGGAAACAGGCCGTTCATGCGCTCGCCCTAGCCGCAAAATGCGGCAAGGCATAGCGCCGCAAATTGCGGCAACGCATAGCACCGCAAATTACGGCGGCGCATGGCGACCTCAATCGTCGGGGTGCGGAGCGGAAAGCGCTGAGGCCGCGCGTTCGTGCGTCGCGCGCCAGTCGGCGGGCCGGACGAAATCTTCCTGCCATATCCCGCGTCGCTTCGCCTGCGCTTCAGCTTCCTCGACCGGATAGGCGTCGTCCGTCGCGACGGCCCAGCCCTGCCGGACCATTTCGGCGCCAAGGTCGATGCCGTCGGGAAAGGGGAGGGTGCGGCATGTGGCGAGCGTGCGGCGATAGACATCCCTGGCGGCAAGGTCGCAATGCAGCGGTCCCGGCCCCGCCAGCTTTTCGAGCGCGGCGCGGGCATCGCGGCCGCAGGCCCAGCGGCTGCCATCGGCACGCGGGCAGTCCTGCCGGTATTCGACGGCATCGAGCCCGGTGAGGCGGATCGTGATTGCCGCATCGTCCCGGCGAACGGTCAAGCTGTCGCCGTCGATGACATGCACCAGCGGGACGGTCGCCGCGGGAGCGGGGCGCCATGTCCAGGCCGCGATCGCCAGCCCGACGAGCAGGAGCAGCGCGGCGAACGACCGGAACCGGCGGCGCCAGCGCAGGCGGCTGAGGGATGAAATGATTTCCGGCATCGCGCCACCGGCCTGATGGTGACGCCCGCAAATGGCAAGCGTGAATAAGCAGTTGACGATGAGAACAAAACATGTCCAAAATGGATGAAATCCGGCACGGCTGCTCTATGCCGACTCATTCGCCATGCAGGCTTGGGTCCGTATCGGCGGCAAACAGGAACGAACAAAAGGTGAATATCGCCGAAATGACGACATAGTTGTGCCGGGGTGGAGCAATGAACGGGGACAGGCAGCATGATGGACTTTGAAGCACGCGGCGGGCTCGACATGGCGCATTTTCCTCCGGGCGGTTTCCGGGTGGGAGAAATATCGACGCCGGTTGGGGCGAAATCCCGGCTGCTAGTCATCGGCCATGCGGACTTCACGCTCGACGCCCTGTCGCTCGCCGAGGTGCGCCTCGCCAGGACATTGCCCGCGTTGCGAGCGGCAGGACATATCAGGCAAGACGCCATGCTGGATATTGTCTGGCTGGCTGGGGCCGATACGATCGAAGGCGAGATGCTCGCCGATATATGCGCGGCGGCAGGCGAGCAGGGTTGTCATCTCGTTTGCGAGACGTCGCTGGCGGGGCTCGACCGGCTGGTCGCGGCGGTTCCGGCGTCACTGCAAACCGAGTTTCTGGTCGATGCCGATGCGACCGACCGGGTGGTCGCCCTCGCCGCGGCGCGGCGGACTCGACACCAAGTGGTTCATGACGTCGCCCGCGACGCCGCGATGGAGCGGATCGACCGGTTGCAGGAAGAGGTCGCCCGCATCTCGCGCCTGCTCGGCGATCTGGCAGGCCAGCGCGGCGGGCTGCCGGGGACGCCGGCCGGCTTTGCGCCGCGCCCTGAGGAGTTTACCGACTATCCGGGCCAGGTCCGCTCGGCGCCGCGCGACTTCGCGGCGGTGCCGCGGAGCTTCGTGCCCGAGGAACGCGCGCTGGAACGACAGCGCGCCAAGGCGGTGCGGCGAGTATTGCGCCAGCGGCGGATGCGCGAACAATATTTCCCGGCCGACCTGTTCGCCGATCCGGCGTGGGACATGCTGCTCGACCTCTACGCGGCACGGCTCGAACGCCAGCCGGTGTCGGTATCGAGCCTGTGCATCGCCGCCGCCGTGCCCGCGACGACGGCGCTGCGCTGGATCAAGACGATGACCGACGCCGGCCTGTTCCTGCGCGAAGCCGATCCGCACGATGGTCGCCGCATCTTCATCGGGCTTGCCGAAGGCGCATTCGATTCGCTCGCGCGCTATTTCGAGGCGCTGGAGGAATAGCGGCGCGCTTGCCTCCGCGCCCAAGCTGTGGCAGGGGCGCGCTCTCCCGAAACGGGGGCGCTTAGCTCAGTTGGTAGAGCATCTCGTTTACACCGAGAGGGTCGGCGGTTCGAGCCCGTCAGCGCCCACCACGCAGTCACTATGTGATCGCGATTGCCGGGTCTCGGTCAACGTTCTCTCGAAATTATAGCGATAAATTAGAGGTTTGTGGCTCTCTAGGGTGTTCCCCGCTGCGATGTAGAGACGCTTTTGGCGTCGGCTAACGAGCGCAGCTTATCCTGCATTCTCAACTCAAGGATTTCGCGGTCGGAGGATGTGTTGCACAAAAGATGTGCATCTTGTTCAGCTTTTGCTGGAGGTGGGTTCAGGCGAACCCGAGCATCTCGCGCTGCCCTTGCCAGTCGATCGGCAGGTTATTGATGCGCGCGAGGAATTGGCGATTGAGGTGCGCTGGCTGCCGGCCATCAAGGATAGCGGCCGTGATGTCCGGCGCGAGGTGTGCGAGTCGAAGCAGCGAGCAGAAGTAAGGTGTGGACACTGCCATGCTCGTTGCGGCGGCTTCAACAGTCGAGTTCGTCGATGCGGCGATGGCCTTCCCAGCTTGGTGCGCGCGGACGATGAGTTTGATCAGCGCTGGATCGTGTCGAGGGTGCGCGTAGTTCTCGGGGGCGGCGGCAATGCGCTTCTCTCCGCTGCAGCGAACTAACGTCGCAGGGATAGCCACCGGCTCTTCGCGGTCGATATATTCAATCTCGACCCGGTCGGGGTGGACTGTGATTTTCCGCATCGTTGCGAGTATAAGTTCGCGCGTTGGGCGCGGGCCATCCCAACTCACGTCTGCGTGGTTCCTGAGCTGATGGATCAGGAGGTTTTCAATGTCGCCCGCGGGTACACGCACGATCGGCAACTCCAGCCGCTGCTTATCCTTGCGGCTGATGTAGTAGCGATATCGCACGCCAGCCTTGTTCGCGTGATTGGGTGTCAATCGGCGTCCGTCGCCATCCCAGATTATGCCGGCGAACAGACTTGGGTGTTCGGCATAGGCAGCATGCCTATGTTCAACGCGATTGCCATCGAGGCGCGCGCTGATCCGATCGAAGGTGTCGGCGTCGATGATCTCATGATGCTCACCAGGATAAGATTTTCCGCAGTGCGTGATCTCGCCGCGATAGATACGGTTGCGCAGCATCTGGTAGAGCGCACCGCGGCTGAAATTCTTGTCGCCATAATTGCTCCCGTCCTTCAGCATCCGCGACTTCGTCAGGATTCCATCGGCGGCCAGTTCCGCCTGCAGGGCGTAGACCGACCTGAGCGCGAGATAACGATTGAAGATATGTCGTACCTTCTCGGCTTCTGCGGGAACGATGAGGAGCTTCCGGTCTTTGACTTCATAACCCAGCGGTACGGTCCCGCCCATCCACATGCCGCGCGCTTTCGACGCGGCGATTTTGTCGCGAATGCGCTCGCCCGTCACTTCGCGCTCGAACTGGGCGAAGGACAGCAGGACATTGAGGGTGAGGCGCCCCATGCTGTTCGTGGTGTTGAAGGCCTGAGTCACGCTGACAAACGAAGCGCCATGTTTGTCGAGGACATCGACGATGCGCGCAAAGTCGGACAGGCTGCGGGTGAGACGGTCGACTTTATAGACGACAATGATGTCGATCATTCCGGCTTCAACATCTTCAAGCAACTGGCGAAGGCCGGGCCGTTCCATCGATCCGCCGGAATAGCCGCCGTCGTCGTACAGCTCACCTGTCGGCTCCCATCCTTCGTGAGTTTGGCTCAGAATGTACGCGCCGCAGGCTTCGCGCTGGGCATCCAGGCTGTTGAAGTTCTGATCGAGACCTTCTTCGGTCGATTTGCGCGTATAGATCGCGCAGCGGCGGCGGGAGGATTGAGGTTTCATCGAGCGGCCTCGGTCTTAAGTCCGAAGAAGCGCGGGCCCGACCAGGCCGCGCCGGTTATCTCGCGCGCAATCTGGGTTAGGGAAGAGTATTGCCGTCCGTCGAACTCAAACCCTTGGTCGATCACGGTCACCGTATAGGCCTTCCCGTGCCAGGGGCGCACAAGCTGCGACCCTGGCTTAAGTGACCGGTCCAAGGCCATATCAAGTTCGCCGTCGTGATCGAGTTGGCCGGCGAGACGATCGAGCTCGCGTAGCCGATTTGCAGGCAGGCCTCCGAGCATCTTCTCCTGCAGACGCCAGGCGATGCTTCGAATGAGCTGGCTCGAAGTGAGGCCAGCGGTCAGCGGCTGGCGGCGGTGAAGGCGGCGCCATTCGGCGCGTAGACGAGCCGGCGACATTGTCGCCAGCCCGGCCAGTTGTTCTTCAATGCGCGCCACTTCAGCGCTCGATGCGCCAGGAGGTGTCGCCGTTTGGGCGACATTCACGGACGATGTTCATGCCCTTTTTGCGGAGGCCGGTCAGGAATGCCCGCGCGCTGTGCGGCTGCCAGTTGGTGTCGGCCGTGATCTCAGCAAGCGTCGCGCCCTTGGCTCGCGAGAGCATCTTTTGGACGGCGGCCGCTTTGGTCTGCGCGCGGGCGATTGGTTCGACGGCGGTAGTTTGGTCAGTCATTTGAGGTCTCCTGTGGAGCCGGCCCATGCCGGTCCCACTGCCTCACGCTCCGGGACCGCGAGGGTCGGAGCGTCGCGCCGCCATTTGGACGCAGGGACACCAATGCTTGCTGTGCCGGGGAAGTCGACTGGAATGTTCGGGTCCTGGCAAAAAGCTGCATCTGGACTTCCGCGACGTGTCAGGGCGTGGTCGGATAATGGAAGACACCGACGAATTGCTCGCTCAGATCTGCACCAGGATTGGCATAATCATGGAAGATGCGAGCGCGACAGCAATTTTGGCGGCCCGGATGGCTGGCGAGGCAAGAAATCGGGCGATCGCGGAAATCGCGAAGGCTGCCGCGGACATCTGCGCGCTTTCGAATGCGGCTGCAGTTCTATCTAGATCCGACGGTACTGTTGCAGCCGAGCATCACTGATTCAGGATTCCGCTACGGTCTGCTGATTTACATGGCGATTACGGACAACCGATGTATCCGGCCTCCGCGATCCAAATGGAGAGCTCCTCAATTCAACTCTGGCGGCCCGATCGGGCCGCCATTTTTGTATGTCGGCTTTGCGCCCGATGTCGGCCATTCGCGAGGGCAACGAAGGAGTCCCAACAGCGGACCTTTACATGCCGGCCAACGAAAGACTGACGAGAATAGTTTCGCTGAAGATTGCAATACGCCGCCGCGCACCCATATCCTTGTCATTGCCGTGCTGACCTGCGCGCCGGCAACTGAGAGACCATTGTGCTCCCCGCCAACGGAGCGACATATGGACCTTAACGAACTTCTCTATCACCATCAGATCGCCCTGATGTCCGTCAGCCAGGCGGAGCGTCGCGGGCATGCGACGGCAAATTTCGATCTGCCGCTCTATTATGCCAAGCGCATCAACGACTATCGCGACACTCGCGGTTTGACGTGCAATCTGATCATGGCCGGGGGATCGCCGCGGAACGCGGTGCTGTCCGGCCGCGTCGAATGCGATCGGTATGTCGGTGACATGCTGCCCATGGCGCAGCCGGCCATTCTCGCTTGAAACGCCTCATTGCTTTTGATCTCGACGGCACGCTCGCCGAGAGCAAGCAGCCGCTCGACGAAGACATGGGGGAAGCGCTCGGCGATCTTCTCGGTGTTGCCGACGTCGCCGTCATCTCGGGCGGCGACTGGCCGCAGTTCGACAAGCAGATCGCCTCGCGCCTTCCGGTTCGCACCGACCGGTCGCGGTTGTGGCTCATGCCCGCGACCGGCACGAAGCTCTACACTTTTCGTCCCGATGCCTGGCGGGCGGTCTATGCGGAACTCTTCGCCGACGATGAAAAACAGCGCATATTCGAGGCTTTCGATGCCGCGCTCGAAGCCACGGGCTTCGTTCCCGAAGCCGTCTGGGGCGAGCGCATCGAAGACCGCGGCAGCCAGATCACCTTTTCGGCGCTCGGGCAGCAGGCGCCGATCGATGCCAAGGAAAAATGGGATCCGGACTTTGCGAAGCGCAAGATCATCCAGCATGACCTTCGCCAGCGTCTTCCGGACCTTTCAATCAACATGGGCGGTGCGACGTCGATCGACATCACTCGCGAAGGCGTCGACAAGGCCTATGGGTTGACCAGGCTTCGCGACGAGAGCGGCATCCCGCTCGACGCAATGATGTTCGTCGGCGACGCGATTTTCCCCGGCGGCAATGATTATCCCGCCAAGACGCTCGGGCTCGACACCATTTGCGTGCGCGATCCGCGCGAAACGCTGGCGGTTATCGCATCGCTTGTCGCTTGCCTGAAATGACCGGGGCTTCGGTGCGGCCCCATCCTCTACGGCGGAGCGCGGGTCTGGCGGAACCAAATCCCCGCTAAATTGTTCTAAATCCGGACGCTCCGTGGCTCATTGCCACACGTCCCAAGATAATCAGCAAATTTGGGTGAGGCCTTCTGCCGCTTCATTTTGGAAGGTAAAAACCTGTGTACGAAGCTCCCGATCGCACGTCGTTCGATGAAGGCCTTGAGGCTTGCCAATCGCTCCGTCCCGCCGTCGCGCAGACCCTTCGGCTCGCACTGATCGGCGGCTTCCTTCCCCGGCGTTGCGGTATCGCGACCTTCACCGCCGATATCCACGCGTCGCTTGCAGCGGCCGCGCCGGAGATCGCCGTCGATGTTTACGCGATGGCGCCCGCAGCGGTCCCGACCATATTCGATCCGGTGGTTCGTGCTGCGATCACAGAGGGTGACGCCGCCAGCTTTATCGACGCGGCAAAACAGATCGAGGCAAGCTGCGCTGACATCGTCTGGCTGCAGCACGAGTTCGGTCTTTTCGGCGGGCTGGCAGGGGACATGGTGCTCGAACTCGTGGAACGGGTTTCGGCGCCGCTCATCATCACGCTTCATACGGTGCTTGCCGAACCCGACGCGGAGCAGGGCCGCGTCATGGATCGGCTGATCGCGCGGGCAACCAAGCTCGTCGTCATGTCCGAACGCTCGCGCGATTTGCTGCGAAGCGTCTATCATGCCGATGAAGACCAGATTGCATTGATCGCGCATGGCGTCCCCGATCGCCCGTTCGGTCGCGCGTCGCAGTTCAAGTCGGCGTTCTGCTTTGCGGGCAAGCAGGTCGCGCTGACCTTCGGGCTCCTGTCGCCCGGAAAGGGGATCGAAGCGGTCATCGAGGCATTGCCCGCGATCGTCGAGGATCACCCCGACTTCCTCTATTGTATCGCGGGGGCCACGCACCCCAACCTGCTGGCGCATGAAGGCGAAGCCTATCGCGACCGGCTTCAGGCGCTCGCCGTGTCGCTCGGGGTCGATGCGCATGTCCGCTGGATCAATGCCTTCATGGAAACCGACGATCTGCTCGATCTTATCGAGGCGGCGGACATCTATGTGACGCCTTATACCGGTGCGCAGCAATCGACGTCGGGTACGCTTTCCTATGCGATGGCGCTGGGCAAGGCCGTGATCTCGACGCCCTATGTCCATGCAGTCGAGCTCCTTGCTGACGATCATGGCGTGCTGGTACCCTTCAACGACAGCGAAGCGATCGCGAACGAAATCCGCTATCTGCTCGGCGACGCCGACCGGCTGCTGACGCTGCAGCGGCGCGCCTATGACCGCAGCCGCGACATGATCTGGCCTGTGTTCGCGGAACGGACCTGCGCGCTGATCGCGGAAAGCCGCGTCCTGCCGAAAGCTGCGCCCATAGCTGATCATATCGGCATCGATGGATTCCTGCGCATTTGTGATGATACCGGCATCCTCCAGCACAGCGTTCATATGATCCCCGATCGCGCGCACGGCTATTGCGTCGACGACAATGCGCGGGCGCTGATGCTGATGCACCGGCTCGACGACGACGCGCTCGGCAGGTGCGGGCAGTTGGCCTCGGTCTTTGCCGCGTTCGTCCAGCATGCCTGGAACCCCGACCGCGGCGAGTTTCGCAACTTCATGGGCTTTGCACGCAACTGGCTCGAGGATGTGGGGTCCGAAGATAGCTGCGGGCGAACGCTCTGGGCGCTCGGCGCGACGGCGCAGGCCGCGCGCGATCCCGGTCTAAGGCAATGGGCGCATAAACTGTTCGAGCGCACCGCGGCGTCCGCGCTTGACTTCCAGTCGCCGCGTGCGACCGCTTTTGCGATGCTCGGCGCCGACTTCGTGCTCGCGGCGCATCCCGAGCATGATCTGGCGGGTCGGATATTGCGCAGCGGCGCCGACCGGCTAATCGCGCTCTATGAGGCGGCGGCGCAGCCCGGCTGGCGATGGTTCGAGTCGGTGCTCGCCTATGACAATAGCCGCCTTCCCGAAGCGATGCTGCGCGCGGGTGCGCGACTGGAGCGTGCGGACGTGACGGAATGCGGAATCGAAACGCTGCGGTGGATCAACGATGCGCAGATTTCGCCTTATGGTCACTATCGCCCCGTCGGTTCGGACAGCTTCGGCCATGCCTATGCGCTGCCGCGGCCATTTGACCAGCAACCGCTCGAAATCTGGGCTGCGATCGATGCGGCGTCGGCGGCATACGACGTAACCGGTGACGATATCTGGCTGGCGCACGCGCGGCGTGCCTATGCATGGTTTACCGGAGCCAATGATCGCGGTGTAATCGTCGGCGATCCGCTGACCGGGACGAGCAAGGACGGCATCAATCCGCGCGGTCTCAATCTGAATGAGGGCGCGGAGTCGGTTCTCGCCTATCAGCATGCGACCTATGCCATTCGGGATTTCGTCCGGAAGGTCGGCTGAAAGGAAGATCATTTGCATCTGGTCCAGCATGAATTGCGGCTGCACGCCGACCCGACGCGCGTCGTCGTGCGGCCCTTCCATCTGGCCTGGCAGGCGTCGGGCCCCGATCTCGAACGCGTGCAGCGGCTCGCGCGCGAGATCGTTGCCCTGAATCCGCGAACGGTTCGTGCCGAACTGGGCGTCGTGCTCAGAGACTTTGCCGACCGGCACTGGCAGATCGAGAAAGTGTTCGAGGATCGTTTTGACGAGATCGAACCCAAGCTCGGGCTCGAAGGCTTGGCGCTCAAACGCGAAACGCGGCTGCTGATCGGCGCCTATTTCTGTCACGAATATAGCTATGCCGCGGCGGCGTTGATGAACCCCAGCGTCGTGCGCCATCCCGATCAAAGTGGACTGCAGGAAGGCAGCATCCGCATCCTGCTTTCGCTCCGCGCGGTCGGCGAGGGACATATTTCGACGATCGCCTTTCGCGAGGGCATCATCACGCATGATCGCGAACTGACCTTGCTGCCGCAACCCGGCTTCGCCACCGCGGCGATGCTGGGTCCGCACCGCGACGACAAGCCCGACGATGTCGTCTCGCTCTATCGCCAGAAGGACAGCACCCTGTCGGGCACGGTGATTTTTCCGATCACCGAGGCGCAGCGCAACGGGCTCGAGGATCTGCGGCTGCTCGAGTTCGAGCGCGACAGCGGCAAAAGCGAATGGATCGGGACCTACACGGCCTATAGCGGCCGCGACATCCAGTCGGAGCTGCTGCGGACACGCGACTTCAAGGATTTCACGCTGACGCCGATCAAGGGCAAGGCGGGGCGTAACAAGGGCATGGCGCTGTTCCCGCGCAAGATCGACGGGCAGTTTTTGATGATTGGCCGCCAGGATGGCAAGAATCTTTATCTCCTGCGCTCCGACAAGGTCGATGAATGGGACGGCGGCGCGTTGTTGCTCGAACCGCGCTTCCCTTGGGAACTGATCCAGATCGGTAATTGCGGCGCGCCGATCGAGCTCGACGAGGGCTGGCTGGTGCTGACCCACGGCGTCGGCGCGATGCGCAAATATGCGATCGGGGCGGTGCTGCTCGACAAGGTCGATCCGTCCAAGGTGATCGGCCGAACGCCCAATCCGATCCTGTCTGCGGCCGATGAGGACCGCGAAGGCTATGTCCCCAACGTCGTCTATACGTGCGGGGCGATCCGGGTCGGCGACGATATTTTCCTGCCTTATGGCGTGGCCGACAGCTCGGTCTGCTTTGCGTTCGTCGCGATTACGGACATCCTTGCGGCCATGGACTATTCGGCGCGGGCCACAGGATGACGTCGCTTTCGGCCGGCGAAGGGTCGCCGATCGATATATTGATCGTCGGTGCAGGACCTGCCGGGCTGACGGCCGGCATGTATCTCGCGCGATACCGAAGAAAGGTGCGCATCGCCCATGACGGACGTTCGCGCGCTCTTTGGGTTCCGCGTTCGCGCAATATCCCCGGATTTCCGGACGGTATCGTGGGAGCCGACCTCATCGCGCGCATGAGCGACCATGCGGCGCGCTACGGCGCCGAGATCGTCGAGGGCCGCGTTGTCGAGATCGCTCGGGACGAAGACCGCGCGCTGTTTCGCGCGCGCCTCGATAGCGGCGCGGTCATCGGCGCGCGCGGACTGATCCTCGCAACCGGCGTCGATACCAATCTGGCGAAACTCGACAGCGGCGATCATCAGGCAGCGGTTCGCAGCGGCGTGCTCCGCTATTGTCCGATCTGCGATGGCTTCGAACATAGCGACGAGCGGATCGCTGTCCTCGGTTCCGACCTCCATGGCGCCGCCGAGGCAATGTTCCTGCGACAATATTCGAGCAACATCACGCTCATCCCGAAATGGCAGGTGGCGCTGACCGACAAGCAGCGGGGCGAACTTGACGCGAGCGGCGTCGACGTTCTCGAAGGCCGGGTTCTTCGCCTTGACGCAACCGAGGAGGCGATGTTCGTCACAATCGAGGACGAAGCCGCGCCGCGCCGGTTCGACACGCTTTACCCGGCCTTCGGATCGACCCCGCGCAGCGAGCTTGCTGCCATGCTGGGGCCGCTGACCGATCCGAATGGCTGCATCCCGTTCAGCGCTTTTTCGGACGGCCTCCTTCCCGGCGTTTATGCCGCGGGCGACGTCCTTGAAGGTCTCGACCAGATCAGTGTTGCAACCGGACAAGGCGCGATGGCGGCGACGCGTCTCCACAACTGGCTCCGTGAACAGGACGGGCATGTGATGGCCCAGAAATAGGACGGAATGCGGGCGCGCCGCGAAACCTAAGGGCGAGCGGGGGGTTCAAGATGCAATTCCCTCGAAACCCAAGGAACCGATCATGGCCAAGAAGCCCGCGCCGTCCCCTGCGACCGACCACGCCCTTCGCGACCATCAGCCGGGAGAGCGCCGGATCACGCCGACCGACAGCCGGGGCAATGGCGACGAACTGCACCAGGACGTCGGCACTGAGGTCGCCGATCCGGCCACCTATCTCACCGATAATTTCGGTCATCGCATTTTGGACAACCAGAATTCGCTGCGCGCCGGCGAGCGCGGCCCGACGCTGCTCGAGGATTTCGTCCTCCGCGAGAAAATTTTCCATTTCGACCATGAGCGTATTCCGGAGCGGATCGTCCATGCCCGCGGTTCGGGCGCGCACGGCGTGTTCGAATGCACCAAGGCGATCTCCGGGCTGACCAAGGCCTCGATCCTGCAGAAGGAGGGCGCGACCTGCCCGGTGTTCGTCCGTTTCTCGACGGTCGCGGGCGGTGCCGGGTCGGTCGATACGCCGCGCGACGTGCGCGGTTTCGCGGTCAAGCTCTACACCGACAGCGGCAATTGGGATCTCGTCGGCAACAATATCCCGGTCTTCTTCATCCAGGACGCGATGAAATTCCCCGACCTCGTTCACAGCGTGAAGATGGAAGCCGATCGCGGATATCCGCAGGCGGCGAGCGCGCACGATACTTTCTGGGATTTCATCGGGCTGATGCCCGAGGCGATGCACATGATCATGTGGGCGATGTCCGACCGCACGATTCCACGCAGCCTGCGCATGATCGAAGGTTTCGGCGTCCACACTTTCCGTTTCGTCAACGAAAAGGGCCAAGGGAAATTCGTCAAATTCCACTGGAAACCCGTGCTCGGCATCCAGTCGACGACTTGGGACGAAGCGGTCAAGATCGCCGGCGCCGATCCCGATTTCCACCGCCGCGACCTGTTCGAGGCGATCGACGCGGGCGATTTTCCGGCGTGGGATCTCGGCGTCCAGGTGTTCGACGAAGCCTTCGCCAAGAAGCAGCCTTATGATGTACTCGACGCGACCAAGCTGATCCCGGAGGAGGATGTTCCGGTCGAGATCGTCGGCCGCATGACGCTCAACCGCAACGTCGACAATTTCTTTGCCGAGACCGAACAGGTCGCTTTCCTGCCGTCGAACATCATTCCGGGGATCGATTTCAGCAACGATCCGCTTCTTCAGGGCCGGCTTTTTTCCTATCTCGATACGCAGAAGTCGCGGCTGGGCACGACCAATTTCCACCAGATCCCGATCAATGCGCCCAAATGTCCGTTCCATAATTTCCAGCGCGACGGGATGATGCAGACGCTCGTCCCGACCGGGCGCGCCAATTACGAACCCAATAGCCTTGCCGAAGCCGGCGAGAATGGCGGTCCGCGCGCAAGCGCAGAAACGGGCTTCTCGACGTTCACGGCCAATGACGAGCGGAACGACCCTGCGCAGAAGCTGCGCATTCGCGCCGAGCTTTTCGCCGATCATTTCAGCCAAGCACGGCTGTTCTATTTGTCGCAGACCGAGAATGAGCAGGCGCATATCGCCTCGGCGCTGGTGTTCGAACTGTCGAAGGTCACGCTCGATCATGTCCGCGCCCGCGTCGTCGGCCAGCTTCGGAATATCGATGAGGATCTCGCGACGCGTGTTGCCATGGGGCTCGCCATCGATCTGCCGGCGAAGGAAAAGGCTGCGCGTGCGCCCGTCGATCTTAAACCTTCCGACGCGCTGTCGATCCAGAAGAATGCCGACGACACGATGGAGGGTCGCAAGGTCGCGATCCTCTTTGCCGAAGGATCGGACAAGGCGATGATCGACAAGCTGAAGGGCGACATCGAAAGCGCGGGCGGCACCGCCTTCCTCGTCGCGCCCAAGGTCGGCGGGATCAAGGTCAAGGGCGGCACGCTCAAGGCTGATGGCCAGCTCGCGGGCTCGCCCTCGGTGCTGTTCGACGCGGTGGCGTCGATCCTCACCGAGGAACAGGCCGAGGCCCTCTCAAAGCAGGGCGCGGCGGTCCAGTGGTTCATGGACGCCTATGGCCATTGCAAGACGATCGCGCATGACGAAGCGACGCAATTGCTGCTCGACAAGGCGGGGGTCGAAAAGGACGGCGGTGTCGTCGCGATCGACAAGTTCGAGAGCGTGGGCACGCGGCGTCATTGGGCCCGCGAAGCCAAGGTGCGCGATCTTGCCTGATCGCCCGTCATGGTGAGCCGCACATCGGCGACCCGTCATCGCGATCTCCGGACCGGCCAGTCGATCTGGTCGGCACGGCGTCGTCCTGCGATCGCTGCGCAGCCGCTGACAAGGGATATTGCGTGCGATGTGGTCGTCGTGGGGGCAGGCGTGTCGGGCGCGCTGATCGCCGAGGCATTGTCGGAAGCGGGGCTCAAGACTGTTATCGTCGATCGCCGGGGTCCTGCCGAAGGATCGACCGCGGCGTCGACCGCGATGCTGCAATATGAGCTCGACACGCCGCTGACCTTGATGGCCGATCGGATCGGGCGCGAAAAGGCCGAACGCATCTGGCGGCGATCCCGCCAGTCGGTCGACGCGCTACGCGAACGGACCGAACGGCTGGGCCTTGCCGTCGATGGTGCGACGCGCGGCTCGATCTATCTCGACGGCAATGTCCTCGATGCTGGCGGGCTTGCGCTCGAAGCCGACGCCCGGCGACGCGCGGGCTTCGAAGTCGAACTGCTCAAGCCCGCTGCGGTGCAGGAGCGATATGGGATCAAGGGACGCCATGCGCTGATCGGTTTCGGCAATTATTCCGCCGATCCGCGTCGTCTCACGGCTGGTTATCTGAACGTCGCGCTGGCACGGGGCGCCCGGCTCTACGCGCCCGTCGATATCTGTGACATCGCGCCGACGGGCGAGGGGGTCACCTTGGTCTCGGCTCGCGGGCCGAGCATTCGCGCACGTCGTGTCGTCATGGCGACGGGCTATGAGATGATGAAGGGAATCCCGCGGAAGGGAAACAAGATCATCTCGAGCTGGTCGATCGCAACCCGCCCACAACCCCGTGCCATCTGGCCGACCGCCGCGATGATATGGGAGGCCGCTGATCCTTACCTCTACATACGGACGACCCCGCGTGGAGAAATCATCTGCGGCGGCGAGGATGAGGAAATCGGCGACGCGGCTCTCCGTGACGCCAAGCTCTCCGATAAAACAGCGACGCTGTCGAGAAAGCTTGCCGCCCTGTTGCCGGCTGTGGACGCGACGCCCGCGTATAGCTGGGCCGGCAGTTTCGGCGACAGCCCGGTCGGGACACCGACCATCGGTCGAATTCCCGGCATGTCGAATTGCTATGCCGCGATGGGATATGGCGGCAATGGCATCACCTTTTCAATGATGGCCGCGCAGATGCTGCGCGGCCTGATTTGCGGCTATGGCGATCCCGACGCCGATCTGGTCAGCTTCCACCGCAGTTTTTGACGGCGCGTCAGCGATTGCCCTTCGGCTTGGAGGCCATCTGCACCGCGGAGGCCTCCTGGGCTGCGAGCGCAGTCGGCGGCTTCGCCTTGGCGGCTTTGGGTTTGCGAATCTCGCGGTTGCTGCGTTTTTGTGATTTGGCCATCTCGGATATCTTTCTTCGGTTTCAGGATGCGCGTGTTCGCGAACGTGCTAGCGAGCCGTTTGCGTCCGCAATCTGTTGAGCGGAAAATAGGGGCGATGCTGATAGGGAAAGACCGTCAGACGCCGACGGATATCTTCGATCAGGCGCCCATATCGGTCGATCGCCGAAGGATTTGTCGCGGCGGCGTATCGCACGAGCGCAATCTGCTCGTCTTCGAGCAATTGAATAAGGCACATGGTGTGTGCTCCTGTATCAAGCGAGAGCACGGATCGTCCCTCTGTCACATGGAGCTTGTTCGATTTCAGGTGATGGGATGCTTATAACACATCCCGATAAATGTGCGGCACGAATACCGATGCTATTCGGGTTCGGGAGAGACGTTCGCTCACCACGAAATCGCGCGCCGGCCTCATCGCCGCTCACGCATGGCCGGTGGGCGATAGAAGCGGTAACGGAGAACATTGCCGTCGATCAGGTGACCGCGGAGCCGGAGGCGCATTTCCTCGGCGCCGGAGCCGGATGTGCAGACAAGGCGGGTACCGCCCGACCGAAGCGGCTCGATCGCACTGATGCTGACACCTTGCAGAAGGCAAAGGCGCTTGACCTCGTCTTCCGGCAGCGAAATGTTTATCGCACGGCTCATTTGAATCCCGGGCCGCTCGGCCGGCGGCGGATCGCTGCCGCAACCCGTTCATATCCCTCGGGGCTCGCGGTGGCGACTGTAAGCGGGCGGCCGCCGAGCGCGGCGTTGTCGGTGTTCAGGAAGGCTAACGCCGGATCCCGTCCGCCCATCGTCGAGAAGGCGAGCTGACTAATGTCTCCCTGACGCCGTGCGTCATCAAGGGGGAATGGACTGCGGCTCTTGCGGAAAAATCGGCTCGATTGCGGTCTCAATCGGACAGGCACGTCCGGGGTGGCCGACTGGGATTGATCTGGATCGGGGGGCATGGGCGCGGCTCCTGCTTGTAAGCGGGAGCACGAGGTCTCTCAGCCGCGGCCGCCTACGATGAACGTGTGCCACGATGATTGTTATATGGGAGCTCCGGCCAAGATTATAAGATGTCGCGCCGATCATCTAACGGATATCGGGAATCTGGGCCTTCAGCGTCTATTCGGTTCCTGCGGAACGTGGTTGCGCCTCGATTGCACGAGCCAGTACGGAGGTGACCTTTCAAGCGAACGCCAGGCAATACTTGGAGCGTCCGCTAATTTCGTTCCACCGCCCAAAGCTGCCAATACGCAATCGGCCAATCGGCCTGACCCATGCGTTTCCCTTTTTGGCCATTTTGGCTGCAGGAGAATGATCATGGGTAGATCAGAATTCGACTATTTGCGTCCACGACCGGCGTGGAATGCCGGTCGAAAGGTAGGTGCAAAGCGGCCGTTAAAACCACGGCAGATATGGGCAATTCGCTTCCACTTGGATCGAGAGCACCGGCTTCGAGACCGGGCGCTGTTCGATCTCGCAATCGACAGCAAGTTGCGAGGCTGCGATCTTGTGAAGATCAAGATCGGCGATCTCGTCGCCGGCGGTGAGTTGAGAACGCGGGCAATGGTGATCCAGCAAAAGACCAATCGACCAGTTCAATTCGAA
This sequence comes from Sphingopyxis sp. J-6, assembly GCF_046603995.1. NCBI lineage: Bacteria > Pseudomonadati > Pseudomonadota > Alphaproteobacteria > Sphingomonadales > Sphingopyxidaceae > Sphingopyxis > Sphingopyxis sp. J-6. The sequence goes on along the minus strand of NZ_CP145810.1, from coordinate 3,431,409 downwards.
ATCATGTCGGATGCTCGCGGAAGCCTCTTGGCATGGCTTGAGCGGCGCGGTGGATGTCAAACGGCGTTCAAAAGGGACCCCCGATCGGCGTCGAAGAGGGACCCCCTTTTCGGATAATATGATGCTGGTTTGTTGAAGATGGCCTTGCGCTGCGTGCGGCGGAGGGCGGGCGTAGCCCGACCGGAGGCGCGCGCAGCGCAAGATAGATTTTTGAAGGCGCCGAAGGTGGCTGTCAGCTGCGGTTTTTGAAGCGCCAGCTGTCGTTGCCCGTCTCGACGATATCGCAGTGGTGGGTGACGCGGTCGAGCAGCGCCGTGGTCATCTTGGGATCGCCGAACACGGTCGGCCATTCGCCGAAGGCGAGGTTCGTGGTGATGATGACGCTGGTCCGCTCATAAAGCTTGCTGATGAGGTGGAACAGCAACTGCCCTCCCGAGCGGGCGAACGGCAGATAACCGAGCTCGTCGAGCACGATCAGGTCGAGCCGCGACAGCTGCGCCGCCAGGGTCCCGCCTTTGCCGATCCGGGTCTCCTCTTCGAGGCGTGTCACCAGTCCCAGCTCTGGATAACGGCTTCAACCTTCTCGGGACCGGGGCGCTTGTCGTAGCGCTTGACCCAGATATTCTTGAAGATGGCACCACCGGGCGGGATCGGGCATTGGTTGAACTGGGCCTCGAAATCATGCTCGCCCATCTCCTTCTTCAGTTGCGCCAGATAGGCCGCGTCGTGCCTTGACGGCGGAAGGATGCGGCCGGTTTTGAACAATGCCTTCTGACCGCCCGCGACGATCGGATAGACCTGATCCTTTGGGTTGATCGCAGGAAGAATGAGGGTTTCCCAGCCGCCCGTCTCGAGAAGATGCCCGGGAAGATCCTCGGCGTGCAGGCGCTGGGCGACGACAATGATCTTGCCCTTCTTGGGATCGTCAAAGCGCGTGTGCACCGTTGAATTGAACCATTCTATGCAGTTTTCTCGCGCCGTTGGCGAATGCGCCTCGTTGGCCTTCAGCGGATCGTCGATGATGATAATGTCGGCGCCGCGCCCGGTGAGTGTCGCACCGATTGAGGTCGCGAAGCGATAGCCACCCGCGGTCGTGCCGATCTCGGTCAGACTCTGCTTCTTTGGGTCGAGGATCGTGCCGGGGAATGTGCGCCGGTACCAAGACGACCGCATCAGCCGCAGCGTATCGGCGCTGAACTTTTCGGTGAGCTGCGCGCCGTAAGATACGCAGATGATACGTGCTGCCGGATTCTTCCCGAGCAGCCAGGCGGTGTAGGCGATCGAGATCAGATAGGTCTTCAGATACCGCGGCGGGATGCAGACCAGCGCGCGCGAGACGCCGCCTTCGAATATCGTCTGCATGAGATGGCAGATGATATCGATGTGACGGGCAGGGTCGAGCATCTTCGGTTCGACCACCGGGAACGCCCGGATCGCGAATGAGCGGAAATCCTGCCTGCAGAGGCCATCGACGAGTCTGCGGAGTTCGACAGGATCACTCATTCTCAGTCTCCGGCTTCTCGAAGACCCTGAACTTCTCGCGCAGCTCGACATAGGCGTCGAACGCGGCAAAATCGGCCGCTGATTCATCGGGCGTGGGTGGCGCGACCTCTGGCGGGTCGAACTTCTCGTCGAGATCCTTTTGCATCGCGAAGGCCTTGAGATCCCCGGCTGCGGATTTCTGAGCGAGCTGGTGGTATCCGAGCTCTTTCTTGGTCATCGTTTTGTGCTCGCCATCCATCGAGACGGTAATCTTCTTCTCGAATGCCTCCTTGTAGAGCGTCTTCTGACTCTTCGAGCCTTTCGGACGGCCCTTGGGGTTCGGAGAGGGACCGCCCTTCTTCCACCATGAAGCGGGATCGGTTTTCCCTTTGCCCCACGCCGACGGCTTCTTCGGATCGTCGTTCTTACTCATCGTTGCTGCCCTCTTCGATTGCGCTGCGCTCTTGGGCCAGCTCGGCAAAGGTCAGGCCTTTCTCGACGTGGAGGGCCTGTTGACCTGTCAAATGCTCCCAGCGCCAGATTGTCCGATCGACATATTTGGGATCGAGTTCGATCCCGCGGACGCGGCGATCGCATTGCTCGCCGGCGATGATCGTCGTCCCCGACCCGATGAAGGGATCGAGAACAAGATCGCCGGGATGGGTGACATCGAGCATCGCGTCGACCACAAGCTCGACCGGCTTCGGCGTCGGGTGATCGGCAAGCGCTTTGCCAGCCGACGATCCCGCACGATTGGCGCCGGCGTAGGTCCACACGTTCGTTCGATCGCGGCCGTGGACGCCGAGTGCGACATTGTTGGTGGTTGGGGATTTTGCGGTGCAGAAGACTGCAACGAGTTCGTGGGCTGATCGATAGAGGCCGCCCATGCCTCCTGACCCCTTGTTCCATACCGCCATATTGATCCGATGGAGGTCCGACACGCGACCGGCGTCGAGCAAGATGTCGATCTGGCGCCAGTCCATGCAGGCGTAGATCACGGCACCCGCGCTGCAGGAGTCGCGGCAGTGCCCAAGAAAGGTGGTCAGGAACTGCCGGAACTCTTCCGGGCTCTCCTGCCCGGCGAACATCACGAAGTCTTCGTGCTGGTGCTTCCCGAGTCCGCCGACGAACCCCTCGATCTTGCAGTTGTAGGGAGGGTCGCTGAAGACAGCGCCGGCCAGTTCGTCGCCGAGCAGGCGCTGGTAAGACGATGCGGCGAGTGCGTCCCCGCAAAGCAGCTTGTGCCGACCAAGATGGTACAAGTCCCCGATCTGGCTGATGGTAGCGACGGATGACGCGACATCTTCGCCGTCCTGTTCGGTCTCTTCAATGAGGGGCTTCACTTTGATCTGGCCGATCTCGGGAAGCGTGAATCCCGTCGAGATCAGTTCGATGCCATGGGAATCGATGGCAATCATTCGGTCGCGGAGCTTGTCGAGATCATACTTGCCAATCTCGCCTATGCGATTGAGCGCGAGGCTCAGCGCTTCCAGCTCCAGAGGATCGAGATGCTCGATGACGCGGCATTCGATCTCCTCAAGACCGAGTCCTTTTGCCGCCTCCCACAGGGTGTGACCCGCAATGATGACATTCTGCTTGTCGATCAGGATCGGAAGCACGATCCCGAATTTGCTGACCGACCGCGTCGTGCTTTCGAGGATTTGCGGTGTCGTCTCCCGCGTCCGATTTGGCCCCGGGCTCAGCGAATGGATTGGCCGCGACACGGTTGCGATCGCTGGTTGCAGATCATTCCGGGCCGGGGCGTGCTGCGCCGCTGCGACATGCGTGGCAGCCTGATTCCTGGTCCGCCGCTTCGCGGTCTCGGCCTGCAGTTGCTTCTTGAGATTATTGGCGTTGAAAAAGTCCCTCGTCGTCATCGATCCCTCCGGTGAAAGGTCCGGCAGAGGAGGATCACGCATGAGCTCGGTCCTGCCTCCGGTCGGAGTGTCAGGACCTGACCCCGGGAACTGGGGGCCTACATCTGCGGCGTTTCAGCGCCGCACCGCTCAGGTCAATGCGCATATAGTGCCGACGCGATTTGCCAGGCGCAAGCCTTTCGTTGCGGTACCCGGTCGCGTCCGTGTTTCCCGAATTGCGTTCGGTGATTGAACGTCGGTTTTTCCCTGTTCTTCGAACCAGGGAAAAATCCAAGGAACACCGTGCAAACTGGGAGTTTTGGCAGCGTGCGTAAGCCGATTCCGTGTTTTTTCTTGGGGTTTTCCCTGTTTATCCGGCGATAACACGGAATAATCCGTCCGAGACGGGTTCGCACCCGACTAGGTCCACCACCAGGGACTTCCCTTCTGCGATAAAGATGATCGACGACCGTCCCGCGTTGCGTGGGAGCGGGCGCGTATGCGCGGCGGATCATAGTCCGAACGATCTGCTTTCGCCGTCAAAGCCACTTCGTCTATTCCTGATGACATCGATAACATTTGTTGCTATGCGGGCGTCGAGAAACGGGAGAGGCAAATGGTTCCGATGAGTGGTGAGGGGGCGGGCGCAGCCGTGCCGGGCGAGCCCGGCGGCAAGCGCAATAGTCTGGGCCTGGGGGTCTCGGGGCTCTATCTGGCGCTCTATCTTCACTACGGCTTCTTCGCTTTTCTGCCGCTGTGGCTGAAATCAACCGGGGCATCGCCGGAAGAAATCGGAATATTGCTGGCGATCCCGCTGGTGTTGCGGTTGCTGACCGTCGCCCCTTTTTCGGCGTTCGTCGGGCGGCGCGGCTGGGTGCGGAGCGCGATCGCCTATACCTCGCTCGCCTCGGCGGCGATCGTGCTGTTGCTATTGGGCGGGCCTGATCATGCCGGGCGCGTCGTGATCGTGATCTTCTTTTCGATCTTGTGGGACCAGATCCCGGTGCTCACCGATGCCTATGCGGTCATGGCGGTGCGCAGCCGGTCGCTCGATTTCGGGCGGCTGCGCGTCTGGGGATCGATCGCGGTGGTCGCGTCGAACGCGGCGGCGGGCTGGGCGATCGGGGTGTTCGGCATCAAGATGCTGCCGTTGATGGTTGCGACGCTGTTGCTCGCGCCGGCCCTCGTCGCCTTTGCTTTGCCCGCCGACCGCAAGCTTGCCGGACAAGGCGAGACGCAGGGCGGGCGCTGGCGCGACCTGATCGGCGATCGCGGCCTGATCCTCGCGATGGTCGCCGCATCGCTGATCATGGGCAGCCACGGCGTCCTGACCAGCTTCGGGGCGATCCAGTGGACCGCACAGGGCATTTCGACGACGACCATCGGCCTGCTGCAGGCTTTGGCGGTCGCGGCGGAGATATTGGCCTTCTGGTTCGGCGCCAGGCTGCTCGGCCCGCGCGATCCGCGGCTGCTGATCTGCGCCGGGGCAATCGCGGGGGCGCTGCGCTGGGCGATCATGGCGACCAGCCCCGGCCTGCCCGTGCTGATCGCGGCGCAATTGCTCAACGGCATTACCGCGACCGGCACCATCCTCGGCATCATGCTGGTGATCGCGACGCGGGTGCCGACGCACCTCAGCGCGACGGCGCAGGGGATGAACGCTGTCCTGCTCGGCGTCGTGCTCGCGCTCGCGACGGCGGGGTCGGGGCGGCTTTGGTCGCATGGACTGGACGTGGCTTATCTCGCGATGGCCGTGCTCGCGCTGCTCGGCGCGCTTTGTGCCTGGCCGGGGCGCACCGGAGCGACAGGCAGGATCGACACGGACGAATTGTCCGCAACTGGAGCCGAATGATCATGAATCGCAAGACCCTGCTTTTGGCCATGCTCCTCGCCGGAACTGCGCCGGTGGTTGCGCAGGAGGCGCCTCCCGTGCGCGATATGCAGAGCTGGCCGCTGCCCGAAACGCTCAGCCCGGAAGGACGGGCGGCCGTGGCGGCGCTGGCGGCGCAGAAGATGCCCGACCCGGTGCCGCCGATTGCCGAGGTCCGCAAGCTCATCGACATGATGCAGGCGGGCATGGGCGCGCCGCTCGAAAAACGATACGAAGTGCGGATCGAAAACAGGGCAATCGCCGGCGTGCCGGTGCGCATCGTCTATCCCAAGGGCGTGGACACGCTCGGCACGGGGCCGGTCCTGCTCAACCTTCACGGCGGCGGGTTCGCGGTCGATTCGGGGTCGCTGACCGAGACGATCCCGATTGCCGCGCGCAGCGGGATTCCGGTCGTGGCGGTGCTGTATCGCCTGTCGCCCGAAAACCCTTATCCGGCGGCGCTCGACGATGCGCTGGCGGTGTATCAGGCGCTGGAGAAGGAGCGGACGGCGAAGCGGATCGCGGTGTTCGGTACCTCGGCGGGCGCGGCGCTGTCGGGGCAACTGGTTGCGAAGCTCGCCAGCCTGGGGTGGCCGATGCCCGCCGCGCTCGGCTATTTTTCGGGCAACGCCGACCTGACGAAGCGCGGCGATTCGGAGACATGGATGCCGGGACCGCCGTTCGACTGGGTCGCCGATTATGTGGGCAAGACGCCCGTGACCGATCCGGTCCTTTCGCCGATCCACGGCGATGTTTCGGGCTTTCCGCCGACGCTGTTGCTCAGCAGTACGCGCGATTTCCTGCTCAGCCCGACCGCGATTTTCGCGCGGAAGCTGACGGGGAAGGGCGTCGATGCGCGGCTCGTCGTCTTCGACGGGCTGCCGCACGCTTTCTGGGGCTATATGGACATTCCCGAGACCGACGAGGCGAACGAGCTGATCGCGCGCTTCCTGAAGGACAAGCTTGCCGCGGCCGGGAAATGATCAGCCGGCCGCGGCGAGATGATCGCGATAGGTATCGCGGAGCGCCTTCTTGTCGATCTTGCCGGTGGCGGTGAGCGGGACGGTGTCGAAAAGGATGTCGTCGGGCATCCACCAGCGCACGACGCGGGTTTCGAGATGCGCACGGACGGCCTCGGCGGTGACCGTTTCGCCTTCGTGGGCTTCGATGACCAGCAGCGGGCGTTCCTCCCACTTCGGATGATAGACGCCGATGACAGCGGCGATGCGGACGCCGGGGCAGCCGACTGCGGCATTTTCGAGGTCGATCGAGCTGATCCACTCGCCGCCCGACTTGATCACATCCTTCGCGCGGTCGGTCAGGCGCAGGAAACCGAAGCGGTCGATCGTGCCGATGTCGCCGGTGTCGAACCAGCCGTCGCTGTCGGCGGCGGGCAGGTCGGGATAATAACGGTCGACGACCCACGGCCCGCGCACCTGCAGCTTGCCGGCCTGCTCGCCATCCCACGCGAGTGGCGTGCCTTCGTCGTCGACGATGCGCAGCTCGATGCCGAACTGCATCCGGCCCTGCCGCGTCAGGATCGTTTCGGTCGCATAATCCTCGCCCTCCGCCATCAGCAGCGGGGTCGGCGTCGAGATCACGCCGAGCGGATTGGTTTCGGTCATCCCCCAGATCTGGAGGACGGTGACGCCGTATTTTTGGCGGAAGGTCTCGGCCATCGCACGCGGGACGGCCGAACCGCCGATGACGAGGCGTTTCAGGTCGCCGACGCCCTGGCCGCTGGCTTCGAGATGCGCGAGATACATCGTCCAGATCGTCGGAACCCCGCCCGAGAAGGTCACGCCCTCGCCCGCGATCAGCTCGGCGAGGCTCGCGCCGTCCATCCTGTCGCACGGCAGGACCAGCTTGCAGCCGTTGATCGCTGCGGTGAAGGGCAGGCCCCACGCGGTCGCATGATACATCGACGAGCAGGGCATGATCGTGTCGAAGGCGCTGAAGCCGAAGGCGCTGCTGAGCCCCGCCGCCATGCCGTGCAGCACGATCGAACGGTGGCTGTAGAGCACGCCCTTGGGATCGCCCGTCGTGCCCGAGGTATAGCAGAGGAAGGCCGCGGCATTTTCGTCGAAGCGCGGCCAGTCGAAAACGCCGTCCTCGGCAGCGATCAATTGCTCATAGGGGTCGGCGAGCAGGATATAATCTTCGATCGCGGGAAGCAGCGGCTTGAGGCGGTCGACCAGCTCGGCGAGATTGGCCTCGAAGAAGAGGATGCGGCTGCCCGCATGGTTGATCGTGAAGGCGATCTGTTCGTCGCTGAGGCGAGGGTTGGCGGTGTGGAGGACCGCGCCGATGCCGGGGACGGCATAGAAGAGTTCGAGATGCCGGTGCGTGTTCCAGGCCAGCGACGAAACACGGTCGCCGCTTTCGATCCCCAGTTTTGTCAGCGCCTGCGCAGCCTGCCGCGATCGCCGTTCGCAGCCCGCCCAGTCATAGCGCCACAGCGGTTCGCCGACGAGCTTCGAGACAATCTCCCGCCCGCCATGCGCGCGCGCGGCGTGGGTCAGGATCGAACTGATCTGCAGGGGGGCATCCTGCATCAAGCCGGCTAGCATCGTCTCTCCCTTTGCGGCGCGCCGCCGCTATTCTGTCGGTGGTATCAGGTCGTAGCGGTCGATAAAATCGGCGGTGACGCCGTTTGTCCAGCCAAACCCGGTCTGGGTCGCATATTCGCCGCCGCCGCCGACCCCGGCCTGCTCGACGTCATATTTTTCGAACAGCAGTCCGGTGCGGGCGAAGGTGGTGCCGACCGTATCGACCCAGCGCCCGGCGATGTCGCGCGCCAGCGCGTCGTGCCCGTAGCGTTTGAGCCCCGCGACTGCGATCCATTGCAATGGCGCCCAGCCGTTCGGCCGGTCCCACTGCTGGCCGGTTGCGGCGAGTGTCGTGTGCAGGCCGCCGCGTGCCAGCAGCCGTTCGGCGACCGCCGCAGCGGTGCTGTCGGCCTGCTCCTGCGTCGCCACGCCGACCAGCAAAGGCGCGAGGGCCGCGGCGGTGAGCGGCGGGCGTAGACAGGCCCGTTCGACGTCGAAATCCGCGAAATAGCCGCCTTCGGCGTGCCAGAGATGGCGGTTCATCGCGGCGCGCCGCTCACCGGCCAGACCGGCATAATATTCCGCATCGCCGTCGCCGCTCGCGGCGATCGCGGTCTCGAGCCCGAACAGGAAGGCGTTGAGGTCGACGGGGGCGATCGCCGTGGTCCGGATCGACGACAGGGCATCGCCGTCCAGCCAGCGCGACGAGAAATCCCAGCCGCTTTCGGCGCCGGCACGCAGGTCGCGATAAACCTCGCCCGCCGGGCGCCCGCTCGCGGCGGCGGTGGCGACATCCTCGCGCCAGCTTTCGTCGCGCGGGGTGTCGCGCGGGTCCCAATAGCGGTTGAGGAGGTCGCCGTCGGAAAGCCGCGCGACGCGCGCGCCGCTGCGGCCGGGTTCGACCTCGCCGGCGCCTGCCATCCACCACGCATGTTCGCGCTTCATCGCCGAAAGGCGGCGGGCGGCGACGGTGCTGCGTCCGTCATCGAGCAATTCGACCATCATGTGGAAAAGCGGCGGCTGCGAACGGCCGAGATAATAGGTGCGCGTCCCGTTCGGGACATGTCCGTGCGCTTCGATCAGGTCGGTCATCGCGTCGACGATGCCGTTCGCGAGTTCCAGCTCGCCATCGCGGACGAGGCCCAGCATCGTGAAGAAGCTGTCCCAATAATAGATTTCGCGAAAGCGGCCGCCCGGCACGACGTGGCGGTGCTGGACGGCGAGCGCCGATCCGCCCGCGGCCTGTTCGGGCGCGCGGGCCAGTTCTTTCCACAGCGCGCGGATATGCGCGCGGAGCGGTAGAACCGCAGGTCTCGTGCCTGCCGTTTGTGCGGGGAGGTCGAAGTTTGCCGCGATGAAGGCGCGTAGCGCCGCGTCGCCCGGAGCCAGCGCCGCGAAGTCGCGCATGATGTCGGCGACCGGGCGCCGCGGCAGGGCATCGACGAAGGTCTTGCCGTCGGGCAGGATCGCGCGCTCCTGCACCTTGGCGAGGAGCGGTCCGTAGAGGTCGGCGGGGCTCGGTTCGGCGCCCATCAGCGTGCGAGATGCCTGTCGAAGAAGGCTGCCTGTGCCGCGAGCGCATCCTCGGTCTCGGGGCACTCCATATAGGCCCAGAAGGCGTGCAGCATGCCTTCATAAACCATCAGGTCGGCCTCGACCCCGGCTTTGCGCAGCGCGAGATGGAAGCGTATGGTTTGGCTCAATAGCTGGTCGCGCGTGCTGGTCATCAGCAGCGTCGGGGGAAGGCCGGTCAGGTCGCCATAAAGCGGCGAGAGCAGCGGGTCGGTGCGCTCGGTCCCGGCGGCATAATCGGCGAGGACTTCGGGGCCTGTCCGTGTTCCCATGATCGACGGCAGGAAGGCTTCGCAGTCGCTGACGAGCGCGAGATCGGCCGATCCCGAAAAGAAGCCGGCGGCGGCGGGCATCGGCAGGCCCTCGGCCTTGATCCGCGCGAGGAGCTGGCCGGTCAGGACCGCGCCCGCCGAGGTGCCATAGATGCCGATCGATTCCGGCGATCGCTGCGACAGGGCGTCGCGATAGACCGCGAGCGCATCATCGACCGCTGCCGGAAACGGGTGTTCGGGCGCCAGCCGGTACATCACCGTGACGACCGATATTCCGGTCAGCCCGGCGATGGGGATCGTTTCGGTCTCCGATCCCGAATCGACCATGAAGCCGCCGCCGTGGAAATTGATCAGCAGCCGCTGGTCGGGCGACGCATCGCTTTCCCGGCGTCGCACGAACTTCACGGGAACCCCGGCCACCGTCCCTTTGCTGACATCGACGCCGAAACGCTTCGCGCGGCTTTTGTTCAGCGGCTTCAGGTGACTGGCCGCTGCCGCGCGAACCGCCTTACGCGTGATCGCATTGCGCATCAGCGTCGCGGTCATTTCCGGCGCCGACCCGGCTGCGACCAGCGGCGTCATGACGGCGCGCGCTGCTTCGCTCACCGTCGGCGCAAAGGGCGGCTGGGCGGGGCTTTTACCCATCGGCTCAGCGTCCGAAGCTATAGCCGATCCGCACGCCATACATCCGGGGTTCGGTATAGGTCAGCCCGACCATGCCCGACGACTGGGCATATTGGTCGAGCACCCCGACCGGCTTCGCCTCGTTGGTGATATTGTTCGCGAACAGGCTGACGTCGAGCGGGCGCCCGCCGATATCCTTGAGCCCGATGCTGGCGTTGAGCAGGCCATAGGCCGGCAGGTAATTATAGAAGGACGCATTGGTCTGCGCGGTCGAAACCTTGGTCTGGCGGGCATAGTTGACCGCGAGGACCAGATCGCCTGCGCTGCCCAGCGACGTCTCGTACGAGCCGCCGACCGAAAATTTGTGCTTCGGCGTGTAGGGGAAGGGCGCGCCGTTGAGGATCGCGCCCGCGCTGGCGTCGGCGACCTCGGTATAGCGCGCGTCGATGTAGGAATAGCTGCCGTTCAGCGTCAGCCCCTGCACCGGCATGACCAACAGGTTCAGCTCGACACCCTGGATTTTGCCCTTCGCCGCGCTGCGCGTGACATTGAGCGGTATCGTGCCGCCCGGCGTCTCGACCACTTCCGCTGTCGTACGCTGGATATTGTCGTAGATGCCGCGATAGGCGGCGACGTTGGCGCGGACATCGACATTGCCGAGCGAGAATTGCGACTTCAGCCCGACCTCGATGTCGGACAGCCGTTCGGGCTTGTAGGTGCGAAACTCCGAATCGACGGGCACCGGCCCGTTGACGCCGCCCGACTTGTAGGCATCACGCGCGGTGACATAGACATGGACGCCGGGCGTCACATCATAGTCGAGCGTCGCGGTGTAGCTCGGATAATCGCTGTCGACCGAACCCGAGACCGTCGGCGGACCGCCGATCGTCTGCGCGGTGAAGCTGTGCTCCCAGGTATAGCGGAGGCCGCCCGTGACGCTGAGCCCGGTCAGCGCGCCCGACAGCTTGCCGAGATCGACCGTCGCCTGCCCGAACACCGCCTCGCTCTTGTTCGTCTGGGTAAAGAAGCCCGAGATCGTCGGCAGCAGCGTCCCGATCGGGAAGAAGGTATATTCCTCGATCCCCGCCGGATCGCTCCAGCTCTGCCGGTCGAGATAGCCGCCGACCGAGAAATCGACCGCGTCGTCGAACAACGTGCCCTGAAGCTGCAGTTCCTCGGTGAAGAAATTGGGCGCGACGGTCGGAATGCGCCCGCGCTGCCCGGCGATCGGGAAGGGCATGGCGTCATAGTCATAGCCGTAGATGGTGCGCAGCTCGGAATAGCTGATGATGTTGCGCAGCTTGATATTGTCGCTGAGCTGGACCGAGGCCTGGTTGATTACCTGCCAATATTTCGTCTCCGAAAACTGGTCGAGATCATAGGAGACGCGGCGCGGGCCGCGCGCTTCCTGTTCGGCGACCGCGGTCAGCACGCCGGGATAGAAGGCGGCGACCGGCAGGAAGCCCAGCCCCAGTGCCGTGGCGTCGAAACCCGCGGCGGGGTTGTACGCGCCGAGGACAGTGCCGCCGCCATTGGTGTCCGAATGATAATAGCGCAGCATCGTATAAAGTTCGATGTCGTCGGTCGGGCGCAGGGTCAGGCCGAAACGGAAGCTTTCATACGCCAGATTGTCATAGTCCTTGCCCTCGAAGAAGGGGCCGACATCCTTGGTGTAGCCGTCGCGGCGGCCGACTTCGCCGGCGACGCGCAGCATCACCCGGCCGGGAACAATCGGCGTGTTGAGTGCGCCCTCGATCCGGCGGTCGTCATAATTGCCGAGCTGGACGCGAACATAGCCCTCGAAGCGGTCCTGCGGCTTGACCGGTTCGAACAGGATATTGCCGCCGGTCGCATTCTTGCCGAACAGCGTGCCCTGCGGCCCCGCAAGCACCTGGATATTGGCCATGTCGAAATAGGTGCCGACGCGGCCGTCGACGTTCACGCTGTTCGGCACTTCGGCGAAATAATTGACGACGCCGGGGGTCGAGCCGAAGGCCGGGCCCTGACCGCGCAGCGCGAAATAGGCGAATTCGCGGGGATAGCCGCCGCTGATCGTGAACAGCGAGGGGGTGTTGTCGGCGAGCGAGGTGCGATCGGTGACGCCCTTTTGTTCGAGCGCCTCGTCGGTGAAGGCCGTGACCGCGATCGGCACGCTCTGCAGATTTTCTTCGCGGCGGCGGGCGGTGACGATGAGGTCGCCGAGGCCGCTGTCGTCGCTGGCGGTGGTTTCGTCGGCCGGCGGCGTTTCGGTCTGAGCAAAGGCGGCGGCGGGCAGCAGGCTCGCGCCGCTCGCGAGCGCGATCAGAAAGGCGGAACGCATCGAAATCATGTCTTCCCTCCCAAAGGATAGCCGGATTCGTCCGGTCGGCAACGCGGATGACTGAAAATGATATCGATGTCAACAGCTCTTGCATGAAGGACAGGAAAGTATATCAATAGCCGGAATTAAGGTCTGCTATCGATAACAGAGGGGATGCCATGAGCGACGCCGGACAATTCGGGCCGTGGGTCAGCGACGAAGCGAAGGCGCGTTTTGCCGCCTTTCTGGCAGAGTCGGCGACGCCGCCCGATCTCGCTGCGGCGCGGCCGTTCTTCCGCGACTATAACCAGCGCCTGCTGGACAAAGCGCTGGCGGGATATGCGGTCGATGTCGCCGAACGCACGATTGCCGGCGTCACGGTTTATGAGGTGGTCCCGGAGGGGCGCGCGGCCGACGCCCCGGTGCTGCTCTGCCTCCACGGTGGCGCCTTCATGTGGGGCGAAGGGCCGGGCGCGCTGCTCGAAGCGGTGCCGATTGCGGCGGTCGCCGGGATGCGCGTACTCGCGGTCGATTATCGCCTCGCGCCCGAACATGTCTATCCGGCGGCGGTCGAGGACGTCGTCGCGGTTTACCGGGCGCTGATCGAAACGGTCGATCCGGCGCGGATCGGCATTTATGGCTGCTCGGCCGGCGCGTTGCTGACGACGCAGGCGGTCGCGCGCTTCCTCCACGATGCCCTGCCGGTTCCCGGCGCGATCGGCCTGTTTCACGGCGCGCCGCTCCCCTTCTCGGGCGATGCGGCGCTGGCGCAGAAGCTGTTCGATCCGCGGGCGGGATCGGGCGCGGCGCCGAAGGTCGAGGAGCTTCCCTATTTCCTCGGCGCCGACCTTTCCGATCCGCTCGTGCTGTCCGCTGGACATCCCGAAATGCTCGCACTGTTTCCGCCGAGCCTGCTGATTTCGGCGACCCGCGATTTTGCCGCGAGTGCCGTATCGGTCATGCATCGCCGCCTGCTCGCGGCGGGGGTCGAAGCACGCTTCGTCCTGTTCGACGGGCTGTGGCACGCGCATCATATGGACGTCGATCTGCCCGAATCGGTCGAGACCTATGCGATCGTCGCGGACTTCTTCCGCAAGCGCCTCGGCTAGGGTGCCTAGCGGCTCGTCTCGCGCGCGATCAGTTCGACGGGGAGCGCGTGCGCGGGGGCAGCGGTGTCGCCTTCGATCAAGGCGATGACGGCATGGGCCAGCGCGTGGCCGGCCTCGGCGCCGTCCTGACGGATCGAACTGATCGAAGGGCGATGCACGCTGGCGATCGGCGCATCGTCGAAGCCGACGATCGCGACGTCGCCGGGGACGGAAAGCTTGCGTGCCGACAGGGCATCGCACGCGCCGGCAGCGATAAAATCGCTGGCGGCAAAGACGGCGTCGAAAGCCGTTCCGGCATCGAGCGCGCCGCGGATCGCCTCGGCGCCGCCCTCGGCAGTGAACGGGCAGGAAAGCGCCCCGACGAGGCGCGCCTCGCTCGAGGCCAGCGCTTCGCGAAACCCTTCGAGGCGCGCGGCGATTTCGGGATGCTGGACGTCACCGAGGAACAGCAGGCGCGTCGCGCCCCGGCCGACCAGATGCTCGGCGGCGAGCTTGCCGCCCATGCGATTGTCGCTGCCGACGACCTTCACGCTGACGCCGGGCACAGGCTCCCCCCAGACGACCATCGGCAGGTTCATGGCGGAAACCTGCGTGACGCGGTGTGCGCCCTCGCCCTGGCCGAGCATGACCGCACCGTCGGCACCGACCGCGCTCGACGACAGGAAATGCTCGTTGGTGGTCAGCAGGGTCGAATAGCCTGCGGGGGTCAGCGTTTCGAGCAGGCCGCCGATGATCGACAGGATCAGCGGGTCGGTGTGCGACTGGCGGCCGGGATCGATCTGGTCGATGACGACGGCAATTGTCCGCGTTTCGCGGGTGCGCAGGCTGCGGGCCGCGACATTCATCCGGTAACCGACCTGGCCTGCGACCTGGACGATGCGTTCGCGGACTTCGGGGCGGACCAGATCGCTGCCGCGTAGCGCACGCGACACGGTGATCTTCGAAACGCCGGCCAGCGTTGCGACCATTTCCATCGTCGGGCGTTCGCTCTTGCCTGTCCTGCTCATCGCTGCCCGTTCCCCAAAAGCCGAACCCCTCGGCCGTTTACCGTCACTGCCCTGCTGCGAAGTAGCGGCGGACCAGCCCTCCTATCAAGTCATTGGCTGCCGCCACCGCGGGAATTGTGATCGGCAGGAACTGGAAACCGTGCGGCAGGCCGGGCAGGCGGCGGGCCAGCGTCTCGACACCGGCGCGAACGAGCGCCGCAGCATAATATTCGCCGTCGTCGCGCAGCGGATCTTCGGATGCGGTCAGGACGATCGCGGGCGCAAGGCCGCCCAAGCAGTCGGCGCGCAGCGGCGAGACGAGCGGATCGGCGACCGAAGCGCTGCCGAGATAATATTCGCGGCACGCATCGAGATAGTTTTTCGACAGGCCCGGCGCCCCGACTTCGGCGAATGAGGGCAAGGAAAAGCTGAGGTCGGTGGCGGGATGGATCAGCAACTGGAACAGCGGCTGCGGCTTGTTTTCGGCGCGCAAGCGGAGGGTCGCGGCGGCGGTCAGATTGCCCCCGGCGCTTTCGCCGCCGAGCGCGATGCGCGCGGGATCGCAGCCGAGATCGCCGGCCGAACGACGCGCCCAGTCGAGCGCGGTCATCGCATCGTCGAGCCCGGCGGGAAATTTATGCTCGGGGGCGAGGCGATAACCGACACCGAGCACCGCGCAGCCGCTCGCGGCGGCAAGGTGCCGGGTCATCGCGTCGTGGGTGTCGAGGTCGCCGAACATCCAGCCGCCGCCGTGGAGGAAGACGAGCAGCGGCAGCGGCGTGTCGGAAGCCGGGCGATAGAAGCGAACGGGCACCCCGTCGGCATCGAGATTTGCGACATGGTCGATGTCGGTTCCGGGCATCGCGGCCGCCATCATCGCCATATTGGCGCGCATCATCGGGATAAGCTCCGGGGTCAGCGGCGGCATCTCTTGCGGCTGTCCGGTAAAGGCGGCGATATCGGGGTCGAGCATGGGCATCCTCTGATGATTGAATCGTCTTGATGACATCGATATCAATAGGCGACGCGCTTGTCCAATCGGCTTTTGGTGACGCACGGTCCAGACAAGAATGCGCCGGCACAATGGCCGGCGCATTCCCCCTTTCGGGACCTCATGAACGATAGGCGATCGGTGATCAGCGTTCGGCGTTGCCGTCGCTGCGCTTGCCCTGCGGCGCAGGCTGCGCCGCAGCGCCTTCCTGCTGCTCGGCGGTGTCCTTGAGCTGTCCCTTGGTCATGCCGGTGACGAGCACGTCGCCCGATCCGGCGAAGCTGGCGGCGGGGAGCGTCGCGACGCGGTTGCCGACCTCGACCGTCACCGCCTGCACGACGCCGCTGCCGGTCTGGCGCAGCTCCTGCACATAGCCGATGACCTTGCCGCGCGTGTCGGTGACGGCCATGCCGGGTTCGACCGCGAACATCCCCGAACCGCCCGCAGCGCCGCTGCCCGCCGCGGCGAGCTGTCCCAGACTGCCCTGGAAGCTGCCTGCGGCCGATCCGGCACCGTTCGCCTGACCCGATACGCCCGAAAGCGCGCCGCCGGCCCGGTCGCGGACGCCGCCGACTGCGCCTTGCGCGGTGCCGGTCACCGTCGAAGCGGTTCCCCGCGCAGTATCGGTTGCGCCGCGCACGGTCTGGCCGACATAGTCGGTGCCGACGGCCTGCGCATCGAGGCCGCCGCTGCCCGACGCCCCGCCGGAGCCACCGGCATTGCCGCCGATCCTATTGCCCAGCAGGTCGCCGCTGCCGTTTGCCGACCCCTTGCCGTTGGCGTCGGCGCTGCCCTTGCCGCGGACGCGGCCCGAGCGGCGATCGATATTCGTCTCGCCGCGGCCCGAGCCGGCGAGCTCGCCCGCACTGCCGAGTGTACCGCCGATCGGGCCGGTGGGATTGCCGAGCGTTCCGCCGAGCGTCCCGCCCAGATTTCCACCCAGCCCGCCGCTGCCGCCAAGGATTTGCGCCGATGCCGGCGCTGCAAAAGCCATCGCCGACGCGGCGAGCGCGAAGGCCGAGCTGAAGAGAAATCGTGTCATTGTCCTGCTCCTGCATCCGGCCCGGAGGGGATGGGCCTGGGGAGAGAACGACGGCGCCTTCTACTTTCTTCCGAAAAAAATGCGGGGGTGTTTCAGCGGCCGCCGCACGTGCCGCAGATCAGGCCGTGGCCATAGATTTTGTCGCGACCCTTCTTGCCGAGATCCTGCGCTTCCATGACGAGCGCGGCGACGGCGGGGCCGATGCGGTCGATCGCCGGCACCGGATAGCGGAGCGCGAGCCGGCCGGCGACGAGCGGGGCGGCGAAGGAGGTACCGCGCAGCCGCTCGCTGCTGCCTGCGCCGGTCGCGGCGAGGACCGCGTCGCCGGGCGCCGCGAAATCGACGTGCAGCGCGCGGCTCGCTTCGGGGAGCGCGCGGCCTTTCGCATCGACGCCGGTGACCGCGAAGACGCCGCGATAGGCGGCGGGATAGGCGGGAGGGGCGGCGGGCCCGTCGTTGCCGACCGCCGCGACGATCAGCATGCCGCGCTGCTGCGCGCGCGCCACCGCGACCGCGAGGAGCTTGTTATCGGGGCCGACAAGGCTGATCGTCGTCACCGCCACTCCGTTCTGCACCAACCAGCCGAGCGCCCGCGCGATCGCGCTCGCATTGCCGCCTGCGGGATCGGTGCCGTAGACGTCGGCAGCGAGCAGGCGCTGGCCCGCCGCAGCGCCGCGCACGGTTCCGTTGCCGATCAGCAATGACGCGACCGCCGTGCCATGGCGGCTTGCCGCAGGTGCGCCCTTCGTAAAGCCGCGCTGTTCGACGCGCCCGGCGACCGAGGGATGCGCGGCGACGCCGCCGTCGATCAGGCCGAGCGCAGCGCCTCCGCTCCCCTGCGCGGTCGCCAGCGCCGCACCGGGCAACGCGCCGCCCGGCCCGCTGGCGAAATAGATATTGTCGGCATCGACCTCCGCCCCCGGAAGCAGCTTTGCAAGTTGTTTGCGGGCGCGCGCGAGGCTGCGGTCGCCGGGAACCCGAAAGCGGGCGATGTCGAGATCGAGACCGTCGATCCGCTCGCGATCGATCAGCGCGAAGCCCTGTTTCGCCGCGGCGCCGATCATCGCATCGTCGACACCGCTGGCGATCAGGATGCCGCGCACCGCGAGCTCGCCGCGCTCGTCGAGTTCGATGCGGTCGCGATTGCCGCGAAGCAGCCCGTCGATCCGGTCGAGCCGCAGCTGTGCCAGCGTCCCGCCGAGGCCGGACAGCCGCTCGGCCGGGAGGTCGGCGAGCGGCGGCAGGGTGGGAAGGTCGCCTGGCAACCGGACCGGCGGCAGCGCGAGCTGCGCGTGCGCGCTTCCCGTCGTCCCGGGAAGGAGCAGGGCGGTCATCGCCAAAAGGGTCGCGGTCCTTCGCATGATCGTCCTCGAACGCCCGGCTCCACAGGCCGATGCAAAAAATTTAGCAGGTTGCGGAAGAAACGATAGAAGCCGGTCGTTTCTTCCTGCGACCGTGAAGAAAAGGCGACGATGCGCTTCGAAGAGCAATTGATCGAGCTGCTGCCCCGGCTGCGCCGTTTCGCGCGGGGGCTGGCGCGCGAGGCGAGCGACGCCGACGACCTGTGTCAGGGCGCGATCGAACGCGCGCTGAAATCGCAGGACCAATGGCAGCAAGGGACGAGACTGGATAGCTGGATGTACCGGATCATTCGCAATCTCTGGATCGACGAGCGCCGCGCCGCCAGGCGGCGCGGCGTCCACGCCCCGATCGACGATGCGGTCACGCAGGTCGCCGGCGACGGCGCGGCCGAGGTCGAAGCGGGTGCGCTGCGCGGCGATGTCGACGGCGCGATGGCGCGGCTGCCCGATGAGCAGCGCGAGGCCGTGATGCTCGTCCTCGTCGAAGGCTATGCTTACCGCGAAGCGGCCGAGATACTGGAGGTGCCGATCGGCACCGTCACCTCGCGCCTCGCACGGGGGCGTGAAACCCTGATGCATTTGCTGGGAGAAGCGGCGTGAGCTTTGACCCCGAAACCATCGCCGCCTTCGTCGACGGCGAACTCGACGACCTGACCGCGCATCGTATCGCGCGCGAAGCGGCAGGGGATGCGGCGTTGGCGGCGGAGATCGCCCGCTACCGCGCGCTCCGCTCGACGCTGACGGCGCATTATGCGCCGGTGGTCGAGGAAGCCGTGCCCGACCGGTTGCGCGCGTTGCTGGAAGGCAACGCCAAGGTCGACACGAGCCTTGCCGAACGCCGCGAAAACAAGCGCTCGCGCTTTGCGGCGATCCACTGGGGCGCGGTCGCTGCCGCGCTTGTTCTCGGACTGACGCTCGGTTTCAAACCGTGGCTGCCGGCGGGCGACGTGACCAGTATAAACGGGACGCTCGTCGCGTCGGGCGGGCTTGCCGAGGCGCTCGACACCCAGCTCGCCTCGAGCCAGCCCGACGATGCGGTGACGCGGATCGGCCTCAGCTTCCGTGACCGGACGGGCCGTATCTGCCGCAGTTTCGAGGGAGCCGACCTGGCCGGCATCGGATGCCGCGACGGCGGGCGTTGGACGCTCGAACGGACGCTGGCCGGGCAGGGAAGCCACGATTACCGGCAGGCGTCGTCGGGTGCGCTGGCCGCCGACGCGGCGGCGATGATGGCGGGCGACCCCTTCGATGCCGCTGCCGAGCGCGCGGCGCAGGCGTCGGGATGGGCGACCGCGCGTCAGCCGTAGCGGACGCTTCCCTCCCGCTCCTTCAACAGTTTCAGCGTCTGCTCACGCATCGCGAATTTCTGGACCTTGCCGGTCACCGTCATCGGGAAGCCGTCGACGAACAGGATGTGGCGCGGGATCTTGAAATGGGCGATGCGGCCGCGGCAATGCGCGCGGACATCGTCTTCGGTGAGGGTTGCTCCGGCGCGCGCGACGATCCAGACGCACATTTCCTCGCCATATTTTTCGTCGGGGATGCCGACCCCCTGGACATCGACGATGTCGGGATGGGTGAGCAGATATTCCTCGATCTCGCGCGGATAGATATTCTCGCCGCCGCGGATCACCATGTCCTTGATGCGCCCGACGATCCGGCAATAGCCATCCTCGTCGATCGTCGCGAGATCGCCGGTGTGCATCCAGCCGTCGGCATCGAGCGCATCGGCGGTGCGTTCGGCATCGTCCCAATAGCCGAGCATCACCGAATAGCCGCGCGTGCACAGCTCGCCGGTTTCGCCCCGCGCGACGATATTGCCGCCGAGGTCGATGAGCTTGACCTCGAGATGCGGCTGGACGCGGCCGACGGTCGAGACGCGCAGGTCGAGCGGGTCGTCGGTATCGCTCTGGAAGCTCACCGGGCTCGTTTCGGTCATGCCGTAGGCGATGGTAACCTCATCCATGTGCATGCGGTCGATCACCTCGCGCATCACCGCCATCGGGCAGGGCGATCCCGCCATGATTCCGGTACGCAGCGACGACAGGTCGAAGCGGTCGAAGTCGGGATGCTGGAGCGCGGCGATGAACATTGTCGGCACGCCGTAGAGCGCGGTGCAGCGTTCAGCTTCGACGGTTTCGAGCACCGCGCCCGGATCGAAGGCTTCGGCCGGATACACCATCGTCGCGCCGTGGACGGCGCAGGCGAGATTGCCCATCACCATGCCGAAACAATGATAGAGCGGGACGGGGATGCACAGCCTGTCGCGGGAGGTCAGGCCAATCCGCGCGCCGACGAAGGCGCCGTTGTTGAGGATGTTCCGGTGCGACAGCGTCGCGCCTTTGGGAAAGCCCGTCGTCCCGCTGGTGAACTGGATATTCACCGGCATTGCAGGATCGAGCCGGATATTCGCCAGCGCCGAGGTGTCGTTGCCGGCAAGCGCCGCGAACGGCAGGCAGCCCGCATGTTCGGTCTCGCCGAGCACGACGACGAGCCGCAGGTCGGGAAGGCGCGCGGCGTTCAACAGGCCGGGTGCCGATACGGCGAGTTCGGGCGCCAGTTCGCCGAGCATCGCGACATAATCGCTCGTCTTGTGCGACGGCGCGAGGATCAGCGCGGCACAGCCGACCTTGTTCAGCGCATAGTCGAGTTCGGCGACGCGATAGGCGGGGTTGATATTGACGAGGATCAGCCCCGCCTTTGCGGTCGCGAACTGGACGATGACCCATTCGGCGCAATTGGGCGCCCAGATGCCGACCCGGTCGCCGGGCTTCAGCCCGCGTTCGAGCAGGCCGGCGGCGACCGCATCGACGCGCGCCTTGAGCTCGTGCCATGTCCAGCGCACATTCTGGTGCCGGACGACCAGCGCCTCGCCGTCGGAGTAACGCTCTACCGTTTGATCGAACAGCGCGCCGATCGTCATCTCGATCAGCGCTTCGCTGTGGTCGCCGTGTACGAAACTATCGGTCATGCATCTGCTTTCCTGAACTCCCAATCCCTGAACTCTGCATCCCGCAATTCCTTGCGCCGGATCTTGCCGCTGACTGTCTTGGGCAGGCTTTCGACGAATGCGATTCGGCGCGGATATTTATAGGGCGCTGTGGCGGCTTTCACATGGTCTTGCAGCGCCTTCGCGAGTTCGTCCGACGGGTGGTGCCCCTTGGCGAGGACGACGAACGCCTTCACCACCTCGCCGCGCGTCGGATCGGGGCTGGCGACGACGGCGCTTTCGGCGACCGCCTCATGTTCGAAGAGCACGCTTTCGACCTCGAACGGCCCGATGCGATAGCCCGAAGAGAGAATGACGTCGTCGGCGCGACCGACGAACCAGAAATAGCCGTCGGCATCGACCGTCGCGCGGTCGCCGGTCAGGTACCAGCCGTTCTTGAATACGCTGGCGGTGCGGTCAGGGTCGCCGCGATAGCCGAGGAAAAGGCCGGGCGGGGCACGTTCGCCGACGCGGAGCGCGATGTCGCCTTCCTCGTCCGGCGGCAGGGTTTCGCCGTCGTGCCCGATCACCGCGAGATCGATGCCGGGAGTCGGGCGGCCCATCGCGCCTTGCCGTGCAGCACCGGCGCGGTTGCAGCAGAGCAGCACCGTTTCGGTCTGGCCGTAACCGTCGTGGATATCGAGCCCGGTCGCCTGCTTCCAGAGGTCGATTACCTCGGGATTGAGCGGTTCACCCGCGCTGACGCAGTGGCGGAGGTGCGCGAAGCTGCGTCCCGCCAGATCGGCGCGCACGAACATGCGGTAAGCGGTCGGCGGCGCGCAGAGCGTCGTCACCGGATGGCGTTCGAGCAGGTCCATCGCGGCCGCCGGATCGAACCCCGGCGCATGGTTGACGAAGATCGCGGCGCCCATCAGCCATGGCGCGAACAGGCTGCTCCACGCCGCCTTCGCCCAGCCGGTATCGGACATGTTCCAGTGCAGGTCGCCGGGCCCGAGGTTGAGCCAGAAGCGGCCGGTGATTTCATGCGCAAGCGGATAGCCGGCACCGTGAATCGTCATTTTTGGCTGGCCGGTCGTACCGCTGGTGAAATAGCAGAGCGCCGGATCGTCGAAGGCAGTGTCGGCGATCTCGGCTAGCGGGGCGGCGGCGGCTTTGGCCGCGCCATAGTCGATCCAGCCCGGACGGGCGCCGCCGATATGGATCAGCGGGATTGCCGCGTCGACCGGCGTTTCGTCCACCCGCGGCGCAACGTCGACCCCGGCGACGATACAGCGCGCCTCGGCCGCTGCGCAGCGATAGGCGATATCCTTGGGCGTCAGCTGCACCGTGCCGGGTGAGGCGATCGCGCCGAGCCGCAGGCAGGCGAGCATCAACTCCCACCATTCGATCTCGCGTGACATCAGGATCAGCACGGTGTCGCCGCGCCGGACCCCGGCCGACCGCAGCACCGCGGCGGCGCGTGCGGCATGCTCCGACAGTTCGGCGAAGCTGCGGTCGACGACGGCGCCGCCGCCGTCGGTCCACAGCATCGCCCGATCGTCCGGCCGCTCCTTCGCCAGCCGGTCGATCGCGTCGCGCGCGAAATTATAGTGCGTCGGCGGATTCCAGTCGAAGGCTTCGCTCATCCGCCACGGGCCACGTTGATGACCGAAAGCTGGGTATATTCGGCGAGGCCTTCCTCGGACTGTTCGACGCCGAGGCCGGAGGATTTGACCCCCGCCATCGGGATGTGCGGACCGATCGCGACATGCTGGTTGACCCAGACCGATCCGCTTTCGATCCGGTCGGCGACCGACATTCCGCGCTCGACATCGGACGACCAGACCGAAGCACCTAATCCATAGGGCGACGCGTTTGCGCGCGCGACAACGTCGTCGATGTCCGAATAGCGGATCACCGGCAGGATCGGCCCGAACTGTTCCTCGTCGACGATCTCGTCGCCGTCGGTGACATCGCGGACGATCGTCGGGCGCAGGAAATAGCCGGCACGGTCGATGATCTCGCCGCCCGCGACGATGGTGCCGTCGCGGCGCGCGTTTTCGAGGAACGCCTTCACCTTCTCATATTGCGCCTTGTTCTGGATCGGCCCGATCTGCGCCCCCTGCGCCAGCCCGTCGTCGACCACCGCGGCCTCGGCAAGCCGCGCCAGCTCGTCGCACATCGCGTCATAGATGCTGTCGTGAACATAGGCGCGCTTGATCGCGAGGCAGACCTGCCCGCAGTTCAAAAAGGCGGCGTTGAAAATGCCCTGCGCCGTCGCACGCACATCGACGTCGTCGAGCACGATGCCGGGATCGTTGCCGCCGAGTTCGAGCGTCAGCCGCTTGAGCCCGTCGGCGGCGCTCGCCATGATCTTCTTGCCCGTCGCGGTCGATCCGGTGAAGCCGACCTTGGCGATGCGCGGATCGGCGGTGAGGTAACCGCCGAGATCATTGGCATCGGTGATGATGTTGACCACCCCGGCCGGAAAGATGTCGCGGCAGAGTTCGCCGAGCATCAGCGCGGTGACCGGCGTCGTCGGCGCGGGCTTCAGCACGATCGTGTTACCCGCGATCACCGCCGGGCCGATCTTCCAGCAGGCGACGAGCAGCGGGAAGTTCCACGCGATGATCCCCGCGACGACCCCGAGCGGCTTGCGGCGGACGCGGATCAGCCCGTCGGCATCGTCCTGGATCGTCCGTTCGGCGATCTGGAGCGTTGCATAGTGGCGCAAATAGCCCTCGGCCCACGCGATCTCGCCCTGCGCTTCGGCGAGCGGCTTGCCCTGTTCCTGCGTCAGCGCGCGCGCCAGCCTATCGGCGTTGGCGACGATCGCGTCGGCGAGCTGGCTGACCTTGGTCTGCCGCTCGGCCAGCGGCACTTCAGCCCAGCCGGGGAAGGCGGTGGCGGCCGCCTCGATCGCTTCGTCGGCCTGCCGCTCGGAGGCGCGCGCAACAGTCGCGAACACCTCCTCGGTCGCCGGGTTGATCACGTCCATCGCGTGGTCGCCCTCGACCAGCTGGCCGCCGATTAGCATCTTGTAATCAGACATCCACCCTCTCCGGTCAGAATTTCGTGCCCACGGTCACGCCATAGGTTCGCGGCGTTCCGACATGATTATAGTCGAAGCCGAAGCCCGCGAGCAGGTCGACGCGCGAGGTGAAATAGAATTTGTTGGTCAGGTTCTTGCCCCATACCGACGCCGTCCAGCGCCCGTCGGCCGACTCCCAATCGATGTGGCCCGAAAGCAGTACATAGCTTTTCTGGCGCAGGCGGGGGATGTTGAGCACTTCGAAATACTGGCTCGACGAATAGTTGAGGTCGCCGTGCAGGCTGACCTTGCCGCTGCCGTCGTCGATCACCGTCGCATCGACGCCCCCGGTGAAGGTCAGCTTTGGTGCGTTCGACAGATTGTTGCCGCTGACATCGACCCCGCTGACGTGCCGCGCTTGATCTTGGTGTCGAGAATGCCGACCCCGGCGCGCAGCGTGACCATGTCGGTGGCACGCACCGTCAGCTCGGCCTCGCCCCCCAATATCTGCGACCGCGGAATGTTCAGCAACGTCTGCGCCGCGGTCGCCGGGTCGACGTTGATGAACTGCTGGTTGCTGTAGGTATAACGGAACGCCGCCATGTTGAGCGTGACGCGGCGGTCGGCGAACTGGCTCTTCAGCCCGAGTTCGAACGCATCGATCTTTTCGGCCTTTGCGACCGACAGTTCGGACGGGTCGAAAAAGGCCTGCGCGTTGAAGCTCGGTGCGCGGTAGCCGCGGCTGTAATTGCCATAGACCATGACGTCGGGGTTGATCTTGTAATCGGCGCCGATCTTCCCCGACAGGTTTTCGGTGCTGTAATCGAGCCGCGACGGCGGGATCAGGTTCATCACCAGCACTTCGTTCGGACCGAAGGCATTGGCCTCGAAATTGCTCTGTACGCCTTTGTCGTGCGTGAAGCGGATGCCGCCGCGCAGGGTGAGCTGGTCGGTGACCTCGAAGCTCATGTCCGAATAGAGCGCATAGCTTTTCTTGAGCTGGTCGAAGCTGTTGCGGAACAGGCAGCCCAAGGGAAAGCCGATCGCGCAGTCGGCATCGGTGACACCGGGCAGGCCGTCGGAATCGATGTCCTTGCCGATCTCGAACGTCGTCTGGTTATAGACCTTCTCGCGGTTGAAATAGGCGCCGAGGATGAAGTTGAACGGCCCGCCGAAATCGCTGGTAAGGCGGAGGTCTTGCGCGAATTGCGTCGCCCGGTCGGCATAGGGGATTTCGAGCAGCTCGCTCGCGGTGCCGTCGGTATCCTCGTAGAAGCTCAGCCGTCCCTTGTCCCACGAGGTGACGCTGGTGATGGCGAGTTCGTCCGAGAGGTCGACCGTGCCGGTCAGCGATACTGACCAGGTGCGGGCACGGCGGCGATCGGTGACGTTCGCTTCAATCTGGCGCCGGCCGAGACCGGGGCGGTTCACCGCTTCGGGCTGGGCATAGATGCCATAGTTGCGCGGGTTCTGGTAGCTGGTCGAGGCGCGGAGGACGAAGCGGGCGCTATCGCTCGGTTCGAAGAGCAGGCTGCCGCGCACGCCATATTCGCGGACGCTGGCCAGGTCGGGTTCGCCCGGAAGCTGGTTTTTGAACCAGCCGTCGGCGCGCGCGAAGGTGAAGGCGACGCGCGCCGCCAATGTCTCGCCGAGCGGGACGCTCACCGCGCCATTGGCTTCGTAGCGATTATAGTTGCCGTAGCCGAGGTTGAGATAGCCCTCGGTATCGCCGAGCACCGGGGTGCGGCTGATCAGGTTGACCGCGCCGCCGGTGGTGTTCTTGCCATAGAGCGTGCCCTGCGGTCCGCGCAGCACCTCGACGCGCTCGAGGTCGTACATGGCGACGCCGAGAAAAGCGAAATTGCCCTTGTAGACTTCGTCATAATAGGTGGCGACGGGGCTTGCCTGATTGAGGCTGTAGTCCGACATCGACACGCCGCGCAGCGCGAAAATCGGCGTGTTGTCGCCGACGGTCGAGGTGAGCTGGAGGTTGACGATCTTGCCCGCGAGTTCGTCGGCCTGCGTGACGCGCTGTTTTTCCAGCGAGTCGCCGCCGAGCGCGCTGACCGCGATCGGCACATCCTGCAGGCGTTCGGACCGCTTTTGCGCGGTCACGACGATGTCGGTGCCGTCCGTGGTTTCGGCCACCGCGACTTCGGTCGCGGCCTCCTGCGCCAGCGCTGGCGCGGAAACCCCCGCCATGAGCAAGGCCAGTAGCGGACGCGTGGCGTCGCGCATCATCAGCTTAGTCATCGAAAATTCTCCCCTGTCTATTCTTGTTTCTATGGCTTTCCGGCGGGGGCGAAGCGGGCGACCATGCCCGCCCGCACCGCCGCCGCTTCGGTTCGCAGCGGTTGCAGCCGCAGCCGCCCCACCTCGGCGGGTGTGTAGGGTGTGAAATCACCGGGAACATGCGCGGGATCGAAGCGCAGGAGCGACCAGTTCAGTACTTCGGCCAGTGCGTCGTCGGACAATGCGGCGGTCGCGACGCCCGGCACCTGCGCCAGATATTCGCGCCCGCCCGGCACCTGCAGGAACTGCGCGACGAACCCCGCCATCGTCGGCGTCGTCTGCGGCGTCCCCGTCGCATCGGCGCGGTGACAGCCCTGACAGGTCAGGATCCAGTTCTGCCGCGCGCGGGCCGGATTGGCGACGCCCGGCATCGCCGCGGTCCCGCTCGAAGGCGGGCTGTCCGAAACAGGCGTCGCCACGGCCGCCCCGGTCGCCAGCATCAGCGCGGGGACGGCCAGCCATTTCATTTGCCGGCGAGGCTCGGTTGGAGACGCCCGACGGCGGCGGAGTTGAGCGAGGCGCTGCCCGCGCGATATCCCGCGATCTCGCGCGCGGTGAAAGCTTTTGCCGAGCCGCCACGAACCACATGGTTGAGCACCGCCGCGACCTGTGCGTCATTGAGCCCGGCCTGCGCCGGCATCATCCCGCGATAGGCCTTGCCTTCGACCGTGATGGGTCCCGACACGCCGCGGATCACGACCAGCGCGAGATAACGGCGTCCGGCGGCGGTTCCGGCCAGCGCCCGGACATCGTTCTTCAGCGGCGGGAAGGCACCGGGAACCCCGGCGCCGTTCGCCAGATGGCAAGCGGCGCAGCGCTTGTAGATCGTCGCGCCGTCGTCGGCGGCGGTCGCCGGTCCGGCGGCTGTCAGCCCGGCCAGCGCGAAGAGGATTGCCCACTGCTTCATCACTGCTGCTCCAGCGCGACGCCGAGGATCACCGCGGTCGAGCAATTGTAGATCGCGCTCGACGTGCCGAGGCACCAGTTGATGTCGTTGTTCGCCTGCGGGCGGACCATCGGCCGGTCGCGTTCGTTGCGGTTGCAGAGGCAGCGCCCGCACGAGGATTTGCCGCAGCAATCGTTATAGCTGATGATATAGGCGCGGTTGTCGGCGGGGTTCTGGCAGGTGCCGATCCACGTAATCGGCGACATTTCGGTGCCCGGCGGGCAACTGCTCGCGGTGCCGCCGCAGCAACTGCACAGAAAACCGTCGATCGCGCAATAACGCCAGTAATCGCACTGGGTCTGATCGCCGGGATCCTGCGGATTGCCGGTCGTTTGCGGCGCGACGGGATCGCCGCCGCCGCTATGGCCATGACCCTGTGCCTGCGCCCGCGAGACCGGCAAGACAGGGATGACCGCGGCTCCCGTGATTGCGCCGCCGATCAGCGTCAGCAGGCTGCGCCGCGACGTCGCCCGGGCGACCCGGCGGGTCATTTTTTCGGAAAATTTGTCCAGTCCCGACATATTCGTCCCCTTCTTGTCGCGATGGCGGGATCAGCCGCGCGCGAGATATTCCTGGATCGACGCGACGCGGCGTTCCTTGGCTTCGAACAGGCTTTCGAGATGCTCGCGGTTGTTGACGAGGCCGAGCGAGGCGATGTTGCCCGCCTCGTCGATCAGCACGGCATAAGGGAGCTTCGACACGCCGAGCGACCGGCCGAGTTCTTCGGAGAGCACATAGTCGAAGCCCGTCAGCCCCTCGGCCATCGCCAGCCGGCGATGGGCTGCGACGTCGCCATCGCTTGCCAGCACCACATCCAGCCAGCCGCGCTCGGCGCCGCTTGCCGAACGGACGACGGGTAAGAGCGTCTTGCACACCGGGCAGTCGGGCGAGAGGAAGAAGATGAGCTGGCCGCGACGCTGCCGCTTGCCGCCGATCGCGACCTGCCGCCCGTCCAGGGTTTCGAGAGTCATTTCAGGCGCCTTGTCGCCGACATTGACCTTCTGGTGCAGCGTCAGTGCGCCGGCTGGCGCAATGCGTTCGTGCAGCACCCCGACCTGCCGCGCGAGCGCCGCGACGAGGACGCCGAGGACCCCGACGGCGATCCACAGCAGGATTTGCGAAGCGAGGAAAAATCCGGTCATCGGGCAGCACTCCGGCTGGTGGCAGGAAGATGGGCGATTTCGCCGGCCGCAAAGAGCAGCGCGACAAAGGCGAGGGCGGCGAGGATCGACTGGATGTCGAAGCCGCCGCCCCCCGCGGGAGAGATGAGGAGGACAAGCGCGCCGGCGGCGAGCGCGATCGCGCGGCCGATGACGAAGAGGCCGATCCCGCGCCGCGGCTTGCCGAAATCGCATCCGCAGTCGATCGCTGCGTCGCCGCGCCGCCGCGCCGCAAATAGTGCGGCGGCATAGAGGAACCACAGCAACGCGGCGAGCAATGCGCCGACGGGCCGCGAAGCCGGGAAAAGCAGGGAGAGCGCCGCGGCCGTCTCGGTCGCTGCGGCCGCCATCGTCACCGGCATCGCGACAACCTGGGGCAGTCGCAGGAGGCCCGACGTCGCTTGCGCAAGCCGGCCCCGATCGACGATCTTGTGCACCGCCGACGCCCCGAGGACCGCCGCCAGGAACAACGCCGCGACGGACGCGATCGCACCCATCAGCGTGCGGCCGTCATCGTCATGGGATCGTGGACGACGCTTGCGACCGTACGGACGAACGCGCCGCTCGCTGCGTCATAGACGTCGAGGGAGCCGTCGGGGCGGGATGCTACGAGCAATGGCTTTTGCTGTTGCGTCGCCTCGATCGACAGGCTGTGGTTCTTGAGCGCGATGCGGCAGACCAGCGTCTTTGCCTGCGGGTCGATGACCCACGCCTCGGTGCCGCCGTCCTTGTGCGATCCTTCGACGCCCTTGGGATTCATCAGCACATAAAGCAGCCCGGCGCGGTCGGCCGAGATGACCTGCCAGCCGGCGGGGCGCCATTCGGGTTCGCCGCCTGCCTGCGGCGGGATCGCGAAACTGCCGAGGTCTTTCGCTGCGGCTCCCGCAAAATCGATCGCGCGCAAATTGCCCTTGAAGCTGACGAACCAGCCCGTCCGTCCGACCATCGCCGGGGTCATGAACAGCGGGTCGTCGTCGATATCGTTGAACGCCTCGCTGGTGACCGCCGGTCCGGCCTTGCCCGCGGCGTCGAGCGCGATGCTGGTCATCGTGCCGTCGGCGCAGAGCGAAGTGAAACCGCGCGGCCCGGTCGGATAGACGAGCGAGCAGCCCGGCAGGTCGATGTCCGACAATATCTTGCGGCCATCCAGGTCGACGACGGTCACCGACGATCCGGGCGTGAAGTTGAAGACCAGCGCCCATTTTTCGTCGTTGGTCAGTTGCAGGCTGTTGCGCAGCGTGACGAACAGGCCGCGCTTGCCGCCGGGCAGGACGATCTCGTCCTTCGGGGCGAGCGTCTTCGTATCCCAGATGGTGATGACGTCGGTGCGCTCGCCGCGGGTCAGCCGCGAATAGAAGGTTTCGCCGACATAGATTTCGCCGCGCGTCGTCGACGGCAGGATGTTGCCGAACTGCGCGACGGGGATCTGGCCGCGCAGATTGTGGTTTGCGGCGGCGACATCGACGATCGCGGCGCGCCCGTCGGGCAGGCTGTTGAAGTGCAGGTCGTGCACGAAGACCCAGCTATCGGGATAGCGGTCGGGCAATTCGGAAACGGTCGGGACCGGCTCCTCGGGCAGCGGCTGCGGAAAATTTTGTGCGCCTGCCGCGCTGGCTGACATCAGCAGCATGGCAAAAGCCGCCATTCGATCGACGCGCGCCATTCCGGCCTCCCTGATTCAATTCCCTGGGCTCTTGTGGCCCGCATTTAAAAATTATGCGTTCGACTAACTTTAGTCAAGTGAGTAAAGTCGGACACTTGTCCGGCGAGGGCGAACTGGCTAGGCGGAGGGGAGGAGGCCCTAAAAAAGTGACCAATTTCATCGTTCCCGACCTGAAGATCACGCCGCGGACGGGGGGGTATGCGCGGGGTCAGGATGGCTTTGAGCAGATATTGCGGTCGGCGCTGACGCTGTTGGTCGATCAGGGCGCGTCGGCTCTGACGCTGCGCCGAATCGCCACCGAATCGGGAATGAACGTCGGCAGCCTCAACTATTATTTCAAATCGAAGGACGACCTGATTCGCGAACTGCTGAACGCGGTGATCAGCAGTTACGAGGAAGCGTTCGACGAGATCATCCACGAGCCCGGCGCAAGCGCCGAGGCGCGGCTCGAGAATCTGGTCGAGCTCATCCTCGAGGATATCACGACGAAGAAGACGACGCGCTTCTTTCCCGAACTCTGGGCGATGGCGAACCACGACGGTTTCGTTCACGACCGGATGAACGAGCTTTACGAACGCGCGCGCGTATCGCTCAACGAACTGATCGCGGAGATCAACCCCAGCCTGTCGGGCGAAGCGCGTGAAATACTGGCGCTGTTCATTTCCGCGTCGATGGAGGGAATGACGGTCTTCGCGGGCTACGAAAAGCCCTGGGCCGCGCGGATGCCGGTCCTGCAGGCGCTCGCCAAAAAATCCTTCATCGAGCTGGTGAAGAATCTGCGGTCCGACGACCTGAAAGTCGAATAGACCCCGGCTCTGCTCGGCTGCCCTATCGAGAGAAAAGTTCGAACGGCGCCCAATGGGCGGGATGCGCCACGCGCGCCTCGCCGTCGCTTCCCTTGCGGATCTTGCGGATCGCGTCGCGGAGCGCGCTGGCCGGATCGAAACCCGCGCGTAGCCCGCGGACGGTGCCCACCGACAGTCGCCGTGCGACATCGTCGCGGACCGGCCAGTGGCTTGCCATCACCTCGTCCGCACCGGCGAGAAAAAAGCCCTGTACCAGCCCAGAGAGTTGCGGCCGGTCGGCGCCGGCGGCGCCCGCCGTGTTGCATGCCGACAGGATGACCAGCCGCGCCGGCAGGCTGAGACCGCCGATCTCGCTGGGCTTGAGCAGGCCGTCGTCGCCGCCGGCCGGGGTCAGCAGCAGTGCCGGTTCGTCAAGCCCGTCGAGTTCGCCCGAGATCAGGCCGTGCGTCGCAAAGGCGAGTACCGCGCCGCGCGGTACGGTGGTCGCGCGCAATTCGGCCTCGGTCGCGCGCTCGCCGATCAGCAGGCGCGAATTGTCGCCGCCGATCGCGGCGGCCAGCGCCGATAGCTCGCGCGCGGCATCGGGAAGCTCGGGCAAGGCATCGATGGCCTGCGCGGTACCGGCGGAGCGCATCGCCATCAGCGAGCCGGCCTTGCGGCCTTCGACCCCGCCGAGGGCGATCAGCGTGCCGTCGGCGGGCGTCGCATCGCCATGCGGATCGCCGGCCCGCGGTGCGCGGACGCGCCGGCTGAGCGCGAGGCGGTCGATCAGATAATCGCCGCTGCGCGTGTCGGGCACGAGCAGGCCGAAGGGCAGAGCGCCGAGCGAGCCGTTGGCGATCACCGCGAGCTGCCGCACGGGGCGCAGCATTGCGGCCGCCTTTTCCGGAAACAGCAACGCATAGAGGTCGGCCGCTGCCGCCCGGTCGAAGGCGCCGCGATCGCCCGCGTCGAGCGAGGCGCGGAGCCGTGCGACGAGCGCCCCGACCGGCGCGTCGGCCGGGATCAGATATTGGAGCGGCTCGTCGCCGCGGGTGAGCGTCGCAAGCCACGCGCCGCCCAGATCGGTGAGCATCGCGGTTGCGCCGGCTTGGCCGGTTGCGGCTTCCATTTCGGCGAGCGTCGACGGCGTGAAGACGAGCCGGGCGAGTTCGGGCGGCGCAAGCCCGGCGTCAAGCGCAAGGATCGCCTGCCGGTTGGCCGCGAGTTCTCCGGTCACGGCGACAAGGTCGAAGGCCGGATCGGGGCGTGCGAGGTTCGCCTCGATCCGGGCGTTCAGGCCCTGACGCGCGGCCAGCAACTGGCGCCGTTCGGCAACCTTGGTTGCGAACACCGTGTCGGTCGCCGCGGCGCGTTCGCTTTCGGCTATCGCCAGCGCATCGTCGATACTGCTGCGAGCCGCCCATTGCTGCGCCCCGAACGCGTCGTCCACGGCGCCCCGACGGGCGAACAGTTCGGCGAGCCAGCCATAGGCCGGGCGCTGGCGTTCGGCCTGCGCCGACCCGCGCGCGAGGTTGGCGCCGAGCGTGAGATCCGCGAACAGGCTGCGCGCTTCGGCCACAAGATCGGCGGCCGGACGGCTGTCGCCGCGATCCTGCGCGCGCAGCACCATGGCGCGGGCCAGCAGCAGGTCGGGGTGGTCGGCGGGCAGCATTTTCATGCGCAGCGCGACTGCTTCCGCCGCCGCATTTTCGGCGCCCGCCCAGTCGGCGTTGGCGAACGCCGCCTTCGCCAGATTGTCGCGCGCATTGGCGCGATCGCGATGCCCTTCGGGCAGGCGCTCGTCGCGGATGGCCAGCAGCTCGCGGGCCAGCGGCTGCGCCTCGGCGCCGCGGCCGGTGCCGATCAGCGCGATCAGCCGCGTATCGCGCGCGACGAGCGCCCGGTCGCTTTGCGCGCCGAGCTGCTTGTCGATGATCGGCGTCGCGACGTCGAGGAAGGCGATGGCGTCGTCATATTGCCTGGCGCGGGTCAGCGCCTGCGCAAACTGCACCCGCATCGCGGCGCTGTTCTGATTGGGCCCGCCGCTGGCCTTTTCGGTCAGTTCGAAAGCGCGCCGGATCATCGGCATCGCGTCGTGCGGGCGGTTGATGCGAAACAGGACGGCGCCGAAATTGGCATAGAGATTGGCCATCATCGGATGGTCGGCGCCCAGTGCGCCGCCGGTCCGCCCGATGGCATTTTGCGCCGCGGTGATCGCTTCCTCGGTGCGGCCGGCCGAATAGAGATAGACGATCCGGTTGGCGCTCCACACCGCGACCGCCGGGGGGACGGGGTCGAGCGCGAACCCCATCTCGACCGCCCGGGCGTTGCGTTCGAGCGCTTCGTCGAGGCGCCCCTGTTCGAGATAGGCGGCGGCAAGATTGGAAAGCGCGACGGCGTGATCGCTGCCCGGCGCGTCCTTCGCATAATCGGCGACGAGCTGTTCGTTGAGCGCGAGCGAGGCCGTATGATCGCCCTTGAAGCTCGCGACATAAGCGCGGAGGCTGAGCGTGTCGCGCCAGCTCTTGCGATAGCCGGGCGCCTTTTCGAGTTGCGGCGCGATCCGGTCGATAATCGCAAGCGCCGCGTCCATCTCGCCCGCCGAAGCGCGCGAGATGGCGCCATAGAGCTCGCGCGCCGCGATCTCGGGATGCCCGGCCGGGTAGAGGCGCCGCGCTTCGGCCAGCGTTTCGTCGGCAAGGGCGCGATAGGCGGCCTGATCGGCTTCGGGTTCGGCGACCTCGACGCGCGCGACGAGGGTGTCGAGCTTGGCACGGTCGACGGGCGAGGCCGGCGCTGCGGCTACTCCCGCGCTCCACGCCAGACACATTGCCATTGCCGCCAGCCGCGCCGCCCGGCTCGTTCCATCCCGCATCGCTCGTCCCCCGATTTGCGTGCGACCCCGCGTGCTCTTGCGCCGGAATTGGCGCAAAATTCAAGCCTTTTGAAGCCATTTTGAGGGCGAGGAATGAAAATAGGCCGGCTGGTTTCGGGCGGTTGCGGATATTTCCCTCTTCGTCATCCCGGACTTGATCCGGGGTCCATGACTTCGCCGCCGCCGTGGATCCCGGATCAAGCCTGGGATGACGAAAATGTGGGAAGCGACATCCGCTCTCCCATTCCGGTCATCCCGTCGGCGGACCGAACGCTAGTCGAGCACGAGGTAATAATTCACCCGCCGCGCGCCGCCGTTGCTGAGTTCGATCCGATAACGCTGGGTAAAGACCGGGGTGAACCGGCAATCGCGGGCGTGCGCCGGGGTGCGGTCGCAGACGAGCTTGCCGTCGCCGTCATAGATGCGCAGCCGGAGTTCGCTTTGCGGCTGCGAGTCGGCCGCAATGGTCGCCGCCTGTCCGGACAGGAAGAGCTGGTTCAGGCTGGTCTCGTTGCCGGGCGCGAGCGTGCCGCGCACGTAGCCGGGGCCGAGCGCGCGGCCGCGTAACGGCGGGAGCTTGTCGGAAACGGCGGCGCGCCAGGCGGGAACCGGGTCGTCGGCGACGGCGTCGTCGAGTGGCCGCGCGCCGCGCTGGCCGAGCCGGAGCAACGTCGACGCGAGCACCCGCTTGTCGCCATTCCCGTGCGCCGCGTCGGCGGCGGCGAGGTCGGCCGCGACGCCGCTGGCCCGCGATGCGCCGGACGGAGCGGCGGCGGCGCGGGGTTCGGTGCCATGCGCCGCGCATCCGGCAAGCGCCGCAACAAGGCCGATGCCGATCCAGCGGGAGTGACTGCGCCCGGTCATGTCGCCTGTTCCTTTACGATGAAGCGCGCGCCCTTTTCGGACGGCGCCAGCGTGAGTGTCAGATCGTGGCGCTCGGCGATCGCACGCGCCAGCGCGAGGCCGAGCCCGCTTCCCGGTGCGTCGCGCCGGACATTGGCGCTGCGATGGAAGCGTTCGAAGATTTTTTCGCGGTCGGTTTCGGGCACGCCGGGCCCGTCGTCCTCGACTGTCAGCACCGGACCCGGCGCGAGCGCGAGGCGCACCTTGCTGCCCGCCGGCGCATATTTGAGCGCATTGTCGAGCAGGTTGGTGACGAGCTGGCCAAGCTGGGCCTCTTCACCCTCGAAGACGATTCCGGGGGCGACCGACCAGGAAAAATCATGCCCCGAATCCTCGGCGCTGTCGGCGTAAAGTTCGCAGATGCGCGTCACCATCGCGCTGAGATCGACCGGGCGCAGCCCGTGGCGGTCGCCGCGCCGCGCCTTGCTCGCGGCGATGTCGAGCAGCGATTCGAGCATCGCCACCAGCCGCTTGATGTCGCCGCGCGCCTCGAGCAGCCGCGCGGCGACGGCGCTGTCGGCGCCCGCCGCCAGCGCCTTGGTGAGCCGCCCGTCGAGGTGCATCAGCGGGGTGCGGATTTCGTGCGCGATCTGATCGGAGGCATCGCGATACGCCTCGATCAGCCGCTTCTGCCGCGATAGTGCGGCGGCGCTGTGTCCGGTCAATTCGTCGATCTCGTCGCGCGCGCCGCCGCTGCGCAGCGTCGCCAGCCGGTCCTCGTCCGAATCGCGAAAGGCGTCGTTGATGCGCTCGATGCGCCAGTGGAGCCGGCCCGCGGCGGTGCGGCCAAGCCCGCCGACGAGCAGCACGAACAGCGCGCCGCCGCCGAGAAAGACCAGCGCCACGCGCTGGAGGAGTGCGCCATTGTCACCGGTATCGCGCGCGACGACGAGCTGGAGGCCGGGCCCGAGACGCGTTGCGCGGGCATAGGCTTCGGTACCGGCGCCGATGCGGATCGTGCCGCTTTCCGATACGCCGGCATCGAGCTCGGGCCAAGCCGCGAGGTCGCCCGCGAGGCGCGCGCCGCGGGCATCGGCGAGCAGATAATGCGGCGCCCCGCCGTCCGACGGGGTGATCGCCAGCCGGTCGGCGATGCGCCGTTCGAGTTCGCCGCGTCCGCTGGTGGCATAGATATCGACCAGCCCGGCGAGATCGACATCGACCGCCTTGCGCGCCGAAGCGGCGACCGTCGCGCGGATCGTCTGGTCGGTCAGTATCCACAGGCCGGAGACGAGCGCCAGCGACAGCAGGATCGCGAGGCGGACGATGCGCGAGAAGATCGAACGGCGCGTGATCGCTCCTACCTCCCGTCGAGCAGGCGGTAGCCCGAGCCCCAGATGGTTTCGAGCGCGGGGCTGGCGAACCCGTCCTCGAGCTTGCGCCGCAGCCGGCCGACGTTGACGTCGACGACGTTCGTCTGCGGGTCGAACGACATGTTCCACACATCGCGCAGCAGCATCTCGCGCGTCACCACCTCGCCGGCATTTTCCATGAAATAGCGGAACAGCTCGAACTCGCGCGGGCTGAGCGCGAGGTGCCGGTTCTGGCGAAAGGCGGTGCGCGCCTTCACATGGCATTCGAACGCACCGTAGAGGATGACCGCGCTATGCTCGCGCCCCGATGCGCGGCGGTAGAGGGCGCGCAGCCGCGCCATCAATTCCTCGGCCTCGAACGGCTTGGCGAGATAATCGTCGGCGCCCGCGTCGAGCCCTTCGGCGCGGTCGGTGGTGCGTCCGAGCGCCGAGAGCATGAGCACCGGCGTGCCGACGCCGCTTTCGCGAAGCCGCTTGACGATCGTCAGCCCGTCGAGGTCGCCGAGCATGCGGTCGAGGATGATGACGTCGAATTTTTCCATGCCGGCGCGCAACAGCCCGCCGGCGCCGCTGTTTTCCCAAGTGACGATGTCGCCGCGCGCGGCGGCGAGCGCCTGCACCTCCGAGGCGGCGCGCTGGTCATCCTCGACATATAATATCTTCAGCGTTTCCATGATGCTGGCGCTGCAATCCCCCATAATGGCAGGCGACCCCGCCCCTTCTGGCATGGCCGAAGGGACGGGGCAAGCATGCTGCCCGGCCGAAGAGGGTCGCGGCGCCCCGGTCAACGCGGCGCTTTGAAGCTGACCAGCCCGCCGAGCAGGCGCTCGGCACGCTGGCGCAGGTCGCCCGCGTCGCCGGCCTGCGGGGCCGCGGTCGGCAGGGCAGGCGTACCGGGCGCGGCGACGGGCGGTGTGCCTGCCGACGATGCGGCCCAGCGCCCCCAATCGGCCGAGAGCGATGCGGGCGGCGGCGAGCCGCTTCCGGCCGGTGCGCCCGTCGGCAGGGGGGGCGTCGGTGCCGCAGTTGCCGCGACGGGATTGCTGCCCCCCGGCGCCATGCGGGCATAGGGGTTGGTCGGCGCTGCCGGCTGGCCGGCGAAGGCGGCGACGCCCGAGACGACAAGCCCGGCGCCGGCATCATTGACCGTATAGGCGGCACCGAAATGGGTCGCGCCGGGGCCGAACAGCGCGCCGCGCACATTGCTGGAGCAGGTGGCGGTGCAGCTCGCCGCAGTGGTGCCGCTGATCAGCGCGAGGCCGTCGATCTCGTTGTTGCCGGTCAGGCGATAGCCGCCGTTGTTGGGATCGGCGGCACCGCCGGCGGTCTTCACGTTCCAGCCATATTGGTCGATCCCGATGTCGAAATCGAAGCCCACGCGCTTCGTCGCGAAATCGACCGCGACACTGCCGGTAAAGCTGCCCGGCGCAAGATTTGCCAGCCGGTCGGTCGGCCGCGTCGCGCCGACGAGGGCATAGTCGACACGGCCGGTCGTCGGCAGAGCAGTGGCGAAGGTGCCCGACAGGATCGGGTTACCGCTGTTGGCCAGCTTGGGGTCGTCGAGGCCGAAATTATTGGTGTCGAGCCAGCGCGTCCAGCCGATGACGCCATCGACGCTGCCGCTTTCGCCGGCGGGGCCGGGGCGCTGGACGCCCTGCGGCGAGCCATTGTCGCGCGTCCAGCCGACCAGCACGCCCGCATCGTCATAGGTGACTTTCGAGCGATATTGGGCGTCGAAATTGGCGTAGGTCAGGTTGATCAGATACTGGTTCTCGTACTGGCCGGTCGCGATGCCAGGTTCCGGCTGCGGTTCGGGGTCCGGATCGGGACCGGGCCCGCCCGAGCCCGTCGCGGCAAAGGCAACCGCGCCCTGAATCCGCTCGGCACTCTGGAAATTGGGGTTGTCGACGGTCTGATAGGTCATGCCGACGCGGTCCGCCGAACCGCCGAAGCCACCGTAGAAGAGGATCAGACAGCCGTCGCTGGAGCAGGCGTCGCCATTGCCGGTCATCTTGCCGTTCATGTTGAACACCGGATTGACGCCGAAGGTGCTGACGAGGGCGCCGTCGGCGCGGCCTTCCGACGCGAAGTCGTAGCGCACGTCGCCGCCCGCCTCGGGCATGACGATGGTGCCGTCGAAACCATAGCTGAGGCTGGAGGCGTCGAAGCCGATGGTCAGGTTCGCGTCGAAGGTGCCGGGGGCGGCGCGGCCCGATGCGAAGACGGGCTTCGTGGCCGCGAGCACGTCGTAATCGATCGTGCCGCTGGTCGGCAGCGGCGTTGTCAGCGGCGCGGTGACCACCCATGGAATGCCGCCGTTCGCGCCGACATCGTTATTGAAGCCGCGGAAGCGTGGGGCGCCGTCGACATAGCGTCCGACGACGACCGAGGCGTCTCCCGCGACGTCGACCGCCTGTGCGGTGCCGATGCCGAGATCGCCGGCATCGGTGAGCACGCCATTGGCATCGAGTTGCGGCGTGGCGGAGGCCTGGTAGGAGACGCCGGCATGCACCGCATAGGCGCGGGCACCGGTGGTGCCGCTGGGAAAGCCGCCGGCATATTGCGGATTATCGGGGCCGCCGGGATCGGGAAGGCCCGCAAACTGGTCGGGATCGCCGCCGGTTTCGAGATAGGCGAGATAGCCGGTCAGGAAAGCGAGGATCGGCCCGGAGAGCCGGTCGTCCAGCACGCCCGCCCCGTCGAGCAGCGCCAGATAGGTCTCGATCTGCTCGGGTGTCAGCGCCGTATATTCGGACGGACGGCCGCCGCCGAGGAGGAAGCTGTAATAGGCCTGCACCGCCGCCAGATAGTCGCTGTACACCGGCAACCCGCCATATTCGACCGGATCGCCGCCGGCGGCGAGGAAGGCGTAATATTGGACGAAGAAGGCGTCGAGCCCGGCGTGGCTGGTGAATCCGCCGGCGCCGTTCAGCGCCGCGAGATAGGCCCTGATCTGGGCCGGAGTCAGCGCAGTATAGTCCGTTGGCAGCCCGCCCGCGGCGAGGAAGGCGTAATAGGCATTCAGTGCCGAAACATAATCGGCATAGACCGGCAGCCCGGCGAATTGCGCGGGATTGCCGCCACCGGCGATAAAGGCAAAATATCCGGTGAAGAAGGCGTCGAGCCCGGCGTGGCTGGCGAATCCGCCGGCGCCGTTCAGCGCCGCAAGATAGGCTCTGATCTGGGCCGGAGTCAGCGCGGTGTAATCGGCGGGCAACCCGCCCCCGGCGAGGAAGGCATAGTAGGCGTTGAGCGCCGAGACGTAGTTGGCATAGACGGGCAGGCCGCTGAAACCATTGGGCGTGCCGCCGCCGGCGAGATAGGCGAAATAGGCGGTCAGAAGGTCGGCGTTGGCGCCGAGCAGGCTGTTCGCCTGTCCCGACCCGGTGACGCTGGCGAGGTAGGTTTGCAGCGTTGTGAGCTGCTGTTCGTCATAGTCCGCCGGCAGCCCGCCCGCGGCAAGATAGGCGGCATAGGCATTGAGCGCGGCGGCGAACGCCGCGAAGTCGGGCGGCACCGGCAGGCCGGCGAAATTGTCGGGATTGCCGCCCCCCGCGAGGAAAGCGAAATAGTCGTTGTAGAAGCCCGCGAGCTCGGCGAGGAAGGCGTTGCTCGCCCCCGCCCCCTGCAGCGCCGCGATATAGGCGCGGATCGTTTCCTGCGTCAGGGCGCCATAGGCGGAGGGCACGCCGCCGTTCGCGAGATAGGCGTAGTAGGCGGCGAGCGCATCGGCATAACCGGCGAAGATGTTCGCGTTCAGGCCGGGGAACGCATTCGCCTGTCCGCCGCCCTGCACGAAGGCGAGATAGGCGGTGAAGAACTGGGCACGATCGCCGAGGAAGCGGTCGAGCGCACCGCCGGCCTGCAGGGCGGCCAAGTAAGTGCGAAGCTGTTCGATGTCGGCGCCGTCATAGTCCGACGGCAAATTGCCGGCCGCGAGGAAAGCGAAATAGGCATCGAGCTGGGACGCATAGCCCGCGAAGATATTGGCGGGGAGGCCGGCAAAGGCATCGGGCGACCCGCCGCCGCGCAGGAAGGCGAGATAGGCCGAATAGAAAGCCGCTCGGTCGCCCGCGACGGTGTCGAGCAGCCCCGCATCGGCGAGCGTTTCGAGATAGCTGCGCAGCGTCGCGGCATCGAGCGCGCCATAGGCGCTGGGCAGGCGGCCGCTGGCGAGGAAGGCGAAATAGGCGTCGAGTGCGGCGCGATATTCGGCCGCAAAGGCGATGCCGCCGTTGCCGAGATAGGCGGCGAGCAGCGCCCGGTCGGTGGCCCCGAGCCGCTGGACGAGCCCGCTGTCGGCGAGGAAGCGGATATAGGCGTCGATCGTCGCCGCGCTCGCCTGACCGAAGTCGGCGGGATTGCCGCCGCCGCGGATGAAGGCGAAATAGGCGGCGGTCAGGTCGGTGAAGTTGCGGCCGAAGCGGTCGGGACTGCCGCCGCCCTGCAGGAAGGCGAGATAGGCGTCGGCGAGGACACGGTCCTGCGCGCCAAGCTGACCGAGCCGGCCGGTGCGCCCGGCATAGGCGATGAAGGCGTTGATGTCGGCGAGGCTGGCGCTGCCGAAGCTCGACGGTGCGGCGTTCGAACGGAGCAGGTCGAGATATTGGCCGAGGAAACCCGCATAGGCGGTGAGGAAATCGGCCCCCGACCGGCCGGCGGCGAGATGCGCCAGATAGGTGCGGATGATGTCGGCCTGCGCGCCGGGGAAGGGCGTGCCGCCATAGGCATGCTCGAGCCCGGCGGCGCCCGCAACCAGCAGCGCAAGGTCGCCGCTCGGGAAGCTTTCGATCGCCGGGTTGGCGACCGCCGCATCGACGCGGCGCGCCGCCGCGAGCACATCGCTCGATGCGCCCGCCGCCGCCAGCGCATCGCCGAGCGTCACCGGCACGCCGTTCGCCGCCGCCGCCGCCGGGCCGCCCGCGCGCATGTCGGCGACCGGGGCATCGGCCGCATCGCCGGCGGCCGGGGTCGCCTGCGCGCCGTTCGAGACGACCTGCTGGGCGCGTTCGCCGGGGGCGAAGGCGAAAAGCTGGCCTGCGGCAAAGCGCCGCGGTGCTTCCGCCGGGCCGATATCGACCGCGCCGGTCAGCACATGGCCCCGGCCCTTGCCGTCGGCGCCGACGCTGAAGGTCGCCGCCGACGCGCGCCCGGCGATGCGGCCTTCGACCCCGTCGGGCATGCGCACGACCGTCGTGCCGTCGCCGCCCGCGATGGTGAGGCTGCCGGCATAGAGATGCACCGATCCGTCGGTGTCGATACGGTAATCGGCGACGCCGAGCACCGAAACGACTGCGCCGTCGTCAAGACGGACCTGCTTCAGCCCGTCGAGCTGGGTGACGCGGGCGCCGAATTCGAAGCTCTTGTCGCCCTTCGACGAGAAGAGCAGGTCGCCGGCAAAGGCCGGGGCGGCCAGCGACAGGCTCGATGCGCCGACGAGCAGGGCGGTGGCCAGGCGAATTTGGGGGCGAATTTGGCGGCGAAGCTGGGGGTTGTGCGTCATGGTCGTCTCTCCCGGTCCGGATCAGAATTCGAGGCGAAGGCCGAGCGAGGCAGTCCAGCGCTCGTAATCGTAAAGGGCGATGTTGCTCCAGTTGCGCGTCCAAGTGGCGCGCGGCTGGAGGAAGAGGGTGTCGGTCAGCGCGACCTTGATCCCTGCGGTG
The DNA here is from genome assembly GCF_046603995.1 of Sphingopyxis sp. J-6. Classification (NCBI taxonomy): domain Bacteria; kingdom Pseudomonadati; phylum Pseudomonadota; class Alphaproteobacteria; order Sphingomonadales; family Sphingopyxidaceae; genus Sphingopyxis; species Sphingopyxis sp. J-6. Next base: position 3,389,833 of record NZ_CP145810.1, on the reverse strand, counting down.
AGGTCGAGCCGCTCGTCGCCCCGCTCGACGAGGAACAACGCGTCGGCCTGATCGTAGCGGCGCAGGTCGAAGGCGGCGCCGGCAACGAGCGCGATGCGGTTCGCGACCGGGAATTCGCCGCCGATATTGGCGCCGACGAACCAGTTCGATTCGGCATCGCCCGCGGCGCGGCGGGTTTCTTCCTTGCCGCCCGACAGCCCGGCGGCGATGGTGCGCGTGACATAGCCGATGCCGACGGCATAGCGATCGGCATCGCGCGTCGGCGCGCCGTCGTAATCGAGCCGGTTCCACTGCGCCGACAGCGTCAGCGCGCGGCCGCCGCTCAGCGTCTTGGTATATTGGCCGATGACGCCATAGGCGGTGCGATAGCCGTCGTGGCCGAGCCAGAATTTCTGGACCTGTCCCGACAAGGACACAACGTCGCGATTGGCGAAGCTGTGCGCATAGCCGGCTGTGCCGGTCAGCGCCGCCTGATCGAAGCGGCGGCTGTCGAAATTATCGCGCCAGTTGCCGAGCGCGCTTGCGAACAGCCGATCCTGCCGCCCGATTGCGGTGACGGCCGAAACCCCCCCCTGGATTTCGTAATATTCGTCGCCCTGCGCCACCGCGCCGGGGCCGAGCGTGCCGGGGCCGAGGAAGCTGAACAGCGGGATGACGATGGTGTTGAGGTCGGTCGCGGCGTTGATATTGTCGTCATAGCCGGCGCGGGCGTCGATAAAGCCCGATATGTCGGAGCCGCCGCCCGCGATCTGCTTGTCGAACTGCCGCACGAAGCCGGTGAAGCGCTGGCGCACCGGATCGGGCAGGCTGGGGTCGTCGACGACGGTGGCGAATTCCTGCCGCGCGGTGTCGATATCGCCGGCCAGCGCATAGGCGCGGGCGAGTTCGGCGCGCGCCGGGGCGTTGTCCGGCTGGACCGCGAGCACGCGCTGGAAGGCGATCACCGCCTCGCCGTAGCGCCCCGCGTCGAGCGCGGCGATGCCGAGACGATAGTCGAAATCGGGATCGCCGGCCCGCGTTGCGGCCTCGGCCGCCAGTTGGTCATATGCCGCCTCTGCCGCCGCCGCTTCCTGTGCCTGCGCGGCGCCATGCGGTGCGAGCAGGGCGATGAGCAGCGGTGCCGTGCAGGAAAAAAATCGTTTCGCCATGGCCTCTTCCGTCGATCGTTGCGTTCAGGGCGATCTAGGGTTGGGGCGGGGCGCTTGTCCGGTGACGAAGTTCGTCCGAATGATGACAAAGACTGATAGCTATGGCGTGGCGGCCCGCGCGGTGGTGGCGGCCGGTCAAATCATCGCGGGAAGCCGGGAGAAATCAGAATGTCGGCGGCGTGCAGGCGCTGACCAGTTCGCAAGGCTCGGGCCCCACGCAGCGGAAGCGATGCGACCGGCGGCTGTCGAAATAATAAGCGTCGCCGGGGCCGAGAATGCTGCGCTCGTCGTCGACCGTTACCTCCAGCCGCCCGCTGATGATGATCGCGCCCTCTTCGCCTTCGTGGACGAGCGCGATGCGCCCCGAATCCGCGCCGGGCTCATAGCGTTCCTTCAGGATTTGCAGCGCACGCCCCGCCGCGCTGCGGCCGATCTGGAGGTAGGAGACCGGCCCCTTGCCGATCTCGGTCAGTTCGTCGGCGCGATAGAATATCTGCGCCGGGCGATCGGGCTCGATCGCGAAAAATTCGGCGAGGCCGATCGGGATGCCGTCGAGGATGCGTTTCAACGCGCCGACCGACGGGTTGGTCTGGTTCGCCTCGATGAGCGAGATCGTCGAGTTGGTCACGCCCGCCTTTTTGGCGAGCTGGCGTTGCGACAGGCCATATTGGGTCCGAACAAATCGCAGCCTCGCCCCGACATCGACGCTCATCCATCGCTTCCTTATGTTGCAGATGTTCGATATATCGCAACAGGCTGTGGCAGAAAGCATGAAATTCCGCCACCGGCGTGCGACGAAGTAAAGGGCTTGTTGCGCCTGCTTTGACGGGCTTCTCTAAGCGCCGGATAAACAAGGAAGCCGACATGCCCGATACACCGCTCGCCAATGCGCCGTCGCTCGACGCCTATTGGATGCCGTTTACCGCCAACCGCCAGTTCAAGGTGGCGCCGCGCCTGCTCTCGGCGGCGCAGGGCATGTATTATACGAGCGTCGACGGCCGCGAGGTGCTCGACGGCACCGCCGGGCTTTGGTGTGTCAACGCGGGTCACGGCCGGCGCCAGATCAGCGAAGCGGTGGCGCGCCAGCTCGACACGATGGATTATGCCCCGAGCTTCCAGATGGGCCACCCGATCGCGTTCGATTTCGCCGAGCGTCTCGCGGCGATCGCGCCCGGCGGACCGGCGGCGGGGCTCGACCGCGTCTTTTTCGCGGGGTCGGGGTCGGAGGCGGTCGACACCGCGCTGAAGATCGCGGTCGCCTATCAGCGGGCGATCGGCCAGGGCACGCGCACCCGCCTGATCGGCCGCGAGCGCGGTTATCACGGCGTCGGTTTCGGCGGCATTTCGGTGGGCGGTCTGGTCAACAACCGGCGGGTGTTTCCGCAACTGCCGGGGACCGACCATCTGCGTCACACGCACGATCCGGCGCGCAATGCGTTCAGCCGCGGCCTGCCCGAGCATGGCGCCGAACTGGCCGACGATCTCGAGCGGCTGGTCGCGCTACACGGCGCCGAGACGATCGCGGCGGTGATCGTCGAGCCGGTGGCCGGATCGACCGGCGTGCTGCTGCCGCCCGTAAATTACCTCGAGCGGCTGCGCGAAATCTGCACCCGCCACGGCATCCTGCTGATCTTCGACGAGGTGATCACCGGTTTCGGACGGCTTGGTGCGCCCTTCGCGGTCGATTATTTCGGGGTGGTCCCCGATCTGGTGACGACGGCCAAGGGGCTTACCAACGGCTGCATCCCGATGGGCGCGGTGTTCGCGAGCCGCGCGGTCCATGATGCCCTGATGCACGGTCCCGAGGCGCAGATCGAACTGTTCCACGGCTATACCTATTCGGGGCATCCCGTCGCTTGCGCGGCGGGACTCGCGGCGCTCGACATCTATGCCGGCGAAGGGCTGTTGACGCGCGCCGGCGATATCGCGCCGGACTGGAGCGAGGCGATGCACAGCCTGCGCGGCCTGCCGCATGTGATCGACATCCGCACCATCGGCCTTGTCGCCGGGATCGAACTCGCGTCGCGCGACGGTGCGGCCGGCGAACGGGCCTATGACCTGTTCGTCGACTGTTTCGAACGCGGCCTGCTGATCCGCGTGACCGGCGACATCGTCGCGCTGTCGCCGCCGCTGATCGCCGAGACCGGGCATATCGACCGGATCGTCTCGACGCTGGGCGAAGCGCTCAAGCGCCTCGCCTGACCCGGCGGGCCGGCAAACGAGACGGCCCGGTCAGATCGGCAGGGCGGTCGTATATTTGGTCGTTCCCAGCGCGAAATGCGAAGAGCCGCCGGCGACCGCCGGATGCGCCAGCACGGTGTCCATCAGGAAGCTGTTATAACCGGCGACGTCCGCGACCACGACGCGCAGCAGATAATCCCAGTCGCCCGACATCGAGAAGCATTCGACGATTTCAGGACAGGATTGGACGAACTGCTCGAAACGGACCCGGTCGTCGATGCTGTGGCTGCGCACGCGGATGTTGCACAGCACGGTGACGCCGCGCCCGATCCGGGCAGGGTCGACGAGACGGACATGGCCGGTGAGGATGCCCGCTTCCTCCAGCGCCCGCACGCGGCGCCAGCAAGATGCGCTCGACGCGCCGACGCGCTCGCCCAGTTCGGCATGGCTGAGCGATGCGTCGCGCTGCAGCTCTGCAACGATTCTTCGGTCTATTGCGTCCAAGATCGAACCCTGTTTCAATTTTTGAGCTAACAGGAAATTCCTGTTTCAGAATATGCCATAATCGGCGCGATTTTGAAAAGCAATTTCCGACGTGACGCGGCATTATCGGCGCATGGCACAGGACATCCTCATTCGCCCCGACGGCACCGCCGCGGATTGGACCATCCCGCAGGATTGGGACGCCTATACGGCGGAGGATCATGCGACCTGGGACACGCTGTTCGACCGTCAGGCTCGGTTGCTGCCGGACCGCGTGACGCCCGAATTCATCGACGGCCTCGATATGCTGCGCCTGTCGAAGCCGGGCATTCCCGATTTCGACGAATTATCCGAACGACTGATGAAGGCGACCGGATGGCAGGTCGTTGCTGTCCCCGGCCTCGTCCCCGACGACGTGTTTTTCGACCATCTCGCCAATCGCCGCTTCGTCTCGGGCAATTTCATCCGGCGTCCCGATCAGCTCGACTATCTGCAGGAACCCGACGTGTTCCACGACGTCTTCGGCCATGTGCCGCTGCTCGCGCACCCGGTCTTCGCCGATTATATGCAGGCCTATGGCGAAGGGGGCCGCCGCGCCGCGCAGGCGGGCGTCATCGAAAAGCTCGCGCGCCTCTATTGGTACACCGTCGAATTCGGCCTCGTCCGTTCCGAAGGCGGGCTGAAGCTTTACGGTGCCGGCATCGTCTCTTCCTACACCGAGTCGGTCTTCGCGCTCGACGATCCGTCGCCGAACCGCATCGGTTTCGACCTGCGGCGCTTGATGCGGACCAAATATCGCATTGACGATTTCCAGCAGAATTATTTCGTGATCGACAGCTTCGAGGATCTTCTCGACCAGACGCTCAACACCGATTTCGGTCCGCTTTATGCCGAGCTGGAAGGGCAGGAGGATATCGAGATCGAAGCGATCCTGCCGACCGACCATGTCTATACGCGCGGCACGCAGCGCTATGCCCGCGAGCAGGCCGCATGAGCAGCGGTCAGCTTTTCGGTGCGCTCGACCGCCAGCCGCCCGATGCGCTGCTCGCGGTCATCGGCATGCACCGCGCCGATCCGCGGCCCGACAAGATCGATGTCGGGGTCGGCGTCTATCGCGACGCGTCGGGCGCGACGCCTGTCATGCGCGCGGTCAAGCAGGCGGAGGCGCGCCTGCTCGCCGCGCAGCCGTCGAAAGCCTATCTGGGCGCCGAGGGCGACCAGCGCTTTACCGACCTGCTGGCCGGGATCGCGCTGGGGCCCGAACTCGCGGCCAGCGACCTCATCACCGGGGTGCAGACGCCGGGCGGCACGGGGGCGCTGCGCCTGGGCGCCGAACTGCTCGCGCGGTCCGGGGCAGGCATCATCTGGGTGGGAACGCCGACCTGGCCCAACCATGAGCCGATCTTCCGCGAGGCCGGGCTGACCGTTCGGCACCATGCCTATTTCGATGCCGAAAAGGCCGGGATCGACGAGCAGGCCTTTCTCTCCAGCCTCGATGCGGCTGCCCCGGGCGATGTCATCCTTTTGCACGGCTGCTGCCACAACCCGACCGGCACCGCGCTGTCGCCGGACCAATGGCAGCGCCTCGTCGCCAAGCTGGCCGAGCGCCGCCTGATCCCCTTCGTCGACCTTGCCTATCAGGGCCTCGGCAGGGACCTCGATGCCGATGCCGCGGGCACGCGCACGCTTCTTGCGGCCGTCCCCGAGGCGTTGCTGGCCTATAGCTGCGACAAGAATTTCGCGCTTTATCGCGAACGGGTCGGGGCGCTTTGGGTCCAGTCCGCCGCGCCCGAAACCAGCGCTGCGGTGCGCGACACCATGCTCGTGCTGGCGCGAAGCCTGTGGTCGATGCCGCCCGATCATGGCGCTGCGGTCGTCCGCGTCATCCTCGAGGATGACGATCTGGCGGCGGAATGGCGCGCCGAACTCGATACGATGTGTGCGCGCATCAACCGGCTCCGCACACTGCTCGCGGCGACCCATCCCGCGCTCGCCTCGATCGCGGATCAGCAGGGGCTGTTTGCGCTGTTGCCGATCGATGCTGCGGCGGTCGAGGCGCTGCGCGCCCAGCATGCGATCTATATGCCGGCCTCGGGCCGCATCAACATCGCCGGCCTGAACGAGGACAATGTCGCGCGCTTCGCCGCGGCGATCGCGCCCTATCTCGGCGATGATGCGGGCGCGGTTGTGCCGGATGCGGCGATCGCGAGCGTTTGATTTATCGGGTCCGGGATGGGGATGGAGCGGCGACGCCTCACCCCCGGCCGTCCTGTCACAGGCCGGCAATCTTGTGGTCATAGCGATGCGCGAAGGCAGCAGGAGCCTCGCCATGGATGACAGCCTTTCCGATCTCGACCGTATCAAGGATGAAATCGCCGACAGCTTCGACGAGGAGCTGGAGATGGAGATGGACGAAAGCCGGCTCGAGGCATTGCTCGACGATCTGTCGGACCATCCCGACCGCGAGGCGCTCGACCGGCGCCTCTATTTCCGCGAACTGTTCCGGCTGCAGCACGAACTCGTGGTCCTGCAGGACTGGGTGCAGACACAGGGACTGAAGGTCGCGGTATTGTTCGAGGGACGCGATTCGGCGGGCAAGGGCGGTGCGATCAAGCGCATCACCCAGCGGCTCAATCCGCGCGTCTGCCGCGTCGTCGCGCTCCCCGCGCCGAGCGAGCGCGAGCGGACGCAATGGTATTTCCAGCGCTATGTTCCGCATCTGCCGGCGGCGGGCGAGATCGTGCTGTTCGACCGGAGCTGGTACAACCGGGCCGGGGTCGAGCGGGTGATGGGTTTCTGCACCGAGGAAGAGTGCGAGGAATTTTTTCGCTCGGTCCCCGAGTTCGAGCGGATGCTGGTGCGGTCGGGGATCATCCTCGTCAAATACTGGTTCTCGATCACCGACGAGGAGCAGCAGTTCCGTTTCCAGATGCGCATCCACGATCCGCTGAAGCAGTGGAAGCTGTCGCCGATGGACGTCGAATCGCGGCGGCGCTGGGAGGATTATACACGCGCGAAGGAAGATATGCTGGAGCGCACGCATATCGCCGAGGCGCCCTGGTGGGTTGTCGAGGCGGTCGACAAGAAGAAGGCGCGGCTCAATTGCATCAGCCATCTGCTGACGCAGATTCCTTATCAGGAGGTCGAGCGGCCGGCGGTGGTGCTGCCCGCGCGGGTCCGGCACGCCGATTACGAGCGGCATCCGATCCCGCCCGAAATCTATGTGCCCGAGCTGTATTAGGGCCGGCGGCGGAGCAGCAGCCAGGTTGCGACCGACGAAGTGATGGCGGCCAGCGCGGCGACGAAGGTCCCCGCCTGCGTGTGCGCGAAGGGCAGACCGCCGGTGTTCATGCCGAAAAAGCCCGTGACGAGCGTCGCGGGGAGCAGCAGCGCGCTGATCACCGACAGGAAATAGAGATTCTGGTTGGTCTTCTGCGCCGCCTGCAGGTCTAGCTCGTCGCGGAGCTGGGCCTGCGTGCTCGCGACGTCGGTGTCGAGCGCATGGAGGCGCTGGACATGGAGCTCGGCAACCGGGAGGAAGATGCCGGGCAGGTCGGGATCCTTTTCGAGCCGGACCAGCGTCGCGCGCATCCCCGAAACGAGGCGGTGCAGCCGCGCGCCGCGGCGGCGCACCGCGATGAGGTCGCGCGTCGCGGGGTTCATCCGCTCGTTGAGAAACTCGTCCTCGGCGGTCTGGATGCCGTGCGCGAGGCCGTGGACATGCTGGCTGAGCCCGTCGATCATCGTACCGACGGCCAGGTTAAGGGCGGCCGCGCCGTCGCGGACGTCGTAGCCCGCGGCAATCCGCTGACGGATGATGTCGGCCGAGCGGATCGGGTGATAGCGGCCGGTGAGCATCAGGCCGGGCGCGATAACGATGTGGAGCGCCCCGATCTGCGAGGTTTCGGCGGCATCGAAGTCGCGCTCGAAATCCTGGAGGACGAGCCCGACGATCCCGTCCTCGACGATCACCTGCTGATGCGTTTCGCGTGCGAGCATCAGGTCGTGGATCGGGCGGGGCAGTTTCGTCGAGCGTTCGAGCCAGCGTGGGGTACGGTCGTCGGCGAGGTTGAAGTGAAGCCAGCGGAAGCCGGCCTCTTTCCGATCGTCGCATTCTTCGATCAGTACCGTACCCTCGTCCGTCCGCGCGCAGCCCCAGACCAGCCCGGGCTGCATCAGGACCGCCCCGAAATTCGGGCCGGGCGTTTCGTCCTTCGGAGCCGTGAGCGTGATCCCTTTTTAGAAAATGGCGCTGAGGATCGCGTACAGCACCCCCGCGAGCACGATCGATACCGGCAGCGTCAGCACCCATGCCATCAGGAGGTTGCGGATCGTCGACATCTGGAGGCCCGAGCGGTTCGCCGCCATCGTCCCGGCGACGCCCGACGAGAGGACGTGCGTGGTCGAGACCGGCAGGCCGAGCATGTCGGCGGCGCCGATCGTTCCCATCGCGACGAGTTCGGCCGAGGCGCCCTGCGCATAGGTGAGGTGGGACTTGCCGATCTTTTCGCCGACGGTGACGACGATGCGTTTCCAGCCGATCATCGTGCCGAGCCCGAGCGCGAAGGCGACGGCGATCTTGACCCAGGTCGGGATGAAGCGCGTCGCACTGTCGAGCGACCCCTTATATGTCGTCAGCGCCTCGGACTCGGCGTCGGTGAAGGTCAGCGTCTTTTCCTTGCCGAGCCGCTTGATCGCCTCGGACGCGAGATACATGTCGTTGCGCATATTCTCGGTCGCGGCGGCGGGCACCTTGGCGAGCGAGCCATAGCCGCTGACCTGCGTTTCGACCTGGTCGACCAGCGCGCCGAGCGCGGGGAGGGTCTCGGGCGACAGTTTCTTGTCGGCGATATAGGCCGTGACCGCGCGGCGTGCATCCTGCGGTGACGCGAGCGTGGGGGCCGGGCCGCCGCCGTGCGCCGCGAGCACCTGTTCGGCGGCGTTCGAGTTGACGACGAATTCCTGCACATATTTCTCGGGAACCGCGCGGTTGAGCGCATAGGCCGTGGGGACGGTGCCGATCAGGATGAGCATGATCAGGCCCATGCCCTTTTGCCCGTCGTTCGATCCGTGCGCGAAGCTGACCCCGGTGCAGGTGAAGATGAGGAGGGCGCGAATCCACCACGGCGGCGGGGTGTTGCCCTTCGGCGCTTCATAGAGCGTCTTGTTGCGGATCAGCACCTTCATCGCGAGGAAGAGTAGCGCCGCGACGGTGAAGCCGAGCAGCGGCGAGAGCAGCAGCGCGTAACCGATCTCGGTCGCCTTGCCCCAGTCGACCCCGGCGGTGCCGCTTTTGCCGTGGAGCATCGCATTGGCGACGCCGACGCCGATGATCGAGCCGATCAGCGTGTGCGAGCTCGACGAGGGGATGCCGAAATACCAGGTCGCTAGGTTCCAGACGATCGCCGCGATGAGCAGTGCGAAAACCATCGCGAAGCCCGCGTTCGACCCGACCTGCAGGATCAGTTCGACGGGAAGCAGCGAGACGATGCCGAAAGCCACCGCCCCGGTCGAGAGCAGCACGCCGAGGAAATTGAAGAAGCCAGACCAGACGACGGCATAGTTGGCGGGCATCGAATTGGTGTAAATTACGGTCGCGACCGCGTTGGCGGTGTCGTGGAAGCCGTTTACGAATTCGAAGCCGAGCGCGATGACCAGCGCGAGGAAAAGCAGCGCGAAGGGCAGGAAGGCGGTCGCATGGACCCCCGCGGCCGCGGCGTCGGCATAGACGCTGTAGGCGACATATCCGAGCGCAACGATAATCGCGGCGACAAAGCCGAGGTTGCCGGCCGCGCCCAATCCCTTGTCGAGATCCGGGCGTTCGAATTCGCCGCTATCGAGTGGGGCGGCGGCGGTCGTGGCGTTCATGAGGGATCTCCCCGGAGTCGGATGCCGTGCCGGGCTATGCCTCGCCCATGACATTGATGTGACGGCAGCCTGTCCGGTTATGGCGATGTCTCGCGGGAGTCGGCGCAGGTCGAGATCGTCGTCGCCGGATCCGCAGTCCGTTTTGGGTGGGCCGGCAGCATCAGCGGCTTGCCGGGAAGATAGCGAAAGACATGTGATTAGCGTTCGCGGGGGGCAGCGAAGCAGGCCAGCGGCGCGGTTCTGTTCATCCCGCTTTCATATGGGACGTTGCAAGGGCCCCGCCGCTCATAATGACCAAAGAGCGCGATGGTGGGGGCTATCAAGATGTTGGAAAGAAATGTTGGTGTAACATGGCCGCCTGGGGGCGCCGTGGACGGGAAACTTATGGTCGATACGCCTGCCAGGGAAGAACAGTGGCGGCGCCTGTATTTGGGTGTGCGCGGCAAGTTTGTTCTTGCGCTGACGATCGCCATTGCCTGGACGGCACTTAGCGTATGGCTGTCGCAGCGCTGGCTGATCGATCTTGCGGCCGTGACGAACTGGCCTTTCGCTCTCATCGCGATCATCTTTATCGCCTATGTTCCGGGCTTCATGAATGCCTTCCTGATCGCGACGCTGTCGCTCGATCGCAGGCCGCTGGCATATGTTTCGCCAAAACGGACGATGCCCGGCGTGACCGTGCTCGTCGCGGCGTATAACGAAGCGGCGGGGATCCGCGATACGCTGACCAGCCTTGCGCGACAGGATTATCACGGGCCGCTCGAAGTCTTCATCCTCAATGACGGGTCGTCGGACGACACCGCGAATATCGTTCGCGATCATCTGGCGTCGCTGGCGCTTCCCGACACGGCGACGTTCGCCTTGCATGATTTTCAGGTCAACCGCGGCAAATCGGCCGCGCTGAACGATGGCCTGAAGGCCGCGTCGCACGACCTTGTCATAACGATCGACGGCGACTGTTGGGTTCGGAGCAATGCGCTGACGCAGATCGTCAGCCGTTATCTGTCCGACCCCGACAATACGGTGGCGGTGGCGGGTGCCGTGATGGTTCGCAACTCGCGCACCAATCTGCTGACCCGTGCGCAGGAGTGGGATTATTTCCACGGCATCGCGTCGGTCAAGCGCATGCAGGGCATGTATCACGGGACGCTCGTCGCGCAGGGCGCCTTCTCGCTGTATCGGCGGGATGCGCTCGAAGAGGTCGGCGGCTGGCCGGAATGTGTCGGCGAAGACATCGTCGTGTCGTGGGCGCTGCTCGAGCGCGACTACCGGATCGGTTATGCCGATAGTGCGCTCGCCTTCACCAATGTGCCGGAAGGCTTTCGGCAGTTCGCCTTGCAACGCAAGCGCTGGTCGCGCGGTCTTATGGAGGCGTTCAAGGCGCATTGGCGACTGCTCTTCAAACGGCGCATGGCGACGCTGTTCATCTGGTGGAACGTTGCCTTCCTGCCGCTCGATCTTGTGTACAGCTTCATCTTCATTCCCGGCATCGTGCTCGCCTGTTTCGGCTATTTCTATATCGCGGGACCGCTGACGCTCGCGGTATTGCCGTTGGCGGCGCTGTGGAACGTGGTGATTTTTCGCATCCAGCGCGGCGTGTATCGCAACGAGGATCTGAAGGTCCGGCGTAACCCCGGGGGGTTTCTGTTCTACGCGCTCGCCTATAGCCTGCTGATGCAGCCGGTTTGCGTATGGGGTTATATCGCCGAGATCATCGGCATGAAGAAAAAATGGGATACCAAATGAAATATGCCGCCATCGCACTCGTTGCTGCCCTCGGCCTCCTGCCGGTCACTCCGGCCATCGCACAAGATGCCGGCGATGATGCGACAGCGCCCCGTCACGCTGTCGGCGTCGACATATTCGCATCGACCGATGCGGACGACACGGACGTCATTCGCGCCGGGATCAATCTCGACCCGGTCTACAAGAGCCCGGAGGACTATCTCGGCGTGCGGGTCGAGAAGGCCTGGTACCGCCCCCTCGGTCTTGCAACGACCGAGAAGGAACGCGTGTTCCTGCGTTACGCCAACGGATCCGGCGGCTGGAAATGGAATGCGCAGGTCGGCACCGACGGCGATACCGTCATCGGCGCCGCGTCGATCCACGACGAATCCCCCTATCGCAAGGAGTTCTTCATCGAACGCGACATCGTGGAGACCCCCCGCGGCGTGAACGAGGGGATTTATTATACCTTTGTCGGCGCGGCGCTCGATGTCCCCGTCGACGACCGGAACAGCTTCACCTTCATGGCGGGCGCGCAGGAGTTTACCGGCAAGAATGTCCGCATCCATGCGCGCGCGAACTATGTCCATGTGCTCAAGCCCGAATGGGGACTGAGCGCGCAGTTCCGGACCCGCTATTTTCACAGCACCGAACCGCGCGAATATGATTATTATTCGCCGCGCTGGTACGTGCAGGCGCTGCCCGTCCTGCAGCTTCGCCGATATAGCGGCGGCTGGCGGTACATGGTCGCCGGCGGGGTCGGGGTCCAGCGCGATGCCGTGAGCGACTGGCGCGCGTCCTATTACGCCGCAGCGGAAGTGACCAGCCCTTCGGTCGGCCGCAATTGGCACCTCAAGGCCGCGGCGCTTTACAACAATATTCCGCAGAACAGCGGCGCCTATGATTATGGCCAGTTGACGATCGGCCTCACCCGCTCATTCTAGCGTGGGAGGTTCGAAGCCCATGCTGCCGTCGTTATCGGTGCGCTTGCCACGGCGACCTTGCTTTCCATGGCTGCGATCGGTCCGCCAGCAGCCATATTCAGAGCAGTTGGCGTCGACGCCGCCACCAGAGCCTCACGCCGCTTAGGCAGAGCCAGAGCGTCACGAAGCCGCCGGCCAATATGAAAAGGCGCCCGGGAAGGCCAAAGGCCTTTCCCGAATGGAGCGGATATTGCCAGGCGAAGAACTGGTCGCCCGCGGTCACGCCATTGTCGTGGCGGGCGCCGACGATCCGGCCGTCATCCATCGCGACATAGGTCCATAGCCGCCCCTGATCGTCGCGGTCGCGCGCGTCGAAGGTGCGGACGGCATAAACGCCATGATCGGGGAAGATGCGGATGCTGTGGACCGGCTCGCTGCTTGTGCCGACGACCCGTCCGATCGCGGCGTCGACATCGATCGCCGGCGGCATTTCGGGGATATCGGCCATGCGTTCATGGAGGCGCCCGGTGATCGGCGAGACGAGGGCGACGGCTTCGCGGCTGTCGTCGGGCCAGGCGAGTGTGACGCCGGTGACGGCGAGGACCAGTGTCACGGGCAGGAACCAGAGCCCCCATGCACGGTGTGTATCGAAGAGGCGCTTCAGGCTGCCGCGCCGCCCGCCGGCGCGGAAGGCGCCGAGCCAGTGCATGCCCTTCGGAAAGGACAGCGCAATCGCGATGCCATGGTCGATCACCCACAGCAGCGAGACGAGCCCGAAGAACCACATCATCCACGGCCCCGCGAGCAGGTCGATATGGAGGCCGTAGACGATGTCCATCGCGTGCCGCCGGTCGAATTTGATTGCGCCGCTTTCGCGCCAGCCGAGCACCGATCCGTCGCGCGGGTCGGCGAAGACCTGGATCGGGCGCGGCGCGCCATCGACGGGCGCACGGCCCATGATCCACAGGCTGTCGCCGGCATGGCCCGGCAGTTCGATCATGTTCGGCGTAAAGCCGGGCAGGGCGCGCTCGGCCGCCTTTATGGCGACGTCGATGGGCGCAGCCTTGTCCGACGCCGCGACCGTCCGCCAGTCGGCATTCAGCCTGCTGTCGAGCTCGTCATAGAAGGTGATCGCTATGCCCGTCAGGGCGAGCAGCGCCAGCCATAGCCCGGCGATCAGGCCGAACCAGCGGTGCCACAGCTTGAGGGCGTGGCGCGGCCGCCGACGAGCAGCCGCGCCTGCCATCAGAAGCGGACGGATGCGGTCAGGCGGATGTTGCGGCCGGGTTCGGGCAGGCCCGACACGATCTCGTACCCCGGAATGCCGCTATAGTCGGCGACGCTGGCATGCGCGAGATAACGCTTGTCAAACAGATTATAGACGGCGGCTTGCAATTCGAGCCGCTCCGGCGCCTCTATCCGCAGGACGAGGGGCTGCCGACCGTAATCCGGGCGTTCCTCGCATATAGGCTGGACCATAGGGTGGCGAAGCAGTTGAGTTGCGGGCCTGCCTTGCTTCGCTGCCTCGAAGACCTGCATAATTGTTCGCTGAGCGGGCGTAGCCGGTGGCTTTTCTTTCGTTCCAAGGCGGTCGAGATATTGTGCCACGTCTTCGAGATGCTGGAAGAGAAAGACGATGGCGGCCTGACGGAGCCTTCGGCTCTTATCGATCGGGCGGTCAACAGGGCGAAGAACCTGTTGCGCGAACACTATGCGGCACCGCCGTCGCTTGACGACCTGGCGCGTGAGGTGGGGCTCAGCCGCACGAGTCTTTGCTCCAATTTCCATTGTTTGACGGGGCAGACCGTTTTCGGTTTCATCACCGAACTCAGGATGCAGCATGCGCTTGCGATGCTGAACCGTTACGACGTCCCGATCACCGAGATCGCATATGCGGTCGGTTATCATTATCCGTCGAGTTTTACGGTCGCCGTCCAGCGCCGCTTCGGCGCCTCGCCCAGAGAATTGCGGCGGCGGGGCCATCCGGGTGGTGAGGCCATACTGTCTGTGTAGGTGTCTTGACGGCCGGAGATTCGGATCCAAACTTCGACCGGATGACGGAAACGGTGGACCGGACGCGGTTCTGCCAAGCTCACCCGCTCGACGAAAATCATCAGGGGATTGAAAATGACATCTTCGACGCTTCCTGGGCCGATCAGCGGCATGACGGGGAAACGCGCCCGCGATCACGGCATTCCCTTTTCGGGGGTGCCCGGCCCGCTCAACGCGATCACCGACGTGCCCGGCGTCGAGGTCGGTTACACGACATTGTGGGAAGGCGAGGGGCAGCTCGAGGTCGGGAAGGGCCCGGTGCGCACCGGCGTCACCGCGATCCTGCCGCGCGGACGCGACAGCCTGTCGCCCTGTTTCGGTGCCTGGGCCTCGCTCAACCATGCCGGGGAGATGACGGGCACCATCTGGCTCGACGAGCGCGGGCTTGTCGAGAGCCCGGTGCTGATCACGAACACGCATCAGGTCGGCGTGGTTCGCGACGCGGCGATCAGCTGGGTTCGCCGGCGCGGCAATGATACTGTATTCCTCGTCCCGGTCGTCGCGGAGACGTTCGACGGCCTGCTCCACGACATCGATGGCGGTCATATCCGGCCGGAGCATGTTTTCGCGGCGCTCGACGGTGCGCGGGGCGGCCCGATCGCCGAGGGCAGCGTCGGCGGGGGTACCGGCATGATGACGTTCGAATATAAGGCGGGCACGGGCACCGCGTCGCGCGTCCTGCCCGCCGAACAGGGGGGCTATACCGTCGGCGTGCTGGTCCAGAGCAATTTCGGCGCCCGGCATTCGTTGCGGCTCGGAGGGGTCAAGGTCGGCGAGCGCCTGATCGACGACAAGCCCCGCCCGCTCGATCCCGATCTGATTCCGCCGGAGCACGCCGGCCTCTACGCACGTTGGCTCGGCACCGACGATGACACACGGCAACCGACGCCCAACGAAGCGGGAGACGGATCGATCATCGTCGTCGTGGCGACCGACGCGCCGCTCTTGCCGCACCAGCTCAAACGTGTTGCCAAGCGCCCGGCGCTCGGCATTGCACGTCTCGGCGGCGTCGGAACGGCGCTGTCGGGAGACATTTTTCTGGCGCTGTCGACAGCGAATGGCGGCGTGAGAGAGACGGGCGATCCTCAACCCATCGATCATTTCCCGAACCTCAACCTGTCGCCGATGTTCGAAGCGGTCATCGACGCTACCGAGGAAGCCATCGTCAACGCCATGGTCGCCGCCGAAGCGATGGAAGGCGCCAACCGTTTCTACGTACCGGCGCTGCCGGTCGATCGGGTCTGCGCCATTCTCGAAGAGCACGGGCAGCGTCGATAGGCTCACTCGTCATTGAGTACCGGGAGAAGGCGAGGACCGCGGCGCAAAAACCGGTGATCCGCCGGCAGGAGCCATCAAGAGGGTCGAGCGGCCGTCTGAAACCTGTCGTCCGGGCGTGCCGGGCCCATGGTGTCCGTAATACGCAATTTCCATTTAGACATATAATCTAAATTATGCATAGTGTC
Source organism: Sphingopyxis sp. J-6 (assembly GCF_046603995.1). Classification (NCBI taxonomy): domain Bacteria; kingdom Pseudomonadati; phylum Pseudomonadota; class Alphaproteobacteria; order Sphingomonadales; family Sphingopyxidaceae; genus Sphingopyxis; species Sphingopyxis sp. J-6. Next base: position 3,373,990 of record NZ_CP145810.1, on the reverse strand, counting down.
TCAACTCTGGCGAGCGGCTGGTCGCGTCGACCGTCGAGGGACCTTGATGTCCGAGGAGAGGAGACAAATGACTGTGTGGGATCGCCGTCAATTTCTGGCCATGACCGGATCGGCTCTTGTTACCGCCCAGGCGGATGGCGGGGTGGTGGGGGTTACAGGGGCGCAGTCATCCGAGGTTCTGGCCGACGTGTCGGATATGATGCTTTATGAGGCCCCCGAAACGGCGACATCGCTCGGCGTCGACAAGGGCGTGCTGGCCGGTCTGCGGCATCGCCTGACGGATCGCTCGCTTGCCGGAGCCGAGGCCATGCGCACCGGCTGTGCCGAGCGGCTGCGCCGGCTCCGCTCGGTCCCCGCCGATGCGCTGGCGCCGTCGGACGCCCTCGACCTGCGCGCTGCGGTCCATTCGCACGAACTGGCCGACGAAGGGCACCGGCGCTTTCCCTATGGCGACAATAATTTGCTCGCTGTCGGTTTGCCCGGCAGCGTTTCGCCCTATGCCTTCAGTCAGGGGACAGGCTTTTTTGCGACGATACCGGCCTTTCTCGAGTCGCAGCATCCCGTCGAGACCAGGGACGATGTCGAGGCCTATCTCGATCGCCTGCGGGCGTTCGCAAAGGGGCTCGACGGCGAAACCGAACGGTTGAAGCACGACGCCGCCCTTGGCGTCGTCGCGCCGTCCTTCATTCTCGACCGCGTCATCGGCCAGCAACGCGACTTCGCGGGGGCAGCCATCTCGAAGTGGAGCCTCGTTTCGTCGCTGAGCGCTCGTGCGGCCGCGGCTGGGCTCGCCGGCGATTGGGAAGCGAAGGCGCTGGAACTGTGCGAACGCGACGTCGGCCCGGCGATCGCCCGCCAGACCGCGGCATGCGAGGCGCTGCGCAGGACCGCGACCGAAGATGCAGGCTGCTCGAAATTTCCCGATGGCGAGGCCTATTATGACTGGGCGCTGCGGGTCGGCACGACGACGACCTATACGCCCGGGGAAATCCACAAGATGGGCCTTGAGCAAGTGGCCGCGCTCGACGCGCAGATGGACAGCCTGTTCAGGCAAAACGGCATGGATCGCGGAACCGTCGGCGAGCGGGTGATGGCGCTCAACGACGATCCCCGGCAATTATACGCCGACAGCGACGCGGGGCGTGCCGAGCTGATCGCGTATCTAAACGACATTGTGACGCGCTTCGATCGTTTCATACCCCGGGCATTCCAGCCGCATCATGTGGACTTTGTCATCGAGCGGGTCGCGCCGGCGGCCGAGGCCAGCGCGCCGGCCGGCTATCAGGTCAACGGCGCCCTCGATGGGAGCCGGCCGGCCGCCTATTTCATCAATTTGCGCGACATGCGCTATTGGCCCAAATTCACGCTTCCCACCCTGACCTTTCACGAGGGGATTCCCGGGCATGTGTGGCAGGGTTCGTTCACCACGAAGCTGCCGCGGATCCGGTCACAGCTCTATTTCAATGCCTATCTCGAAGGCTGGGGCCTTTATGCTGAACAGCTTGCGGATGAGCTTGGCTTCTACGACGACGACCCGTTGGGCCGCATCGGATATCTGCAGTCGATCCAGTTCCGCGCCTGCCGTCTCGTTGTCGATACCGGCATCCATGCGCTCGGCTGGAGCCGCCAGAAGGCCATCGACTGGCTCATCGAAAACAATGCGTTGCCGGCCGATTCCGCGCGCGACGAAATCGATCGCTACTGCGTCTGGCCGGGGCAGGCGTGCGGTTATCAGATCGGTCAGCTTGAGTTGGTGCGATTGCGCGATCGGGCGCGAAAGTCGATGGGCGGGAGGTTCGATCTGCCCGCCTTTCACGCTGCGGTTCTGATGGCCGGACCCGTCCCGCTCACCGTGCTGAGTGACCTGATCGAAGAGCATATCCAGCGCGCGGCGTAACGCGAACGGATATCCCGCGTCGCGCTGACCTCCTGTGACATTTGGTCCAGAAAATTGGAATGGAGTAGCGTGCGGACGGGGAGAGCCGAGCTCCCGTGTCGCTGAACGTCTTTCCGAAATGGAAAAATATCGCTTGATTCCATTGTCTTGAATCGATCATCCAGTCTCTTGCCGATGAATTTAGACATAATGTATAAATATACTTGACGTAAATATGCAAAAAGCGCGACCTTATCCGGAGTGGGATTCGAGAAGCGGCCGCCGGGATGCGCTGGCAAGCGCATGAGGCAGGACCGGGTCTCGTCAGGGAGAATGATAAAGATGCGAGCGTTTACCAAAATGAACCCGACGGCGAAGATGAACGCGGGCGTTCGTGCTGGGATGGCCATCATGGCGACCGTTTCGGCCCTGGCGTTGCTGCCGGGCGTGGCTGCGGCCCAGTCGACCATCCAGTCTTCGGCCGGCCAGCCTTCGAGCGGCGAAGCATCCGGCGACGCGGAAATCGTCGTGACCGCCCTTCGCAACGAACAGACGCTCGGCACCGTCCCGCTCGGTATTTCCGCTATCTCGGCCGAGAAGCTCGAAGAACGTGCGGCAAAGAGCATGGCCGACTTTGTGGCGCTGACCCCGGGGCTCAACCTCCAGTCGATCGGCGCGGCGGGCAACGGTGTTGTCGCGATCCGCGGTATTTCGCCGCAGGCGGTGGCCGGCACTGTCGCAACCTATATCGACGAGGTACCGATCAGCAGCTCGGGCATCGGCGCGCGCGGCGGCCTCTATCAGCCCGACCTCGATCCCAACGACATCGAGCGCGTCGAAGTGCTCAAAGGCCCGCAGGGTACCCTGTATGGCGCGTCCTCGCTCGGCGGCGTGATCAAATATGTGCTGAAGAAGCCCAGCCTGACCGAGACCGACATCCATCTGTCGGAAGGCCTCACCATGTTCGACAATGGCGAGCCCGGCATCGCGCTCCGCGCATCGGCGACGACGCCGTTGATCACCGACAAGCTTGGTGTCCGGGTCAGCGCCTTCTACCGCCACGATCCGGGGTTCGTCGACGACGTGCTGCTCGGCGGGCGCAACGTCAACGATGCCAATGCATGGGGCGTGCGCGGCGGTCTCTACTGGAAGCCTGTCGACAATGTCAGCGTCGACCTTTCGGCGATGATCCAGCAGACCAATTCGCAGGGCTTCTCGACGGTCGACCTCGACTGGCAGACGTTCGAGCCGCTTTATGGCAAGGATACGCAGCTCCGCGCGGTTCCCGAATATCTGAAGGTTCGCACCGAATTCTATTCGGCCACGCTGAAATGGGACACCGGCGCCGGTACGCTCCTGTCGTCGACGGGTTATGCCTATGTCGCGCCACGCGATCAGGGGGACATGACCTACAACTATACGGGCACCGGCGGGCCGATCGAATATGGCACGCCCGGCGCCGCGCGCGGCAGCCACATCAACAAGCAATTCTCGCAGGAAATCCGTTTCAGCTCGAACCGCTTCGGACCGGTGGAGTTCACGGTTGGCGGCTTCTTCCAGCGCGCGAAGACCGACGACCGCTATGATTATCTGACCTTCACCGAAGGCGGCGTCGTCGACCCGAATGCGCCGCTGCTCGGCCAGAATTACGCGAGCGGCGTCGGCAAGGAATATGCCGGTTTCATCAACGGCAACCTTTATCTGACCGAGCAGTTCGATATTTCGGCCGGCTACCGCTACAGCCATATCGAGCAGACGCGGAGCAGCGTGCGCGGCGGCGCATTTCTGTACGGCGTTCCGCCCTTTTCGCTCACCGACAGCCGCTCGACCGAAGAGAACAAGAGCACGTACCAGATCGGTGCGCGCTGGCGTCCGTCGGACGATCTGATGTTCTACGTCCGCGCGGCGAGCGGCTATCGCCCTGGCGGCACGCGCGGCGTTCCCCCCACGGCGCCTCCGGGAACCTCGCCCTCCTATACCTCGGACACCATCTGGAGCTACGAGGCCGGCATGAAGGTCAAGGCGCTCGACGGCCGCCTGACCTTCGATGCCGACGTCTACCGGATCGACTGGTCGGACATCCAGACCCTCGTCTACTTCGGTTTCTTCAATACCGTCGGCAACGGCGGCAAGGCACGCAGCGAAGGCGGCGAGATTCAGGCGACCTTCGAACCCGTCAAGGGCCTCACCCTGACGGCGAACGGCGGCTACACCAACGCCCGCTTCACCGAGGACGCGCCTGAGGTCGCCGTGACCAAGGGGCTTCCCATCTATTATGTGCCGAAGTGGACGGCGACCTTCGGCGCCGACTATGGCTGGGAGCTCGCCAACGGCCTCCGGGCGAACATCGGCGGCGATTATGCCTATCGCTCGTCGCAGCTCGACGCGACGCGGTTCCGGCTGCCCGGCTATTCGATCCTGAACCTGCGCGCCGGCGTCAAGGGCGACAGCTTCGGGGTGAATCTCTACGTCAAGAACGTCACCGACAAGCGGGCGCTCGTCGGTACCTCGCAGGGCTACTATGAATTCTTCAACCCGTTCGTGGTGGTGGTCAACGAACCGCGTTCTTATGGCATTACGCTGACCCAGAACTTCTGATGCCGAGTCCGGCCGGGCCGTTCCGGGCCGGCCGGATATCCATTCGACCGGCAAGCCGGCGGTTTGACGCGGTCGAAATTGAAGCGCGGGAGCAGGAAATGAGACTGAACCGGAAAACGGGCAAGGCGCAGGGCGTTTCCGCCTTGGCGGCGGCTATGTTGGGGCTGGCTGCGGCGGTGGTCTGCGGCCCTCCACAGGCGGCGGAGGCGGCGCCCGGGCACGATCTGGTGATCGTCAACGCGCGCATCATGACGGTGACGCACGGCACGATCGAACAGGGCAGCGTCTGGATCCATGGCGGCAAGATCGCCGGTGTCGGCAAGAAACTCGACGCACCACGCGGTGCCAAGGTGATCGACGCGGGCGGACGCTATCTGACGCCCGGTATCATCGATGCCCATTCGCACATCGGGATGGGCGGTCTCTACGATCCTCAGGACACCAACGAAATTTACGGCAAGCCGTTGGGACGCTTCGGCGGCCCGGTGCAGTCGGACCTGCGCATTCGCGACAGCATCAAGACCGACGATAACGGCTTCTACCTGCTTCTCTCGTCGGGGCTGACCAGCGGCCTCGAATTGCCGGGTTCGGGCAATCTGTTCGGCGGTCAGGCCGTCCCGATCAAGATGAAATTCGGCCGTCCGCGCGAGGAGATGTTCATCGACGATGCGCCGATGTCGCTCAAGATCGCCTGCGGCACGACCCCCGCGCGGGTCTGGAAGGGGCGGGGCGTCGGGATCGAAAAGCCCGAGGATGTCCTGACCGAGCGCCGAAAGGTCTATGCGGCCGCCCGCGCCTATCGACAAAGCTGGGTCGATTTCGAAAAGCGCCGTGCCGCCGGCGACACATCGGCGGTCGCGCCGGCCCGCGACCTGAAGCTCGAACCGATTGCAAAGCTTCTGGATGGCACCGCCTATCTTCAGATGCATTGCCATGGCGCCGAGGCGATCGCCGCCGAAGTCGCGCTTGCCAAGGAATTCGGTATCACGCTCAGGACCGTTCATCACGGTACCGAAAGCTACAAGGTTGCGAAACAGCTCGCGGCGGCCGGGTCGATGGTCCTCGGCGTGACCGACTGGTGGGGAGGCGGCGTGCCCGTGGCCGACGGCATTCCGTGGAACCTGCTCATCGACAAAAAGGCCGGCGTCCGCGTCGCGATACACGGTGAAGGCTTTTCGATTGCGCGGCGCCTGACGCAGGAAGCCGGCAAGATGATCCGCTACAGCAAGGGCACGCTCGACCGGAACGATGCGCTCGCGATGGTCACGCTGAATGCCGCTTACGCCTTTGGCCTCGACAACCGTTTGGGCTCGATCGACGTCGGGAAGGATGCCGATATCGTGATATGGGATGGCGATCCGCTGTCGAGCTATGGCCATGCCGCGCAGGTGTTCATCGACGGCGAGCTCTTCTTCGATTCCTCGCTTCCGGGTCTCGGTCTCGCCCATCAATCGGAAAAAGCGCAATGATCAAATGGCGCCAGAAGCTGGCTCTTGCCTGTACGAGTGCGGTCCTTTCGCTTGCGCCGGCGGCCCACGCCGCGCCGCAGGACGACATCGCGATCGTGCACGGCAAGTTGCTGACCGTCACGCACGGCACGATCGAAAACGGCACGCTGATCATGTCGGAGGGCAAGATCACCGGCATTGGGGGACCCGGCACGAAGGTTCCTCCGGGGATCAGGGTGATCGATGCCAAGGGGCGTACCGTCTATCCGGGGTTGTTCGATGTCGACAACAGCATTGGTCTGATCGACCCGGATTCGACCCGGATGGCAACACCCACGGACGATCCGGCCGGAACGCCCGTGCCCTGGGGCTTTATCGCCGACGTGGTCCGGCCGACCGATCAGGTCGCGGTCGAACGCTATAACGGCCTCACCAACGCCGTCGTGAACGCGGGCTCCCAAGGGCCTTTGCCGGGTCACTCTGCGGTCATCCAGCTCGTGGACAAAAAGGCCGATCTGGTCGTCGACCGCGATGCCGGTCTGGTCATCAATTTTCAGGGCCGCCGGGCGGCAGACTATCCGACGACCGTTTTCGGTATCGTCGGCTACGTCCGCCAGTTGCTCGTTCGCGCCGGGGAACTTGCCGCGGGTGCGAAGCGCCGCGACGACGATGCGGCCGCCGAAGCCTTCATTCCCTATCTGGGCGGCAAGCAGCGTATCATCGCGCATGTGAAGAACGATACGGAAGTGGGCGATGCGCTCGATCTCGCCGCCGAGTTCAAGCTCGATATCGTGCTGGTCGGTCTTGCCGATGCCGACACGTCGCTCGACCGGATTGCGACTTCGGGCTTTCCGGTGGTTGTCGGTATGCTCTTCGACGATCCGCAGCCGGGGCGCCGCTACGACCAGATCCTGCGTTTGCCGGCACGGATGGCCGAAAAGGGCATCCCCGTTTCGATCGGATCGCTCGGCATTGCCGGCGGTCCCCGCAATCTGCCGTATCTGGCGGGCGCAGCGGTCGCGTTCGGGCTGCCGCATGACAAGGCCTTGCAGGCGATTACGCTCGGTCCCGCCAAGGCATTCGGGCTGAGCGATCGGCTCGGTTCGCTGGATGTCGGGAAAGCCGCCAACATCGTGATCGCCGACGGCGATCCGCTCGATGTCACGACCGACGTGCTTCAGGTGTTTATCGAAGGGCGCGAGGCGGACATGACCAACCGGCAAACACGGCTCAGGGACCGCTATTGGCCCGAATGACATCAACGTGTCGGTGATCGACCGCAGTATCGCGAGTGACAGGGAAGCAAGGATCGGAATGCTGAACAGGGCGGTTGATGTGACGGTGCGCACCGGCTTCGGCGATCTGCCGTGGATCGGCGCGGACGAATTGTTGCGTCTGGTCGACATGAACGAAGCCATCACCGTCGTCGACGAAGCGATGCGTGTGCTGAGCGCGGGGTCGGTCGCGGCGCCCGAGCGCTGGGCGATGCCCGTCGCCGATCATGGCCGGATGGGGCTCATGCCGGGGGCCGCCCCGTCGTTGTCGCGCTTCGGCGTCAAGGTGCTGGGGCTCTTCGATGCCGACGCCCGTGGCGCACTGCCGTCGCATCAGGGCGTGATGCTGCTTTTCGACCTCGCAGACGGGCGGCCGCTATGCGCCGTCGACGGCGCCGCGCTCACCACGCTGCGGACGGCGGCTGCGAGCGCGGTCGCGAGCCGCGCGCTGGCGCGACCCGGCGCGCGGACGCTGGCTATTATCGGCTGCGGCGATCAGGCGCCGCTGCATCTTGAGGCCTTGCGGGCGGTTTTCCCGATCCGCGAAGTGACGCTGTGGAACCGCACCGCGAAGAAGGCCGACGCCTTCGCGCGCCGCTATCTGTCCGGGTTGGCCTGGCGGGTCTGTTCGACGCCGGCGCAGGCAGCGGCCGGAGCAGACATCGTCTGCACGCTTACCGCAGCCACCGACCCGATCCTGTCCGGGAAGGATTTCCAGCCCGGGCAGCATGTCAATCTGGTCGGATCGAGCACGGTCGGCCCGCGCGAGGTCGACGACGCCTTTGTCGCCAAGGTGCGCTATATCGTCGACTCGCGCGAACACGCACTCAGCCAGGCCGCCGAATTTGTCCATGCGGTAGGAGACGGCATAGTCTCTCAGGACCATCTTGTCGGCGAAATCGGCGATGTCCTCACCGGCGCTGTTGCCGGTCGCACCCGGCCCGACGATATTACCGCCTACAAGTCGCTCGGGCATATCATCCAGGATCTGGCGGTGGCCGACGCGGCGTTCCGGAAGATCGCAGGTCCGGCGCGGAATGGAAGGTCGAATGCACGATAAAGCGAAGCGGGGGATCGATCGTCGCCAGCTTCTGGCGGCTACGATGGCCGCTGCGGCGGTACCCGCGGCCGCACGCGCTGCCGGCCCGTCGGTGCCGGATGCGGATTTCCGGATCGCGCCGGGGGCGGTCCTGCTCAACAACGCCGGCACGCATCCGCTTTACGCCCCCGCCGCCGATGCGGTTCAACGCTATCTGGGTTACAAGCAGAGCGGCGTTTTTCCGCCCGATTTTCCGCTGTTCGGGATCGTCGAGGGCCCCCGCGCCAATTTCGCGCGGCTGATCAATGCCGACCCCGCGGAAATCGCGGTCACCCAGAGCACGTCGATGGGCGAGAACCTGATCGTCAACGGCCTGGGGCTACCCGGATGCGGCGGGAATATCGTCACCGATGACCTGCATCACGAGGGTTCACTTTACATGTACCGGTCGCTCGCCGGGCGCGACCTCGAAATACGCGTCGCGAAACCGCGCGACTGGCGGATCAGCCTCGACGATCTCGACCGGCTGATCGACCGGCAGACGAGGCTTGTCGCCATTTCCTTCGTGTCGTGGATCAACGGCTTCGAGCATGATCTGAAAGCGGTCTGCGATCTCGCGCACTCGCGCGGCGCGCTGGTCTATGTCGACATGATTCAGGGGCTCGGCATGGTGCCCGTCGACGTCAAGGCAGCAGGCGTCGATTTCTGTGCCGCCGCCACCTATAAATGGCTGATGGGCGACTGCGGCGTCGCCTTTCTCTATGTCCGCTCCGACCTTCAGGAGCGCGTGAAGCGGTCGCAATGGGGCTTCATGCAATTCTCCGACATGACCTATCACGCCTTCCCCGGCGACGCGCCCGGCGACGAGGTGGCCGAATTCGATATCTGGCCGGGCGCCCGCGGACGCTATGAGGTCGGCACACCGAGCTTTGCGGCCATCGTGGCGGCGGACAAGGCGCTCGAATATGTGGTCGGGCGCGGGGTCGAGGCGATCAACGCGAAGGTCAGGCCGCTCGCGACGCGCCTGCAGGATGCCCTGCCGCGTCATGGTTATATCCCGATGACACCGCGCGAAGGCCGGTCGCCGATCGTCAGCTTCCTCGTTCCCGATCCCGCTGCGGTCCGCGAGCGACTGGGCAAGGCGAATATCCAGGCACGCCTTTGGGGACGGCAGCTTCGGATCTCGCCGGCCATCCACAACACCCCCGACGATATCGAACAGATTATCGAAGTTCTTGGTTCGGCGACGACGGCGGGCTGAGCACAAGACAGATCCGCGGCGCAGCAGTCCCGCCACATCGCGGATCGCTCCGGCGAGTCGGGGGGCTCGCCGGAGCCTACCGTCTCCGCTGTCTAGTCTTCCACCAGGATTTGCGAGCCCGGCCCGTCGAGCGAGGCCGTGCGTCCGTCGCCGAGCTGCGGCCAATAGATGGCGTCGAGCAGCGCGATCGGAATATCGACCCCATAGAGATCGGCGGCGACGAGACTGCCGATCGTCAATATCGGATCGCGGCGTTCCAGAATGATCGCTGCCGGAGCGGTGCCGATCCGGGCCGCCTCGACAAGGGTACTCGACGCGGAGGAGGAGCCGCGGGCCTCGCGCATGGCGACGATGGTGCCAGCCAGCCGGCGACCGCAATCCGGATGCGTCCGGTCGATGACGATTCCGGCTTCGGCGCTGTAGCCACCCCAGAAGCTCAACGGGACATCGAGCCGGGCTATGACCGCGCGGGCGGTTCCCGGCACGAGGAAGGAAACGGGCAGCACGATCATGGCGCGACCTTGCCCAGTATCGCGGCCCGGACACAGAGCTCCATCGACAGCAGGCCGACCTGCCGATCGAGATTGCCCGGCCCGTAATGCGCATATTTGATCGAGTTGGTCACGATGGCGCCGTCGCTGGCGACGACCGGCGCGAGATAGGTGCAGGTGTCGACGACGAGTTGGATTCCGAACGCGGCCAGGACCGCGCCGAGCGGCCCGCCCTCGACGGCAGCAGCGATCTCGCGCGAGGTCGAGATATAGGCTTCGACGGCCGGAGACTTGCGGCGACCCTCGATCAGCGGCGCCAGCGTTTCAAATTCGGCGAGCGAGAAATGCGGCGTGCCGAGGCACATGGCGGCGACGGGATCGCCGGGCTCGAGTGGACAAAGCGACGCAACCGCAGCGACGAGATCGTCGGCTGCGGCCCGGATATGTTCGGCGCCCGCAGGCGGCTCGACGTCGCGATAATGATGGATGGCTTCGGGCGTGACGCCTGCGACATGGAAGAGCGCGAGCGCACCCGACGAGGCGGCCGAGGCGCCGAGTGCCTTCAACTCGTCTTCCGACGCCCCGTCCTCCAGCCCGACGATCATCGGAACCCGCCCGTCTGCGGCAGAGCCGATCAGATAGCCGATGGCGGCGAAGTAGATATCGCGCGAAAGCCCGGTGGCGGCCAGCGCCGGAGGCTCGAAGGTGAAGCCGGCCCGGCGATTTTCGTCGCGATGGAGCCCGGCGTTGGGGACGCGACCGGTAAGGGCGGCGCAAAGATCGGTAAAGTCGCCGTAGCGGTCGGTCCGCGCCCCCAGCACCGAATTGGCAAAGACGATCGCGTTCGATTCCGCCCAGGCGATGTGCTCGCCCATCGCGGGACGAAAGATCCGCTGATAAGGCGCGCAGGTCAGCGTCTCGGCGCAGCCGAGTTCGGCGTAAAGTGCGTTGAGATGGCGTTGCGCCGGTATCAGATCGGCGGCCCCCCGATGGAGTTCGGGGTGCACCACGTCGACCGCCCCGACATTCAGGGTCGTGGGCACGCGAACCTTGCCGCCAAGGGTGACGAAGGATTGCGCGAAATCGATGCTCGACGGGCCATGGTAGAGGCAACCGTCGATATGCGCCGATACGACCGGCACCAGGCGGTCGGCACCCATGATCCGGCCGTACTGGAGCAGCAGCCGCATCGCCCGCGCCGCCGCCGGGCCGAATTCGCCCGCGAGCATTGCCTGCTCTTCGGGCTCAAGCCTCAAGATGGCCGGTCTCCCTTGCGATGAAGCGGGCCGCGGCCAGATCCTCGATCGCGGCGCCAACCGACTTGAACAGGGTTATGGTGCTGTCGCCGGTGCGCCAATTGCCGTTTCCGGCGCAGAGCTCCGCAAGGTCGGCAGCGATCGCGTCGGCGCGGAAATATCCGCGGTCGATCGCCTGAAGCAGATCGCCGGCTTCGGTCAGCGCGCCTTCGCGTGTGTCGACGAACACCTGGGCACGGGCAAAGCATTGCGGATCGGCTTCGCACATCGTCGGCTTGAATGCCCCGACCAGATCGACATGCGTACCGGGCTTCAGAAGATCGCCCTTGATGAGCGGTGCGGTGGAGAGGGTGGCCACCGATATGATGTCGGCCTCTCCAACCGCGCGATCGAGGTTGCTTATGCTCGACGCAGGGAACCCCGAAGCGCGAAGCTCGTCCGCCACCGCCGCGGCGCGATCGGCGCTTCGCCCCCAGATCAGGACCTTGTCGAGGTCGCGAACGGCGCTGTGCGCCTCGACCAGATGATGCGACAAGGTGCCCGTTCCGACCATGAGCAGGGTCCGGGCATCCTTGCGCGCGAGCAGGCCGGACGCGAGGGCAGAGGCGGCGGCGGTGCGGCGCGGCGTCAGCATCGTGGCATCGAGCAGCGCCAGCGGGCGGCCGTCGGTGCCGTCGATCAAAAGAAATATCCCGGTAACCGCCGGACGTGCTTCCGGATTGACGGTGACGATCTTCACGCCCGCCGCACCGACGCCGAGCGCCGGCATGACGAGCAGGCTTACATCGTCCTGCAAGCCGAAGGCCTGACGCTCGGGGCCGGCGTCGTGTCCCGCCTGTGCAAAGGCTTCACGCAGCGCCGCAATGAGGGGCCGCATCGGCGTTGCACCGCGGATCGTGGCGGCGTCGATATAGGGAATGGGCGCTTCGGCCGCGGCATGTCGGGCTTGCATGGCTAGATGGTCCGGCAAGGACAAGGCTGGCCGAGCCCGATGTCCGGTGCAAGGACGGGGCTGACCGGCCTCCGGTCGCACGCTGCTATGCTGCTTGTCATCGAGTCCACACTCCCTTGGCCATCTTATCTGACAAAACGTCTATATTGTCCATAGTATCTATATTGGTGCCGCCGAGTCAGGCATCGGCGCGTCTGCCGGCTCGAAAATCCTTTGTCGGGGAATGTGGCCGCTTCTGGCGTATCGCGAGAAAATGGTGCCGACCGCCGCCCGAATTGAATGGTCGACTTCCAGGAATTTATGTCATAATGACTATATGGATTAAATGTCAAAATTGGCGAGGCGGTTTCGATGCAGGATGAGAGAGGGCAAGCGGAGCGGCGTCACGCCTGGTATGTGGTTTTCCTCTGCATGCTGGCTTTCCTGCTGTCCTATACCGACCGGCAGGTCATTTCGCTGCTCGTCGAACCGATCAAGCACGATCTCGGGATATCGGATACCGGGTTCGGCCTTCTTCAGGGACTTGCTTTCAGCCTCTTTTATGCGCTCGTCGGTATTCCGATCTCGGGGCTGGCCGACCGCAAATCGCGCCCCGCGATCATCGCGTGCGGGATTGCCGTCTGGAGCGTCGCGACCTGCCTTTGCGGCTTCGCGCGCAGCTTTGGCACCATGTTGCTCGCGCGAATGGGCGTGGGGGCGGGCGAGGCGACGCTATCGCCCGCGACCTATTCGCTGATCGCCGACCTCTTCCCGCCCGCCGAACGGGGACGGCCGCTCGGGCTCTTCTCGCTCGGCTCGTTTCTGGGCGCCGGCTTTGCGTTCATTGTCGGCGGGGCGGCGATCGCCGCGCTGACGGCTGCCGGGCCGCAACATTTCGCCGGCGTGACCCTCCAGCCGTGGCAGCTCGTGTTGATCGCGGCAGGATTGCCGGGTCTGTTTCTGGCGGCGGTTATCGGCCTGACCGTGAAGGATCCGCGGCGCGGAGGGGAGCAGCCGGCCGAAGCGCTGCCGGACTGGAGCGAGGTGCTGGTCTTCCTGCGCCGCCACAAGGCGATTTTCGGGCCGCACATAGCGGGTTATGCGCTGTCGTCGCTCTGCCTTTTCGGCCTGCTTTCGTGGTCGCCCGCCTATCTGATGCGCGTTCATGGCCTCAGTCCGCAGGATACGGGGTTCGCGCTCGGCCTCATTGCGGTGGTGGCCAACGGCGGCGGGGTTCTCCTGTCGGGTATTCTCCTCGACCGGCGCGCCCGCGCCGGCCATGACGACGGGCCGCTGCGTATCGGGGTCTGGGGCGCAATCGGCGCGCTGGTGCCGGTCGCGGCGCTGCCCTTTCTCGGCGACCTCGGCCCCTGTCTTGCCGCGCTCGCCGTCGCGATGTTCTTTGCATCCTGGGCGATGCCGCCCTCGGCAGCCTTGATCCAGCGTGTCGCTCCGGCCTCGATGCGCTCGCGCATCTCGGCGGTGTTCCTCTTCATACTCTCGCTGATCGGGATGGGCGGGGCGGCCGTCGCGATCGGCCTTCTCAACGATCATCTGTTTCAGGGGCCCGCAGGCGTCGCATCCTCGATCGCGCTCGTCGCGGGGGGCGGGGCGCTGCTTGGCGCGGTGCTGTTGCGCGCCGGCATCGGCCCCCTCAACCGGTTTGTTTCGCACGAGACCGGTGAGGCGGCCGCAACGCTCGCAGGTTGACAAAAAGTCTATCCCGTGGCGTCTGGTGCCAAGTCTAGGCAAGACCCGACGGGAATGGCGGAGCAGGATCGAATGGCAGCGAAAACAAGAGCCAAGGCGGTAGCGGCGACGGCGATCGACCCGTTCAGTGCCTATTTCTCGGTGGGTGAGGCGATCGCCGCGCTGCTGCATCCGCACGCCGAGGTCGTGCTCCACGACCTCCGGACAGGGCGCATCGTTCGCATCTGGAACAGCTTTACCGACCGGCAGGCGGGCGACCTTTCCCATCTGGCGGGCGCAAAGGATCTTTTCCCGGAAAATGAGTCGATCCTCGGACCCTATGAAAAGGCGCTACCCTCGCTCGGCCGGACCAAATCGATCACGGCGGGGCTGCGCGGCCCCGACGGCGAATTGATCGGCTTTCTTTGCACCAACCTCGACGTCAGCGTGATCGACAATGCGATTGCGGTGATGCAGGCCTTTGCATCGCCCGAACTGAAGCGGCCCGATCCGCTGTACAAGACCGATCTCCAGGCCCGGGTCGACTATCTCGTGCGCGACTTTTCGATCAAGATGAACAAGCCGATCGACAATTTGACGCGGCAGGAAAGGGTCGAGCTGATCGGCGCGATCGATCAGGACGGGCTGTTCCAGGCACGCAACGCCGTCAAGCATGTTTCCCGGGCTATGAAGATCAGCCGCGCCAGCGTCTATAATCTTCTGGCAGCAGTCAATCGCAGCGAAAGCGATGGGGAAGGCGAGCGTCCCGCGCCAGCGAGCGGGCGTTCGGCCGCTGCGGCGCGGATTGCCGCCGGTCAGGCGCAGCAGGAAAAAAAGCCGCGCAAGGCCGCTGCGCGCTGATCTCCCAATGAGCCCGTCGTCGAACCGCGTTATCCTGCTTTCCGAATATGGCGGCGCCGAGCGGCTGCGGATCGCGTCGATGCAAGTCCCGCCGCTAGCGGCGGGCGAAATCCGCCTCCGCCAGACGGCGATCGGCGTCAATTATCACGATGTCTATGTCCGCAGCGGCCTCTACAAGACGCTCCCGCTTCCCGGCATCCCGGGGATCGAGGCGGTGGGCTATGTCGAGGATGTTGCGCCCGACGTTACGGACTTCCGCGTCGGCGATCGCGTCGGCTATGTCGCGCCGGCCTATGGCGGCTATGCCGAATGTCGCAACCTGCCCGCTGATCGCGCGGTCCGCATTCCGGGCGGGCTGATGAGCGACGTCGAAGCGGCCGCAACGCTGATGAAGTCGCTGACCGCGCACGTCCTGCTCCGTCAGGTCCATGCCCTGCGTGCCGGCGATAAGATATTGGTCCATGCGGCGGCGGGCGGCATGGGGCAATTGCTCTGCCGGTGGGCGAGCCATCTGGGGGCGACCGTCGTCGGCACGGTCGGCAGCGTGGAAAAGGCTGCGATTGCGCGCGAAGCGGGCGCCGCGCATGTCGTCCTCTACCGCGAAGAGGATGTGGCGGCGCGGGTGTTCGACATCACGGCGGGGCGGGGCGCGGATGTGGTTTACGACGCTGTCGGGGCCGACACCTTCGCCGCGAGCATGGCCTCGCTCGCCTTCTGCGGCCATCTCGTCAACTATGGTCAGGCGTCGGGGCCGGTCGAACCGGTTGCGCTTGGTGCGCTTGCGACGCGATCGCTGTCGCTCTCACGGCCCATCGTTTTTCATTATCTGCGCGATGCGGCCAGCCTCGCGGCGATGGCGCGCGATGTCTTCGAGGCGCTCGGCAAGGGATATATGAAGCCGATCACCCCGATGGTTCTGCCGTTCGAGGCGGCGGCCCGGGCGCACGAAATTCTCGAAAGCCGCCAAAGCCCCGGCGGGATCGTCCTCATTCCCTGACGACCCTGCCACCATCGCTGCAAAATGGAATCGAACGTGACGAGCAAAGCCGAAACCGTCTCCGCCCTCCTGTTCGGCCTCTGGACCGACGGAAAGCGCATCGATCAATTGCCCGCCGACCTGCGTCCCGCCGACGAAGCGGAAGGCTATGCGATCCAGGCCTTGCTCGAAGCGCGCAGCGACGGGCCGCTTTTCGGCTGGAAAATTGCCGCGACCAGCCTCGCCGGACAGGCGCATATCCGCGTCGCCGGGCCGCTCGCCGGGCGCATTCTGCCCGAGCGTGTCCTCAAAAAAGGCGAGGACTGCGTTCTGGGTTCCAATCTGATGCGGGTCGCCGAACTCGAATTCGCCTTTCGCATGGCGAGCAGCGTCGAACCGCGGGCGCAGCCTTATTCGGTCGGGGAAATACTGGAACGGGTCGGTACGCTTCACCCGGCGATCGAAGTGCCCGACACGCGTCTCACCCAATTCGAACTTGCCGGCGCGCCGCAGCTCGTCGCCGACAATGCCTGCGCGAACCTGTTTCTGCCGGGCGAGGCGACCACCGCCGACTGGCGCGCCATCGACCTGTCGCGCCACCCGGTCAGCGGCGTCGTGAACGGCACCGCGGTCCATGAGGGCAATGGCGCCAACGTACTCGGCGATCCGCGCGTCGCCCTCGCCTGGCTTGCGAACCAGCTGTCGAGCCTCGGGATTCCGCTCCGCGTGGGCCAGGTCGTCACGACGGGAACATGCGTCGTGCCCATTGCCGTGGCGCCGGGCGACCATGTCCGCGGCGATTTCGGGCCGCTCGGCGAAATCGAGCTGCGTTTCGCCTGACGTTATCCGCCCAGAACGAGGATCGAACGAACCTGACGGACGCCGGGCACCCGGTGCAACCGTTCACGCAGGAACCGTTCGTAACTGTGCGTATCGGCGGTGCGGACTTTCAGAAGAAAGTCGAAATCGCCCGCAACCATCGAGGCTTCGACGACTTCGGGCATCGCGGCGACGGCTGCGGCGAAACCGTCCATCGCGTCGCTCGCATGTTTTTCGAGCGTCACCTGCACCAGCATGCAGAGCCTGAGGCCGAGCGTCTCGAAGCCGAGCCTGATCGTATAGCCTGCGATGATGCCCCGCTCTTCGAGCGCGCGGACGCGTTTCCAGCACGGCGAGGGCGAAAGTCCGACGCGGCGGGCCAGTTCGGCGTTGGGAAGCCGTCCGTCGCGGATCAATTCGGCGACGATCTTTCGGTCGAGGGCGTCGAGCCCGTCGATCGCCGTCGTCGCCCAAGGTTGCAGAGAATGATTCATTCCCGATTTCCATCAAAATGAAGAACAATCATCTATTAAATTCGCCAGGTTGAGCAAGGTAGAAAGAAAGTTTCGCGCCGTTCACGGTAAGATTGTCCGATGCGATGCCGTGGGGCGTCCACTGGATTGTGAGGCAGGCAATGTTCGATCTTCCCGACTATGACGACCATGAAGCGGTGGTGGTCGCCCGCGATGCGCAAGCGGGGCTTTGCGCGATCATCGCCATTCACGACACGACGCTGGGTCCGGCGCACGGCGGTGCACGCTTCTGGACCTATGACCGCCCGCAGGATGCCATTGTCGATGCCCTGCGGCTCTCGCGCGGCATGACCTACAAGAATGCGCTGGCCGGCCTGCCTTTCGGCGGCGGCAAGTCGGTGATCATGGCCGGGAAGGACCGGACCAAGACGCCCGAATTGCTCGAGGCGTTCGGCGTTGCGGTGGAAAAGCTCGGCGGGCGCTACAATCTCGCCGAAGATGTCGGCATATCGCCCGGCGACGTCGCCACCATCGCCCGCCGGACGGCGCATGTCTGCGGACTGCCGGCCGACGGGAACGAGGCGGCCGCCGATCCCGGTCCGTTCACGGCGCGCGGGGTGTTCCTCGCGATGAAGGCGGGTCTGGCGGAAGTCCGCGGCTCCGAAGATCTTGGCGGGGTGCGCGTGACCGTTCAGGGACTCGGCGGCGTCGGCGGCCAGCTTTGCGACATGCTCGCGGCGGAAGGGGCGGTGCTCACGCTTGCCGATGTCGATCCGGCCCGCGCGGGCGCGCTTGCCGCGCGCACCGGCGCGCAAGTCGTCGATCCCGGGCAAATCTATGACGTCGATGCCGATGTCTACGCGCCCTGCGCACTGGGGGCGACGCTGAATGCGGCGACCATCGATCGCCTGAAGGTCGCGCTGGTCTGCGGCGGCGCCAACAACCAGCTCGCGACGCCGGCGGATGGCACGGCGCTTCAGCGCCGGGGCATTCTCTATCTTCCCGATTTTGTCGTCAACGCGGGCGGCGTGACCCATACCACCTCGCAGCTCACCGGCTGGCCGCACGACAAGGTGCTCGCCAAGCTCGGCGAGATACCGGGGCGGGTCCGGCGGATATTGGACCTGGCGGCCCGCGATGCCGTCGATCCGCAGCGCGCCGCCGAACGCGCGGCGCTGGAAATTATCGGCAAGCGCTGAGGCGTCGCTAGGCAAAGCCGGTCGGGCCACGCGGCCCGGCCATTTTGCCATGGTCAGAAGCCCAGCCCGCGATGGAGACCGGCATCGGCGAGCCAGCGATCGACTTCGGCCGCGGTCATCGTCCGGGCGGGCAGGCGCGGCGCATCGGCCAGCGCCGCGATCAGCATGGCGCCGACGCCGGCCGCCTGTTTCATCTGGTCGGGATCGACGAGGTCGATCGTGTCGCATTCGGTGTGGATGCAGGCCATCTGTCTGGGTGTCCAGTCGCCCTTGGGATAGGTTACGGGGACTCCGGCCTCGAAGAAAGGCTGCGAATCGGAATGTTTGACACCGCCGGTGAAGCCGGTGTTCGCTCCGGTGAAGGTCGGGAAAACCGTGGCGACTTTTTTGGATAGCGCGCCGAAGAAATCGAGGTCGGGATCGACGCCCCAGACCGCGAAGGATCGCGGGTCGATCGCCATGTCGGTGTTGATCATATATTTGATGCGCGCCAGCGATCCGTCTTTCCTCGCGGCGTCGACGAAATGAAGCGAGCCGAGCAGCCCCTCTTCCTCGCCCATGAAGAAGACGAACTGCACCGTCCGCTTCGGGCGCCAGCCGCGGGCCTTCAGGCCGCGCGCGACGTCGAGCACCCACATGCTGCCGCTGCCGTTGTCGAGCGCCCCGGTCGCGAGATCCCAGGAGTCGAGATGGCCGCCGAGGACGATGACTTCTTCGGGCAACGCGCGTCCCCTGATCGTCGCGACGATGTTGCGCGTCGACGAGGGGCGGACGATATTCTCCATCCTGATCTCGGCCTCGGTGCGACCCGCCGCGACCTGTGTTTTCAGCGCCATGCCGGTTTCACGGCCGATCGCGATCGCCGGCACCGCCGAGCGCACTTCGGGGGCCAGATTGGCGCCGCCGGTGACCAGCATGTCGCCCTCTGCGCTATTGATGAACACGATGCCGGCGGCACCATGTTCGATCGCGAGCGCCGCCTTCTGGATGCGGTGCAGGCGCTGCGTATTTTCGGGGCTGCCGGGGAGGGTGCCGATATAGATCAGCGCGATCTTGCCCTTCACCGCATCGGGGCGGGCCGCATAGTCGGCGGGCACGCCGTTGCCGACATCGACAAGTTCGCCGGCAAGGTCGCTGTGCGCCGGCGAATAGCCGAGCGCCGCGGCGCGAATTTCCTTGCCGCCCGCCTTGAATGTCAGGCTGCCGCGCTGCCATTCGGTGATCGGAAATTCCTGATATTCGACGTCGTCGAAACCGAATTCCTTGAGCTTGCGAAAGACGAACTCTTCGCCCGCCCGGCCGTTCGGCGTCCCGGTCATCCTGTGCCCGACCGTCGTCGTCAGTTCCTTGAGGAGGTCATATCCTTTGGCGTTATCGCGAAAGTCACGGCCGATCGCCTCGATATCCCCGGCTTGCCGGGCGAGCGCCGCCGGTGAGACGGTCGCCGCCATCAGTAGGGCTGCCGCAATGGTCAGAGGGAGTCGGCGCATATCAAATCCTTCATTCTGGATGGTCCGGTTTCATGCAGGGCGGGAGAGGATGGCGATCAGCCGTTCGATGTCGTCCATGCTGTTGTGCACCGACGGCGAAATCCGGATCCGGTTGGGGTAAAGGGTGGTATAGATTTCGGCCTTGTCGAGCGCGTCGCGATACAGCGCGCGGGCGCCGGGCTTGGCGAAGACCAGCGCCGGGCCCTGATGGTCGCGCGGTGTCCACGATGCCCAGCCGGCGCGGGGCAGGGCATCCTGAAGGCGTTCCAGCATCGGCTCGCGATGCCGCGCGATCGCGTCGATGCCGATGTCATGGATATATTGCAGCGCCCCGGCGGTTGTCGCGAGGCCCGACCAGTTGGCAGTGCTCACCTCGAAGATGCTCGCGGTATCGCTGCCGAGTTCCCAGGTGCCTTCGGGCGGACCCGGCGGATCGCCCGGCATGAAATGCGGCTGATAGGACTTCAGGCCGCGCCAGCCGAGCTGGACGCGCTTGAGCGCGGCGAGCCGGTCGGCCCGGACATAGAGAAAGGCGGCGCCGAACTCCCCCTGGAGCCATTTGTACATGCCGGCGCAGCAGAAATCGACGCCGCTTTCCCTGACATCGAGCGGGATGCCGCCCGCCGACTGGATGACATCGGCATAGACGAGCGCGCCCTTGGCATGCGCAATGTCGCAGATGCGCTTGAGGTCGTGCTGGTGGCCGGTCCAGCTCGAGACATGCGAAATGGCGACAAGCGCCGTCTGCGGCGTGATCGCCCGTTCGAGTTCGTCGTAATCGATGGCATGATCCCGCGGCGCGAGTGTCTTGAGCGGCATCCCGCGCTTGGCCATTTCGCCGTAAAAGGCGAGCGAAGCGTCATAATGGAGCGAGTCGGTGACGACGCCGCGGTCCGGGCCGAGGCCGAGGGCCGACGCGACGAGATTCTCGCCTTCGAGCGTGCTCGGCACGACCGCGATCTCGCCGGCGTCGGCGTTGATGAGCCTGGCGAACAGAGCAACCGCATCGTTGCGCGCATTGGCGGCTGGCCAGTTTCGCCCGGGATCGGTCATGCGCGCGTCGATGTAGCGCCGCGAGGCTTCGGTGGTCCGGATTCCTGTCGGATGGGTATAGGCGGCGTTGAGGTGTATCCCCCGGAACCGGTAGTTGGCGCGGTCGGGCAGGGCGATCGGTGTAACCGGTGCGGCGGAGGCAGACTCCGTCGCGGTGAGGAGTGCCGGCGACGCGACGGCCGCCAGCGACACGTGGCTGGCGCCTTTCAGCACCTCGCGCCTGCTCAAGCTCATCTTGCCCGGTCCTTCTCCACCGCGATCGATTGGCGATCTGCGCAACGCGATATACATATCATCGATTTATACAAAAGATATAAAAAGATTGAATGTATAGTGCGAGCGGACTTCTTCCTTGCCTCGACTTCCCTGGCATTCCTGTCTCGTCCACCGCTGCGTGAAACCGGGAGGTTGCTGTGCATCCCGGGCCGAGAATGCTCTCAATGAGGATATTGCTGCAGGGGAGAGCTCGCTCCCGGTGATCACAATGAGCGCGCGGGGTACTCGGCGACGGCGTCGTGCCGTTCGCGTTGCGGCGCAAGAATGTGGATCGAAAGCCGATGGAATAGAGACCGCGCGGCGGGCGTAAGCCCCGCATGACGAAGACTTTCCCTGCCGTTTCTTCTCTTGCCCCCGGATATCGTTCGGCCGCGTTGCGGCCGCTGCGCGTCGCGCTGTTCTCCGGGAACTATGATTGCGTGCGCGATGGTGCGAACCGCGCGCTCAATCGCCTCGTCGCCTATCTGCTCGATGAAGCGGGGGCCGAGGTGCGTATCTATTCGCCGGTCGCGCCGCAAAAGGCGTTCGCTTCGGTCGGCGATATCGTTCCCGTGCGCTCGGCAGGCATTCCGGGGCGCCCCGAATACCGGCTCGCATTGGGTTTCACCAAAGCGGCGCGTGAGGATATGGAGGCATTTGCCCCCGATATCGTTCATCTGTCGGCGCCCGACATTCTCGGCCGCCAAGCGCAAAACTATGCGCGCGCCGCCGGCATTCCCGTGGTCGCCAGCCTTCACACGCGCTTCGAAACCTATCTCGACTATTATCGCCTCGGCCTGCTGCGCGGTCCTGTCGACCGCTATCTCGCGCGCTTCTATGGCGATGCCGATCATATTCTCGCGCCCACACCGCCGATCCGCGATGAACTCGCCGCCCGGTTCGGACTGGACAGGGTGTCGATCTGGTCGCGCGGGATCGACCGGGCGTTGTTCGGACCAGCGCGGCGCAGCGCGTCCTTCCGGCGTCACCTCGGCTATGCTCCGGACGATATGGTCCTGCTCTTCTTCGGCCGGCTCGTCCTCGAAAAGGGACTCGGCGTCTTTGCCGAGACGATCGCGGCGCTGCGCGAGCGCGGCCATATGGTCCGCCCGGTCGTGATCGGTGAGGGACCTGCGCGCGACTGGCTCGCGCGGCGGCTTCCGAACGTGACCTTTCTCGGCTTCCTCGACGGGGCGGCGCTCGGCGAGGCCGTCGCCAGCGCCGACATATTGATCAATCCCAGCGTCACCGAGGCGTTTGGGAACGTCAATCTGGAAGCAATGGCATCGGGGCTCGCGATCGTCTCGGCCGATGTCGACAGCGCGTCGGCGCTTATCGATCACGGCCGCACCGGTCTGCTCGTGCCGCCGCGCGATCCCGGCGCCTATGCTGCCGCCGCCGCGTCGCTGATCGGCCAGCCCGCGCGTCGGCATCTGCTCGGCAAAGCCGCGGCCGCCGCGGCCGATCACTATCGCTGGGATACGATCCTTGCCGACGTCGTCGGCGTCTATGAGCGGCTGGCTGGGCGCGATGCGGCCTTGCAATATCCGGCGCCGGCCCGACAATGCGCGGCATGAAGATCCGTTGGGGAAAATCCAGCGGCTTTGCCGACGATGTGGTGGCGATGCGCCGTTACGCCCGGTCGCTGACCCGCGATCGCGACGATGCCGACGACGTGGTGCAGGATGCCCTGGTTCGCGCGATCGAGCGACAGGCGACCTATCAGGAGGGACGCGACCGGCGGCGCTGGCTGCTGGCGATCGTCCACAATGTCTTCATTTCGGGAACCCGGCGCGAGGCGGCCGAAGCGCGGAGGAACGACCGCTTCGCAGAGACGCAGGTTGCGCATTCGGACGCGTCGCAGGAACATCATGCGCGGCTCGGCGAGATTGCGCGGAGCTTTGCCGCGCTGCCCGAGCATCACCGCGCCGTGCTTCACCTGACGGCGATCGAGGGGCTGAGCTATCAGGAATGCGCGGACGTGCTGGGTGTACCGGTGGGGACGATCATGTCGCGAATAGCGCGCGCGCGCGCGGCACTCAGGCGACAGGACGAGCAGCGAGCCGAACCGGCGCTGCGTATCGTGGGAGGACGGGATGGCAGCCGCACCGAGTGAGCAGGAAATCGACGCTTATGTCGACGGGCAGCTCGATACCGAGGGACGCTTTGCCGTCGAAGACTATCTGCGCCAGCACCCCGAACTCGCCGCGCGCGTGATGGGGGATCTGGGGATGCGGAGCGCGTTGCAACTGCTTGCGCGCGACCGCGAGCCCTTGCCTCGCGAACTGGTCGCGGGGCTTGAGGATCGTTCGCCCAACGCAGCCGGCGCCCGCTGGCGGCGTTGGACACCCGCCGCGGGCCTGTCGGCCTCGGGAATCGCCGCCGCCTTGCTGGTGATATTCCAGGGGCCGCCCGGTTACGTCGACGATGCGCTGACATCGCATATGGTCTCCGGAATGCGTGCCGACATGGCTTCGCAACTCGAAGCGCCGAAGTTCGACGCACGCGAGATCCGGCGGGCGACCAAAATTTCGGTGCCTAAGGTGCCGGCCGACTGGAAGGTCACCGACGTGCAACTATTCCCTACGGAACGCGGGCCGGCGCTGGTCATGGCGCTCAAGACCGGCGAGGGCGATCATCTGTCGCTCTTTGCGAAGCGCGGGCGAGAAAGCGCGCCCGAACAGCCCGATGCGGTTCGCGAAGGCGAGCATTCGGTCGCCTATTGGCGCCGCGGCGACATGTCCTATGCGCTGGTCGGTGACAGCGGGCTCGCCGCGATCGATGCGCGGGCCGAGACGCTCGCGCGGGCGCGCTCCTGACCAATATGATTTTTACGGAACCGACCAGGGGTGGGTTCCTCAACACGAGGGGGGAAATATGACGAAGAAGCTTGTTTTGATGAGTGCGATGGCCGCGATGCTCGCGGTCGGTGGCTGCGCCAAGAAGGCGCCCAAGGATCTGCCGCCGCCGCCGACCTGCTGCGGACCGGAAGAGAGCGATCGCGTTATTCCCGGATCGCAACAGGATTTTGTCGCGAACGTGTCGTCGGATCGCATCTTCTTCGGCTTCGACCAGTTCAACGTCGATGCCGAGGATATGGCCATTCTTCAAAGTCAGGCCGCCTGGCTGGCGCGCAATCCCGGTGTCCGCGTGACGCTGGAGGGGCATGCCGACGAGCGTGGAACGCGCGATTATAACATCGCGCTCGGCGAGCGGCGCGCGAACTCGGCGAAAAACTATCTCGCGACGCTCGGGATCGATCCCGGCCGTGTCGATGTCATCAGCTATGGCAAGGAGCGCCCGGCCGCCGCGGGATCGGACGAGGCCGCCTATGCAAAGAACCGCCGGGCGGTAACCGTGGTGATCGAACGTCCGTAAGGCGCGTGCCGGCGGGCGCGTCGGCGTGCCCGCCGGCATTTGGTCGATCGCCGTTTGACAGGGCAGAGCGGCCGCTGCCAGCATGGGGCGAGCCAGGAGGATTTGGTTGTTCCAGACTATGCTCGGTCATCTCGACATCATGCATATCACCGCCGGCCTGTTCGTCGGCGTCATGGTCGGGCTGACCGGTGTTGGCGGCGGGTCGCTGATGACGCCGCTGCTGGTCCTCATGTTCGGCGTCAACGCCAAGACGGCGGTCGGGACCGATCTGCTGTTCGCTGCGGTGACCAAGACCGTAGGAAGCACGGTCCACGGCTGGCGCGATACCGTCGACTGGCGCATTTTCCGCCGCTTGGCCGCCGGGTCGATCCCGGCCGCGCTCTTGTCGGTGGTCGCGTTGCAGGGCTTGGGAGAAATCGGCGCGAAGGCCGAACATGTGATCATCGTCTTTCTCGGCTGCATGCTGATTTTGACCGCCTTTGCGGCGCTTTTCCAGAAACATCTGGTGCGGCTCGCGCGGCGGGGCGGCAGCCGCCACGACCCGCGCGCTTTGCTTCCGACCGTGCTGCTCGGGGCCTTCATCGGGGTTGCCGTTTCGATTTCTTCGGTCGGCGCGGGGGCGATCGGGGTCACCGCCTTGCTGATACTCTATCCGAACCTGCCGGTGTCGCGGATTGTCGGTACCGACATCGTGCACGCCGTCCCGCTGGCGCTGGTCGCAGGATCGGGACACTGGCTTTACGGCGATGTCGATCCGGTGCTCCTCATCAGTCTGCTGATCGGCTCGATCCCGGGAGTGATCGTCGGCAGCCTGTTGTCCAGCCGGGCGGCCGACCATCTGTTGCGCCCCGCGCTCGCCGCCGTGCTGCTCTTTTCGGGTCTTAAACTGCTGACCAGTTGATGCGGAGGGCCGAAATGCCAAGCCGCCCGTCGACGAACGGCCAATGCGATGTAGCGCTTGGAGCGTGGCGAACCCTGGTCCAAAGCCAGCTCCTGCCCGGTCAGATGATGAGGGCTAGCAAGACAGGGCTATAGCCCCTCAGTCTTTCGGGCGTAGGGAAGCCACACAGAGATAATGGCCCCTTCGCCGCGGCGTGAGGACAAGGCAAACGCACCCCCGATGGCTTCGGCTCTGCTGCGCATTCCGTTGATCCCTTGGCCGCCGGCCATGGCGCGATCCGCGTCGAAGCCTGCGCCATTATCCGCCATGGTGATCGCTACGCCCGGTGCGCCGTCGCGTTGCGTCTCGATACATGCCAGTTCGATCTTGGTCGCCCTTGAATGCATCATCACATTGGCAAGCGCTTCCTGGAACAGACGAAGCAGATGCAAGGAGTTCGTCGCGTCGAGCCATTCGATCCTTTCGCATCGATCGACTTTCCATTGGAGCTTGATGCCGGCTTCGACCAGATCGGGTTCGGCCCGATGGCGAAAATTTCCAAGGAGTGCCACCACATCGCCCGCGAGCGGTTCCAGCGAATCCACCGTCAGCTTGAGATCTGACAGCGCCCGTTTCAGTGTCGCGATCGATTCGGGCGGATGATTCCGGCGCTCGGCCACGGTCAGCGCGGCGACGAGGTTCGAGCCGATCCCATCGTGCATTTCCCGCATGATGCGGCCGCGTTCGGTTTCGAGGGCTCGCGCCACTTCAAGGTCGCGGACCTCCTTCTCGCGCTCTTCGAGAGCAAGGCGGGCATCCTCGACCCTCGCTTCCAGTTCGGCATTGACGCCTTCGAGCCTCCCGAACGCGAGATTGGCCCGTCGTCCGAACGAAAGCAGCAGGACGAGGCAGAACAGACTGCCGATATAGGGTTGCAGGAAAAACCCGAGGCCGTCCCAAATGCGGCTGTCCCATTGCCTGCCGATATCATGCACCGTGCCGGCGATGATCGCCGCGAGGCACAGGGTGATCAGCGCGGCGCCTGCGTCGCGGCTCCGCCACCCATGGGCGACCAGCAGGACGGCGGTGTAGGCGACGCAGGCTACGGCCAGCAAATTCCCGATCGAGTCGGTTCCGAAAGGTCCGGTCCAACCCCACTCGACCGTCACGAACCGGATCAGGCACAGGAGCATGCCGGCCGTCAGCAAGATTGCGCCGTGGAGTTTCCACCTCGGCAGGCGAACATAGACGAGGCAAAAGGCAAGGCTGGCCGACATGGCGGGATAGACGGCGTAATAGGTCATCGTCTTGAAAGCGACGATGTCGAAGGGCGCGCGTACCGCGGTGAAATTATAGTCGCGTGCGAACCACATCAGGCCGAGGATCGCGAGGAGCAGCAGCTCGGTTTCGCCGCGGCGAAGCAGCCAGAACCAGAGCGCGGCGGCGGCAAGCACGATCATCGCCAGATTGGCGGCCTGCACCCCCGTGATGCGCCAGAAATGCATCCGCTCGTGCCGCGCATCGAGGACGGCGGCCGAGCCAAGGTAATAATCGCCGCTGACGAGGTCGTAATTGCTTTCGATCTTGACCAGCAGCTCGTTGGTGCCGCCGACCAGCAGTGATTGGGGCAGGCGAACGATCTCGGGGCGATACCAGCCGAGTGCGCGGACATCGCCTTCGGTGAAATTGCGGAAGATTTCCTGCCCGTTCAGCAGCACCTCGATCCGTTCATAATTATTCTCGGTATAGAGCGCGACGGGGCCGGCGGGGAGGCGTCGGCGATCGAAGCGAAGCCGCAGCCAGAGTGTCTTGGTGGCAGAGGTAGCGCCCATATTCTCGAACCCAAAGCCCCGGCGCGCGGGCCCGCGTTCCCATCCGCCGGCCGGTATCCGGGCGCTGTCGGTTCGAACATAGTCCGCGTCGGTAAAGCGCAGCACGCCGCTGCCTTCGTGGGCAAAGCCGTTGAGCAAGGCTTCGGCTGACGCGGGAGTGGGACCGGCGATCAACAGCAGAAGCAGCAAGAGCGCTCTAATTGCGCGTGATAAGGCCCTGGCTCCCGGCTTCAAACAACGCCTCCGCCCTGCTGTTGACTTCGAGTTTTCGATAGATGTTCTTGACGTGGAAACCAATTGTGTTGAGCGAAACGTGCAGGATGTCCCCGCATTCGGCATAGGAAAAGCCGCGGGCCAGCAATTGCAGAACCTCTGTTTCCCTTTCGGACAATGGCGAAATGGGCGGGGGCAGTGAGGGGGATCTGTCCTCGACCATTTGCTCCATGATGCGGCGCGCGATTACCGGCGATATGGGCGAACCGCCGCGCCGGATCTCCATAATCGCCTCGACGCAGGATTCGATGCGCTGGTCCTTGAGAAGATAACCCCGCGCGCCGGCGCGAATACTGTCGAGCACTTTTTGCTGATCGGCAAACTGGGTGATGACCAATATGTCGGTTTCTCGCCCTTTGGCGGCTTCCTTGGCGATCAGCGTGGTGCCGTCGCCGTCGGGAAGGCCGAGGTCGCACAAGAGCACGTCATAGCCGCCGGCATCGACGAGCCCGCTGCCGCTGACGACGCTGTTCGCCGTGTTGACGACCATCATGCCTGTCGCGGCGTTGATTGCGTCGGCGAAGCGTGCCGCCAGTATCGGATCATCTTCGATAATTGCGACGCGGATCACCATTGCCGTCTCCGGTTCTTCCAACTTCCGCGGATGATAACCTCCGAGCCCACGCAGTAAACCCACATGGATATGTGGGTGCTCACCCACATGCTCATGTGGGGCGGGGCTGTTCCGATCTGCGCTAACCGCATTGCGAGGCAGTCACCGGGGCAGAGCGCCGCGTCAAGCGGGCTCCTCCCGAAATGATCGCCGAAGGCAAGCGCGGCAGCGACTTGGCGGCCGCAAGCACGGGAAAGAGGTGTCGGGACAGGCATCCACCGGGTCGAGACATCCACCGTGGGGGCCGATGGCCTTCGCCCGACCAAAAAGGGAAGACAAGATGCGTAAATATAGC
Organism: Sphingopyxis sp. J-6; assembly: GCF_046603995.1. NCBI lineage: Bacteria > Pseudomonadati > Pseudomonadota > Alphaproteobacteria > Sphingomonadales > Sphingopyxidaceae > Sphingopyxis > Sphingopyxis sp. J-6. The sequence goes on along the minus strand of NZ_CP145810.1, from coordinate 3,345,730 downwards.
CTGCTGATCGCCACCGCCATCCCGGCGCTGGCCGCCGCGACGCTGATGCCCACTGCCGCGCACGCCGACCCCACCCAGGTTCAGTGTGTCGATACCGATGGCAATCCGACCGGCACCGTGGCCGGGGAAGGATCCACAAGCTGCGGATCGAACTCAAAGGCGATTGGCGGATATGCGACCGCAGTCGGTTATCTCGCAGAGGCAGGCGACGGCTTGCCCGGTCACGGCGGCTCGACAGCCGTCGGCAACCAGGCCAGGGCACAGGGCGCGAGTTCCGTCGCGATCGGCGTCGTCACGACGGCCAATGGGAACGACAGCATCGCGATCGGTGGTCCGATTGCGGAACTGACCAGCCGAACCACGATTGCCAATGGCGACTTCAATGTCGTCATCGGCAACGGAGCGCAGGCCGGGATGAACCCGAATTTCAATCGATCGGCCGGGGCGGTGGTGCTTGGCTATCAGGCCACGGTGGACCGCGATGGCGGCGTGGCCATCGGGCGTAACAGCTATAGCGACGGCCTCGGCGCGGTGGCGCTCGGGCAGGGAGCCCGCGCATCCGGCAACAGCGTTGCGCTGGGCGACGGATCGAACAGCGACATCATCGTCTTCGGAAATGTCGTGGCGCGCGACAATGTCGTTTCGGTCGGCAGCTCGGTGGGATCGAATATCCAGCGACAGGTCATCAATGTGGCAGCCGGCACCGAAGCGAGCGACGCTGTCAACAAGGCCCAGCTCGACGCCGTCTCGTCTGTGGCGTCGAATGCCCTTTCGACGGCGAATGCGGCGCTGACCGCGGCGAATGGCAATGCCTATGTGGCCGTCAACAGCGCCGGCGGCAGCACGCCGACCGCAAGCGGCGCCGATGCCGTCGCCATCGGCAAGGGCGCCGTCGCACAAAATGGCGCCGCCGTTTCGATCGGGCTTGCCAATACCGCCGATGGCAACGGCGCGGTGGCGATCGGCGATCCGAATGTCGCGACGGGCGATGGGGCCGTCGCCATCGGTCAGGACAACACTGCTACGGGTAACGGCGCCGTCGCGCTTGGCAAGGACTCGTCCGCGATGGCGAGCGGCGTGGCGATCGGCAATTTTGCCCGTTCCAATGACGGTAACGTCGCTATCGGATCAGGCTCCACTGCTTTCGCGAGCGCCGAATCGACCGCGCTCGGCAATGGCGCGCACGCGGATGCCCTGGGCACCACTGCCGTCGGCAGCGGCGCCTTTGCGCTCGCGGAAGATTCTGTTGCGATCGGTCGCGGCGCGATTGCCGGAAATGCTCCGGGCGCTATCGCGGCGACCGCCGTCGGCGCCAATGCGACGGCCGCCAACAGCAACACGACGGCATTGGGGGAGAACGTCAACGCCCTCGGCGCGTCCTCGACAGCATTGGGAGAATTTACGACCGCCAGCGCCGATAATAGCGTTGCGCTCGGCCAAGGCTCGATGGCCGATCGCGCGTCCAGCGTCTCGGTCGGCCGCGCGGGCGACGAACGCCAGATCGTCAATGTCGCGGCGGGGACGCAAGCGACCGATGCGGTCAACAAGGCACAGCTCGATGTCGTGGAGGCGAAGGCTGACGCTGCGCAGGTGACGGCCAATTCGGCGCTCGCGGCTGCGGGGGCCGCCACCGGAGGCGCGACCGCTGCACAGGCCACGGCGAATGCCGCGGTGGCGAATGCAGCCGCTGCGCAGACGACCGCGAATACGGCGCGAACCGAGGCCGCCGCTGCGCAGGGCACTGCTAACACCGCGCTTGCCAATGCGGCGACGGCGCAGTCGACAGCCGACACCGCGCGAACCGAGGCCGCCACTGCGCAGACGACCGCGAATATGGCGCGGACCGATGCAGCCGCTGCACAGACGACCGCGAATATGGCGCGAACCGAGGTAGCCGCCGCGCAGGGCACCGCTAACACCGCGCTTGCCAATGCGGCGACGGCGCAGTCGACAGCCGACACCGCGCGGACCGAAGCCGCGGCTGCGCAAGCCACCGCAACGGGGGCCGCGACCGATGCCACTGCCGCGCTGGCGCAGAATGTGGTTCAGGACGGGCGCATCGCGACCGTCGAGGACGTCAACACGGCTCAGAGCACGCAGATTTCGGCGGTGCAGACGGTCAACACGACCCAGAACAGCCGCCTTGCGACGCTCGAGACGATAACATCGACGGCTATTCCCGCATTACAAACGCTGACCGCGACCCACAGCGCGCAGATCGGCGAGCTATACGCGATCACCGACCGCGACCGCCGCGACGCGCAACGCGGGACGGCTACGGCAGTGGCCCTCACGGCAGCGCCGATGCCCTCGGAACCGGGCAAGACGAGCTACACCTTCAACCTCGCTACCTTCCGCGGCGAGCAGGCGGTCGGCGCGTCGATCGCCCATCGCTTCGATACGGGTGCCCCCTTGGCTTTCACCGCGGGCGTTTCCTACGCGGGCAGCAACAACACTGCGGTGCGCGTCGGCGTCGCGGGGGAGTTCTAGGGGGCTGGCAGGTGCGGATGCCTTGGTGCGGCAGCGCGAGCAGGGCCTCCAGCTACGCCGCCGCGCTGGGTCCGCCCGATCATCCACGACAACTATGGCGATGAATATCATCGACGGGCGCGTGATGCGCCTGACGATGCGCGACGAGGGCGCCGAACCGCAAACCGGCCTGTTCCAGTTCTCGCCCGACGGGCGAAAGCTGGTGGGGATCGTCCGCACCGCAGGTCCGGCGAATCGCGACGGTTTTCTGCATATTACAGCGCCGAAAAGACCGGCAATCGTGCCGGCGGATGCTGAAGGAGGGTATATGAACAAGAGAATGATGCTTGCGCTGGTTCCGACGCTGGCGCTCGCCGCCTGCGGCGGCTCGCAACCGGACAGCAAGGATGAAAAGCCCGCCGCCCAGGCGTCTGGCTGGGATGCGACGGATGCATGCCAATTGCTCGACAAGGCAGCGGTTGGCGCGGCACTCGGCGATACGGTTACCGAAACGAGCCTCGCCTTTGTCCATCAGCCGACCGGGGCCGAAGCCGCGACGTCGGAATGCACCTATCGGTTGAAGGGCGGTAGCACGGCGACGCTGATGGCCCGTCGCTCCCCGATCGCGGACAACACGCCCGAGGTGATCGCGCAGACACGCAAGGCGACGGAGACGACGATGCGGGCGTTCAGCGACAAGGCAATCGAGGACGTACCGAACCTCGGCAAGGCGGCCTTTTTCGTGCCGGGCATCAACCAGATGAACGTCTTTCTCGATGACGAGAGATTTGTCGTCCTGACCGTGGGCTCGGCGCCGGGTGATCGTGCAAGGTCCATCGCGGCTGACCTGGTGAAAAAAGTTGCCGGGTAGCTCGGTAGATATTCAACGCAACCGACAGGCCGATTTTGCAGTGTCGAGGCGACCTACGATATGAGTTGAGGCTCTTTTCATCGCTGCCCCGCAGCACGGGCGAGCGCTGTCGGCTAATGTCGCGCAAAGCAAGAGCGCTTTGGCGTAAGCTTTAGGATGTCTGGAAAAGAATGGCTCCCCGGGTAGGATTCGAACCTACGACCGATCGATTAACAGTCGATTGCTCTACCGCTGAGCTACCGAGGAACACGCCGCCGAAGCGAAGGCGGCCCCTTTGCCGTCGGTTGGCGGAATTTGCAAGGCCTCAAACGATAAATTGTTCCATCGCGATGCGTTCGTCGAGGCCCTGGTCGGGATCGAACAGCAAGGTCAGCGGCCGGCTGCGGTCCGTGGTGACGAGAACGGTCTTTACGTCGCGGATTTCGCGCTGGTCAGCGACGGCGCTGACCGGGCGTTTTGCGGCCTCGCGGACGTTGAAGCGGATGCTCGTCGATTCGGGGACGAGGGCGCCGCGCCAGCGCCGCGGCCGGAAGGGGCTGATCGGGGTCAGCGCGAGCATCGCCGAATCGAGCGGCAGGATCGGGCCGTTGGCGCTGAGATTATAGGCGGTCGATCCGGCGGGGGTCGATACGAGCACGCCGTCGCAGGCGAGCTCCTCGAGCATCATCTTCTCGTTGATCAACACCTCGAGCTTTGCGGCCTGACGCGTTTCGCGGAGCAGCGAGATTTCGTTGATCGCGGGCAGGATGTGGCGTTCGCCGCTGATCGTCGTGATGTCGCCCGATAGCGGATGGATGAGGAAGGGGCGTGCCGCCGCGATCCGGTCGAGCAATCCCTCGACGCGGAATTCGTTCATCAGGAAGCCGATGGTACCGCGGTTCATGCCGAACACCGGCAAGCTGCGGCGCTGGTCGAGCAATTGGTGGAGCATGTGGAGCAGGAAGCCGTCGCCACCGAGCGCGATCAGCATGTCGGCCTCGTGCAAATCGACGAAATCGTAAAGCGGCCTCAGTTCGGCCTCGGCCTCTTCGGCGGCGGGCGCGTTCGATGCGACGAGCGCGATCTTGCGTTGCATATTGGTCAGGTCCCCCGTGCGCTTAATTTTTGGGGCGGATTATTACCCGCCCGTTGCACTCATATGACGCGCGACCGCCGGTTTGGACTCCCGTTCGATATGGAAGTCATGCGCGCGGGGTTTGCCAGCCAATGCGCGGTCGATCAAGCCATCAACCGCTCCGATGCCGCCGTCGCGCAGCGCGGCGCGCAGATCGATATGATCGTCCTGGCCGAGGCACATATAGATACGCCCCTCGACGGTCAGGCGAATGCGGTTGCACGTCGCGCAGAAATTGTCGCTGAGCGGCGTGATCAACCCGAGCGTCACCGGGCTGCCCTCGACCGCGAAATAGCGCGCGGGGCCGCCGGTACGCTTGTCGACGGGATAGATGGCGCGTTCGGCACGCAGCCGCGCGACGAACTGGTGGAGCGGGATATAATGATCGCTGCGGTCCTCGGCGATCTCGCCGAGCGGCATCGTCTCGATGAGCGTCAGGTCGCAGCCCGTCGCGGCGCAATGGTCGAGCATCGGGAGGAGCTGGTCTTCGTTGAGCCCGGCGAGCGCGACCATGTTGATCTTGACGTCGAGCCCGGCGCTGCGCGCTGCGGCAATGCCGTCCAGCGCGACCGCGACGTCGCCGACGCGGGTGATGTGGCGGAAGGTGTCGGGGTCGAGCGTGTCGAGGCTGACGTTGATCCGGCGCACCCCGGCCGCGGCGAGCATCGGCGCATATTCGGCGAGGCGCATGCCGTTGGTGGTCAGGGTCAGCTCGTCGAGGCCATGGCCGATCATCGCGCCGAGGCGCGTCGCGAGCGTATCGATGCCGCGGCGGACGAGCGGTTCGCCTCCCGTAAGACGAATACGGCGAATACCGCGCGCGACGAAGCGCTCGGCAAGCTCCGCCATTTCCTCGATGCTGAGCACCGCAGATCTGGGCAAGAAACTCATATGCTCCGCCATGCAATAGCGGCAGCGCAGGTCGCAGCGATCGGTCACCGACAGGCGCAGATAGTTGATCCGGCGGCCATGGCCGTCGGTCAGCGTAGCAGCGTTGGAGTCCGAAACTGCGCTCATCGGGTGATTGTGATGCAAAAGGGAAGCGTTTGGCAAGCAATGCCTGCTATGGGGGCGCCAATGAATCGCCTACCCGACACATTTGCGGCCGCCGTCGGCCATCTCGAAACGCTCCATGGCCGGCATGATGCCGACGTCGGCGTGATATTGGTGCAGGTCGATCAACTGGCGCGGATCAACAATAGCGCGGGGACTGCGGCGGGCGATGCGGTGCTCGACGAGGTCGGGCGGCGGCTGGAGAATTTTACCGGCGACGAGTTCGGGCAGGGGGCGCATGTCGACCGGCTCGACGGGCCGCGTTTCCTGATCGTGCCCGCGGCGGCGCTGTCGCTTGAGGCCTTGCGCGCGCAGGAGCGCGCTTTGCACGTCGCGCTTGCCGAACCGATGGTCGGCGATCCCAACGGCCGGCTGGCGATCCGCATCGCGGCGGCGCTGATCACGCGCGACGAGCCGGTCGCCGAGCAGCTCCGCAGCGCGAGCGACCAGCTCGCGCGCCCGGCCTCGGCGCGCGACGGCGCGATGGTGCATGCCGCGTTGTCGCAGGGCGAGGTGGTGATCTTCTATCAGCCGCAATATGATGTCGCGAGCGGCGCAATGACCGGGGTCGAGGCGCTGCTGCGCTGGCAGCATCCCGAACTGGGGCTGCTCGGCGCGGGCGCCCTCGTCACCGCGGCGCGGGCGGCGCGGATGGAGTGCGAGCTGACCGAACATGCGCACCGCGTCGCACTTGCCGAAATGGCGAAATGGCCGAAGGCGCTCGGCAAGCTGCGCGTCTCGCTCAACATCACCGCCGCCGACCTTGGCGATCCCGAATTCGCCGATCGCTTCGCGGCGATGGCAAAACAGGCGGGAGTCGATCCCGACCGGCTGACACTCGAACTCACCGAACAGGCGATGCTCAGCGATCCGGCGAGCGCCGCCGCGCAGCTCGCGCAGATCCGCGCGCTCGGCTGTGCGATCGCGATCGACGATTTCGGCACCGGATATTCCAGCCTGTCGCTTCTCGCGCGACTGCCGATCGATTATCTCAAGATCGACAGCGGCTTCACCCGCACGATCGACGGCAGCGACCGCGACCGCATCGTCGTGCGTGCGATCGTCGACCTTGCGCGCGCGCTGGGATTGCTCGTCGTAGCCGAGGGGATCGAGAACGAACGGCAACTGGCGCGACTGGCCGAGATCGGGGTGGCGACCTGGCAGGGGTTCCTGAAATCGGGGCCGGTGCCGGGGGATCAGTTGTTGGCGCTGATGGAATAGGCCTTCGTCATTGCGAGGAGCGTAGCGACGAAGCAATCTCCAGTCATCGAGCTCACGCTAGGTCGAACGCAGGAGATTGCTTCGCTGCGCTCGCAATGACGATGTTGGTTAGCCCGCCTGCCGCGCCAGCTTCCCCAATCCCTTTGACAGTTGCAGCGCGCCATTGAGGCGCGCGCCCGTGCTCATCCAGTCGCCGCTCACCGATAGCTTGTTGTCGGGGCGGATGCGCGCGCGGCCTTTCAGCCGCTCGACATAGGCGATCAGGCCCGGGACGTTGGCGAACTGGTCACCGTGGAAGCTCACCAGCGCGCCCTTCGTCCCGACGTCGAGCTTGGCGATACCGGCGAGCTTGGCGTTCGCCTTGATCTCCATGAGCTGGATCAGGTTCGCGGTTTCGGGCGGCAAGGGACCGAAGCGGTCGATCATCTCGGCCGCAAAGGCATCGAGCGCCGGGCGATCGCCGGCCTCGTTGAGGCGGCGATAGAGCGCCATGCGCAGCGGCAGGTCGGGGACATAATCCTCGGGGATCAGGATCGGCGCATCGACGGTGATCACCGGCGACAGCGCTTCGCGCGGCGGCGCGGCGCCCATGCCTTCGGCCTTGGCAACGAGGATCGCTTCCTCGAGCATCGACTGATAGAGTTCGAAGCCGACCTCGCGGATATGGCCCGACTGTTCGTCGCCGACGAGATTGCCGGCGCCGCGAATGTCGAGGTCGTGGCTCGCGAGCTGGAAGCCGGCGCCCAATGTGTCGAGGTCGCCGAGTAGTTTAAGTCGCTTTTCGGCGGTGTCGGTGATCGCGCCGCCTTCCAATGTTGTCAGATAAGCATAGGCGCGCGTCTTCGAGCGCCCGACGCGGCCGCGAAGCTGGTAGAGCTGCGCAAGCCCGAAGCGGTCGGCGCGGTGGACGATCAGCGTGTTGGCGCTCGGGATATCGAGGCCGCTCTCGACGATGGTGGTCGAGACGAGCACGTCATATTTGCGGTCGTAGAAAGCGCTCATCCGCTCCTCGACCTCGCCCGGTGCCATCTGGCCGTGCGCGACGACATATTTGATTTCGGGCACCCGCGTGCGCAGGAACTCCTCGATGTCGGGGAGATCCTTGATCCGCGGGGTGACGAAGAAGCTCTGGCCGCCACGGTCATGCTCGCGGAGCAGCGCTTCGCGGATCACGACGGGATCCCATGGGGCGACATAGGTGCGGACCGCGAGGCGGTCGACGGGCGGCGTCTGGATGACGCTGAGTTCGCGAAGGCCCGACATCGCCATCTGGAGCGTGCGCGGGATCGGAGTGGCGGTAAGGGTAAGCACATGGACGTCCGTCTTGAGCTGCTTCAGCCGCTCCTTGTGGACGACGCCGAAGCGCTGTTCTTCGTCGACGATGACGAGGCCGAGATTCTTGAATTCGACCGATTTCGCAATCACGGCGTGGGTGCCGACGACGATATCGATCTGGCCGCTGGCGAGACCGTCGCGGGTCCTTGCGGCTTCGGCGGCGGGAACGAGGCGCGACAGGCGGCCGATGTTGACAGGGAAACCTTTGAAGCGCTCGACGAAATTGGTGAAATGCTGCCGTGCGAGCAGGGTGGTGGGAACGACCACCGCGACCTGCACGCCCGCCATCGCGGCGACGAAGGCCGCGCGCAGTGCAACCTCGGTCTTGCCGAAACCGACGTCGCCGCAGACCAGCCGGTCCATCGGACGTCCCGACGCCATGTCTTCGAGCACATCGCCGATCGCGCGGTCCTGATCGTCGGTTTCCTGATAGGGGAAGCGGTCGGCGAAGGCGGGGTAGGCGGTATCCTGTGCGAGCACCTCGCCCGAGCGCAGCGCACGCTGCGCCGCGGTCGCGAGCAACTCGCCCGCGATCTCGCGGATACGCTCCTTCATCCGTGCCTTACGGCGCTGCCAGGCTTCGCCGCCGAGCTTGTCGAGGCCGACCCCCTCGCTCTCGCCACCGTAGCGCGAGAGGACGTCGAGATTTTCGACCGGAACGTAAAGCTTATCGCCGCCGGCGTAAGTGAGCGCGACGCAGTCGTGCGGGCTGTTGCCGACCGGAATCTGGGTCAGCCCCTCATAACGGCCGATGCCATGGTCGAGGTGGACGACGAGGTCGCCGACGCTGAGCGTCGCGAGTTCGGCGAGGAAGGCGTCGGCGCTCTTGCGGCGCTTCTGGCGGCGCACCAGACGCTCGCCGAGAATATCCTGTTCGGTGAGCAGGCTAATCGCGTCGCTGGCGAAACCATGGTCGAGTGGCAGGACGACCATCGCAGTCGCGCCGCCGCTTTCGGACGAGGCGGTGCCGAGCGCGTCCTGCCAGCTCTCGGCGGGGGCGAGCGACGTGACGCCGTGATCGCGGAGCAGCCCCGACAGGCGCTCGCGCGCGCCGCCCGAATAGCTGGCGATGATCGTCTTGCGCCCCTTGCGGCGTTCGTCTGACAGATGGTCGGCGACCTTGTCATAGACGTTGAGGTCAGCGGTGCGTTCGGGGGTGAAATCGCGCGCGGCGAAGGTTTCGAGGTCGACGACCGTTGCCGCCGGTGGGACATCGAAGGGTGTGACGACATGGATCGGGCGTTGCGCTGCCGCCGATGCCCATTCGGCTTCGGTCAGGTAGAGCGTCTCGGGCGCCAGCGGGCGATAGCTGCCGGGTGATTCGCGTTCGGCGGCGACACGGTTCGCATGATAGTCGGCGATCGCGGCAAAGCGCGTTTCGGCGGTCGCCTCGGTGCGGTGGCCGCGCAGCACCGGCGTGGCGCCGTCGATATGGTCGAACAGGGTCGCCAACCGCTCCTCGAACAGCGGCAGCCAATGGTCCATGCCGGCCTGGCGCCGCCCCTCGCTGACCGCCTGATAGAGCGGGTCGCCGGTCGCCTGCGCGCCGAACAGTTCGCGGTACAACGAACGGAAGCGCTTGATCGTGTCCTGATCGAGCAGGGTCTCTGCGGCGGGCAGCAATTGCAGCGCCTTGGCAGGACCGAGGCTGCGCTGGTCGGCGGGGTCGAAACGGCGGATGCTTTCGATCTCGTCGCCGAAAAAATCGACGCGCAGGCCGGTCTCCTCGCCCGCGGGGAAGAGGTCGAGGATGCCGCCGCGCACCGCGAACTCGCCCTGATCAGCGACGGTGTCGACGCGGCTGAACCCGTTCGCGACGAGCAGTTCGGCAAGCGCGTCGCGGTCGATCCGCTGTCCGGGCGCCAGCGTCGTCGCGAGCTGGCGGATGCGAAAGGGGGTAAGGGTACGCTGGGTAATCGCGGCGACGGTGGTCAGGATCAACTCGCCGCGCTTCGGCGGTGCCTGCAGCGCCGACAGTGTCGCGAGGCGGTCGGCGCTGACGCGCATCGACGGGCCGGCGCGATCATAGGGCAGGCAATCCCATGCGGGAAAGCGGTGGACGAGCAGGTCGGGCGCAAAGAAGGGGGCGGCATCGGCGACCGCCTGCATCGCGGCATCGTCGGTCGCGACATAGACGAGACGCTTGTCGCTGGCGCGCGCGAGGTCGGCGAGCAGCAGCGGCAGGAAACCGTCGGCGGCGCGCGCGAGCGTCAGCGGGGCCGATGCCGGCGCGATGGCGGCGAAAATGTCGGCGGCGCTTCGGGTCATGGCAGCGGGATATAGTCCAGCCGGCGCATCGCGGCGATCAGCGGCGGGTTGTCGAGGTGGACCGGCGGATGGCCGGTGCCGAGGGCCCACGCCATGATGTCGACGTCATCCTCCTCGACGACGATTTCATACCAGGCGATCTCCGCCTCGCCCCATTCGGGCGAATAGCGGTCGAAAAAGCCGCCGATCATATAGTCGGCCTCGCGCGTGCCGCGGTGCCAGGCACGGAATTTGAGGCGTTTGAGGCGGTCGGTGTGTGGCACGGCGGGAATCCCGATAGCCCATGCTGCCGGGAGTGGCGCACGGGGCAAGCAAGCGATAGATGGGACGCAGTAGCCATGCGACCCGAGATACTCAATCCGCTCTTTGCCGCGTTGACCGACCTCAAAGGCGTCGGGCCGCAGCTTGCCAAGCCGCTGACGCGGCTCGGGCTGGAACGCGTGATCGATGTGCTGTTCCATTTACCGACCGGACTGATCTCGCGCTTTCCGGTCGATCGGCTCGATCAGGCGCAGGCGGGGCAGACGATCATTGTCGAACTGACCGCGCAGGATTACCGCCCCGGCCGCAGTCCGCGCGCACCCTTCGGGGTCGAGGCGTTCGACGATGCGGGCGATCATGTCCGGCTCGTCTATTTCGGGCGGACGTCGGGTCTGGCGCGCAAGCTCTTCCCGCTCGGTGAGAAACGCCGCGTGTCGGGGCGGCTCGACCTTTACGGCGACATGCGCCAGATCGTTCATCCCGACCATGTCGCCGAGCCCGGCGATGAGGCGGGGATCGCGGTGCATGAGCCGGTCTATCCGCTGACCGAAGGGCTGACCAACGCCCGGTTGTCGCAGCTCGGCGCGGTGGCGCTCGAACGGCGGCCCGATCTGCTAGAATGGATCGACGCGCCGTTGCTCGCGGCGCGTGGCTGGCCGTCGTGGCACGAGGCGATGACGCGCGCGCATGCGAGCCCACGCGACGAAGCGGCGCGCGACCGGCTCGCCTATGACGAGATTTTCGCAAGCCAAGTCGCGCTGATGCTGATCCGCGAGGGATTGCGGGCGCGCAAGGGCCGGGCGATCGCGGGCGATGGGCGGCTGACCGATGCGCTGCAATTGCCGTTTGGACTGACGGGCGCGCAGGAGCGCGTCGGGCGCGAGATTGCGGGCGATATGGCGCAGGACCGGCCGATGCTGCGGATGCTGCAGGGCGACGTCGGCTCAGGCAAGACGCTCGTCGCGCTGCGTGCGATGCTGGCGGCGGTGGAGGCGGGGACGCAGGCGGCGCTGCTCGCCCCGACCGAAATTCTGGCGCGCCAGCATTATGCGACCTTGCAGCGGATGCTCGGCGGGCTGCCGGTGAACCTCGCGATCCTGACCGGGCGCGACAAGGGCAAGGCGCGTGAATCGACGCTGATGGGGCTCGCCGACGGCAGCATCGACATCCTTGTCGGCACGCATGCAATTTTCCAGCAGGCAGTGAATTACCGCGACCTTTCGCTGGTCGTCGTCGACGAACAGCACCGCTTCGGCGTCGCGCAGCGGCTGATGCTCACCGCCAAGGGACAGCGTCCGCCGCACCTGCTGGTGATGACCGCGACCCCGATCCCGCGCACGCTGCTGCTGGCCAATCATGGCGAGATGGACGTGTCGCGGCTCGACGAAATGCCGCCGGGGCGCACGCCGGTCGATACGCGCGTCATCTCGCTCGACCGGCTCGACGATGTGGTTGACGGTCTCGATCGCCATCTCGCGACCGGGGCGCAGGCCTATTGGGTGTGCCCGCTCGTCGCCGAAAGCGAGGGCAGCGAGCTGGCGGCGGCCGAGGACCGCGCAGCACTGCTCCGCGAACGGCTGGGCGACGCCCGCGTCGGGCTGGTTCATGGCCGGATGAAAGGGCCCGAAAAGGATGAGGTGATGGCGCGCTTTCAGGCGGGCGAGATCGGCGTCCTCGTCGCGACCACGGTGATCGAGGTCGGCGTCGACGTGCCCGCCGCGAGCCTGATGATCGTCGAACATGCCGAGAATTTCGGGCTCGCCCAGCTCCACCAGCTCCGCGGCCGGGTCGGGCGCGGCACGGCGAAGTCGGTGTGTTTGTTGCTGCGCTCGCAAAATCTGTCGGAGACCGCGCGCGAGCGGCTGGCGCTGATGCGCGACACGAACGACGGCTTCGTGATTGCCGAGAAGGATCTGGAACTGCGCGGCGGTGGCGAGTTGCTCGGGCTCAAACAGTCGGGCGATGCCGATTATCGCGTCGCGACGCCCGAACAACTCGTGCGGCTGCTGCCGGTGGCGCACGACGACGCGCGGCTGTTCGTCGACCGCGACGGCGGTATCGAGGGGGGGCGCGGCGAGGCGGTGCGGCTCTGCCTTTATCTGTTCGAGCGCGATGCGGCGGTGCCGCTGCTTCGGAGTGGTTAGTTTACGTCGCCTCTGGCGCCCATGGCGCGGATCATCGGCAGATAGTCTTCGACCGAAATCGACTTGTCGAACTGGACGCCGGTCTTGCCGCCGATCGACCAGATGACCTTTGCCGAGGTGCGGCCGATGATCGGCATGCGGAAGACGACGAGGTCGCCGATCTCCAGCCCGCGTTCGTAACGCATCAGCATGCCGTCGGCGCTGATGTTGACGCAGGTACACATTTCCTGCCGGCCGTCGGGTAGAACGAAGGGCAAGCGGCAATAGACGTCGCTGCGCGGTGCAATCCGCTGATCGAGCCCCACATAATGGGCCTTTTTAAGGTCAATCTTGCGCATACCGAATACCTTGCTGGTCTGGTGTGGCAGAATCGGCCCGATTCATCAAGAATCGGTAAACGCCGGCGCGCCGCTCAGCCGGTTACCAGCCCGTGCTTTTTCGATCCGAGGCTCAGCGGAACGGGCTCGGCGGCGGGCAGAATCCGGTGATGCGGATCGCGGATCACGACGCCGTCGACCTTCACCGCGCCCTCGTCGAGCTTGCGGCGCCCTTCCTTGTTCGATGCGGCAAAGCCGAGTTCGCGCAGCGCAGTCAGGATGTCGATGCCGTCCGCCGGAGCGGCAACCTGTGGCAGGTCGCCGCCGATCTGGCCCTTTTCAAAGGTTTGCGCGGCTGTCTCGGAGGCGCTGCGCGCCGCTTCCTCGCCGCGGCACATCGCGGTCGCCGCGTCGGCGAGGATCTTTTTCGCCGCGTTGATCTCGGCGCCCTCGAGTGCTTCGAGCCGTGCGATCTCGTCCATCGGCAGGTCGGTGAACAGCTTCAGGAACTTGCCGACGTCGCGGTCGTCGCAATTGCGCCAATATTGCCAATAGTCAAAATGGGACAGTTGTTCGGGGTTAAGCCACACCGCGCCGGCGGCGGTCTTGCCCATTTTGGCGCCCGCCGCGGTGGTGAGCAGCGGAGTCGTCAGGCCATAGAGGTCGGCGCCGTCCATGCGGCGGCCGAGTTCCATGCCGTTGACGATATTGCCCCACTGGTCGGAACCGCCCATCTGCAGGCGGACATCCATCGCCTTCGACAGATGGCGGAAGTCATAGCCCTGCAGGATCATGTAATTGAATTCGAGGAAGGTCATCGGCTGTTCGCGGTCGAGGCGCAGCTTGACCGAATCGAACGTCATCATGCGGTTGATCGTGAAGTGGGTGCCGACTTCTTGCAGCAATTCGATATAGCCGAGCTTGCCGAGCCAGTCGTGGTTGTTGACCATCACCGCGTCGGTCAGGCCGTTGCCGAAGGTCAGGAAGCGCTGGAAGATGCTGAAGATCGACGCGATGTTCGCGGCGATCGTCTCGTCCGACAGCATCTTGCGGCTTTCGTCACGGCCCGTGGGGTCGCCGATCCGCGTCGTCCCGCCACCCATCAGCACGACGGGCTTGTGCCCCGTCTGTTGCAGGCGGCGCAGCATCATGATCTGGACGAGGCTGCCGACGTGCAGCGACGGCGCGGTCGCGTCGAAACCGATATAGCCGGGAACGACCTGTTTGGCGGCGAGCGAATCGAGCCCGTCCGCGTCGGTCATCTGGTGGATATAGCCTCGCTCGTCGAGCAGGCGCAGCAGGTCGGATTTGTAACTGGTCATGATGCGCGCGCCCTTAACACCCTATGCGCCGACAATGAAGTCCAGCGCGCCCAGGAAAGTGACTCCGAGGCAGACGGACAGAAAGCCCCAGAAGAGGGCGGCGGGCCAACTGCTGTCCATCGTCCGGCGAAAGAAGACGACCTGCGACCAGAAATACCAGATGAGGATGGCGAACATCGCGAGCGCCATGAACGCAAGGACGTCGATGTCCTGGAATCTGGTCGCGACGACCGTCGTGATCGAAAAGACGATCGCCAGCGGCGCACAAAGATAGGCTTGCTGGTAGAAGGGCAGGCGGAAGCTATGGTGGCTGATGCTGCCGGGGGTGCGCCATTCGTAAATCAGGGCGCCGGCAAAGGGAAAGACACAATAGAGTGCCAGACGATAGGTCAGCAGCGACATCACCGACCCGTTGATCAGGCCGGCAATCGCGGTTTCCGATTCGGTCTGGGCGGTCGCGGGTGCCGCCGGCGAGATCATCCAGGCGAGGACGATCGACAGGAAAAGAAAGACCGGCGGGCTCAGTCCGCGATCGAAGAGTTCTTCCTTGTCGGGATTCTTTTTCAGCTCGGCGGCGGCGTAATCGATCATGTTTCCCGGCCAGATGAGCACGCGGACCAGCGTGTAGGGATAGAAAATCACCCACATCAGAATGTCGAAAATCAGCTCGTCGAGCGATTTGGAAAGCTTGAAAATATCCATATCGTATTTCGTCTACAGTCGTGCTGTGGTTGTCAATTGACTGGTCGCGGCGCCGAAGACCGCATGCTTGTCTCGGTCGCAGTTTTCGCTCATCCCATCGACAGGTTCGGAGTCAATGGAGGAAGGTCAGTGTCCGATTCTGAAGATTCCCGGCGCTTACCCCTCATCTGCCACCCCGATACGCCTGCACGGGCAGTGCGCTCGATTGCGGTCGAGGTCGACCTGTCGTTCGACGGCGGCTTTGCGCTGCGCTTCATCGTCGACGGCGAAATCGGAGCGATCGTGCTGCCGCAGGGCGAAGGCCAACTCGTCATTGCCGACAGCGGTACGGATGGGCTGTGGCAAGGCACCTGTTTCGAGGCTTTTCTGACCGAAGAAGGTCAGCCCGACTATACCGAATTCAACTATGCGCCCGACGGTCGCTGGGCCTGTTACCAGTTCGACGATTATCGTTCGCTGCTGTCTTCCGACGATCTCGCGCCGTGGAAAATGGAAGTGGAACGCACGCCCGGCCGTTATGCGATGCGCATCGAACCGGGCATCTTTCCCGATACCGGGTCGAAACTGGCGCTGTCTGCCGTCATCGAGGAAGTGGACGGCGCCAAAAGCTATTGGGCGCTGCGCCATCCGCCGGGCAAGCCCGACTTCCATCATCCCGATTGCTTTGCGCTGACGCTTGAGGCACGCGGGCGGGCATGACGACCCTTTTCGGTATCGACCGCCTGCTCGCCGACCCTGCGCTTCGCGCGCCGCTTCAGGGAAAGCGCGTTGCCTTGCTCGCGCATCCCGCTTCGGTGACCGCCGACCTGACCCACAGCCTCGATGCGCTGGTCGCGGCCGGGATCGATGTCACTGCGGTGTTCGGGCCGCAGCATGGCGTACGCGGTGACCTGCAGGACAATATGATGGAGTCGCCCGACTTCACCGATCCGACCTATGGCATGCCGGTATTCAGCCTCTATGGCGAGGTGCGGCGGCCGTCGGGGCAGTCGATGCACACGTTCGACGTGATGCTGGTCGACCTGCAGGATCTGGGTTGCCGCATCTACACCTATGTGACGACCTTGCTCTACATCCTCGAAGCCGCGGCCGAGCATGGTAAGGCGGTGTGGGTGCTCGACCGGCCGAACCCGGCGGGACGTCCCGTCGAAGGGACGCTGCTGCGCGCCGGGTGGGAGAGCTTCGTCGGCGCGGGACCGATGGTCATGCGTCACGGGCTGACGATGGGCGAGATGGGCCGCTGGTTCATCCGCCACTTCGGTCTCGACGTCGATTACCGGGTGATCGAGATGGACGGGTGGCAGCCCGAGGGGCCCGGCTTCGGCTGGCCCGCGGCGCGCGTGTGGATCAACCCCAGCCCCAATGCCGCCAACGTCAACATGGCGCGCGCCTATGCCGGGACGGTGATGGTCGAGGGCGCGACGCTGAGCGAAGGCCGGGGAACGACGCGCCCGCTCGAACTGTTCGGTGCGCCTGATATCGACGCCAAGGCCGTCATCGCCGAAATGTATCGCCTTGCCCCCGAATGGCTGGCGGGATGCAAGCTGCGCGATATCTGGTTCCAGCCGACCTTTCACAAGCATGCCGGCGCGCTCAACAGCGGCATCCATATCCATGCCGAAGGTCCTTGGTACGACCATGAAGCGTTCCGGCCGTGGCGGGTGCAGGCGCTGGGGTTCAAGGCGATCCGCGCGCTTTATCCGGACTATCCGATCTGGCGCGGCACCGATTTCAAATATGAATATACCAACGACGTGCTGGCGATCGACGTGATCAACGGTTCGCCGTTGCTGCGCGAATGGACCGACGATGCGGGCGCGGCGCCGGGCGATCTCGACGCGCTTGCGTTGCCCGACGAAGCGGCATGGCGCGAGGAAATTGCGGACCTGCTGATCTATTGAAGGGGAGGGCGACGATGCACCGAAGGCAATTTATCGGCACCGCGGCTTTCGCAGGTCTCGCCGCTTCGCTGCCGGTGCCGGGGTTCGCTGCCGACACGGCGGCGCTGCCGAACCTTGCCGCCAAGGCGGTCCCGATCGGCCGCGACGAGCGTATGGCGCGCATCGCCAAGGCGAAGGAGCTGATGCGCGCGAACGACATCGGCGCCTTGCTGATCGAGCCGGGATCGAGCCTCGTCTATTTCACCGGCGTCGAATGGTGGCGGAGCGAGCGGCTGACCGCGGCGGTGCTGACCCGCGAGGGCGAGGCGGCGATCGTCACGCCTTTCTTTGAAGAACCATCGGTGCGCGAAAGCCTGGGCATCGACGCCGAAGTGCTGACGTGGAACGAGGATGAAAATCCGCTGGCGGCGGTCGCAGCATGGCTCGGCAAGCGCGGGCTCGCCAAGGGGCGGATCGGGGTCGAGGAGACGGTGCGCTATTTCGCCGTCGACGGCCTCGAAAAGGCGATGCCGGAGATGAAGGTCGTCAACGGCGCGCCGGTCGTGCGCGGCTGCCGGATGCACAAATCGCCCGCCGAGATCGCGCTGATGCAGATCGCCGCCGACATCACCATGGCCGCCTATCGCCACACCGCGCCGCGGGTCGAGGCGGGGATGACCCCGGCCGACATCGGCGCGATCATGCGCGCGGCGACGGTGGCGCTGGGCGGCAAAAGCGAGTTCGAACTGATCCTGCTCGGCGAGGCGAGCGCCTATCCGCACGGATCGGGCAAGCCGCAGGCGGTGCGCGCGGGCGAGGTGGTGCTGATGGACTGCGGCGCGACCGTTCATGGTTATCAGTCGGACATCTCGCGCAGCTTCGTCCATGGCAAGGCCAGCGCGCGCCAGCGCGAGGTCTGGGACCAGATGCGCAAGGGGCAGGATGTCGCCTTTGCCGCGGCAAAGCTCGGCACGCCGGCGGGACGCGTCGACGATGCGGTGCGCGGCTTCTATCAAAATCTGGGATGGGGTCCGGGCTACCGGCTTCCCGGTACCTCGCACCGCACCGGCCATGGCATCGGTCTCGACGGGCACGAGCCGGTCAACCTCGTCCACGGCGAAACGACCCCGCTGGCGCCGGGCATGTGTTTCTCGAACGAACCCGGCATCTATATCCCCGGCGAATTCGGCATCCGGCTGGAGGATTGTTTTTACATGACCGACAGCGGACCGAATTGGTTCAGCGAACCGCCACCGTCTATCGACCAGCCTTTCGGTTAGCCGGGCGTTCTGGGCCGCTGGACGAGGCTGACGAGCACGAACGAGATGATCATCAGCAGGTACCAGCTCCCGAGCTTTTCGAGGCCGACCATGTGCCAGCCGTCGTCCTGGCTGGGATAGGTCCAGGCGCGCGCGAAGGTGCCGATATTTTCGGCGAACCAGATGAACAGCGCGACGAGGCCCCAGCCGACGAGCAGCGGCATGCGGCGGTGGATGTGCAGGGGACGGAACCAGACCTGGCAGCGCCAGAAGAGCAGCGCGGTCGCCGCGAACAGCAGCCAGCGGATATCGGGCAGCCAGTGGTGCGCGAAAAAATTGACGTAGATCGCGGCGGCGAGCGCATAACTCGCCCATGCTGGCGGATAGCCCGTGTAGCGGAAATCGAAGATGCGCCAGACGCGCGCGATATAGCTGCCGACCGCGGCGTACATGAAACCCGAGAAAAGCGGCACCGCGCCGATATGGAGCAGGCTCGCTTCGGGATATTGCCACGATCCCGCGGCGGTCTTGAACAGCTCCATCACCGTGCCGACGATGTGAAAGATCAGGATGACGATGGCTTCCTTCGGCGTTTCGAGCCGGAAGGCGAGCATGCCAAGCTGGATCAGCACAGCGCCGACGGTGATGGCGTCGTAGCGGTGGAGCGGCGCGGTGTCGGGCCAGAAGAGGTGCGTGCCCAGGAGCAGCGCGAGCATCAGGCCGCCGAACAGGCACGCCCAGCCCTGCTTGAAGCCGAAGGCGAGAAATTCGAGGAACCAGCCGCGCGGCCCGGGTTCGACGGCCATCGCTTCGAGGCGGGCGCGGACGGCGTGGAAGCGGCTGTGACCGCGTCCGGCGTCAGACATGCACCGAGACCCACGCGATCAGCATCGCGGCGGGGAGCAGCAATGCCTGCGCAAGGACCGTTCCGGCGAGTCGGCTCAGCGAGATGAAGGTGATCGCGCGGCGGAAATCGGCCTCGTCGACTTTCCCTTCGACCGCGTCGTCGGTCATCACCGACAGTTGCGGGTCGATGAAGGCGAACAGAAGGATCGTCGCGAAGCCGTTGATCAGCGCCGAAAGCTGCGACGCGGTGACGCGAAATTCGGGGGCGAGATAGCCGGCGTAGAGCGAGGCGACGACCCCGACGGCGAGCAGCGACTGCGCAAGGCAGTTGGCGATCAGCACGCCCCAGCCGATGCCCTTTGGCATGTGCCAGCCCTTTAGGTGCGACAGGCTGGGGAAGCGGAGCGACTGGCGGAGCGTCCTGAGGCCGCTCGGGCTGGCGGCCTTGAGCGCGAGCTTCGTCGTCGAGCGATTGTCCTGGTACCAGCCGATCGCCGCGGCGAACATCCGCTGCCCGGTGGGGACGAGCAGGATGCCGACGAGGGTCGCGATGCTCGCCGCCGCGAGCACGAACTGCATGTCGACGAACAGCGAGGCGCCGCTGCCGTCGTGGATGCGCGTCTCGATGCGCTTGGCGAGGAAGGGGCCGAGGAAGCTGTTCGAGGTGCGCGAGAAGAGGACGAGGATGTTGAACAGCGCGAAGGACATCGCGATCCGCCGCGTCCGCACCCCCGCGATGCGCGCCGCATAAGCCAGCGCACCGATCAGGTTGATGAAGCCGGTGAGCAACAGGATGGTGACGAGGGGGAGGTCGATCATCGCCGGGGATTAGCCCTGTGGGAGGATCATTTCGAGCGAATTCAATCGGGATCGTCGACCGGCATGTCGGCCGCGACGAACCGGCCCGTGTCCGGGTCGCGCTCGAAGGCGCTGCCGACCGGCGCGTCGATCAGGTGCAGCCAGCTGTCGTCGCGGTTCAGCACGGCGCCGAGAGCGACATAGCTGAAAGGCGCGTTACCGCTCTCGATGTCGAACATATCGGGGGGATCGCTTTCGATCCGCCAGCCGCTGTCGGAAAATTTTTCGTCGTCGCGCGGCGGATCGGGCTCTTCGCGATACAGAAATTCGACCTTGCGGCGGCCGTCGAGGATCGCATTATCGACGAAACAGCGGTCCCAATAATCGCGCCGTTCGGGTGCCGGGGGTGGCGGTACGGTGCGATTATCGTCCCACATGATGTCGATGATGTGCCTGCGTTCGAAGCTCACGCGGTCGCCGGCCTTCAATTGCGGCATGTCGCCCGGATGATTGTCGAGCGTCCCGGCCAGATGCGCGCCGTCGGCCGCGGTGACGATCACCCACATGCGTTCGACCTCCCATTGGCCGGCGGGGATCGAACGAAACATCAGCTTGACGAGATCGCCGGGTGCGACGGCGAGCAGTTCGTTTTCGGACGGAAGCTCGAAGGTATAGGGCGCATCTTCGGCGACCGGCCGCGGGTCTTCGATCGCGTATCGGCCAAACAGGCGCCGGATCAACGACGGCAGCGCCATGCGCTGGTCAATGCTTTCGCGTCAGCTCGCGCATCGCATCGTCGAGGCCCGCGAGGGTCAGCGGATACATGCGGTCGTTCATCAGTTGCTTGATCAGCTTCACCGACTGGGTGTAGCCCCAATGCGCCTCGGGCACCGGGTTCAGCCACACGGCGGCGGGATAGACATGGGTGATCCGCTGGAGCCAGACCGCGCCCGATTCCTCGTTGAAATGTTCGACGCTGCCGCCCGGATGGGTGATTTCATAGGCCGACATCGATGCGTCGCCGACGAAGATCACCTTATAATCATGGCCATATTTGTGGAGGATGTCCCACATCTGATGGCGCTCGGACCAGCGGCGCTTGTTGTCCTTCCACACGCCCTCATAGGGGCAATTGTGAAAATAGAAAAATTCGAGATTCTTGAATTCGGTGGTCGCGGCGCTGAACAATTCTTCGCATAGCTTGATGAACGGGTCCATCGATCCGCCGACGTCGAGGAACAGCAGCAGCTTGACCGCATTGCGTCGTTCGGGGCGCATTTTGATGTCGAGCCAGCCCTGCCGCGCGGTGCCGTCGATCGTGCCCGGGATGTCGAGCTCGTCGGCCGCACCCTCGCGCGCGAACTTGCGCAGGCGTCGCAGCGCGATCTTGATGTTGCGGGTGCCGAGTTCCTTGGTGTTGTCGAGGTTCTGGAACTCGCGCTTTTCCCAGACCTTCAGTGCACGCTTGTGCTTGCTCTCGCCGCCGATCCGCACGCCCTCGGGGTTATAGCCCGAATTGCCGAAGGGGCTGGTGCCGTCGGTGCCGATCCACTTGCTGCCGCCCTCGTGGCGCTTCTGCTGTTCCTCGAGCCGCTGTTTCAGCGTCTCCATGATCTTGTCCCAGTCGCCGAGCGATTCGATCGCCGCCATTTCCTCGGGCGTCAGAAATTTCTCGGCGACCGCCTTCAGCCAGTCGGCGGGGACGTCGACAGGGTTCTGGCCGTAATCGGAAATGATGCCCTTGAAGACCTTGTTGAACACCTGGTCGAAGCGGTCGAGCAGGCCTTCGTCCTTCACGTAGATGGCGCGGGACAGATAATAGAATTGCTCGGGACTGCGGTCGATCACCTCGCGGTCGAGCGCCTCCAGCAGCATCAGATGCTCTTTCAAGCTGGCGGGAATGCCCGCCGCGCGAAGCTCGTCGAGAAAGCCGAAAAACATGGGTCAGGGGTACTCTGTCGCGGGGAAGGGTGCAACTGCTTTACGTAAACGGAAGGTGTGCGGGTTTTGACGGAAGCAGACGTGTCGCTCTTCGTCACCCCGGGCTTGACCCGGGGCCTGCCTTGTCTTTCGTGCGTACCAAGGAAGGCGGGTCCCGGGCCAAGCCCGGGATGACGACTTACAAGCGACGGCTCTCCACCCCGATGCCGTCGCCTCGCCCATTGACCACGCGTTAACCATTATCGGTCATCACCCGCAGATTAATCCAGAGTGGGTGGCGCAATGAAATTCGATCCGATCGACCCGGCGGCTCCGATCCTCGACCAATCGGTCGCGAGCGACTGTGGCGCGCTGGCGGTCGGGTGCAGCGATGCTGCCGGCCGGATCAAGCGCGCGACCGACCAGATGGAACGCCAGATCGGCGAACTCGGCCGGCTCGAGGACTATGTCGTCGGCCTGGAGGCCGATCAGCGTCAGATCGCCGATTCGACCGACGAAGCGAAATTGCTGTCGGCGCGGGCGTGCGAACAGCTCGACGCCGGTGCCGAGCGCGTCAACGCGGCGGTCACCGAATTCCGATCGGTGATCGATCTCGTCGCGCGGCTGGGCGCGCATGTCACCAATTTTGCCGCGGTGATGGAGCAGGTGCAGCAGGTCAGCCAGTCGATCGAATCGATCGCCAAGACCACCAACATGCTGGCACTCAACGCCGCGATCGAGGCCGAGCGCGCGGGCGACGCCGGGCGCACCTTTGCGGTTGTCGCCGCCGAGGTGAAGAAGCTGGCGCAGAACACGCGCAGCGCGACCGACGAAATCCGCCGCAGCATCGGCAGTCTCGCGGCCGAAGCGGGCGGGCTGGTCGCCGAAATCCAGTCGGGGGTCGAACAGTCGAGCCGCGCCGAAGCGCAGTTCGAAACGATCACCGACGCGCTGCACGACGCGACGCATCTGGTGGCGCTGCTCGACGACCAGAGCGACCGGATCGCGCAGAGCTCGGCGATGGTCCATGCCAATGGCGCCAAGGTGCGCGGCGCGCTCGATCGCGTCGTCGCCTCGGTGCGCGACAATGGCGCGACGCTGGGTGAAACGCACGACAGCATCTTGTCGATGGAGCATGTGTCGAACCGCATGTTCAACGCGGTGATCTCGGCCGGGGTCAGCCCGCAGGATTCGGCGATCGTCGACCTTGCCGCACAGGTGCGCGATGAGTTCGTTGCGCTCGCCGAAGGCGCGATCGCCTCGGGCAGGCTGTCGATGGAACAGGTTTTCGATACCGATTATGTCCGCGTGCCGGGGTCGAACCCCGAACGTTTCCGTACCAGCCTCTGCGACTGGGCCGACATCCACTGGCGGCCGCTGTTCGACCGCATCGTCGCCGAGCATCCCGAAATCAAGATGTCGTCGGCGAGCGACATCAACGGCTTCCTGCCGACACATGTCACCGACTGCTCGCGCGCGCCGACGGGCGATGTTGCCCATGACACGGCGCACTGCCGGAACGGCCGCATCCTCTACGACGAAGCCGACGCGGCCGCCAAACGCAGCACGGCGCCCTTTTTCATGATGGTCTATCGCCAGGAAGGCGACGGGATCAATTATGTGACGGTGCGCAACGTCTATATGCCGGCGATCATCAACGGCCGCCGCTGGGGCGACGTCGAGGTGGCTTACCAGCTATAAAACGAGGTCCGGGACGTCAGCTTCCCTGCCGCCGCGCCATGAAGGCGAGCTTTTCGAACAGCATCACATCCTGCTCGTTCTTGAGCAGCGCGCCGTGGAGCGGCGGGATCGCCTTGCCGACGTCGCGGTTCTGGAGAACCTCGAGCGGCATATCCTCGTTGAGGAGCAGCTTCAGCCAGTCGATCAGCTCGCTCGTCGAAGGTTTTTTCTTTAGCCCCGGGACTTCGCGGACCTCGTAGAAGATGTCCATCGCGCGGCTGACCAGCGTCTTCTGGATGCCGGGGAAATGGACGTCGACAATCGATGCCATCGTGTCGCGGTCGGGGAATTTGATATAGTGGAAGAAGCAGCGGCGCAGGAAGGCGTCGGGCAGTTCCTTCTCGTTGTTCGAGGTGATGACGACGATCGGGCGCTCCTTGGCGACGATCGTCTCGTCGGTCTCGTAGACATGGAAGGCCATGCGATCGAGTTCCTGGAGCAGGTCGTTCGGGAATTCGATGTCGGCCTTGTCGATCTCGTCGATCAGCAGCACGGGGAGCCTGGGCGAGGTGAAGGCCTCCCACAATTTGCCCTTGCGGATATAGTTGCGGATGTCGTGGACGCGCTCTTCGCCGAGCTGGCCGTCGCGGAGGCGCGCGACCGCGTCATATTCGTAGAGGCCCTGCTGCGCCTTGGTGGTCGACTTGATGTTCCAGGTGATCAGCGGGGCGTCGAAGGCTTTCGCGATTTCCTCGGCGAGCACGGTCTTGCCGGTGCCGGGTTCGCCCTTCACGAGCAGCGGGCGGCGCAGCAAAGTCGCGGCGTTTACCGCGACCTTCAGGTCGTCGGTGGCGATATAGGCGCTGGTTCCTTCGAAGCGCATGGGCGTGCTGCCTTTCCCTTAACGTGAACGTCAATCAGGGCGGGCATAGCGAGGGAGGGTGGGCGGTGCAAGTAAACAGGCGTTGCCGCCCGTTGCGGCGTCGGCTCAGGCGTCGTGCCGGCTGGCGGCGCGGGCGGCGAGCAGATCCCACAGGCCGCTGTGCTGGGTAATCAGTTGCTGGGCGCCGAAAACCATGGCGCGCTCGACCGCGGGGCTGTCGGCGATCGTCGCGGCGAGCCGCGCCGTGTCGCGCAGGTCGGGCAGGGTGCAGCGCGGCGGGTTCATGTCGAGCCGCTGCGCGCTGATGTCGAGCAGGACGCGGATCGTCCGCCAGTCGAGGGTCAGCGCGATCGCGGCGCCGACCGCGCAGCCGTGCCGGTCGGATTCGGCGAGCATGTCGAGCGCCTTACACTGCGCGCCGACCGCGGACTCGCTCTGTGCCTGTCCCTGCGTGCTCGGCACCGGGCCGACGGCGGCGGCGATCTTCGACAGGAAGGCGCGTTCCTGCGCGAAGGCATCGGCGGCTTCGTCCATCCACTGGCGCGAGGCGGGGTCGACCGCCTTGCGCGCGGCATGGTCGATGACGCCGGGGTAGCGGCCGTGGAGGAGGCAGAGGAAATGGACGGCGTCGGCAAGGTTGCGCATCGCGTCGGGGCCGCTCGACAGCGCGCCCGAGCGGACATGCGGATGCGCACCGGTGCCCTCGCTCGCGACGAGCGAATCGAGCATTTCGGCGACATCGCGTGCCGGCAGCTTGGGCTGGGTCGACTGGCTCAACGCTTGATCCTCGCATGCGGCGCGGGTGATGAACCCGCCCCTCTGGAATTCCGGCGATGAGTCTTAGGGTAACGTCGTAAACGTCGCGTTTATAAGGTGCGCCGAATCGACGAAATGCTGTGCCGGTGCGGGACGGTCCGAAAATAAAGGGACCGGCAAGCGCAAGGTGCTTGCCGGTCCCGGTTGGCTATGGCGCCAGTGGACGTCAGGGAGCCGGGAGCGGGTCAGACGGGGAGAGGGAGCCCGGCCCGCGCCCAATCAGGCGGCGAGAGCGAGTTCGCCGGTCGCCGGAGCGGCGGGGGCGATCGCGGCGGGCTGGGTCGCCGCCGGAGCGGTATTGCCGAGCTTCGCGGGGAAGAGGAAGCGCGACGCGAGTACCACGACGCCGAGCGCGAAATAGCCGATGAAGGTCTGGACCGGGAAGAAGAAGAGCGGCGCGACGAAGGCGAGGCGCAGCCACAGCGGGTTGAAGTCGAAGTCCTGGCCAACGGCCTCGCAGATCCCGAAGAAGGTGTCGCGGCGGCGGAAGAGGTTGGTGGTTTCGTTTTCCATCTTTTTTGTCTTTCCTGTGGCTGCGGGCCCTGCGCCGCGGCGATGCCAAGTGCATCGCAAAGGCCGTGCCAGTTTCTGCAGCCCCCGGTTTTCCGGGATTTTCATGTCAGCCAATCGGGGCTGCGCCGTCTTGAGTGCGAACCGATTCCCATTATGCGGGAATGATTGCCATCCGATGGCGTGCGCTTTCTTGTCGTTGAAGCGCTCGGCATCGCGATGACGGCCGGCATCTGGGGCCCAAATGTGAAGATTTAAAGAGGACGAGCGTAAAAAATTGTGCAGTGCACCATTCGATCAAGGCTTTGATCGAAAGTGCAAAATGAAACACCCCGCCGGTGAGGGCGGGGTGTCTGGTGTCCGGAAGCTTGCCGAAGCTTACTGGTCGAGGAAGCTGCGCATCTTGCGGCTGCGCGACGGGTGCTTCAGCTTGCGGAGCGCCTTGGCCTCGATCTGGCGGATACGTTCGCGGGTCACGCTGAACTGCTGGCCGACCTCTTCGAGCGTGTGGTCGGTGTTCATGCCGATGCCGAAACGCATGCGCAGCACGCGTTCCTCGCGCGGCGTGAGCGATGCCAGCACGCGGGTGACGGTTTCCTTGAGGTTCGACTGCACCGCGGCGTCGACCGGGATGACCGCATTCTTGTCCTCGATGAAATCGCCGAGGTGGCTGTCTTCCTCATCGCCGATCGGCGTTTCGAGGCTGATCGGCTCCTTGGCGATCTTCATCACCTTGCGGACCTTTTCGAGCGGCATCGACAGGCGCTCGGCCATTTCCTCCGGCGTCGGCTCGCGACCGCTTTCGTGGAGGAACTGGCGGCTGCAACGGACCAGCTTGTTGATTGTCTCGATCATATGGACCGGGATGCGGATCGTGCGCGCCTGGTCGGCGATCGAGCGGGTGATCGCCTGCCGGATCCACCAGGTCGCATAGGTGCTGAACTTGTAGCCGCGGCGATACTCGAACTTGTCGACCGCCTTCATCAGGCCGATATTGCCTTCCTGAATGAGGTCGAGGAACTGCAGGCCGCGGTTCGTATATTTCTTGGCGATCGAGATCACGAGGCGCAGGTTCGCCTCGACCATTTCCTTCTTGGCGATACGCGCTTCGCGCTCGCCCTTCTGGACCATGTTCACGACGCGGCGGAATTCGGTCAGGCTCATGCCGGCGGCCTGAGCGATCTCGCTGATTTCGATGCGGATGCGGTCGACCGCGCCGGCTTCGTTCTCGGCGAAGGCGGCCCATTTCTTGTCGAGACCGGAGACCTGATCGAGCCAGTTTTCCTCGAGCTCGCGCCCGACATAATTGTCAAGGAACGACTTGCGCGGCACCTTGTGGCGCTCGGCGAGGCGCAGCATCTGGCCGCCGAGGGCGGTCAGGCGGCGGTTATAGCTGTAGAGCTGGTCGACGAGATATTCGATCTTGGTGCCGTGGAACTGCACGCTTTCGACCTGCGCGGTGAGTTCCTCGCGCAGCTTGTGATATTTCTTTTCCGACGCCGACGGAAATTCCTCGCCGCCCGACAGCGATTCAAGGCGGGCTTCCTGCAGTTTCTGGAACGCCTTGAAGCTCTTGGTGATGTTCGCGAACTTTTCGAGCGCATCGGGCTTCAGCAGCTCTTCCATCGCTGCGAGGCTGAGGGTGTTGTCTTCCTCGTCCTCCTCGAAGCTCTCGCGCTTGCCCGACGAGCCTTCGCCGTCCTCGTCGTCGCCGTCGGCCGCGGGCTCTTCCTCGACCTCGTCCTCGTCCTTGAACGAGACGCCGGCGTTCTTCTCGCTGATCTCGCCGTCGTCCTCGCCGCCTTCCTCATCGAGGTTTTCGGGCGCGGGGTCCTTGGACAGCATCGCTTCGAGATCGACGATTTCGCGGAGCTGCATGTCGCCGTTGTTGAGCGCGTTCGACCATTCGATGATCGCGTTGAAGGTCAGCGGGCTTTCGCAGAGGCCGAGGATCATCGTGTCGCGGCCGGCCTCGATGCGCTTGGCGATCGCGATTTCGCCTTCGCGGGACAGCAGCTCGACCGCGCCCATTTCGCGCAGGTACATGCGAACGGGATCGTCGGTGCGATCGACCGTTTCCTTCTTCTTTTCGACCGCGGGGTTCGACAGCGATCCGGTGCCGGCGCTGACGTCGACCTCGTCGTCGGCTTCCTGATCGGCTTCTTCCTGAACATCCTCGTCGCTCTCGACGATGTTGATGCCCATGTCGGAGATCGCCGACATGATGTCCTCGATCTGCTCGGACGACATCTCGTCCTGCGGCAGCGCCGCATTCAATTCGTCATAGGTCAGGTAACCGCGCTTCTTACCGCGCGCGATCAGCTTTTTGACATCGGCCTCGTTGAGGTCGATCAGCGGGGCGTCGGTGTCGGCTTCGGTGTTCTTGGTGGCCATATTTGTTCCTGCCTAAGGGGCAATAAGTCGGTCAGTTCTGGCTGCTGTCGGACAGCGCAGCCAGCCTTCGGTTCAAATCTTCATCCATCGCGCGCAACCTTTGCTGTCGCGCATGGCCTTCTTCGTCCATCGAGCGCATGTAATCCGCGGTGGCCTCGGCAAGCCGGGTGCGGATTTCAGGCTGGGTGACCAGCACGCCGATATATTCATCAAGGTCGCGCAATGCGGTTTCCCGCATTGCATCAGCCTTGTCGCCTTCAAGCCTGCGATTGAACGAGAAGTGTATTCCGTCGGCTCTGAGCAATGTCGTCGCCCTATTATACACTTTCATTGGCTCCAATATGGCAAGCAACCCCTCGCAATCAAGCCCTTCCTGACCGATTACGATGTCAAGCATCGCGCCGAGCAATTCGGCGTCGGCGGAATCGGGAACCGCGAGCCGCGTCAGCGCCTCCTCGTTGCGGCGCAGCGCTTCGGGATAGCGCAGCAATCCGCCGATGAGCGCGGCGACGAGCGGTGCCGCAATCCCCGCCTGTCCGATGGAACGCGTCTCGTCGGCGGGATGTTGCAGGCGCGGATCGGGGGCGAAGCGGCGTCCCGCCCCGCGCGGTGCCGACGGCGCCCAGGGGACGCGCGGGGCACGCTCGGGCCGCCGCCGCGCAAACAGCGCATCGAGCCGCTCGCGAAACGCCTCGCGGTAATGGTGACGGACGTCCGCATCCTCGATCGCGTCGGCGTGGGCGAGCAGGCGCGTTTTCAAGGCGGCGCGTTCCTCGGGGGTGGCAAGCGGGCCGGCGGCGACTTCGTGCGCCCAGAGGCGTTCGACGAGCGGCTGCGCGTCCTCGAGGATTTCGGCGAAGCCCGCCGCACCGCGCGCGCGGACGAGGTCGTCGGGATCCTGCCCTGCGGGCAGTGTCGCGAAGGCGAGGCTGAAACCGGGCCGGAGCAAAGGAAGCGCGCGCATCGCGGCGCGCATCGCGGCTTTCTGACCCGCGCTGTCGCCGTCGAAGCAGAGCACCGGTACCGGCACCATGCGCCAGATCATGCCGAGCTGGTTCTCGGTCAGCGCGGTGCCGAGTGGCGCGACCGCATCGGCGATCCCCGCCTCGGCGAGAGCAATGACGTCCATATAGCCTTCGACGACGACGATCCGGTTCGTCTGGCGCGACGCGGGCGAGGCCTTGTCGAGATTATAGAGCGTGCGCCCCTTGTCGAAGAGCGGGGTGTCGGGCGAGTTCAGATATTTGGGCTCGCCATCGCCGAGGATGCGCCCCCCGAAGGCGATCACCCGCCCGCGCGCGTCGCGGATCGGGATCATCAACCGGCCGCGGAAGCGATCGTAAGGCTCCTTGTCGTCGACCGCGATCAGCATGCCCGCCTCGACGAGCATCGCGGTCGGGAATTTCTTGAGCGCTTCCTTGAGGGCGCTGCGGCTGTCGGGCGCGAGGCCGAAGCCGAAGGCCTTGCGCGTCGCGTCCGAAATGCCGCGCTTGGCGAGGTACTCGCGCGCGGGTGCCCCGTTGCTGCTGCCGAGTTGCTGGGTGAACCAGTCGGCTGCGGCTTGGGTGACGTCGCGTAGGCTCGCCTGCTCCTCGGCCTTCTTCGCGGCGCGCGGATCGGCGGCGGGAACTTCCATCCCGGCCTCGGCGGCAAGTTCCTTGACCGCGTCCATGAACGACAGGCCGCGCTGATCGGTCATCCAGCGGATCGCGTCGCCATGCGCCGAGCAACCGAAGCAGTGATAGAAGCCTTTTTCGTCGTTGATCGTGAAGCTGGGCGTCTTCTCGTTATGGAAGGGGCAGCAGGCCTTGTATTCGCGGCCGGCGCGGGTGACCTTCACCGTGCGCCCGATGAGGGTCGACAGCGTGATGCGTGAGCGGAGTTCGTCCAGCCATTGCGGGGTGAGAGTCATAATGTGGATATGCCCACCCCCGACCCCTCCCGCAAGCGGGAGGGGCGAGTGGTCAGCTCAGCGCCGCCTTCACCCAGCCCGACGCCTTGCTCATGTCGAGCTGGCTGCCGAGCCGGTCCTTCACCGCGGCCATCACCTTGCCCATGTCCTTGAGGCTGGTCGCGCCGAGTTCGTCGACGATGCCCTTGATCGCCGCGGTCGCTTCGTCGTCCGAAAGCTGCGCGGGCAGGAAGTCCTCGATCACCACAACCTCGGCCGCTTCGATGTCGGCGAGTTCCTGGCGGCCGCCCTGTTCGTACATGGCGATCGATTCGCGGCGCTGCTTGACCATTTTCTGCAGCACGTCGGTGACCAGCACATCGTCGTCGGCCGGCGCGGTGCCGGTCCGCAGTTCGATGTCCTTGTCCTTGATCTTCGCCAGCATCAGCCGGATCGTGCCCAGACGCGCCTTGTCGCCGCTCTTCATCGCGGCAACCTGCGCAGCCTTGATGTCATCGCGAATCATGCGTGTCCTCGTGCGCTGCAAATTTCGGAAAGGCCCTCTCTAGCGAGAAGTTTCCTAATCCGATAGCTTGTGAATCACTTTTTTGCCGCCTAGTTGGTCGGCCGTTTAGCCCCCCGTCCGGAGCATGTTGAATGGCACCTGCCAACCCCCCTGTGGCGCCTAAAGTGGCGCCCGCAAGCCAGCCCGAGGGCGCGACCGGCGTCCTCGTCCTTGCCGACGGCACCGTCCTGTGGGGCGTCGGCTATGGCGCGGCGGGCGCTGGTGTGGGCGAGATTTGTTTCAACACGTCGATGACCGGCTATCAGGAAATCCTGACCGACCCGAGCTATGCCGGGCAGATCATCACCTTCACCTTTCCGCACATCGGCAATGTCGGCGCGAACCCCGAGGATATGGAGCGCGAAAAGCGCGCCGCGATCGGGTGCGTCACGCGCGAACTGCCGACGCTGCCCAGCAATTTCCGCAGCGTCCAGACGCTGCCCGAATGGATGAAGGCGCAGGGCCTGATCGGGCTGGCTGGCATCGACACGCGCGCGCTGACTCGCCGCATCCGCGATGGGGGTGCCCCGACCGGCGTCGTCGCGCACAGCCCCGACGGCAAGTTCGACCTCGACCGCCTGCTGCTCCTCGCGCAGGGCTGGCCGGGGCTGGAGGGCATGGACCTCGCCAAGACGGTGACGCGCGAGCGGCAGGGAAGCTGGGACGCCGGCGTCTGGCATCTGGGATCGGGCTATGAAGGATCGGACCACAAGCGCGCCGGCGATGCCGCGCCGCATGTCGTCGCGGTCGATTATGGCGCGAAGGACAATATCTTCCGCAACCTCGTCAAGGCGGGCGCGCGGGTGACGGTGGTGCCCGCGAAGACGAGCCTCGACGAGATCGTTGCGCTGCGCCCCGCGGGCGTCTTCCTGTCGAACGGACCCGGCGACCCCGCGGCGACGGGCGAATATGCGGTGCCGGTGATCAAGGGGCTGCTCGAACGCAATGTGCCGATCTTCGGCATCTGCCTCGGCCACCAACTGCTCGGCATCGCGGCGGGCGCGAAGACGGTGAAGATGCATCAGGGCCACCGCGGCGCGAACCACCCGGTGCAGCGCGTCGGCGGCGACGAGGGCGACGGCGTCGTCGAAATCACCAGCATGAACCACGGCTTCGCGGTGGATGCGGCGACGCTGCCGAAGGGTGTGGTCGAAACGCACAAGAGCCTGTTCGACGGATCGAACTGTGGCATCGCGATCACGGGCAAGAATGCGTTCAGCGTGCAGTACCACCCCGAGGCGAGTCCGGGGCCGCAGGATAGTTTCTATCTGTTCGAGAAGTTTGTGGGTGGGTTGAAGTGATATTTGCAACGCTATTGTTGCTGACGGAGCCACTCGTCCTGACGTGTTCGACGAGAACGCCAGCATGCGTGTCGTCACAACAGTTGCTTCGGGAGGACGCAGCAAAATGTGAGGTCGAGATCGATTTCCGGCCATATTCTGGCGGTGAGGTCGTTATCCTCCACGATGGTGCGCAATTTGAGATCATTGTGCCTGAAAACACTGCGGCGAAGCGCCGTGCCTGTATAGCCAAAGCGGTCGAAACTCTACCCGATCGGCTTCACGCGAAACCCTCCGGATCGAAGAAAAAATAATGCCCAAAAGAACCGACATCCAATCCATCCTCGTCATCGGCGCCGGCCCGATCGTTATCGGTCAGGCGTGCGAGTTCGACTATTCGGGGACGCAGGCGATCAAGGCGTTGAAGGAGGAGGGCTATCGCATCGTCCTCGTCAATTCCAATCCGGCGACGATCATGACCGATCCCGACCTCGCCGACGCGACGTACGTGGAGCCGATCACGCCCGAGATCGTCGCCAAGATCATCGAAAAGGAGCGCCCCGATGCGGTGCTGCCGACGATGGGCGGGCAGACCGCGCTCAACACCGCGCTGGCGCTGTTCAACGACGGCACGCTGACCAAGTACGGCGTCGAGATGATCGGCGCCGACGCCGAGGCGATCGACAAGGCCGAGGACCGGCAGAAGTTCCGCGACGCGATGGACAAGATCGGCCTCGAAAGCGCGCGCAGCGGCGTCGCGCACACGCTCGACGAGGCGTTTGCGGTGCTCGAACGCACCGGGTTGCCCTCGATCATCCGCCCGTCGTTCACGCTCGGCGGTACCGGCGGCGGCATCGCCTATAACCG
Source organism: Sphingopyxis sp. J-6 (assembly GCF_046603995.1). NCBI lineage: Bacteria > Pseudomonadati > Pseudomonadota > Alphaproteobacteria > Sphingomonadales > Sphingopyxidaceae > Sphingopyxis > Sphingopyxis sp. J-6. The sequence continues at coordinate 3,313,064 of NZ_CP145810.1, read as the reverse complement.
CGAGGAGTTCGAGCATATCGTCCGCGGCGGCCTGATCGCCTCGCCGACCACCGAAGTCCTGATCGAGGAATCGCTCCTCGGCTGGAAAGAATATGAGATGGAGGTGGTGCGCGACCGCAAGGACAATTGCATCATCATCTGCTCGATCGAGAATGTCGATCCGATGGGCGTGCACACCGGCGACAGCATCACCGTCGCGCCAGCGCTGACGCTGACCGACAAGGAATATCAGATCATGCGCAACGCGAGCATCGCGGTGCTGCGCGAGATCGGGGTCGAAACGGGCGGGTCGAACGTCCAGTTCGCGGTCAATCCGAAGGACGGCCGCCTGATCGTGATCGAGATGAACCCGCGCGTGTCGCGCTCGTCGGCGCTCGCGTCGAAGGCGACGGGCTTCCCGATCGCCAAGGTCGCGGCCAAGCTCGCGGTCGGCTACACGCTCGACGAGATCATGAACGACATCACCGGGGTCACCCCGGCATCGTTCGAGCCGACCATCGACTATGTCGTCACCAAGATCCCGCGCTTTGCCTTCGAGAAGTTCAAGGGTGCCGAGGCAACGCTGTCGACCGCGATGAAGTCGGTCGGTGAGGTGATGGCGATCGGCCGGACGATCCACGAGAGCCTGCAGAAGGCGCTGCGCGGACTCGAAACCGGGCTTTCGGGCTTCAACTTCGTCGACCGCCTCAAGGGCGCGACGCACGACCAGCTCCGCAACGAACTGGCGCAGCGTACCCCCGACCGGCTGCTCAACACCGCGCAGGCGATCCGCGAGGGCCTGCCGCTCGCCGAGATCAACCGCGTTGCGGGTTATGATATGTGGTTCCTCGAACGCATCGCCGAGATCGTCGCGGCCGAACAGGACGTCTGCGAAAACGGCCTGCCGCGCGATGCCGAAGGGCTGCGCAAGCTGAAAGCGATGGGCTTTTCGGACAAACGCCTTGCCTATCTGGCGCTCCAGTCGGCGAATCTCCGCCCCGGGTCGAAGCAGGCAACCGCGCGCGGCAGCGGGCTGATCCACGAGGCGGTCAAGGCGATGACCGGGGGCGTGACAGAGGCCGAAGTGCGCGCGCTGCGCCACAAGCTCGGCGTGCGGCCGGTGTTCAAGATGATCGATACCTGCGCGGCCGAGTTCCAGGCGCAGACGCCCTATCTTTATTCGACCTACGAAGCGCCGACCTTCGGCGAGCCCGAGAATGAGGCGAACCCGAGCGACCGCAGGAAGGTCGTTATCCTCGGCGGTGGTCCGAACCGGATCGGGCAGGGGATCGAGTTCGACTATTGCTGCTGCCATGCCTGCTTCGCATTGGAAGAGGCGGGTTATGAAACGATCATGATCAACTGCAACCCGGAGACGGTGAGCACCGACTATGACACGTCGGACCGCCTCTATTTCGAGCCGCTGACCGCCGAAGACGTGCTCGAAATCCTGCACGTCGAAATGTCGCGGGGCGAGCTGGTGGGCGTGATCGTCCAGTTCGGCGGCCAGACGCCGCTCAAGCTGGCGCAAGCGCTGGCCGAGGCGGGCATCCCGATCCTCGGCACCTCGCCCGACGCGATCGATCTTGCCGAAGACCGCGAGCGTTTCGCGGCGCTCGTCAACAAGCTCGGCCTCAAGCAGCCCGAGAATGGCATCGCGCGCAGCCGCGAGGAAGCCGTCGCGGTTGCGGCACGCATCGGTTACCCGGTGCTGACGCGCCCGAGCTACGTGCTCGGCGGCCGCGCGATGGAAATCGTCGACGATCAGGCGCAGCTCGAAAATTATATCGAGACCGCGGTGCAGGTGTCGGGCGACTCGCCGGTGCTGATCGATCGCTATCTGCGCGATGCGATCGAGGTCGACGTCGATGCGCTGTGCGACGGGACCGATGTCGTCGTCGCGGGCGTGCTCCAGCATATCGAGGAAGCGGGCGTCCATTCGGGCGACAGCGCCTGCTCGATCCCGCCGTACAGCCTGTCGCCGGCGATCGTCGCCGAGATCGAGCGGCAGGCCGATGCGCTTGCCCGCGCGCTCGAGGTCCGCGGGCTGATGAACATCCAGTTCGCGGTCAAGGACGACGAGGTTTACCTGATCGAGGTCAACCCGCGCGCCAGCCGCACCGTGCCCTTTGTCGCCAAGGCCGTCGGGTCGCCGATCGCCAAGATCGCGGCGCGGGTGATGGCGGGCGAGAAGCTGGCCGACCTGCCGAAGATCAACCGCGACATCAAACATGTCGCGGTCAAGGAAGCCGTCTTCCCGTTTGCGCGCTTCCCCGGCACCGACCCGGTGCTGTCGCCCGAGATGAAGTCCACCGGCGAAGTCATGGGAATCGACAGCGATTTCAACCTTGCCTTTGCCAAGGCGCAGCTCGGCGCCGGCGACCGGCTGCCGACGACGGGACGCGTTTTCGTGTCGGTGAAGGACAGCGACAAGCCGCGCATCATCGATGCCGTCCGCCGCCTTGCCGGCTGGGGCTGGCAGGTCGTCGCGACCGGCGGCACCGCCGATTATCTCGCGGGCGAGGGCGTTGCGGTCGAGCGCGTCAACAAGGTTGCCGAAGGGCGGCCGCATATCGTTGACCGGATCAAGGACGGCGACGTCCAGTTGATCTTCAACACCACCGAAGGATGGCAGTCGCTGCAGGACTCGCAATCGATCCGCGCCTCGGCGCTCGCGGCCGATGTCGCCTATTATACGACGGCGGCGGCAAGCGATGCATCGACGCAGGCGATCGGGGCGCTTCGTGCGCGCTCTCTTGAAGTAAAGCCGCTTCAGGACTATTATTGAAGGACCGCTCCCACCCCCGACATTGACGGAAAAGCGGCTCGGCCGCCCCGGCGAAGTTTCGCTGGCGGCGGATTATTGACGAAGGACAACAGGATAATGGCAAGCGTTGAAAAGGTGCCGATGCTGGCGGAAGGTTATGAGAAGCTGAGCGCGCAGCTCTCGGCGCTCAAAGCCGAGCGACCCTTGATCGTCGATGCGATCGAGGAAGCGCGCGCGCATGGCGACCTTTCGGAAAATGCCGAATATCACGCCGCCAAGGAACGCCAGGGCCAGGTCGAAGCGACGATCGGCGATATCGAGGACCGGCTGTCGCGCGCGCAGGTGATCGACCCGACGACGCTGTCGGGCGACCGCATCGTGTTCGGCGCGACCGTCACCCTCGCCGACGAGGACGACAAGCCTGTCCGCTACCAGATCGTCGGCCAGGCCGAGGCCGACGCCAAGGACGGCAAGATCAGCTATAATTCGCCGCTCGGCCGGGCGCTGATCGGCCGCCGCGTCGACGACGAGATCGAAGTCACCGTGCCTGCGGGCGACAAATATTATCTGGTGACCAAGATCGAATTCGTTTGAGTGGTGGACGCAGCGCGATGAACCCGCAGCACGCGCCCGTGGTCACGGGCTTCGCGATCGCCTGCACCCTGCTGTTCATCGTCCTGTCGATCACCGGCTATGAGCAGCAGGCGTTTATCGGCGCGGGCTTCATTCCGGCGCGCTTCGGCGCCGAACTGATCGCCCCGCCGGGCACGATGCTGCCCTTTTTCCTGACGCCGCTGAGTTCGGCCTTCCTGCACGGCGGGGTGCTGCACCTTGCCTTCAACATGATGGTGCTGCTGTTCCTCGGCCGCCAGCTCGAAGCGCCGCTCGGTTCGGCGCCGATGGCGGTGCTACTGATCGCCGGCGCCTATGCGGGATCGCTGGCGCAGTGGCTCGCGGACCCCGCGTCGACCACGGTCGTCGTCGGCGCGAGCGGCGCGATCTCGGCGCTGATCGCGGTCTATGCCCTGATCTTCAGCCGCTCGCGGACGCAGGCGATCGGGCCGATCCCTGGCCATTGGGTCCGCGCGTTATGGCTGGCGGCGGCGTGGATCGGGCTGCAGCTTCTGATCGGCATCGCGGGCGGCGGCGGTTTCGGCAACATCGCGATCTGGGCGCATGTCGGCGGCTTTCTCGCCGGCCTGCTGCTCGCGCGGCCTTTGCTCCGGTGGCGGTTCGGGGGGCGGTAGCTTCCGCTCGAACCTGGGTTATTCGGCGAGCAGTCCACCCGCCAGCAGCATCGCGACGCGTACGTCGATACCGCAGCCTTCGGCGCGCTTTGCCGCGACGAAATCCTCGATCCCGGCCAGCGGCACGCGGTGGACGACGATGTCCTCGCTGTCGACGCCGCCGCCTTCGCCGACTTTGGTCAGCTCTTTCGCAACGAGCAGGGTGAAGCTTTCGCTCACCATCCCGGGCGAACTGAAAAACTCGCCGACGGTGCGCCAGTTGGCGGCGCGATAGCCGGTTTCTTCCTCCAACTCGCGTTCGGCGGCGATTTCGGCCGCTTCGTCGGCGGTGTCGTCGCCGACGAGGCCGGCGGGAAGTTCGATGCAGTTCCTGCCCATCGGCACGCGATATTGCTCGACGAGGATGACGTGGCGGCCGTCCGCGGCCTCGTCGATCGCAAGGATCACCGCGGCATGTATCCCGCGCGAGCGCGAGACATATTCCCACGTCCCCTGCTGTTTGACGGTGACGAATTTTCCCTCCCACCGGGTCTCGATGGGCGCGTCGGGGGCGGGGCGAGCCATGGAATGTCCTTTTTTAGATTTCGATCAGCCGGTCGGGCAGCTCATTGGGGTTTTCGTCGCCCTTGGGGAAATGTTCGGCGAGCACGACACCCATCTGCGTCACCGCCGCGGCCATGCCGGCGCCCGGACGCCCGGCACGAACCTGGTCGATCAGCGCCGCCATCGCGTCGCCCCAGACTTCGGGCGCCACCTTGGTCGCGATCGCCTCGTCGGCGACGATGTCGGCGCGATGTTCCTTGAGGCTGAGGTAGAGGAGCACGCCGGTGCGGCCCAAGGTTTTCGCCTCGGTGCCGACCTTGAACAGGTCGACCGCGCGGGCGCGGACGCGTCCGGCCTTGATCACGCGCGGCGTCAGCGCCAGCCGGAGCGGCCGCCACAGCAATATCAGCCACATGCCGATCCATTTGAGCACGCCGACCGCGATCACCGTGCCAAGCCATTCATTGGCGGTGAGTTCGTGCCCCCAGCCGCCGGTGAGGCGATAATAGAGGCCCTGGTAAAATTCGGGGAACAGCGCGATCACCGACATGGCGAGAAAGGCAATGACGCTCGCCCAGACGAGCGCGACATCGTCATAGTCATTCGATTGCGCCGCGACGACCGTGACGATTTCGCCGCTGGTATTCGCCTCGGCGGCAGCGACCGCGACGGTGACGAGATCATGGTCGGCTTCGCTGACATGGCTGACTTTCATGGCCCTGCTCCCTTACCAGCCGCCCGACGCGCCGCCGCCGCCGAAGCTGCCGCCGCCGCCCGAGAAGCCTCCGAAACTTCCGCCGCCGCCGCCCCAGCTCGAACCGCCGCCGCCCCAGGACGATCCGCCGCCCGATCCCCAGTCATCGTCGTCGCCGCCCCAGATGATGATCGGCGCGCCGCCCCACGGGCGGTTCTTGCGATGCTTCTTGCCGCGCCGCCCGAGACTGGAGAGGATCGGCAGGATGAAGAAGAAAAAGACGATGAAGCCGATGAAGATCAGCCCGCCGATATCGCCGTCGTCGGCGCGGTCGCGCTCCTCCGTCGCCGCCGCCTGTGCGCGCGCCGCGGCTTCCTCGGGCGGTAACTGAATCTGCTGCGCGATCGCGTTGACGCCGTCCTGGATGCCGCCGGGATAATCATTCGCCTTGAATTTCGGCGTCACGACGTCGCGGATAATCCGTCCCGACAAAGCGTCGGTGAGCACGGGTTCGAGCCCCAGACCGACCGAGATGTTCATCCGGCGCTCGTTCGGCGCGATCAGGAAAACGACGCCGTCATCCTTCGCCTCGTCGCCGATGCCCCAAGCCCGGCCAAGCTTGTAGCCGTAATCGGCAATGTCATTGCCTTCGAGATCGCTGACCGTGGCGACGACGAGTTGGTGGCCGGTCGTTTTCTCCAGATCGAGAAGCTGCGTATTAAGCGCGGCTTCTTCGGCCGCGGGGATGATGTCGGCCTGATCGACGACGGGGTTGCCCGCCAGCTTCGGAAAGGTCTGCGCGCTGGCTGGCGCCGCCATTAGCGACATCAGCATCAAAGAAGCGGGCAAGATGAGTTTGATCATTGCCGTCCGTCCATATGATTTTGAATCGCTCTGATACCTGTCGCGATGCCATGGCCATACCGGTTGCTCGAATAACGGCTATCGGCGAAAATCTTCGTCATCTTCTCGATAATCTTCGCCGCTTCGGCGTCAGGCAAATCGGCTCTCGATTTATTGCCGGTGGCAATGCGCACGCGGCGTTCCTTGGGCGCGAGAAGGATGAGAAGGTCGTCTCCATCGATTTTTCCTTCTCTCTCCCAGCGATTGCCGAGGCAATCGCTCACGATCGCGATGTCCTGACGATTCAGGCTAGGCAAGATTATTACGGGCAGCTGATGACCCTCATGAGCTAGAAGGACCCGTGTTTGCGCCGCTAACACCGTTTCGTAGTTACCGGAATCGAGCAGCTTCGCCGGATCGGCGATAGCTGGGTCAAAGGAAATCTCTGGTACGCCATCGCAAGAGCCGGATTCTTTAGCGACAACTGTCTTCGGCGTTTCCTTGCATCCCCCCGCGACCAGCATGGTCGCGAGTGGAATGGCAAGGACGGATAGCCGCATCTCTATTGCCCGAAATCGACCTTCGGCGCGACATTGGCGTTCGGCGTCACCGCCCGGTATGGCGTCATCGGCTTAGCGCCATGGACGATCTTGGCACCGATGATGTCGGGGAAGGTGCGGATCGTCGTGTTATAATCCTGCACCGCGCCGTTATAGTCCTGCACCGACACATTGATCCGGTTCTCGGTGCCTTCGAGCTGCGTCATCAGGTCGGCGAAGCGCGCCTGGCTCTTGAGGTCGGGATATTGTTCGACGGTGACGAGCAGGCGGCCGAGGGCGCTCGACACATTGCCCTGCGCCTGCTGGAAGGCCTGAACCTTGGCAGGATCTTCGAGGTCGTCGGTGCTGAGCTTGACCTGCGTCGCCGAGGCGCGGGCCTGGATCACGCCTTCCAGCGTCGACTGCTCGATCTTGGCGGCGCCCTTGGCGGTTTCGACGAGGTTGGGGATCAGATCGGCGCGGCGCTGATAGGCGGCTTCGACATTCGCCCACTTCGCCTTGGCGGCTTCTTCCTTGGTGGGAACGCTGTTGATGCCGCACGCGGACAGCGACAGTGCGGCAACCGGGACAATCAGCCAGCGGGCGGAACGATAGGTCATGGTCATCAATGCTCCCTCGCGCGGCGTTTTGCCGCAACAATACACATAATAGGATGGCGCTTGCCTTTGTGCAATCCGCACGGCAGTTTCGGTGCGGACCACCAACCATCGGGGAGCAAGCAAGATGTTGGGAGAATTCAGGGAATTCATTGCGCGCGGCAATGTCATCGACCTTGCGGTCGGTGTCATCATCGGCGGCGCCTTTGCGACGATCACCGGCTCGCTGACCGAGGATCTGATCATGCCGGTTGTCGGCTGGATCTTCGGCGGAGTCGATTTTTCGAGCCAGTTCATCCTGCTCGGCAGCGTGCCCGACGGCGTGGCGGCGACCGATTATGCGGCGCTCAAGAAAGCGGGCGTCGCGATGGTCGGCTATGGCGCCTTCATTACCGCGGTGATCAACTTCCTGATCCTCGCGTGGATCATCTTCCTTCTGGTGAAGACGGTGAACAAGGTCGTCCGCAAGGCGCCCGACGCGCCCGCCGGGCCGACCGAAGTCGACCTGCTTACGGAAATCCGCGACGAACTGAAAAAGAAGTAGTTTTATATCCACGACAAAATGCCCGCCCGCTCTTTCCAAGCGCGGGCGGGCTTCCTATATCAGTCGTGTCGGTTTCGGCCGGCTATGGTGATAAATGGTGTCGTGGAATAGACACAGCGGACCCGGGGGCAGTACCCGGCGGCTCCACCACAAACCCGCGTTTCTTGATGGGGACACGGGCTTCTGAGGGGGCCGAACCAGGATCGACGTGTGTTCAAAGACGATATTTTTGCCCGGGCTGAGTAACCCGTTCAAGGCTCAAAACGATAAGTGCTAACGATAACGAAGCACTCGCTCTTGCTGCCTAACCGATAAGCCTCACGGCCTAAGGTTAGACAAATAGAACGCGGTTCGGACCGAACCGGGCAACAGAATCGGATACCAGCGGCTGGGGACGAGCCGGGCAACAGAATCGTCCCACCTTTCCCGAAATCTGCGATTGTTTTTCTGCACGACCGGCGGTCGCATGCTCTTTGCAAAGCGCATGCAAACTTAATGTCGGCACGATATAGTCCGCGAATGTCCGCTGACCCTCGCGCGCCGCGTCTCGCTGTACTGATCGACGCCGACAATGCGTCCTCGCGCATCGCGACCCGTCTGTTCGAGGAAATCGCCAAGATCGGCGAGGCAAGTGTTCGCCGCATTTACGGCGACTTTTCCGGACCACGGCTGAAGGCATGGGCCGATATACTCGCGACTCATGCTATTCGGGCTCAGCAGAGTTTCGCTTACACCACCGGCAAGAACGCCTCCGATATCGCGCTCGTTATCGACGCCATGGACCTTTTGCACACCGGACGCTTCGATGGTTTTTGCCTGGTCTCGTCCGACAGCGACTTTACTGCCTTGGCTGCTCGCATTCGCGAGCAGGGGATCGACGTTTATGGTTTCGGTGAACAGAAGACCCCGGAAAGTTTTCGGCAGGCTTGCAGGCGCTTCACATACACCGAAAACCTGCTGCCGGAAGCGCCGGCGCCCGACGAGCCGGAGCGCGTAGATTCGCGACCTGCCACTGCCAAGCAGCCTCCAAGTGCTGCTATCCCGCTCATTCGCAAAGCCATATCGCAGTTGGATGACGACGGAGGTTGGGTGCCCCTCGGTCCCGTCGGCAATCGATTGGCGACGCTGGCGTCTGATTTCGACCCGCGCTCCTATGGGCAAGCGAAACTGAGCGATCTCGTGGAAAAGACTGGTGCTTTCGAACTGCGCAGGACTGATGCCGGCCACATTCAAATTCGCATGAGGGCGGGCCCGACCAGCAAGGGCAAATGAACCGAACCTGCTCGGTTCAATGCTCTCTCTCGCATTGGCCATGATCGCCCAAAGCTTCGATCACCCGGCAGTCGGCGGCGACGCCGCCGCGGCAGCGGCCGACGATGCGCGTCAGTTCGTCGCGGAGCAGCGCAAGCTGGGCGATCTTTTCCTCGACCTGCGCCAGATGCAGGCTGGCGATCCGGTCGGCTTCGCCGCAATCGCGCTCGGGGTGGTCGGAGAGGTCGAGCAGCGAGCGGATTTCCTCGATCGTGAAACCGAGGTCGCGCGAATGGCGGACGAACGACAGCCGCGCCCGATGCGTGCCCCCATAGCTTCTGTAATTGGCTGCGGTGCGATCGGGCGCCGGGAGCAGGCCGATCCGCTCATAATAGCGGATGGTTTCGATGTTGGTGCCGGTGGCACGCGACAGTTCGCCGATTTTCATCGCTTGACCCTGTAGTTGCTACAGGGTCCATATAGGGTGCCGACTCGAAGATAACAGGAGAATTCGGCGATGGCCGATCAATGCTGTGCAGGGAAAAGCGGCAAGACCGCGCTCAACGATCCGAAGTGGCGGCGCGTGCTGTGGATCGCGCTGATCATCAACGCCGCGATGTTCGGAGTCGAGATCGTCGCCGGGGTTGCGGCGGACTCGCGCGCGCTGCAGGCCGATGCGCTCGATTTCCTCGGCGACAGCGCCAATTATGCCATCAGCCTCGGCGTCGCGGGCATGGCGCTTGCGTGGCGGGCGCGAGCGGCGTTGCTGAAAGCGGTGACGATGCTGGCGTTCGGCCTCTGGGTGTTCGGTTCGGCGATCTGGGGCTTTGTGAGCGGGAGTGCGCCGCACGCCGAGACGATGGGGATCATCGGCGCGCTGGCGCTCACCGCCAATGTCGCGGTCGCGCTGATGCTCTATCGCTACCGCACCGGCGACGCCAACATGCGGTCGGTGTGGATCTGCTCGCGCAACGACGCGATCGGCAATGTCGCGGTGATGGCGGCGGCGCTCGGCGTATTCGGGACGGGGCAGGGCTGGCCCGATCTCGTCGTCGCGGCGATCATGGCGGGGCTGGCGATCTGGGGCAGCCTCGACGTCTTCCGGCAGGCGCGCGGCGAACTGGCGACCGCCGCCTAGAAAGCGACGCCGGGACGCAGCACGAGCTGGAAGAAGGCAAGCATGGCAGCGAGCGCGGCGGCGGGGATGGCCAGCCCGGCTGTGCCGGGCGGTGGTTGGGCCGCGGTGGTCGTCGCCAGTCCGAGCGTCAGCCAGCCGAGGCCGAAGATGTGGACGACGAGCGGGATCAGTACGACCTCGACCGGCTCGCGCGGGATGCGAAACGGGATGGTGAGAAGCGTGGCGAGTGCCAGCGTCGCGAGCAGGGCGAGGGCGGTCGCTCGATCCGGCCGGCCCGTCGCGAGCGGATAGCGCCGCGCCAGCGCGCGGCCGGCGGCAAACAGGCCGATGACCGCGAGCGGAAGCAGCGCAAGGCGGACCAGCGGACCGATGCCGATATAGGTCAGCGCGCGCCCGACGTCGTTTCCGGCGATCAGGCTGCCGACCGCGGCCTGGCTGAGCGCCTGGAACAATCCCTGGAACGCCATCCAGAAAGCGAAGAGCCGCCATGCCGGGCGATCCGTTCCGATCCGCCCGGCCAGCCACAGGAAGGCGAGGCCGCTCAGCAAGGTGGCGATTGCGCCGCCGCCCTGCAGCAATTCGGCCACCGGCGCGTCGCCGCGCCAGTCATGGTCATTGTGGTAGAGAATGGGGTCGAGCCCCGGCACCAGCGCCTTCGGCACGACGAGCCCGACCTCCTGAACGAAGAAGGTCAGGCTGAAAGCGAGCGCGCAAAGCAGCGTCGAGGCGGCGAGGCCGCGCCTGTCGGCGGATTTCGCGCCGGCCCCGGCGGGCAGCCGCAAGACGGCGATCGCCAACGGCAACAGGCCGATTGCCGCGATCAGCCCCAGCAAGATTCCCATGTCCGTTCCCCGCCGTCGTTACGCTCGTGCGGCCTCAATAGGCAGGCGGATCGCTCGCGGGAAAGGATTCGTCGCTTGCCTGATCGACTTCGTCCCAGCGCCGCCGTGCGGGATCGCGCATCGCGGCCGGGCCTGCCGACCGGGTCTGGGCGAAATTTTCGGGATCGGTCTCGTCAGCGGAAAAGGCGGCGGCGTGTTGCGGCGCCTCGTCATCGCGGCGGCGGCGCCAGAAGGCGAATATCCCGGCCCCGGCCGCCAGTCCGGTGGCGAGTGCGGGCAACACATATTTCAGCGGGAAAGATTGCGGGCGTCGAAGCATGGATATTCCCTCCTGCGATCATAACGGGCGGCCGGGGGTGCCGGTTCCCGCCAACGCGAGCCTCCCGACGCTAACGTTCGACCTTGGTCACCAATATGACCGAGGTGGTCGTGCGTTCGACCCCGTCGAGCAGGCCGATCTCGTCGATCAGCTCGTTGAGCTGGGTGCTGTCCTCGGCCTCGAGCATCGCGATGATATCATATTCGCCGCTGATCGCGTGGATCGCCTGTACCAGCGGGATCGCCGCGAGCGCCTGTTCGACCTCGCGGTGATAGCGTGGCAGCGTCTTGATCATCATATGCGCGCGCATCCGGCTTGCCGAAAAGGCGCGGCCGAGCCGCACCGTATAGCCGGCGACGACCTGTTCCTCCTCCAGCCGCGCGAGGCGCGAATAGATCGCGCCGCGCGACAGGCCGAGTTCCTTGGCGAGTTGCGCGATCGTCTGGCGGGCGTCGTCGCGGAGCAGGGTCAGCAGCCGCTCGTCGACCTCGTCGAGTGTGACGCCGCCGTTCGGCATCAGTCGGCCAGCTTCTCGTCGGCGAAGATCGCCGTCGCGGGCGTTCCCGCGGCGGTGATCTGGCCGCGATACATGCCGAGGTCGTTGATTGCGAAGGCCGGGCGCCCGTCGGGGCCCATCGCGATCAGCCCGCCGTCGCCGCCGATCGTGCCGACCGCCATGATTGTGTGGTCGGCCGCATCCTTCAGGCTTTCGCCTTTCCATGCGACGCGGTCGCAGACCTGCCGTGCGGCGCTTTCGCGGATGAAATATTCGCCCGACCCGGTCGCCGACACCGCGCACTGGCCGTTCTTCGCATAGGTGCCGGCGCCGATGATCGGCGAATCGCCGATCCGCCCCCAGCGCTTGCCGGTCATGCCGCCGGTCGACGTGGCGGCGGCGAGATTGCCCTCGGCGTCGAGCGCGACGGCGCCGACGGTGCCGAACAAATGGGTGGGATCGACCGCGGCCTGCTGTTTTGCGCGCCAGGCGAGCAACTGCTGCCAGCGTTCCTCGGTACGGAACCAGGCGGGGTCGGCCTGTTCGAGGCCCTGTTCGACCGAAAAGCGGTCGGCGCCGTCGCGGGCGAGCATGACGTGCGGGCTTTTGTCCATGACGGCACGCGCAAGGTCGATCGGGTGGCGCGTGCGGGTGACGCCGGCGACCGCGCCGGCCTTCAGTGTCTTGCCGTCCATGATCGCGGCGTCGAGCTCGTTCCTGCCCTCGGCGGTGAAGACCGCGCCGCGCCCGGCGTTGAACAGCGGGTTGTCCTCGAGCAGGCGGACCGCCGCCGCGACCGCATCCAGTGCCGCGCCGCCCTTGTCGAGCACTGCCGCGCCGGCGCGCAGCGCGGCGTCGAGACCGGCGCGGTAAGCCTGTTCCTTTTCGGGCGAGAGGGTCTTGCGCTCGATCACCCCGGCGCCGCCGTGGATCGCCAGCGACCAGCGCGGCACCTCGACGATCTCGCCCGCGCGCGCGGCATAGTGGCGCTCGAAGACCGGATTGTCGACGCGGCCCGACGGGAGATGGACGACCGATCCGGGCCCGACGCCGACGACCTTGACGCGTGGGGTGTCGAGGGGGCCGCGGCCGGTGACGCCGCGCAGCGTCGATCCGTCGACTACCCAGGCATAGCCGTCGGGCGCGGTCGCATAGATACGTCCGCTGCCGTCGGGTTCGACCGCGAGCGCGGCGCTTTCGTCGACCCCGAGGCCGATCATCGCAGGCTGGTCGGCGGGGCGCCCGACCTGCGCCTTGGCAAGAAAGGCGAAGAGGCGGCCGAGGCGGTCGCGTTCCTTGAAATGGGTGTCGGTGACGATGCCCTTGAGCAGCGCAAAATGGACGAAATCGCCCTCGATCGTGTTGGCGGGGCCGAGGGGGTCGGCGAGCGCCTCGGGGCTTTTGATGCTGCCGTCGTCCATCGCGCCGTAAAGCTTCTCGCCCTGCATCGCGAGGCCCGCGCTCGTCCCCGCGAGCGGCTTGCCCGCCGCGACATGCGCGTCGAGGATCTCGGCGACCGGGGTGCCGCGCCAGTAACGGACGTAGCGCGACTGGTCGCCGCCCGCGATGAAAATGCCGTCGGCCTTGCGCAGCCGGTCGAGAATCTTCCGGTTCGTCGATTGCGACCGGTCGTGAAAGACAAAGATTTCAGCCGACTGGATGCCGCCGACCTCGTCGAAGAATTCCTCGCCGATCTCCTTTCCATAGGAAGCGCTGATCACGACGATATGGCCGTTCCCGGCTTTGCCGAAGAACCATTTCATCGAATCGATATTGCGGTCGCCGCCGCCCATCAGGAGCAGCCCGCCCGACACCGGGCCCGGGGTCGGCGTGTTCAGTTTGCCGAACACATAATGTTCGTACGGTTTCGGCTTTGCTTCCTTTGCCGCCGCCGGGGCGAGTGCGAGACCCAGCGCCGCCAGCAGCGGCAGGAGCAGCCCGCGCACGATCATAGCCAACATCCAAAATTCTCCCCCGATGCGCCGATGCGATGGCACGATGTTACATAATAAGCGCAGATAATGACAATATGATTCCGTAAATCGTCATATTGATTGAAATTATCGGGGCTTTCTGGTGAAACGAAAATGCGTCAAATGGGCGCGGGCGCGCCTTGAGTCGCGCCGGGGGACATAAAGGGGTAATTTGATGCAAGCTCTGGGTGCGCGGTCGCTTCGAATCCTGTTGGGGCTGGGCGTCTGCCTGCCGGCGCTGGCCACGCCCGCCTGGGCGCAGGATCCCGCGAGCGAGGGCGGGAACGATGAGATCATCGTCACCGGTTCGCGCATCCCGACGATCCGCGACCAGGGCCCGTCGCCGGTCACGACGATCGATTCCGACACGATCCGCGCCAACGGCTATACCAGCGTCCCCGAACTGCTCGCGGCGATGACGCAGAACAGCGGCGAGACGCAGAGCCCGCAATCGGGCAGCAGCGCGGACTTCACGCCCGGCGCGCAGCAGGTCGACCTGCGCGGACTCGGCCCCAACCACACGCTGGTGCTGGTCAACGGCCGCCGCATCGCCGATTTCCCGCTGCCCTATATCGGCCGCAGCAACTTCACCGACATCTCGAACATCCCGGTCAGCCTGATCGACAAGGTCGAGATTTTGAGCGGTGCCGGGTCGGCGATCTATGGCTCCGACGCGATCGCCGGCGTCGTCAACTTCAAGATGAAGGAAAAACTCGACGGCATCACGCTCGACTATCGCCACGGGCGCACCCAGCATGGCGGCGGCATGTCGCATCGCTTCACCGCCACCGGCGGCTGGTCTTCGGGGCGTTTCAATATCGTCGGCGGCATCGAATATCTCGATCAGCGCCCGCTCTGGGCTTATGACCGCAGCATCCAGGACAGCACCGACGATAATCCGGTCAGCACGATCGCGCGGCGCACCTTCCTTCGCTACAGCATCGAGAACGACAGTTATATCGATCCGGGCGCCGATACCTGCGCGCGGCTGTCCCACCTGAACCGCGGTTCGACCATCTATACTTCGCGGCCGCGTTACGGCGACTATGATCCGGTCATCGACGATTACGGTCCAGGCTATTATTGCGGCAGCAAATCGTCGATCGCCTATGGGACGATCGTTTCGGGGCGCAAGGGCTTCAACAGCTTTGGCAGCATGTCTTACGAGCTGTCGGACAACGCCAAGCTGTTCACCGATTTCCAGTTCGGGATCAGCAAGGTCCGCCTGATGTACGACGTGACGAGCTGGGCATTCGAAAATTCATCGTCGAGTTCGGACAACAGCTTCTACAATGCGTTCGACGGGACGATCGATGATTGGTCGCGCCAGTTCGCGCCGGAGGAAACCGGCGGCTTCGAGATGCAGCGCATCAAGCAGACGACCTACAGCATCACCCCCGGCGTCCGCGGCAATTTCGGCAACGCCTGGAACTATGAACTGTCGTTCAATTACAGCCGCTATCAGTCGGTGGTGCGCTGGCCGCAGATCATCAACCAGAAGGCGCAGGACTTCTTCCTCGGCCCCCAGCTCGGGATCGACGAGGACAGCGGCTATCCGATCTATAACCGCGATCCCGACGTCTATTTTTACCGGGCGCTGACCCCGGCGGAATATGACAGCATTTCGGCCGATACCGTCTATCGCCCGTACAGTTGGACGAACAACCTCCAGGCGACGCTGACCAACGGCGAATTGTTCCAGCTTCCCGCCGGACCCGTCGGCTTCGCGATGGTCGCCGAATATGGCAAGCAGGGTTACAACCTGCGCCCCGACCCGTTGGCGCTGACCGATTATTATTATAGCTGGAAGGACAGCGACGGCAGAGGCAAGCGCAGCCATGCCGCCATCGGCGGCGAGCTTCGCGTTCCCGTCCTCGACTTCGTCACGCTGTCGGCCGCCGGGCGCTATGACCGCTTCGGTTTTGGCGGACGCAACGTCGGCAAGTTCACCTATAATGGCGGGCTGGAGGTGCGTCCGACCAGCAGCATGTTGTTCCGCGCGGCCTATGGCACGGCATTCCGCGCGCCCGATCTCCATTATGTCTTCACCGGCCCGGGCAACGTCCAGAGCAGCGTCGACGATTATTATCTGTGCGGGATCGAAGAGCCCGAGGAAGAGGTCGGCGATTGCAGCTATTCGGGCAGCGGCATCGTGGTGAACCGGACGGGCAATCGCGATCTCAAGGCCGAAACGGGCAAGACGCTGACCGCCGGGTTCGTCTTTTCGCCGTCGAGCCGCCTCCATTTCTCGGTCGATTATTTCCGCGTGTCGCTCGACAATCAGGTCGACGACCTCAGCATCGACCAGATTGCCCGCGATGAGGCGGCGTGCCGTCCCGACGCCGATGGCAATATCGAACTCGATCCCAATTCGCCGACCTGCCAGGATGCGATCGCCCGCGTGACCCGCTTCACCAGCGGCGGGCTCGCCGGCCAGATTTCTTCGATCCGGGTCAATCCGATCAACATCGCGCGCGAAAAGACGAGCGGGATCGACGTCGCCTTCCGCGGCACGCTGCCGACCGGTATCGGCGACTTCACCCTGTCGCTGGCGCACAGCCATGTGTTCAAGCACAGCTTCCAGCAATATCCGGGCGATCCGATCGAGAACAAGCTGGCATTCGACAGCGGCTTCTACCTGCCGCGCGACAAGTCGAACGGCAGCATCACCTGGGCGAGCGACGGGTTGCAGTTCACCTTCTCGGGCACCCGGCTCGGCAAGCTGCCGAACTATGACGAGGATGCCTTCATCAAGGCGAGCTATTTGTTCAACGCGACGCTGCAATATGATTTCACCGATCATATGCGCGGCTCGCTGACGATCCGGAACCTGTTCGACACCAACCCGGTGAAGGATCCGACGTGGTCGGGCTACCCCTATTACAACACGAGCTGGTTCGACAGCATCGGCCGCAGCGTCTTTCTGCAGCTGACCTACAAGCTCGGGGGCTCGGCGCTGTAATGCGCCGCCGGGTCGCCGGAGGGCGGCCCGGGCTGTCCCGCGGTCTGCAATTTGAGGAAATGAAACAAGGATCGATGATCGATTGAACCAATAGGGGGTTGCGTCCGATGAAGCCTGTGCTTGCTATGTCCGCCCTGCTGGCCGGTGCCAGCTGGATCACGCCCGCGATTGCCCAGCAGGAACCGCCGCCCGCATCCGATCAGGCGGACGAAGGTAGCAGCGACACCCCCCGCGAAGAAATCGTCGTAACCGGTACCCGCATCGCACGGCCCGAGCTCGATTTCGCCAACCCCGTCACCTCCTATTCGGCGGCAACGATCGAACAGTCGGGGCAGACCAGCCTCGCCGATTTCCTCGTCCAGAGCCCGGCGCTGGTCGGCTCGCGCACCGGGGACCTGACCGGCGGCTCGAACCCCGATTTCGGCGAGGCGGGGCTCGACCTCCTCAACCTGCGCAACCTTGGCACCGATCGCACTTTGGTGCTTGTCGACGGCCGCCGCCATGTATCGGGGCTGGCGGGGTCGGCGGCGGTCGACATCAACGCGATCCCGACCGACCTTGTCGAGACGGTCGACGTGCTCACCGGCGGTGCCTCAGCAATCTATGGCGCCGACGGCGTGTCGGGGGTGGTCAATTTCCGGCTGAAGCATGATTTCGAGGGGCTGACCGCGCGCGGGCAGATCGGCATTTCGGAATATGGCGATGGCGGCAACCAGTTCGGCGCGCTGACCTGGGGCAAGAATTTCGCCGAAGGCCGCGGCAATATCGCCATCGCCTATGAATATAATCGCGACGCGCGGGTGTCGGATCAGGACCGGCCCTATCTGCGCAATCCGGTGGCGGCGAACCTCTATCGCAACCAGGGCGACATTCCAGACGACCCGAATATCCCCGACAATATCGTCTATAACGACGTTCGCTATGCCGACAGTTCGCGCTTCGGCGCGGTCGACGTCGATTTCGATTTTGCCGCCGATTTCGAGGGCAATGGCCGCATCTACGACCGCGGCCTCGTGCTCGAGGAATCGGGCGGCTATACGCAGGGCGGGTCGAGCACGCCGGTCGACGGCTATCAGGGCGACCTGTTCCCCGGTATCGAGCGGCATCTCGTCAATGCGCTCGGCCATTATGAATTCAGCGACGCGTTCAATCTGTTCGCCGAGGGCAAATATGTTCGCACCCGGACGCGCAGCCTGTCGCAGCCCAATTATGATTTCTACCTTTTCCAGACCGCCGAGAACCCGTTCATGCCGCAGTCGATCCGCGATGCGATCGTCCCCGGCGCAGCGGCCGAATATTTCGAGGATCCCGACACGCCCGACGGGGTGCTGATCACCCGCGACAATTTCGACATGGGCATCAACACCGAAGATGTGACGCGCAAGACGCTGCGCGGCGTGATCGGCGCCAATGGCGCGATCTCCGAGCATGCGAAATATGAGCTGTCCTATGTCTATGGCCAGACGAAGACGCGCGTGCTGTCGCGCGGTAACCGGCTGGAGGCGCAGTGGCAGGCGGCGATCGATGTGGTCACCGACCCCGACACCGGTCTGCCCGTCTGCCGGTCGAGCCTCGACCCGGACGCGCCGTCCGAACTCGACGGCTGCATCCCCTATAATATCTATGGCGAGAATGTCCGCGATCCCGCGGCGATCGATTTCGTGACGACCGACAGCATCAGCTTCTCGAAGGTGACTCAGCAGGTCGTCTCGGGCTCGATCTCGGGCGATTTCGGGGCGCTGTTCGAGCTTCCCGGCGGGCCTATCGGCTTCGCGATCGGCGGCGAATATCGCCGCGAACGCAGCCGTTTCGATCCCGATCCGGCGATTTCGGCCGGGCTGACCTGGGCGGGCGCGGTTCAGCCCGCGTCGGGCGGCTTCACGGTCAAGGAAGCGTTCGGCGAACTCAACGTGCCGCTGCTGAAGGAAATGCCATTCGCGCACCTCCTGTCGTTCGGCGCCGCAATCCGCTTTTCCGATTACAGCACGATCGGCAACACGACGACGTGGAAGGTCGATGGCGTCTATGCCCCGGTGCGCGACATCTCGTTCCGCGCGACCTATTCGCAGGCGGTGCGCGCCCCGAACATCGCCGAGCTTTTTGCGCCCGCGAGCTCGTCGTACAACTTTATCGTCGATCCGTGCGACACGGCGGAAACGAACAACGGCACCGCGAACCGCGAAGCGAATTGCGCCGCGCTGCTGACCGCGCTCGGCGTCGATCCGACCACCTTCAGCCCGTCGAGTACCCCCCAGGCAAGTGTCTTCACCGAAGGGCTGGCGGGCGGCAATGTGAACCTGCGCGAGGAAACCGCGAAGACATGGACCGCGGGCGTCGTGCTGCGGCCGAGCTTCCTTCCCGGATTCAGCCTGTCCGCCGACTGGTACGACATCAAGATCAAGGACGCGATCAACACGCCGCAGGCCGAGGAACTGGCAGAGCTATGCGTCGACCAGCCAACGCTGGACAACCAGTTCTGCCCGGGCATCACCCGCGACCCGGATACCGGCTATATCATCGGTTTCAACGTCAAGCCCGACAATGTCGCGGGTTTCCGGACCGCCGGGCTCGACCTGACGCTCGCCTATCGCTTGCGCACCGATAATCTCGGCACCTTCAACATCTCGCTCGTCGGCAATTATCTCGACCGGCTGGAATTCGTCGCCAGCCCGGGTGCAACGCTCGATTCCGACCGCGGCGAGCAATATATTCCGAAGTATAGCGCCAGTTTCGATCTCAACTGGCAAAAGGGACCGGTAACCGTCGCCTATGGCATCACCTGGTTCAGCAAGACCGACCGTTTCGTCGCCGAAGATCTGGCGGGCGATCCCGATTACAGCGACCCGCGCTTCTTCAAGGTGAAGGAGAAGTGGGAGCATGACCTGCAGGTCGGCATCGATGTCGGCGACCGCTTCAACGTCTATGCGGGCGTCAACAACCTCTTCGACGAAAAGCCGGCTTTCGGATACGCAAGCTATCCGGTTTCGGCGATGGGCCGCTATTTCTATACGGGCGTGAAAGTCGCGCTGGGGGCAGCGAAGTGAGGCAGGGGCGAATGCGGACACTCATTCTCGCGGGCGCTGCGCTTGGCGCGATGCCGGGGGTTGCCGCGGCACAATCGGCGCCGGTCACGCTCGAGGATATCCACAAGCTCGCCGATGTTGCAGGGCCCAGCTTTTCGCCCGACGGCAGCCGGATCGCCTATAGCGTCGCGGTCAACGACACCAAGCTCGATGCCGAAAAGAGCGATTTGTGGACGGTGCCGTGGGAAGGCGGCGCGCCCGTCCAACTCACCAGGACCCCCGCGACGAGCGAATGGCAGCCGCGCTACAGCGCCGACGGCAAGACGATCCTGTTCCTGAGCGACGCGGGCGCGCAGAAAAAGCCGGGCGCCGATCCTGACGACACGAAGGAAGAGGAAGACGAGAATACGCAGCTTTGGCGCATGCCCGCGGGCGGCGGCGCGGTGCGGCAGGTGACGACGATTGCGGGCGGAATCAGCGACTATGCGCTGTCGCCCGACGGCAAGCGCGCCGTGGTGGTGGCGGAGATCGGCAAGCATGTCGGCAGCAAGGCGAAGACGCCACCGCCGGTCGAGACCGAGCGCTTCTTCTTCAAGCAGGACGGCCGCGGTTATCTCGATGACCGCACCCAGCAATTGTTCGTCGTCGATATCGCGACCGGCAAAGCGACGCAGGTCACCGCCGGCGCGCGCGACCACTGGCATCCGGCCTGGTCGCCCGACGGCAAATGGATCGCCTATACCGCCAAGGATCATGGCGACGGCGACCGGACGCTGAACTACGATATTTTCGTCGTCGCGCCCGAAGGCGGCGAACCGCGCCGGATCAGCACCTCGCCGGGCGCCGACGGCGATCCCGACTGGGGCTCGGGGCCCGCCTGGTCGCCGGATTCGCAAAAGCTCGTGTGGCTCGAAGGCGCCGAGGACAAGTGGATCTATTATGGGTCACCGCAGATGGTCGTTGCCGACGTCATCGACGGCACGACGGTGCGGCCGGCGCGGATCGACCGCTGGTTCTATCATCCGCGCTGGACCCCCGACGGCCAGTTGATCGCGCTGATCGAGCAGGATCGCGACACCTGGCTGGCAAAGATCGATCCGGGCACCAGCGCGATCACCTATCTGACCGAAGGCGCGCGGCTCGGCTACGACTATGCTGTCGCCACGAACGGCCGGATCGCGGTGCTCGACACCGACGCGAGCAGTCCGGCCGAGATCAAGGCGGTCGGCGACATGCGCGCGCTGACGCATCACAACGACTGGCTGAAAATGCGGGCGCTGGGCCCGATCCAGGATGTCGCGTTCAAGAGCGGCGATACGGAAATCCACGGTTTCCTGACCCTGCCGCCCGATTATGACCCGGCGAAGCGCTACCCGCTGATCGCCGACCTGCATGGCGGACCCGTTTACCAGCACAGCCATGAGTTCGACATCGACGCGCGGCTCTATGCCGCGGCGGGCTATGGGGTGCTCAAGATCAATCCGCGCGGCTCGTCGGGACGCGGTTTCGATTTTTCGCGCGCCATCTATGCCGACTGGGGCAACCTCGACGTCAAGGACATCAGCGCCGGGATCAGCCATGCGATCGATATCGGCGTCGCCGATCCCGACCGCATCGGTGTCGGCGGCTGGAGCTATGGCGGCATCCTCACCGATTACATGATCGCCAGCGATAAACGCATCAAGGCGGCGGTGTCGGGGGCAGGGGTTGCCAACGTGCTGGCGACCTTCGGCGTCGACATGTATGCGCGCGAATATATCCTCGAGCTCGGGACCCCGTGGGAGAATTTCGAGGTCTGGCGTAAGCTGGGCTATCCCTTTCTCCATCCCGAACGGATCACCGCGCCGACCCTGTTCCAGTGTGCCGACGCCGACGACAATGTGCCGTGCGTCGGTGCCGAGCAAATGTACCTTGCGCTCAAGACACGTGGCGTACCGACGAAGTTGATCGTCTATCCCGGCGAAAATCACGGGCTTACGGTGCCGAGCTATCTTGTGCACCGGATGCGCAGCAACATCGCTTGGTACGACCGCTGGCTGAAGAGATAGGCGTTATTTCAGCCTGACCGGTTCCGGACAGGCGCTCTTCGTCAGCAGCATATGTTTATATGCGAAGGCTTTGCGTGGCCGAAAGAAATAATGCTGCACGGTGCCTCCTTATTTAGGATGCGACCCCATTATCCTGAATAACGTCGTGCTTCGTACCGCGAATGGGAGAGATATTGCGGCGAAATTCGTGATCGATATTGTCATGGATTTCCCGATATCGAGATTTATCAGAAATTCTATCGCTGCTTGCGGAAAATATCCTCGATAAATCAGGTTCGCGGTAGCTATCGATCCGTTCGCTGCTGGCCCGTCGGGCCGGTTCCGCGAGTATTTGGTGGGAGCATGCGCAAAGAGCTAGAATCGCTAACGCTGTGAGTGAAAATTATTGGTTTGCGAATGCAACCGACTGATCCGAAATATGGGAACAACGAAAAATGTCGGGCACGAACCCGGCATTGGGCATCAACGCAGGCAATAAGGACCGTGGAGTAGAGCTATGAAGCTTTCGCAGGAACTCTTGGACGAATATCAGGAAAATGGCTTTCTGGTTATTCCCGACCTCTTCTCGGCAGAGGAAATCGCCGAAATCCGCGAGGCGATGAACCGCGTCTTCGAACAGGAAGACCCGGCGAACATCCGCGAAAAGAAGAGCGGTGTCGTCCGCACGGCGATGGGTTTGCACCTTCGTGACGAACTGTTCGACCGGTTGATCCGCCATCCGCGCCTCGTCGAGCCCGCGCAGCAGATCGCCGGCCCGGAGCTTTATGCCCAGCAGGCAAAGATCAACGTCAAGGCGGCGTTCGATGGCGATCAGTGGCAGTGGCACCAGGATTTCTCGACGCATCACCATGATGACGGCGTGCCGCAGCCGCTGGCGCTGAACCTCCACATCTTCCTCGACGATGTGACCGAATTCAACGGCCCGCTCTATTTCTTCAAGGGCTCGCACAAGTTCGGCAGCGTCGCGACCTGGCACGACACCGTGTCGACGAGCTTCGCGCTGTGGGTCGTCGAACAGGAGAAGATCAAGGAAATCGCCGAGACCTGCCCGCTCGTCGCGGCGACCGGCAAGGCCGGTACGGCGCTGATCTTTGGCGACTGCCTCGTCCATGGCTCGCCGCCGAACATGTCGCCGTGGAACCGCAGCATCTTCTCGCTGATCCTCAACCCGGTCGAGAATGCGCACACCAAGTTCGATCGCAAGGATCATTTCCATCATCGCGACCTGACCCCGGTTCAGGCGATCGAGGATGATTGCCTGCTCGAAAAGGTCGCCTGAGGCACCTTCAAGCATTTTTTTGAATTTTGACTGCGGCGAGCCGCGCGCATCGGTGCGCGGCTCGTCCTGAGGGGATATTGATTATGACGATGTTGGCGCGGCGACCCTGGGTAGGCGAAGCAAGCGAAGATCTGATCCAGAGCGTTGCTGCCAAGGTGGCCGGCAGTTCTTCGGATGCCGTCGATGCGCGGCTGGCGGAACTGGTCGAGGAAAATCGCCAGATCCACGATGTCGGCGCGATCAACCTCAATCCGGCGACGAACGCGATGAACCCGCGCGCCGAAGCGCTGCTCTCGAGCGGGCTCGGCAGCCGCCCCTCGCTCGGTTACCCGGGCGCGAAATATGAAATGGGGCTTGAGGCGATCGAGCAGATCGAAGTGCTGGCGGCCGAGGTCGCAGCCGAGGTCTTCGGCGCGAAATATGTCGAATTCCGCCTCGCGTCGGGCGCGATGGCCAACCTTTACACCTTCATGGCGACGTGCAAGCCCGGCGACGCGATCATCGCGCCGCCCGACACGATCGGTGGCCATGTCACGCACCACACCGCCGGCGCAGCGGGCCTTTACGGTCTGAAAGTGCACACCGCCCCCGTCGACGCCGATAATTTCACCGTCGACGTCGCGGCGCTCGCCGACTTGGCGCGGCAGGTGCGGCCGAAGCTGATCACGATCGGCGGTAGCCTCAATCTGTGGCACCATCCGATCCGCGAAATCCGCGCGATCGCCGACGAGGTCGGTGCCTATGTCCTATTCGACGCCGCGCACCTCTGCGGCATGATCGCCGGCAAGGCGTGGCAGCAGCCGCTCGAAGAGGGCGCGCATCTGATGGGATGCAGCACCTACAAGAGCCTCGGTGGCCCGCCTTCGGGCCTGTTGATGACGAACGACGCGACGCTTGCCGAGCGGATCGACAAGATCGCCTATCCCGGCCTGACCGCGAATTTCGACGTCGCGAAGACCGCGTCGCTGGCGCTCGCGCTGCTCGACTGGAAGGAATATGGCGCTGCCTATGCCAAGGAAATGGCGGCGACGGCATCGACGCTGGCCGAACTGCTCGACGAGCAGGGCCTGCCGGTCTTCAAAACCTCGCGCGGTATTACCTCGTCGCAGCAGTTCGCGCTGCGCGCCGAAAGCTTCGGCGGCGGTCATCAGGGCGCGCTGCGCCTGCGCGAGGCGAATATCCTCGCCTCGGGCATCGGCCTGCCGATCGAGCCCGTTGCCGGCGGTTTCAACGGCCTCCGCATGGGAACGCCCGAAATCGTGCGCTGGGGCATGACGACCAACGATATGCCCGAACTGGCGAGCATCATCGTCGAAGCACTGACCGCCGACAATCCGGCTTCCGTTCGCGACCGCGCAACGGCGTTCCGCAAGAAGTTCCAGACGCTGCACTTCGTCCGCAACTAACCGGTCGTCTCCCGCAACCGGTCAAGAGTCGCCCCCGCGCCAGGTCTCTCCCCCAGGCGCGGGGGCGGTGCTTTTCGGGGTGCAGCGTTACCAATTCGAGCGCGCTATGGCGTGGGGTGGTGAGCGGACCTACCCTGATTCCGCTTGTGTCGAGCGAAGTCGAGACACCCATCGACATAGCGCCCAGCCGAGGGGCGTCTCGACTGCGCTCGACGCAAACGGGGGTTTCGAAAGGTCGATGCTGCTAACCGGCCGAAGCCGACCTCCATGGCGCGTTCGCAGCGCCCGGCGGTTCAGGCGACGCCGGGCCTCGCCTGTTCGAGAAGCCAGTCGACGAAGGTTTGCGCCGCGGCGGTCAGCGGGGTCGCTGTCTTCGTCAGCAGGTAGAATTGGTTCGCCGATGGCACCCGTCTGTCCGACAGCGTCTGCAACTGCCCCGTTCTCAGTAATTCGCCCAGCAGTGCGGTATGGCCGATCATGAAGCCGCGCCCCTGCAAGGTGGCATCGACCGTCATCGAATAGAGCGAAAAGGTCTGGGTCTTCAATGCCTTCGGCGCAGTCGAACCGGTACGCGCGATCCAGTCGGCAAAGTCATGCTCCCAATAGGGATCGATCATCAGCGACGCGCCGATGGGTAGCCCCTGTTCGTCGAACGTCGCGCTTTCGATCAGCTTGGGGCTCGCCACGGGGACCAGCTCGTCGAAGAAGAGTTCGCGATAGTCGCAGCCGGGGAAGGGCGGCTTGCCATAGCGGATCGCCATGTCGAAGTTCGAGGTGCGCAGGTCGATGATCGTCGGGTCGGCCCAGATTTCGACGGTCGTGTTCGTTTCGAGCGCGTGAAATTCCTCCATCCGCGGGCCGAGCCAGAGCTGGGCGAGCGAGGGCAGCATGGTGACGCGCACCGACTTCGATGTGCTGGTCGACGTAATCTCGCGCGTCGCGGTGGTGAGCTGGTCGAGCGCCGGGGCAACCCGCTGCGCATAGCGTTTCCCGGCCTCTGTCAGCTTCACGCCCTGCGGATAGCGCTGGAACAGATCGATACGCAGAAAGGCTTCCAGCGCCTTGATCCGCTGGCTCACGGCGCCCGGAGTGACACCCAGACGCGCTGCCGCAAGGGCGAAGCTTTCGGTCGCGGCCGTTTCGGCGAAGACGCGCAGCCAGTCGAGATTGGGCGTTTCGCGCAGCATCAGCAGACCTGCCGCTTCGATATGTGATGGATCATTTTCTACCTTCCCCGATTCCCGATTGGCTCGGTTCATCAACAGGCTGGTCTACAGAAGTGAAACCGTCTGTCGACATGGCCAATTCTGGGGGAGACACCTAGATTTTCTAGGTGTCCGCATTTTGGGCCTGCGCGTCTTGAGGAATGCAGGTGTCGGGCAGAAGCATGAGAAGGGCTACCCCTGTGGACGAGCATTATTGGTTTGCTCGGGCAAACCGAAACATTCCTAATTGGGCTCGCGCCCGGTTTACCGCGCGCCGCCCAGCCTTGATGCTGTGGGCCAAATAAAAGAGAAAAACTTCGCGTTCTTCAAAATATGAAACCGATAGGAGGCATCGTCAGCATAGTTTGAATTTATATTATAAGATAATAATAAAATATAACTTCAGAATTAGTTCTTTAAATAGTGATGATGAATGCGGGAACTATTTTTGTCGTAAATATTTAAATTTAAGGGGTTGCCATGATTACCGAATATGATTCTCCCGCAATTTCGGGCTCCGCCATTTCGTGCCGAAGGGTGCTGCTGGCGCTCTTGTCATCCGTTGCATTGCTCGGCCCGGTTCAGGGTGCCGCAGCGCAGGAAGCCCGCGAAGACGCCGGCGCTACCAGCACCGACATCATCGTCACTGCAACGCGCCGCGAGACGACGCTTCAGGAAACCCCCGCGGCGGTCAGCGTGCTCGGCAGCGACGCGATCGAAAAGCGCAATCTCGTCGGCATGGAGGATTATCTCGCTTCGCTGCCCGGTGTCAGCTTCGCCGACCGCGGCGCCGGCCAGAACACGATCACCATTCGCGGCATCGGCCAGGCCGACCAGCTTTCGGCGAACACGCCGGTGGGCAGCTATTTCGGCGAAGTGCCCGTGACGGGCCTCGGGCCGCCGCTCAACGGCAATGGCGCCGGCAACTCCGATCTCAAGATGGTCGATATCAGCCGGGTCGAGGTGCTGCGCGGTCCGCAGGGCACGCTATACGGGTCGGGGTCGATGGGCGGTACCGTCCGCGTCATCCCCAACGCCCCGAACCTGCGCGATGTCGAAGGCAGCCTGACCGCCGGCTATTCGCACACCGGCCGCAGCGGCAGCCATAATTATGCGCTCGAAGGCGTCGTCAACGCGCCGCTGATCGAAGACAAGCTCGGCATTCGCGTCGTCGCCTATCGCATGTTCAACGACGGTTACATCAACAACACCGCCGCCAGCGATCCGACGCAGGAAGTCGAGGATGCGGTGGCGATCGGTGCCGTCGCGCGCGACGACAAGCATTCGGGCAGCGAGACGATCACCGGCGTGCGTGGCAGCATCCTGTGGCGGCCGGTCGACGATCTGTCGATCACGCTGTCGCACGCCTATCAGGCGTTGCGGCAGGACGGCTTCCGCGAAGTGCAGCTTGCCTTGCCCGGTGCCTATCAGCAGGCGCGCGTGCGGGTCGGCGAGAATGGCGGCCGCAACGGCTATGTGAACATGGACCTCAACATCAGCAACCTCGTCGTCGAATATGACGCGGGCTTCGGGTCGTTCCTCAATTCGACCTCGCTGATCAAGAGCCGCGGCCGCAACGACATCGATTTCAGCTTCTTCGGTTTTGCCGATCCGACGCTGCTCGCGGTCGCTTCGGTGACCAACGCCGACAAGGAATTGTTCGTCAACGAATTCCGCTTCGCATCGAAATTCGACGGGCCGTTCCAGGTCATCAGCGGCCTCTATTATGAGGAGCGCAAGACAAAAGCCGATGCGTTCACCCGCTATACCGGCACCGCGAACCCGCCGCCGGCGAGCGCGCCGCGCGAGACGGCGGACAACAAGAACAAGCAAAAGCAGTTCGCGGCGTTCGGCGAGGCCTCACTGACCCCGATCGATTCGCTGACGCTGACTGTTGGCGGGCGCTATTACAAGTTCGAACAGGATATCCTGATCGCCCGTGTCGACGGCGTGCCGACGACCGCCGAGGGGCGCAGCGCGACGACCGACGGTTTCCTGTGGAAGGCGAATGTCTCGTACAAGCCCAGCGACGAGGTGTTCCTCTATGCACAATGGGCGCAGGGCTTCCGCCAGCCGCAGTTCCAGCGCGCGATCCTGCCCCAGGACGATGCCGACAACGACGGGCTGGTCGAGTTTGCCGACGGGATCGAACGTGCGGTCGATCCGGGGCTGCTCGACCCCGACAAGGTCGATACCTATGAAGTCGGCGTCAAGTTCCAGTCGCCCGACGGACGGCTGCGCAGCAGCCTGACGGGCTTCTACACCGACTGGACCGGCATCCCGGTTTCGCCCGCGCTGTCGCTGGCGCGCGGCGAAGCTTTCTACTTCAACGCCGGCAAGGCGGTATCGAAGGGTGTCGAGTTCGAGCTGTTCGGCGAAGTCGGCGACCGGCTGTTCGCCGAATTCTCGACCTCTTGGGTGAAATCGACGCTCGACGAAACCGTCCCGGGGCTGGGTACCAAGGGCACCAACCTGCCGGGTTCGGCCGACCACAATGTCAAGGCGGCGCTCGAGAAGCGCTTCGATATCGGCGAGAACGAAGCCTATATCCGCGGCGACTACAGCTATGTCGGCGGCTATTACACCAACTTCACCGAAACGGGACTGAAGTCGGGGGATTACCATCTCTTCGACCTCAGTGCCGGGGTGACGGTCGATAATTTCAGGCTTGGAATCTACGCGCGGAACCTGACGAACCGCAAGGATTTCACCTGGGTCGACAATATCTTCGGCGCGACTGCCGGACGTGCCTACCGGCTGCGGCCGCGGACGATCGGCGTCAATCTCGGGGTCAGTTTCTGATCGTGGCGCATCCGGTCCTCTCAAGACCGATGCTTGCCGATGCAGGTGCCGGTGCCTTCGGGCGCCGGCATTTGCCTTTGCGATGAACCGCCGCGAACTCCTGTTTGCGGCCGCGGCGGCGGCGGGTGGGGGGCAGTCGCTTCTGGCGTCCCCGTCCCGTGCCGCGGCGCCGGACACGCCGGCAGGCGATCCTGCCGATCTGACGATTGCCGAAGCGGCAGGTGCAATCCGCGCCGGTACGCTGACGGCCAGCGATCTGACGAAGGCCTGCCTTGGCCGGATCGACGCCCGCAACCCGCGGATCAATGCGATTATCACGCCGATGCGCGAACAGGCGCTGGCGCAGGCGGCGGCGCTCGATGCCGAAGCACGCGCGGGCAAGTTCCGCTCGGGGCTACATGGCGTGCCGATCGCGCTCAAGGATAATATCGATACCGCCGACGCGCCGACGACCAATGCCAGCGCGCTGCTGAAAGATCATGTGCCCGCGCAGGATGCGCATGTCGTGCGGCGGTTGCGGGAGGCGGGTGCGATCATCGTCGCCAAGGCCAATCTCGCCGAATTTGCAGTCAGCCCGACCAACGCGACCTCGCATTATGGCCCGGTGCGCAACCCGTGGCACGAGGAGCATGTCTCGGGCGGATCGTCGGGCGGTTCGGGAGCGGCGGTCGCGGCGGGCATGTGTTTCGGCGCGCTCGGCACCGACAGCGGCGGGTCGGTGCGCATCCCGTCGGCATGGTGCGGCGTGGTCGGGCTGAAACCGACCGCGGGGCTGGTCTCGAACGGTGGTGCCGGCCCGGGTATCGCAATTCTCGACACCATCGGCCCGATCGCGCGGACGGTCGAGGATGTGGCGTTGCTGCTCGGTGCGATGACCGGCTATGATCCGTTCGATCCCGCGAGCGTCGAGCGACCGCGCGAAGATTATGCCGCCGTGCCGGGCCGTCCGGTCTCGGCGCTACGTATCGGCGTCCCGCGACGTCCCTTCTTCGACGGGCTCGATCCCGAGGTTGCGGGTGCGGTCGACACTGCGCTCAAGACCCTCGCGACGATCGCCGGCAGCGTCCGCGACGTCGACTTCCGATGGGGCGACCTGCCCGAGGGCGCGTTCACCGCACCCGATCTGCTGAGCTACCATAGCCGCCCGTTCGCCGAGCGGCCCGGCGCGTATCAGACGCGGACGCGCAACATCATGCAGATGCTCACCGAAATGCTCGACGATCCGAAGGGCGGGTCCCCGTCGCGCAAGCTGGGAGAGCATGTCGCCATGATCCGTTCGATCGCGCAGCGCCAGCGGACGATCGACGCGGCATTCGATGGCTTCGACGTGCTGGTGCTGCCGACGACCAAGACATTGCCGCCGACGGTGAAAGCTGCCGTCGCGTCCGAATATGGCCCCGGCGTCGAGCCGCTGTTCTCGATCGAGAATACGATGATCTTCAATCTCGTCGGGCTACCGGCGCTCAGCGTGCCGTGCGGATTGTCGAAAGACGGGCTGCCGATCGGGCTGACGATCGCAGGACCACGGTTCAGCGAGGCGAAACTGCTGGCGCTCGGCGCCGCCTATGAACGCCGGGCCGGCTGGCGCGGACGCCGCCCGGTCGGGCAGGACAAGAGAAACAATATGGTTGGACGAGGAGAGGGATTATGAATCGCAGAGAGGCATTCATGGCAGGGCTGGGCGCGGCGGCCGCGTTCGCGGCGCCGGGCGCGCTGGCGCAGGCCCGGCGCGCGAGCGTGCAGGACGCGCGCAAGCTGCAGGATTCGGCGCCGCTGGTCGAGGGCCTCGACGGCTCGACGCTCAACGACGAATATCTCGCCAAGCTGGAGGCGGCCGGTCTCGACGTGATTTGCCAGAGCCGCGGCGGGTTCGACAGCTTCGTCGAACTGCATAATTTCCTCGACCGGCATCCGGACCGGATCGTCCAGGCGCTCACCGTTCGCGACATTCGCGCCGCGAACCAGGCGGGCAAGATCGCGCATGTGTCGGGTTGGCAATCGGCCGAATTTCTGGTGCGCGACGGCGACCCGGTCATGC
Organism: Sphingopyxis sp. J-6; assembly: GCF_046603995.1. Lineage (NCBI taxonomy): Bacteria > Pseudomonadati > Pseudomonadota > Alphaproteobacteria > Sphingomonadales > Sphingopyxidaceae > Sphingopyxis > Sphingopyxis sp. J-6. The sequence continues at coordinate 3,282,509 of NZ_CP145810.1, read as the reverse complement.
CCGCGATCGGCAATCTGCGCGGCTACAAGCAGCTTGGGCTCCGCATCGTCGGTCTCGTCTACAATGTCGCGGGTCCGTTCGGCGGCGGATCGCTCGACCCCGAGGTCGGCCTGACCCGCGCGGGGAAGCGGCTGGTCGAGGAAATCCACAAGGAGCGGCTGGTGCTCGACGTCGGCGGGCATACGGCGGAGGCGACCTCGTTCGGGGCGCTCGAAATCTCGAAGGGCATGCCGGTCATCTGCTCGCACACCAATTTGCGCTCGAAGGTCGATAATGCCCGCAACATGACCGACAAGCTGATCGAGGCGATCGCCGCGACCGGCGGAGTGATCGGGCTGACCAAGGTCAATGATTTCCACGCCCGGGTGCGCAACTCGCCCGAACCGGTCACGGCGCAGGTCGGGATCGAAAAGCATCTCGACCAATATGACTATATGAAGAAGCTCGTCGGCGTCGATCATATCGCGCTCGGCTCCGACTTCATGTGGGGCCGCAAGGATCTGGTCGCGATCATCCCCGAACTGTGGCCCGGCGATGTCTACAGCAATAATCCGCCCTGGTTCATGGTCAAGGATACCGAGACGGTCACCGAATATCCCAATGTTACCAAAGGGCTGATGGAGCGCGGCTGGACCGACGAGGAAATCCGCAAGGTGCTCGGCGGCAACCTGCTGCGCGTGTTCGAAAAGGTGTGGGGCGCCTGATCGCTCCGTTGCAATAAACAGAAAACAGCTTGGGGGCGTTATGAAGATCCTGTCGGGCCGGGGAAAATATTTCGTCATCGCGGCGGCGCTCGTCGTCGTCGCGATCCTCGTCAGCCAGTTGGTGTCGTTCGGGCCGCGCAAGGGCGCGGAGGGCGTCGACCAGCAACGCTTGCTGAACGCGGCCGCCGAGCCGGGAAACTGGCTGGCACATGGCGGAACATTCCTCGAGCAGCGCTATAGCGCGCTCGACCAGATCAACGCCGGCAACGCCGCCAAGCTGGGGCTCGCCTGGTCTTTCGAGTTCGACACCAACCGCGGGCAGGAAGCGACGCCGATCGTCGTCGATGGCGTCATCTATACCTCGACCGCCTGGTCGAAGGTTTATGCGCTCGACGGAAAGACCGGCAAGGAGCTCTGGCAGTTCGATCCGAAGGTCGACGGCGACCGCGCCGTCTATGGCTGCTGCGACGTCGTCAGCCGCGGCGTTGCGGTGTGGAAGGGCAAGGTCTTCGTCGCGACCTTCGACGGCCGGCTGATCGCGGTCGATGCGAAGACCGGCAAGCAGATCTGGTCGGCGCAGACCACCGACAATTCGAAACCCTATACGATCACCGGCGCGCCGCGCGTGTTCAAGGACAAGGTGATCATCGGCAACGGCGGCGCCGAACTGGGCGTGCGCGGTTATGTCACCGCTTATGACACCGAAACGGGCAAGCTTGTCTGGCGTTTCTACACCGTGCCGGGTGACCCGGCGAAAGGCCCCGACGGCGCCGCCTCCGACCCGATCATGGCGACGGCGGTGAAAAGCTGGGCGGGCAAATGGTATGATTATGGCGGCGGCGGTACCGTCTGGGATTCGATCGTCTACGACCCCGATTTCGACCAGGTCTATCTGGGGGTCGGCAACGGCTCGCCGTGGAACCGCCGGATCCGTTCGGACGGCAAGGGCGACAATCTGTTCCTTGCCTCGATCGTCGCACTCGACGCCGATACCGGCAAATATAAATGGCATTACCAAGGGTCGCCGGGCGATAGCTGGGATTACACGCACACGCAGCAGATGATGCTCGCGACGCTGCCGGTCGATGGCAAGGAGCGCAGGGTGTTGATGCAGGCGCCGAAGAACGGCTTCTTCTACCTCATCGACCGCGAAACCGGGAAGCTCGTGTCGGCCAAGCCCTTCGTGAAGCAGAGCTGGGTCGATCATATCGACCTCAAGACCGGCCGCCCGGTGATGAGCGCCAACGCCTATTATGAGGACGGCGTGAAGATGATCGAGCCGTCGTCGGTCGGCGGACACAATTGGCAGCCGATGTCGTACAGCCCGCGTACCGGCCTCGTCTACATCCCGACCGTCCAGTGGAGCCTGAAATATGATCAGGACCCGGCGTATAAATTTCGCCCCGGGCGCCTCAATATCGGCGCGCAGGTGATGCTCAACGAAAAGGAGCCGAACGGCTCGGGCGCACTGATCGCGTGGGATCCGGTGAAGCAGCGTGAAGTCTGGCGCGTCGAGCAGCCCGAGATGATCAACGGCGGCACGCTGGCGACCGCGGGTGATCTTGTCTTTGCGGGCAATGCGCATGGCGAGTTTACCGCCTTCGATGCGAAGAACGGCAAAAAGCTCTGGACCTACAAGCAGCCGGTCGGGATCATGGCCGGACCGGTCAGCTACAGCATCGACGGCGAGCAATATGTCGCGGTACTGGTCGGCAAGGGCGGCGGCGCGATGGGGATTCCCGACACCAAAAGGCCGCGCATACGCCAGCCGAACGGGCGGATCATGGTGTTCAAGCTCGGCGGTAACGCCGCCTGGCCTCAGCAGGACCTGACGCAGGCGCCCGCCAATCCGCCCAAGGAACGCTTCGCAGCCGACAAGGTCAATGCCGGGGCGATCGTCTATGGCGAAAATTGCGCCGCCTGCCACGAAGGCCTTGCCGCACCGGACCTGCGCCGGTCGGGCGCGCTCGCCGACGCTGCGGTCTGGAAGAGCATCGTCATCGACGGCGCGCTCAAGGACAATGGCATGGTGAGCTTCGCGCGCTGGATCACCCCCGAACAGGCCGAAACCATCCGCGCCTATATGGGCGAACAGGCGCGCCTGCTGCAGCAGGAAGAAGCGAAGAAATGACCGGCGGCCGCGCTCGGCCGCAGTGACATCGTATAAACGGGAGATTGATCGTGAATGTGACCCATATGAACAAGCCGGCGCACCGACGCCTGACGGCGCTCCGTCTCGCCGCCGCGGGGGCGCTTGTCCTCGCCGGGCTCGGCGGCGCACCGGCATTTGCCTTCGAGGCGCCCGGCGCGGCAGCGCCAGCGGTCGATGCCGAGACGGCGCGCCTCAACGCTTGGTTCGACGCGAAATTCGAGGAGGAAATGGCGTTCAGTCCGATGTCGCGCGGCTATCAGGGCGACAAGACCGACTATGACAAGATCGACGATTTTTCGGAAGAGGCCGAGGACCGGAAAATGGACTGGCAGCGCCGGTCGGTCGAGGAGATGAAGGCGAAGTTCGACCGCGCCAAACTGCCCGAGGACGCGCAGCTTTCCTACGATCTCTGGATCTACCGCTATGAGGATGCGGCGGGCTACGCGAAGTTCCGGCGCAACAATTATGTCTTCCAGCAGATGTACGGGCCGCACACGCGCATCCCGCAATTTCTGATGCAGGTGCACAAGGTCGACGATGTGGCGGACATGGACGCCTATATCGTGCGGATCGGCGAAGTCGCGCGCGCGCAGTTGCAATTGCTCGACATCGCGAAAAAAAATGCCGAGGCAGGGTCGCGGGTGCCGCGCTTTTCCTATGAAGCCATGATCGGGCAGGCGCGCGCACTGATCACCGGCGCGCCCTTCGGCGGCGAGGGCGACAGCGCGATCTGGTCGGATGCCACCGGGAAAATCGACGGGCTCGTTAAGGCGGGCAAGATCGATCAGGCCAAGGCCGATGCCTATAAAGAAGCCGCGCGGCAGGCACTCACCACGAAATGGTTGCCCGCCTATCAGGCGCTGATCGCCTGGTTCGAATCCGAGTTGCCGAAGGCCGATGCGGTCGCGACCGGGGTCGGCAAGAATCCGAACGGCAAGGCCTATTACGACATGCTGCTCGTCAGTTCGACGACGACCAACCTCACCGCCGAACAGATCCACCAGATCGGCCTCGACGAGGTCGCGCGGATCAAGGGCGAGATGGAGAAGATCAAGGAGCAGGTCGGCTTCAAAGGGACGTTGCAGGACTTCTTCAAATTCGTCCGCGACGATCCGCGTTTCTATTATCCGAACACCGATGCGGGGCGGCAGCAATATATCGACGCGGCGACCGCGCACATCGCCTTCATGAAGCAGCAGCTGCCGAAATATTTCGGCATTCTGCCCAAGGCCGACGTGATCGTGAAACGCGTCGAACCGTATCGCGAGATCGCCGGCGGTGCGCAGCATTATTATATGTCGACCCCCGACGGATCGCGGCCGGGCGTCTTCTACGCGCATCTGCTCGACATGAAGTCGATGCCGATCCCGCAGCTCGAAGTGATCGCCTATCATGAGGCGCTGCCCGGGCATCACATGAACTTTGCGATCGCGCAGGAACTGACCGACATTCCGAACTTCCGCAAATTTCTGTACGTCAATGCCTATCAGGAGGGCTGGGGCCTTTACACCGAAAAGCTTGGTAAGGAGATGGGCGCTTACAAGGATCCCTATTCGGACTTTGGCCGCCTGACGACCGAGATCTGGCGCGCGATCCGGCTGGTCGTCGACACCGGGCTCCATTCCAAGGGCTGGACCGAAGATCAGGCGATCAAATATTTCACCGAAAATTCGGCCGCTTCCGAAGGCCAGATCAAGGCCGAGGTACGGCGCTACATCATCATGCCGGGGCAGGCGACCGGCTACAAGATCGGCATGATCCAGATGGAGAAGCTGCGCAAGAAGGCCGAAGACGCGCTCGGCGACAAGTTCGATATCAAGGGCTTCCACGACACGATCCTCGGCCGCGGGCAGGCGCCGCTCGACCTGCTCGAACGCCGCGTCGATCAGTGGATCGCAAGGCAAAAGGCGGCCTGATCCTTTGGCGCGACCCGACCGCTTCGGCGGGTGGGGCGCGCCTCGGGCAATGCCCAGAATTTCTGACCCTCTGGGTCAGCTTTATTACGTTGCCTCGGGCTTTGGCTGTCACCCATTAGGGGGCATAGGCCCAAGATAAACTGGGGCTGGGAAACAGAAATTCGAAGGCGTCGCCAGGGTTTCGCGGGCGGGGCGTTCGTCAGAACGACAAGAGGGACAGGATGAAGATCGCCGCACGGATTTCGGGGCTGCTGCTTGCCGCCACCATGATTGCTTCGCCCGCGCTCGCGCAGGATAGCGGGCCCGAGGCGCGGCCGATCTATAACCGCGACCAGTGGCTGCCCAAGTCGGTGCCGCTTTCGGACGATGTGCTGCGCATTCCGGTCCCCGCCGACTATAACGCGCCGAAGGGATCGTTCGTGCTCGTCGGCGGCCGGCTGTTCGATGGCACCGGCAAGCCGGCGCGCCCGGCGACGATCGTCGTGCAGGGCAAGGCGATCACCGCGGTGCTCGGCCCCGACGACAAGAACTGGCCCGCCGATGCCGTCGTTTACGATGTCACCGGCAAGACGGTGATGCCGGGCCTGATCGACCTCCACACGCACCTGACCTTCCTCGATGTCGCCGACTCGAGCGTCTATTCGGCCGCGCATCTCAGCGGCGCGGAATCGGCGATGCGCGGGCTGCGGCGGATGGGCATCCACCTGCAGGCCGGCGTGACCAGCGTGCGCGACGTCGCGTCGCACGGCGACACGCCGTTCGTGCTCAAGCGGCTGCAGGCGGCGGGCGAAATCGCCGGGCCGCGCATCTTCACCGCGGGGCAGCTCATCACCCAGACCGGCGGCCACGCCGCACTGCACGCGATGATGCCGGGCTATCCCGAAAAGCCGAACGACAATCCCAATTCGATGGTGCGGATCGCGTCCGGCCCGGACGAATGGCGCGAAGCGGTACGCATCCAGTTCGCCAAGGGCGCCGACCTGATCAAGCTGGCCAGCGAATATTCGCAGGCGGAAATCACCGCTGCGGTCGACGAGGCGCACTCGCTCGGGCTCCCGGTGACCGTCGACAGCGAAACGCAGTACATCGACATGGCGATCAAGGCGGGCGTCGACTCGATTGAGCATCCGCTGCCGCGCAGCGACGCCGCGGTCGCGCTGATGGCGAAGCGCGGCATCGCCTCGGTGCCGACCTTTGTGCCCTATCGCATCATCAGCCGCTCGTCGGGCGGCTATTTCGGTTCGACCTCGCGCCGCTTCGAACTCAACGAGACGACGATTCTGGAGATGGGCAAGAAGATGCGCCGCGCCGGCGTCAAGATGGGGATCGGGCTCGACCTGATCGTCAACTGGCCCGAATATATGCCCGGCGCCTATATCAACGAACTCGAGAGCTTCACCCAGATCGGCTACACCAAGGCCGAGGCGCTGGTCGCGGCGACCAAGACGAGCGCCGAGATCATGCACATGGGCGACCGGCTGGGGACGATCGAGCCTGGCAAGCTCGCCGACATCATCGTCGTCGACGGCAACCCCGACGAGGATTTCAAGGCACTGGAAAAGGTCAAGACCGCGTTCGTCGGCGGCCGGCTGATGCTGCAGGACGGCCGCATCTATAAACCCGCGCACGAAGAAGTGCCGATGCCGGAGAGGAAATAGCGCGGACAGCGGAGCGAGCCGCCGGGCGGATCAGCCACGCGCTTTGAACCCGGCCTGCCAATCGAAAAGGCATTCAACCCATGAAAAATCTGTTCGCCGCCGCCCTGCTTGCTGGTACCGCCCTGGCCGCTACCGTGCCCGCAGCTTCGGCGCAGGAGGCGCCGGCGGCCGCTGCTGGCGTAGCGTCGCCGAAGCCGGAACGCGGCAGCTTCGGGTTCGACACCGCGGGCATGGACCGTGCGGCCAAACCCGGCGACGATTTCTATGAATATGCCAACGGCACCTGGGCGAAGAACACGCCCATCCCGGCCGACAAGGCCAATTACGGCATGTTCATCGCGCTCGACGATTTGTCGAAGCAGCGCGTGCGGGGGATTCTCGACGCCGCCGGGGCCGACGACAAAAGCCTGATCGGCCGCGCTTATGCGAGTTATCTCGACGGCGCGACGGTCGAGACGCTCGGGTTGGCGCCGATCCGGCCGTGGCTCGACAAGGTCCGGGGATTGAAGGACCGCAAGGGCTATTCGGCGCTGGTCGCCGAGGCCGCGCAGCTTGGGGTGAGCGGCGTCTACGGGTCGTCGGGCGCCTGGGCGGGCTACCGGCTGCCCTACACCTGGCCCGATGACGAGCAGCCGGGGCGGATGCTTCTGGTGATCGAACAGGGCGGTACCGGTATGCCCGACCGGGACATGTATCTGGCGGATACCCCGAAAATGGCGGCGATCCGTACGGCTTATGTGGCGCATCTCGCGAAGCTGTTGACGCTGGCCGGCGAAACCGGCGCCGAAGCGCGCGCCGAAGCGCGCGCCGGGGCGATCATGGCGGTCGAGACCGAGATCGCCAAAGCCTATTGGAACCGCGACGATTCGACCGATTCCACCAAGACCTACAACAAGTTCACGCTGGCCGAGACGGCGCAATTCTCCACCCCGACGCTCGACATGGCGGCGGTGCTGAAGGCGTGGAACCCGGCGATCGCCGAAGTCCAGATCCGCATGCCGAGCGCGACCAGGGCGGCGGCGCAGATCCTCGACCGCGCGCCGCTTCAGGTGCTCAAGGACCAGCTGCTCGTGCGCAGCCTCGACGATCTGTCGGCGGCGCTGCCCGACGCGATCGGACGCGAGAATTTTGCCTTCTATGGCACGGTGATGAAGGGCGCGCCCGAACAGGCACCGCGCTGGCAGCGCGGCGTCAACTTCATGGAAGAGGCGTTCGGCGAGGCGATCGGCAAGGAATATGCCGCGCGCTATTTCCCGCCCGCGTACAAGGTCGAACTGCGCGGGTTGATCGACAACATCCTCGCCGCAATGGACCGCCGCATCGACAAGCTGGCGTGGATGCAGCCCGAAACCAAGGCGCGGGCGAAGGAAAAGCTCAAGGGCTTTACCGTCAAGATCGGCCATCCCGACCAGTGGCGCGACTATAGCGGATTGCAGGTCGAACGCGGCGACCTGTTCGGCAATCTCGTCCGCGCCAACCGTTTCAACTTCGACTATATGATCGAAAAAGCCGGCCAGCCGACACGGCGCTGGGAATGGTTGATGACGCCGCAGACCGTCAACGCCCACGCCCATTACAACCAGCTCGAGATCGTCTTCCCGGCGGCGTTCCTGCAACCCGCCTTCTATGATCCCTATGCCGATCCGGCGGTCAATTATGGCGCGATCGGCGCGGTGATCGGGCACGAGATCATCCATCATTTCGACGACCAGGGCGCGCAATATAACGAGAAGGGCGAACTCGCGAACTGGTGGACGCCCGAAGACAAGGCGGCGTTCAAACAGGCGACGCAGGCGATGGTCGAACAGGCCGAGACATACGAAGTGCTGCCCGGCGAGCATATGAAGGGCGAGTTCGCGCTCGGCGAGAATATCGGCGATCTCGCCGGAATGACGCTGGCCTATGATGCCTATCGCGCGTCGCTCGGCGGCAAGGAGGCGCCGGTGATCGACGGCTTCACCGGCGACCAGCGTTTCTTCCTCGGCTGGGCGCAGATCTGGCGGCGTAATTATCGCGAGGCGGACCTGCGCCAGCGGCTGATGACCGACGCGCATGCGCCGTCGATCCAGCGCGTGTGGGTGATGCGCAATCTCGATGCCTGGTATGACGCCTATGGCGTGAAGCCCGGCGACAAACTGTATCTTGCACCCGAAAAACGTATCCGGGTCTGGTGAGGGGCTGACCATGAACGATCCGGTTAATCCGCCGCCGGCCGGTCCGGCCAAGACAGGCGTCCTGCACGGGCGCTTCGGCCGCACCATCGCCTTTTCGGTCATCGGGCTTGCGGTGCTGAGCTGGATCGCGGTCGGCGCCTTTCTGCTGCTGTTCGAGCCTACACTGGGCCAGCGGGTCGGGGCGGTTACCGCTGCGGCCGTGGTGACCGAGGGGGCCTTCTGGACCTGCACCGCCGTGTTCGGGATATCGCTGTTCCAGAAGATCAAAAACCTGCTCGGCGGTCGTGGCCGAAGCTGACGTTCGTTATTTTTCGGAAGTTTGATGGTGTTCGATGATGAATGAAGGGATTTCGGTCATGCGGGGATGGCGGAAACTGGTGTTGAGCGTCGCGGCGGTGCTCCCGCTCGCGGCATGCGGCGGATCGGGTGACGATGCGGGCGCGACGGCGGCATGGATGCGCGAGACGGCGCAATATTATCCGGCATCCGAGGTCGACGCCGCGAATGTCGAAAAGCTGGGCGTCGCATGGGAGTTCAACGGCTTCGTCGTGCGTGGCCGCACCAATCGCGGCGTCGAGGCGACGCCGATCGTCGTCGACGGCGTCATGTACACGACCGGGCCGTGGAGCGTTGTCTATGCGCTCGATGCGAAGAACGGCAAGCTGCTCTGGCAATATGACCCCGACGTCGACGGCCAGTTCGCGCGGCGGACCTGCTGCGACGCGGTGAACCGCGGCGTCGCGGTCGACGACGGCATGGTCTATGTCGCGACGCTCGACGGCTATCTCGTCGGTCTCGACGCGAAGACCGGCAAGCCGAGCTGGAAAGTCGACACGATCACCGACCGCAGCCGCAGCTATGCGATCACCGGGGCGCCGCGCGTCGCCGGCAAGAATGTCGTGATCGGCAACGGCGGCGGCGAAATGGGTGTCCGCGGCTATGCCAGCGCCTTCGACAAGAAGACCGGCAAGTTCGCATGGCGCTTCTTCATCGTCCCGGGCGACCCGGCGGCGGGACCCGACGAACATCCCGAAGTTACAGAGGCGCGCAAGACGTGGGACCCCAAGTCGGCGTGGGATCTCGGCGGCGGCGGCACCGCCTGGGACTCGATCGTCTATGATCCCGACACCAACATTGTCTATGTCGGCACCGGCAACGGCAGTCCCCATTCGGTGTGGCAGCGCAGCCCCGCGGGCGGCGACAATCTCTATCTCTCGTCGATCCTCGCGCTCGACGCCGATAGCGGGCGCAAGAAATGGCATTACCAGACGACGCCGCAGGATAGCTGGGACTATACGGCGACCCAGAACATGATCCTGACCGACATGGAAGTCGGCGGTAAGCTGCGCAAGGTGATCATGCAGGCGCCGAAGAACGGCTTTTTCTATGTCCTCGACCGGGTGACCGGTGAGCTGTTGTCGGCGGAAAAATATACCACCGTCACCTGGGCCGAGCGGGTCGACATGAAGACCGGACGCCCTGTGCTGACCGAGCAGTCGGATTTCTCCAAGGGCAAGAAACTGGTCTGGCCGTCGGAGGCGGGCGGGCATAACTGGCCGCCGATGGCGTATAACGAGCAGACGAAGCTCGTCTATATTCCGGTCCTCGAAACGCCGATGACCTTCCAGATGAAGCCGCAGCCCTATCGGCCCTATAGCGTCGTGCAGGGGACGGAGACCGGCCTGCCGGCCTTCGGCGATCCCAACGACAAGGCATTGGCACCTTTGCTGAAGGATCAACCCAAGCCGCGGTTCGAGCAGGTCCTGAAAGCCTGGGACCCGGTGAAGCAGAAGCTCGTCTGGAGTTCGAAGGTGATGCCGTTCTGGAGCGGCGGCGTGATGACGACCGCCAACGGGCTGGTGATGCAGGGCTCGGCCGACGGCTATCTTACCGTCTACGACGGGCGGACGGGCAAGGTGCTGCGCCGGATCAATATTGGCACCGGCATCATGGCGGCGCCGATGGCCTATGAGGTCGACGGCGAACAATATGTCGCGGTGGCAGCGGGGTTCGGTGGTGCGATGAACGCCTATTTCATGCCCGGATGGGCGGCGGCCGAGCGCGAGAACAACCCGCGCCTGATCGTCTTCAAGCTGGACGGCGCACCGGTAAAGCTCGCGGCGCTGCGCAAGCCTATGCCGCTGCTCCCCGCACCGGCAAACTTCCGCGGAACAGCGGCGCAGGTGGCGCGCGGCGGTCAGCTCTTTGCCGAGAATTGCTCGCGCTGCCATGGCGATTCGACGGGATCGGGCGGTTATCCGAACCTGTGGAAGATGACGCCCGAAACGCATGAGGCCTTCAACAGCATCGTGCTGGACGGCGCGTTCGTCTATGCAGGCATGGCGGCTTTCGGCGACATATTGAGCAAGAACGACGCGCGCGACATCCACGCCTATCTGGCCGAACCCGTTGCGGTCGAGCCGGCGACGGCCCTGAAAAGCATCCATTGAGGATCGATCCAATGACCCGAATCTTGTTTTCGGCCGCAGTCGCGGCGTGCCTGTCCGTTTCGGCCGCGGCGCCGGCCGTTGCCGAACCCGGCGATGCGATGGTGGGCCTGGCCGACGCGCAGGCGATTGCCGGGCGTGCCCAGCAGGCCGCGATCGAAAAGGGGCTCAACATGGCGATCGTCGTCGTCAACCGCGAAGGCCGGGTCATTCTGTCGTACCGGATGGATGGCTCTTCCTTCATCAACCTTGCGCTTGCCGAAAAGAAGGCTGCGACCGCGGCGGCGATCGGCGCTCCGACCTCGATTCTCGAGCAGGTGGCCGATAGCGGGAAGCCATCGCTGCTGTCGGTGCCGGGTGCGGCGCTGGTCGGCGGCGGCGTCCCGATCATGCGCGGCGACCGAATCGTCGGCGGGATCGGAGTCAGTGGCGGGTCGGCGCAGGACGACGAGGCTGTCGCCAAATCGGGTCTCGACGCGGCCGCGCCTGGCGCCAAATAGCGCCGCGAAGATAGGTAAACAGGGCCCCCTGACGCCCTGTTTTTGTCGGTCTCGGTCGCGATGTGCCGGGCGGGCGAAGCCCGCCCGCCGGTGACGGCCTTGCATGTTTTGAAACGTCCGAAAACCTCCTGCTGAGGCGGGGCGCAGCTCTGTGCTCGCGCCCTGTGCCGCGTCATTCCTGGCCTCGCGGGGCAGCCAGATCGCGCGACGACCGTACCCTTAGCCTATCTGGTGCTACGGACCAGAATTACTGTGTTTTGCATCGCGCCATTTTGGTGCAGCAAGATGTTACCAATAAAAGTCAGAGAGGTGCCATTGTTCCCCTTTTTCAGGGAACCCGACGCTTGTATTGCAAGCGTACCTAAAGCCGTGAAGTAATAAAAAGTAATAACAATAGATACTTCTGAATCTTTCAGGAATTTACGGTCAGAATATCTCTCTAATTATCATTTCTGCGGGGACCCTAATGCTCCAGATCGAGAACCTTACCCACGTCTATCCGAACGGGACACGTGCCCTCGACTCGGTCTCGCTGAATGTCCCGGCCGGGATGTTCGGGCTGCTGGGACCGAACGGTGCGGGCAAATCGACGCTGATGCGGACGATCGCGACCCTGCAGGTGCCGACCTCGGGAGCGATCCGGTTCGATGCGATCGACGTCCTCGCCGACCCCGACGCACTGCGGCGGACGTTGGGTTACCTGCCACAGGATTTCGGCGTCTATCCCCGCGTTTCGGCGTGGGACATGCTCGATCACCTCGCGGTGCTCAAGGGCTACAGCAACCGCGGCGAGCGCCGCGATGCAGTGGCGACGCTGCTCAACCAGGTCAATCTGTGGAGCGTGCGGAACAAGGCGGTGGCCGGTTTTTCGGGCGGTATGCGCCAACGTTTCGGTATCGCGCAGGCCCTGATCGGCCAGCCGCGCCTCGTCATCGTCGACGAGCCGACCGCCGGTCTCGATCCGGAGGAAAGCAACCGCTTCCTCAACCTCCTGTCGGAAGTCGCGGAAAATATCGTCGTGATCTTCTCGACGCATATCGTGCAGGACATCGCCGATCTCTGTCAGAATGCGGCGATCATCGCGGGCGGCAGGATCATCACAACCGGTTCTCCCGACGAACTGGTCGCGCAGGTCAAGGGCCGCGTGTGGACCAAGACGATCGACAAGCACGAGCTCGACGCGCACCGCGCGCAGTACGACATCATCGCGACCCGCCTCGCTTCGGGCCGTACGGTGATCCACGTGCTTGCCGACAATAATCCGGGCAACGGATTTACGGCCGCCGAAGGCGATCTCGAAGACGTCTATTTCTCGACCCTGCTGCCGCTGCGCCGCGCCGCCTGAGGGACCGGACATGTTTGGCCACGTCGCTGCATTCGAGCTGAAATACCAGCTTCGCTCGCCCATGTTCTGGGGGACGTTCATCGTCTTCTTCCTGCTCGCTTTCGGTATGGTGGTGTCGGACGACATCCGGATCGGCTGGGGCGGTCAGGTGTTCCGCAACGCGCCGTTCGCCATCGCGATGCAATCGACGATCTGGTCGATTTTCGCGATGTTCATCGTCGTCGCCTTCGTCGCCGGCGTGGTGCTGCGCGATGACGAAACCGGCTTCGGGCCGATCATCCAGGCGACGCGCCTGTCGAAGTTCAACTATCTGTTCGGCCGCTTCACCGGTGGTTTCGCTGCCGCGTCGCTGGCGTTTTTCAGTGTACCGCTCGGCTTGCTGGCGGCGATATTCATGCCGGGGCTCGATCCGGAAACGATCGGGCCAATCAATATCGGCGACTATCTCTACGCCTATGCGCTATTCTGTCTGCCGACGCTGTTCCTGCTGTCGGCGGGCTTTTTCGCGCTGTCGACGATCACCCGCTCGCTGGTGGCGACCTATGTCGGGGCGCTCGTCGTTCTCGCTATCTATCTCTTTACCCGCATCTATCTCGGGCGCCCCGAATTTGGAGCGCTTTCGACGCTGAGCGATCCGTTCGGCCTTTCGTCGCTGGCGTATGCGACCAAGAATTGGACCGCCAACGACCGCAACCTGTTGTTGCCGCCGTTCGCGGGTCTGATCCTGCAAAGCCGCGCGATCTGGCTGGCGGTCGGACTCGGCTTCCTGGCGCTGGCGTGGCGTTCCTTCATCCGCACCGGCTTTGCGACGCGCGCCGACCGTCGCCCGGCACGCGGCAAGGCGAACGAGGACGAGAGTGCGCAGGCAGTCGTCTCGACGACCGCGCCGCCGCCGCCGACCGATCGCGGGCTGGGTTGGGGACCGCTCGCCGCACTGACCCGCTTCGAAATACTCGGCGTGCTTCGCAGCCCGGTGTTCATTGTCCTGCTCGGCTTCGCTTTCCTGAACCAGGTGATCGGCCTGTGGCTCGCCGGCGACGACACGGTGACGGTCATCCACCCCGTCACGCGCGTGATGATCAAGGCGCTGCACGAGCAGTTCGTCACGATCCCGCTGTTCATCGCCGCCTTCTATGCCGGCGAGCTGGTGTGGCGCGACCGCGAGCGGCGGATGCACGAGATTGTCGATTCGACCCCGTCGCCCGACTGGGCCTTCATGGTCCCGAAGATTCTCGCAATCTGCGTCATCCTGCTCGCGATGGGGCTAATGTCGATCGTCGCGGCGATTGCCGTGCAATGGCTCAAGGGCTTCACCGCGATCGAATATGGCCATTATTTTACCTGGTTCCTCGCGCCATGGTTCCTGACCATGGTGATGTACGCGGTGCTTGCCGTGTTCGTGCAGACGCTGGCACCGCACAAGTTCGTCGGCCTGCTGATCATGCTGCTCTATTTCGTCGCGGAATCGATGCTGCCGACGATGGGCTTCGAGAGCCACCTCTATATCTACGCCACCACCTCGCCGATGCCGCTGTCCGACATGAACGGCCTTGGCCAATATGCGGGCTATGCGGCCTGGTATCGTCTCTATTGGGCGGCGGGCGCGGTCATCCTTGCCGTGCTGGCGTGGGGGCTGTGGCGGCGCGGCGCGTCGGCGCCGCTCAAGGTGCGCATCCGCCGCCTGCCTCAGCGGCTGGCCGGACGCGCCGGTGCGATCACCGGTGTCGCGGTCGCGGTGATGGTCGCGGTCGGTAGCTGGATCTATTACAACAACTATGTCCTGAACGACTTCCCGACGTTCAACGAAAGCCAGCATTGGGCCGCGAATTACGAAAAGGCGCTGCTGCCCTATGAGGCGCATTCGCAGCCGCACATCACCGACATGACGCTCGACGTCGATCTGTATCCCGATCAGTTGCGGGCGGTCACGCGCGGCAGCTATGTCATCGAGAACAAGTCCGACAAGCCGATCAGCCAGGTCTATCTGCAATGGGCCCATCCGTCGGTCTCGAAGAGCTTCCTCGGCACGACGATCGAGCCGGGCATCAAGATGCTGTCGCTCGACGTGCCCGGCGCGCGGCTGACGAAGGAACTGAAGGACTATAATTTCCGCGTCTATACCTATGACAAGCCGATGGCGCCGGGCGAGAAGCGCGAAGTGCGGTTCGAGACGCTGCGCGAGCAGCGCGGGTTCCGCAACTCGGGCAACGAGGACCGGATCGTCGGCAACGGCACCTTCCTCAACAATTTCGCGCTGACGCCGAACCTCGGCGTGTCGCGCTGGCCGCTGCTGCAGGATCGCGCGACGCGGCGCAAATATGGGCTCGACCCCGACCTCAAGCTCAGCAAGCTCGAGGACGAGCATGCCCGCGCCTTCACCTATCTGCGTCACGACAGCGATTATGTGAATGCCGACGTGACGGTGCGCGGTCCGGTCGACCAGGTGCTCGTGGCGCCCGGCCAGCGGATCTCGCGCGAAGTGAAGGGCGGCCGCCAGATCGCGCGCTTCCGCACCGAGGCGCCGATCCTCAACTTCTTCTCGATCAACGCGGCCAAATATGCGGTGCGCAAGGACGAGTGGAACGGCATCGGGATCGAAATCTATTACCACCCGACGCACACCTATAACGTCGATCGGTTCGTTGACATCGCGAAGGACGGGCTGGCCTATTATTCGAAGAATTTCAGCCCGTACCAGTTCAAGCAGTTCCGCATCATCGAATTCCCGGTCTACAATAATTTCGCGCAGGCGTTCCCGGGCACCGTGCCCTATTCGGAAGGCGCCGGGTTCATCACCAAGATCGATGACAAGGACGGCGTCGACTTCATCGCCTATGTCACCGCGCACGAACTGGCGCACCAGTGGTGGTTCCACCAGGTGACCGGTGCCGACATGGAGGGCAGCACCGTCCTGTCGGAAACGCTCGCCCAATATTCGGCGATCATGGTGATGGAGAAGCGCTACGGCGACGCGATGATCCGCAAGTTCCTGAAGCGCGGCATGGACGGTTATCTCATGACGCGCGGCAAGGAGAATGTCGCCGAACCGACGCTCGAGCGGGTTCAGGAGCAGGCCTATGTCCGCTACCAGAAGGGCGGCAACATCATGTATCTGCTCAAGGACCAACTGGGTGAGGTCGAGGTCAACCGCGCGCTGCGCACGCTGGTCCAGCAGTTCGCGTTCAAGGGCCCGCCCTATCCGACCGGCCGCCATCTGGTGGACCTGCTCCGCGCCGAGGCGAAGACGCCCCAGCAACAGCAACTGATCACCGACTCCTTCCAGCACATCACGCTGTACGACCTCAAGGTCGCCGGCGCGCAGGCGAGCCGCCGTCCGGACGGCAAGTGGACGGTGACGATGACCGTCGAGGCGCACAAGCGTTATGCCGACGGCAAGGGTGTCGAGACCGATGCGCCGCTGGATGCAATGATCGATGTCGGCGTCTTCACCGCCAACCCGAGCGCCAAGGGGTTCGGAAAAGCCAATGTCCTGTCGATGCAATCGCAGCGCCTGACGACCGGGAAACGCAAGATTACCCTGGTCGTGAACGCAAAGCCGCTGTTCGTCGGGCTGGATCCTTACCTCAAATATATCGACCGCAATACCGACGACAACGTCATGGCAATCGAGTGAATTTTAATTTTGTTAAATCAATATGTTAATTAAGATACTAGGGGGATAGCATGAACTACGGAAAGAAATATTGGATTGCCGGAATTTCGGCGCTGGCGCTGAGCTACCCGGTCGCGGCGTTTGCAGAGACGGTCGATACCGCAGAGGCCGCGGACGCGGCGCAGGCGGCGCCGGGCGAGAGCGGGCGTACTGCTGCCGACGAACGGCCGCGGTCGGACAATGACATCATCGTCACCGCCACCCGGCGCGAGGAAACGGTGCTCGACGTGCCGCTCAGCATCGCCGCCTATAGCCAGGAAACGCTCGATCAAAAGGGTATTCGCAGCGTCGAGGATCTCGCCCGCAACACCCCCGGGGTCAATCTGACGCAGGGCTTTTCGGGTATCCGATATATCGCGATCCGCGGCCTGCAATCGTCGGTCGGCGCGACCATGACCGGTATCTATATCGACGATACGCCGATCCACATCCGCTCGCTCGTGCTGATGAGCTTTGCCTCTCCGGCGCTTTACGATCTCGAGCGCGTCGAGATTCTGCGCGGGCCGCAGGGCACGCTGTTCGGATCGAGCGCCATGGGCGGCGCGGTGCGTTTCATCACGGCGAAGCCGACGCTGGACAAGTTCACCGGCAATGCGCGCGCCGAATTGGCCTTCACCGAGGGCGGCGATCCGTCCTATGAACTCGGTGCCGCGGTCGGCGGCCCGATCGTCGAGGACAAGCTCGGCTTCCGGGTCAGTGGCTATTATCGGCGCGACGGTGGCTATATCGATCGCGTGCCCTTCTATTCCACCCGCGGCACGGCCGAGAAGAACTCGAACTCGAACCGCACGATGGCCTTCAACGGCTCGCTGCTGTGGAAGCCGACCGAAGACATCTCGATCACGCCGTCGATCTTCTATCAAAAGACCAACCGCGACGATCAGAGCACTTACTGGACCTATGGCAACGGTTCCACGCGCGCCCAACCGCCGCGTTTTCAGAGCGGCGAAGGCATTGCGTCGCGGGGTGAGGACGAGTTCAAGCTTTATCAGCTCAAGGGCGAGTGGGACATGGGGCCGGTCTCGCTGATCAGCAACTCGGCCATCGTCGATCGCCGCAACCAGTCGGTCGATGACGGCACCGCCTATATCCTCGATATTTTTGACAATATTCTCAATGGGCTGGGGAATGATCCGGCGTTCGGCACGAATGTGCCGCTCCGCGGCATCTATGATGCATTCGCGCAAGCGGCCGGTGGCAACACTCCGCAGATCGGTTTCGATACCCAGTCGCCCGGCCGTCCCGGCGGACCGAATTGCGGTGAATGCTTCGTCCTCCTGTCGGATCAGGTCCAACGCAGTTTTACCCAGGAATTACGCCTGCAGTCCAACAATCCGGACTCGCGCCTCAAATATGTGTTCGGCGCATTCTATCAAAACAGCCGCCAGCGCGCGCGCGACGGGGACATGAGCTTCTCGCCGTATGACAATTACCTGTATCCTTCATCATATCATGCGGCACCTCCGGTCGCTCTGCCATTTCCGCTGGGGATATTCGCCGGGGCGCTCCCGCCGTTCTTCCCGCTCGGACCGACCGGAACGGGCGGCTATGCGCAGACCCGCATCGTCGACAAAAACCTCGGCTTCTTCGGCAGCATCGATTTCGAAATCATCGAGAATCTGACGCTGACCGCGGGCGCACGCTATTCGCGTCTCGAGTTCGAATCGCAGGCGGAGAGCTTCGATGCGGCGACCAACGTCACCACGACGGGTCCGCTGCTGCGCAGCGTCGAAAAGCCCTTCACGCCGAAGTTCGGCATCACCTATGATGTCAACCCGAACTTGATGCTCTATGCCTCCGTCGCCAAGGGCTTCCGTTCGGGCGGCGTCAACACCGCCGCCGCCGATGTCGATCCGGGCTGTCTGCCGGGCCTCGAGAAAATCGGCTATTCGACCATTCCCGCGACCTATAAATCCGACAGCGTGTGGAACTATGAGTTCGGCGCCAAGGGCCGGGTCGGCAATTTCGCGACGTTCGCGGCCAGCGCATTCCAGATCGACTGGAGCGGCGTGCAGCGCAGCCGCCAGGTCGAGGGCTGCGTTGCCATCTTCACCGACAATTTCGGCAAGGCGCGTGCCCGCGGTCTCGAAGCGCAGATCACGCTGTTTCCCGTCACGGGCCTGACGCTCGACGCCAATCTCGGCTATAACGACGGCACGCAGCGCGAGACGATCTTCGTTCCCGGCACGACCAACACCGTCACGCGTGCCGGGGATCGCTTCACCGCACCGTGGACCGTGAACCTGACCGGTATGTACGAAACGCCGCTCGGTCCCGACGATCTGACGGGCTATGGCACCGTCCAGTGGACGTACAAGAGCGGCTATTCGACGAAGCCGGGCAATGTCGGTTTCAATCCGATCCTTGGGTCGGTTGACAGCCAGAACAACCTGAATGCCCGTCTGGGCGTGCGCACCGGCAACGGCCTCGATGTCTCGCTGTTCGTCAACAACCTGACCAACTCGCGCGATATCATCGGCCGGCTGCACTTCCAGCCGTCGGAGCGCATCCAGGTCCAGACCTGGCGTCCGCGGACGTTCGGGATCACGGCGGGCTATCGTTTCTAGGGACTTCAGAAATCGGCGTCGTCCAATCCCTTGCTTCCGGATGGCGTCAAAAGACCGGCCCGGTCATCGCGCGGGGGCGCGATGGCCGGGCCGTTCGGCTATAAGATTATCGGGTGATGGACCGGCCCTTCATCCAGGCAGAGGAAGAAAAGAAGAAATGAACAGTGCTGTCATCCTTGCACCGCGTTCGCGCCGACGCATGCGCCGCTTGAGCGGGCGGGGACCGATGGCGGCGTTGTTCGTGATCCCGGCGATGCTTGCCTCGCCCGCGCTTGCAGCGCCCCGCTATGAAGCGACGATCACTCGGACCACCTTCGGCGTTCCGCACGTCGAGGCGAAAGATTTCGGCGGGTTGGGGTTCGGCGCCGCCTATGCGCAGGCGCAGGACAATATCTGTCTGATGGCCGATGGTTATGTCAGCGCGTCGGGCCAGCGGTCGCGATACTTCGGTCTCGACGGCGCGACGGTGATCGGGCTTGTCCCGGCGAAGAATATCGACAGCGATCTCTATTATGCGACGATGCAGGACATCGCGGCGCTGCGCGCCGGTTTCGCCAAGACGTCGAAGGATTCAAGGGCGCTCATCGCGGGCTGGGTGGCGGGATATAACCGCTTCCTGCGCGACAATCGGGACAAACTGCCCGC
Organism: Sphingopyxis sp. J-6; assembly: GCF_046603995.1. Taxonomy (NCBI): domain Bacteria; kingdom Pseudomonadati; phylum Pseudomonadota; class Alphaproteobacteria; order Sphingomonadales; family Sphingopyxidaceae; genus Sphingopyxis; species Sphingopyxis sp. J-6. Next base: position 3,262,728 of record NZ_CP145810.1, on the reverse strand, counting down.
CGGATGCGCGGGCCAGCCATGGGTGCGCGAAATCAGCCGCGACGATGTGCTGCGCTCGCTCAACGGTTTCACCATGCTGGCGGGATCGGCGATGGCCGCCGCGAAGATTGCGGAGGCTGGACCGCCCGCTGCCGAAGCCGCGGCGGCCAAGCCGGTCGCAGCGGCGCCGCAGTTCGCCGACGAAATCCGGGAATCGATGAAGCTGGGCAGCAACGGCTGGGCGTTCGGCGGTGACGCCACGACGAACGGCAAAGGGCTCGTCGTCGGCAATCCCCATTTTCCCTGGTACGGTCCCAACCGCTTCTACCAGATCCACCTGACCATCCCCGACAAGTTCGATGTCGCGGGGGCGGCGATCACCAACCAGCCCTATGTCGGGATCGGCTTCAACAAGGATGTCGCGTGGACGCACACCGTCGACACCGCGGCGCACATGACCTTGTTCAAGCTGACCCTCGATCCCGCCGATCCCACCGCCTATATCGTCGACGGCAAGCGCGTGCCGATGGAACGCCGCGAGGTTACCGTCGCGATGAAGGACGGGGCGCCCGTCGTGCGGACGCTGTTCCAGTCGCGCTACGGCCCGGTACTCTCGATGCCCGGCACCGACTATGCGTGGACGCGGCAGACCGCCTATGCCCTCGCCGATGCCAACAAGGGTAATGTGCGGAGCGGCGAGGGCTATCTCGCCATGGCGCGGGCCCGGAATGTCGGCGAAATCCACGCCGCGCTGACCCGTTATCTGCATGCGCCGTTCCTCAACACCCTCGCCGCAGACCGCAAGGGCGACGCGCTCTATGCCGACATCAGCCCCGCGGCCAATGTCTCGGCCGAACGCTTCGCCGCGTGCGGCACGATGTCGCCGCCGACCCCCGGTTTTCTGCAGCGGCTCTATGTCCTCGACGGCAGCCGTTCGGCCTGCGAATGGGAAAAGACGCCCGGCACCCCGGCGCCGGGGCTGCTTCCCGCGTCGAAGATGGCCGCGATTTATCGGCGCGACTATGTCCAGAACAGCAACGACAGCTATCGCTGGACGAATATCGAAGCGCCGATCGCCGAACGGGGGCCGATGATGGGCCCCGATTTCCTGTTGCTGCCCAGCATGCGCACCCGGTCGGGACTCCAGGAAATCCGGAGCGTCCTGCAATCGGGCAAGTTCGATATCGACGTCGGCATCCGGACGATGCTCGGCAACAAGAATTTCGCCGGCGACCTCGTCATGCCTGCGGTCCTGAAGCTGTGCGAGCGTCCCGAGGCGCCGAAACCCGCCTGCGCAGCCCTCGCCAAATGGGACGGCAAGGCCGAACTCGACAGCCGCGGGGCGATGCTGTTTGCAATCTTCTGGTCCAAGACCGAGCGTCGGGCCAACCTTTGGGCCGATGCCTTCGACCGCGGCGACGTGGTGGGTACGCCGCGCACGCTCGCCATCGATGGAACCGCCGGCGCCGCGTTGCTCGCCGACCTTGCTTTCGCGGCCGATACGCTGACCAAGATGGGCATCGCGCTCGACGCGCCGCTGGGCGAGGTGCAGTTCGCCGAACGCGGCGATGAGCGCATTCCGATTTCGGGATCGCCCGCCGGGGTGCTCAACTATACCGCGGCGCTACCGGTCAAGGGCGGTTTCGGCGTCGTCCACGGGGCAAGCTATGTCCAGTCGGTCAGCTTCGACGACAAAGGGCCGGTCGCGAAAGCGATCCTGACCTATTCGCAATCGACCGATCCTGCGTCGCCGCACTACGCCGACCAGACGCGCGAATTTTCGAAGCTGGCGTTGCATCCCTATCCCTTCTCGAAGGAGGAGATTGCGGCGCAGGCGATCGGCGAACCGGTGACGATCCGTCAATGAGCCTGCCGACAGGGCAGGCCGGATAAAGGGGAGCGACTATGAACGACACGCGTCAGGGATCGGTAATCTGGACCTATCTCGTGCTCACGGTGCTATTCTGTGCGCTGCCCTATTTCCTGATCGGTTACACGGGCGAGGTCGGCGGCGGCAACGCCGGCTATGTCACAGCGCTGATGTGGGGCCCGGCGCTGGCCGCGATCGTCACCGTGGCGTGGAAGAAGCTCGACTGGGCCTCGCTCGGCTTCGCGTGGCGCGATACGCGGTCGTCCTGGTACAGCTACCTGCTGCCGATCGGCTATGCGGCGGTCGCCTATCTGATCATCTGGTCGACGGGGATGGGCGGTTTCGCGGAGCCCGAAAGCATCGCGGCGCTGGCCGACCGGCTCGGCTGGACCTTCACCGATCCGGGGCGCTTCGTTCCCGCCTATTTCCTGTTCGTCGGGATCACCGGGATCATCGCCGCGACGGCGCGCGGGCTGGGCGAGGAGATCGGCTGGCGCGGGTTTCTGGCGCCGCGGCTCCACGACCGGTTTGGCTTCACCGGGGGCGCGGCGGTCACCGGCGTCATCTGGACGCTGTGGCATGTCCCGCTGATCATCTTCGCCAATTACAACAGCGGGGCGCCGCAATGGTTCGCGCTCACCTGCTTCTTCGTCATGGTCATGAACCTCAGCTTCATCATGGCGTGGTTCCGGTTGAAATCGGGCAGCGTCTGGCCCGCCGCGATCATGCACGGCAGCCACAATCTGTACATCCAGACGATCTACACCCCGCTCACCGCGCCGAAGGGCGACATCACCGCCTATGCGATCGACGAGTTCGGTTTCCTGATTCCGCTGACGACTTTCGTCGTCGCGCTGCTGCTCTGGCTGCGGCGGGATCGCGCGATCGCCGCCTATGATGCGCGGCGGGCGGCCGGGGAAGCCAGCTAATTAAAGATGAAACAAGGGGATTGGTCATGACGGCACGGCGTTTCGGGTGGGTAGTGGCTTCGGCCATGGCAGTCGGGCTGCTCGCGCCGGGAGCGGCGGCGGAGGAACCGCGTGCCCGCGACCTCGGCGTGCCGTTCCATGGCGAGCCCGGCCCGCTCAACGCGATTACCGATGTGCCGGGGGTCGAGGTCGGCCACACGACCTTGATCGCCGGCGACGGCCTGCTCAAGGTCGGCGAAGGTCCGATACGGACCGGGGTCACGGCGATCCTGCCGCGCGGCAAGAATTCCACCGTGCCGGTGTTCGGCGCATGGGCGACGGCCAATGCGGCGGGCGAAATGACCGGCACGATCTGGATGGAGGAACGCGGCTCGTTCGACGGGCCGGTGATGATCACCAACACCCACAGCGTCGGTGTGGTGCGCGACGCCGTGGTCAAATATCTGGCCGACAGCAAGGCGTGCTGCCTGTTCTACACCCCGGTCGTTGCCGAGACCTGGGACGGCTTCCTCAACGACGTGAACGGCCAGCATGTGAAGACCGAACATGCCTTGCAGGCGATCGCGACCGCCACTAGCGGGCCGGTACCCGAGGGCAATGTCGGCGGCGGTACCGGGATGGTGTGCGCCGGGTTCAAGGGCGGCATCGGCACTGCGTCGCGCAAGGTCGAAATCGGCGACCGCAAATATACCGTCGGGGTGCTCGTCCAGTGCAATTACGGCGCGCGGCCGCTGCTCCGCATCGCCGGCGCCCCGGTTGGGCAAGAACTCGCGACGAGCTACCTGCCGTGCAGCGACCTACCGGGCAAGGCGGTCTATAAACCCGAGCGCCGCTGTACCCCGATCGACAAAAAGCCTTACGAGCCGGAGGGGTCGATCATCGTGGTGATCGCGACCGACATCCCGCTGCTGCCGCACCAGCTGAAGCGCATCGCCAAGCGGCCGACGCAGACGATCGGGCGGATGGGCGATATCAGCCATAATCTGTCGGGGGATATCTTCATGGCCTTCTCGACCGCCAACGCCGGCGCGCTCGATGAAAGCGCCGCGGGCGTGCAGGCGGTCTCGGCCATCTCGAATAGCGAGATCACCAAGGTGTTCGAGGCGGCGGTCGATGCGACCGAGGAATCGATCGTCAACGCGCTGGTTGCGGCGAAGACGATGACCGGACGCGACGGCGTCACGGTCCATGCGCTGCCGCACGACGCGCTCCGCACGATCCTTGCCAAATACGGACGCCTGCCCGCTGCGACGGGCAAGCCCGCCGCCAAACGGAAATAGCGGCGGGCGAACCGGTTATCCGCTGCGCGCGTAGCGGTCGGTTGCTTCGATCAGTTCATGAAGGATGCCGGGCTCGTTGAAGACGTGGCCGGCGCCTTCGACGATGCGGAGGTCCGAACCGGGCCAGCTCTGGTGCAGTTCCCACGCCCGGCGGAGCGGGCACGGGATGTCGTAGCGGCCGTGGACGATCGTTCCCGGGATACCGGCGAGCCGTCCGGCATCGCGCAGCAACTGGTCTGGTTCGAGCCAGCAGTCGTTGAAGAAATAATGATTTTCGATCCGGGCGAAGGCGATGGCATAATGATCCTCGCCGAAATTCGCGCTCAACTCCTCGTCGGGGAGCAAGGTGATCGTTCCGGCTTCCCAGACGCTCCATGCCTTCGCCGCCTCCAGTTGGGCAGCCCGGTCGTTGCCGGTCAGGATGCGGTTATAGGCGGCGACGAGGTCCCACCGTTCGGCCGGCGCAACCGGGGCGAGGAAGGCTTCCCATTTGTCGGGATAGATTTGCGACACGCCGAACTTGTAATACCAGTCGACATCCCGGTCGGCGCCGAGGAAGATGCCGCGCAGGATGAGCTCGCTGACGCGCTCGGAATGCGTTTCGGCATAGGATAGCGACAGCGTCGAACCCCAGCTGCCGCCGAAGACGAGCCAGCGTTCGACCCCGGCCATTTCGCGCAACCGCTCGATATCGGCGACGAGATGCCATGTCGTATTCGCGCTGAGCTCGGCATGCGGCGTTGAACGCCCGCAGCCGCGCTGGTCGAACAGCAGTACGTCGTAACGCGCCGGGTCGAAGAGTTGCCGGTGGGTGGGCGAGCAGCCGGCGCCGGGGCCGCCGTGTAGGAAGACGGCGGGCTTGGCGCCCGGCGTTCCGCAGCGTTCGTAATAGATATGGTGGCCGTCGCCGACGTCGAGCATTCCGGTTTCATAGGGTTCGATCGGCGGATAAAGGCTTCTCAAAGTCTGCACTGCTGCGCTCCATGGCTGTCAAGGCGCGCACCGGCGAGACGGCTACCATCAGAGGAACTATTGCTGTATCCTCCTCCGGGCTTGCCCATGCGCAGCGCGGCCTTATGATTCTCTATGTGTCCGGGGACATAAGGCGCGCGAACGGCGTGCCTGTGCAATCGACTAATTTTGCTGCTGAGGAAGATATATTCTGATGCCGAGGGAGCTACCGAATCTGGACTGGCTGCGCGTCTTCGCGTCGACCGCCGCAACCGAGAGCTTCGCGCTTGCCGCCGGCGAACTCAGCGTGACGCCGGGTGCGGTCAGCCAGCGGATCAAGGCGCTCGAGGCCTATCTCGGCGTCGAACTGTTCCAGCGCTATCCGCAGGGCGTCCGGCTGACCGAGGCGGGGAAGCGCTATGCGCAGCGCGTGCTTCCGCCACTCGAGCAGCTTTTGGCCGCGACGCGCGACATCACCGCCTCGGGCGGGACCAAAGCGGTGCGGCTGACCATCCTGCCGGCGCTCGCACAACTGTGGCTCGGCCCGCGGATCGAGGATTTCCACAAGGAACATGCCAATACGACGATCGAGATCTGGGCCGATCCGGTGATCGTCGACCTGCGCACATCGAACTTCGATGTCGCCATCCGCTATGGCCAGCCGCCCTTTCCGGGCTGCGATTCCCGCCCGCTGTTTTTCGACGAGCTCGTTCCCGTCGCGGCGCCGTCGCTCATCGAGACTGCGGAGCGCGACGAGCACGGGCTGCCGGTCGGAATGCCGCTGATGCTCGACACTTATTGGGCGAATGATTTCGAACATTGGCTGCAGCATACGGGCCACGCGCGCCCGGCCAATCTGATCACCCAGACCTTTTCGCTCTATTCGATGGTCGTCGAGGCGACGCTGAGCGGGCGCGGTTTCATGATCGGTCATACGTCGGTGCTGTCCGACCTGATCGCGCAAGGGCGGCTGCAACCGCTTTCGGACAAGCGGGTGGCAGCGGGCAATCAGTTCTACCTGTTGACCAAGGCGTCATCGCCGCTCTCCGACATCGCCGAAACGTTCATCGACTGGATCGTCGAGCAGGCAACGCCGGACGGCGCGGCGGGGTGACGGCAAGAGGCAGCAATTCTGGTCCAGAGGCGCAGGAATAATCGCATTGCGCCATCTCCGCCCCGCGCGCACCCTTGGAAAAACTGGGCGTGCCGGGGACATAGGAATATGATGAAATCGCTGCTGGTCGTGCTGACGCTTGCTGCCGTGCTTCCCCTGCCCGTGATGTTGCAGGCGGCGGGCGCCGAGCCGATCGTCAGGCCGGGCGGCGACATTCCGGGCGATTACAGCCCGCTGCCGGCGGACGCCGATTACGAGCGCCGCGAAATGATGATCCCGATGCGCGACGGGGTGAAGCTTTACACGGTCATCCTCGTCCCCAAGGGGGCGAAAGACGCGCCGATCGTGCTCAACCGCACCCCCTATAATGCCACGGCGCGGGTGCTGCGGACGACGAGCCCCGTAATGGTCGACGCGGTGCCCTTCGAGGATCGCGAGTTCGCGAAGGCGGGCTATATCCGCGTGTGGCAGGATATTCGCGGCAAGTATAAGTCGGAAGGCGACTATGTCGTCACGCGGCCCATGGTCGGCCCGCTGAACGACACCGGCGTCGACAATGGTACCGACGCCTATGACACGATCGACTGGCTGGTAAACAAGGCGAACCTGCCCGAAAGCAACGGCCGCGTCGGCATCATCGGTTCGTCCTATGAGGGCACGACGGTCGTCCAGGCGCTGATCAAGCCGCATCCGGCGGTCAAGGTCGCGGTGCCCGAGAGCCCGCTCGTCGATGCGTGGACGGGCGACGACTGGTTCCACAACGGCGCCTTCCGGCAGGTGATGGCCGACTATATCGCGCAGCAAACGGGCGACCGGTCGATCGCCAAGGCGGCGTCGCGCGGCGGTTACGACGATTATGACAATTTCCGCGTCGCCGGATCGGCGGGCGACTGGGGCAAGGCGCGGGGCTACGACCGGCTGCCCTTCTGGCGGCGGTTACAGGAGCATCCGGCCTATGACGCGGTGTGGCAGGGGCTGGCGCTCGACAAGCTGCTCGCGGCGAACCCGTCGGACGTGCCGACGCTGTGGGTCCAGCCCTTGTGGGACCAGGACGATATCTATGGCGCAATCCGTTCGTGGGAGGTGCTGAAGGCGAAGGGCAAGATGGGCAACAACCATCTGCTGCTGGGGCCCTGGTCGCACAGCCAGGTGAACCGCAACGACGTCGGCCGCAACCTCGGCCCGCTCCAGTGGGGCAGCAATACGATCACCCAATATTGGCGCGACATGATCCTGCCCTTCTTCAACGAGCATCTCCGCGATGGTCCGCCAGCCAATATTCCGGCGGTGACCGCATACAATACCGGCGAAGACCGCTGGGAACGGCTGACCAACTGGCCGCTCGCCTGCGAAACGGGATGTCAGGCGCCGCTGACGCCGATCTATCTCGGCGCCAATGGCGGGCTGGGCTTTCAGGCGGGAGCGGCCGGCGGCGACGCCTATGTCGCCGACCCCGCCAAGCCGGTTCCGCATTACCCGCGGCCGGTCAATTTCGACGACGGTAGCTGGCAGAGCTGGTTGACCAGCGATCAGCGCTCGTTCGACGGCCGTCCCGACGTAATGACGTACCAGACCGAAGTGCTGACCGAAGCGGTGCGCGTGTCGGGTACGCCGATCGCCGACATCTTTGCGCGTACCACCGGCACCGACGGCGATTTCGTGGTGAAGGTGATCGACGTCTATCCCGCGACAAATTCGAGCGAGCCGAAGATGGGCGGCTATCAGCTTGCGATCGCCCTCGAAATCTTCCGCGGCCGCTATCGCGAGAGTTTCGAGCATCCCTCGGCAATCCCGGCGGGCAAGGTGCAGCAGTATAAATTCCGCCTGCCGACGGTGAACCATGTCTTCAAGCCGGGGCACCGGATCATGGTGCAGGTCCAGTCGAGCCTCTTTCCCTATTATGATCGCAATCCGCAGACCTATGTCCCCAACATCTTCCACGCGAAGCCATCGGACTATCGGCCCGCGACGGTGACGATCGAACGCGGCAGCAAGACGCCCAGCCGCGTGTGGCTGCCCGTCGTTCCGCTCGACCAGTCGGCGGCGATGGCTCGCTAAGACGTCTTTCGATCATCTTGAATTGTCATCCCGGCGCAGGCCGGGATCTCGACCTTGCATCATAATGCACCGTTGAGATCCCGCCCTTCGCAGGACGACGAATAGGTCATTCCCGGAGAATCGCATTGAATAGCTGGACACGCCGCAAGCCGATCGCCCCGGCCGGAGAACGCCACCCCGACGCCTTGCCGCCAACCCTGTCGTGGCCGCACCTGATGGCGCTCGGCGTCGGGGCGATCGTCGGTACCGGCATTTTGACGCTGATCGGGGTCGGTGCCGACCGCGCCGGTCCTGCGGTGCTGCTGTCCTTCGTCATCGCCGGGGCAGTGTGCGCGTGCGCGGCGCTCGCCTATGCCGAGCTTGCGGCGATGATGCCGGCGGCGGGCAGCGCCTACAGCTATTCCTATGCGGTGCTCGGCGAAGCGATCGCATGGGTTGTCGGGTGGAGCCTGATCCTCGAATATTCGCTGGTCGTGTCGACGGTCGCGGTCGGCTGGTCGGGCTATGCCTCGCCGTTGCTCACCGGCATCGGTTTTCCGGCGGCGCTGACGCAGGGCCCCGAACTCGGCGGGATCATCAACCTGCCCGCGGTGTTCATCATCGCCGTGGTCACGGGCTTGCTGTTGCTCGGGACGCGCGAGAGCGCACGCATCAATGCCGTGCTTGTGCTGGTCAAGATCGCGACCCTTTCGCTCTTTGTCTTCTACGCCTTGCCGCATTTCGATGCTGCCAACCTCGATCCCTTCATGCCCTATGGCTTTGCGGCGGGTGCCGGCGGCGATGGCGTGCAGCGCGGCGTGATGGCGGCGGCGGCGATCATCTTCTTCGCCTTTTACGGCTTCGATGCGATTTCGACCGCGGCCGAGGAGACGAAGCGGCCCGAGCGCGACCTCGCGATCGGCATCATCGGGTCGATGGTCGTCTGCACGCTCATTTACCTGCTCGTTGCCGCGACCGCGGTCGGTGCGGTTTCCTTCACGCGGTTTGCGGACAGTCCCGAGCCGCTCGCACTGATCCTGCGGTCGATCGACCAAGCAGGCGTCGCGCACGTCGTCGCGACCGCGGCGGTGATTGCGCTGCCGACGGTACTTCTCGCCTTCCTCTACGGGCAGAGCCGCATCTTCCTTGCGATGGCGCGCGACGGCTTCCTGCCGCAGGGGTGGGCGCGGATTTCGAGCCGCGGCACGCCGACGCGGATCACGGTGATGACCGCGGTGCTCGTCGCGATCCTCGCCGGGCTGCTGCCGATCGGCGAGATTGCGGCGCTCGCCAATGCGGGTACGCTGATCGCCTTCATCGCCGTCGGCCTTTGCCTGATTATTTTGCGCCGGCGCTCTCCTGACCTGCCGCGTCCGTTTCGTGTTCCGGCCGTCGCGCTGGTCAGCCTCGGCGCGGTCGGCGGCTGCCTCTATCTCTTCTTCAGCCTGCCCGTGCAGACATTGCTGTGGTGTCTGGTCTGGAATGCCGTCGGAATCCTGATCTACGCGCTCTACGGCCGCCACCGGAGCAAACTCGCGGCAGGATGAAAAACCCTCATCCTCGGAAGCAGCATTACTCGTTTGCGCGGGGCGGGGGTGGGGAGGGTAGTTGCCCCAGCCGCCGGGCGCGCGTCCGGCTCAATCCCCAATGACCGGAGGCATTATGCTGTTAGGCGTTCCCAAAGAGATCAAGACCCATGAATATCGCGTCGGCCTGACCCCCGGCTCGGTTCGCGAATATGTCGCTCGCGGCCACGAAGTGCTCGTCGAAACCGGCGCGGGGCTCGGCATCGGTGCCGACGACGATGTCTATCGCGCCGCCGGTGCGATGATCGCCAGCGATGCCGCCGAAGTCTTCAAGCGCGCCGAAATGGTGGTGAAGGTCAAGGAACCGCAGCCGTCCGAATGGGTCCAGTTGCGCGAGGGTCAGATCCTCTTCACCTACCTCCATCTCGCTCCCGATCCCGAGCAGACGAAGGGCCTGCTCGAATCGGGCTGCCACGCAATCGCTTATGAGACGGTCACCGACCGCACCGGCGCGCTGCCGCTGCTGGCGCCGATGAGCGAAGTTGCCGGGCGTCTGGCGATCGAAGCGGCCGGTTCGGCGCTGCGTCGCCATGCCGGTGGTCGCGGGCTGTTGCTGGGTGGCGTCCCGGGTGTGGCCCCGGCGCGCGTGCTCGTGATCGGCGGCGGTGTCGTCGGCACGCATGCGGCGCGCATGGCAGTCGGCCTTGGCGCCGAAGTGACGATCGTCGACCGTTCGGTGCCGCGCCTGCGCCAGCTCGACGAACTGTTCGGCGGCCGCGTGCGGACGCGCATGTCGACCATCGACAGCATCGAGGAAGAACTGGTCGACGCCGATGTTACCGTCGGTGCCGTGCTGGTGCCCGGCGCGAGCGCGCCGAAGCTGGTCTCGCGTGCAATGCTGGGCCGGATGAAGCCGCGCTCGGTTCTGGTCGACGTCGCAATCGATCAGGGCGGCTGCTTCGAAACCTCGCGCCCGACTACGCATGAAAACCCGACCTTCGAGGTCGACGGGGTGATCCATTATTGCGTTGCCAACATGCCGGGCGCGGTGCCGCTGACGTCGAGCCAGGCGCTCAACAATGCGACTTTGCCGTTCGGCCTCGCGCTCGCCGACAAGGGCCTCGCGGCACTCGACGAAGACCCCCATCTGCTCGCCGGGCTGAACGTTTCGGGCGGCAAGGTGACCAACGAAGCGGTCGCCGAAGCGCTCGGCCTGTCGTTCGCCGACGGCCGCGACACGATCCGTAAACTCGCGGCCTGACGGCTGTGAGGGGCATGGCCGGCCGGGCTGCCGGCCATGCCCTATCCGGTCGCTGACTCGCGCGGCGTGTCCGGCGCGAGCTGGCGGCTGTAGAGCCAGCCGATCCCGATCAGGCTGAAGCCGAGCGCGACGAACGAACCGATCCGCGCCAGCCCCTCGAGCCCCGAGGCGTCGAACAGGAAGACCTTGCCCGCGGCGCCGATCATCAGCACCAGCGAAGCGATCCGCCAGTCGTGGCGCTGCGTACGGATGCCCCAGAGCAGGAAGCCGAGCGCGAGCCCGAGGAGCAGGATCGACCGCAGGATATTCTCGGCATCGGTCACGCCGCCCTCCGCGAGCAATGTGCCGTGGAAGAACTGGCGCAGCGTCGCCCAGGCAAAACCGGCGACAAGCAGCATGACGGCGACCTGCACGAACCGGTCGAGCGCGGCCGGCGGCTTGGCGAAGAGCGCCGGGATGCGGGTAACTCCGAACCATGGCAGCAGGAAGAGTGGCAGCAGCAGGTTCGCCAGCGGCCATGCGCCGACGGCCTGCGCCGACCACAGCGGATTGTGGAGGACAAGCCCGTAAAGCAGGGCGTGCGCCGTGCCTGCAAGGACAAGCGGGCGGGCGAGGCCCGTCATGCCGCGGCGCAGCGCTAGCCAGCCGCCGCCGATCAGCAAGCCTTCCCAAACAAGCCGCTGGACGATCCCGGTCGCGACGAAATCGTCGCCCGCCAGCGCGGCGCAGCCGAGGCGATAGAAAGCGTGCAGCGCGATGCCGCCGACGGTTCCGGCAAGGGCGATGCCGGCGATCCGGAGCCAGCGCGGCACGCTGTCCCGGATCAGCCACAGCGAAACCCCGAAGAACAGCGCGGGAAGCAAGAGCCGCAGCAGTAGCGGCTCGGCGGTCAACAGGCCGCTCTTGAGCTGCATCGGTATGGCCGCGAGCGAAAGCAACGCCTCCGTCGTCCAGGAGGCGATCGGGAGGGCGGCCCAGCCGAGGCCGAGGAGCGCAAAACTTGCGGCCGCGGCATCGACGCGGTCGATCCGCACCCGCCGTGCCGCGAGCAGCGCCGCCGTGCCGCCGAGCGCCGGGACCAGCATCAGCGCGCGCAAGGGAAGGAACTGGGCACAGGCGCCATAGGCGAGCAGCGCCGCCGCGGCCTGCCCGATCCGTCGCACCACCGCGCCCTCGGCGCGGACCGCGAACAGCAGCGCGGCTGCGGCAAGGCCCATCCAGCGGAGCAGCGCCTGGCCATCCGCACTGGCGGCGCCCTCGACCAGTCGGGGCAATTCGTCGAGCGCCAGCGGCGTCGCGACGAGGACAGCAACGGCCGCCGCCAGGAAGCCCGTCGCCACCCGCTCGATGCGGCGGTCGCCCGCTGCCTTGCCGAAGAAGAGCAGGCCTGCCGCGATGGCCGCGACGGCAAGCGGCGCCGTCCACATCGGCAGGATCAGCAGGAGCGCGAGCGCCAGCAGCGCACCGGCGGTCGCTGCCAGCCATGCAACGCGGCTGTCGCTCCCGCGATCGGGGGCCTGCCACCCGCGCGCAATGCCCGCAGCCGCAAGGAGAGCGCCGCCGAGCGCCACGAGGGCGAGGCTATTGTCGGCGATATCCCAGAAATGCCATTTGGTGAGCGGCAGCGGCGCGACGGCGAGCGCGCAGACTTCCCATGTGCGCCGCAATTCCTTTGGCACAGCCCACAGCCGCGCGAGAAGCGGACCCGCGTGGATCGCCAGCAGCGCAAGGCCGATCAGGCCGAACCAGAAGGGTGTCGGGTCGGGCCAGGCGGCGAGCAGCGCCAGCGAAAGGAGCAGGCTGATCGTCGGGACGATGGCGAAGCCGCGTTCGCGCCATGCCAGCCACTGGCCGGCAGCGGCGATCAGTGCGAACAGGCCCCAGTGCAGCGGCGCGAAACCGCCATAGCCGACGAGCAGGGCAAGCTGGAGCGCCCCGACGATGGCAGAGGCCGCGCGCAGCATCGCCGCGCGCGGACCGTCATAGCCGAGCATCGGCACGGCAATCGCGAGGAGCAGCACGAAACCGCCGGTCGACAGCGATGCGAGTGTGTCGAGCGCGGCGCTTGTGAGGACCATCCACACGCCCCAGCCGGCGCCGCCGACGAGTGCGGCGAGCGCCAGCCACGGCCAGCGCCGGGTCTTGGCGACGCCCGCAAGCCCCGCGATCGTCAGCGCGAGGTAGACGGCGAGCAGCGGCACATTGGGTTCGACCGCGCCGACCATCGCCGGCGCTGCCAGCCCGCCGGCGAGGCCGAGCAGCGCGCTGGGCGGGCCGAAACGGAGCGACAGGCCGAGCGCCGCCGCGGTGACGAGTGCGAGCGCGAAAAAGGCCAGCAGCGGTCCGACAAGCTGGTAGACATTCGCCGCGACCATGATCGCGGCATAGAGCGTCGCGATCCCCGCGCCCGACAGCGCCTGCGGCACACGCACGTCGCGCAGCTTCGCCTCGTTGCGCCACGCATATTCGGCGCCGCCGATCAGCGCGATGCCGAACAGCAGACCGGTGACGATCTGCACCCCGGGCGTGAAGACGCGCGCAAAGAAACCTGCGTCGATCGCATAGCGGACGATGAGCACGCCGGCGATCGCCAGCGTCAGCCCGCCGGCCCAGATCGGCAGCGTCTTGCCGAACAGATTCTCGAACCGCGACGCGAGGCTGCGTGGCGGTTCGGACGGTGCGGGGGCTTTCGCCTTCTTTCGCGGCGACGGCGTTGCGACCGGAGACGCGGGTTCAGCCTTCGCTGTCTCCGGAGCCATGTCGGATATCGCTGCGGGAGGTGCCGCCGTGAATGCGGCAGCGGGCTCGCCTCGCACAGGAACGGCGGTTTCGGGAACGGGCGTTGCGACGTCCTGCGCCGCTTCTTCCGCCGCCGTCACTACCATCCGGCCTTGTTGCAGCGCGCCGATCCGTTTTGCCGTGTCCTTCCACATCGCCTCGGATCGCTTCAGGCGGCTGCGCGTATCCATCAGCAGGATGAACAGGGTGATGATGGCAAGAAAGGCGAAGAAGTCGAACATGTTAATCCCTTCGGTCGACCCTCGTAGCAGGCAATGGCGCCAATTTCGATTGGGCTCGCAGATGCGTCACGATTGCTCGCGATTAGGGAACTCGCTGAAGAACATTTCTTGCCCGCTATCTGTTCGCGCCCACGCCAATCTGATACCGTTATCAAACACGTCCGAAATTTCTTAGCCGACGCGGCACAGCACAGAACCGCGCGGCATCGACTGCCTGACCTTTCCCGCAGGTTCCGCGCCTGCCGGCAAACAGATAAAGAGAATCGGAGACATGCATGCAGACCCCCGGGGAATTCGAGCTGTCGCGGCGCGGTATGCTCGCGGGCAGCGCGGCATCGGTCGCAGCCGCGACATTGGTGCCCGCCGAAGCCGCCGAAGGCGCACGGCCCGCGGCCGCGCCGCCACCTACCGCCAAGGTCGCGTTCGAAGTGAACGGCACGACGCGCACGCTCGATCTCGACACGCGCACCTCGCTGCTCGATGCGCTGCGCGAACATCTGCATCTGACGGGCACCAAGAAAGGCTGCGATCACGGCCAGTGCGGCGCCTGCACCGTGATCGTCGACGGGCGGCGGATCAACAGTTGCCTGACGCTGGCGGTGATGCACGACGGCGACAGGATCACCACGATCGAAGGGCTGGGCACGCCCGGCGACATGCATGCGATGCAGCAGGCGTTCGTCGAGCATGACGGCTATCAATGCGGCTATTGCACCCCGGGGCAGATCTGCTCGGCGGTCGCGGTGCTCGACGAAATCAAGGCCGGCGTGCCGAGCCATGTCACCGCCGATCTGACCGCGCGGCCGAAGGTAACGGCGGCCGAACTGCGCGAGCGGATGAGCGGCAATATCTGCCGCTGCGGGGCCTATTCGAACATCATCGATGCGATCACCGATGTCGCGGGGGTGAAGGCATGAAAAGCTTCACCTACGAACGCGTCGATACGCCCGCCGCCGCCACCGCCGCCTTCGCCCGCGCGCCCGGCGCGCGTTTCATCGCCGGCGGCACCAATTTGCTCGATTTGATGAAGCTCGAGATCGAGACCCCCGCGCATCTGATCGATGTCAGCCGACTTGCGCTCGACAAGATCGAGGCGACCGGGGAGGGCGGGCTGCGCATCGGCGCGATGGTCCGCAACACCGATCTTGCCAGCGATGCACGGGTGCGGCGCGACTATGGCTTGTTGTCGCGCGCGCTGGTCGCGGGCGCTTCGGGGCAGCTCCGCAACAAGGCGACGACCGCGGGCAATCTGCTCCAGCGAACGCGTTGTCCCTATTTTTACGACACCAACCAGCCGTGCAACAAGCGCAAGCCCGGCAGCGGCTGCGCCGCGATCGGCGGCTTTAACCGGCTGCACGCGGTGGTCGGCGCCAGCGAGGCGTGCATCGCGACGCATCCCAGCGACATGGCGGTGGCGATGCGCGCGCTCGACGCGGCGGTCGAGACGGTCGATGCGGGGGGACGTGCACGCGCCATCCCGATTGCCGATTTCTACCGCGCTCCCGGCACGACGCCGCATCTCGAAACCACGCTGGCGCCCGGCGAGCTGATCACCGCAGTGACGCTGCCCAGACCGGTCGGCGGCACGCATGTCTATCACAAGGTCCGCGACCGCGCTTCCTATGCTTTCGCGCTGATTTCGGTCGGTGCGATCGTCCAGCCCGATGGCACCGGCCGTGTCGCGCTCGGCGGGGTGGGCTACAAGCCGTGGCGTGTCGAGGCGGCGGAAGCAGAATTGCCGCGCGGCGCCAAGGCGGTCGCCGCCGGTTTGCTTGCGGGCGCCAAGACCACCCATGAAAATGCCTACAAGCTGCCGCTGGTCGAGCGAACGCTCGCCGGGGTGCTGGCAGAGGCGAGGGGCTGAGCCATGAAATTCGAGACCCCCGCCACGACCAACCCGATCGACCAGCTGAAGGTCATCGGCAAACCGACCAACCGCATCGACGGCCCGCTCAAGACGACCGGCACCGCACCTTATGCCTATGAACGCCACGATGTCGCGGCGAACCAGGCCTATGGCTTCGTCGTCGGCGCCGCGATCGCCAAGGGACGGATCGCGTCGATGAACCTCGCCGACGCCAAGGCGGCACCCGGCGTGCTCGCGGTCGTCACCGCCGACAATGCCGGCAAGCTCACGAAAGGCGACTTTAACACCGCCAAATTGCTCGGCGGCCCCGCGATCGAGCATTATCATCAGGCGATTGCGCTTGTCGTCGCCGAAAGCTTCGAGCAGGCGCGCGCCGCTGCGGGGCTCGTCCGCGTCGAATATGCCCGCGGCAAGGGGAACTACGACCTCGCCGCCGCGCTGGATGGCGCGGCCAAACCGGCGGCGTCTTTCGGGGTCGAACCCGACACCGCCATCGGCAATTTCGCCGACGCCTTTGCGGAGGCGCCGGTGCAGGTCGACGCGCGCTACACCACCCCCGACCACAGCCATGCGATGATGGAACCGCACGCGTCGATCGCGGCGTGGGAGGGTGACAAGCTGACCGTGTGGACGTCGAACCAGATGATCGCTTGGTCGGTCGGCGACATGGCCAAGACGCTGGGTATCCCGAAGGAAAATATCCGCTTTGACTCGCCCTATATCGGCGGCGGCTTCGGCGGCAAATTGTTCAACCGCGCCGATGCCTTGCTCGCCGTGCTCGGTGCCAAGGCGGCGGGCCGGCCCGTCAAGGTCGCGCTGACCCGGCCGCTGATGATCAACAACACGACGCACCGGCCGGCGACGATCCAGCGCGTCCGGCTCGGCGCGACCGCCGAAGGCAAGATTACCGCGATCGGCCACGAAAGCTGGTCGGGCGACCTGCCGGGCGGCGGCCCCGAAACTGCGGTGGCGCAGACGCGGCTGCTTTATGCCGGCGAGAACCGGATGACCGCGATGCGGCTCGCGGTGCTCGACCTGCCCGAAGGCAATGCGATGCGCGCGCCCGGCGAAGCGCCCGGCCTGATGGCGCTCGAGATCGCGGTCGACGAACTGGCCGAGAAGCTGGGCATGGATCCGATCGCGCTGCGTATCCTCAACGATACGCAGGTTGATCCGGAAAAGCCCGAGCGGCGTTTTTCGCAGCGCCAGCTGGGCGAATGCCTGACGCTGGGCGGCGAAAAATTCGGCTGGGCGAAGCGCAATGCCAAGCCGGGGCTGGTCCGCGACGGGCGTTGGCTGGTCGGGATGGGCGTCGCGGCGGCATTCCGCAACAACCTCAACGGGCCGTCGGCGGCGCGGGTCCGGCTCGACCGGTCGGGGGTGGTGACGGTCGAGACCGACATGACCGACATCGGCACCGGCACTTATACGATCATCGCGCAGACTGCCGCCGAAATGATGGGACTGCCGCTCGACAAGGTCGTCGTGAAGCTCGGCGATTCCGCGTTCCCGGTCTCGGCGGGCTCGGGCGGACAGTGGGGCGCGAACAGCTCCACCGCCGGCGTCTACGCCGCCTGCGTGAAGCTGCGTGAGGCGGTGGCGCAGAAGCTCGGCATGAATGCCGCCGACGCCGTGTTCGCGGACGGTAAGGTGAAGGCCGGAAAGCGGAGCGCCGCGCTTGGCGATGCGGCCGCCGACGGCGAACTCGTCGCCGAAGACATGATGGAATATGGCGACCTCGCCGAAAAATATCAGCAATCGACCTTCGGCGCGCATTTCTGTGAGGTCGGCGTCGATGCGATGACGGGCGAAATCCGCATCCGCCGGATGCTGGCGGTCTGTGCCGCAGGCCGCATCCTCAACCCCAAATCGGCGCGCAGCCAGGTGATCGGCGCGATGACGATGGGAGCGGGCGCGGCGCTGATGGAGGAACTGGCGGTCGACAAGCGTTTCGGCTTTTTCGTCAACCACGACCTCGCGGGCTATGAAGTGCCGGTCCACGCCGACATCCCGCATCAGGAGGTGATCTTCCTCGACGAGACCGACCCGACGACCTCGCCGATGAAGGCCAAGGGTGTCGGCGAACTCGGCATCTGCGGCGTCGCCGCCGCGGTCGCCAACGCCGTCTATAATGCAACCGGAGTGCGGGTGCGCAACTATCCGGTGACGCTCGACAAGCTGCTCGGTCAGTTGCCGGAAATCGCATGATGCCATGCGGGCGAGGGGTCAGATTGCGCGCAGATCGCCCGGCCGGTCGATGTCGGCCAGTTCGCCGGCACCTGCCATGACCAGCGTCGCATTCGCCAGCAGCGCCTTGCCGCCCCGGTCGCCTTCGCTCGCGCGCAGGCGGTCGAACAGCGCGCGGTCGAACAGCGCGGGCGGCATTGCGGTTTCGCCGTCGCTCGACGCCACGACCGGCGCGGAGACCGGATCGAACCGGGCGAGCAGGCTCCGCAAATGGCCGGTGCCGACAAAGGGCATGTCGGCGAGGCAGACCAGCGCGGCGGGCTCGGGGCCGCGCGCGACCGCCGCAATGCCCAGCGACAGCGATTGCGAGAGGCCCGACTGTGGATCGGCATTGACGGCGATCTCGAATCCCAGCGCGGACAAAATCTTGGCCAATTCGCCGTCGCGGTCGGGACAGACAGCGATCCGGCGCCCCGGTGCCAGTTCGGCGATCCGCCGCGCCGCGTGCAGCGCCAGCGGTTCGCCGGCGAGCGGCATCAGTAATTTGTCCTCGGGACCGAAGCGCCGCGACCGGCCGGCAGCGAGCAGGACAGCGGCAATGGTCGCGGCGTCGTTCATTCGGGCTTGCCCTTCCTTCCCCGTCTCAGCGCAATAGCCCGATGATAGCAACCACCCCTGCCGATATATTGCGCTTCGCCGCGGCGCGGATCGACGAAGGGCTGGGCACTGTGCTCGTCACGCTCACCCATGTCGAGGGATCGTCGCCGCGCGCGATCGGTGCGCAAATGGCGGTGGCCGACGATGGCCGCTACGCCGGATCCTTCTCCGGCGGTTGCATCGAGGCGGCGGTCGTCGCCGAGGCGATCGGCACGCTCGCCGACGGCCGGGCGAAGCTCGTGCGTTTCGGTGCGGGATCGCCCTATCTCGACATCCGCCTGCCGTGCGGCAGCGGTATCGATCTGTTGTTCAATCCGCACCCCGACCCTGCGGCGCTGGCGCGCGTGCTGGCCCACCACGACCGCCGCGAACCGGCGGCGCTGCGCTTGTCGCACGAAGGGGTGAGCGTCGATGACGCGATGGCCAGCGGTTGGAAAGGCGACGGCTTCCATATCCGCTACCTGCCGGGGCTTCGCCTCCTGGCGATGGGGCAGGGTGAGGAACTCACCGCGCTGGCGCGCCTCGCTGCCGGTTTCGGTGCCGAGGTCTGCGCCGTTTCGCCGGACCGGGGGGCCTTGGCTGGGCTTGCCGCCGAGGGAATCGACACCGTCGAATGGGTCGCGCGGGCGCATCTGCCGTCCTTCGCCAGCGACCCGTGGACCGCCTTCGTCTCGGTGTTCCACGACCGCGACTGGGAAGAGGAATTGCTGCCGCGTGCGCTGGGCCTTCCGGGCTTTTACGTCGGCGCGATCGGCAGCCCGCGGACGCAGGCGATCCGGCGCGATGCCTTGCGGTCGGCGGGTACGCCCGACCATCTCGTCCGGCGGCTTCGCAAGACAGTCGGCTTCATTCCCGCGACGCGCGATCCGGCAACGCTGGCGCTCTCGATCCTTTCGGAGATCGTGCAGGAATATCACGCCCTGTTGCCGGACAGCCGTGATCTGGAACCGTCTGCAGCCGATATCGACCAGATGATCTGATCCGGGGCGTTCAGCGGTGTCGAAGGGCGATGGCTTCGGCAAGCGTGCCGATGCAGCGGCGGAAGCTCTCGGGTGCCACCACTTCGACCTCGGCGCCAAGCGCGAGCATTTCGCGCGCGCCATGGTCGCTGTCCTCGACCTGCATCGTCATATTGCGCCAGCCGTTGGCGTCGGGCTCGCTGCCCCCCGCGACCGCTTCGGCGCCGCGCGGTGATAGGGCGGCGAGACGCTGGCAACCGCTGGCAGACGCTCGGATCGTCGCGCGCGTCGCGAACAGTTCGGCCTCGAACCGCGCCTGCTCGGTCTGCCACCATGTTGCGAGATGGAAACCGGCGGGTCGCCGGACGGCGGTGTCGATTACCGTCGGCGCGGCGATATTTGCGATGCGGAAGGCGCGTATCTTGCCGCCGCCCTGCGCCGCGAGGTACCAGATGCCGGCTTTCAGGACGAGACCGAGCGGCTCGACCATCCAGTCGCGCGCGCCGTTCCACCCTTCGTAGCGCATCGAGAGCATCCTTTCGTCGAGCACCGCGCGGGCGATCATGGGCAGGAAGGGCAAGTCCTCGCCGCTGCGATACCAGTCGACGGTATCGATATGGAAACGCGAGGCCATGCGGTCGGCAATCGCGCCGCCGCCGCCGGGCAGTGCGGCGATCAGCTTGTTTTGCGCAGCGCTGGTTGCGGCGCCGATGCCGAGTTCGCTTGCCGGACCAGGCAGGCCGATCATCATCATCGCTTCTGCTTCGTCCGCCGACAGGCCGGTCAGGCGGGTGCGGTATCCGTCCAGCAACTGGAACCCGCCGCCCGGGCCGCGATCGCCATAGACCGGAATTCCCGCCGCAGAGAGTGCGTCGATGTCGCGGTAGATCGTCCGCTCCGCCACTTCGAATTCGGCGGCAAGCTCGGCCGCCGTCAGCCGACCGCGCAACTGCAGCAGGATCAGGATCGAGAGGAGACGGCTCGCGCGCATTTTTTCGTCCTAGCAGAAAATAACTGACAGAAAATGTCAGGTAGGCCGATTTACATCGGCGCCCCATCAAGGAGCGATTTCATGAGCCAGATCGACCGACGCCGCATGATCGCCCTCAGCACAGGAGCGATGATGACCAGCCTGATTCCCCCAGCGGCGGTTGCCGCAATCGACCCCAGGCCCGTGGGCAAGCCCGGCGACTTCGACTTTCTCACCGGCGAGTGGCGAATCCACAACCGCTTCCGCGAAGGGGATAAGTGGATCGAGTTTGCTGGTGAAGCGACCGTGGTCGCCATCCTCCGCGGCATTGCGAGCGTAGAGGAATTGCGCATCCCGGCCCGCGGCTTTTCGGGCATGGGCCTCCGCCTGCTCGACGTCGAAAAGAAAATCTGGTCCGACCATTGGGTTAACGCCAAATCGGGCGTTATCGGCGTGCCAGGGCAGCTTGGCGTGTTCGAGGATGGCGTCGGCCCCTTCCTCTCCGCAGGCGAGGGCGAGAAAGGGGGCGAGCTTTATCGCGGCGTCTGGGACCGGATCACGCCGACCAGTTGCCGCTGGTTTCAAGGCGTTTCGCGAGATGGTGGCCGGACGTGGGACGACGGCTGGTTTATGGACTGGACGCGGGCCGGCTGACCGGCCCCGGGGCTCCGGCTAACCGTCGCAGTCGTTCCAATAATCCTTGTTCGTGGTGCAGCTTTGCAGCCCGGAATAATGATTGACCGTGCACACCGTCTTCATCGGACAGGCCTTGAACGCCCGGGGTACATATTGCGGCGGCGCCTTGGCCTTGGTGAAGGCGGCGACGACCCGCTCGCGCAGGGGGATCAACTGGTTGCGGATATTCTCGTCGCCCTTGTTGATGCCCTCGTCCATCCAATAGAGAATCTCGTCCTCATCCTTGAGCGGGTCTTTCATCTGGAGGAGCGACGACGCCGCCATCACGGCGCCATAGGGTTCGCCCTGTTCGGCGACGGTGCGCGACAGGCGATAGGCGAGGTTGAAGTCCTGCTTCACGCCGCGGTCGCTGTTGATCATGTCGAACGCCATGATGATCGCATAGAAATGGCCGCGCTCGGCCGCCATGCGGAAATGTTCGAAGGCCTTCTTATAGTCTTTCTTGACGCCAAGGCCCTCATGATATTGGAGCCCGACGCGATAGATGGCGTCGATATGGCCCGCCGCTGCGGACTGGTTGAGCAGTTCGAATGCCTTGGCATAATCCTGCTTCGCCCCCAGCGCGCCCGCCGCATATACCGTCCCCATCGTGAACAGCGCGACCGGGTCGCCCAGCTTTGCCGCCTCGTTGATCATTTCCAGCCCCTCTTGCGGGGTGCCGCCCTCGACCGTGCCGCCCAGCCACGCCATGCCGAGTTCGCTGAGCGCCGCCGGGTCCTTTTGCTTGTGATAAAAGGCGGCCGCGGTGTCGCGGCCTTCGATGGTACGGATCCGCCACGCGTCGCCGCGCGCGATCATTTCGGGGAGCGGCGGCGCGCAGGGCGTGCCGCCATTCGCCGCCGCTTCGTGCGCCACCGCCCATTCGCGCTCGGCGGGCGAGATCGCGGTGCCGGCCTGAAGGTCGCTGACCAGCCGGTCATAGGCGTTATGGCAGTCGACATTCTGGTGATATTCGCGCGCCGGATCGGGCATGGACCCGCCGCCGCCGGTCGTCGAAGATGCCGTCGCCAGCGCCAGCAAGGGCGCCGCAATCGCCAATATCGTCCGCATGACAAATTTCTCCCCCCAGATACCCCATCGCATCTTGGCGCATATTCGCGCCCGATACTTGTAAGAACGCGCCAAGGCGTTGCGCCGCGGGGGCGGTCCTGTTAGGCGCGCGACCGTCTTTTCTCGCCAAGGGAACCATCATGTCCGATTCCATCAAGCGCGTTGTCCTCGCCTATTCGGGGGGGCTCGACACCAGCGTCATCCTGAAATGGCTACAGGTCACCTATGGCTGCGAGGTCGTGACCTTCACCGCCGACCTGGGGCAGGGCGAGGAATTGGGCCCGGCGCGCGAGAAAGCCGTGCTGATGGGCGTGAAACCCGAGCATATCTATATCGACGATGTCCGCGAGGAATTCGTCCGCGATTTCGTCTTTCCGATGATGCGCGCGAATGCGCGTTACGAGGGCGACTATCTGCTCGGCACGTCGATCGCGCGCCCGCTCATCTCGAAGCGGCTGGTCGAGATCGCCAAGGAAACCGGCGCCGACGCGGTCGCGCACGGCGCGACGGGCAAGGGCAACGACCAGGTGCGCTTCGAACTCAGCGCTTATGCGCTCAATCCCGACATCAAGGTTATCGCACCCTGGCGCGACTGGGACCTGACCAGCCGCACCGCGCTGATCGCGTGGGCCGAGCAGCACCAGATCCCGGTTCCCAAGGACAAGCGCGGCGAAAGCCCGTTCAGCACCGACGCGAACCTCCTCCACACCTCGTCGGAGGGCAAGGTGCTCGAGGATCCGTGGGAAGAGACGCCGGATTACGTCTATTCGCGCACGGTGAATCCCGAGGATGCGCCCGACACGCCCGAATATATCACGATCGATTTCGAACGCGGCGACGGCGTCGCGCTGAACGGACAGGCGATGTCGCCCGCGACGCTGCTCGCGGCGCTCAACGACCTTGGCCGCAAGCACGGCATCGGCCGCCTCGACCTCGTCGAGAACCGTTTCGTCGGCATGAAGTCGCGCGGCATGTACGAGACGCCGGGCGGCGAAATCTATGCCCGGGCGCACCGCGGCATCGAAAGCATCACGCTGGATCGCGGCGCGGCGCATCTCAAGGACGAGCTGATGCCGAAATATGCCGAGCTCATCTACAACGGCTTCTGGTTCGCTCCCGAACGCGAAATGCTGCAGGCGGCAATCGACCACAGCCAGGAAAAGGTGTCGGGCACCGTCCGCCTCAAGCTCTACAAGGGTAATGCAAGCGTCGTCGGCCGCAGGTCGCCGAACAGCCTGTACAGCGAACGCCATGTGACCTTTGAGGATGATGCCGGCGCCTATGACCAGAAGGATGCGGCGGGCTTCATCAAGCTGAATGCGCTGCGCCTGAAGCTCCTCGCAAAACGCGACCGCTAGGCGACGCTTGAGCCGTCGGCTCCCGGGCCGACTGCGCGCACGATTCGGTCCTGCCGACTCGGCTCATCGCACTTGGGTGTCCGATCGCGCCCAAGCGATGGAAAGCCGCGCCCGCCGCCTGTCACAAAATTTGCCTCTGCCTCGATTATCCCTGACTCATATCGCCGGAGTCGCTGGCGATTCCGAGACAAGATATTCCGGGAGAGGATGCCGCTGTTTTAGCGGAAGATTTATCATGGCAAATCAACAATATGCCGATCAGGATGCTTTTGACTGGCAACCCTGTTCCTTCGTCCTGCCGCGTGTCGGCCTGATCCTGAGCCGGCATGGACCGCGCACCCGCGTGATCATGCCGGGTCATTATCTGGTCCGTCGGTCGCGGACGTTGGGGCAGTGGATTTACCGCCGCGCCTGAGGGCATGGCCCTGACCTGAAAAACATGGTGGCCTTGCGGGTTTGAACGCGCCAAACCGGCCGTGCTTGCAGCGCGCGGTTTCCGGCACGGGGCAAGCCTTCGTCAGGGGAGCCACTGCAATGCGCCTGTTCGACTTTTCTTCATGGCAAAGCATCGGGACGACCCTGCTTGGACTGGCGCTCGTCACCTTTCTCGGCGTTGGTATCCGCCTGATGATCATGATGACGATCCAGCGACGCCGCGAGCGGATGAACCGCCAGATCAACGAGCGGCTGCGAACGCTGATCGCCGCCTACAAGACGCTTGGCGGTTCCTTCACCGGCAATCTCGCGGTCGATCCGCGGCATTTGCGTGACTTGCGGCGCGAAACGGGCGCAAAGGCCGAAAGCGAGCCCGAAGGTGCGCCCGCAGCCGATTCGTCGGTGAGCGAGAGCGGAGCGGGCGAATCGGACCGGCCGCGCCGCATTCGCGATGCGGTCGAGGCGGCGCTGTCCGACATCATCCTGTTGGGGACGGCGGAGCAGGTCCGCCTCGCCAGCCGCGCCGCGGAGGAATTGACAGCCGGCCGGCCGGTGCATGTGCATGAGTTGGTCGTCGCGCTGCGCGATTTCATCCGCAAGGCGCTCGATCTCGACCCGGTCCCCGCCGATGTCAGCATCCCGGTGCAGGGGCCGGCGCGGCCGTCCGGCAGCGGCGGCAGGGGCGGCGGAGCCGGGCGCGGCGGCGAATCGGGCGGCGGCGGTGGCGGCCGCGGCGGTGGCGGCGCGGGAGGTGGCGGCATGGGAATGGCCGGCGGCCTCGGTCTTGCCGGCGGCGCCAGCGTCGCGCGCGGGGCGGGGGCCGACGAGGATGACCCACAGCAATCCAAATGAAGGCTTAGCATGACGCATGACCTGCGCTAAGGCGCCGCTCATGACTGCGACCCGCTTTTTTTCCGACAATGCCGCTGCCGTCCATCCTGCGGTGATGGAGGCGCTTTCGGCCGCCAACCATGTCGACACCGCCTATGACGGCGATGCGCTCAGCCAGTCGCTCGATGCGGCCTTTTCGAATCTATTCGAAACGACCTGCGAAGTCGTCTGGATCCCGACCGGAACGGCCGCCAACAGCATCATCCTCGCTCATTTCGTGCGGCCTTGGCAGGGCATCCTTTGTTACGAGGAAGCGCATATCGAGGTCGACGAATGCGGGGCGCCCGCCTTTTACTCGGGCGGCGCGAAACTGATGACGCTGCCCGGGCGCGGGGCCAAGATCGACGCCGAGGCACTGAAGACCCGCCTGTCGATGGTCCGCAAGGATGTCCATCAGGTCCAGCCGGCGGCGATCAGCATCACCAATGCGACCGAATATGGCCTCGCCTGGCGGCCCGGAGAGGTCGGCGCGATCAGCGAGGTTGCGCGTGCCGAAGGCCTGAAGCTCCATATGGACGGGGCGCGTTTCGCCAATGCCGTTGCCTTTACCGGATGTGCGCCCGCCGATGTGACGTGGCGCGCCGGGGTCGATGCGCTATCGTTCGGCTTCACCAAGAACGGCGCGATGATGGCCGAGGCGATCGTCTTTTTCGGCGGCAGCGGCGGTGCGGGCGTCCGCGAGCTCAAGAAGCGCGGCGGGCACTTGCTCAGCAAGGGCCGCTTCGTCGCGGCGCAGATTCGCGCGATGCTGAAGGACGACCTCTGGCTCACCAACGCGCGGGCGGCCAATGCCGGGGCGGCAGCGCTCGCTGCGGCATGCGGCGACCGGCTGATGTATCCGGTCGAGGCGAACGAACTGTTCGTCAAGCTGACCGCGGAGGAAGCCGCGCGGCTCCGCAAGGCGGGCTTCGATTTCTACGACTGGGGAACCGGCGCGGCGCGCCTCGTCACCAGCTGGGACCAGGATAGCGAATCGGTCGCGCCGCTCGCGGCGGCCATCGCGGCGCTATGAGCGGCGCGGCAGCGCATTCGCTGCTGAGCCCGCGCGTCCTCATTCCCTTCGCGCTGGTAACGCTGATCTGGGGATCGACCTGGATCGTCATTACGGGACAGCTTGGCATCGTCCCGCCGAGCTGGTCGGTGACCTATCGTTTCGCGGTTGCGGGGCTGGCGATGTTCGCCTTTGCCATGATCCGAGGCGAGCGACTGCGGCTCGAACCGCGCGCGCTGGCGTTTGCGGTCATCCTCGGCGCGGCGCAGTTCGCCTTCAATTTCAACTTCGTCTATCGCGCCGAGCAGCATATCACCTCGGGACTGGTCGCGGTGCTCTTTGCATTGTTGATCGTGCCGAACACGCTGCTCGGCCGTGCTTTCCTGAAAACGCCGCTCGAGGGACGTTTTCTCGCCGGGGCGGGGATCGCGATCGTCGGCGTCGGCATGATGATCCTGCACGAATATCGCGCCGCGGCGCTCGGGCCGGCGGCGGTGCTCACGGGTACCGCCTTCACGCTCGCCGGCGTGATGAGCGCGTCGGTCGCCAATGTGATGCAGGGAACGGGCATCGCGCGTGCGCAATCGATGACGGTGATGATCGCGTGGGCGATGCTGTTCGGGACGCTCTTCGACGGCTGTTACGCATGGATCACCACGGGGCCGCCGGTGATCGAACCGACCTTCGCTTATCTCGGCGGTGTCCTCTATCTCGGCGTGATCGCAAGCGCGCTCGCCTTTCCGCTCTATTTCAACGTGATCCGCGCCGTGGGACCCGGGCAGGCGGCGTGGTCGAGCGTCCTCGTCCCGATCATCGCCATGGGGTTTTCGACCGCCTTCGAAGGCTATCGCTGGTCGCCGCTGTCGATCGCCGGGGGTGTCGTCGCGCTCGTCGGGCTGGTGATCGCGGTCGCGAAGCGCCCCGAGCGCCCGACGGTGAGCGGCAATATGGTCGCGGTGACGGTCGACCGGCCCGAGTGATCGCGGGGCCTTTGCAGGCCCCATCGGCCTGCGCTAGACCCGCGCGATGAAAAACATAGTGTTCGGGTTCGCACTCGCCCTCGCATCGATCGCGCCGGCGTCGGCACAGACCGCCGCCGATTGCACCCCGGGGGCCTATCGGGCGCCCGGCGGCGATTTCGTCGTTCTTGCAAAGGCACCCAATATTCCGGCGCCCGGGCTGCGTTACCTGTTTCGCGACGGGCGCCGCGGCGCAACGACCGATGCCGGTGTGCCGCTGGCGTGCAGCGCCGACGCGGCGACGGTCGGCGGCGAGCGCTGGGCCCGGATCGCCTTTCGCGAGACCCCTGCCACTTTCGACAGCGTCGGCACCAAGATGAACGGCGTGCTGATCGAGCCGCCAGGCGCGCCCGATGCGAAGCGGCCGCTGGTCGTCATGGTCCACGGGTCCGAACGGACGTCGCCGATCGGCGGCGTCTATGGCTATGCGATGGCGGCGCACGGCATATCGGTGTTCGTTTACGACAAGCGCGGCACCGGCGGATCGGACGGCGAATATACGCAGAATTTCGAACTGCTCGCCGACGACGCGGCGCATGCGCTCGAACAGGCGCGGAGCATGGCGGCGGGCCGCTTCGGCCGCGCGGGTTTCTTCGGCGGCAGCCAGGGCGGCTGGGTTGCGCCGCTCGCCGCGACGCGCACCAAGGCCGATTTCGTCGCGATCGGCTTCGGCCTCGTCGCCTCGCCGATCGAGGAGGATCGCGAGCAGATGGTGTCGGAGGTTCGCGCCGCCGGGCTCGGCGACGATGCGGTGGCGCTCGTCAACCGGCTGTCGGCGGCGACGGCGAAGCTGGTGCTGTCGAATTTTACCGCCGGATATGCGGATCTGGACGCGGTCCGGCGCGAGATGGCGGACAAGCCCTGGGCGGCGAAGATCGATGGCGAATATAGCGGCGATATCGCGCGGATGACCGACGACGAACTGCGGCGGATCGGCCGCGCGCGGTTCGACAATGTCGAGCTGATCTGGAACTATGACGCGGTCGCGGCGCTGGGGAGGCTCGATACTCCGCTGCTCTGGGTCCTGGCGGGCGAGGATCGCGAGGCGCCGATCGAAACGACGCGCGCCGCGCTGCTCGACCTTGCCAAGGCGGGCAAGCCGTTCGACGTCTATCTCTTCCCCGACACCGACCATGGCATGGTCGAATATACCACCGCCGCCGACGGGTCGCGCAGCGCGACCCGCATCACCGACGGCTATCTGAAACTGCTCGGCGACTGGATCAGGGGCGATGTGCACGGCACATACGGCCGCGCCGAACATCTGACGGCGACCCGTTAGGTCTAAATCATATTCGTCATCCCGGCGAAGGCCGGGATCTCGCCATCGCGTTTTGAACCGCCGGAGAGATCCCGGCCTCCGCCGGGATGACGATAATGAAGGTGTGGGAGCTTACCCGGCGCTGATCCGTTCGATGTCGGCGCCGACGGCCTGGAGCTTTTCCTCGAGCCGTTCATAGCCGCGGTCGAGGTGATAGACGCGGTTGACCTCGGTCGTCCCCTCGGCGGCGAGACCGGCGATGATCAGGCTCATCGAGGCGCGCAGGTCGGTGGCCATCACCGGCGCGCCGATCAGCTTGTCGACCCCGCGCACCACCGCGCTGCGGCCGCGCACGTCGATGTCGCAGCCCATGCGCGCCAGTTCGGGGACATGCATATAGCGGTTCTCGAAAATCGTCTCGGTGAACAGCGAGGCGCCCTTGCCGAGCGTCGCCATCGCCATGAACTGCGCCTGCATGTCGGTCGCGAAGCCCGGATAGGGCGCGGTCGACAGGGTGACGGGCTCGGCACGGCCCGACATGGCGACGCGAATGCCGCCCTTCGTGTCCTCGACCGTCGCGCCGGCCTGGCGCAGCGCGGCGAGCGTCGCTTCCATTTCGGCGGCCTTGGCGCCGACGAGTTCGACGTCGCCTTCGGTGATCACCGCGGCGCAGGCATAGCTGCCTGCCTCGATCCGGTCGGCCATGACGCGATAGGTCGCGCCGTGCAGGCGGTCGACGCCCTCGATGGTGAGCGTTTCGGTGCCGATGCCGTCGATCTGCGCGCCCATCGCGACGAGGCAATTGCAGAGGTCGACGATCTCGGGTTCGCGCGCCGCGTTTTCGAGGATGCAGCTGCCCTTGGCGAGGACGGCGGCCATCACCGCATTTTCGGTCGCGCCGACCGACACGACGGGAAAGGTAAATTTGCCGCCCGCGAGGCGCCCGCCGGGCGCGCTCGCCTTCACATAGCCCGAGGCGAGCTCGATCTCGGCGCCGAAGGCTTCGAGCGCTTTCAGGTGCAGGTCGATCGGACGGTTGCCGATCGCGCAGCCGCCGGGGAGCGACACCGTCGCTTCGCCGGCGCGGGCGAGCAGCGGGCCGAGGACGAGGATCGAGGCGCGCATCTTGCGGACGATGTCATAGGGCGCGACGGTCGAGGTGAGGGTAGTCGCGCGCGCGGTCATCACCCGCCCGAAATCCTCGGGGCGCGAGCCTTCGATCGTCGTCGAGCAGCCGAGCTGGTTGAGCAGGTGACCGAAACCGTCGACATCGGCGAGGCGCGGCAGGTTGCGGAGCGTCAACGGCTCGTCGGTGAGCAGTGCGCAGGGCAATAATGTCAGCGCCGCATTCTTCGCGCCGGAGATGGGGATTCGGCCCTTGAGTCGCTGGCCGCCGCGAATGACGATCTGATCCATCGGCTGTCTTTAGCCGATGCGCCGATGCGCGCAAGCCGATGCCGCGATGAAGTTCGGGGCGCCGTTATTCGCAGTGCATAACTGGCATGGCCATCGAAATGCGCGCGCCGGTTTCTACCGTCGTCAGCAGGGCGCGACGGGCCGGATGCGGTGACAACGCCGTCCACCAGCATTGGAAGAACGGCCCAGCGCGACCGCGAAGGGCCGCCAAATCAGGAAAATACGCCACGAAATGGCGATGATGGTGCGGTCGAGAAGACTCGAACTTCCACGGCCTTTCGGCCACAACGACCTCAACGTTGCGCGTCTACCAGTTCCGCCACGACCGCACATCATGATGGTCCGGACGGGCCGGCACCAGGTAGGAGCGGGCGCCTAGCAAAGCTTTGGGGGCGATGCAAGCGAGCTTCGCAGCATTTGTTTCTTCGCGGCACGGCAATGCCGGGCCCCGCGCGCCGGGCGTGTCACCAAAGCGTCCTGAAACCGTCACTCAACTGTCATCGTTCTGGCGTCAGACCGTCATCGAATCACCCTAGTGGCGGCGTCACCGGGGGCGAGCACAGACATTTCTCGTTGATCGGTGGTTTTTCATGTGGGGCGCGAAGGCGCACCGGGAACGGAGATTTTCATGGCGGCTTTCGCACGCGTTCGTTTGGTCATGCTCAGCGGCGTGGCCTGTTCCATTCTTGCGGCGTGCGGCGCCGACGGCGTCGCATCGCCGGGCGAAGGTGTGATCGTCATTCCGACGCCGACCCCGACGCCCACGCCGACCCCGACTCCGACGCCGACCCCGATGGGCGTTACCCCGGCGGCGAATTGCCCGACCATCGCGGGTGCCGACCAGCTCACCGACCTCGGCACGATCACCGGCAACGAAGGCACGTGGCGCAACTGCGGCTTCCCCGCGCGCTTCAACTCGACGACGGCGATCCCGAAGGTCGACGGCGTCATCTACTCGCTGCCCGGCCGCGTCGACGTCGGCACCGACCAGGGTGCGGCGAGCACCAACACCGTCGCGACGCTGACCATCGATCCGGGCGTCATCGTCTTCGGCTCGACGGGCGTTTCGTACCTCGTCGTCAACCGCGGCAACAAGATCGATGCCGTCGGTACCCCGACCCAGCCGATCATCTTCACCGGTCGTGGCAACGTCGTCAGTTCGGCGGGTGACAGCACCTCGCAGCTGTGGGGCGGTGTCGTTGTGCTCGGACGTGCGCCGGTCACCGACTGCCTCGCGCCGGGCGCCGCCGAAGGTACGGTCGATTGCGAACGCGACACCGAAGGCACGTCGAACGCGCTCTACGGCGGTGCGCAGCCGGCCGACAATTCGGGCCGCATGTCGTACGTCCAGATCCGCTATTCGGGTTTCATCCTGAGCGCCGACAAGGAATTGCAGGGCCTCACCCCGTCGGGTGTCGGTTCGGCCACCCAGTTCGACCACATCCAGATCCACAACAGCTCGGACGACGGCATGGAAGTTTTCGGCGGCCGGCCGAACTTCAAGCATATGGTCGTCACCGGCGCCGAGGATGACAGCTTCGACACCGACGTCGGCTACAAGGGCAATATCCAATATGCGATCGCGATCGGCCGCGCCGGCGGAACGGTGGGCGACTCGATGATGGAAATCGACTCGGACGGCAACGAACAGGCCGTTCCGCGCCAGAACGTCACCATCTCGAACTTCACCTTCATCCATCGCAACGCCAACAACAGCAACGCCGCCGCCATCCGCATCCGCGGCGGCGCCGACTACAGCTTTGTCAACGGTCTGATGACCAGCGATACCTCGTGTATCCGTATCGACAGCACGTCGACGACGCAGACGGCGGGTGCCGACGAACAGGGGCCGCCGCGCTTCTTCTCGGTATCGCTGAAGTGCAGCGCCGATCGTCCGTTCCGCGGTGGCGGCAGCCCGGCGGTGACCGACGCGGAAGTCCAGGCAATCTTCAACGCCGGCACGGACAACCGCTTCGACTATGCGCCGAGCCTCGCGAACCTGTTCATCAACGGCGCGACCGAAACGGGCTTCGCGGCCTATGATGCCAAGACGATCGCGCCCTTCTTCGACACCACGGCCTATGTCGGCGCGGTCCGCGATGCCAACGACACCTGGTATCAGGGCTGGACCTGTAACTCGGCGACGGCGGACTTCGGCACCAGCAGCGGCAGCTGCTCGGCGCTCCCGGTCACCTGACCGCTGCTCGCAAGCCAAATGGGGAGCGGGCAGGCCTGACACAGGCGGCCCGCTCCCTACCTGCATATTCCTCGGGGACTTTCACATGACCAAGCGGCCGATCTTCGCCAGCCTGCTTCTCCTCAGTTCCGCGCTCGTCGCGCCTGCCGCCCTGGCGCAGGATGCGAGCGCCGAACCCGCCGCCGACACGCCGCCCGTCGCCACCGAACCGGCCACCGACGACGCCGCGCCCGCCGATGAAGAAGCCGATATTTCGATTCCGGGCGGCGCCGATCAGGAGATCGTCGTCACGGGCCGCTATACCCCCAACATCGTCCGTTCGACCCCCGAAGTCGTGTCGTCGCTGTCGTCGGCCGACATCGCGCGGACCGGCGAGGGCGATATCTCGGGCTCGCTGCAGCGCGTCACCGGCCTGTCGGTCGTCGGCGGCGGCTTCGTCTATGTCCGCGGCCTCGGCGATCGCTATTCGCTGGCGCTGCTCAACGGTTCGCCGCTGCCCAGCCCCGAGCCGCTGAAGCGCGTCGTACCGCTCGACATTTTCCCGACCAATGTCATCGATTCGACGCTGGTCCAGAAAAGCTTCTCGGTGAACTTCCCCGGCGAATTCGGCGGCGGCGTGATCAATCTCACGACCAAGGCGACGCCGCGCGAACCCTTCCTGACCTTCAGCGGCGGGATCGGCTGGGACAGCGAAACGACGAACCAGCTCGGTTATACCTATTATGGCAGCGACACCGACTGGACCGGTTTCGACGACGGCACGCGCGACGTGCCGCCGCTGCTCAAGGCCGCGCTCGCCAGTGGCAAGCCGATTCTGGAAGGCGCCGACTTCACCCAGGACCAGCTCGAGGCGATCCAGATGGAGCTGGTCAACGCCGAAACGACGCTGCTCCAGCAGAACGACCATATCCCGATCAACTGGTCGGCCGGGATCACCGGCGGCACGACGATTGCGTTGCCGAACGGCGAACTCGGTATCATCGCGACCGCGGGGATCAGCAACAAGTGGCGCACCCGCGACACGTTGCAGCAGACGTCGGTCAACGACGACCTGTCGGGCGATCCGCAGACGAGCTATAACCGCATCATCACCGACAATCGCGTCGTGGTGAACGGGCTGCTCGGTTTCGGGCTCGAACTCGGCGACCACAAGATCCGCTGGACCAACCTCTATATCCGCGACACGTTGAAGCAGGCGCGCCTTGCGCTCGGTACCGACGCCAACCAGTCGGACCGCGACATCATGAAGCAGGATACGGCCTGGTACGAGCGCCAGCTCATCAACACCCAGCTCGTCGGCGAATTCCACTTCGACCGGCTGAAGCTCGACCTGCGCGGCGCCTACGCCAATTCGCAGCGCGAAGCGCCTTATGAGCGCGGCTTCACCTATGTCCGCACCAACCAGCCGGGCGACCCGGTGGGCGACAAGTTCGTCAACGACCTTGGCGGCAACCGCGGCGATGCGACGATCGCCTTTTCGGACCTCAACGAGGATCTGTGGTCGGGCGGCGTCGACCTGTCGTACGAGCTCGCCCCGCGGATCACCGCGACGGTCGGCTATGCCTACAGCGACACGCATCGTGTCTCGGAACGCCGGACCTTCCAGTTCCGCGCCTCGAACCTGCCGTTGGCGGTGCAGCAACTGCGCCCCGACTATCTGCTCTCCGACGCGACGATCCAGCTTTACGACATCACGCTGCTCGAAACCTCGGCGCAGGACGGCACCGCGGCCTTCGACGCCAAGCTGACGACGCACGCCGGCTACGGCCAGATCCAGGCGGAGATCGTGCCCGGCGTCAACGTCAATGCCGGGGTGCGTTACGAGGAAGCGAAGCAGACCGTGGTTCCGATCGACCTGTTCGGCACCGGATCGTCGGCGATCGTCGCCACCAACCTTAATAACGACTATTGGCTGCCTGCGGTCACGCTGACCTGGGAGGTCGCGCCCGACATGCAGCTTCGCGTCAAC
The DNA here is from genome assembly GCF_046603995.1 of Sphingopyxis sp. J-6. Classification (NCBI taxonomy): domain Bacteria; kingdom Pseudomonadati; phylum Pseudomonadota; class Alphaproteobacteria; order Sphingomonadales; family Sphingopyxidaceae; genus Sphingopyxis; species Sphingopyxis sp. J-6. Next base: position 3,228,838 of record NZ_CP145810.1, on the reverse strand, counting down.
GGATCGAAGACGATCGCACGGCCGCAGTTCCGCGAGCTGGTGGCGCAGGTCTACCAGGACCCCGAATCGAACCGCCTGTTCCGCGGCAACCCGTCGCTGACCGATAGCGAGCTGTGGAACGCCGAAGCGCGCTATGAGTGGTATTTCGCCAAGGATCAGCGCCTGACGGTCGCCGGCTTCTACAAGTCGATCGACAATCCGATCGAAACCTATACCTCGATTTCGGACTCGTCGGTGAACAGCAGCTACGCCAACGCGCCGAAGGCGACGCTGTACGGCGCCGAGTTCGAGGTGCAGAAATATTTCCCGCTCGACAAGCTGTCGGACTCGCCCTTCTGGCAGAGCCGCCGCCTCGTGCTGATCGGCAACTATACCTACACCAAATCCGAAATCCGGGTCCGTGACGGCGACACGACGGTGATCAACGGCGTGGTGCAGAATGCCGCCAACTTCTTCTTCGACGGCGCGCCGATGACGGGTCAGTCCGACCACCTGCTCAATTTCCAGATCGGGCTGGAGGATCAGGACAAGCTGTCGCAGCAGACGCTGCTGCTGACCTATGCCAGCCCGCGCGTCACCAGCCGCGGTCCGTCGGGCCAGCCCGACCTTGAGGAAAAGCCGGGCATCCAGCTCGACTTCGTGGCGCGGCAGGGGCTGACGCTGCTGAACAAGGAAATCGAGCTGAAGTTCGAGGCGCGCAACCTGACCGGACGCAAATATCAGGAAGTGCAGACCGCGGGCGACAACAAGATCTTCTTCAACCGCTACAAGCTGGGCCGGACCTTCTCGCTCAGCGCGTCGGTGAAGTTCTGAGGTAAAGAATCCTCCCCGTCGCGAAGCGATGGGGAGGGGGACCACCGCGACGCGGTGGTGGAGGGGCGTCGCCGTCGCGTTACGGCCCCTCCGTCAGCCCTGCGGGCTGCCACCTCCCGATGGCTACGCCACAGGGAGGATCATTCTCACCATCGCACCGGACTCGCCCGGCTGACAAAAAACTGTAATCTTCCCGTCAACTGATTGTCATCAATCGCCTCTAGGCGATTCGCGTGCAATGCTTTCAGGCGGGGGACAGGGTTATTTCATGGCGACGCTGATGCCCGGATCGGCCGTTCGGCTGCCGCGTGGTCTGCCCGCCTGGCTGCGGACCAAACGCGCGCCGCGCGACATATGGCCGCTGCTGCTGGTTGCGCTGCTCGGCGCGCTGCTGCTCTGGCAATGCGTCCGCCTGCTCTGGACCCTGATCGTGCCCTTGTCGCCGCTCGGCGCCTGGCAACCGCAGGCGGCGGTCATTGCGTCGCCCGCCGAGCGCCGTGCGCTGTTCGTCGGCCTCGATCCCTTCTTCCGCACCGCACCGCAGGGCCCCGCCAGCGCCACCGTCACCGCGCTCGGCCTCACCATCTTCGGGGTCAATATCAACGAAGCGACGGGCAGCGGTTCGGCGATCATCGCCGGCGAGGACGGGGTGCAGAACAGCTACGCCGTCGGCGACGAGATCGCGCCCGGCGTCAAGCTGGTGGGCGTCGCGTTCGACCATGTGCTGCTCGACCGCGGCGGCGCACGCGAAAGCCTGTTCCTCGACCAGAGCGGCGAGGCGCCGGTCGCCAGTCCCGCGGCCGCCCCCGCCATGCCGACCCCCGAAACGGCTGCGGCTCCGGCGAGCGGTGTCTCGGCCAGCGGCGAGATGTCGCCGGCGGCGCTGAAATCGGGCGTGGGCTTCGCGCCGCGGACCGAGAGCGGCAAGGTCACCGGCCTCGCGGTCCAGCCGCAGGGCGACGGCGCCGTGTTCCGCGCTGCGGGTTTGCGTCCCGGCGACGTGATCCGCTCGGTCAACGGCCGCCCGATCGGCTCCGCAGGCGATGCCGCCTCGCTCGCCGGCCAATTCACGCCGGGGGCGCGCATCTCGCTCGAGGTCGAGCGCGGTGCCAGCGTCGTCCCCGTCGCCATCTTCCTCTCGAAGCAATAGGTTTATGCGTCTCAAACTGTCCCTGATGCTCGCCGCCGCGCTCGTTTCCGCAACGCCGGGACCCGCGCTCGCGCAATATACGCTGAACGTCCGCGACGCCGATATCCGCGCGTTCATCCAGGATGCGGCGCGGATCACCGGCCGCACCTTCGTCATCGACGGCCGCGTCAACGGCAAGGTGTCGGTCGTGACCGACCGGCCGCTGTCGCGGAGCGAATATTTCGAGATTTTCCTGTCGACGCTGCGCTCGAACGGCCTCGTCGCGGTGCCGGGACCGAACGGCAGCTATCGCGTCCAGCCGATCGACGGCGCCGCCGCCCAGCCCGGCCGGATCGGCAGCGGCGGCGCGGCGCAGAACCAGTTCGTCACCGAAATCATCCGCCTCCGCCACATCGACGCTGTGTCGGCGGTCGAAACGCTGCGCCCGCTGGTCAGCCCGCAGGGCTCGCTGACCGCCAACCGCAACGCCAACAGCCTGGTCGTCGCCGATTTCGCCGACAATATCCGCCGCATCCGCGCGCTCGCGAGCAGCATCGACCGCGACAGTTCGACCAGCCAGATCGTGACGCTGAAAAACGCCGGCGCGCGCGAGATCGCGGCCGCGCTGCAGGCGCTGGTGCCCGCAGCCGGCGAGGGCGCGCAATCGCCCGTCGCCATCGTGCCGATCGACAGCAGCAATGCGATTGCGCTGCGCGGCGATCAGGCGATGGTCGCGCGCTTCGTCCAGATGGCGAACGACCTCGATGCCAAGGCGGCGGGCGGCACCGAACTGCGCGTCTACTGGCTCGAACATGCCAATGCCGAAACGCTGCTGCCGACGCTCCAGCAACTGATCGGCGGCGGCAGCGATCCGGCGCAGAAGGCCGGGCTGCCGCCGGCTTCGTCCTCTTCCTCGTCGTCGGGCAGCGCTAGTGCCGCGCCTGCCGCCGCAACGAACAGCGCGCCGACCTCGGTCAGCGGTGCGGGGGGCAGCATCTCGACGCGCGGACCGGCGATCGTCACCCGCTATGAAGGCGCCAATGCGATCATCGTCGCCGCCAACAGCGAAGTGCAGCGGATGCTCGGCGAACTGATCCGCCAGCTCGACAGCCGCCGCGAACAGGTGCTCGTCGAGGCGATCGTCGTCGAGATCGGCGACGATGCGGCAAAGCGGCTCGGCGTCCAGTTCCTGCTCGGCGGCAAGAACATCCCGTTCGTCGCGACCAATTACAGCAATGCCCAGCCGAACATCTTCACCTTGGGCGGCGCCTATGCGGCGAACCGGCTGTCGCAGGAAACGACGACGGTCAACGGCAACACCACGGTGACCCAGACAAACAGCGCGCTCGGCAGCAGCCTGCAGGAAGCCGCGGCGGCGTCGCTGCTCCAGGCGACCGGCGGTTTCGCGGGGTTCGCGGGCGATATCGGCAAGAACACGATCTTCGGCGCGATCATCAACGCGGTGAAATCGGACACGACGTCGAACCTGCTCGCGACGCCGCATATCGTCACGCTCGACAATCAGGCGGCAAAATTCCTCGTCGGACAGGAAGTGCCGATTACGACGGGCGAGGCGCTGAGCGACAATTTCGACAACGCCTTCCGCACCGTCCAGCGCGAAGAGGTGGGCATCAAGCTCGAGGTCACGCCGCAGGTCAACGGCGCGGGCGAGGTTAAGCTGTTCCTCCGTCAGGAAGTGTCGAGCGTCGCCGGGCCGGTGTCGTCGCGCAACAGCGACCTCATCCTTAACAAGCGCTCGTTCGAGACGGTGCTGACGGTCGACGACGGCGAAATCCTCGCGATCGGCGGCCTGCTCAACGACGACGAGCGCAAGACGATCGAGCGTATTCCGCTGCTCAGCGACATCCCGCTGATCGGCGAATTGTTCAAGTCGCGGAGCCGGTCACGCTCGAAGACGAACCTGATGGTCTTCATCCGCCCGACCGTCCTGCGCAATCGCGAGGATAATGCTGCGCTGACCGCGCGGCGTTACGGCTATGTCCGCAATTTCCAGTTGCAGCGGAACCCCGATCAGGAACCGGCGATCGATACGCTGGTCCGCGACTATATGGGGACGACGCCGCCGTCGCCGCCCTCGGCCGGCGATGTGACCGTCACTCCCGTCGATCTGCCCGCGCTGCGTGGGCCCGATGGTAATGTGATCAGTACCGACGTGCCGCCCTCGATCTCGAATGCCCCCGCGCCGCCGCCCGGAGAATATCCGTGACCGATTCCGAACCGACCGCCGCGCCGCCGGCGCCGGTCGATATTCCCTATGGCTTCGCGCGCGCGCACGGTGTCGTGATCGCCCCGGGGGAGGGCGGTATCTGGCTGGCGACGCTCCGTGAGGACAGCGACCCGGCAGTGCTGATCGAGGTCAAGCGCTACCTCGCGCAGCCGCTCAAGGTCGCGACGGCCAGCGCCGCCGATTTCGACCGGTTGCTGTCCGACCATTATGCCGTCGATGCCTCGGCCGCGGCGATGGCGGGATCGCTCGACGGTAGCGACCTCGATTTCAGCCTGCCCAGCGCCGAAGACCTGCTCGACAGCGCCGACGATGCCCCCGCGATCCGGCTGATCAATGCGATCATTGCCGAAGCGGTGCGGCAGGGCGTCAGCGACATTCATATCGAACCTTATGAAAGCGGGCTGGTTGTACGGATGCGCACCGACGGGGTGCTGCGCGAGCATCTGCGGATGCCGCCGCACGTCGCGCCAGTCGTCGTCAGCCGCATCAAGGTGATGGCGCGGCTCGACATCGCCGAACGCCGCATTCCGCAGGACGGGCGTATCGGCCTGACGCTCGCGGGCAAGGCGGTCGATGTGCGCGTCTCGACATTGCCCAGCCGCGCGGGCGAACGCGTGGTGATGCGTATCCTCGACAAGGACAGCGCGGGGATCGATTTCGATGTCCTCGGTCTGACGGGCGCCGCCGACCAGATATTGCGCGAGGCGCTCGCTGAACCCAATGGCATCATCCTCGTCACCGGGCCGACCGGATCGGGCAAGACGACGTCGCTTTATGCCGCGCTGAAGCAGCTCAACGATGGCCAGCGCAATATCCTGACGGTCGAGGACCCGGTCGAATATGCCGTCGACGGCGTCGGCCAGACGCAGGTCAACAGCAAGGTCGGGCTCGATTTCGCGGCCGGGCTGCGCGCGATCCTGCGCCAGGACCCCGACGTCGTGATGGTCGGCGAAATCCGCGACCGCGAGACCGCCGATATCGCGGTGCAGGCATCGCTGACCGGCCACCTCGTGCTGTCGACCGTCCACACCAACGATGCGGTGGGCGCGATCACGCGCCTCAAGGATTTGAAGGTCGAGCCCTTTCTGCTCGCCTCGACGCTGCGCGCGGTGATCGCGCAGCGGCTCGTCCGCAAGCTCTGCGAGCATTGCCGCGAACCGGTGCAGGCCGACAACAGCGTTGCGGCAATGCTCGGGCTCGATATCGGTACTGTCATCTGGCGGCCCAAGGGCTGCGACCAGTGCGGCGGCAGCGGCTACAAGGGCCGCATCGGGGTGTTCGAAGCGATCAAGGTCGATGAGACGGTGCGCCGCTACATCTACGCGGGCGGCGACGAGGCGATGATCGCCAAACATGCGTTTCTGAAGGCGCCGACGCTGGCGTCGGCGGCGCGGACGATGGTCGCCAAGGGCCTCACGACCGCCGAAGAGGCGATCCGCGTCGCGCGGCGCGAGGATGTCGATGCCTGATTACCGCTATGTCGCGATCGACCCGCAGGGTCGCGAGCGCAAGGGGCGGGTCTCCGCGGCGAACGACGATGCCGCGCGTGCCGATCTCGTGCGGCGGAAATTCCATATCGTCGCGGTCGAGGCGGCGGGGTCGCGCCCCGCCTCGCGCTCGCTGCTCGCCTTTCGCCGCAGTAAGCTCAGCCGCAAGGAGCTGGCGCTGTTTACGCGCCAGTTGGCGACGCTCGTCGAAGTGGCGCCGCTCGAGGAAGCGCTGCGCACGCTGACCCGCCAGAGCGAAGCCGAAAGCGCGCGCGCGGTGATCGCCGACGTTCATGCCGGGCTGCTCGAAGGCCGCCGCCTCGCCGATGCGATGGCGCGCCAGCCGGCGAGCTTTCCGCCGCTCTATCGCGCGATGGTCGCAGCGGGCGAAACGACGGGCAGCCTGACGACGATCCTCGCACGGCTCGCCGACCTGCTCGAACGGCAGGCCGAAGTGCGCGGCAAGCTGGTCGCCGCGCTCGCCTATCCCATCGTCCTCGCCGTGGTCGCGGTCGGTGTCGTCGCTGCACTCATGATCTTCGTCGTCCCGCGTGTCGTCGAACAGTTCACCGACACGGGACAGCAACTGCCCTTCCTGACCCGCGCGGTGATTGCGATCTCGGGCTTTGCCGCCAACTGGTGGTGGCTGGTCGCGCTGCTGCTGGCCGCCGGAATTTTCGGCTGGGTCACCGCGATGCGCCGCCCGGCGTTCAAGGCGCGAGTCGATGCGCGGCTGCTGCGCCTGCCGCTGCTCGGCCGCCTGCTCCGCGATCTTTACGCGGCCCGCTTCGCGCGCACGCTATCGACGATGGTGTCGAGCCGGCTGCCGCTCGTCGAAGGGCTGCGCCTGACCGTCCCGACGATCCGCAATGCGGCGCTCGCTGGCGCGACCGCAGCGATCGTCGATCAGGTCCGTGCCGGCGGTAGCCTTTCGGCCGCGCTTCGCGACGCGGGCGTTTTCCCGCCGCTCCTCGTCTATATGACCGCGAGCGGCGAAAGCGCCGGGCGGCTCGAGCAGATGCTCGAACGCGCGGCCGACTATCTCGAACGCGAGTTCGACCGTTTCACCGCCGCCTCGATGGCGCTTCTCGAACCTGTCATAATCGTCATTATGGGGTCTTGCGTCGCGCTCATCATTCTCGCCATCCTGCTTCCGATCCTCCAGTTGCAGAACCTCGCAGGTCTATAATATGTCGCTTATGCAGCTTTTCTTTCGCCTGATGCTCGATCCCGGCCGGTCCCCAGCCGATCGCCGCAAGCAGGGCGAGCGCGGCTTCACGCTCACCGAACTGATGGTGGTGATCTTCATCATCGGGCTGCTCGCCACGGTAGTGATGATCAACGTGCTGCCCAGCCAGGATCGCGCCATGGTGACCAAGGCGAAGGCCGACATCGCAACGCTCGAAACCGCGCTCGAACAATATCGCCTCGACAATCTCACCTATCCCGCCACGACCGACGGGCTGAACGCGCTCACCGCGGCACCGCCGGCACTCGCCCAGCCCGAACGCTATCGCCGCGGCGGCTATATCAAGAAGCTGCCCGAGGATCCGTGGGGCCGTCCCTATAATTATCAGGCGCCGGGGCCGAACGGGAAGGCGTTCGACGTCTGGTCGCTTGGCGCCGACGGCGCGCCCGGCGGGACCGACGACAATGCCGACATCCACGGAGAAGGCTGAGGCGCTCGCTGGATGTTCCCCGGCGAAAGCCGGGGCCCATTCGCGCCAACCCAATCTTTTCGGGGCCCCGGTTTCCACCGGGGCGCACTGCCCTGACGGCCAGCGCGGCTTCACGCTGGTCGAGCTGATGGTCGTGCTCGCCATCCTCGCGCTTGCCGCTGCCGCAGTGGTGCTGACGATCCCCGGCGACGAACGCACGGTGCGCAGCGAGGCCGACCGCCTTGCCGCCCGTCTTGCCGCCGCGCGCGACGTGGCGGTGATCGAGGGGCGCAGCGTCGCGGTCAACTTCGCGCCGTCGGGCTATGGCTTCGAGCGGCGGGTCGAAGGGACGTGGCAGCCGCTGCCCGGCCGCGCGTTCGAACAGCGTAACTGGCCGGGCGATGTCCGTTTCGTTGCCGGCGACGGGCAGGGCGTATCGCGCATCCTTTTCGATCGCGTCGGGACCAGCCCGACACCGCAGTCCGTCGTCCTCGCGGGCGGCGACGCGCGCGAAACCGTGCGCGTTTCGGCGACGGGGGAGGTCAGCCGTGGCCAATGATCGTGAAGGCGGTTTTACGCTGCTTGAAATGCTCGTCGCGCTCAGCATCATCAGCATTGCGGCGTTGACGCTCGTCCGTCTCGACGCTTTTGCCGTACGGACAGCCGGCGATCTCGACGAAAGCACCATGGCGGGGATCGTCGCGCAGAATCGTGCTGTCGAACTGTGGACCGATCCGGCGCCGCCGACGATCGGCAACAGCGCGACGGGCGTCGCCAATGCCGGCCGCAACTGGCGCGTCGAACAGCGCGTCGCCAGGACCGCCGACGACAGCCTGCTCCGCATCGACCTGACCGTCCGGCCCGAAAGCGGACGCGGGCAGGCGGTCCTGACGATCATCAGGCCGTCGCAATGAAGGACGAACGCGGCTTCACGCTCGTCGAAATGCTCGTTGCATTATCGATCTTTGCGGCGATCGCCGCGATGGGGGTTGGCCTGTTGCGCAGCAGTATCGATACGCAGGATGCCGTTCAGCTTCGCCTGAAGGCAATGGGCGGTGTCAACCGGGTGCGGGCGCTGATGGCGAACGATCTTGCGCAAGCGGTGCAGCGTCCGACGCGCGGGCAGGCGGGGGAGCCCGTGCCCGCATTCATCGGTTCGTCCACCGGCTTCGCCTTCGTCCACGGCGGCGCACCGTCGCAGGACGGCGGGCCGCGGCCCTCTGTCGAACGCGTCGCTTATGCCCTGACCGGCGGCGAATGGCGGCGCGCGATACAGCCGATGCTCGACGGCGCGGTGCTGAGCGACGGCGATCGCCTGATCGGCGAGGTCGACGCGGTCGCGGTTCGCTATCGCGACGAAAAGGGCAATTGGGGCGAGAGCTGGACGTCGGAGCCCGGCGACCGCCTGCCGCGCGCGGTCGAAGTGCGATTGACCCGCCGGGGCCGGGCGCCGCTTGCCATGCTGTTCCTGACCGCCCCGGCATTGCCGCCGCCGCCCTTGCAGGCGCCTGCGCCATGACGCCGCCGGCGAGAGGCGAACGCGGCGCCGCGCTGCTCAGCGTGCTGCTGCTCGTCGCGGTCATGGCGGTGATTGCGGCGACGGCGCTCGACCGGCTGACGCTCGCGACGCGTATCGCGGGCAGCGCATCGACGATCGATCAGGGCCGCGCCTACAGCTTTGCCGCCGAACAGATTGCGCTGCGCCGCGTCGCCGATCTGGTCGGGCGCGATCCGTCGCGGCTGACGCTTGCCGGCGGCTGGCTCGGGCGCGAGTTCGTGCTGCCGCTGCCGGGCGGCGAAGGCCGGGCGCGGCTGACCGATGCGAACAATTGCTTCAATCTCAACGCGCTCGTGGTCGAAGCGGCGCCCGGCCGGCTCAGCCAGCGCGCCGGCGCCGTGGCGCAGTTCGCCGAACTGATGAGCCTGCTCGGCATCGACCCCGGTCAGGCGAAGGCGATCGCGGCGGCGGCGGCCGACTGGATCGACAGCGACAGCAACGAAGGGCCTCTCGGCGCCGAGGACGGCGTCTACCGCTCGATGCAGGCATCCTATCTGCCCGGTAACCGCAAGATGGCCGATATCAGCGAATTGCGCGCGGTGCGCGGGGTGACGCCGAAAATCTATGCGCGGCTCAAGCCGTGGATTTGCGTGCTGCCGGTCGCCGATCCGATCCGGCTCAATGTTAACACGCTGGCGCCCGAACAGGCGCCGCTCGTCGCGATGCTGCGTCCCGGCGAGATCGGGGTGGCGAATGCGCGCGCTGCGCTGGCAGCGCGGCCCGCCGACGGCTATGGCAGCAGCGTCCGATTCTGGAAGGCGGGGCCGCTTGCCGGGATCGACCCGGGCGACGCCGCCGAACAGGCGGGAATGACGAGCCGCTGGCTGACACTGACGACGAATGTGACGATGGGGGACGGTTTCTTGACTTCGGTTTCGCTCATCGATGCCAATGGCGGTGCACCCGCTGCCGGTACCGCGCCGCCGTCGATCGTTCGCCGCGACTGGGGCGAGGGCGACTGACGTGGCGCGTACGCTCATCCTGTGGCTTCCTCCACTGGCGGCGCTCGACGACGAAGGCACGCGGCCGGCGTGGCTGCGCGTCGACGATGGCGTGATCGTTGATTCGGGCCAGGACGATGGCTGGGTCGACGCGTGGGAAAAGCCGGAAGACGATGGTGCCGACGACCGGCTTGTCGCGCTTGCTCCCGCCGCCGACGTGCCGATCCAGTGGCGGCACTATCCCGATGCGGCCCCGGCGCAGGCGGCCGCGGCGGCGCGGATCGATACGCTGAAAGACAGTCTGGGCGATGCCGCCGGATTGCATGTCGTGTCGGGACAGCCCGCCGACACGGGGCAGGCGGTGCCCGTCGCCGTGACGACCCACGCGGCAATGACCGCATGGACGGGCTGGCTCAAGGCGCGGGGCTTCGATCCCGCGGCGATCGTTCCTGCGGCGGCGACGGTGCCCCCGCCCGAACCGGGCACGCTATGGACCGCCGAACTCGGCGGCGAGCAGATCGTGCGCACCGCCGACCGCGCCTATGCGTCCGATCCCGAACTCGATCGATTGATCGCGGGAGGGCACGATATCGCGCCGCTCGACGCCGATCGCATGCGCGAGGCGCTACTTCTGACGCTCGCTGCGCCGCCGCTCGACCTGCTCAGCGGCGGGTGGAAACCGAAGCGGAGCTGGTCGGTCGATCCCGCGATGCTGCGGCTTGCCAAGCGGCTGTTTATCGCGCTGGTCGCGATCAGTCTGCTCATACCGATCATCCACGCCATCCGCTTGTCGAGCGATAGTGCGCGCGCCGACGATGCGGTTGTCGCGATGGCGAAGAAGGCGGGGGTCACCGCGGCCGACGCGTCGGCGGCCGAGGCCGAACTCGATCGCCGGCTCGCCGCCGCGGGGGGCGGTCCGCTTGCCTTTTCCGTGCCCGCCTCGGCGCTCTACGGGGCGATGGGCGACGTGCCCGGCGTTACGCTCAAAAGCCTCTCGCATCGTACCGACGGGACGCTGACGACAACACTGGCAGCGCCGCGTGTCGACGATGTGAACAAGGTGCTGCTGGCGTTGCAGGCCCGCGGTTATCGCGTCACCGCGCAGCCGATGGCGGGAACCGACGGGCTGCAAATGGCCAATGTGACGATCCGGGCGGTGCCATGACCGAGAAATTGCAGAATTGGTGGACGGGGCTTTCGGGGCGCGAGCGCTGGCTGGTCGGTATCGCGGGCGTGCTGGCGCTCGGCGTGATCCTGTGGGGCATCGGCCGCCCGGCCGTCGCTGCCATTGCCGATCTCGAGGCGGAGCATCGCGCTGCGGTCGAGCGCGAGGGGCGCGTTGCGGCGAAGGTGCAATTGCTGGCGCAGCGCCCGGCGAAATCGGTCGCTGCGGCGGTCGATGCGGTAGCGATCGACCAATATCTTGCCCAGTCGGCGAGCGAGATCGGGCTGACGCTCGACCGCAACGAGGCGCGCGGACAGCGGCAGGCGACAATCGCGATCGCGACGGCCAAAGCGCCCGTGCTCACCGACTGGCTCGCTTCGCTCGAAGGGCAGGGCTTCGTCGTCGACCAGTTGACGATCACGCCGGCGGTCGACGGAACCGTCGGTATGACGGCCGAACTGAGGAAGGGCGGCCAGTGACGATGCGGCGGCGCATGACGATCGCGGCGGTGTTTTTGGCGCTGATCCTGATCATCGCGACCTTCCCGATGCGGCTCGCGCTCGGGCTGTCGGGCGCGACCGATGCGGGGATTTCCGCGCGGGAGATTCGGGGTTCGGTCTGGGCGGGCGAACTGGTCGACGCGCGGCTCGGCGCGCTGCCGCTCGGCACCGTAGGCGCCAGCCTGTCGCCGCTGGCTTTGCTCGGCGGGCGCACCGAACTCGTCTTCTCGCGCACCGACGCGCGGCTCGGCGCGCTTGCCGGGCGCCTCCACGGCAGTGACCCGCGCGGGATGTCAGACATCAATGGCATGACATCGCTGGCGGGCGGCTTCGGGCTCATCCCGGTCGACACCATCCGCTTCGAGGGCGCGACGGCGCGGTTCGATGCGGCGGGCAAATGCGTCGAAGCGGGCGGCCGGTTGCAGCTTGTCGTCGGGACGATGATCGCCGGACTCGATCTGTCGCGCGGGCTTTCGGGACCGCTCCGCTGTGCGGGCGGCCGCGCGCAGGCCACGCTCGCCAGCCAGTCGGGGATGGAGCGGCTGACGCTGTCGTTCGATGGCAGCGGCGCCTATCGCGCCGGATTCGCGATCAATGTCGACCGCGACCCGGCGATGGCGGCGGCACTTGCCGCGCTGGGTTTCAAGCCGGGGCAGGGCGGTTTCGTCCTGACCAGCGCGGGCCGTTTCTGAGGTGCCCGACCCGGGCGCCTTGCCCGTCGGCATCGGTGTCGCTTTCGCCGCGCTGATCGGGCTCGTCCTCGGCAGCTTTATCGCGACCCTGGTGCTGCGCTGGCCGCAAGGGCGATCGGTGCTCGGGCGGTCGCAATGCGACGCATGTCACCAGCCGCTCGGCGCCCGCGATCTTGTGCCCTTGCTGTCGGCTTTATGGTCGCGCGGACGCTGTCGCCGATGCGGCGCTCCGATCGATCCTTTTCACAGCCGGGTCGAGATCGCGTCGGCGTTGATCGGCGCCGTGGCGCTGGTGTCGATGCCGGGGACGGCGGGTTGGCTCTGGGCCTTGTTCGGCTGGCTGCTGCTGCCGCTCGCGCTGCTCGATGCGCGCCATTTCTGGCTACCCGACCGGTTGAATGCCCTTCTCGCGGTCGTGGGCCTGCTCTTCGCCGGCCCGCTGCTCGGCACGCCGCTGCTCGATCGCTGGATCGGCGCGCTCGCAGGGGGCGTGGCCCTCGCAGCGATAGCCCTGCTTTATCGCCGCGTGCGCGGGGCCGAGGGCATGGGCGGCGGCGACCCGAAGCTCGTCGCGGCGGTCGGCGCCTGGCTCGGCTGGCAGGCGCTGCCGCTGATGCTGCTCCTCGCCAGTCTGGGCGGCATTGCGTGGGTGCTCGTTGCGCAGAAAAGGGAAGGCGACGCGCCGCTGGCGTTGCGGCGCGTCCCCTTCGGTGTCTTCCTCTGCACCGCGGCGTGGATCGCGGTGCCGGTCTGGCTGCTGTTGATCAGCGTTCGATAACGACAGTCACCGCGCGGCGGTTCTGCGCCCAGGCTTCCTCGTTCGATCCCACCGCAGCGGGGCGTTCTTTGCCATAGCTAATCACCTGAATCCGGTTGGGATCGATACCCAGCGAGGCAAGATAGTTTTTCGCGGCATTGGCGCGGCGTTCGCCGAGCGCGATATTATAGTCGCGCGTGCCGCGTTCGTCGGCATGGCCTTCGAGCAGGACGCGGACCGCCGGGTTGCGCTGCAGCCACTGCGACTGGCTCTGCAATGTCGCCTGATCCTCGGCATCGACATTATACTGGTCGAAACCGAAGAAGATGCGGTCCGAAGACACGTTGGCGATGAAATCCTGCTGCGAGCCGGGGACGACGCCGCCGGTGCTGGGTCCGGTGTCGGTGCCCGTGCCTTCGGGCGCCGGGGGAAGCGTGTCAGGGGCCTTCTTCGAACAGGCACCAACAGCGAGCATGGTGATCGCCGCGATCATCGCGGTGGTTTTGCGTATCGTCATGTCTTCTGTCCTCTTGTTGTTGCACTCTTATGGTGACGATGCGGAGTTAAGCCGCATCGGGATGGCGATTCAACCCCGCGGATTTCCTTTGGTTCCGCCTCGGGCTTCGTCGATCAGGGGAGCACCGGGCCCCAGCTCGGGTCCGACCCGTCCTGCGGGGTCGGCAGACGGCGCAGGTTCACGCCGGTCAGGTCGACCTGCCACAGGCTCGATTTGCCCTCGCGGCCGGGCGAGGTGCGGAAGAACTGGATGACGCGGCCGTTCGGCGACCAGGTGGGTGCTTCGTCCTGCCAGCTGTTGGTGAGCAGGCGAACGCCGCCGCCCGCCGGGGTCATCACGCCGACGCGAAACTCGCCGCCGCCCATGCGCGTGAAGGCGATGAGGTCGCCGCGCGGCGACCATTCGGGGGTCGCATAGCGCCCGCCGCCAAAGCTGATCCGCTGCTGGTTCGACCCGTCGATGTTCATCGTATAGATTTGCTGACTGCCCGACCGGTCGCTTTCGAACACGATCTTCTTGCCGTCGGGCGAGAAGCTGCCGCCGACGTCGATTCCCGCAGTGGTCGTCAGCCGCACCGGCGTGCCGCCGTTTGCCGAGATGCGATAGATGTCGGTGTTGCCGCCGACCGCCATCGAATAGAGAATCTGCGTCCCGTCGGGCGACCAGCGCGGCGCGAAGGTGGCGTTGCCGCTTTCGGTCACCAGCTTCTGCGAGCCGTTGGCGACGTCGTAGATGAAGACGCGGACGCGGTTGTTCAGATAGCTGACGTAGACGATCTTCTTGTAGTCGGGCGAAAAGCGCGGGCTGATCGCCAGCGCCTGACCGTTGGTGATGAAGCGGTGGTTGCCGCCGTCCGAATCCATGATCGCGAGCCGCTTGATGCGGTTCCCCTTGGGGCCGCTCTCGGCGATGTACGCGACACGGCTGTCGAAGAAGGGTGCCTCGCCCGACAGGCGCGAATAGATGGCGTCGGCGCATTTATGCGCGGCGCGGCGCCAGTCGCCGGGCTGGATTTCGAAGCCCTGCCGCACCAGTTCGCTACCGAGGTCGGTGTCGTAAAGATAGCAGCCGACGATCAGCCCGCCGGTGCTGTTGGTGCGCACAAAGCCATGGACGACATTCTCGGCATTGCGCGCCTGCCAGTCGGCGAAGCGCGGCGCGGTGACTTCGGGCATGGTGATCGCGCGGACGCTGCCCGGACCGAGCGGGGCATAGAGCCCGCTGCGTTCGAGGTCGGCGGCGATGACTTCGGCGATCTGGCGGCCGAGGGTATCGGTGCGCAAACCTGCGACGGTGGTGACTGCGGGGGTCGCCAGCGCCGGGATCGCGATGACCGATTTTTCGCTACCAATCTCTGCAACGACTTCCGGCGAGTCCTGGACTTGTTCTGCCGGTTGTGGCGGCGTCGGTTGCTGCGCAAATGCCGGAGCGGCTCCCAGCGCCAAAAAACTCATCGCTAATGCGAGAGGGGTTTTCATCTTCATCTCCTCACAGCCGCGAAAGGCTGCCTGATGACGATGACGCCATCATAACCTTCCGCCGAAATTTCGAATGGGGCAGCTTGAACAACCGACTTGCGGGCCTGTTCGACGAATCGTTTTTGTTGTGGCGCATTGGATTCAGTTGTGCCGCCTAATTCGCCAACTTGCTTGACATCGATCACGGTGCCGTCGGCGCGGAGGCGTATTTCCAAGGTTAACCGGAGAAGCTCAACTTCATATCCGAGCGGTGCATTCCGCTGCCAATAGGGCCTAATTTCGCGATCCACGGCCAATTGTGCAGATCGCCGGACCTCCGCCGCCGTCTTTGCGGCCGGGGCGCCCTTGCTCGGCGATTTGGTCTGTTCGCGTCCCAGCCCGTCGGTGATCCCGTCCAGCCGGCCCGTCGGGCGCGCCGTGGCGCTTTTCGACGGAGCGGATTTGGGGGCTGCCTTGGGCGGGGCTTTCTTGGCTGCGGGCGGCGTTTTCTTGGGCGGTACCGGCGTCGGGCGCGACACCTGTTTCGGCGCCGGGGCCGGGGTCGGGCGGACGACGGGTTCGGGTTCGGGCGGTGCCGGCATCGGTTCGGGGGCGGCGATGTCGACGGCATCCTCTTCGCCCAGCCGCGCGGCCGGCGGGGTTTCGCTGATCACCGGCGCGCTGGATGTGGCGGCGGTTTCGGCGATCAGGTCGACCTCCATCGGCGGATTGTCGAAACGTCGCTCGCCCGCGGTCCATTGTACCGAAAGCAGGCCGATGATCAGCACATGCGCGACCACTGCGACAAGGATGCCGCTTCGCTGATTGCCCCTCTCTGCCCGTGTTACGGCCATGATTTCCAGCCTATTGCCCGGTTTCTGAACCGCTGGTGACCACGGCGGGTTCGGTGTCGGAGCCCGTCGTGACCAGTGCGATCCGCGAAAGGCCGGCGCGGTTGAGTTCGCCCATCACGCGCATGACGCGACCGTAATCGAGCCCCTTGTCGGCGCGCAGCATGATCTGCCGCGGGCGTTCACCCTCCTTTTGCTCGCGCACGATGGCGTCGAGCCGGGCCGGGAGTTCGGCCTCGCTCACCGGCTCCTCGCCGATATAGAGGGTGTCGTCGCCGGTGATCGACAGTTGCACCGGCTCCTGCTCCTCGGTCTCGACCGGCTTGGCGCGGCTTTCGGGCAGGTCGACGGGAACGGCCGAGGCGAGCAGCGGCGCGGTGATCATGAAGATGATCAGCAGCACCAGCATCACGTCGACGAGCGGCGTGACGTTGATTTCCGACATCGGCGCGCGGCGGCTGCCGCGGCCGCGCCGTCCGCCGATGCTGCCCGAGGGACCGGTCATGCCCATCAGGCTTCGACCTCGAGCTCGCGGCTGAAGGTGGCGTGCAACCCGTCGGCAAAGCGCCCCAGCCGCGATTCGAGCCGGTTCAGCCGCTGCGAAAAGGCGTTGTAGGCGATCACCGCGGGGATCGCGGCAAACAGGCCGATCGCGGTCGCGAACAATGCTTCCGCAATGCCCGGCGCGACGACGGCGAGGCTGCTGTTGTTCGATGCGGCGATCGCGGTGAAGCTGCGCATGATGCCCCAGACGGTGCCGAACAGCCCGACGAAGGGGGCGACCGAACCGATCGTCGCGAGCGTGCCGATCTTTTCGGCCAGCCTGTCGACCTCGCCTGCGATCGCGGCGTTCATCGCGATGCCCAGCCGTTCGCGCGTGCCGTCGCGGTCGACATTCTTGCCCGCGGTCGAGCGCCGCCATTCGCTGATTCCGGCGGCGAGGATCTTGGCGCTGGGCAGTTCCTCGCGGCCGTTCTCGTCATAGAATTTGTCGAGATTGCCCGCGCGCCAGAAATCGCGTTCGAAGCGTTCGGACGCGCCCATCAGCTTGCCGACGCTGCGGCCGTGGGTGAAAATCACCGCCCAGACATAAATGGAGGCCAGAAGCAGCCCGATCATCACGCCCTTCACGATCCAGTCGGCCTGGAGGAACAAGGCGATGGGGGACAGCGTCGCCGCGTCAGCGGCCAGCTTGATATTGTCTAGCAAGGGATATTCTCTCCATTCATGATGGCGGTAAACCGGTCGGCCCAGCCCGCCGGCTGGCGGCGTGGCCGCCCCCCGGGCGACAGGAAGGCTGCAGTGACCTGCCCGTCCGTTAATGTCTCGCCGCTTAACGTGTCAGTCCCGCGAAGGATGCGCTGCGCGATGATCACGCTTGCCCCGCGCACCGCCTCCACGGTGCTTACGACGAGCAGGTCGTCGTCGAGCTTTGCGGGGCTGCGATATTTGATCGCAAGGTCGGTGACGGCCCACGCGCCCTCGCCGGCGTCCATCGCAGCGCGCTGGTCGATGCCGGCAAGGCGCAGCATGTCCGATCGCGCGCGTTCCATGTAACGCAGGTAATTGGCGTGATAGACGATGCCGCTGAGGTCGGTGTCCTCGAAGTAGACGCGCGCCCGGTAATGATGCGCAGCCCCGACGAAGGCGCCGGGGACGAAAGGAGGCGGGACGTTTACCATTGTCCTGACCGATAGCGTCGCAACGACTCGTCGCAAACCCCTCTTGAACGGTTCGTCGCAGATCGAAGCCGGTTGGCAGAATGAAATCGGCAGAAATCCGCCTATTTTTGCTGATCGAATAGTCCGTCCTGCGATCCGGCGGGCGGATTGAGCCCCAGATGCTTCCATGCGCTGGCGTTGAGCATGCGGCCGCGCGCGGTGCGCGCGATGAGCCCGATCTGCAGCAGATAGGGTTCGACGACGTCCTCGATCGTGTCGCGCGGCTCCGACAATCCGGCCGCGAGGGTTTCGACCCCGACCGGCCCGCCGCGATAGATATCGGCGATCATCGTCAGATAGCGCCGGTCCATTGCATCGAGCCCGAGCGCGTCGACCTCCAGCCGGTTGAGCGCCGCATCGGCGGCTTTCGCATCGACCACCGCATGCCCCGCGACGGTCGCGAAATCGCGCACGCGGCGCAGCAGCCGCCCGGCGATGCGCGGCGTGCCGCGCGAGCGTTTGGCGATCTCGAGCGCGCCGTCGGACGCGATCGGCAGCGCGAGCAGCCGCGCGGCGCGCGTGATCACCTGTTCGAGTTCGGCATGGGTATAGAAATTGAGTCGCACCGGAATGCCGAAGCGGTCGCGCAGCGGCGTCGTCAGCAGGCCCTGCCGCGTCGTCGCGCCGACGAGGGTGAATTTGGGCAGATCGATGCGGACGCTGCGCGCCGACGGTCCTTCGCCGATCATGATGTCGAGCGCGCGGTCCTCCATCGCCGGGTAGAGGATCTCCTCGACCGCGGGCGACAGGCGGTGGATTTCGTCGATGAACAGGACGTCGCCGTCCTCGAGATTGGTGAGCAGCGCGGCGAGGTCGCCGGCCTTGGCGATCACCGGGCCGCTGGTCGAGCGGAAACCCACGCCGAGCTCCTTCGCGACGATCTGCGCGAGCGTCGTCTTGCCAAGCCCCGGCGGACCGAAGAACAGCACATGGTCGAGCGCGTCGCCGCGCGACTTCGCGGCTTCGACGAAGATACGGAGGTTCTCGCGCGCTGCCGCCTGCCCGACGAACTCGGCGAGCGACTTCGGCCGCAGCGCGGCATCGGCATCCTCGGGGGTGCGAATGGGGGTGGTGAGGGCGGGCTCAGTCATAACGCTCTATTGCCTCGCCGAGGATGCAAACCCAAGGCTCCTGACGATCCTCATAGACTGAAAATTGCGGCTCGAAGTCATGGCCGGGTTCGAAATTGCCGATCGGTACGGCATAGCTGTCGAGCTCCGGATGATTGAGAAACCAGAGCGTTGAGCCGCAGTCCTTACAAAAGTAGAAGTCCGCGAGAGTGCCGCTGCCGCCGGCATGTTGGTACAATTTCGCTTCGCCTTCGGTGCGAACCTGATCGGCAGGGAAGCGCGCCTGTGCGGAAAAGGCGCTTCCGCTCCGCGCCTTGCAATTGCGACAGTGGCAGACGGACACGCGGATCGGTTCGCCCGAGCAGGTAATGCGGAGCTGGCCGCAGCGGCAGGAGGCGTGGCGGATGATGCTGTTCATTCTTTCGGCTTCCCGCTCGGCGGCCGGACACATGCGGCATCCCACATCATATCCATCTTATCTTTCCCGAAATCCTCTTCGAGAAAGGGTTCGTCGATACCGGAGGCGAAAAAGCGCTGGAATTTGACAGATTGATAGCGGGCAACGTCGCCGCAGGTGAAGTTCGCCGGCGATTGGAAAACGTTACGAAAGCGGGGCTCGCCTCCACCGAGCGCGCCCGCGACCTGTCCCTTTGCATGTTCGATGGCGCGATCCTGGGCGATCCGATCCATTGCCGCATCGCAGCCGCCGAGGCATTGCATGGCACCTGCGGCCGCCGCAACAATAAGTATGCGACTCACTTTGCCGCCTTTTTGAGTGCTATGCGTACCAAAGCGTCGAGGCTGGCACGCACACCCAGTTCTTCGCTCGCCGCCGCAACCGCTGCGCTCGCTTCGCCGGGTTTGAAGCCGAGCCCGGTTAGCGCTGCAACCGCGTCACCGAGCGGGCCGGCGGTGGCGGATAGGGCGGCCCCCGAACCGGCGATGCCGCCGAGCGCGCCCGCCTTGTCCTTCAGTTCATGCGTGATCCGCTGCGCGAGCTTCGGCCCGACGCCGTTGGCGCGCGCGATCATCGCGCTATCGCCGCTCGCAAGGGCGCGCTGCAAATCGCCGATTTCGAGCGCCGAGAGGATGGCGAGCGCGACCTTGGCGCCGACGCCCTGAACGCTGGTGAGCAAGCGGAACCAGTCGCGTTCCTCGGCCTTCGCAAAGCCGAGCAGGCGGAGGAAATCCTCGCCGACGAGCATTTCGGTGTGGATGGTGACCTCGCCGCCGACCGGGCCCAGGGCGTCCAATGTGCGCGCCGAGGCTTCGACCAGATAGCCGACGCCGCCGACGTCGATCACCGCATGGCCTGCGCCGCTGGAATCGAGCCGTCCGGTGAGTTTCGCGATCATGGCCCGTGCCTAGCGCGAGGAGAACGAAAAGGGAATCAATTTCCCTCTTTCGTCATGCCGGACCTGATCTGGCATCCATATCGGCGCGGCAGCGATCGACCCCTGATCAGGTCCGGGGTCACGAAGGTTGGAAAAGCGGGGTTCAGAGGCGCGGGCGGTGGTTCGCGTGGCAAATCGCTACCGCGAGCGCGTCGGCGGCGTCGGCTCCCGCCACCTTGGCGCCGGGGAGCAGCACGCGCAGCATCGCCTGCACCTGTTCCTTCGCCGCCCCGCCGGTCCCGACGATCGCCTTCTTGACCAGCCGGGGCGCATATTCGGTGACCGCGAGTCCGCTCCGCGCGCAGCCCAGCAGCACCACGCCGCGGGCGTGCGCAAGCTTCAGCGTCGATTGCGGATTGTCGTTGACGAAAACCTCCTCGACCGCTGCGCACGCCGGTACATGATCGGCGATCACCGCCGCGAGCACCGTATCGAGATGCGCGAGCCGGTCGGGCAGGGACGCCTTCGCGTCGGTCTTTACCTGCCCGTTGGCGACATGGCTGATCCGGCTGCCCTCGACGCGGATGACGCCCCAGCCGGTACAACTGAGCGAGGGATCGAGGCCGAGGATGATCAGCCGAGCTTCTCCATCACCGCATCGGGGATTTCATAATTGCCCCAGACGGTCTGGACATCGTCGTCGTCGTCGAGCGTGTCGATCAGCTTGAACAAGGTCTGCGCGACGCTTTCGTCGCCGACTTCGCTCTTCAGCGTCGGCTTCCATGCCAGCTTGACGCCTTCGGCCTCGCCGAGCTTCGCTTCGAGCGCTTTCGCGACTTCGTGCAGGCTGTCGACGCTGGTCCAGATGTCGTGGCCGTCCTCGGACGATTCGACGTCGTCGGCGCCAGCATCCAGCGCGGCTTCGAACACCGTGTCGGCGTCGCCCGCGCTCACGCCATAATTGATCAGGCCGAGCCGGTCGAAGCCGTGGCTGACGCTGCCGCTGGTGCCAAGGTTGCCGCCGTTCTTGCTGAACGCGGTGCGCACGTTGGTCGCGGTGCGGTTGCGGTTGTCGGTGAGCGCCTCGACGATCAGCGATACGCCGCCGGGGCCATAGCCTTCGTAGCGGATTTCCTCGTAATTATCGCCGTCGTTGCCCGCCGCCTTGTCGATCGCGCGCTGGATATTGTCCTTTGGCATCGACTGCGCCTTGGCGGCGTTGACCGCGGCGCGCAGGCGCGCGTTCGCGTCGGGATCGGGCAGGCCCATCTTCGCCGCGACGGTGATTTCGCGGCTGAGCTTCGAAAAGAGGCTGCTGCGCTTTTTGTCCTGCGCACCCTTGCGGTGCATGATGTTCTTGAATTTACTATGGCCGGCCACAGCCTACCTCCATCGGATCGAAAAATATGGCGGCCGCCCTAGCGCGGCCGCGCCGATCAGACAACCACGGCCGTTCCGCTGGCGGAGACCATCAGCATCGAGCCGTTCTGGCCGAGCACCTCGTAATCGAGGTCGACGCCGATTACCGCATTGCCGCCGAGGCGCGTCGCTTCGGCCTCCATCTCGGCGATCGCTTCCTTGCGGGCGCGGGCGAGGACGTCCTCATATTTGCCCGAACGGCCGCCGACGATGTCGGTGATGCTCGCGAACAGGTCGCGGAACAGGTTGGCGCCGACGATCACCTCGCCGGTGACGATGCCCAGATATTCGCGGACCGGACGGCCTTCGACATTGTTGGTGGTGGTGCTGAACATCGTCACTCTCCTGCGGGTTGTCGTGGGGCGCGTCAGTCGATGCCGAGCGCCGATTTATAAACGTCGAGGATCGCTTCCATTTCCTTGCGGTCGTGCGGCGGCAGTTTGCGCAGGCGCACGATCTGGCGCATGATCTTCGGGTCGTAACCCTGCGATTTCGCCTCGTTATAGGTGTCGCGGATATCGTCGGCGATGCCCTTTTTCTCTTCTTCCAACCGTTCGACGCGCTCGATGAACAGGCGCAGTTGCTGGTCGGTGGTGGTGGCTTCGCTCATTTCAGGCTCCGGTGATGGGAAAGATGTGACGCGAGAATCGCGGCTGGCGCGTCCTAGCGGCGTCAGGGATTCTTCGCCATGCTTTCTTCCATCCGCGCGAGTTGTTCAGGCGTTGCGGCGACGTGGAAGCGTGTTTTCCACTCGGCCGTCGGCATGCCGTGGACGATGGCGCGGCCGGCCTCCTTATCCATACCGCCCGCCTCGGCGATCCAGTCGCCGAGGCAATTGCGGCAGAAACCGGCGAGCCCCATCAGGTCGATATTCGCGGCGTCGCTGCGGTGCTGGAGCAACCGCGCGAGACGGCGGAACGCGGCCGCGGCCACCGCATCGTCGAGGCTGTCGAGCGCGTCGTTTGCGGGAACCGGATCGTCGCTGCAGGACATGGTGGATTTCCTTCTGGTCGGCAGATGAATAGCTATACGCGGCTTGCCTTGCCGGGGATATACGCCCTAGGCAAGCCACCCAGCCTTTCCAATTGTCGGAGCACCCGTGGCCCAGAGTTTTACGCCCCGCCAGCGCAAGGTCCGCATCCTGGCGACCCTCGGCCCCGCGAGCGCGAACCCGGAGATGATCGCGGCTTTGCACCGCGCCGGTGCCGACGCCTTCCGCGTCAACATGAGCCATGGCGATCATGCCGGGCATGCGAAGGCCATCGCGGCGATCCGCGCGCTGGAGAAAGAGACCGGACGCCCGACGACGATCCTTGTCGACCTGCAGGGACCGAAGCTGCGCGTCGGCATCTTCAAGGACGGCCCCGCCGAGCTGGTGAAGGGTCGGAAGTTCGTCCTTGATACCGACACGACGCCGGGCGATGCGACCCGCGTCCACTTGCCGCATCCCGAACTTTTTGCCGCGCTCGAACCCGAGACGCGGCTGCTCGTCGACGACGGCAAGCTGGTGCTGCGAGTGAAGAAGGTCGAGGCCGGACGGATCGAGACGATCGTCGAGGTCGGCGGCAGGATTTCCGATCGCAAGGGCGTCAACGTCCCCGATGTCGTGGTGCCGCTCGCCGCGCTCACCGAAAAGGACCGCAAGGACCTGACCTTCGCGCTCGAACAGCATGTCGACTGGATCGCGCTGTCGTTCGTCCAGCGGCCGGAGGACGTCGCCGAGGCGCGGCGGCTGATCGGCGGCAAGGCGGCCTTGCTGGTGAAGTTCGAAAAGCCGTCCGGCGTCCAGCGGATCGAGGAAATATTGGAGATCGCCGACGCCGCGATGGTCGCGCGCGGCGATCTGGGGGTGGAGTTGCCGCCCGAAGCGGTGCCGCCGCTGCAAAAGCGGATCGTCGCGACGGCGCGGCGGATGGGCAAACCGGTCGTCGTCGCGACGCAGATGCTCGAATCGATGATTACGTCGCCGTCGCCGACACGCGCCGAAGTGTCCGACGTTGCGACCGCGGTCTATGACGGCGCCGACGCGATCATGCTGTCGGCCGAGACCGCGGCGGGGGCGTGGCCCGTCGAAGCTGTCACCATGATGGATTCGATCGCGCGTTCGGTCGAAAGCGACCCCGATTATTTCCGCCGGCTGCACTTTACCGAGACGGCGCCCGACGCGACGACCGCCGACGCGCTGGCCGAGGCGGCGGGCAGCATCATCACGACGATCGCCGCCGATGCGATCATCTGTTTCACCTTCTCGGGCTCGACGGCGCGCCGCGTCGCGCGCGAGCGGCCGGGCGCCCCGCTGCTCGTCCTGACCCCGAAGAAAGAGGCGGCACGGCGAATGGGGCTGCTGTGGGGGGCGCATGCGGTGCCGACCCGCGATATCGGCAGCTTCGAGGAGATGATCGCCAAGGGCAAGCGCATGGCGCTGCGCCACGGCATCGGCAAGGCGGGCGCCAAGCTGGTGATGATGGCGGGGGTGCCGTTCGGTACGCCGGGGTCGACCAACGTGCTGCATGTCGCAACGCTGACCGGCGACGAGCTCCGCGGATACGCCTAAGCAATGCATCCTCCCTGCCGCGCAGCGGTGGGGAGGGGGACCGCCGAAGGCGGTGGAGGGGCGAGAAGCCCCAGCCCCTCCGTCAGCGCTTCGCGCTGCCACCTCCCCATGCCTGCGGCACAGGGAGGAAGTGATTCACTTCGGCACAAAAGTTACCCGCCGATTCAGCAATTTGCGAAGTTGAGTCAGAACGGGACGAACAAAAATGGTAAATGCTGTTTGCACCATTGACCGGGCGCGGCATATTCGGTGCATGTAGCGCGTCGGGACCCGCGTCGGGGGGATCGGCATCGCAAAAGCCCGGAGGTTCCCACGCGTGTCCGCACCGTTCCGTTTCCCGCGTTTCTTCGTCACCAGCCCGGCACCTTGCCCCTATCTGGAGGGCAAGACCGAACGGAAGGTGTTCACCGAACTCAGCGGCAACAATGCGAACGAACTCAACGATGCGCTGGGCCGTATCGGTTTCCGCCGCAGCCAGTCGGTCGCCTATCGCCCGAGCTGCGCCGATTGTTCGGCGTGCGTGTCGGTCCGTGTTTGTGCAAGCGAGTTCAAGCCGAGCAATTCGCAAAAGCGCAACCTGCGCCGCAATGGCGACCTGATCGCGACCGCCTGCAAGCCATGGGCGACCGACGAGCAGTATAGTCTGCTCCAGTCCTATCTCGCCTCGCGCCATCCCACTGGCG
Source organism: Sphingopyxis sp. J-6 (assembly GCF_046603995.1). Classification (NCBI taxonomy): domain Bacteria; kingdom Pseudomonadati; phylum Pseudomonadota; class Alphaproteobacteria; order Sphingomonadales; family Sphingopyxidaceae; genus Sphingopyxis; species Sphingopyxis sp. J-6. The sequence goes on along the minus strand of NZ_CP145810.1, from coordinate 3,204,284 downwards.
GCATGGCCGACATGGACGATCAGGATTTCGCCGACATGGTCGAACAGACCCCGGTCGACAGCCATATGATCGAATATCGCGAACCGACCGCCGACGGCAGTCGCGGCCGCCTCGTCGGCTGCTGCCTGACCGACCGGCAGGGCGACGGGCTGTCGATGATCTACAGCTTCTTCGACGCGGCGCACCCGATGCGCGAGGGGCTCGGCACCTATATCATCGCCGACCATGTGATCCGCGCCGCGAACGCCGGCTTGCCCTATGTCTATCTCGGCTACTGGATCGAGGGATCGGCGCGCATGGCGTACAAGGCACGCTTCCGCCCGCTCGAAAAGCTCGGCCCCGACGGCTGGGCGCGGTTCGAGCCGGTGGCTTCGGACCGCATCGCGGCGATGTTCGAGCTCGCCTGAATCGGTCTATTGCGAACGTCTCGCAGCTCCGCCTCGCCGGTTGACCTTTTCCCGCTTTCAAGGGCATAGCTTCATCTTCAGGACATAAGTCCGGGTCGCATCCATATTAAGGTCGCTTAGGGGTAAGCGGTTGGGGGGAATAGGATGCCCGTTCACGCGTTCCATGTCTTTTCGATCGAGGCTTCCGGCCGCGAAGGTGCGCGTGCATGAGTGACGCGGTCAAGGTCGCGATCATCGGTTCGGGTCCCGCGGGACTCAGCGCCGCGTCGCGTGCCGGGCAGCTCGGGCTCAGTCATGTGCTGCTCGAAAAGACCGACCATCTTTCCGATACGATCTTCAAATATCAGAAGGGCAAGCGTGTCCTCGCGACGCCCGATCGGCTCGACCTGCGATCGGATTGCCGTTTCGCCGAGGGCGCGCGCGAATATATTCTCGGCAACTGGGACGAGGATGCCGCGAACAACAAGGTCAATGTCGTCAAGGAAGCCGAAGTCACCGAAGTGACCGGGCAGCAGGGCGCATTCGAGATCAAGACCAGCAAGGGCGTATTCAAGGCGGAAAATATCGTGCTGGCGATCGGCACGCAGGGCAATCCGAACCGGATGCGCTGTCCGGGCAACGACCTGCCGCACATCATCTATACCGTCGATGACCCCGAGGATTTCAAGGACAAGCATATTACCGTCGTCGGATCGGGCGACGCGGGTATCGAGAATGCGCTCGGCGTCGCCGAAGAGGCGCTCGAAAATACCGTCACCATTCTGAACCGGTCGAAGGATTTCGCGCGCGCCAAGGCGAAGAACGTCTCCGACATGATGGAGGCGGGCGAGAACGGCTTCATGTCGATCCGTACCGAGACACAGCCGAAGCTGGTCGAACCCGGCTGGCTGACGCTCGAAACGCCGACCGGCGACGAGAAGATCCAGTGCGACGTGATCGTCGCCCGGCTGGGGTCGGTCGCGCCGCGTGGTTTCGTCGAATCGATGGGGATCGAGTTCACCGGGCCCGACCGCGAGGCCTTTCCCAAGCTGTCGCCGACCTTTGAATCGACCGTACCCGGCATTTTCGTGATCGGCGCACTCGCGGGTTATCCGCTGATCAAGCATTGCATGAACCAGGGCTATGACGTCGTCGAGTTCATCAATGGCAACACCGCGCTGACCCCCGCCGACGAAAAGGATCTGGCCGCAATCTTCGCAGGGCTGCCGCAGCAGAAACCGGTGAGCGAATGGCTCGAATATCTGCGCACCCGCATTCGCATCTTCGCCGATGTGTCGCCGCTGCAGATGCGCGAATTCATGCTCGATTCGAAGGTTGCTTTCTATCGCAAGGGCGATGTGGTGTTCGAAAAGGGCGAGCCGGGATCCTCGCTGTTCGCGATCGCCGACGGCCATGCCGAGGTTGAGGTCGGGCCCGATTTCACCGTGCCGATCGAGCAGGGATCGATCTTCGGCGAGGTCGGGCTGATTTCGGGGCGCAAGCGCGGCGCGACGATTCGCGCCGGCGAGGACAGCATTTTCGTCGAGGTGTCGCGGACTGCGGCGCTCAAGCTGATGGCGGCGGTGCCCGGCGCAAAGCGTGTGATCAACCGCATCTCGCTCGAGCGCCAGTTGCTGCAGATCTTCAAGGGCGGGCTGACGGTCGACGATCTGGCCGAGGTCGTCGACACGGCCGAGGTCGAGCGCGTACCCGCGGGCAAGACGGTGCTGACCGAGGGCGAGCAGGGCGACGACGTCTATGTCATCCGTTCGGGATCGATGGTGGTCGAGAAGGATATCGGCGGCAAGCCGATCTTCCTCCGCTATTTGCCCGCGGGCAGCTTCTTTGGCGAGATGGGCGTGCTGAGCGGCGAGCCGCGCAACGCCACGGTGAAGGCGGCGGTGGGCGCCGAACTCATCAAGCTGACCGGCGAAAGCTTCCGCAAGATGCTCGCCGCGCGGCCGCAGGTACGCGAGGCGACCGAGGCGGCGGTCGCCGAACGCGCGCAGATGAACAGCTTCATCGAATCGCGCAAGGCAAGCTATTCGAGCGCGGTCGACCTGTATTCGGACACCGCGAGCTTCATCATGAAGGAGGGGCTCGGCGAAGCGACCGACGCGCTCTTGATCGACGAGAATCTCTGCGTCGGCTGCGACAATTGCGAGAAAGCGTGCGCCGACAGCCATGAAGGCCTGTCGCGGCTCGACCGCGAGGCGGGCAAGACCTTTGCGCATCTGCACGTCCCGACGAGCTGCCGCCACTGCGAGCATCCGCATTGCATGGCCGACTGCCCGCCGAACGTGATCCACCGCGGCCCCGACGGCGAGGTGTTCATGGAGCCGGGGTGCATCGGTTGCGGCAATTGCATGCGCAACTGCCCCTATGGCGTGATCCGCATGGAGGCGGCGCCGCCGCAAAAGCCAAGCCTGCTGCGCTGGCTGCTCACCGGCTTCGGCCCCGGCCCCGGCGAGCCATCGCCCAAATGGACGAAGAAGCAATTGGGTGAGGAGAAGCCCAAGAAAATCGCGGTGAAGTGCGACATGTGCAAGGGCATCGCGGGCGGGCCCGCCTGCGTGCGGGCCTGCCCGACCGGCGCCGCAATCCGCGTGTCGCCCGAGGAATTCCTGTCGATCGCGCGGCTGCAAGAGGACGCCGACTGATGGCGAGCCTGTTTCAGCGGCGCCGCAACAAGGCCACGCAGGTTGATCGCGTCCGCGAACGCCGGCACGAGGGTTTCCTGCGCTATGCGGGTTTCCGCTGGGCCAAGATTTCGGCCAGCCTTTGCTTGCTCGTGATCGTCAGTTACGCGCTGGTCGACGTGACGCCGCGGCACAATGGCGGCAGCTGGTACGGCTATACGCTGGGCACGATCGGCGCCGGCCTGATCCTGTGGCTCACCGCCTTGGGCTATCGCAAACGCAAGATGACGAGCGACGCCTGGTCGCTGAAGGCGTGGACCTCGGCGCATGTCTATCTGGGGCTGAGCCTGATTATCATCGGCACCTGGCACACCGGCTTCCAGCTTGGCTGGAACGTCCACACGCTGGCCTGGGCGCTGATGATGCTCGTCATCCTGTCGGGGCTTTATGGTGTCGTCGTCTATGCAACTCTGCCCGCCGCGCTGTCGAACAACCGTGACGAAATGACGCAGATGCAGATGCTCGAGGCGATCCGCGCCTTCGACCGCCAGCTCCATACGGCAGCGCAGCCGCTGACGCCCGAGGACACGGCGCCGGTGCTTGCGGCGCTCGACGAGGACCCGTTCGCGGGCGGCATCGGCGCGCGGCTGTCGGGTCGCTACCCCGATTGTGCGACGGCGGCGGCGCACCGCGCGCTTTCCGCATCGCGGAGCAGCGATGCCGAGGCGCGTGAGAAGGTGGTCGGGCTGTTGTCGCAGAAGCAGGCGGCACTGGGGCGGCTGCGGCAGCATCTTCGCATCCGTGCGCTGCTCGAAATCTGGCTTTATGTGCATGTGCCGCTGACCTTTGCGCTGATCGCGGCGCTGTCGGCGCACATCATCAGCGTCTTCTTCTACTGGTGAGGCGGGACCGATGAGCTTCATCCTGCGCCGTATCTCGACGACGAAGACGGGCAAGCAGATCATCCGCGATGCGCCGCTGCCCGGCGACACGATCACGCTCGGCCGCGAGGGCAGCAACACGATCCACGTCGCCGATCTCGCGGTAAATCCCCATCATGCGACGATCAGCAGCGCCGACGGGCGCCACGTCCGCGTCGCGGCGAGCGAAGGGCTGGGCTTCGATATCAACGGCCGCTCGGTCGATACCGCCGATATCGACAGCGCCGCGGGCGCCGAACTGCGTTTCGGCGGCCACCGGCTGACGATCGCGCGCGAGGGCGACGACATCATTCTGCTCGTCGAGCGGATCGATGAGCTGTCGCAATCGTCGAAGGACGTCGACGAGGCCAAGGCCTTTTCGCTCGCCGGGGTGATGCCCGGCAAGCGCATGGGGGCGTGGGTGTTCGGCTTGCTGATGCTGGCCGCCTTCCTGATCGGGCCGATCTGGGCGTGGTACAGCTACAAGAATGTGAACGAGCGCCCCGACGGTTATCATGCCGACAGCGCCTGGCTGTCGGGGCCGCTGTCGAGCGCGCACGCCAGCCTGAAGAATGATTGCCAGTCGTGCCACGTCGAGCCGTTCGTTGCGGTGACCGACAAGGCGTGCGTCAATTGCCATACCGGCGAGCACAAGGCGATGAGCATGGCGCATGCGAACGCCCCGGCAGCGATGCTGCTCGCGGCACGCCATCCGCCGGGGGTGGGCGAGAAGATCCTCGCCGGCTTCGCGAAGACCTTCAACAAGCCGCAGGGGCGCTGCGTCGATTGCCATACCGAGCATGAGGGCGCGGGACCGATGCCCGCGACGCCGCAGAAATTCTGCGCCGATTGCCACGACGGCATGTCGGCGCGGCTGAAGACGGCGGGGCATCCGACCTTGCTCGCCGATGCCGGCGATTTCGGCACCAGCCATCCGGAATTTCGTCCGCTCGTCCGGTCGGCGCCCGGCGCGAAGCTGGTCCGCACGACGCTCGCGAAGGGCACGGTCGATTATAACGGCCTCAAATTCCCGCACGACATGCACCTGCAGGCGACGGGCGGCGTCGCACGGATGGCGGCGAGTTTCCGCGGCCGATACGATTTCGGGCAAAAGCTCGAATGCGAAAACTGCCACCGCCCCGACGCCGACGGGGTTCGGATCAAGCCGGTCGAGATGCAGCGCGACTGCGCAATGTGCCACAGCCTCGCCTTCGAGACCGTCGGCGGTGTCACGCGCACGCTGCGCCATGGCGAGCCCGATCAGGTCGTCGCCGACCTCACCGCCTATTATCGCTCGACCCCGCCGGCGCGGCCGCTCCAGCTCGGCGGAATGCAGCGGCGGCGGCCCGGAAACTATGCCGAGGGGCAGGTCTACAACATCTATTTCCGCGAGGTCGCGGTGCGGCCGAGCCGGGCGCAGGACGCGGTGCGCGCGGTCTTCTCGAAGGGCGGCGCCTGTTACGACTGCCACACGATCTTCGCGCCGCAGGCAGGGCAGGGCTGGCGGGTCGCCGCGGTCGACCAGACAGCACGCTTCTTGCAAAAGGGCTGGTTCGATCATGACGCGCACAAGGAAACCGACTGCGCCGACTGTCACACCGCCGCACCCGGATCGAAGGCGGCAACCGACCTGCTCGTTCCGGGGCTGCGCCAGTGCCGCGACTGCCATGTCGGCGAGGGCGGTGCGCGGCTGGTGAAGGTCGAGACGGCGACCGAATCGCCGTGCGCGATGTGTCACGAATATCATTCGGACGGGGGCAAGCCGTGGATGCCGCCGACGCAGCGCAAGAAGAATGTGAGCGCGATCACAGACCGGCCGCCGCGCGGCGCTTATGCTGTGAGCCTGATCACAGGTGGCGAGCGGCGCGGTCTTTATGATGTGACGTGGCGCGCGCCTGCGCTAAGACCCGCTGACAGGGGTGGATGAAGATTGGGCGGTCGGACCAGCCGGCCGGAGCAGGGGACGGATATGCTGATCGCCCAGATCACCGATATTCATATCGGTTTCGATCCGGACAATCCGGCGGAATATAACCGCAAGCGGCTCGACGAGGTCCTCGACGTGCTGATCGACGGCCCGAACCGTCCCGACCTTTTGCTCGCCACGGGAGATATCACCGACCGCGGCGATGCCGACAGCTATCGCCGCCTCGCCACCGCCTTTTCGCGCTGTCCCTTCCCGGTGTGGCCGAGCGTCGGCAACCACGACGTGCGCGACAATTTTCACGCACAGTTTCCGGGGTTCGACGACGGCAACGGCTTTGTCCAATATGCGATCGAACTGCCCGAATTGCGGCTGGTGACGGTCGATACGCTCGAGGAAGGGCGTCACGGCGGCGCCTTTTGCGAGCACCGCGCCGCCTGGCTTGACGCCGAACTGGCGAAGGACGGGAGCAAGCCGACCTATATCGTGATGCACCATCCGCCGGTGGAGAGCGGCATCGAGTGGATGAACACGCACCCTGACGAGCCCTGGGTCGCGACCTTCGGCGATGTCGTGCGGCGCCACCCGCAGGTCCGTGGCCTCATCTGCGGCCACCTGCACCGCAGTGTCACCGTCGCATGGGAAGGCCGCACCATCGCGATTTGCTCATCGACGGCGCCGCAGGTGTCGCTCGACCTCAGGCCGATCGACGAGGACCACCCCGATGATCGCCCGATGATCGTCGCCGAAGATCCCGCCTATGCGCTCCACCGCTGGAACGGGCGCGAACTGGTGAGCTTCTACGATCATGCCGGCGCCCACACGATGCTCGCCAAATATGACCGCAATCTGCAGCCGCTGGTGCGCGAGTTGAAGGCCGAGCGGCCGGCTTAATTCTTTTCGGCCGCGATCATCGCGCCGGCGATGCACGCGGCGAACAACGCCGCCTCCAGCATCGCCGTGGCCATCTCGCCGGCGGCTCCGATACCGCGCTCGCCAAAGAGCGCGCCGATCGCATCGAGATCGAGCCGTGAGCCGGGGAAGCGGCGTTCGAGCAGCGCGAGGCTGCCACCGAACAGCCGCCCTCCCAACAGGCTGATCGTCGCGCCGCCGGCCGCGCCAACGAGTGCGGCGAGTGCGGTGCGCCTTGCGAACGGCCAGCCGGGCGCGCGCCGGGCAACCCAGAGCGCAATACCGACGGTCCCGCCGAGCAGGGCGCCTTCGGCCGCGCCGGTAAAATCGCCCGGGCTTTGTCCCAGCAGCAGGCTGAACGCATCGAGTCCGATCAGCTTGGCGATCGCCCCGACCAGAAAACCGCCGGCTGCGCCGCCGACGATCGTCCACATGCCGCGCCGCGCCGGGGCGAAGTGCGCAGCGGCGATGCCGAAGGATACGCCGGCGCCGCCGATCGCCGCCAGCGTGGTGGTCAGCGCGAGCAGCACCAGCAGCACCGAGAGGGCATTGCCGCTCGTCGCCGATGGCTGGGCCGCCGCAACCAGACCATAGAGCAGCCCGCCGATCGCGCCGGCGAGCGCCGCGCCACCCGTACCCGCGGCTCCGGTCAGCAGAATGTCGTGGATGCGGGGCGGCGGCGCCGGCGACGTGGATGGCGCTGCGGCGGTTTCGACCGCCGCGATAAAGCGATAGCCGTGCTTGGGAACCGTTTCGATGAAACTTGGCCGTACCGCGTCGTCGCCAAGCAGGCGGCGCAGCGTCCGGATGCATTGGGTCAGCGCCTCGTCGGTCACCGGCACGCCATGCCAGACCTCGGCCATGAAGCGATCCTTGGGCACCATCCGACCGTGTTCGCGCACGAGCAGCGCGAGCGCGTCAAGATAGCGGGCGTTGAGGTCGACCGGGCTGCCGCCTTTCAGCAGACGCCGGTCGCCGGGCTCGAACAGAAAGGCATCGAAGCGATAGCTTCCCACGGTCATTTTTCAGCCAAATCTCATATTTTGCTCATGCCGCTCACCTCGCGCCGGGGGCACGCTGCAGGCCTCACACAGGAATGGAGGCAAGACAATGACGAATATCGAATCAGTGGACGCGAGCCTCGCACGGCGCGCGGTGTATTGGCGCGGTTGGCGGATCGTCGGCTGGGGGATGGCGGCTTTCTTGCTGCTGTTGCCGCTGGTCGCGATGCAGTTCACCGACGCGGTCGACTGGAGTGCCGGCGATTTCATCTTCGCGGGGGTGATGTTCGCCATTGTCGGCGGTGTGCTCGAAGTCGCGGTGCACAGCAGCGACAGGATCGCCTACCGGCTTGGTACCGGCATTGCGCTTCTCGCGGGTTTCCTGCTCGTCTGGGTCAACGGCGCGGTCGGGGTCATCGGCGACGAGGGCAATCCGGCCAATCTGATGTTCGGCAGCGTCCTGCTCGCCGCGATCGCCGGGGCGGTCGGCGCGGGTAAGCGGGCAGCAGGGCTCGCCCGCGCGATGGCGGCGGCAGCGCTGGTCCAGCTCGCCATCGGCGCGGCCGCGTTCGGCGCCGATCGTGCGGTGCTGCCGGTCACGGTCATTTTCGTGCTGATGTGGCTCACCGCGGGGCTGCTGTTCCGGGCCGCCGCGGTGGCGGATCAGTAACCCAGCGTCAAATCGACGCGCGGTTCGAGCGGCTCGCCCTTGTTCCAGCGTTCGAGGTTTTCGAGGAAGCGTTGCGCCGCGCGGATGAACATCTTGTCCTGTGCGCGGCCCGACAGGTGCATCGTGATGTGGGCGTTGTCGAGGCTCCACAGCGGGTCGTCGGCGGGCAGCGGTTCGGGGGTGGTGACGTCGAGGAAGGCCGATGCAATCTGCTTTGCATCGAGTGCCGTAACCAACGCGGCCTGATCGACGACGCTGCCACGCGCGATGTTGATCAGTGTCGCGGTCGGCTTCATCGCCGCGAGTTCGACGGCGCCGATCATGCCGTCGGTCTCGGGCGTCGCGGGGACCGCGAGGATTACCCAGTCGAACTCGCCGAGCCTTGCGCGCCATTCGTCCGGGCCCAGCGTGTTCGGGCCGGGCGAGCGGCGCACGACGGTGACGTCGACCGCGAACGCCTGCAGCCGTTCCTCGATCAGCTTGCCGATCGCGCCATAGCCGAGGAGCAATGCCTTCGAGCCGAAGAGTTCGACCTTGCCCGGCGAGTTGATCAGCCATTCGCGGCGCTCCTGCGCGCGGACGACGTCGCGATAGCCCTTGGCGACGGTCAGCATGCCCATCACGACATATTCGGCTATGGTGATCGCGTTGATCCCGGCGCCGTTGGTGACCACCGTCCCGCGTTCGCGGAGCAGGTCGAGCGGCATGCCGTCGACCCCGGCATAGATGGAGTTCAGCCATTTGAGCCTGGTCGCCGCGCCGATCGCCGCCGCCATATCCTTCTTGTCGTACATGTCGAACCAGCCGATTTCGGCCTCCGGCGCGAGTTCGAGCGCCTCTTCCTTCGATTGGAAAAAGCGCGGTTCGACCCAGTTGGGCAGGCGGTTTTCGACGAGCGGCCGGATCAGGCCCGAAAGGACGGTGATGGTCTTGGTCATGGTTTTCCTACTGCTGAAACGCGTGCCAGCCCGCCCATGCGAGCGGGATGAGGCCGACAAGATCGACGAGCGCGATGGTGCCGAGCTGTGCCGGGCGTCCATATGATTGGTAGAGCAACAGGAAGCTCAGCATCGACACCGCGGCGAGCAGCGTTGCCAGCTTTCGCCCGCCTGGATCGAAGGCCGCCCAGACGCACGCGACGAGCACGGCAAAGAACAGCGCCGCGCGGTGATGCATTAGTACGAAGACCGGACTGTCGGGCTGGACGCCATAGAGCCGGGTGATCAGCGACGGCCGGAACAAGGCCAGTGCCGGAATCAGGTGGACAAGTCCGACGAGGAGCCAGCAGATGAGTTGCGACATGCAACGAGGCTAGCAGCCCGCGAAGGCGGAACAAGCCTCTAATTGGCTTCGAGCCGCCAGTCCCAGCCGAGCGGGTCGCCGTCCATCACCTCGACCCCCGCCGCGATGAGTTCGTCGCGCAGCGCGTCCGACGCGGCGAAGTCCTTGGCGGCGCGGGCTTCCTTGCGGCGGGCCAGGGCGGCTTCGATCTCGTCTTCGGCGATGGTCGCCGATTTCGGGCGGATGCGCAGGTCGGTGCGTTCGAGCGTCAGCACGCCGAGGCCGAGAACCGCATCCATCGCCGCCAGCGTCGCCCGCTTTTGCCCTGCATCGACCTTCTTCATCGCCGCCGCTTCTTCGAGCAGCGTGAGCGCGACTGCGGTGCCCAGATCGTCCGACATGGCGGCGTCGAATTTTTCGAGCAGATCGGCAAGCCGGCGGTCGGTTACCGCAGTGCCTTCGGTTTCCCGAACCGTGGCCGCCGCCATCACCAGCCGCTTGAGCCGCGTCAGCGCCGCGCCGAGCCCTTCCCAGGAGAATTCCAGCTCGCTGCGATAATGCGCCTGCAGGCACATCAGTCGGTAGGCGAGGGGGGAATAGCCGCGGTCCACTAGCAGCTGGAGCCGCAGGAACTCGCCCGTCGACTTCGACATCTTGCCGCCGCGGTCGATCAGGAAATTATTGTGCATCCAGAGGCGCGCACCCGAATGTTCGGCGCAGTCCAGACTGCCGCAGCCGCGATAGGCCTGATTTTGCGCGATTTCGTTCGGGTGGTGGATTTCGCGGTGATCGATGCCGCCGGTGTGGATGTCGAACGGCATGCCCAGTTCGGCTTCGCCCATCACCGAGCATTCGAGGTGCCAGCCGGGCGCACCGCGGCCCCAGGGCGAATCCCATTCCATCTGGCGCGTCTCGCCGGCCGGCGTCTTGCGCCAGATCGCGAAGTCGGCGGAATGGCGCTTGCCGTCCACTTCCTCGATCCGCCCCTCGCCCTCGTCGGTCACCGCGCGCGCGAGGCGGCCGTAGTCGGCGACGGTCGAGACGTCGAAATAGAGGCCGCTGTCGAGTTCGTAGCAATGCGTGTCGGCGATACGCTTCGCGAACTCGATCATCCGCGGGACATAATCGGTCGCGACGGTCCATTTCGCCGGGTCGCGGACGTTCAGCCAGTCGAGGTCGCGCTTGAATTCGGCGGTGTAAAAGGCGGCAATGTCCCACGCCGTCTTGCCCTGCTGTGCCGCGGCCTTCTCCATCTTGTCGTCGCCGGCATCGGCATCCGAAGTCAGGTGGCCGACGTCGGTGATGTTGATGATGTGGCGCAGCGCATAGCCCTTGAACGACAGGGTGCGACCCAATGTGTCGGCGAAGACATAGGCGCGCATATTGCCGATATGCTGATAATTATAGACCGTCGGCCCGCACGAATAGACCCGCGCCTCGCCGGGGTGGACGGGCTGGAATGGTTCCAGGCTGCGCGTCAGGCTGTTGAACAGCCGCAAGGGCGCGGGGGCAGGGGCGTCGGTCATGCCGTCGCCCATGCCTCGCGCCAAGGCGGTCCGTCAACCGAAAGGCTCAGGGCTGCTGCGTGTCGGTGGCCGGCGTCCACAGATCGTCGTTGCCCGCGCCGGTCACCGGATCGTCGAGCAGCGGCTCGCCGGTCAGCGGATCGAGGTCGCGCATCGTGATCAGCGATTGCGGCAGCGTGATACCGTCGTCGCCGTCGTCGTCGACCTCTTCCTCGATGACATCCTGCACCGGGAAACTGTTGTGATATTCGGGCTCGGGCACGGTCAGGCAGGCGCCGGTGTTGGCGATCAGGCAGCCGTTCAACCGCGATCGCTGGTCGAACGAGGTGGCCGGTGCCTGCCCGCTCGCGATGCCGTTGATCGTCAGCAGAGGGATCGTATCGAGCCCGGTGACCTGTCCCGACGGGCCGAGATGGACGCCGTTGATCACGATCCGCGTGTCCGTACCCGCGGTATCGACGTTTAGGCCGAGTGCGCCGAAGGTCAGGCCGCGGCGTTCGCCGAAGTCGCTGCCGCCGCTGTTCTGGACATAGAAGCCGCCGCTGACCCCCACATTGATGCCGCCCGCGAAGAGCGCGCCTTCGTCGCTGGTGATCCCGTCGTTCTGTGCCAGCCGGTCCTCGATCGTGTCGGTGCTGCCGGCCGCCGCGACATCGTCGATCGCCGCGAGCGTCGCGACGATCACGTCTTCGGAGGCGAGGTTCAACCGCCCGGCGGGCGCGCCGCTGCTGCTCCCCGAAAGGCGGATCGACGCCTCGCCCAGAATGATTTCGAGCGACTGGTCGGCGAAGATGTTGAGGGCGTTGTTGTCGCCCATGCCGGTCAGTGCGACATCGCCGACGACGCGCGCCGTCCCCGGCGTGGCGATCGTCAGCGATCCGTTCGTGCCGAGGTTCGAGGTCGACGACCCCGCGGTCATCGTGAAATCGTCGATCACCACATCGGGCGGCAGGGTGCCGATGAAGCGCCCGCCCGACCGGTCGACCGCAGGCGCGAAGATGCGGATGTCGGTGCCGTAAACGCGCGTCAACTCGTCGCTGTCGATATGATAGCCGTTCTGCGTGCCGGTGCCCCCGATGAAGGTCTGCACGCGATTGTCGATATTGCTGAGCTCGAGGCTTTCGGTCGTGCCGCCGGTGCCGACGCGGCCGGTAGCGCCGATCCCGATATCGGCAGAGGCGAGCGACATCGTCCGCCCCGTCACAGTGCCGTTCACCGTCAGCAGCGACTGTGCGGTTGCCGCGAGGGTTTCGTCGGCGGTTACGTTGCCGAGCGTCATCGTGCCGTTCGATGCAAGCGTTGCATCGCCGGCATCGAGGCGGGTCACGGCAAGGCTGCCGCCGGCGGACAGCCGCGCTTCGCCGGAGACCGTTCCGGCAGTGATGGACAGATTGCCGCCGGTGGTGACCCGGGCGTTGCCGCCCGCCGCCTGAAGCTGGCTGAAGATCAGATTGCCCGCGCCGTCGATCGCGACGCTGTCGCCGATGGCGCTGACCGGTCCCGCCGAAGCAAGGTTGCCGACCAGGATCGCCCCGTCAGCGCTGGACAGTCGGGTTGCGCCGCCGCTGCCCAGTGAGGCGGCGGCGATGCCGGCGGCTGCGTCGAGTGTCAGCAATCCGCCTGCTGCGGTCGAGGCGCGCGCGATGTCGATGGTCGACCCCGCCGACAGCGTCAGGTCGCGCCCGGCGCGCAGCGTTCCGCCCGCGATCGTGCCCGCCGTCTGGATCGACAGGTCTCGCCCGGCGGTCAGCGTGTTGACGGGGTCGCCCGCGGGGTTGGTCAATGTCGCAATATTGGCCGAGGCGGCGGTGATGATCACATCGCGTCCGGCGGTCGAGGGGCTGTTGACCGCGATCGCGCCGCTGGCATCGACGACGACGTCGCTCGCGGCGGCGAGGCCGCCGAGCGCCGCGCTGGCGCTCTGCGTCCGGATGCTGCTGTCGCCGCCGGTGAAGCCGAGGCCCAGCGTCGTGGCGCCGTTCAGCGCCAGCGTCGTCGCGGCGGTGAGCAGGATATCGTCGCCCGCCGACAATCCGCCCGCGTTGATCGCGCCGATGGTCGACGCCATGACGATATCGGCGCCGTCGGTGGCCGAGGTGCCTTCGCCCGACGCGATCGTGAAGCCGCTGGTGGTCGAATAGGTCAGCGCGCGGTTGTCGGCCCCGGCGCCGGTGGCGCGGACGTCCTGCGCGGTGATCGCGCCGTTGGCGCGCACGGTGACGTCGTCGCCCGCGGTCACGTCCGACAGGTTCGCGGTCGTCCCCGCGACGACGAGCAGATCTTCGCCCGCCGTGCCGGCGGTGACCGAAACCGCCTGTCCGGCATTGACGCCGAACATGCCGGCCGCGCCGCTGTCGGTCAGCGTCGCATTGCCCGCGGCGTCGACGAACAGGTTGCCGCCGTTGGCATTCGCCGATGCGGTGATATTGGCGGCCGAATCGAGGAAGATATTGTTCCCCGCGACATAGGTCCCGGTCAGATTGCCGTTGGCAAAGATCGAGATGGTGCCGGTAACATCGGCGCGGGCGACCGCAACCGCCCCGCCGCTGCCGATCGCGAAGAAATTGGCGGCGCCGGTCACCGAATCGGTGATCGCGATGCTGTTGCCGTTCATGTTGATGTCGCTGCCCGCGATCACCGTCGCCCCGTCGATCCCTTCGGCACCCGCCGCGGTGCCGTTCGCGGTGAGGTTGATCGTCGCCCCGGCATCGAGCGTGTTGAACGCAATCGATTGCGCATCGACAGTGATTGATCCGCCCGCGGTCGAATTGCCGAGATCGGACGCACCTGCGGTCGTGATGTCGATATTGCCGCCGGCGATGATCGAGTTGAGCCCGGTCCGGAAGCTGGTCGCGTTGACGACATAGTCGTCCGTCGCCTCGCCATGCGCGACGAAGACATTGCCGGTGAGGTTGATACCGACGTTGCTGCCGATTTCCTCGCCGTCGGGATTGTCGCCCGTCGCGTCCATGAAGGCGATATCGATGTCGCCACTGCCGTTGATGGCGATATCGTCGCCCGCGACCATGCGGTTGAAGCTGCCGCCGTCGGTGGTCGAGATGAAGATGTTGCGCCCGGCGTCGAGCGTCCCCGTCGAGTTGACCGCGCCGTCGCTGGCGATCAGGCTGATCGAATCGCTGCCGGTCACGTTCCCGACCGTGACCGATGCGCCGCGGATGTTGATCACGCTGGGCGTGATCATGTCGCCGGTCATGGAAACCGCGCCCGCGCCGACGACCGTGACCGGGCCGTTGGCGTTGATCGCCCCGGTGGACTGGACGCCGCCGCTCGTCGCGGTGATCCCGAGTTCGGCGGCATCGACCGCGATATCGCCAAGGTCGACCGCGCTACCTTCGATGCGCAGCGCAAGCCCGGCGTTGGCGTCGCCCGTCAGATTGACCGCCTGGTCGGCGAAAAGGAGGATGTTCCGGTCCGACGTGAGTGCCCCGCCGGTGATCGTCCCGCCCGCCGTCAGGAACATGTCGTCGCCCGACGACGCCGTGCCGACCCTGATGTTCCCGTCGGCGTCGAGCCGCAGCGTGAAGTCGGCTTCGATCCTGCTGTCGGCCGCGTGGCTGATATTTCCGGCGGCATCGAGGGTGACGCGGAAGCCGCTGATGTCGCCGTTCGCGACGATGCTGCTCGACGTGGCCGTGACGGCGATGTCGCCGACGGCATCGATCGTCTGGGCTGTCACCGACAGACCTTGCAGCGTGACATTGCCTGCCGACTGGGCGAGACCGGTAAAGGTCAGCGCGCCGCCGGCGGTGACGCCGATGTTGCTGCCATTGCCTTCATTGTCGAGCCCGCTGCCATAGCTGTAGGCGGCGCCGATCCGTGCGGTGCCGCCCGCATCGACACTCACGTCGTCGCCGGCATCGAGTTCGGCGATATTGACGTTGGCCGCGGCAACGACCGTTACGTCGTGCCCGGCGGCGAGCGCGCCGGTTGCCGATGCGGCGCTGGCCGAATTGACGCCGATGTCGGTGCCCGCGGTGACCGCGGTCAGATTGACGAGGTTGCCCGTCAGGCTGGTCGCCAGCCCCGATTGCAGCAGTCCTGTCGAGGATAAGGTGCCCGCCGCGCTGACGGTCAGATTGTCGAAGGCGTTCGCGCTGTTCGCGGCGACATTGCCGCCGGTCGAGATCAGAACGATGTTCGACCCGTCGGGGGACGAGGTGACAACGTCGAAACCGGTGCTGTAATCGATCGACTGGTTGTCGGGGCCGGTGCCGGTGGTGAGCAGGCCGGCCGCAGTGATCGTCCCGGGTGCCTGCACCGTCAGGTCGTCGCCCGCAGTCAGGTTGGTCAGGTTCGCGGTGGTGCCGGCCCGGACGAGCAAATCCTCGCCGGCGCTGACGCCGGTCAGCGTCGCGCTGCCACCGGCATTGACGCCATACATTCCTGCGGCATTGCCCGATGTCAGGGTGACGTTGCCGCCGGCATCGACGAACACGCTGGCCGCGATCGGGGTGCCGCTGCTCGAGCTTTCGAAGCCGGTTGCGCTGGCCGAACCGGTGACGTCGCCGCCCGCGTTCAGCGAGACACCCCGGAAGCCGTTGTAGGCGCCGTTGATGTCACCGGTCGCTTCGATGAAGATGGTATCGTTGGCATTGGCGGTGCCGATCGCGACCGCGCCGGCGCTGCCGTTCGCGACGATTGATCCGCCGCTGGCTACCGTGCCGGTGATTCCGATCTCGGTCGCATTCAGGCTGATATTGTCGCCGGCATCGATCGAGACGCCGCCGATGCCTGCGGCGCCGGGGACGGTGCCCGTTGCCGTTAGGAAGACCGTCGATCCGGCGTCGATCGCATTGAAGGCGATCGACTGGCCGTTCACCGAGACGAAACCGCCCGCGGTCGAATTGCCAAGGTCGACGGCTCCCGGCGAGTTGACGATGATGTCGCCGCCGGTGATGATCGAGTTGAGCCCGGTCTGGAAACTGCCGACGACGGCGGTGAAATCATTATCGGCTTCGGCATGCGTCACCGTCGTCGCCGCGGCGCTCTGAAGGAAGATGTTCGATCCGTCGATTTCGGAGTCGAGGCCGCTGCCATCGGTGGTCAGCGTGCCGAGCGTCAGATTGTTGCCGATGATGCTGATATCGTCACCGGCGTTGGCACTGCCGACGTCGATGAGGAACGAATTGATGGTCAGGTCGTCGCCGCTGGTCGACGAACCGACGCGCGCGACATTCTGCGAGAGGATGAGCGTCGACGTGCCCGCTTCGATTCCGTCGACATTGATCCCGCCGTTGGCGGCAAAGGCGTTGAGCAGAAGCGACGTCCCGGCGCTGAGCAAGCTGTCGGTCTGGGCGCGGATGCTGACCGCGGCGTTGATCGACATTGCGCCACCCGCCGCGATGGTCGGTGCGGTGCCGGTGCGGAAATCGTGGCGGATATCGATCTCGTCGGCCGCCTGCATCGTCAGGTCGCCGCCCGCCGCAACCGTCCCGGCCGCCTGCGCATAGACGCCGATCGAGCTGCCGGTGTTAAGCGACATCGCGCCGGTGGTCGTGATCGCGCCGGCATCGCCGTAAACGCTCATGAAGATGCCGGTGCTGGCGGTGTCGGTGTCGAGATTGGTCGGCGGGGCGAGGCCCAGCGCTTCGGCCGAGAGGCTCGCCATCGCGATCGTGCCTTCGGCGCGCATCTCGATGCGCCCGGCGCTGTCGCCGTTCGCGGCGATCGTCGTGGCGCCCAGGGCGATCCGGCCGGCTTCGCCCGGATTGCTGAAAGCTTCGAAACTGACGCGGCCGCCCGTCGTGCCGTTGCTGCTGCCGCCTGCGCCGTCCGCGCCGGTACCGGTCCCGGCGCCGCCGCTGCCGCTGACGCCTGCGGTCCCATCGACGGTGATATCCACCGGGACGCCGTTCGAGGTGATCGTGCCGCCGCTCGCGAGCAGGTGGACGGTGCCGCCGATCGCGCCGCCGCCGTTGCCGCCGTCGCCGCCCTGCGATCCGTCGGGGAAGGCGGCCGCCGATCCGTTGCCGGCGTTGCCACCGGTGCCGCGACTGCCGAGCGCCACGGTGCCGCTGGTATCGGGGCCGAGTAAGACGGTCGCGCCGCCGCTGGCGACGACTTCCAGCGCGCCGCCTTCGCCGGTGCCGCCATCGCCGCCGCGCGGGGCGACGGCGGGCGTCGCACCGAGAGGAAGCGCGCCATTGCCGCCGTTGCCGCCCACGCCGTCGGTGACGAAATTGGCCTGACCGACCGTCGCGCTGGCGCCGGCCCCTGTCGCTTCGATGCGCGCCGTCCCGCCGCGGGCGTCGCCGCCGCGGCCGCCGGTGCCATTGCTGCCGTCGGCGCCGTTGCCGCCGACCGCGCTCGAATCGACGGTGACGTCCAGCGTTCCCGCATCGAAACCGGTGACGATCGCTTGCGCGAGCCCGCCGATGGCAAGGCCGCCGTTGCCGCCCGAAAAGCCGCCGCCGCCGCTGCCGCCGATCCCCGCCGCCGAACTGGTGATGTCGCCGGTCACCGTCGCCGCGTCGGTGAAATCGATCGTCGCGTTGCCGCCGCGGCCCTCGCCGCCGTTGCCGCCGACGCCGGTGCCGACCGGGACGCCCGAACTGCTCGATGCAAAGACATTGCCGCCTTCGCCGCCGATACCGGCGGCATCGGCAAGGATGCTGCTGGTCGTTACCGTGCCCGTGGTGACGTTGATCGTCGCCGTGCCGCCCGTGCCGTTGCCGCCGGCGCCGCCGTTGCCCGGCGGATCGCCGAACGATGAAGCTGCAAATATGCCGCCCGTTCCGCCGGTTCCGGTCGCGTAGGCGGCGAGGATGCTGGCATCGACGGTTGTGCCATCGATGTTGATCGTCGCGGTGCCGCCCTGGCCGTCGCCGCCGTCACCGCTGGGCACGGGGCCGGCGGGGTCGAAGTCATTGCCTGTGGCGCCGTCGCCGCCGACGGCAACCGCGGAAGCGATGATATCGGCGCCGGTCAGCGTCCCGCCAAGCAGGTCGATGGTCGCATTGCCGCCAAGGCCCTGACCCGACACGTCGGGGGCGAAGCCGCCGAAGCCATTGGCGCTGACCGACATGTCGCCGACCGTTGCGTCGCCGCCGGTCTGGACATAGCTCGCCGCGCCACCGCGGCCGATACCGCTCGCCGAACCGACGCCGCCGCCATAGCCGTCGGCGGTCACGTTGATCGAGCTGGCGCTGAAGGTCCCTTGTGCGACGCTGATCGTCATGGTGCCGCCCTGACCGTCGCCCGTGCTTTCCGCCAGGCCCGGTGCGGCCTCGACATCGACGGCGGTCCTGCCGTCGGCACTGGCCTGTAGCGTGTCGAACGTCATCGAGCCCGGTGCCGTGGGATCGGCTAGCAGCTGAATCTGGATGATGCCGCCGTTGCCGGTCGTGCTGCTGGCCGGATTCGTGGCGCCACCCGACACGCCGCTGGCCAGCAGCGACGTCGTGGCACCCAGGGCAATGCTGCCGCCGCCGGCGGTGAGCTGGATTGTGCCGCCGCCGCCGACCGATCCGTCGGCGCTGATCCCGCCCAGCGCGCTGGCATCGATACTGGTGCCAAGGCTGATGTCGGTCCCCGCAATCTGCCCGCCGGCGGTCGCCTCGACATTGACGAAACCGCCTTGCGCCGCGCCGTTCGCACCGGAGACATTCGCGGTCCGGGCGCTCGCGTTCACGTCATATTGCGCCGCCGTCAGCGTGCCGCCGCGCGCGGCCAGCAGATTTACATTGCCGCCGGTGCCGCTGCCGGCGCTTGCGGCGATGACGTTGCCGAAGCCGCCGCCCGATGCGTCGACCACCACGCCGCCGGCGACGTCGATCGCGCCTGCATCCTCGGCCGAAACCGTGACGTTGCCGCCACGGCCGCTGCCCAGGTTTTCGCCGAACGCGACCGATCCTGCGGCGGACAGCTGCAGGTTTGAATCGATGTTCAGAGCCGCACCGTTATCGGCGGTGATATTGATCGTTCCGCCCGTCGCATCGCCCGTCCGCGTGGTCGGCGAGCTCGGCGACGAAGCTCTGCCGCTGCGGGCGTCGGCATTCACCATGAGCGTGGGGAAGGTGACCGCAACGAGCCCACTCGCCTCGACCGTCGCGGTGCCGCCGAACGCGTCGCCGCCTGCAATATTACCGGTGCTCTCTGCGCCGCCGCCGTTGGCGCTGACATTTAGGCTGGTGTCGCCGAGATCGACCGTGGTCGACGCATCGCCGGAAATGCTCAGCGTCGCCGATCCGCCGCGGCCGTCGCCGCCGTTCTGCGACTGGACTATCCCGAAATCGATCTGGAAATAGCTGCCGCCGCCTGCGCCGGTCGCGCTGATCGCCGTCGACAGTGCGTCGAAGGTGCTATTTGCGCCAGCAACCTCGATCCGTGTCGTCCCACCGGTGCCAGTGCCCGACTGGATATTGCCGACTTCGCCGAAACCGTTCGCGCTGACGGCAACCGGTCCGTCCGTTGCGGTCAATGCGCCGCCGTTCTGCACACTGATCGTTGCGGTTCCGCCGGTGCCGTTCCCGCCTTGATCGCCAGCGGTAAAGAAGGAGTCCGCGGGGCCAGGTCTGAACGCGCCGACGCCGTTCGCCTCGACGGATATATTGTTGCCGAAAGCCTGACTGGCGGTGCCGGTCGCGAGATTCGTTCCGGTCACGGTGAGCGAGGCATTGCCGCCGGCGCCGTCGCCTCCGGCGCCCGACGGATCGCGGCCGGCCACGCCATTGGCCGCAATGGCCAGCGTGCCGACTGCGGCGGCGGTGCCCCCGTTCGACACGGTCAGGCTGGCGGTGCCGCCGCTGCTGTCGCCGGTGGCGGCGTCGACCGCGCCATTGGCAAGGATCAACAGATTGTTGCTGGCGCCCAGTTGGCCGCCATTGACCGTCACGGTCGTCACCCCCGGCACGCCGTTGGTGCCGCCCGATTGGATGATCAGATCCCCCGTCGCGCCGACGAAACGGTTCGCGTCGACGGTGATCGTCGTGCTCGCGTCGCCGATGAAGGTGGCGTTGCCCTGCACCGAGATGCGGCCGACATGGGCAACGTCGGGGGTATCGAGGATCGGCGGCGGGATTTCGCTCAGCGGCCGGCCGACAAAGGCGCCGTTGGCGTGCGCGACGACGTCGCTGCGGAACAGCGTGTCGTTGACGGTGATATTGCCCGTGCCGGTCGCGACGGGCGCCGCGGCGATTTCGCCGTCGACGATATTATAGCCCGCCGACAGGCGCACCGCGCCGTCGGGGTCGACCTGCGCCGAGAGGGCGTCGTCGTAGCCGATCTGGCCCGAGACCAGCATCGTCACCGCGTCGTTCTTGGGAATCGCGACCATATAGATGCGGCTCTGGTCGGTATCGCCTTGCTGGTGCGCCGGGCCCGCCGTCACGCCGCTGTGGTCGATGACATCGCCATCGGCGGCGCCGACGGTGACGTTGATGTCGAACAGGCCGTTGTTGATGCTGATGTCGGCTTGTTCGGCGGCGACATAGGCGGTCGAACCGTCGGTGCGGACGGTGCCGCGCTGAACGATGCGCGGGGCGACCAGCGCGACATAGTTGCCGCCTGGATTGCCAGTGTTGAGGGCGTTGATCGTCGCGCCCTGCGCGATCTCGACCGTCGACGTGCTCGCGAGACCGCGGAAGCGGATTTCGCCGCCGGGGCCGAGCAGGCCGTCCGTCGTATCGATTGCGTTGGCGGTCAGTAGAAGGCTGCCGACGTTGATCGCCGCGCCATTGCCGATCAATATGCCGCCGGCGTTATAGAACCAGATGTTGCCGCCCGACAGGCCGGGGCTAGCGACAAAGCTGTTGACCGTCCCGTTAAGCGCAATCTGATCGGTGATCGACGTACCGGATACCGAGACGAAACGGTTGAGGACGATATAGCCTGCCGTGTCGCCGATGAAGGTGAGCGAATTCCCCGACGGCA
The DNA here is from genome assembly GCF_046603995.1 of Sphingopyxis sp. J-6. Lineage (NCBI taxonomy): Bacteria > Pseudomonadati > Pseudomonadota > Alphaproteobacteria > Sphingomonadales > Sphingopyxidaceae > Sphingopyxis > Sphingopyxis sp. J-6. Next base: position 3,183,134 of record NZ_CP145810.1, on the reverse strand, counting down.
GAAAATCGATCACACCATCGACCGGCGTGTTCGACGGCGTCCAGTTGATGATACTTTGCGATCCGTTCACACTGACCGTCGACGGGTTCGTGCCGGTGCTGTTGGTGGTGCCCGAAGGCAGCGTGGTGATCGTCCCCGATCCCGCGACCTGCGCGGCGGTCGGTCCGCCGTGCGCGAGGGCGATCAGGCTGGCCGCGATGGCGCAGCTTTCGAGCAGGCGCTTCCTGTCAGGGCGGACCGGCGACGGGGTGGAGATGGCACGCATGGCAGTCATCCTCGATGCAAAATTCACGTCAGCGCGCCCGCACGCCGAATTGGGTCGTCAGCGAAACCAGCAAGCGCGGGTCGGGCCGTTCGGTCAGGAAACCGGCCCGATTGAGCGGCACCGCGAGGGTCACATCGACGCGCGCGAGAGCGCCATAGGCGACCCGCACACCGCCGCCGGCCGAATAGAGTTTCTGCGGATTGAGGCCTGCGAAGGCGCGATCCTTGTTCCAGACCCAGCCGGCGTCGAAAAAGGCGAAGGGTTGGAATGCGAAGCTTTTGGTATTGGCGGGAACGAACGAACCGTAACGCGCCTCGAGTGCGATCCCGACGCCGCTGTCGCCGATGATCGTGCCGGGGTCGAACCCGCGTCCGACGGTGAAATTGCCGCCTGAAAATTCCTCGTAGGAGAGGAGCGGATCGCTCGCCCATTGCGCGCGCGGCGCCGCGGCCAGCGTGAACAATTTCGTCGGCCGCCATTCGGCGTTCGCATTGGCGCGGACGAGGAAAGCGTCGGGCTTGCCCTCGATACGGGTCAGCGGCACGCGGCCGGGCAGGAAACAGGCAGCGCCGGTCGGGCCGCAATCCTTGCTCGCGCCGAGTGCATTCAGCCCCTGCCGCGCTTCGACCGACGTGGCGAAGGAAAACCGCGGCTCGGCGGGGCTGTACCCGTTGCGGCCGGCGATCGAGGCGGCGTCGATCCAGCCCGCGTCGGCGCGCAGGTTGAGGACGCGCAGCCGGTCGCGGTTGATCGGGACGGGGCCGAGGCCGATGTCCTGGTCGATGATGTCGATCCCGCCGGCGAGGGTCAGCCGCCGCGCCTGCGTCAGGATGAGCGGATAGGCGGCGAACAGGCTGACGATCTGCGTGTTCGACTTGATCGGCAAGCCGGCGATGTCGGGGCGGGTCCAGGCATAAGTGTAATTGGCGCCGAAGCGGAGCCCGTCGCCGCCGACCCGGAACTCGTGCGCGAGCTGCAGCACCTTCTGTTCCTTGGGATCGCCGCTGGCATAGAAGCTCGCGGTGGTCAGGTCGCCCATGCCGGTCAGCCCGGCAAAACGGACGCGGGCGACGCCGCCCCAGCGGCCGACGTCGTGCGACCCGAAATTCTGGATATTGGCGTCGAACATAACCGGCGTTCGCGCCACCGTGACCTCGCCGACCACTTCGCCGGGCGCGATGCCGGGGCGCAGCGTCAACCGCGCGTCCATTCCGGGAATGTCGCGCGCGAGCAGCAGATAGCGTTCGGCATCGACGATGTTGAACACCGGCTGGTCGTCGAGCCGCGACAGGTAACGCTGGAGCAGCCCCTCGTTGGCGCCGGCATCGCCGCGCACCTCGATGCGCGTCATGCGTGCGGCGAGAATGTCGAGGCGGACAATGCCGTCGTCGATCGTCTGCGGCGGCACGCGGACCGCGGCGAGATAGCCGCGTGCGCGCAGCATCGTCGCCGCGCGGTCGCGAATGTCGCACACGACGGCAACCGGCACTTCCTGCCCGACGCGATCGGACCAGCTTGCGTCGAGCATCGCCGGGTCGATCCCGTCGACGGTGGAGAATTGCACGCTGCGGAGCGTGATGCGGACGTTCGAAAATTCGGGATTGGCGAGCGGGCAGGGCGCGCGCTCGATACTGTCGTCGGCAGTGACGATCTGTTCGCCGGGAGGCACGGCGGGGGGCAGGACCGGCTGCTGAATCTCCTCGCGCGTCGGGATTTGCGGCGTCGCCTGCGCCAGCGCTGCGCCGGGAACAACTACGGCCGCCAGCGCCGCCGAACCGGACAGGACGGCCTTCAATCGCCCGCTGCCGGCCTTCGCGTGATCCCCCAGATACCCCATCACCACCCCTTGTGTACGAACGCCCGCGCGATCGCTCGCGACGTGCCAATTCAGATGCCCTGCCGAACAGGCGGCAGCGCGAATTTATCGACCCAAGGAAAGGACTTACCGCTCAACCCGGCGGCTTGTTCGACTGGTATCAGATGCCCCCCGTCCGTTCAATGGGCACGATGGCTCAGCCCCCTGCGGTTTCCGATTCGGACATCGCGTCGACCAGCCGGTTGAGTTGCGGCGAGCAGCCCTTGGCGACCAGCATGTCGACCGATCCCTCGACGGTGTCGGGAACGCTGTCCACCTGCGCAAAGCGCACCCGCACCGGCGTCGGCAGACCCGCGCCCGACAGGCGATATTCAACGCCATATTGGACGGGCATGACGTCGGTCGGCCATTTGCGGAAATTGGCGCCGTTGACGAGCGCGACCTTTTCGATCTTGCCCGCCTGCTCGATGGTCAGCAGCTCTTCGGTATCCATGGTCGGACGCCACAGCAGCAGGGTCGCGGGGTCGGCGACGCAGAAAGTGCCGCCTTCGCGATAGTCGAGATACCAGAGGTTCGGCGCACGAATATCGGTCGGGACCGCGACAATGTCGCTGCGCGTCGCCCCGCCGCGCGAGCGCATCGTCGGGCTCTTGGCGATCATCCGCGTCACCGTCGTTCCCATCGACTGGCTGACCTGCACGGTGCCGGTCGCGCCGAAGGTGCCGGGACCCGACAGCGTGCGGGTCTTCCCCGCCTGCATCAGCACGACCTTGTCGCCGTTGACGAGCGTCACCTTGTCGGTCGACTTCAATTTCGTCCCGGTCGGATATTTGCTCGCCGACGGACCGGTCGAGCGGACGACCATCGACTGGGCGGCAGCGGTGCCGGCAACCGCGACCGCCATGATCGCGGCGGCGGCCATCCCCAGGCGGCGCATCGGCAGGTCAGGAAAGGGCATAGCTTTCTCCTTTTTCGGTCTCGTCCAGGCGTTCGATCAGGAACAGGACGGATGCATCCTGATCCTCTTCTTTCGCCAATGCTGTGGCGCAGGTCACATAAGCGTCCTTATCGCCCGCGGCGTGCGCGGCGACAAGCGCGGCGATGCGCGCGCGGCGTTCGGGCGACAGGTCGGGGCGCGGGGTAAAGGTGTCGACCGGCTGGGCGCGGCCGCGCAGCGTGACGCGCCCCATCGGCACCAGATCGTCGCGGCCCGACCGTGCCGCGGCCTCGGCCGAAATCAGCACCCCCGTCCTCAGGCTCTTATTCGCGGCCTCGAGCCGCGAGGCGGTGTTCATGCTGTCGCCGAGCGCGGTGTACTGGATGCGCCCTTCGCCGCCGAAGTTGCCGACGATCGCGTCGCCGACGTGAAGACCGACGCGGGTCATTCCCAGCGGTGGCACGCCTTCGGCGAGATCGATACGGAACTGCTCGCCTGCTTCATACATGGCGAGCGCTGCGGCGGCGGCGCGTGTCCCGTCGTCGGGACGGCTGAGCGGCGCGCCCCAGAAGGCGACGATCGCGTCGCCGACGAACTTGTCGATCGTGCCGCCATGGTCGAGCACGATGTCCGACAGGCGGTCGAGATAGGCGTTGAGCAGGCGCGCGACCGTTTCCGGCGTCGTCGCGTGACTCAATTTGGTGAAGCCTTCGAGGTCGGTAAAAATGCAGAAGATGTTGCGCCGTTCGCCGTGCAGCGACAATTGGTCGGGGTCGCGCATGATCTGCGCCGCGACGTCGGCGGGCAGATATTTGCCGAGCGCCGATTGCGCAAAGGCGCGCTGGCGCGACCCGACGGTGCGCGCCGCTGTGCCGACCGCAGCATAGCCGAACAGCCAGCCGAGCGCCCAGCCGAAGGCGGGGAGGGTGGTGGTGTCGATGCCCTGCCGCTGCAACCAGAAAGGCACGACGATGAAAAAGGCCATTTGCGCGATGAAGGCGAGGATGACCCAGCGCGGCCGCATGTCGATCAGGCTGGTCAGCCCGCCGGCCAGTACGACGAGGATGGCGAGCGCCCACAGCATCGGCGACGACAGCGGCGTCGCCCACGCTCCATCGAGCTGCTGCGCGAGCATCAGGGCGTGCACCTCCAGCCCGATCATCGTTTCGTGCTGGCCGGTCAGCGGATTGATGAAGCGGCTGAGCGGGGTGTTGAACTGATCGGTATCGATGATGTCGCCGCCGATCAGGACATAGCGGTCCTTGACCAGATCGGCGAAACCGGCGCGCGTTTCGGCGTCCATCGGCACCGCAAAGGCGTCGATCGGGATGTTCGCGAACACCGGTTCCTCCTGCCCTTCGGCAGCGCGGGCCGGGAGGAGATAGCGGATATTGCCCTGATAATTTGCGTGCGCCGCGTCGACCGGGGCGAGCGCATTGGCCATCAGCGGCGGCAGCTTCTTCGGCCGGTCGGGCCATTTGCGGATCACGCTGTCGTCGTCGGTGCGGAACAACACGCTCGTCGGCCGTGTCTTCGCCGTCCGTACATCGGCGTGCCACGCCTCGAGGAACTTCTGCTGTTCATAGAAGATGGTGTTGGGGTTGCTCTCCTGCTCGACATAGGCGAGCCAGGTCGGCGTCTTCATCGCGCGGAGCTGCGTTTTCAACAGGTCGTCGTCGGGGCGCGGCGAATCGAACAATATATCGATGCCGATCGCCTTTGCGCCCATCTGGTCGAGATTGCCGAGCGCGTTGGCGAGCAAGGTCCGGTCGAGCGGCGAGCGGATGCCCGTGTTGAACAATGTCTCGTCATTATAGGTGATCATGACGATGCGCTTGTCCTGTCCGACATGCGGCGCCATCGCGGTCGCACGCGCGTCGTAGAGGGCGCGCTCGGGGGCATTGATCAGCGGCATCTGCCAGCTCAGCCGGGCGATCGCCACGGCGGCGAGCAGCAACAGCAACAGTACCACCATCCGCGCCGGCCCGAGCTGCCGCGCGAGCTGACGGACACGCTTGCGCAGCGGCACCGCCGCCGGCCGGTCGGCCGGCGCCGCGATTTCGGGCGCGGGTTCGATCGCTTTGCTCGTCGCCATGGTCTCAGCGGGCCGCGCGGCCGGCTGCCTCCCCCTGCTGCGCCGTCTTCGCCGTATCGTGGAGCAGCGGCTGGCCGCCGTCGCCGATGATCGCGAAACCGGCCCAATAATAGGGATGCGAGGTCTGCTTCTCGTTCATCAGCCGCGCTTGCGTCGCCCACATCGCGTCGGCGACGCTGGTCCCGCGCTGGGTCCCGAACAGGCCGCCGATCAGCCGCTTGGTCGCGTCGAAATCGTCGGGCGCGGGCCAGTGGCTCGCGATGACCGAGCGGCCGCCGGCGCCGATGAAGCTGCGCACCAGCCCGTCGAGCGCGTTACCGCCGCCGCTTGCGACGCCGGCCTCGCGCGTCGCGCTGACCGAGGCGGCGCCCGCCGTGTCGCAGGCCGACAGGATGACGAGGTCGGCATCGATCTTGAGGTCGTAGATTTCCTGGAAGGTCAAAAGCCCGTCCGAGCTGCTGTCGCCGAACGAGGTGACCAGTGCGGGCCGCGCTGGGCAGGCGGCGCGCGGCGCGGTCACGAGGCCGTGGGTCGCGAAATGGATGATCCGGTAATCGGCGAGGTCGGCGCGCGCCTTGACCGCCGTATCGGTAAAGGCGCCGCCGGTCAGCAGCGTCGCGGAATCGCGGCCCATCGCGCTGCGCGCCGTGACGAGTTCGTCGGCCGAGATCGGCCGGCTCCACTGCGCGATGTCCCATTGGCAATCGGCATCAGTGCCGCCCGCGGCGCCGCGCGAGCCGAGCGAAGGCAGCGTGCCGGCGACGGGCAGGTTCTGGCCGAGCCCGAAATATTGGTTCGCCGCCGCCGATGGCGCCGACTGGCGCGCGTTGCGAAAGGCGAGCGCCGAGACGGCGGTGCTCGGGCGCGTCGAGCGGCCGAGCCACGCGATCTGGCGCATGTCGAAGGCATCGGCCTCGGGATCGGCAAGCCGCCGTTCGTAATCGGCCAGCCCGGTGTCGGCGGTGACCAGCAGGTTGATCGGCAGGCGCAGCATCGCGCCGTCGGGTTCGAAGATCAGGTGGGCGATGGCCGGCAGGCGCTCCGCGGCGGGGCCGAACAACCCGGTGTAGAGCTTGCGCGCCGCGGCGGCGTCGAACGGATAGGTGACGCGGCGGCCGTTCTCGACCACCGAAATCGACGCGCGGATCGTGTCGACCGCGGTCTCCAGGTCGCCCGCGCCGATGTCCGATCGCCAGAGCTGCGCGCCGCCCTGTTCGATCAGCATCGCATAGACCGCGTCGCCGACGACGAGCATCTTGAGATAGGCTTCGTCGGGGCGCAGCACCTGCTGCAGTTCGGGAAGGTCGAGCTTGCCCGGCGCAACGACGCGATATTGCGGGAAGGCGGAGAGGGCCACGACCGTCTCGGCCTGCTGGAAGCCGAGATTGTCGAGCTGGGTCTTGAGGTCGGCGCGCAGGGCGTTGATTTCGGGGGTGACCGGCATCTGCGCGAGCCGCGCGTCTTCGATCCGCGCGCGTTCGATGTCGCGGTTCAGCGTCGTCGCCTGGCGGAAAAGCCGCGATCCCTCGCTGCTGCCCGCCGACAGTTCGCGGGCGAGCACCGCTTGCGTGTCGGCGACGCCGGGGCGCACCTGCAACTGGCTGGCGACGAAGAAATCGCCGATCGCCGCCGGGTCGGTCGCGCTGCGCGCCGCGAGCAAGCGGTAATAGGGCGCCATCATATTCGCCATGCCGGTGGTCGAACGCTGCGATCCCGCAAGCGCCGCGACGACCTCGCGGTAAATGCCCAGCGCCTTGTCGTCCTGTCCGTGGCGGGTCAGGAAGGCGGCATAGCGCGCGCGCGCCGAAGCGAGCGCGTTGGTTTCCGGATATTCGACCGCCAGCGCGTTGATCGATTCGAGGAAGCGCGCATCGGCGCCGGCGATATCGCCCTCCGCCTCTTCGGCAAGCGCGAGTTCGCCGAGCATCTGCGACCGCAAGCGGACGATCGAGGTGACGCGTCCTTCGCGGACGGCAATCGCATCGGCGAGCCCCTTGATCTGCGCCGCCTTCGCCGCCGCCGGATTGCCGCGCAGCCGTTCGACGGTGCCGAGCAGGTGGACCGCCTGTGCGTCGATGATCTGCGCGCGTTCCGCAGGCGTCAGCCGTTCGCGGTCGGAGGTCTGGCGGATAGCGCGGGCGTTCGCGCCGCTGTTGACCCCGGCGACGATCTCGGGCGTCAGCGTGACCGCATCGCCGTTGACGCTCACCGCGTTGGCGAGCGGCGGGATCGGCGCCTGCAGCAGCGCCGCGGCGCCGTCGTAATCGCGCTGGTTCAACGCGTGGATCGCCCGGAAATTGCGGCGCAGGCGAAGCTGTACCGCGTCGCTGGTCGGGATCGCCTCGACCTCGCCGAACAGCCGTTCGGCCTCGGCAAATTCGCCGAGATTCGATTTCTGGAGCGCGCGGTTGAGCGTGAATTCGGTGGGGTCGAGGTCGGCGGCGGCCTGTTCCTCGATCGCGCGGCGCGACAGCGCCTCGAAAAATTCGGCCGCCTCGGCATAATCGCCGCTGTGGTTGCGGCGATATCCCTCGGCCAGCGCCCGGTCGACGTCGATCGTGCCAGCGAGGGTGCGGGCGAAGCCGTCGTTGCCGCCGACCGAGGTCGTCGCCACCTTGATCACCCCCGGTACGACCCGGCGCTCGCGCACCGACTGGAGCGCAAGGTTCAGCGCATCGCCATAGGCGGCGAATCCCTCGACGCTGTAGCTGGTGTTACCGTCGGCCTCGACGCGCGTTTGCCATGCGACGTCGCTGCCCTTGACCGCGCAGGCGCCGCTGGCGGCGCAGACGATCGTCCCCACGCGGCCTGCCTCGATCTGTGCCAGCGCTTCGCCGGGGGGCGAACGCAGCATGCGGACATAACCGACCGGCTGGCTCGCATCGCGGCAGACGATCATCCATGCGCGGTCGAACATGCCCTTGATCACGCTGTCGCGCACCGTCGACTGCACTTCGCACAGCGAGCCGCCCTGATCGCCGATCGAAAAACTGTCGCGAAGCGTGGGATCGCCGCCCTGTGCCTGTGCGGCACCGGTCGAGGTGGTCGCCAGCATCGCCAGCGCCGCCAGAAAGTACGGCCGAAGAGCCGGGCGTCGAGCCGTCATTACGCAATCCCCCAAACACAAGCCTGGGCGCCCGCCGGTGCATTACGGCAAGGCGCAGTCTTTCAACGCTGCGGTGCGACCCATTCCCGTGTGCGGCGGACCCTAACCCCTTCGCATCAAAAAGGGAAGTGATCTGCGGCACAGGCGGCTTGCTTCGCCGGGGCGCGCAACCTATCTGCAACGGACCGGCAGATTTTTTGCAAAGAGGACAAGATGAGCGCATTCGACGATCGTGAACGGGCTTTCGAAACGAAATTCGCCCGCGACCAGGAAGTGCAGTTCCGCATTACCGCGCGTCGCAACCGGCTCGTCGGCGAATGGGCGGCCGAGCGGATGGGGCTGACCCCCGAGGAAACCGACGCCTATGCCAAGGCGGTGGTCCAGGCCGATTTCGAGGAAGCGGGCGACGAGGACGTCATCCGCAAGCTCGCGGGCGACCTGACCGCGGCCAGTGTCGAGATCAGCGATGCCGAGATTCGCAGCGTGCTCAATGACAAGACCGCCGAGGCACGGCGCCAGTTCATGGACAGCCAGGGCTGATATCATGGGCATGCGCGAGGATGATCTGCGGGCAATGATCGCGGCGGCGTTCCCCGATGCCGAGGTGACGATCCGCGATCTCGCGGGCGACAACGACCATTATGCCGCGCATGTCGTCAGCGAATCGTTCCGCGGCATGTCCCGCGTCGCGCAGCACAAGGCGGTCTATGCCGCGCTCGGCGGACGCATGGGCGGCGAACTTCATGCCTTGCAATTGACGACCGCCGTTCCTTCATAGGGGGCATGATTTTTGCGGCGCAGTTTCGCGCGCCGGACCGGAGACACGACATGACCGACCCCACGACCCACGACCGCATCGCCAAGCTGGTTGCCGATCATCCCGTCCTGCTGTTCATGAAGGGCACGCCGCTGTTCCCGCAATGCGGTTTTTCCTCGCGCGCGATCGCGATGCTCGACCGCCTCGGCGTCGAATATGACAGCGTCGATGTGCTGCAGGACATGGAAATCCGGCAGGGGATCAAGGAATTTTCGGACTGGCCGACGATCCCGCAGCTTTATGTAAAGGGCGAATTCGTCGGCGGGTCCGACATCATGATGGAAATGTGGGAAGCCGGCGAACTCCACACGCTGGTCCAGGATATCCCGGCGCGCGCCGAATAAGCGGCCGACCGGCGGACATCGAGGCCCGCTGGCGCACGCGCTGGCGGGCCTTTTGTTTGTCGGCTTTGGGGGAGCGGACGTAGCTCCACCCATTTTCGTCATCCCGGACTTGATCCGGGATCCACTGCGGCGCCCAAGTCATGGACCCCGGATCAAGTCCGGGGTGACGATGGCGGAAACGACCGAGACCGGGCGGAAAGCCATCAGGCCGCTTCGGCATCCTCATACGCCTGTGCCTCGGCGGCGATCAGGATGTCGGCGAGCATCCAATAGGCCTCGCCCCACGCCGCGAGCACCTCGTCGGTCGCGACCGCTTCGCCCAGCACGTCGCGGATCGCGGGCAGCAGCGCGTTGGCGACATGGGGATAATGTTCGGGCTTCACCCCCGTTTCGACATGGCGCGCGACCATGCGCGATACCGCGGGACCGAGGTTCTGCAGCTTGTCGATATTCTTCGCATAGGCAAGGATCGCCGCCGCGAGCCGTTTCGGCTGCTCGCCGTTCGCCTGCGCGGCGCGGTCGAACATCGCCTCGATCTCGGCATTCCGGAACAAGCGCGCATACATGGCGGTGGTGATCGCAAGGCCGTGCTTTTCGAGCGCCGGTGCGGTGGCCTTGACGATTTCCATGGCATGGGCGGACGCGGTACGCATGGCATTATCCTTCTGTTTCAGGGAGGGGAGACGGGTTGCGGGCGGTCAGCCCGCCTTGCGGCCCAACGGGTCGTTGAGGCGGAAGAAGAGGGCGAGTTGCAGGCTTTCGGCGATACGCGCCGCTTTTGCCTGCAGGGCCGCGGCCGCTGCGGGCGCCACCAGTTCGCCGGTCGTCGCGGTCCAGATCGCGAGCCAGCGGTCGAACATCGCGGGGGTGATCTGCGCCTTGTGCTTCAGGTGCTCGGCGACGGGATTGCCCTTGTAGCGCCCGCTGGTCAGCATCACCGACGACCAGAAGGCGACGAGCTTGTCGAGATGGCCGGGCCAGTCATGGACCGCCGCGTCGAACAACGGGCCGATTTCGGCATCGGCGCGCACGCGCTCGTAAAAGCGCGGAATCAGGCGCTCGAGCATCGCTTCATCGATCTGGTCATCCTGTTCCACGACTCGCTCCAATCATGTATTTGATGCGCATGTATTCGCACCGTTTGAAACATGCAACAAAAATGCATATTATCTGATCGAAGCTCGATTTTCCGAGGATTGCGATGCGCCTGACGCGCTACACCGACTATGCGATGCGCGTGCTCCTCTATGTGGGCGCGCAGGACAGCGAGCGGCTGAGCCCGATCTCGGAGATTTCGCGCGCCTACGGCATTTCGCAGAACCATTTGATGAAGGTCGTCAACGACCTGGTGAACGCCGGCTATCTGGAAAGCGTGCGCGGTCGGTTCGGCGGCGTTCGCCTTGCGCGGCCGGCGGCGAAGATCAATGTCGGGGCGGTGGTTCGCCATACCGAGGAAGGCTTCGATCTGGTCGATTGCGGAAGCTGCATCATCGCGCCCGCATGCGGCCTGACGGGCGCGCTCGCCGAAGCGCTCGCGGCCTTCATGCGGGTACTCGACGGCTATAGTCTCGCCGATCTGCTGCAAAAGCGGCAGGCATTTGCGGCGCTGTTCGGCATCGAGGACAGCGCTACCGCCGCTTGAAGTGCGCCGGCACAAGCGGCAAGGTTGCACGAACTATCGTTCAAAAAGCACCTTTGACCGCGCCCGATAACGCCTCGGCGCAACATAGGCACCTTTCTCCGGGTTGGGCTCTTGCGCGCGAACGCAGTTCTGTGCGCCCAAAAAAGGAGTGGTCTCTATGCGTTTCAAACCTCTTGTCCTGACCGTGACCGCCGCCGCAGCGATGGCGCTCGGGGCCTGCTCGCAGAAGGAGGAGGTCGCTGCCGCGCCGCCTCCGCCGCCCGGCGCCGTCCCCGGCAGCGTCGCCGCCGATCGTGACGGCGATGGGATTATCGACGGTTATTACACCGCCGACGGCATCTATCATCCGAACGCGCCGATGATGCCGCCCCCGCCGCCGCCTGCCCCGACCCGTCTCGGAGAACGCGGCTGATGCCGCATGGCCGGGGAACGCGGCGCCGCCGCGTTCCCCTGTTCCTCATCGCGCTGGCGCTTGGCGCCGGCTTGCAACCGCCCGCGATCGCCGCGCCTAGGGCCCTCCGCGCGGCTCCGGTTTCGGCTGCCGTCCTCGATGCGATGCGTGCGGAAGCCGGCGGCGATCTCCGGCGCTTTTACGCCGAACGTGGCTTCAAGCCGCTGTGGGTCGGGTCGGGCGGGGTGGGACCGCAGGCGGCGACGCTGATCACCTATCTCGACTCGGCCGGCCTCGACGGCCTCAAGCCCTCCTCCTACGACGTCGATGAGCTGCGCGCGCTGGTCGCGCGGGCCAGAACCGGCAATCCGCAGGCGCTTGCCGATGCCGAACTCGCGCTGTCCGACGCCTTCGCGCGTTATGTCCGCGACCAGCGCGGTTCCGGCAAGGCGAAGATGACCTATGCCGACAAGACGCTGAAACCGAAGCGCCCTGACACGCTGACTGTGCTGCGTGCCGCCGCCTTTCCCAAATCCTTCGCCGCCTATGTCGACGACATGGGCTGGATGAGCGAACATTATGTCCGCCTCCGCCGCCTCGTCGGCCATGCGCAGAAACAGGGGGCGTCGAAGGCCGAGATGGCGCGTCTGCGCCTGAACCTCGACCGCGCGCGCGTCCTGCCGGGGCCGTGGGTCCACCATGTCGTCGTCGATGCCTCGTCGGGGCAGCTCTGGTATTATGGCGACGGCAAGCGCGCGGGGACGATGAAGGTGGTCGTCGGGGCGCCCGAGACGCAGACGCCGATGCTCGCCGGCAAGCTGCAATGGGCGATCCTCAATCCCTATTGGAACGTCCCCGACTATCTCGCCGAAAAGAGCATCGCGCCGAAGGTGCTTGCGGGGCGCAGCCTCGCTTCGCTGCGGATGGAGGCGCTGTCGGACTGGGGGCCCAATCCGCGCAAGCTGTCCCAATCCGAAATCGACTGGCACGCGGTGGCATCGGGGTCGCAGGTGCTGCGGCTGCGCGAACTGCCGGGCGGTGCCAATTCGATGGGCAAGGTGAAATTCCTCTTCCCGAACAAGGAGGGCATCTACCTGCACGATACACCGGCGCGCGACCTGCTCGCGAAACCCGACCGCCATTTCAGCAACGGCTGCATCCGGCTGGAAAATGCCGCCGAGCTTGGTCAGTGGCTGATGCAGCGGTCGATCCGCACCAGGTCGAAGGCCCCCGAACAGGCCGTGGCGTTGCCGGTGCAGGTGCCCGTCTACCTCACCTATATCACCGCCGTTGCCACCGAACGCGGCGTCGCCTTCCGCAACGACGTCTACGGCCGCGACGGATAGGGCGCGCATCGTTGCAGAGCTTCCGGGGGGCGGGGCCTTTCGGCCGCTCCGCCCCCCGTCTGCTTCGGGGGTAAGTGGGGATTTCCCGGTGAGGGCAGGGGACATCAGGGACCAGACCGATGTCCCCCGCCGCTCGCTTGAGCGGAACACTCGGGAACATCTCATACCATACAATTGCCGTGCCAGTTTCGCGCGGACACGGATTCCGGCAGGAGACGCTGGTTAGCAAAAGCTTACCGCCGTTCCGGCTTGTCAAATATTCCGACACCTTCGATCGCGCTATCATTCATCTGCCGTTCAGGCAATTGACTACATTTGTAGTCGCGTTGCAAGGCGACGCCGGACGGAGGGGTTTTCGATATGGCGGAACGGGCAAGCGAATCGGAAATGCAGGTGCTGTCGGCGCTGTGGGACGATAACCCGCAGACCGCCGCCGAACTCACCACGCGCATCGGCAAGGCCAATGGCTGGACGCAGGCGACGGTCAAGACGCTGCTCGCGCGGCTGGTCCAGAAAGGCGCCGTCACCGCCGAGGCCGACGGCCGGCGTTATCTCTATCGCCCCGCGGTCGAACGCGCCGAGGCGGTGGGCGAGGAATCGCAGCGCTTCGTCGACCGGCTGTTCGGGGGGCGGGTCAGTCCGATGATCGCGCATCTCGCCGAGCGCGAGGCGCTGACCGACACCGATATCGCCGAAATCGAGGCGCTGCTCCGGAAGCTCAGGTCATGAGCGCCGCGGTGCTGATGCAGGCTTGGGGCGACACGATGCTCGCCACCGCCATCCTCGTGCTGGCGGTGCTGGTCGTCCGCAAACCCTTCGCGCGCCATTTCGGTCCGCGGCTGACCTATGCGCTGTGGCTGGTGCCGGCGCTGCGCCTGATCCTGCCGCCGCTGCCGTTCGCGGATCCTGTGGTGACGGTGCCGGTCGATGCTGCGCTGCTTGCCACGGTCGCGCCGGTGACGACGGTCGTTTCGGCCGCCGATGCACCAGTCTGGTCGGTGGCCGATGCCGCGCCGCTGCTGTTCGCCCTATGGGCGGCGGGGGCGATTGCGGTGCTCGCCAGCGCGTTGTTGGCGCACCATCGTTTTCGGGCCGCGGTGCTGCGCGGCGGGGTCGAACTCGAAGCGGTCGGCAAGGTCCGGCTGGTCATGAGCGAGGCGGTCGACGGCCCGGTCGCTTTCGGCCTGCTCCGTCCTTATGTCGCGGTCCCGCGCGATTTCTTCGCGCGCTATGCCGCCGAGGAACGCGCCCTCGCCATCGACCATGAACTGACGCACCACCGCCACGGCGATCTGTGGGCGAATGCCGCCGCGCTGCTGCTGCTCGCGGCGCAATGGTTCAATCCCTTCGCCTGGCGCGCGCTCCGCGCTTTCCGCTTCGATCAGGAAGCGGCGTGCGACGCCCGGGTGCTGACGATGGCGGACACGGCGCCGCGCGATGTGCGCACTGCCCGCTATGCCACGGCGATTGCCAAGGCGGCGGTGGGCGCGCGGCTGTCGTTGGCCGCGCCGATGGCGGTGCACGACAATCTGCAGGAGAGGCTAACGATGTTGATGCGACAGGATATCTCGAAACGGCGCGGTCTCGCGGGACGGCTGCTCGTCGGCGGCGTGGCGCTCGGCATCCTTGCAACGACGGCGACCCTCGTCCCTGCCGGGATCGCGAGCGCGAGCGTGCAGCCCGCCGACATGCCCGAACCTCCGGCCCCGCCGCCACCGCCCGCAGCTCCGCTGCCGCCCGACGCGCCGTTGCCGCCTGAGGCCCCGGCGGCGCCCGATGCGCCGCACGGGGTGATGCTCGTCACCTCGGGCAAGGACGGCGTGACCGAACAGGTCTGGACGTCCGACGACGGTTCGAAGCGGGAGGTACGGCGCATCACGATCCGCGAAGGCGGCGACGACAGCGGCAGCACCGGCGACAGGGGCGCGACGGGCGTCCGTCATCTGGAATTCGCGATGCCGGGCGGCCTGTCGCGCGACGATGTCATCGCGACGCTGAGGGAACAGGGCATCACCGGAACCCGCGCCGAAGCGATCGCCGACAAGCTGGAGGCGAAGCGCAAGGCGCGCTTCCGCACCGCACTGGCGCCGCTCCCCCCGATGCCACCCATGCCGCCGATGCCTGCCGCCGGATGGGCGCCGGTGCGCGGGCAGGCGATGGCGATCGCCCGCTGCGGCGACGGCAGCGCCCCGCCGGCAGTCGACCGCGAGGAAAACGACGGCGGCAAGCGCAGCCGTTTCGTGATGATCGCCTGCGCCGATGGGCCCGGCGGCAAGGCCGCGCGGCTTTCGGCGCTGAAGAAGGCGCGCGACAATCTCCGCCAAAACGACGGAGCAATGTCCGACACGATGCGCGCCAAGGTGGCGGCCGATCTGGACAAGGCGATCGCCGAAACGGAAAAATCGGGCGACTGAATTTCCGGAGTTTCGACGCCGACCTTCGTCCCCGGTGAGGTCGGCGGCAGGGGCGGGGGAAGAGAGTGGCGCGTCCACTCGCTTCTCCCGTGCCGCCTTGCCGGCGTGTGTGCGTTTTGGCGTGGTGAGCTGAAGTTTAGCGACGGCGGCCGTCGTCGTCGCGGATGGTGCCTCCAACCTTGGCCTGAACAACGCGAAGCGCGCCGATCACCAACTCGTCAACGCCGAAATCGTATCGCCATCCTGTGACGTCTGCTTGGATCAAAAATGGCCCATCTTGTTCCTCGGGGTCATCAGGCTCGGTGACGTATGACCAAGATATCGGGGAATCGCTCGACGGAGCAAAGACCACTGCAGTTTCTGTGACAACTTGATCCGGAAACGCGTGGCGCAGGCCCATAAGCGCCACCTCGCGGCTTGCGAGACCTTCAAGGAAATAGCTCTTCATTCCAGGCGCCGAGAATAGAAATATTTATACATAAAATGGCTACACCGTCACTCGAATGCCCGCAATCGGTCGACTGTGGCCAGCCCGACAATACCATCGGACGTCAGCACAAACGCGGTGACGAACTAGATCAGCGATCCTCAAGGGGAAGAGCAGCCCAGTCGGCATAACTGTCGTAGACATCGGTGGTCGGAAATAACGGATTGCTCTCTTTGCGACGCGTCAAATGGAGCCGCGCAACGCGCCCATCTTCGAGCCGAAAAAGAACATCATCGCGCCGAAATCGACGCCCCAATGCTGTTGCCTTGGTGCCGTAAAGGATATGGCCAGGGCTAAGCTCGCGCTCCAGTTCTTCTCCAAGTTCTCGCCGTTCGGTCTCACTGGTCACCCGGTACCAGTCGCCATCCCAATCATTTGCGTCGTTCATGAAATAAGCATATCTCTGGGATCGGATGTCCGCAATCGGTCGAAATCTGCTGGGACGTCGTCGTCGGCAACAAGGCCCGACGCGCGGCCACCGGGAGCGGAGCGCATACGAAATGGGGGCCGGCATCGCTGCCAACCCCCACTATCCGGTCTTGCTCCAGTGGCGGCGATCCGCTTCATCCCGGTCCGCTGTTCTTGCGATCAGCAGCCCGCAAAACGATGCGTCTTCGCACGCGCCGTAACAGCCCGGCGACGGTTTGGTCGGCCCCCTTTCGGGGGCCGGCCGCACCTGGAAAACTCTTCATCATCTCTTCTTGCGTCTGCCGAAGCAATCGCTGTCCAAGCGATGGGCTGTCTTCCTGTACCCGATCGGGTCCGCCTCAACTCGTGGGAATCGCTGCGTTCCGTGATCAAGCTATCGTTCGATTTCCTCGTCAGTCCGATCCGTTCTCTTCCGGCTAGTCTTGCAACCACCCTTAATGTCCCGGCGGATCGACGTCTCTGTCGTCCGATGATTTGAAGCTGACATGAAGCCGCGGGGCCGCCAACAAAAAAGCATCGAAATGCGGCGCCCCAACCGTCGCGCTTGTGGATAAGTCCGGCATTAGTAACAAGCCTTTGCTGCGCAGCATTTTTGTAACAGCGGCGCAACATTTTCGGATTCGAAATGGACCATCTTTGCGGTGGTCGCGAGTCGCATCGGCCGCTTTTTGACATCGGGGCGATCGCGACTCGGAGGAGACCGGAGGCGCAAAAAAAGCGGAGCCCGAGGGCCCCGCTTCCCTTTCGTCCGAAGGACCGACTAACCCTTGACGGTCACCTCGACGCGGCGCGCCGCGGCATTGTCGGTCCCGGTCGTCGTCGTCTCGGCGGGTTTTTCGAGCACCACCCTGTCGGCGGCGATGCCGAGCTTTTCGAGCGCAGCCTTGACGCTCTGCGCGCGGTTCTTCGACAGTTCGGCATTGGCGGCGGCATTGCCTGTCGGATCGTTATAGCCCGACACGGCGAGCGTCGCGGCGGGATTACCGTCGATATAGGTCTTCACCGCCGCTGCCGCGGTCGACAGGTCGTTCGACACCACCGATTTGCCGGTATCGAAATAGACCGTCAGCATCGGCTTGCCTTCGCGCTCCGCCGCAATCACGCCCGCGCCCTCGGGAATTGCCGCGGCGGGAGCCGGTATGGCGTCGCCGGCCGGGGGCGTCGCGGTTTCGCTGATCGCGATGGCGTCGCCGGTCGGCGTGACGGGCGCTTCCTGTTTCGAGCAATAGCGCATGCCGAAGAAGATCAGCGCAAGCAGGAGCAGCGCAAGCAGCAGCCAGGGCAGCCAGCCCATGCCGCCGCCGCCGGGGGGCTCCTCGGGCGCCGAATAGGCGGCCTGCGGCGTGGCCGGCGCAGCAGAGGGCGGTGGCGGTGGGGGCGGAGGGGGTGGCACGGGTTCCGGCGGCGGGGGCGCCGCGGCGGCAGGAGTCGCCGCCGCTGCTCCGGCAGCACCCAGCGCGGCCGCCGCAAGCGGCGCGTCGGGTGCCGGGGCGGGGTCGTCCGCCTTGGCGCCGCCATTGGTGTCTACGCCGCCGCCGTCACCTGCCGCCGATCCGGCCAGGCCCGCAGCAGCGCCGGCCGCTCCGGCAAGCCCTGCGGCGCCGGCAGCGGCGCCCGCGACCCCGCCGAACAGCGTCAGGAGCCCGAAATGTTCGGCGAGAAGATAATAGACGGTGACCCGGTTCTTGGTCCGGTCGCCCTTCATCCGCTCGCCGACCCCGGCAATCGCGGCGTCGAGTGTCGCGTCATCGTGCGTCAGGCCGAGCTTCTTTTTGAGGAAATTTTCGCGAACGCGGTCGGTTTCCTTCTTGTCGGTGAAGGAAACGAGCGAAGAATCGACCTTTCTGAGCGCGATACCCAGATATTTGACGATTGCCGCGACCACCTTTTCATCGGCGTCGGCGGCATATTTGCGGACATCAGCCAGCCAGTCTTGAGCCATGCGACCTACCTCCTTCGGGGGCGCAAGCAACCGCCATCAGGCGCCCGCCGGAGCGGCGGGACTCGGGCCCCGGTCGTTGGAACCTATGGCTTTTTTCCCCGAAGGCAACCGGCAGCAGGGCGGGGCCGCCTATCGCTTGCCGAGATCGCCCTTGCCGATCGTCCCCGACGCCATTTCGAGCATGCGGTCGAGGCTCTTGCGCGCGGCGAGGCGCAGCCCTTCCTCCATCTCGATTCTGGGCTCGAGGTCGCGCAGCGCGATGTACAGCTTTTCCATCGTGTTCAGCGCCATGTACGGGCAGATGTTGCAGTTGCAGTTGCCGTCGGCGCCGGGCGCGCCGATGAACGTCTTCCCGGGCAGCGCCAGTTCCATCTGGTGGATGATGTGCGGCTCGGTGGCGACGATCAGCGTGTCGCCGGGAAAGCTCTTCGCGAACTGCAATATGCCGCTCGTCGAGCCGACATAATCGGCATGGTCGATGATGTGCGGCGGGCATTCGGGGTGCGCGGCGACCGGCGCGTTCGGGTGCTGCGCCTTCAGCTTCAGAAGCTCGGTCTCGCTGAACGCCTCGTGGACGATGCACACGCCCGGCCACAACAGCATCTCGCGCCCGAACTTGCGGTTGAGATAGCCGCCGAGATGGCGGTCGGGACCGAAGATGATCTTTTGTTCGGGCGGAATCTGGCTGATGATCGTCTCGGCGCTCGACGAGGTGACGATGACGTCGGAGAGCGCCTTCACCGCCGCCGAACAGTTGATGTAGGTCAGCGCGATATGGTCGGGATGCGCTTCGCGGAAGCGCTTGAACTGTTCGGGCGGGCAACTGTCTTCCAGACTGCACCCGGCATCCATGTCGGGCAGGATCACCGTCTTCTGCGGGCTCAGGATCTTCGCCGTCTCGGCCATGAACTTGACGCCGCAGAACGCGATGACGTCGGCGTCGGTATCGGCCGCCTTGCGCGACAGTTCGAGGCTGTCGCCGACGAAATCGGCGAGATCCTGAATCTCGGGCTTCTGGTAATAATGGGCAAGGATGACGGCGTTGCGCTCCTTGCGGAGGCGGTCGATTTCGGCGCGCAGGTCGAGGCCGGAGAGATTCTCGCGAACGGGAGCAGTCATGGCTTATCCTTGTCTGGTGCCTTTGGCGCCCCCTCTACACGGCGACCTGCGGCAGGGCAATTCGCCGCGTCAGCCGCCGGCCAGTCTTTCCGCAAGCGCGATGACGGGGGGCGTCAACGCCAACAGATAGATGGTGGCGCGCACCAGGATGACAACCGCCGCGATCGCCTTGGTTGCCGGGTGGATGCGGCCGAGCGTGCGGCGATCGTAAAGCGCGATGATGCCGACGACCGCAAGCTGGATGAGGCCGACCGGGATGTCGGACCAGCCGACCATCAGCGGCATTGGCAGGAGGCGGCCCAGCGCCGGTTCAAGAATGATAATGGTCGCGCCGATCATCAGCCGCCGGTGCCACGCGGTGGTGTGGCGGCGGCGCACCGCAGCCCAGACCATCGCCCCGAACGCCAGCGCCTCGATCGTGGTCAGGGCCAGGAAATAGGGCGGCGAGAAGAAAGGCGGAAACCGGTTCAGTACCAGCGATGCGACGCCGGTGAAGACGCCGAGCGCGGTGATCGCCAGCGCCAGCGTGGCCCCGGCCCATCCGAGCTTGCGGTGCAGCGGCAGATTGTCGCGCGAGACGAGCGTCGGCTGGACGATCAGCAATCCGAGCCATGCGAGCATCGCGACGCCGTGCGCATGCACCCAGAACGGCGCCGCGACCGGATCGACGAAGCCGCGCAAGGCGAACTGGAGAAAACCGAAGACGATGAATATCGCGAGGCCGATCGCCATGCGATGCCAGAATAGCTCGGCGCGTACCGCGCCTCCTGCGGTCGTAGCCATGCCCCATCCCCCTGTCCGACCCCGGACAGAGGATAGCGCAGCTGTGAAAAAGCGGAAAGCGGCTTCTTAGCCGCCCGGCGTCGCGGCGAAGCGTGCCGTCACCTTCGCGTCGATCCCCGCCGCCTTGAGCGGCATCGCGAAGCTTTGTTCGACCGCGGTCCGCGCCGCACCCTGCGCGAGCCGCATCGGCGTCGTGCCCTTGGCCTGCTTGATCAACTCTTCCTGCGCGCGCTTGCGGTTCGCGGCGTCGAGCGTCCGTTCGGCATCGGTGAGCGCCAGCAGGATTTCGCCGTCGCGAAACTCGCTGATCGCGTCGATATCGATCTCGGGCCCCGCGAGACGAAGCGGCGGCAAGGTGACGGTCAGCGCGTTGGTCGCGGCATCCCAGTCGAGATCCGATTGCTTCAGCTTGCCGAGGTCGAGTTCGTAGCGCACCGTACCCGGCATGATCAGCGTCTTCTTCGCGCTGAGGCCGAGCCGGCTCTGGGTCGAGGTCACGACTGCGACGTAGCGCGCGGTGAAGGGCACGAGGATATTCTGCTCCTGCAGGCCCTGCAGGCTCGCGGCGACGACGGTTTCGGGATCATAGCCCTTCTGCCAGTCGCGCCATGCCGCGACCGCCCACCAGACGGCGAGCAGCATCACCAGCGCGGCGGCGAGCAGGATGAGGCGGGAGAGGATGCGGGGCGAGGAAGAGGATGATGTCATGGCGTTGTATAGACCGAGCAATCGGGCGCCGGGCGATCCATTTCATATCGCGCCGTCGCGGGGTTATAATGCAGCAAACGCGTATAGCTGCATTCGGGATCCTTCCAGTGCGTAAGGTCGCTCTTCTTCAGCTTGATATTGCTGTTGTCCTCGGTTCGGCGCGACGTCTGCGGATAAGCCGTTGCGGCCGTGCGGAGGGTGAGCGCAGGCAGTTCGCCGCCATCGGGCGCCGCCGCGGCCAGCGTTCCGGTGAAGCTATATTCGTCATGACAGGCTTCGAGCCGGTTTTTCATATCCTGCTCCGAAAAGCAGGCGCGGATCATCAGCGAGCTGTCCCAGACGGTGTCGAGCACCTCGACGAGGCCCGCTGCGTGCGGTGCCATGCCGACGCGGAGCAGGTGGAGCCTCCCGCCCGACCCGCCGCCGCCCGAATACATCGCGCGCTCCTCCTCGATCACGCCGACGAGGAATTCTGCTGCGGGCTGTGTAGCGTCTTCGTTCGTGCTCGGGATGGGGATGATGTTCGGCCACAGGCTCACACCCCTGCCGTCGGCGCCGTAAGGCAGCGGCAGCGTGATCGTGCCAGTATCGCCGCCCGACCGCGGCGAGGAGATGCGCAGCTCGCGTCCGCCTTCGTCCTTTCCTTCGCCGGGCAGTTCGAGGCAGAGGCTGCGGTCGGGCAGGCAGCGCGCTTCGCCATCGCCCGCGACGAGGGCAACGACGATCGCGTCGGATGGGGGCGCAGCAACCGGCTGTGCGGCAGCGATCAGGATCGGCAAAAGCATTCAGGCAAGTTCCCATTCGTCGTTCTCGGTACGCACGATGCCGCGCGCTTCGAGATCGAGCAGATGGGCGAGCACCGAACGGCCGGCGGCGCCGGTCAGGCGGGGGTCTAGGCCCTTGTACATATTCTGCACCATGACCGGTATCACAGCCGTTCCCTTTTCGAGTTCGCGCAGGATCTGGCGTTCGCGTTGCCTGCGATGGCCCAGCATGCCGCGGACAAGCTGCTTCGGCTTGGCTACCGCGGGGCCGTGCGCAGGGTAATAGACGCGGTCGTCGCGGTCGTAGAGTTTTGCGAGGCTCGCCATATAGGCCGCCATGTCGCCGTCGGGCGGGCTGACGACGCTGGTCGACCACGCCATGACATGGTCGCCGGTGAACAGCGCGCGGCTTTCGGGCAACGCGAAACAGAGATGGTTCGACGTGTGGCCGGGCGTGGCGACCGCCTCGATCGTCCAACCGTCGCCCGATATCCGTTCACCGTCGGCAAGCACGCGGTCGGGCGCATAGTCCGGATCGAAGGCCGAATCGGCGCGCGGGCCATCGTCGGTCAGGACGAGCGGCGCGCAGCCGATGATCGGCGCGCCGGTCGCTTCCTTGAGCGGCGCGGCGGCGGGCGAATGGTCGCGATGGGTGTGGGTGCAAAGGATCGCGGCGACGCGCTGTCCCGCAACCGCGCGCAGGATCGCGTCGACATGGCCGGCGCCGTTCGCGTCGGGCGGATCGCCGATGCTCATGCCGCTGCCGGTGGGGCCGGGATCGATCACCGCGACGTCGGCGCCCGCCCCGACGATCCACGTCTGGGTGCCGGTAAAGGTATAGGGCGACGGGTTGGGTGCGAGCACCCGCCGGACGAGCGGCTCGTGCTGCTCGCAGTCGCCGGCGCGGATCGTGTCGGGCCAGGGCTTTTCTTCGCTCATACGCGTCATGTGGCATCGCGGCGCCCAAAGGAAAAGGGTCGCCGGGGGAAAAGAAGGCCGGGTACCGATTTCAGGACGCCCGTTTCCGCCGGCAGCCGGCTTTCGTCGGGGCGGCATATTTTTCCGAAAAATATTCTGACCTGTGAGGCATCTCACATCGCCTCCAGCGGCGCGCCGCTATTCCCGTCTTGCGACCCGGAACAGTTCCAGATCGGGAACTGATCCTACTTTCCCGGCCGCGTCTTTCGGGGCCGGCCGGGAACCTTTCGTACCCCCTTCGCATTTTAGCAGCATCGTTGAAACGATGTCCGGACGCGATGAGGCGTTCGCATTTTTTGCCGGCGTTTCGGCATCTGCCCGGCCGGTTCAGGAAGGGAATAACATGGGTCTGATCATTACATTGATCGTCGGCGGCGTCATCGGCTGGCTGGCCAGCATCGTCATGCGTACCGACGCGCAGCAGGGGATCATCCTGAACGTCGTCGTCGGCATCGTCGGCGCGTTCCTCGGCAACATTCTCGGCGGCATGTTCGGCATGGGTGCCAGCCTCGATGCCTTTAGTCCGGTCGGCCTGCTCTGGGCCTTTATCGGTGCAGTGGTGCTGCTCGGCATCATCAACCTCGTGCGCCGCGGCAGCGTGCGCTGACGGGACGGCGGCGGCTCCCTTCGGCGCCGCCGCCATTCTGCTAGGCGATTTCAAATATTTGGGTTACCAACATGGCGTCTGCGAAGGCAGGCGATGGAAACGATCGTAGGGGGTCAATATTATGGACTTCATTATCGCAATCATCATGGGTGGCGTGATCGGCTGGCTGGCCAGTATCGTGATGCGTACCGACGCACAGCAGGGTATTTTCCTCAACATTATCGTTGGCTGTATCGGATCGATCCTCGGACGCTTCCTGTTCGGGCGCTTCCTCGGCGGCGGACATTTGCGCGGCGACGCCTTTGACCCGATGACCTTGCTCACCGCTTTCATCGGCGCGGTGATCCTGCTCGCCATCGTAAACCTCGTCCGGCGCGGTCGCGTGCGCTGACGAAACGCCTGTTCCGGTCCGTTCCGGACCGGCAGCAAAAAGGGCGGCCCGCATCGGCGGGGCGCCCTTTTTCTTTGGAAATCGCTAGGGTCGGCGGCTATGAGGCGCAGCCGGATTGCGGGCGAAGCGGCGTTGTTTCCCCCTTGTCACGGGTGATTTAATTAGATAATACACCTCGACGAAACTGGGTCGTGCGGACTGGGGGCGGATCGCTGTCGGGCGATCGTCGTGTCGGCTGCCACGAACGGCAGATTGGGAATTCGGCGTGAACTACGAGCGGAAAGTGGATGTGATGGACAGCCTGACGGGGTCGACCCAAAGCTTTTACGACGATGCGGACAATCGCCGCAAGCGGACGCGGCTGATCGTCGCGCTTGTGCTGGTCGCGCTGGTGCTCGTGGCGGCCTGGTACGGGTTCAAGCAAGGCATGGGCGACGGAGCCGCTACTGCGGGGGACGAGGCTGCTACGACGAATGCGCCCAGCGTCACGGTGGTGATCCCTGGACGCGTTTCGGTCGAGGCCGCGATTTCTGCGAATGGCACGATTGCGGCGCGCCGCGAGATGCCGGTCGGCGTCGCGGGCGAGGGCGGCGAAGTCGTGCGCGTACTCGTCGAGCCGGGCCAGTGGGTCGGCGCGGGGCAGACGCTGGCGATCATCGACCGGTCGGTGCAGACGCAGCAGGCGGCGGGTCTCTCTGCATCGATCCGCGTCGCGCAGGCCGATGCGAACCTCGCGCAGGCCGAACTCGAACGCGCCGAAGCGCTGGTCGGACGCGGCTTCATTTCCAAGGCCGACATGGACCGCAAGCGCGCGACGCGCGATGCCGCCAACGCGCGCGTCCGCGTCGCGCAGGCGCAATATCAGGAAGCGGTCGCGCGCAACGGCCGGCTCAACATCGTGGCGCCGGCTGCGGGGCTTGTGCTGACGCGGCAGGTCGAGCCGGGCCAGATCGTCGGCGCGGGCAGCGGCGTGCTGTTCCGTATGGCCAAGGGCGGCGAAATGGAAATGCTCGCGCAGATGGCCGAGGCCGATCTGCAGCGCGTCGCCGCGGGAACGCGCGCGACTGTCACCCCGGTCGGAACCAGCCTGCAGATTGCCGGACAGGTGTGGCAGGTTTCGCCCGTCGTCAACACCGACACGCGCCAGGGCATGGTGCGGATCGCGATCCCGTACAGCAGTTCGCTGCGGCCGGGCGGCTTTGCCGATGCGCGGCTGGTGGCGGGCACTGCCGAGGCGCCGTTGCTGCCCGAAAGTGCGGTCCACAGCCGGGCCGACGGCAATTATGTGCTGATCGTCGGCAAGGACGACAAGATCGAACAGCGCGCGATCAAGGTCGGCACCGTCAGCGACAGCGGCGTGTCGATCGCGTCGGGCCTGACCGGAAACGAAAAGGTCGTTGTGCTGGCGGGCGCGTTCCTGAACGTCGGCGACAAGGTGAAGCCGGTGATTCAGAAGGCGTCGCAATAATCCGGATGGTGCGCACAAAGGCGTTTATATCATGAGCTTTCGCAATATTTCCGCCTGGTGCATCCGCAATCCGGTGCCGCCGATCGTCCTCTTCGTGCTGTTGCTGCTGGCGGGGATCGTCAGCTTCAACCGGATGGACGTAAACGACCAGCCCGACGTCGAATTTCCGCTGGTGCAGGTCATGGTGGCGCAGCCCGGCGCGGCGCCGACCGAGCTCGAAACGCAGGTGACGCAGCGTATCGAGGCAGCGGTTCGCGGCGTCAGCGGCGTCGATGAAATGTCGTCCTACGTCAACGAGGGCAGCAGCTCGACAATGATCCAGTTTGCGATCGGGACCCCGATCGATCGCGCCTATAACGACGTCAATCAGGCCGTTCAGCAAATTCGCAGCGAGCTGCCCGAAGGCATTCTCGAGCCGCAGGTCGTGCGCGTCGACGCCGCGGGCGGACCGATTACCTATTTCGCGGTCGAGGCGACCGACATGACGCTCGAACAGCTGTCGTGGTTCGTCGACAATACGGTGGCGAAGGAACTCCTCTCGATCCCCGGCATGGCGAAGGTCAGCCGTTCGGGCGGGGTCGATCGCGAAATCCGCGTCATCCTCGATCCCGCAAGGATGCAGAGCTATGGCCTGACCGCAAGCCAGGTGAACCAGGAATTGCGCCAGGTGAACCTCAACGCCGCCGGCGGACGTACCGAGATCGCCGGCGCTGAACAGGCGGTCCGCGTGCTCGGCAATGCGGCGAGCGCCTTCCAGCTCGGCGAGACGCGCATCTCGATCGGCAACGGGCGCACCATTCGTCTGGCCGATGTGGCCAAGGTGACCGACGGCTATGCCGAGCAGCGCAATCTCGCGAAGATCCGCGGCAAACAGGTGCTGAGCTTTGCGATCGAAAAGGCAAAGGGCTCGTCGGACGTCACGATCCACGACGAGACGATGAAGAAGCTCGCCGAAATCACGAAGAACAACCCGAAGGTCGATTTCAAGATCCTCTTCACGCGCACCGACTATACCAAGGAACAATATCGCAGCTCGATGGCGGCGATGGTCGAGGGCGCGGTGCTGGCGGTCGTTGTCGTCTTCCTCTTTCTGCGCGACTGGCGCGCGACGTTGATCAGTGCGCTCGCGATCCCGCTGTCCGCCATTCCGACCTTCTGGTTCATGGACATGATGGGCTTCTCGCTCAACGCCCTGTCGCTGCTCGCGCTCAGCCTCGTCGCCGGGGTGCTCGTCGACGACGCGATCGTCGAGATCGAGAATATCGTCAGACATATGCGGATGGGCAAGACCGCCTATCAGGCGTCGATCGACGCCGCCGACGAGATCGGGCTCGCGGTCGTCGCGACGACGATGTCGATCGTCGCGGTCTTCCTCCCGGTCGCGTTGATGCCGGGCATTTCGGGCCAGTTCTTCATCCAGTTCGGCATGACCGTCGTCTTCGCGGTGCTGATGAGCCTTGCCGTCGCGCGCATGATCACGCCGATGATCGCCGCCTATTTCCTGTCCGCGCAGGGCGAGCAGGCACACGCCGAAGGGCCATGGATCGACCGGTACGAGCGCGTCCTCGCGTGGACGCTCGACAACAGCAAGCACAAGGCCGTGCGCGAGCGTTTCGAGGCCGTGCAGACCCGGCTTGCCTTCCTTTTCGTTCCGCTGCTGCTCGCGGCTGTCACGGTCGTCTTCTCGATCGTCTCCTATTTCCAGCCGGTCCCCCCGGGGGGAAGCCGCCCGAACACGGCGCTGCACTTCCTGCTGCAGACGCCGGCAATAGCGATCGTTACTTTCCTGCTGACCAGCCTGCTCGCGATCCTGCTCGGGGCGCTGGCATGGAAGATCGGCGTGCGCCGGTTCGCCTTCACCAATTGGGCGAAGTTCATGGTCCAGCGCGCCTGGGCGCGACTGTACGACCATCGCGTCTGGATCGTCGGTATCGGCGGGGCCGCTTTCGTAACGAGCATCATCCTGTTCGCGGTGCTGCCGCAGCAGTTCCAGCCGACGATCAACAGCGACTACAGCCAGGTCAAATATGAGCTGCCGCCGGGTTCGACGCTGGCGCAGAGCGAGCATATCTCCGACCAGATCAACACGATCCTGTCGGGCGACAAGAATGTCGAAAATGCCTTCTATGACGTCAACGTCGGCGGCGGCGGTGTCTATATCACGCTCAAGAAAAAGCGCGAGGTGACGAGCGTCGAATGGGAACGTGCGCTGCAACCGAAGATGGCGGCGATCCCCGACGCCCGCGTAAGCTTCCAGAGCCAGTCGGGCGGCTTTTCCGGGCGCGATATCACCATGGTGATCGGCGGCGACGATCCGGTCGCGCTCGAAAAACATGCGATGAAGATCGTTGGCGAAATGCGCGGGCTCAAGGAAATCCGTTCGCCGCGGATCGAGGGCGATATCCCGCGCCCCGAAATCATCGTGACGCCCCGCACTGACCTTGCCGCTGATCTGGGCGTGACGACGGCGGCGCTCAGCCAGACGATCCGCATCGCGACGCTCGGCGATATCGACCAGAATGCGGCCAAATTCTCGTTGTCTGATCGCCAGATTCCGATCCGCGTCTTGCTGTCCGAAGATTCGCGGCGCAGCCTGTCGACGATCGAGAACCTGCCTGTGCCGACGTCGCGCGGCGTGACGGTGCCGCTGAAATCGGTGGCGGAGATCGGCTTTGGTGCCGGCCCCACCGAACTGCGCCGCTATAACCAGACGCGGCGCATCGTGATCGGTGCCGACCTGGCCCCGGGGCTGGTAACGGGCAACGCCCAGCAAAAGATCGACGCGCTGCCTGCGGTGAAGACCATGCCGCAGGGCATCCGCAAGATCGTGCAGGGCGAAGCCAAATGGCAGGGCGAGCTGATCAAGAATTTCATCATCGCGGTGGTGGCGGGCCTGATGCTCGTCTTCTCGACGCTGGTGCTGCTCTATCGCCGCTTCGTGTCGCCGCTCGTCAACATGTCGTCGCTGCTGCTCGCGCCGCTCGGCGGCCTGCTGGGGCTCGTTGTCGCCGGCATGGCGATTTCGATGCCGGTCTATATCGGCCTGCTGATGCTGCTCGGCATCGTCGCCAAAAACTCGATCCTGCTCGTCGACTTCGCGATCGAGGAAATGGATCAAGGGGTCGGGAAGATGGAGGCGTTGCTCGACGCGGGCCGCAAGCGCGCGCAGCCGATCGTCATGACGACGGTCGCGATGGTCGCGGGCATGGTGCCGACCGCCTTGTCGCTGTCGGGCGACGGGGCGTGGCGCGCGCCGATGGGCGTGGTCGTGATCGGCGGCCTGATCCTGTCGACGCTGCTGACGCTGTTGATCGTTCCTGCCGGCTTCAGCCTTGCCGACAGCATCGAGAAGCGTCTCGGCCGCTTCTTCGCGCGCAACCTGCTGACGTACCAGCCCGGCGACGATACGAAGCCGCACTCGGCGCCCGCGCCGCATCCGGCCGAATGATACGGCACGGCGCGGATGGAGGCCGCGCCGGTTGCAACCTTTGCGGCAAGCCGCCATTTGAATGGTGATGACGGACAGCAATTCTTCGGAAGACCTTGGCACACGCCCCCGGGGCATGGGCGTCGCCGTGCCGACTGGCGGGTTCAACATCCGCGTCGTTGCGACGGGCATGCTGGTCGTCATGGCATTCGTCTTCGTCGGCGCGAAATATTATCAGGACGTCCACCCGGCGATCGGTTTCGTCCGCGCCTTTGCCGAGGCGGCGATGGTCGGCGGGCTCGCCGACTGGTTCGCAGTGACGGCGCTGTTCCGGCATCCGATGGGGCTGCCGATCCCGCACACCGCCATCGTGCCGCGCAACAAGAACCGCATCGGCGATACGCTCGCACGCTTCCTGCTCACCAATTTCCTGCTGCCGCGGCTGATCGCACGCAAGATGCAGACGGTCGACGTCGCGGGCGCGGTCGGCAAATTCCTCTCCGAACCGGGTGAGGGCGGCGGGCGGTTGCGGCTCGGCGCGTCGCGTATCATCGCCGACGGGCTCGGCGCGCTCGACCAGCAGCGGCTCGGCGGGATGGTCAAATCGGCGATCGCCGACCGCCTTCGCGAACTCGACGTCGCGCCGCTACTTGGTCAGGCCCTGCAGGCTGCGCTTGCCGAGGGGCGGCATCAGCCGCTGCTCGACGCGATGGTCAAATGGGGGTCCAAGACGCTCGAACTCAACGAACATCTGATTCACCAGATGGTCCATGACAACAGCAATGCAATCGTCCGCTTCACCGGGCTCGACGAGAGCATCTCGAACCGCATCGTCGCAGGGCTGTCGAAGCTGCTCAGCGAAATGGCGGTCGACGAAACGCACCCGCTGCGTATCCGCGTCGAGGAAGGGCTCGCGAAGATGGCGCTCGACCTCCAGCACGATCCCGAGGTGCAGGCCAAGGTCGCCAAGGTGCGCGACGAGTTGCTCGAGAACAAGGCGGTGAAACGCTGGCTCGACGGGCTTTGGGAACAGGGCCGCAGCGCGCTGCTCAAGGCGGCGCGCAACCCCGACACGATGCTCGCGGGCCGCATCGGCGAACTTGTGACGCAGTTCGGCAGCATGCTGGGCGAGGATGCCGCGATCAAGCGCACGCTCAACCGCTATGCGCGCCGCGCCGTCGTTGGCATGGTCGACAGCTATGGCGAAACCGCGCTCAAACTGGTGTCGGACACGATCCGCGGCTGGGATGCGAAGACCATCACCGACCGGCTGGAAAATGCCGTCGGCGACGACCTCCAATATATCCGCATCAACGGCACGCTCGTCGGCGGACTGGTCGGCGTGCTGATCCACACGGTCGACGTGCTGATTTAGCGGCAGGCCGCCAGCCCGTCCCGAAACGTCGGATACCTCGGCGTCCATCCCAATAGCCGCTTCGCCTTGCCGTTCGCGACGCGGCGGTTTTCGGCATAGAAGGCGCGGGCGGCGGGCGACAGGCCGGCTTCGTCCAAAGTCTGGAGCGGCGGCACCGGCACGCCGAGCATCGCGCAACCCCATTCGACGAGCCGGTTCTGATGACAGGGTTCGTCGTCGGCAAGGTTATAGGTTCCCGCCGGTCCCCGGAACGACGCGATGATGCCGCCCGCGATATCGTCGACATGGACGCGGCTGAAGACCTGGCCGGGCAGGGCGATGCGGTGCGCGCGGCCTTCGCCGATCCGGTCGAGGATCGAACGGCCGGGGCCGTAGATGCCGGGCAGCCGGAAGATGCGGACATCGCTGCGCAGCGCCCCCCATGCGGCGTCGGCGGCGTTGCGATCGGGGCGGCGGCCCTTGACCGGCGCGCTTTCGTCGACCCAGGCGCCGCCTGCATCGCCATAGACTCCCGTCGACGACAGATAACCGGTCCAGCCGGCGGGGGAGAGGGCGATCGCTTCGCCATAGCGCGCGAGGACCGGATCGATACCATCGACCGGCGGGACCGACGACAATATGTGCGTCGCGTCGCGCAGCGCGATCAGGACCGCCGTCTCGTCCGCGAAGGCGATCGTGTCGCCGCGTCCGTCGCGCGTCGTGCCGAGCACTTCCCAGCCGCGCGCCTGCAACCGCCCCGCAAGGTGACCTGCCGCGTAACCCATTCCAAAAATCAGCATATGTGCCATCGCGCGCCTTATTGCGCGTCGGCGGCGCCATGCCTAGATCGTTCGCATGACCGACCTCTCTTCCACGCCCGCCATCCCCGTCACCATTCATCGCGGCGATTACGCCCCGCCCGAATGGCAAATTCCCGACATCGCGCTCGATTTCGCGCTGGGCGTCGAGCAGACGAAGGTCAGCGCCGCGCTTTCGGTTGTCCGCCATGCGGCTGCCCCCGCGCCCTTGCTCCTGCGCGGCGACGGCTTGACCGCGGCCGAGGTGCGCGTCGACGGTGCGGTGTGGAACGACTGGCGGATGGACGGCAGTGACCTGATCGTCGACCTTGGCGACCGCACGGCGGCGGCGGTCGAGGTCGATACGGTGATCAAACCCGCGTCGAACACCCAGCTCATGGGCCTCTATGCTTCGAACAACATGCTTTGCACTCAGTGCGAGGCGGAGGGGTTTCGCCGCATCACCTTCCACCCCGACCGGCCCGACGTGCTGAGCCGCTACAAGGTGCGGATGACGGGCGACAAGGCGACTTTCCCGATCCTGCTGTCGAACGGCAATTGCGTCGAGCAGGGCGAAGCGGGGAACGACCACTGGGCGCTCTGGGAAGATCCGTGGCCGAAACCCTCCTATCTCTTCGCCCTCGTCGCGGGCGACCTGGTCGTCAACCGGGACAGCTTTACGACGATGTCGGGGCGCGAGGTCGAACTCGG
This sequence comes from Sphingopyxis sp. J-6, assembly GCF_046603995.1. Taxonomy (NCBI): domain Bacteria; kingdom Pseudomonadati; phylum Pseudomonadota; class Alphaproteobacteria; order Sphingomonadales; family Sphingopyxidaceae; genus Sphingopyxis; species Sphingopyxis sp. J-6. The sequence continues at coordinate 3,151,996 of NZ_CP145810.1, read as the reverse complement.
CATCTGGGTCCGCAAGGGCGACGAAGCGCGCACGGGTCATGCGATGAAGGCGCTGAAGGACAGCATGGCGTGGGACGAGCGCGTCTATGGCCGCGAATATGACCTCGACCTGTTCAACATCGTCGCGGTCAGCGATTTCAACATGGGGGCGATGGAGAACAAGGGGCTCAACGTCTTCAACACGCGTTACATCCTTGCCGACCCCGACACCGCGACCGACGTCGATTATGACGGGGTCGAGGGGGTCGTCGCGCACGAATATTTCCACAACTGGTCGGGCAATCGCGTCACCTGCCGCGACTGGTTCCAATTGAGCCTGAAGGAAGGCTTCACCGTCTTTCGCGACCAGAATTTCTCGGCCGACATGGGGTCGCCGCCGGTCAAGCGGATCGAGGACGTCCGCCTGCTCCGCGCCGCGCAATTTCCCGAGGATGCGGGGCCGCTCGCGCACCCCATCCGTCCCGACAGCTATCAGGAAATCTCGAACTTCTACACTGCGACCATTTACAACAAGGGCGCCGAGATCATTCGCATGATGGCGACGCTGCTCGGGCCCGAGCGCTTTCGCAAGGGCACCGACCTCTATTTCGATCGTCACGACGGCGAAGCGGCGACCTGCGAGGATTTCGTCCGCGCGATGGAGGAGGGCGGCGATATCGACCTCGGCCAGTTCCGCCGCTGGTACGAACAGGCGGGCACGCCGCGACTGTCGCTGACGCTGGCGCAGGATGGCGACGACTGGTCGCTCGACATCAGGCAGACCGTGCCCCCCACCCCGGGGCAGCCCGACAAGGCGCCGATGATGATGCCGCTACGGCTTGCCGCCTTTGCGATGGACGGCAGCGGCGCTACGCTGCCCGACACGCTGGTGACGCTGACCGGCGCGGCGCAGCGGGTGCCGCTCGGCCGCTTCGCATCGCGGCCGGCGCTGTCGGTCAACCGCGGCTTCTCCGCTCCCGTGATCGTCGATTTCGAGCGTGCACCGGGCGAGCTCGCCTGGCTCGCAGCGCACGACGATGACCCGTTCGCGCGGTACGAGGCGCTCCAGCAACTGATGCTCGATACGCTCGTCGCTGCGGCCTCGGGCGACACGGGCGATGCGCAGGCGGTCATCGATGCCGTCGCGCAGACGCTTGCGGGCGCTGCGGCCGATCCGGCCTTCGTCGCCGAAGCGGTGCTGCTGCCCAGCGAGGCGTTCATCGGCGACCAGATGGTGACGGTCGATCCCGACGCGATCCGCCGCGAGCGGCTGGCGCTGCAGGCGGCGATCGGCGCCGCGCTCGAGCGTGAATGGCGCGCCGTGCTCGCGGGCGCCGCGCCGCCGGCGACCGACCTGTCGAGCAAGGCCAAGGGCGGCCGGCGCCTCCGCGGCGTCGCGCTCGCCTATCTCGCGGCGACGGGGCAGGACGACATCCCCGGGCTCGCCTTCGGGATTTTCTCCGGCGCCGACGGGATGACCGAGCGGCAGGCCGCGCTCGCGACGCTGGCGCATGGCGACAGCGACGAGCGGGCCCATGCGCTCGACATCTTCTACCAGCGCTATCGCGACAATCCGCTCGTGCTCGACAAATGGTTTCAGGTGCAGGCGTGGTCGCTGCGCTCCGACACCGTCGATGCGGTGAAAGCGCTCGCGCAGCATCCCGACTTCACGCTGGCGAACCCCAATCGCGTGCGCTCGCTCTATGGCGCGTTCAGCGGCAATCAGGCGGCGTTTCACCAGGCCGATGGTGCGGGCTACCGGCTGATCGCCGACCTCGTCATCGCGCTCGATCCGAAGAATCCGCAGACCGCCGCCAAGATGATCCCGCCACTTGGCCGCTGGAAACGCTTCGACGAAGCGCGGGGGGCGATGATGCGTGCGGAGCTCGAACGCATCCTTGCCCAGCCGGGGCTATCGCGCGACGTGACCGAACAGGCAAGCAAGAGCCTGGCGGGATAGGGCTTTACTGGCGGACGTAGTCGCTGCCGCGCGCCAGGAAGGTGCGGCGGAGATGGATGCGTCCGCCATCGCCGAATTGCCAGACGTCCGCGAATCCGACGTTGCGTGGATCTCCGGCGACGCCGGTGCCGTCGAAATGGCCGATGGCGACGATCAGATCGCCGTCGTCGCTGGAAACCATCGCTTCGATATGGTGGACGCCGCGGATGCGGCGTTCCTCGCGAAAGAAGCGGGCGATTTCGGGGCGCCCCGTATAGACGGTCTCGGCGCGTTCATAGACTGCGTCGTCATCGAACAGGTCGACGACCCAGTCGGTGTCGCAGCGGTCGATACGTGCGTAATATTCGCGGATGATCTGCGCCGTCACCGCTGGCCCCCGGCGGCGCGAATACGGTCCTCGGCAATGGCATTGGCGACGGAACCCATGCCCGCGCCGGATTTGGCAGCGGTTTCGAAAATCTCGCGAAACGTCCCTGCCAGCCCTTCGATATGGTCGCCGAGCCGGGCGGGGGACCATGTCGAGCGCTGGTAATGGAGATTGACGATCCCTCCAGCGTTGGCGAGGAAGTCGGGGCAATAGGTGATCCCCGCTGCGCGCAGCCGGAGGTCGTCGGCGGGCGTGGCGAGCTGGTTGTTCGCGCCGCCGACCACGACCTTCGCCTTGAGTTCGGGGATGCTGCGTTCATTGAGGACCGCGCCAAGCGCGTTGGGGGAGAAGATATCGGCGTCGATCCGGTGCACGTCGTCGACGCCGCAAAGCGACGCGCCGGTTTCCGCCGCGACCGCGCGCGCCAGATTCTCGTTGGCGTCGGCAAGCTGGATGTGCGCCCCGGCGTCGGCGAGCAGCCGGACCAGTCGCCGCCCGACGTTCCCGACCCCCTGCACCGCGACGCGGCAACCCTCCAGCGTCGGGCGGCCGAGGGCAAGCTCCGCCGCGGCGCGCATGCAAACAAAAACGCCTTCGGCGGTTGACTGCGACGCATCACCGGCTTCGGGCAGGGTGCCCGCGGAAAAGCGCGTCCGCGTGCCAATGGTCCTGACATCGTCGAGCGTCGAACCCGAATCGAACGAGGTGATATAGGCGCCGTCAAGGCTCTCGACGAAATCGCCCATCGCTTCGAGCAGGGCGCGCGTCTTGTCGGTGCGCGGATCGGCGATGATCACCGCCTTGCCGCCACCATAAGGGATGTCGGCGATCGCGGTCTTGTACGTCATGCCGCGCGACAGGCGGAGGACGTCGTTGAGCGCGGCATCGGGCGTCGCATAGGGACTGATCCGGCACCCGCCGATCGCCGGGCCGCGGCTGTCGTCGTGGACCGCGATGATCGCCGACAAGCCTGAAGCCTCATCGTGGCGCGCGGTGACCAGCTTGTGCCGGGCGAATGACGGATGGTGTTGAAACATCGCTTCCTCCTGCGAACGAATGTCGCACGAGAGGCGGGTAATTTCATTCGGGATGATTGCGCCAAATCGTCAATAAGGGTAACGATGATACCTAATATTGGCATATGAGAAAAAATATATGACCTTGGATGCGATTGATCGCCGAATCATTTCGCTGTTGCAGGAGGATGGCGGCCTTTCGATCGCCGAGCTTGCCGACAAGCTCGGAATGACCCCGCCGCCCTGCTGGCGGCGCGTGCGGGCGCTCAAGGAAAGGGGCGTGCTCCGGCGCCAGACATGGCTGGTCGATCCTGCCGCGCTGGGCCTGGCCATCGAGATATTCGCGACGGTCAAGCTCGTTGCCCACGATCCGCAGGCGACCTCGGCGTTCCGGCAGCAGGTGCAGGAAATTCCCGAAATCCTCGAATGCTATATCCTGCTCGGCGGGATCGACGTGCTGCTCAAGGTCATCGTTCCCGACATCGGCTATTACGAGAAATTCTTCTACGAAACGCTCTCGCAGCTTCCCGCGGTGGGGGAGGTGACGTCGAGCGTCGTGATGAGCGAGGTCAAGCGGACATCGTCTCTGCCGCTCGGCCACGCCGGCTGATCGCTTCGCCTTAGCTGCCGAGCCAGCCGGCGATATCGACCGCGACCTTGTTCGCCGCTGCGGTCAGCGCCTCGCCGACCGGTTTTGCCTCGACCTTACTGCCGATCGGTTCGCGCGCCTCGAAGCGCCGCTGGGTGACGCTCTTGCCGCGCGCGTTGACGAGCATCGCCTGATAGACAACGACCGCCTCGTTCGTCGCCGCATCGACGCCGAATTCCATGAGCTGCCCGGCGAGCTGGTCGCCCGGCGCAGTCAGATATTGCCCTTCGTCGAGGACGACGCGCGAGGTGCGCGCGGCGACGGTCTCGGACACCAGGCGCTGGAACAGGCGTGGCGGCGCCTCGACCCATTGCGCATCCTTCACATAGGCGATGCTGGCATTGTCCTGCTGCACCGGAATGCGCACCGTGCGCAGTTTCTGGGGCGCGGTCGGAATGAGGATCGTCAGCGTCGCGGCTTCGCTCGCCGTGCGCGCTTCGCCGGCGACGGGAGCCGCCGCGGCGTCGAGGGTCAGCAGGAAGGGCGGGGTCTTGCCGCCCAGGCTGACGCAGCCCGAAAGCGAAACGGCGGCGCCGAACAGGATGGGGACGAGCAGCGGCAGGGAGCGCAAGCGGCGGAGCATAAGCAGGGTCCTCATGGTTTATAGTCGGGCAGCTTGCTGCCGCCGATCACGGCGCCGGCGCCCTGCTGGTCGAGCTTGTCGGTCAGGCTGGACAGCGTCGAGGAAGTGCGGCGGAGGTCGCGGATCAGCGCATTGGCTTCGGGAACGGTGGTTTCGCTGAAGGTCTGGAGGCCGGGACGCGCGTCGGCGATCGCGGCTTCGAGCGTCGCCATCGAAGCGCTCGCCGATTTCAGCGTATCGCGCAGATTGGCCATCGCCGGGTCGACATTGCGGTCGATCGTGCCCTGCGCCGAGGCGGCGAGATTGCCGATCTGTTCGGCCGCGTTGCCCGTCTGCTGGATCGCGATCCGCGTGTCGGCAAGCGCCTTCTCGATCGCCGGGCCGTTGCGCGCGAGGATCGCGGTCGACTGCTCGACATTTTTGAGGATCGCGGCGAAGCTTTCCTGATTGCGGTCGTCGGCGAGTTCGGCAAGCCGCTCGGACAGCGTCGACAGCCGCTGGAGCAGTTGCGGCGCGGTGTTGAGCAATTCGCCGAGACCGCCGACCCGGGTCGGGATCACTGGCTTGCCCGCCGGCCCTTTGTCGGTGATCGGCGGCGCGCCCTTGACCGCGCCGTCGAGTGAAATCTGCGACACGCCGGTGAATCCGACACCCTCCAGCGCCGCGGTCGTTCCCTGCAGCACCGGGACATTCTCGTTCACTTCGATGCGCACGCGCACGAATTGCGGATCGTCGGGCCACAGCGCGATTTCGCGCACCTGTCCCGCCGGGACGCCGGAGAATTGCACTTGCGCGCCCTTGTTCAAGCCGTCGACCGACTGTTTGAAGAAGATGTCATATTCGCGCTTGTCGCCGCCGCTGTCGTTGGCGAGCCAGACGACGAAAAAGGCAAGTGCTGCCGTGAAAAGGAGGACGAAGGCGCCGACGAGGACGTTGTTCGAGCGTGTTTCCATCAGCTTTTCCTATCGCCGCCCAAGACGGTTTTCTTCGCGGTTTGGTTCCCGCCCGCCGCAGCGCGGCCGCGCGGTCCGTTGAAATAATCCTGTATCCACGGATGCTCGGTGGCAAGCAGTTCCGGGATGGTGCCGACCGCGATCACCTTCTTTTCGGCGAGCACCGCAACGCGGTCGCAGGTCGCATAAAGCGAATCGAGGTCATGGGTGATCAGGAAGACGGTGAGGCCCATGGTGTCGGCGAGCTCGCGGATCAGCTCGTCGAACTTCGCCGCGCCGATCGGGTCGAGCCCGGCGGTCGGCTCGTCGAGGAACAGCAGCGCGGGGTCGAGCGCAAGCGCGCGTGCAAGGCCGGCGCGCTTGACCATGCCGCCCGACAGTTCGGCGGGATATTTGGGCCCGGCATCGGGCGGCAGGCCGACCATCGCGACCTTGTACGCAGCGATTTCGTCGAGCAGCCGCTGGTCGAGCCGCGGATAATATTCGCGCAGCGGCACCTGGATATTCTCGGCAACGCTCAGCGTCGAGAAGAGCGCACCGCCCTGGAACATCACACCCCAGCGGCGCCGCAGGTCGCGCGATTCCTCTTCGTTGGCAATGGTGTCGAGCGTCTTGCCATAGACCTCGATCTCGCCGGCATCGGGGGTCTGCAAGCCGATGATCGAGCGCATCAGCACCGACTTGCCGGTGCCCGATCCGCCGACGACCCCCAATATCTCGCCCGAGCGCACGTCGAGGTCGAGCCCGTCGTGAATCACCGCATCGCCGAATTTGTTGACGAGACCGCGGATGCAAATGGCATTTTCGAACTTTTCGGGGCGCACCGCATCGGCGGCTGCCAGCTCTTCCGCAATCTCTTCCTTCATCTCTTCGCTCATCAGTTCCATCCGATCGAAGAGAAGAAGACCGCGAAAAAGGCATCGAGGACGATGACGAGAAAGATCGCGGCAACCACGGCCGACGTGGTGCGCTTGCCGACCTCTTCGGCATTCTGGCGCACCTGCATGCCTTCGTAACAGCCGGTGACGCCGACCAGCAGCCCGAACACCGGCGCCTTGATCAGCATCGCCCAGAAATCGGTCATCGGGATGATGTCGCGCAGCATCTGGATATAGGTGAGCGGGGCGATCTCCAGCCCGATCCAGCAAAAGACGCCGCCGCCGATGATCGCGCAGATGCTGGCATAAAAGCCGAGCAGCGGCATCAGGATGGTGGCGGCCGCGACGCGCGGCAAAACGATCGCTTCCATCGGCGAGACGCCGATCGTGCGCATTGCGTCGATTTCCTCGGTCAGCTTCATCGTGCCGATCTGCGCCGCGAAGGCCGATCCCGACCGGCCGGCGACCATGATCGCGGTCATCAGCAGGCCAAGTTCGCGGATCGAGGCGCGGCCGACGAGGTTGATCGTGAACACCTCCAGCCCGAACTGGCGAAGCTGGACAGCGCCCTGCTGCGCGATGACGATCCCGATCAGGAAGGTCATCAGGCCGATGATCGGGAGGGCGTCGACCCCGACGGTCTGGAAGCGGGTGACGATGGCATTCCAGCGCAGCCGCCGCCGGGCCCGAATCTGGGTGCCGAGCGCGATGATCATCGCGCCGAAAAAGCCGACGATGCCGAGCAGTTCATGCCACACTGCGACACTCGCGGTACCGACCTGTTCAAGCATGCGGATCAGCGGCGATCGGCGGTCGCGATGGACGCGATATTCGCTCTTGTCGTCGGCCAGCGCTTCGAGCAGCCGCTGGGCTTCTTCGCTCGCCCCGGTGACTTTGGCGCCATGTTCATTGACCGTTCGGGTCACGATCCACGCGCCGACCGTGTCGATGCGGTCGATTCGCGACAGGTCGAGCGTCGCGATCGGCCCGAGCGCCTCGAGCCGGGCGGGCAGGTCGTTCAGCCGCGCGAGGGTCAGGCGCCCCGAAAAGCGCACATCGGCGCCGCCGGTCCCCTCGTCATATTCAAAATCAGCCTTGGCCACCATCTTGCGGGCGACCCTGTATTATTTGCCTTGGCACGGCAAGCGAATCCCGCCCTCTTGGCCGCCGCGCGGCCAGCGGCTAGAGCGGCGGAATGGAAGCGCCGCCGCCTGCCCCGACGATCGACTACACCCATCGCGTCGCGATGTACGACATGGACCGGACGATCACGCGATCGGGCACCTACAGCGGTTTCCTGATGCATGTCGCGCAGCGGCGCCAGCAATGGCGGTTGCTGCTCCTGCCCGTCGTGGGGCTCGCCGGCCTTGCCTATGCGGCGCGCCTGATCGACCGGTCGCGGCTCAAGGCGATCAATCTTCGCCTGCTCGTCGGCAAGCGCTTTCCTCGCTCCGAAATCGCTCCGCTCGCCGAAAGCTATGCCGACAAGGTGATCGCGCGCGGCCTGCATTCGGCCGCGCTCGAACAGATCGCCGCCGATCGCGAGGCGGGGTACCGTCTGCTCCTCGCGACCGCATCCTTCCACCTGTATGTCGATGCGATCGCGGCGCGGCTGGGCATCGACGATGTGCTGGCGACGCAGCTCGACGAGCCCGATGGCGCCGACCATATCCACGCGCGACTGTCGGGCGACAATTGCTATGGCGAGGCGAAATTCGCTCGCATCTCCGGCTGGCTGGAAACGAACGCGATCACGCGCGATGCTGCACACATTCGCGCCTATTCGGACCATGTCTCCGATCACCCGATGCTGCACTTCGCCGACGAGGCGGTGGCGACCACACCGTCGCGCGGGCTCAAGCGTCTAGCGCCGAAAATGGGCTGGCAGGTCGTCGACTGGCGCGCGAAGCGCCGCCGCTAGACCGCGCCAAGCGCCTGCGCGAAGTCGGCGATCAGGTCGTCGGCATTCTCGATCCCGATCGACACGCGCACCAGATTGTCGGTGATGCCGAGCGCTTTCTTGCGCTCGTCGGGCACCGACAGGTGGGTCATTGCCGCGGGATGGCTGGCGAGCGTTTCGGTGCCGCCGAGGCTGACCGCGAGCTTGGCGATCTTGAGCGCGTCGAGGAAGCGGAAGCTCTCCGTTTCGCCGCCCGTGATGAACAGCGAGAAGGTCGACCCCGCGCCGCTGCAATGGCGGTCGAAGATATCCTTCTGTCGCGGATCGCTGATGAAGCCCAGATAACCGAGACCGTCGACCTTGGGATGATCGCGCAGGAAGGTGCAAACCTTCAACGCATTTTCGCCCGCGCGGCTCATGCGCAGTTCGAGCGTCTCGAGGCTGCGCAGCAGCATCCATGCGGTGTTGGGATCGCAGATCGTACCGATCGTGTTGCGCATCGGGCGGATCGCATCGATCAGCCGCTGGTCGCCCGACACGCCGCCCGCGACAAGGTCCGAATGGCCGCCGGCATATTTGGTCAGGCTGTAGACGACGAGTTCGGCGCCCTGCCGGAGCGGTTGTTGCCAGAGAGGACCGAGAAAGGTGTTGTCGATCGCGATTGCGGGCTTCTGATCGCCGGTAAATGCTGCGTCGCGGGCCGCGCGCACCGCCTCGACATCGACGAGCGCGTTGGTCGGGTTCGCGGGGCTTTCGAGGTAGACGAGCGCGACCTTGCCGCCCTTTTCGTTGGCGAGCGTCTGCGCGCGGGCGAGGATCGCGTCGATCTCCTCGCGAGTCGCGCCGGCGGGGAAGTCGACGAAGCTGACCCCGAAGCGCGACAGGATGCGCGCGATCAGCGTCTCTGTCGCGGCATAGAGCGGGCCCGAATGGACGATGACGTCATTCTGGCCGACGAGCGCGAGGAGCAGGGTCGCGATCGCCGACATGCCGCTCGAAAAGACGAGGCAGTCGTCAGCGCCGTCCCAGACCGCAAGCCGGTCCTCGAGGATTTCCTGGTTCGGCCCGTTGAAGCGCGAATAGACGAGGCCGTCGGCAGGGCCCTGCCGCTTGCCCGTGATATGCTCGAAGAAACGCTTGCCTGCGGCCGCGCTTTCGAAGGCGAAGGTCGAGGTCAGGAAGATCGGCGGCTTCAGCGAACCTTCGGAAAGCATGGGGTCGTAGCCGAGCCCCATCATCAGCGTTGCGGGGCTCAGCGTCTTGTCGCCGATTTTCTTGCTGTTCATCTTGGGATTGCCGCGCCTGGCCATGGGGATGCTCCGTTCAGTGGATCAACCCTTATAGCGGTCCCGGTTTCCTTTGATACTATATTGCGCGGGTCAATCCTCGACGATCAGGCTTCGCTCGCGTGTCTCGGGCAGCAGCAGCGTCGCGACGCCCGCCATCGCGATGACGAAGGCGACGTAGAAATAGAAGACCCGTTCGACGCCGGCGTCCTTCAGGCCGAGCGCGACGATTTCGAGCGTCCCTGCAAACATCGCGTTGCCGATCGCATAGGGAAGGGCGACGCCGAGGCCGCGGATGTGCGCCGGGAACAGCTCGGCCTTCACCAGTGCATTGTTCGCGCTGTAGCCGCTCTGCAGCGTCAGCGGGATCATGATGAGCAGCGCCGCGACGACCGGCGAGGTCACCGTCTCCAGCGTCATGAAGGTGGGCACCGCCGCGATTGCGCCGCCGATGCCGAACAGCAGCAGCATCGGCTTGCGCCCGAACCTGTCCGCCAGTGCGCCGAACACCGGCTGCATCGCGGTGAACCACAGCAGCGCGGCGGCAATGATATAGGTCGCGGTCGCCTTGTCGAAACCCACGGTGTTATAGAGGAATTTCTGCATGTAACTGGTGTAGGTATAAGCGGCGAGGCCGCCGCCCGCCGACAACATGCCGACAAGGATGCTCTCGCGGCGGTGTTCGGTCCACAGCAGCTTGGCGGTTGAAACCGGGCGGTCGACCGCCTGATTCTCGAACGACGGGGTTTCGGCGAGATTGCGGCGCAACAGATAGACGCCGAGCGCGAGCAGCGCGCCGATGACGAACGGGATACGCCAGCCCCATGCGGTGAGTTCGGCTTCGGTCAGGAAACCCTGCAACACCACGGCGACGAAGATCGCGCAGAGCTGGCCGCCGCACAGCGTCATATACTGGAAGCTCGCCCAGAAGCCGCGATGCTCGCGCGGCGCCATCTCGGAGAGATAGGTTGCGCTCGCGCCATATTCGCCGCCGAGCGACAGGCCCTGCAACATCCGCGCGATCAGCAGCGTCGCCGGGCCGAGCAGCCCCGCGGTTGCATAGGTCGGCGCCACCGCGATCAGCATCGATCCGCTGAACATCAGCGCGACCGACAGCGACAATCCTGCCTTGCGCCCGCGCGTGTCGGCGAAGCGCCCCATCACCCACGCGCCGATCGGCCGCATGACGAAACCGACCGCGAAAATCGCGGCCGAGTTCAGGAGCTGCGCGGTGGGATCGGCTTTGGGAAAGAAGACCGGGGCGAAATAGATGGCGAAGGCGGCATAAGCGAACCAGTCGTACCATTCGACGAGATTGCCGGCCGAACCGCCGATGATCGAAACCAGCCGCTTGCGTGGTATCGCCAAGGCTTTCATCGCTTCCCCCGTTTTATCTTATCTCAGCCCGATTACCGATAGTTGGCGACCATAGCTGTTTTCATTTTTATGGCACGCGCGGCGATAGCTGAACCAGCTTTCGGCATCGGCATAAGTGTCCTGCCCGCCAATGGCAATTCGCGTCACCCCCGCGGCGGCGAGCCGCGCCGCGACATAGGCGGCGATATCGAACATCGCATGGCCGGCGCGACCGGCCGCGAAGAAACGTTCGTTGGCCGGATCGTCGGAGAGAAAGCGCTGCACGAAGCCTTCGTCGACTTCATAGGAGGCGCGGCCGATGCACGGGCCGATCGCGGCGGCAATATCTTTGCGGCGGGCGCCGAGGCTTTCCATCGCGTCGAGCGTCGCATCGGTCACCCCGGCTATGGCGCCCTTCCACCCCGCGTGCGCCGCGCCGATGACGCCGGCTTCGCGGTCGGCAAACAGCACCGGCACGCAGTCGGCGGTGAGGATGCCGAGCAGGATGCCCGGCCGATTGGTGGCGAGCGCGTCGGCTTCGGGGCGTGCGGCAAGGTCGCTGTCTTCATCAATGATAACGCAGCGATTTCCATGGACCTGATAGAGCCCTGCCAGCGCCGCGCCGGGCAGCGTCGCTTCGGCCACGCGCCGCCGGTTTTCGGCGATCAGCGCCGGATCGTCCCCCGAACCGAGGCCGCAGTTGAGCGCGGCGAGTTCGCCCGTCGACACGCCGCCGCGGCGGCCGAAGAAGCCATGCGGGATGTCGCCCAGCGCGGCTGCCGTATCGAACGGGATCGTCACAGATCGAGCCTGAAAAAGCGGTCCTCGTCGATATGATTGCCGACGCGGAACGCGTTGCGTCCGACATCGACGAAGCCATAGCGGCGGTAGAAAGCCTGGGCGCGGGCGTTCTCTGTGAACACCGAGAGATACAGGATCGATGCGCGCTCGCGCGCCCAGGCGATGCCCCAGTCCATCAGCGCCGCGGCGATGCCCGTGCCCTGCGCCGCCGGGCCGACATAAAGCTGGTGAAGCTCGGCCGCATCGTCGCCCGGCTGGCCTTCGGGCAGGTCGAAATCGAGCGGACCCATCTTGATGAAACCGGCGATCGCGCCGTCGGCACCATGGGCAAGCGCGATCGCCCACGCCGGATCGGCGATTTGCGCGCGCAGCTTTTCTGGCGGGTTCCATCCCGCGAGAAAGGCCGACAGATCGGCGGGGTCATAGATATGCCCGAACGTATGGGTGAAGGTCTGGCTTGCGAACAGCGTCAGTTCGCCGACATCCGCGTCGGCGGCAGGAGTTATCTTTGTCATATTGCCTCTTCGCTTGCGTCAAAGCCTTCGGGATGCGGCCATTGCGGGGCGTAGAGCGCCATGACCTTGAACAACACGCCCATCGCGTCTGCATCGACGAGCCGGTCGCGCTGGCCCGCAAGCTCGTCGGCGCGACCGGGCGCCGCTGCGGCGAGCGCCGACACGCGCGCGTCGATACCGAGCCGGCGCAGCCAGTGGCCCTGGCCGACGGGCCCGGCGACACGTACCCCGGCGCTCCCGGCGATATCGGCGAGCGGGGAGAAATCGACATGCGCGGTCAGGTCGACCTCGCCCGGATCGGCGAACGGATCGGCGAAGCGGTGCGCCTTGACCGCCTGCAGCGTATCGCCCGCCACGGGGCCGCTATAGCCATAGTCGATGACGAGCATTGCACCGCCCTGCCGCGCAAGGCGGAAAGCGCAGCTCTGCATGATCGCGGCGGAGGCGGGCGCGGTCTCGACGATCGTGCCTTCGCTTTGCTCGCGCAGCACGGCGGGAACCGCCTCGTCGGCCGGGACATCTCCGGGTACCGGCACCAGATGGCCGTGGTGGCGCTCGACGTGACGCTCGCGCCAACCGTCCGCCGTCCGGACATATTGATGGATCGGCAGCGCATCGAAAAACTCGTTCGCGACGATGATCAGCGGTGCATCGTCGGGCAGGCCTGCGATATCGTCATGGTGGACGGCGGCGGGCAAGTGGGCGGATTGCGCAGCGCGCAGCACCGGGCTGGTCTCGACGAGGTGGACCCCCTGCGGCGCGCAGCCGAAGCGTGCCATCGTACGGAGCGCATCGGCAGCGAGCGTGCCGCGGCCGGGGCCGAGTTCGACGTAGCGAAAGGCGGGGCTGCCGGCGCGCATCCACAGGTCGGCGATCCAGATGCCGACCAGTTCGCCGAACATCTGGCTGATTTCGGGCGCTGTTGTGAAATCTCCGGCCGTGCCGAGCGGGTCGCGCGTCGCATAATAATGCGCGTTCGCCGCGGCCATATAATCGGCCACCGTCATCGCCCGCGCCGCCGCGATCTGGAGCATCAGGTCCGCGGGGCTCGGCCGCCCGTCACGCAATGCTGTCGGTTCCCGCGACCGGTTCGATCCGCTGGCGTCGCCCCTTCGCGGTCGCGACCAGCCAGACGCCGGCGACGAGCATCGGCACGGTCAGCGTCTGGCCCATCGTCAGCCCCCACGACAAGGTGCCGAGCTGGACATCGGGTTCGCGCACGAACTCGACCGCAAAGCGGCTGAGGCCATAGATGATCGCCGCCAGCCCGAACAGGAAACCGGGCTTGTAGCGCGCGTCGGTGCGCCAGAAGCAGAAGGCGAGAATGGCGAACATGACGATACCCTCGAGCCCCGCTTCGTAAAGCTGGCTCGGGTGACGCGGGTCCATCGTGCCGCTGCCCGGAAAGATGATCGCCCACGGCACCGTCGTCGCGCGGCCCCACAGCTCGCCGTTCACGAAATTGGCAAGGCGGCCGAAGAAGAGGCCGAAGGGGACGACGCAGGCGATATAGTCGCAGAAGCGCAGGAAGCTCAGCTTTTCCTTGCGGGTCACATACCAGATCGCCGTAAGCACGCCGATGACGCCGCCGTGGAGCGACATGCCGCCGTCCCATAATTTGAAGATCGAGATCGGGTCCTTGAGATAGGAACCAAGGTTGTAGAACAACACATAGCCCAACCGGCCGCCGAGAATGATGCCGAGCATCGCGTAGAAGATCATGTCGTCGGCATGGCGCCGCGCCATCGGTGCGCCGGGCTGGGCAATCAGCTTCAACAGATACCAGTAGCCGACGAAAATCCCGGCCAGATACGCCAGCGCATACCAGCGGATGGGGAGGCCGAAGACGCTGAACGCAATCTCGCTATTCTCGCCCATCAGGTCGTGAAAGTTCACATATTGCGTTGCTTCGGCTAAGGTTGCAAAAAGAAACATAAAGTCTCGGACCCTTCCCCAGGAGAGGCCTTCCCCATAGGGGGTAAGGCGAGCGAGACCAAGAGGAGAGATGCCCGATGCCATCCGCGCTCGATTTGCGCCTGGACGCCGCCTATAATCTGATCACCGGTCCGGGCGGGCCGATCCAGGTCGGATCCATCGAACGTTTCGGACGCGAGCTGCCTTTCATTGCCAATGCGCCGACCAACCTTGCCGATTATGTTGCCTATTTTTCCGCGCAGCATGGCGATGCGACCTTTCTGGTCGAGGGCGACGAACGGCTGTCGTTTAGCCAGGTCTATGCCGCCGCGCGCAAGGTCGCGGCCGGGCTGATCGAAGGCTATGGCGTCCAGCGCGGCGACCGCGTCGGCATCGCGATGCGCAACGCCAACGCATGGTGCGTGACCTATGTCGGGGTGCTGCTCGCGGGCGGCTGCGCCACTTTGCTCAACGGCTGGTGGCAGGGCGGCGAACTTGCGGCGGGGATCGACGACAGCGAGACGAAACTCGTCATCGCCGACGTCCAGCGCGCGGCGCGGCTCGAGGAACCCGGCGTCAGCCACGGTGCGAAGGTCGTCACGCTCGACATCGCGCAGCCGATCGACAAGGCGATCGCCCCGATCACCGACGCCGGCGGCAGCGCCGACACCGTGCTTCCCGTCCTCACCGGCGACGACCTCGCCACGATCCTCTTCACCTCGGGGTCGACCGGCCAGTCGAAGGGCGCCTATTCGCGCCACCGCGCGGTGGTGCAGGGGATCTTCAACTATGTGACGCAGACCGCGAGCATCGTCCATTTGCTGACCGAAGAAGGGCTGATGTCCGACATCCAGCCGGCGACGCTGATCTGTACCCCCTTGTTCCACGTGACCGCCGAGATTCCGGTGTTCCTGCAAAGCTTCGCGCTGGGGCGCAAACTCGTATTGATGCCCAAGTGGAACGCCGAAGAAGCGATGCGGCTGATCCAGGACGAGCAGTGCAACTATTTCGTCGGCGTGCCGCTGATGAGCTATGAGATCCTCACCCATCCGAACCGCAAGAATTACGACCTGTCGACGTGCAAGAGCTACGCCGGCGGTGGCGCGCCGCGTCCGCCCGAGCATGTGAAGCGCCTGTCGGAAGAGATGGGCGACGCCAAGCCGCTGCTCGGCTATGGCCTCACTGAAACCAATGCGGTCGGATGCGGCATCATCAACGAAAACTACCTCGCCAAGCCGCTGTCGACGGGGCCGGCGTCGAAACCGCTCGTCGACCTTGCGATCCTCGACGATAATGGCAACGCCCTTGCGCAGGGACAGGTCGGCGAGGTGTGCATCCGGTCGATCGCCAATTTCGAAGGCTATTGGAACAACGAAGCGGCGACCAAGGCGGCCTTCTTCGACAATGGCTATTTCCGCACCGGCGATCTCGGTTACCTCGACGAAGACGGCTATCTGTTCATCGTCGACCGCAAGAAGGACATCATCATCCGTGGCGGCGAGAATATCAGTTGCCAGGAAGTCGAGGCGGCGATTTACGAACATCCCGAGGCGAACGAATGCGCTGTCTTCGGGCTGCCCGATGAACGGCTCGGCGAGGTTGTCGGTGCGGTGGTCTGGATGAAACCCGGCAGCACGGTGACTGCGGAGGACATGTGCTCGTTCCTCAGCGCGCGGCTTGCCCCCTATAAGGTGCCGTGCAAGATCTGGATGTCGAACGCCGCGCTGCCCAAGCTCGGCAGCGAAAAGATCGACAAGGTCACTCTGCGCAGTCAATATCGCGAAGAATATGCCGCGGAGGCGGTTGCGTAGCGAAGCGCCCCCTCCTTGACCGTCATCCCGGCGAAGGCCGGGATCTCGACTTGGCATTTTGATGCGCCGTTGAGATCCCGGCCTTCGCCGGGATGACGGCATATGAGCGGGGACGGAGGTCATGGACGAGATCGCTGCTCCGATTTCTCCGCCGACGAAGCGCGTCTATCGCCACCGGCTGCCGACGCGCATCTGGCACTGGCTCAATGCGGTGACGCTGCTCATCCTGCTGATGAGCGGGCTGATGATCTTCAACGCGCACCCGCGGCTCTATTGGGGCCAATATGGCGCGAACGCCGACAATGCCTGGTTCGCGATCGGATCGACCCCGCAAACCGGCTTCGTGCGGATCGGCGAAACGCGGATCGAAACGACCGGCGTGCTGGGCCGCTGGATCGACGCCAGGGGTGTCGAACAGACCTGGGCCTTCCCCGGCTGGGCGACGATCCCGACCAGCTACAGCCTCGCCGACGGGCGCCGCTGGCACCTGTTCTTCGCGTGGGTGCTGTCGATCGCGCTGACGCTCTACATGCTGTGGGCGTTGCTTGGCGGCCATCTGGCGAAGGATCTGCACATCCGGCGCGGCGAATGGTCGCCGCGGCATATCTGGCAGGATATCAAGGATCATGCCCGGCTGCGCTTTCCGCGGGGCGAAGCGGCGGCGCGCTATAATATCCTCCAGAAATTCAGCTATATCGGGGTCATATTCGTGCTGCTGCCGCTGATGATCCTGACCGGGCTCACCATGTCGCCCGGGTTCAATGCCACCGCGCCGTGGCTGCTCGACCTGTTCGGCGGGCGGCAGTCGGCGCGTTCGGTGCACTTTATCGCGGCGTGGGCGCTCGTCCTCTTCTTCCTCGTCCATATCGTCATGGTGTTGCTCGCGGGGCCGGTGAACGAGGTTCGCTCGATGGTCACCGGCTGGTTTCGCCTGCCGCCCGAACGGGACGCGGCGCCATGAGCGGCATCGTCCTGCCGCGGCGTCGACTGATCGCGCGTGCCGGCGGGCTGGTCGCGGCGGCAGGCACCTTGCCGCTGCTGTCGGGTTGCGACGCGATCAACGGGGCGCCCGCGGTGCGCAAGATATTGTCGATGGGTGAGGCGATGCACCAGCACAGCCAGCGCGCACTGACCGATCGCGATGCGCTGGCGCGCGAGTTTACCCGCGCCGACCTGTCGCCGGTCTTCCGGTCGAACGGCACGAAACTCCCGGCCGGGGGGGGGTATGCCGCGCATGCCGCCACCGGCTTTGCGGACTGGCGAATACAGGTCACCGGTCTTGTCGCGCGTCCGCTGTCGCTGTCGATGGCCGACATTCGCGCGATGCCGCAGCGCACCCAGATCACCCGCCACGATTGCGTCGAGGGCTGGAGCGCGATCGGCCAGTGGACGGGGCCACAACTCGGCCGCATCCTTGCCGCCGCCGGGCTCCGCGACAACGCGCGCTACATCGTCTTTCGCTGCGCCGACCGGATCGGCGACGCGCTCTATTATGAAAGCTGCGACCTTGTCGACGCGCTGCACCCGCAGACGATCATGGCCTGGGCGCTCAACGATGCGGTGCTGCCGATCGCCAATGGCGCGCCGCTGCGCCTGCGGATCGAACGGCAGCTTGGATACAAGCATGCCAAATATGTGAATGCGATCGAGGCGGTCGCCAGTCTTGATGCGATCGGTGCGGGCAAGGGCGGCTATTGGGAAGACCGCATCGACTATGAATGGTACGCCGGGATTTGATCGCAACCTTTCGGTAGATTGCGGGTTCGGTTCGTAAAATGTCGATCCTGCGTCCGTTTCTCTCCCGTATCATTCGTCAGGGACGGCTGACCGTCGTCTCCCCTGATGGCGGGCGCGAGGATTATGGGCAGCCTGCATCGGGTTTTCCCGAAGTGATCATCCGTTTCGCCAGCAACAAGGGCATGCGCCGGATCATCCTCGATCCGCGGCTCGGTGCCGCCGAAGCCTTCATGGACGGCGACCTGCAGATCATCGACGGCGACATCATGCAGCTTGTCGCGCTGATCCGCATGAACACGCCGTGGGATCGCGGCGCGAAGCTCAAGGAGAAGACATGGCTCGGCCGGCGCACCGACTGGCTCAAGACACGGCTCGGCTCGATCAACCGCCAGCGCCAGTCGCGCGCCAACGTCAAACATCATTACGACATCGGCAACGATCTCTACCGCCTCTTCCTCGACGCGGACATGCAATATAGCTGCGCTTATTGGCCGCGCCCCGATATGACGCTCGAGGAAGCGCAGGAAGCCAAGAAGGCACATATCGCCGCAAAGCTGGCGCTCGCACCGGGGCAGCGGATCCTCGATATCGGCTGCGGCTGGGGCGGGATGGCGATCACGCTGGCGAAGCTCGAAAAGGTCGAGGTGCTCGGGATTACCCTTTCGGAGGAGCAGCTCGCGCTCGCCCGTCAGCGGGCAGAAGCGGCGGGGGTCGCCGACCGGGTGACCTTCGAACTGATCGACTATCGCGACCTCGCCGCGCGCGAGCCGGGGCGGTTCGACCGGATCGTCTCGGTCGGCATGTTCGAGCATGTCGGCGCCGCCAATTTCGACACCTTTTTTCGCGCCGCCGCCAATCTGATGACCGCCGACGGCGTCATGATGCTCCACACGATCGGCCGCTTCGGCAAGCCCGGCGCGACCGATGCCTTCACCCGCAAATATATCTTCCCCGGCGGCTATATCCCGGCGCTCAGCGAAACGCTGGCGGCGAGCGAGAAGAGCCGGCTGATCGCCACCGACATCGAGACGCTGCGCCTCCATTATGCGCTGACCCTCCGCCAATGGTATACGCGGACGCTGGCGCACGAGGACGAGATCGCCCAAATGATGGGCGACCGCTTCTTCCGCATGTGGACCTTCTATCTCGCCGGCGCGACCGCGGCGTTCGAGAGCGGCGGGATGGGCAATTACCAGATCCAGTTCGCGCGCAGCCGCCATGCCTTGCCGCTGACGCGCGATTATCTGGGCGAGGCGGAAGCGCGCTACGCCGGGTAGCGCTCGTTCATCACGTCCCAGCTCAGCACGACGAGCTTTTCGAGCACCTCCAGATCGACGTCGGCAAGCTTGTTCACATAGAGGCACGACTTGCCGTTTTTATATTTGCCGAGCTCTGCCAGCAGCGCGTCGGCCTCGGGCTGACGGTCGCAATAATGCCCTATCAGATAGAGCGTCATCGCCGCCTTGCGCGGGCTGAACCCGGCGCGGCACATCGTACCCGAATGGCCGCTGTCATAGACATAGTCATAGCTGCCATAGCCGATGATCGATGGACCCCACATCTTCGGCTCGAGGCCGGTGACGCGGCGATGCATCGCGTCGATCACCGCCGCTTCCTCGCGCCGCCGCGCGTCGGGGACGGCGGCGATGAAGTCGGCGACGCTGATTTCGGTGGCCCTGGTCTTTATTTCGGTCTTGCCCATCGGCGGTCTCCCTGCCGGCAGGGTAACCGAAAGGCGGTCAGAGCACGACCGTCTTGTTACCGTTCTGGAAGATGCGGTGCTCGGCGTGCCAGCGGACGGCGCGGCTGAGCACCGACGCTTCGATCTCGCGGCCGATCGCCACCATCTCGTCGGCGACGACGGCGTGGCTGACGCGGCGGACATCCTGTTCGATGATCGGGCCCTCGTCGAGGTCGGCGGTCACGAAATGCGCCGTCGCACCGATGATCTTCACCCCGCGGGTGTGCGCCTGATGATAGGGCTTGGCGCCCTTGAAGCTCGGCAGGAAGCTGTGATGGATGTTGATGCAGCGCCCGTCGAGCCGCGCCGAAAATTCGTCCGACAGGATTTGCATATAGCGTGCGAGCACGGTCAGTTGGGCGCTGCTTTCCTCGATGATCGACAGGAAACGCGCCTCCTGCGCGTCCTTGCCGTCGCTCATCGGCAGGTGGTGATAGGGCAGGCCGTGCCACTCGACCGTCTTGCGCATCGCATCATGGTTGGAAACGACGCCGACGATCTCGATCGGGAGCTGGCCGATTTCCTGTTTGTGGATCAGGTCGACGAGGCAGTGGCCGAATTTGGAAACCGCGATCAGCACGCGCTGCTTGTGGGCTAGATCCTTGAGATCCCAGTCGAGCAGATAGTCTTCCGCGCCCGCGATCTTCGCAGACAGCGTTTCGTGATCGACCGGGCTCACCAGCTCCATGCGGCAGAAGAAATGGCCGGTTTCGGGGTCGCCATAGACTTCGGCGGCGCGGATATCGCAGCCTTGCGCAGCGACGAGCGGGGTCACCGCTGCCATGATTCCCGGGCGATCGGGCGAGCGGAAGCGCAGGACGAAGTTATGGGTCACGGGGTCAGGCTCCTGATCGGATGAATATGAACCCTAAGCGCGGGCGAAGAGGCGCGCGGCATAGGCGGTCATCGTCTGATCGACGATGATCCGGAAACGGGGGGTGCCCTCTGCATCGGCGAGGCGGGCGATGAACAGGCCGGTGTCGCCGAACAGCGATCGCGCGACCGCACCGACCGGAAAGGCGTCGGGCCACAGGTCGAGCGGGCAGTGCGCTGCGAGCGCCGCGCGGACGTTGGTACCCGCGACGGTGAAGGCGGCGCGGGCGTAGCTGTAATCGATCGCGAGCACGTCGTCGGCGCCCGCCGCCATGGCGCCCGCAACCCACGCCGCGACCGCGGCTTCGGCGCCGGTGACCAGCCATTCGCCGGGCGCCAGCCAGGCGAAGCTCAATCTCCCATGGTCGACGGCGGTGCGGACACGCGGCGCGGCGATGCCGACGAGCTCTTGAAAGCGGGCATCGGCCGTGCGGCCCCACAGGCGGAGCTTGGCGATGCCGAGTTCCGGTTCGCGGCGGAAGGACAGGTCGGGCCGGTCGATGTCGGCCGTATCGGGTGCCGCCCGGCGCAGCATGACGATGGTATCGGGCTCAGCCATGGGTGCGCTCTCCTGCGGGGTCGTAAAAGCGCGGGTCGGCGATCCGCGCCGCACGCCATTGGCCAAGGTCCCAGACGCGGACCGCTTCGCCCATCCGGTCGCGGCCGCGCTCGACCAGCGCCATCGCGATGGGGCGTTCGAGGGTGGGCGAGTGGATGCTCGACGTCACCCAGCCTTGCGTTCCGCGCGCTTCGGTCGCATCGGCGGGCAGGACGTGCGCGCCGGTCTCCAGCGCGCCGCCGCCGTCGGTCACTTCCAGCCCGACGAGCTGGCGCCGGTCGTCGCGCAGGCCATCGGGGCGCATCGTCGAACGGCGGCCGACGAAATCATCCTTCTTCTTCGCGATCGCCGCCCCGAAGCCGAGATCCTGCGGATAAGTGGTGCCGTCGGTATCCGACCCGACGTGCAGGAAGCCCTTTTCGATCCGCATCGCCATCAGCGATTCGACGCCGAAGGGGGTGATGCGATGCGGGCGTCCGGCGCGCATCAGCGCGTCCCACAGAGCCGCGCCATACCCCCATGGCACGGCGATCTCATAGGACAGCTCGCCGCTGAAACTGACGCGCTGGACGCGGGCGGGGACACCGCCGACGGTACCGGCGCGATATTGCATATGCGGAAAAGCTTCGGGCGACAGGTCGATGTCGGTGCCCACCGCGGCGAAGATGGCGCGTGCCTGCGGGCCCGCGACATTCATCACCGCCCATGCGGTCGTCACATTCTCGACCAGGACGCGGAGATCAGGCCATTCGCACTGCAGCCATTCGTTCAGCGTTTCGGTGATCGCGGCGGCATGGCCGCTCGTGGTGCCGACCAGATAATGATCCTCGCCGATGCGTGCGAACACGCCGTCGTCATAGACGATGCCATGCTCGCTCAGCATCAGGCCATAGCGGCACTGCCCGACCTTGAGCGTCCGGACGCCGCCGACGTAGATGCGCTGCAGGAATTCGGCGGCGTCGGGACCCTTGACCTCGATCTTGCCGAGCGTCGACGCATCGAACAGCCCGGCCGACTGGCGCACCGCCTTCACTTCGCGCGCGATCGTCTGATGCTCGTTCTCGCCGGCCTGCGGGAAACAGGCGGGACGCAGCCAGGAACCGTAATTTTCCATCTTCGCGCCGAGAGCAAGCTGCGCGGCGTGCGAGGGGGTATGTGCGGCGGGCGCGAGATTCTCGCCTGTCGCACGGCCTGCGAAAGCGCCGATGGTTACCGGGTCGAACGGCGGACGGAACTTGGTGGTGCCGATCGCCGGCGCGGGCTTGTCGAGCAGGCCCGACAGGACATGGATGCCCGCGACGTTCGACGTCTTGCCCTGGTCCGACGCCATGCCGAGCGTCGTGTAGCGCTTCAGATGCTCGACCGAGCGGAAATTCTCGCGGCTCGCGAGCTGGACGTCGGCGACGGTGACATCGTTCTGGAAATCGAGCCACGCTGTCTGCGCTTTGATATCGCCGTCGGCGAAGCGGCGCGTCGGGCCGACGGCGGCCTGCACCGGCATTTCGACCGGCTCGCCGCGCACCGCCGCGCGCGCGGCGGCGATGGCGGTACCGGTCTCGAGAATGCCGGCGGCGGCGCCGACGCTGACCGCGTCCTGTACTGTCCCGCGGGGCAGGAAGGCCTGCAGCGCGTCGTCATAGGCCAGCGATCCGCCGGCCTGCGAATGGAGGTGGACCGCGGGGTTCCAGCCGTCGGAGGTCAGGATGGTGTCGCAGGCGATGCGGCGGCGGGCGCTGCCATCGAGCGCCGCGACCTCGATCCCGCGCACCGCGCGGCGGCCCTTGGCGGCGACGGGCACCAACCCAGTGAGGATTTCGATCCCCCGGCGGCGCGCCTCTTCGGCGGCCGCACCCGGCGCCGGCCGCGAGTCGACGATTGCGGCAATCGTGCCGCCGGCGTCTAGGAGCGCGAAGGCCGCGTCGTAAGCGCCGTCATTGTTCGTGCACAGCACCGCGCGGCGCCCGACCAGCGCGCCGTAACGCCGGGCATAGGTCTGCGCCGCCGAGGCGAGCATTACCCCGGGAAGATCGTTGCCCGAAAAGGCGACCGGCCGCTCGAAGGCGCCGGTGGCGAGGATGACCCTCTTGCACCGCACCTTCCACAGCCGCTGGCGCGGGCCCGAGCGCTGCGCGGGGGGCAGGTGGTCGCTGACGCGTTCGTAGAGCGCGACGAGGCCATGGTCGTAATAGCCGAACGCCATCGTGCGATCGAGCATCAGCATGTTCGGGGCCGCGCGCAGGCGGGCGAGCGCCGCGTCACGCCACGCCAGCGGGGCGAGACCGTCGATCGGTTCAGCGGCGGAGAGAAGCCCGCCGCCGAATTCGAAATCGGCCTCGACGAGCATGACGCGTTCGTTGCCGGGCAGGGCTGCTGCCGCTTCGGCCGCCGCGAGTCCCGCCGCGCCCGAACCGACGATCAGCGTATCGACATGCGCGAAGCGATGTTCGTAGCGGTCGGGGTCGCGCTCGGCCGGTGCGGTGCCGAGCCCCGCTGCCTTGCGGATCGACGGTTCAAACAGGTGCCAGCTCGGCCAGAAGAAGGTCTTGTAATAGAAGGCGGCCGGAATGAAGCGCTTGAACAGCGAGTTGATCGCGAGCAGGTCGAACTCGACGCTGGGCTTGGCGTTGACCGGCGCCGCCGACAGGCCTTCGTAAAGCTCGATCTGCGTCGCCTTGACGTTGGGCACGGTGACTGCGCCCTCTTCGAGCTGGACGATGCCGTTCGGTTCCTCGAGCCCTGCCGCGAT
The DNA here is from genome assembly GCF_046603995.1 of Sphingopyxis sp. J-6. NCBI lineage: Bacteria > Pseudomonadati > Pseudomonadota > Alphaproteobacteria > Sphingomonadales > Sphingopyxidaceae > Sphingopyxis > Sphingopyxis sp. J-6. Next base: position 3,128,372 of record NZ_CP145810.1, on the reverse strand, counting down.
CAATCCGCGTGGACGGTGGTATTTGAAGCTGCGGCCGATGATCGAGACGCCGTTGGCGATGAGCGCCGACGCCAGCGTATCGCCGGCATAGCCCTGATAGGATTTACCCGCCCAGCGGAAGGAAACCGGCTGGCCGCGATCGACCGCGCCGCCACCTTGGGATCGCCAGCCGCTCATGCCACGGCCTCCTTCGCAGGCGACGCTTCGGGCAAGGTCTCACCCATCGGATAGACCGCCGAAATCTGGTGCGTCATCGTGTCGCGCGCGACATTGAACCACTGGCCGCAGCCGGCCGAATGCAGCCAGCGCTCGCGATGCTCACCCTTCGGATTGGTGCGATAGAATAGGTAGTCGGCCCATTCGGCGTCGCTGACCGCGTCGTGCGGGCCGGGCCGGGTGATATGCCCTTCGCCGCCGCAGCGGAATTCGATTTCGGCACGGGGGCCGCAGTGGGGGCAGGTGATGAGAAGCATGGTCGATCCCCCTTAGTGCGCGATGCCCGAGGCCGAGGCCTCGTCGATGAGCGCGCCGGTCCTGAAACGGTCGAGGCTGAACGCGCTCGCGAGCGGGTGCGAGGTGCCGGTCGCCATGACGTGTGCGAGGCACCAGCCGCCCGCCGGGATCGCCTTGAAACCGCCGGTTCCCCAGCCGCAATTGACGTAGAAGCCGCCGAGGTCGGTGGCACCGATGATCGGTGTCGAGTCATGGACGACGTCGACGATGCCCGCCCACTGGCGCAGGAAGCGCATCCTCGAGAAGGCCGGGAACAGCTCGATCACGCCCGCCGCGGCGCGCTCCATCCACGGCAAATTGCCGCGCTGGGCGTAGGAGAGATAAAGATCGAGTCCCGCGCCGATAACCAGTTCGCCCTTGTCCGACTGGCTGAGATAGGTGCCCGTAGCCGGCGACAGCAGCACCGTGTCGAGGCACGGCTTGACCGGTTCGGAGACGAAAGCCTGCAGCGCATAGGAACTGATCGGCAGGCGGACGCCGGCTTTTTCGGCGACGACGGTAGAATGGCCGGCGACCGCCATGCCGACACACTCGCTGCGGATCGTTCCGCGGCTGGTTTCGACCCCGCGGACGTGGCCGTCCTCGATCAGGAAACCCTGCACCTCGCAATTCTGGATGATGTCGACGCCAAGCGCCGACGCGGCGCGCGCATAGCCCCAGGCGACGGCATCGTGGCGCGCCGATCCCCCGCGCGGCTGGTTGAGGCCGCCCATGATCGGGAAGCGGGGGGAGTCGTTGAGCCCCGGAATCTCGGCGCGCACGCCCGCTTCGTCATGAAGCTCGGCATCGATGCCGTTGAGCCGCATAGCATTCGCCGAGCGGCGCAGCATCTCCATGCCGTGCCGATCATGGCCGAGCATCCACATGCCGCGCTGCGAGAACATGATGTTGTAATTGAGCTCGCGCGACAGGTCTTCGTAGAGCTTCAGCGCGAATTCGAAGAAAGCCGCGGTCTCGGGGAAGAAATAGTTCGAGCGGATGATCGTCGTGTTGCGGCCCGTGTTGCCGCCGCCGATCCAGCCGCGCTCGATCAGCGCGACATTGGTGATGCCGTGGTTCTTCGCGAGATAATAAGCGGTCGCCAGACCGTGCCCCCCGCCGCCGATCACGATCGCGTCATAGCGCGGCTTGGGATCGGCGTCTTGCCAGGCGGGCTGCCAGCCGCGCTGGCCGTTCAGGCCTTCGCGGAGCAGGGACAGGGCGGAATAATGTCTGGTCAATCTCGGTTCCTCCGATTCTTTTTATACAGAGGTGTATTTTACTTTTCAACTGGAATTGCGAGCAGAATCGCACTTATGAATCCATATTTTCCAATAGTCTCCCACTGCGAGCCAAGCCACGCTCCGCCGATGCAATGGTGTTTTCCAGCAGCATGGTCACCGTCATCGGTCCGACGCCGCCGGGTACCGGCGTGATGCACGACGCTTTGGCCGAAACACCTTCGAAATCGACGTCGCCGGTGATGCGCCCGTCGGGCAGCCGGTTGATCCCGACATCGATGACGACGGCGCCGGTCTTGACCATCTGCGGGATGATCAGCCCGGGCACCCCCGCCGCGACGACGAGGATGTCGGCGAGGATGGTGAACTGCGCGAGGTCGCGCGTCTTGGCGTGGCAGATCGCGACGGTCGCATCGCGCGCCATCAGCATCAGCGCCATCGGCTTGCCGACGATATTGCTGGCACCGACGACGACGACATTTTGCCCTTCGATCGCGATATTCTCGCTCTCGAGCAGCTTGACGACGCCATAGGGGGTGCAGGGCGAGAAGATCGTGTTGCCCGTCACGAGCCCGCCGACGTTGTAGAGATGGAAGCCGTCGACATCCTTTTCGACCGAAATCGCCTCCAGCACCTGATCGAGCACAATGTGCGGCGGCAGCGGCAATTGCACCAGGATGCCGTCGATCGCGGCATCTTCGTTGAGCGCCGTAATCGTCGCGAGCAATTCGTCGTTGCCGACGGTCGAAGGGAAGCGGAGGCAGGTCGAGTGGATGCCGGCCGTTTCGCAGGCGCGAATCTTGTTCCGCACATAGACCGCCGATGCGGCGTCGTCGCCGACGAGGATGACCGCGAGCCCGGGTGCTGTGCCGCGCCGCGCCGCGATAGCGTCTGCCCGCTCCAGCAGGTCGCCGCGCAAGGCCCGCGCCAGCTTTTGTCCGTCGATGATTTTTGCCAATGTTCCGGTCCTTCGATGGAGAGAGGGGCTTGCCCACCGTGCGATCTTGCCGGACGGCATTGCAGCGGCCCCGCCGGAAGGCGGAACCGCTGCATCCCCCGCGACAAGGCCGCCGGATGGTGCGTCAGAAATTCATGCGGGCATTGATCCCGATCGTCCGCGGCCGCTGTTCGAGGTTTTCGAGGAAGACGCCGAAGGGACCGACGATGTTCGGCGCGTCCTCGTTGAACAGGTTGTTGGCGAACAGCGCGACCTCGACCGGCCCGATTGCCGCACCGACCCGCGCATTGACGAGGTCGCGGCCGGGGCGGGGGATGATCTGGCCGCCGAAGTTGCGCAGGGTGATCTGGCCCGCCGCCGCGTGCTGATAGTCGACGCGGAAGATGCCGGTGACGTCTCCGCCGAGCGCCGGGCGGAAATCGAGCGATGCCGACCAGGATTCGGGAACCGCGGCATCGACCGGATCGCCCGGCAGCTTGTCGGCCGTCGCATTCTTGTACTCGAGGTTGTTCCAGCCATAGGTGGCGCTGAGCGTCAGCGAGCGCATCGGACGGAACATCGCCGACAGGTCGACGCCCCAGCCGGCGACGTCGCCCGAATTGGTGGTGATGGTGATCGCGCTGCCCGGCGCAAAGGCATAGGATTGCACGTCGGACCATTCGGTGCGGTAGACGCTGGCGTCGAGGAGCAGTTTGCCGTCGAAGAGCTGATGCTTCGTCCCGACCTCATAGGTCCAGACCTCGTCGGGCTTGAAGGTCGGCGGAACCTCGAAAATGCCACCGCCCGCCGACGTCAGGTTGAAACCGCCGCCGCGGAAACCCTTGGTGACGCTCGCATAGATCATCGAATCGGGCGAGAATTCATAGCTGAGGTTGAGGCGCGGGTTGACCGTTTCGAACGTGCCCGCGTTGATGTCGAGAACATCGATGCCGAAGTTGGTATTGTCCGAAACCTGGCTTTTCCGTTCGCGGAAATAACGGACGCCCGCAGTCACCTTCAGCTCGGGCGTGATCTCGCCGGTCACTTCGCCGTACAGCGCGAGATAGCGGATCTTGGTTTTTTGATCGAGATAGAGGATCGATGGCCGGCCATCGCCGAAGAGGGCGTCGGCCGGAACGTCGTTGGGTTCGGTTTCGGCGCTCGAAATCACGCGGTTCTTGAGTTCGCGATAGTTGACGCCGAGCGACCAGCCGACGGGGCCTTCGCCCTGCGACGAAAGCCGCAGTTCGGAGTTGAAGACCTGCTGGTCATAAGTGGCGGCAAGGACGACCTGGTCGATGAAGCCAGGCGCCAGGCCGAGCCCGCCCAATTCGCGCGGCGCGGTGAGCACCGGCACATAGAAGGGCGACAGGTCGCTCGCGCTGCGGTTCGTGCGGTCGATATAGCTCAATGAACCCGCAAGGATGGGGCCGCCGAGGTCATAGTCGAACTTGCCCTGCACCAGCGCATAGCGTTCCTTGTTGAACGCCGGGGTCGCGACGATCGTCTGGCGGTTGACGCCGAAATCCTGATTGGCCTGATCGCTCTTCTGATACAGCCCCATCAGCGACAGGCTGAGCCGGTCGGTCGGTTCGACCAGCAGGCTGCCGCGCACGGTATAGAGATCCTGCGAGTTGACGTTCTTGTCGCCGGTCGTGACATTGTCGATCCAGCCGGCAAGGCGCTCATAGCCGCCGACGAGGCGCACGGCGCCCTTTTCGCCGAGCGGCACATTGATGACGCCGACGCCCTTGTAACCGTCGCCGCCATAGCGCGTGCTGCTATATTCGCCTTCGGCAGAGCCGCTCACCTGGCCGAGCTTCGGCGCGGCGGGAATATAGCGGATCGTGCCGCCCATCGACCCTTCGCCATAAAGCGTCGCCTGCGGTCCGCGCAGCACTTCGACCCGTTCCATGTCGAGCAGGCGGACCGAGATCGAATCCCCCTGGATGTCGAGCGCGAGCGGCGTTTCGTCGAGATAGATGCCGACGGTCGATGCGCCCTGAAGGTTCGCCATGCCGCGGAGCTGCGCCACCTGCTTACCGGGACCATATTCGTACAGCGACAGGCCGGGCACCGAATATTGGAGGTCGCCGAGCGTGGCAGCGCCGCGCGAGGCGAGTTCGTCGGCGCCGATTGCGGTGATCGACACCGGGACATCCTGAAGGCGCTGCTCGTACCGCTGCGCAGTCACGATGATGTCACCCGGGGCCTGATCGGCCTCGGCCTCGGCGTTCGACTGGGCGTATGCGGCCGCCGGACATAATGCCGTCCCGACCAAAAGAGCCACCATCCACTGTTTCATTCCACCCTCCCGAACTGGTCCAATCTTATCTCTCTCGACTCAATGACTATACAGTAGTGTACTGTAGGTCAACGCAAAATTGGGTCGCCGATAACCCATGAAAACTGCGGCATTTTTGATCGTAATCGGTGCGTTTCGACCGCTTCGAATCGCTCGATGGGTCAGGCCGGATCTGCAGGCATGTGCCTTGCGAACCAGCTCATCAGGCGCGCTGTATAATCGAACGATGCCGGCATGGTGCGGACGCCATGCCCCTCCTGCGGATAGGTCAGGAGGACGCTTTCGACCCCGGCGATCTGCAATGCGTGATGGAATTCGAGCGCCTGTCCCGCCGGCGTGATCTTGTCGAGCGCGCCGCAGATGTTCAGCGTCGGCGTCTTGACGCGATCGGCGAAATGGATCGGGCTGCGCGAGAAATATTTGCCGGTCGGATTGCTGAGCCGGTCGTCGAGGAAAATCTCGCAAAAGGTCGGGACATGGCAGGTCAGATGCTCGCTGACCCAGTTGGTCACCGGCGCCACGGGGACGGCGGCGGCAAAGCGCTGGTCCTGCGTGATCAGCCACGAGGTCATGAAGCCGCCGTAGCTGCCGCCGGTCACGCCGATGCGGGCCGGGTCGACGATGCCCGCCTTCTCCAGCGCGTCGAGCCCGGATAGATAATCATGCGTGTCGGCGCCGCCCATGTCGCCGAACACCTGCCGCGCAAAGGCCTGGCCGCGTCCGCTCGATCCGCGCGGGTTGGGCTGGAACAGCGCATAGCCGGCCGCCAATGCCATTTGCGGCAGCGCCGAGCGGCCGATGTAGATCGGCCGCGTATACCAGACCGGGCCGCCATGGACCTGCATGATCAGGGGATGCGGCCCGGGGCCCGGCGGGGTGAGCAGCCAGCCATGAACCTCCAGCCCGTCGGGCGCGGTCCAGCTGAAGTCGCGGGCCGACCCGAGCCCGGCCACGGCGGCGTCGACCTCCGGGGTGCCGAAGCGGCGGATTTCGCGCTCGGTTCCTTCTTCGAGGGCCCGCAAGGTCGGCGCCTCGAAGAAGGATTCGCACATGAACAGGATATCACCGGCCCCGCTGCCCAGCGGCGCGACCTCGGGGAACATCATGCCTGAAGGCGTGCGTTCGCCGCCGCGCCAGATTTCGCGGCTCGCCGCCGCGGGCCGGTCGAGCAGGCCGACGGCGGTTTCGGGACCGTCGGCGACAACGAACAGCAGCGTGTCGTCGCTCCGCCAGCCCAACTGGACGACGTCGGCATCGAGCGTCGCGGGCCGGGCGATCTCACCGCTGGCCACGTCGATCAGGCGCAGGTCGCCGGCGACGATATTGCGGTCGCTGCACACCGCCTCGACAACCGCAACCGTGGCCCCGGCGGGTGCTGCGGCAAGCGAACCGAGTTGGTCGGCAGGCTCGAAGAGCGTGCGGACGCCGCCGCTGGCGACCTCGATCAGCCGGACGTCGGCGGAATACCACCATGTCTCCTCGGGCTGGTCGGAACAGATGGCTGCGATATGGTCGGCGCCGCACCAGACGGCCTGCCAGACATTGACCCCGGCCGGGGTGATCTGACGCGCGGTGTCGCTGGCAAGATCATAGAGCCAGACGCTCCGCCATGGCGCCGCTTCGGGTGCGCCCTCGACCGTCGGTGCCCATGCCGGTTGTTCGCCGGCTTCGCTTTCGAGGCTGACCGAGAAAGCGCCCTGCGCGCCAGCGAGATCGGATCCATAGCCCGCCACGCCGAGCAGGATCGCCTTGCCGTCGGCCGACCATTGCAGATATTCGACGAAGCCGTTCACCGCAGCCGTGGCGCGGTCGGCGCCGGTTTCGACGTCGAGGATGCGCAGGCGGTTCGCATAGGCCTGCTCGCGATCCGACAGAAAGGCGATCGAGCGGCCGTCGGGCGACCAGCCCGGCGCGCTGTCGGAGCGCGGCCCGTCGGTGACGATATCGAGATCGCCCGACGCGAGGTCGACGATGGCGATCCGCGTCGAGGGCGCGCCTTCGAGCGCTTCGCAAAGCTGGGCGGCGGCGGCCGCACGGCGGCCGTCGGGGCTCGCCGCGAGCTGTCCGAGCGCGGCCACTTCGCCCGTTCCGGGGCGCAGCCAGGCGCGGGTCAGCGCCTCGGCCTTCTCGAACAGCGGGTGGCGGCGAAAATCGGTCTGCATGTGATTCCCTCGGCTGAAATTTTCGGATGCGATGATATCGAGATTGACGAAACGTACAATAGTGTATGGTCGGATCGACGTTTCAGGCCGCAAAGGCGATCGCCGTCACGCGGCGGGTTCGGCCGCCTTCATCCCGATCTGGTCCATGACAAACGCCAGCCATTCGCCATTCCACGCCGCCACCTTCGCCGGATCGACCACCCCATGACCGGTGTCGCGCCACACCCGGAAGTGGATCGGGCGGCCGCCGCTGTCGGCTTCGTCGAGCCGCGCGGTGAACTTGCGGCCATGGAAGGGCATGCATCCGACGTCGTGCTCGCCGAAGATCTGGTAGACTGCGGGGTAAGCGACGCCGTCGGCGATGTTGTGATAGGGCGACCAGCGGATGACGGACGTGGCGACGTCGGGCACGGTGGTATCGCCATAATCCTCATACATGATCGCGCGGACGCCGGCGGTCGCCGCGGTCAGCGGCAGCATTTCCATCATGTCGAAGATCGGCACCGACGGGACGACCGCCCGCCACAGATGCGGTTGCTGGACGATCGCGATGCCGGCGAGCATGCCGCCGTTGCTCGCGCCCATGAAGGCCATCAGATCGGGTTGCGAAACGCCGCCGGCGATCAGCGCCTCGGCGACGGCTGCGAGATCGTCGAAGGTGTTCTGCTTGTTGCGGAGGCGGCCGGCGTCGTGCCATCCCTTGCCATATTCGGCCCCCCCGCGCAGCGATGCCTGGACGAAGATGCCGCCGGCCTCAATGAAGGGTACGAAATTCGACGGAAAACTCGGCAGCATCGACACGTTGAAGCCGCCATAGGCATGGACGAGCGCGGGCTGCGGGCGGTCGAGCGGCAGCGCCTGCTTGCGAACGATGAAATAGGGGATGCGCGTGCCGTCGCGGCTGGTTGCGAAACGGCGTTCAGCGACGGCATCGTCCAGCCGATGCACGGGCTCGTCATGTTGCCGCAATTCGCCCGTCTTCGGATCGTGCGTCAGCAAGACCGCCGAGCGGGTGAAGGTGGCATGGGTGAAGACGAGCATGTCGTTCGGGCGGACGCAGCGCTCGAGCATCAGCGACGGCGAGGAGCCCGGATTTTCGAGCGGCAGCGTCTCGACCAGTCGGCCATCGAGATCGAAGACGCGCACGCGGAGCGACACGTCGAGTAGGTCGCCGACATAAAGCCGCCCGCCGATCACGCCGGCCCAACCGATGAAGCCTTCGCTTTCGGGGGCCAGCTCGCGCCACGTCGACCGGTCGGTCGAATGCGATACCGGAATGGCGACGACCCGGCCCTGCGGCGCGCCGTCGTTGACGCGCGCGACATAGGTTTCGGCGTCGATCCAGCTTCCGTCGCATTCGCCGTCCCAGCCGCCGGGAAGGAAGGGCGCCGCGGCGAGCGTGTCGAGATCGAGCAGGGCGAGCGCGATATGCTCGTGCGGTTCGGTGACCAGAATGGCGCGGCGGCCGTCGGGCGACACATGCGCTGTCAGCCCCGAATGCTTCGCCTCGACGAGCGTTTCCGGCAGCACGACGTCGGGCCGTTCGGTTGCGCCATCGGCGACAGGCACGAAGCGCAGGCGGTGCAGCCCTTCATCGGTGCGGCCGTCGATCCAGAAACCGCTCTCGTCGGGCAGCCAGCCGGGACGGGCGCCGGTGTAGGCGAGCGCGGGAACATCGACGATGCGCCGACCGGTTGCGGTTTCGAACACCGTCCATTGTCCGCTCATGTCGCCATCGCGTCCCCATGCCAGCGCGACGAAACGGCCATTCGGCGAAGGTTCGAACCACGTCATCATGACGGCGCCGCCGCCCGCCGCTTCGGCGAGGCTGCCGGTCGACGCGATAGCCCGGCCTTCGCCGGGCGCGGTTTCGCCGGCGCGCAAGGTGATGTCGCCGCCGTCGCCCGTGTAACCGAACCAGATGCCCCCGACTTTCCGCGGCGCGAACAGGCCGCCGCCGCTGGCCAGTGCCAGCAGCCGGTCATAAACGGGGCGATAATTGGGCGAGGCTTCGGCGGCTGCCTGCGCGGCGCTGCTGCGCGCCCACTGCCATTCCAGCGCTTCGGGCGTGTCGTCCTGCAGATGGGCGAAGCGATCCTCGAACGCGACGCCGCCGACGATTTTCCGGACGGGAATGGCTTGCATGGTCTGATCCTCTCTTTCGTGTCTTGACCGCGATCCTAGCCGCCACTGGACGGGTTGCTTTCGATAACGTACAAAACTGTTTGCCGAGCGTCGCGAAGTGACCGGACCGGGAGACTGCCATGCCTCGATCGAGCCAAGCCGCCGCAGCGCGACCCGCCGGGTCGCCGGCCGTTGCGCGTTCGGTCGCCCGTCTTGGGCCTGGAAACCGCAACAATGTCGCGGCGGGCCGGCCACGGCGCTTTCCGGTACCGTCGGACGATCTGCAGCCGCTGGCGCTGAGTGGTGCGGCAGGCGACTATATGCTCGCCGAAGACGAGCGTCTGCCCCCCGAGGTCGAATCGTTCGAGTCGCTCGGCCACCCCGGCCACTATCGGATGAACTTCGCGAAAGCCTTGGGCTCGGGTTACGCCGAAGTTTGCGGGCTCGCCGACGGATTTTTCGTGCACATCGGCGAGGTCACCTTCGCCGAACCCTATGCGCTGTCGGTATCGGCGCCCGGCATGTTGCGGGTGCGGATCGCCAGCGCCGGCGACGGTGAATATGTCGCGTCGCGTGGCGATACGCTCGACATCAAGGGGCCCGGCGCCGCGATCATCATCGAGCCCCCGGGGCTGCCGCCCGCCGAAGCCGTGTTCGCGGGACACAATCATATGGTGCAGATCTATCTCCACCGCGATGCGCTGAAGCGCCTCTACGCGGGGAACGAACAGGATTTGCCCGCGGTGGTGCAGGCGTTTCTTGCGGGCAGCCTCCAGCGCACCGTCGCGCGCCGCCTGCCGCTCGACGCGGCGCTGCTCCGCGGTCTCGACCGGCTGCATGCGTGCGCGCTGAAGGGGCATGGCCGCCGGCTGTTCATCCAGTCGCGGGCGATCGAGATTCTCTGCCATATGTTCGACGCGTTGGGGCAGGAGGAGGGCGCTGCCTTTATCGAGGCCTCCGCGCTGACGACGCGCGGCGTGCTCAAGGCGCAGCAATTGCTGATGGAGAATTTCGTCGACCCGCCGTCGCTCGAAGAACTGGCCCAGCAGGTCGGTCTCAGCCGCAGCGGGCTCTGCGCCAGTTTCCGGCAGATCGTCGGGCAGACCGTCTTCGAATATGTCGGCGACCTGCGCATGCAGCACGCGCTGGCGTTGCTTGGGCAGCGCGACACGTCGATCACCCAGATCGCCTATGCCGTCGGTTTCAACCATCCGTCGAGCTTTTCGGTCGCGGTCCAGCGCCGCTTCGGCATCAGCCCCAGCGAACTGCGCCGCGGCGCGCTGCCGTTCGTCTGATCGTCCCTGTACGTCAGCGATAGCGCTACCGGCTTTTGAACGGGTCGTGCGGCACCTCGCACAAAAGGGCTTGCATCAAAAAAGACAGCAATGCATGTTAAAGTGAAGCGCCCCAGTCAGTTCAGCACTGTCTTGATTTCGGCCCGCGATAACGGGCGGTGGGCGCCGAACGGCAATAAGCCGTCGCTTTGGGACAAGGAGACAAGCGTTGAGCAGCAATCCCTCGGACTATGTCCGCAACCCCGGCCCGAAGACGCCGGTCACCGGTCTCAAGGCGGCCGTCACGACCGACAGCGCGATCGTTACCGAAACGATCATGAAGGTGCTGAACAGCGGCGGCAACGCCGCCGACGCGGTGATCGCGGGCGCGATGGTGCAGGCTGCGGCCGAACCCTTCATGACCAATCATGCGGGTCTTGTCACCATGCTCTATTATGAGGCGAAGACGGGCAAGGTCCACCAGCTCGACAGCCTTGGCGGCCATCCGTCGGGTCTGCCGCCGTTCAAGCCGGTGCCGCCGGGCCTTGGCAGCTACGCGACCTCGCCGCCGTCGGCGATCATCCCCGGCTTCATGCCCGGCCTCAAGGAAATCCACCGGAAATTTGCGACAAAGGACTGGGCCGACCTTTGCGCCGATGCGGTGCATTGGGCCGAGAAAGGCCATGAGGTTTCCACCTTCGAATATGGCGTCAACATCTTCGGCGAGAAGTTCATCACCTATTTCCCCGAGGGCCGCGATTTCTATCAGCCGAACGGCTATTTCCCGAACGTCGGCGACATCTTCACCCCGCCGGGGATGGCCGATACGCTGCGCGGCGTGCGCGACAACGGGCCCGACTATATGATCACCGGCCCGTGGGCGGAAAAGTTCGTCGCCAAGGGCAACGCGCTCGGCTGGAAGGTCAGGCTGGACCATATGACCGAGACGCCGCCGCGCTGGGTCGAACCGCTGCGCTTCGCCTACAATGAATATGAGGTTCTGTTCCTCGGGCCGCCGCAGGCACAGGGCTTTTTCAGCAGCGTCGCGCTCGGCGTGCTCAAGCATCTTTGCATCCGCGACATGGCGCCGGGGTCGGCAGAACATATCTGGGCGATGGGCCATGCGCTGCGTCAAGGCCAGCGGCACTGGGAATATGCGCGCGACGATCAGGTCTATGGCGTGCCGCGTGCCGAGGTGCTCGACGACGATTACCACAAGCATCTCGCCAAGCTGATCCGCGGGTCGCGGCCGAAGGTCGACATGACCGATCATATCCGCCTGGCGGGCGACGGCACGGGCGCGGGCGACATGATGTCGGCCTTTGCCGGGCCGTCGGGCAAGCCGCGGCTGGTCAACCATGAGGAGAAGCAGCCGAGCGGAAGCTGCGAGATCGCGGTCGTCGATGTCGAAGGCAATTGGTGCCAGTTCATGGACACGCTGCAAGGTTCGGGTATCCCCGGACAGGTTGTCGGCGGCATCCCGATGGTCGGCAGCCACGCGACCTTCGGTGCCTTGCAGAGCCCGATGGACACGGTGCTGATCAAGGGCGCCAAGGCGCGCTGCATCATCGGCAACACGCTGGTGCTGAAGGACGGCAAGCCGGTCTTCTCGGCGGGGTCGCCGGGCAACATCCACTGCACGCTGCCGCAGGTGCTTGCCTATCTGCTCGACTTCAAGCTCGATCCCTACGCCGCGGTCGATGCGCCGCGGATGCTGCCGATGAGCGAAGCACAGCTTGTCGCGATCGAGGATCGTCTTGCGCCCGGCGTCGTCGAAGATCTGCACAAGCTCGGCGTCCGCGTCGGTGCGCTGTCGGGCTATGATTATCACATGGGCAGCTTCTCGGTCATCGCGCATGACGAAGCGAGCGGAACCTTGACGGCGGTCGCCGACCCCCGCCGCTGTGCGGTTGCCGACGGCATCGCGGCTTGAAGAACGGGAGAGAAAAAATGGCCGAGCATCAGCTATTGAAGCAGTTCGCCGAAGATTATTGGGCGTTCCGCTGCGCCGAATTTCCGATCGAGGCGATCATGGCGGGCGTCGCGACCGATGCCGGTAGCCTGTTTCGCGAAGCGCCGGCGGACCATCGCCGCCGCGCCGAATGGGCGGAAGCGGCGCTCGCGAAACTCCGGACGATCGCGACCGACGCGCTCGACCCGCAGGACCGGGCGAGCTGGCTGCTCCTCGAACATGAGTTGTCGGCGCTCGTCTCGGCGGTCGCCTGCCGCGCGTATCTCAGGCCGCCGCTCTATCCGCTCGGTCCCGATTTCACCCTTTCCTACTGGGCGAACGCCACCGCGCTCGCGACCGTCGCCGACGCGCACATCTATATCGCGCGATTGCAGACGGTTCCGGCAGCGCTGGGCGACATCCGCGCTTTGCTGGGAGAGGGTGCCGGGCAGGGGCTGCGCTATCCGCGGCTGGTGATCGAGCGTGCGGTCGAACAGGCGCGCGGCATGGTGGCGATGCCCGTCGCGGCCAATGCCTTCTTCCAGCCGCTGGCGCGCACCGCCAGCCGGTCGGCGGCGTGGGCGACGCTGGCCGAAGAGGGCAGGGCGGTTGTCGAGCGGGCGGTCTATCCCGCCGTGCTGGCTTATGCCGATTTCCTGGAGACGGTGCTGCTGCCCGCGGCGCGTGACGGGCTGGCGAGTATCGACGATGTCGATGGCGACGCTTTCTATGGCCATCTGATCCGCGAATATACCACCCTGCCGGGCGATCCCCATGATATCCATGCACTCGGCCTGGCGGAGGTCGAGCGGATTACCGGCGAGATGCTGGCGGTGGCCGCCGACGCGGGCTGCGCAGGCGACCTTGGAGAGTTCCGCCGCCGGCTCCAGACCGACAACAGCCAGATCGCCGAAAGCGGTGAGGCGCTGCGCGAGCAGATCGAGATATTGTCGAAACGGATCGACGCGCGCATCCCCGAATTCTTCGGTCGCCTGCCGCGGACCACCTATGGCGTGCAAAGCATCCCCGAGGCGGTCGCCGAGAAGATGCCGCCCGCCTATGCGCAGCCCAATCCCGCCGACGGCAGCATGTCGGGGGTCCACTGGATCACCTCGATCCCCGGCAAATGTCCGCGCTACATGCATATCCCGCTGGCGCTCCATGAGGCGTGGCCGGGGCATCTCATGCACCTCGCGCTGATCCAGGAAATGCACGAGCTTCCGGCCTTCCGCCGCGCCGGTGGGCTGCGCTATTCGGCGTGCCTCGAAGGCTGGGCGCTCTATTGCGAACGGCTCGGCGAAGAGATGGATTTCTATGACACGCCCGAAAAGCGCTACGGGCGTCTGGAGATGGAAATCTGGCGCGCCGTCCGGCTCGTCGTCGATACCGGCATCCACGCCAAGGGGTGGAGCCGTGAGCAGGGAATAGCCTATTTCCAGGCCAATATGGCGATGCCGCTCGACACGGTGACCGCCGAGGTCGACCGCTATATCGGCCTGCCGGGACAGGCGCTCGCCTATCAGATCGGCAACCTCAAGTTCCGCGAACTGCGCGAACGGGCCGAGGCGGCGCTCGGCGACGATTTCCGCATCCGCGATTTCCACGATGCGCTGATGGCGGCGGGGCCGGTGACGCTGCCGGTGCTGGAGGCGCTGATCGACGACTGGACTGCGCGGCAGCAGGTCGCGGAGGCGGCTTGACCATTACAGGCCATGCCGCGCTCGTCCTGACGAACGCGCGCATCCTCGACGTCGAGGCCGGGCGGCTGTCCGAAGGCCGGTCGGTCTTCGTGCGGGGCGCCCGGATCGGCGAAGTCTCCGATCGGCCGGCGACGCCCGACGACGGCGCGGTGATCGACTGCGGCGGCCGGACGCTGATGCCGGGGCTGATCGACGCGCACGTCCATGCGATGATTTCCGAGCTCGATATCGGCCGATTGAAGACGATGCCCGCAACGCTCGCCGCGGTTCGGGCAGGACCGATCCTGAGCGCAATGCTCGACCGCGGCTTTACGACGGTGCGCGACACCGGCGGCGCCGATCATGGGCTCAAGGAAGCGGTGGCGAGCGGCGCGCTGCGCGGCCCGCGGCTGTTCATCGCGGGCAAGGCAATCAGCCAGACCGGCGGCCATGTCGATTATCGCAGCCCCGTCGAACATGGCCCGGCGACCTGCGGTTGCTGCAGCGGCATCGACCTGCTCTCGCACATCGCCGACGGCGTATCCGACATGCTGCGCGGGGTGCGCGAGCAATTGCGGCGCGGTGCCGATCATGTCAAGCTGACCGTTTCTGGCGGCATCGCTTCGCCGAGCGATCCGTTCGACAGCCTCCAGTTCACCGCCGAAGAAATCGCTGCGGCGGTGCAGGCGGCGACCGATTGGGGCGTCTATGTCTGCGCCCACGCCTATTCGGCGGCGGCGATTCGACGCGCGCTCGAATGCGGCGTGCGTTCGATCGAGCATGGCAATATGATCGACGCGCCGGTGGCGGCGCTCGCCGCCGAACGCGGCGCCTTCGTCGTCCCGACGCTCGCCACCTATGAAAGCTTCGATCACCATGGCGCCGAATATGGCATGCCGGCAGCCGCGCTAGCCAAGAATGCCGGGGTGTTCGACGCGGGGCTCAGATCGCTCGAAACCTGCCGGTCGGCGGGCGTCGAGCTCGGCTTCGGGACCGACCTGCTGGGGCCGTTCCACGACCGGCAGGGCCGCGAGTTCCTGATCCGCGGGCAGGCCATGCCCGCGGCCGACCTCATCCGCTCGGCGACGATCGTCAACGCCCGCCTGATCCGGCGCGAGGATGATCTCGGCCGTATCGCGCCGGGAATGATCGCCGATCTGATCCTCGTCGACGGCAACCCGCTGGACGACCTCGGGCTGTTCCAGGACGGCGGCGCGCATATCCCGCTCGTGATTCAGGACGGACGCATCGTAAAGGATCTCGGCATAACGGCCGGCAAGGAGAAGCAATGATGAGTGACGACACGCCCGTCGAACTGGTGCCGGCACTGGGTCCGGCGGCAGGGATCGAAACCTTCGTCATCGAGCCGCCCGGTCTCGGCACGGCGCTGCGCATCTCGATCGCGCGCGCGATCCAGCCCGCGGTCGGGGCGAGCGATGACCCGACTGCGGTCGTCTATGTCACCGACGCCGACTATATGTTCGGCACCGTTGTCGATGCGGTTCGCGTCGGCAGCCTCGGCGGCGAGCTTGCCCCCGCCGTCGTGGTCGGGATCGGCTATGCCGAAGAGAAAGGCGACCTTGCTTTCGTCTCGACCCGCCGCTTTCTCGACTTCTATCGCGGGCCGCGGCGCAGCTTTTCGGCGGGCGCCTATGGCAGCTTCGAATTCGGCGGCGCCGACGCCTTTCTTGCGGCGCTGCGCGACCATGTCATCGCCGCCGTCGAGGGGCATGTTGCGGGAATCGACCCGGCGCGCCGCATCCTTCTCGGTATGTCGGCGGGCGGGCATTTCGCGTCTTATGCGATGGCGGAAGCGCCGGAGTTGTTTCAGGGCTACGCTTTGATGAGCCCGATGCTCGTCGACCCGCAATCGCTCGTCGAGGGGGCGCTGCCGCAAGCGGCGGGCGATCCGGTGATGGTGCGGCTGATCGAAGACCTGCCTGCGCTTCCAACGGGGCTGCGCGCCTTCCTGTCGGCCGGGGCGCTCGAAGAGGATCCGGGGACGATGTTCGCGGACTTCGCGATCATCAGCAACGCGCTCAGGATGCGCGCTGCGCTCGCGCGTCACGGTGTCGAGACCCGTTTCACGCAGTTCCCCGATGAGACGCACGGATCGGTGACCGGCGCCGCGATCGGCAGGGCGTTGCAGTTTCTCCTGCCGCCGGTCGAGGGCAAGCCCGACTGGCAGGCCGCGCTCGCCGCAAGCGAATGATATTTGCGGCGGATGGCCCCTCTCTTCGTCATTGCGAGCGTAGCGAAGCAATCCAGGGTAGCGTAAACCGCTCTGGATTGCTTCGCTACGCTCGCAATGACGGCATTTTTACCTAAAATGCGGTAGCCTGCCCGTTGGTATAAGTCGGCGAAATTGCGGTCAGCTCGCCTGTCGCCGCGTCGCGCCGGATCGCGACCCATAGCCCCTGCGCAAAACGCGCCTCCACCGGCTGGATGCGCTTGATTTCGAGCCCGGTGGCATCGAGCACTTCGTCGGGAAACTCGCCGTCGACGACGCGCAGGATCAACTCGCGCTGGCTCGCGTCGGGCGAAATCGGCAGCAACAGGCGCGGCGCATTCGCCGTTTCCTCAAGGTCCATGTCGAAATCGACGATGTTGAGCAGCGACTGCGTCGTCTGGTAATGCAGCCCGACCCCCATCGACGACCAGGCGGTGTCGGGCTTGCCGTCCTTCAGGATGATCCCGACCTCGATCGGATTGGGGAGCTGCCCGCCCTGCGGCGTCGCCGCGACCATCGTCTGCATATAAGCAGCGGGATCACCGACCGAGACGCCATCGACGACGATCGCGGTGCGGCCCCAGATCAGGCAATTGATCGAGTGGCAGAGCGCCGCCATATTGCCGTCGGCATCGACCGCGACGACGACGTCGGAGTGTGTGCCCTTGGGCAGGAAGCGGATCGGTGATTGCTCCTCGAGCCGCGACCAGAGGGCGCGCGCATGCTCCTTGGAAAGCCGTGCGTCGCGGCTCATCTCGATCCCCGGGAAGGTCGCCGCCTGCTCCTCTTCGGTTTCATAGCGCATGCCGCCCATCGCCGCGCAGCTTTTGGCGAGGCGCATCAGGCTGTCGGCCGACTGCGACCAATGGCCGCGCTCGCGGATGCCCGCGATTTCGCACAGGTTGAGCGTTTCGATAAGGTTGACGCTACCTTCGCACGGTTCGCCGAGCAGGGCGATCGTGTGTCCGCGGCGCTCGATCGTCACCGGGTCGGACCACACCGGCTGGTAGGCGGCAAGGTCGTCCAGCGTCATCCGCCCGCCATCGGCCTGGATCGCCTCGATGCATTTTGCCGCCCATGCACCTGTGTACATATAGTCGGCGCCTTCCACCGCGACGCGGCGCAGCGTCTCGGCGAGCGCCGGCTGGCGGAAATGATCGCCCTCGACATAGGGCGTATCGTCGGCCTTGAAGAAGACCGCCTTGGTCTCGGGAAGCCGCGCGAGGTCCTGCTTGCGGATATCGATATAGCGCGCCAGCCCCGGCGAGACGATGAAGCCGTCTTCGGCGAGTTCGATCGCCGCCTCGAACAGCCGCGCGAACGGCAGCTTGCCATAGCGGCGATGCGCCGCTTCGAGCCCGCGCATGAAACCGCCGACCATTGCGGTGCGGCCCGACGGCTCGCCCGAACCCATCATGTTCGCGATGCCGTCGCCGGCGGCGTTCACCTTGCCCGGGATCGACATCGGATCGTCCTCGCCGAGCACGGTGTTCCAGCCGGCATTGAGCGAGGTCACCTCGCCGCTTTCGCCGTCGACATGCATCAGCGCCAGGATACCGAAGAAGCTGATCACCGCGCCCCCGCCGAGGACGATCTGCGCCAGCGCGGCGCTCATCACCGCGTCGACCGCCGACCCGCCCTGGCGCAGCGCCTCCTCGCCGACGCGCGCCGCGAAGCCGTTGAGCGCCGTCGCGACCGCACCACCTTGCCCGCGGCCGGCCGGATTGCCCGGTAACCCCGTCTGCTGGATCTGCCAGAAATGGTCGCGGTCCGCCGCCGGCCAGCCCGAAGGAGCAAGCGTCTTTGCCGCACCGGTGCCAGCGCTTGCGGTCGGCGCTGCGTTGCTGGGCGCCGGACCTTCTTTCACTGCGTCTGTCATGTCGAAATCCTCCGCCGATCACGCCGCGCATGCGGTGCAGGAAGTCTAGGCGCCAGCGTTCGCGTAAATCAAGCACTAATGTATAAAATTGGTCGTGCGGCATATTCGCGAAACGGGTGACGAGATAAGTCGCTATAAAAGAATGAAAATATACGAGACGAGATCTGGCGGTAAACAGCATGGCCGATGCAAATCGGACACGATGACATGGAAGAAAAAGGATCTTTCCATCGGAGCGAAAGGCAGAGTCCGGCAATCTGGCGGATAGGATTATAATATTCGCGCCGCCTTTGCTTGGATAATATGCCTCATTTTGTGCCATAAGGAGCGCTTTTCTGCCCATTTCTTGGTTGAAGATTCATCAACCATGGCGTAGCATTCTTGCGGGTCGCAGCGTGATTCTTGTGGGAGGGCTCGCATGCGGAATTGGACCAGGCTGCCTGCGGATCGCCGCGGCGCGACGGCAGCCGTTTTTGCAATCGCGATGCCGGTTCTGGTCGGCATGGGCGCGTTGGCCGTCGATGTCGGCATCTGGAATGTCCAGAAGCGGCAGGCGCAGGGCGCTGCCGATCAGGCCGCCTTCTCGGCGGCGGTGGCGGCAAAAGCCGGGAACACCAGTGCCAACGCGGCAATGAATGCCCGCGCGATCACGGCGGGCATGGGTTTCGTCGATGGCCAGAATGGCGTCGCGGTGACCGTGACCAACCCGCCAGCCGCGGGACAGTTTGCCGGGAAAAGCGGCTATTGGGAAGTAACGGTGACCGAGCCGCAGGCGACCTGGCTCGCCGGATATCTGCTCGGCGGCGAAGCGAATGTCCGCGCCCGTGCGGTCGCGGGCGGCTCAGCCGGCGGGAACGCCTGCATCATCGGCCTTGCCACGAGCGGCACCGCGATCAGCATGAGCAACAACAACGAAGTCACAAATCCCGGATGTGCCGTCTATTCGAACGCCAATATGTCGATGTCCAACAACAGCAAGATTTTCGGATCGGCTTATGTGTCGGGGACGGTCAGCAAGAGCAACGGCGCGACGATCGGAACCGAACAGACCGGCGTTCCGCCCGTGGCGGACCCCTATGCCGACGTGACGGTGCCATCCTCCTGCACCGGCACCGCCAAAATGACCGCGAGCAACAACCAGACGGTCAACTACAGCCCCGGTTATTTTTGCGAAGGCATCGCGGTCGGGAACGGCGTGACCATCAACTTGTCCGCCGGCACCTACTACATCGGAAAGAGCCTGACCAACGGCAACAATCTGACGATCAATGCAACCGGCGGGGTGACCCTGATCCTTATGAACGGCGCTGCGTTTAACGACGCGAACACCAACAACGGTATGACGTTGAACATCACGGCGCCCAGCACAGGCACCTATGCCGGCATTGCCATCATGAGCTTGGCGACGTCACCGACCAGCCAGGACTTCAAGAACAATGTCACGTTCAACGTCCAGGGCGCGATGTATTTCCGCAATCAGAATATCGATTTCAAGAACAATATGACGTTCAACGCCGGGCTGTGCACGCAGTTGGTGGCGCAACGCATCAGCATGAAGAACAACGCGAACATGAACAATAATTGCCCGGGCACCGGAATCCGCAGCCCGGGTAGTTCATCGATCGCGTTGATGGAGTGAAGCGATGCCCGGACGCGTGCCTTCCTTCCTGAACCGACTGCTGCGCCATCGAGCGGGCGCGAGCGGCGTTGAATTCGCGCTGGTGTTGCCGATCCTGATCGCGCTGCTGATCGGCACCATCGATCTCGGCGCGATGGCGTGGACGAAGATGGAGGTGCAGGCGGCAGCGCGTGCCGGTGCCAACTATGCGCTCGTCAATGCGACCAAGGGGTTCGACGCGGTAAAAATCCAGGCAGCCGCAACGAGCGCGACCAATCTGGCGGTCACTTTCCCCGCGGCGCCGGCGAAGGCATTCGGCTGTCCCGACGCGACAACGGGAATCACACCCGGCAGCGCCGGCGTCAAATGCGCGAATGATGAATTTCCCGGCAGCTATGTGACGGTGCAGACGAGCACCGACTACACGCCGATCTGGTTCAGTCCGGTGTCGCTGTCGGGCACCGCGACGGTGCGTATATCATGACCGGGCGGGCCGGAATGGCGGCGTGGCTGCGCCGATTCCGTCGCGCGCGGGGCGGCGCGATGGCGGCCGAGTTTGCACTGGTCATGCCGCTGCTGCTGGTGTTCAGTTTTGGCATCATCGAATTTGGGCGGGCGATGTGGATGCGCAGCACGATGCAATCGGTGGTCGAGGCGGCGGCGCGTTGTTACGCGCTCGATCGTCCCGAACTGACGACCCGCCTGTGCGACACAGCGGAGAATGTTCAGGGTTTTGCGGCGACCGCCGCGAGCAACGCGGGGGTCGTCCTCACGGCGGACAATTTCACCGCCTCGTCCCCCGCATGCGGCAGGCAGGTCGAGGCATCCTATGATTTTCAGGCGCTCGTGCCGGCGATCCCGCTGAGCGTTACACTGACCGCAAAGGCCTGCCGTCCCGCCGTGCCGGTAACCTGAGTTCCCGCGGGCCGCCGGTCAGGAATAGCGCCAGAACATCGAAAACGCCCCGCCGGCCGCAATCGCCAGCCCGTACGCAATCCGGCGCGTCATGAAGCTGCTCTTTTTGCGCTCCGCCGGACCGTAAAATGCCCGGATCTGGTGAAAGACGATCGACAGCAGGACGACCGCCGCACCGCTCAACGACACGGCAAGCAACAGGAAAAGACCG
The DNA here is from genome assembly GCF_046603995.1 of Sphingopyxis sp. J-6. Lineage (NCBI taxonomy): Bacteria > Pseudomonadati > Pseudomonadota > Alphaproteobacteria > Sphingomonadales > Sphingopyxidaceae > Sphingopyxis > Sphingopyxis sp. J-6. Next base: position 3,107,354 of record NZ_CP145810.1, on the reverse strand, counting down.
CTTGAGAGCGGGAACCACGAAGCGAGCGCCGCATAGAGTTTCACGTCGCCGCCGCCGAACCAGCCGAAATGAAACAGCAGCATTCCAAGTCCGAGCGCCACGACGAAATGCGCCGCGTGCGACCAGAGCGGCGCGGCAAAGGGGAAGCCCGCGACCCAGGCCAGCGCGCCCAGCAACAGCAGCAGCAATGGGTAGATGTTCGGAATGAGGAAGCGGCGCGCGTCGGACCAGGCGGCGAACGCCAATATGGTCACAAACGCCGCCTTGATGGCGATCAAAGTCCCGCGCCCTTTCGGTGGCGCCCGGCGACGGCGACATATTGGTGCCACAGCCGGTCGTCATGGCGCGGCCGTTCGATCAGCGCCTGACCCAGCAAGGCCTCGGCAAGCACAAGATGGTTCGCCCGCTGTGCGCCCAGCCCCGCGAACTGCAGGCGGTTGCTCCACCCGAGATCGCTGTCTGATACCGCGCGCGCTGGCTGCAATCCCAGCATGCCGTTCGCATAATCGAGGTTCATCCGGACCTCGGACTGACCGGGGTCGCTTGCCAGAAGCTTCGACAACAGACCCGCCGCCTCGGCGGCGTCGCCGGTTGCGATCAATGCGACGCCCAGATCGGCCGCCACGGCGTTGCTTTCCGGAACCAGTGCAAGAGCCCTGCGAAGCGCGCTTACCGCGGCCGGCGCGCGACCGCGGGCAAGGTGCAACCGGGCAAGGCTGCGCCAGTATAACGGATCCGCGATGCAGGTCGCTGCGGGAGCAGCGGCGAGACGGTCGGCCTGATCGAGTTCGGAAAGCTGGGTGAGGGCGATCATGCCGGCCGACAATTTCCGGCACCGTCGGCCGTCGACCTCTTCGGTCGATACGAGGAGCGGGATCGCGTCGCGCGGACGCCCGACCGCGATCAGCCATTCGGCGCGAAGCAGGTCGGCGCGGCCGTCTTCGTCCATGCCCGGCGCGTGTTCCAGCCGGTCGAGTAAGGCCTTTGCTTCGACGAGCCGCTGACCCGCCAACGCCTTGTCGATCGCCCCCAGCATATCGGCTCGCTGTGCAGCGAGGTTGGTGGGCAGGGGAGGCGCGGGTGGATTTTCATAGGCCCGGAGCGGAGCGATCGACAGCCAGACCGCAGCGATCGCCGCGATCAGCGCGAAGGCCGGGTTACGACGGCGATGCATCAGCTGGTCCCGGTCGGGGCTGGCAAGGCAAGCTCCGCGAAAAGATTCAGCCGGTTGAGCCGGTCGAGATAGGCAGCGAGCAGCTCCAGATAGGCCGTGTTGCTCATCGTCCCGGCTCCGCTCGCCGGATCCCCGGCCTGCGGGGCCAGGGCGCAGGAGGTTCCGCCGGGTTCGGTTGCAATATAGACTTCGCCGATACTGATGCGAAACATCCGCATCGCCCCGTCGGCATCGCGTCGCGCAGCCGCGCTGTTGCCGAGGCACGCTATCGATAAATCGTCCGAAAGCGATGCCGGCAGCGGCGATGCTTCGTCACTGAAGCCGGCCTTTACCAGCAAGGGGGCAAAACTTTCGCCAAGCGGGCTTGTTGTGCGCAGATCGGCGCTCGCGGCCGCGACCGGTCGCGCGGCGGACCCCGGTGTCGGCGGAAAAGACGGCTCGCTCGTGACAGCGGCCGCCTGCGTATCGATCGGCGCGGCCGCCGCGTCGGCGAGCAGGGCCTGCCGCTTTTCGGACTGCCCCGACGCTGCATAGAAGGCCGCGAGGTTGCGACGCGTGCGCTCGTCGCCGGTTCGCGAGGCGAGCGCTTTCTGGAAATAGCGCTCGGCGAGATCGCGTCGGCCGATACCGTCATAGGCGATCGCAAGCCCGTTCAGGCTGTCGATCTCGAGCGCCGGATCGCGGCCCGCCGCCCTGAACAGTTCGATCGCCAGGCCATATTGCCGCGACGTCAGATAGGTCCGTGCGCGGGCGAGCGATTCGGCCGGCGACAGGCCGGCGAGAACCGGTACGTCCCGAACCACCGGCAGCGCCGATTGCAGGCGCGGGCCGAACGAGCAGCTTGCGAGAACGCATGCGGCCAGTGCAAAGGACAGCGCACGGACGCGCACGGTCATCCCCCTCCCGTCAGGGCCGGCGCGACTTCGCGCACGACCCGGACGGCAGCGGGCAGCATCAGCACGCCGATCATGACCGGCAGCATGCAGACGACGAGCGGGATCGAGAGGAGGACGGGCAGGCGATGCGCCTTTTCCTCGGCGCGCATCCGCCGCTTTTCGCGCATCTCGCTGGCGTAGGTGCGGAGCGTCATTGCGATGCTCGATCCCAGCTTGTCGGACTGGATCAGCAGCGTCGCAAAGGCGCGGATTTCGTCGACGCGGGTGCGGTCGGCCATGGCGCGCAACGCTTCTTCGCGGCTGGCGCCGGCGCGCAATTCGAGGGTCGTTTGCAGCAGCGTTTCGGCGACGAGCGGGTGCGAAGTCGTCATTTCGCGCGCCACCCGGTCCAGCGCGGCTTCGAGCCCCATCCCCGCTTCGACACAGACCAGCATCAGATCGAGGCAATCGGGAAAGCCGTTGACGATTTCCTGACGCCGGCGGTCTGCTTTCGCCGTCAGGTAGAGATTGGGCAGAAAAAGACCCATCGCGGCGAAGCCCGCCCCCTGCAGATAGAGGCTCAGCAACGAGATCGGCTTGTCCGACGCCAGTTGGGGGAGAACGACGATCGTGGGCAGGAGCACGATCAAGAGCAGGCGGACCAGCGTGAAGATTTTCGGAGCCTGCGGTGAGCGATAGCCTGCGGCGATCATCTTGCGCTGCAATGCCTTGGGATCGGAATCCCCCAGCGAAAGACCGCCTCGCTCGATCCGCTCGGTGAGCCTTGCCCAGGCGCTGGCCTTTGCTGCGGACGCTTGCAGCCTGGCGGCGGCGCTTTCCGAAATGGCCGCCTTCGATTGCTCCTCAAGCCGATCGAGAACCAGGCGGCGGCTGAGTACGGTCCGGATCGCCAGAAAGGTGGCGGCGGTCACGAGCGCGAACAGCAGCAGCAGGACGGCCCAGCGCATGAAGGGGGACAGGGCGATCTGTTCGACCATATCAGACCTTCAGGTCCACCATCTTCCGGATCGCAAGGAAGCCGACCAGGTAGAGCAGCAATATGGCCGCAAAACCGATGATGAAGATCGGATCGTCGGCAACATCGAGATAGAAGGCCGGCCTGACGGTAAACAGGCCGATGAACGCCAGAATAGGTAGTACGGTCAGGACGAGAGCGGTCATCCGGCCCTCCGAACTCAGGGCGCGGACCTTCATGAACATGCTGGCGCGCTCGCGGATGACCCGGCCCAGATTCTCGAGGATTTCGGCGAGATTGCCGCCGGTTTCCATCTGGACCGAGACCGATACGACGAATATGTCGATGTCGGGGAGGCCCCACCGTTCGGCCATCCGCGCCAAGGCTTCGCGCAGGCCGAAACCGAACGCGATCTCGTCGGCGACGATGCCGAATTCGGTGCCGACCGGATCTTCCATCTCCTCGACCAGCAGGTTGAGCGCGGCCGGGATCGGATGCCCGGCGCGCAGCCCGCGGACAAAGACGTCGAGCGCGACCGGAAACTGGCTTTCCATGCGCCGCCGCCGCGCATCGGCCAGCCGGCCGATCACCATCCAGGGCAGGAGCAGGCCGACGACGATGCCCACCGCCATCGCAAGCTGGATGACCCCGATGGTGACCGCGGTGCCGGACCATCCCGCCAATGTGAGAACGGCAGCCGTGACTATCGCCGCCCCGAGCAGCATGAAGATGAAGATCTCGAGCGGCGAGCGTTTGATGTTGGCGGCGTTGAGCATGCGGTGAAACGCACGCGCCGCGTTGGAAACCCAGCGCGGGGCTCCCGGAATGTCGTGCGGCACGTCCTTGCGCAACCGGGCGGTGACCATTTCGCGGTCGACCCCCGCCTCGATCATCCGCAGACGCGCATTGACCGCCCGGCTCTTGCTGCGCCGGTCGGCGATGGCGCCGCCCGCCAGTTGCGCGACCAGAACGATGAAGGCGAAAAGCACCACCATGGTCACGAAACGAAGGGCGGTGTCGCTCATCTCAGGCCACCGGCCGGTCGGGCCGGAACAGGTCGGGCGCCAGTTCGATCCCATATGCCGACAAGGTATCGAGGAACTTCGGACGGATTCCTGTCGCCTCGAAATGACCGAGGACCCGGTTGTCGGCATCGCGGCCGGTCATGCGGAACAGGAAAATATCCTGCATGGTAACGATATCGCCCTCCATCCCGGTGATCTCGGAAAGGCTGAGCAGGCGGCGGCGCCCGTCCGACAGGCGGCCGATCTGGACGACGACATTGATGGCCGAGGCGATTTGGGCCCGCGCGGCGCGCGGCGACATCTCGATCCCGCTCATGCTGACCATCTGTTCGACGCGGGCCAGCGCGTCGCGGGCGGTGTTGGCGTGGACGGTGGTCATCGAACCGTCGTGACCGGTGTTCATCGCCTGCAACATGTCGAACGCCTCGCCGGCGCGCACCTCGCCGATGATGATCCGGTCGGGCCGCATACGAAGCGCATTCTTGACAAGATCGCGCTGCGTCACCTCGCCGCGGCCCTCGATATTCGCGGGACGCGTCTCGAGGCGCGCGACATGTTCTTGCTGCAATTGCAGTTCGGCCGAATCCTCGATGGTGACGATGCGTTCGCGCTCGTCGATGAACGAGGACACCGCGTTGAGCAGCGTCGTCTTGCCCGAGCCCGTCCCCCCCGAGATCAGGATATTGCGCCGCGCCGCGACGACGCCCTCCAGCACCTCGGCAATCGCGGCGGGAACGCTGCCGAATTCGACCAGCTTCGCCATGTTGATCGGGATGTGCGAAAATTTACGGATCGAGAGCAGCGAGCCGTCGAGTGCCAGCGGCGGCACGATCGCGTTGACGCGCGATCCGTTCGGCAGGCGCGCGTCGACGAAGGGCGAGGACTCGTCGATGCGGCGTCCCACCCCGCTCGCTATCTTCTGGATGATCCGGAAAAGATGCCGTTCGTCCTTGAAACGCGTACCGACGCGTTCGAGCAGGCCCATGCGTTCGACGAAGACCGTGGCGTGACCGTTGACGAGAATATCGGTGATCGTCTCGTCCTGCAGCAACGGTTCGAGCGGGCCGAGGCCGAGGAGTTCGTCGAGAACGTTGCTGACGAGCATTTTGCGTTCCGCGGCGGTCAGCGCCATCTGGTGCCGGCCGAGGATATTGGTGATGACGTCGCCGGCTTCCGCCTCGATCTGCGCGCGCGACATCTTGTCGAGCTGGGCGAGGTTGATTTCGTCGAGTAACTCGCGATGGACCTGTACTTTGAGGAGGAGCAGCGCGGCCGCGCGGTCGCCGCCATTCTCCGCGCCGGCGGGACCCGCCACCGGCGCCGGCGCTTCTTCGGCGCCCGCATTCTTTCGCTTCTGGACCTGCCACATGCGCTCAGCCCCCGCCCAGTGCGCCGACGACCTGTTCCGCCAGCGCGGCCAGATCGGCAGCGACCTTGTTCTTGCGCGCGATCGATCCGACGAGCACGCCCTGATCCTGCGCCGACTGGACGACGGCATAGTCGCTGTGGACGGTCGCGAAGACGGGGTAGTGCAGCGCGTCGGCGGCGTCCTGTACCCCGATCGTCCGGAACATGCGCTTTTCGATGCGATTGGCGACGATCCGGATGCGCGCCGGGTCGATGCCGGTTTCCTCGAACAGCGTCAGCCGCCGCCGCGCCTGGCGCAGGCTGCCGATCGACAGGTCGACGACGAGCAGGATCAGGTCGGCCTTGTCGATCGCCGACAGCGTCCAGTTCGCCCAGTTGCCGGGCAGGTCGAGCACGACATGGCCATATTGCCGCCGCGCAAGGTCGAGCACGCGCATGAGCTGGTCGACCTCGACCGCCTCGAGCGGCGCGATCTTTTCGGGCGCCGCGATCACCGCGATGCCTTCGTCGGCCGCCGCGACGGTGCGCAGCAATTCGCCATCGGCGCGCGTGCCGGCGTCGAGCAGGTCGTCCATCGTCAGCCCCGACGAACGGCCGAGATAGGAGGCGGCATTGCCGAACTGGAGATCGAGGTCGACGAGGCAGCAGCCGCCTTCGCCGATCGCGCCGAGATAGTGGGCGAGGTGGGTCGCCACCGTCGTTGCGCCGATCCCGCCGACGCTTTGCGCCACCGCGATGACCGGCGCCAGTCCTGCTTCGCGCGTCGCTTCCTTTGCCGTTGCGGCAAGCAGATTGTTGACGGCGTCGTCGAACTCGGCGCGCTGGATCGGCAGCGCGATGACATCGTCGACGCCTTGCCGGATCAGCGCACGCGTGGTGGCGAGGTCGCCGTCGCGCATCGCGACGATCAGCGGCATGGCGGGATAGCGGGCGCGCAGCGCGGTCAGCCGCTGCATCGAGCGCGGATCGCCGGCGTGCAGCTCGACGACCAGCAATTCGGCATCGCCGATCATGTCGGGCCGCACCGGCGCATCGGCGCCGAGGCTGACCAGTTCGAAGGACAGATCCGAAAACTCGTCGCGGGAGAGCGCCGACCGTCCGAATTCCTCGTCGGAGATCAGCAGTTTGATCTTGCAGTTCAAGCGCAGAAATCCATCGCTGGCGGCCGGTCCCATGTCGATATTCTTGCCCACGGAACCACCCCTCGTCTTATCGCGGCGAGCCGGTGTCGGTGTCGGTCGTGCGGATCGTGTCGGGTTTTTTCACCTTGTCCGTCCGGTATCGCTCGACCGCTTCGGCCCCTTTGGCCCCCTCGGTCGTCGGGACCGGATCGTCATATTGCGGGTCGGGATTGACGACCTGCGCCGCCATCGTCTGCCGCACTGCATTGCCGAAGGTGGCATCGGTCGGGGTACAGCCCGCCGCGATCAGCGCGAGGCCGGCTGCGGCGGCGATGCGACGATCAATATTCATAACCGCTTCCTTCCTGGGCAGTCGCCGGGGCGCGCGGCTTTGCCGGCGGCGCGGTCTGGTCGATCGGCGGCACGGCGGGCACCGCGCCGTCGGTGCGGCCGAGCAGGAACAGGTCGAGTTCCTTCGCGTCGCCGACGCGTTCGGTGGGCAGCGCGACCTGGTTCGGCCGGATCGGCTGGACGAGGCGCGGCGTGACGACGATCAGCAGCTCGGTCTCGCCGCGCTTGAAGCCCGACGAGCGGAACAGCGAACCGATGATCGGAATCGACCCGAGCAGCGGCACCTGACGCACCGTGGTCGCGAAGTCCTGCCGGATCAGCCCGGCGATGGCGAAGGATTCGCCGTCGCGCAGTTCGAGCGTCGTCGACGCGCGCCGTGTCTGCAGCCCGGGGATGGTGATGTCGTTGAGGACGATCGAATTATTGGGATCGATCGAGCTGACTTCGGGCTCGACGATCATGTTGATCACCCCGTCGGCGAGGATCGTCGGGGTGAAGCCGAGGCTGACGCCGAAGGGCTTGAACTCGATCGTGATGCTTGCGCCATTGTTGCCACCGATGCCACCACCGCCCTGAACGACGGGGATGGGAAATTCGCCGCCGGCGAGGAAGCTTGCCTTTTCGCCCGACAGCGCGACGAGCGTCGGTTCGGCGAGCGTCTTGGCCAGACCCTTGTTCTCAAGACTGTCGAGGACGCCCAATATGTCGAGCCCGCCAAGGCTGAAGCTTTTGCGGAAGATGCCGAAGCTGTCGGTAATCGATCCCAGTTTCAGTACGCCGTTGCCCGTATCGACATCGGGGATCAGCGACGCGCCGTTGCCGATCACACCGTCGAAACTGCCCGAGCCGTTGCGGAAAAAGCCGCTGACGCCGATTTCCTTGCCGGTCTGGCGGTTGATCTCGGAAAAGCGGACCTCCAGCATCACCTGCTGACTCGACCCGATCCCCATCATGTTGACGACCTTGTCGCCCGCATAAGTCCCGGCGATTTGGACCGCATTCTGCGCCGCGGAAGCGCTGCTGACGACGCCCGACAGCACGACCGCGTCGTTCGAGATGCGCGCGTCGATCGGCTCGCCCGGCATCAGTTCGGAAAGCTGACGGCGCAGCGACAGCACGTCGGGGCCGACCGCGACATCGACGATGGTGATGACGCGTCCGCCCTTGTCGTAGACGGTCAGGCTGGTCGTCCCCATCTTCTTGCCGAGGACATAGATGGAGCGGTCGGAGATCGGCATGATGTCGGCGATCTCGTCGGACCCGATCATCGCGCGGCCAAAGGGACGGTCGAGCGTCACCGTCTGGCTCTTGTTCAGCGGCACGTCGAGCTGGCCGGCGTGGATGCCGGCGGCGCTCATCTGCGCCTGTGCGGCGGGAAGCGCTGCCGCGAAGGCCAGCGGCAGCAGGATCAGGCGCATGGCGCCGCGGCGATAATCACGAGCCATGGCGTTTGACCTCATAGGTTGTCGGCGTGGTGCCGCGGACGATCTCGACCGACGGGCCGGCAGGGCGCGGCGGCGCGGCGGGTGCGCGAAGCGGGGCATAGCGCGGCGCGGCCATCGGCGCTTCGCTCAGGAAGCCCGGCGGCAGTCCGGCGAGGCCCGGCGAAGACTGCGGCTGCGAACGGCGCGGTGCCGAGAGCCAGCCGCTGCCCAGATCCTGCTGGGTCACCGTCATGTTGGCGCCATCCTCGATGCTCGTCACATTGCGCAGCGCGAGCGAGATCGTCCCGATCTCGGTGGCCAAGGCGAGTTTCTGCGCGCCGACGGCATCGACCTCCAGCGTCGCGGTCTTCGCGACCTTGGGATCGGTCTTGTCTTCGTCGGACACCTGGTCGATCGCGATCACCCGCACCTTTTCGAGCACGATGTCGGTCATCTGGTCTTTGTCGTTGGCATCCTGACCACCCATTTCACGGGTCACCAGCACATCGACGACATCGCCGGGCGTCACCAAGCCGCCGACTCCGGTTACCGCGTTGACGCCGACTGCTACTGCGCGCATGCCGTCGGGCAGCAGCGCCGAAACCGCTGCGCGCCCTCCGATACCGCTGATCTTGGAAGCGAGGATGGGTTCGCCGATAGCAATCGGCCGTAGCGCGACGCGCGAGCCGCGGGGATTGTTGACGACGCCGATGGATGTTTTGAACGCGCCTTCGGGCAGCGAACCGGCTGGCCAAGGCACCAATCTTGTATTTTCAGGGGTCAGGACAGAACCGAAATCCAGAGGCTGTGATGCAACGAGAACCTGGACGAGCTGCGATTGCTCGGCTTGCAGCTTCTTTTGCTTTTCGACCCCGCTGAAAAAGGAGTTCGCCAAAAATACGACGAACAAACCCAATATGATTGCCGCCCCGGCGATTATACCATTTCGTCCCGAAAACATTTGGCCCACCCCCAATGAGCTGAACAATATCGGCCGGACACTTATCTAATGTCCGGCCGATAAGACATTTGGGGACTTAGCCCGCGGCGGGCTCGATTTCGTAGCTCTCAATCGCCGTTCCAGCGGCCGTCAGCGAATCGCTGATAGCGCCGCCCAGCGCAAGCGCGCCAACAGCAATAGTCGAACCGACGATTGCGAGGATGAGGACATATTCAGCGGCCGAAGCGCCGCTTTCGTCACGCACGAAATTCTTCAGAAAATTCTTCATGGTCTGACTCCTGTTACCGCCTCCGGGTCAGGAAAGCGGCGATGTCTGCCCTCCCCCCCCATGGAGGCGGCCAGACATTTCCCGGGGGAAGGAGTGCACAAGAACCGACGCGACCCGGTATTGAAACTGCGGCTTGCGCCGGTTCAACCTGTCAATGCGGCCCCCCCTCAGGAACCAGTTGATTCAATCCCTTTTGCATCCGACGGTCAACAGAATATTAACCTATGTTAGCAAGGGCTTGGTAAGTATTTTGCATTAACCATTTTCAACTTCAACGCGATTCAAAGTTCATATCAATTGATTTCCTTGCGAGTCGCAGGTGCCGATTCGTAACCGCCGGTTACCTTGGCGCTTTTCGCCGAAACGGCGTTGCAGCACGTCCATCTCGACCGGTGGGTAACAGCCAGTGGCTGCATGGGGCGCTGCAACCGATCGGGCTTCAAATCATTTGTTAACCATGCCGGTTATACATAAACGCCGCAGCAGGAGACGCTTTGCAGCATGACCAGCGCGGCAATCCGGACGATCAGGGAGCGGCTGTTCCGCCAGAGCGTGCGTTTCGTCGCGCCGCTGGAAAGCAAGGTTCGCGGCCTGTTGCTCGGCTGGACCGTCGTCGTTGCGCTGATCTGTCTCGCGCGCATCCTGTTCCCCGCGACGCCCGCAACCGGCCTGTCGTCGCTGCTGGTGCTGCTCGTCCCGCATATGCTGATCCTCGCCAGCCCGTTCCTTGCCTATTGGGCGGCGAACGCGCTTTTCCCGCGTGGTACCGATTTCGCGCAGCCCGAAATCCGCCTCGCGCGCATCGGCAACTGGCGCTCACTGGGCGCACTGGCGGCGCGCGAGCATCCCGCTTTTGGCCCGGTCGGGGTCATGGCGTCGCTGCTGCTCGGCATGCTGCTCAATATTCCCGTGCGCACCGCCGAATTCATGGCGGGGGTACCGGCGATGACCGGATCGTCGCCGGTCTGGGGCCAGATGATCTATTTCGCGATGGCGACCGACCTGATCGTCATGAATTTCCTCTATGCCTTCTGTTTCTTCATGGCGCTGCGCCGGATGCCCTTTTTCCCGCGCATGCTGCTGCTGACGTGGGGCGTCGATGTAGCCTCGCAGATTTCCATCGCCGAATATGTCAGCGGCGCCCCCCATCTGCCTGCCGAGGTCGCGGCGGCGATCGTCCCGCTGCTGACCAGCAACCTCCAGAAGGCATTCATCAGCATCGTCGTGTGGATGCCCTATCTGCTGCTGTCCGAGCGCGTGAACGTCACCTACCGCTGGCGCCAGCCTGCCTAGTCAGGGTGGCGGTCGATGGCGAAGAAGGCGGAACTGGTGCCGGCTACAGGATTCGAACCCGTGGCCCCCTGATTACAAATCAGGTGCTCTACCAACTGAGCTAAGCCGGCGCGCCATTTGCGCCCCCTAGAGCATTTTCCGGCCGGATGGAAACATCCGATCGTCAGAAACCGTCGCCCCGCGAAAAAGCGTCAGACGATGCCGAAGGTCCAGCCTTCGGTACGGGCAAGCTCGTCGGTCAGCGGGGCAGGGGACCAGCTCGCCGGCGCGGGCGCGATGGCGCGAAGCCAGGCGGCGGCGAGCAGCGCGTCGCTGGCGTGGTCGCTGACCGGGCCGCGGATGCCGGCGGGCGGCGAGCCGAGCGTGGCGAGGGCGGCGTCGAGCGCGGCGCCGTCGCGGATCTTGCTGCGCCCCGCGGCCATCCCGGCGGCGCGCGCCGCAAGGCTGGTGTAGATTTCGACGAGCAGCGGACCTTGCGCGGGCACCGGGTCGAGCGGCCAGAGCGGGATGCGCCCGCGCAGCCGGTGGAGCAGCCGCATCCCCGCGAGGCTGGCCTTGCCGACCTGCGCCGCGCCGACGAGGTTGAAGTTGCTGACGCTCGCCGCCTGCTTCGTCGCACGCTGATGCTGCTCGACGAGGCGCAGTCGCCCCGCGCCGGGCTCGAACAGGTCGCCGGTGTCGCCGCGGGCGTGGCGGAAATGGCGCCGGGCTTCGGGATGGGCGAGGAAGGCACCGATCTCGTAATGCGGTTCGCCTGCGGCCAGCCGCTCGACCAGCGCCCACAGGCCCGGCAGGTCGGCGGGGCTGTCGTCCCAGAGCGGGAAATAGGCGCCGCGGTCGGCAAAGGCGAAGGCGGCCGAAAAGTCGAACCCGATCAGCATGTCCTCACCCGTCGCTGCGATCGCCTCGAGCCAGTCCAGTATTTCGGCGCGCGACCAGACATGTCCCGGCCGCACGAGCGCCGGGGCAGCCGCGCCGCTCGCTACCGCCAGCGCAATCCCGCGCTGCCGCAGTCCACGCGCGCCGGACCAGTCGAGGGCGGCAAAATGGGCGAAGCGGCGCATCGCACGTCCCTAGCGCATCTATGGTGCGGCGCATCTATGTTATCTTGCACAAAGGGCCGTGGCGTCCCACATGCACCCCATGCTGATCGAAACCGAATCGACGCCGAATCCCGCGACGCTCAAATTCCTGCCCGGCCGGGCCGTGATGGAGTCGGGGACGCGCGACTTTGCCAGCCCCGAAGAGGGCGAGGCGTCGCCGCTGGCGAGCGCGCTCTTCACGCTCGGCGACGTCACCGGCGTCTTCTTCGGCCGCGACTTCGTTTCGGTGACGATCGCGCCGGGCGCCGAATGGGCCGATGTGAAGCCCGACGTGCTCGGCATCGTCATGGATCATTTCCTCGGCGGTCTGCCGCTGTTCCACCCGGCCGCCGCCGGCTTTTCGGTGCCGCCAGAGGATGAGGCCGGTTTCGCCGACGACCCCGCCGACGCCGACATCATCGAGCAGATCAAGGAACTTATCGAAACGCGCGTCCGCCCGGCGGTCGCCAACGACGGCGGCGACATCGTCTATCGCGGCTTCGACAAGGGCAATGTCTATCTGAAGATGCAGGGTGCCTGCGCCGGCTGCCCGTCGTCGACCGCGACGCTGAAGAACGGCATCGAATCGCTGCTCAAACATTATGTGCCCGAAGTGACGGCCGTCCACGCCGTCTGAGGACCCCGACCAGCCCATCCCGACAGGAGAATGCCCGATGAGCGAGCCGCTTTCCGATAGCGCCCTCGACCAGCTGTTTCGTACCGCGCGCACCTATAACGGCTATGTCGACAAGCCGGTATCGGAAGCGCAATTGCACGCGATCTGGGACCTGATGAAATATGGTCCGACCAGCGCCAATGCGCTGCCGGCGCGGATCATCTGGTGCGTTTCGGATGAAGCGAAGCAAAAGCTCGCGCCGCTCACCATGCCCGCGAACGCCGAAAAGATCCTCGCGGCGCCGGTGACCGCGATCATCGCGATGGACAATGAATTTTACGAGCATCTGCCCGAGCTGTTTCCGCATACCGACGCGCGGAGCTGGTTCGCGGGCAACGCGGCGCATGCCGAGACGACCGCTTTCCGCAATTCGAGCCTCCAGGGCGCCTATTTCATCCTCGCGGCGCGCGCGCTCGGCCTCGACACGGGCCCGATGTCGGGCTTCGACAATGCCGCAGTCGATGCGGCCTTCTTCGCCGACCAGCCGAACGTGAAGAGCAACTTCATCTCGACGCTCGGTTACGGCGATCCGGCGAGCGTTTTCGAACGCAGCCCGCGGCCTGACTTCGGCCGCTTCAACCGCATCGCCTGAGCGGACGTTCCGGCTCCTCGATGCGGCAACTGGTCATCGATTCGGCGAGTGAGGCCTGTTCGGTGGCGTTGCTGGAGGAGGGCGCTATCGTCGATCGCCGTCACGAGGTCATCGGCCGCGGCCATGCCGAACGGCTGGTGCCGCTGATCGCCGAACTCAAGGACGGTGGCCGCGCCGATATGATCCTCGTCGGCTGTGGGCCCGGCAGCTTCGCCGGCGTGCGCATCGGCGTCGCGGCGGCGCGCGGGCTCGCGCTCGGCTGGCAGGTGCCGGTGCATGGCTTTTCGACCCTCGCCCTCGTCGCGGCGGGCGCCGCCGATGCGATCGCGGCTGCCGACGGCGGCCTTGTCGTGATGGAGGGCGGGCACGGCCAATGGTTCGTCCAGCCTTTCGCCGCCGACCTGTCGCCCCGCGCTGCGGTGCGATCGTTGCTCCCCGACGACGCGGTGCTGATCGAGGATACGCTTGTCGTCGGCAATCGGGCCGAACCTTTCGTCGCGCGCCGCGGTTCGGGGCGCGCCTTGTCTTCGCTACCCGATGCGGCGGCTTTCATCGGGCTCCCGGGCAGCGCGCTGTTCGACGATCCCAGTCCGATCTATGGCCGCGCGCCCGACGCCAAGCCGATGGGGGCGGCGTGACGGCGATCCGCCTTGCCACCGCGCGGGTCGCCGACCTGCCCGCCGTGATGCGTGTGATGGAGGCCGCCTTCGATCCCGTTTATGGCGAAGCGTGGAGCGCAGCGCAGTTGCTGACGCTCTTTGCCCTGCCGTCGGCGCGCGTTTCGCTCGCGTGGGACGGTGACCGGCCGTGCGGCTTTTCCGCCGCGCGCGTCGGGGGGCCGGAGAGCGAGCTTTTGCTGCTCGCGGTCGATCCTGCCGCGCGGGGGCGGGGCGTCGGCAAGTTGTTGATGGACGATTGGCAGCAATGGGCGCTGCTTGAAGGCGCCGACGACTATTTCCTCGAAATGCGCGCCGACAATGATGCTGTTCATCTTTACCAGAGCGCCGGTTTTTCGGAGTGCGGGCGCCGCCCGGCCTATTACCGCGGCGCCGACGGCGTCCTGCGCGACGCGATTACCATGCGGCGGTCGGGCGTACGGTTATAACTTAGTATTCTACCGTTGCGGCTCCGGCATTTGTCTGGCAGGATAATCGACAGGCGGAAGAATAACGCTGATATTCTTGCCTGCTCTTCTGGGAAAATGATAAGGATACGCTCTCATGTCGGATCAAGCCGATACTTCTGAAATGCTTGTGACGTTGACCGCCGACATTGTCGCGGCGCACGTCAGCAACAACAGCGTCGCAATCTCCGATCTCGCGGTACTGATCAACAATGTCCACGCCGCGCTCTCCAACCTCGGTCATCAGGAAGTTCCGGAGGAAAAGCCGGTGCCTGCGGTTTCGATCCGGTCGTCGGTGAAGCCCGATCACATCGTCTGCCTCGAGGATGGCAAGAAGCTGAAGATGCTGCGCCGCCACCTGATGACGCATTACGGGATGACCCCCGACGACTATCGCGCCAAATGGGGGCTGCCCGCCGACTATCCGATGGTTGCGCCGAACTATGCCGAGCGCCGCCGCGCGCTGGCCAAGGAAATCGGTCTCGGCACGAAGGGGCGCGGTGGCGGCCGCAAGCGCAAGAAGGTCTAAGACCTGCGGTCATCTGGCCCCATGCGGGCAGGGAAGGGCGGGACCAGTGGGTGCCGCCCTTGTCCTATCGGCGGTGCGACCCTATACAGTTCGCAGAACAAAGACATGGCTGCATATTGCAGGAAAGGCCAGCATGACCGGTTCCATCGACCTCGAAGCCCTGTGCCACGAAAAGGGGCTGCGCATCACCGAGCAGCGCCGCATCATTGCCCGCGTGATCTCCGATTCAGAGGATCATCCGGACGTCGAAACGCTGTACGAACGTGCGTCGAAGATCGACAGCGGCATCTCGATCGCCACCGTTTACCGCACCGTCCGCCTGTTCGAAGAAGCGGGCATCCTCGACCGCCACGATTTCGGTGACGGCCGCTCGCGTTACGAAGCGGCGCCCGAGGCGCATCACGACCATCTGATCGACGTTGAAACGGGCAAGGTGATCGAATTCGTCGATCCCGAGCTCGAGGCGTTGCAAAAGGTGATCGCCGAACGGCTGGGCTTCCGCCTCGTCGACCATCGCATGGAGCTTTATGGTGTCTCCCTCGATCGCAAGCGCGACTGATCGCGCCTCGATCACCTGGCGCTCGGTCGCGCGCCTGACCCTGATGGTCCTGGCGCTGCTGTTCCTGATCGTCCCGCATCTTTGCTATCGCGCCGTCGGGCGCCCGTCGCCGATGGTGATGGCGTTCCTCAACGCCGTCGGCTGGATCGCCGGACTGCGCGTCCGCACCACCGGCACCCGGCTCCGCCGCAACGTGCTGTTCGCCGCCAATCATCTGAGCTGGCTCGATATCCTCGCGCTCGGGGGCGCGGCGCGCTCGGCCTTCGTGTCGAAGGCGGAGGTCGAGGATGTGCCGCTGGTGGGCTGGCTCGCCGACCAGAACCACACGATTTACGTGCAGCGCGAGGCGCGGCGCGACATCCATGCCCAGACAGACAGCCTGCGCGGTGCGCTGGCGCGCGGGCGCCCGGTGACGCTGTTCCCCGAAGGCACGACGGGGCCCGGCGACGGGTTACTGCCGTTTCGTGGCTCGCTGTTCCAGGCGGTCGTCCCGCCGCCGCCCAACCTGCGCATCCAGCCCGTCTTCCTCGACTATGGCGACGAAGCGACGGCCATCGCCTGGCAGGATCCCGAATCGGGCCTCGACAATTTCAAGCGGCTGATCGCGCGCAAGCGGTCGATTCCGCTGACCATTCACTATCTCGACCCGCTGCCGACCGAGGTGATGCACGATCGCAAGGCGATCAGCGAGGCCGCGCGCGCCGCGATCGCCCGCCGCATGGCCGAGGTCGGCCGCCCTTCCGCCGCCGCGCTGCATCGCCTATAGCGCGCCGATGAAGTCCGACTCTCCCCAAAATTCCCCAAAGACCTTCCACGTCAAATCCTTCGGCTGCCAGATGAACGTCTATGACGGCGAACGGATGGCCGAGATGCTGGGCGCCGAGGGTTATGTCGCCGCGGCCGATGGCGCCGATGCCGACCTGGTTGTGCTCAACACCTGCCACATCCGCGAAAAGGCGGCCGAGAAAGTCTATTCGGACATCGGCCGGCTGAAACGCGCCGATGGCAGCCGCCCGACGATCGCCGTCGCCGGCTGCGTCGCGCAGGCCGAGGGCGCCGAGATCGCGCGCCGTGCGCCGAGCGTCGACGTCGTCGTCGGCCCGCAGGCCTATCACCGCCTGCCCGACCTGATCGCGCGCGCCGCGAAGGGCGAGAAAGCGGTCGATCTCGACATGCCGGCGGAAAGCAAGTTCGGCGCCCTGCCGAAGCGCGCCGGCGGCCAGCGCCCGACCGCCTTCCTGACCGTGCAGGAAGGCTGCGACAAATTCTGCACCTATTGCGTCGTTCCCTATACGCGCGGCGCGGAGATCAGCCGGCCCTTTGCCGACCTGATCGCCGAGGCGCGTGCTTTGGTCGCGGGCGGTGTCCGCGAGATCACCTTGCTCGGCCAGAACGTCAACGCCTGGGACGGCGAGGACGAGAAGGGCAGGGCGATCGGCCTCGACGGGCTGATCCGTGAACTCGCCCGCGAGGACGGGCTCGAACGCATCCGCTACACGACCAGCCATCCGAACGACATGACCGACGGGCTGATCGCCGCGCATGGCGAGGTCGACAAGCTGATGCCCTTCCTCCACCTGCCGGTGCAGGCGGGCAGCGACCGCATCCTCGCGGCGATGAACCGCAGCCATTCGGTCGACAGCTATCTGAAGGTGATCGAGCGCGTCCGCGCCGCGCGTCCCGACATCGCCATCTCGGGAGATTTCATTGTCGGCTTCCCCGGCGAGACCGAGGATGATTTTCAGGCGACGCTCGATATCGTCCGCGCGACCAATTATGCGATGGCGTACAGTTTCAAATATTCGCGCCGCCCGGGCACGCCCGCCGCGACGATGGACGGCCAGATTTCCGAAGACGTAATGAACGACCGTCTCCAGCGGCTGCAGGCCCTGCTCAACGAACAACAGCACGCCTTTAACGCAGCGACCGTCGGCCGCACGACGCGCCTGCTGCTCGAACGCAAGGGCAAGCTCGAAGGCCAGCTCATCGGCAAGTCGCCCTGGCTCCAGTCGGTGCATGTCATCGCGCCGGGGCTCAAGATCGGCGACATGATCGATGTTCGCATCGTCTCGGCCGGCGCCAACAGCGTCGGCGCCGAAGCCCTGATGGAAGAGGTCGCCTAGTGCGACCGGCGCGGTGTGTCTCCGCGAAGACACACCCGGCCTCCTTCCGTCGCATTCGCAGCCTGCAAGTCATGGACTCCCGTCATGGCGGGAGTACAGTCATGTCGTCGATCGAAGGAGCCTTGCCCATATGTCCAAACGCCCGCTGACTGCCTCCACCCCCGCCGAACCCGGCGACCGCGTCCGACTGACGGCGGAATTTGAGCGAACGCAGCTTTTGGGCCTCCTCTTCGGCGAGTTTGATCGCAACCTCGTCGCGATCGAAAACCGTCTCGGCGTCTATATTTCGGCGCGCGGCAACCGCGTCCAGATCGAGGGTGAGGCCGAGGCCGCGGCGCGCGCCCGCGACGTGCTCACCGAACTCTATAACCGCATCGAACAGGGGCAGGAGGTCGACGCCGGGCTGGTCGACGGGGTGATCGCGATGTCGGCGCAGCCGACGCTCGCCGGCATCATCCGCCACGACAAGGACGAAGCGCCGACGGTGATGATCCGCACGCGCAAGAAGACGATCGTCCCGCGCGCGCCGTCCCAGGTCCCCTATATGCAGGCGCTCGCCCGCGACGACATCATCTTCGCGCTCGGCCCGGCGGGGACGGGCAAGACCTATCTCGCGGTCGCACAGGCCGTGGCGCAGCTCATCACCGGCAGCGTCCAGCGCCTGATCCTGTCGCGCCCCGCGGTCGAAGCCGGGGAGAAGCTCGGCTTCCTGCCCGGCGACATGAAGGAAAAGGTCGATCCCTATCTGCGCCCGCTCTACGATGCGCTCCACGACTGCCTGCCCGCCGAACAGGTCGAGCGCCGCATCGCATCGGGCGAGATCGAGATTGCGCCGCTTGCTTTCATGCGCGGCCGCACGCTCGCCGACGCCTTCATCATCCTCGACGAGGCGCAGAACACGACGATCCCGCAGATGAAGATGTTCCTCACCCGCTTCGGCATGAACAGCCGCATGGTGATCTGCGGCGACCCCAAGCAGGTCGACCTGCCGCTCCCCGCCAGCTCGGGGCTCGCCGATGCGGTCGGGCGCCTTGAGGGCGTCGAGGGCATCAACGTCAGCTATTTCACCAGCGCCGACGTCGTCCGTCATCCGATCGTCGGGCGGATCGTCGATGCCTATGAAGGGCCGGGAAGTTAAACGGGGGGTGACAGGCCTGCGCCTCGGCGGTTTGCTGTTCGTTGCGCTTTTACCAGCCGCTCTGGCCCTTTTGGTTCATGGGTCCTTCGCCCCTCTCCTGTGGTTTGCAGCGCACCAGCTCTATTACGCGCCGCTGAGCTGGATCGGCCCGCCCTTTTTCAATCCTGATTCGGAAGTGATGTTTTTCGTTACCGTACCGGGGCGGATTCTGACCGCGTGCTGTTATTCCGCGTTGTGGCTGACGATGGTTTACCTCGCACAGCGATGGCTTTGGACACCGACGGATGAGCCGTGAAACCAAAATGGCTTGGAGAAACTAACTCCCGACCTTCTTGAACGTTACGGGCGTCGACCCGCTTGCGGGCGCGATTTCGCGTGTGCCCTTGCGCACGGTGCCGTCGGGCCAGCGCACCTGATAGACGAAGCGGCCCGAGATGTTCCTGGTGACGCCGGTCTCGACCTCGTTCCATTTGCAGGCAAAGCGGTCCCACGGATCGGGCTGCTTGCGAACGCAAACCTTGAAGGCGAAGGCGCTGATCATCCATAGCTCGCCGGCTGGGGGCTCGGTGCGGAATTTGACGCCGGGGGCAGGCGGCGAGCGGACCGCGCCCAACCGGGGACGGCTTGGCGCGGCCATCGGCGGCGGCGTGCAGTCGCGATATTCGAAAACCGGGGACAAAGGCGCCTTGGCGCCGGCGCGTGCGGCCTCCAGCGCCTCGGCCAGCGACGTATAGGGATCGCCGTTCGTCGCCCGTTCCTCGGCTCTGGCGATCGATTCGCGTTCGAAAGCCAGCAGCGGTTCGGCATAGATGCTGGCCGGATAATGCATCCGGCGCAGCTCGGCACGCAGCCGTGCGGTTTCCAGCGCGACATAGCCATAGCGCTCCAGCAGCGGATCGGACGTCTCGTCCCCCGGCCGTTCGACATCGCAAGCAACGAGATTATAGGATTGTTCGGGCGCCGCGGGCAGGTCGCTCGCCGGGCGCGGAAATTCGGCGACCTGTGCCTCGGCCGCGATGCGGATGTCGTAATAGCCGCCGGGGTACCAGGACTGCTGCGGCACATCGGCTTCCAGCGCCTTCATGGCTGCACCGTCATCGGCGGCGGCGTCCTGCGCCACGGCAACCGACGGGCTCGCCAGCATCAGCAGCGCCGCAATCGCCCGACCGCCCATCGTCAGCTTCCGACTTTCTTGAAGGTCACCACGGCCGCGACCGCCTCATCTTCGTAATTGGGGACGATGTCGCGGGTTCCCTTGCGCACCGTCCCGTCGGGCCATTTGACCTGATAGACGTAGCGGCCGGAAAGCTGCTTTTGCGCGCCGGTCTCGATTTCGGTCCATTTGCATTTGAAGCGGTCCCACGGGTCGGGCAGCCGCCGCGTGCAAACCTTGAACGCAAAGGCATTGACGAGCAGGACTTCGCCGCCCGGCGGCGATGTCCTGACGATGACGGGACCGCCTTCGCCGGCGCCGCAGCCGCCCTCCGCGATTACCTTCGGCGTCTTGAGGGCAAGGCGCTGGCGGTTGCTTTCGACTTCCCTCGCAAGGGTGAAATAGGGATCTTCCTGCTCGCTCGCTTCGGCATCGTCCTCGGCATATTCGGTGCCCATGACCTGCGCCTCGGTCAGCTTCGCCGCTTCTTCGACCTTCGCTTTCTCGAATGCAGCGAGCGGCGCGGCATAGGCTGCCTCGGGTAATCCCAACCGCGACAGTTCCGAACGCAGCCGCGCGACCTCGCTCGCGACCGAACCATAGCGCGCGGTCAACGGGTCGACTGCAGCGGGGTCGGGGCCTTCGGTGGTACAATCGACGACATCATATTTCCGGCCGTCGCCATCGCCCCAGTCGCTTGCAAGCTCCTTCGTCGGGCGCCGGATTTCGGCCTGGTCGGCCTCGGCGGCAATCAGCACGTCGTAATAGCCCTCGGGATACCAGCCTTGTGGCGGCACCTTTGCCTCGATCGCGTGCAGCGCCGCGGCGTCGGGCGGTGTCTGTGCCGCCGCCGTCACCGGCATAAGCGTTGCCAGCGCGATCGATATTGCCCTTTTGCCCATCTATCCCTCCTGTTTCAACCGCCGCGGGCCGCCCATCCATCCTGCCACCAGCAGTGCAGCCGCCGCGGCGGCGAGCGCCCAGGCGGCGGCGAGCATCAGCTTCACCCGCCCGATCGACGCCGCCGTCCACAGCATCGCCGGATCATAGGCCGCATCGGCTAGCGCGTCGGATGGCAGGTCAGGGCATTCGGCCTCGAACACCAGCTTCGCATCGGGCGTACACTCGGTGCCCCGCACCAGCGGCGCGGCATTCTCGCCGGCGATGACATAGGCGCTGCGCGTCCAGCCATATCCCGCTGCGGCGGCGAGCAGCAGCGCGAGCAGCACGCCGCGCACCCAGCCTCTGGTCCATAGTTTCGCGCCGCCGGCGGCAATCGTCCCCACGGGGATCGCGACGGCGAGCAGCGCGGCGAGCCAGCCGACCGGCGATTCCGGTGGCGCCAGCCCGCCCAGCCAGGCGGCGAGCAGCAGCAGCGCCAGCACTGCGCCGCCCGCGCCCGCGCGGACCAGCGCGTTGTTCCAGCTCACGCTTTTCGCGCCGCGCGGCTTGCGCGGGATATAATCACCGCGGCCTGCCGCGCCGTTCACCAACTGGCCGACGACATCGCCCAGCCGGACGATATGGTCCTCGACCGGCGGCGACAGCGCGTCGAGCCAGTGCGGCACGCTCATGAAATATTCGAGGCTGCGTTCGGGCAGCACATCCTCGATGCGAAACGGGATGATCGGCAGGCCCAGGTGCACCGCGCGCTCGACCTCGCGCAGGATCTGCGGTGACGCATTGGCGTTCTGCGAAAAGACCAGCACGAACACGGCCGACTCCTTCAGCCCGTCGATGATCGCTTCGCCCCATGATGCGCCGGGCAGGATGTCGCGCGGCGCGATCCAGCAGCGGTGCCCGCGCTCTTCGAGCAACGCGCACACCATGTTCGCGACGGTGCGATCCTTCGACGAATAGCTGATGAAAACCTGTGCCGGCATGGCTTCCCCCGCCACCATCATGGCGTGCGCGGGAGGGAAGGGCAATGCGCTACTTCCCTGTCAAGCGGCCCAAATATTGTGCAAACGACTCGCAATATCATAACTCTTGACCTTGTGTGCCGACACCCCTACTGCGCCGCTATTGCGAGTCAGTCGCAATCAACAAGGGGAAGAAATTTGACTATCGTTCGTTCGTCGTTCGCGTCCCGTCTCGCCGCTGGCAGCGCACTCGGCCTCGCGCTCGCGGCCGGCGCCCAGCCTGCGGTCGCGCAGGACAATGACGGCGACTATTGGGCGGCGCGCAAGAACCAGATCGTCGTCACCGCGACGCGCACCGAGGCGCTGGCCGAAGATGTGCCGGTGACGATCACCGTCAAGACCGCCGAGCAGATTGCCGACGAACTCGTCACCGACATCCGCGACCTCGTCCGCTTCGAACCCGGCGTCAGCGTCCAGCGCCAGCCCGCGCGCTTCAACGCCGCACTCAGCGCCACCGGCCGCGCCGGCAACGATGGTTTCAACATCCGCGGCATCGGCGGCAACCGCGTGCTGATCCAGGTCGACGGCGTGCGCGTGCCCGATGGGTTCAGCTTCGGCGCGCAGGCGGCGGGGCGCGGCGATTATGTCGACCTCGGCCTCATCAAGTCGGTCGAAATCCTTCGCGGCCCATCGTCGGCGCTCTATGGCAGCGACGGGCTTGCGGGTGCGGTCAGCTTCGTCACCGCCGATCCGGCCGATTTCCTCGAAAACGGCAACAATGTCGGCGGCCTTCTGCGTGCGTCGTACAGCAGCGCCGACAACGAGTTCAGCGAAACAGCGATCGTCGCCGGGCGCAGCGGCGACTGGTCGATCATGGGCGCCTATACCCGCCGCGACTACAACGAACTCGACAACAAGGGGGCGGAGGGCGGGACCGGTGCGCTCCGCACCAGGCCCAATCCGCAGGACGGCCGCTCGAACGCCGCGCTCGCCCGCCTCGTCTACGACCCCGCGAACGGCCACAAGCTGCGCCTGACCGGCGAATATCTCGATACCCGCCTGTTCACCGAAGGCCTGACGGGACAGAGCGCCACGGTCGAACTGCTCGAGGCCGTCGATACCGGCAAGCGCAAGCGCGTGTCGCTCGACTGGAGCTGGGAAGGCGAGGGCGTGATCGATTTCGCGCGCGTCGCGCTTTATTGGCAGGATGGCGAGGATGTCCAGTTCACCGACGAAGACCGCACCCCTGCCGCCGACCGCGAACGGCTCAACACCTTCGAGAACCGGGTCATCGGCGCCTCGGCCGATGCCCGCGCCGATTTCAATACCGGCGCAATCACCCACCGTATCGTCTTTGGCGGCGACATCAGCAAGACGCGCCAGCGCGGGCTGCGCGACGGCGTGCTGCCGACCCCGCCCGACGTCTTCCCGTCGCGCGCTTTCCCGACCACCGATTTCACGCGCGGCGGCCTGTTCGTCGGCGACGAGATCGGCATCGCCGACGGCCGCCTGCTGCTCTACCCGGCGCTGCGCTTCGACTGGTACGACCTGTCGCCGCGCAAGGACCCGCTCTTCCCCGGTGCCGGGGCAGCCGACCAGAGCGGTTCGCGGGTATCGCCGAAATTCGGCGCGGTGTGGAAACTGACCGACGAAATCCGGCTCTTCGCCAACTATGCCACGGGCTTCAAGGCACCCGAGCCAAGCCAGGTGAACCAGTTCTTCGAAAACCTCGCCTTCGGCTACACCTCGCGCCCGAACCCCGATCTCGGGCCCGAACGCAGCACCAGCTTCGAGGGCGGCGTGCGCTTCGCATCCGATGCGGTCAGCCTCGACGTCACCGCCTTTTCGGCGCGCTACAAGGATTTCATCAGTCAGGAAGTGGTGGACGGCAGCGGCACCTTCGCCGACCCCGCCATCTATCAATTCGTCAATCTCGATCGCGTCAGGGTCAAGGGGGCCGAGGCGCGGTTCGAGGGGCGAGCGTCGTCCGGCCTATATACGACGCTCGCCCTATCCTATGCGACCGGCACCGTGCGCGGGACCGGGCTGGAGCGGCTGCCGCTGTCGTCGATCGATCCGCTGAAGCTCGTCGCCGGCATCGGCTATCGCGCACCGGGCGGCCGTTTCGGCGGCCAGCTCGTCATGACGCACAGCGCGGGCAAGGAGGTGTCGCGCACCGTCGGCACCGACACCGACGGCGATCCGACGACGATCTGCAGCGGCGCGGACTGCTTCCGTCCCGGCGGCTTCACCATCCTCGACGCGACTGCATTCGTTCGCATCGTCGACGCGCTGACGCTGCGCGCCGGCGTCTTCAACATCCTCGACAAGAAATACAGTTGGTGGAGCGACGTACGCGGTCTCGGCGCCGCCTCGACCGTGACCGACGCCTATACCCAGCCCGGCCGCAGCGCGAGCGTGTCGCTGAGCTTCCGTTTCTAGAAAAACCGAAGGACTGCACCATGAAAACGTTCCGCACCGTCGCCGCCGCGCTCCTCCTGTCCGCCGCACTTCCCGCCGGTGTATCGGCGCATCCGCCGATCGCCGCCGAAGCCGCCGCGGCGAGCTTCGAGCAGGACCGCGCCGACATTCTTGCGATGGCGGGCAATTACCGCGTCAGCTTCAACATGCAGGAATCGACGCGCTGGGACCCCGATTACGAAGTGCTCGAACCCAAGCGCTCGGGCGGCAACGAGGTCGTCCGCGTCATCGAGGACACCGGCCGTAAGATCGTGCTGCAGCACATGCTCGTCATCACCGGCGACGACGACAAGAGCATGATCATCAAGCATTGGCGGCAGGACTGGGAATATGAACCCGCGAAACTGCTCGTCTATTCGGACCGCAACACATGGCAGTGGGAGGACGTCCCCGAAAAGACGCGCACCGGCCGCTGGTCGCAGACCGTCTGGCAGGTCGATGATTCACCGCGTTACGGCGGCTGGGGGCAATTCGAAACGCAGGGCGGCGTCCGCCGCTGGCGGTCGAACTGGACCTGGCGCCCGCTCGCGCGCCGCGATGCTGTGCGCAACCCCGTCTACGACCGCTATCTGTCGATCAACCGCCACCAGCCGAGCCCCGACGGCTGGGTCCACTGGCAGGACAATACCAAGATGGGGACAAAGGACGGCAAGCTGGTGCCGATCGTCCAGGAATATGTGCTCAACACCTATATCAAATACGATCAGTATGACGTGAAGGCGGCCGACGATTATTGGGCCGCGACCAGGGACTACTGGGCCGCCGTTCGTGCCGAATGGGACCGCGTCGCTACGGCCAAGGGCGGTATCGCGATCGACGAGGAGGCCCAAACGGGTACCGTAATCAGCGGTCGCCTCCTCGAAATGGCCGACGAGGTGCAGGACAAGAAGCTGACGACGGCCAAGGCCATCGCCGAAGCGAAGAAGCTGATCGAGGCGAATACGCGGAAGCTTTGACGGGCGCGCGTCTTGTGGGTGGCTGGCGGTTGGTTGCTGCTCTCGTGATCCCCGGCGAAAGCCGGGGCCCAGAAGGGTAAAGCAGCTTTGGTCGCCATGGGCCCCGGCTTTCGCCGGGGATCACATAGGAGGCGCAAACGTCCGCTCCTCACGCCAATGCGGCCCGCGAAACCTCGCGGTCCTTGAAGCAGCGCCAGCCCGCGATCCTACTTCCTCGCGCCCTCGACGCTCCAGATCCCGGCGCCGTGCGTCGCGATGAACAGGAAGATGAAGCAATAGAGCGCGATTGTCTCGCCGCCGTTGGCGATCGGAAAGGCGCCCTGGCTGCCGTGCGCGACCCAATAGCCGACTGCCGACATGCCGCTGGCGAGGAAGGCCGCCGGGCGTGTGAACAGGCCGATGACGATCAATCCCCCCGCGACCAGCTCGATCGCCCCCGCGGCATAGAGCATCGGGTTGAGCGGCATCGGAAATGCCACCGGAAAATTGAAGAATTTCTGCACGCCATGCGCCAGGAACAGCAGCCCGGCGACGATGCGCAGCAGCGCGTAGGCCTGTGCGCCATAACCATCGAGAAATTTCATGATCGCTCCCCCTCATTCCGGTTGTCGAGGCGGGCAGGCTAACGAAATTTTCGGCGAAGGCGAATTTTTTCGCGGCCCATGTCACATCGGCCGATCCTGTCTCGTCATGTCTGCACAACCCGTGAAAAGGAGCATGACATGACGCGGATAACCGACCCCTTCGCCGCCTCGCCGCAGTTGATGAAACAGTGGATGGCGGTGTCGCTCGCCGCGCAGAACAGCCTCGAGCCGAGCCTGATCGAGCTTGTGAAGATCCGCTCGTCGATCCTCAACGGCTGCGCCAACTGCATCAATATGCACAGCAACGAAGCGCGCGCCAAAGGCGAAACCGAACAGCGCATCTACCTGCTCGCCGCGTGGCACGAGGCTCCCGTTTATACCGATCGCGAGCGCGCGGCGCTGGCGTGGACCGACGCCTTGACCCGCCTGTCGCAAGGGCACACACAGAAGGACGCGCGCGCCGCGCTCGAAGCGCATTTCACGCCGGAGGAACAGATGAACCTCACCGTGATGGTCAACGTCATCAACGGCTGGAACCGCATCGCGGTCGGCTTCGACCTCTGGTACGAAGGCGGCGCGCCCGCGAAGGCCGCCTGATGACTGGCGAAGGCACCCACGGCGAGACGGGTACGGCGGACGCGGCGGCGAGTTTCGATCCGCTGCGCCCGCTCCTGATCCGCGTCGCCTATCGCATGCTCGGCTCGGTCGCCGATGCCGAGGATGTGGTGCAGGATGCCTTCCTCCGCTGGCTCGGCACCGACCGCGACGAGGTGCGCGAGCCCGCCGCCTTCCTGCGGCGGACGGTGACGCGGCTTTGCCTCGACCAGCTCAAGTCGGCGCGCCGCACCCGCGAGACCTACGTCGGTCCCTGGCTGCCCGATCCGCTCGTCGAGGAAGAGGAAGCCGACGACGTCACGCTGCCGCTGATGCTCGCGCTCGAACGCCTCTCCCCGCTCGAACGCGCGGCGTTCCTCCTGCACGACGTCTTCGGCGTCGGTTTCGACGAGGTCGGGGCGACGATCGGCCGCGACGCCGCCGCGACGCGCCAGCTCGCGGCGCGCGCGCGCAGCCACGTTCGCGACGCGCGGCCGCGCTACAAGCTCGAGAAAGAGCAGGGGATGGAAATCGCCAACGCGTTTTTCGCCGCCTCGCGCAGCGGCGACATGAGCGCGCTCGGCGCGCTGCTTGCCGCCGATGTCGGCATGTGGGCCGACGGCGGCGGCAAGCGTCCCGCCGCGATGGGGCCGGTGCTTGGCTTCGACACGGTGCTGAAGCTTCATCGCAGCCTTGCGGTGCTGTTCGGCAAATATGGCTCGACGCTCGTCCACACCGGCATGATCAACGGCCTGCCGGGATTCGTGACGCGCGAAGCCGATGGCGAATTGCAGACGACAGCGCTCGAGATCGAAGACGGTAAGGTCACCGGCATCTATGTGATGCGAAATCCCGACAAGCTCAAGCACATGCATTGAGCGTGGTCACCATTTACTATCGTCATCCCGGCGAAGGGTGTTCAGAGGCACATGACTCTGAAACACGATCTCACCGATGCGTCAGGACGATATGGCGGGATCCCGGCCTTCGCCGGGATGACAAGATAAGGAGGGCCATGCTTCAATCTAACCCGACTACGATCGTCGCCGTGCAATTTCGTTCGACGATTTCGCCTAAACACTCTTTCCCTGCGCGTCCGACGGTGCTAACCGGAGGTCAGCGAACGAGTCCCCGGTCGACAGGGGGCGGGCAAGGGGTGAGTGATGTTGAGCTACGCACGATTGCTGGAAGCGAACAATGCGATCCAGACACTGGGCGACGATACCTATTGGCTGTGCGTGACGCGGACGGTGCAGGAATCGAAACTGTTCCCCGTGCCGTCCTATATGCTTCTGTCCTATCTCTGCTGCTTCTATCGCTATCCCGAGTTGCTGCGAAAGGTCGAGGCGAAGATGTCGGCCGAGGAGATCGGCGACCGCGCCCGCGCGATGGGCGGGAAATTCGGAAACCTGCCGGGCTGGGGCCTGCCGACCTTCTATCTGCTCGGCCGCGAGATGCTGATCAATTTCGGGATGCTCGCGCCCGAGGACGCCGCCGAGGACGTCGCCTATGTCATGGACTTCTGGCGCCGCTTCAAACTGGCGCAGCAGCGCGAGGACGGGCACCTCAACGCGCGCGAATTCGGCCAGCGCGTGCAATTGCTGCCCGAACGCCGGGTCCAGCGCTTCCACGCCGACCTGCACGCCTGCGCGGTCGGCGACCGGTTGCACAAGGCGGCGCAGGCGTTCCTCGCCACCGTGTCGCAATATGGCTTTCTCGTGTCTTGCGAGAGCCGCGTGTCGCTCAACAACAACGGCCCCTATAACCTCGGCGACGGCCGCGAGCTCATCGTTCGCGAATTCACCGACCTCGCTGAGGGGGATTATCCCTGGCTCGACGGGATCGCGGGCGACATTCCATATAACAACCTGACCGTCACCATGGAAGCGACGGGGTGCCATTTCTATCTGATGGACGATTGGGGCAGCTTTGAATCGCGTCCCGAATTTACCGCCGACAAGCTGACCGGCGTCGGCCTCTACACCTCCGACGTGCTGTCGGAGGGCTTCGTGCCGGTCGGCATGGGGTCGGCCGACGAACTCGCCGACACGTTCGAGGAGCTGACCGAGAAGGTCCGCGTCGCAACCGTCGCGTTGTGGAAACGCGTCGCGGGCTGGAGCCGCGACCAGATGATGGACGCCGGGGCGCTCGTCTATTTCTCGATGGCCAAGGATTTCGCGCACATCGCCGGGGTTTACGACGTCAACGACTGGATGACGATCGACCCGCGCGCCGACCGCTTCCGCCCCTTGCTCAACGACGAGTTCGGGCGCGACTTCCTCGGCGAACTGGTCGGTCTTGTCGACCTGCCGAGCCAGCGCATCAGCGACTATGCGATGATGCAGCATAACAATAATCCCGTGCGCTATATCTCGCAGATCCCGTACAGCACGCTCGGCCACGAGGGCGAGGCACCGAAGCTGGCGCCGATCGGCGAGGGGGTCACCCATCTCGGCGCCAAGGCCGACCGCTATACGACCACCGCCGGGGTATTGCCGCTGGCCGAATATAACGCGCGTGCCGCAGCATTCGTGCCGCGGCAGATGGCGCCCGATTACCGTTTCCTGTGCGACACGACGGTCAAATATCGCAGCGACGACCCCGCAGTGCAGGCGATGTACCGCGACGAGCAGCAGGGGTCGCGGCTCGCCGGCAAGGGGGCGGGTCTGAGCCGCGCCGACATCGAAGCCTTGCGGGGAGCAGGCCAATGAGCGCCGCCGATCGTACCGCCGAACTCGAGCAACTGATCGCCGAGTTCGAAAAGTCGGGGCTGCGCGAACTGCACGTCGTGCGCGACGGCGTCGAAATCTATCTGTCGAACGACGCGGGCAGCATCGGGCTCAGCACGGGAGTGCCCGCCGCCCCCGCACCTTCATCGCCAGTCTCCCCTGCCGCCGCCGGTACGGTACCCCCGAAGCCGGCGGCGGACCCTTTGCCCGCGGCGGAGACATGGCCCGAAGGCGCCGAGATCGTTCGGGCGCCCTATCTCGGTACCTTCTATCGCGCGCCGAAGCCCGGTTCGCCGGCCTATGTCGAGGTCGGCAGCGCAGTGACCGCAGAATCGGAACTCTGCCTCGTCGAGGTCATGAAATTGTTCACGACCGTCCGTGCCGGCAGCGATGGCATCGTCCACGCCATCCTGTCGGCCGACGGGGCGCTGGTCGAGGCCGACCAGCCGCTGTTCGTGATCGTGAAGGGCTGACCGATGGCGATCGGCCGCCTGTTCATCGCCAACCGCGGCGAGATCGCGCTCCGCGTCGCGCGCGCCGCGCAGGCGCTGGGCATCGAAACCGTGCTCGGCGTGTCCGAAGCCGACCGCGACAGCGCCGCGGCGCGGCTGGTCGACCGCACCGTCGTGCTGGGGCCGGGTCCCGCAGCGCGCAGCTATCTCGATGCGAAACTCGTCGTGCAGGCGGCGAAGGCGACCGGCTGCGACGCGCTCCACCCGGGCTATGGCTTCCTGTCCGAGCGCGCGATGTTCGCGCAGCTCTGCGAAGATCATGGCATCATCTTCGTCGGGCCGCAGCCGGACATCATCGACGCGCTCGGCGACAAGCTTCGCGCGCGCGAAATGGCGTCGGCGGCCGGGGTGCCGCTGGTCCCCGGCAGCGGCGAGATCGGCAGCGCCGCCGACGCGCGGCGTATCGCGGACGAAATCGGCTATCCGGTGCTGCTCAAGGCCGCGGCGGGCGGCGGCGGACGCGGCATGGTGATCGCGAACAACGGCGAAGAGGTCGAGGCGGGTTACGGGCGCGCCAGCGCCGAGGCGTTGGCGGCGTTCAACGACGGCACGCTGTTCATGGAGCGCTTCGTCCCCGAAGCGCGCCATGTCGAGGTGCAGCTGATCGGCGACGGACAGGGCAAGGTCGTCCATTTCGGCGAGCGCGACTGTTCGGTGCAGCGCCGCTACCAGAAATTGATCGAGGAAGCGCCGAGCGTCGCGATGCCCGACAGCCTGCGCGCCGAGCTGCACAAGGCGGCGGTCGATCTGGCCGCGAGCGTTGCCTACCGCAACGCCGGCACGGTCGAGTTCCTCTACGACGTGATGCGGCAGGAAGTCTATTTCATCGAGGTCAACGCGCGCATCCAGGTCGAGCATCCGGTCAGCGAAATGGTGAGCGGCGTCGACCTGGTGCAGCAGCAGCTTCGCGTCGCGGGCGGGCAGGGGCTGTCGATGGCGCAGGACGATGTCGTGCTGTCGGGCCATGCGATCGAATGCCGGATCAATGCCGAGGATGCGGCGCGCGGTTTCACCCCCGTTCCCGGCACGATCACTCGCTGGGCGCCGCCCGAAGGCGAGGGCATCCGGCTCGACAGCCATATGAGCAGCGGCGCTGCCATCCCACCCTTCTATGACTCGATGGTCGGCAAGCTGATCGTCCATGGCAAGGACCGCGCGCAGGCGGTGTCGCGGCTGACGCAGGCGCTCGACGATTTTACCGTCGAAGGTGTGCCGACGACGATCGACCTGCACCGCCAGATCGTCCGCCACCCCGATTTCATCGCCAACGCTTTCCACACGCGCTGGCTCGAACAAGTGATGCTCGCCGAACCGGCGATCGCAGCGGAGTAGCCCATGGCGCACATCAAATTCCTCGACGAAACCTGCCGCGACGGCCAGCAGAGCCTGTGGGGCATGCGGATGCAGGCGGGGCAGGCCTATCCGGCGCTGCCGACGATCGACCAGACCGGCTATTCGACGATCAGCCTTGCCGGGTCGTCGTTGTTCGAAGTGCTCGTCCGCCATTGCCAGGAGGATCCCTGGGCGGGGTTCGACCTGATGATGAGCCAGATCAAGAATACCCCGGTGCGCGGCGGCATCCGCTCGAACGGGTCGGTGACCTTCGGTTTCACGCCGCAGGTCTTGATGGACCTGTGGATGGAGCGGCTCTGCGTCCATGGCGTGCGGAGCTGGTGGATCTACGACGTGCTGTTCAACATCGACAAGATGACGCGGCTCGCCAAGCTGTCGAAGAAATATGACTGCAAGGTCGCGGCGACGATGCTGTTCACCCTGTCGCCGGTCCATGACGATGCCTTCTGGGCGGACAAGGCCGACAAGCTCTCGGCGATCCCGGAAGTGGACAGCCTTTTGCTCTACGACACCGGCGGCGTGCTCGACCGCGACCGGATCAAGACGCTGGTGCCGGCGATCGTCGCCAATGCGCGCGGCAAGCCGGTCGAGATGCATTCGAACAATATGCTGGGGCAATCGGCGAAGGCCTATTGCGACGCGGTCGAATATGGCGTGACCGTGCTCCACACCGCGGCGCGCTCGATGGCGAACGGTCCGTCGATCCCGTCGATCGACATCATGGTCAAGAATATGGAGGCGCTCGGCCACACCCACGACATCGATGTGTCGAAACTGCAGCCGGTGTCCGAGCATTTCCGCAAGGTGGCGAAGACTGCGGGTTACCTCCACGACCAGCATTATGAATATGATGTCACCTCGCTGACCACCCAGATCCCGGGCGGGATGATGGGGACGCTGCGCAACCAGCTCATCCAGCAGAATATGCTCGACATGCTGCCGCAGGTGCTCGACGAGGTCGCCGCGGTGCGCCGCGAGCTTGGTTATCCCGGCATGGCGACGCCTTTCGCGCAGCTCGTCGGCACGCTCGCGGTGCTCAATATCGTCACCGGCAAGCGCTATGGCGCGATCCCCGACGAGGTGATCCAATATGCCGCCGGCTATTATGGCGAGCCGCCGGCCCCGATCGATCCCGACGTCATGGACCGCATCGCCGCGGCGCCGCGCGCGAAGGAGATTTTCGGCAATCCGCCGCCCGAACCCGACCTCGCCGAACTGAAGCGCCAGCACGGCACCGACGACGAGGACGAACTGATCCTGCGCGCGCTGGTGCCGGCGTCGGATATCGAACGGATGCGCGCGGCTGGCCCGCTGAAGCGCGATTATCCCACGCTTTCGTCGCCCGAGATGGAGCAGGTGCGGCGGCTGATGCAGGTCGCGAAGACCCCGTTCGTGCAGATCAAGTCGGCCGAACTCGATCTGGTGATGCGGAGATAGCCGCCGATGCGGATGATCGACTATTTCGATCGCGGCGCGCGGATGGCGCATGACAAGCCGTGCATGATCGCGGGCGACAGCATGCGGACCTATGCCGAGGTGTCGGCGCGCAGCCACGCCATCGCGCGTGCGCTGATCGCCGACGGTTTCGCGGCGGGCGCGCATGCGGCGGTGCTGAGCGGCAATGCGATGGCCGCGTTCGAGGCGATCCTCGGCATCCTGCGCGCCGACGGCGTGTGGGTGATGGCGAACAACCGCGCCGCGGTGGGCGAGAATGCCTATCTGCTCGACCTGCTCGACGTCGATACTTTGTTCGTCCATTCGGAGGTCGCCGACCGCATCGCGACCTTCCGCGCCGAATGCCCGAACATCCGCCGCTATGTCGCGCTCGACCGGCCCTTTCCCGAAGCCGATATCTTCCTCGAGGATATGCTGGACGGCGCGGAAGAACCGGCGCCGCAGCGGCGCCCGGGGCATGAGGACGAGCTGGCGTTTCTTGGCAACACTGGCGGGACGACGGGGCGGCCCAAGGGGGTGATGCTGTCGAACCGCAACTGGCAGGCGCTGGTGTCGAGCCTCGTCGCATCGATGCCCATGAAGGTACCGCCGGTGAACCTCGTCGCCGCGCCGATGACCCACGCCGCGGGGCCGCTCGCGCTCGCCAGCATGGCGCTCGGCGGGACGGTGGTGGTGCTGCCGAAATTCGATCCGCCCGCGGTGGTCGAGGCGATCGAGCGCCACCGCGTGACCTATATGTTCCTGCCGCCGACCGCGATCTACATGCTGCTCGCCGAGCCGAGCGTGCGGACCGCCGACCTCTCGAGCCTCGAATATATCAGCTACGCCGGGGCGCCGATGTCGCTCGACCGGCTGAAGGAAGCGATTGCGGTGCTCGGCCCGGTGATGAACGCGAGCTTCGGCCAGACCGAGGCGCCGATGTGCGTCACCGCGATGCCGCCGCACGAGCATCTGAACGCCGCCGGCGAACTTGCCCATCCGGGGAGCTGCGGCCGCGCCAACCTGCTGTCGATCGTCGAGATCATGGATGAAGAGGGCAACATCCTCCCGCCGGGCGAACGCGGCGAGATCGTCGTGCGCGGGCCGCTGGTGATGGCGGGCTATTACAAGAACCCGGAGGCGACGGCCGAAGTGTCCACCTTCGGCTGGCACCATACGGGCGACATCGGGGTGCGCGATGCGGACGGCTGGTTCTATGTCGTCGACCGCAAGAAGGACATGATCATCTCGGGCGGATTCAACATCTATCCGGCCGAGGTCGAGCAGGCGATCCTCGCGCATCCCGATGTCCAGGACTGCGCCGTGATCGGCGTGCCCGACGACAAATGGGGCGAGGCCGTGGTCGCCGTGGTCGAGCCGCGCGCGGGGGTGAGCATCGATACCGATGCGCTGCTCGCCGCCGCCCGCGAGGCGCTGGGGCCGGTGAAGACGCCCAAGGCGATCGAGGTCATCGCGGCGCTGCCGCGCAGCAATGCGGGCAAGGTGCTCCGCGCCGAACTGCGCCGCGAGCGCTGGACCGCCGCCGGAAGGACGATCTGATGCGCGATGCCGTGATCCTCGGCATCGGCATGACGCCCTTCGGGCGGCATCTCGACAAGAGCCACGAACAGCTCACGCAATGGGCGGTGCGCGATGCGCTGGCCGACAGCGGGGTACCGGCGAGCGCGATCGACATGGCGGTCTATGCCAATGTCATCCAGGGCTTTTTTGCCGGCGAAATGTCGATCCCCGGCGAATATGCGCTGCGCCCGCTCGGCATTTCGGGCGTGCGCGCCATGCATGTCGAGGCAGCGTGCGCCAGCTCGACCATGGGCCTGCACGTCGCCGTCGATTATGTCCGCGCCGGGCTCGCCGAAGCCGTGCTCGTCGTCGGGGTCGAGAAGCTCTATTCGGACGACCGCGCCAAGAAGTTCGCGGTGTTCCAGCAGCCGCGCGACATCGTCGAGGCCGAGGCCTATCTCGCGAAGACCGCCGGCCTGCTCGCACCGGTGCCGCCGGGCGGCGAGAGCGACAGTCCCAATGTGCTGATGCAGGCCTATGCCGCGCAGGCGCGGCTGCATATCGCGACCTATGGATCGACGCAGCGCCAGATCGCCGCGATCGCGGCGAAGGATCACGGCCATTCGGTGCACAACCCGCTCAGCCAGTATCGCAAGCCGATGTCGGTCGACGAGGTGCTCGCGGCGCCGACCGTCGCCTGGCCGCTGACCAATCCGATGTGCGCGCCGATCAGCGATGGTGCATCGGCGGCGATCGTGTGCAGCGCCGATTGGGCAAGGCGCTTTCCCGATGCGCGCGCCGTACGCGTGCTGGCGGCGGAATCGCAGACCGGGAGCGAACGCGCGCCCGACGATTATGCCAACCATGTCACGCGCATCGTCGGCGCGCGCGCTTATGAAAAGGCGAGCGTCGGTCCGAAGGATATCGACATCGCCGAGGTCCACGACGCCAGCTCGATCGGCGAGATGATCCAGACCGAAGCGCTCGGCCTCTGCGCCCCCGGCGAGGCGGGCATCGCCGCCGAACGCGGCGAGACGGCGCTCGGCGGGCGCATTCCGGTCAATGTCTCGGGCGGGCTGGTGTCGAAAGGCCACCCGCTCGGCGCGACGGGGCTGGGGCAGATTTTTGAACTGGTCACCCATTTGCGCGGGGATGCCGGTGCGCGGCAAGTGGAAGGCGCGCGCATCGCGATCGCCGAGAACAGCGGCGGCTTCTACGGGGTCGAAGACGGCATGTCGGCGGTGACGATATTGGCAAGATGACGATCTGAAGCGAATGCCGCCTGCGCCGCCCGGCGGGGCCTCCTGTCAACTTTTTGCTGTCCTACATTGCACCACCGCGATAGCGTCGCGCCATGATCCGCTTTGCCCTGTCATCTGCCTTGTCCCCTACGCGCAAAACGCGATTTCAGTGTGAAGTTGCCCAGTTTTCTGGGGATTTTCCTTCGCGAGTTTTTTCGTGCTGAGCGTTGAAACCCATGCTGCGACGCCGTGGCCCGATGCGATCGAGTGGGAGGTGCGCGCCGGCGAGGCCGCCGCTGCGGCGCTCGCGCTGACGCCCTATGCATCGCTCGCCAACGCCGCGCCGCTGGTCGAGATCGCGGTGCGCCTGACCAACGATGCCGAGGTGCACGCGCTTAACCGCGATTTTCGCGGCAAGGACAAACCGACCAACGTCCTCTCCTTTCCGCAGGTACAGGACGACCTGCTCGAAGGGCTGGCGAACAGCGACGATGGCGAAATCCTGCTCGGCGACATCGTCCTCGCCCGCGAAACCTGCGCGCGCGAGGCGGAAGAGAAGGGGATTCCGCTCGTCGATCATGCGACGCACCTGATCGTCCATGGTACGCTCCATCTGGTCGGCTACGATCATATGGACGATGCCAGCGCCGCGGCGATGGAGGCGCTGGAAGTGAAAGCGCTTGCATCGCTGGGCATCGCCAATCCATATGCGGAGCAGGATTAACAGGGAAAAGCCAATATATGCCCGACGACCAGGGGTCTTCGAACCGATCGGAAGAGGACAGTAGTAGATCCGGACTGTTGTCCGGGCTGAAGAACCTGTTGTTCGGCGGCGACAAGGAGCCGTCGCTGCGCGAACAGATCGAAGACGTCATCGACGAGGCCGAGGAGGAAGGCCAGGAGCGGCGGGGGAGCAGCATCGTCGGCGACCTGTCGCCGATCGAGCGCAAGATGCTCCGCAACCTCCTCCATTTCGGCGAGCAGACGGTCGACGATGTCGCGGTGCCGCGCGCCGACATCATTGCCATTCCCGAAAGCGCGAGTTTTGCCGAGGCGGTCGCGCTCTTTGCCGAAGCGGGCCACAGCCGCCTGCCGGTCTATCGCGAGACGCTCGACGAGGTCGTCGGCATGATCCACGTCAAGGATGTCTTCGCGGTGCTGGCCGAGGGACGGGCGCCGCCGCCGCTGCTCGACCTGATCCGCCAGCCGCTCTACGTCCCGCAGTCGATGGGCGTGCTCGACCTGCTCGCCGAAATGCGCGCCAAACGGACCCATCTTGCCATCGTCATCGACGAATATTCGGGCACCGAAGGACTGCTGACGATCGAGGATCTGGTCGAGGAAATCGTCGGCGAGATCGAGGACGAACATGACGACGAGCCCGAACCGCTGATCGTCGCGGGCGAACATGGCTGCTGGGAGGCCGACGCGCGCGCCGAACTCGACGATATCGGCGAGGCGATCGACCCGCGGCTTGCCGAGGTCGACGAGGATGTCGACACGCTCGGCGGCCTCGCTGCTGTGCTTGCCGGCCATGTGCCCGAGGTCGGCGAGATCTTGCTCCACCCGAGCGGCTGGCGGATCGAGGTGACCGAGGCCGACGAGCGCCGCGTCCATCACCTGCGCCTCCATCCGCCGGTCGAGGTCGATCTCGAAGCCCCGCCGGAACGGCCGGAGGATTATTGATCGGGGAGGGCGGACGCCTGCGCCCGATTGCCTTTGAGCCGCGATCGGACTAGCTGAGGCCGGATGGACGTTTCGGACCTTCGCATCGCCCTCTTCAGCGGCAATTACAACATGACGGTCGATGGCGCGAACAAGGCGTTGAACCGCCTCGTCGGCTATCTGCTGTCGCAGGGGGCGGCGGTGCGCGTCTATTCGCCGACCGTCGCCAACCCCGATTTCGAGCCGACGGGCGACCTGGTCAGCGTGCCGTCGATGGCGATCCCGAACCGCCCCGAATATCGCATTCCGCTCCATTTCTCGTCGCGGGTTCGCGAGGATATCACCCAGTTCGCGCCGAACATCCTCCATATCTCCAGTCCCGACCGCGTGTCGCGGCAGGCGGCGGCATGGGCGCGGCGGCGGCGGATTCCGGTCGCTTGCTCGGTGCACACGCGCTTCGAAACCTATTTTCGCTATTACAACCTGTCCTTCCTCGAACCGGTCATCGTCGCCTGGCTGCGCAAGCTGTACCGCAAGTGCGATGCGCTGATTGCGCCGTCGGAA
Source organism: Sphingopyxis sp. J-6 (assembly GCF_046603995.1). Classification (NCBI taxonomy): domain Bacteria; kingdom Pseudomonadati; phylum Pseudomonadota; class Alphaproteobacteria; order Sphingomonadales; family Sphingopyxidaceae; genus Sphingopyxis; species Sphingopyxis sp. J-6. The sequence continues at coordinate 3,070,047 of NZ_CP145810.1, read as the reverse complement.
AGTTTTGCGCAGGTCTTGCGCCAGCAGCGGATGAATTACGATATCGGCATCTGGACGCGCGGGGTCGAGCGCGATGTGTTCAACCCCGGACGCCGCGATCTGACGTGGCGCCGTTCGTGGGGGATGGCCGACGACGTACCGGCGATCGCCTTCCTCGGACGGCTGGTGATGGAAAAGGGGCTCGATGTCTTCGCCGATGCGATCGACCAGCTCGGCCGCCGCGGCGTCCCGCACGAGGTCGTCGTGATCGGCGAGGGGCCGGCCGGCGACTGGTTCGAATCGCGGCTGCCGCGCGCCAAGTTCGTCGGCTTCCAGGGCGGCGACAACCTCGCCCGAGCGCTGGCGTCGTGCGACATGCTGTTCAACCCGTCGGTTACCGAGACCTTCGGCAATGTTACTCTCGAGGCTATGGCGTGCGGGCTGCCGGTCGTCGCCGCGCGCGCGACCGGCAGCGCGAGCATCGTCAAGCACGGCCAGACGGGCTATCTCGTGACGCCGGGGTCGATCACCAGCTTTGCCGACGATCTCGAACGCTATTGCCGCGATCCCGCCCTGCGCGCGGCGCACGGCGCGGCGGCGCTGCAGGAGAGCGCAACCTATCAGTGGGATGCGATCAACCAGACGGTCGCCGACACCTATTTGCGGCTGATCCGCCAGAAACAGCGGCACGGGGGCTGAGCCCGCGATGGCCGGCGACCTGTTTGGCGAGGACGCGCCTGCAGAGCAGGGCGGCGGCGCGACGGGGGCGGTGCCGCTTGCCGAACGTTTGCGCCCGCGCGCGCTGGCCGACGTCGTCGGGCAGGAGCATCTGACCGGCCCGGAGGGGACGATCGGGCGAATGGTCGCGGCGGGGCAATTGTCGTCGATCATCCTCTGGGGACCGCCGGGGACGGGCAAGACGACGATCGCTCGCCTGCTTGCCGAAGCGGTTGGCATGCGCTTCGCGCCGCTGTCGGCGGTCTTTTCGGGCGTCGCCGATCTTCGTCAGGCCTTCGCCGACGCCGAGAAGATGGCGGCGGCGGGCAAGCGCACCCTGCTTTTCGTCGACGAAATTCACCGCTTCAATCGCGCGCAGCAGGACGGTTTCCTGCCCTATGTCGAGCGCGGCACGGTGGTGCTGGTCGGCGCGACGACCGAGAATCCCAGCTTCGCGCTCAACGCCGCGCTGCTGTCGCGCGCGCAGGTGCTGGTGCTCCACCGCCTCGACGAGGCGGCGCTGGCGACACTGGTCGAGCGTGCCGAGGCCGAGGTCGGCCGGGCGCTGCCGGTCACCGACGAAGCGCGGGCGTCGCTGATCGCCAGTGCCGACGGCGACGGGCGTTTCCTGCTCAATCAGGTCGAAACGCTGTTTTCGGCCGCGATCGACGCGCCGCTCGATCCGGCTGAACTGGCGCAGTTCCTTCATCGTCGCATGCCCGTCTACGACAAGGATCGCGACGGGCACTACAATCTGATTTCGGCGCTCCACAAGGCGCTGCGTGGGTCGGACCCGCAGGCGGCGCTTTACTATATGGCGCGCATGCTCGTCGCGGGCGAGGAGCCGCTTTATGTGCTGCGGCGGCTCGTCCGCTTCGCGAGCGAAGATGTCGGCCTCGCCGATCCGCAGGCGCTTGTGCAATGCCTCGCCGCCAAGGATGCCTATCAGTTCCTCGGCTCGCCCGAAGGCGAACTCGCGATCGTGCAGGCGTGCCTCTATCTCGCGACCGCACCCAAATCCAACGCCGCCTATGCCGCGCAAAAGGCGGCCTTTGCGTCGGCACGCGACACCGGGTCGCTCGCGCCGCCCGCCAATATCCTCAACGCTCCGACCAAGCTGATGAAGGATCTCGGCTATGGCGCGGGCTATGAATATGACCATGACGCCGAGGGCGGGTTCTCGGGCGCCGATTACTGGCCCGAAGGCATGGGCGCGCAAACCTATTACCGGCCGACCGACCGCGGGTTCGAAAAGCGCATCGCCGAGCGGATCGCCTGGTGGGACGAGCAGCGGCGGGCCAAGGGCGGATGATGGCATCTAAATTCGACAGTTGGGACGATGTGGTGCGCTTTGCCTGCACCTTGCCCGATGTCGAGATGCTGCCCTTCTACGGTACCCCCTGTCCCAAGCTCAACGGCAAGGCGCTGGCGTCGCCTGGGCGCGAGGCGGGAAGTTTTGCCGTGATGTGCAAGCCCGACGAGAAGGACATCCTGCTCGAAACCGACCCCGCCACTTTCTGGCAGACGCCGCATTACGAAGGCTGGCACGCGCTGCTCGTCCGCTTCGGGGCCGACGATCCCGAACGTATCGCCGACGTCATCCGCCGCGCCTGGTGGGACCGCGCGAAGAAGGCGCAGCGTCAGGACTTTGGCGAGCGACCCTGAGGGCAGGGGCGCTCGCGCCGCTTAGCCCGGATAGCGCTCGAACGCCGGCATCTGGTCGAGCTTTTCCATCCAGCCGATGCGTTCGGCGGTCTGGATCTGCACCTGTGCCGGGATCAGGTCGGGATCGTCGAGCGTCGCGGTCTGGACGTCGATCTGGCCGGGGAAGATTGCTTCGTTGGTATAAAAAAGCCCGGTGCCGCAGTCGCCGCAGAAATGGCGGCGGCCATGTTCGGACGAGGCATAGACTTTGGGCTCGCCGCTCATCTCCAGGGCATTGCGGCCAACGAGCGCCCAGCCGACCATCGGCGCGCCCGCATGGCGGCGGCAATCCTGGCAATGACACAGGGCGTGGTGTTCGACCGCGGTCGGCATCGAATAACGGATCGCGCCGCAATGGCATTGGCCGGGGGCACGTGCAGCAGAATCACTCATGTCGCTCTCCTCATATATGGGGAGAACATATCATAAACATTTTTACAAAAGCAATTACCCCGGCGGTCAATCGCCCCAGATCAATCGCCCAAGTCGACGCCATGCGCGCTCGCCCATTGCTGATACTGCCCGCGCGGGTCGGCCGCCGGCTGCGCGAGGATGGCAGGCATTGCGGCACGCAGCGCGCCGAGGTCGAGCGAGCGGATCATCGCCTTGACCGGGCCGACGCCCGCGGGAGTGATCGACAGCCGCTCGATCCCGACGCCGAGCAGGGCCATCGCCTCGAGCGGGCGCCCGCCCATTTCGCCGCACACGCCCAGCGCCACCTTGCTGCCCGCGACGATTTTGACGACGCGCGACAGGTAACGCATGACCGTCGGGGACAGCCAGTCGTACCGTTCCGCAAGCCGCGGGTGGGCGCGGTCGGCAGCGAAGAGGAACTGGGTGAGGTCGTTGGTGCCGATCGACAGGAAATCGAGGTGCGGCAGCATCAGGTCGAGAGTTTCGACCAGTCCCGGCACCTCGAGCATCGCGCCATAGCGGATTGCGACGGGCAGCTTCTTGTTGTGGCTGGCGAGCCACGCGCGCTGGCCGACGAACAGGTCGCGCGCTGCTTCATATTCCCACGGTTCGGACACCATCGGGAACATCACATTCAGCGTCCGTCCCGCTGCCGCCTCCATCAGCGCGCGCGCCTGGACCTTGAGCAACCCCTCACGTTCGAGCGCGAGGCGCAGCGCGCGCCACCCCATCGCCGGATTTTCCTCCAGCGCGGTGTCGGTGTTCATATAGGGCAGCGCCTTGTCGCCGCCGATGTCGACAGTGCGAAAGATCACCGGCCGGTCGCCCGCGGCGTCGAGCACATCGCGATACAGCCGTTGCTGCCGGTCGCGTGCGGGCAGGGTCGCCGAGACGAGAAACTGGAATTCGGTGCGAAACAGCCCGATGCCGCGCGCGCCCGTCAGGTCCAGCGCTGCGACATCTTCGCGGAGACCGGCGTTGATCATCAGTTCGATGGGCACGCCGTCCTTCGTCACCGCAGGCAGGTCGCGCAGCGCGGCGAGGTTGGCGCGGCGCTTCTGCGAGATTTCGAGCTTTGCGTCGAAAGCGTCGAGTACCGCCTGTGTCGGCCGGACCTGTACCGTACCAGCGCCAGCGTCGATGAGCAGCAGATCGCCTTCGCGGATCGAGGTGCGCACATCGCGGACTCGGCCGAGAACCGGGACCCCCATCGCGCGCGCGACGATGATGACGTGCGCGGTCAGCGATCCTTCCTCGAGCACGACGCCCTTGAGGCGGCGGCGATCATATTCGAGCAATTCTGCGGGGCCGAGGTTGCGCGCGATCAGGATCGAATCCTGCCGCAGGCCCATTTGCGCGGCGGTGCCCATCTGGCCCGACACGATCCGGATCAGCCGGTTCGACAGATCCTCCAGATCGTGCATGCGGTCGCGCAGCAGCGGATCGTCGATCTGGCGCATGCGCATCCGGGTGCGTTGCTGGACGCGCTCGATCGCCGCCTCGGCGGTCAGGCCGCTGTCGATCGCCTCGTTGATCCGGCGCGACCAGCCTTCGTCATAGGCGAACATCTTGTAGGTCTCGAGGACCTCCTCATGTTCGCCGCCGACGCCGAATTCGGCCTGGCTCGTCATGCGGTCGATCTGTTCGCGCATCTTGTCGAACGCGGCATAGACCCGGTGCCGTTCGGCTTCGATATCGTCGGCGACCGTATGTTCGATGGTGATGCGCGGCTGGTGGAAAACCGCGATCCCCGCCCCCATGCCGTCGACGAGCTTCTGTCCGGCCAGCCGCTGCGCCGACTGGTCGGTCGCTGCTGCGTCGATGCGCGCCGCGGTGTCGACGAGGTCGGCGTTGGCGATCAGTTCGGACAACACCATCGCGACGGTCTGCAGTGTCTCGATCTCGATATCGGCATAGCGGCGCGGATCGCTGTGCTGGACGCAGAGCACGCCGACGGCGCGTTCGCGGCGGATGATCGGCACGCCGGCGAAGCTGTGGAACAATTCCTCGCCGGTTTCGGGGCGGTAGGAAAAGTCGGGATGCGCCGCCGCTTCGTCGAGGTTCAGCGTTTCGATCTGGTCGGCGATCGTGCCGACAAGGCCTTCGCCGAGCGCCAGCCGGGTGACGTGCACCGCCTCTTGTTTCAGTCCGCGCGTTGCATAGAGTTCGAGCGATCCGTCGCGCAACAGATAGATCGAGCAGACCTCGCTATCGAGGCATTCACCAATGATGCCGACGACCTGATTGAGCTTGCTCTGCGCATTGGTCCGCGCCGCCATCACTTCGTGCAGCCGGGTCAGGATCGTGCGCGCTGACTGGGCGGCGGTCGAGGGCGGGGGTGGGGCGTTGGTCATTGACTCCCTGCTATCAGAAGCAGGGGGTCAACGCCAAGGCCGCACGTGATTTTGTCGGACGATGCTCAGGGGTTGGTGCCGCCCGTCGGCGGGATCGCCGGCGGGCCGACGGTAACCGACGTGTCCGTCGGCACCGTCGTCGTCAGCGGGGCCGGCGCGCTGGTCACCGGCGGCGGCGCAGCATATTTGGCATCCCACGCCGCAACATCGACCTGATATTTCGCATAGGCTTCGTAAAAGTCGATGAAGGGCTGGTCGAGCCGCGCAAGATGCGCGGGTGCCTGCTCGACGACCTGCGCGCTCGGTGTCGACGACACGATCTGCGCGATCTCGTTCGCGCGGGCGCAAAATTCGCGCTGCGCGGGGGGCTGGGCGAAATAGTTGAACAATTGCGTCGACAGCCGGTCGCGCGGCGCGATGCCGTTGTTGCCGTTTTCCTTGCCGAGATCCTTGATCACCGTCTTTTCGGTCGCCTTGATCACCTTGGCATGCGCCTTGATGATATTGTTGTACGCCGACACCATCGTGGCTTCCTCGAGCCCGCGGCAGCCGATCGCCGCGACGTTGAGGCCGATCTTCATCTGCCAGAAGGCGCGGTCGCCGGTCATGTGGCTGTTCGCCGTGACAAAGCGGCCGTCGATCCCGCGCCCCGGCAGGATCTGGGTGAGCGCGGCGCTGCCCGGCGGCATCGGACGCGGCGGGACGACGATCACCGGCGGCGGGGGCGGCGGGGGCGGCGGCGGCGGCGGCGGTTTGGGTGCGCAGGCGGCGACGCTCGCCAAAAGCCCGGCCACAACGATCTTACGCGACAAATTCATCATATTCTCCCCAACCGCACCAGCATGCGGCCTCAACCCCGAGCGTGCAAGGCGGCTTCGGCCTGTTGCACCAAAGCCGCGATAATATCGGCGACGCTCTCTTCCTGCGTTACCATACCGACAGATTGCCCTGCCATTAACGAACCATTTTCGACGTCGCCGTCGATCACCGCACGACGCAGAGCCCCGGCCCAATAATGCTCGATCTCGAGCTGCGCCTCGGCCATGTCGACCTCGCCGCCGTCGAGGCGGTTCGCGACTTCGCGCTGCTTGACGGTAAACGCCTCGGTCCCGGCATTTTTGAGTGCGCGAACCGGGATCACCGGCAGGCGCGGGTCGATCTGGACACTCGCCACGGCTTCGCGCGCCGATGCGCGCATGAAGGCTTTCTTGAAATTGGGATGGGCGATGCTTTCGGTCGCGCAGACGAAGCGCGTGCCGAGCTGGACGCCCGACGCGCCCATTTCCAGATAGGCGGCGATCGCCTCGCCGCGCCCGATGCCGCCAGCGACGAAAATCGGCACTTCGTCCGCGAGCGAGGGCAGGATTTCCTGCGCAAGGACACTGGTCGACACCGGGCCGATATGGCCGCCGGCTTCCATCCCCTCGATCACCAGCGCGTCGACGCCCGAGCGGACGAGCTTTTTCGCGAGCGCGAGGGTCGGGGCGAAGCAGATGACCTTCGCGCCCGATGCCTTGATCGCTTCGAGGCTGCCTTTGGGCGGCAGCCCGCCCGCGAGCACGACATGGCCAACGCCATGTTTGGCGCACACGTCGATCAGGTCGAACAATTGCGGGTGCATGGTGATCAGGTTGACGCCAAAATTGCGCGTTGCGAGCGCCTTGGTCGCGGCAATTTCGGTATCGAGAAGTTCGGGCGTCATCGCGCCGCAGGCGATGACGCCGAAACCGCCCGCATTGCTGATCGCGCTGACGAGGCTTCGTTCGGAAACCCAGCTCATCGCGCCGCAAAGGATGGCGTAATCGCTGCCCAGAAGCGCGGTTCCGCGCGCCATCAGATCGTTAATTTTGCTCATTGAAACCGCCTTTGCCAGCACTGGGACTCGCGCGCAATCCCTGGCGTTCGCACCCTTGTCGACCCGTCGCACCCCTGAATCGCTTTGGCGCAGCAACCGAACCTTTCGGCGCAGAAAGCAAATCAATCATTGTCTACTAAAAAACTTGATATAGGTTGCGCGCCGACTCAAAAACGAAGGGAAGGACAAGATGACCCATCCGAAAACCGAGGCGGAAAGCGCGCAGGAGGCGACGCCGCGCGCGGTGCAGACCGTGCTCGACGCGCTCGAAAAGCTGCGCTTCGGGGCGATCCAGTTGACCGTTCACGAAGGCCGGCTGGTGCAGGTCGATGTGACCGAGCGGCACCGCTACCCCAACTGAATTCAAAACTCCCGACGGGGGACAGGCGTCCCTCGCACTACCTGCTGCAGACCGGACGACCGGATGTGGTGATTTCTCTTGCAACAGGAAATAACCATGACCGCGAAATACCCGTCCGTCCGCCGCCGTGTGCAGGCGTCTTCCGTCACGCTTTCGCTTCTCCTCGCGCTCGGCGCGACCCCGGCCGCGGCCGAAGAAGCGTCCGCCGACAGTGCTGCGAACGGTGTGGCCCTTGCCACGACCACCGCCGCTACCGCTAATGCCTCTGCAGCGGCCGACGACGATGCCAGCCGCGGCGACGTGATCATCGTCACCGCCCGCCGCCGTCAGGAAACCGCGCAGGAAGTGCCGGTCGCAATCTCGGTCATTCGGGGCGATTCGATCGAGGCGACGGGCAATTTCAACGTCGTGAAGCTTCAGCAACTCGCGCCGACGTTGCAGGTCTATACCTCGAACCCGCGCAACACGTCGGTCAACATTCGCGGCATGGGCGTGCCGTTCGGCCTGACCAGCGATGGCTTCGAGCAGGGCGTCGGCATCTATGTCGACGACGTCTATAATTCGCGTGTTGCCGCCGCGACCTTCGACTTTCTGGATGTCGAGCAGGTCGAGGTGCTGCGCGGCCCGCAGGGTACGCTGTACGGCAAGAATACCACGGCCGGCGCCATCAACATCACGACCAATCAGCCGACCTTCGATTTCGAGGGCAGGGCCGAGCTCAGTGTCGGCAACCTCAACTACCGGCAGGCGAAGGCCGCCATCTCGGGCCCGCTGACCGACAAGATCGCCGCGCGCATCGCCATCGCCGCGACCAGCCGGCGCGGTACCCTCTACAACGTCACCAGCGACCGCTGGATCAACGAACAGGATAATCTGGGCCTGCGCGGTCAGCTCCTGTTCCAGCCCAACGAAGATCTCAGCATCACCCTTGCGGGCGACTACAGCCGGCAGGATCCCGAATGCTGCGGCACGACCTATGTCCGCGTCGGTACGACCCAGCGCGCCCCCGGCCGCCAATATGACGCGCTGGTCGCCGCGATCAACGCCGCCAATCCCGGTCGCAACTATGCGGTGCCCAGCACCAATCCCTACGACCGCCTGACCGATCTCGACGCCAGCCTCAGCGCCGGGAACAAGATCGGCGGCGTTTCGGCGCGAGTGAAGTGGGACGTCGGCCCGGGCACATTCACCTCGATCACCGCATGGCGTTTCTGGGACTGGCAGCCCGAGAATGATCGCGACTTCACGGGGCTGTCGATCGTCTCGAAATCGCAGAATCCGTCGCAGCAGGACCAGTACAGCCAGGAGTTCCGCTACAATTATGAAAGCGACAAGCTCGATTTCGTCGTCGGCCTGTTCGGCTTCAAGCAGCGCATCGATACGCAGGGTACCGAGCAGCAGGGTGCGGACGCCGGCAAGTGGAGCCTGACCGGCGCCAATGCCGACAATCCGGCCATCCTCGAAGGGCTGACCGCCACCAACACGCAATATCTCAAGAGCACCAGCGCCGCGTTGTTCGGCCAGCTTAGCTGGAAGGTGACCGACGCCCTGACCATCCAGCCGGGCGTGCGCGTCAACTATGACAAGAAGTCGGGCTTTTACGAGCGCGTCGTGACCAACGGTCAGGGCCAGATCATCAGCTGCACGCCCATTCCGGCGCCCGGCACGGTGGCAGGACTTTCGGCGCAGTGCGGCGTCTATCAGCCGCAACTCAGCACGCCGTCGGACAGTGCCTGGAACTTCACTTACGATTTCAACGTGAACTACAAGGTTGCGCCGGACATCCTCGCCTATGCGACCTATGCCAAGAGCTTCAAGACGCTGGGCATCAACCAGAACGGCTTGCCGCTCAACGCCGACAATAGCGTCAACTACGATGCCAGCACGGTGAAGCCCGAATCGATCAACCACTTCGAGGTGGGGCTCAAGACGCAGTTCCTCGATCGCCGGGCGACCTTCAACCTGTCGGCGTTCCGCACCGACATCAAGAATTTCCAGGCGACGGTGAACGGCGGCCAGTTCGGCACGGTGCGCGGCTATCTCGCCAACGCCGACAAGGTCCGGACGCAGGGTATCGAAGCCGACCTCAAGATCGTCGCGAGCGATCGCTTCACCGCTTATGCCAACGGCGCCTACACCGACGCGAAGTACAAGAAGTTCACCAACGCGCCGTGTCCGCCCGAACTGTCGGGCGGCACGCTCCAGCCGGACGGCGCCGAACCCGATTATTCGCAGCCCGGCGTTCCCGGCGCGCTCAGTCCGCGGCAGTGCGACATTTCGGGCCAGCGTCTGCCGGGCGTGTCGAAATGGGCCTTTTCCTATGGTGCGGAGACCAATGTTCCGGTGACGTTGCTGGCGAAGGAAGGGCAGGTCTATCTGGGCATCGACGGCAATTATCGCTCGCACTGGAATTCGAACGCGTCGCCGTCGATCTACACCAACGTCAAGGGCTATGCGCTGACCAACTTCCGGGTCGGCTTCCGGGCCGAGGGCTTCGACGTTTTCGGCTGGGTGCGCAACGCTTTCGACGTCAACTATATCGAATTGTTGCAGGTCGCCCCCGGCAACACCGGCCTGATCGCCGGTACCGTCGGCGACCCGCGGACCTGGGGCGGCACGGTGAAGTTCAACTTCTGATCCTCCGCCGCCGGTATAAAGAAAAGGGCCGCCCCGTGGGGGCGGCCCTTTCTCATGCAGGTTGACGTGGGTCAGCGCTGCTGCGGGTTCTCGCGGCCCTGTCCGGGGCGCTGATCGCTGCCGGGCTGGCGCTGCTGGCCGCCCTGCTGCTGCTGCTGGCGGCGCTGCTCTTCGTCGCGGTCCGCCTGCGGCTTTTTCTGGTTCTGCTGGTTGGGGGTGTTAGCCACTTTCCATCTCCTTTTGCCGCGTCATGCCATCATGCCGCGACAATGAAGCAACCCCCTACGGATCAACATGTTGCCGATGTTCGCCGAGGCGTGGCGGACACGGGATGGGTCCCCCAATAGACCGCAACGGAACCTGCCAATGATCGGTTCGTTCGATGACTATATCCGGCTTATTCGTTTAGGTCGATTGGAGGGCGCGGCCTATCCTCGACCGGTCAGAACGAAAGGATGACGCCATCGACTCGACGCCTGCCCGCGCCGACCGTCCACCGCGACCTTGCGGCCGCGCCTGCGTCACGCGCCCGTCATCCTGACACGCCAGCATCCAACCATAACAAAGAGGAGAGACTGCATGAACGACCAGACCCCCATCGGCAGCGGTTGCCCGGTCCATCAACCCGGCGGCGTCCGCGCCCTGCTTGGCCGCACCAACAAGGACTGGTGGCCCGAGATGCTGGCGACCGAGATCCTCAACCCCAATGGTTCGTCGAACCCGCTCGGCGACGACTTCGATTATGCGGCCGCGTTCAAGTCGCTCGACTATCAGGCGCTGAAGGATGACCTGACTGCGCTGATGACCGACAGCCAGCCGTGGTGGCCGGCCGACTATGGCCATTACGGGCCTTTCTTCATCCGCATGGCGTGGCACGCGGCGGGCACCTATCGCACCGCCGACGGCCGCGGCGGCGCCAACAGCGGGCAACAGCGCTTCGCGCCGCTCGATAGCTGGCCCGACAACGGCAACCTCGACAAGGCGCGCCGCCTGCTTTGGCCGATCAAGCAGAAATATGGCAACAAGATTAGCTGGGCCGACCTGTTCATCCTGACCGGCAATGTCGCGATCGAGAGCATGGGCGGGCCGGTGTTCGGCTTCGGCGGCGGCCGCGTCGATGTGTTCGAACCCGAACGCGACATCTATTGGGGTTCGGAAGACAAGTGGGTGAACGAAGGCGTTCAGACCCGCATCGACCCCGACAAGGACATGGTCATCGAGGGCCCGCTGGCCGCGATCCAGATGGGCCTGATCTACGTCAATCCGGAGGGGCCGCAGGGCAATCCGCATAACGACGAGGGCATGGCGCGCGATATGAAGGAAACCTTCGATCGCATGGCGATGAACTCCGAGGAAACCGTTGCGCTGACCGCCGGCGGCCACACCTTCGGCAAGGCGCACGGCAATGGCGACGCCTCGACGCTCGGCAATGCGCCGTCGGGCGGCGATCTCGTCGCGCAAGGCTTCGGCTGGGTCAGCGGCGAGGACCATGGCGGCATCGGCGAGCATACGGTGACCAGCGGCATCGAGGGCGCGTGGACGAACACGCCGCGCGAATGGACCGAGAATTATTTCCGGCTGCTGTTCGACTATGATTACGAGCTGGTGAAATCGCCCGCAGGCGCGAACCAGTGGCAACCGATCGGCCAGAAGGAAGAGGATATGGCGCCCGACGCGCATGTCCCCGGCAAGAAAGTGCCGACCATGATGACCACCGCCGACATGGCGCTGAAGCGCGACCCCGAATTCCGCGCGATCAGCGAGAAGTTCCGCGACGACCATGAAGCATTCAAGGATGCCTTCGCGCGGGCGTGGTTCAAACTGACCCACCGCGACATGGGTCCGAAGGTCCGTTACCTCGGCCCCGAAGTTCCCGCCGAAGACCTGATCTGGCAGGACCCCATCCCTGCGGGTTCCAAGCCCTCGGATGCCGATGTTGCGGCCGTGAAGGCGAAGATCGCCGACAGCGGCCTGACCGTCAGCCAGCTCGTCAAGACCGCCTGGGCCTCGGCGAGCACCTATCGCAAGTCGGATTTCCGTGGCGGTGCCAATGGCGCACGCGTCGCACTCGCGCCGCAAAAGGACTGGGAGGTCAACGAACCGGCCGCGCTCGCCAAGGTGATCGATACGCTGAACGGCCTGCGCGGTTCGATGTCGCTCGCCGACGCCATCGTGCTCGGCGGCGTGGTCGGGCTGGAGAAGGCGGGCGCCACCAATGTGCCGTTCACCGGCGGCCGCGGCGACGCGACGGCCGAGCAGACCGACGCCGACAGCTTCGCGGTGATGGAGCCCGAGGCCGACGCCTTCCGCAACTATGTCGGCAAGAAGAAGCTGGCGGTAAAGGTCGAGGAAATGATGCTCGACCGCGCCTCGCTGCTCGGCCTGTCGGTGCCCGAAATGACCGTGCTGGTCGGGGGGCTGCGTGTGCTCGGTGCCAATCATGGCGAGCGCGGCCATGGCCATTTCACCAACCGGTCGGGGCAGTTGACTAACGACTATTTCGTCAATCTTTATGACATGACCAACGTGTGGAAGGCCGCGGGCGAGGACGAATATGTCGCCACCGACCGCAAGGATGGCGGCGAGAAGTGGCGTGCGACGCGGGCCGACCTGATCTTCGGCTCCAACGCCGAACTCCGTGCGGTCGGCGAGGTCTATGCGCAGTCCGACAGCGGCGAAAAATTCGTCAAGGACTTCGTCAAGGCGTGGACCAAGGTGATGAACGCCGACCGTTTCGACCTCGCCTGATCGGCCGGCGCCGACGGGCCGCAAGGACCCGCCCCCGGGGACATGGGCCCGGGGGCGGGTTTCTTTTTTGGGGCATTCTGGTGCTCCCGCGAAGGCGGGAACCGAGAGCGATACGAACCAGCGGTTGCATATTTTCGCTCTGGGCCCCCGCCCTCGCGGGGACACGGGAAATTCGGCTTCAAGCGACAAAAGATTCGCATGCGCGCCTTCAGAATGTCTCCTTTGTCGCGTTAGCGAAGCGCTCGGCGCTATCGGGGAAGGAGGGAGGGTGGCTACCGGCCGGAAGCGGAGATTTCCCTCTTCGTCACCCCGGACTTGATCCGGGGTCCATGACTTCGAAGCCGCAGTGGATCCCGGATCAAGTCCGGGATGACGAAGGTGAGATAATCAACGACAGCTCCCCACCCCAAAGCCGACGGCCCCAACGCTACAGCCGGTCCATCCGCAGCCAGCGGGTGTTGCCCAGCCAGACCTTCGACAGGGCCCGGTTCGCGGCGGCTGCTTCCAGCTTCTTGCCCTGCGCCGCTTCGCTCTGCCCCAGCCCGTAGAGCGCCCAGCCATTGTTAGGCGCCTGCGTCAGCGCGGCGCGGAAGGCGTTGCTCGCTTCGGAATAGCGCTTTGCCCTGAACAACGCCGCGCCGAGCGATTGCTGTACGGGATAATACCAGTAGGTCGGTTCCTGATAGGGAAGGCGTGTCTCGATCTCGACCGCCTGCCGGTAGAAGCCGATCGCGTCGTCGTGGCGGCCGAGCGCCGATGCGAAGCGGCCTTGCGCTGCGGCTTCGGCCAGCATGACGAGGTCGGCGGCCGGCATGCCCTGATCGACCAGGCTTTGCAGTGCGCCCGACGTTCTGAGGCCCGCCATCGCGGCGATCTCGCGATCGAAACCGTTGCGGTCGCGAAGCCCCGCATAGGCAATGGCGCGGGCATAATGCCGCATCGCCGTCGGATAGCCGAGGCGGGCATCGGGTGCCGGCATCGCCAATATCGCTTTCGGCGTGGCGAATTGGGCCATGGCGAAATAGGGCGCGGCGTCGATCGCCTGAATCCAGCCGATCTGCGCCGAGGTCTCGGGATCGAGCAGGGTCCGCAGCCGCTTCGCCTCGCGGATCGCGGTGTCCATGTCGCCCGCCATCTGCGCCGAGGTCACGATGAAATGGACATTGTGCGGATAATAGCCGTAGCGCACGAGGCCCTGATCGCCGGCGCGGCGGATATAGGCCTCGTCGGCGCGCGCGGCGGCGACATTGACGCGGATCGAATCCGCATGGCGGCCGCGCAGCTGGTAGATATGACCGGGCATATGCACCAGATGCGCGGCGCTGGGCGCGTCGGGGCGCGCGAGCCGGTCGGCGGCCGCCTCGGCCCGCGCGGGATCGCGCGATTCCATCAGGTGAATATAGAGATGGTTCGCCTGGACATGGGCTGGATTGCGGCCGAGGACGGTTTCGATCAGCCGCACCGCCTCGCCGCTGCGGCCCACCGGCGTCAGCTTGTCGGTCATCCAGTAATTCCAGGGACTGGTATCCATTACGGCCTCCGCCGCCAGCACGGCGACGTCGTCATCGGCAGGAAACCGGCGCGCGACGTCGAGCATCGCATCGGCATAGGCGGCGTCGAGCGCGGCGCGATCGCTCGCCGGATCGCGCGAATAGCGGTGGGCGACGGCTTCGATCAGCGCCCGCTCCAGCGGCGTCGCCGTGTCGCGGAGCGCCATCGCGCGGTCCATCGCCGCCAGCGCCGCGTCGCGGTCGCGCTCGTCCATCGGCGCGTTGATGTTGGGGCCGAGCGCCACCGCTTCGCCCCACCAGCACATCGCGCAGCCCGGATCGAGACGCTGCGCGGTGCGGAAGGAGCGCACCGCGCCGGCATGATTGAAGCCATAGGTCATCAACAGGCCCTGGCTGAAATAGCTGCGCGCCTGTCCGTTCGCGGTCGAAACGGGGAAGGGGGACTTCGCAAGATCGGCAAAGAGTGGGATGGGCCGGCCTTCGCTGGCGGGCGCAGCGAACGCCGCGGCGACGAGCAGATTTTGCGCGAGCGACGAGCCGGCACGCCGCGCGCCGCAGACGAAACCGGCGAGGCGGCTCGGGTCGAGCGCTTCGAGGGTTGCAACCGGAAAGACGGGCAAGGCGCTGTCGCCGGCGGCGAAAAAGCCGATGCCGACAAGGACGGCGATCCGGCCGGGTCGATGTATCATAATCCTGCCCTCCCCAAGGCGAACCAGAAACAACCGCGCGAGACTACCACGGAACCGTGCGTTTCCCAACTCCGATCCCGCGGGGACGTGGCAGGCCGCTAGTGCGCGTCCGGCGGTGCCGGGCCACCGATCGGCGGGGGTTTGCAGAAGGGCACCATCACCAGCGCGGCTAGAAAGAGATAGGCCATCAGGCGGAAGACGTCGTCGAAGGCGAGGGTCAGCGCTTCGCGGCCGACGATGCGGCCGAGCACGCCCTCGGCCATCTGCTGCGCGAGGGCAGGGTCGGACACGGTGCGCCCGATATGCCGGGCCAGCCCCGCCGCCGCTTCGTTCGCGGCGTCGGCAGAGCGGCCGAGCGCTTCGGACAGGCGCAGCATGTGCAGCCGCATATTGTCGCCGAGCCAGGTGTTGACGAGCGCGATGCCGATCGCGCCACCGAGGTTTCGCATCAGGTTGAACAGCCCCGAGGCGTAGCGCAGTTCGGGCCCCTCGAAATTGCCGAGCGCGAGCCCGACCGACGGCACGATGCACAGCATGATCGCGAAGCTGCGCACGACCTGCGGCCAGAACAGCGCGGCGAAGCCCCATTCGGGGGTCATGAAGCTGAACATCCAGAGCCCGATCGCGAAGAGGGTGAGGCCGAAGGTGATGACTATGCGCTGGTCGACCTTCTGCGACAGCGCGGCGGCGATCGGCACGCCGAGCAATTGCGCGAGGCCGGAAACGAAGACCGTCGTGCCGATCTCCGCGGCATTATAGCCCTGCACCCGGCCGAGGAAGATCGGCACCAGATAGGTGCTCGCGTAGAGGCCGAAGCCGATCACGAGGTTGAAGACGCAGGCGAAGACGAAGGTCGGCTTGCGGAACGGCGTGAGCTTCACGATCGGCCCGTCGGAGCGGAAGGAGCGTTCGAGGAAGAGGCCGAAGGCGACGAACGACAGCCACGCACCGATCGCGATCTCGGGCTCGCTGAACCAGTCGTGCTTCGGACCTTCCTCGAGGACGAACTCGAGCCCGGCGAGGAACACCGCCATCGAGGCGAGGTGGACCCAGTCGATGCGGCGGAGCATCGGCAGGTTCGGCTTGTCGATCCGTACCAGCGCGAGGATCGCGAGCGTCACCATCGCTCCGGGCAGGACGTTGATAAAAAAGACCCAGCGCCAGCCCATCGCGTCGGTGATCCAGCCGCCGACCGTTGGGCCCAAGGTGGGCGCGAGCACCGATACCATGCCGAGGATCGCCGGGATCATCGCGCGCTGCTTGCCCTCGAACAGCATATAGCCGGTCGCGAACACCGTCGGGATCATCGCGCCGCCGACGAAACCTTGCACGGCGCGGAACAGGATCATCGATTCGATGCTCCACGCGAGCCCGCAGAGGATGCTCGCGATCGTGAACAGCCCTGCCGACGCCGCGAACAACCAGCGCGTCGAAAGCGCTTGGGCCAGAAACGCGGAGAAGGGGATCATGACGAGTTCGGCCATCAGATAGGCGGTCTGTACCCAGCTGATCTCGTCGGGCCCGGCGCTTAAGCCCGCCTGCACTTCATTGAGCGACGCCGCGACGATCTGGATGTCGATCAGCGCCATGAACTGGCCGAACGCCATCACCGCGAAGATCAGATATTTGCGCGCGTCGGGCATCGCGGCGGGGTTGAACGGCGCGTCATCGTCCTTGGCGGCAGCGGCGGGGGAAAGCGGGATGGAGGCCATGGGTCTTGTGTCCTGTCGTCTTTATATTATATGCGTCATATAAAAGGAGACGCAAGTGCGCTATTCAACCGAGCACAAGGCCGAGACGCGGCAGCGGGTAATCAAGGAGGCCGCGAAGGAAATCCGGGCGAAGGGCCCCGACAATGTCGCGGTGGCGGGCATCATGGCGCGCGCCGGGCTGACCCATGGCGGCTTCTACGCTCATTTCGCATCGAAAGACGCGCTGGTGAAGGAAGCGATCGGGGCGATGTTCGCCGACGCGCGGGCGCGGACCGAAGAGATCGACGCGAAGGGCGACCCGCGCGGCGTCCTGCGCGCCTATGTCGATTTCTACCTGTCGCCCGCGCACCGCGACAGCCGTGACCGGGGCTGCCCGCTGCCGACGCTGTCGGGCGATTTCGCGCGCGCGCAGCCCGCAACGCGGGAGCGTTTCGGCGCGGGGGTCGAAGGGATTGCAGGCCGCCTTGCCGCGCCGCTGGCGCAGCTCGGCTATCCCGCGAGCGAGGCGCGTGCGCTGCTGGCGCAGCTCGTCGGTGGGGTGGCGCTGGCGCGCGCGGTGGGCGATCCGGCGCTGTCCGACATGTTGCTCGCCGACACCCACGCCAGCATCGTCGCCCGCTACGGTCTGGAGGCCGCGCAATGACGCTCGCGAAGGTGCAGGGGCTGATCGCGTCGGGCGGCACCCCACCGATCGGCGAGACGCTGGGTTTCCGGCTTGTCGATGCCGGCGACGGCTGGGCGGCGTTCGAGGGCGTTCCGGGTCCCGAACATTATAATCCGATGGGCACCGTCCACGGCGGCTATGCGGCGACGCTGCTCGATTCCGCCTGCGGCATCGCGGTCGTAACCAAGCTCGCCGACGATCAGGCGATGACGACGCTCGAACTCAAGACCTCGTACCTCAAGGCGATGACGGGTACGACTGGAAAGGTGCGTGCCGAGGGGCGGGTGATCTCGATCGGGCGCCGCGTCGCCTATACCGAGGCGAGCCTGACCGACGAAGCGGGGCGGCTGCTCGCCACCGCTACCTCGACGCTGCTGGTCATCAACACATGAACGCGCCGGTCGCCATCGAGGTCGATACGGCGGTCCGCCGCCGAATCGCTTTGCCGAAAAAGGCATGGAAGGTCGGCCTGTTAGCGCTGATCGCTGCGGCGCTCGGCATCTGGTGGCTGACCGCGCCGCGCACGGCGGAATCGACCGACAACGCCTATCTGCAAGCCGACGCAAGCGAGGTCGCGCCGCGCGTCGGCGGGCTGGTCACCGCGGTGCTGGTGCGCGACAACCAGGCGGTGAAGGCGGGCGATCCGCTGGTGCGCATCGATATCCGCGATTACGACACGCGCGTCCTCGCCGCCGAGGCGGCGGTCGCCGACGCCGATGCGCAGGTCGCGACCGCGCGCGCGACCTTTGCCTCGCTCGGCGCCGAGCAGAAGCTTGCGGCGGCGCAGATCCGTTCGGTGAACACGCAGATCGCCGCCGCCGATGCCGAATATGCGCGCGCGGCCGAGGACCGGCGGCGCTACGATGCGCTGCTCGGCGATGGTTTCGTGACGAAGCGCGATGCCGAACAGGTCGCGGCGACTGCGGTCGGTGCAGCGTCGGCCGCCCGCCGTTCGCGCGCCGATCTCGGCGCCAGCGTCGAGGCTGCGGCGGTGACGCGCGCCAAGGGCCCGATCCTCGCGGCACAGGTCAAGGCAGCGGAAGCAGAGGCGGCGAAGGCGCGCGCCGCGCTCGCGCTGGCAAAGCTCGACCGCGGCCATACGCTGGTCGCGGCGCCGATCGACGGCGTCGTCGGCAACCGGCGCATCCAGGTCGGCGACTATGTCCAGCCGGGCTCGCGGTTGCTGTCGGTCGTGCCGCTGCGTTCGATCTATGTCGTCGCCAATTTCAAGGAAACGCAGACGCGCGAGATGCGGCCGGGGCAGCAGGCCGATATCTATGTCGACGCGCTGGGGCAGACGCTGGCCGGGACGGTCGAAAGCCTCGCGCCGGGATCGGGTAGCGAATTCACCTTGCTGCCGTTCGAGCCCGGATCGGGCAATTTCACCAAGATCGTCCAGCGCGTCGGCGTGCGCATCCGCCTCGATCCGGGGCAAGCGGCGCTACAGCGCCTCCGTCCCGGACTGTCAGTAACCGCGAAGGTCCGTTTGCACTAACGCGCTGCGACGGCGCTGAATTGCAACGAAACTGACACCAGCCTGACACTGTGCGCGGGCCTCCCGTCAGCGACGCTCCTCCATAGGGCGGCGAGCGGAGGACGGTCCTCCCGACGAACGGGGAACCGCCGGTGCGCCTTCATCATGTCTCCTTTGCTGCGGGGCTCTTCTTAACGGTGGTGATCGCGGCCTGTCCTGCGGCCGCGCAGGATGCGGCGAGCGAAGGCCGGACGGCCTATACGCCCGAATATTTCGCGCGGGTGCAGCCGACGACGGCGTTCGACATGCTGGCGATTTTGCCGGGTTTCCGGCTCGTCGAGGGCAATACCGACGTTCGCGGCTATTCGGGCGCGGCGGGCAATATCCTGATCGACGGCCAGCGTCCGGCGGGAAAGGCGGAAACGCTCGAAGACATGCTGAAGCGCATTCCGGCGGCGCGCGTCGCGCGCATCGAACTCGTCCGCGCCGGGACGCCGGGGATGGACATGCAGGGCTTTGCGCTGCTCGCGAATGTCGTGCTGCGCTCGGACAGCCGCCTTGCGGGCCGGATTGAGGCCGAGAATGCCCTGTTCCGCCACGGGTATAGCGCGCCGCGCGGGTCGGTGCAGGTCGATCTCGACCGTGGCGGCCATGTCCTCAATCTCTTCGGTGCCGTCTATCGCACGATCGACGACGAGCATGGCTTCGGCACCCGCGACCGCTTTGCGGCGGATGGCACGCCGCTGCGGCTGGCCGGCTATGCACAGCCCGAAGGCGAGACGGTGGTCGAAACGAGCGCCGGCTATCGCACGCCGCTGTTCGGCGGCACGCTGCGCCTCAACGGCCTGTTCAAGGATGTGCGGATGTTCGCCGATATCGGCTATGACATTCGCTTTCCCGCCCCCGAAACGATCACCGGCAGCGAGCGCAACCACACGCGGACCTGGGAGGCCGGGCTGCGTTACGAACGCACGCTCGGCGCGGCCGACGATATCGAGCTGGTCGCCAACCATCGCGCCGAACGCGAAACCGGGATCGATCGCGAAATCTCGGGCGCGTCGAGCGACCTGTCGGACGAGCGCGCGACGAGCAGCGAATCGATCCTGCGTGCGGCGTGGCGGCATCATCGCGGCGCGCTGGCGCTTGAGGTCGGCGGCGAAGGGGCGATCAATATTCTCGACAGCCGCAACCTGCTGTTCGAGGATGACGTCGCGGTGCCGCTCCCCAATGCGCAGGTGCGCGTCGAGGAGCATCGCGGCGAATTCTTCGCCAATTCGAGCTGGACGCTCGGCCCGCACCTGACCGCGGAGGCCGGCATCCGCTACGAAATCTCGCGCCTCACGCAGAAAGGCGACAGCGATCTCGCCAAATCGCTGGCGTTCGTCAAACCGCGCGCGCGGCTGAACTGGTCGCCGGGCGCGCATGACGAAATCCGGCTGCTCGTCGAACGCGAAGTCGGACAGCTCGACTTCGACGATTTCGTCGGTGCGGCGTCGCTCAACGCGGGGACCATCAGCGCCGGCAACCGTGACCTCGAGCCCGAGACGCTGTGGCGCGCCGAGGCCGTCTATGAGCATCGCTTCGGCGCCGGCTCGGTCGTGCTGACGGCGCGCCGCGAGTGGATATCGGATCTGGTCGACCAGCTGCCGATCTTTGCCGACGGGGCGATCTATGACGGGGTCGGTAATATCGGCAGCGCGCGCCGGGACGAGATCGAGGCGTCGCTCAAGCTGCCGCTCGACGCGGCGGGGCTGAAGGGTGTCCTCGTCACCGCCGATGCGACGGCGCGGCGGAGCCGCGCGACCGATCCGTCGACCGGCGAACGGCGGCGCATCTCGAAAGATGTCCCGATCGAGGCGAAGATCAGCCTCACGCACGACCTCCCCGCCTGGCACTTGCGGTGGGGCGGCAGTTTTGTCGTCGCCGAAGAGGAGCGCAGCTTCAAGATCGAGGAGATCGAGACCGAGCGGCTCGGCGGGCGGCTCGATCTGTTCGTCGAATATAAGCCCGACGCGCGCTGGACGATCCGCCTCTTCGGCCGCAACCTCACCGACAGCGCCGCAGTACGGACGCGCGACATCTATACCGGCATTCGCGGCGACAGCGCCTTTCGCTATCGCGAAGTCCGCACGCTGCGCAGCGGCCGCTATGCGGGGATCAATATCCAGCGCAGCTTTGGCGGCTGACCGGGATCAGAAGCCGATCGGGCTGAAGCTTGTCTCGGCGCGCAGGCCGAGGACCAAGGCATCGGGGATCGTCGGGTCGGCCGACGGACGCCGGATATAGTGGAGGCTCGGCTGGAGCGTCAGCCACGATGTCAGCGGCGCGCGATAAGTCGCCTCGATCGCGATTTCCGAGGCGCTGGCACCGGCCGCCGCGCGGTAGCTGTTCGATGTGAAGGCTGCGGCGACGGCGAGGCCGAATTCATCTTCCTCGCGGCCGGGGATCCAGCCGGCGAACTTGACCCCGCCGCTGGCGAAGGCGTCGAACATGTTGAACCGGCCCTTTGCCGTGCCGATCCGCGCGAACAGATCGGTGCGGCGGTCGCCGTGCACGACGATCGGCATCTCGCCGCGCAAATAGGTGCCGCTATTGCCTTTCGCGGCGGCGCCGCCGTCGTTCGGCTCGAACGCCGCGGTATATCGCCAGTGCCCGAGCAGCAGCTTGCCGTCCTTCAGCGGCGCTTGCACCTCGCCGACCAGCAACGCGCCGTCGCCGTTCCCGAGTTTGATCGCGGTCCGCCGCGGATGGTCGGGGTCGCCCGGTACGCCGTCGAGCACCGCCGCGCGCACCGCCCAGCCTTCGGCCGGTTCGACCTGGAAGCGGGCGGCGAGCGAGGTGCTCGGAAAGATCGATGGGCCATTGCGGCCGCTTTGCGCGAAGTCGGTGCCGATCCCGTGCGGGCTGCTGACGAACAGCCCCGCGGCGTCGAGCGAGTCGAACTCCGAATTGAGGTCGTAGAGACCCGCCTTCACCGACACGCGCTCGCCGATCTTCTGGTCGATCCACGCCTCGTAGAGCCGCAGTGCGGAAACCCCGGTCTCGATATTGCTCACGCCATGGGTGTCGCCCGCCAGCGCGCCGATCGAGCGGCCGTTATTGTAGAGGCCGTAGAGATGGAGTTGGGCGCCCGTCCAGCCGGCGAGCTGGTCCAGATCGGCCTCGAACACGATGTCGAGATTATCGAGATAACGCGCGCCCTTGCGCACGCCCCCCGACACATTGCCCATCACCTCGCCGGTATAGGTCAGTTGCAGCAGGATGGGGCCGTGATCCTCGACGATCTCGCCGCCAGCGTGGGTGTGGCCGTGCGGTGCGTGGCCGCCGGCGTGCGGGGCAGGGGCGTCCCCCGCCGGCGCGCCGGAGAAGGCGAGTGCGAGCGCCGGGGTCAGCATCAGAAGCTGACCATGAAGGCGAGGCGGATACGGTCGAGCCACTCGCGCGGCGGCAACGCGCCGGCATAGGCCGGGTCGAGCGGGCGGTAATGATACCAGAGCAGATCGAGCTGCAGATGCGGCGCCGGGACATAGCCGATACCGACCCCGTGCAGCTTGTAGTTGGTCGACAGGTCGATATTGTCGTGGCTGAACGCGGCGAGCACCGAGTCCACCTGAACTTCCGAATAATTATAGGCGATGCGCCAGTCGCCGGGCTTCGCGGTGCGCCCCGCCGCCAGTTCGAGGTTGAACGCGGTATCGCCTGCGACGGCTGCCCCCAGATTCTTGACGTAATCGGCGGTGAACGCCAGCGGCCAGCGTTCGGACAGGCCCGACCAGCCGAGCGTGCCGATGCCCTCGATCAGGTGGAAGTCGGAGAGGTAGCGGCCTCCCGAAATGAGGTTGCCGCGGAAATCCCCGGCATCGGCGCTCGCCACCGAGCCGAGGCGGTAATGATAATAGCTGCCGGTCAGCCCGGCCTTCAGCGTCGCGCCGAGCGGCGCCGAGAGCGCGAGCTGTCCGCCGAGCATGTCGCTGTCGCGTGCGACCGCCGCTTCGTCGATGACGAACCAGATGCCGCGGGCGTCGACGCGCGCCCCGCCGAGGCCGGCGCCATAGCTGACCCCGACGCCCTGCGGCGAGACGTCGCCGTCCCACAGCGTGTCGGTGCGCTGGAAGATCTGGGGGAATTTCCCGGCATAGGCGGTGAGGCCGCCATTGGTGTAGCGCACCCACGCCTGATCGAGCGAGACCGCGAAGTCGTCGACGAAATTGCCCAGCGTCACGTCGGTCGAATTGGGATCGTCGGGATCGCCCGTCGCGATTTGGGTGCCGACCGCGAAATGATCGTCGATCTTGTAGGTGGCGCGGAGGCGGGCGCGGACCGCGCTGCGCGACCGGTCGCGCGCGGTGCCGTAATTCCATTCCTGCCGCACCCGCATGTCGCCGCTGACGTCGAGCCCCGCGATGCCGAACTCGCCGCCCGGTGCCGGTGCGGCGCCCGCGAGTTGCGGTGCCGCGGCGGGTGTGCTCGCCGCAATGGGCGCTGTCGCTACCGGCGGCGCGACCTGAGGGGCGGGGGCAGGGGCGGGGGTGCCGACCTGTTCGAGCAACTGCGATTGTCGCGCGACGAGGCTTTCGAGCTGCTCGATCCGCTGTTGCTGTTCGGCGAGCTTGCGTTCGAGCGCGCCGAGCCGGTCTTCCTGCGCCTGGGCCGCAGGCGCGATCGACAGCGCCGTCGCGGCGAGGAGGAGAGCGCGGATTTTCATGATCAATTCTTCCTTGTCGCCGGCTTGCGGCGCTTGAACCAAAGCAGCAGGCCGGCGACGATCATCGTCACCAGCCACAGGCCGATCGCGATCGACAGCAGCCGTCCGATCAACCCGCCCGCCTCGCCGGTATGGATCGGGAACAATGCGCTCATGAAAGCGCGGGCGGGTTCGGCTTCGGCGATCGGAAATACCCCCCGGACGGCGCCATCATTGGCGTCGACGAGGACGATGCTGCCGCCGTAGGCGCGGCGGATTTCGCCGGGCGCGAGAACGCGGATGCGATAGGTGGCGTCGTCGGCTTCGGGCCAGGCGACCTGGGACAGGCTGCTGCCGGGGATCGCCCCGAGCGCCGCGCCGGCCGCCGCCGCGAAGCCGACCGGGGCGCCGGTCTGCGGATTGGCGGCCATCGCGACGCTTTCGGCGCCCAGCGTGGTGCCGACGCCGTCCTCGAATTTCAGCATCGTGCCGGTCGCGGCGATGACGAGCGCCGGAACGACCGCCCACAGGCCGACCGCGCGGTGCCAGGAATAGAGCCGCGCCGCCGCCGGACCGCGCCGCGCCGGGACGAGCGCGGCGCGCCACGTCCCGCGCCGCGGCCATGCGGCGATGAGGCCGAGGACGAGGTTGGAGCAAAGCAGCAGGCCGCTGATCGACACGATCCAGTTCCCCCATGCGCCGAGCAGGTCGTGGTGGAACCCGACGAGGAAATCCATCAGCGTCGTCTCGTCCGGCTTCGGCACGTCGATCACCGTCCCGTCGCCGGCGATGCGGACCTTGCCGCCATCGCCGCCCGCTTCGTCGAAATAGATGGTGTACCGGTCGGGCAACCCGGCGGTTGTCCAGATCGTCGTCACCGTCCTGTCGCCGCCGGCAGGCGCGATCGCATCGATGCGGCGCTCGATCGCGGCGAGGTCGGTCTTGCGGTGGATATCGCTCAGCGCCGCGTCGCCGATCTCCCAGTGAAAGACGATCAGGATGCCGGTGAGCGCCTGGAGCAGCCAGAACAGGGCGGCGCCCAGGCTGAGCCATCGGTGTGCCGTCAATATCTGCCGGCGAAGCGGCGGTCGCGTCGTGCGGGATGTTTCGGTCATCCTCGCTTGTTGCCGCGCGGGCGCGGTCCAAAAAACATCCACTTTTCGGTGTATCGATGGGTCCAAGCATCGCCGTGCCGACGGGCGCCGCCGGACAAAGAAAAAGCCCGGCCGTCGCCGGCCGGGCTTTGAGGCGTCTTTGCTGTCGGCTCAGAATTCGATCGAGGCCGATGCCTTGAAGGTGCGCGGGCCGCCCTGCAGCAGCCGGGTGCCGAAGGCGCTGAAGACGTTATAGGCCGAGGCCCAGCAGCGCTTGTCAGCGACGTTATCGACGTTGAAGCGCAGCGTCAGCGGGGTTTCGCCGATCAGCGCGACATAGCGCGCGCCGAGATCGAAGCGGGTCCAGCTATCGAGTTCGAGCGTGTTCGTCGCATTCGCTGCCTGCTTGCCGGTGTAGACCACGCGGCCGACCAGCGTCAGTTCGGGCAGGAACGGCAGGTCCCATTCGACGTTGGCGTTGGCGAGCACTTCGGGCACGCCGATCGCGTCGTTGCCCTGATTGATGCCGCCTTCGGTCCGGCGCAGCTTGGCGTCGTTGATGGTCAGGCCGGTGATGATGCGCAGGCCGTCGACCGGCTCACCGTCGAGCGTGATTTCGATGCCGCGGTTCCGCTGCACGCCGTAATTGCCATAGATCAGCGTGACCGGGTCGACGAAGCTGTTCGGCTTGTCGATCCGGAACAGCGCGAGACCCGCGTTGAAGCGGCCGAAGTTCAGTTTGCCGCCGACTTCATATTGCGTCGACTTGACCGGCGGCAGCACGGCGCCGCCGTTGACGACCGGGATAAAGCCGCCCTGGCCGTCGTCGATCGTCGTCGGAGCGGTAGAGCCCGCCAGCAGACCCTCGATCCGGTTGCCATAGATCGACAGGCCCTCGACGGGCTTGACGACGAGGCCGACGACCGGGGTTATCGCCGATTCTTTATAGCCGCCGGTGCGCGAACCGTCGGCGTAGGAATAGGATGTGGTCTTGATTTCCTGCAGGCGCAGGCCGCCGGTGATCAGGATGCGGTCGTCCCACAGCCCGAGCGTGTCCGAGAAAAAGGCGCTCGACACGCGCGTCCGCGAAATCGGGAACACATTGTCGAGGTCGCCGCCGACGAACTGGTTCGGGGCCGGCCGCGGCGCGACGACGGGATCGTAGAGGTTGGTCGCGTAGCCGACGAAATCGAAATCATAGGCGTTGCGATTGACCTGCCAGCTCACCGCGACGCCGGCGTTGACCTCGTGGCTCATGCCGCCGCCTTCCAGCTTGATACGGATGCCGGCGGTGGCCGATTCATTATTATCCTCGCGCGGGACGTAGGAGCCGGCGCCCGACGCGGCACCGGTCACCGCATCGAGCACGGTGATGCTGGCGGTCGTCTGATCCTCGCGCCCGTCGCGGGCGCCGACCTTGGCATAGACCATCGCTTCTTCGGACACGTCATATTCGAGGCTGAAGGTGCCGAAGAAGTCCTTGGTCAGGATCTGGCTCCACGGCTGCGAATAGTTGGTGTCGGCATCGGGCACGCGCGGGATGACCGCGCCGATACCCACCTGGCCGCGCCAATAGGACTGGTTGAGCCGCTGGTAGTTGAGATTGAGCGAGCTGCGCAGCGGGCCGTTGTTATAATCGAGCGTGGCGCCGAGGACATAGCTCGAGTGGAATTCGTCGTTGATCGCGATGTCGCCGCGGCGCGCCGATCCGTTGACGCGGAGGCCCCATTCGTCATTGGCGCCAAACCGGCGGGCAACGTCGACTGCGCCCGAGAAATGCGCGGCGGACGTGTAACCGAGCGTTGCGCGGGTCATGTCGCGCTCGGCCATTTTGGGGATCAGGTTGACGCTGCCGCCGATGCCGCTGCCGCCGGGCGCGGCGCCATTCAGAAAGGCGCTGGCGCCGTTGATCACCTGGACCGACGAGAAAAGTTCGGGCGCGACGAGCTGGCGCGGCGTGATGCCGTAGAGACCGTCGAAGCCGACATCGCTGGCATCCAGTTCGAAACCGCGGATGACGAAGACTTCGCCGGCGATGCCGAAGCCTAGCGTGGTACGGACCGTCGGGTCGTTTTCCAGCACTTCGCCCAGCGTGTCGGGCTGCTGGTTGAGGATCAGCGCCTCGTTGTAGCTGCGGATGTTGAAGGGGATATCTTCGGCCGCCTTGGTCCCAAAGACACCGACATTGCCGCCGCCGGTCACCTTGGTCTGGTTGTTGCGCTGCGCGGTGACGACGATGCTTTCGCTGTCCGCCGCATCCTGCGCAAAAGCCGGCCCGGCAACCGCCAGCGTAGCGCCCAGCGTCAGGAGGCTGGTCCCCCGCACGAAGCCCCGAATTGCAACCATGATATTTCCCCCGAAATGGTGTCCGAATTCCCGTCCGATCGAGCGAGGCGGTTGCCAAGCCCATAATCGGAACCGTAACATGTTTGACCCGGTTGGGCCGTAAAACATCCAATTTGCGTAGCGACTGGGGACCAAGGCGGGTCCAGTTTTCGGCCTGCGACGGGACTATCCGAACCGGACAATCCCGCCGACGACCGTTTTCAATGCCTTGGCCTTTACAAGTAAATGCGAATCGATAGCAAATAGATCGCTATCCCAGACCACAAAGTCCGCGAGAAAGCCAGCCGCGATCAGGCCGAGCTTCTTTTCGTTGAACCCGGCGAAGGCGCCTTCCTGCGTGTAACAGTGCATCGCCTGCGCGAGAGTGACCCGCTGTTCGGGGTGCCAGCCCTGCGGATTCTGCCCGTCGAGCGTCTCGCGATTGACCGCGGCGTCGAGCCCGGTGAGCGGATCGATCGGCGCGACCGGCCAGTCCGAGCCCATGCAGACATGGGCGCCCGAGCCGACGAGCGACCCATAGGCAAAGCTGGTTTTCAGCCGTTCCTCGCCGATGCGTCGCACCGCCCAGCGGCCGTCGTCGATCGCATGATAGGGCTGCACCGACGCGATGATGCCCTGTTCCCTGAAACGGCCGATCGCATGCGGTTTCATATGCTGCACATGCTCGATCCGAAAACGACGGTCGCGCGGGCCGCTGGCCTTTGCCACCGCCGCCATCGTGTCGAGCACGATATCGTTCGCTTCGTCGCCGATCGCGTGCGCCGTCACCTGCAGCCCGGCCTTGTCGGCGCCTTCGATCCAGCGGCGGAGATCGGCGGGGTCGGTGACGACGATGCCGCGCGTCGCCGGATCGTCGCTATAGGGTTCGTAGAAGCGCGCCGTTCGCGATCCCAGCGAACCGTCGAACACGACCTTGCACGCACCCCATTGCACCCAGTCGTCACCGCGCCCCTGTTCCGCGATGAGCGCAACCTGCGCCTCCCAATCCTTGAGCGGCAGATAATGGCGGAAGCGCAGCCCCGTCTCGCCGAGCGCGCGCAGCCGCCGGGTGGAATCGAAGCTGATCGTTTCGAGTTCGGTCGGATGGACCTGCGTCACGCCCTTGCTCAGCGCAAGTTCGATACCCTTGCGCGTCGCGGCGTCGATCTGCGTTTCGGAAGGCGCGCCGATCGCGCGGACGACCATATCCTTCGCGGCATCCTTGACGATGCCGGTCGGTTCGCCCTTGGCGTCGCGTTCGATCACACCGCCCGGCACATCGGGGGTGTTGCGGTCGATCCCCGCCAGCTTCAGCGCGAGCGAATTGAGCAGCAGCATGTGGAGGTCGTAGCGGATGACCGCGACAGGCGTGTCGGGGGTGACCGCGTCGATCCAGTCCCTGTGCGGCATCTCGCCGCCCCAGCGGTCCTGATCCCAGTTGCCACCCTCCAGCCATTGACCCTTGGGCAGCGCTTTCGCCGCCGCGGCGATGCGGGCGACGAATTCCTGCGGATTGGCGGCGTCGCGCAGCGAAGGCTGCGACAGCATCGTCGACGCGGTCACGAAATGGACGTGCGGGTCGATGAAGCCCGGCGTGACGAATGCGCCCGCAAGATCGATGATCTGCGTGCGCTTGCCGGTCCGGGCGCGCACCGCGTCGGCGCCGATCGCGGCGATCCGGTCGTCGATGATGCCGATCGCATCGGTGCGGGCTGTGGGGCCGGCCCCCGTCCACACTGTCGCGTTGATATAGGCGGCGTCGAGGTCACCCTCGGCGTGGGCGAAGGCGCGCGTAGCGGCCGCCGCAGCGGTGCCGCCGGCGAGGGCGAGGAGCGTGCGGCGGCCGAGCATCACTTGCCCGCCGGCTTATGCGGCGGATTCGCGGCGCGCCATGTGTCGAGCCTTGCGAGCCAGGCGGCGGCCGATAGTGGGCCATAGGTTTTCGAATCGGTGTGCTCGGCAACGAGTGCACGGATGTTGACGAAATAGGCGGGGCCGCTCGGCAGGCCGAGTTCCTTGCTCTTCTTTTCCATTGCCGCCGCCTGTTCGGGGGTCGGTTCGATGCCGGTCACCGGTTTGAACAGGATGACGTCGAAGTCGGCGCCATTTTCATGAAAGAAAAGCTGCGTCGGCGGGAAACCGCCGGCGGCGGCGACTTCGTCGGCGAGCGCGAGTTCGCGGATGAACTGTTCCTGCTTGCCCGGCGCCAGCTTGAAGATTTCGAACCACGCTTCGGGCCAGGGCGCGTCGGCGGCGGCCGGGGCTGCGGCGGGGGCCGGCGTTTGTTGCGCGACGGCGGAGAACGGCAGGGCCGCTGCGGCGATCGTCAAGGCAAATGCGTATTTCATGATATCTCCCTCCTGAACCGGCCATACGATCCGCTTCCGGGGTGGATCGCAAAACATCCAATAAGCGGGAGAGGGACGGGGCCAGTCGGAAAGACTATCCCGCCGCCTTGCGAAGCGCCGACAGGGCGGTGCGTGCTTCGTGCGCGTTGAGACTGGCGAAACCGATGCGCAGGCCGCGCGGCGCATCGTCGGTCGTCATGAAGGACCGCGATGAGGCGAAGCGAAGCCCCATCGCCGCGGCGCGCTCCTCCATCTTGTCGAGATCGGTGTTGACCTTGAGCCAGAAGGCAAGGCCGCCGTCGGGCAGGCGATATTCGGCGATGTCGCCCAGCGTACGGTCGATTTCGGCCGCGAAAT
Source organism: Sphingopyxis sp. J-6 (assembly GCF_046603995.1). Lineage (NCBI taxonomy): Bacteria > Pseudomonadati > Pseudomonadota > Alphaproteobacteria > Sphingomonadales > Sphingopyxidaceae > Sphingopyxis > Sphingopyxis sp. J-6. The sequence goes on along the minus strand of NZ_CP145810.1, from coordinate 3,040,420 downwards.
TGGCGCGCCTCTTGGCGTAGATCTGGAGCACTTTGCGGCCGTGGCGGCGGAGTTCGCCGCTTTCGATCAGCTCGGCGGCGGCATCCTCGGTCAGCGCATTGCCCATGCCGTCGGTCAGCGACACGCGGTGCGCAATGGCCTCGACGACGGCGGGCGGCGCGGCGACATAGCCGATGCGCAGCGCGGGCAGCAGCAGCTTCGACATCGATCCCACATAGAGGACATGGCCGGGACCATAGGCCGCGAGCGGCAGCAATGGCTGCGATTCGAAGTGGAACTCGTGATCATAATCATCCTCGATGATCGCAAAGCCGAACTGGCGGGCGAGGTCGAGGAGACGCAGACGGCGTTCGGGACGCAGGGATACCGTGGTCGGGAACTGGTGGTGCGGGGTCACGAAGACCGCGCGCACCGCGTTGCGCCGGCAGGCATGCTCGACCGCCTCGATGTCGATGCCGTCCTCGTCGAGTCCCACCGGCACGATATTGGCGCCGAGCGCGCGGAACGCGGCGACCGCGGGTTCGTAGGTCAGTTTCTCGACAATCACCGAATCGCCGCGGCCGAGCAGGACCTGCGCCGCGAGAAATATGCCGTTCTGGCTGCCGCGCGTGATGCAGATATTTTCGGCGCTGACCGGCAGGCCGCGCTGGCTCCGCAGCATTGCGGCGATGGCTTCGCGCAGCGCCGGCGAGCCGCGCGGATCGCGATACTGGAAGCCATTGTCGCGCGACGCGCGGAGCGCCGCCAGCCGGTAGGCGCGCGCCAGCAGCTCGACGGGAAAGAGGCGGCCGTCGGGAGCGCCCTCGTCGACCTTGAGCCCCGGCCCGCCCGGCACCGCGAGCGACCGCTCGGGCGGCGCGGCAAAGCGATAGTCGATGACGGCGCTGCTCATCGTCGCTTCGGCCTCGCCATGGTGGCGGATGACCGGGTCGGGAAGCGAGGCGGCAACCATCGTGCCACGGGTGCCCGCCGAATCGAGCCATCCCTGCGCGATCAGATCCTCATAGGCGATCACCACCGTCTTGCGATTGACCCCCAAAGTCTGCGCCAGTTCGCGGCTGCTCGGCAGATAGGTGCCCGACGCCAGCCGGCCGCGCTCGATGTCGCGGATGACCGCCTGGATGATCTGCATATAGATGGGGACGTCGCGCGACGGATCGATCCGTTCGCCCAGGCTCACTTGTAAGGGACGCAGCATTGGACCTGTCTCACTGAAAAATTTTCGCGAACGATGGGGCCAAGTCTATCGCGATATTTTCCGGGCCGCAACCGTCACTGGTCCCCCGCACTTTTCGTTTTTGGTGCTTGCCGGAGTGCCAAGGCTGGGGAACAATCATCGTATCGGTGCCGGGACCGGTGTGCCCGCAGGCGGGCGACGATTTTCGGTTTCGCATGATTTTTCAGGGGGTATGGTGGGGCTCTTCGACACATTCGACAATGCCGACGTTCGCGCGCTGGTGGAGCAATATCCGCTCGCCTGGGTATGTGGCGGGCCGGCAGGCGCGGTCGAGGCAAGCCTGTTGCCGCTGGTCGGTGTCTTCGATGCGGACGGCCGGCTCGTCGAACTGGTCGGTCACCTGATGCGCTCCAATCCGCTTTTGCAGGCGCTTGAGGCCGACCCGCGCGCGACGATCCTGTTCAAGGGCCCCGACGCCTATGTCAGCCCCGAACATGCCGGGCTCAAAAATTGGGGTCCGACGTGGAATTATGCGCAGCTCAGGATCGGGGCGGAGGTCCGCTTCGATGCGGGGCTCACCGAATGGTCGCTCGAACTGCTCGTTGCCGCCATGGAATCGGGGCGTACCGAGCCGTGGGACGTCAGCGAGCTGGGCGAGCGATATGGCGCGATGCTGGGCCATATCATCGGCTTTCGGGCCTCGGTGACCTCGCTGTCGGGCAAGTTCAAGCTGGGGCAGGACGAAAAGCCGGAAACATTCGCGTCGATCGTGGCGATGCTGCCCGACGCACCGACGACGGCATGGATGCGGCGGTTCAACAAGGGGCGGGAATGATGAGGATGCGACAGCTCGGTCTCTCGGTCATGGTGGGCGCATTGCTGTTCGCAGCGCCGGCAGACGCACAGCGATCGGCGCCGCTCCCCTGGCAGGAGGATCCGTATCCGAGCCGCTATCAGGCCCCGGCTGCCAATGACATGCTGCTCCGCGGCGCGACGATCCTCGATGGCGCCGGGGGGCGCATCGATGGCGGCGACGTCCTTGTCCGCGGCGGCAAGGTCGCGGCGGTCGGCAAGCAATTGGTCAACCCCGGCGTGCCCGAGGTCGATGCCACGGGCCGCTGGATCACGCCCGGCGTGATCGACGTGCACAGCCATGACGGGACTTATGTTCTGCCACTGACCGAAATCGATCGCGAAGCCTCTGACGTCGCCGAAGTCGCGACGCCGAACAGCGCCGACACGTGGATCGAGACGGCGGTGAATGCACAGGACATGGCGTTCGACCGGGCGTTGGCGAGCGGGGTGACAACGCTCCAGATCCTGCCCGGATCGACGCCGATCTTCGCGGGCCATTCGGTCGTCGTGAAGCCGGTCCGCGCGCCGACGGTATGGGGTATGAAGGCGGCCGGCGGCGTTCAGGGCTTCAAGATGGCGTGCGGCGAGAATCCGAAGAGCTGGGGCGCCGACGACGACAATGAAGGGCCGACGAGCCGGCAGGGTGTCATCGCCTATATGCGGCAGCAATTCGCCGACGCGCAGCGCTACAAGCGCGCGGTCGAGCAGGCGCGCGCCGGGGCCGGGGCGATGCCGCCGCGCGATTTCAAGCTCGAGACGCTGGCCGGCATCCTTGCGGGCGACGTCCGCGTCAATCTCCATTGCTATCGGGCCGGCGATATCGCGGCGTCGCTGGGTGTCGCGAAGGAATTCGGTTTCCGCATCGGTGCGATCCACCATGCGACCGAAGCATACAAGATTCCCGGCCTGCTGCGCGAAGCGGGCACCTGCGCGGCGGTATGGGCCGACTGGTGGGGGTTCAAGGTCGAGGCGCAGGACGCGATCCGCGCCGAGGCGCCGCTGCTCGAACAGGCGGGGGTGTGCGTGATGATGCATTCGGACTCGCCCGCCGACGGCCAGCGGCTCAACGTCGCCGCAGCAAAGGCTGCCGCTGCCGGACGCCGCATCGGCGTCGACATCCCGCCCGAACGGATGATCAAATGGACGACCGGTAACCCTGCGAAGCTGCTCGGGCTCGACAAGCAGGTCGGCACCATCGCGCCGGGATTGCAGGCCGATCTGGTCGTCTGGTCGGGCGATCCGTTCAGCATCTACACCCACGCCGACCTTGTGCTGATCGGCGGCGCGGTGGCTTGGGATCGCGCGAAGCCGCCGGCGGGGCCGGTTTCGGACTTCGAACTCGGGCGTGGGGGAGTACGGCCGTGAAGACGCTCGCCAGCCTGATCGCGCTCGCCCTCGCCATGCCCGCCGCGGCGCAGACGCTCGCCGTCACCCATGCCGAGGCGTGGACGATGGAAGGCGATGCGCCGGTGAAGGACGCGACGATCGTCATCGAGAACGGCCGTATCGTCTCGGTCGCGGCGGGCGGCGCGGCGCCGGCAGACGCGCGCGTCATCGATGCGCGCGGCAAGCCGGTGACCCCCGGCCTCGTCAACGGCGCGACCCAGATCGGCCTCGTCGAGATCGCGGGCTCATCCGATACCGTCGACACGAGTTCGGCCGACGACCGCAATCCGGGTTATGACGTCAGCCGCGCGCTCAACGGCAATTCGACGCTGGTCAGCCTCGCGCGCGCCGACGGTCTGACCCGCGCGCTCGTCTATCCGTCGCCATCGCGGCGCGCGCCGTTCAACGGCGAACCCGCCTTCGCGCGGCTTCGCGACGGCGTCGATATCCTCGATGTCGCCAACGTCGGAGTCTATACGGTGATCGGTGGCGGCGCATGGGACCGGATCGGTTCGCGCGGCGCGCAGTGGGACAGTCTTCGCAAGGCCCTCACCGAGGCGAAACGCGGTGCCGATGGCCCTTCCGCCGCCGAAGGCAAGAAGGATCGCAAGCGCCCATCGCCGCCGCCGCACGGCGGACCCGGCGGACGTCGTGGCGGCGAGGAACTGCTGGCGGCGGTCTTGCGCGGCGAGGTGCCGCTGGCGATCCAGACGCATCGCGAATCCGACATCCGTCAGGCGGCGGCGCTCGCCGGGGATTTCGGTATCCGCGTCATCATCGTCGGCGGGGCAGAGGCATGGCGCGTCGCCGACCAGCTCGCTGCCGCCAAGGTGGCGGTGATCGTCGACCCGCAGGTCAACCTGCCGTTCAATTTCGACCAGCTCGGTGCGCGGCAGGACAATGCGGCGCTGCTCGCCAAGGCGGGCGTCATGGTCGCGGTGGGACAGGCCGGCGGCGTCATTCATACCAATTACAATGCCGGCATGGGGCTGCGCGAGGGGGCGGGGATCGCGGTCGCCAACGGCTTGCCCTATGCCGAGGCTTTGAAGGCCGTCACCGTCAACCCGCTCGCCATCTGGGGCCGCGGCGGCGGCACGCTGACGCCGGGCGCCGACGCCGATCTGGTGATCTGGGACGGCGACCCGCTCGAGCCCTCGACCAACGCGCTCTCGGTGATCGTCGAGGGTCGCGAGACGGCGATCCGGTCGCGGCAGGACCAACTCGCCGAGCGTTATCGGGAGGTTCGCTGATGACGGTGCTCCTTATCGGTTGCGGACGCATGGGCGGCGCGATGGCGCGCGGCTGGGTCGGCAGTCGCCGCGTGCTCGTCCACGATCCGCTCGCCGCCGACCTGCCCGACGGAGCCGAGCGCGTCGCATCGCTCGCCGATATCGTGGTCGATGGACCGCTGTCGGTCGTTCTTGCGATCAAGCCGCAGGCGTTCGATGCGGTTGCCGACGCGCTACGGCCGCTCGCCGAGCGCGGCGCGCTTTTTCTCTCGATCATGGCGGGGATCACACTTCAGCGACTGGAAACGGCGCTCGGCACCGGCCGCGTCGTGCGGGCGATGCCGAACACGCCGGCCGCGATCGGCAGAGGAATCAGCGCGGCCGTACCGGGACCCGATTTGCGGGTCGAAGATCGGGGGGCGATCGATAGCTTGCTCGCGCCTGCGGGCACGGTCGTCTGGCTCGACGAGGAAGCGCTCATCGACGCCGTGACCGCCGTGTCGGGCAGCGGCCCCGCCTATTTCTTCCGGTTCACCGAAGCGCTTGCGGCCGCCGGAGCCGCGGCGGGCTTGCCGGCTCCGCTCGCGATGGAATTTGCGCGCGCCACTTTTACCGGTGCGGCGGCGCTCGCCGAAGCCGACGGGTCCTCGCTCGCGGCACTGCGCGAACAGGTGACGAGCCCCGGCGGCACGACCGCGGCGGGACTGGCGCAGATGGATGCGGAGGGCACAATCGATCTGCTGCTGCGTGCTGTCGTCGACGCGGCGGCGGCGCGGTCGCGCGAACTTGCCGGCTGAAAAACGGCCGGGTGATGGCCGGACCGACCAGCGCGGTCTGCTCTGTCTTTGGTGATTTCTGGAAAATGGAGACTTTCCGATGAAACCGGTTCTTTCTGTCTTTGCTGCTGCGCTGCTCGTCGCCGCACCGGGCTTTGCGCAGGAGGCCGGGCCGGAGCTTCCCTATGCGATGACCAGCAGCGTTACCTTGCCCAGCACCGACACCGGTTGGGATTATGTGAAGTTCGAACCGGGCAGCGCGCGCCTGTTCATGGGGCGGCTGGGCGACGGGCTGACCGTTTACGACGTCGATCGCGGACAGCCGATCAAGACGATGGAAAATTCACGCGGGGCCAACGGGCCGGTGCTGCTTCCCAAATATAACCGCGGCTATGTCGCGATGGACGATGGTTCGCTGCTGAGCTTCGACCTCAAGACGCTGACGGTCATCGCGCGCACCAAGCTCGCGAGCGACGGCGGGCTCAACAGTGGCTCGCTCGACCCCGCGACGGGCCGCCTGCACGTCATCACCGGCACCCGGCCCAGCGAAGCGACCTGGTTCAGCATCGATGCCGCAACCGGCAAGCTGCTCGCGACGACGCGTTTCCCGTTCCGCAAGATGGACGACCCGGCGGCGGATGGCAAAGGGCACCTCTATGCGCCGGCGCGCCTCGACGGGATCGTGCTCAAGCTCGATTCGCGCACGCTTGCGGAACAGGCGCGCTGGGATGTCGGCTGCAACGTGTCGAAGATGAAATATCTGGCCGCGACCGATCGGCTGCTCGGCGCCTGCACCGGCGACAAGCCCGCCGTTTTCCTGATGGATCCAGTGAGCGGTAAAATCCTGTCACGGGTGACGATCGGCAAGGGGCTCGACGCGCTCGCCTATGACGACGAACGCGAACGGATCGTCAGCAGCAATTACGAGGGATCGATGACCGTGATCCAGCGCGAAGGGCCGGACAGCCTGCGCCTCGTCGCGACCGTCCGCACGGCCTATGGCGCGCGGATGATGGACATGGATCACCGCACCGGGCGGCTCTATCTCGTCAACGCGGATTCGACCGATTTCCCCGGCAAGGGCGATGAAGAAGAGGTGACGCGCTATCATCCGGACAGCTTCCGGGTGGAAACGTGGCAGCCGAATTGAGGCGGGGAGAGGAGGCGTTATGAAGCAGATGGTTCGGGGGCTGTGCGGACTGGTGTCAGCGCTGGCGCTGGCGGTTCCGCTGTTGCACGCCGACGAAGGGGGTGGCCTGCCGATGCAGCCCGCCCGCACGCTCGACTATGAAGTGTCGAGCGGGACCTTCATGTCGCTCGCCGTCTCGCCCGATGGCAGGACGATCCTCTTCGATATGCTCGGCGAAATCTATGCGATGCCGATCAAGGGCGGCCGCGCGGTGCCGGTCGCGACCGGCATGGCGTTCGAAGTGCAGCCGACCTTCTCGCCCGACGGCAAATGGATCGCCTATGTCAGCGACCGGTCGGGCGGCGACAATGTCTGGATCGCGCGAACCGACGGCAGCGGCGCGCGGCGGATCAGCACCGGCGACGAGGGCGAGGTGCGCACCTCGCCCGAATGGAGCGCCGACGGCAAGTCGGTCTATGTCAGCCGCTATCGCATCCGCATCGATCGTTACGAACTCTGGCGTCATCCGGTCGACGGATCGCCCGGCGAAATCGTCGCGCCTGCGAAGCCCGCCGAGGATGCGCCGCGTTCGGCGTGGCAAAGCACGCTCGGCGCCTCGGCGTCGCGCGACGGCAAATATCTCTATTATGCGCGGCAGACCGGCGATCTTTCCTTCGACGGACCCGTGTCGTGGACGGTTGTCCGTCGCGAGATTGCTACCGGCGCCGAAACGACCGTGATCGAGAGCTCGGGTGGACGCGAAGCCGGCGGCGAAACCTTTTTCCGCCCGGCAATCTCGCCCGACGGCAAGCTGCTTGCCTATGCGACGCGGCAAATGGCGCGGACGAACCTGCGCGTCCGCGAACTGGCGACCGGCATCGATCGCGATTTGGGGCCGGCGCCGCTCGACCTGATGAACGGCGCGGCGTGGCTCGATCTTATCCCGCGCTATGCCTTCACCCCCGACAGCAAGGCGATCCTGATCGCCTATGAAGGCAAGATCGAGCGCCGGCCGGTCGACGGCTCGGCCGCATCGCGCATTCCGTTCACCGCGCGGCTCCAACTGGCAGTCGGACCGACGACGCGGATCGCCTTTCGCGAGGAAACCGGCGCGGTCCGCGCGAAACTGCCGCAGGGAACCGCGCCGTCACCCGATGGCGCGCGCGTCGCCTTTGCCGCGCTTGGCAGCCTCTATGTCCAGCCGCTGGATGGCGGCAAGGCGTTGCGCCTGCCGATCAGCGGCGATCCGGCGTCGCTGCCGGCATGGAGCCCCGACGGCGAGCGCCTGACCTATGTGACGTGGAGCGAGACGGCGGGCGGCGCGATCTGGACGATCGCTGCCGATGGATCGGGGGAAGCCGCAAAGATCAGCGACATCGCCGCCTTCTATACGCATCCCGCCTTCACCCCCGACGGCGGGTCGATTCTCGCAGTGCGCTCGCCTGCCGCGGCGCGCCAGCATACGAGTTTCGAGTTCGGGACGATACGGCCTGCCGAACTGGTCGCCCTTCCGGCGCGTGGCGGGACCGCGCGCGTCGTGGCATCGGGACAGCTCGGCGGTCGCCCCCATTTCGTCGACGGTCAGGACGGCACCGCCTTTCTGCTCGGCGACACCGGCCTCGTCGCCATCGATCTGGCTTCGGGCGCCCGGCGTTCCGTCGCATCGGTGAAAGGACAGGGCTATTATTTCACCGACCAGCTCGCCGCCGCCGATGACATTCGTATCAGCCCCGACGGCAAGTGGCTCGCCGCCCAGACCAGCGAACAGCTCTACGTGATGCCCGTGCCGCCGTCCGAGGGCGGCGCGATCGATTTGACGGCGCCCGGCAACCCGGCGCGCAAGGTCACCGCGATGGGCGCCGACTTCTTCGATTGGCGCCGCGACGGCAGCCTGCTCTGGTCGGTCGGCAATTATGTCGAGATCTTGCCCGGGCCCGGCGCCACGGCGGCGCCCAAGGACCGGATCGAACTGGTCGCCGAACTGCCGCGGGCGCGGCCCACGGGTCGCTTGCTGCTCCGCGGTGCGCGCGCGCTCACCATGGCGGGCGGCGACCGGATGATCGACGACGCCGATATCCTGATCGAGGGCGACCGCATCGCGGCGATCGGGCCGCGCGGCAGCTTTGCGGTTCCCGCCGGAACCCCGACCCGCGAGCTCGGCGGCCAGACGGTGGGCCCCGGCTTCATCGACGACCATGACCATATCGGCGGCGTTCGCCGCAACGTCATCGGCTATGACGAATGGGGGCTGCGGGCGCGGCTGGCCTTCGGCGTCACGACCTCCTTCGATCCCTCGACGCTGGGCATCGACCAGATCGCCTATCAGGATCTGATCGATACCGGGCTGGTCGTGGGACCGCGGCTCCGCTCCACGGGGCCGGCGCTCTTCTCGAAGGAGCGTTTCACCTCGCTCGATCAGGTGCGCGACGTGCTGCGCCGCTATCGCGACGCCTGGGGGCTGCGCAACATCAAGCAGTATCGCGGGGAGAGCCGGACGGTGCGTCAGTGGATCGCGATCGCCGCCCGCGAACTCGGCCTGCTGCCGACGACCGAGGGCAGCCTCAATCCCAAGCTGATGCTGACCCAGGCCATCGACGGTTACGCCGGCAACGAGCATGCGCTGCCGATCTCGCCGTTCCAGGAGGATGTGCTGACCCTCTACCGGCTGATGCGGACGAGCTATGTCGCGACTTTGCTCATCGACACCAACGGGCCGTCGGCGCGCCATTATTTTGTCGCCAAATACGACCCGGCGCTCGATGCCAAGGTCAAGCGCTTCTGGTCGCCACCGGCGATCGCGCACAAGCTGGCGCATCGCGAATGGAGCTCGCTCGATGCCTCGCGCCTGCCGGCGCTGGCGGCGGACGCGGCGCGGCTCGCCGAAAGCGGCGCCTTGGTGGGGATAGGGTCGCACGGCGACGATCCCGGCATCGGCTATCATTACGAGCTCGAAGCCCATGCGCTAGGCGGCATGAAGCCGATGGCAGTCCTCCATGCCGCGACCGCGGGCGCGGCGGAGACGATCGGCCGCCTCGGCGACATGGGGACGCTCGAACCGGGCAAATATGCCGACCTCGTCGTCTTCGAACGCGATCCGCTGGCCGACATCCGCAACACACGGTCGGTCAAGCTGGTGATGCGCGGCGGGCAATTGTTCGACGCCGATACGCTCGACGAACTGTGGCCCGAAGCGCGCAAGTCGCCGCCGAGCTGGTTCGCGGGCGAGCAGCGTCCAAGCCAGTGGTTGCCGGTGGCGGAAGGGAAATAGGGCGATGATCGATCCGGAAATCCAGGCCTTTCTCGATGAAATGAAGCGGCGCTGGGCGGAGCACCCGCCCTTCGGCGGGCTCGGCTTTCCCGAACAGCGCGCCGTGTCCGAAAAGGTGCGGGCGCGCTGGACCGAGGGCGGCCCGGCGATGGCCGAAACCGTCGAACGGACTTTCGATCCCGGTGCGGGCGAACTCCGTATCCGCGTCTATCGCCCCGCAGGCGCCGCGACGCCCGCCCCGGCGCTCGTTTATCTGCACGGCGGCGGCTTCACGCTGTTTTCGATCGATACGCACGACCGGCTGATGCGCGAATATGCGGCGGCGGGCGAGTTCGCGGTGATCGGCGTCGATTATCCGCTGTCGCCCGAACATAAATATCCCGTCGCGCTCGACCGCATCGAGGCGCTGATCCTCTGGCTCAAGGCACATGGCGGCGAGCTTGGCGTCGATGCGGCGCGGCTCGCGCTGGGCGGCGACAGCGCGGGCGCCAATCTTTCCTTCGCGGCGACGCTTCGCCTTCGCGAGCGCGGCGAAGGCGGCCTCGTGCGGGCGATCCTCGCCAATTACGGCTATTTCACGCCCGAGGTCTCCGATCGCGCCGAGGAACGCTTCGGCGGTCCGGGTTCGATCATGGATCGCGCCGAGGCGCAGAGCTATTACGTCAATTACCTCGCCGACTGGGACGCGGGCCAGCGCGATCCCTTCGCCTGTCCGATCCATGCCGACCTTGCCGGTCTGCCGCCCGTGTTCCTCGTGATCCCCGAATGCGACCTGCTGACCGAACAGTCGCTGGCGATGGAAGCGCGGCTCGAGCAGGCGGGCGTCGCGGCGATGGCGAAAATCTATGCCGGAGCGACGCACAGCTTCCTCGAGGCGATGTCGGTCGCGGCGGTGGCGCGCGAAGCGATCCGCGACGGCGCCACCTTCATTCGCGACCGGCTGGGCTGATTTGCCCATCGGCATTCGAAGGTTGCACCGTCGCCGTTTCGTGGACGGGAAACGCTTTATCGCGTAGCGGCGATGTCGGAGCCCATGGACCAGGATGACGCCGATATGAACTTTGCCTCGCCCGGTTTCCCGCGCGATCCGGGCGCGCGTCCCGCCTCGCTATGACCCACAAGCATCTCATTGCGGCCATCGAGACCGGCGGCACCAAGCTGCTCTATCGGCTGGCCGACGCCGAAGGCGCGGTGATCGGGGAAGGGCGGTTCGATACCGCGACGCCCGACGCCTCGGTTGCCCTGCTGGCCGGCGCGGTTCGCCAGGCGATGTCCCCCGGCGCGGCGCTCGCTGCGGTCGGGGTGGCGAGTTTCGGCCCGATCGTCGTCGATCCGGCGAGCCCGGGCTACGGCCGGATGCTCGCCACCACCAAGGCCGGCTGGTCGGGCTATGACCTCCGCGGCGCAATCGCCGCCGAACTTGGCGCGCCCGTGCTGGTCGACAGCGACGTCAATGCGGCGGCGCTCGCCGAGCAGCAGGTCGGCGCCGGGCGTGGCCAGCGGCTTGTCGCTTATGTGACGGTCGGCACCGGTATCGGGGGTGGGCTGTCGATTGCAGGCGAAACGCTCAAGGGTAACCCGCATCCCGAAATCGGGCATATCCGGATGGTTCGCCGTCCGGGCGATCGTTTCGCAAGCGGCTGCCCCTTCCATGCCGATTGCGCCGAAGGGCTGGTTGCGGGGCCCGCGATCCGGCGCCGGCTGGGCGATATCGCCGATCTTGCCGATGCGCCCGACGTGCTGGCGCTGACCGCCGATTATCTCGCCCAGCTTTGCGCGACGCTGACGCTCGCCTGGTCGCCCGATCGCATCGTACTGGGTGGCGGCGTGCTTGGCGCCCACGGCCTTATCGATGCCGTCCGCATCGAATTGCAGGCGCAACTCGGCACCTATGGCGCCGCCGCCGACATCGATCCGGCGACCTATCTGGTGCCGGCGGCGCTCGCCGACGCGGGGCTGGAGGGCGCGATGCTGATGGCGCGGGCGACAGCGGGCAAATAGGCCGCAACGCCGCCGCACGCCAACCTTGGTACGCGGTCGTTGACACGCGTTTCTCGGCCCGCCTATATGGTTTCAATTGAAACTAAATAGGCGACTGACATGACGGATGCAGCCGATCGCCACGCGATCGACGAGACCCATGACGCCCGGCGGACGAGTTGGGTGCCGGGCGCCGACGGCCACCCGGACTTCCCGGTCCAGAACCTGCCTTACGGCATTTTCTCGCCACAGGGCGGCGTTGCGCGCGCGGGGGTGGCGATCGGCGATCAGATTCTCGATCTCGCGGCAGTCGCGGCGATGCTGCCCCCCGATGTCGTCCCGGCGTGCGGCGGGAATAGGCTGAACGCTCTGTTCGCGCTGCCGCGCGCGATGCGGGTGACGCTTCGCCAGCGGCTGTCGGAACTGCTGTCCGACGAGCAATATCGTGCCGCCGTTGAACCGGCGCTGCATCCGGCGGACGACTGCGAACTGCACCTGCCTGCGACGATCGGCGACTACACCGATTTCTATGTCGGCATCCATCATGCGACCAATGTCGGCACCCTGTTCCGTCCCGACAATCCGCTGCTGCCCAATTACAAGCATGTGCCGATCGGCTACCACGGTCGCGCCTCGTCGGTCCGGCCTTCTGGCGTGCCGGTGGTGCGGCCGGTCGGCCAGCACAAGGCGCCCGATGCGGCGGAACCCGCTTTCGGACCGTCGCAGCGGCTCGACTACGAACTCGAGCTGGGGGTGTGGATCGGCGCAAGCAATGCGCTCGGCACGACGATCCCGATCGCTTCGGCGGCCGAGCATATCGCGGGCTTCTGTCTGCTCAACGACTGGTCGGCGCGCGATTTCCAGGCTTGGGAATATCAGCCGCTCGGCCCCTTCCTCGCCAAGAATTTCCAGACCACGATCTCGCCGTGGGTGGTGACGGCGGAGGCGCTGGCGCCGTTCCGCTGCGCGCAGCCCGCGCGCCGCGCGGGCGATCCGCGGCCGCTGCCCTATCTGTGGGACGAGGCCGATCAGGCGGGCGGGGCGCTCGACCTCGAACTCGAAGTCTCGTTGCTGACCGGGGCGATGCGCGCCGCTGGTCTGGCGCCGCACCGGCTGAGCTGCGGGCCGGCGTCGAACATGTACTGGACGGTCGCGCAGATGGTCGCGCATCATGCTTCGGGCGGCTGCAACCTCAACCCCGGCGACCTGCTCGGCACCGGGACGATCTCGGCCCCCGACAGGGACGGGTTCGGCAGCCTGCTCGAGATCACGCGCGGCGGCAGCGATCCGGTCGCGCTCCCGAACGGCGAAACGCGGCGCTTTGTCGAAGACGGCGACGAGATATTGCTGTCGGCGCGCGCGCGCAAGGACGGCTATGCCCCGATCGGTTTCGGCAGTTGCCGCGCGGTGGTGCTGCCGGCGGTCGGCTGACAAGCGGCACCGCGCGGCCGGTCAGAGCGGGTGTTGCATTCGGCCGGCGGCGATAAAATATAGGCCGAATGACAACGCAGAACTTCTATCACCTGTTCGAAACCGCGGCGGGGTTCGTCGCGCTCGGCTGGAACGATAAGGGGATTTCGGCGCTTCGCCTGCCCGCCGCCAGAGCGGGCGAGGCAGAGCGGGCGCTGCTCCGCCGCCTGCCCGGCGCGTTGCGGTCCGCGCCGCCGCCGCCGGTCCAAGCCATCGTCGACGCGGTGCGACGCTATTTCGCCGGAGAGAAGGTCGACTTCGCTGCCGTGCCGGTCGATATGGGCGAGCAGGAGCCCTTTTTCCGGCAGGTTTACGCCCGTGTCCGCGATCTCGGGTGGGGTGAGACGACCACCTATGGCGCCATCGCAAAGGCGCTGGGCGCCGGGCCCGAATTTGCGCGCGACGTCGGACAGGCGATGGCGAGCAACCCGATTCCGCTGATCGTTCCCTGCCACCGCGTGACCGGCGCCGGCGGCAAGATCGGCGGCTTTTCCGCGCCCGGCGGATCGCTGTCGAAAGCACGGATGCTCGAACTTGAAGGGGTGACGGTCGCGCCGCCGGCACCCGCGAAAAAGTCGCCGCGCGGTCAGGACGATGCTCAGACCGGTTTCGACTTCTCATAACCGGCGATGCGCGTATCAGCCCGGCCGATCGCCGTTACGGCCTGGTGGAAAATCCCGGGCCAAGGTCCCTTGCCATCGCGGGGCCGCGCGTGCGAGGGACGCGCTCGCAAATCGGCAAGAGACGCGAGAGGGCAAGGATGATGCGATTCGACGTTGTGATCGTTGGTGCTGGGCATGGCGGGGCGCAGGTAGCGGTGATGCTGCGGACGCAGAAGTTCGAAGGCAGCATTGCGATCATCGGCGACGAGCCCGAGCTTCCCTATGAGCGCCCGCCCTTGTCGAAGGAATATTTCGCGGGCGAGAAAGAATTCGAACGCATCCAGCTCCGCCCTGCCAAATATTGGGACGAGCGCGAGGTGACGATGCTGCTCGGCAAGCGCGTCGTGTCGGTCGATCCGGTCGGCCATAGTGTTACGACCGACGGCGGCGAGACGATCGGTTACGGCAAGCTCGTCTGGGCTACCGGCGGCGCTCCGCGCATGCTGCCGATCCCGGGCGGCGACCTTCCCGGCGTGCAGGGCGTGCGGACCCGCGCTGATGCCGATGCGATGAAGGCGGCGTCGGAGACTGCGGGCCAGATCGTGGTGATCGGCGGCGGCTATATCGGGCTTGAGGCGGCGGCGGTGCTGACCAAGGCGGGCAAGAAGGTCGTGCTGCTCGAAGCGCTCGACCGGGTGCTGGCGCGCGTCGCGGGCGAGGAATTGTCGCGCTTCTATGAAAAGGAACATCGCGAGCATGGCGTCGACCTGCGGCTCGGCGTCTCGGTCGCGGCGATCGAGGGCGAGACCCGGGTCACCGGGGTGCGGCTGGCGGACGGCGAGGTCATCCCCGCCGACCTCGTCATCGTCGGCATCGGCATCGTCCCCGCGGTCGAACCGCTGGTCGCGGCGGGTGCCGAGGGCGGCAACGGCGTGCTCGTCGACGGGCTGTGCAAGACGAGCCTGCCCGACATCTATGCGATCGGCGACTGCGCGGCGCATGAGAATCATTTTGCCGAGGGCGCCTGCATCCGGCTCGAATCGGTGCAGAATGCCAACGATCAGGCGAATGTCGTCGCCAAGGGCATCGTCGGCGACGAAGCACCCTATCACGCCATCCCGTGGTTCTGGTCGAACCAATATGACCTCAAGCTCCAGACCGCGGGGCTGTCGACCGGGCATGATCAGGCGGTGCTCCGCGGCGACCCCGCGACGCGCAGCTTCTCGGTCGTCTATCTCAAGGCCGGCAAGGTCATCGCGATCGACTGCGTCAACGCGACCAAGGATTATGTCCAGGGCCGCATGATCGTCACCGCCGGGCTCCGCGCCACCGCAGAACAGCTTGCCGACGCCGAAACGCCGCTCAAGGAGCTGTTGCCGGCCTGACGCCTACCAGTTGACCGTCAGGCCGACCGTTCCGCCCAGCCGCCGGCTGCGCGGGCCGTCGGCGTTGACCGCATAATCGCCCTTCAGGTGGATGCCGACATTCTGTCCGAGGCGGGCGACCAGCCCCGCGCCGCCCTCGAACTCGGTACGGCCGAGATCGGTGCGGATCGGGTCGGTGCCGAAGCGGGTCGTCTGTCGTCCCGACAGGCCGTGGCGCAAACTGGCATGAAGATAGGGTTGGAAACGGCTGTTCCCGCTTGCAAAGTCGCCGTGCAGGCGTAGCCCGAAGCGTCCCGTCAGCGTATCGTCCGACGCGAAATCGATCGTCGAAAACATGTCGGCGCGATCGTCGAGCGACACTTTCTGCCAGACGATCTGCGCCTGTGGTTCGAGCGTCCAGCGCCCCGATAACGCCAGCGGATAGCCGGCTTCGAGCGACGCGGCCCAGCCGGTGCCGTCGATGTCGATGGCAAGGCCGCTGTCGGCGGACGCCTCGCCGTCGAACCAGCTATGCATGACGACGGCGTCGACATACCAGCCGTTCGCGCCGCTCAGCGTCGCATAACCGCCGAAGCTGGTGCTCCGGGTGTCGATCCGGCCGACGGTCAGGTCGTTCCAGCCGAGCGACCGGCCGCGCGTCGTGCCGTCCATCTCGGCGCGGCCGATGAAAATGCCGGCGCGGATGTTCGTGGTTTCGGCATCGCCCTGGCCGAACAGGTCCTGCCCGATCTGGAATCCCTTGAGATCGCCGTCGAACGACGGCGCGACATCGCCCTGCCATTTGAGTTCGCTGTCCTCGCCGAGGATGCGGCCCCATGTCGCGGGGAGCAATGTGCCGCCGCGCAGCAGTGCCTGCTCGCCGCGGCGCGCGTGGAAGGTGCCGAGCGCCGCGGTCGCCAGATAATGCGCGACGGGTACGGCAACGACATAGGCGGGAGCCTCGGGGCGATAGAGCGGCACGACCTCGGCGATCACCGGCGTCGCGCCGGGAGTCGGCGGCGGGGTCGGCGTATCGGGCACCGGAACCGGGGCGGGCTCGGTCGGCGGTGCCGGGGGTGGTGCCGGCGGCTCGGGTTCGGGCGCGGGCGGCGGGGCGGGCTCTTCGGGCGGTGCCGGATCGTCGATGACCACCGGCGGTGACGGGTCGACCGGGTCGGGATCGGCCGGGGTCGGCTCGGGGGGCAAGGGTGGCAGGGGCGGCGCAGGGGGAGGCGGCGGCGCCGGCGGTTCGGGCGCCACCGGGGGAGGCGGCGGCGGCGCGGGTTCGAGCGGTGGCGGGGCGGGCGCGGGCTGCGGCGGCGGCGTTGCGGCGGGCGGCGTGACCAGCGTCGAACGCAGATACCAGTTTTCCTCGCTGTCGGCCGAAACGCCGCCGCGGAACAGATAATATTCGAACGCGCCGACCGCGACGCGGTGATTGAGCGCGAAGGCGCCGCTTGCCGTGGTCGCGCCGTTCAGCGTCTCGACGATCAATATGCCGTCCTGCGCCGTCGCGGCGCCGGCTCCTCCGGCATTCAGCACCGTTACCCCGGTCGTTCCCGAAGCCGAGCCGCCATCGATCACCAGCTTGTCCGACAGCGAAGCATCGTCGCCGAGCACCGTGTCGATGAGCAGCAGTCCGCCATTGCCCACATAGTCGCCGGCGATGGTGAAGCTGTCGCCCGGCAGGTTGCCGCCGTTGGTCAGATCGATGCGGCCGGCGTTGATCACGGTCGCGCGCTGGCCGGCGGTGAAGGCAATAACGCCGCCCTGCGCGCCGCCGCCGAAGATCGTGCTCGACGCGTCGATCCGCAGGGTGCCGGTACCGGTGCCCGCATCGCCGAGGGTCAGGACATCGCCGAAGGTCAATTCGGTGTCGTTGACGGCATCGATCGTCTCCCATCCGGTGAAGCGTGCGACATCGTCCGTCGTGACATTGTCGAAAGTCAGCGCGTCGGTGCCGTCGCCGCCGCCGACAGCCGGCGTCGCGCCGATGTTCGCGGCGGTGAGATTTGCGAGGCGGGCGCTGTCGTCGTCGTCGCCAAGGTCGATGGCGCCGTGGATGACGCCGCCTCCGTCCCACACGAAGCTGTCGGTGCCGCTGCTCATCCGGACCTCGCCGCCGACCGAACCGCCGGTGACCGTGAGGCTGTCGGTGCCGCCCGAAACGCTGATATTGCCCCCGATCGTTCCGCCCGACAGGATGATCGTGTCGTTGCCGAAACCGGTGACGAGGTTGCGATCGATCGTGCCGCCCGACATGTCGAACAGATTGTCGGCGAGTTTCATGTTCACGCGGCCGATGCGCCCGCCCGTCATCACGGCGCTGTCGCCGTCGTCGAACGCATCGACGATGCGGCCCCCAGACATGAAGAAGCTGTCGAGCGCGCCGCCCTGGTTCAGCGACCCGATCTCGCCGCCCGTCATCCGGAAGTCGTCGAGCCCTTCGCCCTGCTGGACATTGCCGGTGACCGTGCCTGCCGTAATCTCGAAGCGGTCGTCGCCATTGCCCTGATCGACCATGCCGCGGATTTCGCCCGATCCCATGACGACGGTGTCGGTGCCCGCGCCGAAGGTCACGTTGCCGTCGATAATTCCGGTCCCGCCGGACGGGAGGTCGAGCCGGTTGTTGCCGCCGGGATCGGTAAGGCCGCCCGGCGTGGTGCCGCTGTCGCAGACATAACTGTCGTCACCGGGGGTCGGCACGAGGTCGCATTGCGCGAAAGCCGGTGCCGCCTGTCCAAGCGCGAGCGCCATCGCCGACGAAAGGAGCAGCCGCCGGCGGGTTTGCGAGGACGGCGCCGCGCCGAATGCGCGACAGGATGCGGGGGTTTTCGATTTCCGAGGCATAGGCTTCCCTTCGTGCGGGGCGCAGCCTGGTCCCTGTTTTCCGCAAACGTTCGGCGGAAAAATGCGCGGTTTGCAAATAGCTGCCTATGCCGCAGTGGTTGCCAAATCGCTAATCCGGGGCGCTGGTGCCGGCCTGCGGCAATTCACCTGCCGCAGATGCAGGCGCATCGCCGAGCGCCTTTTTCAGCGTCGCCTTGATGTTGCGGAGCAGGCGGCGCAGCGCGATGATCACCACGACGGCGGCGACCGCCATGACGATGGCGATCGCGATCGCCAGCGGCGGGAAGGCGATGGCGAGCGCCAGCAGGCCTCCGGTCGCGACATCCTCGCCCGTCGAAACCACGGCGTTGCTATAGGGTTCGGGGCTGACGTTGACGACCGCCCGCGTCGTCGCCTTGGCGCCGTGGCTGAGCAGGGCACCGCCGCCGCCGAGCAGGAAGGCGACGACCTGCCACGCCGGGTCGGAGGAGTCGACGAGCGCCAGCGCCAGCAGCGCGCCGCCGAGCGGGCGGATGACGCTGTGCACCGTATCCCACGCCGAATCGACCCACGCGATCTTGTCGGCGGTAAATTCCGCGACCGTGCCGATCGCCGCGACGCCGAGCACCCACGGATTGGCGAGCACCTTGAGCGCCGCGAGATGTTCGGGAAGCGGCAGCCAGCCGAAATGCATCGCGATGCCCGTCGCCAGGATGGTGAGGTAGAGCCGCCAGCCGGCCAGCAGACTGAGACTGCCCGCAACGCCCAAAATCTCGACAATCCCCACGGCCGTGCTCCCGGTTCTTGCAGCAATCCGGCATCTTGCACCGGTGGGCGGGTCGCTGCAATGGCCGGATGACAAGCCGCCGCGGGCCAGTTATCGCCATGGGCATGACCGATACAGCTTCATCGCCCGGCGCCGTCGCGGGCCTTCCCGACGGGGCAATCCCTGCGGCGACTCTCGTCATCATGCGCCCCTCCGAAGACGGCGGGCCCGACGAAATCCTGATGGTAAAGCGGTCGAGCAACATGGCCTTCGCGGCGGGCGCCGTCGTATTTCCCGGCGGGCGGGTCGACCCCGACGACTATCTCGTCGCGCGCCGGCACGGCTTTGCCGACGATGAGGCCGATGGCGCGGCGCGCGTCGCGGCGCTCCGCGAGACACTGGAGGAAACGGGGCTCGCGGTCGGTTGGCCGGGACTGGCCGAGGCAGATGTGGCGGGCGTGCGGCAGGCGCTGCTCAGCGACGTCCTGCTGTCCGACATATTGGCGGAACGCGGCGAGCGACTCGTGCTGGACGCGCTGGTGCCCTTTGCGCGCTGGTGCCCCAATTTCAAGGAAGCGCGGACCTTCGACACGCGTTTCTATGCGGTGGCGGCGCCGTTGCACGGCCACGAGCTCACCGTCGAGGAGGCCGAGCACAGCCATATTTTCTGGGCCAGCGCGAAGCACACGCTGGCGATGGCCGACAACGGCGAGGTGTCGGTGATCTTCCCGACCCGCCGTAATCTGGAGAAATTGTCACAAGCAGATGATTTCGAAGGGTTTTCATCCTATTCCCGGCAATTTCCGGTCGAACTCGTCACGCCGTGGCTCGAGGAACGGGGAGGAGAGACCCATCTCTGCATACCCGGTCATCTCGGCTACCCGGTGACCAGCGAAAGCTTCGAACGCGTGCGGCGGGGGTAAAATTTGATCTGGGTCAATTTTTCGCCAATTTTGCAGTTTTCTAGTCGTCGATAAGTGAGGCAAAATATATTGCAATTGCGAATACCAAACCCTAAGACGGCTGCGCAGAAGCAGATCGGGGACGATTCTCTGGTGTGATTCGAGAAGACAAAGTTCCAGTGGACGGAGAATAAGATGAACCTGCTGAAGAAAGCCGCTGTCTCCCTTGCGGCGACATCGATGATCGTTGCGCCGGTTGCGGCATCGGCTGCGCCCGCCCTCGACGGCGCCCGCGCGACGTCGGTTGTCAGCGACCAGAACGAGATGGAAGGCAATGGCTGGCTTCTCGGTCTGCTGGCGCTGGTTGCTTTCGGCCTGGGCGTCTATTTCCTGGTCGACAACAACAACGACTCGCCGACCAGCCCGTAAGCTTCGGCTGAGCTAAAGATACCAAAGGGCTCCGAGCATTTGCTCGGGGCCTTTTGTGCGTCCGGTGAAGTCGAAAAGGTGCCGGCTGGCGCCGGAGGCGCGAAGCCTGGTTCTCGATGAGCCTACTATAACGTGATGGCGCGCACGCTGCGCGATCGCGCCAGCGGGATCGCTTGCCTTGCCCGGACGACCGCGTCCTTTTCGATCGGCGCCAGCGCCAGATCGAAACCCGGATTGGCCGCCGTTCCGTTTCTTGCATCGGCGATGACGGCACCCCACGGATCGACGGCAAGGCTGTGGCCATAGGTTGCCCGCCCGTCGGCGTGCGTGCCGTTCTGCGCCGCCGCCAGGAGATGGCAACCCGTTTCGATGGCGCGGGCGCGGAGCAGGACATGCCAATGTGCCTCGCCGGTCGATACGGTGAAGGCGGCCGGGACAGCGATGATATCGGCACCCTGGTCGACGAGGGCGCGATAAAGTTCGGGGAAGCGGACATCGTAACAGATGCTGAGGCCGAGCCGTCCGAGCGGCGTGTCGACAACCGTTATCGCGTCGCCGCCGGCATAGGCCGCCGATTCGGTCCAGTTCTCGCCCGACGGCAGCGTGACGTCGAACATGTGGATCTTGTCGTAGCGGGCACGGATGCTGCCGTCGGCGGCAATGATATGGCTGCGGTTGACGCGGCGCTCGCCATCGTCGGCGAGCAGCGGCATCGACCCCGAATGCAGCCAGAGCCCGTGCCGCCGCGCCATCTCCTGTAGCGCTGCGGGCCACGGACTGTCGGCTTCGCGCAGGATATGCGCCGCCGAACGCGCGCGGTCGCGATCGAGCAGCAGCGACATTTCGGGCAGGAAGGCCATGGCGGCGCCGCGCGCGGCGGCTTCGGCCATCGCGCGATCGATCGTCGCGAGGTTGGCGTCCGGATCGATGCCGCTGGTCATCTGGATCAGCGCCGCGACGGGTGAGGGAGAGATGTTGTCCATCGCGTCTGGCTAGTCTGCTGGCGCAGGCAGGACAAGAGGCGCGCGGGGGCGTGACAGTTCAGTGGCCAGCAAGCTTCGATGGCGATAAGATGGGCCGATGTCCTATTCTCCCGCGTCGACCACGCTCTCGCTTTTCCGATTTCTGCTTCCGGCCTGTGCGGCGACCGCGCTGCTGCTCGCGCCGCCTGTCGCGGCGCAGACCGGCGGAACGGCTGCACCTTCTGCCAAGACAACGGCCGGCACCGCAAAGGCCGACGACTGGCTCTATGTCGGCAGCGATATCCCGCGCGATACCGCATGGACCTTCGGCGTCCTGCCGAATGGTGTCCGCTATGCCGTGCGCAACAACGGCGTCCCGCCGGGGCAGGTTTCGATCCGCGTGCGGATGGACGTCGGATCGCTGTTCGAAACCGAAAAGGAACGCGGCTTTGCGCACCTGCTCGAACATCTGACCTTTCGCGGCAGCGAACATATCCCCGACGGCGAAGCGAAGCGGATCTGGCAGCGGTTCGGGGTCACTTTCGGCAGCGATTCGAACGCGCAGACGACGCCGACCCAGACGGTGTACCAGCTCGACCTGCCCAGCATCACGCCGGCCAATCTTGACGAGAGCATGAAATTGCTCGCCGGGATGGTCCGCGAACCGCGGATTTCGGACGCCGCAGTGACCGCCGAACGCGGCGTCGTCATGTCCGAACTGCGCGAATCGGACGGCCCGCAAAAGCGGATTTCGGATGCGACCAGCGCGCATCTGTTCGCCGGACAGTTGCTCGGCGACCGCTCGCCGATCGGCACCGTCGAATCGCTCGGCGCAGCGCGCGCCGACACGGTGACCGCGTTCCACGACCGCTGGTACCGCCCCGACCGCGCCGTGGTCGTCATCGTCGGCGACGGCGACCCCGCCGAATTCGCCCGGCTGATCGAGAAATATTATGGCGACTGGCGCGCCAGCGGCCCCAATCCGGCGCAGCCTGATTTCGGCAAACCGAACCCTAAGGCGCCGGTGGCCCGCGCGATTGTCGAGGCGAACCAGCCGGTCGCGCTGTCGCTCGCGATGGTCCGGCCGTGGAAGAAACGGATCGACACCGTCGAAAACACCCGGCGGCTTTATATGGAGTTCATTGCGCAGGCGCTGGTCAACCGCCGCCTCGAAAACCGCGCCCGCGCGGGCGGCAGCTATCTCGTCGCGACGGTCGAGCAGGAATATGTCAGCCGCAGCGTCGACGTGACGATGGCGCAGATCGTGCCGCTGGGCGACTGGAAGCCGGCGCTCGCCGATGTACGCGGGGTGATCGCCGACGCGATGAAAACGCCGCCCTCGCAAGCCGATATCGACCGCGAGGCGAACGAGATCGAAGCTTTCCTGCGCAAGGAACTCGAAAACGCGCGCAACGAGCCGGGCGCGCGGCTCGCCGACGACATGGTGCGCGCGGTCGACATCGGCGAAACGGTGACCAGCCCGCAGGGGCAGGTCGATATGTTCCGGTCGATCCGCGCCGCGGCGACGCCGCAGGCGATGCTTGAGATCAGCCGCGCGATCTTCAGTGCGCCGGTGACGCGCGTCGTACTGACGACGCCGACGGCAATCGACGGCGGCGACGGCGCGCTGCTCGCCGCGCTGGCGGCGCCGGCGCTGGTCCGCGACGACCGGCTGGCGGCGATCAAGGCCGATTTCAGCCAGCTACCGGCGATCGGCACGCCGGGCACGATCGCATCGACGACGCTGGTTCCGGGGCTGCGCGCCGAGCGCATCGAGTTCGCCAACGGCGTGACGGCGCTCGTCTCGAACAACAAGGTCGAACCCGGCAAGGTGCGCGTCAACGTCCGTTTCGGTACCGGCAACCGCAGCGTCGCCGCCGACGCACCCAACCTGCTGTGGACGGGCGATTATGCCCTGATCGCGAGCGGCATCGGTCCGTGGGGCCAGAATGAGATCGACCAGCTCACCAACGGGCGTCAGATCCAGATGAACTTCGCGATCGACGATGACGCGTTCGAGCTGTCGGCCGAAAGCAAGCCTGCCGACCTTGCCGACCAGATGAAGCTGCTGGCCGGCAAGCTGGCGTCGCCGCGCTGGGATACGGCGCCCGTCGACCGCCTGCGTGTCGGTTTCCTCACCGGCTACGACCTCAACGACGCGACCCCCAACGCGGTGCTCGACCGCAATCTGCGCGGCTGGCTCTCGGGCAACGACGCGCGCTGGTCGGCTCCCGACAAGGCCGAAATCGAGGCGCTGACCCCGGCAAAATTCCGCGCCTTCTGGGAACCGCGCCTCGCGAGCGGGCCGATCGAGGTCCAGTTGTTCGGCGACATGGCGTCGATCGACTATCGCAAGATCCTGGCCGAGACGTTCGGCGCTCTGTCGCCGCGCGCCCCGCTGGCGCCGGCGGGCGGCCAGAAGGTCGCCTTTGCCAAGCATGTGACCGTGCCCGAAGTTGCCTATCATCGCGGCGAACAGGGACAGGCGGCCGCGATGACCGCTTGGCCGACGAGCGGCGGCCTCGCCAGCCCGCGCGACGCGCGGGGTCTGGAAGTGCTGGCGGCGATTTTCAACGACCGCCTGTTCGACCGGCTGCGCGCCGAACAGGGAGCCAGCTATGGCCCCGTCGTCGACAGCCATTGGCCGACGGGGTTCGACAATAGCGGCGGTTATCTGCTCGTCGGCAGCCTGCTGGCGCCGAAGGACATCGACCGCTTCTATGGTATCGCGAAGGACATTGCGGCCGACCTCGTCGCCAACCCGGTTAGCGCCGACGAACTCGCGCGCAACGCCGGGCCGATCCGCGAGCAGGTCGCGCGCGCCTCGACGGGCAATGTCTATTGGATGTTCCTGCTCGAGGGTGCGACGCGCGATCCGCGCGTTGCCGCGGCGGCACTGTCGATCCAGGATGATATCGCAGCGGTGACCGCCACCGATATCCAGCGCCTTGCCAAGCTTTACCTGACGCCGGCACGCCAATGGTCGCTGGCGATCCTGCCCAAGGGGATGACGCTGGCCGATGCCTCGGCGGCGGGAGCGGCGGCCGCGGGCGGATCGCAGGCCTCGGCGCCGGTTGCCGCCTCGCGCTGACCTGCGCCCGGCGGACAGACTCTAGCTGTCGCTGCCCGTCGCGTGCCGCCGGGTCCGGCGGATCCGCGGTTCGTGGTCGAGCTTGCCCTTGGTCATGATGTCCTGCCGCATCTTGGCGCGGACGTCGTGGATCGACGCGATCACCGGCCCCATGGCGACGCCAAGGTCGATCAGCACCGCCTCGGCGAGCTGTAACGAGCTCTCGAGCGTTTCGGGCACCGCGTCGGAGGCGCCGGCCTGATAGAGCGCCCCGGCATGGTCGGCGTCGCGCGCGCGGCTGATGATCGGCAGTTCGGGATATTTCTGGCGCAACTGCCGCGTCATCCTGAGCTGCTGAACCGGGTCGTCCATGGTGAGCACGATCGCCTTCGCATTCTCGATGCCCAGCTTGTCGAGGCTGCCGGGCCGCGCGACGTCGGCGAAGCGGACGGCAAAGCCGTCGCGCCGAGCTGCGGCGACGGTGTCGATATCGGCGTCGACGGCGACATAGGGGCGCCCATGCTCGCGGAGCAGCTCGGCGACGGTGTGGCCGACGCGGCCGAAGCCGACGATGACGGTGCGGCCTTCGGGCGTTTCCTCGCTTTGCGCATCGCCGGTCCGCATCTCGATCCGCCGCGCGATGTCGTGGCCGACGCGCGCCAGCAGCGGGGTGATCGTCAGGCCGATCGCGGTGACGAGCTGCCAGAATTCGGCGGTGTCGCGGCTGATGAGCTGCGCTTGCAGTGCGGTGGCGAGCACGATCAAGGTGGTTTCCGACGGGCTCGCCATCAACAGGCCGACTTCGGCGGCGGTGCCGCGCCGGGCGACCCCCGAAAAGCGCAGCAACGCGGCGGTTACGACCGCCTTGACGACTACGACACCAACGACCGCGCCAATCAGTTGCGGCCACAGCGCGGCGATCGTCTTGAGGTTGAGCCCCATGCCGACGCTGATCAGGAACACGCCGAGCGCGAGACCCTTGAAGGGCGCGGTGATTGCTTCGACCTCGTTATGATATTCGGTCTCGGCGATCATCAGGCCGGCGAGGAGCGCGCCGACGATTGGCGACAGACCGACGGCCGCCGTCGCCAGCGCGGCGACGATGACGACAAGCAGGCTGGCGGCGAGGAACAGCTCGGGATCCTTGGCGCGCGCAGCCTGGGCGAAGATTTTCGGCAACAGGAACCAGCCGCCGATCGCCAGTCCGGCGACGACGACGACGCCTTGCCATAACGTCGTTAGCAGCAATTCGGCGCTGTCGCCCGATGCCGTCGGGGACAGTGCGGCGAGGATGAAGATGATCGGGACAAGCGCCAGATCCTCGAACAGCAGCATCGAAAAGGCCGATTTTCCTACGGCCGACTTGGTGCCGGCAATAGGAAGAACGAGGGCGGTCGAGGAGAGGGCAAGCGCGATACCGAGGCCGTAGGCGGCGGCGGGTGAAAGGTCGCCGAGCAGGAGCAATGCGGTACCGAGGATCAGCCCGCCCAGCCCGAGTTCGGCGGCGCCGATGCCGAACACCAGCTTGCGCAGTTGCCACAGGCGCCGGAACGACAGTTCGAGTCCGATCGAGAAGAGCAGGAGCACGATGCCGAGCTCGGCGAACAGGGCGATTTCCTCGGCCGATCCGATGGTGACGTGGCGCAGCCATGGATAATCGCCGGTCAGCGATCCCAGGCCGGACGGGCCAACGAGCAGGCCGACGAGGATGAAGCCGATCACGGGCGGCAGGCGGAAGCGGGCGAAGGCGGGAATGACGATTCCCGCAGCGCCCAGCACCACCAGCGCGTCGCCGATGAGGGAGGTTTCTGTTTCCGATACCATAAGGGCCGACCTTATGCAGGCCGGCCCCGATTGGCTAGGTGGTTATGGAACCACATTTTACCGTCATCCCGGCGAAGGCCGGGATCTCGACCTGACATCATGACGCACCGGTGAGATCCCGGCCTTCGCCGGGATGACGAAAAAGGGTCAGGCGCCCATCTTGGCTTCGAGATTCTCGACGATTGCTTCGAAGAAGCCTTCGGTGGTCAGCCAGTTCTGGTCGGGGCCGATCAGCAGCGCGAGATCCTTGGTCATCTTGCCGCTTTCGACCGTTGCGACGCAGACCTTTTCGAGGTCGTCGGCGAACTTCACCACTTCGGGGGTGCCGTCGAGCTTGCCGCGGTGCTTGAGGCCGCCGGTCCAGGCAAAGATCGACGCGATCGGGTTGGTCGACGTCGCCTTGCCCTGCTGGTGCATGCGATAGTGGCGGGTGACGGTGCCGTGCGCGGCTTCGGATTCGACCGTCTGGCCGTCGGGGGTCATCAGCACGCTGGTCATCAGACCGAGCGAGCCGAAGCCCTGCGCGACGGTGTCCGACTGGACGTCGCCGTCGTAATTCTTGCAGGCCCAGACGAACTTGCCCGACCATTTGAGCGCCGAGGCGACCATGTCGTCGATCAGGCGATGCTCGTAGACGATGCCGAGCGCATCGAACTGCGCCTTGAACTCGGCGTTGAAGACTTCCTCGAACAGGTCCTTGAAGCGGCCGTCATAGGCCTTGAGGATCGTGTTCTTGGTCGACAGATACACCGGCCACTGGCGTGAGAGGCCATAGTTCAGGCTGGCGCGCGCGAAGTCGCGGATCGAATCGTCGAGGTTGTACATCCCCATCGCGACCCCCGACGAGGGGAAGTGGAACACTTCCTCGTCGATCAGCGTGCCGTCCTCGCCCTCGAACACCAGGCGCAGCTTGCCGGGGCCGGGGACACGGAAGTCGGTCGCCTTATACTGGTCGCCGAAGGCGTGACGGCCGACGACGATCGGGTCGGTCCAGCCGGGAACGAGGCGGGGGACGTTGCGCATCACGATCGGTTCGCGGAAGACGACGCCGCCGAGGATGTTGCGGATCGTGCCGTTCGGCGATTTCCACATCTTCTTGAGTCCGAATTCCTCGACGCGGGCTTCGTCGGGGGTGATCGTCGCGCACTTCACGCCGACGCCGTGCTTCTTGATCGCATTGGCGGCTTCGACGGTGATCTTGTCGTCGGTGCGATCGCGTTCCTCGATGCCGAGATCGTAATAATGCAGGTCGATGTCGAGATAGGGCAGGATCAGCCGTTCGCGGATCCATTGCCAGATGATCCGGGTCATTTCGTCGCCGTCGAGTTCGACGACCGGGTTGGCTACCTTGATCTTGCCCATATCTTCGCCTTTTTCCTTGGGGAGTCGGAGTTGCGAGGGGCCTTAGGCAAAGCGGGGCGATTGATCAATGGCCCTGACGGATGCGGAACCTTCGCCTTATTCGATTGTCAGTGCCGGGGACGCACCCTAGAAAGATCGCCATGTCCACAACCATCTCTTCCAACCGCCCCGGCGGCGGTATCAAGTGGCGCTGGCCGTCGGTTCACCCCGAAGGGCGCAAGTTCCTGCTGATCGCCGGCATCGTCACGCTGTGTTTCTGGCTGCTCGGCTGGACGATCCCCGGCTGGCTGATGCTCGGCGTGACGATCTGGGTCGGCACCTTCTTTCGCGATCCCGTTCGCATCACCCCGACCGGCAGCGACCTCATCGTTGCGCCCGCCGACGGGCTGGTAACGCAGATCGCCGAAGTCGCGCCGCCGCCCGAGATTTCCGGGCCCGACGGCCTCGTCGCCCCGACGATGCTGCGTGTCTCGATCTTCATGAGCGTGTTCGACGTCCACATCAATCGCACCCCGGTCGCGGGGACGCTGCGCAAGCTCGTCTATATTCCCGGGAAATTCCTCAACGCCGACCTCGACAAGGCGAGCGAGGAGAATGAGCGCCAGCATTTCGTCGTCGAGCGCGCCGATGGCGTGCGCGTCGGTTTCACCCAGATCGCCGGGCTTGTCGCGCGGCGCATCCTGCCGTTCGTCAGCATGGGCACCGAGCTGTCGACCGGCCAGCGCGTCGGCCTCATCCGTTTCGGCAGCCGCGTCGATGTCTATCTCCCCGCGGGAACGACGCCGCAGGTGCTGCTCGGCCAGCGCACGCTGGCGGGCGAAACCATCGTCGCGCGGATCGGCAAGGCCGAGATGATCGACGGCATCGGGCAATAGGATGGCCGACGACGCGTCGCCTGCCGCCGAGGACGCCGAAGTCGAGCGCCGCCGCATCGGCGGTATCCCGCTGCGCGCCTTCGCGCCCAATGCGATCACCGCGCTCGCGCTGTGCTTCGGCCTAACCGGCGTCCGTTTCGCGATCGGCGAGGAATGGGAAAAGGCGCTCGCGGCGATCATCTTCGCCGGGGTGCTCGACGGGATGGACGGGCGGATCGCGCGACTGCTGCGCGCACAGAGCAAGTTCGGCGCCGAACTCGATTCGCTGTCCGACGTCATCGCCTTCGGTGTCGCGCCGGCAATGATCCTGTTTCTCTGGTCGCTCGACAATGCGCCGAAATTCGGCTGGACCGCCGCGCTCGCACTGGCGGTGTGCTGCGCGTTGCGGCTCGCGCGTTTCAATTCGCGGATGGATGCCGACTTCCAGCCGCACAAGTCAGCGGGCTTCAATACCGGCATTCCCGCGCCAGCGGGTGCAGGGATGGCGTTCGTGCCGGTCTATTTGTGGCTGGTGACGGCGAACGACCTGTTTCGCGAATGGTATGTCGTCATGCCCTGGGCGCTCGGAATCGCGATGCTGATGATCTCGGCGATCCCGACTTATAGCTGGGCATCGATCCGCCTGCGCCGTTCGTGGCGCCTGTTCGCGCTGGCGGGAGTCGGCCTGCTGGGCGCGGCGCTCGTTACCGCGCCTTGGCTGACCTTGCTCGCGGTGTGCGCAGTTTATGCCGCGACGCTGCCTTTCGGTCTCGCGAGCTATGCAAGGGTCAAGCGGCGCGGCTGAACTGCGGCTGGACGCGGGTGGCGGTACGGACAGGACGCGGAGCGTCGCGGCGGGCCGGCGAACGGCGCAGCGTCAGTTTCTGCGACGCCGGATCGGGCTGCGGGCCGGCAAGGGCGGGGAAGGCGCCTTCGCCAAGGAGCGCCGAAAGGATCGCGTCTTCGTTGCTGCGGAACATCGCCAGAATGACCGTGATGCCTAGCCCGGCGGCGAGGGCGAAAAGGAGTGCGGCTGCGACCTGAACCATGATCTTGTCCTTCCGGCTTCTTTGTGCGAAACCTTCTCATCCTGGGACGGTTTCCGTTGGCTCTTCGTTCCATGTTCTCGTTTTGTTCTCAACCGTTTTGCGACGAACGGAGTCAGTTTGTCGCCGGGATGAGGCGCGCGCGTCGTAATTCCGCGCGTCAAAACGGCGGACCAGCCCTTGCTTTTTGCTGCCGGGGCAGCTAACGGGCCGCCCATTCCACATGGAAGGCGCACATAAACCGGTGCCGGATCGTCCGCTTGCGGATCCCGGTTCTTGCTTTCCAGAGGACCAACCGGAAGGAGAAAGACCATGGCGGCCCCTGTCGTCACGATGCAGAATCTTATCGAGGCTGGCGCCCACTTCGGCCACCAGACCCACCGCTGGAACCCGCGCATGAAGCCGTATATCTTCGGCGCGCGCAACGGCATCCACATTCTCGACCTGTCGCAGACCGTGCCGCTCTTCGCGCGCGCCCTCGACTTCATCGCCTCGACCTCGGCCGCCGGCGGCAAGGTGCTGTTCGTCGGCACCAAGCGCCAGGCGCAGGGCCCGATCGCCGATGCGGCCCGCGCTTCGGGCCAGCACTTCGTCAACCACCGCTGGCTGGGCGGCATGCTCACCAACTGGAAGACGATCTCGAACTCGATCAAGCGCCTCAAGACGCTCGAAGAGCAGCTCTCGGGCGACACCTCGGGCCTCACCAAGAAGGAAGTGCTCAACCGCACCCGCGAACGCGACAAGCTGGAACTCAGCCTCGGCGGCATCCGCGACATGGGCGGCATTCCCGACGTGATGTTCGTGATCGACGCGAACAAGGAAGAGCTGGCGATCAAGGAAGCCAACGTCCTTGGCATCCCCGTCGTCGCGATCCTCGATTCGAACGTCTCGCCCGACGGCATCGCTTTCCCGGTTCCGGCGAACGATGACGCCGCGCGCGCCATCCGTCTGTACTGCGATGCGGTGGCCCAGGCGGCGACCCGTGGCGGCCAGCAGGCCCGCGCGAACCGCGGCGAAGACCTTGGCGCGGCCGTCGAGCCCGCCGCCGAAGCCGTGCTGACCGAAGAAGCCGCTCCGGCTGCCGACGTCGCCGCTCCGGTGACCGAAGACGAACAGGTCCCGGCGGAAGCCGCGGCCGAAACCGAACGTCAGAGCGACGCCTAAGCGTCCTCGGGCATGACGGGACGGCGCGGCAACAGGTTCGCGCCGTCCCTGTCATCGCTTTGACTTATCGCCCCGCCATGCGCGCGGGCGTCCCGCGGGCCAGATGGGCTCGCCCCTTTTGAAAGGATTTTCCCATGGCTGAGATTACGGCCGCTCTCGTCAAGGAACTGCGCGACCGCACGGGCGCAGGCATGATGGACTGTAAAAAGGCGCTCGCCGAAAACAACGGCGATATCGAAGCGTCGATCGACTGGCTGCGCACCAAGGGGCTCGCCGCCGCTGCCAAGAAGGCCGGCCGCGTCGCCGCCGAAGGTCTTGTCGGCTTTGCCACCGACGGCACCAAGGGTGCGCTCGTCGAAGTGAACAGCGAAACCGACTTCGTCGGCAAGAACGAGCAGTTCCAGGAATTCGTCCGCGACGTGACGCAGGTCGCGCTTGCCGGCAGCATCACCGACATCGACGCGCTGAACGCCGCACCCTATCCGACCGGCGGCACCGTCGCCGAGAAGCTGACCAGCAACATCGCGACGATCGGTGAAAACCAGTCGCTGCGCCGCAGCGCGATCGCTTCGGTGAACTCGGGCGTCGTCACGGGCTATGTCCACAACGCCGCCGCGCCCGGCATGGGCAAGATCGGCGTGCTCGTCGCGCTCGAATCGACCGCTGGTGCCGATGTTCTCGAACCGCTCGGCAAGCAGCTCGCGATGCACGTTGCCGCCGCGAACCCGCTGGCGCTGAACGGCGACGACCTCGACGCCGACCTCGTCGCGCGCGAACGCGCGATCGCCGAGGAAAAGGCCGCCCAGTCGGGCAAGCCCGCCGAGATCGTCGGCAAGATGGTCGACGGTGCGATCGCCAAGTACCGCAAGGAAAATGCGCTGCTGTCGCAGCTCTTCGTGATGGACGGCAAGACCCCGGTCGCCGAAGTCGTCGCCGCCGCCGGCAAGGATGTCGGCGCGACGATCACGCTGAAGGGCTTCGTCCGCTTCCAGCTCGGCGAAGGCATCGAGAAGGAAGAAAGCGACTTCGCGGCGGAAGTCGCGGCGGCCGCCGGCGTCTAAAAAGAAGAACCGGATTGCTGCGCGTCAGGCGCCGCAGTCCGCTTGGCAATGGCGCGCGCCTGAAGAGCCAGTCCCAGCCAATTGGAAGTGTCGTGACGGAGCCGAATTTGCTCCAGCGCTAGGCGCGAGGAGGGAGCGATGGAATGCCATCGTGACCGACGAGCAACGAAGCGATGGAGCAAATTCGGCCCGCCGCTTCGCGGTCGGCGTGAGAAGCGCTTCGGAGGGCGTCGGATCGCTTGCATGGGCTACCGGCCCGCGCTGCGCGCTCCTCCTACCCGAAGCGCTTCTCACGCCGATCCCGATCTTCCAATTGGCTGGGACTGGCTCTAGGGTGCGCGCCATTCGCGTATCTGCTGTTTACAAGAGGTTCCCCCGATCATGGCATTGCCCGGCCTGAAACGCATATTGCTCAAGCTGTCGGGCGAGGCGCTGATGGGCTCCAGTCCTTTCGGCATCGACCCTGAAACGGTCGCGAGCATGGCGGCGGAGGTCAAGCAGGCGAAGGAGAGCGGCCTCGAAATCTGCCTTGTTATCGGCGGCGGCAACATCTTCCGCGGCATGGCCGGGGCGGCGAAAGGCATGGACCGCGCGCAGGCCGATTATATGGGCATGCTGGCGACGGTGATGAACGCGCTGGCGATGCAGAATGCGCTCGAGCAGCTTGGCGTCGAAACGCGCGTCCAGTCGGCGATCGAGATGGACAAGGTGTGCGAGCCGGTGATCCGCCGCCGCGCCGAGCGCCATATGGAAAAGGGCCGCGTGGTGATCTTCGCCGCCGGCGTCGGCGCGCCCTATTTCACCACCGACAGCGGCGCCGCGCTCCGCGCCGCCGAAATGAAGTGCGACGCGCTGCTGAAAGGCACCAGCGTCGACGGCGTCTATAATGCCGATCCGAAGCAGGATGCCTCGGCAGTCCGCTATGACACGCTCAGCTACGACCGCGTGCTCGCCGACAATCTGAAGGTGATGGACGCCAGTGCGGTGGCGCTGTGCCGCGACAATCATATCCCGATCGTCGTGTTCAATATCCGCGAGCCGGGCAATCTGGCGCGCGTGCTGGCGGGCGAGGGCGTTTCTACCGTCGTCGGCGACGCGGCCTGACAGAATCAAGAGAGGAAAGACAGATGGCGAAATATGACAAGGCCGACCTCGAACGCCGCATGCACGGCGCGGTCGAATCGCTGAAGCACGACCTCGCAGGCCTGCGTACCGGCCGCGCGCATACCGCGCTGCTCGACCCGGTAACGGTCGAGGTTTATGGCAGCCACATGCCGCTCAACCAGGTCGCCTCGGTCAGCGCACCCGAACCGCGCATGCTGTCGGTGCAGGTGTGGGACAAGTCGAACGTCGGCCCGGTCGACAAGGCGATCCGCTCGGCGGGCCTCGGGCTCAACCCGATCGTCGATGGCCAGACGCTGCGCCTGCCGATCCCCGAAATGACGCAGGAGCGCCGCAAGGAGCTGTCGAAGCTCGCCGGCCAATATGCCGAAAAGGCCCGCGTTGCGGTGCGCAACGTCCGCCGCGACGGCATGGACAATCTGAAGGCCGACGAAAACAAGAAGGAAATCAGCGAGGACGAGCGCAAGCGCGCCGAAACCGATGTCCAGAAGCTGACCGACGCAACGATCGCAGAACTCGACGCCGCCGCGACCGCCAAGGAAAAGGAAATCCTGGGCTAGTGCTTTTGGGCGCTAATCTCTCCTCCGCGCGTGTCGAGCGAAGTCGAGACACCCATCGGACTGGAGCCGGGCCGAGGGGCATCTCGACTTCGCTCGATGCGAACGGATTTTGAGGTTCTTCCTGTGAGTGTTTCGGATCACGGTGCGCGCCATGTCGCCATCATCATGGATGGCAACGGCCGCTGGGCGAAGAAGCGCCTGCTGCCCCGCGTCGCCGGCCACAAGGCGGGCGTCGAGGCGGTGCGCACGATCGTCCGCGCCGCCGGCGACCTCGGCATCGAGGCGATGACGCTCTATGCTTTCAGTTCCGAAAACTGGAAGCGGCCCGAAGAGGAAGTCAGCGACCTGATGGGGTTGATGAAGCGCTTCATCCTCTCCGACCTCGATGAATTCGCCGCCAATGACGTGAAGCTGAAAGTGATCGGCAACTGGCGCGCGCTCGCCCCCGATGTCGTCGCGCTGATCGACAATGCGCTCGAGCGCACGTCGGGCAACAAGCGTACGACGCTGGCGGTGGCGCTCAATTACGGCGCGCAGGACGAACTGGTGCGCGCGGCGACCGCGGCAGCGGCGGAGGGGCCGATCACCGAGGACAGCATCGCCGCGCATCTCGACACTGCCGACATGCCGCCGCTCGACCTGCTCATCCGCACGTCGGGCGAGGTGCGGCTGTCGAATTTCCTGCTCTGGCAGTCGGCCTATGCCGAACTTTACTTTACCGACACATTGTGGCCGGATTTCAAGCCCGCCGACCTGAAGGCGGCGCTCGACCAGTTTGCGCGGCGCGATCGCCGTTACGGGGGATTATGAGCATGGCATCTGGCAAATCGGACCTGTGGGTGCGGATCGGATCGGCGATCGTGATGTTCGCGATCGCGGGGACCGCGCTGTGGTTCGGTGGCATCGCCTTCGGCCTGTTGCTGCTGGTCGGCGGCGCGCTGGTGCTCGTCGAATGGTTCTCGCTCGTCCGCGCGATGGCGGTTCCCGGCGGGACGAAAAAGGCATTGCTGCTGCTCGGTCCGCTGCTCGTCGCGGGATCGATGGCCGGACTCTGGTATATTCGCGACCATCTGGGTGTCACTGCGGCGCTATGGGTGTTCGGCATGGTCTGGGCGACCGACATCGGCGCCTATTTCGCCGGCCGTGCCTTTGGCGGTGCGCGTCTCGCGCCGACGATCAGCCCGTCGAAGACCTGGTCGGGGCTGATCGGCGGCATGATCGCGGCGCTCGTCGCCAGTGCGACGATCGGCGACCGTGGCGGTATTATCGGCGTGCCGCTGTGGGTCGGCCTGTTCATGGGGCTCGCCGCCCAGCTTGGCGATCTGGCGCAAAGCTGGATGAAGCGCCGCGCCGGGGTCAAGGATTCGGGCAAGCTGATTCCGGGCCATGGCGGCCTGTTCGACCGCGTCGACGGGCTGCTGCCCGTCGCGCTGATCCTCGGCGGCCTCGCCGTTGCGGGCCAGATCGCCGTGCGCGCGGCCGGCTGACATGGCACGGCGCCTCTCGCTGTTCGGCGCCACCGGATCGGTCGGCCAATCGACCCTCGACCTTGTCCGGCGCGATGGCGAGGCGTGGCAGATCGGGGTGCTGACCGCGAACAGCGACGTCGCCGAGCTGGCAAAGCTGGCGCAGGAATTCCGCCCCGATATCGCGGTGATCGCCGACGAAGCCCGCTATGCAGAACTCCAGGAGGCGCTGGCCGGGACGGGGATCGAGGCGAGCGCCGGCGCCGAAGCGCTGGTCGAAGCGGCGAAGCGCCCCGCCGACCTTGTCATGGCGGCGATCGTCGGCTGCGCCGGCCTCGCGCCGACGATGGCGGCGATCGAGGCGGGCACCGATGTCGCGCTGGCGAACAAGGAGGCGCTCGTTTCGGCGGGCGAGCTGATGACCGCGGCGGCGCGCGCCTCGGGTTCGACGCTGCTGCCGGTCGACAGCGAGCATAATGCGATCTTCCAGTGTCTCGCTGGCGGCAAGATCGATCAGGTCCGCCGGATCATCCTGACCGCGAGCGGCGGGCCGTTCCGCACCATGAGCGCCGCCGACATGGCGCGCGTCACGCCGGCGCAGGCGGTTGCGCATCCCAATTGGTCGATGGGCGCGAAGATCAGCGTCGATTCGGCAACGATGATGAACAAGGGCCTTGAACTTATCGAGGCTTATCATCTGTTCCCGGTCGGGCTCGATCGCATCGAGATTCTCGTCCATCCGCAGTCGGTGATCCACAGCCTCGTCGAATATATCGACTGCTCGACACTGGCACAGCTCGGCTCGCCCGACATGCGCATTCCGATCGCGAGCGCTCTTGCGTGGCCGGAACGGATGGCGACGCCGTGCGCGCCGCTCGACCTTGCGACGATCTCGCGGCTCGATTTCGAGGCGCCCGACGAAATACGCTTCCCCGCGACCGCGCTGTGCCGCGCCGCGATCGCCGAGGGCGGCGCGCGCCCGGCGCAACTCAACGCCGCAAACGAGGTGGCGGTCGCCGCTTTCCTCGCCGGGCGCATTTCCTTTCCCGCCATCGTCGACACGGTACGCCGGGTGATCGACGCCGAAGCGCCGCCGGTGCCGGTATCGCTTCACGACATATTCAGCGTCGACGCCGCATCACGCGCGGCTGCGCAGCATTTTGTGGACCATTACGAACATGCTTGAAGCCCCCGGCATTCCTTTCACGATTCTGGCCTTCCTGCTGGTGCTCGGCCCGCTCGTGTTCGTGCACGAATATGGGCATTATATCGTCGGGCGCTGGTGCGGCGTGAAGGCTGATACCTTCTCGATCGGCTTCGGCCGCAAGATCCTCGCGTGGACCGACAAACGCGGCACCGAATGGAAGATCGGCTGGCTGCCGCTTGGCGGCTATGTCCAGTTCGCGGGCGACCGCGATGCGGTCAGTCAGCCGGACGCCGAATGGGAGAAGCTGCCGGAAGCCGAGCGCTCGCACAGCTTTCCCGCCCAGCCGGTGTGGAAACGCACCCTGATCGTCCTCGCGGGGCCGGTGACCAATTTCCTGTTCGCGATCCTGATCCTCGCCGGTTTCGCCTGGATCGGCGGCACGCCGACCACGCCCCCCGTCGCGGGCTCGGTGATGGAGGGTTCCGCCGCCGCCGCCGCGGGCATCCGCGAGGGCGATCGTATCGTCTCGATCGACGGCCGCGCCATGGACGTCTTTACCGATATTCCGATGGCGGTCGCGCACCGCCCCGGCGAGGCGATGGACGTGCGGATCGAACGCGGCGGCGCCGAAGAGACGCTGCGGCTCACCCCACGGCTGGCGAAGGAGCAGGACCGGTTCGGCAACAGCTTCGAACGCGGCGTCATCGGCATCGCGGCGGGCGAGGTGGTGTTCGAGAAGGTGTCGCTCGTCGAGGCGCCGCTGATCGGGCTCAAGCAGACCGCGCAGATCGTCCGGCAGACGGGCGAAGTGCTGGGCCAGCTCCTGACCGGCAACCGCTCGGTCAAGGATCTGAGCGGGCCGCTCAACATTGCGAAGGTGTCGGGCGAGGCGGCCAGCCTCGGGATTGCGTCGCTGATCTTCCTGATCGCGCTGATCTCCATCAATCTGGGGTTCATAAACCTGTTGCCATTGCCCATGCTCGATGGCGGTCATTTGCTTTTTTACGGATATGAGGCGATCAGGCGACGTCCCGCGCCCGCCAAGGTGCAGGAATGGGCGTTCCGATTCGGCTTTGCGGCGGTCGTAACGCTGATGCTGGTCGTGACTTTCAATGATTTGGGCTCATTCGGCCTGTGGGACCGGATCGCCCGCTTGATTGGATAGCCGGACTGGGGCAGGGAGTGCGCGCGAACTGCCGAAAAAGGGCGTTCGCCGCTTGTGGGTTATTTTTGCGGGATGAACAGCGTGGCTTCACACAAAATTTCGGCGCGGATGCAGCTGTCGGCACTCCTCATGGCAGGAACGATGCTGGCTCCCGTCGCGCCGCTCATGGCGCAGGAAGCTGCACCGCCGGCTACCGTGCCGACCGTCCCGGCACCCCCCGCGCCCGAGGCTGTGCCGTCGGCGACGACCGTCCAGTCGATCACCGTCACCGGCAACCAGCGGCTCGAGGCGCAGACGATCCTGTCATATCTGCGTTTGCGCGTCGGCCAGCCCTATGACCGGTCGGTGCTCGACCAGGCGCTCAAGGACCTTGCCGCGACCGAACTCTTCAAGGATTTCCAGATCACCGACAATGCCGGTGCGCTGACGATCCAGGTCACCGAAAACCCGGTGATCAACCGCGTTATTCTGGAGGGCAACAAGCGCCTGAAGGAAGACAAGATCCGCCCCGAGATCAAGCTCGCGCCGCGCCAGATCTTTACCCGTTCCAAGGTTCGCGCCGACGTCGCGCGGATCATCGAACTTTACAAGCGCCAGGGCCGTTTCGCGGCGACCGTCGAGCCGAAGATGGTGTCGCTCGACCAGAACCGCGTCGATGTCGTCTTCGAAATCAATGAAGGTCCGAAGTCGAAGGTCCGCCAGATCAACATTATCGGCAACGAGAAGTTCAGCGACGGCGATCTCCGCGACGAAATGGCGACGAAGGAGTCGGGCCTGCTGACGATCCTGTCGTCGAACACCAGCTACGACCCCGACCGTCTCGCCTATGACCAGCAAAAGCTGCGCCTTTTCTACCTGCAGAACGGCTATGCCGACTTCCGCGTCATTTCGGCGGTCGCCGAGCTGACCAGCAACAAGCAGGACTTCATCATCACCTATGTCGTCGAGGAAGGCGAACGCTACAAGTTCGGCGACGTCGACGTGAAGAGCGAAATCCGTGACTTCCGGCCGGAAACGCTGAAGACGCTGCTGCCGATGAAGAAGGACGACTGGTACGACGCCAAGCTGGTCGAAGATACCGTCGAAAGCCTGAGCGAGACCGCCGGTCTGTTCGGTTACGCCTTTGCCGACATCAGCCCCGAATTCCGCCGCGATCCCGAAACGCGGACGATGGGGATCACCTTCAACGTCGCCGAAAGCCCGCGCACCTATGTCGAGCGCATCGACGTCAACGGCAACACGCTGACCCACGACAAGGTCGTGCGCCGCGAATTCCGCCTGAACGAAGGCGATGCGTTCAACAGCTTCGGCGTCAAGCGCACCGAGAACCGCATCAACAGCCTTGGCTATTTCCAGGAGAATCTGGAGATCGAGCGCAAGGAAGGCAGCGCCCCCGACCGCATCATCCTCGAAACCAATGTCGAGGAAAAGCCGACCGGCGAACTCTCGCTGTCGGCCGGTTTCTCGTCGATCGAGAATTTCCTGCTACAGGGATCGATCCGCCAGCGCAACTTCCGCGGCCTCGGCCAGCAGTTGCAGGCGTCGGTCAACTATTCGAGCTATTCGAAGTCGGTCGAACTCGGCTTTACCGAGCCCTATCTGTTCGACCGCAACATCTCGGTCGGCGGCACCGTCTATCGCCGCGATCTGAACTCGTTCAACTTTATCGGCAGCGACCGCCGCACGACGTTCGAACAGTCGACCACGGGCTTCCAGATCAACGCGGGTGTGCCGCTCACCGAATTCCTGTCCTTCTTCACGCGTTACAGCCTGAACTTCGACGATGTGTCGCTCGACAAGAATCTCTATTATTTCCGCGACCAGTGCGACCCGCTGGTCGCCGGCCGTTACCTCTGCGACGCGATCGGCAAGCGCACCACCTCGCTGCTCGGCTTCACCATCGCCTATGACGACCGCGACAACCGTCTGCGTCCGACGCGCGGCCAGTCGCTGTCGCTCAGCCAGGATTTCGCCGGCCTCGGCGGCAGCGTCAAATATGTCCGTACCCGCGCCGCGGCGAGCAAGCACTTCAACCTCGGCAGCCGCTTCATCCTCAATGTTTCGGCCGAGGGCGGTTATATCTACCCGCTCGGCGGGCGCCCGACCCCGACCAGCGACAAGGTCCGCCTGACCGACCGCTTCTTCCTCGGCGAGCCGCAGATGCGCGGCTTCGACATCCGCGGCGTCGGTCCGCGCGTTATCCGCTACGCGTCGGTCGACGTGACCGATCCCGCAAACCCGATCCTCGACACGACGACGAAGCAGCGCATCGACGACGCGCTCGGCGGGCGCGCCTATTATCAGGGGCGGCTCGAGATCGATATTCCGCTCGGCACCGGGGCCAAGGAACTCGGCCTGCGGCCGTCGGTCTTCCTCGACGTCGGTTCGGTCTTCGGCGTCAAGCGCCCCGACCTCACCACGCTCGCGGACTTCAAGGACCCGGGCGACGGTCTGACCAAGAATCTCTGCCGCAACGGCACCACCGGTGCGATCAGCTTCGGCACGCAGGCGCTGGTCGACCACGACAATAACGCCGCGACGCCGCCGATTCCGCAGGGATCGTACAGCAGCTGCCCGACCGGCACGACGTCCAATCTCTCCCCGTTCGAGGAACGTTATTTCGGCGATAGCTGGATGCCGCGCGTCTCGATCGGTGCCGGTGTCAACTGGAACTCGCCTTTCGGTCCCTTCCGGATCGACTTCGCTTACGCCCTTCGCAAAGAAGAGGGCGATGATACCAAACGCTTCTCATTCAACGTAGGAACCCAATTCTGATGAAGAAAATTTTTGTCGCTTCGGCGCTGGCCTTTGCCGCGCTGTCGGTTTCGCCCGTCGTATCGGCCCCCGCCTTCGCGCAGGCAAAGGCCGTTGCCGTCGCCGACGTCCGTGCCGCCGCCGCGCGCTCGGCCGCCTTCCAGACCGCCACGCAGCAGATCGAGACGACCTATAAGGCGCAGATCGATCAGCAGCAGTCGCGCGGCCAGACGCTGCAGGCCGAAATCAACGTCCTGATCGCCAAATATAACGAAGAAGCGAAGAAGACGCCGCAGAATCAGGCTGCGCTGCAGGCGGCCGCCAAGGCCGTGCAGGACAAGCGTCAGGCTGCGCAGACCGAGCTCGCCAAGATCAGCGCGCCGGTCGACCTCGCCATCGCCTATGTCGAGGACCAGATCAGCGTTCGCATGAACGAGGCGATCAAGGCGGCGATGACCGCGAAGAAGGTCGACCTGCTGCTCAACCCCGACGCGGTGCTGGCACGCGAAAATAATGTCGACATCACCGACGCGGTGGTGACCGAACTCAACCGGATTCTGCCCAGCGTGTCGACCGCAGCGCCGGCCGGCTACCAGCCGGGCCAGCTCGTCCAGCAGCGCAACCAGCAGCTGATGGATGCCGCGCGCGCCGCACAGGGCACGCCCGCTCCCGCCGCCCCGGCGACCGGCACGCCGCCGACGACGCGCTGATCCTGATGGCTGACGGGGAAAAGGACGCGGGGGCACTGGGTCCGGTGGATATCCGCCGGATTCTGACGCTGC
The DNA here is from genome assembly GCF_046603995.1 of Sphingopyxis sp. J-6. NCBI lineage: Bacteria > Pseudomonadati > Pseudomonadota > Alphaproteobacteria > Sphingomonadales > Sphingopyxidaceae > Sphingopyxis > Sphingopyxis sp. J-6. The sequence goes on along the minus strand of NZ_CP145810.1, from coordinate 2,999,919 downwards.
TGCCGCATCGTTATCCGATGCTGCTTGTCGACCGGGTGGAATCGATGGTGAAGGACACCTCGATCCACGCGGTCAAGGCGGTGACGATGAACGAGCCCTTTTTTCAGGGCCATTTCCCCGGCCGGCCGATCATGCCCGGCGTCCTCATCGTCGAGGCGCTGGCACAGGCCGGCGGCATATTGGCGGTTGAATCGCTCGGCCTCGGCGGTTCGGGCAAGCTCGTCTATTTCATGGGCATCGATGGCGTGAAGTTCAGGAAGCCGGTCGAACCCGGCGTCCTGCTCGACCTCCACGTCACCATCCTTCAGGCGAAGCGGAATATCTGCAAGTTCGAAGGCAAGGCGATGCTCGGCGGGCAACTGGCGACCGAATGCCAGTTCACCGCCATGATCGCCGATCCGCCCAGCGACTAAGCAAGACTTGCAAAATCAGGCGTTCGCCGTTAGGTGCCACCGCTTCGCGGGCCCCATAGCGGGGACAGCATCGACTCAGCCGCTGGTCGGAAACCAGTGGCGCAGGAGCCAAGAGATGAAAAAAGACATTCACCCCGACTATCACACCATCACGGTCAAGATGACCGATGGCACCGAATATCAGACGCGCTCGACCTGGGGCAAAGAGGGCGACGTGATGACGCTCGAAATCGACCCGACGGCGCACCCGGCATGGACCGGCGGCACGGGCCGCATGCTCGACGCGGGCGGTCAGGTTGCGAAGTTCAACAAGCGCTTCGGCGGTCTCACCCTCAAGCGTTAAATCGCGCTTCGGCGTCAGCCGAGGACTTTTGCAAGCGCGCTTTGCCACCCGGCAAGGCGCGTTTTGCGTTTTGCGGCATCGAGCGCGGGGGTGAAGCGCGTCGCGGTGCCGCGCATCGCGGCCGTCGCGCTCGCGAGGTCGGGATAAATTCCGGCGCCGGTCGCCGCGAGCATAGCGGCGCCCAGCGCCGTGCTCTCGACGAAGCCCGGCCGCTCGACCACCAGATCGAGCATGTCGGCCAGATCCTGTGCCATCCAGTCGTTCGCGGCCATGCCGCCGTCTATACGCAGTTCGGCCCAGTCGACCCCGTCGGCGGCAAAAGCCGATTTGAGGTCGTGGGCCTGATAGGTCTGCGCCTCGAGCGCGGCGCGTGCGACATGCGCCTTACTGCTGGCGAAACTCAGCCCTGATATCGCGCCCAGCGCATCGGGGCGCCAGTGCGGGGCGCCAAGGCCGGTCAGGGCAGGGACCAGATAGACCCCGCCATTGTCGTCGATCGACCGCGCCAGCCCCTCGCTTTCACCCGCGCTGGCGAGCAGGCCAAGCCCGTCGCGGAGCCATTTGATCAGGCTGCCGGCGACGAACACCGATCCTTCGAGGGCGTAGGAACGGACGTCGCCTTCCTGCACCAGCACCGTCGCGAGCAGGCGGTTGTTCGAGTGCGGCCGTTCGGTGCCGCTCGCCGACAGGATGAAGGCCCCGGTTCCAAAGGTGGCTTTGGTCTGCCCGGGCGCGAGGCACGCCTGCCCGATCGTCGCCGCCTGCTGGTCGCCCGCCATTCCCGTGATCGGGATCGCGCCGCCGAACAGCGCGGGGTCGGTCGTGCCGACCGTCGCGGTGCAGCCGGCAATCTCGGGCAGCCGCCGCATCGGAACGCCAAGCAGGTCGCAAAGACCGGCGTCCCAGCCGCCATTCCCGTTGATGTCCATCAACAGGGTCCGCGACGCATTGCTTGCGTCGGTGACATGCACCCCGCCGGTCAGCCGGTAGACGAGATAGGATTCGATCGTGCCCACCGCGAGCCGTTCGCCTGCTTCTTCAAGCTGCGGCCAGTGCTTCAGTGCCCAGCCGATCTTGCTGCCGGAAAAATAGGGGTCGAGCAGGAGGCCGCTTTTTTCCTGCACAGCCTTTTCATGCCCCGCGTCCTTGAGCGCGGCACAGTCGGCGGCGGTGCGGCGGTCCTGCCAGACGATCGCGGGCGCGAGCGGTTCGCCGGTTTTGCGGTCCCAGAAGACGACCGTTTCGCGTTGGTTCGTGATGCCGATCGCCGCCACTGCCGCCGCACCACCCGCCTGCGCGATCATCTCGCGCGTGCAGGCGAGCGTCGCCTCCCATATTTCGGCGGCATCATGCTCGACGCGGCCGGGCGCCGGATAATATTGCCGGAACTCGCGCTGGGCACTGCCGAGCGGGGTGCCGTCGGCGGCGAAAAGCATCGTGCGGGTCGAGGTGGTGCCCTCGTCGATGACGATGATCTTCTCGGCCATGCTGCCCTCCCTTTCTTCGTGTTTCGGCAAACTCAGCACGAACGGAGAAGGGGGGCAATCCCGCCCAGCGCAATAATCTTGCAATTTCGCGCAACCCGTGCCATATGATGGTGCAGCGCAGCATGGCGGACCGATCCGCCGCAACCACCGGCAGCGTGATTTTCCCGCCCGTTTCAGGCGCGGGACGAGCCGGACCAGCGCTTTGTCCCCAGAGGCACCCTTTCACGCGGGTCGTTTCGAACCCGCGGCCGTGCGCCGTCCGTTCGATGCGAACGGACGCTGTGCGCGTCGCCCATTGTGAGTAGAATATGACGACTTTTAACGACTTTGGCCTGCACGCCGACATCAATCGCGCACTCGCCGCCAAGGATTATACCCAACCGACCCCGATCCAGACGCAGGCGATCCCGCCGCTGATGAAGGGCCGCGACCTGTGCGGCATCGCGCAGACCGGTACCGGCAAGACCGCTGGCTTCTCGCTGCCCTCGATCCATCACCTGCTGACCTATCCGCATCGCGCCAATCCGCGCAGCTGCCGGATGCTGGTGCTCGCCCCGACGCGCGAGCTCGCGGCGCAGATCGCGCAGAGCTGCCGCGACTATGGCCGCTTCACCAAATTGTCGGTGACGACGGTGTTCGGTGGCGTGCCGATCAACAAGCAGATTCGCGACCTGTCGAGCGGCGTCGATATTCTCGTCGCCACTCCCGGCCGCCTGCTCGACCTGATCGACCAGCGCGCGCTGCGTCTCGACGACGTCGAAATCTTCGTCCTCGACGAAGCCGACCAGATGATGGACATGGGTTTCATCCACTCGCTGCGCCGTATCGCCAAACTGCTGCCGTCGCGCCGCCAGAACCTGTTCTTCTCGGCGACGATGCCGAAGGAAATCGCCGGGCTTGCCGACCAGTTCCTCAACGATCCGGTCACCGTGTCGGTGACGCCCGCCGCGACGACCGTCGAAAAGATCAGCCAATATTCGACCTTCGTCGAACAGAAGGAAAAGCAGGCGCTGCTCCATTCGGTCATTGCCAGCGAAGATATCGACCGCGCCCTGATCTTCACCCGCACCAAGCATGGCGCCGACCGCGTCGTGCGCCATCTCGCGGGCGCGAAGATCAAGGCGATGGCGATCCACGGCAACAAGAGCCAGTCGCAGCGCACCCAAGCACTGCAGGCGTTCCGATCGGGCGATATCAAGCTGCTCGTCGCGACCGACATCGCGGCGCGCGGCATCGACGTGTCGGGGGTCAGCCATGTGATCAACTTCGAGATCCCGAACGTACCCGAACAATATGTCCACCGCATCGGCCGCACCGCGCGCGCCGGCGCCGAGGGCAAGGCGATCAGCTTTATCGCGCCCGATGAGCGCCCGTACATGCGCGACATCGAACGCGTCACGCGGAGCAAGTCTGAACCGATGCCGCTGCCCGAGAATTTCAACGAGCTGGTGCGCAACCTGCCGAAGCCGGCGCAGCCGCCGCGCGACACCGGCAGCCAGGGCCGCAACCCGCAACGCCAACGCGAGGACGCGCTGCGCCAGCGCGACGGCGGCCAGCCGCGCGGCGAACGCGGCCCACGCCGCGAGGGCACAGCGACGGCCGACGGCCAGCCGCAGCGCAAGCGCCGCTTCCGGCCCCGCAACAAGAGCGTCGGTGCGCACAAGGGCGCGGTGAAGCGCGTCGGCTGATCGGCCGAATTGGTGCGAGGGCGGCTTGGACGCCCTCGCATCCTGCATCTGGCCCATTGACGCCGAGTCCGCACCGTCTACCTTCCCGCCACCAACGACAGGAAGGGGCAGGGGATGATGAACGGCGAGGCGGCAGTAGCGGCCGGCACCCGGCAGAGCGAGCGCAAGGTCATCCTTGCGTCGTCGCTCGGCACGGTGTTCGAATGGTATGATTTCTACCTCTACGGCCTGCTCGCGACGATCATCTCGGCGCAATTCTTCTCGGGCGTCAACGAAACCACGGGCTTCATCTTTGCGCTCGCGGCCTTTGCCGCGGGTTTTGCCGTGCGCCCGTTCGGGGCGCTCGTCTTCGGCCGCATCGGCGATCTGGTCGGCCGCAAGAACACCTTCCTCGTCACCATGGGCCTCATGGGGGTTTCGACCTTCCTTGTCGGCGTGCTGCCCAGCTATGCGTCGATCGGTGTCGCGGCGCCGATCCTGCTCGTGCTGCTGCGCCTCGTCCAGGGGCTCGCGCTCGGCGGCGAATATGGCGGCGCCGCGACCTATGTCGCCGAACATGCGCCCGAGGGTAAACGCGGCCTGTTCACCAGTTTCATCCAGACCACCGCGACGCTGGGCCTGTTCGCGGCGCTCGGCGTCGTCATCGCGATCCGCTCGGCGATCGGTGAAGAGGCGTTCGCCGACTGGGGTTGGCGCCTGCCGTTCCTGATCTCGGTGATCCTGCTCGGCGTCTCGTTGTGGATTCGCCTCCAGCTCGAGGAGAGCCCGGTCTTCAAGCAGATGAAGGAAGAAGGCACGACGTCGAAGGCGCCGCTGACCGAAGCCTTCGGCCGCTGGACAAACCTCAAATGGGTGATCGTCGCGCTGTTCGGGGCGGTCGCGGGGCAGGCGGTCGTCTGGTATTCGGGGCAATTCTATGCGCTCTTCTTCCTCGAAAAGACGCTGAAGGTCGACGGCGCGACCGCGAACATATTGATCGCGATTGCGCTGGCGCTCGGCACGCCCTTCTTCATCTTTTTCGGCTGGCTCAGCGACAAGGTCGGACGCAAACCGATCATCCTTGCGGGCTGCGCGCTCGCCGCAATCACCTATTTCCCGGCCTTCCAGATGCTGACCGCCGCCGCCAACCCGGCGATGGCGAAGGCACAGACGCGCGCCGCGGTGTCGGTCACCGCTGATCCCGGTGCCTGCGCGTTCCAGTTCGATCCGGTGGGCAAGGAGAAGTTCGAAAGCACCGGCTGCGACATCGCCAAATCGGCGCTGGCCAAGGCGGGGGTCAGCTACACAAGCCATACACGCGCCCGTGTGGCGGGGCAGCCGGCGCAGGTGCGGATCGGCGAGCGGATGCTGATCGCGCCCGAACCATGGCGCCTCGCCGAAAGCGAACGCGCCGGCGCGATCGAAGTCTTCCGCGAGGAGCTGGCTGCCGCGACGGCGGCGGCGGGTTATCCCGCCGCCGCCGATCCGAAGGCGATCAACAAGCCGCTGGTGGTTGCGATCCTCTTCTACCTCGTGCTGCTCGTCACGATGGTCTACGGCCCGATCGCGGCGCTGCTGGTCGAACTGTTCCCCAGCAGGATCCGCTATACCGCCATGTCGCTGCCCTATCACATCGGCAACGGCTGGTTCGGTGGCTTCCTGCCGACCACGGCCTTCGCGATGGTCGCGGCGACCGGCAATATCTACTACGGCCTCTGGTATCCGGTGGTCGTCGCGGTGATCACGGTGATCGTCGGCCTGCTGTTCCTCCCGGAAACCTTCCGCCGCTCAATCCATCAATAGCGTCGGAAACGGACCACGGACGTTGACGGCCGGCGCGCCGCGCGGCTAGGTTTGCATCGGGTCGTTGGGGGACGATGACGCGATGATCGACCAGGACGAGTTTGAGCCGCTGCCGCCGCGGCGCCCTTTGCTTCGCCGCAAGCGGGTGCTCATCCCGCTCGGCCTGCTTGTTGCGCTCGTCATCCTTTTCCTGATGCTGCGGACCCCCGACACCGACCGCGACGAAATGATCGCCAAATATGGCGGCGACACCTCCGAATTTGCCGCAGGACCGGCGGGGCAGCGCATCCATTATCGCGATCAGGGACCGCGCGGCGCACCCGTCGTCGTCCTGCTCCACGGATCGAACAGCAGCCTCCACACCTGGGAGCCGCTCGTCCAGCGGCTCGGCGACCGCTATCGCATCGTCACGCTCGATCTGCCGGGGCACGGGCTGACCGGCGGCACGCCCGATCGCGATTACAGCGCCGATGGCATGATCGCCGCGGTCGATGTCGTCGCGGCGAAGCTCGGGCTCGATCATTTCACCCTCGGCGGCAATTCGATGGGTGGCTGGGTGGCGTGGCGCTATGCGCTCGCCGAACCGGCGCGGATCGACGCGCTGCTGCTGCTCGACGCCGCCGGTATGCCGCCGCGCAAGGGCGACAAGCCGCCGCCGTCGAACATCGGCTTCCGCATCCTCAAATATCCCGCCGGGCGCTGGCTCGCCGGACAGATTACGCCGCGCGCGCTGGTCGAAAGCTCGCTGCGCGGGTCGGTCGAACGGCAGGACATCGTCGACGATGCGATGGTCGATCGTTACTGGCAATTGCTGCGCTTCCCCGGCAACCGCGAGGCGACGTCGCTGCGCGCGACGCTGGACCGCGAACCCGCGATGGCCGACCGCATCGGCGACATCAAGGTTCCGACCCTGATCCTCTTCGGCAAACAGGACCGGCTGATCAACCCGAGCGCGGCGCAGACCTTCCACGAACGCATCGCGGGGTCGGAGGTCGTGCTGCTCGACGATATTGGGCATCTGCCGATGGAGGAAGCGCCCGATGCGACCGCCAACGCGATCGCCGACTTCCTCAGGCGGCGGCTTGCTGCCCCGAATGCGGCTGCTGCGCGGGCTGCTGATCCAGAAACACGCTGATCCGCTCGGCCGTCGCGGCGGCGTGGGTAAAGGGGAAGAGGTGCGATCCCGGCACCACCTCGAGCAGCGCACCGTCGACCAGTTCGGCGATCGCCTGTCCATGGCACGCGGGGACGACGCCGTCGCGTTCGCCCATCAGGACCAGCACCGGCACGTTCCTGAGCTGCGGCAACATCGCCGCGCTGGTCCAGCCGGCCATCGCCATCGTCTGGTAAGCGAGGCCGAGCGGGGTCGCGGTCGGCAGCTTGAGCCCGCTCGCAAGCATGTCTTCGTCGAGCAACGCCGCCCAGCCGATCCCGGGCGCGGTCACCGTCGGGGTCGTCGCCATCAGGACAAGGCGGCGGACCCGGCTGGGAAACTGGATCGCCACCTGTTGCGCCAGCGCGCCGCCCCAACTGAAGCCGGCGACGTCGAGCGTCTTGTGCCCCAGCCGGCCGGCGATCTCCATGACCACCGCCGCGATCGTCGGGGCGCCATAGGGCAGCAGCGCGTCGGGCGATCCACCGACGCCGGGCATGTCGAGCGTCCACACCTCGCGTCCCGCAATCTGCGCGAGCAGGGGGGCCGCCGCGGCGATATCGGCGCCGATGCCGTTCAGGAACAACAAGGGCGTGCCCGCCTCGCCGACGTGCCAGCGCGCGACGCGCAGCGTCATGCCATAGACATGTTCCATGCTGATGGCGGGGCGCCCGCTGATCCTCGTCATGGCGCCCGCCTTGGCATGTTTCGGTTACGGGGGAAAGGCCGTCAGGCCGGCGTGTCGCTTTGCGCCGCCGCCTTTGCGGCCTGCTCGTAGCGGAGGCAGTCGAAAATCTTGGCCCCGGCAAGGAAAACCGCGCCGCTGCACGCCGCCATCAACAGCTTGCCGCCGAACCCCGGGAACTGGTCGAGATAGGCATGGCCCCGCGCCATCGCGCCGAGCGCGAGCGCATAGATGATGAGGCACGCCTCGAACCGGGTCTTGATGACGAACAGGCGTCCGATTTTCTTCAGCATTGCCATATCCTAGGCAAGAGCCATGCCAGTGGCGCAAAAGCGCGATTCGCTGCGCCGCGCTTATGGTAAACTGTAAGTTAATCCGACAGGCGAGGGAATACTTACCGGTGCGAGGCTGGAAAAATGCTCATTGCTCGTTAAGCGGTCGCACCGCATCACCGGCCCGGCGCGATGCCTTCGCCAGGGAGAGGTCCATGCGAAACCACCTTGTCCATCTGTTTCTGTTGTCGGCGCTTGCCGGCGTCGCGACCCCGGCATTCGCGTGCCGGGTCCATGATCCCGCTGAAATGGCCGATCTGGCGGAAGCGGACGTCGTTCTGTGGGGCCGCATCTCGAACTATGCCATCGTCCCGAACGAACGAAATCCGGGTAGGCACGCCCGTTTCGACATATTGGTCGACGATGTGTTGAAAGGCACGGCGACCGATCGGGTCACCGCGACCTGGGACAATTCCACCTTCGGCCTGCCGGAAGCGATGCCGGCCGGTCCGTTCCTGATCGCCTTGCGCCATCCGGGCTCGGACGCCATTTCGGGCAACGCGGCGCGCGGCGTTTTCACCGTTTTGCAGCGTCCGTGTGCCGAAGCCTTCCTGTTTGCCAAGGGCAGCGCTCAAGCCGCCGCGGCCGCGAAAAGTATCGGCCGCTGACGACGGTTGGCGCTGCGCTCAGGCCGCCTTCTTCACCTGCCGGTATTTATGGAGCAGCGGCTCGGTGTAACCCGACGGCTGCGTGACGCCCTCGAAGATCAGCGCGCGCGCCGCCTGCCAGGCGATCCCGTCGGGCGACAGCTTCTCGTACAGCGGGTCGCCCGCATTTTGCGCATCGACCTTTGCCGCCATGCGCGCCAGCGCGGCATCGACCTGCGCTTCGCTGCACACGCCGTGGAGCAGCCAGTTGGCGAGCGCCTGCGACGAAATGCGCAGCGTGGCGCGGTCTTCCATCAGGCCGACATCGTCGATGTCGGGCACCTTCGAGCAGCCGACGCCCTGATCGATCCAGCGCACGACATAGCCGAGGATGCCCTGGCAATTATTGTCGAGTTCGCGCGCGATTTCCGCCTCGCTCCAGTTCCGCCCGGTGGCGACGGGGATATTGAGCAACCGGTCGAGCGACGGCACCGCCTCGCCGGCGATTTCCTTCTGCCGCTCGAACACGTCGACCGCGTGATAGTGCAGCGCGTGCAGCGTCGCGGCGGTCGGCGACGGCACCCACGCGGTGTTCGCGCCCGACTTGGGATGGCCGACCTTCGCATCGAGCATCGCCTTCATCAGGTCGGGCATCGCCCACATGCCCTTGCCGATCTGCGCCTTGCCCGACAGGCCGCAGGCGAGACCGATGCGAACGTTGCGATCTTCGTAGCTCGCAATCCAGTCGCTCGCCTTCATTTCGCCCTTCGGAATCATCGGGCCCGCGCGCATCGAGGTGTGGATCTCGTCGCCGGTGCGGTCGAGGAAGCCGGTGTTGATGAAGACGATACGGTCCTTCACCGCGTGGATGCAGGCGGCGAGGTTCGCGCTGGTGCGGCGCTCCTCGTCCATCACGCCCACCTTGATCGTGTGGCGCGCGAGGCCGAGCATATCCTCGACTGCGTCGAACAGCCGGTCGGTGAAACCGCATTCTTCGGGGCCGTGCTGTTTGGGCTTCACGATATAGATGCTGCCCGCGCGGCTGTTCGTCAGGCTGCCGAGTCCCTTGAGGTCGTGGAGCGAGCAAAGGCTGGTGATCACCGCGTCGCACAGCCCCTCGGGCGCTTCGGCGCCGTTCGGCAGCTTGATCATCGGCGTCGTCATCAGATGGCCGACGTTGCGGACGAACATCACGCTGCGGCCGGGCAGGGTGAGAGCTGTGCCATCCGGCGCAGTCCACGCGCGGTCGGGCTCCATCGCGCGGGTGACGGTCGTGCCGCCCTTGGCGAAGCTTTCGGTGAGGTCGCCGCGCATCAGCCCGAGCCAGTTGGTATAGCCGAGCACCTTGTCCTCGCCATCGACCGCGGCGACCGAGTCCTCGAGGTCGATGATCGTCGTCAGCGCCGCTTCGAGGAGGACGTCGGCGATGCCGGCGGGGTCGGTCTTGCCGATCGCGCTGGCGGGATCGATCACCAGTTCGATGTGCAGGCCATTGTGGCGGAGCAGGATGCCGCCGGGCTTGCTGCCGACAAGCTGTGACGGGTCGGCCAGTGCCGGCTCGCCGCCCTGCCAGTCGGCCCAGCTTCCCGACGCCAGCGGCACCGTTTCGTCTAGGAAGGCCTTCGCCCGCGCGATTACCGCCGCGCCGCGTTCCGCGTCATAACCGCCGGGCTTGGCGGGCGGCGCGTCGAGCGCGTCGGTGCCGTAGAAGGCGTCATAAAGGCTGCCCCAGCGGGCATTGGCGGCGTTGAGCGCGAAGCGCGCGTTGAGCGCCGGCACCACAAGCTGCGGTCCCGCCATCGTCGCGATTTCGGGGTCGACATTCGCCGTGCCGACCTGAAACGGCGCGGGTTCGGGGACGAGATAACCGATCTCGCGCAGGAAGGCCTGATAGGCCGCCGGGTCGTGCGCCTGCCCCTCGCGCCCCTGGTGCCACGCATCGATCTGCGCCTGCAAATCTTCGCGCTTTTGTAGCAGCGCCGCATTTTCGGGCGCGAATGTGCCGAGCAGCGCCGCGAAGCCGCTCCAGAAAGCGGCCGCGTCGAGCTCCGTACCGGGAAGCGCCCGCTGCTCGACGAAATCGATCAGGCGCGAATCGACGGACAAACCACTGCGATCAAGAAAATCAGTCATGAAACACCCTTTGGTCGGCGCGCCGCGCCAGTGAACCCGGGGAGGAAAGGGCCGCTGCCCTATGCCGTGATCGGCGAGCGTTGGCAACCGCCTGCCGTCATGCGACAGCCATTAGGGTCAGGACCCATTAATTGCACGTTCGAGGCGTCGAAATGGCGAAGATATCGGGCCTGAGTGGGCGCAGCGGGTAGCATCGCTACCCGCAAGGCCGCGCGGGCCTGAGATCGAAGCCATTTCGGCGTCCCTGCGGGATTTGACCGATTTTGCCCATTGCTTCGTCGAAAAGTCTTGAAATATCGACATATTCCTGCGCCTTTTCTCCTCGCACTGAGCAAAATCGCTTCAAACCTCGAACGCGGAATTAATGGGTCCTGACCCTACGGGTTCGGCGCGGCCGCGTCGTCATCGGGTTGGACAGCAATTGGAGCAGGGGATGCGGATCATGGTGCGGCATATGGCGATGTTGGTGGCCCTCCTTCTTTCGGCCGCGACGGCATTCGCACAGACGTCCCGGACGAAGGTCGCGATTCTCGGCGTCGACCACGCCGCACAGCTGGTGTCCGAAAAGGACCAGCCGGCGATGCTCGCCGCCTATCTGACGCTGGTGAAGCCGACGGCGATCTGCATCGAGCGTCCGCCCGCGCCGGCGGCGCGCGGCGACTTTTACGAATATACCTATGAGGTCCAGGGTGTGATCCTGCCTTTTGCGAAAACGCATCCAACCGCGCTGTGCCCGATCGACTGGATGCCGCCGATCGAGGATCAGAAGCTGGGCTTCGGCCTCGATGTCGAAACTCCGCCCGAAATTCGCAAGGCGCAGGGGTTTCAGGGCTTTCTCACTTTCCCCGACAAGAAGGTGCTGGCGTGGGATTTCTTTTCTGCCGAAGATCCGAAGACGGTCGAAGCGCAGCAGCAATGGGCGCGCGAGCCCGCGCCGCGCGCCGATCGCGACCTGCCGCGCCGCCTCTATCTCTATCGCACCTTCATGCAGGCGCAGAATATCCGCGCTGCCGCTCGCGCGCATCGCGGTGAGACGTTGCTCGTCGTTGTCGGCTATTTCCACAAGCCCGATATCGAGGCGATCCTGAAGCATGATGCCGACATCGAACTGGTGTCGCCCGCCAGCTTCGGCCGGCCGACACCGGAACAGGTCCGTGAAGCGACGACCGACGAACAGCGCGCCGCCATCCTCGCCTTCAACCTGCTCGGCATGCAGGCGGCGACCGGCAATGTCGACTGGGGCTGGATCGAACGCGTGCTCGGCGATTTCGCGGCAGGGAAGAATAAGGGCGAGGCCGAATTGTTCCGGACGCGGCATGCGGTGCTGACGGGCAAGCTTTCGCCAGCCGAGGCCGCGCGGCGCTATACGGCGATCGCCGACGATCCGGCCGCCGCCGTTCCCTTCACCTGGAACGGGGTGCAGGACAGGACGCGGATCGATTCCTTCTTCGATCCGTTCGGCAACCTCGACGTCCGCGCCCGCGCCCGGATCGAACTAGCGCGCAGCCTGTTGGCGCAAGGGAAGGACAAGGCGGCCACACAGGAACTCGACCGCGTCGCCGCCGACCTGTCGCCGCGGATGGCGTTTCAGCTAAAGGGCTATACCGCGCTGCTAAGGCCATCTGCCCGATAAGGCGGCGAGGCCGAAATCGCCGGTGGAATCTTCCAGACGGCCACCTATAGGACGGGGATGACACCCCGCGAACTCATCGACACCGCAAATGTCCCCGGCGGCGAACAGTTGCGCCTGTACCGGCGCGGCGGGGATTTCATCATCGCGATCGGCGGCAACGAGTTGATGAACAGCCGGATGAGCGGGTCCGAGGAAGCGCTTGCCGAGATGAGCTGCGACCGCTTGCGCAGCGATGCCGCTCCGCACCTGCTGATCGGCGGTTACGGGATGGGCTTCACCTTGCGTGCAGCGCTGGCCCGGCTTGGTCCGGACGCCCATGTGACCGTTGCCGAACTGGTACCGGAGATCATCGACTGGGCACGCGGGCCGATGGCGGCGCTGACCGCCGGTGGGCTCGACGACCCGCGCGTCGAGTTGCGGCTGGCCGATGTTTCGGGGGTGATCGGGGGTGCGGTTAGGCAATATGACGCGATCCTGCTCGACGTCGACAATGGCCCCGACGGGCTGACCCGCGAAGGGAACGACCGCATCTATTCGATGGGCGGGCTCGCCCGCGCCAAAGCGGCGCTCCGTCCCGGCGGAATCTTGGCGGTCTGGTCGGCGGCCCCCGATGCCCGGTTTACGCGCCGGCTGAAGGATTCGGGCTTTGCGGTCGAGGAAGTGACCGTCCGTGCGCGGGCGAGCGGCAAGGGGCCGCGCCACCTGATCTGGTTCGCGCGCACCGCCTGACCGGTTACGCTGGAAACCATCGGCAGCGGCGAGGGGGGTCGCAAAGCGCCCTCGGGCTAGCTATAGGCGGTGGATGACCAGCCTCACCGCCAGTGAAAGCGCGACGCTCGAACGCGCCGCCGATGCCCCGATGCTGGCGCAGGTCGAACAATGGGCCGCGGTGAACAGCGGCACCGGCAATCTCGCGGGCCTCAGTACGGTCGCCGGACTGCTCGCCGATGCCTTTGCCGCCTTGCCGGGCGAGGTCCGGCTCGTCGCACCCGAGCCGGTCGAAAATGTCGACGCCGCAGGCCATGTGAAGACGATCCAGCGCGGCGACCATCTGCATGTCCGCGTCCGCCCCGAAGCGCCGGTGCAATTGCTGCTGACCGGCCATATGGACACGGTGTTTGCTGCCGATCATCCGTTCCAGTCGCTGCGCTGGCTGGAAGACGGTGTGCTGAACGGCCCCGGTACCGCCGACATGAAGGCAGGGATTTCGGTTATCCTTGCCGCGCTCGGCGCACTCGAAGCCTCGCCCTTCGCCGCACGCGTCGGCTATGACGTGATGATCAACAGCGACGAGGAAACCGGCAGCCACGCCTCGGCGGCGCTGATCGCCGAGCTGGCGCAGGGCAAGACCGCGGCGCTTACCTACGAACCCGCGCTCCCCGACGGCACGCTCGCGGGCGCGCGGCCGGGAAGCGGCAATTTCTCGATCCTCATTCACGGCCGTTCGGCGCACGCGGGGCGCAATCCCGAGGAGGGGCGTAACGCACTGATCGCCGCGGCCGATCTTGCACTGCGATTGAACGCACTGAAATCGGTGGAGCTCAAGGTCAATCCGGCGAAGATCGACGGCGGCGGCCCGAACAATGTCGTGCCCGATCAGGCGATTTTGCGTGTGAACATGCGGCCGTCGACGCCCGATGCCATGGCGGCGGCCGAGGCGGCGCTCCGCGATGCGGTCGCGGCGGTGTCGCGCGAGCACGACGTTCATTGCCACCTTCACGGCAATTTCAACCGCCCGCCCAAGCCGCTCGACCCGGCCGCCACGCGGCTGTTCGAACTGGTCCGCGACTGCGGCGCCGCGCTCGGCCTGCCGTCGATCGGCTGGAATGCGACCGGCGGCGTTTGCGACGGCAATAATATCGCGGCGTGCGGGATTCCGGTGGTCGATACGATGGGGCCGCGCGGCGGCGCGATTCATTCACCGGACGAATTTCTGATCGTCGACAGCCTTGCCGAACGCGCGCAACTGTCGGCGCTCACCATGATGAGAATAGCGGAACGGGGGACTGTGTGAACTATGTGATCCGGGCGGCCAAGCCGGGCGATTTGCAGAGCATTTACGAGATGGCGAAGCTGACCGGCGGCGGCTTTACCAACCTCCCCCCCGACAAGAAGGCGCTTCGCGCCAAGCTCGAGCGCGCCGAGGCGGGGTTCAATTCCGACAAGGAATATCCCGCCGACGAACTGTATCTGATGGTGCTCGAGGATCTCGACAGTGGCGAGGTGCGCGGCACGTGCCAGATTTTCGGGCAGGTCGGCCAGCGCTGGCCGTTTTACAGCTATCGCATCGGGACCGACAGCAAGCATAGCGAACAGCTGGGTCGCACCTTCCATGCGCAGGTGCTGATGCTGAGCAACGACCTCAACGGCGCGAGCGAGGTTGGCGGCCTGTTCCTGCACCCCGCGGCACGCGCCGGGGGCCTTGGGCTGTTGCTTGCCCGCTCGCGCTACCTGTTCATCGCCTGCCATCGCGCGCGCTTCGGCGACCGCATCCTCGCCGAACTGCGCGGGGTAATCGACGAAGCCGGCGGCTCGCCCTTCTGGGACGGGGTCGCGGGCAAGTTCTTCGGGATGAATTTCCAGGAAGCCGACCAGTTCAACGCCGTCCACGGCAACCAGTTCATCGCCGACCTGATGCCCAAGCATCCCGTCTATATCGCGATGCTCGGCGAACATGCGCGCAGCGTCATCGGCGTGCCGCATCCGACCGGCCGTGCCGCGATGCGGATGCTGGAGAACGAGGGCTTCGCGTTCGAAAATTATGTCGACATCTTCGACGGCGGTCCGACGATGACCGCGCGCACCGACCAGGTGGCGAGCATCCGCAACGCAAGACATGTCGAGGTGACGGGGATTGCCCCCATCGACGAAGGTGCCGGCGAGGATGCGTTGATCGCGACCGGCCGCCTCGCCGGTTTCCGCTGCTGCTTCGGAAAGGTCGGCACCGACGGGACGATCGATGCCGAGGCGGCGCGTATATTGGGCGTCGGCAAGGGCGACGCGATCAGCTGGATCGGACGCTGAGCCATGACGACCGAAATCAATTTCGACGGCATCATCGGCCCGACGCATAATTATGCCGGCCTCAGCCGCGGCAATATCGCGTCGGCCAGTAATGCCGGCGACGTGTCGCAGCCGCGCGCGGCGGCACTGCAGGGCATCGACAAGATGCGCCACAACCTCGCGCTCGGGTTGCCGCAGGGCTTTTTCGTGCCGCTCGATCGCCCCGACGCGGCCTGGCTCGAAACGCTCGCGACCACGCTCGATGCCGCCGAGCCGCACCTGCGTGCACAGGCGTGGTCGGCATCGTCGATGTGGGCGGCGAACGCCGCGACCGTTTCGCCCGCCGCCGACAGCGGGGACGGCAAATGCCATCTGACCGTCGCGAACCTCGTCACCATGCCGCACCGCAGCCACGAATGGCAGGGCACGCTGGCGCAGCTTCGCCTTGCCTTCGCGGACCCCGCCTTTGCGGTTCACGCGCCCGTGCCCGCTCCCTTCGGCGACGAGGGCGCCGCGAATCACATGCGGCTTTGCGACGGCCACGCGTCGGCGGGGGTCGAGATTTTCGTCTATGGGCTAAGCGGCGGACGCTTTCCGGCGCGCCAGCATCTCGATGCCTCGAAAGCGATCGCGCGGCGGCACCGGCTCGATCCGGCGCGGACTTTGTTCATCCGTCAGTCGGACACCGCGATCCAGGGCGGCGCCTTCCATAACGACGTTGTCGCGGTCGCGAACGAACGCGTCCTCTTCACCCACGAAACCGCGTTCGAGGATCGCGAAGACGCACATGCGCAGATCCGCGCCGCCTTTCCCGAGGTCGAAATCGTCGAGGTCCCGGCGAATGCCGTGAGCCTGCCCGACGCGATCAAATCCTATCTGTTCAATGCGCAGCTCGTCAGCCTGCCGGATGGCGCGGGCATGGGGCTGGTGCTGCCGACCGAAGCGCGCGAAACGCCGTCGGTGTGGAATTGGCTGGAGGCGCATGTCGCGGGCAACGGGCCGATCCGCAAGCTGTTCCCGGTCGACGTCCGCCAGTCGATGGCGAACGGCGGCGGTCCCGCCTGCCTGCGCCTGCGGGTCGTTGCCGATCCGGGGGCGGTCGATCCGCGCTTCATGGCTGACGAGGCGAAGCTCGACCGGATCGCCGACGTCATCGCGGGCCATTGGCCCGAAGCGATTTCCGCCGCCGACCTCGGCTCGCCGGGTCTCGCCGCCGACGTGCGCCGCGCGCGGACCGCGTTGCTGGAGACGCTGGGGCTGAACGAACTGGCGTGACCGGTTTCGGCCGAAGGCGGCACTTTCATACGCTTTTATCTCGTCATTCCGCGAAGGCGGGAATCCCGCCTTTTCCTTTGATCATCGTTCAGCGGGATCCCCGCCTTCGCGGGGATGACGAAAGTGTGTGAAGCAACGTCCGCTCCCCACCCCAGAGCAGACACATATCCGCCTTCCGAACGCTTGTGCGACATCAAAGAATAGGATAGGGGGGTATGATATGGGCCACACATCCACAAACCCCGAACTGCTTGCCCGCGTCCGCCGCATCGCCGGCCAGGTCGGCGCGGTCGAGAAGGCGATCGTCGCGGGCGAACCCTGCGCCACCGTCCTGCACCGCGTCGCCGCGGTGCGCGGCGCGGTCAACGGCCTGCTCGACGAGGTGATCGCCGAACATCTCGAGTCGCATGTTGCGGCACCGGATCTCGCCGCTGCGGAGCGCAAGGCGGGGGCTGACGAATTGCTGGCGGTCATCCGCCGTTATTCCAAATAGGGGGCGGGCGATGTCGACGACCGAATCCGCGGCGACGCAGCCGCTGCACGACTTCCTCGGCTCCGCGCACGACGAAAATGCCAAGCGCACCCTGTGGGTCGTCGCGCTGACCGCGGTGATGATGGTCGGCGAGATTGCGGCCGGTTACTGGACCGGCTCGATGGCGCTGCTGGCCGATGGTTTCCATATGGCGACCCACGCCGGCGCGCTCGGGCTCGCGGCGCTCGCCTATCGTTATGCCAAACGGCACCGGCACGATCCGCGGTTCAGCTTCGGGACGGGCAAGGTCGGCGACCTTACCGCTTTTGCTTCGGCGGTGATTCTCGGCATCTTCTCGGTCGGGATCGCCTTTGAATCTGTCCTGCGACTGGTCGATCCGGTGCGTGTGGATTTTGCGAGCGCGACGCTGGTCGCGGTGCTCGGCCTCGCGGTCAATATCGTCAGTGCGCTGTTGCTGATGGCCGGGCATCATCACGGTCATGACCACGGCCACGATCATGGTGACGATCACGGCCATCGTCATGATCGCACGCACGGCCACGACAACAATCTTCGCTCGGCTTATTTCCACGTTCTCGCCGATGCGCTGACGTCGGTGCTTGCGATCGCGGCGCTGCTCGCGGGCCGCTATCTCGGGCTGGGGTGGATGGACCCGGCAATGGGGATCGTCGGCGCGCTGGTGATCGCCCGCTGGTCGTGGGGTCTGATGCGCGACACGGCCGCGATATTGCTCGACGAGACCGACGACCGGCTGGTGGCAGAACTGCGCAACCGGATCGCTGCGATCGACGGCCTGCGCGTCGCCGACCTGCACGTCTGGCGCGTCGGCCCCGAGGCGCGCGCCGCGATCGTCGAGGTCGAGGGCGCTTTATCGGCGGCCGAGCTTCGCGCCCGGCTCGGCGACCTCGGTTCGATCGCGCATCTGACGATCGCGGTGCGCTGACAGGCGGCGGGGACGGGACGATGGATCTTGGCATCGACGGAAAGATCGCGTTGGTCGCAGGCGCGGGGCGCGACCTCGGCCGGGCGGCCGCGCTCGGGCTCGCACGCGAGGGCGCGCATCTGCTGCTCGGCGGGCGCAGCGCCGACAGCCTTGAGGAAACCGCGGCGATGGTCCGCGACGCGGGCGGCAAGGCCACCGTCCATGCCTTCGACGCGGCGGATGCGGACAGCGTTGCCGCGGCGGTCGGCGCGATGCTCGAACGGCACGGCCGGATCGACCTGTTCGCGAACACCGTCGGGCCCTTTCCGGCGCGCGAAGCCGATGCCGCGCCGCCCTATGGCAGCGACGCGTCGTGGATCGCAGCCTTCGAGGGGATTTTCCTGACCGCCGCGCGGCTCAATCGGGCGGTGATCCCGGCGATGAAGGCGGCGGGACAGGGGGCGGTGGTCAATGTGCTGGCCAATTCGGTGCGCCATTACAGCGAAAGCACCGCGCAATATGGCGCGATGAAGGCGGCGCTCGCGCATCTCGTCAAGAATCTCGCGCGCGACGTTGCGGGCAGCGGCGTGCGCGTCAACGCTGTGTTGCCGGGGTGGATCCGCACCGCGCGGCTCGACGCTGCGATCGCCGACGAGGCCGTGGCGGCGGGCGTGCCGCCGCGCGAGATCGAGCGGCGGATGATGGCCGGGCATGGCGCGGCCTTCTGGGGGCAGCGCATGGGCGAACCCGGCGAATATGCCGACGCCATCGTCTTCCTGCTTTCTGCGCGCGCGAGCTATATCAACGGCGCGCTCGTTCCGGTGGATGGAGGCAGCCAGATCGCGTAAGACGGTCCCCGAAACAGGGGGCAGCGGCGATGACGGCACCGTTTAATTTCGGGCAACTCAGATTTCTGAAGGCGCTCACCGAGGCGTTGTTTCACGACGCCGATATGGTGATTTCGGCCGATCAGGTCGTCGCCAACATCTGCGACCTGTTTGCCAAGGTCGGCGGCACCAAGCTCGACGAAATCCGCCTGTCGCTGACCGCGACCGAGCTCGTGCTCGGCGGCCCCTTCTTCACCGAAGACGATATCGCAGGACGCGCGGAGAAGGTCAGGGACCGATTACAGAACAGCCAGATCGACCTGTTTCAGGACATGGCCCGGCTGCGCGGCATCGTCTACGCCTGCTATTACGGCCATTGGCAGCCGGGGCTCGAACCCGGCGATCAGGATGCGAATGCGGCGAACCCGGTGCATCGCCAGATCGGCTTCACCCTGCCCAAATTCCGCCAGCGCGGCGCGGGCGAGATGCCAATCGAAGCCGTGCACGGGCGCGAGATCGATCCGGCGCATATCCTCGATGCCGATACGCTCGGCGACGAATATGACGTGATCGTTCTCGGGTCGGGCGCCGGCGGCGGGGTCGCGGCGTTCAACATCGCGGCCCAGGGGTACAAGGTGCTGGTCGTCGAGGCGGGCCCTTTCTACCCCAGCCACGCGATCACCCATCACGAACTCGACATGGTCGCCAGCCTTTACAAGCATGGCGCGCTGCAGACCTCGACCAACCGCGATTTCGTGGTTTTTCAGGGGCGCTGCGTCGGCGGATCGTCGACGATCAACAACGGGATATGTCTGCGCGTCAACGAGCCGGGGCGCACCCACCCCGACGCGCTCGACGTGCTGGCGAAATGGGCGAGCATCGGGGCGCCGGTGGACGCCGCGGCCTTCCACGCCAGCTATGACGCGGTACAGGCAAAGCTCGGCATCGCGAAGATCGAACCGCGCAGCGGGCGGCACAACGGCCCGCACCTGCTGAACGGCTGGGCCGCCTATGCTGCCGCCTCTTCGGACCCGCGCGAGCAGCGCGCGGTCGCCGATTGGTTCGCGAAGAATTTCGGACCGCCCTTCACGCCGACCGCCTGCGCCTATTGCGGCTATTGCAATTCGGGCTGCGCCTATGGCCGCCGGATGGGGATCGCGCAGACCTATCTGCCTGAGGCGTGCCGCGATCACGGCGCGCGCATCCTGCCGGGGACAAAGGCCGAGCGGATCGTCTGGCAGACCGCGATCGACGGGCGGCGCGAGGCCGAGGCGGTGAAGCTGATCCTCCCCGACGGGTCGCAGCGGCTCGTCCGCGCGCGCGTCGGGGTGGTCGTCGCGTGCGGGACGATCGCTTCGTCGAAGCTGCTCGACCGCAGCGATATCGACGGCACCGGCTATCAGGTCTCGCTGAACGTCGCTTCGCCGGTCGTCGCCTTGATGCCCGACGGCGTCGGCGGCGATGCATGGGACGAGGACCAGATGGCGAGCTATGTCGACTGCGGTGATTTTCTGCTCGAAAGCCATTTTCAGCCGCCGATGTCGATGGCGTCGCTGATGCCCGGCTGGTTCGCCGATCATGCGGCGCGGATGCAGAATTTCGGCCGCGTCCATTCGGCGGGCATATTGTTTCCTGCCGACCGGCGCGGGCGGGTGAAGGACGACAAGCTCGAATTCCGGCTCGATACGACCGACGACCTGCCGGTGCTGCGCCGCGCGATGGCGACATTGACCAAGGTGCATTTCGCCGCCGGCGCGATCGAATGCTATCCGGCGGTGGCGAGCGGGCGAAAGGTGACGGCGGATATGGATATCGACGCCTTCTTCGCGCGCGAGATCCGCGAGCAGGACGATATCACCCTGTCGAGCAGCCACCCGCACGGCGGCAATGCGATCAACGAGAACCCGCAATATGGCGTTGTCGATCCCCGATGCCGGGTCCACGGGACGACCAATGTCCTCGTCACCGACGCCAGCGTTTTCCCGAGCTGCATTCGCGTCAATGCGCAGTGGACGACGATGGCGATGGCGCAATATGCGACCGGGCGGAGCGATCCCTTCGGATGAGATTCTCTGTCATTGCGAGCGGAGCGAAGCAATCTCCAGCCATCGGCCACGGTTCGACGGATGAGAGCTGGAGATTGCCGCGTCGCCTTCGGCTCCTCGCAATGACGTCGCTTTTGTTCGAAGGAGTAAGCGGGTAAGCGCGGCCGATTATGTCATACACCGTCGCCGCCCTTTATCGTTTCGCGCCGTTCGACGACGCCGCAGCGCTGCGCCAGCCGTTGCTCGACCTCTGCGCTACGCATGACGTCAAGGGCACGCTGCTGTTGGCGCGCGAAGGTATCAACGGCACGATCGCGGCCAGCGCGGAAGGAATAGCCGCGGTGATCGCCCATATCCGGGCACTGCCGGATTGCGCCAGCCTCGACGTCAAATATTCTTCGGCCGCCGCGATGCCCTTCCAGCGCATGAAGGTCCGGCTGAAGAAGGAAATCGTGACGATGAAGGTGCCCGGGCTCGACCCCGCACGCAATGCGGCGCCCTATGTCGATCCCGCCGACTGGAACGCGCTGGTCGACGATCCCGATACGGTGCTGATCGACACGCGCAACGGGTTCGAGGTCGGCTACGGCAGCTTTTCCGGCGCGGTCGACCCGCAGACCGGAAGCTTCGGCGATTTCCCGGACTGGTGGCGTGCCCATGCTGCCGAGTTCGCGGGCAAGCGCATTGCGATGTTCTGTACCGGCGGTATCCGCTGCGAGAAATCGACGGCATTCCTCCGCAGCGAGGGCGTCGATGACGTCGTCCACCTGAAGGGCGGCATTCTCGCCTATCTCGAACAGGTCCCCGAGACCGAGAGCCGATGGCACGGGAGCTGTTTCGTCTTCGACGAACGGGTGAGCGTCGGACACGGCCTCGTCGAGGTCGGCGAGAAGGAGGAGCCGGTCCCTTGACCGAGCGCGCGGGAAAAATCAGCCTTCCCGCGAGAGAAAACCCTCTGCCATGAGCCGAAAGGCGCCGACGGCCCTGGGCAGGACCGATTGCGGATCGTCGCTGGCCGCGACCCACAGGGCGGCATTCAGCGCCGCACCGCAGAGGAGGCGTGAGGCGGCTTCGATATCGACGCTCTTCATGACAGCGCCGGTAATCAGTTTTTCGACGACCTGCTTCGTTGCCTCCAGACAGGCGTTCTGGCTGGGCCAGTGCGACGGGTCACCAAGGAAGGCGGGGCCGTCGAGAAGCACGATCCGTCGGACCTCGGGGTCAAGCGCCATCGCGATATAGGCTTCGCCTTCGGCGAGGAGCCGCTCCCAGTCATCGCCCGCATCGGCGCTGGCGGCCCGGGCTCGCGCCGCCATTTCGCCATCGACTTCTGCCACGACCGCCGCGAGCAGCCCCTTCTTGTCGCCGAAATTAGGGTATAGCGCGCCGCGTGTCAGACCGACGGATGCGGTCATCTCGTCCATCGACGACGCAGCGAAGCCTTCGGACGCAAAGGCTTTGCGTCCGGCGGCAATCAGTTTGCCGCGGTTTTCTTTCATTGTTTCAGCCCGGCGCCGCGCAGCCATGATGGACTCCATTTCAAATACGCAGCGTATGTCACTTGAACGCCGCCAGAGGAATTCTATATACGTCCCGTATATGAAAAATATGCAATCGACATTCAACCCCCCTTGGCATCGCTTTCCAGCGCCCCGCAAAAGGAGAATTTCCATGGCTCAGCGTGACCCTGTCTTCCCTGCCGGTCGGCATGACCTCTATACGTCGCAGACCTATTCCGCCGCGATCAGATCGGGCGATCTCCTCTTCGTATCCGGCATGGTCGGCAGCCGCAGCGATGGTTCGCCCGAGCCCGATTTCGAGGCGCAGGTCCGCCTGGCGTTCGCGAATCTCAAGGCGACTCTGCAGGCGGGCGGATGCGGGCTCGACGATATCGTCGACGTGACCACATTTCATACCGATCCTGAAAATCAGTTCGGCACGATCATGCAGATCAAAAGCGAGGTCTTCCCGCAGGCACCTTATCCGAACTGGACCGCGATCGGCGTTAACTGGCTTGCCGGCTTCGACTTCGAGATCAAGGTCATCGCCCGCATTCCCGGCTGACCATAGCGGGGAGGGCGTTGCGAAGCGGCGGATCAACCCAGCGGGCGCGCCGCGCCATATTCAGTCCAGCCGAAGGGGCGGGGCGTCTTGGGTACATAGGCGGCGGCTTGCCGGTCGACCGCGAACCCTGCGCGTTCATAGGCGTCGGCGATCGGCCGGGTCAGGTGGCAATTGCCGCCGATCCGCTTCCATAGCGGCTCGATTCGGCGCTGCCATTTCGCGACGCCCGGGTCGGGCGCCCCGCCATGTTCGAGGAACAGCGCAGTGCCGCCGGGCTTCAGCACGCGGCGGATCTCGGCGAGCACCGCGGCCTGGTCGGCGACCGAGCAGAGGGTGAAGGTGGTGATGATGGTGTCGAAGCGCGCGCTTTCGAACGGCATCGCTTCGCCGACGCCGCCCCGGATGTCGGCGGTCATGCCGCGCGCCTGCGCCGCCGCGCGGCTCATTGCCAGCAATTCGGGCGAGGGGTCGAGCCCGGTAAAGCTCGCGATCCGCGAAGGATCGTAAAATTCCATGTTGATGCCGCCGCCGCAGCCGAGTTCGAGCACGTCGCCCTCTGCATGCGGCACGATCTTGCTGCGCAGCTTCATGATCTGCCCCTGCGAGCAGGCGCATTTGATCAGCCGCGGCACCCCATGACGTTCCCACCAGCTCGCCATTTTTCCGACTCCCCTTGGCGCGGAAGGTGACCCTTGCTAGCGCGGTTGGCAACACCCATTTGTCTTGTCCGCCCAGCGCGCTGCAAAGGAAAATCATGGCCTCCGTCCACCACACCAAGATGCTCATCCTCGGTTCCGGTCCCGCCGGCCTGTCCGCCGCCATCTATGCTGCGCGCGCGGGCATGATGCCGATCGTCGTGCAGGGGCTGCAGCCGGGCGGCCAGCTGACGATCACCACCGACGTCGAAAATTATCCGGGCTTCGCCGAGGTGATCCAGGGCCCGTGGTTGATGGAACAGATGACGGCGCAGGCGACACATGTCGGCACCAGCATGATCTGGGACACGATCGTCGACGTCGACCTGTCGCAGCGCCCCTTCAAGCTGACCGGCGACGGCGGCGACATCTATATGGCCGAAACCCTCGTCATCGCGACCGGCGCGCAGGCGAAATGGCTGGGCGTTCCGGGCGAGCAGGAACTGGGCGGCAAGGGCGTGTCGGCTTGCGCCACTTGTGATGGCTTCTTCTATCGCGGCAAGAAGGTCGTGGTGATCGGCGGCGGCAACACCGCGGTCGAGGAGGCGCTTTACCTCACCAACCACAGCGACGATGTGACGCTGATCCATCGCCGCGATCATCTGCGCGCCGAAAAGATTTTGCAGGACCGGCTGCACGCCAATCCGAAGATCAAGGTGCTGTGGAACAAGCGCGTCGACCGTTTTGTTGCGGGCGAAGGCGTGTCGGGGCTCGTCGGCGTCGATCTGATCGACACGGTGACCGGCGAAGCAAGCCACGAGCCGACCGACGGCGGCTTTGTCGCGATCGGCCACAGCCCGTCGACCGAGCTGTTCAAAGGCAAATTGCCGCTCGATGCCGACGGCTATCTGGAGGTCACGCCGGGGACTTCGCTCACCAGCATCCCGGGGGTGTTCGCGGCGGGCGATGTCACCGACAAGGTCTACCGGCAGGCGGTGACCGCGGCGGGCATGGGCTGCATGGCCGCGCTCGACGCCGAGCGCTTCCTCGCCGAAGCCGAATATCACGCGCTGGTGGACGCCTAGTCCGCGAGGACGCCGAGAATCCGCTGGAATAGCCAGTCGGCGTCGTCGCCGGCGAAGCTGTGCGACGGGCTGGCGAGGCGTTCGATCGACAGACTGTCGGTCCGGCAATTTTCGATAAACGCCTGCGCCGTCCGGTCGCCGGTCGCGAGCAGGATCGTCGCGGGACAGGCCAGCCCGGCAAGCGCCGCGTCGAGGCGCGCCGGCAGACCGTTCGGGGCGGCGGGTGCCGCCGGTTTCCCGAGCGCCGAAAGGCCGCGGAAGAGTTTGCCGATATCGATTTCGCCCTTGAACAGCCGCAGCAGGCTCTTCGGGTCCTTCAGCCGCGACAGATAGCGCGCGCGGATCGCCGAGGCCGGGGGTAATGCCGGCTCGTCCGCCTCGGTTTCGTCGCTCTCATAAGTCCAGGGGTTGGCGAGGAGCAGGGCGTCGAGCGCCAGCGGCTGATGAAGCAGCAGCGCGCTTGCGGCATCGCAATTGCCGAAGGCGGCGATGCGGGTGAGCTGCGGCGCCGCCTCGCGAAATGCCGCAATCGCGGCGGCGATATCGGGCGCGCTGCTCGTATAGCCGCCGTTGGCGCCATCGCTGTCGCCGATCCCGCGGCGGTCGAAACGGAACACCGGATGGCCGGCCGCCGCCACCCGCTGGGCGAGCATTGCCATGCCGCGGTGCGCGCCGCTGCGGATTTCATTGCCGCCCGACACGATCAGCAGGCCGGTCGTCCCCGGCGCTTCGTCGAGCGTCGCGGCGAGTATGGCGCCGTCGCAGGGAAAGGTCAGCCGATGCCGCATGACCGGCTCCATTCCGAGATGTCGGCCGCAATGGCTTGCGCCATCGCGCCATCCTCGCCCGGCTCGGCGCGGAGCCAGAGCGGGGTGCCCGCGATGCCGTCGGCGCCGAGCCCGATGCTGCGCAGCGGGCCGAGCGGTTGGGCCTCGGCTGCACCGAGCTGCTCCGTCATCGCGGGCGAGAGGCGGTTGCCGGCGAGCAGCAGCGGCGCGGCCTTTGCTTCGGTCTGAAGGCTTTCGAGCGAGGTGGCGAGCCCCGCTTCGCGGTCGGCCGATACGCGCGCGCGCATCAGCGTGCGGAGCAGCGAGGCGCCGCCGACGGGTGCGAGGCGCCACCATGCGGTCCCCTTCGCCCGATGATCGATCAACGCACCGCCACGGACCGACGCGATGATCGCGGGACCGTCGATGCCCGCCACCACCTCGGCAAGCGCATCCTGCCAGCGTGCGAGGTCGACATCGGCGAGCGGCACGAGGCTTTCATTCTGTCCGGGGAGGTCGGGGAGGAACGACGCGTATCCGTCTGCCGCGAGCGCGCGCATCGCGAGCACCAGCGTGCGGCGGGTGCGGTTCGCTTCTTCGAACAGCGGCGGCACGATCAGGATCGTCGCGCGCGGCACCCCGGCGGGATCAAAGCGGAGCTGCTGTTCGCCCATGCCGCTCCGCATCGGCCTCAGCCGGCGACCTTGCGTTCGGAGAAGGCGAGGAGATTGCCGTAGGTTTCAAAGATTTCGCCGTCGATCTCGTCATCGTCGATGAGGATGCCGAGGCGGTCCTCCATTTCGGTGAGCACCGTCGCGACCGCCATCGAATCGAACTCGGGCAACTCGCCGAAGAGGCCGCTGTCGGCGGTCAGCGCAGCGGCGCGCTCTTCGCCGAGGCCGAGGACGTCGGCGAGCAGCGCGCGCAAGGTGGCATCGACGCCGGATGCCTTGGGGGTGTGATCGGTCACGTATCTTTCCTCAGCATGGAGCGGCCAAAGGCCTTTAACGCCGGACCCCATGCCGCTATGCGCGACGGATTGAAAGCCTCGATACGCCACAGCGGTTCGTGGCGGTTCATCCAGTCGCGCTTGTAGGCGTCGTTGCCGGTGCCGAAATCGACGCGCCGGACGCCGTCGACCTCGATGACATGGCGGAAGAGCGCGGCCGAGAGCAAGGTGCCGGGCGAGGCTTTCAGGCTGTCTTCGACATGCGCGAGCTTGTGGATGAAAGCGGTGCCGTCCTCGACCGTCCAATATTGCGCTGCCACTGGTTCACCTTCGATCCGGGCAAGGCCCATGCGAAAAGTGCCGCGCGCGCTCTCGGCCTCGGCAAAGGCGCGCAGCAGGGCGGGGTCGCCTTCCTCGGGTTTCCAGCTTGCGGCATAGATTTGCTCATAGGCGGCCCATGCGTCGGCATCGAAGACGTCGAACAGCGCGATATCGACGACGCCCTTCTTCGCCTTGCGCTTCACCGTATTTTTGAGCGCGCCGGGGCGGCTGTCCCACCAGCCATCATGATCCATATCGGAGAGGTCGAGCCAGTGGCGATCGCCGGCCGGAAGGGCTTTCACCCACCAGCCGGCGGCACGCAGCGCATCGGCGATTGCGGCGCGCTCGGCATCGGGCACGGGGTAGAGCGACAGGCGAGCGGCCTGTTCGCGCAGCTTGTCGAACAGGTCGGCGAGCGCGGCCGCGCGATCCCCGAAACCGCTGAAAAGCGGCCGGATCGAGAAGCTGTACCAGCTGGTGAGACCCGCAAAACGCCCCGGTCCTTCGCGGCGAAGCGGCAGCCAGGCGCTGACGCCATCGCTGGTGCCGCGAGCATCGACGCGCCCCGCGCCCGCGAAGCCATGCGCTTCGAGCAGGTCGAACCATTCGCCGCGGTCGAAGGGCGAGGCAAAGCCCGTGGCGCGCGCATCCGCTGCCACTTTGCTATCATTAGCGGGATGTTCACCGTTCCCTTGCATGGTGCGGGCCTCTATCACCAGTCTCCTAACAGCCGATGACCAAAGCCGCAAAACCGCCCTCGCATCCGATCGATCATCTCGCCCGCTACGGCGCGCCGGATGCGGCTGCGCTGCTGATCGGCGACAAGGTAACGCGCTTCGCCGAACTCGACGCGGGTGTCGGGCGGCTCGCATCATGGCTGCTCGAACAGGCCGGCGGCCCGGGCGAGCGCGTCGCGAGCTGGAGCGCGAAGACGAGGGCGGCCTGCATGATGCCGCTGGCTGCGGCGCGCGCCGGGCTGATCCATGTTCCGGTCAACCCGCTGCTGAAGGGACCGCAAGTCGCGCATATTCTTGCCGATAGCGGCGCAAAGCTGCTCGTCACAAACAACGCCCGCGCCGATATGCTCGGCGACACGCGGCCGGACGAATGCGCGGTGCAGGATTTGAAGATCGCCGAGGAAGTGATTGATTCGGATGGCGAGGGGCTGCCCCCGTCGCTGGCCGAACCCGACGATCTTGCGGCGATCCTTTATACTAGCGGTTCGACCGGACGGCCGAAGGGCGTGATGCTGAGCCATGCCAATCTGTGGCTCGGCGCCGAAAGCGTCGCATCCTATCTGAAGCTCGTCCCCGAAGACCGGGTGCTTGCGGTGCTGCCGCTGAGTTTCGATTACGGCCAGAACCAGTTGCTCTCGACCTGGTTTGCCGGCGGCGCGGTCGCGCCGCTCGACTACCTCACCCCGCGCGATGTGGTGAAGGCGGTCGCGCGGCACGGCGCGACGACGCTTGCAGGCGTGCCGCCGCTCTGGGTGCAGCTTGTCGAGAGCGAATGGCCCGCCGAAACCGCTGGCTTGCTGCGGCGATTGACGAACAGCGGCGGCGCGCTGACGCCTTCGCTGATCGACGCGATGCGGGCGACGTTCCCCAGCGCCGATATCTATCCGATGTACGGCCTGACCGAGGCGTTCCGGTCGACCTATCTCGATCCGAAATTCGTCGCCGACCATCCGACCTCGATGGGCCGCGCGATTCCGCATGCGGAAATTTTGGTGTGCCGCCCCGACGGCACGATCACCGCCGATGAGGAGCCGGGCGAACTCGTCCATTGCGGGCCGCTGGTCGCCAAGGGCTATTGGCAGGACGCGGAGCGTACCGCGCAGCGCTTCAAGCTGGCGCCGCGTGCGTCGCAATATGGCGGCATGGCGGTCTGGTCGGGCGACACGGTGCGCCGCGATGCGAACCACCTGCTCTATTTCGTCGGCCGCGACGATGCGATGATCAAAACCGCGGGCAATCGCGTCAGCCCGACCGAGGTCGAGGATGTCGCGGTGGCTTCGGGGCTTGTCTATGAGGCGGTCGCGTTTGGTATCCCCGACGAGCGGCTGGGCGCCGCGATCATCCTGATTGTGCGCGGCAAGGACGGGGTTGCCGATGGGGAAGGGCTGGCAGCCTATTTGCGCCAAAACCTGCCTAATTTCATGCAGCCGCAGGTGATCGAATGGCGGGGCGAACTGCCGCGCAATCCCAACGGCAAGCTCGACCGGGTGGCGATCTCCGCCGACTGGACGCAGGAGGTGACGGCATGAAGCCGCACGGGCCGATCCCGCCGGGTTTTGACGCCGACGACGACGGCATGCTGATGATCGGCAGCGACCGCGCCGAGGCGCTGGTCGATGCCGCGGGCGACACGCCGCTGTTCGTCTATGACAGCGCGCTGCTGACCGCGCGCGTCGCCGAATGGCGGGCGGCGATGCCCGATAATGTCCAATTGCATTTCGCGATGAAGGCGAACCCCTATGCGCCGCTGCTGGCTTATATGGCGCGGCTGGTCGACGGGTTCGATGTCGCGTCGGGCGGCGAACTCAAGGCGGCGCTCGCCAGCGGCATGGCGGCGGAGCACATCAGCTTCGCGGGTCCGGGCAAGCGCGACCGCGAACTCGAAGCGGCGATTGCGGCGGGCGCGACGCTCAACCTCGAATCGGCTGGCGAAGCCGAACGCGCGCTGTCGATCGGCGCGCGGCTCGGCGTGACGCCGAAGCTCGCCGTGCGGGTCAATCCCGACTTCGATCTCAAGGGATCGGGCATGAAGATGGGCGGCGGCGCCAAGCCGTTCGGGGTCGATGCCGACGAGGTGCCGGTGCTGGTGCGCCGCCTGATCGATGCCGGGGCCGATTGGCAGGGCTTTCATATCTTCGCAGGATCGCAGGCACTTGATGCGGCGGCGATCGCCGAGACGCAGGCGCAGACGGTCGCGCTGGCGGCGCGGCTGGCCGACGAGGCCGGCGCGGTGCCGCCGCTCGTCAACCTCGGCGGCGGGATGGGCGTGCCCTATTTTCCCGGCGACAAGGCGGTCGATGCCGCCGCGGTTGGTGCGGCGCTTGCCGAGACGCTCGATGCGCGCGACCGGGCGCTCGAGGACAGCCGGTTCGCGATGGAACTCGGCCGCTGGCTCGTCGCCGAGGCGGGGGTTTACCTGACCCGCGTCGTGGATCGCAAGGTCAGCCATGGCGAGACCTTCCTCGTCACCGACGGCGGACTCCACCACCAGCTGGCCGCGAGCGGCAATTTCGGGACGGTGATCCGCCGCAACTATCCGATCGCCGTCGCGAACCGCTTCGGTGGCGAGCCGGTCGAGACGGTTTCGGTCGTCGGCTGTCTTTGCACCCCGCTCGACCGCCTCGGTGACCAGGTCGCGCTGCCACGCGCCGATGTCGGCGACCTGATCGCCGTATTCCAGGCCGGGGCCTATGGTGCTTCGGCGAGCCCGGCGACGTTCCTCGGGCAGGGGCCGGCGCGCGAAATGCTCGTCTGACCGTGACAGATATGTGTCAATACGGCACAGTTTGCGACGGGTGCGGTCCAAACTTATCCCAATACTAACGGTATGTTCACCCTTTTCGAGCATGGCTGATCCTGACGCAATGGCTGTCGTGGTAAGGGGTTGCCCTGCTGCGACGGGGCCAGCCGCTCGAAAGGTGATACGAATATGGCTTGCTTCTCCCCGCTTGGTGCCGCGCGCGCGGCCCTGCTTTCCGGCATTGCTGCGACTGCGCTGACGGGATGTGCAGGTGGCGTTGGCAGTGCGCCGCAACTGCCGAGCGCCAGCTTCGTCGCCAATCAGGAAGGGCCCGGCGAGGAATATATCATCGGGCCGCTCGACGAGCTGCAGATCTTCGTCTGGCGCAACCCTGAACTCGGCGGCAAGGTGCAGGTCCGCCCCGACGGGCGGATCACCACCCCGCTGATTACCGACATGCCCGCGGTCGGCAAGACGCCGACGATGTTGCAGCAGGACATCAAGCTGCAGCTCAGCCAATATATCACCGACCCGATCGTCAGCGTGATCGTCACCAGCTTCAACAGCACCTTCTCGCAGCAGGTGCGTGTCGTCGGTGCGACCGAAAAGCCGGCGTCGATCCCGTTCCGTGCCAACATGACCGTGCTCGACGCAATGATTGCGGTCGGCGGGCTGGGCGAATATGCGGCCGGCAACAAGGCGCGGCTGGTCCGTTACGACAAGGGCAGCGGCAAGCAGCATGAATATGGGCTGCGGCTTAACGACCTGATAAAGCGCGGAGATGTGAAAGCGAACGTCCGTCTGCAGCCGGGTGATGTGATCATCATTCCCGAAAGCATGTTCTGACGCAGCCCGGCGCGCACCCCGATCAACCCCCAAGGACTGACCCCGATCGATGAACAGCCTCTACGACGAATTCCGGGTGGCGCTGCACAGCGTCTGGACGCGCCGCTGGCTGGTGCTCGGCGTCGCGTGGGGGATTTGCATTCTCGGCTGGCTGGCGATCGCGTCGATCCCGAACCGCTATGATTCGCGCGCCCGGCTGCTCGTCGACATCAACCAGATCCTGCCCGACGACGGGCAGGCAGGGTCGTTTGGCGCGGGCCAGCAGATCGACCAGATCCGTGAAACGCTGACCAGCGCGCGCAACCTCGAAAAGGTCGCGATCACGACCGGCCTGCTTCCGGCGGGTGCGACCGACCGCGAAAAGGCGGGTGCGGTCGCGATGTTGCAAAAGAATATCAAGGTCGTCCCGCAGCAGCAGAATATCTTCGAGATCACGTCGAGCGTCGGCGTGGGCAGCCTGTCCGACGCCGATAATGCGAAGCTCGCGTCGGGCGTGCTCGACAGCCTGATCACCGTGTTCCGCGACGACCAGTTGCGTGGTGGCCGGATGAATGCGCGCGAGGGACTGAAGTTCCTCGATTCGCAGATCGCCGACCGCGAAAAGGCGTTGCGCGAAGTCGAAGCGCGCCGTGCCGCCTTCGAGGCGCAGAATATCGGCCTGATCCCCGGCGGCGCCGGATCGCCTGCACAGCGCGTCGATGCGGCACGCGCCGAACTCAACCAGATCGATTCGCAGCTCGTGTCGGCGCAGGCGCAGCTTGCCGCAGCGAACGGCCAGCTCGCTTCGACCCCCGCGACGATCAACGTCCCCGGCATGGGCGGCGTCGGCGGCGGCGTCGCGCGCCAGCAGCTTGCCGGCGCGCAGGGCGAATTGTCGGCGATGCGCGCCCGCGGGCTGACCGATGCGCACCCCGACGTCATCGCGCTCAAGAGCCAGATCGCGTCGCTGAAAGCCATCGCCGATCGCGAAGGTACGGGCGGCGGGGGCGGTGGCAATGCGCAGAACCCGGCCTATGCGTCGCTGGCCGCGATGCGTGCCGAACGCCAGGCAACGGTGAGCGCGCTGTCGGCGCGCAAGGCGCAGCTCACCGGCGATATCGCCAAGATCACGACGCAGCAGATCCAGAACCCCGGCATCGCGGCCGAATATGACCGGATCAACGGCGAATATACCGCCTTCAAGGCGCAATATGACCGGCTGCTCACCCAGCGCGAACAGGTGCGGATGCGCGGCGAGGTGCAGACCGAAACCGACGCGATCAAGATCGAGTTGCTCGACCCGCCGTCGAAGCCGACCAGCCCGGCGGCACCCAACCGGCCGTTGTTCCTGACGCTCGTGCTGTTCGCCGGCATCGGCGGCGGGATCGCGGTGGCCTTTGGCCTCGGTCAGGTCCGCACCAGCTATGCGACCGCGGCGAAGCTCGAACGGGCGAGCGGATTGCCGGTGATCGGTTCGATCACCGAAGTCGTTACCCCCGAACGTCATGTCGAGCGCAAGAAGCGGCTCGTCTGGCTCGCGGGCGGCGGCGGCGCGCTCGTCGGCCTCTATGCGCTGCTGCTCGTCGCCGAATTCATTCAGCGCGGCATGGTCGCGTGACGGGGGACAAGAAGAAAATGACCGATCAACGCCCCGTCAAGCGCCCGCCCTCGCTCCTCGAACGCGCTGCCGACATGTTCGGTATCGACCCCGCGGCCAATGCGCCGACGATCGACGTGTCGAACCTGCCGCCCGAGCCGGTGAAGAAGGCGAAGAAGGCCAAGGACGAACCGAAGGCGGAAACGCCCGCGGTCGAGATCCTCGGCCCCGAGGCGCCTGCCGTCGATCCGGCGCCGGCGGTCAAACCGTCGCCGCGCAAGGATATCGCGCGCGCCGCTCCGGCGATCGTGCCGACCCGGCAGGGACGCATCGATCGCGACCGTCTGGCAGCGCGCGGGATGATCGTCCCCGGTGCGCCGGTGACGGGCATTTCCGAAGAATATCGCATTGTGAAGCGCGAGATCATCCGCAATTTTGCCGGCACCCCGAACCGCCCGGTGGTGCCGCGCGGGCACCGCGTGCTGATCGCGTCGGCGAACCCCGGTGAAGGCAAGACCTTTTCGGCGGTCAACCTTGCACTCAGCCTGGCGGTCGAGGCCGACCACGACGTGCTGCTGATCGATGCCGATATCGCCAAGCCGAGCGTGCTCGACGCGCTGGGGCTGGAGGACGGTCCCGGCCTGATGGACGCGCTCGCCGATCCGCACCTGCCGCTCGGAGACTGCATGATCCAGACCGACATCGCGGGGCTGAAGGTGATGCCGGCGGGCATGCAGCATATGCACGACACCGAATTGCTCGCCTCGGCGCGGACCGAAGCGCTGCTCGGCCAGCTCGAAGCCGGCGCGCCGGGTCGCATCCTGATCCTCGATTCGCCGCCGGTGCTCGCGGCGTCGCCCGCGGCGGTGCTGGCGGGACATGTCGGCCAGCTGATCATGGTCGTGCGCGCCGACGAAACGCTTGAATCCGCGCTGCGCGACGCGATCGGCCTGATGGGCGCGTGTCCGCATATCCAGCTGCTCCTCAACGGGGTGAAATATTCGCCGGGCGGCCGCCGCTTCGGCACCTATTACGGACAAGGAGGCGCGTCGTGATGCGCACCAAAACCACCATGCGTCGTGTGGGGACGCTGGCTGCCTTGCTGCTTGCCGGGACGGCAACGAGCGCGCACGCACAATTTTCGGGCGATCCGGGATCGAGCGGCGATGCGCCGTCGGCGGGTGGCCCTGCGGCATCTTCAAGCGAAGGCGGGCGCAGCGAGGCACGCGCCGAGCGTCGGCGTGCGAAGAAGCAGGTGAATGTCAGCCCCTATCTCGAGGTCGGACAGGTTCTGTCCGCCGATCTCAAGGGCGACGGGGATGTGCTCACCTATACGACGCTGGCGGCCGGGGTCGATGCGTCGATCGTGACGCGCCGCGCCGAACTCGCAGGCAGCGTCCGCTATGAATATCGTATCGGCGAATCGGGCGGGCTCGGCAATTCGAGTTCGCTGAGCGGTCTTGCGCGCGGCCGGATCGAAGCGGCGCGCGGGCTGAATCTCGAAGCCGGGGCACTCGCGACGCGGACGCGCGCCGATGGTTATGGCGGCGACACCGGCGTCTTCCTTCGCGACGGAACCAACGTCTCCAATCTCTACTCGGTCTATGCCGGCCCGACCTTCGCAAGGCGCATCGGCGGGCTCGATGTCGGGGCGGGTTATCGCTTCGGCTATACCAAGATCGACGTCGACGACCCGACGCCCCCCGGCGTGACGGCGCAGGACATTTTCGACAGCTCGACGAATCATGTCGCGTGGGCCAGCGTCGGGGCAAGGCCCGGTGACCTGCCGTTCGGCTGGCAGGTGTCGGGCGGCTACCAGCGCGAGGACGCCAGCCAGCTCGATCAACGGTACGAAGGCAAATTTGCGCGCGTCGACGTGACCGTGCCGATCGGGCCGACGCTGGCGCTGCTCGGCGGTGTCGGCTACGAAGACATCGAGATCGGCCAGCGCGATCCGGTGGTCGATGCGAACGGTGTGCCCGTCCGCGACGCGAACGGCCGCTTCATCACCGACAAGTCCAAGCCGCGCGAGTTGTCCTTCGATACCGACGGGCTGATCTGGGACGCCGGCGTGATGTGGCAGCCGAACCGCCGCACGGCGCTGACCGCGAAGGTCGGCCGCCGTTATGGCGACACCATCTATACCGGCAGCTTCACCTATCGCGCCAATCATGCGACCTTGTCGGTCGGCGTTTATGACGGGCTGTCGAGCTTTGCGCGCGGCCTGTCCAGCGGGCTTGCCGCACTGCCAACCCAGTTCGATCCGATCCGCAATCCCGTCGACGGCAGCATCAACCCGTGCGTGTTCGGCGATCAGGGCGGCGGCTGTCTTGCCAATCAGCTCGGCAACACGACCACCGCGCAGTTCCGCAATCGCGGCGTGCAGGCGGTGTTCTCGTCGCGCCTCGGCGGCTGGAGCTATGGCATCGGCGCCGGTTACGATCGCCGGAAACTGCTGTTGCCGGGCCTGTCGGCGATTTCCGACCTCAATGGCGTGATCGACGAGAATTATTATCTGTTCCTGTCGGCGGGGCGCCAGCTCGACCGCGATTCGGACCTCACGCTTGCCGCCTATTTCAACTATTTCGACAATGGTGCGCCCGGTGCTGCCAATGTCCAGTCGGCGGGCATTTCGGCCGCTTATTCGCGGCGCCTCTGGCGCGGCCTGACCGGTCACGCGGCGGCCAGCCTGACGTCGTTCGATCAGGACGGTTTCAACAGTCAACTCATCGGGTCGGCGCTCGTCGGCATGCGTTATAACTTCTGATCCGGCTATAGCGCGATCAAGCACAGGGATTTTGCGATGTACGATCAGTTTTATGGCTTCACCGGCCGCCCGTTCCAGCTGACGCCGGACCCGCATTTCTATTTCGAGAGCGGCACGCACCGCAAGGCGATGTCCTACCTTGGTTACGGCCTCGCACAGGGCGAAGGCTTTATCGTCATCACCGGCGATGTCGGGGCGGGCAAGACGACGCTGGTCGGCCATCTGATGAACACGATCGATCCCAACCGCCTGACCGCGGTCAAACTCGTGTCGACGCAGGTCGAGGGCGACGATTTGCTGCGCCTCGTCGCCGAACAGTTCGGGCTGGAATGGGAAACCGAAAGCAAGGCCGAACTGCTGCGTTCGATGGAGCAATATCTGCGCGAACAGGCGCGCGCTGGCCGCCGGACGCTGCTGATCGTCGACGAAGGGCAGAACCTTGCCATTTCGGCGCTCGAAGAGCTGCGCATGCTGTCGAATTTCCAGCTCGGAGGCCATTCGCTGCTGCAAATCTTCCTGCTCGGCCAGCCCGAATTCCGCCAGACGCTGTTCCACTCGCCGACGCTCGAACAGCTCCGCCAGCGCGTGATCGCGACGCACCATCTCGACCCGATGGAGCCCGAAGAGGTGGAGCCCTATATCCTGCACCGCCTCGGCAAGGTCGGCTGGACCGGCAACCCCAGCTTCAGCCCCGACGCGTTCGAGGAGATTTTCGACTATAGCGCGGGCGTACCGCGCAAGCTCAACGTGCTGGTGAGCCGTCTGCTCCTCTATGGCGCCGTCGAGCAGATGACCCGCATCACCGGGCAGCAGGTCCGCGCCGTTGTCGCCGAGATCGAGGCCGATCGCGGCATCGACGAAGCCGCGCTCGCGCCGCTGCCGGTCGAGGACGTCGTGGCGCAGGCCGAGATTGCTGCGGCGCCGATTGCGGCTGCTGTTGCTGAGCCGGCCGCTGTCCTGGAGGCAAGCGCCGAAATCGCACGGCCGCTCGAATGGCCGCGCGCTTCGGCGGTCTATGACGACGCGCCGGCCGTTCCCGAACGCCCGCCGTTCGCCGGACCCGCCGACACCTCGCCGCCATCCTATGCCAGCCCGAGCTTCGCCGAAGCGCGTTCGCTCGTCGCCGAACAACTGGGTGTCGCGCCTGCAGCGGAAGCGGTGGAGGCCGACGCCGACGATACGGCCGACATTTTCGAACTTGCGGCCGAAACGGCAATCGAAACCCCGGCCGAAACGCCTGTCGCAGTGCCCCCGGCGGTCGATGCCGCGCATCTGGAAGCGCTGCAACGGCAGATCGCGAGTCTCGAGGACCGGCTGGTCGAGCAGGACGCCGCGCTGCGCCGCGTGCTTGATTTGTTGATCGAATGGGTCGAACGCGATCCGGAGAATGCGCCCAATCCGGCCCGGTCGCAGGTCTGGGCCGCCTGACGTCCATCGCCCGGCGGGATCGATACCGGGCCGATGAAGGTGAGAGACAATGCAGAACGGCCTCTCGGTCGATGTCGAGGACTGGTTCCAGGTCGGCGCCTTTGAGCGCACGATCGGCCGCGACGACTGGGATGGGCTCGATTGCCGCGTCGAGGCGAATTGCGACGCGGTGCTGGCCTTGTTTGCCGAGACCGGCGTGCAAGGCACCTTCTTCACGCTTGGCTGGGTCGCCGAGCGCTATCCGGCGCTGATCAAGCGGATCGTCGCCGCGGGGCACGAACTCGCGAGCCATGGCTATGACCACAAGCGGGTTTTTGCGATGACCGCCGGTGAATTTGCCGCCGATCTGAAGAAAACGCAGGCGATCCTAGAGGATATCGGCGGCGTGCCGGTCCGCGGCTATCGCGCGCCGAGTTTCTCGGTCGATCAGCGCACGCCCTGGGCGCACCCGATCCTTGCCGAACAGGGCTATGCCTATTCGTCGAGCGTCGCGCCGGTGGTGCACGATCATTATGGCTGGCCCGCGAGCCCCCGCCATGCGTGGCGGCCGTTGGCGGACAGCGATCTGGTCGAATGGCCGGTGACGACGGCGCGCGTTGCAGGGCGCACGCTCGCGGCGGGCGGCGGCGGCTTCATGCGCCTCCTGCCTTATGGCTTCACGCGCTGGGCGATCGCGCGAATGAATGCCGAGGGTCACCCCGCGATCCTCTATTTCCACCCGTGGGAAATCGACCCTGGCCAGCCGCGCGTCGCCGATGCGCCGCTCAAATCGAAGATACGTCATTACAGCGGCTTGTCGGCTATGGCCGGCAAGCTGAAGAAACTGCTCGCCGATTTCGAATGGACGCGCGCCGACGCGCTGTTGCCGGCGCAGCAGCAGCGGGCGCAGTCGTGGCGCGCGGCGGCGTGAATGCGCCGAGCGTCCTTATGAAGCCCGGTTTTTCCGGCGCGCCGCTGTCCGATGCGGCCGCGTGGGACGCCTATGTCGCGGCGCACCCCGACGCGACGCCGTTTCACAGCCGTGGCTGGTGCGAGGCGATCACCCAGGCGACCGGGCATCGCTGTCACTTGGTCACCGCGCGCGATGCGGCCGGAATGCTGACCGGCATCCTCCCGCTTCACCATGTCCGCTCGCCGCTGTTCGGGCAGGCGCTGGTCGGCAGCGGCTTTGCGGTCGATGGCGGCATCCTCGCGAACGATCCGGCGGTGGCCGCCATTCTGGCGCAGGGCGCCGCCGAAATGGCCGCGTCGCTGGCCGTTCCTTCGGTCGAACTGCGCGGCGGGGCGCTGCCCGAAGGGACCGGCTGGTATCGCGAGGAAGGCCTCTATGCCGGCTTTGCGCGCGATCTTTCTGCCGACGACGAAGCCGAACTGCTCGCCATTCCGCGCAAGCAGCGGGCCGAGGTGCGCAAGGCGCTGGGCAGCGACCTGACCGTCACCACCGGTGACGACACGGTCGAGCGGCGCGACCATTACCGCATCTACGCGACGAGCGTCCGCAACCTTGGAACGCCGGTGTTTCCGAAGGCGCTGTTCGACGCGGTGCTCGATGCGTTCGGCGGCGACGCCGATATCCTGACCGTTCGCAGCGGCGGGCGGGCGGTGGCGAGTGTGCTCAGCCTTTACTGGCGCGGCACGGTCATGCCCTTTTGGGGCGGCGGCCTTGCCGAGGCGCGCGGGCTGCGCGCCAACGAACTCATGTATTTCGCGCTGATGCGCCATGCCCGCGAACGCGGGTGCACGCGCTTCGATTTCGGCCGGTCGAAGGTCGGCACCGGTCCCCATAGCTACAAGAAGAACTGGGGTTTCGAGCCCGAGCCGCTGGTCTACGCGCGCTGGCTCGCGCCCGGCCAAAAGCCGCGCGACACCAATCCGAACAGCGCCAAATACCGGCTGCAGGTCGACCTGTGGAAAAAACTGCCGCTCTGGGCGGCAAACCGGATCGGCCCGCTGATCGCCCGCGGACTTGGTTAGGTTTCCGGGGTGATGGCCGAAATCCTGTTCCTCGTGCACCGGGCGCCGTGGCCACCCGATCGCGGCGACCGCATCCGCAGCTGGCATATGTTCGAAGCGCTGGCGAAACTCGCGCCGGTGCATGTCGCGGCGCTCGCCGACAATGCCGGGGATGCGGCGCTGGCGCGGGATAAAATGGCCCCGCTTTGCAAGAGCTTGGTGATCGAAGTGCGTGACGTTTCGCGGCCGGTCGCGCTCGCGCAGGCGTTGCTGCATGGCGAGCCGGTGTCGAACCGGCTGTTCCGCAACCTCGCGCTCGCGCACCAAGTCGACGATCTGCTGGGCGAGGGCAAGATCAGCCATATCGTCGCTTTCTCCGGCCAGATGGCGCAATATCTGCCCGGCGGTTTCGACGGTCCGGTGATCATGGATTTCGTCGATGTCGATTCGGCGAAGTTCGCCATCTATGCCGAACAGGACCGGCGCCCGCCGCTCCACTGGATCCACAAACGTGAGGCGCGGAAGCTCGGCGCGTTCGAGGCCGCTATCGCGCGCCGCACCGATGCGAGCCTGTTCGTGAGCGAAGCCGAGGCGGCGTTGTTTCGGTCGCGCAGCGGGCTTGGACGCAACAAAGTCCATGCGGTCGAAAACGGCATCGACACGGCGAAGTTCGACCCGGCGCTGGCATTCGACCCGGTGGCGGCGGGCGAGGGGCCGGTCGCCGTGTTCACCGGCCAGATGGACTATCGCCCCAATATCGACGCCGTGCGCTGGTTCGCCGCGGATATCTTGCCGCTGGTTCGTCGGCGGCATCCAGCGGCGCGCTTCGCGATCGTCGGCCGCGCGCCGACCGATGAGGTGCGGGCGCTTGAAAATCTGGCCGGAGTGACGGTGACCGGCGAGGTTCCCGACGTGCGGCCGTGGCTGGCAGCCGCCGACGCGGTCGTCGCGCCGCTGCTGCTGGCGCGCGGGGTACAGAACAAGCTGCTCGAGGCGATGGCCATGGCGCGGCCGGTGGCGGCGAGCGCGGCGGCCGCAACCGGAATCGATGCCGTCGCGGGCGAGCATCTGCTCGTTGCCGATGACGCGCAGGCGATGGCCGCAGCAGTTTGTACGCTGTTCGACGACCAGAACGCCGCTGCGGCGATGGGAGCGGCGGCGCGCGCACGGATGATCGAGCGCTATGGCTGGGACGCCCGCCTAGCGCCGCTCGGGCAATTGCTCGGAATTGCCGCATGACCCCGTCCTTGCACGCCCTCGACCGCCCGCAAGGCTGGTCGCGCTGGCAGCAGCATATCGCGGCGCTGGTCGCCTTGTCGGCGGCGGTTCTCGCACTCTTTTATCGCGACGCGGCCGATATGGCCGGCATCTGGTGGCACAGCTCGACCTTCACCCATTGTCTGTTGATGGTGCCGATGATTGGCTGGCTGGTGTCGCAGCGCGTGCCGCAACTCAGGACGTTGACGCCCGCGTTCTGGTGGCCCGCGCTGATCTGGATCGCCGGGGCCGGATTGGTCTGGCTCGTCGGCGAAGCGGCAGGCGTCGGGTTGTTCCGGCAGGTCGGGCTGGTCCTGATGCTGCAGGGCGTGGTCGCGGCGACGCTCGGCGAGAAGCTGGTGCGCGGGCTGCTCTTTCCGCTCGGCTATGCGCTGCTGCTGGTGCCGTTCGGCGAGGAACTGGTGCCGATGCTCCAGACCTTCACCGCGCACATCAGCGTCATCCTCCTCCATCTGTCGGGGATCGCCGCCGAGATGCAGGGGGTGTTCGTCACCACAAAGGCCGGCTTTTTCGAGGTCGCGGAGGAGTGTTCGGGGGTCAATTTCCTCATCGCGATGCTCGCTTACTCGGTGTTTGCGGCGCATCTCTGTTTCCGGAGCTGGACGCGGCGGATCGTCTTCGTTGTGCTGGCGCTCGCGACGACGATCGTCGCCAATGCGCTCCGCGCCTATGGCACGATGGTCGCGGCCGAGATCTGGGGGATCGAGGCGGCGGGCGGCATCGATCATATCTTCTATGGCTGGATCTTCTTCGGACTCGTCATCCTGCTCGTGATGTTCGTCGCGTGGCGCTGGTTCGACCGCCCCGCGAACGATCCGGCGATCGATACCCGCGGCCTCGATGGAGTGCCGCGTTTTGCCGGGCCCGCCAAGGCCGTGCTGCCTGCTGCTCTTGTGCTGCCGCTCTTCTTTCTCGGCTGGGCGGTGCTGGTCGGCGGCCGGTCGGCGCCGCTGCCGGGCACGATGGCGGTTGATACGCCTGCGGGCTGGGTGGCGCCAAGAGAGGTGAACCCATTGTGGCTGCCGCGCTTCGATGGGGCTGACCAATATCTTATTCGCGATTTCGTCGATCCCGAAGGCCGACGGGTAACGGTCGCGATCGGTGGATACGAACGCCAAGCCGAGGGACGTGAGGTTGTGGCTTTCGGGCAGGGCGCGGTCGATCCCGACAGCAAATGGGCGTGGAGCGCAACGCTGGAACCCGTCGATGGCGCGAAGACCGACCGGCTCCTCCATCCGGGTCCGGTCCTGCGCGACGCGGCAAACTGGTATGTCGTCGATGGCCGCGCGACGGGCAGCCCGCGTGGAGCGAAACTGGCAGGGTTGAAGGCGCGCCTGCTCGGCG
Source organism: Sphingopyxis sp. J-6 (assembly GCF_046603995.1). Taxonomy (NCBI): domain Bacteria; kingdom Pseudomonadati; phylum Pseudomonadota; class Alphaproteobacteria; order Sphingomonadales; family Sphingopyxidaceae; genus Sphingopyxis; species Sphingopyxis sp. J-6. The sequence goes on along the minus strand of NZ_CP145810.1, from coordinate 2,958,628 downwards.
GCGACCCGCGCGCGCTGTCGCTGATCGTCTCGGCCGAAGAGTCGCGCGGCGGGCGCGATGCCATCGCCGATTTCGTGTCGGCTTCGGGCGGCGCGCAGGCAATGGCTGACCGCGCGCTCGAAACCCGCTAAGCGACGACGATATGTGTGGGATCGCAGGCATCTATCATCTCGAAACGGCGAAGCCGGTCGATCCGGCGCGGCTGCGCGCGATGCTCCATCCGATGGCGCATCGCGGCCCCGACGGCGCGGGCGAATGGACCGCGCCCGGCGTTGGCCTTGCGCATCTGCGCCTGTCGATCATCGATATCGAGGGCAGCCCGCAGCCGATGGCCAGCGACGACGAGGCCGTCACGCTGACCTATAACGGCGAAATCTACAATTTCCGTGAGCTCCGCACCGAACTTGAAGATCGCGGTTACCGTTTCCGCACCAGCGGCGATACCGAGGTGATCATCGCGGCGTGGCGCCAGTGGGGCGTCGATTGCCTGTCGCGGCTCAACGGCATGTTCGCGTTCGCGATCCATGACCATGCGCGCGGCTGCCTGTTCCTCGCGCGCGACCGGCTGGGGGTGAAGCCCCTCCACCACGCGCGCCTGTCGGACGGTTCGGTGGCGTTCGCATCCGAACTCAAGGGGCTGCTGCGGCATCCGTTGTTGCGGCAGGAAGCCAACCTCAGCGCGATCGAGGATTTCCTCGCCCTCGGTTATGTGCCCGACGACAATTGCATCGTCGCGGGAGTACAGAAACTGCCCGCGGGCCATTATTTGCTACTCGAACGCGGCAAGCCGGTTCCAGTACCGACGCGCTGGTGGGCGCCCGACTTTTCGAAGCGTATCCGCGCCAGCGAAGACGAAGCCGCCGAACATCTTGTCCATCTGATGCGCGCCGCAGTGACCGACCGCATGGTTGCCGACGTGCCGCTCGGCGCCTTCCTGTCGGGCGGGGTCGATTCAAGCGCGGTGGTCGCGCTGATGGCAGAGGCGAGCGCGAAGGCAGTCAAGACCTGCACCATCGGGTTCGACCAGGCCGCGCTCGACGAAACCGCCTATGCGCAGCAGATCGCCGAGCGGTTCGCCACCGATCATCGCACCCGTACCGTCGCGGCGGGCGACTTCGCCCTCGTCGATCATATCGCCGACATGTTCGACGAGCCCTTCGCCGACGCCAGCGCGTTGCCGACCTATCGCGTGTGCGAACTCGCGCGCGAAGAGGTGACCGTTGCGCTGTCGGGCGACGGCGCCGACGAGGCCTTTGCCGGCTATCGCCGCCTCGTTTTCCAGCATCAGGAAGAGCGGCTGCGCGGGCTGATTCCGGGCTTCCTGCGCCGCGGCGTGCTGGGACCGCTGGCGCGCGTCTGGCCGCAGATGGACTGGGCGCCGCGGCCGCTCCGCGCGCGCGCGACGCTCGCCAGCCTATCGAAGAGCGGTGCCGAAGGCTATGCCGAAGCGGTCGGGGTCACCGGCCCCGACCAGCGCGCGCGTTTGTTCAACGATGCCGCGAAGCACGCACTCGGCGATCATGTCGCCGAGGCGCGATACTGGCGGGCAATGGCCGAGGCGCCGGCGCGCGAGGCGCTCGACCGCGCCCAATATGCCGACATGATGATCTGGCTGCCCGGCGACATTCTGACCAAGACCGACCGGATGAGCATGGCGGTCAGCCTCGAGGCGCGCGAGCCCTTGCTCGATTACCGCCTGATCGAGTTTGCAGCGAGCCTGCCGGCATCGATGCGGGTGAAGGGCGGGACGGGCAAGGCGATCCTCAAGCAGGCGATGGAGCCCTATCTGCCGCACGACATCCTCTATCGGCCCAAGATGGGGTTCGTGACGCCGGTGTCTCACTGGTTCCGCGGCCCGCTCGTCGATGCGGCGAAAGGCCTCGCGACCTCGTCGACCCTCGCCCGGTCGGGGTGGTTCGACATGGCCGAGATCGAACGTATCGTCGCCGCGCACCAGTCGGGACGCCGCGATCACGGGCGGCTGATCTGGCAATTCTTCATGCTGGAAAAGTCGCTGGCGAAGCTGTTCGGGATTTAGAGTCGGCGTGAAGGGCGGTTTTGGGGTGGATTTCTGACCGCCCTCTATTTCCGTTCGTGTCGAGCGAAGTCGAGACACCCGTCGGCCTTGCGCCCAGCCTGAGGGGCATCTCGACTTCGCTCGATGCGAACGGGTAAGGTTGGACCAAACGGCAGCTTCCGGCCGAAACCTGCCTTCCGAAATAATTCGCGCAGAGGCGCAGAGGCCGCAGAGAAGCAAGGCCATCCTCTCTGCGGTCTCTGCGCCTCTGCGCGAGCTCATTCATCGTCTGCCTCCCGCAATCGGCGAAAGGCGACATTCCCGAACATCCTTTTCGCTCGCCTTCGCAAAGCGCCATTTCGCCTTGCCTTCGCAATAATTTCGCAATACCAAATACTCAATAATCAGCATAAAAGCTGATATTTTGTAAAGTTTTGCAAACACGATATGCCCGATTTGCAAAGATTGCGAAGACAAGGGTCTGCCATGCGTAAAGCCTTCATGGGCGTCCGCCTCCGCCGCCTGCGCGAAGAACGCAAGCTCAAGCAGGTGGAGCTTGCCAACGCGCTCGGCATTTCGCCGAGCTACCTCAACCAGCTCGAACAGAACCAGCGCCCGCTCACCGTCCCGGTGCTGCTCAAGATCAACGCCGTCTTCGGCATCGACGTCCAGCTCTTTTCGGAGGACGAGGAAGCGCGGCTGATCACCGAACTCCGCGATGCGCTCGCCGAGGGAAGCGAAGACGTCTCGCTCGCCGAGGTCCGCGAAGTCGCGATGAACATGCCTGCGGTCGGACGGACGCTCGTCGCGCTGCACCGCCGCTACCGCGAGGCGGCCGAGCGCAGCGAAGCGATGGCGGCGCAGCTCGGCGACGAATGGCTCGCCGATGCCCCCGCGCGCATGCCGTTCGAACAGGTGCGCGACTTCTTCTACGCGCGCCACAACCATGTCGAACCGCTCGACGAAGCCGCCGAGCGGCTCTACGCCGCCGCCGGGCTCAGCCCGCATGGCGCGCACGCCGGGCTGCAAACCTGGCTGCGCGACCGCCACGCGATCCAGACGATCTTCGCCGACGGCAACGGCACCCAGCGCCGCTTCGACCCCGCGACCCGTACCCTCCACATCGCCGCCGACCTCACCCCGGGACAGCAGGCGTTCCAGATGGCGACCCAGCTCGCCTTCATCGAACTTGCCGCGACGATCGACCGGCTTGCCGACGACCGCATCCTGCAGGGCGAGGAGGCGCGCCAGCTCGCGCGCGTCGGGCTCGCCAATTATTTCGCCGGCGCGCTGCTCCTGCCCTATGGCGATTTCCTCGCGGCCGCCGAGGCGGAGGCCTATGATATCGAGCGGCTGGCGCGGCGCTTCGGCGTCGGCTTCGAAACCATCTGTCACCGGCTGTCGACGCTCCAGCGCCCCGATGCGCGCGGCGTGCCCTTCTTCTTCGTGCGGGTCGATCGCGCCGGCAATATCTCGAAACGCCAGTCGGCAACCGACTTCCACTTCTCGCGCGTCGGCGGCAGTTGCCCGCTATGGAACGTCCACGAAGCCTTTGCGCAGCCGGGCAAGCTGTTGACCCAGATCGCCCAGATGCCCGACGGGCGCACCTATTTGTGGATCGCGCGCACCGTGGGCACGCCGAGCGGCGGCTATGGTGAACCGGGCAAGCATTTCGCGGTCGGGCTCGGCTGCGACATCCGCCACGCCGGCCGGCTCGTCTATTCGCGCGGGCTCGATCTCGCCGATCCGGCCGCGGCGACGCCGATCGGCGCCGGCTGCAAGATATGCGAACGCACGGGCTGCGCGCAGCGCGCCTTCCCGCCGATCGGCCGCGCGGTCGCGGTCGACCACAACCGCAGCACGCTAGCGCCCTACCCGGTCGCCTGAAGTTAGGCCTGCACAGAACCGCCGCTGCACCCAAGGGGAAAGGGCGCAGCGGCGGCAGGGGGAAATCAGCGCGGCGCCGCGTCGATGCCGAGCGCCTTGGCGATCCGTTCCCACGGCACCAGCTTGAAATTCTGATGCTCGGGCGGCGACACGTTGCGGCCGTCTTGCGCGACCATCAGGCCGTTCGGGAAGGCTGGACCCGCCGCCATGCTGGTGACGTCGAGCCCGTCGGTTTCGGACACGCCGTCGATGCCCGCCGCCATGTCGGCGCCGATCCGGAACGATCCGACATAGTCATTATTGCCCTCGCGCCGGAACACCGCATAGCTGTCGTTGCCCTGGCTCGACACGATCAGATAGCCCTTGCCGTCCGCCTGCGCGTACAGCCCGATGCCTTCCATATCGTCCTTGAGCGCAGGATTGTCGGTGACCTTCGCCAGCATCGTCCGCGCCGGTCCGCCGCGCGGTTCGGCGCCCTCGCGCCAGACTCCGACATCTTCCTCGCCGGTATAGAGCATCCCCGTCTCGTCGTCGGCGACGCAGCCTTCGACCTGCGTCCCGAACGGCAGGTCGCGCATCAGCTTGGCGCGCACCTTGCCCGCGGGACCCTCGACCAGTTCCCACTGGCGCATCTTGCCGTCTCCCTGGTTGACGAAGACATAGGTCTTCTTCGTCTTCGCGCTACGATACATGCACAGCCCATAGGGATCGTCGAAGCCGGTGTCCTGCAGCCCGTCGGCCACGTCGGTCAGCATCCGCGTCGCGGGGTCGATCGTATAGATGGAGATGCCCTTGGTCGTCCGGTTGCTCGCGGTCACCAGCGTGACGTCGCGCCCGCCGAGGCCGAAACCGCTGCGCAGGTCGACATTGTTCATCCGCCCGTCGGGCAGGAACTGGATCTGCTTGCCGTCGAGGCCATAGACATAGAGCCCCGACTGTTTCTGCGTCCCGATGATCACGCTCAGCGCCGGGTCGACGGGGTTGATCCAGATCGCCGGGTCGTCGGCCGCATCGCCGCCGGTCTCGACCGGGTCGGTCTCGACCGTCGCGAGCGCGAGCGGCATCGTCTCGGGCGCCGCCATCGCCGGCCGTTCGGCTACCCCCGCCGCAGCGAGCAGCGCGGACCAGCTCGCGATCTTGAAATTGGGCAGCTCGGGCGAATTATCGTCGTCGGCGACGACCACGACGGGCCCGGCGATGGTAATACTCCCCGCATCCTCGACCGCGTCGTTCCCCGCCGCCAGCGCGACCGAGCCGAGATAGGCATAATCGTCGGCGGGATCATAGATGTTCAGCCGGTTCGCCGAGGCGTCCGAGACGAGCAGCCGGCCGTCGGCGGCGATGCCGACACCTTTCGCTTCCTCGGTGATATGGCCAAGGCGGACGATATCGACGATCTCGGGGGTGATTTCAGCCTCGGGCTCGGCGGCGAAGCGCCACACGCCGACCGCTTCTTGCGAGAAATAAACCGAACCGCGATCGTCGGCGGCACAATATTTGATTTCGGAACCGAGCGACCAGCGCCGCGCGATCCGTCCGTTCATCGCCCCCGACGCATCGGCCGACAGCCCCCATTGCTCGATCTCGCCCTTGTCGCCGGCGAGGAACAGATAGAGCGTCCCGTCGCGGTGGCTGCGCGAGAAGCAGAGGCTCGCGACGGTCATTTCGGGCTTGATCCCGGCCAGCGTCAGCGCCGCCGGCACGCCGCCGGCCCCGACGCGGAAGAATTTCGGCGCATTATCCTTGCCGTCGAGCGCCGCGAGCAGCGGCGCGCCGCCCGCCGCGGCACCGGCGCGCAGATCGAGGCCGCGGATATTGCCGACCTTGTGCGTCGCGACGCGCTGTCCCTTCAGGTCGAAGACGTCGACGCCTGCCGATTCGGCGCCGGCGAGGATCAGCGAACGCGACGGATCGCCCGGATCGGCGACGACGACCGCGCCATCGGCGCCCGATCCCTGCGTCGCCTGTGTCTCCGCCGATGCGGCGACGGTGCGGACCGGTGCGGCTTCCTGTGCGGCGGCACCTGCGGCCGACACGCCCGCCAGCACGGCGGCGATTGCGAACAAGCTCGTTTTCACTCAAACCCTCCCTCTGTTGTCGATTATTGCGCCCTCACCGCGTGATGGCGCGCTCCGAATGTCATTTCAGAATAATTTTTCTATCTTTATCTAAAAACAGAACGTATATTCATTCCATGACGATGTCACCCCTTATTTCCGCCATGATCGCCGCCGCTCACGCCGCGGGCGAAGGACTGATCGCCGACCGCGAGCGCATTGCGACGCTCACGATCCACAGTAAGGCCGGCGCCGCCGACATGTTCACCGAGGCCGATCTTCGGGCCGAGGCCACCGTGCGCGAACACCTGATGGCCCATGCTCCCGATTACGGCTTCCTCGGAGAAGAAGGCGGGCTGACGCCCGGCCGCGACGCCGACCATGTGTGGGTGGTCGATCCGTTGGACGGTACAACCAACTTCCTGACAGGATCCCCACTCTTCGCGGTCAATATCGCGCTGGCGCGGCAGGGCGATGTCGTCGCCGGCGTCACCTATGTTCCTGCGATGAATGAACTTTTCTGGGCCGAAACCGGAAACGGCGCTTGGCTCGGCGAAAAACGCATCGAAATTTCACCGCGCACGACGATCGAGGAATCGGTGCTCGGCGTCGGCATCCCGTTCGCGACCAAGCCCGACCACGACCAGTTTTACGCCGAGATGGAACGGCTGACCCCGCGCGTCACCGGCATCCGCCGCCTCGGCGCGGGCGCCATCGACATGGCATGGGTCGCCTGCGGCCGCCACGACGCCTATTGGGAACAGAGCGTCAGCGCGTGGGACATGGCCGCGGGGGTCGCGATTGTTCGCGAGGCGGGTGGGATCGTCACCGACACGCGGGGAAGCGAACTCGATCTGATGAACGGCACCGTGCTGGCATCGACACCGGCGATTCATGGCGAATTGCTGACGGCGCTGGCGCGGATTTAGGCTGCCGCGATTACGGCTTTGGGGTGGGGGAACGGACGTTCGCTCTTTGGTGTACCCCGGCGAAAGCCGGGGCCCAGAGCGTTGGAAAGCTGGCCTCGCGTAAATACGCCCTCGGCCCCGGCTTTCGCCGGGGCGCACAGCATTGATGGCAACTATCGGCCGAAACCCGTCGTTCCGATCTCCATCGAAAGCGGGAAGACCCCATCGAAATTGCCACCCATCCTTAACGCTTCGCTGCTAGGCTCGCTGCCGATGACGGTCCATCCCGCCTTTCCGATCAACGGCATCGCCGTGCCTGCCGACGCCGCGCCGCTGACCGTGCGTGTCGTCGATCCGCTGGCGCTGTCGCCGCCGCTTGCCGAGGCGTGGGACCGGCTGGCGGTGGAAGCGAGCGAGCCCAATCCCTTTGCCGAGCGCTGGTGCCTGCAGTCGGCGCTGCACCTCCTCGATCCCGACCGCCATGCGCGCCTCATCCTTGTCCGCGACGGCAGCGACGGGCCGGTGATCGGCGTGATGCCGCTCGCCCCTGCAGCGCATTATGGCCGCCTGCCGCTGCGCCATGTCGATGGCTGGGCGCACCCCAATCATTTCCACGGCGCGCCCCTGGTTCGCGCCGGGTTCGAAAATCTTTTCTGGTCCATCCTGCTCGGCTGGTGCGACGCGGCGCCATGGGCGAAGACCCTGCTGCACCTGCCGCGGCTGACCGAGGACGGGCCGCTCCACCGCGCCCTCATCGACGTCGTCCGGATGCGGGGCGGTGAGGTCGAGGTCGTCCACCGCGAGGAACGCGCGCTGCTCGAAAGCAACCTGTCGCCCGATGCCTATTGGGAGGCGGCGGTTCGCGGTAAGAAACGCAAGGAGCTCCGGCGGCAGGCGAACCGGCTGGCCGAGCAGGGCGTCGTTGCGTTCCGGCGCTGGCAGGCCGGCGAGCCGCTCGATCCGTGGATCGACGCCTTTTTGGATCTCGAAGCACGCGGCTGGAAAGGGCGGGCGGGATCGGCGCTCGCGAGCCATGGCGATACCGAGGCCTGGTTCCGCGCGATCCTCACCGGTGCGGCCGACGCCGGCAAGCTCGACCTCCGCGCGCTCGATCTCGACGGCCGGCCGCTCGCGATGCTGGTCAATTTCCTCTGCCCGCCGGGCGGTTTCTCGTTCAAGACCGCTTTCGACGAGGATTATGCGCGCTTCTCTCCCGGCGTGCTGCTCCAGCAGGCCAATCTCGACCTGCTTGAGGACAGCCGGATCGCATGGGTCGATAGCTGCGCCGCGCCGGGCCACCCGATGATCGACAGCGTGTGGCGCGAACGCCGCCACCTCCTGTGGGTCAATGTGCCATTGTCCGGGGCCGCCGACCGGCTGCGCTTCGCCATTCTCACGAAACTCGAACGCGGCTGGCGGCGCTGGAAGCGTCCGGCCCCCGCTGTTGAAGAATCACAGGACCCCGCATGACCATGCACCAGCCGATTGCCCGTACCGTATTTCCCTTTGAAACGCTGGACCGGATGGAGGAACTCTATCCGCAGCAGGCGGGACTGCTTCATCACGGCCTGCGCGATCACCCGCTGCTGTCGCTGGAGGCGCTCGCGGTGCTCGGCGAAGGGCTGCCGGAGGGGCAGGTCGAATATAATCCTGGCGACGTGCCAATCGGCATCCTGCCCGAGGATGTGCCGTCGAACGGCCTGTCGATCGGCGAGACGATCCGCACCATCGACACCAACCGTAGCTGGGCGGTGCTCAAGAATATCGAGAGCGAGGAGGCTTATCGCACCCTGCTCATGGACCTTCTCGGCGAACTCAAGCATGTCGTCGAGCCGCGCACCGGCGCGATGCTGACGCCGCAGGGCTTTATCTTCATTTCCTCGCCCGGATCGATCACGCCATTCCACTTCGATCCCGAACATAATATCCTGCTGCAATTGCGGGGCACAAAGGTGATGAACGTCTGGCCCGCCGGCGACGAACGCTTCGCGCACCGCCGCGAGCATGAGCGCTATCACACCGGGGGGCATCGCAACCTGCCGTGGGACGAGGCCTATCGCGAAGGCGCACAGCAGGTGCCGCTCGCCCCCGGCGATGCGGTGCTGATGCCGGTGATGGCGCCGCACTTCGTCGCCAATGGCGATGCTCCGTCGATCTCGCTGTCGATCACCTGGCGCAGCGAATGGAGCTACCGCGAATCCGAAGCACACGCCGCCAACGCAGCGCTGCGCCGTATGGGGCTCGACCCCGCGATGCCGCCGCGCTGGCCGAGCTATGCCTGGGCGAAGACGGTCGGCTGGCGGGTCGCGCGCAAGCTGCGGCTCGTCGAGTGACGCCGTTGCACGATAGTGCCAAACGTCAGGCCACAGATTGCTTCCCATCGGCGCGTTTTGGAGCTATGGGCGCCCATCCTTGTATTTCGAGCCCATAGAGGATTGATGGCGAAAGAAGAACTTCTGGAAATGCGCGGCCAGGTGGTCGAACTGCTGCCCAACGCGATGTTTCGCGTCAAACTGGAAAATGACCACGAGATTCTGGGCCACACGGCCGGCAAGATGCGCAAGAACCGCATACGCGTTCTCGTGGGCGACGAAGTGCTCGTCGAACTTACCCCCTATGACCTGACCAAGGGTCGGATCACCTATCGCTTCAAGTGAGCGGCGCGGCGACACCTCGCGCGCTGGTTCTGGCTTCGACATCGCCGCGCCGGCGTGAATTGCTGGCGCGGATCGGCGTGATTCCGGCGCGCATCGCTGCGCCCGACATCGACGAAACGCCGCGCAAGGGCGAGCTGCCGCGCGATTATGTCGCAAGGCTTGCCGAGGGCAAGGCGCTGGCGATTGAACGCGCGCCGCACGAGGTCGTGCTGGCGGGCGATACCACGGTTGCTGTCGGGCGTCGCATTCTCGAAAAACCCGCCGACGAGGCCGATCTTCGCCGCATGCTTGGGCTGCTTTCGGGCCGGCGGCATCATGTCTGGTCGGGACTGTGCGTCGTCGACACCGACGGCCGGGCGCGGGTGCGCGTCGTCGATACGATCGTCGCATTCAAGGCGCTGAGCGCCGCCGAGATCGACTGGTATGTCGAAAGCGGTGAAGGGATGGGCAAGGCGGGCGGCTATGCGATCCAGGGCCGCGCCGAAACCTTTGTCCGCTTCCTGTCGGGCAGCCATAGCAATGTCGTCGGCTTGCCGATGTTCGAAACGGCGACGCTCCTCGCCAGCGCCGGAATCGCACTTGGCTGAGTGGCTGTACGAAGCCGGGATCGGCGAGGCGCGCGTCGCGCTCGTCGAGGATGGCGCAATCATCGAAGCCCGCATCGAGCGCGATAGCGACGGTCCGCGCGTCGGCGCGGTCGTCGCGGCGCGGCTGGTCGAGGCGGGACGGGGCGGCAAGGGCGCGCTCGTCGCGCTCGACCGGCCCGGCGAGCCGCAGGCGACACTTGCTGCGGTGCCGCCCGCAACGTCGACCGGCGCGCGGTTGGTCGTCGAAATCACCCGCATGGCGCTCCGCGAACGCGGCCGCGACAAACCCGCGCGTGCGGTGCTGGCGGAGCCGGACACGCCGCTCGCCGACGGGCCGGACCTGCGCGCGCGCATTGCGGCGAGCGGTCATGCGGTCGTCGAGGTGAAACCGACCGGCCCCGACCTGCTCGAACAGGCGGGCTGGTCCGAACTCATCGACCACGTCCGGGCCGGGCACTGGCCGTTTGCGGGCGGCGCGCTGTGGGTCGACGCGACCCCGGCGATGGTGCTGATCGATATCGACGGCGACGGCGACGGCGACGCGCTGGCGCTCGCCAGGGCCGGGGCGAAGGCAGCGGTCGCGGTGATCCGTTGCTGCGATATCGGCGGGTCGATCGGGATCGATTTCCCGTCCTTGCCCGATCGGGCGGGGCGCCACGCGATCGACGCGCTGGTCGACGCGGCGCTGCCGCCGCCGTTCGAGCGCACTGCCGTCAACGGCTTCGGCCTCATGCAGATCATCCGCCGCCGCGAACGGCCGTCGCTGATCGAGCAAATCCGGTTCGATCCGGTCGCGACCGATGCAGCGCTGCTGTTGCGGCAGGCCGAACGCGCGGCGGGGACGGGAACGCTCCGGATCGCCGCGCGTCCTGCCGTCATCGATCATATCGCCGCGAACCCCGCGTGGATCGATGCGCTGCAGGCACGGACCGGACGGCGCGTCGAGCTTGCCGCCGACGTCGCGATGAAAGGAGCGGGCCATGCCCAGTGAAACCGGCGCCAAACGCCGCAAGTGCCCGCTGTGCGGAGCGCCGCGTGTCGAGGCGTACAAGCCCTTCTGCAGCCGCAGTTGCCGCGACCGCGACCTCCTGACCTGGTTCGGCGAAGGCTATCGCGTGCCGGTCGACCAGCCGCCCGACGGCACCGCCGACGACGATCGTTTCGACGAGGGATGACCCGCGAAAAAAGCGGTCACAAAGCCACTGGACAGGATCGAAAGCCCTGCCTATAGCCGCCGCTCGCAGCGCGGTCGACCGGCCGCAGCGGCCTTGCCCGGGTAGCTCAGTTGGTAGAGCATGCGACTGAAAATCGCAGTGTCGGCGGTTCGATCCCGTCCCCGGGCACCATTTTCCATCCAAGGACATTCAGGCACGTTTCGCGCGGCAGTTCACGCGTTCGCTCCCTTTTTCGGCAACGCCAATGACGCCCCCTTCTTTTTGAATAATTTGCATTATTCGGCGGGTGTTTTCGGGTTTCGGGTGCTCGGATAAATATACTTACTGCCAATTCTGAAATATGTTATTTAACCTAGTTGTCTGGGTCGCATCGCTAATTGGTTTTATCTGCCTGTCGACGGGGGTGGGGACCTTGACGCCATTGGCTGCGATATGCGTGTCCTGATAATAGAGGACAATTTCCGGCTGGCGGAGCTGATGGGTCGCGGCATCGCGAACTGCGGCTTTAGCCCGGACATCGTTTCCAGCATCGGCGACGCCGAAGCCGCATTGGCGGACGCCAATTATGATGCGATCATCCTCGATCTGGGATTGCCCGATGGCGACGGGCTGGTGTGGCTCCGCCGCGAGCGCTCGAAGGCACCGCTTCCTCCGGTTCTCATTCTGACCGCCCGGGACGGTCTGGGCGATCGTGTCGCCGGGCTCGACGCCGGCGGAGACGATTATCTGATCAAGCCGGTAGAGATCGAAGAGCTTGCGGCGCGCCTGCGCGCTTTGCTCCGCCGGCCGGGACCGCGCGGACAGCCGGTGATCCGGATCGGCAGGCTGACGTTCGACGTCGCGGCAAGGTCGGGGGCGATCGACGGCCGGACGCTCGAACTCACCCGGCGCGAAGCCGATCTGCTCGAGTTGCTGGTCCGTCGCGTGGGGACAGTCGTCCGGCGATCGATGATCGAAGAGGCGCTCTATCGATTTGACGAGGCGGTGACGCCGAACGCGGTGGAAGCGATCGTGTCGCGTCTGCGGCACAAGCTGAACGATGCCGATCGACCCGACGTGCTGATTACCGTGCGCGGGATGGGATATATGATCAGGGACAGCGGCGCTTGACCGCGCCGCTTTCCGTTACCCGCCGCCTTACGCGCGGGATGAGCTGGATCGGACTGTTCGGCGGATTGTCCCTGATCATTTTCGTCAGTTTCGATGTCGAGGTCATGCTGGAGCAACGATCGGCCGAAGAGGGCTGGCGCGGCGAATGGCTCGAAATCGCCGAGCATGTCGTCCTGCCGCTCATCGTATTGATGATGCCGATGTTCATCGCGGGGCGATGGGTCATTCGCACGTCGCTTGCCCCGCTCGGGATCGCTGCCGCGCATATCGATGCCGCCGCGGGCACCGATCGCGGGTTTCGCCTGAACGTCGATGACCTGCCGGTCGAAACGCAGCATTTCGCGCACGCGATCAACAATCTGCTCCGGCGGCTCGATGACGCGGCGGGGCAGCGCGAGGCTTTCGCGGCCAATGCGGCCCATGAACTCCGTACGCCGCTGGCAATATTGATGGCGGAACTCGACAGGCTGGAATCGCCGGATGCCGCTCGCCTGAAAAAGGATGTGGCGGCCATGAACCGGCTTGTCGGCCAGATCATGATGATCGCGCAGGTCGAGGCGCATGTCGCAGCCCCGATTGCCCGCGACAGGGTGTCGCTCGAGCAGGCGGTAATGGATGTCATAAACCGTTATGCGCCGATTGCGGCGGCGCAGGGCAAGCATATCGAACTGCGGGTCGAAAGCCGTCCGGTGGTTCGCGGTATCCGGGAAACGATCGTGGCAGCGGTCAGCAATCTGGTCGACAACGGACTGCGGGTGACGCCGGTCGGCGGAAATGTCGTCGTCACCGTAGGTCCGGCGGCGCAAATCGGGGTTCACGATGGGGGCTGCGGGCTGTCGCCGACGGAACTGGCGATACTCAGCCAGCGCTTCGCTCGGGGCGATCATGCCAGCGCGAGCGGTGCGGGGCTCGGTCTGGCGATCGTGGCGCGGGTCATGGAAATCCATCGCGGGGAACTGGCGACCAATCCTCACCGGCAGGAAATCCGGCTGTCGTTCCCGGAACTGGACGATATGGATCAATAATTGTCCCAAATAAAATCACATCCGTCAGGTTGGCGTCAGAATAGCGGCCTAAGTTAACCCTTTGGCCGAGTCGTATTGTGTAAGGAATATCCTCCCGGATGGGTCGCAACGCCGGGTAGAGGCCTTATTGAAAACTGATATGCGACATGTGCCGTGGGTAAATGGGATACCCGGTTGGGGGCGGTACCATGGCAAATGATTCTGGCGGGGTATTGATTGCGGACGATCATCCGCTCTGCCGTGCAGGTTTGACAACGATATTCAGGCGGGATCTCGGCGTTCCGGAGCTCTGGGAAGCGCAGGATTTTTCGGCCGTGCTGGCGAAAATCACGGCGCATCCCTCTATCGGTCTGGTGACCATCGATCTGGATTTGCCGGGGCTTCGCGCCGGGGCGGGATTGCGCGATCTCCGGATGAGATTCCCGGCCGTGCGGCTCGTCGTCGTCGCGGCCGACCGCGACCGTGAACGGGTGCTCGATTCGCTTTGCGCAGGGGTGCACGGCTATATTCCGAAGGACCTGCCGGTCGACGAGATGCTGGCGGCGCTTCAGATGGTGGTGGCCGGCCAGATTTTCGTTCCGGCCCTGGTTTCCGACCTCGCGGCACGGAAGGAACACGGGCACGGTGACGATGTCGCGATGCATGACGGACCACTGACCGACCGGCAGTTCGAAGTGCTCAATCTGCTGGCGGCCGGACGTTCGAACAAGGAAATCGCGCGCACGCTTCATATCGCGGAGGGGACCGTGAAGGTTCATATCGCGGCTGCTTTCCGGATGCTTGGCGTACATAATCGGGTCAGTGCTGCAGCAGCGATGCGCGCGCGGGCATCCAACGATGGCGCGATTGACACTTATCTGCCGGGCCTGTTCGACGAACAGATAAAGAGGCCGATTTTGGAGCGCGCGCAAAACAATGTAGCGCATATTTCGTTCCGGCGCTGATCCCGCCGCTCTCCAGTCTTTCCCTAGGGGGCCGCCTAGAGGATGATGGACAATGTTGAACGCCCTTATCGTCGAAGATGATGCCGAGGTTGCGGCCATATTGCGGGACCTTGTCGAGATCGACGGACGGCTTCGCGTTGTCGCGATTGCCGACGATGCCGCGTCGTCGGCTCTCGCCGTCACCGAACACCGGATCGATTGCGCTCTCGTCGATATCCAACTCGCGCATCAGTCGTCCGGATATGGTATCGCGTGCGATCTGACCCGCCACGGCATTGTCTGTCTGTTCGTCACCGGGCATGCGCCGCCATTTCCGATCCCGGAATTTGCCCTGGGCTGCATTTCCAAGCCCTGGAGCGTCAACGCAGTGTCGCAGGCACTCGACGCTATCGTGGCGGCCAGGGGCGGCGGGGAGGGCCCGTCTGCACCGGCCCCCGGATTTTCGGAATTTCAGCGTTACTGACCATCGCGCAAGGACGATGGCAGCAGGGGGCGATCTCCGGTCGGCCGGTGTCGGCGCGCGCGCTGTATAGAGCCAGCGTAATATATCGAAAGTAATAGATATATATATCGCCGGAATATAGAAAATCGAAAAGGTAATAGGCCGTCAGTCCAACTCGACGGCCTTTCGCAATTAGCGATAAGTTTCATCCCGTTAGATTTGAAACCCGGTGCGCTGTGTGCCGGGCGGAAGCGGCCAGTCGAAGGCCGTTGATCCAGCTTCGCATCAGGGAGAAATACCATGGTCACGTACATCCGTAGCGATCTCGATTTCATTCTTGAACAGATCAAGATTGCCGAAGCCCATGCGGCCGGTCAGCCGCTGTACGGACCGGGCGGCCTTGTTCCCGCCTATAATCTCTCCTTTGGCTTGCGTACCGTCGATGGCAGCAACAATCACCTGCTTCCGGGGCAAGAAAAGTGGGGCGCGGCCGATGTCGAGTTCCCGGCGCTGCTCGACCCCGCATACCGGCCGGCCGACGGCACTCCCTTCGATCCCGACGGCCCCGGGGGGGCGCCGGCCATGCCGACGCAGCCCAACTATAACCCTTCCAACAATCCCGGTTCGCTGGTTTTCGATCAGAATCTGCGCACCATCTCGAACCTGCTCGTCGATCAGACCCTCGGCAATCCGGCCGCGGTGCTGGAAGGGCTGGAGCGGGCAGGAAGCGCGGACCCCTTCACCGATCTTGCAGCGATCACCGCCATCTATCAGGCCTTCAAACCTGCAGCAGAAGCAGAATATCAGGCTCGTGTGGTCAGGGATAATGCGGAGGTGGCAGTGACCGCTGCCGACGACGGCAATCCCGGCACCAACACTCCGGCCGAGCAAGCCGCCGCAGCGGCGCTTGTCGCGGCGACGGCGGCGCACGATGCGGCACTGACCGATCTGAACGCGGCGCGGGCAGTGCGCGACGCCGCGGTCGAGCCGTTCGGGATCACGATGGACGGTGACAATGTCAGCCTTCCGAACACCTCGCCCGACGGCGGTCTTTCGGCGCCCTTCAACTCGTGGTTCACCCTGTTCGGCCAGTTCTTCGATCACGGCCTCGACCTGGTCAACAAGGGCGGCAGCGGCACCGTGTTCATTCCGCTCCAGCCCGACGATCCGCTCTATGTCGAAGGAAGTCACACCAACTTCATGGTGCTGACGCGCGCGACGGTCTCCGCCGGTGCCGACGGTGTCATGGGAACGGCCGACGACGTCGGACCGGTCAACACCACGACCTCCTATGTCGACCAGAACCAGACCTATACCTCGCATTCCTCGCACCAGGTCTTCCTGCGCCAATATGTCGAGAACGCCGACGGCCGCCCGGTCGCGACCGGCAAGCTGATCGAAGGCGGCGGCGCGTCGCCCGGAGGCATGGCCACATGGGGCGAAGTCAAGGCGCAGGCGCTGATGCTGGGCATCGAACTGACCGATCAGGATGTCGGCAGCGTCCCGCTGCTGCGCACCGACCAATATGGCAATTTCATTCCGAATGCCGACGGTTATGCGCAGGTCATCACCGGGATCGGCGCCGACGGAATCCCGAATACGGCCGATGATGTCGTGGTTTCGGGCACACCCGATGCGCCCGTCGCGCTGACCGCGGCGATCCGCACCGGCCATGCCTTCCTTGCCGATATCGCGCATGATGCGGTGCCCAACGGCCTTGCCGACGGCGATATCGAGATCGGATTGCTCAATCCGGGCAACAATCCGCTCGTGTACGACAACGAACTGCTCGACGCGCACTTCATCGCCGGCGACGGCCGCGTGAACGAGAATATCGGCCTGACCGCGGTCCATCACGTCTTCCATTCGGAACATAACCGGCTGGTCGAGCATACGAAGGACGTGACGCTGGCCGACGCCGCGCAAATGCTGGCGAACGGCGCGACCCAGGCGGAAGCGGTGGCGTTCCTCAACGAATGGCTTATCGACGATGTGACGACGGTTCCGGTCGGCCAGGCCGCGATCGATGCCCTGGTGTGGGATGGCGAACGCCTGTTCCAGGCCGCCAAGTTCGGCACCGAGATGCAATATCAGCACCTCGTCTTCGAAGAGTTTGCGCGCAAGGTGCAGCCGCAGATCGATCCCTTCGTGGTTCCCGACGGCTTCGACACGACGATCAATCCCGATATCGTCGCCGAATTCGCGCACGTCGTCTATCGCTTCGGCCATTCGATGCTGACCGAGTCGATCGACCGTTTCGATCCGACCTTTAGCGAAGACGATATCAGCCTGATCGAGGGCTTCCTCAATCCGGTCGCGTTCGACCAGAGCCACGGGGTTGCCGACGGGCTTGCTGCGGGCGACATCATTCGCGGGATGACGCGCCAGGTCGGCAACGAGATCGACGAGTTCGTGACCAGCGCGCTGCGCAACAATCTGCTCGGCCTGCCGCTCGACCTTGCGACGATCAACCTCGCGCGCGGTCGCGACACCGGCGTACCCTCGCTCAATGCCGCGCGGCGCGAGTTCTACGAGGTCACCAACAATGCCGCGGTGCTCAAACCCTATGAAAGCTGGGTGGATTACGCCGGCAACCTCAAGAACGAGGCTTCGATCATCAACTTCATCGCGGCCTATGGCACGCATCCGCTGATCACCGGCGAAACGACGGTCGAGGGCAAGCGCGCTGCGGCGATGGCGATCATCTTCGGCGTCGATCAACAGATTCTCGACGATCCGGACACCGCGGCGAACGAAGCGCGGACGATCACGGCGCCCGCCGACGCGGTCGACTTCCTCAACAGCGAGGGTGCCTGGGCAAGCGGCCCGGACGGGGTGACGACGACGGGTCTCGACAATGTCGACCTGTGGATCGGTGGCCTCGCCGAAAAGATCCTGCCGTTCGGCGGCATGCTCGGCTCCACCTTCAACTTCGTCTTCGAAGTGCAGATGGAGCAGCTCCAGAACGGGGACCGCTTCTATTACCTCCAGCGCCTCGACGGTCTGCACCTGTTCGGCGAGATGGAAGCGAACAGCTTCGCCGCGATGATCATGCGCAATACCGACGCGACGCACTTGCCGTCGGATGTTTTCTCGACCCCGGGACTGATCCTCGAAGTCGACCAGTCGCGGCAGTTCAACGACCTGAACGGCGACGGCGTGCTGGAAAGCACCGACCCGACCGGGGGCGGTATCCTGACCCCGCTCGTCGTGCGCAACAACCCCGGAACCGCCGGGCCCGACAGCAATTATCTCCGCTATACCGGCGGTGAGCATGTCGTGCTCGGCGGCACCGAGGCCGGCGATATCATCATCGCCAGCGAAGGCGACGACACGATCTTCGGCGACGGCGGCAACGACACGCTCGAAGGCGGTGCCGGCAACGACATCATCAATGCCGGCACGGGCGACGACGTCGTCCGCGATCTCGGCGGCGACGACAATATCAAGCTCGGCGACGGGCATGACGTGCTCAACACCGGGCCCGGGCTCGATCTCGTGCTCGGCGGGGCCGGTCAGGACTTCATCGTCCTGGGGAACGACGCGGGTTCGGAAGTGTTCGCGGGCGAAGGCAATGACTTCATCCTCGGCAATCTGACCGCCGAACGTATCCTCGGTAACGAAGGCGACGACTGGATCGAGCACGGCACGTTCGACGGCGCCCCCGGCGACAATTTCGACGAGATTTTCGCGCGCGACGGTGTGGTCGGCCACGACGTATTCTTCGGCCTCGGCGGCTTCGACGAGTTCATCGCCGAAGGCGGCGACGACATCATGGTCGGCAGTCCGGGCCGCGGAAAGCTGGCCGGCATGTCCGGCTGGGACTGGGCGATCTACAAGGATAATACATTCGGTGTCGATGCCGACCTGACGCGCGGTATCGTGTTCGACGAGAACCCCACGCCGCCTATCAACGCCACGCAGGATGCCTATGAATCGGTCGAAGGCCTGTCGGGGTCGCGGTTCGACGACATCCTGTCGGGTTCTGACGTCACCGCGGCCGAACGGGCGCCGTTCAATCCGGATCCGCTGCTCAGCGGGTCGGAAGGCTACACCGGCAGCAACCTCGATGCGGCGGGCATCGCGCGGATCGCCGGATTGCAGGCCGTGGTCGGGGCAGGCGTCACGTCGTACAATGCGGGGGACATAATCCTCGGCGGCGACGGCAGCGACCTCATTCGCGGCAACGGCGGCGACGATATCATCGACGGCGACAAATGGCTGAACGTGCGGATCAGCGTTCGCGAGAATGTTGGTCCCAATGGAGGCACCGGCGCGGAAATCGCCACCGCCGACAGTATGACGCAGCTCGTGACGCGCATGTTCAACCGGACGTTCAATCCCGGCCAGTTGACCATCGTACGTGAAATACTGACTGCCAACGGCGCCGGCGATACCGATGTTGCGGTCTTTTCGGACCTGCTGGAAAATTACGACATCACCTACAACGCCAACGGCACGGTCACCGTGGCGCATGCGCGCGGTACCCAGGCCGACGGTACGGACACGCTGCGCAATATCGAGGTCATGCGTTTCCTCGACGAAGATGTCACGACCAACACTTCGGCGACTGGTCAGCCTGTGATCAGTGATTTGACGCCGACGGAGGGCCAGCAGCTGACGCTGAACACGACGGGGATTGGCGATGTGAACGGGCTGGGAGCGTTCAGCTACCAGTGGCAGCGGTCGGTGGACGGCGTGACGTGGATCAACATTGCCGGGGCGACGGGGTCGACGTTTACGCCGGACGATAATCCGGGGCAGGTCTTCGGCGACCAGGCGGGCCAGCAGTTGCGGGTGGCGGTGAGCTTCACCGACGGCAGCGGCGCGGCCGAGCAGGTGGTTTCGGCGGCGACCGGGCCGGTCGGGGTCAACTGGAGCGGCAATGGCGGCAACAACACGCTGAACGGCACGGCCGGCGACGATATCGGCGCCGGCGGCGACGGCGGCGACACGCTGAACGGCAATGGCGGGGCCGACCTTCTGAACGGCGGCGCGGCCAACGATACGCTGAACGGCGGCGCGGGCAACGACACGCTGGTCGGCGGGACCGGTGTCGACCTGATGACCGGCGGCGCCGGCAACGACAGCCATGACGGCGGCGGCAACAGCGACACCGCGATATTCGCCGGGGCGATCGGCAACTTCGGCTTCGAGACCGTCGGCACCTCGATCGTCGTCACCGACAATACGGGGGTCGAAGGGGTCGATACGCTCGCCAATGTCGAGGTGCTGCGTTTCAACGGCGTCAACTATGCCGTGACTGCCGGCACCGGCGGCAACAACAATAACCTCAACGGCGGGAACGGCATGGCGGGGTCGCAGGCGGTGTTCGGCTTTGGCGGCAACGATGTCGCCAACGGCGGCGCGGGCAACGACTTCATCCATACCGGCGACGGCGACGACCGGATAAACCAGACGGGAGGTACGGGTGGCCGCGACATCGTCAACGGCGGCAATGGCACCGATACCTATGTCCTGAACGGCGTGGCCGGGGCGGAGACCTTCCGCATCTATGCGCGGGCCGCGGCCGAAGCGGCGGGGATCACGGGGCTCAATGCCAACACCGAGATCGTCATCACCCGCAACGGTACGGGGAACGCCCAGGTGATCGCCGAACTCGACAATATCGAGGAGATCAACATCAACGCCCTCAACGTCTCTTCGCCGGGTGGTGTCGCCCCGGGCGGATCGGGCGCGAACGGCGGCGATACGATCCAGGTGATCGGCGACTTCAACCCCACCAGCCTCAACTTCAACACCATCACGGTGAACGGCGGGCAGGGGAGCGATACGGTCAATATCTCCGGCCTGACCTCCGCGCACCGGCTCGTGTTCAACTCGGGCGGCGGCAACGATCGAGTGGTCGGGGATCTGCGCCCGCAGGATGTGGTCGACCTCGGCAACGGCCGCGGCGACTTCGCGGGTCTCGCGGACCTCGGTGGATGGTTCAACCGCGGCCATCTGTTCGACCAGGTGCGGCTGCTCGAGACGCTGCGCGATCACGGGTTCGAACCGGAGTTCCGGCAGATCGACCTCGGGCATCTCGATCATCTGTTCGCGTAAAGAGCTTGGCGCCGGTCCCTCCCATGGCCCCCGGC
Organism: Sphingopyxis sp. J-6; assembly: GCF_046603995.1. NCBI lineage: Bacteria > Pseudomonadati > Pseudomonadota > Alphaproteobacteria > Sphingomonadales > Sphingopyxidaceae > Sphingopyxis > Sphingopyxis sp. J-6. The sequence continues at coordinate 2,937,718 of NZ_CP145810.1, read as the reverse complement.
CGGCGCCATTTTCCCGTTCGATAAGCGAGGGAGCATAAGATGCGCCTGTTCTGGATGCCGGTGCCGCCCGCGCTGACGAATGCCGTCCGGGCCTGCCGGGGCCACTTCATGCTCGCCGCCGCTTTCAGCGCGCTGATCAATATCCTCTACCTCGCGCCGACCATTTACATGATGCAGGTCTATGACCGGGTGGTCCCGACGAACGGCGTCCTGACCCTCGTCTTCATCACCCTCGTCGTCGGCGCCGCGATCGCGACCCTGTCGGCGCTCGACGCGGTCCGCGCCCGGCTGATGATGCGCGCTTCGCTGCGCCTCAACCGCCTGCTGTCGGGCGATATCCTCGACCGCCTGCTCGCGCGGAGCCGGGCGAAGCCCGGCGATCCCTCGACCCAGCAGGCGATGCGCGAGTTCGACACGCTGCGCCAGACGCTGGGCGGTCAGGCCGCGACGGCCCTGTTCGACGTGCCATGGACGCCGCTTTACCTGTTTGTCGCCTTTTTGATCCACCCGATGCTGGGGGGACTGGTGCTCGGGGCCGGCGCGATCCTCGTCGCGCTGGCGATCACCAACGAGAGGGGCAGCAAGGCCAAGGCGGAGCAAGCGCACCAGGCCAATGCGCGGGCCTATGAAGCGCACGAGGCGACGCTGCGCAAGGCCGAGGTGGTGCGGGCGCTCGGCATGCGCCGCGCGATGGTGGCGCGCCATATCCGGCAGCGGAGCGCCGGGCTCGATGCGAGCGCGGAGCTGCAGTTTTCGGGGAGCCGGTACAATTCGCTCGTCAAGTTCGTGCGCATGTTCATGCAGTCCTTCGCGCTGGGGGTCGGTGCCTGGCTCGCGATCCACGGCCAGATCTCGGTCGGGGCGATCATCGCCGCCTCGGTCCTGCTGAGCCGCGCGCTGCAACCGATCGAACAGCTCGTCGGCGCCTGGCCCAGCATCGTCCAGTCGCGTCAGGCGCTGCACACATTGGATCGTCTGTTCGCCAATGCGCCCTCCGAACCCGAAGCGCGCACGGGCTTGCCCGATCCCGCAGGCTTTGTGGAACTCGACCGGGTGGTGGTCCGCAATGCCGAGGGCAACGCCATCCTGCTCAAGAATGTGTCGCTGAAGCTGGCGCCGGGCGAAGTGCTCGGGGTCATCGGGCCGTCGGGCGCGGGCAAGACCACCCTGGCGCGCGTCGCCGCCGGCGCCCTGCCGCCCGACTTCGGCGAGATCCGCATCGACGATGCCAGCACCGCCGACTGGGATCCCGAAGCTCTCGCCCGGCATATCGGCTATCTGCCGCAGGATTGCGCGCTGCTGCCCGGAACGGTCAGCGAGAATATCTCGCGCTTTGCCGGCGCGCGCGGCGTCGAGCAGCCGGTCATCGATACCGAGGTCGTCAAGGCGGCACGCATGGCCGGCGTCCATGAACTGATCCTGCGCCTGCCCAATGGCTATGACACCTCTATCGAGGGCAGCGGACACCGGCTGTCGGCGGGCCAGGCACAGCGGGTCGCGCTCGCGCGCGCCCTCTATGGCAGCCCGCGCATCCTGATCCTCGACGAACCCAATTCGGCGCTCGACAGCGACGGCGAGGAAGCGCTGTCGCGGGCGATCGCGGCCGCGAAGATGCAGGGCGCCGCCATCATGATCGTCGCGCATCGCGCCGCCGTCCTCGCCAATGCCGAAAGGCTGGCGGTGCTGACCGGCGGCGAGATCGTCGGCGTCGGCCCGCGGGGCGAGATTCTCGCCGCGCTGCAGAAATCGGCGCCGCCGCCGAACGTCGTTCCGATCAACGAAGGGGTCCGGCCGTGAACGAACCATCGACATCGCCGGTCGCGGCACACGCGATGGACGACGATAGCAACGACCGGCCGCATCGCGAGTTGCGGCTCGGCGCCGCCATCGTCGCCTTGTTTTTCGTCGGTTTGCTCGGATGGGCGGCCGCCACGCCGCTCGATGCCGCGGCATCGGCACAAGGCTTTGTCGCCGTGTCGGGCAACCGCCAGGCGGTCCAGCACCGTGACGGCGGTGTCGTCACCGCACTGCATGTCGTCGAGGGGCAGTCGGTCACCAAAGGCGAACCGCTGCTCAAGATATCGGCCTCCGAACTGATCGCCACCGAACGCGGCATGACCGGCGAGGTCGTCGCGCTGCTGGCGCAGCGCGCGCGGCTGGTCGCCGAGCAGAACGGCTTGCCGCGGGTTGCCGAGCCCGCCGAGTTCGCCTCGTTGACGCCCGCCGACCGCCTGCTCGCCGCAGAAGCCCTGCGCGGCCAGCGCCGGTTGTTCGAGGCGCGGCGGGGCTCGCTGTACACCGAACGCGGCGTGCTCGGCCAACGGATGCGCCAGCATTCGGAGCAGATCAACGGCTACGCCCACCAGATGCGCTCGAACCAGGAACAGCAACGGCTGATCGGCGAAGAACTCGACGGGATGCGCACGCTGCTGCCCAAGGGCTTCGTCTCGATCAACCGGGTCCGCGCGATGGAACGCGACGCCGCCGCGCTCGACGGCAGCTATGGCGCCTATCGCGCCGACATCGCACGCTCGTCCGAGGCCATCGGGGAAGCGCGGATGCAGATCGTCGCTCTCGACAAGCAGATGATGGAAGAGGTCGCGACGCAGATGCGCGACGGGCAGATCCGCCTCGACGAACTGCAGCCCAAGCTGGTTGCGGTGCGCGAACAACTCGCGCGATCGACGGTCAGGGCCCCCGCCACCGGCCGCGTCGTCGGCCTCAAGATCTTCACGGTCGGCGGCGTCGTTACGCCGGGCGAGACGCTGATGGAAATCGTCCCGCAAGACCGCGCGCTGGTCATCGAAGGCAAGGCCCTGCCCACCGATGCCGACGATCTGGCGCCGGGAATGACCACCCAGATCCGCTTCACCGCGCTTCAGGAACGCAACCTGCCGATCCTCTTCGGCAAGATTTCAAAAGTGTCCGCCGACAGCTTCGAGGACGAACGAACCGGAATGCGCTTCTTCAACATCCAGCTCATCGTACCGCCCGGCGAACTCGCCAAACTCCGCCAGGTCCGCAAAGACGGCGGCCTCCGCGCCGGACTCCCCGTCGACATCATGATCCCGCTGCGCAAACGCACCGCTCTCGCCTATCTCCTCGAACCCCTCGGACAAACACTCTGGATGGCCGGCCGCGAAAACTAACGTCGTCGAATCGACATTCAGCCGCGGATTGCAGCGATCGTCGTGACGAACGGGCGACGCGCCAGCGACATCAGGATTGCCGCAACGATCCATGACGGCAGGCCGACGAGGACCATGGCGGTCAGCAGCCCCCGATCGGGATCGAGCAGGCCCGACATGGCGCCGACGATCATCGGGGCAAGGCCGGTCGCGATCGCGCCGGAGATGCCCAGCAGCGACAGCAGGCGCGAGCGCAGGTGGGGCGGTGACAGTTGCTGCAAAACGCCGGGCATCAAGGCGCCCGTCGCGAGCAGGAGCGCGACCTGGACGCCGACTGCGGCATAGATTTGCCACGGCTGCCAGGCGAACAGGATGAACAAGGTCGGCAGGCTGGCAACCGTCAAATAGAATCGGGCGGTACGTAATGGTTTGAGGTCGGGGTCACCGCGCAGCAGTTTGATGCCGATCGGCGCCATGATCAGGCCGGCGATCGAGCCCACCCCCATCGCGATTCCGAGCTGGACGCCGACCGACGCCGCATCGATCCCCTCGAAAGCACGCGGCATCGCGACGGGCAGCCAGGCGCCCACCGCGCCAAGCGGAATGCCATAAGCAAAAATGGCACCGTAAATGCATGCGATCGCGCGCCAGTGCTCGCGGAGGAAGGGCAGGATATTGTTCAGGGCGGGTTCGCCCTCCACAGCGACGCGGCCCGAGTTGCTTGTCATCCGGATCGTCGTCAGCAGCAGGACAAACAGTGGGCCGGGCGCGGCGACGAGGATCAGCGCGACCCGCCAGCTATCCATGCTGGCAAAGAACGCTGGCAGGGAGCCGTGGTTCGTCTCGAGCAGATCCAGCGTCACGCCGCCCAGCGCCAGGCCCAGCGCGGCGCCCAGCAAGGCGACGGCGAAGAAGATGAAATTCGCGGTGTTGCGCTGGCGTTCGGGGAACAGGTCGGGCAGCATCGAGAAAATCACCGGGGTCAGCGCCGCTTCGCCGATCGCAATGCCTGCCGCGGCTGCGAAAATTCCCGTAAAACTTGTCTGGAATGCGCAGGCTGCGGTCGAGATCGACCAGACCATGATGCAGCAGCCGAGCACGAGGCGGCGGCCGAAGCGATCGGAAAGCCAGCCGATCGGATAGGCGGCAAGGCTGGCGAAGAAGGCGAAGCCGAGGCCCTGCAACATGCCGAGTTGCAGATCGCTGATATCGAGATCGCGTTGCAACGACGGTGCGATCAGGTTGATGATCTGCCGGTCGACGAAGGCGAACAAGGTGGTGCCGATCAGGATCGCGAGCGCATACCATGCCGACGCGGGCGCCTTCGCTCCCGCGCCGTCCGCATGGTCGCCGGCTTTTGTGACGGCGGCTATTTCGGGATGTGCCAATCCGGTCATGACCGGAACTCGTTCTGCGTTCCCGAATCGCTCGCCGCCTCGTTCATGCCTTCGCCTTCCTCATCGTCTGTGCCGCCCTAGCAGATGCAGCGGGTCCGTGTGGCCGGGAACCGATGCCGGATGGCATTATCCTTGTTCAGAATCGTCCGCTCGCGCTGATCCCGATCACGCGCGGACGCTGTTCGACATTTTCGGAAAAGAGCGAGAAGGGCCCGGTGACGATCGGCGCATTCTCGTCGAACAGGTTGTTCGCGAACAAGGCGACCTCGACCGGGCCCGCCGCCACGCCGACGCGCAGGTTGACGATATCGCGACGCGGCCGTTCGATAATCGGCGTCGGCTGGTTGCGCAGGGTGAACTGGCCCTTGCCTGCGTGCTGGTAATCAACGCGAAAGATGCCGGTGACATTGCCCGAAAGCTGCGGACGATAATCGAACGATGCCGACCAGCTGTTGCGCACCGCCGCGTCGACCGGGTCGCCGGGCGCCTTGTCGGCGGTCGCTTCGTCGAACTTCAGATTGTTCCAGCCATAGGTCGCGGTGAGCGTTAACTCCCGGACCGGGCGCACAGTAGCCGAAAGATCGACGCCCCAGCCCGACACATGCCCCGAATTGTTGACGATGAGGAGCACGCCGCCCGGAGCAAAATTGTTCGACTGCACGTCGGACCATATGCTGCGATAGACGCTGGCGTCGAGGATCAGCTTGTTCCCGAACAGCTGATGCTTGGTGCCGAGTTCGTAGGTCCAGATCTTGTCGGGCTCATACGACGGCGGGACGTCGATGATACCGCCGCCGGCCGAGGTCTGGTTGAAACCGCCGCTGCGGAACCCCTTGGCGACATTGGCATAGACCATCGAATCGGGCGTGAATTCATAGCTGACGTTGACACGCGGATTGACCGTCTCGAACGTCGCGTCGCCGGTATCGGATGTCGTGAGGCCGAAGTTGGTGCTGAGGACATCGCGCTGCTTGTGCTCGCGATAATAGCGCACGCCGACGATCGCTTTCAGTTGCGGCGTGAAGGCGTAATTGGCTTCGCCATAGAGGGTGAAGGCCTTGTTCTCGCGAAAATCTTCGCTGGCGATGATCGCGAAGGGCAGGGCGCCCGGCGCGGTGAAGGTCCCGCCAGATTGGTGGATGTTCACGCTGTTGTACGAGGCGCCGACCTGCCAACCCAGCGGCCCACCGCTCTGCGAAGCGAGCCGCACTTCGCTGTTGAAGATTTCATAATCGGTCGTCGCGACGATACCGACCTGATCGATGAAACCCGGCGGCAGGCCAATCACGTCGACCAGCACCGGCACGAAGGCGTCCGAAAGGTCGAATTGCGTCACATTGCGGCGGTCGATCCAGCTTGCCGACGTGGTGAGTTCGGCGAAATCGAGGTCATAGCCGATCTTGCCCTGAACGAGCGTATAGCGATCGCGCAGCGGTGACGGCACCACGGCGCTTGTCCGGTAATTTATGCCATTGTCCTGATTGGCCTGATCGATCTTCTGATAGAGGCCCATCAGCGACAGCGAGAAACGGTCGGTCGGCTGCAACAGGAAGCTGCCGCGCACCGTATAGATATCCGCCGAGTTGACGTTGTTTTCGCCAGTCGTAACATTGTCGATGAACCCGCCGACGCGTTCGTAACCGGCGACAAGGCGGATGCCCGCGACATCGGTGGTGAGCGGCAGGTTGAGGACACCGACGGCCTTGTAATTGTCCGCGCCGTAACGCGTCGTCGAATATTCGCCGTTGAACGATCCGCTGACGGCGTCGAGCCGCGGGGCAGCGGGAATATAGCGGATCGTTCCGCCCATCGACCCCTGTCCGTAAAGCGTCGCCTGCGGGCCGCGGAGCACCTCGACGCGTTCGAGGTCGAGCATGCGGACATTGAACCCGTCGCTGATCGTATCGAGCGCGAGCGGGGTTTCGTCGAAATAGACGCCCACCGTCGACGAGCCGATCGTGGTCGATATGCCGCGTAACTGGATGGTCGACCGGCCGGCGCCGGTTTCATAGGTCGAAAAGCCCGGGACCGAATATTGCAGGTCCTTGAGGTCGGTCGCGCCGCGGGCGGCCAGTTCGTCGCCACTCACCGCACTGACCGACAGGGGAACATCCTGCAGCCGCTGCTTGTAGCGCTGCGCGGTGACGATGATGTCGCCCGGCAGGCTGTCGGTGTTTTCGGCGGCGGCGCCGGCGGTGTCCTGCGCATGGGCGGCCACCGGAAGCAATGCTGTGCCGGCCATCAATGCCGCGATCCATTTGGTCATAAGATACTCCCCAACTTTTCTGTCATTATCGAACGGTCGACCGGCCCGGTTCCCGGGTTCTGGTCGCAGGCTAATCTTCGGCCGGCACCGACGCTTAGCCGAACGTGCAAAACTGTTCGGAGATCGTCGGATTCGGGGCGTGTACAAACCCTAGTCTTCGAGCCCGAGCTGTGCGGCGAAGAAGGCAAGGTTATCCGCCGACATGCGGACCTTCTGCGCCTTGCCGACCGATCCGTGCCCGGCGTCGGCGCGGACGCGGAGCAGGATCGGCAGGTCGCCGGTCGAAGCCTGCTGGACGCGGGCGGCGAACTTGCGGCCATGCCAAGGCGGACAGCGCGGATCGTTCGCGCCGCAGTCGATCAGCAGCGCCGGGTAGGCGAGGCCATCGCGGACATTCTGGTAAGGCGACCAACCATGGATCGCCTCCGCCATCTCCGGATCGGCGGGGTCGCCATAATCGAGCGAGGAGACCATGGTGACCGGGTCGCGCACGCGGGCGAGGACGTCGGTGATCGGGACGACGGGGATGCTGGCGCGATAAAGGTCGGGACGCTGCACCGCGACCGCCGACGCCATGACGCCGCCGTTCGAACCGCCGGTGACGCCGAGCCTTTCGGCCACGGTGATGCCGCGCGCGACCAGATTCTCGGCGATCGCATGGACGTCGTTGAAACTGTTCTGCTTGAGCTTCATCCGCCCCTGTTCGAACCATGGCGTGCCATGCTCGCCGCCGCCGCGCAGATGCGCGAGCGCGACGACGCCGCCGGCTTCGATCCACGCCGCCCACTGGGTCCCGAGCCAACCCGGCGCCACCGTCACGTTGAAGCCGCCATAACCGGTGATCACCGTCGGTTGCGGTTTGGTGAGATCGAGGTCGGCCCGCGCGACGACATGATAGAGGACGCGCGCGCCGTCGGCACTGCGACAATCGAGATCGCGGACCTGCACAGCGAGCCCGTGTTTGGGCTCGCTCAGCCGCTCGCTTTCGCGGGTGGCGAGGTTCGCGCTGTACAGTGCGGGCGCCCGATCGAAGGCCGAGAAAACGAACAGGATTTCGCCATCAGCGGCGCGCGCGATCGGGTCGAGCATCGTCGGCAGGACCATGTTCGCGCCGAAGCTGTTCACCATGCCGCGGCCGGGCAGGGCGATCTCGCCTTCGATGCCGCCATCCTTGCCGATCACGCGGAGGCGCGAATAGGTGTCGACCCATTCGAGGAGGACGGCGCGGCCGCCCGTCACCAGCACGAACGCCAGCACATTGTCCGACGCGGGGACGATCTCCTGCCACGTGTCGCGATCGGCCGGCGTCGCGAGCGGGATCGCGACGAGCCGGCCGCGCGGGGCGCCGTCGTCGGTAATGGCAAGGAAATTGTCGCCGAGGATATCCCCGCGGAAGATGCCCGGGATCCCCTTCAGGAAGGGCTGCCAACCCGCGTCGCCCTGCGTATCGAGGATATAGTCGAGCCGCGGCGCGAGATGGTCGAGCGCCAGTACGATATGGCGGCGGTCGGCGCACAGTATCGGCCGCACGACGGGATGGTCGAGGACGACATCCTCGGCCGGCGCTTCCGACGGCGTGTCCAGCAGGAGGCGCCGGAGCGCCGGTTCGCCGGCGAGGGCGGCATCAAGCGCGAGATAGAGGAAGCCGCTGCCGTCGGGCAGCCAGGCGAAATTCTGCGGTTTGCGGTGGGGCAGGCCGTCGACGATTGTCGCGCCGGTGTCGATGTCGATGACGCGGACATCGGGCTCTTCGCGGCCGCCCGCCGTCCATGCGAAGATCGCTTTGCGGCCATCGGGCGAGGGGTGAAACCCGGCAAGATGCAGCGGTTCGCCGGACCGCATCGCGTTGAGATCGACGATGCGCCGGCCGGGTTCGCCGGGCCCTGAGCTGACCTCGACCACCGCGAGATCCTGATCCTCGGGCACATGGCGCCGGAACCAGCGCCCGCCCGCGAACATCGGCACCGTTACGTCGTCGGTTTCGCCGATCGCCTGCAGCCGTTCGACGAAGGTCCCGAAGGCCGGGAGGGCGGCGAGATGCGCCTGCGCGAGTTCATCTTGCGCCCGCTGCCATTCCGCCACCGCGGGGTCGGTGTCCTCTTCGAGCCAGCGGAACGGATCGTCATAGCGTACAGCGCCGAAGGCGACGCTTTCGGGACGGCTCGCGGTGTCGGGATAGGCGATGCGGACGGCCGGCGGCGAAACTGTGTCGGTCATGTTCGTTGTTCCTTCGTTCAGGCTGCGACGCCGGCGCGCTCGCGCGCCCATTGGTCGAGGCTCTCTTCGAGTACCGGGATCGGCAGCGCCCCCTGGTCGAGGATGGCTTCGTGGAAATCGGCGAGGTCGAACTTCGGCCCCAGCGCGGCTTCGGCCCTGGCGCGAAGTTCGCGGAATTTCAGGCAGCCCCAGCGATAGCAAAGCGCCTGTCCGGGCAGGTCGGTCGCATAGCGCAAAATGTCGCTGGTCACCTGTTCGGGCTTTTCGAGCGTGTTGGCGCTCATATAGGCGTGCGCCTGATCGAGCGTCCAGCCGAGCGCATTGAGTCCGGTGTCGACCACCAGCCGCTGCGACACGAACCGCTGGTGCGACAGGAAACCGTAATAATCATAAGGATCGTCGAAGAGGCCCGCTTCCTCACCGAGCCCCGACGCATATTCGGCCCATCCTTCGTTGAAGGCGGTCGAGATCAGCAGATTACGGCGGATTTCGGGAAGCGCCTCATTCTCCTGCTGACGCGACAGATGGACATGGTGGCCGGGAACCAGCTCGTGAAAGATAAGCGCCGCGGCGTTCATCTGCATCCGCTCGGGGATGCCGTTGCCGCTGTAATAATAGATGCCGTCGGTGCCGATCTCTTTCGGCTGCGAATAATAGCCGAAGGTCATTCCCGCCTCGAGTTCGGCGGGCAGGCGCTTCACAATGCCTTTGGCCAGCGGCGCCTTGCGGAACATGCGCGCGAAGACCGGCGCCATGCGATCGAGATGGCGGTTATAGGTTGCCTCGAGCGCCTCGGCCGATGGTGCTTTCGCTTTCGGGTCGCGCGCCAGCAATTCGTGGAACGAGGCTTCGTCGCCGTTGTGGCCGAACTGTTCGACTCGCACGCGCTCCATCTCTGCGGCCAGCGCGGCGACTTCGTCGAGGCCGGTCTGGTGGAGGTCGGCGGGGTCGAGGTCGGCGCCGAGATGATAGCGCAGCCACAGGCGATAGGCGTCGGCGCCGCCCGGCTGGTGCATCATGCCCGCGGCTTCGGGCGCCGCGGCTTCATAATCGGGGCCGATCGTGTCGATCAGGCGGGCGAAGGCGGGCTTGAGCCGCGTTTCGACCAGCGCCGTGATCGCCGCGCGCGTCTCGTCGCTCGCGGCGCGGTCGTCGGCGGGAAGGATGGCGGCGACCGCCATCGAGCCATTGCCTTCGAGCGCGCGGCGGGCACCGGGAAGCGCGGGCTTGGGCAGCCGCCAGCCGCGCCCGGCCTGTGCCTCGACGCGTTCGCGTAGCCCCTCGACCAGATCGGTGAAATCCCCGGCCAGCTTCAGGTAACGATCCGCCTCGGCCGGATCGGTCAGGTCGATCGGCGCGAACAGCATTTGCGGGACCATCGACAGGAACAGGCTGGAATAGGGCGCAATGCCGAAACTCGTCCACCAGCGCTGCGGTTCGCCGATTTCGGTGTCGAGCAGGTTGGCCAGAAAAGCGGCGGTCAGCCGGTCGGTGCGATCGAGCCCCGAAACATCGATGCTGTCCAGACGCTTGCGCCGGACCTGCGCCGCCGCCGCGACCGCTTCGGCTTCGGCGAGGTCGCCGCGGCCGAACCCCGTGACCTTCCGGCCTGCGGAGGAGGCGGTGTAGGGGTCGCGCTCAAGCAAGGCTTCCCAGATTTCGGTGACAAGCGCGTCGAGCGCCTGCTTCGCTTGTTCGATATTCGTCGGCACGCCGGTCATCTCCCGTCTGTTCTGGATGGGCAGCTTAACTGCGGACTGGACCGGCGACTTAGCTTATCGTACAAAACTGTTTGTTAATCGTCGAATTCACGGCCTGCCGGGGAGAATGTCATGCGATCGAGCCTTGCCGATGCCGGCACCGACCCCGCCGATTCGGCGCTGACCCGGCGAACGGCCAAACGGCGCGCGCGCACCGAGCTCGCGGTTGTGTCGCGATCTTCGACGGCATTGGGCTTTCGGCGCTTTGCGATTTCCGGCGACCTTCCTCCCATGTCGATGAACTATGCGATGAAGCAATGGGCTGCGGGGTGGGCCGAAGACGCCGCGCGGAATGCGGAGCGCGAGGTCGAGGCGGTCGAACCCTTGGGCGATCCCCATCATTGCCGGGCCTATCCGGCGGCGGATGTCGGCACCGGATATTTCGAATGTTGCGGCCTGGCCGACGGATTCCTGATTCATTTCAACGATATCACCCATGCTGCGCCCTATCCGATGACGATATCGGCCCCCGATCTGTTGCGGGTGCGCGTGGCGAGCGACGACGATGCCGAATATGTCTCGCCGCGCGGCGACCGGCTCGACCTCAAGGGTGCCGGCTGCGCGATCATCATCGAACCCGCCGGCATGCCGCCCGCCCAGGCTGTGTTCGCCGGCCATTGCCGGACGGCGAGCGTCTATATCCACCGCAGCGCGCTCCAGCGCCTTTACGCCCAGCGCGAACATGAACTGCCGGCGGTGTTGCAGGCCTTTATCGCCGGCAACCTGCGCCAGACGGTCGCGCGGCGCCTGCCGCTCGGGGCGGGGCTCATCCGCTGCCTCGACGACCTGCACGCCTGCGACCTCACCGAGCACAGCCGCCGCCTGTTCATCCGCTCGAAGGCGATCGAAATCCTCTGCCATGCCTTCAAGGCGATGGCGCAGGAGGAGGATTTCGGTTCGCCCGAGGCATCGGCGCTGATGACGCGCGGGGTGCTGAGGGCACAGCGCCTGCTGATCGACAATTTCGCCAGTCCGCCGTCGCTCGACGACCTTGCGCGCGAGGCGGGGCTCAGTCGCAGTAGCCTGTGTGCGGGCTTTCGCCAGATCGTCGGCCAGACGGTGTTCGACTATATCGCCGACCTCCGGATGCAGCATGCGCTCGCCTTGCTGAACCAGCGCGACGCCTCGATCACCGAGATTGCCTATGCGGTCGGGTACAGCCATCCGTCGAGCTTTTCGCTCGCGGTGCAGCGCCGTTTCGGTACGTCGCCCAGCGAATTGCGGCGGCGCGGACTGCCGGCGATCTGATCGCGGGCGCGCGCTGCGGTACGCTCCGCTCAGCGTTCGAAATAGCTCGCGATCATATCCATGATCCGCCGCCGCACGTCGGGGTGCGAAAAGGCGTTATGCCCGTATGAAAAATAGTGGAAGCTGGCGTCGGGGTTATGATCCGCGAGCACCAGCGCAAAGGGCGCCTGCGCGTCATGGACGCCGCAGAAGAAGTCCAGGCGGGTGGGGATCGAATGAGGGTCGAATCCCCAGTCCGCCCCTGCCCAGCGCACCTCGGCGAGCAGCGCCGCCTGGTTGTGGCATGCCATGATCCGCCATTGCAGGTCGGCGACATCGGGCTCGGTTCCCGGCGGCGGGCCGATCAGGTTCGCGCGGTCGAACCGCCCGGTGCTTGGCCGCCGGGCGGCCTGCATCTTCTGCATCCGGCCCGCCGCCACTTTCGCCAGCGTCGCGAGCAACCACGGCGCGTGCCGCATCAGGCGATAGGCGACGGCCACCGAACCCGGCGAAACCCGCCTTGCCACCGGGTCGAACCATGGGACAGTCGGATTGATCGGAATGGCACCCAGAACGCGCGGCGCCATCGTCGCGGCAGTCGCCAGCGTCATCATGCCGCCGTTCGATTCGCCGAGGCAGGCGAATTTTTCGATTTTCAGCCGCTCGAGCAGCTCGGTCAAATCGTCGGAATAGGCGGCAACGGGGCGGCCGGGGCAAAGCGACGAATCCCCGGCGCCGGGCCGGTTTGTCGAGATGAGGCGGAGGTTGTTCTGCACGGCCTCGCGATGGAAAATCCCGGCTTCGAGGCTGAAGCTGCCGCCGCCGTGGAAATAGAGTACCGGCCTCCCGTCGGGCGCGCCGAACTCCTGCCAGGTCAATGTCCGCCCGTCGGCAAGCGTCATCGATTGCACCGGCGGATCGATCAGAGCGATATCTTCCATTTGCACCCCGTAGCTTTCTGTATCGGAACCCGCATATGACGCACGCTGCCGGCCCGCTTAGGCGCGCGTGCAAAACTGTTTGGCAATCGTCGGAAAAGCGCCGGCCGCCGCGCGATGTCAGGCTGCCGGAAGCCCGCGCCGCCGCAACTCGCTCGCGGTCGTTCCGAACCGGCGCTGGACGGCGACCGAAAAGCTCGAAGGGTGGCCATAGCCGACCGCATAGGCGACTTCGGAGATCGTCGCGCCGCTTTCATTGAGCAGGGCCAGCGCCTGCTGCATGCGGAGGTCGGCGATATAGTCGAACACCGTCTGGCCGACGATCTGGCGGAACGCCGCGCACAGGCCGCTGCGGCTGAGCCCGACCTGATGTGCGAGGTCGTCGAGTGACGGGGGGCTCACGAAATTGTCGCTCAGCAGGCGTTGCGCTTTCAGCACGCCGCTGGCCGCGAGCTTCGACGCACCCGCGAACGTTTCGCCATTCTCGTCCTGATCGAGCGCCTCGAAGGCGTGGCAAAGGATCTCGATCGCCTTCGACTGGATCAGCAGCCGCCGGCTGCGCCCCTCCAGCGTGCAGCCCTTCAGATCCTCGAGGAAACGCAGCAATTGCGGGGTGAGCGGCAAGCGGCGCGCGACCGTGGCGGGGAGGCTACCGGCGATGAAAGCCCTGAGCAGCGCGGGCAGGTCGCCTTCCTCGCCCGCGTAGAGGCGTTTCAGCGCGTCGCAGTGGATATAGAGGTGGACACCAAGGTTGCGCCCGAAGAACACCGTCTCGGCCGGCGGCTGGCCGGCCGGCTCGACGATGATCGCCGCGCCCGGTCCCTTGAAGTCGACGATCTCGCCGCGCGCGGTTGCATATTCGCCGTCGCCCTCGCTCGCGATGATCACCCGCAGCATATTGTCGGCGACCATCGTTGTCGCGAGCGGTTCGAGGTAGGTGGTGTCGCAAATCCCTGCGAAAAAGCCGTCGTCCAGCCGGCAAAATTCGAAATGCCCGAACGCATGGTCGGTCAGGCCGTGAACGCGAAAATGGCCGGGGTGGCCAAGCTGCGTAAAGGTTTCGACGCCCGGAATCCGCTCGGGGTCTTCGTCACCAAGAAAATCCGGCACTTCGCGCTCGACCGATACTGCGGGCAATGTGTCTGCATCGACGGGAAAGCGGCGCCGCGCAGCGGCTGCCGTCACCCGAAGGCTTTTGCGGCCGCGGGCGAGCGGCGAAATCGTCACGGCGGCAGTCTGCGCGCCGGAACCGGGAGGAATCGCTTGCTGCATCGCATCTCCTGACGCCGTCATTTTGGACGCTCAATATACACTATTGTACGATATCGAATGGAGCTCGTCCAGACCTTGCCCTTATAACCCGCGAAGGCCGGGCATTCCAGACCGGCCGCGGCCAGGACAGCCCGAAACGGGCAGGCCGTAATATCCATGGGAGATGATGGATGGTCGAACAGGTTCCGGTGACGATGGTCAATCATGTGGCGCTGGAAATGGCCGCCGCGCCCGATGCGGTGTGGCGCGAAATCCTGAGCGATTATGTCGAAGCGAAGAAGTTTCGCGAATTCGGCACGATCGAACCGCTCGACGATCCGGCCGCGATCTTCGGCGGCTATCGCATGCGCTTCGAACAGGATGGCGTGGTCGATGAACGCATCGTCCACATCACCGAGCGCGACGCCGCCGCGCGCCGCCTGAGCGTGATGGCCGATTATCTCTCGGTTCCCGGCGGCATGCGCGTTTACGCGACCTATCATGCACGCGAAGCCGCGGGCGGCACCAGCTATGTCATCGATTGCCACACAAGCGTCAAGGTCGATGCGCCGGCCGACGGCGACGGGCCGGATCTCGCGGCGACGGTCGCCGAAATGACCTCGGGCGCCGATGTGCACCTGAACGCCTATCTCGCGAGCATCAAGGCGCGCGTCGAAACGCCGGGCTGATCCGCACGCGCGCCGCCGGCGATTTTGGAAAATCGCCAAAGGCTTTTGTCCGCTCGCGAATGGAGCGGCACCGGCGGGTGACTACACTCGCCCGATCATGGCAAGAGGAAAAGACATGCAGGCGAAGCCCGTCCGCAAGACCATTGGCGGCGTCACCTTCGAGGATCGCTTCGCGCATCTTCACGATGACACCGCCGAGGCGCTCGAATGGCAGTGGGAGCGCGACCGGATCGCGCGCGAGGCGGCCGAGGCTTCGCCCAACTTTGCCCCCGTTCGCGACCGGCTGCTCGAGCTGGCCGATGCCGGCGGCTATTTCGTGCCGCGCAAACGCGGTGCCTTCTGGTTCGGCTATGCGCAGGATGGCGACGATCAGGTTTTGCGCGTCAGCGCCGAACCCGACGGCCCGGGGCGCACTATCGTAACGAGGCAGGCGATGTCGGCGGCGAACGGCGGCGGCAACGTGATGCTTGCGTTTGTGGAGCCGTCGCCCGCCGGCCGTTTCGTCGCGATCGCCTGGGGCGTCGATGGCGACATGATGGGGACATGGTCGGTCTATGAGAGTGCGACGGCGCGCCACATTCTCGACACGCCCGCGATCCTCTATTCGGGTGCGCGGCCCGGCTGGCTGCCCGACGAAAGCGGCTTCTGGCTCGACGGCCGCACGCAGGAGGGCGTCCATCAACTCCGGTTCGTGCCGGTAGCCGAAGGCGCCAACGAACGCGCCGCCGTGCCGCTTCCCGAGCATCTCGTCGCGGCGAAGCACTCGGGCCTGACGCTTCAGCTCTCTCCCGACGGCCGCCGCGGCGTCGCGGTCACCGAACCGCACGAGCATGTTGCGCTCGTCCATGTCGACCTCGAAACGCTCGTGCCGACGCCTTTCCTGCCCGCGGATTTCGAGGGCGAATGCGACGGGAGCTGGGTCGACGGCGAAACTTATGTGGCGCGCGTCAACAACGGCGTCCCGCGCGGCCGCGTCGTCGCCATTCCGGCATCGACGTCGCGCGATATGGCGACCTGGCGCGAGCTCATCCCCGAGGGCGAGGGTTTCATCGGCTGGGCGGGTGTCGTCGGCGAACGTCTCTATGTCGGCGACCTCGTCGACGTGTCGCTGCGCGTGCGGGTCTTCGATCTCGCCGGCAGGCTGGTCGAAACGCTCCCGCTCGAAAATCCGGGATCGTCGCAATCGATGCTCACCGAACGCGCGATCCGTCCGACCGACATGTTCGCGCTGACGCATACGACCTTCACCCGCTCTTCGTTGTTGTTCGTCCACGATGCGCAAACGGGCGAACTGCGGCAGATCGGCCAAGCGAAGCACGAACTGGAGGACGCGATCGCCGAACGGCGTTTCGCGACCAGCCGCGACGGGACGCGCATTCCCTACTTTGTCGTCCGTCGCAGGGACGTTGACCCGGGCCGCCCGCAACCGACGCTCGTCTATGCCTATGGCGGCTTCAACCTGTCGCAGCTCCCTTCCTTTCCCGCGACGCACGTGCCGTTCATCGAAGCGGGCGGCGTCTTCGTTCAGGCGTCGCTGCGCGGCGGCGGCGAATATGGCAAGGCGTGGCACGACGGCGGGCGATTGTTCGACAAGCAGAACACGTTCGACGATCTGCGCGCGGTGGCCGAGGCGCTGATCGCCGACGGCATCGCGGTGCCCGACAAAATGGCCTTCATGGGCGGCAGCAACGGCGGCTTGCTCGCCGGGGTCGCGATCGTCCAGCAGCCCGATTTGTGGCGCGCGGTGGTGGCGACGGTGCCGATCTTCGACCTGCTGGAACCGCTGCCCGACAGCGCGGCCGTCGCGGGGGTGCGGGCCATATTTTTCGAGGATTATGGCGATCCGTCACAGCCCGATCACGCCGCGAGTATCCGGCGCTGGTCACCCTATCACAATGTCCGCGACGGCGTCGCTTACCCGGCGATTTATCAGGTCTTCGGCGAGAAGGATCTCGGCTGCATGCCCTTCCATGGCCGCAAGTTCACCGCGCGGCTCGACGAGGCAAACGCCGGCGATCGTCCGATCCATCTGCGCGTCTGGCGCGATACCGGCCACGGTGCGCACGATCCGGCCGATGCCGCGCGCTGGAACGGCGAATGGCTGGCGTTTGTGATGGACCAGATCGGCCTGTCCGCGGCGGACGCATAGCCCGGCATCGCGGAAATCTCGAAACACTATAGGGGAGAGGCAAGATGAAAAAACGGATCATGACTTTGATGGCGGGCACGGCGATGCTCCCGGCCGCGGCCTTTGCGCAGGCGACGGGCGCTGCCGACGCGGGCCCGGACGCGTCGTCGGGCGACATCATCGTGACCGCGCAGCGCTATGAACAGCGGCTGCAGGACGTGCCGCTGTCGATCAGCGCGATCGGGGCCGACGAGCTTGCGGCGCGGGGAACGACCGATCTCAAGGATCTGCAATATTCGGTGCCGGGCCTCTCGACCTATGAATATGGCGTCAGCCGCCAGTTCGTTCAGCTCCGCGGTCTCGCGACGACGATCGGTTCTTCCACGGTCGGGCTTTACCTCGACGAAACGCCGCTCGGGCTCGATACGCAGGGCGACCCGTTCAACGTCCGCCTTTACGACATGGAACGGGTCGAGGTGCTGCGCGGGCCGCAGGCGACGCTTTACGGCCAGGGCTCGATGGGCGGGGCGATCCGTTACATTCCGGCAGCACCGCGGCTGGATGCGGTCGGCGGATCGTTCGAGGGCGAATATTCGTCGACCCGCTATGGCGACAGCAATTACAAGGCGGTCGGCGTGCTCAACCTGCCGATCGCGACCGACAAGCTCGGTGTGCGGCTGGTCGCGGGCTATGAGCGGATCGGCGGGTACATCGACAATGTCGTCAGCGGCGAAAAGAATATCAATTCGGCCGACATCTATGTGCTGCGCGGGACGCTGCTCGCGCGGCCTACGGACCGCCTCAGCCTGTCGCTGATGGGCGTCTATCAGGAATCGAAACAGGCCAATCAGGATTTCGGCGTCGATTACCGGACCACCGCGCTGCTGCCGCAGCCGGTCAACGATCGCTATACGCTGTTTCAAGGGAAGGCGAGCTACGACCTCGATACCGCGCTTCTCAGCTTTTCGACGAGCTATATCGACCGGCACAACAGCGGTCAGTCGGACGTTTCTGCCTTCTATCTGCCGACGCTGAACCTGATCTTCCCGCCGGGTTTCATCGACCGCGTTGGCACCGCGACCGATTCCGATTTCAACATCTACAACGGGGAAATCCGCCTCGCGTCGCAAAACGACGGTCCCTTCGGCTGGCAGGTCGGCGCGATCTACCGCGATTCGAAATTTCACTCGGTCACGACGACCCCGACGGCGCCGAACCCCTCGCCGATCGATCTTGTCGCCTCCGACGTCCTGTTCCGCAACAAATCCTATGCGCTCTATGGCGAAGTGAATTATGCCTTCACGCCGCAATTGAAGGCGATCGTCGGGCTGCGCTATTTCGACGAACACAAGACGGCGCATATCGAAAGCGTCAATTTCGGCGCACTGACGACCGATATCGGCGACGGCAGCTTCAACTCGTTCAACCCGCGCTTCAACCTCAGCTACGAATTCTCGCCGAGTTCGATGGTCTTCGTCAATGTGGCGAAGGGTTTCCGCAGCGGCGGTTTCAACGCGACCTCGGTGGGTCCGGGCATTCCGCCGACGTATGATTCGGACGAAATCTGGACCTATGAACTCGGGACGAAGCACCAGCTTCTGGATGGCAAGCTGACCCTCGACGCGAGCCTCTATCGCAGCGAATGGTCGAAGGTGCAGTCCTATACTTTCGTGCCGGGCAGCGCGCTCGCCGCGGTGACCAACGGCGGCCATGTCGACGGCTGGGGTGTCGATCTGTCGGCGACGGCGCGGCCGACCAAGGCGCTGACGCTGACCGCGACTTATGGCTGGAACAATCTGAAGTTCGACAAGGCGACGATCGACAAGGCGGTCGGCGATCCGGTCGACGGTGCAGTACGCGAATCCTGGTCGGCGTCGCTCGATTACCGGCCGCAACTTTCCGCCGACGTCACCGGCATCTTCCGCATCGATTACCAGCACGCCGGGCCGTCGCAGATCACGCTGCGCCTCTTCAACGTGCCGCCGGTCATCCCGCGGCCGGGCCGCGATCTCGTCAACCTGCGCATCGGTGTCGGCGTCGGGCCGGTCGAGGTCGCGCTTTTCGCGAACAATCTGTTCGACGAAAATGCGCCCAACCTCATCGGGCCGCTGGGCACGATCGGCGAGAATATCGAGCAGCGGCCGCGCGTGATCGGCATCGGCGCGAACGCCCGGTTCTGATCGGCGGTGGCCGGGCGGGCGGCGGCCGCGAGGCTTGCCGCCCGCGCCACCGGGCGTTATGGGGCGGCCGGTAAAGGAGGCCACGTCCTCGCCCGCCGCGCGCGGGTTTCAGGTCCGGGACGGCCCGGCGGCTTTGAAGGAGGCTGCCCATGGCCTGGGTCTATCTTGGTATCGCCGGACTGCTCGAAATCGTCTGGGCTTTTGCGATGAAGCAATCGGACGGTTTTACCCGATTGGGACCGTCGATCGTCACGCTGGTCGCCATGATCGGCAGTTTTGTGCTGCTGTCGCTGTCGATGAAATCGCTGCCGCTCGGCACCGCCTATACGATCTGGACCGGGATCGGCGCGGTCGGCGCGTTCCTTGTCGGGATCATGTGGCTCGGCGAACAGGCGAATGCGATGCGGATCGCGGCGGCGCTGCTGATCGTTGGCGGCCTGCTGCTGATGAAGCTGTCTTCGCCTGCCTGAGCTTCGATTTCCTGCCTGAGCTTCGATTTGTTGACATGGCTGTTAATAGCTGGAAGCTAGTCATCCCGTTGCGGGAGTTAGCGTCTTGGCCAGTACAGCCCTGCCATCATCCGGCCGGCCCGGTGAAACGACGGCCCTGCGCCCGCGTGTCGTCGCGGCCTATGCCGCGACCGCGGGGCCGACCGTCATCCTCGGGCTGCCGTTCAGCGTCTATCTGCCGCCCTATATCGCAGAGGGCGGGGCGATCTCGGTCGCGCTCGTCGGGCTGCTCTTTTCGCTGACCACGATCTGGGACGGCGTCGTCGATCCGCTGATCGGGACGATGGTCGACCGCGTCCGCACCGGCATCGGTGCGCACCGGCGCTGGATGTTGCAGGCGATCGTGCCGCTGTCGCTGCTGCTGCTCGCGCTGGTAACGGTGGGCGACTTGCTACCGTTCGCGGCGCTATTCCTGATGATGGTGCTCTTTTATTCGAGCTACAGCCTCTATGAGGTCGCGCAATTGTCATGGGGGGCGGCGCTGGTGCGTTCGCCGGCCGACAGCGCGCTGCTTTACGGGATGCGCGACTGGTTCGCGAAGATCGCGCTGATCCTTGCCTTTGCTGCGCCCGCGGCGGCGCAGCTCCTGATCCCCGGTATCAGCCTGCAAGGCAGGATCATTGCCTATGCCAGCATCTTCCTCGTCATGGTGCCGATCGCACTGTTCGCGATCCGCCATGTCCCGCGCCGCCCGGTGGTCGCCGAACCGGGGATCGGCTGGCGGCATGAAATCCGCGCGTCGCTTGGCTTTCGGCCGTTGATGTTGCTGCTCGGGGTGCAGTTCCTCAACAGCTTCGCTTTCGGGTCGCTGACCTCGCTGTTCGTCTTCTTCGCTGCCACCGTGCTCGACCTCGATGCGCAAAGCGCGGTGCTGCTTTTCGCGAGCTTTATCGGCGGTGCGCTTGCCTCGCCCGTCTGGACATTTCTTGCGCGGCGGTTTGGCAAGCCGCCGATGATGATAGCGATGGGACTGCTGATTTCCGCGCTGCTCGTCACGACGCTGTTCCGGCAGCCGGAGGGGCTCGGGCAGGCGGTCGGCTTTTCGCTGGCGCTCGGCACCGGCTTCGTCGGGCTGCTCTTCACCTATTCGATGCTCGCGGACCTGATCCCGCACGATGCCGAACGGTGCGGGCGGAACCGGTCGGCCTTCCTGTTCGCGCTCTTGAACCTGATGCAGAAGTTCGGGGTCGCCGCTGCGATCGCGGTCAGCTACGCGATGCTCGATATCGTCGGTTTCGATCCGCAGAACGGACAGGCGGCGGCACGCGAGCTCCATCTCCTCTTCGCGCTCCAGCCGACGGCGAGCTGGATCGTCATGGCCGGACTGCTCGTATTGATGCAGCGCGGACTGGCCCGCCTTTGACTTGCAATCGCCGCGCGGCCCAAGTAAAGGCCGCCCATTCGGACAGATGCGCCGTTTTCCTTCCGCCTTTCGCCGACATGCTCGGGGAGGGTGGGCGGACTATTGCCCGAAGCACGCTTGACGTGCGGGGGGCGGCAACCCATCTGGCCGTCAGTTATTGGACGCACGAAGGACAGGACGATCGACATGGCCAAGACCAGCATCGGCGAATTCGTCAATCAGGTGAAGTCGGAAGCCACCAAGATTGTGTGGCCGACCGGTCGTGAAACGGTGCAGACGACGATCATGGTGCTGATCATGACGACGATCCTCGCGCTGTTCTTCGTCGGCGTCGATACGGTTTTCAACGCGATCGTCGGCTGGCTGACGTCGCTCGCGCGCTGAGCCGCGCGACCTTTACGGACTTACAGGGACAGGACACGCAGATTATGGCGCGCTGGTACATCATTCACGCCTATTCGGGTTTCGAAAACAAGGTACGCGATTCGGTGATCGCCGAAGCCGAACGCATGGGGCTGACCCAGCTCGTCGAAGCGGTCGAAGTGCCGGTCGAGACGGTAACCGAGGTGAAGCGCGGCAAGAAGGTGCAGGCGGAGCGTAAATTCTTCCCCGGCTATGTGCTCGCCAAGCTGACGATGACCGACGATGTCTATCACCTCGTCAAGAACACCCCGAAGGTGACCGGCTTCCTCGGTTCGTCGGGCAAGCCGCAGGCGATCAGCGAAGCCGAGGCCGCGCGCATCCTGAACAGCAAGGAAGAGGCCGCGGCACGTCCGAAGCAGGAAATCCGCGTCGATTACGAAATCGGCGATCAGGTCAAGGTGCTCGACGGTCCGTTCGCCAGCTTCAACGGGCTGGTCGAGGAACTCGATTTCGAAAAGGCGCGCGTCAAGGTTAGCGTGTCGATTTTCGGTCGCGCCACCCCGGTCGAGCTCGATTTCGAGCAGGTCGAACGCATGAAGTGACGGCCTGCGCCGTCATCCTTCCCCAACGGCGGATGAGCATATGAGCCTGACTCCCGATGCAGTTCAGGCTCGTCTCGAACGCGCGCGCGCGATCAACGCCAGCGTCGATGCAAGTGAAGTCGTCGCCGCCGTGGCGCGACTGTTCGACCTTGAACCTGCGGACGAGGCCGACGAATTCACCTTTCCCGCGCTGGCCACCACGGCGCGCGACCGCATCTTCGGCGGGCAGGTGATCGCGCAGGCGATGGTCGCCGCCGCGCGCACCGTCGATGCCGGAAAGCAGGTCCATTCGCTGCATGCCTATTTCCTGCGCGGCGGCGACGAGACCAAACCGCTGCATTTCCGTGTCCACCGCGACTTCGACGGGCGCAGCTTTGCCAACCGCCGCGTCGTGGTGCGGCAGGACGGCAAGGTGATCTTCAACCTGACCGCTTCGTTCCAGCTTCCGACGCCGGGGCTCTCGCATCAGGTTCCGATGCCCGACCTGCTGCCGCCCGAGGAATGCCGCGATTTCCTCGAGACGATCGCCGCCGACCCGAATGTGTCCGAGGACACCTTCTTTCATATGGCGCGGCGGCGGCCTTTCGAACTGCGCAATCATCGCCCGCCCGCGTCGGCGAAGGCAACGCAGCATTATCAATGGTTTCGCGTCGCGGCACCGGTCGGCGACGACCCGCTTGTCCACCGTGCCTTCCTGGCCTTCGCGTCGGACATGGGGCTCCTGTCCTCGGCGATGCTGCCGCACGGGCTCAATTTCATGACGCCCGGCCTGTTCTCGACCAGCCTCGATCATGCGATGTGGTTTCACGACGACATCCGCGTCGACGAATGGTTCGTCTATGTGATGGACAGCGACTGGACCGGCGGCAGCCGCGGCATCAATCGCGGGCTGATCTACCGACAGGACGGCACGCTGATCGCGTCGGCGATGCAGGAAGGGCTGCTGCGGCTGGTGCCGCAGGGGTAAAAGCCTTGCTTTGCAGCCGTTTTGCGGCTAACGGCGCCGCTTCGCGTCAGATAAGGGCGTGATTCCGCGCGGGAGGAAGGGGTGATGCCTTTCTGTTCGACCGCTTATTTTGAGCCCCGGATCCGGTCCGGGGCGACAGAAAGATAGGAGGCTATCATGGCCAAGAAGATTAGCGGCTACATCAAGCTGCAGGTGCCCGCCGGCACTGCCAACCCGTCGCCGCCGCTTGGGCCGGCGCTCGGTCAGCGCGGCGTCAACATCATGGAATTCTGCAAGGCGTTCAACGCCGCAACCGATGGTATGGACAAGGGCACGCCCACTCCGACCATCATCACCGTCTATGCGGATAAGAGCTTCTCTTTCGTCACCAAGACGCCCCCGGCGACCTACCTGATCAAGAAGGCCGCGAACCTGAAGTCGGGTTCGAAGGAGCCCGGCAAGATCAGCGGCGGCAAGATCGCGCGCTCGAAGCTGACCGAAATCGCCGAGATCAAGATGAAGGATCTCAACGCGAACGATCTGGAACAGGCAACGAAGATCATCGAGGGCAGCGCCCGTTCGATGGGCCTCGAAGTGACGGAGGGCTGAACCCATGGCTAAGCTGACCAAGAAGCAGAAGGTCCTCGAGGGCAAGGTCGACGCGCTGAAGCTCCACGGCGTCGACGAAGCGATCAAGCTGGTTCGCGAACTGGCGACCGCCAAGTTCGACGAAACGCTCGAAATCGCGATGAACCTGGGCGTCGATCCGCGTCACGCCGACCAGATGGTCCGCGGCGTCGTGACGCTCCCCGCCGGTACCGGCAAGGACGTCAAGGTTGCCGTGTTCGCGCGCGGCGACAATGCCGACAAGGCGCTGGCCGCCGGCGCCGACAAGGTCGGTGCCGAAGACCTGATGGAAGACATGCTCGCGGGCAACCTCGACTATGGCCGCGTCATCGCGACGCCGGACATGATGGGCATCGTCGGCCGCCTCGGCAAGACGCTGGGTCCGAAGGGCCTGATGCCGAACCCGAAGCTGGGCACCGTGACCCCGAACGTCGCCGAAGCCGTGAAGGCCGCCAAGGGCGGTCAGATCGAATTCCGCGTCGAAAAGGTCGGCATCATCCACGCCGGCCTCGGCAAGCTGTCGTTCGGCGAGGAAAAGCTCCGCCAGAACTTCGACGCCTTCGTCGATGCGATCGTCAAGGCCAAGCCGGCCGGCGCCAAGGGCAAGTATGTCCGCAAGGTCGCGCTGTCCTCGTCGATGGGCCCGGGCGTGAAGGTCGACACGGCCGACGTCGCCGGCGCCTGATCGAAGCGCACATGATTTAGGGAAGGGCCGGGGGAAACTCCGGCCCTTTTCTTATTCGGGTCTGCGAAACTCGATCAGGTCCCACTTGTTGCCATAGAGGTCGAGGAACACCGCGACGGTCCCATAATCGGCTTCGAGCGGTTCGCGCTCGATCCTGACGCCCTTGTCGAGCAGCCGCCGATAGTCGCGGGCGAAATCGTCGGTCTGCAGGAATAGGAAAACGCGGCCGCCCGACTGGTCGCCGATGAATGCGGCCTGATGTTCGTCTGCCGCGCGCGCCAGCAGGATCGTCGCGCCGCCCGGCGGATTGCCCGGGGGAGCGACGAGCACCCAGCGCTTGTCCTGCGCGGGCTGATAGTCGTCGGCGACGAGCGTGAAGCCGAGCGTCCCGACATAGAAATCGATCGCCTCGTCATAGTCGCGCACGACGAGCGCGACATGCGCGAGCGACTGGCGCGTCATTCGCGCAGCCCCCGCAGCGCCGCGCCTGCCGCGAACGGCCCGATGACAGTCAGCAGCAGGCTGGTCGCCGCGAGCAGCTTGACCGCGCCGCGCCCCGACGGATCGAGCATCCCGGCGCCGAAGATCAGCAGCGGCACGGCGAGCGGCAGGATCAGCAGCCCGCCGATTGCGCTGCCACCCCTGTGGTTCGCGGTCAGCGCTGCGCTCAGCACCGCGAGCGACGCCAGCGCGGGGATAGCGATCGCAATACCGGTCGCGAGCAGCCCGACGCGCCCACCATCCTGCGCGAGCAGCGCCGCCGCCGGAAAAAGTGCGATCAGCAGCGGTAGCCCGAAACCAATAGCATGGGCGCCGATCTTGACCGCCGCGATCAGTTCGTCGGCGAAGCCGCGCACCGCAAGCTGGTCGAGCACGCCGGTGTCCCGGTCAGGCTTTACCAATCGGTCGATCGGGAGCAGCGCCGCGAGCAGCGCCGCGACCCACACCATGCCGCCGCCCGCGCGGCGCAGCAGCGGGGCGTCGGGGCCGACGGCAAAGGGAAAGGCGGTCGCGACGAGCAGGAAGAAGAGCACCGGCAGCCACAGCGCACCGCTGCCCCATGCGCGGCGAAGATCGCGCCAGAACAGGGCGATCAGCGCGGTCACGCCAGCGCGCCCATGTCGAGTTCGGCGAGGTCGGGAATGCCGAGCGCGAAATGCGAGGCGAGCAGCACGGCGCCGCCGTTCGCGCGGTGCTTCGCGACGGCCGCGACGAGCCGCGACTGCGCCACATCGTCCATGCCGTTCGCAGGCTCGTCGAGCAGCCAGATCGGCGCGCCGCTTGCGATCACCCGCACCATCGCGGCGCGCTTGCGCTGGCCGGTCGACAGCATCGATACCGGCACCTCGGCGAGCGGGGCGAGCGCCATGTCCGCCATCGCCCGGTCGACGGCATGCCCATCGACCGTGTCGACCCGCGCCCAGAAATCGAGCGCGCGGCGCAGGGGAAGTTCGGCGTCGAGCGCGGCGGCCTCGTCGATCAGGGCGACACGCTCGCGCCGCTCGACGGTACCCGCGGCGGGACGGAGCAGCCCGGCGGCAAGCCGGATCAGGCTCGACTTCCCAACGCCGTTGGGACCGCGCAACCACAGGGCATCGCCGCGGTTCAGCACCAGTGACAGCTTTTCGAAGAGCAGCCGGTCGCCACGGATGCAGGCCACGTCGTCGAGCCGCAAAAGCCCGTTCACGCCATATCCTCTAGCGCGTGCATATCGTCGTCGGAGAAGCCGAAATGATGGCCGATTTCGTGGATCAGGACGTGGCGCACCAGCCATTCGAGCTTTTCGCCCGTCTCGATCCATTCGACGAGGATTGGGACACGATAGAGCGTTACCCGGTCGGGCATGCCGCCGCTCTGGTCGATGCTGCGCTCGGTCAGCGGCCGGCCCTCGTACAGGCCGGTCAGATCATAAGGATGTTCGATGTCGAGCGATTTCAGCACCTCGTCGTCCGCAAACTCCTCGATCGCGATCACGACACCTGCGATATGCGGCGCGAAAGCGGCGGGCATCGTCTCCAGCGCTGCCTCCGCCATCGCGAACAGCGCGTCGGCGTCGGGTGCGCCGCCGGTCCAGCCGGCGGGCAATCGGTCAAGGGCACTCTTGTCGCTCATCGCGCCCTTCCTTATGGCGGCCGCACGATATTGACCAGCGGGAGAAAAGACATGGTCCAGAAACTCGACGATGCGCAGCGCAGCGCTCTCCTTGCCCGCTTCCCCGAGTGGACGCACGAGCCGCAGCGCGACGCCATCACCCGTCAGTTCAAATTCGCCGATTTCGCGCGGGCCTTCGGCTTCATGGCGAGCGTCGCGATCATCGCGGAGAAGATGGATCATCATCCCGAATGGTCGAACGTCTACAACCGCGTTGACATCCTGCTGACCACGCACGACGCGGACGGCCTTTCCGAACGCGACGCGAAGCTGGCCGAAGCGATCGAAGCGCTGGTCTGAGGCGATGATCCGTTTCGACCGCCGGGTTCGGATGCTTGCGGTCGGAACGGCAATGCTTGCCGGCTTCGTCGATGCGACCGGGTTCGTCGAATCGGCGGGCTTTTTCGTTTCCTTCATGACCGGCAACTCGACCCGCTTTGCGGTGGGGGTGGCGGAGTGGCGCGATGCCGCGCTGATCGCGGGCGCGCTCATCGCTATCTTCGTGAGCGGCGTGGTTGCCGGTTCGCTGATCGCGGCGCGCTTCCGGCCGGTGCGGACGCCGCTGGTGCTCGCATGCGTTACGTTACTGCTGGGCGTGGCTTTCGCGCTGCGTCTCGCCGATGCGGGGTGGCCGGCCGTCGCCTGCCTGGCCCTCGCCATGGGCGTCGCCAATGCGGCGTTCGAGGGACGCGACGGGGCGGTGGTCGGCGTAACCTATATGACCGGAACATTGGTCCAGATGGGGCAAAAGATCGCCAATGCGCTGCGGCGCGAGGGCGACGGCCACTGGTTGCCGCATCTCGGGCTGTGGGGCGGGCTGGTCGCCGGTGCATCGGCCGGCGCGGCCATGGCGAGCTGGCGGCCGTTGGCGGCCTATGGCTGTGCCGTGCTGCTTTCCGCCGCCCTGTCGCTTTGCGCCCGGTCGATCATGCGGATTCCCGCCTGACCGCCTTGCGTTCAGGTCCATCCCATCGCACAAGCGGGCAAAATGGGGAGCCCACGCATGACCGACAGCCTGTTTCGCCGCAAACCGATCATTCCCGAACCACATGAGGGGCAGGCGCTGGCGCGGACGCTCGGCTGGCCGCATCTGATTGCGCTTGGCGTCGGGGCGATCGTCGGCACGGGTATTTTGACGCTGATCGGTGTCGGCGCCGACAAGGCGGGCCCCGCCGTGATCCTGTCGTTCGGCATCGCGGGTCTGATCTGTGCCTGCGCCGCGCTCGCCTACGCCGAAATGGCGACGATGATCCCGGCGTCGGGCAGCGCCTATACCTATAGCTATGTCGTGATCGGCGAACTGCTTGCCTGGGTCGTCGGCTGGAGCCTGATCCTCGAATATTCGCTGGTGGTCAGCGCGGTCGCGGTCGGCTGGTCGGGTTATGCTGCGCCACTGTTACAGGCATGGGCGGGCGTGCCGATGGCGCTGATGCAGGGGCCCGAACTCGGCGGGATCGTCAACCTGCCGGCGATCGCGATCATCGCCATCGTTGCCGGGCTGCTGCTCGTCGGGACGCGCGAAAGCGCGACGCTCAACGCCGTTCTGGTGCTTGTGAAGATCGTTGCGCTGGTGGTCTTCGTTGCCGTGGCCCTGCCGGCGTTCGATGCCGCGAACCTCGAACCCTTCAGTCCCTATGGCTTTGCCAAGCATATGGGTCCCGACGGCGTCGAACGCGGCGTGATGGCGGCGGCGGCGATCATCTTTTTCGCCTTCTACGGCTTCGATGCGATCGCGACTGCGGCCGAGGAAGCCAAGAACCCCGACCGCGATCTCAAGATCGGCATCGTCGGATCGATGGTTGCCTGCGTCGCCATCTATATTGCTGTCGCCGTCGCCGCGGTCGGCGCCATCGCCTATACACGTTTCGCCAACAGCCCCGAGCCGCTGGCCCTGATCCTGCGCCAGCTCGGCAGCCCGCTGGCGGCGCAATATCTGGCGGTATCGGCGATCATCGCGCTGCCGACGGTCATCTTGGCCTTTTTCTATGGGCAGAGCCGCATCTTCTTCACCATGGCACGCGACGGACTGCTGCCTGCCAGCCTCGCCAAGCTGTCGTCGCGGGGGACCCCGGTGCGCATCACCATCTTCACCGCGCTCGTCGTCGCAGTGCTCGCCGGCTTCATCCCGCTCGGCGAACTGGCGGCGCTGGCCAACGCCGGGACGCTCGCCGCGTTCAGCGCGGTGTCGGTGTGTATGCTGATCATGCGCCGCCGCGCGCCCGACGCGCCGCGCACCTTCCGTACGCCGCTGCCGTGGGTGGTCGGCGGCATCGCGGTGCTCGGCTGCATCTATCTGTTCTTCAGCCTGCCGGCCCAGACGCAGTTCTGGTTCGTGATCTGGAACGTCGTCGGGCTCGGCGTCTATTTCCTCTACGCGCGCCGGAACGCAGTCATCGGCTGACGGTCAGTCGAACAGGTCGCTGAGGAAGCTTTTATACTTCTTCTTGTACGGCTTGCCATGGTGGCGGTCGTCATAGCCGCGCTCGCGATATTCGGGCTGCGGCGGCGGCGCGGATGCACGCGGGGCCGGGGCACTCGCGGTTTCGCTGCGTTCGATGATCTTGTCGAGCTCGCCGCGGTCGAGCCAGACGCCGCGGCATTGCGGGCAATAGTCGATCTCGATCCCCTGGCGTTCCGACATGGTGAGATTCACGCGGCAGGTCGGGCAGAGCAGCCCCTGGGCATCGGTCACGGATATTCCTTTCATCGATAAAAGCGGCCCGACGGGGCCGCCTCGGTCCAACGTCCTGCCATGTCTTGCGTTCCGCGTCGCGGGCAAAAGAAAACCCGCCCCGGCGCAAGATTCCGGGGCGGGTGAGGGGGAGGGATAACCGCGCTGTGTTCAGCCGTCGGATTCGAACGCCAGCAGGTCGCCGGGCTGGCAATTGAGTTCGGTACAGATCGCTTCGAGCGTCGAAAAACGCATCGCCTTGGCCTTGCCGGTCTTGAGGATCGAAAGGTTGGCGAGCGTGATGCCGATGCGCTCCGACAGGTCGGTGAGCGTCATCTGCCGGTCGAGGAGCAGATCGTCGAGCTTCACGACGATCGCCATCAGACGGTGCCCTCGAGTTCGTCGCGCATCGCGCTGCCCTGTTCGAACACCGCAGCAAGCACGAAGGCGAGCAGGATTGCCAGTACCCCGCCGAGCGACAGGCCGCCGGCACTGCCGAGGTCGCTGCCGGTCGCGACGATGCGGCTGGAAATCCAGTGGATCGGCAGCGCAGCCGCCTGCGTGACGACCAGCGCCCAGCCGACGCGGCGCAATCGTTGCGCGCTGGTCGGCGCGAAAGGGTCGCCGTTCGCGGCGCTGGCGACCAGCGCCTGAAGCTGGCGCAGCATGAAGGCCGTCGCGAGGAGAATGGCGAGAAACAGCAGCATCATGAAGCCGAGCGGCGCACGCGCCGAGGCGACGTCGAGGAAAACGCCGGTGTCGCGGAAATGGGCGAGCGTTTCCGGCCAGGCAAAGGCCAGCGCGACGCCGATCGCGAGAACGAGCAGCGTGGCGACGGCGACCAGCCCGAGGAAGAGCCAGAGCAGGCCGCGTGTCGCACCGAGAAGGGCCGGGCTGGCGGTCGACATGTCATTCTCCGATGGATGTTTATCGAAAAACAATATGCCGATTCATGTTTATCGTCAATCGATAATATCGAAAAACGATATGAATCTATCTGTCATCCCGGCGAAGGCCGGGATCTCGCCGTTGCATCATGGAGCATAAGCCGAGGTTCCGGCATCCGCCGGAATGACGGATAGCTAGAGGGCCTGCCAGTCGAAGCTCAGCGGCGCTTCGCGAAAGGCGAAGCGGACGAGGTGGCGCGCAACGGCGCCTTTCAACCCTTCGAGCTGGTCGTCGACGCTGGCGTCGATGCGGACCGCGAGCGTGTCGGGTCCGGCATCGAAGGTAACCAGTCCGTCGCCGGGCCAGTCGGCGCCGCGTGCGTCCTTCGGGAAAGTCACCGTGCCATGTCCGGCGTCGAATTCGACCGCCAGATTATGCTGCCAGTGCTTGCATAGCTGCTGCAGATATTTGCTCGCATGCGCAGTCGGCACATTTGCGGTAGCGGAAACCGTCATCACAGCCGCTCGATCTTCTGCGCCGCTTCGTCGATCAGCGCGACGACGGCGTGCAGGGTTTCCTGATCGACATCGCGATGGCCGAGCCGGTCGACCAGCACCTGCCGCAAATTGCCCATGGCGCGGCGCACCGAAGCCGAATCCGTGCGCTGCCGTTCCTCGCCGATCGCAGCGAGGCGGGCGATCAGTCCGTCGACCAGTCCGGCGTTCGCGTCGAGTTCGGCCCGGCCGTCGTCGGTAATCGCGAACAGCTTCTTGGCGCCGTCGCTCTGCTGCGCCTCGATCTGGCCCATGTCGTCGAGCAGCGTCAGCGTGGGGTAGATGACCCCGGGGCTGGGGGCATAGGCGCCGCCGGTCAGTTCCTCGATCTGGCGGATGAGGTCGTAGCCGTGGCGGGGTTCGTCGGCGATCAGCTTGAGCAGCACGAGGCGGAGCTCGCCGCTGTCGAACATCCGCCGGCGCCCGCCGCGTCCTTCGTCGTCATGGCCGTGACGCCCGCCGAAGCCGCGTCCGAAGCCATGACCGAAACCGCGTCCGCGGCCGCCGCGATGCATGGCGTGACGCTTCCCGCAGCCACCGCCCACATGTCCGTAAAATCGCATCATATCTTTCCTTAGAGTGATTCTTGATAGTTCTAAGATATATCTTAAAGAAAGATGCGCAAGGGGTGTTTTGGAGAAACGGGCGAATGAAATGGAAGAAAGAAGCGGCTGCGATCTAGCCGCGCGGCGCGTGACGCAGGTGGATCAACGGATAGGCACGGCCCTGGCCGTCGCGGTCGGACCGGCCCGTCCGCACAAAACCCATGCGCTCATAAAAGCCGACCGCCTGCGCATTTTGCTCGTTCACCTCGGTGGTCAGCGTCGGGAGCAGGGTGAGGGCATGTTCGACGAGCATGCGGCCGACCCCGCGGCCGCGATGCGCGGGATCGATGAACAGCGCTTCCATGCTGGACCCGTCGAGCAGCATGAAGCCCAGCGGCCGGTCGCCGCGATCGACGGCGATCCAAAGGGGAGCGGCAGGGAGGAAAGACCGGACCTCTTCCTCGATTGCCGTCCTGTCTTCGCGGGTGAGGAAGTCGTGCGTGGCATCGACGGCGTCGCGCCAGATCTCGATCACGCGCACCGCGTCGGCTGAAGTGGATTTGCGGATGGCCAGCATGCCTTCGCCCTTATGACACCGCGTGGCATCCGCCAAGCGTCCCGCTGGCTTGACTTTGCGCACGCGAGCGCTATTAGCGCCCCCGTGTTGCCCCGGTCTCGGCCGTGGCAATTCCGTCCGAGACAGTTGGTGAAGGGGATTTGCCCTTCTTAATTTCCAGCCGAGACGGGGAACAGTCTTTTTCGGTCGCCCGCCTGTTCGATCAGGCGACGCGTCTTGACCGACCCCATCGGACATCGTTGCGCAAAGACGGGTGAGCCATGGCTCGCGTCCGTATTTGCGTGTGTTAGCCGCCCGGCGGCGCGAGCGTCTTTGGCGCCCGCGCATTCGGGCAGATGAGTGGAGTATAGGCATGGATCGTACGGAAAAGGCCGAAGCCGTATCCTCGCTGAACGCTACGCTGTCGTCAGCTGCCTCGGTTGTGGTCGTCCGCAACCTTGGCATGACCGTCGCCCAGTCGACGGTGCTGCGCCAGCAGATGCGCGATGCAGGGGCCGACTTTCGCGTCACGAAGAACCGTCTTGCCAAAATCGCGCTCGATGGCACGTCCTACACCGGTATCGGCGAACTGCTGACCGGTCCCACGGCCCTCGCAACCTCGACCGATCCGGTCTCGGCTGCGAAGATCGCCGTGGAATTTGCCAAGACCAACGACAAGCTTGAAATCGTTGGCGGCGGCATGGGCGACGTGGTCCTCGACGTGAATGGCGTCAAAGCGCTGGCTTCGCTTCCCTCGCTCGACGAGCTCCGCGCCAAGATCATCGGTCTGGTGCAGGCTCCGGCCACCAAGGTTGCGCAGATTGCCGCAGCCCCGGCGGGCCAGCTGGCGCGGGTTTTTGGCGCATATGCCGCCAAAGAAGCAGCGTGATTTCGAACTAACCCTTGAAACTTACTGCCGGGATATCCCGGTTCTGATGGAGAATGAACATGGCTGATCTCGCAAAGATCGTTGAAGACCTTTCGGCGCTGACCGTTCTGGAAGCTGCCGAGCTTTCGAAGCTGCTCGAAGAAAAGTGGGGCGTTTCGGCTGCCGCTGCCGTTGCTGCTGCTCCGGCTGCTGCCGCTGCTGGCCCGGCCGCTGAAGAGCAGACCGAATTCGACGTCATCCTGACGGGTGACGGCGGCAACAAGATCAACGTGATTAAGGAAGTCCGTGCGATCACCGGCCTGGGCTTGGGCGAAGCCAAGGCGCTCGTCGAAGGCGCGCCGAAGGCCGTCAAGGAAGGCGTCAACAAGGCCGAAGCCGAAGAGCTGAAGGCCAAGCTGCTCGCCGCCGGCGCGACCGTCGAACTGAAGTAATTCGGTTCGGGGCCGGCGGGCTTGCCCGCCGCGCTTGCGATAAAAAAAGGGCGGTGCCGCGAGGCACCGCCCTTTTTGTTTGAGCGAACGTCAGAGGTCAGTTCTTCGAATAGCCCGGACGGAAGCTGGTGCGGACGCGAGCCGGTTCGGGGCGGCGCACTTCCTGCTCGGCGGGGGCCGGCGCCGGACGCTGGGCGATTTCCCAAGCGCTGACCGGCTTGCGGCCTATATCCTTCTGCGCCGCGAGCGTTGCGTCATATTCGGCGCGTTCCTGGCTATCGAGGAAGCGCGCGCGAGCAAGCCGCTTCTTGAGCGTGGCGAAGGGATTGTCGGGCGTCGGACCGGCAAGCGCCATCGCTTCGTGACGGCCCATGCTGCCGCTCGGCGCGGCCGCGAACGACGGCGTACTGGCGAGCGCAGGGCGCGAAGCCGCCAATTCCTCGCGCGGCGGATTATAAGGCACCGCCTCAGCGGCTTTCATCGCCTCATAGCTCATGCCCTCCTCGACAGCGTCGACTTCGCTGCGACGACGACGGCGCGCGAACGCCAAGCCTGCACCGCCGACGATCAGCAGCGCGGCGGCTCCGCCAGCGAGCTCCCAAGGGAGGCTATCGCCCGTGGCTGCCGTCTCGACCGGACGCACGGCGGGTTCGGCAACGGGTTCGGCGGGCGCCATCACGGGCGCGACGACCGGGGTTGCTTCGCTCGTCAGCGGGGCGGTTTCGGTAACGGCCGGGGCTGCAGATTCAGGCGCTGCCGGCTCGGCCGCGGCGCGTGCGGCCGGACGCGGCGCCGGCCGTTCGGCGCGTTGCGGTGCCGCAGCCGCTTTGGGTTCGGCGGCCTTGGGAGCCGGCTCAGCTTCAACTGCAGGAAGATCGAGCGGTACGCGGATTACCGGCTTGGGTGTGGGCGGCTGCGCCGTCTGCGGTGCGGCGACAGGCGCCGTCGTGCTCGGCTGCGCTACGGTCGGCGGCGAGGCGACAGGCGGCGATGCCACCGGCGGCGTCATAGGGACGACCGGGGCTTCCTGCGCAAAGGCGGCCGGCGTGGACAGGGCCAGGAACGCGGCAATCGCGCTCATGGCGGGGCGGGAGAGGGGAAGTTTCTGGGTCATAGTGAAGAGGAAACGGTCCACGACCGGAAAGCGCTGCGAAAATAGGACGGATTCCACGATGAGCCGTGCGGCCGGGACGGCGTGGCGAAGAATTCGGGACTGTTTGTCGCGTTGTGAGACCTGTTTTGCGGTCAGCCGATGGGGGCAGGCTGAGGCGCATCGAGCGTCATCGCCCCCGCTGTAGAAATTGCGGCGCCGAGGAGCGACATGTCGCGATCCAGCCTTTGATCGAGCCCCATATCGTCCATCGCAGCCATCTCGACGATCAGCGGCATCGACAGCGACAAGCGCAATGTGCCCGCCATACGGCCATCGAGCAGCGGATGTGTCTTCACCGGCTGGCCGAGACGGATTTCTTGGCCGAACCATTGGCGGGACTGACGGGCAATGTGACCGTGCATCGCCTTTGCCGTGTCGAAATCGCATTGCGGCCAGCGCGCCGAGAGGTCGAGGGTGCGCAGCGTTTCGGTGGCGAGGCAGCTTGCGCCGGCGCCCGGGACTTCGGCAAGTTCGAGGCGTTTGACGATGCGCATCACATGATGGCTGAACCGCGCCGCGACGTGAGTTACGCGATCTGTCGGCAAGGCCGCAAAGCGTTCGATTTCGATCAGCGCCGCCTGCAGCCGGAGTAACAGCCCGAAATTGCCGTTCGCAGGCAGGCCGTCGGCGCCCGGCCAGTCGGCGGGCCATTCGGCGCGGTTGGCGAGGCGGCGGAAGCCTTGCGGCAGCGGCTGCGCGCGGTCGCGCAGCGCAGCGGGAACGAGCGCGAAACCACTGAAGGGAGGGCCTCCGGCAAACTTCGAGCCCGTCATCAGCACCACGCAGCCGAGATCGGCATAGCGGCGAACGACATGCGGTGCGATGCGAAGCTGGCAGGCGTCGACGACGACGGTCATCGCGTCGCCATGCGTTGCGACGAGCCGCTCGACATCGGCGAGCGCGGGGAGGGTCAGCCCCGACTTCGATCCATGGACGACATGGACGACGGCGCGCCGGCCGTTCGCGGCGGCGCGCTCGATATGCAGCGACAGTTCGGCAGCGACAGCGGCCGATGCGCGCGGGCGACCCGCGGCATCGCGGACCGCGACATCGACAAGTTCGATCCCGGCAAAGACCTGGTCGATTGCCGATTGGGCAACGACGCGGGCGCCGGTGGCGGTTTCTTCGGCGAAGAAACGGCCCGCCGCGCTGTGGACGCAGCCGCTGCCCACCTCGTCGCGGCCGAGCAGGACCGCCGTGATCGGACGGCCATCATAGGCGGCGGCCAGGCCGACATATTCGAGATCGGTTCCCGACGCGGCGAAGACGATCGCGTCTTCGCCGCCAAGGCCGAAATATGCGCCCAGCCGGTAACGGATTGCGTCCAGCTTTGCGGCATAGTCGGCGGCCGCGACCGGCCGGTGGAGGCGGTCATGCCACCGGCCGACCAGCGTCTCGAAAGCATGGTCCGAAATGCTGCTGATCGTCGATGAGCCATAGGCCAGCGCGTCGCTGGGTGCGGCGCTGGCATAATATTGGTTGCGGCCCTGCGCATCGAGCCGGATGCGCCCGTCCCCTCCGCTGACGAGCGCCGAAGCGAGCCGCGCGGCATATTCGCCGTGCGACCGCGAGCCGTCTTTGTCGAAACTTTTCGGGTTCAAAAGCATGCGGATGGATCCGATCGGATTGGGGTCTATCCTTCCGAATTACCGGTCCAAGATGACAGAGATTTGGCGTTTTGGTTTCAGGGTAGTCATCGAAAAGTCATCGGCATGAAACCTGACTATGGTCAGAGCGTCATATGCGAACCACCGATCTCACCCCGACCCGGCTGCCGGATCGCCTGCGCGATACCCAGCGGCTTCTTTTCATCGCCAAACATGCGAAATGGACCGGCGGACTCCATAGCGAGGACGGCAATCACGCGCTTTACCATCGCGAGACGCGCGAGATACTCGAAGGGCTCGGCATGCCGTTGGTCGTTGCCGACAATTACGCCGACCTCTTCGCGCGCCCCGATGCCGATTTCGTCTTTCCGCTGCTGAATCGTGGCGGCTTCTATAACAGCGAGATGTTGCTGCCCTTGCTCTGCAACCGGCTGGGGCTGCCCTATGTGGGTGCCTCGCCGATCGTTCGCGGGCTTTCGGACGACAAGCATCTCACCAAGCTCGAAGCCGCAGCGCGGGGCGTCCCGACGGCCCCTTGGGCATTGTTTCGTCGTGGGGCGCCGGTCGACGTGTCGCGCTGTCCGCCGGCGCGGCGCTGGGTGATCAAGCCGAACAACAGTTCGGCGTCGTGGGGCATTCGCGATGCGCACGACCGGGGCGAACTGGCGCAGGCGATCGCCGAGGTGCAGGCGCTCGATCATGATGCGATCGTCGAGCCTTTCATCGACGGCAGCGACGTCGAGGTGCCGGTCGTCACGATCGACGGCGCACCCGCCATGCTGCCGATGATGATCTTCGAGCAGGCCGACCCGAGCCATTTACGCACCTATCAGGAAAAGCGCGATCTGGTCGACCGCAGCCAGAAATACAGCCTGAAGCTGTTCGACGATGCCGAGATCGGCGCGCGGCTGACCCGCTATACGACGGAGATGGCCGAGATATTCTGGCCTTTCGATTATGGAAGGTTCGAATTTCGCGTCGATTTTGCGACCGGCGAGATCCGGCTGCTCGAAGTCAATCTCAACTGCAACCTGTGGTCGGAGAAGGTCTTCGGCCGCGCGGCGGTCGCGGCGGGCTTTACGCAGGCCGACCTGATCGAGACGATCGTGTCCGAAAGCATGATCCGCCAGCTTGTCGGTTTTGCGCGGAGGGATGCGGCATGAGCGGTTCGATCCTGATCCTTGCCGGTCGCCGTCCGGGTGCCGTCGACGCACTCGCCGAGGCGCATGGGGTCGGCGACAAATGCCTTGTCCCCGTGGCAGGCCGGGCGATGATTGCGCATGTGCTCGACAGCGCGCTACAGACCGATGCGGCGCGGATATTCGTCTCGACCCATCATGAAAGCTTGCTCGATGATCTGGCCGACCCCGTTGTCGAGCGGCTCGGCGAACGGCTCGTCATTGTTCCGGCCGCCGACAATCTGGCGGACTCGGTCCTGGCCGTCGCCGACCGAGCAGAATTTCCGTTGTTCATCACGACCGCCGACAATTGCCTGCTCACGCCCGCGACGATTGCCGAGATCGGCAGCGAGGCGGCGCGGCTGGGCGCCGGCGCCGGGGTGGCGCTCGCGCGGCGCGAGGATGTGCTGGCCGCGCATCCCGAGGGGCAGCGGCGCTTCTATAAGTTTTCCGACGTCGCGGTATCGAACTGCAACGCCTATTGGATCGGTGATCGCGGCGCGCTGCGCGCCGCCGAGGCGTTTCGCGGTGGCGGGCAGTTCGTCAAGAAGCCGATCCGCGTGATGCAGGCGTTCGGGCTGATCAACCTGCTCCGCTTTCGCTTCGGGCTGGGGCCGGTCCACCATATCTTCCGGCGCATCTCGCGCCACCTGAAGGTCGATATCGCCCCGTTGCTGGTGAGCGACGGGGCGACGGCGATCGATGTCGACAATGCGCGGTCGCTGGCGGTGACCGAAATGCTGATGTGGCGCCGCGGTCTCGTCAGTCCGCGACCCAGTTGCCGTGAAACCCCGGCGGAACGCGGTGCGGCAGATGAACTACGGCTTGTGCCGGCCCATTGAAATCGTCGGCGTTGAGGATGACGAGATCGGTGGTCTCGTCGTTCATGTCGACGACCAGCCCGATCAGCCAGCCATCATCCTCGGCGCCTTCGGCGCTGCGCGGCACGAAGACGAACTCGCCG
This sequence comes from Sphingopyxis sp. J-6, assembly GCF_046603995.1. Taxonomy (NCBI): domain Bacteria; kingdom Pseudomonadati; phylum Pseudomonadota; class Alphaproteobacteria; order Sphingomonadales; family Sphingopyxidaceae; genus Sphingopyxis; species Sphingopyxis sp. J-6. The sequence goes on along the minus strand of NZ_CP145810.1, from coordinate 2,899,855 downwards.
GGATGACGCCCGGGACCGAAATCGCGCGTGTCGGTGGTTCCGCGTTCAAGGTCGTGGCGGAATAGCCGCGTGTCGGCGATCATCATCTCGACCGCCTCGCCCTCGGGCAAGGAAACACTGTAAACATAGCGATAGGGGCGCGTCATCAGTCGCTCGTCGTAGCGCGGAAATTCCTGGCCATGGTCGTGGATGACGGTGCGCACCGTCGTTCCCGCGACGGGGTCGATCGTCCAGCGTTCCATCCGCGACCGCTCGCTGTCGGGGCCGCGTTTCGAGCGCGCGAACATCGTTTCGTGCGCGACGACGTCGACGATCACCTTGCCGTCGGCGGTCTCATGGGCATTGGCGGGGTGGAAGACATAGCAGGGCTCGACCGGCACCCAGATAACCTCGTCGCCGCGGCCCTGGCGGGGAAGCAGGCCGACGCGCGCCGGGTGCGCGTCGTTCCATTCATAGGGAAAACGATAGCCGGCGAGCAGCGACTTCATCGAAAAGGTGACGGGCAGGTCGAACACGAGCACGTAATTTTCGGTGATCGCACAGTCGTGGATCGACGGCCCGTCGGCGACGGCGATCGCTTCCTCTCGGATCACCCGCGCGTCGGCGTCGAGGACGACGTGCCACACCTGGTTCGGATTGTTCCCCGCATAGGTGATTGCGTGCGTCTCGTTCGTGAAGGGGTCGTGGTGCGGATGCGCGGTGTAGGAACCGGCGAGCGTGCCGTCGAACGGGTTGTGTGCGATGGTTTCGAGCGCATCGCTGAGTTCGACCGGCTTGCCGCCGGCCTCGACGATCGCGAAGGTGCGGCCGGCGAAACCGACGACATTGGTGTTCGGCGCGTCGTTGCCGTCGCTGCGCGGTCCGGGCGGGATTTCCTCGCCGAGCGCGGAGCAGGCTTCGCTGCCGCGCACCCAGCGGTTGCGATACCAGTCGGCCTTGCCGCCTTCGATGCGGATACCGTGGACCATGCCCGCGCCGGTGAACCAGTGATAGCTGGCGGGGTCGGGGGCGATGGCGGGATTGGGGCCGTTGCGGAGATAGCGGCCCTTCAGCGCCGCGGGGATTTCACCGTCGACGCGCAGCGCTTCGAGCGTCAGTTCCTCGGTCATCGGTTTGTGGATGCCGGTGAGATAGGGGTGCGCGTCGGTGGGGCGGGGGAGGCGCTTGCGGTTGAAGTCCGCGACTTTGACGATGCCCTTGGTGACGGCGCTGCGGATCAGGGTTTCGACGCTGCTGGCCATGATGTTGCTCCTCGAGCGGAAGTTGGCGAAGGTGCCGCACAGCGTGGGCTTGCGCGGACGACTCGATATGTTTACAGTGACAACATATATGACAAACAAAGGTAACAGTGTCAACATGAAAAATGCAAAGGCGCGTCCGGAGGCGAAGCCGAAGGCCGAGGGTGCTTATCATCACGGCGACCTGCGCGCGGCGGTGATCGCGGCGGGGATGGAGCGGCTTGCCGCAGGCGACGAGCGCGAGCTGGGGCTGCGCGCGCTGGCGCGCGACGTCGGGGTGAGCGCGACCGCGCTCTATCGCCACTTTCCCGACAAGGAGGCGCTGCTCGACGCGCTTGCCGACGAGGGGCTGCGGCGGCTCGGCGCATTGCAGGCGCAGGCGTGGCTGAAAGCGGGCGGCGGTAGCGCGGGGTTCAAGGCGACCGGCATCGCCTATGTCCGCTTCGCGCACGAGGAACCGGCGCTGTTCCGCCTGAGCTTCACGCGCAAGATTCCCGAGCGTTATCGTGAGACCGGCAGCGATGGCGGCGAGACGGCGTACAACCTGCTGCGCGCCGGGGTCGGCGAGGCCTTGCCCGGGGTGAAGGACCCCGACGTCGCGGCGCTCCACGCCTGGTCGCTCGTCCACGGCCTTGCGATGCTGATCCTCGACCGGCGCATCGAATGGGACGAGGCGAAAGTTGCCGATGTCGTCGCGCTGACGTTTGGCGGGGTCGCCTGACGCTGCCACGCCCTTTGTAATCTTAGCAATTTATTTGCCAGTTTCGGCGATTTTGGGGGCATGACGCGATCGCTCCCCCCAAGAGTCGAGGCGGCTTTCTGGTTTTCGGCCACGGCGCTCGGCTATTATCTGTTGGCGAGCCTGTCGTTGTACGCGACGAAGGGCGCCGACAATATCGCCGCGATCTGGCCGCCGAGCGGCTATTTCCTCGCGCTGCTGTTGCTGATGCCGTCGCACGCCCGGCTACCATCCTTTGCCGCGATGGCCGCGGCGAGCGTTGCCGCCAACATGATGGCCGGTTCGCCGCTCTGGACGTCGGCCGCCTTCTCGCTCGCCAACGGCGCCGAGGCCGCGATCGCGCTGTGGGTGCTGCGCCGCCGCGAGGCTGGCGAACTGTCGTTCATGGTACCGCGTTCGGTCGGCAATTTCTGTGTCGCGGCGCTGTCCGCAAGCACGGTGAGCGCCGCGATCGCCTCGCTGCTTACCGGCGGCAGCGCTGACTTCTTCCTGTCATGGCTGACGACGGTCGCGCTCGGCATGCTGATCGTCACGCCGCCGATCATCATGCTGGCCCGGCTCGCCGAATCGAAAGCGCTCCGCAACATGCCGCTGGCGATGCGCGTCGAGGCCATGGTGATCCTGACGCTCGCGGCGCTGGTGACGACGGCGTCCTTTTCGCAGTCGCAATTTCCGGTGACCTTCGTCCCCTGCGTCGCGGTCGTCGCCGCCGCCTATCGGCTCGGCCCGTTCGGCGCCGCGGCGGGCATGCTGGTCGTCGCGATCATCGCGTCGCTGCTGACCGGGCAGGGTTACGGCCCGATCGCGGGCATCGACGCGGCGCCGAAGATGAAAGTCTTCTTCCTGCAATTCTACCTGCTGACCCTGCTCGGTACGGTGCTGCCGCTCGCGGCGCTGCTCGTCGTGCGGCAACGGCTGTCGCGGCGGCTCGAACAGAGCAACCGCTGGCTGCTGCAGGCCGAGGCCGCGGCGCTGGTCGGTCACTGGCGCGTCGATCTGGTGCGCTGGACGATCCACTGGTCCGATCAGGCATACCGCATCCACGGGCTCGATCCGGGCACCGAAATGAGCATCGAGGGCAGCCTTGACCTCTATATGCCCGGCGACGGCACGCGGCTCCGTCAGACGCTCGAGGATGCGGTGCGGGACGGGGTGCCGTTCGAATATCACGGACAGGTGATCCGCCCGCACGACGACGAGATCCGCGATATCGTGTCGCACGGCTCGATCGAATTCAGCCGCTCGGGACGGCCGGTCGGCATCTTCGGAACGATCCAGGACATCACCGAGACGGTCGACAATGCCCGCGCGCTGGAGGCGGCGCGCAATTCGGCCGAAGAAGCGGCGAACACCGACCTCCTGACCGGACTGCCGAACCGGCGCCACACGCTCGCCTTCCTCGAACGCGCGCTGGTCGGCGCGCGCGATAATGGCGCGCCGCTGGCGGTCGCGATCTTCGACATCGACCATTTCAAGCGGATCAACGACAACTTCGGCCATGCGGTCGGCGATGTCGTGATCCGCCGCGTCGGGCAGCGCGCCAAGGCATCGCTGCGCGAAGAGGATATGGTCGGCCGCTTCGGCGGCGAGGAATTCGTCTGCGTGTTCCAGCGGTCGAGCGCGCAGGCGGCGGAGATCGTCGCCGAGCGGGTGCGCAAGGCGATCGAGGCCGAGGATCGGGCGGGCGACGGCCCGGCGCGCGTGACGGTGAGCATCGGGCTGGCGGTCTATGGCGGCGAAGCGAGCGTCGAAGACCTGCTGCACCGCGCCGACGAAGCGCTGTACCGCGCCAAGCGCGAGGGGCGGAACCGGTTGCGCATGGCGGCGTGAGGGGGGCGTTCCGGGAGGCGGGTTTCGGCCGGTTGCGGAAGTTTCGATTTTCAGCAATCATCTGATGCAGGCGCCCAAATGAGGTTCTCTCAATGGCTAACAGTTTTGCAATCTTGGTCGTTGCCTTTGGCGCGGTGCTATCGATGCCAGCCCAAGCTTGCTCCTTAGGGGCGCCGCCTGTGACTGAAACGATAGCCAAAGTTGCTAGTGTAGGAATGTTGATCAGCGGGCAGATTATTCAGGCGTTTGACCCAGACAAGAACCAACCAGAGATTATCCGCGCCGATCAAATATTCATTGGCGAAGGAAGCCCGAGGGATTTCGTGATCTATCGTTCGCCGTCGTTTTTCGAACAGGCGAGAAAGCGACGCGATGAAAAGCGCGACCCTAATCGACTGCCGCCCTCATCATGTCCCGAACCACGAACATATGGCTTGGGCCAGTCTTTCGAGCGGCTTGTCCTCGTGCCCGCATTCGCCGATAATGGTGCAGAGGTCACCGACAAATGGTCGGTCGAGTTTTGGGGTGGCAACGTCACCATGGAGAGAGCACTCGACCTCCTCATTGAAGAATCTGAGCGGAAAGGGCGTTTCCAAACTCGCCCACCAAAAAGCCGGCAGTGGGGTGACTGCTTGGAATGCGGTGTGCCGTATGTCCGTTAACTACACCAAATTAGGTGGTTCCTGCCGATCCGTCGGTAATAAGCGCTGACCACCGGTCGCTATCTATCCATTATCGTCACCCCGGACTTGATCCGGGGTCCATGACAGCAGCGCGGCTGTGGATCCCGGATCAAGTCCGGGATGACGAGAGAAAGAGACGAATGTCCGCTCTCTACCCCAAATTGATTTCCCGACCGCCTATTTGTCGACGACGAGGCAGGCCTGGCCCGATTTGCGGAGGGTGGCGCAGAAGCTTTCGGCTTCGCCCTTGCTGGCGAAATCGCCGACCTGCAGGCGGGTGAGCTTGCCCTGCACCAGATAGGGTTGGCGCGCCGCAAACGACGGATGCTTCTTTTCGAGGCTGAGCCACAGCTTGCGGGCGTTGCCCTCGACCCCGAAGGCGCCGAGCTGCGCGCGCCACGGGCTGGCGGCAGCGTGGCGGACCGGCGCGGGTGCCGGCGCGGCGGCAGGCGCCGCAGCGGGGTCCGGCGGCGGTGCGGCCTCGACCGGAGCGGGTGAGGCCGCAACGGGCTCAGGCACGGGCGCTGGGGCCGCAGCGGGCGCCGGTGCCGCAGCGGGCGGCAGTTCGCCGCTCTCGGGCGGCGCGGCGTAGGTGGTGCCGGGCTGCTCGGGCGCCGCGGCGGGCTGCGACGGCGGGATCGCGGCGGTCTGGATCGGCGCCGGCACGGCGCGGACGGGAACGGGGGCGGCAGCGGTCGCGGCGGCGGCGTTGGCCGTCGCCTGCACGGCTGCGGCGGCAGCGGCTTCGGCCGCAGGCGACGAAAGCGGCGCGGGCGCCGGGGGCACCGCGACCGGTGCAGCGGCGACGGGCGCGGGCGCGCGAGCCGGGACAGGCGCCGGAGCAGGGGCCGGCGTGATCACCGGCGGCGGCGTGTAGCTGGTGCCGGGCTGCGATGCGGGCAGGCTGGCGGTCTTGACCGGCGACGGCGCGGGCTTGACGGGCGCCGGCGCGGCGGCGTTCACTGCGGCGAGGCGCGCGCGCTGTTCGTTCTTTTCCATTTCGGGAAGCATCGCGAGGCCGCGCTGGCGCTGTTCGAGCGGGATGAGATTGTCGAGCTGCGCGAGCCGCGCCGAGGCAATGCCGAGCCCGGCATCGCTGGCGCGCTTGGTCAGCGCATAGGCGCGCGGCCAGTCCTGCGCGGCAAGGTCGCCGTTGAACATCGCGGTGCCGAGGACATATTGCGCGCGCGGTTCGCCGCGTTCGGCCGAACGGGTGATATAGGTCATCGCCTCGTCGCGGCGATTGGCGGTGAAGAGGATGAGGCCGAGATTATCCTCGGCCTGAAGATGCCCTTGTTTGGCGGCCTTGCGGTACCAGGCTTCGGCCTGGGCGAGGTCGGTCGGCACGCCGCGGCCGAGCTTGTAGGCCTGACCGAGATTGAACTGCGCATCGGCATCGCCCGCCAGCGCGAGCGGGCGCCATTCGGCGACCGCCGCCTGATAATCGCCGGCCTGCCAGGCCTCGACGCCCTGTTTGACATCGGCGTGCGCGGGGGCGGCGAGCATCGCCGCCGAAACGAGCGGGAGCGCCAGCAAAAGGGCGGTGCGGAATGAACGCATCTATATTCTCCAATGACTTGCGTCGCGCAGGGGCGATATCCCTTGGCGGTGTGCAGTCCCGAAGCTGCCCTAACCCCAAATGGCTAACAGCGCGTTAGCGACGGGTAAGGGGTGCGCGAATCCTGATCCGTTCCGGGACAGTTATTCACTAAGACCTTGTTTACCATAGGTGCGAAGAAGTCGTTCACCCTCTTTTTGCCATCGTTAACCCAATTTTAGCGGCCTGCGTGGCATTCCCCATCGCGATTGAGGTTTTGAGGGGGACAGTCGTGCGCGTTTTGGCATTGGCTTCACAAAAAGGCGGGTCGGGCAAGACGACATTGTCGGGACATCTGGCGGTGCAGGCGCAGCTTGCCGGCGCCGGACCGGTCGTGCTGATCGATATCGATCCGCAGGGTTCGCTCGCCGACTGGTGGAACGAACGCGAAACCGACCTGCCGGCCTTTGCGCAGACCACCGTTGCGCGGCTGGCATCCGACCTCGAAATCCTGCGCCAGCAAGGCTTTAAACTGGCCGTCATCGATACGCCCCCGGCGATCACCATGGCGATTCAGAGCGTCATCGGCGTCGCCGAACTGATCGTCGTTCCGACGCGCCCGAGCCCGCACGACCTGCGCGCCGTCGGCGCCACCGTCGACCTGTGCGAGCGCGCGGGCAAGCCGCTGGTGTTCGTCGTCAACGCCGCGACGCCGAAAGCGAAGATCACCAGCGAGGCCGCGGTCGCGCTGTCGCAGCATGGCACCGTCGCCCCGGTCACCCTGCATCACCGCACCGACTATGCCGCGTCGATGATCGACGGCCGCACGGTGATGGAAGTCGATCCCAACGGCCGTTCTGCCGAAGAAATCCGCCAGCTCTGGTCCTATATGAACGACCGGCTGGAGAAGAATTTCCGCCGCACCATCTTCTCGGCGCCGCTGCCTTCGCAGGCGGGTTACGGCGCGGTCCGTCCGATGGGCGGCGGTTTCGGCCGCCGCATCGCGGGCCAGTAAGGGGGAGCCGGAATGATGGGCGAACCCAAACCCCTCGCATCGCTGAGCGCCGGCCTGCTGGCGCGCAAGGGCGCCGCGCGCCCCGCCATGCGCCGCCAGCCGCTGGGCAGCGGCCCCGCGACGCTGAACACCACCGGTTACGACGACCTCGGCTGGAACGACATGGGATATGATGTCGATCCCGACCAGTCGACCGAACCGACGAACATGGTCGACCTGAAGCCGATGCTGGCCGGATCGGTGCTCGCGCACAATGCCGAGGCCGAACATGCGGTCGAGGAAAGCGCCGGCCACGAACTCACCGATGCGCTGGCGAACGAGGAAGCCTATCTGGCCGAACTGCCGGCGATCCCCGAGGTCGTCCGCCAGCAGGAATCGCTGGTCGATCGCGTCGCCGCGGTGGCGCGCAAGGTCGAACAGCGCCCCGTCGAGCGCAAGCCGCGCGCGCTGCGTGCCCGCGAAAAGGCCGCGTTCACGCTGCGCCTCGACGCCGAACGCCATCTGCGGCTGCGGCTGGCGAGCGCGGTGACCAACCGGTCTTCGCAGGTGATCCTGACCGATTTGCTCGACGAATATCTGTCGACGCTGCCCGAAATCGACGCGATGGCAAGCCGCCTCCCGGCGGCGCGCCCGATGCGCCGGACGATGCACAAGGGGGACTGACCATGAAACGCAACATGCTGATGAAGCTGGCCATTTCGGGCTTCGTCCTCGGCGTGACGACCTTCGGGAACGGCACGCTCGCCTCGGCTTCGAACAAGCCGACGGTCGCCGAAAAGTCGGCGGGCGCGGCGCGCGTCGCGCTCGAAAAGGGCAAGGCGAACAAGGCGGTCGGCCATGCCGAAGCCGCGGTTGCCGCAAGCCCGCGCGACGCCGGCTATCGCGCGCTGCTCGGCCAGGCCTATCTCAACGACGGCCGTTTCGATTCGGCTGCGGCGGCGCTTACCGAGGCGATGGAACTCGGTGCGACCGACGCGAACACCATCCTCGCGCTGACGCTGGCGCAGATTGCGCAGGGCAAGACGCCCGATGCCGTCGCGCTGCTGAATGCTCATCAGGCGACCGTGCCCGCGCCCGACGCCGGGCTGGCGCTGGCGCTGGCAGGCGACAGCGAATCGGCGATCTATGTCCTGACCGAAGCGGCGCGTGCCGAGGGTGCGAGCGCTCGCACGCGGCAGAATCTGGCGCTGGCTTTTGCGCTGTCGGGCCGCTGGGCGCAGGCCCGCGTGCTCGCCGCGCAGGATCTGTCGCTCGCAAAGCTCGACGCGCGCATGGGCGAATGGTCGAAACTTGCATCGCAGCCCGACGCGCGCCTGCGTGTCGCGACGCTGATCGGCACGAAGGCCCAGGCCGACGCCGGCATGCCGGTCCGTCTCGCGCTTGCCAATGCGCCCGAGGTGCGGATGGCCGCCGCGGCGGACGACAAGGTCGTGCTCGCCGCCGCCGACCCGGCGCCGGTCGAGAGCTTCGCACCGCCGCCGCCCGTGATAGCGAGCGCCGACACCAGCATCCGTACGGTCGAACTGCCGATGCCGCAGCGCGACGAGAATGGCGTCGTCCCGGTGACCGAACTGCCGCAGCCGGCAGCGGCTCCGGCTGTGATCATGGCCGACGCAGCGCCCTATCGCGCCGCACCCGGCGCACCCGCCGAAACCGTGCGCCCCGCGCAGGCGCAGGCGCTGGAGCTGGCGACGCGGATCGTCCCCGCCGCCTTCAATTCCAAGAAGCCGAACGGCTGGGCCGTCCAGCTCGGCGCCTATGACAGCCTTGGCATCGCCAGGGAAAAATGGGGTGTGCTGAAAAAGAGGAACGGCATGCTCACCAGCTTCCCGGCGTCCAGCCATGCGGCGGTCGTGAAGGGGCGCACCTTCTATCGCCTGACGGTCAACGGCCTGGCAACGCGCGGCGACGCGACCGAGATGTGCCGCCAACTGAAAGCGCAGGGGCAGGTGTGCTTCATCCGCCAGATGGGCGGCGCCGAAAACATCCAGTGGGCCGCGAAATCGAGCCCGCTGCGGCTCGCGTCGCGATAGTTTCGACACTCTGGGGGGAGTGGACCGAGGAAGGGGCGTGGCCGGCAGGCTGCGCCCCTTCGCTTTGCCCATTGCGGCGGCCGGCGCGAAGGGTTGCGCAACAGTACCAAATTTATTTTGTGCCGAATTGAGATGAAATATATTGATAAGTAACAAAATGATGCTTAGGCGGCAGCCGCTAACAGTGGACGGAGTTTATTATGAATATTTTGAAGAAGGCTGCGATCTCCCTCGCGGCAACCTCGATGGTTATGGCGCCGGTTGTGGCTTCGGCTGCGCCCGTGGCGGCTGTTGAAGGCACGCGCGCGACCTCGACGGTCGAAGGCCAGAACGAACTCGACAATTCGACCTGGCTCTATGGTCTGATCGCGCTCGCCGCGATCATCGGCCTCGTGCTGATCCTCGACGACAAGGACAATCCGGCGAGCGTCTGATCCTTTCGCCGGACAGATGATAAAGGCTCCGTCGAAAGACGGGGCCTTTTTTGTGCCGGTCGTATGGGCTGGATGTCCCTGGGACGTTGCGGCTTTGGGGGTGGGTTTGAGTCCTTCCCCTCCCTGGAAGGGAGGGAAGAAGAATGGCAGGAACCGGCCGATTTCTGACGCTGGACGCACTCTAGCGGATGCGCTGGCCGCCCTTCCACATCGCGGTCGCGCGGCCTTGCACCGGCATGCCGTCGAAGGGGGTGTTGCCCGCCCAGGCAGCCATTTTCTTGGCATCGACCTGCCACGGTGTCCCGTCGTTGACGAGGATCAGGTCGGCTTCCATGTCCACGGCAAGGCGGCCGGCGTCGACGCCGAGGAGGCAGGCGGGGGTGCGCGCGAGCAGCTCGAACAGGCGCCCCGGCGAAATATGGCCGTCGCGGACAAGATTGAGGGCGAGTGCGAGCAGCGTCTCGGCGCCCGCCATGCCGGGCAGTGCCTCGGCGAAGGGGAGGCGCTTGTCCTCGGGACCGCGCGGATCGTGGCCCGAGGCGAGGATGTCGATCGTGCCGTCGGCGATGGCTGCGAGGCACGCCTGACGGTCGTCCTCCGATCGCAGCGGCGGCGACAGCCGCGCGAAGGTGCGGAAATCGCCGATCGCCGTGTCCGAGAGCAACAGGTGCGCGGGGGTGATGCCGCAGAGGACGGGCAGCCCCTTCGCCTTGGCGGCGCGGATCAGGTCGAGCCCGCGCGCGGTCGTGACCTGACGGAAATGGACGGGCGCGCCGGTTTCCTCGACCAGCGCAAGGTCGCGCGCGATCGCTATCGCTTCGGCGATGGCGGGGGCAGAGGACAGGCCGAGCCGCGTCGCCATCTCGCCGTCTGTGGCGACGGCGCCGGCGGTCAGCCCTTCATCCTCGGCATGGATGATCGTGACGAGGTCGAGCGAGGCGGCATAGGTCAGCACGCGCCGCATGACGCCGCTGTCGGGGATGCGGTTGCGGCCGGTCGCGATGGCGCGCGCTCCCGCCTGCTTCATCAGGCCGATTTCGGCGAGTTCGCGGCCTTCGAGCCCCTTGGTCGCGGCGGCGAGGGGGTGGACCCAGAGGTCGGGTTTGCCGCCCTTGGCCGCACGCTCGACGAGCCCGGCGCTGTCGAGCGGCCCGCTGTCGGGCATCAGCGCGGCGCGGGTGATGCCGCCGAAATGGAAGGCGGGCTTGTCGGTGGCAAAGACGCCGAGATCGATGATTCCGGGGGCGAGCCACTGGCCGCGAGCGTCGACGGTTTCGGTGCCTTCGGGAACTTCGGCCGGGTCGAGCGCGGCGATGCGGCCATCGATGACGAGCAGGCTGCCCGGACGCGGCGTGTCGCCGTCGATCAGCAGCGCGCCGGTGATATGGAGCGGTTTCAGTTCCATCCCGGCACTCCCCGCTTGCGCCGCGTCAATATGTCGAGGCACGCCATGCGGACCGCGACCCCCATTTCGACCTGTTCGGTGATCGTCGAGCGGACGGGATCGTCGGCGACGCTGCTGTCGATCTCGACCCCGCGGTTCATCGGGCCGGGGTGCATGACGATCGCATCGGGTTTCGCTTTTTCGAGCCGCTTCGGTGTCAGGCCGTAGAGCGCATGATATTCGCGCGCCGACGGCAGGTAAGCGCCGTCCATGCGCTCGTTCTGGAGGCGGAGCATCATCACGACGTCGGCGTCGTTGATGCCTTCGTCCATGTCGGTGAAGGTCGTGACGTGCATGCGATCGATCGCCGGCGGGGTGAGCGTCGGCGGCGCGACGATGCGCACCTCGTTGCCGAGCAGGGTCAGTGCGAGGATGTTCGAGCGCGCGACGCGGCTGTGGAGGACGTCGCCGCAGATCGCGATGGTGAGGCCCTCGACCCGGCCCTTGCGGCGCCGGATGGTCAGCGCGTCGAGCAGCGCCTGCGTCGGATGTTCGTGGCGGCCGTCGCCGGCGTTGAGCACCGGGCAATCGACCTTGTCGGCGATCAGTTGCACCGCGCCCGAGCTTTGATGGCGGATGACGATGGCGTCGGCGCGCATCGCGTTCAGCGTCATCGCGGTGTCGATCAGCGTCTCGCCCTTCTTCACGCTCGATTGCGCCGCGTGCATGTTGACGACGTCGGCGCCGAGGCGCTTTCCGGCGATTTCGAACGACAGCAGGGTGCGCGTCGAATTTTCGAAAAAGGCGTTGATGATCGTCAGCCCGGCGAGCCGGTCGTCATGTTTGGCGGCGCCGCTGCGGTTCATTTCGACCCATTGTTCGGCGGCGTCGAGGACGTAGGAAATTTCCCACGGCGTGAGCTGGGCGATGCCGGTAAGGTGGCGATGGCGAAAGGCATCGCCGCCGGGCGGATAATCGCTGGCGGGTCGGATGGTTGCGTTTGTCATTAAAGCCGAGCGTTTAGGTGGCGGCGCGCAAATAGGCAAGTGCCGAGGCGATCCACGGTTCCAATATCCCGAGCGTCCAGAGGACGAGCAGCAGGATGTCGAGCCACAGCCAGATCATCATCCATGTTGCGAACGGCTGTTTGCGCGTCTTGTGGCGGACGAGCCGCGATGCGGCGACGGTGCCGGGGGAGCCGCCGAGAAAGGCCCAGAGAAGCAGAGTGGACTCGGGAATCCGGCGCATGCCCGCTTCGGCGCGGCGCTTGTCCGCGACCATCAGGCCGAAGGCGATGCCGTTCGCGGCGGCGAGCCAATAGAGGATATATTCGGTCATCCCCGCACGAGCGCGTCGATTGCACCTTGCAGGATGAACGCCGCGGCCGCGCTGTCGACGCGTTCGGCGCGTTTGGCGCGGCTGACGTCGGCGGCGATCATCGCGCGCTCGACCGCGGCGGTCGACCAGCGTTCGTCCCAGAGGAGGAGGGGGAGGGCGAGCGGGGCCAGGTTACGCGCGAAGGCGCGGGTGCTTTGGGTGCGCGGGCTGTCGCTGCCGTCCATGTTGAGGGGGAGGCCGACGACGATGCCGGTGATCGAATGGGCGGCGACGAGCGTCTTGAGCGCGTCGAGGTCGACCGAGAATTTCTTGCGGACGATCGTCTTGTCGGGGGTCGCGAAGCTCCAGCCCGCGTCGCAAAAGGCGACGCCGATCGTCTTGGTGCCGACGTCGAGGCCCATCAGGCGGCCGCCGTCCGGGAGCGCGGCGGCGAAGTCGGGAGCGGCGGTAGTGATCATTACCGTCTCTCTACCCGTTCGTGTCGAGCGAAGTCGAGACACCGTGAGAGCGGGCGCTTCTTCGGGGCATCTCGACTTCGCTCGATGCGAACGGAATCAGGTTTTCGGTGCCGCAGCTAGTGGGGCCGTCGGAGCCACCGCCGGCGCGATCGGCGCCGCAGGCGGCGGCACCGGCGAGGGTTTACCTTCGAACGTCGCGAGGCGCCGCAGCACGTCGGCGCGGACGTTCGCCCAGAACAGGGTGATGTCGAAGACGTGATAATTATTGCCCGGCAGCACGTAGCTCGGTGCATAATTCTTGGCGACCTCGGCATCGCCGATCATCAGCAGGCCGCGCGTGTCATCGCATTTCGCGCCGATCTTGCCCGCGACCAGCGACCCCTTCTTGAAGCCGTCGGCGGGCTTGAGCGTGCCGATGTTGGCCTCCGGGCCCGCTGCGGTGTCGGGGATGCCTGTGAGCGGGTTGGTGCACAGCATGCGCGTGCCCGCGCGCGGGCGGCCGTCATAACCGATCGTGCCGTCATAGGCGTCGGTGACCATGATCGGGTCGGCGGGCTCGGCGAAGCTCGCCCAACTGATCAGGCAGCCCTTTTGCTCGGGGGTCTGGCATGCCGGCAGGCCGAGTGCCGCAATGTCGGTATCGACGCTGATCGGCCAGCCGATCACGTAAGCGGCGACGATGCGCTTCGCGAGCGGGGTGCCGGCGATGCGGTTCTTGATCAGCGTTTCGATGTGCAGCGCGCCCTGGCTGTGCCCGGCGAGGATGATCGGCCGGTTCTTCGGCTGCGCGGCGAGGAAAGCGTCGAACGCCTGTTCGACATCGCGATAGGCGGCGTCGATCGCCTTGCCCGCCGTCACCCGATCCTCGGCGAGGAAGGCGCCGAGCGTCGCCTGACGGTAGCGCGGCGCCCAGAGCTCGCCGGCGTCGCCGAAGGCGCTTGCCATGCCCTGCATGAACAGGGTGGTGCGGTAATTGGCGTCGCGGTCCTCGAGCGGCGCGTTCCAGCTCGACTTGCTGTAATAGCTGGTCGGGTGGACGAAAAAGATCGCGGCGTCGCCCTTGGCCGCGGCGCCGTCGGCGGGGGGCGCGGTGGTTGCCGCGCGGGCGGGCGGAATCAGCTTGTCGCCGTCCCCGGTCTTGGGCGTCGCGGCGCCGTCGGCGGGCGGGCGCCATGCCGACGGATCGTTCTCGATCCCCGGCCGCGAAATCCACATCGCAGGATCGTCATAGGCATTGGGGGCGATCGCCGCCTGCGGCTTGAATTCGGTCGACGGCACGAAGGCGACGCGGCCGAACCAGCCGGGTGCGAGTTGCCAGGCGATGCCGACGCCGAGGACGAGAATGATGATCGCGGCGATGATATAGAGGAATTTGCGGGCCATCGGGGCTCCATGGGGAGAGGTTGAGCGCTATCTGGCTTGCGAAGGCGCGTTAAACAAGCCCAGATGTTAGGCATGACCGACGCCCCCGCAAGCACGCCCGCCCCCGATTCGCCCCGGCTCGCCTCGGTACGCCTCGACGAGAATGATGCACCATGGCCGCTGCGCCCGTGGATCATGGCGGCGATCGGGGCGCTCGCGGGGCTGTTGTTCCACATGCTTGTCGACCGCCAATATGTCGCCGAACCGGCGCCGCTGCTCGACGCGCTTGCGGCCTTTATCGCGGTTTCGACGGTGGTTTTCCTGCTCGGCGTCGAAATCCGCCGCTGGCACTGGGCGCTGGGTTTCGCGCTGCTGTGGGGCGCGGTGATGGGGCTGATCAGCGGTTATTCGGCGGGTTACAATCTCAACGGGTCGCCGATCGAATGGCCGTTCTGGTCGGGAATCCTGGCGGTGCTCGTCGCGACGCCGCTGTTCCAGACGCGCCGCGACGTCGCGCCCGACTGGCGTTTCTGGAAACTGTGGCAGATGCCGTACGAACGGCTGCACAGCCACGCGTGGACCGACGCGGTGATCGGCGCGGCGGGGCTGGTCTTCGTCGGCATTACCTTCCTGCTCGTCGTGCTGATCGGGCAGATGTTCAAGCTGATCGGGATCGACCTGATCGAGCGCCTGCTGAACGGCGAATGGTTCGGCTGGATGCTCGCGGGCGCGGCATTCGGCGGCGCGGTTGGGCTGCTGCGCGAGCGCGACAAGCTGGTCGCGACCTTGCAGCGGCTGGTGATGATCGTGCTCGGTGTGCTGGCGCCGGTGCTGGCGGCCGCGCTGGCGCTGTTCCTGCTGTCGCTGCTTGGCACCGGGCTGACGCCGCTCTGGGAATCGGGGTTTTCGACTGCGGCGCTGATGATGGCGGCAGCGGCGTTCGCAGTGCTGCTCGCCAATGCGGTGATCGGCAACGGGCGCGACGACAGGTCCGCGAACCGTTTCCTGCAGATTGCGGCGGCGATGCTGGTCGCGGCGGTGCTGCCGCTCGCGGTCATTGCCTTTTATTCGATGCATTTGCGCGTCATTCAGTACGGCTGGACCCCCGAGCGCATCTGGGGGGTGATCGCGGCGATCATCGCGCTCGCTTATGGCGCGGCGGGGCTATGGTCGGTCGCGAAGGGACGCCGCGATTTCGACGATCTGCTGCGGCCGTTGCAACAGAAGCTGGCGATCGGGCTAATGCTGCTGGCGCTGTTCCTCGCGCTGCCGCTCATGGATTTCGGCGCGATTTCGACGCGCGACCAGTTGGCGCGGTTGAAAACCGGCACGACAAAGGCCGAGAAATTCGACTGGGCGGCGCTGGCATTCGATTTCGGGCCTGCGGGGCGGCGCGCGCTCGCCGATCTGGCGAAGTCGCCCGACAAGGCTAGGGCCGATCTGGCGAAATGGGCGCTCGCCGCGAAGAATCGCTGGGACCTGAATGTAGCGGGCGAGGCCGTCGATGCCGCCGACGTCACCTATGGCGCGAAGCCGATCCGCGACAAGGTGCGCGTGCTGCCGGCGGGGCAGGTGTTGCCGCCTGAGGCCTATGCGGCGCTCGATACGCGCGATCAGTGCAAGACTGTGCCGTGCGCCGCCTATGTGCTGGGTCCCGACCGCATCGTCGTGGCCGGACGCGGCAACAATGTCGTACTGTTCGCGCGCGATGCGAAGACCGGCGAATGGGCCGAGGATTATGAAGGGTTTCGCGGCGGCGCCATCGCGGAGGGTTTGACGATCGACGAGCTCGAAAAGGCGGTGATCGAGGTGCGGCCGGTCCAGCGGCGGCAGCTCTTCGTCAATGGCAAGCCGCTGGGCGAGGATTTCGAGTGAGAATCGCGCGCCTGCCTTGAAGCGCGCGGGGGAGGATGCTAGCGGCGCAGCTTCTCCCGATAAGGCGACTAGAATGGCAATCGATCAGGCAACGGTAAGGAAAATCGCGTCGCTGGCGCGCATCGCGATCAGCGATGCGGAAGCCGCCGCGATGGAAGGCGAATTGAACGGCATTTTGGGCTGGGTCGAGCAACTCGGCGAGGTCGATGTGACCGGGGTCGAACCGATGACCGCGGTGATCCCGAATGTGCTGCGGCTGCGCGACGATGTCGTCGACGCCGACCCGCTGACCGGCGGCAACCGCCGCGACGATATTCTCGCCAATGCGCCCGCGCCGCAGCACGGCTTTTTCGGCGTTCCCAAGGTAATCGAATAATGACCGAGCTTACGAACCTGACCGTCGCCGAAATCCGCGACGGGCACCGCGCGGGCGATTTCAGCGCCGTCGAGGTCGCCGAGGCGTTCAATGCCAATGTCGCGGGCGCCAAGGCGCTCAATGCGTTCATCGTCGAGACCCCCGAGCATGCGCTCGCCGCGGCGAAGGAGGCCGACGCCGACCGCGCGGCGGGGACGCTGAAGCCGCTGTCGGGCGTGCCGATCGGGATGAAGGATTTGTTCGCGACGAACGGCGTCCAGACGACGGCGGCGAGCCATATGCTCGAAGGTTTCGTGCCGCGGTACGAATCGACCGTGTCGCAGAAATTGTGGGACGCGGGCTGCGGTATGCTCGGCAAGCTCAATCTCGACCAGTTCGCGATGGGGTCGTCAAACGAGACAAGCTATTTCGGCAATGTGATCAGCCCGTGGAAGCGCAACGACGGCGGCAATGCCGCGCTCGCGCCGGGCGGTTCGTCAGGCGGTTCGTCGTCGGCGATCGCGGCGCGGCTGTGCCCCGCGGCGACCGGGACCGACACCGGCGGCTCGATCCGCCAGCCCGCGGCCTTCGTCGGGATCAGCGGGATCAAGCCGACCTATGGCCGCTGCTCGCGCTGGGGCATCGTCGCGTTCGCAAGCTCGCTCGATCAGGCGGGGCCGATGGCGCGCGACGTCAAGGATTGCGCGATCATGCTCGAAAATATGGCGGGCTTCGATCCGAAGGACGCGACGAGCCTGAATCTGCCCGTACCCAATTGGGAAGCCGCTTTGTCAAGCGATCTCAAGGGTAAGAAAGTCGGTATTCCCAAGGAATATCGATTGGAGGGCATCGATCCCGACATCGACGCAATGTGGGACGCGGGCATCGCGATGCTGAAGGATGCGGGCGCGGACGTGGTCGAGATCAGCCTGCCGCACACCAAATATGCGCTTCCAGCTTACTATATCATCGCGCCCGCCGAGGCGTCGTCGAACCTCGCGCGCTATGACGGGGTGCGTTACGGCCTGCGCGACCTGCCCGAAAAGGCGGGCTTGCAGGACATGTACGCCGCGACGCGCGCCGACGGCTTCGGGCCCGAGGTCAAGCGCCGCATCATGATCGGCACTTATGTGCTGTCGGCGGGCTTCTACGACGCCTATTATACGCAGGCGCAGAAGGTGCGGACGCTGATCGCGCGCGATTTCGAGACGGCTTTTGCAAGCTGCGACGTCATCCTCGCGCCGACCGCGCCGTCGGCGGCGTTCGGGCTGGGCGAGAAGACCTCCGATCCGCTGGCGATGTATCTGAACGACGTGTTCGCGGTGCCCGCGAGCCTCGCGGGCCTGCCCGCGATGTCGGTCCCCGCGGCGCTGAACCGCGAAGGACTGCCGCTGGGCCTGCAGATCATCGGCAAGGCATTCGACGAACAGGGCGTGCTCAACGCCGGTCTGGCAATTGAAGAGCGGGCGGGCTTCAACGCGCGCGCCGAGAAGTGGTGGTAAGATGAGCGATTATCGCATCAAGGGCGAAACCGGCGAGTGGGAGGTCGTGATCGGCCTCGAGGTCCATGCGCAGGTCACCTCCAACGCCAAGCTGTTCTCGGGCGCCGCGACGGCGTTCGGGGCCGAGCCCAATACGCAGGTGTCGCTCGTCGACGCTGCGATGCCCGGCATGCTGCCGGTGCCGAACCGCGAATGCATCCGCCAGGCGGTGCGCACGGGGATGGCGATCGAGGCCGAGATCAACAAATGGTCGCGGTTCGACCGCAAGAATTATTTCTACGCCGACCTGCCGCAGGGCTACCAGATTTCACAGCTTTATCATCCGCTTGTCGGCGAAGGTTCGCTGATGATCGAGGAGGATGAGAAGGCCGGGATTCCCGAGCCCAAGCGGATCGGGATCGAGCGCATCCATGTCGAGCAGGACGCCGGCAAGCTGATGCACGACCAGCATCCGACGATGTCCTATGTCGATCTCAACCGCTCGGGCGTCGCGCTGATGGAGATCGTCTCGCGCCCCGACATGCGCTCGCCCGCCGAGGCCGGGGCCTATGTGCGCAAGCTGCGGTCGATCCTGCGCTATGTCGGATCGTGCGACGGCAATATGGAAGAAGGCTCGATGCGCGCCGACGTCAACGTGTCGGTCCGCAAGCCGGGCGACGAATTCGGGACGCGCACCGAGACGAAGAATGTCAATTCGGTGCGCTTCGTGATGGCGGTGATCGAGGGCGAGGCGAGGCGCCAGGTCGAGCTGATCGAAAGCGGCGGCTCCGTGGTGCAGGAAACGCGGCTCTACGACCCCGACCGCAACGAGACGCGCTCGATGCGGTCGAAGGAAGATGCGCATGATTACCGCTACTTCCCGGATCCCGACCTGCTGCCGCTCGAACTCGACGATGCGTTTCTGGCCGAGTGCCGCGAGAGCTTGCCCGAACTGCCCGATGCCAAGCGCGCGCGCTATCTGGCAGCCGGAATTTCGGCGTATAACGCCGATGTGCTGACCGCCGAGGTCGAGAGCGCCTTGTGGTTCGATACGCTGCTGGAAACCGGCGCGAAGCCGGCTGCGGCGGCGAACTGGGTATCGAGCGAGCTGTTCGGGGCACTCAACCGCCTCGGCAAGAGCTTCGAGGATTGCCCGGTCACCCCGGCGCAGGCGGGCGAACTGCTCGGGCTCGTCGCCGACGGCACGATTTCGGGCACGATCGCGAAGCAGGTGTTCGAGAAGATGCTCGAAAGCGGTGACGGCGCGGCCGCCATCGTCGATCGCGAGGGGCTGAAGCAGACCAGCGACACCGGCGCGATCGAGGCCGAGATCGCCAAGGTCCTCGCCGCCAATGCCGACAAGGTCGAGCAGTATAAGGGCGGCAAGGAAGCGCTGTTCGGCTTCTTCGTCGGTCAGACGATGAAGGCGATGCAGGGCAAGGCGAACCCGCAGGTCGTCAACGAGCTGCTCAAAAAAGCGCTCGCTTGACGGTGATCCAGTTCACAGGCAATTCAGCCGCTTCGCGGTCATAAGCATTGAAATCAATGCATAATGATGACGAAGGGTAGAATGATGATGAAGCGGTTTCTGGTTTCGGTTGGGGGTGCTCTGGCGATCGTGTCGGGGGCCGCTGCGAGCGCGCCCGCAGTGAACGACGGGTATGACTGGACGATGCGCGTCAATGACGAAGATCGGGCGGACAGCGCGATCCTTGCCTATGAAGTCGCCGACACCGACGACCAGCCGCTGAATTTCACCTGCGAAGAGGGCGGCAACCGCATCTTTGCCGGGATCTCGGGCGGCTCGCCCGATCTTGCCGCGATCGATCTGGTATCGGGCGACCAGGCATTGCGGCTGGCCGGCACGACCGAGGCCGAGGAAATGCCCTATTTCTCGTCGACCGACGAAATCGCCGGCGATGCACCCTTCATCCGCGCCTTTGCCGCGAACGGCTGGCTGCGCATGACGGCCGACGGCGCCGCGACCGATATGGCGGCGACGCCGGCGGGCAAGCAGGCGATCGCGCGCTTTGTCGCTTTCTGCGCCGGCTGACGCGGCGCGGCGGATGCTGCGCGCGCTGCTGGCGCTGTCGATGATGTTCGCCTGCGCCGCGCTGGCGCGGGCCGAGACGATCGTCTTCGCAAACGTCAATGTCGTGCCGATGGACCGCGAACGCGTGATTCCACGCACCACCGTGATCGTCACCGACGGGGCGATCGCGAGCATCGGGATCCAGGCGAAGCTGCCCGCCGGAACGCCGGTGATCGACGGCAAGGGCGCGTGGCTGATGCCGGGCCTTGCCGACATGCACAATCATGTGACGCAGCGCGACGACCTGACGCTGCTGCTCGCCAATGGCGTGACGACGATGCTCAACATGGGCGAGGCGACCAACGCCTTTGCCGGACGGACGCGGATCGCGGTGAACCGCGGCGACGTTCCCGGACCCTATATCTTCACCGCCTTCGTCGTCGACGGCGACCCGCAATATGGCCATTTCATCGTCCGCACCCCCGACGAGGCGCGCGCCATTGTGCGGCTGGCGAAGGCGAACGGCTACAGCTTCATGAAGGTCTATACGAACCTGTCGGCCGAGGCGTTCGCGGCGCTGGCCGACGAAGCGCGCGTGCAGGGGATCGGCGTCGTCGGGCATAATGTCGCGGCGGTCGGCCTCGCGAAACAGCTCGCCGCCGGACAGGTCATGGTCGCGCATGTCGAGGAATTTTTCACCGGCTTCTTTCCCGAACCGCCCGCGGGCGACCAGCAGGCGCCGCCCGACGAGGCGCGGATCGCCGACGCGATCGCGCTGGTGAAGGGGCATGGTGCATTCGTCACGTCCGACCTGCTCACCTATCGCACGATCGCGGCGCAGTTCGGCAAGCCCGAGGCCGTGAAAGCCTATCTCGCGGCGCCCGAGGCGCGCTATGTGTCGCCCGGCGACCGGATCGACTGGGCGCGGTCGGGCTATCAGAAAAAGGCGGTCGACCTGTCGCGGCGAGTGGCGTTCGAGGCGCGCTTCGTCAAGGCGATGGCCGATGCGGGGGTGCCGCTGATCGCGGGCGGCGACGCGCCGACGATTGCGGGGCTGGTGCCCGGCTTTGCGCTGCATGACGAGATCGATGCGATGCGCGGCGCCGGGCTGACGCCCTGGCAGGCGCTGTCCGCGGCGACGCGCACCCCGGGGGAGTTCATCGCGAAGACGGTGCCGGGCGCGGCGAAGTTCGGCATCGTGGCGCCGGGCTATCGCGCCGACCTGCTGCTGGTCGCCGACAATCCGCTGGAAAAACCCGCGACGTTACGCGCACCGCTGGGCGTGATGACGGGCGGCCGCTGGCATGATGCGGCGGCGCTGAAGACGATGCTGGCCGAAGTGGCGGCGCGGCGGTCCGTTCCCTAAAAGCGCCTTTGTCCGGCGCCCCAGTCGCCGATATCGCACTGGCCCGAGAAATTGGTCTGCGCTGCGATGGTGATGCGGCCCGAGCGGCGATCGACGGTCAGCTTCGGTTTGTTGAGGCCATTGAGGCGATAGCTGGCGGTGATGCGGTCGGGGGTGACGACCAGATTGTCGAGATCCCACCAGCCGTTGTCGCCGCCCGAATGGATCGGCGGCACCAGTTTCGGGCCGAGGTGGATGCGGCCATGATCGCCGTAGAGTTCGAGCTGGATATCGCTGTTAAATCCTTGCGCGCTGTTGCTGAGCTCGTTGCTCCATTCCCATTTGTGG
The DNA here is from genome assembly GCF_046603995.1 of Sphingopyxis sp. J-6. Taxonomy (NCBI): domain Bacteria; kingdom Pseudomonadati; phylum Pseudomonadota; class Alphaproteobacteria; order Sphingomonadales; family Sphingopyxidaceae; genus Sphingopyxis; species Sphingopyxis sp. J-6. The sequence goes on along the minus strand of NZ_CP145810.1, from coordinate 2,878,368 downwards.
GCGTGCGGGTTCCAGCTGTAGCGCGGATTGTTCTGGACCGTCGGCCGCGTCCCGGCGCCGTAGCAGACGAGAACCAGCGAACCGGGATCGCGATAGCCCGGATCGGCGGCGGGTTGATGGTGATCGAGGGTGGGGGCGTCGGCATCGACGTCGCGGCAATTTTCGGCCGGGACAACGATCAGCACGCCATAGCGTCCGTCGACGGTCGATACCGAGATGCAGCGGCCGGTGCGCGCATTCCACCAGAAGGTGTAACGCTGTTCGCCGACGGTGTTCGAGAAGCGCGCGACATAGCCGCGCGCGAGAAGCTGCGTTTCGCCGCCCGCCGCACGGGCGCCGGCGAGATCGGCGACGTCGGATGCGGGCTGCGCAAGCGCCGGCGCGGGGAGGGCGATGGCGGCGACCAAAAGGGCAAGGCTGTGACGCATGATGAGACCCCTGTTGTGGATGCGGCGCGAGGATATCGGCTCAGGGCGTCGCGCGCCAGACGCTACGCCCTTCCTTGATCGTTTCGCGGACCTTGATGGCCTTGATGCCGTCGACCGGGGTGGTCAGCGGGTTCTTGTCGAGAATGACGAAGTCGGCGAGCAGGCCGGGCTTGATGCGGCCCTTGCGGTCTTCCTCGAACACTTGCCAGGCGGGGCCGGTGGTCAGCGCCTGCAGGGCTTCGTAGGCGTTCAGGCGCTCGGCGGGGCCGCTGACGACGCCGGTGGGCGAGACGCGTGCCATCGAGGTCCAGAGCATGAAGCGCGTGTCGAGCGGGGTGACGCTGTAATCGCTGTGGTTCGATGCGATCAGCCCCGCGGCGCGCGCCGAGCGAAGGGGGCTGATGAAGTCGACGACCTCGGCGGGGAAGTTGGTGCGGTGGACGTCGCCCCAATACCAGCTGTGGTTGGAGAAATAGGACGGCCCGACGCCGATCCGCCGGTAGGCCGGTAGCTGGTCGGGGCGCTGGAACTGCGAATGGATGACGATCGGGCGGCGGTTGTCGGTCGCCTCGATACCGAGCGCGTCGAAGCCGCGGATCGCCATGTCGATCGCGGCGTCGCCGTTGGCATGGACGAACAGCTGCCAGCCGCGTTCGTGCACCTTCCTTGCCTGTGCGATGAACGCCGCTTCGGAAAGGACGGGCTCGCCGTGCCAGGGATGGTGCCCCTCGGGGCTGCCGCGCTTGTAATCGCGGGTGAAATAGCCGGTGCGCGCCTGCACCGATCCGTCGAGGACGAACTTGATCCCCTGCAGTTTTACATGGCCCTGATATTCGCCGAACCGGATGTCGGGGTTCGCAAGCAGCGCGTCGAGGCCGGGCGAGAACGGGAGGAGGGCGAGATCGATCTTCAGCCGTTCGCGGGCCTGCGGGGAGGTGAGAAAGGCGATGTCGGGCGGCAGCGTCGCGCCGTCCTGCGCATGGGTATAACCCTCAGCGAAATAGGCATTTTGTGCCGCGTCGAGCGCGGCGAGCTTCTGGTCCGCGGTCGGTTGCGGCATCGCGGCGAGCATCAGGAAGGTCGCCTTTTCGAGGAGCACGCCGTTGAGGCGGCCCGCGGTGTCGCGCAGCAGCATGCCGCCGGGCGGCGGCTGGCTGGCATCGGTCAGCTTCGCGGCGGCCAGCGCGGCGCTGTTGGCGACAAGGCCGTGGAGCGAGACGTGCAGGACGACGATCGGCCGGTCGGCGGCGACCGCGTCGAGTTCGGCGCGGGTGATGTGGCGCTTTTCGGCGAGATTTTCCTGATCATATTGCCAGACGACGACCCAGCCGCCGGGCGGGATCGCCTTGGCGGCGATATGGTCGGCAATCGCCCGCTGCAGCCCGGGGATATCGGTGACGGCCGCATGCGCGCCGTCGCGCAGGTCGAGTCCGCCCGCGCTCATCGTCGCCACCGTGAAGTGCGAATGGGCGTCGATGAAGCCCGGCAGCATGGTGGCGCCGGCAAGGTCGCGGACGGTCGCGCCCTTGCCGGCAGCGCGGCGCGCCTCCTTTTCGCTACCGGCAAAGGCGATGCGGTCGCCGCGGGTGACAACGGCCTCGACGGTCTGCGGCGTGTCGCCGTCCATCGTGACGATCGCGCCGCCGCGATACAGGATCGTGTCCCGCGCGGCGGCGGGCGCAGCGGCGGTCAGCAACAGCGCGGCGAGTGCGGCGGTCAATTTCATATGTCTCTCCCCCGCCGCCATCGTGATGGGGCGGGAGGGACGGGTCAAGTGCTTCGTATGCTATCGAACTGCGGCGGTGCGCAATGCGTCAGACCTGCTGCGGCGGCACTTCGCTGGGGCCGCGGCCGGGCTGGTCGATATCGCCGCCGCCCGGGCTGCCGGGGATTTCCTGCGGCTGACCGGCGGGATCCTCGAGCGGCGTCGGCTGGACCGGCTGTTCGGGCGGGGCGATCGGATCGATGACGTCGGGCTTCGGCTTGGGAAGCGGATCGGCGGCATGGACGTAAAGGTTGGACTTGAAGCTCATGGTGGCTCTCCTTGCTTTACCAACGAACGGCCGGCCGCCATGTTCCGACAGCGGGATGCGCCTAGGTAAAGGGGGCTTTCCGCCCTTGCCCTTGGCCACGCGTCTGCTATAGCCCCGCGCGGCCCGCACGGGCGTGCGCGGCAGCGCGCGATTTCGTGCACCCGGCCGAGGCTTCTCAAGCGGGCGTGGCGGAATTGGTAGACGCGCTGGTTTTAGGTACCAGTATCGCAAGATGTGGGGGTTCGAGTCCCTTCGCCCGCACCACCTTCGCGAGCAGCAAGCCGGGACAGGGGAACTCCGCCATTTCGGCTGGGTTGTCGATACGAGATTTTGAGCAAGGATAAGATCAAGGCAATGAAGACCGTCGAAACGCTGAACGAAGGCCTGAAGCGCGAATATAGCCTGACCATCACCGCCAAGGACATCGACGCGCGCGTCGAGGACGAAGTGAAGGCGGTCGCACCGACCGTGCGCATGCCCGGCTTTCGCCCCGGCAAGGTGCCGCCGAACCTCATTCGCAAGATGCATGGCGAGGCGCTGTCGGCCGACGCGCTGAACAAGGCGATCGACCAGGGCGTCAAGGACCTGATGGCCAAGGAAAAGCTGCGCCCGGCGCTGCAGCCCGCCGTTACCCTCGCCGATGGATATGAGCGCGGCAAGGATGCCGAGCTGACCGTCGCGCTGGAAGTGCTGCCCGACATCGCGGCGCCGTCGATCGACGGGCTGAAGCTCGAGCGTCTGACCGTTCCCGCCGACGACAAGGCGGTGATGGCGAAGATCGAGGAATTCGCCGCCCAGATGAAGCGTTTCGAGGAAGCGCCGAAGACGAAGAAGGCCGCGACCGGCGATCAGGTGATCATCGATTTCGCCGGCTCGGTCGACGGCGTAGCCTTCGACGGCGGCACGGGCGAGGACATGGCGGTCGAGATCGGCTCGGGCCAGCTCATCCCCGGCTTCGAGGACCAGCTTGTCGGCGTCAAGGTCGGCGACGAGAAGGTGCTGAAGGTCACCTTCCCCGACGAATATCCGGTCGAGAACCTCAAGGGCCAGCCCGCCGAATTCGCCGTCAAGGTGAAGGAAGTGAAGGTTCCCGCGGCGTCGAAGATCGATGACGAGTTCGCCAAGTCGCTCGGCCTCGAAAGCCTCGACAAGCTGAAAGAGCTGATGAAGGATCAGGTCGAGCAGGAACTCAACGGCCTGACGCGCACCTATATGAAGCGCAAGCTGCTCGACCAGCTCGCCGCCGCCCACGATTTCGACGTGCCGCCGACGATGGTCGAGGCCGAGTTCAACCAGATCTGGCAGCAGCTCGAGCATGAAGTCAGCCACGAGGAAGATCCCGAGGCGGCGAAGGCCGAACTCGAAAAGGATCGCGACGATTATCGCGGGATCGCGGTGCGTCGCGTCCGCCTTGGCCTGCTCCTCTCGGAAATCGGGCAGGCGCATGGCGTGCAGGTTTCGGCGCAGGAAATGCAGCGGCTGATCATGCAGGCGGCGCAGCAGTATCGCCCCGAAGACCGCCAGCGCTTCGTCGAATATGTCCAGCAGGACGCACTCGCCGCCGCGCAGATCCGCGCCCCGCTCTATGAGGACAAGGTCGTCGACTTCCTGTTCGACAAGGCCGAGATCACAGACCGCGAAGTGACGCGCGAAGAGATCGAAGGGGCGATCGAGGCCGACGACGATGGCCATGTCCACGGCCCGGGCTGCGGTCACGACCATGATCACGACCACAAGCCGGCCAAGAAGGCGGCGGCGAAGAAGCCCGCCGCCAAGAAGGACGCGGTGAAGGAAGAAGCCGCCGAGGCTGCTGCTCCGGCCAAGAAGGCGCCGGCGAAGAAGGCCGAAGCGGCTCCCGCCAAGAGCGAGGAAAAGCCTGCGGCGAAGAAGGCCGCGGCGCCGAAAGCTGCTGCTGAAAAAGCAGAGCCTGCCGCCAAGAAGGCTCCGGCCAAGAAGGCCGCCGCGAAGAAATAAGCTTCGCGCCTGAAGAATCAAAAAGGCCGGGTGGAGCGATCCATCCGGCTTTTTTAGTGTCGGCTGTGGGGTGAGGAACTGTCGCTTGTTAAGTCGTCATCCCGGGCTTGACCCGGGACCCGCCTTTCTTGGCACGCTCGAAAGACAAGGCAGGCCCGGGGTCAAGCCCGGGGTGACGAAAAGGGGCATGACTGCTTTCGGCCGGTCGGAGACGCGCGGCCTCAGCCTTTGTCGGAGGTCAGAGCCTCCGCGTCCAGTATTGAAGCTGGTGCCGCTCTTCCGCCGCACCGCCGACGCTCTTCCAGTCGAACCATGCCGTCACGCCTTCCAGCGGGGCGTAGCCGCGGCCGCGCCAGAAGGCATCGAGGGGACGATAGCCGGCGGGGCGCTGGGGGTGGTCGGTAGCGCGGATGACGCTGCAAAAGGCGGCGTGCGCGGCGCCCTCGGCACGCGCCTGCGCTTCGCGGTGATCGAAAAAGGCGTGGCCGATGCCCTGACCGCGGTAATCCCCGAGCAGTACCGATTCGCCGAAATAGAAAGTGCGGGCGATGTCGAAACCAGCCGCCGCGAGCGGAGCCTGCCATGCGGCGTCCTGGGCGGCCAGCGGTGCGGCGGTGGCGGCCCCGACGATTTCGGCGCCATCGCGGGCGACCACCACGACGGCACCGTCGGCGGCGGCAAAGTCGGCGAGATAATCGGCCTCGTAGGCGGCGTTGCCGTCATAGAGATAGGGAAAGTCGCGAAACACCGTAATGCGCAGCCGGGCGAGCGCGGGGATGACCTCGGCCAGTCCCGCCCCCGTCACCGGCGCGACCGCGACGGTCATGCGCCGATCCTCATGCGCCGACCTGCCGCATCCAGTCGGTGAGGTTGTAATAGGTGGTGACGCGGTCGATCAGCCCGTCGGCATTGACCGACAGGAAAGCGCCGCCGGGCAGGCGGTAGGTCTGGCCGTTCGCCTCCGGAAGTCCCTGGTCGGTGGCGAGATAGGTGCCGTTGACGATGAACTCGGCGGCGGCGCGGTCGCCTTCGGCGAAGATCACCATGTCGGTGAGCTGTTCGCGATAGCATTTCGCCATATGCGCGTTGAATTCGCGGAACAGCGCCTTGCCGTGGCGCGGATCGCCTTGGTTGACGTCGTGGCGGACGTCGTCGGCAAGACATGCGAGCATGGCTTCGCTGTCGCCGGCGTTGAACGCCGCATAATAAGTGGTGACGATATCGCGGGTGGTGGTCATGAAAGCCTCATCAAACGGAATTGCGCGATTCCGATTGGCGCCTTGTCCGGTTCGCCGCAATATAGAAATAGCCGGGGTAAGCCCTAGATCACGTCCATATTATAGCAGTGCCAGCTGAAGATGGCGGCGGCGCCGCGGTGCGGGCGCCAGGCTTCGCCAAGCTCGCGTACCCGTTTCTCGCTCGGCCGCGCTTCGAGCTGGAGAATGCGGCCGACCGCCTCCTGTACCGCAAGGTCGCCCGCGGGCCAGATGTCGGGGCGTCCCTCGGCAAAGAGCAGGTAGATTTCGGCCGACCAACGGCCGATGCCCTTGACCTTGGTGAGCAGGGCGATCGCTTCCTCGTCGTCGGCGGGGAGGGCGTCGAATTTCAGTTCGCCGTCGAGAATCAATTGCGCGAGGCTTTTCGCATAGCCCTGTTTCTGTCCCGACAGGCCGCACGCACGCAGCGCATCGAAATCGGCGGCGGCCACCGCTTCGGCCGGGCAGCCCTCGCCGAAACCCGCTTCCAGCTTGTTCCAGATCGAATTGGCGGCGGCGACGCTGACCTGCTGGCCGACGATGGTACGTAAAAGCGTCGTGTAACCCGGGGCGCGGATACGCGGTTCGGGATAGCCCGCATGGCCGAACGCGCGCGCGAAATTTGAATCGAGCGCCGCGAGGGCGTCGATTCCGGCGTTGAGCTGCTGCTGGCTCAGGCCCATCGCATATTCTCCTTTTGTTCCTGATCGTTGCTCTAGCAGCGCTTGATTTGCCGCGCAACGCGCGACATAGCCCATCCGAATCGAACGATATGGGGATGCACATGGCCAAGCTGATTGTGGTGACGCGCGACGGGACCGAACATGAAATCGAAGGCGACACCAGCCTGACCGTGATGGAAAATATCCGCGACGCCGGCTTCGACGAACTGCTCGCGCTGTGCGGCGGCTGCTGTTCGTGCGCGACCTGCCACGTCCATGTCGAGGCGGGCGACAAGGCTGCGATGCCCGCGATGAGCGAGGACGAGAACGACCTGCTCGATTCGACGACCGACCGCGACGACAATTCGCGCCTGTCGTGCCAGATCCCGTTCAGCGACGCGCTGGACGGCCTGCGCGTACGGATCGCCGCCGAGGACTGATTTCGCCTGATATGGGGGCTTATTGCCCCGCCGTTGCGACCGCGTAGAGCGCGATCGCGGCGGCGTTCGAGATGTTGAGGCTTTCCATTCGCGGCGAGATCGGCAGCTTTGCCAGCACGTCGCAATGCTCCATGACATTGTGGCGCATGCCGTCGCCTTCGGAGCCAAGCACCAGCGCCACCTTGCTGCCGTCGAGCGTCGAGCCGAGCGTCGTTTCGGTGTCGCCCATCAGCCCGATGCGCCAATATTGCGCCTCGGCGATTTCCTCGAGCGCGCGCGACAGGTTGACCACACGCACCCACGGCACGGTTTCGAGCGCGCCCGACGCCGAGCGGGCGATGACGCCGCTTTCGGGCGGGCTGTGGCGGTCCTGCGTGATGATGGCGGCGGCATCGAAGGCGGCGGCCGAGCGCAGCACCGCGCCGATATTATGCGGGTCAGTGACCTGATCGAGGACGATCAGCGGGCGCCGGCTGTCGGCATCGACCTCTTCCTGCAGCAGATCGCCGAGATAGACGCTTTCGAGCGGATCGACCTCGATCACCAGTCCCTGATGCGGCGCATCGCGCGCGACGAGGCGTGCGAGGTCGGTGACGTCGGCGTAGCTGATCGGAATCACCGGCGGTAGGTCGAGCTGGCCCAGCGCTTCGCGGGTGCCCCAGATGCGCTTGACGGTACGTTCGGGATTGGCGAGCGCCGCCAACACGGCATGGCGGCCCCAGAAGCGGATCGGCTGGCCGCGCGTGCTCTGGCCCTGCGGGCGGCGGTGACGGGAAAATTGTCTCATGGCCGCGCCTTTCCCACGAGCGGCATTGACAGGCAAGCCTCGTTTCGCCATTGGACCGCTTCCCAAAGCGGGCCCCAAGGACAGGTGGCCGAGTGGTTAAAGGCAGCAGACTGTAAATCTGCCCGGTTTTCCGTACGCTGGTTCGAATCCAGCCCTGTCCACCATCCTCCCATCCGAGGGTGTCCGCCGAACCCCCTAGAAATCGCGGAAAACCTAGCGTATCATCCACGCATCGTCCGCATGCGTCCGGGGCAATTTGCCTGCAGCCGGAGCGTAGTGTGGGGGAAGTGTGGGGGAAGATTGTCTTTCCCCCACACTCGTGTTCCTCAGAATGTGGGGAGAAAGTGTGGGGGAAGATTCCCATGGGCAAACTCACGGCGGTTGCGGTCAAGGCCGCTCTTGCGAATCCGGGCACCTATCAGGATGGTGACGGCTTGTTTTTGAAGGTCGACAAGCGGGGAGGGGCGTCTTGGACCCTTCGCCTGCAGCGCGACGGCAAGCGTCAGGACATTGGGCTGGGCAGCGCGAAGTTGTTCACTTTGGCGCAGGTCCGCGAGAAGGCCGGCGAGCTTCGCAAGGCGGTCAAGGTCGACCGGCGCGACATATTGGCTGAGCGGAAGGACGAGGCGTCTGCCAAGGTGACGTTTCGCGAGGCGGCGAGGCAATATCACGCCGAGAACGAGGCGGGATGGAAGAGCGAGATCTACGCCCGCCAATGGCTTTCCAGCCTTGAGAATTACGCCTTCCCGAAACTGGGCGACGAGCAGACCGGTGCGATTGTCGCGGCTGACATCATAAACGTGCTCACGCCGATCTGGCAGGAGATACCCGACACCGCCCGTCAGGTGCGCAACCGGATCTGCACCGTGCTGGATTATGCGCATGCAAAGGGCTGGCGTTCACGCGAGGCTCCCTCAGGTAATAGCAGCCTGAAAGCGGGGCGTGGCTTGCCGCGGCAACTCAAGAAGACCGAGAATCGCAAGGCTATGCCATATGCGGCTTTGCCCGGTTTCATCACTGCACTGCAGCGCAAGCCATCCTACAGCAGGCTTGCGCTGGAACTACTCATCCTGACCGGTGCGCGCAGCCAGGAGGTGCGTCTGGCGACCTGGGACGAACTCGACATCGACGCGCGGCTATGGACTGTGCCCGCCGATCATATGAAGCGTGGCAAGTCGCATATCGTGCCGCTGTCCGATGCCGCGCTGGAAGTGATTGCAAAAGCGCATGCTTTCAGGCTCCCGGACACAGACGTGTTTTCCCCGGTGTAAGGGGGAAGACGATGTCCGATATGACGCTGCTCAAAGTCCTTCGTGACATGGCTGAGCCTTTTCATGTCCACGGCTTCCGGTCGACATTCACCGATTGGGCGGCGAACGAGGGTTTCCCTGATGCCGTCGTGGAAGCGGCGCTTGCGCACAAGACGCCGGATGCAGTGCAGGCGGCCTATCGCCGCACAACATATCTTGGCACTGCTGACAAACCCGGAGCTCGTATCGATCTCATGCGCGCATGGGGAAATTATTGCCTCGCTCGTGGGGCGGGCGACGAAAACGGCTAGTGTGGGAAAAGTGTCGAAGCGCAGCAGCTAATGGTGGAAGCCTAGCCCGTGCTCTTTGTATTCGAACCGCGCTCCTCATCGACGCTTGGATCGCAAGCGGCGAGTCAATTCGCTTCAATGCTCCAGAGAAACCTAAGTGTAGGAACTGCTCGGTGATCCCGACACGAGGCATCGCGTAGAACGTTTTGGCGCCATGCCACTGCCCGATAAGGGTTGGTCGTACCGGTCCTGAAACAGCTTTATTTGGCCCGCTCCGATCCGGCTGCGACGTAAGGCAGCGTGACCGACGGGCGATCTGGTTGTCGATCGCGAACAGTCTGGTACCCCCGAGGCTGAGCGAGATGCTCCCGCCGCCAACCGGGCGGCTGTAGCCAAGGTCGAAATCCAGACCTCGGATCGTCGAAGTTGAGAGGTTGCGGGTCCTGAGATCGATGATGGCGCGGACGTCGGCTGGGGTTACGCCGAGTCCATTCGAGAAGTTCGGCCCAGTGAAATAGCCGTTCACCGTCGCGAGGTCCGGATTGTCCTGAATGATGGACGCATAAAGATCGCGCCGGTTCAGGATATTCCGGCTATCGCTCGATGCCGACGCAATTCGGTCGCGGTAGCGGATATCGAAATAGGTCAGCAACAGCTTGGTGCCCGGGATCGATCGAGGCTCGAAGTCAATGCCGGCGGTCCAGCTCTCGGCGCGCTCGGGCTGCAGGTCGGGACGAAAGCCGAAGAGTGCAAGGACGACGGTTTGCCCGGTCGGCGACGAGGGATCGGCGACCCGGAGCGTCTGGTAGAGCGCGTTGGCGGTGCCTACCAGTTCGTCGAAGAAGGGCGCGCGGAACGATTTGCCATAGGAAGCGCGGAGCGCCAGCCCCGGGAGCGGCGTCCAACGTGCGCCGAACTTCGGATTCGCGGTGTCGCCGAAGTCCGAATAATCCTCATAGCGTCCGGCGGCCGACACGATGAGCGCGCCGGGGAAGCTGGCGCCGCTGTCGAAGATCGGGGCGACCAGCTCGCCGTAGAGGGCCTTGACGACGCGCTTGTCGGGCAGACCCGGGATGCCGATGACCAGCGGCGTGTCGGTGACGAGGTCGAGCACCTGCTCGAAGGTGAAGCGATCGCGGCGATACTCGGCGCCCGCCGCCATTTTGAGGTCGCCCGCGGGCAGCGCGAACAGGGCGCCGTCGGCACGGAGGGCTCCGGTCCAAACCTTGAACCGGGTTTCGGCGGTGATGGTACCACGCAGGCTGTCGATCAGCGCAGGGTCGTTGACCGCGCCATCGCCGAAGACATTGATCGCCTGCGAGGCGTTCGTCGAGGCGACCGCGCGCGAGAAGCGCAGGCTATGGACCAGATTGAAGCTGTCGTAACGCTCCTTCTGGCATCCGAACCCGCCGGTCAGTTCGATCGACCAGGTCCCGATGTCGGCGCGTGCGCCAACGAGGCTGTTGAAGGCCTTTGCCGTGCCGCGCAGGCTTTCCGGGCCGAAGTCCGCTGCCGGATCATAATAGACGGTGATCGGCTGACCCGTACCGATCGGGTCGACATAAAAGGGGTTCGCACTTGTAACGCGGACCGGCGTCGGGCCGCTGACGCGGCGTCGTGCCTCGAAACGCCGCTCCGAATACAGGGCGCGCGAGAATAATGTGACGTGCGAGCCGAGCGATTGCTCGACGCTTCCATAGAGGCTCCCTGTCTCCTGCTCGGGCAGAATGTCTGTGTGACGCCGCGCGTCGCCGCGTTTGAAATCCGCGCTCGGCGTCAGTTGGGCTGCCGTCAGCCCGCGACCATTCTGGCCCCGCGGAATGAGGAAACGCTGGCCGTTTGCGGCCACGATGGTCCCGGGGCTGTTATAGTTCGAGCGCAGATCGGGGCCACCGAAGGCTCGAAGATCCTCGGTAGCAAAAGGTCGCTTTGTTGCCGCGAGATTGCCGCGCTTGCTATATTCTCCTGCGACGACGAGGTGGCCCGTAGACCAGCCCGTACCGAAAATCTGGCTGATCTGGACCTCGCCATAATCGCCATCGGCGGTCCCGGCACGCAGCCGTGTCTCGGCGCCCTCGAAGCGGTTGCGAAAGCGGATGTTCACCACCCCCGCGACCGCATCCGAACCATAGATTGCGGACGCGCCGTCGGTGAGAATCTCGACCCGGTCGATGGCGACGGAGGGCACGAGCGATACATCGGCATAGGCGCCCGACCCGCCGCCCAGCGCGGGCCGCGCGCCATCGAACAGCGTGAGCGTGGCACCGGGCCCGAGGCCACGCAGGTTGAAGCCGCTCCCATAGGCGATATTCGACGAGGCTTTGCCGCGATTGCTGAACCCGACATTGGCCTCGGTCGGACCACCCGAGAAGTTCTGGGGGATCGTCTGGATGAAATCGGCGAGCGTTGCTCGCCCACTGCGATCGAGCGCGTCGCGATCGATGGTGGCGACGGCCGAGCCGACGGGACCCGTTCCACGGATACGGGTTCCGGTTACGACGATCGCCTCGTCACGGCCATCAATCGATTGCGCTGCCGCGGCACCGTCGTTTCCCTCGCGCAGTACCAGGGCGCCGTCGATGAGTTCTCCGATGAGACCGGTCCCGGAGAGGAGGCGTGATAGGGCAGCGTCGGCGTTCAGGCGGCCGGTCACGCGGGAGCTGCGCTTGCCGTGTGTGATCGTGCCGGAGGCGATGACCTCGCGGCCGGAGATTTCGGAGTATCGCTGGAGTGCGGTGGCAAGGTCCTGCGCGGGGAGGTTGTAGCTTTGCTGTCCCACCCGAGCCTGAGCTTGGGCCTGAGCGCTCGGCACTTGAATCGCGATGGCCGCAGTGCCCGATGCGAGCATCGCCGCAATAAACTTGGTCTTCATGATACCTCCCCAAGCGGCCACTGTTGGCCGTCTGGGGGTGCAAAACACCGGGAGAGGATTATCCCCCCTTCCCGATCGAACTATTTTTTCCGGAGGATGATTTCGTTGCCTTTGTCCTCGGCCGAAAGGCCTAGCGCCGCGGCAAGCTTGCGCGCGAGGCTGTCGCCGTCGGCGACGTCGAACCGGCCGGTGACGGGAAGCGAGGCAAGGGCGGGATCGTCAAGACGGATGGGCTTGCCGCCGGTCTTGTTCGCCGCGTCGAGAACCGCGCCGAGCGGCAGATTGTTAGCCGCCAGCATCGTCGCAGGCACCGGGTTTGCCATCTCGGGCAAAAGGCGCGGCCCGGTATCGGAAACTTCGGCTCGCTCGCCGGGAGCAAGGCGGAGCGAATGGCCGGTGCCGCTGAGGCGAACCTCGACCGAGCCTTTGACCAGCGTCACCTTCGGAATGGCTTCGCGAGCGTCGATCTCGAATACAGTTCCGAGCGCGACGGTCTCAGAGCGCCCGGCAACGACGATAAAAGGCCGGTTGGCGTCATGGGCGACCTCGAAGCGGGCGCGCCCGCCGTGCAGGCGGACGCGGCGCTCGCTTGTCGTGAACTGCGGTTCAGCCCATGCGCCGTCCATCAGCGTCACCGTCGACCCGTCGGCAAGGCGGAGTTGGCCGGGCAACATTGGCCCGGCGGCAATCTGTTCGACGTCGCCAGGCTTACCGAGGTGCCAGGCAAAGCCGATTGCGATGCTCACAGCCGCGACCGCGGCGACCGCCCAGCGAAGCTGACGCGGTGCGCTTTGCGACGGGCGTGCCCGGGCGCCAATGCGTTGACGCGACATGCTGGCACCCAGCACATAATGTTCCTCTGCCTCGGCATAGGCGTCCGCATGGCCGGGCTTCGCGTGCCACGCGGCGAATGCGGCCCGTTCGGCTTCGGTGAGTGAGCCGTGCATCTTGGCGGCCCAGTCGGCCGCCTCGCTGTCCGCGCGCCTCACAGCTGTGCGTCTCGCGCCTTGCGGATCGCTTTGAGGGCCTTGGCGATATGTTTTTCCACGCGTTTCAGACTCATGCCTTTGATTCGTGAAATCTCGGAATAGCTGAGATCATCGAGCCTGTGCATCAGGAATACATCCCGTGTGGTGGGATTCAGCGTAGCGATCGCATCCTCGGCGCGGCGCAGAAGGTCGCGTTGTTCGAGAACGGCGTGGGGATCGGGACCGGCGAGTTGCTGGTCCTCAAAACTGTCATGGGCCTGCACATGACTGCGCACGCCCGAGCGCGCCCGGTTCTTGAGAATGCTGCGGGCGGCGGATGCCAGATAGGCGGCGGGCGCTTCGAGAAATCCGGCGCCATACCCCTCCGCGGACATGAGCCGGCGGAACGTCTCCTGGACGAGATCGGGCACCTCCTGCGGCGGCACATTGCGTCGGAAGATTCCGGCGACCCGTGCATGGTGCGAAGCATAAAGATTCTCCATCCGCGCGTCATGGCCGTGACCGGCCCAGTCGTCGGGGGGAAGGGGAGTTCCCGACGGGAGGCCGCGGCCTGCCGAGGGGGCGTCGTCATAATCCATTCCATATCGCCTACCGGTCGAGCCGGAAAGCGAGTCTGCCGGAATGGTAAGAACATATTCGGAAATATGCGCCGCCGCCTTTAGCCCGAGGGCCTGGACATACGCGTCGGCCACCCGGCAGCGGATGGAAATTTCACAAGGCTTTCCGACGAGGCTTCTTACGACCCGGCACCGCGCGCCTTCTTGCCCGATGCAGGGCAAGCATAGCCCGACGGTGCGTCAGGGCAAGAGTCCCCGGAGCAATTGCATCCAAATCGAATCGGATTCTCCTTCGAACCAGCGCTCGTCAGCGGCGCCGATAGGGCTCGCAGGCTATCCCGTCTCCGTCGCCGTCCATCTCGGGACGATAGCCCGGCTGCCCGCGGTGGAGGGGGGCAGCGCCGGACACCCAAGCCTCCTTGCAGTTGCTATAATATGTGGTCGAAGGCCCCGCGCGCGGAGGGGGTGAGGGGATTGGTTCCCGATGCCGGTGTGCGTTGCGTGGGACCGTGCGAGGGTGCGCGGCGCGATAGTCGGCGGGCATCTGGAATGTCCCGGCCCAAAGCCCGAGGCGCGCGGCCTTGGCCCGGACCTCATGCGCGACATAACGGTCCGAGAACCCGGCGAGGGCTACCGCAAGCCCGGCGTCGACCATCGCGCCGGCAAGGTCGGTGGCCCCGGCGCGGCAGGCGGCGACGGTGCGTCCATGAGCATCGATGTCGTGCTGTTCGCAAATGATCTGCTGCCTACCGACGAGCGCGGCCAGCTTGGCCGCAGCAGCTTTGCCGCAGGGCCAATTTCCATCCGGCCTTTCGCAAGTCTGCGACAGTTCGGGTGCATCAATGCCGTGAAGCCGGACCGCGATCCCGCCGAAGTCGAGCGAATCTCCGTCGGCGGCGCGTGCCACTCCACTGATATCCTGCGAAAGAGCAGGGACTGCGAGCAGCAGCAGCGAGGCGGCGATGATATGTTTCATGTCACCGAGCATAACCGCGTCGGCTTACCAGGTCCTTGCAGGATCGGACCCGAGCCATTGCAAACTGTTGCCGAGATGCATCATCGCCGCCGCATAACGCTACGGCATGGTAGATTTTGCTCGCCTGTTTTGCGCGATCGTCTATCCGCCGGCTCGCGACCCGAATGGAGGGCTCCCTTCATTCACTGACTTGGCGGCCCCTCGGGGCCGCCTTTTTCATTTGTAGCTTCGCATGGCAGGCATGGGCCGAGGCAGGCAACATATGAAGGCGCGGCGCATTGTCTGGGTAACAGGCAAAGGAACTCCCCTCATGGCAACTACCGAACCCCTATTGTCCCGGCGTATCCTCATCATGGCCGCCGACGGCTTCGAACAATCCGAACTTGAGGTCCCGCTTGAGCGTCTTCAGGACGCTGGAGCCGAGATCGATATCGCGTCCCTCGAGATGGGCGATATTACCGGCTGGGACGAAGATGACTGGGGCGACGAGATCGAGGTCGACCTCAAGATATCCGATGTCCATATCGACAATTACGACGCGCTCATACTGCCGGGCGGTCAGATCAATCCAGATCTTCTGCGCGTCGATGACGACGCGGTGGCGTTGATTCGTGACTTTGCCGCGACCGGCAAACCGGTTGCAGCCATCTGCCACGCGCCATGGCTTCTGATCGAAGCGGGGCTGGCAAAGGGGCGGCGCTTGACCTGCTATAAGTCGATACGGACCGACGTCGCGAACGCGGGTGCCGAGGTGGTCGACGAGGCGGTCGTGATCGACGGCAACATCATTACCAGCCGCTGCCCCGACGATTTGCCTGCATTTTGCGACGCGATCGTAGAGGCGCTGCAGGACAAGAGCTAAAATTTCTGAGAAGTTGCGTTTGTGAGCGCCCCTCGATTGCGTGGAATAATCGCGCTTTGAGATATTTGGAGGGGCTAAGCTATACACTACGGCTGCAGGCCACCGATCGAAAATGAGCGGAGGCGAGGCGACCGAAAAATCGACGCAACCCAAGTTAACTCGCCGCAACTGCGGCGAGAGGGGGCGGTTTCAGCAGCATGCTACCGCCAACCGACGACAGCTCCCATCCTCTGGCTCAACGCTTCCGGGACTTCATCCGCGCCACGGATTTTCCCTGTGTCGGAGCGAAGTCCGCGCTTGCGCGACGCCAGATCCGCTTCGTCGTCGGCCGCGACATGCGCTCGGCTTGGGACGATTTGCGCATCTACCCCAATCTCCTCGATCTCGCCTGGAGTTATGCGCGCTCGCCGAGCCTATTCCATTCGCTCGTGGTGATCTTCGAGGAGGATGGTGGGCTCGACGAGCAAGCGTTCGAGACATGCCTGTGGGAGCGTATCGACTCGCTGAGCCGGAAGGACGACTGGGCGGGCCAGCCGCCAGATCCACGCGTCAGTCACAGCCCTGATGACCCGCACTTCTCGTTGAGCTTCGGCGGCGAGGCCTTTTTCGTCGTCGGGCTCCACCCCCGAGCCAGCCGTCCCGCTCGCCGCTTCGAACGCCCCGCGCTGGTGTTCAACCTGCACGACCAGTTCGAGAAGCTCCGCGAGACCGACGTCTATGAGAGGATGCGCAGCAAGATCATCGCACGCGACGTCGCCCTCGCCGGCAACGCGAACCCCATGCTTGCCCGTCACGGCGATGTGTCGGAGGCACGACAATATTCGGGGCGGGCTGTCGGACCCGATTGGCGGTGTCCCTTCTCCGGACGTAACGCGGCGCCCTGAGCGCCTCTGCGCAGCCTATTTTGCCGGGCGGCGCGGCGCCAGGTCGAAACTCTCCCCATCGCGAAGCGCGTGAAGCGTCGCGCCGTGAAGCGACACGATGCCGCCGGTCGACGCGCCCGCCGCGGCGGAATGGCTCGCCTGCGACGCGTCGACGATCGTGACGCCGCCGCTTCCGATCACCTGCGCGGTGCCGGCCTCGATCCGGAGCGCGGTGTCCTCGTCGATCCCGATTCCGAGACAGTCGGGACGACGGCTGACCGCGCCGAGAAGCCGCCCGATGCGCCCGCGCTCCGCGAAATGCTGGTCGATGATGCAGTCGCGGATGAGGCCAAGCCCCGGCGCCAGTTCGATATCGTCGATGCGCGGCGTCTCTTCACCGCTTCCGCCGATGAGCATCGTTTCGCCCTGCGCCGAGGCTCCCGCCGACGTTCCCGCGATAAGTCCCCCGCGATCGTGGAGCGCGTGAATGGCCGCCTCGATGGGCGTGTCTCCGGTGAGGCTCACGAGGCGCGACTGGTCGCCGCCGGTGAAGAAGATACCGTCGGCCTGGTCGATCATCCGTACGCGCGCCGGATCCCGGGCTTGATCCCGATCGTCGAGGTAAAGCTCGACGAGCCGGCCGATCCCAAGCGGCGCAAAGCCCTCGCAATAGGCCTCGAAATATCCATCGCGCTTCGCGCTGGCGATAGTGGCAATGACGAGCGTGCCTTGGCCCAACTCAGCAGCGATTGCACCGAGTATCTTGCGGCTGCCATCCTTGTCTTCATGGCCGCCGATCACGAAAAGGGGGCCGCGATTAATGGGCATGGTGATCCTTCCAGACGATGTCGGAAACCGCGGACATTCCCTCGCGGGCATAGGCGGCGGCGAAATGCGGACTATTGTGCGCGATGCCGATCGCGCCGTCGCGGTCGAGAAGGATGACGCCCGCCTCGGCTCGGAGGCGCGCCATCGGCTCGAAAATAGTTGTAACCGCCGCGCTGGCGCCCGTTGTCTCGAGCGCGCGCATCACGCGCGCGGCAAGCAGCGTCCGTGCGATCGCCTCGCCGTCTCCCGAAAGCGACACCGCGCCGATGCCGTCCTCGGCATAGAAGCCGCAGCCGGGAAGCGGTGCGTCGCCGACGCGCCCGGCGAGCGTGCCCGCCAGTCCGCCGGTCGATGTCGCCGCGGCAACATGTCCCGCCCGGTCGCGCGCAACGCAGCCGACCGTATCATGGTCGCTCTCGCCCGCTGTCGCCGGGGGCATGGCTTCCATGGATTCCGCGATACCGCTCGATCGTGCGAACGCCTCGGCGCCGGCACCGACGAGGAGCACGGGCGGCTCGCGAAGCATGGCATGCGCCGCTTCGACGGGATTGTAGAGGAGCCGCACGCAAGCGACCGCCCCGACGTCGAGCGTGGCGCCATCCATGATACCCGCGTCCATCTCGACCTCGCCGTCTGCATTCGCCACCGATCCCCGGCCGGCGTTGAACAGCGGATCGTCCTCGAGCAGGCAGACCGCGGTCTTGACCGCCTCGAGCGCGCCGCCGCCGCGCTCCAATATCATCCGGCCGGCTTCCAAGGCTGCCGCGCACCCCTCGCGGCGCGGCGCCTGCAGTGCCGGCGGGATCCGGCACGCTCCGCCGTGGACCGCGATCGCCCAACGTCCGTCAGCCATGCGCCGCCTCCAGCAACCGGGCGTCCTCAGGACCGGCGCCCGCCGCCCAGGCTTCGACGATCCTCCATATCCCGTCGACGTCGGTCGGCGTGAGCACCACGATATCGCCGGGGCGCGCGGCCGCAAGGCAAGCCGAGGCAGCGTCATACTCACCATCGTGCATACCGATCGCGGCCGCATCGAGCCCCGCTGCGAGGGCGCCCTTGCGCATCAAGGCATTGGCTTCGCCGGGTGGGCGTCCCCTGAGGTCAACATTCTCGCGCAGCATCAGGACATCGAACATCGCGCCCGAGAGAGCGCCGATATCGACGAGATCGCAATCGCGCCGGTCCCCCGGGATGCCGATCATTCCGATCACACGGACATTGCTGTCGCCGCGCATCGAGCCGAGCAACTCGGCGAGCGCGATGAGCGCGGCGCGGTTATGGGCATAATCGACGACGATCCGCACCCCGTGCGCCTCGGCAAGGCTGAGACGCCCCGGCGAATCCTCGAAGCTTGGACGAAAGGATGCGAGGGCTGAGGCGATCATACCCGGAGCAATCCCATAGGCGGCGGCCATCGCGGCGGCCGCGGCGGCATTCTCGACATTGAACCGGGCCGTCCCGTTCAGCGTCACGGGAATAGTCGCGATGGGAATGATCGGCATGGATTCGCTGTCCCGGTGCAGCATGAGCGTTCCGCGCTCGCAGCTTACCGCCAGTCCGCCACTCTCGAGATGCGCTTGGATCGGTGCCAACGCGTCCGCTACCGCTCCGCCGGTGAACCAGACGATCCGTCCGCGGGCGCGGCGTGCCATCCGCACGGTGAGCGGGTCGGCAGCGTTGAGAACGCAGGCGCCGCTCTTCTTGACGTTGCGGGCAACGATCGCTTTGACGCGCGCCAGGTCGGCGAGCGTCTCGATGCCCTTGAGGCCGAGATGGTCGGGCGTGACATTAAGGACTGCCCCCACGTCGCACGCGTCGAAGGCGAGCCCCTCACGCAACATCCCGCCGCGCGCGGTCTCGAGAACCGCCGCTTCGACGCGGGGGTGGCGCAGCAGCATGCGCGCGCTCTTGGGACCGCTCGCGTCGCCCCCGGCGCTGCGGGTCTCGCCGACATAGACGCCCGAGGTACAGGTGAAGCCGGTGGTGAGGCCATGGTGTTCGAGGATTCGCGCGAGCATGCGCACCGTCGTCGTCTTGCCGTTCGTTCCGGTCACCGCGAAGATGGGGATGCGGCTCTTTTGGCCTTTTGGAAAGAGCGAGGCGATGATCGGCCGCGCAACGTCGCGCGGCGTCCCTTCCGATGGAGCAAGATGCATGCGAAGCCCGGGCGCGGCATTGACTTCGACGATGCCGCCCCCCGACGCACGGACGCTTTGCGCGATATCGGGGACGATCATGTCGATGCCGGCGACGTCGAGTCCGAGCGCGGCGGCGGCGTCGATTGCGATCGCCGCATTTTGGGGATGAATGACATCGGTCCGGTCGATCCCGCTCCCGCCGGTCGACAGGTTGGCGGCGCCGCGGAGCGTCACGATCTCGCCTGCCTTGGGCACGCTTGCGAGAGTGAAGTTCGCCTCGGCAAGAAAGGCCTCGAGCGCGGCGTCGATGCGGATCCGGGTGAGAACGGCCTCATGCCCGACACCGCGGCGTGGATCGTTGTTAACCGCCTCGATCAGATCCGCGATGCTGTTCCTGCCATCGCCGGCCACATGCGCGGCGACGCGCTCGGCGACCGCGACCACGGCTGTGCCGACGACGAGAATGCGGTGATCGGCTCCGACGAGCTGCTGCTCGACGATGACGCGCGGTGCGATGGCTTGCGCTCGCTCGAAGGCGTCGCGAAGAGCTCCATCGTCGGCGACGCTCGTGGTGACACCGCGGCCCTGATTGCCGTCGAGCGGTTTTACAACGACCGGCCAGCCGAGCTTCGCGGCAGCGCGTTCCGCCTCCGACACCGTCCGCACGAGTTCGCCGCGCGGTACGGGGATACCGATGCTCGTGAGCATCTCTTTCGCCGCCTGCTTGTTCGCGGCGAGTTCGGCGCCGATCAGCGATGTCGCGCCGGTCACGCTCGCCCGAATGCGGCGCTGGCGGTGGCCGGTGCCGAGCTGGATGAGGCTTGCCTTGTCGAGCCGCAGGACGGGGATATGCCGGCGCCGCGCTTCCGCCACGAGCGCCGCGGTGCTGGGGCCGAGCCCGTTCTTGCGGACGATCGCTCGAAGCGCGCCCACTCTCCTGTCTGTATCGGTCGCTCTGCCGTCGAGCTCCGGGGCGATACGATCGAGCCCTTCGGCACCCTGCATCGCAGTCGGAAGCAGCGCGTTCACGAGTTCTATGGCTGCCCGCCCGGCGGCTAGGCCGCTCGGCGCATCGGCGTAGCAGTAGAGAATATCATATTGGCCGGGCTTGCCGCGCACCCTGCGCGTCTTGCCCCTCGTGACCGCGACCCCGGCGCTGGTCTGCAGCTCGATCGCCACATGTTCGATGATATGGCCGAGGCGGGTTCCGTCGGCGAGCCGGCGGAGAAAGCCGCCAGGCGCGCCATAGCTGCAGCCATGGTCCGCGAGGCCGGGAAGTAGCGATTGCAGGGCATTGTCGAAACCCGGGAGGCGGTCGCTCGGATAATCGTCGAGGATCCCGAGATCGACGCGGATCCGGATCATCGGACGCCGGCTGTAGAGGTTGGGGCCGTTATAGACCGAGCGTTCGAGCACGCGCAGCTGGGCGGAACTCAATGCGCCGGCCTTGCAGGGGGCAGCGACCGGTTGCCGCAGTCGAGGGGCGCGGTTCGAGCCGGGGCGCGCGAAAAGATGGGGCCGGGAGGGGAGAGGGGGAAGCGCGGCATGCTTGTCCTTGGGTTGGGTCCTGCAGCTGCCAACGCGAGCGGCTGGGCCCGGTTGCCGGAGTTAACCTGGATCATGGCGATTGTTGCCGGCGGGTCGGCAACTGCGCGCGCGGGGGCGCGTTGGGGAAGCAGGCGATGACGCATCTCCTGCCAGAGCGGGGCGCGCCCTTCGGGCTCGACCGTTCTCCACTGAATCCCGTCTCGAGGGGAAGAAGGGCAAGGTCGATGCGCGCGCCCGTTCTTCATTCGGGGGGACCGGACAGAAGGCACAACGATGAAATTCGACAGCGAGACCAGCTTCCTTACCGCATTCGACAATGAAGAGAGCCGCCACGGCGGGCCCGTTGCCGGTATCGCCTCGCGCGCCCGGCGCCTCGCGCTCATCGGCTGTTTCCGGCCGCGCCAGTGCGGGATCGCGACCTTCACCGCCGACATTTACGACCATCTGACGACCGCGCGTCCCGACATGGCGATCGATGTCTATGCGATGGCAGCCAGGCCGGGCGATGCGAGCGATTCCGCAGCCGTTGCTGGCATCGATGAGAAAGATGCCGATGGATATCGCGCTGCCGCGGAGGCGATAAACGCAAGCGGTGCCGACGCGGTCTGGCTCCAGCATGAGTTCGGGATTTTCGGGGGTCCCGCGGGCGACATGGTGCTGGGGCTCGTCGACCGCGTTGCGGCGCCGCTGATCGTCACCTTCCATACCATCCTCGCCGAGCCCAGCGCCGACCAGCGGCGCGTGATGGAGCATCTCGTCGCGAAGGCGGCGAAGCTCGTCGTGATGAGCGCCTTCGGCCGCGAGACGCTGATCCGCATCTATGGCGCGAAGGCAGAGCGCATCGAACTGATCGAGCATGGCACCCCCGACCGGGCCTTCGAGGCATGTTCGCCGCTTCGCGAGCGGCTCGGCCTTGCGGGCCGTCCGGTCGTTTCGACCTTCGGCCTCCTCGGGCCGGGCAAGGGGCTGGAAGCGGCCATCCGCGCGCTGCCGGCGATTGCCGCCCAATATCCCGACATTGTCTATCGGATCGTCGGCGCCACCCATCCCAATCTCGTCGCTGCCGAGGGCGAGGCCTATCGGCAGAGCCTTGCCGACCTCGCCGGGGAGCTCGGCGTCGCGGACAATATCGCCTGGGAGAACCGCTTTCTCGACCTGCCCGAACTCCTCGAACAGATCGAGCTATGCGATATCTATCTCGCGCCCTATC
This sequence comes from Sphingopyxis sp. J-6, assembly GCF_046603995.1. Taxonomy (NCBI): domain Bacteria; kingdom Pseudomonadati; phylum Pseudomonadota; class Alphaproteobacteria; order Sphingomonadales; family Sphingopyxidaceae; genus Sphingopyxis; species Sphingopyxis sp. J-6. The sequence goes on along the minus strand of NZ_CP145810.1, from coordinate 2,856,405 downwards.
CCAATCTCGCGCAGATCACCTCGGGTACGCTCGCCTATGCGGTGGCGCTCGGCCGCGCGGTCGTATCGACGCCCTTCGTGCATGCGCGCGAACTGCTCGCCGATGACGTGGGCATCCTGCTCGGCGGGGCCGACAGCGACGCGATCGCCGAGGCGGTGTTGCTGTTGCTCGCGCACCCCGGCGAACGGCGCGCGCTCCAGGAGCGCGCCTATGCGCGCGGCCGGTCTACCGCCTGGCCGGTCATCGCGGCGCGCTTTGCATCGCTGATCGAAAACGTCGCGGCCGTGCCGGCGCGGCGCGAGCCCCGGCGGATGTTCCCCTCCTTCGCCGCGATCCGCGCGCTCTCGGACGATGTCGGCATATTGCAGCACGGGACGGGGCTCATTCCCGACCGGAATCACGGCTATTGCATCGACGACAATGCGCGCGCGCTGATGCTCGTCAATGCGAGCCCGTCGCTCGGCGAGGAGGAATATGGCCTGCTCTTCGCGCGCTACGCCGCCTTCCTTCACCATGGTTGGAACCCCGATCGTGGGCGCTTCCGCAACTTCATGGCCTATGACCGGCGCTGGCTCGAGGATGAAGGGTCCGAAGACAGCAACGGGCGCACGCTCTGGGCGCTCGGCCATGGCGCAGCGCACGCGCGCACGCCGGAACTCCGCGCCTGGTGCGCGGGACTGTTTGCGCGCACCGCCCCTTTGGCGGCCGACCTCAAGAGCCCGCGCGCGATCGCGTTCGCACTTCTCGGAGCCGACGAACTCCTGGCGCGCGAGCCGGGGCATGCGGCGGCAGGCGCGATCGTCGAGCGCGGCGGCGCCTTCCTGAACGCGCTCTGGCGCAGCGCGCGGCGGAGCGGCTGGGAGTGGTTCGAACCCGCTCTCGCCTATGACAATGCGCGTCTCGCCGAGGCGCTCCTGCGCGCCGGGCGGCGGACGGATTCCGTTCCGATGGAAGAGGCCGGCATCGGGGCGCTCGACTGGCTCTGCGACATCCAGACGAGCAGCGAGGGGCATTTCCGTCCGATGGGCTGCGAAGGCTTCGGCGCCGAGGGCGAGCTTTTTCCGTTCGATCAACAGCCGCTCGAAGCCTGGGCGACGGTAGATGCCGCCGCCGCCGCCTACCGCTTGACGGGCAAGCTGCGCTGGCATGACCGGGCGGAGCGGGCCTATGGCTGGTTTCTCGGCGCGAACGACCGCGGCGCGGTGATAGCGAGCTCGGCAACGGGGCGCTGCTGCGACGGGCTGACCCGTCACGGGGTCAATTCGAATGTCGGGGCCGAGTCCGCGCTGGCTTTTCACCTTGCGCACCGCGCGATGGCCGATACATTCTGGACGCGGGGGATAGCGAAGGACACCAGCGCCAGCGATGTTGATCTGCAATCCGAACCACACGCCGCTGCACATTCTTCATGACAAGCTTGCGGCCGACCCTGCGCGGGTCGTGCTCAGGCCCTTCCACCTCGCCTGGCAGTCCAATGTGTCCGAACCATCGCGGGCGGCGCAGCTCGCCGCCGACATATTGGCGATGGACGAGGAGGAGGCCGAGGCACAGCTCGGCCTCGTGTGGAAGGATTTTTCCGAGCGCCACTGGCAGATCGGGCGGATCTTCGACGAACGCTTCGCCGAGGTCGCGGAAGATCTGGAACTCGATCCCGCCATCGTCTCGCCCGTCAAGCGGCGGCTGATCGGCGCCTATTTCTGCCACGAATATAGCTATGCCGCCGCCGCGCTCATGAACCCGAGCGTCGTCCCGCATCCCGACCAGAGCGGGCTTGCCGCAGACCAGCAGCGCTTTCTCATGTCGATGCGCGCGGTGGGCGAGGGCCATATCAGCTCGGTCGCCTTCCGCGAGGGGATCATCGGCGAGGGCGGCGACTTCACGCTTTGGCCCCAGTCGGGACCCGCGATGGCGGCGGTTGCGGACGACCGCCATCGGCTTGGCGATGACGGCAAGGTGAATGTCCACCGTCAGCCCGACAGTGCGATCTCGAACAGCGTTCTTTTTCCTATGACCGAGGCGCAGCGCGGCGGCATCGAGGATCTGCGCCTCGTGCCCTTCGTCCACGACGATGGCCGCACGGAATATATCGGCACTTATACGGCCTATTCGGGGCAGGCGATCCGCTCGGAGCTCCTGCGCACGACCGATTTCTCGGGCTTCTCGCTCGAGCCTCTGTCGGGCCGCGCCGCGCGCCACAAGGGCATGGCGCTGTTTCCGCGCAAGGTCGGCGGCCGCTATCTCATGATCGCGCGGCAGGACGGCAAGAACATCACCATCATCGCTTCGGACAGTCTCACCGACTGGGACGACGAGGGACAGATCCTCATGCGTCCCGCCTATGCGTGGGAGCTCATCCAGATGGGCAATTGTGGCAGCCCGATCGAATGCGACGAGGGCTGGATCCTTCTCACGCACGGCGTCGGTGCGATGCGCAAATACAGCCTTGGCGCGGCCTTGCTCGACCGCGACGATCCGACCAAACTCATCGCGCGCACCGAGTGCCCGATCCTATCGGCCGCCGAGAGCGACCGCGAAGGTTATGTTCCGAATGTGGTCTATACCTGCGGCGCGATGCGCGTCGGCGGGGACCTGTTCATACCTTACGGGATTTCGGACAGCGCGATCGGTTTTGCGACGACGCCGATCGAGCGGCTGCTCGCGAGCATGCGTTAGAGGCCAGGCGCCTTATTTAAAGGGCGCGGGGCGCTCGATCTTCCGCCTGGCATCGACCGACGCGACGAGCACGGCGCAACATAGGCAGCCATCCTCGTCGGTCACCTCGATCCGCAGCGTATCGACATCGTTGATGAGTTCGGGATTGTCGCCGAGGAGATGCCCCGCATAGCGGGCGGCTTCGACCCGGGCTGCGGCCGTGTCGGGCAGATCGACGCCTTCGTCGTCGAGTTCGCGCTGGCCGCTGCTGCTGTGGAAATAATAACGGGGCATCCAACTTCTCCCACCTTCGGCAACTCACAAGTCTGCCTAGGGTTTCGATCCGGCCACCGCCCCTTCGTCACTGCACCACGACACATGCCGATCGGGCGGGCCTCATGCCCGCCTATGGCGCTCAGGCGGCGGCAAATCCAGCCTTGTTCATCACTGCGGTCACATGTTTGTTGCCGTCGTCGCCGAGCGCCGCCCTGAGGCGGGGGAAAAGGCGCTGTTCCTCTTCCTCGACATGCGCCTCGATCTGGCTGCGAAATGCGCGGACCTTGGCGATCCAGGCGGGGTCAGCGGCGTCCATTTCCAAGAGGTCGAAAAGATATTGCTTCACATAGCCATGGTCGTGAACGAGCTTGTCGGCGTCCTCGATCTGGCCATGGTCGCGCATCGCCGGATAGACGACATTCTCCTCTTCGACCGCATGTTTGGCGAGCGGGTGCTGGAGCTGGACGAGCAGCGCCTTTCGCTTTTTAACGTCGCTTTCGTCAGTCGCCTCGAGTGCATCGAACAGCGTCATCGTCAACCGGTGTTCGGCCTTGAGGCCCTCGTCCCACTGTCCCTTGAGCGCGGTGAGGCTCTGAACCGCGGCCTTGCGGCCGAGATTGGCGACGAGACCGACGGCAAATCCCGCCGCGGCCGCACCGAGCAGGAATACCGGGTTGCCCAGCGGCTGGCGCGCGTTGGCGAAAATGTTGAGGGACATGGGAAGGCTCCTTCGGAAAGGTCAGGGATGATCGAGGCGGGTCTCGACGCGGATGAGCGATACCGCCGTGCGTCGCGGCTGAACGAGCATGAAGTGGGCCGCGACCGCGATGTCCTCGGCGCGAAGCATCTGATGCTTGCCGATCAGGTCCTTCTGCTTCTCGGGCGGGAATTCGGGATATTGGAAGTCGGCACCGGTAAACCCGGGCTCGATCAGTCCGACCTTGATATCCTGCTCCGCCAGCTCCTTGCGGAACGACTGGACGAAGCCCTGTATGCCGCTTTTCGCCGCGACGTAGATCGAGCTGCCCGGACCGCGCGACACCGCGGTCATCGATCCGATCATAATGATGTCGCTGCCCGCCGACATGCAGCGCGCCGCTTCCTGGGCGCAGACGAGATAGGCGGTGAAGTCGGTCTCGAGCTGGTAGCGCGCCTCACTCTCGCCTGCGTCTGCAAGCGCCGCCGCCGGGACGGCGGCGTTGATCACCGCGATGTCGATTTCGCCGAGAAAGTCTCGCGCTGCCTCGAAAAACCGGTCGACATCTTCCGCCATTGAAAGATCCACATTGATCCCGTCGCCTTCGCCCACTTCGCGGATGCGCTGCAGCGCATCGTCCAGATGTTCGGGGGTACGGCCGCAGATGAACACTTTGACGCCGTAACTTGCCAAGAGGACTGCGATCGCGCGGCCGATCCCGGTCGTGCCCCCGGTTATGATCGCCCGCCGGCCCTTGATGTCGGGGGCCTCGGTGTGCGCGTCGGCTTCATCGATCATGGCTTTTCCTCGAAGGTCGCGGAGACGGGATCGGCTCTCGTTCGCGCTGTCGGCGCGGCGACGACCCAGTAGGGATTGTCATCGTCGGCCTTGAGCAGGCTGCAGAGCGGCGCGCCGTCGACGAACAGCCGTGCGGAGCGGCCTGCCGCTTCGCCGGCGGCGATATCGAGCGCGCTTGCGGGGCTCGCCGCCTCGAAGAGGAGGCGCTTCTCGAGGCCGATATGATCCTCCTCATAGTGCAGCATGAGTGTCGGCTTGCGTGCGGGCGCCGGGCCGTTCGATGTTACTGCCGCGACTTGGCCGGTGACGGGAGCGTTCATCGTCAGCCCCTCAGTAAGCCGGCGGATCGCTGCTAGGGAAGGATTCGTCGGCGGCCTGGTCGACGCGGTCCCACTCGCGCCGGCCCTCGTCGCGCATGCCGTCCGGTCCCGCCGAGCGGGTCTGATCGAAATTTTCGGGATGCGTCTCGCCATCGGCGAATGCGGCCGAATGACTATCGTCCTTTGGGGCGGCCGGCGCCTGCTTGCGCGTGAACCAGAACAGCGCCCCGAGGACACCGATACCGAGAATTTTTCCGAACCCCGACGAACGGCGGGGCGCCGTCATTGCGTGTGCCATGTCTGTCTCCAGCTTGAGAGAAAATCCGGGAGGCTGAAAGGGCAACGGGGGGGCGGGCTCAAAGTTGCCGCGGCGCCGCACCGATTAACAAATGTTGCGCTGTTTGTACCGGCCGTGCGGGGCGGACGCCTCAGTTCCAGCTGAGAAGGAGGCTGCCATTCGCCGGAACGAGGAAATCGAGGCGGTCGCCGCTGTTCCCGTCGGGCCGGATCGCATCGCCGTCCGCCGCGGCGACGCGTATCGCGGGAAGCTCGCCCCGGCTCTTCCGGACGAAGCTGAGCCGGGCCGTGCAGCCTTCGCCGCCGTCGAGGCGAAGCGAGAGCCGCGCTGGCGCCATGCGCTCGAGGGCACGGACGAAATGATCGCAATAAAGGTCGAACGGCGCGCCGTCGACGCGGTGAAAGGCGCGGGTCGCGAAGATGAATGCGGCCCCGGCGCCATAGACTTCCTGCCCCACCTGGCCCGCGGGCTGACCGTCGGCATAAAGATCCTCGACGGGGAAGGAGAGGGCGCGGTCGATGCGTCCGTTACCGGGGCGCTGTTCGTCCGAGACGGCCTCGGCGGGCAGCGCGTCGGGATAATAAAACCAGGCCCGATCGAGCGCATAGCGGCAATATTCCGAAATCAGCATGCGCGCCGCCGGCTCGAGGTCGAGTCCGCTGTCGGCAAGATAATGTTCGAAAGCGGCGAAGCTGTCGAAACATTCGTAGATCGCCATATAAGGTGCGTCCTGCAGACAGGTGGCGCCCAGAAAGTTGCGGTGATGGACGGCGAGGCCGATCTCGCTTTCCCAGATCTCGGTGTGATGAAAGAAGCTCGCGAGATAGACATAGCTCTGCTCGCGGTAGACGTCGCGGCCGGTGACCCGCCACAAGCGCATGCAGGCGGCAGCCCCCCAGGCGGTGAGGTTGGCTTGATAATTGATGTCGAAACCCAGACCGACCGCGGTGTCGATCGCGGCGCATGCCTCGTCGAGATAAAGCTTCTCGTCGGTGAGCTCGAAAGCCTCGAGCATCACCCAGGCATAGATGCCGCCGACATCGGTCTGGCCGCGCCCGTCGGCTCCGGCGGTCTCGGTGATGACCGAGAAATCGGTGATCTTGTACTGGATCGGCCATTTGTAAGCGAAATGCCGCGCTGCGCGGATCGCATAAGGAAGCGATTTCAGAAACAGCCGCCGCGCCTTCGCGTCGCCATCGAGTGCGAGTTTTCCGAGGTTCAGCAGCGGGTGGTAGAGATACCAGCTGTCGACGGCGTCGGCATCCTTGTCGTCACCGACATTGGGCAGATAGCGGCGCAGCGTCTCGAGCTTCCGGTCGTAGAATTTGCCGAGGCCGGCCTTGAACTCTTCCTCGAGAGGATGAACCTCTCCGCGCCATTTCCCCCAGTCGTGCAGCGCCTGCACGATCGACATCTGGACCATGGCGTCCGGATATTCGGCATCCGTATAGGGGTGCACGTACCGATGACCATAATGGCGCACGGTCGCCTCCGGCGCGGCGCCGAGATGCCGCGCCGTCCGCGCGGCCCGCTGCCGCCAGTCGCGATATTCGGTCGGCGGCAGGGACAGCGAGCGATAGACGGCGCCCAGCATCTGGAGAAATCGCCGTGCGCTGTCGCGCTCGTCTGCCGGAGAGCCGTCGCGGACGACGAGCCTCGCATCGCTCAGCGTATAAGTGATCCCGGGCGCCAGCGGCGCGGCTTCGTCGGCAGTGTGGAGTGTCTGGCCGGGAAGGCGGAAGCCCAGCCCCGGCCAGATGCCTCCCACCGCGGCATCCGGATTGGTGCCAGTCGCCTGGAAGTAGGGATTGAGCGCGGTGAAATCCTGAAAATAGAAAAAGGTACCGAAGGCGGGGTCGGTAAGTTCGCCATAGAGGAGCCCGGCGTTGAGACCGCGTTGCACCGCCTCGACGGTGCCGCGGGCCCCCATCGGATCGTCCTGGGCGTCGAACGGAAAGAGATCGCGCGCTCCGGGCGGAAGTAGCAGCGGCGCCGAGGGGCGGAGTGTCGAGACAAGACGGAGGCAGGGGAGCGGCCCGGGTCGCGCCTCGAGCGCGACCTCATGCGCGCCGATCGCACTTTCGACATGCACGCGGGCGAGCTCGCCGCCCGCGCGCTTGACGCGGCGGACCTTCGCTGCGCCGGGCCACGAGGCCGCGCGCAGGGCGACGCCGCCGCTGTCGGCGCGCCGGACGAACAGCCAGAGCGCTTCGCCGCCCGCAGCAAGTTCGACGGAGAGGTCGTCGATCCTCTGCGAGACGATCGGAGTAGCGACCGCGAGCTCGCCGCGAACGCGAACGAGATCGGGCGTCAGCGGCGTGTCGCGGCGCGTCTCCACGCGCTGGTCAGTCATCGAAACAGGCCTTGGGGACATGGGTGATCCGACAGGCAAGATCGGCTTCCCCCGACGCGACGATATAATGATCGCCGCCATCGGCGATGCCCGTCGTGAAGACGACATCGCGTATATAGAGCTTGTCTTCGAGCGGACGCGTAAGCTCGGGGTTCGCCTCGAGGAGCGGCCGGTGATCGGTGCGGAGGACGACCGAGGGATCGTCGAGATCGAGGAGCGACCAGTAGGTGCGGTAAATGCCGACGATCTCTTTCGGCTCGACCCCATGCCAGAGCGTGAGCCATCCCGCGTCGGTACGGATCGGCGGGGTGCCGCCGCCGATGCGCGCGGTCGCCACCGTGTCGGCATGCGGACGGATGCCGGGGGCCTCATGAGGCTTCCAGTGCAGCGCATCGGGCGAGGTCGCGAGGTTGATCGAGGGGCCCGCGCGCCACTTCGACCCCGGCGGATAGGCGAAATAGAGATCGCCCAGCGGCCGCGTCTGCGCCCAGTAGCGGCCGTCGATCAGGCCCTCGAAGATCAGCATGTCCTTGTTCTGATGATCGAGAACAATCCCCTCGAAGACCCAGTCGAGGCCGTTCGCCGAACTGTAGAGCGTCGTCGAATGGCGCTCCGGGCTCACCGAACAGGTGGTCATCAACCAGCGCCTTCCGACCCGGCTGATGCGCGCGTCCTCGACGCCATAGCATTGAAAATCCGCGCCCGGATCGACAGCCTTGTCGTAATGGACGGCAACGATCTCGAGCCCGTCGGGCGAGAGCTCGACGGGAAGCAGCCACGAAAGCGAGGTTAGTGCCATGACCCGCCAGCTACCGCCGTGCACCATGAACTTTCTGGGATCCGACGTATCGCAAAGCTCGAGCGGCCAGCTATCGACCTTGTAGCGCCCAGCCTCCCACCGGATCGAATGAACATGACCATCCTCGATCGGGACCCGGAGCGCCTCGGCGACGCGCACCATCATCAGGAGATTGCCCGAGGCGAGGCGCAGCAGGCCCGGGTTGAAGGCCCCGAGCACATAGGTCTCGCGGCCGAGCTGACCCGCGAGCGGCGAGCGCGACAGATCGACATCGTCGGGGCCGAAGACCAGCCGATCGGTCGCGAATTGCATGGGTCTTGCTCCTTCGCCCAACCCGGTCAGCGTGCCGGCTTGGAAGCCGGTTTGGGCGATGCCGATGTGCCGGCGCTTTCCTTCTTTCCGCCGCCCACCGCGTCGAGATCGACATCTCCCTCGCGCGGCCAGTGCCGAAGCGCGGCGCAGGCATCGAGAAAGGCGGTGACATCGCCGGGTTTGGCCAGCGCGATGCAGGCCTCGTCGAGCTTGTCGGCGAGGCCGGCGGCCGCGAAGAGCGGCGCCGCTTCGGCGCCATGCCCGATAAATTTGCAATGCGCGAAGGCGTCGCTGACGAAGTCCTTGGCCGCCGCATCGCCTGCGAGCAGCGCGGCCCCATCGTCGCTCGGGAGAAGCGCGACCGCGTCGAACAGCACCGACGGCCCGCCGTCGATCTTGTGCCGGCCCGCGACGCTCGTGCCGTCCGAGAGTGTGATCCCGCCGATCTTCGGTGCAACGAGTTCCCAGACAGCGCCGGCGGCGTCGACCGCCTTGGTGAGCGCCTTGAAGAGCCGCGCATCCGCGCCGTCGGTCGCGAGGATTCCGAGCTTGCGTCCGGCGAAGCTCGCCGGGCCGTTGAGCAGGATACTGAGCGGCCGGGAAGGGGGAAGGTCGGCGAGCGGCTTTGTTGCGGCCTTGGCGGGTGCCGGAAGCGGCAGCCCCAGACCATCGGCCACCGTAGCTGCGAGGCCGCGGTCGATATGGAGGAGATGCGATACGGTGCGGGCGCGAATGTCGGGGCGTTCGACCTTCGACAGCTCGAAGACAAGCGCGTCGCCGATATGCTTCTGCTCGATCAGGGTCTGGCTCACGAAGAATTGCCGCGCCTGGCTATAGTGGTCGGCGAAGCTCTCTGGGCGGATGCGGCGCTTGGCGCCTTCGGCCTCTTCGGGGAAGCTCGCAAAGCCGCGCGCGGGATCCTCGCGCGGGCCGCCGTCCGTCGGTCCCCAGCTGTTCGGCTCGTAATTGGCGCGGCCGACGGGGTTTCGCATCGCCATATGACCATCCTGCTGGAAATGCGCCATCGGGCATTTGGGCGCATTGATCGGGATATGGGTGAAGTTCGGGCCTCCGAGCCTTTTGATCTGCGTGTCGAGATAGGAGAAATTGCGGCCCTGGAGCAGCGGATCGTTCGAGAAATCGATGCCGGGGACGATGTTCTGCGTGCAAAAGGCGACCTGCTCGGTTTCGGCGAAGAAATTGTCGACGACGCGGTCGAGAACGAGGCGGCCGACGGTGCGGATCGGCACCTGCTCCTCGGGGATGAGCTTGGTCGCATCGAGGACGTCGAATTCGAACTTGTCCGCAAAGGCGTCGTCGAAAAGCTGAACGCCGAGTTCCCATTCGGGAAAATCGCCGCTGTTGATTGCATCCCAGAGGTCGCGGCGATGGAAATCGGGGTCGGCGCCGTTGATCTTGACCGCCTCGTTCCACACCACCGACTGGAGGCCCTGCTTAGGCTTCCAGTGGAATTTGACGAAGGTGGACTTGCCCTTGGCGTTGACGAGGCGGAAGGTGTGGACGCCGAAGCCTTCCATCGTGCGGAACGAGCGGGGAATCGCGCGGTCAGACATCACCCACATGATCATGTGGAAGCTCTCGGGCATCAGGCTCACGAAATCCCAGAAATTGTCGTGTGCCGATTGCGCCTGCGGGAAGGCTCGGTCGGGCTCGGGCTTCACCGAATGGACGAGGTCGGGGAATTTCATCGCATCCTGGATGAAGAAGACCGGGATATTGTTGCCGACAAGATCCCAATTGCCTTCCTTGGTGTAGAGCTTCACCGCGAAACCGCGCACGTCGCGCGCGAGGTCGAACGAGCCTTTCGAACCCGCGACGGTCGAGAAGCGCACGAAGGCGGGTGTGCGCTCGCCGACGCGCTGGAAGATGTCGGCGCGGCTGACGTCGGCGAGGCTGTCGGTGAGCTCGAAATAGCCGTGCGCGCCATAGCCGCGTGCATGAACGACGCGCTCGGGGATGCGCTCATGGTCGAAGTGAAAGATTTTCTCGCGGAAATGGAAATCCTCGAGCAGCGTCGGGCCGCGCGCGCCCTGCTTGAGGCTGTTCTGGTCGTCGGCGACCGGCACGCCATGCTGGGTGGTGAGCGGCGCATGGCCGGCGGCCGCCTGATGCGTCTCGCCGCCGGTGCCAGGATCCTCGCCATAGCTCTGCATGATCGGCGCATCGGCCGGAAAGACCGGCGCTTTGCGAACCGATTCCCCGCCCATGTCCTTGCCCGCGATCGCAGCGGCGCTCTGCCCACGGCGCGGCTTCGCCTTCGCGGCGTCCGCGCGGGTGGAAGAGGGGGCGGTGGGGGATTTGGCCATGTCGGATCTCGCTTTGTCTGAAGGGGCGCAGCAGTTGGGCGGAACGCGGTCCGCGGGCGTTCAAGCACGCCCTCCGGACCCGGCGATGGAACGAGTTTGCGCTTTGAAAGTTGCTGCACCGGGCATGCGATTAACCTCGATCATGACGATTCCGCTTCCCTTGTGAGGGGTTGCCGGGCTTTCGGAATTTTCGCAGTCGAGCAGGCCCGCTCATGCATTTCGGACGAAACAGGGAACGTCAGTGATGTTAACCGATCGCTTCTTGAGAGACCGTCGCGGGGTAAGCCTCGAGGCTGGCGAGCGCGCGCGTCTCGAGGCCGCCATCAGCACGACAATGACGGTCGATGCCCGCAAGATCATCGCGCGCGCCGGCGAGCGGCTCGACCAGAGCACGCTCCTCGTCGAGGGCATCATGTCGCGGTACCTCGACGACCGGAACGGTCTCCGCCAGCTTGTCGCGATTCACCTGCCCGGCGACTTCGTCGACCTCCACGCCTACCCGCTGAAACACCTCGACCATGATGTCGGTACGATGACCTCGGCGACGATCGCGATCGTCCCGCATGTCGAGCTCGACGCGATCACCGAGGAAATGCCCGAGCTGACGCGCAAGCTGTGGTTTGCGACCTTGCTCGACGCCGCGATCCACCGCGCCTGGCTCTTCCGGCTTGGCCGCCTCGACGCCATCGGGCGCGTCGCGCATTTCTTCTGCGAAACCAATGTGCGTCTCCAGTCGGCGGGGCTGAGTGACGGGCGCCAGTTCACGCTCGGGCTGACGCAGGCCGATGTCGCCGAAATCTGCGGCCTGACGACCGTGCATGTGAACCGTGTCGTACGCCATCTTCGCGAGGAAGGGCTTTGCACTTTCCGCAACGGCAAGGTCGAGATTCTCGATGCCGCGAAGCTGGCGCGGCGTGGCCAGTTCGATCCCGCCTATCTTTATATCGACGACCCCGAATCTCCGCCGTCCCCAGACCAGAGGCCCCGCCGATGACCGATGATTTATCTTCGCCCCCGCCGCCCGAGACGGAAGCGGGGATCGCCACCGCCGAAGATGGCGTTGTTCTGCTCGATGGCCCCGACGGTGTCGCGTTGACGATGACCGCAGCGGCGGCGCGCAGTACCGGCGAAAGCCTCATCGAGGCGGCGAGGCGCGCGGAGGAACAACTCGCGGCTAGGCGGTCTTGAAGGATCGCCTGATCGCGCCCGTACGGGGGCGACGGCCGTCGCCGATTTGGCGCCAAGGAGCCGACGTACAGCGCGCGGCGCCGATAAACGCATTGATCGATGTTGCATCGCCGCCGTCCGGGGGAACGCGGTGATACGGCGGCGGGTTCTGCCCGGGAGCGGCGCCAGCGGGTGCCGCCGACCGAGGAGAAGCCGCACGTGGAAGAGGCCGCCGGACTGATCGCACCTGCCGCGACGATGATCGCGGCGATGATGACGGCAGCCAATCTCGGCGCGCGCGTGACCGGCTCGGGCTTCGTCGTGTTCACTTTGGGCTCGCTCGCCTGGTCGGTCGTCGGGTTCACATCGGGCCAGACCAATCTTCTTGCGACCAACCTGTTTCTGACGCTGGTCAATCTCGTCGGCATATGGCGCTGGCTCGGCCGCCAGCGCGAATATGAGGATGGCGCGCGGCGTGCCGCGAAACGAAGCCGGCTCGCCGCCTCGCCGGCGCTCTTCGCCGCCAGCGCGTTAGGCGGTCTTCCGGTGAGCGACATCCGCGGCGAGAAGATCGGTCAGGCCGTCGATGCGATGATCGAATGCGAAAGCGGCTGCCTCTCTTATGTCGTCGTCGCGAGCGGCGGGCTCGGCGGCATCGACGAGACGCTCCGCGCAGTGCCGGCGACGATGCTCGACTGTCATGCCGACGGGCTCGTGCTGCTGATGAGCGCTGCGGAATATGAGATGCGCGAGACGCTCGACGGCGCCGCCTGGCCTGCGCGGCCCCCACGCGGACAGGTGGCCGTGGGAGCGTCGCTCGCCCCCGCAGCGGCGGCGGCGGGCGAGGGGCCGCGGGGCGCCGGAAAGGAAGGGGCCCATGACGCGGCTCAAGGATAATGGTCTCACCATCGTGCTGCTGCTGCTGTTCGCAGCGTCGATCGTCGGCCATTGGGTAATGGGGTGGCACGTCGCGCTCGCGGACACTGCGCGGCACCATCAGCCCGGTCTCTCGCTCTGGGCCTATGGCGGCAGTCCGCAATTCCTGTCCTCGGTGTTCGAAAACTGGGAGAGCGAGTTTCTCCAGATGTCGGCCTATGTCGTGCTGACGGCGATGCTCGTTCAGCGTGGCTCGTCGGAATCGCGGGGTCCCGACGCGCCGCTGCGCGACGCCGATCTTGCCGCGCAGGCGCGCAAGCCCGGTGCACCTGCGGTGCTGCGCAAGGGGCGTCTCGCGCGCGCTCTTTATGCCCGCTCGCTGGGGCTGGTGCTCGCGATGCTGTTTCTTGCCTCCTTCATCCTCCACTGGACGCAGAGCGCGCGCGCGGCCGCCGAGGACGCGCGCGAGCATGGCGAAATCGCCCTTTCCACCTTCGCCTATCTCGGCGACCCCGGCCTCTGGTTCGAATCCTTCCAGAACTGGCAAAGCGAATTTCTGTCGACCGCCGTTCTGGTGCTCTTGTCGATCTTCCTTCGTCAGAAAGAGTCGCCCGAATCAAAGCCTGTCGCCGCTCCGCACGCGGAGACGGGATCGTGACGGCGAATGGCCGAGCGAACCGGCGTGCGTGTTACTGCTCCGCCGCCCCGGTGCCTGTCTCGCTGGGCGCTCGGAGCGCCGATTTAATCCTCGAACCGCGGAACGATCGCAGCGGACGGGCGTCAGTCGTTCATCGCCCCGAAGTCGGGGCCGCTTCCCCCGACCGGCGCCGGCCCCGCCGACGCTCCCCAGATGACGCCCGGCCTCTGCCCGGGCGGGAGATGATCCATGTCCAGATTCAAGAATGACCTTCCCGATCCGCTGATTCTCGCCGCCGCTGGCGCGGGCATCGCCGTGCTCGCAACCGGCGCGGCGCTCTGGCAGCGCCGTCGGCACCGCGAGAGCCGAGGGCTAGAAGAAACAATCGCGACCGACGCGCCGCATTGGACGCTCGACAAAACCTCCTTCCGCGCGTTGTTCGGCAAGTCGGTGCTGATCAATCGCCCCCGCGCCGAGCTCTACGCGGCATGGATGCCCGAACGCTTTCCCGAGTTCATGGAGAATGTGGTCGCGGTCGACGACCTCGGCGACGATGTCTCGCAGTGGACGATCAAGGCGCCCGCCGGGCGCGAGGTGACACTGGTCAACCGCATCACCGAGCGCGTCGAGGACACATCGATCTATTGGCAAAGTACTCCGGCCTCCGACATCGCGAACAGTGGCGAGGTGCGCTTCACCGACGCGCCGGCGGGGCGAGGCACCTACGTAAGCTTGATCCTCGCCTATGACCCGCCCGCCGGAAAGGTCGGGCGCTTTGCCGCCAAGCTCCTCCAGCGCGAGCCCGAAGTGCAGGCGCGGCGCGACCTTCACCGTTTCAAGCAGCTCATGGAAACCGGCGAAGTGACGAGCAATGCCTCGCCCTCCGCGCGAGGCGCCGAGAGCCCTGCCGAGCCGCACATCTGAACGCCGAACCGTAGCACAATCACATCAAGGGGAATGCCATGCGCGCCGTTACCTGGCAGGGACGCCACAAGATCAGTGTCGAAACCGTTCCCGATCCCGAAATCGTCAACCCGCGCGATGCGATCATTCGCGTGACTTCGACCGCGATCTGCGGCTCGGACCTTCATCTATACGACGGCTATATTCCCGGCATGCGCGCGGGCGATATCGTCGGGCACGAATTCATGGGCGAAGTGGTCGAGACCGGCGCCTCCTCGACGTTGCAGCGGGGACAGCGCGTCGTCGTGCCTTTCACGATCAGCTGCGGCCAATGCTTCTTCTGCGCGAAGCAGCAATATAGCGCCTGCGATAACAGCAACCCGTCCGAGACGCGCGATGCATCCGAGCTGATGATGGGTCATGCGATGGGCGGGGCGTTCGGCTATGCGCATCTCACCGGCGGCTATGCCGGCGGGCAGGCCGAATATGTCCGCATTCCCTATTCGGATGTCGGGCCGGTCGTCATTCCCGACGATCTTGCCGACGACGACGTGCTCTTCCTGTCGGACATCTTGCCGACGGGCTGGCAGGCGGCGGTCAACGCCGACATCGAGCCCGGCGACACCGTCGCGGTCTGGGGCTGCGGCCCCGTCGGCCTGTTCACGATCCAGTCGGCGCTGCTGCTCGGCGCGGGGCGCGTGATCGCGATCGATCATTTTCCGACGCGCCTCGCGCTCGCGAAGAAATATGGTGCAGAGATCCTCGACTATACGAAGGTCGATGTCCGCGAGGCGCTCGCCGAAATGACTGGCGGCATCGGGCCTGACGCCTGCATCGACTGCGTCGGCATGGAGAGCCACGGGTTCACGGTCGACAACATCCTCGACCAGGTGAAGGTCAAGCTGCTCTCGTCCACCGAGCGCATCCACGCCTTGCGCCAGGCGATCCTTGCGTGCCGCAAGGGTGGCCGCCTGTCGATCCCGGGAGTTTACGGCGGTTTCGCCGACAAATTCCCGCTCGGTCAGCTCATGGAGAAGGGCCTCACCGTCAAGAGCGGACAGACGCATGTCCAGCGCTATTCGGGCGATCTGCTGGAGATGATCCAGGCCGGCAAGTTCGATACCGTCTCGCTCATCTCGCATCACGCATCGCTCGAGGACGCCGCCGACATGTACCGGCACTGGCACGACGAGCAGGACCTCTACACGAAGATCGTGCTCAAGCCCGGCCTCGCAAAAGGGGCCGTCTCGGTCCGGCAGGAGATGGAACATGCCTGATCGCAAACTCGCTATCGTCACCGGCGCCTCGAGCGGTATCGGCCGAGAGATCGCCATACTCGCCGCGAAGGATGGTTATGACCTCATCGTCGCGGCCGACGAGCCGCTCGTCGATGCTGCCGCGGGCCTCCTTGCCAAGGGCGTCGAGGTCGAGGCGGTCGAAGCCGACCTCGCGACCGCTGCCGGGGTCGAACGTCTTCTCGCCGCTGCGGGCGGCAGGCCGATCGACATTCTCGTCGCCAACGCGGGCCACGGCCTCGGACACGGTTTTCTCGACCAGCCCGTCGACGAGTGGCGTCACGTCATCGACACCAATATCACCGGCACGCTGTTGCTGCTCCAGCCGGTCCTGAAGGCGATGGTCGCGCGCGGCGAAGGCAAGGTGCTGATCACCGGCTCGATCGCCGGTCATCTCGCCGGCTCTTTCCAGGCGGTGTATAACGGTACCAAGGCCTTCGTCGACAGTTTCGCCGCGGCGATCGGCAACGAATTGAAGGACAGCGGCGTCACCATCACCTGTCTCAAACCGGGCGCGACCGAGACGCGCTTTTTCGAGCGGGCCGGCATGCTCGACACGTAGGTCGGGCAATCGGAAAAGGACGATCCCGCCGATGTGGCGAAAACCGGATGGGACGCGCTTCTCGCAGGACAGCATGCGGTCGTTCACGGGCTCAAGAACAAGGCGCAGGTCCTCGCATCGGGCGTTCTCAGCGAAGCGGCGACAGCCGAGATGCACCGGAAGCTGGCCGAGCCGGGGTCGGGGACGCAAGGCTGATCTGGCCGATCCGGCATCATTTGGTGAAGAGGAGACGATCATGAACAATCGCAATGACAGCAGGGATGGGGGCTCCGCCGGCGACGGGTCGCTGCCGCAAGAGCCCGTGGAACGCCGGGAGAATGTCGGAACGACCACGCCCGACCGCTATCCCGCCGGGGAGCGCGAGGCCGGCGACGTATCGGGCGCCGCCAACCGCGGCCATCGGCGCAGCACCGGCAGCGGTCCTGTCAGCGGAAGCGGGGCGGGTGCCGGCGGCAAAGGAAATGCCGAGGATTATGACAGCGACCCGCAAGGCGGCGGCGGGCGCGCCGCCGAACCCGATACGCCCCCGCCCGGCAAGGGGGCGGACGCGCCAGTTGGCGGGAGCCGTTAGCCCTCGCGGCGGCCGGGCGGCGCGGCGCAATCGCTGTGGCAGCGCTGTACCCGCCGGTTCACTCGATCCGGTAGTCGATCGGCTTGAAGCTGCCGCCGCAGCTGTCGTAGGCCGAGCAGGCGGTGAGCCCGACGATCAGGTCGTCGAGCGCGCGAAGCCGGATGAAGTCACCGGCCTTCGTCGTCGGCGGAAGGACGCGGATCTTGCCGTCGCTGCCGACCGGCACATTCATGAACAGGTTGAACGCGACGGGAATGGCGTCGGCAGCAATCCCATATGGCTCGAGCGCTTCGGCCAGATTGCCGAAGCAGCCGCGATGAACGGGCTTATCGGTGTAGAAATGGCGAAAGGTCGCCTCGCTGCACGGCGTCAGCAGAAAATCATGCACCCCGCAGCTGTCCTCGACAATCTCGAGCAATGCGTTTGACCGGTTCGACCACAAGCGGTTGCCGGTCGTCAGCCGGATCGTCTCTTCATAGTCGAACGTTCGCCCGTTCGAGATCGCTTCGCGGGGATCCGCCGCACGAAACGCAAGAAGGTCGCCGACTTGGCCGCCATCGGGGTCGGTCACGCAGAGAATCTTGTCCTTGGGAAGCGTGAAGGCGACGCCGCTGCGGGGCGCGATCCGGTCTGTCATGAGTGCTCCTGAACTGAGAAGGTGCGGCGGGAATGGATTAAGATGTCATGAAGCGGTTGCCGGGAGGAGGACGAAATGCGGCAAGCGAAAGCCGCCGCGCTAATCGCGCGGCGGCTTTGAAAGGCCGGTTCCGAGTATCTGTCAGGGGGCCAGCTTGCCGAGTTCGGCTCGGTGCGCTTCCACCACCGGCACAATCTCTGCTGCCGCCTGCTTGAGTGGGACCGCCTCGCCCGAGGCAGCATAGCCTTGGTGCAGCGCCAGTGCCGCACCATGCGCGGTCTTCTGGTAGTCGAGATAGATTTTGTCGATACCCGCGGCATCGGCGGCCTTGATGTCCGCCAGCATCTTCTCCTGGTCGGGAGCAAGTGTAGGTGCCGGCGCCTGGACCCCGGCGCTCGCGGCGGCCGCCTTCACTTTCGCGGTCGATTTTCCGTGATTGTCGATCATCATCTCGGCGAAGGCCCTGACCTTTGCATCTTTCGATTTGGCGAGCAGGGCTTTCGACGATTCGATCTCCCAGAGGTCGCCGGCGCCCGCCTGCGCGACATAATCGGCCGTGCTGACTGCTTGCGCCGGCGTTGCGGCCGCCGGACCTGGCTTGGGTGCCACGACGGCAGTGTCAGCAGACGCGGCGGCTTGCTCCTCGTCGCGCGTATCGGGTCCGCCGCATCCCGCGACGATCGCGGCGATCGCCGCGGCTCCAATCCATGTCTTCATCTCGTCTCTCCTCAAATCATCTTCTGCGCCTCGGCCTCGCGGCTTTTCCGCATGCAAGACCGGGCCGCAGTGCGCGCGGCCCGGTCTTTCACCCGGAAAGCGGGGGCGGAGGTCAGCTGCGCTGTTTGCCCTGGTCCTTGCTGCCCGACTGCTTGTCGGCTCCCGACTGGCTCTTGCCGCCGCCCTGCTGCTGCTGGCTGCCCTTGCCGGACGAGCTGCCCTGCTGCTTGCCGTCTTTCTTGTCATTCTGTGCCATGACGCATCCTTTCCATGCGGCCCGAGGCGGGCCAATACGGAAACCCCGCGCCTGTCCGGCTTGTTGCGTGAAAGAGGAGCTGGGTTGATCGAAGTTATACGCTTTTGGCGTGCCGCAACGGCCCGGGGCGCCGTGCGTGTTCCGGCCGCCTTTCGCGACGGCGCGGTCGCGGTGCGGCGGGGCGAGGCGGGCAGGTGCGTTCGGCGCTTCGCCGGACTCATCATGCGTGCGGGAGGGCAGCGGCGCGGCGCCGGTGCGGCCAAAAAAGGGCCGGCGCGCGGCGCGGCTCGCGGTCGCCTGACGCACCTTCAACCGAGGCAGGCGACGATCGCCTCGATCACCGCGATCGTTTCCCTGGGGTCGCGCACGCGCACCGTGTCGAGTCCTAGCAACTTCGCCGGATAGTCGTTGCCGCCCGGAAAGATCGCGTCGCCGATGAAGATCATGTCGCCGAGCGCGATTCCGCTCTCGGCGCTCAGCTTCTTGAGGCCATAGCCCTTGTCGACGCCCTCGCGCGTGACGTCGATCGAGGTCGCGCCGCCCATGTTGATCGACAGGCCCGGGAGCCGCTCGCCGAGATCCGCCTGGATGATCCGCCGCTTCGCGAAGTCGGGATCCCAGACCTCCTTGGCGGCGATCGGCGCCTGCTGGCCGAGCGCCGAGAAAGTGATCTGGCTGCCGCGGTCCTCGATGCGATCGCCCCAGACTTCCTCGGGAACGAACCCCGTCGCCTCGAGCGACGCGTCGAAGGCGGCGAGGATGCGCGCCTTTTCCTCGTCGCTGAACAGCTCGGCATAAAGCGGCGTCCAGCCGCTGCCGCGGTGGACGAAAAGCTTCGTGCCCGTCGTCGGCATCAGCCAGAGCCGGCCCCGATCGGCGTCTGCCGGAAGCCGGCTCGCGACCTGCTTGTCGAACTGCGGCCAGTCGCCGCCCGAAATCACCGCGACCTCGGCAACGCCCAGGAGCGTCGCGATCGCCGCGCCCATCTCGGGGGCGAGTGGCTGCTTGCTTTCCGCCAGGGTTCCATCGAGATCGAAGGCGACGAGTTTCTTCATGATTGTCTCCTCTGTTCGCTGTCGCCGGCGCGCAGCCGGCAAAGCCTCACAATCGCCCGACGCCGGACTAGGTTCCTGCCGGCTTCTCCCCGGTCCTCGCTCGAGCGGGCAGCTGCACCGGCATGGCAGGCAGCGCTCGCCGGCATGGCGGAGCCGCGGCGGCGGCTCCGGGCCGCTTGCCGGGCGCCCCGCACCGCCAAGGCAACGAGTTCGGCTTTGGAGGCGTTAGCGTCTCGATGACGAGGAAAGCCATTCGATGACCCCGCGCTGGCCTTCGGTGCTCTGGGTGGTTCGCCACGGCCAGAGCGCGGGCAATGTCGCGCGCGATGCCGCCGACGCAGCGGGTGACCTGCGCATCGCGCTCGACCACCGCGATGTCGACGTGCCCCTCTCCGCGCTGGGCGAGCAACAGGCACAGGCGCTCGGCGCCTGGTTCGCGGCGGGCGAGGAAGACGGCCGCCCCGAGATCATGCTCGCCTCGCCCTATGTGAGGGCCGTGCAGACCGCGGAAATCTTCCGCAGCGCGGGAGGCTGCGCGGCCGACGAGAAAATCTGCATCGACGAGCGGCTCCGCGAGAAGGAGTTCGGCATCCTCGACGGCCTCACGCGCCGCGGCATCGAGGCGGCGCATCCCGATCAGGCCGAATTCCGGCTGGCACTCGGCAAATTCTATCACCGCCCGCCGGGCGGAGAAAGCTGGTGCGACGTGATCCTTCGCCTCGGCTCGCTGCTCGATACGGTCTCGCTCCACTATGGCGGGCGGCGCGTGATGATCGTCGCGCACCAGGTCGTCGTCCTTTGCCTGCGCACCATCATCGAAAATCTGGGGGAGGCCGAGATATTGGCAATCGACAGCGAGGGCGACGTCGCCAATTGCGCGATCACCGAATATCGTTTCGACGCTGACATGGGCCGCGACGGCAACCTCGTCCTGTCGCGCTACAATGTGACTGCGCCAATGGAGGGCGAAGTCCCGGTCACCCGCGAACCCGATGCGATGGTGGCCGCGCGTGGCTGAGGCAACCCCGCTCGACACCGCCTGGCTGAAGGCGCATCCGCTTCCCGATCATCATGACAATGTCGACAAGAACGGCCGCGGCCGCGTGCTCGTGATCGGCGGTTGCCGCCGGGTGCCAGGCGGCATGCTGCTTACCGCCGAGGCGGCGTTCCGCGCCGGGGCGGGCAAGGTGACGATCGCGACGATCGCCTCGGCCGCGATCCCGATCGGCATCGCCTTTCCGGCCTGCGCCGTCGTCGCGCTCCCCGAAACCGAAGCGGGCGAGATTGCGCCCGAGGCGGCCGAACTGCTGCTCGCCGAGGTGGCGCTGCACGATGCCATCGTGTTCGGCCCCGCGATGATCGACGCCGACATCGTCCGGACCTTGCTCGAAGCCCTGCTGCCGGCGCTGCCCGAGGACATCTTCCTCCTCCTCGACGCCGTCGCGCTGCGCGCCGCGGCCGCGCATTCGGATGCGATCCGGGCGCGCGCCGCGCACACAATCCTCACGCCGCACGAAGGCGAACTTGCCGCGATGCTCGATGTGGCGAAGGAGGAGGTCGCGAGCGACCCGCTCGCGTCGCTCGGCAAGGCCGCCGACCGGTTCGGCGCGGCGGTGATGGTCAAGGGCGCGACGAGCCATCTCATCGCCGAGGGGAGCTGCCTGGCTTATGCGGGCGGCGGGCTCGGCCTTGCCGTCAGCGGCTCGGGCGACGTGCTGGCGGGCCTCGTCGCCGGGCTCGGCGCGCAAGGCCTCTCGCCCCTGCAGGCGTCCGCCTGGGGCATCTGGCTGCACGGCGAAGCGGGGCGGCGGCTCGGCGAAACCATGGGGCCGCTCGGCTATCTTGCGCGCGAGCTGCTGCCGCTCGTCCCGGGGCTGATGCGCGGTGTCTGAGCTCGATCTCCTCGACCCCGATCTCCTGCTGCCGATCGCGGGCGCGGTCATCGCCGGCGCGATTATCGGCGGCGAGCGCGAATATCGCGCGAGCCCGGCGGGTCTGCGCACCCATATCCTCGTCGCGCTTTCCTGCTGCCTCCTCATGCTGTCAGCCGTCCACCAGATGGAATGGCTGACCGACACGCCGACCGAGGTCGTGCGCATCGATCCCGTGCGCATGGCGCATGGCGTGCTCACCGGCATCGGCTTCCTGTGCGGCGGCGTGATCTTTCGCGAGGGGCTCAACGTCCGCGGACTCACCACCGCCGCGTCGCTCTGGATGACCGCTACGCTCGGCATCCTGTTCGGTGTGGGCTTCTACGAACTCGCCATCTTCGGCGGCGTCGCGACCTTCCTCGTGCTCGCTGCCGTCACCTGGACCGAGCGCCACGCGCCGCAGCGACGCATCGCGCATGTCATGCTCGATTATCGGGCGGGAACGATCATCGCCTCGGCCGAGGTCATCGCCTTGCTCGGCGAACATGGCTTCAAGGCGATCACCGTCGAACAGCGCCGCGCCGGCGGCGCACCCGGCTTTACCGCGATCGCCGCAGGCTATGGCGAGGAATGTGCCGATGCGCTGGCGGCGGCGCTCAGCGAGGACGATCGCATAGCCGCCTTCGACATCAGGCCGCAGCAGGGATGAAGGGTGGAGCCGGAACGGGAGCGGGCATGCCCGCTGGCCGCGACCCTTCGGGCGAGCCCGCTTATGATGCGCTCGTCATCGGCGCGGGACCCGCAGGGCTCACCGCCGCTCTATATCTTGCGCGCTATCGCCGCCGCACCCTCGTGCTCCACGACGGACGCTCGCGCGCGCTTGGCGCGCCGATGGCCTGGAACGTGCCCGGCTTTCCCGACGGAATATCGGGAGCCGATCTCGTCGCGCGGCTCACCGATCAGGCCGGGCGATACGGTGCCGAAATCGAATTGGCGCGTGTCGACTGTCTGTCCGCAGGCGCCGGCGGTGCCCCCTTCGCGGCGCAGCTCGAGGACGGCAGACGCCTGTCGTCGCGCGGGCTCATTCTCGCGACCGGCGTCATCACCAACGAGGCGGTGCTTGCCAGCGGCGACCATGACGCCGCCGTCCGCAGCGGGGCGCTGCGCTACTGCCCGATCTGCGACGGATTTGAGCATCGCGGGCGCAAGATCGCCGTACTCGGGTCGGACCTTCATGGCGCCGCCGAGGCGATGTTCCTGAGGCAATATACCGACGATGTGACCCTCATCCCCAAGTGGCA
This sequence comes from Sphingopyxis sp. J-6, assembly GCF_046603995.1. Classification (NCBI taxonomy): domain Bacteria; kingdom Pseudomonadati; phylum Pseudomonadota; class Alphaproteobacteria; order Sphingomonadales; family Sphingopyxidaceae; genus Sphingopyxis; species Sphingopyxis sp. J-6. The sequence continues at coordinate 2,833,725 of NZ_CP145810.1, read as the reverse complement.
GGTCGAGCTCACGCCGGCGCAGCGTGCCGAACTTCTGGCAAGCGACGTGCGGATCGAGGAGCGGCAGCTGCTTCGCCTCGCGCACCGGGGCAGACGTATCGCGGTGCAGCTGGAGGGTGCGGATGAGCCACTTTTTTTCGATACCCTCTATCCGGCGCTCGGATCCGAACCGCGCAGCGAATTGCTGGCGGGGCTCGGTCTCCAAGGCGACGCCAATCGCTGCCTGCCCGCCGATGCCTTTGCCGAGCCCTTGATGCCCGGCGTCTACGGCGCCGGCGATGTTCTCGCCGGGCTCGACCAGATCAGCACCGCGACGGGCCATGGCGCGGCGGCTGCGACGCGGCTTCACAACTGGCTGCGCCGTGTCGAAGGGCATGTAATGGTGGACCAGCACTGAAGGGCACGGGGCAGGCTATCGCTTCGACGGATGCACGAAAGCTGCTCGGCCGGGCGCGTTCGGCCCACATGGTTGTTGGGCAAAACCTGCCTCGATGGATCTGGCGACGCGACGGGCGGATGGGGCCCAGCCCGCCGCACCGCGTGCAGGATTGATCTCGATCATCACGATTTTCGCGCCTTGGGGTGCCAAATCTGCTATGCAGAAGTGGCTGAGTCCCACCCTCGTCGGCGTCTCTTGCGGCTGCCTGATTTTGCAGTCCGCCCTTTGCATGAGGCCTTCCGATCGGTGCTGAGAGCAGGGTCGCGCTTGCTCCGGAACAGGAATGGAGCATGTCATGCGCCTTTTTCATCTTCTTTTTCATGGCGAGGATGCGCGCGAGCCGCGCCGCGTCGAATTTCGCGCGCCCGACGCCTATCAGGCGTTTCAGTTCGCGCTCAACGATCGCGGCAGTGCCGAGGTCGAACTATGGGACGGCGAGCAGCTTCTCGTTCGCATGAGCAAGACCGAAGCCAATCTCTGGAAGCTGCACGGCCTCCCCCCATCCCAAGGCACCGCGGGGCCCTCTGCTCAGTCAGGGGCGGCCGCCGCCTGACCCGCGCTGCGGAGGTGACGGGCGCGCGATGGACGCGTGACAGGTGGATGACGGCCGCTTGCCCGCCTCAGGCGGGCCGGCCGTCTTGCCCGGCGCAGAGGCCGCGGCATGCATCGACGAGCGCGCTCATCAGCACGGGCTTCGAGAAGAAGAAGCTGCCCTCGACCTGGCGGTCGGCAAGCGGCACATTGGCCGAGGCATAGACGACGCCGCCGCCCGGATGAGCGGCGCGATAGGCTTCCGCGAGGCTCCATCCGTCGAGAGCGCCGGCAAGCCGGATATCGGTCACAAGGATATGCGGTCGCTCCTCGCCGATCAGGAGCAGTGCGTCCTCGGCGGTTTCGACCTCGCGAACCGCGAACCCGGCGGCCTCGAGCGCCTCGACGATGTCGATGCGGACGAGCCACTCGTCTTCGGCGACGATCGCCGTGCAGGGCGGGGCGGGGGACGGGTTGGGCACGCTGATGTCTTTCGCCATGAGAAGTGGATCGAAGTTGAGAGGTGGCTCGGCGTCACGGCTGGGCGCATGGCAGTCTCGGCGGAACGCATCAACCACTCAAGGGTTTCTTTGCCATAACGAATTCCCGTTTCGGGAACGCAGGGGCCATCGGAGGGGCAGGGACCATGACATATGCGTGAGACGCTGATCGAGGACGAAGCGGCGCAAGGGGGCTTAGCCGTTCGCGAAAGTGCCGCTCGCGAAAGTGCCGCGCACCTCGCGGCGCTCGTCGAGGGCTCGGACGATGCGATCATCAGTAAAACGCTCGATGGAACCATCACCAGCTGGAATCCCGCGGCCGAACGCCTGTTCGGCTACCGTGCCGACGAGATCGTCGGCCGCTCGATCCTCACCCTCATCCCCGAGGAACGCCGCAGCGAGGAAACCGCGATCATCGAGCGCATTCGCGCCGGCGAACGCGTTCCGCCTTTCGAGACGGCGCGGCGGCGCAAGGACGGCAGCCTCGTCGACCTCTCGATCACCGTGTCGCCGGTGCGCCGCGCCGACGGCACGATCATCGGCGCCTCGAAAATCGCGCGCGACATCTCGGAACGCAAGGCGGTCGAGGCGCAGCTCGCCCGCCAGGCCGAGCGGCTGACCCAGCTCAATCGCGCCGCCCTCCTCGTCTCGCAGGATCTCGACCTCGAACGGATCGTCCAGGCGGTGACCGATATCGCGACAGAACTCAGCGGTGCGCGCTTCGGCGCCTTCTTTTACAATGTGCTCGGCGACGAGGGCGAAAGCTATCTGCTCTTTTCGTTATCCGGCGCCCCGCGCGAGGCGTTCGAGCGCTTTGGCATGCCGCGCAATACCGCCGTCTTCGACCCGACGTTCCGCGGGGTCGGGACCGTCCGATCCGACGATATCCGCAAGGATCCGCGCTACGGCCTGAACGGGCCGCACCATGGCATGCCCGACGGGCATCTGCCCGTGGTGAGCTATCTCGCCGTCCCCGTCGTGTCGCGCTCGGGCGCGGTGCTCGGCGGTCTTTTCTTTGGCCATGACGAGCCCGCCATGTTCAGCGCCGAGGTCGAGGAGCTTGTCGCGGCCGTTGCGGCGCAGGCGGCGGTCGCGATGGATAACGCCCATCTTCACGAGGCGGCGCGGGTCGAGATCGCGGCGCGCGTGAAGGCCGAAGAGGAGCTCCAGCTCACCCTTGCCGAAATGCGCCACCGGGTGAAGAACACGCTCGCGATGGTCCAGGCGATCGCCGCGCAGACGTTTCGCGAGACGTCGGCCACCGAGCGCCAGTCGTTCGAGGCGCGCGTCCGCGCCCTCTCCGATGCGCACGACCTCCTGACCGAGCGCCACTGGGGCACCGTATCGGCCGGCGAAATGATCGAGCGCGCGCTCCACGCCTTCGACAAGATGAAGCCGGGCCGCATCAGCCTCGCCGGGCCGGACGCCGAGGTGCCGGCGTCGCGCGCGCTGCTCGCGGCAATGGCGCTGCACGAACTCGGGACCAATGCGGTAAAATATGGAGCGCTGTCGGGCGATGCCGGCACGGTCGCGGTCGAGTGGGACATGGTGAAAGAGAGCGGCCGGGATCGGCTCCGCTTGCGCTGGAGCGAGCAGGGCGGTCCCCCCGTTTCGCCTCCCGCGCGCACGGGTTTCGGCACGCGGATGCTCGAACGGGCGCTCCGCGGGCAGGGCGGAAGTGCCGCGATCGAATTCCGGCCCGAGGGTGTCTGCTGCACTCTCGAGCTTCCCGCATGACCAGCATCTTGGGCGCGGCGGGATCGCGCGAGGCTCGCGCGGTTCGTGGTTCGAGGATCGAAGGTGCGGGCCGAAGGTCGATGGTCGAAGGGAGCGGTTCGCAGGGTGGGCGTCTCAAACCTTGCTCGTGGCTGGCGAGTATGGCGCGGCTCGGCTAAGGCGTAGCCATGGCTGGAATCGGATCACGCATCGACGAGTCGGGTACGCTGCTGCGCGTAGCAGGCGGTTTTGCGCTTCGCCGCGACCTCGGCGGCCGCTGGCGGCTCGACCTTCGCCGCACCCCCGTCGACCATGTCGAGAAGCGCGTGCGCATCACGGGCACGCTCGTCGGCGACGATCTTGTCGAGGTCGACGGCGTCGCCCCGGAAGGTGCCACCCCGCCGGGTGGCGAACGCCCGGACAGCGGCTCGGCAATGGAGGCATAGATACGCCGCGACTGGCCGGAGCTGCCTGGCGGAAGGATCGTAAAGCCGGATGTCCGCAGGCGGTCCGGATGCCTCTCATTTTTGGACGGTCTCGAGCCGCGGAACAAAGTGCTGCGGCGCCGGTTGAAGCTTGCATGACTCAGACCATCGCAACCCCCGCACCCGCCGCCGATCCGGCGCGTATCGTCGTCCTTCTCTGTGCGCTGGCGCAGATCGGAGCTGCCCTCTTGCCCGCGATGGGGATCGGCACGCCGGTCGGCGACCGCTCCGACGCCGTGCAGACGCTGATAACGCCCGCGGGCTGGGCCTTCTCGATCTGGGGCGCGCTTTATCTGGGATCGCTGGTCTTCTCGCTTCTCCAGTTTACGTCGGCCGGGCGCGATAGCACCTTGTTCGCCGCGCTGCGCTGGCCGGCAGCCGGTGCTTTTCTCGGCAACGCGCTCTGGGCCACTTGGGTGCAGCTCGGCGACATCGACGCGGTATCGACCCTCATCATTTTCGGCTCGCTTGTCACGATCCTCATCGCCTATCGCCGTATCGCTGCCTGGACGGCGCCCTTTTCGTCGGCCGAGCGCTGGGGCGCCATCCTGCCGCTGTCGGCGCTCGCTTCCTGGTTGACCGCAGCCTCGATCGTCAATGTCGCGGCCACGTTGCGCTATTATGGCGTCGACGCTGCGCCCGACGTCGCGCCGCTCATCTCCGCCGCGATTATCGTCGTCGGCGGTTTGATCGCGGCCGCGGCCCTTGCGCGGGGCAAGGGCAATCCGCCCTTCGCACTCGTCTTCCTCTGGGCGCTGGCAGCAATCTTTGCAGCCGGCGGACAGGAGGCGGCTGCCGTCGCGGTGGCGGCAGCGATCGCGGCGATGCTCGTGCTGATTGGAATTTCGCTGAGCTGGCGCGACGACGGCGCGCACCATTGGTCCGGTTCGAGATCGTAATTCTGTCTCGCGGACGCTTGCGCGTCTTCGCCGCAGTCGGTTTGAATTCGAACATTTCCAGGGTCGATCGCGTGATCGGCACCTTCTTACGGCCAGGGGCACCGGGCGTCGCCGCGTCCCCGCGGCCAGCCGCGATCCCGACCCGCGCTTGAGGCGTCTGCCGGGGCGCGGCCCCGGCGCAACGGGCTTCGCCCGTCCTCCACTGCCGTTGCGGCCCTCTGGGTGCGCCGGCGCCTTGCGGCGCCCCGGCTGCCTTCCTGCGCCGCGGGACGGGCTCGCGGGCAAGATCAGGAGACACATCATGGGAGCCATCGGCTTCGTCAGCGGCACGATCGAGAAGGGCTTTGTCGGCGAACTTCGCACCCTCTCGATCCGGGTGCCGATCGAAATTCGCATCAACCGCGGCAAGGGGAGCGAGGTGCAGCCCGACTACCGCGTCTACACCGACGACGTCGAGATCGGCGCGGGATGGGTGCGCCTCGCGGCTGTGTCCGAGCGGCGCTATGTGTCGCTCGCGCTCGAAGCCCCCGAGTTCGGACAGCGGCGCCTTTATGCCAATCTCGCGCGCGCGGCAGGGCAGGACAATCCCGATGCTTATGTGCTGCTCTGGAACCCCGCCGACTGACGGCGTTCGAGAAACACGCGGTTTATCCTCGCACTGGCTGCAATAGCTGGTGCGCAGGAGGCGCCGCCTTGATAGGGTGACGACGATGAAAAGCGGTATCGACCATCTTCCCCCGCACAAGCAGCGCGAACTCGAGCGCGTCGTCGAGATTATCTTCGAAGAATTCGAGGATGCGCTGGCGCTCGCGACGCAGGGCTGGAAGAAGAAGGGCCGCATCTCGAAAATCATTCTCTACGGCAGCTATGCGAGGGGAGGCTGGGTCGACGAGCCGCACACCGCCAAGGGCTATCAGTCCGACTATGACCTGCTGATCATCGTCAACGACAAGCGGCTGACCGATCGCGCCGACTATTGGTCGAAGCTCGACGACCGGCTCATTCGCGAACTGTCGGTAACGAAGACGCTGCGGACGCCGGTGAACTTCATCGTGCACAGTCTCGACGAGGTGAATAGCGGGCTGTCGCAGGGGCGCTATTTTTTCATGGACGTCGCGCGCGACGGGATCGCGCTTTACGAAGCCGAGGACAGCGAGCTTGCCGAGCCGCAGCCGAAGACGCCGCATGCGGCGCTCGAGATGGCGCGGGAATATTTTGAAGAGTGGTTTCCGAGCGCTGGCAAGTTTAAACGCGCCGCTGAATTCCTCATCTCTGAAGATGGGCTACGCGAGGCGGCGTTTAATCTTCATCAGGCGACAGAGCGTTACTACCACTGTGCGCTACTCGTCTGCAGCTTCTACACACCGCATGTGCATAATCTCGCCTTCCTGCGGACGCAGGCTGAACGCATCGATCCGCGCTTGGCTAAAGCATGGCCGCGCCTCGAAAAGATCGATCGCTCGCGTTTCGAGAAGCTCAAGGAGGCTTACATCAAGGCGCGCTACTCGAAGCACTACAGCATTTCTGAGGCAGAGTTGGCTTGGCTGGGCGAGCGCATTGCTGACTTGGCAGACATGGTTGAACTGGTGTGCCGCGAGCGCATTGCGCTGTTGGAGGCGACCGCGCGCGACGCTGGCTGAGGTTCCAAAAGCAAAGGGCCCTGCCGTGGCAGAGCCCTCTCTTCTTTCGGCGCAGAGGGTCTCCCGCCGAAAGATGCCCCTTTTGCCTCCGGGGTCGCACGGAAGCATTAGACCGGCGACAATAAGGCTCTGCTGGTTCGTGGCAATAAACACAGGTTAAGTCGGCGAACTTAGTTTTTGATCGCCGTCCCGGTACGATACGGTCCCTTGCGTCGGGCGAGGGGCTTACCTTTCCAGCTAAGCTGCACCAGATTGCTCGCGAGCATGCCGTCGATTGCCGCATGGACGGCGGGCATGGCGCTGCGCCATTTAGGCCCGCGGGTTATCGCGCGAGCGACCTCACTCGGACATACTGATCCATCGGCCGTCCGCGCGGCCAGAAGCGCGAGAACAGCTTCTTGTACTTTATTGTCCACGCTTGCCCGCACTACGCGAAGATCGCCGTTTGGTCATAGGGTCGGGTTTCGGTGGCGGTTTCCATCCCTGAGGCGGCGTCATGCGTTGCTGGCTCGTGCCGAGCCCCATTGCGCCGGGCTGCTGCCGCTCGATGCCGGACAGGTCCGCTCGCTCTACCGCCTCGGGCGCCGCGCCGCCGCGTAAAAGATTGATCTGGTCTCGGCAGCGGCGTGCCTCTTCGAAGTCGAGCGCGTCGACAGCGGCTTGCATTCTTTTCTGAAGTGCTTCGATCGCCTTGGACATTCTCGCTATACGCCTGACCCGAGCATTGGCCGCATCCTATTTGGAGCGTCTGCATTTCGCCGCATAAGTTGCACACGAAACGATGTGTTGCGCTGCGGCATCAGTGGGAAAGAATCGCCGAACCGGTGCGGCAATTTCTATGGTGTCTTCCTCGCGCTGAAGTATGTGCCACCCGCGACCCGATGAAGGGGCTCCTTCATCACAAAAACTTGGCGGCCTTTCCGGCCGCCTTTTTTTTTTGGGCTGATTGCAACTCCGGCGACCGGCGGCTCAGCGCCTCATCTACGCCGTTCGGATGTTTCACGCACGTCACCTGAAAGCCGACATTCGGCGCAGGACCTATTGCCGCCAGCATGCTCCTCAAAGCAGCAATTAGCTCTTACACACTCGTCTGACGTGAACGTTCCAGCGCGCTCTTCCCCAACTGAGCAATCCGACGAGCCCATGGCGCAATCATCAGCTTGGTACCCCACCGATTTTGATCGAGCATCACTGCATTTTCCACACATGGATTTCAGCAGCGTAAGCATCTCGCGTCGACGCCGATAAATAGATAATGGAATCGTAACTTTACGATAAGAAACGTTCGGTGATGAGATGTTATTTATGCTGCTAGAATTGCAACAGAATGGCGTAGGGGCTAAGGTAAACTAGCCTACGGATGCTCCGTACACTTGTCACTGCAACATCAAAAAATGGGGAGCGTACGCATGAAGGCAGCGCTGCATGAGGTTCTCGTTCGTCAGAGAGAGTATAGCCGCGACGCCGCGTCCAGAGCAGAACTAGGGCTGATCATGCCGGATGCCTTTGTGCGAGGAATCAGGCACATCGGCTATAAGAGTAACGTCGAGGCGATCGCTGAATTGGTCGACAACTCGATCCAAGCCTATGCCCAGCGGATCGACCTCGTGTTACGATACCCAGAAGGACAGAACACCAGAAAGCCTAGTCAGGTAGCTGTGATCGACGATGGACATGGGATGAGTCCCGATATGCTCCGGGTCGCCATGATGTGGGGTGGCACCCACCGCGAGAACGATCGTGCCGGTCTTGGTAGGTTTGGCTACGGGCTGCCCTGTGCGACCGTGAGCATGGGGCGACGCTTCACGATCTACTCAAAAGTCAAACGCCGGGCGGTCCACGCTGTCAGCTTCGACCTCGACTGCCTTGACTCCGGGACCTATGGAAGTGGCCGAGCCGAACGCGCCGTCCATATTGCCCAACCCGCTAGACTTCCGCGCTTTGTTCGCGAGGCGATCGCGCGGGACCATCCGACAGGCTGGCATTCCGGCACGGTCGTTGTCATCGATAAGCTCGACCGTCTCGATTGGACGACCGCCAGCGGGCTCCGGCGCAACTTGGTCCGCCATTTTGGCGTTGCCTACCACAAGCTGCTCGGCGAGACGGCGATCCATATCGATGGCGAAGGGGTGCAACCGATCGATCCCCTTTTCCTAAACCTTGAGGCCAAGTTCCATTCGCTCGACGAGGACCGAGCAAACGCGATCGAGCCTGTCCGAATGACCTTGGCGCTTGCTGACGGCTCGGCAGGCGAGGTTGTCCTGCGCTACGCTTGGCTACCACCGACCTTCGGTGCGACCGATAAGTCGCGGGATGCGATAGGCATCAATGCGAACGCACGTTTTCCAATACTCAAGCAGTACCACGGGATCGTCTTCAGCCGGAACGGTCGCGTCGTCGACGTGCAGACGCGGACTCCCTGGACAACGTTCATCAACAACGATCGATACATTCGTATCGAGGTAGAGTTCTCCGCATCATTGGACGAGGCGTTCGGCGTAACGACGTCGAAGCAGCAGGTTACCGTGGCGCCTGAGATGTGGGACCGGCTGCAGGCGATTGGGCTCTCCAAAGCGATCGAGCAGTTGAGGGCCAAGGTGCGTGAGGCAAAGGCAGAGAGGCAGCGGACCAAATATGACGGCCGCGTCGCGCCGGCCATCGTTGGCCTTGATCTTCATCCCGACGTCGGCGTATCGGCGCCTCAAGTTGCATGCCGGGCGCCGGCACATCGTGCCACATCGTTGCGGGCTGCCCTCGTGATGTCCGATCCGACCGTCGCGCTGACCACGCTGCTGGCGCGCATCGAAAGGAGGATAATCGCCGGCAATCCAAGCGTCGCCGGCGAATACGACCGCCTCCTCAGAGGTTGGACGCGGGAACTTACTCGCATCTGCGACGGGCCGACCGGCGGACAGGCTTAATAGTCGCAATGGTTGCTGGCGTCGCCGGATCGAAGTTGGCAATGCAGCACTTTGACAGGTGAACGAAAGGGGGGATCATGGCGAAGACTGACGGCGATCCTTCCGACCTGCGGAGGTTCGCTCCTTTCTTGGCGCCCGATGAACGGGACCGACTGCACGGATTGCTGAATTTCGCGGGTCCCACTCCGCCGGGATTTGCCGAAAGCCTGCGCGGTCTCGCGCGGAGCTACATCGATGATGGCGACAGCACGAAACTGAGGGCGGTCTGTCTGCTAGTTGCGGATCTCCTCGAGCAGGGCTGGCAAGTTTCCTACGAGGCCGAGGGACTGCACTTCAACCCGCCCGGAATTACAGCCAGCACTGAGCAATCCGTTGACGACGTGAAGTCGCGGATTCGCTCCGCTCTGCAGGCGGCTCGTCGCCGGCAACTTGCCGAGACGTCGGTAAGGTCATTTATCGCCAGGATGGAGCGTCGCACGCTGCGCGCGCCGGGGATAAAGACCTCTATCCTAGATCTGATCGACGACGGCGACGCGCTGGCCCGTGAACTGTCTGCGGTCGCTGCGCTTCCGGAGCGAGAACGGGAGTCCGCTCTCGCCGGCCTGATCGATCCGGTTGTCGAAATCTGCCAAGCGAAGACGCGCTGCCCCGATACCGGTCTGGCGCTGAACGATGTCTGGCGCTACTTCCGACACACTTGGGCCCATGAGTACCGGCCGATCCCGGGCCGACAACTGCTGGTGCTGATCCGGAACGCCGCTCGACCCAACCGTCCCGTTATGGGCATCGCCATGCTCGCCAGTCCAGTGATGCGCGTATCCGTTCGCGACAACTGGATCGGATGGTTACGGGAGTCGGCAGAGACCCATCTGCGCGAAGGCCGTTGGGACCCCGCGCTCTTTGCGAGCGCCATCGCCGACAGGCTCGAGATGTCGATTGCGGCCGTCCGCTGGGATGACCTGGCGGAGCCGAGCGAGATCGAGAGGCCCGTCGATAGCACGGTCCTCAGACTTGAGCAGAAGGCCGCCGGCGCCGCCTACGCCCGTGAACTTGAACTCCAGGCCCACTACCAAGCCAATGTCGAAGAGGGTGGGCGCGTGAAGCCAATGCGCGGCACTGTGAAGGTTGCCGGTGCGAGTACCGATTGGCTTAAGGCGTCCGAGGACCTACTATTCGTACGCAAGCGCGCGGAGTTGCTGTCGCAACTGCTCTTCGCGAAACAGGTTTTCCGGGCAGCCGACCTGAAAGACAATCCCGCCGCCGCGCTCGAACAACTGCTGTCCGCGCGCACAGGGCAGCGCGCAATTGACATCGTGCTCACCGAGTTCCGGAAGGCCGGCCTGTCCAGCCGCGTCGCCGACGTCAGCATCTGCGGCGCGGTGGCTCCCTACAACGAACTCCTCTGCGGTAAGTTGGTCGCGCTGATGCTTGCCTCCAAGGAAGTGCGCGACCTCTATTCGAGGCGCTATGGCGGCCAGATTAGCGTCATCGCATCCCAGATGGCCGGGCGTGCCATATCGAAACCGGCAGACCTTCGCTTGCTGACGACTACGAGCCTCTACGGTGTCGGCTCCAGCCAGTACAACCGGTTGACGATCCGGGCGGCCGACCACGATGGCCTCGATGATGACATCCGCTGGGACTCGATCGGGCGCAGCAAGACCGGCGGTTTCGGTACTCTCCACCTCGGAGCCGACACAGCCCATGCGCTGCGCCAGATGGCGCAGAGCCTGCACACATCGAGACGCGTCAACAACAGGTTCGGCGAGGGAACGAGTCCACGGTTGCGGCAGATCCGCGAGGGCCTGGACGCGCTCGGAATCGCCAGCGATAGCGTGTTGCACCACGCCACGCCGCGCCTGTTCTACGCGTGCGAACTAGGTGCCGACGCAAGGGCGTCGCTCATGGGAATGGCGTCGACCGACGCGCAGCCATCCTCCGCCGCAGTGATCGCCCGAGCTTGGCGGAAAAGGTGGCTGGATGCGCGGATTGATCGCGCCGAAACCTTGCAGGCGATGAGTTCGCGAGGACCCGAGAGCGTTCGGCGGTCCCTCCTCGCGGAGCCGGAGCAAGACCTGCTGAGCGAGTTGGCGCGCTAGGCGCCGCCAGAACCCAGTTTGATCCATTCCACAAAGTCGGGCCGGTTTTTAGCCGCGCGCCAAAGCACCGAGTGAAGGGGGCCAGGAACTGAACTGAGGTTGATGACCAAAGTGTCTATCGCACGTGTAAGCGGGATCATGATCCAACGCGCCGCGTGGCGCTCGGCCTCCTCCTCCCGGCTTTCCATCAGGGGATCGTGAGCGTGGCCCTCCGACAGACGCTGGCGAACCTTGTAGTCCCAAAGCAGATCGAGATCATAATTAATGGTCGTCCAACCTTCCAAGCCTCGGCAGGAATCATATTGGACGAATCGCAGTTCCTCCCGGTCCGTCGGGTAGTGCTCGCGCACGTCACGCGCGGTCCCGTCCCAGACCTTCCCGCCGCTGAGAACGATGGCTTCAGCGGCGGCACACCCCATGCCGCTCGAGGTTCGGATCACCGATTGCGGGGGAACGCATGCCAGGAGATCGACCGCGAAGTTGCCAAGCTCGCTAGCCGCCTCGACGAGTTCTGTCACTCGTCCCGGTTCTGCCGCGAGGTCGCCCTCGAAGATGATCACGCGTCCTCCGTTGGCGTCTGAGTTCGGAACGAGGTCCCAATCGTCCAGCCCCAAGCCCCCTGCGACGTCAGCCACGAACGACGCCACATTCGCCTTCATCCTCAGGCACTTCCTGAGCCTGCGCATTGTCGATTGGCCCTTGGCCAGATCTGACGTCCAGTCGGCGACCGAATTCCGCACATACTGGTCTACGCCGTCGGAGACAACAAGCCGTCTCGGGCCATAAACTGCGTTGAGGATGGCGATCTCATCACTGGGCCAATCCTGGCCTTCGTCGACGAACACCAGATCCCAGTCGAAATCGGTCGCGTCGGCCCGCATAATCGACGCGAGGTCCTCTGGCGTGACCGCGCCACTGCGCAGGTAGTTCAGCAGCGAGGACTTGTGCCCGTCATAGTCATCGAGGAACCCGGAATAGTCGGCAATGATGCCGAGTTTCAGCATGAGCCTCCCAATGAAGCCATGCACGGTTTCGACCGCGACGCCGCCGCCCTCTACGCCGCGAGGGACGCCTAGAAGCGCCATCGTACGCCGCATATCGGCGACCAGAGCCTTGTTGAACGTCAGGACGAGTGAGCGCTGGCCGGACTGATCGAACGCGCGGAACGCCATCTGGAGGAGAATGACCGTCTTCCCGACGCCGCCTCGACCCTTGAGCAGAATCTGGCGCTCGCCTAAATCCTCGAGCCACACGTCCGGCAGGGCGGTCTTCGCGATCAGGTCCATGCGGCGCCTGTCCAACGGGGTCGGCTCAAGGGTTGTGAACAGCGGCGAGTTGGGTGCAATCAATCGGTCGAACGCCTCCTCGCTGCCAAAGGAGAGCGTGACTCGTCGGCCTTGCTCCCTGGGGCCCGTCACCTGTCCTAGCACGTTCAAGATGCGCTCGAAGCTCGTGTCGCTCGCGATGCAGACATGGGGACGCGGCGGTAGGTCGCGCTCCTTCAGGCCGGTGAATAGCACTAAGTTCTGCACGTGGACGTAATCCAGCCCAAAACGATCGAGCCACTTCTTGAACTCGAACATCTGCGCCCTGTTCTTTTCGGTCACACATTCCCAAGAAGGCTGGCCGTTGCGAACATAGCGCACCGACGCAACGGAGTTCTCGAACCGGACTCCGGTCGCGGTGTGCGACTTCACCTCAATCACGAGGGCGAAGTTCCGGACCTTCGCTGACTTGGGTGTGAAAGGTTCGCCATCGCGCGGGTAAAACTTCCATTCCACGTCGAACTGGCGAGCCTCAGCGAAGGTGCCGATGACGACGAGGTCGAGATCCTCGATTTTCTGGCCGTGCATCTTTAACCCAACGAAAATCCGCACCAGGTCTGTCTTGCTGCGCGCAAGATCGGGCCAGAGATCCAGCAGCCGTCGCTCGAGCCGCTTGGCGGCAGCGTATTCGTCGCCATCGGTCACGCCAGAGATGATAATCAATGCACGATACTCTCGGTGACCACTGTCAGCACATCTCTCAACGCAGCACCTCTTCCTCAACCGTCCGTGTCGCGGCGGGGAGGTTGCCCCTCACCAGGAGTTCATTGACCGGAATGACCTCGCCACCGTCCCACTTCTCCCGCAGTTCGGCGATGACGGGATCCGCCGGATGGTCGGCCGTGAGGGGGCCGGCGATCGCTATCACGATCTTTGCGCCATCGGCGCGCGTCGCCAGAATGGGCACGACGACATTTCCCATGCCAGATACCGTCACCGTCGCGTCGCCCTCGTAGGTCATACCATTGCCCGTGTTCCGCTTAAGATCGAGTAGTAGAATCCGGGTGGACGCCGCCACACGCTGAGGACTGAACGGCTGCATGTTATCAGTTAGGAGGAACTCCACGAGTTCCGCACCGACGTGCCGGTCGAGTTGCCCATGCTCGAACTTGTTCTTGAAGCTACGTAGGCAGCGGTAGCAGGAGGAATCGCAGTTCTCCTCGCAGGTCTTCATAACCTTGAGCGCGCGCTGGAACAGTTCTAGCCCGCGACCAGCCAGTTGTCGGGCAAAGCCAGCACCACCAGGCAGCGTGTCGTAAAGGAAGATTTCGGCCTCGAGGCCTGCCTTGCCTGCGGGCGTCAGCGCCGGCCGATATTCGGCCATCATCTCGCCCGGCTCGACCTCAAGGATGCCGCAGGCGGCCTTCGCCATCGCTTCGCTTACCGTCCGCAAGGCGACATCCGTGGGATAGTAACCCGGCTTCAGCTTCAGGGGCGCCTCGACGCGGAGCGAGAAGAGCGCGATGTCGGTGATGAAATCGGTCCCTAGGACAATATGCCTGGAGGTCCGCGTCCCGGGGCAGGTGGGCTCCTTGTCCGGATACGGCTTCGGATGCGGAGCGAACATCGACGCCGTGCCTTCAGCGGAAGATTCGATGCGACCGCACAACGTGCAGTAGTTGTATCCCTCATGCTTGGGGCCGGTGTTCGACACCAGAAGATGCTCCCGGTTCGGCATAACGCGGATGCGGTCGTTCACAAACGTCCACTTCTCGTCGTCGGCGGGCGTCGGCATCACTAGCTTCGCCCGCGTCGCGTAGCTAGTTTCTGGCATATCGTCCGGTGAGGTGACCTCCTCTTGATCCACCCGGTGCGCGAAGCCAGGTGGCCTTAGCCAATATTGCGTCGGGCCGAACGTCTCCTCTGAGCCGCACGCATGACAATCTGTGATTGTATCGCGCTCCAGACCCTCGTCGATTTTCACCGTTTCGGCGAACCCGCACTCGCTACACTCTCGGTAGAGCCGGCGGTTCTGCCAAGCGTCAAACCGATCCTCCGACATCGGAGAGTAGATGGCACCCGAGGTGTAGCACTTGCCTGAAATCCAGACCTGCTTGCCGGGGGCGTATTGCGACAGTGCGACCGGCAGTCCCTGCGACGGCGCGAAGCGCATTACCGGTTTGTACTGGGTTGAGCGCTCCAGATCGAAGACGCTGAAAGTCGCGACGTCCGTCGGGAACGCATAGCGCGGCAGAACACCCTTGTAGAGCAGGCGGTCGAGCAGCGTGCCGGTTACCGCCTTCTGGGGAGGAGCCTCCTCACCAACCTCCTCCTGCACCTCGTTGTCACCTTCCTTGGCGTCGTCATCGTCCTCTATCTCGACTTTCGCGCCGCCGACCGAATCACTCGCAATCGCGGCCTCGACTGCGGTGATGCAATCCTCGGCCATGCCGTCGAGCAGCGCTTGCCGGACCTCGCCCGACACCTCATGGGGAATCCATCCAGACACCCGGGATTTGAGGTCGGCCTCATTGTCCAGAAGCCACTGCTTAAAGTCGGCCGCGTTAAGCGTGGCTCCAGACGTCTTGAAGCCTTCAACCGAACCGAGAACCGAGAACAGGTCGGGGTTGGACGTGGGATCGAACTTCGGGAGGCGGACCTGATGATACGACTGCAACAAGTATGCCCGGATGTGCCGCTTTACGATATCGGGATTGTCTAGCGTCAGCCTCGGATCGATGACCTTCCCCGAAATCATCTCCTTCGGCTCCCTAAAGTAATGTTCGTCGTGGCTGTCGGCGCTGCCGAAAGCGACGACCGTCGCTACCGCGTTGCCGCGGCGCCCCGCGCGGCCCGCGCGCTGCTGGTAGTTGGCCCGGCCGGGCGGCATGTTGCGGAGCGCGACGCCGGAAAGGGCGCCGATGTCGATCCCCACTTCCATCGTGGTGGTGCTCGACAGTACATCGATGGCCGTCGACTGCCCAGCCGTGGCTCCCCAGTCGAGGTCCACGTCTTGGAACAGCAGTTCGTTCACCTCGGCCATCGAGAACACATCGTCGCTCTGGGGCGCGTTCAACTGGGCGGTGTGCTCGGCCGCGATCAGCGCCATCGGGATCTCGGGAGGATCCGCCAGCGCCCCTAGGACGGGCGAGCGGTAGTACCCCTTGCGCGCGGAGAAGACGCTGTCCTCGACGGGGTCGAGGGCCGCGACCTGATCGCTGCCGCAGTCCAGGCAGTGTGGGATGGTCCGCACGGGACGGTGGACCGACTTGCAGTCCGTGCAACGCCGCCACTCGCCATTTAATTCGAGGGATAAGTTCTGGCCCGCGAGCCGGCGAAAGCCACCGTCCATATCGGTCGTGAATATGTTGAGCAGGATCGGCGTCCAGGCCTTGAACGACTTACGGGCTGCGGGGTCCTTGAGGACCGTGTCCATCGCCTTGAACGTGCCCTTGCGGGAATTCACGCTCGTACCTTTGCCGGCGGGGCGCTTATACCATGCCATCGGCATCGTGCTCAGCCAGAAGCCAACCGAGCGCCAGCAGCGCAGCCACGCCCTCGCTAGCGCGACCTTGTCCTCGTCGGTTTCCGCAATCCCCGGGATCGGCGGGAGCGCGTGCAGCTCTTTGGTCTTGTTGGCACGCTCGCGGATCGACGCGAGCGCGAGCGCCTCCAGGCCCAGATACTTGTCCTGGACGGTCTTCACGATGTCGTCCAGCAGCGCTGCCGGCGGCGTCTCCCCCCGTACCTCCATCCACAGCATCGTCAGCCGGGTTTCGTCTGCCGTCGCGTTCTCCGCAATGCCTTTCGCAACCATCTCCTCCGCGGTAGAAAAGTTCTCCCCGGACTTCCGCTCGGGCCGCAGGCGAACGCCAAGCGCCTGCGAAGCCAGCATCACCGCGAGATAGAGTTCCTCGAGGCTAAGCATCTGCTGGACCATCGTCGGCTTCGCAAGCAGGTCGTATCCCCAGATGATCAAAGAGCGCAGCGCGTCGCGCACGGAATACATCTGCAGATTGGGCGCCAGCCGCGCAGCGACCTGACGCGAATCCGAGAAGACGAGGACCTTACGCCCGCGGAGCGGCGCGAACCGGCTCGGGGCTTGCTTGCCGGGAGGCTGCACGGCCAACTGGCGGGAGACAATCGCCTGGAACGGCTGATCACCCTTGGTCTGGTGGTTCTGGACCGTTGTGCGGCCCCGTGCCGTCTGCCCGCACACGCCGCAGGGCACGAACTGGCCGCGCCGTTCCGAATTCGTGTCGACCTCACCATCCTCTCCGACCGCTGGCGCCTGACGCTCCTTCCTAATGTAGACGGTGCGCGTCCGCTGGCCGGCCGAAAGTCGGCCAGTGTCGAGATCGTATTCAGCGATCTCGGCGACATCAGGCCGTCTCGGCCGTTCCAGCAGCAGGTCGAGGTCTAGAAGCGGCAGGGTTTCGCCGCCCGTCATGCGCAGCCTGCGGCCAGGTTCGGACCAGAGGGCGTCCGGCGAGTCGACGTCGTCCGAATACGCCCTTGCGTACCCCGAACCACAACTCCGGCAGGTGAAGAACTCCAATACCCGCGACCCGCATCCGCAGACGTCGTGCGGCTGGCTGTACATCTTGCCGCTGATGCCGGTGCGCTCCTCCTCGCCGAGTTCCGAGCAGTCGGGGTCCATGCACACCCACAGACCCGGGAGCCCGCGGTAGAAATTGTGCACGCGGCATGGCAGCGGGCCCGACGCATCGGGCTGCTCGCGCGCTACGCTGCCGATCGCGAGAAGGGCCGTGACGGCCGCGTCAGCGATCTCCAGCGAATCAGGGAAAAGCTCCGCGCCGAGTTCGGCGACCGGTTGGGCGGCACCCATGGTGGTGTTGACGAGCCGCCCAAGCGGCGCGAAGTCCTTCAACGCCTCGAACAGATCGCGCTCGATGCCTGCCGACGGCGTCACGCCGCGATGGCCGAGGAACGGCGCGATCGCTGCCGCGCGGTCCGCTTCGTCCGGCGAATAGAACAACGGGAGGGCGAGGGCCGCCAAGACCTCAGCGTCCGCCTTGCTGCCGACCGCCGCGTTGGCCCGAAAGTCTAGGTCGCCCGTGACGGCCACGAACGTCTCGGGCGGCACGCCGGAAAGTTGGGCACCAAACTCGGTCGCATATTCCTTACTATCGAAGCTCGCGGTCGCGCAGATAACCTGGAAGCGCTCGGCAGAGATGTCGAGGCGGTCACGGAGTCTTCGGAGCAGAAGCCCGACCTCGGCGCCCGCCGCACCGCGGTAAAGATGGGCCTCGTCGAGGACGACGGTGAACTTCTCGACGGGGTTGGCCGCCAGCCAAGTGCGCGTGCTGTCGAAGATCGTCCGCTCGATCGGCCGCATCATCATATATTCGAGCATCGAGTAGTTGGTCACCATCAGGTCCGGGCACGAAGCCTGGACCTCGTGGCGGGTGATCAGTTCAGAGTCCTCCGGAAGCGTCGTCGCGCGAAGGAATTCGTCCTGCTGGGGGTCGTACCAGCGTGACCCCTTCGCCCCGAACCACCTGTCGAGATCGGGTTTCGCCGGCCACTTCCCACGTTCCTGCAACTGCGAGCGAAGCCGCGCCGCGCGTTCCTGATCCTCGGAGACGGGACCAGCCGCTTGGCGCTCGATCTCGACGTAGAACTCCTCAAAGGAGGCGAGCTTCCGTCCATCCTTCTTACCTGATCGAACCCCGGCATACGGCGTTCGGCTGGTGTAGCGTGCGAAACGCGGTGGGCGCCCCGCCCAGGTGTTGAAGTGATCGACGAGGTCCGTATCGCCGAAGATGGCACGCAGACGGCCCAACTGGTCGTTGACCAGGGCGTTCATCGGATAGAGCAGCAGTGCCCGCATAGCCGGCTGCGCGAAGGACGTCGGTCGCTCCGCCGCCTCGCGGGCAAACTTGCCCAGGATGGGGAGCAAGAAGGATTCGGTTTTACCCGAACCCGTGCCGGTCATGATGACAAGGTTGCGTCCATCGATCAGCGCGTGCCGGACCGCATCGCCCTGATGTCGGTAGGGAGGGTCGAACAGCAGGCGGGGACGGTCTTCGCGGACACTCGACAGCTTCTCAAAGATCGTGCGGGCGGCGGGCGGCAAACCCTCGACCTCGCTGAATCTCGCGCCCACTTGGTAGCGCGGTGTCGTCTCGAGGAATGGCTCCTGGTGCGTGACGCCGGTCCGGTCCAGCAGCGTCCTGCGCTGGTCGATCAGCGTGGACGCACCGATGTGGTAGGTCGCCTCGATGTATTCCTTCAGCGAGGAATGGAGACGGTCAATCGTCTCCTGGATTGTGGTCGACATCTTCAGGACCCCCTCATTCGGCTGTCCCCGCGAGGAACAGCATCTCACTTAGAAACTTCTCTTCGGTCGCGAGCTCTGTCTGTGGAACGAGAAACGAAAGGAGGCATCCTGCGGGATCGATCTCGCTCCCGATTACAGCAAGCCGCTTCCGTGCCCACATCGGAATCGGGAAGAAGAAGTCCAGAATCGCGTCCCCTCCGGCTTCGCGCAACCGGTATTCCTGCGGGCGGCCGGCGACCGTATCGATCGCCATCTGGATCCGCCACGCGGCGTCGCAGCCGCGCCACCTGTCACCATGTAGCGGCAGGTCCATCAACTTCCGCGGCTGACCATCGACGAGTTGCGCATAGCCCCACAGGTCGGATCCGAACGTCTGCGGCCTACGGACCACGAAGTTGCCCGTCAGCGTCCCCGGCGATGTCCATCGTCCCTTGTAGCTTCGAGCCCTTCGCGATCCGTCGAGGACGATCATGTCCGGTATTTCTCCAGATGCTTGCAACCCGCTGAGCTTTGTATCGTGAAGCGTGATTAGGTCCTTGGCGCTGACAGGTTTTGGGTGTTTCAGCCAGGCGCTCTCGGACAGGTGCCGCAAACCAAGGTCGTGCAGCACTGTGGCCAAGTCCTCCGTCGGAAGCGGGGTGATGGACCTGATGCCGCGGCGGATCTCGACCCGCGACCTCATCTCCGTAGGCAGCGGAGTCTGCTCGTCCGCGGAGAGCCCTAGCACGAAGGCCGTACCGCCGGGTCGGACGACATAGCCGGGTGGCGCCGCGACCAGCCAGGTGCCGCGCACCTGCTCGCCTTCGAGCGCGACGTCGCCCAGTTCCAGAAGATCGCCGATCGCCACCAGCGATTCGATCGAAGCCTCGACGAGGTCTATGAAGGTCGCGACATCATCGACCAACCCGTGGTGACTGTCGACCATCCGGCGCACGAGTGTGCGCGGTGAGCACGGGCAAAGGAAGCCGGCGAGCCGCCGGACAGCGGCCGACAAGTAGCAAGCGCTCAAAATTCCCTCATCGCCTCTTTCAAGGCCCAATGATGAATAGGCTGTGCCAATGACGGCGTGCTCGTCGATGGCTTCGATCATACCGAACCTCCAACATTGGACGCAGAGGCTGGGTAGGACCGGCCAAGCAATTGCACGATGCGGGCACCGGCCGTTAGGCCTGGACAGTTCCAGAGGTGGTCGATCATGGTCGCCAGTTCAGTGTCGTCAGGTCTCAAACCCCGGTCGAGCACGTCGGATAGGTCGAGAGCGGGTTGTGACGCGACGCCGGGCGCGACGGCATAGCGATGCGCGAGCGAGGCAAATTCGCGCTGCCTGACGTGGTCCGGCAACCGGGCGAACTTCGCTGCGTCCCTAACTAGGACGATCGCGAACGCCCGCTTGTGTTCGAAGCACTCGATCAACGCCTCCACCGCCTTTTCCCGAGAACGACCTTCGCGCAGTGCTCTTTCCGCGGCGGCCCAATTCGCGCCACACATGACGTAGTGGAGGCACTCCTTCAGGCGATCGAGGACGCGCGCGCGCCGCTCGATCGCGAACGCCCCGGCGACCCGCGCATCGGACCACGCTACTACCGCCTTCACGATGATGAGTGCATCTTCACGCGTCCGAAGCACAGTCCTCAAGTCCGGCTCGACGAGCAGCCCGCCTAGGCCGCCATCGACTTTCCTCACACCTACGACCAGCGGCACATGCTGATCACCATAGCTCGCGACGAAAAGACCGCCTGGTGTCTCCGGCTCGATGCCCGCCTCGACGTCGGCAACTGCGAAGGGTTTCTCGTCTAGCGGTCTTGCGAAAGATCGGAATGAGACTTGCGGTGGTGCCTCACCGTCATGGTCGTCAACCAGCCTGATTTGCGTGGACTTGTTCGTGGAGCGCCATACCCAGCGGATGGGGGAGGCGTCCCTGTGAAGCGGGATCCGAATTGTTCCGAGTTCATCCCCATCGACCAGAATTCGGCCAGAGCTGGCCGCGAGATAGCCCCAAGGATCCTTCTCCCGTCGCTCGAAGGTCGCGAACGCCGAGCGCCACGTCTCCGGGCCAAAAGGCAGCGCCAAAACGCCAACCTGTTCGAGGGCGATTCGTGCTCCGGAGCCATCGAGAAGCTCAACCGAGACGGTCACATGGCGACCCGCCGGTCCGAGGACTTCTATCTGGGAAAGGCCCTCCCAGAACTCGTCGAGTGTAGGTTCCGGCGGTTCCGAACTGGCAATGAGTCCACAATGACCGATCGTTCCGCTGACCCAAGCGTTGGGCGGCCTGATGGACAGCGAGATCCATCCTTCGACGGGCTGCGATGAAGTGTCCGGTGCCGCGTGCCCGATCACTCTGACGGATAGCACGTGGTTGCCTGCCGGCAATGGCTGAAGGCGGATGAACGTCGGGACGCCGGCAGCCTTCGCGGCGATTGTCAACGGTGGGTCCGTGCCGAGCCTTACTTGATACTCCGCGATAGGGTGATCATGCTCGATTCCGAAGCACGGGCTTTCGTTCTCAAGCCACTCCGTCGCCCCTTCGCCATCCCAATTTCGTGCGGCGAGTCCCGCTGGCCAGACTCGAATTGTCTGCGCGATGGAGAACCCGGCCGCCTTAAGTTCGGCGACCTGTTCGGTTGACAGGGTTCGAGGCAATTCCAGTCGTAGCCCCTTCACCCCTTCGCATACGATCGAGGTCGGAGTGGCGGCAGTGAGGTTCGGAACTTCTGACGTCGATATGAGCACGTAGGTGTGGCCGGGTCGGACCAGCCTTCCGACCATCTCGATCGCCTGTCCGTCGGCGCCGACCCGGAAAAGCCATGTCGGGCCTGGAGAAATATGCCCCTCGCTTGCGAGCAGATGTTCCATCTTTGGGTTCGGCGCCAGAAATTTCAGAACCGGCGCTCCCGTCGGAGGCCAAGACTCCAGCACCCTTCTTTGCGCACCTTGAAGGAGCCAGCCAGGGGGACGGGTTCCCTTCGTACCAGCGACGGTGCACCTTGCCCGTCTCAGGAACTCGTCAAGCTCAGGGGAGAGGTGAGGATCAGCGTGCAATAGGCACCCCCTTCGTGGGGTGATCGGCGTGCAAAAAGGACCCCTTCATCCCGGGGATTTAGTCGGCCGACTGGTTTTGATCAGTTGGCGAGAACGGGATGTTGATCGTGGAGACAGTGGTTCGGATTCGGCGTGAGCATGCAGCGGGTAAGGCGATCAAGGCGATCGCTCGTGACCTTCGTTTGTCGCGGAAGGTCGTCCGCAAAGCGATCCGGTCGCCGGAGGCGGCGTTCAACTATCAGCGCAAAGTCCAGCCTTTACCGCGGATTGGCCCCTATCAGGAACGGCTCGATGTGCTTCTCGAGGAGAACGAGGCGCGAGGTCGCCGCGACCGGCTGCGGATGACGCGTATCCATGATCTGCTTGCGCGTGAAGGGTTCGAAGGTTCCTATGACGCGGTGCGCCGCTATGCGGCGCGCTGGCGTGCTGCGCGTCGGAAGGATGCCGGCGAAGGTGCACCGGCGTTCATCCCGATGACCTTCCAGCCCGGCGAGGCCTACCAGTTCGACTGGAGCCATGAGGATGTGGAGATCGCCGGCAAGCCGATGCGGATAAAGGTTGCGCACGCTCGTCTCTGCGCATCGCGCACGCCTTATGTCCGGGCCTATCCGCGTGAGAGCCAGGAGATGCTGTTCGATGCCCATGCTCGGGCGTTCGCTTTCTTCGGCGGCGTGCCCCGGCGCGGTATCTACGATAATATGAAGACGGCGGTGACGAGCGTGTTCACCGGCAAGGAGCGCGTGTTCAACCGCCGCTTCCTGATCATGACCGATCATTACATGGTCGAGCCGACGGCCTGCTCACCAGCAGCGGGATGGGAGAAGGGCCAGGTTGAGCAGCAAGTCCAGACGATCCGGGGCCGCTTCTTCCAGCCGCGGCTTCGGTTCGCCAGCCTGGCCGAGCTCAACGGGTGGCTGGAGGCGGAGTGCCGACGCTGGGCCGAGCATCACGCCCACCCCGAGCGCAGCGACATCACCGTCGCCGAGGCGCTGGAGATGGAACGACCGGCCCTGCAGCCGATCCTGGCACCGTTCGACGGCTTCCATGAGAGCGAGCATGCCGTCACCGGCACCTGCCTCATCAGCTTCGATCGGAACCGCTACTCGGTCATGTCGACGGCCGCGCGCCGGACCGTGCAGGTGCGTGCCTATGCCGATCGTATCGTCATCCGTTGCGGCGAAGAGATCGTCGGGGAGCATGAGCGCCACTTCGGTCGGAACCGCACCATCTACGATCCTTGGCATTATCTGCCGGTCCTCGCGCACAAGCCCGGCGCGCTCCGTAACGGGGCGCCGTTCCAGGACTGGGATCTGCCGCCCGCGTTGCATCGATTACGGCGAAGGCTCGGCACCGGGGACGAGGCGGATCGCAGGTTCGTGCGGGTCCTCTCGGCGGTGCTCACCGATGGCCTGGAGCCGGTAGAGGCTGCCGTGCGCGAAGCGTTGGCGAACGGAACGGCCAGCGACGAGCTGATCCTCAACATCCTCTCCCGGCGCCGCGAGCCGGCGACACCCCACAGCATCGTCACTTCGGAAGACCGGATGCTGCAGCATCCTCCGCTCGCCGACTGTGCCCGCTATGATCTGCTGCGAGGCTATGATGCAGCGGCATGATATGATCGACACGATGCGCGGCCTCGGACTCAAGGGCATGGCGGCGGCGTTCGACGAGGCGGTCACCACCGGCCTCCAGCGCAAGCGCACCACCATGGAGATACTGACCGACCTGCTCCGTGCTGAGGCGACCCACCGGGATGCAGCCTCCATCCGCTATCGGATGACGGCTGCGAGGCTGCCCGTGGTGAAGGACCTGGAGCGGTTCAGCTTCGAGGGCACACCGATCAATGAGGAGATGATCCGCTCCCTTCACGATGGCTCCTTCCTCCCGCCTCGCCGCAATATCGTGCTGGTCGGCGGCACGGGGACAGGCAAGACCCACCTCGCCATCGCGATCACCGCCAATGTCGTGCGAAGGGGCGCTCGCGCCCGCTACTTCAACACCGTCGATCTGGTGACACGCCTCGAAGAGGAGACCCGGATCGGCAAAGGCGGGACCCTGGCGGCGCAGCTGTCGCGGCTCGACCTGATCGTGCTCGACGAGCTCGGTTATCTGCCGTTCGCCCGCTCGGGAGGGCAGTTGCTGTTCCACCTCATCAGCAAGCTTTATGAGCGGACCAGCGTCATCATCACCACGAACCTCGCCTTCGGCGAATGGCCGACCGTGTTCGGCGATCCCAAGATGACCACGGCGCTGCTCGACCGCGTCACCCACCACTGCGATATCGTCGAGACGGGCAACGACAGCTGGCGCTTCAAAAACCGCAGCTGACAGCCACCTTCGGCGCCTTCAAAAATCTATCTTGCGCTGCGCGCGCCTCCGGTCGGGCTACGCCCGCCCTCCGCCGCACGCAGCGCAAGGCCATCTTCAACAAACCAGCATCATATTATCCGAAAAGGGGGTCCCTCTTCGACGCCGATCGGGGGTCCCTTTTGAACGCCGTTTGACAGGGGAGAGGTCGGCGACGGGCTGGAGGCTGGGCAGTTCGATGGTCGGCGTCCACTCGTCGGGGGCGGTCCGACGCAGTAAGAGCAACGGGCGGATCGAAAGTCTCCGCTCGTCGTGTTTGCTCGTTGAAGAGGCGTCCGCAGCCGCGCCCCCTCCGAGATTTCGTGCCACGCCGCGCATTCTGGCGACCTCGACGGCCTTCCTGGTATCGTGCAGCCACTGGCGCGCGTTTCTCGTTTCTTCGAGATCACCAACGATTCGCTCGAGCGTCTGCGGCAGAATTGCGCTATCTTCACCGGCGGTACGGTGGTCGAGGAGGCCGAGGACAATTCGTCCGACCAACTCCTCTTGCTCTAAGAAGTTGTCGAAGCGCGAACTGCCTCCGCGAGCCATGCGGGCAACGTAACGGCCAACGTCTGAGGCCGATTGGTCGAGCCTTGAGACCAACTGGTATCGAAGGCCATAAAGCGCGCGTGCCAATTGCCATTGCAGGTCTTTGGGGAGCAGTGCGTGGGTGATTGGCCATGCGATGATTGAGAAAAAGTTTGCCCATCTTCCAACGGGCAAGACGCCGCCATAGCTCTTGCGGAACTTTCCGAACCAGTTGCGGAGCGCCGGACGCCAACTCCGATCCCAAAAGGGCATCCGGCGTTCAAACGTATGCCAATACTCGTCGCCGTCGTAGTCATAACCCTGTTCTGTTGCGTAGATAACCCAAACCAGCCAGTGCGTGGCCAAGCGATAGCGGGTTTGCAGGGCCGCCTTGAGCAGCTTCGAGACGTCGGACAACTCATCGGTGTTTAGTCCATGCTCGAAAGCGAACACGGGCAAACCGCGCTCCGCGCGAATTGCCGCCAGCGACGCGAAGTGTCCTTCGAGACGCTTTTGGAAAGCGTCAAGATCACCGCTCATCGACAAACGAGCATAGATTTTTCGTAACGACTGCCCCGTCCCTGCGCTTCAAACCCCGTTCCCCCTGCAGCGCCTTCAGACAATCGCCGTCGCCCCCGACTGCTTGTATCAACTTACATGAACATTTAGTTTGCGCCAATGGAACGGACGAAACAATCCAATACGGATGGAGCAAGTGACTTCATTCTGTTTTAATGTCTCACTTGAGCGGCAAGTCCTCGATGTTCGTGCCCGACGCAGATTGCGTGAACAACCTCCCATCTCGACTGTGCGCTTATGTGTCGAAAGCTGATTCTTCGCGAATGTTGACGGTTGGATTCGACAGGCAAGTTTCTTGCCTTGACCAAGGTCACACAAATGTCCGCTTGCTGCGATTCACAGCCGAAAGCGGTCGGGCCGCAATCGGCCATTTGACTCGGATCAATGACGAACGTCGCGGCGCGTTCCAATCTAGCATAATTGAAGGAGATTGGACGATGCGAAATATTTTGGTTCAGGCTGACAATGACGCGGGCATGGCGATACGGATCGAAAGCGCGCTGACGATCGGTCGGCGCTTCGGGGCGCATCTCAGCCTTTTGATCAGCTCGCCCTATCAGCAATTCATCGCCTCCGATCCCTTCGGCGGGATGTATCTGGCAAAAGAGCAATTGGCGCAGGCTCAGCTTGCCGATCTCGAGCTCGAAAGACGACTGGGGGCCGAGCTCGCGCGCGAGGATGTGCCATGGGATGTCGCGATCGCCGACGGCGATGCGCTGTCTACCATGACGCTTGCCGCAACGCTCTCCGACTTGGCGATCGTGCCGCTTGGTACTTGCGACCGTCGCGGCCATCGGATCCCGACGATCGCCGCCGATCTCGCGATCACCGTGTCGCTACCTGTCCTTGCCCTTCCGCCCGAGGGAGGAAGCTTCGATTTCGACGCACCGATGATGGTGGCATGGAACGGAAGCCCGCAGGCCGCCAATGCCCTGCGTGCCGGCATATCGCTGATGCGCGATGCCCGGAACGTCATTCTCGTCACGGTGGGCGACGACGAAGGCCGTGTTTCGGCGGAGGATGCGCTTCGCTATATGTCGCGGTACGGCGTGCATGGCGAGCTCCGACGCGAGGCGAAGGGCGTCAGGACCGCAGAAGAAGTTCTCGAACGTGTCGCAATCGAGATGAAGCCCGGCCTGATCGTCATGGGGGCTTTCGGCCGGCCGCGCCTGCGCGAAACCCTGTTCGGCGGTGTAACGCGCTATCTGCTCGAAGCTGCGCCCGCCCCATTGCTGCTCGCGCACTAGGGTCCTGCCTCTCCGAATTCGATCCGCTAAGCTTTCCAAACCGGCTGCCTTCCTGTACGGTGGACCCGTGACCGATTGTGCGACCTGCGTTGTCCGAAACCGCGCGATTTGCGCGAGCCTGAACCCCTCGGAGCTTGCCGCTCTGGGCAAGATGGGGCGTCGGCAAAAGGTACGTGCCGGGCAGACTTTGCTGTGGGAAGGCGATGGCGCACCCGTCGTCGCCAATGTTCTCGAAGGCGTGCTCAAGCTTGTCGTGTCGACCGCCGACGGGCGCGAGCAGATCGTCGGAGTCGTCTTCGCCTCCGATTTTATCGGCCGCCCGTTTGGCAAGGAAAGCCCGTACAGCGTCACCGCAATGACTGATGCCGAGGTGTGCATCTTCAACCGCAACAATTTCGACGAGTTTGCAAGCTCGCACCCCGATCTCCAGCAGAAACTGCTTCGCCGCACGCTCGACGAACTCGACCGTGCGCGCCACTGGATGATGCTGCTCGGGCGCAAGTCGGCGTCGGAGAAGGTCGCGTCCTTCCTGCTCGAAATGTCCGAGCGATTATCGGGGCAGGGGTGCCAGTCAGGCGCGCGCGACGGTTTCGAGCTGCCTTTTGGTCGTCAGCAGATCGCCGATATCCTTGGCCTGACGATTGAAACGACGAGCCGCCAGCTCACGAAGATGCGAGCCGACGGCGTCGTCGATCTGCCCTCGCGGCGCGAGATCGTGATCAACGACCGCGCGGCAATGGAGGAAATGGCGGGCTGACGCTTTCGCTCAGAAGCGGAAGGCGACCCCGGCGCTGACGACCCACGGGTCGAGCTTGTGCCGTGTTTTCAATACTTCGGTGCTGCCTGCGTACCATGTCGCGGTCGGACGCAGGAAATAGCGTTTGGCGTCGATCGACAGCGCCAGCCCCTTGTCGTTCACCGGGATATCCACACCGGCCTGTAATGCGGCGCCGAGCTTGTCGCCCATCTTTTGCCGCGTCGCGCCGAGCGCCCGCGTCGTTGCGCCGGGCTTTTCGTCGATGAAGATGAAATAGCTGGGGCCGGCGCCCACGTAAGGGCGCACGCCGGCCTCCTCGCCGAAATGATATTTGAGCGTCAGCGTCGCGGGGACGATCTTCGCGTCGGACACCAGCGTCGCGCCATTCAGGGCGCCGCGACCATCGACATCATGCTGCGTCACCCCGGCGATCGTTTCGAGCGAGATATTGTCGGCGACGAAATATTCGATCGCGACCGTCGGCGTCACATTGTCGTCGGCCTTGCTTTGCGTGCCCGCGGGCAGGCCGATCAGGTCGGTCTTGACCTCGGTGATCTTGCCGTCGGGCGCCACATAGGTTGCCAACAGCTTGAGCTGGATGTCGCCCGCCTTGGCAAAGGCCTGTCCGGGCAGCGCGAGCGCGGCGGCGAGGGCGATAAGCGGGAGAGCTTTGGTCTTCATGGGATCTACCTCCTGTTTGGGTGGCGCATCCCTGCGTCCGGCCCGATCGCCGCGCATTGATGCGGCGCAACAAGTTCGTTGATCCCGATCAATGTTTCCGCGCGAGCGCGCGTCCATGGCGGTCCCGAACCGCGTAGCCGCCCGGCTGCGCCAAGCAGGGACAGAGATATGGACGGTCTGGTAACAAGGGCGGGGGGCTGGCTGGGATTGACCCTGCTCGCCCTCGTGATGGCGGCGCTGGCGGTCGATGCGCCGTTCGCGGTGCATATGATCATCGTCGCGCTTGCGTGCCTCGCCATGCTTTGGGCGACCGTCACGCGCGCCGACTATAGCGCCCTCGCGCGCGGCCTGTTGAAGATGCCCGCCGATCAGAGCATCTATGACGACGATCCGATCCGCTGGGGCGTCATCGCGACCCTGTTCTGGGGCATCGCAGGAATGGCCGCTGGCCTGTTTATCGCGCTCCAGCTCGCCTTTCCGGCGCTGAACCTCAACCTCGAATATACGACCTTCGGGCGCCTCAGGCCGCTGCACACCTCGGCGGTGATCTTCGCCTTCGGCGGCAATGCGCTGATCGCGACGAGCTACTATGTCGTTCAACGCACCTGCCGCGCGCGACTCGCCTTCCCGACGCTCGCGCGCTTCGTTTTCTGGGGATACCAGCTCTTCATCGTGCTCGCCGCGACCGGCTATCTGATGGGCGTTACCGCCGCGAAGGAATATGCCGAGCCCGAATGGTATGTCGACCTGTGGCTGACCATCGTCTGGGTCGCCTATCTGGTCGTTTTCGTTGGCACGATCGTGAAGCGCCGCGAACCGCATATCTATGTCGCGAACTGGTTTTACCTGAGCTTCATCGTCACCATCGCCATGCTGCACATCGTCAACAATCTGTCGATGCCTGCCAGCCTCCTAGGATCAAAGAGCTATGCCGCCTTTGCCGGAGTGCAGGATGCGCTGACGCAATGGTGGTACGGGCATAATGCGGTCGGATTTTTCCTGACCGCGGGCTTCCTCGCGATGATGTATTATTTCGTGCCGAAGCAGGCCGAACGGCCGGTGTACAGCTATCGCCTGTCGATCATCCACTTCTGGTCGCTGATTTTCCTCTACATCTGGGCGGGGCCGCACCATCTCCACTACACGGCGCTGCCCGACTGGGCGCAGACGCTGGGCATGGTCTTTTCGGTGATCCTGTGGATGCCGAGCTGGGGCGGCATGATCAACGGGCTGATGACGCTCAACGGTGCGTGGGACAAGATCCGCACCGACCCGATCATCCGCATGATGGTGATGGCGCTCGCCTTCTACGGCATGAGCACCTTCGAAGGCCCGATGATGTCGATCAAATGGGTCAACTCCATGTCGCACTATACCGACTGGACGATCGGCCATGTCCACAGCGGCGCGCTTGGCTGGAACGGCATGATCACCTTCGCCTGCGTCTATTACCTCGTGCCGCGCCTGTGGGGGCGTCCGCGCCTCTACAGCCTGCGCATGGTCAACTGGCACTTCTGGCTCGCGACGGTGGGGATCGTTTTCTACGCCGCGTCGATGTGGGTCGCGGGCATCATGCAGGGGCTGATGTGGCGCGAATATGGGGCCGACGGCTACCTCGTCTACAGCTTTGCTGAGAGCGTATCGGCGATGCACCCGATGTATCTGATCCGCGCCGCGGGCGGGGCGATGTATCTCGCCGGCTTCCTGATCATGGTCTTCAACGTCTGGGCGACGCTCGCGGGCAGGGTCCGCGCCGAAAAGCCGATGATCGAAACGCCCTACAACGCCGCGGCGGATCGTCCGCTCGCGCCCGTTCCCGCCGAATAAGGAGCCCGGACCATGGCCACCAAACCCGCCAAAAAGGGCTTCAGCCACAAGAAGATCGAACGCAATGTGACGTTGCTCGGCGCGCTCGCGCTGCTCACCGTCACGGTCGGCGGCATCGTCGAGATCGCACCGCTCTTCTGGATCGACAACACTGTCGAGAAGGTCGAGGGGATGCGCCCCTACACCCCGCTCGAACTCGCGGGGCGCAGCATTTATATGCGCGAGGGCTGCTACACCTGCCACAGCCAGATGATCCGTCCGTTCCGCGACGAGGTCGAACGCTATGGCCATTACAGCCTCGCCGCCGAGAGCATGTACGACCATCCGTTCCAATGGGGGTCGAAACGTACCGGGCCCGACCTCGCGCGCGTCGGCGGCCGCTATTCGGACGAATGGCACAAGGCGCATCTGATCGATCCGCGCAGCGTGGTGCCTGAATCGATCATGCCGCCTTACGCTTTTCTTGCCGAACGCGACCTCCAGACCGGCGATATGTCGAATGACCTGACAGCGCTCTACCGTGTCGGTGTTCCCTATACGAAGACCGATATCGAGAAGGCGAACGAAGATCTCGCGGCACAGGTCGATCCTGCAGCCGGCCTCGACCTGCAGAAGCGCTATCCCAAGGCGCAGGTTCGCGATTTCGACGGCGATCCGGACCGGTTGACCGAGATGGATGCGCTGATCGCCTATCTGCAGATGCTCGGCACGCTGGTCGATGTCGACAAGGCGGCACCGCAGGAACGCGCCGGTGAAGCGGAGGCGGCGCGATGAGCTACGACGCGCTTCGCCATTTCGCCGATAGCTGGGGGCTGCTCGCGATGGCGCTGCTGTTCCTCACCTTTATCGCCTGGCCGTTCCGGCCGAGCGCGCGCGCCCGCAACGACGAGGCCGCGAACATGATCTTCAAGGAAGACGAGCATGGCTGACCTGAAACAGCGCATCGACGAAGCCACCGGCACGAGCACGGTCGGTCACGAATGGGACGGGATCGAGGAACTCGATACGCCGATGCCGCGCTGGTGGCTCTGGACCTTTTACGCGACGATCGTCTGGGGGCTGGCCTATGTCGTCCTCTATCCGGCCTGGCCGATGGTCGACAGCGCGACCAACGGCGTGCTCGGCTGGTCGAGCCGCGGCGACCTCGCAAAGGAAATGGCGGCCGACGCGAAGCGCCGCGCGCCGACGGTCAATGCCATTGCGGCAACCGCGATTACCGATCTGCCCGCGAAGCCCGAGCTGATGCAGGCTGCGGTGCTGGGCGGCGGCGCGGCGTTCCGCGTCCATTGCGTCCAGTGTCATGGTGCAGGCGGCGCGGGGGTGAAGAACCTCTATCCCAGCCTGACTGACGACGACTGGCTGTGGGGCGGCGATCTGGCGACGATCGAATATACGGTCACCCACGGCATCCGGAATCCCGACCACAAGGCGACGCGCACCAGCCTGATGCCCGCCTTCGGCCGCGACGGCATATTGGATGCGGCGCAGATCGGCGATGTCGTCAGCTATGTGCGGCTGATCAGCCGGCAGGAAAAGGCCAGCGCGTCGTCGTCGCGCGGCGCGGCGCTGTTCGCGGACAATTGCGCGGTGTGTCACGGCGCGGGCGGCGAAGGCGGGCGGCAGGTCGGTGCCCCGAAACTGACCGATGCGATCTGGCTGTATGGCGGCGACCGCGACAGCCTGACCGCGACGATCACGCAGCCGCGCAACGGCGTGATGCCGCGCTGGGGCGGCCGGCTCGATCCGGTCACGATCAAGATGCTGTCGGCCTATGTCTATTCGCTGGGCGGCGGCGAGAAGGGGCTCGCGCCCGTCGCCGAAGGGGCGGGAGCCGATGACCAGTCCTGAAGATCTCTCCGGCCAGCCCGCGCCGCTCTATGAAGCGCGGAAGGGCGTTTACCCGAAAGCGGTGAATGGTCCCTTTCGCCGCTTCAAATGGGCGATCATGGCGGTGACGCTGGCGATCTATTACGGCACGCCGTGGATCCGCTGGGATCGCGGTCCTTACGCGCCCGATCAGGCGGTGCTGGTCGACCTTGCCAACCGGCGTTTCTACATGTTCCAGATCGAGATCTGGCCGCATGAATTTTACTATGTCGCCGGCCTGCTCATCATGGCGGGGATCGGGCTGTTCCTCGTCACCAGCGCAGTCGGACGCGCTTGGTGCGGCTATGCCTGTCCGCAGACGGTGTGGACCGACCTGTTCCAGCATGTCGACCGGCTGGTCGACGGCGACCGCAACGCGCAGGTCCGGCTGGCCAACGGGCCATGGACGCCCGAAAAGATTATGAAGCGTGGCGCCAAATATCTGATCTATCTTGCAATCGCCTTCTGGACCGGCGGCGCATGGATCATGTATTTCGCCGATGCGCCGACGCTCACGCGGGACTTCTGGACCGGGCAGGCGGCGCTTGTCGCCTATGGAACCGTCGCCGTGCTGACCGCGACGACTTTCGTCCTCGGCGGTTTCATGCGCGAGCAGGTGTGCATCTATATGTGCCCCTGGCCGCGCATCCAGACCGCGATGATGGATGAAAAATCGCTGCTGGTGACGTACAAGGACTGGCGCGGCGAGCCGCGCGGCAGCGTCAAGAAGGGACAAGCGCATCCCGGCGCCATCGGCGACTGCATCGACTGCAACCAGTGCGTCGCGGTGTGCCCGACCGGCATCGACATTCGCGAGGGGCCGCAGATCGGCTGTATCACCTGCGCGCTGTGCATCGATGCGTGTGACGGGGTGATGGAACAGGTCGGACGGTCGCGCGGGCTGATCGATTATTGCACGCTCGACGATGTCGCGACCGAAAAGGCGGGCGGCACCGGGCAGACCATTCGCAAGACGCTGACGCGCCCGCGCACCCTCATCTATCTGGGCGTTTGGACGGCGATCGGTGCGGCGATGCTCTTTTCGCTCGGCCAGCGGACGCGGCTCGACCTTGCCGTCCAGCACGAACGCAGCCCGCTCTATGTCCAGCTTTCCGACGGGCAAATCCGGAACAATTACACGCTGAAGCTGCGCAACATGGAAACGCGTCCCCGGCGGGTCGCGGTGAGTATGAGCGGGCTTCCCGGTGCGGCGTTGTGGACCGACGCCGGCTCGCGCGAAAATGCCGGGCAGCGCGTCGAGATGGCGCTGCCCGCCGACAGCGTCACAAGCGTCAAACTTTTCATCGCGGCGCCCGGCGCCGGTCCTGCACGGCAGGACTTCACGATCAGCACGCGCGGGCTCGACGGCGATCCGCGCGGCGACAGCGACATCATCCAGTTCGACCGGCCGGAGGCAGGACAATGACCGACACACGCAAGCCCAAAAAGTTCACCGGCTGGCACATGACAGCAATTCTCGTCACCTTTTTCGCGGTGGTGATGGCAGTCAATTTCACCATGGCGCGCTTCGCCATGTCGACCTTTGGCGGCAAGGTGGTCGAGAACAGCTATGTCGCGAGCCAGCATTATAACGAATGGCTGAAACGCGCCGACGCGCAGGACCGGCTGGGGTGGGATGCGCGCATCACGCTCGATGCGGGGCGTCACGTCCTGCTCGCAATTCGCAAGAATGACGTTCCGCTTGACGGCGTTCGCGCCGCGGCGACCATCAATCACTCCGTTGGGCGCATCGCGCCCGCTGCGCTGCGTTTCGAGCCGGCGGCGGGCGGCGGGCTGCGCTCGGTCGAGCCGCTGGCGATAGGGCGCTGGCGGCTCGACCTTATCGTCCGGCATGGCTCCGCCGAAGCGCGCTATCGCGAGGATCTGCAATGACCGCGACTGCCCTCGTCGAACGGGACTTCGCGGTGCCCGATATCCGCTGCGCGGGCTGCATCGCCAAGCTGGAGCAGGGGCTGGTGCGCGACAGGCGCGTCGCCGCCGCGCGCGTCAATTTCACCGAAAAGCGCGTGCATCTGTCCTGCACAGCCGACACCGACATGCCCGACCTGATCGGTGCCTTTTCGAACCTGGGGTTCGAGGCGCATCCGATCGGGAGCGGTCCCGACGAAGCCGATGCCGAAGCGGAAACGAGCCGCGAACTGCTGCGCGCGGTCGCGGTATCGGGCTTCGCGATGATGAACATCATGCTGTTGTCGGTGTCGGTCTGGTCGGGCGCGGCGGGGGCGACGCGCGACCTGTTCCACTGGCTGTCGGCGGCGATTGCGCTGCCGACCGTGGCCTATGCCGGGCGGCCCTTTTTCCGCTCGGCTTGGCGGGCGCTCCGTCACGGCCGCACGAACATGGACGTGCCGATCAGCATCGGCGTTGCGCTCGTCTGCGCGATCAGCCTGTACGAGACCGCGACCAGCGGCCCCCACGCCTATTTCGACGGTGCGGCGATGCTGCTCTTCTTCCTGCTTTGCGGGCGCTGGCTCGACAGCGTGATGCGCGACCGCGCGCGGGGCGGGGTGACTGCGCTGCTGCGCAACATGGGAACCGGCGCGATGGTGCTCGGTGACGATGGCCGCAGCCGCTGGGTCGACGCGACCGCGCTGGAGCCCGACATGGTGATGCTCGTCGCGGCGGGCGAGCGGCTGTCCGCCGACGGTGTGGTCATCGGCGGGGCCAGCCAGCTCGACCTGTCGCTGCTGACGGGCGAAAGCGCACCGCAACCGGTCCATCCCGACGACCGGGTGCATGCCGGCACCTTGAATCTCGACACGCCGATCCGGGTGCGCGTGACCGCAGCGGGGGGCGACACCGCCATCGCCGACATCGCGCGGCTGATGGGCGAGGCGGCGCAGGGCAAGTCGCGCTATGTTCGCATCGCCGACCGCGCCGCGCGGCTTTATGCGCCCGCGGTTCATTGCCTCGCGCTGATGGCGTTCGCGGGATGGATGATCGCCGGGACGGGGTGGCATCACAGCCTGCTGATCGCGGCGGCTGTGCTGATCATCACCTGCCCCTGCGCGCTCGGTTTGGCGGTTCCGGCGGCACAGATCGTCGCGGCGGGCGAACTGATGCGCGCGGGCGTGCTGATCAAGGACGGATCGGCGCTCGAACGGCTCGCCGAGGTCGACCGCGCGCTCGTCGACAAGACCGGCACGCTGACGCTCGGGCGCCCCGAAGCGATCGGTCTCGAACGGCTCGATATCTGGGTGAAGTCGCTGATCCTCGCGCTGTCGCAGGCGAGCCGCCACCCGCTGAGCGAGGCGCTGACGCGGGGGCTGCAGGCATATGATGTCCGGCCCGCCGAGGTGACGTCGCTCCGCGAGACACCAGGCTTTGGCATCGAAGCGCACTGGGCGGGGCGCATCGTAACGCTTGGCCGACCGCAGGCGGGGGATATGGGCGACGCGCTCGCGACCGCGCTGTCGGTCGACGGCAAGGCGGTCGCGACGATCCGTTTTGCCGACCGCCTGCGGCCCGACGCCGCCGACGCGATCGATGCACTGGGGCGTCAGCGTATCGAAGCGATGATTCTGTCGGGGGATCGCGCCGAGGCGGTCGCGCCGGTCGCGCGCCAGCTCGGGCTGACCGCGCAGACGGGGATGAGCCCGCAGGACAAGCTGGACGCAATCGACCGGCAGGTCGCGCTGGGCCGCAAGGTGCTGATGATCGGCGACGGTCTCAACGATGGCCCCGCGCTCGCGGCGGGCCATGCATCGATGGCGCCGGGATCCGCGAGCGACGTCGGCAAGAATGCGGCCGACTGTATCTTCCTTGGCGACCGGATGATGCCGGTGGCGCAGGCGGTACATATGGCGCGCCGGACGCAGGCGATCGTGCGGCAGAATTTCCTGCTCGCGATCGGATATAACGCCGTCGCGGTGCCGCTGGCGTTCCTCGGCTTCGTCACGCCGCTCGTCGCGGCGATAGCGATGTCGGGCTCGTCGCTGATCGTGGTCGGCAATGCGCTGCGGCTCAAAAGGGCGCTCCGGTGAACGGGCTGGTTTTCCTGATCCCGATTGCGCTCGGGCTCGGGCTGCTCGGTCTCGCCGCCTTCTTCTGGTCGCTGCGCAAGGGGCAGTTCGACGATCTCGACGGCGCCGCGCTGCGCATCTTTGTCGAGGATGAGGAGGAGCGGGCATGAGGCTGCGCAACCTCCTCGTCGTAGCGGGTGCCATTGCACTGATGCAGCCGCCGGTCTCGGCCGGTGCACGCATCCTGTTCGTGCCCTCGTGCGGCGGCGCCACGCACCGGATGATCGTCCCCGGTGATCCCGCCGACCCCGACCAGCGGCGCGATTGCGTCAAGGCGTGCCACGCCGTTACCGACCGGCGCAGCAAGGCGGCCGGCGTCAAAAAGGGCTGCTGCTGACGTACGTGCGTTGATCCCGGTCAATGTTCGGGCGCGGGCGCGGGGGTAAGAGGCTTGCATGTGGTCCTATCATCCCGATCTGCTCGCCAAGCCGGTGCCGCGTTACACCAGCTATCCCACCGCGATGGAGTTTACCGACGCTGTCGGCACTGACGATTATGCGCGTGCGCTCGACGCGATCGAGGCTGCGACGCCGATCTCGCTCTATGTCCACATCCCCTTTTGCGAGCAGATCTGCTGGTATTGTGGCTGCAACACGGGGGCGGCCGGGCGCAAGCAGAGGCTGGCGGACTATCTGGTCGCGCTGCGCGCCGAAATCGCGCTCGTCGCAAAGCGGCTTGGCGGGCGCGGGCGGGTGCAGCGCATCGCCTTTGGCGGCGGGAGCCCGAATGCGATCGCGCCGGTGGAACTGGTGCGGCTGCTCGACCGCATCCTCACCGTCTTCGACGCGCATCGTCCCGAGGTGTCGATCGAACTCGACCCGCGCGGCTTTTCGGCCGAATGGGCTCTGGTGCTCGCGGCGGCGCACGTCACGCGCGTCAGCCTCGGCGTCCAGACCTTTGCTCCGCACGTCCAGCAGGCGATCGGCCGCATCCAGCCGCTGTCGCATATCGAACGCGTTGTCGCGGCGCTGCGCCTGCGCGATATCGATGCGATCAATTTCGACCTGATGTACGGACTGCCCGGCCAGTCGCTCGCCGACCTCGACGCCACGCTCGATGAAACGATCCGCCTTGCACCGAGCCGGATCGCGCTGTTCGGCTATGCGCATCTGCCCGACATGATCCCGCGTCAGCGGCGAATCGACGCCAGCGGACTTCCCGATCAGCGGCTTCGGTTCGAACAGGCCGAACTGGGATATCGCCGGTTGACCGAAGCCGGCTATATTCCCGTCGGTTTCGACCATTTCGCAAGGCCCGACGATCCTTTGGCTGGCGCCGTAAAGGCGGGGCGCGTCAGCCGCAATTTCCAGGGGTTTACCGACGACGACGCGCCGGTCCTCCTCGGCTTCGGCGCGAGCGCGATCAGCCGGTTTCCCGAGCTGATCGTCCAGAACGAGAAGCGCGCGGGTCCCTATCGCGACATGGTCGGCGAAGGGCGGCTGAGCGCGGTCCGCGGCGTATCGATCGACGGTGCGCAGCAGATGCGGGGCAGGAGTATCCGCGACCTTTTATGCCGTGGACGGACGCGCGTCGGAACGGAGGGCAGGATGCACGTACGAAGCGTCCTCGCCGAATATGAACGTCGCGGCGTCATCGAATGGGACGCGGACGACCTGGTGATCCGCGACGACGGCCTGCCCTATGCGCGGCATATCGCGGCGCAATTCGACAGCGTGAGGGGCTCGATCTAGTTCGTCGAGGCTCCGTCTGCTTTTCCCGCCCTCTGGCTCAAAGCTGCCAGTCCACAACCGGCCAACCTTGATCAGCGCCCCCGCGCATTGGGCGAGCTCAATTGTCGCAGATCGATAGCGGTGGCTTGCATGCGACGACGAAGTCGCGGCTTCTACCTAGTCGCGGTCATTGGCGATTCTGCGACGACGTTGCGCGACCATCAAATCGATGAACAAACTTCGCGTAGAAGCAATGTATCCGACGCGCTCAGCGTCGGAAACCAGCTGTCCAGTTTGACATCCTTTTCAGGCGGCGGCTGGGTCGATCCATCCGCCTTGAAGCGTTTTATCTCCATGATCTTCTTGCGCTTGCCCACGCAATCATAGGTCACCCGTTCATAGCTCGTGGGAACGCCGAGTTTGCTCATGGACGGCGTCGGCACGGATACCTTCCACAAACTTGCGTTCGTTCCGTCGCGGACGATCGCCGGGTCGCGATAATAGCTATAGCTGCTGTCAGCAAAATAGCTTTCCCAACGGGAAGCCACTTCAGCCGGTGGTGGAGGAGACTTCGCATCCGCCGATGTCATGACGACCACTGCCGCCATGGCGGCACCCGTGATAAGATAGTTTCCTTTTGCCATCGTCGGTCTCCCTTTGCTTGCTCATCGATATTCGACCGTTGGACTGGGTGCGGTTCAAGCCGTTCGATCCTTAAAACCTTACCTCGGTACCGGCTGTCTTCCTGATGTGCGGGTGCATTGTAGATATGCTTTGCCCTCAATAGGCTCTGGCGCCGATCGTCTGGGCCTGAGACGGGGTCATCAGGCGATCGCCGAGGTAATTGCCTTTGCTGTCATAGGTGCGGACCGTGACAAGCGCCGGATCACTCGGGCGGCTGGCCGCTGCCGCCATGGCATTCGCGAATGCAGCGGCTTCGGCGCCACGCTCGGCGCGCGCGGCCTTGGCGGCATCGAGCGCAGCGAGACGCGAGCGCTGACTGTCGCAAATCATTGCATTCCGGCCACCGGTGCACAGAACGGCGAGGTCCTGCGGTTCCAGCGGAAAGCGCCGCGCATAGGTCAGAAGATAGTCTCCGCCGAGCCTGCGTGCCTTGGCGATCAGGCTCGTGCCGTCGGGTGAATAGGCAGGCGTGTCGAGATGGGCCTGGAAATCCGCGATTAGCTGGCCTCGGTCGCCTTTGCTTCGCGCGGCCTGAGCGGCTGCGTAGGCGGCGGCACCGATGTTACTGTTGCGGCGCGGCAGGTCGGCGACGGCGTCGGCGACGCTCGCATAGGTCTGGCGCGCCGGATCTTCGACTGCGGTCCATTGCCCGGTCTCGAGCCGTCCCAATACCGTCTGGCGCCCGGTGCGACCGCGGAAATTGCCGAAGAAAGCCGGTATCAGCGCTGGATCGGTGACGAGCGACACATATTCGCCGCCAGCGTAACGGTAGCGGATCCCGCGCGGCGTCCGATAAACGCTGACGCGCAAATTCCCGTCGTACAATTCCCACTGCGGATCGGGGTGGCTGGCCACGAACCCGATCCAACCATCGGGCCGCGTCTCCAACTCACCGTTCGCTGTGAGCGGACGGTAGACCCGGTTGCCATCGATCGGTTCCACTGCGGCGAGGGTCGTGAGCCGCCATTTGTCGTCACGTGCGATGACAAGGTCGCGGTCCTTGTGAAG
Source organism: Sphingopyxis sp. J-6 (assembly GCF_046603995.1). Classification (NCBI taxonomy): domain Bacteria; kingdom Pseudomonadati; phylum Pseudomonadota; class Alphaproteobacteria; order Sphingomonadales; family Sphingopyxidaceae; genus Sphingopyxis; species Sphingopyxis sp. J-6. The sequence goes on along the minus strand of NZ_CP145810.1, from coordinate 2,794,645 downwards.
TTCGGTGAGCGATCGGTCGAAGATGCGCACAGGGGTGATGTGGCTCAACGACGTCTGTCGGAGCACCAGCACTTCGCCGTACAATCGCAGGAGGTTGGGGCCGCTCGAGCCCCCGCCTTCGAGGCTGACATCACCGAGAACCCGAAACCTGTTGCCGTCCCACGCCCGGAAACGCTGGTGGTTGAACGGCACGGCGGCCTCGGAATGTCTGTCATTGTAACCCACGACATAGCGATGGCCCGACGCGGTCAAATAGGTTTGAGGACGGAAGAAGGTGGGGAGACCGGGGTCGGCAGGCCGAGATACTCCGGTCGTGAGGTCGATCATCAGATTGTCGTACCGCGCAGCCTTGCCATTCATCGTCAGCAGCACGGCGTAGGCGGTATTGTCATCGACGATCGCGACATGATTGTAGAGCGGGGACAAGACGACCGCTCCGGATGCGTCGGCAATCCCGAGCTTATACTGACCCATCGGGCCTTTGCCCTGCGCGCCGCGCTGCTGTTTGCGCCATTCCTCCGCGCTGTAGGCCTTGAGCTTGCGCAAATCGCGCGCTGACGACTGAACCGCGACGGCAAGATCGGCGGCGTCCAGCCTTTCAATGCAATGGGCGCCTTCTGCGACCGCGGTGCAGGTCCAGATTTCGAGACCGGCTTGGGCCTGCGCGTCTGCACCCGCGCCAAGTGCCAGCATCAGCAAAGTGGATAGTCGGGATAAAACAGGTATGCGCATCGTGTCGCCTCGGCGAGAGAAGAAAAGCGGCGCGACCCAAGACGCCGATAGCTTGAGACGTTCTGATTGTCACGTTGCCGATCAAGCGACATTCGCAGCGCGCGCGAGAAGCGCTCGACCTGTCCGCGAGATGACTTATGTAAGGGCGTTTACCCCGTCGTCGACGTTGAAGATGCGCTGACCCTGACGGAAAACATCAAAGTTTAGCCAGTAAATCTCGCTATCCCGTTGAGCGAGCTCTCCGGTTCTTCGTTGAACGTCCGCTCTCCTTGTTTGACACCCAATTGCGGACAGTCTGCAACCGGCCATACTGCGTGACTTATCAACGTCCCCCTGCGCGGTTTGGTTGGTCACCACTCTTGGAGAGGCGTTCCTTCAGCTATCCAAGCAAGCCTTTGGTCGCGCAAAGCGCCGCGTCGCACTTTGCCGGCATCGTCGCGCAGCGGGGTCTCCACCACTTCATAACTCTCGGGCCGCTTGTAGGGGGCGAGCCGCTCCGCGATGAATGCCGACAGGTTTGCGATTTCGAGCGCAGCACCGGGCTGGACTTCGAGGATCGCGTGAACGCGGTGTCCAAACTCTTCGCACGGCAGCCCGATGACGACGGCGCTCGCAACCGCAGGATGTTCGTCGATTGCCGCCTCGACCTCGGCCGGGTAGATGTTGGCGCCGCCGCGGATAATCATGTCGGTGCGCCGGTCGGCGAGGAACAGATAATCATCGACGTCGACATAGCCCATATCGCCAAGCGACATTCGTCCCACATCGTCGAGGCGGGGTGCCGCGCCGATGTAGTGAAAGCGGTCGGCGGACGCGGCGGGAAAGAATATCTCGCCGATTTCGCAGGGAGCGCAGGGTTCGCCATCGGCGCCTCGGATGGTGATCGTGTCGGGGGCGACGCGGCCGACGGAGCCCGGCTTGCGCAGCCATTCGGTTCCCGTAATCATGGTTCCAGGTGTTTCGGTCCCGGCATAGCCTTCGAGGATACGTTCGGGGCCGAGCCAGTCGATCCATGCATGTTTGAGCCATACCGGACAGGCGGCCGCCATGTGGACGATGCACTTCAGCGATGACAGGTCATAAGCCTCGCGGATCTCCTGTGCGAGCGACCAGATGCGGTGCATCATTGTCGGCACCAGGAAACACCATTCGACCCGTTCGCGCTCGACGAGTTGCAGCCATTTTTCGGGATCGAACCGCGCCATTCCGACCACGCGGCTCCCCGCGACAAGAGCGAGGTTCGAGAAGAGAAAGGGCGCGTTGTGATAGAGCGGGCCCGGATTGAGGATCGTGCCGCTGCGCGGCATGCAGACGAATTCGATCAGCTGGTCGATATTGGCGGTAAGGCTGGCGGGCCCGTGATCGACGATCAGCTTTGGCCGCCCGGTCGATCCGCCACTGGCGACGGCTTTCCAAGCCGACGCGGGAGCGCGCAAAACCGACTCATTTCCGGACGGCAATGCTGAGTCAGGGGCAATATGCTTGGCGACCATCTGTGGAAGGCCCGGCGATCCGACAACGACACGGGGCGCCGCGAGTGCAACGATTTCAGCCAGTTCATGCGCCGGGAGCCGATAGGGAAGGATACAGGGCGTGGCGCCCGCCTTCCACGCGCCGAACGTCCACTCATGATGCGTGGTGCCGTTGGCAAGGGCGATCGCGACCATATCGTCGCGGACGACGCCCGCGGCGAGCAACTGTGCCGCGCGGTCGTCGGAGCGTGCGTCAAGCTCGCGCCATGTCAGGCTGCTTTCGTCATAGCGCACGGCGTCGGCATGCGGCGTTTCCTCCGCGTGGCGCTTCAACACGGCTCCGAAGCTCTCGTCCATCATCACTAGCCGACCCAGATCGGCGGGGTATGACGCCACCATGCAACGGCATTTTCCAGTTGGTATGCGAGCGCGAGCAGGAGCGCCTCGCCGCCGGGCCGGGTTGCGAACTGGACGCCGACGGGCAATCCATTGTCGCTGAACCCCATCGGCAGGCTGATCGACGGCGAGCCGGCAAAATTATCGATCCAGCAATAGCCGGCATAGTCGAGCAGATGATCGCGTGTGTCGAGCCATGCGGTGTCGGGTCCGAAGACGCCGGTGCGGATGGTTTCGGTGCTGAAGGTGGGGGTCATCCAGATATCGATGTTGTCCAGCATCGCGAGATAGGACGCGGCGTTTCTCTCCATCAGCGCCCAGGCCGCGTCATATTGCTCGTCCGAAATCCGGTTCCCCTGTTCAACGATCGTCTGCGAGCGATATTCGAGATCATTCGGAGTGATGTTCACACCGAGAAGTTCGGCGACCGCCCCCAGGCGCCGTGAAAACCTGCCTTCGGTTATGTCGCTGAGCGCAGAGATCGCGGCGCGCGCGTCGAACGGCAGCCGACCGTCACCGACGCCGTGGCCGAGGCGGCCGAGCAGATCGATCGTGTCCGAAAAGACCCGCACGACGCTCGCGTCCGGATCCGAGCCGCTACGCATAACCCGGCTATAGGCATGGATGCGGAGCTTGCTGTCGATCGGCGCGGTTACGAGCGGCACCGGCGCGAAGGAGGCGTCAGGCGCGCGCGTCTGGGTTGCCGAGAGCCAGGCGGCGGTGTCGCGCACCGTGCGGCTAACACAGCCATCGACGTTCAGGTCGGCGATCGAGCGCATCGCCTCGTCACCGATATTGCGTCCGCGCGAGGGCTTGAGACCAACGAGGCCGCACGGCGCCGCGCCATGACGGATCGACCCGAGCCCGTCGCTGGCATGGGCGACCGGTACGACGCCGGCCGCCACGGCCGCCGCGCCGCCGCCTGACGAACCGCCGGGCGTATGGTCGAGGTTCCACGGATTGCGGGTCACGCCCACCAGCGGCGATTCGGTTACCACGTTGAGCCCGAGCTCGGGCATCGCCGTGCGGGCGATGGAGACCAGGCCTGCGCTGTTTATTGCACGGGCGTAAGGGCCATCTTCGGCGGGGATGTAGTCGCGTAGCACAACCGCGCCGAAGCTCGACCGGGTGCCCTTCTCCAGGATCGAATCCTTGATCAGGGTCGGAAGGCCAGCCAGCGGCCCCGAGCGCGGTTCGGCCGACTGCGCGCGGGCGCGGTCGAAGCAGGGCCATGTGATGAAATTGAGCTGCGAATTGACCGCCTCGGCGCGTTCGATCGCGCGTTCGACCAACGCCGCCGAAGTCGTTTGCCCGCCCTCGACCGCTTCACGCATGCTCGTCATATCGTCGGGGCGGTCGGTCGTAATGGGGGCGGTCATACTTCTTCTCCTGGAAACGGGGATCGCACGGCGCGGACCGTGGCGGCATAGGGGCGCTGGGCGAGCGACATCAGGACGGCGGCGGCAACGAGCGAAGGTATGCTGACGATCGCTATCGAATAAAGCATGCCACGCGGCCCGGTCATAAAATTCGAAATCATGCCGACTGCGAGCGGTGACGCCGCGAAGGCCAGCGCATTGGCGATGCCCAGCAGGGTCATGACGCGCGCCCGCAGAGCGGACGGCGCGAGGTCTTGGAATATCCCCGGCATAAGCGCCGAGCCCGCGACGCCCATCGCGCCCTGCAGAGCGGCGACCGTATAGGCTTGGAAGGGTGATGTGACGAAGGGCAGGAACAAGGCGGGTAACGGTGTCAGCCAGAGAAAGAAACTCGTCGCCTTGATCGGCGTTAGCCCGCCGCGCCGTCCGAACTTCAGCGCGATGCCGGGAAGGGACACGCCGATCAGCGTCGCGGCGGTGACCGCTGTACCAAGGCCGACGCCAACGGTCGCCGGGTCGATACCGAAGGCGCGCGGCAAAGCGACGGGAAACCAGATGAGCGCCGAAGTCATCGCCACCGCCATGGCAAATATCGAACCGCAGACGCAGGCGAGCGTGCGCCAATGCGCTTGCGCATAAGAGACAAAGCCCGGCGCCTTGTCCGGGGCGGCCGCTTGCGCCGCATGAACGGGCGACCCGTGCCCAGCAAGCGGCATCGTTGCAATGAGCAGGAGGAAGACCGGGCCGGGCAGAGCGATCATCACCATCGCGATGCGCCATATATCGACGCCTGCGAGCCAGTCGGGCAGACTGCCAGGCGATGCAGCCAACCATTCGAGCATCGCCCCGCCGAGCGCCATGCCGATCCCGGCGCCAAACAGCGATCCGCCATAAAAGATCAGATTGGCCGTGTTGCGCCTATGTTCGGGGAACAGGTCGGGGATCATCGCATAAATGATTGGGATCAGCCCGGCCTCTCCGATCGCTATGCCGACCGTCCCCGCGAACAGGCCGCCGAAGCCGTCCTGGAATGCGTATAGGATGGTCGATAGCGACCATATGCCGATCCCGATCGCGAGCAGCAGGCGGCGGCCGTAGCGATCGGCGAGCCAGCCCATCGGATAGCTTGCGATACAGGCGAAGACCGCCATACCGAGCCCCTGGAGCATTCCGAGCTGGAGGTCGGAGAAGCCGAACGAACTCTGGAGGCCGGGCGCGATCAGGTTGAGCATCTGGCGGACGACGAGGCCATAGAAATTGGCCGTCAAGAGAACGGCGAGACCATACCAGGCCAGCGCCCCAACCCCATCCGAGGCTGGCCGGGCGGCGGACTCGGCCGCCGCGCGCCGGATCGCTGGCGGAGAAGGCCTTTCTGCGGTCAGGCCCGTCCTGCTCGTCATGTCCCTTCTCCCGCGGTTGTCATGCAGCGATCTATACCGATCATCAGTGCGGCACAACAAATAAGTTGACCTTATTGTAAAATGATGTGATGAGTCGGGCATCAGAGGCTGGGCATTTCTGAAAAATCACGATTGGTGCGCAGGTCTCGAGCGGTCGTTTGGGCAGGAGTAACGCGATGCAATTTTCCGTCCGCGCTTCGGTCGAGCAATTCACGCTCGCTCATCCTTATCGCGAGGGACTGCTCCAGATCAGCGTTGCGGTCCCAGCGGTCGAGACGCCCGATGCGCCTATGCCGGTGCTCTATGTCGTCGACGGCGACATCCTGTTCGGCATGGCGGCTGAGATTGGTCGGGCGGTCTCCACGGTGGAGGAGTTTCCTGCGCACTATGTCGTCGGGATCGGTTATGATGCGGCGTTCGCCGATTTCATGAGGCTTCGCACGGCGGATCTCGCACCGCCGATCGGAGCCGAGGCGCTCGACGATCTTGGGGCGTTCGGCACGGCGATCGGCGGCGAAAGCAGCGGTGGTGCCGACACATTCCTGGCCTTCCTGATAGAGACGCTGCGGCCCGAGATCGCAGCGCGCTATCCGCTGACGGTCGGCGGCGCGCCGATCCTTTTCGGTCATTCGCTCGGGGGCCTTTTTGCCGCCAATGCCCTGTTGACCCAGCCCGACAGCTTTGCGTCTTTCATTATCAGCAGTCCGTCGCTCTGGTGGGACGGCTTTTCAATCCTTCAGAGACTTCCTGCATTCAAGAAGCGGCTCGCTGCGCTGCCGCAGCAGCCGCGCGTGTTCGTCGATGTCGGGGCCAAAGAGCAGGACCCGCCGACGAGCGTGCCCGACGGGATGGGCCTGACGCTGGAGGAAGCGCAGGCGCAGGTGCGTGCCGCGCGCATGGTCGACGGCGCAAAGGATTTCGCTGGCGCGCTGCGCGATTCCGGCGTCTCGAACCTGCGCCATGTCGCCTTTGCCGAGGACGATCACGTCTCGGTCGCGCCGGCCGCTATCCTTCACGGCATGCGATTTGCGCTGGGCCGCGGGGCGTGAAGCAAATCCAAAACAGGCCAACTGGGAGAAACGATATGCGACGTTCGAACGGGATATTTGCCGGCACCGCTCTGGTCGCCGTCATCGCAACACCATCGGCGACTTGGGCACAGGACGCCGACCCGGCCGCGCCCGACGAGATCGTCGTGACCGCGCAAAAGCGCGAGCAGCGGCTGATCGACGTTCCGTCCGCGGTCACGGCCGTGAGCGGAGATGCGCTGACGCAGCGCAACCTCACTCGAATCGAACAGTTCGCGGCCTTCACGCCGGGGATCTCGTTCAGCGAGGGTTTGGCCGGCCCGCAGCTTACCGTTCGCGGGCTCAACGCGAGTGGCCAAGGCGCCACGACCGCGATCCTCGTCGACGATGTGCCGCTCACCTCCTCATCATCGTACCAGCAAAGCACGACGCCCAATTTCGACACCTATGACCTCGAACGGATCGAGGTGCTGCGCGGCCCACAGGGAACGCTATATGGCGCCTCGGCGCTCGGGGGGCTGGTGAAATATGTGACGAAGGCGCCCAATCTATCCCGTGTCGAGGGATCGGCGCAGCTGGAACTCAATCACGTTGACGACGGTGAAACGGGAGGAAGCGTCCGCGCGGCGCTCAACCTGCCGGTTATTCAGGACAGCGTGGCGATCCGCATCTCGGGGCTCTACGAGCGTCTTCCGGGCTATATCGACAATCCGCTGGGCAATAAGCGAAACGTCAACAGGGGTGAACGCTATGGCGTCCGCGGCGCCCTCTTGTGGCAGGCCACGCCTGACTTCAGTGTCCGGCTGAGCGGCATCTGGCAGCGCGACGATCGCGATGCGCCCGTCAGCATCGACGTGGTCGGCGCCGCGCTGACGCCTGCTGCGCCGCCGGCCCATGCCACCTCGATCGCCAATGGGGGCGAACTGCAACGCAATCTTCGCCTGGGCGAACCGATAAACCGCAAGTCGCAAGTGTATAGTGCGACCCTGAGCTATGATGCCGGCTTCGCGTCGATCACGAGCATCACCAGCCTGGCCAAGATGAATTTTCAGCGCCGGAAGGTCCTAACCCATTATAATGCGGCGCCGGGTGTGACCTTCGGCGACGTGCTTGGCGGGGCTTATGGGCAACCGGTCGATATCCGGAGCAACGATTTCACCACGGTACGCCGCATCAACCAGGAGATCCGCCTCGCGTCAGCGCCGGACTCCGGACCGATCGATTATCTCGTCGGCCTTTTCTATACCCATGAAAAGAGCTCGATCACCCAGTTCTTCGACGTGACCAGCGTGACAACGCCGCCGGAGATTCTGACGCTTCCGGTGCCAGGCGGCGGCTTGTTTGTCCCCGCCCGATATCGTGAGGTCGCCGGCTTCGCGCAGCTGACTTGGCATGTGCTACCCACTGTCGAGGTCACGGGCGGCGCCCGATATTCGCGCAACCGGCAACGATCGCAAACGACGCGCTTCGCGGGCTTCGTTTCGCAATCCTTCGTCGATGTCACCGATCCGGCGTCGAAAACCAAAGAAGGAAAAGTCACGTGGTCCGGCGCGATCAGCTGGCACCCGGCCGAGCGGGTGACGCTCTATGCGCGGGTGGCGACGGGGTATCGGCCGGGTGGTCCCAACCTCGTGCCGGCGGCGCCGCCGCCGGGGTACCGGACCAGCTACGGCGCCGACACGACCGTGAATTACGAACTGGGCGCGAAAGGCGAATTGTTCGATCGCCGCCTGAGCTTCGACATCTCGGTATTTACCGTTGACTGGACGAATATCCAGATCCCGACGTCGGTGGTCGATCCCGATACGGGCGTCCCCAACAATTTCACTGACAATGGCGGCAAGGCGCGCAGCCGCGGTGTCGAATATGCGCTGCGGCTGGCGGCATCGCGGCAGCTGTCGTTCTTCGTCAACGGCGCCTACACCGATACCAATCTGCGGGCAGCCGTCCCGAGCATTGGCGGCCTTCGGGGCGATCGCCTGCCCTATGTGCCCACCTTCACGAACACGGCGGGCTTCGACTATCGCGTGCCGCTCGGCGGAAACGCGACGATGTTCGTGGGGGCGGACTGGACCTATGTCGGATCGCGCAATTCGGACTTTGTCGTCGGCGGGCTCGCGGCGCCGCAGACCGGCCATCAACGGCTTCCGAGCTACAGCACGGTGAACCTGCAAGGCGGGGTCGAGCTCGGCCAGCACCGGCTCGACCTTTATGTCACGAACGTCGGGAATGCACGCGGGCTCTATTATTACCTCAGCGGCGATGGGGCGGGGGGAACGGGCAATGCTATCGTCCAGCAGCCGCGGACCTTCGGTGTTCGATTCAGTTCGAACTTCTGACGACAGGCTTGTCCGAAGGACGGGGCGCCCCCGCTCCGTTCCATCGTCAGGGTTGAATTTTCCTATGGCTCCGTGGAAACCCCGCTCATGAACGAGGCCGATATCGTTACCGACATTTCCCGCGTGCCGAACCTTGTACGGAAACCGCGGCGCAGCCAAGCCGACCGCAGCGCGGCAACCCGCGCCAAGGTGATCGCGGCGGCGCGCGATGTCTTATGCGCGCAAGGCTATTCTGGGGCGACGATGCACGCGATCCGCGACGCCGCCGGCATGAGCCTCGGCGCGATCCAGCATCAATTCCCGACCAAGGCGAAGCTCATGGCAGCTGTCGCGGCCGAATTCTCGGCCTATCGGGTTCGCGTCTATCGCGAAGCCATTCGGCGCGGACGCACGCCGCGGGAGTCGATGGAAAATCTGATCGACGCGAATTTCGAGATGATCAGCCGACCCGAGATGGCGGCGGTTCTCGAAATTCATCTCGCGCGCCGCAATGATCCGGACCTCGATCGCGAGGTGGGGCCCAGCACCCGCCGCTTCGACAGGCGCGTCCGTTTGTGGGCCTACTCCATCCTGCACGCAGCGGGAATTGCCGAAAATGAGAATAATCTGAGCGTGCAGCTGCTCAACAACGCTGTCACCCGCGGGCTGACCGTGGAACACATCCGGAATCCGGATGCTGCGTTCATCGAGCGCGCAGTGCGGATCTGGAAGAATCAAATGCTCGATCTGATTTTCGGTGCGGGAGAATGACTTCGGCGGAATGACCTACGGAAGTCATGCGTTCCATACCAAGGACGATTGGCGGCCGCGTCGTCAATATGAATTGTCGCGACGTCTTCGTCGCAGCCGTTGTTCGCATCTGTTGACTGTTAACGTCCGCAGTCGGTCGCACGCCGCTCATCGGCAAGCAAATTTTCGCGAACGTCTGATTCCTGAGGTCTACGCCCGAAAGCGGCCTGGCCGCTATCGGCCAGGTTGGGCTGAAGAGCGGCTCCAATAGCAGCGCGGCTGTGATGTCAGCCGTTCCCGCCTCTCTTCGCCTGTACCTGAAAGCGGCCGAGCGCTGGCAGGCTTCCCCATGAACTTCCTTCCGGCCTGACGGTAACCGTACGCATCGAGCCAATCCCCGGAGAATGCGACAGCGCGCCCGAACTAACTAAGAATTTAACGATTCCAGTCGATACGGGGTGGCGTGCCAGAGTTGGCTCAGGACCGCTCTTTGCAAGGCAAGACTATGAGCGAAAGCAGCAAATATCTTTTGGGTGGCGTGGGTCTTCTCGCCGCGCAGGGTTTGTTCGTAGCCTTGTTTGGCTGGCCGACAAGAATTCAATACCCCATGGCTCAGTCGATCGGGCTGTTTGTGATTGCATTATCCTGTATCGGCTACGGGCTCTTCCTCCGCCTGACCGAGGGCGATCAATAGGGAGCCGATATCGCGAGGACACGGTCGACGGCTCCAGCACTCGCTGCTTGGCGTGGCGCTAAATATTTACAAGATTTGCGGGTAGGCGATACCAAATAGAGCTTCTAGAAGCGCAGCCGATTGAAGGACCCTTGCTTATAGGTGACGTCGTCGCTCACCTACTTTTGCCTTCTGAAAACTATGGCCTCGAGGCGTCCTGCAAATACTCTCATTCGAGACGCTCGGTGATGCGCATCGCTAGTTCCGCCTCGTCATCCTGTTTGATGCCGATCTGAAGGTCTCTACCACCCGGCTCGTCATAACTGGCAATCCGAACCTCAAATCCGTATGCGCGTAACCGCGACAGAGCGGAGGAAATGTCGCTATCGGAATCGGCTTGCTCAATCAGCTCGTCCAACCCCATCTCCTCTGCCTCCCGGATGGAAAAGCGGCGAAAGGCGATATTGCAGTATCCATAGTCCGGCCGACGAGAACGATGTTCGCGCAAGCTTGCGAGTAAATGATCGGGCCGGAGGGCTTGAACCGCAAATGCCTTAAACTCGTCCCAATCCGCAGCGGAGTTTCGTGGCCCAGCGACTTGGGATATGCGTTCGCCGACATCTTCCCGAGGAGCTCTCTTCCTCCCGAAATGAAAGGGCGGCACGGTCATAGAGTTGCCTGTGCGACAAGGACCGGGCCGTCAGCCATGATATTGAGATCGTCCACAATGTCGGCCGGCAAGCCGATAAGTATTTCTTTGGAGATTGGGTAGCATGAGTATGTCCCGCGTTACGATTGTCTCCCTCGCTATCACGAAGTTCTCACGAACTTGTAAATCGCTGCGGCCTCCGCAGCGCGATAGGTAAAGGGCAGCTCTCTCGCTGCGCGATCCAAAAGCGGACAGTCGGCAACCGGCCAAGCGGCGCCGCGAGAAGCGCAGTTCGTTCGATGACGGCGAAATGCCGTCGCGCTCATCGTCCGCTGTAAGGCTCATCTCTTTTCGGGTTCGCGCGCCGATCAGCACCCGGGGCATGTTTCCTCGTTCCTGAACTGTTAGAAAGACGAGGTAGGGAAGCAGGAAACCCGCGCCTCCGAAAAAGGCGATGAGCGCGAGGAGCAGGGCGATCGCACTGAATCCATTCCGCCAAGCCGTCCAAAGCGCAGAGAGGACGAGAAAGCAGAGAAAATCGAGGTTGAACTGCCCGGGCCATCCCAGCTTCGCCACGTCTCCGAAAAAGATCGGTAACAATCCAAGGCCGTGGCGGGAAATAACTACAGCGGTGTAGGCGGCCAGCGCCAGCCAAAGGATGATCAAAAAACTACGAAACGACCCCATGGACGACAATCTGCCAGGAGAATGCTGCGGCTGCAATCGCGGCTTTGAGTCCGCGACTGGATCATGCCAAATTTCTACTTTCATGCGACGATGGCTTACGCGCCGCTGCGCAACGCAGGTCTTGCCATCGGCAAGATGGATTTCATGCCGCACATGGCCCGTCACCAAGTCGCGCCCGAATACGACCGTCGAGCAGGCTCCGGCCTGTGACCGCGGGCTACCCCGTTATAGCGGCGATTGCCCGTTCGAGCTCGGCAATCCTGAAAGGTTTGCGAAGAACTGGCCGGCCATCAAATTCAGCCGCCATGATCGTCGCATCTCCGCTCGTCGCTATGAAAGCCTTCCCGGCATCGCTCAACGCGGCAGCGACCGCCTCGCTCGTTTTGCCATCGGCAAGGTGAACATCCAATATTGCGAGGTCGAAATCTCGCTTCGCGACGAGATCCAGCGCCTCCGCGACGGTCGCTGCGGCCGCCACGATCTCGTGTTCAAGCACGTCGAGATACCCCTCGAGCATCATCGCCACCAGCGGATCGTCTTCAACAAGAAGCACCCTTATCATCATCCGTCCCTCATAGATCCGAAATCTGTAGCGCCAGTGTCTTCGATCACACGTCCCGTGCCCCTACCTTTCGTCGCGCTCAAAGTTCCACGCCAAGATGCTGGGCCACGGAGAATATGTCCTTGTCCCCGCGTCCGCACATGTTGACGATGATGATACTATCTTTCGGCATCGCCGGCGCGATCCTGACAACCGCGGCGACGGCGTGACTGGGCTCAAGCGCCGGGATGATACCCTCTGTGCTGCAAAGTAGCTGAAAGGCGTCCAGCGCTTCGGCGTCGGTCGCGGAGGTATAGTCCACCCGTCCGATGTCCTTGAGCCATGCATGCTCGGGGCCGATGCCGGGATAATCGAGGCCAGCGCTGATCGAATGGCCTTCGACGATCTGCCCGTCGTCATCCTGCAGCAGATAGGTCTTGTTGCCGTGAAGAATGCCGGGACGCCCGCCGGCCAGTGACGCGGCGTGCGCCTCGTCGAGGCCATGCCCGGCCGCCTCGACGCCGAGCATCTTCACCATCGGGTCGTCGAGGAACGGGTGAAAGAGACCGATCGCATTCGATCCGCCGCCGATCGCGGCGACCAGGAGATCGGGCAGGCGGCCGGTACGGGCCAGCATCTGCGCCCGCGCTTCCCTGCCGATCACGCTCTGGAAATCGCGCACAAGCTCCGGATAGGGGTGGGGACCGGCTGCGGTGCCGATGATGTAGAAGGTGTCCTCGACATGGGCGACCCAGTCGCGCAGCGCCTCGTTCATCGCGTCCTTGAGGGTCGCGGCGCCGGCCGTGACGGGCACGACTTCGGCGCCCAGCAGCTTCATGCGGAAGACATTGGGCGCCTGGCGCGCGATATCGGCGGCGCCCATATAGACGACGCAGGGCAGGCCAAAGCGCGCGCAGACGGTTGCAGTAGCCACCCCGTGCTGGCCCGCGCCCGTTTCCGCGATGATGCGGGTCTTGCCCATCCGGATCGCCAGCAGGATCTGGCCGACGCAATTGTTGACCTTGTGGGCGCCGGTGTGATTGAGTTCGTCGCGCTTGAACCAGATCTGAGCGCCGCCGAGCGCGGACGTCAAGCGCGGCGCGAAGTATAGCGGACTGGGACGGCCGACATAATGTTCGAGCAGGTCGTCGAACTCGGCCTGGAAGGCCGGGTCGCGCTTTGCGGCTCGATATTCGCGCTCCAGATCGAGGATGAGGGGCATGAGCGTTTCGGGGACGAAGCGGCCCCCGAATTTCCCGAAATGACCCGCTTCATCCGGCTGCCCACGCAAGCTGTTCGGAACATGACCAAGATCGTCGGATGGTTGTGGAGACCGCGTCATGTCGGTGCAATCCCGGCAGGAGACCCGCGCGAGGCGGCGCCGCACAGAATTCTGGCGAGCGCCTCATGGGGGCGGGTAACGCTCGCGAGACCGGTCCGGATTCTCGACCGGCGCATCAATAGCCCATCAGTGCGAGCACTTCCTTGCGGCTCCGCTGGTCGTCGAGGAAGCAGCCGAGGAGCCGGCTCGTGATCATGCCGACGCCGGGCGTGCGCACGCCGCGCCCGGTCATGCAGCCATGCTGGGCGTCGATCACCACGGCGACGCCGTGCGGACGGAGATTGTCCCAGATGCATCTGGCGACCTCGGCGGTCAGCCGCTCCTGCACCTGCAGCCGGCGCGCATAGCCGTTCAGCACGCGCGCGAGCTTGGAGATGCCGACGACGCGGTCGCGGGGGAGGTAGGCGATCGACGCCTTTCCGGTGATCGGCGCCATATGATGCTCGCAATGCGACTGGAACGGGATGTCGCGCAGCAAGACGATCTCGTCATAGCCGCCGACCTCTTCGAAGGTGCGCGAGAGATGCACCGCCGGATCCTCGTCATACCCCTGGCAATAATCCTTCCAGGCACGCGCGACGCGCTTCGGTGTGTCGAGCAGGCCTTCGCGATGAGGATCTTCGCCGACCCAGCGCAGCAGCGTCTCCACCGAAGCGAGAACCTCGGGGGGTATCGCGCCGTCAACGGTGGGGCTGGAAGGGGGCACGTGAAGCATGGTCTGGCCTCCTGACGGCGAAGGGTTGGCGTTCCGGGAGGGGAGGAGAGGGAGGTGGACCGCCGGATCGGCGCATGCCCGAGCGCAGCATGGCGTCGCAACATGTCCCTTGGGGCAGATCGCCGGTTCGAAGCCCGTTTCGCGCACGGACCTCGGGTGAGCCCCGGAACGCAGAAATGCCCTCCGCTAGCTTGACGAGGCGTGGCGCGGTGCGCGGCGGCTGGTGAATAGGGCGGTACGGAAATGCGGGGGCGGCGGTGGCCCCGCCGCCCCCGGCCTGTCAGAAGGCCATCGCCGGCATCGGCGCAGCCTTCTCCTCCTTCGGCAGTTCGGCGACGAGCGCCTCGGTGGTGATCAGCAGCGACGCGACCGACGCGGCATCCTGCAGCGCGGTGCGAACGACCTTGGCGGGATCGATCACGCCGGCCTTGACGAGGTCCTGATACTCGCATCCAGTCTGCCCCTTGGTGCAGCTTGGCGGCGCGGGACAAGTCGGAGACATGGGGTCAACATCGCGCGGCACGGTCGCCGCAAGGCGTCCTGTCCGCGGAGATTGCAATGAATGACGAAGGGCCTCTGCTAACGGCCAGAATCGGCGACCGTTACGAAGAAGCGGATCCCGCCGGATTGCCAACAGGTCACCCCGCCGGGCCGGTCGACCGCATCGGCGTGCTTCTCGTAAACCTCGGCACGCCCGACGCGCCGACCAGCAGTGCGGTGCGGCGCTATCTCGCGGAATTTCTTTCCGACCGGCGCGTTGTCGAACTGCCCTCGCTGGTCTGGCAGCCGATCCTGCGCGGGATCGTCCTTGCCGTTCGGCCGCGAAAGTCCGCGCGTGCCTACCGCGAAATCTGGACGTCAGAGGGCTCGCCGCTCGCGGCGATCACCCGCCGCCAGGCAAGGGCGCTTCAGGCTTCGCTGGGAGGTGATGCGGTGGTCGCGCATGCGATGCGCTATGGCAGCGGCTCGATCTCGGACGGCATCGACGCGCTTCTTGCGGCAGGATGTCGCCGCATTCTCGTTGCGCCTCTTTATCCTCAATATTGCACCGCGACGACCGCAAGCGTTGGTGATGCGGTCCAGGCGCATATGGCGCGCCTGCGCTGGCAGCCGGCGCTGCGCATCCTTCCTCCTTATTATGATGACGATCGCCATGTCGAGGCGCTGGCGTCGTCGCTCGGACGTGCGATCGGCGGCCTCGCCTTTGTACCCGACACGATCGTCGCGAGCTTCCACGGCATGCCCGAGCGCACTCTGCATCTTGGCGATCCCTATCACTGCATGTGCCTCAAGACCGCGCGTCGGTTGGGCGAGGTCTTGGGGAAGAGTGTCGTTCCGAGCTTTCAGTCGCGCTTCGGCAAGGCCAAGTGGCTGACACCGGCAACCGACATGACGCTCGAAACGCTCGGGCGAGAAGGCCGGTCGGTGGTCGTGATCGCGCCGGGGTTCGCTGCAGATTGCCTCGAGACCCTTGAGGAAATCGCCATCCGCGGCCGCGAGCAGTTCCTTGCCGCCGGCGGACGCCATTTCGCTTATGTGCCCTGTCTGAATGACAGCGATGTCGGGATGGATATGCTCGCCGCGCTGATAAGGAGCGAACTTTCCGGTTGGCTTTGAGGGCTTTTGATTATCGGGGCCGCGCTGCGCCAACAAGTGTCGCGCGGCCCCGATACCGTGTCAGGCGGGAAGCAGCACGCCGTCGATGACGTGGATCACGCCGTTCGACTGAAGAACGTCGGCGGGGCCGATCTTCGCCGTGCCACCCTTGGCGTCGCTCACATACCAGCTGCCATCCTTCTCCCAGACGGTGAGCTTGGCACCCTGCACCGTGGTAAGCATGGCCTTGCCGCCATTGGCTTTGGCCTGCGCGGCAATATCGGTCGCGGTCAGGCGGCCCGGCACGACATGATAGGTAAGGATGCCCGTCAGCATCGCCTTGTTCTCGGGCTTGAGCAGCGTGTCGACGGTGCCGGCGGGAAGCTTGGCAAAGGCAGCGTTGGTGGGCGCAAAGACCGTGAACGGGCCTGCCCCCGAAAGGGTCTCGGCGAGGCCGGCGGCCTTGACCGCCGTGACGAGTGTCGTGTGGTCCTTCGAATTGGCGGCATTTTCGACGATGGTGTTGGTCTCGTACATCGCGGCGCCGCCGACCATCGGGTTCTTGGCGGCCGCGATGCCGCCCGCGAGCGCAAGCGCTGCTGCGGCGAGCGAAAGAGAGATACGGGAAATAGCCATTGGTCATTCCTTTTCGAATGTTCGTCCCGGGGGGATAGGACAGGTACGGAATTAGGCGCGCCGCTCCGCCTCGGCGACCTGTCCTTTGGGGCGGGTTATCCGGCCCGCACTCGGTGGCCCATCGCCGCTAGCGATAACGGCAGTTCTCCCTCCGATCGGCTGCAGGCAAATAGGCGGCAGGCTGGCGATCGACGCAGCCGGGCAAGAAGGGGGCATCCATGCCGTTTGAGGGATCGTTCGAAGACCGGCTGGCGCTTCGCGACCTGCTCGATGCCTACGCCGACGCGGTCAACCGTGCCGACAGCGAAGCCTGGGCGGCGACCTGGGACGAAGGCGGCCGATGGTCGCTTCCCGGGTTCGGGATCTTCGAGGGCAAGGCGAAGATCGTCGACACCTGGCGCGCGGCGATGCGCGCCTTTCCCGACATCGTCTTTCGCGCTTGGCCGGGTTCGATCGAGGTCCATGGCGAGACCGCGGCCATGCGGTCCTACACCGAGGAAATCTTCCTGCGCGACGGCGCCCTTCACCGGACCCTTGGCATCTATGACGACGTCTGCCGCCAAATTGATGGTCGGTGGCTGTTTACAGAGCGGCGGTTTCGACCGTTGCCTCAGCTTTCAGCAAGCGAGGTGCAGGCATGAAGATCCTGATCCAGGCGGTCATCGATATCGATCCCGAGACGCGCGGAGAGGCGCTGGCGGGTGCGCGCGGCTGGATCGAAGGCGCGCTCGCCCAGCCGGGCTGTCTCGCTTACGCCTGGACCCTCGATCCGCATGTGGCGACGCGCATCCACGTGTTCGAGGAATGGGACGGCGAAGCTGCGCTCGCAGCGCATCTCGCCGGGCCGCAATACAGGGGAATGCTGGGGCATATAGGCGCATTTGGCGTGCGCGCGTCGTCGAGCCGCAAATTCGCGGTGTCGCGCGAAGGCCATGTTTACAACAGCCACGGCGTGGCAAGCGCCGCCTTCGACTAGCTTGGTGGGCCTGCTCGCTAGCTGCGCAGGGCTTCCCAAGCAGCGAGGGCCCGCGCCCTCGCCGCCTCATGACCGATCAGCGGCGCGGGATAGGCGGGCACCCGCGCATCCTGACCATGGGCGGCGGTGATCTCGGCGTCCGACAGATGCGAAAGCTCCGGAACATAAGTGCGGACATAATCGCCCATCGCGAACCGCTCGCTCTGGAGCAGCGGCGACATGATGCGCGAGAAGACCGGCGCGTCGACGCCGGTGCCCGCGACATATTGCCAGTTCATTGCATTCGACCCGAGATCGGCGTCGAGCAGCGTATCCCAGAACCAGCGCTCACCGCGGCGCCAGTCGATCAGCAGATGTTTGACGAGGAAGGAGGCGGTGACCATCCGCACGCGGTTGTGCATCCAGCCCGTGCGCCAGAGCTCGCGCATGCCCGCGTCGACCACCGGGTAGCCGGTCCTTCCCCGGGTCCAGGCGGCGAAGTCCCGGTCGGCTCCGGGGCCGCTCCGCCAGCCGAAATCATCGAAGGTGGGGCGCCCGTTCCGATCGCCATAATCGGGCATCTGGTCGACGAGATTGATGCCATGTTCGCGCCAGCCAAGCTCCGACCGAAAGGTCTCGGCGCCCGCATCGTCGCGCTCGCCGAGCGCATGCCAGATCGACCGGGGGCTGATCTCGCCGAAATGAAGATGCGGCGACAGCCGCGATGTCGCGGGGAGCGAAGGAAAGTCGCGGCGGGCCTTGTAGTCGCCGGCAAGCGGCAGCCAGTCGCGCAGCGCGCGCCAGGCACCTTTCTCGCCCGGGTGCCAGTCGTCAAATCCCGAGGCCCAGTCGGGGCTGGTCGGGGTCAGACCCCAATCGGCGAGATTGTCCGACGTCGGCCAGACGTCGGGAGCCGGAATATGGTCGGGCGCGGCATAGGGAAGGGCGGGCGGCATGCGTCCCAGGAGCGCGCGATACCATGGCGTGAAGACGCGGTAGCGCGCGCCTTGCGCATTGATGATACTCTCGGGCGGCGCAAGATAATTGCCGTCATGGAGCCGCAGCGCAAGCCTGGCGTCCAGCGCGTTTTCGCAGCGCCGCCACCAGGGCTCGTAGCAGCGGGTCGCGTGAACCCTTGTGCTCCCGGCTTCCGCCGCGACGCGTTCGACTATTTCGGCGGCAGGGCCGCGGCGCAGGACGAGCCGGCTGCCGCGTTTGCGAAGGCTCGCATCGTGCGCGGCGAGGCTGTGATGGAGCCACCAGCGCTGCGCGCCGCCGATCGCGCGCGTTTCGGGGCTCTCGTCGTCCAATATGTAGAGCGGAATGACCGGACCTTCGGCGATCGCCGCGAGAAGCGCCGGATGGTCGGTGGTGCGGAGGTCCTGACGGAGCCACAAGATGGCGGGCGGCATGGCGGCGGTTCCCTTTTTGGTGGGCTATGGTGCGGGCGAGCGCGGGGTTCCTCATCTGGCAGGCTCCGACCTCCGCAAAAGATGACCTTTCGGGAAGTTCAAGCCATACAGAACCGCATTGGCGGGCGTGTATATGCGGGGATTGGGCGGTGCGACGTGGCGTCGCACCGCCCAGCGATGAGCAATCACCGCCCCCCGCCGCGGCCAGGCGTGGGTCGCAAGGCGCTGGCCGCCGGCAGAATCGGAACGTCCGTGCGATCAACTGGAGGAGGCATCTCCTGCCGCTTCATTGGGCCCGGAGACTATCCGGTCGCGAGCGCCCGGATCGCGGGCTGCCGCAGTTCTGATGCCGAAGTCGCCGAGAATGAGGCTCGCCGTCGCCTTCGCGCTCGCGACGACCCCCGGAATACCAGCGCCGGGATGCGTGCCCGCGCCGGTAAAATAGAGGTTCTCGATGCGCGCGTCGCGGTTGTGCCCACGAAAATAGGCGCTCTGCAGCAGTGTTGGCGTCAGGCTGAAGGCGCTCCCGAGATGCGCGGCGAGATCCCGCTCGAAGTCCGGCGGCGCATATTGGATTTGCGTGACGATCCGCTCGCCAAGGTCAGGAATCAATCGCCGTTCGATCTCGGCGATCATGCGCTTTGCCAATTTCGGCCCTTCGACCTTCCAGTCGAGCGGGGCGTGGCCGCGATGGGGAACCGGGGCGAGCGCGTAGAAGCTACTATGACCTGCGGGCGCGACGCCCGGATCACTTGCGCTCGGGTGATGAAGGTAGAGCGAGAAATCCTCGGCGAGCGTGCCGTTCCGGTAGATGTCGTCGAGAAGCCCGCGATAGCGCGGACCGAACAATATCATATGGTGGGGTATATCGGGGAAGGCGCCTCGAACTCCCAGGTGGAGGACGAAGAGGCTAGGCGACCAGCTCTTGCGCGCGAGGCGCTTCGCCTCTCCCTTGCCGCGCGGATGCGCGAGCAAGTCGCGGTAGCTGTGCATGAGATCGGCGTTCGAGACGACAAGATCTGCGCGTGCGGTAAACCCGCTCCGCGTCACGACGCCGGTTACGCGGTCGCCTTCGGTTTCGATGCGAGCTACGGGATCGCCGAGCCTCAGCGTGCCGCCGAGGCGCGCGAACAGCGCGGCCATGCCGGCGACGAGCTGGTTGGTGCCGCCGCGCGCATACCAGACACCGCCATCCTGCTCGAGCTTGTGGATGAGCGCATAGATGCTGCTAGTCGCCATCGGGTTGCCGCCAACGAGCAGGGTATGGAAGGAAAGCGCCTCGCGCAGCTTCTCGCTACGCACATAGCTCGCGACGGTGTTATAGACCGAACGCCAGGCACGGTGCCGCAGGAGCGCGGGCGCCGCCTTCAGCATCGAGCGAAAATCGAGAAAGGGGACCGCCCCGAGCTTCACATAGCCTTCCTCGTAAACCGAGGCGGCATAGCCGAGGAACCGCTCATATCCCGCCACATCGGCGGGATCGAGCGCGGCGATCTGACGGGCGAGCGCCCCCTTGTCATTGCCATAATCGAAGGTCGATCCGTCGGGCCAGCTCAGCCGGTAAAAGGGCGAGACCGGGACAAGGTCGACATCGCGCTCGAGCCGCTGGCCGCTCAGCTCCCAGAGCTCGGCGAGGCAGGCCGGGTCGGTGATCACCGTCGGCCCGGCATCGAAGGTGAAACCATCCTTCTCGAAGACATAGGCGCGGCCGCCCGGCCGGTCGCGCGCTTCGACGAGCAGCGTATCGAGGCCCGCCGACTGGAGACGGATGGCCAGCGCGAGGCCGCCGATGCCGGCTCCGATTACGATCGCGCGGGTCATCGCGTCGCCTCTGCCGCAATCGCCGCGCCGAGAACATGGCCCGACAGCCACGCATATTCTACAAAGCCGTGATAGAGCCAGTCTCCGCAAGCGCCGAGGCCTATGGCAGGATTCCAGAGCAGCTTCAGATCCTGTCCCGAGGGCTGCGAGAATAGCCAGCGATGGGCGGCGATATGGCTCGGGGCGGGCAGGTCGCGGCCCGCGACCTTTCCCAGCTCGGCGAGAAGCTCTGGCGCCACGCTCGCGCTGTCGGAGGCGAGGTGCGTCTGCGACCAGGTCCAGTCGGCTTGCACGACCCACCGCTCGCCCGGCGCGCGGCCGGGCTTCGCGCTGTCGCGCGCGGCGGTCACGAGGGCACCCGAGCCGCGGAGGAAATCGGGGAGCTCCTCGATCCGCTCCTCAAAGGCGAACATCGCGGTCCAGCATGGGTTATAGCGCGCCGCCATTGCGGCGCGCGCCATCTCGAAATCATGCAGCGACAGAAGCGGAGCCGCCTGTTCTGCCGGAATGGCGATTACTGCCGCATCATATTTGCCGAGCCGTTTTGCCTCGCTGTGGAGCGTCCATCCGGCACGCGATTTGGTCAGGGCTGTGACCGGTCGCGACAGGCGGACATCGAGATTGTCCGCGAGAGCTTTGAGCGGCGTGGTCATGGTCGGCGTGCCAACCCAGCTGTCCGCGCCGGCGGCCGGCCAACGCGCGGCGACGCCTGCCTTCTCCCACGCTGCTACGAGCCTGGTAAAGCCTTCCGAGCGTGCCGTGAAATGCGTGGCGCCATGATCGAATGCGACCTCCGGATTGCCCGGGTTGGCGCGGCGGGTCGCGAGGCGGCCGCCGATGCCGCGGGATTTGTCGAACAGCGTGGCTTCCAGACCGGCGTCGCGCAGCCGCCGCGCGCACGCGAGCCCCGCAATGCCGGCTCCGATGATCGCGACCCGCATCAGACCATGGCCTCGCGGTCACCGAAGTGGCACGGACAATGTCCGGCCTCCGCCTGCAGGGATGTCCGCGCTGTCGACGTGCGAGGCGTCATGCGTGATTTTTTCCGGTTCGTCGCAATTGTCATCGACGCAGGCTTGCATGAGCGAGGGGAAGTGTCGCAACATGTCCCTTGGGGCACCCAGGGGAGAGCAGGCAGATACTATGTCATTGAAGACAATGATCGCGGCCAGCCCGATCGCCGCGGTGATCAGCGATCCGCGCCTGCCTGACAATCCGATCGTCGAGTGCAATGCTGCCTTCTCGGCGCTCACCGGCTATGGGCCGGAGGAAATTCTTGGACGCAATTGCCGCTTTCTCGCCGGGCAGGGCACCGAGCCCGAACTGACCGAGACCTTGCGCGCCGCCATCCGGGAGCAGAGGCCGGCGCTCGTCGAGATCCTCAACTACCGGAAGGACGGAACGCCCTTCCGCAATGCCGTGCTGGTCGCGCCAATCTTTGGCCCCGGCGGCACTCTCGAATATTTTCTCGGCTCGCAAATCGAGGTCGACGAGACCGGCGAGGCGGTTGGAGGACGGAGCACGCGAGCGCGCGCCCAGATCGAGGCGCTCTCGCCGAGGCAGCGCGAGGTGTTGAAGCTGATGGCGAGCGGACAGCTCAACAAGCAGATTGCCTTCACGCTGTCGCTGTCGGAGCGGACGATCAAGATGCACCGCGCTGCGCTGCTGCGCGCGCTCGGCGTCGAGACCACGGCCGATGCGATCCGGCTCGCGGTCGAGGCCGGCTTCTAGGGACCGCTCCAGCTTCCCTTTGAGGCATATGGGATATCGCGCCGCCGCCGATTAAGCTTCAGGCAGCCGGACCGGCTTTGTGGCCGTGAGGAGAGGCATTTGAACGGCAAGCGCGCCTTGGTGATCGGAAGTGGCGGCGGTATCGGCGCCGCGCTTGTCGATCAACTTGTCGCATCGGGCCGATTTGACCGCATCTATGCCGGGACCAGGCGGCCCGACGCTTCGCGTCGTCCCGATGTGACAACGCTGACGATCGACATACTGGACGACGACACGCTTGCCGAGGCAGGTCGCCAGATTGCCCAAGATGGCGCTCTCGACCTGTTGATCGTGGCGACGGGCCTGCTGCATCGCAGGACTGACATCCGTCCTGAAAAAAGCCTCCGGCAGCTTGAAGCATCGGTGATGGCCGAGGTCTTCGCTGTGAACAGCATCGGGCCCGCGCTCGTCGCAAAGCATTTTCTTCCCTTGCTTGCCCGGCGGCAGCGAGCCGTCGCGATATTTCTTTCTGCTCGCGTAGGTTCGATTGCGGATAACAGACTTGGCGGATGGCACAGCTACCGAGCTTCCAAGGCGGCGCTCAATGCTCTGGTGCGATGCTTCGCGATAGAGCTCGGCCGCAGCAATCCGGAAGCGATAGTCGCGGCACTGCACCCCGGAACAGTCGACACGCCGCTCTCGGAGCCGTTTCAGGCGCGAGTAGCTGAATCATCGCTCTTTAGTGCGAATAATAGCGCGATGCACATTCTGGGCGTCATCGATCAGCTATCGTCAACGGATAGCGGCGGGTTCTACGGCTGGGATAGAAGGCCTATCCCGTATTGACGAGCTAGCAGTCGCTTCAAGAGGCTCCGCCTCTTTGCCTGTCCGCTTTAGCGAATATTGTGCCAGAAGCAGACCGACGGCAAGCGGCCAAGCGGCGCCGCAGAAACGCAGTTCGTTCGATGACGGCGAAATGCCGTCGCGCTATATCTGGAAAATTCGAGGCGGCGAGCAGCGCAGTTTATAGCACAACGTTACACAGCGGCATCAAAGCAGCGTTGCGGCTCGGCGAGCAACACGTGTTTATGATCGCATTCAAGCCATGATTTCGCGAATCCGGTGCGCGAGCGCATCCATCGCAAAAGGCTTGGTAATGAGCGCCATGTTAGGCGCGAGCCTCCCGCTTCCGATGACAGCATTCTCCGCATAGCCCGTGATGAAAAGAATTTTCAGGCTAGGGCAAAGGCTGAGAGCGGCATCGGCTATCTGCCGTCCGTTCATGCCGCCAGGTAGACCGACGTCGGTGATCAGAAGATCGATGACCTTCTTTGCCTGCAGGATCCGCATCGCGCTCGGCCCGTCGAACGCCTCGAGAACCTGATAGCCCAATTCCTCGGCCACTTCGGCGACGAGCATGCGGATCGTCGGCTCATCGTCGACGACCAGCACATTGCCGCGTGCCGGCGCGGAGCCATCGATCGATGTTGGCGCGGGCGGATCGGAATCGACGGTTTCTGGTTCCTCAACGCTCATGTAGCGGGGAAGATAAATGCACATGGTCGTTCCCATCCCGACCTCGCTGTAGATACGAACCTGTCCCCCCGATTGACGAGCAAACCCGTAAATCATCGACAGGCCGAGGCCTGTTCCTTCGCCAAGTGGCTTGGTCGTGAAGAAGGGATCGAAAGCGCGCGCGGCGACATCGTCGGTCATGCCCGTCCCGGTGTCGGTCACGCAGAGGGACACATATTGGCCGGGTTCGAGATCGCGTTCTCTTGCGCCGCGTCCGTCGAGCCATTTATTGGCCGTCTCGATCGTGATCCGTCCGCCCTCGGGCATCGCGTCGCGCGCGTTGATGCACAGGTTGAGAATGGCGTTCTCGAGCTGATTGGTGTCCACCAGCGTCGTCCACAATCCCGCCTTGCCTACCGTCTCCACCGTGATCGAGGGGCCCACCGTTCGGCGCACCAATTCCTCGATGTCGAAGATCAGCCGGTTCACGTCACACGGCTTGGGATCGAGCGTCTGACGGCGGGAGAAGGCGAGTAGGCGGTGCGTGAGCGCAGCGGCACGCCGGACCGCGCCCTGCGCGGCAACCGAATATTTGTCGATCTCCGCGACGCGTCCCTGAGCGATGCGGATCTGCATCATTTCAAGCGACCCCGAAATGCCGGTCAGCAGATTATTGAAGTCATGCGCGATGCCGCCTGTGAGCTGGCCGACAGCTTCCATCTTCTGCGATTGCCTGAGCGCCTCTTCGGCACGGTCACGCTCCGCCGCGGTTTCTTTGACTTCTTCAACCAGCCGCGTGCGCTCCTGCTGAAGCCGGCGCTCTACCGCTTTGCGAGCCGATACATCAAGCATTGCGCCCACCATCCGGATCGGCGCGCCATCTTCACCGCGAATGACATAGCCTCTGTCGAGAACGTCGGCGAAGCTCCCGTCCGCACGGCGAAAGCGATATTCGTCAGTCCAGTCACTCGCGCCTCCGTCGATCACATGATGGATACTCGCATCGATCCGCGCGCGGTCTTCAGCGTGAATTTGCGCTAGCCACCATTCGCCGGTCGGGACAACGTCGTCGGGCTTGTGACCGTAAGCGCTTTCAAGAGCGGCGTTCCACGTCACATGATTGGTCCGAAAATCCCAGTCCCAGATCGCATCGTTCGTGGCGCGTCCCGCTAGACGAAGGCGCTCCTCGACCTCGCGCAGCCTGGCGCTGGCCTCGCGGTCGCGCGTAACATCCTGCACGGTGCCGATGAGCCGAACAGGCTCTCGGCCGTCGAAAAATGCGAGGCCCTGGGCACGAATGTGACGAAGAGCCCCGTCTTAGACCCCAACCGTCCGATACTCGACGTCGAACCGGTGACTTCCATCGGGATCGAGCGCCGCGGCGACGGCGCGGTCTGCGCGCTCGCGATCATCGGGGTGGAGGCCGGCGAGAAATGCGCTTTCGTAGCTGACCGGAACTCCCGGCGACAGACCGAAGAGCGCACGGCACCGGTCATCCCAGGAAAGACTCCCTTCGCGCGGGCGATAATCATAACGACCAAGCTCGGCGGCGCGTGTCGCGAGCTCAAGTTCTTCGCGACTGGCCTTGAGCGCCGCGTCGCTGCGCGCACGATCGACCGCCTCGCGAATGCGAAGCGCGACATCCTCGACGAGCGCAATTTCGCCCGTCGTCCATGCGTGCGGCGCGTCCTTTTCTACGTAAAGCAGCGATTCCAGCACGCCTTCGCGTGTCATGGGACAGAGAATCTCTACCGCAATATCGTGCCGCGAATGGTCATCTGATTTGTGTCCCGTCGTGACTACGGTGTCACCTTTGGCGAGCTCGCCGTTCGTCGCTCCCTGCAATCGTGAAACCTCGCCGCTGCGCGACGCGCCGTCTTTCGTCCATTCAGACGCGATTCTCAGGCCGGCCTCGCCGGCGTTCGAAGCGAATCCGCACCGTGCCGCGCCGAGATGGGTGCCGAGCCGCGTGGCCGCTGCCGCGAGGATCGCCACGGGGTCCGCGAGATCGCGCAGCTCTGTAAGCAGGGC
Organism: Sphingopyxis sp. J-6; assembly: GCF_046603995.1. NCBI lineage: Bacteria > Pseudomonadati > Pseudomonadota > Alphaproteobacteria > Sphingomonadales > Sphingopyxidaceae > Sphingopyxis > Sphingopyxis sp. J-6. The sequence goes on along the minus strand of NZ_CP145810.1, from coordinate 2,768,887 downwards.
GAGTTGAAATGCCTGACGCTCAAGCAATTCCTCGCGGCTTAGCTGATCGGATCGTGGCATGCGTCTCCCGTTCGCATGGGACGATCCGCCACCTTGGCCGACCCTTGACAATTTCCCCGCGGATGAACGTTATAGGGACGATTTCGTTCCGGTAAGAGCCACGCCACTTTGCAACAAAATCCGCACGGGGGCGTATGGGGTATCACGATGAGCCGCCCGCTAAGCGGGCGAAATGGAGGCTGTTGACCGCGTGACAGATCATGAGGAGCTCGACGCCGGAGCGAGCGGGACCGAACCTTCGGCTGGGGCCACTCTTGGCGATCATCGACGCGAAACCACGCTGACCCATTCTGGCCTCGACGAGCGAAGCAATATCTTCTTCGCCGCAATCGAGATGACCAGGATGCCGATGATCCTGACCGATCCGAACATTGCCGATAATCCGATCGTCTTCGCGAACAAGGCCTTCCTCGATCTGACCGGCTATGAAGAGACCGAGGTTCTCGGGCGGAACTGCCGTTTCCTGCAAGGGCCGCAAACCGATCGCGAGCTTGTCGCGGACCTCCGGTCTGCAGTCGCGAACCGCCAGTCGATCGCCCTCGAGATATTGAACTACAAGCGCGATGGGACGCCGTTCTGGAATGCGGTCTTTATCGGACCGGTTTATGACACTGGCGGCAAGCTTCTGCATTTCTTCGCAAGCCAGCTCGATGTGACGCGGCGGCGAGAGAGCGAACAGGCGTCGCAGCAGGCCCAAAAGATGGAGGCAATCGGTCAGCTCACCGCCGGGCTCGCGCATGATTTCAACAATCTGCTTCAGGTCGTGAACGGTAATCTCGAATTGCTCGGGACCCGGATCGAGGATGAGAAACAACGAAGCTATCTAGCGCGTGCGCGCGGGGCAGCGGAGCGCGGCGCCAAACTCACGGGCCAGCTCCTCGCGTTTGCGCGCAAGACGAGGCTGACGCCCAGGGCTGTCGATGTGAACGATTGCATCAACGGCTTCGCCGACATGCTTGAGGCATCGCTCGGCGGCCGCATCGAACTGCACCTGTCGCTCCGGCGCGGCCTTCCAAAGGCGGTCGTCGATCCCGAGCAGCTCGAGATGGCGATCCTCAATATTGCGCTAAACGCGCGCGACGCCATGCCGGGAGGCGGCGTCCTGACGATTGCAACGGCGAAGGTCCATCTGAACGGCGATGCACCGGCCCGGGGACTCTCTCCGGGTGACTATATCTCGGTCGAGCTCGTCGACGAGGGCGAAGGCATGGCGCAGCATGTGATCGCGCGGGCGGTGGAGCCGTTTTTCACGACCAAGGCTACCGGGAAGGGGACAGGGCTGGGCCTTGCGATGGCGAGCGGCTTCGTTCTGCAATCGCGGGGGCGGCTCGAAATCGAGAGCGAGGTCGGCAAGGGCACCACCGTTCGCATTCTTTTCCCCGTCTCGACATCTGACGATGCGGAATTGCCGGTTGCGGGTCCGAAACAGTCTGTCGAACGCGGCGAGGCCCATATTCTCTTGGTCGAAGACGATGCCGAAGTCCGCGCGCTGGCGCGCGAAAATCTCGAGGACGCTGGTTATCGCGTAACGGTCGCGGAGAATGGTGACGCGGGTCTCGTGGCGCTTGAGCACCTGCTTGCCACCGACATGGTGGATCTAGTCTTCACCGACTTGGTGATGCCCGGAAACCTGGATGGCATTGCGCTCGCGGAAGCAGTCCGGCGGCTCGCACCTCAAGTGCCCGTGTTGATGACCACGGGCTATAACGAGGACTTAGTCGTCGAAGGACCACTTCGCAGCGAGCGTGACGTGCTTGGCAAACCCTATCGCCGGGCCGACCTGCTCGATCGCATCGCACAGGCGCTGGCGCACAGGGATGAAAATTCTGCTCGGCGACGCCCGTCTGACTTCGGTGCTGCCGAGGAATGATCGTTTCAATCGCCCGGTGGGTAAACGGCCTGTTGCACTTCAGAAACCAAGCCCCCGGTCTCGGTCAATGCCTCAACGGCTGACGTTGCGACCTCGCACCCAAGCGCACTTGCAGTGTCGCACCTGTAAATTGTCCAGACCGCGGGACCGTCGCTGACCATTCTCGCCAACGAAGCCCGAGCTGCAATCTGCCGCAACGGACCTAATGGCAGCTCCTTGCATTCTGATGCCATCAGCAGACTGTCTCCTGTCGGCCACAACGAACGATTTGCCGAAAAAGAACACCCGCCCGATCGAAATCGGACGGGCGTAAGATGAAGAGCTGAGTTTCCTGAAAGGAAGAGCTCTCTTGGGTCGCATGGCGCGCCTAGCTTCGCTGGTAGACCTGATATTGTACCGCGACGCCAAAAAGGGAGCAGCTCTCGCGCCTCAGGGCTTGACCGCAACCGGAAGACGGAATGGTGCGCCAAGCCTGTTGAAGGCGTTCATCGCCGCGATCGCGATCGTCAGGTCCACGAGGTCTTTCGGCTCGAATGCCTCGGCTGCTGCTGAATAGGCCTCGTCGGAAGCATGGGTCTCGCTGACACGCGTGACTTCCTCCGCCCAGGCCAAAGCCGCGCGATATTGGTCTGGGAACAGATGCGGGACTTCATGCCACACCGGAAGCAGCGCGATCTTGTCGATCGGCATGGTCTTGAGAAGGTCCCGGGTATGCAGATCGATGCAGTGAGCGCATCCGTTGATCTGCGAGACCCGGAGGAAGACGAGGTGAATCAGTTCTTCAGGTAGGGCCGTGCTGGTGGTGACATAATGGTGCACACCGTAGAGCGCCTTCGCTCCAGCGGGAGCCACTTCGGACCAATTCAACCGGTTCATCTGATCTTCCTTTCTTCCTGAGCCAAAATAGGCGTCACCATGCCTGACGAGCGGGATTCTTCCGCTGTGACATCCCGCGCAAAAAATGCCGGTGGACCGAATGCTGTCGAATGGGATCGGAAGAAAGGTCCGAGATTGATCTAGCGCAGTGTACCGATCAGGCCGCGCCAAGAAACGAGGGGCCACGGCATTGTCGTACAGCGACGGAATGTCCGCATATCTGGAATTGGAGTTGAAAGCCGCCCGACCCAATCGGCCATTCCAATCGCCAACCGGCAAGCGCCAAAAAAGACGCCCGCGCGGCCGAAACCGTGCGGGCGTCAGATGAAGATCTCGGTTTCCTGAAAGGACGAGGTCTCCTGGGTCGCACGGCGCAGATAATGTCGAGGGCCGGGTAATTATTGTACCGCTGCGCCAAAAGAGCTGCCCTGGCGCGCATTGGACGTCGACCACCGGTTGCTTCAGATAGGAACCGTTCGGTAGGCAATCGGCCGCTCATGCGGTTTGTTCAGCCGGTGTTCGGCTGCGCGCCGCTACGTCCGGTCCATGATTGAAGGAGACGGGCCATGAAAAAATATATCGCCGCTGCGGTCCTCGCTGCACTCGCCGTCCCCGCTGGCCCGGCGCTGGCGGATCCGCCGCCTTGGGCACCGGCGCACGGCAAGCGCGCCAAGGATCGTGGTCTTTATGACGGATATGGGCGCTACTACGAGCCTCGCCGCATTTCGCACAACGACCGTATTTGGCGGAGCAAAGATGGCCGCTACCACTGCCGCCGCGAGAATGGCACGACCGGATTGATCATCGGCGCCGCCGTCGGTGCGCTCGTCGGGCGCGAACTCGATGGAGGGCGTGATCGCACGGTCGGCACAATCATCGGCGCGGCCGGCGGTGGCTTGCTCGGACGGGCTATCGATCGCGGTGAACTGAAATGCCGCTGATGTGAAAGGACGGCGCGAGAGGGACCAGTCTGCTCGCGCCGTCCCCTTGGACACCGCACGCAGTGGGGGTGCGGGCGGTGACGAAAAATCTATCCGACAGTCTGATCCCGCGGGCGAGGTGCCTTCGTCACGCGCAGACCGGCTATGCCCGCCCGGTCGATAGTGCGGCGCCACGATTCCAGTTCTTCGCCGCTGAGACGGTATCTTGCGCAGTCGTCGGCCAGCCCGATCAATCCGCCATCGATCGCGGCAAGCAACTCCGCCTTGCGGCGCGCGACCCAATAGCCTGCCGTCGATGAGGGCAGATCGTCGATTGTCAGCGGCCCCACCGGCCCGGCGACCGATGTCGGCCTTGTCCTAAATTCGAGCACTGCGAACTCTCCATTCGCTCGGCTGCTGCCGTATGAGTGCCCCCCGCGGCAAAAATGCGGTTTCGAGGTTAACAAGAGGTTGCGGAGGAGCATTGTATGCGGCCAACCGTTCGTCGATCATGGGTGGCGACGGGCCAAACTGCGTGTCGAAGGGAGCGCTGCGACCCTCTCAATGATCGCCGCTATTGCCAGGCTGGGCGGAATGCTGCAGCCTCAATGCTGTAACGGGGGGAAAACAGATGCGAACTGCGAATATGATGGTGGCGTTGGCGCTGATGGCAGTACCGGCGCAGGCTCAGACGGTGCCTGACTTGCCGGCAAATCCGGCCAAGGCGATCGATGGCGAATGGTATGGCGTCGACCACAAGATCAAGCTGTCCGTGGCAAATGGCGTGGTAACGATCGTGGAAAACGACACCGCTGATCCATACCTCAAGAAGATCGCGGCACCTCCTGGAACCGTCATCGCTCGCATCACGGGCGTGGAATCGACCGGACCCAAGTCGGCACGGTTCGTCGGCCAATGCCTTGAATTGATCGACACCTCGCGGTCGGACACCATAGCTTGTCCTACGCATGCTTTTGTGCAGTCGGCAGCTTACGGCGGCAAGCCAGGCCTGACGATCAATTTCTGGACCGCCGCTTTCCTTCGCAAGGGCAATATTCCGGAATATCAATGGCAATATCGCAAGTGAGCGATGAAAGAAGCGAAGGCCAGTCGCTGCGCGGCAAACGATAGCGCTCACGTCAAATCTGGCCTGATTTTTGCATGTGAGTTCTCGCCGCAAAACAGGCGAACCAGCTTGCTCCGATGAAAGGGTTCCGATCTTTTTGTTCTGTCGGCCGCGATGCGAGAAGCGGGCGCGGGTGAGGGAACTAGGGCAGTAAAATGATGGAGGATCGGCGATGAGAGTGGATGCGCCGCGGCCGGGCGGGACAAAGGCTCACCTTGTGAGGCATCAGGCGAAGCGAGGCGCGACCCATTGCCGGCATGTCATCGCCGGGTTCCTCCTCGCGGTCATCGGCCCTTCCGCGGCAGTCGGCGCTTCCGTGCCTCCAGCCGTTGACGGCAGCCAGGCCGACAGGGATGCCGCCGCCGCTCGGATCGCAGCGCAAGCGATCGACGCGGGTCACCCTGCCGAAGCGGCGGGCATCCTCGAAACGCTGGTGGCCCCGCGCCATCATATGCTCGCGATCTTGCCCGCGTGGCATCGCGATCTGGCACGCGCTTACGTCGCGCTCGGCCTGATCGATGGCGCCGCTGGCCAGTATCGGCTCGCCTTGGCCGTCGCGCCCGACGACGAAGTGGTCGCGCTTGGCGACGAGCTTGCGGCGATCCTCGCCAAGGAAGGGAGCGCAGGCATCGTGCCGGACACGCTGGGGCCGAACGGCGCCAAATATTTTGACCTTCACTGGGTCGATCGCGGCAACGGGACGCTCGATTTCGCGGCCGCCTTCACGCTGCCGCAGGATGATGCCGACGGAGCGGCGTATACGGCGGCGACCTACCGCGCCGACTGCCTTGCGCTCAAGTCGCAGCTGCTCGGGGGCGCCGCCTTCTCGAGTTCGGGCGCGAAGCTGCGGTCGTTCGGCAAGGGTGAGGCCGCGAAGCCGGCTAACGACCTGGCGGACCATAGTCTGAGAATGATCTGCCGTCGCGATCCGGCCCAGCAGGTTAAGCGTGTGCCCGCAATCGACGGCCGCACGCTGCTCGCGCGCTACCGCGCGCAACGCGCGCAGCGGACCGCTTCGGCGCCATCCGGCGGCGAGAGCGGCGCCCACGAGGCCGCGTGCCGCGCGCATGTGGAAATGTTCGTCGGGCAGCTCGCCGCCGAGGGACAGGTATCGGGGCCGAGCTGGCAGGTGCGCGACTGGTGGGACATCCGGACGGAGGATTTCTCCGAGGAACGCCGCGCCGCGGCCACGTCGGCGGTCACGGCGCTCGCTCGCGCCGACCCGGGCGCCGCACGCGCTTTCCAGCAGGCCTGCGTGCAAGAAGCGCTGTCGGGCGGAGCCGTCCCCGGCATGTAGCCGTCTGCCGCTGCCGAGCTTGCACAAATCGGTTTCACGAGCACTGCGGGTGTTCGAAATAGTGCTTTGGCGCCCGAGGCGGCGATCGCGAGGCCGGTGAGGCGCAGCGATCTTGCTTGCGTCCTTCGCGCGCCGCGATAGGTCGGTCAGGGGTCGCGCTAGGGCAGGGGGCGTGCAATTGATCCGGTACAAATCATGGTTGCTCTTCGGGGCGCTTGCCTTGGCGGCGCCCGAGGTTTCCGCCAAGCTGTCCGTCGACCCCGTTCCCGCGAGTGCCGAGCTGAACGATGCGCTCGCCGCCAAACGCTATGACGAAGCGATGACTTTGGCACGCCGCGAGCATGAAGCTTGCGTCGCGGGCAAAGGGTCCGATCCTTGCGTCGGACTGCTCGCCTTGCAAAGCGATGCGCTGACCGCCTGGGCGGTGGATCATGGTGATTTCGATCGCGACGAAAAGGGCGAAGGTATGGCCCTTCGCACCGCGCGCCTCCTCCACGCCCAGGTGAACAGGCTAAAGGGCTCCGATGGGCCGATCTTCGCGTCGGCGTTCGGCAACCTCGGCGAGATGCTGTCCCTCTACGGCTGGCCGGTAGAAGGCGAGCAGTATTTGCGGGACGGGCTGCGATACAACATCGTGCGGGCAATGGAGTTCCAGGGAACCGAGCGGCTCTCCGATGCGGCGCTCCGCACATCGCTCCTGCGGCTGACCCGCAACCTTGCGCTGCAGGGCCGCAATGAGGAGGCGCGCGGTTATCTCGCCGCCGCCGACAGCCTGCTCTCGACGTTGGCAATGATGGGCTCCCCCGAAGCTAAACGCGCGCTCCCCGATTTTCTGGCGGTTGCGGCGTTGGTGCCGCGCGAAGCGGCCGGTGGCGCTGCGGATTATGTCGAGGCGGCGGCCAGGTATGAATGGGAACGCGAGCATAACGGCGAGGGATGGGACCCCGATGACTGGGCGGCAGTCCGGGGTCGCCTCGCCCGCGACGAGATCGCTTTTCTCGCGCGGAGCGGGAACATGGCAAAGGCGGTGGCGCGCTTCGATGCCGAGCCGGACCTGCTCCGCGGCGGGCGAGGCGCGTCGCGTCTCGAATTTCGGACCCGGCTCGGCGCTGCGCTCGTCGCTGAGGGGCGCGCTAACGAAGGCGCCCCGATTCTCGCCGAGGCAATGCCGGTCGTCGATACGACTTGGGACAGGAGCGACGACCGGCGCATCGATGCGCATGCGGCGCGCGGCGCCGCCATCCTCGCGCTCGATCCAGGGCAGCACGCCGATGCCGCGGCCGAATATCGGCAGGCTGTCTCAGGCGCGGTGGCGCGGGTCGAGGCGGCCGACACAACCGAGGGGCTTGTTCGCGCCGTCCGGCGCTACCGTCCCGTCTTTGAGGGACTGCTCGGCGCCCTTCTTCCCGAAGCGGCGAGCTCGCTCACGCGCGGAGAAGCGTTCGAGGCGGCCCAATGGTCGTCGATCGGCGAGACCGCGGCGACACTCGCCAAGGTTTCGGCACGCACATCGCGCAGCAACGGCCCGGTCGCGGAAAAGGAGCGGTTCCGCGAGGAGGTGCGCGCGAGCGTTGCGTCGCTCAACCGCGAGATCGCGCAATGGCTATCGGTTCCCGGCAGCCCCGATACCGATCGCGAGTTGCTCGGAAAATTCTATTTGCGCGACGTTGATGCCGTGATGGACGAAATGTCGACCGAGGAGATCGCCGCGATCGACCCCGCCTATGATCAGCTCGTCAAGCCTCGGCCGATCGCCGCCGAACGAGTGCAGGCGCTGCTCGACAAGGACGAAGCCGTTCTTTTCTTCCTTTCTGACGAGCGGGGCACGTCGGTCTTTGTTCTGACGCGCTCGGGATTTACATGGCATCGTTCGCGCCTGACCCGCGATGCCTTGGCGAAGAGCGTTGAGCGGCTGCGCGGTCAGATCAAGCGCGACCTTCGCGAGCGCTGGGCCGGGAGCGTCGACAATTTCGACGAGCAGCTTGCGCACAATCTGTATCAGGAGCTCATTGCGCCCATCGAAACGTCCCTCGGCGGCGCAACACGTCTGATGACCGTGACGCCAGGTCCGCTGAGCAGCCTGCCGTTGACCTTGTTCGTCACCGCGGGTGCCGACACGCAGAAGCCGCAATTTCTGATTGATCGTTACGAGATTTCGACGCTGCCGTCGGTTTCAAGCCTTTACTCGTTGCGTTGCCTGCTTCGGCCTGCGGGTGATCGCCCGGCCGGTTGCGGCCCTGGACCCGGACGCAATCGTCCGCCATCGCAGACGATCCTGTTCGCTGCGGGCGATCCGGCGCTCAAGGGTCATCCAGGCGACGACCGGGGTATCGTGGAATATTCGGAACTGTTCCAGCGTGGCATAGCGGACCCGGCCCGGATCATGGCGATGCCTTCGCTTCCAGGCACGCGCCGCGAGATCGAGGGCGTGCGATCGATGTTCGATCCTGGACAGACTATTGCTCTTATGGGCTCCGCGGCGACCGAGGGATCGGTCAAGTCGAATCCCGGGCTGGCCAATGCACGCTATGTCCTCTTTTCGACGCACGGTCTGCTGGCGAGCGAGACGGGGCTCGATGGCGAGCCGGGTCTCGTCTTCACGCCGCCATTAGCGGGGGCGCAGTCCGACAGGGAGGATGGTCTTCTCACCGCCTCGGAAGCCGCGCAACTGAAGCTCGCAGCGGATATCGTCGTACTGTCGGCGTGCAACACGGCAAGTTCGAACGGCAGCGCCGAAGCGGACGGGCTGTCGGGCTTGGCGCAGTCTTTCTTTTATGCTGGCGCGGGTTCGCTTCTGGTGTCGCACTGGCCGCTCGACGATGAGGCCGGGGCCGAAATCGTCACGCATCTCTTTGCAGGCATCGAAAAGCATCCCGGCGCTCCGGGGGCTGCGTTCCGGCAGGCGATACTGGCGCTTCGTGCAAAAGACGATACCTCGTCTCCGGCGGTTTGGGCGCCGCTCGTGTTTGTCGGGACCACCGACCGGGGCGTGCGGTAGCGGGAGTTCGGGTGCTCGCAGTGCGTTATGAGTTCAGGTCGCCCTCCAAACGTCCGCTGAGAGCAAATTTGGTCTTGCATCCGCCCGTCGCTACCGGCCAGGTCCAGCGTCGGCGCTGGCTCGCAGCGAACAGGTGGCTGAATGGGATGGCAAGCGGATGCAGCAGTCGGCTGCTCAAGAGCGAGTTAGCTTCGTTCCAGAAAAATAGCCTCCGGTATCTCTGGGGCGGACCACAGAGCGCCATAGCTAATCATATTCATCAGAGCGATCTGGTCTTGGTCGAAATGGAACGAGTAATAAGCGTGGACCGTGACGAACGGATTGCACTCATTCTCGGGCGTGGCTTCAATTCCTTGTGCACGCGCGATCACCAGATCGCCCACTGGCGTGGCTTCCAGCAGTTGAAACGGTTGCGGAGCGGGCCACCGAAAACTGGCCCGTCGCATGCTCTCGGTCGAGCGCTCGATTTCTTCGAACGACCCCGCTTGACCGATCTTCTCAAAAAACCTTTCGACGAGTCTCAAACGTTTTTCTTGCGCCTGCTTATCAAATACAGGGTCTGGGCGAGGCGATGATATCTGACAAGACATTGCCGTTCCCGGCATAAACCGTGGCGCACGCCACCGCTGTGATTGCCTTCCGCCTGCCGATCATCGGTCGCTCCCCAAACATATAGTGGAGGATACATACAAAGCCGGTGCCCGCAATCGGTCGCTTTCGGTCGTGGCTATCCGGCGCGCCGCGGATGTCCGCCTCTCTCCGTCTCCCGCCAAAACCGGGCCGTTCTTAAATGGCCACAAGCGGTTGACGCGCCAAAGAGCGCTTGCTGATTGTCTCGTAGCATGTGCGGGCCAAGGCAGCAGGATAAGAGGTCAGACGGCTCGCGCGATCGACCTGCTCAGCCGGGATAAGGCGATTCCCTCAATAGTCGGGCAAGATGCGTGGCATTAGCGGCCACCATTTTGGCGGTCTCGGTTACTTTGCTGGGGCGATGCTGAAGATCCTTGAAATCGACTGAACCCATCGCCTCACCGACCCAGTAGCAGGCGGCGACAGCGGGAATCGTCCATCCCACATCGTTCAGCGCCTGAAAGATTTGCGACGAAGCATTATGCGCGCCGTCTTCGTTGCCGACGATCGCGGCAACGGCCACTTTCGAAAAGCTTGGCATCCGCCCCTTGTCGTCGGTCTCCGACAGGAAGGCATCCATTCGTTCCATCACAAGCTTGGCGACGCTTGATGCTTGACCCATCCAGATCGGTGTGCCGAAGATGAGAATATCGGAGCCGAGGATCGCCTCGCGAATTTGCGGCCATTCGTCGCCGCCACCCTCGTTCGAGGTGACACCCCATTTGATGCTGTGCGCGGCGATACGGATGGGCTTGCCGACACGGACGCCTTCCGCCTCGAAATATTCGGTAAGCACCGCAAGCATGGCATCGGTCGAACTCTTGCGGCCACGCGCCGACAGCGAGCAATTGATCGCGGTAGCGGTAATCGGGGCCATATCGTCTCCTTTACCCCGCCGGGGTGAAGCGCGCGCCGGTCGCGGTTGGTTCCGATGTCATACTGGCGGCGTACTCGGAATGACGATGAGCGTCAGCTCTCGACCCGCCTTGGGCGAGTTCCGACAGGGAGTTCATGTTGAAAATATCGGTGCCGCCGAGCGCGGGCAGCCAGAAGGGGCCGCCAAAGCGGCCCCTTCCTGTCGGCTTGCCGGGTCAGTCGAGCTTGGGACTGACGACGCCCGAGCTGTAGCGCAGATTGTTCTGCACATGTTTGACGCCCGTGACGTCGTCGGCGACATCTTCGGCGCGGCGCTTCGACCGGCGATCCTCGACCGTGCCGGAGAGCGTGACTTCGCCATCTGCGACGCTGACCTCGATCTCGGAGGCGTCGATCCAGACATCCTCGGTGAGACGGTCGTTCACGTCCTCGCGGATGCGCTCGTCGGAGCGGATATAGCTTTTGGGACCGCGGCCGCGATGATCGAGTTCACGGCGACGGCGCGCGTCGCGATCGCCGAACCAGGAAAGCACTTCGTCGCCGGCGCGGTCGAGGAAGCCGCGTTCCTCCGGGTCATAATCGGGGCTGCGCGTCCGCGGATAATTGCCGTAAGGCGAATAGCCCTCGACCGGGAAATAGCCGAACTCGCTCGGCCAGTAGTTGCCGCCGCGCGAACGATCCTCGCCTCGGGCTTCGCCGGCAGCATCGTAATAGGCGTCGCGGCGGGGCGTGCGGTCGTAACGGGGCCAATCGGAGCGCTCGGCGCGGCGGACCGGCCGGCGATAGTCGCCCGCGCGCTCAGCCTCCCAATTATCGCGGCGATATTCCTGCTCGCGATAGGCGCGGCGCGGGCGGCGCTGCTCGCGCTCGTCTTCCTCGATCGCCACAAAAGCGCGCGAGGCATCCTCTGCGCGGCCGCGGTTGTAGCGACCCGACGATGCGCCGGTGTCGGGGCTGCTGTTGTCGCTATAATCCCAGAGCGGGGTGCGGTCGTCGAACCTGTCCATGATCCATCTCCATTTGTTGAGGGGGGCGGGCAGGTTGCCGGGAAGGGAGGCAACCCCCCGTCCCGCCGAACCGACGCATGAAGTGGGGGCAAGTTCCCGATCTGGGCGCAATATGTCGCGCTGCGACGTCAATGCATCGACGAATGTGACTCGATCTCTCCAATGGGCAGCTGGCGTCGCCGGCGCTGCCGAATTCTCATGGAGAATCAAATCTGGAAAGGATCATACCCAGTGGGCCGCGCGTGCTTTGCGTCCGGCGAACTTGCCGCTGGGGAACCGGATCTCTCCAACGCATCTTTCCAAAGCCTTCCCAGCTCGACGTCGATCCAGTCGGCTGCAAAAGGATCGAGGCCAGAGCCGGGATAAAGGCAAAACTCGCCGAAAAGCGGTTGGCAGTCGATTTCGTAAAAATCGACCCGAACGAAGGCTAGGTTCCCGGCAAGCGTCTCTGCAGCTTGCAGCATCGCCCCGAGGGAGGAGGGTCTGGAAGGTCGATCGGCGGCAGGCACGAGCTGCCGCCAGTTGCGGTCATGCAATATCCAGCGGTGACGGACACCGCGCCCCAAATGTACCTGGACGTGCGTCGCGACACCGCCAAAGACGTAGATCTTGTAGTCGATTGGGAGAGGACGTGCGCCGCCGAGCAACGGCTCGGCGAAAACGCCACGAGGCACATTGCGATAAGCCCATTCGTCGAGCCAGCGGCCGTACTCCCGGCGCTGCCACCGGCGCGCGGCTCGCTGGACCTGCTTCCAGCGTTGGCAATCCGGAAACGTCTCCAGGATTTGATACTGGTTACACCCATGACGCGCTTTGACGATAGATGGGAGGGCGAACGGAATGAAGCGCGGCAGCATCTGGCCCTGCCAGAGCGTCGGTATGATCCAGTTTGCGCCGAGTTGCTTCGAGGCCAAGCGTTTTGCCTCAAGCTTATCCAGCAGCATCGTTTGCAACGGTGACCGATCATTCAATTTGCGGAGCTGGACGAGCTCGGTGAAGCGCGTCGGATTGAGCAAGTCGGGCAGGCGTCGATGACGCAAGGCGTAGAGAAGGGCAATCCGGTGCGCGGCTATCGAGGAGCCGACATTGTCCACTTTCGCCGGGTCTTCCGAGGCGCGCGAGAGTTTCATGCCATGTCGGTCTCACGGCTGAGCGAAGTGTGGCCGCTATCGCGGAAGCTCGGCCGATCCAGGTTTATATCGCGGCAAAGCTGCATGCGGATACGAACGACGCGGCGCAGAAAACGCTCCCGGCATATCATCGACCAACCTCCGATCACCTAGGCAGCGCTCAGGCGCTCGGGTGCGACCAACCGGTGAGGAACGCGTGATCGCGCGCGCCGCTGCGGATCGCGTGCAGCATCGCACGTCTCAACCTCGGATCTTCATGAACGGGCAAAGGAAGATTGCTACCGGTCAGCCTATTCGAGCGAAGTGGGGGGAAGTGGGGAGGGGAAGACCCCGGCGTGACTATACCCAAACAGAAAAAATGCTGACCGTGTATCCGATGATTTGATTGGAGCATCCGCTTGCCTCAAACATTAGGCGCGTAGCACACTCCGACGGCCAAGCTGAGCGATATGTCGTTGAGTCGGATATGCGCGCCGATATTCGGACAACGTTGGGGAGCGGCGCGGACGACGATTGAATGCGTACGCCGACGGCAATTCGACTGAGACGTGGGATCGAACAGCCGCGGCGATACGCGAAGCGATGCACATGGCGGCGGCAGACCGACCGATCACCGTCGAAGCCCGTGCGCCGTTCAAATGCAGTTGGCGAAGAAAGGTTGCAAAGATGAGACGCACGGTCGCCGCCATTCTGGAAAATTGTCGAGGCTGCCCTCGACGCGATCACGGCCTCAGGCCTCGGTGCGGCCATTGCCGATAGACGAGGACGGAGAGCCGCGCGCGCGGGCAAGGGCGGGAACGACGATAGCCGCGGCGCATTGGTCATGAGACAGCAAAGGAGCTTTCCGATGACCAAGGACAATATACTCGCCGGCTGCAGGATCCTGATCATGGCGACAGATGGCTTCGAACAATCCGAGCTTGAAGTGCCATTTCAGCGTCTGGAGGACGCGGGAGCGGAGGTCGAAATCGCATCGATCGACGACGACGATATTACCGGCTGGGACGAAGACGATTGGGGCGACGAGGTCGAAGTCGATCTCAAGATCGCCGACGTCGACACCGACCGTTATGACGCGCTCGTCCTGCCGGGCGGCCAGATCAATCCCGACTTGCTGCGGGTCGAGGATAAGGCGATCTCGATCATTCGGGCCTTCTCAGGTGCTGGCAAGCCGGTTGCCGCGATTTGCCATGCGCCGTGGCTTCTCGTCGAAGCCGGGCTCGCATCGGGCAAGCGGATGACGAGCTACAAGTCGATCCGCACCGATGTTGCCAATGCCGGCGCGCAGGTGGTCGATGAGAGCGTCGTGGTCGACGGCAATATCATCACCAGTCGCTGTCCCGACGACCTGCCCGACTTCTGCAATGCGATCGTCGCAGCGGTGGCCGATCGCAAGGCGCGGGCGTAGCTGTGCCGAGCTCAATACGGGACTGTTGAATTGTGAAAAGGCGATCGCGTGCGGGCACGGCGATTCTTGCGATAAGCTGTCGAAAGCGGCGGGAACTCGCTGTTTTATGGCGCGTCGCTTCAAACCCTACCGCCCAGGCAGTTTGGAAAGAGGATGACCCACATGGGACAGAACGACCAGCAGGGCGGCCAACCCGATCGCAATCCGAACGAGAATCCCGGCCAGCAGGAACAGGAGGATCAGCAGCGTCGCCAGCCCGGTCAGGACAATGACCAGGACCAGGGACACCAGGCTGGCCGCGACGACGAGAATCGTCAGAACCGCCGACGTCGGAAAGAAGAGTGACGCCGAGGCGTCCTCTCGGGGCAGGGCCGCACTTCGATGCGGCCCGGCCTTTTCTATTCCCCGGTTGCGCCCGTTCCAGGTGCAACCTTCCTACCACTTTGGCATTCTCCCTTCATCGATCGCGGACAGCGGAATGGGAAGGAGAGGCCCGTGCGAACGATTGAGATATGGCCCGACGAAATCGAGGGCGGCGACACCGAGCGAGAGGGTGTCTTCTACGCGACTAAGCGCTTCATCGACAAGGAAGCCGAAACAGCCGTCGTGATCTATCTGCAACCCGAGATCGAGCGAGGCATGATCGCCGATCTCTACGGCTGGGCGCAAAGCCGCGGCATGACCGGTCGAACGAACTGAATAGGAAGCATGGGTTGGCAAGCGGTCGCCCGCCCGGATCGGAGCGCCCCTTGGCGGCCACCTTTTCAATGCGGAGAAGCGGTTCGATGCAAGTCAGTCAGCACGGCGTTCCAGAATGCGATCTCTTCGTCATTGCCGCGGTCGCGCGACCATTGCACCTGCCTGGAGACGATGAAGTCGGCCTGTTTGCCATGCCGCAGCTTGATCTCCGACACACAATTTCGAATATTATGACCTCCGAACGGCATTGCCGATCTCCTTGATGCTCCGCACAGAAACGTGGCAGGTGAGGGCGGCGGTTTCCCGCCGCCCTCGATATGTCAGAAGTCCATCGCCGGCATCGGCGCGGCCTTCTCCTCCTTCGGCAGCTCCGCGACGAGCGCCTCGGTGGTGATCAGCAGCGACGCGACCGACGCGGCATCCTGCAGCGCGGTGCGCACGACCTTGGCGGGGTCGATCACGCCCGCTTTGACGAGGTCCTGATATTCGCCGGTGGCGGCGTTGAAGCCCCAGCTATATCCGTCACTCTCGAGCAGCTTGCCGACGATCCATGCACCATCCTCGCCGGCATTGTCGGCGATCTGGCGCGCCGGGGCGCGGAGCGCGCGGCGAACGATGTCGATGCCCGACTGCTGGTCGTCGTTCGCGGCCTTGAGGCCTTCGAGCGCCTTTAGCGAGCGAAGGAGCGCGATGCCGCCGCCGGGAAGAATGCCTTCTTCCACGGCCGCGCGTGTCGCATGGAGCGCGTCATCGACGCGGTCCTTCTTCTCCTTCACTTCGACCTCGGTCGCGCCGCCGACACGGATCACCGCGACGCCGCCCGCGAGCTTGGCAAGCCGCTCCTGCAGCTTCTCGCGGTCATAGTCGCTGGTCGTCGTCTCGATCTGCTGGCGGATCTGCGCGATACGGCCGTCGATATCCGACTTCGCGCCGACGCCATCGACGATCGTCGTATTATCCTTGTCGATGACGACCTTCTTGGCGCGGCCGAGCATATTGATCGTGACGCTCTCGAGCTTGATCCCGAGCTCCTCGCTGACGACATTGCCGCCGGTGAGCACCGCGATATCCTCGAGCATCGCCTTGCGGCGATCGCCGAAGCCCGGCGCCTTGACGGCGGCGACCTTGAGCCCGCCGCGCAGGCGATTGACGACGAGCGTCGCAAGCGCGTCGCCCTCGACATCCTCGGCGATGATCAGCAGCGGCCGGCCCGACTGGACGACGCTCTCGAGGAGCGGCAGCATCGCCTGCAGGTTCGAGAGCTTTTTCTCGTGGATGAGGATGTACGGATCGTCGAGCTCGACCTTCAGCTTCTCGGCGTTGGTGATGAAGTAGGGCGAGAGATAGCCGCGATCGAACTGCATGCCCTCGACCGTTTCGAGTTCGGTCGCGAGGCTCTTGGCTTCCTCGACGGTGATCACGCCCTCGTTGCCGACCTTCTCCATCGCCTCAGCGAGAATGCGGCCGACTTCTTCGTCGCCATTGGCGGAGATGGTGGCGACCTGCGCGATCTCGCTGTTCGCTTCGACCGACTTGGCGTGCGCCTTGAGGTCCTCGACGACGGTGGTGACGGCAAGGTCGATGCCGCGCTTGACGTCCATCGGGTTCATGCCCGCGGCGACCGCCTTCGATCCCTCGCGGACGATCGCCTGCGCGAGCACGGTAGCGGTCGTGGTGCCGTCGCCGGCCTTGTCGTTCTGCTTGCTCGCGACCTCGCGCAGCATCTGCGCGCCCATATTTTCGAACTTGTCGGCAAGCTCGATTTCCTTGGCGACGGTGACGCCGTCCTTGGTGATGCGCGGTGCGCCAAAGCTTTTGTCGATCACGACGTTGCGGCCCTTCGGGCCCAGCGTGACCTTCACTGCATTCGCAAGCGTATCCACGCCGCGCAGCATGCGATCACGC
This sequence comes from Sphingopyxis sp. J-6, assembly GCF_046603995.1. NCBI lineage: Bacteria > Pseudomonadati > Pseudomonadota > Alphaproteobacteria > Sphingomonadales > Sphingopyxidaceae > Sphingopyxis > Sphingopyxis sp. J-6. Next base: position 2,752,085 of record NZ_CP145810.1, on the reverse strand, counting down.
GCGTCCGACGCAAATTTCACTTCCTTGGCAGCCATTTTGACCTCCTTCTTGCTGTCCTTTCAGTTGGTGATGAGTGCGGCATCAGGCCGCCTGCTTGAGCGCCTCGGTCTGCTCGATCACGCCGAGGATGTCGCTCTCCTTCATGATGAGCAGTTCCTCACCGTCGATGCGGACCTCGGTGCCCGACCATTTGCCGAACAGGATCCGGTCGCCGGCCTTGACGTCGAGCGCGGCGATGGTGCCGTCCTCGGCGCGGGCGCCCGGACCGACGGCGACGACTTCGCCTTCCTGCGGCTTTTCCTTGGCGGTGTCGGGGATGATGATGCCGCCCGAGGTCTTCTCCTCGGCTTCGATGCGGCGGACGACCACACGGTCGTGCAAGGGACGGAAATGCATGCATAACCTCCATGTTGCATAGCGATATGATAAGCCGGCGCGCCTGTCCGGGACGCGCGGCGCCGATGAGCTAGGAAGCGGAATTTTTTGCTTCAAGAGGGTCGACGAAAATTTTTTCGCATTCGCGCCAGCGCAAAACAAATGCCCCTTATCAAGGGGCTGACACCTCTTGACTCGTCTCGCTTCCTTTCCAAAATCTCTGGTCGCGGCAGCCTGCCGCACGACAGGAAAGGAAAGGCTACAAGGAAGGAGGCACGATCATGTCCGAGCCATTTTCCCGTTTTCTTCATCCCTTCGACGTGGCGCGTCACCCGAGCCTCGAGCCCGAGGTCAAGCGCGCCCTTCTCGCATCCTGGGCATCGGATCGCTCGGCGGTCCGCAACAAGCCCGCGCTTCGCAAACCCCCGGGGGCGAGGCGAGCGGTGCCAGTCGACGATGTGCTCGCGGCGCTTCGGTCGCTCGACGGGGGCGAGACGCGCGCGCCATGACCGACCGCGCGCTGATCGCACAGTTGGACGGCTACGGGCTGACGACCGCCGAGATCCATTATTACCGGCCCGATCATCCCTCGCTGCTCCAGCTCTTCGTCTGGCAGGATTATGATCTGCCACCGGATTTCCCGGTGCTGTTCGACTTTCTTGCCATGTGGCGGCGGCAGATCGAAGCCGCACTCCATTCGGTGCGGATCGCGCACGATATGCTGATCGGACCCGCCGAGTGGAGTGCGGCAGATATCATTCGCTCGCTCGATTGAGATCGGGGCGGCGGCCGCCACCGTCCGGCGTTTAAATGCAATTTGATATTGAAGGGCGGGGCCAACGCTGAACGGCGGCCCCGCCCGTTGTTACGCTTTTTGGAGCGTCTTTTCGTTCGACGATCCGATCCGGCGCGGCTCGGTGTCGCCGCCGCCGATCTCGATCTTGCGCGGCTTCATCGCCTCGGGGACGACGCGGCTGAGCTCGATCGAGAGCAGCCCGTCGGCGAAGCTCGCGCCGCCGACCTCGATATAGTCGGCGAGCTGGAAGCGGCGCTCGAACGCGCGGCGCGCGATGCCGCGGTGGAGATAGTCGAGCTTGGCGTCTTCCTCGGCGGGCTTGCCCGTGACGCTGAGCTGGTTCTGCTGCGCGACGATCTCGATCTCGTCGGCCTTGAAGCCAGGCACCGCCAGCGTGACGCGGAAGCGGTCATCGGCATCGCGCACGATGTCGAAGGCGGGAAAGCCATCGGACGTTTCGCCGCGCTGCCCCTTCTCGAGCAGGTCGAAGAGATGATCGAAGCCCACCGTCGAGCGGCGGTAGGGGGTGAAGTCAAAATCGGTTCTCATTTCCAAATCCTCCTGATTGAAGCAATTCGGGCATGAGATGCGCCGGGACTTAGAGCCGGCGCTCTCTATGTCCTCAGGACCCGGAAAATCCGGCATCCGGGAAAAAATTAGGAAGCCATTTTTTCGATTTCAAGAGGTCGCGCGCGCGAAGATTCTGGATGCGCCATGTTCCGAAAATCCGCAGCGCCAAAGTGCGGAGCCGCAACGCGCGCGGCTCCGCGATCGGGTCAGGCGACGCGACTGTCGCCGGTATCGCGGCTCCATGCCGCGATCTGGTCCTTGATCGCCAGCTTCAGCTTCTTGAGCCGCGCAATCAGGACTTCGTCGGGCTGGCGGCGCTGCGCCTCCCGATCGATCTCGGCGTCGAGGCGGGCATGCTCGCGCCGCAGATAATCGATATGTTTGCTGGACATCTTCTTCTCCATGCCAAGTTGAGGATGTTGCAGCCCGAGCGGCTGCGGCGTGGATGTAGGAAAGCTATGGTCGGGATTTCAAGGGGTTGAAGTGTCCGCCTGTGGGAGACTGTCGGAAGCTGTGAAGAGCATCGCGCGGCGCCCCGCAGGGAAGGCACGACAGCCGGCATTGGGAAGCAAAGATGTAGAGGCGATCGGCGCGCTACAGCTAAATCGTCACAACATGGGTTAGTCGCTGCAACCCGGTCCGGCGACCATTGTTTCGGTAGCATGCCGACTCGCGAGGAACAGCTTTACCCGCTCTTACGGCGCGTCGCCGGCGCCATTTGCGCTGTTCGCCTTCCTGGCCGCGCCTGGGAATATGCGCTGCGCCGGAGCCAACCGGCATATGCTTCAGAATGGGAGTGATGGATGTGACCATGAAAGCACAGAAGCTTGATACGATTAGGGTCGAGAAACCCTGGGGCGTCGATCGGCTTCCTCCGCCCTTCGATGCACGGACTGGTGGCCGCGTCGGCGAAATCTGGTTTCGTCCGGCCCAATCCAATCCGCTGCTCGTGAAATATATCTTCACGAGCGAGCGCCTGTCGATCCAGGTCCATCCCGACGACCGGCAGGCGCAGGCGCGCGGACTTCCCGCAGGCAAGGAGGAATGCTGGTACATTCTCGACGCTGAGCCGGACGCGGTGCTCGGAATTGGTACGCTTCGCGCGCTCGGCGAGCGCGAACTCGCCGATACCGCCCGCTCGGGTGCTATCGAGGCGCTCATGGAGTGGCATCCCGTGCGGGCGAACATGTTCTTTCATATTCCGCCCGGAACCGTCCATGCAATCGGTGCGGGGGTCACGCTCGTCGAAATCCAGCAGAATGTCGATGTTACCTATCGTCTCTACGATTACGGCCGCCCGCGCGAGCTGCACCTCGCCGATGGGACGGCGGTCGCGAAGGCCGCGCCAATGTCACGCGATCTCTGCCGCCAAGTCGATATCGCAGAGAGTGCGTTGTTGCTCGACAGCCGCCATCTCGTGGTCGCGCACCTGAACGCCAACGACCTTTCGCCGCTTGCCGATGCGAGGGATGGGGCGATGATCGTCCCACTCAGCGGCACGGTCGCAGCTGACGGCGTGACCGCGCAGGCGGGCGAGTGCCTGTGGACCGAGGACGTCGCTACCATCGAGGCCGGAGCCGGCGCGCGTTTTCTGGCGGGTTGGCACAAGCCTTGACGCCCTGCGCGACCTTGGCGCGTCACCGATGGAGGGCGATCCGCCTGCGCCAACTGGCCTGGCACCGTCCTGCCGCCCGAGACGCCTAGCGAGGCGCGTCGGCTGCCGCGCATGTTACAGGGTTGATCGGCTATCCGCCCGAGGCTTTCTCTACGGCGCTTCCCATCTCCTCTCCGAGGCGCACCGGCCGTTCGGGAAACCAATCGGGGTTGAACGCGATCGCTTGCTTCTCGAACAGCATCACGATCGTTGAGCCGAGGAGAAAGCGACCCATCTCGTCGCCCTTGCGCAGCGCGACTTCATCGGGGGCGTAGGACCACGACGATATCTTGCCCGATCGCTTCGCATTCACCACGCCATGCCATGACGTTGCGATGCTGCCGACGATGGTCGCACCTACGAGTATCATCGCGAAATGGCCGTGAGTGGGGGACTCGAACAGGCATATGACCCGCTCGTTGCGCGCGAAAAGGCCGGGCACCCCGCGCGCGGTCGTCGGGTTGACGGAAAAGAGCGAGCCCGGGACGTGGATCATGCGTCTGAGCTCCCCGTCGCACGGCATGTGCAGCCGGTGATAATCCTTGGGCGAAAGATAGAGGTTGGCGAAACTGCCGTCGCGAAACGTCGCGGCGAGGGCAGCGTCGCCGCCCAGTATCGCGGTGGTGGTGAAACGGTGGCCCTTGGCCTGGACGATGTGATGATCGTCGATGGCGCCGAACTGGCTGATGGCACCGTCGACCGGACAGATGAAATCGGCCTCCGCCCGCGGGCGAGCGCCGGCTTTCAGCGGACGCGTGAAGAAGTCGTTGAAGTTTGCATAGCTGCGGATGTCGGGATTTTCCGCTTCGCTCATGTCGACGCCATATTTGGCGACGAGCCATTGGATCAGTCGCGGGGTCAGCCGGCCCGACGACGCGGCAACACGGCCGGCGAATTCGGTCAGCCGCCGCTTCGGCATCGCATGCTGGGCAAGAATTGTCAGGCGCTCGAACATGATATCATCCGTTGGTCGATCCTTCGGAGGGAAAGCCGATCGCCTGGGGAGAGACGACGGCGCCCGCCTCTTCGTTCCGGCGGTGATGCTTTATCCCGATGTCGTGGGGTAAGGAAGGCGCATGGCCGGGAGCGGAAAATAATCGGGTAGGGCGCGCGCTCAGTCTCGCCGGGCCTTTAGCGCCCCTCCCGCCGAACGGACGAAGCGGTAACTCTTCTGCTCATAGTTCCGCGCGCGCAGGAAGTTGTGGGCGTTGTTGATCATGATGTCGCTCATGATCTCGATCGTGCCGCATCCGCCCTTGGCGAGAGCCGTCTCGGCGGCGGTCAGGAGCGCCGTCCCGATGCCGCGCCGCCGACGCTCGCCGTCGACAAGCAGCAGGGTGACGCGGCCGACGAGGCCGTGCTGCAAGGTCGGAACGACCGCCCAGGCGCAGCATCCGACCAGCCCGCCGGCATCGGCGACGAGAAGCCCGGCCTTCGCTTTGCCGATCGCCTCGATATTCGCATCGATCGATATGCGCTTGGGCGGCTCGGCAAGCTGGGCGAGCAGACGGGCGAGAGCTTTTCGGTCCTTGCCCGTCGCGGGCCGCAGGCTGAGCTCGGATTCCGGCAGGACTTCGGGTTTGACGATCCTCAGCACCGGCTTGGCTTTCGGCGGCGGCGGCGGATCCTGCCGCCTTCGTGCAGGCTCGGGTGACGGTAGCGGACTCGTTTTTCCGCGTCGGCGGATAGGCGAATGCTCCTCGATGGGTTCGGCGGCTTTGGGTGCCTTCTTGGCAGACTTCGCCGCGGGTTCGCGTTCGGCCGAGAGTTTCCAGCTGTCGGCCGCGCCGCCGCGAAGATAGTGCGCGATGTCGGCGGCGCTTGCCATGAGCCCTTGTTCGCCGATCCCGAGGAGCGGCTTGCCCGCCGCATCGGTGAGGCCGAACTTCCCATAGTCGCCGACGCCCGGCGTTCGCTTTCGCGACCGGACGAGTTTCATCCCGCGGTGTTCGGCGATTGCGCGAAGCTCGTCGGCTGTCGGCTCGGTTGTCATCGATCAGGGCCGGCAAGGAGAGGCGGGGCGGGTCTGCGGGGAGGGGGCGCTCGCTCGGACCGGCGGCGCGCGCTTGCCCGCGCCCTGGTGGGAACCTGTGCGGCTGCGACGCGCTCTGCCCATATGCGCGCGCGCCGCTTCACCCGCTCGACCATGATCGACCATGTCGCCTATGACGAGGCAGCGTCGGTGCTTTCCATCAGCTTCCGGGACAGCGGCAAATATCTTTATCATGGCGTCCCGCGCGCGATCTACGACGGGCTGTGCGCCGCGGATTCGCTCGGCGCCTATTTCAACGCGCATATCAAGGATCATTTCCGCTGCGAGCGCGACCCGGCGCGCCGGCGGTTCGGTCCTGGTGCCTGACAGTGGGGCGGTGACGATCGCCCCTGCGGAGGCGCCGCTCATGCGCGCTTGCGCGCTGCCGGCTTGGCGGGCGTTTTTTTCGCCGGGGTCTTTTTGGCGGGCGCCTTCTTGGCGCTGGCGGCCTTGGCCTTCCCACCGCCGTCGCCGATCGATTTCTTGAGCGCCGCCATCAGGTCGACGACGTTCGATCCGCTCGGCGCCTTCTCGTCCTTCCCGTCGTCGAGATTGAGCGTCTTGCCCTTCTTCTTGCGCTCGATAAGCTCCTTCAGCGCCTCGACATAGCGATCGTGAAAGTCGCTCGCGTCGAACTTGCCCGTCTTCTTGTCGATCAGCGTCGTCGCGAGGTCGAGCAGGTCTTCGTCGGGATCGCTGTCGGCAATGTCGCGGAAATAGCTCGCCGCCTTGTTGACCTCGTCGGCATAGCGCAGCGTCTCCATGACGAGACCCCGGCCGCACGCCTTGATGCTGACGACATATTCACGGCCGCGCATCGCGAGCTGGCCGAGACCGACCTTGCCCGTGCGGCGCAGCGCCTCGCGCAGCACGATGAACGCTTCCTCGGCAAGGTCGTCGGCGGGGACGACATAATAGGGCTTCTCGAAATAGATCTCGTCGATATCCTCGGCCTCGACGAACTGCGTGAGCTCGAGCGTCTTCTTGCTCTCGAGCTTGACCCCTTCGATCTCCTCGTCGTCGAGCAGCACATATTGGTCCTTGGCATATTGGAATCCCTTGACGATCTCGTCGACGTCGACCGGGCCGACGCCGGGGACGACCTTTTCATATTTGATGCGCTTGCCGGTCGGCTCGTGGATCTGGTTGAACGCGATCGTCGCCCCGCTCTTCGTCGCCGAATAGATCTCGACCGGGATCGAAACGAGCGCCAGGCGGATCTGGCCTTTCCAATAAGGGCGCGCAGCCATCGTCACTCACTCCTTTGCCAATGCTCCTTCAATGCGCGCGGTCGCCGAGCGTTCCGCGCCGGCGATGGGAAGGTAAGCCCGATCGCCGCAACGGGATCGAAAGCGGGAGCTGGAAATGGCCGGACAGTCGCGAACGCGCGCGCCTGCCGTTTTCGCGGCCCGCGACTTGCCGATCCGAGCTTGTCAGACGGTCCAGCGCGCGGGCGCGAGCGCGATGGCGATCGGAGGATGCACCCGCTGCCATTTCGTTGCGGCGAGCACGTCGTTGCTCTCCTTCGCCTCGCGGCCCGGCCCAAGCGACCAGGTGATATGATAATGGCTGCCGTCGCCGCGATCGGTGGTGCCCCCGATGCGCACGACGAGCGCCTGGACGCCCGCGCCGTCGTCGACTTCGCCGACGATCTCGCCCGCGTGCGCGGCGGGTAGGGGCGTGTCCTCGGCGGTCCCGAAGCGGAGCGTCACATGGTCGGCAACCAGCTCGGCATAGCGCGGTTCGAACCGTTCGATCAGCTGGTCGCGCTCGGCTGGTGGCAGCTTCCAGCCGGCGATGGTGCGCGTCATGACGCCTTGCGCTTTCGCTTTGTGGAGCCCGCGCCAAGTTCGATCCAGGCGGGCGCATGGTCGCTCGTCTTGTCGAGCGCCCGCGGGCGGGTGTCGACGCCGGCTGCCTCGAGCCGCTTCGCCGCGGGCTTGTTTAGTAGCAGATGGTCGATGCGGATGCCGGCATTGCGTTCGAACGAGCGCCGCCAATAAGCCCAGAAGCTGTAGATGCGCTCCTCGGGATGCAGGTGACGGATCGCATCGGTCCAGCCCTGGTCGAGGATGCGCCGGTAGGCGGCTTTGGCTTCGGGCGCGAAGAGCGCGTCCTTCTTCCAGTTCGCGGGCTTGTACACATCGAGGTCGGTGGGAATGACGTTGAAGTCGCCGCAGATGACGATGGGGGCATCGAGGTCGAAGAGCGTTGTCAGATGCGCGTCGAGCCGCGCCATCCACTGCATCTTGTAATCGAACTTCGGACCGGGCCAGGGGTTGCCGTTGGGAAGATAGAGGCCGGCGACGAGGATGCCGCCGACCGCGGCCTCGATATAGCGGCTCTGCTCGTCGCCGGGATCGCCGGGGAGCCCGCGGCGCGTTTCGTGGATTTCGCCGACGCGGCTCAGCATCGCGACGCCGTTCCAGCGGCTCTGGCCGTGCCAGATCACGTCATAGCCCGCGTCGCGGATCGCCTTCTCGGGGAATTTCTCCTGAGGGGCTTTCAATTCCTGCAGGCAGACGATGTCGGGCTCGGCCTGCGCGAGCCAGCCGAGCAGAATGTCGAGGCGGCCGCCGATGCCGTTCACATTATAGGTCGCGATCTTCACAGGTCGGGCAGCGTCTGGTCGGCGCGGCCCCAGCCTTGCAGGGCCTTGAGGCTCGCGCGCTTCAGAAGCTCCTTCGCGTCGGTGATGCGGAAATGCGACGGCTTGTCGATCGTCTCCATTTCCTTCCAGCTGATGGGCGCGGCGACCGGCGCGCCCTCGCGGGCGCGCGCCGAATAGGGCATCACCGCGGTCGCGCCGCGCTGGTTGCGGAGATAATCGACGAAGATCCGGCCCTTGCGCTGCGCCTTGGGGAGGGCGGCGGTGAAGCAGTCGGGATCCATTTGCGCGACGGCGCGGGCGAGCCGGTGCGCGAAGTCCTTGACCTCGGGCCATTCGGCGCGCGGCACGAGCGGGGCGATCACATGGACGCCCTTGCCGCCGGTTAGCATTGGAAAGGTCTCGAGGCCCATCTGCTTCAGGATGTCGCGGAACTGGAAGGCGGCGCTGCGCACCGCCTCGAAATCGAGACCGACGTCGGGATCGAGATCGAAGACGAGCCGATCGGCCTTCTCGACATCCTCGATGCGCGCGCCCCAGCCATGGAATTCGATCGTGCCCATCTGGACGCAGGTCATCAGGCCCTCGGGCGTGTCCATGTAGAGATAGGGCTGGTTGTCGCCATCCTTCTCCTCGATCGCGACCTGCTTCACCGAATCGCCGAAGCTTCCGGCATCATGTTTCTGGAAGAAGCATTTCTTGGCGCGGCCCTGCGGACAGCGCACGAGGCTGATCGGGCGCGAACCCGCCCACGGCAGCATGATCGGCGCGAGTGCGGCATAATATTCTGCAAGCTCGCCCTTGGTGAGCCCCGCCTCGGGAAAGATGACGCGGTCGGAGTTGCTGATCGGAACGGGGAAGACGCTCGTCGCCACCGCAACCTTTTCTTCGCTCTCTACGACCACGGCCTCCGGCTTCTTGTCTTCGCGAAGTCCGAGATAGCTCGGGTGGCGGAGCGTGCCCTCGTTTGTCATCTCGGTAAAAGCGATCTCGGCGACGAGCTTCGGCTCGATCCAGTGCGCGCCGCGCGTCTCGGTGCGGGGCGCCTTCACCGTCGGCTCCTTTCGTTCGAGCGGCTTCATCATCGCCTGGAGGCGGAAGAGCTCCTCGGTATCGAATCCGGTCCCGACCTTGCCCGCGTAGCGCAGCGCGCCCTTCTCATGCACGCCGAGCATGAGCGAGCGGAACGCGCGCGACTTGTCGGAAGGCGTCCAGCCGACGATGACGAACTCCTGCCGCTTGATGCACTTCGCCTTGAGCCAGCTTCCCGCGCGCGAGCCGACATAGCGCGCGTCGGCCTTCTTCGAGATGACCCCTTCGAGACCTGCGGCGCAGAAGCTTTCAAGCAGCTTCTCGCCGCTGCCCTCGATATGGTCCGAGAAGCGGATATGCCTGGAGGCCTTGGGAAGGATTTTGGCGAGATGCGCCTTGCGATCGAGGAGGGGGAGGGGGGTCAGATCCTCGCCGTCGAGCTCGAGGAGATCGAACGCGAAATAGTCGATGCTGTCCGGGGTGGCCTTGAGGGCGTTTTGCAACGACTGGAAGCGCGAGCGGCCTTCAGCATCGAGCACGACCGCTTCGCCGTCGATCAACGCACTGTCCACCTTCAGCTTTGCGGCCTCGGCGAGGAGCGGCGCGAAGCGCTCCGACCAGTCGAGACCCGAGCGCGTATAGGCGCGGGCCTCGCCGCCGCCGACCGCGATCAGCAGGCGGTAGCCGTCATATTTCATCTCGTGAACCCAGCCCCTGCCGGCGGGAACGCTGTCGACGAGCGTCGCCAGCTGGACCGGACGAAAGGGCGGGGGAGCCGCAGCCCTTCGTTCGCCGCGCTTCGAAGAGGGGGCGCGGTCTGCAGCGCTCGGTGCGGCGGTCTTTCTGGCCATGGACTCAAGACCATCCGGCGCCGCGATCGTTCCCGGTGGCGGGGCAACTTGCCCGCCCCGCCATGCGTTCCCATTTTCGTCCCCGAGACATGGAGCTTCAACATGGCGAATGGCTGGGCGCGCGACGGCGCCGTTCAGGCGCAGATCGACGACACGGTGAGCGATGCCGTCAAGGAGGCGCGCCTGCGGCTGCTGTCCGGCAAGGGCGCGGACTATTGCGACGATTGCGGCGAGCGGATTCCGGAGGCGCGGCGAAAGGCCTTGCCTGCGAGCCGTACCTGCATCGGGTGCCAGACGCTTCGCGACGCCGAACGCCGTCCGGCCGGTTTCAACCGCCGGGGAAGCAAGGACAGTCAGCTGCGCTGACCCCTTGGGAAAGCGGGCCGCGGCATGGATTTCAGGCGCGCGCCTTGGCTGCGGCCCGGACCTCCTGCGATCGGTCGAGCGCGATAACGAGGATATCGTCGCCGTCGACGATGACGCCGACATTGTCCATGCCGACGAGCGACACGCGTTTTCCGGGCGCGCGGACGAGGCAATTGTGGCTGTCGTGTGCGAAAAGATCGTCGCTGCAAGCATTACCGGCTGCGTCGGCACCTGCGAGCGCGTGCACCGCCTGCCAGCTGCCGAGGTCCGACCAGCCCATCGACACGGGGACGACCGCGACGCGGGCGTCTTTCTCCATCACGGCATAGTCGATCGAATCAGAGGGCGCCTGTTGGAACGGCGCGCTTGCCGCGTGCAGGGCATCGCAATCGTGCAGCGCATTGGCGACCGCGGCTTCCGCCGCGCGATATATGGCCGGGCAATGCGTGAGCATCGCCTCGCGCATGCGACCGGCCCGGAAGAGGAAGATGCCGGCGTTCCAGCTGTAGCCACCCTCGCGAAGCATCGCTTCGGCATCGGCGAGCGGCGGCTTCTCGACGAAGCGGGCGACGGCAAATCCCCTGTCGCCGAGCGGTGCGCCGCTGGCGATGTAGCCGAAGCCGGTGTCGGGCCGATCGGGGGCGATGCCGAATGTGACCAGCCAGTCGTCGCGCGCAAGATCGGCGGCTTTGGCGATGGCGCCCCGGAAAGCGGCTACATCGGCGATGACATGATCGCTCGGCATGACGAGCAGCAGCACGTCATCGGCCGACGAAGCGACCGCGAGTGCGATGGCGGCAGCGGTGTTGCGCGCCGCGGGCTCGACGATCAGCCGAAGATCGCGACCCTCGGATTGCTCGCGCACCATCGCGACATGCTCGGCGCCGCACACGATGAGCGGCTCCGAAAAGCCGGCTCCGGTTGCCCGATCGAGCGTGCGGGCGAACAGGCTCTCCTTTCCGATGATATCCAGAAACTGTTTGGCACGCGCGCCGCGGGAAGCGGGCCAGAGGCGCGTACCCGCGCCGCCGCAAAGGATGACGGGCTGGATCGTCGCAGACATAGGATCAACCTTCCAGGATCGGGCGGATGGGCGCGAGTTCGACCCGGTCGCGGCGCGCCGAGACTCTCCGCCGTTTTCGAAATTAGCGACCGGCTGGACCATGTCCGCACGAACGCCGCGCAAGCGAGCGAGTTGCCCCTGCTTATGGGAAAAGGCCCGAAATCCCGGTCTGATTAACGCAGGTTATACCGATTCCTCGCATGCGTGGTCCGGATTGAGCTTGGCCCCGTGTCCTGTCGCGCCGGAAGATTGCGAAGTCGGCGAGAAGAATGCTTTAACGACGAAGGTTGGGGAGGCTTGCCGGTCGGACTTTACCTCCGCCTGATGCAGCCCGCCGGGGCGCCGGGGCGTTGAACAGGCATGAACCAGAGCGACACATTTCTGATGCTGGCCGGTCAAGAACTGAAATTCCTCTCCGATCTCATCGCGAGGATCGATCAAGGCCGCCTTGATCCTGTCGGCCTCGACCGGGAGGCCGCGATCCTCCTCCTGCGCGAGGTAGCGGCGGAGCGCCGAAGCCTTGTCGATCGGCTGAAATCTTATGATGGTGACGGCAGCGCTGCCTGGACCGGAGCGCCCGTATAGGGGCTCTTTGTCGGTCCTTGCTAATCTCGTCCGCCGCTATCCCTTGGCATTTCGGCGGCGCGTTTCCCAACCCTTTTTCGCGGCCGCCGATCGCTTTTCGCTGCTCTTGCCCGCACCGCTTTTGCGGCCACCTTTTCTCGAGGCTTCATGGGTATCGGGCTGGCCACGGCCGGAACCCGACTTGTTGCCGCCGCCCGACTCCTTGTTCACCGTTGCCCATGCGCGGCTCTCCGCTTCCTTCTTGCCGAGGCCGCGCTTCTCATAACTTTCTTCGATATGCTCGGCCTTGCGCTTTTGCTTGTCGGTGTAGCTCGATTTGTCCCCACGGGGCATGACAATTCTCCCTATCCGGCCCCCTTTGGTCAACCAACGGAACATCTTGGGGTTCCGCTAAAGACGCTAATCGGTGACATGCAAGACCTCGCTTCCGGAGACGGACACGAGCGCGCTGGCCGTGTCGGCACCGCGTGACAATCGTTGCGAGCGGCGGCGGCGCCCAGCTATGATTGCCGCTCGGCGCGGTCTATCCGTTGACGACCGTTCCGCCGTTCGGGTGGAGCACCTGGCCCGACATGTAGCTGCTGTCGTCGCACGCAAGAAAGAGGAAGCTCGGTGCGACCTCGTTGGGCTCTCCCGGTCGCTTCATCGGCGTCGTCTCGCCAAAACTTTCAACTTTTTTGGCTGGCGCTCCGCCGCGTGGATTGAGCGGGGTCCAGATCGGGCCGGGCGCGACCGCATTCACCCTGATGCCCTTCTCGATCAGATTCTCGCTTAGCGAGCGCGTGAAGGCGGTAATGGCGCCCTTGGTCGCACTATAGTCGAGCAGACCACCGCTCCCCTGATACATGGTCACGCTCGTGCAATTGATGATCGCCGCGCCTTTCTTGAGATGCGGCAGCGCAGCCTGCACAAGATAGAACATGCCGAAGATATTGGTGGCGAAGGTGCGCTGCAGCTGCTCCGGGCTGATGTCGCGAATATCGTCCGCCGGATGCTGTTCGCCCGCATTGTTGACGAGAACATCGATGCGCTTCAGCTTGCTCACGACCTTGTCGACGATAGTCTTTCCGGCGCTGGTTTTGCCCACGTCGGCCTTGACGAGGATCGCGGTGCGCCCTTCGGCGCCTACGAGCGAAGCCGTTTCCTCGGCATCGGCCTTGTTGCTCTTGTAAACGATGGCGATATCCGCACCTTCGCGGGCGAACAATACGGCTACCGCGCGCCCGATCCCGCTGTCGCCGCCGGTCACGATCGCGACCTTGTCCTTGAGCCGATCGGAACCGGCATAGCGCGGCTCCCATTTCGGCGCGCGGTCGAGATCGGATTCCCGGTCTTTCGGCGGCGTGCGGATCGTCTTCGTATCGCCGACCTCCTTCCGCAGTTTCCTTGCCGCCGTCTGTTTTCCGCGCTTCTCGGACGCGGTTTCTCCGACCTTTCCGGCCTCTGATTTGCGTGCCATTGCCGACTCCTCCTGTTCTGCCTGTCATCGACAAACCGGCGGTTCCCACACTTGGTTGCGGAGCACTTGGCTCATGCCGAGCTGCGCTGCGGCGGTGGTCTGGAAATGCGCGGCCGACTTTCTACCTATACAGCGTTGCAATCCTTACCGCCCGGGGGCGCGCCCTGCGCCGCCGAAGCTGAGAGAAGAAGCTTGTCGAAGATCGTGAACGGTGCCAGCCTGCAACCTCGCTCCGGAGGCGCCCCCAAAAACATCGTGCTGCTGCTCCACGGCTTCGGGTCGAGCGGCTCCGACATGATTTCGCTGGCGCCGCAGTGGCAGGAGGCCTTGCCAGACACGCTGTTTCTTGCGCCGCATGCACCGCAGCGATGTTCGATAATGGGCGGGGGCTACCAATGGTGGGGGCTGTCGGGTTTCGCCCCGGCGGCGTTGGCTGCAGGCGCTGCGTCGGCAGCGCCGGCGATCGACGCGTTCATCGATCGCAAGCTCGCGCAATATGACCTCAGCGAGGCCGATCTCGCCCTTGTGGGTTTCAGCCAGGGCACGATGATGGCGCTTCAGGTCGGCCTTCGCCGCCCCCGCGCCGTTGCCGCTATCGTCGGCTATTCGGGCATGCTCGCGGGCGCGGCCGATCTCGCGCATCATGTTCCGTCGAAACCGCCAGTCCTGCTGGTGCACGGCACGGCCGACCCCGTCGTGCCGATCGCGGCGCTGCACATGTCCGAGAGCCAGTTGAAGCGGCTCGGCGTCGAGGTCGAGACGCATATCTCCTACGGCGTCGCGCACAGCGTCGACCCGGTCGGACTGCGGACCGGCCGCGACTTCGTGACCGGCGCCTTTGCGAGAAGCTGCGGCTGAACCGCGCAGCTTCGTCACGGCGGCATCGGGCGCACGGGTGTCGGCGAGCGACGCGGGGTGGCCGGGAAGGGAAAGGGGGGCACCCGCGGCGGGGTGGGAGCCGCGCGGAACTGCCGGGTGCAGCGGGCGTTGGCCTGATAGGTCAACATTCGGGGACAGGCATCATGAACAAGCTGCGGCGGCTCGAGACATTTGCGCGGACGGGGTGGTTCGCGCGCGGCGTCGTCTATTGCCTGCTGGCATGGATAGCGCTCACCGGTTCGTCGGCCGACGACGCCAGTCCGCAAGCCGTGTTCCGCTCGGTCCGCGATATGCCCGCTGGCTCGATCCTTCTTGCTCTTCTCGCGATGGGTCTGGGTCTTTACGGCGCCTATCGCCTGTACGGGGCGGCGCTCGATAGCGAAAACAAGGGAACCGGTGCGAAGGGCGTCGCTGTGCGGATAGGTTATGCCGCGAGCGGCGTCGCCCATTTCATTCTCGCCTGGGCGGCGCTTCGCCTTGCCTCGGGCGGCGGCGCCGAAGACGGCCGCGAGAAAGAGGCGGCGGGCATGCTGCTCGACCTGCCGCTTGGCGGCCTGCTCCTCGGGCTCGTCGGCGCCGCCTTCCTCGCGGCGGCCGGGCAGCAGGCGGTCAAGGCCTGGACCACCGATTTTGCGAAGGATCTCGATGCGGCAGCACCTGCATGGGCCGTGCCCGTGGGGCGGGCGGGGCTTGCTGCGCGCGCGGTCGTGTTCGCGGTCATCGGCGCCTCGCTCGTGCGCGGCGGCTGGTTCGGCGCTGCCCGCGAGGTCAAGGGCCTCGGCGACGCGCTCTCGGCGCTCACCGACAATCCGCCGCTCTATCTGCTCGTTGCCGCGGGGCTGTTCCTGTTCGGCGTACATAGCTTCGTCGAGGCCCGCTGGCGGCGGCTTCGCGATGAAGATATGATCGCTCGGATCATGGCTGCGCGACGCTGACGATGCCCATCGCGCAGGCCCGCGGAACCCTGTGGGCTTCGCCGCGTTAGCAGGGCAGTCATCAACAGGGAGAGTCTCGATGAAAAAGCTGTTTGTAACCCTCGCCGCAACCTCGGCCCTTGCGCTCGGCGCCTGCCAAAGCCCTGCCGCCGACAAGGTCGAGGATCAGGCCGAAGCGAAGGCCGAGGCGATCGACGATCAGGCCGACGCGATGCCCGAAGGTCCCGCCAAAGAGGCGATGGAGCAGAAGGCCGATGTCGTCGAAGAGCAAGGCGAAGAAAAGGCCAACGCGATGGACGACAATGGCGAGATTGCTCCGTCCGAAACCGGCGTCGGCGACACCCAGAAGAAATAAGACTGCCTTCCCTAAGGGCAGGGTGAAGGGCGCCGGTTCCGGCGCCCTTTATCGTTGCGGTGGCCCGTTCAGGCTGCTGGCAGTTGGCGCCGCGGGGATAAGGCAAGGGAACGCGGTTCGGCGTCGCTTCTCAGCACAGCGTCCGATCGAGAAAGTCCCTGATCAGCGGGACAGCCTCGTCGAGGTTGGTTTCGAGAAGCCAATGGCCGCCGTCTAGCATATGCAGCTCGGCCCCAGGGAGATCGCGCAAATAGGCGCGCGCAGACTTCTCGGGCATATAGAAATCCTGCGGACCCCAGACGATGAGCGTCGGAGGGTGGTGCTCGCGCAGATAGCGTCGATGCGCGCCGAACCACGAGCGATTGGCCTTGAGGCCGGCGATAAGGTCGATCGCGATCTCGCGGCGCCGCGGGTTGATCAGTGACCAGTGCAGCTTCCAGAGGTCCGGCGGAATGCGCGGCACGAGATCGGGCCGCACGTCGTTCAGAAACTCCTCTCGAAAAACATCCTCGCTGATTGCCTTGCCGATCTCGGCGCTTATCTCGGGTGCGGGAAGCGACCAGCTCTTCTCTATCTCGGTATATTTGTCGCCCAGCGCATCCTCATAGGGAATGTCCCCATTCTAAATGATCTGCGCGAGGATGCGTTCAGGCCGCATGATCGCGAGACGTGCGCCGATCGGCGATCCGAAATCGTGAAGATAGAGCACAAAGCGCTCGACGCCGAGCGCACGCACGAACCCGTCGAGAAGCTGCGCATAGCCGTCGAAGCTATAGTCGAAATGCTCGGGCGTATCGCTGTAGCCCATGCCCGGATAATCGGGTGCGAGCAGCCGCCACCGATCGCCAAGCCGCGGCAGGAGATTGCGAAACTCGAACGACGAACAAGGATAGCCATGCGGCAGCAGCAGGACCGGAGCGTCGGGCGGTCCCGCCTCCCTGTAAAAGATATCAACTCCGCCGACATCGATCCGCCGATGGAGAGTTTCTCCGTTCACAGTCGATGCTCCTCGCGCGTCAAGATCTCAAGGGGCTGGCAGTTTCACTTCGGGCAGCGCATCGAGGTCGGCCTTGGTCATGCTCGTCTGAAGATCGGTGTCGTCGCCACGTACGATAGGTTTGAGGCCCTGCACCGGTACATGAACATAGCGGTCGGGACCGACGCCATCGAGCTCGACGAGGAGACGGTCCACCTTTTCGTCGGCGCCGCGTAGCACCTGCGATACGTCTCCGAGATCCTTCCCGTCCGCGCCGACAATATCGGCATCGAGGAGTTGTGCCTCACTGAGGCCGAGCGCCGCAGGGAGGGGGCCGGCGACCGTCGCACTGGTCTCGGCTGCACGTTCCATCCTGTCCTCCGCAGCTTCCTGCTTGCTGTCGCAAGCGGCGAGAAAAAGTGCGGCGCCGGCACTGAGGATGAGGATGCGCATGTCTTGTCCTTTCAGTAGCGGATCGAGCTTCGGTTCGACGCGGCGGAACTCGAAATCGTCATGATCTGACCTGGAAACGCCCCGCTGCAAAAGCGGTTGCGATTTTGCCCCGTGCGGCTCTTGGGGCGCGGTCTTCATCTACGCCTCAGCCCGCCTCCGTGACCCCCTCGTCGAGCCCGCGCGTCTTCGGTCGCAGCGCCTTGTAGCGCGGAAGGAACGCCATCATCGGCATCCAGCTCGGCGCCTCGGCGGTATAAAGGTGGAAGGCTGGTGCAATCTCTTCGGGATCGTCCAGCGTCCCCGCCGCAATATCGATCTCATCGGCCTGGTGGCGCACATGGATCGCTAGCGGCGAGCCGCACGTCCGGCAGAAGCTGCGCGTGCCGAAGCTGGTCGATGCGAAGCGTCCTATATGCTCTTCGCCCGCAACGATGCGGTACCGGTCGAGATGGACCGTCGTAAAGACCATGCCGCCCGACCCCGAGACATGCTGACAGACACGGCAGTGACACCAGCCGCTATCATATGGCTTTTCCTCAAGGCGGTACCGAACCGCGCCGCAAGCGCAGCCCCCATCGAGCGCAACCTCTCCGGCGCTTGCATTGTCGCTGTCGGAAGCTTTCGGCATGGAGCTCGCCTTTCTCGCGGCGCGGGTATCGGAGAGGGTAATGGCAGACCGATGGGGTGGTGGCTTCTCTTTGTCCTTCACCGACCGGGAACCGTGGCGGGATGTCTTTCCTTGTCAGAGCTGAACTTCGCCCTCATCCTCCCCGTCCCAATAATGCGCGCGGGTGCCCGAGACCTTGATGAGGACGATCCCGGGCGTCTCGATACCGTCGGGCCACCAGCGTTCGAGTCCTTTCGTCCAATGTTCGGCGAATGCGGCCTTGTCGCGGATGAGCGTTGCGTGACCCTCGACGGCGAGGAAGAAGGGCCGCATGCCGAGCAGGCCCGATTTGCCCTGATAGCTCAGATTGACGTTCGGGTTGGCCGCGATATCGGCGACCATGAGGGACGTCTCGTCGGTGAAGAACCAGGCATCGCCGTCATAATCGACCTCGCGATTGTTGCTCATCGGCCGCGACCCGATGGCGCCGCCCGCCGTGTGCGTCGCGAGCATCGCGAAGTCGATATCCTTCATCTTCTCGGAAAGCTGTTCGATCGTCATGGTCATGGGAGGAGCCTTTTGTCTGGAGCGTCTGTATCTGCGTCAATGCGCCGCGAAGGCGGGAGTTGCGGAGGGGGGCTGCGCCTCGCGGCTTGGGTCAGGGACCGGTCGCGGCGGTCCGGCTTTGCCGGCGCGGCGCGCGGATCGGGCGATATTCGCAGGTGATCGCGAGCTCGCGCCGCGGGGCGGGCAGGAGATGGATGTGGAGCCGGGCTTCGGCGGCGACCGCGTCGAGCGCAAAGGCCTGCTCGGCCTCATACATCTCGTCGCGGTGCGGCTGCACCCACTGCCGCACCGATGCGAGCGCGCGCGACTTCGCGCGCGCGAGCGTGTCCGCGACGATGAAAAGATTGCGGTGGCGCTCGAGAAATTCGCCCCGGATATAGCCGCCTAGATTGACATAATAGAGCCGTTCGGGACCCTCGAAGGGCGCGGTCTTCAATACTATGTCATAGCCATCGGCGTGATCGATCTCGGCCCAGCAGTCGATATGGAAGCTGCCCGGCGTGCCCCACCATTGGCGGCGGAGCGCATCATAAGTGTCGGTGATCGTGGGCGCGGCGACGAAGCGCATGTCGTGCAGCTCGATATTGGCGCCGGCCATCTCGCCGCCGACATAAATGGCGAAGAGCTTCACGCGGCCTTCTCCTCGGCATTCGCCTGGCCGATCGCGCCTGCAAGCTGTTCTCCGACAACCAGGCCCATTTCGTGCGAGCTTGTTATTCCCTGGATGAAAGGGTGGCGGCCGAGCAGGAAGGGCAGGCTGAGGCAGAAGAGGCGGGATTCCGGGATATCGTCTGCAATCGGGTGGAAGGCATCGTCGATCGCGATGCCCCGCGCCTCCGCCTTGCCGGCACCAGGCGCTGCATCGCGCACGATGCCCTGTTGCCGCAGCGAGGGGAATGGAAAGGCTGCGGCGCCGAGCGGGCGCTGGCCCATCGCCTCGATAAACACCTCAAAATGCCGCTGCTTGCCGCCCAGGATCAGGGACGCGCCGGCCTCGTCGCCGCTCGTGTCGATGCGGTAGTCGTCGCCGATCGCCGTGACATCGAGCTTCCCGGCGCGATGGAGCGCGATCAGCCGCCGGATCGATTTGTGGGGAACGGTGGCATAATCGTCGACGAACACCGGCTTGAAGTGGCGCACGAAGCGGCGGTAGTCCGTACCCTCCAGATATGGCACGAGAAGCGCGAGAGTTTCGTGCATGCGCAGGATCGCGTAACGCCAGGCGACGGTGTGCCTTGCGGCATAGTCGTGCTGCGCTTCGGCGAGATTGGCCTCGGCCCACGCGAATGGGGCGCTCGCTGCGCGCCGCGCAAAATAGGCCTCGCAGAAGCCCTCGAGGTCGAGGTCCTCCAGGCCGATGTCCGCTGCGTAAGGGGGATCGGCAGCGGCAAGCTCCGCCTTGAACAGTGCGAAGGCGGCATCGAGCAGCTGGTCTTCTTCGCTCGCGACGAGACGCGTAATCGCTTCCTCGGTACAGATGGCGAGCGGCTCATAGGGAAGCGGCGCATAGAAATCGGCTTCGGGGAGCAGACCCTTCCTCGACATCATCGTCATGTGGAATGCATCAGTGGCGGATGCCGGACGATAATGCGTCTCGCCGTCCCGGGTTTCGTCAAACGAGCCATGGATGTTGGCGAGCGCGATACAGGCATCGATGGCCGTGAGCGAGCTGCCGCGAATGCCGATATCGCAGGCCGGGACCGTGGCCAGTGCCGAAGCGGGCCAGGGGCTGAGGAAATAGCCCGGCCGAACCTCGGGCTCGGCGGGCCATTGGTGACCCGTCGCGAGGACGACATGATCGAAAGCCTCGTCGGCGAGTTCGCCCGACCTCATACGAACCTTGAGTATCATCGCGCCCGACGTGCTGACCGCGTCCTCGACGCGGCATCGCGTTCGCAGCTCGACCTCGATACCGCGCGCGCGCGCCATGTCGATAACGGCGTCGAACTGGTCGCGGAAATATTCGCCGAGCGCGACGCGCGGATAGAAGGTCCGTTCGCCGATCGCATCGGGATCGATGCCGAGATCGGCGAGGCGCTCCGGCGGCTGACGTATCAGCCAGTCGCACAGCGTCTCGGCAAGCGGCGGGATTTCGATGCTGGCGATATTCGCCAGCATGGCGGGGTCGTTCCAGCCGGGCCGATAGGGCGTTCCGCGCCCCGCGCACGCCTGCGCTTCATACACGGCAAGACGGAAGGGCGAGGGGTTGTGGGAGAGAAGCGCATGCAGCGTGTAGAGCGTGGTCGGGCCGGCTCCGACAAAGGCTATGCGGGGTGTCATGTTGCGACAATGCTCCGGGCGCGCAGAAGTTCGGCCGACTTGCTCTGGGTCAATGCGAATTCTCCTCAGCTGCTCCGGGGCGCCCAGCCAAAAAAAAAGGGTCCGCATGCGCGGACCCGAAGGGGGCCATCGACTTGGCGGGAGGATTAGTTTTCGGTGCCGGGAGTACCCGTCTTCGGCGGCTTGCCGTCTTCGATGCGGCCTTCGTTGCGAAGGTCGCGGCCTTCCTGCGCCTTGCGCTTGGCCTCGGGGCTGTCGCCGTTTTCGAAGGCTTCTTCCTTCACATAGCCGGCAGCTTCCTTGATCTGTCCCTTGACGCTCATGATACTCTCCATTGGCTGTGGGTTCTGGTCCGAGAAACCCTTGGACGCGGGCGAAAGTTGCGTTCGTTCGCCCGGATTTATCTTCATCGCCGTGCGCAACTTTGGCCGCATCGCGGCGTTTCGCGGCGCGCGTGAAGGAGTGACGACGGCGAGGCTTGTCCATTGCCCTGACTCCTGCGAACGCCCTTCGGCGATCGTCACCGAACCGCAACTTTTGAACCCTGCAGGCGTTCGCCCGTCATAATCGACGGGAGATGGGCGTGATCCACCAACAGTTCAAATATGATCGCATCGATCGAAGCGCGCCCGGGGCGATGCTCGCCTGGGCGCGCATATTGGGCGCCAGCCAGTCCGAAATATTGATCGCGGTCGCGGCAGTCGGCGATCGCGCCGATGCGGTTCGTACCTATCTCGCGCGGCCGTGGCCGGAGCCCCTCGCTTGACGGCGGGCCCCGAGGGGACGGGCGGCAACGCGGCTGCAGCGAACAGCCGTCGCCCGGACGGAATCAGCGAGAAGATGATCGCCGGGCAGCGCTGGCACCGCCACGCGAGCCCCGTTTCCTTCGTCCTGCTCGCTGCCATCGTCGCCGTCGCGCTATCGGGCCTCGTCGGTGGCCAGCCGAGTCCGCTGCGCGTCGAGGATTTTGGAGCAGCGCGGCTCGAGGTGAAGACGCCCTCGGTCATTCGCAACGGCGAGTTTTTCGAAACCCGCATTCGTGTCGAGGCGATCCGCGATGTTTCCGATGCGGTGCTTGCGGTCTCCCCGTCGCTCTGGACCGACATGACGATCAACACGATGCTCCCCGCCGCCGCCGAGGAAAGCTACAAGGACGGCGCCTATCGTTTCTCCTATGGGGAGCTTCGCGCGGGCGAGACGCTCGTCGTGAAGATCGATGGCCAGATCAACCCGCCGCTCTTCGCAGGAACCAAGGGCGAGATTGCGCTGTTCGACGGCGAGCAGCGGCTCGGGAGCATGCCGCTAGAGATCAAGGTCCTGCCCTGATGGATATCGTCCTTCGCGCGAGTGCGATGTTTTTCCTGCTCTATGCGCTCCTCCGGCTCCTGGGGAAACGCGAACTGGGGCAGATGACGCCCTTCGAGCTGGTTCTGCTCGTAGTGATGGGCGACCTCATCCAGCAGGGCGTCACCCATAATGATTTCAGCCTGACCGGCGCGTTGCTCGCGATCGTGACCTTCGCCTTCTGGGCGCTCACGCTGAGCTGGGCGACCTATCTCTTTCCGCGGCTCAAGAATCTGCTCGAAGGCCATCCGCGCGTCGTGGTGAAGCAGGGCGAGATCATCCGCGACAATCTTCACCGCGACCGGCTCACTGCCGACGAGATCGAGTCCGAGATGCGGCTCGCGGGCATTGCCCACATTTCCGACGTGGAATGGGCGATCCTCGAGCCGCAGGGCAAGATCAGCTTCATCAAGCGGTCCGAAGGCGCGTCGCGCCAGCGCGATGCCGACGACGGCGCGGTTTGAGAGGATCGAGCGCAACTTTCGGGCTCGCCGCGCGCTGAACAAGCGCGGGGCATGACGATGGAGACTGCCATGAAACCGACCGAAGTCGACACCGACGCCACCCATATCCTCGCGGCCGATCACCGTGCCGTCGAAGCCCTGTTCGAGGAATTCGAGAAGGCGAGCGGCACCGACCGCAAGGCGAAGATCGCAGACCGGATCTGCACCGAGCTCAAAATCCATGCGCAGATCGAGGAGGAGGTCTTCTATCCGGCGCTCAAGGGAAAGATCAACGACGATCTCCTCAAGGAAGCCTATGTCGAGCATGATGGCGCCAAGATCCTGATCAACGATATCGTCGCCTCGCGACCCGACGACGAATTTTTCGAGGCGAAGGTCACGGTGCTGTCGGAAGAGATCAAGCATCATGTGAAGGAAGAGGAAAAGCAGCACGACAATATGTTCCAGCAGGCGCGTGCCGCCGACGTCGACCTCGACGCACTCGGCGAAAGGATGCTTGCCCGGAAAGAGGAACTGAAGCGTCAGGCCGAGACCGCGGGTCTTCCCCCCGCCGAACTCGCCACGATGTAGGGTGAGCGCTGCAACGCTGATCGAACAGCGGACGCGCAAGCTGGCCCGGCATCTGGCCGGAAAGACGCTGCGTTTCGTGACAGCCGAAAGCTGCACCGGCGGTCAGCTCTCAGCGGTTCTCGCAGCCGATGCCGCGCTCGGAGCCCATCTCGAGCGCGGCTTCGTCGCTTATTCGATCGACGCCAAATGCGAGATGCTCGGTGTCCTTCGGAAAGACGCCGAACGGGGCGGGGCCGTCAATCCCGAGGTCGCGGCCGCGATGGCGACGGGCGCCCTCGGCAAGAGCTGCGCCGAAATCGCCGTTGCGATCACGGGGTTTTGCGGGCCTCGCGAAGGTCGTGAGGAAGTCGGTCTGGTCTACATCGGTGTGGCCAGTGCCGACGCCGTACACGTCGAGGATTTTCATTTCGGCGATATCGGCCGCCGCAATGTTCTCGATCAGGCGGTCGCCGCAGCACTCCAGATCATGATCGATGCGGCCTCGTGAACGAGGATCGCGGGCGCTTCGGCAGGCGGGACCGGAGGCCGGAGTTCGGCCGAGTTCGGCAGCTGTCCTTAACGCGGCTCTTTTCTTTTCAAGGCGCCGGCCTTGTGGGCCGCTCGCTTGCCTTCGGCCGTTTCGACCAGATATTCGGGGTTTTTCGGCGATGCCGCGACATGATGACCCTTGATGTCCATCGCTTTCGTCACTTTTTTCACGACCTTGTCCTCGGCGCGTCCGCCGTGGCTCTTCCAGGTCACCTCATCGCCGTTCTCGGGTTCGTCTTTCATGATCGCTCTCCTTTTAAGAAACAGTCCGCGTGCGCGTGAAAGGTTCCTCGCTTGGAGCGGCGAGCAGGAAGACATCTGTCGCAGGCTCTTTCGATGCGATTGCCGAATACGGTGGGGAGGCTGCGATGAATGACGATCACGCGCGCGGTCGGCGCGACGGTCTGCGGCTTGCCCTCGCCGTCCTTACCGCTGAAGAGGCGAAATGGGCCGCGCTGCTTGGTGAGAGCCGATCCTGGCGGACGAACCGCGAACGCGAGGTACGCCACAAGGCCCTGCAGGTCGCCCAGAAGCGGATACAGACATTGCTCAACCGCATGTCTCCAAAAGGGTCGGATGGGCTCGACCATGAGGTCGCCGCCGCCCTTGAGAAAGCCGGACTCTGATCGGCGGCGCGCGCTCGCTTTATTGTTGTGCGAGGCTGGCTAGCGCGGCTTCGAGGCTGTCGACGGTGAAAGGCTTCGCAAGGATCGGCCGATCGTTCCAGCAGGAGCCTGGCTGACCGACAAAACCGCCCGTCGCGACAAGGAAAGGGATCGAGCGTGCCGCGAGAGCCTCGGCTACCGCATCGCAAGGCAAGCCGGATTCGAGATAGACGTCCACAATCGCGGCATCGAATTCGCCTGTCGCGATATGTCTGAGCGCCGATGCGATATCGCCGGCGTCCCCGACAATATCATGCCCCAGCGCGCCCAGCGCATCTTCGAGCATCATGGCGACAAGTGGATCATCTTCGACGACCAATATCCTTTTGGGCATATTTTCCCTGCATTATCTGCGAGGCGCTCGTGGCGCGCTCACGAAGCTCGACTTACGGCGGCATCCGAGTGAATGTCCTCCCGGTGCCGCGCCTACGCCTGAGCATCGGCGCCCCTCATCCAAAATCATATTGATCCATGTTAATCGCCGCCCAGACCGCCTGCAATCTCGGCTGATAGGGCTAGCAAGGCTGCTTGCCACGAAGGGCATGGCAGTGCATGCACGGCACAAATTGTTCGACCGGGCCGAGGGGCATATCGATGGAATCGGCCAGGATCTCGTCGCTCGGCCGCGACACGCGGGCGAGTCGCCTCATCATCCTTCTCCTGACGATCGGATTTGTTACGCTCCTCGCTGCGGCATCGACAGCATTTTATGTGCAACGCCAGAATGAGGCCGACGCCCGCATGGTCGCGCATACGCTCGCGGTCGAAGCCAATCTCGGGGCCTTCGCAAGCGCGACCGAACGGATGGAGACGGCGCGCCGCGGGCTAATCCTTACGCAGAACCCGGCGTTCGCGACGATCATGGATGAAGCAGAGGGCCGGTCGCGCGCCCAGCTCGCATCGCTCGAGGCGCTGATCAGCGACAATCCGAACCAGCGCGGCCGCGCCGCCAGGCTCCGCGCGCATCTCGACGCCTATGGCCGCCATTACCGGGCGACACTCGGCCTCCGCGGCGCAGACCGCGCGGCACTGATCGGTGACTTCGCGAACGACAAGGGGGTGCTCGAGGTGCGTGCCGCGCGCGCGCTCGTCGAGACGATGCTCGAGGGCGAACTCGCCCTCCTCAAGGATCGCGAAGCGCGGCAGCAGCGCACGCAATCGCTGTTCACCCTGACGCTGATCGGCACCGGCATTCTCCTGCTGGTTGTCGCCGCCGCGACATTGCTCCTCGTCCGTAACAATCTCGTCGAGCTCAGGGCCTCGCGGGCGGAACTGCGCCGCCTCAACGAAGGGCTCGAGGAACTGGTCGATGCGCGGACGGGCGAGCTCAAGCGCGCCAATGCCGAAATCCAGCGCTTCGCCTATATCGTGTCGCACGATCTGCGTTCGCCCCTGGTCAATGTGATGGGTTTCACGGCCGAACTCGAGACCGCGCGCAAGGCGATCTCGGGCTATCTCGAACAGGGCGATGCGCAGGGCTGGAAGGCGCCCGACGCCGCGACGCGGCTCGCGATCGAGGAAGATCTGCCGGAATCGATCGGCTTCATCCGTACGTCGACGCAGAAGATGGACCGGCTGATCAACGCGATCCTCAATCTCTCGCGCCAGGGACGCCGTACGCTCGCACCCGAAACGCTTGCGCTCGGCGACGTCGTAGGCGCGATCGTCGGCAGCCTGCAGCACCGCATCGACGAGACCGGTACGACGGTCGAGGTGTCAGACCTGCCGACCGTGATCAACGACCGGGTCGCGGTCGAGCAGATCCTCTCGAACCTCATCGAGAATGCCCTCAAATATTTGCAGCCGGGGCGGGCCGGTATCATCCGGGTCGACGGCGGAACGGATCTCGGGCGCGCGTGGGTCTCGGTCGCCGACAATGGTCGGGGCATCGAGCCGCGCGATCATGAACGCGTGTTCGACCTCTTCCGGAGGTCCGGTGTCCAGGACCAGCAGGGCGAGGGGATCGGCCTTGCCCACGCCCGCGCGCTTGCCTATCGCCTCGGCGGTAATATCGAAATCCAGTCCGAACTCGGCACGGGTTCCACCTTTCGGCTGATCCTGCCCCTCGTGTGGCAAAACGGAGAAGAAGATGCCTGACCAACTGCCCGTCAACATCGTGATGATTGAGGACGACGAGGGGCATGCGCGCCTCATCGAGAAGAATATCCGGCGCGCCGGCATTTCCAACAAGATCCATCATTTTCTCGACGGCACCTCGGCTCTCGAGTTCCTGTACGATGCGGCGGAGGGCCCGGTGCGCAACGGGCCGGCGCTCGTGCTGCTCGACCTCAATCTGCCCGACATGAGCGGGACCGACATTCTCGCCAGGCTGAAGGCCGACAGCAGTCCGCTGCGACGCACGCCCGTCGTCGTGCTCACGACCACCGACGACAAGATCGAGATCCAGCGCTGCTACGACCTCGGCTGCAACGTCTATATCACCAAGCCGGTGAACTATGAGAATTTCGCCGACGCCATTCGCCAGCTCGGCCTCTTCCTGTCGGTGATCCAGGTCCCCGATCCCGACCCGGTTTGAGACCCGCCCTGGCCCACATTCTCTATATCGATGACGACGACGGCATGCGGCGGCTTGCGGCGCGCGCGCTTGGCCGGAAAGGTTATGAAGTCAGCCTCGCGGCAAGCGGCGGCGAGGGCGTCGACATGGCGAAGGTCACTGCCTTCGATCTCGTTGCCGTCGATCACTATATGCCCGGGCAGGACGGGCTTGCCACGCTCGAGGCGCTTCGCGCCCTGCGCGAATGCCCGCCCGTCGTCTATGTGACGGGCTCCGAGGAGAGCCGCATCGCCGTGGCGGCGTTGAAGTCGGGTGCCGACGATTATGTGGTAAAGTCGGTCGGCGAGGATTTCTTCGATCTTTTGGCCTCGAGCTTCGAACAGGTGCTCGAGCGTGCCCAGCTTCGGCGCGCGCGCGCCGAGGTGGAGAGCGAGCTGCGCGCGACCAATGCGCGGCTGGAAGCGCTGCTCAAGGAAGTGAACCACCGCGTCGCGAACAATCTCCAGATGGTGATGTCTTTCGTCGCCCTCCAATCGAAGACGATCGCCGATCCCGCGGCCCGCGAAGCGCTGCAGAAGACGCAGCAACGGATCGCGACGGTCGCGCAAGTCAACCGGCGCCTCTACACCACAGACGACGTCGAATATGTGGCGATGGACGACTATCTGGGCGGCCTTGCCGAGGATCTTTCGGCAACCTGGTCGACGGGGGTCGCCGCGCGGCGTGTCATCGCCGACGTCGAGCCCATGCGTGTGGCCACCGACAAGGCCGTGGCGCTCGGCATGATCGCCAACGAATGGGTGAGCAACGCGTGCAAATATGCCTATGGCGACAGCCATGATGGCGAGATTCGGATATCGCTTCGCCGGGCCGACGAGACATTGCTCGAACTCGCGGTTGTCGACGACGGGGCAGGGATGCCGTCCGACGGAACGGCGCGCGGCACGGGTCTCGGAACGCGCCTCATCGAAGCGTTGGCGCGGACCCACAAGGCGGCTGTCTCTTACGGCGCGGTCGATGCTTCGCGCGATATGCCGGGCACGAGCGCGCTCATCAGGATCCAGTTGCGACCGGGCGAGCTCAAAGCCTAGTTTGCGCCGCGCGGCTGCCGCGCGGGTTCGGCCGCCGCCGACGGGCGAGGCTGGACGAGCGCATCGGACTGCTTTTCGGGGCGGATGTAGATCGAGCTGATATCGCTCGACGCAGCCTTGAGCTCGGCCTCGATCGCCTCGATCAACGTCTCGGCCTCACCCATGGCGAGACGATCCTCGAAGTCGGCGCTTACCGCGACGAAGATCGAATTGGGTGCGGTGTGGATCGTGCGCACATGATTGACGGCGGTAATTTCGCGGCGCCGTTCGACGATGGTCCAGATACGCGCGATCAGTTCGGGGTCCGCAGCCTCGCCAATCAACAGCTCCTTCGCTTCGCGGGCTAGAAGGATCGCGACCGCCGCTAGGATTGCGCCGATCGCCATCGAGGCGATGCCGTCGATCCGCGGATCCCCTGTCGCATGGCTCAGCCATATGCCGCCGGCGGCGATGGCGAGGCCGGCGAGCGCGGCGCTGTCTTCGAACAGGACGATGAAACCTGCGGGATCCTTCGACCGCCGCACCGCCGTCCACCAGCCGAGCCCGCGCCGCCCGGCGTTGAACTCGCGCACCGCGATCGTCCACGACGCACCCTCGAGCAGGAAGGCGATGGCGAGCACCACATAGTTGATCGTCGGATCGCGAAGCGGCTCGGGATCCCGGTAGTGAATCCAGCCTTCGTAGATGGAAATGCCGGCTCCGACAGCAAAGATGAGGATTGCGACGACGAACGCCCAGAAATAAAGTTCGCGGCCGTAGCCGAAGGGGTGACGATTGTCGGGCGGCCGCTTTGCCTTCGCCTGGCCGTAGAGGAGCAGCATCTGATTGCCGCTGTCGACGAGCGAATGGACCCCTTCCGATAGCATCGACGAGGAACCACTGATCGCCGCGGCGACAAATTTGGCGACGGCGATGCCGAGATTGGCAAAGAGCGCACCGTAAAGCACGATGTTCGCCCTGATATGATGCGCCCTCGAGCGCGGCTTGCCCGTATCAGACTGGTCTATCACCGAGCTACCTTCGCCATCGCGGCCCAAGGGGCCGCGATGGCTCTCGATATCGATAGACAGGGGATGGGACGCGTCATGGGTCAGCTACGCCCGGCGGGGCGGCACGTTCCCGAGAGGCGTCGCTATGTCCCAAGCCGGGCGGCTCCGCCTGATTATCTTTTGCTGGCTGCAGCAGCGACCGGTGATCCCATCGCGAGCGCGCGGGGTCCGGTGACGCGCCACACCGTGTGAGAGAGATCGTCGGCGATCCAGAGCGCGCCGCGCGCCGGGTCCCAGGTGACGCCGACCGGGCGACCGCGCGCTTTGCCGTCCTTGATGAAGCCGGTCACGAAATCCTTCGGCTTGCCGGCAGGACGTCCGTTGGCGAAGGGGATGAAGCTGACCTTGTAGCCCGCGAGAGTCTGGCGGTTCCAGCTGCCATGCTCTCCAACGAAGGCGCCCGTCTCATAGCCCGGGAGCCCGCCTTCGGTCGCAAAGCTCAGCCCGAGCGGCGCGACGTGCGAACCGAGCGCATAATCGGGAGTGACTGCGGTCCTGACGAGCTCGGGCTTTTGTGGATGAACGCGCGGATCGGGATGGCGTCCCCAATAGCTGTAGGGCCAGCCGTAGAAAGCGCCCTCGCGCACCGAGGTCAGATAATCGGGTACGAGCTCGGCGCCAAGCTCGTCGCGTTCGTTCACCACCGCCCAGAGGGCGTTCGACGATGGCTCGAAGGCGAGGGCGGTCGGGTTGCGGATGCCCGAGACGAGAATGCGGCTCGCGCCGGTGGCGGCATCGACCTCCCAAATGACGGCGCGATCCTCCTCGATGCTCATTCCCCGCTCGCCGATATTGCTGTTCGAGCCGATGCCGACATAAAGCTTCGACCCGTCCGCGCTCGCGGCGAGCGATTTCGTCCAGTGATGATTGACCGCTGCCGGGAGCTTGGTCACTTCCTCGCCCTTGCCAGCGATGCGCGTCGCGCCCGGCGTGTACGCGAAGCGCAGCAGCGCACCCTGGTTGGCGACATAAAGGTCGTTCCCGACGAGCGCGAGGCCATAGGGCGCATCGAGATCCTCGATGAAGCTGGTGCGAAGTTCGGGTTTGCCGTCGCCGTTCGCGTCGCGAAGCAAGGTGACGCGGTCGCCGCCCTTCACCGAGGATTTTCCAAGGCTCTTGATATAGCCCGCGATCACATCCTTCGGGCGGAGCTTCGGTGCATGGCCGCCCGACCCTTCGGCGACGAGAATGTCGCCATTGGGGAGGATGAGGATCTGCCGCGGAATCTTGAGGTCGGTGGCGACCGGCACGATCTTGAAACCGGCTGGAACGGTCGGAAGCTCGCCGTTCCATCCTGCAGGCTTGGCGATTTTCATCGGTGGGACGAGCGTCTCGTCGATATTCGGCAGGCTCGGGCTGGCGCCCGTCTGGTCGAGTTTTTCATCGCCTTTGCCGCAGCCGGCGAGCGCGGCCGCTAGCGCCGCCGCAGCGACGAGGCCAAGCGAGGTCTGCCGGTTCATGCGCGGGGCTCCTTCGCTGCGTGGAGAAGCCAGGCGGCGGCAATCGCTGCAACTGTGGATAGGGCCGAGAGGGTCGCGCCGGCCGTGCCGACCGAACTCCAGGCATCCTGGCTATGCTTGAAGGCGTTCACGAGGCCCGCGATCCACATAACGAGGATCAGCAGAAAATAGGCGGTGGCAGGCCCGCGCTTTGGCTGCTTTCGGCCTCGGACAAATGCTATGGCAGACCACAGGAGCACCGGAGCCCCGAATATCAGCCCGCCCGTGATCAACCAGGCCGAGAAATTGCTCCACTGCATCTCGGCGCTGTTGAGATAGGTGATGTCGGAAAGGAGCGCGCTGCTGAACAGGGCGACCGGAAAGGCGAGGAGAATGGCGTGCAGCGGATGGGGCGCGTGTCGGCGATAGGGCGGGTCGGTGAAAGGCGATGGGGCCGTTGCCATATTGATCTCCATGCAGGCCCCCGTCTGGATAATGCGCCGACCGCCCAATAGTTTCCCGGAACCCGCGCGCCGGGCGCGACGTTGGCAATTGGATGGATCCGTCCTCGATTCCTTATTGTGGTCCCGCGCCGATCCCGGCTGACTGGATGCTGCGCTGGAATCTCGATCCCGGGCTGCTCGCGGCGCTGGGCGCCGCGGCGCTGATGGCGTGGCGATGGAAAGCGCGCGGTCCCTTCTGGGCCGGGTTCGCGCTGATCGCCCTTCTGTTCGTGTCGCCGCTATGCGCCCTGTCGTCGGCGCTCTTCTCGGTGCGCGTCGCGCACCATATCATCCTGACCGCGGTTGCGGCTCCGCTGTTTGCGCTCGGCCTGCCGCGGTTTCGGCCGCGCGGCGGTGCGCCGCTATGGGCGGCCGGGCACATTCTCGCATTCTGGATCTGGCACGCGCCGCCGCCCTATACCCTCGCGTTGGCGAGCGACGGCGCTTTCTGGTTGATGCAGCTTTCGCTGCTCGCGACCGCGTTCGGCTTCTGGGCTTCGCTCCGCTCGTCGTCGCCGCCGCTCGCGATCGGCCTGCTGTTTGCCATGATGGTGCAGATGGGGCTGCTCGGGGCGCTCATTACCTTCGCGGGCACGCCCCTCTATGCGCCCCATCTCGCGACGACGATAGCTTGGGGGCTGGCGCCGCTCGAAGATCAGCAACTGGCGGGCCTCATTATGTGGGCTCCTGCCGCGGCTCTTTATCTCGGCGCGGCGCTCTGGACCGGGTGGCGCCTCCTCGGCGCGCCGCCCCCGGTGGCAGCATGATCGAGGCGATCCAGGCGTGGGCGGCGCGCTATGCCGCCGACCGCCGCTACTCGCCCGTCGGGCAGCTATTCCACTGGACGATGGCCGCGCTCATCCTATTCCAGCTCGGCTGGGGCTGGCGCATGAGCCGCATCGACGCGGGTGGCGACAAGTTGGAGGCGTTTCGGGTTCACGCCGAACTCGGCCTGCTGATGCTTGTGCTTGCTGCGCTGCGCGCGATCTGGCGGATGATCGTGCCGGGTCCCATCAACGATGCCGACCGGCTGGGCTGGCAGACGGTCGCAGCCTATGTGACGCACATACTCTTTTACGTCTGCTTTTTCGGTCTGCCGCTCTCGGGATGGGCAATGTGGTCGGTGGTCGGCGGCGAGCCGCTCGAGGTGGCGGGAATCCTTCCCTGGCCGCACATGCCGTTCGACAGTCTGGAGAGGGGTATTCAGTGGTGGATCCTCGACTGGGCGGAGGGAATCCATGCGCTCCTGATCATACTCCTCGTCGCGATGATCCCGCTGCACGTCGGCGCGGCTCTGAAACATCATTTCTGGGATCGGCACGACGTGCTGCGGGGGATGTTGCCCGAGCTTCCGGAGGATGGGGCGGAAAGGACGCTGCATGACGCGACACCGCCGCAAGCTCGGCGTCCGAGAGCAGGCGGCTGACGCGGCGCATCTCGCCTAGCGGGTCATTATTGCGCTTCGCTTCGCGCCACGCGCGAAGCTGACCTGAGATATAGGCGGCGGGCTGACCGGCCAGCGGCGGATTAGCGGCATCGCCCACGCCGCCCACACCGTGGCACGAGGCGCAGGACGGCAGTCCCCGCGCGGGATCGCCCTCGTCGTAGATGCGCGCACCCGCCGGATTGCCGGCTTCGACTGGCCACGCCGCGGGCTGGATCGCCGCGTAGAATGCCGACACTTTCGATCGGTCGCCGTCGCCGAGTTTGCGGGCGATTGCGCGCATCGCGGCATGCTCGCGGCGACCATTTGCATAATCGTCGAGCTGCCGATGGAGATAGCCCGCGTCGAGTCCGGCGAGGCGCGGCGCGTCGCGCCCGTCGCCTTCGCCCTGCAGCCCGTGACAGGTGAAGCAGGCCGCTTCGGCGCCCGCATCGCCGCCGCTCATCGCGATCGTCTCGCCCGTCGCGCGGAAGCGATCGGGCGGCGCGGGCGCTTGGCATGCGGACAGGAGGAACAGGAGGAGGAGGGAGGCTTTGCGCACGCTTCGGGAACCAATGGCCGCGCGAGGTGGTTCCCAAAGCGAAACGAGGACGGTGAACGGCTATGAAAGGGGGCGCTGCGATTTCGGTCTTGATGCTGCTCGGCGCCTGCGCGCCCGCCCCGGTTGAAACGGCACCCGCAGACCCCGCCGCCATCGCGCGCGGGCGCGATGCGGCGGCGCGGCTCGGTTGCGGCGCCTGCCATGCCATGCCCGGGATCGCCTGGCCGAAAGGGCGCGTGGGCCCCCCGCTCGCGGGCTTCGGCGCGCGCCCGCTGATCGCGGGCGAACTGCCCAATCGCGCGCCGCTGCTTGCCGCCTTCGTCACCGACGCGCCGGCGATGGCGCCGGGGACCGCAATGCCCGCGATACCGATGAAAAAAGCCGAAGCCGACGATATCGCCGCCTGGCTGCTGAGCCTCGATGACTGAGCGAACGCTGCCTTCGGAAGGCTGGCCGCCCGCCGTGCTCGATCCTGCCGGCCCCTATTCGGAGCCCGTGACCCTGCTTGCCTGGGTGCTGCTTGCTGGCGGAACCGTGATATTGGCGATCGTGCTTGGCGCACTCTGGATCGCGCTGCGCGGATCGCCTCGGCTCAAGACCCGGCTCGGCGGCGAGAAGGCGATCTGGATTCTGGGATTTGCGTTTCCCTCGGTCGTGCTCACGGGTCTGCTCGTGTGGGGCCTCATGCTCACCAGTTCGCTTTCGGCGGCGCGCGTTTCCGAAGGCGCCATGCGCGTCAAGGTCATCGGCGAGATGTGGTGGTGGCGCGTCCATTATCAGGACGGACAAGGCCGCGAGACGCTGCGCGATGCGAACGAACTCCACATTCCGATAGGACAGCCCGTCCTGCTCGAACTCGAGGCGGCCGACGTCATCCATAGCTTCTGGGTGCCGCGGCTTGGCGGCAAGATGGACATGATCCCGGGGCGCACCAATCGCCTGCTGATCGAGGCCGATGCGCCGGGTATCTACAAGGGGCAATGCGCCGAATATTGCGGCGGCCCGCACGCGCTGATGGGGTTTGTGGTGGTGGCCCACACCCCGGCGGACTTTGCGCGGTGGCAGGCTTCGCGGCTCCCGTCGCAAGGCGCCGGCGGCGAGGGGCTTGCACTTTTTCTCTCGAGCGGCTGCGCCGCCTGTCACACGATCCGCGGCACGCCGGCGCGTGGACTGGCCGGCCCCGATCTGACGCATGTCGGTTCGCGCAGGACGCTGGGCGCGGGCATATTGCCCAATAATCCGGGGACGATGGCGGGCTGGGTCGCCGACAGCCAGGCGATCAAGCCCGCGAACCGTATGCCCGCCTATCACCAGTTCAGCGGCGAGGAACTGCAGGCGCTCACCGCCTATCTGGTCTCGCTCAAATGAGATCGGAAACGGGGTTCGATCCCGCGCTTTATGAGCGTTTCCCGACTCGGCACGAGCGGCCGAAAGAAGAGGAGGAGGACCTCCGTCGTATCTGGTGCAAGCCCAAGGGCTGGGAATATCTGTTCGCGGTCAACAATAATTATATCGGCATCTATTATCTCGGAACCGCCTTTCTCTTTTTCCTGATGGCGGGGGTGCTCGCGCTGCTCATGCGTGCGCAACTCGCCGCGCCGATGCTCGAGATCCTGCCGCAGGGCACCTATAATCAGGTCTTCACCATGCACGGCACGGTGATGATGTTCCTCTTCGCGGTGCCCGCGGTCGAGGCGGCAGGCGTGCTCCTGCTCCCGCAGATGCTCGCGGCGCGCGATCTGCCGTTCCCGCGGCTGTCCGCCTATGCCTTCTGGGCCTATGCCGTCGGCGGACTTTGTTTTTTCGCCTCGATCTTCGTCGGGCTCGCGCCCGACGGCGGCTGGTTCATGTATCCGCCGCTGACGTCCAAGGCCTATTCGCCGGGAATCAACACCGACTTCTGGCTGCTCGGCATCGGCTTCATCGAGATCAGCGCGATCGCGGGGGCGATCGAGATCATCGTCGGCGTGCTGCGGACGCGCGCGCCGGGCATGCGCCTCGACAGGATGCCGATCTTCGCCTGGGCGATGCTCGTCTTCGCAGTGATGATCGTGATCGCCTTTCCGAGCATCATTCTCGGCACCTTGCTGCTCGAGATCGAGCGCGCGTTCGGCTGGCCCTTCTTCGACGCGACGCGCGGCGGAGACCCCTTGCTCTGGCAGCATCTCTTCTGGTTTTTCGGCCACCCCGAGGTCTATATCATCTTCCTGCCCGCCGCCGGGATGATGAGCATGATCGTCGCGACCGTCGCGGGCGAGAGGCTCGTCGGCTACCGGCTCATCGTCCTTGCGATGATCGCGACGGGCTTCATCAGTTTCGGCGTGTGGGCGCATCACATGTTCACGACCGGCATGCCGCCGATGACGACCGGGTTCTTCTCCGCCGCTTCGATGGCGGTCAGCGTGCCGGCGGGCATCCAGGTCTTCTCGTGGATTGCGACGCTCGCGATCGGCAAGCCGAAGTTCAATGCACCCGGCCTTTTCGTAATGGGGAGCATCGTCATTTTCGTGACCGGGGGTCTCACCGGTGTGATGGTGGCGATGGTGCCCTTCGACTGGCAGGCGCACGACAGCTATTTCATCGTCGCGCACCTCCATTATGTCCTGATCGGCGGCATGGTCTTTCCGCTAATTGCGGCCTTCTATTACTGGATTCCCATGGTGAGCCGCCGAGCGCTGTCGGAGCGGCTCGCCAAATGGGTGTTCGGCCTCATGTTCACCGGCATGAATGTCGCCTTCCTGCCGATGCATCTGGCGGGGCTGCAGGGCATGCCGCGGCGAGTCTACACCTATCTGCCGGGGCAGGGCCTTGAGCTGCCTAATCTGGTCTCGACGGTCGGCGCGTTCATGCTTGGGCTCGGTGTGCTCCTCTTCCTTGTCGACCTGGCGCGTAATTTCCGGCTCGCGCCGGGCGAGGGCAATGCCGGAAACGTCTACGGCGGCGGCACGCTCGAATGGTTGCCGAGCGAACTTTATTCGACACGCTCGATCCCGGTCGTGACGAGCCGCGAGCCCTTGTGGGACGATCCGGCGCTCGCGCATGAGGTCGAGAAGGGGCGCTATTTCCTGCCGCGCTCGGCGACGGGCCGTCGCGAGACAATCGTCACCAGCCCGCTGCTCGCCGAGCCGCAATATCTTCAGATCATGCCGGGGCCCTCCCCTTGGCCGTTCGCCGCCGCGATCTTTACCGCGGGCTTCTTCCTCGCGCTGACGGTGCAGGCCTATCTCTTCGCATGGGTGAGCGGCGTGCTCGCGGTGATTTCGGTGCTGCGATGGCTTTGGGAAACCGACCGGCCGGTCGAAATCGAGGGCGTCGACATTGGCGCCGACATCCGCGTCCCGACCTATGTTACCGGGCCGTCGAGCCATGGCTGGTGGGCGATGGTCATCCTGCTGGTCGTGATGGGCATGGTCTTTCTCATGGCGCTGTTCAGCCTTGCCTTCCTGTCCTCGAACCAGCCGGGCTTCTGGCGGCCGCCGCCGCCCCTCGGTGAGGCGATATCGATCCTAGGGCTCTACGCTGTCGCAATCGGTCTCGCGCTCACGGCACGCGCATGCCTTCGACGCTCGCCCTTCTGGTCGGTATTCGCGCTTCTTTTGTCCGCGGCGGTTTCGAGTGCGGCGCTTGGCATGGATTACGTGAGTTGGTCGAGTAGCGAACTTGGTCCCACCGCGAGCGGGCAGGGGGCTGTCGTCTATGCGCTGCTGGCCCTTCAGGCATGCGCAGCGGCGATTGCAATCTTGATGGCGCTTTACTGCGCGGCGCGTGCTGTGCGGGGCCTTGTCCCGCAGCCTAGGAACAACAGCATCGACCTCGCGATGCTCTTTCTCGTCTACACCGCGGCACAGGGGGTGACGGGCGCACTCGTCTCGCGACTGGTCGGCGCTGGCGGATGAAGAGCTGGTTCATCATGATGGGCGGTCTCGTCCTGTGGGCCGTGCATTTCTTCCTTCTCTACCTCCTCGCCGAGTTCGGGGGCAGCGGGTCCGGCGTACGCCTCGCGGCATCGCTTTGTACCTTGGCCATTCTCGGCGGTGCGGTATGGATGTTCGTCGCGGTTTCGCGTGAAGCTCCCGGCGATCCCTTCGCCTGGTGGCGACGGCGTGCGGCGATGCTGGCGCTGGCGTTCGGCGGGCTCGGAATCGTCTTTCAATATTTGCCGGTCCTGCTCGTTGATCGATAGGACGGCGGTTCGGCCCGAGGGAGCGAAATGGATGCAGGTGATCGAAGCGATAGCGGGATGCGAGGAAGCGCTTCGTACGGCGATGCTGGCCGGCGATGTCAAAGCACTGGAGCAGCTGCTTGCGGATGATATGATCTTCGTCGACCAACAGGGTGTGAGGCGATCGCGTGACGACGATATCGCGGCGCATCGTTCGGGACTGCTCGACTTGAGTTCGCTCGATTTTCGGGGCGACCGTCTCGTTCGGCCCTATGGTGACCTGGCGAGCGTCGTCGTGACGACCGATGTCGCCGGATCCTATGGCGGCACGGCCTTCTTCGGAACTTTCTCCTATCTTCGTCTCTGGAAGCAGCAGGGTGACCGCTGGCAGATCATTCTCGCTCAATGCACCGCTTGTCCATCGTCAGAGCTGTGATCGGAGACTGCTTCGGCCGAGGTTGAGCGCGGCATCTGTCGAGCGCGCTCTGGCCTCGCAGGCTCGGCCAGGGGTCGCACGGATGTCCGGCCGCGCCTGCACACTTGCCTCGCTTCTTGCCGGTGCGGGCGCGCGCTGTCACGGCGGGCAAGCCGCGCTGCGCGCGGCTCCGGCCACGGCTCCGCCCCGTCCGGCCCGCCGCTCCCGCGCGCACG
Organism: Sphingopyxis sp. J-6; assembly: GCF_046603995.1. Classification (NCBI taxonomy): domain Bacteria; kingdom Pseudomonadati; phylum Pseudomonadota; class Alphaproteobacteria; order Sphingomonadales; family Sphingopyxidaceae; genus Sphingopyxis; species Sphingopyxis sp. J-6. Next base: position 2,714,676 of record NZ_CP145810.1, on the reverse strand, counting down.
CCGCCCCGGCTGCGGCTACGGCAAGAGTGCGGTTTTCGGCCCTCCGGGCCAGCGGCATTGCGGCCAACGTCAATCCGCTCGGGCGCGAAGCTTGCGGCGGATCGTCCTCAGCGCGTTTTCGAGACCTTGCGAGCGATATCCGCCGTCCGGCGCTTCGCGATCGAACAAGGCGCCGTCGTCAACGCGGCCGAGCAGAAATTCAAGCGCTTCGACAAGTTCCTGGTCGATGGTGGTTCTTCCCGTCATCGCGCCAGCGCCACCGATACAGGACAATGGTCGGAATAATGTTTGACGTCTTTCCCGTAAAGCGTCTCGGCAAAGCTTAGCATGTCCGCGCCGGCGCGCCGGTCGAGCACGATATGATCGATGAAGCTGTCGTACCGCGGATCGCACTTCGGCCGCTTGCCGGCATCGGCGAGCCGGAGGTCTGCGTTCGCCGGCGTACCGTCGTCGATCTCGGACCAAACGCGGTCGCCTTTAAGTCCAAGCCTGCGGTTCCAGTCGCCGAGCACGGCGAAGCGCACGGGCGCTTCGGCAGCAGCATCGATCCACGCCTCGAGGGCAGGAACCTGCTCTGCGAGGATCGGGCAGGCCTTGGCGGTATCTCCGGCAAAGCAGCCCGACTTCAAGTGGATCGAAAGCAGACGGAGCGGCCTCGCGCGCACAGGTCGGAGCGTGATGTCGACGCCCGAGCGCAGTTGAGGATTGCCGAGCATGAGGCTGGTCACATCGGGGTGGCGGTCGAACGCAATGGTCTTGCGGATCGCGAATCCGACAGCCTGGCGGATCACGCGCTGCGACTTGTGCTCGCCGCCGCAGGTCCCGCTGGGCCTACCGGCGCGCTCTTCCATGACGACGGTATAGCGGGCGGGGTCGAACACGCGCTCTGCCGCCGCGACACTCTCCGCTTCCTGAAACGCGATCACGTCGGCGTCGAGCCCATCGGCTATCTGCCGCATGGCGGCATAGTCGGCGTCGGTTCGCGGCTGACATCCGTCGCCGTTATGCTCGGCAAGGAATTCGAGGTTCCAGCTCGCCAGGGTGAGCGGCCGGTCTTGCAGGACAGAGGGCGAAAAGGGCTGCGAAGCTTGCTCGGCCCCCGCGCAAGCGCTGAGCGAAAGGAGAGTAGCAGCTATAAAAAGGAGGCGCTGGTTCATCGGGCGCTTCTGGCCGCGACGCGGGGCGCTTTCAACCTCTTCGTTGGCAGCAATATTATCTGGGGAGAGAACCTCGTCTCCCGGGAACCAGGGGGAGAGACGAGGCACTACAAGAATGCGCACCTACGAGGAATTGTTCCGAATGACGTGTAATATGATATTGATTTCGATCAAGTTTACCCGAATTTCCGTGCGGTACTCGACTTTCCAACAAGGAGGTTCGTGATCCATTGTTCGGCGCGAGCTGATGTCTGGCTTCGGCGATTCATAGGGACTTCGTGATCGCGGGAACAAGGCTGGCTCCCTTGCCGTTGTTAAAGAGCCTATATCGGAGACCGATGCATGCAGCAGCAGATTGCAGTCGTGACGCTCGGGATCGCGGATCTCGTCCGGTCCCGCCGCTTCTATAGCGAAGGCTTCGGCTGGACGCCGGTGTTCGCGAACGAGGAAATCGCCTTCTATCAGATGAACGGTCTGATCCTCGGCACATGGCTTGAGGCAAAGCTCGCCGAGGACATGACGCGGACCTCGTTCGGCGGGCCGGGGGCCTTCGCGCTCGCCCATAATGTCGGGTCGGCGGAAGAGGTCGATGCAGTGATCGCGGCGCTGGAGGCTGCAGGCGGCCGGGTGCTGCGGCCAGGCGACGCGCCGCCGCATGGCGGCTATCGGGGCTATGTCGCGGATCCCGACGATCATGCCTGGGAAATCGCGTGGAATCCGGCTTGGCCGATCGACGCCGAAGGCCATGTGACCTTCGGCGCCTGACGTCGGGTCTTAGCCGTTGAGGCGATCCTTGACGGCCTTTGCCGCGCCGAAGCCGAGCTTTTTCGAGGCTGCGATCTGGATGGTCTCACCGGTCGAAGGGTTGCGGCCCTCGCGGGCTGCGCTTTCCTTGACCTTGAACTTGCCGAAGCCGTTTACCGATACTTCCTCGCCCTTGGCGGCGGCGTCGGCGATCGCGGCGAACACGGCGTCGACAGCCTTCTTGCCGTCGGCCTTGCTGGTTCCGAGCGCGCTAGCAACTGCGTCCGAAAGGTCGGCATGGTTCATTCAATATCTCCCTTATGCGGTCGGCCCCTCGCCGACCGGGCGGTCTCTATAGGAGCGAATATTTGCCTTCGCTATCGCGATCAACTCGCGAGGCTGCGGAAGGTGATCGACCAGCGCGCCGTCTCGATCGGCGCGATGCTATGTTCCCACGCGTGCCGCGCTTCGCCGGTGAAACGATAGATCGAGCGGGGCGCGAGCGGCAGTGCAAAGCGGTCGAACTTGTCTCCTCGGCGGCGCCGGAAGCGCATCGCCGCCTCTGCTCCCAGCGAAATGCCGACGACATGCTCGAAGACGGGCCGGTCCTTATGCCAGCCGATGCCGGCCCCGGGGCCGTATGAAATCAGCAGCGCCTGCGCGAGGGCGCCCGGCGGAAGTTCTGAAAAACGCTCGGCGCGAGCGGCGATCGGCGCGAGCCAGTCGGGGATCGGCGCGGCGCGTGCGAAAACCCCCGTCTGGAAATCATAGCTCCATCCGAATGAGCGCGTGAGGCGTTTGCCCTCCCATTGTTGGAACTTGAAGGCCTCGAGCCCAGCATGTTCGATATGGGCTATGAGCGCGGCTTCCTCGGCTTCCGTGACGAAGGCTTCGGCCGCTTCGACACCGGGAAGCAGTGCACGGCCAAACAGATCGGCCTGCGCCGCGGCACTTTTGCTGACAGGGCCGTGCTTCATGTCCTTGCGAGTGCGTTCAGTTTCGCCGCGATCGCTTTCCAGCGCTCGACGCCCGCTTTATCCCCCGCGAGCGCGAGCGCACCGATGCGCGCTGCGACGAAGCGCGGTGCGCCCGCTCCATGCTGCTTCTCGACGGCGAGGGCGCAGGCCCAGAGATGGCGGTCTTCGGTGAGCATCAGAGCAGGGTCGGCATATCGGGGAGCGGGGGCGACGTCCTGCCGCGGTTGCTCCAGGGGTCGTTGCTATGCTCGGCAACGAGGCGGTCGCCGGGATATTTGCGCACGAGCCCGAATGCTTCGTCGGCGGGCGCATGCAGCCAGGTCTCATGATCTTCGGGACGGAGGATCACCGGCATGCGGTCGTGGATATCGAGCAGTTCCTCGGTCGCGTCCACCATCACGCCGGTATAGGCGTCGCCCCATTCGTCGGTGGGGCGCCATAGTCCCGCCCAGGCCGCAAGCGGCTGATCGGTGACGCTGATCCAGGTCTTCGTCATTGCGCCTTTTTCGCCGACGGCTTCGGCAAAGGCGGTGAACGGGATCAGGCAGCGATGCGCCGGCTGGGCAAACCATTGGCTCCACATACCATAAGGATTGAAGAGCTGATCGTCGCGTGCGTTGTTCGTCGGGCTCGGCTTGTTGGGCAGGCCCGTCTTCTTGCTTTTGGAGTGGCGCGGAAAACCCCAGGTCATCGAGCGCAGGACGCGCTTTCCCTGCTCTTCGCGGACGACCATGCCCGAATAGCCGGGATACACATCCTCGGCGCTGTTGAACGCCGGTACGGGGAGGTCGACGCCGAAATGCGCCGCAACCTCGGCCGCGCTTTTGCGCTCGGTGTAGAGATTGCACATGGACGTCAGTCTATCAGCATCGAGCCGGGAAGGAAGGGCATGGGGGGAAACGGCGCTCTGCTAGAGCAGCGCTTGCTGGGGCCGCGCGCTCGGCGGCAATTTGCCGCTGCGCCAGAGATCGTCGGTATGCTCGGCGACAAAATTTTCTGCGGGCGGTGGCGGACGAAACTGGAAGCCGATGACATCCTTGATCGAGCCGTGGAGCCAGCGCTCATATTCATGGGGCATGAGGAGGACGGGCATGCGATCGTTGGTGGGATGCACGAGCTCGTTCGCGTCCATCGTCATGCCGGCGTAAACGGGACCCAATTCGGGGGTGTTCTTGGCGAAGCCCGCCCAGGCCATGATCGGCTGGCCTTCGGCAGAGAACCAACTGCGTGTCTTCTCGCCCGGCGAGCCGTTGGGGTTCGCGAAGTGCGTCAGCGGAATGAGGCAGCGATAGCGGGGCTCGACGACGAGACCTTCCCACATCGGGTTGGTGAGATCGGCGACGAGGCCGATGCGGCCCGGCGGATCGCCGCGCAGCCGCATCTCGCAGGTGAGGCGCGGGAAGCCCCAGAGCATCTGGCGAAGGTGTCGCCGGCCGTTCGTTTCGTGGACGACGAGGCCGGGGAGGGCCTCGATCGTCTCCGAGGGAACGGCGATATCGGTAAAGCCGCCGGCGCCGAAATGATCGGCGACGTCCGAAGCCGTGGCGGCAAGGGTGTAGAGGCGGCTCATCTCTCGGGCTTCAGGCGAAGATCTTCGTCCATTTTTGGACTTGTTCCGCAAAGCTCGCCGGCTCGAAACCGAGACCGATCTCGGTCTCGACGAGCGGAGCGCTGCCGCCCGCGGCGTAGAAGCCGCTGATATCGCTCTCGCCGAACGGGTCGAATTCGTGCGCCCAGCGATCGAGGGCAATCGCGCGCGCGTGGAGCGCGGCGCCGCCATGATCGCCGAGCCCGTGCTCACGCGCGAAACGCTCGAGCAGACGGCCATGCTCCGCAATGTCGCTCGGGCTCTTCACCACAAGATGCCGGATCGTCTCGATCGCGCGCGCGAGATGCGCGCCGGTGATATGGACCGCATTGATCGCGGCGAGAAAACCGCCGGGTGCGAAAAAATCATTGGCGGCAGCATGGCCGCCGATGCGGTCGTCACCTTCGGATCTGTCGAACGGGATTACGTCACCCATGGCCGGTCTTTCGTTGCGAGTCGGTCACGGAACATAGAACAAAAATGGAACAAAGGCGAATCCGTGCCGTGTCTATCAGGGGTCGACGTCGGCGGGTTGAGGAACAAGGAAGAGCGTGCGGCCCTCGACGCGCCAGGCGGCGAGCTGCGACAGGAAATTCATGCCGAGCACATCCGTATTGCCGAGCGCGGGTGAGATCACGACCTTCAGCCGCTGTGCTTCGATGGCGCCGACCGCGAGCGCATCGACCGTTCCGGCCTCGGCCCGCACCGTCCCGTTCGCGGTCTGCATCAGGAGCGGTAGCAGCGTTGCATCGGCCTCGCCCCCGGCTGCGCGGGCGGTCTCCTGCGATAGCGCGGTCACGGTGGCGCCGCTGTCGACGAGCATCTTTCGCTTGATGCCATTGATTTCGGCATCGACCCAGAAATGTCCGTCGCGCGCCATGGGAATGCGCACCTCGCTGCCGACGACCTGCTGTCGATCGAGACCAATCGCCGCGGTGAGGCGGCCGAGGTTCGGATCGAAGAGGGCGTGCTGAAGAATGAGGAAGATCGCGAAGGCGAGAAGCGCGAAGGAGAAGAGGCCGCGCAGCACGCGGCCGACATAGGGGATCTTGAACAGCAGGATCAAGACGAGCGCGGCGCCAGCCGCATAGATCGCGAGTTGCTCCCAAGGGAGATCGGTGGTGAGAGGCATATCGGCGGCTTTACCACCGGCCTCGTGTCGCGTGGCTGAACGATCAGCTCTCGGAGATCGTCTCGTCCTCGATCGCCGCGGTGATCATTCTTTCCCACACCCCGGCATCCCCGACTGCCAGCATGCGCCCGCTCGGCTCCCGCATCGTCTTGAGGATAGCGAGCGCCGCGGCGGTATACTCCGGCCAGAGCATGTCGACGGCATCGGCCGCCGACCGCAGTTCGCCTTCGCCGTTCCGGCTGAGCTCATGTCCGGCAAGGACCCTGGCTATCCGCTCGACCGGAGCCGTTGCTGCAGTGTCCCAAGTCATCGGCCGTGGTTCAGATAGGCGCGCACGGCGTCCGCGCTGTTTCCGACAGCATCGACAGCCTCGCGAAGTTCTTCTTCGCCCACGCCGAGGCTCTCGGTCCAATCGCGGATCTCATAATCTTCGGAAAGGCTGATCCGATCGCGATCGGAGGCGCCCGTCAGTCTCTTGTCATCCGCCATCATGGTCTCCTGTGTTTGCGCTCGCGAAGCCGGGCCGCGCGGGAGCTGCGGCCCGGCCCAGAAGGCGCAGCAATCTGCGCCTGTCTGTGCCGCGATTCTGTCGGCACCTTGCTTTCGATACCTCTTTCGCCGGTTGAGCGGAGTGGCGCTCTCAACCCCGAATGACGCGCCGACGACGGCAAGCGTTCCCGAGAAAATTTTCGGATTAACACAGGTTATTCCGGGGGTGCTGAGACCGGGGCGGCGCGGAACTTTCGAAGCGAGCCAGCGTTACCCGGACATCCACCACGGATGAATTGGCGTAGCTTTCAACGTCCCCCGCAAGTGCGGTCGGGCGAGTGGCGGACTGCGTCCAGACGGGAGAATTATCATGTTCAGATGGGCTATCATCTTTGCCGTCGTCGCGCTCGTCGCGGCGCTTCTCGGCTTCGGCGGCATTGCCGGCCTTTCGGCCGACTTCGCCAAGATCTTGCTCGTGATCGGCGTCGTCCTCTTCATCGTCGCCTTCGTCTTCGGGCGCGGACGCCGCACATTGCCCTGAGTTTCCGGGATGGCCGAAGTTCCGACTTTGCCATCCTCACGGGTGCCGGCGATCACAAACCCCTCGGTCGCCGGCACACGACTATATCCCCTCCCTATAGCGGCCGTGTGTGAGCAGCCGCCCGGCAGACTCCAAGTCACTCCCGATGGCCGCTATTTCGTCGTTCGCGGCCGGCTTTGGCGTATGTCGAACCCGGCGTTGGAGCCTGGCCAGCGCGAGCGACTTGTATCCGAACTGATGACTGCCCGGCGAGACGTGCGAGCGGCGCTCGCAGCAAGAGACGGCGTCGCGCTTCGACGGGCTCGCTCTGCGGTGGATCGGTCCAAGGGGGGGCTTGGTGAGCGCGGACCGGTGTGGTGGGACGATGGAGCCCCGGACTATAATCGGCGCATGGCAGTCAACACGCCCTATGCGCAGTGGTTCGAGGATGTGACCAACTAAAGCCGGCCTTTTTTTTGCCTGACAAAGAGTCAGGATTTCGCCGTCATCAGCGGAGACATGGAGCCGCGATGGAGCGTCAGCATAGCCGTTCCGATCCCGGCCGCCGGGACGATCTTCATCCGTTCGGATGCGATGCCGCGATCCTCGAGCAAATCGGCGAGGAGGCTGATCTGGGCTTCGTCGCCGGCGATTTCGATCGTCGCGGCCGGAGCCGCGCGAAGGACGGTGGCGAGGTCCGCGGCTCGGCCGAGACCGATGCTCGTCAATTTGGGCCTGTCTTCTTCGAAGCCATGAAAGGTGAATGTCCTGATCTGGCCCTCGCGCGATGCAAGCCAATCGGCCATCTCGCGCGTCAGCGATCCTGATGCCGCCGCCATGGTCGAGCCGTCGGGCAGCGTGATGAGCGCACTCGTCGCTGCCTCCGGCGGCGCGGCCTCGACCGGTTCGCTGCCGCAGGACTGGAGCGAGAGGGTCGCGGCGCCGAGCGCGAGAACGGAGGTCATCAGCAGAAGAATACGGGGCATCAGTCGTCCTTGATCCCCCTCGCATCAGCAACGCGCGACGTGAACGGATGTTGCTGGGCCCGCGCCGGTTTTACGCAGCGGCCTGCACCGCGGCAGCATCCTGATATCTGCAGATGCTGCGGCCGCTTCGCTTGGCTGTATAAAGCGCCTCGTCGGCGAGGCTGATCAGTTGTTCGAGGTCGCGCGACAGGTCGTCGCACACGATATATCCGATCGACGTCGAAACGCGGACATCATGGCTTCCGACGGCAAAGGGACGCGCGATCGAGGCTGCGACGCGTTCCGCGAGCATATAGGCCTCGTCAGGATTGCCGATCTGAAGCTGGATGATCACGAACTCGTCGCCTCCCAGCCGCGCGGCAATGTCGCCTTCGCGCAAGGTTCCCGAAATTCTTCTCGCGACCGCGGCGAGCAACGCGTCGCCGACGGGATGGCCGAAGCTGTCGTTCACAGGTTTGAAGCCGTTGAGGTCGAGGCAGTGTAGTGCGATCGGGCGGAGCTTAGCGGCGCGTACATGGCGGTCGAACCATTCGCGCAGCGCCAGCCGGTTGGGCAAGTCCGTGAGCTCGTCGCTTCGCGCGAGCGAGGCGAAGGTGAGCCGCCGGCCAATGTCGTCGAGGGCGCGGGCATGTCTTTTTCGCAAGCTGAAGATACCGCCTGCGAGGAACGCAGCGGTCATCAGCGCGGTCGCGATATGGAGCGGCTTTCCGGCAGCAAGCATGGTGACGACCGGCGGCATGACGGCGAGAAGGAGCGAGGCTATGGCGATGCGCGGGCGAAGGCTCGTCCCCGCCGCGACGCCCGCCGCATAGCCGATGACGAGACAGATCGCGAGCTTGTCGATGGCTGGATCGGGGAGGGCAAGCGCCCGCGCTGCGAAGGAGCCGAGCATAACTGCAAAGACGATATAGCTCGCCGCGTAGCGGCGCTCGAGCCGGCGGGCCTCATCGAGTGTGATTGCGGGACTATCCGCGGCGGTTGCGTCGCGCGAGGCGACAAGGAGCCGGGCGACCGAGGCGAGGACGCCAATCGCATAGGGTCCGGCGATCAACATATCGCCCGATTGTTCGATGATCAGCGCCCCGCAGATGAGAAAGCCGAGCGACATCACGATCGAGGGCAGCAGGCCGTCGTAAAGACTTCGGATCAGCTCGATTTCGATCGCGTCGGGTGAATATTTGACCGGGGTCGACATCGCTCAGCTCCTTGCCGAGAATTACCGCCCACCGGGAGGACCGGTTCCGCCTGCGGACGGCCGAACCTCCTGAGATCCCGCACGCTCAGCTTAGACCCCGAGCGTTAACAAAGTTGGAAGTGGGGCGCATTCGACGTCCAAAAAGGTAAAGCCCCGCTGCACAAGGCTGCGGGGCTTTCCTGAAGTCGGGTCCTGAGACCCGAGCTTGCAAAGTAGATACGCGCGGACCGCGAGATCGTTCCAACGGCCGTCGATTATTTTGCGACTATCGGCAGCGCACATTGCTGCGATCGATTTCGCGCCCGACGGCTGCGCCGCCGATGGCACCGATCACGGTGCCCAGCGTTTCCGACCTTCCGTCGGCGATGACGTTGCCGAGCACGCCGCCGGCGATCCCGCCGACGATCAGTCCGGTCGACCCGTCGTTTCGGCGGCAATAATATTTATTGTCGCGGCCGCGATAGATGCGGTCGTTGTCGTTGAGGCGGCGTTCGCGATAGCGCCGGTCGTTGCGATAATAATTCTCCGCATAATAGCCGCTGTAGCGCGGATCGGGGCGGTCATAGTCATAGCGGCCATATTGGTCGTAATAGGCGCGATCATAATAGCCGTAGCCGCCGTCGTCATAGGCGTAGCTGCTGCCCGTGGAGGCGCACGCACCGACCATGGCGGTTACGGCTGCGAGGGGAAGGATCATCAGGCGGTTCATCGGCATCACTCCATTTGGTTGCGTGCCTGGCCGACCTTGGCGGGGCATGCGCTGGCCCCTCATGATCTAGACCCCTGAAACCATGTCGGGTTCCGCTGCCTGCCATTTGAAAGCTAACGAAAATCCCGTGGCTTGATCTTGATGCCTTCGGTGGGTTGGCCGGGAATGATGCCGGACCCGAGGCGGAGGTCGGGAATATAGATGTCGCGCGGATTGCGGCCGAGCGGCTTCGTCTCCGGATCGCGCGGGTCGGGACCCACGGGGCTCTTGACGACGTCGGCGCGGCCTACCTTGTAGATATCGGCGATGTCCTTGCGCTGCCCGACGCTCGCGAGCAGCGGGGAGAGGTCGTCGAGCCTTTGCGCGACGATATGGATGACCTCGCCCTCGCGCTGAACCTGACCGCGCACACCCATCATCGCGGCGCCGAGGACCACGGGGCGATATTTCTCGAAGACATTGGTCCACACGACGAGGTTCGCGACCTCGGTCTCGTCTTCGAGGGTGATGAACATGACGCCCTTTGCCGAGCCCGGCTTCTGGCGGACGAGAACGACCCCGGCGAGGTTGACCCAGCGGCCGTCCTTGATGCCGTGAAGCTCCCGGCACGTGATGATCTTTCGCGAGCGAAGCTCGTCGCGCAGGAAGGCGAGGGGATGGGCCCTGAGTGACAGACCGGACGCTCTATAGTCCTCGACGACCTCGGCGCCTTCGCCCATCGGCGCGAGCAGCGTTTCGGGTTCCAGCGCTTCGCGCTGGAGACGTCCGGCGCGTTCGTCGGCAGCCTGAAAGAGGGGAAGGGCGGCAGGTCCGAGGCCCTTCACTTCCCATAGCCCTTCCCGGCGCGAGCTTCCGAGCGAGGCGAAGCCGTCCGCGTCGCCGATCCGGTCGAGCGCGCCGCGCCCGACCCCGGCGCGGCGCTGGATTTCCTCGGCGCTGCTATAGGGCTCGCCGGCACGGGCCGTGGCGACCGCGGCGCCATCCTCATTGGCGAGACCGCGGACCATGCGCAGACCCAGGCGCACCGCATGATATTTGCCGTTGGCCGCTTCTTCGAGTGTGCAGTCCCAGCGGCTGTGATTGACATCGATGGGCCTGATCTCGACGCCATGATTGCGGGCATCGCGGACGATCTGCGCGGGCGCGTAAAAACCCATCGGCTGGGCGTTGAGCAGCGCGGCGCAGAATGCGTCGGGATGATGGCATTTCATCCACGACGAGGCATAGGCGATGAGCGCGAAGCTCGCGGCGTGGCTTTCGGGAAAGCCGTAGGAGCCGAAACCCTCGATCTGCTTGAAGGTCTTTTCGGCAAACTCGCGGTCGTAGCCGCGGCCGACCATGCCATCGATCAGCTTGTCGCGGAAATGGCTGACCCCGCCGGTGAGTTTGAAGGTCGCCATCGCGCGGCGGAGGAGATCGGCCTCGCTCGGGGTGAAGCCGGCGCATTCGATCGCGACGCGCATCGCCTGCTCCTGGAAGAGCGGGACCCCCAGCGTCTTCTCAAGCACGCGCCTGAGTTCGGGGGTCGGGTAAGTCACCTCCTCCTGTCCGTTTCGGCGGCGGCGATAGGGATGGACCATGTCGCCCTGGATCGGGCCCGGCCGGACGATCGCGACCTGAATGACGAGATCGTAGAAGGTGCGCGGCGCCATGAGCGGGATCGACGCCATCTGGGCGCGGCTCTCGATCTGGAAAACGCCCAGCGTGTCGGCTTTGCGGATCATCGCATAGGTCGCGGGATCTTCCGCGGGAATGGTAGAAAGATCGTGCTTCAGTCCTTTGTGATCGTGCAGGAATTCGAAGGCACGGCGCATGCAGCTCAGCATCCCCAAAGCAAGGATGTCGACCTTCATGAAACCGAGGGCGTCGATGTCGTCCTTGTCCCATTCGATGACCTGCCGGTCTTCCATCGCGGCGGGCTCGATTGGCACGAGTTCGTCTAGCCGGTCGCGCGTCAGCACGAAGCCGCCGGGGTGCTGCGAAAGGTGGCGGGGCGTGTTGATGAGCGTGCGCGCGAGCTCGAGCGTCAGCGCGAGGCGCTTGTCCCCGAGGTCGAGGTTCAGCGCTTCGGCATGCTTTTCCTCGACGCCCTCGCGGCTGTAACCCCAGACCGCGCCGGCGAGCCCCGCGGTGATGTCTTCGCTAAGCCCGAGCGCCTTGCCGACTTCGCGGACGGCGCCGCGCGAACGATAACGCGTGACGACTGCGGTCAGCGCGCTGCGGGTCCGGCCATAGGTCTCGTAGATCCACTGGATGATTTCCTCGCGCCGCTCATGCTCGAAGTCGACATCGATATCGGGCGGCTCCCGGCGCTCGGCGCTGACGAAACGTTCGAACAGGAGTTCGGACCGCACCGGATCGATCGAAGTGATACCAAGGACGTAACAGACCGCGCTGTTCGCCGCGCTGCCGCGGCCCTGGCAGAGGATCTCGCGGCGGCGGGCTTCGGCGACGATCGAGTGAACCGTCAGGAAATAGGGGGCGTAATCGAGTTCTCCGATCAATCGCAGCTCATGCTCGAGCTGCGTGCGGACCTCGGTGCTGACGCCTTCGGGGTAGCGGACGGGAGCCTTCTCCCATGTCAGCCGCTCAAGCTCCTCCTGCGGGGTGCGTCCAGGAACCTGGATCTCGTCGGGATATTGGTAGCGCAGTTCTTCGAGACTGAAGGTGCAGCGCGCCGCGAAATCGACCGTGCGGGCGACCGGCGAGCTGTCCTTGAGGTAGCGGCGGAACAGGCGCTCCATCTCGGCCGCCGTCTTGATGTGGCGGTCGGCGAAGCGCTCGCGGCGATCACCAAGCTCGTCGATCGTGCATTTCTCCCGGATGCAGGTGACGACATCCTGCAGCAGGCGCCGGTCGGGCATGTGATAGAGGACGTCGCCCGTTGCGAGCGTCGGCACTTTCGCTTTGGCGGCCAAGGCTGCGAGATCGCGCAGCCTGATCGCGTCGCCGGGGCGGCGCCGGATCGTGAGTGCGAGATAGAGGCGATCGCCGAAGATGCGACTGGCGCGGGCGATCGCCGCCTCGGCTGCGCCATCGGCGCGGTCGGGAAGCAGGATCGCAAGCAGACCCTCGTTCCAGTCCTCGAGATCGGGCCAGTCGAGATGGCAGGCGCCCTTGCCGGCGCGCGTCTTTCCGACGCTGAGCAGCCGGCACATCCGCCCATAGGCCATCTTGTCGGTTGGATAGACGAGAAGTGCCGTGCCATCGGCAAGATTGAGGCGCGTGCCGGTCAACGCGCGAACGCCGGTAACCTTCTCGGCGTCCCACGCGCGCACGATCCCGGCGACGCTGTGCCGGTCGGCGACGCCGAGCGCGGGCAGTCCGAGCATGGCAGCGGCGGTGAAGAGCTCCTCGGGCGACGAGGCCCCGCGCAGGAAGCTGAAATGCGTCGTGACCTGCAGCTCGATATAGGCCGCCCCGTCATCGGTCATGCGAAAGCAACGCTGCTTGATGGCCGCATCACGCAAATGCAGTTAAACACCGGTGGCAGTCTCAAGCGAATGCGGTTCGCTACCGGTCGCATTCTCAAGCGAATGCGGTTCAATACCGGTCGCATTCTCAAGCGAATGCTCCGTGAATAAACCAGCGCATCGAACCGGTTGCGGGATTGACCCCGTCGCCGAGGCGAAAGAGCCAGTAACGGCCGCCCGTCTCGGTCTCGACCTGATAATAGTCGCGGACGGTGAGGTGGGTTTCGCCTTCGATCCCGCCCTCGCGCCACCATTCGCCTTGGAGCCGCTCGGGTCCATCGCCTTGGGTGACCCGGTAGCGTTTACGGCGCCAGATGAAGAGGCGCGGCGCATCGTCGGGGAGCAAGGCGACGACATCGACTGGTTCGGGCCGCGCTAGCATGCGCGACGGCCGCGGCCAGTCGCTCCAGCTCTCGCCTGTCTCGGGCGCGAGCGCGGGGAGGGCAGCAACCGAGCGCTCGGGCATCGCGCTCGGTCGCGGCGCCGCGCGCTGGAGCGCGCGCTGCCCGAAGCGATTGGCGAGCGTGTCGACCAGCGCGGGAAGATCGGGTCCGCGCCGTCCGATATTTTCGAGCGCGTCGGCCTGGCTCCCTGGCTGCCGCTCGGCGAGCGCGGCGACGAGGGTCATCGCCTCGATCCCGAGACCGGGATCGATGCTCTCGATCCGCGCGGCGAGCAGCTTCGCAAGATGCCGGGGATCGCGCGAGGGCGAGGCGGTTCCGATACGGATGGCCTGCGTCTGCCCGTCGACGCGGTGGAAATAGCAGTCGAGGCGCCGCGCGCCCGTTCCCGCGCGGTTGAGCTGGCCCGCGATATCGTGCGCAAGGTCGCCGATCACCTGCGCCAAGGCGTCCGCCGTCGCGAGCGGCTCTATGAAGCCGCGCCTCGCCTGCGGCAGCTCTTCGGGGAAGAGCGGTTCGATCGGCTCCGGCAGCGTGCCGAGTGCCTGGTCGAGCCGGCGATGCAGTTCGCGCCCGAACCGTTTCGCGAGCGGACCGCGTGGGCTCCCGATCAGCTGCTCGATCCGCTCGAAGCCCAATTTGCGAAGGCCTTCGACATCGGCGGACGGCAGGCGGAGCGCTGAGACGGGTAGGAGCGCGATCGCCTTACGGTGCGCTCCGGGTTCAACCGTGACAGGCCGCCCGGCGGGGACATGGCGGGCGGCCGCATGCGCGCAGCCGGCCGTGTCCGCGACCGCAATTTGCAGGCTGAGACCGAAGGCCGCGACGCGGCGGTGAAGATCCTTGAGCAAGGCTCGCTCGCTGCTGAAGATGGCCGCGCAGCCCGTGATGTCGAGCCAGAGCCCGTCGGGCGGATCAGGCGCGACAACCGGCGAATAGCGTGCACCTGCCCAGAGGGCGAGGCGACGCAACCCGTCGAGATCAGCCTCGGGCTCGGCGTCGACGACATCCAGCTCGGGCGCGAAAGCCCGCGCTTTCGTGATCGTCATGCCTGTCTGGATGCCAAGCATTTGCGCCTCGCGGCACGTCGCCGCGACGATACGCCGGCCATGGTCGGGAATCGCGGTAACGAGCGGGCGGGGCGGGGCGCTGCCGTCAGGCTGCGGCTTGCGCATCTTCCTGCGCAGCCGGTCGGTCGACCAGTGCGGCAGGAAGAGCGATACGACCCGTCGCATCGCAGCCCTCCACGATCCAGTTGTAGGGATTGCCCCCGCGCGCGCGCTCGAGCGCGACGCGCCAGCGCGCGCGTCCGATCGCGGGGATGCCGAGATCCTCGGTCGGACTCGCGGTGATGCGCCAGCGGGTCAAAGCGGCGCTGCCTTCGGCAGGCTCGCCGGCCTTGCAGGCCCGGCGGAAGATGAAGGCGGGGACGCCCGAGGCTTCGGCGGCGAGCTGCAGCCGCTTCGACGCGGTGGTGCTGTACTCCTTGACCTCGCCGACGACCCCGGCGAGCCCCGGATGGCGGAGGCACTCCTCCATCGCGAGGAGGACGTTGGTGTCGCTGCCCGCTTCGACATGAATGAGCCGGTCGGGATGCAGTCCGGCTAGATGAAGCGCGGGGGCGAAGAGATCGCGCCAGCGCAGGCACCAGAAAACCGGGCCGTCGCTCCGCGCGAGGATGCCGGCGAGGAAGATCGTGGCGCTCGCATCGTCGGCCAGTTCGGGGCTGCCGGCGAGCTCGTGGAGCGCGCCCGTCGCGATTCCGCGCGCCGGGATTCGCGAGTCGAGATCATCGATCCCGAACGGGATGACGTCATGACGCGCGCCAACGCCTTCGATTTGCGAAATTTTGGCGCGAATATCTTCAAGAACGACGGACTGGCGCATAGGTGCGGATAACTCGGTAAGCTGGTCTTATGTTCCTTCTTTGTTCTCATCGCCCGCTGTTCGTCAAGGCGCGCTGCGGCGAAGCGGTGTCATCGCTGTGGATGAAAGACCGGAAAGCGAGGGTGCCGGGGGCGCCGCCGGCCGGAGGGAGGTACGAGCCGGCGGCGGGGCATACTGAAGGTTCGGGCCCTTGCGCCGGGATGCGGCAACGGAGCGCGGAGCGGGGCAATCGCGACGGCCGCGAGCCTGGCTTTCGCGTCCGGAGTCATGATTCCGCTGAGGCCCATTGTCTCCCGTTGCATGGGACCTTTCCCGCATTGGCTGCCTGATTGCGGGGCTCGGCTCGCCTAATGCCGTCAACCCCCTGCGGGGGTTCGCCCTCGCATGCGCTCGGTGACGGCGGCTCACGGCCCCTCCTTCTGGCGCCATCGGGGATGGTCCCCGAGCATCAAAGGAGACTGAACATGGGTACCACCATTGGAAATCTGACCCTCAAGGACGACGGAAGCTACGAGGGCACGCTCGCGACCTTGATGGTCACCGTGCCGATCGCGATCGTTCCGAACGGCCGCAAGATGAAGGAAAGCGAGCCCGACTTCCGCGTGGTCAGCCGCCGGAACGGCTTCGAACTCGGCGGCGGCTGGACGAAAACCGCGCGCTCGACCGGCGCCGAATATATCTCGGTGTCGCTGTCGGCCCCCGAACTCGGCGAGATCTTCTGCAATGTCGCGAACGCGCCGGGCGACGATCCCTCGAAGAAGGTGCTGATCTGGAACGCCCCCGGCAACTGACAGCATTGCGGCTCCGCCTTCGAGCGGGGCCGCACTTTCCTTTGCAGTCATTGATTGTTTTGCAGTCAATGACTAATATCTACGCTCAAGGAGACGCGACATGGGCAGCATGACGATCAGGGGCATCGACGACGCGCTGAAGCGCCGGCTGCGGCTGCAGGCGGCAGCGCATGGCCGTTCGATGGAAGAAGAGGTGCGCGACATCCTCCGCTCGGCGCTTTTTACCGACGATGCGCCGATGGGCAATCTCGCGGCGGCCATTCGCGCGCGCTTCGCGCCGCTCGGCGGCATCGAACTCGACATTGCGCCACGCGAGGACACGCGCGAGCCCATCGATCTCTCATGATCCTCCTCGACACCAATATATTATCCGAAGTCTTACGGGCCGCGCCTGAGCCGCGGGTTCTCGACTGGATCGGGCGGCAAGCTGCTTCGTCGCTCTTCGTGACGACGGTCACCCAGGCGGAAATTCTCTACGGTATCGCAATTCTTGACAAAGGTCGGCGGCGCGACGAACTGGCAGCCGCCGCACTCTTGATGTTCTCCGAGGATTTTTCCGGTCGCCTCCTGGCATTCGACGGCGACGCAGCGACGGCATTTGCCGAAATCGCAGCGGCACGCCGTGGCATGGGGCGCCCGATAAGCCAGTTTGACGCCCAGATCGCCGCGATCGCCCGTTCGCGGGGAGCTATTCTGGCGACGCGAAACAGCCGGGATTTCGAACATTGCGGTATCGAGATCGTCGATCCCTGGAGCAGATGAGATTTCCGTCATCGACGCGTAATCCTGCAAACCGACGCTCGGTCAGCGCCATGTCTCCGGCCCGGAAGCGGCCCCACCCGCTCTCGAATAGCCGCTGATCCCTGGGCCGAGGACCGGCCTCCTTCAATCAACCCGCAAGGGGTCCCGGCGCTGCGCTTGGGCCTTCGCTTCGCTGCGGTGATTGCGGCCTGTCCCCGTCCGGCGGGGCGACTGTCGAGCGGGATGGTCCCGCTCCCCGACAGGAGCCTCGATATGCCGCTTTCAACCGCCCAATCGCTTGGCTGGAATCTCGCCCGCACGATGATGACGATCATCGTCCTCGTTGAAACATCGGCTGGATATTCGGTCATGCCGCTCGACGAGTTCGACGGCGACCCCGCTTGCATCGTCTGCGAATATGACCCGTTCAACCGCTGATATCGCGCCGGATTTCGCTCCAGGGTGGACCCGGTTCCGGTTTCACCTTCGGGGCGATTTCGCTATGCCCGCGAGGCAGATTGCGATGCGGTGGTGGTGGAGAGCGCGTCCGACAGGAGGACGCCCGTGACCTTCATCATCATCCTCGGCGCCGCGGCCGCCATCTATATCGCCGTGCTGATGTTTCGCCTGGCTGCGGTGGCGCTTCCGCTTTACGCCGGCGTCGGCATCTCGATTTACCTCATCGGCCGCGACTTCGGCTATCCGGCATCGATCGCGGCAGGATTGCTGGTCGGAGTTCTCATCCTCGTTGCCGGACGGGCACTTTGCGCTGTCCTGCCGCCCTTTTATCGCGCGATCGTCGCGGCGGCATTTTCCGGCCCCGCCGGTTTTGCCGGTTATCAGGCCGCGAAGGGGCTGGCCGGGCTCGCGATCGGCGGAGGATATACGCTTGAGGCGCTCGGACTTGCAGGCGCTCTCGCGGCGGCCGTTGCAGCCTGGCGGGGGCTCGGGACAGCCGAGAGGAATCCCCCCGTGCGACGGAGCGCTCGGCACGGCTTGAGCCCGAACTCCTTCCTCAACCGGGTCGGTTGAAAGACTGATCTCGCGTCGAAGCCTCGCAGCATCTCGCACCAGCCCGGCCTCCGATCTGCGCCATCTGCCGGCAAGCCGCTGACGCTGGATCGCTGGCCGCAACCGCGGGCCTGCGACTTTCTTCCCCCGGCGTTCCGCCGTTCCTCGCGAGCCAAGAAAGCCTTGGCCCGCCGTCCTCCGCTTCGCTCCGGGCCTGGCGGCTGCGGCGCGCTCCCGTGCCGGCTGTCGATGCGCATCGAGGCCGCGCTGGTGCGGCCCGACATGCAGCAAAGGACATCGTCATGAGCAAGATCGGCAGCTTCAAACTCGTCTCGGGTGAATATCAGGGCGAGATCGTCACCCTTTCGGTGCAGGCCCAAGCGGTCCGTATCACCCCCGAGCAGAATCACAGCGGCAACGCCCCGAGCCACCGCGTATTCGTCGGCGATGCCGAGGTCGGCGCAGCCTGGTCGAAGACGAGCCAGGACAAGCGTCCCTATCTTTCGGTCAAGCTCGACGACCCGAGCTTCATCGCCCCGATCTTCGCGCAGCTCTTCGCTGGCGACGAGGGCGAATATGATCTGGTCTGGAGCCGTCAGAATCGCCGCAACGACAATTGATGCGGCGCCCATCGCCCGGTCTCGGCCGGGCGATGTTATATCCAATTTGAGGGCTTTAGCGTGCGTAGCTCGGATATTTTTGCGCTAAGTCCATGATGTATGCGCCGGTAACCACGCCGCCATGGGCGGGGCAATATTGGCTGAAAGCGGCGGTTTATTCTCCTCAAACGGGTCGGAGGTGCGAATGGATCAGGCAGTCGGATGGCAGTCGCCATATTTTCCGAAAATATTCGAGCGATATGATCGCGCGGACTTCGCGCAGGAATTCCTGCGCCGAAGCCCCGCCTATCGCAGCGGCTATGCCGCCGCCGCGGCGGCGCCGGGCGCCGACCGCCCGCGGCTCTTTCGGCGGCTCGCCAGCCGCTGGGGGTTGGTCTTTCGCCTTCGATCCTGATCTTCCGGCCGCGGCCGCACCCGCCCTGTGGCGGCCGCAGACCTGCGCCTTCGTCACGATCGCGCGCCCGGCGCCCAAGGGCTTTGCCGCGCTGCGCCTCGCCCAGATCGTCGACGGACCCGAGATTGCCGCCGAGTTGCTTTCGTACCGCGACTGGCATGTCGTCCTGCTCGCCGGGGGACGGCGCTATCGTCTGCTGATCCGGTGCTGCCGCGCGAACGAGCGGCTGGCGTATCTCACACCCGCCGATGGGCAGGCCGGCCTCCGTGCCTCGCTGATCATGGCGCTGCACCGTGAACTTCTCGATACGGGTGGCGCTCGTCCCGCGCCGGACAGTGTCCCGGGCGCGACCGAGCACTGGCGCCTCGTCCAATGGCTTCGCCTTCTCGACGCCATAGCCGAGGGCGCATCGGCCCGCGACATGGCAGCGGCGCTGCTGCTCGCCGAGGCGCGCGACTATTCCGCCGCCGAATGGGACGCATCGAGCGAACGCCGCCGCATTGCGCGCTGGCAGCGCGCCGCCGTTGCCATGGGCGACGGCGGATTCAACGCGCTGCTCGGCGCAGCCTGATCGGGACATTCCGACGGCCTTCGCTTTGTCCGTTCCGAATCCTTCGCGTGATTTCCCAAGAACGCCTCCTCGTTCCTGAACCCTGAAGCGGGTTCCGGTACTTGGCAGGAGGCCCCATTGTCCGATCGTCCCACGCCCGTCGTCGCCCGCTATCTCCGGACGCCGGAAGCGGCCGTCCACTTGAGCCTCTCGGCAGCAACGCTCGAGAAGCATCGTTGCTACGGGACTGGGCCGCGCTATCACAAGCTTGGCGGCCGGGTCGTCTATGCGATCGCCGATCTCGACGCCTGGGCGGCGATCGGACGCAAGACATCGACGTCGGATCCCGGCGTTGGCGACATCTCGCCGCTACGCCCGGGTCGCCGCTGATGCGCGCGCGAATGGCCTCGGCTTTGCCGTCGCCCGTGCCGGCCGCCGCCCTTCCGCCTGCCGGCGTTCGGCTCCCCGCAAGCGGTCTCACCGACGTCGAGTTGACATGGATCGAGGGCCGTCTCGAACAGCAGCTCCGCTTCGGGCGGGTTGCTGCCGAGCGGTCCGGCGGTCCGCACAAGCGCATCGCGTCGTTCCGTCCGCATGCGACTTTCGGGCTGATCGGCTGCACCGCGGGCGATCTCGGATGCGTGTTCTGGAGCCTTGCCATCGTCAGGGCGGTCATACCCGGTGCGCCCTATGCGACCCATCCCGGTGTTCAACCCGGAGGAGAAATTCTTCTCAGCCTTTCCGACCTCGAACTGATCCGGGCGGTGTGCCGCGAGATCGACATGATCGAGGCCTCGGGCGTCGATGCGTGCGACGTGTCGCCCGATCACTGGCGCCATATCGGGCAGCGGCTCGCCGCCGCGCTGCCGTTCCGCTCCTACTCGGCCGAACGCCATGCCGCGTGGCTGCGCCGCGGCGAGGCCCGGCCATGAACCGGCGGTGGCTCCGCACGACCGCTGCCTGCGGCGCGCTCTTTTGCGGGCTGTTCGGCGCGGCCGCGATCCTCGCGCCGCAGCCGCGGCTCATCTGGAACGCGAGCGCGAGCGTGCCGGTCGGCCTCTACGCCATCGACGTCGGCGCTCAGCCTGCGCGCGGCGACCTCGTCGCCATTGCGCCGCCCGCGCCGCTCTCCGCCTGGCTCTCGGAGCGCGGCTATTTGCCGCGCGGGGTGCCGCTCCTGAAGCGGGTCGCAGCAACGAGCGGCGCGCTCGTGTGCCGCAGCGGCGTCTTCGTCACAATCGACGGCGCGCCTGCGGCGCGCGCGCGATCGGCCGACCGCATGGGACGAACGCTGCCGCTCTGGCTCGGTTGCCGCCGGCTGGGGCGCGGCGAGCTGTTCGTCCTCGGCCTGTCTCCCGACAGCCTCGACGGCCGATATTTCGGGCCGCTCCCGGCATCCGCCGTCATCGGCACCGCGCATCCCATTCTCACCCGCGACGCCTCCGGCGCGCCGCTTCGCTGGCGCCGGAACGGCGCGCGGCATTCCACCAACTTGCCGGACGAGGAACAGACATCATGATGATCGGAAGCTTTCAGACCGCAGGCGATGGCTATGCGGGATCGATCCGGACTCTCCTGCTCGACGCGATGATCGCGATCGTTCCGGCTGCGCCGTCCGACGCGGAAAACGCGCCAAGCTGGCGGGTGCTGCTCGTCGAGGCCGACGATGGAATCGAGATCGGAGCGGGCTGGGACCGCAGCGGCGAGCGCGCCGGTTCCTATATCGCGCTGCAGATCGACGACCCGGCCTTGCCCGCGCCGCTCCGCGCCAATCTCATTCGCTCCACGCGAAACGAGGATGAACATCATCTTCTGTGGTCGCGCCCGGCAGCGCAGGCGAAGGGTTGAGCGATGCGGCCTCCGGCTCGCTCGGCGCGCTTCCGCGCCATGCGCCTCGCCGCTGCCGCATTGCTGGCGCTCACGGCGCTGCCTGCCGTTCCGGCGGCAGCGCGCGAGCAGCCTGTCGCCGCGCCTGCCGCTCATCCTTATGCGCCCCATGTCAGCGAGGCTTCGCAGCGGTTCGCCATACCCGAGGCATGGATATGGCGTGTCATGCATGTCGAAAGCCGCGGCCGATCGCGCGCCGTGTCGCACGCGGGGGCAATGGGGTTGATGCAGATCATGCCCGCGACCTGGGCCATGCTGACTGCGCGATATGGACTGGGATCAGACCCCTTCGACACGCGAGCGAACATCCATGCGGGTGCAGCCTATCTGCGCATGATGTGGGACCGATATGGCAACGTCTCGCTCATGCTCGCTGCCTATAATGCGGGTCCGGGCCGCGCCGATGCTTATGCGGCGGGACGGCGCCCACTTCCCGCCGAGACGGTTGCGTATGTTGCCGCGATTGCACCGGCGATCGGCGCATCGGGCGTCGCTTCGCTCGCCCCCGCGCCGACACTGACGGCACCGTCCTGGCGCAGCGCATCGTTGTTCGCCGAACGCCCCGTCGACGATGGGGCGGCGCAGCCCGGTGCAGGTCCGCTGCAATCCGGACGCAGCGCCGATGCAGCGGGACGTGCGGCACCTCGCGCGCCTGCGGCGCTCTTCGTTCCGCTTTCCGGCTGCGACCAATGATCTGTCGCGCCTCGGCTTCGATGCCTTGCCCGAACCTGTTGGCTCGGCTGTTCTGGCTGGTCGGGAAGGGGAAGGGGGCAGGGCAAGATAAAAGACCTGCCAGCTCGCTGGCGGTATGTGGTTGTTTTGCCTCGGCTTTTGCGTATGGCAGACAGCCTGCGGTGCCATATCGCAGGCGGGGTATGCCTTTTCTTTCAATGGCTTGCCGTCTGGCATCAGCCGATGAGCGATGACGACCATGATTTCCGGGTCAGGCCGGGAAGGGGGCAAGACGCGGGGGCTGGCTCCGCCGGTCGCGGCAAGCGGCTCGCGGCGGAGGTGCGGCGTGCGGCCGCGCGTTCGGGCGCGACGCGGCTCCGGCGCGCCGGGCCTTCGCGCGGCGGGACTGGACGTCATGGGCGCGGTCGCCGGGCGCTTGCCGCCATCCGGCACGGCCCGGCGATGCGCCGCGTCACCGTCATGGCGCGGATCGTCCGACACCGCGGCGCAGGATATCGTGCCGCCCCGCTCGGGCGCCACATCGCCTATCTCGAGCGCGACGGTGTGACGCGCGACGGACGCGACGCCTCGATGTTCGATGCCGCCGGCGATGAGGCCGATCGCGGAGCCTTCGCTGAGCGCTGTAGCGGCGATCGTCATCACTTCCGCTTCATCGTCAGTCCCGAGGACGCGGCCGAGCTTGGCGACCTGCGCAGCCACACGCGCGACCTGATGCGCCAGCTCGAGGTCGATGTCGACACGCGCCTCGATTGGGTCGCGGTCGATCATTGGAATACCGACAATCCGCACATCCATGTCCTGGTGCGTGGGGTCGCGGACGACGGCAGCGATCTCGTCGTCGACCGGGGCTATATGGCAGAGGGTGTGCGCGGCCGAGCGTCGGAGATCGCGACCTTGGAGCTTGGCCCTAGGAGCGAGCGTCAGGTCGATGCGGCCCTGCGCCGCGAAGTCGAGGCCGAGCGCTGGACCAGCCTCGATGCCGAGCTTGCGCGGCGATCGCGCGAGAATGAAATCGTTGACCTCCGCCCGGTCGCGGGGCGCGAGGCGGGAGCCGACCGGCACCTGCTGGGGCGCGCCGCGAAACTCGAGGCGCTGGGGCTCGCATCGCGTGTCGGTCCCGCCCAATATCTCGTCGATCCGGCGGCCGAGGAGAGGCTTCGCGCGATCGGGGAACGCGGCGACATCATCAAGACCATGCACCGCGAGATGGCCGCGCGCGGGATCGCGTTCGATCCCTCGGCCATGGCGATCGGCGAGCAGGGCGACGGTTCTGTGATCGGCCGTCTGGTGGCGCGGGGGCTCGACGACGAACTCGCGGGCTCCGCCTATGCGATCGTCGACGGGATCGACGGCCGAACCCACCATATCCGTTTTCCAGACCTCGAGTGGACTGGCGACGCAAAGCCTGGCGCGATCGTCGAGCTGAGGCACTGGGACGGCCGCGACGGCGCCCGCCATATCTCGCTCGCGGTTCGCTCGGATCTGCCGCTCGGCGAGCAGGTGGAGGCGCGCGGCGCGACCTGGCTCGATCGGCAGCTTGCCGCGCCCGACCGGTCGATGCGCTCGCAAGGGTTCGGCCGTGAGGTTCAGGATGCGATGAAGGCGCGCACCACTTTTCTCGAGCGCGAGGAATTGGTGCCGCGGGACATGGAGCGCCAGTCACCCCGCGAGCGGATCGAGACGCTCCGCCGCAGCGAGCTGGACGCGGCCGTTGGCGCGATCGTGGCGCGGACCGGACTGGAGCATCGGCCATCGGCACCGGGCGAGCATGTGAGCGGCATCTACCGCGAGCGCGTGCAGCTCGCCTCGGGACGCTTCGCGATGATCGACGACGGGCTCGGCTTCCAGCTCGTGCCCTGGCGACCGGCGCTCGAGCCGCACCTCGGCAAGCATATCAGCGGAACCGCGACTGCGACCGGCGGCATCGACTGGTCGCTCGGCCGCGGCCGCGGGATCGGCATCTAACCGAACAGGAGAAAGCCCATGAACGACCGCATCCTCTGGGGACAAATCACCGTCATCTTCCTTATCGTCCTCGGCGCGGTATGGACCGCGACGCAGTGGACGGCATGGGAGCTTGGCTATCAGGCGGCGCTGGGCGATCCGTGGTTCTACCTATCGGGCTATCCCGTCTATCCCCCGCCGGCCTTCTTCTGGTGGTGGTTCGCCTTCGATGCCTATGCGCCGCCGGTCTTCTATCGCGGCGCGGCAATCGCGGCGTCGGGCGGCTTTCTGTCAATCATCGTCGCGATCTTCATGTCGATCTGGCGTGCGCGCGAGCGGCGCCGCGCCGAGACTTACGGGTCGGCGCGCTGGGCGAGCGATCGCGAAGTTCGCGCCGCCGGCATGCTCGGCGAGGACGGGGTGATCATCGGGCGGCTCGGGAAACGCTATCTGCGGCACGATGGCGCGGAGCATCTGCTCTGTTTCGCGCCAACGCGGTCGGGGAAGGGTGTCGGCCTCGTCATCCCGACGCTGCTGACATGGCCCGGCAGCTGCATCGTCCATGACATCAAGGGCGAGAATTGGGAGCTTACCGCTGGCTTCCGCGCGAAGCATGGTCGCGTGCTGCTCTTCGATCCGACCAACAAGGCGTCGGCCGCCTATAATCCGCTCTTCGAGGTCCGCCGCGGCGAGTGGGAGGTGCGCGACGTGCAGAATGTCGCCGACGTGCTCGTCGATCCCGAGGGCAGCCTCGAGAAAAGAAACCATTGGGAGAAGACGAGCCACGCGCTCCTCGTCGGTGCGATCCTCCATGTCCTTTATGCCGAGGAGGACAAGACGCTCGCGGGCGTCGCCGCTTTTCTGTCGGACCCGCGCCGCCCAATCGAGACGACGCTGCGGCGCATGAAGACCACGAAGCACCTCGGCACATCGGTCCACCCGGTGGTCGCGGCAGCGGCGCAGGAGCTTCTTAACAAGAGCGAGAATGAGCGGTCGGGCGTGCTCTCGACCGCCATGTCCTTTCTTGGCCTCTACCGCGATCCGGTCATCGCGGCCGTCACCGGATCGTCCGAATGGCGGATCGCCGACCTCATGGAGGATGATGTTCCGGTCTCGCTCTATCTCGTCGTACCGCCGGGAGACATCAGCAGGACCAAGCCGCTGATCCGCCTCATCCTCAACCAGATCGGGCGGCGACTGACCGAGGAACTCAATCCCGCGGCGCGACCGCGCCGGCTGTTGCTGATGCTCGACGAATTTCCCGCGCTCGGCCGGCTCGATTTCTTCGAAAGCGCGCTCGCCTTCATGGCTGGGTACGGCATCAAGGCCTTCCTGATCGCCCAGTCGCTCAACCAGATCGAGAAGGCCTATGGCCAGAACAACGCGATCCTCGACAATTGCCATGTCCGCGTCAGTTTCGCGACGAACGACGAGCGAACCGCCAAGCGCATCTCGGACGCACTCGGGACCGCCACAGAACAGCGGGCGATGAAGAATTATGCTGGCCACCGGCTCTCGCCATGGCTGGGCCACCTGATGGTGTCGCGTACCGAGACCGCGCGCGCGTTACTGACCCCCGGGGAGGTGATGCAGCTCCCGCCGGACGATGAAATCGTGATGGTCGCGGGTCTTGCGCCGATCCGGGCGACGAAGGCCCGCTATTTTCTCGATGCCCGGTTCCGCGCCAGGGTCGTCGCGCCGCCCGATCGGAAGGCCGGACCGATGAAGCCTAATGATTGGGCGCGGAGGGAAGGGGGTGCTCCCGTTCGCCTCGCGTTGCCGGCGCCTGAAGCCAAGGAGCAGAATGACAGCGAGAGCGACACGGCGAATAGCGGGATCCGGCAGGAACCCGAGCTTCCGGCACATGAAGATGTCGCGCCGCCAAACCGTCCGATGCAAGGCGAGTTCGACTATGCCGACGACGACGCACAGGGCGACGCAGCCCGCGCCCGCGCGGCTGCCGATCGCCGCCTGTCGCGCGCGGCGCGGAATGCCTCGCTCGATCCCGGTGACGGGATCGAGCTGTGAGCCGCGCCCATATCAAGCAGACGTTCCGCCTCGACGCTGGCCTCGTGCGAAGCGTGGAAGATCGGGCCCGCCAGCGCGGCACCACCAAGACCGAGGTCGTGGAGGCCGCGCTTACCGCCTTGTTGCTGCCCCAAGATCAGGACCGTGCCGAGGCCTTGCTGATCCGGCGCCTCGACCGCTTGGGCCGGCTCTTGGAACGCCTCGAATGGCATACCGACCTCACCAACGAGACGCTGGCGCTCTTTGTGCGGCACTGGCTTAACAGCACGACACCGCTTCCCGACGCCGCGCTCGCTGCGGCGCAGGCGACCGGCAAGCGGCGGTGGGAGGGATTTGTCGATGCACTCGCGAAGCGGATGGATGGTGGCGCCAAGCTGGCGGCAGAATTGAGCCGCGGCGAAGCTCAATCGGACCCGGCGAGGAAATAGGCGCGGAGGCGGTGGGACACGTCGGGGTTGAGCTCGACGAAGACGCGGCGACCATCGTAGAGGTCAGGCTTTCGCCGGATGAGGTTGGCGTCGCAAAGCTTCTGGCAGAGGCGAATGGCGCTGCTCATGGGAATGCTGGGTGTGACGCATAGCGAGGTTACCGAGATGGGCTTTCGCTCGCATTCGTGGATGAAGAGGTCGACCAACATCTCCCAGGCCGGATCGCCGAAGAGTTCGGGCGCGCCGAGTAATTGCTGGCGAAGCAGCCGTCTCCGCATCATTGCGCGGGCATTGGCGAGCGCCAAGTCCTCGCCGTCCGATGTCTGCTGGTTGTCGGGGCTGCGGAGCGTGAAAGGCGCTGCTGGATCCCGATTGGCCGTCGGATCGCGATTGATGAGGTGATGTGCGTAGGCGGCGGTGACGACGATATGGTCGAGCACCTCGATCCCGAGCGAACGGCCTATCTGGTCGAGGCGCCGCGTCACCTCGATATCTTCCGCGCTTGGGTTCGGATCGCCGCTCGGATGATTGTGCACGAGGATGATCGCGGCGGCGTTCACCTCGAGCGCACGGCGAAAGATGGTTCGCGGATAGAGGCTGATCTGGGAAATCGTCCCGCGCTGCATCTCTT
Source organism: Sphingopyxis sp. J-6 (assembly GCF_046603995.1). Taxonomy (NCBI): domain Bacteria; kingdom Pseudomonadati; phylum Pseudomonadota; class Alphaproteobacteria; order Sphingomonadales; family Sphingopyxidaceae; genus Sphingopyxis; species Sphingopyxis sp. J-6. The sequence goes on along the minus strand of NZ_CP145810.1, from coordinate 2,687,700 downwards.
CGTCGGCGATCAGGCGGTGCGAAGAATCCAGAAAAAGGATGCGGAAGCGCTCGTCGGCAAGGCTGCCCATCGACAGGATCAGATACCGTCTGACCTCAGCTGCGAACGGATCGATGCGAATTCCGCGGATGTCGGAACTCGCCGCCGCGATTGCGGCGTCGCGGGCGTGAAGGATCAGGGACGCCACTAGCGAATTGCTGCCGACGATCCCCGCTATGGCCTCGGGCTCTTGTGCCCACAGGCGGCCGAGCGACTGGAATTCGTCTAGGAGAGCGTTGGCGACTGCTGCGCCGCGTCCCGGGGCTGCGATTTCCACGAGATGTGCCAGGACGGATCGCTGCCGAACTGCTTCAGGCGACGCTGGTGATGCCAGGTTGCAAGGATGAGCAGGGGTGGTACCAGCCAGGACGATGCGACCTGCATCGTCAGATACACGACAGGACTGATGGAGAGGTCCACGGCTCGGCTCAGATGGGCGAGCAGTGGTAAAGCATGAAGGATCGCCGCGGGAATGGTCCAGAAGCGGTACGCGATCATCGCCAAGGCTAGCGTCGAGAGAGCGCCGAATGCGTCTTGCGCGAGATATCCAATATCGAGCGCATAATATGAGACCAGCCCGGAAGCGACCAACAAGCGATCCCAGACCACGATGGTAACGGCTATCCCGACCATCGCTCGCTCCGGGCCGCCACCCTTCCACGCCGCATAGACGAGAGCGATCAGCAGTATCGTGGCGAAAATGGCTATGCGCATTCTCGTGACTTTTCATGCGGATCGCTCTCGGTCAATTCGCTTCATGCAGCCGACGAAAGCGGACCGACCTCCGTGCCGGCAACGGACGGGCATTCGCGCAGATCGTAGCCGGCCGTTTCCTTGCCGATCTCGGCTAGTTCATTGTGCGCACGAAGAATGCTGCCGCTGACCTTGACGAGCGACATCTGCGCCTCGACCAGGCGCATGATCGTTCCTTGGCCGGTCTTCGCCGGCGCGCCGATCGCTCGCCGGGCCATAACGACGCTGGTCGTGAGCGAAGCCACGGCTATCAGGGCGTCGTCGATACTTCCTTCGGCGTTTGGAACGTCGCGATGCAGCCGGGCCGCCATTGCGGCAATATTCTGAGACATAGGTTCTCCTTCGCCGAAGCCGCAAGGCCTCAGCCAATTGGACCGATTTGAAGAGAGGTCAGTTCTGGATCAGCTGGTTCAGCGCTTGAGCAACGCCGAGACCACCCAGGACAATCCAGACCGCAGCGGCAAGTCCGGCGAGATAGATCCAAAGCCGGTTTGCCGAATTATGATCGCGCTTGAAAAGACCTCTGAACGGCGGGCGAATTCCCGATGACCCACCCCGCAACGCCGAACTGTCGTGCAGTTCCATGAGGTTGGGCGAGCCGCCGTCCGGGAACTCGGATCGCACCAATGCCGGCGTCGCCGGAACCTCCACCGCGTCGTATGTCACTCGGTCGTATTTCTCCTTCATCTGCCGGTAGATGAAGGCGGACTCGTTCCGGTCTTGCGCGCCAAGCGTGTCGCGCGCCAGATTTAGCCGCTGATCGACAGTGTGCTTCGAAATATCGAGAAGCCGAGCGATCTCTTTCGAGGTCTTGTGCTCGATGAGCAGGTCGAGACACGCGCGCTGCTTCTCTGTCAGGCGGTTCCATCGAGCTTCGTCGTAAGGTGGGTGCGACCCCGAATCATTCATGTTTACACAATTGTCAAAATGGCGCCGCACGCAAGCTTCATCGGCGTGAGTCGCGGTAAGGCGGCTTCAAGCCGCGCGGCCTGCATAGGCAATGGCTAGTCATTCTTTCCGATCGTTTGACGCTCGCAAATCCTTGTTGAAGCCGGAGCTTTTCTGCGTCTCTTACTCGTCCCCGTCGAGCCGGGCGCCGTTGCCCGGACCAATGAACGGGGACTCCGATGGGCGCAGCACCGACCGGCAACGAGCCGCAGTCACGCGGCGCGCGCATGCTCCGGACCGCGCTTGGCGGCGCCATCGCCGAATGGCTGGCCGACCCCTCGGTCATCGAGATCATGCTCAACCCCGATGGTCGGCTTTGGGTGGACCGGCTGGGCATCGGCATCGCCGACAGCGGCATCCTTCTCGCCGGGGCCGATGGCGAACGCATTATTCGCCTCGTCGCGCATCATGTCGGCGCCGCGGTCCACGCGGGCTCGCCGCGCGTTTCTGCCGAACTCCCGGAGACCGGCGAGCGCTTCGAAGGGCTGTTGCCGCCGGTGGTGGCAGCGCCGACCTTCGCCATCCGCAAGCCCGCCGTCGCGGTGTTCAGCCTTCACGATTATGCAGTCGCCGGTATCATGTCGGACCTCTCGGCCGAGATCCTCCGCTGTGCAGTGTCCGAGCGGAAAAATATTCTGGTGGCGGGCGGTACCGGCACCGGAAAAACCACGCTCACCAACGCGTTGCTCGCCGAAGTTGCGAAGACCTCGGATCGTATCGTGCTGATCGAGGATACGCGCGAGCTTCAATGCGCCGCGCCCAATCTCGTCGCGATGCGAACGAAGGACGGCGTGGCGACGCTCGCGGACCTCGTCCGCTCTTCGCTCCGCCTGCGGCCTGATCGCATCCCGATCGGCGAAGTCCGGGGAGCAGAGGCGCTCGAGCTTCTGAAGGCTTGGGGCACGGGTCACCCCGGCGGCATCGGCACGATCCATGCCGGGACCGCCCTCGGCGCTTTGCGCCGGATGGAGCAGCTTATTCAGGAGGCCGTGGTGACGGTCCCGCGCGCGCTGCTCGCCGAGACGATCGACCTTGTCGCCGTGCTGATACGCGACGGTACCGGGCGCCGCCTTTCCGAACTCACCCGTGTCGATGGTCTGGACCCTGCGACCGGCGAGTTCTGCATCACCCCGCTCATCAAGCCCGAAGGAGAATTATGATGATCCATGCCTGCCGGCATGGCGCATGCCGCGCCATGCTCTGTTCGACCGCACTGTTCGTCGCGCTCGTCGTCGCTGCCCCGGCCCATGCGGGAGGCTCGTCGATGCCTTGGGAAGCGCCGCTTCAGTCGATCCTCGAGAGCATCGAGGGGCCGGTCGCCAAGATCGTCGCGGTGATAATCATCATCGTGACCGGGCTCAGCCTCGCTTTCGGCGACACCTCGGGCGGCTTCCGTCGGCTGGTCCAGATCGTGTTCGGCCTGTCGATTGCCTTCGCCGCGTCGAGCTTCTTCCTCTCCTTCTTCTCCTTCGGCGGCGGAGCGCTGGTCTGATGGACCGGGAAGGGGAAGTGCCTGGCTTCTTCGCACCTGTTCACCGGGCGCTCGCCGAGCCGATCCTGCTCGGTGGCGCGCCGCGGTCGCTCGCGATCGTGAACGGCACGCTCGCGGGCGCGATCGGCCTCGGCCTCCGGCTCTGGATCGCGGGCCTCGCCATCTGGGCGATCGGCCACGCGCTCTCGGTCTGGGCGGCGCGCCGCGATCCGCTTTTCGTCGACGTCGCCCGGCGTCACCTCAAATATCCTGTCTGGATGCGGCCATGATGAACCTCGCCGAATATCGCTCGAAATCCGCCTGCCTTGCCGATTTTCTCCCGTGGGTCGCGCTGGTGGGCGAGGGCGTGGTGCTGAACAAGGATGGATCGCTGCAGCGCACGGCGCGCTTCCGCGGTCCCGATCTCGACAGCGCCACGCCCGCCGAACTCGTCGCCGTGACCTCGCGGCTCAACAATGCGCTGCGGCGCCTCGGCTCGGGCTGGGCTGTGTTTGTCGAGGCGCAGCGCCTGCCCGCGAGCGACTATCCGCAATCGGAGTTTCCCGATCCGGCCTCGGCGCTGGTCGATATGGAGCGCCGCGAGCAATTCCGGGAGGAAGGGGCGCATTTCGAGAGCCACTATTTCCTGACCCTCCTGTGGATGCCGCCCGCCGAGGACGCCTCGCGCGCGGAAAGCTGGCTTTATGAGGGCATGGCGCGTTCGGGCGTCGACCCGCGCGAGCATGTCGTGAGCTTCGTCGATCGCACGAACCGGGTGTTTCACCTCGTCGAAGGCTTCATGCCTGAGGCCGAATGGCTCGATGACGGCGAGACGCTGACCTATCTCCACTCGACCGTCTCGACCAAGCGCCAGTGCGTTCGCGTGCCCGAGACGCCAGTGTATCTCGATGCGCTGCTGACCGATCAGCCGCTCGTTGGCGGGCTTGAGCCGCGGCTCGGCTCCTCGGATCTGCGGACGCTGACGATCACCGGCTTTCCATCGTCGACCTGGCCGGGGCTGCTGGACGAGCTCAACCGGCTCGCCTTCTCCTACCGTTGGTCGACGCGTGCGATCATGCTCGACAAGACCGACGCCACGAAGCTGCTGACGAAAATCCGCCGTCAATGGTTCGCGAAGCGCAAGTCGATCGCGGCGATCCTGAAGGAGGTGATGACCAACGAGCAGTCGGTCCTGATGGACAGCGATGCCTCGAACAAGGCGGCCGATGCCGATGTCGCGCTGCAGGAACTCGGGGCCGATCATGCCGGCATCGCCTATGTGACGGCCACCGTGACCGTGTGGGACGCCGATCCGGCGCTTGCGGCGGAGAAACTGCGTCTCGTCGAGAAGGTCATCCTGGGCCGCGACTTCACCTGCACGATCGAGGGCATGAACGCGATCGAGGCCTGGCTCGGGGGCCTGCCCGGCCATGTCTATGCCAATGTCCGCCAGCCTCCGATTTCGACGCTCAATCTCGCCCACCTGATCCCCCTCTCAGCAGTGTGGGCGGGGGCGGAACGGGACGAGCATTTCGGTGATGCCCCCTTGCTGTACGGCAAGACCGAAGGCTCGACCCCGTTCCGCCTTTCCCTCCATGTCGGCGACGTCGGGCATTGCCTCGTCGTCGGGCCGACCGGTGCCGGCAAGTCGGTGCTGCTCGCCACGATGGCGATGCAGTTCCGCCGCTATCCGGGAGCGCAAATCTTTGCTTTCGACTTCGGTGGCTCGATCCGCGCCGCCGTACTCGCGATGGGCGGCGACTGGCAGGATCTCGGCGGCGCGCTGCACGACAGCGAAGGCGGGGTGGCGCTGCAGCCTCTCGCGCGGATCGACGAAGCGGCCGAGCGGAGCTGGGCGGCGGAATGGCTCGCCGCGATGCTCGCGGGCGAGGGCGTCGAGATCGATCCGGCCGCGAAGGAGCATCTCTGGTCGGCGCTGACCTCGCTCGCAACCGCACCGATGTCGGAGCGCACGCTGACCGGGCTCGCGGTCCTGCTCCAGTCGATCGAGCTCAAGCAGGCGCTGGCGCCCTATCTGGTCGGCGGTCCCTGGGGGCGGCTGCTCGACGCCGACGAGGAGAAGCTCGGCGAGGCGCGCGTGCAGGTCTTCGAAACCGAAGGTCTCGTCGGCGCGGCTTCAGCGGGCGCGGTGCTATCCTATCTCTTCCACCGCATCGCCGGGCGCCTCGACGGTTCGCCGACGCTCATCATCATCGACGAGGGCTGGCTGGTTCTCGACAGCCCGGCATTCGCGGGGCAGCTCCGCGAATGGCTCAAAACGCTCCGTAAGAAGAACTCCAGCGTTGTCTTCGCCACACAGAGCCTCGCCGACATCGAGACGTCGAGCATCGCGCCGGCGATCATCGAGAGCTGTCCTACCCGCATCTTCTTGCCGAACGAGCGTGCGCTCGAGCCGCAGATCGCCCGCATCTACGAACGGTTCGGGCTCAACGACCGGCAGATCGAGATATTGAGCCGGGCGACGCCGAAGCGCGACTATTATTGCCAGTCGCGCCGCGGCAATCGCCTCTTCGACCTGGGTCTTGGCGACATCGCGCTCGCCTTCACGGCCGCTTCCTCGAAGACCGACCAGACCCGCATCGGCGAGCTTTTCACCGCGCACGGCAGCGAAGGCTTCGCCGCCGCCTGGCTCTCCCACCGCAAGCTCGAATGGGCGGCCGAGCTGCTTCCCCCCACTGCCGCCCCCAACCAGGAGTCCTCCCAATGAAGAAATATATTGCCCGCGTCCTTGTCGCCGCCTTGCTCGCGTCCGCTGCGGGTCCGATGGTCGCTGCGCCGGCGAGCGCGCAGGTCGGCGGTATCGTCCACGATCCGCGCAACTATTCGCAGAACATCCTGACCGCAGCGCGCACGCTCGAGCAGATTAACAACCAGATCAAGCAGCTCCAGAACCAGGCAACCTCGCTGCTCAACGAGGCGCGCAACCTCCAGAGCCTGCCGGTGTCGACGCTCGGCGAACTGCAGGCGCAGATCGACCAGACCAAGCAACTGCTGACCGAAGCCGAAGGGATTGCCTATGATGTCGCCGACATCCGCAAGGGCTTCGAGCAGCGCTACAAGGGCACGGCATTCTCGGGTCCGGCGTCGGCGCTCGTCGCCAATGCCGAGGCGCGCTGGAACGACAGCGTCGGCGCCTTCGAGGATGCGATGAAGGTCCAGGCCGGCATCGTCTCGAACATGGGCGGGACGCGGACGTCGATCTCGACGATCGTCGGCGCCAGCCAGTCGGCGACCGGCGCGCTCCAGGCCGCGCAGGCGGGCAATCAGCTGCTCGCGATCCAGTCGCAGCAGATCGCCGACCTTGCCGCGGTCATGACGGCGCAGGGGCGCGCCGAGATGATGGGTGCCGCGCGCGCCGCTGCTGCCGAGGCCGAAGGCCGCGAACGCTTCCGCCGCTTCCGCAAGGGCAATTGAGATGGGCCGGGCGGGCGGGCTGGTGATGGCGGCAATCGTCCTGGGTCTTGCGCTGACCCTTGCCCTCATCGCTGCGCTCGACCCGCCTGTGCCCCGTGCGTCCGCTCCCCAGATCTCCGGAGCGGACGCACCCCCCGATTATGGCGACACGCTGCGCCGCTGCCGAACCGCGACCGAAGCCGATCCCGAGTGTGAGGCGGCCTGGGAGGCGAAGCGGCGCCATTTCTTCCGTTCTGGAAAGCCCGAGCAATGAACGACACCGGCGTTATCGACAATTTCCTGTCGGTCTTCTCGACCTATATCGACAGCGGCTTCGGGCTGCTCGGCGGCGAGGTCGGCTTCCTCTCCTCGACGCTGATCGTGATCGACGTGACGATCGCGGCGCTGTTCTGGGCATGGGGCACCGACGAGGATGTGCTGCAGCGGCTCGTCAAGAAGACGCTCTACATCGGCGTCTTCGCCTTCATCATCGGCAACTTCCAGGCGCTGTCGGTCATCCTGCTCGAGAGTTTCGCCGGGCTCGGCCTGAAGGCGAGCGGCGGAGCTATGGCGATCGGCGATTTCATGCGCCCCGGCATGATCGCCGCGACGGGTCTCGATGCCGCCGAGCCGTTGCTCGAAGCAACCGCCGATCTGGTCGGCCCCGTCGGGCTTTTCACCAACTTCGTCCAGATCCTGATCCTGCTGATCGCCTGGGTGATCGTGGTCCTCGCCTTCTTCATCCTCGCGGTGCAGGTCTTCGTCACGATCCTGGAGTTCAAGCTCGTGACACTCGCGGGCTTCGTCCTGCTGCCCTTCGCCTTCTTCAATCGCACGGCCTTCATGGCCGAGCGGGTGCTCGGCCATGTCATTTCCTCGGGCATCAAGCTGCTCGTCCTCGCGGTGATCACCGGCATCGGAGTCACCCTGTTCGAGCGCCTCATGGAGGCTGGGCTCGGGACCGAGCCCGATATCCGCGAGGTGATGGCGATCGCGCTCGGCGCGCTCACGCTGCTCGGCCTCGGCATCTTCGGTCCGAGCGTTGCCAACGGTATCGTTGCCGGTGGCCCGCAGCTCGGCGCTGGCGCCGCAGCGGGGACGACGTTGGCCGCCGGAGCGACGATCGCCGCCGGTGCCGCAGGCGCGACCCTTGCGACCGGCGCGGCCGCTTCGATGGCCGGCAAGGGAGCGGCGGGAGCCTCGCGCGCTGCCGGATCGGCCTCGGCCTCCTACGCCCGCGGCGCCGCGGGCAAGTCGGGGATGCGGGCTTTCGGATCGGGCATGGCCAATGTCGCGCGCGACGCGGCGAGCGGCGCGGGTTCGCCGCTCCGGCAGGCTGCGGCGAAGCTTCGCCAGAATTTTGCCGAGGGGCCGGCCGGCAAGACCGCGCCTGCCGCAGTTGGCGCCGAGAATTCCGGCCAGCCGGCATGGGCAGCCGCCATGAAGCGGCGCCAGGCGATCACCTCCGGCGCCACCATCGGCGCGCAGACCCTGAAACAAGGCGACAGCCATGGCGCCGGTTCAGCCCCCGACATCAGCCAGAAGGATTGAGACAATGTTCAGACGACCCCACCGACATTATGGCAAGTCGCCCGAGCCGGTAACGCCCTACCAGCGTGCCGCGCAGATCTGGGACGACCGCATCGGCTCGGCGCGCGTCCAGGCGAAGAATTGGCGGTTCGCCTTCTTCGGCTGCCTCGCGCTCTCGGGCGGCCTTGCCTCGGCGCTCGTCTGGCAGTCGCTGCGCGGCACGATTACGCCTTGGGTGGTGGAGGTCGACAAGCTTGGAGAGGCGAGGGCCGTCGCGCCTGCCGACGCCGACTATGCGCCGACCGATCCGCAGGTCGCTTTTCATCTCGCGCGCTTCATCGAGCATATCCGCTCGATCCCTGCCGATCCCGTCGTGCTCCGCGCGAACTGGCTGAGTGCCTATGACTTTACGGCCACCTCGGGCGCGCAGGCGCTCAATGACTATGCGCGTAACAACGACCCGTTCGCCGAAGTCGGCAAGCGGCAGGTTGCAGTCGACGTATCGAGCGTGATCCGCGCGTCGAAAGACAGCTTCCGCATCGCCTGGACCGAGCGCCGTTATCAGGACGGCGGCCTCATCGAGACCTCGCGCTGGTCGGCGATCGTGACGGTCACGATCATGCCGCCGCGCACCCCCGAGGCGCTGCAAAAAAATCCCCTCGGTCTCCGGGTGACCGCCATCAATCTTTCCAAGGAGCTCAGCCAATGATCAAAATTTCAATGCTCGTAGGCGCCGCACTGTTGGCTTTGCCCCTCCACGCGGCACCTGGCGATCCGCGCACGCAGGTCGGTCGCGCCAATGATGCAGCGCGCGTGCAGCCCGAGCGCACGACCTTCCTCAATGCGATCCAGCAATATGCCTGGGCCGAAGGCGCGCTGTTCCAAGTTTATACGGCACCGGGGCAGGTGACCGACATCGCGCTGCAGGAAGGAGAGGAGCTGGTCGGACCCGGTCCGGTCGCCGCCGGCGATACGGTTCGGTGGATCATAGGCGACACGCTGAGCGGCGAGGGCGCGACGCGGCGCGTTCATATCCTCGTGAAACCAACGCGGCCCGACATTGTCACGAATTTGATCATCAACACGAGCCGCAGGACTTATCACATCGAGCTTCGCGCGACGCCATCGACCTATATGGCCGCTGTTTCGTGGCGCTATCCGCAGGACGAGCTGATCGCGCTTCGCGCCGCCGAAGCCGAGCGTGTGCGGGCCGCGCCGGTCGCCGGCGGGATCGACCTGCCGTCGCTCAACTTCGCGTATCGGATCAGCGGCGACAAGGTCGCATGGCGACCGTTGCGCGCGTTCGACGACGGCCGGCAGCTCTTCGTCGAGTTCGGCCCTTCGGTTGCGACCGGCGAAATGCCGCCGCTGTTTGCGGTCGGCGAGAAAGGGGCGGCCGAGCTCCTGAATTACCGAGTCGATGGCCGCTTCATGATCGTCGACCGGCTGTTCGAACGCGGCGAGCTACGGCTCGGGGCAGGTAAGGCGGCGAAGAAGGTTCGCATCTCGCGCGACACGCCGGTAATGGGAGGCCGCCCGTGAGCCGGCGCGAAGACGTGCCGGGGGATCAGCTCGATTCCGCGGAGGCAGGTATCGCGGTTCCCGAAGCGGAGGCGGCGGCGATAGCGCCCCCCAGTCCCGACGGCTTTCGTCTCGAGGGCGAGCTGCCGAGCGTGATGCGCTTGTCGCGAAAGACACTCGCCGTGCTGGGCGGGGCGGCAGGAATCGCAATCGGCGGCGCCTTGCTCTGGGCGCTGCGGCCAGTTGATCCCAAAGCCGCGCAGGAACTTTACGAGGTCGCGGCGCCGAACCGCTCGGAGACCGTGACCGGCGCGCCGGCCGATTATGGCGCCGTCCCGAAACTCGGTCCGCCCCTGCCGGGCGATCTAGGCCGACCGATCGTCTCGGCGCAGAAGGCGGGCGAGCCGATGCCCGCGCCGGCGATGGGGCCGCCGCCAGCCGACCCGGCGCAATCGGCCCGCGAACAGGCAAGGTTGCGCGCTATGCAGGAGCGTGAAGCCGCCCAAGGCAGTCGGCTATTCCTGGAGGGAACCGGCGACACGATCTCCGGAACGGCTGCAGCCGAGGCGCTGTCTTCACAAGCCCGGGCCGCAAATGAACCAGAAGGTGCAAAAACGAGCCGGCAGGCTTTTTTCGCCGGTGGTCCGCGTGGTGCGACCGAAAGCGGTGAGCGCATTGTTGTGCCAAGCTCGGCCGCAGTCATTCAGGCAGGAACCGTTATCCCGGCAGCGTTGATTACCGGTATCCGCTCGGACCTGCCCGGCCAGATCACTGCGCAGGTCACGCAGAATGTCTACGATAGTTCTACGGGACGCTTGTTGCTGGTTCCGCAGGGCGCTCGATTGATCGGTGAGTATGACAGCGAGGTCGCGGCGGGCCAGCGCCGGGTACTGCTCGCTTGGGACAGGCTCATTTTACCCGGAGGACGGTCCATTCGCCTTGATCGTCAGCCGGGTGCCGATGCGGCCGGCTATGCAGGACTAGAGGATCGCGTGAACAATCATTGGGGGCGCATGCTGCGCGCCGCCTTGGTTTCGTCACTACTCGGAGTCGGTACAGAATTGGCCGCGGGCGGCGAGGGCGATCTTGTCCGGGCGCTTCGGTCCGGCCTGCAGGACAGCACGAACGAGGCGGGGCGGCGAATTATCGAGCGAGAGCTTTCCGTAGCGCCGACGCTAACGGTGCGCCCCGGCTTCGCCTTCCGCGTCATCGTGACGCGCGATCTCGTTTTTGAGAACAGCGAGCGTAGGTGATGAGCAAGCTTCGCCTTGGCCCGATAATTGACGAGAAGCCCGTCAAACTGACGATTGAGCTCCCGGGCGCTCTTGTGCGGGACCTTCAAGACTATAGCGCGGTCCATGCCAAGTTGAACGGATTGCCCGAGGCGATCCCTCCCGAGCGGCTCATTCCTGCTATGATCGAACGCTTTATTAGGAGCGATCGGGAGTTTAGCAAGCAGCGCCGGAGGAAGCCATGAGCGACCGCCCCGACCGACTTGTTCGCCTCGCAACTGTAATTTCGCGCACCGGGCTTTCGCGATCAACGATCTACGAGAAGATTGCCGACGGCACCTTTCCGAGCCAGATCCGCTTGAGCAAAACTGCCGTCGGCTGGCGAGAGTCGCAACTTGATCGATGGATTGCAGACCCACCTTCTTATCGAACCGACATTACGGGTTAAGGGATCGCCCTTGTCGGCCGATCTGACTGCGAGCAACATTTCGCCCGGCCACCCGTGATACCCTTGTTTGCACGAACCGCACTCGCTTTGCCACCGCAGGTCACGCCACGTTCTGCGGATTTCGACCTACGAGATTCCGCGTCCGGCGATGCCCTAAGCCGATGTTCAGCTTCGCGCGGTGCGTCATGTTGCTGCGGCTTTGATCCGCTTCCTCTCACCACGGCATGGGGACCCTTATTCTCCTCTCAAGGGGCGATCCATCGCGACCAAATTCTGCAACACGATCGGCTATATGAAAAACGTTCGTTCGAATTTTTATCGCCAGCTGAAGAAATGTGTGGGGGAAAATGTGGGGGAATTAAGCCCTCTTGACGACCTAACCTATTGTTAAGTTAGATGCTAATTTTTGCGTTCGATACAAGCCCTGCCACCAGGGGTATCCCCACATCCGTAGCCACCCATGGACGACGAAGCTTCGAGCGGCGTCGTGGGGCGCGATTCGTGCCGGGGTGCCCCGTAACGATCGGGGATGTGCCCGACTTTCTCCGGCTGCATCGAGCGCGGTCCGTTGTCGACGGAAGGCGCTGTCTGCGGGCCGGGTTACTCTTCGCCGAGCGCTTCGCTCGCGGCGCGGCAGGCGAGGGCGGCGCGGCCGATGCCGGTCATGCTGCCGGCCTGGATGATGGCTTCGCGAATCTCGACGCGCGAACAGCCGAGGCGGAGAGCGGCGCGGACGTGATGCTTCATCGTGTCGCGTTCGCCGATCGACGCCAGCGCGGCGATGTTGATGAGAATCCGCACCTGTTGCGACAGGCCGTCGCGGTTGAATATCTCTCCCCAGCATAGGGCGCTGACATAGTCCTGCACGTCCTGCTGCATATCGTCGGCCGCGGAATAGACCGCGTCCACCAACTCGTCGCCCATGATCCGGGCGCGCGTGGCGCGGCCATGTGCGCTGTCGAACTCGCCTGTCATTTGCTCTCCTTTTCGCGTTACGGAGACCCCTACCAGCCGATCGCATAGGCAGGGCGGCGCGGGTCGGCGGCTGCGGTGAGCCGGCCGCTGTTGCCGTCGCGCCGCGCGATGCAGACCGCGCCTGCCCGCCACGGATAATCGGGCCATGTCTGGATGTCGTGACCGCGCGCCGCAAGATTGTCGCCGACCCGATTCGCCAGCCGCTTTTCGATCGCCAGCCGGCCCGGCAGATAATTGTGCGGTTCGAACGAGTCGGGGAAGCTGTAGCTTGCGAAGCGCGGTGCCTCGACAGCCGCCTGCGGCTCCATTCCGAAGAGTTCGATCGCAAGGAAAACCTGCAGCAGCGATTGCAACTGGACATCGCCGCCGGGGGTGCCGAACGCCATCACCGAGCCGTCGGCATAGGAGACGAGAGCCGGGCTGGGGGTCAGCCGCGGGCGCTTGCCGGGGGCGATCGAGCAGGGATGCGAGGCCGACGCCCAGCTCTGGCTGCCGCGCGACGACACCGCGATGCCGAGGCCCGGGATCACCGGCGTGTCGTTCGATATGTCGCTCGGCGTTGCCGAAAAGGCGTTGCCCCATTGGTCGACCACCGCAACGTAAGAGGTGTCGAGCGAGCGTCCCGCCGCAGCGCTTGGTGCGAGGACAGGCCGCTCCGACGCGGGGCCTAGCGCCGGGCCGGGGGCGGGCATTTCGGGCGCCGCCCTTGCGCGATCGATCATCTGCCGCCTTTCGGTCGCATAGGCATCCGATATCAGGCGCTCGACCGGCACGTCGACGAAACGCGGGTCGCCGAAAAAGGCGTGGCGGTCGGCGAAGGCCAATTTGATGATTTCGGCGAGATGGTGGACATAATCGGCGCTGTTGTGGCCCATCGCCGCAACGGCGTGCCGGTCGACCATCGCCAGCATCTGGAGCAGTGCCGGGCCCTGACACCATGGCGCGCAGGTGTGGACGTCGGCGTCGCCGAACTTGCGGCTTATCGCGCGTTCGATCTCCGAGCTGTACCCCGCCAGATCGTCCATGCGCAGCAGTCCGCCGTTCGCTTCATGATAGGCGACGATCGTGCGCGCGATGTCGCCCTGATAAAAGGCATCGCGGACCGCTTGCAGGCCGCGCCGCCGATCGCCTTTCGCATGCGCCTTTTCCTGATCGATGAGATAGCGGATCGTCGCGCCGAGGTCCGACTGGACGAAGAGGCTACCGGGCTCGGGCGGCCTTCCGCCCGGGAGATAGATTGCGGCATTGCTCTCCCACCGCGCATGGTCGGCAGCGAACATGCCGATGATTTCGGACATGAAGGGGTACATGGCAAAGCCATTGGTCGCGAGATCCTCGGCCCCCGCCGCGACTTCGGCGAAGGACATGGTGCCGTAATTTTCGAGCGCCGTCAGCCAGGCGTCGGGCGCCGCAGGGACGACGGTCCGCCCGAGCCCGTCGGGAATCGCGCCGGTATCGGCATACATGCCCTCCGTCGCGAGCTTCGGCCACCAGCCGAGGCCCGCGATCGTGATCACATCGCCGGTGGCGGCCATCCGGACCATGATCGGCGCGACACCGGCGAAGCCGACCATCTCGCTTTCGACGACGCCGAGCGCGATGCCCGCGGCGACCCCGGCATCGACCGCGTTACCGCCGGCGGCGAGAATGGCGTCGGCGACCCGCGCCGCGAGGAAATTGCCGCACGAGACGATGTGGCGCCTGCCCTCGATCTGCGGGCGGGAAAGTGCCGGTGTAGCGGTCACTCGTCCGAAGCCGCCTGGAAATCGGTCCAGACGATATGATCGGGAAGCGGTTCGTCCTCGAACGTCAGCTCGACGCGGATGCCGTTCGGGTCATTCTGGTGAACCTGCACGAGGTTGGTTTCGGGGACCGGACGTGCTTCGTAGCTTTCGCCGGCCGCGTCCATCTTGGCGAGATGATCGGCAAGCCCCTCGCAGCGGAAGGCAAGGTGATCGACGGCGCGGCGCTCGTCGGGCGTGGTCGTCGCGCTGACGCTGATGACATGCAGGATCGGATAATCGCCACCGGGCGCGTAGAGCCAGATGCCGGGTACCGGCATCACCGGCCGCCAGCCGGACTCCATGCCGAGGAAGCGCGAATAATAGGCGAGGGTTGCATCAAGGTCGGCGGTGTTGATCGTAACATGATCGAGGCCTTTCAGGTGCATGTGCGGCTCCTTTCCTGACCGTCCTGATTGACGGCGATATCTTCGTCGATCACCGCGATGCCGGGGCTCCCGGCCGCCCGTTCGAGGACGCCGGGCGCGGTCGGCGCGGGGACGCCTGTTCGGGAAGGGGCATATCGCATCGGCAGGTTCCGGTCATATAGAACATAGTCATGGGCCGCATTCCTCAAGGGTCTTGGACATATGTCCGCCGCGCTTTCTATGCCTGCGGATCGCGGACATGGTCGCGCCCTGGGATGATGGCCGGGGCAAGCGGTCGGCGGCGGCAAGGGACGGGAGACATGGTGTGACGATGGCGATCGAGCGCGGAGCGACCGGCGAGTTCCGGACGGGGTGGACGTTGTTGCTGGCGGGTATGCTCGGCTGCTGCCTCGGCGTATCGGCCTTGCCGATCTATACGGCGGGCGTCTTCATTCCGCATCTGGAGAAGGATTTCGGCTGGGGCAGGGCCGAGCTGTCGCTGGCAGTGCTCCTCTTCACGCTGGCGCTGGCGGCGGCCTCGCCGGTGGTCGGGCGGGTCATCGACCGTTTCGGCGTCCGGCGTACGGTTGCATTCTCGATCGTCGGCGCCTCGTCGCTCTATGTCGCTCTCGCTTTCTTTCTTTCGGGGCTCGCACTCCTTTACGCCGGCCACATATTGATCGCTGCGGTCGGCGCGGCGGCGGCGCCGATCGCCTATACCCGCGTCATCACCAATCATTTCGCACGCGCGCGCGGCCTCGCGCTCGGCATCACGCTGCTCGGTCCGAGCCTCGCCGCTACCATAGGGCCGCCGTTGGTATCGGCGGCGATCGACCGGGGCGGGTGGAGCGGCGGTTATCTGATGCTCGCGGCGTTGATCGCGGCGATGCTGCCGTTCCTGCTCCTGCTGCGCGACAATGCACCCGCGGTTCCGCTTACGCTCGAGGGCGCGCCGGTGACCGGGCCGCTTTACCCGGCGCCGCAGCTTCGCCGGATCTTCGTTATCCTGTTCTGCGCTTTCGGCTTTTTCGCGCTCTCGATCGGCGGGCTGCTCGTCCATTTCGTGCCGATGTTGACCGATGCGGGGCTCAGCGGCGCCGACGCAGCGGCGATGGCGGGATTGATCGGATTGTCGGGCATGGTCGGGCGCGTTGCCGGCGGGGCTGCGGCCGACCGCTTCTTCGCGCCGCACGTGCTGATCCTGATCTCGTGCGCCGCCGTCACCGGCTTTGCATTGCTGGCGGTTTGGGGCGCGACCTATGCGGCGGTCGCGGCGGTCACGATCGGCTTTTCGCTGGGTGCCGAGGCCGACCTGATGGCCTATCTCGTCTCGCGCTATTTCGGCCGCGAGGGTTATACCCGCGCTTTCGGCTGGCTCTATGCTGCCTTCATCGCGGGCACGGGGATCAGCCCGCTGATCCTCGGCTTTCTCTATGACCGGTTCGGCAATTATATGATCGGGCTGTGGGCCGGTGCGGCGCTGCTGATCGTGACGATGATCCTCTTCACGCTGCTGCCGCGCTTTCGCGACAAGGTGTGACGCGGGCGGATCGCTATTCACCCCGGGTATCCGGGCGATGAAAAGACAGTCTTGGCCCCGGGGCCGGGCGGGGTGCTAACGGCCGGCCATGGCAAGCTCTCAGACCTCCGATGCCGGCCTCCGGCGCTTTCTTCCCGACGGCTTCGTCCTGGCTCTCGTCGCGGCCGTCGCGTTGGCCCTTGTCGCGCCGGGGATCGGTGCTTCGGGCGGCCCCATTCCGCTGGGACCGATCACCGAGGCGGGCATCGCGCTCGTCTTCTTCCTCCACGGCGTCAACCTGTCGCCGCAGGCATTGAAGGCGGGTGCGCAGGCGTGGAAGCTGCATATCGTCGTCCAGCTCTGCACCTTCGGGCTGTTCCCGCTTCTCGGCGCGCTGGTCTATGTCGGCACGGCGGGCTTCATCGCGCCCGAGATGCGGCTGGGCTTCTTCTACCTCTGCGCGCTCTCGACCACCATTTCGTCGTCGGTCGCGACGGTATCGATGGCGCAGGGCAATATTCCCGCGGCGATATTCAACGTCACGCTGTCGAGCCTTGCCGGTATGCTCATCACGCCGGCGCTGATCGCGCTGCTCCAGACCACCGGCACCGCGCATCAACTGCCGCTCGCCGATACGGTGATCGACATTGCGACCAAGCTGTTGCTGCCCTTTGCGGTCGGCCAGTTGCTCCGCCGCTGGCTCGTCGGTTTCGTCTCGAAGCACAAGCCGGTCGTGACCAAGCTCGATCGCGGGGTCATTCTGCTGATCGTCTATGCCGCCTTCTGCAATTCGACCGCGCAGGGAATCTGGTCGCGCTATCCGGTGACGACGATGATCATCGTCGCGGCGCTGGTGATCGTGATGCTCTTGGCCGTGATTGCAGCGACAACGCTGACCGCCCGCGCGTTGGGCTTCTCGCGCGAAGACGAGATCACGGCGGTGTTCTGTGGCTCGCAGAAGAGCCTCGCCAACGGCGCGCCGATCGCGAAGATCATCTTCGGAGCCAATCCGGCGCTCGGCGCGATCCTGTTGCCGTTGATGCTCTATCATCCGTTACAGCTCGTCGCTTGCTCAGCCCTTGCGCGGCGCTATGTCCGGCGGGCGCAGGCAGAGGCGCCGGTCGCGGCCGCGGTGCCCGCGAACGGGTGATCCGGCCGCGCACTGACACGGAGACGATGGGGTGAACAGTCAGGCTTTATTCGCTTCGCTCGCGGCGCTGGCTGCTGTTTCGCGCGGCCCGCATACGCCGTCGGCACTGTTCGGGGCGGCTTCCGATTGCGCACGGCAGATCATTGGCCACCGCCTCTGCACCGTCATGCGATTTCATCCCGAGGAGATTGCGCTCGAACGCCTGTTTACGAGCGCCGGCGCCGAATATCCGGTCGGCGGGCGCAAATCGAAGCGCGGGGTGCCGTGGGGCGAGCTGGTCCTGATCCGGGGCGAGCAATATGTCGGCCGCGACGCCGCGGCGCTGCGCTGGGCGTTCGACGATCATGCGACGCTCGCCGGCATGGGGCTCGGCGCCGTAATCAACACCCCGGTGCTGTATGGCGGACGATGCCTTGGCACGTTCAACATTCTCGATGCCGAAGGCAGCTTTTCCGACGACGATATCGCGGCGGCAAGGCTTATCGCCCAGTTCCTGGTACCTGCGCTGTCCTGACAGACCGGCGGCGCGATCGAACGATCAGCGAGCGATGGCATAGCCCTGCATGCCGCGCGGGTTCGCGGCGGCGCGAAGTAGCGATCCGCCGGGCTGCCGGTCGAGGGCGCAGGCCGACAGGCGCCCTTCGGACCATGGACCGCCCAGCGTGACTTCGTGGCCGCGCGCTTTCAGTCCGGCAATTGTCGCCGCGGGGAAGCGGCTCTCGAGGACTAGCGAGCCGAGTTGGGCCTCGCGCGGCCAGAAGCTCGCGAGCATGTGATTGGTGTGGAAGGCCGGGGTTTCGATCGCGGCCTGCAAGGGGCGGCCGTGGACCGCATGCGCAAGCCAGAGGAGCAGCGACCATTGCTCCTGCTGGTCGCCGCCGGGGGTGCCGAAGGCGAGATAGGGCTTGCCGTCGCGGTAGGCGAGCGAAGGCGTCAGCGTCGTGCGCGGCCGGGTCGACGGCGCGAGCGACCCGGGCAAGCCCTCGTCGAGCCAGAACATCTGCATGCGCGTGCCGAGCGCGAAGCCGAGACCGGGAACCGCCGGGCTCGACTGGAGCCAGCCGCCCGAGGGCGTCGCCGAGACCATATTGCCCCATTTGTCGACGACATCGACATGACAGGTGTCGCCGCGTTGCAGCGCGTTGACTTCGAGCGGCCGCGCCATCGTGGGTTCGCCGCCGCCGGCCACGCCGGCGCTCGCCGTCTTCTGCCGGCGTGACGGAATGCGCGGCGCCAAGCCGAGCGGCGATCCGGGGCGCAATTCGTGGCTCGCCGCGCCGCCGATCAGCGCCCGCCTTTCCGCGGCATAGGTGTCGCTGAGCAGGTCATCGAGCACGCCGTCCGGAATCGCGTCACCGTACCAGGCGTCGCGATCGGCCATGACGAGCTTCAGCGTTTCGCAGACGAGATGGACATAGTCGGCGGATTCGGGCGGCATCGCGCCGATATCGGTGCCCTTCAGGATCTGGATGGCCTGCAGCAAGGCCGGGCCCTGGCTCCATGCGCCGCATTTGAACAGCCGGTAATCGCCGTGGTCGATGCTGATCGGCCGCTCGACCGGTGGCCGCCAGCCGTTCATGTCGGCGCCGCAGAGCAGGCCGTGGTGGCGCCGGCCGCTGGTGTCCATGGCCTCGGTGGTGCGCATGAAACGGTCGATCGTTTCGGCGACGGGGCCGTCGTACCAATAGGCGAGCGCGGCCTCGATCTGCGCCTCACGGTTCCCCGAGACGGCTTCAGCGTGCGCGAGGAGCGTCTCGTAGAAATCGGCGAGCGCGGGGTTGCGGAAAAGCGAGCCCGCTGCGGGTATGCCGCCAGTGGTCAGGTAGAGCTCCGCCGAGCTGGTCCACTCGTCGGCAAACAGCGTGGCGACCGAAGCGATCGCATCGGCCGCATTGCCGAGCAAAGGATGGCCGGCGCGTGCATAATAGATCGCGGGCTCGATGACGTCGCGCAGCGACCGCGTCCCGAAATCGCGAAGCAGCGTCATCCATGCGCCGAATGCGCCCGGCACGCAGGCGGCGAGCAGGCCGGTCCCCGGGATCATTTCGAGGCCGCGCTCGTCGAAAGCGGCGATGGTTGCCGTCGACGGCGCAGGACCCTGCCCGCAAATGACCGTCGGCTGCGCATCGTCTGCACGCGCCGCGAGGATGGGTGCATCGCCGCCCGGCCCGTTGAGGTGCGGCTCGACGATCTGCAGCGTGAATCCCGCCGCCACCGCGGCGTCGAACGCATTGCCGCCGGCCTCCAGCAACCGCATTCCGACCGCGCTCGCGATCCAGTGCGTCGACGCGACGGCGCCGAAGGTGCCGCTGAGTTCGGGACGCGTGGTGAATTCGGTCATGGGGAGGGATTCCTTGAAACATATCGGCTGTCGGAGTGCTGCTGGTCTGTATCTGCCGCCCGCTTTGTTTGGCGGACGGAGTGTGGCCGGGCATGACGCCCGGCCGCGCGGCTTCACATCTTGAAGGAAAGCGACGCCATGACGCGGGCGGGAGCACCCGGAACCGCGAGCGCTTCGCCGACCGTGAACACGTCCGCCGTCAGCTCGTTGAAATATTTCTGGTTGAACACATTTTCGGCGCGGACCGCGAACTCCCAGCGCCCTTCGGGGTCGCCGATCGACGCCCGCAGGTTAACGAGATCATAGGCGGGCTGGTTCGCGGTGTTCCTGATGTTCCAGAAGAATTTGCTGACATGGTTATAATCGGCACGCAGCCCGATCTCGATGTCGCTGCCGACCGGGATCTTGTAGTCGATGCTCGCGTTCGCGGTAAATTCGGGGGCGTTGGGAACGGTCAGGCCGTCGACCGGCTGGAAATAGTAGAGGGCGCTCTTGTCCTTCCACTTCGAGTTCAGATAGCCCGCCGATCCCGAGAGGGTGAGACCGTCGACCGGGCGATAGGTCAGGCCGCCTTCCAGACCATAGCTGACCGAACGCCCGATATTGGCGACTTCCTCTGTAATCACACCGTTTGGCCGGACGATCTGCGTTTCGAACTGGCGGCGCTTGTAGTCGATATAATAGCCCGCGAGTTCGAAGGTCAGCGTGCGGTCGAGCGCCGTGCCCTTGATGCCCGCCTCGAAGGCCGAAGCCTTTTCCGACCGGTAGGCGCCGGCGGTGCCGCTGATCAGATTGACGCGGCCGGGTTCGGTGCCGAGCGCATAGTTGGCATAAAGCATGACATCGGGCGCGACGTCGTAGGAGAGGGTGATCTTCGGCAGCACCACCGTCTCGTTGACCGGCACAGTGATCGGGATATTGCGGTCGGTGCCCTTGAATTCGACGCGGCCGACGCGGAGACCGGCGCCGATCCGGAAAGCGCCCATCCGGTAGTTGGCGGTCCCGAAAAGCGCATATTGCTTCTCGAGCGAGTCGCCATTGTTGAAGTCGGGAATGAAGACCGGCCCGCCGGCATCGGGGCCGAGGTACAGGTCGGCGTTGTTGGTGATGCCGCGGTCGGCGACCGACGAATAATAGGCGCCGACGAGCCAGTCGAAGTCGCTCGTTCCGGTCGACGCGAGGCGGAGTTCCTGCGTGAAGACCTTCGCCGTGTTGCGGTCGCCATTGAAGGCGACGACCGCATCGGCCGCGCTATAGTCGAGATCCCAGGCGAAGTTGACCTTGCGGCGAGTATAGGACGTCACATTGGTGAATGCGACCGACCCCATGTCATAGGCAAGGCTGAAGATGATGCCGTCAACGCTCTTCCGGTTCTCGACATCGGTGTTGAGTTCGATCGTGCGGCGATAGATGGCGCTGCCGTCGGGCCTTTCGGTCGCGGTCGTATAGACGTTGCCGCCGTTGGCGAGCTCGTTGTGGCGATAGCTGAGCTGGATATCGAGATTGTCGGTCGGTTGCCAGCCGATCGCGATACGGGTGCCCCATTCGGTGCTGCGGTCGGCATATCCACCGAGGAAGGTGTTGGCGACGAAACCGCGGGTATGGTTGTAATAACCCGATATGCGGGCCGAAAAATTCTCGCCCACGGGCAGATTGACCGCGCCGAACGCGTTGACCGTATCGAAGCTGCCATATTCGACGCGGGCTTCGCCGCCGAACTTGTCGTCGGGGCGCTTCAGCACATATTTGATCGCGCCGCCGATATTGCTGCCGCCGT
Organism: Sphingopyxis sp. J-6; assembly: GCF_046603995.1. Lineage (NCBI taxonomy): Bacteria > Pseudomonadati > Pseudomonadota > Alphaproteobacteria > Sphingomonadales > Sphingopyxidaceae > Sphingopyxis > Sphingopyxis sp. J-6. The sequence goes on along the minus strand of NZ_CP145810.1, from coordinate 2,666,433 downwards.
AGAGCGTGCCCTGCGGGCCTTTGAGGATCTCGATCCGCTCTACATCTTCGATCGAGGCCGACTGGTCGGTGAAATTCTGGACGTCGTCGACATAGAAGCCGACGCCCTGAGTGTTGCCAAAGCCGCCGACGCCGCGAATGACGACGTTGGGTTCATTATCCTGGCGCCGGTTGAGGATGATATTCGGCGTCTGGCGGCCGACGTCCTCGAGCGAGACGATGCCGGCATCCTTGATCGTATCGGCGCTGATCGCCGCGATGGTTTCCGGAATGTCGATCAGGCGCTCGGCGCGCTTGCGCGCCATGACGATGATCTCGTTCGGATAGCTCTGCTCTTCGGCTTGCTCCGTCGCTTCCTGCGCATGGGCCGATGGCGCCGCCATCAGTGGCGCGATGAAGGCCGCGAGAGCCGAGCCGGTCAGGATCATCATTCTAACGTGCATAACTCCATCCCCTTTATCTCGTTGTCGTCGTTCCCGCCCGTCTGACGCGGGCAATGGTTTCCCGTGCCGCGAGTCACCTCGCGGCGAATGACTTTCGTTCCGTGCTTCCTTGCGGGGCGGCCTTGGGGCCGCGCCGTCAGGCTGCCGCCTGCGCCTTGGTCACCGGCGTATAATCCTTCAATTTCAGCGAGCTGTTGATATCGCGCTCTTCCTGCCGCATCATCCCGAGGCGGGTGAGGATCGGCGCCAGATTCATCATGCGGTTGCGTTTCCAGAGCTTCAGCCGGGTCGGCGGCACCATCAGGTCGCTGCCGCCATAGGCCGTTGCCTGATTGTCCTCGATGAATTTTCTCGCTTCGCGGTCGTAGGCGTCGAAGGCTGCCTGATGACTGTCATGCGCGGCGAGTTCGCCCGCGAGGACATAGGCGCCGGCGATCGCGGTGCTCGTGCCCTGTCCTGAAAAGAAGGACGGCCCGTACGCCGCATCGCCGACGACGGCGACCCGGCCGCTCGACCATTTCGGCATATGGATCTGCATCATCGAATCGAAATAGAGATCGTCGGCGGCATCCATGGCGTCGAGGAGCTGGGGAATGATCCAGCCCTGTCCGGCATAGCGCGCGCGAATATCGCGGCGAACGCCGTCGAGGTCGGCATATTCGGACGAGGCGGGTTCGGGCCGGCGATAGGCGAAAAGGCAATTCATCCGTTCCGCGCCGGTTTCATAAGCGCCCGCGGCAAGCCCCGGGACATTGTAGATATTGAGTTCGTGGTTGAAGCCGAAGCTGTTCGGCGCGGTGAAGCCGATGAAGCAGCAGCCGAGATAGCTGCTGAACTGGCTTTCGGGGCCGAAGGCCTGCTCGCGCGTCGTCGAATGCAGACCGTCGGCGGCGATGACGACGTCATAGCGTTCCTCGAGGCCGCTGCGGAAGGTGACGTCGATACCGTCCCGGTCCTCCTTCATCGCGACGATGCAGTCGTTGAACCGATAGGGTATGTTGTCGCGGGTTCGCGCATAGAGAATCTCGGCGAGCGCGCCGCGAGGAATCTCGACGTCGCGGCCGGCCACGCCGCCGGTAATATCCTCCATGGGGATGCTCGCGATGACGCCCCGCGGACCGCGAAAACGCCAGTGGCGGGTGCGGATATGCGCTTCGCGAAGCTCGGGCAGCATGCCCATCCGTTCGACGGCATCGATCGCGGTACCGCGAATGTCAATGGCATAGCCGCCGCTGCGGAGTGCGTCGGCGCGTTCGACGACGGTTACATCGAAGCCATGGCGGTCGAGCCAGTAGGCGACGGTCGGACCTGCGATGCTGGCGCCGCTGACCAGAGCTTTGCGTGCGCGGCTCATGCTTCCGCCTCCTGGCTGTTGATGAGGACAAAGTCGCGAATCATCTTCGCCGTGCGCTCGCGATACTGCAGCGTGATGCCGTGGCGGCTTCCTGTCAGCATCTCGAAACGCGCGCCGGGAATGGCGGCAGCCATGTCGCGAGCTTCTGCGGCATGCGCGATCGGATCATGCTCGCCAGCAAGGACGAGGGTCGGCGCCGTTATTTCGCCGAGGCGCGCGGTCATATCATGCGCTTCGATGGCGGCTGCGCGCCGGGCAAAGGCTGCAGGCTCGCGGATCAGCAGGACGTCGTTGATTTCGGCGACGAGGTCGGGCTCGTTGTCGATCGCCTCGGGGCTGATCACCGCTTCCATCATGAAACGGCGGACGGCATCGGGATCGTCGTTGCGAAGCGCGCTGAGATCGGGGGCGTGAAAGCGCGAGCGCTCCGAACCGGTCACCCCCAATATCAGGCTTTTGACGCGGTCGGGATAGAGGATCGCGAAGGTCATTGCGACCGCTCCGCCATAGGAAGCGCCGAAGACATGCGCCCGATCGATCCCGCGCTCGTCGAGAAAATGCGCGAGGTCGTGTGCATGGTCCGCCATGCTGTAAGGCTCGGGTGGGCAGGGGCTGTCGGGCGAATCGCGCTGATCGGTCGCGATGGCGTGAATGCCGTCGCCGAGCAGCGGCATGAAATTCGCATATTGGCGGCGATCGGCGTTGCTGCCATGCAGCAGGATAAGCGGTTCGCCGCGCCCGTTTTCGTCGAAGCGCAGCGCGACTGTTTCAGTAATGGCCTGTTCCATGGCCCGATCTCCCAGCGTCATCACAGCAAAGCCTGCCGTGACACCTTATTGTCATGCATAGGAACCGCGGGCGCTGCCTGTCCAAGACTGAGTTTTCATCGAACATATGCCTCGGGGGCATGAGGTCTGTCCGGCTAGGCAGCGGTGGCCCTCCTGCTTTCGGCGGTCGGCCATTCGCCGCGTTCCAGAAGGTCGTCGCACAAGGCGACGAGCATGTCCTGTATCTCGCAAATCGCCTTGAATCCCTGCCGGTTCCAGTGGGTGGCAATCGCCCATGACGTGCGCAGGCCCTCGATCGGGACGAAGCCGACGGAGGAATTGCCTTGCGGCGCCATCACGCAACTCGGCGCGATGCCGAAACCTGCGCCGCGTTCGACAAGATCGCTCATGAGCGCGGAACTGTTCACCTTGCTGCGGACGATGAGCTTGGCGGCGTGTTCGGGATGCGTTTCCTGAAATTTGTCGACAATGCTGTTCGGATAGCCGACGAGGATCAGCGGCAGGCCGACGAGGTCCGGAACGTCCACGCTCGCCCCGAAATCGCCCAGCCGTTCCTTCGGGCAGATCAGGCAGAAGCTTTCGTCGACGAGCGGGGTCATCAGGACGCCGCTGGCCTCGGGCATGTTCGAAACCAGCGCCACATCGATATCGCCGTCGGCGACCTTGTCGCGCAGATAGGAGCTCGATCCCTGTACCAGGTCGACGCGGCACTCGGGGTAGCGCGCGAGGAAGCTGGTCATCACCGGGAGCAACAGCTTGTTGTGGATCGATTGCGGCGCGCCGAGGGTGGCAATGCCGGAGAAGTCGCCGCCCTCGGTCGCCATTTCGTCGCCGAGCTGGCGGACCGATTCGAGGATGGCGGCGGCGCGTTCGTAGAAGCGCTCGCCGGCGTCGGTCAGCGAGACCCCCTTGTTGTGGCGAACGAACAGCGCCTGTCCGACATCATCCTCCAGCTTGGCAATCGACCGGCTGAGGGCAGGCTGCGCGACATTCAGATAATAGGCGCCGCGGACGAAACTGGACGCGTCGGCGACCGCCTTGAAATAGCGCAGCTGCCTGAGTTCCATCGCGCACACCTTCACAGATCCGGCCGCCGGCGGGCCGGGTTCCTCGCACCCCGATCCGCAAATCTGATAGCGGCTGCACGGCGCGCGTCAATTTTCGGGCTTCGCAGCGGGATCATTCGGCCGCCGCGATCAAAGTGCCCTGATGATAGAAATTGCGCCAATTGCCATTTTCGAACCGATAGAGGCGCAGGTGCCGGGCCACCTTGCATCTGAGGGAGCCGTCCGCTGCTTCGAACTTGTTGTCGAAACTGCCGTGGACCCAGGCGATGGTCCCCGAGACTTCGATCCGGTTGTCGCGCAGGCGATAGTCGAGATAGCGGCCGGCGGCGGAGCGGATCGCGGCAAGATAGCCTGCCTTGTCGCGTATCTGTCCGTCGGCGTCGACATGGTGATAGTCGCCGGTCACCATCGCGGCGAGCCGATCGAGATCGCCTGCTGCAATCGCCCGGGCGCGGGCGGCCTCGAGTGCCTCGATCTCCATGCGGGCGGCGTCCATCGGCGCTGTGTCCTTCCTTCGCTGATCCTGCCGGTCGCCGGCGGGAGGGGAGCCTAATTGGCGGCCGGTCGGGCCGCAAAGACCGATGGCTCATGGCGATGATGAGCGTGCGGCATGTGCGGGCCGGGAGCAGGCTGCGTTGTTTTTGCCGCGCTGCTGGGCAGTCGTGGCCCGGTGCGTTATGGGTCAGACCCGATCCGAAAGGTCCCTTGATGAAACGCCTGCTTGCTACCCTTGCTTCCGCGCTGCTCGTTCTTGCTCCGCCTGCGCTCGCGCGGCCGAAGGAGGGCGATGTCATCATTCGCCATGTCACCGTCGTCGATGTCGAGGGCGCGAAGACAATTGCCGAACAGGCGGTCGTGCTGCGGGGCGCCGACATTGTCGCGGTCGGCGACGATGCCGGGGTCGCGAAGGACTGGCGTGCGGCACGGATGATCGAGGGCGAGGGGCGCTATCTCATTCCCGGGCTGTGGGACATGCACGTCCATTTCGGCGGCGGACCCGACCTGATCGAGGAGAACCGGGCGCTGATGCCGCTCTACGTCGCGAACGGGATCACGACGATCCGCGACTGTTCGGGCGACCTTGCCGATCAGGTGCTCGCATGGCGCAGCGAGATCGCGAGCGGCAGCCTGTTCGGCCCGCGCCTGCTGACCTCGGGCGCGAAGATCGAGGGGATCGCGCCGGTATGGAAGGGGACGATCGAGGTCGGCAGCGAGGCCGATGTCGATGCGGCGCTCGATCGCCTGAAGAATCGCGACAAGGTCGATTTCGTCAAGATTACCGACAATACGCTGAAACCCGAGCTGTTCCTCTATGCGCTGCGGCAGGCGAAGGCGGTGGGGCTCCGCACCTCGGGGCATATCCCGATGGCGCTGACGGTCGAGCAGGCGGTCGATGCGGGGATCAGTTCGATCGAGCATCTCGACTATGCCTATAATGCGGGAGCGAAGGACGAGGCCGCGATCGCCGCCGACTTTGCGGCAGGGCGGATCGATCGGGCCGAGGCGAACCGGCGGCTCGGTGCGGGGTTCGACCGCGATGTCGCGATGGCCGCCTATCGCGATTTTTCTGCGAAAGGCGTGTATGTCACCCCGACGCTCAACGGCAGCCGCATTCTCGATTATCTCGACCGTGACGATCACAGCAAGGATGCCGGGTTGGCCTATATCGGCCCGAAGCTGCGCAAGACCTATGACTGGCGGATCGAGCGCGCCGCAAGGGCGGACGCGGCGGCGATCGCGGCGCGCCACGCGCATAGCGACGCGGTCGGTACGATCCTGCCGATGCTCGCCGAGGCCGGGGTGCCGATCATCGCGGGAACCGACGCGGGCTTCCTCAACAGCTTCAACTATCCGGGCTTCGGGCTGCACGACGAGATCGAGCTGTTCACGAAAAGAGGCCTGACCCCGGCGCAGGCGCTCGCGTCGGCGACGCGCGCCGGACCCGCGTGGTTCGGCTGGCTCGACCGCTATGGCGCGATCAAGCCCGGCATGGCGGCCGATCTGGTCTTGCTCGACCAGAACCCGCTGCAGGACATCGCGGCGACGCGGGCGATCGATACCGTCGTGATGCGGGGGCAGGTGCACGACCGCGCGGCGCTGGACAGGATGCTCGCCGACACCCGCGCCAAGGTGGCGGCGTGGAACCGGGAGGCGGCGAAGCCTTAGTGCGCCAGCGGCGTGCGGCGTGCGCGCCAGACGATGCCGATCGTCACGAGGCCGATCCCGGCCCAGATGACGTTGAGCACTGCCGACGGGATCGCGCCGTTATAGCCCGAGTTGAGAATGAAACCGGCGGCGCCGATGACGTTCATCCATTGATAGAGATAGCTCCGCGCCTCGAGCTTGCCGAGCGACAGCAGCACATAGGCAACGAGGATCACCACCGCGGCCGACCAGCCGATGACTTCGATCGCCAGTCCCAGCGCGTCCATAACCTGTCCTTTTCGGGTGAGCGCCTAGCGCGGCATCCGGGTTTCGATCGCCTCGACCGCGTCTTTCGCTTCCTTGAGACCGAGGCCGGTCTGGTCGCGGAGCCGCTTGATCGCCTCGATCTTGCGGTTCTGACGGATCAATTCGCGGATTTCGTCGTCGTCGATCTGCGCATCGACGATCCGCGCTTCGCCGATGCGCGGCATCGGCGGGCGCGCCGGCGGCGGTGCGGTGAGGTCGCGGCGCCCGCCGCCGCGCATGAAGCGCGCGAGGAAAAGCCCGATCAGCAGGCCGGCGGCGAGGAAGAGCAATTTGCCGATCATCGCCGCCGACCCTTATCCGTTACGCCGCGAGCTTGCGCAGCACGTAGTGCAGGATGCCGCCGTTCATATAATATTCGACCTCGTTCGCCGTATCGATGCGGCAGAGCGTGTCGAAGCTGAAGGTCGAGCCGTCGGCGCGGGTGACGTTTACCGTGACGGTCTGGCGCGGCTTCAGATCCGCGACCCCGGTGATGGTGAACGTGTCGTCGCCAGTCAGACCCAGCGTCTCGCGCGTGTCGCCTTCGAGGAACTGCAGCGGCAGCACACCCATGCCGACGAGGTTCGAGCGGTGGATACGCTCGAAGCTCTCGACGATCACCGCGCGGACGCCAAGCAAATTGGTGCCCTTCGCCGCCCAGTCGCGCGACGATCCAGTGCCATATTCCTTACCCGCGATGACGACGAGCGGGGTGCCGTCGGCCTTGTGGCGCATCGCGGCGTCATAGATCGGCATGACCTCTTCGCCATAGCGCGACATGCCGCCTTCGATGCCGGGGACCATCTCGTTCTTGATGCGGATGTTGGCGAAGGTGCCGCGCATCATGACGTCGTGGTGGCCGCGGCGGGCGCCGTAGCTGTTGAAGTCGGCCTTGCTAACCTGATGTTCCATAAGCCATTTTCCGGCCGGCGAGTCCGCCTTGATGCTGCCGGCGGGGCTGATGTGGTCGGTCGTGATGCTGTCGCCGAGGATCGCGAGTGGCTTTGCATCGACGATGTCGCTGACCGGCGCCGGGGTCATCGTCATGCCTTCGAAGTAGGGCGGGTTCGCGACATAGGTCGACCCGGCGCGCCACTGGTAGGTGTCCGAGCCTTCGACCTCGATCTTCTGCCAGTGCTCGTCGCCCTTGTAGACATTGGCGTAGCGCGCCTCGAACATGCCGCGGTCGAGCGCCCCGGCCATCACGTCGGCAACCTCCTGGTTGGTCGGCCAGATATCCTTGAGGAAGACGTCCTGACCGTCCTCGGCCTGTCCGATCGGCGTGGTGGTGAAATCCTCGATCACCGTGCCCTTCAGCGCATAGGCGACGACGAGCGGCGGCGAGGCGAGGAAGTTGGCGCGCACGTCGGGCGACACGCGGCCTTCGAAGTTGCGGTTGCCCGAGATGACGGCCGCGGCGACGAGGCCATTTTCGTTGATCGCCTTCGAAATCGGTTCGGCCAGCGGACCCGAGTTGCCGATGCAGGTCGTGCAGCCATAGCCGACGAGATTGAAGCCGATGTTGTCGAGATGCTGCTGCAGCCCCGCCTTGACGAGATAGTCGGTGACGACCTGCGACCCCGGGGCGAGCGAGGTCTTGACCCAAGGCTTGGGCTTCAGCCCGAACGCGTCGGCCTTTTTCGCGACGAGCCCTGCGGCGACGAGCACCCCGGGGTTCGAGGTGTTGGTGCAGCTCGTGATCGCGGCGATGGTGACGTCGCCGTCGCCGATGTCGAAATCCTTGCCCTCGACCGGCACGCGCGCCTGCGTCTTGTTATAGACCTTCGCCATGTCGGCGTTGAACACATCGTCGACGTCGGGGAGCGAGACGCGGTCCTGCGGCCGCTTCGGTCCGGCGAGCGACGGGACGACGGTCGACAGGTCGAGTTCGAGGGTGTCGGTGAACACGGGGTCGGCGGCGCCGTCGACGATCCACAGCCCCTGCGCCTTCGCATAGGCTTCGACCAGCGCGATATTCTCTTCGCTGCGGCCGGTCAGGCGCATGTAATCGAGCGTCTTGTCATCGACGCCGAAGAAGCCGCAGGTCGCGCCATATTCGGGCGCCATATTGGCGAGCGTCGCGCGGTCGGCGAGGCTCAGCGAGGCGAGGCCTGGGCCGAAATATTCGACGAAGCGGCCAACGACGCCCTTGGCGCGCAGCATCTGCGTCGCGGTGAGCACAAGGTCGGTCGCGGTGACGCCTTCCTTCAGCGTCCCGGTGAATTTGAAGCCGACGACTTCGGGGATCAGCATGCTGACCGGCTGGCCGAGCATCGCGGCCTCGGCCTCGATCCCGCCGACGCCCCAGCCGAGCACGCCGAGTCCGTTGATCATCGTCGTGTGGCTGTCGGTGCCGACGCAGGTGTCGGGGTAAGCGACGGTGTTGCCGTCGGCGTCGTCGCTCGACCATACCGCCTGCGCGATATGCTCGAGGTTGACCTGGTGGCAGATGCCGGTGCCCGGGGGAACTGCCTTGAAGTTCGACAGCGACTTCGATCCCCATTTCAGGAAGTCGTAACGTTCGCCGTTGCGATAATATTCGATCTCGACATTCTGCTCGAACGCCTTCGGCGTGCCGAATTCATCGACCATCACCGAGTGGTCGATGACGAGGTGGACGGGGACGAGCGGGTTGATCTTTGTCGTGTCGCCGCCGAGCTTGGCGATCGCATCGCGCATCGCGGCGAGGTCGACCACACAAGGGACGCCGGTGAAATCCTGCAGCAGCACGCGCGCCGGGCGATACTGGATCTCGCGGTTCGAATGCGGGTCCTTCTGCCAGTCGACCAGCGCCTGCACGTCGTCGGTGGAGACGGTGAAGCCGCCATCCTCGAAGCGCAGCAGGTTTTCGAGCAGCACCTTCATCGAAAAGGGCAGGCGCGACACGTCGCCGAGCTTTGCCGCGGCCTTGTCGAGCGAATAATAAGCGTAATTCCTGCCGCCGACGCTCAGCGTCGAACGGGTGCCCAGCGTGTCGTTGCCCGTGGTCGTCATAGGATTGCAGTCCCCATATTGGCGCGGCGGGGAATGACCGACCGGTGGCAAAGCGGGAGAGCGGGGCCAGCGGGAGTCGCACGCGCAGGTTTATGTTGGCGACGCCTTACGCCGGGGGCGGGGAAATGCAAGGGGGTGGGGGAGTTGGTTCGCGCGGAGACGCGGAGGCGCGGAGGAAATAGACCGCGTTCCCACGCCTCGTCACCCCGGACTTGATCCGGGGTTCATGCGGCACCGAAGTCATAGGCCCCGGATCAAGTCCGGGGTGACTAAGAGGGAAAGGTCCGCAATCGGCCGTTTCCGGCCCCCTGACGCCGGCTTGCTCCCGGCGCTGCGCTCTCCCTCGCGGTAAGCCGGCCCGCGGCAAGTCGCCATTTAGTGCGAAACTTATAACCCAGATCAACTCGAGGCGACGATCGCGGCCGGCGATGCTTGCGGGCGGGCTTTTCGCAAGGCATTGGGAAAATATGGAATCCACCAGACTGTCCTCGCTCGGCCGGGATACGCGTGCGAACCGCCTGATCATCGTGCTGCTCGCGGTGGGCTTTGCGGCGATGCTCGCGGCGGCGAGCGTCGCTTTCTATGTCCAGCGGCAGAATGAGACCGACGCGCGGCTGGTCGCGCACACGCTGGCGGTCGAGGCGGGGCTGGGCGCCTATGCGAGCGCGGTCGAGCGGATGGAGACCGCGCGCCGCGGCCTGATCCTGACCCAGAACCCAGAATTTGCGACGATCATGGCCGAGGCCGAGCAAAGGCCGCGCGCCCAGCTCGACGCGCTGGCGCGGCTGATCGCCGACAATCCGGAGCAGCGGGCGCGGGTGGCGCGGCTGCGCACGCATCTGGACGTCTATGGCGCCCATTATCGCAAGACGCTCGGGCTGCGCGGCGCCGATCGCGAGGCGCTGCTCGCCGGGTTCGGGACCGACAAGGGGGTGCTGGAGGTGCGCGCTGCGCGCGCGGTGGTCGAGGCGATGCTGAACGACGAACTCACGCTGCTTCGTGACCGCGAGCAACGGCAGCAGCGGACGCAGCGCCTGTTCAGCACGCTGCTGATCGTCACCGGGCTGCTGATCGTCCTCGTCGCGGCGGTCACGCTGTTGCTGGTGCGGCGCAACCTCGTCGAGCTGCGCACCTCGCGCATCGAGCTGCGGCGGCTCAACGACGGGCTGGAGGAGCTGGTCGAGGCGCGCACCGGCGAGCTCAAGCGCGCGAATGCCGAGATTCAGCGCTTTGCCTATATCGTCTCGCACGACCTGCGCTCGCCGCTGGTCAATGTGATGGGCTTTACCGCCGAGCTGGAGACGGCGCGGCAGGCGATCACCGCCTATCTCGCCAAGGGCGAGGCCGGGGGGTGGGGGGCGCCCGACGCGGCGACGCGGCTGGCGATCGAGGAGGATCTGCCCGAATCGATTGGTTTTATCCGCACCTCGACGCAGAAGATGGACCGGCTGATCAACGCCATCCTCAACCTGTCGCGGCAGGGGCGGCGGACGCTGGCGCCCGAACGGCTCGACCTGACCGTGCTGGTCGAGGGGATCGTCGGCAGCCTGCAGCACCGGATCGACGAAACGGGGACCGACGTCGCGGTCGGCACGCTGCCGGTGGTGGTCAACGACCGGCTGGCGGTCGAACAGATATTGTCGAACCTGATCGAAAATGCGCTCAAATATCTGCAACCGGGCCGTGCGGGCGTCATCGGCGTGAGCGGCGGCGCCGATCTGGGGCGCGCGTGGGTCGCGGTGACCGACAATGGCCGCGGTATCGAACCGCGCGACCATGAACGGGTGTTCGACCTGTTCCGCCGCTCGGGACAGCAGGACCAGCCCGGCGAGGGGATCGGGCTTGCGCACGCCCGCGCGCTTGCCTATCGCCTCGGCGGTTATATCGAAATCCAGTCCGAACCAGGTGTGGGGTCCACCTTCCGGCTGATCCTGCCACTCGAATGGCAAAGCGGAGAAGAGGATGCCTGACCAGAAACCCGTCAATATCGTGATGATCGAAGATGACGAGGGCCACGCCCGCCTGATCGAGAAGAATATCCGCCGCGCGGGGATATCGAACGCGATCCACCATTTCCTCGACGGCACGTCGGCGCTGGAATTCCTGTATGACGCAGCGGAGGGGCCGGTGCGCAACGGGCCTGCGCTGGTGCTGCTCGACCTCAACCTGCCCGACATGAGCGGCACCGACATCCTCGCGAAGCTGAAGGCCGAGGGCAGCCCGCTGCGCCGGACGCCCGTCGTCGTGCTGACGACCACCGACGACAAGGTCGAGATCCAGCGCTGCTACGACCTCGGCTGCAACGTCTATATTACCAAGCCGGTGAACTATGAGAATTTCGCCGACGCCATCCGCCAGCTCGGCCTGTTCCTGTCGGTGATCCAGGTCCCCGATCCCGATCCGGCCTGAGACCCGCGCTGACCCACATTCTCTATATCGACGACGACGAGGGCATGCGCCGGCTTGCGGCGCGGGCGCTTGCGCGCAAGGGCTTCGAGGTCAGCCTCGCGGCGAGCGGCGGCGAGGGCGTCGACATGGCAAAGGTCACCGCCTTCGACCTTGTCGCGGTCGACCATTATATGCCCGGGCAGGACGGCCTCGCGACGCTCGAGGCGCTGCGCGCGCTGCGCCACTGTCCGCCGGTCGTCTATGTCACGGGGTCCGAGGAAAGCCGGATCGCGGTTGCCGCGCTCAAGGCCGGCGCCGACGACTATGTGGTCAAATCGGTCGGTGAGGATTTCTTCGACCTGCTCGCGTCGAGTTTCGGCCAGGTGCTCGAACGCGCCCAGCTCCGCCGGGGCCGCGAAGCCGCCGAGGCCGAGCTGCGCGCCAGCAACGCCCGGCTGGAGGCGCTACTCAAGGAAGTGAACCACCGGGTCGCCAACAACCTCCAGATGATCATGTCGTTCGTCGCGCTGCAGTCGAAAAGCCTCGCCGACGCCGGCGCACGCGAGGCGCTGCAAAAGACGCAGCAGCGGATCGCGACGGTCGCGCAGGTGAACCGCCGCCTCTACACCACCAACGACGTCGAGTTCGTCGCGATGGACGATTATCTCGAAGGACTGGCGCACGACCTGTCCGAAACCTGGTCGAACGGCGCAGGCGTCCGGCGGGTCACGGCTGCGGTCGAACCCGTTCGCGTCGCGACCGACAAGGCGGTGGCGCTGGGCATGATCGCGAACGAGTGGGTCAGCAATGCGTGCAAATATGCCTATGCCCACGATCATGGCGGGGAAATCCGCCTGTCGCTGCGCCAGACGGGCAGTGCGACGATCGAACTGGCGGTCGAGGACGACGGGGCGGGGATGCCGGGCGACGGCGTCGCGCGCGGCACCGGGCTCGGCACGCGGCTGATCGAAGCCCTCGCGCGGACGCACAAGGCGGCGGTTTCCTATGTCTCGGTCGACCCGACGAAGGCGCAGCCCGGCACGCGGGCGTCGATCCGTGTCGACCTGAAGCCGGGCGAAATCAGGCCGGCAGCGGTGCCGGACTGAGTTTTGCGATGCGGCGAAGCTGTTGCCGCGACCCAGACATAATTAAGATTGACTTGCAATAGCGTTAACCCCTAGGGCCCGCCCCGACATCGTGCGCCGCATCGGCGGCGGGTGCGGAAGTGCCGGTTCGAAAAGGGGATTATGATGAAAATGCATCGCTTGCTGACCGCTGCGACGAGCGCGCTGGCGCTTTTTGCGGGCGCACTGGCCGTCCCGGCGGGCGCGATCGCGGCCGAGGGCGATGCCGGTGCGGACGCCGGCGCCGACGATCAGGATCGCAAGGACGAGATCGTCGTCTATGGCCGCGGCGAAGAGGACAACACGCTGGCCACCGGCCTGTCGCTGTCGCCGCGCCAGACGCCGCAGTCGATCAGCGTCATCACCCGCGAGCAGATCGAGGATCAGGGCGCGGTCAATATCGCCGACGTGCTTTCCTATACCACCGGCGTCTCGGTGAAGGCAGTCGACCGCGGCCGCAACATGCTGGCGGCGCGCGGCTTCGAGATCAGCAATTTCCAGCTCGACGGAGCGCCCTTTGCCACCGGCAATATCGGGCTCGAGGAAAACAGCAGCGCGCTTTACGACCGGGTCGAGGTGATCCGCGGTGCCAACGGGCTGATGCAGGGGCTGGGCGAGCCTTCGGCGACAATCAACCTCGTCCGCAAACACGCGGACTCGCGTTCGCTGACCGGCAGCTTCGAGCTCGAAGCGGGATCGTGGGGGCGGATGGCGGCGACCGGCGACGTCACCGTGCCGCTGACCAGGGACGGGTCGGTGCGCGGCCGCTTCGTCGCGCAATATTATACGCAGGAGAGCTTCGTCGATATCGAGAAGAGCGACGGTTATCTCTTCTATGGTGTGATCGACGCCGATCTGGGCGACAGCACGCGCGTCAGCGTCGGCGCGAGTTACCAGCGCGACAATCGCGACGGGATTTTGTGGGGGCAACTGCCCTATTGGTACAGCGACGGGTCGCGCACCAACTGGCCGCGGTCGAAGACGACCGGCGCACGGTGGAACCTGTGGGACACGGTCGAAAAGACGGCTTTCCTGACGATCGAGCAGCGGCTGGGCAGCGACTGGACGCTGCGCGGCGACGTCAGCTATCACCAGCAGTTCGAGGAATCGAAGCTGCTGTGGACCGATGGCTATCCCGATCCGGTCACCGGCGCGGGGATCAACCCCTGGGCCTATTGGTACGAAAGCAAGCCCGAGCAGTGGCACGGCAGCGCGACGGTGAAGGGCGGGTTCGACCTGTTCGGGCAGCGCCACGAGCTGATCGTCGGCGGCATGTACAGCCATCTGAAGACCGGCTGGACCAACCGCGATCCCGACGCCGCCAGCGTCGCGCCGATCGAGGATTTCAACGAATGGGACGGCAATGTCTATCCCGAGCCGACCTGGGGTCCGCGCTATGACATGAGTGGCATCGGCACCACCGAGCAATATGCGGTCTATGGCGCGACGCGGCTGCAACTCGGCGCGCGGCTGAAGCTGATCGCGGGCGGCCGGCTGAGCTGGTACAAGCGGAGCGAAGAGGTCGCGCTCTATACGCCCGAGGCCTATACGATCCGCCACAACCACCGCTTCACCCCCTATGCGGGGCTGGTGTTCGACGTGACCGACAATCTGTCGGCCTATGCGAGCTATACCAGCATCTTCAATCCGCAGACCGCCAAGGACCGCAACGGCGATTATCTGCCGCCGCTGGAAGGCGCCAATTACGAAGCGGGGCTGAAGGGCGAATGGTTGGGCGGGCGGCTGCGCGCGTCCGCCGCGGTGTTCCGTATCGAGCAGGACAATTTCGCGGTGGTGGATTTCCCGCATAAGGTTCCCGGCACACAGGACCCCGCCTTCCGTCCCGCGATGGGCACGGTGTCGAAGGGCTATGAAGCCGAGCTGGCGGGCGAGATCCTGCCCGGCTGGGACCTCAACCTCGGGTGGAGCGAGTTTTCGGCGCGCGATATCGACGGCCTGGCGGTGCAGGCGCATCATCCGCGGCGGGTGCTGCGCATGGCGACGCGTTATGACTTCGGCGGCGCGCTCGACGGGCTGAGCCTCGGCGGCTCGCTGCGCTGGGAAAGCACCCCGCCGAAGACCGCGCCCAACCCGGCGACCGATGAAATTGTCGCGGTCGGCCAGCCCGCCTATCTGCTCGTCAATGCGATGGCGCGTTACGCGCTCGGCGAGCATGTCGAGCTGCAGGTCAACGTCAACAACCTGTTCGACAAGCGCTATTTCAACAACAATCTGTGGTTCGACGGCTATGTCTATGGCGAACCGCGGAACGTGCGCGCGACGATCCGCTTCGGCTTCTGATCGGCGCGCAGCGCGCTCAATAGAGGATATGTTCGGGCCAGAGGACGCGTTCGCAGCGCGTCTTTGGCTCGGCGGTTTTCGCCGCGAGCATGGTTCGCAGCGCCGGGAGCGTGGCCACGGCTTCGCGCAGTGCCGCGATGTCGATCGTGCCGCGCGCGAGTTCGGCGTCGCCGCCCAGCCGGTCCGACGGACGCACGAGCGTCCAACCCAGCGCATCATAGCCCTCGGCATAGGCAAGCAGGTCGCCGAGCGGCAGTTCGCCATGGCCGTTCCGCATGTCATAGGCCGCGTAAGGGAAGATCTGGGTCGAAAGCGCGGTGCTGCCGATAATGCCGTGCGGTTCGACCGGGAAAGGACGCTGCATCCAGATCAGCGCGACCTCGGGCAGGTCGGCGTCGATCCCGACGCGGAGCTTCACCTCGATGGCGCGCGGTTCGATCGCGGGCTGGCGCGCGGGGTCCCAGATATAGGAAAGCTCGAGGTCGAGCGGGCGCTGCGGCCGTTGCGGGTCATAAGCGGCGGGAGTCCAGCGCATGAAGTCGCCGCCGTCGAGCTTTCCCGCATCGGTGTAAAGACGCGTCAGGCTGACCGTGCCGCCCGCCAGCACCCGTTCGGCATCGCAGCGATAGCGCCAGCTTTCGCGCAGCGGCGGTACGGGGATCGACGGAGCCTGCGCGCCCGCATTGCCGGTCAGCCGCGCGTCGGCGGCGGCCGCGGGGATCAGCAGCAGTAGCGGCAAAAGCTTGAGATAATGGCGCAATCGCATCCGTCTTTCCTTGTCGACCCTGTTACCCGGTCTATGGTCCGAAACCCGCAGCGGCGGGGTGACAGCCATCACAGTCCGGGCGTTTCGCCCTCTTGCGCCGCGCGGGCGCGGCTGCGACACGGAAGATGCGAAGGGAGGCGGGCGTGGAGGCAGAGGGCGACAAGACGCTGGGCATGCGGATCATGAAGCTGTCGCGCCTGTTGCGGCTGCGTTTCGACCGCCGTGCAGCGGGCGCCGGGCTGACCAGCGCGCAGTGGCGGACGATCGCGTGCGTGCGGCGCTTTCCCGGCGCGACGCAGCGCGAGATTGCCGGGTTGCTCGAAGTCGGCGAAGTGACGGTGGGGCGTTCGATCGACCGGCTGGCCGAGGCGGGCTGGCTCGAACGGCGCGCCGACCCCGCCGACCGGCGTGCCTATCGCATTCACCTGACCGGCGCGATCGATCCGCTGCTCGCCGAGCTGGCGGCGATCGGTGCCGCCGAGGATGCCGACGCGCTGGCCGGATTCAGCGCCGCCGAAATCGCCGCGCTCGACGCGATGCTCGAACGCATCGCCGCCAATCTGGGCGGCGAGGTCGATCCGGCGGTGGTGGCAGGGTGTGACCCGCGCGAGGCGGGGTAGAAGCGACCACGGGGCGGCTATCGGCCGGTTTCGGCCGGTTGTGGACATAACTGGCGTGTACCCCGGCGAAAGCCGGGGCCCAGGGCGTATTTACGCAAGGCCAGCTTTCCAACGCTCTGGGCCCCGGCTTTCGCCGGGGTGCAGCTCGGGCGCGAACTTCCGCTCCCCACGCCCAACCGGCCATTGCAGAAGCTACCCGGTAGAAAGGGCGCCGGGCCCTATTTCTGCTTGAGCGCTTCGCTCTTAGTCAGGCTGGTGACCAGCTTGCCGTCGACGATGCTGAGCGTGTCGGCGGGGATGCGGACGGTCTGGCGGTTGACGATGGCGAGCACGCCGCCCGACGGCTGGACCTTGTAGACCTTGCCAAGGATGCGCGCCTTGGCGTCGCGCAGAACTTCGCCTTCGACGGGCGCACGGGGCAGGGCGCTGGCGGCCGGCGTGTCGGTGGCTTGCGCGGCGACCGCGGGCACGGTCGCGGCGGCGAGAATGAACGGTGCGATGACGAAATGGAAACGCATGGGAACCCCCTGAGTGAAATTAATAAGCTATGTTAGTATATGCCTGCTTAGTGTGCAATGCACAAAAATCGCGAGCGGACAGGAGGCCGGAGCGCGCAGGTCCGGCGCGGCCGGAAATTTCAGGCGGTGGCGAGAAGGACCGGGGCGGGGGTGAAGGTGCGGACGCAGTTGCGACCCGAACGCTTCGCCACATAAAGCGCCTCGTCGGCCTGCCGCATCAATTGCGACAGCCCGGTGCCGGGGACGTTCGCGGCAAGGCCGATGCTGGCCGTCGGCGTCAGGGCGGGCGGAATCTGGTCGCCGCAGGCGTTGGCAAGTCCGGTGCGTACCGCTTCGGCGAGCTGGCGTGCCGCCTCGATTCCCGTGCCAGGAAGCAGCAGGGCAAATTCCTCGCCGCCGATCCGCCCGGCGATCATGCTGTCGGGGCCGACGGCGCGGACATGCGCGCCAAAGGCGGCGATGATCGCGTCGCCGCACGCGTGGCCGTGGCTGTCGTTGACCTGCTTGAAATTGTCGAGGTCGGCGATCAGCAGCGCCGCGGGAAGGCCTTCGTCGGCCGAGCGGCGAAGCGCCGCGCCCGCCTTTGCCTCGAAGCCGCGGCGGTTGAGCAGGCCCGAAAGCTCGTCGTCATCGACCTGCTGGCGCAGTTCGGCGATCATGTCGATGGCGACCGCGACCATCAGGCTGATCGCCGCGGCGATCGACACCATCGCCTGGCTGAACTGGACGGTGGTCCAATAGACCGACTGCTGGAAACCGACATAATCGTCGAAGCCGCCGCTGAAGGTGAGGATCACGACCGGGCGGATGATCAGATTGGCGGCCGACAGCGCCGAGACCCAGAATAGCACGCGGTCGATCAGATGGGGTTTGTCGAGCGGCCACAGCGCGCGGACGATCATCAGCGCGATCACCCCGGCGCCGACGCTGACCGAATAGATGCGCGCGGGGATGTCGGGGTGGACGAGCAGGAACCAGGTGAAGAAGGCCATGGCCACGGCGATCGTCACCGCCATCGCGCGCCAGGGTACTGGCAGCGCATAGCGTTTGATGATCGCGGCAGCGAACAGCATGCCGGTGAGCAGGAAGCCGAAATTGGCCGGCAGGCGCTGCAACTCCATCGGCAGCGCGGGCGCGACGTCCTGGATCAGGAAGGCGGCGGCGGTGGCGACATAGGCGGCCGATGCATAGGCGACATAGGCCTCGCGGCGGTTCAGCCACAGCAGGAAAAAGGCAGCGGCGAACAGCAGGCCGATGCCCGGATTGAGCAGCGAAATGAAAAGCTGTCCGTTCAATTTGCCGTTCCCGCTTCCCGTCCGTCCGGGATACGCCCGCGTGGATAACAGGAAGTTACTTTTTGGGGAGTTAAGTCACGGTTACCGCAGAATTTCTGTCAGGTGGTGCCGCGTACGACGAGGTGGACGGGAATGCGCGTGCCGCTGCGCGTATGCTCGTCGTCCTCGAGCGCCATCGCGACGAGCGCTTCGCCGGCGGCGTCGAGATCGGGTTCGAGCGTGGTGAGCGCGGGATCGGCCAGCGTGCCCGCGCGAATGCCGTCGAAGCCGATCAACGCGACATCCTGCGGCACGCGGCGTCCGGCATCCTTGAGCCCCTGCAGCACGCCGAGCGCGAGCATGTCCGACGCGGCGAAGATGGCGTCGATGTCGGGATGGGCCTCCAGCAAGGCGCGCGTTGCGGCGACGCCCTGCGCGTGCCGGTCGGCGGCGGCGGGCGGTTCGACGACGACGGGGGTGAGGCCGTGCGCGGCGAGCGTCGCCGCGAAACCGTCGCGCCGTTCGTCGAACTGGCGCTGCGGCGACTGCTGCGGCCCGACGAAGGCGATGCGGCGGCGCCCGGTCTTCGCGAAATGCGCGGCGGCCAGCTGGCCGCCCTCGTCATTTTCGCTGCGCATCCAGTGGAACGGGCTGCCGGGGCTGCCCCAGCAGACGAAATCGAGTCCTGACGCCTGCGCCTCGGCGAAATATTGCCAAGCGGCGCGGTTGCTGGTGGTGCCGATGACGATCATCGCGTCGGCGAGCCCCGAGGCGACGAAATCGGCGCGGAAATTGGCCTCACTCTCCTGAAAGGAGACGAGCAGGTTGAAACCGCGTGCTGAGGTCGCGGCGGCGATGCTGCCGAGCAAGGCGAAATAGAAGGGGTTGATCGCGCTGCGGTCCTCGCCGGGGCGGCAGATGGTGACGAGCGCGATCGTCTCGCTGCTCTTGAGGCGCAGCGACGAGGCGTGGCGGTCGACGACATAGCCGAGTTCGCGCGCGGCGGCGGAGACGCGCGCGCGTGTCTCGGCGTTGACGCCCGGGCTGTTCCGCAGCGCGCGCGAGACGGTCGATTGCGAGACCCCGGCGCGTTCGGCGACGTCGAACGATGTCGGGCGCAACGTCTTCATGGCAGTCCTTCTCCCCCTTTGCGCCGTCTGTCGCTGTGGGGAGCGGGGTTGTCAATGCGGGTGGTTTCAAACCCTCGTCATGCCGGACTTGATCCGGCATCCATCGCTGCGCCGTCGTCATGGACCCCGGATCAAGTCCGGGGTGACGACAGAGAAGGGCGCGCCGTTACAGGCCGTCGAGTGCGAGCAGGGCGAAGCTCGCGAGCCAATGCTCGCCCATATAGTCGCCGGTGACATGGGGAAGGGCGGCGGCAAGATGGCGCTGCGCGGCGGCTTCGGCGACGGGGCTGGCGGGGTGCCCCGAGCCGAGCGCGGCGGCGATGGTGTGCCAGCTCCATGCGCGGCTGAGATTGAGCCCGTCGAGGTGGGCGATCTTGCCGTCGCTGCGATCGGAGACGGTGGCGGGGGTGAAGAGGGTCGCGGGTTGTCCGGCGGCTGTGTGCGGGAGGAAGGCGTCGAACCATGTGGCGAAGCCGCCCCCGAGGACGGCCGCCATCAGATGGGCTTCGGTAAGCGCCGGGGAGAGAAATTCGTCGCCGCCGGGCTCCCACGCCTGACAGTCGCGGTCGGCGGCGAACCAGTCGCGGGCGCGAGTGTCGATGAGGGTGACGAGGGCGGGGTCGCGGGTCTCGGCCCAGTGCCGCGCGAGGAGGAGGGCGAAGGCGATGTTGAAATGGGTGCCGACGCGCAGCGGATAGGTGAGCTTGGGCAGGAAGGCGTGGAAGCGCGCCGCAAAAGCGATGGCGAGCGGTTCGAGGGCGTCGCCCCAAGGGGCGTCGTGGCGGGCGGCCTCGGCATGCAGCGCGAGCAGCCACGCCCAGCCATAGGGGCGCTCGAACGCCGCCGAATAGGGCCGGTCGAGGAACGCCAGCTCGCCCGCGACCTTGTCGGGGACGAGCATTGCGTCGGCGCGGGCGCGAATGTCGGCGGCGACGGGAAGATCGGGGAAGCGGCGCGCGAGGCGGAGGATCTGCCACCAGCCATGGACGCAGCTATGCCAGTCGAAGCTGCCGTGGAAGATCGGGTGATGCTCGCGCGGCGGCTTCGCATCCTCGGGGCCGTTCAGTACGAGGTCCATCTTGTAGGGATATTCGCGGCCGAGGTGGGCGAGCGTTGCGGTGGCGAAGCGGGCGGCGTGTTCGGGGGTGAGGTGGGTCATGGTCAGAATGCAAAGAGCCAGATGAAGACGATGTTCACCGCGAGCAGCGGCACCGCGGTACCGATCTGCGCCTTGATCACGCCATAGGGATTTTTGAGTTCGAGCAGCGCGGCGGGGACGAGGTTGAAGTTTGCCGCCATCGGGGTCATCAGCGTGCCGCAAAAGCCCGCGAGCATGCCGATCGCCGCGACGACGGCGGGGTCGCCGTCATATTGCTTGATCAGCAGGGGCATGCCGACCGCGGCGAGCATCACCGGGAAAGCCGCGAAGGCATTGCCCATCACCATCGTGAACAGCGCCATGCCGAGCCCGAACGCGAGCACGGCACCGAACAGGCTGCCTTCGGGAATCGCGGTGCCGATGAGGCCGCCGACGACTTCGCCGACGCCGGCGAGGGCGAAGACCGCACCGAGGCTGGCGAGCATCTGCGGCAGGATCGTCGCCCAGCCGACCGCGTCGAGCAGGCGGCGGCCCTGCTGAAGCGGGAGCGACGGCGGCGGTTTGAGCCGCGCCATGCCGACCGCGAGCGCGATGAGGACTCCGAGCGCGAGCGAGATCAGCGTCGCCTGCTTGGGATCGGCGAGGCCGGGGACCCATTTGAACAGGAAGGTGCCCGCGAGGGCAACCGCGGGAATGATCAGCGCGACGAGAAGCAGGAAGGGGCCGTGCTTCGCGGCCCTTGCCGCCTGCACCTCGGGTGCGACGTCGCCGCCGGGCGCGCGACCGATCTGGCCGGTACCCGCGATCGCGACGAGCGCAAGGACGAGCAGGCCGTTGCCGAAGTCGCCGAGCCGGTCGCCCGCCAGCATCGACATCGCGAGCAGGCCCCAGAAGGCGGCGTTGCCGAAGCGCTTGGGATTGTCGGCATCGCGCAGGCCGAGCAGCGCGAAGGCCGCGAAGGTCAGGCCCGCGAGGACATAGACGAAACCGAGCGTGATCATTCGCCCGCATCCTGCGCCGCATCCGTCCGGACCATGCGCTTTTCGAGGCGGCGGAGACGGAAACCGTGGATGATGAAGGCGGCGATCGCGGTCGGGATCGCCCAGAGCGAGAAGTGCAGCGGCTCGATCTGGTAGCCATAGCCTTCGAGCACGCCCTTCATCAGCAGGATTGAGCCGATCGCGAGGAAGATATCCTCGCCGAAGAACAGCCCGACATTGTCGGTCGCGGCGGAAAAGGCTTTCACTTCCTCGCGCTGGTCGTCGGTGAGGGCGTCGTTCTTCGCTTCGGCCGCCGCTTCGGCCATCGGCGCGACGAGCGGGCGGACGGTCTGCGGGTGACCGGCGACCGAGGTAAGCCCGACCGCGGCCATCGCCTGGCGGAGCAACAGATAGGAGGTGAGCAGGCGCCCGAGCGTCGCGCCTTTCATGCGCGTGATGAGCGTGCGGGCGTGCTGCTGGAGACCATAGGCTTCGAGCAGGCCGATGACGGGAAGGACGATCCAGATAATCGAGACATAGCGCGTGTCGTTGAACGCCTTGCCGAACGCGGCGACGATGGCTGTGATATCGAGCCCCGCTGCGAGTCCAGTCGCGAGCGCCGAGGCCATGATCACGAGCAAAGGATTGAAGCGAAGCAGGAAGCCCGCGATGATGATCAGGATGCCGATCAGGACGAGCATCTAGTCCCCCTTCGCGCCGCCATAGCCGCCGCCGCCGGGGGTTTCGATCACGAAAGCATCGCCGGCTTCGAGCTTCGCGCTGCCCGTGGCGGCGAGATGTTCGATCCGGCCGTCGGCGCGCTCGACCCGGTTGCGGCCCGGTGCGCCGTCTTCGCCGCCGGCGAGGCCCGCGGGAGCGATCCTGCGGCGGTTGGCGAGGATGTTGGCGGTCATCGGCTCGCGGAAGCGGATGCGGCGGGTCGCGCCGTCGCCGCCGTGCCACTTGCCCGTACCGCCCGAACCGCGGCGGATCGAAAATTCCTCGACGATGACGGGAAAGCGCATCTCCATCACCTCGGGGTCAGTCATGCGGCTGTTGGTCATATGCGTCTGGATGGCGCTGGTGCCGTCGAAGCCGGGACCGGCGCCCGAGCCGCCGGCGATCGTCTCGTAATATTGGTGCGCGTCGCCGCCGAAGGTGAAATTGTTCATCGTCCCCTGCGCCCCCGCCATCGCGCCGAAGGCGATGAACAGCGCGTCGGTGATGACCTGGCTGGTTTCGACATTGCCCGCGACGACCGCGGCGGGAAAGGCCGGCGAGAGCATCGAGTTTTCCGGAACGATCAGCGTCACCGGCGCGAGGCAGCCTTCGTTCATCGGGATCGGATCGTCGAGCATGGTGCGCAGGACATAGAGGACTGCGGCGCGGACGACGGGCAGCGGGGCGTTGAAATTGTCGGGCAGCGTCGCCGACGAACCGGTGAAGTCGATGGTGACATGGCGTGCCGCGCGATCGACCTTGACCGCGACGGCGACCTCGGCGCTATTGTCCATCGCATAGCGGAAAGCGCCGTCGTCGAGGCGCGCGACGAGCTGGCGCACCGCGGCTTCGGCCTGCCGCTGGCCGTGCGTCATATAGGCGGCGACGGTGGCGGCGCCGTGGGTGGCGGCGAGGTCGGCGAGCGCGCTGGCGCCGCGCTGACAGGCAGCGACTTGCGCCTTCAGGTCGGCGATGTTGAGCGCGGGGTTGCGCGCGGGCCATTCGCTGGCGGTGAGATGCAGGTGGACGTCGGCATCGAGAAAATTGCCGTCATCGACGATCAGGACATTGTCGAAGAGAATGCCTTCGTCGGCGATGCTCGTGCTGTCGGGCGGCATCGAGCCCGGGGCGATGCCGCCGAGGTCGGCGTGATGGCCGCGTGCGGCGACGAAGAAGCTCGGCGCATTGCCCTCTACGAATACCGGCATGATGACGGTGATGTCGGGGAGGTGCGTGCCGCCGTCGTAGGGGGCGTTGAGGGCATAGGCGTCGCCCTTCCGAATGCCGCGCCCGTCGCCCGTGCGTTGGCGCAGGATGGTGCGGACGCTCTCGCCCATCGAGCCGAGATGGACGGGCATGTGCGGGGCATTGGCGACGAGACTGCCGCCCGCGTCGAAGATCGCGCATGAGAAGTCGAGCCGTTCGCGGATGTTGATCGACGAGGCGCTGTGCTGGAGTGCGCCGCCCATTTCCTCGGCGATCGCCATGAACAGGCTGTTGAAGATTTCGAGGCGGACGGGGTCGGGTTGCGCGAGATCGTCGGTTGCGGCGGTGTGCGTTTCGGCGGCACGCGTGCGGGCGAGGAGCAACGTACCCTCATGCTGGATTTCGGCACGCCAGCCCGGCTCGACCACCGTTGTCGAGAGCGCGTCGATGATGATCGCAGGGCCGGTTACGGTGCGGCCGGGAGCGAGAGCGCTGCGCCGATGGAGCGGGACATGATGCTCGCCCCCGGCGAGCCAGGCGGTGACGATTTCGGGCCCGGTCTCCGCGGCGGCGGATGGTGGCGGCAGCGTCGCGGGCGTATCGCCGGCCTCGGTGAGTTCGACGCGGATGCGATCGACGACGAGATTGGCGTGCGGGGCGTAGCCGAAGCGTTGGCGGAAGGCGGCGGCGAAGGCGCTTGCGACCTCGGCTGGCGGGGCGAGCGGGAGTTCGATCGCATTGTCGCTGTCGGCGAGGCGGACGAAGAGCAACGTTTCGCGGGCGGTTTCGGCGTTCGCCGCGAGGTCGGCGCGGGCCGCGTCCGCCAGTTCCGCTTCGTCGGCTGCGAGTGTCGCCGCGCAGTCTTCGTCGAGTTTCAGCGCCAGCGTCCGCTCGCGGATCGCCGAGGGCCGAGCGAGGCCCATGCCATAGGCCGAGAGCACCCCGGCGAGCGGGTGGAGGAGGATTTCGTCGATGCCGAGCGCGTCGGCGACGAGGCAGACATGCTGGCCCGCCGCGCCGCCGAAGCCGACGAGGCTGTAACCCTGCGTAATGTCGTGGCCGCGCGCGATGGTGATGCGCTTGATGGCGTTCGCCATCTGCTGGACGGCGATGGCGAGCAGCCCTTCGGCGAGGGCTTCGGGCGTGATGCCTCCGACCTCGGCCGCCATCGCGGCGAATTTCTGCACGACGATATCACGGTCGAGCGGCTGGTCGCCGTTCGGGCCGAACAGCCTGGGGAAATGATCGGGCTGGATCTTGCCGAGCAGGATGTTGCAGTCGGTGATGGTGAGCGGTCCGCCCCGGCCATATGCGGCCGGGCCGGGGTTGGCGCCGGCGCTTTCGGGGCCGACGAGCAGGCGTGCGCCATCCCAGCGGCAGATCGAGCCGCCACCCGCCGCCACCGTGTGGATCCGCAGCATCGGCGCGCGGATACGCGTGCCCGCGACGATGGTCTCGTTATCGCGTTCGAGGCGGCCGGCATAATGGCTGACGTCGGTCGAGGTGCCGCCCATGTCGAAGCCGATGAGGCGGTCCTTGCCCAACGGGGCGGCGCTGCCGACCATGCCGACGATGCCGCCCGCGGGGCCCGAGAGAATGGCATCGCGGCCGTGGAAGGCGCTTGCGGAGGCAAGGCCGCCCGAGCTTTTCATGAACTGCGGGTCTGTGCCGTCGCCGAGCTGGCCGACGAACTGGTCGACATAGTGGCGCAGGACGGGCGACAGATAGGCGTCGGCGAGCGTCGTGTCGCCGCGGCCGACGAGCTTGATCAACGCGCTGACGTCGTGGCTGGTCGAGATTTGCGCGAAGCCGACTTCGGCGGCGATTTCGGCAAGCCGCCGTTCGTGCGCGGGATAGCGGTAGCCGTGCATCAGCACGATCGCGATGCTGGTGAGACCGGCGTCGCGCGCCGACTGTAGCGCGGCGCGTGCGGCATCCTCGTCGAGCGGGGTCAGGATGTCGCCGTCGGGGCCGACGCGTTCGATGATTTCCGCCACTTCCGCATGAGGCGGCGGGGTGCGGTCGAGCCTGCGCGCGAACAGCTCGGGGCGGTCCTGATAGCCGATGGTCAGCGCATCGCCGAACCCGCGCGTGATGGCGAGCAGCGTCGGTTCGCCCTTGCGTTCGAGCAGCGCATTGGTCGCGACGGTCGAACCCATGCGTATCGCGAGCGGGGGAAGGGTGCCGCCGCCCGAGCCGGTCAGTTCGCGGATCGCGCCCACCGCCGCGTCGCCGGGGCGGGCGGGGTCTTCGCTGAGATATTTGGCAGTAACCACCTCGCCGTCAGGCGACCGCGCGACGACATCGGTGAAGGTGCCGCCGCGGTCGATCCAGATATGCCAGTAAGGGTCAGAACCCATGGATTGCACGTCCGAGGCGCCGAAATGGCGAAGATATCGTGTTCGCGCAGCCGCCGCGGGTAGCAGCGCTACCCGCAAGGTTGCGCGAATGCGAGATCGAAGCCATTTCGGCGTCCCTTCGGGATTTGATCGATTTTGTCCATGGCGTTGTTGGCAAGTCTTGAAATATTGACATATCCCTGCGCCTTGCCTCCTAGCCCTAGACAAAATCGCTTCAAACCTCGGGCGCGCAATCCATGGGTTCTGACCCTGACGTCAGTCGGTGGGGGCATTGTCCGGCCAGCGAATGACGATGGCGAGGCGCTTGTCAACCGCGGTCCGTTGCCAGCTTCCCTTCAATTGCCGCTCGATCAGGGTGCGGATGAATTGCGTCCCGAAGCTTTCATGGTCGATCTGCGGCGTTTCGGGCAGGTCGCTTTCGACCCACGACAATTCGATGTCGCCCGCATCGCGCCGCCAGCCGACGGCGAGGTCGCCCCTGCCGGCGAGCGCGCCATATTTGATGCTGTTGGTGACGAATTCGTGGATCGCGAGCGAGATCGACTGCGCGCCGTCGTCATCGAGGCGGACTTCGGGTCCCTCGACGGCGGCGAGCTGGTCGGCGGAGCGGCCGGCGAGTTCGAGTTCGCGGCGGACGATCCGGCCAAGCTCGACATGATCGACCGCGCCGGTCACCAGCATCTGCTTCGCATCGGAGAGCGCGCGCATCCGCCCGTCGAACTTGGTTTCAAAGTCGCCGAGATCCTTCGCTTCGCGCAGCGTGATCCGCGCCAGCGCGCCGATGCGGGCAAAGGCGTTCTTCATCCGGTGCGCCATTTCACCGATCATCAGCTCGCGATCCTCGGCATGGCGCGCCTGCTGTTCGGCGAGCGCCTGCGCGACGTCGATCCGGCGGCGCTGGACGCGGTGAAGCTGGGTCGCGAGCAGGGCGAGCGCGATACCGAACAGCAGGATGCCGAGCGGGCGGCCAAGCCGGTCGATGAACCGGCCGTAGGAGATACGCATCGTCCATTCGCGGTCGGCGATGCGCAGCGTCTGTTCGTGCGCGTCCCAGCCGATCTTGCCGTGCCGGAAGACGACCGGCGCCGCCGGGCCGGCGCCCGCGCGCACTTCGATCCCGTCGATCGTATCGAGCTGGGCACCGAGCACCGCGCGCATCAGGTCGTGGACCCGGAACGGCGCATAAACGAACGCCTCGACCGGGCGGGTGCCGGCGGTGGTTGCGATCGTGTCGCCGCCCGGTTCTTCGCCGGGCAGCGGATCGCGGGTGTAGACGGGGATGTAGACGAGGAAACCGGGCTGCTTGACCTTGGCGGCCTTTTCCTGCGCGAGCTGGACGATGCCGCTCGCCGCCGGGCGGCCGGTTTGCCAGGCGCGGCGCATCGCTGCGCGCCGCACCGGTTCGCTGTACATGTCGAAGCCGAGCGCGACGTGGCGGCGCGGCGTGTAAGGCTCGACAAGGACGACCGCGAAGCCGATTGGCTGGTCGGTCGCGGGCCAGATCTTGATATCCTCGCCATAATTTTCACGCAGCTTCGCCTCGAGCGCGGCGGGCGTCGCCGCGCGCATCGCGGCGGCGATGCCGACGCCCTCCATCCCCGGCGCCTGCACTTGCGGCTGCAGCGCACCGAGATAGGCCTTGATGCCGGGGCCGCTGGTCGCGCTGTCCGACTGATAAAGCGCGCGGACGCCTTCGAGGATCGCGACATGGTCGCGCAGCCGCATATTGACCTGCATCGCGACGCGGGCGGCCTGATCCGATTCCTGCGTCTGGTTATAGAAGAAGCTCGCGGCCGAAGCGGCGAGGGTGGCCAGCAGGATGAGCAGCCCGACGAAACGGACGAGCAGCCCCATCAACCGGTCTGCCCAGAGCGAAGGACGCATTGGCGATTATCCCCGCATGATATCTGCCGCGGCAGCGACCCCCTGCAGCAATCTTTTCCACGCTGATGGGACGAAGGCAAGTGCCTTTCGCAGCTGCTCGGATGCGGACGCTGCGACGGGTTGCAACGGACAACCTTTCTCCTATGCTGGACGGCCTGCCGAGGAGGAAAAAGATGATCGTTTACGGGTCGGTCGTGTCGCCATTTGTCCGCAAATTGCTGGGCTATCTTGGCGAAAAGGGGTTGGCGTTCGAGTTGAAGGGCGTCGGGATCGGCGACCCCGATCCGGGGTTCCGCGCGGCGTCGCCGCTGGGCAAGATGCCCGCGATGGACGACGACGGTTTCCTGCTCGCCGATTCGAGCGCGATCATCCAGTATCTTGAAGCCAAGCATCCGGAGCCGCCGCTGATCCCCGCCGATCCGCAGCAGCGCGGACAGGTGATCTGGTGGGAGGAATTTGCCGACACGGTGTTTGCGCTGTGCAGCGGCAAGATGTTCTTCAACCGCATCGTCGCGCCGAAATTCCTCGGGCGTGAGGGCGACCTTGCCGCCGCGGCGTTGGCCGAAAGCGAG
Source organism: Sphingopyxis sp. J-6 (assembly GCF_046603995.1). Taxonomy (NCBI): domain Bacteria; kingdom Pseudomonadati; phylum Pseudomonadota; class Alphaproteobacteria; order Sphingomonadales; family Sphingopyxidaceae; genus Sphingopyxis; species Sphingopyxis sp. J-6. The sequence goes on along the minus strand of NZ_CP145810.1, from coordinate 2,638,395 downwards.
GAACTGCCGAAATTGCTCGACTATCTCGAAGGCGCGATCCCTGCATCGGGGTTCCTCGTCGGCGACCGGCTGACGCTTGCCGACCTTGCCGTCGCGTCGCCGCTGATGAATTTTCGCCATTGCGGGACCGGCGTCGACGCGGCGGTACATCCGAAGATCGCGGCGTGGAGCGAAGCGATCCTGTCGCGGCCGAGCATGGCGCCGTGGATCGAAAAGGAAGAGCGGATGATGGCGAAGGTGCTCGCCACCTAGCGTTCGATCCTAAAGTTCGACGACGATCCTGATCCGGTCGGGGCGGGTGCCGACAGCGCGCGCAATCTGTTCGCGGCAGCGGTCGAGCAGCTTCTGCAACCCCTCGGGCGCGGCGTCCTCGATCAGGTCGGCGGTCTGGACACCGAGAATGGCGGCGAGCTTTGCCATGCTGCTCCGCTTCGGGCGCGCGCGGCCCTTTTCCCAGCTCGAAACCGATGCCGCGCCGACGCCCATGCGCACCGCGAGATCGGCCTGTTTGAGCCCGGCCATGGTGCGGAGCCGCTGCAGGCGGAGCCCGAAGCTGTCGTCCATTGCCGGTGCCGCAGTTTCTTCGTCGAAGACGGGCGCCGAGGCGGGAGCGCTCTTGAGCTCCACCGCGCTCAGCGTCGCGGGCGAGACGGGGCCTTCGAACTGGCATCCGAACAGCCGCCCGCTGGCCCAGATGACCACGGCGCTGATGTCGCCGGCGTGCGGCAGTGCGATTTCGATCCGGTCGCCGGACACCAGTTCGATGTCGCTTTCGAACAGCAGGCCGGTGCCCGAGATATTGTGAATCTGCACCGCGATGCCGGTGCCGTCATGCTGCACGCCGTGGGCCAGAAGGCTGAGTTTTCGGCGCGTGTCCTGACGTTTGTCGGTGCTCTGCGGCGAGGGAAGAAAATATCCGGAAATGGCCATATCCGGTTGTGGGATTTCGCCGGTTAAAAGAAGGTTAGCAGCCGCGGCGAAAGATGGGCCCCGACCCTGGGACATCCGGTCTTGTCATCCTCATCGCTTGCCGCGAAAGTGGATTTTTCCCCGGGAGACAAGTCCATGGATCGTCGCACACTTCTGGCCGCCGTGCCCGCCGCCGCGCTGTTGCCCACGGTCGGCCTCGCGCAGGAGGGCAAGCCGAAGGCCGCACCGAAAGCAGGCGACGCCGCCGCGCAGCCGCCGGTCTGGGAAGCGGGCGCGGACCGTTTCGTCCGGCCCGATGTCCAGGGCGGCGACCGGCCGGTCGGCGCGAGCTTTGCGTCGCGGACCGCGGCCTATGGGCTGAGCGGTGCCGCGGGGACGGCGCATCCGCTGGCGACGCAGGCGGGGATCGATATATTGAAGCGCGGCGGATCGGCGGTCGACGCGGCGATCGCGATCAACGCCTGCCTCGGGCTGCTCGAACCGACGGCGAACGGCATCGGCGGCGACGTCTATGCGATGATCTGGGACCCGAAGGCGAAGAAGCTCGCGGGTCTGGCCGGTTCGGGGAAAAGCCCGCGCGGGCTCGATCTGGCGACGGTGCGCAGCCGCGCCAAGGGCGGCACGCTGCCGGCCTATGGTGCGATCAGCGTATCGGTGCCGGGCGCAGTCGATGGCTGGTGGACGATGCACCAGCGCTACGGCAAGCTGCCGTGGAAGGAATTGTTCGAACCGGTGATCGCGCATGCCGAGGCGGGCGCGCCGGTGCCCGACATGATCGCTTATTATATCCGCCGCAGCCTGACAGGCTTTCGCCAGCCGGGGCGCGGGATCGAGGAGGTCGACAATGCGCTGCGGACCTATGGCGTCGAAGACGGCAAGGGACCGGCGGCGGGGCAGGTGTTTCGCAACCCCGACCTCGCGCGTACCTTTCGACTGATCGCCGAAGGCGGTCGCGATGCCTTTTACGAGGGCGAGATTGCGCGGACGATCGATGCCTATTTCAAGCGGATCGGCGGCTGGCTGCGCTACGAGGACATGGCCGCGCACAAGTCCGAATGGATCGAGCCGCACCGGACCGCCTATCGCGGCACCGACGTCTATGCGCTCGGCGCCAACACGCAGGGCATCGCGACGCTACAGATGCTCAACATCCTCGAGAATTTCGACCTGAAGGGCGCGGGGTTCCAGTCGGCGCTGTCGATCCACCTGCAGGCCGAGGCGAAGCGCCTGGCCTATGAGGATCGCGCGCGATATTACGCCGATCCTCACTTCGCCCAGGTGCCGGTCGAATGGCTGATCTCCAAGGACTATGCGGCCGAGCGCGCCAAGCTGATCCGCCCCGACCGGCTGCTGTCGACGGTCCATCCGGGGCAGGCGCCGAGCCGCGGCGACACCACCTATTTCAGTTGCGCCGACAAGGACGGCATGATGGTGTCGATGATCCAGTCGAACTTCCGCGGCATGGGATCGGGGCTCGTCGCCGACGGGCTCGGCTTCATGTTCCAGGACCGCGGGCAGCTCTTCAGTCTGCAGGACGGGCATCCGAACATCTATGCGCCGGGCAAGCGGCCGTTCCAGACGATCATCCCGGGTTTCGCGGCACGCGGGCAGGTGCCGTGGATGAGCTTTGGCGTGATGGGCGGCGACATGCAGCCGCAGGGGCAGACACAGATCGTCGTCAACCGCGTCGATTACGGGCTGGAGATTCAGGCGGCGGGCGATTCACCGCGCTGGCATCATGAAGGATCGTCCGAGACGATGGGCGAGGACGCTCCCGACCTCGGCACGAACGGCCTGCTCCGCCTCGAAAGCGGGGTGCCCGAGGCGACACGGCGGCGGCTCGCCGATATCGGCTGGACGCTGGGCGAGCCCGATGGCGGGTTCGGCCGCTATCAGTGTGTCGAACACCGGATGGACGGCGACACGCGCGTCTACGCCGCGGCCAGCGAGATGCGCGCCGACGGCTGCGCCCTCGCTTATTGACCGCGGCGTTCGCTCAGCCGAGCGCGGGCAGCGGCGCGAGCGCCGCGTCGCCGGCGAGCGCCGAGGGGGCGAGGCCGGTTGCCGCAGGCACGATCTGCTGCAGGTAGAAGCGCGTCGAGGCGACCTTGGCTTCGAGGAAAGCGGCGTCGCCATTGCCTTCGTCGAGCGCGGTCTTCGCCGCCTTGTGCTGGAGCGCCATCAGCCAGCCGCAGGTCGCGGTCGAAAGCATGGTGAGATAGGGGTAGCTGCCCGCGAGCCGGTCGCCGGTGTTGGCATTCACCATCCAGTCGGTGACCGCGCGGCAGGCGTCGACAAGCTGCTGGAGTTCGGGGAAGTCGGCGGCGCCGTGCGCGATGTCGTCGATCAGGCCGCGGACGAGATCGCCGCCCGCCATGCCGAGCTTGCGCCCGACGAGATCGGCGGCCTGGATGCCGTTGGTGCCTTCATAGATCGGCGCGATGCGTGCATCGCGATAATGCTGCGCGGCGCCGGTTTCCTCGATGAAACCCATGCCGCCGTGCACCTGCACGCCAAGGCTCGCGACTTCGCAGCCGATGTCGGTGGCATGCGCCTTGACCAGCGGGATAAGCACCTCGGCGCGCATCGCCGCGGCCTCGTCGTCCAATTTGCCGAAGTCGATTTGCGCCGCGGCATAATAGGTCAGCGCGCGCGCCGCTTCGGTCTGGGCGCGCATCCGCCACAGCATGCGGCGGACATCGGGGTGCTGGTCGATCGTCACCGGGGTGCGGTCGGGCGATCCCGCGAGCGACGACTGGACGCGTTCGGCGGCGTAGCGCTGCGCCTGCTGCGTCGCGCGCTCGGCGATCTGGACGCCCTGACAGCCGACCATCAGGCGGGCGTTGTTCATCATCACGAACATCGCGCGCATGCCGCCCATCTCGTCGCCGACGATTTCGCCGAGGCAATCCTCGCTGTCGCCATAGACCATTACCGCGGTCGGCGAGCCGTGAATACCGAGCTTGTGCTCGATCGAGGCGCAATGGACGCCGTTGGAGATCGTCGGGTTGCCGGCCGGATCGAGGCGGTATTTGGGAACGAGGAACAGCGAAATGCCGCGCGTCCCCTCGGGCGCGCCGGGGGTGCGGGCAAGGACGAGGTGGACGATATTGTCGGTGAGGTCATGCTCGCCGAAGGTGATGAAGATCTTCTGGCCCTTGATCCTGTACAGGCCCGCGTGCTCGCCCTCGGTCACCTTCTCGGCGGTCGAGCGCAATGCGCCGACGTCGCTGCCCGCGGCGGGCTCGGTCAGGTTCATCGTGCCGTTCCATTCGCCGTTGACCAGCTTGGGCAGCCAGGTCTGGCGCTGTTCCTCGGTGCCATAGGCCATCAGCGCGTGGATCGCTCCCGCGGTCAGGATGGGGCAAAGGGTGAAGCCCATATTGGCACTGCCGAGCGCCTCGATCACCACGGCGGCGAGGGTGAAGGGCAGGTCCTGCCCGCCATATTCGCCGGGACCGTCGAGGCTGCCCCAGCCCGCCTCGACGAACTGCCTATACGCTTCCTTGAAGCCCGGCGGCATGGTGACCTTGCCATTGTCCCATTTGGGGTTCTGGACGTCGCCGACGCGGTTGAGCGGGGCGTAAACCTCGGCGGCGAAGTCGCCGATGCCGGTGACGATCGCCTCGACCATGTCGGGGGTCGCGGCGGCGAATTTGTCGTGACTCGCCATCGCGTCGACGCGGGCGATATGGTCGAGAACGAACAATTGTTCGGTGGTGGGCGGAGTATAGGTCATCTCTTGTCCCGACTTTACTGGTGAATCCCCATTCGCGGGCGCTATAGCGCGGCATGGCTGAGGGTCAAACGAGAGCATGAACACCGAAACCTGCCCCTACGGCAGCGAGGCGATTTCGCGCGCGGCGGCGCTGGTCGCGCGCGGCCAGCCGGTCGCGGTGCCGACCGAGACCGTCTATGGCCTCGCCGCGGACGCGCGCGATTCGGGGGCGGTCGCGCGCATTTATGCCGCCAAAGGGCGTCCCGATTTCAACCCGCTGATCGTTCATGTCCCGCATCTGGCGGCGGCCGAAAAGCTGGGGGTATTCGGCGCTGCCGAGCGCGCGCTGGCAGCGGCCTTCTGGCCCGGGCCGTTGACGTTGGTCGTGCCGCGCACCCACGACTGCCCGGTCGCGAGCATCGCGACGGCGGGCCTGGGGACGATCGCGATCCGGGTGCCGGGGCATCGCGCGATGCAGGCGCTGCTCGTCGCCACCGGCGCGCCGCTCGCGGCGCCGAGCGCCAACGCCAGCGGGAAGGTGAGCCCGACGAGGGCGGCGCATGTGCTCGCCAGCCTCGACGGGCGGATCGCGCTGGTGATCGACGATGGCGCCACGACGGCCGGGGTCGAATCGACGATCGCGCGGGTCAGCGACGGGGTGGTCGAAATGCTGCGACCGGGCCCGGTGACCGCCGCGATGCTGGGCGAGGCGAGCGGGCTGCCGGTAACGGGAGTAGCGGGATCGGAGGTCGTTGCGCCGGGCATGCTCGCCAGCCATTATGCGCCGGGGAAACCGGTGCGGCTGGGCGCGACGGAATTTGCCGACGACGAATATGGGATCGGCTTCGGCGCCGTCGCGGGCGATTATGACCTGAGCGCGGCCGGCGACCTGACCGAGGCGGCGGCGCGATTGTTCGATGCGCTGCACGCGGGCGCAGCGAGCGCGAAGGGGCGGATTGCGGTGGCGGCGATCCCCGAGGAAGGGCTGGGCGCCGCGATCAACGACCGGCTGGCGCGCGCGGCGGTTTAGGCCGCCGCCGGCTCGATCGGGTCGCCGTGCGGTGCCTTGCGGATGACGATCAGGCAGGCCGCGACGATCAGCGCCGCGCCTGCGAGCGTCGGCAAGGCCACCGCCTCGGCGAAGAAGAACCAGCCGAACAGCATCGCCCACAGGAAGCCGGTATATTCGGTCGTCGCAAGGATCTGCGTCTCGGCGCGGGCATAGGCCCAGCTCAGCAGCAGCAGCGAGGTGGTCGCCAGCACCGCGGCGCCGAGGATATACGGCGCCTGCCCGACGTCGGGCACGGCGAGGAACCATGGCGCGCCGAGCGCGAGGATCGCGGCGACGAAGAAATTCTGGAAAAAGGCGATCTCCAGCGGCTCGGCCATCTTGGCCTGCCGCCGCGCGAGGATGAGATTATAGGCGTAGAAGATCGCCGACAGGAATACCGCGCCGATCGCCCATAGCGCCTCGTCGCTGTAATCACTGCCGCCCAGTTTGCCCGCGACGATCACGATCACCCCCGCGAGGCCGAGCAGCGAGGCGGCGATCGAGCGCGGCCCGATCTTCTCGCCCAGAAAGATCGCTGCCATGTAGAGCGCCATCAGCGGCGCGATGAAGGACACCGCGATCGCTTCCGCCATCGGCAGCCGCGCAAGCCCCCAGAAAAAACAGAGCGCCATCCCCGATACGAACAGCGAGCGCCACGCGTGGATCTGCATCGTCGCCTTGTCGGGCCATTTGGGCCGGGTCGCGAACCAGAGCGCGCCGCTGACCAGCGTTCCCGTCCCGGTCCGCCAGAGCACTGCATTATAAGCGCCGATATCTATCGACAGCCCCTTCATCAGCACGTCCATCGCCGAAAAGGTCGCGATGCCCGCGCACGCGATCAGGAAGGGGACAAGGGGAGAGGCCGAATCGGGGCGCATGGCAGCGGCTGTAGCGGAGGGGTTTGGACTTGCACAACGAAACGAAGGCGCGCAGCATCGCTGCGGGTTGCTGGATGGAGTGGGGCCATGACCAAACCGAGCAAGTTCGCGCACGTCGTCTATATGACGCGGCGATATGACGAGATGATCGAATGGTACCAACGCGTGTTCGAGGCCGATGTCGTGCATCAGGACCCGGCGCTCGCCTTCCTGACCTATGACGACGAACATCACCGCTTTGCCTTCGCCAATCTCGAGCTGCTGAAACCCGGCGGCGACGGCGGGCGCGGCGATGTCGGGGTCAATCATGTCGCCTATACGTTCGCGAGCGCGGGCGACCTGCTCGCGACTTACAAGAGGCTGAAGGCGGCGGGCATCGCGCCCTATTGGCCGATCCACCACGGTATCGCGCTGTCGATGTATTATCAGGACCCCGACGGCAACCGGATGGAGTTTCAGGTCGACCATGGCAGCGTCGCCGACGGGGTCGCCTATATGAAGAGCGAGCTGTTCGGCAACAATCCGATCGGGATCGAATATGACCCCGACGAACTGCTGGCGCGTTACGAGGCGGGCGCGGGCGAAGCCGAGTTAATGCGCATGCCCGAGGGGCCGCCGTCGGGCATCCCGGCAGAGCATGGGATGGGTTGATTTTTCAACCGGTCTTTCCGCAACTTGCCTCCCTTCCAAAATCAATGTAATATTATATCATGGACTGGCGGGGCTTTCTTCATGTGGCGCTTCTGACGCTGGCCGTCGGTGGTGCCCTGTTTTTCTGGCTGGCGCCCAAGGATGCGTTCAACCCGGCCGAAGCCGCGCTATTCGAGCGGCTCGACAAAGTGAATCCCGACCATGAGTTGACCGCGGCAGATTTTGTCGAAGCGTTCGGCTTGCCGGACAAATGTCGAGCCGGAGATTGCTATGTCGAAAAATCTGCGATCCCCGCACTTGGCGGTCCGCGCCTGCATCTGCGGCGAGGCGACGGCGGTGCTATCTTCACAATCCAAGGTCTGGACCGCGTCTGCATCAGGACCGACCGGGCCACCGTGAAATATCCTGGCGGGAAGATCGAGGACAATTGTCGGGACGCGAGTTGTCCGAGCTATAATATCCGGCAGCGAGAGGGGCTGCTGGGATTTCTTTGGCCCGATCGTAAATCGAACTGCATCCGGGACATCGTCATCAACACCGAGCGCTGGTTTCGCTGAAGTTGGAAATGGGCAGGCTACCGAAACGTCGCCTGCCCCGCGCCGTCGATGTTGAGTTTCTGCCCCGAACAATAGCTGTTCGCGTCGCTGACGAACCAGACGACCGCTGCGGCGACGTCGGCGGGGACGGCGACGCGGCCGAAGGGCATTTTGGTGTCGAGGTGGTGGATGTCCGCGTTGCCGGTGATCGCGCGCGAGAGCTTTTCGCCCATGTCGCTGACGGTGAGCGCGGGGGCGACGATGTTGACGCGGACGCCGTTCGCAAGTTCCTCCTTCGCGAGCGTCAGCGCGAGCGCTTCGCCGGCCGCTTTCGCCATCGTGTAGGGGGCGCCGTTCGGGGCGTTGGCAAGGGTCGCGATGCTCGAAATGACGACGATGTCGCTCCGGTCGTGCCGGCGTAGCTGCGGCAGCGCGAGGCGCGACAGGCGGTGCGGGCCGGCGGCGTGGACGGCGAAGAGCTTGTCGACCTCGGCCGGGTCGGTGTCGGCGACCGCGAGGCCACGGCTCGCAATGCCCGCATTGTTGACGAGGATCGACAGGGGACCGAAGTCGGCTTCGATGCCCGCGATCATCGCGGCGCAGGCGGCCTCGTCGACAACCGACGCCTGATACGCCTTCGCCTTGCGGCCGAGCGCCTGGATCGCGGCGACGGTTTCGGCGGCGGCTTCTTCCCCACGCGTATAGTTGACCGCGACATCGGCGCCCGCTTCGGCGAGGCCGATCGCGATGCCGCGGCCGATCCCGCGCGACGCGCCGGTGACGAGCGCGACGCGCCCTGCGAGGTTGATGTCAGTCATCAGTCTCTCCCCATAAGTTCTTGATAGATTTCGTCTTCGCTGCGGCTCGCGGCGTTGCGCCACTTCGGTGCGGCCCTGCGGTTGAGAACACGGCCCTCGGCATCGAGGATCGCGACGGTTGGCGTGCCCTTGATCCGGAAGCCGAAGCGTTTCGGCACCGCGGGGCTGCGCCCGAGGCCGCGGACATGCGGCATGCCGATATCGGCATAGACGATCTCGTAACGGTCGCGGACCGGCGCGAAACGCGCGGTCCCGAGCAGGTTGGCGAGCCAGGCGCTGTCGTGACAATCGCCGGTGCCCATGACGAGGAGGACCGGCTTGCCCGACTGTCGCGCTCTCGCGAGCGCGGCGTCGATTGCCGGCATCGGGTCGGCGACGAAAGCGTCGGTCCGGTAGGGGTCTTCGACGCCCGGTATGGTGCGCGTTTCGCCGGCGGCGGCGGGTGCGAGCGCCAGCAGCGTGATGGCGAGGGGAAGGGCGAACCGGCGCGTCATGGTCTGACGATAGGTTTTGCATGACGTTTCCGTCAACGTAAGATAGCCTCCATCCCCATGAGCTGGAAAAAAGAGATCGAGGAACTCGCGCAGCGCCGCGCGATGGCCGAAAAGATGGGCGGCGCGGAAAAGGTCGCGCGCCAGCACGGCCGCGGCAAGATGGACGCGCGGGCGCGGCTCGCGGCGCTCGTCGACGCGGGCAGTTTTCGTGAGATCGGCAAGATTGCGGGGCGCGGCAGTTACGGCGCCGACGGCGAACTCGAAGACTTGGCCGCATCGAACTTCATCTTCGGACGCGCGAATATCGACGGCCGCCCGGTCGTCGCCTCGGCCGACGATTTCACCGTGCGCGGCGGCGCCGCCGACGCGGCGCTGCACCGCAAGTTCGTCCAGTGCGAGGCGATGGCGCATGAATATCGCCTGCCGCTGATCCGCATGATCGACGGCACCGGCGGCGGCGGGTCGGTCAAGACGCTGGAGGATATGGGCTATACCTATATCCCGCATGTTCCGGGGTGGCACGAGATCATCGCCAATCTCGATACCGTGCCGGTGGTCGCGCTGGCGCTCGGGCCGACCGCGGGGCTGGGCGCGGCGCGCGTCGTCGCGAGCCATTACAGCGTGATGGTGCGCGGGCTGTCGCAGCTCTTCGCGGCGGGGCCGGCGGTCGCGGCGGCGATCGGCGATACGCTGGATCGCGAGGAATTGGGCGGAACCGATGTCCACACGCGCAACGGCGTCGTCGACGACGAGGTGGCGAGCGAAGCCGAAGCCTTTGCGGCGGCGCGGCGCTTTCTGTCGTACCTGCCGTCGTCGGTCCACGAGCGCGCGGCGCGGACCGAATGCCGCGATCCGGTGGGGCGCCGCGAGGAGGCGCTGCTGTCGGTCGTGCCGCGCGAAGCGAAGATGGTCTATTCGATGCGGCGCATCGCCGATGCGGTATTCGATCAGGGCAGCTTCTTCGAAATGGGCGCGCGCTGGGGGCGGGCGGTGATCACCGCCTTCGCACGGCTCGACGGCTATCCGGTCGCGGTGCTCGCGAGCGATCCGTCCTATCTCGGCGGGTCGTGGGACGCGAAGACGAGCGAGAAGGCCGAGCGCTTCGTCAAGATGGCGGACCAGTTCCGGCTGCCGATCGTCCACCTCGTCGACAATCCAGGCTTCATGATCGGCGGCGAGGCCGAGCGGACGGGGACGATCCGTTACGGGGTGCAGGCGATGAACGCGATCTATCGCGCGACGGTGCCGCTGGCATCGGTCGTGGTGCGGCGGGCTTACGGGATTGCGGGGAGCGCGATGAGCAATGCCGAGCGCTTCCAATATCGCTTCGCATGGCCGTCGGGGGACTGGGGCAGCCTGCCGATCGAGGGCGGGGTTGAGGTCGCCTACAAGAGCGAACTCGAGGCGGCAGAAGACCCTGCGGCGCATCTCGAGGCGATCCGCGAACGATTGAACCGCGTGCGCTCGCCGTTCCGGACGGCGGAAAAGTTCGGGGTCGAGGATATCATCGACCCGCGCGATACGCGGCCGTTGCTGTGCGAATTTGCCGAGATGGCGTGGCGGGTGCTGAAATAGCATATTCCCCGTCGTCATCCCGGACTTGATCCGGGATCCATTTGCGCAATGGTGTCTGGATCCCGGATCAAGTCCGGGATGACGAGGGAGAGGGGACGGGCTCAGGCATGACCACCGCACGTCATTACGGCATGGACTGGCTGCGGATCGGCGCGTTTGCGCTGCTGATCCTCTATCATATCGGCATGTATTTCGTGCCGTGGGGCTGGCATGTGAAGATCGCCGAGCCGATCGACTGGGTCGCGATCCCGATGCTGGCGACCAATGGCTGGCGGCTGGCCCTGCTGTTCCTCGTCTCGGGTTATGCCAGCGCAGCGTTGTTCGCGAAGCTCGGCGGCAGCGGGACGTTCGCGCGGTCGCGCAGCGCGCGGCTGCTGGTGCCGCTGCTGTTCGGCATGGCCGTCGTCATCCCGCCGCAGCCGTGGATCGACCTTGCCGGACAGCATGGCTACCGCCAAGGCTTCCTGCACTTCTGGCTGCACGATTATTTCGGTTTCCAGTTCATCGACGGCATCGCGCTGCCGACCTGGCAGCATCTGTGGTTCGTCGTCTATCTGTGGGTCTATACGATGCTGGCGGCGCTGCTGCTCGCGGTCGTGCCCGAAGGCGTCCGCGCACGGATCGCCGACGCGGCGGCGCGGTGGCTGAACGGCTGGGGGCTGCTGGTCTGGCCGCTTGTGGCATGGCTGATCATTTATGCGCTTTTTCCGGATCATGACGAAACGCATGCGCTGTTCGACGACGGGCCGTCGCACCTCCATTATCTGGTGGCCTTTGCCGCCGGCTGGCTGCTCCGCGTCCGACTGTCGCTGTTCGACGCGGTCGCGCGCTGGTGGAAGGTCGCGGCGATGCTGGCCGTCGTCGCCTTCGGGCCCGTGGCGTGGATCGAATGGACCTGGCCGGGCGACACGATCGCGCCCGACTGGGTGTTTCCGCCCTATCACATCGCGCGGCTGGTGCAGGGCTGGGCGGCGATCGTCGCGCTGGTCGGGATCGCCGACCATTATTGGAACCGCGACCACCCTTGGCGCGCCACACTCGCCGAGGCAGTGTTCCCTTTCTACATCATCCATCAGACGATCATCGTCGTGGTCGGCTGGTACCTGTTGCGCGCCGGCGTCGACGCGCTGCTGTCGTTCCTGATCCTTCTCGCCGCGACCGTATCGGGATGCTGGCTTTTCTACGCGATCGGGCGCAGCATCGGCTGGCTGCGGCCGCTGATCGGATTGCAGCGCGGGTAGGGGAGACGACATGGGAGCATTAAAAGCGGTCATGGCGGTTGTCGGCGTCGCGGCGTTGCTGATGGGCGGGCTGTGGATGCTGCAGGGGCTCGATATCATACGATGGCCGGCGAGCAGCTTCATGCTCGGCGATACGACTTGGACGCGCAACGGTGCGATCCTCTCCGCCGTCGGCGCGGCGCTGGTCTGGTTCTCGCGCAACCGTCGAGCCTGAATCATCGACTACAAATGTAGTTGATCCGTATTGTGAATGTGATACACCTCGTTCCGACAGGGGCCGGATGGAGACAAGAATGATGCGCCTTTTGCCTGCCTTGCTGATTGCCGCGAGCGTTGCTGCGGTTGCCGTCCTGCCGACGGCCCCGGTGCTGGCCGCCGACGATGCGAGCGCCAACGCCATCGCCGAAAAATATGCCGCGCTGCTCGAGAGCGACTATGTCTATCCCGAGACCGGCAAGCGCTATGCCGCGGCGATCCGCGCCGCCATCGCCGTGGGCCGCTATGCGCCGCTCTCCGGCGAGGCATTGGGCGAGGCGATCGATGCCGATGTCAATGCGGTGTCCCCCGACGGGCATCTGAGGGTCCGGGTGCCGGAGGGCGCCGCCGCGCCGGGCGTTACTGCGCCGACGCGCTATCCGCCGCGGGTGCCGATCGAACAGCCGGGGTGGATCGCGCCGGGGATCGCCTATATCCGCTTCAACATCTTCCCCGACGATCCGGCGGTGACCGCAGCGGCGGCGAAATTCATCGCCGACCATGCCGATGCGAGGGCGGTCATCTTCGACCTGCGCACCAACGGCGGCGGCGGCATGGACCAGATGGACGTGATGTTCCCGTGGCTGTTTGCGGCGCCGACCCGGCTGGTGACGATGGCGACACGCGCCTCGGTCGATGCCGAGGGCGGTTCGCCGATCGACGGCATCGCCTCGATGCGCAAGGTCGACGGCGATCCGGGGATGGTGACGCGCGAGCATTGGGCGACGCCGAACGGCGACGCGCGGCTGCGCGATGCAAAAGTCTATGTGCTGACATCGGGCGGCACCGCATCGGCGGCCGAGCATTTCTCGCTGGCGATGAAGCATAGTGGACGCGGGACGCTGGTCGGCGCGCCGACCGCGGGCGCCAATCATTTCGGCCGCGGCGAGGAACTCGGCGGCGGCTACGAAGCCTTCATCCCGGTCGGGCGCACCTATGATCCGGCGACCGGCAAGGACTGGGAAGGCGACGGGGTGCAGCCCGACATCGCGGTGCCGCCCGCGGAGGCGCTGGTCCGCGTGCTCACCGACCTGGGCGTCGAGGCGGGCGAGGCGAAGAAACTGTCCGACACGCATATGCCGAGCCGGCCGATGGAGCGGCGCAAGCCCGCTCCGGCGCGTTAGGAACGGCGCAGATAGGGCAGATTGTCGCGAAAGGCGGCCTCGATATTGTTGCCGTCGGGGTCGAGCAGGAAAGCGCCATAATAGCCCTCGGCGCCCTCGCGCGGGCCCGGCGCGCCATGGTCGGTGCCGCCTGCGGCGATGCCCGCCGCGTGAAACGCGTCGACGGCGTCTTTCGACGGCGCGACGAAGGCGACATGCATCTGGTTGACGCCGGTGCGCGACCCTTCGGCCCAATAGCTCGGGCGAAGCGTGCCGACCCACAGATAGGGGATCGGCTCCTCCTTGCTTTTGCCGAAGATAAAGGCCTGCTCGCCATTGTCGGCGGTGACGAGACCGAGCGGCTTGCCGATCGCGTCGTAAAAGGTGCGGGCGCGGGCGAGGTCGCTGACGACGATTCCGGTATGGTCGAACATGGCGGGAAAACGCGGCATCCATGGCCATTGTTCCGCCATTCGTCGGTTGGTCGGCGTCTGCACTGTGTTGGTCGAATAACACGCCTCCGATGGCGGCGGACCGGCTATTCGCGGTTGGCATATATTCAGGGAGGTTGGCCATGCTGAAACCATCGCACAAGATTCACCTGCTCACCGTTTGCAGTCTCGCCTTGGCGGGCGCGATCGCCTTGCCGCCGATGTCGGCCGCCGCCCAGATGATGGGAACCGCCAAGCCGTCGCGACCCGCCGCCGATATTGCCGAGGACGCGGCGCGCAAGCCGGGGATGATGCTGCGCTTTGCCAACGTCAAGGCGGGGCAGCGTGTCGTCGAGATCCTGCCCGGCGGCGGTTATTACACGCGCGTGCTGTCGGCGGCGGTCGGCCCGCGCGGCACCGTCGTCGCGGTGATCCCGCGCGAATCCGATCCGCTGCGCAAGCTGGTGCGCGAGCCCGGCCGCGGCAATGTGAAGCTGCAGATCGGAGCGCTCGCCGACCTCGCCCGCGCGGGCCCCGCCGATGTCGTGTGGACGTCGCGCAACTATCACGACCTGAAAGGCGGCGACGCGTCCGCTGACCTCGCCGATCAGGTCAACCGCGCGGCGTTCGCGGCGTTGAAGCCCGGCGGCACCTATATCGTCACCGACCACAGCGCCGCAGCGGGATCGGGCGCGCGCGACGTCGGCAGCCTGCACCGCATCGACGCTGAGGCAGTGAAAGCCGAGGTGCAGGCGGAGGGATTCGTCCTCGACGGCGAAAGCGACCTGCTCGCCAACGCGGGCGACGACCGCACGAAGCCGGTGTTCGACCCCGCAGTGCAGGGCAAGACCGACCAGTTCGTGCTGCGGTTCCGCAAGCCGAAATAGCGGGGTCAGGCGTGTGCGCTGCCGGCTAGCTCCGTCAGTGCCGCGCCGTCGACGCGCATCACCGTCCATTCGTCCATCAGCTTTGCACCGAGGCTCTGGTAAAAGCCGATCGACGGGGTGTTCCAGTCGAGCACCCACCATTCGAGCCGCGCGCAATCGCGTTCGACGCAGAGCCTGGCGAGATGCGCGAGCAGCGCCTTGCCGAGCCCCGAGCCGCGCGCGTCGGGACGGACGAACAGATCCTCGAGATAGATGCCGGGCCGCCCCTCGAAGGTCGAGAAATTGTGGAAGAACAGCGCGAAGCCCTGCGCCGTGCCGCCCAACTCGCCGATCACGACTTCGGCATAAGGGCGCGGGCCGAACAGCTTCTCGCCGAGCTTTGCCTCGTCGAAGCGCACCTCGTGGGCGAGCTTTTCATAGTCGGCAAGGTCGCGGATGAACTGCGCGATCAGCGGCAGGTCGGCGGGGGTGGCGGGGCGGATCGAGAGCGTCATCGCGCCCGTCTGTCGAACGCCGCAGCCGCTGTCAAATCCGCTTTCGCATGCGCAGGATGATGAGCGCCGCGATGACGAGCGCCGGCTGGCCGATCACCGCTGGCGCATCGGCCCAGAAGGTCGCGGGACCGCAGATACCGGCGGCGACCTCATAGATATGCAGGAGGCCGTGGAAACTCAGCCACAGCCCGCCGACCACCGCCGCGCGCCAGCGCCGAACGGGGTGAAGCGCCGCGTAGAAGAGGATCAGTCCCGACCCGAGATAGGCAAGGCCGATGTCGCGGATGAAATGCGCGTTCGGCGGGCCGGTGGTGACCACGGAGGGGACGAAGACATACCAGTCGAGCGGCTTCACCAGCATGAAGGCGCCGTTGGCGACGGTGGTGACCGCCGCGATCAACAGCAGCAACTGGGCGATGCGGTCGAAGCTATCGAACTTGTCGGGCATGGCGGTGCTCCTCGCGAGGACGCGAGGCTAGCGCTTGCTGACAGCGATGTAAAAGGCGATTTGGCCCGCCCTACGCCGCCTTGCCGTGCAGCGTGTCCATGCTCACCGCGCTGCCGGCGTCGATCTCGGCCGCCTTGGCTTCCACCAGCTTCACGATATGAGCGATCATGTCGGCGTCCTCGACATGATGATCGGTGACGCCCGAGAGATAGACCATATGCTTGCCGTTGCCGCCGCCGGTGACGCCGATGTCGGTTTCGCGCGCCTCGCCGGGGCCGTTGACGACGCAGCCCAATACCGAGAGCGACATCGGGGTCTTGATATGGCCGAGCGCATCTTCGAGCGCCTGAACGGTGCGGATGACGTCGAAGCCCTGCCGCGCGCAGCTCGGGCAGGACACGACGCGGACGCCGCGGGTGCGCAGGCCGAGCGCTTTCAGGATCTCGTAGCCGACGCGCACTTCCTCTTCGGGCTCGGCCGACAGGCTGACGCGGATCGTGTCGCCGACGCCGCCCCACAGCAGATTGCCGATGCCGAGCGCCGATTTGACGGTGCCGCCGATCAGCCCGCCCGCTTCGGTGATGCCGAGGTGGAGCGGGCAGTCGACTGCGTCGGCGAGCTGCATATAGGCCGCGACCGCAAGGAACACGTCGCTCGCCTTCACCGCGACCTTATATTCGTGGAAATCATGATCCTGGAGCAGCTTGATATGGTCGAGCGCGCTTTCGACGAGCGCTTCGGGGCAGGGCTCGCCATATTTTTCGAGCAGATCCTTTTCGAGACTGCCCGCGTTGACGCCGATGCGGATCGCGCAGCCGTTGGCCTTTGCGGCGCGGACGACCTCGCCGACGCGCTCGGATGAGCCGATATTGCCGGGGTTGATCCGCAGGCACGCCGCGCCGGCGTCGGCGGCTTCGAGCGCGCGTTTATAATGGAAATGGATGTCGGCGATGATCGGGATCCGCGCCGCGCGAACGATCTTGCCGAGCGCGGCGGTGCTGTCGGTGTCGGGGCACGAGACGCGGATCAGGTCGGCGCCGGCCTCCTCGCAGCGGCGAATCTGGTCGATCGTCGCCACCGCATCCGACGTCAGCGTGTTGGTCATCGTCTGCACCGTGATCGGCGCGCCGCCACCGACCGGGACGCTGCCGACCATGATCTGGCGGCTGGTCCGCCGCGCGATGTCGCGCCAGGGGCGCAGGCCGGGATTGTGATCGCTCATGATGCTCTCGACGATGCTCGTGAAGGGGGAGATATGCGCCGCTCTTTAGCCCCGCGGGCGGCGCTTGGCAAAGCGAAGCGTGCAGACCCGCAATGTGGCGGCAATGTCACACCCGATGGCCCGAATGGACCGCAGGTGCAGTTTCCGATTGTGCATTGCGTCAAAATCGGCACTTTTTAGCGCGTTCGTCGCTGCAGGCCCGCATCAGAGAGGTGAGAGCGCGTTCGGCAGGGTGGGGACGATCCGGAAAAACAATATGAGGGGACCATCCATGAAGTTTCTCAGCAAGGCGTGCCTCGGCGTGCTGCTCGCGGCGTCGGCAATGTCGACGCCGGCCATGGCGGAGGAAGAGGAGGGCGGCGTTTCCGCCGGTCCGATCACCGTTTCGGGCGGGATCGAGGTCGTCTCCGACTACCGGTTTCGCGGCATATCGCTGACCGGCGGCGATGTCGCGGTCCAGCCGACGCTCACCGTCAGCCACGACAGCGGCCTTTATCTTGGCGTCTGGGGCTCGAACCTCGAAGATACGCCGACCTATGGCAAGACCGAGATCGACATCTATGGCGGCTATGCGACCGAAATCGCGCCGGGGACCGAATTCGACATCGGGCTCACCTATTATGGCTATCCGGGCGGCGAGAAGGCGGCCGGGCCGGCGGATTATTTCGAGATCATCGGCAAGGTGTCGCATACGCTGGGGCCGGTCGAGGCGACGGGCACCGTCGGCTATGCCTGGGATCAGCAGTCGCTGGGCGGTGAAGACAGCATCTATCTCAGCGCCGGGCTTTCGGCGGGCATTCCGACGACGCCGGTGACGCTGTCGGCGCAGGCGGGCTACACCGACGGCGGGCTCGGCGCGCTGGCCCCGGGGAGCCATTATTGGGATTGGTCGATAGGCGCCTCGGCAAGCTTCGGGCCGATCACCGCCGGGGTCAAATATGTCGACACCGACATTCCGACCACCGGGGTGAAGGCGGTCGACAAATATTTCGATTCGGGCGTCGTCTTCTCGCTCGGCTTTTCCTTCTGAGGTAGTGCGAGCGACGACGGCGCGTGCCGCATAGTTGTTCCCCGGCGAAAGCCGGGGTCCAGCGGGCGTAGTGCAATATTTCATGGGCCTCGGCTTTCGCCGGGGAACAGCTATTAGCGCATCAGCCCAGCGGCTTGTCGTAAATCTGATAGACGCGGTTGACCTTGGCCTCGATGGCTGCGGCGACCGCATTCATCCCCTGATTGTCGTCGAGCACCCAGCCGATATCGCCGCGCTGGGTGGCATAATCGCGCACCGCATCGCGGCGGATGAATTCGATCATCATGAAGGCGAGCGTGCTCGCCATGCGGCTGTTCTGGAGCTTCTTGGCCACGCCCATCAACGGCACGCGCAGGATGCGGCTCTTCGGCTTGCGCAGCCACCAGAGCAGGCGCGCCCAGTTGAAGGGGAACAGCGACCCGTCCATGTCAATGAGCAGTTCGTTGACATTCGGCAGCACGATCATGAACGCGACCGCTTCGCCGTCGACCTCGGCGACGCGGATCAGGTCCTCGAACACGATGTCCTTCAGCTTCTTGCCGATATAGGCGATCTCGCTGTCGGTCAGCGGCACGAAGCCCCAATTGTCCGACCAGGCGTCGTTGAGCAGGCCCATGATCAGCTTCGCTTCGGCGTCGAAACGCCGCTTGTCGACCTTGCGGATGCGGATCCGCGCATTCTTCTCGCCTGCGGCGACGATGCGGTTGACCAGCGGCGGAAAGCCTTCGTCGACGCGAACGTCATAGTTGAAGAGCTGCTTCACCGGCTGATAGCCCGCCGCCTCGATCCAGCCGCGGTAGAGCGGGCTGTTGTGCCCCATCATGATCGTCGGCGGGGTGTCGAACCCTTCGATCAGCAGGCCGGGTTCGTCCCAGATCGAGATCGACAGCGGCCCGAGCGCGCGGTGCATGCCCTGGCCGCGCAGCCAATCCTCGGCTGTGACGAGCAGCGCGGCGGCGGTTTCGGCATCCTCGGCCTCGAGCAGTCCCCAATTGCCGGTGCCCGGGCCCATGCCTTGCTCGACGGGCTGTGCGAGCGCGAGATCGTCGATATGCGCCGAGATGCGGCCCACCGTTCGCCCGTCGCGGCGCGCGAGGAAAAATTGCGCCTTGCCATGCTCGAACCACGGATTCTTGCCGGGGGTGAGCAGGCCATAGACTTCGCCCTTCAGCGGCGGCACCCACGCGGGATCGCCGCGATTGAGCCGGAAGGCCAGCTCGACGAACTCGGTTAGGTCGGCCTTGGACTTGACGGGGTGAATGGTGACGGGGCCTTGCGAATGTCCGCTCATACTGGTTTCCTGAAGAAGGCTTCCTATCTTTGTTGGCGACGCATTAGGGCATTGATGAGGCACTGGCGACCCGCATTCGGCCATTTTGCTGCCACGAAATCATGATGAAGAGCAGCCTATGTTTGCGATGAACACTCTTGTCGACCGGGCGTCGGAGCCGTCCGCGGCGGCGACCCCGAAATCGGCGATCGCCGACGATATGGCGATGATCCGCGCGGCGTCGGAGCTGACGCGCGACCTGACCGCGCCCAGTCCGCGCATCTACTGGACCGATTTCCTCGCTTCGGCTTTCGTCGGCTATGCCGGCATCGCGGCGGCGATTTTCGCGCCGTCGACGGCGTGGATGCTCGCCGCCTCGCTGGTCGCCGTGCTCGCCCTCTATCGCGCCGGCAGTTTCATCCACGAGATCACGCATATCCGCAAAAATGCGCTGCCGGGGTTCCGCCTCGGCTGGAATATGCTCATCGGCGTGCCGCTGCTGATCCCGTCGTTCATGTATGAGGGCATCCACAGCCTGCACCACAACCGCACCAAATATGGTACGGTCGACGATCCCGAATATCTGCCGCTGGCGCTGATGAAGCCGTGGACGGTGCCGCTGTTCGTCGTCCTCGCAGCCTTTGCGCCGCTGGCTTTCGTCTTCCGCTATGCGGTGCTGACCCCGCTGTCGTTCCTGATCCCGCCGCTGCGCCGGATCGTCGTCGAACGCTATTCGGGGCTGATCATCAACCCGATGTTCCGCCGCAAGCCGCCCGAGGGCGAATTCCGCCGCCAATGGGCCTGGCAGGAAGGCGGCGCCTGGGCGTGGTCGACCTTGCTGATCGCCGCGGGCGTTTTCGGCTGGGTGCCGCTGCGCGCGCTGATCATTTTCGGCGCCATCGCGTCGGCGACCGTGGTGCTCAACCAGATCCGTACCCTCGTCGCGCATCTGTGGGAGAATGACGGCGGCGTGCTGACGGTGACCGCGCAGTTCCTCGACAGCGTCAATGTGCCGCCGCCGGGCGTGCTGCCCGAACTGTGGGCGCCGGTGGGGCTGCGCTACCATGCGCTCCACCATTTGCTGCCGGGGGTTCCCTATCATGCGCTCCCGGAGGCGCATCGCCGCCTCAAGGACGCGCTGCCCGCGGACTCGCAATATCATGGCGCCAATTATGCCGGATTGCCGGGGCTGGTCGCGCGGCTGGTGGCGGGGTCGGCACGGGGCGGGGCGGCATAATCCGTCCCGAACCGGCTGGACCGGAGCTCAGGGCAATTCGGCGAGCGAAGCAATAAATTTCTGTCGCGCGGCGATACGCCGGAGCCGTCTTCGGCGAAGCAGGAAACCGGCAAGCCCGAACGACGCGCACCAAAGTAGCGCAAAGCCTGCCGAGCCCAGGATCGGCAATGCATTTTCTGGGTGGCGTAAGATCATCAGCCCGAAGACGATGACGGCGCCAAGAGATGCAGCTACCCAAATTCCAAGCAAAAAGCGTTCTGCGGCCGGGGAGGGGACGCTCTGGGCCGATGGATAAAGGTCCATTCGTCGAAGCGCGCCTTATTCCTCGGTCCGGGTCAAAATCATCTCGCCGATCAGCGCGAAGAGAATGAACGGTCCCCACGCTGCGAGGAAAGGCGTGTAGGCGCCGAGGTCGCCCATCGCGAGCGCGAAATTGTCGGCGACGAAATAGGCGAAGCCGAGCGCCATGCCGAGGATCGCGCGGACGAACAGCTTGCCCGAGCGCGCGAGCCCGAAGGCCGCGACCGCGCCGAGCAGCGGCATCAGGATGGCCGACAGCGGCCCCGAAATCTTGTGCCAGAGCACGCCCTTCAGCGCATCGACCGGCCGCCCGGCGGCTTCGAGATCGGCGATCGCCGACTGGAGCTGGAGGAAGGGCAGTTCGTCGCCGTCGACCTGCGCCAGCGTGAACTGGTCGGGGCTCACGCCCTTGGCTGCAACGATATTGCCGAGCGGTTCGAGCGTCCCCGAGCGGCGCAGGAAGCGCTTGGCATTGGTGAGCTCCCAGCCGCCGTCGACGGCGCGGGCGCTGTCGGCCGACAGGATCGACGAGAGGACGCCCTGCGTGCGCTCGTAGATCGCGACCTTGCCCAATACGACCGTCGGCCCGCCGGTCTGCACCGTCTGGGCGTTGATCAGGTCGTCGCCGGCGCGCACCCAGATGTTGCTGCGCCGCCCGCTGTCGGCCGGCACCTGCGCATATTGCACCTTCTGCCACGCGCTGAGCGCGGCGTTGGCGCGCGTCACGATGCGTTCGTTGAAGACGAAGCTGATCCCGGCGACGAGCAGCGCGGCGAGGAACAGCGGCGCGAGCACCTGATGCGCCGACATGCCCGACGCCTTCATCGCGATCACCTCGCTGTTCTGGTTGAGCGTGATCAGCGTCAGGATCGTCCCGAGCAGCACCGAAAAGGGCAGGAACGTCTCGATGATCTGCGGCAGGCGCAAGCCCACATAGCGCCAGACGTCGCTGTCGCTGTTGCCCGCGACCGCGAGGATCTTGCCGCTCTCGCCGAGCAGATCGAGCGTTTGCAGGATCAGTACCAGCGCGAACAGGATCGCGAAGCTGCGGACAAGGAACAGGCGTCCGACGTAAAGCGCCATCGTGCGCGACGGGAAGAAGTGGAGCTGGTGCATCAGGCGATCTTGGACTTGCGCTGGAAAATGGTCATCAGCGCGCGGACTTTCTGGCTGGCCTTGGCCGCGACGCGTTCGAGCGCGCCGATCGGCTGGCCGCCGGGGACATGCGCGACGGTATAATACATCCACACCGCGAGCGCCGCGAACAGCAGGAAGGGCACCCACAGCGCGAGGATCGGGTCGACCGTGCCGCGCGCGCCGAGATCCTCGGCATATTGGTTGATCTTGTGCTGGGTGACGAGGAGGACGATCGACAGGAAGACCCCGAGCGACGAGGTCGACCGCTTCGGCGGGATGGCGAGCGCGATCGCGATCAGCGGGATCAAGAACATCGACATCACCTCGACGATACGAAAATGGAAATTCGCCCTTATTTCCAGCCGGGTGGCGGCGGATTCGGCCTTGTCCTTGCCGGCGACGAACAGTTCGGGGATCGTCATTTCGCGGTCGGACCCGCCGCGGGTGCGGAAGGCCTCGATCTTGGGCAGCGGGATCGGCAGGTCGTGGTTGTCGAAGCTGAGCACGCGCGGCACCGCGAACTTCGGCGATTCGTGGATCAGCACGCCCTGCGTCAGGCGCAGGATGATCGTGTCGGGATCGTCGGTCGCGAGGAACTGCCCCTGCGACGCGGTGGCCGATACGCTTTGCCCGTCCTTTTGCTCGCCGCGCACGAAAATGCCGCGCAGGCTGCGGCCGTCGTTGTAGCTTTCCTCGATCCGCAGCGTCATGCGCTCGCCGAGCTTGGTGAATTCGCCGACCTTGATCGACGCGCCGAGCGCACCCGAGCGCAGCTCGAACTGCAAACCTTCATAAGCATAGCGTGCAACCGGCTGAATAAAGCCGACAATCGCGAGGTTAAGCGCGGCCAGCGCGACGGCATAGGCAAAGGGTACGCGCATCAATCGCCCGAAGCTCATGCCGACACCCTTCAGCACGTCGAGCTCGCTCGACGTCGCGAGCCGGCGGAAGGCGAGCAGGATGCCGAGCATCAGTCCGATCGGGATGCCGAGCGAGAGATATTCGGGGATCAGGTTGGCGAGCATCCGCCACACGACGCTGACCGGGCCGCCTTCGGTGGCGACGAAATCGAACAGCCGGAGCATTTTTTCGAGCACAAGCAGCATCGCCGACAGGACGAGCGTGCCGAGCATGGGAAAGAAGATGAGCCGCGCGATATAGCGGTCGATGGCAGGTAGCTTATTCAATCTTTCGTCGCCCCATCACCATGATTTGGCCGCAAATGGTTCCGATATACCGATTCAAGGGCGACAGGGACCCGTGTCGGCACATGCTTTTTGCGTGGCTGGCATGGCTATAGCCTCTGGAGGTTTTGAGGTCATGTCGAAATTTGTATCGGCCTCGCTATGTGTTGCATTGCTGGCTTTTGCCGCATCGGCGCAGGCGGAAGGCCGCGTCATCACGAACGATCTGTCGAAGTGCAAGAGCGGACCGTCGACTCTGGTCCAGATCAGCGGCGTCAAGGCGTCGACCGGCAAGATTCGCGTGCAAAGCTATCGCGGCACGGCGGCCGACTGGCTCGCCAAAGGCCGCTGGATCACCCGCATCGAAGTGCCGGCGCGCGCCGGGTCGATGACCGTCTGCGTGCCGCTTCCCGAAGCCGGGACCTATGGCATCGCGGTGCGTCACGACGTCAACGGCAACGGCAAGACCGATTTGTCGTCGGACGGCGGCGGGATGTCGAACAATCCCAGCATCAACGTCTTCAACCTCGGCAAGCCGAGCTACAAGAAGACGGCCTTTTCGGTTGGAGACGCCCCCCGGACGATCTCCATCACGATGAAGTACATGTAGGGGCGATGGCGAGCGTCGCGCTTCTTTCCAATCCGCGTTCGACGGGCAACCGTGCCCTGTTGCCCCGGGTTCGCGAATATTGCGCGGCGCATCCCGACATTTTTCATTACGAGGTCGAGGACGTCGACCAGATCGGCGAGGCGATCCGCACCATCGCGATGGTCAGCCCGCGGATCATCGTGATCAACGGCGGCGACGGCACGGTGCAGGCGGCGCTGACCGAGCTGTATTCGGGCGGCCATTTCGGCGGTTCGCCGCCGCCGGTCGCGGTGCTTCCCAACGGCAAGACCAATTTGATCGCGCTCGACCTCGGCGCGGAGGGCGATCCGCTAAAGGCGCTCGAGCGCGTCGTCGAACTGGTTGAATCGGGGCGGCTCGAGGATCATGTGATCGAACGCCAGCTCATTTCGCTCGACAGCGGCGGCGAGGCGCGGCCGGTGCTCGGCATGTTCCTGGGCGGCGCCTATCTCGCCGACGTCATGCTCTATTGCCGTAACCGCATCTACCCGCTCGGCCTGCCGAACGGATTGTCGCATTTCCTCGCTGCGGTACTCGGCCTCTTCTCGATCATCTTCGGCCTCGGCGGTGGACGCCTGCCGCCCAAGCCCGAACCGATGACCGTGTCGCTGGTTCGGCAGGGCGAGTTCAAGGGCAAATTCTCGCTGCTTATCGTCACGACCCTCGAAAAGCTGCTGCTCAGCATCCGGACGAGCGACGGCGGCGGGACGAACGGCCATATGAAATTGCTGGCGACCGACAGCAGCGTCGGCGCGCTGTTCCGCATGCTCGGCGCGACCTGGCGCGGGACGCTGGGGCAGAAAGAGCTTGAGGGCGTGCATTTCCAGCAGGGCGACGAGATCCGCATCGAGGGCGAGCGGTCGAACGTCATCCTCGACGGCGAGATTTTCGAGGCGAAGGGCGGTCAGCCGATCATCCTGACCTCGACGCAGCCGGTGCCGTTCCTGCGCCTCGCCGCCTGAGAAGCATCGCGTCATGACCGATATCGGGGAACTGGTCCGCGCCGAATTATCAGTCCCGGTCGACCCGCGCGTCGCGGCGATGGCCGCGGCGATCGCGGCCGAATATCCGGGCAGTGCGCGCGCGGTGCTGTTTTACGGAAGCTGCCTCCGCGAAAGCGAGCTCGACGGGCTGATGCTCGATTTCTACCTGATCGTGTCGGATTATGGCGATGCCTATCCGAAGCGCTGGCAGGCCGTCGCGAACCGGCTGATCCCGCCGAACGTCTATCCGTTCCAGCATGACGGGCTGATTGCCAAATATGCGGTGCTCAGCGAAGCCGATTTTCACCGGCTGAACGGGCCGGAAACACGCAATGTGTCGGTCTGGGCGCGTTTCGCGCAGCCGTCGCGGCTGGTCTGGGCGGTCGACGATACCGCGGCGGACCGCGCGGTCGCGGCGGTCGCACGCGCCGCGCCGACGTTGCTTGCGGCGGCGGGGGGCGTCGCCGGCGAAGCGCCGCTCGACTGGTGGCGGCGCGCCTTTGCGCTGACCTATTCGGTCGAACTCCGCGCCGAGCGGACGGGGCGTGCGCAGTCGGTGGTCGATGCCGATACCGGACGCTATCTCGCTTTCAGCGCCCCGGCGATCGCCGCGATCCCGGCGGGCGTGCGGAGCGGCGGCTGGGCGCGGCGCCGCGCCGAAGGCAAGGCGCTCAGCATCCTCCGGCTCGCCAAAGCCAGCCTGACCTATGCCGGCGGAATCGATTATCTGGCGTGGAAGATCAACCGCCACGCGGGCACGAAGATCGAGATCAAGCCGTGGCAACGCCGCTGGCCGCTCGTCGCGGCGCTGACCCTCGTACCGCGATTGATGAAAAGCGGTGCGATCCGCTGAGCATTTTCACCCGGAAAATGCGATAGACGAAAAACTCAGCTTGCCAGCCGTTGTCCATCGCCCGGCCGCGTATCGCCGCTCCGCCGGATCGCCTGGTCGAGCGCGCTCAGTGTGAAGGGCTTGCGCAGCACGTCATGGTCGCCGAAGGCGGCGTCTTCGCTGGCATCCCCGGCATAGCCGGTGACGAAAAGAACGGAGAGTTCGGGCCAGCGCTGCTTGAGTTGCGCGACCATTTCGGGCCCGGTGAGTTCGGGCATCAACACGTCGGACAGAATGAGGTCGAAGCCGCTGCCGGCGGCGAACTGCCCTTCGACAAGGGCTTCGGCTTCCAGCGGATTGCCGCACGCGACGGGCCTGTGGCCCAGTTCGGCGACCGCATCGACAGTCGCCGCGAGGACGCGCTGGTCGTCCTCGACGACGAGGATGCTGAGCGCATCGGCGAGGGTGGGGTGCGCCACACCTTCGCCGGGATCGCCGTCGGTGTCGGCGGCCTCTTCGGCGCGGGCGACGGGCAGCAGCATCGCGACGCTCGTTCCTTCGCCTTCGGTCGACGAAATCTGTACCTCGCCGCCCGACTGGCGGCAAAAGGCGAAGACCTGGCTCATGCCGAGGCCGGTCCCCTGACCGGCGGGCTTGGTAGTGTAGAAGGGATCGAAAACGCGCTCGAGAACTTCGGGCGACATGCCGCAGCCGGTGTCGATCACCTGCACCGCCAGCGCCGCGGTTTCCTCTTCTTCGTCGCGCAGGGTGCGGATGGTCAGCGATCCGTGGCCCTCCATCGCGTCGCGGGCATTGACCGCGAGGTTGAGCAGCGCATTTTCGAACTGGCGCCGGTCGAGCCGGCAAGCGAGGTCGGGAGCCTGAAGATCGAGCGTCAGCGCGATCCGGTCGCCGATCGTCCGCTCGACGAGCTCGGCGAATGACGCGATGCATTCGTCGACCACGGTCATTTCGGGCCGCGCGGGTTCGGAGCGCGCGAAGGTCAGCAGCCGCCGCGTCAGGTCGGCGGCGCGGTTGGCGCCATCGAGCGCATTGGCAAGATGACGCTGCGCCTTGTCGGGGGCTTCCGACAACCAGCGCTGCGCGAGTTCGAGTCCACCGACGACGACTGCGAGCATATTGTTGAAATCATGCGCGATGCCGCCGGTAAGCTGGCCGACGGCCTCCATCTTCTGCGCCTGGCGCAGTTGTTCCTCGGCCGAGAGGCGCTCGGCCATTTCGCCGCGCAGCGCGGTGTTCGCCTGTTCGAGTTCGGCGGTGCGCGCGTCGACCGCCGCTTCCAGTTGCATCGCGCGATCGCTTTCGGCGAGCTGGTCGCGCCGCGCCAGCCGCCGTTCGGCATCGGCGCGGACGAGCGAAAAGGTCGCGCCGATCGCGATCACCGCGGCGCCGGCGCCGAGCAGCGAGAAGAGCAGCATCGCCTGGTTGAGGCTGGCGCGATCGGCCGCCGCGAGGCGGTTGCGTTCGCGGAGCAAAGTGCGTTCGTTGTCGATGATCCGCGTCAGCAGCTTGTCGATCTTGCCGAGCCCCTGATCGTGCCCGGCAGCGTGATATTTGGAAATGGCGGCGACGGTCTGGCGATAATTGGCGCTGAGCGCCGCGTCGCCGAGCTGGGCGCCGCGCCGGTCCATTTCGTGCGTCAGTTCCGCGACCAGCTTCGCCTGCGCCGGATTGTCGCGGACGTTGCGCTGGAGCTGGACGCGATATTGGCGCGCGCGGCCCCATTGCTGCTCGAAGACGCGTCCGTCTTCCTTCTGCAAACCGACTGCGAAGCGGCCGAGCGCCGCCTCGGCGCGCGCGAGCGACGCGTCGAGCGAGCGGGTCTGCGAGATGACCTCCATGCTCTGCGTCTGCCAGCCGAGCGAGCGTTCGTAATTGTCGTTGGCGCGCGACAGCAGCAGGACGAGCGCCGCGACGACGCCGACCAGGATGGTCGCGACCCCGATCGTCAGCCAGAAGCGCAGGCGCTCCCGGCGGCTTTCGGTCTCGATATCGAAATCCCTCTCGAACACGCGCCGTCTTTACCGGACAAGCGCCCGGCCGCAAAGCGGCGAAGCGGGCGGGGCGCGGCCGATGCTTCGGTTCACCCCGAAAAGGAATCCGCTGGTCGGGTCGTGCGGGGGCTTCAGTCGATGATACCGACGCGTTTGCCTGCGCGCTCGAAGCGGGCAAGGATCTCGCCGACCTGCTCGCTCGAATGCTCGGCGCAGAGCGAGCAGCGCAGCAGCGTCATGCCCGCGGGGGTCGCCGGCGGACGCGCAAGATTGACGTAGAGCCCTTCTTCCAGCAGCGCTTCCCACATCATGGCGCCCTTTTCGAGGTCGGGCATGATCACCGCGATGATCGCCGACTGCGGCTCTTCGGTGCCGAGCTGGAAGCCCAGACCCTGCAGGCCCTTGTGCAGCGTCTTCGAATTTTCCCATAGGTGGGCGCGCTTGTTCGATCCGTGCATCAGCTTGCGGATGCTTGTCGCGGCGGTCGCGACGACGCTCGGCGGCAGCGAGGCGGTGAACACATAGGGGCGGCAGACGAGCCGCATGATTTCGAACTTCGGATGGTTGGAGACGCAGAAGCCGCCGACGGTGCCGACGCTCTTGCTGAACGTGCCGATGATGAAATCGACATCGTCGATCACCCCCTGCGCCTCGGCGACGCCGCGGCCATGTGCGCCGATGAAGCCCATCGAATGCGCTTCGTCGACCAGCACCATCGCGCCGGCTTGCTTGGAAACGCGGATCATCTCTTTCAGCGGCGCGACGTCGCCGAGCATCGAATAGACGCCTTCGAGCACGACGAGCTTGCCCGCTTCGGGGGGCAGGCGCTTCAGCCGCTTTTCGAGCGCCTCGACGTCGTTATGGCGGAAGGCGACGATTTCGGCGTCGCCCATCTTGCACCCGTCATAGATCGACGCGTGGCTGTCGATGTCGAGGATGACATAGTCGCCCTTGCCCGCGATGGTCGAAATGATGCCGAGGTTGGCCTGATATCCGGTCGAAAACACCATGGCATGATCCATGGCGTAAAATTCCTTGAGCGCTTCCTCGCACTCCTTGTGCCCCTGATAGGTGCCGTTGAGGACGCGGCTGCCGGTCGTGCCGCTGCCGAATTTGTCGAGCGCGTCCTTGCCGGCGGCGATGACGTCGTCGTCGAAGGTCATCCCCATATAATTATAGGTGCCGAGCAGGATCGTCTCGCGCCCGTTGCAGATCGCGACGGTCGGCGACACGACCTTTTCCATCACCAGGCTGAACGGATCGGTGACGCCGGTGGCGAGCAGCGCCTCGCGCTGCTGGATCAGCGGGTCGAACTTGCTGAAAAGATCGGTCATCGCGGTGTCAGCCCTGCAGTTTCTCGACCGCGGCGACGAGCTGGCCGACGGTTTCGATTTCGGCCTGCATGTTCATGCTGATGATGATGTCGAACGTGTCCTCGACCTCGGCGACGAAATCCATCACCGTCAGGCTGTCCCATTCGAGGTCGCCGGCAAAGGTGGTCGCATCGGTCAGATCGACGCCCTTTTTGTTGAAGGGGGCGATAAGGCCGTAAATCTGGTCGCGAAGGGCGGTGCTCATGCAGGTGCGTCCCGTAAAGAAATAAGATTGCGCGCGGGAATGCCGCGCTGCTGCCCGATTGGCAAGCGAATGCGGCGGGAACAGGGCAGCATCTTGCCGCTTGCGATACTTCATGCCATTCCTGTGGCAGGGTCGCTGGCAGGGGCATGGCAGCATGGACAGCGCAGAATCAACGACATCGTCGGCGCCGCCGCCGATTTCCTTCCCGCCGAACGCCGTGCATCTCGTCCGCACCAACCAGCAGATCACGATGCAATTGTCGCAGATGGCTGACCAGAAGGCATCGATCCTGATGGGCGCGACCTTCGTCGTCTTCACCCTTGCGATCGGACAGGCGCGGTCGGGGGGAGGGGCGCTGGCGATGCCGCTCGCGATCCTTGCGACCTTTTCCTTCCTGTCGGCGCTGTTCGCGATTTCGGCGGTGCTGCCGCGCGTCGGCAAAGCGCCGCCGGTCGTCTATCGCGACGGCAAGGATCACAGCAACATCCTCTTCTTCGGCCGCTTCGCGCAGATGGACGAGGACGAGTTCATCGCGGCGGTGAAGGCGCGCCTCCGGACCGAGGAGGATCTGTACGAGACGATGCTGCGCGACACCTATCAGAACGGCATCGTCCTCGCGCGGCGCAAATATCGCTATCTCGCTTATGCCTATCGCCTGTTCGTGGTCGGGCTGACGCTGACCTTCATCGCCTTCGCCGTCGAGATGGCGATGCTGTGGAGCAAATAGCCGTCCCGCGCATTATCCCGGGACGATGACCGACGTCTTTATCAGCTATAAGCGCGAGGAGCGCGGCCGTTGCGTCGCCATCTACAACGCGCTCGTCAACCTGAAACTGTCGGTCTGGTTCGACGCGCATATCGAGCCCGGCACCGATTTCGACCGCGAGATCGAACGCGAGGTGCGCTCGGCGAAAGCCGTTCTCGTGCTCTGGTCGGCGCTCGCCGCCGACAGCGACTGGATCCGCGCCGAGGCGCGCACCGGGCGGCAGAACGAGCGGCTGGTCGCGGCGCGCCTCGACGATTGCCTGCCGCCGCTGGAATTCGCGTCGGTGCAGGCGGTCGACCTGTTCGACCGCCGCGACGTTTCTTCGGGTGGTGATTGGCAATCGAGCGAGGGCTGGCGGCAGGTGGTGGGGCGGATCGGCCGCCTCGTCGGGCGGCCGGGGCTGGGCGATTATGTCCGCTGCGAACAGGCGGCCGATGCGGGGCTGTGGCGCGGCTGGATCGCCGCCAATCCGGACGATCCGCTCGTCGAAACCGCGCGGCAACGCGTGGCGGCACTGGCGCATCGCGAGCCGCCGGACCCGGCCCGGGCTGCTCCCGCAGATCCGGTGCCGGCGGAAGCCCCTCGCGGCGGGCCGGCACGCTATTGGCCGCTGTTCGGGGGAAGTGCCCTGCTGCTCGTCGCGGTCGCGGCACTCACCTTTGGACGTGACGACCCCGAACCGCCGCAGCAGGCGCCCGTCGCCGCGACCGCATCGTCGGACCTTCCCGTCCTGCCGGAGCCTGCAGAGGTCGTCCCGATGGCGGCGGCGGGCGGCGGCAAACCGCTCTTCTGCCGCCCCGATGATCCCTTTGTCCTGTCCTTCGTTGCCCGGCGCACCGACATGCCGCCCGTGGGCAATCTGACGATCGCCAACACCTGGCTCGCATGGCGCGAATGCCGTGGTCCGGTTCGCGTCGAAGGCCATGTCGAAAGCGGCGGAGGTAGCCCCGCCGACAGCCAGCGGATGGCCGATGTCGTCGCGAACGAACTGCGCGCGCGCGGCGTCGATCCGAAAGCGATCCGGGCCCGGGGTTTCGGCGCCAGTCGCCCACTGGCCGGGACCCCGGCGGAAGCCATCGCCAATCGCCGCGTCGAAATCTACCTCGACCCATCGCGCTGACCGACGGCCGATGTGGCCGATTTGCCACCATGGACGGGAATTTCGCTTCGCGCCCTGCCGGGGGATTGAAGCGCCGCGCGCCCGCGCCTATCCGGGCCGGCTATGCTCGAGCAGGCCCACCCCCTGACTGCGGATCGTCCGCAGAATTTCCGTGCCGAATTCCGCGCGACGTGGGCGCTCGCCCTGCCACTGGCGGCGGCGAACTTGCTCCAGATGATGGTGCACGCAATCGACGTGATCTTCGTCGCCCGGCTGGGCGATACGGCGCTCGCCGCTTCGTCGCTGGGCGTTTCGATCTTCGGGCTCTTGCTCTGGACGGGGACGGGCCTGGTCGGCGCGGCGGCGCCGCTGATCGCGGCGGAACTCGGCCGGCGCAAGCACAGCGTGCGCGAAGTACGGCGCACGGTGCGCATGGCGCTGTGGCTGAGCGCGCTCGTTTCGCTGCTCTTCATGGGCGTGTGCGCAGCGGGCGGCCCGATCATGCGCGCGACCGGCCAGCCCGCCGACCTGACGGCGCGCGCGGCGAGCTTCCTCCTCATCCTGATGTTCGGCATGTTTCCGATGATCGCGGCGAGCGTGCTGCGCATTTTCGTCTCGGCGCTCGGCCGGCCGACGATCGCGACGGCGATCACCTTCTTCGCGCTCGGCGTCAACGCGCTCGGCAACTGGGTACTCGTCTTCGGCCATCTCGGTCTGCCCGCGCTCGGGCTCCACGGTTCGGCGATTTCGAGCGTGATGACCAGCGCGCTGATGCTGCTCGCCTATGTCGTCGTCATCCAGACCGACCGGCGGCTGCGGCGTTACCGCCTGTTCGGCAACTGGTGGCGCTCCGAATGGTCGCGCTTCTTCGAAATGCTGCGCATCGGCACGCCGATCAGCTTGACCATCCTCGCCGAAGCGGGGTTGTTCACCGGCGCCGCCTTCCTGATGGGGCGGATCGGCGAGACCGAACTGGCCGGACACACGATCGCGCTGCAGGTCGCGGCGCTCGCCTTCCAGATCCCGTTCGGGGTGGCGCAGGCGGCAACGATCCGCGTCGGGCTGGCGTATGGCGCGCGCGACCATCGCGGCATCGGCTTTGCGGGGCAGGCGTCGCTGCTGCTCGGCATCGGCTTCATGGCCTTCACCGCGCTGGTCATGTGGCTGTTCCCGAAGCTCGTGCTGTCGATCTATGTCGACGTCGACGCGGCGCGCAATGCCGCGCTGGTCGGCTTCGCGATGCAGTTCCTCGTCGTCGCGGCGGCGTTCCAGCTCTTCGACGGTGCACAGGCGGTCGCGGCGGGGGTGCTGCGCGGGCTGCAGGATACGCGCATCCCGATGATCATCGCGGTGTGCGGTTACTGGATCGCCGGATACGGCACCGCCATCTACCTCGGTTTCTGGACGCCGCTGCGCGGTGTCGGGGTGTGGATCGGGCTGGCGGTCGGCCTGATCGTCGTGTCGGCGGTGCTGCTGACGCGCTGGCGGATGCGCAGCCGTCTCGGCCTTCTTCCGGCCTGACGCAAAAAAGTTGACCGCCGCTGCTTGACGGCCTTTGGACTCCCACCCATATGCCCGCCTGTTAGCACTCCCGGTATGTGAGTGCTAAAACGATATCATTTGCACTTCTGGAGGGAGTTTCATGACCCAGTTCCGACCGCTGCACGACCGCGTGCTCGTTCGCCGTATCGAAGCCGAAGAAAAGACGGCCGGCGGCATCATCATCCCCGACACCGCCAAGGAAAAGCCGCAGGAAGGCGAAGTCGTCTCGGTCGGCACCGGCGCCCGCGCCGACGACGGCAAGGTGACCCCGCTCGACGTCAAGGCGGGCGACCGCATCCTGTTCGGCAAATGGTCGGGCACCGAAGTCAAGGTCGACGGCGAGGAGCTGCTGATCATGAAGGAATCGGACATCCTCGGCGTCATCGCCTGAGCGGTTTCATCGATTTGCGAGTAAAGTTGCGCAGTTTTCTGCGCCTTTGAAAGGAATAAGCACATGGCTGCTAAAGACGTAAAATTCAGCCGCGACGCGCGTGAGCGCATCCTGCGCGGCGTCGACACCCTCGCCGACGCGGTGAAGGTCACGCTGGGCCCCAAGGGCCGCAACGTCGTCATCGACAAGAGCTTCGGCGCCCCCCGCATCACCAAGGACGGCGTCACCGTCGCCAAGGAAATCGAACTGAAGGACAAGTTCGAGAATATGGGCGCCCAGATGCTGCGCGAAGTCGCATCGAAGGCGAACGACAAGGCCGGCGACGGCACCACCACCGCGACCGTTCTGGCGCAGGCGATCGTCCGTGAAGGCATGAAGTCGGTTGCCGCCGGCATGAACCCGATGGACCTGAAGCGCGGCATCGACATCGCGGTGACCAAGGTCGTCGAGACGCTGAAGGCACAGTCGAAGCCCGTTTCGGGCACCTCCGAAATCGCGCAGGTCGGCATCATCTCGGCCAACGGCGACACCGAAGTCGGTGAGAAGATCGCCGAAGCGATGGAAAAGGTCGGCAAGGAAGGCGTGATCACCGTCGAGGAAGCCAAGGGCCTCGATTTCGAACTCGACGTCGTCGAAGGCATGCAGTTCGACCGCGGCTACCTTTCGCCTTACTTCATCACCAACCCGGAAAAGATGCTCGTCGAGCTGAATGATCCGTACATCCTCATCTTCGAGAAGAAGCTGTCGAACCTCCAGTCGATGCTGCCGATCCTCGAAGCCGTGGTGCAGTCGGGCCGTCCGCTGCTCATCATCGCCGAAGACATCGAAGGCGAAGCGCTCGCCACCCTCGTCGTGAACCGCCTGCGCGGCGGCCTCAAGGTCGCCGCCGTCAAGGCGCCGGGCTTCGGCGATCGCCGCAAGGCGATGCTGCAGGACATTGCGATCCTGACCGCCGGCGAAATGATCAGCGAAGACCTGGGCATCAAGCTCGAGTCGGTCACGCTGAACATGCTCGGCCAGGCCAAGCGCGTCACCATCGACAAGGACAACACCACCATCGTCGACGGTGCGGGTGAAGCCGACACGATCAAGGGCCGCGTCGAACAGATCCGTGCGCAGATCGAAACCACGACGTCGGATTACGACCGCGAAAAGCTGCAGGAACGTCTGGCGAAGCTCGCCGGCGGTGTTGCCGTGATCAAGGTCGGCGGCGCTTCGGAAGTCGAAGTGAAGGAACGCAAGGACCGCGTCGACGACGCGCTGCACGCGACCCGCGCTGCGGTCGAGGAAGGCATCGTCCCCGGCGGCGGTACCGCGCTTCTCTATGCGACTAAGGCGCTCGACGGCATGACCGGCGTCAACGAAGACCAGACCCGCGGCATCGACATCATCCGTCGCGCGCTGCAGGCTCCGGTCCGTCAGATCGCCGAGAACGCCGGCTTCGACGGCGGTGTCGTCGCGGGCAAGCTGTTCGACCAGAACGACACCAACTTCGGCTTCAACGCGTCGACCGACGTGTATGAAAATCTGGTGGCTGCCGGCGTGATCGACCCGACCAAGGTCGTGCGTACCGCGCTGCAGGATTCGGCCTCGGTTGCCGGTCTGCTCATCACCACCGAAGCGGCGGTGAGCGAGCTGCCCGACGACAAGCCCGCCATGCCCATGGGCGGCGGCGGCATGGGCGGCATGGGCGGCATGGACTTCTAAAGTCCGCGCCGTTCGGCCACTCGCCGACAGAAACAAGGGCCGGAGCAGCGATGCTCCGGCCCTTTTCCATTGTGCTTTTACGTTCCCGTCACCCCGGACTTGATCCGGGGTCCCGCTTTCCAGCGTCGCCGAGCGGGACCCCGGATCAAGTCCGGGGTGACGAAAGTGGGACATTGCCAGTTCATTCCGCCCGGCATAGCTATGCAGGATGATCCTGCTCTTCGCCCTTACCGCCGCCGCCGCGGACCCCGCGCCGGTCGAGCGCTGCGGTTATCGTATCGTCCGGAGCTATCCACACGACACGGCCAGCTTCACGCAGGGCTTGTTCTGGGACGACGGCCATCTTTACGAGGGCACGGGCCAATATGGGAAGTCGCGCGTCGCCCGGCTCGATCTCGATACCGGCAAGGCACTCGCCCAGACCAGCTTGCCCGCCGACCAGTTCGGCGAAGGGATTGCGCGGTGGAAGGACCAGATCATCGGCGTGACCTGGCAGAATGGCGTCGGCCATCGCTGGTCGATCAAGAATCTGAAGCCGCGGGGCAATTTCACCTATGCCGGCGAGGGCTGGGGGCTGACGACGGTTGGCGACCAGCTCGTGCTGAGCGACGGGACCTCCGAACTGCGCTTTCTCGATCCCGAAACGATGACCGAGAAAAAGCGCGTCACCGTGCGCTTCGGCGGCCGGCCGATCAGCATGATCAACGAGCTCGAGGCGATCGAGGGACAGGTCTGGGCCAATATCTGGATGACCGACTTCATCGTCCGGATCGACCCGGAAAGTGGTGATGTCGTCTCGCTCGTCGACCTGTCGGGGCTCAAGGCCGATGCAGGCGCTTCGGGCGACGACAGCGTGCTCAACGGCATCGCGTGGGACGCGAAGAAGAAGCGCCTGTTCGTGACCGGGAAATATTGGCCCAAACTCTACGAGATCGCGCTCGCCGACTGTCGTTAGGCCTTGAGCGCTGCCTCCATTCGCGCCGCCGCGGCGTCGTAGACGCGCGCCTTCAGTCCGGCCGTGACCGCCGCAGGGGTACGGTCGGGGTGGCCGCCGACGAAGGGTGGGGCGGGGTCATATTCGATGGCAAGCTGGATCGCCTGCGCGACCGCGTCGCCCTGCAGCCGGGCGATCAGTGTAAGCGCAAAGTCGAGCCCGGAAGTCACTCCGCCGCTGGTGATGATATTCCCGTCCTCGATGACGCGAGCGGCGACGGGCTCTGCGCCGACCAGCGGCAGGAGATGGGTATAGCCCCAATGGGTTGTCGCACGCTTGCCCGCGAGCAGCCCGGCGCGCCCGAGCAGGAAGGCACCCGTGCAGACGCTGGTTATCCAGCGGGCGCCGGCGGCTTGCCGCGCGATAAAATCGATCGTCGCGGCATCGCCCAAGGCCTCGGCGACGCCATGTCCGCCGGGGATGCAGAGAATGTCCGCCTGCGGGCAGCTCGCGAAATCATGTGTCGGCACGATGGAAAAGCCGCTGTCGGTGGCGATCGGCGCGGTGGTGGCCGCAGCGCCGGCCAAGGTCGCGCCGGGCATGCGGCTGAGTGCCTGCGCGGGTGCGGTGAAGTCGAGCTGGGTGATGCCGGGAAAGAGCAGGAAGACGATCTGGGTCGATGCGGGAGCGGCGGGCGTGGGTTCGGTCATGCGGATGGTCCTTGGTGGCAGCGGATCACCCAGGCGCGCGGCTCGCTGGTTCTCGACCAATCCCGCTCCCCGATGGGACTCCATCATCAGCGCCAGTTGCGGGACGCGCGCAGCCTAGCTTTACGCCCGGCCGAACGAAAGGCGATTATTCGTTCGCCTTGGCCTTCTCTTCCTTTGCCGGGTCGGGGGCAGGGACGCTGTCGCGGCTTTCGAGCATCTCGGCGGCATCGTCGAGCGCCTTCGCTTCGCTGACCGTCACCCCGCCGGGGCCGGGTTCATTGTCGGTGCGGCTGCATCCTGCCGTCAGGATCGTCGCTGCGGCGCACAGGGCAAGATCAACCCTCGGCATCCTAATCTCCCACGAAAAGGGGCCCCATCCGTGTCGAATGGAGCCCCCCGTTCCGGATTGCGCGCGCTTGGCGCGCAAGCCCCGATTACTGCTTGTCGTTGGCTTCCGCCTTCTTCGTTTCGTCGGCGATCTTGTCGCCGGCCTTCGCGGCGGCGTCGCCGGCGGCGTTCACGGTGCCTTCGACGGCGTTGCCGGCGTCCTTGGCGGCAGCGGCGGTCGCATCGGCAGCTTCGCCCGCAGCAGCGGCGGTGGCGTCGGCGGCATCGGCAGCGCCTTCGGCGACGGCATCGCCGGCAGCAGCGGCATCATCAGCGACGGCGGCGCCAGCTTCCGACGTTTCTTCCTGCGCCTTTTCCGAGCAGGCGGCGAGGCTGAAGGCCGCAGCGGCCATCGAGGCGATGATGATTTTGCGCATGAAATTTCCTTTCGAACATCCGAGTGACCGAAACCGGGCACGGTCGTGAAGAATTAGCTGTGGATTCGGGGCTTGGCAACTATCCTGCATGCCCATGCTTCCGGCCGCACGGCCAAAAGAAAAGGGGCCGCCGACCAAGTCGGCAACCCCCCTCCTTATTCTGGCCGAATGGCCCGAAAGAAGCTTACTTCTTGGCTTCTTCGGTCGCAGCCTTGGCAGCGTCGGTCGCTTCCTTGGCAGCGCCGGCAGCTTCGGCGGCCTTGTCGGTCGCGGTCGCAGCGTCGCCAGCAGCAGCGGCGTCGCCAGCAGCACCGGCAGCAGCAGCGGCGTCGCCGGCAGCGGCGCTCGCGTCGGCAGCGCCTTCGGCTGCTTCCATCGCGCCGTCAGCGGCGCCTTCGACGGTTGCCGCCGATTCGTCGGTCGTGGCGGGGGCTTCGGCAGCCTTTTCACCACAAGCGGCGAGGCCCATCGAGGCCGCGAGAACGAGCGACAGAGTGATCGATTTCTTCATTTGGGAATACCCCTCTCGATTGAATTGATCGACCGGCATTTCGGACACGAACCTTTCGACCCGGCAAATTGCCAATCGCCCAAAGAGCTACAATCTCGCCAAAATGGGCGCAACGGCCTTTTGTGTGATCATGGGCGCAAATCGATGGATGGAGTGGGGTGCGGTGTCGCAAGCGGCGGGAAACAAGGCTTCGTCAACGATTGACCAGATATAAAGAAAGCTTTATATGTGTGTTTGTGACTGAGCTGCTCGACATTTTTCGTGCCCTTGCCGATCCGACGCGCCTGCGCATCCTTGCGCTGCTGCGCGAGATGGAGCTGGCGATCGGCGAGCTTGCGGTCGTGCTCGACCAGAGCCAGCCGCGCGTGTCGCGGCACGTCCGTATCCTCGTCGACGCGGGGGTGGTCGAACGCCGCCGCGAGGGGAGCTGGGTCTTCCTACGCCTTGCGCAGGACGGACCTGTGGGCGAAACGATCGCGCGCGCAGATAAATGGCCCTTTTCGCCGCGTGAGGCGCTGGTGATCGCGCATGACGCCCGCCGCCTCGTTGCCGTCCGGACCGAGCGGGCCGCCGCCGCCGAGCGTTATTTTGCCGAACATGCCGCCGAATGGGATGCAATCCGGTCGCGCCATGTCGCCGAGAGTGAGGTCGAGGCGGCGATCCTCGCGATCATGCACAACCGCCGGCTCGGCCACCTGCTCGATATCGGGACCGGGACCGGCCGGATGGCGGAGATTTTCGCGCCGACCGCGCGCCGCATCACCGCGCTCGACCGCAGCCCCGAAATGCTCCGCATTGCGCGCGCCAAGCTGGCCGGCCAGCCGGTGCCGATCGATCTGGTGCAGGGCGATTTCCTGAGCCTCCCCGTGGCGGATGCGAGTGTCGACAGCGTGGTCATTCATCAGGCGCTGCATTTCGCGCACGAACCCGACCGCGTGATCGCCGAGGCGGGCCGCGTGCTGCGCGGCGGCGGGCACCTGCTGATCGTCGATTTCGCGCCGCACGAGGATGAGGAGATGCGCACGCTTGCGGCGCATGCCCGCCTCGGCTTCTCCGATGCCCAGATCCGCGGCTGGTTCGCGTCGGCGGGCATGGGGCTCGAAACCTCGCAGACGCTCGAAGGCGGCGAACTTGCGGTCAAGCTGTGGCTTGGCCGGCGGCGCAGCGACGAAGATCAATCCCCCGTCGCCCAAGGCAGCGACGGTCAGCGTAAAAGGCTTGCGGCATGACATCGAACCTCGACTCGCTCGCGGAGGCCCGCCGCGCCGCGGCTTCGCCGCTGTTCGCCAATCTCGATGGCGATATCGGCGTCAGCTTCGAATTTTTCCCGCCCAAGACCGAAAAGATGGAAGCTCAGTTGTGGGACACCTTCCATGCGCTCGAGCCGCTCGCGCCGCGCTTCGTGTCGGTGACATACGGGGCCGGGGGTTCGACACGCGAACGCACGCACGCGACGGTCGCGCGGATCGCCGCGACGAGCAGCGTGCCGCCCGCCGCGCACCTGACCTGCGTCGAGGCTTCGCGCGCCGAGATCGACGCGGTGGCCGAGGCCTATTGGGAAGCCGGGGTGCGGCACATCGTCGCACTCCGCGGTGACGTGCCGTCGGGCGGCCCCTATCGCCCGCACGCGCAAGGTTATGCCAATGCGATCGAGCTGGTCGCGGGGCTGAAGGCCGTTGCACCGTTCGACATTTCGGTCGCCGCCTATCCCGAGGTCCATCCCGACGCCGACTGCGCGCAGTCCGACCTCGACAATCTGAAGCGCAAGCTCGACGCGGGTGCGACGCGGGCGATCACGCAATTCTTCTTCTCGCCCGACAGCTTCCTGCGGTTTCGCGACACGGCCGCAGCGGCGGGGATCACAGCGCCGATCATCCCCGGCATCCTGCCGGTGTCGAACGTATCACAGACGCGCCGCATGGCCGACATGTGCGGCACCGCAATCCCCGCATGGATGGTGTCGCTGTTCGACGGACTCGACGACCATCCGGCGGCGCGTCAGCTCGTCGCGGCGACGATCGCAGCCGAAATGTGCCGCCGCCTCTATGCTGGCGGGGTGCGCGATTTCCACTTCTACACGCTCAACCGGGCCGAACTCAGCTATGCGATCTGTCATTTGCTGGGATTGCGGCCGGTGGCGACGGCAAAGGATCAGGCGGCATGATAAGTGCACGTGAGGCGCTGCAAGCGGCGGCGAAAGAACGCATCCTGCTCACCGACGGCGGCTGGGGCACGCAGATCCAGCTTAGGAAGCTCGCCGAGGCCGATTATGCCGGCAACCTCGGCCTGTCGCACGACCAGAAGGGCAATAACGACATCCTTGCGCTGACGCGGCCCGATATCGTGACGGCGATCGGCGAGGCCTATCTGGCGGCGGGATCGGACATCGTTTCGACCAATACCTTCAGCGCCAACCGGATCAGCCAGGCTGATTATGGCGCCGAGCATCTGGTCGCCGACATCAATATCGAAAGCGCCCGGCTGGGCCGCGAGACGGCGGTGAAATACGAAGCGCTCGACGGCCGCCGCCGCTTTGTCGCAGGCGCGGTCGGGCCGACGAACAAGACCTTGTCGCTGTCGCCCGACGTCAACAACCCGGGCTATCGCGAGATCGATTTCGACGAGCTGAAGGACGTCTATCTCGACCAGGTCGTTGCGCTGGCCGAGGGCGGCGCCGACTTCATCCTCATCGAGACGATCTTTGACACGCTCAATGCCAAGGCGGGGATCGCCGCGACACTCGAGGCCGAGGCGAAGGTCGGGCGCGAATTGCCGCTGATGATCTCGATGACGCTGACCGACCTCAGCGGCCGCAACCTGTCGGGGCACACGGTCGAGGCCTTCTGGTATGGGGTGCGCCATGCGAAGCCGCTGACGATCGGGCTCAACTGCTCGTTCGGCGCATCGCAGCTTCGCCCGCATGTGAAGGTCTTGTCCGACCTCGCCGATTCGCTGGTGATGGTCTATCCCAACGCCGGCCTGCCCAACGAACTCGGCGAATATGACGAGCTGCCGGAGACGACCGCGGAGCTGGTCGGTGAATGGGCCGAAAACGGTCAGGTCAATATCCTCGGCGGTTGCTGCGGGTCGACCCCGGCGCATATCGCCGCGATGGCCAAGGCGATCGAGGGGCTGGCACCGCGGCCGGTCCCCGAAGTTCCGGTGCGGACGCGGCTCGCGGGGCTTGAGCCCTTCACCATGGCTGCCTGAACCGATGACGGACATTCCGACATGGACGATCCGGGAGGCCGGAGCGGATGACGCGCCGGCGCTCGCGCTGATCGGCGCGGCGACCTTTCTCGAGACCTTTGCTGGCATCCTCGACGGCGATGCGATCGTCGGTCATTGCGCCGCGCAGCATTGCGAAGCGGCCTATCGCGCCGCTCTGGCCGACGGCGCCCGGGCGTGGCTTGCCGAAGCGCAGCCCGGCGGGGCACCCGTCGGATTCGTGCTCGTCGGCAAGCCCGACCTCGCGGCCGCGCGCGACGGCGATATCGAATTGAAGCGCATCTATTCGCTGTCGCGCTTTCATGGCACCGGCCTTGGCGCGGCGTTGATGAAGCAGGCGCTGGAAGCCGCTCGCGGCCATCGCCGTCTGTTGCTTGGCGTCTATGCGCAGAACGAACGGGCGCTCGCCTTTTATCGCAAACAGGGGTTCGCCGACCTCGGCACCCGCCGGTTCAATGTCGGCGGCAAGCTCTACGACGATCTCGTGCTTGCCCGCCCGCTCGCCGCCTAATGCTCATGCTCAGGATAATCCGATGACCACCGCCGCGTCTTCCAGCTTCGTCAATATCGGTGAGCGCACCAACGTCACCGGATCGGCCGCCTTCAAGAAGCTGATTCTCGCCGACGACTATACTGCGGCGGTCGAGGTTGCGCGCCAGCAGGTCGAGAACGGCGCGCAAGTTATCGACGTCAACATGGACGAGGGTCTGCTCGACGCCGAATATGCGATGACGACCTTTCTGAAGCTCATTGCCGCCGAGCCCGACATCGCGCGGGTGCCGGTGATGATCGACAGTTCGAAATGGGACGTCATCGAAGCGGGCCTCAAATGCGTGCCGGGCAAGCCGATCGTCAATTCGATCAGCATGAAGGAAGGCGAGGAGCCGTTCCTTGCGCATGCGCGCAAGTGCATGGCCTATGGCGCCGCAGTCGTGGTGATGGCGTTCGACGAGGTCGGACAGGCCGACACCAAGGCGCGCAAGATCGAGATTTGCGAGCGCGCCTATAAATTGCTCATGGGCATCGGTTTTCCACCCGAGGACATCATCTTCGATCCCAATGTGTTCGCGGTCGCGACGGGGCTCGAAGAGCATGACAATTATGCGGTCGACTTCATCGAGGCGGTGAAGGAAATCCGCGTCCGCTGTCCGCATGTCCATTTTTCGGGCGGATTGTCGAACCTCAGCTTCGGTTTTCGTGGCAATGAGGTCGTGCGCCGCGCGATGCACAGCGTCTTCCTCTATTATGCGATCCCCGCCGGGCTCGACATGGCGATCGTCAACGCGGGGCAGCTCGACGTTTATGACACGATCGATCCCGAACTGCGGCAGGCGGTCGAGGATGTTGTGCTCAACCGCAAGGTCGAGGGCGAAGCCGAAAGCCCCACCGAACGCCTGATCGCGCTCGCCGAACGCTATAAGGGCAGCAACCCGGCGCAGGAAAAGGCGGCCGAGGAATGGCGCGGCTGGGAGGTCGCGAAGCGCCTCGAACATGCGCTGGTCAAGGGTATCGACGCCTATGTCGTCGACGATACCGAGGAAATGCGCCTGTTGATGCCGCGCCCCATCGAGGTGATCGAAGGTCCGCTGATGGACGGGATGAACGTCGTTGGCGACCTGTTCGGATCGGGCAAGATGTTCCTGCCGCAGGTGGTGAAATCGGCGCGCGTGATGAAGAAAGCGGTCGCGCACCTGCTCCCCTTCATCGAGGCGTCGAAGGAACCGGGCGCGAAGGGCAAGGGCAAGGTCGTGATGGCGACCGTCAAGGGCGACGTGCACGACATCGGCAAGAATATCGTTGGCGTGGTGCTCCAGTGCAACGGCTTCGAGATCGTCGACCTCGGCGTCATGGTGCCGTGGAGCAAGATCCTCGAGGCGGCGAACGAGAATGACGCCGACATGATCGGGCTGTCGGGCCTCATCACGCCGTCGCTCGACGAGATGGTGACGGTGGCCGAGGAGATGCAGCGCGCTGGGATGACGATGCCGTTGCTGATCGGCGGCGCGACGACGTCGAAGGTCCATACCGCGCTGCGTATCGATCCGGCGTATAAGGGGCCGGTGCTCCATGTCCTCGACGCGAGCCGCGCGGTCGGGGTCGCGACGGCGCTCGTCAGCGATACCGGGTTCGACGCCTTCGTTGGCGGCTATAAGCAGGATTATGAGCATATCCGCGACGTGCGCGCGGGCAAGGGACAGAGCGTTCTCCACACCCTCGAGGAGGCGCGTGCCAATTTTTACGACGCTTACCTCAGTGACAAGCCCGCGCCGCCGCTGCAGCCGGGGCTGCACCGCTTCGACGACTGGTCGCTCGAAGACCTGCGCGAATGCTTCGACTGGACGCCCTTTTTTCGCGCATGGGAATTGCACGGGACATACCCGTCGATCCTCGACGACGATGTCGTCGGCGAAACGGCGCAGGCCTTGAAGGCAGATGCCGATGCGATGCTCGACAAGCTGATCGCCGAGAAATGGCTGACCGCGCGAGGCGTCTGCGCCTTCTGGCCGTGCGCGCGCGACGGCGACAGCGTGACGATCCATCTTGC
The DNA here is from genome assembly GCF_046603995.1 of Sphingopyxis sp. J-6. Lineage (NCBI taxonomy): Bacteria > Pseudomonadati > Pseudomonadota > Alphaproteobacteria > Sphingomonadales > Sphingopyxidaceae > Sphingopyxis > Sphingopyxis sp. J-6. The sequence goes on along the minus strand of NZ_CP145810.1, from coordinate 2,595,272 downwards.
CGAGGAGGAGCGGCATGTGACGCTGCCCTTCCTGCGCCAGCAGATCAAGAAGAGCCGCGACCGGGCGAACATGTGCCTTGCCGATTTCATCGACCCGGCGGGCGATTGGATGGGCGGCTTCGCCGTCGGCATCCACGGTATCGAACCCCATTCGGAGCGCTTCCGCGCCGACAAGGACGATTATTCGGACATCTTGCTGAAGGCGCTCGCCGACCGTTTCGCCGAGGCGTTCGCGGAGCGGCTGCACCAGCATGTCCGCACGACGCTGTGGGGCTATGCGCCGGGCGAGCAGCTCACCAACGAGGCGCTGATCAAGGAGGAATATCGCGGTATCCGGCCGGCTCCCGGCTATCCAGCGTGCCCCGACCACAGCCTGAAGCCGATCCTGTTCGATCTGCTCGCGGCGGGCGACAATGCCGGGCTCGTGTTGACCGAAAGCTTTGCCATGCTGCCGACTGCGGCGGTCAGCGGCTTTTATTTCGGGCATCCCGAAAGCCAGTATTTCGGGGTGGCGCGGATCGGCAGCGACCAGCTCGAGGATTATGCCCAGCGGCGCGGGGTCGATATCGAAACCGCGACGCGCTGGCTGCGCCCCAACCTCGATTAACTTTGCCGCGCGCGGCTGTCCGAAAAAGGGACGGCCGCGCGGTTAACCAGCCTTGGACACGACTGGGGGCGCCGGATCGGCTATAAGCCCTTCATGGCACAGTCTCTTTTCCGCCGGCCGTTGCTGCCGCTGCTCGCCCTTCCGTTGCTTTTCGCCCCCGCGCCGCTGCCGGCGCAGGCGGGCAGCGGCCCCTATGTGGTGGCCGAATCGGGCCGCGCCTTCGGGCGGCTGCAGGACGCGGTCGACGCGATCGGCGAGGGTGGCGGCACGATCCGCATCGCGCCCGGCTATCACCGCGATTGTGCGGTGCAGACCGAAGGCCGCATCGCCTTTGTCGCTGTAGAACCCGGCCGGGCGATCTTCGACGGCGTGGCCTGCGAGGACAAGGCGGCGCTGGTGCTGCGCGGCGACGGCGCGAAGGTCGACGGCATCGTGTTCCAGAATATCCGCGTGCCCGACGGCAACGGCGCGGGCATCCGGCTGGAGAAGAGCAACCTCGACATCGTCAACAGCCTGTTCCGCAACAGCGAAGAGGGCATTTTGACTGGCGACGATGAAGGGGCGGCGCTGACCATCGACCGTTCGACCTTCTCGCGTCTTGGCCGCTGCGACCGGGGTCTGAGCTGCGCGCACAGCGTCTATACCGGCGTCTATGGCCGCGTCACCGTCACCCGTTCGCGTTTCGAGAAGGGCAGCGGCGGCCATTATCTGAAAACGCGCGGCGTGCAGGTCGACATCAGCGACAACAGCTTCGACGATACCCAGGGCAAAGCGACCAATTATGCGATCGACCTGCCGTCGGGCTCGACCGGGCGGATCGCGAACAACCTGATCATCCAGGGCCGCGACAAGGAAAATCATTCGGCGCTGATCGCGGTCGCGGCCGAGGAACGCAAGAACCCGTCGCGCGGCCTGTCGATCACCGGCAACCGCGCCAGCGTGCCGGCCGAACTGTCGGGCAAGACCGTGTTCGTCGCCGACTGGAGCGGCGAAGCGCTGGCGATCGGGCCCAACGAATTGGGCGCCGGGCTGACGAAGTTCGAGAAGCGCTAAATTTGTGTCCCCGCGAAGGCGGGGACCCAGAGCGTCCTCACGCTATCCCCGTTGCGGACCGCTCTGGACTCCCGCCTTTGCGGGGGTACGAGGGGCTTAAGCCTCGCCGCGCGTTTCGATCAGCGATGCAGCGAGCGCTTCGGCCGGGGTCTTGCCGCCCCACAGCACGAACTGGAACACCGGATAGAAGCGCTCGCACTCGTCGATCGCGCTTTCGATCAGCGTTTCGGTGAGGTCGAGCGGCAGCGCGGCGTCGCTGCCGACGAGCATGCCGTGGCGGAACAGGATGGTGCCGCTGTTCGACCACAGTTCGAAATGGCCGAGCCATAGCTGCTCGTTGATCATCGCGAGCGCCTCGTGCGCGACGGCACGCTTGTCCTCGACGACGCGGATGTCGGGGAAGGCAAGCAACTGGATGACGCCGTCGTCGGCGCGCCACACTGCGCGCAGCTCATAGGCGGTCCAGCTACCCTGCGCCGTCGCGACGATCTCGTCCTCGCCGACCATTTCGTGCGGCCAGTCGTGCGCGGCGAAATAGGATGCCAGCATCTCCATCGGTGCCGCTTCCTGGCCGTCGTCATCGTCGTAAATATCGTCGCTCATGACCATTGTCCTAGACGTTCTTGCGGTCGCACGCGAGTCCGCAAACCAACCCATCGATCGTCATCCCGGCGAAGGCCGGGATCTCAACGGGGCGTCCGGATGCTAGGTCGAGACCCCGGCCTTCGCCGGGGTGACGATCATTTTTTTTGGGCTGGCTTGCGCGCCGCCGGTTTGGCGGCCGGCTTCGCCGCTTTCGGAGCGGCAGCGGGCTTCGCGGCGGCTTTCGGCGCTGCCGCGGGCTTTGCCGCGCCTTCGAGCTTGTCGAGCCGGGCCTTCAGCGCTTCGGCTTCGGCGCGGGCTTTTGCGGCCATTTCCTTCACCGCCTCGAATTCCTCGCGGCTGACGAAGTCCATGCGGCCGACAAATTCCTTCGCGCGCTCGCGCATCGCGGACTCGGCCTCGCGGCCGGCGCCGGCGACGGTTCCGGCGATGCCGTTCACCATCTTGGCGAGATCGTCGAAAAAGCGGTTTTCGCTCTGCATTTCAAATTCCTTCGTCGGGGGAGTGCCCCTTGCCGGCCTATATCTGGGTGCTCGCGGCGTGCGGGACAAGGGTTTCGGCGTCGGGATTGCGCTGGTCAATCTGGAAATTGAGGATCGCGGCAAAGCACAGCCACCCCATATAGGGGACGAGCAGCCATGCCGCCGCCTTGCGGATCGGGGCGAAGGCGAAAGCGGTCGCGATCGTCACCATCAGGATGAAGATGATCAGGTACAGCGCGGTGGTCACCTGATGCGCGCCGAAGAACAGCGGCGACCAGGCGAAGTTGGCGACGAGTTGGACGAAGAAGAGGAGCAGCGCGAAGCCGCGCCCTTTCGCGCCGCGCGCGTGCAGCACCATCGCCAGCGACAGGCCAAGGCAGATATAGAGGATTGGCCAGACGGTCGCGAATACCCAGCCCGCGGGGGTGATCGGCGGCAGGTCGAGGGCGTCGAACCAGCGGTTGCCGTAACCGCTGTTCGAGAGCACGCCCGACAGGCTGCCGATCAGCACGATCGCGGGTACGGTGACGAGCGCCCAGCGCAGATAGGACAGGCGCAGTTGCCCCGCAGTGGCGATTTCACTCATCGACGCGACCCCACCAATATCTTGATTCCCAACGGATGAGGTGTCGCGGCTGGCGTGCCCAGCGTCAAGCCGCAGATTTTGTGGCCGCAATCAGGAATTCGACATTGCCCTCGGGGCCGGTGATCGGGCTTTCAACCAGATCGGCGACGCGCCAGTTTTCGCTTTCGAGCCAGCCGCGAACTTCGGCGCAGACGCGCGCATGGACGGCGGTATCGCGCACGACGCCCTTTTTGCCGACCTCGTGGCGTTCGGCCTCGAACTGCGGCTTGATCAGCGCGACAAGGCGGGCGCCGTCTTTCGCGAAGGACAGCGGCACCGGGAGCACTTTCGACAGGGCGATGAAGCTGGCGTCGCAGACGATCAGATCGACGGGTTCGGGGATATGCGCGGGCGTCAGGATACGCGCGCTCGTTTGTTCGTGGACGACGACGCGCCCGTCTTGCCGCAATTTCCACGCGAGCTGGTTGGTGCCCGAATCGACGGCATAGACGCGCGCCGCGCCGCGGCTGAGCAGCACGTCGGTAAAGCCGCCGGTCGACGATCCGACGTCGATCGCGACCGCGCCCGTCACGTCCCAGCCGAGGTGGCTCAGCGCATGGTCGAGTTTGACGCCGCCGCGCGACACCCACGGATGGTCGCGGCCCTTGACACTGATCTCGGCATCCTCGGCGACCTGCTGCCCTGCCTTGTCGATCTTGCGGTCGCCGACGAAGGCGAGCCCGGCGAGGATTAATGCCTGCGCCCGCGTCCGGCTTTCGGCGAGGCCGCGGTCGACGAGCAACTGGTCGGCGCGCTGCTTCGCCATCAGCCGCCCGCCTTGTCGGTGAGCAGGCCGGGGGTGAGGATCTGCGGCAGGATTTCGGGCTTTGCCGCGCCCGGCGCGTACCAGAGGTAGAGCGGCACGCTGTTGCGGCCATGTTCGGCGAGGGTGCGGGTGATGACGGGATCGCCGTTCGTCCAATCGCCGACGAGCGTGACGACGCCCTTGTCCTTGAAGACGTCCTGCACGGCCTCGCGGTTGATCGCGCCAGCCTCGTTCGCCTTGCACGACAGGCACCAGTCGGCGGTGAAATAGACGAAGACGGGTTTGCCGGTGGCGCGAGCCTTGACGAGTGCTGCGGGAGAAAAGCTATTTGCCGAGGCCGCAGTTTGCGCGCCGCGATCCTGCCAGCCACTATCGATTTGCCGCCACAGCAGCACCGCGAGCGCGAGCGCGGTCAGCGCCATCGGCACCGCCATCCATTTGCGGAAACGGGCCATCCACGGTCCGGGCTTGGGCAGGCGGTTGCGGAGTGCCGGAACGAAGCCGATGGCGAGGAAGGGCAGGGCAATGCCGAAACCAAGGCCGCCGAAGATCGGTAGCGCGGCCCATGCCGGCAGGACGAGTGTCGCGCCGAGCGCGGCGCCAAGCAACGGCCCGCTGCATGGTGTCGCGACAAAGGCGGCGAGGGCGCCGGTCCAGAAGCCGCCCGCTGCGCCGCCCCGATCCGCCAACCGCTGGCCGCCGCCGAACGACGGCAGCTCATAGACCCCGGCAAGATTGAGCGTGATGGCGATGGCGAGCAGGAGGAGCAGGAAGACGCTGAGCGGATGCTGGAGCTGGAATGCCCAGCCGACCTGCTCGCCGGCGGCGCGCAGCCCCAGCAGGATGGCGCCGAGTAACAGCGCGGTGAGGGCGGCCCCTGCCGTATAGGCCAGCGCCTCGACCTTCGCCGCGCGCACGTCCCCGCCCGAGCGCGCGAGGCTGAGCGCCTTGAGGCTGAGGATCGGGAAGACGCAGGGCATCAGGTTGAGGATGAGGCCGCCGAGGATCGCGCCACCGAGCGCGGTCCAGAACAGCGCCATATCGATCCCGCTGGAGGGCCCGGCAATGGCTTTGCCTGCGGCGGGTACGGCGCCGGGGTCGAGTTGTAGCGAAAGCCCGCGTCCGCTGCCAAGCTTGAGCAGCGCCGTGATCGTCCCGGCAGCGTCGCCCTTGGTGCGCGTTTCGACGATGATATGATTGCCGTTGCGGCTGAAATTTTGCGTGGCCGCATAGTCGACCAGATTGCGCGTCTCGACAAACAGGTGCGGCGCATCGATCGCGGTGCTCGCGGGCAGGGGGATGGCGAAGCGGACCGTGTCGCCGCGGGGTTCCCAAGTGCCATGGCGGTCGAGCGGCTGCGGGAGCAGCGCGCGCCATGCGTCGAAGCGCTCACGGTCGGAGGCAGCGACCTTGCCGTCACCGGCCTTCAGCGCAACCGAAATCACCGCCTTTTCAGGGACGCAAACCTTGTCAGTGCAGGCGAGCCAGTTGGCGACGCCCGACAGCGTGAGGTCGGTGCCCGGCGCGACGCTTTTGTCGATGCGCACGTCGGCGAGCAGCGCATAGGGATGCTCGTAGACATGGTTCATCATGCCGAAGAGAATCAGCGCGTCGGGGACCGGATAGCGAAAAGGCTCGACGGTGACGCCCTCGGGCGCATTCCATTCGACCTGCAGGCCGAAACCGGCGTCGCCGCCGTTCGACCAATAGCCGTGCCAGGTCTTTTCGGGCACCATGGTCAGCGCCAGCGTCGTCGTACCGCCGGGGGCCGGCGCCGCCGATTCGGCCACCAGCTTTGGCGTGATATGCGTCGAACGGGCGGCCGCCGGCGTCCATGCAACCACGGCAAGTGCCAGCAGCGCGAGCGCGCCGCGCCACGCCATTGTCACAAATCCGTCTTGCCTGCGTTCCATGCTCAACCCGCGCCTGCCCGTAGTTCGAGGCTTGCCATATAGGCGGCTTTCGTCGAGAGGACAGCCCGCGCTGACACCCCCCCGAATGGAGACGCCGTCCGTGAAGCTCAAATATCTGACGACTGCGTTGGCAGCCGTGCTTTGTGTCGCGGGTCCCGGCGCAGGCCTGGCGCAGGACGCAGCGCCGCCGGCGCAGAAGGTCACCGCGGCGACGCCGCCACCCAAACTGATCGTGATGATCTCGGTCGACCAGTTCTCGGCCGACCTGTTCGCGCAATATCGTGGCCATTTCACCGGTGGCCTGGCGCGGCTCGCGTCGGGCGTCGTCTTCCCGTCGGGCTATCAGGCGCATGGCGCGACCGAGACGTGCCCCGGCCATTCGACGATCCTGACCGGCAATCATCCGGCGCACACCGGGATCATCGCGAACAATTATTTCGACCTGTCGGCGGCGCGCGAGGACAAGCGACTCTATTGCGCCGAGGACGAAACGGTGCCGGGCACCAGTTCGGGCAGCGGCAAATACGCGCCGTCGGTCGATCACCTCCTCGTGCCGACGCTCGGCGACCTGATGAAGGCGCGCGATCCGAACGCGCAGGTGGTGTCGGTCGCGGGCAAGGATCGCGCCGCGATCATGATGGGCGGGCGCAAGGCCGACGAACTGGTGTGGCTCGCGCCGACCGGGCTTACCAGCGATCGCGGGACGACGCTGTCGCCGACCGCGACGCAGGCCGGCGCGGCGATTGTGGCGGCCATCGCCCAGCCGCGTCAGGGACTGCCGCTTCCGGCCGACTGCGCGGATCAGGATATCGCGATCCCGGTCGGCGACCGTATTCTCGGCAACGGCCGCCTCGCCCGCGATGGCGGCGATTTCCGCAGGTTCCTGGCCTCGCCCGAGGCCGACGGCGCCGTGCTCGCCGCCGGCGCGGCCCTGCGTCAGGCGCGGCGGCTGGGCGAGGGGAGCACGACCGACCTCCTGATTCTCGGCTTGTCGGCGACCGACTATGTCGGCCATGGTTTCGGGACCGAGGGCACCGAAATGTGCCTGCAGATCATGGGCCTCGACCGCGAGCTCGGCGATTTCTTTGCGCGGCTCGATGCGACGGGGATCGACTATGTCGTGGCGCTGACCGCCGATCATGGCGGGCACGATATTCCCGAGCGCAATCGCCAGAACGGCTGGCCCGCCGCCACGCGGGTCGATACCGCGATCAATCCGGATGCGATCGCCAAATCGGTCGCCGAAAAGCTCGGGTTGCCGCAGCCGCTGCTCTACAGCGACGGACCGTTCGGCGACATGTATCTGGCGAAGACATTGACCGCGGCGCAGCGTAAGGCGGCGATGGCCGAATTCATCGCGCGCTTCCGGGCCTTTCCGCAGGTCGAGGCGGTGGTGACGGGCGAGGAACTTGCGGCACGGCCGATCTCGAAAGAAGCACCCGATAGCTGGAGCATGCTGGACAAGCTGCGCGCCTCCTATAATGCGCAGCGGTCGGGCGACTTTATCGTCGTGCTGAAGCCGCGCGTGACGCCGATCGCCGATACGAGCCGCTATGTTGCGACGCACGGGTCGGTGTGGGATTATGACCGGCGGGTGCCGATGCTGTTCTGGCGCAAGGGCCTTGCCGGTTTCGAGCAGAGCAACGCGGTGATGACGGTCGATATCCTGCCGACGCTGGCATCGCTGATCGGCCTGACGGTCGACGCGAGCAAGATCGACGGGCGCTGCCTCGACCTGATTTCGGGGCCCGAAAGCAGTTGCCGGTAGAGAAACATAAAAGAAAACGGACAAGAAGACAGGGACCATGACGAAAACATTGGGGAAATTTGCGGGGCGCATGCTGCTGGTCGGCTGCGGCAATATGGCGGGGGCCATGCTCGACCGCTGGCTCGCGGCGGGACTCGATCCGGCGCAGGTCGCGATCGTTGATCCGTTTGCAGCGCCGCGTGAAGGGATCGCGCATTTTGCATCGCTCGCCGATTGGTCGGCGGCCGACGGGGCCGCCGAATGGGTGATGCTGGGCATGAAGCCGCAGCAGCTCGGCGAAGTCGCGGGCGACCTCGCGCCGGTCGTGCAGGGCGATACACATCTGCTCTCGATTCTTGCCGGCGTCTCGCTTGCCGATTTGGCCGCGCGCTTTCCCGGTGCGAAGGCGCAGGTCCGTATCCTGCCCAATCTCGCTGCGCGCATCGGCGCCGGGGTATCCGCGGTCGCCAGCCAAGGTAAGGCCGACGAGGCGGCGATCACGTCGCTTCTGAAGCCGTTGGGCACCGTCGTCGCGCTCGCCGACGATTCGACAATGGACCTCGTAACGGCATTCACCGGCAGCGGTCCGGCCTTCGTCTTTCGTCTGATCGAATCCTATGCCGCTGCGGGCGAACGGCTCGGCCTTTCGGCCGACGATTCGCTGCGGCTGGCGACCGCGACGTTCGGTGGTTCGACCGCGCTGCTCGAAAGCAGCGGCGAGAAACCGGGCGCGCTAGCGGCGCAGGTCGCGAGCAAGGGCGGGACGACGCAGGCCGGGCTCGACGTGCTCGACGAGGGCGGGCAGCTCGTCGCGCTGATGACCAATGTGCTGCGTGCGGCGCGCGATCGCGGCCGCGAACTCGCCGACATCGCGCGCGGCGACAGTTGATCCTTAGCCGGGCTCGCGCCCCAGCGCCGCGATCCGGCTACGCTCGCGCGCGGGAACCAGCGCTTCGCTGACCTGCCAGAAGCCGGTCACCGCTGCCTGCCCGGCGTGGGTATAGGCGCGGCTCATCGCGTCGCGGAGCAGCGCGAAAACCGATTTTTCGAGCGCGCGGCCTGCTTCAGTCAGGCGCAGTTCCTTTTGCCGCCGGTCGCGGTTGCCCGGACGCGTAACCAGCATCTCGCGCGCTTCGAGTTCCTTGACCACGCGGCCAAGCGACTGCTTGGTGATGCCAAGCAAGGTCAGAAGGTCGGTGATCGTCAGCCCGGGCTGACGCGCGATGAAATAAAGCGCCCGGTAATGCGCCCGTCCAAGCTCGTTTTCGGCAAGGCGCGCGTCGATCGCGCGCCACAGCGCGCCATGGGCGAAGAACAGATATTCGATACCCCGGCGCACTTCCTCCTCGCGCAAGAAAAGGGCAGAGGCGGCAGGAACTTGTGAAAGAAAATTTTCATCCGGCATAGTCGCTACCGTTGCGCGCGAGGCCGTGCTTTGGCAAGAGGCGCGCACCATTCAACCCCAGCCAACAGGTATCTACGCCATGCTCGCTCCCGCCTTCAACCGTCTGCCGCATCCCAACCCGACTGCGGACGATGTACGCGCGGCGGCGATCGCGGACCCGGCGTTCGGGCGCGTTTTCACCGACCATATGGTGTCGATCCGCTATTCGGACGACAAGGGCTGGCACGATGCGCAGGTGATGCCGCGCGGGCCGCTGGCGATCGATCCGGCGACCGCGGTGCTCCATTATGCGCAGGAGATCTTCGAAGGGCTGAAGGCCTATCGGCTTGAAGACGGCTCGATGGCGCTGTTCCGTCCCGAAGCCAATGCCGCGCGTTTCAATGCCAGCGCGCGCCGGATGGCGATGGCCGAACTGCCGGAAGAAATGTTCATCGCGGCGGTGAAGGAAGCGGTTGCGGCCGACGCGCACTGGTTCCCGCCGGTCGACGGCGGCGCGCTGTACCTGCGCCCCTTCATGTTCGCGAGTGAGGTGTTCCTCGGTGTCAAGCCGGCGTCCGAATATCAGTTCCTCGTTATCACCTCGCCCGTCGGCAATTATTTCAAGTCGGGGGCGCCGGCGATCTCGCTGTGGGTGTCGGAAGATTATACGCGCGCCGCGCCCGGCGGCACCGGCGCCGCGAAATGCGGCGGCAACTATGCCTCCAGCCTCATCGCGCAGCGCGAAGCGATCGCCAAGGGGCACGACCAGGTCGTTTTCCTCGACGCCGCCGAGCATCGCTGGATCGAAGAACTGGGCGGCATGAACATGTTCTTCGTCTTCGAGGACGGCAGCATCGTGACGCCGCCGCTGACCGGCACGATCCTGCCCGGGATCACCCGCGACGCGATCATCACGCTGGCGCGCGATGCCGGCCTGACGGTACGCGAAGAGCCCTATGCGATCGACCAGTGGCAGGCCGATGCGGAAAGCGGCCGCCTGACCGAAAGCTTTGCATGCGGCACCGCGGCGGTGGTGACGCCGGTCGGCAAGGTGACGCGCGGCGAGACAAGCTTCACGATCGGCGCCGGCGGTCCGGGGCAGGTTACCGAGATGCTCAAGAGCAAGCTCGTCGACATCCAGCGCGGCCGCGCCGAAGACCCGCACGGCTGGGTCACGCGGCTCTGACCCTTCGCTTGCCAAGCGGCCGTCAGGCGCTATAGACGCGCTCGCACCGGCCCGTTGGGGCGTCGCCAAGTGGTAAGGCAGCGGCTTTTGATGCCGCCATTCGCAGGTTCGAATCCTGCCGCCCCAGCCAGCCGGTGTTTTCCCTTATTGCGCAGGTTTGCGGGCGTAGACGCCGAAGGCGGCGATCACGGCATAGCAGGCAGCCGGGAGCGCGAGGGCGATCGCCAGACTGCCCGTGACGTCGGCGAGCGCACCGGTAGCGAGCGGCACGACGGCGCCGCCGAAGATAGCGACATTGATGATCCCCGACCCGTCTGCGGCGCGGCTGCCCAGCCGCTCGCAGGCGAGGCTGAAGATCGTCGGGAACATGATCGCGTTCATCAGCCCGATCGCCAGCAGGCTGTAACCGGATAGCGCGCCTGTCGACGCGGTCGAAACAAGGATCAGGGCGATCGCGCCGGCCGCCACACCGGCGAGGAGCTTGCCGGGGCTGACGATGCGCATCAGCCCCGACCCGATGAAGCGGCCGATCATCGCGCCGCCCCAATAAAGGCCGATCAGCTTGCCCGCCGCCTGCTCGGGCAGCGCCATGACGCCGGGCTGCATCAGGTAATTGACGATCAGCGAGCCGATCGACACTTCGGCGCCGACGTAAAGGAAGATGCAGAGCGCGCCGAAGCCGAAGCGCGGTCGCCGCAGCAGGTCGAGCCCGGCAAGCCCGGCGCTTTCCCCATGTCGTTCGCCCTGCAGCCGGCCCCGGAACATCCAGACCGCTGCGGCGACGACGGCAAGCGCCGCCGCGATGCCGAGATAGCCGTGGACGATCGCCTGGGTTTCCGCCGTGCGATAGGCGTCGAGTTCGACGCCCGAGAGCTGGTCGGCGCTGATCGCCGCGAGGCTGCCGAGAATGAGCGTTGCGCCGACATAGGGAAAGACGGTGGTGCCGAGCGAATTGAAGGCCTGCGCAAAGGTCAGGCGGCTATGCGCCGTTTCGGGTTTGCCGAGGAGCGAGATCAGCGGATTGGAGACGACCTGCACGATCACCACCCCGCTGGCGAGCACGAACAGCGCGAACAGGAACAGTCCATAGGTCGCGCTCTGCGACGCCGGGATGAAGAGCAGGCAGCCGGCCATCATCGTCAGCAGCCCGGCGACGGCGCCGCGCATATAGCCGATCTTCTTGACCAGCTTCGCGCCGGGGATGCCGACCAGCAAATAGGCGGCGAAAAAGCAGAACTGGACCAGCATCGCCTGCGTATAATTCAGCGTAAACAATTCCTTGAGTTTTGGAATGATCACGTCGTTGAGGCTGGTGATACCGCCGAAGATGAAGAACAGGCCCATCACGAACAGGCGCAGTTCGGGCGCATCGATCGGGGCCGAAGGTTGATCGGATGCGTCGACGCCGGGGGATGCAATGGCCATATTGTCTTTCCTGAAATGCGAAAAGGATCGGGTCACGGCCCGATCACCGATCGCGCGGCGTTTCCGCGAAGCTGTCGATGCCGAAGACCGATCGCCCGGGGCCATGCGGCAACCGGTCAAGCAGCATCTCGATCTTTGCGTGATCGGCGTGCCAGAGCGCGAAGTTTTCACCCAGTTCCATGATGTTGCGGGCCGGTCCGACGAAGGCCGGCCAGGTCGGGAGGCCGGGGCCATTGGGGTCGCCGTGCTTGACGAAATTGGCCCAGTATTTCGACATGGTTGCGGCGATGTCGCGATCGCGGTCGGTAAAGGGCCGGTCGGGGGCTACTTTCAAGTTGTTGAAGGCATAAGGGATTTCGGCCGAATGGAAGGCGCCGAACAGGTCCGATCCGGGGCCGGGTTCGGCATGGGTGAAGTAATAGGCGAACGCGGGTGCGCGATGCGCGCGCGCCCAGTCGGCGAGCGAGGCGAGCCCGTAGCGCCGCGTCAGCTTGCGGCCCGTCGCCAATATCGCCGCTTCGCTGTCGAGCGGATCGCCCGCCAGCAGGATATCGGTGCCCGTTTCGCCCATCATCCGCGTCGCACGGGCGCGCACCTCGGCGGCGGTGGTGCGGAAATAGGCGGGGTTGAGTACGCCTTCGTCGGCATTCAGTCCGACGAGAACCGGCACGGCGCGGCGCCGGCCCGCCGCCTCCATCGCCGCGACCTGTGCGGGCAGGATCGATCCATCGACGACCGGGCCGAGCAGCGGCATGCCGCCGACCTCGCCGGCCCCGGCCAGCGGGCCCGCATCGAGCAGCGCGGCCACCCGATCGGCGGGCAGCCGGCGCAACGCCCCGACATCGGACAGCCTCGCGCGCGCCAGCAGGTCGGCGCCGCGACGATCCGCTTCGCCGCGTTCGGGCAGCGGCACCTCTACGATGCCGCTCTGCGCGATTGCGCGCGCGAACAGCCCGTCAGCCTGTGGCGACAGGAGCAGCATATGCACCGCCATGGCGCCCGCCGACTGGCCCGCAATCGTCACCTGCGCGGGGTCGCCGCCGAAGCGCCCGATATTGCGCCGCGTCCAGCGGAGCGCCGCGATCATGTCCTGCAGCCCGAAATTGGTGCCGCCGCCGGGGTCGCCCGCGAGATCATGAAAGGCGGCAAAGCCGAAGACGCCAAGGCGGTAGTTGATCGACACGACAATGATGCCTTGCCGCGCCAGTTCGGCACCATCGTAGATCGGTACGGCGTTCGACCCCGACATGAAGGCGCCGCCATGGATCCAGACCATCACCGGCAGCGGCTTGCCGTCGGGGTTCGCCGGCGCCCAGATGTTGAGGGTCAGGCAATCTTCGGAAACCGGCGGCGGCGCCACATATTCGCGCGTCCACGGACCGAAGCCGTCGGGGGTGATCGCCTGGACACAGCCGGGGCCGTAGCTGTTTGCCGTGCGGCGGCCGGTCCACGGCAGCGGTGCTTCGGGTGCGGCCCAGCGCCGGTCGCCGGTCGGCGGGGCGGCGTAGGGGATGCCGAGGAAGCGGACAATGCCATCGTCGACCGCGCCTGTGAGTTCGCCGCTTTCTATCGCGACCACCGGGACCTGCGCCCTTGCCGATGGTGCGGACAGGAGCGAGCCGAGCAGGACCGCGAGCGAAGGCAAAAAGCGCATCGAGATAACTCCCGCCATTTGGTCAGGGTGCCTTGGCGGTCACGACCCGCTCGACGAAATCGAGCCGGGTGCGGATCGGATCAGCCGTTTCATGCGCGCCCGTGGCATCGAAGATCATGACGTTGTCGGTCGCCGCAGCATAAGGCGACCAGGCCCCCCCGCCATTTGCGGAGGGCACGCCGTTCTTCGCGAAATTGACCCAATAGTCATGCGCCAGCCGCGCGGCGGTGCGATCGGCGGGTGCCGTTACGGCGCCATGGCGGACGTCGACGGTGTCGAAGATGAAGGGCAGTTCGCTGGCGTGGAAAGCGCCCGGCACCTTGGCGCGCAGATATTCGGGGACATAGCCGAAGCGATAGGTGAATACCGGTTGTCCGCGCGCGGCGATAATCCGTGCGACATGCCGCGCGGGTTCGAGGAACATCATGTCGGCCGAGACCGCGACCCCGACGCGCATTGCGTCCTTGCCGCCGGCGGGATCATAGACTTGTTCGGCATCCGCCCGCACCGCCGCCAGCGGCGCATAGGCCTGATCGATCCCGCCGCCGAAGAAGAAGCCGTCGGCGTCGTTGGCGCCGATCATCATCGGGATCGCGGCGCCGTCGCCGGCGGCATAGGCCGCATCGACCGACCGCCGCACGATTTGCCCGTCCGCATAGAGCGGGGTAAAATCCTTCGCGCCGAACAGGCTCATCAAGTTGAGGCCGCTCATCACGCTGTCGGCGGGGAGGGCGCGGAGCGCCGCGGCTGCATCGGCGCCGTCGCCTGTGACTCCCTTCGCTTGCGCGAAGCCGGTGCCGATCGCTTCGGCCTCGGCCGCGGTCCTGAGCGGCCCCATCAGGTCGCGCCCGCCGCCCGACATGCTGATGGCCTTGTGGAACAGCCCCTTCGCGAGCGGGGTCGTGGTTAGCGCATGCACCGACATACCGCCCGCCGATTCGCCGAAGATGGTGACGTTGCCGGGATCGCCGCCGAACGCCGCGATATTGTCCTGCACCCATTTGAGCGCCGTAATCTGGTCGAGGATCGCATAATTCCCCGTCGGCGCCCCGGCGGCCTCGCGGCTGAGCGCGGGATGGGCAAAGAAGCCGAAGCGGCCGAGCCGGTAGTTGAAACTGACGAAGACCACCCCCGATTCGGCGAAGGCGCAGCCCGAATAGACCGGCGGCGAGCTGCCGCCGTTGACGAAGCCGCCGCCATAGATCCAGACCATTACCGGCAATTTCTGGCGCGGCTGTCCGGCCGGGGTCCAGACGTTGAGATAGAGGCAATCCTCCGACGGCTTGACCCCCAGCGGTGCGGCATCGGCCTTGTACGGTATTTGCATGCAATCGGGGCCGAAGCTGTCGGCAACGCGAAGCTTCTGCCAGGACTCGGCGGGCTGCGGCGCGCGCCAGCGCAGATCGCCGACCGGTGGCTGGGCATAGGGAATGCCGCGATAGGCGGTGCTTTCGCCCTCGGCGACACCCTCGACGGCACCGCTGCGGGTCTCGACGACGGGCTGCTCCGCAGCGGCGGCGGGCGATGCGATTGTCAGCGCGAGGGCGATGGCAGGGAATATGCGCATTTCTGTCCTTTCAAAGCTATCGCGAGGGAGCGGGCAAAGCGGGGCACGCCGAGCCCGGATCGCTGAGTTCGAGGCATTCGCCATCGACCGCATCGGTCGGCGCAACCCGCATCGCCGCGGCGAGGGTGGGCGCGACGTCGGCGACGCGCACCGGCAGCGCACGTTCCTGATAAACGACGCCGGGCCACCAGAAGAGGATGGGGACGCGGCGGTTGAAGTCGCTTGGTCCCGAATGGCCCATCATGAACAGGCCGGGCAGCGGCGGCGCGGCGATTTTCAGCGGATCGGTCGCGAGCAGCACGTCGCCGCTGCGGTCGGGATAGAAGGATAGCGCCATGCGATCGGCGACCGGCATGAGGTCGGGCGACTGGTGCGCATCGGGTTTGCGCGTCCGCAACTCCGCCGCGGTCCATGCGCCCGCGATGCCCGGCCGGGTGAGAGCGCGCGCGGCTGTTGCCGCGGCAATGCGGTTCTTCAGTCCGGCGTCGCCGAGCGATCGCCCGCCGGCATCGACGACGACGAGCTGGGTCGGGTCGAAATAGGCGGGACGCAGCGGGTCCCAGCCGATGCCCGTCGCGGCGCGCGCCGCGGCGTTGAGGTCGGTGAGCAGCGCTGCGGTGTCGATCCGCCCGGCATCGCGATAGCCTCGCGCCGCCAGTCGCTCGGGAATATCGCCGCCGCCATGATCGGCGGTCAGCGCGATGAGCACAGGAATGTGAAGATCGCCGATCCGTTTCAGCAGCCGCCCGACTTCCTCGTCGACCCGCGCCATCTGGTCGCACATCTCCGGTCCCTGCGTGCCATAGGCGTGGCCGACCATGTCGGTCGCCGACAGGCCGACCGCGAGCAGGTCGGTTCCCGATGAGCGGCCAAGCTTTTGATTGTCGATGAGGTCGATGGCGGCATCGACGGTGACCTGATCGTAGAACCACGGCGGTAGCGCCGGGCCGCTTGCGGGCGGCTGGCCGGGGATCGACGCCGCCGGATCGGACGGCAGATGGGCGTGGAAGCTTTTGCCGCCGGGCAGGGGAATGACGGCTTCGCGGGCAGCGCAGCTTTCGCGGCGATAGGTCCAGGCGGGCGGGGGCGCACTCAGCCGCTGCGCGAGTCTGGCGTTAATACCGGCTAGCGGCGACAGGCGGTGCTGCGCTTCTGCGGCATCCTTGCCCCAGCTGTCGAAGCCCTGCTTGCCGTCGAACCAGAAGGCGCCGTCGGGGCGATGGCCGCCCATCATGATCGCCGAACGGTCCTTGCCCGCAACGGAGAAGACGCGATTGGCGGGCGAGGCGGCTTTCAGCCAGTCGCCGAGGGTCGACACCCGAAGCATCCCGGGCCCGACCCCGAGCTTGCGGGTCGCACGCGCCGCGACATGGACGCCGTCGTCGGTGCAATAGCGGTCGACCCCGCCGCGCTGGTCGAACCATTGGTTGGCGATGATACCCGTCGCATTCGGGTGCCGGCCGCTCGCGATCACCGCGTGACCCGCGCAGGTTTCGGTCACGCCCTGCGCATGGAAGCCGTTCGCATAGACGATGCCCTCTGCCAGCGTCGCGAGACCGGCGCGAAATTCGCCGCGGTTCGCACCGAACAGATCGGCCGAGAACTGGTCGATCGAGATCAGGATGACCAGCTTCGGCGTCGGGCTTTCTTCGGCGGCCGCGGGCGCCGAGCTCATCGCCGCCAGAGCGATGCTGCCGGCCGTTGCTGCGATCCACTTCTTCATCCTGCCCAAACTCCGGTTTTGGTGCCGGACCATCCCCCCGGTGGTCCGGCACCTGCTGCTGGCTCTTTAGAAACGGCCTTCGAGTGCGAGGCCGAGCGTCCGGAACGAGTTGAGCCCGAACATATGGTAATAGTCGCCGCGCGACTGCGAGTTGGAGTTGATGAAGGTCGGCTGGCGCTTGTCGAAGCAATTGCGGCAGAACAGGGTCAGCTTGTATTTGTCGTCGATCTGCTTGAGCCCGATGCTCGCATCGAACAGCGCATAGCCCGGCAGGTTGGTGTTCGGATCCTCGGTTGAGCTGAAGTTCGACTTGGTGCGGGCATAGAGTGCGCCCTGCAGGAAGACCGCGAGGCTTTCGCTGACCGGCGTTTCATAGCGGCCGGTCAGGCTGACCGTCCATTTGGGCACGTTCGGCAGCCGGTTGCCCGATGAATCGACCGTGCCGTTGGCGCGGCAATCGGGCTGGAAGGGATAGCAGCGGTCGGCCTGGAAATCGGAGAAGAAGGCGTCGACGTAGCTGACTCCGAGGTTGAAGACGAGCCCTTCGGCAGGCAATGCCGAAGCCTCGATCTCGAACCCGCGCGACTTGAGGGCGCCCGCGTTGAGCAGGACATAGCCGTTGCTGGCGGTATCGAACGCCTGCGCCTGGAAGTTCTTGAAGGTCGAGGTGTAGCCCGAGATGTTGAAGATCAGGTGGCGGTCGAGCAGCGTCGATTTGATCCCCGCTTCGTAGGAGGTCGGAATTTCGGGCATGATGAGCGGCGCGCGCGGATCGATCGTCAGGTTGAAGCCCGGCCCCTTGTAGCCGCGCGCGACGGAGGCATAGGCCATGACGTCGTCGGTCAGGTCATATTGCGCGCCGACGCGCCACGAGAAATTCTCCTCGCTGATCCGCTGGTCGCGCGACCCCGCGGCGCCGAGCGGGATCACGAAGTCCGACGCATCGCTGACCGAGCGCAGCTTGAGCTTGTCCGAGGTGTAGCGTCCGCCGAAAGTGAAGCGGAAGCTGTCGCTGAGGTTGAGCGTGCCCTGCCCGAAGGCAGCATAGCTTTTCGAGGTCATCGACCCCGTCGAGCGCGTCCCCACCCATGCCTCGAATCCGGCTGGCGGCGGGGTCGTCAGCCCGTTGGCGCCGGCCGCCGTGATGTCGGAATCGCTTTTCGAATCATAATAATAGAGGCCGAGCTGATATTCGAAGAATTGGCCGACCGGCGACGCCAGCCGCAGCTCTTCGGTGAACTGGCTGATCTTCGAAAGCTGGTGGTTGGTGTCGAGCAGGTTAATGCGATGCTTGTCGGAATCGAACAGATTGTCGGCATCGAACTTGCGCCAGGCGGTGATGCTGGTCAGCGTGTGGCCGCTGGCGAATTCATAATCGATATTCGCCTGCAACCCGCCGACGTCGAAGGTTGCGCGCGTCGGGGCGCCATAGCTCGAAAAGAAATTGTCGGGTCCGGCGACGATGCCGAGATCGTCGTTTTCGGCGGCGAAGCGGCTGGTCGGACGGACGATGCGGTCGGCGCTGCCGCCCGAGCCGACGCCCGAGGAATGGGCATAGTCGCCGGCGATGAAGATGCTGAGCTGCGACGTCGGTTCCCAGAGCAGCTTGGCGCGCAGGCTGGTCTGGTCCTGCCCATATTGGCTGCCGGGGACGGCGACGAGATTCTTGATCACCGGATCGGTGTGGGTTTGCGACGCGCTGACGCGCAGCGCGGCATTGTCGCCGAGCGGGACGTTGACGATACCCTGCAGGCGATAGAGCAAGCCGTCGCCCGGAACCTTCATCTGCGCGATCTCGCCCATCACCTGCCCGTCGAAGCGGCCGAGTTCGGGGCGCCGTGTCGTGATGTTGACGAGGCCGGCCGACGCGTTCTTGCCGAACAACATGCCCTGCGGCCCGTTGAGCACCTCGATCTGCGCGAGGTCGAGATAATTCATGAAGCCGAGCGACGGATTGCCCATGACGACGCCGTCGATCACCGAGGTGACGCTCGCTTCGATGGTGTTCGAGAAGCTTAATGTCCCGACGCCGCGCACCGAGAAATTGGAGGCGCCGAGCGCGGCGTTGAAGCTCTTGACCTGCAGGCTGGGCGCGACGAGCTGGAGCTGCGACGGATCGAAAATCTGGCGCGACGCAAGCTGGTCGGCGCTGAGGACGGTGGCCGAGATCGGCACGTCCTGCAAATTCTCTGCGCGTTTCTGCGCGGTGACGATGATTTCGCCGAAGCCGCCACTCTGTTCGTCGGCCGCCGCCGCATCCTGCGCCGCGGCGGGTGCGGCGGCTGCGAGCGCGGCGGTGAGCGCGATAGCGGAAGTCCAAATCTTCTTCATCTCAATCCCCCTGTCTTGTCGTTTATTTGCGGTAACCCCAGGTCTTGCCGGCGAGCGTGACGGCGGTTTCCTCGATCAACTCCTCGGCCGATGCGCCGAGCGCGAAGCGGTAGGTGCCGGGCGCGATCGTCCAGCCCTTCGGTCCCCATTCGGCGAGCAGGCGCGGATCGATCGGCACGTCGAGGGTGCGCGCTTCGCCGGGTTTCAGCTCGACCCGCGCAAAGGCGGCGAGCCGGCGCGCCTTCCCCTTGGGGGTTTCGATCAGATAGACCTGTCCGACATCGGCGCCGCCGCGCGCGCCGCTGTTGCGGATCGTGAAGGATGCGGTCGGGCTGGCGCCGCCCGATACGGCGAGGCCCGAACGTTCGAAGCTGGTGTAACTCAGCCCGTAGCCGAAGGGATAAAGCGGCTTTTCATCCTTGCGGGCGAACCAGCGATAACCGACGTCGGCGCCCTCGACATCATAGTCGATGTCGAGCGTCTGGCCGGGCTTGCCATGACCCGCGAAGCTCGGCTCGACCGTTTCGGCGCCGGGCAGGGCGGGGCGGGGCAGTTGCGCGACCGATGCCGGGAAGGTCACCGGCAGGCGGCCCGACGGATTGACGTCGCCGAACAGCACCGCGGCAATCGCTTCGCCGCCGCGCGCGCCGGGATACCAGGCTTCGACGATCGCGCCGACATCGTCCTTCCACGGCATTGCCACGGGCCCGCCGGTTTCGAGGACGACGACGGTGTTCGGATTGGCCTTGCCCACCGCGGCGATCACCGCGTCCTGTCCCTGCGGCAGCGACAGGTCGGGGACGTCGAGCCCTTCGGTCATCCACTGGGTACCGAAGACGATGACGAGGTCGGCGTTCTTCGCCGCGAGCGCCGCTTCGGCGGGATAGCGGCCGTCGCGGAAGACAACCTCGGCCTGCGGCGCACGGGCGCGAATGGCATCGAGTGGCGAGGAGCGATGATAATTTTGCGCCATCAGCGCCGAAAATACCCCGTCCTTCATCGTCGGCAGCGACACGGCGGGGCCGCCTTCGCCCTGCGTCTGCGACGATCCGGCGCCCGACAGCACACCCGAATCGGCATAGCCGCCGACGACGAGGATGCGCTTTGCAGTGGCGGCGAGCGGCAGGATGTTGCTGCGGTTCTGGAGCAGGACGATGCCCTTCTCGGCGATCTCCTGCGCGACCGCGGCGCCCGCGGCGGTGTCGATCGGAGCCTTGCGCGGCGGATTGCGATCGACCCCGACGGCGTAGATCGAGCGCAGGATGCGGCGGCTCATGTCGGCGATGCGGCGCTGGTAGCGCTTGTCGCGATTGGCGGCGTCGAGCAGCGGCTGGCCGAAAAATACCGCGCCGTCGAGTTGCGACCCCGATTGCTGGTCGAGCCCGGTGAGCGCGAAATCGGTCGCCCGCACCGAACCCCAGTCGGACATCACCCAGCCTTTGTAACCCCAGTCGCCCTTGAGGATGCCGTTCAGCATCCGGTCGTTGCCGCACGCCTGCGCGCCGTTGACCTTGTTATAGGCGCACATGACCGAACCGGGCTGTCCCTTTTCGATCGCGATTTCGAAGGCGAGCAGATCGCTCATCCGCAGCGCGCCTTCGTCGATGATGCCGTTGTGGAACTGGCGGCCGATTTCGGTCGGGTTGAGCACGAAATGCTTGATCGTCGAAATCACGCTCCGCGACTGGATGCCGGCAACCGCCGCGCCGCCGAGCAGGCCCGAATGGAGCGGATCCTCGCCGAGATATTCGAAAGCGCGGCCGCCGCGCGGGTCGCGGACGAGGTTGATGCCGCCCGCGAGCAGCACGTTGAAGCCTTTCGCATGCGCTTCGCCGGCGATCTGTGCGCCGCCCTTCTGCATCAGCTCGGGACTCCACGTCGACCCCATCGCCATGCCCGACGGCAGGGCAGTGGCGCCGTCGCCGCGCAGGCCGCCGATATAGGAAACGCCAAGGCTGGCGTCGGTTTCGGTCAGCGCGGGCACACCCAGGCGCTCGATGCCGGGAATATAGCCCGCGCCGAGCGGGGCGCCTTCGGGAATCTTGGTATCGCCGAGCGGCATGGCGAGGATGCCGTTGAGAAGCGTCACCCGTTCTTCATTGGTCATCGCCGCTTCGGTCGTCGCGGCACGCCGGTCGGCGTCGTTGTTTGTATCGCCGGCATGCGCCTGCGAGGCGACGGCCAAAGGCGAACAGGCGGCAAAAAGCGCTACGCGGCACAGCCACGGTCCCATGAAACTCTCCCATTTATCTCTGTTCTCGAATCGCTAGCTATCTAATCATGTCAGCGCTGACAATCGAAAATGTCAGCGCTGACATCAGGACTGGACTGGATACGTATTCGGTGGCTAACAAGGCGCGATGAAACCTATCGTCACTGGCGTGAAAAAGCCTGCCACCCTCGATGATGTCGCGGCGATCGCCGGCGTGTCGGCAAAGACCGTGTCGCGCGTCGTCAATCGCAATGCCAATGTCAGCGCTGCAACGCGCGAGCGCATCGAGGCGGCGATCCGCGAGACCGGCTATCGCGTCAATCAGGCCGCCCGCTCGCTGGCGGCGTCGCGCTCCTTTCTGATCGGCGCGTTCATGCCGCACCTGTCGTCCTATTATTTCGCGGAGATTTTCCGGGGCGCTGCAAAGGCGTGCCGCCAATATGGCTATCACCTCGTCCTCGAGGAGTTCGACCATGGCGTCGACAGCATCGTCGACCGCTACGAACAGGGGCTGCGCGGCGCACATTGCGATGCGCTGATCCTGACGCCGCCGGTCTGTGACGACGAGAAGCTGCTCGACGCGCTCGATCGCGACGGCCTGCCCTATGTGCGGATCGCGCCCGGCAAACAGGCCGGCCGCTCGATCGCGGTTGCGGCGGACGAGCGGCAGGGGGTGCGAGAACTGGCCCGGCATTTGTGGGGCAGCGGGCGCCGCAGATTCGCCGTCGTTGCCGGACCCGCGGACCATGCGGCGGCGATGGTCCGCGAGCAGGCCTTTTGCGAGGCGTTGGCGGAATTGGGGTGCGATCCGGCGAGCATATTGCTGACCCGCATCGACTTGCACGAAAGCATATCCGAGGCGGGGCGCGAGGCGAGCCTGGCACTGCTGCGGAGCGCGGCGACGCTGCCCGATGCGATCTTTGCCTTCAACGATGAAATCGCCGTCGGTACGATCGCCGCGATCCGCGAGCTGGGACTGTCGGTCCCCGGCGATATCGCGGTCGCCGGCTTCGACAACAGCAATATCGCAGAACTGATGTGGCCGCCGCTGACCACCGTCCATCAACCGATTGCCGATCTTGCCTTTCGCGCGGTCAGCATCATCGCCGATGCGAGCCGGCCGGACGACGGCGATCTTCTGTTGCCGACGAACCTTGTCGTCAGGGGCACGTCATAAAGGCTGGGGCGCGTCGTCCGCCGCGCTTCGCGGCGCCAGTCCTGCCGTCAGGATATCGACCACCGCAATCGCGATGTCGTCCGCCGGCATCGGTCCGTCGGGGCGGTGCCAGCGCGCCGGCCAGTTGAGCGCGCCCGCCAGCGTGAAGGCGGTGAGCTTGATGTCGGTGGCGGCGATCGAACCGTCGGCGACGGCTTCTTCGATCAGGCTTCGCAAGGCGGCATCGATTCGCGACTTCAGCGCGCGAAAGCGCGTGGCGCCCTCGGCCGACAGAACTTCGTCGCCGGTCCGGATCACGCAGCGGCCGAAATCGTCCATGTTGACCTCGGCATAGCTGCGCAGGAATTCGCGTAGCCTGTCGAGCCCGGTCCCGCTTTGGAGCCGTGCTCTCGCCGCGGCGGCGTCGAGCATCTCGAGCCCGCGGCTCACGCATTCGAGCAGCACCTGTTCCTTGTTGCCGAGGTAATGGTAGATCGTCGGCTTGCTGACATGCAGGCTGGCCGCGACGTCGTCGAGCGAGGTGGCGTGGAACCCGCGCGCGTTGAACATGCGGACCGCGGCGCGCAGCACGGCTTCGCGTTTTTCCGCGCGCTCGGCGAGCTTCTCCTCGCGGCTGCGGAAAGGCGAGGGCTCGGACGCAATCGGGGTCATGCGGCGGCTTGGCAAGGCACGGACTCCCGTTGACAGGAAAGGGTGAAGCATTCCATATACTCGTAAGTATATAATTTACGCGTTGGTTTCAATGCGCGACGTTGCGGCTCGATGGGCGGGCGACGGTCGCCGTGCAGCAGAAATGGCGGGACAGGCATGAGCGAGCAGCCGGTAATTTTCGACGTTTCGGACGGAATCGCGTCGATTACGCTCAACCGTCCGGCGTCGGGGAACGCCATCGATCTCGCGATGGCGAATGCGCTTGTGGACGCCGCGATCCGCTGCGAAACTGACCGGTCGATTCGCTGCGTCGTGCTGACCGGGACAGGGCGGCTGTTCTGCGCCGGCGGCGATGTCGGTGGCTTTGCGACGGCCGGCGAGGGCGCGGGCGCCCACCTCAGCCTGCTCGCGGGAACCTTGCACATGGCGGTCGCGCGGTTCGCGCGCATGCCATGCCCGATGGTGGTGCTCGCCAACGGGCCTGCGGCGGGCGCGGGGCTGAGCCTGGTACTGGCGGGCGATATCGTCCTCGCCGCACGTTCGGCGCATTTCACCGCCGCCTATTCGGCGATCGGGTTGACCCCCGACGGGGGTATGAGCTGGCTGCTGCCGCGGCTCGTCGGGCTGCGCAAGGCGCAGGAGATCATCCTGACCAACCGTCGCATCAAAGCCGACGAAGCCGAGGCGATCGGGATCGTGACGCGCGTCGTCGATGACGAGGCGCTGGCGCAGGAAGGCGCCGAAACGGCCGAGCGTCTGGCCGCCTCGGCCGTGAATGCCCTCGGGACGGCGCGCCGTCTGCTGCAGCGGAGCTTCGTCAACGGTCTCGAGACCCAGCTTGAAGACGAGGCACATGCGATTGCGAAGGCCGGTGCGGGGCTGGAAAGCCGCGAAGGGATTGCCGCCTTCCTTGCCAAACGCGCGCCCGATTTCCGGGGTGCCGGTCGATGACGGGGCCTTTCGCGGCCCGATGCAGATATTGTAAATCAAGGAGCTGGAAATGAAGATCGAAGGATTGGCGGCCGTCGTGACCGGCGGCGCGTCGGGGCTGGGCGGCGCGACCGCCGCGATGCTGGCGGAGCTTGGCGCCAAGGTCGCGATACTCGACCTCAATGAAGAGGTCGGCGCCGCGCACGCCAAGACGATCGGCGGCCTGTTCGTCGCCGCCAATGTCGCCGACGAGGCAAGCGTCGCTGCAGCGCTGGACGCCGCCGAGGCCGCGCATGGCACGGCGCGCATCCTCGTCAACTGCGCCGGCGTCGCGCCGGCGATCAAGACCGTCGGCAAGGAAAACAAGGCACATCCGCTCGATGCGTTTCGCCGCACCGTCGAGGTCAATCTGATCGGCAGCTTCAACCTGATCGCCCAGTTCGCGGCGCGCCTCGCCGCGGCGGAGCCGGTCGGCGAGGAACGCGGCGTGATCGTCAATACCGCGTCGGTCGCGGCCTTCGACGGTCAGATCGGGCAGGCGGCTTATGCGGCGTCGAAGGGCGGCGTGGTCGGCATGACGCTGCCGGTCGCGCGCGACCTCGCGCAGCACCGGATCCGCGTCGTCACCATCGCGCCCGGCATTTTCCTGACCCCGATGCTGATGGGGCTGCCGCAGGCCGCGCAGGACAGCCTCGGCACGCAGGTCCCGCATCCGAGCCGTCTCGGCAAGCCCGAGGAATATGCGCAGATGGTGCGCAGCATCGTCGAGAATCCCATGCTCAACGGCGAAACGATCCGCCTCGACGGCGCGATCCGGATGGCGCCGCGATGAGCGCGTCGGACCGGGCCCGCGCGATCGGCGAGCGCGTCGAAGCGTTCGTTCGCGATATCGTCGTTCCCTATGAGAGCGATCCGCGCCGCGACCATCATGGCGCGCCGACCGACGAACTGGTCGACGAGCTGAAGGAGAAAGCGCGCGCCGCGGGGGTGTTGACGCCGCATATCTTGGCGGATGGCGATCATCTGACGCAGGTCGAAACGGCTTATGTACTGCAGAAGACCGGGCTATCGCCGCTCGGTCCGCTCGCGTGCAACACCGCGGCGCCCGACGAGGGCAATATGTATCTGCTCGGCAAGGTCGGCAGTCCCGAACTCAAGGCGCGCTTCCTCGACAAGCTGGTGCGGGGCGAGGCCCGTTCGGCCTTCTTCATGACCGAGCCCGCCGAAGAGGGCGGCGCCGGGTCTGACCCGTCGATGATGAAGACCAGCTGCCGGATGGATGGCAATCACTGGGTCATCAACGGCCGCAAATGCTTCATCACCGGCGCCGACGGCGCAAAGGTCGGCATCGTGATGGCAAAGGCGGAGGACGTTGCGGCCGGCGGCGGTGCGTGCATGTTCCTCGTCGATCTGCCCGATCCGGCGATCCGCATCGAACATGTGCCCAATACGATCGACAGCTCGATGCCCGGCGGCCATGCGACCGTCGTCATCGATAATCTGCGCATTCCCGCCGACCAGATGCTGGGCGAAGCGGGCGAGGGGTTCAAATATGCGCAGGTGCGCCTGAGCCCCGCGCGGCTGTCGCACTGCATGCGCTGGCACGGCGCCTGCCAGCGCGCGCTCGAGATCGCGACCGACTATGCCAACCGGCGCCATGCCTTCGGCAAGCCGCTGGTCGATCATGAGGGCGTCGGTTTCATGCTCGCCGAGAATCTGATCGACCTCAAGCAGGCCGAATTGATGATCCGCTGGTGCGCCGAAATCCTCGACACCGGCGATCTCGGCACCGCCGAAAGCTCGATGGCGAAGGTTGCGGTGTCGGAAGCGCTGATGCGCATCGCCGACCGCTGCGTTCAGGTGATGGGCGGTACCGGGGTCACCGACAAGACGATCGTCGAGCAGGTGTTCCGCGAGGTTCGCGCCTTCCGCATCTATGACGGTCCTACCGAGGTCCACAAGTGGAGCCTCGCCAAGAAGATCAAGCGCGACTGGAAGAATGCGCATGGCCACTGACGCATCGGCGAATATCGGCGCGGGCGAAGTCCGCGTCGCGCTCGACGCGGCGGCGCTCGAGACCTGGCTGGAGGCGAATGTCGCCGGCTATCGGGGGCCGCTGACGGTCGAGCAGTTCAAGGGCGGCCAGTCAAACCCGACCTATCGGCTGACGACGCCGCACGCCGCCTATGTGATGCGGCGCAAGCCGCCGGGCGCGCTCGTCAAGGGCGCCCACGACGTGCTGCGCGAGGCGCGCGTCCTGTCGGCGCTGGCGCCGACCGCGGTGCCGGTGCCCGAGGTGCTGGGGATTTGCGACGACGATGCGGTCGTCGGCAGCGCTTTTTATGTGATGGCGCTGGTCGAAGGGCGCATCTTCTGGGACGCGTCCTTCGGCGACGTGCCGGTCGGCGAGCGCGCGGCCTATTTCGACGCGATGAGCACGGTGATCGCGGCGCTGCATCGGGTCGATCCCGAGGCCGTCGGGCTCGGCGATTTCGGGCGGCCGGGCAATTACTTCGCGCGCCAGATCGGGCGCTGGTCGAAACAATATCTGGAGGACGAGGCGGCGGGCCGCAATGCCGACATGGATGCGCTCGTCGAATGGCTGCCGCAGAATATTCCCGCCGACGAAGACAGCGGCATCGTCCACGGCGATTTCCGGTGCGACAATATGATCTTCCACCCCACCGAGCCGCGTGTCGTCGCGGTGCTCGACTGGGAGTTGTCGACGCTCGGCAGCCCGGTCTCGGATTTTGCCTATCACGCGCTGATGTACCGCATGCCGCCGGATATCGTCGCGGGGCTTGGCGGCGCAGACCCGGTGCCGCTCGGCCTGCCGACCGAGGCAGCCTATGTCGATGCCTATTGCCGGCGCACCGGGCGCAGCGAAATTCCCGGCTGGGATTTCTACGTCGCGTTCAACTTCTTCCGCCTTGCCGCGATCTTTCACGGCATCAAGGGACGTGTGATCCGCGGCAGCGCGAACAGCGCCCACGCCCGCGAGCGCGCCGAAGCCTTTCCCCGGCTCGCGTCGCTGGCGCGTCAGGCGATGGAGGCTTGCGGCTGAAGATGGTTGTCACCTTGATCGTCACCCCGGACTTGATCCGGGGTCCATGACTATCGGCGCTGCGGTGGATCCCGGATCAAGTCCGGGATGACGAAAATGGGGGCGACGTCCGCTCGCCACCCCGAGGCCGTCGCTCGCTCGTCAGTTCGTTACGGCATCCGCATCGGCGAACAGCGCCGCAATCTCCGGCACCACCGCATGCGCGGTCATTTCGAGTTGCAGCGGCGTGATCGACACCTTGTTGTCGAGCACGGCGTGCAGGTCGTTGCCGTCGTCGTCGCCGCCTTCGGGGAAGCCGATCTTGATCCAGTAATAAGGAACGTGGCGTTCGTCGACGCGGCGGACGGGGCGGAAGCAGCCCGAGGGGCGCTGGCCCTGCGTCGTCGCGCGGATTCCGGTAACCTCGTCGACCGGGCAATTGGGGAAATTGACGTTGACGAAAAGCCCTGGCTTCCAGTCGAGTTCGAGCAATTGCCGGATCACGATCGGCGCATATTTGCGCGCCGTGTCCCAGTGGATCGGGCTCTGATAGCGGATGATCTGGCTGAGCGCGATCGCCGGGATGCCGAGCACCGCGCCCTCCATCGCCGCCGACGCGGTGCCCGAATAGGTGATGTCCTCGGCAAGGTTCGGCCCGCGATTGATCCCCGACAGGATCAGGTCGGGCGCCTTGTCGGTCATGAACTCATAGATGCCGAGCAGCGCGCAGTCGGTCGGCGTGCCGCGGACTGCCCAGTGGCGTTCGTCGCGCTGGACGACGCGCACCGGGTGGCTGATCGACATCGAATGGCCCGCGCCCGATCGTTCCTCGTCGGGTGCGACGACCCAGACGTCGTCGCTGAACTGGCGCGCGATCTCTTCGAGCAGCACGATTCCCGGCGCGTCGATGCCGTCGTCGTTGACTACCAAGATCCGCGGGTTTGCCTTCAAGCCCATCGTCCTCATCCTTCCCCAATATCGCCTGTTGGATCGTCATAGGGGAAAGTTGGTTCATTGGTCAATATCGTTCGACGATTTTGCCCAATGCTTATTGACATCAGGGCGCGCTTCGGTCACCTAGCGGACAAAGAAACGACGTCAGGGGATGAGGATTGGCCAAGCTGCCTATCGACAATGCACTTCATGTGAAGCCGCCGGCATCGCCGCTGGTCGAGGCGACGCTGGGGCTGGTGCAGCAACTGGTGCGCCACCGGTTTCGCGAATCGGGGCGGGACTGGGACGCCTTCACCATGGCTGGCGCCGACGACCTGCTGACCAAGGAGGATTTTGCGGCGATCGAGGCGCGGTTGCTGGCGAGCGGGCACCGCTTCGACTGGTCGGCCAGCATTTCGGTTGCCGAACGGCCCGAAGCCTATAAATCGGCCGGTGACGATGCCGCGACCGATGCCGGTTTCGCCCATCCCGATGCTCCGTCGGGCGAGGCCGATGCGCAGGGGCGGGCGCTGCGCGGGGTCGGCGACAATGTCGTCCAGCACGCCCGGAATATTAGCGGCACGGCGCGCTATATCCGCTCGAACGACCGCGTGCTCGCCTATCTCACCGACGGCGTGCCGCCGGGAACGATCGCGGTGATCGACGACAGCGGCGGGACGCTGACGGCGCCGATTATCGAACAGTTTGCGGGCGTCATTTGCGCCGGCGGAACGGTGCGCTCGCACCTCGGCATCCTGACCCGCGAATATAATATTCCGTGCCTGATGAACGCGAAGATCAGCGGCATCCGCGAAGGCGATACGGTGGTGATCGAGGCGAGCGCGCCCGCAAAGACCACCGAGGATTATCAGGACGGGGTCGAACGTGTCGGCCGCGTCTGGTTGCTGGAAGGAGAGGGGGCGTGAACGACCGCGACCTGGCGCTGCACGGCGCCGCGATCAAGCGCCACGCGCCCGCCAAGGCGATCGGCGAGCTGGTTGGCCTGAGCGAAGAGTGCGCGGCCGCGTTGCTGGCCGAAGCCGTCGCGACCGGCCGCGCGATCGAGGCGAAGGGTGCCTATGCGCTGACCCCGCTCGCGGGGGTGGCGTTGCAGTCGCGCTATGGCCTGCATTTCCAGCATTTGCGCGACGATGCGGGGTTTCGTTCGGCCTATGACGGGTTCGAACGGATCAACCGGACGCTGAAGCAGATCATCACCGACTGGCAGACGCTCGACGTCGGCGGGCAGAAGGTCGCGAATGATCATCGCGACAAGGATTATGACGCGAAGATCGTCGACCGGCTCGGCGCGCTGCACGAACAGGCGGAACCGATCCTGGCGGGTCTTGCGCGCGGATTGCCGCGGCTGAAGATTTATGGCGACAAGTTGATCGCAGCGCTCGAGGCGGCCGAGGACGGCGATATCGGATGGGTCAGCGATATCCGCCGCGACTCCTACCACACCGTCTGGTTCGAATTGCACGAAGAGCTGCTGCGCATCATGGGCACGGAGCGCGACGAATGAGCGGCTGGACGATCAAGCTCGACGGGAGCGACCTGCCGACGAAGGAAGCGGCGGGCGGCAAGGCGTGGTCAATCGCGCGGATGCGCGGGCTCGGCCTGCCCGTGCCGCCGGCGTTCGTGATCGGGACGAAGGCATGCCTCGCCTTTCTCGAGAGCGGCGATTTTCCGGCCGGGCTGGCGGAGGAAATCGACGCCGGGCTGGCGTGGCTGGAAAGCGAAACCGGTCGCAGCTTCGGCGCGGGCGAGAAGCGTCTGTTGCTCTCGGTGCGGTCGGGCGCGGCTATCTCGATGCCCGGGATGATGGACACGGTGCTCAACCTCGGCATCGACGACGCGGGCGAAGCGGCGCTGGCGGCGGAAACGGGGCTCGCCGGCTTCGCGCGCGATACGCATCGGCGCTTCCTCGAACTTTATGCCTCGATCGTGCTCAAGGCGCCGGTCGAACTCGCAGGCGATGCCCCGCCCGGAGACTGGCGCGGCACAGTCGAAGCGGCGGGCGGGCCGGTACCCGCGAATGTCCGCGACCAGTTGCTCGCGACGGTGCGCGCGGTGTTCGAAAGCTGGAACACCCGCCGCGCCCGGCGCTACCGCGAGCATAACGACATCCCGCACGACCTCGGCACCGCGGTAACGATCCAGGCGATGGTGTTCGGCAATCTCGACGAGCGGAGCGGCACCGGGGTGCTGTTCAGCCGCAACCCGCTGACCGGCGAGGCCGAACCCTATGGCGAATATCTGCCGCGGGCGCAGGGTGAGGATGTCGTGTCGGGGAAATTCACCCCGCTGCCGCTCGATGCCATGGCGACGGCCGAGCCCGAGGCGCATGCCGCGCTGCTCGCCGCGAGCGACCGGCTCGAACGCGAGCATGGCGACGTGCAGGATATCGAATTCACCGTCCAGTCGGGGCAGCTCTACCTGCTCCAGTCGCGCGCCGCGAAACGCGCGCCGGCGGCGGCGGTGCGCTTTGCGGTGGACATGGTTGCCGAGGGTCGCATCGACCCCGCCACCGCGCTGTCGCGGGTGAGCGCCGAACAGGTGCGGACATTGCTGTTGCCGCGGCTCAGCGACGGCGCGACCGATGGTGCGGCGGTGCTTGCGACGGGCGAGGGGGCTTGCCCGGGCGCCGCGACCGGCGTGCTGGTCGCCGACGCCGATGAGGCCGAACGCCGCGCCGCGGCGGGCGAGGATGTGATCCTCGTGCGCAAGACGACGAGCCCTGACGACGTCCATGGCATGATCGCGGCGCGCGCGGTGGTGACCGAGCAAGGCGGGTCGACCTCGCACGCCGCGGTGGTCAGCCGCGCGCTCGGGCGGCCGTGCGTCGTCGGGGTCGGCGACGGCGCCGTCGCGAAATCGGGAACGGTGGTGACGGTCGATGGCGCGGGCGGGCTGGTGTACGCTGGCACGCTTGCGACCGAAGCGCCGAACGAACAGGCCGACGCCCGGCTCCGCCAGCTTATCGAATGGGCGCGCGCGGCAAGCCCCGTTGCGGTGATCGATTTCGCGGCCGGGCCCGAAGGGTTCGATGTCGACCGCGCGCTGGCGGCCGGCGATGCCGAGGCGCTGGCGGGGGCGATCGGCGGCGCCAGCGTCGTGCGCGGCCATGCGCTCGCCAACGACGAGATTGCACGGATCGCGCGCGGCGCGGGGGCGACGACGATCGTTACCGAACCGGTGCTGCCGGTCTTGCTGACGATGATCGGGGATGCGGCATGAGTTCGACGATCGAGGAAGTTCGCGCGCTGCTCGCCAGCTTTACCGCCTCGCCGTGGCGCGACCTGCATTTCCGCAGCGGCGGCTGGTCGTTGTTCATGGCGAAGGCCGATGGCGGCGCCAATCCCATGCTGGCGCGCGCCGGGCAGGCGGTTGCTGCAGCCGTTGCAGCGCTGCGCGACGTCACGGCGCCGCATCTCGGCATCTTCTCCGCGCGTGTCGCGCCGGGGGCAGAGGTCGAAGCGGGGACGGTGATCGGGCAGGTCGACAAGCTCGGCGAGGCGACCGACATCGTCAGTGAGACCGCGGGCCGCGTCGCGGCAATCCTGCCGAGCGACGGCGATCTGGTCGAATATGGCGCGCCACTGGTGCGGATCGAAAGCGCCTGAAGCTTTTGCTCGACCTGGAATTTAACATTGCGGGCGAAGCGAAGCAAGCTCCAGCCATCGAAACTCAAGGGCGACGGCTGGAGATTGCTTCGCTTCGCTCGCAATGACGGGGTAATTTACCCCGCCGTCATCGCGCGCTTTTCGAGCAGCGCTACATAAGCGGGCAACACACCGGCAAAAGCCTGAAAACGAGGATCGGCAATACGGCCGCTGTTGAACAGGAAAGCGCCGACCGAGATGATCGCCGCCACCTTGGCCTGCCCCAGCACCGCATAGCGCGCGACATCGACGGCGGTGCGGCCGGTGCCCTTTTCCCACTCGGCGATCATCCGCTCGGCGGACCACCAGCCGGGCAGGGAAAAGCCCGCGTCGGCGAGCGAGGCCTCGCCCTGATCGTGGAACATCAGCACATAGCCGAGATCGAGCAAAGGCTCCGAAATCTCGGCCATCTCCCAGTCGAGCAGCGCGGTCAGCCGTCCCTCGTGCCACAGGCAATTGCCATGCTTCGGGTCGCCGTGCACCGGGGTCGGCGCGCCGCTGGTGCGCGGCGGGCGCTTCGCCAGATCCTCGAGGATATCGACCAGCACGGGCATCGATTCCGCGCCGCGCGCGACGTCGAGCCAGTGCTGCGCCTCCTGCTGCACCGTCCGTTCGCCCGGCGGCATCGCGGCGGCGGGCATGTTGTGCAGCGCAAGCAGGGCATCGAACCACTGGCGGCAGACGCTTTCGGCACCGGCGTCCGGATCGGCGGCGAGCCAGTCGGGAACCGCATATTCGAACGCCTCGCCCGGTACCTGTCCCATCAGGAAAAATTCGTCGCCGAGGACGGACGGGTCGGTGCAGAGTTCGAGAACGGGCGGCAGCGGGACACCGGGCGCGGAATTTGCGACCGCCGACAGGACGGCGTGCTGCCGCGCCATGTCATAGGGCGGCAGCAGGCCTTCCTCCGACGGCGGCATGCGCAGCACCTCGCCGATGCCGTCGACCAGATAGGTCTCGTTCGAATGCCCCGCCGACAGCGTGGTCACCCCGGTGATCCCGGCGCCGCGCGGCAGGTAATCGCGCAGGCCGGCGGCGAGCTGGTCGGTGTCGCGCGCCATCGGATCAGACGATCGAATTGGCGGCGGTCAGTCCCATTTCGGGATGCGCGCCGTGGATGATCGTTTCCATGATGCCGTAGCCGACCGCGTCGCCCTGCCGCACCCGGATCGGGCAGTCGCGGAGCTGGCGGATGCGCTTCAGCGTCTCGACGTCCATCGTGTCGGGGAAATATTCGCCCTCGATCGTCAGCGGGCCATGCCAGCTGCCGTGCTTGCGGCCGTCGAAGCCCAGATAGAGGCCGGGGCCGAGGTGGACGCCGGCGGTGCCCATCACTTCGACCTCGACGCTGTGGGTACCGCCCTGCAGCATGTCGAAATGGACCGTGCCGCCAAGCAGGCGCCGGGTCTTGTCGTCATAGCGCAGCTCGGGGCGCACGCGCGCGACCTTTTCCTGCGTGCCGTCGGGCAGGTTGCGATAGCCCGACGAGTAGAAGATGTGGCCCTGTTTCGACATGTGATAGAAATGGAAGGAGGAGCGCTCGCCGTTCGGGCTTTCGAGCATGAAGGGGCTCCAAACGAGCACGAACTCGCCTTCGCCGAACTTGACGTCGCCGAAATCGGACGAGGGGCGGACGTCGGCATTGTGCGCGCCGACGTCGAGCCGGGTTCCCCAGCTATGGTCGCGATATTCGGTCCATTCTTCGGGATTGACCTCGAAGCGTTCGCCCTCGATCTCGACCCAGCCCGACGGCACCCCGATCTGGTGATAGCGCACGACGTCGGAGCCGACGCGGAAGCCGTCGCGTTCGCGCTGCTTGTGGCGATCCTCGAAGAAGGGCGGCATTTCGGCGGTGAAGACGATGTCGTAGCTGATCGGCTGCGCGTCGTTTTTGGCGAGCGCATAGCGGACCTTGCGTAGCGGTTCGATGATCTCGTAGGTCAGCGGGCCGACCTGGGTGATCGAGGGATCGTCGCGCAGTTCGCGGTTGGCGCGCACCGTCCATTGCTCCGACCCGCGCGATACCGCCGCCCAGCCGTCGAGGACGCCGCGATTATGATAGCGGCCGAGCCCGAAATCGATCCCCATCGTCCCGTCCTTGCGGACGATCGCCGACCAGATCTTCTCGGTCCAGCTCTGTTCGGAGGTCGAAACGGTCGAGAAGGTATCGACAATCTGGTGGTTCAGAACCTCGTCGAGCGCGGTGATATAGCCGATGTCGCTCATCGCGTTGCGGACATAGGGGGTGTTGGGATTGTAACCGGACATCGTCGCTCTCCTGGGTGGGTTTAGGCTGCGGCCAGTTCGCTGACCTGCAGGATGGGGGTGACATTGGTGTAATTGGGGATGTCGGCGAACAGCGCCGCGCCTTCGGCGGCGATGCCGGCGTCGAAAGCGGCGCGCGACGTGAAATGCATCTCGCTGACCGCCCAGAAGGGCGGCGGCGATCCGTCGAGCGCGGCGGTGCCGATGGTGGTGCGAATGGCGGTCAGCCCGTGCGGCGCCAGCAGCGCCTGCGCGGTCCTTGCATGCGACCTTTGGTAATAGCCGGCGTCGAACCGGCTACCCGGCTCGTTCGGATAAATGGCTGTGATGCACAGCATGACCCACCTCTCCCGCGGCGCGCGATTCGTCGCGGCTCGTTGAGAAGGAGCTAAACGTGTCGGACGATTTCGTCCAGTGATTTTAATAGACGCATTGCGGGCGCGTGTGGCTGTTAGACGTAAAAATCCCTAGATTTCCAACGATGGGAAGGCGTGAGACGGCAGTTCGTGGATCGTTTTTCGCGTGCCATCGAAGTGTTTTTTGACCGCGCGATCGGCTCCGGCGGGGTCATTTTCGACGATCGCCTTGGTGATTTTTGCATAGCCCGAGGCGTGCAGCATCCGCTGTCGTTCGGTCTGGATCGTCTCGACCTGCGCGCGGAACAGGTCGGTGCGGCTGAGCGGCATCGCGCGCGCGAGTTCCATATTGCCGCCGATGTCGATCATCGCGTCATAGAATTGCCGGCGGCGATCGAGGTAGAGCCCGCGATTGCGCTCCCTCGTCGCGGTGTCGATGTTCGCGGCGGCGGCCAGCATGCGGCGGCGCTGCGCCTCGGTGCCGCAATTTTCGGCGGCGAGTCGCGCGCCCAAGCGCGCCAGCGGTTCGAGCGTGTCGAGCAGGTCGAGCACCGATTTGCGGTCGAGGGTGCTGATATAGGCGCCGCGAAATCGGTTGAGGGTGACGATCCCGGCGGCGGCGAGGTGCTTGAGTGCTTCGCGCAACGACCCCCGGCTGATGCCGAGCCTGCGCGTCAGATCGGGTTCCAGCAGGTGCTGTCCGGGCACGAAAGACCCCGACCTTATGCCCTGCAAGATCGATTCCGAAACGCGGTCGGCGGCGCTGGCGACCGATCCGTCGCTTGCCGTCTTTGCCTCCGTCGCCTCGTCCGCCGCCGCACTTTTTCGCGCCGTTTTCATATTTGTCGCCATTTCGGTTCCTGCCCCTGATTGCCCCGCATGTAACTTATGCGGCGCCCGGCGTCCATCATCTGTCTTCGAAACCGTCTTACGCTGTCATCACACGAAATCGTCGAACGATATTGACGGATGTCCGTCAATGTGAAATGAAGACGTCCGGCGGGGCGTCCTCGCCGGGAGACGGACTCGCGAAAATGCGGGCCGCAACGGGAGGAGAGGATCGATGGGTTCCATGCGTGTCGCCATTTCAATCGGCTGTTCGATGC
This sequence comes from Sphingopyxis sp. J-6, assembly GCF_046603995.1. NCBI lineage: Bacteria > Pseudomonadati > Pseudomonadota > Alphaproteobacteria > Sphingomonadales > Sphingopyxidaceae > Sphingopyxis > Sphingopyxis sp. J-6. Next base: position 2,559,868 of record NZ_CP145810.1, on the reverse strand, counting down.
TGGCATTGGGGGCTGCGCCGGCCGCCGCTTACGGCCAGGAAGCGGGTCCGGCCGCGCCCGCGGCGAGCGGGTTCGACGGCAACGAGATCATCGTCACCGCGAACAAGCGCGAGGAATCGATCAATCGCGTCGGCCTGACGATCAAGGCGGTCGGCGCAGACGACCTCAGCGAGCGCCAGATCACCTCCGCCGCCGATATTGCGCAGGCGGTCCCCGGCCTCAGCTATACCAACAGCGCCAACAACACGCCGGTCTTCACCTTGCGCGGCGTCGGCTTCTACGACACCTCGCTCGGCTCCTATCCCACCGCGAGCGTCTATCTCGACCAGGTGCCGCTGCCGTTCCCGGTCCTGACCACCCTGACCGCGTTCGACCTCGAGCGCATCGAAGTGCTGAAAGGGCCGCAGGGCACCCTGTTCGGGCAGAATTCCACCGGCGGTGCGATCAACTATATCGCCGCCAAGCCCACCGCCGATTTCGAGGCGGGGGTCGAGGCGAGCTATGGCCGCTTCAATCATTTCATCGGCAATGCCTATATCAGCGGTCCGCTGAGCGAGACGCTCCGCGCCCGTGTCGCCATTCGCGGCGCGCGCAGCGGGCCCTGGCAGAAAAGCTATACCCGCGACGACGAAAACGGCCGCGTCCGCGAACTCGCGGGCCGCTTCCTGCTCGACTGGGAACCGAGCGACACCATGAGCTTCCAGCTCAACATCAACGGCTGGCAGGACAAGAGCGACCCGCTTGCGGTGCAATATCTCGCCTTCAACGAACAGGCGGTGTCGAACACCCAGATCGTCCGCGATTATCCGCGCTCGCCGCTGACGTCGCGGGCCGCCGACTGGTCGACCGACAACGGCATGTTCATCAACCGCAAGTTCGCGCAGGCTTCGCTGCGCGGCGATATCGAACTGGGCGGCGGGCTGACGCTGACTTCGATCTCCGCCTACAGCCGGTTCAACCAGCGCGGCGCCCTCGATCAGGACGGGATGAACCTGCAGGATATCGACCTGCGCGCCTTTGCCGGGCGCATCCGGAGCCTGTCGCAGGAATTGCGGATCGCCAACGACCCCGCCAGTCGCGTCCGCTTCATCGTCGGCGGCAATTACAGCCGCGACAAGGTCTATTACATCGAAAACCTGCTCTATGGGGACTCGTCGGCCTTTTACAATTTCGGGATCACGACCAGCGAGAATTACAGCGACCAGCGGATGCGCAACCTTGCCGCTTTCGGCAATGTCGAGTTCGACATCGGCGACAAGCTGACCGTCAAGGGCGGCATCCGCTATACCGACGCGCGGCGCAGCGCGACCATCTGTAACCGCGATGGCGGCGACGGCCTGACCTCGGCGCTGTTTACCTTCTTCTCGCGCCTGCTGTCGGGCGACCCGACCCGGCCGGCGCTGGGCCCGACCGACTGTTTCGTGCTCGACGAGAATTTCTTCAACGGGCCGGAGTTCAAGAGCCAGCTCAACGAGGACAATATCTCGTGGCGCGCGGGCGTCGATTTCAAGCCGTCGAGCGACCTGCTGCTCTATGCCAACGTGTCCAAGGGGTACAAGGCGGGGACCTTCGGCAACATCAACGCCTCGTCAACCGCGCAGTTCACGCCGGCGGTCCAGGAATCGATCCTCAATTACGAAGGCGGTTTCAAGGCGCAGTTCGCCGATCGCCGCGTGTCGCTGAACGGTGCGGTCTTCTATATGGACTATCGCAACAAGCAGCTGCGCTCGAAACTGATCGACGGCACCTTCGGCATTCTCGATGCGATCATCAATATCCCGAAATCGCATCTTCAGGGGTTCGAGCTGGAACTGCAGGCACGGCCGACGCAGGGGCTGAGCGTCGGGGCGGCGCTGACCTATGTCGACTCCGAAATCGATCGCTACACCGGCGTCAATGCCGGCGGCGTTACCGCCGACTTCGCGGGCACGCGGGTGCCCTTCACGCCGAAGTGGCAGGCCGCGACGAACATGCGCGCCGACATTCCGCTCAGCAGCGGGCTGAACCTGTTCGGCGGCGTCCAGCTCACCTATCGCAGCGCGACCAACGCGATAGTCGGCGAAACGCCGCTGTACAAGATCGACGATTATGCGCTGCTCGACCTGCAACTGGGGATCGAGGAACCCGACGGTCGCTGGAAAGCGACGCTGTGGGGCAAGAATGTCACCGGCACCTATTACTGGACCAACGTCGTTGCGGGACAGGACACTGTCGTCCGTTATGCGGCAAAGCCGGCGACCTATGGCGTGACGCTCGGTTATCGCTTCTGACGGTTCGTCGCGGCGGACGCAAAGGGGAGGCCGGGTTCCCTTTGCGTCCGTCGTCTGCCAGCCTGTGGACTCCTGTCGCGCGGTCATGGTAGGACGAAATCGTTCAAAGAAGCTTTGAACGGGACGACGCGGCAAAAGCCGCGCGTGAAGGGAGAGGAGCGAGGAAACATGCTGGTTTCACGCGATATTGCGGCCCGGGCCGACCAGATGATCGCATCGTGCGGTCTCGACAGTCTGTCGATCTTCTTTTCGGCGCAGTCACAGGGCGCGACCGACCTGACCTATTTGTTCCACCATGGCGTCTCCGAAGAGGCGCAGCATGCGTACAAGGACGGCCGGGTGTTCGAGGAAGACCCCTTCACACGGGTGATCGATCGCACCGACCGTTGCGGCCGGATGATCCGCTGGGGCGAGGACCGGCTCGACCGCGTCGCCGACGGTGCGACCGAATATCGCCAGTTCATCAACTGCCATTCGGTCGATGTCGTCGGTGCCTGGGTGCAGCAGGTGCTGCCCGATTTCTACCTGCTGATCGGCGCGCATTGCCACCCGGACGGGCATCGCAAATCGGACGTCGCGCACGGGTTGCTCGAACGGGAAAGCGCGGCGATTTCGCAGATGGTGGTCAGCCAGTTGTTCGAGGATATCCTGGTGGGCGCCGGGGGCCGCGGCACGTTGCAGGCCGCGCTCTCCGACAGCGGACCCGCCGCCGGCGGTGTCGCGGCGAAACTGTCGTCGCGCGAGTTGCAGATCGCCCAGCTTATCGGTGCGGGAAAGCAGAACAAGCAGGTCGCCTTTATCGCCGGCATCTCCGAATTCACCGTCGAAAACCACCTCCGGCGTATCTACCGCAAGCTCGATGTCCATAATCGCGCGGCGATGACGGCCAAGATTTTCGGCGGGCATTGAGGGCAATAGCGGGTTTCCGTCACTGGCGATGACGCGCGCCGGACCATAGCCTCTTCCCATGATCCGCAGCGCCTTTCGGGAACGCGGACGATTGGGAATGGAAGTCTATGAAGGCCATGGTCCTCGATGGCGGCACGCTCGCCCTGACCGATATCGCCGAGCCGGTGCCCGGCGCCGGGCAATTGCTCACCCGGCCGCTGGTGTGCGGCGTGTGCGGCAGCGACCTGCATGCCAAGGATCATAGCGATCATCTGTGCAACCTGCTCCACCGCGCGGGTTTCCGCGGCTTTATGGACCCCGCGAAGCCCGTCGTGATGGGGCATGAATATTGTTGCGAAGTGCTGGAAAACAGCGGCGGTTTTGCACGCGGCCAGCGCGTCGTCGCGCAGCCGTTCATCGCCGGACCCGACGGCGTCGAACTGATCGGCTATTCGAACCGCTTCAATGGGGCCTTCGCCGAACAGATGCTGCTCCAGGCCGATGCGGCCTTCGCGGTGCCCGATCATGTGCCGACCGATATCGCGGCGCTGACCGAACCGCTGTCGGTCGCCGTCCACGCGGTCGCCGAAAGCGGCGCCAATGCGAACGCAGCCTTTGCTGTCTTCGGTTGCGGCCCGGTGGGCTTGTTCGTGATCAGGCGGCTGAAGGCGCTCGGCTTCGGGCCGGTGCTGGCGATCGAACCCAATGCGGCGCGGCGCGAGATGGCGGCGCGGTTGGGTGCCGACGCCGTGCTCGCGCCCGGCGATGCGGCGGGCGAGGGGTGGTGGAACGACCTTGGCCTGCCGCTCGGCCTGTCGGACGCGATGGCGCAGGCGCCCGAGCTGAAGAAGCGCGAGCGGGCGATCCTGTTCGACTGCGTTGGTAAGCCCGGGATGCTGATGGCGATCGGCGCCGCGGCGCCGGTGGGCGCGACGATCACCGTCGTTGGCACGTGCATGGAAACCGACCCGATCGAGCCTGCCTTCTTCCTGCAAAAGGCGCTGCAACTGCGCTTTGTCTTTGCCTATTCGCCCGCCGATTTTGCCGACGCCTTCGCGATGATTTCGGCCGATCCCGACAGCCTCGCGCCGATGGTCACCGGGTCGGTCGGCCTCGCCGATGTCGATCGCGCCTTTGCGTCGCTGTCGGGGGGCGGGTCCGACATCAAGCTGATGGTGACACCGACATGAAAGCGCTGACCGAAGCCGATATGACCGCCTATCTCGCGGCGCGTTTTCCCGACTGGCAGGATGTCCGGATCGACGGGCTGCACCGGCTGCCGCTCGGCGCTTCGCGCGAGACCTACCGGTTCGATCTGTCCTATCGCGACGGCGCCGGGGCGCACAGCGACCGGCTGATCCTCCGCCGCGACCCGCCGGTCAGCAATGTCGATAGTGACCGCCACCACGAATATAGTTCGTACCGCGCGATCCATGGCCATGGCATTCCGGTGCCGCGGATGATCCTGCTCGAGGAAGACCCCGGCCCGATGGGGGGAGCGATCTCGATCGCCGAGGATATGCGGGGGTATCACAACAGCGAATATCAGCTTCAGGAACCGGCGTGGCGGGACAAGCTGCCGTATATCGCCGAGCAGATGTGGGGCACGATGGGGCGCCTCGCCGCGGTGCCGGTCGAAAAACTCGATCTGGAGTTCATGGTCCCGGCGACGCCGGAGAGCACGGCGATGCAGGAGCTCGATTTCTGGGAAGCGACGCTCGACAAGAATGATGTCGGTCCCGAGCCGGTCACCCGCGCCGCGATCCGCTGGCTCCGCCGCAATCCGCCGCCGCCGGCGCAGAAGCTGGCGATGGTCCACGGCGATTTTCGCGCCGGCAACTTCCTCTACGACGACGGCGGCAATCTGATCGCGGTGCTCGACTGGGAAATGGCGCATCGCGGCGACCCCCTCGAGGATCTGGCGTGGAGCTTGGGACGCGTCTTTTCCTTCGGCAAGGACGAGCGGCGCAGCGGCATCGCGCCGCGCGAAGAGGCGATCCGTATCTGGGAGGCGGCGAGCGGGCTCACCGCCGATCCCGAGGCCTTGCACTGGTGGGAACTGCTCAATTGCGTGAAGGGGCAGGGCATCTGGAACAGCTGCGCCCACGCCTGGACGACGACGAGCGGCGAGCGCGAGGTGATCCACGCCTATGCCGCCTGGTGGCTGCGCAACGCGCAGGACCGCGCGATCCTCGAACTGATGGGGCATTTATGAAACCGTCGATCCCGGTCGCCGCGAGCGACCTTGCCGCGCGGTTGCGCGCCGAAATCGTCCCCGAACTCACCGGCTTTCGCGCCAACAATGTCGCGATGGGGTCGGCGATGATCGACATGATCGCCGAGGAATTCGACCGCGCCGCGGCGCGATTGTTTGAAGAGAATGACTCGGTGCGCGCGCTGTTGCAGCTTGGGGGCGTCGCGATGGCGGCGCCTGCGAAGCCCGACCTTCGCGTTTCGGCACTCGAAGCCGAGAATGACCGCTTGCGCGCGGCGCTCATCGACTTGCAGGCCGCGCTCGAAACCCGCGACGATGACGAAGCGCGCGCGCTCGACACCGACATCTGGCGCGAACTCGCGCGCTCGGTCGAGCGCCGCCGGATTGCCTCCGCCAATTTCTGACCCCTCCCCATATTGGAGATACACATGCTGACCGCCGCCGACGATTTCGCGATCCACCAGACGCCCGAGCCGATCGCCTATTCGGGCACCGACCGCAATTTCTATGACCGTTACTGGTTCAACGGTTACGAGCCCGACGGCTCGCTGTTCTTCCTGGCCGGCATGGGCATCTATCCGCACCTCAATATCATCGACTGCGGCATTTCGATCCAGGTCGACGGGGTGCAACATTGCCTGCGCGGCAGCCGCGTCCTGACCGACCGCATGGATACGTCGGTCGGCCCGATCCGCATCGAGGTGGTCGAACCGCTCCAGAAGCTCCGCATCGTCGTCGACGAACATGACGGCATCGCCGCCGACATCACGATCACCGGCCGGGCCTTTCCGATCGAGGAACCGCGCTTCATGCGCCGCGTCGGCACCAAGGGTTTCCTCGACTACACCCGCCTGACCCAGAACGGCCACTGGACCGGCTGGATCAGCATCGACGGCAAACGCATCGATTTGAGCCCGCTGTGCACCGGCACCCGCGACCGGTCGTGGGGCACGCGTCCGATCGGCATGTCGGACCCGCAGCCCAATCCGCTGGCGGGCGAGCAGGGCTATTTCTGGCAATGGACCCCGCTCAATTTCAAGGACAAGAGCTTCTTCTTCCACATCGCCGCCGAACCGAGCGGGCATGTGTGGAACAAAAGGTCGGTGCTCTGCCCCGACGGTACCGGCCCCGAATCCTTCCTCGAAACCGAAAATGCGGAGATGGAAACGGTTCTGGAACCCGGCACGCTGTGGCCGAAGAGCGGCGTGCTGACCGTCGATTACGGCACAGGTCCCTACCGGCTGGAGTTCGAGCCGTTTCACCGGATGCAGATGAAGGGCATCGGCTATTTCCACAGCGAATGGTTCCACGGCAATTACCATGGTGCGCTCCGCGTCGAGCGCGAGGATTTCGCGGTTGCCGATCTCGACCCGACAAAGCTTGAGAATTTGCACGTCCAGCGGCTGTCACGGGTCCGGATGACCGAGCCCGACGGCACGGTCGAGGAAACGATCGGCACGTTCGAACAGGCGATCCTTGGTGCTTATGCGCCGCTGGGCGTCGAGAGCGCGATGGACATCACGCGCTGGGACAAGGACTGATCCGATGGGAAAATTGAGCGGCAGGACGGCTATCGTCACCGGCGGCACCGACGGGATCGGCTACGCCATCGTCAGCCGGCTGCTCGACGACGGGGCGAAAGTGCTGTTCTGCGGCCGGACGCAGGCACGGGGCGACGAGGCGCTGCGGCGCCTCGCAAACCCGGACGCGCATTTCATGGCGACCGACGTGGGCGAAGAGGGCGACGTCGAGGCGCTGATCGCGCATGCGGTCGAACTGTTCGGCGGCCTCGACATCCTGGTCAACAATGCGGCGGTAGCCGCGGTGGCGCTGATCCCAGAACATAGCACCGAGGATTGGCGGCGCAGCAATGCGGTGAATTATGACTCGGTCTTCTTCTCCTCGCGCGCCGCGATCCCGCACCTGCGCAAGACGAAGGGCACGATCATCAACATCGCGTCGATTTCGGGACTGGGCGGCGAAGGTGCCTATCCATCCTATTCGGCCCAGAAGGGGGCGGTCATCCAGCTGACGCGGGCGATGGCGGTCTATCATGCGCGCGAGGGCGTGCGGATCAACGCCATCTGTCCGGGGTTCATCGAGACCCCGGCCACCGACGCGTTCAAGGCGTTGCCCGACCTGCTCGACCGCTGGATCAAGGAAATTCCCGCCCAGCGCCCGGGGCGGCCGGAGGAGATTGCGAACCTGACCGCCTTCCTCGCCTCCGACGAGGCAGGTTTCATGTTCGGGTCGATCGTCGTCGCCGACGGCGGCGTCAGCGCCGGTTCGGGTCAGCCGACGCAGGTTCCGCTCGGGTGACGGCCGGTCCGGTCGCGGTGGTCGAGGCGCTGGTGGCTGCGTTCAACCGCCGCGATGCCACGGCCATCGCCGGATTACTCGCCGACGATGTCGCGTGCGCGGGTATCCCGCTCGAACCGGCGCATGGCCGCGCGGCGACGATGGAGATGCTGGCGCCGTTTCTGGCGGCCGAGGCGATCGACTGGCGCATCCTCGCCATCGCGGCGAACGGCAACATCGTCTTCACCGAGCGCGACGATCGTTTCCGTTTTGCGGGAAAGGACTGGACGTCGGTGCGCGCTGCCGGGATTTTCGAAATCGACGGCAGCGGTCGTATCGTTGCCTGGCGTGACTATTTCGACCTTGCCGAGCTCGAACGCGCGATGCCCTGACGCCGGTCAGGCGGCGGTATAGCCGCCGTCGGCGATAAATTCCGAACCGGTGATGAAGGCCGCGGCGTCGCTGGCGAGGAACGCAATCAGCGGCGCGATGTCGTTGGCATCGCCGAGGCGTCCCATCGGAATGAGCTTCGTCCACGCGGCCAGCGCGGCCTCTGGGGTGAGGGGGTTGCCTTCGGCGTCGGTCGGCGGATCCCACGTCGCGCCAAGATTCGTCGCCACCGGACCCGGCAGCACGGCATTGACCCGGATGCCCGTTTCCGCGAGTTCGATCGCCACCGCCTTGCTGAGCCCGCGCACCGCACCCTTGGTCGCGCTATAGGCCGCGAACTGCGCGCCGCCGACCTTGCCATAGACCGAAGAGATGTTGACGATCGAGGTGGTTCCCGCGCCCGCGGCGATCGCGGCGCGCATCAGCGGCAACGCGCCCTGCATCCCCATGTAGATGCCCTCGACATTGATCGCCATCTGCCGCCGCAGAATGTCGATCCCGGCGTCGGCAAAGGGTTTGGACATCATGATGCCGGCGTTGTTGACGAGGATATCGAGCCGGCCGAATGCCGCGCCCGCCTGCCCGAACACCGCGTGCCATGCGTCGGCGCTGGTGACGTCATGCGTCGCTGTCAGTACGTCGCCGCCGAGCTCGGCGGCAAACGCCTCCAGCCCCGCGGTATCGATATCGGTCAGCAGCAACCGCGCGCCGAGGGCATGGAACAGCGTGGCGGTCTGGCGGCCGATGCCCGATGCGGCGCCAGTGATGACGGCGACCTTGCCGTCCAGGTTCAGGATTGTGCTCATTCGATTGTCCTAGATGTTCGATCCCGCATGGCGTTCGGTTCCGGCCAGCGCCGGCAGGAAGGGCAGGGCGCGGTCGCAATAGACCTCGATCGCGGGTTGGAGCCCGGCCGGGTCGTCGAGCGTGCCTGCCTTGATCAGCATGATGCCCGGCATCGGTTCGATCGTCGACAGGATCGGCGATCCGCAGGCGGGGCAAAAGACGCGTGCGACCGGCCGGCCGCTGTCGCTGCTGTCGTGAAAGGTCCGGGTTTCGCCTTGCAGGTCGAAATCCGCTTCGGGCACCGCCGCGACGATCCCGAAGGCGCTGCCCGACTGGCGCTGGCAGTTGCGGCAATGACAAATGGCGGTGAGCAAAGGCGCACCGCCGAAACTGTAACGTACGCTGCCGCAGAGGCAGCCGCCGGTGGTGCGTTCGGATGTCGGCTTGTCGGTCGTCCTATTCATCGGTCGTTCTACGGGAACGGCAACCGGCGGGACCCGAAGATCCCGCCGGCCGCTCCCCTTTTTCCTAGAATTTGTAGCGTGCGGTCACGCCATACATGCGCGGCGGTGCGTGGAGGAGATAGTCGTATCCGAAGGCATCGCGCAGGTTGAGGCCGTACATGAAATATTTCTTGTTGAAGATATTGGTCGCCCAGAGGCGGACGGACAATTGCTCGCCTTCCCAGCCCAGTGTCGCGTCGGCGAGCACATGGCCGGGCGAATTGAGAAACTGGTTGCCTGCCTCGTTGTTGAACGGCGAGAAGAACTGCTTGCTGGTGTAGACGAGGTTTGGCGAGAAGACGACTTCGCCCGATCCGATCGAGCCGATCGTCCAGTCGGCCCCGGCGTTGATCGTCCATGTCGGCGCATTGGGCAGGTTGTTGCCGTCGAGATTGACCCCCGAAAGCGTCAATTTGTCATAGGTGGCGTCGAGCCAGGTCACCGAAAGGTTCGCGGTCAGCGACGAGACCGGCCGGATATTGAGTTCGGCCTCGACCCCCTTGATCGTCGAACCCGGCGCCGAGCGGATAAAACCGGTGGTGCCGATAACCTCGTTCAGCTGCTGGTTCTTGTATTTGGTCAGGAACGCTGCGGTGGTGAAGGTCGCCATCCCGTCGAACAACCGGGTCTTGGCGCCGATTTCATAGGCATCGACCTGTTCGGGCGGCACGAAATCGATCGGGTTGCCGCCGTAGAACTGGCTGGCGAACGACCCCGCACGATAGCCGCGGCTATAGTTGGCGTAGAGCATCGATCCGCTGTCGAAAGTGTAGTCGATGCCGACCTTGCCCGTGACGCGGCTGCTCTTGCGGCGCTTCGACGCTTCGGGGGTGATCACGCCGGTCGGCGAGATGCTGCCGTGGGTGAAGGTGATCGCCGCGGCGTCGGGATCGGTCGGATCGAAATCATAGGTGCCGAACGCCGGAGACGTCGTCGGATCGGCAAAGGCGGTCAGGAAGGAATAGGCATCATAATGATGGTTGCTGTCCTTCGTGTAGCGCACGCCGAGGGTGAAGCCGAAATGGTCGCCGATGTCCTGGTCAAGCTGTGCGAAGGCGGCGTAGCTGTTCCGTTCCTGCCGGTAGTGCTGGTAGAAATAGAGCGTGCTGACGAGGCGATATTTGTCGACGTTGTTGATGCTGTCCCAGCCGTAATAGACGCCGGCCTGCACATTGGTGCTGTCACCGCTGTAGGCCAGCTTCACTTCCTGGTTGAACTGCTTATAAACATCGCCGTAATTGGTCTGCAGGAAGCCGACGACGGGCGTGCCCGACCCTTCCTGCGACAGCGCCTGCTTCGACCAGTCATAGGCGGTCAGCGTTTGGAGCGAGAGGCTGTCGGTCAGTTCGTAATTGATGTTGAACTGGACGCCCGCATTCTTGACGTCGTTGAAGCCGAGGTCGGGCTGGTTGGTCTCGAAGAAGCTGAGGTTGTCGTTCGAGCGGAAATAGGTCGAGGTACCGGTGCCGTCATTGCGGTGGAAGGCGGCGGCCTGCGTCGGCTTGCCCTTGCTGCCCGTGAACTTCAGCATCATGTCCAGCTTTTCGCTGGGCCTGGCGCGGATGATCAGGCGGCCGGCGATCGAATCCTTGGAATTGGCGTCGGGCTGGCCGGGGAAGATGTTCTTCACATAGCCGTCGGCCTCGACATAATTGACCGCAGCGCGAAAGCCGAGAACGTCGTCGATCAGCGTGCCTTCGATCGCGCCCTGGCCGCGGACCTCGTTGAAGCGGCCATAGCCTGCCTCGACATAACCGCGCGCGCCCGGCTCGAGGTTCGGCTTGTTCGAGATGAAGTTGATCGCGCCGCCGGTGGTGTTGCGGCCGTAGAGCGTGCCCTGCGGCCCGCGCAGCGCCTCGACGCGTTCGAGGTCGTAGAGCTGGAGGCCGTGCATCGTGCGGGCGCTGAGGTAATTGTCGTCGGTATAGACGCCAACCGGCGACACCTGGTTGGCGCCATATTCGTTGCCCACCCCGATGCCGCGCATCGTGAAATTGGGCTGCGCCTCGCCGAACGCGCTTGTCACCTGGAGCGAGGGAACCGAGCCGCTGAGATCGAAGCTCGACGTGATCCCCTGTCGCGTCAGGTCTTCGGTGTTGAGCGCCGAGACGGCGACCGGGACCTTCATCAGCGATTCCGAGCGGCGCTGCGCGGTGACGACGATATCGACGATGCCGCCCGAAGCTTCGGTTTCGGCGGGCGTCTCACCGCCGCTGTCCTGCGCCCATGCCGGCGTCGAGGCCAGCGCGGTCGCGCCGAGCAGGGCAGCCGAAAATACGCGAAATGCTGTCATAAGGTCCTCCATCCCATCGATTCTGTCACCGCAGCTTCGTGGCCGCGGGTCTTGTTTCCTGTGTCCCACCCACACCCATGTCCTGTCCAATCGAGACTGTTCGCCGATCCATTGGGAAAAGGCATGGAAAGCCTGCTATTATCTGCCTCTCTCTAGCCAGGATCGCGCGGCGGATAGCGTGACTGATTTCCGTCATCCATCGGTGACGGACGCTGCTCCCTCGCAGCGATAGCGGATCGGCAAGCGTTTGAGCCCCGACACGAAATTGGCTTTCACCCATGCCGGCTCGCCGGCGAGCTCGATGGCGTCGATGCGCGCGAGCAGCTCGGCGAAGAGAATCCGGATTTCCATCTTGGCGAGGAACTGGCCGAGGCAGACGTGCGGGCCATAGCCGAAGGCGAGCTGGCGGTTGGGTTTGCGGTCGATGCGAAATGCCATCGGATCGTCGAACACCGCTTCGTCGCGGTTCGCCGAGGGGTAGCACATCATCAGGCTGTCGCCGGCCTTCACCGCCTGTCCGCCGACCTCGCAATCCGCCACTGCGGTGCGGAAGAAATGTTTTACCGGTGTCGTCCAGCGGATGAACTCGTCGACCGCTTGGGGCATCAGATCGGGGTTGGCGCGCAGCTTCGCCATCTGGTCGGGATTGCGGATCAGCGCCAGCAGGCCGCCGGAGATCGCCGAACTGGTGGTGTCGTGCCCCGCCGCCGCGATGATCAGGAAATAGGCGTTGCGTTCGGCCTCGCCGATCGGCGCGCCGTCGATAGTCGCGGTCGACAGCAACGTCGCGACGTCGTCCTGCGGGTTCACCAGCCGGTCGGCGACGACGCGGCCGAAATAGTCGTTGAACGCGGCAAAGGCCTCGAGCATCGATGCCATGCCTTCGCCGCCGCCCGTGTCGGCATCGCTGCCGCCGAACACTTTCTGGGACAGTTCGAGCATCAAGGGCTCGTCCTCGCGCGGCACGCCGAGGACGATCATGATCGTGCGCAGCGGATACCAGGCGGCGATTTCCTTCGCAAAGTCGCAGGTGCTGCCCATCGCGACCATGCGGTCGACGGTTTCGCGGGCCAGTTCGGTGATCTTCTCCTCGAGCGCGCGGACGCTTTTGGCGCCGAACCAGTCGGCGGTCAGCGCGCGATAGGCCTTGTGATCGGGGTTATCCATCGCGACGAGGTTGCGCGCGAAATTGCTTTCGCCGGTCTGCTCTTCCATCATCCTCTGGTCGTCGATGGTGACGAGGAACTGGCGCGGCTCGTTGCGGAAATTCGCCGCATCCAGTTCGACCCGCATGATGTCGGCGTGCCGGGTCACCGCCCAGAAGGGGTGATATTGCGCCGGCGTGCACCAGTGTACCGGATCGGCGCTGCGCAGCGCGGCGAAGGTCCGGTGATACAGCGCCTCGTCAGCGTAGGTTGCCGGATCGGTGATGATCTCGTCGATATTGTCCGCGAGCATAGGGGCCACGTTGGTTCTCCTCTCCGGCGCCTTGGTAGGGAGCCGGGGCGGGGCGCGTCCAATCGGGTTTCGCGGTGAATCGATAGACCCCGCCAATCGATCTGCTATGCTCGGCGGCAATTGCCGACAGAGCGATTGGGTTAGAGGATATGCAGCATCTCGATCTCAAGCTGCTGCGCAGCTTTGCCGCGGTTGCCCGCGAAAGCTCGGTCACCCGGGCGGCCGAGCGGCTGCACCTGACCCAGCCGACGGTGTCGGGACAGATCAAGGAACTCGAACAGATATTGGGGTTCGTGCTGTTCCACCGCACCTCGCGCAGCGTGACGCTCAGCGAACAGGGGGCGCGGCTGCTGCCCAAGGTCGAGGCGTTGCTGGAAGGCGCCGAAGAGGTGCGCCGCGACGCCGAGGAAATGCAGCATGCGACGACAACGCAATTCCGGCTGGGCGCGGCGATGTACACGATGGACTTCACCGATCGCATCGACCTGCTCGACGCCTTTGCCGCGGCGCGTCCCGAAATCCGGCACACAATCGACAACCGTTTGCAGTCGGACCAGATCCGCGACCTGCTGACCGACCGGCTCGACGCCGCGCTGCTGCTCGGAATCGCGACCGACACGCCGGCGAGTGAATTCACCCGCGACGTGCCCTTCGGCCATATCGTCAACGAGGTGCAGTATCCCGATGCCCTCGAACGCGTCGTGCTGTGTCGCCGCAAGATCGGGCTGCTGGTTCCGGAAGAGAGCGAACTCGCGGCGATGGACGTGATCCCCGGCGCCGCGCTCGCCGGACGCCGGGTCGCGATGCTGAGCGGCGAGCATGGCGACGCCTTTATCAACCCGATGGTCAGTTTCATGCTGTCGCACGGCGCGATCCCGCTCGCACCGTCCGAAGGCAATGCGCTGGCGATCGAACGCTATGCGCTGCGCAGCGGCAATTGCTGCATCGGTATCGGCTGGTTTCCGACCCCGGCCGGGCTGGTGTTGCGGCCGGTCGAGGGCATGAATTTCTTCATGGATTTTTCGGTCGTGCTGGGCACCGCACCGAACAAGGCGGCGCGGCGCTTCTTCGAGTTTGCCGAGCGGTGGCAAGCCGGGCGCGAGGCGGCGGGCGAAAGCGTCGAGCGATTGCCGATCGCTTCCTTCGGCTGATCAAGCGGCAAGGTCGAACGTTGCGTTGACGTGCGCGCTGTCGCTATATTCGCGCACCTCGCATATGGCGTCGCCGCGAAAGTGGAACAGGAAGATATAGCGATTGTCATAGATGCGGCCGTTGGTCAGCCGCGCCGCCGATGTCGCCTCGATCATGACGCTGTCGTCCTGCGCCATGATCAGGCCGGTCGTGATGGCGATGCCGCTTTCGGTTTGTATGTGCAGCGTGGCGAGGAGCGCGGCAAACTCCGCCACCGGCAGGTCGAGCCCGCCGTTCCACCACCAGCGTGCGTCGGACGTGAACGGATCGAGCGGGACTGTCCCGGTGCCGATCGCAGCCAATATGGCGAGCGCGTGCTGCGTGCGGTCGTTGGTCATGGCTTTCCTCTCCCGGCGAGCGCGTCATCTTCCCGCGGCCGGTGAGGCGATACCAATTGTTTCGGCGGCATCATCCATCGGAGCCGCCAATAGGTCGGCGGCAAAGGCCGATTGGACTTTGACCCGGTGGCTCCGCATCCTTGCCCCGGACATGCCGGAACAGGTCCAGAAACCGGCGTCGGGAGAGAATGAGTGAGCCTTGCCAACGCGCCCGCGGGTCTTGTCGCGGACCGCCCGGTTCCGCGACCGGAGAATGTCGACGCCGCCTGGATCGAAACCATGCTGGCGGGGGCGGGATATAGCGTTGCGGTTGCCGCGCTCTCGGTCGAACGGATCGGCACCGGACAGCTCGGCGATACGGCGCGCTTCCGTCTGACCTATGCACCCGGCAGCGATGCCGCGCCTGCGACGCTGATCGGCAAATTTTCGTCGACCGATCCGACCAGCCTCGACGTCGCCGCTGCCTGGTCGCTCTACACGCGCGAGGTGCGTTTCTATCGCGAACTTGCCGCGAAGGCACGGATCGCCGTGCCCCTTTGCTATGGCGCACAGATGGACGCGGCCGGCGGCTTTGCCCTCCTGCTCGAAGACCTCGCCCCCGCCGCGCCGGGCGATCAGTTCAAGGGGTTGTCGGACCGCCATGCCGAGCGCGCGGTGCGCGAAGCGGCGCGGCTCCACGCTGCCTTCTGGGAGCAGGGCGAGGGCGCTGAATATGGCTGGCTCGGCACCGAAGCGGGCGCGCAGCCCTTTTATACGCCGGGGATATTCCGGTCGACCTGGCCCGGCTTTCGTGATCGCTACGACGGGCTACTCAGCGACCGGCAAAGAGAGGTCTGCGACGCACTGGCCAAGGGGTACGACGTCTATGATCGTCCGCGCCCCCGCCCGCGTTGCATCACGCACAATGATTTCCGGCCCGATAACATGCTGTTCGACGACGACCGGCTGGTGGTCGTCGACTGGCAGTCGGTGGCGCTTGGCACCGGCGCGGTCGACGTCGCCTATCTGATCGGCGGCGGATATGCGCCCGAAGCGCGGCGCGCCGTCGAAGCGGGGCTGATCGACGCCTATCTCGACGAATTGGGCGAGCAGGGGGTGACCGGCTATTCGCGCGCGGAATTCGAAGCCGATTACCGCCACTTCACCTTCGCCGGCATCAATGTCGCGGTCGGCGCCGCGATGCTGGTCCAGCGCACCGAGCGCGGCGATCAGATGTTCCTGACCATGCTCGATCGCCACGTCAGCCACGTGCTCGACCATGATGCCCTGTCCCTGCTCCGGGAGTGAATGATGATCAACGCCGCTTTCAACATGACCATCGACGGTCGCCCCGAAAATTCGTCCGACCAGATCGCGGTGGTCAATCCCGCGACCGAAGCGGTGGTCGCGACGATTCCCGACTGTTCGCAGGTGCAGCTCGACCGGGCGGTCGCCGCGGCGCGTGCCGCCTTTCCCGGCTGGCGCGCGACGTCCTACGCCGACCGGCAGGCGGCGCTGCGGGCGATCGGGGCGCTGGTCGCCGAACATGCCGAGGAACTGAAACAGTTGCTCACCGCCGAACAGGGCAAGCCGCACGCCGCGGCGCTGGCGGAAATCCAGGCGGCGGCATGGTGGATCGGCGTCGTCGCCGACCAGCAGCTCCCCGAAACGGTCAGCGACGCCATGCCCGGGCAGCGCAGCGTGACGCGGCACGTACCGCTCGGCGTCGTCGGGGCGATCGTGCCGTGGAACTTTCCCGTGCTGCTCGCGATCTGGAAGATCGGCCCGGCGCTGCTCACCGGCAATACGATGGTGCTCAAACCCTCGCCCTTCACGCCGCTCGCGACGCTGCGACTCGGCGAGTTGCTGCAAAGCGTGTTGCCGCCGGGGGTGCTCAATATCGTGTCGGGCGGCGATGCGCTGGGCCCGATGATGTCGGAGCATGGCGACATCGACAAGATCAGCTTCACCGGATCGACCGCGACGGGACGGCGGGTGATGGCCAGCGCGGCGGCGAACCTCAAGCGGCTGACGCTCGAACTCGGCGGCAATGATGCCGCGATTGTCCTGCCGGACGCCAAGGTCGCCGATATTGCCGAACCGCTGTTCTGGGCCGCCTTCACCAACAGCGGGCAGGTGTGCGTCGCGGCGAAGCGGATGTTCGTGCACGACAGCATTTATGACGAGCTGTCGGCGGCGCTGGTCGAGATCGCGGGCCGTGTCCGCATCGGCGACGGCGCAGATCCCGACAGCGCGCTGGGCCCGGTCCAGAACCGGGCGCAATATGAGCGCGTCAAGGCGATGATCGCCGACAGCCGCGACGCGGGGCACCGCTTCCTGACCGGCGGCGAGCCGGGAGAGGGGCCGGGTTATTTCGTGCCGGTGACGCTGGTCGACAATCCGCCCGACGAGGCGCGGGTGGTCGCCGAAGAAGCGTTCGGGCCGGTGCTGCCGCTGCTGCGCTATCACGATATCGACGAAGCCGTCGCACGCGCCAATGCGTCCGAATATGGGCTCGGCGGGTCGGTGTGGTCGTCCGATCCCGACGCCGCCGCCGAAGTTGCTGCGCGGCTGGAAACCGGCACGGTCTGGATCAATTCGGCGCAGGGCCTAACCCCGTTTGCGGCTTTTGCCGGACACAAGCAATCGGGCATCGGCGCCGAAAACGGCATGGACGGCCTGCTCGAATTCACCGTCCCGCAGACGATCCATCACCCCGCATGAGCGGCACCTCCCCCCTTCTCGACGGCAAGGTCGTCATCGTCACCGGCGCCGGGTCGGGCATCGGCCGCGCCGCCGCGCGGGTGTTTGCCGAGGACGGTGCGCAGCTTGCGTTGTTCGACCGCGATCCGCGTGGAAACGAAGAGACGCGCGACCTGATCGGCGGCAGCGCGCGGGCGTGGACCTGCGACGTGGCGGACGAAGCATCGGTTGCGGAGGCCGTTGCCGGGGTGGTCGCGGCGTTCGGCCGGCTCGACGGCGCATTCAACAATGCCGGGATCGAGATGGCGAACAAGCTGGTGCCCGACCTCGACGCCGCCGAATGGGCGCGGATCATGGGCATCAACCTGACCGGCGTTTTCCTGTGCATGAAATATCAGACGCGGGCGATGAAGGGAAGCGGCGGCGCGATCGTCAACAATTCGTCGGGCGACGGTATCATCGGCGCGCCCTACGCCAGCGATTATGTCGCAACGAAACATGGCGTGGTCGGCTTGACCCGCGCCGCAGCGTGCGAGACGCGTTACACGGGGGTGCGGGTCAATGCGGTGCTGCCCGGGCTGATCCTGACCCCGATGGTCGAGGAGCGGCTGCTCGGCAATCCGGCGTTCGAGGCGCAGGTCGCGCCGATGGTCGAACGCCATTCGATCGGCCGCTTCGGCCAGCCCGAGGAGGTCGGGCAGGCGGCGTGCTGGCTGCTCAGCGACCGCGCCTCCTTCGTCAACGGCGCGCTGCTGACCGTCGACGGCGGATATACGGCGCGATGAGCGGGCGGTTCGACGGCAAGGTCGCGATCGTCACCGGCGGTGCGTCGGGGATCGGCGAGGCAACGGTACGGCGCCTGCACGGGGAGGGGGCGACGGTGGTCGTCGCCGACATCCGCCAGGAGGCGATCGATGCGCTGGCCGCGTCGCTGTATAGCGACCGGATCGTCGGCCACCGCGTCGACATGATCGACGCCGCCGATATCGAGGCGATGATCGCCGCGGCCGTCGCCCGCTGCGGCCGGCTCGACATTCTCGTCAACAATGCCGGGATCGGCTCGTTCGGCAAGGTCACCGACATCGACCTCGCCCACTGGCGCGAGGTGATGGGGGTCGACGTCGAAGGCGTGATGTGGGCCAGCCGGACGGCGATGCCGCACCTCGAACGCACCGGGGGCAATATCGTCAACGTCGCGTCGATCGCGGGGATCGGCGGCGATTATGGCTTTGCCGCCTATAACGCCGCGAAGGCGGCGGTGATCAACCTGACGCGGGCGATGGCGCTCGATCATGCGCCGCGCGTGCGGGTGAATGTCGTCAGCCCGGGACTGACCCGCACCCCGCTCGCGACCGGCCTGACCGAAAATCCAGCGATCATGGCGGCATGGACCGACGGCCTGCCGCTCGGGCGGCCGGCCGAGCCTGCCGAAGTCGCGGCGGCGATCGCCTTCCTCGCCTCGGGCGATGCCAGCTATGTCAACGGCCACAACCTGGTCGTCGACGGGGGCGGGGTCGCGCACACCGGCATGCCCAATTTTACCCGTATCCTCGATGGCGCGAGTCACCTCGACGGCGCCGAAACGCTGGTGAAACGATGACAGACGTGCGCAACTTCATCGGGCTCGCCGAACGGCCAAGCCTCGACAATATCGCGGTAACGCAGGGGCCGGTTCCCGTGCCGGGGCCGGGCGAGGTGTTGCTCCGCGTGCGGGCAACGTCGCTCAACTATCATGACTATCTGGTGGTCGCCGGTTTTATCCCGCAGCCCGCGGGGCGCGTTCCGATGTCTGACGGCGCCGGCGAAATCGCCGCGCTCGGCACCGGGGTCGAGGGTTGGCGGGTCGGCGACCGCGTGATGGGCGCCTTTTTCCCCGACTGGGTCGACGGTCCGCCGACCGACGCGAACAATGCGGCGATTTCGGGCGAGACCGTCGATGGCTTCGCCGCCGATCATGTCGTCGTGCCCGCGCATTCGCTGTCGGCGATGCCGGCGGGCTGGTCGTTCGCCGAGGCGGCGACGCTGCCGTGCGCCGGGCTGACGGCGTGGCGCGCGCTGCGCGTCGAGGGACGCCTTGAGGCGGGCGCAACGGCGCTGTTGCCGGGATCGGGCGGGCTGTCGGTGTTCATGCTCCAGATCGCAAAGGCGATCGGCATCCGCACCGTGATGATCTCCTCGTCCGACGACAAGCTGGCGCGGCTGAAAGAGCTCGGCGCCGATCATGGCATCAATTACCGCAGTATTCCCGACTGGGCGCCCGCCGTTCGCGATCTGACCGGGGGAAGGGGCGTCGACCTCGCGCTCGATATCGGCGGCCAGTCGACCTTTGCGCGCTCGGTCGCGGCGTGTCGCATGGGCGGACACCTGCTCGTCGTCGGGTCGACCTCGAACGGCGCGCCCGAACTGCCGCTACGCGACGTGGTGATGCGGCATATCCGGATCGGGGGCATGGCGGTCGGCAGCGTCGCGCATCTCGCCGACCTTGTGCATTTCGTCGAAGCGCGCGCGATTCGCCCGGTGATCGACCGCGACTTTCCCCTGGCCGAACTCGGCGCCGCCTTTCGTCACCAGCTCTCGGGCGCGCATATGGGCAAGATCACGGTTTCGCTCTGACGCGTCCCGTCAGGGAATGTGCGTCAACTCGGCGATGCGGATGGCTTTCGATGCAAGCAGCGGGTCGATGATGCGCTGGATGCGCGGCGCGCGGGGGGACCCGATCACGGTGTTGAACAGGCTGTTCGCGATGACGTCGGCGATCTGAACACCGTCGCTGCGGCGGCTGTCGGCGAGTGACGCGCGGCCCCACTGGCCGAGCCCGGCCTGGATTTCTTCGCGGACGTGTGAGAGAATTTTCGGATCGTAGCGGCCGTCGTCGATCACCACATCGGTGCACACGCCGCCGGTTTCGGGAAGCCAGTGCCCGATCGCGCTGTTGAGCAGGGCTGCGTAGAGCGCAAGGTCGCTGGGCAGCGTGCCGCCCGGGTTCTGCGCCAGCGTTTCGCGTTTCGCCACCGCAACCCATGCGCGGCCGCCGGCGCGGTCGAACAGTTCGAGCAGGTACGCGCGCTCGACAATGCTGATCCGGCTGCCCTTGAGTTCGCCGCGCAGCCCGGTCACGCAGCGGAAACGACTATGGATGTCGGCGGCCGCCTGCGGGGTCAGCATCACCGCCGAAAAGGTCATGACGCCGGTGTTGAGCCCGCCCGATTCATCGCAATAGATGGTCATGCCTCGGGACGTCCGCTCATTTGACGAGTGCGAAAAATGCCACCGAGCGACTTTTGTGCGGCGCCACTGGCTGGGTCCAAAGCCAGCGCACGTGGGTAACATCCGGTAAGCCAGCAGCACGCGGTGCCGCATTTTCCACCGGGACACGAAGAGAGGCCAGCGCGCCGAAACTCTTGCCTCCATCAACGGACACGCTGAAATCCGTGTCGTCGTCCGAACCGTTGAAGATAAGGCCCTCGGGAATGGGATTGGTTATATCGAGACCCGTTGCGGGCGCATCGCTGTTGTTTGCGAACGTCAGCGTAACGCGAACGCGGTCGCCGGGGACGACGACATCTGGTGCGACAAAAGTGTAAAGTTCCGCATGTCTATCGGTGCCCGTTCCCGGCACCACCTTCTGAAGTTCGATCTTCGAGGTCAGGGCACCGCCGCCCTGTGCCGCTGCCGGCTGGACGGTCGCAAACAACGCTGCCGCCAATGTCATCGCGCCAGAAAAGCCAATCCTCATCGCCCCAACTCCTTCGGTCCGTCCCTTGTCTGGCGCATCAATTGCGGCAGGGATAGCGTTTCTTCATCAGCGCGTCGAAGGCCGAATAGACCGACACCGACCGGCGTTGGCTGGCCGGATAGCTGCGCAGATGGGCAAGCCATTCGTCGGGCGAGAGGTCGCCCGATTCCGGCGGACAGCTTGTCGTTCTGAGCCCCGCCTTGCGCTGCGCGTCGATGCGCGCCTTGTAGCGCTTGCCGGCCGCGATGACTTCGCCCTTCAGCCGGTTGCCTTCGGGCGTGGCCAGTGCGAGCGGACCGAGCCGCGAGACGGAATCGGCGCGTACGAGGAAAGCGGCGATATTCATGTCGCCCGGCGCCATGCCGCAAAGCAGGGCGCCGGCGCCGGCCGCGAGCGCGGCAGTTGCAGCGCGTCTGGATATCCCCCTGATCATGCGAAGGAAATCGCGTCCGGCCGCTGAACCTGTGCTGAATCGCCGGTGCGGATCAGAACCTACGCACCCTGGGGATTGGCGTCGCCGAACGGGCGCGGCTTGCGCTTGATCTGGGGCATGCCGCCGGCATGACCCGATACCGGGCCTCCCGACTTGTCGTGATCGTTCTCGCGGCCGATATCCTCGCCCTTGATCGCGCGCTTCGCTTCCTCGCCCGACAGCGTCTCATATTCGAGCAGCGCGCCGGCGAGCAGGTGCAGTTCGTCGATATTGTCGGTGAGCACTTTGCGTGCGACCTTTTCGCCTTCCTCGACGAGGCGGCGGACTTCGGCGTCGATCAGCTTCGCGGTCTCTTCGGACATGTTCTGGGCGCGCGACACGCTGTGGCCGAGGAACACCTCGTCCTGATTGTCGCGGTAGCGCAGCCAGCCGAGCTTTTCCGACATGCCATATTCCATGACCATGGCGCGCGCCATGTCGGTCGCTTGCTGGATGTCGTTCGACGCCCCGGTGTTGAGCTCGTCCTTGCCGTAGATGAGCTGCTCGGCGATGCGGCCGCCGAAGCAGAGCGCGAGACGCGCCTTCATCTGCTTCATATTCTGCGAATAGCGGTCGCGCTCGGGCAGGTTCCAGGTGACGCCCAGTGCGCGGCCGCGCGGGATGATCGTCACCTTGTGCAGCGGATCATTATGCTCGACGTGGAGCGAGACGAGCGCGTGGCCGGCCTCGTGATAGGCGGTCGCCTTCTTCTCGTCCTCGGTCATGACCATCGACCGGCGCTCGGCGCCCATCATGACCTTGTCCTTGGCTTCCTCGAACTCGTTCGAGGCGATCAGGCGCTTGCCCTTGCGCGCCGCGAGCAGCGCCGCTTCGTTGCAAAGATTAGCCAGATCGGCGCCCGAGAAGCCCGGCGTCCCGCGCGCGATGCGGCGGAGGTCGACGTCGGGTGCGAGCGGCTTCTTGCGCGTGTGGACCTCGAGGATTTTCTGGCGGCCTTCGATGTCGGGGCGCGGCACGACGACCTGGCGGTCGAAGCGGCCGGGGCGGAGGAGAGCGGGGTCGAGCACGTCGGGGCGGTTCGTCGCGGCGACGATGATGATGCCTTCGTTCGCCTCGAAGCCGTCCATTTCGACGAGAAGCTGGTTCAGCGTCTGCTCGCGCTCGTCATTGCCGTTGCCGAGCCCCGCGCCGCGGTGGCGGCCGACCGCGTCGATTTCGTCGATGAAGACGATGCATGGCGCATTGCGCTTCGCCTGTTCGAACATGTCGCGGACGCGCGATGCGCCCACGCCGACGAACATTTCGACGAAGTCCGAACCCGAAATGGTGAAGAAGGGGACGCCCGCTTCACCCGCGATCGCGCGGGCGAGCAGCGTCTTGCCGGTACCCGGCGAGCCGACGAGCAGTGCGCCCTTCGGGATCTGGCCGCCGAGCTTCGAGAATTTGGTCGGGTCCTTCAGGAATTCGACGATTTCCTCGAGCTCCTCGCGCGCCTCGTCGATCCCCGCGACATCGTCGAAGGTGACGCGGCCCTGCTTTTCGGTGAGCATCTTCGCGCGCGACTTGCCGAAGCCCATCGCGCCCGAGCCGTTGTTCTTCTGGACCTGGCGGAAGACGAAGAAGGCGATGCCGAGGATCAGCAGGAAGGGCAGCGACTGGACGATCAGATACATCCAGAAATTGGGGACTTCGGTCGGCTTGCCGTCATATTTGACGCCATTGTCGTTGAGCATCTTGAGGAGGTCGGGATCGCGCACGACATTGGCGGTGAAGCGGTCGCCGTTCGACAGCGTGCCGGTGACCTTGTCCTCCGACAGCACGACGTCCTTGACGCTGCCTTCCTCGACCTTCTGGCGGAACTCGGAATAGGCAAGCGGATTGCCCGCGGGCTGCGAAGCGCCGCCGAACATCGAGGCGACGAGGAGCATGGCCAGCAGGATGCCGCTCCAGATCATCACGCTCTTCATCCAGGGGTTGCCCTGCGGTTCCTTGTCGTCCTGCATGCGGAATCTTTCCCAATCGCCGCGCGAGCGCACGGCCTTACCCGGACAAGATAGGATAATCCGGTTAAATGACAATGAGCCAATGGCGGCTATTTACGCGGTTTTCGCCTCGGGGCCGCCGAAATGCGCCAGATCGTGCCTTCGAGCCCGCGAACCGCATCGATCAGCAGCGCGCCGACCATCGCCCGGCGCCCGCCTTTCATCGCCGCGATGACGCCGTCGAGCGATGCGCCGCGGAGCGCCAGCCCGGGGTCGTTGGCGCGCAGCCGCTGGGTGACGATGCGGCGGAAGATTTCGGGCGGATATCGCTCGTCACGGATCACCGCGATGTCGGAGGCGTCGGGCCAAGAGGCGATCAGCCGCTCGACAGCCCAGTCGATCGCGTCGTCGGCTTCGGCGAGCCAGCCCGCCGAGCGTGCCGCAGCTTCGGGATCGAGCGCGGTCTGCGACCGCAGCGCATGGCGGAGCCGGGCGCGGTCAAAGCGGTTGTCGCAATTCGACGGATCGTCGACGAAGGGCAGGTCGTTTTCGAGCGCAAGTTCGACAAGCTGCGCGCGGCGCCAGTGCAGGAGCGGGCGAAGCACCACCCCGTTGCGGGCGCGGATCGCGGCGAGCCCGCCGACCCCGCTGCTGCGGTTGAGCCGCATGACGATCGTTTCGAGTTGATCGTCGGCATGATGCGCAGTCACGATATGGTCGAGCGCGTTCGCCTGCCGCCACTCTTCGAGCAGCCGGTAGCGTTCGGCGCGGGCCGCAGCCTGCAAGGATCCCTTGAGCGGTGCTGGCAGCACGAGCGTCGCGTGCGGAATATGCTCGCGCGCGCAGAAGCCCGATACCATGCGTGCTTCCTCGTCGGAGCCCTTGCGCAGCCCGTGATCGACCGTTGCCGCCCGGACCTGTCCGGGCAGCAGCGACGCCATCAGCCACAGCAAGGCCATGCTGTCGGGACCGCCCGAAACGGCGACGCCATAATCGAGCCGTTGCCAGTCGGGGCCGAGCAGCGCGGAAAGGTCGCGACCGAGCCGTTCGACGGCGTCGGTGTCAGCAGCCTGCTTTTGTTTTTGCGGCGGCAGCATCGGTGCGGACATCCTGCGGGGCCTTGTCCCCGTAAACTTCGTCGAATTCGCGGAACGCCTTGCATGCATCGGCCTTGCGGCCGAGCTTGTCGAGCGCGACGCCCATATACATCAGGCTGTGCGGCGCGCGGGCTCCGCTCGGGCGATCCTTGTAATTATTGTAAAAGGCGACCGCGGCGAGGCTAGGCTTTCCCTCGTCGAGATAGGCGCGGCCGAGCAGATTCTGCGCGTAGCTCGCCTGGCTGCTCTTCGGCCATTTGGTGACGACCTGTTTGAGCTGCGCCTGCGCCTCGGGATAGAGTTTGGCCTGCCACAGCCGAAAGCCATAGTTGTAGCCGTCTTCAGTCTCGTTTCCTGTCGCGGGAATTTCGACCTTCTTGACCAGCGCCAACCGCGCCGCGTCGGGGGTCGCGGCCGCCGCTGTCGCCGGCTTGGGCGTCGCGGGCTTTTTGACCGAGGTCGCCGCGGCGGTGGTCGGCGTCGCTGCCGGCGGCCTTGCCGCAGGAACCGGCGTCAGGCTGGCGGGGGTGGCTTCGACGTCGGCCGCGGGGGCCGCGAACCTCTTGTCCATTTCGGCCTTGTAGGCCGCGAACTGCTTTTCGAGCTCGCGCAGCTGATAGCTGTTTTGTTCGGTCTGGCCGGTCAGCGTCTGGAGCTGCGCCTCGAGCGCATCGACACGCGCGGTCAGGTCGGCGACCGGCGCCGTGCTCTTGACGCGCTCGCCGGGCGTGTTGTCGGGCGCGATCTCGCCTTCGAAGAAAGCGGGGCTGCCGCCCGGGAACACCGAGCGCTGGACCGCCCGCATTTCCTTTTCCAGCCGGTCGACGCGCTTGCCGATCTCGGCGTCCTGCGCCTGCGCGGCGGGCACGGCGGCGCCCAGCGCCAGCGCGGCGGTTCCAAGGGAAATAATATGGCGTTTTGTCATCTGCCTGTCGGCCCCCACCTATTAACCATTCTATCGTTCCGACCATAGCGCCGCAAGGCGCGGCTGCGCAAACCCATTTCGGCGCGCTGCCGCTCCCGCCGGTCGAATATCCCTATGTTCAGCGGTTGGTTTTCGGTGCGGGCGTCGTCGCGGGTGCACTCGCGCCGGCCCGCGCGACAAGGTCGGCGGGCTTCAGCGAGATGCCCTTGACCAGCGTGTCGGCGGGGCCGATCGCCCCGACGTCGCGGCCGCCGACGGTGACCTTGAGCGC
Source organism: Sphingopyxis sp. J-6 (assembly GCF_046603995.1). Taxonomy (NCBI): domain Bacteria; kingdom Pseudomonadati; phylum Pseudomonadota; class Alphaproteobacteria; order Sphingomonadales; family Sphingopyxidaceae; genus Sphingopyxis; species Sphingopyxis sp. J-6. The sequence continues at coordinate 2,534,112 of NZ_CP145810.1, read as the reverse complement.
TTGCGGAATGCTGGTGCGCAGCGTGAACTGTTCGATATAGGCGGGCGGTACCTGATAGGTTTCGCCGGCGTCGAGGGTGCGCCAATTCTCGGTCTTGCCGTTCGCGTCGTCGAAGCCGATCCACACTTCGGAAATCCCGGTCAGCACCACCGGCGCATCGGCGGCGACTGCCGTGCCTGTCGGTGTCTTGGCTGGCGTCGCCGGGCCGGCATCCGCTGCCGGTGCTTCTGATGCGTCCGCCGCCTGATTCTGAGCGGCAATCAGCGCCTCGTCGGGCTCGACCGACAGGAAACGCCAGACGCCATAGGCCGAAGCGAGCAGGGCGGTGACGATGACCAAAGTCCAGGTCAGCCGGGCGGTCGGCAGGCGGTCGGGATCGGTCGGCTCATAGGCCTCGTAAAGCGGCCGCGAACCATATTCGTCCTCTTCGAGCTCGCGGCGGACCGAGGCACCGATTTCGGCCTCGGGAAGGTCGACGGCGCGGGCGTAGGCGCGCGCGAATCCGGTCACGTAAGTCCGACCCGGAAGCTCCGAAAAATCGGATTTTTCAATGGCTTTGAGGTGGCGCTGGGTAATGCGCGTCCGCGTCGCGACGTCGGCGAGCGACAGCCCCGCCGCCTCGCGGGCCAAGCGAAGCCGATCGCCGGTGCGCGTGATCGCCAGTTCGCCCTGCTCGGCGACCTCTTCGTCTGCCATTACTGTCTCCGTGCCAGCCGTTTGACCCAGTTCGGCCGTGTATGAACTGTTCATCGCATTGACGATGCGCGAAAGTCAAATGGAGTTCGGCGAACGAACGACTGATAATGCGGCGCTATTCGGTCCGTCCGAAAGACGGCACGGCAGACCGCCGATCAGAGCACATATTTGCTGAGGTCGGTGTCGCCGACGACATCGGCGAGCTGGCGATCGACATAGGCCGCGTCGATATCGAGCGTCGTGCCGGGCGCATCCTCGGCGGTGAAGCTGATCTCCTCGACGAGCCGCTCCATGATCGTCTGGAGCCGCCGCGCGCCGATATTCTCGACCTTTTCGTTGACCTCGGCGGCAAGCTTCGCGACGCGCGCGATCGCATCGGGCCTGAAGTTCAGCGTTACGCCCTCGGTGCCGAGCAGCGCGACATATTGTTCGGGCAGGCCCGCCTTGGTTTCCGAAAGGATGCGCACGAAATCGGCTTCGCTGAGCGCGCCCAGTTCGACGCGGATCGGCAGGCGGCCCTGCAGTTCGGGGAGCAGGTCGCTGGGCTTGGCGACATGGAAGGCGCCGCTCGCGATGAACAGGATATGGTCGGTCTTCATCGGACCATATTTGGTTGCGACCGTCGTGCCCTCGATCAGCGGCAACAGGTCGCGCTGCACGCCCTCGCGGCTTATCGAGCCGCCGCGTACGTCGCTGACCGCGATCTTGTCGATCTCGTCGAGGAAGACGATGCCGTTGGCTTCGGCGTCGGCGAGCGCGACGCGCGCGACATCGTCCTGGTCGAGGCGCTTGTCCTGCTCTTCCTCGATCAGCCGCGTCGCGGCATCGATGACCTTCAGCTTGCGGCGCTTCTTCGGCATGCCGCCCATCGCCTTGCCGAGCATGTCGGAGAGGTTGATCATGCTCATCTGGCCCGGCTGGCCGGGCAGGTCGAACGGCATGCCGGGTGCGTCGGCGACCTCGATCTCGACTTCGCTGTCGTCGAGATGACCCTCGCGGATGCGCTGGCGGAAGCTCTGGCGGGTCGCCTCGCTGGCGCCCTTGCCGGTCAGCGCGTCGAGCAGCCGTTCCATGGCGGCCTCTTCGGCGGCGGCGCGCACGGCGTCGCGGCGGCGGTCCTTTTCGAGACGCACGGCTTCCTCTACGAGGTCACGGGCGATCTGTTCGACGTCGCGGCCGACATAGCCGACCTCGGTGAATTTCGTTGCCTCGACCTTGATGAACGGTGCGTCGGCGAGCTTGGCGAGGCGGCGCGAAATCTCGGTCTTGCCGCAGCCCGTCGGGCCGATCATCAGGATATTCTTCGGGCTCACTTCGTCGCGCAGGTCAGGGGACAGTTGCTGGCGGCGCCAGCGATTGCGCAGCGCCACCGCGACCGCGCGCTTCGCCGCGTCCTGGCCGATGATGTGGGTGTCGAGCGTCGCAACGATCGCCTTCGGCGTCAAATCCTTGTTCATATGTCGGAGGGTTCCACAGAGAAAGTCATGTCGCCGCTAGATGGGAGCGGTCCGGTGCAAGTCAAGCGCCGGGCTCAGGCGGGACAGCAAAAGCCTCCGAACAGCTCCTGATGCGCCGCGACGATCCGGGCGATGCGTTCGGGTTGCGGCTCGGCGAGCCATTCGCCGCGCTCGAAACTGCCGCCGAGGACGATGCCGTCGGCGCGCGGGAACATATATCCGGCGCGGCCATTGAAGGCGTAATCGACATCGGGTTGCGGCAACAGGATCGCGAGCTGGCCGCGGATCGGCGTGAGCTCGGTGTCGCCAAACAGGCTGTGCGAGCCGAGTCCTGTGCAGTTGAAGACGAGGGTTTCGGGCAGCGTCGCAATCTCGGCGGGCGCGGCGAAGCTGCGGATCGCGATGCGGCCTCCGGCGCCCTCGATGTCGCGGATCATCTGGCGGAGATAGCGTCCGGTTTCGACATACATCGTATCGTAACGCCACAATCGCTCGACAGGGAAGGGGTGCTCTTCGGCTCGAACGGTCCGTGCCGCGGGCGGGAAGGTCGCCATCAGGGGCTCTTCGGGCGTGCCCTCGACATAGGTGGTGAGCCAGCGGATGCCATAATCGTCGCCGACCATGATCTGGAAGCGCCGCCAGCTATAGTCGAGCGCGGCGGCGAACTGGCGCCGCCATTCGGGTGTGACGGCATCGTCGTCGAACAGGCCGAAGGGGTGGAATTGTCCGCCGGCGACGTTCGAGGTCGTGTCGGGCGGCAGCGCCTTGGCATAGACGGTGACCGGGAAACCGGCTTCCTGCACCAGCCGCGCGGTCGACAGGCCGACGATGCCGGCGCCGATCACCGCGACCGGGCCGCTATGCCCCGCGACCCCCATGTCGACCGCGAGCTTCGACGTGCCCCAGCTCATCGTGATGCCCGAACCGCCATGGCCGTAGTTGTGAACGAGCCGTTTCGTACCGAGCGCGTCGGCGCGAACGACGAAGCCGCTGCGGCGATAGGGACGGAGCCCGGCCGCCGTGCGAATCACGCGGTCGGGCGCGGCATCGACGGGATGCAGGCACGCGGGCTTCGCGGCCACGGTGCGCGCCGCGGTCGTGGCGCAGCCGGGCAGGGCAAGCGCCGCGGAGGCGGCGACGAAATGGCGGCGGGGCAGCGTATGAATCACGCGCCGACCATAGGCGGTCAGTTCTTGATGTCGATGGTCTCGAAGGTGAACTGGTCGTTTGTATAGACGCAAATGTCGGCCGCGACTTCCATCGCCTTGCGCGCTAGGATTTCGGGGTCCTTCTCGTAATCGACCAGCGCGCGCGCCGCCGAGAGCGCGAAATTGCCCCCCGAACCGATCGCGGCGATGCCGCCCTTGGGTTCGAGCACGTCGCCATTGCCGGTGATGACGAGCGTGACCTCCTTGTCGGCGACGATCATCATTGCCTCGAGGTTGCGCAGATATTTGTCGGTGCGCCAGTCCTTCGCGAGTTCGACCGCGGCGCGGAGGAGTTGGCCGTTATGGCGTTCCAGCTTGGCCTCGAGCCGCTCGAACAGCGTGAAGGCGTCGGCGGTGGCGCCCGCGAAGCCGCCGATCACGCTGCCGTCGTGGAGGCGGCGCACCTTGCGCGCGTTGGGCTTCATCACCGTCTGGCCCATCGAGACCTGGCCGTCGCCGATGATGGTGACTTTGTCTTCGCTGCGCGCGGAGAGGATGGTGGTGCCGTGCCAGGGCGCGGCACGGTGCGTGTTCTGGTCGTTCATGCGCCGCGATATGGGAGATCGCCCGGCGGGCCGCAAGGGGAGCGGATTGCGGCCTCGCGCTGGCCTCATGCCTGATAAAGGCCTTTAAGTACGAAAGGCTGCAACGATCGGGGGCGTCAGGTGTATATTGTCACCGCGAAACAGGACGACTAGGAGGCCGCTGACCGGCTCCCGGCACGGAATCGCGGTCCGCCATACCGCAGCTTTGATGAGAGATTGGGTTTACAGGTTTATGTTCTGGAAGCGCAAAAGCAAGCCAGTACAGCAGGCGGGCGGCAGTTTTGCCGTTCCCGAAGGGCAGCGTGTATATGCGATCGGGGATATCCACGGCCGCGACGACCTGTTCGCCCAGATGATCGACCTGATCCGCGCCGATAATGCACGCCGGGACCCTGCTCGCACGACGCTTGTCCTGCTGGGCGACCTGATCGATCGCGGGCCTGAATCGGCGCAGGTGGTCGAGCGGGCCATGGCTTTGCGCAGCGAATTTCCCGATACGCGGCTGCTGATCGGCAATCATGAGGAATGTTTTCTGGCAGCATTGACCGGCGACGTCCGCCGGCTGCGCTATTTCATGCGTATCGGGGGCGAGGCGACGGTGCGCAGCTATTGGAACGACAACGACAGTTTCGCCGACAGCGATTTCGACGAGATCGCCGAACGCTTGCCCGACATGGTTCCGGCCGAGCATGTCGGTTTCCTCGGCATGGGCGAAGATGTCATCGAAATCGGCGATTATGTGTTCGTTCACGCCGGAATCCGTCCCGGTGTGCCGCTGGAAAAGCAGTCGCTGACCGATTTGCGATGGATCAGAGACGATTTCCTCGACGACCTCAGCAACCACGGCAAGATGATCGTGCACGGCCACACCATCACGGCCCAGCCCGACGAACAGGCCAATCGCATCGGAATCGACATCGGGGCCTTTCGCAGTGGCTCGCTTGCCGCGTTGGCGCTCGAAGGCGATCAGCGCTGGTTCCTGTTTGCAAATGCCGAATGCGCGGAGGATGCCGCCTGAATAACCGCGCGGCGCGAAGGCCGAAACGGCCCATTTTCAATTCGGCACGGTCTAACTTTCTATAGCTTGTAAGCCCTTTCCCGAGCGTCTAAGCGACCCTTCGGCAAAGAGGGGTGTTTCCTTTTTGTCAACAATGCGATGAGCCCCGGATTTAATGAGCAGACAATCAAAACCCGTGCCGCTCTCGCGCCCTCGATCGGGATTTACCTTTCCCGTTTCGGTACCGATTCTGTTTCTGGCCCTCGTTTTCCTGATCGGCGGCGGCTCTCGTAGCGACATCGCGTCGCTGCCGTTCTTGCGTGGATCGGCCTTGCTCTTTGCCTTCTGGGCCGCCATCGGCGCGACGAAGGCGGAATGGGAGCGCATCCGTACGCCCTTGCTGCTGCTTTCCGCACTGACCTTGTGGACGGCGATCCAGCTCGTCCCGTTGCCCCCCGGTGTGTGGCAAAGCCTGCCGGGACGCGAACCGATCGTCGAGATCGATCATATGCTCGGGCTTGGCGACATCTGGCGCCCCGTGTCGCTGACGCCGTCGCTCACCTGGAACAGCCTGTTGGCGATGACCGTGCCCTTTGCCGCATTGTTGCTGGCGATGCGCCTGAACCGCGAAGATTATCCGCAATTGATGCTGGCTATCGTCATCATCGCCTGTGTGAGTGCATTGTTGGCGATGATCCAGATATTGTCGGGCATCGGTAGCGGCGTTTATCCTTACCGGATCACGAATTCGGGCATGATGGTCGGGCTGTTCGCCAACCGCAATCATCACGCCATTTTCCAGGCGTGCGCGGTTCTGGTCAGCGCGATGATGCTGCGCGACGAGTTGATGCGCAAGCGCCAGAGCAAGCAGTTAATCCTTTTCCTCGGCTTCGCTTTCGTCCTGTTGACCGCGATGACCGCGTTGATCGGATCGCGAGCCGGCTTCGTCGCGGGCGTCGCGGCCTTCACGGTCGGTTATGCGATGATCGTGCCGGCATGGCGCGACAATGCGAATGCAAAGAGGGGCGTGCGTACGGCCCCGGCGCCGACCCGCATCTCGACCATATTGCAATATTCGCCGCCCGTGCTGCTCGCGGCGCTGCTCGTCACCATATTGCAGTTTTCGGCGCGTACGACGTCGCTGAACCGGGTTCTCGATCAAAGCGCCGTGGAAGATCTGCGCGCCCAGGCATGGCCGACGGTTCGCGAAATGGTCGGAACATATTGGACGACGGGCAGCGGCCTTGGCTCCTTTCCGGAGGTTTTCCAGATATTCGAGCCTGATGCCCTGCTGCGCCCCCAATATTTCAACCGGGCCCACAATGATTGGGTAGAAGCGATCATCGGCGGAGGGTTGCCGTTTGTGCTGATCATCCTGGCGCTGATCGTCTGGCTGGGCCGCAAGATTGTGACGCAAGACAGGCGCCATCTCGTCAAAGGTTATCGCGGTGACCCGCGTCTGGCGATGATGGTCATGTTGCTGCTTCTCGCCGCTGCAAGCTTCGTCGATTACCCATTGCGGGTCCCCTCGATTCAGGTGATGGCTATCATGCTGATAACAATGTTCTATTGTAACAGTCCTGCGCCAATGCGGCGGGATTGACTTGCGGGCCCCTCAATAGGGTCTATACCTCCCATCGTTTGAAAATCTGTCAAAGTTGGCTCATGAAATCATTTCATATCCCGATTGTTCTCGCTCTCACGCTCGTTGCCGGTTGCGCGAAAGATCCGCCGCCGGTGGGAAGCGCGCCGAACAGTCCTGTGACCGTTTTGCCGGAACTGCCGCAGCCGGAGGCGGGCGACGTCGTTCGCTCGACGCGGTCGTCGTTCATCGGTCCCTTTTCGGAACTGCGCGTCGAAGTGTTCGGCGTTCCCGAAATGCAGCGCGACATCATGACCGACGGAGAGGGCAATTTTTCCTTCCCGCTGGCCGGGAGGATCGCCGCGGCGGGCAAGACGACCGACGTCATTGCCGAAGAAATCCGCGGCAGGCTCGCGGGACGGTACGTCCGCGACCCGCAGGTGTCGGTCAATTTCAAATCGTCGAGCAATCCGCTGGCTTTCCAGTCGATGTCGGTGACGGTCGACGGACAGGTCAACAGGGCGGGCTCCTATCCCGTCGTCGGGCGCGTGACGCTGATGCGCGCGGTGGCGCTGGCAGGCGGTACCAACGAATTCGCCAAGCTTGAAGATGTGGTCGTGTTCCGGAATGTCGGGTCGAAGCAGTATGTCGGCATCTATAATCTGGAAGGCATTCGCCGCGGCAATTATCCAGATCCGGAAATTTTCCCGAACGACATCGTCATTGTCGGCGATTCGCCGCAACGGCGCGCGTTCAAGGATATCCTGCAGACGATCCCGGCGCTGCTTTCGCCGATGATCCTGCTGGTCAGAGAACTTTGAGTCAGGGCCGATCGCACAATGAATAATATGATGAGCAATGGTTCTGGATCGTCGGGGACGGCCGATCTCGTTCCCTCCCGCTACGGCGAGTATGAAGCCGGCAAGCCCGCATCGACGCTGCCGGCGTTCGAGCAGGTGCTGGCGGCGGTCCTCAATCATCGCAACTGGGTGATCGGGGCGATCGTCACGGCGCTGCTGCTGGGATTGCTGGCGACGTTTCTGGCGACGCCGCAATATACGTCGAGCGCGCGGATCGAAATCCTGCCCGATTCACCGGTTGCAACCTCGGTCGAGAGCCAGCCCGAGCGGGCGCTGACGAACGAAATCGCCTTCTACAATACGCAATATTCGCTGCTGCAATCGCGTTCGCTTGCGGAACGGGTGGTGCGCGCCGGCAATCTGGTGGCGGACAAGGAATTCGCCGAAGCTTTCAAGCTCGACAGCCCCGATGCCGATATGACGAGCGCCGAGCGCCGCAACCTTTCGGAAGATGCCGTCGATGTGCTGCTCGCCCGGTTGAAGGTCGAACCGGTGCGCAACTCCAGCCTTGTCGACATCAGTTTTTCGACCCCGTCGCCGGCCTTGTCGGCCAAGCTTTCCAATCTGTGGGTCAAGCAGTTCGTGCAGGCCAGCATCGATCGCCGCTTCGCTGCGACGTCGGATGCGCGCAAATATCTGGAATCGCGCCTTGAGCGCCTGCGTCAGAATCTGGAAGTGTCCGAACGGGCGCTCATCAATTACTCGGTGTCGAAGGGCATTGTGACCGTTTCGGCGGATACCGATGCGAGCGGCAAGACGAAAACCGAAACACTCGTCGGGTCGGACATCGCGGAAATCAGCAAGGGCCTCGCCAATGCGCGGCAGCTGCGGATCGCTGCCGAGGCCGAACTGGCCAATACGCTAACTGGCAGCGCGCAGATCAACGCGCCGACGATCAGCGGACTGCGCCAGAAGCGCGCCGAGGCCGAAGCCGAACTGGCGCGCCTCCGGACGCTTTTCGAGGAGGATTATCCGTCGGTCGTTTCGCTTCGCGCGCAGGTGGAAAACCTCGACCGCAGCATCCGCACCGAAACGGGTCGTTCGTCGCAGGGCAATCGCGAAGCCTATAATGCTGCGGTCAAGCGCGAGCGCGAATTGCAGGCCGAACTGGACGATCTGACCGGCAAATATAATTCGCAGCAACGTGACTCGATCCAAATGGCGATCCTGCAGCGTGAGGTCGATTCCAACCGCCAGCTCTATGACGGCTTGCTCCAGCGCTACAAGGAGATCGGCGACGCGGGCGTCGGTGCGAACAATATCTCGGTCGTCGACCAGGCGAAGGTTCCGACCAGCCCGTCGAGTCCGAACCTGCCGTTCAACCTGGTCCTTTCGTTGCTGGCCGGGGTAGGGCTGGCGGCCGGCCTCGTCTTCCTGTTCGAAAAGATGGACAGTTCGGTTCGCGATCCGGGCGAAGTGACCCGCTTCGGCTTGCCGTTGCTCGGCGCGATTCCGGAATCGGTCGAGCAGGACGTCACGCAGGCGATTCTCGACAAGAAATCGGCGATCTACGAAGCCTATTTCTCGCTGATGACCAACCTGACGTTCCTGACCGAACATGGAGCGCCGCGTTCGATCATGCTGACGTCGTCGCGACCGCGCGAAGGCAAGAGCAGCTCGTCGCTTTGCCTTGCGACCGTGCTGGCCGCGACCGGCAAATCCGTCGTGCTGATCGACGGCGACGTCCGCAACCCGTCGCAGAACATCTACCTAGACATTCCCAACAAGCGCGGTCTCAGCCACTATCTTTCGGGCGACGACGATCTGAACGGGTTGCTGATCGAGATGCCGAAGCACGGTTTCTCGGTGATGACGGCGGGGCAGATGCCGCCGAACGCGGCCGAACTGCTCGGCAGCGAACGGCTGAGCCTGTTGGTGGATACGCTGCTCAAACGCTATGATCATGTGCTGATCGACTCCCCGCCGCTGCTCGGCCTCGCGGATGCTCCGCTGATCGCGCGCCGCGTCGAAGGCGTGCTGTTCACGATCGAAGCGAACTCGACCAAGAACCGTGTGGTCGAGGCCGCTCTGGGTCGCCTGCGGATGTCGGGCACCAAGCTGTTCGGCGCCATCGTGACCAAGGTCGGCGAAAAGAATCAGGTCTATGGCTATGGCTACCGCTATGGCTATGGCTACACCTACGGTGCCGACCGGGACAAAGATTGACCCATCCGAACCGTTGTGACCACAGACTGGCTGATTGAATAGCATGAAGGTGTTTCGCCTATTGGGCTGGCTGGCAGCCGCCGTCGCAGCCATCTTCGTTGCGGTGTCCAGCTATGTCGTGGCCAATCAGGTGAGATCGCCTCTCGCCGCGCACGGGGTGGGTTTTCCGCCCGGTGCCACGGCGGCGGCCAATGCTGCCTTCGCATCGCTGGCGATGCGCCGGCAGCAGGACGCCAACGCCGCGGTGAGCCGAACCGAATATGCGATGGCCTATGATGCCTATCAGTCGGAGCCGCTTGCTTCCTCGGCGATCGGCCTCATCATCGCGTCGAAGACCGGGAAAGCGGACGCCGGCTTGCGTGAATCGCTGCTTCGGTCCGCCGGGAAGCTGACGCGGCGCAGTTCGCTGATCGCTTCGGAATCGATCAATGCCGCCGGTCTCCGCGGCGACGACAAGACCTTTTTCCTGTGGCTCTCGCGGGCCATGCTCACGAACACGAAACTGCGGTCGGCCTATGTCGGGGCGATGGCCGAAGCGACGGCCAGAAACGGATCGGTGGCGGCGTTGACGCCGGTGCTGGGCACCGATCCCGATTGGTCGCAATATTATTGGCGCGCCGTCCTTTCGCGGCCGAACAGCCTCGCCAATGCTGCGAAGCTTCGCACGGCTATCGCTGCCGCTCCCTGGGGCAAGCGGGATGTCAGGACGACCGACCGCCGCCTCGCGGAGGCGCTGGCGCGCACCGGACAGTTCGACGCGGCGCACCAGCTGGGTGTCGGGCTCGGACAAGCGCAGCCGCTTGCTTCGGCAAGGGCCAATCTTTTGAACAACGGCGATTTCGCTCGCCAGCCTGTGCTGCCGCCAATCGACTGGCAATTGGCCACATCGGGCAGCCTTGGCGCCTCGATCAGCCCGCAGGATGACCGGTTGGCGATATCGGCCATTGCCGGCGCCAACGGTTATGTCGCGCGGCAGATCGTCCAGCTTGTACCCGGCAACTATAATGTCGGCTGGGAATTGACGAGCAACGCCGACATGCGGGGAAGCGAGGCGACGATCCGTCTGACCTGCGCCGAGCGAGGGCAGGCCGGCCAGAACGCGCAGTCGATCGCGCTGGAGGAAGGGCGGAAAGCCGGAACATTCTCGATCGCACCGTCGCCGTGCCGCTGGTACTGGTTCTCGGTGAATGTCAGCGTGGCGGATGATGCGTCCGGCTTCGACGCGTCGCTGCTTGCCATTTCCCTGACCCGCTCGGCGGGCAACGGCGCGTGACGGAGGCGCCCGGCCGTATCGACGGTTCCGGTGACCGGTCGGCCCCGCGCCGGGTGCTCGTCACCGGATCGGCGGGCTTCATCGGTTTCCACCTGGCCCGGCTGCTGCTCGACGAGGGCTTCCTCGTTCATGGTTATGACGGCATGTCGGACTATTATGACGTCAATCTGAAGCGGCGGCGTCACCAGATGCTGCTCCAGCATCCGGCCTTTGCGGCAACCGAGGCACTGATCGAGGATGACGCCCGGTTATGGGAGGTCGCCGAAAACTTCCGGCCCGATATCATCGTCCACCTCGCGGCGCAGGCCGGGGTGCGCTACAGCCTTGAAAATCCCCGCGCCTATATCGAGAGCAATGTCGTTGGCACGTTCAACGTGATGGAAGCGGCCCGCAAGCTGGAAGTCGATCACCTGCTGATGGCGTCGACCTCTTCGGTCTATGGCGCCAATGTCGAGATGCCGTTCACCGAGGTCGAAAAGGCCGATACGCCGCTGACCATCTATGCCGCGACCAAGAAGGCGAACGAGAATATGGGGCATAGCTATGCCCATCTCTGGAATTTGCCGACGACGATGTTCCGTTTCTTCACGGTCTATGGTCCGTGGGGGCGGCCCGACCTTGCGTTGTTCAAATTCGTCGACGCGATCCTCGATGGCCGGCCGATCGATATCTATAACCACGGCGAGATGTATCGCGATTTCACCTATGTCACCGACCTTGTCCGCGCGATCCGCCTGCTGATCGACGTTCCGCCCGTCCGGCCCGCCAGCCGCGAGGACATCGCCGATGGCGACAGCCTGTCGCCGGTGGCGCCGTTCCGCGTCGTCAATATCGGGAACTCGGACAAGGTACGCCTGCTCGACTTCGTCGACGCGATCGAACGCGAACTCGGGATGAAGGCCATCCGGAACTATATGCCGATGCAGATGGGCGACGTGCCGGCGACATGGGCGGATGCCTCGCTTCTGCAACGGCTCACCGGTTATCAGCCGCACACACCGGTCGCGAAAGGAATTGCGGAGTTTGTCGACTGGTTCCGCAGCTATTATGCCAAATAGCTTTTCGTAGCCTCATGGCATCGTTGCGACGCCAAGGTCGATAATCCGGATCGGTTTATCTCTTCTGCCACACAGGTGTAACCTACTTCTTCTTGACTTGCGGTGACAGGCGGGAAAGGTCGCCGCGACCTTTTTGCCATAGCCTCGCCAGCCTGCCGACTGCCCCACCCGATAACAATGAACGGAGATCGCGCCGATGCGTCAGAGCCAGCCCATGCTTCGCACGGAAGCCGCGCCGTTTACCGGGGCTTCGGCGGTGGCTGGCTGACGGCGAGCCAAGGCTTGCATCGTCCCGAATAAAGCGAATAGGGGATTTATGGCTTCGAATATCAAGGTCCTGACAATCTTCGGCACGCGGCCGGAAGCCATCAAGATGGCGCCCGTCGTCCACGCGCTGGCGGAGGCGAAAGATCTCGAGGTCCGCGTTTGCGTGACGGCGCAACACCGGCAGATGCTCGATCAGGTGCTCGACCTGTTCGCGATCAAGCCCGAACATGATCTCGACCTGATGAAGGCGGGGCAGGACCTCACCGATATCACGGCCAATGTGTTGACCGGATTGCGGCCGATCCTCGCCGAATTCCAGCCCGACCTCGTGTTGGTCCATGGCGACACGACGACGACGCTCGCGGCGTCGCTTGCTGCCTATTATCAGCGCATTCCCGTTGGCCATGTCGAAGCAGGCCTGCGCACCGGCAATATCCTTTCGCCGTGGCCGGAGGAAATCAACCGCAGGGTAGCCGGCACGATAACCCGCCTGCATTTTGCCCCGACCGAAAAATCGCAGGCCAATCTGCTCGCGGAAAATACCCCTGCCGGGCATATCCATGTGACGGGCAATACGGTGATCGACGCCCTGCACGACGTCGTGGCGAAGATCGACGGCGATGCGGCTTTGGATCGCGACCTCGCGGGGCGGTTCGACCTTGATCCCGAGCGGCGGATGATCCTCGTGACCGGGCATCGGCGCGAAAGTTTCGGCAAGGGGTTCGAGAATATCTGCGATGCGCTCGCCCGGATCGCGGAGCGCGACGACGTCCAGATCGTCTATCCGGTGCATCTCAACCCCAATGTGAAGGGCCCGGTCGAGCGGTTGTTGCTGGGACTACCCAACGTAAAATTGATCACGCCGCAGGACTATCTGCCGTTCGTCTATCTGATGAAACGGGCCTATCTGATCCTCACCGATTCCGGGGGCGTGCAGGAAGAAGCGCCGTCGCTGGGCAAGCCTGTGCTGGTGATGCGCGATACGACCGAGCGGCCCGAGGCGGTGGAAGCAGGGACGGTCAAACTGGTCGGCACCGACCCGGATCTCATCGTCGACAGCGTCGTGCAACTGCTCGACGATCGCGAGGCGTATGAAAAGATGAGCTTTGCTCACAACCCTTATGGCGACGGCCGTGCGGCCGAGCGCATCGTGGCCGCCATTCGCGAGTGGGCCGCGGCCACGCGCCCCCTTTGAAACGGAACAACGACAGATGACGCAGCAGTTTGAGGTTATTTCGGTTATCGGTCTCGGCTATATCGGCCTGCCGACCGCAGCCATGTTCGCATCGCGCAAGATGGAGGTCATCGGCGTCGATGTCAGCCCGGCGACGGTGGATACGATCAACAGCGGCGCTATCCACATTGTCGAGCCCGACCTCGATACGGTGGTCCATCAGGCGGTGCATGAGGGATTTCTTTCCGCGACGCTGACCCCCCAGCCGGCCGATGCGTTCCTGATCGCGGTGCCGACGCCGTTCAAGGGCGCCAACCACGATCCCGATCTCGGGTACATCGAGGCCGCATCGAAGGCCATCGCGCCGGTGCTCCGGCCCGGCAACCTCGTCGTGCTCGAATCGACGTCGCCGGTCGGTGCCACCGAGCAGATGTCGGCCTGGCTCGCGGAAGCGCGGCCCGATCTCAGTTTTCCGCAGCAGGCGGGCGAGGCGTCGGACATCCGGATCGCGCATTGTCCGGAGCGGGTGTTGCCCGGCAAGGTGATGCAGGAACTGGTCCATAACGACCGGGTGATCGGCGGGATGACCCCGGCCTGTTCGGCCGTCGCCACGACGCTCTACAAGATTTTCGTCGAAGGCGAATGCGTCGTCACCGATGCCCGGACGGCCGAAATGGCCAAGCTGACCGAGAATAGTTTTCGCGACGTCAACATCGCCTTCGCGAACGAGCTGTCGGTGATCTGCGACAAGCTCGACATCGACGTGTGGGAGCTGATCGCGCTCGCCAATCGCCATCCGCGGGTCAATATCCTGCAGCCGGGCCCCGGTGTCGGCGGCCATTGCATCGCGGTCGATCCGTGGTTCATCGTGTCGAGCGCGCCCGACGAGGCGCGGCTGATCCGCACCGCGCGGGTCGTGAACGACGACAAGCCGCATCACATCCTGGCGAAGGTCGACAGGGCAGTGGCCGCGCACCTCGATGCGCACGCCGCAAAAGATGCGGGGCAGGTTGTGATTGCCTGTTACGGGCTCGCCTTCAAACCCGATATCGACGATCTGCGCGAAAGTCCCGCGCTGGAAATCGTGCGCACTCTGGCCGGAAGCCACAAGGGCGAGTTGCTGGCGGTCGAACCGAACATCGAAACGCTGCCGGCGGGACTGGGGCATGCGCGGCTGGTCGGCGCTGACGAAGCGCGCGCCGCCGCGGACGTTCATGTCATGCTGGTCGATCATCATCAGTTCCGCGGCAGTGACGTTCCCGAAGGGGAAGTGATCGACGCCCGCGGCGTGTGGCGGTAAGAGCCGAAACCCGGACCGTTCCGTGGCGGCAGGCTGAAAGAATGTAGATGGTTGCCTATTATTTCTACAACCTCGTCATGTATGTGGTCAGCAGGTTCGGGCTGAAATCCTTCTTCGTCCTCTTTCTGCTGTCCTATCCGTTCTTTCTCTATCTCCTGCCCGAAACCGGCTATGATTTCGCGCACTATCAACTTGCGTATGAATCGGTCTTTTTCGAACCCAATGCGCCGCTGTTCTTCAGGTCGGGAAGCCCGCTGACGGCCGAACCGGGGTGGTTCCTCTACACCGGGCTCGTGAGCTTCATCACGAGCGATTTCCGGACCTTTCTCGCCATCAACTTCGGCCTGACGATGGTGCTGACGATCATCGCTTTCCGGAAATTCGGCCTCAAGGACGAGTATACGTCGCAAATCATCGCGCTGATGATACCGGTCCAGTTCCTCATCATCTATTTCTGGTCGCCCCGCTCTTCGCTGCCGCTGGGGTTTACCTTCCTCTTTCTCGCATATCTCAGGAAGGGCAATTTCATCCTTGCCGTCCTATTCGCGGTGGCGGCGACGATGATCCACAGCCAGTACGGGCTCTTCATCATCTTCTGCGGGCTATATTATGGTGTGATGCTGCTGATCGAAAAGAACCGCAATTCGCTGACCCGCGTTTCCTTGCCGGTCATCGCGGGGATATCGGTCGTGACGATCACCATGGCGCTGATGATCACCAGCTTCATTTCCTATCTGGACTTCATTCCGTCATATGAGCTGATCAATTCGAAGACGCGCTATCTGTCGGTGGAATCCGAGGGCTTCCGGGCCACGTCGATCCTGTCGCTGGTGTTCTTTCCGGCGCTTCTGGCGATCCGGTGGAAGGATCTGTCCACGCGGAAGGAATTCGACGTCGTCGTCATTTTCGTGATATTCAGCTTTGTCGTTAACGCCGTATTCTTTTACAACACGCACCTTGCGGGACGATTAGGACGCGTTTCCGACTATTTCCTGTTCGGCTATTTCATCGTCGAATTTTCCCGTATGATCGCCGGACGGAACAACGCGCTGGTCGTATTGTTCATCCTGCTGATATTCCCCTTCCTTTTTGCCGACCTTTATCCGCTGTCGGATTTTTTCTGACAGATTGCTGCGGAAAACCAGGATGCGCTTGCTGAAACTGTTCCGCCCGGCCTCGATCGGCTCCGGCATGATCCTCTATGGCGCGGGGCGCGGGGCGGCCGCGGCGATCGGGCTCGGAATTGCCTTGATCCTCCCGCATTTCCTGTCCGTGGACACGCTGGGGCAGTTTTACATCATGATCAGCGCGACGACCTATCTCAGCGTCGTCATGCGGTTCGGCGGCGAATATGTCCTTTTCCGCCAATCGGCGATCGAAACCGAAGTCGATAAGGCGAAAGCGTGGGATTCCAAGGCTTTCGGGCAGGCGACCAAATATCTGCTGATCAACTGCCTGCTCCTTCTCGCGCTTGCGAAGACGGTGCTGTGGTCGGTCGATCTGTCGGGATGGTATAATGACGAAAACCTGAAGTTTCTGGAGGACAGCCTTCCCCAGATATTCGCCATATCGTTGGGCACATCGATGCTCGTCTATCTGTACCAGATTTCCAAGGTGCGCGCGCTGATCGTCTATTCGAGCCTGGTGAAGTCGTCGATATTGAACTTCATCTTCATCGCGATGGTCGTCTCGCTCTACCATTATACGGAGCAGATGGGGATTTCGAGCTACGTAAACCTGTATCTCGTCGCCTCGCTACTCGCGGTGCTGGTGGCGGTCGTGCTGTGCCGGAGCGTGTCGATGGGGCAATGGGTCCGCGGCATGGTAACCGCCAATCCGTCCTATTACCGGTCCGAATCGTGGTACTCCTTTTCCTATTCGATGCTCTTCGTCGTGTTCACCGAGTTGGAGATACTGCTCGCGTCGCTGTATCTCAGCCCGGCCGACATCGCGATCTATGGCACCGCGCGCCGCATGACGCTTGCCTGTTCGATCTTCGTCGAGTTTTCGAACGTGTTCCTGCCGAAAATCATCGCGGCCGGCCTGGGCAATCCGGATCAGGCGTCGCTCGGCCGCAAACTGTCATCTTTTTCGGTCAAGATGGCGATGATGTCGCTGTTCGTCATTGCTTCGATATGGCTGTTCGGCGAGTGGGCTTTCGGGCTGGTGCTGCCCGACTCTTTCGCCGGCGTTGCCGATCTTCTCGTCGTTCTGCTCTTCGTTCCCTTCATCGCGGTGCTGCTCGGCCCGTCGGAGATATTGCTGTTGATGCATTCGAAGGAGAACAGCAGGCTGATCCTCTCGCTTTCGCTGATGGTGGCGATCGGCATCCAGTTTACCGTCGCCGCAACCTGGCTGATCCCGGCGTTCGGGATATTCGGGCTGGCCTGGTCGTCGGTGATCGCGATGGCCGTCTACCGGACCATCCTGACCCTATATGTTCACCGATATCTTTCCATGCGACTTTTCCCCGGAGCCCGATAATGTCCTTTGCGTTGCTTGATTACGAGCCCCTTGACGGCCTGTACAACGAGGGGGATTATATCCAGAGCCTTGCCGCGCTGCAGTATCTGCCCGCGGTCGACAAATTCGTCTCGCGCGAGGCGCTGTCGGATTATCGCGGCGAGACGCTGTCGATGATCCTCAACGGCTGGTTCATGCACCGGCCGCAGAAATGGCCGCCATCGAACGACATCGACCCGCTGTTCGTGTCATTCCACATCAACCGGCCCTTCGAGGCGGCGCTGACCAGCCCAGCGTCGCTCGACTATTTTCGGCGTTTTCCCGAAATCGGCTGCCGCGATATCCGCACCGCGTCGATCCTCAACGAACGCGGCGTCCCGGCCTATTATAGCGGCTGTCTGACGCTGACGCTTGGACAGACGGTACAGCATAAGCCGGACCCGCAAGGCGGCGACATATTGCTCGTCGACGTCGCGCACGCCGTGCCAAGCCTCGGCGGTTTTTTAAGAGCGCCGGTCCGATCAAAGCTTTCGCACTTGCGTTCGGGTTCGATCCTGCACGTCGGTGGAGCGAACCGGTTGATCCGCAAGCTGATCCGCGCGGTGCCTAGCGACCTTCGCGATCGCGTGAAGGTGCTCGGCAACCTCCAGCCCGGCGACGGCGTCAGCACGCAGGCGCGGCTCGACCTCGCACGGGCGCGGCTCGAACAATATTCGCGCGCATCGCTGGTCATCACGTCGCGTATCCACGCCGCGCTGCCGTGTCTCGCCATGGGAACGCCCGTCCTGTTCATCAAATACGGGCAGAAATCGAAATCGAACATGTACCGCTTCCGCGGCATTATCGACCTGATGAACGTCATCGACTTTGACGGCGACATGCCCGAAAACGGGTTCGAGAGCGATTATTACCGGATCGAGGACATCGATTTCCGTGCCCCGCCGTCCAACCCGACGCGGCACGTCCCGCTTGCCGAAGCACTGATCGCCCGTTGCCGCCAGTGGGTCGACGCGCGCCGATGACCTCGTGGGTCATCCTGGGATCGGTGCCGCCGCCTATCGGGGGCGTGACGACGTTCGTCGAGCGCTTCAGCGACCGGCTCGTCCGTCGCGGCGCCAGCGTGACGGTGGTCAATCCGCAACGCCCGGCCGAACTTCCCAGGTTGATGGGGGCTGCCGCGCGCCGCCCCGATTTCGTGATCCTCAACACGGTCAATCTGCTCGGCCTCATCGTGTCGCGGCTGCTTTTCCCCTGTACCAAGCTGATCCTCGTCGACCATAACCACAGCCGGAAAGTCGTCGCGCTCGCCGCTGCGGGGGGCCTGCGCGGCCGCGTGCTGGTGCCGGTCTATCGCCTGCTGCTGTCGACCTTTGATGCCATCTGGATCGTGTCGCCGCATCTCGACCCCCATCACCGCCAGATTGGGCATGGCACGAGGACGAGGCGGATCAATCCCTATATCCGCCCCGATGCGCGGCACCATGACGCCGTCGTCGCGACCTATTCGGACCGCCTGCGCGGCGTGATGGAGGGGGCGACGGACGAGAGCGGTCCGCTGTTCCTGACGTCGGCGTACAAGCTGGTCCGCGAACAGGGCCGCGACCTTTACGGCTTCGACCTCGCGCTGGAGGCGCTGGCGCGCCTGATCGCGACGGGGCGCCGCGCGCGGCTGATCGCCTTTGTCGCCGACACGAGCGATCCCGAGGCGCTGCATCATTTCCAGGCCGAGGCCGTGCGCCTTGGCGTTGCGGATGCGGTGATATGGGAAACGGGCCAGAAGATATTGTGGCCGGTGTTCGCGCGCGCGGACTGTTATCTGCGGCTGACCAGCACCGACGGCTGGAGCATTTCGGTCGAGGAAGCGCTCGACTTCGGCTGCACCGTGATCGCGAGCGACGTTACCCCGCGCGACCCGCGCTGCGTCCTGTTCCCATATCCCGACATGGATGCGCTGGTGGACCGGATGTCGGCGGTGGCGTCGCGTTCCAAAATAAGCTAGCGCCTCGCGCCGTGCCCGTCGGCACTGGCAAGCGGCAATTATCCACCGATAATCCGGAAATATTCCAATGAAACAAATTCTCCAGGATCTCTCCTCCGGCGCGACGCGACTGGTCGAAGCACCCGCTCCCGGCGTTCGCGCGGGCCAATTGCTCATCGATACCAGCGTTTCGCTGATCTCGATCGGTACCGAACGCATGCTCGTCGACTTCGGGCGCGCGAGCATGCTTTCCAAGGCGCGGAAGCAGCCCGAAAAGGTGATGCAGGTGCTCGACAAGGTGAAGACCGACGGCCTGCTGACTACCGTCGATGCCGTTCGTTCGAAACTCGGGCAGCCCATACCGCTCGGCTATTCGAACGTCGGCCGGGTTTGCGCCGTCGGCGCCAATGTCACCGGCTTTGCCGTCGGCGATCGCGTCCTGTCCAACGGACCCCACGCCGATGTCGTCTCGGTCGCGCAGAATCTGTGTGCGCGCATTCCCGACAATGTCAGCGACGAAGCGGCCAGCTTCACGGTCGTCGGCGCAATCGGGCTGCAGGGACTGCGCCTCGCCAATCCGACGCTCGGCGAATCCTTCGTCGTCACCGGCGTCGGGCTGATCGGGCTGCTGACGGTCCAGTTGCTCCGCGCACAGGGTTGCCGCGTGCTCGCGATCGATTTCGACGCGGCGAAGCTCGAACTCGCCAAGCGGTTCGGCGCCGAAACCTGCAATCCGGGCGCCGGCGAGGATCCGGTCGCCGCAGGCCTTGCCTTTTCGCGCGGCAAGGGCGTCGACGGCGTGATCATCACGGCTTCGACCAAAAGCTCCGACCCGGTGACGCAGGCGGCGCGGATGTGCCGCAAGCGGGGGCGGATCGTGCTCGTCGGGGTGACGGGGCTCGAACTCAATCGCGCCGACTTCTATGAAAAGGAACTGAGTTTCCAGGTGTCCTGCTCCTATGGTCCGGGGCGGTACGATCCCGCCTATGAGGACAAGGGGCAGGACTATCCGATCGGCTTCGTCCGCTGGACCGAGCAGCGGAATTTCGAGGCGGTGCTCGACCTGATGGCGGGGGGGCAGATCGACGTCGCGTCGCTGGTCACGCATCGCCACGCTTTCGAAGATGCGGTCGATGCCTATGCCACGCTGACCGACGACAAGAGCGCGCTTGGTATCATCCTCGATTACGGACATGCGGTCGCGCCCCGGCATATCGCGTCGGTTCCGCTCGGCGATGCGACCGCTGTTCCGGCGGGCAAGGCGGTCATCGGCGTGATCGGCGCCGGAAACTATGCGTCGCGCATGCTGATCCCGGCGTTCAAGGCCGCGGGCGCGCGGCTGCACAGCATTGCCTCAGCCGGCGGAACGAGCGGCGTCATTCACGGCCAGCGCGCCGGGTTCGATCATGCGACGTCCGATGCGGCGGGACTGATCGCCAACCCCGAAATCAACACGGTCGCCATCGTGACGCGCCACGACAGCCACGCCCGCTTCACGGCGGAGGCGCTGCGTGCCGGGAAGAATGTCTTCGTCGAAAAGCCGCTCGCGCTCGACCTCGACGAACTGGCGCTCGTCGAGGAGGCGCATGCTGCATCGGGGAGGCAGCTCATGGTCGGTTTCAACCGCCGCTTCGCGCCGCTCGTCGAGCGGATGCAGCGCCTGCTGCGCGGGACCCACGAACCCAAGGCCTTTGTCATGCTGATGAATGCGGGCGCCATCCCGGCGGATCACTGGACGCAGGATCCGGCGGTCGGGGGCGGGCGTATCATCGGCGAAGCCTGTCACTATATCGACCTGATGCGCTTCCTCGCGGGATCGCCGATTACGTCGATCACCGCCCGGCGGATGGGCGACAACGAGGCGCAGCCGCTGACCGAGGACAAGGCGAGCATCACGCTGGGTTTTGCCGACGGGTCGTTCGGCACGATCCATTATCTTGCCAATGGCGGCGCATCCTTCCCCAAGGAGCGGGTCGAGGTGTTCGTCGGCGGGCGGACGCTGCAACTCGACAATTTCCTCGCGCTGCGCGGCTTCAACTGGCCGGGCTTCCGCAAGCAGAAGCTGTGGCGGCAGGACAAGGGGCAGTCGGAATGCGCGGCGGCATTCCTGCGCGCCGTCGAAGCGGGCGGGCCGTCGCCCATCGCACCCGAAGAGCTTTTCGAGGTCGCGCGCGTCACGATCGAAGCGGCCGGTCAGCTCCGCGACCAGAAATGAGCGCGGCCAGCGTCAAGCTGCGGACCTATGCGGCGCTCGGCGCGGGCAATCTCGCACGCGTCGCGCTGTACCGGCTTGGCCTGCGTGCGGGCGTGCATCCGGTGCTGCGTCTGGCGGCGGCGGTGCCGTCGCCGCCCTTTTTCGGCGGTCCCGCACCCGCGTCCGCCGGGATTGAGCCCCGAGCCGACTGGCAGGCCGATGGCCTATGGTTCGGCGCGCACCGCTTTCCGTCGGCTTCGCCGCCCGACTGGCATCGCAACCCCTTTTCGGGGGCCAGGGCCGACGGCGAACGCGACTGGTTCAAAATCGGCGATTTCGACCCCGAACTTGGCGACATCAAGACGGTGTGGGAGGCGTCGCGGTTCGACTGGCTGCTGGCGATGGCGCAGCGGGCGGCGTCGGGCGACCGCGGCGAGCTCGATCGCCTCAACCTGTGGCTGACCGACTGGGCGCGGCACAATCCGCCCTACCGCGGCGTCAACTGGAAGTGCGGGCAGGAGGCATCGATCCGGGTGATGCACCTGGCGCTCGCGGCCTTGCTGCTGGGGCAGGCCGAGCGGCCCGAAGCCGGGCTGCTCGCGCTCGTGAAACTGCACCTCGCGCGCATCGCGCCGACGATGAGCTATGCGATCGGCCAGCAGAATAACCACGGCACGTCCGAAGCCGCCGCGCTTTTCATCGGCGGAAGCTGGCTTGCCGCGACGGGCGACGCGGCGGGGCAGGGCTGGGCGGCGACCGGGCGCAAATGGCTCGAGGACCGGGCGCGCGCGCTGATCGAGCCCGACGGAACCTTCAGCCAATATTCGGTCGTCTATCACCGCGTGATGCTCGACACCTATTCGCTGGCCGAGACTTGGCGCCGCCGGTTCGGCCTGCCCGATTTTTCGGCCGGGCTCCGCGAGCGGCTGGGGCTGGCGGTCCGATGGATGCAGCAGATGGTCGACCCGGGGACGGGCGATACGCCGAATTTGGGCGCAAACGATGGCGCCAGGCTGATGGTGCTGACCGACGGCGGCTATCGCGATTTCCGGCCGTCGCTCCAGTGGGCGAGTGTGCTGTTCGCCGACGCACGCGCCTTCGGCCCGGGGCCATGGGACCGCCAGCTCGAATGGCTCTTCATTCCGCCGCCCGATGCCCTGTTGTCCGCACCCGAAAGCCGGACGTTCGGCGAGGGCGGCCTGCACATTCTCCGCGCCGGCAGGGCGGTGGCCTATCTGCGTTATCCCCGCTTCCGTTTCCGGCCGGGGCAAGGCGACCTGCTTCATCTCGACCTGTGGGTCGGCGGCGAAAACCTCCTCCGCGACGGCGGGACCTATAGCTATAATTCGTCGAACGACGACCTCGATTATTTCGGCGGCGTCGCGTCGCACAACACGGTGCAGTTCGACGGGCGCGACCAGATGCCGCGTCTCGGCCGCTTCCTGTTCGGCGGCTGGCCGGCGGCGCGCGATGTCGCGCCGGTGTCATGCGAAGACAATATCTGCCGCGCTGCGGCCGGTTATCGCGACCATTGGGGTGCGGAACACAGGCGAACGGTGGAACTGCACGGAGACAGGCTGATTTGCAGCGACGAACTCGATGGTAATGCCAAGGAAGCCGTCCTGCGTTGGCGGCTCCGTCCCGGCGACTGGCAGCTCGACGGCAACCGGATCGGCGACGGCATGTGCCGTCTGACGGTCGAAAGCGAAGCGGGGACGGCCGAACTCCGCATAGTGGAAGGCGCCGAATCCCGATATTATCTCCGCAAGACCTCGCTTCCCGTCCTGGAAATCCGGGTGCCGGTTCCCTCGGCAATCCGGACAATCATAGAATATTGATATGCATATCCTCTATTTCCATCAGCATTTTTCGACGCCGCGCGGCGCCGCGGGCATCCGGTCCTATGAAATGGCGCGGCGGCTCGTGCATCGCGGACATCGCGTCACCATGGTCTGCGGCAGTTATGGCCTCGGCAAGACCGGGCTGGACGGTCCCTTCACTGCGGGCGTGCGGCGGGGAACGGTCGACGGGATCGAGGTCGTCGAACTCGACCTCTCCTATTCGAACCGCGACGGTTTCCTGAAACGCAGCGCGACCTTCGCCAAATATGCCTGGCACAGCCTGAAGATCGCGATGACAGAGAAATATGATCTCGCCTTCGCCACCACCACGCCGCTGACCGCCGGGATACCCGCGATCTTCGCGCGCTGGCTGCGCGGCAAGCCGTTCGTGTTCGAGGTGCGTGACCTGTGGCCCGAACTGCCGCGCGAAATGGGCGTGATCACCAATCCCGCGGTGCTCGCCGCGCTGTCGGCGTTGGAGTGGACCTCTTATCGCAGCGCGGTGCGCTGCATCGGCCTCTCGCCCGGCATCGCGCAAGGGATCATGCGCCGCGGCGTCGATGAAGCGCGCGTCGCGACGATCCCGAACGGCTGCGATATCGGCATTTTCCGCAACCAGCCGGTCGCGTGGCGTCCCGAAGGCGTCGCCGCGAGCGACCTGCTGGCGGTCTTCACCGGCACGCACGGCATGGCGAACGGCCTCGACGCGGTGCTCGACGCGGCGCGCGTGCTGCAGGATCGCGGACGCGACGACATCAAGCTGCTGCTCGTCGGTGAAGGCAAGCTGAAGCCGGGGCTGCAGGCGCGTGCCGAACAGGAAAGGCTACGCAACGTCCTGTTCCATCCGCCGGTCGACAAGGAACGGCTGGCCGGACTGATGGCGGGCGCCGATTTGGGGCTCCAGATCCTCTCCAATATTCCCGCCTTCTATTACGGCACGTCGCCGAACAAATTCTTCGACTATATCGCCGCGGGCCTGCCGGTGCTGAACAATTATCCCGGCTGGCTGGCCGACATGATCGAGGGTGAGGATTGCGGCTTCGCCGTGCCACCCGACGATGCACCGGCCTTTGCCGACGCGCTCGAGCGGGCGGCAGCCGATCGCGCCGCGCTGAAGGCGAAGGGCGGCCGGGCGGCCGCACTTGCCGAGCGGCGCTTCGACCGGTCGCAGCTCGCCGATCAATGGGTCGATTGGGTGACCGAGGGGCGCAAGGCGTGAAGCGCCTGCTCGACATCTTGCTGGCGGGCGGCGCGCTGCTGCTGTTTTCGCCGGTGCTGATCGTGCTCGCGCTGCTCATCCGGCGTCAGATGGGGCCGCCGGCGCTGTTCCGGCAGGTCCGTCCCGGGCTGCATGGCGAGCCGTTCGAGATGATGAAATTCCGCACGATGCGTAACGCCGTCGGCGCCGACGGACAGCCGCTGCCCGACGCCGAACGGCTGACCCCGCTCGGCCGGTTCCTGCGCTCGACCAGCCTCGACGAATTGCCGGGTCTGTGGAGCGTGTTGAAAGGCGACATGAGCCTTGTTGGCCCTCGCCCACTCTTGATGAGCTATATTCCGCTCTATAGTCCCGAACAGGCAAGACGGCACGAGGTTCGACCGGGCGTTACCGGCTGGGCGCAGGTCAATGGGCGAAACGCGTTGTCATGGGAAGAGAAATTTGCGCTGGACGTCTGGTATGTCGACAATCGCACGCTAGCGCTCGACGTCAAAATCCTGTTCCTGACAATTCGAAAGGTGCTGGTCCGAGACGGTATTAGTGCGGAAGGAGAAGCAACAATGGCGGCATTCAAGGGAACGGAAACATGAGCAAGCTGATAGGGATATATGGTGCAAGCGGCTTCGGTCGAGAAGTTATGCCCGTGTTGCGTGCATCTCCCGAAGCCCAAGGCGCGGAAATAGTCTTTATCGACGATGGTGCGCTGACGGGCCAGCATGACATGCCGCATGAGGTTCTGAATTGGGACGCGTTTCTGGCCCGTCCGGCTAGCCAAAAGACGGTCACGATCGCGATCGCGGATGCGCGAATACGCGAATTGCTTCATGATCGCTGCGCCGCTGCGGGAATTCCCATGTGCGATGTCATCGCCCAAAATATCTTCGTCGGTGATCGGGTTTCGGTCGGTGCCGGCTCAATATTGCAGCCTTTCGTCACGCTTACGTCCGATGCAGTGATAGGACGCTGTTTTCATGCCAATATTTACAGCTACGTCGCGCATGATTGTGTCGTCGGGGACTTTGTGACCTTTGCGCCGCGTGTGATGTGCAACGGCAATGTACATATCGGGGACCGGGCATATATCGGTACCGGTGCAATCCTGAAGCAGGGTACGCCGGAGAAGCCGTTAGTCATCGGCGCGGGGGCTGTCGTTGGGATGGGGGCCGTCGTCACCAAGGATGTCCCGCCAGGCGCAACCGTCATTGGCAATCCCGCACGGCCTCTGGAAAAGAAATAGAAATAACATGCTCAACACCCCCTTTGCTCCCTGGCCCAGTTTCACCGACGAAGAAGCAGACGCGGTCACCGCCGTGCTGCGTTCGAACCGGGTCAATTACTGGACCGGCGAGGAATGCCGGGCGTTCGAACGCGAATTCGCGGACTGGGCGGACAGCGCCCATGCCATCGCCGTCACCAACGGGACGGTCGCGCTCGACCTTGCGCTGCACGGGCTGGGCGTCGGCGCGGTCAACGGCGGTTTGCCGACTGACGAGGTGGTGGTTACCCCGCGGACCTTCCTTGCGTCGGTAAGCTGCGTCGTCAACGCCGGTGCGATCCCGGTTTTCGCCGACGTCGATCGCGACAGCGGCAATATTTCAGCGGCGACGATCGCTCCCGTGCTGACCGACCGGACCCGTGCGATCATCGTTGTCCACATCGGCGGCTGGCCGGCCGACATGGACCCGATCATGGCGCTCGCCGAACCTCGCGGCATCAAGGTGATCGAGGATTGTGCGCAGGCGCATGGCGCGCGCTATCGGGGGCGCAGCGTCGGGTCGATCGGCCATGTTTCGGCGTGGTCCTTCTGCCAGGACAAGATCATGACGACGGGCGGCGAGGGCGGCATGGTGACGACCGACGACCGCGAACTCTGGTCGCGCATGTGGTCGTTCAAGGATCATGGCAAGAGCTGGGAGGCGGTCTATGAACGCCAGCATCCGCCAGGGTTCCGCTGGGTCCATGAAAGCTTCGGCACCAACTGGCGGATGATCGAGATACAGGCCGCGATCGGGCGCATCCAGCTCGGCCGCATGCAGGACTGGACCGCGGCGCGGACCGGCAATGCCGCCACCATTCGCGATGCGCTGGCGCCCTTTTCGGGGCCGGACGGACTTGTCCGGACGCCGACGCTGGGCGGCGAGGGGAATGTGCACGCCGAGTATAAATTCTATGCCTATGTCCGCCCCGACCGGCTTGCGGAGGGCTGGGACCGCGACCGCATCGTTGCCGAGATCAACGCGCACGGCGTGCCCTGTTTTCAGGGAAGCTGTTCAGAGGTCTATCTGGAAAAGGCGTTCGACGGCACCGGCTGGCGGCCGTTGCAGCGGATGCCGGCCGCGCGCGAACTGGGCGATACCAGTCTGATGTGGCTCGTTCACCCGACGCTGACGCAGGAGCAGATCGAACTGACCGCCAAGGTCAGCCGCGAGGTCATCGCCGCCGCTAGCGCGGCGCACGCCGGCGAGGGCGTCGCCTAGCTGGATCGGCAGGCGGGCGCGCTTTCCGCGAGAGCGGGGTGCGGCACCGCCTATCCGTTGTTGGCGCTCAACCGTTCGATCCACCCTGCATCGGGCACGAATTCGGGCACCAGCCGGCTGATCGTCTGCACGGCGGCGATGCTGTCGCCGGTGCCGCGGATCGTCGCGTCGAGTTCCTGCAGCTCGCGTTCGAGTTCTTCCCAATGCCACAGGCCCTCGCGGGCGCGCATGATGCGCGGATGCTTGGTCTTTTCGGGATTGTCGCCGATCAAAAGCTCTTCGTAGAGTTTCTCGCCCGGACGCAGGCCGGTCTCGATGATCTGGATGTCGCCGTCGGGATTGTCGGCCGAGCGCACGCTCAGTCCCGACAGGTGGATCATGCTGGTCGCGAGGTCGAAAATCTTGACCGGCTGGCCCATGTCCAGCACGAACACCTCGCCGCCCTTGGCCATCGCGCTCGCCTGCACGACGAGTTGCGCGGCTTCGGGGATGGTCATGAAATAGCGCGTGATTTCCCTGTGCGTCAGCGTGACGGGGCCGCCAGCCTCGATCTGGGCCTTGAACCGCGGAACGACCGAACCGCTCGATCCCAGCACATTGCCGAAGCGGACCATGCTGAACACGGTCTTGACGTCGGGCCGCTCGGCCCGCGCCTGCAGGATCAGTTCGCAGACGCGCTTCGACGCGCCCATGATGTTGGTCGGCCGCACCGCCTTGTCGGTGCTGATCAGGATGAAGTTGGCGACACCGACCGCCTCGGCGGCGGCCACGCTGTGCAGCGTCCCCATGATATTGTTGCGCAGGCCGGAGATCGGGTTCGCCTCGACCAGCGGGACATGCTTGTAGGCGGCCGCGTGAAACACAGTTTCGGGCTTGTGATAGTTGTAGATGCGGGACATCGACGAGCGTTCGGACGCGCTCGCGAGTTCGAGCACGAGCGGCACGTCGATCGCCAGTTCGCGCATGAGTTCGATCAACTCCTGCTCGATCGCATAAAGTGCATATTCTGATTGTTCGAGCAGCACGAGGCGCGCCGGGCGGCACCGCAGGATCTGGCGGCATAGCTCGCTGCCGATCGAGCCGCCGGCACCCGACACGAGAACGATCTTTCCGGCCGTCGTGCGGCTCATCAGCAGTTGGTTCGCCGCGACGGTTTCGCGGCCGAGAAGCTCCTCGATCTGGATTTCGCGCAAATCGTTGACCGTCACCGACCCCTCGATGACGCCGGTCAGATTGGGAAGCGAGCGGACATAGACCTCTTCATTCTTCAGCGTGTCGATGATCTCGCGGCGGCGTGCGCGCGAAGCGCTGGGGATGGCGAGCAGCACCTCGTCGATATCGGTATCTTCGAGCAGCTCTTTCAGGCGGTTGGCGCCGAAAACAGGGACGCCGTCGAGGCGCTGGCCGTCGAGCCGCAGGTCGTCGTCGACGAAGCCGACGAGATGGACCTGCGATTCATGGCGAAGCGACAGCGCCAATTGCTGTCCGGCACGGCCCGCGCCGTAAACGAGTACGCGGCGGGCATTGACCGACACAACCTTGAACAGGTCGAGAAGCACGAAGCGTATGGCGATGCGGCTGGCACCCAGCAGAAGCAGGAAAATGATCGGGTGCAGCATCGAGAGCGTGCGCGGCACGGAAGGAAGGCGGAAGACGACGCAGACGATGAACAGCGGCACCGCCAGCGCCGCGCAGGCGATCGCCAGGTCGGCGATCGTCCGCGCGCCGGAAAAACGGATCAGCGAGCGATAGACGCCTGTTTTCCAGGCAATGGGATACCAGAATAGCAATGCGATCGCGGCGAAGGTCAGGATCGGTTGGGAAAACAGCTCCCAGACGCCGAGCCGGAGCGAAAAGGCGATCCATACTGCCGCGATGCAAAGCGATCCGTCGATGGCGACGGCGGCCATCTGGCGCTGGATACGCGGCCGGTCGACCACGAAGGCCAGCATCTTCGCGCGCCAGTCGCGCCACCGATCATCTTTTGCCGAAATCATCTATCGCCAACCGCTTTCTATGGATCCCTGCCAGAAGGCGCGAGATAGAGTACAGCAGATTGCAGGCATATTTCCCTGCGGCGACCCTGCGTTAAATCGAGACAAGTTCACGACGAACAATGCCCGTCCCATAAACGGCACGGTAACATAACTCAATAAGTAACGGTAAACCTTGCCCCCGCATCCCAATCGCCTTCTGCGGCACGTATAACTCGCGACGGGGGCAAACGATCCCGCCTCTGGTACGTTGCCGCGAAATAATTCCTGCCCGATCCTCGTTTCGTAGAATCGTCATGAGATGGTGATTGCTTCGTTGCTGTGATCTCGCGCACAGTCGGCCGGATTATTTGAAGGCGCTATGAGCTCAGTCGTTCCGGGAGCCGCCACAGATCGCGACGGAGCGGACTCGTTCGTCGTCAGCGACTTCGACGTGCACTTCGATGCCGAATATAGCTGCCGCGTTGGCCGTCAGCGCCGCGGGTTCGGGCGGCGTTTCGGCCTCGATGCGGCCGTCCTTCATCCAGACGATCCGATCGGCGAACTGCGCGGCAAGGTTGAGATCGTGGAGCACAACGGCGATTCCGCGGCCCTCGCGGCTCCGCTTCGCAAGTCGCGCCATCGTGTCGATC
The DNA here is from genome assembly GCF_046603995.1 of Sphingopyxis sp. J-6. NCBI lineage: Bacteria > Pseudomonadati > Pseudomonadota > Alphaproteobacteria > Sphingomonadales > Sphingopyxidaceae > Sphingopyxis > Sphingopyxis sp. J-6. The sequence goes on along the minus strand of NZ_CP145810.1, from coordinate 2,504,731 downwards.
TGGCGTTTGGGGTCAAGCGCGGCGGTCGGCTCGTCCAGCAGCAACAGCGGCGTTTCGGCAGCGAATGTACGGGCAAGTGCGACCAGCGCCAATTCGCCCCCCGAAAGCGTCGCGGTCGAGCGGCCTGCCAAGGCCTCGCAGCCGACCTCCTCCAGCCAGTGCCCCGGCGCAATATTTCGCTTCATGTCCTCCGCGCCGAAGGCATAGCGGCCGAGTGCGACCATATCGGCGACGAGGATCGGCCACGCCACTTCGGCGCGCTGGGGCAGATAGGCAAGCGCGCGTGCGCGTGTCAGCGGATCGAGGCTGTCGAGGGCCAGATTGTCTAGCGAAACCGTCCCGCTGTCCGGGCGCAGCAGGCCCGCGAGAATGCGAAGCAGGCTGCTCTTCCCCGAACCGTTGGGGCCGACGATGGCGACCAGCTCCCCCGGCGACAGGGTGAAGTCGGTGCTGCCGAGCCGCCCGGCAATCGCGACGTTCCGTGCGGCAAGATCAGTCATGGCGCACATTCCCCCGTCGCAGCACGATGAGCAGGAAGATCGGTGCGCCGGCCAGCGCGGCAACCACGCCGAGCCGCAATTCGGTGTCGGTCGGGAGCAGCCGGACCAGCATGTCGGCAGCGATCAGCATGATTGCGCCGGCCAGCGCCGCGGGGACGAGCGTCCGGCCGGGATCGTGTCCGGCCCATGGCCGCACGAGATGCGGGGCGACGATCCCGACGAAGCCGACCGACCCGGCAAGCGCGACCGACGCTCCCGTCGCGAGGCCGGTGGCGATGACGACGATGAGCTGCGTGCGGCGAAAGTCGAGACCGTGCGCGATCGCGGCCTCCTCGCCGATCGAAAGCAGCGAGAGCTGCCGGCGCTGGGTCAGGAGTAGCGCCATCCCGGCCGCCATGAAGGGCACCGTCAGCCCGAGATCGGACAGCGAGCGGTTGGCGACCGAACCGAGCGTCCAGGTGACGAGGTCGGACAGCGAAAAGGGATTGGGCGCGAAGTTGAGGATCAGCGCCATCAGTGCCCCGGTCAGGCTCGACAGGCCGACGCCGATCAGGATCAGTGTCGCCATGCCGCGCGTCCGCACCGCCGCCGACGCGAGCAGCGCGGTGACCAGCCCGGCGCCGACGATCGCGCCCATCGGCAGCGCCCACGACCAGAGCGCCGACAGGCCGAAATAGAGCGTCAGCGTCGCGCCGAGCGTCGCACCCGACGACACCCCGAGGATGCCGGGTTCGGCGAGCGGATTGCGCGTCAGCGCTTGCAGCGCGGCGCCGCAAACCGCCAGTGCGGCTCCGACGATCGCCGCGCTCAGCACCCGGGGCAGGCGGATGTCGGCGACGATGGTTGCTGCTGCCGGGTCGCTTCCCGTCGCCCAGTCGAACAGTAGGCGCGGCGCAAGCCCGTCGGGGCCGGTCATCAGCGCCGTCATGGCGATGAAGACGAGCAGCGCCGCGAGCAGGATGTTGGTGCGCCGCATCAGCCTCCCTTTCGCGCTTCGGCGAGCCTTGCGACGGCATGACCCGCAAGCCAGTTGCCGCAGGCGAGCCAGCTTCCCGGCACTTCGACCTCTATTGCCCGACGCGACGCTTGGGCGACGACGGGATGGAGGGACGCTGACCAGCGATCCTGCCGGTAACGGGCGCTGTCGTAGAAGGCACGGAAGACCACATCGGGCGGACGGCGAACCATCTCCTCGAGCGGCAGCGTGCCCCACCCCGGCTGTTCGCGATAGGGCTTCAGTCCCGCAGCGGCGATGACATCTGCGACGAACGAACCCGGGCCGGTGGTGACGTCGCCGGGCGTCACATAGAGCGCGCTCCGTGTCGGTACCGCCGCGCTGCGCGCCGCCGCCAGCTCTGCATCATAGCCGGCAAGCAACGCCGTCGCCTTTGTCTCCGCGTCCAGTTCGGCGGCGACGCGCCGCATGTCGGTCGCGACGTCGCCGAGCGTCCCGGCGTAGCCGAGCTGGACGACGCGGATTCCCATCGCGCGAAGCTGCCGGTCGAGCCGCGCGTCGCCGCGAAAGGAGCGAACGACGATTGCAGGACGAAGCGCGGCGATATCCTCGATTTGCGGGCGCAGCCGCGGGAGACCGCGAGCGCGGGGCGCCGCGAAGCCGGCGTCGCTTTCCGCCTCGAACGACACGGCGCGCACCCGCTCGCGCGGCAGCAATCCCAGCACCATCTGGTCGGCGCAGAAATCGATGCTGACGACGCCGCGGCGTTCGGGCAGCGGCGCGCGCTGCTGACAGCCCGTGAGGACTGCCAGCATCGCGAGAGCCGCCGCCGATCGCATCAGAAGCTGACGCGCACGCCGCCATAGGCCGCGCGGCCCTGGGTGCGGTAGCTGAACACCTCCTCATAATCCTCGTTCGCGAGATTTTCGACGCGGGCGAAGACCGAGATGGCGTCGGTCAGCTTGTAGTTAGCGTTGAGATTCACCAGCACATATTCCTTCAGCGACACGGTGGTCGGCGCGAAGAAGATCGGGTCGAGGAAGGCGACGTCGGTCTGGCGGCCGTTATAGCGCAGCGTCAGCGTCGTCGAAAAGCGCTCGTCCTTGCTGAAGATCGTCGCGTTGAAGCTCGCGACATGCTTCGGCCGGCGCACCTCGACCGCGCCATTCTCGCGCGCTTTCAGCCAGGTGTACGCAAGGTCGAGCTCGATCTGCGGGATCGGGCGCGCCGAGGCAAACACTTCGACGCCGCGCTGCTTCGACGTCGTCGTGCGGTTCGCGGGCGTCGCGATGAAATCGGGGGCGGGGTAGGTCGTGTAGATTTCGCCCTTAAGCTTGTTGTCGAAATAGGTGGCGCCGATCGTTGCCTGATTGTCTCCGATCGTCTGTTCGATCCCGGCTTCCCAGCCCTTCGATTTTTCGGGGCGGAGGTCGGGGTTGCCAATGAACACGCCGTCCGAATAGCCGTAAAGCTCGTAATAGCCCGGGTTCTTGACGCCGGTGCCATAGGCGCCGCGAATGCGCGTGCCGGTCGGCAGCTTGTAGCTCGACTGGATGCGGAAGGTCGTCGCGTCGTCGAACCGGTCGTTCTCGTCGTGACGCACCGAGGCGCCGAGCGCGAAGGCGTCGCCCGCGAGCAGCTCATATTGTCCGACGAAGCCGATATTGTCGGTGTCGCGCTTGCCCTGGAAGACGAAGGGCGAGGGGGTGGTGTTGCGGAATTCCTCGCGTTCGACATCGACCGCCGCGGTCAGCCGGTGGACGACGGTATCGGTGCCGAAGCGCAGGCTCGATTCGAACGAGCCCTTGTAACGTCGGCCTTCGCTGCCGCCGTCACGGCCGAAAGCCGAATAGCTCTTGCGCACCGTGTCGGTGACCTGCCCGGTCAGCGCGTTGGTCCAGCGGCCGTCGAGCGCGGTGAATTCGGCGCGCAGCAGGCCGTGGAACGACTGGCTGGTATAATAGGCGCCCGGGCTGTCGACGATCATGCCATAGAGCGGGCTGGTGCCGTCGAACTCGCTGTTGTTGAAGTCGGCGTCGGTATAGCCGTAACGCGCGACCCCGGTCAGCCTGAAGCTCTCCGACGGCGACCAGATCAGCTTGCCGCTGACCCCGACATTGTCCGACCCGATGTCGCGGGTGCCGAAGCGTGCGGTGGGCGATCCGCCGGTATGGAGATAGGCGCCCGACACCGCATAATCGAGATCGCCGGCGACGCCGGCGACGCGCACGTCGCCCGAGAAGGTCTCGAACGAACCGCCTTCGGCGCGGGCGCTGATCCCGGGCGCTTCGGCGCCGGTCAGCGTGATATAATGAACGACGCCGCCGATCGCATCCGACCCGTAAAGCGAAGATTGCTGGCCGCGCAGCACCTCGATCCGCGCGGCGGGCGAGGCGATCAGGGTGCCGAAATCATATTCGCCGTTGAACGGATCGGACACCTCGATGCCGTCGATCAGCGTCAGGACATGATTGCCCTCGGTGCCGCGGATGCGAAGCTGCGTTTGCCCGCCGATCACGCCAAGCCGGCTGACGGCGACGCCCGGCACGTCGCGCAGCACGTCCGACAGCACCCGCGTCTGGCGGTTTTCGATCGTCCGGGCATCGAGCACGGTGACCGACGAGCCGAGCTGGTCGACGCGGGCGCCTTCGCCCGAGCGCGACGCGGTGACGACGATCGTATCGCCGGCTTCGTCGGTGGTCGCGAGGTCGGGGTTCGACTGGGCGAATGCGGGCGATGCCGCGGCGATGGCGAGCGCCGACAGGCTCGCACGATAAACAGCAATATTCATTATAGTCCCTCCAACGTAACGGCTTTGCCGTCACGCGAGGAACCTCGCCTGCCGCCGGTACACCCCGCCCGCGACAGATAACGGCGACGCTCGGGCAGGTCTCCTGGCTGGTCGGGTCACTGGGGAATGCGGCCTTCCCGGGGCGTGGGCCCCAGTGGCTATGTCGCATCCACCTCGCCGACTTACAGTTGCGGGGGCAGCGCCGGATTGCACCGGACTTCCCTTTTCATCCCCGTTGCCGGGGAACCTGAGGTCACGGGGCGGGCCGCTAGCAAAAGCGTGGCCTGGCTGCAATCGGCAAACTTGCAATCGCGCCGCGAAGCCTCGACATAAGGCCGCTGAAGTCAGGACCCGAGGGTCCTGACCCTAGGGGAGCCCCGCGTGGATATTGCGTTCGACAACAGTTTCTACACCGCGATGGAAGGCTTTTACGCGCCTGCCGAGGCGGCGGTCCCTCCCGCGCCCAAGCTGCTGATTTTCAATCATGCGCTGGCGGCCTCTCTCGGGCTGGAGACTGCGGGTGCGGGCGACGATGTGCTGGCGAGCATCTTTTCGGGGCAATTATTGCCCGGCGGCGCCAATCCGCTCGCCTTTGCCTATGCCGGGCACCAGTTCGGTCATTTCTCGTCGCAGCTCGGCGACGGCCGCGCGCTGCTGCTCGGCGAGATCGTGGCGCCGGACGGGGCGCGATTCGATGTCCAGCTCAAGGGATCGGGCCCGACGCCCTTCTCGCGCAATGGCGACGGCAAGGCGGCGATCGGCCCGGTGCTGCGCGAATATCTGGTGTCGGAGGCGATGGCAGCGATGGGCGTGCCGACGACACGCTCGCTCGCGGCCGTCGCGACCGGCGACCGGGTGCAGCGCGAGCGCGCTCACCCCGGCGCCGTGCTGACGCGCATTGCGAGCAGCCATATCCGCGTCGGCACCTTCCAGTTCTTTGCTGCACATTTCGGTGCCGACCATGTCGTCCAGCTTTCGGATTACTGCATCCGCCGCCATTTTCCCGAGCTCGCCGGCGCGCCGAACCCGCATCTGGCGCTGCTCGACCGCGTCATCGGCCTGCAATGCGAACTGGTCGCGCACTGGCTGGGGCTCGGCTTCATCCACGGCGTGATGAACACCGACAATGTCGCGATCAGCGGCGAGACGATCGACTATGGTCCCTGCGCCTTCATGGACCGCTTCGCGCTCGATACGGTGTTCAGTTCGATCGACGCTAACGGCCGCTATGCCTATGGGCGCCAGCCGCAGATCATGCACTGGAACATGGCGCGCTTCGCTGAGGCGCTGCTGCCCGCGATCCATGCGGTCGATCCGGAGGATGTCGAACGCGCGAAGGAATTGGTGACGGCGGTCCCCGAGCGGTTCCGCGCCGCGTGGTTCGCGCGGATGCGTCTGAAGCTCGGCCTCGCCAGCGCCGACGAAGCCGACGCCGATCTGATCGACGGCTTGTTCGGCGAGATTGAACGGCTGAACGTCGATTTCACCTCCTTCTTCCGCGCTCTCGCGATGCTGCTGCGCGGCGACGCGGCGATGATGGAAGCGTTGTTGCCCGAGCCCGATGCGATGGCGGCTTGGATCGCGGACTGGTGGGCCGGACTGGAACGCGAGGCCACGGGGCCGGTCGAGCGGGCGGCGGCGATGGATGCGGTCAACCCGCTCTATATTCCGCGCAACCACCTCGTCGAGGCGGCGCTGGCGGCGGCCGAGGCCGGCGACATGGCGCCGTGGATGACGTTGCTCGAAGTCGTGCGCCAGCCCTATGTCGCGCGCGCCGGGTGGGAGACGTTTGCCGAGCCGGCGCCAAAAGATTCTGCGCCTTATACAACCTTTTGCGGAACCTGATCGCGTCCCGCGTCGTTGGGAGAAGGGGCATGGGCCGGGCAGGGGCGGATCGGGCGACATGAGTAGTTTTCGGGACAAGTCCCTTTCAAAATCCGGTTGCGCCGCAGCGCTGCCGAGGCCACAAGTGCGCCATCGGCTGTGGACAGATGCAAATTTCTGAAAAATCTCGTCAATTGCACCCGCGCCGATTTTCGCGCCTGCGCAGTCTGTTGATTATCTCGACCTCGCTTTTTTCGGCCGGCTGGACAGCATCGGCCGCGGCGCAGGACGTCGAACCGCCAAAGGTCGTCCCGACCGTCGAGGCGCCGGCGGCCGGCCCGATCGCGGTGCCGAGCCCGCCGCCGCCCGAGGCCGTACTGCCCGAAGTCGCACCGATCATCGAGGATGACGAGTTCGAAAAGGCGATCCCGCCGATCGGCGCCGAAGACGACCCCGAACTCGACCGCCCGCTCGAATCGATCGCCGAATTCGAGCAGCGCCAAGCGGCCGAGGCCGCGAAGAAGCCGGCCGACGCGGCCGCCACGTCGACCGTCGAGGCGCAGTCGCCCTTCGTCGACGGCGTTCCCTTGCCGGCACTGGCCGATGGCGACACCGTCGAGCCCATCGGCGACGCGCCGATCACCGACACCGAACTTGCCGCGCCGCTGCCGCCGCTCGAGAATTTCAACGTCGAACCGGTCGTTTTTGCCGAGGCCGAGGACCCCGACGCCAACCGCGAGGTTGCCTATACGGTACAGGTCAACGGCCTAGCGCCCGCCGATGACAGCACCGACGTCGATCTTGCCGATCTGTTCGGCGACCTGTCGGCGCTCTACGACGGCGATGGCAAGGCCGACAATGCGGCGATGGTCCGCGCCCGGCTGAGCGCCGACGGCGAACTGATGCAGCGCATCCTGTCGTCCGAGGGCTATTATGACGCCACGGTCAATACGCGGATCGATCGCACCGCGCGCGCCGAGGGCGAAGGCGGCAATGCGCAGGCGGGCGCGGGAGGCAATCGCGGCAATCGCGGGCCGCTGGTCGCCGTCATCGATGTGGTCCCCGGCAAACGTTACACATTCTCGGACGTCATCATCAACGCCGCGGCGACGGTGCCGCCGGGGCTGATCAAGGATAATTTCCCGATTGCCGTCGGCGAACCGATCGTCGCCGACCGCGTTCAGGGTGCCGAAGCGGCGATCGCGCTCAAGCTCCCCGAAGAGGGCTATCCTTTCGCCAAGGTCGGGCAGCGCGACATATTGCTCGACGGCGCGACCGGCGACGCGGTTTACACGCTGCCGGTCGAGATCGGGAAGCGGTCGCGCTTCGGCGGCATCGAGACGACGGGTGACCTTGCCTTCGACGCCGAGCATGTCGATGTGCTGGCGCGATTCAAGCGCGGCGATCTCTACGACAGCCGCAAGGTCGACGATCTCCGGCAAGCGCTCGTCGCGACCGGGCTTTTTTCGAGCATCGCCGCCGAGCCCCAGCCGACAGGCGAAAGCGCGGGCGACGATACCGAATATGTGACGATGCTGGTGACGCAGGATGCGGGACCGCCGCGGACGCTCGCGGCGAGCGCCGGTTACGGCACGGGCGAGGGGATCCGGATCGAGGGAAGCTGGACCCACCGCAACTTCTTCCCGCCCGAAGGCGCTCTGATCGGCCGCGCCGTGCTGGGGACGCAGGAACAGGGTATCGGTGCGACCTTCCGCCGCTCGAATGCCGGCAAGCGCGACCGCACCTTCGAAATCGTCGCCGAAGCGACGCGCAGCAATTACAACGCGTTCGAGGCGCTGACCGGTCGGGTCGGGTTCCGCGTCAGCCGCGATTCGACGCCGATCTGGCAGAAGAAGCTGACCTATGCCTATGGCGCCGAACTCATCGCGACGAGCGAGGATGACTATGATTTCAACCTCGGCCGGCGCAATCGCGATTTCTACACGATCCTCGGCCTGACGGGGCAGGTCGGCATCGACCGCACCGACAGCCTGCTCGATCCGACCAAGGGCTTCCGCGTCACCACGCTGATCCAGCCCGAAGGCTCGCTCGCCGGCCGCTTCTCGCCCTATGGGCGGCTGCGCATCGACGCGAGCGGCTATTATCCGGTGACCGACAGCATCGTGCTCGCCGGGCGCGTCCGGGTCGGCTCGATCCTCGGCGCCGCGCGCGAACGGCTCGCGCCGTCGCGGCGCTTCTATGCCGGCGGCGGCGGGTCGGTGCGCGGCTTCGGTTACCAGCAGCTCGGCCCCAAGGATCCGAACAACGATCCGATCGGCGGGCGCAGCGTCAACGAGGCGGCCTTCGAAGCGCGCTATCGCTTCGGCAATTTCGGCATCGTCGGTTTCGTCGACGCAGGGCAGGTCTATCGCGGATCGACGCCGACCTTCTCCGACCTCCGCTTCGGTGCCGGCATCGGCGCGCGCTATTACACCAATTTCGGGCCGATGCGGCTCGACGTCGCGACGCCGATCGGCCGCAAGCCGGGCGAGGCGCTCGTCGCCGTCTATGTCTCGATCGGGCAGGCGTTCTGATGGCCGACGACGACGCGCCCGAAATCGCCACGAGCGACAAGGCGCCGCCGCAATCCTGGCCGCTTCGCATCCTGCGCTGGATCGGTCTTGCGCTGCTCGGCATCGTCCTGCTCTTCGCGCTGTTCCTCGTGGGTCTCAACAGCGACGCCGGACGGCGGTTCGTCGTCACCCAGATCGAGAAATATGAATTCGAAAACGGGATGAAGATCGGCATCGGCCGGCTCGACGGGTCGCTGTTCAGCGCGATGACGATCCGCGATTTCACCCTGTCCGATCCCAAGGGCGTCTTCCTCGCGTCGCCCGAGGTCAAGGTCGACTGGCGGCCGCTGCGCTATCTTGCCAACCATATCGACGTCCGTTCGGCGACCGCGCAGACAATCACCATGCAGCGGATACCGGCCTTCAAGGTCGTTCCCGATACCGGCGAGCCGCTCTTGCCCGACATCGATATCGATGTCGGCACCCTGCGGGTCGACCGCTTCGTCTTCGAGCCCGCCGTTGCGGGCGAGCGGCAGGAGGCGCGCCTGAACGGCAAGATCGCGATTGCCGACCGGAGGGCGCAGGTGACCGCCGATGCCGAGACGATCGGCGCGAAGGCCAAGGGCGATACGCTGAAACTGCTGCTCGACGCGGTGCCCGAGGCGAACCGGCTCGCGATGACGCTCGACGTCAACGCCCCGCAAGGCGGCGTGCTCGCCGCGATGGGCGGCTTCAAGGAACCGCTGACCGCCAAGCTCGACGGGCGCGGCGACTGGAAGGCGTGGAACGGCAACCTCACCGCCAATCTCGGCGCGGCGCCGCTCGCGCGGCTGGCGCTGACGGCGCGCGACGGCACTTTCGCAATCAAAGGCACCGCGCAGGCGTCGCGGCTCCTCACCGGTCCTACGGCGGAGATATTGGGCACCGAAACGGCGATCGACCTCACCGCGCGGCTCGCCGAGCGCAAGGCGGCGATCGACGGGCGCCTGTCGTCGGATGCGGCGCGGCTCGGGATCAGTGGCGGCATCGACCTCGCGACCAACCGCTACGACGGCCTGCAACTCGCCGTGAACATCCTGCGCCCCGGTGCGATCGCGCCTGCGGTACGCGCGAACGGCTTGCGCGCGACCGCGAAGCTCGACGGTGCTTTCGCGCTGCCGACGGTCGAATATCAGGCGAACGCCAACAGCCTTGCTGTCAACGATATTATCGTCGAAAGCCTGAGCCTTGCGGGCAAGGCGCGGGTCGATGCCGACCAGATCGTCATTCCGGTCGCCGGGCGCGCCGCGCGGATCCGCGGGCTCGATACCGTCGCGGGCGGCAGGCTGGTGCAGGTGCGGCTCGACGGTGACCTTGCATACAGCAATGGCCGCATTCTCAGCGACAATCTGCGCCTGCGTTCGCCGCGGATCGATGCCAAAGCAATCGTCATCGCCGATCTGAACAAGGGCTTCTATACCGGCGCGATCGACGGGCGGATCAACGATTACCGGATCGAGAGCGTCGGCATTTTCGATATCGACACCGACGCCGATCTGAAGACCGCGCCGCGCGGCGGGTTCGAGATCGTCGGCCGCGTCCGTGCGCGCTCGACGCGGCTGTTCAATTCGGGCGTGCGCGATTTCCTCGGCGGCAATGCCACCGCGTCGAGCGACGTGCGTTACGGCACCGACGGGATCATCCGCTTTGCCAATTTGCGGCTCACCGCACCGCGCCTGCGCGTCACCGGCGGGCAGGGGAGCTATTCGCCCAACGGCCAGATCCAGCTCGCGGCGCGCGCCAATTCGACCGACTATGGCCCCGTCGGCCTCCAGCTTGCGGGGACGATCAGCGATCCGCGCGCGGTGGTCACTGCCGCAAGGCCGGGGCTTGGCATTGGGCTCGCCAATCTCGTCGCGCGGATCAACGGCGCGCCGAACGGCTACCGCCTCGCCGCGACGGGCGACACCGATTACGGTCCGCTCTCCGCCGATGTCGTGTTGCTCACCGCCGCCGGGCCGCTGACGATCGATATCGAGCGCGGCGATTTGTCGGGAATCGGCTTCAACGGCCGCCTCGTCCAGAGCGCCGCAGGGCCCTTCACCGGGCAGCTCAATGCGTCGGGGCAGGGCCTCGGCGGCCTTGTCCGCCTGAGCGCAGCCGGAAAATATCAGGCGGCGGCGATCAATGTGCGCGCCAATAATGTCGTGCTGCCGGGACCGGCAAAGCTCGCGGTCGGATCGGCGATCGTCGATGCCGACGTCACGCTCTACGAACAACCGCACATCGTCGCCGACATCCAGATCGCCGACACCCGAATTCGCGATTACGATATCGCTGTCGGGCGGGTGAAGATCGACTATCGCGACGGCAGCGGCAAGGCGCAGGCGCTGGTCGAGGGAACGAGCGGCGTGCCGTTCCGGATCGCCGCCAACGCCGACCTGCAACCGAAACTGTGGCGTGCATCGGTTCAGGGCCGCGCGACCGGCATCAATTTCCGCACCACTTCGCCCGCACGCATCATCCCCGGCGCCGACGGATACGAACTGCTGCCGACCAACATCAACCTCGGCCGCGGCAGCAACGCGCGCGTCGCAGGACGCTTCGGCGACGGGATCATGATTCAGAGCCGCCTCGACCGGGTCAATATGGCGATCCTCAACACTGTTTACCCCGACATGGGGCTGGGCGGGCGCGCCACGGGCAGTCTCGACTTCGAACAGGCCAATCCCGACGCCTTTCCTCGGGCCGACGCGCGGCTGGCCATCGATGATTTTACGCGCACCACTGCCGCGTCGGTCAGCCAGCCCGTCGACGTCAATTTCGTCGGCAAACTGCTCACCGACGGTGGCGAGGCGCGTGCCGTGATGCGCAAGCGCGGCAGCGTGATCGGGCGTCTGCAGGCCTCACTGCGTCCTCTCGGACCCGGCGCCGGAAGCTGGATGGAACGGCTGCAGGCCGCGCCGCTCGGCGGTGGCATCCGCTACAACGGCCCCGCCGACACCCTCTATTCCTTCTTCGGCCCCGCCGACCAGCATGTGACGGGGCCGATCGCGGTCGCCGCCGACTTCAGTTGCAGCGTTGCCGATCCGTGCCTCAATGGCGTCGTGCGCGGCAAGGACATGGTCTATGAAAACCAGACCTTTGGTACCCGCCTGACCAACATGGCCGTCAACGGCCGCTTCACCGGCAACCGGCTGGAGATCGAACAGCTCACCGCGACCGCCGGCGACGGCAGCATTCAGGCCAAGGGCTACATCAGCCTTGCGTCAGCGGATGGCTATCCGATGAATATCTCGGCGACGCTCGACAACGCCCGCCTCGCGCGGAGCGAGAATATCGCGGCGCGCGCGACGGGGACGCTGACGCTCGAAAAGGTCGCGGGGCAGGCGGCGCTGCTGTCGGGTGACCTCCGGCTTCCCGAAACGCGCTACAAGGTCGTGCTCGAAGGCGCGGCAAAAGTTCCCGTCCTCACCGGCGTGCGGCGCAAGCCACCCACGGGGCGGCGACGGGTCAGCGGCGACGGGCTTGCGGCGGTCGGCGGCAGCCTGTTCGATCTTATCCGGCTCAATGTCCGCCTCCGTGCCCCCGACGAAATCTATGTCAGCGGCATGGGGCTCGAATCCGAATGGCAGGCCGACGTCACGCTAACCGGGACGACAGAGGCCCCGCGCGTTGCTGGCGAGGTCGAACTGGTGCGCGGCACGCTGGGATTTGCCGGACGTTCGTTTGAATTGCAGGAAGGCCGCGTAACCTTCCCGACCGGCGATGCCTTTGATCCGTCGATCCGCCTCGTCGCGAGCGAGACGATCGAGACGGTGACGGTGAACGTCAATGTCTCCGGCCGTGCGATGAACCCGCAGATCACTTTCTCCAGCGTTCCGGGCCTCCCGCAGGACGAAATCGTATCGCGCATCCTGTTCGGCGATTCGATCACCTCGCTGTCGCCGCTGCAGGCGGTGCAGCTCGCTTCGTCGCTCAACACGCTGCGCGGCGGGGGCGGGGGACTGAGCCCGCTCGGCGCGCTCCAGTCGGCGACCGGGATCGACCGGCTGCGGGTCCTTGGCCCCGACGATGCCGTCGGGCGCGGCACCGCGCTGGCGGCCGGGCAATATATCTCGAAGGACATCTATCTCGAGGTGATCACCGACGCGCGCGGCTACACCGCGACGCAGCTCGAAATCAGCCTGTCGAAAGCCCTTTCGATCCTCAGTCAGGCCGGCGGGTCGGGGCAATCGAACCTCAGCATCCGTTATCGAAAGGATTATTGATGCATCGTGTCTTGATCCTCGCCCCCTTGCTGCTGCTCGCTGCCTGCGAGCGCGAGCCCGCCTTCGACGATCGTTATGACGCGACCGCAAAGGAAATCGAGGCGCGCGCCAAGGCGATGGACGCCGAAATCAGCGCGGCCGAAAAGGCGAACAGGGCCAACGCCGCGGCGGGCGAGGCCGAGCCTGCCTACGACTGACGGCACCGCGTGGCCGGCCGCATGGAATGGCTGGTCAGTGGCCGGCTTTTGCATTAGTCGCCCGGCATGACCGATACAGCATTGCCGGCGAAGGGGCTGGAAAGCCCGGCTTCCGCTGCGAAAGCGGCACTCCACCTCAATAATTTCGATATCGCGCGACTGCTCGCTGCGGCGCAGGTCGCGATCCATCATGCGACCACCCATCTCGGCCTGCGGCTGCCGTTCCACGAGGTCACGGCGCCGTTTCTGGACAGCTTCCCCGGCGTTCCGGTCTTCTTCGTGATCAGCGGGTTCCTGATCACGCAATCCTACGTCCGGTCGAAGTCGCTGTGGGATTATGGCCGCAATCGCGCACTGCGCCTGTTTCCCGCGCTATGGCTCTGCTTTCTCGTCAGTATCGTTCTGATCGCCGTCAGCGGATATTTCGCGAGCAATCCGCCGCCGGCGGGGAATTTCGCGCTCTGGGCGGCCGCCCAGCTATCCTTCGTCCAGTTCTACAATCCGGATTTCATGCGCGAATGGGGTGTCGGCGTCGTCAACGGCAGCTTGTGGACCATTCCCGTCGAGATGCAATTCTATGTCCTCGCGCCGATCTTCGTCCTGATTTTCATGCGCGTGCGATGGCTGTTCTATGTGGCCTTCGTCGCGTTCGCGGCCATCAACGCGGCCCTTCCCTTCGCCGATGAATCCAGCCTGCCCGAAGTGGTGATCAAGCTTGTGGAGGTCACCTTCCTGCCGTGGTTTTACATGTTCCTTCTTGGTGCCGTGATCAGTCTTCACTGGGACAGGTTGCGGAGCTTGTTCGAAGGCCGGTTCGCGTGGTGGCTGGCGGCCTATGTGCTCGTCGCGCTTGTAGATATGACGTGGGATATCGGGGCGCATGGCAACACGATCGCCTTCCCGTGGGTCGTCATGATCGCGGGGCTTGTCCTGTCCGGCGCCTTTACCGCGCCTTGGCTGGCCGATCGCCTTTTGCGGCGGAACGACATTTCCTACGGCTTCTATATCTACCACATGCCGGTGTTCAATTTCGTGCTGGTGATGTGGCCGGACCGCGGCGCGGCGGCGAATTGGCTCGCCATCGCGGCCGTGGCCGTCTTTGCGCTCATGTCATGGCGGTTCGTCGAAAAGCCTGCCCTCGCGCTGAAACACAGCACGTTGATGCGGCGTCAGGCGGCGTGACCGAAGACGATGCGGCAATGCTTGCCATGAGCCGCCTTCGCGTCTAACCAGCCTGCGTCATCTGGGGAGTAGCCAGCCGTCCGCAAGGACGGGCCGCCGCGTCAACATACTCGGTCGAGAGGCCGTGGCGCGGTGGAAGCGGGATTACCGCTTGGGCGAGACCAATGGCATCGCACCTTTCGTCCGGGCCGGGCGGCGGGGAGCGATGACCGTTGGAACTTGCTCGCCGCCTGGCCCCGGAGAAAATTTGTGGACGCTATCCTGACTTCGACCGCGGTCGTCGCGCTCGCCGAGATCGGCGACAAGACGCAACTGCTCGCGATCCTGCTCGCGACGCGCTTCAACCGGCCGGTGCCGATCATCCTCGGCATCCTTGTCGCGACGCTTGCCAACCATGCGCTCGCGGCGCTGCTCGGCGCGCAGGCGGCGGCGTTCCTCGACAGCCCGGTCTTTCGCTATGCGATCGGCCTGTCGTTCGTCGCAATGGCGGCGTGGACGCTGATTCCCGACAAGTTTGAGGATGACGAGGCGCCGAAGCCGCGTTTCGGGGCTTTCATGACGACGCTGGTCGCCTTTTTCCTCGTCGAGATGGGCGACAAGACGCAGGTCGCGACGATCGCGCTCGGCGCGCAATATCACGACGTCCTCGCGGTCACGACCGGCACGACGCTGGGGATGATGATCGCCAACGTCCCGGCGATTTTCCTCGGCCACGAACTGTTGAAGCGCGTCGACCTTGCCAAGGTGCGGATGGTCGCGGCGGGCCTGTTCCTCGTGATCGGCCTCTGGGTGCTGGCGCAGACCGCGGGCTTGATCGGCTAGCGGCGAAGTCAGGCGTTGCGCATCGCGGCGGTTCGTTCGAACCGCCAGGTCGATGCGCACATGTCGTCGAGCCCGCGTTTCGCTTCCCAGCCCAGTTCGTCGCGTGCGCGTGCGGGGCTCGCGTAGCAACTGGCGACGTCGCCGGGGCGGCGCGGTTCGATGCGGTGGGCGACGGGAACGTCGTTGACCCGTTCGAAGGCCGAAATCATCTCGAGCACCGAATATCCCTGGCCGGTGCCGAGATTCCAGACCGATAAAGGGTCGGTCGCGGCACCGATGCGGTCGAGCGCGGCGACATGGCCGTCGGCGAGGTCGCCGACATGGATATAATCGCGCACGCCCGTGCCGTCGGGCGTCGCATAATCGTTTCCGAACACGGGAAGCTCGGGCAGGCGCCCCGCCGCGACCCGGCTGATATAAGGCATCAGATTGTTGGGGGTGCCGCCCGGATCTTCGCCGATCAGGCCGCTGTCGTGCGCGCCGACCGGATTGAAATAGCGCAGCACCGCGATGCGCCACGCGGGGTCGGCGGCGGCGATGTCGCCCAGCATTTCCTCGATCATCAGCTTCGTGCGGCCATAGGGGTTGGTCGCCGAGGTCGGATGGGCTTCGTCGAGCGGCAGATACTGCGGTTCGCCATAAACCGTCGCGCTGGATGAAAAGACCAGCGTGCGGACATCGCAATCGCGCATCGCTTCGATCAGCGACAGCGTTCCGCGGACATTGTTGTCATAATATCTGACCGGATCGGTCACCGATTCGCCAACCGCCTTCAGCCCGGCGAAATGGATCACGGCGTTGGCGCCATGGCTTGCGATCGCTTCGCGCACCCCGTCGCGGTCGCGGATATCGCCGACGACGAGCGGCACGGGTTTGCCGGTGATCGACTCGATCCGGTCGATCACATCGGCGCGGCTGTTCGAAAGATTGTCGAAACAGACGATCTCGTGCCCGGCCGCCGCCAGCGATACCGCAACGTGACTGCCGATATATCCTGCGCCGCCTGTCAGTAGAACCTTCATCATTCCCGCCGCGATTGTTGCTGGAGCCCGAGTGCAGACGCTCTAGCCGATAGTGATATGAATGCCACCCCGGGGTTTCGGGCGCGGCCTCGCTTCTTATTCACGCGGCGAGCCGCCGGGGCTTGCCTTTACGGGCAAAAACGCTATAGCCGCGCCCGATCCGGCACCCGACACCATCTGGCGTTGAGGCACCTTCCGGCGGAAGATTTTCCGGCCTTTTTGGGCAGGAAACATGCTTCGGCACGGCGGGCGGGCCAGTCGTTTCCGGCAACGGAAATGACAAGTCCGGGTTCGCCGATTCGTATGAACATTTGATAATGCAGGAAATATCATGGCCGTCCCCAAGCGAAAAACCTCGCCCTCGAAGCGCGGCATGCGTCGTAGCCACGACAGCCTGAAGGTCGAAGCCTTCCAGGAATGCCCGAACTGCGGCGAGCTGAAGCGCCCGCACAACCTCTGCAACGCCTGCGGCCATTACAATGGCCGCGAAGTGGTGTCGGTCGGCGCTTAATCATTAGCCGGAGGGCGTCATCATGAGCCTGACACCGCGAATCGCAATCGATGCGATGGGCGGTGACGTCGGCGTGCGCGTGATGTGCGCCGGCGCGGCGATGGCGCGCCATCAGCATGACGGCCTCCGCTTCCTGCTCGTCGGCGACGAGACGCGGATCAAGGCGGCGCTGGAAAACCACCCGAACCTGCGCGCAGCGTCGGATATCATCCACACCGACGGCGTCGTGACGGGCGAGGACAAGCCCAGCCAGGCGCTGCGCAAGGCACGCAACAGCTCGATGGGGCTCGCGATCGACGCGGTGAAGCGCGGCGATGCCGGCGGCGCCGTGTCGGCGGGCAACACTGGCGCGCTGATGGCGATGGCCAAGCTGGCGCTGCGCACGATGCCGGGGATCGACCGGCCGGCGCTCGCGGCGCTGCTGCCGTCGCTCGGCGACAACGATGTCGTCATGCTCGACCTCGGTGCCAACACCGAATGCGACGCCAACAACCTGACCCAGTTCGCGGTGATGGGCGCAGCCTATGCGCGCACAGCGATGGGTCTCGAACGCCCGCGCGTCGCCCTGCTCAATATCGGCACCGAGGAACTGAAGGGCACCGACGAGATTCGCGACGCCGCGGCGCTGCTGCGCGAAGCGCAGGGCCTGCCGATGGAGTTCGTCGGCTTTATCGAGGGCGACAAATTGTCGCGCGGCGATGTCGATGTGATCGTCCACGACGGTTTTTCGGGCAATATCGCATTGAAGACGATCGAAGGGACGGCGCGCTTCGTCACCGACCTGCTGCGCCGCGCCTTCACCTCGTCGGTGCGTTCGAAGATCGGCTTCCTGATCTCGCGCCCGGCGACCGAATTGCTGCGTCACCATCTCGACCCCAATAATCATAATGGCGCGGTGTTCCTCGGCCTCAACGGCGTGGTGCTCAAAAGCCATGGCAGCGCCGATGCGAAGGGCGTGGCAAAGGCCGTGCATCTTTGCGCCGAGCTGATCGAAAAGGATATCACGCGTCAGGTGACCGAGGATCTCGCCAATTTCGGCAACGGGGCGGCGAAATGACGCTGCGCGCGATTCTGGCCGGCACCGGTTCGGCGCTGCCGCGCACCCGCGTCTCGAACGCCGAACTGGCCGACCGCGTCGATACCAGCGACGAATGGATCGTCGAGCGGACCGGTATCCGGTTCCGCCATATCGCCGAACCCGACGAGACGACCGCGACTCTCGGCGCGGCTGCGGCGAAGGAAGCGCTGGCGGCTGCGGGGCTTGAGCCCGCCGACATCGGCCTGATCATCGTCGCGACCGCGACCCCCGACAACACCTTCCCGGCCAGCGCGACCAAGGTGCAGGCGCTACTCGGCGCGCCCGACTGCATCGCGTTCGACGTCGCGGCGGTCTGTTCGGGCTTCCTCTACGCAGTGTCGGTCGCCGATTCGATGCTGCGCACGGGCGCCGCGAAACATGCGCTGGTGATCGGCAGCGAAACGTTCAGCCGCATCCTCGACTGGGAAGACCGCACGACCTGCGTGCTGTTCGGCGACGGTGCGGGTGCGGTGGTCCTGTCGGCGAAGCATGTCGATGACGACCAAGGCATTCTTGCGACGCGGTTGCATGCCGAGGGTCAATATTGCGACATGCTTTATGTCGACGGCGGGCCGTCGACGACCGGCACGGTCGGCCATGTCCGCATGCAGGGACGCGAAGTGTTCCGCCATGCCGTCACCAACCTCGCATCTGTGCTCGGCGAGGTGATGGCCGAAGTCGGCCTGTCGGCGGAGGAAATCGACTGGGTCGTCCCGCATCAGGCGAATAAGCGGATCATCGACGCGACCGCGAAGAAGCTGGGCCTGCCCGCCGAACGCGTGGTGCTGACGGTCGATCAGCATGCGAATACGTCCGCCGCGTCGGTGCCGCTGGCGCTCGACCTCGCGGTGCGCGACGGGCGGATCAAGCGCGGCGACCTCGTCGTGCTCGAGGCGATGGGCGGCGGCTTCACCTGGGGTGCCGCGGTCCTTCGCGTCTAGAGTTCGGTAGAGTCCGGCGCGGCCAAATTCGTCGCGTCAACTTCTCGCTCCATCCGTTTCAGTTTGGCGGATTAATTCGCTTTTGTTACAAGATGCATCTGGGACTCGTGACGGTGGGGGCTGTCGGGGGATTTCCACATGCATCCGCTTCAGGAGGGGGAAGGGAAGATCATGACTGCAGGGACACTGACGCGCGCCGATATCGCGACCCGGATCAACCAGCAGATCGGGCTGTCGCGCAACGAATCGGCGACGATCGTCGAATCGATTCTCGATCATATGTCGGACGCGCTGGCGGACGGTCAGAATGTGAAGATTTCGGGTTTCGGTACTTTCGTCCTGCGCGACAAGGCGCAGCGGATCGGCCGTAACCCCAAGACCGGCATCGAGGTGCCGATCCTGCCGCGGCGGGTGATGACCTTTCGCGCCAGCCAGACGATGCGCGCCCGCGTCGCCGGCAAATAGGCCGGGCTTCGGCCATGGCTGAGTTCGACACTTCGGGAGATGGCGGCGGCAAGAGCGCCGGCGCCATGCTCGCCATCGGCGAACTCGCCGACCGCATCGGCGTCCCGACGCATGTGCTGCGCTATTGGGAAACGCGTTTTCCGCAGTTGAAGCCGCTCCAGCGCTCGGGCCGCCGCCGCTATTATCGCGCCGAGGATGTCGCGCTCGCCGAGCGCATCCACCATCTGCTGCACGTCCAGGGGTTCACCGTCGAGGGCGCGCGCAAGGCGCTGTCGGGCGCTGACGCGAAACTGGCCGAGCCGGTTCCCGTTGCCGCGCCGATGCCGGAAAATGAGGCGATTTCCCGAGAAAGTGCGGCGATTCCGGTCGAGGCGCTCGTCGCGCTTCGTGAGCGGCTCGCGGCGGCGCTCGGTTAATCCCGATCGCGCTTTAATCCTCGTCCATCGCCGGCGACAGGGCCGGGTCGAGATCGCGCGGGCGGATGAACGCGGCGAAGCGGGCGCTGCCGGTGTCGAGCGCGTGCCAGTCGTCGATATCGAGTTCGAGCCGGGCGAGCGCCGAGGTCGGCAGCTTCTGTTCGACCTGCGCGCGCAGTTCATCGTCCGCCGATTCGGGAACGAGCATCAGGATCAGATCCTCCAGCCCCGGATTATGCCCCGAAATCAGCAGGTTCGTCGCATCGCCGCCGATGTCGCGGATCACGTCGATCAGCGTCGCGGCCGACGCGAGGTAGATACGCCGGTCCCACTGCGGTTCGAGGGCGTCGAGGTCGGCGGCGGGCTGGAAGATGTCGAGCGTCTGCGTCACGCGCACCGCGGGCGAGGCGATGATGCGGTCGACGGGCAGCTTCTGGCGCTTCAGCCATTGCCCGATCAATTCGGCGCCGCGCTGGCCGCGAACATTGATCGGCCGGTCGAAATCGCGCTCCACGGTGGCGTCCCAGCCCGACTTGGCATGGCGCAGGATCGTCAAACTCTTCAAAATCTTCCCCACCGCTCTACTTGATGCTTGGTAATTCGCCGCCTTGTGCCGGAAACTTATGACGGTGAAAAGGCGGCAAAAGCGCTTTTTCGCCGTTCGACGTTCGCGGCGGCGACATGATTGACCACCTCGTCGAGGGGCAGGCGGCGGATCGGCGTGCCCTCGGGAAAGGCGCCGAGCAGTCGTGACGGGAAGCTGGGCGAGAGCATCACGAACTGCCCGAAATCGTCGCTGCGCCGGATCAGCCGCCCGAAGGCCTGCGCGATGCGGCCGCGGATCACCATATCGTCATAGGCGCTGCCGCCCTGCGCCGCGCGCCGCGCAGCGTGGAGGATCGTCGGGCGCGGCCAGGGCACCCCCTCCATCACGACGAGCCGCAGCGAATCGCCGGGCACATCGACGCCGTCGCGCAGGGCATCGGTGCCGAGCAGCGAGGCGTGCGGATCGGCGCGGAAGATGTCGACGAGCGTCCCGGTGTCGAGCGGATCGACATGCTGGGCATAGAGCGGCAGCCCGGCACGCGCGAGCCGGTCGGCAATGCGCGCATGGACGATGCGCAGCCGCCGGATCGCGCTGAACAGCCCCAGCGCCCCGCCACCCGACGCCTCGATCAGCCGGCTGTACGCACCGGCGAGCGCGGGCAGGTCGCCGCGCGCGATATCGGTGACGATCAGCACCTCCGATTGCCGCGCATAGTCGAACGGGCTCGGCACCGCGAAATGATGCACGGGCCCGTCCATATGCCGCGCCCCGGTGCGGATGTCGGCCTCCGACCAGCCCTCGTTGCCGCCCGCATGGCTGCCGCTGCGCAACGTCGCCGAGGTCACCAGCACGCCCTGCGCGGGGCGGTAGACGGCCTCGGCGACCGGCCGCGCAGGGTCGAGCCAGTGGCGGTGCAGGCCGCAATCATATTCGCGCCCGTCGAAGCGGTCGACCGCCAGCCAGTCGACGAAATCGGGATCGGCGGGCCCGCCGACACGCCCGAGCAGCGACAGCCACCCGCCCAGCGTATCGATCCGTGTGCCGAGGCTGTGGCGCGCGCCGTCGACGCGCGCGCGCGCTTGCCCGTCGAGCCAGTCGGGCGGATCTTCGATCAGCGCGTCGAGCCGTTTGCCGAGCGTCATCAACGGGCGCAGCAGCGCTTCGAGCGCATCGCTCGCGCCCGCGGCCGCCGTCACGAGCGATGCGTCGGGGTCGGCGAGTTCGGTTTCGAGGCCATAGCCGCTGTCGGCGGTCCGCGTGTCGACTGCGCGGGCATAGACCTGCCCGCGCACCTCGGCGAGCAGCTGTTCGATCGCGCCCCACGGGGCATTCTCGCCGAGCCGGCCCAGCCAGCCGTCGCCGGGCAGCTCCGCCGCGGCGGCGATCGCCGCCTGGATCGCGCGGTCGCCCGCCTCGTCATAGCTCGCGACATCGGCGAGCCG
This sequence comes from Sphingopyxis sp. J-6, assembly GCF_046603995.1. Classification (NCBI taxonomy): domain Bacteria; kingdom Pseudomonadati; phylum Pseudomonadota; class Alphaproteobacteria; order Sphingomonadales; family Sphingopyxidaceae; genus Sphingopyxis; species Sphingopyxis sp. J-6. The sequence continues at coordinate 2,483,275 of NZ_CP145810.1, read as the reverse complement.
CGCCGCAAGCCCGCGCCGCCGTCCGCGCGACTTGCCCTCGGGGCCCAGCACCCAGCGGCGGATCTCGACGGCTTCCTGCCCGGTCAGCGCCGCCGCGAACATGCTGTCGGCGGCATCCCACAGATGATGCCCCTCGTCGAAGATCAGCCGCGTCGCCGCCGCCCCGGCATCACGCGGGCGCGCCGCCTGCACCATCGTCAGCGCGTGGTTGGCGATGACGATGTCGGCCTGCGTCGCGGCGCGCGCCGAGCGTTCGATGAAGCATTTGCGGAAATGCGGGCAGCCGGCATAGATGCACTCGCCGCGCCGGTCGGTCAGCGCGGTGGTGCCGTTGCGGCGGAACAGCGCGGGCAGCCAACCGGGCAGGTCGCCGCCGATCATGTCGCCGTCGCGCGTATAGGCGGCCCAGCGTGCGACAAGCTGCGCGAGGATCGCGGCGCGGCCCGAAAAGCCGCCCTGCAGCGCATCCTCGAGGTTGAGCAGGCAGAGGTAATTTTCGCGCCCCTTGCGCACGACCACCTTTTCGCGGTGCGTCGCGGCGTCGGGGTAAAGCTTTTCGGTCTCGCGCGCCAATTGCCGCTGCAGCGCCTTGGTGAAGGTCGAAATGCAGACCGCGCCCGCCGACTGGTCGATCCATTGCTTTGCCGGGGCCAGATAGCCCAGGGTCTTGCCGATCCCGGTCCCGGCTTCGGCGACGAGCATCTGCGGTGCGTCCTTGCGATCGCGCGGTTCGAAGATCGCGGCGGTCGCGCGCGCATAATCCTGTTGTCCCGGCCGCCGTTCGGCCCCGTCGCCGGTCAGCCGGTCGAGCCGCGCCGCGACATCGCCCTCGGCGATGCGCACCTGCCGCGGCTGCGCGCGTGGCGGAACTTCTTCCCACTCGGGCAGACGGGCGAACAGCCAGCGGTCGGCCTTGTCGGGCGCCGCGAGCGCCGGCTGGACCAGCGGCGTCCACGGCCAGCGCTGGCGGGCCAGCGCCTGCAGGGCGTGCCAGGAGCCCTCGCGTTCGGGCCAGTCGGGATCGCCAAGGCTGGTCAGCATCGCTGCGGCGGCGAGCGGCAGGAATGCGGCGATTTCCTCCTCTGCCTTTGGCGCCGCGATGCCGACCGCCGCCGCAATACCGGCCGGGGTCGGAACCGCGAAGCGCGCGGGGTAGAGGAACGCGAAGAGTTCGAGCAGGTCGAGCCCCGAAAGCTCGGGGTAGCCAAGCCGGTCGCCGGTCAGCGTCGCATTGATGAACAGGTGCGGCGTTGCCGCGACCGCGGCGATCGCTTCGCCCCGGCCGACCCGCTGGACGCGCCCGCCTGCGTCGGCGATCCAGATGCCGACATGGCTTGCGTGGATAGCGGGCAGGGGAAGCGGAGCGGGAGGCACCGCGCCAAGCTAGGGACAAAAGGCGAACGCGGCAAGCGTGCCGCGACGAAAGGTTCAGCTCAATCCGCGGCGCCCGAAGCTGGCCTGTCGATTGTTGAGGAAGACCTGTCCCGGCGGCAATGCCTGTCAAACGGCGTTCAAAAGGGACCCCCGATCGGCGTCGAAGAGGGACCCCCTTTTCGGATAATATGATGCTGGTTTGTTGAAGATGGCCTTGCGCTGCGTGCGGCGGAGGGCGGGCGTAGCCCGACCGGAGGCGCGCGCAGCGCAAGATAGATTTTTGAAGGCGCCGAAGGTGGCTGTCAGCTGCGGTTTTTGAAGCGCCAGCTGTCGTTGCCCGTCTCGACGATATCGCAGTGGTGGGTGACGCGGTCGAGCAGCGCCGTGGTCATCTTGGGATCGCCGAACACGGTCGGCCATTCGCCGAAGGCGAGGTTCGTGGTGATGATGACGCTGGTCCGCTCATAAAGCTTGCTGATGAGGTGGAACAGCAACTGCCCTCCCGAGCGGGCGAACGGCAGATAACCGAGCTCGTCGAGCACGATCAGGTCGAGCCGCGACAGCTGCGCCGCCAGGGTCCCGCCTTTGCCGATCCGGGTCTCCTCTTCGAGGCGTGTCACCAGATCGACGGTGTTGAAGTAGCGGGCGCGAGCGCCCCTTCGCACGACATTGGCGGTGATCGCGATGGCGAGGTGGGTCTTGCCTGTCCCCGTGCCGCCGACCAGCACGATATTGCGGCGAGGCGGGAGGAAGGAGCCATCGTGAAGGGAGCGGATCATCTCCTCATTGATCGGTGTGCCCTCGAAGCTGAACCGCTCCAGGTCCTTCACCACGGGCAGCCTCGCAGCCGTCATCCGATAGCGGATGGAGGCTGCATCCCGGTGGGTCGCCTCAGCACGGAGCAGGTCGGTCAGTATCTCCATGGTGGTGCGCTTGCGCTGGAGGCCGGTGGTGACCGCCTCGTCGAACGCCGCCGCCATGCCCTTGAGTCCGAGGCCGCGCATCGTGTCGATCATATCATGCCGCTGCATCATAGCCTCGCAGCAGATCATAGCGGGCACAGTCGGCGAGCGGAGGATGCTGCAGCATCCGGTCTTCCGAAGTGACGATGCTGTGGGGTGTCGCCGGCTCGCGGCGCCGGGAGAGGATGTTGAGGATCAGCTCGTCGCTGGCCGTTCCGTTCGCCAACGCTTCGCGCACGGCAGCCTCTACCGGCTCCAGGCCATCGGTGAGCACCGCCGAGAGGACCCGCACGAACCTGCGATCCGCCTCGTCCCCGGTGCCGAGCCTTCGCCGTAATCGATGCAACGCGGGCGGCAGATCCCAGTCCTGGAACGGCGCCCCGTTACGGAGCGCGCCGGGCTTGTGCGCGAGGACCGGCAGATAATGCCAAGGATCGTAGATGGTGCGGTTCCGACCGAAGTGGCGCTCATGCTCCCCGACGATCTCTTCGCCGCAACGGATGACGATACGATCGGCATAGGCACGCACCTGCACGGTCCGGCGCGCGGCCGTCGACATGACCGAGTAGCGGTTCCGATCGAAGCTGATGAGGCAGGTGCCGGTGACGGCATGCTCGCTCTCATGGAAGCCGTCGAACGGTGCCAGGATCGGCTGCAGGGCCGGTCGTTCCATCTCCAGCGCCTCGGCGACGGTGATGTCGCTGCGCTCGGGGTGGGCGTGATGCTCGGCCCAGCGTCGGCACTCCGCCTCCAGCCACCCGTTGAGCTCGGCCAGGCTGGCGAACCGAAGCCGCGGCTGGAAGAAGCGGCCCCGGATCGTCTGGACTTGCTGCTCAACCTGGCCCTTCTCCCATCCCGCTGCTGGTGAGCAGGCCGTCGGCTCGACCATGTAATGATCGGTCATGATCAGGAAGCGGCGGTTGAACACGCGCTCCTTGCCGGTGAACACGCTCGTCACCGCCGTCTTCATATTATCGTAGATACCGCGCCGGGGCACGCCGCCGAAGAAAGCGAACGCCCGAGCATGGGCATCGAACAGCATCTCCTGGCTCTCACGCGGATAGGCCCGGACATAAGGCGTGCGCGATGCGCAGAGACGAGCGTGCGCAACCTTTATCCGCATCGGCTTGCCGGCGATCTCCACATCCTCATGGCTCCAGTCGAACTGGTAGGCCTCGCCGGGCTGGAAGGTCATCGGGATGAACGCCGGTGCACCTTCGCCGGCATCCTTCCGACGCGCAGCACGCCAGCGCGCCGCATAGCGGCGCACCGCGTCATAGGAACCTTCGAACCCTTCACGCGCAAGCAGATCATGGATACGCGTCATCCGCAGCCGGTCGCGGCGACCTCGCGCCTCGTTCTCCTCGAGAAGCACATCGAGCCGTTCCTGATAGGGGCCAATCCGCGGTAAAGGCTGGACTTTGCGCTGATAGTTGAACGCCGCCTCCGGCGACCGGATCGCTTTGCGGACGACCTTCCGCGACAAACGAAGGTCACGAGCGATCGCCTTGATCGCCTTACCCGCTGCATGCTCACGCCGAATCCGAACCACTGTCTCCACGATCAACATCCCGTTCTCGCCAACTGATCAAAACCAGTCGGCCGACTAAATCCCCGGGATGAAGGGGTCCTTTTTGCACGCCGATCACCCCACGAAGGGGGTGCCTATTGCACGCTGATCCTCAGCAATGCCGCCGGCCCGCGCGCGCGTTCGAGCGCATTGTACAGCGGGCCGCTGGTCAGTTCATAGGGGAAGCGCACGCCCATGCGGTCGAATTCCGACCACATGACGACGGCATAGACCGTCTGCCCCGCATAATGGATTTCGCAGCGCGTCCGCTCGGGCAGGCTCGCGCCGTCGATCCGTGCGCCCCCTTCCGACAGGTCGCGGATGCAGCCTTCGACATGGTTGAGGACGCCATTGACGGTGACGTCGATGGAGACGGCGGTGCGGGCATGGCGGCGAGCGCGAGGTGGGGGCGGAAACGGCATGGCCCCTTGCTACGGCAAAGATGGTAAATTTCGGGTAACCATGATGGCGTCGCAGTTCGGGCGGTGTGGCTCGTTTGAATATCGGCCGTGATCGGCAGAAACGACCGGTCGCGGGTGTGTGCGCATCGGTCGCCACAATAATCGCTTGTTATCAATTGTCCGCCTAGAGTTGAAACAATGTGCAAGCCTAGCTCTTCAAGCCTGCGAGAAGCTCCTGAATGGGAGGTTTGTCGGCATCTAATCCGGTTGTTGTTAGAGCTGGATAACAACACGTTTGAGGTTTTCGACGATGACGGTCGGTTAGGGTTCTATTCGGTATTCAGCCACGATCAGCACCCAATGAATTTTCTCACCGAGTTAGGATTGCTAGACGGTGGTGGGGTGCGATGGAGATTAATTGAACCAGATTTCGACCGTTGCGCTGACATACTGCTACAATCTGCGCGATTTGACGAAGTTCTTAGTGCGTTGGTTTCGACGACGATCTACAATAATATTCTGTCGGAAACGCCGGACCCGTTCGAACTGCCCGTAGGTGTTCCATCATTCGGGGAACCCGTAACCGGTCCGATTTTGGATAATTTGAAATCGTTGATGGGTGAGCTCGTCAAGCTCGGATATGCGCGTAGAGCCAATGGGCAAAATGGGAACGGTGATTCTTACTTGTGGACCCAGCAGATGATGCCTGCATTGATCGCTAATTACGCTGGTGGCTGGAATACTGAATGAAGCTGGCTCGTCTGCTTCCACCCCTAGGCCGACGTTTCACTCGAACTACCGACAAGTCTTTCCTACATTATCGGGCTGTGCCTAAGCTATTCCGATGGAACTGGCGCTTACCCCTAAAGCCACGCCGCTAATCTGACTGCCAATATGCAATTCCAGTGCAAAGTTGCGCAGTTTTCCGCCCTTCTTCCCATCGCGCCTTCTTCCCGCTATGGGCGCTGGCATGACTGACTTGCACCTTCATCCTTCGCTGCGCGAACCCGCGCAAACGTCCAAGGCCTGGCCGTTCGAGGAAGCGCGCAAGCTGGTCAAACGTTATCCCGCCGGCAAGCCGGGCGGTGAGGCGGTTTTGTTCGAGACCGGCTATGGCCCGTCGGGCTTGCCGCATATCGGCACCTTCAACGAAGTGCTACGCACGACAATGGTCCGCCGCGCCTATGAGGCGATCACTGGCGGCGCGGCGACGCGGCTGGTGGCGTTCAGCGACGATATGGACGGGCTGCGCAAGGTTCCCGACAATGTGCCGCAGCAGGATATGCTGCGCGAATATCTCGGCAAGCCGCTCACCGCGATCCCCGATCCGTTCGGCAAGTATGAAAGTTTCGCGCATCATAACAATGCGATGCTGCGCGAATTTCTCGATCGTTTTGGCTTTGAATATGAATTCGTCAGTTCGACCGAGCGCTACACCTCCGGTGCGTTCGACGAGGCGCTGAAGAATGTCCTGCGCCACAATCAGGACATTCTCGACATCATGCTGCCGACGCTCCGCGCCGAGCGCGCGGCGACCTATTCGCCGGTCCTGCCGATCAGCCCGAAGTCGGGAATCGTGCTCCAGGTGCCGGTGACCGTCGTCGATGCCGATGCGGGTCTGGTGTCGTTCGAGGATGAGGGCGAGACGATCACCCATTCGATCCTCGGCGGCGGCGCCAAGCTGCAATGGAAGGTCGACTGGGCGATGCGCTGGGTCGCGCTCGGCGTCGATTATGAAATGTACGGCAAGGATCTGACCGACAGCGGCATCCAGTCGGGCAAGATCGCGCGCGCGCTCGGCGGGCAAAAGCCCGAGGGGCTGATTTACGAGATGTTCCTCGACGAAAAGGGCGAGAAGATCTCGAAGTCGAAGGGCAATGGCCTCAGTCTCGAGCAATGGCTCGACTATGGCAGCGAGGAAAGCCTGGCCTTTTTCGCCTATCGGGAACCCAAGGCGGCGAAGCAGCTTCACATCGGCGTGATCCCGAAGGCGGTCGACGAATATCTGCAGATGCGGGGCAATTATCCCGCGCAGGAGCCCGACAAGCGCCTCGGCAACCCTGCGCACCATGTCCATGTCGCGCGCGGCGAGCAGGTTCCGGCCGCCGAATTGCCGGTGACCTTCGGTCTGCTGCTCAATCTCGTCGGCGTCATGGGCGCCGACGCGTCGAAGGACCAGATCTGGGGCTATCTCGGCCAATATGTCGCGGGCGCGAATGCGGAGGCATATCCCGAGCTTGACCGGCTGATCGACAATGCGATGGCGTATAACCGCGACTATGTCGCGCCGACGCTGCAGCGCCGCAAGCCGGCGGGCGGTGAGGGCGCGGCCTTGCAGGAACTCGACGCGAAACTTGCGGCATTGCCCGTCGATGCCTCGGCCGACGATATCCAGAATATCGTGTACGAGATTGGCAAGAACGAGTCCTATGGCTTTGAAAACCTGCGCGATTGGTTCAAGGCGCTCTATGAAACCCTGCTTGGGTCGAGCGCCGGGCCGCGCATGGGCAGCTTCATCGCGCTGTTCGGGATCGCCAACACGCGGCGGCTGATCGCCGAGGCTTTGGCATGATCGACATCTTCACCACCGGCGGGACGATCGACAAGGTCTATTTCGACGCGCTCAGCGAGTTCCAGATCGGCCCCGCGGCGATCCCCGACATGCTGCGCGAAAACAACGTCCATGTCGCGCACCGCGTGACCCAGTTGATGCGCAAGGACAGTCTTGAGCTCGACGACGCCGATCGCGCGGCAATCCGCGCCGCGGTCGAGGCCAGCGATGCGGCGCACGTCCTCGTCACCCACGGCACCGATACGATGGTCGTCACCGGCCGCGTGCTCGGCGGCATCGCGGGCAAGACGATCGTGCTGACGGGAGCGATGCAGCCCGCGTCGGTGCGCGCGAGCGACGCCGAATTCAACGTCGGCTTCGCGCTCGCCGCAGTGCAGACGCTGCCGCCGGGGGTCTATGTCGCGATGAACGGGATGATCTTCGACCCCGAAAAGACGGTGAAGGACCGCGCCGGCGCGCGCTTCGTCAGCGAATAGGGCTCAGCCGTTCGCGGTGACCTGCCGCAGCACCGTGCGATAATTGGGTGCGATCGTCATCGCGTCGTGCTTGCCCTGCGCGCCCAGCATCGCATGGACCGCGGGCAGGCGGTAACAGGGCACGCCCATGAACAGGTGATGTTCGGCGTGATAATTGACCCAATAGGGCGCGACCGTTGCGCGCGCCAGCCAACCGGCATGCGTCGTCCGTGCGTGAGTGAAGGGGTCCTGGCTCCCCGTCGTCGTGCACGCATGTTCGGCGATGTTGCGGATGCGCAGGTAAAGCTGGAACGTCGTTGCCAACCCGGCGAGCCAAAGCAGGTATGGCGTCCAGCCGTATAGCGCGAGGGAGGCAGCGAGCAGCACCGCCTGGACGGTCAGGAAGCGCCCGACCGCGCGCGTCACCGTCATTGCACCTGCCACATCGACCGTCGGTGACGTCATGCCGTCGTCCGACTGTTTGTTAAAGGGCGTCCCCGCCTTGGTGCCGGCGCGGCCCTTTTCGGGCTTCTCGCCGCGGAGCATCGCCTTCAGCCCGACGAGGGCGAAACCGAACTGGGCGGCACGCTGTTTGAAGAAGGTCTGCCCGGTCAGGTCGCGCAATACCTTGCGCCACAGGCTTGCGCGCGTCGTCGGAAAGGGTTTCGACAGCGAAAGGTCGGGGTCCTCGGGCTGCTGGGTGAATTTGTGGTGCTGGAGGTGGTAGGTGCGATAGGCGATCAGGTCCGATCCGACCGCCGCGCCGGTCAGCCACTGGCCGAGGAAATTGTTCGTTTTGCGGTCCGGATGCAGCAGTCCGTGCGCCGCATCGTGCATCAGGATCGCAAGGCCGAGCTGACGCCCGCCGACAAGGATCACCGCGAGCAGCCACGCCGCCGGATTCTGTGTCCACGCGGCAAGTCCGACAACGGCAATGCTGACGATCCATGCATGCGCGACGAGCCAGGCACCGCGCCAGCGCGATGCGGTCGTGATCGCGGACCATTGGGCGCGATCGAAGAAGCGGTCGGGCGGCAGGAGGCGGACGGCGGGCATGCCGACGCTATATCAAGTTGCGAAGCGAAACGGAACATCTTCCATTTTGGTACAATATCGGCGCATTTCGCCTGCGATGATAAGGATTTGGCAACCCCTTTCCGACAGAGCTTCGGGCTCCTTCGGATAGGCAGGAAAGAGGGTAGTTGGGGGCGCAGCGCAAGATTGTTCGGCCAGTCGTCAGCGATCCGTCCACGGACGAATCGCTGCTCGATTCGCCCGAATTCGTGACGCGCCTGATGCGTGTTGCGCAGTTGTGGCACTATGTGCTCATCGGCCGCGCGCTGACCTTCTTCGTCTTCGCTTTCGTCCCGGGCGTGGCCGGCTTTCTCGACCGGCCGTCACAGTGGCTGGTGATGGGCATCGGCCTGCTCTGCGACCTCGCGCTGACCGTCGTCGGGCAGGCGATGCGGGGCGGGCGGGTGCTGCACCCCGAACGGCTGCGGCTGGTCATGATGGCCAGCATGGCACTGATCGCGCTGGGTACGTTGCTCAACGCCGCCGCGATGTTCGCCGCGATTGCGGTTCCTGACGGCCGTTTCTTCTTCGATGCCTTCACCGCGATCCAGATCGGATCGATCCTTGTCGCGGCGTCCGCGGTGGCGATCGCACGCCCCGCCTTCTTTGCCTTTGCCGGCGCGACTGCGCTGGGCGGAGCGATCGGGATTGCATCATGGCCCTTCGCCGTCGCGGGGCTGGTCTTTCTGGGTTTGCTGATCGTCATGATGCGCGAGGATATCCGCCATCAGCGCCGCGCGACCCGGGCGCAGCGGTTTGCGATCAGCGACCAGCAGCGCGCGCTGGGCCTTGTCCGCGATTTCGAGCGGGCCGGGCGCGGCTGGTTCTGGGAAACCGATCGCTATGGGCAGCTCGTCTATATTTCGCCGACCGTCGCGGCGAAGCTCGGGCTGTCGCTGTCCGACATCCTCGGCCGGCCTTTTACCGACATCATTCGCAAGCGCATCGGAAACGACGAGAGCGAAGAGCGCACGCTGGGTTTCAGCCTCTCGTCGCGCACCCCGTTCAACGAATTGACCGTTCAGGCGGCGGTGCAGGGCGAAGAGCGCTGGTGGTCGATCTCGGGCAACCCTATCAGCAACGAGCTCGGCAATTTTCAGGGATTTCGCGGCAGCGGCACCGACCTCACCGAGAAGAAAAGGTCGGAGCGCGAGATCAACCAGTTGGCGCGTTACGACACGCTGACCGGCCTCGCGAACCGGCTGCACATCACCGACCTGCTGGAGCGGGCATTGCGCAGCCACGCCGGACAGGCGCAGCCGTGCGCGTTGCTGATGATGGATCTTGACCGGTTCAAGGCGGTCAACGACACGCTGGGGCATCCGGTCGGCGACCAGCTTCTCCAGCAGGTTGCGGGGCGGCTGACCCAGATCGTCGGCGACAAGGGACAGGTGGGACGCCTTGGCGGCGACGAATTCCAGATCGTGTTGCCGCAGCTCACCCAGCCCGAAAAGCTCGCTGGCATCGCCAACGCAATCATCCTCAGCCTTGCCAAGCCCTTCGCCATAGAGGGCGAACAGGTCCGTATCGGCTCGTCGATCGGTATTGCCGTATCCGAAGGGCAGGGGGTGTCGGTGCCGGCGCTGGTCCGCAATGCCGACCTTGCGCTTTATGCCGCCAAGGACGCGGGACGCGGCGTCTATCGTTTCTACGCCGATGCGATGCACAATCAGGCGAGCGAGCGCAAGGCGATCGAAGATGCGCTGCGCGACGCGCTCGCGCGAGACGAATTGGCGTTGCTCTATCAGCCGATCGTCGATGTCGGAACTGAGCGAATTTCGGGTTTCGAGGCACTCATCCGCTGGCGGCGCGAACCCGAGGGTGTGATCAGCCCGTCGAAGTTCATCCCGATCGCCGAGGAATCGAACCTCATCATCCCGATCGGCGAATGGATCATTCGCACCGCCTGCGCGACGATTGCACGGCTCGGGCCGGGCTATCGTGTCGCAGTCAATGTCTCGCCGCGACAATTCGCCAACGAAAAGTTACCGACGACGATCATGAGCGCGGTATCGGCGGCGGGCATCCAGCCCGACCAGCTCGAACTGGAGATCACAGAGGGCGTCTTCCTCGACGAAAGTCCCGAGAATCTGGCGATGTTCCAGAAGCTGAAGCGCACCGGCGTACGGCTGGCGCTCGACGATTTCGGGACCGGCTATTCGGCGCTCGGCTATCTCAAAAAGGCCCCGTTCGACAAGATCAAGATCGACCAGAGCTTCGTGCTCGGCGCCGCCGATCCGAACAGTATGAACGCCGCGATCATCTCGTCGATCGTCGGCCTTGCGACCGCGCTCGACATGGAGACGACCGCCGAGGGGGTGGAGACGCACGACGATCTGGCGCTGATCCGCGGCTTGGGCTGCAGCCATGTCCAGGGCTATATTTATGGCAAGCCGATGGAACTCGACGAAGTTCTCGTGCTGCTCGGCGAGGGCGGCGGCCGCGTCGAGGCGAAAGGCTATAAGAGCGCCCGCGAGCCGCGCCGGACGACCTTCCGCACGATCCAGGTCACCAGCGGCGGCTATCAATATGAAGCCATCGTCCGCAACATGTCGTCGCGCGGCGCGCTGATCGAGGGGCTGTGGAACGTCCCCGCCGGGACCGACCTGATCCTCGAATTCGGTTCCGACCTGTCGCTCGACGCGCAGGCGCGCTGGTCGAGCGAAAATCGCGTCGGCGTGCAGTTCACCGAAGCCGTCGACATCGAAATGCTCATCAGTCCCGCACAGGGCCGGGCGACGAGGGCAGCACAGCCGCCACGCATCCAGCGCATCGCCTGATCCGCAGCGCGACCGTCAGCCGGCGATCCGGCCGCGAACCATCACCCAGTCGACCTTTTCGAGCGTCGTCACGTCGCTGAGCGGATCGCCTTCGACCGCGATCAGGTCGGCCGACATGCCGGGCGCGATACGGCCGATCTCGTTTTCGAGCGACAGCAGTTTCGCCGCCACCGTCGTCGCGCTGGCCAGCGCCTCGCGCGGCGTCAGCCCATATTTGACGAGCAACGCGAACTCGCCGCCGTTGCGGCCATGTTCGAATACCCCGGCGTCGGTGCCGAAGGCGATCGGCACGCCGAGCGCCTTGGCGCGCGTAACCGCCTTGCCGACGTCGTTCAGAGTCATCCGAACCTTATCCTCGACCGTCGGCGTATAGATGCCCTTGCCGAGCCGTTCCCTTATGCCCTCGAATGCCATCAACGTCGGCACGAGATAGGTGCCCTTGGCCTTCATCACCTTCAGCGTCGGATCGTCGGCGAAGGTGCCATGCTCGATGCTGTCGATGCCCGCAGCCGCCGACGCGGTGATCCCGCCCGCGCCATGTGCATGCGCCATGACCTTGAGGCCGAGCGAATGCGCAGTATCAGCGATGCTCTGCAACTCGGCGCTGGTGAAATGGCCCTCGAGCCCGCGTGCCTGCTGCGACAGGACGCCGCCGGTCGCGGTGATCTTGATGACGTCGGCCCCGGCGCGCGACGCCTTGCGCACCTTCTCGGCGCATTCGAGCGGGCCAGTGCAGGTGTAGCCCTGATCGAGCACGGCATGGACATCTTCGCGGAAGCCCGTGACGTCGCCGTGGCCGCCGATGATCGACAGCGCCGGGCCCGCCGCGACGATGCGCGGCCCCTCGATAAAGCCGTTCGCGGTACCACGGCGGAGCGCATAGGCGGTATATTGCGCCGACCCCGCCTCGCGCACCGTGGTGAAACCGGCGCGCAGCGTGATTGCGGCATTCTTCGCGCCGACGACCACACCCCATTCGTCGGGGTCGACCGCTGCCGCGCGATAATCGTCGCCGGGATCGCCGGTCAGATGGACGTGGAGGTCGACGAGGCCGGGGAGCAGGGTCTTGTCGCCGAGATCGACGACCTCGGCGCCCGCCGGCGGTTCTGCACGCCCGGCCGTGATCGACGTGATGCGGTCGTCGGTGACGGTAACGGTCGCGGGTCCCTGCACCGGCTTGTCGGCATCGGTGATCACGTGCCCGGCATAGATGACTGTGGTGCGTGCCTCCGCCGAGGTGGCACCCCAAAGCGCCAGCGCGACTGCCGTGGCAGTTGCCAATCCCGATTTTCGCATATTCGCTCCCCTGTTTCGTGGCGCGACCGTGGCGCGTCGGGCAGGGGAGGGCAAGCCCATAAAAAGAGGGGCCGGCGAACCGGCCCCTTCAGTTTATTCATCTGATAACCGAAAGGAATATTACCAGAAGAAGTCGTGAATCACGTCGACCACTTCGCCCGAATAGGTATCGACCAGAAGCGCGTCGTCATAATAGCGCACCCAGCGATACCCGCCGTAGGCCGGCGGCAGGCGGTAGTAGCCCGGGTCGTTGATCCAGTAGCGCGAGCCATAGAACAGCGAACCCAGCGTGAAGCCGATGCTGAACCGCGTATAGCCGCGTCCGCGGTACGGATTGTAATAGCGCGGCATCCGGTAATAGCTGCGGTTCCGGTCGCGATAGTTCCGCCAGTCGTAGCGGCGGTCGCTGCGCCAGTCGCGGTTCCAGCGGCTGTTGTTGCGGTCCCAGCGATCGTTGCGGCCGTCGCGATAGCGGCGGTCGACACGGTTGTTGTCGTTGCGATCCCAGCGGCGATCGAGGTCGCCGTTGCGATTGCGGTCGTAACGACGGTCTACCTGCCCGTTGCGGTTGCGATCCCACTGGCGGTCGACCCGACCGTTACGGTCGCGGTCCCACTGGCGGTCGACGCGGCCGTCGCGGTTGCGATCATAGGTGTCGCGCTGGCCCCGGATCTGCTGTTGGCGAATCTGCTGCTGGCGCTGTGCCTGCTGACGTTGCACCTGCTGCTGACGCACTCGCTGATCGTTACCGCGCTGTTGCCACTGGCGCTGTTGCTGTTGCTGGCCGTTCCAGCGATTGCCGCGGTCGGCCCGCGCATCGCCGCGTTGCTGGCGCTGGACCTGCTGACGCTGCACCTGCTCGCGTTGCGGCTGCGAACGCGGTGCCTGCCGCTGAGCGCGCCCTTCACCGCCGCCACCGCGCCGGACCTCTGGGCCGCGTGGACCACGGTCGCCGCGATTGCCGCGATCATTCTGCGCGATCTGCATTCGCTCGCCGGAGGCCTGTGCCGCGGCGGGAGCGATGGGGGTGAGGACCGTCGCAGCGATCAGCAACCCTCCGAACATCTTCTTCATCTCGCCATACTCCAATTCATGTCCCGCACGCTGGAGGCACCAGCCGGGAAGATGAAGAGAAAGTTACCGAAGGCAAGATGATCGGCCGCTGAACCGGGGTGTTGCCTTAGGTTCAGCTTCCCGGCGGCTTGCGCATGGCGGGAACGGCGCGGGCCGCATCCTCGGGGCGGATGCCGGGCGGCGGGGCGGCGGCGATACGCTCCTCACCGCGCAGGACCCGTCCGGCAAGGCGGATCGCACCGCGAATCCGCGGATAGGTGCCGCAGCGGCAGATATTGGTGATCGCGGCATCGATTTCGGCGTCGGTCGGATTGCTGTTGGTGCGGAGCAATGCCGCGGCCGCCATGATCATTCCCGACTGGCAGAAACCGCATTGCGGCACCTGTTCGGCGACCCAGGCCTGCTGCACCGGATGGCTGCGGTCGCGCGACAGCGCTTCGATCGTCGTGACGAAGCGGCCCTCGCATTCAGCAATCGTGACGAGGCAACTGCGAATCGCCTCGCCGTCGATGTCGACCGTGCACGCGCCGCATTCGCCGGTGCCGCAGCCATATTTGGTCCCCGTCAGGTTCGACGCGTCGCGCAGCGCCCACAGCAGGGGCGTTTCGGGGTCCATGCGATATTCGACCGGGCGGTCGTTGACCGAGAATCGCGTCATGCGTTCCCTGTTAGCGCAGCCGCCGGATTAGTCACGCCAGCTTGTGTCGATCTTGTCGACCTTGCGCACCATCGCGTCGAATTCGGCCTTGCCCGACTGGCCGGGGATGGCGGCCATATAAAGGTCGCGCTGGTGAACCTTGATGACCTCCTCGTCGACGAGGATCGGCTTGCCCATGCTCATCGTCGCGAGCTGGATTTCGCAGGCGCGCTGGAGCGCCCAATATTTGATGAAGGCGTCCGACAGCGACTTGCCCATCACGACGGGGCCGTGGTTGCGCAGCATCAGGATGCGCTTGTTGCCGAGATGCTCGACCAGCCGCTCGCCCTCTTCCTCGCGCACCGTCACGCCCTCGAAATCATGATAGGCGAGCTGGCCCATGAAATTGCAGGCATAAAAGTTCGTCGGCTGCAACCCGCCTTCGAGCCCGCACACTGCCATCGTCGCGGTCGTGTGGGTGTGGATGATCGCATGCGCGTCGGGGAGGACGCGGTGGAACAGGCTGTGCTGGACGAAGCCCGCCTTGTTGACGTGCCAGGGATTGTCCTCGTCCAGCTTGTTGCCGTCGATGTCGATCTTGATCAGGCTGGAGGCAGTCACTTCGCTGAAATGCATGCCATAGGGGTTGATCAGGAACGCGCCTTCCTGGTCCTCCAGCTTCACCGTGATGTGGTTGAAGATCATCTCGTCCCAGCCCATCATCGCGAAGATGCGATAGCAAGCGGCCAGTTCCTGCCGCGCCGTCCATTCGGCTTCGCTATATTTGCTGTTGCGCTTGAGCTGCGTCGCCATGGCCTGTCCCTTACTGTGATTGGTTTCGTCCTGCTACCTATGCCACAAGGCAGCGGGCAGGCCAATCCCGGCGAGGGCCGCGCTGTCCCGTGGCGGGTGAGGCGCGGTTCGCCGCGTGGGGGCTTGCATTTCGGCGCGAATCCTTTTAGTTGGCCTTTCATTGGAACGTCGCGCTTTCGCGGCGCTCTTTTTATTGCCCGAATATCGGCGATTTACGGCAAACCGGCTCTCCGGTACCGGAATCGTTTTGACGAACAGGAGACGACACGGCGTATGCAGATCATCGTTCGCGACAATAATGTCGACCAGGCCCTTCGCGCGCTCAAGAAGAAGCTGCAGCGTGAGGGCGTGTATCGCGAAATGAAGCTGCGCCGTCATTACGAGAAGCCGAGCGAAAAGCGTGCGCGCGAACGCGCCGCTGCCGTCCGCCGCGCCCGCAAGATGGAGCGCAAGCGGATGGAGCGCGACGGGATCAAGTAAGCCCGTCGATCCGTTCGGGATCCAGTTCGTGAAAAGGGCGCTGTGGGAAACCGCGGCGCCCTTTTCATTTGATCTTGCGGGATGGATTCGACTGCGGTGATTTCAGACATCTCCTTTTTCGTCATCCCGGACTTGATCCGGGATCCATAACCACGGCTGTTGCCTGGATCCCGGATCAAGTCCGGGATGACGAAGGCGAGGATAGGGGGCGTTCTTCAATCACGCAGCGCATTTGGCGTTGCTTTGCAACGCCTTGTCTTGCGCCGCGGAACATGCACCCCGTCCGTCCGTTTCTCCTGCAAGAGGCGAGCCCCTCCCGCCTCTGCGACAAAGGAGAATCCCGATGGGTGAACTCACCGAAAAAGCGAAAGGCCTTGCGAACGAGGCTGCCGGCAATGTGAAGCAGGCGGCGGGCAAGGCGACCGATAACGAGCGTCTGCGCGCCGAAGGCGAGGCGCAGGAGCGCAAGGGCGAAGCCCAGAATCTGAAGGGCAAGGTCCAGGGCGCGCTCGGCGACAAGATCTGACGGCACGTTCGTCCGCAAAGAAAAGGCCCCGGGAAACCGGGGCCTTTTTTGTTACGCGATCAGCGCGGGCTTATTTGCCGCCGGAAGCGACCAGATCGACGTCGGTCATGCCGCCGTCGCGGCGCATGAAGAGGACATAGGCCAGTTCGCCCTTCGTGCCGCCGAGCACATGCTCGTCGCCATTGACGCGGTGGTCGCTGGTGTAGCCGGCGCGGACCGCCATGGTGTGATAATAGTCGAGCACCGCCCGCATCGACGCCGCGGTCTGGAAATTGACGACGCGGATGTTGCACTTGCCGCCGGCGACGCCCGCTGCCTCGCGCAAGGTCGCGCGCGGATAGAGGCGGAAGGCGGGAGGCAGGCGGTCGGCCCAAGCATTGCCATAGGTCAGCTTGGCATCGCAGCTACCCTTTGCCTGTTCGCGTGCGAGCGCCCCGATCGTGACCGGGCGCTTCGCGGCGGTGGCGCAATCGCCCTTGCAATCGGCTTCATAGGGCAGCGCCTTGGGCGCGGGGAGCAGCTTGCCGGCTGCCTGCGCCGCTGCGGCTTCGGCGGCACTGGCGGCCTTGGCGCCGGCAACGCCCGGGACGCCGCCGTCGACAGGCTTGTTGCCCGGGCCCACGGCATTCTGGTTCGACTGGCCGGCCAGCTTCGGGTCGACCATGATCTTGTCTTCGAGCGAGCCCTTGATCGTCGGGTCGGCATTGGTCAGGCCGTCGTCGAGCGGCGACAGTTCGGCCTTGGCATTGGGATTGTCCCGGCAGCCGGCCAACGGAGCGGTGGCCACCAGCAAACCCGCAACCAGCCATTTTCCGCGCATGATCATCGCTAACACTCCCTTAACATCTTCTCCGGAATGCCCGATCCTGGTTAAAAAGGTGCGAAGAAAATGCGTTAACGGGTAAGACTTTGTTAGCCGAAAACTGTCTCGGACCGGGACGGATTCAGCCCCGGCGCGGTACGGATGAGGCGCGAGGTCGCGACCGCGGCCTGCCGGTGGACGACCGCTTCGCGATATACGGGGTCGGTCACCATCGCCATGAACGCGCCGCTGTTCGGATATTCGGCGACGAAGATCGCATCCCAACGCTCGGCGTCGGGCCCGATCAGCATCGCCTCCATCGTAGCGCGCCAGACGATGCGGCCGCCGACACGCTGGAAGACCGGACCGCTGTCGCGGCCGTAGTTCGCATAGGCATCGGCGCCGGTCAGGTCGTGCCCGGCGAGCGGGTGACCTGCAGGGTAAGCGGCCTTGTCCCGGAAGCGGACGAGGTTGAGCATGTGGATCACCGTATCGCGCGGCAACGCCTTGAAGGCGTCGAACTGCGCGCGCTCGGGATCGACGTGACGGTCGATCACAGCCGGAATTCCTTGCGCTTGACCCGCCACGCATCGGCGCTCTGCGTCCATGCATCGACCGGCGCATCCTGAAACGGTGCGGGAAGGCGGGTCGGGCCGCTGTTCGTCGCACCCAGCCGCTTTGCGAGGGCTTGCGAGCGCGTATTGGCCGGGTCGATGCTGTGCATCAGCTCGGGCCATTTCAAAAATTCGACCGCGAAGTCGCATGCGGCGACACAGCCTTCGAAGGCATAGCCCTTGCCGGCGAATTTCGCACGCACGCCATAGCCGACCTCGGGCGCCGGCCAACCGTCGGGTTCCCAGGGGCCGAGCCGTCCGACCCATTCGCCGGTGTCGCGTTCGATCACCGAAAACATCGAAAACCCGCGAATGTGCCATGCCCCCGCGAGCGTGCACCACATGCGCCACGCCTGCGATCGCTCGCAGCTGCCGCCGATGAACTGCATGGTATCGGCTTCGGTGCACATTTCCGCGAAGCCGTCGAAATCCTCGGTTGCGGGCGGACGGAGGATCAAGCGCTCGGTGACGAGCAGGGGGCCGTTCAGCATGATATCTCTCCGCAGCGTTGGCCGATGCTTCTGCGGGAAGAGCGCGGGAGGGGCAAGCCCCCGACGCACGGCGGCCCGCACACACGATGTTGAGGACGCCGACCTCCCGGCCGGCGTCCTCGCCATCACGTGTGCGGGCGGAGGGGTCTCGGACCCACACCCGTAACGGTAACGCTATCGCTTAGCGGCAGCGATATTTGTCCTTGTCGATCTCACGGCCGAGCAGCGCGCCACCTGCGGCACCGAGCACCGTACCGAGCAGCTTGTCGCCGTTGCCCGCAATCTCGTGCCCGGCGAGGCCACCGACTGCGCCGCCGATCAGGAGACCCGTCGTGCCATTGTCCTTCTTGCAGCGATAACGTCCGTCGCTGCCGCGCCAGACGCGGGTGTTCGAATTCACGCGCTGGTCGTTGCGGGCATAATAGTCGCGGTCACGATGACGGCGCTTCTTGTAGAAATCGCTCGTCTGTTCGCTGGCGTGGTAGCCGGGAGCCTGCACAGCGGTCGAAACGCCGGCAGAAGCGGGGGCCGAAGCCATGACACCGGCCGCGGCGATCGTGCCGAACAGGGCCTTGGTGAAATTACGCATTCTTATGTCCTTTCCTGGTTCGGCGCCTCGCCCGCTCTTGCAAGAGGGCATCGGGCGCTTCGAAGGGGAAACGACCGGGGTCCAATTCCCGTTGCATGAACCCAAGGCAACAAGACGAACCGAGTTCCGTTGTCGATGAACCGAAAGGTCTTGCGGGGCTTCAAAGGTCATGCGACATATCGGCCATGCTCAATATCGGATCGCTCGTCATTGGCGTTATCGCGCTGGTTCTGGCCGTTTTCGCCTTCATTCCGCTGCTCGGCTGGGCGAACTGGGTGATCATCCCGTTTGCGGTTGTCGGTCTCGCGCTTGGCGCGATGTCGGACAAGACGAGCGGGCGCAATCTCAACATCGTCGTCATCGTGATCGGCGTCATTCGCCTGATGCTGGGCGGCGGCATCATCTGATTTCTCGCCGAAAGGCTTTTCGTCATGGCATCGCAAACCGCCCCGGCGGGGAGCAATCAGGGCGGCTTGCCCTATGCCCTCGCGGCCTACGGGTTCTGGGGTTTCGTCCCGCTGTTCTTCAAACTGCTGGAAAGCGTGCCGCCGCTGGAGGTGCTCGCGCAGCGGATCGTCTGGTCGCTGCCCTTCTGTTTTCTGGTC
Organism: Sphingopyxis sp. J-6; assembly: GCF_046603995.1. Classification (NCBI taxonomy): domain Bacteria; kingdom Pseudomonadati; phylum Pseudomonadota; class Alphaproteobacteria; order Sphingomonadales; family Sphingopyxidaceae; genus Sphingopyxis; species Sphingopyxis sp. J-6. The sequence continues at coordinate 2,464,160 of NZ_CP145810.1, read as the reverse complement.
ATGGCGTTCCGTCGGCAGATTGGCGATTATCTTGTCGCGCTGAAGGACTGGCGCGTGCTGCGGATGCTGCTCGCGAGTGCGGTGCTGATCGCGATCAACTGGCTGGTCTATATCCACTCGATCTTCAGCGGCCATGTGCTCGCCGCCAGCCTTGGCTATTATCTCAACCCGCTGGTCAATGTGATGGTGGGGATGCTTTTCCTCGGCGAGCGGCTTTCGCGGTTGCAGATGGTCGCGGTGGCGATCGCCGCGGTCGGCGTCGCGATCCTGCTCGGGGGGGCGCTCGATACGCTGTGGATCAGCCTGACGCTGGCGTTCAGCTTCAGCCTGTACGGCCTGATCCGCAAGGTCGTGCCGGTCGGTTCGCTGCCCGGCCTCGCGATCGAAACGACGGTGTTGCTGCCCGTTTCGCTGGCGGTCGCGGTTTATTATGTCGGGGCCGGCGACGGCCGCGGGTTTGGCGCCGATAGCGGAATTAGCTGGCTGCTGGTTGCGGGCGGGGTGGTAACCGCGGTGCCGTTGCTGCTCTTTGCGACCGCCGCGCGCCGGATGAGCTATGCCGCGCTCGGCTTCGTCCAGTTTCTCGCGCCCACGATCCAGTTCGTGCTCAGCCTCTTCATATTCCACGAGCCGCTGAAGCCGGCGCAACTGGCCTGCTTCCTGCTGATCTGGATCAGCATCGCGGTGTTCAGTTTCGACATGTGGCGCAAGATGCGCGCCGAACGGATGATCGAGATCGCCTGATCAGCCGGCGAGACGCCAGCCCAGCGTCTCGCCGGCATGGAATGGAACGACCTCGCCGATGCGATCGGGGACGACGGTTTCGCCCCGTTCGAGCGTCACGGTACCCTCGTTGAGCGGCAGGCCGTAAAAGCGTGGGCCGTGCTCGCTCGCGAAGCCTTCGAAATGATCGAGCGCGCCGTCCTCGTCGAAGGCGGTGACATAGCTTTCGAGCGCATAGGGGGCGTTGAAAATTCCGGCGCAGCCGCAGGAAGCTTCCTTGGTGTGCACCGCATGCGGCGCGCTGTCGGTGCCGAGGAAGAATTTCGGCGAGCCCGAGGTCGCGGCCTTGCGCACCGCGAGGCGATGATGCTCGCGCTTGGCGACGGGCAGGCAATAGGCGTGCGGGCGGATGCCGCCGACAAGCATCGCGTTGCGATTGATGTGCAGATGCTGCGGCGTCACCGTTGCGGCGACATTCGCCGGGGCATCGGCAACGAACGCAGCGGCTTCGGCGGTCGTGATATGCTCGAAGACGATCTTGAGCGCCGGAAGCCGTTTCACGAGCGGTACGAGCGTGTGTTCGATGAACACCGCCTCGCGGTCGAAGATATCGACGTCATGGTCGGTAACCTCGCCGTGGATCAGCAGCGGCATGCCGATATCCTGCATGCGCTCGAGCACGGGCATGATGTTCGCGATATCGGTAACGCCGTGGGCGCTGCCCGTGGTCGCATGCGCGGGGTAGAGTTTTGCGGCGGTGAAAACACCCTCGGCATGGCCGCGCGCCATTTCGTCGGGGTCGCTGTGATCGGTGAGATAGGCGACGATCAGCGGCGTGAAGTCGAGCCCGGCGGGAACGGCGGCGTTGATCCGGTCGCGATACGCCCGGCCTTCCTCTGCGGTCGTCACCGGCGGCGACAGGTTCGGCATGATGATCGCCCGCGCGAACTGGCGCGCGGTGTAGGGCGCGACATGTTCCAGCATCGCGCCGTCGCGCAGATGGACGTGCCAGTCGTCGGGACGGCGGATGGTCAGGCGGTCGGTCATGAGCGGGCTCGTCAACTTGGGGTTGGTTTTGGCTGGGGCGTCCCTAGATTATCGCCATGGCCAATACCACCCTCAACGACCGCGCCCTGATCCGTCTGTCGGGGGAGGACGTCCGCGGCTTCCTGCAAGGGCTCGTCACCAACGATACGTCGGGCAACCTGCCGGTGTGGGCGGGGCTGCTGACCGCGCAGGGCAAGGTGCTGTTCGATTTCCTGCTGTGGGGCGATGGCGACGATGTGCTGGTCGATTGCGAACGCGACGCCGCCGATGCGCTGGCGAAGCGGCTGACCCTCTATCGCTTGCGCCGCCCGATCACGATTGCGGTCGAGCCCGGTCTTGCGGTGCATTGGGCTCCGGCAGGCGACCTCGGCGTCGTCGATCCGCGGCTTGCCGAACTCGGCCAGCGCTGGCTGGCCCCCGCCGGCGAAGGCGAGGGCGCCGATGCCGTCTGGCAGGCGCATCGCCTGTCGCTCGGCGTGACCGAAGGGCGCCGCGAACTCGGCGACGGTGCGACCTTATGGCTCGAATGCAATGCCGCCGAACTGAACGGGGTCAGCTTTACCAAGGGCTGCTATGTCGGACAGGAAAATACCGCGCGGATGAACTGGCGGCAGAAGGTGAACCGGCGGCTCGTCGTGGTGCCGATCGGCGAGGCCGACGAAAAGCGGCAAATTGTCGCTTATCCCGAACTCGGCCTGTCGGTCGAGCATCGCCGCGTCGAGAATATCGATCCTTCCACGGCGCCGTTCTGGATGCGTGAGGGGTTGGCTGCCGGTTCATGACAGGTGCAGCGATCGCTGCTAATATATCGTCCATGCGCGCGCTTCTGATCCCGTCGGCGCTTGTCGCCGTTTTCGCCGCGACCCCGGCCCTCGCGGCTGGTGATTGCACAGCCGAACCTGCATTGGCCGACGATGCCGCACCACTCGTGCCGATCGAGGCCGAAATGACTGCGGTGCCATCGCTGCTGGCGCCGCTTGCGGCCGACTCACCTTGGCGCGCGCGTTTCGAGGCGGCGGCCGACGAACTGCTGGCGGCGCTGCGGTCGGGCCAGCCGGCCCGCTGGCAGCCCTTGCTCGGCGGGCGCTGGCTCGGCGAGCGGGAGCGCGCGGCGGTCGCGACGCTGCTCGCCGATGAATGCGCGGCCTTTGCGCCGCTGCTCACGGCCCGGGGGCCGATCGAACGCCGGATTCTCGGCTGGAATATTCCGGCATCCTACAGCCCCGCCGACCGCGCCGAAATCGCGGCGCGGCCCGAGGCGGAAGCGCTGGTCTGCTGGTCGGCAGGGCAGGGCAACGACGCGGCTTGGCCGCGCACTGCCGCGGAGGCCGACAATGCGGCGGGTCGTCCCTATGCCTGCGCGCGCATCGCCTATTCGCTGCGCGGCGGCATCGCGAACTGGCGGGCCTTCGTCGAGCGCGGTTGAATATGGGCGAGCGTGCGCCGCACTTAACCAATAACCAACGATAGTCTGCGACAAGCGCCGCATGTTGGGGCGCTTTCTTGGTTTGGCCGCGGTCATCGCGGCCGTATCGGTCGGCATGGCGGGCATCGCCGGCCGTTCGACGAATCTGGCCGCTACCGGGCCGGTTGTCGATCGCGGCGGCGACGACAATGAAAACTGGACGACCCAGCGCGGCAAGGACCGAAGCGCTTATACGACCGCACAGGCCCGCGCCTCGTCGGGCGGGGTACGCATCAACCGGTCCGGCGATTCGCATTTTTACGCCACCGCCGAAATCGACGGCGTCGATATCAAAATGATGGTCGACAGCGGGGCATCGATCATTGCGCTGACCCGGCCCGACGCAGAGGCGATCGGCATCGATGTCGACAGCCTGCCCGTTTCGGGCACCGCGCGCACCGCGGGCGGCGACGTTCCGATGCGCACGGTCATGCTCGACAGCGTCGACATCGACGGGATCGAGGTGCGGCGGGTGCAGGCGGCGGTGGTCGACGCCGACATGGGCGTTTCGCTGCTCGGGCAAAGCTATTTGGCAAGGCTCGCCGCAGTGAATGTCGAAGGCGACACGATGACGCTGCGGTGAGGCCGCCGGGCCGCGCGGGACGCGGCTATGAAATCACAAGGGTGCTTCCGGCCTTGACCCGATCGAGCGCGATCAGGGTGCGAAAATGGTCGACAAGGTCGCTTTCGGAAAACAGCCGCCGCGTCAGGGCTTCATATTCGCGCATGTCGCGGCAGACGATGATCAGGACGAAGCTGACGCCGCCGGTGGCGTAATAGGCCTGCTGCACCGTGGGTTCGGCGGCAAAGAGCGTCTTGGCCGCATCGACCGTCGCTGCGCGCTCGTCGAGCAGATGCACTTCGACGATGGCGGTGATCGCCAGCGACAGGGCCTCGGGCGCAATGACGGCCACATTGGCTTCGATGACGCCCGCAGCCTCCATTGCGGCGATCCGGCGCTGTACGGCCGCGGCCGACAGGTTGACCGCGTCGGCGATCCGGCGCTGGGGTGTCTTGTTGTCGGACTGGATGATCCGGAGAATCGCCCGGTCGAAATCGTCGAGCGACCGGTTGGCATGAGGGGATGATACGCGCATCGGCACCGTCCTGAGCGATTGTTGCATTTCTGCGCCCGAATTTGCGCGCACAACCCGCTTAAACGAGATTATTTCCCGCCGCCATGATAGACATGCGATCCACCTCGGGCCAGCACGCCGCCGCGATCGGCATCTGCGCGGCGCTGGCGTCCCAGATATCGATGAACCTCGGCGCGGGTTTCGCCAAGCAGTTGTTTCCGATGCTCGGCGCCTATGGCGTGACATCGCTTCGGACCGCGCTGGCGGCGGCGATGCTCTTTGCCCTGTATCGCCCGTGGCGCCGACCCGTGACCCGCTCCGCCATCCCGGCGCTGCTGATCTATGGCGCGATGCTGGGCACCATGAACCTGACCTATTATCAGGCGCTGGCCCGCATTCCGATCGGGATTGCGACGGGGATCGAGGTGATGGGTCCGCTGGCAGTGGTGCTGCTGGCGTCGCGCCGTCCCCGCGATTTCCTGTGGCTCGCGCTGGCCGTTCTCGGCCTGATTCTGCTTTTGCCGCTCGGGCATGACGACAGGCTCGATCCTGTCGGAATCGCCTTTGCGTTCGCCGCCGCCGCCTGCTGGGCGCTCTACATCATCTTCGGCAAGCGGGTGGCGGGCACGCTCGGGAGCAACGCGGCGCCGTGGGGCATGCTCGTTGCGGCCGTGCTGACCCTGCCGATCGGGCTGGGCACGACGGGGACGATATTATTCTCGCCCGCCGTCCTGCTGATCGGTGCCGGCATTGCACTCCTGTCGAGCGCGATCCCCTATTCGCTGGAGATCGAAGCGATGCGCCGCTTGCCGGCGCATGTGTTCGGCATGCTGCTGGGCGCTTCCCCGGCGGTCGGGGCGCTGGCGGGCTATGTGATTCTCGATGAGGTATTGACGCCGGTCCAGTGGCTCGCGATTGGCTGCATCATCGTTTCGGCGATCGGCAGCTCGGTGGTGGCATCGCGGCCGACGACCACGCTGGAGACCTGACAGGCTTGCCATTTTGGCCGGCTTTCCCCACATCGGCCGCCATGAACGCTCCCAATCCCTCCCCGAATCCCCCGATGCGCGCCGCGATCGTGCCGGTCACCGCCTTCGAACAGAATTGCACCCTGATGTGGTGCACCGAGACGAACAAGGCGGCCTTCATCGATCCGGGCGGCGATCTCGAAAAGCTCCGCGAAGCGGTGCGACAGACCGGGGTGGAGGTCGAAAAGATCCTCGTCACCCATGGTCATATGGACCATTGCGGTCAGGCCGGTGTGCTGGCGAAAGAGCTGGGCGTGCCAATCGAGGGGCCGCACGAGGACGATCGTTTCTGGATCGAGCGGTTGGGCGAGGACGGCGCGCGCTTCGGCATGACCGGCGAGATTTTCGAGCCCGACCGCTGGCTCGTCGACGGCGACACGGTGACCGTGGGCAATCTGGTCATCGACGTCATCCACTGTCCGGGACACACGCCCGGTCATGTCGTCTTCCATCATGCGCCGTCGAAGCTGGCGCTAGTCGGCGACGTGCTGTTCCAGGGATCGATCGGCCGCACCGACTTTCCGCGCGGCAATCACCAGCAACTGCTCGATTCGATCACGCAGAAGCTGTGGCCGCTCGGCGGCGACACGACCTTCCTGCCCGGTCACGGCCCGCACAGCAATTTCGCGCACGAGCGGCGGACGAACCCCTATGTCAGCGATATGGCGATGGGCGGGTAATCCCGCCTATCGAGGTGTGACCGCTTCGGTTTCGACGATCTCGGTCGACGTAAAGCTGACCGGCGTCAGGTACACCGCGACGAGCGCAGTGATCGCGAGCCCGAGCTGGGTCAGGATCGTGATGATCGTCCCCGCCATCCGGCCCCACCGCATGCCGTCCATGCCGAGGGCGTGGAGAATGCGCCCGACGAGGTAGAGCGCGCCTGCGCCCCACAGCCACAGCGACGAGCCGATACCGAGTTCGATCAGCGCGAGCAGGATCAGCACGAAAGCGGTGTTTTCGACGAAATTGCTGTGCGCGCGCATGCGGCGGATCACCGCCTCGTTGCCGCCGTCGCCTACGAAAATCTTCTCTTGCTTTCGCACCCGCCCGACGCGGACAGTAAGCCAGAGGTTGAGCAGCGCCGCGCCCGCGGCGATGGTCAGGCTGATCGGCAACATTATCATATCGGGTCCCCCTCCCGGCCGGCGACTGCGGCCCTCGGCCGGGTGTGGCATCGGCCGAAAGCGAGCGCAAGGCCGCGCGGTACGGCTCAGTTTTCCGGCGGGGTTTCCGGCTTCGCCTCGCGCGCCTGCGCCTTGCGCTTGCGCAGGTTGGCGCGCAGCGCCTCCGCGAGGCGGCGTTCGCGTTCGAGATCGGCGGGGGAGGGCGGCTTGCTCACGGCGCGATCCTTGCCCGCGAAATCGGCGCAGCGTCAAGCCTTCGCACCTTGACAGGCGAAGGGCGCCCCGCCATAGGCCGCGCCTGCCCGGCACCGACGTGCTCTGCGGCATCAGGCTGCTGCTGTAGCTCAGTGGTAGAGCGCACCCTTGGTAAGGGTGAGGTCGAGAGTTCAATCCTCTCCAGCAGCACCATTTTCCGGCTTTGATACGCAATTCGGCACCGGCCCGCTCCCCCTCCCGGCCTCCCATAGGCTACTATCGTCGGGGAGGCCGGGAGGGGGAGCGGGCCGGTGCCGCTTTCGTCTTCGGAAAAATCAGATTTTCGCCGCCAGCAACCAGTCGTGGAACAGCTTGACCGCCGGCTGGCGCAGCGCGCGCGGGCGGCAGACGAACCAGTAGCTGTACGGGCTGTCGACGTCGAAATCGAACAGCCGGACGAGCCGCGGATCCTGCGCATCGTCGAAATGATGGCCGTGCATGAAGGCGACCCCGATGCCCTGCGCCGCCGCTTCGAGCATCAACGGTCCCGAATCGAAGAAATCGGTCCCCGCCGGTTCGAGATAGGGCATGCCGATCGCCTGTTTCCACTCGCTGAACGTCTCGGGCATTTCGCGGTGGAGCAGGATCGTCGAGCGCTGCAATTGTTCGGGGACGGTGAGCGGGCGGTCGCCGTCGGTCAGCGTGCGTGAGGCGATCGGGAACACCTTGTCCTGATCGAGCCGCGCCGCATAAAGTGCCGGGTCGATCGCCCGCGCCAGGGCTATTGCGGCATCGATGCCGTCACCCAGCCGTGCCTCACCATGCGACATCGTCTCGATATCGATATGCAGTTCGGGGTGCTCACGGCGCAGTTCGGGCAGGCGCGGGAAGAGGCGCTGCTGCGCAAAGAGCGGCAGAACGTTGAGGTGAAGTCGGAGCGAGGCATCCGGGCTGCCGGCACGGCTGATCGCGCCACGCAGTTCGTCGAGAATCGGTGCCAGATGATCCTGCAACTCGCGACCCGCCTCGGTCAGGCTGAGCCCGTGATGGTGGCGGTTGAACAATGGCCGGCCGACCGCATGTTCGAGCGTCTGGATACGCCGCGACAGCGCCGGCATCGACAGTCCGAGCTCGGTTGCCGCGGCCTTTACCGTGCCGTGGCGGGCGACCTCGAGAAAGGCCTCCATGCTGCTGAGGGGAGGAAGACGTGCCATGTTCGTGCCGGGCACAATGATGCCATGGCGTGCGAAGTCACGCCAGAATTATTGTGCGGTGCAGTATAATTTGCTTTCGCGCCGATCGCTTCGCCGGGGGGTCGCAAATCGGGAACGACCATCCTATCTTTGCCGTTCTGACCTTTTTGAGGGAGAAACGCGTTGGCGGATGCACCGGTAAAAGAAAAGCAAGTCAAGCTGCAGGTCGCCAATGCGCGCGCCGAGGAAAGCGGCGGCGGGGTCGCGCGGATTTCGCGCGCCGCGATGGCCGAACTCGGGGTGACCGAAGGCGATATTATCGGGATCAACGGCAAGCGCGAAACTGCCTCGCGCGTGATGGCGCCCTATGCCGAGGACGAGGGGCTCGAAGTCGTCCGCCTCGACGGCCTGCAACGCGCCAATGCCGGTGCGGGTGCCGGCGACATGGTGACGCTGAGCCGGGTCGAGACGCGCCCCGCGACGCGGGTCGTGTTTGCGCCGGCGCAGGAAAATCTCCGCCTCCAGGGGTCGGCGAACGCGCTGAAGCGCAGCTTCTTCGGGCGGCCGCTGGTCGCGGGGGATACCGTCGCGACCGCGGGGCAGCAGCGGGTGTCGGCGGGCGATATGCCGCCGCAGCTCCGCCAGATGCTCAACGCGCCGGCCTATGCCCTCGCCGAAGTGCGCCTGCTCGTCGTGTCGGCGAGCCCCAAGGGTGTCGTTTTCATCGATGAAAATACCGAGGTCGAGCTGCTTCCCGAATTTCAGGAGCCGCAGGATTCGCGCCGCACCGACGTCACCTATGACGATCTGGGCGGCTTGGGCGAGACGATCGACCAGCTTCGCGAGATGGTCGAACTGCCGCTCCGCTACCCCGAGCTGTTCCGCCGCCTCGGCGTCGATCCGCCGCGCGGGGTGCTGCTGCACGGCCCGCCGGGAACGGGCAAGACGCGGCTGGCGCGCGCCGTCGCGAATGAAAGCGAGGCGCAATTCTTCCTGATCAACGGACCCGAGATCATGGGGTCCGCCTATGGCGAATCCGAAAAGCGGCTGCGCGATATCTTCGAACAGGCGGCCAAGTCGGCGCCATCGATCCTGTTCATCGACGAGATCGATTCGATCGCGCCGAAGCGCGGGCAGGTGCAGGGCGAGGCCGAAAAGCGGCTCGTCGCGCAATTGCTGACGCTGATGGACGGGCTCGAACCGCGCACCAATCTGGTCGTCATCGCGGCGACCAACCGTCCCGACGCGATCGACGAGGCGCTGCGGCGGCCCGGCCGCTTCGACCGCGAAATCGTGATCGGCGTTCCCGACGAAAAGGGACGGCGCGAAATCCTGGGCATCCATACCCGCGGTATGCCGCTCGGCGAGAATGTCGACCTCGACGAACTTGCCCGGACGACGTTCGGCTTCGTCGGCGCCGACATGGCGGCGCTGACGCGCGAGGCGGCGATCGAAGCGGTGCGGCGGATCATGCCGAAGCTGAACCTCGAGGAAGGGACGATCCCGCCCGAGGTGCTCGACGAACTGCGGGTAACGCGCGAGGACTTCAACAATGCGCTGAAGCGCGTGCAGCCGTCGGCGATGCGCGAGGTGATGGTGCAGGCGCCGAAGACGCGGTGGAGCGACATCGGCGGGCTCGACGCGGCGCGCGACAAGTTGATCGAAGGTATCGAACTGCCGCTGAAGAACCCCGAGGCGTTCCGCCGCCTCGGCATCCGTCCGGCCAAGGGCTTCCTGCTCTATGGCCCGCCGGGAACCGGCAAGACCCTGCTCGCGAAGGCGGCGGCGCGCGAATCCGATGCCAATTTCATCTCGATCAAATCGTCGGACCTGCTGTCGAAATGGTATGGCGAGAGTGAGCAGCAGATTGCGCGGCTGTTCGCCCGCGCCCGCGCGGTGGCGCCGACGATCATCTTCATCGACGAACTCGACAGCCTCGTTCCCGCCCGGGGCGGTGGGACGTCGGGCGAACCGCAGGTGACCGAGCGTGTCGTCAACACGATCCTCGCCGAGATGGACGGGATCGAGGAGATGCAGTCGGTCGTCGTTATCGGCGCGACCAACCGCCCGAACCTGATCGATCCGGCACTGCTGCGGCCGGGCCGGCTCGACGAGCTCATCTATGTGTCGGTGCCCAATGCCGAGGGGCGCCAGCGCATCCTCGAAATCCAGACGGGCAAGATGCCGCTGGCGGGCGATGTCGATCTGGCGGCGCTCGCCGAAAGGACGGATCGCTTCACCGGTGCCGATCTGGAAGATCTGACGCGCCGCGCCGGGCTCGCGGCGCTCAAGCGGTCGATGGACAGCGACACGGTGACGATGGCCGACTTCGAAGAAGCGCTGAAGGACACCCGCGCCTCGGTGACCGAGGCGATGGAGAAGGATTATGAAAAGATCCAGGGCGAGATCAAGCAGGCGGCGATGAGCGTGAATCCGATCGGCTTCTTCGCGCCGGGCATGCTCAAGCCGGTCCGCGAGCGGAAGCATGAGGAAGTCGACAAGGAGTAATTCCTAGGCTTTGGGCTGGTCCAGCCGCAGCGCGGACCAGCCCCACAGCACCAGCCAGCCGCAGAATGCCGCCATCAGGCCATAAGCGACCATTGGGTGCCAGTTGTAGAGCAGCACGCCGATCGCGGGCGAGATGATATAGGCCGAGCCGTTGATCGACGCGGTCATCCCCGCGACTGCACCCTGATCGCGGCGGGGCACCGCGAGCGACGACCCTGCCGTGAAACCGGGGCGGAAGAGGCCGAAACCGAGCGAGGCGAGCGCGAAGCCGATAACGATGCCGTGGAGGTCCTGCGCGAGGCCGGTCATCAATATCCCGGCGATGGCGAGCAGGGCGCCCCACAAAACCGTCGGGCGCGGGGTCAGCTTGAACAGCGGAATCAGCCCCCATTGCGCGAGCAGGGTCGCGAAGGCGCCCGCCATCAGCACCGTTCCGGTCAATCTGGCGGCGGTGTCGGGATCAGTCCGCAAATCGAGCCGGTCGAGGATCAGGAACCCGATAACCCCGAGCATCATCGCCTGCGCCTGTCCGCCCCAGAAGCCGGCGAGCAGCCACGGGCGAACGCGCTGATCGCGCCAGCTCAGCGCTTCCTGCGGCGGCGCGTCGGGATCATTCTCTTCCTCGCTGGTCGGTTCGGCCGGTCCGGCGGACAGCGGGTAGGGCGCAATCGCGCCGCGCGCCGCGAACCTCGGCGTGTCGTTCGGCAGGCGCCAGCGCAAAAGGATCAGCACAACCAGGCCGATGACCGCAAAAACGATCATCGGCCCCGCGAGGCCGACGACGGGCAGGATGAAATAGGGAGCGACCGCCGGTCCGATCACCGTTCCGAGGCCGAAGGAGGAGGAGACGAGCGACAGCGCTTGCGTGCGTTCCGCCGGGTCGGTGCGCGAGGCGACATAGGCCTGTACCGCGGGCGGCGCGGCCGAACCGAGCCCGCCGTAAAGGCTGCGGAACAGTGCGAAGACGATGAAGGTGATGCCGGCGCCGATCAGGCCCTTCAGCCCCGCCCAGAGCACAATGCCGCAGAGCGCCATCGACGAAAGGAAGCCGACGACGCCAAGCGCCATCAGCGCCTTGCGCCCGCGCTTGTCCGACTGGCGCGCCCAGTGCGGCGCGGTGAGGACCCAGAGCAGCGCCGACCAGCTGAAGGCCAGGCTGACCCACACGTCGGGGATGTGCAACGTCGTCCCGATCGCGGGAAGGATCGACTGCATCGCGGTATTTCCCGCCGCCGCGACCAGCATGACCGCGAACAGCACCGCCATCCGGTCGGCGGGGATGGAGTGCGATACGGTCGCCATGTCCTGTTCCCCTGCCTGTGCCTGCCGCCTTCGGCTCGTCGCGTGCGACACTCTCCCTACACCGGCAGGGCGTTCTGTCCAGAGTCAACCCCCACTCTTTCCTTGCGCCCGCGCGCCGATTTTGCCACGCAATTGGCCAGCCGCAACAACGCGAAAGCCATCATGACCAATCCCCGGGCGCAGGCCCAATCGAACGTCGCGCCGATCCGCAAGATCCGCGAAAGGCTGAAGCGCTTTTTCGGGCCGTGGGGCATGTTCGTCCGCGGGTTCATCAAGCACCCGGTGATGGTGGGATCGATCGTGCCGTCGTCACCAACGCTGATCCGCCACATGCTGAAGCCCGTCGACTGGAAGAATACGAAGCTGTTCGTCGAATATGGCCCCGGTGTCGGCACCTTTTGTCGCCCGGTGCTGGAAAAGATGGCGGGCGATGCGACGCTGATCGCGATCGACACCAACGAGGATTTCATCGACTATCTGCGGGGGGATATCCGTGACAGCCGCTTCATCGCGGTTCACGGGTCGGCGGCGGATGTCGAGGAAATCATCGCCGCGCACGGCTTCGCGCATGCCGATTATGTCCTCTCCGGCCTCCCGTTCTCGACGCTGCCCGCCGGTGTCGGCCCGGCCATCGCGGCGGCGACGCATCGCGCGCTGCGCCCCGGTGGCGCTTTCCTCGTCTATCAGTTCCGCGCCCGCGCGCGCGATTTCCTCGCGACGCATTTCAACCGCATCGACAATGCGTTCGAATGGGTGAATGTGCCGCCCTGCTTCCTCTTCTGGGGCTGGAAAGACTGAGCTCTAAACCTCGGTATCGGGATCCGTTTCGGCGAGACCGAAGTTGAGCCTTCGCGTGACGGTGTAATCGGCGACGCCGACGACGAACCACGACAATATCCAGCGCAGCCGGGTCAGCCAGCCGGCGCGCGCTTTCTGGATTTCGGGCGTAATGACGTCGCAATCGGGCTCCAGCCCGGCGATGAAATCGCGCATCTGACGTGCGAATCCGGCATCGGCGACGCGCAGCATCACCTCGACGTTGACGAACAGGCTGCGCATGTCGAAGTTCGCGGTGCCGACATGGACGACGTCGTCCACGATGATCAGTTTCATATGCAGCCGGCACGGGAGATATTCCCAGATTGTTGCTCTTTTGCGCAACAGATAGCCGAACAGCAGCCGCGAGGCGCCGATCGTCGCGGGATTGTCGGACTTTGCCGCCATCACGAAGCGGGCGCGGCCGCGCTTTGCCAGCCGCCCGAGCCGTCGCAGCATGCCTTGGCCGGGCGAAAAATAGGCCATCGCCATGTCGAGTTGCTTCGCACCGTCGAGATCGGCGCGGACCGACCGCGCCCAGGGCGACAGGCGCTGTGTGGGGCCGCCGACGAGCCACGAGACCGGTCCGCCGTCGACCGGCCATTCGCGGATCAGCCGGCGCAGCATCAGCAGCTTGCCGTCGTTGTGGACGGTGTAGTCATGGATTTCGGCAAACCATTCGACCATGCGCGCGACAGTCGGTCCGCGCACGACGATGCCAAGGTCGAACCAGCAATGCGTGCGCCGGTTGCTGAGATAGGGATCGGCGATGTTGAAGCCGCCGGTCACCGCGACATGGTCGTCGATCAGCAGCAGCTTCTGGTGGTTGCGGACCAGATAGCTCGACCGCCAGTGGCGGGAGAAGAAGGTCACGCTGCCTCCGGCGGCGCGCAACGGTCCGAAAACGCTATCGGAGATGTCCGAGGATCCGAAGCTGTCGATCACCGCGCGGACGCGCACTCCGCGTTTCGCCGCCGCGGTCATTGCGTCGAGCACCCGGCTGCCCGCGGCATCGTGCTTGAAGATGTACATGACCATATCGATGCTGCGGATCGCGCCGCCGAGCAGCGACAGGATGCGCGCAAGCCGGGCTTCGCCGTCGACGATGACCTCGAGCCGATGCCCGGCCACATCGGCCGTCAGCGTCCTGGCGTCGCCGACGGGGAGGGGATGTGCGGACATGGGTCGCTCATAGGCCGGGCGCGGCGACGGGGGCAAGGGGGCGACGAGCGGGCGGTTTGATTGACATTCGCCCGCGCCGCTGCTAGCGCGCAGCGCTTGCCGCCAGCCCCCCAAAGGCTGGCCTCTCCTCTATCAAGGAATTACTATGGCCCGCGTTACCGTCGAGGATTGCGTCGACAAAGTTCCCAACCGTTTCGACCTGGTTCTGCTCTCGGCGCATCGCGCGCGCGAGATCTCGGGTGGCTCGGAGCTGACCATCGACCGCGACCGCGACAAGAATCCCGTCGTCGCCCTGCGCGAGATCGCCGAACAAACTGTGCGCCCGAAAGATCTGTCGGAAACGCTGGTCGGTTCGATGCAGAAGGTCGTCGTCGACGATGACGATACCCCCGATGAAATCAGCTCGATCAGCCGTTCGGCCGAAGCGCTTCGCCTCACGGCCGCGGCTCCGCCGCGCAGCCCGGCCGGCGGTGGCGGCGACTTCGAATAAGCGCCAACGCTCGACTGGACAAAAAAGGGGCCGCGGGAAACCGTGGCCCCTTTTTCATGGCCGGGAGAATGGCAATTGCCTCTGGACCGCCCGGCGCCGCTCCGCCTATAGGCGGGCGCGGTATTCGCGCCCCGGCCGGGGCAGGGGAAGGATCAGCGGTCATGAGCGTCACAACGGTTCCATTGCGTCCGGTAAGCAAGGGCGGCCTGTGGCTGCTGTGGGTATCGCTTGCCGCGCTGGTCGCGGTGGCGATCGGTTTCGCCGTTTTCAGCACGCCGCGCATCGGGTTCGAGGTGGTAAAGGCGGGCACCGGACCCAGCCCGACCAAGGCCGATGTCGTGCTCGTCAAATATGAAGGCAAGCTCGACGACGGCACGGTTTTCGACGCCAACGAACAGGCGCCGATGCAGGTGGCGCAGGTCGTTCCGGGCTTTGCCGACGCGCTGACCCGGATGCAGAAGGGCGGCAAGTACAAGATCAGCATCCCGCCGCAGCTCGGCTATGGCAACCGCGAGACGGGACCGATTCCCGCCGGCAGCACGCTCCACTTCGACGTCGAACTGCTCGATTTCCGGTCGGAAGCGGAAGTCCGCGCGATGCAGCAGATGATGCAGCAGCAACAGATGATGCAGCAGGGTGGTCCGGGCGGTCCGGGCGCACCGGCGGGTCCTCCGCCGGGCGCGCCGCAACAATAGAATAGCCGTCGCCCCCGCGAAGGCGGGGGCCGCAGTCGGCATAGCGCAAGGTTGCCAGAGGCCCCCGCCTTCGCGGGGGCGACGTTCTCGGCTTAGGAGCCTGCCGCCGCTTTCGTTTTGGGCAGCGCCCCGGCGTTGCGTTCGGCCTCGCGTTCCAGCGCGACCTTGATCATCGCGACGATCGGGTCGGCGAGGAACAGGCCCATGATGCCGAGCAGCGCGCCGAACAATATCTGTGCGCCGAGGACGAGGGCGGGCGCGAGGTCGACCGTCTGCTTCGCGACCATCGGCACGATCAGATAGCCATCGACCGTCTGGACGATGAAATAGATGGCGATCGCCCACAGGCCGGTGTCGGTGCCCGCCGAAAAACCGACGAGAACGAGCAGCACCCCGGACACGATCGCCCCGATATTGGGAATGAAGGCGAGCAGCCCGGTGAGGAGGCCCATCAGCGCCGCCATCGGAATGCCGACCATCAGACAGGCGAGCCAGGTTCCGATTCCTTCGACCAGCATGCCGAGCAGGCGCCCCGCCATCAGCCGCCGCAGCGTGAAGCCCATGCGCGCGGTGGTGATATAGAAATTCTCGCGGCTCTTCATCGGCAGCATCCACGCGACGCCGCGTTCGTATAGTCGCGGTTCGATCGCGATGAAGATGCCGAGAACGAGGACCATGACGAGGCTGGTCAGCGCGCCGAGCACCGTACCGACCGCCGCCGTGACCCGGCCGAAGGTGCCGGCCAGATTGTCGGTGATCGTCTTTGTGTCGAGTTGCAAATTGCCCATGCCATGCTCGCTCGCCCAAGCGGCGATGCGCTCGACCTGTCCCATCACCACGGTCTGGAGCGTTGCGGCCTGATCGGCGATCTGCGAGCCCGCGAACATCATCGTCCAGACAAGGAAGACGACGAGCGACAGGCAGACGATCAGCAACCGCCAGCCGCGAGCGATCGGCAGGACGCGGCCTAGCAGGCGGGTGCCGCCGTCGAGCATCGACGCCATGACGATGCCGGCAAAGATCAGCAGGATCGGCTGGATCAGGATGACGCAGACGCCGACGAACAGCGCAAGGCCGATCCAGACGCTTGCCTTCAAAAGCTCGCTACGAACGAGTTGGCTGCGGATCTCGGTCGGGCCGGGGGCGTTGGCGGTCGCCTTGGCGCGGGCCTGCGCGCGCTCTTTCCGCTCAACCATGTCCCGCGCTCCTACTTTGTCTTGGCGTCACGCTCCGGCCGTAGATCGGTTCCCGCGCGTCCCGATCGCAGCGCCTGGAACCAGCTCAGCGGATTAAACCATTTTGCCGTGCCGTCGGTCGAAAAGCTGATGATTTCGGCGCGGCCGGCGATGGCGTCGAACGGGACCGGGCCGCCCAGCCCCTTGCGGTCGGTCGACACGCGGCTGTCGGCGCTGCCGTCCCGGTTGTCGCCCATCAGGAAGACATGGTCCGCGGGCACCGTGATCGGTCCATAATCATCGGTCGTATAACCCGGACCCATGTCGATCGTGTCGAAGGTCGCGCCGCCGGGCAGCGTTTCGCGAACGATCGGCAGTTCGAGGACCGTTCGCCCGTCGGCGCCGCGGGTGATGAAACGGAACAGGCTGCTGTCGGGGCCGGGCGTGTTGGCGTCGGCCGGGATCGACAGCATCGGCTGGACTTCGCGCTTCACCGCTTTGCCGTTGATGCTGAGTTCGCCGTTCCTGAGTTCGATCGTATCGCCGGGCAGGCCGATCACGCGCTTGATATAGTCGATCCGCGTCACCGGATGCTCGAGCACCACGATGTCGCCGCGTTCGGGCAGCTTGCCGAACAACCGGCCTTCGATCTTGGGCGCGAGGTGGAAGCTGACCGACGAATAGGACCAGCCATAGGGATATTTGCTGACGATCAGCCGGTCGCCGTTGCGCAGCACCGGCATCATCGAATCGGACGGGATATAGAAAGGCTTGGCAACGCAGCTATGGATGCCGAGCACGAGCAGAAGAATGACCACGATATCGCGGATCAGCTTGCCCCAGCTTCCGTCATCCTTGTTCGCCTGCTTCGCCATAACCCGGTCAGTCCCTGATTGCTTCGATAATGACGAAGGCCTGCGCCCAAGGATGGTCGTCGGTCAGCGTCAGATGGATATGCGCGGTGTGGCCGGCGGGGATCATTTGCGCCAGCCGTTCGGCCGCGCCGCCGGTCAGCGCGAGCGTCGGCGCGCCCGAGGGAGCGTTGACGACGCCGATATCTTTCATGAACACGCCGCGCTTGAAGCCGGTGCCGACCGCTTTCGAAAAAGCCTCCTTGGCGGCGAAGCGCTTTGCGTAGGTTCCCGCGCGGGTGAAAGGGCGACGCGCCGCCTTGGCGCGCTCGACGTCGGTAAA
This sequence comes from Sphingopyxis sp. J-6, assembly GCF_046603995.1. NCBI lineage: Bacteria > Pseudomonadati > Pseudomonadota > Alphaproteobacteria > Sphingomonadales > Sphingopyxidaceae > Sphingopyxis > Sphingopyxis sp. J-6. The sequence goes on along the minus strand of NZ_CP145810.1, from coordinate 2,446,944 downwards.
GACGCGCTTTTCGAAGCGTTCGCCGAAACGGTCGAGCGAATTCTGGATGCGCTCGATATTGCAGAGGTCGGAGCCGAGACCGATGATCACACCGCGCCTCGCGCCTCGTCCATCAGGTCGCGCATCCGCCGGACCGCGGTGTCGAGCCCGGTGAAGATCGCTTCGCCGATCAGATAATGGCCGATGTTGAGTTCGGCGAGCTGGGGGATCGCGGCGACCGGAATGACATTGTCATAGGTAAGGCCGTGCCCGGCGTGCGGTTCGATGCCGTTTTTCCATGCGAGCGCGGCGGCGTCGGCGAGGCGGCGCAGCTCGGCGGCGCGCTCTTCGCCCTCGCAATGGGCGTAGCGGCCGGTGTGGAATTCGACGACGGGTGCCTTGAGTCGCATCGCCGCCTCGATCTGGCGCGGATCGGGTTCGATGAACAGGCTGACGCGGATACCGGCGTCATTGAGGCGGCCGACGATCGGCGCGAGGTGGTTGTGCTGTCCCGCGGCGTCGAGCCCGCCTTCGGTCGTACGCTCCTCGCGCTTTTCGGGGACGATGCACGCGGCATGCGGCATGTGGCGCAGCGCGATCTCGAGCATCTCGTCGGTTGCCGCCATCTCGAGATTGAGCGGCAGGTCGGTCGCCGCCTGAATGCGGGCAAGGTCGTCGTCGCGGATATGACGCCGGTCCTCGCGCAGATGCGCGGTGATACCGTCGCCGCCGACCGCCGCGACGATCTCGGCGGCGCGCACCGGGTCGGGATGCTCGCCGCCGCGCGCGTTGCGGATCGTCGCGACATGGTCGATGTTGACGCCGAGCCGCAGGCGGGAAGGGGCGTTGCCGGTCAAGCTGCGACGCTCCGGCTGCCGGGCTTGATCGCCGGGGTGGCCGCGAGTTCGGGCGGCAGTTCGTCGGCGGCATAGGTCGGGAAGTTGATCGCGACGAGCGGATAGAAGGGCACGCCGAGGTCGATGTTGCTGCCGGCCGAGCGGTCGACGAGCGCGGCCTCGGCGATCACGTCGCCGCCGGCGGCGCGCACGGCGTCCATCGCTTCGCGCGACGACAGGCCGGTCGTCACGACGTCCTCGACCATCAGCACCTTGGCGCCCGGTTCGATCGCGAAGCCGCGGCGCAGTTCGAAGGTTCCCGTCGGACGCTCGACGAAGAGCGCCGGCTTGCCGAGCGCCCGGCCCATTTCATGTCCGATGATGACGCCGCCCATCGCCGGCGAAACAACGATGTCGATCGCCTGACGAAGGTCGCGCGGCAGCTTGGCGGCGAGGGCGCTCGCGAGCCGGCCGGCGCGCTCTGTGTCCATCAGCACGCGCGCGCACTGCAGATAATATTCGCTGTGGCGGCCGGAGGAGAGAAGGAAATGGCCCTGCAGCAGGGCGTCGGCGGCGCGGAATTCGGCCAGGATTTCATCGTCGGTCATCGGGAGATCGGTCTTTTGTTGCTGTCGTCGTCCATGGTGGACGGCGGGGTTTGGGCGGCCGGGATTTGCCTGCCGTAAAATAGTGTTAGAGATGCTTGAGGCAAGCGGCAAGCGGGTCTATAGCGCCCGCGAGATTCAGCCCGCCGGACGGCGGCCGCGACGCATGTCCGCGGTCGGCGAAGGCGGGAATGAAGCATCAGAATAACAACAAGCAACGGGCGGCACTATCCTTATGAAGAGCTTGAAAACCCTTGTAATCGCGGCGGCTTTGTCGCTCGGCGCCGTGGGCGCCGGCCATGCGCAGGCGCCGGCGGCGGCTCCTGCCGAAGCACCCGCCGCGACGACGGCTGCGAATCCGGCACCGGCAGCGCCTGACTCGGCGGCTCCGGTTGCTGCGCCGGCTGCAAAGGATGCCGCCGTTCCTGCGGGCGATGCGACTTACGTCCCGATGAAGCCGACCCCCGGTGTTGGCCAGCCGGTCGATGCGGGCATCAACTTCCAGCCGCAGGTCACTCCGATCGGCGAGCAGGCCTATTGGTTCAACCACTATATCCTGTTGCCGGTGATTACGGTCATCACGCTGCTTGTTCTGGGCTTGCTGCTCTGGGTCATCGCTCGCTACCGCGCCAAGGCGAACCCGGTGCCGTCGAAGACGACGCACAACACCTTCATCGAAATCATCTGGACCGCGATCCCCGTGCTGATCCTCGCCGTGATCGCGGTGCCGTCGATCCGCCTGCTTGCGGCGCAATATGAACCGCCGAAGAAGGACGCGCTGACGATCAAGGTCACCGGCTATCAATGGTATTGGGGCTATGCCTATCCCGATCAGGGCATTGGCGAATATGTCTCGAAGATCCTGACCGAAGATCAGGCGAAGGCCGCCGGCGAGCCCTATCACCTCGCCGTCGATAACCGCATGGTCGTTCCCGTCGGCCGTCAGGTGAAGCTGATCATCACCGGCGCCGACGTGATCCACAGCTTCGCGGTTCCCGCCTTCTGGACCAAGATGGACGCGGTTCCCGGCCGCGCCAACGAAACGACCTTCACCCCGACCAAGGTCGGTGTCTATTACGGCCAGTGTTCGGAACTGTGCGGCGTCGATCACGGCTATATGCCGATCGCGGTCGAAGTCCTGCCGGTCGACAAGTGGGAAGCGTGGGTCCGCTCGAAGGGCGGTAACCCGGCCGGTCCCGAGGCCGCGGCGCCTGCCGCTGCGGCGCCGGCTCCTGCCGCAACGCCTGCGGCTGCGCCCGCTCCCGCGCCGGCCACGCCGGCTGCCACCACGACCGAAGCAGCGCCGGCTGCGGCTCCCGCCGCTGTCCCGGCCGCCAAGAAATAATCCAAGGGGTCCGACAGATGACCGATATCGCAGCGACTGCACCCGCGCACGGCCACGACCATGCGCATGACGACCATGATCACGACACCCCGGGCTTCTTTGTCCGCTGGTTCATGTCGACGAACCACAAGGACATCGGCACCCTCTACCTGATCTTCGCGATCATCGCCGGCATCGTCGGCGGTGGTCTGTCGGGGCTGATGCGCCTTGAACTCGCGCACCCCGGCATCCAGTATCTGGGGACCTGGGCGCAGGCGATGGGCGGCGCGCAGGACCTGACGGCGGCAAAGCATTTCTGGAACGTGATGATCACGGCGCACGGCCTGATCATGGTGTTCTTCATGGTCATGCCCGCGATGATCGGCGGTTTCGGCAACTGGTTCGTGCCGCTGATGATCGGCGCGCCCGACATGGCCTTCCCGCGCATGAACAACGTGTCCTTCTGGCTGACGGCGGTCGCGTTCGTCATGCTGTGCGGTTCGTTGTTCGTCCCGGGCGGTAGCGGCAATGGTGCCGGGACGGGCTGGACGGTCTATGCTCCGCTGTCGACCAGCGGCTCGGTCGGGCCTGCGGTCGACATGGCGATCTTCTCGCTCCATCTTGCGGGTGCGGCGTCGATCCTCGGTGCGATCAACTTCATCACCACCATCTTCAACATGCGCGCGCCGGGTATGACCCTGCACAAGATGCCGCTGTTCGTGTGGTCGGTGCTGGTCACCGCCTTCCTGCTGCTGCTCGCGCTGCCGGTTCTCGCTGCGGCGATCACCATGCTGCTGACCGACCGCAACTTCGGCACCACCTTCTACGACGCCACGGGCGGCGGCGATCCGGTGCTTTACCAGCATCTCTTCTGGTTCTTCGGCCACCCCGAAGTGTACATCATGATTCTGCCGGGCTTCGGCATTGTCAGCCAGATCATCTCGACCTTCAGCCGCAAGCCGGTGTTCGGTTATCTCGGCATGGCGTACGCCATGGTCGCGATCGGCGTCGTCGGCTTCATCGTGTGGGCGCACCACATGTTCACCGTCGGTATGAGCGTGAACCTGAAGATGTACTTCACCGCAGCGACGATGGTCATCGCGGTCCCGACGGGCATCAAGATCTTCAGCTGGATTGCCACGATGTGGGGCGGTTCGCTCAGCTTCAAGACCCCGATGGTCTGGTCGCTCGGCTTCATCTTCATGTTCACCGTGGGCGGCGTCACCGGCGTCGTTCTCGCCAACGGCGGCGTCGACACCAACCTGCACGACACCTATTATGTCGTCGCGCACTTCCACTATGTGCTGTCGCTGGGCGCGGTCTTCTCGCTCTTCGCCGGCTTCTATTACTGGTTCCCGAAGATGTCGGGCCGGATGTACAGCGAAGCGCTTGGCCAACTGCACTTCTGGATCTTCTTCATCGGCGTCAACGTCATGTTCTTCCCCCAGCACTTCCTGGGTCAGCAGGGCATGCCGCGCCGTTACCCCGACTATGCGGAAGCCTATGCCCATTGGCACCTGATCTCGTCCTATGGATATGTGATCATGGGCGTCGGGATGATCTTCTTCTTCGTGAACATCATCTACTCGCTGTTCGCCGGCAAGAAGGCCGCCGACAATCCGTGGGGCGAAGGCGCGACGACGCTCGAATGGACGCTGTCGAGCCCGCCGCCGTTCCACCAGTTCAACGAACTGCCCCGGATCGCGTAAGACTATCGCCTGATCGGTTTCGCCCCCTGCTGACTTCGGCAGGGGGCGTCGCCCCTTCGGGCCGGAGTAAACATGGCGCAGAGCCTGACCCATGGCGAAACGGCGCTTCCCGCCGACTGGCGCGACCTGTTCGCGCTGACCAAGCCGCGCGTCATGTCGCTGGTGGTGTTCACCGCGCTGTGCGGGCTGCTCGCGGCGCCGGGCAGCGTCCATCCCGTCCTCGCTTTCTCTTCGATCCTCGCGATCGCGCTGGGGGCAGGGGCGTCGGGCGCGCTCAACCAATGGTATGAAGCCGGCCTCGACGCGAAGATGAAGCGCACCGCAGGGCGGCCGCTTCCCGCGGGTCGGCTCAACCCGCAGACCGCGTTGCAGTTCGGCGTCGGCCTTGCTGCCTTTTCGCTGTTCCTGATGCTGTTCGCGTCGAACTGGCAGGCGACGCTCCTGCTCGCCGGCTCGATCCTGTTCTACGTCTTCATCTACACGATGTGGCTGAAGCCGCGGACGCCGCAGAATATTGTCATCGGCGGTGCTGCCGGGGCGTTTCCGCCGCTGATCGGCTGGGTGGCCGCGACGGGCAGCATCGCGCCGCTGCCAGTGCTGCTGTTCATGCTCATCTTCCTGTGGACGCCGCCGCATTTCTGGGCGCTCGCGCTGTTCGTGCGGTCGGACTATGCCGCCGCGGGTATTCCGATGATGCCGGTCGTCGCCGGGGAAAAGTCGACGCGGCGCCAGATCCTCTTCTATGCGCTGATCATGGCGGTCGCCGCGATCGCGCCCTGGCCGCTCGGCTACACCGGCGCGCTCTATGGCTGGACCGCGACCCTGCTGTCGGCGCTGTTCGTGCTGCTGTCGATCCAGGTCGGCACACGCGTTTCGCGCGAGGGCGATCCGATGCAGCCCGAAAAGCGGCTTTTCGCTTATTCGATCGCCTATCTTTTCATTCTCTTCGGCGCCGTCGTCGCCGACCATTGGTGGACATTATGACCGAAGAGCCGACGCAAGAACCGTTCGACGAGGCAGAATATCGCCGCCGCCAGCGCAGCCGCGCCAATCTGATGGGCTGGCTGCTCGGCGGGCTGGCCTTCCTCTTTTTCTTCATCACGATCGCGCGGATGGTGGGCCCCAAATGAAGACGATGTCGCGAAATGCCAAGACTGGCAGTCTTGCCGCCCTGCTCGCCGTGGCGATGGTCGGGCTCGGCTTCGCGGCGGTGCCGCTCTATAATCTGTTTTGCCGCGTGACCGGCTTCGGCGGCACGACGCAGCGCTACGATCCGGTCGCCGCCGCCGAAACGCCGAAGATTCTCAGCGACACCATCTCGGTTCGCTTCGACGCCAATGTCTCGCCGAAGCTGCCGTGGAAATTCTATCCCGAACATCCGACCGATACGGTCAGCATCGGCGCGCGCGACATGGCCATCTTCATCGCCGAGAATCAATCGGCGCATCCGGTCGTCGGGACCGCGAGCTTCAATGTCACCCCCGATCAGGCAGGCAAATATTTCACCAAGATCCAGTGTTTCTGCTTCACCCAGCAACGGCTGGAACCGGGGCAGCAGATGCGTATGCCGGTGCTGTTTTTCGTCGATCCCAAGATCATGGACGACCCCGACGCGCGCGACATTCAGGAAATCACCCTCAGCTACACCTTCCACCCTGTAGACGAGGACAAAAACGCGAGCTAAGGCCGCGATCGACAGAGTCTTTCAAGACCGGCGGGCGATGGGGAATCGCGATGCTGGGGCTGCAAAAACGGGAAATATGCAATGTCCGGTGCAAAACATCATGACTATCACCTCGTAAATCCCAGCGTCTGGCCGCTGATCGGTTCGGTCGCGGCTCTGGTGATGTTCTTCGGGCTCGTGATGGCGATGCACGCCGATTATTTCGGCGGCGCCGGCAAATGGGTGCTCGGCCTCGGCTTCATGGGCGTGATCGCGACCTTCTTCAGCTGGTGGTCGGACGTCATCAACGAAGCGCATGCCGGCGATCATACCCCGGTCGTCCAGCTCCACCTGCGCTACGGCATGATCCTGTTCATCGCGTCCGAAGTGATGTTCTTCGTCGGCTGGTTCTGGGCATGGTTCGATTTCTCGCTCTTCCCGGTGCCCGTCGAACTCGTCGACGGTGCGGTGACCTCGCTGTTCGGGCAGGACGGCGCCGCCGCCGCGACCATGTGGCCGCCGAAGGGCATCCACGTCATCGACGCTTTCTCGCTGCCGCTGCTCAACACGCTGATCCTGCTCTGCTCGGGTACGACGATCACTTGGGCGCACCATTCGCTGATCCACGGCGACCGCGAAGGGCTGAAGAAGGGCCTCTGGGCGACGATCATCCTGGGCGCGGTCTTCAGCTGCATTCAGGCCTATGAATATGCCGAAGCACCGTTCCCCTTCGGCACGATCAACTACACCTCGGCCTTTTTCATGGCGACGGGTTTCCACGGCTTCCACGTCCTCGTCGGCACGATCTTCCTGATCGTCTGCCTCGTTCGCACCTACAAGGGCCACTTCACCCCGCAGCAGCACTTCGGTTTCGAAGCGGCGGCCTGGTACTGGCACTTCGTCGATGTGGTGTGGCTGTTCCTCTTCATCATCGTCTATGTCTGGGGCGGCTGGGGCGCACCTGTCGCCGCGCACTGAGTTGGCCGACGCCGGTTCAAATCAAAAGGGGCAGCCGCCGGTCTGGCGTGCTGCCCTTTTTGGTCTCTGCCCCGAATGCGGCGCGCCGTCGCTGTTCGAGGGACCGGTGAAGTTCCGCGAGCGCTGCCCGGCGTGCGGGCTCGACTATGGCGCCTATAATGTCGGCGACGGGCCCGCGGCGTTCCTGACCCTGATCATCGGCGCGTTGCTGATTGCGGCTGCGCTGACGCTCGATTCCCTGGTCCGGCCGCCGCTTTGGGTGCATATCGTGCTCTGGGTGCCGCTCACCGCCGCGGCGGTGGTTTACGGTCTCAGGGTCGGCAAAGGCGCGCTGCTGGCGAGCGAGCATCAGCGCAAGGCAGCGGAAGGGCGCCGCATGGATGAACCGCATGACTGACGAGACGCCGCAGGCCGGGCCGGGCTGGCCGCTGATCCCGACGATTCTGGTGCTCGCCGCCGTCGCGGTGATGATCGCGCTCGGCGTGTGGCAGTTGCAGCGCAAGGGCGAGAAGGAAGCGCTGATCGCGCTCTATCAGCGCAACATGGCGATGTCGTCGCTGGTCACCTATCCCGAACTGCCGCCGGTCGAGGACAGGTTTCTGTATCGCAAGAGCAGCGTCGTCTGCCTCGAGCCGGTACGCTGGGACCCGCGCAGCGGCACCGACCGCGCCGGCAAGGCGGGGATCCGGATGGTCGCCGATTGCCGCACTGGCGCCGAAGGGCCGGGCGTGCTGGTCGATATCGGCATCGGCGATGATTTCGCGCCGCCGAAATGGACCGGCGGCATCGTGCAGGGAACGATCGTCCCGGGCCCCGAGCAGCCGACGCTGATCGCGCGGATGACGGGCAAGGCGACGCCGGCACGCGCGATGCTCGTCGCCGATGCGCCTGCCGCCGGACTGCGCGCGAGCGCGGTGCCTTCGGCGGCCGACACACCGAACAATCATCTTGCCTATGCCGGGCAATGGTTCCTGTTCGCGATCGCGGCGCTGGTCATCTATATCTTGGCGGTCCGTCGCCGCTTGCGGCCTTGATCTCGTCCCATCGCCTTTCTCGTCACCCCGGACTTGATCCGGGGTCCCGCTCGGCGACGGTGAAAAGCGGGACCCCGGATCAAGTCCGGGGTGACCAAGAAGTGGAAATCATGCCGCTGCTTTCGATCAACCCACAACCCATGTTCCATTTCGCTTGAAACCGCTCTAGGCGCATCGGCGTCATGGAATATATCAGCACCCGCGGCTCTGCGCCGACCCTCGACTTTCGTGCCGCGACGCTCGCGGGGCTTGCCGGCGACGGCGGGCTTTATGTGCCGGCACGCTGGCCGCAAATGTCGATCGACGAGATTCGCGCCCTTGCCGGGCTCGACTATGTCGAAACCGCGGTGCGCGTCATGCGCCCCTTTGTCGAGGGCGTGCTGACCGAGGACGAATTGCGCGAGCTGTGCAAGGCTGCCTACGGCCGCTTCGGGCATGATGCGGTGACGCCGCTGGTCCAGCTCGATCATCGCCACTGGCTGCTCGAACTGTTTCACGGCCCGACGCTGGCGTTCAAGGATGTCGCGCTGCAATTGCTCGGCCAGTTGTTCGAGAAGTTCCTTGCGGGCGGCGACACTGACATCACGATCGTCGGCGCGACCTCGGGCGATACCGGATCGGCGGCGATCGAAGCGGTGGCAGGGCGCGAGCATATCCGCATCTTCATGCTCCATCCCGAAGGTCGGGTCAGCGACGTCCAACGCCGCCAGATGACGACGGTGCTGGCGCCGAACGTCCATAATATCGCGATCGACGGCAGCTTCGACGATGCGCAGGCGATGGTGAAGCGGCTGTTCGGCGACGAGGAAGCGCGTGGGCAGATCACGCTGTCGGCCGTGAACAGCATCAACTGGGCGCGGCTGATGGCGCAGGTCGTCTATTATTTCTACGCTGCGGTGCGGCTCGGCGGGCCCGACCGGCCGGTGGCGTTCAGCGTCCCGACGGGCAATTTCGGCGATATCTTCGCGGGCTATGTCGCGGCGCAGATGGGGTTGCCCATCGCACGGCTGGTTGTCGCGACCAACGTCAACGACATCCTCCACCGCGCGCTGACCAGCGGCGACTATAGCGCCGGCACGGTCACCCCGACCGCGACGCCGAGCATGGACATCCAGGTCAGCAGCAATTTCGAACGATTGCTGTTCGACCTTTCAGGCCGCGATGGCGCCGCGATCAACGGCATGATGGGCGATTTCGACCGCAACCGTGCGATGACCATTCCCGCCGACATGCTCGCGGGATCGCGCGGGCTGTTTTCGAGCGCCCGGATCGACGGCGACGCGATGACGCTCGCGCTGCGCTGGGCGCAGGAGCATGGCGGTCAGATCATCGATCCGCACAGCGCGGTCGGGCTGGCAGCCGCGCGCGGGCTCGACATCGATCCGGCGATTCCCGTGGTCACGCTCGCGACCGCGCACCCGGCGAAGTTCCGCGACGCGGTCGAGCGCGCGACCGGCGTTCGTCCGCCGCTCCCGGCGCGGCTCGGCAATCTCTTCGACCGCGAAGAGCGCTATACGAAGCTGCCCGGCGACTATGACGCGGTGAAGGCTCATATTCTCGCCGAGGCGGCGCGTGGCTGAGCTTGCGCCCCTGCGCACCCTCGTCGGGGAGGCTTGGGACGATTACGGGCTGATCGACAGCGGCGGCGGGCGCAAATTGGAGCGATACGGACGCTATCGCTTCATCCGCCCCGAACCGCAGGCGATGTGGCAGCCCGCGCTGCCGGCCAGCGAATGGGATGCCGCCGATGGCGAGTTCATTCCGGCGTCGGACGACGATGGCGGCGGCCGCTGGTATTACGGCAAGCCCGTACCGGCGGAAGGTTGGCCGCTCGGCTGGCGCGAAACGCGGTTCACCGCGTCGTGCACGCCGTTCCGCCACCTCGGTTTCTTTCCAGACATGGCGCCGGTGTGGGACTGGCTGCGCGAAAGGCTTGCGGACAAACCCGATCCGGCCTTCCTCAACTTGTTCGGCTATACCGGGGTCGGCAGCCAGGCGCTGGCCGCAGTCGGCGCGTCGGTGACCCACGTCGATGCGTCGAAGAAATCGGTGGCGCAGGCGCGCGAGAATGCGGCGCTGGCGGACATGGCCGACAAGCCGGTGCGCTGGATCGTCGACGACGCCGGCAAATTCACCGCGCGCGAGGTGCGGCGCGAACGCCGGTACGACGCGATCCTGCTCGATCCGCCGAAGTTCGGCCGCGGTCCGGGCGGCGAACGCTGGCAGATCGAGGAGGGGCTGGCGCCGCTGCTAGCCGACTGCCGCCGGTTGCTCGACGCCGACAGCCGCGCGCTGTTCCTGACTGTCTATGCCGTGCGCATGTCGGCGCTGGCGATCGGCGAATTGCTGGCGCAATTGTTCGCCGATCTGCCCGGGACGATCGAATGCGGCGAACTCGCGGTGCGGGAGGAGGCGAGGGGGCTGTTGCTGCCTACGGCGATTTTCGCGCGCTGGAGTCGCTGACGCTTACTGTCAGCAAGATTATGTTGCATACGTTTGCTGCATCAAATGCGCAGCAAAATGTCCGGAAACCGACTGTCGATGCGTTGACAATGATAACGTTCCCATTTAGATAACGTTCACATAACGGTATGCCGCCACGAAAAGAGCGGTCGATGTGGGAGGAAAAGGGATGCGGGCGTCTCAGCAACAGTGGTTTGCCAAATTTCTGGCCGGGAGTTCCGCGCTGGCCCTGATGGGCATGGCGCAGGCGGCAATGGCGCAGGAAGCTCCCGTCGACGGCGAAGCAGGCGGCGACGAGATCGTCGTCACCGGCATCCGCGCCAGCCTCGAGGCGTCGGCGAACATCAAGCGCGAAGCGCAGGGGGTCGTCGATGCGATCTCCGCCGAAGATATCGGCAAATTCCCCGACACCAACCTCGCCGAATCGCTCCAGCGCATCACGGGCGTGTCGATCGACCGCTCGAACGGCGAAGGATCGCTGGTGACGGTGCGCGGCTTCGGCCCCGAGTTCAACCTCGTGACGCTGAACGGCCGGCAGATGCCGACCGCGCTGATCGGCGATGGCGGCAGCGCGCCGTCGTCGCGCTCGTTCGACTTCGCCAATCTGGCGTCCGAAGGCATTGCCGCAGTAGAAGTCTACAAGAGCGGCCGCGCGACGAACGAGTCGGGCGGCATCGGTTCGACCATCAACATCCGCACCCCGCGCCCGCTCGACAAGCCCGGCACGCACGGCAGCCTCGCGGTCAAGGGGGTCTATGATTCATCGCGCAATGAGGGCAATCCGGTAACGCCCGAGATTTCGGGTATCGTCAGTTCGACCTTCGCCGACGACCGGATCGGCATCATGATCGCGGGATCGTACCAGAAGCGCAAGGCGAGCGTGAACACCGCCAATGTCGGCTGGCGCGACGGCTATCTGGGCAACGAAAACAATTGGGGGTCGCTGGCCAACCCGACGCGCATCGTCAATGGGGTGGAAGTTCCCGATCCGCGTTACGACAATATCACCAACCGTCCGGGGCCGACCGACGTCTATCAGGTGCCGCAGAACGCCTCTTACGACCTCAATGACATCAATCGCGAGCGGATCAACGGGCAGGCTGTCCTGCAATTCCGTCCGACCGACGATCTGACCGCGACGATCGACTATGTCTATTCGCGCAACACCGTCGAAACGCGGAACAGCAATGTCGGCGTCTGGTTCAATCACGAGGATACGTCGAGCGCGTGGACCGACGGTCCGATCGCCGGCCCGCTCTTCTATTCGGAAATCTTCGGCCCGCCGTCGGGGACGCCGGGGCCGAACGCGCTCTATGGCGGCAAGGATCTTTCGTACAGCGGCGCGCTGACCGAGAATCGCGGCGAAAACAAGTCGCTGGGCACCAACCTGAAATGGGACGCGCCGGGCGGCGTGACGATCGAGCTCGATGCGCATCATTCGGTCTCGACGGTGAAGCCGGTCAACCGCTTCGGTTCGAGCATGTCGCTGGGCAACGCCGTGTTCGGGGTTCGGGGGCAAGGGATCAATTTCGAAAATGATCTCCCGGTGATTTCGTACGAAATGTATCCGGGGATCGACCCGCTCGACGTCTCGTTGATCACCCCCACCGGCAACGCCTTCCGCAACGCCTATTTCCGCAACCGGATCAATCAGGTGCAGTTCCGCGGCCATTACGACCATGATGCGGGCTTCCTCGACAGCATCGATTTCGGGGTCTCCTATATCGACAGCAAGGTGCGTTCGGCCTTCGGTACGATCCAGAACGACGACACCTGGGGCGGCGCGGGACCGGCGTCGGACATTCCCGACGATATTTTCAAGCTGGTGACGGTGCCCGACAAGTTCCCGGGATTGGCGCAGCCGGGAATGATCGAGAGCTTCTACACTTTCGATTTCGAGCGGATGGCCGACCTTGTCGAGCAGAATTACCAGACGTGCAGCAACCCGCTGACCGGTGCCGCACAGCCGGGCACCTGCCTTGCCGTGTTCAACACCGACCGCCGCATCACCGAACGCACGATCGCACCCTATCTGCAGGTCGCTACCGAATTCGACCTGTTCCAGAATCCGGCGCATTTCGTCGCGGGCATCCGCTACGAAACGACCGATATTCTGTCGGCGGCGCTGGTTCCTGCGCCCGCAACCACCGACTGGGTCGGCGAGAACGAGTTCAACGTCGTATTCTCGGGCGAAAGTGAATTCACCCGCTTCAAGGGATCGTACGACAACTGGCTGCCGGCATTCGACCTCGACGTTTCGCCGATGGAGAATGTCAAGCTGCGCGCCTCGTACAGCCACACCATCACCCGTCCCGACTATGCCAATATGCAGGGCGGACGGACGCTCGATACGCTGTTCCGCGTCGGCGGCGGCACCGGCGCGCAAGGCAACCCGGGTCTCGTCCCATACAAGTCGAAGAACATCGATCTGTCGGCCGAATGGTATTATGCGCCCGACAGCTATGTGTCGGTGGGTTATTTCCACAAGGATGTCAGCAATTTCATCTCGACCACCCGCGTCGACACCAACGCCTTCGGATTGACCACACCGGTCAACGGACCCCGGTGGCAGGCGGCCATTGCGGCATTGGGGACCGGTGCGACCGTCGGCGACATCCGGCAATATATCTTCGAGAATTTCCCCGACTCGGTAACGATCACCGGCGGTGGCGGTAACACGCCCTTTACCGGGGTCATCCACGCCGCAGCCGGCGATCCGCTGGTCAATTTCGAGGTGACCCAGCCGGTCAACAGCGATCAGACCGCGTCGCTCAACGGCTGGGAGTTCGCGCTCCAGCACAGCTTCTGGGATACCGGCTTCGGCGTGATCCTGAACTATACGATCGTCAACGGCAGCGCGACCTATGACAATACGCAGCCGTCGTCGGTGACGCAGTTCGCGCTAACCGGTCTCAGTGACAGTGCCAACGCCGTCCTCTATTACGACAAGGGGCCGATCCAGGCGCGCGTCGCATGGAACTGGCGCGACAAGTTCCTCTCGCAGACGGGCGCCAACCCGACCTATATAGAGGAATATTGGCAGATCGACGCCAGCGCGAGTTACGAGTTCATGCCCGGCCTGACGGCGTTCGTCGAGGCGATCAACCTGACCGGGGAAAGCCGGCGCGGACACCTTCGGCACACGAACAACGTGACCTTCGCATCGCCCGGCTTTGCCCGCTATGCGGCCGGGGTGAGGTTCAGCTTCTAGGACGGGCATTTGTCAGCCAGTCCCCCTGGTGAGAGAGCCGCGCCCGCGCCGGGTGCGGCTCTTTTGCGTGACGCGGGGCCAACGCGGGCCTAGGATCGGGTGCAATGAACGATTTGGTGGAGAGGGTTGTCATCGTCGGCGGCGGCACCGCCGGCTGGCTGGCGGCATCGCTGATCGCAAACTCCCGCCGTGCGAAAGCGGCGCCGCTGTCGATCACGCTGGTCGAGGCGCCCGACGTGCCCATCGTCGGCGTCGGCGAAGGCACCTGGCCGACGATGCGGACGACGCTGGCGACTATCGGCCTCGACGAGAGCGAGTTTCTTGCCGCGTGCGACGGGGCGTTCAAGCAGGCGTCGCGCTTCGACGGCTGGGTCGATGGTTCGGCGGGCGACAGCTACCTTCATCCCTTCACCACGCCGCCGGCGCTGCCGACCGGCGAGTTGCTTGCCGCCTGGCAGGCGTCGGCGCCCGACCAGCCCTTTGCCGCGGCGATGAGCGCGCAGGCGGCAGTCTGCAATCTCCACCTCGCGCCGCGCCAGCGCTCGATGCCCGACTATCAGGGCGCGACCAACTATGCCTATCATTTCGCGACCGAGAAATTCGGCGCGTTGCTCGCGCAGCATGCGAAGCAGAGCCCGCTGATCACCCATATCCTCGACCATGTGACGGGCGTCCGGCATAGCGACAGCGGCGACATCGCGGCGCTGACGACGCGCAGCGGCCGCGAGATCGCGGGCGACCTGTTCATCGATTGCAGCGGCTTCAAGGGACTGCTGATCGGCGATGCATTGGGGGTCGACTGGATCGATCGCAGCGACCACGCCTTCAACGACCGCGCCATCGCGTCGCAGGTGCCGGTGCCGCCCGGCAGCCCCATCGCCTCGCAAACGATCGCGACCGCGCACGAAGCGGGATGGATCTGGGACATCGGACTGCCGTCGCGGCGCGGCATCGGCTGCGTCTATTCCAGCCGCTTCATCGATGACGAACGCGCCGAGGCGATCCTGCGCGACTATATCGCCCGCGAATTGCCCGGCGCGGTGCCGGAAACGAAGGCATTCGGCGTCCCGTTCAAGCATATCAGCTTCCAGACCGGGCACCGCGCGCGTTTCTGGGAAAGAAACTGCCTGTCGATCGGGCTGGCGGCAGGGTTCATCGAGCCGCTCGAAGCCTCGGCAATCGTGCTCATCGAACTGTCGCTGCGCGCTCTGACCGACAATTTTCCCGCCGACCGCGCCGCGATGGATATCCACGCCGGACGTTTCAACACATTGTTCCGCTATCGCTGGGACCGCATCGTCGAATTCCTGAAGCTCCATTATGTGCTCAGCCGCCGCGAGGAGCCCTATTGGCGCGCGCATCGCGACCCGGCGCATATCCCGCCGCATCTGGCGGAAATGCTCGAACTGTGGCGCGGCCAGCCGCCATCGGCGTGGGACTTTCCCTACGTTGACGAGATTTTCTCGGCACAGAGCCATCAATATATCCTCTATGGCATGGGCTTCCCGGCGCCGGCCGGCTGGCCCGCGAGCGACCGTGCGCTGGCGGCGCTGGCCGAGATGCGGCAACGTGCGCGTACGCTCGCGGCCGGACTGCCGACCAACCGTCTTTATCTCGATGCGCTGGCGGACGACCGCGCCGCGGCCGAACAGAAAGAAGCTGCTGAATGACCAGTCACGCCGTCCTCGACAGCAACAGCCACCGCGAATTGCGCGTGCGCGCCAATGCCGGGGCGGAACTGGGCGACGGGGTGATGGCGACACTGACCGTGCCGAGCGAGTTTCGCAGCGTACAGGGCCATTTCCCGATCCTGTTCCGGCGCGAGACGGGGCGCGACGATTTTACCGCGCTGGCGCTGTTCGGCTTCGAACCTGCCGAAAATCTCTTCCTCGACGGCGCCCGCTGGGACGCGCGCTATCGCCCCTGGTCGCTGGCGATCCAGCCCTTCCTGATCGGGCGCCCGGCAAGCGGCGAGGGGCCGGGGCAAGTGCATATCGACCTCGATCACCCGCGCGTCGCGACCGGCGGAGAAGGTGTGCGGCTGTTCGATGCCGAGGGCGGTCCGACGCCCTATCTCGAGGATATTGCCGAACGGATGGGCGATCTCGACGACGGTTACCGGGCCAGCGGCGCATTTTTCGCTGCGCTGCGCGAGCACGACCTGCTCGAACCGTTCAGCCTCGAGGTGACGCTCGACGACGGGTCGCTCCATTCGCTCGTCGGCTTTCACATCATCGACGAGACGAAGCTGCAGGCGCTCGACACCGGCGCGCTGGCGTGCCTGCATGCCGACGGGCATCTGATGCCGATCTTCATGGCGCTCGCATCGCTGTCACAGCTCTCGGCGCTGGTGGCGCGGAAAAACCGCAGGATCGCCGGTGGCTGAACGCGATAGCGCCATTTACGCGCGGCTTGCGCCGGTGCCTGAGCGCGCATGGAATAAGGGGGCGGGGCTCGACGCGTTGCTGGAAGGCGCGCGCGAGCCCTTTGTCCTGCGCGGACTGGTCGGCGACTGGCCACTGGTCGCGGCGGGAAAAGACGGGGCACGCGCGGCGCGCCGGTACCTGCTCGATCATGCCCGCGACCGCGCGTTCAAGGTCTCGATCGGCCCGCCGGGGCACGACGGACGCCTGTTTTACGATGCCGCGATGGAAATGAATTTCCGCGTCGGAACGGGCAAGCTCGGGGATATCTTCGCCGGGCTCGACAAGGCCGAGGACCTCGGCGACATCCGCACCGTCTATCTGGCTTCGATCGATATCCCGTCGCATTTCGACGGGCTCGACGAGGCAAATCCTGTCGACCTTGGCGCGCGCGATCCACTGAAAAGCATCTGGATCGGAACGCGGACAAGGATCGCGGCGCACAACGACTTCCCCGACAATCTTGCTTGCTGCACAGTCGGCCGCCGCCGCTTCACGCTGTTCCCGCCGCACCAGTTTCCGAACCTTTATCTGGGACCGATCGACAATACGCCCGCCGGACGGGTGGTCAGCATGGTCGATTTCGATGCGCCCGACCTTGCCGCGCATCCGCGCTTCGTCGACGCCATGGCCGAAGCGCGGACGGTCGAACTGGAACCCGGCGACGCGATCTTCATCCCGTCGATGTGGTGGCACCATGTCGAGGGGCTCGAAGATTTCAATGTGCTGGTCAATTACTGGTGGCGGCGCAGCCCGGCCTGGCTCGGTCAGCCGCAGGATGCGCTGCACCACGCGGTCCTCGCGATCCGCGACCTGCCTGACGCCGACAAGGCGATCTGGCGCGCGATGTTCGACCATTATGTCTTCGACAATGGCGCGCATGTGACCGACCATATTCCCGAACCGGCCCGCGGCATATTGGCCCCGCTCACTCATGAGAGTGCGGGGCGGCTGCGGGCCTTCCTGTTAAGGATGCTCAGCCGATGAATGAAGACAAACCCGTCCGCCGTGTCGTGATCGCGGGCGGCGGCACCGCCGGCTGGATGATGGCGGCGGCGATCGCGCGCACGATGGGTCCGACCGTCGACCTGACATTGGTCGAGTCCGAAGCGATCGGGACGATCGGGGTGGGTGAATCGACGATCCCGCCGCTGGTCAATTTCAACCGCATCCTCGGCATTCCCGAGCCCGAATTCATGCGAGCGGCGCAGGCGACGTTCAAGCTCGGCATCCTGTTCGACAACTGGAAGCACGACGGCCACAGTTATTTCCACAGCTTCGGCCTGTCGGGGAAGGACCATTGGTCGGCGGGGTTCCAGCATTTCTGGTTGCACGGCAAGGCGCGCGGGCACGCGCAATCCTATGACGATTATTGCCTCGAACTGGTCGCGGGGCTGCAGGGCAAGTTTGCGCATCTGCCCGAAGAGCGGATGAATTATGCCTATCATGTCGATGCGACGCTTTATGGCCGCTTCCTCCGCAAGCTGGCCGAGGCGGATGGCGCACGGCGCGTCGAGGGCAAGGTCGCGCGCGTCGAGCTCGACGGAGAGAGCGGCGACATTGCGGCGTTGTTACTCGACGGCGACCGCCGGATCGAGGGCGACATGTTCGTCGACTGCACCGGCTTTCGCGGCCTGCTGATCGACGGCGCGCTGCACGCGGGGTTCGAGGATTGGGGGCACTGGCTGCCGAACGACAGCGCGATTGCGGTCCAGTCCGACCATCTCGGCCCGCCGATGCCCTATACCCAGGCGATCGCGCACGATGCGGGGTGGCAATGGCGCATCCCGCTGCAGCACCGGATGGGCGCGGGCATCGTCTATTCGAGCGGCTATCTGTCGCGCGACGCCGCTTATGAGCGGCTGATGTCGAGCGTCGGGACGCCGCGGATCGAGCCCTTCGACATCAAGTTCAGGGGCGGGGTGCGGCGCAAGCAGTGGTTCCGCAACTGCGTTGCCGTCGGGCTGGCCGGCGGTTTCGTCGAGCCGCTTGAGGCGACCACGGTCCACCTGATCCAGCGCGCGGTGCTGCGCTTTATCCGCATGATGCCGAACGGCCGGGTCAGCGAGCGCGACGCTGCCGAGTTCAACGACCAGCAGCGTCTGGACATCGAACAGATCCGCGACTTCGTGATCCTGCATTACAAGGCGACCAACCGCCGCGACAGCCCGTTCTGGCGCCATGTCGCGAACATGCCGATCCCCGCCTCGCTCGAGCAGAAGATCGAGCTGTTCCGCGAGACCGGCCGCGTTTTCCGCAAGAATGAGGAATTGTTCGCCGAGAATAGCTGGGTGCAGGTGATGATGGGGCAGGGGATCGAACCGCAAAGCTATCACCCGATCGCCGAGAAATTGCGCGACGACGAACTCGACCGGCTGCTGCGGATGCTCCGCGACAATGTGACGAGCACCGTTGCGACGCTGCCCGAACACCACGCCTATGTCGCGCGCTATTGCGGGGCCGAGGCTCCAGCGACGGCATGACCGCTGCTGCTGCGATCCTTTTGCTGGCGAGCGGCGCCGCGGCCGGATCGGCCGGGGATGGCTGGCGGCTGATGTGGTCGGACGAGTTCGACGGCCCGGCCATCGACCGGAGCAAATGGGATTTCGATGTCGATTGCTGGGGCGGCGGTAATGACGAACGGCAATGCTACACTGACAAGGCCGCCAACGCCGCGATCGAAGACGGCCGGCTGGTCATCACGGCGCGGCGGGAACGGACGACGGGCCCGGCTTTCCCCCTGTCGCAGCGCGACGATGCCGCAAAGGCGAAAGCGACCGCGACGAAGGACTATAGCTCCGCGCGCCTTGTCACGCGCGGCCGGGCGGCATGGACCTATGGCAAGATCGAGGTGCGCGCGAAATTGCCGCAGGGGCAGGGGACCTGGCCGGCGAGCTGGATGTTGCCCGAAAGGCCCGTCTATGGATCGTGGGCCGCGTCGGGCGAGATCGACATATTGGAGGCGGTGAACCTTGGCGTCCGCTGCGAAAGCTGCGCCGGCGGAATCGAGAACCGCATCCTCGGCACGCTGCATTTCGGCGGCGCGTGGCCGGACAACAAGCATAAGGGCGACGAAACGGCGCTGCCCGCACCGCTCGACGGATTTCATGTCTTCGGCATCGTTTGGGAAAAGGGAAAGATCGTCTGGACGGTCGATGGCCAGCCCTATGCCACGCGCGTCGCGAGCGAATGGTCGACGAGCGGGGCTGACGATCCGGCGGCGCCGTTCGACCGGCCCTTTCACCTGATTCTGAACCTCGCCATCGGCGGCGGGCTCGCCGAAGGACGCGGAGTGAAGGGCGTTGATGAAAGCGGATATCCCAAAATTATGGAAATAGACTGGGTTCGCGTCTGGCAATGTGGTGACGATGCCATTAGCGATTGCAGCGCAATCAGCCACCGGGGAAGATGATGGGGCGGCGACGTCAATCGGTTACGATCAAGCATGTGGCTGCCGACGCGGGCGTGTCCCTGCAGACGGTGAGCCGCGTCATCAACAACGAACCCAATGTGCGCCCCGAGATGAAGGAGCGCGTGCAGGCGTCGATCGACAAGCTCGGCTATGTCCCATCGATCGCCGCGCAGCGGATGAGCGGTTCGCGGTCCTATCTGATCCTTGCGATCAACGACCGCGAACGGACGATCGCCGACTGGCGCGGGCGGCAGGGGGTCGACTGGGTCGACCAGATGCTGCTCGGCGGGATGCTGAAATGCGCCGAGCTCGGTTACCGGATGATCTTCGAACTCGTGGACACGCACAGCGATCATGTCGAACGCGAGTTGCGCGCGACGATCGCGGCGCTCCAGCCCGACGGTGTGATCCTGACCCCGCCGCACTCCGACAATGTGCTGATCGTCAATCTGCTCCATCATCAGAAAATCCCCTTCGCACGTATCGGGTCGCATGGCGGCGAGGCGGGCATCGCGCTGACGATGGATGACGAAGGGTCGGCAGAACTCGCGACGCGGCATTTGATCGACCTGGGGCACAGGCGCATCGGCTTTATCGCCGGATCGTCGGAATATAATCTGAGCGGGTGGCGGGTCGACGGCTGGCGGGCGGCGATGGCCGAAGCCGGGGTGGCCACCGATGGCCTGCTTGCGGAGGGCGATTTCGGTTTTGCTTCGGGCGAAGCGGCGGCAGCACAATTGCTCGACGGTGCCGACCGCCCGACCGCGATCATCGCGAGCAACGACCAGATGGCGCTCGCGACGCTCGAAACGGCGCGATCGCGCGGTTTGGATGTGCCGCGCGACCTGTCGATCGTCAGTTTCGACAATACCCCGATCGTGCGCTTCACGCAGCCGCCGTTGACCGCGGTCGACCAGCCGGTCGCCGATACCGTCTCGCGCGCGGTCGAACTGATCATCGCGGCGCAGCGCGGCGGACCGCGTCCCGACACTCCGACGGTGGTCAAGGGCAGCCTCGTCCAGCGCGGATCGACGGCTGCCCCGCCAGCGGATCGCAATGGCTGAGGAGGGCGCTCCGCAAGCGGATCGCCGTGGCTGACACGGGCGTCTCGCGCCGCCAGTCGCTCCGCTTTCTGCTGCTCTATGCGCTCGCGTCGGCTGGCGGTGCGATCGCCTATGTCCCCTTTCTGACGATCTGGCTGCCGGCGCGTATGAGCGGGCTCGCGGGTGCGGCCGACGTGCAGTCGCTCGGCTATGTCACCTTCTTCGGCGCGGTTGCCGCGAGCATCGGCGGGATCGTGTTCGGCTGGCTGAGCGACCGGACGCAGGGCCGGAGGTCTTGGGTGGCCGCCGGCCTCGTGCTCACCATCGGATTGCTGATCGCGATGCCGCAGGCGGACGATGTGACGACGCTCGTCGGGCTGATCGTCGCCTGGCAACTGGCGCTCAACATGATCCTCGGTCCGCTTGCCGCATGGGCGGGCGATTGCGTCCCCGACGATCAGAAGGGGCTGCTCGGCGGGCTCCTCGCCTTCTCGCCAGCCCTCGGCGCCTGGTCGGGGGCGTTGGTGACGCTGCCCGGGTTGGTATCGGCGAATGACCGGCTGGTTCTGATCGCTGCGCTGGTCGCCGCAGCCGTGCTGCCGGTACTGCTGTTCGGCCGGCCGCGCGCCTTTCCCGAACTTAGCGCGCCGGCGTCGGCCGTCGCGGGCGATCGCGGGGTGCGCCCGACAGGCCCCGCGGTGCGGATGTGGCTCGCCCGGCTGCTGGTCCAGATCGCCGAGGCGGCGTTGTTCGCCTATCTTTATTTCTGGTTCCGGTCGATCGATCCGGATATGCACGACAATGAAAAGGCGCGGATATTCAGCCTCGCGCTGACGCTCGCGGTGCCGATCGCACTGACGGCAGGGCGCTGGGCCGACCGCCACGACCGGCCCTTTCGCCCGCTCGTCTTCGCGGCGGGAATTTCGGCGGTCGGTATGGTCGGGATGGCGCTGTCGGCGACGCCGGATCTTGCCAAGGCGAGCTATCTCGTCTTCGGCATCGCGACGACCGTCTTTCTGTCGCTGCACACCAGCCAGACCCTGCGCATCCTGCCGCGCCCCGAGCGCCGCGCCCGCGATCTGGGCATCTTCAACCTGACCAACACCGTGCCGTCGCTGATCATGCCCTGGCTGACGATTTCGCTCGTTCCCGGCTTCGGCTTCGATGCGCTGTTCCTGCTGCTCGCTGCGCTGACGAGCGTCGCGGTGCTGCTGCTCGCGACGATGCCGCGGCTTTCCCGCCCCGCCTGAAACAACCGCTTGATTTCACCCCAGCGCTATGCGAGAGGAGTTTTGATAACGTTCACATAATGAGGATCGGGAGAGATTATGCGGCGACAGGCGATAGCTGCGGCGAGCATGCTGCTGTTGGCAGGCACCGCGCTGGCGGGGGCGCCGGAGAACGCCGACAACGAGGCTGCGGCCGTCCATCCCGAACGCTGGCCCGCAGCGAAGAGCCCCTCCGCGATCACCGATGCAAGGACCGAAGCAGCGATCGATGCGCTGATCGCGAAGATGACGGTCGAGCAGAAGGTCGGCCAGCTCGTGCAGGGCGATATCAGCACGATCACGCCCAAAGACCTCGAAACCTATCCGCTCGGCTCGATCCTCGCCGGCGGCAATAGCGGTCCGAACGGCAACGAGCGGTCGAGCGCCGCTGATTGGGCGAAACTGGTCGGCGAATTTCGCACGGTGTCGCTGCGTCCGCAGGCGAACGGGGTGGCGATCCCGATCATTTTCGGCGTCGATGCCGTCCACGGGCATAATAATATCCCCGGCGCGACGCTGTTTCCGCACAATATCGGGCTCGGCGCGGCGCGCGACCCCGAATTGATCCAGCGGATCGGCGCTGTGACGGCGGCCGAGATTGCGGGTAGCGGCATCGAATGGACCTTCGCGCCGACGCTGGCGGTCCCGCAGGATTTGCGCTGGGGCCGCAGCTATGAAGGCTATGCCGCCGATCCGAAACTGATCGCCGATTATGCCAAGGCGATGGTGGTCGGCCTGCAGGGGCCGCTGGTCGCCGGAAAGACGGTCGATGCGACGCACGTCGCGGCGACGGCCAAGCATTTCCTCGCCGATGGCGGGACGTTCGAGGGCAAGGACCAGGGCGACGCCAAGATCGACGAGCAGGAGCTGATCGCCAAGCATGCGCAGGGCTATCCGGCCGCGATCGATGCCGGCGCGCTCACCGTCATGGCGAGCTTTTCGAGCTGGCAGGGGATCAAGCACCACGGCAACAAGGGGCTGCTGACCGACGCGCTGAAAGACAAGATGGGCTTTTCCGGCTTCGTCGTCGGCGACTGGAACGGCCATGGTCAGGTCGCCGGATGCAGCGTTACCGATTGCGCCCAGTCGATCAACGCCGGGCTCGACATGTTCATGGCGCCCGATAGCTGGAAGGGGCTGTACGAGACGACGCTGGCGCAGGCGAAGGACGGCCGGATTTCGGCGGTCCGGCTCGACGATGCCGTGCGGCGCATCCTGCGGGTGAAATACAAACTCGGCTTGTTCGACGCGGGGCATGGCAGCCGCGGCGATTTCGCTGCGGTGGGCGCGCCCGCACATCTCGAAGTCGCGCGCGAAGCGGTCGCCAAGTCGCTCGTTCTGCTCAAGAATAATGGCAGCGTGCTGCCGATCAAGCCCGGCGCGAAGCTGCTCGTCGCGGGGCCCGGTGCCGACAATATGGCGATGCAGTCGGGCGGCTGGACGATCAGCTGGCAGGGCACCGACGTGACCCACGCCGACTTTCCGAACGGGCAGACGATCTGGGAAGCGTTGAACAAGGCGGTCGGCGAGGCGGGCGGCAAGGCGACGCTCTCGGCCGACGGCAGCTTCACCGAAAAGCCCGATGTGGCGATCGTCGTGTTCGGCGAGGAGCCCTATGCCGAATTCCAGGGCGACGTCCCGACGCTCGATTACCAGCCGGCGGAGGCGAAGGATCTCGCAACGCTCAAGAAACTGAAGGCGGCGGGTATCCCGGTCGTTGCGCTGTTCCTGTCGGGGCGGCCGCTGTTCACCAACCCCGAAATCAACGCCGCCGATGCCTTTGTGGCCGGCTGGCTGCCCGGATCGCAGGCGGTGGGCATCGCCGATGTGCTGGTTGCGGGCAAGGACGGCAAGACGGCGCGCGGCTTTACCGGCAAGCTGCCCTTCGCCTGGCCCGCCGACGCGCGTTCGCCGGTCGAAAAGCCGCAGTTCGCGGCCGGTTACGGTCTGGCCTATGGCGACAAGACCGCCGTGCCACAACTGTCCGAAGCGCCGGGCGTCGACATTGCGGGCATGCTCAATGTCGAGAAATTCTTCAGCGGCGGCCGCGCGCGCGCGCCGTGGACGCTGTCGATCGTCGATGCGGGCGGCTCGCGGCAAGTCGGATCGGCACCGGTCGACAGCAGCTATGGCTTGCTCAAAACGCGCTCGGTCGACGTGAAGGCGCAGGAAGACGGCAAGAGCTTCGTGTGGAGCGGCCCGGCGTCGTTTAGTCTGTCGGGGCCGAACGCTGACCTGTCGCGCCAGCTCAATAACAGCTTCGCGCTGCGGCTTGACTGGCGTGTCGACGCGGTCGGGCAGGGGCCGGTCAAGGTCGCGCTCGGCGGCCCCGCGTTCGACGTTTCTGCGCTGGTCAGCGCCGCGCCGAAAGGGCAGGTTTCGACGATCAAGCTGCCGCTGCGTTGCTTCGCCGATGCGGGCGCCGACCTGACGCGCGTCGCCCATGCGGTGACGCTCGGCGGCGACAAGGGACTGGCGGTGACGCTGCTGAACGCGAATGTCGAGGCGGTCGGGGAGAATCTGCCCTGTCCGCCAGCCGCGAAATGACCAGACCCGCAACATAGCGGGCAGGAGTGGAAGGGGAGAAGAGCATGGCACTGGCGCCGAATGTTGCGACGAGCGCGGACCCGAACCCGGCCGGACGGTCGGGCAAGAGCGGTGGCGGCACGCTGGTCGTGCTGATCCTCGCCTTTGCAGTGTTTTTCCTGCTGGGCGGGGTGACCAACATCAACGACCTGCTGGTCGGCAAGTTCAAGTCGATGTTCCACCTGACACACGCGCAGGCGAACCTCGTGCAGATGGCGTTCTTCATCGCCTATGCGGCCTTTTCGATCCCCGCCGGCATCATCATGTCGAAGCTTGGCTATATCCGCACCTTCGTGCTCGGGTTCGTTCTGGTCGCGGCGGCGGCGTTCCTGTTCGTTCCGGCATCGGCGGCGGCATCCTATCCCGGTTTCCTTGCGGCGCTGTTCTGCATCGGCGCCGGGATCACGGTGCTGCAGGTAGCGATGAATCCGGTGATCACGACGCTGGGACCGATCGAAACCTCGCACAGCCGCCTGACCTTCGCGCAGGCGTTCAATTCGATCGGCGTGTTCCTGATGGTCTATGGCGGCGCGACCTTCCTGCTCGGCGATTCCAAGCCGCTTGACCCCGAAACTTCGACCGAAGCGCAAATCCAGGCCTATCGCGTCGCCGAGGGCGCCTCGATCGGCACCGCCTATATGTGGCTCGGCGTGCTGATGCTGGTTATCGCGGCGGTGTTCTGGATCTTCCGCGGCGCGCTCGACCACGCCAAGGCCGACGATGTGAAGCTCGAGGGGACATGGAGCCTGCTCACCCACAATCGCCGCGTCCAGCTCGGGGCGCTGTGCATCTTCACCTATGTCGGCGCCGAGGTCGCGATCGGCTCGAACCTCATCGCCTATCTCGGCGACCCGAGCGTGATGGGGCTGGGAATGCAGGATGCCGGCAAGCTGGTCGCGATCTATTGGCTGGGCGCGCTGGTCGGCCGGTTGCTTGGCGGGTTCATCCTGCGCCTCGCCAAGCCCGGACGCGTGCTCGCGACCTTTGCGGCGGGGGCGATTTCGCTGATCATCCTCTCGGCCGTCACCACCGGCGCGCTGTCGGGCTGGGCGCTGATCCTCGTCGGTTTCTGCAATTCGCTGATGTTCCCGACGATCTTCAGCCTCGGGACCGAGGGGCTGGGCGAACGGACGCCGCAGGGATCGGGCATCCTGTGCACCGCGATCGTCGGCGGCGCGATCGTCCCCTATCTGTTCGGAATGGTAGCCGACGTCAGCGGCAACATCCGGCTCGCCCTCGCGGTGCCGCTGATCTGCTACGCGATCATCGCAGGTTTCGGGCTGTGGGCGGCGCGCCGGGCGACGGCGTAGCCATCAGCCGCGAGTCCGGTTCGCTTCCAATATCTCGCGCACGCGGGCAACGGCCTGCGCCGTCGGATCGGGCTCGTCCATCAGGGCATAGCTGCCGCCGAGGTGCAGCGCGCAATGCCCGTGCACCGTCGCAATGAGCGAACGGACAAGGCGGCGCGTCGCCTCGCCCTCGTCGATGCCAAGCGCCGCAGTCACCTCGCGATCGACGATCGCGGTCAGCCGGTGGCGTTCGCGCATGTCGGCCTCGTCGAGCGACAGGCCGGACGGGCGGCGGTGGTCGTAGATTGCCATCCAGCAATGGCGGTTCGCCTCGGCGAAAGAGAAATAGCTGCGGACCAGCGCCTCGATCCGCGCGTCGCGGTCCTCGCAGCGTGCCAGTGCCGCTTCAAGCCAGTCGGCCCATAGCGTGAAGGTGCGCGTGTTGATCGCGAGCAGGTAGGAATCGAGCGATCCGAAGACATTGTAGATCGTCCCGACGGTATAGCCCGCCCGCCGCGCCGCGGCCCGCGCGGAGAATTTCGCAAAGCCCGTCTCGGCCATCAGCGCATGGCCGCAATTCACCAGAAGCTGGTGCAATTCCTTGGGTGTGTGATCCGAGCGGCGGGCCATGACATCGCGCTAGCACCAAAATTGGACACTGTCTAATTTAGATATTGAACAGTGCATAATTAATCGGGTAGAAGTCGGCTCATGTTGATGGGAAGACGAGACATGATCCCGATGAAGATCGCTGGCTGGGGCGCCTATCGTCCCGAGCGGGTGGTGACCTCCGACGAACTCGACGTGCGTTTCGACCGGCCACGCGGCTGGAGCGCGGCCGAGTTCGGGATTGCGGCGCGGCATGTCGCCAGCCCGGACGAGACGAGTTCGATGATGGCGGCAACCGCGGCGCAGGGCGCGTTGTCGCGCGCCGGCTGGGACGACGGGGCGTTCGACGTGTTGATCGGCGGCTGCGGCGTGATGGAGCAGCCGATCCCGTCGACCGCGGCGCTGGTGCAGGACCGCCTCGGTCTCGGCCGGTCGGGGATCATGGCGTTCGACGTCAACCAGACCTGCCTGTCGTTTCTGACCGCGCTCGACATCGCGGCCATGGGGCTGTCGACCGGCCGCTGGCGCCGCGCGCTCGTCTTCGCGAGCGATATCGCTTCGGCAGGGCTCGACCCGTCGCGGCCCAAGACGATGTCGATCTTTGGCGACGGGGCCGCCGCGCTGGCGGTCGAGGCGGCGCCGGGCGGAACGGCGGGGCTGCTGTCGTCGCATTTCGTCACCAACGGCGCCGATCATGCGCTCGCGCAGCTTCGCGCCGGGGGCACGCGCATTCGAGTCGAGGAAGGCTATGATGCGCTCGTCGCCGGATCGCGGTTCGAGATGGATGCGTTCGGCATCTTCAAGGCGGCGGCACGCTGCCTGCCCGGCGTGCTGGACCGCGTCCTCGCCGATGCCGGCTGCACGTTCGACGATATCGACACCGTCGTCTGCCATCAGGCGAGCGCACCGGGGGTCGAGCATGTCCGCCGCCTGTTCGAGCCGCGGCCCGAGCGGGTGATCGACATTTTCGCGCACACCGGCAACCAGATCGCGGCGTCGATCCCCACCGTGCTCGCGCACGGGCTGGAGACGGGGCGGATCGCGGCAGGATCGACGGTGCTGATGCTCGGCACCGCGGCCGGGATCAGCGCCGGTGCGATGGTGCTGCGCGTCTGATGGCGCGGCGCCTCCTTGTCACCGGCGCGACCGGCGGGCTGGGCGCCGCGCTGGTGCGCGCGGCCCGCGCGCGCGGGCATGACGTCGTCGCGACCGGACGCTCGGTGGACAAGGCGCGGGCGCTGGAAGCGCTGGGTGCGCGGTTCGTACCAGCCGACCTTGCGGAAGCGCGCGACCTTGCGCCGCTCGTCACAAGTGTCGTTTCGGTCATTCACGCGGCGGCCCTGTCGGCGAGCTGGGGGCCGAAAGAGGCTTTCGTCCGCGCCAATGTCACGGCGACCGCGCGGTTGCTGGACGCCGCGCGGGCGGCGGCGTGTCGGCACTTCGTCTTCATTTCCTCGCCGTCGATTTTTGCCTCCTTCCGCGACCGCGAGAATATCGGCATCGACGCTGCCCCTGCCGATCCGCCGCTCAACGATTATGCACGGACGAAGCTCGCCGCCGAGCGGATGGTGCTTGCCGCCGATTCGGCCGACATGGCCTGCTGCGCCATCCGCCCGCGCGCGCTGGTCGGGCCGGGCGACCGGGTGATCCTGCCGAAGCTGGCGGAACTTGCGATGCGGCGGCGGATGCCGCTTCCCGGCGGCGGGCATGCGCGCGTCGAGTTCACCGACCTTCGCGACGCCGCCGACGCGATCCTGCTGGCCGAAGACCGCGCGCCGGATATCGGCGGGATCGCGATCAACATTTCGGGCGGCCGGCCGGTTGCGGTGCGCGACGTCGCGGAGCGGCTGGCGGCGGTGCTGGGCACCGACCCGGAACTGGTCGCGCTGCCGGTGCGGCTCGCGCGCATTATCGCCGTGGTCGCAGAGGGATGGGGGCGGCTGACCCGATCCGCGGCTGAGCCGGTACTGACGCGCTATACGCTGGCGACGCTCGCCTGTTCGCAAAGCTTCGACATGACGCCCGCCGAGCGCTTGCTGGGCTTTCGCCCGCGCCACGATGCGCTGGCAACCCTGCTGGCCGAGGCCGCGCAATGGAAGGCAAAGCGATGAGGCGCGTCGAACTGCAATGGCTGGCGCGCGGGTCGTGCCGTCACCCCGAATATATGACGATGCGCGGCGCCAGCCTGTGCGCGACTGATTTTCCGGCGATGGTCGGGGTGATCCGCCATCCCGAACGCGGCATCATCCTGTTCGACACCGGCTATGATCCGGCTTTCATCGAGGCGACGAGGCCGTTCCCCGAGCGTTTCTATCGCTGGACCACTCCGGTGCGGATCTCGCCCGATCTTGCCTGGCAGACGTGGCTCGCGACGCATGGCATTGCGGCGAACGAGATCGCCGCAGTCGTGGTGTCGCATTTCCACGGCGACCATGTCGCGGGGATGCGCAACCTTGCCGGCTTGCCGATCCATTGCTCGGCGGCGGGGCTGACCGAATTGCGCCGCCCCGGCCGGTTGCGCCGGGTCCGGCAGGGCTTGCTCGCCGATCTGGTCCCCGCCGCCTGCGATGCCGATTGCTCCTTCTTCGAAGATGCGCCGGTGGCGGCGCTGCCCGCCGATTTCGCGCCCTTTACCGAAGGCGCCGACATCCTCGGTGACGGCAGCCTGATCGCGGTGCCGCTCCCCGGCCATTGCAAAGGGCATTGGGGCCTTGCCCTCCGCGATCGGGCCGATCGTGCGGTGCTGCTCGCGGGCGATGCTTCCTGGTCGATCGAGGCGATCCGGCGCTGCGTGCCACCGCCGCGGCTGACGACCGCATTGCTCGGCGAAACGCGGACTTATCGCGAGACGCTCGGGAGTTTGCATGCCGCGCTGACGAGCAATCGCGCACTCGCCATTCTGCCATCGCACTGCGCGCGGGCCGCCGCGGCCTATGACGACGGCGATGCGGTCTAGCGCTATCCTCGCCTCGATCCTGCGGACGCGCCGGGCGATGCGCATGACGGCGCCCGAACTGGCGCGGCGGCGCGATCGCCAATGGGCGGCGTTGCAGCCCGCGCTGCGGCGGACGCCGGCGCTTGCCGGTGTGGCGGGCGAGGAGCTGGGCGCCTTTCCCGTTGTCGCGCCCGCCGACATGCGGCGCGATTATGGCGCATGGAACAGCCTCGGCCTCGACCATCATCGCCTGTGCCGCGCCGCCGATGCCGCGGAAACCGGGTCGGGGGAGGGGATCATCGCCAACCTCGGGGTCGGCTGGTCGACGGGAACAAGCGGCCAGCGCGGCCTGTTCATCGCCGACGCGGGCGAACGCGCCGACTATATCGGGCAAAGCCTTGCGCGCCTGCTGCCGCTTCGGGCGATGCTCCGGCCGCAGCGCATTGCGCTCCACCTTCGTGCAAACAGCAACCTCTACAGCGATGTCGGCGGCCGCTTCTTTGCCTTTCGTTATTTTCCGCTGGCGGAGCCGGCGGCTGTGACGCGCGCAGCCCTTGCCGCGTTCGCGCCGACGATCCTGATCGCGCCGCCGCATCGTCTGCTCGCACTCGCCCAGGATGGTGGGCGCGGCGGCGGCGCCATGCCGGCGTTGCAACACATCTTTTTCGGTTCGGAACCGATGAGCGAGGCGGAAATC
The DNA here is from genome assembly GCF_046603995.1 of Sphingopyxis sp. J-6. Lineage (NCBI taxonomy): Bacteria > Pseudomonadati > Pseudomonadota > Alphaproteobacteria > Sphingomonadales > Sphingopyxidaceae > Sphingopyxis > Sphingopyxis sp. J-6. Next base: position 2,416,880 of record NZ_CP145810.1, on the reverse strand, counting down.
GATTGGGTGGGGGAAGTGTTCGGGGTCCGGCCGCGTTCGATCTATCAGGCGACCGAAGGATTTGTCGGTGCCGCCTGCGCCGCCGGCGCGTTGCATCTCAACGAGCACAGCCTTGCCATCGAGCTCGAACCTGTCGCGGATACCCCCGGTTTTCGTCCGGTCGTTACCGATCTTCGCCGCCACAGCCAGCCCGTCGTTCGGGTGCGGCTCGACGATTATCTCGAACCAACAGGAGAAAGTTGCGCCTGCGGTTATGCGGGGCGTGTCATCCGCCCCGTTGCGGGGCGGGTCGGCGATATCTGGCGGTGGGGCAGGCACGCGATCGCGCCGGGCGCGGTCGCGGATTGTCTCGACAGCCTGCTCGGCGTCCCCGCACTCTGGCAGGCCATCGGCGGTCCGCAGACAGTCGAACTGCGCCTCGACCCGCGCATTCCGGCCGAAAGCGCCGAGCGGGCGGCCGCGCAGTTTCGGGAGCGGCTCGCCATTCCGGTTGCCGTCAGCCTGTCGCACGAACGGCCCGCCGAACCCTTCCCCAAGCGGCGACGGGTCATCTGGCATGACTAGGACGGTATTGGTCACCGGAGCGCGCGCCGCCGCGGCGCTCGATATCGCCCGCGACTTCACGGCGGCGGGGTACCGGACCTTTTGCGCCGACAGCGCATCGGCACGGATCAGCCGCTGGTCGCGGCGGACCGGGACATTCCTGTCCTATCCCGCGCCGCGCGCGGATGCTGCGGCCTTTGGCAAGCGCATCTGCGGACTGGTCGACGAACTGTCGGTCGATCTGATCGTCCCGACGTGCGAGGAAGCGTTCCACCTTGCAGCACCGGCGCTGGCGCCGCGGCTTGCGGGCAAACTTTTCCAGCCGCCGCTGGCGACCCTGCGCAACCTGCACGACAAATACCGCTTCGCCCGGCTGGCGGCGGGTTTCGGCCTGCCGGTGCCTGAAACGCATTTGCTGGAGAGCGAGGCCGACGTCGCGCGCTTGGCGGACAGGTCTGCGGGGTGGGTGTTCAAGCCCTGCTTCAGCCGCTTCGGCGAAGCCGCGCTGGTTGGCCCTGCCGCGGGCGAACTGCGCCGTGTCGAACCTTCGTCCGGTCGCGGCTGGGTGGCGCAGCGGCGGGTGCCCGGCGGCGAAGCCTGTTTCTACGCCGTTGCCCGCGACGGTGAGCTGCGCGCATTCGCCGCCTATCGGTCGGACTGGCGCCTCGGCGGCGGCGCGAGTTTCGGGTTCGAGCCGCTCGATGCAGCGAAGGCGGCGGCCCTGCGCGATATTGCGGCCGCGCTCGCGGGACGCCTGTCGCTGACCGGGCAGTTCGCCTGCGACGCGATCTTCGATGCAAATGGGCAACCCTGGCTGATCGAATGCAACCCGCGCGCAACGAGCGGGGTCCATTTTCTCGCTGGCGAAGGGCGGCTGGCCGCGGCGATCGACGGCGGCGGCGAGGGGTGCCTCGACGGCGACGGCCGCCCGCGCCATCTGCTTCCGGCGATGCTCAGTTTCGGGCTGGGCGTTGCGTTGCGCCGCGGCGATCTTGGCGGCTGGATCGCGGCGTTGCGGGAGGGCCGCGACGTGATCGGCCAGCCCGGCGACCGACTTCCCGCCTTCGGCGCATTTGCCGATGGACTGGGCTTTACCTTCAAGGGCATGCTGCGCGGGACGAGCGCCAGCGCGATGACGGTCGCCGATATCGCATGGGACGGAGAGGATCTGCCATGATGAAACTCCCCGATGCGGTGCGCAATGCCTGGCACCTTGTCGCCTTGTCGCACCAGCTCAAGGACGGGCAGGTCCGGGGATTGAAGCTCTGCGGCGTGCCGATCGTCCTGTTCCGGGCGGATGGCAGGGCGGGAGCGCTGGTCGATCGCTGCCCGCACCGCAACTTTCCGCTGTCCGAAGGACGGGTGCATCAAGGCGGGATCGAATGTCCCTATCATGGCTGGCGCTTCGACACCGCGGGCGAATGCCTTGCGGTGCCGGGCTGCCGGATCGACGCGGCGCGCGGCGAGACTCTTCGTGCTGATGCGCTGCGCGTCGCCGAGCGGCATGGCGGGATCTTCGTGGCGCTGGGCGAGGCCGCCCCGGCCGACCCGCCGCTGCCGCCGACGCTGGGTGCGGCGGGGCACGATCATTTCTGGTGGCAGCAGGGGACCTGGCGCGGGCGGGCGTTCGACGCGATCGAAAATGTGATGGACCCGTTCCATACCAATCACCTCCATCATGGTTTCATCCGTCGCCGCGACAAACGATTGCCCGTCTCGCTGCTCGTCGAAAGCGACGGCGCCGGCATCGCGATGGTGATCGAGCAGCAACAGCCTGACCTCGGACTGATGTCGCGTTTCCTCGAACGCGACCGGTCGCGCAGCATATCGCGCTATTATCCGCCGACCGTCGTGCAGGCACGCTGGGAGGGGCCCGAAAAGCTGACGCTGTGCGTCACCGCTTTCTTCACCCCGTCGACCGACGATAGCTTCATGCCCTTCGCCTGTTTCACCACCCCGCGGGGGATAGCTCCGGGCTGGCTCAAGCAGGCGGCGATCCGGCTGTTCCTGGCGCCCGTCGTTGCGCAGGACCGCCGCGCGCTGGCGAGCCAGTCGGACGTGATGACGACCTTTGGCTTTCCGCGCTTTACCGCCGGGCCCGGCGATATATTGGGTAGCCGCCTGTCGCGGCTGTGGCAGGGCGAGGCGATCGCCGCGGGGCAGGATGCGCCGGTCGACGCGATGCTGTGACCGTCAAGTCGTCAGACGATTGCCGTCCGCGGACGCCACCGCTACACGACGAAAAAAACAGGAGAAGAGGATGACCCAGGCCACCGCAGCCGTGGCGCGCGCGCCGCACGCCGATTTTTCGGTCGAACAACTCGAACTGGAGGGCCCGCGCGCGGGCGAGGTACTGGTGCGCATCGCCGGGGTGGGGCTTTGCCACACCGACCTGATCTTTCGCGACCAGTTCGTCCCCTATCAACTGCCGGCCGTGCTCGGGCATGAAGGCGCGGGGGTGATCGAAGCGGTCGGCGAAGGGGTCGAGGGCCTCGCGGTGGGCGATGAAGTCGTGCTCGGCTTTTCGAGCTGCGGCACCTGTCCGCGCTGCGACGAGGGACTGCCGAGCTATTGCCGGAGCTTCGTGCCGCTCAACTATGCGGGAATGCGGCTCGAGGACGGGTCGAAATCATGGGCGGACGGCGAGGGACCGGTCGGATCGCATTTCTTCGGCCAGTCCTCGTTCGCGAGCCACGCGATTACGCGCGCGCGCAACGTCGTCAAAGTGACCGGCAGCGCCGCGCCGCTCGAACTGCTGGGGCCGCTCGGCTGCGGGTTCCAGACCGGCGCAGGCGGCGTGATGCGCTCGCTTGCCTGTCCGGCGGGGTCGAGCATCGCGATCTTCGGCGGCGGGCCGGTCGGGCTTGCCGCGGTGATGGGCGCGGTGATCCAGGGCTGCTCGTCGATCATCCTCGTCGAACCTGTCGCCGCGCGCCGCGATATCGCTATCGAACTGGGCGCGACGCATGTGATCGATCCGGGGGCCGGCGACATTGCCGAAGCGATCCGCGCGATCGTTCCGGACGGCGTCGATTTCGCTTTCGACAGCAGCGGCCGGACCGAGGTGATCGAGGCGGGGCTGGCGGCGCTTGGCAGCCACGGCGCGATCGGGCTGGTCGGGGTTCCGGCGAAGGCCGAGGCGTCGATCAACGTCAATATCGCGGCGCTGATGACCCCCGGTCACCGCATCATCGGGATCATCGAGGGCGACAGCGACCCGCAGACCTTCATTCCCGAGCTGATCGCGCATCATGCCGCGGGGCGTTTCCCCTTCGACCGGCTGATCAGGACGTTTCCGCTGGCCGAGATCAACGAGGCAATCGCCGCGCAGGCGCGCGGCGATTGCATCAAGGTCGTGCTGATTCCCTGACCGCAGCCGTCAGGCGAGTTCGATGCGGTTCCGCCCGGCCTGCTTGGCGCGGTACAGCGCCTCGTCGGCGGCTTTCAGCGCCTCGCGCACCTCGCCATAGCCGAAGACGTCGGCCACGCCGCCCGAGAAGGTGATCTGTCCGAACGGCTCGTCGGTCTTGCGGTTGATCAGCCGTCGTTCGGCGAGCTGCTCGCGCGCCTCGTCGAGCCGCTTCGCCGCCTCGCTTGGCGCAAGGCCGCGGAACAGCATGACGAACTCCTCGCCGCCGTGGCGTGCGACATGGCAATGATCGTCCGAAATCTTCGACAGTGTGTCGGCGATCAGCTTGATCACGCGGTCGCCTGCTTCATGGCCATGGACGTCGTTGACGCGCTTGAATTCGTCGATGTCGCAGAAAGCGACGCTCAGCGGTTCGCACGCGGCGCGGGCTTCGGCATGGTGGCGTTCGAGAAGCACCTCGAAGGCACGGCGGTTGGGAAGGCCGGTCAGATAGTCGATTTCGGCGTCGCGCTTGGCGCGCGCGAGGCTGCGGCGCAGCGCCTTCGCTTCGTCTTCGCTCTTGCGCATATCGTCTTCGGCGCGGCGGGTGCGTTCGAGCATGGCTTTCGCAAGATCGGCGAGGCTCGAAACGAGCTGTCCGGTCTTTTGCACCTGTTCGAGGTCGAGGACATGGCGTTCGAGCTCGCTGCCATAGTCGCTGGTGACGCTGCGCGCCGCTTTGGTGTGGGTCTGGAAGGCGTCGAGGTTGGATTCGAGACGGGCGACGATGCGGTCGATTTCGCTATGGTCGAGCCCGGCTGCCTCTTCCTTGGCGAACTCGTCGAGCCACTGCTGGGTGATGCCCTCGCCCGATGCGATTCGGCTGTTGATCTGTCGCGCCAGACCGGGGTTGCTGCCCGAAAAGACGCCGTGAGCAAGCGACAGGTTGGACGCCGATATGTCGAGATCATGATCGAGCAGGAAGCCGGTGATCGCCTGGGCAAGCTGTTGCCGGGCCTGCCGCGCGAGGTCGAGCGAGGCAGGGCGCGCGCCGGGTGGCGGACTCTCCTGCGTCGGGGCGCTGCCGTGCGGGTTGCGCAGCCCCAGCCAATCTAGGAGCCGCCCTACCGGCTCGTTCGATGATGTCGCTTTTGTGGTCATGCGACGTTTAACGGGCGCTGGTTGCGAGATTTAAGCGGGTTTCAGCGCTTTATGGCCACGGGCCCGGAGCGGGCGAGGAGGAGAGAATCGCACCCGCAGAAACAAGCTGCAATATCATTGGCTTGGTCCCGGTGAATGACTTATTGCGAATCATTCGCAAATATGGCATAGGCCTCGTAACGGGTTTTGGGGGGCCGGAACGAAGGAAAAGACGATGATGCATGTCGCGATCGACGGCACCGCGGTTTCGCCCGACCGGGACGAACTGGCGACGGCTGCGGCGCGCTGCTGGCGATCGGCGCGCGACAAGGGCGAAGCGACGCAGCCGCGCCTCCACGCGTTGTTGTCGGAACGGCGCTGCCCGATGCTCGCCGCGGCGTTCGACAGCCTGCTCCACCTTTACGAACAGGCGCTCGACCATCCTTTCGCGGTCGGCAGCGCGGACGGGCTGTCGGAAGACGAAATACGCCTTGCCAAGCTGCTCGGCGGAGGAGGAAGCGTGCCGGGCTGCCTTGCCGCGAAAGAAGGCGCTGCCACGGCGCTCGACTGCGCGCTCTGCTCGACGCGCATCCTCCTCACTCTTGCGCCGCGGGACCTTCAATGAGCGCCATCGACAGCCTCGCGGCGCTCGAGGGGGTGATCGGGAAAACGCCGGCGCCGGTCAATTTGAAGGTGATCGACCATGCCGATGCCAACGCGCGGCGCTGGCTCGCTGCGTCGCCCCTGATGTTCGCCGGGTTCGGGGACGGGCAGGGGATCGCGATTACGCTCGGCGGCGGCGATCCGGGCTTTGCGTCCACCGCGGACCCGGCCGTGCTGGCGATCCCGGTCGACCTGATCGACGATCCCGCACTCGCGGTGCCCGGCGCGGGGTTCGGGTCGCTTTTCCTCATTTCCGGCGTCGGCGAAACTTTGCGCATCAACGGCCGCGTCGCCGGCACCGATGGCGGCATCCTGCGCGTCGCCATCGAGGAATGCTATGGCCATTGCGCCAAGGCGCTGATCCGTTCGGATTTCTGGTCGGCCGAGCCGCTCGGCGATTGGCCCGGCGATCCCGGCAGCTTCGTCAATGCGAGCCGCTTCATGGCGCTTGCGACGATCGACGCCGGCGGCGGCGCCGACCTCAGCCCGAAGGGCGATCCTGCGGGCAGCATGGCGCGGATGGGTGCCGACGGGCTCTGGTTTGCCGATCGGCCGGGCAACCGCCGCGCCGACAGTTTTCGCAACATCGTCGTCCAGCCGCGAATCGCTGCGGCGCTGCTGATTCCCGGATCGACAGGGGTGGTGTCGGTGCGGGGGCAGGCCCGGCTGACCGCCGACGAATCGGCGCGGGCGGCCTTTGCAGTTCGCGACAAGACGCCGCTCCTGGCGGCGCGCATCGACGATGTGACGATGGAGATGCGCGCCAGCGCGGCGCTCGGTCGCGCGCGGCTGTGGCCCGCCGCCGCAGCGCCTGGCGATATCCGGCCGGCCAAGATGTTCGCGGACCATGTGCGGCTCAACAAGGACAAGGGGCTCGCGGCGCGGCTGGCCGGTGCCTTCGTATCGGTGCCGGGCCTGATGGAGCGCGGCCTCGCCAAGGATTATAAGGACAATCTCTATTGATGCCGGACATGGCGTCAGCAGGTCAGCGCCGCCTCGAACAGGCAGCGGAAGCGTTCGGTGCATTCGTCGCGGCCGGCGCCGCTGCCGCCGAAATTGTCGACCCGCATGATGGTCGACAATACGCCGATGCCCATCAGGATCGCGAGCAGCATGTTGGCGCGCAGCTCGCTGTGGTCGCCGCCGATCAGCTCGGCGAGCGGCCCGAGGACGTCGAGATGGACAAGGTCGCGGATGATTTCGCCCGCCTTGGGCGAAGAGGCCGAACGCAGCATGATGATGAACATTTCCATGCGCAATTGGCGGTCGTCGCCTTCATCCTCGACGACGAGCTGGGCGAGGAAGCCCGGCAGTTCGGCGATGCTTTTCGGTTCGCGAAAAACACCCGGTCTGTCGTCATGGCTGACGACTTCGCGGAAGAGGCCTTCCTTGCCGCCGAAGTAGCGGCTGATCAGCGCGACATCGACGCCGGCGTCGCCGGCGATGTCGCGCAGCCCGACGCTGTCATAGCTTTCGCGGAGGAAACGCTGACGCGCGGCGGCCAATATGGTGGCGCGTGTCGCGACGGCATCGCGCTTTTTGATGGATGTGGTCCGCTCCATGGTGGCGCCTTTGCACGGGTCTGGACATAAATCAACATCTGTTGACTTATTTCGGCTTGCGCATTAGTCGGCATTGTCCGGCATCGTGCTGCGCTTCCCCCCTCCCTGCGGCGCGATGTCGGAACATGCCCCTAGAAAAAAGACATAGGTCCAAAACCATGCGCTCTCCCTTCCTTGCGCCCGTAATCTTTCTTTCGCTGCTGCTGACCGCCTGTTCGGGCGGCGGCGACCAGCAGGGCGGGCCGCCCGCCTTGCCCGTGACCGTCGCGGCCCCGCTCGTCCGCGAGGTCACCGAATGGGACGATTATGTCGGCCGGTTCGAAGCCGTCTCCAGCGTCGAAGTGCGGCCACGCGCCTCGGGCTATCTGCAGCGCGCCCATTTCACCGACGGCCAATATGTGCGCGCCGGGCAATTGCTGTTCACCATCGACGCGCGCCCGTCGCAGGCGACGCTCGATCAGGCGCGCGCCCAACTGGCGCGCGCGCAGGCGACGCTCGCCAATGCACGCACCGAACTGGCGCGATCGGAAACGCTCGCGGCGTCGCAGGCAGCGAGCAAGGAAGAGGTCGAGCAGCGCCGCGCCGCGGTGCGGACGGGCGAGGCCGATGTCGCGGCCAATCGCGCCGCGATTCGCGGTGCCGAGCTCAATGTCGGCTTCACCCGCGTGACCGCGCCGATTTCGGGCCGCGTGTCGCAGCGGCTGGTCGACCCGGGCAACTCGGTCACGGCGGACCAGACCATTCTGACGACGATCGTATCGACCAATCCCCTCCATTTCACCTTCCAGGGATCGGAAGCGAGCCTGCTCGAATATGAGCGGCGCGGCGACACGATCGACGGCTCGCCGGTGCGCATCCGGTTGCAGGGCGAAGACGATTACCGCCTGAACGGACGGATCGATTTCGTCGACAATGCGCTGAGCAACGGGTCGGGCACGATCGCCGTGCGCGCGGTCGTCCAGAACCCTGACGGCAAGCTGCGCCCCGGCCTGTTCGGCCAGCTCCAGCTTGCGGCGTCGGCACCGCGATCCGCGATCCTGCTACCCGATACGGCGATCGTTACCGACGCCGCCCGCCGCCTCGTCTATGTCGTGGGGGCCAAGGATGTGGTGCAGGCGCGCCCGGTCGAACTCGGCCCCGTCGTGGACGGGCTGCGCGTGATCCGTTCGGGCGTCACGGCCAAGGACCGCGTCATCGTCAACGGTATCCAACGCGCGATGCCGGGCAAGCCGGTGAAGACGCAGCAGGGCCGGATCGCGCCTGACGGCAAGGTGCTGATGCCCAAGGGCGCCGCGCCGGCAGGGCAGGCGAAGAAGGCGCCGGCGAACAAGGACGCGGGCAAGTGAATTTCAGCCGCTTCTTCGTCGACCGCCCGATCTTCGCGGCGGTCATCGCGATCTTCATCACGCTGATCGGGGCCTTCGCCTATCCGCAGCTTCCGCTCGCCCAATATCCGGAGATCGCCCCGCCGACGATCAGCATCAACGCCGCCTATCCCGGCGCCTCACCCGACACGATCGCCGAAACGGTTGCGTCGACGCTGGAGCAGGAGATCAACGGCGTCGAGAATATGCTGTATATCCAGTCGTCGTCGACGCAGGGGGCGGCGCAGATCACCGTCACCTTCCAGCCCGGCACCGACCTCGATGCCGCGCAGGTGCTGGTACAGAACCGCGTCGCGCTTGCCGAACCGCGGCTGCCCGAACAGGTGCGCCAGATCGGCGTGCAGGTGAACAAGCAGGAATCGGGCTTCCTGATGATCGTCGCGCTGAAGTCGACCGATCCGGCGATCGATATCGACTATGTCGGCAACTATGCGAACTCGACGCTGCGCGACCGCCTGTTGCGGCTCGAGGGCGTCGGCGGCGTGCAGATTTTCGGCGGCGGCTTTTATTCGATGCGCGTGTGGATCGACCCCGACAAGGCGGCGGCGCGCAACATGACCGCGACCGAAATCGTCGCGGCCCTGCAAAGCCAGAACGTGCAGGTTGCCGGTGGTTCGGTCGGCGCGCCACCCTATGGCAAGGGCAATCCTGCCTTCGAATTGCCGGTCGAAGTCCCCGGTCGCCTCGTCACGCCCGAACAGTTCCAGAATGTCGTCGTCAAGACCGACACGACGAACGGCGCGATCACCCGCCTGAAGGACGTCGCGCGCGTCGAGCTCGGCGCGCAGGATTATGGCGTCCGCGGCGTGTTCAACGGTCAGCCGGGCATCGGCATGGCGGTGATCCAGCAGCCCGGCGCCAATGCGCTCAACGCCGCCAACCTCGTGCTCAAGGAAGTCCAGGACGCATCGAAGGATTTCCCGCCGGGACTCGAATATGAGATTCCGTTCAATCCGACCGAATATGTCCAGGCGTCGGTGACCGCGGTGCAGGAAACGCTGCTCGAGGCGATCGTGCTGGTCGTGCTCGTCGTGCTGGTGTTCCTCCAGACCTGGCGCGCCGCGATCATCCCGATCGTCGCCATTCCCGTGGCGCTCGTCGGGACCTTCGCGGTCCAGCTCGCGCTCGGTTTCTCGATCAACTCGCTGTCGCTCTTCGCATTGGTGCTCGCGGTCGGCATCGTCGTCGACGACGCGATCGTCGTCGTCGAGGCGGTCGAGAAACATATCCGCGAGGGGCTGACCCCGCGCGAGGCGGCGCACCGCACGATGGGCGAAGTGTCGGGCGCGCTGATCGCGATCGGGCTGGTGCTCGTCGCGGTGTTCGTGCCGACGGCCTTCGTTCCCGGCATTCCGGGCATCTTCTACCAGCAGTTCGCGGTGACGATTGCCGCGGCGACGGTGTTCTCGCTGCTGACTTCGCTGACGCTGTCGCCGGCGATGGCGGCGCTGTTCCTGAAGCCGCACGAGGAGCATCATGCGGAGCCGAAGAACCCGGTGATGCGCTTCGTCCGCCGCGCCGCGGACAAGTTCAATAGCGGCTTCGACAAGCTGTCGGACCGCTATGGCCGCACGACGGCGTCGCTGATCCGCAAGACCGGGATGATGCTGGTCATCTATGCGGTGCTGCTCGCCTTCACCGGCTGGCGCCTAACCGCGACCCCGACGGGGTTCATTCCCGATCAGGATCAGGGCGTGTTGATCGGTGTCGTCCAGTTGCCGCCGGGCGCGTCGCTCGACCGCACGAGTGAGGTCTTGGCACGGGCGCGGACGGCCGTGTCGGGCATCGACGGGGTCGAGAGTATCGCCGCCTTTTCGGGGCTCGACGGGTCGAGTTTCTCGACCGCATCGAACGCCGGTACGATGTTCATCCGCCTGAAGGACTGGGAAGAGCGCGGCAAGGATTTGAGCGCCGCGGCGCTGTCGGGACAGCTTTCGGGCGCGCTCGCCAATGCACTCCCCGAAGCCAATGCCTTCGTCATCGCACCGCCCGCGGTGCAGGGCCTCGGCAACGGCAACGGCTTCACGATGATGCTGCAGGCGCGCGGCGGCGAAAGCTATCGCGAGCTCGAACAGGCGACGATGGCGATGATGGGCGGGGCGCAGCAGGTGCCCGAGGTGACGCAGGTCTTCTCGCTCTTCAACACCGGCAGCCCGCGCATCTTCGCCGAGGTCGACCGCGACAAGGCGCAGATCCTGGGCGTCGACCCGACGCAGGTCTACTCGGCGCTCGGCACCTATCTGGCGTCGACCTATGTCAACGACTTCAACTTCCTCGGCCGCACTTTCCGCGTGACCGCGCAGGCCGAACCGTCGGCACGCAGCAAGATCGAGGACGTCGGCCGCCTGCAGGTGCGTTCGACGTCGGGCGAGATGGTGCCTTTGTCGTCGGTCGCGACCTTCCGCAACGACAGCGGGCCGACGCGCGTCGTGCGCTACAACCTGTTCCCCGCGGTCGAACTGCAGGGGCAGGCAGCGCCGGGTGTCTCGTCGGGTGCGGCGCTGACCGCGATGGAGGGGCTGGCGGCGAAGACGCTGCCGGCCGGGTTCGCCTATGAATGGACCGGCCTCGCCTATCAGGAAAAGGCGGCGGGAAGCAGCGCGGTGCTGATCTTCCTGCTCGCGGTGGTGTTCGTCTTCCTCGTGCTCGCGGCGCAATATGAATCACTGCCGCTGCCGCTCGCGGTGATCCTGATCGTGCCGATGTGTATCCTCGCGGCGATGCTCGGCGTGAACCTGCGCGGGATGGACAACAACATCCTGACGCAGGTCGGGCTCGTCGTGCTCATCGCGCTCGCGGCGAAGAATGCGATCCTGATCGTCGAATTCGCGAAGCAGGCCGAGGAGCAGGACGGGATGAGCCCGCTCGACGCCGCAGTCCACGCGGCGCGCTCGCGTCTGCGGCCGATCCTGATGACCAGCTTTGCCTTCATCTTCGGCGTCATCCCGCTCGCGATCGCGAGCGGGCCGGGGCAGGAGATGCGGCAGGCGCTGGGCACCACGGTGACCTTCGGCATGCTTGGCGTCACCATCTTCGGGCTGATCTTCACACCGATCTTCTACGTCGTCTGCCGCAAGCTCGGCGACCGCGCGAAGCGGCTGATGGGACCGCGCGACAAACACAAAGATACGCCGCTGGAGGCGCAATGATGATCCGTAACCTGTTCATCGGCGCGGGCGCGCTGGCGCTGTCGGCCTGCACGGTCGGCCCCGCCTATGTCTCGCCGACTCCGGCGGCGCCGTCGCAGGCGCCGTTCCTCGAAACGGGCAAGTCGCCCGCCTTTACCGGCGACCAGCCGCCGGGCGAATGGTGGAGCCTGTTCGCCGACCCGACGCTCGACGGCCTCGTCGAGCAGGCGCTGACCGCCAACACCGACCTGCGCGTCGCCGCCGCCAATCTGGCGCAGGCGCGCGCGGTGCTGCGCGAGTCGCGGGCCGGGCGGCTGCCCACCACCAGCGTCGGTGCCAGCGGCACCTATGCGCGGCAGCGCAATCCGCTGGGGCCGGGGACGGTCGAGGGCGAAAGCTACGACGTCGGGCTCGACGTCGGTTACCAGGTCGACCTGTTCGGGCGTGTCGGCAGCGCGATCCGCGCCAGCCGTGCCGATGCCGAGGCGGTGCAGGCGGCGTTCGACCTGACGCGCATCACCGTCGCCGCCGAAACGACGCGTGCCTATGCTGACGTCTGCTCGTTCAACCGCCAGATCGCGGTCGCCGAAGAGACGCTGCGCATTCAGGAGCGGACTTTCGACCTGACGCGCCGGTTGTTCGAGGGCGGCCGCGCGACGCGGCTCGAAACGGGGCAGGCGGGGGCACTCCTCGAACAGACGCGCGCGACGATCCCGACGCTGACCGCCCAGCGGTCGGCGGCGCTTTACCGGCTCGCGGTGCTGACCGGCAAGCCACCGGCGGAAGCGCCCGCCGCGGCGGTTCTCGCCTGTCAGGCGCCGCCCGAACTCGACCGGCCGATTCCGGTCGGCGACGGCGCCTCGCTGCTCGCGCGCCGGCCCGATATCCGCCGCGCCGAACGCGAACTGGCCGCCGCATCGGCGCGGGTCAATGTTGCCACTGCCGACCTCTATCCGAGCATCAGCCTCGGCGGCTCGATTGGATCGACGGCGGACTCGATTTCGGGGCTCGGCAAGTCGGATGGCTTCCGTTTCTCGCTCGGGCCGCTGATTTCGTGGAACTTCCCCAATATGGAGGTGGCGCGGTCGCGGCTGAAGCAGGCGGAGGCGGGTGCCGACGCGGCGCTGGCGAGCTTCGACGGGAACTGGCTGTCAGCGCTCGAGGAAACCGAAAGCGCGCTGGCCGCCTATGCCGGTGAACTCGACCGGCTCGCGGCGCTGCGCCGTGCGGCGAACGAGGCGGGCGAGGCGGCGCGCATCGCGCGGCTCCGCTACGAGGCAGGGCGCGAGAATTTCCAGGTCGTCCTCGACGCCGAACGCTCGCTGGCGCAGATTCAGGCGAGTATCGCCCAGTCCGAACAGCAACGCGCCACCTATCTCGTGTCGCTGTTCCTCGCGCTCGGCGGCGGCTGGCAGGCCGCGGCCTGAGGCCGCCTTCGGCCGTTAGCGGACCTTTTCCATTCGTCATCCCGGACTTGATCCGGGATCCATAGCGGCGCCGTCGTCATGGATCCCGGATCAAGTCCGGGATGACGAAAGCGGGGGAAGCAACGACAGCTCACCACCCCGAAACCGACGACATTCCAGTCCATGACGGCACCGGCCAAGCCGCCATATCGGCCACCTTTCATTTCCCGTTTGACAATTTTCCAATCAGGATCATTATGTCCCTATCGGGCCAATATGTGTTGGCGTGGATAATGGGGCCGCGCGGCTGCGAAAGACGGGCGCGGCGGGAACAAGGGGATGACGATGCGTTTCCTTCGCAAGCTGATGATTGGATTGACCGCGCTGGTCGCGCTGCCGCTGGCGGCGCAGGGGCCGATACCGCCCGAACCGGCGAAAAAGGCCGTAACTGCGGGGGCGGCGGCGGCACCGAAAACGGGCCAGCCGGTCGCGCTCGACCGCGCCGACCTCGAGGCGTGGCTCGACGGCTATCTCCCCTATGCGCTGGAACGCGCGAATATTCCGGGGGCGGTCGTCGTCGTGGTGCGCGGCAATCAGGTCGTGCTCGAAAAGGGCTATGGCTATTCCAACGTCGCGAAGCGCGCGCCGGTCAACCCCGAAACCACGCTTTTCCGTCCTGGTTCGGTGTCCAAGCTGTTCACCTGGACCGCGGTGATGCAGCAGGTCGAGGCGGGGAAGATCGATCTCGACAAGGACGTCAACGCCTATCTCGATTTCAAGATTCCGCCCTATCAGGGCAAGCCGGTCACGATGCGCAACATCATGACGCACACCGCGGGCTTTCAGGAATCGGTCCGTTATCTGATCAGCAGCGACCCCAAGGCGGTGATGGCGCTGAAGCAGCAGATGCCGCTCGCGCTGCCCGACCGCGTCTTCGCGCCGGGTACGACGCCGGCCTATTCGAACTATGCCACCGCGCTCGCCGGCTATATCGTCGAGCGGGTCAGTGGCGAGCCGTTCGACAATTATGTCGAGAACCACATCTTCAAGCCGCTCGGCATGAATTATGCGACCTTCCGCCAGCCGCTGCCGGCGCGCCTCGCGCCCTTCATGTCGAACGGCTATCCCGACATCACGCAAAAGGCGCGGCCTTTCGAGATCGTCATCCCGGCCCCTGCGGGCAGCCTGTCGGCGAGCGGCGCCGACATGGGCAAGTTCATGATCGCGCACCTCAACGACGGTGCGGGGCTGCTGAAGCCCGAAACCGCGAAGATGATGCATGATTTCAAGGCGCCCGGCGTCGGCCCGCTCAACAGCATGGCGCTTGGCTTCTACGAACAATGGGTCAACGGCCACCGCGCGATCGCGCACGGCGGCGATACCGTCTGGTTCCACTCCTATCTGTGGCTGTTCCCCGATGCCGATATCGGCGTCTTCATCTCGATGAACAGCGCCGGCAAGGCGGGCGATGCAGGCGCGGTACGCAGCGCGCTGTTCCACAAATTCGCCGACCGCTACCTGCCCGGCACTGCAACGCCCGGCACCGTCGATGCCAAGACTGCCCGCCAGCATGCACAGATGATGGTCGGCCATTATGAGAGCAGCCGCGGCAGCTTCACCAACTTCATGAGCCTGTTCGGGCTGCTCGGGCAGGCGCAGGTCGGGCTGACCGAGGATGGCAAGCTCAGCATTCCGGGGCTCGACGGCCTTGGTGCGGGCGCGCGCGACTGGGTCGAGGTCGAGCCGTTCGTGTGGCGCGACACCGGCACCGGCGAACGCCTTGCCGCCGAAGTGAAGGACGGCCGGGTTACCCGCTGGAGCCTCGATGCCGGATCGCCGTTCATGGTGTTCGAACCCGCACGGGCAAGCGCCAACGCCGCCTGGCTCATCCCGGCGCTGATCGCGGCACTCGGCATCGTGTTGCTCGCGGCGCTCGCCTGGCCGGTCCGCGCGCTGGTCCGCCGCAACTTCGGTGCGACTTTCGCGCTCGAAGGGAAGGCGCGGCGCGCCTATCGCCTGTCGCGCCTCTTCGCCTGGCTGGTGCTGGCGGCGCTTGCCGGCTGGATCGGCCTGGTCGCTGCTTTCTCGGCCGATATCGGCAGCATCGGCGGTCCGCTCGACTGGCTGATCCACCTGCTGCGTATCCTGACCCCGGTCGCTGCGTTCGGCCTGCTCGCCACCGCCGGATGGCATCTGTGGCTGAGCATCAAGGACAAGCGCAAATGGACGATGAAGTTCGGCGCGGTGCTGCTCCTGCTCGCAGGGCTGGTGCTGGTCTGGGTGACGCTGGTCTTCCACCTCTACGGTTTTGGAATGGTATATTGATGACGACACAATCGGTACACAATCTGGCGCTCGACCTTCGGGTCGAGCGCTTTCCCTATCACCGGCCGTTCCGCATTTCGGGGCATGTCTTCACCGAAACCGAGCTTCTCGTCGCCGAAATTTCGGACGGGACGCACAGCGGGCGCGGCGAGGGTGCCGGCGTCTATTATCTCGGCGACGACATCGCCCATATGATGTCGGAGGCCGAGCGCGTGCGCGGTGCGATCGAAAGCGGCGCGACGCGCGAGGATCTGCAGCAGTTCTTGCCGCCGGGCGGCGCGCGCAATGCGCTCGATTGTGCCTATTGGGATCTCGAGGCGAAACAGGCCGGCCGGCCCGTCTGGGACCTCGCGGGCCTCGATGCGCCGAAACCCCTGCGGTCGACGATGACGCTCGGCGCCGACCGGCCCGAGGTGATGGTGGAAGGGATGCTGGCATTCGATCCCGAGACCCCGATCAAGGTCAAGCTGACCGGCGATGTCGAGGAGGATATTGCCCGTGTCATCGCGATCCGCTCGGCGCGTCCGGATGCGTGGATCGGCGTCGATGCCAATCAGGGCTATAGTATCGAGACGTTGCCGGGTCTGCTCCCGACGCTCGTCGCGAACGGCGTGTCGCTGCTTGAACAGCCGCTCCGGCGCGGGCGCGAAGCTGACCTCGACGGCTTCCAGCGGCCGCTGCCGTTCGCCGCCGACGAAAGCGCGGTAACGCTCGCCGATACGGCTTCGCTGGTCGGTCGGTTCGACGTCGTCAACATCAAGCTCGACAAGTGCGGCGGGCTGACCGAGGGGCTCGCGATCGCGCGCGAGGCGCGGCGGCTCGGGCTCGACGTGATGGTCGGCAACATGATGGGCAGCAGCCTGTCGATGGCGCCTTCCTATGTGGTCGGGCAGCTCTGCGACATCGTCGATCTCGACGGACCAATCTTCCTGGCCCGCGACCGCGAGCCGGGGGTCCGCTATGCCGGAGGCATGATCCATTGTCCGGCAGAAATTTGGGGCTCTCCTGTCACCCCGGCGCAGGCCGGGGTCTCGCCTTAGGGTCAGGACGCCCCGGCGAGATCGCGGCTTTTGCCGGGATGACGAAATAAACTGTAACTTTTGTCCTAAATGGGTTGACATTTTTCTGATCAGGACAATAGTCTTGAGAATGAAACTTACCTGAGGTGGAGGGTGGAATGACATCATCATTCCCGATGACGCGCCGCGCACTGGTTGCCGGCGCGGTGGGTGCGGCTGTGTCTATGCCGATGATCAATCGCGGTGCTTATGCCTTCGCTGCGGCGCCGGGGCGCAGCTATTCGCGGCGGGCGGTCGACCTTGTCGGCGCGTCGCTGGTGATCGACATGTTGGCGCCGCTCAAGATCACGCTGTCGGAAGATTATGTCGCGCATCGCCTGACCGATGCCGAGGCGGAGGAGTTTCGCAGCAGTGGCATCACCGGTTTCCACAATGCCTATGGGCTCGGCGGGCCGAATGCGAAGCAGCAGGCGCTGGAATTCCTCGCCGGCTGGCAGGGTTTTGCGGGACGTAACAGCCATGTCTTCACGCTGGTCGATGGCGTCGCCGATCTCGATCAGGCGAAAAGGGACCGCAAATGCGCGGTCATCATGGGCATCCAGAATGCCGAACAGTTCCAGAGCATCGAGGATGTCGCGCTGTTCCGCCGGCTTGGCCTGCGCTGCGCGCAACTCACCTATAACAGCCAGAATATGATCGGGTCGGGCAGCACCGAACGCGTCGATGGCGGCGTCAGCGATTATGGCGCGGCGATCATCGCCGAAATGGAAAAGCAGAAGATGCTGGTCGACGTGTCGCATTGCGGCGACAAGACGACATTGGATGCCATCGAACTGGCCAAAGGGCCGATCGCGATCACCCACAGCAATGCCCGCGCACTGATCGACCATCCGCGCGTCAAGACCGACGAGGCGATCAAGGCGCTCGCGGCGAAGGGCGGGGTGATGGGGATCACCGGGGTGCGCATGTTCATTCGCGCGACCGATCCGACCAATGTGGGCCATATGGCCGACCATATCGACCATGTCGCGAAGCTGGTCGGGATCGACCATGTCGGCATCGGTTCCGACGCCGACCTCAACGGCTATGACGATATGAAGCCCGACGAATATGCTGCTCTGAAGGGCAGCTACAAGGGCAGCTACGCCTTTCGCGACAAGATCGACATCGACGGGTTCGATCATCCGAAGAAGGTCTTCGACCTGACCGAGGAACTGATCCGTCGCGGATATTCCAACGAAAATATCACAGCCGTGCTCGGGGGCAATTTCCGCCGCCTGCTCGCTCAAGTCTGGGGGTAAGACGATGAAAAAGGGATTTCTTATTGCAGGAAGCATGGCCGCGCTGACGGCGGCGATGCCGGCCGGGGCGCAGGAAGCGGAACTCGCCGAAGCTGAAAGCGAAGTGATCGTCGTGACGGCACAGAAGCGCGAGGAAGCGCTTCAGGATGTTCCGATCTCGATCACCGTCGTCAACGGCGAGGCGCTGCGCGATCAGGGTGCCGGATCGCTGGTCGACTATGCCGGTTATGTTCCCGGGATGACGGTAATCAGCTCGCAGCCCGGTACGTCGATCATTTCGCTTCGCGGTATCGCGCCGGTGGGTTCGGCACAGGCGGTCGGCATCTACCTCGATGACGCGCCGGTGGGATCGAGCAGCCTTTACGCCCGCAGCGCGACCTATTCGCTCGACCTGATGCCGTACGACATCGCCGGGCTGGAAATCCTGCGCGGGCCGCAGGGAACGCTTTACGGCGCAAGCTCGATCGGCGGTTTGCTGAAATACCGGACCGTCGCGCCGAGCACGACCGATTTCAGCGTCAAGGCCGGCGGCGAACTCTTCACGATCGATCATGCCGGCAATCCGGGCTGGGCGGCGCAGGTGATGGTCAATGCACCGATCGTCCAGGACAAGCTCGGGATGACGGGCAGCTTCTCGTGGCGCAAGACTCCCGGCTTTGTCAGCTCGGTCAACAATCCGGCGCTGAACGACGCGAATTCGGTCGAACAGGTCGGCGGCCGGGTGAGCCTGCTCTGGAACGCGACCGAGGATTTCACCGTTCGCCTCGGCGGCATCTGGCAAACCATCGACGCGAACGCGACCAATAACGTCGTTTCGACCGTCGCGGGCGTTCCCCTTGGCGACGGCTGGTCCTACAACGCCTTCTTGCCCGAGCCTTTCCACAAGAGCATCGATTATTATTCGGCGGTGCTCGACTATGACCTCGGCTTTGCAACGCTGACCTCGGTTTCGACCTATAGCGAAACCAAGACCAGCAGCGTGCAGGATGCCTCGCTCGTTTTCGGTGTCGCGTTCCCGGCGCTGAGCGGCGGGGCGGTGCCCGAAGGTCTCGCGCCGTTCAGCATCGAGCTCGGCCTTGAAAAGTTCACGCAGGAAATCCGCCTCGCGTCGCCGAGCAACGACCGCTTCGAGTGGATGATCGGTGCCTTCTACACCAAAGAGACCAGCGAGAATCACCAGTTGGTCCGCACCTTCGACTTCTCGGGCGAACCGAACCTGTTCGACCCGGGCGCTATCGTGTCGCTGCCCTCGACGTTCAAGGAAATGGCGGTGTTCGCGAATGCCACGGCCTATTTCGGCGACATGTTCGCGCTGTCGGGCGGCCTGCGTTACGCCAAGAACAAGCAGAACTTCCAGCAGATCAGCGAAGGCCCGTTCATCGGCGTTGCCAATTTCACCGGCTCCTCCAAGGAAGATGTCTTCATCTACAGCATCAGCCCGCAGATCCACATCAGCGAAGATGCCATGCTCTATGCGCGCGTCGCCAACGGCTATCGTCCCGGCGGCCCGAACGTCGTGTTCCCCGGGGTGCCGCCGCAGGTCGCGGCAGACACGCTGGTTAATTACGAAATCGGCTTCAAGGGCAATCTGGGCAGCACGCTCGCGGTCGAGGTGGCCGGTTTCTACATGGACTGGACCGACATTCAGGTGGTGCAGCCCTTCGGCGGCGTGACGGGACAGGCCAATGGTCCGTCGGCGGTCAGCAAGGGCGTCGAAGGCACCGTGACCTGGCGACCGGTGCGCGGATTGTCGCTGGTGGCGAGCGCCGCCTATGCCGACGCGAAGCTGACCGCCGATGCGCCCGAAATTTCCGGCGTCGACGGCGCGCGCCTGCCCAGCGTGCCGAAATTCACCGGGTCGGTGCAGGCCGATTACAGCTTCGGGATCGGCGAAAATGCGTCGGGCAAGGTCGGTTTGGGCCTGCGCCATTCGTCGCGGCTGGCATCGCTGCCTTCCAGCAGCCCGAATAATCTGTGGTCGGACCCCTATACGGCGCTCGATGCCAATGCCGCCGTCACCTTCGACGACCATTGGACGGTGCGCGTCTATGCGCGCAATCTGACCAACAAGCGGGCATCGACGCAGCGCAGCTATACGTTGAACGCCTTTGGCGCGCAGGCCTATCAGACGAACGTGCCGCTACAGCCGCGCACGATCGGCGTCGCGCTCGACATGGCTTTCTGAGCGAATTGGAGTTGAACCAGATGAACGCGCCGACCGGCAGGCTTGCCGACAGCCTCGTGCTGCCGCAGCCCTATCTTCTCTTCCTCGGCGATACGGTGGAGGCGAGCTATGCCAAGACCGCATTCGGCCTTGCCGACTGGGCGCCCGATCGCTGCGTCGGCGAAATGGCGATCGGCGGTTGTACGGTAACCACCGGCCTTGCACGTCTCTCGCCCGCCGATGCGCGGGCGGCGGGTGCCCGGTCGGTGGTGATCGGGGTCGCGAACCAGGGCGGCGTGCTCGCCGATAGCTGGGTCGCGGCGCTGATCGACGCGATGGAGGCCGGGCTCGACGTGATCAGCGGGCTGCACGTCCGGCTGGCGAGCGTGCCTGCGCTTGCCGAGGCGGCGCGCCGTACCGGCCAGCGGCTCATCGATGTGCGCACGCCGCCGGTAGGCATCCCGATTGGCAACGGGCGGAAGCGCAGCGGCAAGCGGTTGCTTACCGTCGGCACCGACTGTGCGCTCGGCAAAAAATATACTGCACTGGCGCTGCACCGTGCCTTCGTCCAGCGCGGCATCGATGCCGATTTTCGTGCGACCGGCCAGACCGGGATCATGATCGCCGGCGGCGGTATCCCGATGGACGCGGTGATTTCGGATTTCGAGGCAGGCGCCGCCGAAATCCTCAGCCCAGACGCGCCCGACGCTCACTGGGATGTCGTCGAGGGACAGGGCTCGATCTTCAACCCCGCCTATGCCGCGGTGTCGCTCGGACTGCTTCACGGCAGCCAGCCCGACGTCTTCGTCGTCTGCCACGACCCGGCGCGCACGGTAATCCTCGGCATGGAAAGCTTTGCGATGCCGAGCGTCGACGAGGTGATCGACCTGACCATCCGCCTCGGCAGCCGGACCAATCCGGCGATCCGTTGCGGGGGTGTCAGCCTCAATACCTCGGCCTATTCGGCCGAAGAGGCCGAAGCGCTGATGACGGCGGAAAGTGAGCGACTCGGTCTGCCCGTTGCCGATCCCATTCGCGGCGGCGCGGCGTTCGACGCGCTGGTCGATAGCTGTCTCGCATGAGTGTGGGCGAGACGGCAGCGGGATCGAGCTGGTTCCAGCGCTTCCTGCTGCCGGGTTTCGCGCTGAAAGCCGTCATCATTGGTGGCGGTTATGCCACCGGGCGCGAACTGGCCGAATATTTCGTGCCGTCGGGGCCGTGGGGCGGGCTCGCTGCGATGCTGCTCGCAACATTGATCTGGAGCGTCGTCGCGGCGCTCACCTTCGCGCTCGCCCGCAAGCTCGGCGCCTATGATTATCGTGCCTTCTTCAAGGGATTGCTCGGCCCGGCATGGGGTGCGTTCGAGGCCGCCTATATCATTTTCGTCATCCTGATCCTCGCCGTGTTCGGCGCCGCGGCAGGGGCGATCGGCGCCGCGACCTTCGGCTGGAGCGAATGGATGGGCCCGCTCGTGCTCGCCGCGAGCATCATTGCGGTGACGTCGTTCGGGACCGGGATCGTCGAGCAATTGTTCAAATATGCCTCGATGCTGATCTACGCGGTCTATGCCCTGTTCATCGTTTTCGCGCTCGTGAGCTTCGGGGGGCTGATCGGCGATGGTTTCGCCAACGCGCCGCCGCCGTCGGGCAACTGGATGGCGGGCGGGATCACCTATGCCAGCTACAACATCGTCGGCGCAGTGGTGATCCTTCCGATATTGCGCCACCTGACCAGTCAGCGCGACGCGGTGATCGCGGGGATGATCGCGGGGCCGCTGACCATGCTGCCCGCCATTTTGTTCTTCGTTTCGATGATGGCCTTTTATCCGGCCATCGGCACCGAAACCTTGCCATCCGATTTTCTGTTGCGTCAGATGGCGGTACCGGGCTTCCACATCTTGTTTCAGCTGATGATTTTCGCGGCGTTGCTCGAAAGCGGCGTCGGTGCGATCCATGCCATCAACGAACGGTTATCGGGCGTCGTCGAAGCGCGCGGGCGCCCGCCGCTCTCGACCGCGGCGCGCGCCGTCATCGGCGCCGTCATCCTCGCGGGATGCATGTTCGTCGCCGGCCGCATCGGGCTCGTCGACCTCATCGCCAGCGGATACCGCTTCCTCGCCTGGCTGTTCCTCGTCGTTTTTGTCGCGCCGCTGCTGACTATCGGTGTTTACCGCCTGCTGCGGGGCACTCCGCCTTCCCAACTGGAGACTGCATCATGACCTCCGCCCGTCTGATCACCTTGTCGCTCCTGCTCGGCGCCGCCGTCCCGGCGTGGGCCGAGCCGCCGAAGGATATTGCCGAACAGGTCGAGACGCTGCGGCAGGAAATCGGTGCCCCCGGCGTGTCGATCGCGATTGTCGAGGATGGCAAGACGACGCTGTCGCGCGGCTGGGGCGTGCGCAAGCTCGGCGAGCGCGCGCCGGTCGATGCACAAACGATCTTCCAGACCGGTTCGACGGGCAAGGCGATGACCGCGGCGGCGCTCGCGATCCTCGTCGACGAGGGCAAGATCGGCTGGGACGACCCGGTGATACAGCATATGCCATGGTTCCGCATGTACGACCCCTGGGTCACGCGCGAGATCACGATCCGCGACCTGCTGGTCCATCGCAGCGGGCTCGGGCTCGGGCAGGGCGATCTGATGTTCGTGCCGCGCACGCATCTGACGCGTAAGCAGACGGTCGAGCGGGTCGCCTACCTCAAACCGCAGACGAGTTTTCGCTCGTCCTATGCCTATGACAACATTCTCTATGCCGTCGCAGGGCAGTTGATCGAGGAGGTCACCGGACAAACGTGGGAAGCCTTCATGCGCGACCGCGTGCTGCGGCCCGGCGGCATGAAGAACGCGACGAGCGACAGCGAGGACCGCTTCCGTATTCCGAACCGTTCGTGGCCGCATGCGCGGCTGTCGGGGCCGCTGCGCGGGCTCGGCGACCAGCAGGCGCTGAACGAACGCGACGAACTCGGCCGCAACGGCGCGCCCGCCGGCGGGCTCGCGCTCAGCGCCGACGACATGGCGGCGTGGCTGAAAATCCAGCTTGCGCACGGGGCGCTGCCGAACGGCAAGCCGTTGTTCAGCGAAGCGCAGGCGGCCGAGATGTGGAAGCCGGTGACGATGATGCCGATCACCCCGCTGCCCGACGCGCTGAAACCCGCGCAGCCGACGATGCAATCCTATGCGCTCGGTTGGCAGGTGCAGGATTATCGCGGCCACCAGATCATCTCGCACGGCGGCGGCGTCTTCGGGTCGATCACGCGCGTCGTGATGATCCCCGAAAAAAATGTCGGCTTTGCGATCATGATGAACAGCGAAGAGAGCGGCATGCTGCTCGGGCTGACGTACAAGTTGCTCGACCATTATCTCGACCAGCCCGACGAAGGCTGGACCAAAAAATGGCAGGATTGGTACAAAGAACGGCTTGCCGGCGGCGTCGAATATCTGAAGCAGGCTCAGGCAGCTCCGGCGAAGGTCGGCCCGTCGCTCGACCCGGCGCGCTATGCCGGGCGCTACCGCGATCCCTGGTACGGGGATGTGGTCGTCGCATCGACGCCGCAGGGGCTGACCATCGACTTCACCTCGACCCCGCGCATGGCGGGTCGGCTCAAGCATTGGCAATATGACAGCTTCGTCACCGATTTCGACGATCCGGCGATCGAGCCCGCCTATGTGACCTTCGCACTCGACGCCGACGGCAAGGTGACCGGCGTGACGATGAAGGCGGTGAGCAAGATCGCCGACTTCAGTTGGGACTATCACGACCTCGACCTGAAACCCGTGGAGGACAAGAAGTGAAGCGGATCGCGATCCTCGCGGCGGCGACCGCGCTGTCGGCCTGCTCGACCGGCGGCGAAAAGCCCAAGGCGCCCGAGGCCCCGCTGCACAGCCGTATGCTGGTGCTCGACACCCATCTCGACACGCCGCTGCATTTCGAGCGCAAGGGCTGGAATTTCGCCGACCGCCACGACCTCGCGACCGACCTGTCGCAGCTCGACATCCCGCGGATGAAGGACGGCAATCTCGATGGCGGCTTTTTCGCCATCTATACCGATCAGGGACCGCTGACCCCGGCGGGCTATGCCGCGGCGCTCGACCATGCCCGCAAACGGTCGGACCTGATCGACCGGACCATCGCGACGCACAAGGATGCGATCGGCCCGGCGCTGACCGCCGACGATGCACGGCGGCTCAACAAGGAAGGCAAGCTGATTGCCTTCAAGTCGATCGAGAACAGCTATCCGCTTGGCGAAGACCTGTCGCTGCTCGAGGAATTCTACAAGAAGGGCGTGCGGCTGGCGGGGCCGGTGCATTCGAAGGACAACCAGTTCGCCGACAGCGCGACGGGCGAGGGGCGCTGGAAAGGGCTGAGCCCGCTCGGCAAGCAATGGGTTGCCGAAATGAACCGGCTCGGCATCGTGATCGACGCGAGCCATTCGTCGGATGCGACCTTCGACCAGATCCTCGCGCTGTCGAAATATCCGATCCTGCTCTCGCATTCCAGCCTGCGGTCGGCGAACGACCATCCGCGCAACCTCGACGAGGGGCGGCTGAAGGCGCTCGCGGCCAAGGGCGGCGCGATGTGCATCTCGACGATCTTCCTGTCGGACATGAAGATGTCACCCGAACGCGCCGAACTGTTCGGCAAATATGAGACGATCGGTGCGTTGTCGCCGGCCGAGCAGGCGGACCTCACGCGCCGCTGGCGCGAACTCGACAAGACTGAGACGATGTGGGCGGCCGATTTCGAAAAATATATGGCGATGGTGCTGCGCGCGATCGAGGTCGGCGGCGTCGATCATATCTGTTTCGGCGCCGACTGGGACGGCGGCGGCGGGCTGACGGGGATCGAGGATATCTCGGCATTGCCCAAGGTCACCGAGCGGCTGAAAGCGGCAGGCTATTCGGACGCCGACATCGAGAAGATGTGGAGCGGCAACATCCTGCGCGTGCTCGCCGCACAGGGCAAAGGCCGATGATCCGTACGGCCTTGCTGGCTGCTGCGCTGATGCTGGGCGCTGCTCCCGCGTGGACGCAGGACGCCGCGCCGGCCGATCCCGCGCCACGCGCCGACCATCATATGCATATCCAGAGCAAGCTGATCACCGAGCAGCTCCGCGCGATGCAGGCGGCCGAGCCCGATATATTCGACGGAATCTCGGCCGATCTGTTCGCCGAGCGCACTGGGGCCGACGCGCTGCGCGAACTCGACCGGGCGGGCATCGACAAGGGTGTGCTGCTATCCACCGGCTATATGTTCGGTTTCACCGCCGTGCCGATGGAGCCGGCGGTCAGGGCCGAAAAAATGCGCGGCGAAAACCGCTTCAACGTCGATGCCGCGCTGGCATCGAAGGGGCGGCTCTTCGCCTTTGTGGGCATAAATCCCTTCGCAGCCAATGCGTTCGACGAGCTCGACTATTGGTCGAAGCAGCCCGGCGCATCGGGGGTCAAGCTGCACCTCGGCAACAGCGGGTTCGATACGGCCAATGCGGAACAGGTCGAAGCGCTCGGCCGCTTCTTCGCCGCCGCGAACAAGGCGCGGATGCCGCTCGTCGTCCATTTGCGCGGCGCGGCACCGTTCAGCGCCGCTAGCGTCAATATTTTCCTCGACCGGGTCGTTTCGCAGGCGGGCGACCTGCCGATCCAGATCGCTCATGGTGGCGGCTATGCCGGGATCGATCAGCCGACGCTCGACGCGCTCGCTGCCTATGGCGATGCGATCGCTCGCAAGGCCCCGGGTACGGCCAATCTCGTTCTCGATATTTCGGCGGTGATGCAGTTCGATCCGTCCAAGCTGCCCGACGCCAAGACCTCGACCGAAAAACGCAGCTATGACGAACTTCGCGGCATTTATGTCGCGGGAATGCGCAAGATCGGGCTCGATCGGTTCGTTCTCGCCAGCGACTGGCCTGCGATCGCACCACCCGCCGAATATTTCGCCGCGGAAAAGCTGGCGCTTCCGGTAACGCCGGCCGAATGGAAGCAGCTTTGCGAAAATGTGGCGCCCTATCTGCGCCCCGAATGGCTGGCAAAGCGGGAGGCGGCCGGCGAGGCGGCGGCGCGCTAGTTCAGCCCGCCTGTTCGGCCATCCGCAGGCCGAGTGTCGCGGCGTTCTGGACCGCTTCCTCGCGGCTTGTCGCCCGCAGCTTGCGCATGACATTCTTGAGGTGCCATTTTACCGTTTCGGGCGCGAGGTTCAGCGTCCGCGCGATCTCCTTGTTCGACTCGCCGGCTTTCAGCGCGCCCAATATGTCGATTTCGCGTTCGGTGAGGAAAGAGAAGTCCTCTCCCGGCGCGGTCGCATGATGCCCTTCCAGCCGGTGGTCGCGGCGCGACGGATCGGCGAGTTTGAGCAGCGCGAGGAACGAACCCGACGAATAGGCCTCGCTGCAGAAATTCTGCACCGCACGGACGCCGGTGACGTCGAGAACATCGACGATGGTACGCCGGAAACCGGTGCTCGCCGCGTGATTGAGGAACCGCACGGTTTCGAGCGCGACCATCTTGTCACAGCGCCCGCTGAGCTGGGGCAGGATGTTGAACAGCGTGGCCGAAGCGCGCAGTTCGGCATCGTCGGCGTTCGAAGCCAGCCGCAACAGCCGTTCGGCGACCAGCGTCAGGCGCGGACGATCGCCAAGGGCAATCGCTTCATAAGCACGCATTTCGGATAACAGGGCAAAGGCACGGCCCGGCGCCGACAGCGGATCGCATACCGCCGCGTCCTCGTCGGCGATGGCGATGACCGCTTCGGGGTCGATCGTCTGCGGCAGGCGAAGGCGCGCGCGCTCGATGACGCACAGCGCCTTCAGCGGTGCCCAGTTGCGTTCGAACGCGATCACTTCGGCGCGGTCGATCAGCGAGGCCGCGCGATCGGGCTGATCGAGCCCGGCCGCGGCGCGGATGCTGACGAGAAGAGTCTGGATCAGCGCGTCCTGAAAACAGCTTCGCGCAAGGTGAGGGAGCGCATCGGCCGCCAGTCCGGCGGCCTTGCCGACCTCGTCGCCTTCATAGGCGCATCGCGCCAGCGCGGCGTCGATCAGCGCGGTGGCGAGGGTAGGTGTGGCGGCGCCGCTCCTTGCCTCGCGCAGCACGCGTTCTGCCTCGCCCAACTGGCCCTGCGCGCGCGCGGCGCCCGCGCGAGTGCATATCGCCAGAGCAAAGGGCAGGTCGAGTGGGCTTCCGGCGCTGCGTAGCGACAGGGGACGGATCGCGTCATGCACCAGCCCGAACAACCCGCGTTTCAGGGCGCCTTGCGCCTGCATGACGCGGATCATCGACACCGCGAAGGCCGATGCGTCGCCCGGCGCGGCCAGAAACCGGTCGCATGTTTCGATCACCGCCTCGGGCCGGTCTTCGACGCAGGCCCGGTGGAACAGGGCAAGCGCGTGGGCTTCCGCCGCTCCGGTGCTTTCCAGCGCGGCAATTGCCCCGTTGGCGTCGCGATCCGCGGTCAGGGTCAGGAGCCATGCATGGGCTTCCGGAAGGCCGGGCGTCGTCTCGACCTCGGCGGATGCGAGCCGTCCCATCCAGCCGGAAAGCGTCGCGATGTCTCCGCGTTCGAGCATCGAAGCGGCGACGCCGGCGATCAGCGTTGCCGCTTCGCCGGAATCGCCGCACGCCAGAAGTTGTTCGATCGCCTCCGCCGTCATGCCCTGCGCCGCATAATATCGTGCGGCCACGCGGTGCAACTGGCTCGCCTGACCCGGTTCGGCGATATCGAGGCGCGATTGAAGCGCGGCGCGAAAGGCGGGATGGAGGCGGTACCAAGTGCCGCCCGGGCGCGGCGCGTCGACGAAAACGCCCCGCGCCGCGAGGTCTTCGAGCAGCCTGGCGGGCTGCTTTTCGCCGCCGAGCAGACGGCACAGATCGGCGCTGAGAGAGGGGGCGATGCCGTAACGTTGCAGGAGCAGTTGCGCTGCGGGGGGCAGCTCGTCGAGCAAGGCGGCAAAATAGGCGTCGAGACGGCCGGTCAGCGCCCGTGAATCGGTGAGGTCCGGAGAGGGCGCCGCGCGCATTAAAAGCCTCAGTCCCGCCGGCCAGCCTTCGAGGACATTGTTGAGCGCCGCGCAGCCGGGTGCATCGACCGGCGTTCCGGCGTTCTGCAGGAACATATGGATCTCCTCGTCGGTCAGCCCCAGATCGGTGCGTCCGACGTGCAGCACCATGTCGCGGCGCTCCGCCGCTTCGATCTGCACGGCGGGCTGCGCGCAGCCCGCCAGCACCAAGCGCAATTGCTGCGACGGATGGCGGAGCAACCGATTGAGCACGTCGATCGCGCGCGCGTCGGTCAACCGGTCGACATCGTCGAGGACGAGGAGCAGCGGCCGGTCTGCCGCATCGATCCGCTGCGCGAGGATATCGGCGAGGATCGGGGTGGAAGCGGGCGCGGACGGCTCCCCGGCGATGCCGTCCTCGGCGGACGCATGGCGTGCGATGCGGACGGCTTCGAAAACATGGGCGATGGCGGCCGGTTCATTGTCTTCGGGATCGAACGAAACCCAGCCGGCGTCCCATCCGATGCCCTCGGCTTCGGCAAACAGCGTCGCGCAAAAGGCGGTCTTGCCATATCCTGCGGGCGCCCGGACCAGACAAATCTCGCGCTCGGCCAATGCATCGAGCCATCGGGCGCGCCGGTCGCGGCCGACGAGGTCGGAGGGAAAACGCGGCGGCATGAACTTGCGCGGGGCGAAGGGCGTGACGCCGTGCGCCCTTGCCGCTTCG
This sequence comes from Sphingopyxis sp. J-6, assembly GCF_046603995.1. Classification (NCBI taxonomy): domain Bacteria; kingdom Pseudomonadati; phylum Pseudomonadota; class Alphaproteobacteria; order Sphingomonadales; family Sphingopyxidaceae; genus Sphingopyxis; species Sphingopyxis sp. J-6. The sequence continues at coordinate 2,388,180 of NZ_CP145810.1, read as the reverse complement.
CGCGGCGGCCTGATGTCTGTCCTCGATCCCGGCTGGATGGTCATCGCTTGCCCTCCATCTGTTTACGCTGGCTATCGCGCCCGCGCGCGAACGGCAAGGCGAAGCGCTCATCCCCCCCATCGCTCCCCCCGCCGCCTTGTCTGTCGTACCCGCGCCGGTCGCCATAGCCTCTATCCCGACGAAGGCCTTGCACAGAACGGGCCTCCAACCACGGGAGAGAAGGCGTGACCAACAAAGCTTTTCTGGCAACCTGCCTGTCGACCACGATGCTGATGGGATGGCATGGCGCCGCATCGGCCCAAGAGGCGCCCGTGGCTCCCGAAGCCACCGGGACGGAGAGCGGGGGGATCGCGGAGATCGTCGTCACCGCGCAGAAGCGCGAACAGAGGTTGCAGGATGTTCCCGCGGCGGTGTCGGCGATCGGCGGCGATGCGCTCGCGGCGCGGGGCATCAATGAAACCTCCGACCTGATGGGTGCGGTGCCGAGCCTCCAGATCTCGACGCCTTACGGCAAGACCCAGCCGAACTTCTCGCTGCGCGGGATTTCGGTCGCCAACGAATTCTCCGCATCCACCGCGTCGCCGGTCGGCGTCTACGTCGACGAGGTCTATCAGAGCTTCCGCGCCAGCCACGGCGGGCAGCTTTACGATATCGACCGCGTCGAAGTGCTCCGCGGTCCGCAGGGCACGCTCTATGGCCGCAATACCACCGGCGGCGCGATCAGCTTCTTCACCCGGAAACCTAAGCTGGGCGAAGACGAGGGCTATTTCACCATCGGCTACGCCAATTACGACACCAAGACGGTCGAGGGCGGTTTCGAAAAGACGTTGATCCCCGACGTCCTCGGCATTCGCATCGCGGGGACGGTCGCGAAGGGCGACGGCTGGCAATATAATCCGGCGCAGGATCGCCATGTCGCCACCACCGATTCGATGGCCGGCCGCATTTCGCTGCGCTGGAAGCCGACCGACACGCTCGACATCAACCTGAAAGCCTATGCGGCGAAGGACGATCCCTGGACGGCCAACGCCTATTCGATCGGCCAGTTCGCGAACGGCGAGGATATCGTCGGCTATTCGCGCTTCAATCCCGCGCAGAACGGCGGCCGCGCGCTCGGCAAGAACGAGGTATCCGCCGATCAGGGGGGCAAGTCGCTCTCCTCGTCGAAGGGCGTCGCACTCAACATCGCGCTGGAACTCAATGACTATTTCACGCTGACCTCGATCACCGGCTATGACACGGGCAAATACAGCATCTCGCCCAACGACTGCGACGGCTCGCCGCTGGACGTCTGCTCGATCCGGTTCAACAGCACCAGCAAGAACTTCAACCAGGATCTCCGCCTGAACTACTCCGACGACAATATCGATTTCGTCGGCGGGCTCTATTACGGCAAGGACACCATCAAAACGCGGAACGAGCCCGACTTCTTCGGTGCTCTCAGGCCTATGCTACTGGGGCTGGGCGTTCCCGGCGGTTACAACAACGCCCCGATCGGGACGCCTGACTCTATCCGCGTGCTCCCTGCGTTTGCGCTCGATCCGACCCTGACCCCGGGCTCGGCGGGCTTTTGCGACCCCGTCGTCGTCAACCCGAACGGCTTTTTTGATGCGCGGACGCTGGTCGCGTACCAGACCGATGCCGCGATCAACAACTCGGGCAATTTCCCCGCCGGCGGTGCCTATTATCAGGGATGCCTCGCCGCCGGCGCGGGCCCGTTCGGCCCGATCCTGGGCGAACAAAAGTTCGACGTCCAACGCCCGTCCAAGGCGATCTATGGCGACCTGACATGGAAGGCCACCGACCAGCTCACCGTGGCCATCGGGCTCCGCTACACGATGGACAAGGTGAAGTTCCGCAACGGCAGCACGATCATCTACGCCCTCGATGGCGTGACGCCGGTGGTCAACCTGATCCCCTATGCCTTCCCCTACGACCCCGACCTGCCGACGATGAACCTGCAGGAAAAGGCGAACCGTCTGACCGGCCGGGCCAATATCAGCTACAAGTTCACCGACGATGTCATGGGCTACGTCCAGTACAGCCGCGGCTATCGCAGCGGCAGCTATAACGGTCTCGCCTATCAGGGCACGAACCAGGTCTATTATATCAAGCCCGAAAAGGTGAACGCTTATGAAGGCGGGTTGAAGACGCAGTTCCTCGACCGCCGCGTCCAGCTCAATCTCGCCGGCTTCTATTATGATTATTCGAACCAGCAGACCACGCAGGTCGTCGGTGCGACCACCTTCACCCGCAGCGCCAACGGTCGCGTCTGGGGCGGCGAGGCCGAACTGACCGTCGCGCCAGCCGACGGCCTTCAGCTCAACGCATCCTTCGGTTACCTCAACAGCAAATATAGGGGCAATGTCGTCGACCCGGCCGACCCCGCGACGCAGTTCACGCGCAACGTCAACGGCAATCCCTTCCCGAATGCGCCCAAGATCACCTTCAACGCGGGCTTCGACTGGGATATTTTCGAGCGTGGCGACAGCAAGCTGACGCTGCGCGGCGACGCCAGTTACATGGGCAAATATTATTTCGATGCCTTTGGCGACTATGGGCTCGATCCGTGTGACAAGCCGGGCGCGCCCGGCGCCGTCCGCCCCGCCGGCGTTGCCTTTACCTGCGGCAATCCGGGTTACTGGCTCTTCAACAGCCGCCTGACCTACAAGGCCAACGACAATCTGTCGGTCAGCGCGTGGGTCAAGAATCTGACCAACAAATATTACTACACCTATGGCCTCAATATCGATGTCTTCGGGCTCGATTATCTGAACCGCGGCACCCCGCGGACCTACGGCGTCGAAGCGACGTTCAGCTTCTGAACCTCCGGAGCAGGGAACGGCGGGCACCCCCTCCCGCCCGTCGTTCCCGATCCCGATATTTACGAGAGGAGCGTCGCATGATGCGATTTACGGGCAAGAGCGTACTGATCACGGGCGCCGCGCGCGGCATCGGCCTCGCCGCAGCGCAGGAGTTCGCGCGCGAAGGGGCATCGGTGACGATCACCGATATCGATGCCGAAGAAGCGGAACGCGCGGCCGGGGCAATCCGCGCCGAGGGGCTGAAGGCCGAGGCGCGGCGGCAGGACGTCGCCGACGAGGCCGCGTGGGAAGCGCTGGTCGCCGACGTCGTGGCGCGCGAGGGCAAACTCGACATTCTCGTCAACAATGCCGGCATGGGTTTCCTGAAATCGGTGGTCGATACCGATATCGCCGAATGGCAGCGCTTGATGGCGGTCAACCTCGAGAGTGTCTTTCTCGGCGTGCGCGCCGGGATCGCGGCGATGAAGGAGCGGGGCGGGGTGATCGTCAACGTCGCCTCGATCGCCGCGAACGTCGCCGAGCCGCTGTTTCCCGCCTATAATGCCAGCAAGGCCGGGGTCGCGATGCTGACCAAGGCGGTCGCGGTCGATTGCGCGCGCAAGGGCTGGCCGGTGCGGATCAACTCGCTGCACCCGGGATATTGCGAGACGAAACTGGTCGCCGATGCAGTCGGGGCGCTCGGCGACGAGGCGGCGGGCTTTGCCGCCGCGACCGCCGCCGCCATTCCGCTGGGCCGCATGGCGACGACGCGCGAGATTGCGCGGCCGCTGCTGTTCCTCGCCAGCGACGACGCGGCGTACATGTGCGGCAGCGAACTGATCGTCGACGGTGGCTACACCGCAGTTTGACCAATGAAATCAATCAAAGAGGGATCGGGGTTATGAGCAAGAAGAAACCTGTCATCGTCTATGGCGCCTCGGGCTACACCGGCCGCCTCGTCTGCGAATATTTGCGCGAACTCGGCATTCCGTTCATCGCGGCCGGGCGCGACGCGAAGCGCGTGCAGGAGGTGATGGACAAGATCCCCGGCATCGAAACCGCCGACTATGAGGTCGCCGAGGTCGATCATAGCGTCAAGGCGCTGACCAAGCTGTTCAAGGACGCGAAGGTCGTGTGCAACATGGTCGGGCCGTTCATCAAATATGGGCCCGAAACGGTCGAGGCCTGCCTTGCCGCGGGCGTCCATTATCTCGACACCACCGGCGAGCAGGACTGGATGCTGCTGGCGCAGGAAAAATGGGGCGATGCCTTCGCCAAAAAGGGCCTGCTGCTGTCGCCCTGCGTCGCGCAGATGTACACGACCGGCGAGATCGCGGCGAACATCGCACTCGAGACGATGCCCGGGCTCGACACGCTCGACATGCTCGTCCTGTGGAAGGGTTTCCCGACCTATGCCTCGGTCCAGACGATCTTCACGATCCTGAAGGCCGACTGGTATTATCTTGAAAACAATAAATATGTTCAGTGGCCGACGCTGACCGCGACCGAATGTCAGGTGCCTGGCCAGCATGCCACCGCGCTGACGCTGCCGTGGGGCGGAACGTCGCACCCGATCTGGTTCAAGGATGACCCGCGCGTCTCGACGGTCAAGGTCTATGGCGGCGTGTTCGCGCGCGAGGTCATGGACAATGTCGTCAACATGACGAAGATGATCGACACCGACATCAAGCCGCTGCCCTTCGCCGAACAGGAAGCGGCGCTGTCGAAGATGGCGGAATCGGTGCAGGGCGACATGCCGCCGCGCGAGAATCCGCGGCTCAACACCAGCATCGATTCGGTTTACGCCTCGGGGCCGCTCGGCCGGGTGCATGTGTTGATCCACGGCAATTGCAATTACAAGCAGACCGGGCTGATGCAGGCGTGGTGCGCCGCGAACCTGCTCCAGCAGCCGCCGCGCCGTGCCGGCTTCGCCTCGGCCTGCCAGGCGTTCGGGCATCGCGAGATTTTCGGGGCGATGCGCCAGTTCGGCCTCGTGCTGAAACCGATCGTCACCGTCAACGACTGAGGGGAGGGCGGCGATGCGGCTGGTCGACTGGCTCGACAAGGGGGCGTCGCTCGGCGCCTATGCTCCCTGCCTGACGATGGACGGCGAAAGTCTGTCCTATGGCGAGGTGCAGGCGTTGACGCACCGTGTTGCGCGCGGGCTCCACGCGTCGGGGATCACCGCTGGCAAGCATATTGCGATCCTGTCGGGCAACGATCCGGTCGCCTTCGCCTGTGTCTTTGCCATCTCGCGCGCCGCCGCTATCTGGTGTCCGATCAACCCGCGGAACGAAGCGGCCGAAAACGCCTACGTGCTCGACAATTTCGACTGCGCGGCCTTGTTTTTCCACAGCAAATTCGCCGAACTGGTCGACGCGCTCAGGAAGGATCTGCCCAAGCTCGAGCTGCTTGTCTGCCTCGATGCCGAACAGCCCTTCGCGCAGTCGCTCGACGAGTGGCTGGCGGGCGCCCCCGACACCCCATTCACGGCGGCGCCCGTCAGCGATCTGGCGATGATCCCCGGCACCGGCGGAACGACCGGGCACCCCAAGGGCGTCATGCTGACGAACCGCAATCTTGAAGCGATGACCGCGCTCACCCTGATGGGTTATCCGTTCGAGGGGCGGCCGGTCTATCTCGCGATGGCACCGCTCACCCATGCGGCGGGCGTGCTGGCTTTTCCGATCATGGCGCATGGCGGCGAGATCGTGATCATGCCCTATCCCGATATCGGGGAGTTCCTAGCGCTCGCGGCGCGGCACCGGGCAACGCATACGTTTCTGCCGCCGACGCTGATCTATATGCTGCTCGACCATTCCGACCTTGCGGCGACGGACCTCTCTTCGCTGCAATGTTTCTGGTACGGCGCGGCCCCGATCTCGGCGGCACGGCTCGAAGAGGCGATCGGCAAGCTCGGCCCGGTGATGGCGCAGCTTTTCGGCCAGACCGAGGCGCCGATGATGATCTCGATGATGGCACCGAAGGACCATTTCAATCCCGACGAAACGATCGCACGCCACCGCCTGTCGTCGGCCGGCCGGCCGGGGCCGCTGGTGCAGGTCGCCATTCTGGACGGCGAGGGCCACCCGGTTCCGCAGGGTGAACGCGGCGAGATCGTCGTCCGCGGCTCGCTGGTGATGGACGGCTATTACAAGAACGCGGCCGCGACCGCCGAAGCGACCGTGGACGGCTGGCACCGCACGGGCGACATCGGCTATCTCGACCCCGACAATTTCCTGTTCATCGTCGACCGCGCCAAGGACATGATCATCACCGGCGGCTTCAACGTCTATTCGGCCGAGGTCGAGCAGGCATTGCTGGCGCATCCGGCGGTGCAGGACGGCGCCGTGTTCGGCCTGCCCGACGACAAATGGGGCGAACGTGTCTGCGCGGTTGTCCAGCTTCGGGCGGGGCAGAGCGCCGATCCGCAAGCGATCATCGCCCACGTCAAGGCGGCGATCGGCAGCGTCAAGGCGCCGAAAGAGCTCGAGATATGGGACGACCTGCCGCGCTCGAAGGTCGGCAAGGTGCTGAAGAAGGACATCCGCGCGGGCAAGCTCGCGACCCTCGATCAGCCATAGCTCGATTGTGGCGCCAGCGGCATTTCGGCCGCGGGCGCGCACAGTTCGACGATATCCCGTCCCAGCGCCCGGACCACCGCGATGTCCGAATCCCACGCGAACATGAAGCGGGCGCTGCCGCCGATGAAGGTGTAGAACAGCCAGCCGCGCTCGCGCAGCCCGTCGAGCACCGCGTCGGGGGCGCTGAGGAACACCGAATTGGCTTCGACGGGGAAGGCGAGCCGGACGCCGGGGAGACCGGCGATCGTTGTCGCGAGGCTGGCGGCGCAGCCATTGGCATGGCGGGCGTTGCCCAGCCAGGCGCCGCTTTCGAGCAGCCCGATCCATGGCGCCGACAGGAAGCGCATCTTCGAGGCGAGCTGCCCCGCCTGCTTGCACCTATAGTCGAAGTCGGTCGCGAGGCTCGTGTCGAAGAAGATGATCGCCTCGCCCGCCGCCATGCCGTTCTTCGTGCCGCCGAAGCACAGGACATCGACCCCGGCGCGCCAGGTGATGTCGGCCGGCGCGCAGCCGAGCGTCGCGCAGGCATGCGCGAAGCGGGCACCATCCATATGGAGCTTCAGCCCCAGTTCGCGGCAGGTCGCCGAGATCGCGCGGATTTCGTCGATCGAATAGACCTGCCCGGTCTCGGTCGGCTGGGTGATCGTCACCACGCGCGGCTTGGGGAAGTGAATATCCGACCGGCCACAGGCGAGCGCGCGGATCGCCTCGGGGTTCAGTTTTCCGTCGGGAGTTTGCGCGACGAGCAGTTTCGACCCGTTCGAGAAAAATTCGGGCGCGCCGCACTCGTCGGTTTCGACATGCGCCGACGAGGAACAGATCACGCTGTGATAGGATTGGCAGAGCGCGGCGAGCGCGAGCGAATTGGCGGCGGTGCCGTTGAACGCGAAAAACACCTCGCACTTCGTCTCGAACAGCGTGCGGAACGCGTCCGCGGCGCGCTGCGTCCATATATCGTCGCCATAGGCCCGCGCCGAGCCGTCGTTGGCGGCGGCCGTCGCCGCCCAGGCTTCGGGGCAGATACCGGCATAATTATCGCTGGCGAATTGTTGCGGCTTTCCTGTCATGTCGAACTCCCTTTCGAAATATCGAGAAGCGGTTCGACGCAGGTGCGGCTGATGGTCCCGTTTTTTGCCGGTCCGGCCACATCCCCCGTCGTTGACGGGGTACCACCTTGCTCGGGAGCAGGTTGGTGTCAGGCGTCGGCCCGACTCTTGATGTATGGCCGCCCTTTAGTCGGCGGCGGGGGCGGCGTCAATCCGGAGGACCCGATAGCCCTGCAATCAGGATAATTTCGGCCGCGGCGGCTGATGCCCGGCATAGCCGGTGAACGCCTGATGGAGCTGTGTCAGCCTTTCGAGCCGCTGTTCGACGCGCGTCCCGATCGTCTTGATCACGCTGTTGACGAGCAGGTTGACGGCGCAGACCAGCGCGACGGGCGAACTCCAGAACATCCCCGTCTGCGTCGGCACGGCCAGCACATGCGGCGTAAACCGCGGCGCCCAGTCGCAGAACAGGTCGGTGAGGACGATCAGCGGGATGCCCTGCTGGCTCGCTTGCTCGGCGAGCAGATAGGACTGGCGCGAATAGCGGCGGATATCGATGACGACGAGGCAGCGGTCGGTCTCGTCGGCGGCGAACACGTCGGCATAATTGCCCGCGCTGAGGTCGACCAGGCCGACCCCGTCGCGCATGAATTGCAGATGGTTGGCGAGCAGCATCGCAATCCCGCGTTCGGTCTGAAATCCCGCGATCTGGACGCGCCGCGACCGGGCGAGCAGTTCGACCGCCTTCGCGAATTGCGGGGTCTCGGCAAGCCTGTAAACTTCGATCAGCGACTTCATTTCGCGCTGGATGCTCGTTTCGCTTTCGTCCCCGGCATCGCCCGATTCGACGAACTCGGCAAGCTGGTCGCCCATCAGCCAGGGAAAACCTTCTTCGCTATTGTCCTTCAATTCATTCTTCAGCGCCTTGAAGTTGCGATAGCCGAGCCGGCGGGCAAAGCGGCCGATGGTGATTTCGGCGACCCCGACCTTGTCGGCCAGCGAAAGCGCCGTCTCGAACGCCAGCGTCGCATAATGGCCGAGGATATAGGCCGCGATCGCGCGTTCGGCCGGCGAATAATGTTCGAGGTCCGCCTGCAGCCGCTGAAGCAGCGGCACATTGGGGATCGCGGGCCGATCGGTGTTCTGGTCGCTCATGTCCCCATTCCCTTCGGCGTTATGTTAGTAATTTTGTCAAAACTATCAATTGACAGAAATATGTCAAATCACTTTTAATCAAGTCACACCGGCCCCGCATCTCGGGAAATGGGGCCGTTCGATGATCACTGGTCGTTTGAGGGGAATGGGCAATGAACGGGCTTTGCCGGAACGGGTATCGGGTTGGATCGCGCCGCACGCGGCTGCGGCTGGCAGCAGGGGCGCTGGCGATGCAGGCGGCGCTCGCGGCAACGGGCGCTTATGCTCAGGAAGCAGGCGAAAGCGGCGAAGGCGATGCGATCGTCGTCAGCGGCTACCGCTACCTTGCCGAGGACACCAGCGGCACGACCGGGCTTCCGGTGCCGATCGAGAAGGTCCCGCAATCGATCAGCCTCGTCAGCGAAGACTTCATGGATGCGACCGATGTCCGCTCGCTGGGGGATGTTGCACAATATACGCCAGGCGCGCTGTTCGACGGCAATCCGGGCGGCACCGCGTCGATCGTCAAGCTGCGCGGCTTTGCCGCCGGCAATGCGATCGACGGGCTGAACGTCGGCGCGCTCGATTACGAGCCCGACTTCGCGACGCTCGAACGGCTCGAAATCGTCAAAGGCCCGACGTCGGTGGTCTATGGCGCCGCCAATCCCGGCGGGATCATCAATCAGGTGACCAAGAGCGCGAAAGCGAACACGCCTTCGCATATCGAATTGCTCGGCGGTTCGTGGGACCGCTGGCGGATCGAGGGGCAGGTCGCCGCGTCGCTGAACACGGCGGGCACGGTCAATGTGATCGGTATCGCCGCCCACGAAGAGGCGGACAGCTTCATGCAGCGCGTCGATTCGGCGAAGACGGTGCTCTACGCCGGGATCGATGCCGAGCTGACGCCCGGCCTCACCGGCTATATCCATGGCGGCTATGAACGCTATCGGCGTACCTCGTTCGACGGCATCCCGACCTTTCCCGACGGATCGCCGGCGCCGGTCGGCCGGTCCTTCTTCATCGGGTCGGGCGATTTCGACCTTGTGACCCCGGTCGTGCGCGTGAACGGCGGGCTGGACTGGGAGGCGTCGGAGGCGCTGTCGGTCAGCTTGAAGCTCAACTATCTCCGTTCGAACACGACGGGAGAGAGCGGGTTCGGTTTCGGGCTTGAAGAGAATGGCGACTTCTTCCTCGCGATCAACAACATCACCAAAAGCGTGACCAAGGCGTTCAGCGCCGGACTTTCGGCGGTGTACAAGCTCGACGACCTCGGGCTGGCCGACAGCTTCGTCACCGTCGCTGCCAATTATCAGCATTACGACACGAAGCAGGCCGGGACGATCCCCGATATGCCGGAAGGCGATGTGGCGAACATTTTCGACGGCGTCGACGCGATCGAGGCGCTGTTCAACACGCGGACCTATCCCGGGATCTTCGATTACAGCCTCAATCGCCGGCTCCGCTATTTCACCCTGTCGACGCAGGCCAACATCAAGGTCGCGGAGCCGCTGACGCTGCTCGGCGGCATCAGTTGGGCAAAGCCCGATGTGAGCAAGCAATCGGGCACGGCGCCGTGGGAGGATTTCAGCGGCAACAGCCAGACCAGCCTGCGCCTCGCCGCGACGCTGGAGCCGGTGCAGGGCCTCAACTTCTATCTGTCGTACAGCGAATCCTTCCAGCCGCAGTTGTTCATCGACGCGGTCGGCGACGTGCTGCCGCCGCTGACCGGCGAGCAGTATGAGGCCGGGGTCAAATATGTGTCGCCCGACCGGCGGCTGTTGCTCACCGCGGCGGTCTTCGACGTCCGGCAGGCCAATCAGGCGCGCTACGACCAGACCATCGACCTGATCGACCGCTATTCTCCGGTCGGCAAGGTGCGGCACCGCGGCTTCGAATTGCAGGCGGTCGGTGAGGTTGTGAAGGGCTGGCAGGTCAACGCCGGGCTCGCCATCCTCGATCCGACAATCCGCGAGGATGACGATCCGACGCTGATCGGGAAGACGGTCGCCTTTCTGCCCAAGAGCACGGCGAGCCTCTATACCAGCTATGAATTCGGCGGCGGCGCTTTCGTCGGGGGCGGCATCCGTTATGTCGATTCGGTGAAGACCGACATCGATCGCGCGACGCGCGACCTGCCGTCTTATGTATTGGCCGACGTGTCGGCGGGCTATGATTTCGAGCGTTTCCGTGTCCAGCTCAACGTCAAGAACCTGTTCGACAAGCATTATTTCGTGAACAACTATCAGACGCTGTTTTACGGCAATGTCGTCGGTGAACCGCGGAGCGTGACGGTTTCGCTGCGCGCGAACTTCTGATCGTCATGGCCGGCGGGCGAAAGGCGGTGATGATGCGCGGCGCGATGCTGCTGGCGGCCGCCGCCCTCTCGGCAACCGGCGCGCGTGCCGAGCCGGTCCACGACATCGTCTTTACCGGCGCGCGCGCGATCGATCCCGAAACGGGGCTCGATGCGATCCGCAACGTTGCGGTCGACGGCGATCGGATCGTCGCCGTAACCGCGGCCAGGCTCGAAGGGCGGCGGATGATCGACGCGCGCGGACTGGTTGCGGCGCCGGGTTTCATCGACCTCCACTCGCACGCAACGACGCGCGAGGCGGCCACCTATCAGGTCAGGGACGGGGTGACGACGCGGCTCGAGCTGGAGATCGGGACCTGGCCGGTGGCCGACTGGTATCAGGCGAAGCGTGGTCGCGAACTGCTGAACTATGGCACCAGCGTCGGGCATACGGCTGCCCGCTATTATCTCCAGAAGGGCGAAGGGGAGGCGGGCCTTGCTGCGCTGCGCGATCCGGCCGAAAAATTCGCGGCGCCCGAAGCCGACCGGCCGATCGCCGATGCCGCCTATCCGCGCCTCGCCCCGCTCCTCGAAAAGGGGCTTGAGGAAGGGGCGATCGGAATCGGCAGCGGCACGCAATATGCGCCGGGCATCACACATCGCGAACTGCTCGACGTCACGCGCGTTGCCGCGCAGAGCAAGAGCTGCCTCTTCACCCATATCCGCTTCGGCAGTCTCGTCGAGCCCGACAGCACGTTGGAAGCGGTGCAGGAAAATATCGCCAATGCAGCGATCACCGGTGCTTGCGTCCATATCGCACATATCAACAGCATGGCGATGTCGGAGGCGCCGGGGATGGTTGCGCTGATGCGCGACGCGCGCGGACGCGGCGTCGATATCTCGACCGAAACCTATCCATGGGGTGGATCGGTCGATGCGGTACGCAGCCATTTCTTCGATCCGGGGTGGGAAAAGCGCTGGGGCGTCGGCGTCGGCGATCTTCAGTCGCGCAGCACCGGCAAGCGGCTGACGCAGGCCGACTTCGACGCGTTGCGCGCGGGCAGCGGCGACGACGGCATCATCATGCATATGAACAGCGAGGCGACGATCGCCGCGCTGCTCGCCGACCCGACGGTGATCGTCGCGAGCGACGGCGGCCGGATCGAGGGGCCGAACGGCCACCCGCGTTCCGCCGGCACCTTTGCGCGCGTGCTCGGCCATTATGTGCGCGAGACGAAGGCGCTCGGGCTGAGCGAAGCGATCCGCAAGATGACGCTGGCACCGGCGCAGCGGTTGCAGTCCTTTGTGCCCGCGATGGCGCGCAAGGGACGGCTCCAGCCCGGAGCCGACGCCGACATCGTGCTGTTCGATCCCACCACGGTGGGCACCAGGGCGACCTATGGCGACGCTGCGCGGGCGTCGGAGGGTTTTCGCTATGTGATGGTCAATGGTGTGTTCGTGGTCGACGGGGGCGAACTGGTCGAGGGCGTCACGCCCGGGCGGCCGATACGATCGGAGATCGCACGATGAGCGACGTCATCGATATCGCACCGTCGGTTGCGGGTGTCCGCATCGACCTGCCGCAGCCCTATCTTCTCTTTCTCGGCGACGCCGACGACACCACCTATCTGAAGACCGGACAGGGCCTGATCGACTGGGCGCCGGGGCTCTGTGTCGCCGAATATAAATGCGACGGTGCCGCCGCCTCGCTCGGCCTGCCGGTCATGCGTCCGCGCGAGGCCTATGCGGCAGGGGCGCGGGCGCTGGTGCTTGCCGCAGCTTCGATCGGTGGCGCGATCCGGCCCGGTTGGATTCCCTGTCTGGTCGAGGCGCTCGAAGCGGGGCTCGATATCGTCAGCGGCGCGCATGATCGCCTCGCCGATGATCCGCGGCTGAAGCGCGTTGCTGAGGCCGAAGGGCGGCGGCTGATCGACGTCCGTTCGCCGCCGCCGGGGCTACCGATCGCGACCGGCCGCCGCCGCAGCGGCAAGCGGCTGCTCACCGTCGGCACCGACTGCGCGCTCGGCAAGAAATATACCGCGCTGGCGCTCACCGGGGCGTTCCGCATCCGCAGCCTCGCCGCCGATTTCCGGGCGACGGGCCAGACCGGGATCATGATCGCCGGGTCGGGCATCCCCATCGACGCGGTGGTGAGCGATTTCGTCGCCGGCGCGGCCGAGCTGCTCAGCCCCGACGCCGATCCCGCGCATTGGGACGTGATCGAGGGGCAGGGGTCGCTCTTTCACCCTTCCTATGCCGGCGTGTCGCTCGGCCTGCTTCATGGCTCGCAGCCCGATGTGCTTGTGCTATGCCATGCCCATGGGCGCGAGCGGATCGTCGGCCTGACGGGCTATCCGTTGCCGTCGATCGGCCGTGCGATCGAGGTGACGCTCGATCAGGCGCGGCTGACCAACCCGCGCGTGCGCTGTGCGGGGGTCTCGCTCAACACGGCGGGGCTGCGGGCAGAGGAGGCCGAAGCGGCGATGGCGGCACTGTCGAGCGAGTGGGGCATGCCCGTTGCCGACCCGATGCGGCCGGGGGCGGCGTTCGACCGGCTGGTGGATGCTTGTCTCGCATGATCCGTCTGCTCCCGTTTCTCGCCTCGATGCTCGGGCTGGCGAGTGCAGCTTTCGGCCAGACCGCGCTTTCGCAGCCGGCCCTCGACGATGTCCGCGCGATGGTCGAGGCGGCGCCGAGCGAATATGGGCTGGTGGTTGCGGTCACCGATCGCGAACGGATGCGGCTCGTCGCGACCCACGGCTATGCCGATATCGCCCGCAAACAGCCGGTGACGGCGGACACCCGCTTCGCGATCGGGTCGATCTCCAAATCCTTCACCGCGATCGGGCTGATGCAGATGGCCGACGAAGGGCGCTTCGACCCCGATGCGCCGGTCGCGCGCTATCTTCCCGATTTTCATCCGGCATCCAAATTCGCGCCGATCACCGGCCATTCGCTGCTCCGGCATACGTCGGGGCTGCCCAATTATCTGGCGCACGTCGCCTCGATGCGTTTCCTGATCAAGGCGCTCGACGGTTTCGAGCCGCGCTATGCCCCGGGCGCGCATTTCTGGTATTCGAACTCGGGATACCAGCTGCTCGGTTATGTCGCCGAGCGGATCGACGGCCAGCCCTTTCCGCTGATCCTGCAACGTCGGGTGCTGGGCCGGCTCGGGATGGCGGCGACGTCGCCGCAGATCGATGACCGGCTGCGCGGCCGGATCGCGACCAGCTATGCGCGAACCCCCGATGGCAAGTTCGCCGAAGCGCCGTGGTTCGACTATCTGTCGGCCGATGGCGCGGTGGTGTCCGATGCCGCCGACATGGGGGCCTATGCGCGGATGCTGCTGGCACGCGGCGATACGCCCGGCGGACGGCTGATCTCTGCGGCCGCCTTCAATCGCTTCGCGACCGCAGGGCTCGACGATTACGGCTATGGCGTCGACGTGCTGGAAGGGGGACGCGTGCTCGCTCACAGCGGGTCGATTGCGGGTTTTCAAGCTTATCTTTCGGCGCATGTGGCGGACGGCTTCGCCGTTGTCTTTCTCGGCAACGGGCCGATCGACAAGGCATTGCGCGACCGCATCGTCGCGCGGCTGGCGGGTAGCGAACCCCAGGCGCCGCAAGCGTCCGTCGCATGGCGGGACGCGAACAGCTTTGCGGGCAGCTTCGCAGGGGCAGGGGGACGCAAGCTTGCATTCCGGGCCGACGTGTCGGGCGGGCTCGGTCTCGTCGAAGGCGATAGGACCGTACCGCTCGACCGCCTTGGGAGGGAGGCCTGGGGGCTCTATCAGACCGCGACCGGCCCGCGCGCCTTCCTGTTCTTTCGCGATGCGGCCGGCGCGGTAACCGATGTGTCCGACAGCGCCGCGAGCTACGCGAGGCAAGGCACGCCGCCTGTCGAGGCGCCCGCCGCCGCGCTGCCGCTCGTCGGCCGCTATGCCGCGCATGGCGAGGAGGGGCCGAGCGTCCGCGTCTTCGCGCGCAAGGGCCGGTTGAGCTTCGCCTATGCCGACGCGGCTGTCGCTACCGAACTGGCCGAAGAGGCGCCGGGCCGTTTTCGCTTCGCCGAGCCGGCGCACGCGCCCGAATGGCTGGCCTTCGACACGATCATCGACGGACAGGCACAGCGGCTGATCTTCAGCGGGGTGCCGCTGTACCGGATCGATTTGCCGTGAGGCTGCTCGCCGCCGCCGGGCTCGCGCTTCTGGCGATGGCGCCGGCGCGGGCGGCGGACGATACCGCCTTCGTCGCATGGGCGCGGGCGAACGCCAGCCCGCTATCGCTTTGCACCGGTCTCGACGCCGCCGGCAGGGCCATCGGCGATGCGCCGGTCGTCGCGCTTGGCGAACCCGTGCACGGGGGGCACGAACCGCTCGCCTTTCGCAACTGCCTGTTCCGCTATCTGGTCGAGGAACGTAGTTTCACGGCAATCGCACTGGAAACGGGGCTCAGCGAATCGCGGGCGCTCGACAATTACGTCGCGGGCGGCGGGGGAACCGTGCGCGACGTGGCCCGGCAGGGCTTCACTTGGGGTTTCTGGCGCTTCCCCGAGAATATCGAGCTGCTGGACTGGATCCGTGCCTATAACGCCGATCCCCGGCATGGCCGGAAGATCCGCATCTATGGCATCGACATGAGCGGCGGCGAGGCGAGCGGCGAGTGGCGCAACGCGCGCCGGACGCTCGACGGCAGCATGGCGTTCCTTGCCCGCGCTGCGCCATCGGAATCCATGGGTCTTCGCGGGCGTCTCGCGTCGTTCGCGGGCCGGTTCAACCTGACCGGATACCGGGAACTGCCAGCGGGCGAGCGGGCGCGATTGCGATCGGCGATCGGTGAGCTTGGCGCTTTCTTCGATGCGCACCGCGCCGCGCTGATCGCCGCCGCGTCGCAGGCCGATTATGATTGGGCGCGGCAGAATGCGGTCGCGGCCCGGCAGCTTGAAACGCTGTTTGCGGTATCGGGCAGGCCCGATCCCGACGGCAATCTGTCGCCCGGCGACTATAAAAGCGACGCCGCGCGCGACGCCGCAATGGCCGCCAATGTTCGCTGGGTTATCGACCGCGAACGCGCGGGCGGCCGTGTCCTTGTCTTCGCGCACAACGGCCATGTCATGAATGGCCGAACCCGCGGCGGTATCTGGTCGGTCTATACGCGTGCGCCCGCCGCGATGGGGGAGCATCTCCGCGTCGCGCTGGGTCGGAAACTGGTGATTATCGGGACCAGCGGATCGGTTCGCGGCGTCGCCTCCGAGCGGAAGCCGGCAACGCTGGACGCCGCGCTGGCGAAGGTCGGCGCCGATCATTTCCTGCTCGATTTTCGGCAACCGGACGGTCCCGCCGCCCGATCCTGGCTGCGGCGGACGCAGTCGCTGCAGGTCAATTCCAGCACCGAAAACCTGATTGTTCCGGCAAGGGCGTTCGACGCGATGGTCTTCTTCGGGACGGTCAGCCCGGTTCAGCGCCTCGACGACGGGGGCTGACGCCGGTTTCGATCCGGCCGGTGAGGCGGGATGATGGCGGAGCGGGAGGGATTCGAACCCTCGATACGCTTTTGACGTATACTCACTTTCCAGGCGAGCGCCTTCGACCACTCGGCCACCGCTCCGCATGCACTGGAAGGCGCGCCCTAATCGCTCGGCGGGGGTTTCGCAAGTCGCATGGCCATGGCAGACAGCGACAATGAGATATCTGCTCCTGACGGTTGCTGCCGCGTCGCTTGCTGTCCCTGTGCTGGCGCAGGATGCTGCACCGCCGCCATCGCCCGGGGAGATTGCTGCGGCGGCCAAGCCCGACGAATGGGTCGCCATCGACGCAGCAGACCTGCTGGTGATGGACCTCGCTTCCGGCGCCGCCGGCAAGACACGCCGCGTCGTCATCCAGCTCATGCCTGCACCCTTCAGCCAAGGCTGGATTGGCAATATCCGCAAGCTGGCCACCGCGCATTGGTGGGACGGAACGAGCGTCAACCGCGTCCAGGACAATTATGTCGCGCAATGGGGCGATGCGACCGAGAAGAAGCCGCTCCCCTCTGGTCTGGCCGTGGTGCCCGAGAGCGAATATGTAAGCCATTTTCAGACCTTTGTGTCGGGTAATGAGGCTGATCCCAAGGCCTATTATAGATACCCCTTCGTTGAAATGATTTCGGCAGAGCTTACCGTTGCAAAGGATGGCAAGGGGAAGAGGCAAGACGGTTATGGCTATCAGACCGGCTTTTCCAAAGGCTGGCCCGTCGTCGGTGAATTGTCTGCTCGAGCAAAGGGCAAGTATCAGCCGGCTCTCTGGCCGGTCCATTGCTACGGCGCCGTCGGGGTCGGGCGCAACATGTCTCCCGACACCGGCAGCGGCGCCGAGCTTTACGCGGTCATCGGGCATGCGCCGCGCCACCTCGACCGCAATATTGCGCTGGTCGGCCGGGTGATCAGCGGCATCGAATATCTGTCGAGCCTGCCGCGCGGGACCGAGGCGCTGGGATTTTACGCCGAGGAGAAGGAGCGCGTGCCGATCGTATCGATCCGGATCGCCAGCGAATTGCCCGCGGCCGAACAACCGAAGTTCGAATATCTGTCGACCGAGAGCGAGAGCTTCGCGCGTTATGCCGATGCCCGCGCCAATCGCCGCGACCCCTTCTTCATTACGCCGGCGGGCGGCGCCGATATCTGCAATATCCCTGTGCCGGTGCGCGCGGTGACCGCCAAGTAGGGCAGGGTGGAGGATTTCACCGTCACGACGCCGCTCTGGCGCTGGCAGGCCGCGACGGCGCCCGCGGCGTGGTTCTTCGTGACCATATCGGGCGACGTTGCCGACGGCATACGCCTCGCCGCGATCGGCGGGCAATGGCTCGACGGGCGCAAGGGATTCGGCTCGGCGCGGGTCGAGGCGGCGATCGGCGATACGCGGTGGAAGACGTCGGTATTTCCGCATCGCGAGAGCGGCGGCTGGCTGCTGCCGGTCAAGGCGGCGGTGCGCAAGGCCGAGGGGCTGGCCGAGGGCGATATGGTGACCGTGACGGTCAGTCTTTAGGTTGCACCCGGTCGACGAGATCCATGAAATCGCGCGCCGAATCGCGCTCGGCCTCGTCCTTGAACGCAACGTCGAGGTCGGGCGCGGCGCCGAGCATATACATGAAGGTCCACAGCGCGAAGCGGCGGCCTTTGTTCGTTTCGAGCCCGAAATCGACCTGCATGCGTTCGGTGCCGGCCTCCAGCGCTTCGGGGCGCAGCGAGGCGAGGTCGGTGGTACCGAAATAGCGGCGCAATTGATCGTCGAAATCCATGCGCCTTCCTTGGCGTTCGGGCGCCGCTTGGCAAGATGGCAAAATTCGGCTGCCGCGCGGCGCACTCGGTTGTCATCGCGCGGGCGGCCCGGTAGGGCGGCGGCGTGAGCAGCAGCATCGAAATCGGGACCGACGGCACGGGCAGGGCGGTGCATATCGACGTCCACGAACTGCTGGCGACCCGCCTGCTCGTGCAGGGCAATTCGGGGTCGGGGAAATCGCATCTCCTCCGCCGCCTGCTCGAAGAAAGCGCCGGGCTGGTGCAGCAGGTGATCATCGATCCCGAGGGCGATTTCGTCACTCTGGCCGACGCCTACAACCATGTCGTGATCAACGCGGGCGACTATAACGAGCGCGAAATCGCGGCGATCGGCGCGCGCATCCGCGAACATCGCGCGTCGGTGATCCTCGCGCTCGACACGCTCGAGATCGAGGCGCAGATGACCTGTGCCGCTGCCTTCCTGAATGCGATGTTCGATGCGCCGCGGGCGCACTGGTTTCCGGCGCTGGTCGTCGTCGATGAGGCGCAGATGTTCGCACCGAGTGCTTCGGGCGATGTGTCCGATACGGTGCGCCGCGCCAGCCTCTCCGCGATGACCAACCTGATGTGCCGCGGTCGCAAGCGCGGGCTCGCGGGCGCGATCGCGACGCAGCGGCTGGCCAAGCTCGCCAAGAATGTCGCGGCAGAGGCCAGCAATTTCCTGATGGGGCGCACCTTCCTCGATATCGACATGGCGCGCGCCGCCGACCTGCTCGGCATGGAGCGGCGGCAGGCCGAGACGATCCGCGATCTCGAACGCGGGCATTTCCTCGGGCTCGGCCCCGCCATCTCGCGTCGCCCGGTATCGGTACGGATCGGTTCGACGCGGACCTCGACGCAGTCGGGAACGCACGAGTTGCTGCCGCTCCCGGCCGCCGAGACCGCCGAGATGCGGACGATGCTGTTCGCCGAGATGGAACTGGCCGCTGTCCCCGCGCCGGTTTTCGAGCCCGCACCGGTCGAGGCGGGCGAGCTGATGCGCCGGATCGCCGAACAGGAGGGCGAGGCGGACCCCGCACCGCCCGGCGACCTCGTCGAAGCGGTGCAGGATGCGGTCGACGCCGAAGCGATCGTGATCGCGACGCTGGAGGATATGCTCGCCGACCCCGATTGCGCCTTCCATCCCGAAGCCTTTCTGTATCAGGATTTCTCGGTGCGCTGCCGGATGCAGAAGATCGGGCGCGTGCCGCTCGACCTCGCGGCGTTTCGGCGCCGCTTCGCACTGGCCAAGGGCGGGGTGTTCGATCCCGCAGACCCGAAATGGCGCGCGCCCATTGAAGCATCGGCGCGGCTTCCCGACGACATGCTCGCGCCCTTTCTGCAGATCGCCCGCGCCGCGATGGAGGGCAGCGCCTGTCCCGACGACGACGCGCTCGGCCGCGCCTATGGCACGCGTTCGCCCGGCCGCATCCGCCGCCTTGTCGAATATATGGAAAAGCAGGGCGCAATCGTCGTGCGCTCGGATTTCGGCGGCCGGCGCTCGATCGGCATTCCCGAACTGGGGCTCAGCACCGAGGCGGAATAGCCGTCAGATATCCTCGGCGAGGCGTCCGTAGAGCTGCGGGCGGCGGTCGCGGAAAAAGCCCATGCCGGCGCGGTGCTTCGCGGCGCGATCGAGATCGATCGTTTCGACGAGCACGCCGGTTTCGCCGGCGCCGAATTCCTGCGTCAGGTCGCCCCATTCGTCGCTGATGAAACTGTGACCATAGAAATTCGCGTCGCCTTCGGTGCCGATGCGGTTCGCAGCGATCACCGGCATACAGTTCGACACCGCATGACCCTGCATCGCGCGGCGCCACATGCGGCTGGTGTCGAGGTCGGCGTCATAGGGTTCGGACCCGATCGCGGTCGGGTAAAAGAGCAGTTCGGCGCCCATCAGCGCCATCGCGCGCGCGCATTCGGGATACCATTGATCCCAGCAGACGCCGACGCCGATCCGCGTGCCGAACAGGTCCCAGACCTTGAAGCCGGTGTTGCCGGGCCGGAAATAATATTTCTCTTCATAGCCGGGGCCGTCGGGGATGTGGCTCTTGCGGTAAATACCCATGATCTCCCCATCGGGGCCGATCATCGCCAGCGTGTTGTAATAATGCGGCCCGTCCTTTTCGAAATAGCTCGTCGGGATCGCGACCTTCAGCTTCGCCGCGAGCGCCTGCATCGCGATGACGCTGGGGTGCTCGGTCGTCGGGCGTGCGCTGGCGAAGAGTTCTTCCTCCTCGACCTGACAGAAATAGGGACCCTCGAAAAGTTCGGGCGGCAGGATGACCTGCGCGCCCTTCGCGGCCGCCTGCTCGACGAGCGCGGTCACCGCGTCGATATTCGGTGCGACAGGACCGGGCAGGGGGAGCTGCAGCGCGGCGACGGTAATGGTGCGGGTCATATGGCGCCCCTATGCCGGAAGCTGCTGGCTCGAGCAATGGAAGCTGCCGCCGCCGGCGATGATGCCGCGCGCATCGACCCCGACGGCGCGGCGATCGGGGAAGAGCGCCGCGAGCGTATCGACCGCGGCCCGGTCGTTGGCGACGCCATAGGTCGGCACGACCACGACGCTGTTGCCGATATAGAAGTTCATATAGCTCGCCGCCGCGATCTCGCCGCCGACCATGACGCGGCCGGGCGAGGGGAGGTCGACGATCTCGACGCCGCCGAACGCCCTGGTCCGCGCGCGGGCGTCGGCATAGATATGCGCGTTCGGATCGTCATCGCCCGCCGCGACGGGCAACGCGAGCCGCCCTTCGCCGACGAAGCGCGCAAGATTGTCGACATGGCCGTCGGTGTGGTCGCCGGTGAGCCCGTTCCCGAGCCAGAGCAGCCGGTCGATGCCGAGCGACTGGTGGAGCCGAACCGATATGTCCTCACGCGTCAACGTCGGGTTGCGGTTCGTGTTGAGCAGGCATTCCTCAGTGGTGACGCAGAGGCCGGTGCCGTCGACGTCGATGCCGCCGCCTTCGAGCACCCAGTCCTGATCGTCGACCGGCAGGCCCGATCCGGCAGCGAGCGCCGCGCCGACTTCCTGATCCCCCGGCATGACGAATTTCTCGCCCCACCAGTTGAATTCGAAATTGCGCGCTCGCCGCGCCGCGCCTGTGCCGGCGATGATCGGCCCGGTGTCGCGCAACCAGATGTCGCCGAGCGGCTGGATCAGGATGCGGACGCCGGGATCGACCAGCGCGGTGGCGATATCGGCCTGCCGCGCATCGTTGACGACCAGCCGCACCTCCTCGCCGCGGCCGCCGTCATGGACGGCGTTGGCGAAGGCGGCGACGTCGCGGCGGCCCGCGTCGATCTGTCCCGACCATTCCTCGGCAAGGTGCGGAAAGCCGATCCACACCGCTTCGTGCGGCGCCCATTCGGCCGCCATCGACAACGTCATGGGCGCCCTCGCTTATTTCGCAGGCCGCGACTTGTCGCGGGCGGCACGGAATTCGTCGCCCTCGACCCAGTTCGGCCATGCATCGCTCATCGCCAGCATCCGGCCCGCGACATAATAGAGGCGAAGGTCGGCGAGCATGCCGTCCCAATTGGTGATCGCCTCATATTCGTCGCCGGGGGCGTGATAGCGGTTCTTCTCATAATCTTCCGAACCCTTCTTGCCCGCTTCGACACCGCCGGTGACGAGGTCCTCGCCGCTGCCGAAGTTGAACATCGGCACGCCGAGCTTGGCGAAGCTGAAATGGTCCGAACGATAGTAGAAGCCCTTTTCGGGGGTCGGCTCGTCCTTGATCACGCGCTTGTCGAGCTTGGCGAGCTTTTCGACATAGGCATCGAGTTCGGACTTGCCGCGGCCGACCACGACGATGTCCTTCGTCGGACCGACCGCATTGAGCGCGTCCATGTTGACCCCGCCGACGGTCTGGGCGAGCGGGAAGATCGGGTTTTCGGCATAATATTTCGATCCGAGCAGGCCCGATTCCTCGGCAGTGACGGCAAGGAACACGATGCTGCGGTCGGCGGCACCGGCCTTCTGATAGGCCTGCGCCAGGGTCACGAGGCCGGCGGTGCCGGTCGCATTGTCCACCGCGCCGTTGCAGATGTCATCGCCCGCAACCGGCTGGCAGCGACCGAGATGGTCCCAGTGCGCGGTGTAGAGAACATATTCGTCGGGGCGCTTGGTTCCCGGCAGCACCCCGATGACGTTGCGCGACATCTTCTTCGAAATCATATTGTCGAAGCTGAACGAGGCTTTGACGCCGGTCAGCGCGACGGGCTTGAAGCCCTTCACTTTCGCCGCATCGCGCAGCTTGTCGAAATCCTGGCCCGCGCTGGCGAAGAGTTCCTTCGCCTTGCCAAGCTGCATCCAGCCGTTGGCGACGGTTTCCTTGGCGCCGCCATCCTTGCTGTCGGCGAGATACTGGGTACCGGTGTTGCTCGATTCGACGACGTTCCAGCCATAAGCGGCGGGTTCGGTGTCGTGGACGATCAGCGCCGCCGCGGCGCCCTGCCGTGCCGCTTCCTCATATTTATAGGTCCAGCGGCCGTAATAGGTCATCGCGCGGCCGTTGAATTCGCCCTTGGCTTCCTTGGTCTGCCAGTCGGGGTCGTTGACGAGGATGACGACGGTCTTCCCCTTCACGTCGAGCCCCGCATAGTCGTTCCAGCCCTTTTCCGGGGCGTTGATGCCATAGCCGACGAAGACGACGTCGCTGTCCTTGATCTCGGTCTTCGGCTGGACGCGATAGCTGAAGCCGACATAGTCCTTCGCATATTGCAGCGTGACCGGGGTCTTGCCGCCGGTGAAGGAAAGCGGGGTCGCGTTCTTCGCGGTGATTTCGACCAGCGGCACGTCCTGCGTCCACTTGCCGTTGTTGCCGGGCTTCAGCCCCGCTTCCTCGAACTTCTTGATCAGATAGGCGACGGTCTTCTCTTCGCCCGCGGTACCTGGCGAGCGGCCTTCGAACGCGTCCGACGACAGTTCCTTCGTCACATCCTGCAACGTGGTCAGCGACAGGTCAGGCAGCGCGATATCGGGAATGACCGGAGCCGCGGCGGGGGTGTCGCCCTGTTTGCAGGCGGCGAGCATCGCGAGGCCTGCAAGCCCGGCGACCTTCAGGGTGGAAGAAATGCGCATATCGATCCTCTTTGTAATAATGTTACGGACCCTGCCAGACCCGGGCGGCGGGCGCAAGCGAGCAGGCAGCTATTTGGCCTTGCCTCCATCGCGGCCGGGCGGCAGATATGGCGCCAACAGGGGGAGTATCATGCTGAGAAACGGGTTTTTCCTTGGCGTGCTGGCGGCGCTGAGCGCGTTGCCGGCATCGGTGGCGGCGCAGGCCGACAACGCCACGCTTTACGGCATGCGCAACAGCATTGGCGACATCAGCATGTCGCCCGACGGGTCACAGCTTGCCTATATCCAGCCCGCGCGCGAACGCGGTCTGGTGCTGTTCGTCGCCAGTGCCGAGGGCGGGGAACCAAAACCGGTGTTCCAGTCCGACGGCGCGCCGTGGCATCTCGCCTGGTGCAGTTGGGCGTCGAACGTGCGGATCGTGTGCACGCTCTATGGCGTATACGACCCGGGCTATGGTTATGTCCTGCCGTTCACGCGGCTGGTGGCGGTGGGAACCGATGGCCGCAATATGAAGCAGCTCGGTCAGAACAGTCTTAACAGCGCCTATGGACTGCGGCAGTTCGATGGTCAGATCATCGCCTGGCCGGCGGCCGACGATGGGCAGGTCGTAATGACCCGCGAATATCGCCAGGAAGAGCAGACCAATACCCGGCTTGCGAGCGTGGCCGAGGGAGTCGGCGTCGATATGGTCGATACTGCTAGCCTGCGGGTCCGGCGTGTCGAGAATCCGCGCATCGACGCTTCGCGCTATCTGGCCGACGAGACGGGGGCGGTCCGCATCGTCGGGGTGCGCTCGACCGACGCGCAGGGGATGATGCGCGACCTGATGATCTACAGCTACCGCAAACCCGGATCGCGCGACTGGAAGCCGCTGTCGCGGGTGACGAGCGAGGGCGATGCCTTCGATCCCGAGGCGGTGAATGCCGAGCGAAATCTTGCTTATGGTTTCAAGAACAAGGACGGGCGCCGCGCTGCCTATGCCGTGACGCTTGGCGAAACCGCGCCCGAAACATTGCTGTTCGCGCACGACCGCGTCGATGTCGGCGAATTTATCCGGATCGGGCGGACGGGACGGGTGATCGGCGTGTCCTACACGACCGACAAACCCGAATATAAGCTGTTCGACGAGGAATATGCGGCGCTCGCCGCGAGATTGCAGAAGGCGCTGCCGGGTCTGCCGATCGTCAATTTCATCGATGCGAGCCGCGATGAAAGCCGGCTGCTGCTGTTCGCGGGCAGCGACACCGATCCCGGCCGCTACTATGTCTATGACAAGGCAAGCCGGAAGCTGGGAGAGGTTGCGCTGGCGCGCCCGGACCTCGAAGGAAGGCCGCAGGCCGAGGTCAAGCCGGTCAGCTATCCGGCCGCCGACGGTACGTCCATTCCCGCCTATCTGACCCTGCCGCCGGGGAGCGACGGCCGCAAGCTGCCGGCGATCGTGATGCCGCACGGCGGCCCCTCGGCGCGCGACGAATGGGGTTTCGACTGGCTGGCGCAATATTATGCGGCGCAGGGCTATGCCGTCATCCAGCCCAATTTTCGCGGATCGGCGGGCTATGGCGACGACTGGTACGTCGAAAACGGCTTCAGGAGCTGGCGGGTCGCGGTGGGCGACGTCAACGACGCGGGGCGCTGGCTGGTGAAGGAAGGGATTGCCGACCCGGCGAAGCTTGCCGTCGTCGGCTGGTCCTATGGCGGCTATGCGGCTTTGCAGTCCGCCGCGCTCGATCCCGACCTGTTCAAGGCGACGGTCGCCATCGCCCCGGTGACCGACCTCAAGGCACTCGTCGGCAAGGCACGGAATTTCACCAATGCGCGGCTGGTCAGCGACTTCATCGGGACCGGGCCGCATCTGGTCGAGGGGTCGCCCGTGCAGCAGGTGGCGAAGATGAAGGCGCCGGTGCTGATGTTCAGCGGCGACCAGGATCTGAACGTCGATATCTCGCAGGCGCGGTCGATGGAAGCGGCGCTGAAGGCGGCGGGCAAACCGGTCGAGATGGTCACCTACCCCGGGCTCGATCACCAGCTTTACGATTCGTCGGCGCGCGCCGACATGCTGCGGCGCTCCGACATGTTCCTGAAGAAAACGCTGGGCCTGCCGTAAACGCAGCCCCCAACGAAAAAGGGGCGGCCCGTACAGGCCGCCCCTTTGCGTTCGATATCGAAGGAAATCCGATCAGCGCGAATAGAATTCGACGACCAGATTCGGTTCCATCTTCACCGGATAGGGCACTTCGTCGAGCGTCGGGACGCGGACGAAGGTTGCCTTGGTGCCGTCGATGGCGAGATATTCGGGCAGGTCGCGCTCGGGCAGGCTCTGTGCTTCGGCGACCAGCGCCATTTCCTGCGCCTTCTTGCCGAGGGTGACTTCGTCGCCCGGCTTCACGAGGCGGCTGGCGATGTTGCACTTCACGCCGTTGACATAGACGTGGCCGTGGCTGACGAGCTGGCGCGCCGAGAAGATCGTCGGGGTGAACTTCGAGCGATAGACGACCGCGTCGAGGCGGCGCTCGAGCAGGCCGATCAGGTTCTGGCCGGTGTCGCCCTTCATGCGCGATGCTTCGAAATAGTTCTTCTTGAACTGCTTCTCGGTGATGTCGCCGTAGTAGCCCTTCAGCTTCTGCTTGGCGCGGAGCTGGATGCCGAAGTCCGACATCTTGCCCTTGCGGCGCTGGCCGTGCTGGCCGGGGCCATATTCGCGGCGGTTGACCGGGCTCTTCGGGCGACCCCAGATGTTTTCGCCCATCCGGCGGTCGAGTTTATACTTGGCGCTCTGGCGCTTCGACATATGTCGTCTCCAATTTGCTGTGTGCCGAAGGATTTCGGCGGTTCCCGGGTCGCACCATATGGGCTGAGCCATATGCGACCGCCGCTTCACCGGGGTGCGGGGTCCATTGCGAAGGCGCGCGACTAGACGGCGACCGGCGTAAAGTCAAGCCTTACAGCCGCGGCTCGACACAGCGGAAAAAGCCGCTAAAGGCAGCGGCCATGACGTCCGCCAAACTTCCCGAACAGTGCGAAACGATGACCGAAGTCCGTGCCGGAGTCGACCAGGTTGACCGCGAACTTGTCGCGCTGCTCGTCCGCCGTTTCGGCTATATGGATGCGGCCGCCCGGATCAAGCCCGACCGCGAGGCGGTCCGCGACGAGGTCCGCAAGGCCGAGGTGCTCGACAATGTCGCGCGCGCGGCCGAGGCTGCGGGGCTCGAGCCCGACCGGATGCGCGCGGTGTGGAACGAGCTGGTCGAACAGTCGATCGCCTATGAATTCGACCGCTGGGATCGCGAACGGGCCTAATCCGCGGTTCGTGCCGATTTGCGTGCTTTACCCAGTGTCGTAACGATGCCGTGCATCATCCTGATATCGTTATAGGACCAGCCGGTCTTGGTCAGCATGGTTCGCAGCGTCCGCAGCGTCGCCTCGGTGCGGTCGGCGGGGAAGAAATAACCCGTCTTGTCGAGGTCGCGGATGAAATGCTGGATCAGCTGCTCCATCTCGCCATGATCCGCCGGTGGGTCGAGCGGGACTTCGGGCGGGCTGGCCAGCGCGACGCCCTTCGACCATTCATAGGCGAGCAGGATCACCGCCTGCGCCAGGTTGAGCGACCCGAATTCGGGATTGATCGGCACCGTGACGATGCTGTGCGCGAGCGCGACGTCGTCGGTTTCGAGGCCCGACCGCTCCGGACCGAAGATATAGGCCGATCGCCCGGCGGTCGCATGGACCTGTTTCGCCGCTGCTTCGGGGGTGAGCACCGGCTTGGTGACCCCGCGTTTGCGCACCGTAGTGGCATAGATATGGGTGCAATCGGCAACCGCCTCGGCGACGCTGTCGAAAACCTGCGCCCCGGCCAGCACGATATCGGCGCCCGACGCGGCCGGCCCGGCATCGGGATTCGGCCAGCCGTCGCGCGGCGCGACGAGCCGCAGCTCGGTCAGCCCGAAATTGAGCATCGCGCGCGCCGCCTTGCCGATATTTTCGCCGAGCTGCGGACGGACGAGAACGATGACGGGAGGCGGGGCGGCGCTCAACTCTTCTTCGCCGCTTCGGCGACGCTCGACGCGAATTCCTCGAAATCCCTCGCTTCGGTGAAGTCGCGATAGACGCTGGCGAAACGGATATAGGCGACATTGTCGAAGCCCTTCAGCGCTTCCATCACCATCGCGCCGATTTGCGCCGCCTGCACCTCGCTCTCGCCCGACGTCTCGAGCTGGCGCTGGATCCCCGACACCAGCCGTTCGATCCGCGCGCCGTCGATCGGGCGCTTGCGGCACGCGATCTGGACGCTGCGCATCAGTTTCTCGCGATCGAAGGGTTCGCGGCTGCCGCCCGCCTTCAGGACCGCGACCTCGCGCAGCTGGATACGTTCGAAGGTGGTAAAGCGCGCGCCGCAATCCTCGCACTGGCGGCGGCGGCGAATCGCGGCGCCGTCCTCGGTCGGACGGCTGTCCTTCACCTGGCTGTCTTCATGGCCGCAATAGGGACAGCGCATTGCTTAGCGTTTCACCCGCGAATAGAGCGCGATTGCGGCGCCCGCGAACAGCCCGACCGGCCACGAAACGACAGGCAGCAGAACCCCCGCGACCGCACCAATCGCGCCGCCGGTCAGCACCGGGCGCGTCGAGGGATGCTTGATCCCCTCCTTACCCATCGCCTTGACCTCTTCGATCGTCAGTTCGACCAGCGTCGGTTCCTCGGGGTGCTGCCGCGCCATCGCCTTATCCCTGATAGATGGGGAAGCGCTCGCACAGCGCGCGGACGCGCTTGCGGACATCGGCCTCGACATCGGCGTCGCCATGCTCGCCCTTGTCGCGCAGCGCTTCGAGCACGTCGGCAACCATGTCGCCGATTTCCTCGAACTCGGCGACACCGAAGCCGCGCGTCGTGCCCGCGGGCGAGCCGACGCGGATGCCGCTCGTCTTGACCGGCGGCAGCGGATCGAAGGGGATGCCGTTCTTGTTGCAGGTGATCGCGCTGCGTTCGAGCGCCTCGTCGGCGTCGCGGCCGGTGACGCCGAGCGGGCGGAGGTCGATCAGCGCCAGATGCGTATCGGTGCCGCCCGCGACGACGTCGGCACCGCGTGCTTTCAGCCGGCCAGCGAGCGCCTGCGCGTTGGCGACGGTCGCCTTCGCATAATCCTTGAATTCCGGGCGCAGCGCTTCGCCGAACGCCACGGCTTTCGCTGCGATGACGTGCATCAGCGGGCCGCCCTGCAGACCGGGGAAGACCGCAGAATTGATGCGCTTCGCGATCGCTTCGTCATTGGTCAGGATCATGCCGCCACGCGGGCCGCGCAGCGTCTTGTGCGTCGTCGTGGTCACGACATGCGCATGCGGCAGCGGTGAGGGGTGCGCGCCGCCGGCGACGAGGCCGGCGAAATGCGCCATGTCGACCATCAGCAGCGCGCCGACATCGTCGGCGATCTGGCGGAAGCGCGCGAAGTCGAGCGTGCGCGGGTAGGCCGAGCCGCCCGCGATGATGAGCGAGGGACGATGCTCCTTAGCCAGCGCCTCGACCTGGTCGAAGTCGACCAGATGATCCTCAGGGCGCACGCCGTACTGGATCGCGTTGAACCATTTGCCCGACATCGCGGGCGCTGCGCCATGGGTCAGGTGGCCGCCGGCGTCGAGGCTCATGCCGAGGATCGTCGCGCCGGGCTTGGTGAGCGCCAGCATGACCGCGCCGTTGGCTTGCGCGCCCGAGTGCGGCTGGACGTTCACATAGCCGCAGTCGAAAAGCTGCTTGGCGCGGTCGATCGCGAGCTGTTCGACCTCGTCCGACGGCGCGCAGCCCTGATAATAGCGGCGGCCGGGATAACCCTCGGCATATTTGTTGGTGAAGACGCTGCCCTGCGCCTCGAGTACCGCCTTCGAAACGATGTTCTCCGACGCGATCAGTTCGATCTGATGCTGTTCGCGTTCGAGTTCATGCTTCATCGCTGCCGCGACGGCGGGATCGGTCGCGCCGACGCCTTCCGAGAAGAAACCGGCCGAACGGATGGGCTTGTCGAGCGTGTCTGTGGTCATCGGCTGGTCTCCAGTTGGGCGAGGTTGGCGGGCGGATTGGAAAGCTTGTCGACGCGGCGCGCGTGGCGGTCGCCGGCGAAGTCGGTCGAGAGGAAGGCGTCGAGACAGGCTTTTGCCATGTCGATGCCGGTCAGGCGCGCGCCCATCGCGATGACATTGGCGTCATTATGCTCGCGCGACAGCTTCGCCGACAGCGGCTCGGAAACGAGCGCGCAGCGCGCCGCGGGGTTGCGGTTGACCGAGATCGAGATGCCGATTCCGGAGCCGCAAAGCGCAACGCCGCGCTCGGCGCGGCCGTCGGCGATCGCTTCGGCGAGGCGGTAGCCATAATCGGGATAGTCGACGCTGTCGGGACCGTTCGTCCCGAGATCCTCGACCTCGTGCCCCTGTTCGCGAAGCCAGTCGGCGAGCAGGGCTTTCAGCTCCCAGGCGGCATGGTCAGAGGCTATGGCAAGGCGCATCGGCGCGGCTCCCGCTGGAGGAAGGGAATCGATGAGCGCCCTTTAGGCGAAGCCGCGTGCATTGGCCATAAGCGAGGTGGCAAATTTGTGACGCCGTCGATAAAGCGGCTCTATGTCCGACACCATCATGTCCGTGCTGATGCTTACCGGGGTCGTCATGACTGGTGGCGCCGTCTATGTCTTTCGGGGGGGCGACCGGCGCCGTGCGCTGCTGATGCTCGTCGCAGCGCTGGTGATGTTTGCCAATGTCGCGATCTGGCTGGTGCCGGTGAAGGGCGCGCCGGCTAGCACTGCCGCTGAATGAGCGACGATTGCGCACACCGGCGGGTTGGGCGATATTGCCCCGATTGCGGCAAGGATTTGCAACCCCAACCGATCGACCGCCGTACCGTGATGAGCGAACTCGCCGAAAACTGGTGGGAAAAGGGCGTCCTTCACACACTGATCGGGCTGTTCCGCCAGCCCGGGGTGCTGATCCGCCGCTATATCGAAAGCGACCGCGACATATTGGTCAAGGCGGTGCCCTATATCGCGGTTGCGCTCGCCCTGAATTACGCACTGCGCGCGCGCTTTCTGCCGGGCAGCACGACGACCGAGCTGTCGATCATCGAGACGCTGCAGCAGGAGCCGCTGGTCATCCCGCTGCTCTCGGCGCTGATTTCGGCGCTGGTGCTGCACTTCGTCTTCTATCGCGGCGGGTCAGCCGGGCTGTTCGGTACGATGGTGATGCGGCTCTATGTCCTCGCGCAGGCGACCCTGCTCGTCGTCGCGGTCGATCTGGCGATGCAATTGTTCATGACCGACCGCAGCATCGGGCGCAATCTGACGCGCCTCGCCATCGGGCTCGGTTTCACCATCTTCGCCGTCCGCCAATATTATGCCGGCGAAGGACGCGGCGGGTGGATCCGCGCGATCGCCGCGATCCTCTGCGGCGAACTCGCGCTGATCCTGTTCGTCTATATGCCCGCCGCGATGATCGAGCAGGCGGGCCTGCTCGATTAGCGTCGGTCAGCGGATCGGCGAATCGGGAGCGAGCCGCATATCCAGATAGTTATCGAGCGACTTCATCAACTGGTCGAGCTCATGCTCGAAGAAGTGGTTCGCGCGCGGGATCTCGTCGTGATGGATCGTGATGCCCTTTTGCGTGCGCAGCTTGTCGACCAGCTTTTGCACCGCGCCCGGCGGCACGATCTCGTCCTGCCCGCCGGCAACGATGATACCCGACGAGGGGCAGGGGGCGAGGAAGCTGAAATCGTACATGTTCGCCGGCGGCGCGACCGACAGGAAGCCGCGGATTTCGGGACGGCGCATCAAAAGCTGCATGCCGATCCACGCGCCGAAGCTGAAGCCCGCGATCCACGTCGTTTGCGCCTCGGGGTGGATCGACTGCACCCAGTCGAGCGCCGAAGCCGCGTCGGAGAGCTCGCCGATGCCGTTGTCGAACGTGCCCTGGCTGCGGCCGACGCCGCGGAAGTTGAAGCGCAGAACCGCGAAACCGCGTGCGACGAAGCTCTTGTACATCGCCTGCGTGATGCGGTCGTTCATCGTGCCACCGCCCTGCGGGTGCGGGTGGAGGATCAGCGCCACCGGCGCGCGCGGGCGCGGCGGGGGCGAGAAACGGCCTTCGATGCGGCCCTCGGGGCCGGGGAAAATGACGTCGGGCATGGGTGCACCTTCTATGTCTTTTGGGCTTGCCAGTGATTCGCCGGAGCGGCGGGGTGGCGGAGCGAGGATGGCGCCTATATAGAAAATAGGTCTCAACATGCAACTTTTGCGAATCGTTCGCAATAAGGA
This sequence comes from Sphingopyxis sp. J-6, assembly GCF_046603995.1. Classification (NCBI taxonomy): domain Bacteria; kingdom Pseudomonadati; phylum Pseudomonadota; class Alphaproteobacteria; order Sphingomonadales; family Sphingopyxidaceae; genus Sphingopyxis; species Sphingopyxis sp. J-6. The sequence continues at coordinate 2,356,656 of NZ_CP145810.1, read as the reverse complement.
CTCTCGCAGCGAATGATTTACCTCGACTATCAAGCCACTACGCCGCTCGCTCCCGAGGCGCGCGAGGCGATGCTGCGCTGGCTTGCGGGCCCGGGGGACGGAGTCGGCTTCGCCAACCCGTCGAGCACGCACAAGGCCGGCCGCGCCGCCGCCGCCGCGGTCGAGGTCGCGCGCGATCAGGTCGTGGCGCTGCTGCCGCAGGGCGGGCGCGTCTTCTTCACCTCGGGCGCGACCGAAGCGCTCAACTGGGCGCTGTTCAGCGGCGCCAAGGCGAAACCCGGAGGCGTCGCGGGGCTCAGCATCGAACATGCGGCGTCGCTGCAATGTCTCGAACGGCTGAGCGCCCGAATCCTCCCCGTCGACGGAGCGGGGCTGGCATTGCCCGTCGATGATGCGTTGATTCCCGAAAACGGCATCGTCGCGACGATGCTCGTCAACAATGAGGTCGGGACGATCCAGCCGGTCGCCGATTTCGCCGCCGCCGCGCACGCGAAAAACAGCCTGCTGCTTTGCGACGCAGTGCAGGGCTATGGCCGTGTCGCGATCCCGGAGGAAGCCGACCTGATCGCGGTCTCCGCACACAAGATCCACGGGCCCAAGGGAATCGGCGCGCTGTGGGTGCGCGACGGGATCGATCTCGAACCGCTGATGTTCGGCGGCGCGCAGGAACAGGGGATGCGCTCGGGCACCGTCTCGCCCGCGCTCTGCGCCGGTTTCGGCGCCGCCGCGGCGCTGGCTGCCGAGCGCTTCGACAGGGATGCCGCGCATGTCGAACGTCTCTGGTCGCTCGCGCTCGACATGCTCCCCGAATGGACGATCAACGGCGATGCAGAGCGCCGCTATCATGGCAACCTCAATGTCAGGCGCGAGGGCGTGAACGGCCTGCGGCTGATGTCCGACGCGCGCAATGTCGCCTTTTCGCTCGGCAGCGCGTGCGGCAGCGGGTCGGGCAAGGTCAGTCATGTGCTGCGCGCGATGGGCGTCAGCGAAACCGACGCGCGCGCCTCGATCCGCCTCGGCTGGGGACGCTATACGTCGGAGCAGGACCTGCGCGACGGCCTGACCGCGATCAGGGAAGCTGCGCGTCTTCAGGGGGTGAACTGATGCGCGTCACTTTCATCCATGCCGACGGCAAGCAGCGCACCGAGGCCGAAGCCGAGCCCGGCTCGATCCTGCTCGACGTCGCGCAGGCGCATCTGATGCCGCTGGAAGGCACCTGCGAAGGCCAGATGGCCTGTTCGACCTGCCATGTCATCGTCGCCAAAGAGGATTTCGACCGGCTGCCCGAAGCGAGCGAGATGGAAGAGGATATGCTCGACCTCGCCGCCGGGGTGCGGCGCACGAGCCGGCTGGCCTGCCAGATCGTGCTGACCGACGAACTTGACGGGCTGACGGTCCATATCCCGGCCGAAAGCCGCAATATGCAGGGACCGCGCTGATGCGGATGCTGCTCGCTGCCGTTCTGCTCGCGACCTCGGCCTGCGCCGCCGTGCCCGGAGAGCCGACCGGCGATTCGGTGATCCAGGCCAAGGCGATCCGCGATCTCGAAGTGCGCAGCGGCGGCCGGCTCGGCATCGCGGTCGTCGATGCGCGCGGCAAGCTGGTTTCCGCCGACCGCGGCCACGAACGCTTCGCGATGTGCTCGACCTTCAAGCTGCTGCTTGCCGGACAGGTGCTCGAACGCGCAGCGAAAGGCGTTTCGCTGCGGACGCCGCTCGCCTTTACCCGCGCCGATCTGGTGTCGTGGTCGCCGGGAACCGAGAAACTGGTCGGCCCCGACGGGCGCGGCGAGCAGCAGCTCGGTATGGCGGCGCGCGACGCCGTTGTGCTCAGCGACAACAGCGCCGCGAACCTGATCCTGAAGCAGATGGGCGGGCCCGAGGCTTTTACCGCCGCGCTGCGCCGGACGGGCGACAGCGTCACCCGGCTCGACCGGATCGAGCCCGAACTCAACGAAAATGCACCGGGCGACGAACGCGATACCACGACGCCGATCGCAATGGCGACCAGCGCCGCTGGCTATGTTTTCGGCAACCGGCTGGACGCGGGGCATCGCCAGCAGCTCCGCGGCTGGATGATCGAAAGCGAAACCGGCCTCAAGCGTATCCGTGCCGGATTGCCGCAAGGCTGGACGGCGGGCGACAAGACGGGAACCTGCGGCACGGCCTATAACGACGTCGCCTTTGTCGAGGCGCCGGACGGGCGCAAATATGTCATCGCGATCTACCTCGACCGGCCGGCGGTGACGGGGGACGACGCCAGCGCGGTGATTGCCGAGGCGACGCGCCTGACGGTGGAGACGATCGAAATTACCGGCTGACCGCCATCCGCAGACGTGAACGGGCCTTTGGCAGGCACGCCTTGCAATTCGCCGTCTTCCCCGCCATATGCGCCGCGGGAGTCGGGCGGACGCAGTCTTCGCCAACCCGGTCAGGTCCGGAAGGAAGCAGCCGCAACGAATTCGCTGCGGGTCGTTCCGGCTCCCACCCATTTCACCCTTCGACAAGACCGCGGCGCGCCCCTAAGACGGGGCCATGGATGATTCCGCCGACGACGATACCCCGATGCTGGGAATGGACCTGCCCGAGGTGACGCCGCAGCCATCGAGCGGCCCCTACCGCGTTCTCGCCCGCAAATATCGCCCGCAAACCTTTGCCGAGCTGATCGGCCAGGATGCGATGGTCAAAACGCTGGGCAACGCGATCGCGCGCGACCGGCTGGCGCATGCCTTCCTGATGACCGGGGTGCGCGGGGTCGGCAAGACGTCGACCGCGCGCCTGATCGCCAAGGCGCTCAACTGCATCGGACCCGACGGGCAGGGCGGGCCGACGATCGATCCGTGCGGGGTCTGCGAGCCGTGCCGCGCGATCACCGAAGGCCGCCATATCGACGTGATCGAGATGGACGCCGCGTCGAACACCGGCGTCGACGACGTACGCGAGATTATCGAGGCGGTGCGCTACGCCGCAGTCTCGGCGCGCTACAAGATCTATATCATCGACGAAGTGCACATGTTGTCGCGTAACGCCTTCAACGCGCTTCTGAAAACGCTCGAAGAGCCGCCGCCGCACGTCAAATTCCTGTTCGCGACCACCGAAGTGAACAAGGTACCGGTGACGGTGCTGTCTCGCTGCCAGCGGTTCGACCTTCGTCGCATCACCCCCGACATGCTCTTCGCGCATTTCAGCGCGATTTTGCAGAAGGAAGGCGTCGAGGCCGAGGCGCCCGCGATCTGGCTGATCGCCAATGCCGCCGAGGGGTCGGTACGCGACGGGCTGTCAATCCTCGATCAGGCCATCGCCCATGCCGATCTTGACGGCGGCGGCAAGATCGGCGCCGATCAGGTGCGCGCGATGCTCGGCCTGTCGGACCGCACCGCGATCACCCAATTGATGGCGACGATCCTCGGCGGCGACAGCGGCGGCGCGATCGACCTTGCCCGCGCTCAATATGCACTGGGCATCGAACCGGTGGCGATGGTGCGCGGGCTCATGGACCTGACGCATGCGATCACGCTTGCCAAGGTGTCGCGCCACGACGATCCCGCGCTGGCCGCCGGTGATCGCGAGCGCATCGTGGATTGGGCGCAAAAACTCGGGTTCGCGCCGCTCAACCGCCTCTGGCAGCTCCTCCTCAAGGGGCATGACGAGGTGCTCCGCGCGAACAACCCGCTCGAACATCTCGAAATGCTGCTGCTCCGCGTGATCTATGCGGCGTCGATGCCCGATCCGGGCGAGCTTGCGAAGTTGCTCGAATCGGGAAATCTGCCGACGATGCCGCTGGCACCGCCGGCCCCGGGATCGGCGCATGACGGGCCGTCCGATAGCGCCGCAGTCCCTATCGATGCGGACGCAGGTACCGAACCGCCGCCAACAGCACTGACCGTGGCGCAAATCCATCAACTGCTCGAAGCGACAGGAAGTCATAGGCTTGCGGTGCAAGTTTATGACCATTTGCGAATTATCGAGCTGGAACCCGGCAATATCGTTTTCGCCGCCGTTCCCGCGCTGGGCGGATCGTTTGCCCGCGACCTCGGCGACACGCTGCTGACCCAAACCGGAAGCCGCTGGCACGTCCGCCCCGGCGAGGGCGAGGCGCGGCCAAGTCTCGGTGAAGTCCGCGCGGCACGCGTTGCCGACAATGGCGAACGGATTCGCGAATTGCCGGTCGTCAAGGCCGCCCTGGCCGCTTTTCCCGATGCGAAGCTTGTCGAAGACGACGACAGTCGCCATAAGTCCCAGCTATGAAATCGATCGAAGAGATGATGAAGGCGGCGCAGGAAGCCGCCGCCACCGTTCAGGCCCAGATGCAGGAGGCGCAGGCCAAGCTTGATGCCCTTGAGGTCGAAGGCGTGTCGGGCGGCGGGCTGGTGCGCATCCGGGCGAGCGCTAAGGGGCGGATCAAGGCGATCGCCATCGACGACAGCCTGATCGTCCCTGCCGACAAGCAGATGCTCGAGGATTTGCTCGCTGCGGCGTTCAACGATGCGCGCGAAAAGGCAGATCAGGTCAGCAACGAGGAAATGGGCAAGATGACCAGCGGCCTGCCGTTGCCGCCGGGGTTCAAGCTGCCCTTCTGAGCCGCATCGCGCCGTGGTCATTCACCGCAGCGACATTGAATGCGGCGCAACTTACGCCATATTAGCCGGGAACATCCTATAACAGGGGTGGCGCGTCGATTCCGGACGCCCGCCCAGGAGCCGTAATGACGCAATCTTATCCCCTTCTTCCGCTGCGTGACATCGTCGTTTTCCCGCACATGATCGTGCCGCTGTTCGTCGGCCGCGACCGTTCGGTCGCCGCGCTCGAAACCGCGATGGAAAGCGACAAGGAAATTTTCCTCGTCGCCCAGCTCGATCCGGGCGAGGACGACCCGCAGCGCGACGATCTTTACGATGTCGGCGTGATCGCCACCGTGCTTCAGCTCTTGAAGCTGCCCGACGGCACCGTCCGCGTGCTGGTCGAGGGCAAGGAGCGCGCGAAGCTGCTGGCGCTCGCCACCGAAGACAAGGCAGTGATGGCGACGGTGAAGCCGGTCGCCGATACCGTCGACGACAGCGTCGATACGGCGGCGCTGATGCGCTCGGTCGTCGACCAGTTCGAAAATTACGCCAAGCTCAACAAGAAGATGCCGGCCGAAACCGCGGTCCAGCTTTCGCAGATCGAAGAAGCCTCGCGGCTTGCCGATTCGGTGGCTGGCAACCTCAACATCAAGGTTTCCGACAAGCAGGCGCTGCTCGTCGAGGATGCGCCGTCGAAGCGGCTCGAAATGGTTTTCGCCTTCATGGAGGGCGAACTCGGTGTGCTGCAGGTCGAAAAGAAGATCCGCGGCCGCGTGAAGCGCCAGATGGAAAAGAGCCAGCGCGAATATTATCTCAACGAGCAATTGAAGGCGATCCAGCGCGAACTCGGCAACGACAATGGCGAGGGCGGCGACGACCTTGCCGAGCTGCAGCTCAAGATCGACAGCCTCAAAATGTCGAAGGAAGCCAAGGCCAAGGCGCAGGCCGAAATGAAGAAGCTGCGCGCGATGGCGCCGATGTCGGCGGAAGCGACGGTCGTGCGCAACTATCTCGACACGCTGATCGGGCTGCCGTGGGGCAAGAAGTCGAAGCTCAAGAAGGACATCGCCAAGGCGCAGGACGTCCTCGATGACGACCATTATGCGCTTGAAAAGGTCAAGGACCGGATCGTCGAATATCTGGCCGTGCAGGCGCGAACCAACAAGCTGAAGGGGCCGATCCTCTGCCTCGTCGGCCCCCCGGGCGTCGGCAAGACCAGCCTTGGCAAATCGATCGCCAAGGCGACCGGTCGCGAATTCATTCGCCAGTCGCTCGGCGGCGTGCGCGACGAGGCCGAAATCCGCGGCCACCGCCGCACCTATATTGGCTCGCTGCCGGGCAAGATCGTAACCAACCTCAAAAAGGCCGGCACGATGAACCCGCTGTTCCTGCTCGACGAGATCGACAAGCTCGGCCAGGATTTCCGCGGCGATCCGGCCTCGGCGCTGCTTGAGGTGCTCGACCCCGAACAGAATGGCAAGTTCCAGGACCATTATCTGGAAATCGACGTCGACCTGTCGGACATCATGTTCGTCACCACGGCAAACTCGCTGAACCTGCCGCAGCCGTTGCTCGACCGCATGGAGATCATCCGGCTCGAAGGCTATACCGAGGACGAGAAGGTCGAAATCGCCAAGCGCCATCTCGTCGCCAAGCAGGTCGAGGCGCATGGCCTGAAAGCCGGCGAGTTCGAGCTGACCGAAGACGGGCTGCGCGACCTCATCCGTTATTATACGCGCGAAGCGGGCGTTCGTACGCTCGAGCGCGAAATCGCGAAGCTGGCGCGCAAGGCGCTGCGCCGCATCCTCGAAGGCAAGGCCGAGGCGGTCGTCGTGACGCCCGAAAACCTCGCCGAATTTTCCGGCGTGCGCAAATACAAGCATGGCATCAGCGACCTCGAGGACCAGATCGGCGCCGTCACCGGCCTCGCCTGGACCGAGGTTGGCGGCGAATTGTTGACGATCGAGGCGGTCACCGCGTCGGGCAAGGGCCAGGTCCGCACCACCGGCAAGCTTGGCGAAGTGATGACCGAATCGGTGCAGGCGGCGCTGTCGTTCGTGAAGGCGCGCGCGCCCTCCTATGGCATCAAGCCCAGCCTGTTCGCGCGCAAGGACATCCATATCCATCTGCCCGAAGGCGCGGTGCCGAAGGACGGCCCGTCGGCGGGTGTCGGCATGGTCACCGCGATGATCTCGACGCTGACCGGCATCGCGGTGCGCAAGGATGTCGCGATGACCGGCGAGGTGACGCTGCGCGGCCGCGTGCTCGCGATCGGCGGCCTCAAGGAAAAGCTGCTCGCGGCGCTCCGTGGCGGGATCAAGACGGTGCTGATCCCCGAGGAGAATGAAAAGGACCTCGTGGAAATTCCGGCCAATATTACAAGCGGCCTGAAGATCATCCCGGTCAACCACGTCGACCAGGTGCTGGCCGAGGCGCTCGTTTCGCCGGTTGAACCGATCGAGTGGACCGAGGCCGACGAACTCGCCGCTTCGCCGCCGATCGTGCCGGGTTCGGACCCCGAAACGGCGATTCGGCACTGACCGGATCGCCACTGGTCTCAGTCCGGGCGGCTTTTCGTCGCAAAAACGTCATTTTGGGGCGTTTTTCGCGGTTTTTTGCTTTGACAAGGCAGGGGCAAACAGCGTTAGTGGCGCGCCATGGCTTCGGGCCATGAATCATTTTAACCAACCATCTGCAGGGGTTCCTGAGGCATGAACAAACAAGACCTGATCGCCACCGTCGCTGACTCGAGCGGCCTTACCAAGGGTGATGCGAGCAAGGCGGTTGAAGCCGTTTTCGACGCGGTCACCGCGGCACTGAAGAAGGGCGGCGAAGTCCGTCTGGTCGGTTTCGGGACGTTCTCGGTCAGCAAACGCAAGGCATCGACCGGTCGCAACCCGCGCACCGGCGAAACGATGACCATCGCGGCATCGAACCAGCCGAAGTTCAAGGCCGGCAAGGCCCTCAAGGACGCCTGCAACTGATTGCTGGCACCTTCTGGTGAAAAACATCTCGGGCCGCGGCATCTGCTGCGGCCCGATTTGCATGTGCCGGACCTGTTTGTGCGTGAAGATCGAGCAAAGGCCGTTGCAATCATCGCCGCAGCGGCTATGGACGTCCGGCTTTCGGACGCCGGACTTCGGTCGGCACCGGACGGGCGCGTAGCTCAGCGGTAGAGCACACCCTTCACACGGGTGGGGTCACAGGTTCAATCCCTGTCGCGCCCACCATGGCCCCGGGGGCCATGGCCGAAACCGGAACGCCGAAACAAAACAGGGGCTGACCCGGCCATTCATCACCTATTCAATGCGTTCGCACTAGGTATCGGGGCATGATCCGCACGCTCATCCTCTCCGCCGCTGCTTCGGCACTGATGCTCACCGCAGGGGCACCCGCGGCCGCGCGCGGCGACCGCGACCAGGACAATCTGCGCGAAGCCGCGGCGCAGGGGCAGGTGATCCCGCTCGGCCGGCTGATCGCCGATGTGAAATCGCGTCCGCCCTATAGCGACATGACCTATCTCGGCGGACCGCAATTCGATGCGCGCCGGATGATCTATGCGCTGAAGTTCATGGACGGCAGCCAGGTCGTCGTCGTCTATGTCGACGCCCGCACCGGCCGGATCGTCGGACGCAAACCCTGACATTCCCAGCGGGCGCCATCGCAACGAGATTTTGCGATGACCGTCCGGACTTGATACACAGTCGAAACATAGCGGCCGGCCGGTCCGGTGCGCAGAGGAAAGGCGCCTGAATGCGGATTTTGATTGTCGAAGACGAACCCACGCTCGGCCCGCAGCTCAAGGCGACGCTGGAGGGCGCCGGCTATGCCGTCGATCTCGCGACCGACGGTGAGGACGGGCATTTCCTGGGCTCGACCGAAAGCTACGACGCCGCGATCCTCGACCTCGGTTTGCCCGAGATCGACGGGCTCACCGTGCTCGACCGCTGGCGCAAGGAAAAGCGCAATTTCCCGGTGCTTGTCCTGACCGCGCGCGACAGCTGGTCGGACAAGGTGGCAGGGCTCGACGCTGGCGCCGACGACTATCTGGCCAAGCCGTTCCAGACCGAGGAACTGATCGCCCGCCTGCGTGCGCTGATCCGCCGCGCCGCGGGCAATGCATCGAGCGAACTCATCGCGGGCGACGTTCGTCTCGATACGCGCTCGGGCCGGGTGACGCTCGACGGCGCGCCGGTGAAGCTGACCGCGCAGGAATATAAGCTCCTGTCGTACCTGCTCCATCACAAGGGCAAGGTTGTGTCGCGGACCGAGCTGATCGAACATATTTACGATCAGGATTTCGACCGCGATTCGAACACGATCGAGGTGTTCGTGACCCGGATCCGCAAAAAGCTGGGCGCCGACATCATCACGACGATCCGCGGCCTCGGTTACCAGCTCGACGATCCGCAGGGCTAAGTGATGGCCGAGGCCGACGCCCCGGCCCCCGCAGCCGATACCGAGGCGGCGAAACCCGCGGCGCTGACCAGTCGTATCACCGGCTCGCTGGCGCGCCGGATGATCGCGATCGCCGCGCTGTGGATTTCGGTGCTGCTGATCGGCGGCGGCTTTGCGCTCGACCGGGTGCTGACCGGCGCGATTACGCGGAATTTCGATTCGAGCCTCGAATATGTGCTGATCGCGATGATCCGCTCGTCGGAAATCGGCCCCGACGGCGAGGTACGGCTGATCGAGCCGCTCGGCGACCAGCGCTTCCTTGAGCCCTACAGCGGGCTTTACTGGCAGATCAGCGGCGGCGAGCAGGAGCCCTATCGCTCGCGTTCGCTGTGGGAACGCTCGCTGAAGGCGCCGACGCCGCACATCGACGATGAAATTCACACCTACGACAGCACGCAATTCCCCGACGAGGAGTTGCGCGTGCTCGAACGCAATGTCCTGTTGCCGGGGAGCAAGGTGAACTGGCGGTACCAGATCGCCCAGTCGCGCGAGGCACTCGACCTGCAGGTCGGCGCCGTGCGCGCGACGCTGATCCCCAGCCTGGCGTTGCTCGGGCTCGGGCTCATCATTCTCGCTGCCCTCCAGACCTTCTACGGCCTGTGGCCGCTCCGCCACATCCGCCGCGCGATCGCGGCGATGCGCGGGGGCCATCACCGGCGCGTCACCGCACCGCTGCCGCTCGAGGTGCAGCCGATGGTCGACGAACTCAATGCTTTGCTCGCGCATAACGAGAAACAGGCGGAAGAAGCACGGCTGCATGCGGGCAATCTCGCGCATGCGCTCAAGACCCCGCTCACCGTCCTCGTCAACAGCGCGACGAGTTCGGACTCGGAGCTTGCCGACACGGTGCGGCGCGAAGCGGCGACGATGCAGCGGCAGGTCGACCACCATCTGGCGCGTGCACGTGCCGTCGGTCGGCGCGGGGCGGCACAGGCGCGCGCGGTCGTCTGGGACAGCGCGAACAGCGTGTCGCGTGCCGTTGCGGCGCTCTATCCCGACGTGCGGCTCGATGTCGCGGGCGACAAGACAATCGTCGCGCGGGTCGAGCGTCAGGACCTCGACGAACTGGTCGGCAATTTGCTCGAGAATGCCGCCAAATATGGCGGCGGCAGCGTTTTCGTCACCATCCAGCGCGACGGCGACATGGCCGAGGTATTGGTCGAGGACGATGGCGCCGGGATATCGCTCGCCGACCGCGATCGCGTCATCGACCGCGGCGTGCGGCTCGACAGCGGCAAGCCGGGTACGGGGCTGGGGCTGGCGATCGTCCGCGACGTCGCCGAAATCTATGGCGGCAGCATCGCGCTCGAAGAGAGCGAGGATCTGGGCGGGCTGCTGGTGCGGCTCCGGCTGCCGGCGGGTTAATTGCTCGGCGCTCGCCGACCGATCATCGACCCGAATGTTTCAGGCGGCGGTGACCTCCAGCCCGCGCTGCACCGCAGGCCGCGCAAGCCCGGTATCGAGCCAGCGCTGGACATTCCCGAACCGGTCGAACCCGACGATCTCACGCGCGCCGTAGAAGCCGATCAGGTTGCGCACCCAGCCGAGCAGCGAGATATCGGCGATACCGTAATCGTCGCCCATCACCCATTCACGGCTCGCCAACCGGTCGTCGAGGACGCCGAGCAACCGCGCGGATTCGGCCGCGTAACGATCGCGTGGGCGCTTGTCCTCATAATCCTTGCCGGCGAATTTGTGGAAGAAGCCGAGCTGTCCGAACATCGGGCCGACGCCGCCCATTTGCCACATCACCCACTGGATCGCTTCGTAACGCGCGCCCGCATCGGCCGGCAGGAACTGTCCGCTCTTGTCGGCGAGATAGATCAGGATCGCCCCCGACTCGAACAATGCCAGCGGCTTGCCGTCGGGCCCGTCGGGATCGTAGATTGCCGGGATCTTGCCATTGGGATTGAGCGCGAGGAAGGCCGGATCGTGGCTTTCGTTCGCCATGATATCGATGCGATGCGGCTCATAGGGCAGGCCGGTTTCCTCGAGCATGATACCCACCTTCACGCCATTCGGCGTCGGGGCCGAAAAAAGCTGCAACCGGTCGGGATATTCGGCGGGCCAGCGGTCGAAGATCGGATGCGTGCTCATGCGCCATTCTCCCGCTTCGCCTGCTCGTGGTGGCGGATCACCTCGTCGATGATGAAACGGAGGAATTTCTCGCTGAATTCGGGGTCGAGATCGGCGTCGCGCGCCAAGTCGCGCAGCCGTTCGATCTGCCGTTCCTCGCGGGCCGGGTCGGCGGGCGGCAGGCCACCCCTTGCCTTGAGTTCGCCGACCGCCTTGGTCACCTTGAACCGCTCGGCCAGCATATAGACGAGCGCCGCGTCGATATTGTCGATGCTCTGGCGATAGCGGCTCAGTTGGTCGTCCATGGGTGCGCGGCTCCTCTTGTGCCTGGCACGCTTGGCACCGCGCAGGGCTGCAAGGCAAGCCGAAAGTCGTTGCAAAATAGCGGCCGCGGCGCCAAGGCGGCCCACGTCATGACTGCGGAAATCCACCAGCTACACGGCGACCGGCCGCCCTCGCTCGACCCGATGATGGCGCTCGTCGCCGCCGATATGAACGAGGTGAATTCGGTCATTCTCGACCGGATGCAGTCCGAAGTCCCGTTGATTCCGGAGCTTGCCGGCCATCTGATCGCCGGCGGCGGCAAGCGGATGCGGCCGATGCTGACGCTCGCCTGCGGCAAGCTGCTCGACTACCCCGGCCGCCGCCATTGCAAGCTCGCCGCCGCGGTCGAATTCATCCACACCGCGACGCTGCTCCACGACGATGTCGTCGACAAATCGGATCTCCGCCGCGGCCGCAAAACCGCCAACCTCATCTGGGGCAACAGCGCCTCGGTGCTCGTCGGCGATTTCCTGTTCAGCCGCGCCTTCGAGGTGATGGTCGAGGACGGATCGCTGAAGGTGCTCAAGATTTTGAGCCGCGCCTCGGCAGTGATCGCCGAGGGTGAGGTCAACCAGCTTTCGGCCCAGCGCCGGATCGAGACGAGCGAGGACCAGTATCTCGCGATTATCAACGCCAAGACCGCCGAACTGTTCGCGGCGGCGTGCAAGATCGCGGCGGTCGTGGCCGAGCGCGACGAAGCCACCGAAGCGGCGCTCGACGCCTATGGCCGCAACCTTGGCATCGCCTTCCAGCTCGTCGACGATGCGATCGACTATGTTTCCGACGCCGAGACGATGGGGAAGGGCGTCGGCGACGACTTCCGCGACGGCAAGGTCACGCTGCCCGTCATCCTCGCCTATGCTCGCGGCAGCGCCGAAGAGCGCGAGTTCTGGAAGCAGGCGATCGTCGGTCATCGCACGTCGGACGAGGATCTTGCTTTCGCGACCAGCCTGCTCCGCAAGCATGACACGATCGCAGACACGCTTGCGCGGGCGCGTCATTATGGCCAGCGCGCGGTCGACGCGATCGGCGGCTTCCGCGCCAGCCAGGCGAAAGCGGCGCTCACCGAAGCGGTCGCCTTCGCGGTCGCGCGCGCCTATTGAGGCCGGCGCGATGACGATGGGGCCGGCCGCCGAAAGCCCCGATGCCTATATCGCCGCGCTGTCGGGCTGGCAGCGCGATCGCTGCGAGACGATGCGCGCCGCGATCATGGCCGCGGCGCCGTTCGAGGAAGCGATCAAATGGACCAATCTCGTCTTTCTGGCGAATGGTCCGTGCATCCTGATCCGCGCCGAAGAACATCGCGTCCTGCTCGGCTTCTGGCGCGGCAAGCGGCTCCGCGACATCGAACCGCGGATCAAAGCGAGCGGAAAATACGAGCTTGGTAATCTGGTGCTAACCCCGGCGACCGAAGTGTCGCCCGCTATGGTGACGCAGCTTGCTTCCGAAGCCTTTCGGCTCAACGCCGAACTCGGCAATCCGGCGGCCCGCGCATGACGATCCCGCTGCCGATCGATATCGTGCTCCCCGACATCATGGCGACGCTGGTACTGAAACCCAATGCCGTCGTCGTCGCGCCGCCGGGCGCAGGCAAAACGACGCGCGTCGCCCCGGCGCTGCTCGATCAGCCGTGGTGCAAGGGGCAGGTCTGGCTGCTGTCGCCGCGGCGCCTCGCCGCGCGCGCGGCGGCAGAACGGATTGCCGAGGAGATGGGCGTCGCGGTGGGCGGGCCGGTCGGTTATGCGACCCGCCTCGACAGCAAACAGTCGAAGGACACGCGCCTGCTCGTGATGACGCCGGGGCTGTTCCGCAACCGCATCCTCGCCGATCCCGAACTTGCCGGCGTGTCGGCGGTGCTGTTCGACGAAGTCCATGAACGCAGCCTCGACGGCGATTTCGCGCTGGCGCTGGCGATCGACGCGCAACAGGGGCTCCGCGACGACCTCCGCCTTGTCGCGATGTCGGCGACGCTCGACGGTGCGCGCTTCGGGGCGCTGCTCGGCGATGCGCCGGTGGTGCGGAGCGAGGGCAAGATCTGGCCGCTCGAACTGCGGCACGTCGGTCGCCGCGCCGAGGACCGGCTGGAGGCAAGCGTGCTGGGCGCGGTGCGGCAGGCGCTTGCCGAAGAGGGTGAGGGCGACATGCTCGCCTTCCTGCCCGGTGCCGCTGATATCGAACGCGCCGCGCAAGCCGTCGAGGATGCGCGCCTGCCGCTCGTCGTCCATCGCCTGCATGGCCAGATCGATCCCGCCATGCAGCGCAAGGCGCTCGTCCGCGATCCCGGCGGCGGGCGCAAGCTGATCCTTGCGACGAGCATCGCCGAAACCAGCCTGACGATCGAGGGCGTGCGGATCGTGATCGACGCCGGCCTGTCGCGCCGCCCGCGCTTCGACAAGGCGGCGGGCATCGCGCGCCTCGTCACCGAACGTGCGAGCCAGGCGTCGGCCACCCAGCGTGCCGGGCGTGCGGCGCGGCAGGGGGCGGGGGTCGCCTATCGCCTGTGGGAAGCGGCCGCGACCGCGGGCATGCCGCCGTTCGACCCGCCCGAAATCCACGAGAATGACCTGATGCCCGTCGTGCTCGATTGCGCGAGCTGGGGCATCGTCGATCCGCGCCAGCTCGGCTGGCTCGACCCGCCGTCGCCCGCCGCGATCGCCGAAGCGAAATCGCGGCTGCAGGCGATCGGGGCGCTGACCGCCGACGGACGCATCACCGCGCACGGCAAGGCGCTCGCCGCCATCCCGCTGCCGGTGCCGCTCGCGCATATGCTGCTCGATGCCGCGCGCGCGGGCGAAGGCGAACTGGCGGCGCGGCTGGCGGTGCTGCTCACCGAACCGGGGCTCGGCGGACGCGGTGTCGATGTCGAGGCGCGGCTCGCGCGCTGGAAAGGGTCGAAGGGCGACCGCGCCGAAGGGGCTTGGCGGCTCGCGCGGCGACTGGCCGGAATCGGCGAAAAGCTGGCGGCCGATACAGCCGCCATCGATACGCGTTCGGTCGGCGGCTGGATCGCGACGGCCTGGCCCGACCGGGTGGCGCGTGCGCGGGCGGGCCAGCGCGGCGACTATCTGAGTGTCGGCGGGCGCGCCTATCGTATCGATCCGCTCGACCCGCTGGCGGGCAGCGAGTGGCTCGCGATTGCCGATGCGCAGGGCCATGCTGCGGGGGTGCGCATCCTCGCGGCGGCGGCGATCGACCGCGCCGAGGTTGAGGCCATTTTCGCCGGACAGGTCGTGTCGCATCAGGCCAGCAGCTATGACGCCGCGACCGACCGGGTCGACCATCGCCGCGAACGCCGGCTCGGCGCCATCGCGCTGGCGAGCGGACAGGCGGGGCGCAGCGAGGGCGCCGAAGACGATGTCGCGGTGCGTCTCGCCGCGGTGCGCGACAAGGGGCTCGGGCTCCTCGGTTGGGGACCTGCTTCGCACGCGCTGCGCCAGCGTGCGTCCTTCGCCGGGCTAGATACGCTCTCGGCGCCGGCGCTCGCGGACAGTCTCGACATCTGGCTCGCGCCGTTGCTCGAAAGATCGCGCGGGCTGCGCGACATCGGCGACCAGCGGCTTGCCGACGCGCTGACCGGGCTGCTAGACTGGCCGGCGCGGCAATTGCTCGAGAAGCTGGCACCGGCCGATTATGCGACCCCGGCGGGCAGCCGCCACGCGATCGATTATGGCGCCGACGGCGGCCCGACGGTTGCCGTACGCGCGCAGGAGATGTTCTCGCTCGCGCGTCATCCGTTGATCGGCGATCCCCCGGTGCCGCTCGTCCTCGCGCTTACGTCGCCCGCGCATCGCCCGATCCAGACGACGCGCGACATCGCCTCCTTCTGGAGCGGTAGCTGGGCGGAGGTCGCGAAGGAGATGCGCGGGCGCTATCCCAAGCATAGCTGGCCCGACGACCCGGCGAATGCGCGTCCGACGCTGATGACCAAAGCTGCACAGGCACGCCGCGACGCGCAATAGCTGCCCCAATCCGTCCAAATCTTCGTCATCCCGGACTTGATCCGGGATCCATTCTTCCAGCGCCGGCGCAAATGGACCCCGGATCAAGTCCGGGGTGACGATGGAAAGGATTGCACCGGGGCTTTCCCTCTTTTCGTTGGAAGGGCTTGGCGCTAAGGCGGCGGCACAGCCACCTGATCAGGACGACCCGATGAAAGCGCGTATTTTCCAGAAGCCCAAGAATGCCATGCAGTCGGGGCGCGCGGGAACGCAGCGCTGGATGCTGGAATTCGCGCCTGCCGAAGCGCGCAAGGCCGACCCGCTGATGGGCTGGGCCGGTAGCGGCGACACGCAGCGCCAGTTGCGGCTGGGCTTTGCGACGCAGGAAGAGGCGCTCGCCTATGCCGAGAAAAACGGCATCGAGGTCGAGGTGACGGCGACGCCGGTGCGGACGCTCAAGATCCAGGCTTACGCCGACAATTTTCGCTGACATGACAACGGCCCCGAAGGGCCGCTGGCGTCAGGCTTCGCTGTCCGGCTGCAGCAGCTTGTGCAGATGGACGACGACATATTTCATCTCGGCATCGTCGACGGTGCGCTGCGCGGCGGCGCGCCACGCTTTTTCGGCGGACTTATAGTCGGGGAACAGCCCAACGACGTCCAGATTGCTGAGATCGACGAAGTCGAGCGTCTGCGGATCGCTGACGCGTCCACCGAACACGAGATGCAATTTGCTCATGATGCTTTCCTTGCGGGCTAGCGCCGGGGAGGGGAGAAGCCGCGGCCCCTACCAGTGCAGCGCCATTCCGGCAAGTCCGCCTCAGTCCTCGTTCTTGCGGCCCTTGGGAAGCAACGAACCGAGCAGCGCCCCGACCGCGACCGCGCCGGCGAGCAATGCCAGCGGCTGTTCCTCGGCCACCGTCTTGAGCTTGCTGCCCGCGCGCTTGGCCTGCACCTTGCCTTTCTCATAAGCCTGACCCGCGGCTTCGCGGGCGACCTCGGCCTGTTCGCTTGCCTTTGCGGCAAGCTCGCCGGTTGCGGCACGCGCGCGGCCATAACCGTCCTGGATGCGCGCCTTTGCCGCCTCGGCGGTCGCGCGGGCGTTTTCGGCGGTCTTCTCGGCAAGTTCGCTCGCTTTGGCGCGGGCGTCGCTGGCGGTTTCACTGAGCGGCTTCATCATCGTCCTCCACTATCTCGATATCGTCGTCATCGGCTGGTTCGGCGTCACCGGGGTGCAGCCGGTCGGCGACCGAGGCCGCGAGTTCCTGTATTTTGCGCCCGAGTTTGGGCACATGTTCCTTGATCGGTTCGCGAAACAGCCACGCGACGCCCGCCACTGCGGCGAGCGCGATGGGCAGGCGGTTGCTCTGAAATTCCTTGCGAACCGCATGCGCGGCATCGTCGACCTTTTCGCCGACGCGATATTTGCCGCGGCTGAGCAATGCGCCGGGTTTGAACGCGTTGCCGGCCACCCCCAGCTTGCGGCGCAATTCGGCACGTTCGATCATCGATCGCCGCGCGGCGTTGATCAGGCGGGTCCGTGAAGGGCGCATCAATCGTCTCCCTCCGCCAGCAGATCGTCACGAAATGCCGCTTTGACGTCGCCATAGCTGAGGCGCGCGCGCCATCCGGCAAAGGCGGCAATCGCCAGCAGCACCGCAAAGACGATCAGCGTCGCGAGCAACGGCCCGATATGCTGGGCAAGCACGAGGATCGCGCCGAACGCTAGCGCCAGCATAGCGACAAGCAACGCGCACGCGGCGACGAAGCCCCACGCCGAGGTCCAGCCAACGCCGTGGTACGCCAGCGCGCCGCGCGCCTTGAGCAGGGTCAGTTCGGCCTCGGCCGCCGATTGCAGATTGTCGACGACGTCGCCGACGATCTTTTCGAGCGGCACCGGCGGCGGCGTGATCGGCCGCCCGCCGGGGGCGTAGCCGTGACTTATGCCGTCAAAGCTGCGCTGATCCGGGGAAGGCGGGGTGTCATGATCGGGAGAGGGCAAGTCGGATCAGCCGTTGTTCGAGCCCTTGAGCATGCGGGCAAGGACAAAGCCGATCACCGTGGCGGCGCCGACGGCGATCGCCGGGTTCTTCTTGACCATATCCTTGGTCGAAGCGGCGAGCTCGTCGAGATCCTTCTTGTCGAGCGTCGTCGCAAGGCCGGCGACGGTCGAGGCGGCCGAACGGGCATAGTCGCCATATTGCTTGCCGAATTTCGTATCGACGGTGCCGGCGCTGTCCTCGAGCAGCTTGGCGAGGCTGCCGACGGCTTCGGCGGCCTTGTCCTTGCCCTTCGTCGCGGCGTCGCGCGCCTTCGCCGAGGCCTGGTTCTTCAGCGCCGTCGCTTCGTCTTTCAGCGAGGCGGCCTTCTTCGATGCTTCGGATTTGATGGTATCGCGCGTCGCGGCGATCTGGTCGCGGATCGGATGATCCTTGGCGGCCTTCGCGGCGACGGGCTTACGCGCGGGCGCGGCCTTGGTGGCGGCTGCCTTCGCGGGCGCCTTGGGACGGGGAGCTGCAACTTTCTTCGTCGCGGGAGTAGCGGCTTTGGCCATCGGCTTTGTCCTCTTCTTCTTATGTCGGGCGCTGCATTCGCAAACGTCCCCTTTGGTCCTGTCTGGATATATAGCAAGGCGCGCCCAATGGTTCCATAGCCCAGCAAAATTCCTGCACGCCCGATCGAACGGTTGCACTAGCGGCAAGCCGTCGATAACAGGCGGGCGCCTTTCCCACCGGGCCGTTCGCGCCCGCCAGCAGGACGACATCCATGACCGCCATCATCGACATCCACGGCAGAGAAATCCTCGACAGCCGCGGCAATCCGACCGTCGAAGTCGACGTGTTGCTCGAGGACGGCAGCTTCGGCCGCGCCGCCGTACCCTCGGGTGCGTCGACCGGCGCGCATGAGGCGGTCGAACTGCGCGACGGCGATAAGGGCCGTTATCTCGGCAAGGGCGTGACCAAGGCGGTCGCGGCGGTGAAAGGCGAGATCGCCGAAGCGCTCATCGGCCTCGATGCCGAAGACCAGCGCGAAATCGACATGGCGATGATCGACCTCGACGGCACGGCGAACAAGAGCCGCCTCGGCGCCAACGCGATCCTCGGCGTCAGCCTCGCCGCCGCGAAGGCCGCCGCCGACGCGCGCGGCCTGCCGCTCTACCGCTATGTCGGCGGCGTTTCGGCGCGCACGCTGCCGGTGCCGATGATGAACATCATCAACGGCGGCGAGCATGCTGACAATCCGATCGACGTGCAGGAATTCATGATCATGCCCGTCGGCGCGGACAGCATCGCCGAGGCGGTGCGCTGGGGCAGCGAAATCTTCCACACGCTGAAGAAGGGCCTGTCGGCGAAGGGCCTCGCGACCGCGGTCGGCGACGAGGGCGGCTTTGCCCCGAACCTCGCTTCGACGCGCGATGCGCTCGACTTCATCGCCGCGTCGATCGACCAGGCAGGCTTCAAGCTTGGCACCGACGTCGTGCTTGCACTCGATTGCGCCGCGACCGAATTTTTCAAGAACGGCAAGTATGAGATCAGCGGCGAGAAGCTGTCGCTCAGCCCCGAACAGATGGCAGATTATCTTGCCGCGCTCGTCAAGGATTACCCGATCAAGTCGATCGAGGACGGCATGAGCGAGGACGATTTCATCGGCTGGAAGGCGCTGACCGACCTCGTCGGCGACAAGTGCCAGCTCGTTGGCGACGATCTGTTCGTCACCAACCCGCTGCGGCTGGAGCAGGGCATCAAGGACGGCCTCGCCAACTCGCTGCTCGTCAAGGTCAACCAGATCGGCACGCTGTCCGAAACATTGGACGCCGTCGATATGGCGCACCGCGCGCGCTACACCGCCGTCATGTCGCACCGCTCGGGCGAGACCGAGGATTCGACCATCGCCGACCTTGCGGTCGCGACCAACTGCGGTCAGATCAAGACCGGCAGCCTCGCGCGCTCGGACCGGCTCGCCAAGTACAACCAGCTCATCCGCATCGAGGAAGAACTGGGCGACATGGCGCGCTATCCGGGAGCGGCGATTTTCGGTTGATGGGATGGATCGCGGATAGGCATGCGTTAACCCCGCGCTGATAAATCGGCCGGCCGGTCATCGGCCGGTTTGGCAGGGGTAAAGCTGCATGTGGGTCAAAGGTAAAAGAGCTCTGGCAGCGGGCGCGGCGGCGATGGCAACCGCGGTGGTCGTGGTTGCGGTGGCGAAGGCTGCGCAAGAGAACAGCGCGGCTGAAATCGCCGAACCGCTGGCCGAAGGGCTCAACCCCGGCGCCCATATCGAACAATATACCGCACAGGTGGTGAGCCGCCTTCGAGCGATCGACCGGGACGGTGACGGCCTCGACCGGGCCGATATCGATTTTCAGCGGTTGCAGGGCGAAACGCAGGAGCGTGCGCGGAACATCCAGCAGATCCTGTCATATGATTATGACGGCGATTTTCGCGTGACGCGTGCGGAAATCGAACGGGGGGCGGGCCGCGACGCCGATCAGCGGTCGCGGGAGGCTGCCGCGATGATGGCGCTTTACGACGCCGACGGCGATGGCGTCGTGACCTTGCGCGAAGCGGCGGACCGCGAACCCAGTGGCCGCCGCGACCGTTCGTTCGACGGCTTTCTGGCGCTGGATCCGGACGGCGACGGCAAGCTGACTGCGGTCGAATTGATCGCGCGCGCCGAACAATTGTTCAAACGCGTCGACAGCGACGGCGACGGGACGCTGTCGAAGGACGAATATGCTCAAATCGTGGATCGCGTGCAGCAAATTCGGACGGCACGCAATGCTCCGATCTGTAACCTTGCGGCATTGCCGCCCGATGCGCAGCTGCTTGTCTTTGGCACCTATGACGGTCAGGCCATTTCGTCGGCGGTGATCGGCGGCCAGGACAGCGAGACCAATTTGATCGACGTGACGATCGAGCCGGGTTCGAGGCCGCTTTATTTGATCCTGACCTCTTATGAATCGATGATCTGGCGGCTGCGCGGCGCGACCGGCCGGGTGCGCCAGGTGGTGGCGTCTTCGTTGAAGGCAGCGCCGGGCGGAACATCGGCCTCGGGGGTGACCGGCGTTTCGGCAGACAAGGTGCAGATCGCGCCGGCCGGATGCCCGAACTATTTCAGCCAGCTCGGCGAGCCCGATGCCCAAAGGTCGCTCGCCTCGATCCGGTCCTCTCTGCAGCGCGAGCCTGACGCGGTGTTCGCGACCTATTCGCCGCAGGGCATTTCCCTGCCGTCGGGGCAGATCGCATCGGCCCGGGAGACGGACGCTGCGGTGCCGAAGGGGTTCGATGCAGCGACTTGGGCCGACGCCGTACGCTATTGGCCGGCGGGGCTGGTAAGGGTCGATCCGGGGCAGGTCGTTTCGAAATCGAAGGTCGAAAAATATCTCGTGCTTCCGAGCCAGATGGGAATCTCGCAACTCGTCGGTTCGGGCGCGGTGAAACGCGAAAAAAGTGACGTATTTCGTGTTTTGCGGCCTATAGCCCATATGCCGCCCAGCATGGGTGGGGCGCATTCGATGACGTTGATTTTCTCGAAGGGCGTACCCGTTGCGCCAGGCGATCAGGGGCACAGTTGCATCGTGAACGAAAATAGCGGCGAGTCCCGTGGTACGAGGTGTCGTTCGTCGCAATAGCGGCGGAGGCTGCGCATATTTCGTCGGGATGCTGTGGAGAGACGGGCAATGACGCCTTGACGCCACGAATCAACTCTGATTCAAGGGCCGAAATGACGCAGCGCCACAAATTCCGCAAATCGATGAACCGGGCCGTCGGCCCCGCGGTGGCGGTGATCGCGGTGCTGGCGATGATCGGCTATATCATCTTCGGCCCGACCGGGCTCTATGCTTGGGGCGATTATGGCCAGTCGGTCGAAAAGAAGCGCGTCGTGCTGACCGAACTGACCAAGAAGCAGAACGAGCTGCAGAACCGCGTCAACCTGCTCGATCGCGGCCGGGTCGATCCCGATCTGGCCGAGGAATATGTGCGCGAAAAGCTCGGCGCCTATCACCCCGACGAATATATCATTCCGATGGAACCCGACGCGAAACCCTGAGCGCTGCTACGGGTAGTTTTTCGTATTTTGCTGCATACGTAAGACAATGGCGCGCCGCCGTTCGGGGGCGTTGCCAAGCATGACATGGCGGTCCTATAGGGAGCCTTGCCGTAACGGCTAAATGCAAAGGAAACCTCCCTTGGCCAAAGCACCTGCGCGCAAGACTGCCGCGCCAAAAAAAGTCGCTTCCACCCCAGCTCCCGCGACCAATCGCGAATCCCCGCGCGATCCCGCACCCTATGACGCCACGCCGGAAGAACTCGAGAAATTCTACCGCGAGATGCTGCTGATCCGCCGCTTCGAGGAAAAGGCCGGGCAGCTTTACGGCCTCGGCCTGATCGGCGGTTTCTGCCATCTCTATATCGGTCAGGAAGCCGTGGCGGTCGGCCTGCAATCGGCACTCGACGGCGACAAGGACAGCGTCATCACCGGCTATCGCGACCATGGCCACATGCTCGCCTACGGCATCGATCCCAAGGTGATCATGGCCGAGCTGACCGGGCGCGCCGCGGGCATTTCGCGCGGCAAGGGCGGCTCGATGCACATGTTCAGCGTCGAGCATAAATTCTACGGCGGCCATGGCATCGTCGGCGCGCAGGTGTCGCTCGGCACCGGGCTTGCCTTTGCGCACAAATATCGCGGCGACGGCGGAGTCGCCATGGCCTATTTCGGCGACGGCGCGTCGAACCAGGGCCAGGTCTATGAAAGCTTCAACATGGCCGAGCTGTGGAAGCTGCCGATCATCTTCGTGATCGAGAACAACCAGTACGCCATGGGCACGTCGGTCAACCGCTCGTCGGCCGAGGACCAGCTCTATCGCCGCGGCGAAAGCTTCCGCATCCCGGGCATGCAGGTCGACGGCATGGACGTGCTCGCGGTGCGCGGTGCCGCCGAAGCGGCGCTCGAATGGGTGCGCGCGGGCAAGGGGCCGGTGCTGATGGAACTCAAAACCTATCGCTATCGCGGCCATTCGATGTCCGACCCCGCCAAATATCGCAGCCGCGAGGAAGTGCAGGCGGTGCGCGACAAGTCGGATGCGATCGAGCATCTCAAGAAGCTGATGGTCGACGCCGGGATCACCGAAGACAAGATCAAGGATATCGACAAGGAAATCCGCCAGATCGTCGCGGAATCGGCCGACTTTGCAGAAAGCGCGCCCGAACCCGAACTTCACGAACTTTATACCGACGTGCTGGTGGAGCAATATTGAGATGGCCATCGAATTGAAGATGCCGGCGCTGTCGCCGACGATGGAAGAAGGCACGCTCGCCAAGTGGCTCGTCAAGGAAGGCGACACGGTGAAGTCGGGCGATATCCTGGCAGAAATCGAGACCGACAAGGCGACGATGGAATTCGAAGCGGTCGATGAAGGCACGGTCGGACAGATCCTCGTCGCCGAAGGAACCGACAATGTGAAGGTCGGCACCGTGATCGCGACGATCACGGGCGAGGGCGAAGAGGCAGCGGCACCTGCGGCCACGCCTGCACCGGCGCCCGCCGAGGAGCCCAAGGCCGCGGAGCCGGCTCCGGCGCCGGCTCCCGCGCCCGTGGCGGAGAAGCCCGCCGCGACCGAACGCGCCGCCGATCCCGCGATCCCCGAAGGCACCGCGATGGCGAAGCTCACCGTCCGCGAGGCGCTGCGTGACGCGATGGCCGAGGAGATGCGCAAGGACGACCGCGTCTTCGTGATGGGCGAAGAGGTCGCCGAATATCAGGGCGCCTACAAGGTCACGCAGGGGCTGCTCGAGGAATTCGGCGCACAGCGCGTCGTCGATACCCCGATCACCGAATATGGCTTTGCCGGGCTTGGTACCGGCGCCGCGATGGGCGGCCTGCGGCCGATTATCGAATTCATGACCTTCAACTTCGCGATGCAGGCGATCGACCACATCATCAACTCGGCGGCGAAGACCAACTATATGTCGGGCGGTCAGATGCGCTGTCCGATCGTCTTCCGCGGCCCGAACGGCGCCGCGGCGCGTGTCGGCGCGCAGCACAGTCAGAATTATGCGCCCTGGTATGCCAGCGTTCCCGGTCTGATCGTGATCGCGCCCTATGACGCCGCCGACGCCAAGGGCCTGTTGAAAGCGGCGATCCGCACCGAAGATCCGGTCGTGTTCCTCGAGAACGAACTGCTCTACGGCCGCAGCTTCGAGGTACCCGAAGTCGATGATTTCGTCCTGCCGATCGGCAAGGCGCGGATCATGCGCGCGGGCAGCGATGTCACCATCGTCAGCTATTCGATCGGCGTCGGGTTCGCGCTCGAGGCCGCCGATGCGTTGGCGGGAGAGGGGGTCGATGCCGAGGTGATCGATCTGCGCACGCTGCGTCCGCTCGACACCGTGACGGTGCTTGCCAGCCTCAGGAAGACGAACCGTCTGGTCGTCGTCGAGGAAGGCTGGCCGACCTGTTCGATCGCGAGCGAAATCGCGATGGTCGCGATGGAGCATGGCTTCGACGATCTCGATGCGCCCGTGATGCGCGTGTGCAACGAGGATGTGCCGCTGCCCTATGCGCACAATCTCGAAAAGGCGGCGCTCGTCGACACGCCGCGCGTCATCGCGGCGGTGAAGGCTGTCTGCAATCGCGCCTGACGCGCCGGAAACGGCCGCCTATCCGGACATCCGCGATCCGCGCGTGATGGTGGCGGTGCCTCGCGAGAGGCGCCCCGCCATCGCTGCGCTGTGGGCGCTCGCCGAGCGGCTGACCAGATTGCTGCACGATGCGCGCGAGCCGCTGATCGGCCAGATCAAGCTCGCCTGGTGGCGCGACATGATGGCGCTGCTCGCGAGCGACCCCGCGGCGCTACCCAAGGGCGAGCCGCTGCTTGCCGAACTGCAGGCGACATGGGTCGGCAAGGGCGGGCTCGACGCGCTGGTCGATGCTGCCGAGGCGATGCTGCTTGCCGAGGATGATGCGGCGTCGAAGGCTGCGGCAGCGGCGTTCGGCGAAGCGCTGTTCGCGCTGTCGGGCGGGGAAGGCGGCGCGCGCTGGGGTTTGCTGTGGGGCGCGGGGCTTCAGCAAAGCGTCGCCGATGCCAGGCAATTGTTCGCCGATGCGCGAAACGAGAAAGCGCCGCAAGCTCGGTCTTTCAGCGATAACAAGGCCTTGCTGATGCTCGACCGCTGGGCGGCAGCCATCGCCGCGCGCGATGGCGAGCGGCGCTGGCGCAGCGAAGGCCTGTTACTGCTCCGTATCGGCCTGTTCGGGCGCTGACGATTAAAACGCGCTCGGGGGTGGAAATGCCGCCGTCGAACATCTATCTTGCCCGGTACAGAAATAGGGTCGCAGGGGACATCTGCATGTTCAACGGGCTGATCGCCTATCTCGATTCGATCAAGGCGCGCGATCCGGCGCCGCGTTCGCGTTGGGAAATCCTTCTTTATCCGGGCCTGCTGGCGGTCGGGATGCACCGTATCGCGCATTGGCTGTTCGAGGCGGACCTGTTCTTCCTCGCGCGTTTCGTAAATCATTTCTCGCGCTGGCTGACCGCGATCGACATCCACCCGGGCGCGAAGATCGGCCGCCACCTGTTCATCGATCATGGCTTTACCGTGATCGGCGAGACCGCCGAGATCGGCGATAATGTCACCATCTATCAGTGCGTGACGCTGGGCGGCACCGATCCCGCCAATGGCATCGCGGGCAAGCGGCATCCGACGCTGGCCGACGACGTCATCGTCGGATCGGGCGCACAGATTCTCGGCCCCGTCATCGTCAACGCGCGCGCGCGCGTCGGGGCCAATGCGGTGGTGACGAAAGACGTGCCCGAAGGCGCAGTGATGGTCGGCATTCCGGCGCGCTCTACCCTGCTCGACGCGACCGAATATGCGCGCGAATTCGTGCCCTATGGCACGCCCTGCAGCGAAACTTTCGACCCGGCGACGCAGAAGGTCGAACTGCTGCAATGCCAGCTCGAACAGATGCAGAAGCAACTCTCGGCGCTGCTTGCCGAGCGCGAGGTTGCCGAAGAGCAGGCGCCGCGGCGCAAAGGGAGCCGGAATAGCGCCTGATGGGAACGGTGACGCCTCTGCCGTTCGCGAACCGGGCGGCACCGCAGCAGACCGGCTTCGAGCGCACCGAACTCCTGCGCATCCTCGACCTCTATGGCCGCATGGTCGCGGCGGGGCACTGGCGCGACTATGCGATGGACTTCCACCGCGACGCCGCGATCTTCTCGGCCTTTCGCCGCACCGCCGAGCGGCCCGAATATCGCATCGAAAAACGCCCCGCCTTGCGGAGCCGGCAGGGCATGTGGGCCCTTGTCTCCGAAGCCGGGGCGATCCTTAAACGCGGGGACGAGCTTTCCAATGTGCTCGCCCCCGTCGAACGCAAGCTTATGAAGCTGGTTGGGGACTGACCGGCCGCGCCGTCGCCGGCAACTGGTTGGCCAGATTTTCGGGCAGCAGTCCGACCACCGCAGCCCGCGCATTCTGCCAGAAGGCCGACAGCAGCAGCAGCGCCGATCCGATGACGAACGCCGTCAGCGCGACGTTGAGCTCGACCGCGCCGAAGGTGTTGAAGAGCTGCGTCATCGCGAAGAGTACATAGGCGAGCGCCGAGACCAGCAGCGCGCGGCGGTCGATCGCCAGCGCGACGAGCCCGAAAGCGATATAGATGCCGACGACAAGGATCGCCGCACCGCTGCCGATATCGTCGCCCTGCGTCACGCCGAGCAGGTGGAAGATCGGATGGACGATCATCGGCGCGGCGAGCAGGTGAAGCCAGAAGGCGACGTCGCTGCGCCGCGTCTGGCGCACGCGGTCGCTGCGGTCCCACCACATGGCAAGGGTGAAGACGCCGAGGCCGGCGATCAGCACGAGGATCATCGGCAGGGTGCCATCGGGGCTCGGTACGCCGGTCACCGCGAGCACCAGCGCGACTGCCGTCGCGGCCAACGCTGCGGTTCCGGCGGCAACGGTGATCGGCACCATGAAGCGCTTCCAGTGCAGCCAGGTCGCCGCGGCGGTGACGAGCGCGATGCCGCCGACCAGCAGCGCCCCGACCGTGTCGCCCGGATTGCTGCCGAAAATATTCTCGCCATGCTTGACCAGGAAACCGACCATCGTCGCAAAGACGCCGCCCGAAAAGGCGAGGACGAGGACGATGCTGGGCAGCGCCATGCGGCGCTGGCGGGTGAAATATTCGGCAAGGAACCACGCCGACGCGGCGACGAAGGCGCCGCCGAGCGCGGGATGGATCGAGGCGCCGATCCAGCCGACCGCGACGAGCAGGATCACCGCCGCGATGCTGACGAAAATATCGTTGAAGCCGGTAATCAGGCGGAATGATTCCTCATCCGCCCCGGGCGCGGCGCGAACCGACGCGATATGCGACCGGAATGCCGCTGCGGCCTCCGGCGTCAAGACGTTCGCATCGACCGCGGCTTGCAGGTCGCTTTCACTATACATCGGGGTCGTCCTTCTGTCCGATCCCCTTGCCCCGAAGATGTTATGCCATCGGCGTATTGGTGTGTCAATACAGTGATGCGCTATGTCCTCCCCATCGCTTCGCGACGGGGAGGGTCTATCGTCAGCCCAGTGCTTGGAGAGCGCGCATCACCGCCATCGACTGTTCGCTGCCCGATTGCGGAACGGTTTCGCCGTTGCGGTCGATGATCTTCTCCCAGGCGGCGGCAACGCCTTCGGGGGTCCGCTCGTCTTCGGAAAGTGCGACGCCGGGGGTCATGGTGACATAGGCGGCGTGGAACGCGCCGGCGCCCGCGCCGACGATCATGTTCGTCGGGGCATCCTCGCTGACGAGGAAGAGCGCGGCTGGCGCGACATTTTCAGGAGTGAACTTCTCGAACAGCTCGGCGGGGAAGATGTCCTCGGTCATCCGCGTGCCGGCGACCGGCGCGATCGTGTTGCAACGAATGTTATACTTCGCGCCTTCGAGGTGCAGTGTCTTGGTGAGCCCAGCGAGGCCGAGCTTGGCGGCGCCGTAATTGGCCTGACCGAAATTGCCGTAGAGGCCGGTCGACGACGCGGTCATCAGGATGCGGCCATAGGCCTGTTCGCGCATGATGTCCCAGCATGCCTTGGTGACATTGGCGCTACCCGACACATGAACCTTCAGCACCAGGTCGAAATCGGCGGGCTCCATCTTGGCGAAGCTCTTGTCGCGCAGGATGCCGGCATTGTTGATCAGGACGTGGACGCCGCCCCATTCTTCCTTCGCCTTGGCGACCATTTCGACCATCTGCTCATATTCGGTGACGCTGCCGCCGTTCGACATGGCGGTGCCGCCCGCGGCGCGGATTTCCTCGACCACCTGCAGCGCGGCGTCCGAATGGCCGGTGCCGTCGCGCGCGCCGCCCAGGTCGTTGACGACCACCTTCGCGCCGCGCCGGGCGAGTTCGAGCGCATAGGCGCGACCGAGCCCGCCGCCGGCGCCGGTCACAATAGCAACGCGCCCGTCAAATTTGATCGTCATGATGGTCTCCCGGAAGGGGCGCCCCGTGAAAGGTTGCCCGAAAAACCGGAACGTCCTTAACCGTTCGCACTTCGCTGGCAAGGGGGTGTGAAAATCGATCTGTGAAACAAAAATGTCATCCAATTGACGTGCATCTGTCATGAACCGGTCATAACAGCGCCCCGAGTTTGTCACCCTTTCGCAACGGAGCAACAACCATGCGTTCCTTCCTGACTGCCGCCCTGCTGGGCACTTCGATGCTCGGCGTCCCGACGCTCGCCCACGCGCAGGCGATGAGCGCCGAGGAAGCCGCCGCGCTGCGCGCCGAACTCGCCGCGCTGAAGGCGCAGGTCCAGACGCTCGAAACGCGGCTCGACGCCGCAACCGGGCAGGCGCCCGCTTCCGCTCCGGTACCGACCCCTCCCGCCGCCCCCGCAGTGACTGCGAAGCCCGCGACCGAAATCAGCTGGAAGGGCGCGCCCGAGATCAAGACCGCCGACGGCTGGAGCTTCAAGCCGCGTGGCCGCATCCAGCTCGACCTCGCGGGCATCGACGCCCCCGACGGGGTGACCGGCGCGCGCGGCGGGCTCAAGACCGAATTTCGCCGTGTCTATCTGGGCGTCGACGGCAAGATTCCGGGCGGCTTTTCCTATCGCGTCGAAGCCGATATCGCGAACAGCTCGGTCGAACTGACCGATGTCTATATGACCTACGGCCCCGGACCGCTGTCGGTCACCGCCGGTCAGCTCAAGCCCTTTTCGTCGCTCGACGATATGACCAGCGACCTGTTCACCAGCTTCACCGAACGTGCGGCCTTTACCCAGGCCTTCGGTTTCGAGCGTCGGGTCGGCCTGTCGACGCAATATAAGGGCAAGGCGGTGCTGGTGCAGGCGGGCGTGTTCGGCGACAATGCCAACGACCTGCTCGACGATGCGAACAACAGCATCGGCGTCGACGGCCGCGTCGTCTGGATGCCGAAATTCGGCAACACGCAGCTCCATCTCGGCGGTTCGGCGCATTGGCGCGATCTCAACGACCCGGCGGCGACGCTGCGCTACCGGTCGCGGCCTTTCGCGCACACCACCGACCTGCGCCTTGTCGATACGCGCGCCCTCGGCGCAAGCGGCGAGCGCGGGATGGGGCTGGAGGCCGCGATCGTTTCGGGGCCGTTCCATGCCGCGGGCGAAGGCTTCTGGCAGACGATGCGGCGGACGGGCGACACCGATCCGACCTTCTTCGGCGGTTATGCCGAAGCGGGCTTTGTGCTGACGGGCGAAAGCCGCGGCTACAAGGATGGCGCCTTCGATCGTCTGAAGCCGGCAAAGCCGATCACCGACGGCGGCATCGGCGCGATCGAGATCAACGCGCGCTACGACCATCTCGACCTCAACGACGGCGGAATTATCGGCGGGCGCCAGCGCACCGCGCTGATCGGCGTCGTGTGGGCGCCGATCGACTATATCCGGATCACCGCCAACTACGGCCGGGTGAAGATCAACGACGCCGCGATCGCCAGCGCGACCGGCGACCGCGACTATTCGGCCGACGTGTTCGGGCTGCGCACGCAGGTCGATTTCTGATCGGGTGGGCGCCGTCCGGGGTTCGGACGGCGCTACACTTCGCGCCTCTCGCCGTTCGCGTCGAGCGCAATCGAGACGCCGCTTGGCTGTTCGCCATGTCGATGGTGTCTCGAAGTCGTCCGACACAAGAGGAACCGGGGTAAGGGCGCTTCCTACCCAAATATATCCGACCGCAGCAGCATCCAGGGCCGAAATCGGACGTTGCTGCGGGATAAATTTTGGACAATGACGAGCTATGCGCTCGTTGCGAATTCTATCTCTATTCGTTGCAGGGCTGGCGCAATGTTCGTTCGCGTCAGCCGATGTTGTTGCCAACGGTCCTTTCTATCTGAGATACGGGCCGGACGGCAGTGAGGAGGATCGCGCACGGGTGCTCTCCAACGTCATCGAAACGGTGAGGCTGATCCCCGACGGGGCGGTTTATCTTTGCTCCACGGCATCGCCGCCGCAGCATGCGCCGGATGTTTTGCTTGCGATGACACGCAGGTCTTTGGTCGATAACGGGCTCGCCGGCGAGCGCATATATATTGGCGGGACATGCACGGAAGCGGTGATCGCGCTGCCGCTCGGCGCCGCTCCCAAAGAAGCGGTATTTGCCGCTATCGGGTCCCGTGAATGGTTGAAGACCATTCACCAGAAGTGAATGTGGGATAAGCCGCCTCGGTCCGGCCCCTGTATCAAGCGGTCGTATCCAGCCACCGCAAAATAGGGCATGGCGTCAACCCTTGCCGGCATCCAGCGCATAGCCCGCCGAACGCACGGTGCGGATGATATCCGCGGTGCCAGGCAGGTTGATCGCCTTGCGCAGGCGGCGGATATGGACGTCGACGGTCCTGAGTTCGATGTCGCTGTCCTGTCCCCAGACGCTGTCGAGCAACTGCCCGCGCGAGAAGACGCGGCCCGGATGCTCCATGAAATGGCGGAGCAGGCGGAATTCGGTCGGGCCCATCGCGACGATCTGGCCGGCGCGCACCACCTTGTGCGCGACCGAATCGAGCTCGATGTCGGCATAGCTCAGCATCTCGCCGGCGAGCGCGGGGCGCAGGCGGCGGAGCACCGCCTGGACGCGCGCGACCAGTTCGCGCGGGCTGAACGGCTTGGTGACATAATCATCGGCGCCGGTTTCGAGGCCGCGAATGCGGTCCTCTTCCTCGCCGCGCGCGGTGAGCATGATGATCGGCACGTTCGCCGACTTGGGGTTGCGGCGCAGGCGCCGGCAGACCTCGATGCCCGGCAGGCTCTCGATCATCCAGTCGAGCAGGACGATATCGGGGACGCGTTCCTCGACGAGGACCAGCGCCTGTTCGCCGTCGGGGGTCTGGCGGACCGAAAAGCCTTCGCGGGCGAAGTGCCAGACGATGAGTTCGGCGATCGCCTCGTCATCCTCGATCAGCAGCAGGTCGGGCTGCGGCATCAGCCTTGCTCCTGCTCCGCCGACGCGGCGCCTTCGGGGGTCTCCCCGCGTTCACGCTCCTCCATCCGCTCGCCAGTGACGACATAATAGACCATCTCGGCGATGTTGGTCGCATGGTCGCCCATGCGTTCGAGGTTCTTGGCGACGAACAGCAAGTGCGCGCTTTCGGTGATGTGCTTGGGATTTTCCATCATGAAGGTGACGAGCGTGCGGAAAATGCTGTTGTAGAAATCGTCGACATTCTTGTCGCGAACGGTGACGCGTACGGCGAGTTCGGGGTCGCGCGCGGCGAAGCTGTCGAGCGCGTCGTGCACCAGTTCGGCAACGGCCGACGACATCGACATCAGCACCGGGATCGCTTCGATCTGGCGCGTCGGGTCCATCAGCGCGACGCGCTTGGCGATATTCTTCGCATAGTCGCCGATCCGCTCGACGACCGAGACGATTTTCAGCGCCGCGATCATTTCGCGCAGGTCGTCGGCCATCGGCGCGCGGAGCGCGATCGTCTGGACCGTAAGCTGTTCGACCTCGGCTTCGAGCGCGTCGATCTTCTTGTCGTCGCGCACGACCTGCGCCGCGAGGTCGAGGTCGCCGTTGTTGAGTGCGTTCATCGCCTGGAGCAGCGCCTGTTCGGCGCGGCCGCCCATCTCGCTGATCAGACCGCGCAGGCGGTTCAGATCCTCGTCGAAGGCCTTGACGGTGTGATCGTTGGTAACTGCCATCTACTTCGTCCTTTTTCGGCCGGGCTTAGCCGTAACGGCCGGTGATATAGTCCTTGGTGCGTTCCTGCCGCGGGTTGGTGAAGATATCGGTGGTCTTGCCATATTCGACCAACGTCCCGAGGTGGAAAAAGGCGGTGCGCTGCGACACGCGGGCCGCCTGCTGCATATTGTGCGTGACGATGACGATCGCATATTTGCCGCGCAGTTCGTGGATCAGCTCCTCGATCTTCGCGGTGGCGATCGGGTCGAGCGCCGAGCAGGGCTCGTCCATCAAAATGACTTCGGGGTCGACCGCGATCGCGCGCGCGATGCACAGGCGCTGCTGCTGGCCGCCCGACAAGGCGGTGCCGCTTTCGCCGAGCCGGTCCTTGACCTCGTCCCACAGGCCGGCGCGGATCAGCGCGCGCTCGACGATCACGTCGAGCTCGGCCTTCGACGGCGCAAGGCCGTGGATGCGCGGGCCATAGCCGACATTGTCATAGATCGACTTGGGAAAGGGGTTCGGCTTCTGGAACACCATGCCGACGCGGGCGCGAAGCTGCACGACGTCCATCGACGGTGCATAGATATCCTCGCCGTCGAGCTCGATCCGGCCGGTCACCTTGGCGCTGGCGACGGTGTCGTTCATCCGGTTCAGCGAGCGCAGGAAAGTCGACTTGCCGCAGCCCGACGGACCGATGAAGGCGGTGACGAGGTCGGTGCCGACGTCGATCGACACATCCTTGATCGCCTGTTTCTCGCCATAGAAGACGTCGACGCCGTGCGCCTTCATCTTGGGATCGGCGATAGTGAGATCGTCTTGGGTCATTGTGGGGTCACCAGCGTTTTTCGAATTTGTTGCGAAGGTAGATCGCAAAGGCGTTCATCGACAGCAGCACGATAAGCAGCACGATGATCGCGGCGGAGGTTTTCTCGACAAAGCCCCGGTCGACTTCATCCGACCAGAGGAAGATCTGCATCGGCAGCACGGTCGAGGGCGAGCAGATGCCGCCCGGCACGTCGCCGATAAAGGCGCGCATGCCGACGAGCAGCAGCGGCGCGGTCTCACCCAGCGCGCGCGCCATGCCGATGATCGTGCCGGTGAGGATGCCGGGAAGGGCGAGCGGCAGGACATGGTGGAACACCACCTGCACGGGACTTGCGCCCACACCCAGCGCGGCATCGCGGATCGACGGCGGGACCGATTTGATCGCGTTGCGGCTGGCGATCACGATCACCGGCATCGTCATCAGCGCCAGCGTCAGCCCGCCGACGAGCGGGCTCGCTTGGCAGAGGCCGAACCAGTTGATGAACACCGCGAGCGCGAGCAGGCCGAAGATGATCGAGGGCACCGCGGCAAGGTTGTTGATCGACACTTCGATGAGGTCGGTCCAGCGGTTCTTCGCCGCATATTCCTCGAGATACAGCGCGGCCAGAACCCCGGTCGGGAAAGCGATGAGGAAGGCGATGAAGATCGTCAGCACCGATCCCTTGAGCGCGCCCCAGATGCCCGCGACCGCGGGGTCGGTCGCATCGGCGTTCTTGAAGAAGGGCCAGTGGATGCCGGTCGACAGCTTGCCGTCCTTTTCCAGCGCGTCGACCTTCGCACCGAGCGCGCCCTTGGCGCCTTCCTTGGCGGCGATATCGACCTCGCTCGACGCGGGCAGTTCGAACATTGTCTTGCTCTTGAGCAATTCGGGATCGGCCTTGATCGCCGAGCGCACTTCCTTCCACGCGTTCTCGCTGATCAGCTTCGATCCGTCGCTGCCAAGCGCCTCGTCGGCGGCAAAGGCGACGATGTCGGCAAGCCCGGCGTTCGCGATCACCTGATCGGCGTCGGCGTCGCCCAGCCGCGCCGTGTCGATCGTCAGCGGCATCGCCTTGAAATCAACCGGCACCGAAACATGCGTATAGGTAAAGCCGCGCGCGCCGTTGCCGACCATCACGAACAGCAGGAAGGCGAGGAAGGCGCCCGAGAGCAGCACCGCGCCCAGCCCCATCAGCTTGAAGCGGCGTTCGGCGGCATAGCGGCCCGCGATGCGTTTCTGCATCGTCGCGCCCTCCCAGTCGGTGGGGGTGGTCTGCCTATTCATAAGCTTCACGATACTTTTTGACGATGCGCAGCGCGACGATGTTGAGCAGCAGCGTAACGATGAAGAGGACGAGGCCGAGCGCGAAGGCGGCAAGCGTCTTGGCGCTGTCGAACTCCTGGTCGCCGGTGAGCAGCTTGACGATCTGCGCGGTCACCGTGGTGACGCTGGCAAAGGGGTTGGCGGTCATGTTCGCCGAGAGGCCGGCGGCCATCACCACGATCATCGTCTCGCCGATCGCGCGGCTGACCGCGAGCAGGATGCCGCCCATCACACCGGGCAGCGCGGCGGGGATCAGCACCTGGCGGATCGTCTCGTTCGGGGTGGCGCCCAGCGCCAGCGAGCCGTCGCGCATCGCCTGCGGCACCGCGTTGATGCTGTCGTCGGCCATCGAGGAGACGAAGGGGATGATCATCACGCCCATCACGATACCGGCGGCGAGCGCGCTTTCGGTCGAGGCGTTCGGAATGCCCAGCATCACCGCGAACTCGCGCAGCGCCGGGGCGACCGTCAGCGCGGCGAAATAGCCGTAAACGACGGTCGGCACGCCCGCGAGAATCTCGAGCAACGGCTTCACCCATTTGCGCACCGTCGGCGCGGCATATTGGGTGAGGTAGACCGCGGTCATCATCCCGATCGGGATCGCGACGATCATCGCGATGATCGCACCGATCAGCACCGTGCCCCAGAACAGCGGGATGCCGCCAAAGGTGTCGGGCTGCGGCGCGCCACTGGTGGGCGCCCATGTCGTACCGAACAGCAGTTCGGCGGGCGAGACGAGGCGGAAGAAGCGGATCGATTCAAAGAGCAAAGACAGCACGATGCCGAAGGTCGTGAGGATCGCGACCAAAGACGCGAGCAGCAGGAACAGCATCACGATCTTTTCGACCCGCGTCCGCGCCCGGAAATCGGGGCGGATGCGCGTGAAGGCGTAGAGCCCGCCCGCCAGCGCCAGCGCCAGCATCGCGGCGATGCCGATCCACGCATAGCGGTGCGTCGCGTCGCTATAGGGTTTCACCAGCGGCGCCGCGGCGGGCAGCCGCACCGCGGCCTGCTTGCCCTCGGCGACGTTGCGCGCGTCGGAGAGGATCGCGCCGCGCTCGAACCCGAACGACGGCAGGCTTTGCGCCGCCTCGCTCGTGAGCACCTGGTTGGTGATCAGCGCCGGCGAGACCGACGACCAGACGGCAAGGAACAGCGCGGCGGGGGCGAACAGCCACAGCGCGACATACCAGCCATGATATTGCGGGCGCGAGTGGAGCTTGGTCCCGGCGCGGCCGGCGAGCAGACTCGACCGCGCGCGGCCGGCGAGCCAGCCGATCAGCGCGAGACCCGCGATCAAAAGCAAAAGGGCGGCGGCGTTGAAGGTCACGTGTTTCTCATCAAACCGTTCCCGTCATTGCGAGGAGCGTAGCGACGAAGCAATCTCCAGCTATCGCAATGCTGGACGCCTGCTGGAGATTGCTTCGCTTCGCTCGCAATGACGATAAAAAGGGGCGGCGGCCGGACCGGACGAGCCCGCCCGGCCACCATCGGGAGCAACCTTACTTCAGCACCGACCCGTCGAGCACGGTCATCGCCTTGCCGTTGGCCGCGGCGGTCGCCGCGATATCCTTCGGCGACACGATCAGGCCCTTGGCGTTCAGATAACCGCCTTCGCCGGCGCCCTTCAGGAACTCGGCGACATATTCGGCGAGGCCGGGGACGACGCCGACATGCGCCTTCTTCACATAGATGAAGAGCGGACGCGAACCGGGATAGCTGCCGTCGGCGATCGCGGCATAGGTCGGCGAAACGCCCTGCACCGGAACCGCCTTGATCTTGTCCTTGTTGGCATCGAGATAGCTGAAGCCGAAGATGCCGAGGCTGGTCGGGTTCTTGTCGAGCTTCGAGATGATGAGGTTATCATTCTCGCCCTGCTCGACATAATAGGGCGCGCCGCGCAGCGTGGTGCAGGTCGCCTCATGCTTGTCCTTGTCGCTGTCCTTCAGCGCCTTCATCTCGGGATTGGCGTCGCAGCCCTTGCCGAGGATCAGCTCCTTGAACGCGTCATAGGTACCGCTGGTCGACGGCGGCCCGAAGACCGAGATCGCGACCGCGGGAAGGGCGGGGTTGACGTCCTTCCACGTCTTCGCGGCGTTCGGCTTGCCATAGGGGTTCGCGGCGAGCGCCTTGTAAACATCTTCTTCGCTCAGCTTGAAGCCCGGGCCGCGCTGCGCTTCGCCGAGCGCGATGCCGTCGATGCCGACCTGGATTTCGACGATGTCCTTGACGCCATTCTTGGCGCAGGTGTCGAATTCCTTCTTCTTGATGCGGCGCGATGCGTTCGCGATGTCGGGCGTGTCGCCGCCGACCCCGGCGCAGAAGCGCTCGAAGCCGCCGCCGGTGCCGGTGCTGTCGATCTTGGGCGTCTTGTTGCCGGTCGCTTCGGCGAACTTCTCGCCGACCGCGGTTGCAAAGGGATAGACGGTCGACGAACCGACCGCGCTGATATAATCGCGCGCGCCGCCGCCCGAGGAGGCCTGATCCTGGCACGCGGAAAGCGCCAAAGCGCACGTCGCGGCGCCAGCGATGCCCAGGACCTTGGGAGCAAATTTCTGCAGCATGGGTAATCCTGTTGAGGGGGTGTTACCAATCCAAGCCGCCACCCCCGCGGCGACTCGCTGAGCCGCAAATGGGGGAGTACTGTGACGTGTTTGTGACAGGGAGTGTCACGGAAGTGTCATGAAGGCAGCTATGGCTGCCTACCTCATAGTAGTGTTTGCGTCCCAGGGGCTTCATGGTGGGTCGCCCACTTCATGTAAAATAACAAAAAAGGATCCGTAATAACAAGGCTGTCTTCACTTGATACCCATTCAATCGGTGGCTCACCTTCAATCTTTTCTCGAGCAATTTTACTCATATTGACAAGAGCAGAAGTGATTTCGTGCTTTGCGGGCATTGAAGAGGGGGTAAGCATAGCCTGTAATGTGGAACGAATTTCATCATAGCTCGTGCGGGTTTTCGGGCCGAGCGTTGCGACGGCCATCAAGATCGCTGAGTATTTATCTTGCGACGTCCCGTCTTTGAATTGTCGAGATTGCCTTTTCTTTCTGGCATCGGGTCCCGCCTTCAATTTGCTATATTTTGGAAAACCTTTGCTTTTTGCAATTTCATTTAATGCGGTCTCAAGTGAGCCTATATCGAGCTTCTGCTTATCGGCTGACCATCCGAAAATGCCGCTTTTTATGCAGAACTCGCTGCATATCTCTTGAACGAGCAAGGGGTTCCCAAACCCTTCTGCGCAAATTGTATTATTCTGTCGCGTGGATGTTTCGACGTTCAGCGCCTCGAATCCCCGTTGAGGAATTAAGACTAGGTCATTCATGTCCCATGGCGGGATTTCGATATGCTTAAATCGACCTTATAGTTCTTGCTCTACAGTAATTGGATCAAATGCGCGATGTGGTACAGCTAGGAGTATTACAGAAAGACCTTTAAAAACTGCACCCTTCAATGTCTGTATTATGGACTTTTGAACGTCTTG
Organism: Sphingopyxis sp. J-6; assembly: GCF_046603995.1. Classification (NCBI taxonomy): domain Bacteria; kingdom Pseudomonadati; phylum Pseudomonadota; class Alphaproteobacteria; order Sphingomonadales; family Sphingopyxidaceae; genus Sphingopyxis; species Sphingopyxis sp. J-6. Next base: position 2,319,520 of record NZ_CP145810.1, on the reverse strand, counting down.
AGGTATGTAGTGAAAGTCATCAACCAGCAATGCGACATCATTGTCGACCATGTGCTGTAAAGAAGCTAGCTTGTGGTTCACATCGTATGTTATAGAGCGTTCGGTAGTTCGGCCAACAGCACTGTCTCCTCCGAAATTTATTTCCGCTACATTCGCAATACCGAGCTTTAGTCCGCCCGATGCGGTATCTGTTTGACTACCAGATTCTGTTCGCACTCGTTCCCGGCCCAGCTCAAGTTGATGGGCAATTTGAGACCAAAATTCCTCATCGGTCCTAATTTGACCGCCTTCTATAGATACAGAGGCCCCAGCTTGAGATAGAACGTGATTGCACAGAACAGTTTTTCCCGACTTTGTTGGCCCCGTCACCACATTTATTGCGTAGCCTCGGGCAAGGGCCTCTTTGACTCGCTGTTCCAGTTTCAAATGGTCTCGACTAACATAGGTCACCGACGGTTGGCCGCCCGGCGTGAAAACATCTTTTAGCTTTAGATTCGATGTCATTTTCTACCAAATTCTTCTGTTAAAGGGAGGTGAGCTACCTTGGGAACCATCCCTTAGGGTTTCGTTTCGGAACCGGTATATTATTAAGCTTCAAATGTGCCAAGAATTTTGGTTCAAGGAGTGGTGAAATTCCGTCCCAATTCATTGAGTAGCAGGGATGGCAAAGAAACATTTCGTAGTGCGGTAATGTGTGTCCTTCATATCGACCACCGCCGAAGTGCACCGACGAGCCACACAGATCACAGGGAAATTTGATAGCAGAGACCATGCGTAGACATTTGCGCTGATTCTGAGATACGTCAATGCTCGGGAGTTTGAGGCGGATTTAGTCTATCCTTGAAACCAATTGAAGGCGAAGCATGATCCTTATCACCGGCCACGTCATTCTCACCCCCGAGCATCGCGAGCGCATGATCGCGCTCGGCGCCAAGCATAGCGCGCGGTCGCGGTCCGAGCCGGGGTGTCTGGCGCATAATTGCCATATCGATGTCGAAAACCCCGACCGGCTGATGTTCGTCGAGGAGTGGGAGAGCGTCGACGCGGTCCGCGCCCATTTCGCGCTGCCCGCCGCGCGCGGCTTCGTCGCCGAAATGCGCGCGCTGTCGCCCGCGCCGCCGGTGATCCGCATCTATGCGGCGGAGGATATCACCGCGACGCTGATGGCGCCTTAGATTAATCTCACGCAAAGCCGCAAAGGCGAAAAAGGGGTTGCGTGGGGTGTCTGGCGGCGGGTTCGGCCGCGGCGGCGTTCAGTCTCACACAAAGACACGAAGAGGGCGGCTTCGGCCGCCGATGCCGCGTGTCGCTTGGGCGTTGGCGCGAAGATGGCCGGACTTCGTCCGGCATTGATCGACACGGCGCTCATTTGGCAATCGACCGGTAGCGATAGAAAACAGCCCTCTTCGTGCCTTCGCGTCTTTGTGTGAGATAATCTTTTCCCGAACCAGGGCTGGCGTCCTCACGCGGGCCCCGGATCAGGTCCGGGGTGACGACGAGGGCAGGGGCGGGGCTTCGCCTTGCCCGGCGTGCCATTGTTTGCCACAGCTTCGCCGCGGGGCATGCGCGCCGCATCGGGGGGCAAATGAGCGGGTTCGAATTCATCTTTTCGCTGTTCGGGCTGATCCTCGGCCTTGCGCTGGCCGAGGGGCTGGGCGGGCTGGCGCGGGCGCTGAAGGCCAGCCACCATGTCCGCATCGGCTGGCCGACCGCGCTGCTCGGGCTGTTCGTGTCGTGCGATGTCGTCACCTTCTGGATGTACGGCTGGGCGATGCGCGAGCTGTTGCCGCTGAGCTGGCCGCTGCTGTTCGGCGGCTTCGTCGTCACCGCCATCTATTTCATCGCCGCCAGCCTCGTCTTTCCCGACGACCCCGCGGCATGGGCTGACCTCGACGCGCATTTCGACCGCCAGCGGCGCAAGGTGCTCGGCGGCGTCCTCCTCGCCAATATCGCGCTGATGGCAACCGTCGCGGCCTATGCCGGGGCGCCGTCGTTCGGCGCCCGCAACCTCGTGGTGAGCTGGTCCTTCTTCCCCGTCGCGCTGCTCGGCGTCTGGACAAGGCACCGCCGCGTCACGGTCGCCTGCCTCGTCTGGCTGATCGCGCTCTACCCGCTGTCGGCGGTGTGGCATTGAGCTTTCGCGCGCGCTGCGGGGGCGGCCCGATCTGACGGGAAGGGAGCGGACGCGCGCCCGCTCCCCCCTTCACATCAGTTGGTCGTCGGCGTGTCGGCGGCTTCGGCCGTCGCCGCAGGCGCGGCGCCCGTCGTGGCCGTTTCCGCCGCTGCGGCGGGTAGCGGCACGGCAACCGGCGCAATTCTCGCTTCCGCGGGAAGGGCATAGGCCAGCGGGCCCGCGGTCCGCGCGCTCAGTTGCTGGCCGGTCGGGATGATCGCCGACTTGCCGGTGACGAAAGCGCCGAACACGCCGACCGCCACCGCGGCACCGACGGCGGCGCCGGTGTTGCCCTGACCTTCCTGTCGATGCATGCCGGTCAGCGCGACCTTGTCGCCATTCGGCAGGATCAACTCATTGAAGGTGATTTCCATCTTCGCCGATTTGCCGAAGGCGCCTTTGCCGGTGCGCCAGGTCACCGTGCCCATGCCGCGCGTTCCCTTCGGGATCACGATCGCGCCACCATGCATCACGTCGAACATGGTGTGCATCGGAACGCTGTGCCCCTCGCGCAGCTTCTTGCTGTTCGCCTCCGCATCGGGTGTCAGGATGATTTCGGTGGCGGTCGGCAGCACCAGTGCGGGTGCCGTGGCGGCGATCGCGACGACCGGCGCTACGGCTGCCGGGACGGCGGCGACCGGTGCGCTGTCGTCCGCCGTCGTGACGGCAGCTTCGGCGACGGCGGTCGGCGCCGCGCTATCCTGCGCATGGACCGGAGCGGCGAGCACGACAAAGGAACCCGCAAAAGCGGTTGCGACCCTGAAAAACATAGATATTCCCCCAAACCGCAAAAGCGCGGTTCGTCCCTATTGATAAGGCAAAAAACCCTTGTCAATTGGGGACTTTACTTGGGCTCTATCGACTACTTCCCCAGCAACGGCGCCAGATACTGGCCCGTAAAGCTGCGCTTTTCCTTCACCACCTGCTCGGGCGTCCCCGCCGCGACGATCTCTCCGCCCTTGACCCCGCCTTCGGGGCCGAGGTCGAGGATATAATCGGCGGTCTTGATGACGTCGAGATTATGCTCGATCACCACGACGCTGTTGCCCTGGTCGACGAGCGCCTGCAGCACTTCCAAGAGCTTCCTCACATCCTCGAAATGCAGCCCGGTGGTCGGCTCGTCGAGGATGTAGAGCGTCTGCCCGGTCGAGCGCCGCGACAGTTCCTTGGCGAGCTTGACGCGCTGCGCCTCGCCCCCCGACAGCGTCGTCGCCTGTTGCCCGACCTTGATATAGCCGAGCCCGACGCGCACCAGCATCGCCATCTTGTCGCGGATCGCGGGCACCGCCTTGAAGAAGTCCGCCGCATCCTCGACCGTCATGTCGAGTACGTCGGCGATGCTCATCCCCTTGAACTTCACCTCGAGCGTTTCGCGGTTGTAGCGTTTGCCGTGGCACGTCTCGCACGTCACATAGACGTCGGGCAGGAAGTGCATCTCGATCTTGATCAGCCCGTCGCCGGTGCAGGTCTCGCAGCGCCCGCCCTTGACGTTGAAGCTGAACCGCCCCGGCTTGTAACCGCGCGCCTGCGCCTCGGGCAGCCCGGCGAACCAGTCGCGGATCACGGTGAAGGCGCCCGTATAAGTGGCGGGGTTCGAGCGCGGGGTGCGGCCGATCGGTGACTGGTCGATGTCGATCACCTTGTCGCAATGCTCCAGCCCCTTCAGGCTGTCGTGCGGCCCGGCGATCATCCGCGCGCCGTTGAGCGTTCGCGCCGCGCTGGCATAGAGGGTGTCGATGATCAGGCTCGACTTGCCCGACCCCGACAGGCCGGTGACGCAAGTGAAGGTGCCGAGCGGGATCTTCGCGGTAACATTCTGGAGGTTGTTGGCGCGCGCGCCCTTGAGCACGAGGTCGAAGCCGTTGCCGGGGCGGCGGCGCGTCGGCACCTCGATCTTCTTCGCGCCGGTGAGATAGGCGGCGGTGAGGCTCTTCTTATTCTTGAGCACCTCGGCGAGCGGGCCTTCGGCGACGATCTCGCCGCCGTGGACGCCCGCGCCGGGCCCCATGTCGACGACATAATCGGCGTGGCGGATCGCATCCTCGTCATGCTCGACGACGATCACCGTGTTGCCGAGGTCGCGGAGGCGCTTCAGCGTCGCGAGCAGCCGGTCGTTGTCGCGCTGGTGAAGGCCGATGCTGGGCTCGTCGAGGACGTAGAGCACGCCGCTGAGCCCGCTGCCGATCTGGCTGGCGAGGCGGATGCGCTGGCTTTCGCCGCCGGACAGCGTGCCCGAGGTACGGTTGAGGTTCAGATAGTCGAGCCCGACATTGTTGAGGAAGCCGAGCCGCTCGTTGATCTCTTTCAATATCGCCTTGGCGATCTGCTTTTGCGTGTCGTTCAGCTTCGCCTCGAGCGTGCTGAACCAGCCGAGCGCGTCGGCGACCGAGCGCTGCGCCGACATGCTGATGTCCTCGCCCGCGATCTTCACCGCGAGCGGTTCGGGGCGCAGGCGCGCGCCGTGGCAGGTCTCGCACGGCTGCGCCGCCTGATATTTGCTCAGCTCCTCGCGCATCCACGCGCTTTCGGTCTGCAACATGCGGCGGTTGAGATTGCCGATGACGCCCTCGAACGCCTTGTGCGTCGTGTAAGTGCGTTTGCCATCCTTGAACGTCAGCTCGACCGGCTTGCCGCCGGTGCCGTAGAGGATGATGAGCTGCACCTCGCCGGGCAAATCCTGCCACGGCGTCGTCAGGTCGAAACCATAGGCTTTGCCCAAGCTTTCGAGCACCTGCATATAATAAGGCGAAGGCGGGTTCGATTTCGCCCACGGCACGACCGCGCCTTTTTTCAGGCTCAGCGCATGGTTGGGGACGACGAGGTCGGGGTCGAACTCCTGCCGCTCGCCGAGGCCGTCGCATGCGGGGCAGGCGCCCTGCGGTGCGTTGAAGCTGAACAGCCGCGGTTCGATCTCGGCGATCGTGAAGCCGCTAACCGGGCAGGCGAATTTCTCCGAGAAGATCAGGCGGTTGGCGGGGATGCCGGCGCCCTTCATCGCGCCACCGGTGTCTTCCTCCTCGCGCCCCGGTACCGGGCCGTCGGCGAGGTCGACATAAGCGAGCCCTTCGGCGAGCTTGAGCGCGGTCTCGAAGCTGTCGGCGAGCCGGCTGCCGAGGCCTTCGCGGACCGCGATGCGGTCGACGACCACTTCGATGTCATGCTTATATTTCTTGTCGAGCGCCGGTGCGTCGCCGATCTCGTAAAATTCGCCGTCGATGCGGACGCGGGTGAAGCCGTCCTTCTGCCACTGGGCGAGTTCCTTCCTATACTCGCCCTTGCGGCCGCGCACGACCGGGGCGAGGAGGTAGGCGCGTGTTCCTTCGGGCAATTCCATCACACGGTCGACCATCTGGCTGACCGTCTGCGCGCTGATCGGCTCACCCGTCGCGGGCGAATAGGGAATGCCGACGCGCGCCCACAACAGTCGCATATAGTCGTAGATTTCGGTCACCGTCGCGACGGTGGAGCGGGGATTTCTCGACGTTGTCTTCTGCTCGATGCTGATCGCCGGCGACAGCCCGTCGATATGCTCGACATCGGGCTTCTGCATCATCTCGAGGAACTGGCGGGCGTATGCGGAGAGACTCTCGACATAGCGTCGCTGGCCTTCGGCATAGATGGTGTCGAAGGCGAGGCTCGACTTGCCCGAGCCCGACAGGCCGGTGATGACGATCAGCGCGTCGCGCGGCAGGTCGACGTCAACGCCCTTCAGATTATGCTCGCGCGCGCCGCGCACCGAAATATGGGTGAGACTCATGGGAGAGGTGTGTTCCAGATTTGTTCTTGAGGTGCAAGAGGGGGCTTGCGGACTTTGACGACAAGATAGGCGCTGGGTGCAGCCGCTGCAATGCGGGCGCCGCAGAACAAGTTTCCACCAACTCCCCAAGGGCTTCGACCAATGGCACCCCGTCCGCTTGACCGCTTGACGTCGCGGGCGGACAACTCCGGTCATGCTCGCCGCCCCTTTCGGTGCGGCGCGGACGCATTTCAGGAGTTGGGGACATGAAAGCAGTTTTTACGGGCGCGGCGTCGCTGGCGATCGCCGCGGCGCTGGCATCGTTGCCGGCATCGGCAAAGGATATGGAACGGGCGGTCACGCTGACGGCGGGCGCCGATGAAGCGGGCACCGCGGGCGACGCATCGCTGACGGCGCTGACCTTCGGCAAATGGGGCGTCGATCTGTCGGCGCGCGACGAGACGGTGAAGCCCGGCGACGATTTCGACAAATATGCTAATGGCACCTGGTTCGCGCGCACCGAAATTCCTGCCGATCAGGCGTCGGCGGGGGTCGATTACGACGTCTATAACCTGACCCAGCGCCAGCTCCGCAAGCTGGTGACCGAGGCGCCGGCGACGAGCCAGGTCGGCGGCCTGTATCAGAGCTTCATGGACGAGAAGCGTGTCGACGCGCTCGGCTCGAAGCCGTTGATGGCGGACATCGCCGCGGTCGCCGCGATCAAGGACAAGAGCGCGATGGCGCGCTTCATGGGGACGACGCAGGGCACGTTCGGGGCGACGATCGTCGGCGGCGGGCCCTATGCCGACACCGACGATCCGACGACGAACGTGTTGTGGCTGGGGCAGGGCGGGCTGGGGCTGCCCGACCGCGAATATTATCTGACCGACGCCTTCAAGCCGCAGCGCGATGCCTATCGCGCCTATATCGCGCGGTCGATGAAGATGATCGGCAACGCCGACCCCGAAAAGGCCGCCGATGCGATCCTCGCGTTCGAGACCGAGATCGCCAAGGTAAGCTGGGCGATCGCCGACCGCCGCGACGTCGGCAAGATCAACAATCCGATGTCGTCGGCCGAGCTCGCCGCCTATGCCCCCGGCCTCGACTGGACGGCGTGGTTCGCGGGCGCCGGGATCGCGCCGCAGCAGCGCATCATCGTCAACGAAAACACCGCGATCCGCGACATCGCCGCCCTCTATGCCAAGACACCGCTCGACACGATCAAGCTGTGGCAGCAATTCCATGTCGCCGACAATGCCGCCACCTATCTGTCGAAGGACTGGGTCGACAGCCGCTTCGAATATACGAAAGCGCTGAGCGGCGTTGGCGAATTGCGGCCGCGCTGGAAGCGCGGGCTGACGCTGGTCGACGGCAGCCTCGGCGAACTGGTCGGCGAAACCTATTCGCAGCAATATTTCCCGGCGAGCGCCAAGGCGAAGATGGAGACGCTGGTCGCCAACCTGAAGCTCGCGATGGGCGACCGCATCCGGAGCAATAGCTGGATGGCACCGGCGACGAAGGAAGCCGCGCTTGCGAAGCTCGACAAGATGGACGTCATGGTCGGATATCCCGACAAGTGGCGCGACTATTCGGGGCTCAGGATCGACCCCGCCGACCTGTACGGCAATGTGAAGCGCAGCGCGGCGTTCGAATATGCCTATGGCCTGTCGGACCTCGGAAAACCGGTCGACCGCAAGAAATGGTCGATGAACCCGCAGGAAGTGAACGCCTATAATGGCGGGCTCGAAAACAAGATCGTCTTCCCGGCCGGCATCCTGCAAGCGCCCTATTTTGCCGAGAATGTCGACGACGCCGTGAACTATGGCGCAATCGGCGCCGTCATCGGCCACGAGATCACCCACGGCTTCGACGATCAGGGGCGCAAGATCGACGCCAGTGGCGCGGTCCGCGACTGGTGGACGCCCGAGGATGCCGCGCGCTTCGAGGCGCAGGCGAAGGCGTTCGGGGCGCAATATGCAACCTATGAGGCGGCGCCCGGCGCATTCGTCAATCCGGACCTGACGATGGGCGAGAATATCGCCGACCTCGCCGGGCTCGAGGTCGCCTATGACGCCTATCACCGCTCGCTGAACGGCAAGGAAGCGCCGGTGATCGACGGGCTGACCGGCGACCAGCGCTTCTTCCTCGCCTTTGCGCAGGCGTGGCGCGACAAGGCGCGCGAGGATGCGATCAAGCAGCAGGTGGCGAGCGATCCGCACAGCCCGGCGCGCTGGCGCATCATCGGGCCGGTGCGCAACGTCGATGCCTGGTACAAGGCGTTTAACGTCGGCGCGGGCGCGAAATATTATCTGAAGCCCGACGATCGCACACGTATCTGGTAAGTCCTGAGACCCCTTTCTCAGGATGAGGCGGGGGCGGCTTCGCGCCGTCCCCGTATCGTCATCACGACAAGCGACAGCGCCGCACCGATGATGACGAACAGGGCGGGAAAGCCGCCGAGCACCGACATCATGCGGATGCCGTCGATCCCCGACGAGGCGACCAGCATCACCGCGACTAGCCCGACAGTGACGCCCCAGACGGCCTGAACCCCCAGCGGCGCTTCGGGCGCGTCGGGGGAGATGCCGCGCGTCGACAGTGCGCTCATCGCCGACACATTGGCATCGGCACCGGCGACATAGGACAGGAAGATCGCGAACAGCACGGTCGCGGTGACGATCGGGCCGCCGCCAAGTGCGTCGAACAGCCGGAACAGCACGGGATCGGGGCCCTGTTCGCTGAGGATCGCATAGAGGCTGGCGCCGCTCTGCCGGTCGAGGGCGATCGTCGCCCCGGCAATCGCGGTCATCCACACCGCGCCGAACAGCGCCGGCAGGATCAGATTGACGACGATGAAAGCGCGGACGCTGTAGCCGACTGCGAGACGCCCGAGAAACAAGGCGGTCACCGGCGCCCAGGCAAACCAGTTCGCCCAGTTGAAGATCGTCCATTGCCGGTGCCAGTCGCCATCGACGTCAAGGCCAAGGTTGCGCGGCACGAAGGTCGCGAAATAATCGGCGCCGCCGCGGAGCGACAGGCCGAGCATCTTCGCGGTCGGCCCGGCGACCAGAACGAAAGCAATGATAGCGAAGAACAGCCAGGTGTTGAGCACCGACAGCCCGGCAATGCCCTTTTGCAGTCCGGTCGCCGCGGAGATCAGGAAACTCCCGACGATCAGCGCTGCGATCCCCCAGCGCAGGGGCGTGCCGCCGGCAAAGCCGCCGAGCCCCTCGATCCCGCCCGCGAGCGACAGGATGCCCGCGCCCAGCGACGCGGCCATGCCGGCGACGAGCGCGTAGAGGCAGACGATGTCGACCGTCGTGCCGACGGGCCCGTGCGCGCGCTGCCCGATCAGCGGGACGAACAGCGACGACAGGCTGAACGGTTCGCGGCGGTTGTAATAGACGAGCGCGAAGGCCAAGCCGGCGACGGTATAGATGGCATAGGGCGTGAGCGTCCAATGAAGGAACATCGTCGACATGGCGAACGTCGCTGCCCCGTCGCTGCCGGGTTCGAGTCCGAGCATCGCAGGCGGCGTATTCAGATGGAACAGGGGTTCGGCGGCGCCCCAGAACAATATGCCCGTCGCGATCGTGGTGCAGAGCATCACCGCGAACCAGCGCCACCGCCCCAGCAGCGGTCGCGCCTCCGCGCCGCCGATGATCACCTTGCCAAGCGGTGACAGCGCCACGACTGCGAGGAGGATGAGAAAAGCGACACCAGCCAAGGCAAAGGTGGGGCCGAAGACGCGCAATATCCAGTCATTGACCGCGGTTTCGGCCGCGACAAAGGCGGCCCCTTGCCACACGCTGACGATCAACGCCGCCGACAGCACCGCCAGCGGAATAAAAAAGACGGGGCGATTGATCGGATGGCGCGATGATGGTGGCAAATGATCCGCCGTTCGGACAAGAGTGGCAGGGCAGCATGACGGCGCCGCGCGCCGAGGTCAAACTGTCGGGAACGGCCGCTCCGCAAGAACGTTGGGCGGGCAGGTATATGATGGAAGGATATGCTTCGATGAACAGGAACATATTGGCGGCCGCTACGGCACTTGCGCTGATCGCTTCGGGGCAGGCCATGGCTTTTCAGGCCGAGCCCGAGTCCGAGGCGCCCGTCGCGGGCAAGACATTGCCTGACGGCACGACGCCCGAAGAGCGTTCGAACACCGCCCGGCTCAACGCCGAACAGGCGGCCCGCGCCAAGGCGGAAAATGTCACCTATGAGCAGGAAGTGTCCGCCGCCGCACAGCAGGTCGCTGCCGATCAGGCCGCGTTCGCCGAAGAAACTGCCGCCTATGAGGCCGAAAAGGCGCGCGTCGCGGCGATGTCGGCCGAGGAGCGGATGAAGTGGGAGGCCGATGCCGTGGCGTGTCGGGCCGGCGATCTTACCCGCTGCGCCAAACCGGCAAGCCCGCCGCCGCAGCACCCCTGATCGCGCTTCATTGCTGAACGACGGGCGGTGCGTCGGCAGGGGGCAGTTCAGTGGCCGGAATCGTCATCGGCATTTCGCCGTCCAGCGCCGCAACGATCGGGGCCCGGTCGCTTGCCGTCGCGGGTTCCCGGTCGGGAAAGCGCCCCCCATAGACATAATCGTCACTGGGCTGGTGGATCGGCGGATAATCGACTTCCACCGCGCCGAGCTTGCGAAAACCTTCGTCGCTGCGCACCGCATGGATCGCGCGCAGCCGCGCGGCGGCGCCGTAACTGCCGGGGCAGTCGATGCAATCCGGCGCGGCTATGCTGTCGGCGGTCAAGGCGTCGGGATTGGCACTGAGCGCGGCGTAGGAGGGGCCGCCTCCGGAGCCGCGGAGGCCGTTCCCGACCGTAACGCTACCGAGCAGGATGCCGCCGGCAATCCCGGCGCCGCCAAGCGTCAACGCGATGAGGAGCCGGGTGAAACCGGCATCGCGACTCGCGGTCCGATCCCTTTTCCTCGCCATGGCGCGCAACAGGCCATGCCGCGCCGCCAATAGCAAGCCCGGGCTTTTCCGGCGCCCCGGTTCAAGGCTGCATGATCGCCTTGACGTCGTGCAGATAGGTGCGCCCGATGCGGTGGATGCCGCCTTCGCCGAGGTCGACGCTCCATGCGCCGTCGCCATGATGCTTGAGCCCGACGATGCCGTCGCGGCGGACCATCTTCGAACGGTGGATGCGCATGAACTGGTCGGGGTCCATGCGCGCCTCCAGCGACTTGATCGTCTGGTGGATCAGCCAGCTTCGCGCGCCGACGTGCAGCCGCATATAATCGCGCTCGGCTTCGATCAGGTCGACCTGGCCTGCGTCGATGCGCAACATCTCGCCGCGGTTCTGGACCCAGAACTCGCCGATCCACTTGCTCTTTTCGGTGCCGCTGCGATCGGCGGCGCGCCATTCGCGAACGCGCGCCAGCGCTCGTGACAGCCGGTCGGGCGACACCGGCTTCAGCAGATAATCGACCGCCGCGACGTCGAAGGCGGCGACGGCATATTGGTCGAAGGCGGTGACGAAGACGACGGCGGGCGGATTGTCGAGCCGTTCGATCGCCGCCGCGACATCGATGCCGCTGAGGCCCGGCATCGCGATATCGCAGAGCAGGAGATCGGGCGCTAGCGCATCGACCATGCGCAAAGCCGACGCACCGTCGCTGGCCGTGCCGACGAGCGAAACCCCTTCCTGCTGGCCGGCCAGAATCTGCAACCGCTCGATTGCGAGCGGTTCGTCGTCGACAATCAAGGTGCGGAGCGTCTGCATCGTCAACATCCGTTCCGTGCCAACGGCAGCCAGAGCGACACGGCGAAGCCGCCATTGTCCGAACGCCCCCACTCGCAACCCGCCGCGGGGCCATAGCGCGTCAGCAACCGTTCGCGGACATTGCCGAGGCCAAGGCCTGTGCCCGGCGCCGGCGCCGGCGCTTTCGGATCGATATCATTTTCGACCCTGATGACGAGAAGCCCGTATTCGCTGGTCGCGGTCAGGCGGACGGCGATCTTTCCCTTGCTCGGCGCGACGCCATATTTGATCGCGTTTTCGATGATCGGTTGCAGGATCAGCACCGGGACGCAGGCATCCTCCAGCTCTTCGGGGATCGTCACCTCGACCTGCAAACGGTCGGGGAAGCGCGCCTGTTCGATGTCGAGATAGAGCCGCTGGAGCCGGATTTCCTCGTCGAGCGCGACAAGCTGCTCGGGATCGACGGCAAGGCTCGAACGGAGGAAGGACGAGAGGTTCATGATCATCGTCTCGGCCTCGGCCTTCGAACCGCGCATCACCAGCGTCGACAGCGAATTGAGCGTGTTGAACAGGAAGTGCGGATTGACCTGATAGTGGAGCGCACGAAGCTGGGCGTTCTTCGCCTCGAGGCGGAAATGGTTGGCACGCCGCTCGACCGCGCGCATTTCGTTGGCGTAGCCGAAGGCGACGTAAAGCGCCGCCCACACCGCGAAGAAGAAATACCAGCGGATCGAACTGTCGAGGATCAGCACGGTTTCCCATGCGACCGGATATTGGGCCTGCAATTCCTCGATAATCTGGTGGGTATCGGCGGCGGGGAACCAGTAATAGAAAACGAGCAGATTGACGGTGGCGTAGATGAGGACCAGCGGCACCGCCGCGCCCATTGCGACCGCAAGCCTGGCCCCGAAGCTTTGCGGCTGGATCCGCTGCAGCAGCTTGTAGAGGACGAAGGTACAGAGGATCCCCGCAACCACCACAATTCCGCGGCGCCCGACGAACTCCCACTGGTCCGACGTCCCGGTGAGCAGCGCCAGCCCGGTGCTGATCAGGAAATAGAGCAGCCACATCGCGACGATCGAACCGATAGCGACCCGCGGATTGACCCGCGCGTCCGACGCGCGCCAGTCGGGCGCCGCCGCCAGCATGCGGGCGCGCTGGTCGCGCTGGATATTGTCGTCGATCGTCATCTTCATCGCCTCTGCTTTAGCGCCAAAGGCGATGCAAGGGCCAGCGGCCGCCGGGACATCAGTCGAACGCGCGCGCGCTTTGGTCGAAAGCCACCTTAGGCAGGCTGCGGCATCGGGCCGCGCCAGTTGCCGCGCCGGTAGATGACCCATGCCATCGCGAGCGAGGCGAGCGACGACAGCGGGAAGCTCCACCAGATGATGTCGCTGCCGATCAGTGGATAGCCGAAATGATAGATGCCGAAGCGGATCGGGAACATCGACAGGAACAGGATGATCAGCGGCGGGACCACCGAGCCGTTGGCGCGCAGGGTGCTGATCAGCACGATCGTCGTTCCGAACGGCAGGAAGGTCCAGGTCGCGATGAGCTGGATATTGCGCGACACCTCGATCGCGGGGCTTTCGCTACCGAGAAACAGCGCGAGCGCGGCGCGGTCGAAAAGCAGCAGGAGGACGATCAACACCCCCGTCATGACAAGGTTGATCGTGATGCCGCTGGTGGTGACCGCCGACACGCGGTCCCAGCGCCGCGCGCCGATATTCTGCGCCGCCATCGAACTGACCGCGGCACCGACCGCCAGCGCGGGCATCTGGATATAGTTCCAGAGCTGCAGCGTCGCGCCATAGGCGGCGGCGGTCACGAGGCCCTCGCGGTTGACGAGCCCGATCATGACGAGGCCCGCCCCCGAAATCACGAACATCTGCGCGCCCATCGGCAGACCGCGGCCGATGATGAAGCGCAGTTCCGACCATTTGGGATAGAGATAGGAAAGCTCGCGGCCGCGGAGGCGCAGCACATGGTTCTTGCGATAGAACCACGCGATCATCCCGATCAGGCTGATCGTCCCGGCAGCCGCCGTGGCCAGCGCGCTCCCCGCAATGCCGAGGCGCGGGAAGGGCCCGAGGCCGAGGATCAGCACGGGGTTGAAGACGACATCGAGCACGACGGCAAGGATCATGAAGCGGAGCGGCGTGATTGCGTCGCCGGCGCCCCGCGAGGCCATCATCAGCGTCACCGACAGCATCGAGGCGGGGACGGCGAGGAAGGTGACGCGGAGGTAGTCATGCGCGAGCGTGAAGGCCTCCGGCGGGGTCTCGAGCCAGCGCAGGATGCGATCCGACGCAAACCAGCCGACCACCGCGATCAGGACCGAGAAGAGCAGCGCAAGGCCGATGACGCCGCCCGTCGCGCGGCGTGCCGCATCGATGTCGCCGCGCCCCATCGACTGGCCGATCAGGACGGTCGCCGCCATGCCGAAGCCAAAGAAGGCACCGAACATCAGGAACATGATGATGTTCGCATTGGCGGTCGCGGCGAGCGCGCCTTCGCCGAGGAATTGCCCGACCCAGATCGAGTTCACCGAACCCGACAGCGTCTGGAGGATGTTCGAGGCAAGCGTCGGCAGCGCAAACAGGATCAGCGTCTTGGTGATCGGCCCGCTGGTCAGGTCCATCCGTCCGCCGCCGCGCGCCGTCTGGCGCGGCGGGACGGGGCTCGCGGCCGGGTCCGCTGCCGCCGCGACGGGCGTCGGGGTGATCGGGACATCGTTCAAGTCGGGGCTCATTCGCGTCCGCCTTCGAGATCGCCGACGCATTGCAGGTCGGGATCGCTTTTTGCCGAGCGTGCGAGGTCGCTGGTCTGCCGGGTCACGTCGGGAAAAAGCCGGTCCGGCGCGATGTGGTACGACTGGATCAGTTCGATGGCCCACGCATAATGCCGCGCGCCGGCGGCGCAGCTATCGCTGCCGCCATCGCCTTCGGCCCAGACGGTGCGCCAGCCCGTCTGGCCGTCGCGCGTCAGGATCGACTTGAAACCGCCGATGACGCCATTGTCGCCCTCGGCATAAGCGATGGCGCGGTCGCCGTCGCGCCACACCCGCAGATAGCGGAAGGTGAAGCGCATGTCGGGATGGGTCCGCAGCGCCGCCAATATGGCGGTGCGGTCGGCGCTGCCGGCGGCGGGCGTCAACGGCGAGGCGTCTCTGGCAGCCAGCGGAACGGCGCCAAGCAGCGCCGTGGCCAGAAGCAGGATCCGCCCGTTCCGCATTACCCCAGCCGCGCCAGTGCGGCGGTCAGACGATCGGCCTCGGCCTCCTTCGCGGCATGGTCGGCGCGCGCCTTTTCGACCGCTTCGGGCTTGGCACGTTCGACGAACGACGGATTGCCCAGGCGCCCGGCAAGGCCGTCGCGTTCCTTAACGGCTGCGGCGAGCGCCTTGGTCAGGCGGTCGCGCTCGGCGGCGATGTCGATGACGCCCTCCAGCGGAACCGTGATCGTCTCGCCCTCGACGACAAGCTGCGCCGATGCGCCCGCGGGGGCCGGATCGAAGCTGACCGCTTCGAGGCGTGCGAGGCGGTCGAGCTGTGCTGCGAGCTTATCGGTGCGGCCCTTCAGCGACGCCGGGAAATGCGCGGTCAGGCGCGCGCCCGGCGGCAGGTCGAGCTCGGCCTTGGCGGTGCGCAGCTCGCTGACCAGCCTGATCAGCCAGTCGATATCGGCGCTGGCTTTGGTGTCGCGCTCGGCCTTCGGTTCGGGCCATTTCGCGGTGATCAGCGGATAGTCGGCGCGGTCGCCGAGCCCGGTCCACAGCTCTTCGGTAATGAAGGGCATGAAGGGATGGAGCATCACGAGGATCTGGTCGAGCACCCAGCCGGCGACGGCCTTGGTCTCGTCGTCGATCGCGCCCTTGATCAGCTCGAGATACCAGTCGCAGAAGCGATCCCACGCGAAGCTGTAGATCGCGTTGGCGGCCTCGTCGAAGCGATAGGCGGCGAAGGCGGTTTCCATCGCGGCGACGGTCGCAGCGACTTCGCCGATGATCCAGCGGTTGACTGGCAGCGTCGCGGCGGGCGCTTCGAAGCTGGTCGACGCCGAAATACCATTGGCTTCGCAGAAACGCGCGGCGTTCCACAGTTTGGTCGCGAAGTTGCGATAGCCGGCGAGGCGGGCGTCATCCATCTTGATGTCGCGGCCCTGGCTTTCCATCGCCGACATGAAGAAGCGTAGCGCGTCGGCGCCGTACTGGTCGATCAGCCCGAGCGGGTCGACGACATTGCCCTTCGACTTCGACATCTTCGCCCCGTCGGGCGCGCGGACCAGGCCGTGGAGATAGAGCGTCCGCCACGGCACGTCGCCCATGAACTCCATCCCCTGCATCGCCATGCGCGCATCCCAGAAGAAGAGGATGTCGAAGCCGGAGATGAGGACATCATTGGGGTAATGGCGTTTCAGGAGGTCGGTGTTCTCGGGCCAGCCGAGCGTGGCGAACGGCCAGAGCGCCGAGGAGAACCAGGTGTCGAGAACGTCCTCGTCGCGCGTCAATGCGACGCCCGCGCCGGCTTCGGCCTGCGCTTCCTCTTCGGTTTCGGCGACGAAGATGCGGCCATCCTCGGCATACCAGGCCGGAATCCGGTGACCCCACCACAATTGCCGCGAGACGCACCACGGCTGGATATTTTCCATCCAGTTGAAGAAGGTCTTTTCCCACGTCTTGGGGACGATGTTGATGCGCCCGTCGCGCACCGCGGCCATCGGCGGCTGCGCCAAGGTCTCCGCATCGACATACCATTGGTCGGTCAGCCAGGGCTCGATCACCACGCCGCCGCGGTCGCCGAACGGCGTCTGGATCGTGCGCGGTTCGGCGTCGTGCTCGTTGCCGTCCTTGTCGACATGCGAGATCAGGAAGCCTGCTTCCTTCATCCGCGCCACAACTAGCTCGCGCGCGCCGTCCTTGCCGTCGCGCTTAAAGCGATGCAGGCCCAGATATTCCTCGGGGATCAGCCCATCGCTGGTCTGAATGACATTAGCATCACCATCGAACATGTTGAGCATCTCGCCGGGCTTGAACCCAGCGCGCTTGCCGACGTCGAAGTCATTGAAATCATGTCCGGGCGTGATCTTCACCGCGCCGCTGCCCAGTTCGGGATCGGCATGTTCGTCGGCGACGACCTTGAAACGGCGGCCGGTGATCGGCTGGAGGATGTCCTTTCCGATCACGCTCCGGTAGCGCGTATCGTCCGGGTGAACCGCGACCGCCATGTCGGCGAGCATCGTTTCGGGACGCGTCGTCGCGACCTCGATATAGTCGCGTCCGTCGTCGAGCGTCACGCCGTCGGCGAGCGGATATTTGAAGTGCCAGAAGCCGCCCTGGACCTCGTGCGTCTCGACCTCGAGGTCCGAGATCGCGGTCCTCAGCTTCGGATCCCAGTTCACCAGCCGCTTGTCGCGGTAGATCAGCCCCTTTTTATGCAGGTCGACGAACACCTTGGCGACCGCGCGGTTGAGCCCGTCGTCCATCGTGAAGCGTTCGTTCGCCCAGTCCATCGAACAGCCGAGGCGGCGGAGCTGGCCGGTGATCTGGCCGCCGCTCTCCGCCTTCCACTGCCACACCTTCTCGACAAACTCGTCGCGCGTGTAATTGGTGCGCTTGTCCTGCCGCTCTTCCATCTGGCGTTCGACGACCATTTGGGTCGCGATGCCGGCATGATCCATGCCGACGACCCACAGCGCATCCTTGCCGCGCAGCCGCTCGTAACGGATCAGGACGTCCTGCAGCGTGTTGTCGAGCGCATGGCCGATGTGCAGCGCGCCGGTGACGTTCGGCGGCGGGTTGACGATCGTGAACGGCGTCGCGTCGGGACGCGCGGGGCGAAACAGCCCGCGGCTTTCCCATTCATGGGCCCATTTCGCCTCGATAGCGGCGGGATCGAAGGTTTTTTCCATCGGCATAGCCGGGCGCCTTTGCCAGCCGGGGTGCGGACTGGCAAGCCGGATCGGCAGAGATTAAGCTGCCGCAGGCTTGCAGGAGCGAGGTCATGGACGACGCAATGCGTAGCGGTGTCATCCGCTTTGCCGATTATGCCGCGAAAGTGCCGACGCCCGAGGGCGAACGATCGGTGCTGGCGCTGAAACGCGGCACGCTCGACGTCCGCTTGTCGGTTCCCGTCCCGCCGAACCGCCAGACGCCGCACGAGCAGGACGAGCTTTACGCGGTCATCCGCGGCGCAGGCGTGCTGATCCACGGCGGCGAGCGGACGGCCTTTGCCGCGGGCGATTTGCTGTTCGTTGCCGCCGGGGTCGAGCATCATTACGCCGATTTCAGCGACGATCTGGCGTTGTGGCGGATATTCTATGGCAAGGCGGGCGGCGAGGGGTGATCGTTTGAGCGGTCCTATCCCTCCTCGTCATGCCGGACTTGATCCGGCATACATCCCGCCGGCGCAGGGATGGACCCCGGATCATGTCCGGGGTGACGAAAGACGGGAGACCAGCCCTATTTCTTGAGATAGCTGCCCAGCCAGTTGAACACCGTCTGGTGCCATTGCACGCTGTTCGCGCCCTTCAGCACCCAGTGATTCTCGTCGGGGAAGACGAGAAGTTCGGACGGCACACCGCGGCGCTGGAGTACGGTGTACGGTGCGATGCTCTGATAATAGGGGACGCGGTAATCCAGTTCGCCCGTGATCACGAGCGTCGGCGTCTTCCATTTGTCGACATGGTTCACCGGATTCCATTTTTCGCCGTCGGTGCGTTCCCACCACGGGCCGCCATGATCCCATTCGTCGAACCACAGCTCCTCGGTTTCCATCGACATGGCGCGCAGGTCGAAGATACCGGCATGGGTGACGAGGCATTTGAACCCGTCCGGCCAGTTGCCCGCGATCCAGTTCATCATATAGCCGCCGTACGACCCGCCGAGCGCGCAGGCGTTGGCGACGTCGATCCCGGCATCCTGCTTGCCCGCCGCGGCGAGGCCGAGCTTCAGGTCTTCGAGCGGCTTGCCGCCCCAATCCTTGTTGATGCTGTCGGTGAAGGCTTGCCCGTAACCGGTCGAGCCATGGAAATCGATCGTGAGGGTGCCATAGCCCTGCTGCGCGAAGAGGCGCGGGTTCCAACGCGTCGACCAGGCATTGCCGAAGCTGCCCTGCGGCCCGCCGTGGACGAGCAGCGCGACGGGCAGCTTGCCGGTGGCGTTCACGGGCTTGAGGATCTGACCCCACACCTTGTCGCCGCCCGCGCCGGCGAATTGCAGGCGCTCGACCTTGACCGGGTCGAACTGCGCCAGTTCGGCGGCGTTGACGTTGGTGAGCTGCGCGGCCTTGCCCTTGGCATCGCGGACCCAAAGGTCGGTCGGCAGGAGGACGGTGTTGCGCGAATAGAGCAAAGCGCCGTTCGCCAGCGGGGTCACGTCGCCGATATTGCCGTCATATTCCTCGTTCGATGCCTTCAACTTCTCGACCTTGCCGCTCGCCGCGTCGACGCGGAAGAGAGGATGGTCGAGCACGTCCTGCGCGGTCACATAAAGCGACTTGCCGTCCGGGGCCCAGGCGATCGAGGCGACCGAGCGGTCCCATGCGTCGGTGAGCTTTTTCGTTTCGCCGCTTTCGAGGTTGCGCAGCATCAGCACCTGCCGGTCGGACTCGTAACCGGGGCGTGCCATCGCCGCATAGGCGAGCCATTTGCCGTCGGGCGAGGGGGCGGGAAGGGTGTCGGTCGCCTGATTGGCCTCGGTCAGGTTGATCGGCGGCATCCGCGCATCGACAAGCATGCTGTAGATGTCGAGATTGGTCGAGGTCGGCTCTTTGCGGTCGGCCTTGCGCAGCGTGAAATAGACGGTGCGGCTGTCGGGCCCCCAGGCGAGTTCGCTGCCGTCGCCGAACGGTTTCGACGGCGTGTCGCCGACCAGGCCGCCGTCAACCGCCCGGTCCATGGTCGCCTTGCCGCCCTCGAGGTTGAAGACGAAGGGGCGGCTGTAGGTGCCCGGGGTTTCCCACTGGTCCCAGTGACGGACGAAACCGCTCCCGTCCTTGTAAAGGCGGCCGGTGCCGGGGCCGGGCTGCGCACCCTTGTCCTTTGCATCGCAGCCGAAGCTGGTGCATTCGCGCGGCACATCGCCCCAGGCGAGCAATTTCGTACCGTCGGGCGAAATCTTGAAACCCGCGACCTCGGCCTTGGCATCGGTGACCTGCGTCGCGGCGGCGTTGGCGGCCTTGGGATCGATCCGCCAGACCTGATCGCTGCCCGAAGCGTTCGAAAGGAAGAAAAGCGCGCCGTCCTTGTCGAAGGCGGGCGAGGTTTCATTCTTGCCGGGCGTGTCGGCGATGCGCATCGGCAGCGCATTCTTCGCGTTGCGGTCGACGACCCACAGCCCGGTCGAGCGCTTATAGGTCGCCGGCTCGGTTTCGGTCATCTGATACACGACCCAGCGTCCGTCGGGCGACGCCGCAGGCGCGGCGACACGTTTCAGTGTCGCCAGGTCGACCTCGGTCATCGGCCGGGCGAAAGCGGGGGAGGAAAGGGCGGCGGCGAGCGCGATCGCGCTGGGGAGGAGGTGGTTACGCATGAAAGCGGTTTAGCGGCGCGGCGGGCAGGTTCAAGGACCGATTGCCAACGCTGATGTGGGCCGATACTTCGGAATTCATGCTCTCTGCCATTCTTGCGATCCTGCTTTCGACACAAACAACTGCTTCACCGCAACTGATCGATATCGAGGGGCTGTCGACCGAAAAAGCCGGTGACTTGGTCCTTGCGGGCTTCGAACACCGTCCGATCATCGCGATAAGCCAGCAAAAAATATTTGGCCCTCCCGGGATGGTCGAATTGAAACTGGCGGAAAGCCCTGAACGGCGAGGATCCGGATGTGAGCGCCGGGTATGGACGACGAGTTTTCTGTTGCCGATCGAGGGCCGGATCGGAACTGGGCGTATGCAACCGCCTTATGCGTCAAGAGAAGTGGCGCTTTCATCAAATCTGCCATGCGAACTGGCAATCTATTCGGAACTATCCGCCGAATTGTCTGTCGAGCGTGGCGTCGAACTGGTCGCGGCGCTCAAGTCGTTTGCTCTCGAAGCGACAGCGGTTCGTTTCCGATGTTCGGATTCAACCCGCAGCGGCTTATGTCGCGATGACGAGCGAATTAGGGCAGCGCTGCGCGATCTTCGGGCATGGCATGTGAAGGAAAATAGCGGCGAGGCGGTGATGTGGCTGGGCGAACCGCAGCAGACCGTCACCGAAGTGCGTTTTATTTTCCCCGATCCGCAGGTTGTGAAAATCAACCGCTTCGTTCCCGCACCACCCTAGTCGTCGATTAGTGAGCGAAATTGGACTTGGTGCCGGCAAACCAAAGCTCTCTGGCGAAAAACTTCGCGGCGCTCCATCGGATCACGCCTCCCGTGAGAGATGCTGGCGTGCCCCGATTGAAATCCCTCCCCAAAAAGCTGTTCGTGCCGTTGCTCGCCGGCGCGAGCCTGCGCGACCGGATGATCGCAAGCATCGGGGCGCTGGTCGGCATCGGGCTGGCCGGCGCGGTGTGCGCAGCGCTGTTTCCCGCATCGATGCCCTGGTTGATCGCCCCGATCGGTGCGTCCGCCGTGCTGCTGTTCGCTGTCCCGGCGAGCCCGCTCGCGCAGCCCTGGTCGATCGTCGGCGGCAATTTCCTGTCGGCTGTCTTCGGTGTGGTCGTCGCGCAGGCGGTCAGCGAGCCGGCACTTGCCGCGGCGTTGGCGGTGTCGACCGCGATCCTCGTGATGTCGCTGCTCCGCTGCCTGCATCCGCCCGGCGGCGCCGCTGCGCTGAGCGCGGTGCTCGGGTGGCAGAGCTTTGCCGGGCATCCGACCGATTTTCTGGTGCCGGTGCTGCTCAACTCGCTGATCCTCGTCGGGATTGGCATGCTGTTCCATCGCTTCTCGGGGCACAGCTATCCGCACCGCGCCCGGCCGGTCGACGGAAAAGCCGTGGCTCAGGAACCGGTCGGCCTGTTGATGGACGATATCGACGGGGCGCTCGCCGATCTCGGCGAGACCTTCGATATCAGCCGCGAGGATCTGGCGCTGTTGCTGCGCCGCGCCGAAACCCATGCCGCCGCGCGCGTGGCGAACGCAAAAATAGCGGCTGCAGGCAAAAAGGTCGCCGCCGCGAAAGGCAAAGGGCGGCCGCGCGAAAAAGTCGGCCCCTAACGGACGAGGGCGCCGCCCTTCATCACATGATCGATCTTTTCGAGCACGCCGATGTCGGCGAGCGGATCTGCCCTTACCGCGACCAGATCGGCATAACGTCCCGGAACGACGGCGCCGACGTCGTCGCGGCCCATTTCCTCGGCAGCGCGGCCGGTGGCCGACTGGATCGCCTGCATCGGCGTCATCCCGTATTTTACCATGTTGCGGAACTGGCGGCCGTTGAGCCCGTGCGGATAGACCCCCGCGTCGGTGCCATAGCCGATATTGACGCCCAGCTCGACCGCGCGCCGGAAGGCGACGCGCTGGGTATCGGTGGTTTCACGATTCTTGCGCAGATATTCCTCGGGCCAGCCTTCCTTCGTGCCTTCCTCGTCGATGTAGGTGCCGTTGTAGATATCCATCACCAGCCAGGTGCCGTGCTTTTTCGCAAGTTGCAGCGTGGCTTCGTCGGCGAGGCTGGCATGCTCGATGCTGTCGACCCCCGCGTTGATCGCATTCTGGATGCCGATCGCGCCATGGGCATGTGCGGTCACCCTCTTGCCGCGGGCATGCGCCACCGTCACGATCGCGCGGAGCTGGTCCTCTGAGAGTTCGGGGGCGCCGGGTTCGGTGCCGATTGCGAGAACGGCGCCGGTCGCGATCGCCTTTATGAAGTCGGCACCGTGATCGAGCAGGTAAGTTACCTTTGCGGCCGCTTCCTCCGGCGTCGCGGCGACGCCGAGGCGCATGTCGGGCGGCAATTGCTCGTTCGGGACGACGCCGTTGAGCTCGCCGCCGCCCTTCGGAATAGTGAGATAGGCGCCCGCGACCCACATGCGCGGCCCCGGTACGTCGCCGCGGTCGATCGCGTTGCGCAAGGTCACATCGGTGAGCCCGCGATAGGTGCCGACGTCGCGCACGCTGGTAAAGCCCGCGTCGAGCGTCACGCGCGCGTTGCGGGCGCCGACGAGCGCGGTTTCGGCGGGCGAGGCCTTCATCGGCGCGGCAAGGTCGGCGCTCTGGCCAAGGTCGGCAAGGTGGGTGTGAAGGTCGATAAGGCCGGGCAGGACGGTGAAGTCGGACCAATCGACCACCGCCGCGCCGTCCGGCGCTTTGCCGCATGCGCCGACAGCCTTGATCTTCTCCGCTTCGATGGTGATGCACTGGCCGGTGCGAACCTCGTTCGTCACCCCGTCGATCAGCCGCCCCGTCTGGACATAGAGGGTTGCGGCCGAAGCCGGCGACGTCGCCAGAAAGGTCGCGGCGAGCGCGGCGGTCAGATGGCGGTATCGAACGCGTTGCACTGGCGCGGATCTCCGGTCTGCAGGCCGCGGCGCAGCCAGGTCATGCGTTGCTCGCTCGTCCCGTGGGTGAAGCTTTCAGGGACGGGGCGCTGGCCTGCGGCGCGCATCAGCGTGTCGTCGCCGATCGCATTGGCGGCGCGCATCGCTTCTTCCATATCGCCCGCTTCCATCACTGGCTGGCCGGCGCTGTTCTTCGCGCGCGATGCCCAGACGCCGGCGTAGCAGTCGGCCTGCAACTCCATGCGGACTTGCAGCGCGTTGCCCTCGGCCTGCGATCCGCGCGCCTGCGCGCGGCGGACCTGATCGGAAATGCCGCTTATCGTCTGGATATGATGGCCGACCTCGTGCGCGACGACATAGGCCTGCGCAGCATCGCCGGCAGCACCGAATTTGCGGTCGAGTTCGTTGAAAAAGCTGGTGTCGAGATAGACGCCCTGATCGGCCGGGCAATAGAAGGGGCCCATCGCGGCCTGAGCGGCACCGCATTTCGATTCATTCTCGTCCTGATAGAAATTGAGCGTCGGCTTTTGATAGCCGCTGATCAGGCTGCCCCAGACCTGATGGGTCGAGCCGAACACGTTGCAGGCAAAGCGCTCGCCTTCGGTGTCGCACGCGACGCCCTGCGCGCCGCGGCTGTCGGCCATCGGGTCGGCGCTGCTGCCACCGCTGCTGAACATGTTGGCACCGGGGCCGAGAAGGAAAAAGGCAACCGCGCCGATCAGAAGCAGGGTGCCGCAGCCCATCTTGCGCCCGAGCAGCATCGGCAGGAGCCCGATGAGGAGGCCGCCCATGCCGCCGCCCCCGCCACCGCCGAAACCACCGCCGCCGCGGCCCAGGTCGCGGATATCGTCGCCGGGATCATAATCGTCGAGACGCATCTCAGGCACTCCAGAACTTGGTCCGTTTGTCCCGGTTCTGACAGTAGCGTGCGGCAATTGGAAGAGGCTTCGCGTCGCTTCGATTCATCGCGAGCTTGCAAAGGCTTGTGTTGCGGTGCACCAATTGGCCCCGCGTCAAAGGATCGTCCCGAGTCCATGCCCCGCCGCGCCGCCCGTGCTGCCTTGCCACTGCCCGATCTTGTCGTCCTTGTGTTGCAGGGCGGGGGCGCGCTCGGCGCGTTTCAGGCCGGGGTGTACGAGGCGCTGATCGACCTTGGTATCGAGCTCGACTGGGTCGCGGGGATTTCGATCGGCGCGGTCAACGCCGCGATCATCGCCGGCAATGAGCGCGATCAGGCGGTCGGCAGGATGCGCGAGTTCTGGGAGGGTGTATCGTCGGCGCTGCCGGAGTTGCCAGCCGTCGACAATGACCTGTTTCGCGAATGGACGCACTGGGCGGCGGCGGGACAGGTCGCGGCGTTCGGCGTCCCCGGTTTCTTCACGCCGCGCTGGCCGCCACCGGCGTTTGCCGAGCGGCAGACCCCCGCTGCGGTCAGCTTTTACGATACGGCACCGCTGATCGAAACGCTGGGCCGGCTGGTCGATTGGGACCGGGTCAACAACGGCAAGGTGCGGCTGTCGGTCGGCGCGGTCGAGGTGGAGACGGGGAATTTTCGTTACTTCGATACGAAATCCGATGCTCTCGATGCTCGCCATATCCTCGCGTCGGGCGCGTTGCCGCCCGGGCTGCCGCCGGTCGAGATCGACGGCAAATGGTACTGGGACGGCGGGCTGGTATCCAACACCCCGCTCGAACATGTCGTCGAGGCGGCGAGGGACGATATGCTCGTCTTTCAAGTCGATCTGTTTCCCGCGCGCGGCGAGCGTCCGCACGATATGGAAGAAGCCTGGTCGCGCGAGAAGGATATCCGTTTTTCCAGCCGTACGCGCCGGATTTCGGACGGCCTCGTGCGGCGGCGCAAGGAGCATGCACTGATCGACCGGATGCTCGACAGGCTGCCGCCCGAGTTCGCCGATCTTGCCGAAGTGAAGGCGGTGCAGCGGATGATCGACAGCAAGGCGCTCAACGTCGTTCAACTCATCCACCAGCCGCCCGCCTGGCAGACCGGCGCGCGCGATTTCGAATTTTCGCGCACGACGATGGAGGTCAACTGGGCGCTCGGCCGCGCGGCGGTCGAGGCCGCGATGAAGGACGGCCATCTGCTGGCCGAAAGCATCGCCGAAGGGCGCTCCGACAGTTTCGCCGTCCAGTCGGGCGACCTCCGTCCCAAGGCCGGCTCCTGATCTCCCCCCACCGAAAGGATTACGCCATGCATCTCAAAGGCAAGACCGCCCTCGTCACCGGCTCGACCTCGGGCATCGGGCTCGGCATCGCCAAGGCGCTCGCCGCCGACGGCGCGAATATCATCATCAACGGCTTCGGCGACGCGGCCGCGATCGAGGCCGAACGCGCGGCGCTCGAGGTGCTGAACGGCGGCAAGGCCGCTTATGACGGCGCCGACCTCACCAAGCCCGAAGAAATCGAGGCCATGTTCGCGCGCGCCGACAAGGATCTGGGCGGCGTCGATATTCTCGTCAACAACGCCGGGATGCAGTTCGTCTCGCCGGTCGAGGATTTCCCGGTCGAGAAATGGGACATGATCATCGCGCTCAACCTGACCGCGTCCTTCCATACGATCCGTCATGCCGTGCCGGGGATGCGCAAGAAGAAATGGGGGCGGATCATCGCCACCGCGTCGGCGCACTCGCTCGTCGCCTCGCCGTTCAAATCGGCCTATGTCACTGCGAAGCACGGGCTGGCGGGGCTGACCAAGACCGTCGCGCTCGAAGTCGCCGAGGCAGGCATCACGGTGAACTGCATCAGCCCCGGTTATGTCTGGACGCCGCTGGTCGAAAACCAGATTCCCGACACGATGAAGGCGCGCAAGATGACGCGCGAGCAGGTGATCAACGATGTGCTGCTCGCCGGCCAGCCGACCAAGCAGTTCGTGACCGTCGAACAGGTCGCGGCACTCGCATCCTTCCTGACCCGCGACGAGGCGGCAAATATCACCGGCGCGAACCTCAGCGTCGATGGCGGCTGGACCGCGGCATAGGGATCTGCGGCAAAGCTATAGATTTGTTGCAGCCTTGAGCATTCCTGTTCGTCCTCCTATGGTTAAGACGAACCGGACCGGGAGAGACGGACCATGCGGGGTCGCGCCACATCGATATCCACCCTTGCGCTCGGGCTATGCCTTGGCGCCTGTCAGACGGTGCCGTCGCAGCCGCCCTCGGCGGCCGACGCCCCCGTGCAGCCGTCCGATGCCGGCACATGGCGTGCGACCGCGACCGAACAGGACAAGGGACGCGTCCGCGGCTGGTATTCGAGCTGGGAAGCCGCGCTCGCCGACGCACGCGCCAAGGGATTTGGCGGGGCTGTCCAACGCGAGGGCGTCCTGCTGCAGCCGACCGCCGCGCTGCCCAACCCGCACCTGCCGGCGGGCGAGTACAGGTGCCGCACGATCAAGCTCGGGACGCAGGGGCGCGGCGGGCTCGGTTACATCGCCTATGACTGGTTCCGCTGCCGCGTCGCGGCCGAGCAGGGGCTTTACAGCCTCGTCAAGCTCACCGGATCGCAGCGCCCGGTGGGGCTGATCTTCCCCGACAATCTGAACCGCCAGATATTCCTCGGGACGCTCGAACTCGGCGACGAGAGTCTCCCGGTCAACTACGGCAGCGACCGGATGCGCGACATGGCGGGGCTGGTCGAACGGATCGGCGACAACCGCTGGCGGCTCGTGCTGCCGGCGCCGGCCTATGAATCCTTGCTCGACGTGATCGAACTGGTCCCGGCGGGCTGACGCAAAGCAGGGGAATAAGGATGCGGATTTTGTGGACCGGCGCGGCGGCGCTGGCTTTGGCCATGCCTGCGGCGGCGCAGACGCTGCGCGGCGACGTGGAAAAGCAGATGCCGTCGCTGATGACGATCTACAAGGATCTGCACGCCAATCCGGAACTCAGCTTCATGGAGGTGCGCTCGGCGGGCATCCTCGCCGCCGAGGCGCGCAAGCTGGGTTTCGAGGTGACGGAAAAGGTCGGCGGAACGGGCGTCGTCGCCGTGATGAAAAACGGCCCCGGACCCGTTGTAATGGTCCGCGCAGATATGGACGGGCTGCCGGTGACCGAGCAGACCGGGCTTGCCGGCGCGTCGAAAGTGCGCGTCACGACAAAGGAGGGTGTCGAGACGGGCGTGATGCACGCGTGCGGGCATGACACGCATATGACCGCGTGGATCGGCGTCGCGCGGCTGATGGCGGCGAACAAGGCGAACTGGTCGGGCACGCTGGTGATGATCGGCCAGCCTGCCGAGGAACGCGGCGCGGGGGCGCGGATGATGCTCGCCGACGGCCTTTACACGCGCTTTCCGAAGCCGCAATATGCGCTCGCCTTTCACGACGCGGCGCAGTTTCCGGCGGGCAAGATCGGCTACACGCCGGGCTATGCGCTCGCCAATGTCGACAGCGTCGATATATTGGTGAAGGGTCTTGGCGGTCATGGCGCCTATCCGCAGACGACGAAGGACCCGATCGTGCTGGCAAGCCGGATCGTCGGCGCGCTCCAGACGCTTGTCTCGCGCGAGATCAGCCCGCTCGACAGCGCGGTGGTGACGGTCGGCAGTTTTCACGCGGGTGCCAAGCACAACATCATTTCGGACGAGGCGCGGTTGCAACTGACGGTGCGCAGCTACACCGACGAAGTGCGCGAGCATCTGCTGGACGGGATCGCCCGCATCGCCAAGGGCGAGGCGATCGCGGCGGGCATTCCCGACGATCGCATGCCCGTCGTGTCGGTGCAAAAGGACGAATATACGCCCGCGACGTACAACACCCCCGAATTTGCCGAAGAGATGGCTGCCTATCTGAAGACGGGTTTCGGCGAGGAGCGCGTCGTGAAAATGCCGCCGGTCATGGGCGGCGAGGATTTCAGCCGCTTTTCGCGCGATGAACACAAGGATGTGAAGGGCCTGATCGTCTGGGTCGGGGGTGTGCCGCAGGCCGAGTATGACGCGGCGAAAAAGGAAGGCCGCACCCTGCCGAGCCTGCACTCGCCCTTCTGGGCGCCCGATGCGCCCGCGGTGATATCGACCGCAACCGAAGCGCTGACCTCGATGGCGATGAAGCTGATGGCGAAGAAATAGCCGGGCGGAAACGCAGAACCCGGTTCGGGCCGCCGACGTTGCAGGCATTTGCGGATGCGGGCGGGCTCGTCCAATCCCGCCGCTCTCTCAATGCTCTGGCTCCGCTGCCGTTTCCCAAATAAATTGGGATGGACCTGTTCGTGAGGCTGTGGTGAGCAAAAGACATGTCTGCCGATGAACCCGCTTCCGGTGTTTCTGCATTCCTCACCGACCGGGAAATGGAAGTTCTGCGCCTGTTGGTCGCGGGGCATACGGTAAAGACCATCGCAGCGCGGCTAGGCCGCTCGGAAACGTCGATCAACGAGCGTTTGCGCTCTGCCCGCCGTAAGACGGGAGTGGGCAGCAGCCGCGAATTGGCGCGCCTTCTCGACCTCCAGAAAACTTGTGACAAAAAAATCGATCTTTCGAGACCGCGTTCCACCGTGAAGGACGTGGCGCACACCGCAACCATGGGGGTTCGCGGTTCGAAAGGAATGATCGTCATGCTCTTCGCAATACCCATGGCTGCCGCTGGATTGATGGTTGCAGCCGCGCCCTCCGCCGATCACGCCGGAACGTCGAACGCCGTTTACAGCGCCGCATCCAGTCAGTTGCCGCTGGTCGGAAACTGGTCGCTCGACGCATCGCTCATGCCGGAGAAAGAACGGCCGCAACGGGTGACGATGACGTTCCGCGCATCGCAAGATGGCAAATGGACAACGCGCGTCGAAATCATCGCGCCGGACGGCTCCATCAGGCATTCGGAATCGACGGCCGCCCTTGATGGCGTCCCCGTACCGATCACCGGCAACATGGATTTCATCGACAGCGTTGCCTTGCGCCAACCGGCGCCGGACACATTGGTCATGACATTGGGAAAGGACGGCACGCGGGTATCGACGCGAGTCTATACCGTTGCCAAGGATCTGAAATCCATGACCGAAACGATTGTCTGGTCGAGCGACAATCGGCAAAAACTGGAAACGACGCATTTCAACCGGATCGGTTGATCGCGGTCTGGCGCCCACGGCCGGGCATTGTGCGATGATCACGCATCTATTGTCGACCAGGCCGCCTGGCCGGGGACGTCGATGAATGTGCGGCGGTTGCAGCGGCGTAGCGGCGGTTCATTCTCTGGTCTTCAGGGTTTCGAGCCATCGCAAAACCTCCGTTTGCAACCGCACGCGGGCATCCGACCAGCTATGGTCCGTTGCGACGTGCAGCGTCCTCAGCTTTGTTCCGCCACTGTCGCGGATACTTGCGGCCAGCGCATCGGTTCCCGGGGCGAGGCCATCGTCGGAGGAGAGAATGAAGAGGCTGGTGTTCGTGAGCGCGGGCGCGGCTTTCAGGAAGTCGAAGGCGTCGCCCTTTGCGATCAGTTCGTCGGCCATGATCTCGGGCGAGGTGCCGGCGAGTGCCTCCTGACCATTGGCCTTCATGCCGGCGGCAAGCTGCTCGCGCGGCATCTGGCCGAAGGCGCCGAGATTCGCGGCCGAAATCATCGCGGCGCCGAGCAGCTTCCTGTCCTTGGCTGCGGTCAACGCGGTGACCCAACCGCCCATGCTGTGCCCCATGATGACGAGACGTTCGGGGTCGATGCGCAGCTTTGCCGCATTGGCTGGGTCGCGCGCGAAAGCGAGGACGGCGTCGGCATCCTCGAGATTCTGTCCGAAGCGATATTGACCGGGGCTGCCCCATGAGCCGCGATAGTTGAAGGTGATCACCGTCCAGCCCGCGCGGCGTATCGCCTGCGCCAGATCGAGGCTTTTTTCATTGCCGGGCAGGCCGTGGCAAAGGATCACCGCCGGGTGCGGGCCGGCGCCCGCCGGAATGTAGACGACGCCGTTGATTTCGACGCCGCCGCTCGGGATGTGGACGACCTCCATTGCTGCGGGATGCGCCTTGTCGGCGGGCGGATCGCTGTAGATGGCGGCGGGCAGGCCAGGCGCCTGCGCCAGCGATGGCAGGGGCAGCGCGAGCAGCGCGGCCGCGATCGATATGCTGATTGGCTTCATCGTCAGTCCCCCTTGAAAGCGGCGAAGCTGCCGCCGCGCCCGGCGCCTTCGGTAAAGCGTCTGGCGCCCGCCGCCGCGCCTTCGCGCAAGGGCGCGACTCCGGCGTGGGCTTCGTGCGCGAGCGCGCCGTCGATATCGAAATCCCACTGGCGATAGGCGCTCAACCGGTCGCTGTTCATGCAGAGCTGCGGAAAAGCGGCGATCTGTTTGGCAAGTTCGACCGCCGTGGACAGTGCTTCGCCGTCGGCGACCAGCCGGTCGGCGAGGCCGATGCGCTGCGCCTCGTCGGCGGCAACCGGCCGGCCGGTCAGGATCATGTCGAGCGCGCGGCCCTGCCCGACGATACGCGGCAGGCGAACGGTGCCGCCGTCGATCAGCGGAACGCCCCAACGCCGGCAATAGACGCCGAAGACCGCGCTCGCCGCGGCGACGCGAAGATCGCACCACAGCGCGAGTTCGAGCCCGCCGGCGACGGCGTGCCCCTCGACCGCGGCGATGACGGGCTTTTCGAGCAGCATCCGTGTCGGGCCCATCGGACCAGGGCCTTCGGGATCGTAACGCGACGTGCCGACGGCGCCGAGGTCGAACCCTGCGCAGAAATGGCCGCCGCTGCCGGTCAGGATCGCGAGGCGCGCCGTTTCGTCATCGGCAAAGGCGGCGAAGGCTTCGCGAAGCGCGCTAGCGGTATCCGGATCGACGGCATTGCGCTTTTGGGGGCGATCGATCGTGACGATCAGGACCGGACCGTCGCGGTCGATAAGGACGGACATGGCGATATATTCCTTGTAGCGAGTCCGGCGCGAAGGTGCCGCGCGTGCCGGGGACTTGCAAGCGCCGCATCGACTTCCTACATAACAATTGTGCGGGCCGGGCCCCTCTGGCGTCGGCGGGAGTTTTCCCGCCACGTGATGTCGGACCGCATCGGGTGACACCGATGCTCTGCGGCCCTCCTCCCCCCTGAACCGGGGTCCTTGCATCGGCGTCACCTGCTTGATTTTCAATCAGGAGGCCCTTTTCGTGACATATAATCCCAACCTCTACCGCTTGACCGTCCTGCATCGCCAGCTCGACGATGCCGAGCGCAGCGAGTCGCGCCGGCGCGGTGCCGACCCGTTCCGCCTGCTCCGGCTCAAGACGCTCAAGCTTGCGGTGAAGCGCCGCCTCGCGGCGTTGTCTCCGCGGCCCGCGCTCGCCTTTTAAGCCGATATAGCCGCTGTCCGGACGCGCTGCCTGAAAAGGCGGCGCGATCGGCGCGTTCCAGGGATCGTCATCATGGATTTTCTTTTCGCCGACTGGCTGGGTACCCCGGCCTGGTTCTGGCTCGCCTTCATCACGCTCGTGGTCGCGCTGACCGCCTTTGACCTTGGCATATTGAACAAGGAAAACAAGGAAATGTGCATCAAGGAGAGCTTGAAGCTCTCCACCCTCTATATCGGCATCGCGCTGGCATTCGGCGGCTGGATCTGGGCCGCGAAGGGCGGCGAGGCGGGCCTCCAATATTTCACCGGCTTCTTCATCGAGAAGGCGCTGTCGATCGACAATATCTTTGTCATCTCGCTGATCTTCGCGACCTTCGCCATCCCGCCGCGCTATCAGTATCGCGCGCTCCTCTGGGGCATCGTCGCGGTGATCGTGCTGCGCGGGATCATGATCGCGGGCGGCGCCGCGCTGGTGACCGAATATGGCTGGCTGCTCTATGTCTTTGCCGCCTTCCTCGTCTTCACCGGCGTGAAGATGCTGTTCGCGGGCGAAAAGCCGATGGACGTTGCGGGCAATCCCGTCGTCAAATGGCTGTCACGCCACATCCCGATCACGAACGAATTGCATGGCGAGAAATTCTTCGTGCGGGTGCCCGATACGAAGACGGGCAAGCTGGTTCTCGCGGCGACGCCGCTCTTCCTCGCGCTCGTGGTGATCAACCTCGCCGACCTCGTGTTCGCGGTCGACAGCGTGCCGGCGATCTTCGCGATCACCACCGACACCTTCATCGTCTACACCTCGAACATCATGGCGATTCTTGGCCTGCGCGCGCTTTATTTTGCGCTCGCGGCGATGGTGCACCGCTTCCACTATCTCAAATATGCGCTCGCGCTGGTGCTCGTCTTTATCGGATCGAAGATATTCGTCGCCGACTTCGTGCTGGGCGGCGACAAATTCCCGCCGCTGGTCAGCCTTGGCGTCACCGTGGCGCTGATCGCGGGCGGGGTGATCTGGTCGCTGGTCAAGACGCGCGAAGAAGGGAAGGCGGCGCTGCCGATGTAGCGGCCGCGTCCGAAAAGAGGGGCGGGCGTTCGCGTGTCCGCCCCTCAGATCGCGAGAACCAGCGTATCCTCTTCGTGCGGCGGCACCGCCTCATAGGTCGGGAGCGGGTCGAAACCCTCTTCCTGTACCTCGGTCGCGGCAAGACCGTCGAGCTTGAAATAGCCGAGGCGCCAGTCGTCGGCTGAACGCCAGTTCTTGCTGAGGTTGAGGGCGCTGACGAACAGGTCGCCCCGCCGCTCGAACATCAGGTGCGGGGCAAGCAGCATCTGGTTGCCATTATATTGGGCGGTGACCTTTCGCCGCCGCGCGATGGCTTCCATCATCTTGAGGCGGGTATCGCTCATGCGCAGGCCGCCGCCGGGATAAATTCGTTGTGCATTGCAACATAATTTCACAAGCCCCGCGTTCTGACAAGGGCCAAACCGACAAGTTTCTTTACGAATTCGTCTGCGGCGCACCAAAAAATGTCCGCCGGAGGCCCGGAGGCTTCCGACGGACAGGCTTTCCTCCCCAGGAAAGCTCGGGAGGCGCGGGGCCATAACGCCCCGCGCCAATTCGGGATCAGGCGGCGAACTGGTTCATCGTATTGTCCTTGCCCGCAGCCTTGAGGGCTGCTTCGCCGGCGAAATATTCCTTGTGGTCGTCGCCGATGTCGCTGCCCGACATATTCTGGTGCTTCACGCAGGCGATGCCCTGGCGGATTTCGGCGCGCTGGACGCCCTTGACGTAGCCGAGCATCGCTTCGTCGCCGAAATATTGCTTGGCGAGATTGTCGGTGCTGAGCGCCGCGGTGTGATAGGTCGGCAGCGTGATCAGGTGGTGGAAGATACCTGCCCGCTTCGCCGCGTCGCGCTGGAAGGTGCGGATGCGATTGTCGGCCTCTTCGCCCAGCGGCGTCGCGTCATAATCGGCGCTCATCAGCTTGGCGCGGTCATAGGCGCTGACGTCCTTGCCCTCGGCGCTCCACGCGTCGAACACCTGCTGGCGGAAGTTAAGCGTCCAGTTGAAGCTCGGCGAGTTGTTGTAGGCGAGCTTCGCATTGGGGACGACTTCGCGGATACGGTCGACCATGCCGGCAATCTGTTCGATATGCGGCTTTTCGGTTTCGATCCACAGCAGGTCGGCCCCATTTTGCAGGCTGGCGATGCAATCCATCACGCAGCGGTCCTCGCCGGTTCCCGAACGGAACTGATAGAGGTTCGACGGAAGACGCTTCGGGCGCACCAGCTTGCCGTCGCGGTTGATCAGCACGTCGCCGGGGTTGCCCGCGCCTTCGACCTCTTCGCAATCGAGGAAGCTGTTATACTGGTCGCCAAGGTCGCCGGCTTCTTTCGAGAAGGCGATCTGCTTGGTCAGGCCCGCGCCGAGGCTGTCGGTGCGCGTCACGATGATGCCATCCTCGACGCCGAGTTCCATGAAGGCGTAGCGGCAGGCGCGGATTTTCGCGATGAAGTCCTCGTGCGGCACGGTGACCTTGCCGTCCTGGTGGCCGCACTGCTTTTCGTCCGAGACCTGATTTTCGATCTGGAGCGCGCAGGCGCCGGCTTCGATCATCTTCTTGGCGAGCAGATAGGTCGCCTCGGCGTTGCCGAAGCCCGCGTCGATATCGGCGATGATCGGCACGACGTGCGTTTCATGATTGTCGATCGCGGCCTGGACCTGCTTGGCCTTGAGCTCGTCGCCCTCGGCGCGCGCGGCGTCGAGGTCGCGGAACAGCATGCCGAGTTCGCGGGCGTCGGCCTGGCGCAGGAAGGTGTAGATTTCCTCGATCAGCGCCGGGACGCT
Organism: Sphingopyxis sp. J-6; assembly: GCF_046603995.1. Classification (NCBI taxonomy): domain Bacteria; kingdom Pseudomonadati; phylum Pseudomonadota; class Alphaproteobacteria; order Sphingomonadales; family Sphingopyxidaceae; genus Sphingopyxis; species Sphingopyxis sp. J-6. The sequence goes on along the minus strand of NZ_CP145810.1, from coordinate 2,285,356 downwards.
GGTCTTTTCGTGCATCGACTGGTCGGGCAGCGGACCGAATTCGCTGCGCAGCGCGGCGATCATCCAGCCCGAGAGATAGATGTAGCGGCCCTTGACGGTGCCGAAATGCTTCTTGATCGAGATCATCTTCTGCTGCGCGATGAAGCCGTGCCAGCAGCCGAGCGACTGGGTGTAGTTCGCGGGATCGGCGTCATAGGCGGCCATGTCGGCGCGCATGATCCGCGCGGTATAGCGCGCGATGTCGATGCCGGTGCGGAACTTGTTCTGGGCGCGCATGCGGGCGACGCTTTCGCCGCTTATGCCATCCCACGTGCCGTCGTAATCGCGGATGAGGCGGCCAGCCTGCGCCATGTCTTCCTGATAACCCATCGTCTTGATCCTTGTGCGGAGGTGATGGGTGGAAGGTGGCGAAAGTGCCGCACAAAGTGAAAAGCTTTGTCAATAATATTTGTGAAATATGGCATTTAGGTGTAAAAATGCGTGTAAATTAGTAAAGAAAGTTACAAATATGGCGGAGCGGCGAGTGTTTGCGGGGCCGGCGGTGCGCAAGGTGCGCCGCGAGGCGGGGATGACGCAGGCGGCGATGGCCGAGGCGCTCGCCATTTCGCCGAGCTACCTCAACCTGATCGAGCATGGCCAGCGGCCGCTTTCCGCCACGGTGATCGTCAAACTCGCCGAACGCTTCGGTTTCGATGCCGCAAAGCTCGGCGCCGAGGACCTGCCTGGGGGCATCGCCGGACTACGGCGGCGGCTTGCCGATCCGCGCTTCGCCGATCTCGGTATCGGGGCGCAGGAGGTCGAGGAATGGCTGCAAAGCACCCCCGCGACCGCCGCGGCCTTTGCGCGGCTGTTCGATGCCGCACCCGAGGGCCGCGCCGAAGCGCAAGGCGATGCGCCCGAAGTTGCCGCGGTGCGCCGCGCGATCGAGAAATGGCGCAACCATTTCCCCGATCTCGACGCGCGCGCCGAGGAACTGGCGGACGAACTGCGCCTCGCGGGCGGCGACCTGTACGGGACGATTTCGGAGCGTTTGCGCACGCGCCATCAGCTCGGCATCCGTATCCTGCCGAGCGACGTGATGCCCGACCGCCTCCGCTGGCTCGACTGGCACGCGCGGCAGTTGATGCTGAACGAACTGCTGCGTCCGGCTTCGCGCACCTTCCAGGCCGCGGCGACGCTCGCCCAGATCGAGGCGAAGGACGAGATCGATGCGCTCGTCGCCGGCGCCGAATTTGCCGAAAACGCGGCGGCGCGGTTGTTCGAGCGCCACCTGATCCAATATTTCGCCGCGGCGCTGATGATGCCCTACGGCCGGTTCCTCCGCGCATGCGACGCGACCGGTTACGACCTGCTGCTGCTCCAGCGGCGTTTCGGCGCGGGTTTCGAGCAGGTGGCCCACCGGCTGACCACGCTCCAGCGCGTCGGCGCCCGCGGGCTGCCCTTCTTCATGTTGCGCATCGATCGCGCCGGGCAGGGGAGCAAGCGCTATGCCGGGGCCAGCCAGTCGCCGCTGGTCGATGGCGACGCGCGGTGTCCGCTGTGGGGCGTACACGACGCGTTCGCGCGACCGGGGGAGGTCGTCGCCGACCTTGTCGAGCTGGAGGACGGGTCGCGCTGGTTCACCCAGTCGCGCTCGGTCGCGGCGCCCGGCGCGACCGGCAGCGGCACGCCCGCGCGCTTTGCGGTGTGTGTCGGCGTCGACGCGAAGGTCGCCGCGCCGCTGATCGCTGCGCGCGGGATCGACCTGATGCGGTCGCCTGCCACGCCGATCGGTCTTGGTTGCCGCCGCTGCACGCGCAACGGCTGCGTCCAGCGTTCGATGCCGCCGCTCGGCCGGCCGCTGCGCTTCCGCGAAGGCGAGCGCGGGGTCAGCGCGTTCGATTTCGCCGCGGACTAGCGATGCCGCGCAGGGCGCTGGAATAGCGGGCAATTTGGACGAACCTTGTCGCACACCCTAGCGAAGCGGATTGAAAGCTGGCACGATAGGCCGACAGACGATGCATGAGGTCCGACATTGAACATGATCAGCGCCGAAGGCTTTCGAACCCTGTTGGAAGGCGTGCCCGACGGCTTTTTTGTCCATGACGAAACCGGGCGCCTGCTCGATCTCAGCGAGCGTTGCTGCACCGACCTCGGCTACACCCGCGACGAACTGCTGGGCATGTCGATCCTCGATATTTCGGGCGGCGAGGCGAAGGAAGCCAATCTGGCGACCTGGCAGGCGGCGCGCGCCGGGCTGTCGATGAGCTATCGCGACGTCGCGGTCCACAAGGACGGATCGCGCTTTCCGGTCGAGGTCCGGCTGACCTGTCAGGTCGTCGACGGCCGCAAGCTGTTCCTCGGTGTCGCGCTGGACGTGGCCGAGGCCGAGAGCACCGACGATCGCACCGCCGACCTGCGTGCGGCGCACGAGCGGCTGGCGATCGCGGCGGCGGTCGGCGGGCTGGGCATCTGGGACTATGATATCGCCCGCGACGCGATGCAGTGCGACCCGCAATGGTATCATATCATGGGCCGCGACCCCGCGCGCCCGATCCGGTCGATTGCCGAATTCCGCGGCTTCATCCATCCCGACGACGCCGACCGCGCGACCGAAGTCCATCAGGCGGCGAGCAGGATCGCCGACAACGCAGACAATTACGGCATCGTCTTCCGCATCGTCCGGCCCGACGGGGAGATACGCTGGATCCGTTCGACCGCTTCGGTCGTCGCGGACGACGATGGCTTGCCAGTGCGGGCGGTCGGCTTCGTCGTCGACGTCACCGACGTGCAGCATGCGACGGCGCGGCTCGAACAGCAGACGCGCGAAGATCCGCTGACCGGCCTCGCAAACCGGCGGCGGCTCGACGAAGAACTGGCGAAGGCCTGTTTTCACGCGACGCGAACCGGCGAGCCGCTGACGCTCGCGATGATCGATGTCGATCATTTCAAACTGTACAACGATGCCGAGGGACATGTGCGCGGCGACGAGGCGCTGAAGGCGGTGGCCGAAATATTGCAGTCGGTGGCGCGGCGCCCCTATGATCTCGCGGTGCGCTATGGCGGCGACGAATATCTGTTGATGCTGCCCGGCGTCGACGAGCCCGAACCGATCCTCGACCATATCATCGCGGAACTCGCGAAACGGCAGATCGCCCACCGGGGGTCGCCGGTCGGCCCGATGCTGACGATCAGTTGCGGGAGCGTCGTTGCGCCCGAACTCGCCGATGTCGGCCCTGTCGAGCTACTCAAACAGTGCGACCGGGCACTCTACCAGGCCAAGGCCGAAGGCCGGAATCGCGTTCATGTGGTGCGGCTCGACGAGCGAAGGGCGACGACCGCGTAGCGGCGGGAAGCGACCGGTGTAAGGCTTAGCCGGTTTCGGTCGATTGTGGACATTCGACCTTTTGGCCAAAGAGCCACTGGCAACTATCGCAGCAAGGCAAGCCCGACATGTTCAAACCGAACAAAGAAGCAGTGCTAGAGGCTCTTCAAGAGCTGAGCGACAAGGACTTCCAAGACTATTACTGGATGGGACGTGATCAGAGCGTCATGTGCGTGCCGGAAGAGCTATGCCATTCGATGCTCTTCGGCAGTAACCTGTCGCTAAATGTCAAAGCTAGACGACCGGTGTTCGGGCCTTGGGACGCACGGATCATGGCTCTGGGAGAGAGGTTTTGTGATCTTGTCGATAAAACGTCGGGGGATGTCGAGGCGATTTTAGCATCCTCTGAAATGGGCCAAATCCGCGCCGAAGCGCAATCGATTCTGGATGGTATGAAGGCATAGAGGCTCCCCATTTCGGGCAATCGCCTTGAATCGGACGGAAATGCAGCAACCGACCCATTGCAGAACTTTTGAAGGGCACAAGGTCGTGGGAAAAATGATTTTCGCGGAATTGGCTGGTCATGAAAACTATGCGGATACGCATGCAGACTTGGTGAAAACTCTGAAGGGCTGTTTCTCCAGCGTGGAAGCAGGACTCCAGGGAGATTCATGGATTTGGATCATGGATGGCGCTGACAAGGTGGCGATCGATACCTTCACGTCGATGACACATCAGGTGAAATCCTGCACCGCCGGCCCACATGTTCAGCAAGTCATCGACGCCCTTCGGGTCAAATACAACGTGCGGGTATTCGATGAACCCTTAGAGGCATGGGACTAACTACCCCCGATTTGATCCTCCCGGCAAAACCTGTTTGTCCGCTCCCCACCCCAAAGCCGACAGCTCCGTTCCCCCGACTACGAGTGCCACCTATTCGCGTTGCGCCGGCTGAGGCGGCGGCGTCGGCGCGGGCGGCGGTGTTTCGGCCGGGCGGTTTCCGCCCAGCGGCAGTTTCAGGTCGATCCGCGTGCCGCCGATTTCGGTCGAGACCACTGCATTGCCGTCCTGTACGCCGACGCGTGTCGTCTCGCCGACCGGAATGGCACCGATGTCGGGTATGTCGAGCGGTTCGACCGGGCCGGCGGGGTTTTTCGCCGCAGGAGCGGAACGCTGCTTCGCGCCGCTGGCGTCGGTCATGAAGCTGCGCCAGATGCGCGCGGGCACGCCGCCGCCCGATACGCCCTTCAGCGGCGAATTATCGTCGTTGCCGACCCACACGCCGACGACAAGGCCGTTCGCATAGCCGACGAACAGCGCGTCGCGATTGTCCTGGCTGGTTCCCGTCTTGCCGAAATTGGCCTGCGGCAGTCGCGCCGCGCGGCCGGTGCCGCGATTGACCGCAGCGCGGAGCATCTGTTCTATATCGTCATGCACGCCCGAGCGGAAACTGTCGGGGCCGGAGAAAAAGCGCTCGAACCAGCCCGGCTCCTCGGCCTTGAACGCATGCGGGGCGACGGGGTAGGCGTTCGCTGCCACCCCGGCATAGGCCGCGGTGAGTTCGAGCAAGGTCATGCTCGACGTGCCGAGCGCAAGGCTGGGATCGCCGCTGGCGAGCGGCGCGGTGACGCCAAGGTCGCGCGCCATGTCGATCACCTTGTCGTCGCCGACCTCGCGCAACAGGCGGACCGCGGCGACGTTGCTCGACGAGGCAAAGGCATCCTCGAGCGTGATCGTCTTCGAATAGGCGTCGCCGGCATTTTTCGGACGGTAGGAGCCGGTTTCGATCGGGCCGTTGGCGATCGTATCGCCGGGTTCCCAGCCGGCGCGGAGCGCGGCGAGATAGACGAACAGCTTGAAGGTCGATCCCGGCTGGCGCCGCGCCTGCGTCACCCGGTTGAACGGGGAGTCGGCGTAATCGCGTCCGCCCACCATCGCGACGACCTCGCCATTCGGGCGCATCGCGACGAGCGCGACCTGCGCCTTGCCGAGGCTGGCGCCGTTGATCGCGCGGCGGGCGGCCGCCTGCAGCCGCGAATCGAGCGTGGTGCGGATCGTCTGGCGCGCATAGCCGACGTCGCTGAGCTTGCGTGCCTCGGGCAGGGCCCAGTCGGCGAAATAGGTCCCCGTCGGTAGCGCGCCCTTCGTGCGGACGTCGAGGCGCGGCGGACGGATCGCCTTTGCCTCGCCGGCGGTCAGATAGCCGGTGTCGACCATCGCATCGACGACGAGGAGCATGCGCTTTTTGGCGAGATCGGGGTTGCGCGTCGGCGCGAGGCGCGACGGAGCCTGCACCAGCCCCGCGAGCATCGCCGCTTGCGCCGGGGTGAGTTTTTCGGGCTGACGGTGGAAATAATGCATCGACGCGGCGCGCAGGCCATAGGTGTTGTCGCCGAAATAGGCGTTGGAAAGATAGCGTTCGAGAATCTCGTCCTTGCTCAGCCAGGCTTCGAGCCAGAAGGCGATCAGAGCTTCGCGCGCCTTGCGTCCCAGCGTGCGTTTCGGGGTCAGGAAGGTGAATTTGGCGAGTTGCTGGGTGATCGTGCTGCCGCCCTGCGTGCGGCCGCCGGTGACGTTGCTCCACACCGCGCGCGCGATGCTGCGCGGATCGACCCCCCAATGGGTGTAGAAGCGCCGGTCCTCGATCGCGAGGAAAGCGCCCGTGACATGTTTCGGCAGCGCGGCGGCCTTGACCGGCGTGTCGACAACCGCGCCCATGCGCGCGATCGGCGTGCCGTCGGAGGCGAGCAGGGTGATCTGCGGCGGCGCGATCGGTTCGAGCGATTTCGACAGCGGCGCGGTGATCGCGAGCCAGCCGACGAGCAGGATGAAGAGGATCGAAAAGATCGCAAAGCCGCGCGAGATGCGGCGCAGCCACTTGCGGCGCGGTGACAGCGGCGCCGCGGGCGCAGGCTGCGCGGCATCCGCAAAGGGCGGGAGACCCGCCGGAACGGGCTCGGGCTGGGGGGTGGCGGGGCGGCGAAAAAACAGCATCTACCGCCCCGTATTACAGGGCCAACACAGCATAAGCAAATATCTTGAACATGCGGGTCCTCCCTGCCGTGGTGCGGCAGGGAGGATCGGCGGCCGTCCTTACGCCTTGAGTCCCGCCGTCCACCGTTCGATCACCGATTCGAGCACCTCGATCGGCATCGCGCCCGCCGACAGCGCGGTATCGTGGAAGCCGCGGAGGTCGAATTTGTCGCCGAGCGCCGCCTTCGCCGCTTCGCGGATGCGGACCCAACTCGTCTGGCCGACCATGTAGCTCGTCGCCTGGCCCGGCCAGACGCAATAGCGTTCGATCTCGGTGACGTTCGATCCCTCGGGGGTGCCGAGCGCCTCGTTATAATATTGGATCGCCTTCTCGCGGCTCCAGCGATAATGGTGGAGCCCGGTGTCGACGACGAGGCGCGCGGCCCGGAACATATAGCTTTGCAGATAGCCGAGGCGGCCCCACGGATCGCTGGCATAGACGCCCATCTCGTCGGCGAGCTGTTCGGCATAAAGCCCCCAGCCTTCGGTATAGACCGAGTAAGCGGGGAGGCGGCGGAGGCTCGGGATGCCTTCGGCTTCCTGTGCGAGCGCGATCTGGTGGTGATGGCCGGGCGTCGCTTCGTGATAGGTCAGCGTCGGCAGCGTCCACGACGGATTTTCGGCGGTATCGCGCAGGTTGATATAATAAGCACCGGGGCGCGAGCCGTCGAGCGCGGGGATCTGGTAATAGCCGCCCGGTGCGCCTGCCTCGATCTCCGGCGGCACGCGGCGGATATCGCATTTGGCTTTCGGCAGGCGGCCGAAGGCTTCGGGCAGGCGGCGCTGCATTTCCTGGATCTGCTCGTTGAGCTTGGCGATCAGGTCGGCCTTGCCGGCGTCGGTGTTCGGATAGATGAAGCGCGGATCCTTGCCGAGCGCGCGCATCCGTTCGGCGACGCTGCCCTTGCTCATCCCCTGTTCCTTGAAGATCGCGTCGGCGCGCGCCGACAACTCGGCCATGCGGTCGAGCCCCAGCTTGTGCACCTCCTCGGCCGACATGCCCGTGGTCGTCGCATAGCGCAGCGCATAGGCATAATATTCGTCGCCCTTGGGCAGGCGCCAGACCCCGGCGTCGTGCGTCGCGCGCGGGCGAACCGCGCGCAGTTCGCCGGCCTGCCGCTGCATCGCCGGATAGATTTTGTCCTTGATGATCGCGGCGCAGCGGCTGGCCCATTCGCCGGGGATTTCGGCCGTCTTCGCCTTGATATTCTTCGTTAGCACATTGGCGTCGGGGGCGGGCGCCATGATGCTCTCGAACAGGTTCAGCGTGCGGTCGATCACGAAATCGGGCGGAATGATGCCCGCGGCATGGTCGTCCTTGATCCGCCCCGTCTCATTGTCGAGCTGCGCCGCGAAATCGATGCAGCGCGCCAGATAGGCCTCGGCATCGGCGGCGTTCGCGATGCTGTGCTGGTTGACGAGGAAGTCGGGGATCGAGCGATAGGTGCCGCTGAGCTGGGTCACCGGATGCGGTTCGGGCCAGCTATGAAGACCGTAGGAGAAGCTGTCGTAAGCCTTGACATAATCTTCCCACGGGCCGCGGAAGGTGTCGTAGTTGACGAGGTCCATCCCCGACAGCTTCGACGCGTCGATCGCCTGCAGTTCCTTGAGGCCAAGGCGGTAGAGATCCTGCCCGCGCTTGATCCCGGCGGGCGAGCGGTCGGCGAGCTTCGATTTCGCCGCAGCACGCTCGCCCTTGTCGAGCCCGAGCGCGGTCGCGAATTCGGGGTCCTGGTCGACGAGCATATTATAGATGCGCTCGTAGAGCGCGGTGAGCTTTGCGCCCTCGCCGTCGGGCGCCGCGAGCGCCGCCTGCGCGGGCGAGCGCATGGCCGCGAGCAGCGAGGAGGCCGCCGCGGCGGCCAGCAGGGTACGACGTTCGAGCATGTTGGATCTCCCGGAATCGAGCTTGGCGGGGCCCTCGGCCCGCGCCTCATAGGTGTACTGTTATAGCAAGACGCCGCTGGCGCAAGCGCTTGATGTCGCGGCGCTCTATTCGCGCGCCTTCGCCGCGGCGCGCACCTCTTGTGACCGTTCGAGCGGGATGACCAGGATGTCGTCGCCGTCGACGATCACCGCGATATCGTTCATGCCGAGGATCGACACGCGCTTGTCGCCGGCGCGGACCAGATTGCCGCGGCTTTCGTGCAGAAAGGCGTCGCCGGTGACGGCATTGTCGGCGCCGTCCTTTTCGGCGAGCGCGTGGATCGTGTGCCAGTTGCCAAGATCGGACCAGCCCATCGCCGCAGGGACGACGGCGACGCGATCGTCCTTTTCCATCACGGCATAGTCGATCGAGTCGGACGGCGCCCTGGCGAATTCGATGGCGTCGGCATAGACGGCGTCGCCATCGCGCATCCCCGCCGCGAGCGCCTTGTCCGCCGCTTCGAAGATCGGGCGGCAATGGGTCAGCATCGCGTCGCGCATCCGGCCGGCGCGGAACAGGAAAATGCCGGCGTTCCAGCTATATCCGCCCGCCGCCAGCATCGCCTCGGCATCGGCGAGCGGTGGCTTTTCGACGAACCGGTCGACTGCGAAGCCATCTTCGCCAAGCGCTGCTCCGGCGGCGATATAGCCGAAGCCGGTTTCGGGGCGATCGGGCGTGATGCCGAAGGTGACGAGCCAGTCCCGTTGTGCGAGCCGCACACCCTTGCCGATGGCGGCGTGAAACGCCGCGACGTCGGTAATCACATGGTCGCTCGGCATCACGAGCAGCAGCGTATCGGCATCGGCCTGCGCGACGGCGAGCGCGATGGCGGCGGCGGTGTTGCGCGGCATCGGTTCGACGAGCAGCATCTCCTCGCGATCGTCCATCTGTTCGCGGACCATCGCGACATGGCCGTCACCGCACAGCACGATAGGCGGCAGGAAATCGGGGCCGGCGGGGGTGCGCTCGACGGTCTGGCGGAACAGGCTGCGCTGGCCGTGCAGCAGCAGGAATTGCTTTGCACGCGTGCCACGCGATTCGGGCCACAGGCGGGTGCCCGCGCCACCGCAGAGGATGACGGGCTGGATCATGAGGGTCATGCCGCAAGCCTATCGCGCCGCGCGGCGATGGTCACGCCATATCGGCAGGATACGGCGAATAGCGTCTCGTGCGCTCAATCTGCATCATCTTTGTCAGAGACGAACCTTCGCCGCCAACTCGCGCCGTGCGGCGGCATATTGCGCTTCGAGTTCGGCGACAAATTCGGCCACCGGGCGGACAGCGCTGACCGGGCCGATACCCTGGCCCGAACCCCAGATATCCTTCCACGCCTTGACCTTGGTGTTGCCGCCCGAACCGAAGTTCATCGTCTTCAAATCGCCTTCGGGAAGATTTTCGGGGTCCATGCCCGCGGCGACGATCGACTGGCGGAGATAATTGCCGTGCACCCCGGTGAAGAGGTTCGAATAGACGATGTCGGCGGCGCGCCCCTCGACGATGCCGTTCTTGTATCCGTCCTCGGCATTCGCCTCGGCCGTCGCGATGAAGGCGCTGCCGATATAGGCGAGGTCGGCGCCGCACGCCTGCGCGGCGAGGATCGAGCGGCCATGGCCGATCGCGCCCGACAGCGCGACCGGGCCGTCGAACCATTCGCGGATTTCCTGCACGAGCGCGAACGGCGACTGGCGGCCGGCATGTCCGCCGGCGCCCGCCGCGACCGGAATCAGCCCGTCGGCGCCCTTTTCGACCGCCTTGCGCGCGAAGCGGTCGTCGATGACGTCATGCAGCGTGATGCCGCCCCAGTTGTGGACGGCCTGATTGAGCTCCTCGCGCGCGCCGAGCGAGGTGATGGTGATCGGCACCTTCCACTTTTCGCAGGTCGCGATGTCCTGTTCGAGGCGGTCGTTCGACTTGTGGACGATCTGGTTGACCGCGAAGGGCGCCGACAGGCGATCGGGATTGTCGCGGTCCCACGCCGCCAGTTCCTCGGTGATCCGGTGCAGCCACTCGTCGAGCAACGTCTGCGGGCGCGCGTTAAGCGCCGGAAAGCTGCCGACGATTCCCGCCTTGCACTGCGCAATCACCAGATCGGGGCCCGAAACGATAAACAAGGGCGAACCGATGACGGGCAGGCGCAGACGGTCGAAAATCGGGGGAAGGGCCATGAATCACTCTCCGGTTGCCAATTGCAACTGACCTTAACGTAAACGGAAAGCTGCGCAAGGGGGGAGCCGGAGTGAATTGTGCGGGCGGAAGAAATGGGGGGTTCGGCCGGAAGCGGCCCTGTCCTTCTTCGTCACCCCGGGCTTGACCCCGGGCCTGCCTTGTCTTTCGAGCGTGCCAAGAGAGGCGGGTCCCGGGTCAAGCCCGGGATGACGGGAGTGTAGGGACGGCGCTCAATCGAGCCATTCGACCTTGTAGAGATCGAGCCGCCGGTCGGCGAGATTGCGGACCGCGCCGCCTTCGCGAGCCTTGCGCAGGTCGGCGAGCGAGAGGTCGGCGACCGCCATGCCTTCGCTGTTCGGTGTGACTTCGGCCGCGATGCCGTCGCGGGCGAAGGGGAAATCCGACGGCGTCAGGATCGCGCTTTCGGCGTGGTGGATGTCCATGTTGAAGACGTTCGGCAGGTTGCCGGTAACCCCTGCGGTCACGACATAGCATTGATTTTCGACCGCGCGCGCCGCGCAGCAATAGCGGACGCGCAAATGGCCGCGGCGGTCGTCGGTGCAATAGGGGACGAACAGCACCGTCGCGCCCTGATCGACGAGGCGGCGCGCGAGTTCGGGAAATTCGCTGTCGTAACAGATCATCAGGCCGACCGGCCCGCAATCGGTCTCGATGACGTCGGCATCGCACGTAGTGCCGCCCTCGATCCCCCATGTCTCGCGCTCGGAGGGGGTGGGATGGATCTTGTCGCGATGGTGCGTGGTGCCGTCGCGCAGGAAGATATGGCCGCGGTTGCGCATCGCACCGCTGGCGATCCGCACCGGATGCGAGCCGCCGATGATGTTGATCCGATATTGCTGCGCAAGACCGGCCATAAAGGCGTTGAAGCGCGGGGTCAGCGCGTCGATCGCGTCCATCGCCGCGGCGGCGGACAGGCGCGCGGGCGAGAGCAACTGCATCGGAAACAGCTCGGGGAAGGTGATGAAATCGCACCCGTAATCCGATGCCGAGGCGGTGAAATATTCGACCTGCCGTTCGAGTTCGTCGGGCGCTGAAATGCCGTGCAACCTGTATTGAACGGCGGCGACGCGAATCTTGTCGGGGGCGGCGGCGGGCGTAGCGGGTGCGGTCATGGCGGGCTTTTAGGCTCGCTCCCGGGCTGCTGTCCATCGGGATGCCGGGGAGGGTGAGGCGAATGTCCGCTTTGGGGTGGTGAACTGCCGTTCCATATTCGTCGCCCCCGCGAAGGCGGGGGCCGCTGGCAGCATTGAGCAAGGCCGATAGCGGCCCCCGCCTTCGCGGGGGCGACGATTGTTTGGCCACTACCGGCCGAAACCACCCATCCCAACTTTCGGTTTACAGCCCATCCCGACCCGGCATAAACATGTGTAAAATTAACCGACACTTCACGCCTGTCGCTTAGGGTCGCAGCCCGAAAGGGCGCAGTGCTGCATGTTCCGTTTGTTCAAACATTATGTCCCCCATGCGGTCGTCTGGCTGGCGCTGGTCGATTTCCTCGCGCTGCTCCTGTCGGCCGAGGGGGCGTGGCACATTTACGCGCACCAGGCCGATTTCGACGCGGGGACGTTCGGCGACCGCCTGCTTCCCGTTGCGACCTTCGCGATCGCCAATTCGCTCGCGATGATGGCGACCGGCATGTACGGGACCGAGGCGCTGCGTTCGATGCGTTTCGCGACCGCGCGGCTGCTCGTCGCCGTATCGCTGGGCGTCATTTTCCTCGCGGTGGTGGGGTTCCTGTTGCCGACGGCGACGCTGTGGCGCGCCAACAGCCTCTACGCGATGGTAATCGCGATCGCCGCCCTGTTGCTGATCCGGCTTGCCTTGACCCAGACCGCGGCGCCCGAGGCGTTTCGCCGCCGCGTCCTCGTGCTCGGCGCCGGGCCGCGCGCGGCGCGGTTGCAGGCGCTGGCCGACCAGCCGGGAAGCGGGCTGACGATCGCCGGCTTCGTCGCGATGGCCGATGTCGAAAGGACGATGACGCGCGCGGTGCCGCGCGAGAAGATCGCCAACCTGTCCGATCATGTCGTCGCGCTCGGCGCCGGCGAGGTCGTGCTGGCGCTCGAGGAACGGCGCAACGCCTTGCCGCTGGCCGACCTGCTGCGCGTCAAGACGACGGGGGTCCATGTCAACGATATCGCGAGTTTCATCGAGCGTGAAACGGGACGCGTCGACCTTGCGACGACCAACCCCAGCGGGCTGATCTTTTCGGACGGCTTTTCGGCGGGGCAGCGGATTTCGAAGGCGGGCAAGCGCGTGTTCGACATCCTCGCCAGCCTGCTCGTACTGGTCATCGGCCTGCCGCTGATGCTGATCGCCGCGATCGCGGTGAAACTCGACAGCAAGGGACCGGTCTTCTATCGCCAGTCGCGCGTCGGCATGTTCGGCGAGCCCTATGACATCCTGAAAATCCGGTCGATGCGGACCGACGCCGAAGCCGCGGGCAAGGCGGTGTGGGCCAGCGAGAACGACCCGCGCATCACCCGCGTCGGCAACATCATCCGTAAGCTGCGGATCGACGAGCTGCCGCAGCTCTGGTGCGTGCTGAAGGGCGACATGAGCTTTGTCGGCCCGCGCCCCGAACGCCCGAGTTTCGTCGAGGAACTCGAACAGCAACTACCCTATTATGCCGAACGGCACATGGTGAAGCCCGGCCTGACCGGCTGGGCGCAGATCAATTACCCCTATGGCGCGTCGGTCGAGGATGCGCGGGTGAAGCTCGAATATGATCTCTATTACGCCAAGAATTATTCCCCCTTCCTCGACCTGTTGATCCTGCTGCAGACCGTCCGTGTCGTGCTGTGGCCGGAGGGGGCGCGCTGACGATGGTGCTGGGGGGCGCCTCGCACATCCTGTCGGGACTGGCGCTGCTCGGCTTCGTCGGGGTCACCCTGTGGCTGCTGGCGCGGCCGCGGGCGCGTATGGCGGTGCTGGTGCCCGCACCGCGCTGGCTGATTGCCGCCGCCGCCGCGACCGGACTGTGGTGCGCCGCGCTCTATGTCTTCGATTCCGGGTCGTCCGAGGCGCTCGTCGCGCAGTCGCTGCGCAACGCGGTGATGCTCGGCTGGCTCGCCGCAACCTTCTGGTCGCCCGCGGCACCGATGTCGCGGCCGCTGCGCCTGATCGTCCGGTTGCTCGTCACGATCAGCCTGATCAGCCTGATCATGGGCGCGGCGGCGCATCTGCGCGACAGCGCCGCGGCGGGACAGTGGCTGGGTCCGGCGCTCGGGATTGCGGCGATGATCGTCGCATCGGGCGGCCTCCTGATCATCGATGGCGGTGTTCGCCACGCGAGCACGACGCTGCGCATGCCGGTCATGGCGGTCGCGGGCGGTTTTGCGATGCTGTGGGGCTATGAACTCAATTTCCAGTTGCTCGGCGCGCTGACCGGCAAGCCGGCGTCGGCGCTGATCGCGCTGCTCCCGGCGATGGCGCTGCTGACCTTGCCGGCCTATGTCGTCGCGGCGATGGATATCGGGCGCGAGCGCATGCAATTGTCGCGTACCGCGGCGATGCGGACGATCGTCCTGCTCGGCGCCGCCGCCTATCTGATCCTGATCGGGCTGACCGGCGCGGTCGCGCGGCTCGTCGGGGGTGACTATGGCGATCTGGCGCAGGGCATCTCGCTGATCGTCGCGCTCGGTGCGGGCGGGCTGTTGTTTCTGTCGGGCCGGGCCCGCGCCTGGCTGTCGGTGACCATCTCGAAGCATTTTTTCGAGCATCGCTATGATTATCGCACCGAATGGATGCGCTTCACCGCGACGCTCGGCGACGGGGGCGAGCAGGCGGGCCCCGACGACGACAATCTCCACCGCCGCGTCGCCAAGGCGCTTGCCGAACTGACCGGCAGCCCGGCGGCGCTGCTGATGCGCCCCGACGCGCTCGGCGGGTTTCGCGTCACCGACCATTGGCACTGGCCGACGGGAGAGGCGGACGAGACGACGCTGTCGCTGCGGTCGGCCTTCATGCTGCAGGAAACGCGGCATATCGTCGAACTCGACGCGCTGCGCCGCGGCGCGACGGGCGTCGCCGCCGATCTGGCGATCCCCGACTGGCTGGTCGCCGATCCGCGGGCGTGGGTCATCGTGCCGGTGCTGCATTTCCAGCGGATGATCGCGGTCGTCGTCCTCCACCGCCCCGCAATCTCGCGCGCGCTCGACTGGGAGGATCTCGACGTGCTGCGTATCGCGGGGCAGCAGGCGGCAAGTTATCTGGCCGAGGCGCAGAGCCAGCAGGCGCTGTCTGAAGCGCGGCGCTTCGATGAATTCAACCGCCGCTTTGCCTTCATCATGCACGATATCAAGAATCTCGCGAGCCAGCTCGGCCTGCTCGCGCGCAATGCCGAGCGCCACGCCGACAAGCCCGAATTCCGCGCCGACATGGTGGAGACGCTGAAGATTTCGGCTGGCCGCCTGTCGGACCTGCTCGTTCGCCTGTCGCCGCGCGCGCGCGGCCGCGCGGCGGAGGCGGAGCGGGTGCTCGTCGAACCGGTGCTTCAGGCGGTGGCGGCCGAGTTGCGGCCACGCCGGGTGCTGTTCGTCGGCTGCCAGGCCGGGCTCGCGACATGGGGCGATGCGGCCTCGCTTCGCCAGATCGTCCAGCAACTCGCCGCCAACGCGATCGACGCGTCGCCGCCCGACAGCGTGGTACAGCTTGTCGCGGCGAACGAGCAGGGGCGGGTGCGCATCGACGTGATCGACGAGGGCAGCGGGATGAGCCGCGCCTTTGTCCGCGAGCAATTGTTCAAGCCCTTCGTCTCGACCAAGGAAGCCGGTTTCGGTCTCGGCGCCTTCGAGGCGTTGCAACTGGCGCAGGCGATGGGCGGGACGATCGACGTGGCGAGCGAGCCGGGGCGCGGCAGCAAATTCTCGCTATGGCTGTCGGAGGGCAGCGCAGGGGGCGACGTGGGGTCGCCCGAACCGATGGCGCCAGATTCTATAGTGAAAGTGACGACGAAATGAGCGAGACCGGCTCCGACCTTCCCGCGCTGCTGATCGTCGAGGACGATCCCGGGCTGCAGGCGCAGCTCAAATGGGCCTATGACGGCTATCGGGTGCTGATCGCGGGCGATCATGACAGCGCGATCGACCTGCTGCGCGCCGAGGAGCCCGCGGTCGTGACGCTCGACCTCGGCCTGCCGCCCGATCCCGACGGGACGCGCGAGGGGTTTCGGGTTTTGAAGGCGATTCTGGAGGCAAAACCCGACACCAAGGTAATCGTCGTATCGGGGCATGGCGAACGCGCCAGCGCTCTCAATGCCATCGCGAGCGGCGCGTGGGATTTTTACCAAAAGCCGATCGATATCGACGAACTGGGATTGATCGTCCGCCGCGCCTTTCACGTCCGCGAACTCGAGGTCGAAAACGCCCGGCTCGCCGAGCAGGGCGCCAGCGACAATCGCATCCTCGGCGGGATGATCACCGGCGCGCCGGAGATGCTGAAGGTCGCGCGGACGATCGAGCGCGTCGCCAATCTCGACGTCTCGGTCATGCTGCTCGGCGCCAGCGGGACCGGCAAGGAATTGCTGGCGCGCGGGCTGCACGAGGCGAGCGGCCGCCGCGATGGCGCCTTCGTCGCGATCAACTGCGCCGCGATCCCCGAGAATCTGCTCGAAAGCGAGCTGTTCGGGCACGAGAAGGGCGCCTTCACCGGCGCGGTCAAGACGACCGAAGGCAAGATCGAACTGGCGCATGGCGGCACGCTGTTCCTCGACGAGGTCGGCGACATCCCGCTGCCGCTTCAGGTCAAGCTGCTGCGCTTCCTGCAGGAACGGACGATCGAACGCATCGGCGGGCGCAAGGCGATTGCCGTCGATACCCGCATCATCTGCGCGACGCACCGCGACCTCGATGCGATGATCGCCGCGCAAAGCTTTCGCGACGATCTTTATTACCGGCTCGCCGAAATGGTCGTGAAGATCCCCGCGCTCGCCGAGCGGCCCGGCGACGCGGTGCTGCTCGCGCGGCATTTCCTCCATCATTATGCGCCGGAGATGAACCCGGCGGTGCGCGGCTTCGCGCCCGATGCGTTGCAGGCGATCGACGAGGCGCGCTGGCCGGGAAATGTCCGCGAGCTGGAAAACCGGATCAAGCGTGCGGTGATCATGGCCGACGGCAAGCTGGTGACGCGGGACGACCTCGACATGTCGGGCGGGGCGGACGGCGACGACGAGGCGTGGCTGAACCTGCGCAGCGCGCGCGAGGCGGCCGACCGCGTCGCAATCCGCCGCGCCGTGACGCAGAGCGAGGGCAATATTTCGGCGGCCGCCAAGCTGCTCGGGATCAGCCGGCCGACGCTTTACGACCTGCTCAAGCAATATCGGATGCACGCCTGAAATGAGGCAAGGCCGTTTCTGGACAGGCACGCTGCTGATCGCGGCGATGCTGGCCGGATGCGGTGGACCGCGCCCGGTCGACACGCGGCAGGCGCTCGAACAGCGGCGCGCCGAATTGCAGGACGCGGTTGCCGACAATCCGGAAGCGATCGCCGAACGCGTCGAACTGGCGCGCATCGCGTTCCGGCTGGGCGACGGGGTGGCGGCCGGAGCGGCGGTGAAGGCGGCGATCGACGCCGGCGGCAACGAGGCGATGCTCCGCCCGCTGCTGGCGCGCGCCTTTGCCATGCAGGGCGACGGTATGCGGGCGCTCCAGACGCTCGACGCCGGACCGATCGCGCCGGAAGCGATGGGCGAGGCGGCGTGGGTCGCTGGCAATGTCCATCTCGACGACGGCGATCTCGGCGCAGCGCGCGACGCCTATGACCGCGCGGTGCGCGAACTGCCGCGCTCTTCGGCGCTGTGGGTCGATGTCGCGCGCTTTCGCGACGCCAATGCCGACACATTGGGCGCACGCGACGCGATCGACTATGCGATCGAGCTCGACAAGGCGAACGGCGCCGCGCTCGCCTACAAGGCGAACCTCATCCGCACCGAAGAAGGGCTGACGGCCTCGCTCGAATGGTATGACGCGGCGCTCGCCGCCGATCCCGACAACGCCGGCGCGCTGATCGACCAGGCGGCGACGCTCGGCGACCTCGGCCGTTATCGCGACATGCTCGGCGCGCTCCGCCATGCCGCGACGCTCACGCCCGGCAATCCGCGCATCTATTATCTGCAGGCGGTCCTTGCGGCGCGCGGCGGAAACTATCGTCTGGCGCGCAGCCTGTTGCAGCGGACACGCGGGCAGATGGACGAAGTCCCCGGTTTCATGCTGCTGAGCGCGATCGTCGAACTGGAGCTGGGGGGCGAAGCCGTCGCGGCGACCTGGGCCGACCGGCTGCTGTCCGAACAGCCGGGCAATATGACCGCGCGGCGGATCCTCGCGCTGTCGGACTGGGCAGGCGGCGATGCCGACGGCGCGGCCGAAGCGCTGATCCCGATCGTCGACCGCGAGGATGCCGACAGCTGGTCGCTGCTGCTGGCCGGGCGCGTGGCGGCCGAACTCGGCCGGCGCGGCGAGTCGGCCGACTATCTCGCGCGCGCGGCGTCACTGTCGCGCGGCGATGCGGCGCCGTTCGCGGCCGATAACGACTATGGGTTCCTGTCGATGGCCGCCGATGCCGAGCCGCTCAATCCGGCGCGGGCGATCCCGGCGATCGGCGCCGACATCATGGCGGGGCAGGCGGGGCGCGCGATCGAGAGGGCGACGCGGCTGCGCGATGCCAACCGCGGGGTTGCCGACGCGCATATCCTGCTCGGCGATGCCGCGATGGCGGGCGGGCAGTTCGCGCTTGCGGTCCAATCCTATCGCGCGGCGCGCGATCTCGATGCGGGCGAGCGGACGACGTTGCGGCTGGCGCATGCGCTGTTCCGGGCCGGCGATGCCGCCGGGTCGGGCGCCGCGATCCTTGCGCTGCGCGACAGCCAGCCGTCGAGCATCGCCGCCGACCGGCTCGCGGGTCATCTGGCGATGGACCTCGAACATTGGGATCAGGCGATCGCGCATTTCGAGCGCGTCCGCCGCCGCATCGGCAACCGCGACGTCGTCGTGCTGCGCGAATTGTCGAAGGCCTGGGGTGCCAAGGGTGATCGCGCGCAGGCGACGAGGCTGATCGCGCTTGCCTATCGCCTGCAGCCGCTGAATGCGGAGATCATGCGGCTCTATGCCGACCGGCTGGCCGAAGCGGGCGATGCGCAGGGCGCCGCCGATTTGCGCGACAAGGCGCGACAGATCGGACGGTAAGGGCGAAGTCGGGTTTCAGGGTTCGGATGACGGCTAACGGCCGTTTGCGGACACTAGCCCAATAACCGTCGCCCCCGCGAAGGCGGGGGCCGCTATCGGCCTAGCGCAAGGTTGCCAGCGGCCCCCGCCTTCGCGGGGGCGACGGATTGGGAACGGCAGCTCTCCACCCCAAAGCCCCTCCAGCCGATAAGGTCACCACGACCGAGCCGGGTTTCGTCCGTCTCAGGCCTCGGTCAGGTCGAGCAAGGTCCGCGCGTCCAGCCCGATGCGCCGCATCTGCTCCGCGACCGGGGGCCAGACATTGGCGAGGAAGTCTTCGCGCATCAGCGTGCGCAGCCGCTCGGTCGCACCTTGCGCGACGAACATCCCGACCCCGCGCTTTACCGTCACGAGCCCCTCGTCCTGAAAGGTCTGATAGGCCTTGGCGACGGTCAGCGGGTTGGCGCCCTGCTCGGCCGCGAGCGAGCGTACCGACGGCAACATGTCGCCGTCGCGGAAGCTGCCGTCGAGGATGGCGTTGGCGATGACATCGCGCAGGCGCTGGTACACGGGTTTGGACTGATCGAGCATGCCGCCTTAATGCCATAAGACAGCAGCACAGTCAAACGTGCTTCCTTACAAATTCTGGCACGCCTCTGAAATTAAATGTCCCAAGCGCTCACGACGTCGTCATATTCGGGCCGTGGCCGTTCGGACAGCGCGCCGCCGGCGGTGCCGAGGAAGAAATAGCCGACGATCGTATCTCCTTCGCGCGCGCCGAAAGCCTGCGCCACCTGAGGGCTGTACGCCGCCCAGCCGGTCAGCCAGCTTCCCACGAAACCGTGCGCGTGCGCGGCGTGGAGCACGTTCATGCCGACGGCGCCGGCCGACATCTGTTGTTCCCACAGCGGGATTTTCACGCCCTGCACGGGGGTGGACAGAAGGACGAGCAGCGTCGGCGCCTGATGCGCGAACTGGTCGAGCGCCGACAGGTCCATTCCCGCCGCGCCGGGATTTTCGGCGACCCAGGCATTTTTGAGCAAGGTCGCGAAGGCTTCGCGCTGGCCGTCGGCGATCGTGACGACGCGCCAGGGGGCGAGCTTGCCATGGTCGGGGGTGCGCAGCGCGAGCGCGATAATGTCCTTCAGCGTGGCGGCATCGGGGCCGGGCGCAATCATGTCGCGCGCCTTTCCCGAGCGGCGGGTGGCGAGGTGGGCGAGCAGCGAGGAGGTGTCGTTGAACATGGCAGCGCATGTGGCGTTTTCAGGCGCATAACGCAAGTGTTGCGAATCGTTCGCAACAGTTTTTGGCCCGGATGAACCGGTTTCACGCGCAATTAGATTCTTCCCATGAGAAATTTTCGCGCTAGGTTGCCCCATTCGCGCGGCGGGAAGCCGCGGTCAAAATATCCGGGAAAAGGGACGCATTTACATGAAAGACATGGGCCTTTGGGACGAAGGCGACTGGATCGCGGTTATCGCGCTGGTCGTGCTGGGGGTGTTCCTGACCATCGGGGCGCTGATCGCGGGCAGCAAGAAACCCGAATTCGCCGGCCACCCCAAGGGCCTTTACATGTTGTTCTTTGCCGAGATGTGGGAGCGTTTTTCCTATTACGGCATGCGCGCGCTGCTGATCTTCTACCTGACGCAGCACTGGCTGTTTTCGGACGGCAAATCGAACCTGATCTATGGGGCCTATACCAGCCTTGTGTATATCACGCCGGTGCTCGGCGGCTATCTGGCTGACCGCTATCTGGGACAGCGCAAGGCGGTGCTGTTCGGCGGCGTCCTGCTCGCACTTGGCCATTTGTTCATGGCGGTCGAGGGCGATCACGGGATCACCGATGCCGCGGTCAAGCAGTCCGAAGGCGCGATCAACGTCTTCTGGCTGGCGCTGGCGCTGATCATCGTCGGTTCGGGCTTCCTGAAAGCGAATATCTCGGTGATGGTCGGTCAGCTCTATCGTCTGACCGATGCCCGCCGCGACGCCGCCTACACCATCTTCTACATGGGGATTAACGTCGGCGCCGCGCTCGGCACGATCCTCGTCGGCTATCTCGGCCAGAAGATCGGCTGGGCCTATGGCTTCGGCCTCGCCGGCATCGGCATGGTTGCCGGCCTGATCGTCTTCGTGCTCGGCAAGAATGTTCTGCTCGGCGCGGGCGAGGCGCCGGCGCCGCTGGCGCGCAACAAGGAAATTTCCATCTATGGCATCGGCATCGCCGCGGTCGCGGTGATGTGGGCGCTGGTCCAGTATCAGGACGTCATCCAGAATATCCTGATCGTCTCGGGCCTCGCGCTGCTCGGCTATGTCCTCTACGAAAGCTTCAAGCTCGACAAGGAGCCGCGCGAGCGCATGTTCGCGATCCTGTTCCTGATCGCGCTCAACCCGCTGTTCTGGGGCCTCTTCGAACAGGCCGGTGGCAGCTTCAACCTCTATACCGACCGCTTTGTCGACAAGGGCGGCGTCCCCGCGTCGGTGTTCCAGTCGATCAACCCCATCTACATCATCCTCTTCGCGCCGGTCTTTGCGGCGCTGTGGCAATGGCTCGGCAAGCGCGGGCTCGAACCGTCGGCGCCCGCGAAGTTCGCGCTGGCGCTCGCCCAAGTCGGCCTTGGCTTCCTCGTCTTTGTCTGGGGCGCGAACAGCGTCGGGCCCGCGGTCGCGACACCGGTCTTCTTCGTCTTCATGCTCTATCTGCTCCACACGACGGGTGAGCTTTGCCTGTCGCCGGTCGGGCTCAGCGCGATGAACCGGCTGGCGCCGAGCTTCCTTGCGTCGCTGATCATGGGGGCCTGGTTCTACATGACCGCGGTCGGCAATTTCGTCGCCGGCAAGATCGGCGAGGCGACGGGCGGCGAAAGCGGCAACATGACGAAGGAAGCGACGCTCGGCATCTATTGGGAAATCGGCCTGATCACCATCGGCGTCAGCGTCGTCGTGCTCGCGCTGTCGCCGATCGTGAAGAAGTGGATGCACCTCGACACGCTGCGCGACCGCGACATCGCCGGCCGCGAAGAACTCGGCGAACCGCAAGCCGCCGGCACCCATCCCGAACCGAAGGGGGCGTAAGCGATGATCCGGGGCGTGAAGGGCAGCCTGCTGGCTGCGGTGTCGCTGGCGTTCGCCGGTTGTGCGGCGACGGGGTCCGATGCGAAATCGGCGGGCGACGAGCCCGCGGCGCCGGCGGCGAAGCCGGTCAAGTTCGACAAGGATCCCTATCCGTCGACCTACAAGCCTTATCCGGGCCGCCCGACGGCGGTGCGCGGCGTCACCATCTTCGACGGCGAGGGCGGACGGATCGACAATGGCACCGTGCTGCTCGCGGGCGGCAAGGTCGAAGCGGTCGGTGGCGCCGACACGCCGATCCCCGAGGGCGCCGATATCGTTGACGGGACGGGCAAGTTCGTGACCCCGGGCGTGATCGACATCCACAGCCACCTCGGCGACTATCCTTCGCCCAGCGTCGATGCGCATTCGGACGGCAATGAGGCGACCTCGCCGACGACGCCCGAAGTCTGGTCCGAACACAGCGTCTGGCCGCAGGATCCGGGGTTCAGCCGCGCGCTGGCCAATGGCGGCGTGACGTCGCTCCAGATCCTGCCGGGCAGCGCCAATCTGATGGGCGGACGCTCGATCACGCTCAAGAATGTGCCCTCGCGCACGGTGCAGGGGATGAAATTCCCCGGCGCCCCCTACGGCCTCAAAATGGCGTGCGGCGAGAATCCGAAGCGCGTCTATGGCGCCAAGGGGCGGATGCCCTCGACCCGCATGGGCAATTTCGCGGTCAATCGCGCGACGTGGCAGAAGGCGGCGGCGTACAAGAAGAAGATGGACGACGGCAAGGTCGTCGACCGCGACCTCGCGATGGAAACACTCGCGGGCGTGCTGGCGGGCGAAATCCTCGTCCACAACCATTGCTACCGCGCCGACGAAATGGCGCTGGTCATCGATATGTCGAAGGAATTCGGCTATAAGGTGTCGACCTTCCACCACGCGGTCGAGGCGTACAAGATCGCCGATATCCTTGCGAAAGAGGGTATTTGTTCGGCGATGTGGGCCGACTGGTGGGGCTTCAAGATGGAAGCCTATGACAGCGTCAACGAGAATATTCCGCTGGTGTACAAGGCGGGCGCCTGCACGATCGTCCACTCGGATGATGCGAACCAGATCCAGCGGCTCAATCAGGAAGCGGCGAAGGCGCTGAAGGCCGGGCGCCGCATGGGAATGCAGATCAGCGACGAACAGGCGTGGACCTGGCTGTCGTGGAACCCGGCAAAGGCGCTGGGGATCGGCGACAAGACCGGCAGCCTGAAACCCGGCAAGATGGCCGACGTCGTGCTGTGGAACGGCAATCCGTTCAGCGCCTATACGCGCCCCGAAAAGGTGTGGATCGACGGCGCGCTGATGTTCGACGCGATGGACCCGAAACGGCGGCCGGTGAGCGACTTCGAGCTCGGCCAGCCGGGCGAGGGAGATGTGAAATGATCCGCGCGCTGCTTCTTTCCGCCGCCGCGCTGGTCGCGCTTCCCGCCGCCGCGCAGGACGTCGCGATCGTCAATGCGAAGCTCGTCATCGGCGACGGCAGCGCCCCGGTCGAGGGCGGTTCGGTCGTCATCCGCGGCGGCAAGGTCGTCGCGGCGGGCGCCGGCGTTGCCGTGCCCGCCGGGATCGAACGTGTCGATGCGCAGGGCCGCTATGTGACGCCGGGCATCGTCGCGGCGTTCAGCCGCGTCGGGCTGGTCGAGGTCGATGCCGTTGCCGGGACGAACGACCGCGGCGCGGCGCGTTCGCGCTTTTCTGCCGGGCTCGACATCGCGCCCGCGCTCAACCCGATGGGCTCGCCGGTCGCGGTCAACCGCGCCTCGGGCGTCACCCGCGCGATCGTCGCGCCGAGCGCGAGCAGCAATTTGTTCGCCGGGCAGGGCGCGGTCGTCGACCTTGCCGACGACATGGACATGGTGACGCGTCCGCGCGCGTTGCAATTCGTCGCGTTCGGCGAGGACGGGTCGGCTAAGGCGGGCGGCAGCCGCGCCGCGACCTTCCTCTTGTTCCGCGAACAATTGCTCGCCGCGCGCAGCTATGCGCGCAATCCCGCGACCTTGGCCGAATGGGGCAATGACGCGATGATCCAGCGCGCCGATGCCGAGGCGCTGGTGCGGGTGATCGACGGCACGACGCCGCTGTTCGTCCGCGTCGACCGCGCCGCCGACATCCTGAACGTCATCAAGCTGAAGGGCGAATTCCCGGCGCTGAAACTCGTCCTCGTCGGCGTCACCGAAGGCTGGCTGGTCGCCCGCGAGATCGCGGCGGCGAAGGTGCCGGTGCTGGTGTCGCCGCTCAGCGACCTGCCCGACAGTTTCGAACGGCTCGGCGCCACGCAATCCAACGCCGGGCGGTTGAAAGCCGCGGGCGTCGACATCTCGGTCGGTGTCTTCGACGACGACGATGCGCATAAAATGGGCTATGCTATGCAATATGCCGGCAACCTCGTCGGGCTGGCGAAGCTGCCGGGCGCGAGCGGGCTGAGCTGGGATCAGGCCTTCGCCTCGATCAGCAGCGCCCCGGCGCGCGCCGTCGGCATGGAGGGCAGCATCGGATCGCTGCGCCCCGGCCGCGTCGGCGACGTCGTGATCTGGGACGACGATCCGCTCGAACTCGGCAGCCGGCCGACCGCCGTGTGGATCGACGGCAAGGCGCAGTCGCTGACGACGCGGCAGGATCGCCTGCGCGACCGCTATGCGACGCCGGGCGAGGGCGCGCTCCCGAAAGCCTATGATCGGTAGATTGCTACCCCCTTACCGTCATCCCGGCGCAGGCCGGGATCTCGACTTCGCGTTATAACGAGCCGATGAGATCCCGGCCTGCGCCGGGATGACGAATATGATATGCTGGCTGATGCCGGGAGGAGAGGGAGAGCGCTCCAATGCAACCCATGTCGCTTCTCATCACCACATGCGTCCTGTTCGTCGGCACGCATTTCGCGCTGTCGCATCCGCTGCGCGCCCCGCTCGCCGGGCGGATGGGCGAGCGGGCGTTCCTGATCATCTATTCGATCGTCGCGATCGCGACGTTCATCATGGTCGTGCAGGCGTGGCGCGGCATGCCGCCCGAGCCGCCCTTGTGGGTCGCCGGTGACGCGCTCTGGGCCTTTGCCTCGCTGGTCGTGCTGTTCGCGAGCATATTGTTCATGGGGTCGCTGATCGGCAACCCGGCGCTGCCCGCGCCGAACGCCGCCTTTGCCGCGCAGGGCGCACCGCGCGGCGTCTATGCGATCACGCGCCATCCGATGATGTGGGGCTTCGCGCTCTGGGCCTTCGCGCACGCGCTGGTGATGCCGACGCCGGCGCAGTTCATACTCTCGGGGATGATCGCCTTCCTCGCGCTTGCCGGGTCGGCGGGGCAGGATGTGAAAAAGGCGCGGTTGATGGGCGATAGCTGGCGGCACTGGGCGGCGCGGACGAACTTCATACCCTTCGCCCGCCAACTCGGCGGTGCGCCATGGGGCGATACGCTGCCGCGGCCGCACGCCTTGTTCGGCGGCATCGTCCTGTGGATCGCCGCGACCTGGGCGCATGGCGCGCTCGGCTATATGGTCGCGGGCATCTGGCGCTGGATCGGATAGGAGCGGCATGAACGCGGGAACGCACTTTAACGACCTGTCGCTGCGCCTGCTCGGCCGCGCCTTCGACCAGCTCGATCCCGAAGAAGTCCGCGTCGTGCAGGCGATCGCCGCGCGCGCGCCGAGCAGCCGCGACGCCGCCGATATCGGCGATGCGCAGGCGAGCACCGGCGACCGGCTCGCCGACCGCGTTGCGGCGGTCGGCGGCTCGTGGGGCTTCATCATCGTTTTTACGCTGGTGCTGCTCGGCTGGATGCTGCTCAATTCGGAAGTATTGCAGCGCTTCGGGCTCGCCTTCGACCCCTATCCCTTCATCTTCCTCAACCTGATGCTCTCGACGCTCGCCGCGGTGCAGGCGCCGATCATCATGATGAGCCAGAACCGCCAGTCGGCAAAGGACCGGCTGACCGCCAGCGTCGACTACGAGATCAACCTGCGCGCCGAACTCGAAATCATGCGGCTGCACGAAAAGCTCGACCAGATGCGGATCGGCGAGCTGGCGGCGAAGGTCGAGGAACTGTGCGCGCGCATGGATAAGAAGGGCATCAGTTGATGATTTCGCCGCGCTCGTCCGAAGGCAGCGCGATCAACCTCTCTCGCCACATCTGCAGCGCTTCGGGCGTCAATCGCGGCCAATCCGTGATTTCGCCAAGGATCCTGAGCGGCGCACTGCTGCGGTAAGACCGGGTGGGGTTGCCCGGAAATTTCTTGTCGGTCACATTGGGGTCATTCTCATATGCCCCGGTCGGCTCGACGAGATAGACGCGCGGGACGGCGTCGCCTTCGATAAGTTCTGCCGCAATTTCAGCGGCAAGCCCTGCACCGCTCACGAGCGCTGTGAAGTAGATATGGTTCATCACCACTTCGGGGCGATAGTTCGAGCGGTGGCCCGCCATGAGGAAATCGCCGACGCGCAAATCGGCGATCGTGCCGTGAAAGAACGGCCCCTCGTCCAGCATTTCGGCCATCGTCATCGTTCCTATTCGCGACCCTGCTTGCGATTTCTCATCGTCACCCCGGACTTGATCCGGTGTCCATCGCAGCGCCTAAGTCATGGACCCCGGATCGAGTCCGGGGTGACGAAGGCAAAAAAGACCTGCCGTCGGCCGCCCTACAGACGCACCATCCGCATCCCTTGTTCCCCGTAGCGCGGTCCGTTCGTCCCGCCCTTCGGCGCGGCTGCGTCAATCGCCGCAAGGTCGTCGGCGGTCAGCGTCACGTCGGCGGCGCCGACGCTGTCCTCCATCGTCGCGCGGCGCTTGGTGCCGGGGATGGGGACGATATCGTCGCCCTGCGCGAGCAGCCAGGCGAGCGCGACCTGCGCGTTCGACACGCCGTGCTTCGCCGCGACCCCGGCAATCGCATCGACGATCGCGAGGTTGGCGGGGAGGTTCTCCTCCGAATAGCGCGGGTCGTTCCGCCGCCAGTCATTCTCGGGCAATTCGTCGCGGCTACGGATCGTGCCGGCAAGGAAACCGCGGCCGAGCGGCGAATAGGGGATGAAGCCGATGCCGTTGTCGCGGCAGGCGGGCAGGATTTCATCCTCAATCTCGCGTTCCCAGATCGAATATTCGCTCTGCAATGCGGTGATCGGCGCCGCTTTGGCGGCGCGGCGGATCGTTTCGGGGCCGGCTTCGGACAGTGCGATGTGGCGGACCTTGCCCTCCTTCACCAGCTCCATCATCCCGCCGACGACCTCCTCGATCGCGATCGAGGGATCGACGCGGTGCTGGTAAAACAGGTCGATCGTGTCGATGCGGAGCCGCTGGAGCGAGCCTTCGCACGCGGCGCGGGCGTTGGCGGGCGATCCGTCGACCCCGACGATCTTCTGCCCCTCGAACCGGAAACCGAATTTGGTCGCGATGACCAGCCCGTCGCGCTTGCCGCGGATCGCTTCGCCGAGCAGTTCCTCGTTGCTGAACGGGCCATAGATTTGCGCGGTGTCGAAAAAGGTGACGCCAAGGTCGATCGCGCGATGAATGGTGCGCGTCGATTCGCCGAGATCGGCATTTTCGCCGTAGAGGATGTTGCCGCCCTTGATCATCGGCATGCAGCCGATGCCGATGGCGGAGACTTTAAGGCCGTGGCCGAGCGTGCGATATTTCATGGGGCGACTCCTGCGGGGGGACTGTCGTCTTCTACACCGTCGGCGGCATATTTGGTCGCCGCGACGTCCGCCACGACATTGCCGAGGGTGCGGAAGATATCGGGAAAGGTCTCGACCGCGACGAGCAGGCCGAGCGGCGCGACGGGCACGCCCATTGCGATGGCGATCGGCGCAATCGAGGTCACGAAGCTGATCGAACCGGGTAGGCTGACCGACGAGAGCGCCGCGGCCAGCGCAACGCCGAGGCCGACCGCCATTTCGAACGGCGTCAGTTCGACCCCGAACAGCCACGCGACATAGACGACGACCGCGAGGTTCATCGCCGGGCTGGTGAAGCGGAACAAGGCGACCGCGAGCGGCAGGACGATGTCGGCTTTCTTCGGTTCGACGCCGAGCTCGGCCGACGATTTGAGCATCGCGGGCAGGCTGGCGAGCGAGCTTTGCGTGCTGATCGCGACCGCAAAGGTCGGCACCATCGCGCGCACGAAACGCGGCA
This sequence comes from Sphingopyxis sp. J-6, assembly GCF_046603995.1. Taxonomy (NCBI): domain Bacteria; kingdom Pseudomonadati; phylum Pseudomonadota; class Alphaproteobacteria; order Sphingomonadales; family Sphingopyxidaceae; genus Sphingopyxis; species Sphingopyxis sp. J-6. Next base: position 2,257,524 of record NZ_CP145810.1, on the reverse strand, counting down.
AGGCTATGCCGACGACGAACACCGCAAGCACGATCCCGAGGATGATCGTGCAGACGCCGATCGCCGACAGCATCAGCACATAATGGACGAGGCCGCCGAACGCCGCGACCCCGGCCTTGATCGCCAGCGCATAGCCGAGCGCGAAGACGCCGAGCGGCGCGAGCGCCAGCACCCAGCCGATGACGACGAGCATCGCATCGCCCAAGGCCTTGAAAAACCCCGACAGCGTTGCGCGCTCGGCGCTGCCGATGCGGCTGATCGCGAAGGCGAAAATGGTCGTGAAGACGATCAGCGGCAGGATCGAGGTGTCGGCCGCCGCGGCGATCGGATTGGTCGGGATCAGGCCGAGGACGAAATCGGTGAAGGTGGGCGAGGGGACGGCGTCGGTCGCCCCTCCAAGCCCGTGCCGCAGCCCTTCGGCCGCCGCAGCGGACATCGGGAAGGCGCGCAGCAGGAGCGGCAGCACCAGCAGGGTCATCAGCCCGGCGAGCAGATTGGCGCCGATGAAGATCGCCACGGCGCGGCCCGCCAGCTTGCCTGCCCGCGCGGCATCTGCGGTCGCGGTGATACCCGTGATCAGCAATGCGACGATCAGCGGGATGATCGTCATCTTGAGCGCGTTCAGCCAGAGCAGGCCGACCCATTCGATATAGGGCAGTGATGCCGTGCCCCACGGGGCCGAGATTGTCTCGACCGCGACGCCCAGCAACATGCCGACGATCAGCGCCGAGAGGATGATCCATGCGGATTTCACGACCGATTCACCTGCGAACCCCTCCGGCCAGCTTGCCAAGCAAAAACGGGTGACCTAGGGCCGTCGCCGGGGGTGGCCGGGACAAGCTCTTGTCTCGATGTTCCGCTTAAGTAGCAGAGGTGGCATGCGCAAGTTTTTCGGAACCGACGGTATCCGCGGACTGACCAACCAGATTCCGATGACCGTCGAGGTCGCGATGCGCGTCGGCATGGCGGCGGGCGCGCATTTCCTGCGCGGCGATCACAAGCATCGCGTCGTCATTGGCAAGGATACGCGTATTTCGGGCTATATGCTGGAAAACGCGCTCGTCGCGGGTTTTACCAGCGTCGGCATGGACGTCGTGCAGGTCGGGCCGATGCCGACCCCGGCGGTGGCGATGCTGACGCGCTCGATGCGCGCCGACCTTGGCGTTATGCTGTCGGCCAGCCACAACCCCTTCTACGACAACGGGATCAAGCTGTTCGGGCCCGACGGCTATAAATTGTCCGATGAGGACGAGATCCAGATCGAAATGCTGCTCGCGAGCGAGCCGAAGCTTGCCGAACCGGCGCAGATCGGCCGCGCCAAGCGCATCGAGGACGCGCGCGGCCGTTATATCCACGCGGTGAAGCAGAGCCTGCCCGAATCGGTCCGCCTCGACGGGCTGAAGATCGTCCTCGATTGCGCCAATGGCGCCGCTTACAACAGCGCCCCGACGGTGTTCTGGGAACTCGGCGCCGACGTGATTTCGGTCGGGGTCTCGCCCAACGGCACCAACATCAACGACAAATGCGGCTCGACCGCACCGCAATTGCTCCAGGAAACCGTGGTTGCGAGCGGCGCCGACATCGGCATCGCGCTCGACGGCGACGCCGACCGGCTGATCGTGGTCGACGAAAAGGGCGCGATCGTCGACGGCGACCAGATCATGGGGCTGATCGGCGCGAGCTGGGCGCGGCAGGGACGGCTGAAGGGCGGCGGCGTCGTCGCGACGGTGATGTCGAACCTTGGCCTCGAGCGCTTCCTCGAAGGCGAAGGACTGCGGCTCGAACGCACCAAGGTCGGCGACCGCTATGTCCTCGAACGGATGAAGGAAGGCGGCTTCAACGTCGGCGGCGAACAGTCGGGGCATATGATCCTGTCGGACCATGCGACGACCGGCGACGGCACGCTGGCCGGGCTTCAGGTGCTCGCCGAGCTGGTCGCGGCGGACCGGCCGGCGAGCGAATTGCTCCACCAGTTCGATGCGGTGCCGCAGCTTTTGAAGAATGTCCGCTTCGCGGGCGGCAAGCCGCTCGAAAACGGCAATGTCCAGACCGCCATCGCCGACGGCGAGGCGGCGCTCGCCGGGCGCGGGCGCCTCGTGATCCGCGCCTCGGGCACCGAGCCGGTGATCCGCGTGATGGCCGAAGGGGACGACGCGAAACAGGTTGAACAGGTCGTCGATATGATATGCGACGCCGTAAAGGAGGCAGCGAACCGCCATGCTTGAAATGCGACCCGATTGTGAAAAGTGCGGGCGTGATCTGCCCGCGAACGCCCATGGGGCGTTCATCTGCTCGTTCGAATGCACCTTCTGCGCGAATTGCGCCGACCGGCTCGACGAGCAATGCCCCAATTGCGGCGGCGACCTGCTCGACCGGCCGCTGCGCGAAGGCGCGGCGCTGGCGAAATTCCCGGGATCGACGGTGCGAAAGTATAAGGGTTGACCGCACGCGTTCTGATCATTGCCGGATCGGACAGCGGCGGCGGCGCCGGCATCCAGGCCGATATCAAGACGGTGACGATGCTCGGCGGCCATGCGATGACCGCGATTGCCGCGATCACCGCGCAGAACAGCATGGGCGTGCAGGGCGTCCACGCGATCCCGGCCGAGATGGTGCTGATGCAGATCGACAGCGTCGTTCAGGACATCGGCGTCGATGCGGTCAAGATCGGCATGATCGGCAGCGCCGAAACGGCGGCGGCGGTGGCCGAACGGCTCGCGCGCGCCGATCTGGCGACGACGCCGGTGGTGTTCGACCCCGTGATGGTGTCGACGAGCGGGTCGGTGCTTGCCGACGCCGCGACGATCCGCGCGTTCGAGGCGCTGATGCGGCGCGCGACGGTCGCGACTCCCAATCTGGGCGAACTCGATGCGTTGGGCGGCGAGGCGGCGGTGCTCGCCCACGGTTGCGCGCTGCTCGTCAAGGGCGGGCATGGCGCGGGCGAGACGGTGACCGACCGGCTGCTCGAACCCGATGCCGGCGAGGTCGCGCGCTGGGAAGCGCCGCGGATCGACAGCCGGCACACCCACGGCACCGGCTGCACGCTGGCGAGCGCGATCGCGACGGGGCTGGCGCAGGGCATGCCGCTCGAGCCCGCGGTCGCGCGGGCGCGCGATTTCGTGCGGCTGGCGCTGCTCGATGCGCCGGGACTGGGTGAGGGGCATGGCCCGATGGGGCAGCAGGCGGTACGCAACGACGGGCTATTCACCGGCCCGGCGCTCAACCAGTTCACCTTGCCCGCGTCCGATTATTCGGCCTCGGTCGCCTTCTACAAGCAGCTCGGCCTGACGCAGATCGTCGATAGCCCGGACAATGGTTATGCGCGCTTCGAGGCGATCAATGGCGTGACGCTGTCGATCCATGTCGGCGACGGCGAGGCTGGCGGCGCGACGACCTATCTGGAAAGCGGCGCGCTCGACGCGTGGGTTGCCTATCTCGCCAGACGCGGCGTGCGCTTCGACCAGATGCCGAAGGACGAGGACTGGGGCTGGCGCGAGGCGCGGCTGACCGATCCGGCTGGCAACCGGCTGTGCCTGTATCAGGCGGGCGAATATCGGAGGTACCCGCCGTGGCGGATTTGACTCCCCTCCCATTTATGGGAGGGGTCGGGGGAGGGCCTGTTTCGACGGCGCCCGAGCTCGACAGACCCTCCCCTAACCCCTCCCATAAATGGGAGGGGAACAGATGATCGTCGGCGTAGACGAAGCCGGCCGCGGTCCGCTTGCCGGGCCGGTCGTCGCGGCGGCGGTGCTGCTCTGCGAAGGCGGTATCGCCGGGCTCGACGATTCGAAGAAGCTCTCCGCCAAACGCCGCGGCGAGCTGGAGATCGAAATCAAGGCGCGCTGCCGCTGGGGCGTCGGCGAGGCCAGCGTCGAGGAAATCGACCGCATCAACATCCTGCAGGCGACTTTCCTCGCGATGACGCGCGCGGTCGAGGCGCTGGGCTTCGAGCCCGCCGCGGTGCTCGTCGATGGCAACCGGCTGCCGCGCTGGCGCTATACGGCGACCGCGGTGATCGGCGGCGACGCGATCCACCCGTGCATTTCGGCGGCGAGCATCGTCGCGAAGGAGCATCGCGACCGCTATATGACCCGGATGGCGCGCGAATTTCCCGCTTTTGGCTGGGAGAGAAACATGGGCTATGGTACCGCACACCATCTCGCGGCGTTGCGTCAGCATGGCCCGACACCGCTCCATCGGACCAGTTTTGCGCCGGTCGCTCAACTGCATCTGGTCTGAAAACACGCAGGAGAGCGTCATGCGCAGCGGGTTCACGGCCGATGATGTCGGCACGCAGACGGGGCGCTCCTTCCTGGTTACCGGTGCCAACGCCGGGATCGGTTTCGAGACTGCACGCGTGCTGGCGGCGCGCGGCGCACATGTCATCCTCGCGTGCCGCGATGCCGATCGGGCCGAGGCGGCGATGAACCGCATCCGGGCCGATGTTCCGGCGGCCGAACTGTCGTTCCAGCCGCTCGACCTTGCCAACCTCGATCAGGTCCGCGAGGCGGCAAAGGCGGTGCTCGCCGGGCCACGGATCGACGTGCTGGTGAACAATGCCGGGATCATGATCCCGCCGAAAACGCTCACCAGGCAAGGGTTTGAATCGCAATTCGGGGTCAATCACCTCGGCACCTTCGCCTTCACCGGGCTGGTGCACCCCCATATCGACGACCGCATCGTCATCACCTCGAGCATCGCGCACAAGGGTGGCGAGATCGATTTCAGCGACCTGTCGGCCAGCCGCAGCTATCATAACTGGCAGCGCTATCAGACGAGCAAGCTCGCCAACCTGCTCCATATGTTCGAACTCGACCGGCGGCTGGGCGCGGCCGGCCGCGCGACGCAGGCGATCGGCTGTCATCCCGGCGTCGCGCTCACCGAACTGACGCGCCACCTGCCGCTGCCGCTGCGCAGTATGACGCCGCTCGCCGCGCCTTTCTTCAACAGCGCCGCGCAGGGCGCCTGGCCGACGTTGCAGGCGGCGACCGGGGTCAATGTGCAGGGCGGCGATTATCTGGGGCCGCAGGGGCTCGGCGAAATATCGGGCCGCTCGGGTCCGGCGCGCGCGACGCGCACCGCACGCGATCCGAAGCTCGCGCGCGAACTCTGGGTCCGTTCGGTCGACCTGACCGGTGTCGACCCCGGGATATGACCCCGATCGAAATTTTTTTCGCCAGTGAGTCCCCATCGACACACCACCAGTGGTTGAGTCTCCGAGTCGCGACGGACTCCATATGTCGTGGCAGACTCCTTTCGTTCTCATCCCGTTAACCAGTTGGTGACGCGGAATCCCTAGAGTCCTGCGCTTGACGGCGGACTCCGCCTGACTCATCAGGGCCTTCTTTCGGACGAAGACAGGGGCGAAACATGGGTGTGATGGAACGGGTCAAGGCCCCGGCGGCGAAGCAGCGTGCGGTGAAGACGGCACCGGTCGATCTGCCGCTCGACAGCATCCTGCAGGGCGATTGCGTCGAGATGATGCGCAGCCTGCCCGCCGCATCGGTCGACATGATCTTTGCCGATCCCCCGTATAATCTCCAGCTCGGTGGCGATCTGCTGCGCCCCGACGGCAGCCAGGTCGACGCGGTCGACGACGACTGGGACAAGTTCGACAGCCTTGCGACCTATGACCGCTTTACCCACGCGTGGCTCAAGGAAGCGAAGCGCATCCTGAAACCCGGCGGCAGCATCTGGGTGATCGGCAGCTATCACAACATCTTCCGCGTCGGCACCGCGCTGCAAGATCAGGGCTACTGGATCCTCAACGACATCGTGTGGCGCAAGGCGAACCCGATGCCCAATTTCAAGGGCACGCGCTTCACCAACGCGCATGAGACGCTGATCTGGGCGTCGATGGGCGAAAAGGCGCGCTACACCTTCAACTATCGCGCGATGAAGACGCTGAACGACGAACTCCAGATGCGCAGCGACTGGCTGATCCCGATCTGCGGCGGACCCGAGCGGCTCAAGAAGGGCGGCCACAAGGTCCACCCGACGCAGAAGCCCGAAGCCTTGCTCTATCGCATCCTGCTCGCCTGCTCGAACCCCGGCGACGTGATCCTCGATCCGTTCTTCGGCACCGGCACCACGGGTGCGGTCGCAAAGCGGCTCGGCCGCCATTACATCGGCATCGAGCGCGAGGACGATTATATCGCGGCCGCGCTGGAGCGGATCGAAATGGCGCTGCCGCTCGACGAAAGCGCGGTGAAGACGATGATGGCGCCCAAGGCCGCGACACGCGTCGCGTTCGGCACGCTCGTCGAATGCGGCATGATTGCGCCGGGAACGGTGCTGACCGACACCAAGCGCCGCTGGAAGGCGAAGGTGCGCGTCGACGGCAGCCTCGAATGCGAGGGCCAGCCCGCCGGGTCGATCCACAAGGTCGGCGCCGGACTGCAAGGCGCGCCGAGCTGCAACGGCTGGACCTTCTGGCACGTCGATACCGGCAAGGAGCTGCGCGTGATCGATGCGGTGCGGCAGGACTGGCTGCTGGCCAACGAGGCGTAGGACATACCGTCATCCCAGCGAAAGCTGGGATCGCTGGCGTAATAGCACAACGATAGAGATCCCAGCTTTCGCTGGGATGACGTCGGAAGGACTGCGCATGTTTGCACCGCTGACCAAACCCGCCCTCGGCAGCGCCTCGGCGGACGCGCAAATCTATTGCCGTCCGGCCTGCTTTGTCGATCGCCCCCACGAGCTCGACGATCATTGTCTGCGCATCGCCGACACGATGGTCTGGTTCGCAGCATGGCAGGTCAGCCTGCGCGACGATGGCGCGGTGAAATCCGCCATCGTGACCGTCGCCGAATTCGACGACTGGATCGCCGCTATGCCCGATGCGCTCGCGCAGGCGGCTACCATGCAGCGCGCCGCGACCGTGCGTTCGCGGGGCGCGCTCCAGCTCGGCGAGCGAACGATCCGGCTGAACGAACCGCAGTTGATGGGCATATTGAACGTCACGCCCGACAGCTTTTCGGACGGCGGCAAGCATGTCGATACCGCTGCGGCGGTCGATGCGGGTTTCGCGATGGCGTCGGCGGGGGCGGCGATCATCGACGTCGGGGGTGAATCGACCCGGCCCGGCGCGCCGCTCGTCTGGGAAGGCGACGAGATTCAGCGGGTCGAGGGCGTCGTCGCGGGGCTGGCGAAAGGCGGCGTCGCGGTATCGATCGACACGCGCAAGGCCGCGGTAATGGAGGCCGCGCTCGCCGCGGGGGCGGGGATCGTCAACGATATTTCGGCGCTGCGTTACGACGATCGCGCGATGGAGGTCGTCGTCCGTGCCCGCTGCCCGGTCGTGCTGATGCACGCCCCGGCCGCCAAGAGCGATCCGCACGCGGGCGGCGGTTATGACCATGTGCTGTTCGACGTGTACGACATGCTCGCCGAGCGGGTCGCGGCGTGCGTTGCGGCGGGGATCGATCCGGCAAGGATCATTGTCGATCCGGGGCTGGGTTTCGGCAAGGGGATTGCCGACAATCTGGCGCTGATCAACGGTCTCGCGCTGTTCCATACCTTGGGTTGCCCGATCCTGTTCGGGGCCAGCCGCAAGCGGATGATCGGGGCGCTCGACAATGAAGCCCCCGCCGACCAGCGGCTCGGCGGAACGGTGGCCCTCCATTATCAGGCGGCATCGCAGGGCGCGCAGATGCTGCGCATTCACGATGTCGCCGAAAACCGGCAGGCGCTGCGCGTCTGGCGCGGGCTGCGCGATGCGGCGCTGACGGCCTAGCTTTCCTCCTCTCCGCGCCGCGCCTTCTTGCCGCGCGCCACTTCGGTCGCGAGGGCTTCGAAACGCGGTTCCCACGTGCGGCGGAAACGCTGCACCCATGCATCGACCTCGTCGAAACGCTCCGGCGCCACCGCATAGAGCCGCCGCCTTCCATCGGCCTGCGCCGTGGCAAAGCCGCTGTCGCGCAGGACGCGCAGATGCTGCGACACCGCAGGCTGAGAAATCGAAAATTCGGCGGCGATGACCTCGACTATTTCGCCCGAGGACCGCTGGCCGTCGGCGAGCAGTTCGAGGATGCGGCGGCGGACCGGATCGCCGAGGATGTCGAAGGCGTGCATCATTCGGGCGCTGCGGCGCCGGTATAGAAGGCGGTCGTGCTGGCGCCCGCGCGGCTCGCGGCATCTGCAGCGGTGCCATAGGCGATCGAGGCGGCGGTCCATGAATCGCTGCTCGACGTCGCGAAGGCCCGGCCTTCGTCGCTCAGCGGCCAGCTATCCTCGGCGAAGCGCTCCTGCACCGCCGCACCGGTTTCAAGGTGCCAGGCGAGGCCGAGCAGCGAGAGGTCCCAGCCGACGCCGACGGCGCCGGGGCCGAATTTGTCCCAGAATTCCTCGGACTTGTCGTCGAGCGGGGCGATATGGCGCAGGGTCAGGCGCGTGCTCTCGTCGCCGGCTTCGGCCAGTTCGACCTCCACCCAGCTCATCCCGCCGCCGAACTCCCACGTCAGCGCGAAATTGCGCGGCGGCGTGCATGCGGTGACGGTGCCGCCGGCATTGCCCTTGATCTGATATCTGCCGCCAAGCGAAAGGTCGCCTTCGATCGGCGCGAACCAGCGCGGAATGCGTTCCTTGTCGGTGATCGCGTTCCACAGATCGTCGATACCGGTGGCATAGTCGCGCGACGCGACGACGGCACGGCAGGACTCGCCCGCGTGCGTCACATCCTCGACCTTGCGGACGACCATGGCGGCCTGGGCGGCGGTATCGAACGACATGATGATTCTCCCGGTTGGTGCCGGGATACTTATATAAGTGCAAACTTATATATCAAGCGCGATCGACCGGATGTTGCCCGCAGCGGGTCAGGCCGCGGTGTCGATCCCCAGATCGGCGAGCTTGCGGTAAAGCGTCGAGCGGCCGATGCCGAGCCGCCGCGCCACTTCGCTCATCCGGCCGCGATAATGGCCGATGGCAAGGCGGATGACGTCGGCCTCGATCTCTTCGAGCGGGCGGAGGTTGCCGTCGGGCAGGTACAGGGTGACCCCGATCGCTTCGCCGTTGATCGCGACATTGCCGTCGCTCGTCACGCCGCCGCTGCCGCCGAGCGTCGCCTCGATGGCCTTGAAATCGGCGCTGGTGAGGACGTCGGTCTTGCTTTCGACCGCGGCGCGGAACAGCACGTCCTGAAGCTGGCGGACATTGCCCGGCCAGGCATAAGCGGCGAGCAGGCGCAGCGCGTCGTCGGTGACCCCGATCGTGCCCATCCCCGGCAAGCTGCTGATCCGCTGGAGCAAATGCCGCGCGAGCGGGCCGACGTCGCCGCGGCGTTCGCTGAGCGAGGGCAGGGTGAATTGCGCGGACGACAGCGCGTAAAACAGGTCTTCGCGGAAGTGGCCGGCCTCGATCAGCTTGTCGAGCGGGCTGGCGCTGGTCGCGATGATGCGGACGTCGACGCTCTGGCGGATGCTGCCGCCGATCATCTGGACTTCGCCGGTATTGAGGAACTCGACCAGCTTCGCCTGCGTCTCGAGCGGGATGCATTCGACATGGTCGATGATGATGCTGCCGGCATCGGCTTGCACCAGCCGGCCGACCTGACGGTCGAAGGCGCCGGGGAAGGCGCCGCGTTCGTGGCCGAACAGTCCCGATCCGATCAGGCCCGGCGAGACCGCCGAGCAATCGACCATCACCAGCGCGCCGCGGGCGCGCGGGCTGGCGCTGTGGATCGCGCGGGCGAAAACTTCCTTGCCGGTGCCGGGGCGGCCGTTGATCATCACCGGTACCCGCGCCCGCGCTGCCTTGGCGGCAATGGCCAGCGCGCTGCGGAAATTGGGGCTCGACCCGATGATTTCCTCGAAAGCGAGCGGCGCGCGCAGCTTTTCGGTGAGCGGGCGGAGTTCGCCCTGCGGGCCGCTCGTCGAAACGATGCGGTCGAGCGCGCTGAGCAGGCGGTCGGGGGCGATAGGTTTCTGAACGAAATCGCTCGCCCCGGCGCGCATCGCGCCGACCGCGACCTCGACCCCGTTACGCATCGTGATGACGATCAGCGGCAGCGCGGGGCGCCAGCGGCGCAGTTCGGCGACGAATTCGGGGATCGACAGCCCGGAGATGCCCTGATCGACGATCACCGCGTCGAGCGCCATGCCCTCCTGCGTGCCCAGCTTGGCGAGCGCGGTGTCGGTATCGGCGGCGACGACGCTGCGCCAGCCGCCACGCGACACGAGCGCCGCCAGAAAGCGCTGCTGGGCAGGCTCGCTGTCGACGATCATCACCATTCGCGTATCGCGGGTACTTGCCATCGCCTTCGAATCTGCCCCTTTATCGGCACGTTATGCCATTGTTCCGCCGTAGCGAACCCCTTTAACCGATAGGGGTAAAAGGGCGATTAAGGCCATCGGGCTTTTGCCCAGCGGCGCAATTAAGGCCATCGGGCTTTTGCCTTTCGGCGCGACTTTCCGCCAAAGCGGCACTTGAGCATATGGCATGGCGTGGCTAAGACCGGCGCGAAATCCGATTCTGCGGCGCGCGCATGCGCGTGTCGAAGCGGAAACTGGCTAAGGGGAACAGCGATGGCACAGCAGGAAATGAAGGCAGCGGAAGAAACCTACACGGGTTTCCTCAGCCTGCTGAAAATCGGATCGATCATCACTGCGATCGTCACCGTTTTCGTCGTCCTCCTCATCGCTTCCTGATCGGCGTCTGCCATGCGCATCGCTGTGCTGAAGGAACTCGCCGCTGGCGAGACCCGCGTCGCTGCCACACCCGAAACCGTGAAGAAATTCATCGGACTGGGCGCTGAAGTTGCGGTCGAGTCCGGGGCGGGCGAAACCGCTTCGATCGCCGATGCCGACTATGGCGCCGCGGGCGCGAGCGTCGGCAGCCGCGCCGATGTGCTGAAGGGCGCCAACATCATCCTCGCCATTCAGGGGCCCGATCCGCAGGGACTCAAGGGCTTCGCCGACGGCGCCTGGCTCGCGGCAGGCCTGAACCCGTTCGGCGAACGCGCACGGGTCGACGACTATGCCAAGCTCGGCCTCGAAGCGCTGGCGATGGAATTCATGCCGCGCATCACGCGCGCGCAGTCGATGGACATCCTGTCGAGCCAGGCGAATCTCGCAGGCTACAAGGCGGTGCTGATGGCGGCGAACGCCTATGGCCGCGCCTTCCCGATGATGATGACTGCGGCGGGTACCGTTAGCGCCGCCAAGGCGTTCGTGATGGGTGTCGGCGTCGCCGGGCTCCAGGCGATCGCGACCGCGCGGCGCCTCGGCGCACAGGTCAGCGCGACCGACGTGCGCGCCGCGACCAAGGAACAGATTCTCAGCCTCGGCGCCAAGCCGATCTTCGTCGAGACGGTCGCGGGGATCGAGGGCGAGGGCGCCGGTGGCTATGCCACCGAAATGTCGGACGAATATAAGGCGGCGCAGGCCGAACTCGTGTCGTCGCACATCGCCAAGCAGGACATCGTGATCACCACCGCGCTGATCCCGGGGCGCCCCGCGCCGCGGCTGATCAGCGACGCGCAACTCGCGACGATGCGCGCGGGCAGCGTCATCGTCGACATGGCGGCCGAAAGCGGCGGCAATGTCGAGGGCGCGGTCGCCGGCGAGGCTAAGAAGATTCACGGCGTCACCGTGATCGGCGCGCAGAATATCGCCGCATTGATGCCCGCCGACACCAGCGCACTGTTCAGCCGCAACCTGTTCAACTTCCTCTCCGCCTTCTGGGACAAGGAAGCCGGCAAGCCGGTACTCGACGAGGAAATCGGCAACGCGGTGCGGCTGACGCAGGGCGGCAAGGTCGTGAACGAGCGGCTGCTGGGGTAGAATTTCTATCCGAAAATGGCCGATTTCGGCCTTTTCATGGAACTTTCCGGGGGTAAGATGCGTTCAGGGTTTGATTACCCTGACGTTTCAACAACCGGAGAATGATTGATGCTGCGTGCGAAGTTTTTCGCTTTTCCGCTTTTTGCTCTGACTGCCGCCGCGATGACCGTGCCCGCTTCTTATGCGCGGGCCGATGAAGGCGAAGAGACCGCTGCCGAAGCCGATGCCGCTGCCGGCGCGATGCAGGACGGCTGGAACATCGTCCAGAATGCGACGAGTTCGCCCGAACACAAGACGCTGGTGCAGGCGATCACCGCCGCCGGCCTCGCCGACACGCTGAGCGCCGCCGGCCCCTTCACCGTTTTCGCGCCGACCGATCAGGCCTTTGCCGCGGTGCCGCAGCCGATGACCGCCTATCTGATGGATCCGGTCAACAAGGATCATCTGGCGCAGGTGCTCAAATATCATGTCGTCCCCGGGACGATCACCTCGACCGACCTTTATGCGAAGATCAAGGCCGGCGGTGGCAAGACCACGCTGACCACCGTCGAAGGCGAGCCGCTGACCTTCACCGAGGTCGAGGGTAATATCAAGGTCGACGGGACGCAGGGCAGCTCGGGCTATGTGACGCAGGCCGATGTCGCGCAGTCGAACGGCGTCATCCACGTCCTCAACGGCGTGCTGATGCCGACGTTTGCCGCAGCCGAGCCTGCCGCCGATGCCGCGCCGGCCGCCCCCGCGACCGAAGCCGAGCCGGCACCTGCCGCCGACCCCGCGAGCTGACGCAACAAAACTGTAACCCGCCGGGCCTAGGGGCGCTTCGCATGAAGAGCCATTTTGCAACGGCGCTGATCGCCGCAGGCCTCGGCCTGGCGGGTTGCAGCAGCAAATCCGACCCCGCACCCACCGAAAAGCAGAGCGTCGCGAGCCAGATCGCCGCGACCGTTGCGGCCGACCCGAACGGCACCATCGCCGACGCGGTCGCGGCATCGCCGACGCACAAGATGCTCGCCACCGTGTTGCAACAGGCGGGGCTTGCGGCAACCTTGTCGGGCACCGGTCCCTTCACAGTCTTCGCGCCGACCGACGACGCTTTCATCCAGGTGCCGCCGACGACGCGCGACGGCTGGATGCTGCCGGCGCAGAAGCAGGTGCTTACCGGCATCCTTCAATACCATATCGTGCCCGGCAAGCTGACCGTCGCCGACCTGTCGGCGAAGATCGCGGCGGACGGCGGCAAGACGTTGCTCAAGACGGCCAGCGGCGAGGAACTGACCGCCAGCCTCAGCGGCAAGGCGATCCTGCTCACCAGCGCCAGCGGCAACCGGGCGACGGTGACGGCACCCGACATTCAGCAGGCCAACGGCGTGGTCCATGTCATCGATGCGGTGCTGCTTCCGGCAATGTAACGCGCAACTTTGTTGCACTGCGACATTTTATGTCGTGAATTCCAGACATTTCCTGCTTTTTTGGGGGCTGAAGCGCGTTTTTTAGACCGCTTAGGAGTCGACACGCCTGCATCGCCACGGCAAGAGGTGCGCCACGCGGAATCAGCAGGGGAGCGCGCCGTGGATTTCATTGCGATTTTTTCGATTTTCGTGCTGGCGTGTTTCGTCGGCTATTTCGTCGTCTGGTCGGTGACCCCGGCGCTGCACACGCCGCTGATGAGCGTGACCAATGCCATTTCGTCGGTGATCATCGTCGGCGCGCTGATCGCCAGCGCCGCCGCCGGATCAGCTTCGTCGAAGTGGCTGGGGCTGGCCGCGGTGGTGATGGCGAGCATCAACATCTTCGGCGGTTTCGCGGTCACTGCGCGCATGCTCGCGATGTACAAGAAGAAGGAGCGCTGAGATGGACATCCAGTCGATCCTTTCCGCCGCGACCGGCGGCCATGGCCTTGCCGTAAACCCTTGGGCGGCCGTCGCCTATCTGGTCGCCGGCGTCCTCTTCATCCTCTCGCTGCGCGGGCTTTCGTCGCCGGCAACGGCGCAGAGCGGCAACCGTTTCGGCATGATCGGCATGACGATCGCGGTCGTCACCACCTTGCTGACGCATATGCCGATGAAGGTCGGCGATGCCATGAACAGCTATGTCGGCATCGATCCCGTCGCCTTGGTCGAGATTCTCGCCGCGATCGGTATCGGTGCGGTGATTGGCATCGTGATGGCGCGCAAGATCGCGATGACCGCGATGCCGCAGCTCGTCGCGGCCTTCCACAGCCTTGTCGGCCTCGCCGCTGTGGCCGTTGCCGCCGCCGCCTATCTCAATCCGCTCGCGTTCGGTATTGCCGATGCGGCGGGGCAGATCCACACGGTCAGCCGTATCGAAATGGGCCTCGGCATCGCGATCGGCGCGATCACCTTCTCGGGCTCGGTCATCGCCTTCCTCAAGCTCAACGGCAATATGTCGGGTTCGCCGATCATGCTGCCGGGCCGGCACATCATCAATCTCGGCACGCTCGCCGCGATCATCGGGCTCGTCGCCTATTTCACCGTCGACCAGAGCCCGTGGGTGTTCTGGACCGTGACCGGGCTCAGCTTCGTCATCGGCTTCCTGCTGATCATCCCGATCGGCGGCGCCGACATGCCGGTCGTCGTGTCGATGCTCAACAGCTATTCGGGCTGGGCCGCGGCGGCGATGGGCTTCACGCTCGGCAATACCGCGATGATCATCACCGGGGCGCTCGTCGGCTCTTCGGGTGCGATCCTGTCGTACATCATGTGCCGCGCGATGAACCGCAGCTTCATCAGCGTGATCGCCGGCGGCTTCGGCGCCGATGATTCGGGCGGCGGTTCGGGCGGCACGAAGGAACAGCGCCCGTGGAAACCGGGCAGCGCCGACGACGCCGCCTTCCTGATGAGCCAGGCCGAAAATGTCATCATCGTTCCCGGTTACGGCATGGCGGTCGCGCAGGCGCAGCACGCGCTGCGCGAAATGGGCGACCTGCTCAAGAAGGAAGGCGTCAACGTCAAATATGCCATCCACCCGGTCGCGGGCCGCATGCCCGGCCATATGAACGTGCTGCTCGCCGAGGCGAATGTGCCTTATGACGAAGTGTTCGAATTGGAGGACATCAACGGCGAGTTCGCGCAGTGCGACGTCGCCTTCGTCATCGGCGCCAACGACGTGACCAACCCGTCGGCAAAGACCGACAAGTCGTCGCCGATCTATGGCATGCCCGTGCTCGACGTCGAAAAGGCGAAGACCGTGCTGTTCGTGAAGCGTTCGATGGGCGGGGTCGGCTATGCCGGCGTCGACAACGACGTCTTCTATATGGACCAGACGATGATGCTGCTCGGCGACGCCAAGAAGATGACCGACGACATCGTCAAGGCGCTGAACGGCGGCGGGCATTGATCGCACAGAGATTGACCTAAACCGTCGCCCCTGCGAAGGCAGGGGCCGCTGGCAGCCTTGAGCTACCTCGATAGCGGCCCCCGCCTTCGCGGGGGCGACGTGTTTTTGGGATAAGGAACCCTATGCGTAAAATCGGCCTGATCGGGGGAATCAGCTGGGCATCGACCGAGCTTTATTACCGCCATCTCAACAAGGGGGTGCAGAAGCGCCTGGGGACGGCCTGTTCGGCGCCGATCATTCTCGAAAGCCTCAACTATTGCGAGCTGTCGCGGCTGACGACGCCCGAACAATGGGCGCATGCGAAAGATGTGCTGATCGCTTCGGCGCAGCGGCTCGAGGCGGCGGGGGCGACGGCGCTGATGATCGCCGCCAATTCGATGCACAGGGTCGCCGAGGACGTCGCGGCGGCGATTTCGATCCCGCTGATCCATATCGTCGACGAAACGGGCGAGAAGATGAAGGCCGACGGCATCAAGGCCGCGGCGGTGATCGGTACGCGCAATGTGATGACCGAGGCGTGGTTCCGCCAGCGGCTCGTCCGCCACGGGCTGACGCTTGCCCCCTATGACGCGACGCGCGCCGAGGCGATCGACAATATCATCTATGACCAGCTCATGCAGGGCAAGGTGCTCGAGGAATCGCGCCGGACGATGAAGACCTTCATCACCGATATCGCCAAGCAGGACATCCAGGCGCTGGTCCTCGCGAGCACCGAACTGGTGATGCTGGTCGATCCCGACGCCAACGTCCTGCCGATCTACGACACGACCCGCATCCACGTCGCGGCGGGCGTCGACTGGATTCTGGGCGAGGGCTGATCAAAAATCCTCCCTGTCGCAAGGCGATGGGGAGGAGTGATGGGCTAACTCATCCGGGTCCATGTCACGGTGCGGCAGAACACCGAAACGCAGCCCTTCATCGTCATCTTGTTGCCCTTCACGCGCAGGTGGGCCTTGTAATAGCGCCCGTCCTCGGGGCTATAGCCTTCACCCTTCCAGCCGTCGCCGGCCGGGACGAGGTCCCAGTAGATCTGTAGCCCGGCAACCTTGCGGTCGCGCTTCTGCTTGTCGGGGTTGCGCTCGTCGCGCTGGCCGCCCGCCGGTTCCTTGATCAGCAGACGCTCGATGCGGCCGCACATTTTTGCGCCGCACGGCGCCATCGCGACGATCCCTTTGCCGTCGTCGGTCTTCCAGCGCCCGCTGATCGAGGCGGGCGCGGCGGCCATCGTCGGCACGGCAATCAAGGCGCCAAGCGCCAAGGCATATCTGTGGAACATTGCGACCTCTCCCTGTTTTACAGGCATGTCAGCAACATGTCTTGACTTCCGTCAAGTCTTGCCGCATGTTTCGAAAGAAACAGGGAGAGACTTATGCGAATCCATGGCCTGTCGCGAACGGCTTATCTGACCTTCGCCGCCGCCGCGCTTGTTGCGGGCCCGGCGTCGGCCAAAACGATCAGCGTCAGTGCAGATACGCCCGACGCCAATGAAAAGCTGCAAGAGGCGCTGATCATGGCGGTGTCGGGAGATGTCGTCGAACTGGGCGCCGGAACGTGGAAGCTCATCGACGGGCTGTCGCTCGACGTCGCCAATGTCACCATCCGCGGCGCCGGAACCGACGCCAATGGATCGATCCTCGACTTTTCGGACCAGCAGGGGTCGGGCGAGGGGCTGCTCGTCACCTCTGACGACGTCTATCTCACCAACTTCGCGGTGCTGAACACCAAGGGCGACGGGATCAAGTCGAAGGGCGCCGACCGCATCGTCTATCACGAGCTGCGCGTCGAATGGACCGCCGGACCGAAGGAAACCAACGGCGCCTACGGCATCTACCCGGTCGAAAGCACCGATGTGCTGATCGACAGCGTGTTCGTGCGCGGCGCGTCGGACGCCGGTATCTATGTCGGCCAGTCGAAGAATATCGTGGTGCGCGACAGCTTCGCGATCGAGAATGTTGCGGGGATCGAGATCGAGAACAGCTACGACGCCGACGTCCACGACAATATCGCGATGCGCAATACCGGTGGCATCCTCGTGTTCGATCTGCCGAGCCTGCCGATGCAGGGCGGGCACAATGTCCGCGTCTTCGACAATATCGTGAAGGACAACAGCACGCCCAATTTCGCGCCGAAGGGCAATATCGTCGCGAGCGTCCCGACCGGCACCGGGGTGCTGGTGATGGCGAACAACAATGTCGAGATTTTCGACAATGCCTTCGAGGATAACGGCACCGCCAACATCATGATCGTCGGCTATCGCTATCCGTACAAGGATGACAAATACCAACCGCTGCCGCGCCAGATCTTCGTGCGCGACAATGCGCACGGCCGGGCGGGTTTCGCGCCCGGCTTTCCCGGCGGTACCGAGATGGCGGCGGCGATGGGCGGATCGATCCCGCCGATCCTGTGGGACGGGTCGGGCAATGCCATCGTCAACGACGATGTCGGCGTGCTGTCGCTGAACCTGCCCGATGTCCAGACGCCGCAGAGCGAGGCGAAGCCGTCGCCGGTCGACCTCAAGGACAGCGCGCCCGCCGCGCTGCCCGGGATCAAGCTGCCCGCGAGCATGGAGGCGAAGGTCCAGTGAAGCGCCTTGCCGCCGCCTTTGCTGCGGCGCTGTTATGTGCGAGCGGCGGGGCCGCGGTTCCGGTGGCGGGTCCCGATCAGGCGCTGATCGACGGCGACACGATGCCGCGCAAGCTGTCGGAGTTCGGCCTGTTCGTATCGGGCGGCGCTGCATTGCAGGCCGGCGTGGTGCCGTACGAACTGCACACGCCGCTGTTCAGCGACTATGCCGACAAGGCGCGCGCGATCTGGCTGCCCGTCGGTACAAAGGCCGAAGTCGGCGGCGACGGCACCGTCGCCTTTCCGGTCGGCACGGTGCTGATCAAGAGCTTCTCGTGGAGCGGGCAGGGCGGTGGCAAGCCGGTCGAGACAAGGCTGCTGATCCACCGCAAGGACGGCTGGACCGCGCTTCCTTACGTGTGGGACGCCGACGGGCGCGACGCGACGCTGGCGATCGGCGGGCGGCGCGTGCCGGTAAGTTTTACCGAGCCCGACGGCACGCCGCAGTCGATCAGCTATGCCGTGCCGAACAAGAATCAGTGCAAGGAATGCCATGCCGAGGCGGGAGCGATCGTCCCGATCGGCCCCAAGGCGCGCAACCTCGTCTTCGCGCCGCAGTGGCAAGCGTTCCGGAGCGGCCGTTTCACCTGGCCGGCGAACCGCATCGCGCCGCTGCCGCGCTGGGACGACCCGAAGAGCGGCAGCGTCGCGGAGCGTGCGCGTGCCTATCTCGACGTCAATTGCGCGCATTGCCACAACCCGAAGGGCAGCGCGTCGAACAGCGGCCTGTTCCTGCGCTGGACCGACGATCCGACGGGCGTCAATTACGGGATCGGCAAGCGCCCGACCGCGGCGGGACGCGGCAGCGGCGGGATGGAATTTGCGATCAAACCGGGCGATCCCGATCACAGCTTCCTGATCTATCGTCTCGAAAGCCTCGATCCCGGCATCGCGATGCCCGAACTCGGCCGCGGCGCCGTACACAAGGAAGGCGCGGCGCTGCTCCGGCAATGGATCGCCGATATGCCTGAGCGTTAAGATAATTGAGGCCGTCTCGGCCTTGAATGAAACAGGTTCCGCCCATATGCGTCATCCCGGCGAAGGCCGGGATCTCATCCTTGCAGCCTGACGCACCGTCGAGATCCCGGCCTTCGCCGGGATGACGATAAAAGGCTCTCCAATGGCGTCCCTCATCCTTCACGATTATTTTCGCTCGTCGGCCAGCTTCCGCGTCCGCATCGCGCTCAATCTCAAGGGGCTCGCCTATGAGCGCGTCGAGGTCAGCCTGATCGCGGGCGAGCAGCGCAGCGACGCCTATCTCGAACAGAATGCGCAGGGCTTCGTCCCGATGCTCGTCGTCGACGGCGAGCCGATGATCCAGAGCATGGCGATTATCGACTGGCTCGACCGCAGTCATCCCGAACCGCGGCTGATCCCCGACGATGCCATGCCGCGCGCCGTCGCGCTGGCGCAGGCGCAGGTTGTGGCGAGCGACATCCATCCGCTCAACAATTTGCGCGTACTCAAATATCTGACCAAAGACCTCGGCCTCAACGAGCAGACCAAGGACCGCTGGATCGCCACATGGATCGCGCAGGGCTTCGAGGCGCTCGAAGCGATGGCGGGCGACGGCCGCTATCTCGGTGGTGAGACGCCGGGGATCGCTGACTGCTGTCTCGTGCCGCAAATGTACAATGCGCGACGCTTCGAGGTGCCGCTCGACGATTATCCGCGGCTCGTGGCGATCGATGCGGCGTGCATGGAGCTGGATGCGTTCCGGAACGCGCACCCCGATGCGGTGAAGCCGGCATGATCCGCCTTCTGATCGGAACCGCCGTGCTGGTCCTGCCGACGGCGGCGATGGCGCAGGATAAGCGCGACGAGACCGAAATATGGATTCCGGCGCGGCTTGTTCCGCCCGAGGAAATCGTGGTGACCGGAAGCGGGATGTTGCAGGCGCCGGAGAGCGACCGGGTCCAGTCGTCCGCGATCCTGCTCGACCTCGATCCCGGCCTCGGCACGCGTATCGAAAACCGCCTGCGCGACGAGGCTGGCATCGTTCAATTCCGCCGCTCGGACGGACGCAGCGCGCATCCGACGAGCCAGGGCGTAACCTTGCGCGGGCTCGGCGGCAATGCGTCGAGCCGCGCGCTGGTGACGCTCGACGGCGTACCGCAGGCAGACCCCTTCGGCGGCTGGGTCGCGTGGAGCGCCTATGACGCGATCCGGCTGGGCGGCATCTCGATTACCCGCGGCGGCGGCAGCGGGGCTGACGGCCCCGGCGCGCTCGCGGGAACGATCGGCCTCTATTCCGAAATGACCGACGGCGTGACCGCAAGCGCCGCTTATGGCAGCCGCGACAGCTTCGATGCGTCGGCGAGCGCCGGGACCGAACTCGGGAGCGGGCAGGTCGCGATCGACGGCCGCTACGGCCGCGGCGACGGCTTCGTACCCGTCGCGAAAGGTCAGCGCGGCGCAGTCGACCGCGCCGCGCCCTACGAGCAGGGCGGGATCGGCGTGCGGTTGCGCTTTGACGCCGGGGACAACAGCCGCATCGAGGCGAGCGTGCGCGGCTTCGCCGACCGGCGCGACCGCGGCACCGACTTTACCAAGAGCAAGGTCGACGGGCTCGATGCCAGCCTGCGCGTCGTCCACGACCCGGCGGGCGCGACGCAGTGGCTCGCGCTCACCTATATCCAGCTCCGCGATTTCGAGAGCGGTTTCGCGAGCGTTGCCGCCGGACGGAACAGTGTGAGCCCCGCGCTGTTCCAGCGCGTTCCCGCGACCGGGCTCGGCGCGCGCTTCGAACTGCGCCCGGCGATCGGCAATGCCAATCCGCTGCGCGTCGGCGCCGACTGGCGCCGCACGACGGGCCGCACCGAGGAGGATTTCTTCTTCACCAACGGCGTTCCGGGCCGTCACCGCATCGCTGGCGGCAGCAGCGATACCGTCGGCGCCTTCGCCGAATGGACATCGGGCGATCCGGACGACGGTCTGCTGTGGACCTTGAGCGGCCGCGTCGACCGCTGGTGGCTCGGCGCGGGCTACCGGCTCGAACGCAATATCGCCGGACCGCTGATCACCGACCTCGATTTTGCGGCGCGGCAGGGCTGGGAAGGCAGCGGGCGCGCCGGGCTGCGCTGGACGTCGAACGGCTTTTCGCTGCGCGCCGCGGGCTATCGCGGCTGGCGCCTCCCGACGCTCAACGAGCTGTATCGGCCGTTCCGTGTCGGCGCCGAGGTGACGACCGCGAACGAAGCGCTGAAGCCCGAACGGCTGTGGGGCGGCGAGATCGGGGCCGACTGGAGCGGCGGCGCAACGAAGCTGTCGGCGACCTTGTTCGCCAACCACCTCACCAACGCGATCGCCAATGTGACGCTCGCACCCAATCTCAACCAGCGCCAGAATCTCGATGCGATCGACAGCAAGGGCATCGAACTCGCCGCCGAACAGCGCGTCGGGCCGGTCACCCTGCGCGCGACCTACGCCTATACCGATGCCAGGGTCGACGCATCGGGTGCCGCCGCGACGCTCGACGGACGCCGCCCGGCGCAGATCGCCAAACATGGCGGCAGCGTGTCGCTGCGCAGTAACGGCGATGGCCCGCTCGGCGGCTTCGCGACGCTGCGCTATGTCGGCAAGCAGAATGAGGACGACCTCGGGCTGCTTGAGCTCGGCGACGCGCTGACGTTCGATGCCGGCCTGTCGTGGCGGCTTGCCAAGGCGATCAGCATCGAAGCGCGCGGCGAGAACATCTTCGATGAACTCGTCCCCGCAGCGATCTCGTCGACGGGCATTGTCGAACGCGCCACGCCGCGAACCCTCTGGATCGGGGCAAGGCTGAATTTCTGAGGCTTCACAGACGGCGATCAGGCGATATGGATAGCATATGGCCGCCAAGAAACTGAACCTCGACAATTTCCTGCCGTACCGGCTGTCGATCGCGTCGAACGCGCTGTCGAGCCGGATCGCCGCCGAATATCAGAACCGCTTCGGCCTCAAGATCCCCGAATGGCGGTTGATGGCGGTGCTCGGCGAAGGCAAGCCGCTGACCCAGCGCGAACTCGTCGCGGCGACGCGGATGGACAAGGTCACGGTCAATCGCGCCGCCAAGGCGCTCGCCGACCGGCACCTGATCGCGCGGCAGGCGCACGAGGCCGACGGACGCTCGCACCATCTGGAACTCACCGAGACCGGCCGTTCGCTCTACGATGCGATCGTCCCCGCGGCGCTGGCGAGCGAGGCGCAGCTTGAATCGACGATCAGCGAACGCGAGCGCGCGACGCTGCTGACCATCCTCACCAAGCTGACTGCCGCCGCCGAAGATTATGCCTGACCGGGCCTATCGCGCCGCCTCGCCCGACGCCCTGCGCATCGAGCCGCTCGGCGAACTCACCGCCATTTTCGACCGCCGTTCGATGCAGACGCACCTCGTCGCGCCGCCGATGCCCGAAATGCTCGCTCTGATGGGCAGCGATATATGCGATGCCGCCACGCTCGCCGACCGGCTCGCCGCTGCGTTCGACCTCGATGCGGATGGCGATGCACCGGCGATCGTTGCCGACCGCTTGGCCGAACTCGCCGCGCTCGGGCTGGTGGAGCGCGCGTGAGGCACAGCACGCGGATCGCCGTCGGCCCCGTCCAGTTTCGCGTCGGCAGCGACTGGCCCGAACCGATCGCGGCGCTCGACCGGCTCTATGCCGCCTATCCGCAGGACGACGCACGCCCGGCCGACGCCACGGTGCGCCTGTTCGCGGCCCGGCCCTGGCGGCGCTGGCTGCGCCCGTCGGTGCATATCGGGGGCGATTTCATCGTCCCCGACGCGCTGCCGCTGCCGCTGTCGATGGGGCTGCTCGCCGCCGAGATGGCGATGAACCTGCAGGTCGCGCTGGGCTGGCGGCGGCATATGCTGCTCCACGCCAGCGCGGTTGCGAAGGATGGTCGCGCGCTGATCATGTCGGGCGAATCGGGGTCGGGAAAATCGACCCTCGCCGCGCTGCTGGGCGAGGGTGACTGGCGGCTGATGGGCGACGAGTTTACCCTGATCGAGCCCTTGAGCGGCGATGCGCTCGCTTTTCCGCGTGCGGTCAGCCTCAAGAATGCGGCGATCGCCGAAATGGCATCGCGGGTCGATGCGTCGCGGCTCGGGCCGCTGCTTGCGGGAACGCCGAAGGGCGACATCCGCCACCTGATCCCGAGAAGCAATGCGATCGCGGCGATGCACGAACCCGCATGCCCGGCGCTGCTTCTCTTTCCGCGCTTCGGCGGCGAGGCGGCGATCGAGCCGATGGGGGAGGGCGAAGCCTTCGTGCGCCTCACCGAATCATCGACCAATTATGTCACGCTTGGCGAGGCGGGCTTCGTGGCGCTGACCCGGCTGGTGCGCGAGACGCCCGCTTTCGGCATCTCCTATCCCGACAGCGCGACGGGGATCGCGCTTGCCGAACAATTGTGGGCGGAGGCGGCGCGATGAGCGCGGTGCGGACGCTCGTCGACCTGCTGGCCGGACGCCGCGATGCCGCCGACCTCGGCCCGCGCGACTGGGACGGGGTGATCGGCGTCGCGCGCAGCGAAGCGATGCTTGCGACGCTCGCCTGCCGGCTCGAAGCGGCCGACCTGCCGCCTTCGGTCGTCGCACTGTTCGCCGACCAGCGCACCGCGGCCGAGGTCGCGCAGCGACAGGCGCTGTGGGAAGCCGAGATGGCGCGCCGTGCGCTCAAGGAACAGCGCATCGAATTCGTGCTGCTCAAGGGGACGGCCTATGCCGCGGCCGACCTCTCCTGTTCGGCGGGCCGCCAGATCGGCGACCTTGATATTCTCGTCCTGCAAAGCGATATCGGCCGCGCCGAGAACGAGCTGCTCGCGGCCGACTGGGAGTGGGTGAAGTCCGATCCCTATGACGACGCCTATTACCGCGATCATATGCACGAGCTCCCGCCGCTGATCCACAAGGCGCGCGACCGGATGATCGATGTCCACCATACGATCCTGCCGCGGACGCACCGGATCACGCCCGATGCGCTGGCGCTGATGAGCGATGCGGTGGCGACCGGCAGCGGCCATGCCGTGCTCTGCCCCGCCGACATGGTCTGCCATTGCGCGGCGCATATGCTCGCCGACGGCGATTTGCAGGGCGGGCTCCGCAACCTTTGGGATTTCCACTGCCTGACGCGCGACTTTGCCGCTGCCGATCCCGGCTTCTGGGGCAAGCTCGACGCGCGCGCCGACATGCACGGGCTGCGCGCGCCGGTTCGCCGCGCCGCCCGGTTGTCGCGCGACCTTTACGGCAGCGATCTTCCTTTGGGCTGGGACGGACAGGAGCCGGGCGACGACTGGTATCGCCGCCGGTTGCTGGCGCGCGACGACTGGGGGCGTTCGACCGATTTCGCGCTCCAGCAGGCCTTTTACGTCCGCTCGCACTGGCTGCGCATGCCGCCCGCGATGCTCGCGCGGCATTTGTGGACCAAGTGGCGGAAGCGGTAACCGGGAAAAGGTCGCGGTTGGGCGCGCTGCCGTGACATGCTATCGTCCGAAAACCGGATAAGAGGAGAGGTGATATGACGACTCCCGCAATCCTGCTCGTTCACGGTTTTTGGGGCGGCGCCGCGCATTGGGGCAAGGTGATCCTGGCGCTCGACGCGTTGGGTCATAACTCGCTCGAGGCTGTCGAACTGCCGCTGACATCGCTTGCCGACGATGTCGCGCGAACGACCCGGATGATCGCCCAGCATGACGGGCCGGTGCTGCTGGTCGGTCACAGCTATGGCGGGGCGGTGATCACCGGCGCGGGCAATCATCCCAATGTCGCGGGTCTCGTCTACATCGCCGCCTTTGCGCCGGATGAGGGCGAATCGCCGGGCGGCATCACCCAGGCGCATGTGCCCGCGGGCGCCGCCGCGCTTGAGCCCGACAGCGATGGATATTTGTGGATACGCAAAGACAAGTTTCACGAAAACTTCTGTCAGGATCTGGATGCCGATGGCGCGCGGGTGATGGCGGTGACCCAGAAGGCACCGCTGGCAACGACCTTTGGCGACACGATGTCCGACCCGGCATGGCGCAACAAGGATTGCTGGTATCAGATTTCCAGCGAGGACCGGATGATCCACCCTGACAATCAGGCGATGATGTCGGGACGGATGGGCGCAAAGAAGATCGTTACCCTGAACGCCGGCCACGCATCGCTCGCTTCGATGCCGGCCGAGGTTGCGGCGCTGATCGACGAGGCAGCGCGGGCGGTCGCGACCTAAAGCGTTTCGAGCAGCGGGATCAGTTCGCCATAATCGTCGATGACGTGATCGGCGCCGAGTTCGGCCGCCGGCCGGTCGAGGAAGCCGAAGCTGACCGCGATGCTGGGCACTCCGGCGTTCGTGGCTGCCATCACGTCATAGATGCTGTCGCCGACGAACGCCGCCCGCCCGCCGCCGCATTGCCGGACCATCGCGAGGATCGGCTCGGCCGCGGGTTTGCGGACGCCCAGCGTGTCGCCGCCGATGATCGTCGCCATCCGGTCGGCCAGCCCGAGTTCGCCGAGCAGCAGGCGCGCTAGCCGCTCCATCTTGTTGGTGACGACGGCGGTACGCACGCCGAGCGCGTCGAGCCGGTCGAGCGCTTCGATCAGGCCGGGGAAGGGGCGGCTGTGCACCGCGATATGGTCTTCGTAATAGCGCAGCAGTTCGGGATAGAGCCGCTCGACATCGCCGCCCGGGACGCCGCCGGTCGCCGCCAGCCCCTGTTCGAGCATATGCTTGGCGCCCAGCCCGATCATCGGCCGCACCGCCGCTTCGGGCAGCGGCGCTCGCCCGACGAGCGACAGCGCATGGTTGACCGCCGCGGTCAGGTCGCCCGCCGTATCGACCAGCGTGCCGTCGAGGTCGAATCCGACGATCCGGAAAGGGAAGTCATTCATCGCGTGCGCATGGCCCGGCAGTCTGGAAACCGCAATGATTTGCTGGCATGGGGGCGCGCATGACCACAAATCGACCGATCGCCGCTATCGTCCTCGCCGCCGGCAAGGGCACCCGCATGAAATCCGACCTTCACAAGGTGCTGCACCCGATCGCGGGCCGGCCGATGCTGCTGCATTTGATGGCGAGCGTCGACGCGCTGAGCCCCGCGAAGAAGGTGGTGATCGTCGGCGACAAGGCCGACCAGCTCGAAGCCGCGCTCGGCGGTTCGGCCGAACTGGCGGTGCAGGACCCGCAGCTCGGCACCGGCCACGCGGTGCAGCAGGGCGAGGGGGCGCTGGCCGGTTTCGACGGCGATGTGCTGATTCTTTATGGCGACGTGCCGTTCGTCCCGACCGCGACGATGCAGTCGATGATCGATCGGCTCGGCGCCGCCGATGCGCCCGCAGTCGTCGTCCTCGCGTTCGAACCCGCCGACCCGCTGCAATATGGCCGCGTGATTACTGCTGGCGACCGGGTGACCAAGATGGTCGAGCACAAGGACGCGACCGACGCCGAGCGCGCGGTCCGGCTCTGCAACTCGGGCCTGATGGCGGCAAAGGCACGCGACCTGTTCGCGCTGCTCGCACGCGTCACCGACGACAATGCGGCGAAGGAATTTTACCTCGTCGACATCGTCAACATCGCGAACGCCGACGGGCGGTCGTGCGCAGTCGTGACGACCGATCCGAACGATGTCGCCGGGATCAACAGCCGCGCCGAACTCGCCACCGCCGAAGCGCAGTGGCAGGCGTTCAAGCGCGAGGAGGCGATGGCGGGCGGCGCGTCGCTGCGGGCGCCCGATACCGTCTGGTTCTCCTGGGATACCGAACTGGGCCGCGACGTGACGATCGAACCCAATGTCTTTTTCGGTCCCGGCGTCACAGTGGGCGACCATGTAACGATCCGCGCCAACAGCCATATCGAAGGCGCGAACATCGGCGCGGGCTGCGAGATCGGCCCCTTCGCACGCCTCCGCCCCGGCACGGTGCTCGAAGAGAAAGCGAAGATCGGCAATTTCGTCGAGACGAAGAAGGCGCATCTGGGCAAGGGTGCCAAGGCGAACCACCTCACCTATCTGGGCGACGCGACGGTCGGCGCGGGCGCCAATATCGGCGCGGGGACGATCACCTGCAATTATGACGGCTATTTCAAATATCAGACGGTGATCGGCGAAAATGCCTTCATCGGGTCGAACAGCGCGCTGATCGCGCCGGTGACGATCGGCCGCGACGCCATCGTCGCCGCGGGCAGCGCGGTGTCGCGCGATGTCGGCGACGGCGACCTGCGCATGGTGCGCGCCGAACAACTCGTCAAACCGGGCTGGGCCGACCGCTTCCACGACACGATGCGCAAGAAAAAGGCGGCGGAGAAGAAATAGGACGATGGCCGCCCCGACGCTGACCACCGCGCGGCTGGTGCTGCGCCAGCTCCGCGCCGACGATGCCGCGGCGCTGTTCGCGGTGCTGTCCGACGCCCAACTGATGACCTGGTGGTCGAGCGGTCCGCATCAGTCGCTCGCCGAGACCGAGGCCTATGTCACGCGCAATGCCGAAGAAGGGCAGGGCTGGCTCTGCTGGGCGATTACCGCGGCCGGCGATGACAGTGCGCTCGGCTGGGTGATCCTGATGGACGGCAAGCCCGGGGTGGGCGAGGTGGGTTATATCCTCCGCCGCGACCGCTGGGGCGGCGGGCTGGCCCGCGAAGCGGTCGCCTGCGTTATCGCGCACGGCTTTACCGAAGGCGGGCTGCGCCGTATCTTCGCCGATACCGACCCCGACAACGCCGGGTCGATCGCGCTCCTCGAAAAGCTGGGCTTCCGGCGCGAGGGGCATCTGCGCGGCGAATGGGAAACGCATATCGGCGTCCGCGATTCATTGATTTTCGGCCTGCTCAAGGACGAGTGGCAAAAAGTGGAGACCCAGTTCAAGTGAGCGACCGTTACGAAGACAAGCCCTTCCTCCGTTTCGTCGATGCCTGGGTGCTGAAGGCGATCGGCCATCTCGACCCCGCGACGGAGAATTACTGCAAGGCGATGGTGCCGCAGCTCCGCCAGAGCTTCGGCGTGACGGGTGGAAGCTGGGAAGAGATCGTTGCGCAGCAGATGAAATTCGGCCCCGACCTGCCGGCGCAGATCCAGCGGATCTGGGCCGACGGGCAGCAGCGTTTCGCAGCCGGCAATGGCGAAGCCGCCGATCCGTGGCAGTTCGCGATGATCTTCGTCGACCGGAATTTCGGGCGGAGCTGAGATGGCCGGCCCGCCGATCGTCCGTCCCGCCGTCCCTGCCGATTACGACCGGTGGCTGCCGCTGTGGGACGGCTATAACGAATTTTACGGCCGCAGTGGCGATACCGCGCTGGCGCCCGAGATCACCGCGGCGACATGGGCGCGCTTCTTCGATCCCTATGAACCGATGTTCGCGCTTGTCGCCGAACAGGACGGCGCGCTGCTGGGGTTCACCCACTATCTGCTCCATCGGAGCACCACCGCGCTGCAGCCGTCGATCTACCTGCAGGACCTGTTCACGGCCGCACAGGCACGCGGCACGGGCGTCGGGCGGGCGCTGATCGAGGCGGTCTATGCGGCGGCGCGGGGGCAGGCGATCCGGCGCGTCTATTGGCAGACGCACGAAACGAACAGCACGGCGATGCAGCTCTACGACCGGATCGCGGAAAAATCGGGCTTCCTCGTTTACCGCAAGCTGATCGATTGACTTGATATCATGATATGATATCATTCTCGCATGCGCTTCCTCGCCGATATTCCCGATGACGATGTCCAGTGGCTCGATGCGCTCGCGGCGTCGCAGGGTGTCTCGCGCGCCGAGCTGATGCGCCGCGCGGTGAGCGCGTACCGCGCCGACATATCGGGCGACGCGATCGACAATGGCTTCGGGATATGGCGTTCGCGTGACGATATCGGCGACGGGCTCAAATATCAGCGGCGCCTGCGGGGCAAGCGCGAATGATCGAGGCGCAGTTCGACAGCGATATCCTCATCGACGCGCTGAACGGCGTCGAGGCGGCGCGCAGCGAGATCCGCCGCGCCGGGCGCAAGAGCGTCAGCCGGATCAGCTGGACCGAGGTGATGTCGGCCGCCGACCCCGCGTCGGTGAAGGCAGTCGAGGCGTTTCTCGGCTGTTTCGCGATCGAGGAGGTCGGCGATGCGGTGGCCCGACGCGCTGCTGCGTTGAGGGCCGAACGCAAGGGCTTGACGATGGCCGACGCCTTCGTCTTAGCAACCGCGCAAATATCGGGCCGCATCCTCGTAACGCGCAATATCAAAGTGTTTCCGGCATCGATGCCGGGTATTCGCGTTCCCTACACGCTCTGAAAGAAAGCCAGACCCACATGTGCGGAATTATCGGAATCATCGGCAAGGACCAGGTGGCGGACCGTCTGGTCGACGGGCTGAAGCGCATGGAATATCGCGGCTATGACTCGGCGGGCGTGTGCACGGTCGAGGGCGGCGAGCTCGTCCGCCGCCGCGCCGAGGGCAAGCTTGCCAATCTGGTGAAGGAACTTGCCGGCAATCCGGCACCCGGCCTCGTCGGTATCGCGCACACGCGCTGGGCGACCCATGGCGCGCCGACGACGAACAATGCCCACCCGCATGCAACGGGCGAAGTTGCGCTGGTCCACAACGGGATCATCGAGAATTTCAAGCCGCTCCGCGAGGCGCTGACCGCGCGCGGGCGCAGCTTTGAAAGCGAAACCGATACCGAAGTGGTCGCGCATCTCGTCTCGGAAGAGGTCGAGGCTGGCAAGTCGCCCGAGGAAGCGGTGCAGGCGGTGCTGCCGCAGCTTCGCGGCGCTTTCGCGCTCGCCATCGCCTTCCGCAGCCATCCCGACCTCTTGATCGGCGCGCGCCTCGGTTCGCCGCTCGTCGTCGGTTATGGCGAAGGCGAAACCTATCTCGGCTCCGATGCGCTCGCGCTCGCGCCGCTGACGCAGCAGATCGCCTATCTCGAGGAAGGCGATTGGGTCGTCATCACCCGCGACGGCGCGCGCATTTTCGACGAATACAACAATCCGGTCGAGCGCGAGATCACGACCAGCGGCGTCAGCGCGGCTACGATCGAGAAGGGCAATTACCGCCACTATATGCAGAAGGAGATTTTCGAGCAGCCGACCGTCGTCGCGCAAACGCTCTCCTCCTACATCCGCCCGCTCGAACAGACCGTCGCGCTGCCGCAGATGGATTTCGACCTCAGCGCGATCGATCGCATCACCATCGTCGCCTGCGGCACCAGCTTCTACGCCGGCATGGTCGCCAAATACTGGTTCGAGACTTTCGCGCGCGTCCCCGTCGACATCGATGTCGCGTCCGAATTCCGTTATCGCGACCCGGTGCTCCAGCCCGGCGGCCTCGCGCTCTTCATCTCGCAGTCGGGCGAGACCGCCGACACGCTCGCGGCGCTCCGTCATTGCAAGGCGAACGGGCAGACGATCGCGGTCGTCGTCAATGTGCCGACCAGCAGCATGGCGCGCGAAGCCGACCTGCTCCTCCCGACCCACGCCGGCCCCGAAATCGGCGTCGCCTCGACCAAGGCCTTCACCTGCCAGCTCGCGGTGCTCGCCGCGCTCGCCGCGCACCTCGCGCTCAAGAAGGGCAAGCTCAGCGCCGACGAGGAGCATGAAATCGTCCGGCACCTGATCGAGGCGCCCGCCGCTCTCAACGCCGCGCTCCAGCATGACGAGGATATCGCGGCGATGGCGCATCTCGTCGCCCCCGCGCGCGACGTCCTCTACCTCGGCCGCGGCCCCGACTATCCGCTCGCGCTCGAAGGCGCGCTCAAGCTCAAGGAAATCAGCTATATCCACGCCGAAGGCTATGCCTCGGGCGAAATGAAGCACGGCCCGATCGCGCTGATCGACGAAGCGGTACCGGTCATCGTCCTCGCCCCCTCGGGCCCGCTGTTCGAAAAGACCGTCAGCAACATGCAGGAAGTCCGCGCTCGCGGCGGGAAGGTCGTCCTGATCAGCGACGCCGAAGGCCTCGCCGAAGCCGGCGACGGCTGCATGGCGACGATCGAAATGCCCAAGGTCCACCCGCTGATCGCGCCCCTGGTGTACGCGGTGCCGGTGCAGTTGCTGGCCTATCATGTCGCCGTGGCGAAGGGGACCGATGTGGATCAGCCGCGCAATCTGGCGAAGTCGGTGACGGTGGAGTGAGGGCATCGCCGCTGTAGGACAATACGCATGTCTCTTGCCTTGGCAGACGCATCGATAGCGCTGATCGCGGATTTTTTGAATGATGGGGTTGAAAAGCAGTATCCGCCCAGTCTGCAAGCGATCCTGCATCGTTATCCTTCGCCGCCCACTGCGCTTAATCGAGAGCAGCTTATAGAGATTGCTCGGGAGAAGAACGGAGGGAAGCTTGCGAAAAGCAAGGCTTTAAAGGCTCTTGAAGGCAATTCGAACGCGGCGGTCCTTCGACTGACCGGGCTTGCGTTCGCTGAACCAGATGTCGAAATTCAGATGCGTTTGTTGATTGGGTTAGGGGGCGTCGGGGTTCCAACGGCATCCGCAATATTGACTTGGACAAATCCCAACAAATTTGCGGTAATCGATCGTCGAGCTTGTGCCGCGCTGATGTCTATCGTGGATACTGACATCAACCCGAAATCGGTCGCAGGGTGGATATCTTATCTGGCAATTGCAAAAAGGGTGGCTAAACGCCTTGGTGTTACGCCAATGATCGTTGATCGACGGCTTTACTCTCTTGGTGATAGTGGACCAAAACGATCAGGGTAGCCGCCATCATCTTCGACTTCGACGGCGTCATCGCCGACAGCGAGGTACGCGCAAATCTTTCGCTGTCCGAAAGCCTGACCGCGGCGGATATGCCCACGACCTACGACGAATGCCTGCGCGACTATTACGGGCATAACTGGCAGGAGACGCAGCGGCGGATCGAGGCGCGCTTCGGCCGCGCGCTGCCCGCCGATTTTCGCGAGACGCATCGGACCCGCGCGCGGGCGCGCTTCATGGAAGGGTTCGACGCGGTGCCCGGGGCGCCCGCCTTTCTCGACACGCTGGGGTCGCTGCCGCGCGCGATCGCCTCGTCGAGCCGCGCCGAATATATCGGCTGGGCGCTCGGTCTGTTCGGGCTCGGGCATCACTTCGGCGCGCATGTGTACAGCGCCGATGGCTGGGATCGCGGCAAACCCCATCCCGACATCTATCTCGCCGCGGCCAAGGGGCTCGGCGTCGATCCCGCGTCCTGCCTGGCGATCGAGGATTCGCCGACCGGGGCCATGGCGGCGATTGCGGCGGGGATGACCGTCGTCGGTTTCTGCGGCGCGGGCCATATCGCCGACCGCGCGGCGCATGGCGAAATGCTGCGCGGGGTCGGGGTGCATCATGTGGCGCACAGCTTCGACGAGATCGCACTGGCGGCGCCGATATCGAACTGATCTTCCTCATGGCTTCGCCACAGGGAGGAAAAATCGCTGTCCTAAAAAAGATCGCCATATTAGCCTGCCGCGATGCGAGGTGCTGAGCCATTCGCCAGCGCAACCGAGAAGCCAATCGCGCGTAAAGTTACGCAGTTTTCCGTCACTTTCCCGAATCCCCCAAAGGAGAGACAGCATGTGTACCGAAGCCACTGAAGCCGATCTCGATCGCGCCGGAATGCCCGTCGCGCGGCGCAGTTTTACCGCGCTTGCCGGCGTCGGCGCACTGGCGACGATGCTCCCGGTGCAGGCGATGGCGGGCAAGCCCGTGAAGGGTCGCGACGTCACGATCACGACCGACGACGGCACCGCCGACGCTTATTTCGTAGCGCCCGCCGAGGGCAAGCATCCCGGCGTGCTGGTGTGGCCCGATATCCGGGGCTTACGTCCGGCCTTTCGCCAGATGGCCGACCGCCTCGCGGCAGAGGGCTATGCGGTGCTGACCGTCAATCCTTTCTACCGCTGGCAGAAATCGCCCGTCGTCGATGCGGCGAACGATTTCAACGTGCCCGAGGTGCGCGAGAAACTGTTCGGCTATCTGAAACAGCTCACGCGGGCACCGGTGGAGGTTGATGCAAAGGCGCGTCTCGCTTTCCTAGATGCGCAGCCGGAGGTCGATACGAAGCGCCGGATCGGCACGACCGGCTATTGCATGGGCGGCGCGATGACGATCTATACCGCCGCATTGAGCCCGAACCGCGTCGGCGCGGCGGCGAGCTTTCACGGCGGCGGCGTCGCCACCGACAAGCCCGACAGTCCGCACCTGCTGATCGGCGATACCAACGCGGGCTATCTGTTCGCGATCGCCGACAATGACGACAAGGAAACGCCGAGCGAGAAGGTCTTGCTGAAGGAAGCGCTCGCGCCGTCGCCGCACTGGCACGAGGTCGAGGTCTATGAAGGCGCGATGCACGGCTGGTGCCCGCCCGACGGCCGCGCCTATAACGAAGCCGCCGCCGAAAAGGCGTGGGGCCGGATGCTCGCGCTCTTCAAGACCGAACTGGCCTGACGGGGCGGGGAGGGGGCGCCGCCATGGACATGGACCTGCTCATTCTCGGCGGCGTCGGCGCCTTCATCCTCGCGCTCATCGCGCTCTTCGCCTGGAACGGCGCCTTTGCGGGATTGTTCAGCCGCGACGGCGAGGCCGACGACGGGTCGTATAATTTCGCGGCGACCAGTATCGGCCTCCACGCGACCGACAGCCTCTACGATGGGGCCGATGATGCGAGCGACGACAGCGGCAGCGACGGCGATTCCGGGGACAGCGGCAGCAGCGGCGACTGACGTCAGTGCGCGTGAGCACCGCCGCTTGCGGCATAGCTCGCATAGACGCGCTGGCCGGCGGGGCCAAAGGTCATGACCTTATAGGCCTCGCGGTGGTCGCCATGCTCCATGCCGGGCGATCCCATCGGCATCCCGCCGACGGCAAGGCCCTTGACCCCCTTGGGCCTCTCACGGAGCAGGCGGGCGATTTCCTTGGCGGGCACATGGCCCTCGATCACATAACCGCCGACGAGCACGGTGTGGCAACTGCGCAGCGCCTGCGGCACGCCCTGCTTGTCCTTCACCGCGGTCATGTCCTGCGAATTGATGACCACCGCCTTCTTGCCGAACGACGCCTGCACCTGTTCCAGCCATTTCAGGCAGCAGCCGCAGCCGGCGTCGCGGAACATCGTCGGATTGGCGGCGTGCGCGGTGCCGATGATGGCGGAGAATGCGGCGAGGGCGTAAAACGCGCGGCGGACAGAGGTCATCGCAAATCCTTTTGGCAGAGGGTGCGGCGAGCCTATAGGCGGGACCCGTGAAAGTCCATTTCATCCGTTCGGGCGAACGCCGCTACAGCATGCGCATCGAGCGCGGCGCCGGCCCGGCGCTCGTCATGGACCCCGCGCCCGGCTTCGATCCCGACCTGCCGCACGACATGGTCCATTTCGTCGTCGAGGCTGCGATTGGCCTGAAAACCGGCGTGTTCGGTCAGATCGCGGCGGGCGGCGACGCCGGGTCGTTCCATGTCGAGGCCGGCGGGACGCTGTCGGCAAAGGAGCGTCAGCGTGCGGCTCGCAAACAGGTTGCGAAGGGCGCGAAGCTGATCAGGGCGCAGGGACGCGAAGGCGAATTGTCCGAACTCGCCGCCTTCCTGTTCGACGTCGACTGGCGGAGCGCTACCCGGCCCGACAGCGCCGCACGGCGTGCGGCGCTCGGCGAGGCTGACCGGACGCGCGCATCGCTGAGCGCCGACGAGCGCGCACGGCTGGACGCCGCTAGGCCGCAGGTGTTCGGTGCTTTCGACCGGCTCGCAAAGGCATGGCGGGCGCTCCGCCCCGGCGAAGCGCTCGTCCTCGAATGGCCGGG
This sequence comes from Sphingopyxis sp. J-6, assembly GCF_046603995.1. NCBI lineage: Bacteria > Pseudomonadati > Pseudomonadota > Alphaproteobacteria > Sphingomonadales > Sphingopyxidaceae > Sphingopyxis > Sphingopyxis sp. J-6. The sequence continues at coordinate 2,223,066 of NZ_CP145810.1, read as the reverse complement.
CCTTCACCCCATCGGGTAGAGGATGTCGCGGCTCACCTTGTGCAGCGCCTTCATCACCTCGTCGTCGAGCACCAGTTCCATCGCGTCGAGGATCGGCTGGACCTGATCGTCGGCGCTGACCCCGACGATCGTCGAGGCGACGAAGTCATGCTGTTTCGACCAGGCCGTCGCCATCGTGACCGGGTGCAGCCCGGCTTCCTCTGCGATCTTGAGGTAGCGTTCGGTCGCGGCGAGGCTCCGTTCGTTGACGAACCGCCGGCCCATCGCGGCCTGCCGGCCTTCCATCTTCAGATAGCGCGAGAAACGGGCGCCCTCGGGGGTGGCGCCGCCCTGATATTTGCCCGACAGCACCCCGCCCGCGAGCGGCGAATAGGGGATCAGGCTGACGCCCTCCTGCCGGCATACCTGCGCCAATTCGTCCTCGAAACGGCGGTTGTTGAGGCTGAAATTGTTCTGGATCGTGTGATAGCGCGCGACGCCCAGCTTTTCCGACGCCGCGAGCGATTTCATCAGCCCCCAGCTCGTCTCGTTCGAGCAGCCGAGGATACGGACCTTGCCGACCCGGACGAGTTCGTCGAGCGCATCCATGATTTCGTCGTAGGGCGCATCATGGTCGGGCCAGTGCGTCTGGTAGAGGTCGACATAGTCGGTCTGGAGGCGCGTCAGGCTGTCGTCGATCGCCTGCATGATATTCTTGCGGTCGAGCGCGGTCATCCCGCCGCGGCACGGCGACTTGAACCAGACGTGGCTCGGCCCCGAAACCTTGGTCGCCATGATGATCGCGTCGCGCGGCTTGGTCTTCATCCAGCGGCCGACGATCTCCTCGGTGCGGCCGACCCATTTGGTGTCGGGCGGCACCGGATAGCCCTCGGCAGTGTCGTAAAAGTTGATCCCGGCGTCGAAACAGCGGTCGAGGACGCGGAACGCTTCGGCTTCGTCGGTCTGGCTGCCGAAGGTCATCGTCCCCATGCAGATGTCGGACACATGGATGGCACTTTTTCCGAGGCGGCGGCTCTGCATGGCTCTGTTCTCCGGTCAGGGGAAGGGAGCGCCGTGCATAGGTTGCGTCTCGCAACCTTGCAATCGGGTCAGATCAGCAGCGCGAGCGATCCGACGAGCAGCGCCGCCATCGTCCAGTTGAACGCCCTGAGCCGCGCCGGGCTCGACAGCCAGCCGCGCAGCGCGGTGCCCATCACCGCCCACAGGCTGGTCGACGGCAGGTTGACGAGACCGAAGACGATCGCAACGAGCAGCACCGCGGCGAGATTGCGGTCGGGCGCGTAGAGCGCGATCGCGGTCAGCGCCATCGACCAGGCCTTGGGGTTGACCCACTGGAACAGCATCGCCTGCACGAAGGTCATCGGCTTGCCGCGGGCGCCGCTTTCGGTGTCGGGTGCGGCGGCGCCCGCGATCTTCCACGCCAGCCACAGGAGATAGGCGACGCTCACCACCTTGAGCACGAGGTTCAGCACCGGGAACAGGTCGAACAGGCCCATCAGCCCGATGCCGACGAGGACGATCATCAGCGTGAAGCCGATGCCGACGCCGAGCGCGTGCGGCACCGTGCGGCGGAGACCGAAATTGGCGCCCGACGCCATCAGCATCATATTGTTCGGCCCCGGCGTGATCGACGAGACGAGCGCGAAGGCGGAAAGCGCGGCAAGAGTGGTCTGTTCCATGCACGCAACATAATGCGTTTCATATCACGATGGATTGCAAAGATTGGCGGCGATGGGTTAGGATATGCAATCAATGACCAAGATGGATGCCATAAGCCGCAAGATATTGCACGAGCTGTCGTGCGATGGGCGAATCTCGAACCTCGAACTCGCCGAGCGGGTCGGGCTTTCGCCTTCGGCGTGCCTGCGCCGCGTTCAGGAACTCGAACGCAGCGGCGTCATCACCGGCTATCGCGCGCAAATCGACCCCGCGAAGCGCGGTCTCTCCTTCATCGCCTATGTCGCCGTCGGACTGTCGTCGCATACGAAGAAGTCGCAGGTGGGCTTCGAAGCGGCAATGGCGACGGCGCCCGAGGTGCGCGAATGCCACAATGTCACCGGCACGATCGAATATCTGCTGCGTGTCGAGACCGAGGATCTGGCGGCGTACAAACATTTCCATACCGAGGTGCTCGGGGTGCTGCCGCAGGTGAATTCGATCACCACTTATGTGCTGATGGGCTCGCCCAAGGACGAGCGGGCATAGTTGGCCCGGAACCCGACGGCGATCAGTTCGACCGTCGGGCTTGCGTGTGGAGTTGGTGGGGCGCTTGGCGCTATTCGATATCGGTTGCCGTGGAAGTGCCGCGTTTGCGATTTGGCTTTTCGGTGGCTTCAACGAGCGGTACCTCGACAGGCGCGGTTACGGCCCCCTTGACCAGCGCGTCGAGCGACCCTCCGTCAAAACCCAATTCCTTCATCAGGCTGTCGATGACGGGCGCTTGTGCCCGATAGGCGAGGGCTGCGGATACGGCGTTGCTGGCAAGATTGCCGCTGCCTGGCTCGCCGCCGGCGACGGATGAACCACCGGCATTCTGGCCAAGGCCGTCGACCTGCACAATCTTGATGGAATCGATCGCCTCCATCGGTTTCGCTGCCTCACGAACAACCTCGGGCAGGACCTTGAGCAGTGCCATCTTCGTCTGCAGCGATATCTGCCCCGACGAAAGAATGTTCGCCGCTTCGTTGATCGCGCGTTGGCCTGCCGCTTCGACCTCGAAACGGACGCGCGCCGCCTCGGCGCGCAATTTTTCGGCTTCCGCTTCGCCCTCGGCCTCGAGCCGCAACGCAGAGGCGCGATTCGACGCAGCCTCCTTTTCCGCTTCGGCCTGCACCTTGACCGAAATTGCCTGACGTTCGGCTTCCTTGGCCGCCTCGATCAGTTCGATGCGCTTCGATCGTTCGGCAATCTCCGTTTCGCGCGCAGTCGATACCTGCTCTTCGGCGGCAACCGCAGTTGCGCGCGCATTATCGGCTTCGGCGCGCGCCTGACTTTCCTCGCGGCTCTTGTTCTGGATCAGGATCTGCTGTTCCTGCCGGGCAAGTTCGATCGCCTGTTCCTGGGCAATGCGTGCTTCCTCGATGGCCCGGTCGGCTTCGATCTGTTTCGCATCGACCAATTGCTTGGCCTGAATTCGCGCATTTTCGGCTTCCTGGTTGCGCTGCGCCTGCTCGCGCGCGACTTCGGCCGCCTGCTCGGCACGGCGTATTTCGATCTCGCGTTCCTGGCTCAGCTTGGCGAACTCGTTGTCGCGCGAGATTTCGAAGCTGCGTTTGTCGGCTTCCAGATTCTTGGTTTCGATCTGGACGCGCGTGTCCTGCTCGATGTCGTTGCGCGCTTTTTTGCGCAGTTCGATCTGTTCGGTCAGTTTCGTCAGACCCTCGGCATCGAAGGCGTTGTTCGCATTGAAATGCTCGATCGACGTCTGGTCGAGGCCGGTCAGCGACACCGATTCCAGTTCGAGCCCGTTCATCGCAAGGTCGTTCGAACTGACCTGCTGCACCTTCTGAACGAAATCGGCGCGCTGCTCGTGCAACTGGTTCATCGTCATCCCGGCGGCGACCGAACGCAGCGCATCGACGAACTTGCCTTCGACGAGATCCTTCAGCGCCTCGGGATTCATGGTGCGCAGGCCCAGCGTCTGCGCCGCCATGGCGATGGCGCCGCCATCGGGGCGGACGCGGACGTAGAATTCGGCCTTCACGTCGATGCGCAGCCGGTCGAGGGTGATCAGCGCGTCGGTATTCTTGCGCTCGACCGCTAGCCGCACCGTGTTCATGTTGACCGGCATCGTTTCGTGCAACACGGGCAACACCAACGCGCCGCCGTTCATCACGACGCGTTCGCCGCGAAAGCCGGTGCGTACAAACGCTATTTCCTTGGTGGCGCGGCGATAAAGTCGCGTGATGATAAGTCCCAGGATCAACAGGGCGGCAAGCCCGATCCCGGCGTAGATGGCGATTTCAATCATGGACTGTCCATAACCCCCGATTCGCGCTTCCAGACCTTGGAAGGCTGATGATCGATATTAGGATCAGTCGAGCCGGGGTAAATAGAAATCGCCGTTCGTAAATCCCTTGAACAATTCGCCTTCGCGCTTGACTAACAAGAGTTTTTCGCCCGTCTGGAAAACCTGGTCGGGGCTGTCGGGTTCGACCATGATCTGATGCGTCTGCCCGTGCCGGTCGATAACCTGGGCGCGGGCGGGATGGCCTTCACGCGCCGTGCCGATGCTGATTTGCGCATAGAGTCCGATGAGTTCGTCGCGGTCGATCGCGGTGGTTTCGAGGCCGGGAAATATCCGGCCGACGATCCGTGCAGCGGCACTGGTCGGGGGCAGGGCAGCCAGCGCAGTCAGCGGCACCATCAGCAAATTCGATCCCGCCCCACCGGTCAGTGCGGTCATCAATTGCTGGAGTCCCAGCCCCAATGCACCGAAGATGGCCAGAAACAGCACCAGCCACATCAGAAACGGCACGCGCCCGATCCCCGCCCATGCGAGGAGCGCGTTCGCAGCGCTTGCGTCGCCGGTCGCGTCCATATCCGTCCCGTCGATGTCGCCCGAAAGCCCCGTCGCCTGAACCACGCCGATCAGAAGCATCAATAGCAGCGCCGAATTGAACACGACATTTTCGGGGGCAAGGAACTGATCGAACATCGGCTTTTCTTGGCCATCAATACCATCTTTGGCAAGCGCAGCTGTATTGGAAGCAAACGCCAGCGCATTCCGCCGGCTAGCCGGACTGCGTTCGCTACGATGATCGGTGCCGCCTCGTTTGAATAACCGGGCGCCTGCTTGAACCGCCGGCCTGTCGACCGCATATCGGTTTCATGACGAAACTCTCCTTCCTCGATCTCGTACCTGTCACCGACACCGGTTCGATTGCCCAGTCGCTCGCCAACGCCGCCGATCTGGCCCGCCATGCCGAGGCGCTCGGTTACGAACGCTATTGGGTCGCCGAACATCACGGGATGGCGGGGATCGCCAGCGCCGCGACGTCGGTCGTGCTCGCGCATATCGGGCAGGCGACCTCGACGATCCGCATCGGCGCGGGCGGTATCATGCTGCCGAACCATGCGCCGATGGTGATCGCCGAGCAGTTCGGGACATTGGAGGCGCTGTTTCCGGGCCGCGTCGATCTCGGGCTCGGACGCGCGCCGGGGTCCGACGGCATTGTCGCGCGGGCGCTGCGCCGCAATCTCGCGAGCGACGAGCGGCAGTTTCCGCAAGATGTGGTTGAACTCCAGGCCTTTCTGGCGGGTGACGAGCAACTCGGCATTCGCGCGGTGCCCGGCGAGGGGACGAACGTTCCGCTCTGGATATTGGGGTCGAGCCTGTTCGGCGCGCAGCTCGCAGCGATGCTCGGGCTACCCTATGCCTTCGCCAGCCATTTCGCGCCCGACGCGCTCGACGAAGCGCTCGACATCTATCGCCGCAACTTCAAACCTTCGGCACAATTGTCCGAGCCTTATGCCGCGGCGGCGTTCAATGTCTTTGCCGCCGACACACGCGAGGAAGCCGAACTGCTCGCCTCGTCGCAGCAGCAGGCCTTCGTCGCATTGCGCACCGGCAATCCCGGTAAGATGAAGCCGCCGCTTGCGGGCTATAAGGACGGCCTGCCGCCGAATGCGCGCGCGATCCTCGACCATGTTTTGCAATGCTCCGCGGTCGGAACCGCCGACGACGTTGCAGCGGGGCTCAAGGCCTTCGTCGAACGCACCGGCGTCGATGAAGTGATCGTCGCCTCGTCGATGTACGATCCCGAAGCGCGCAAGCATTCGCTGACGCTGACGATGGAGGCCGGAAAGTCGCTCTGAACCCGTTGCGCGCCCGCGTGTTGACGCGGCTCCGGCTGCGGCAGTATAGGGGCGGTCCGACCAAGGGCGGCCCGTTTTGGGGTCGCCTTTTTACTTTTGACTGAAAGGTGCCTGCCATGACGATCACGCCGCTGATGCCCGTATACCCCCGGTGTGGCGTGCGTCCGGTGCGTGGCGAGGGCGCTTATCTGATCGGCGAGCGCGGCGAGCGTTATCTCGACTTCGCAAGCGGCATCGCGGTCAACCTGCTCGGTCATGGCCATCCGCACCTGACGAAAGCGATTCAGGAACAGGCCGCGACGCTGATGCACGTCTCGAACCTCTACGGCAGCCCGCAGGGCGAGGCCTATGCCGCGCGGCTGGTCGAGAACACTTTTGCCGACACGGTCTTCCTGACCAATTCGGGCGCCGAGGCGGTCGAATGTGCGATCAAGACCGCGCGCGCCTATCATTCGAGCGGCGACAATCCGCAGAAGCACACGCTGATCACCTTCAACAATGCCTTCCACGGCCGCACGCTCGGGACGATCTCGGCGACCAACCAGGAAAAGCTGCGCAAGGGTTTCGACCCGCTGCTGCCGGGCTTCGCCTATGCGCCCTTCGACGATATCAACGCCGCGCTCGATCTGGTCGACGACAATACGGCGGGCTTCCTTGTCGAACCGATCCAGGGCGAGGGCGGCATTCGCCCGGCGTCGCAGCCGTTCCTGCAGGCGCTGCGCGACATCTGCGACCAGCGCGACCTGATGCTCGTCTTCGACGAAGTCCAGTGCGGTGTCGCGCGCACCGGCCATCTCTATGCCTATGAGCATTATGGCGTCACCCCCGATATCATGGCGAGCGCCAAGGGTATCGGCGGCGGCTTCCCGATGGGCGCGTGCCTCGCGACCGAAAAGGCCGCGCGCGGCATGGTCATCGGCACGCACGGGTCGACCTATGGCGGCAACCCGCTCGGCTGCGCGGCAGGGCAGGCGGTGCTCGACGTCGTGCTCGAGGAAGGTTTCCTCGCGTCGGTCAAGGCGACCGGCGAACGGCTGCGCGGTGCGCTCGAGCAGCTCATTCCGAACCACGACCAGCTCTTCGACAGCGTCCGCGGCGTCGGCCTGATGCTCGGCCTCAAGCTCAATTCGGACAGTCGCGCCTTCGTCGCGCACCTGCGTGACAACCACGGGCTGCTCACCGTCGCGGCGGGCGAGAATGTCGTCCGCGTGCTGCCGCCGCTCAACATCGACGACAGCCATATCGCCGAATTCATCGAGAAACTCTCGGCAGGCGCGGCGAGCTATACGCCGCCCGAGTCCTGATGTTTTCCGTTCCTGCAGAACGGAGGGCGTGATGCGGAATTTCCTGAACCTGTCCGACGCGGGCGGGGACGCGGTCGCGGCGATGCTTGCCGACGCGATCGACCGCAAGGCGGCGCGCGCGGGCTGGCCCAAGGCGAAAGCCGATGCCGATGCCCCGCTCGCCGGGCATGTGCTGGCGATGGTGTTCGAGAAGAATTCGACGCGCACCCGCGCGTCGTTCGACATCGCGATCCGTCAGCTCGGCGGCGTATCGATGATCATGGACGCGGGCGTGACCCAGCTCGGCCGCGGCGAGACGATCGCCGACACGGCGCGCGTCCTGTCACGCTACGCCGATGCGATCATGATCCGCACCGACCATCATGAAAAGGCCGAGGAACTGGCCGAATATGCAAGCGTCCCGGTGATCAACGGGCTGACCGACCTCTCGCATCCGTGCCAGATCGTCGCCGACCTGCTGACGATCGTCGAAAGCGGAAAGTCGCTCCCCGGTCTTGAACTCGCGTGGCTCGGCGACGGCAACAATGTGCTCGCTTCGCTGATCGAGGCGGCCGGACTGTTCGGCTTTCATATCCGCGCCGGTGTCCCGCAGGGCTATGATCCCGATGCGGCGTTCGTCGAGGCGGCGCGAGCGAAGGGCAGCCGCATCGACATCGTGCGCGACGCGCAGGAAGCGGTGGCCGGGGCCGACCTCGTCGTCACCGACACCTGGGTTTCGATGGGGCAGGACCATGCGCACAACAAGCTGGCGGCGATGGCGCCCTATCAGGTTGACGAACGGCTGATGGCCGCGGCGAAGGGCGACGCGATCTTCCTCCACTGCCTCCCCGCGCATCGCGGCGAAGAAGTGGTCGACGCGGTGATGGACGGCCCGCAATCGCGCATCTGGGACGAAGCCGAAAACCGCGTCCACGCGCAGAAGTCGATCCTGCTCTGGGCGCTCGGCAAGCTATGAGCGAGACGATCGAAACCTGGTTCGACCAGCCGCTGGTCTTCACCATCGCGGCGCGGCATGTCCGCGGCCGGTTCGTGCGGCTCGGCCCCGTGCTCAACACGATCATGGCGGCGCACAGCTATCCGCCGGTCGCCGAAAAGCTGCTCGCCGAGGCGCTCGTCCTGACCGTGCTGCTCGGCTCGACGCTCAAGACCGAAGGCGGGCAGATGACGCTGCAGGCGCAGACCGGCGGCGGGCCGGTCGAACTGCTCGTCTGTGATTATCGCGGCGGCGAACTGCGCGGCTATCTGAAATTCGATGCCGAGCGGCTGGCCGAAGTGGGCTCGGACCCGACGCTGTTCGCCCTGTTCGGCGAGGGTTTTCTCGCAATCACCTTCGATCAGGAGGCGACCGGCGAGCGCTATCAGGGTATCGTGCCGCTTGAGGGCGCCTCGATCGGCGCCGCGGCCGAGCATTATTTCGAGCAGTCGGAGCAGATTTCGAGCCTGATCAAGCTCGCCGCGCGCCACGACGCCGAAGCCGGCTGCGTCGCCGGCGGGATGCTGCTCCAGCATCTTCCCGAGGGCGAGGTCGGGCGCGACCGTCTGCATGTCCGCCACGACCTTCCCGAGTGGGAGCATGCGAAGACGATCGGCACGACGCTGAAGGACGAGGAACTGACCGATCCGGCGACCTCGCTGGAAACCCTCGCCTGGCGGTTGTTCCACGAGGACGAAGTGCGGATCGAGCCCGGAACGGCGGTATCGCGCGGCTGCCGGTGCAGCCCCGATTATTTCGCCGGCGTCCTCGCACAATTTCCCGAGACCGAGCGGCAGGACATGGCCGACGAGCAAGGGAAAATCGTCGTCGACTGCGCCTTTTGCTCGCGCATTTTTCCGATCGCGCTCGAAGACATCGCGTCGCGTCACTGAGCGGGCCTGCGGCATTTCGTCGCAAATCGAGACGGCGAAACGAGGCAATCCAGCGCCAAGCGGTTGAAATCCTGTCGGGGTGTCGCTACCTTGTGTCAAACGGGGTCGCAATTTCGCCCGTGCCGGGCGGCCAGTGGATAGGTGGAAATGGCGATCTTGGCTCCCTTCATGCGATGGTCTGTGGCGGCGTTTGCCTTTGCCGGTGCGAGCGCCGTGCCGGCGCAGGCGCCGTCGCTGGCGATGCTCGACCGGCTCGAGAAAGGCAGTTGGCAGCTTCGCGAGCGCGGCAAGCCCGATGTGGTGAAGACCTTCTGCCTCGGCGATGCGCGGCGGATGATCCAGATCTACCACCCGCGCTCGGGCTGCTCGCGCTATGTCATCGAGGATGTGCCCAATTCGGTGACGGTCCATTATACCTGCCCGGGCGCCGGACACGGCCGCACCAGCATTCGCGCCGAAACCAACCGGCTGGTCCAGATCGACACGCAGGGCATCGCCGAAGGCCGGCCTTTCTCGCAGGCGATCGAGGCGCGGCGGGTCGGCGCCTGTACCGCGACGAATTGACGGCGCCTTTCGTAACGCGATGTTAACCATCGGCGATTAGCTTCGGGATCACGGCGCACCGATGTGTGTCCTTCTCCCTAACGGCTTCTTGCCGACTTGGGCCGTATAGCGAGAGCCATGCGGCCCTTTCTTTTGGGGCGGGGCAACCGATCAGTCCCTTGCGCCGTCTCCGGCGCGGGCGTATCGGGCGCCGATGCAGAATCTTGCCGGAAAAACGTTGATCGTCCTTCTCTCGGGCGGACTGGACTCGATGGTTTGTGCGGGGCTGGCGCGCGAAGCCGGCGCGCGCATCGTCGCGCTGACGATCGATTATAACCAGCGTCACCGCGTCGAGCTTGAGTCCGCGGCGCGCATCGCCGACCATGTCGGGGCGGCCGAGCATATCGTGCTGCCGCTCGACCTGCGCCGCTTCGGCGGTTCGGCGCTGACCGCCGACATCGACGTGCCCAAGGACGGGGTCGCTGACGAGGTACCCGTTACCTATGTCCCGGCGCGCAACCTCATCTTCCTGTCGCTGACCCTCGGGCTCGCCGAGGCGCGGCAGGCGCAGGACATCGTCATCGGGGTCAACGCGCTCGACTATTCGGGCTACCCCGACTGCCGCCCCGAATTCATCGCCGGATTTCAGGATCTGGCACGGCTTGCGACGCGCGACGGCGACAAGGGGGTCGATTTCCACATTCACGCCCCGCTCCAGCATATGACCAAGGCCGACATCGCGGCCGAGGCGGCACGGCTGGGCATGGACGCGGGGATGAGCTGGTCCTGCTATGATCCCACCCCCGATCATCTCCACTGCGGCCTGTGCGACAGCTGCCGCCTGCGCAGCAAGGGCTTCGCCGACGCGGGGCTGCCCGACCCGACCCGCTACGCCGGCGCATGACCTACGCGGTCAAAGAGATTTTCCTCACGCTGCAGGGGGAGGGCGCGCAGGCCGGCCGGCGCGCCGTCTTCTGCCGCTTTGCCGGGTGCAATTTGTGGACCGGGCGCGAACAGGATCGGGCCAAGGCGGTCTGTAAATTCTGCGACACCGATTTCGTCGGTACCGACGGCACCCTCGGCGGCAAATATCGCGATGCCAAGACGCTTGCCGCAGTCATTGCGGAAAGCTGGGGTGAGGCGCCGGGTGACCGCTATGTCGTGCTCACCGGCGGCGAACCGATGCTACAGGTCGATGACGCCCTGATCGATGCGCTCCATGCACAGGGCTTTACGATCGCGATCGAAAGCAACGGCACGCTGCCGGTGCCGCGCAGCATCGACTGGATCTGCATCAGCCCCAAGGCGGGTAGCGAACTGGTGCAGCGAAGCGGTGACGAACTCAAACTGGTCTGGCCGCAGCCGGGCAGCGATGTCGAAATGCTGGCATCGCTGGATTTCGCGCACCGGCTGATCCAGCCGCTCGACGATCCGCACGCGGCCGACAATGTCCGGCGCTGCATCGATCTGGTGATGGCCGATCCGCGCTGGCGCCTGTCGCTCCAGACGCACAAGAGCCTCGGGCTGCGCTGAGCGCTATTCGCTCTTCTTGGCGGCGGGGTCGGTCGTGACGGCTTTCTTGACCGCGGGCACGGCGACGGCATCGGGATTTTCGCTACCGCCGCTTGTTTCGTCGTCAGCCTCTTCCTTGTCCGCTTCGGTCTTGGCGGCCGGCTTGGCGGTGCCGTCGTCGGGGACGCTGTTGTCGACCGCGGTTCCGTCGGTCGCCGCATCATCAAGGATGATCATCGAATCGCTGATCGTGCCGGGCTGAACTTCGACCGCGTCGAGCTTGGCGGTCGATTTGCCCGCATTGTCGCCGCCGCCGCAGGCGGCAAGCGAGAGAAGCAGGAGCGAAGGGAGGAGAATGCGGGTCATGGGGCCGTTCCTAATCACTTGCCCGAAGCTTGTCGAGAAAGGCGGGCAGGCTTGCCGCCAGCGCCGCGTCGACATCGGCGAACGAGGCCTGCTTGCCGAGCGCGGCGAGGCTGGTGACCGGGAATTCGGCGATGCCGCACGGCACGATGCCGCCGAAATGCGACAGGTCGGGCGCGACGTTGAGCGAAAAGCCGTGCAGCGTGACCCAGCGCCGTACGCGCACCCCGATCGCGCCGATCTTCGCCTCGCGGCCTTGCGCGTCGTCGGTCCAGATGCCGATCCGTCCCTCGGCGCGGCGCGCCTCGACGCCGAGCTGGGCGAGCGTATCGATCACCCAGCCTTCGAGCGCCGACACATAAGCGCGCACGTCGCGCCCGCGCCGGCTGAGGTCGAGCTGGACATAACCGACGCGCTGGCCCGGCCCGTGATAAGTGTACCGCCCGCCGCGGCCGGCGTCATAGACCGGAAAGCGCGGGTCGAGCAGCTCGGCGGGGTCGGCGCTGGTACCGGCGGTGTAAAGCGGCGGATGCTCGAGCAGCCAGATGCGCTCGCCCGCTTCTCCGCCATGGATCGCCGCGGCTCGGGTCTCCATGTCCAAGAGCGCGGTTTCGTAATCGGTATGGCCCGGCGAGACGATCCATTCGGGGGGCGGGGGCAGCGTCATTGCGCGCGCTTCCTGCCCCGATGCGGCGCGCGGCGCAAGGGGCCGAAGCGCGATCGGTGACAAGGCTGGACAGAGGGAAGGAAGATTGTCAGTCTCGCCGCGTTCAGGACCATAAAAAACAACGGGGTATCAATGGCAAAATTCGACATGGGCGCGGCGTGGGAAGACAGCATGACGCTGCTGAAATCGCACAGTGCGCTGACCGGCACGATCGCCGCGGTGTTTTTGTTCCTGCCAACGCTGGCGGTCAGCTGGTTCGGCCCCACGCCGATCGAGCCCGCCGCCGGGGCGACCTTCGAGCAGATGATGACGAGCTTTCGCGAAAGTGCGCGGCAGGCGGTTCCGTTCCAGTTGCTCGTCGCAGTGATCGCGGCCATCGGCGGGGTCGGTATCCTCCGCCTCTGGCTGTCGCGGTCGAGCGTCAGCGTCGGCGATGCGCTGGCCTTCGCGTTCAAGATGATCCCGACGATGATCGCCGTGCAATTCCTGATGGGGCTTGCGATCGCGCTGATCGCGGTGGTGCTCATTGTCCCCGGCGCCGCGATCGGCGGCGCGCCGGGCATGCTGTTCCTGTTCGTCGGCCTGATCGCGTTCGCCGCGCTTGGCGCCTATCTGTGGGGGCGGGTGGCGGTCGTGTCGCCGCTGATCGCCGACCGGGTTCAATATAATCCGGCGGCCGCACTGCAGGAAAGCTGGGCGCTGACGCGGGACAATGGGTGGCGCATCTTCCTGTTCCTGTTTCTCGTCACGCTGGTCCTTTTCATTGCGGCGATGATCGTCGGCATTGTCGTCGGGGTCGTGGCGGGCACCGGCGAGGGAGTCGGCCGGATACTGACGGGGTTTGCCGAAGCCGGCTTCGCTGCGATCAGCGGTATCGTCACCCTGGCGATCACCGCCGCCACCTATCGCCAGCTCACGGTCGGAGGATCGTCCGACATATTCCAGTGACCGTCATCATAGGCGGCGAAGGAAAACGGTCGCAACACAGGCACAGACATATGATTTCTGGGCCGACAGGAAAAATACGGGAGAGTCGATTTTAACAGCAGGGGAGAGAAGATGGTCAAGATGAGTATCGGGGCGGCCTTTTCGGAAACATTCGATTTTCTGAAGGCCAATTGGACGCAGATGCTGCTGTGGGTCGGCGGTGCGGTCGTTTTGCTCGCTTTGCTGGGCTATTTAACGCTCGGCTCCACTTTCCAGATGATGGCCATGTCCGCCGGCGACCCATCGGCGATGATGGGGGCATTGGGACGGATATTCCTCTTCGCCATCGTGGCCGGGGTCATACTCTACGCCGCGTCGATGCTGATCTGGCGCAGCGGGCTTCATCCCGGCGAAGCGCCGAATTTCGGCTGGGCGCTACAGGCCGGACCGGCGTTCGCCTTCGGCATGTTCGTCGTCTTTATCGCGGCCTATATCGTCATGATGATCGTGATGTTCATACTCGCGCTCATTTTCGGCGCGGCCTTTGCCGGCGCCGGAGGCTTTTCGCCGAGCGCTTTTCAGGCGGGGACGATCGGCGGCGGCGCGATCGCGGTCATGATTGTCTTCTATCTTGCCGTGATCGTGTTTTTCCTCTGGATCGTCGGCCGTCTCTCGGTCGCGGGCCCGGTGATGGCCGACCGTCTGACGCGCAATCCGGTCACCGGCATCGCCGAATCGTGGCGGATGACCGGCGCGTCGCAGTGGACGATCGTCGGCTTTTACGTTCTCGTCGGCATTCTCTCGCTGGTCTACGGCTTCGTCGTCGGATTGATCTTCGGGGGAATCATGGGCGCCGCGGCGAGCGGCGGCTCGGGGGCAGGCGCGGTCATCTCGATGATCATCATGGCGCTCGTCGTCTATGTGCCGCAACTGCTGCTGTCGTTCGCGATGCCGATGGGCATCTATCGCGCCATCGCACCGCGGGCATCGGGCGACGTTTTCGCCTGATCGTTCCTGCATGATGGGCAAGGGGGCGCTCCGGCAACGGGGCGCCCTTTCGCTATCTCAGCTCCATTTGGCGAGCGGGGGCAGGCTCATCAGGATGGCGTCGATATTGCCACCGGTCTTGAGCCCGAACAGCGTCCCGCGGTCATAGACGAGGTTGAATTCGGCATAGCGGCCGCGCCAGACGAGCTGCTCGTCGCGTTCGGCCTCGGTAAAGCTCTGGCTCATCCGGCGGCGGACGATCTGCGGGAAGATATCGAGGAACGCCTCGCCGACCGCCTGCGTGAGCTGGAAGTTGCGGTCGAACTCGGCGTCGTCACCGCATTCGAGATGGTCGTAGAAGATGCCGCCGACGCCGCGGTGAACGCCGCGGTGCGGGATATAGAAATAATCCTCAGCCCATTTGGCATAGCGCTCATAAACCTCGGGGCCGAAGGGCGTGCACGCTGCGCGCAGCCGCGCGTGAAAGGCGTCGGTGTCCTCGGCATAGGGAATCGGCGGATTGAGATCCGCACCGCCGCCGAACCAGCGTTTGGTCGTCACAAGGAAGCGCGTGTTCATATGCACCGCGGGGACATGCGGGTTCGCCATATGCGCGACCAAGCTGATGCCGGTCGCGAAAAAGCTCGGGTCCTCGCCCGCGCCATGAATCGACGCGGCAAAGTCCGGCGCGAACTGGCCGCCGACGGTCGAAACATTGACCCCGACCTTCTCGAATACCTTGCCGGTCATCACGCCGCGTACGCCGCCGCCGCCTTCGCCGGGCGCTATTCCTTCGGCTTCGCGATCCCAGGGCGTGTAGTCGAAGCGCGCGTCGCTGCCGGCTTCGCGTTCGATTGCCTCGAATTCGGCGCAAATCCGGTCGCGAAGCGATTCGAACCAGCTACGCGCCGCCTGCTGCTGGGGATCGAGCGAAATCATGACGGAAAGCCTTTCGTCTGTCTGAGAGCTTCGGCGAGCGCGATGCCAGCCGCCACCGCGACATTCAAGGAGCGAAAGCCCGCCCGCATCGGAATCGCGACCCGCGCGTCCGCCGCGTCATGGACGTGCGGCGGTACGCCCGACGATTCCGCGCCGAGCAGCAGGATATCGCCGGAGGCGAAGGAAAAGCCGGGCAGGGGCGTCGCGCCGGCGGTTGTGAGCAGGACAAGGCGGCGCTCCGTTGCAGCGGCCCACGCCTGAAAAGCGGCCCAATCGGCGTGGCGCCGGACATTGGCGCGCGTCGCATAATCCATCCCGGCGCGCTTCAATGCGGCGTCGGAAAAGGGAAAGCCGCATGGCTCTATGATATGCGCCGGCACATCGAAGCAGGCGGCGGTGCGCAGCGTCGTGCCGACATTACCCGCAATATCCGGCTGAAACAGGGCGATTTCCATGGTCACGCCATAACCGCGGCCGTTCGCGGAATCGAGTGGCTTCGCTGCCGCATCGCTGCACAGTGACGGAAGCGGAAATTGCCTGTTGGCAAGCCCCGGATGTGCGGCTATCAGGCCCGCAATTCCCGGAGGGGCCGCCGGGGCGCGCCATTTCGTGCGTGCGTGGCAGGGCGGCTCACCTTCCGGGAAATATTGTCGTTTCACCCATGCAAGGGCAGTCGAATGGCCAGTGAATCCGAACTCAACGCCGGCATCGAAGATGGCGTGCGGCGCCGGGACTTTATCAATATCGCGGCAGTGAGTTTCGCGGGCGTCGGTGCGGCGGCAGTTGTCCTGCCGCTGGTCAACCAGATGAACCCGTCGGCCGACGTGCTTGCGCTGTCGACCACCGAGATCGACATTTCGGCGATCCAGCCCGGACAGGCGATCAAGACGAGCTGGCGCAAGCAGCCGGTGTTCGTCCGCAACCTCGTTGCGAAAGAAATCGCCGAGGCCAAGGCCGTGCCGCTCGGCGACCTGCGCGACCCGCAGACGATCGACGAACGCACCAAGCCCGGCAAGGAAAACTGGCTGATCACGCTGGGCGTCTGCACCCACTTGGGTTGCGTGCCGCTCGGTGCTGCCGAGGGCGAGAACAAGGGCGATTTCGGCGGCTATTTCTGCCCGTGCCACGGTTCGCACTACGACACCGCGGCGCGCATCCGGAAGGGCCCGGCACCCAAGAATCTGGTTGTGCCGCCCTATGAATTCACCAGCGACACCGTCGTGACGATCGGCTGAGGAGCGAGATAAGATGAGCTTTCCCTGGGCCAAGAATTATGAACCGCAGCAGCCGCTGATGAAGTGGCTGGACGAGAAGCTGCCGCTGCCGCGCCTCGTCTATAACGCGATCGGCGCCGGCTATCCCGTGCCGCGCAACCTCAACTATTTCTGGAACTTCGGCGTTCTCGCCGGTGCCGCGCTCGCGATCCAGATCATCACCGGCATCGTGCTGGCGATGCATTATGCCGCCAATGCGGCGGTCGCCTTCAATTCGGTCGAGCATATCATGCGCGACGTGAACGCCGGCTGGTTCATCCGCTACGCGCATATGAACGGCGCGAGCATGTTCTTCATCGTCGTCTATCTGCACATCTTCCGCGGCCTTTATTACGGTTCGTACAAGGCGCCGCGCGAAATGGTGTGGCTGCTCGGCGTCGTGATCTTCCTCCTAATGATGGCGACCGCCTTCATGGGTTATGTGTTGCCGTGGGGCCAGATGAGCTTCTGGGGCGCGCAGGTGATCACCGGCTTCTTCTCGGCGATTCCGCTGGTCGGCGAGCCGGTGCGCGAATGGCTGCTCGGCGGCTTCGTCCCCGACAATGCGACGCTGAACCGCTTCTTCTCGCTGCACTATCTGCTGCCGTTCGTGATCCTGGGTGTCGTCATCCTGCACATCTGGGCGCTGCACATCCCAGGTTCGAACAACCCGACCGGCATCGAAGTGAAGGACGAACAGGACACAGTTCCCTTCCATCCTTACTACACCGCGAAGGACGGCTTCGGGCTCGGCATCTTCCTCCTGCTGTTCGTCGCGCTGACTTTCTTCAGCCCGAACACGCTGGGTCACGCCGACAACTATATCCCGGCCAACTCGCTCTCGACCCCGGCGCACATTGTGCCCGAATGGTACTTCCTGCCCTTCTACGCGATCCTGAAGGCCTTCACCTTCAACTTCCTGTGGATCGACGCGAAGCTGTGGGGCGTCATCGCGATGTTCGCCTCGATCGCGCTGCTGTTCTTCCTGCCCTGGCTCGACAGCTCGCCGGTGAAGTCGTCGACCTATCGCCCGCTGTACCGCTGGTTCTTCTGGGTCCTCGTCGTCGACGTCCTGCTGCTCGGCTGGTGCGGCATGCAGCCGGCGGAGCAGCCGTGGGTCATCCTCAGCCAGATCGGCGCGATCTATTACTTCGCCCACTTCCTGATCATTCTGCCGATCGTGTCGCGGATCGAACGTCCGTTGCCGATGCCGAATTCGATCACCGAGGCGGTTCTCGCCAAGCATGCCGACAAATCGTCGGCGGCCACGGCCTGAGCGCCGGACTTTAATAGGAGCTGATAAAGCCATGGTTCGCCCGCTCGGTTTTCTCGTCGGTCTTGGTTTCATCACGGCGCTGGTGCTCGCGATCTTCACGACGCCGCTGTCCAATGAGCACAACGCCGCGCACGACTTTCACAAGGAGCCCAAGCATCTGAAGCTTGCCAGCGACGGTTTGAAGCCGCACTGGGACAAGCAGCAGCTTCAGCGCGGGATGCAGGTGTACAAGGAAGTCTGCTCGGCTTGCCACAGCCTGCACCTCGTCGCGTTCCGCGATATCGGTGATCTTGGCTATACCGAAGGCCAGGTGAAGACTTTCGCCAAGGGCTTCCAGGTGCCGTCGATCAACCCCGACACGGGTGAGCCGGCGACGCGCGACGGTCTGCCGTCGGACTATTTCCCGTCGCCCTATGCGAACGAGACGGCTGCCCGCGCGGCGAACAACAACGCGCTGCCGCCCGACCTGTCGCTGATCACCAAGGCGCGCGAAGGCGGCAAGGACTATGTCTACTCGCTGCTGACCGGGTTCCAGAACCCGCCGAAGAACCTGCCGGCCGAGCTGAAGCCGGGCACGGGGCTCCACTACAACCCCTATTTCGCGAACCTCAACCTCGCGATGGCGCCGCCGCTGGCGGACGGTCAGGTGACCTATGCCGACGGTACCAAGGCGTCGGTCGACCAGATGGCGAAGGATGTCACCGCGTTCCTCGTCTGGACCGCCGAACCGAAGCTGGTGAAGCGCGTACAGGTGGGCTGGGCCGTATTCATCTTCCTGCTCATCTTCAGCGGGCTGACCTATCTGTCGTACCGGAACATCTGGGCCGACAAAAAGCATTGAGGACAGAAGGGAGGGCGGCCAGTTCGATGATCGCCCTCCCGCCTCGACCGGACCTCGACCTCGCGTCGCTCGTCCGCACTATTCCGGACTTTCCCAAGCCGGGCATCCAGTTCCGCGATATCACGACGCTGATCGGCGACGCCGCCGGTTTCAGCGAAACGGTGCGGCGCCTGTGCGCGCTCGCCGCCGTCCATCGCCCCGACTTCATCGTTGCTGTCGAGGCGCGCGGCTTCCTGTTCGGCGCTGCGATGGCAACGGCGATGGGGCTGGGCGTCGTGCCGGTGCGCAAGGCCGGCAAGCTTCCCGGCGTGACGATCGGCGTCGATTACGAACTCGAATATGGCGTCGACCGGCTCGAACTGCACGAAGGTGCCGTCCTGCCGGGGCATCGTGTCGTGCTCGTCGACGACCTGCTCGCGACCGGCGGCACGATCCTCGCCACCGCGGCGCTGATGCGCAATGCCGGCGCGGGGGTTGCGGCGGCGCTGTTCGTCATCGACCTTCCCGATCTCGGCGGTTCGCGTCGGCTCGCCGATGCGGGGCTGGCTTGCGAGACATTGATCGCCTTCGACGGCGATTAGGATTTGAACCAACGCGCTGCCAGCGTGGACCGGGTCGCTGCCCTCGCGGCATTGCTGTCCGCCGATCCGCTGCGGTCGGCAGCGCTCGCTGCCGTCGCTTCGCTGCGACTGCCAGATTGCTGGATCGGGGCAGGGTTCGTCCGCGACGCCTTATGGGACCATCTGCATGGACGCGAGCCGGCGCCGCCGGTCGGCGATGTCGATGTGGTCTGGTTTTGCCGAACAGCGGGCAAGGGTATCGATCGCGACAGCGAGGAGAAACTCCGGGTTCTGCTCCCCGGCTTGCGATGGTCGGTCAAGAATCAGGCGCGGATGCACCGCCATAACGGGGACGCACCATATCGTTCGGTTGCCGACGCCATGATGCATTGGCCCGAGACGGCAACGGCGGTGGCTGCACGATGCGAGAGGAGCGGGATGGAGATCAACGCACCTTTGGGGCTCGACGATCTGTTCGAATTGCGTTTGCGGCCAACGAGCGGCTTTCGCGACGCGAAGCGCGGCGTTTTCGACGCGCGGGTATCGTCGAAGCGATGGTTGCAGCGCTATCCGCTGGTGAGCGTCGTGGAGCGATAAGCGTCCATCATGCGGGCAAAGAAAAAGCCCGCGCCGAAGCGCGGGCTTCGCCCCCTTGGCCAATGCGTCGGGGTTAGAACGGTACCCAGCTCTGCTTCTTGCGGAATTTCATATAGCCGACGTTGGCGCCTAGGCGCGCGCCGACGCCGACGCGGATCGGGATCAGCACGATGTCGCCGCTGCGCAGGTAGGAGGCGTTGAAGCCGCCGATCAGATAGGCGGCGCCTTCGCCGGCCGGGAAGCGCTTGTAGAGATCTTCGCTGTCGAAGAGGTTGTAGACGAGGACGAAGGTGTTGCCGGCGTTGGCGCCCGCGTCGAAACCGATCGACGGGCCGGTCCAATAGGCCGGCCGTTCGCCCTCGACCTTGTGATAGAGCGTGCCCGAACCGTAGCGGACGCCGAGGACCAGCGCGCCGCTGGCCTCGCGGCCGACGATATAGGCGTTCGGCTCGCCCTGCTTTTTCAGGATATCTTCGATCATGCTCGCGAGACCCTGCGCGCCCTTGCCGAACACACCCTCGGCGGCGCCGATCAGGTCGTCTTCCTTATAGGTCGTGGACGGGTCGGCATTCGTTCCCGCCGCTTCGGGATTGGTTGCGACGGTGGGCACGGTGTCGGGCGCCGTGGCCGTCTGCTGGTCGCCAGTCGCGAGGTCACTGTTGATGTCGCTGTCCGACGGATTGTCGTAGGTGGGCGTATCTGCCTGCGGAGCTGGATTGGGATTGTCGAGATCCGAATCGATCGCGGTGTTCGGATCGACCTGGGTCATTTGCGCCGCTGCCGGAATCGGCGTGGCGGCCAGCCCGATCGCGGCAAGGGCCGTGACGGCAAAGGCGGCGAACTTGATACGCATATTATCCCCCAATCGGTCGGCGCGCCGTGGCGCCACGCGGGTTAACCATGACTCGCTCTTTGAATCGCGGGCAATGAATGGGCGATGACTTGAGTCGATTTTGCGTCAGGCCGAATCATTTTGACCGCAGACCGTGCGGCAAGGGCAAAATGAAGGAAGTGGCGGAGACGGAGGGATTCGAACCCTCGGTACCGGATTTACCAGTACGACGGTTTAGCAAACCGTTGGTTTCAGCCACTCACCCACGTCTCCGCATGGTCTGCCGCGCTAACGGCAGTCTGGCCTAGGCGGGTCGCTATAGCCATGCCTCTCGCGCCCCGCAACGCCAAACATTGCGCTAGCGGCGCGAAATGGAATCCATCGGTCGAGGCTTGGAAGCTCGACGCGGGATCAAGCTGAGCTATGCCCGGCAGCATTATCTCTACTAAAAGAGTAGAGTGACAATGGCGGCGCGTTCTGGCTAGATTGGTGCGGGCCGGAGAAACCCGGCCAAGCATCATTCATCGAACCGTCCGTATCGACCCGCTATGACCCAGACCAAGCAAGGACTCATTATCCGCCATGTGCCGCACGAGGGGATCGCGGGGTATCGCGATCCGGTCGAGGCGGCGGGCTATGCGCTCGACCGGATCGATGTCGGCGACGCGGGGTTCGACGGGATCGACCTGTGTGCGCCCGGGCTGCTGATCATGATGGGCGGCCCGATGGGCGTGTACGAGCAGGACCGTTATCCGTGGATCGCGTGCCAGTTGCGTATGCTTGCGCGCCGCATCGAGGCGGGCTTGCCGACGCTGGGCGTCTGCTTCGGTGCGCAGATGATCGCCGCCGCAATGGGCGCGCGCGTCTATGCGGGGCCGGTCAAGGAGGTCGGCTTTCATCCGCTGAGCTTCGTCGATCCGGCATCGCCGCTCGGCGAACTCGCGGATATTCCTGTTCTTCACTGGCATGGCGACACGTTCGACTTGCCGCCCGATGTCGAATTGCTGGCTTCGTCAAAGGCCTATCGCCATCAGGCCTTTCGCCGCGGGCCCAACATATTGGCGCTGCAATTCCATGCCGAAATGGGCCTCGACCCGCGGTTCGACGAATGGATGCGCCAATGGCCCGAAGCCGCCGTCGAAGCGGGAAGTACCGCAGAAGCGCTCGACCGCGATCACCGGCTGCATGGCCCGGCCGCTGTCGCTGCGGGCAGGCGGATGATTGCGCAGTGGCTTTCCGGGCTTCAACACTGAAAGGCCGCGAAAAAGCTGCAATAGATATTGTAATTGAGAATCGTTCTCGATAATGGCCGGATAGTCTCTCCGCCCAGAAATCATCGATGCACGCACCCACAACTCCGCGACCGGCGACCAAAAAGAGCCGGAAAGCCTTTTGGCTGAAACAGCTCCACATGTGGCACTGGATGAGCTCGGCCATCAGCCTGATCGGGCTGTTGCTGTTCGCGATCACGGGCTTCACGCTCAACCACGCCGCCGACATCGAAGCATCGCCGGTGGTCACCGAAAAGGCAGGGCAATTGCCGTCGCCGCTGCTGCGCCAGCTTGCTTCGGCCAATCGCGTGGACGGCAAGGCGCCGCTGCCGAAACCGGTTGCCGCATGGGTCGAGGATAATTTCCCGGTGCGCGCCTCCGCCGAGGCCGAATGGTCGGCGGATGAGGTTTATCTGCCCGCGCCGCGGCCCGGCGGCGACGCGTGGGTCGCGATCGACCGCGCGAGCGGCGCCGTCACCAGCGAGATCACCAGCCGCGGCTGGATTTCCTATCTCAACGACCTTCACAAGGGCCGCAATTCGGGCGGCGCGTGGAGCCTGTTCATCGATATCTTCGCGGGTGCCTGCCTGATCTTCGCGATCACCGGCCTGTTCCTGCTCTGGCTGCATTCGGCCAAGCGCAAAAGCACCTGGCCACTCGTCGGCGCCGGAATCGCGATTCCCGCCGCGATCGCCATCATTTTTATTCACTAGGAGATTGTCGCCGTGCAGCTGCCTTATCGTATCGTCCTGTCTGTCGGCGCCGGTGCGACGCTCGCCGTGCCCGCGCTCGCCGCCGATCCGGGAACGATGGACGTCACCATCGCGATCCCGCGGCTCAAGGTTGCCGAATATCACAAGCCCTATGTCGCGATCTGGGTCGAAAAGGCGGGCGCAAAAGCTAAGACCGTGGCGGTCTGGTACGACCATGACATGAAGGCGAATGAGGGCACCAAATGGCTGCGCGACGTTCGTCAGTGGTGGCGCGCATCGGGACGGTCGATGAGCTTCCCGGCCAATGGCATCACCGGCGCGACGCGCGCACCGGGATCGCACAAGATATCCTTCACGCGGGCGCAACTCGGCGCGCAGGCGGCAGGCCAGTACACGCTGGTCATCGAAGCGGCGCGCGAGGTCGGCGGCCGCGAATTGCTCCGCGTTCCCTTCACCTGGCCGGCGAAGGCCGGCGCAGGCGGACGCGCCGCAGGAACGACAGAATTGGGCGCCGTTTCGGTCGCTTTCCGCTGAATTCAAAAGGGGCAGGAATATGAAAAAGCAAATTTTTGGTTTTGCGGCGACCGTCGCGCTTGCTGCCTTGGCGGCGGTTCCGGCGAGCGCGCATCGCCAGTGGATGCTGCCGTCGTCGACCGTGCTGTCGGGCGACGATGTGTGGGTGACGGTCGACGCCGCGGTGTCGAACGACCTCTTCTATTTCGAGCATCAGCCGATGCGCCTCGACGCGCTGAAGGCGTGGGCGCCCGATGGCAGCGAGGCAGCGATCGAGAACAAGGCGACCGGCCGCTATCGCAGCACCTTCGACGTTCACCTGACGCAGAAGGGGACGTGGCGGATCGCGTCGGTATCCGACGGCGTGATGGGGACCTATGATCTGAACGGCAAGACCGAGCGCCTGCCGCGCGGCACGACCACCGCGAACCTTGCCGAGCGGATTCCGGCGGGGGCGGCCAATGTGAAAACCGCCGAATCGAACAACCGTAACGAGATTTTCGTGACGGTTGGCGAACCGACCACAACGCTGTTCAAACCGACGGGTAAGGGTATCGAACTGGTTCCGGTCACCCACCCCAACGATCTGTTTGCCGGCGAAGCTTCGACCTTCCAGTTCCTGCTCGATGGCAAGCCCGCCGCGGGCCTGCCGGTGACGGTCATCCCCGGCGGCATCCGCTATCGCGACCAGCTCGGGCAGGTCGATCTCAAGACTGACGCCGACGGCAAGGTCGAAGTCACCTGGCCCGAACCCGGCATGTACTGGCTCAACGTCACCACCCCGCAGGCCGAGGGCGCCGTCGAGGGCGCACCGCCGCCGATTGCCCGCCGCGCGAGCTATGTCACGACGCTCGAGGTGATGGCGCCCTGACCGACCGCATCCTGATTCCCCGCGCGCTGACGCCGGCGGCCTTCGCCGCACGCGACGCGACGGCGGCGATCGGGAGCTTTGCGGGCGAAACGATGGGAACGAGCTGGTCGCTGCAGGCGGTGTCGCCGCCCGCAGCGACCGCGCATGGCGTACAGGCGGCGTTCGACCTCGTCGTCGCCCAGATGAGTCAGTGGGAACCGGACTCCAATCTGTCGAGCTTCAACCGCGCGGCGCCCGGTCGCTGGCATGCAATCCCGGCGGAGTTCGCCCGGGTCGTCGAGGCTGCGCTCGACATTTCGCGCGCCAGCGGCTGCGCGTTCGATCCCGCGCTTGGCCGGTTGACCGAAGCCTGGGGGTTCGGCAGCCGCAAGTCCGTGGGTGCTGTTCCCGATGTGGCCGCGATATCCGCCGGGCGGGCGATCGACTTCGATCCCGTCGGTCCGCGTATCCGGCGCGAAGCGGGGGCGGTGCTCGACCTGTCGGGAATCGCCAAGGGCTATGGCGTCGACCTCGCCGCCGAATGGCTCCTCGACATGGGCGTGAGGCATTTCCTTCTCGAAGTCGGCGGCGAATTGCGCGGGGAGGGGATTCGTCCCGACGGTCAGCCGTGGTGGGTCGATACCGAGATGCCGCCTGCGACAGCGGTCGCACCCTATCGCATCGCGCTGCACGACCTGTCGGTCGCGACCTCGGGAAATTATCGCCGCGGCTTCGCGGTCGACGGGCAATATTATTCGCATAGTTTCGACCCGCGCACCGGCCGGCCGATCGTCGGCGACGTAACCTCGGTGACGGTGCTGCATCGCAGCTGCATGATCGCCGATGGCTGGGCGACGGCGCTGACCGTGCCGGGGGCCGAGCAAGCGATCGCGCTGGCTGACGAGCAGAGTCTAGCCGCCTGTCTGATCGCGGGTAATGTCGAATATCTGTCGCGCGCATGGCGCGAGATGCTGGACTAGCTGTCGGCCCAGCGGCGCAGCAAATTGTGATAGACGCCGGTCAGGCGCACGACCGTCGCATCGCCTTGGCCCATCGCCGCCGCTGCACCCTGCACCCCCATGTCGAGGTCGAACAGCAGGTTGCGCTGTCCCTGATCGCGCACCATCGACTGGATCCAGAAGAAGCTCGCGACCCGGGCGCCCGCGGTCACGGGTTCGACGCGGTGCACTGTCGTTGCGGGATAAAGCACGAGATGACCCGCCGGCAACTTGATGCCCGGTGCCTCGGCCATGCCTTCGACGATCAGCCCGCCGCCCTCGTAACTGTCGGGGTCGGCGAGGAAAAGTGTCGCCGACAGGTCGCTGCGCAGCCGGAAATCGCTGCCGCGGCGCATGCGGATCGCATTGTCGATATGATCGCCGAAGCTTTCGCCGCCCGCATAGCGGTTGAAATAGGGCGGATAGATTTTGAGCGGCAGCGCGGCGGCGATGAACAACGGGCTGCGGCCCAGCGCATCGAGCACCAGCCGCCCGGCCTCGGTGGCCGCCTCACCGAATTCGGGGAGCTGTTCGTTGCGCTTGGCGAGCGCGGCCTGCGGTCCCGAGGTTTCGTTGCCGTCGATCCACTGCGCGGCGTCGAGGATGGCGCGGAGTTTTGCGACGCCATCGGCGTCGAGCACATCGGGGATGATCCGGATCATGCGGGCTTTTAGGCGAAAAAGGGCGGGAACGGCAATGCGCCGCGCCCGCCCTTTCGATCAGAAGTTATAGAAGAGGCTGAACACCGCCGAACGCGAGTCGCCGGGGGTTGCCCAGCCGCCCGAGACGGCGCCGCCGCCGACCACGCCGGTACCGGAAATCGTCGCGGCGCTGACGTTGTTGCGGACCCCGGTGTAATAGTCCTCGTTCGTCAGGTTGCTGACGTTGAGCTGTGCCACCAGGCCATTTTTGAAGTCATAGGACACGAAGGCGCGGTGGATCAGATAGTCGTCGACCATGAACTGCGTGCGTTGCGCCAGATTGCGCTGGTTGGTCGCGAACTTGCCCTGATAGGTGATGCCGTAACCGATCTGGAGGCCGAACGGGAAGACATAGGTCGTGAACAGGCTGCCCGAATGCTTGGGCGTCTGGATCAGACGGTCGCCGCGCTGCGGATCGGGAATGGCCGCATTGTTGAGGCAACCGATCGCGCCGGGCGTTGCCAGACAGAAATCGGAAACGCTCTGTTTCACTTCGCTGTCGAGATAGGTGTAGTTGGCAAAGATTGCCCATTCGGGCGTGATGTTGCCGCTGAGCCCCAAAGCGACGCCATCGACCCGCGACTGTCCGTCGAGAACCTGCAGTGCATTCGGCAGCGAGGGGTCGTTCGACGGGGTACGGAAATTGCTCCGTTCGTTGCGGAAAAGAGCGGCGGTGAGCAGCAACTTTTTGTCCATCAACTCGGCTTTGGCGCCGATTTCGTACGTGCGCGCCTTTTCCGGCGCAACCGCACAGGGGTCGGCGGAACCCGGGGCCGCTGCGGGCAGGCCGCAGCCCGCACGAACCGAAGCAGACGTCGGCGTCTTCGCATTGCCATAAGCGGCGTAGAGGCTGACGTTGTCGACCGGATGGAACACCGCGCCGAAGCGATAGGAGAAGAGATTCTCGTCGCTGATCTGGTCGACGCCGCGGGTGTAAGTGGCTCCGTCGTTGGGCGTCGCCACCGTATCGGCGCGGAACACTGTCCGGACGCTTTCATAACGGACGCCGGCGTTCAATTCGAACATCGGGGAGATTTCGAGCGTGTCGAAGGCATAGACGGCAAGATTGCGCGTGTCGCCATAGCTGTTGCCGGTGCGGATATAGTTGACCGGGCCGGTCCACACCGTGTTCGGGTTCGACAGGCTGATCGGCGGTTGCGCCGGGTTCGGTAGCGCGCCGCCCGGATTGCGGAGCAGCTGGGCATTCTCGATCGAATAATCTTCCTGGCTGTAGGAAGCGCCGATGACGAGGGTGTTGAAGAAACCGCCCTTGGCACCGCTGAGGATCGTCAGGTCGGTCTGGTTGTGGAGCAGGTCGTTGACCTGGTCGCGGACAAGGCCGCGCGGGCCCGCAGGATAATAGAAGCCGGGCGCGTCCTGCCCCGCGGCGCAGGCTTTGCCGACGATGGCATCAGGTCCATCGCCAACCGGCTGGAAGCCGTTCGCAAGACAGAAGACGCCCTGCGGCGCGCTCGTCTGGCTGTGCTGGTGAACGCGCTGCCAGCGCGTCAGGTTGCGGATCGAGACATTGTCGCTGAACGCGTGGCGGAAGGTCGCGGTGAGGCGACCAACCTTGGTCTTCTGCTCGTCGAGGTTGACGATGCCGAAATAATCGCTGTCGTCGACGCCCGGCAGCGGGCCGTCGTTGACGCCGCTGAGGAAGAAGGGGACGCCATAGATCGGCGTGTTGTTATCGTCCTGATGGATATAGGCGAGCGTCAGGCTGGTGTCGCTGTCGACGCCGATGGTGATCGACGGCGCGACACCCCAGCGCTTGAAGTTTTCGACGTCGCGGCCGGGCACGTCATTCTCGTGATACATCGCATTGATGCGGACCGCGATCAGATCGTTGAGGCGCCAGTTGCTGTCGATCGCGCCGCGGTAATAATTGTCGGTGCCGATCGCGCCCTGCACCGTTGTCGCGTTGCGGGCGAAGGGGATCTTGCTGACGAGGTTGATCGTGCCTCCGACGCTGCCCGATCCGTTGAACACCGAATTGGCGCCGTTGTAGACTTCGATCTGCTGCAGGTTGAAGGGGTCGGTGCGGCTGTACTGCGCGCTGTCGCGGACGCCGTCGATCGTGAGGTCGTTGTTCGCCGAATAGCCGCGCAGGTTGATCGAGTCGCCATAGCCGCCGCCGCCTTCGCCGGCGCCGAAGGTGATGCCGGGGATCGTCGACAGTGCGTCGCGCAGCGTCAGCAAATTCTGCTGGCGGAGTTGTTCCTGCGAAACCACCGTGACCGTCTGCGGCGTATCGACGATCGGCGCCGTCGCCTTGGGCGATTCGACTTCGGTCGCGAGCGTGCCGCTCACGACGATGTCGCTGCGGGTGCCCGGCGCATCCTGTGCCTCGTCGACATTGGCGGCCATGGCGGGGGCGCTGACGAGGCTGCCGACGCACGACAGTGCGAGGAAAGTGGCGGATGTGGACTGCTTCACGGTGAACCCCCTTGTTATGGACGGGTGCCCGCTATTGCGAGTCTGTTGCAAAGTCAATGAAATTGAGAATCGTTCTCGATAAAGTCGCAACTTGCCGCAAATCGATGCTTTGCGTCAGCGTCTGCGCTCGAGCCACCAGCTTTGCCGCCAGCCATATTGGCTGGCGACGTCCTCACCGTTGGCATTTGTCGCTGGCCTGAAACGAAAGCGCTTTTCGATCAGGCGGCAGGTCGTGGCGTCGAGCGAGGCATCGCCGCTCGACCGCGTCACCCGGCACCCGGTAACGCGCCCGGTGGGCAGGATGGTGAAGAGAGTCTCGACTTCGCCGCCGATCTTCGACCGGCTCGCTGCGGCAGGATAATCGTCGTCGTCGATCCGGCCGCTGCGCCAGACCGGGCGCGTGCCGCCCGAGCCGGTACCTTTGCCCGCGCCGCCGGCCCCCGTCCCGTCACCGGTCCCGCCGGCGCCCGAACCGGGGCCGGCGATCGGCGCCGCTCCCGCCGACGCATCGCTGCCGGTGCCGGGATGCGAGGCGGCGGCTACAGGCGGCGGCGCCGGGGGCGGGATCTTGGGTTTCGGCGCGACGACCGCCGCGGCTTTCGCGTGGCGATTGGCGGGCGCGGCCTTGCCGCTCGCCGCTTTGCTGGGCTTTTTCGGCGGCACGACCGTTTCGGGAGACGGTTTCGGTGCCGGGATCGCGATCGCCGTAATCGCTTCGCTTAGCTTGCGAACGACATGGAGGTCTAGCCCGGTCACAAGCCCGAAGCCGACCGCAGCGACCGCCAGCAAGGCGCCGCTTCCTGCCGCGATTCGCTGCCGTGCTGAAATCTGCCCCGTATAGGCCATCGACGCCGCCTCGACGCGCGTGCCCGTCACGCGCAACGGGCGGAGTTTAGAGGAATTCGTCTAGCGTGGACATGAACCGGTCGAACTGGTCGTGATGAAGCCAGTGCCCGGCATTTTCGAACTCGATCACTTTCGCGGTGCTGAAATGCTCGATCCGTCCGTCCTTCTCGGGGTTCGATGCCCAGCTATCGGCGCCGTACAGCAGCAACGTCGGGCAGGTGATGTTCGCCCACAGTCGGTGCAGATCGTCTTGCGGCATGTCGAAGATCGTCCAGATGTTCAGATAATTGTCGAACTTCCAGCTCCAGCTTCCGTCCTCGTTGCGGTTGATGCCGTGGATGGTCAGGTGGCGCGCCTGTTCGGGCGTTAGATAGCTGTTCTCCGCCGCCATGCGGGCGAGCGCGTCGTCGAGCGTCGCGTAACGCTTCGGCGAGCGCCCCGCCGCCTGCCTCTTGTCGGCGATCCACTGCCGCATACGTTCGTCGAACGACGTCTTTGCCCGCTCTTCCTGTACCGCGGGTGAGGGGCCGAGGCCTTCGATCGACACCAGCTTCTTCACATTGCCGGGATAGAGGCCGGTATAGCGCGTCGCGATATTGCCGCCCATCGAATGCGCGACGATCGTCACCGGTGCGAGATCGAGCTGGTGGATCAACTGCGCGAGGTCATAGACGAACGCGCCCATCTCGTAATTGCCGTCGGGCGACCAGGCGCTGTCGCCATGGCCGCGAAGGTCGGGCGCGATGATGTGATAGCGGTCGGCCAATCGCTCGGCGACCCAGTCCCAACTCCGGCAATGGTCGCGCCCGCCGTGGACGAGCAACAGCGGCGGCGCGTCCTGATTGCCCCAGTCGGCATAGTGGAGCTTCAGCCGCTGCGAAATGAAGCTGTTCGAAGTGGGGCCGCTTGCCATCGTTTCATCCTTGCTGTCTTGTCGGGTTTCAAAAGGCGACTGATTCATTTCCGTCAACCCCGCATGCGCGGCGCCGACGGATCACCACATCGGGGAGAAGGATTATGAGTACGTTTCGCGGCGACTTGCTGGCGGGCAAGACGGCCTTCGTTGCCGGCGGCACCAGCGGTATCAACCTCGGCATCGCGAAGCGTTTTGCCGAACTGGGCGCGAAGGTCGCCGTAGCGGGCCGTGATCCGGAAAAAGCGCAGCGCGCAGCGGCGGAGATCGGCCACAGCGCGATAGGCCTGTCGGGCGACGTTCGGGATTATGCGGCGATTCGCGGCGTGATGGAAACCGTCGCCGACAAGCTCGGGCCGATGGATATCGTCATATCGGGCGCGGCAGGAAATTTCCTTGCGCCCGTACTCGGCATGTCGGCGAACGCGTTTCGCACCGTGGTCGACATCGATCTCAACGGCACCTTCAATGTCTTCCGCGGCTGTCACGATCTGCTCAATCGGCCGGGCGCGTCGCTGATCGCGATCACGGCGGGGCAGGCGGTCAACGCCTCGGCGTTTCAGGCCCATGCCTGCGCCGCGAAGGCCGGGATCAACCAGCTTATCCGTGTCCTCGCCCTCGAATGGGGACCCGAGGTGCGCGTGAACGGCATTTCGCCGGGGCCGATCGAGGGAACCGAGGGCATGGCGCGGCTCGCACCCGATGCCGCCTCGCGGCAGGCGCATTACGACCGGATCGCGATGAAGCGCTGGGGCGAAATCGGCGAGGTCGCCGAATCGGCGGTGTTCCTCTGCTCGCCGGCTGCCGGCTATATCACCGGTACGATCCTCGATTGCGACGGCGGCAGCCAGATCGGCGATGCCTCGCGCGGCGATCTGGCAAAGGGAATGGCCTGAATGCAAAAACGCCGCCAGCCCTGACGGGTGGCGGCGTTTTTAATGGTGGGCGTGGCAAGGATTGAACTTGCGACCCCTGCGATGTCAACACAGTGCTCTACCACTGAGCTACACGCCCATCCCTTGGGGTGACGCGCCCCCTAATATCCCCTGCATCGCTTGGCAAGCCCTTCGCTTGCCGCGACCTTATTATTGTTGGCTTGACCGGTCGGCCCGGCCGAACAGATTATCGACCTCGCGGACCAGATCCTTGAGATGAAAGGGCTTCGACAGCAGTTTTGCCTGCGGCACATTTTCTTCGGCGCGCAGCGATACGGCGGCGAAACCCGTAATAAACATCACCTGTGTCTGCGGTGCCACCTTGGCCGTGTGCTGGGCGAGTTCGATCCCGTCCATTTCGGGCATGACGATATCGGACAGCAGCAGGTCGAAGGTGCCAGAATCGATATAGGGGACGGCTTCGGTACCGCGATCGACCGCGGTGACATGGTAACCGGCGCTGGTCAGCGCCCGCGCCAGATACTCGCGCATCACATCATCGTCTTCGGCCAGCAAAATGCGAATCATGTCGAACGTTTGTCCCCGGTCCCTCGGCGGCGCCGGCTATTGCCTGCCGCTCCAATCTGAAGTCGTGTCATAGCGCGAGAGATTTAACAAATTCCGGTGCGTGCTGGATTTCGCGAACCTTTTTTGCCACCTTCGCCAAATGCCGCACCGCACCATCCCGCCTGCCGCCATCGCTGTCAATCGACCCGCGGTAAACGGACCGGTTATCGTGTCCATTCCCCACGCCGGACGAATCTATCCACCCGAAATTCTGGCCGCAGCGCGAGTCGGGCGCCCCGAACTCGAGCGGCTGGAGGATGGCTGGTGCGACCTGATCGCTTCGGGTGCCTGCGCCGCCGGTGCGACCGTCGTGCAGGCATTGTGGGCCCGCGCCGTCGCCGATTGCAACCGCGGTGAAAACCAGATGGCGCCGGGCGAGGTTGCGATTCCGCTTCGCGCGCAGTTTTCCGCACCGGGTCGCAAGGAGCGGGCCGGGTTGGGGGTCGTGCCGACGCGGCTCGCCGACTGTGGGCCCTTGTGGAAACGGCCGATCGACCGCGCCGGGCTCCACTGGCGCCTCGAGTCCTTCCATCGCCCCTATCAGGCGGCGCTCGCCGAAGAGCTGGCGGCGGCGTACGATCGTTTCGGCTATGCGATATTGATCGATCTTCACAGCATGCCGCCAATTCCGGCCGGACAGCCGGGGCATGGCGCACGTATCGTGATCGGCGACCGCTTCGGCGCTACCGCGGGAGCGTCGCTCGTCGAGCTGATCGTCGAAGCGGCGACGCGGCTGGAGGTTCCGGTGACGCGCAACCAGCCCTATGCGGGCGGGCACATCGTCCGGACGCACGGGCGGCCCGAACGGGGAGTCCACGCCGTGCAGATCGAAATCGACCGCAGCCTCTATCTGACGCCCGACCGGTCGCCCGATCCGGGGCGGCTGGCGCCGATTTCGGAATGGTTTGCGGAACTGGTGAAGAGCGCAGCACTGGTTTCGCCGGCAGCCGAAGTGCCGCCGCTCGCTGCCGAATAAAAAACCACCCCATACCGAAGTACGGGGTGGCCAGGGTCCAGGGAGGACGCACCCGCGTCACAGGGACGGGGCACTCACCGCGATGGAAAGGGGGAAAACCATAGCGGCGTGCAACTTATTTAGGGTGTAATGCGCCGCGTTACAAGAAGAAGCAGCGTAAAATCTTCAATAAGAGAAGAAATTGGTCGGGGAGAGAGGATTCGAACCTCCGGCCCCTGCCTCCCGAAGACAGTGCTCTACCAGGCTGAGCTACTCCCCGACCGATCTGCGCGCCGACCGGGGTCGCCGCGAAGGCAGGGCGGTCCTCTAGACGCGCAATCTGCGAACTTCAAGCGTCAATCGGCACATTCGGCGCGATTGCCGTTTCTACAGTA
This sequence comes from Sphingopyxis sp. J-6, assembly GCF_046603995.1. Classification (NCBI taxonomy): domain Bacteria; kingdom Pseudomonadati; phylum Pseudomonadota; class Alphaproteobacteria; order Sphingomonadales; family Sphingopyxidaceae; genus Sphingopyxis; species Sphingopyxis sp. J-6. The sequence continues at coordinate 2,190,686 of NZ_CP145810.1, read as the reverse complement.
ATTCTGCACGGCGGAAGCTGAAATGACCGCTCTCGACGAAAATCAGATGATCGACCAGCTCGATGTCCAGCGTGCGCAGGAAAAGCGCCGCTTCCTGCGTGCAGCGGCGGTCGGCGTCGCTCGGCCGGGCGATGCCCGAGGGGTGGTTGTGCGCCATCAGGACGCGGACGACGCCGCTGCACAGCAAGCCGCGCCAGCTTTGCGGATAGATGATGCAGCGGCCGCTGCGGTCGCCTTCTGCCTGTTCCAGCCGCACCAGCCGCTCGTAACCGTCGAATCCGGCCAGCAGGAGCATTTCGCGGTCGGGCGGGAAATGCGGGCGCAGCAGCTCGCACGCGATACCGTCCTCGGATTGGCGCGCGACAAATCCGGGCGGCGCCAGCGGATCGAGCCGTTGGCCGACGGGCTCATGAAGGGTCATTTCCGTGACCATGCATGCCAAGCGGCAAAGTCCAACCGCGGGCCGCGCCATATCGGATATATGGAAGCGATGGCGTTCGCCGCGCCCTTGTCGCTCACCCGCGCGAAGCCTAGCAAAGAGCTTCCAGACCCGGGAGCGACTCTTGCCTGATTCCATCCATTATGAGCTGCAATATCTCGACCTGATGCGCCGCATCTGGGTGGAGGGCGACGAACGCGTCGATCGTACCGGCGTCGGTACGCGGTCGCTGTTCGGCGAGACGATGCGATTCTCGCTGCGCGATGACGCGATTCCGCTGCTGACGACCAAGCGCGTCTATTGGAAGACCGCGCTCCGCGAACTGCTATGGTTCCTGACCGGCGACACCAATATCCGGCCGCTGGTCGCGCAGGGGGTGCGGATCTGGACCGACTGGCCGCTCGAAAAATATCGCCGCGAAACGGGCGAAGCGATCAGTGCCGAGGATTTCGAGGCGCGGGTGATCGCCGACGAAGCCTTTGCGACGCAATGGGGCGATTTGGGCCCGGTCTATGGTCACCAGTGGGTCAACTGGCCGCGCTACGAGGCGGCAGGCGAGGGGCTTTTTCGCCGCGCGGCGCAGGGGCACAATCAGATTGCGGCACTGGTCGACGGGTTGCGAAACAATCCGGGCTCGCGGCGGCATATCTTTACCGGATGGAATGTCGCCGATCTGGACCGGATGGCACTGCCGCCCTGTCATATGACTTATCAGTTCCATGTCCGCAGCGACGGCGGGCTGTCGTGCCTGCTCTTTCAGCGTTCGTGCGACCTCGGCCTCGGCTTCGCCTTCAACGTGTTCGAGGCGGCGCTGCTGACGCGGATGATCGCGCAGCAATGCGATCTCACCGCGCACGAGCTCGTCTGGACCGGCGGCGACGTCCATCTTTACTTCAACCATCAGGAGCTGGTGGAGCAGCAGCTGTCGCGCGTCCCCGATGGGGCGCCGAAGCTGCGCATCCTGCGCCGGCCGGACAGTATTTTCGACTATAAATTCGAGGATTTCACCGTCGAATCCTATGCGCCGCAAGCGCATATTCCCGCGCCCGTCGCCGTGTGAGGGGGGCATTGCAAAGCCTTCGTGTCGGTAATAATATGTCGTCACGTTGAAATATTAATAAACGGAGCGATGATTCGCTCCGCGAAGGGATGAAGAGATGACCGAGACGCCTCCCAAGGCGAATTTGGGGCGCCCGGCGAGCAACCTGCCGCCGCTGTCGCTCCATATTCCCGAACCGCGCTATCGCCCCGGCGACACGCCCGATTTCGGCGATATCGCAATCCCCGCGGTCGACGCGACGCCGCGCCCCGGCGAAGCAACCAAGCCCGACGCGATGCGCGATCTTTGCTACGGACTGGTCCGGGTGCTCGATTTCGACGGACAGGCGAAGGGCCAGTGGGATCCGAAGCTGACGCCCGACCGTCTGCGCGCGATGCTGCGCTATATGATGCTCGTCCGTGCGTTTGACGACCGGATGTTCCGCGCCCAGCGGCAGGGCAAGACCAGCTTTTACATGAAATCGACGGGCGAGGAGGCGACCTCGGTCGCTTCGACGATGGCGATCGACCGGTCGGACATGTGTTTCCCGAGCTATCGCCAGCAGGGCATCCTGATCGTGCGCGACTATCCGCTGATCCAGATGATGAACCAGATCTACTCGAACCGCGGCGATCATCTGCTCGGCCGCCAGTTGCCGATCATGTATTCGGCGCCGGAACATGGATTTTTCAGCATCTCGGGTAATCTCGCGACGCAATATCCGCAGGCGGTGGGCTGGGCGATGGCTTCGGCGTCGAAGGGCGACAGCCGGATCGCCACCGTGTGGTGCGGCGAAGGTTCGTCGGCGGAAGGCGACTTCCACTCGGCGCTGACTTTCGCGACCGTCTATAATGCGCCGGTCATCTTCAACGTCGTCAACAACCAGTGGGCGATTTCCAGCTTCTCCGGTTTTGCTGGCGGCGAACGAACGACCTTCGCGGCGCGTGCGGTCGGTTACGGCATTGCCGGGCTGCGCGTCGACGGCAACGATCCGCTCGCAGTCTATGCGGCGACGCAATGGGCGGCCGACCGCGCCCGGACGAACAACGGCCCGACACTGATCGAACATTTCACCTATCGTAGCGAAGGCCATAGCACGTCGGACGACCCCAGCGCCTATCGCCCCGCCGACGAAGCGACCGCATGGCCGTTCGGCGACCCGATCGCGCGCCTCGCCCAGCATCTCGAGACGCTCGGCGAATGGGATGGCGAACGTCAGGAAGCGCTGCGCAAGGAACTCGACGACCTGGTCAAGACGACGCAGAAGCAGTCGGAAAAGCTCGGAATATTGGGCCACGGCATGCACCAGCCGTTCGAAACCATGTTCCAGGACGTGTTCGAGGAGATGCCCTGGCACCTCAAGGAACAAAGCAAGCAGATGCTGGCAGAACAAGAGGCCAAGTTCGGCCCCAACTGGAAGCCCGAATGATGAGCGCCGACACCAATACCATGGCGGGCACCGCCACCAAGACGATGAACATGATCGAGGCGATCAACAGCGCCATGGACGTCATGCTCGGCCGCGACGACAAGATGGTCGTGATGGGCGAGGACGTCGGCTTTTTCGGCGGCGTTTTCCGCGCCACCGCGGGGCTGCAGAAAAAACACGGCAAGACCCGGGTGTTCGACACGCCGATCAACGAATGCGGCATCATCGGCGTCGCGGTCGGCATGGGCGCCTATGGCCTGCGCCCGGTCCCCGAGATCCAGTTCGCCGACTATATCTACCCCGGCCTCGATCAGCTCGTCAGCGAAGCGGCGCGGCTGCGTTATCGCTCGGCGGGCGACTTCATCTGTCCGATGACCGTGCGGACCCCGTTCGGCGGCGGTATTTTCGGCGGCCAGACGCATAGCCAGTCGCCCGAAAGCATCATGACCCACATCTGCGGGGTCAAGACGGTGATCCCGTCGAACCCCTATGATGCCAAGGGTCTGCTGATCGCGGCGATCGAGGATAACGACCCCGTCGTCTTCCTTGAACCCAAGCGCATCTACAACGGCCCGTTCAGCGGCTATTACGACCGCCCGGTCGAGCCTTGGTCGAAGCATGAAGCGAGCGCGGTTCCCGAGGATTATTACCGCATCGAACTCGGCAAGGCGGCGACGGTTCGCACCGGCGAGGCGCTGACTATCCTCGCCTATGGCACGATGGTCCATGTGACCAAGACGATCGTCGAGGAAATGGGCATCGACGCCGAAATCATCGACCTGCGCACGCTGCTGCCGCTCGACATCGAAGCGATCGAAACCTCGGTGAAAAAGACCGGCCGCTGCCTGATCATCCACGAAGCGACGCGTACCTCCGGCTTCGGCGCGGAGCTTGCGGCGCTGGTCCAGGAGCGCTGCTTCTATCATCTCGAGGCGCCGGTCGAACGCGTGACCGGGTTCGACACGCCTTATCCGCATAGCCTCGAATGGGCCTATTTCCCCGGCCCGGTGCGCATTGCGACTGCGCTGACCAATATCTTGAAGGACTGACGCCATGGCCCGCTATTCATTCCGTCTGCCCGACATCGGCGAAGGCATCGCCGAGGCCGAAATCGTCGCCTGGCACGTCAAGATCGGCGAGCGCGTCGAGGAAGACGCCCAGCTTGCCGACATGATGACCGACAAGGCGACCGTCGAAATGGAATCGCCCGTTTCGGGGATCGTCGTCGAACTCGCGGGCGAGGTCGGCGACCTGATCGCGATCGGTTCGACGCTCGCGGTGATCGAAACCGATGGTGACGGCGACGTTGAGGCGCCGCCGGCCGATACGCCGGTCGAGGAAGCGATCGAAGCCGAGACACCCGGTGCTGAAGAGATTTCGGTGGCGGAAGTCGCCGAACCCGCTCCGGCTCCGGCCCCTGTTGCGGCAGCACCGGCTCCCGCTCCCGCGCCGGCACCTGCGCCCGCTGCTGCTCACGCCAAGGCCGTGCTGGCCTCGCCCGCGGTTCGCGCGCGCGCCAAGGATCTCGGTGTCGATCTCGGACAGGTTCACGCCGAGGGCGATCGCATCCGTCACGCCGACCTCGACGCCTTCCTGCGCTACAGCGGCGGGCAGGGCTATCATGCGCCGGGCGCCTCGCGCGCCCGCACCGACGAACCGATCAAGGTCATCGGCATGCGTCGCAAGATCGCCGAGAATATGGCGGCGTCGAAGCGCGCAATCCCGCACTTCACCTATGTCGAGGAAATGGACGTCACCGCGCTCGAAGACATGCGCGCCGACCTCAACGCCAATCGCGGCGGCCGTCCGAAGCTGACGATGCTGCCGTTTCTGATCGTCGCGATCTGCCGCACGATCCCGCAGTTCCCGATGATCAACGCGCGCTACGACGACGAGGGCGGCGTGGTGACGCGCTACGGCGCGGTGCATCTTGGCATGGCGACGCAGACCGATGCCGGCCTGATGGTCCCGGTAATCCGCGACGCGCAGGACAAGAATGTCTGGCAACTTGCGAGCGAAATCACCCGTCTCGCCGAGGCTGCGCGCACCGGCAAGGCGAAGGTCGAGGAACTGACCGGCGGCACGTTGACCGTGACCTCGCTCGGCCCGCTCGGCGGGATTGCGACGACGCCGGTGATCAACCGCCCCGAAGTCGCGATCATCGGCCCGAACAAGATCGTCGAGCGCCCCGTGTTCGACGGCGACGAAATCCGCAGGGCAAAGCTGATGAACCTGTCGATCAGTTGCGACCATCGCGTCGTCGATGGCTGGGACGCCGCCAGCTATGTGCAGGCGCTGAAGAAGCTGATCGAAACGCCGGTCCTGCTGTTCGCGGATTGAAAATCCTCGTCATTGCGAGGAGCTTAGCGACGAAGCAATCTCAAGCAGACGGACTTACGGGCCGTTAGCTGGAGATTGCTTCGCTTCGCTCGCAATGACGGAGCAACTTACAGCCCCAGCCCCTGAAAGCTCGTCTGGTCGAATTTCAGCTTGAAGGTGACATAGGCGCCCGACCGCGAATAGCGCGCATCCTCGAAATCGCGGTCGTGGAAGCCGGCGAAGTTGTAGCCGAAGGTGATGTTGGCGTTTTTCATCGGCGCCAGCGTCACGGTCGGCCCGCCGGCCCAGCTCACCGTGTCGGCGCCGGTGCCGACCCGTACGGTGCCCGACGCGCCGACATCGACATGTTCACCGAGATTGAAGCGGAAGTCGGCGCCGATCAGGTTTGACCAGCCCCCAACACTGTCCGCGTCATCGTCCTCGCCGAATTTGTCGAAATTATAGCGGGTTCCCCAGAAAAAGCCGAATTCGGCGCGTTCATACCAGCCGTCGCCGCTGCCGATCCCGCGGTCGCCGAGCGGGTTCCAGTTCAGCGACAGGCTGTTGAGCAGGCGGCGGCTCGTCGCGTCGCCGTCGATCGTCAGCGCGCCGCCACCGATCGGACCGGGCTGTCCGGCGACGGCATCGCGTACCTTGTCCGAACGGAACTCGCTCTTGTTGAGCCACGAGATCCGCGATTCGGCGGGGCGATGGGCCCAGCTCATCTCGAAATTGATGACCTCGGTCGTTGGCGTCGTGCCGCTGCCGCTCGCCTTGGCATAGGTGAAGAGCGCGCCGAGCGCCCGGCCTTCGCCGAGCTGGCGGAGACCGCCGAGGGTCAATCCGTAGCGATCGGCGAGTTCGCCGTCGCGATATTCGGCGCGGCCCGTCAGCGTCCAGCGGTCGGCGCGATAGGTGGCGCCGGTGCTGATCGCCAGGAAATCCTCGGTCAGCGTTCCATTGCCGCCAAGGAAGCCGCCCGATGCGACGGGGTGATCGACATTGAGCACGTCCTTGGCGCGGATGCCGCCGAGCGTCCGGTTGCCGTCGACCGACAAATCGACCGACCAGCGCTCGCCGAGCTTCAGCGACTGCGACAGGCCATAGGCGGCAAAGCTGCGCGGGCCATATTCGCCGATATCCTGCTGGTTGGCCGTGGCGAGCAGACGTGCTCCCGCCCACGGCGCGAGATCGAAGCCCAGCCGCGCCGTGCGCGCCTCGATCGTATCGCCGTCGGCGATCTCATAGCTGCCGACGAGATTGACGTCGCGGCTGATCGCAAAGCGGGCGCCGAGGCGATGGCGGGTCGGGAAATCGACACTGGCGTCCTTGCCGCCCAGCGCGAATTCGGTCTGGGCATCGAGTTCGAGCCGCTTGCCCATCAGACGCTGGGTGGCGCCGAGTTGGACAAGGTTCGATGTGTTGCGCGTGCCATCCGACAGGCGATCGTCGGCATGGGTCAGGCCGGCGCGCGCGACCGTGGTACCATTGTCATATTCGGCGAGAACACGCGCGGCGCGGCGGCGCGAGCCGACGTCGAGATAATCTTCCTGCCAGGCACTGCCCGTAACCGACAAGGTCTTGGTCGCCCCCAGCCGGGCGTCGACGCCGAATTTGCGCGTGCCATCCTCGCCGCGATTGAGCTGCCCGGCGCCGAAGCCCGTCTCGCGCTCGCGGACATAGGCAAGGACGTCCATCTTGCTGCTGTGGTGCTCGGCTTCGACCAGCCACGCCTTCGCGCTCCCCGTCGTGGCGGTCGGGCTGCCATTCTGCGCCTTGACATCGCTGATCGCCATTTCGGCGCGGATTTCGGTATCGATCCCGGGGCGATAACGGGCGTCGACGCCGCCGAGATTCGTCTTGGCGTTGCCATCCTCGTCGTGGATGAGCGTTGCGCCGACGCGCAGCTTTTCGTCGTTCGACGACAAGCTGATGCGGCCGCCCGCGTTGAGCACGCGCTGGCCGATCCCGTCGACCTCATATTCGGCGACGATGAACTGCGGGTCGAGCCCCGATGAGCGGCTGAGCACCGGCTCGCGGAAGCGGAGCGTCCCCGCCAGATAGTCGATGTCGTAATCGACATGCCGGGTCAGCGAGACGGTTTCGACGATCCGTTCGCTATGCAGCCGGTCGCGCGTTTCGATGATGATCCGCTCGCTGTTCGGCAATATGTCCCTGGCGCCGAGCTGGTACGGCCCGGTCAGTCCGTTGCCCTGAATTTCGTCGCGGCGGAAGCGATAGGGGGTGTCGGCGACGAAGGCGGTCGCGGCGAGATTGCGGCCGCGATATTCCGCCTTGCCGCCATTCAGTGCGCGCTGGTAGCGGGCGAGTTGGGGCTCCGAAATGCCGGTCTCGATATCGCCGAACATCGCATAGAATTGCGGGCGCTCAAGCCGCAGATAGAGCTTGCGCACCGACGCCGCGTCGTACCGCGTCTCGTTACGGTCGGCGTAGATGGTGTAATAGGCGCGCGGGTCGATCACGCCGCCGAAGCGCGCTTCGTCCTGATCCTTGTCGCTGTCATAGGCGAGCGTCATCAGCCATTTGCCGCGCACCCGGCCCTTGGCATAGAGCGCCAGCCGCGCGTCGGCGTTGAGATCGTCGAGCGTTTCGGCGACGGGCTCCATCCGGTCGTCGAGCGTGTTGTAGCCGATCGTGCCCGCGGCGAAGCCGACGACGGTCCACGGCCGGTCGCCCGGATCGAGCCAGGTTTCGACGGTCTGCTTGCGCTCGATCTTGTCGTCGCGGAAGGTGAAGTCCATCGCCAGCGTGCCCGACGCCGTCGTCGGTTCGAGTTCGATATAGGCGACGCCGTCGTCGCCATCGATCTTCCACACCGGCCGCGCGCGTTCGAGCCCCGACAACTGCCGCGCCTGCTGCGCATCGGCCTCAACCGCCGGATAATAGGGCGCCGGGACGCTGAAATCGCCGGTCAGTCCGCTGCGCACCGGCTTGCCGTCGCGGTCGGTCAGGCGGACGGCGATAACGGGCCGCGTCACGCCGTCGGCGATCAGCACCGAACGTTCGCGGATCAGCGTCGCGCGCATCGGCGTGATCGAATAATGGACGCTGCGTTCGAGCGTCTCGACCGTGGCGCCGGCGGCGTCCTTTACCTCGGCGGAAAGGCGATTCTCGCCGTCGCCGATTTCGATGCCGCGCCACATGCTGACGATGACGCTGCCGTCGGCCGACTTGCGTTCGCCTTCATAGCTGAGATCGCTGACCGGCTTGCCGTCGACGCGCAAGGTGACGGTCTGCCCCGGCAGATGCTTGACGACGGCGCGCACCGACTTGGCGCGCGGGTTATGATCGGTGCCGGGGAAGACCCAGCCGGTGCCCGGCGTCTCGCCCGCTAGCCAGTCGCGGTTCGCACCGGCGGCGTCCTGATCGCTGAGGACGGTCGGCGCGACGGTGGCAGCGGTCTTGGGCGCAGCGCGCGGGGCGCTGGCGATGGCGCGGAAGTCGGCGCGTTTCAGCGCGCCGCCGCGGCCTTCGACGAAGCGCGAGATCGGGCTGCCCGCGCTCTGCGTCGAGCGCGCGCAGTCGACCGCCTCGCGGTCGAGTGGCAACGTCGAGGGATCGATCTGCACGACATGCAGGCCCGGACGCACGCCTTCGAAATGATAGCGGCCGCCTTCGTCGGTGACGGCGTAGCTGCCGTCCTGCAGCATGACCCGGACGCCCGGGATTCCATTCGCCTTGCCGGGGTCGACGCCGCAGCCTCCGTCGGTAATGCGCCCGATGATCGTCATCCGGTCGCCGAGCTGGTCGCGTTTGATCGATATCGTCGCCTCGGCGATATTGCTCTGCGTTCCGCGGTTGTCGGTGGCGGTGGCGCGGTTGAGCGCATTGCCGGGCTGCGCAGAAACGACGACCTCTGCAAGATAGGTGAGCAGCGCCGAACGCCCCGCAGCAATGCCGGGCAGGGCGACCGAAAATTCGCGGCCGTTCGCGGCGACATCGGCGGTAACCAGCACGCCGTCGACGCGCACCGTATCGGCACGCAGGCGCATCCCGGCGGGCAGCACGTCGCTGACCGTCACAGCACCGGTACGCAGGCGGGTGTCGCGGTTGGCGACCTCGATGCGATACTGGATCACGTCGCCGGGCACCGCGACCTGCGTCGAGGTCGTCTTGCGCAGCACCAGCGGCAGGCCCGGCTGGTCGACGGGGATATCGACGCGGACCGGCGCGGGACTGTCGAGCGTGAAGGGCGAGCCATAGCTCGCGCCGCTGATCACGAACGGCAGGCCGTCGTCAGGGCGGCGCAGGCCGGCGAGGTCGGCGGGGCTCGACTTCGACGGTGCGGTATAGGGCGCCGGCGGCTCGACGACGAGACGGTAGGTGCCCGGCGCGACGAACGGGAAGCGATAGTCGCCGGGCGGGAAATCATAGGTCGTGCCGCCCGAATCGCGGACGCTCTGGCCGGTGATGACGCTGGACGGATAGGCCGAGACGCCATCGTCGCCGAACACCTGCGCCGGCCGGCCGGTCGCCGCGTCGATGATCGTCACCCGGCTGCCCGCGACCGGCGCGCCGTCGCCGCTGTCGAAGACGATGCCGAACGGGTCGACGAGGAAATCGAGCGTCGCGAGCGCGACGAGGCTGGCGTCGGCGCGGTCGGTGACCTGCATCCGCACGGGCGAGCCGGGGGTCACCGACAGGCGGCAATCGCCCGCGACGATCGCGGGCGGAACGCCGATCGTGTTGATGATGCCGACGAATTCGCCGCTGTTCGCCGCCGTTTCGGTGAGCGTGATCTGTTCGCGATCGCCATTTTCGAGCGCGAGCGTGACGGGCAGCGTGTCGCGTAGCCGTGGATCGTGATTTGCCGAGGCAAGAGTGACGCCGACGACGACGACTTCGCCGGCGCGGAAGCTGTCGCTGCTTTGCAGGGCGGCGGGGCTGGTCGCGATCCCGGCATAGGGCCCGGCAAGGTCGATGCGCCTTGTCCCCTCGGCGCCCTCGCATTGCGTCGGAGCCAGCGGGGCCGCTTTCGCTCCGGTTTCGCCGAGGCGATAGGTCGTGATCCGGGGCGGCTCGGGCGGGCGCTCGCGCACGGTCAAATCGACGCGATTCGACAGCACCTCGCCCGTGCCGCCACTCCACGAGGCGGACGCGGTGTTGGAAATGACCTGCGCGCGCGCGCCCGTCGCAGGCAGCAGCGCTGCCGCGACCAGGGCGGTCACGAGGCCGAAATATTTGGTCGAGAGCGCCATCGCAGCCCCGAAGGGAGCAGCGGTCCCCGGATCGGTCCGGGGTTATCCGCTGCTCCGTCCGTTTCCGATCAGTTGACCGTGGCCTGGAAGACGAGCGTCAGCGTCTGCCCCGCCGCGACCGTCGCGAGCGACCCCGACACGACCGGCGCCGCATAGCTGCCCCCCGCCGTCCCGTTGAAATCACATGTGCTGCCGGTGACGGTGCCATTGAGCTTGATCGTACCGGCAACAAAGGTGAGCTGGGTCGGCACGCTGTCGGTAATGTTGACCGGCGAGGCGGCGGCACCGCCGGCCGCATTGGCGACCGCGATGCAATATTCGACGACGGCGCCGGGGATCAGCTTCGGGTTGCTCGTCAGGTTGACCGGGTCCGAAACGACGCGGCTGGTCTTGGTGACCGTCAGCGTCGCCGTTTTCACCGTATAATCGTCGTCGTCGCTGTGCGAGCCATCGCGCGCGCCGTCGGCGACGCCCGCTGCGTCGGCGAACACCGTGTCCTTGCCGGCGGTGTTGGCGCCGGTGGTCTGGGCGATGACCGCCCCCGGCGAACCGGCCGTACCGCCCTCGGCCGCGGTAGCGGTCAGGCGGATGCCGGCGACGGCGTTGGTGGCGAGACCGGCCGGAATATCGGCAAGCACGAACAGCCGGATCGATGCGTCGATGCCGACCTCGTCGGCATAGGTGACGAGCGCGTCGCCCACATCCCAGCTTCCGACCGTCCCCGTGGTCGGATTGTCGCGATAAATGCGGACATTGCTGACGGTGAACGAGTCAGTGCCGCCATGCGCCGCCGTGCCACCGGTGATCTGCGACACTGCCAGCGCGAAATCGAGCACTTCGTTCGTCTTGTTGGTCAGGCGAAAGGTCGTGATCGCGCCGGTTTCGCCCGGCGACACTTCGGTTGTCGTCGTGCCATCCTCTTCGACGAGCAGTTCGACCCTGCGGTCGACCATGATCGTGTTCGATGCGTTCTGTGAACCCTGTGAAATGCCGCCGACCTGGTAATTGACGGTGGCGGTATTGGTGATCTGGGTACCCGCGGTCGTCCCCGCCGCGGCGAATGCCGGGGCGGCAGCGACGCATGAGAACGCCGCCAGACCAATGGTGCCCATATAAGTCAGCTTGCTGGTCATAGCTGAGCTCCTAGGCTTTGGTTGGTCGCCTGTTCCCCACCGCTGGCGACCGTTAAGCGGCTTATTTCATATGGTTATTTGACAACCCCCCGGAACATGAGCTTGCCGCTCGCGCCGGCGGGAATGGGTTTCTGGAAGGCCCAGCGGATGTGCGTGACATCGGCGGGCTGCGCCGCGCGGCGGGTGCCGTCGGCCTGCTGGATCGTCAGTTCGCCAAGTTGCCCCCACCCGCGGCCGCCATCGACCGAGACGAGAGGATGCGTGTCGCCCGCATCGGCGAAGCGAACCGCCGAGGGCAGCGGGTTGGTGATGACGAACTTGTCGGCCGCCTGCGCGCCGGCGTTGCGATAGTTGAGCACGAAGACGAGCCGGTCGCCCGGAACCACGACCTTCGGTTCCTCAAGCAGCACGCGCTGCTTGCCGGCGGGGTCGGTCGTCACCCGTTCGATGAACACGCTGTTGTCGAGCGCGACCTGGTTGGCGGCAAGCGCCTGACCCGGCAGCAGCGCGGCGAGCAGCAAAAGGAAGGCGGTACGCATACGCATCTCCATCAATCGATTATGGCTTTGAAAGTGACCGTTCGGGTCTGGCCGCCCGCGACGGTGCCCAGCGCGACGGCGACCTTGGTGCCGTCGTAACTGCCCGCATCGCTGTCGGCCGCGTCGGACAGCGCGGTGGTGCCGAGCCTGATCGAACCCGCGACATAGCTCGTATTGGCCGGCACATTGTCCGAGATGGTGAGGCCGTTCAGCGAGCCGCTGCCCGCCGTCGTCGCGGTGATCGTATAGGTGATCGTTGCACCGGGAACGGGTTCGGCGCCGCCGAAGGGATCGACGACGACTGCCGATTTGACGAGCGTCACCGTCGCCGCCGAGACGCGGAAGGCGCCATTATCCTGGCCGTCGGCGCGGGTCGAGCCGACGACGGCGTCGCCGCCGCCTTCGCCCTTGCCGGCAAAGCTCGTCCCCGGATTACCGGTTCCGGTCTGCGCTGCGGCGACGAGGCTGACGATACCGCGATCGCCGTCGCTGACCGTCGACGGGGTCGTTGCGATCACGAAAACGGTGATGCTTTCGTCGGGATCGAGCACCGGATTGTTGCTGCCCGGCGTGTAGAGTGTGTCGGTGCCGGCGTCGAAAACGCCGTCGCCGTTGTCGAGATAGATCTGGGTGACGGTCGGATTATACTGGTCGCCGCCGCCGTTCGCGATCGTGCTGAGCACGAAGGCTTCCTCGCCGTTGCCGTTGTTGGTCACCGAAAAGGTCAGGACCTGGTTGGTCGCGCCCGGGGTCGTCGGGACGTCGGCCGGGTTGCTCGAATCGACGGTGACGTCGAGCAGTTCGTCGACGAGCAGGTCGACCTTGTTCGAATCGATTGTCTGCGTCCCGCCGCCATTGTCGAAGCTGGCGCTGGCGGTGTTGCTGATCGTCGAGCCGGCCCGGGTGCCGGCGGCGTGCGCATGCATCGGCAGCGCAAGCGCAGCGAGCAGGGCGATGACTGAACAGGAGGTTATGCGAAGCCGATGCTGCGCGCCCCCCACAGGCGCTTTCATCATGACAATATTGACTCCAAATGGCTGGTCCGGAGCCTGTCATGACGGCGAAAGGGTAATTTCTGGTTAAATTGCCGGTAGGAATCAGTGTTCTGGCCCAGATGAGGACAGAAGATGCCGCATCGGGTCGCGGCAGCGAGCCGCTGGCGTGCGGGATCAAGCTCGCGTAAGACGGGCGAACGGAACAAAAAGGGAGTGACGGGGCGTGGCCGAGGACAGGGGGAGGAAGGAGGCACGCCAGCCGCGCGCCAATCCCCTGCATCAGATCGAGATCGACGATTTCCGCCGCGACCGCCTGCTCGCGGCGCTGGCGCTGATATTGGGCGCCGGCTTTTGCCTCGGGCTGCCGTTCGCCTTGCAGGCGGGCGCCGAATTCTTCCTGCCGCTGACCGCCGCGATCGTCATCGCGATCGCGCTGGTGCCGCTCCTCGAATGGCTCGAGCGTCGCGGCGTGCCGTCGGCGCTCGCGTCGTTCCTGTCGCTCTCGGCGTTCCTGATGATCGTCAATGCGGCGCTGGCGATCATCGTCGTGCCGGCGACGGGATGGTTCGCGCGGCTGCCCGAATCGATCCCGCGTATCCAGAGCAACCTTGCGCCGCTGATCGATTTTTATTCGACGCTGCAGAAATTCGTCGACCGGACGCTGACCTCGGTCGCGACGGGGACGGAGGCGACCGCGCAAGCTGTTGCAGCGACTGCGCCGACATCGGTGGTCGATTATTTCATCACGTCGGCACCGTCGGCGGCGATCCAGCTCTTCTTCGCGGTGCTGGTGATCTTCTTTTTCCTCGCCGGCTGGACGCGGCTGCGGCGCGGGACGATTCGCCGGCGCGGCAGCTTCGACGGGGCGATGCAGACCGCGCGCGTGATCCAGAATGTCGTCGATGCGACGGCGGATTATCTGGCGACGATCACGATGATCAACGCGATCCTCGGGCTGATCGTTTCCCTCCTGCTATGGGCGCTCGGCATGCCGTCGCCGTTCATGTGGGGCGGGATCGTCACAATCTGCAATTTCGTGCCTTATCTGGGACCGATCGTTGCCGCGGTGCTGCTCGCGCTCGGCGGTCTGATGACCTTCGATGCGGTGGGGCTGGCGCTGCTTCCCGCGCTGATCTTTGTCGGCGTCCATCTCGTCGAGGCGAATCTGGTGACGCCGCTGGTGCTCGGCAAGCGGCTCACGGTGAATCCGCTGCTGATCCTGGTGTCGCTGAGCTTCTGGGGATGGGTGTGGGGAACCCCGGGCGCGCTGCTCGCCGTGCCGCTCTTGCTGATCCTGCAGACGATCCTGCACTCGACCGGAACGCCCGATCTCGCGGGTTTCCTGTTCGAGCACGGCACGCTTACGACGACCGACGACGTGCGCGACCGATTAAATCGCACCAACGGCGAAAGCGACGGTTGACAGGGTGGAGCGCGGCGCATATTGGCGCCTCTCCCAAGCACACGCGGGTGTAGCTCAGTTGGTTAGAGTGCCGGCCTGTCACGCCGGAGGTCGCGGGTTCGAGCCCCGTCACTCGCGCCATTTCCTTCATTTTCGGAAGGGGATGGCCACCGCAGCTTGGGACTTTCCAACATCGGAATGTTACGGGATGGCGCGGCGCTTCAGCCGCGCCGCCGCCCCAACTCCATCCAGCGGAGCAGGGGCTTCAGCGGCATGATCCAGATCACCCCGGTGACCAGATAGAAGACCGCCTGGACGAGCACCGGCCAGGTGCCGACCCACGGCGACAGGCTGACGATGATCGCGGCCCATACGGCAATCAGCAACAGGATCAGGAACATGCCTGCCGGCTTGCGCCAGGTCGGCTGATGCTGGTCCCCGACGGGGTTTTGGCGATCCTGATTCACAAACGGTCTCCACAGACGATAAATTCTTGTTCGGTCAACACCGCGTCGAGCGCGATGTCGGTCGATTCGCGCGGCACGGCATCGACTTCCTGCACTGACCAGGCAACACCGATCCGCAAGGCGGCCGGATGAGCCGCAAAATAGCGGTCGTAATGGCCGCCCCCCTGACCGATTCGGCCGCCGTGCCGATCGAATCCGACCAACGGGCAAAAGATGATGTCGGGAAGCGCCGAAGGGGCGTCGTCAACCGGCTGCCGGGTGCCCCAAGGCCCCTTCGCCAGCGTCTCGCCCGGCTTCCAGCGCCGAAAATCCATCGTTTCGATGCGTGCGGCGTGGTGTGGCAGGGCAAGGGCGCCTGCTTCGCCGATCACCGCGAACATCGGTATCACATCGGGCTCGTCACCCCATGCGGCATAGGCGCCGACGACGGCGTGGTCGGCGAGGAGACTGGCGAGTGGAGCAGGGAGCGCGCGAAAAGCCGCAAGCTGTGCGATGTCGTCAAGATTCGCCGCAAAATGGCGGCGCCGGAAGCGCAGCTTTTCCCGCAACTGCTGCTTTTGAAGGGGCAGGTCGGCGGACAAGTCGGTCAACGCCTCCTCTGGACTTCGGTAGCGGTTGGCGGGACCGCCGTGGTCGTTTGCCGGAAAATCCTCTGACGCCAGTAACGTCAGGTGGGGACCATATACGTCGGACCAGGGTCCGGGCAGGGACAGCCCCCTTGGATGATGTATCGCCTCAGGGATATTCGCAGCGGCTCGTGCCGGGCAGTGCCCGCCGTCCCCTATGTAGGGGTGCGGGGGCTGAGCCTCAAGGGGTTTGCACTGCGCGGGGCGTCAGGGGATCTGCTCGACCTTGACCGCCAGCGCTTCGATCCGGTCGGCGATCTGGGCCAGCGCGCGATCATGCGTCGGGCTCGCTGCTGCGGGCGCCGGGGCGGCCGATGCCGCCTGCCGCAGGCTTTCGAGTTCCTTCAGGGCCGCCTGTTCGCGCGCCAATGCTTCGCGCAGTTCGTCGCGTGCCGTGGCTTCGCGGCTCTCGGCAAGCGCCACAGCGGCGCGGAGCGAATCGGATTGCGGTTCGGCCTTTTCGACCTTCGCGCGCGCTTCCTGCGTTTCGTCGGCGAGCATCAGCGCGGCGAAGAGCAATTGGCGAACCTCGGTCCCGCCCTGGATTTCACGGGCTTTTTCATCGACGAGCGCCGCGAGTTGCAAGAGCTGCGACTCTTGTCCGTCGGCGCAATGGACGTCGTAAGGGCGTCCGGCGACGGTGAGTTTGACATCAGCCATGTTTCGCCTCCGCGATCAGCCGGTCGAGTTCGCCGATCACCGCGGCAACCTCGGCTTTCAGGCCGCTCTGATCGCTTGCGGCCGCGAGCAACGGCGCGGGAGGGCGGTTCGCCTGTTCGGTGAGAGCCTTTTCGAGACGGCTGAGCGCGCGTTCGATCCGGCCGATGGCCAGGCTGGATTCGTCGAGATCGAGTTCCATGCCCAAGGGGTAGCAGCGTGACTTCGGGCGCGCAATCGCCTCTCGGCGCCGAAATAGCCGCGATTTTGTGCCGCTGGCGGTTGACTCCTGCCCCCACCCCCGCAAAGGGCTGTCCCCACCGAATCCGGCCATCCCATAATCCATCCCCGGGGGAAAAATGACACTACCCGACCGCCAACTCGCCAACGCCATCCGCGCGCTTGCGATGGACGCCGTACAGGCCGCAAACAGCGGCCATCCGGGGATGCCGATGGGCATGGCCGATGTCGCGACGGTGCTTTATTCGGATTATCTGAAGTTCGACCCGGCCGATCCCAAATGGGCCGATCGCGACCGATTCGTTCTGTCGGCAGGGCACGGGTCGATGCTCGCTTATGCGACGCTGCATCTCGCCGGCTATGCGCGCCCGACGATCGACGATATCCGCAATTTCCGCCAATTGCACAGCCCGTGCGCCGGGCATCCGGAGAATTTCGAGCTCGAAGGCATCGAGACAACCACCGGACCGCTCGGGCAGGGGCTCGCGACCGCGGTCGGCATGGCGATCGCCGAACGCCATCTCAACGCGCTTTACGGCGACGATCTGGTCGACCATCGCACTTGGGTGATCGCCGGCGACGGCTGCCTGATGGAGGGCATCAACCACGAAGCCATCGGCCTAGCCGGGCATCTGGGGCTCGGTCGCCTTGTCGTGCTTTGGGACGATAACAAGATCACGATCGACGGATCGACCGACCTGTCGACGAGCGAGGACGTCAAGGCCCGCTACGCCGCGACCGGCTGGCATGTCGAGAGCTGCGACGGGCATGATCCGGCGGATATCCGCCGCGCGATCGATGCGGCGATCGCCGACAGCCGCCCGTCGCTGATCGCGTGCCGTACGCTGATCGGCTTCGGCGCCCCGAACAAGCAGGGGACGTCGGCGACCCATGGCTCGCCGCTCGGTGCCGACGAAATCGCCGCGACGCGCACGAATATCGGCTGGACCGCCGAGCCCTTCGTCATCCCGGCCGACATCGCCGCTGCGTGGGCAGCGTTCGGAGAGAAGGGCAAAAAACTTCATGCCGAGTGGAATGATCGCCTTGCAAGCAGCGATAAGAAAAGTGAATTTTCTGAACGACTGAGCGGCAACTTCGTTCCGGGGGATGCCTTCAAGGCCTATCTGGACGGGCTGGTCGCCGAACCGCCGAAGGTCGCGACGCGCAAGGCTTCTGAAAATACGCTGACCGCGCTGACGGCCGATATTGCCGCGCTCGTCGGCGGCAGCGCCGACCTCACCGGTTCGAACAATACCAAAACATCATCGACCAAGCCGTTGACCAAGGCCGATTATTCGGGGCGCTATATCTATTATGGCATCCGCGAGTTTGGCATGGCCGCGGCGATGAACGGCATGGCGCTGCACGGCGGCGTCGTCCCCTATGGCGGTACTTTCCTCGTGTTCGCCGATTATTGCCGCGCCGCGATCCGCCTCTCGGCGCTCCAGAAGCAGCGCGTCGTCTATGTCATGACGCACGATAGCATCGGTCTCGGCGAGGACGGCCCGACGCACCAGCCGATCGAGCATCTCCAGTCGTTGCGCGCAATGCCGAACCTGCTCGTGATGCGCCCCGCCGATGCGGTCGAGACCGCCGAATGCTGGGCGCTGGCGCTGGCGCAAGGCGATCGTCCGTCGCTGCTCGCGCTGACCCGCCAGAATCTCGCGCCGCTGCGCCATGACGTCACGGAAAATCTTTCCGCCAAGGGCGGTTACCGCCTCCGCGCCGCTTCCGCCGGACGCAAGGTCGTGCTGGTGGCAACGGGCTCCGAGGTGTCGCTGGCGATCGATATCGCCGACAAGCTCGAAGCCGCGGGCCAAGGCGCCGATGTCGTTTCGATGGTCTCGACCGAATTGTTCGACGAACAGACTGCCGCCTATCAGGCCGATATCCTGCCCGACGACGCGCTGATCGTTTCGATCGAGGCAGGCACGACCTTTGGGTGGGAGCGGTATACGGGGCGCCATGGCCTTCGGTTTGGCATCGACAGCTTCGGCGCGTCGGCGCCGATCGATGATCTCTATGCGCATTTCGGCCTGACCGTCGACGCGATCACCCCCCAGATTCTGGCAAAGCTCGGCAATTAAGGACCGGCTGGCCCCTCCGCAGAAAGGATTTTCGACATGGCAGTGAAGGTTGCAATCAATGGTTTCGGACGCATCGGCCGCAATGTGGCGCGCGCCATTTTGGAGCGGAACGACCATGATCTCGAACTCGTGTCGATCAACGATCTGGCCGACGCCAAGGCGAATGCCCGCCTGTTCCAGCGCGATTCGGTCCATGGCCCGTTCAACGGCACCGTCGAAGTCGACGGCAACGACCTGATCGTCAACGGCAAGCGCATCCAGGTAACCGCCGAGCGCGATCCCGCCAAGCTGCCCCACGCCGCCAACGGCATCGACATCGCGCTGGAATGCACGGGCTTTTTCACCGACCGCAAGGGCGGGCAGGCGCATCTCGACGCCGGCGCCAAGCGCGTGCTGATTTCGGCCCCCGCCAAGGAAGTCGACCTGACCGTCGTCTATGGGGTGAACCACGACAAGATCGGCGCCGAGCATGTGATCGTCTCGAACGCGTCGTGCACCACCAACTGCCTCGCGCCGATGGCCAAGGTGCTGCACGAGAAGATCGGCATCGAGCGCGGCCTGATGACCACGATCCACGCTTACACCAACGACCAGAAGATCCTCGACCAGATCCACTCGGATCCGCGCCGCGCCCGCGCGGCCGCGATGTCGATGATCCCGACCAGCACCGGTGCGGCGGTTGCCGTCGGCCTCGTCCTGCCCGAACTCAAGGGCAAGCTCGACGGCTCGTCGATCCGCGTCCCGACCCCCAATGTCTCGGTCGTCGACCTGACCTTTACGCCCAGCCGCGACACGACCGCCGAAGAGGTCAACAAGCTGCTGAAGGAAGCCGCCGAAGGCGAGCTCAAGGGTGTGCTCGGCTTCACCGACGAGCCGCTGGTCTCGATCGATTTCAACCATGATGCGCACAGCTCGACCATCGACAGCCTTGAAACCGCGGTGATCGACGGCAAGCTGGTGCGCGTGCTGAGCTGGTACGACAATGAATGGGGCTTCTCGAACCGCATGATCGACACGGCGGGCGTGATCGCCAAGTTCCTCTGAGCCGGAAGGAAACAGCGATGACCGCGTTCAAGACCCTCGACGACATCGGCGACGTTGCCGGCAAGAAAGTGCTGGTGCGCGTCGACCTGAATGTCCCGATGATCGACGGCGCGGTCGGTGACAAGACGCGGATCGAGGCAGCGATGCCGACGATCCGCGAACTGTCGGACAAGGGCGCCATCGTCCTGCTCCTCGCGCATTTCGGCCGCCCGAAGGGCGCAAAGAACCCGACGCAATCGCTGAGCCTCGTCATGGGCGGGGTCGAGGACGTGCTCGGCCACTCGGTGATGTATATCCCCGAATGCGTCGGCGAGGGCGCCAAGGCGGGCGTCGCGGTGCTCGCCCCCGGCGACGTCGCGGTGCTGGAAAACACCCGCTTCAATCCCGGCGAAGAAAAGAACGATCCGGCCTTCGCCGACGCGCTGGCCGAGATCGGCGACCTTTATGTCAACGACGCCTTTTCGGCGGCACATCGCGCGCATGGGTCGACCGAAGGCGTCGCACGGCGGCTCCCCGCCTATGCCGGGCGCGCGATGGAAGCCGAACTGAAGGCGCTCGACGCCGCGCTCGGCAATCCGGCGCATCCGGTTGCGGCCGTCGTCGGCGGGGCGAAGGTGTCGAGCAAGATCGACGTGCTGCGCAACCTTGTCGGCAAGGTCGACCACCTGATTATCGGCGGCGGCATGGCCAACACCTTCCTCGCCGCGCGCGGGGTCGATGTCGGCAAGTCGCTGTGCGAGCATGACCTGGTCGACACCGCCAATGCGATCTTCGACGCCGCCGACGCGGCGGGCTGTACGATCCACCTGCCGTACGACGTTGTGGTGGCGAAGCAATTCGCGCCGAACCCGCCGAACCGGACCGTCAATGTCCATGAGGTCGCCGCCGACGAGATGATCCTCGACGTCGGTCCGGCCGCGGTCGAAGCGCTTGCCGACGTGCTCAAAAACTGCCGCACCCTCGTCTGGAATGGTCCGCTCGGCGCGTTCGAGACCCCGCCGTTCGATACCGCCACGGTGGCGCTGGCGAAGACCGCGGCGGCGCTGACCCGCGAAGGGTCGCTGATCTCGGTTGCCGGGGGCGGCGATACGGTTGCCGCGCTCAACCACGCCGGGGTCGCCGGCGATTTTACCTTTGTCTCGACCGCGGGTGGCGCCTTCCTCGAATGGATGGAAGGCAAGCCTTTGCCGGGCGTGGAGGCGCTGCTGCAATGACGGCGCAGGTGGTCGGCCTTTTCGACACGCCCATCGTCGTCGATGAGCTGCCGAACGCCGCCGCCGTCAACGCCGCGCTCAAGCCGCTGATCCTCGCTCGCCGCGCCGAAGGGCCCGGGGTGAACATCTCCAACATCGGCGGCTGGCAGTCGGAGCATGACGTCGCTGCCTGGGGCGGCGAGCCGCTGCAGCATCTGCTCCGTCACATTTTCGCGCTCGCCGAGGCGCATTGCGTCGACATCGTCTCGCCGGGGGCGGCGCGCCATCGCTGGGCCAGCGACATCTGGGCCAATGTCTCGCCGCCGCAGGCGTCGAACCAGATGCACACCCATCCGGGCGCCTATTGGTCGGCGGTTTATTATGTCGACGATGGCGGCCAGCCCGACGGCGCGACCGGCGGTGAATTGATCATCGAAGACCCGCGGATGCCGATGATCCTGATGACGATGCCCAATTTGCGGCTGCGCAGCGCGAATGGCGCGGTGCACGAGCCGCAACTGAAGATGAAGGTGCGGAGCGGACGGATCATCATGTTTCCGTCGTGGCTGAACCATGGCGTGATGCCGCATCAGGGGACGCGCGAGCGTATTTCGATCGCGATCAACCTGCTGGCGGTGCCGATAAACCCGGCTTGAGAGAGCCACTTTCGCGGCGCATTTGCATCCTTTCGCGAGGGTCGCTATGCGCGCCACCACATACGTATGCAACGAACCGGAGACGTTATGACCACCGCCAATGCCGACATGCTGAACCAGATCAAATCGGGGCAGGGCTTTATCGCCGCGCTCGACCAGAGCGGTGGTTCGACGCCCAAGGCACTGAAGGGCTATGGCATCGACGAAGACGCCTTTTCGAACGATGAGGAAATGTTCGGGCTGATCCACGCGATGCGCAGCCGCATCGTCACGTCGCCCTGCTTCAACGGCGAAAAGGTGATCGGCGCGATCCTGTTCGAACGCACGATGGACGGCGATGCCGACGGCAAGCCGGTACCCGCGCTGCTGTGGGAACGCGGCGTCGTGCCGTTCCTGAAAGTCGACAAGGGTCTCGAAGCCGAAGAAAACGGCGTCCAGTTGATGAAGGCCAACCCCGATCTCGACACCCTGTGCGCGCGTGCGGTCGCCAAGGGGGTGTTCGGGACCAAGATGCGCAGCGTCGTCAATCTGGCCAATGCCGCGGGGATCAAGGCGATCGTCGAGCAGCAGTTCGCCGAAGCGAAGCGCATCGCCGCCCACGGGCTGGTGCCGATCATCGAGCCCGAAGTGAACATCAAGAGCGCCGACCGCGACGGCGCCGACCGCCTGCTCCTTGCGGAAACGCTGGCGGCGCTCGAAGCCTGGGACGGCGCGCCGGTCATGCTCAAGCTGTCGCTGCCGACCGAAGCCGGTCTGTTCCAGCCGCTCGTCGATCATCCGAAGGTGCTGCGCGTCGTCGCGCTGTCGGGCGGCTTTGCGCGCCCCGAAGCCTGCGCCGAACTGGCGAAGAACCCGGGTATCATCGCAAGCTTCAGCCGTGCGCTGCTCGAAGACCTGCGTCACCAGATGGACGACGCTGAATTCGACAAGTCGCTCGGCGGCGCGATCGACGAGATCCACGCGGCTTCGGTCGCCTGATGCGATGAAGGGCGGTTGGCAGGCCGTCGACGACTATATCGCCGGGACGCTTCTCGGCGACGACGACGGGCTTGCCGCCGCTCTCGCTAACAATGCCGCCGAAGGGCTGCCGCCGATCGACGTGTCGGCGGCGCAGGGCAAGATGCTATACCTGCTCGCCGAGATGGCGGGGGCGCGGCGTATTCTCGAAGTCGGGACGCTCGGCGGCTATTCGACGATCTGGCTGGCGCGGGCGCTGCCCGACGACGGGCGGCTGGTGACGCTGGAGCTCGAACCGCATCACGCCGCGGTGGCGCGCGCCAATCTGGAGCGGGCGGGAGTTTCGGCGAAGGTCGATATCCGTGTCGGCGCCGCGAGCCAAAGCCTTGCCGCGATGGTCGACGAACCACCGTTCGACCTTGTCTTCATCGACGCCGACAAGCAGAGCAATGTCCACTATGTCGCCGAAGCGGTCCGCCTCGGCCGCCCGGGTACGACGATCATCGTCGACAATGTGGTGCGCGAAGGCGGGGTGCTGGAAGCCGGGAGCGACGACGAGCGGATCATCGGCACGCGCGCGCTGTTCGACATGCTCGCGGCCGACAAGCGGCTCGACGCGACCGCGGTGCAGACCGTGGGGGCGAAGGGCTGGGACGGGTTCGTGCTGGCGCGGGTGCGCTAAAGCCCGCCCGCAAAGCGGAACGAGAAGCGATAATCTTCGGGCCTGATCGTCACGTCGGTGCGCTTTTCCGGCCGTACCGATTCGAGCGTGATGCTGCCGTCGGCCAGCGGCGTCGCTTCGCCGAGCGTCACTTCGAACGGCTGTTTTTCGCCGGTTGGTCGGAGCCACAGCATCTTCAGCTTGACCCGCCCCGCCCAGATGCAGCGGGCGTTCATCGGGCAGCGGCTGTCCTCGATTACCGCGACTGGCTGGATCACCGGGCCGTCGGCATAGGCGCGCTGGCCGAGCGCGACATTATCGGTATCCGGAAGCGGGGTTTGCTGGCCGGAGGCTGCACACGCCGACAGGGCGAGTGCGGCGAGGACGGCGGTGGCGGCGAGGCGGGGTGCGTTCTGCATTTGCCGGAGATTGGCGCCGCCGCTATGAACCCGCCATGACCACGCCGAACTGCCAGCTTTACCTGATCTCGCCGCTCGATGTCGGCGGCGATTTTCCTTCGAAACTGGAGGCGGCGCTGTCCGCAGGGCCGGTCGCGGCGTTCCAGTTTCGCGTCAAGGGCATCGACCAGCACGAAGCGGCGCGGCTCGCCGAGCCGCTGCAGGCGATTTGCGCGGCGCACGAGGTGGCCTTCATCGTCAACGACGATGTCGCGCTGGCCAAGCGGCTCGGCGCCGACGGCGTGCATCTGGGGCAGGGCGACGGCGATCCGAAAGAAGCGCGCCGCTTGCTTGGGCCGAATGCGCAGATCGGTGTGACCTGCCACGCCAGCCGCCACCTCGCTATGGAGGCGGGCGATGCGGGGGCCGACTATGTTGCCTTCGGTGCCTTTTTCCCGACGACGACCAAGGCGGTCGAGCATCGTGCCGAGCCGGAAATCCTCGAATGGTGGCAGGGATTGTTCGAACTGCCGTGCGTCGCGATCGGCGGCATCACCCCCGGCAATGCGGCGATATTGATCGAGGCGGGGGCCGATTTCCTCGCCGTTTCGGGCGCTGTGTGGAACGATCCCGACGGACCTGCGGCCGCGGTCAAACGGTTCGAAAAGCTGCTTGCGGGATGAACCGCCCGCGATTCCGTGCGTTGGAAAAGCATGTCCAACGACAGGAATTGCCGATGAAATTTCCGACCCTGCTCTGCACCGCCGCCCTGATCGCGCTGTCCGCCTGCGGCGGTTCGGGCGACAAAGCCGATTCGCCGCCGAAGAGCGAGGCGGCGGCGAAGACGCCCGAATGGAAGGACGACGGCATGGTGGCGCGCGACGGCGACGCCGCCGACGCCGACGATGTGGCGCGGCCCGAGATGCAGTTGCAGGTCGTGCTCGACCGCCTCGGCTTCTCGCCGGGCGTCGTCGACGGCAAGCTGGGGCTGTCGACCACCAATGCGCTGAAGGGGTTTCAGGAAGCGAAAGGACTGACCGTCAGCGGCGAATGGGACGCGGCGACCAAGGCGGCGCTGGCCGACAGCGCGAAGATTCCGGCGACCCGCGCGGTGACCGTCCCGGCGAGTTACGTCGAGGCCGCTTTCGCGCCGCTGCCCGAAAAGGCGGCAGAACAATCGAAGCTGGCGAGCATGGGCTATGAGTCGGTGCTCGAAAAGCTCGCCGAGCGGTTTCACACGACGCCCGATGTGCTGCGCGCATTGAATCCCGACCTCGCTGGCTCGGCGCCCGCTGCGGGCGAAGCGACGGCCGCGCCGGCACCCGTCGCCGCGGGGACGAAATTGAGGGTGCCGAACGTTGGCGCCGATCAGATCGTTGCCGCCGATATCGATAACGCAGACTGGCTGGCGACGCTGTCGTCGCTCGGCGTCGGGAGCGGCCAGCCGCAGGCCGACCGGATCGAGGTGTCGAAGAAGGGCGGAACGATGAAGGTCTTCGACGCGGGCGGCAAGCTGATCGCGCTGTTCACCGTGACCACCGGCTCGGCGCACGATCCGCTGCCGATTGGCAAGTGGAAGGTGAAGGGGGTCGGCCGCAACCCCGATTACGCCTTCGATCCGGCGCTGCTGCGCGGTGTTGCCGCGAGCGAGGGCAAGCATCGCCTGCCGCCGGGGCCGAACAATCCGGTCGGGGTGGTGTGGATCGACCTGAACAAGGAGCATTACGGCCTTCACGGCACGCCCGAGCCGCAGAATATCGGGCGCACCGAAAGCAACGGCTGCGTGCGCCTGACCAACTGGGATGCGGCGCGGCTGGCGCAGATGGTGTCGGTCGGCACCAAGGTCGACTTCGTCGCCTGATGCGCTGGCAGGCTGCCACCAAATTGGTGCTGTGGACGGCGACCGTCACCGCGATCCTGACGTCGATCTATTGGGTCACGGCCTATGACCTGTTGGATGCGCCTTCGGCCGAGCCGAAGCGGGTGAGCGGGGCGACGCTCGATGCCGCTGCGCCGGTCGGCAAAGACAAGGCGGTCGGCATTCCGGTCGCGGGGATTCGCGCCTCCGAGCTGATCGATAGCTGGAGCCAGAGCCGGTCGGAGGGGCGGTTGCACGCCGCGATCGACATCCCTGCGCCGGCGGGAACGCCGGTTCTCGCCGCCATGGACGGCACGATCGAAAAGCTTTTCGCCTCCGGCCGCGGCGGGCGGACGATCTACCAGCGGTCGGCCGACGGGACGCTGATGCTCTATTACGCGCATCTGCAAGGCTATCGCCGCGGGCTTGCGGAGGGGCAGGCGGTGCGGCGCGGGCAGGTGATCGCGACGGTCGGCGCCAGCGGCAACGCCGATCCGGCGGTGCCGCACCTGCATTTCCAGATGATGCGGACGACGCCCGGCGCCGACTGGAATGCCGGCGAGCCGGTCAATCCCTATCCGCTGCTGACCGGTCTGCGCCCCGCGCCCTAGCGCGCGGCGGGCGCGGCGCCGTCCTTGCGGTCGTCTTCGTTCGAGGGCTGCGGTTTGCGCCAGCCGAACAGGCCGGCGGCGAGCACGGGGCGCAACGGCTTGCGCGGCCTCTTGTCGTTGCGATCGGCGAGATGGATGTGTGTCATGTCGATGGAATCGCAGCTTTTCATCCGACTGGATTGGATCGATGCGTCAAAACGGCATCGCTTCGTCGCCTTTTCGCTTGCGTCGGGCGCGGGGCCCCGCAAGACAGCGGACGGGGAGATAACCGATGACCGAAGCCAGCAAGCCGACAACGGGAATGCGCGAACTGACGCTGCGCGCGATCGTGCTCGGCGGCATATTGACGCTGATGTTCACCGCGGCGAATGTCTATCTGGGGCTGAAGGTCGGGCTGACCTTTGCAACCTCGATTCCCGCCGCGGTCATTTCGATGGCGCTGCTGCGCTTCATGACCGGGGCGACGATCCTCGAGAATAATATCGTCCAGACGATCGCCAGCGCGGCGGGGACGCTGGCAGCGATCATCTTCGTGCTGCCGGGGCTGGTCATGGTCGGTTACTGGCAAGGCTTTCCGCTGCTCGAGACGACCGCGATCACGATGCTCGGCGGCATCCTCGGTGTGCTCTTCTCGGTCCCGCTGCGCCGCGCGCTCGTCGTCGATGCCGACCTGCCTTATCCCGAAGGCCGCGCCGCCGCCGAAGTGCTGCAGGTCGGTGCCGCGAGCGCCGAGGGGGCAGCGGAGAACAAGGCCGGACTGTCGGCCCTGCTGTGGAACAGCCTCGTCGCGGCCGGATTTACCTTGCTGACGCAGATGAAGGTCGCGGCGGGCGAAGTGTCGAAATGGTTTTCGGTCAGTGCCGGCGCGACGGGCGTTGCGGGCGGACTGGGTTTCGCGCTGGTCGGCGTCGGCCATCTGGTGGGCCTTTCCGTCGGTATGGCGCAGCTCGTCGGACTGATTACCGGCTGGTGGGTGCTGCTGCCGATCCTGACGCAAGGCGGAAGCGGCGACGCCGAAACGCTGGCGAATACGGTGTTCCGCTCCGACGTCCGTTTTTTCGGCGCCGGGGTGATCGCGGTGGCGGCGATCTGGACGCTGATCAAGATCGCCGGCCCGGTGATCGGCGGGATTCGCTCCGCCATGGCCGCAAGCAAGGCGCGCCACGCCGGTACCGTGCTCGCGGTCGGCGAACAGGACATCCCGATCGGCTGGGTGTTCGGCGGCTCGCTCCTCGTACTTGTCCCGATCGCCTGGCTGCTCTGGTCGATTCTTGCCGGCGGACCGCTCGCCGGTTCGGCGGCGATCCTTGTCGCCGGCGCGCTGGTCTTCGTCGTGGTGATCGGCCTGATGATCGCTTCGGTCACCGGCTATATGGCGGGGCTGATCGGCGCGTCGAACTCGCCGGTGTCGGGCATCGGCATCCTCGCTATCATCGCCTCGTCGTTGCTGCTCGTCGGGCTTCTCGGGCGCGGCGGCGGTGAGGAAGCGAGCGCGGCGATGGTCGCCTATGCGCTGATCGTCACCGGCGTCGTGTTCGGCATCGCGACGATCTCGAACGACAATCTGCAGGACCTCAAAACCGGCCAGCTCGTCGGTGCAACGCCGTGGAAACAGCAGGTCGCGCTGATCATCGGCGTCTTTTTCGGCTCGCTCGTCGTGCCGCCGGTGCTCAACGTCCTCAACGAGACGCTGGGCTTCGTCGGTGTGCCCGGGGCAGGGCCCAATGCCCTCGCGGCGCCGCAGGCGGGGCTGATTTCGTCGTTGGCAAAGGGCGTGCTCGGCGGCGATCTCAACTGGACGATGCTCGGCTACGGCGCGCTGGCGGGTGTCGGTTTTATCCTTGTCGACGAATTGCTGGGCCGCGCGGGCAAGCTGCGGCTGCCGCCGCTGGCGATCGGGATCGGCATCTATCTGCCGATGGCGGTTATCCTGCCCGTGGTGGTCGGCGCCGTGCTGGGCTGGTTCTATGACCGCTGGGCCGCAGGCCGCGCCAATCCCGGCTTTGCGCATCGTATGGGCGTATTGACCGCGACGGGCCTGATCGTCGGCGAAAGCCTGTTCGGCGTCTTTTATGCCGGCCTCGTCTACGCGACCGACAGCGACGCGCCGCTGGCGGTGGTCGGCGACGGTTTCCACATCCCGTCGATCTTCGTCGGCCTTGGCCTGTTCGCGGGGCTGATCGCGCTCAGCTATGCGCGGACGCGCAAGGCGGTCACGACGACGGTGTAACCACGCACCGCTTGCCCTTCGACGCCGGCGCGGCTAAAGGCGCGCTCCTGTGACCGGCATGCGGATGCGTGCCGGCGGCTCTTTCCATCCTTGTGTAGCGAGTGTGCGCGATGAAAATCACCGGCGTTGAAATCCGTCCCGGCAATATTATCGAATATGAAGGCGGCATCTGGAAGGTCACCAAGATCCAGCACACCCAGCCGGGCAAGGGCGGCGCCTATATGCAGGTCGAAGCCAAGAACCTGATCGACGGACGCAAGCTCAACAACCGTTTCCGCAGCGCCGACACGGTGGAAAAGGTCCGCCTCGACACCAAGGATTTCCAGTTCCTCTATGCCGAGGGCGACGATCTGGTGTTCATGGACAAGGACAGCTTCGAACAGATCAACATCGGCAAGGATGTCGTCGGCGAGGCGCACGAGTTCCTGCAGGACGGCATGGACGTCGTGCTCGAGCTTTGGGAAGAACGCCCGATTTCGGTCGAACTCCCCGAAACGATCGAAGCGACGATCGTCGAGGCCGATGCGGTGGTGAAGGGCCAGACGGCGTCATCGTCGTACAAGCCCGCGATCCTCGACAATGGCGTGCGCGTGATGGTGCCGCCGCACATCACCAGCGGGACCAAGATCGTCGTGCATGTGTACGACCGCGAATATGTTCGCCGCGCCGACTAACTGAAATCACCGCCCGCAATTCGGGCGGGTGGAGATTTGACATGGCCGTATCGGGCATCATCACCGTCATGGAACGTGCCGCGCGCAAGGCGGGTACGAAGCTGCGCCGCGATTTCGGCGAGATCGAGCATTTGCAAGTCTCGCAAAAGGGTCCGGCGGATTTCGTATCGAAAGCCGATCAGGCCGCCGAGCGTACGCTTTACGACGAACTGACCCGCGACCGCCCGGGCTGGGGCTTCGTGCTCGAAGAGGGCGGGGTGATCGAGGGCGAGCCGGGCAAACCGCGCTTCATCATCGATCCGCTCGACGGCACGTCGAACTTCCTGCACGCCATTCCGCATTTCGCGATCTCGATCGCGGTGCAGGAACCGAAGCCCGGCGGCGGCTGGGGCGATGTCACCTCGGCGCTGATCTACCAGCCGGTGACCGATGAAAGCTATTGGGCCGAGCGCGGCCGCGGCGCCTGGCTGCACGACCGCCGCCTGCGCGTGTCGTCGCGCCGCCACCTCAACGAATGCCTGATCGCCACCGGCATCCCCTATATGGGCCATGGCAATATGGCGCAGTGGAGCCGCATTTTCGGTGCGGTCGCCCCCGAGGTTGCGGGCATCCGCCGTTTCGGCGCCGCCAGCCTCGACCTCGCATGGGTCGCGGCGGGCCGCTATGACGGCTTCTGGGAAAGCGACCTTCAGGTCTGGGACGTCGCGGCGGGCATGTTGCTGGTGCGCGAAGCCGGCGGTTTCGTCAGCGATTATCGCGGCGGCGACCGTGCGATCGAGCGCAGCGAATATATCGCCGGCAGCGGCGCCGTGCACTCGAAGCTGCAGAAACTGGTCGCGGGCGCGCTCCGCAACGCCTGACCTATTCGTAGATGGATTCGGAAAAGACCGACATCAACTCGTCCCACAGGTCGACATTGTCGAGGAACAGCGCCTTCGACATGCCGCCCGCGGCGAAGTTGAAATCCATCCGCAGTCCGGCATCGCCGTTGCTTTCGATCACGCCGCGCCCGTACCGGCGATCGAGATTGAACTGGTTCATCTTGTCGACGGTCGCATTGCTGCCGCTGTAAAGCGTGTGGAATTGCAGCGAACTGCACTTCAATCCGTCGGTGCAGCCATAGAAGTAGATGGTGAATTTCGCGCCATCACCGAACTGCGTCTGCAGGACCGGATTGTTTTCGTCGTCCTTTTCCTGCGTCACCGGCATGCTGCGGCCTTTCAACGCGGCGGTGATCGAGGCGGGGTCGGCGAGTATCGTCTGCGCACCGGCGGGCACGGCGGCGAAAAGCGCGGCCGAAAGGGCAAGCGCGGACAGGCGTTTGATCGATGACATGCAATTTCCCCCGACGGCGCGACCCGATCGACGCCAGCCCTATCGCAGCCAGGGCATGTTGACCAGCGTCATCCGGGGGCCCGCCGGGAGCGGCGGATCGACCTATTTTTCGAAAACAAACTCGCGGAAGCTGTCCATCAGCGATGCCCAGGTGTTGAGGCTTTCGCCGACATTCTCGCGCGGGATGCCGGCGAAGTCGAGATCGACGTCCATTTCGAGCACCGGATCGCCTTCATCGTCCTTGTAGGCGCGGGCAAAGCGCTTGTCCTTGTTCCACTGGTTGAGCCGGGTCAGCGCGAGGTCCTTCGCGTCGTTGAAGCCCATATAATATTGGATCGTCTTGCACCGTTTGTTGTCGGTGCAGTTCATGAAGATCACCAAGAACTTCATGTCGTTGCGGCTGCTTTCGATATAGGGATCGTCGCCGTCCTTCTGGATCAGCGTTGCGGGCCAGCCCTGCGACTCGAGGATCGTCTTGATCGTCGCCGGGTTCTGGGCGTTGACCAGTTCCGCCTGCGCCGGAGTCGCCGCGATCACGCTTGCTGCGCCCAGTGCCAGTGCCGTCCGCAAGATATGTTTTTGCATGAAAACTCCCCATTCGAAGCCGGGCGCTGGTTGCCCGGAAGGCCGACCCCTGCGGAAGGCGTAACACAGCGATAGCGCCCGCCGCCACCCGCTCCTGTGCTTTTGATCATAATGATGCGAATTTCGCGCCCGCAGCGCTTGCGAGGTGCGACTTGCTGGCCTAAAGCGCCCCGCAAGAACGGCGCCACAAGAGCGTCAGCAACACAGGACTGCGCGCCCCCATGGTCGACCTGACGCAATATTTGCCGATCCTGATCTTTCTGGCCATTGCGGTCGGATTGTCGGCGGCCTTCGTTTTTCTGCCGATGGGCGTCGCCCGTCTGACCGGTGCGCACCAGCCCGATCCGGCGAAGCTCACCGAATATGAATGCGGTTTCCCCGCGTTCGAGGATGCGCGCAGCCAGTTCGACGTGCGCTTCTATCTTGTCGCGATCCTCTTCATCATCTTCGACCTTGAAGCGGCCTTCCTCTTCCCGTGGGCGGTTAGCCTCGAGGAGATCGGCTGGGCCGGTTGGGCCACGATGATGATTTTCCTCGCCGAACTCACGCTCGGCCTTGTGTACGCGTGGAAAAAAGGCGCGTTGGATTGGGAATGAGCACTTCCAGCATCATCATGCCCGGCCAGATGCCGGTTGCGCCCGGTACGAACCCGGACCAGAACTTCTTCGACGACCTCAATAGCGAAGTCGGCGACAAGGGCTTTCTCGTCACCTCGACCGAGGAACTGTTCAACTGGGCGCGGACCGGTTCGCTGTGGTGGATGACCTTCGGCCTCGCGTGCTGCGCGGTCGAGATGATCCACGTCAACATGCCGCGCTATGACATGGAGCGCTTCGGCGCCGCGCCGCGCGCCAGCCCGCGTCAGTCGGACGTGATGATCGTCGCGGGGACGCTGTGCAACAAGATGGCGCCGGCGCTCCGCCGGGTTTACGACCAGATGTCGAACCCGAAGTACGTCATTTCGATGGGTAGCTGCGCCAATGGCGGCGGCTATTATCACTACAGCTATTCGGTGGTGCGCGGCTGCGATCGCATCGTGCCCGTGGACATCTATGTCCCCGGCTGCCCGCCGACCGCCGAGGCGCTGCTGTACGGCGTGATGCAGTTGCAGCGGAAGATCCGCCGCACCGGGACGATCGAACGCTGATGGCCAGTCCCGCTCCCCTGATCGCGCCCCGCGACGGCATTGGCGCTGCGCTCGCAAAGCTGCTCGGCACCGATCTGATCGAGCATGTCTTCACGGTCGGCGAGGACAGCATCACGGTGCGCCGCGAAGCGGTGGCCGGCGTGATGATCGCGCTGCGCGACAATCTCGAATATCAGTCGCTGATGGAAATCGCCGGGGTCGACTATCCCGATCGCGCCGAGCGCTTCGAGGTCGTCTATCACCTGCTCAGCGTGACGAAGAATCACCGTCTGCGCGTGCGCGTCTGCACCGACGAGGCGACGCCGGTGCCGAGCATCGTGCCGGTCTGGCCGGTCGCCGGCTGGCTCGAACGCGAAGTGTTCGACATGTACGGCGTGCTGTTCGCGGGCAACCCCGACCTCCGCCGCATCCTGACCGACTATGGTTTCCAGGGGCATCCGCAGCGCAAGGACTTCCCGCTCACCGGTTATATCGAACTCCGGTACAGCGAAGAGGACAAGCGCGTCGTCTATGAGCCGGTGAAGCTGGCGCAGGATTTCCGCAATTTCGACTTCCTGAGCCCGTGGGAGGGCGCCGACTATGTGCTGCCCGGCGACGAAAAGGCCGGCGGCACCGGCGAAGCGCCGGGCAAGGGCGCGCCGACGCCGATGACCGCCGCCGAAGTCAAGAAGGCCGACGACAAGGCGAAAGCGCCGCCGCCGCCGACCCCGAAGACGACCGAAAAGCCGGCCGATACCGGGGCAGGGGCGAAGACCAACCTGAAGGCCGCCAAGACGAGCCGCGACGGCGCGAAGGCAAAGCCGGCGACCAAGGCCGCCAAAACGCCCGCGACCGCCAAGGCCGAGAAAGCGCCCGCCAAGCCGCGCGCGCCGCGCAAGCCCAAGACGGGAGGTGACGCATGACCGACTCTCCTTATGTGAAGCACCACGGCAGCGACATGTTCGAGGGCTATCCGGTCGATACGGCGGATACCGCCGGCGATCAGGTCGTCACCAACTACACGATCAACTTCGGCCCGCAGCATCCTGCGGCGCACGGCGTGCTGCGCATGGTGATGGAGCTCGACGGCGAGATCATCGAGCGCGTCGACCCGCACGTCGGGCTGCTGCATCGCGGCACCGAAAAGCTGATCGAGTACAAGACCTATCTGCAGGCTTTGCCCTATTTCGACCGGCTCGACTATTGCTCGCCGCTCGGGATGGAGCATAGCTATGTGCTTGCGATCGAGAAGCTGCTCGACCTCGAAGTCCCCGATCGCGCGCAATATCTGCGGACCTTGTTCGCCGAGCTGACGCGCATCTGCAACCATATGCTCAACATCGGGTCGCACGTCATGGATGTCGGTGCGATGACCCCGAACCTGTGGGTGTTCGAGCTGCGCGAGGATTGCCTCAACTTCTTCGAGCGCGCTTCGGGCGCGCGGATGCACAGCGCCTATTTTCGTCCGGGCGGCGTCCATCAGGATGTGCCCGAAAAGCTGCTCTACGACATCGGCGAATGGTGCGAAAAGCGGCTGCCGAAGCTGTTCGGCGACGCGATGAGCCTTGTCATCGACAACCGCATCTTCAAGCAGCGCAATGTCGATATCGCGACGGTGAGCAAGGAAGACGCGCTGGCCTGGGGCTTCTCCGGCCCGATGATCCGCGGCAGCGGTATCGCGTGGGATTTGCGCAAGTCGCAGCCCTATGACGCCTATGCCAAGATGAACTTCGACATTCCCGTCGGCACGCGCGGCGACTGCTACGACCGCTTCATGGTCCGCGTGCAGGAAGTCTATCAGTCGGCGCGCATCATCCTGCAATGCATCAACGAGATGCCGGCCGGTCCGATCGCCAGCCTCGACCGCAAAGTCGTGCCGCCGAAGCGCGGCGAGATGAAGCAGTCGATGGAATCGCTGATCCATCACTTCAAACTCTATACCGAGGGCTTCCACGTCCCGGCGGGCGAGGTTTATGTCGCGACCGAAAGCCCCAAGGGCGAGTTCGGCGTCTATCTGGTCAGCGACGGCACCAACAAGCCGTACCGCTGCAAGATCCGCCCGACGGCCTTTTCGCACCTGCAGGCGATGGACATGATGTCGAAGGGCCACATGCTCGCCGACACCACCGCCATCATCGGCGCGATCGACGTCGTGTTCGGGGAGTGCGACCGGTGAGCAGGCTGGCAATCGC
Source organism: Sphingopyxis sp. J-6 (assembly GCF_046603995.1). Lineage (NCBI taxonomy): Bacteria > Pseudomonadati > Pseudomonadota > Alphaproteobacteria > Sphingomonadales > Sphingopyxidaceae > Sphingopyxis > Sphingopyxis sp. J-6. The sequence goes on along the minus strand of NZ_CP145810.1, from coordinate 2,156,575 downwards.
CGAGACGATGATCGCGCATTACAATGCGCAGGATGCCGACGCCTATGTCGCGCTGATGACCGACGACGCGGCCGAAGCTGGCTATCGCGGCGCGGTCGTTCGCGACGGCAAGGAAGGCGTGCGCGAGGGGCTGAAGGCGATGTTCGCCGAATTTCCTCAGAACCGCGCCGATATCCTGTCGGGTTACACGCTGGGCGACTTCGTCGTCCTGCATGAAAAGGTCGCCCGCTCGCCGGAGGCCGACCCGTTCGAGGTCATGTCGATCTATAGTTTTGAAGGCGACAAGGTGTCGCGTGTGGAGTTTGTCCGCTGATGGCCGATACCTCCAAATATCTTAGATGGGCCGCCGTTGGCTTTGTCTTCTTCTGGGCGATGCAATGGGCGTTCGGCGTCCGCGAACCCGGAGCCAATGAAGCGGCCCGGTGGATTATCGGCGCCGGTAAAGTGCTGGCTATGCTGGCCGTAGTGGGATTGGCCGGGCGTCTGCTCTATTTGAAATGGGCAGGCCGTAAAACGGAATCAGGTAATTTGCATGGCTGACGCACCCCAAATCCCCGATGAAGCCGAAGTCCGCGCGCGCTGGGGCGCCTTTGCGTGGACGGCGGAGAATGCCGAGAAGGCGAAGGCGGTCATCGCCCGCTATCCCGCGGGACGCCAGCGCTCGGCGGTGATGCCGCTGCTCGATCTCGCGCAGCGGCAGGTCGGCGCCGAGACGCAGACGCAGGGCTGGCTGCCCGTGCCGGTGATCGAATATGTCGCGGCAGGCCTCGATATGCCTTATATCCGCGCTTACGAAGTCGCGACCTTCTATACCATGTACAACCTCGTCCCCGTCGGCCGCTATCATGTGCAGGTCTGCGGTACGACGCCGTGCCTGCTGCGCGGGTCGGACGATGTGATGGCGGCGTGCAAGAACCGCGGCATGGTCAAGGGCAAGACGACGCCCGACGGCCTGTTCACGCTGACCGAGGTCGAGTGCATGGGCACCTGCACCAACGCGCCGATGGTCCAGATCAACGACGACAATTACGAGGACCTCGATTTCGACAGCATGTCGCGCATCCTCGACGATCTCGCGGCGGGCAAGCAGCCCAAGACCGGCCCCCAGAACCCGAAGCGTCACACGAGCGAGCCCGAAGGCGGCCCGACGACGCTGAAGGAAATGGTCAAGGCCAACCATGATTACCGGAAGGACTGGTAATGGCGGTCTGGATCGCGCTGGGCGCCGCCTTCATGGGGGTCGCCGTCATATTTATCGCTGTCTTTGCCGCACGGCAGGCCGGCAAGGGAAAGGGTGAGTAGACGCCATGCTTGCCGACAAGGATCGCATCTTCACCAATCTTTACGGCTTCCAGCCGTGGAACCTCAAATCCGCGCAGGCGCGCGGCGATTGGGACAAGACGAAAGACCTGATGAAGCGCGGCCAGGACGCGATCATCGAGGAGATCAAGGCATCGGGCCTGCGCGGCCGCGGCGGTGCGGGCTTCCCGACCGGGCTCAAGTGGAGCTTCATGCCGAAGGAGCCGCGCGCCGACCGCCCGAGTTTCCTCGTCATCAACGCCGACGAATCCGAACCGGGATCGTGCAAGGACCGCGAAATCATCCGCCACGATCCGCATAAGCTGATCGAAGGCGCGCTGATCGCGGGCTATGCGATGCGCGCGCGCGCGGCGTACATCTATATCCGCGGCGAGTTCATCCGCGAGGCCGAGACGCTCTTCGCTGCGGTGCAGGAGGCGTATGACGCCGGCCTGCTCGGCAAGAATGCGGCGAAATCGGGTTACGACTTCGATGTCTTCGTCCACCGCGGCGCCGGCGCGTACATCTGCGGCGAAGAGACCGCGATGATCGAAAGCCTCGAAGGCAAGAAGGGGCAGCCGCGCCTGAAACCGCCGTTCCCCGCGGGTGCGGGCCTCTATGGCTGCCCGACGACGGTGAACAACGTGGAATCGATCGCGGTCGTCCCGACGATCCTGCGCCGCGGCGCGCCGTGGTTCGCTTCCTTCGGGCGCGAAAACAATAAGGGCACCAAGCTCTTCCAGATCTCGGGCCATGTCGAGCGCCCGTGCGTCGTCGAGGAAGAGATGGGGATCACCTTCCGCGAATTGATCGACAAGCATTGCGGCGGCATCCGCGGCGGCTGGGACAATCTGCTCGCGGTGATCCCCGGCGGGTCGTCGGTACCGCTCGTCCCCGCGGCCGAAATCATGGACGCGCCGATGGACTTCGACGGGCTGAAAGCCGTCGGTTCGGGGCTCGGCACCGCCGCCGCGATCGTCATGGACAAGTCGACCGACGTCGTCCAGGCGATCAGCCGCATCAGCTATTTCTACAAGCATGAAAGCTGCGGCCAGTGCACGCCGTGCCGCGAAGGCACCGGCTGGATGTGGCGCGTGATGGAGCGGCTGCGCACCGGCGACGCCGACATCAGCGAGATCGATACGCTGTTCGACGTCACCAAGCAGGTCGAAGGCCACACCATCTGCGCGCTCGGCGACGCCGCGGCGTGGCCGATCCAAGGCCTGATCAAGCATTTCCGCCCCGAAATCGAACGCCGCATTCGCGAGAATGGCGGCGCGCTGGAGGCGGCGGAGTGAGGCATTTTGCAACAGCGCTTTTCACGGTTGCCTGTGTTGTGGCTGCTACGGCCGCTCAAGCTTGCGTTCCAGTCAGCGCGAAGGCTCGAGCGTGGGCGCAGTGCAGCTACAAGGTCGCGTCGGAAACGGGTGACCACGGGTTTTTGCTGAACTTTGCGAAGGCAAAGGCTAACCGGAAAGCTCTGCTTCCGACGGCCAAACCTCGCTGGGCCAAGCTTGAACGGCGGATAATTGCTGCCTGCGACAGCTATGAAAAGGCTGCCGCCGCTGATCAGAAAAGTGGGGGCAGGGGCTATGTCCCCGACGATCAGTTTGAAGCTATCAACGACACAAGCGACATTGATAAACTGGTGAAAAAAAATGCCTAAAGTCACCGTAGATGGCGTAGAACTCGACGTCCCGCAGGGCGCAACCGTCTTGCAGGCGTGCGAGATGGCCGGGAAGGAAATCCCGCGCTTCTGTTACCACGAACGCCTGTCGATCGCCGGCAATTGCCGCATGTGCCTCGTCGAGGTCGCGCCGGGGCCGCCGAAGCCGCAGGCATCGTGCGCGCTGCCGACCGCCGAGGGGCAGATCATCAAGACCGACAGCCCGATGGTGAAAAAGGCCCGCGAGGGCGTGATGGAGTTCCTGCTCATCAACCACCCGCTCGACTGCCCGATCTGCGATCAGGGCGGCGAATGCGACCTGCAGGATCAGTCGGTCGCCTATGGCCGCGGCGCGACGCGCTATGACGAGAACAAGCGTGCGGTCACCGAGAAATATATGGGTCCGATCGTCAAGACGGTGATGACCCGCTGTATCCAGTGCACGCGCTGCGTTCGCTTTGCGGAGGAAGTCGCGGGCGTGGAAGACATCGGCGCGATCTATCGCGGCGAGAATATGCAGATCACGTCGTATCTCGAACGCGCGGTGGCGAGCGAGCTATCGGGCAATGTCGTCGACCTGTGCCCGGTCGGTGCGCTGACCAGCAAGCCTTATGCCTTCGAAGCGCGGCCGTGGGAACTGACCAAGACGCTGGGCATCGACATGATGGATGCGGTCGGCACCAATGTGCGCATCGACGCGCGCGGCCGTCAGGTGCTGCGCGTCCTGCCGCGCGTCAACGACGACGTGAACGAGGAATGGGCGAGCGACAAGACGCGCCACCATGTCGACGGGCTGATCCGCCGCCGCCTCGACCGGCCTTATGTCCGCAAGGGCGGTCAGCTTGTCGAAGCGAGCTGGGCCGAGGCGTTCGACGCGATCAAGGCGGTGAATGCCGGTTCGTCGGTCGCCGCGATTGCCGGCGACCTCGCCGATTGCGAGACGATGTTTGCGGCGAAGGCGCTGGTGACCGCACTTGGCGGCAATCTGCTCGAAGGGCGTCAGACCGGGCTCGATTACGACGTCACCAGCCTGTCGGCGGTCAATTTCAACACCGGGATCGCCGAGGCTGAAAATGCCGATGTGATCCTGCTCGTCGGCACGAACCTGCGCTGGGAAGCGCCGCTGATCAACACCCGCATCCGCAAGGCGGTGTGGAAGAAGGGCGCCAAGGTCTTCGCGATCGGCCCCGGAACCGATCTCACCTACAAGACCGAATGGCTCGGCGACGACGCGTCGCTTGTTGCGAAGCTGCCGAAGCATGTCACCGACGCGCTCAAGGGCGCCGAGCGGCCGATGCTGATCTTCGGCGGCGGCGCGCTGTCGGTGCCCGGCGTTCATGGCGCGGGCCTTGCGCTCGCCAAGACGGTCGATGCGGTCAAGGACGGCTGGAACGGCTACAATGTCGTCCATTTCTCGGCCGCGCGCATGGGTTCGCTCATGCTCGGCTACGGCCTGCCCGGCGGCATCAAGGACGTGATCGCGGCGAAGCCGAAGCTCGCTTTCTTCCTCGGCGCCGACGAGGTCGATTTCGCGGCGCTGCCCGGCACGTTCAAGGTTTATGTCGGCCACCACGGCGACAAGGGCGCCCATGCCGCCGACGTCATCCTGCCGGCTGCCGCGTGGACCGAAAAGGACTTTACGACGGTCAACACCGAAGGCCGCGTCCAGCGCAGCGAAAAGGCGGTGTTCGCGCCGGGCGACGCGCGCGAGGACTGGAGTATTTTCCGGGCGCTTGCCGATGCGCTCGGCGTGTCGGTCGGCTTCGACAGTTTTGCCGAATGCCGCGCGGCGATGATCGCTGCGGTGCCGGCGCTGGGCGTCGAAGGGCTTGCCGGTTACGGCTGGACGGTGCCCAAGCTGCCCGCCAAGCCCGAGGCGCGCGCGATCCCGTCGCCGATCAAGGATTTCTACCTCACCAACGCCATCTGCCGCGCGTCGCCGACGATGCAGCGCTGCTCGGACGAACTGCTCCACGGCGGCGATTATGCGGAGGCCGCAGAATGACCGCCGCACATGCGATCGCCAGCGTCCTGCTGGCCGGGATGGGCTATTCGGTGTGGCGCGGTTTCAATCCGCCTCGGTCGAAGAAACCCGGGCCGCATAACAATTGGCGGAATCAGGACGGAGCGGGCCGATGACCGAATTCTTCCAGGGCCTTGGCATGTCCTATGAATGGGCATGGGGCGTCGCGACGATTTGCGGCATCCTGCTCATCGCGCTGCCGCTGATGCTCGCGGTCGCGATGATCATCTATGCCGACCGCAAGATCTGGGCGGCGATCGCGCTGCGCCGCGGTCCGAACGTCGTCGGCCCCTTCGGCCTGCTGCAGAGCTTTGCCGACGGGCTGAAGGTGTTCCTGCAGGAAACGATCATCCCGAGTTCGGCGAACCGGGGTCTGTTCCTGATCGCGCCGATTATCACCTTCACGGTCGCGCTGCTTGCGTGGGCGGTGATCCCGTTCAATTCGGGCGCGGTGCTCGCCGACATCAACGTCGGGCTGCTCTACATCCTCGCGGTGTCGTCGCTCGGCGTGTACGGCGTGATCCTGTCGGGCTGGGCGTCGAACTCGAAATATCCCTTCTTTTCGGCCCTTCGCGCTTCGGCGCAGATGATCAGCTATGAAGTCTCGATCGGGTTCATCCTGATCGGCGTCGTGCTGTTTGCCGACAGCTTCAACATGAACGAGATCGTCAAGGCGCAGCAGGGGCACGGGCTCGGCTTCGTCAACGCCTTCGGCTTCAACCTGCTGCTCTTCCCGCTCGCGGTGATGTTCCTCATCTCGGCGCTCGCCGAGACCGCGCGCGCGCCGTTCGACCTGACCGAAGCGGAATCGGAGCTCGTCGCGGGCTATCAGACCGAATATTCGTCGATGAGCTTCGCGCTCTTCTGGCTCGGCGAATATGCCAACGTCCTGCTGATGTGCACGCTCAACGCGGTGCTGTTCTGGGGTGGCTGGCTGCCGCCGGTCGACTGGGCGCCGCTCTATGCCGTTCCCGGCATCATCTGGCTGTTCGCGAAGATCCTGTTCTTCTTCTTCGTCTTCAGCTGGGTCAAGGCGACCGTCCCGCGTTACCGCTATGACCAGCTGATGCGGCTGGGCTGGAAAATCTTCCTGCCGATTTCGCTTCTCTGGATCTTCCTGATCTCCGGCTATCTGATGCTGACGAGGTATTCATGAGTTACGTCGCCCATCTCGTAAAAAGCTTCACGCTGTGGGAGTTTGTGAAGGCGCATGCCCTCACGCTGAAATATTTCTTCAAGCCGAAGGCGACGATCAATTATCCGTTCGAGAAGAACCCGCTGTCGCCGCGCTTCCGCGGCGAGCATGCGCTGCGCCGTTATCCGAACGGCGAGGAACGCTGCATCGCGTGCAAGCTGTGCGAAGCGGTGTGCCCGGCGCAGGCGATCACGATCGAGGCCGAGCCGCGCGACGACGGTTCGCGCCGCACGACGCGCTACGACATCGACATGACCAAATGCATCTATTGCGGCTTCTGCCAGGAAGCGTGCCCGGTCGATGCGGTGGTCGAGGGGCCGAACTTCGAATTCGCGACCGAAACGCGCGAGGAGCTGCTCTATGACAAGGCCAAGCTGCTCGCCAACGGCGACAAATGGGAACGCGCGATTGCGGCGAATCTTGCCGCCGACGCGCCCTATCGATAAGGGCGCGCGCACATGATCCAGCTCTTTGCCTTCTATCTTTTTGCGACCATCGTCATCGCCTCGGCGGCGATGGTGATTTTCGCGCGCAACCCGGTCCACAGCGTCATGTGGCTGATCCTCGCCTTCTTCAACGCGGCGGGTCTGATGCTGCTGGCGGGCGCCGAGTTCATCGCGATGCTGCTCGTCATCGTCTATGTCGGCGCCGTCGCGGTGCTGTTCCTGTTCGTCGTGATGATGCTGAACATCGATTTCGCCGAACTGCGCGCCGGTTTCGTGCGCTATCTGCCGCTCGGCGCGCTGGTCGCGATCATCCTTGCGGCGGAGCTGGTCTTCGCAGTCGGCGCCTGGCAGGCGGGCGGGGTCGACCTGGCTGCACGTGTGGCGCCCGTCGTCAGCGACAAGAGCAATATCCAGCAGATCGGCGAACTGCTCTATACGCGCTATATCTTCCTGTTCGAGGCGGCGGGCATCGTTCTCCTCGTTGCGATGATCGGCGCGATCGTGCTGACGCATCGGACCCGCGGGGGAGTGCGTATCCAGAATGTCTCGGCGCAGAACCGGCGCCGTCCCGAGGATGCGACGCGCCTTGTCGATCCGGGCACCGGGCAGGGGGTTGAGCTGTGATTTCGGTCGGCCATTATCTCGCCGTTTCGGCGGTGCTGTTCACGCTCGGCGTGCTCGGCATCTTCATCAACCGCAAGAATATCATCGTCATCCTGATGGCGATCGAGCTCATCCTGCTGGCGGTGAACATCAACCTCGTCGCGTTCAGCGCGGCGCTGGGCGATCTCGTCGGGCAGGTGTTCTCGATGTTCGTGCTGACCGTGGCTGCAGGTGAAGCGGCGATCGGTCTTGCCATTCTCGTTATCTATTTCCGCGGCCGCGGCACCATTGCCGTCGACGATGCCAACCGGATGAAGGGGTAAGCCGGTGATCCAGGCGATCGTTTTCCTGCCGCTGCTCGCGGCGCTCGTCGCAGGGCTCGGCCAGCGGGTCATCGGCCCGTTCGCGTCGAAAATCGTTACCACGGGCGCGCTGTTCATCAGTTGTGCGCTTAGCTGGCCGATCTTCTTGTCCTTCGTGGCGGGAACGGGCGAAGCCGGGGTGACGCCGGTGCTGCACTGGGTGTCGTCGGGCGCGCTGCAGTTCAACTGGGAACTCCGCGTCGACACGCTGACTTCGGTGATGCTCGTCGTGATCACGACGGTGTCGGCGCTCGTCCACCTGTATAGCTGGAGCTATATGGAGGAAGACCCGGACCAGCCGCGCTTCTTCGCCTATCTCTCGCTCTTCACCTTCGCGATGCTGATGCTCGTGACCGCGAACAACCTCGTCCAGATGTTCTTCGGCTGGGAAGGCGTCGGTCTCGCGTCCTACCTGCTCATCGGCTTCTGGTACAAGAAGCCGAGCGCCAATGCCGCGGCGATCAAGGCATTCGTCGTCAACCGCGTCGGCGACCTTGGCTTCATGCTCGGCATCTTCGGCACTTTCCTGGTGTTCGGCACAGTGTCGATCCCCGAGATTCTGGCCGCTGCGCCGGGCATGGCGGGCAGCACCATCACTTTCATGGGGATGCGCCTCGACACGATGACGATCCTCTGTCTGCTGCTGTTCGTCGGCGCGATGGGCAAGTCGGCGCAGCTCGGCCTCCACACCTGGCTTCCCGACGCGATGGAGGGCCCGACCCCGGTGTCGGCGCTGATCCACGCCGCGACGATGGTCACTGCGGGCGTCTTCATGGTCTGCCGCCTGTCGCCGATGTTCGAGACCGCGCCGATCGCACTCGGCGTCGTCACCTTCGTCGGCGCCGCGACCTGCCTGTTCGCCGCGACGGTCGGCACGACGCAGTGGGACATCAAGCGCGTCATCGCCTATTCGACCTGTTCGCAGCTCGGTTATATGTTCTTCGCCGCGGGCGTCGGCGCTTATGGCGCGGCGATGTTCCACCTGTTCACGCACGCCTTCTTCAAGGCGCTGCTGTTCCTCGGTGCGGGCTCGGTCATCCATTCGATGCACCATGAGCAGGACATGCGCTATTACGGCGGCCTCAGAAAGCATATCCCGATCACCTTCTGGGCGATGATGGCGGGCACGCTGGCAATCACCGGCGTCGGCATCGCGGGCGTCGCGGGCTTTGCCGGCTTCCACTCGAAGGACGGCATCCTCGAGGCGGCGTTCGCTGCCGGCGGCGGCGGTCAGATCGCTTTCTGGGTCGGTATCTTCGCGGCGCTGCTCACCAGCTTCTATTCGTGGCGGCTCGTTTTCCTGACCTTCTACGGCAAGCCGCGCTGGGAGCAGAGCGAGCATATCCAGCACGCGGTGCATGACGACCATGGTCACGGCCATGGCGACCACGGTCATGCGGCGCACGAGGATCACCACCATGATGCGCATTCGGGCGACGGCACGGCGGGTTATCACCCGCACGAAAGCCCGTTCCCGATGCTGATCCCGTTGATCGTCCTGTCGATCGGCGCCGTGTTCGCGGGCTTCGTCTTTGCGCACCCGTTCATCTATCCCGAGGAAGGCCTTGCCTTCTGGAAGGGCAGCATCGCGTTCGACGAGCATCTGATGCACGCCGCGCACGAGGTGCCGACCTGGGTCAAATGGACGCCGTTTACGGTGATGGCGATCGGCCTGTTCCTCGCGTGGAACAGCTATATCCGCAACACCAGCCTGCCGGGGCGCTTCGTGGCGCAGTTCAAGCTGCTGCACCAGTTCCTGTACAACAAATGGTATTTCGACGAGCTCTATAACTTCCTCTTCGTGAAGCCCGCCTTCGCGATCGGCCGCTTCTTCTGGAAGCGCGGGGATGAAGGCACCATCGACCGCTTCGGTCCCGATGGCGCCGCGGCGCTTGTGCAAGGGGGGACCCGGCTCGCGGTCCGGCTGCAATCGGGTTATGTTTATGGATATGCGTTCGTGATGCTGCTCGGTCTTGTCGGCCTCGCCAGCTGGGCCATGGTGAATTTCCTGTGAGCGGCGGTCTTCCCATCCTTTCGCTGATGCTCGCGGTGCCGCTCGTCGCGGCCGTCCTCTGCATCTATGCCGGCGACCGCAATGCGCGGATGATCGCGCTCGCCGCGACCTTGGTCGACTTCGTGCTCGGCTGCATCCTCTGGGCGCAGTTCGACATCGGCGGGGCGCAGTGGCAGTTCACCGAACGCGCCGACCTGTTCGGGCGTTTCCAGTGGGCGCTCGGCATCGACGGCATGGCGCTGATGCTGATCATGCTTAGCGTCTTCCTGATGCCGCTCTGCATCCTTGCGAGCTGGGATGCGATCAAGCAACGTGTCGGCCTCTACATGGCGATGTTCCTGATCATGGAAACGATCATGATCGGGGTGTTCTGCGCGCAGGATCTGCTGCTGTTCTATATCTTCTTCGAAGCCGGGCTGATCCCGATGTATTTCATCATCGGCATCTGGGGCGGCGCGAACCGCATCTATGCGGCGTTCAAATTCTTCCTCTACACGCTGCTCGGCTCGGTGCTGATGCTTGTCGCGATGATCGCAATGATCCGCGAAGCGGGCACGACCGACATCCCGACGCTGCTGGCCTATAATTTCCCGGTCGAGATGCAGACCTGGCTCTGGCTCGCCTTCTTCGCCAGCCTCGCGGTCAAGATGCCGATGTGGCCCGTCCATACCTGGCTTCCCGACGCGCATGTGCAGGCGCCGACCGCCGGCTCTATGATCCTCGCTGGCGTGCTCCTGAAGCTCGGCGCCTATGGCTTCCTGCGCTTCATGATGCCGATGTTCCCCGATGCCTCGGCGCAGCTCATGTGGATCGTCTTCGCGCTGTCGATGGTGGCGGTGGTCTATACCAGCCTCGTCGCACTGGTGCAGAACGACATGAAGAAGCTCATCGCCTATTCGTCGGTCGCGCATATGGCGATCGTCACTGCGGGCCTCTTCGCGTTCAACCAGCAGGGGATCGAAGGCGCGCTGATCATCATGCTCAGCCATGGCGTCGTTTCGGCGGCGCTCTTCTTCTGCGTCGGCGTGATCTACGACCGGCTCCACACGCGCGAGATCGACCGCTACGGCGGGCTCGCAGTGAACATGCCGGCCTATGCGCTGTTCTTCATGCTGTTCACCATGGCGTCGATCGGCCTGCCGGGCACGTCGGGCTTCGTCGGCGAATTCCTGAGCCTGCTCGGCATTTACGAAGCGTCGAGCGTCGTGGCGTTCGTGTGCACCACCGGCATCATCCTCGGTGCCGCCTATATGCTCTATCTCTACCGCCGCGTCGTGTTCGGCGAACTGACCAAGGACGATGTGAAGGCGATGCCCGACCTGACCGCACGCGAATGGACGATCATGGCGCCGCTTGCCGCCGTGGCGCTGTGGATGGGCGTTTATCCCGAAAGCTTCCTCGCCCCGATGCGCGGCGACGTGACGACGGTCGTCGCACGGCTTGCCCCGGCAAAGCCCGCCGGCGATGCGCATCTTGCCGCAGCCAAGCCGAAGGCGGCCAAGGCGCATGAAGGCGAAGCCGCCCACGGATCGAGCCATGCGGGAGGCGTCCAATGACCGCCGATCTCGCGCTCATCTGGCCCGAACTGATCCTGACGATCGGCGGGCTCATCACCCTGATGCTCGGCACCTTCGCGGGTGACCGGCAGGTCGGCCTGTATCAGGGGGCGTCGTTGCTGACGCTCGCTGCCGCCGCTGCCGCGGTCGTGGCGCTGTTTGGCGTCAACGCGACGGTCTTTTCGGGCACGCTGTCGGTCGACGGTTTCGGCGGTTTCGCCAAGCTGCTGATCTATGCTGCGAGCTTTGTCTGCATCCTCGTCGCGCCGCGCTTCTTCACCAGCGGCATGCGCGCCGAATATCCGGTGCTGATCCTGTTCGCGGCGCTCGGCATGGGCATCATGGCGTCGTCGCGCGACCTGATGACGCTGTATGTCGGGCTCGAGCTCAACAGCCTCGCCGCCTATGTGCTCGCCAGCTTCATGCGCACCGATGATCGGTCGAGCGAGGCGGGGCTCAAATATTTCGTCCTCGGCGCGCTGGCGTCGGGCATGCTGCTCTACGGCATTTCGCTGCTCTACGGCTTTTCGGGGACCACCGATTTTGCGGGTATCGCGGCGCGGATGGGCGGCGAGATGAATATCGGGCTGATCTTCGGCATCGTATTCGTGCTCGCGGGTCTGGGTTTCAAGATCAGCGCCGTGCCGTTCCACATGTGGACTCCCGACGTCTATGAAGGCGCTCCGACCCCGGTGACGACCTTCTTCGCCAGCGCCCCCAAGGTCGCGGCGATGGCGCTGATGACGCGCGTGGTGATCGACGCGATGGGCCCCGCGGTCGGCGCGTGGCAGCAAATCGTCATCTTCCTCGCGCTCGCCTCGATCATTCTCGGCGCGGTCGGCGCGATCGGGCAGACGAATATCAAACGCCTGCTCGCTTATTCGTCGATCAACAATGTCGGTTTCATGCTGATCGGCCTTGCTGCCGGGACCCAGCAGGGGGTCGAGGGCGTGCTGACCTATCTGCTCGTCTATGTCGTGACGACGCTGGGCGCCTTCCTCGTGGTGCTGCAACTGCGCGATGCAGAGGGCAATCAGGTCGAAAGCATCCCGGCGCTCGCCGGCCTGTCGCAGCGCCGCCCGGGGCTTGCTGCGGCGATGGCGGTCTTCCTGTTCAGCCTTGCCGGCATCCCGCCGCTCTTCGGTTTCTGGCCGAAATATCTGGTCTTCGAGGCTGCAGTGAACGCCAATCTCGTGCCGCTCGCGGTTGCCGGTATCGTCGCTTCGGTGATCGGCGCCTTCTATTATATCGCGATCATCAAGACGATGTACTTCGACGACAAGTCGGACGTCGAAGTGACCGGCGGCGGCAATGTCGTCGAGGGTACGATCGTCGCGGTCAGCGCGCTGTGGCTATCGGTGATCGGCTATCTGTTCATTCCCATGCTGGCGATCGCTTCGGCGGGCGCTGCGTCGGTGCTGTTCTGATCCCCCCGATCGAGCGGGTAGCGCAGACAGGTTCGACCAACGCCGACCTGCTGGCGCGACTGGCGGGCGGCGAACATGTCGGCGAAGGCCACTGGCTTGTCGCCGAGCGCCAGACCGCCGGACGCGGCCGCCTGGGCCGCGGATGGAACGACGGACAGGGCAATTTCATGGGCTCGACCGTCGTCCACCTGACCGCCGGCGATCCGTCGCCCGCGACGCTCGCGCTGGTCGCGGGGATCGCCTTGGCGAAGGCGGTGACGGCGATGGCGCCCGGGCTCGACGCCCAGCTCAAATGGCCGAACGACCTGCTCGTCGACGGCGCCAAATGCGCCGGCATATTGATGGAGCGCACGGGCAATGCGGTGGTGATCGGGATCGGCGTCAATCTGGTCGCCGCGCCCGAGCTGCCCGATCGCCCGACGGCGGCGCTCGCCGCCAAGGGCGCAGTGCTCGACCGCGATCGCTTCGCCGAGGCCTTGGCGATCGCGATGGTCGATACGTTATGGACATGGCGGCAGGAGGGTGTCGACAGCATCGTCCGCGCCTGGCTGCCGCAAGGCCACCCGGTCGGGACGCCGCTCCGCGTATCGGAGCAGGGGATCGACGGCAGCTTCGACGGGCTGGCGCCCGACGGCGCGCTACGCTTGCGCCGCGCCGACGGGGAGGTCATGCTGATCCACGCGGGGGACGTCGAACTGCAACGGCCCGCAACGGGAGGGAATTGACCGTGCTGCTCGCCATCGATGTCGGCAACACCAACGCCAAATTCGCGCTGTTTCGCGATACCGAACTGCTGGCACGCTGGCGGATCGCGACCGACGACCGGCGCACGGCGGACGAATATATGGTCTGGCTCGACCAGCTCCTGCGCATCGAGGGACACGACCGCGCCGGAGTAAGCGACGTGATCATCTCGACCGTGGTGCCGCGCGCGCTCCACAATCTGCAACTGCTCGCGCATAAATATTTCGGCGTCGATGCGCTGGTCGCGGGGCGCGACCCGGTAACCTGGGGCATCGCGCTCAAGGTCGACGAGCCGCAGTCGGTCGGCGCCGACCGGGCCGTGAACGCCATCTCGGCGCAGGCGGTCGCGCCGGGCAAGGACAAGCTGGTCATCAGCTTCGGTACCGCGACGACGCTCGACCATATCGGGCCGGACGGCGCCTATCTCGGCGGCATCATCGCGCCGGGGGTGAATTTGTCGCTCGAAGCGCTGGTTGCGGCGGCGGCGAAACTGCCCCGTATCGCCATCGAAGCGCCCGAAACCGATAGCGTCATCGGGCGCACCACCGAGAGCCAGATGCTGATCGGCGTCTATTGGGGCTATGTGTCGATGATGGAAGGCCTCATCGCGCGGATGAAGACTGAGATTGGTAGATCGCTTACCGTCATCGCGACGGGCGGCCTCGCGACGCTGTTCCAGGAACAAGCGCAGTTGTTCGACCGTATCGAACCCGATCTGACGCTCAACGGGTTGATGCACCTCTATAACCAACGGAACCAGAACAGATGACGAACCCCGGCAAGGAGTTGCTTTTCCTCGCATTGGGGGGCTCGGGCGAGATCGGCATGAACGCCAATCTCTATGGCTGCGACGGCAAATGGATCATGGCCGACCTTGGCGTGACCTTTGGCAGCCACGATTATCCCGGCATCGACATCGTCATGCCCGACCTCGAATTCATCGAGGACCGCAAGAAGGATTTGCTCGGCATCGTGCTGACCCACGGGCACGAGGACCATATCGGCGCGATCCCTTATCTGGCCGCCGACCTTGGCGTGCCGCTCTATGCCAACCGCTTCACCGCGGGGCTGATCGCGCACAAGCTTGCCGAGGAAGGGCTGGAGAAAGAGGTCGAGATCAAGGTCGTCGATATCGACGCCAGTTTCCGGATCGGGCCCTTCGGCATCCGTTTGGTCCCGCTGGCGCATTCGATCCTCGAAATGAGCGCGGTGGTGATCGACACGCCCTATGGCCGCGTTTTCCACACCGGCGACTGGAAGCTCGACGAGGAGCCGATCCTCGGGCAGCCGGCGACCGCCGCGGCGCTGACCGCGATCGGCGACGAGGGCGTCGATGTGCTCGTCTGCGATTCGACCAATGCGTTCAACGCCGAGGCCTCGGGCAGCGAGGGCGGGCTGCGCGAGGGGCTGACGCAGGCGGTCGGCGCGGCAAAGGGCAGGGTGGTCGTCACCACCTTCGCCTCGAACGCCGCGCGGCTGGCGACGCTGGGCGCGGTCGCCAAGGCGACGGGGCGGACCTTGTGCGTCGCGGGGCGCTCGCTCGACCGCATCCTCGGGGTCGCGCGCTCGGTGGGCTATCTCAAAGATTTTCCGCCGACGGTCGATTTCGACGAGGCGATGCGGCTGCCGCGCGACAAGCTGATGGTGATCGCCACTGGCGGGCAGGGCGAACCGCGCGCGGCGCTGGCGCGCATGGCTTCCGACGGGCACCAGATCAAGCTCGAGGCGGGCGATACCGTCGTCTTTTCGTCGAAGCAGATTCCCGGCAACGAGGTCGCGATCGGGCGGATCATGAATCAGCTCGCGGCGAAAGACGTGCTGACGGTGACCGAAAAGCAGGCGCATATCCACGTCAGCGGCCATCCGGGGCAACCCGAACTTGCGGCGCTCTATGGCTGGCTCAGGCCCAAGCTGGTCGTGCCGGTGCACGGCGAGATCCGTCATATGCACGAACAGGCGCGCTTTGCGCTCGAACAAGGCGTGCCCGACGCACTGATTCAGGAAAATGGCGATCTCGTCCGCCTGTCGCCGGGGCCTGCGAAGATTATCGAGCGCGTGCGTTCGGGGCGGCTTATCCTCGACGGCGACGTGATCCTTCCCGCCGACGGCGAGACGATCAACGAACGGCGCAAGCTGGCGCTCAACGGCCAGATTTCGGTCGCGGTGATCTTTTCGGACAAGCGCTTCGTCGACAGCGCGGTGAGCTATCGCGGCGTTCCGGTCGAGGACGAGCGCGAAACCTTCGTCGACGAGCTCCGCGAAGCCGCCGAACAGGCCGCTACCGGCCCGGCGCGCGATGAAGAGAAACTGCGCGAGGCGATCCGGCTCGGCGTGCGGCGCGTCGCGACCAACTGGACAGGCAAGAAGCCGATCGTCGACGTCATGCTCGTCGATATCTGAGATACGGAAGCACGACGATGAAATGGACCTCGGCACTCGCCATCTATCTGCTGTTCTGGGCATTCAGCGCCTTTTTCGTGCTGCCGTTTCACGGGCGCCGGGCAAGCGATGAGAGCACGCCGCTGGTGCGGGGGCAGGAGCCCGGCGCTCCCGCGAGCTTCCGGCCCCGGCGTATCCTGCTGCAGATGACGATCGTCGCGACGGTCGCCTTCGGGCTCTATTACCTTGCTTATGTGAATGGCTGGGCCGATCCGGATGTGCTGAGCGGGCGGGCTTGAAGCGCCGTCTGAATTGGGGATGTTGAGCGGACGTGCATAAAAGCGCGAAATGCGATAGAGGCGCGATCCCAATTTACCATTTCAGGAGGTTAAAGTGCAGATCGCGGTGCTCACGTTCGATGGCTACAACGAGCTAGATAGCTTCGTTGCGGCAGCGATCTTAAACCGCATGAAACCCAAAGGCTGGGCTGCGCACATCACTTCACCGACCCCAGAGGTCACTTCGATGAACGGGGTCACAGTTTGCCGCCAGAAGCCAATCGAGTTCGCAAGCGTAGCCGATGCTGTCTTGATTGGCAGCGGATTGAAAACTCGCGACATCGCGGCGGATGCTGATCTGCTCGACCGGATCAAGCTTGATCCCTCGCGCCAGCTTATCGGTGCTCAATGCTCGGGCACACTGATCTTAGCCAAACTCGGCCTGGTTGGAGAACTGCCGGCCTGCACGGACCTGACTACGAAACCTTGGGTGGTCGAGGCTGGGGTCAACGTGATCGACGCGCCATTCGTTGCGCATGGAAATGTGGCAACAGCAGGCGGATGCTTGGCGTCTCAATATTTGGCAATGTGGATGATCGCTCGCGGCGCATCGGTTGAGGATGCCGCGGAAGCTATGAACTACGTCGCACCGGTCGGTGAGAAAGAACTTTACATCGACAGGGCATTAGCAGCGATCACTCCCTTCTTAGCCGCAGAGGATGCACGCGCGGCTTAACAGGCGGCTGCATTCGACCGCTGTTTCGGCGTTCTGAATGACCGCAATCGGTCGAGACCCGTAGCCCGTCTGATTCCGTCTGAGCGCAATCAGTTCCGCAGCCGGTCGATCGCCTGCGCCATGGCGACATAGAGCTTGCCGATATCCGACGACAGCAGGGTCACGCTGATCGCCGACCCGTCGCGCGCGCCGATCAGCAGGCGCAGCATCGCTTCGAAATCATGGATGAACTGGTTCACGGCGGCGTGGAAATTGTCGTCATTCTGGTAGACGCGCAGGATTTCCTTCGCTTCGCTATTTTCGATCAGCTTCACCGCGCGCCGCGCAAAGACGCCCCGGTCGCCCTTCAGATAGGCGTCCCATGCCGCGTCGCTGACCTCGGTCGAGAGGATCTTGGTGACGTCGATCGCCGTCGACTTCAGCGCTTCGGTCAGCACGCCGACCTGCTTGGCCAGCGAATCGCGATCGGAGGCGGCGATTGCCTGTTCGGCTTCGAGTGCGCGCTGCTCGACGCTGGCGCTCGTGTCCATGATCGTGATGAACTGGCGCATCAGCCGGTCGGCGGCGGCGTTCGCGGCTGTAACCGCGCGCTGCGAGGCGTCCTCGATCGCGTTGAGCTGCGTCATGATCTCGGTCTTGAACGCCGCATCGATCGCGTCGCTGGCCGTCGCCTGCATCGTCTCGCGGGCGCCGGCGATCAGCCGGTCGAGCGTCTCGCGCGCCTGTTCGGCGGCCGAATCGGCGGTGCTGCGCACCTCGGCCAGCGTCGCGATCATCCGCGCCCCGCCCTGTTCAGCAAAGTCGTCGGCGCCGTCGCGCAGCTTTGCCAAAGCGGCATCGGCTTCGGCAAGCGCGGCGTTGACCTGCTCGACGAGCAGCCGCTGGTTCTCGGCATGGCTGGTCATCTGCGCTTCGTTGGTCTTCAGCGTCGCCTGCACAGCATTGACGTGCGACAGCGTCGATTGTGCGACGAGTTCGGAGGCGTCGAGCATCGGGCGCAGTTCGGACAGCGCGGTCTGCGTCGTCTTGCCATGCGCGGTCATGCGGCCAAGGGCGTGCGGCAGCGACTCGTCGAGTTCGCGCGTCACCGCATCGAGCGCGAGGAGCAGCGATTCGGCATGCCCGACAAGCTGCTGCGCCGAGCCGTTACCGCTCGTCACCTGATCGGCAAAGGCGCCAAGCTGCGCCTTGGTATCGGCAATGGCGCGGCCGATCACGTCGGTGCGTTTGGCGACGCTGGCATCGAGACCGGCAAGCTGCTGTTCGACGTCGGCGACATGCGCGCCGATGCGGGCAGCAAGCGCTTCGCTCGCTTCGCCATGGGCCGTCAACTGATCGCCGATCGCGTCGCCGGCTTCGCGTGCCGCTGCCAGCTTCGCGTCCATCTGCGCGGCAGCGGCATCGACGCCGTCGCGGAACTGTCGCCAGCTCTCGTCCATCTGACCGGTCACCGCGGCCACGGTTGCCGACATGTCGTCGCGTGCCGACGCGGCGCCCTTCGCGATTTGGGCCAGCGCCGTGCCATGCGCGCCGGTAACCTGCGCCGAAGCGGCAAGCAGGTCGGCTTCGGTTTCCTTCGTCTGTCCCTGCAGCGCGACCATCGCCTCGAGGACGCTCGTGGTGGCGGCTTCGCTGGTCTGGGCGGTTTTGGCGGCTTCCTCGCCGAGCGCCGCCAGTCGCGCCTCGAGATTTGCGCCCTGCTGGTGCGCGACCAGCCCGGCTTCGCGGAAATTCACCGCGAGCCGCTGCGCGACATCGTCGATGCGCGGCAGGCCCGCGAGCAGCCCGTCCATCCGCTGCATCGCGACGTCGCCCGATCGCGCGAGCTGGTCGTGCGCGTTGGCGATCACCGACGCGTTGCTGGCGAGGCGGTCGCTGCTGTCGTGCAACCGGGCGACCGTGTCGAGACCGAGTTGCTGGACGATCTTCGCTTGCTCGGCGAGCTGTTTCTGCGCGTCGGCGAGATGGAGGCCGAGCGAATGCATCGACTGGCCGAGCATCATATTCTCGTTGCGAAGCGACGTCGTGATCCGTGCGAAGCGCGCCTGTTCCGACCGGCTCGACCGGAGCAGCGCCATCCACAATATGGCGAGCAGCGTGAGCGGCATCGAGATGGTGGCGATCAGCGCCGGCCAAGCCTCCGCCGCAGGCGCCGCAGCGAAGCCGCCGGTCGCACCATAAAGCGCAAACAATGTCCAACCCGCCCCGAGCAGGATGAGAAGGGCCGGGGCGAGGCGATCGCGCCATGCCGAGGGCGGGGCATGCGTGTCGCTCGCGTCGTCCGCGTTTTCGGCTTCGGTAAGCGGCGACATATCCAGCCAATCCCGTTCGGCGGCGGGCGCAGTTTCGGGCGCAGGCGCTGCTTCGGGCGCAGCGGCCTGTTCCGGAACATTGCCGGCCGTTTCCTGGTTTGCCGCGGAATCCCGCCACAATCCGACGATCTTCTTTTCCCCCGTCATCCCCCCATCTTAGCACCAAATGACGCCCGAGAAACCGAAACTTAACCACAAGCTGCCAAGCCTGTGGAATGTCTTTCGATAGTGGCCCTCTCGACCGGTATCTGAGTTCCGCCGTCGGTGACGACGCAGCGATCACGCTCGAACTGCGCAGCGTCTTTACCGGCAGTGCGCGCGAGCTGGCCGATCTGATGCGCCGCGCCCGTTGCGATGCGAACTGGCACGTCGCGGCCCTGCGGCTGAAGGGGCTGGCCGCGACATTCGGCATCGTGCCGCTCATCCAGCTTTCCGAAGCGGCGATGGCCGGCGCGCCCGGCGATCCGGCGGTGCTGCGCCAGATCAACCGGGCGATCGACGAGGTCTGATCGCTCCACTTGCGCCGATCCGGGTTCAATCCCCGTTCAGCCGCGCCTCTCCATGATAAATATCGACCCCGGCTGTCTTGCCTTGGCAACGCGACGGGTTTAGCCGCGTTACCGAACCGCGGCCGAGCCCATTTGTGTGCCGAGGCGAGGCGGCCGTATCTTTGAGGAGAGATTTCGATGTTCAAGCGTTTTCGCTCGATGCCCGCGACGGCGATGGCCGCTGCGCTGGGCTGCGCGCTGATGATGTCCGCTGCCCCCGCCGGTGCCAAGGAAAAGAAGGACAAGGACAAGAAGGAAGAGCCCGCGAAGGGAGGCGGCATTTCGGTCAGCAAGGGCTTCATCCCCGCCGCGAAGAAGATGGAAGAAGCGTCGAAGGCCAAGGACGCCGCCGCATTGCAAGCCGCGCTCGCCGAAGGCCAGGCATCGGCCACGACCCCCGACGACAAATATCTCGCCGGCTTCTACCAGCTCCAGCTCGGTATCCTGAACAAGGATCAGGCCGTGCAGGGCCAGGGGCTCGACGCGATGCTCGACACGGGCGTCACGCCGGCCGAAAATGCCGGCAGCTATAACTTCTTCTCGGGCAACTTTGCCTATGGCGCCAAGGATTATGCGAAGGCGGTGAAGCGCCTCGAAGCGGCGAAGGCCGCGGGTTCGACCGAGGCGCAACTGCCGCTGCTGCTGATGGACAGCTATTTGCAGCAGGGCCAGCTCGACCAGGGGCTCGCGATCGCCAAGGCCGGCATCGAAGCCAGCCGTGCCGCCGGACAGCGTCCCTCGGACGAGCTCTATGTGCGTCCGATCCAGGCGCTGCAAAAGGCGAACCGCAATCCCGAGGCGCTCGACCTGATGACGCTCCGCATGCGCGACTATAATCAGCCGCAAGTGTGGCGCCAGACGCTGTTCATCCTGTTGCAGCAGACCGGCGAGAACAAGGAAATCGCGCTCGACACGCTGCGGCTGATGCGCGCGACCAAATCGATGCTCCAGCGCCCCGAATATTCCGAATATGCGGCGCTTGCTACCGAAGCTGCGCTTCCGGGCGAAGTCGTTGCGCTGGTCGCCGAAGGCAAGGCGAGCAAGGTCATTCCGACGCCCGACCCCAATTTCGACGGAATCGCGAAGACGCAGGGCGAACGCGCGGGCGACGAGGAATCGACGCTCACTGCCTATGCCGCCAAGCCTTCGACGCAGTCGAACCCGAAGGTCGCGGGCGCGACCGGCGACACTCTGGTCAGCTATCGCCGCTATGCCGATGCGGTGCCGCTCTACAAGGCGGCGATCGCCGCCGGCGGCGACAAGGAGCTCTGGACCTACCGGATGGGCGTGGCGCAGGCGCTGGCCGGCGATGCCGCCGGTGCGAAAGCCAGCTTCGCGCAGGTCACCGGCCCCCGCAAGCGGCTTGCCGATCTGTGGGTGATCAAGGTCGATGGCGGTGCCGCGCCGGCGCCCGCCGCGACACCCGCAACGGGAAGCTGATTCCTTTACCTGATGCAAAAATGGGCGCCGTCCTCCCCGGACGGCGCCCATTTTTTGTTGCGGACCGTCAGGCTAGTCTTCGACAGGGATGCCGGCGAGCTGCTTTGCGGTGCGGATCGTCAGCGAGGTCTTCACGCTGGTGACATTGGGCGCCGACGTCAGGTGCGCGGTCAGGAACGACTGGAAGCTCTGGAGATCGCGCGCGACAACCTTCAGCAAGAAGTCGATCTCGCCGTTCAGCATATAGCATTCGCGCACTTCGGGCAGGCCGCCGACATAATCCTCGAACGCCTTGAGGTCCGACTCGGCCTGGCTGCGCAGGCTGACCATCGCGAACACCGTGATGCCATAGCCGAGCTTCGCGGCGTCGAGGTCGGCGTGGTACGACCGGATAACCCCCGATTCTTCGAGTGCACGGACGCGGCGCAGGCACGGCGGGGCGGTCAGCCCGACCATCTGCGCCAGTTCCACATTCGTCATCCGCCCGTTTTTTTGCAGCTCGCCCAATATCTGCAAATCGATCTGATCGAATTTTTGGCTCGCCATTTTGTAACTTCCGCTGTCCTTGCAAGCCGCTGACCATAATATTATTTCAGGCGAATGCAATTGTCCCACAATGCGACGCGGATGGTTAAGGTGCTTTCATGACCCGTTGATTCACGCTAGCCGCTAAGGATACGCTAACCAACGAAATGAGGGTGGGGCCGGCTTCGCGTGACTGCTGACTCGATGATTACGACCATCTTGCGCCAGGCGCCTTCGGACCGCCGGGCGAGTATCGCTGCGTGGCGTCAACTCTCCGATATTCTGGCGCAGCGCGGCAATCAACTGCGCGATGGCGATATTCGCCGCAGCTTGCACGCGCTCGCCGTCCTGCGGCCGCAGGTCCCCGAAAATGTCCGCCGCGACTGCGCGCGGGCGATCGCTCGCCACGGCCGCTTCGCGCCGCTTGTCGCACTCTATGCCAACGACGTGCCCGCGGTATCGGCCGCGATGCTCGGCGGCGCGCGTTTGTCGGAAGCCGACTGGCTCGCGCTGCTCCCGGCGACGGGCGCGATGGCGCGGTCGATCCTTGCCGGACGTGACGACCTGCCGGTCAATGTCCGCCGCGCGCTGGCCAGCCTCGGCAGCGGATCGGTCGCCTTGCCGCAGCCGGCGAATGCGATCGAAACGCCGCTCGCCGTGGCCGAGCCCGGCGCGGAAATCGCCGCGGCTTCCCCGGCCAACGATACCGGGTCGAACCAGATCAGCGAACTCGTCCGGCGGATCGACAAGTTCCAGTCGACGCGCGGTCAGCCGACGGCGGCGCGCAAGCCGCGTACTGGTTTCCTTTTCGAAACCGGCCCCGATGGCGTCATCCACTGGGTCGAAGGGATCGCACGCGGCAGCGCGATCGGCCTGTCGATCGCCGAGGCTGCCTTCGGCGGCGAGCCGGGCACCGATGGCGTTGCCGCCGGCGCGTTTCGCCAGCGGGCGGAGATGATCAACGCGCGCATGATCCTCGACGGCACACCCGCTGATGCAGGCGAGTGGCGTTTCTCGGCTTTGCCCTGGTTCGACCCTGCGACCGGACAGTTTCGGGGGTACCGCGGCACCGCGCGGCGGCCCTACCGCAACGAGACGCCCTACGGCCATCCGGCAGCGCCGGATTCGGGCGATTCGATCCGCCAGCTCATCCATGAACTGCGCAGCCCGCTCAACGCGATCTCGGGGTTTGCCCAGATCATCTCGGGGCAGATGTTCGGTCCGGTCAGCGGGGCGTATCGCGGGATGGCGGAGACGATCGTCGCCGACGCGGCTTCGATCCAGGCGATCATCGACGATCTCGAAACTGCGGCGCGGGCCGGCGAAAGCGGGTCGGGCGAGCCCGCCGGCGAAACGGTCGACGTCGCGGCGATCGTGGCGCAGGTCGAGCACGACCTTGCCGCGCTGCTGGCGGAACAGCGGATCGACCTCAGCATCTCGCGCGTCGGCGGGTCGTTTTTCGCCCGCGCGGGCGACGCCAACGCGCGCCGGATGATCGGCCGCCTGCTTACTGCGCTGGTCGATGTCTCCGAACCGGGGACGATCATGGTCGGCCAGCTTGTCACCGAAACGGCGCATGACGACATGCTGCAACTGCGCATCGTCCGTCCGGCGTCGATTCGCTTCGCGACCGCCGCCAACCTGCTCGATCCCGGTTTCAGTCCCGAAGGCGAAGCGCCCGGCGCGGCTATTCTCAGCCTCGGCTTTTCGCTCCGTCTCGTCGACAGCCTCGCGCGCGGCGCCGGGGGACGACTCGAAATCGGGCATAACGCCTTGACCTTGCATCTGCCCTCGGCCAACCCGGGCGCTGGCAGCGGGCTGGACGTCCAGCAAAGCGAATAGAGCGCGGGCCGGGGCCGACGGGGGAAATTGCGGTGCAGCCTGCGGGCAATCTCTTGGCACAACCAGCAGCGTCGAGTCTGATCCGGCTCGGGGCCGGCGAGCGGCCGCGCTTCTGGGTGACGATCGACACCGAGGAAGATTTCGACTGGCGGGCGCCCTTCGCGCGCAGCGGCTATCGCCTCGACTCGGTTCCAGCACTTGCCGAATGCCAGGCGTGGTTCGAGCGCGCAGGCGTGCGGCCGATTTATCTGGTCGACTGGCCGATCGTCACCGACGACCGCGCGGTCGAGATATTGGGCGCTGCGGCGGCGGACGGGCGCTGCGAGATCGGCGCGCAGCTTCATCCCTGGGTGACGCCGCCGCACGACGAGGAGGTGAGCGAGCAAAACAGCTATACCGGCAACTTGCCCGCCCAACTTCAGCGCGCCAAGATGACGGCGCTGCGCGACGGGATCCGCGACCGTTTTCGCCTTTCGCCGCTCGTCTATCGGGCGGGCCGCTATGGCCTTGGCCCCGAAACGGCGGCGATCCTCGCCGAACTCGGCTTCCGCTGCGATACGTCGGTCCGCTCGGGCTTCGATTACCGCGCCGGACATGGCCCCGACTATCGCGGCGCGCCGCTCGCACCCTGGTGGATGCCGGCCGGGCAGGGCGATATCCTCGAGGTGCCCGTGACGACGGTGTTCGGCGGTTTGCTCGGGCGGGCGGGCAGCAGCCTTTACCATCGGCTTGCGCGGCAAGGCACCCATGTCGGCGCAGCGCTCGCGCGGCTGGGGCTGGTCGAACGGATCGCCCTGACGCCCGAGGGTATCCCCGCCGAGCGCGCCTGCCGCGCGGTCGATATCGCGCTCGACCAGCAGGTCCCGATCCTCAATTTCTCCTTTCATTCGCCGTCGCTGCAGCCCGGCAACACGCCCTATGTCCGCAGCGCTGCCGATCTCGACCTCTTCTATCGCTGGTGGGACGTCTTGCTGGAGCATCTGGCGCGGCGCGGGGTCGAAGCGACGACCGCGGCGGAGATATTGGCTATGGCCGAGCGCAGGGCAAGTGCGGTCTGAGCGCGTTGCGGCTTGCCAATCCGCCGCGTGCTCCGCTATCGCCCGCACACCCCGCCGGGTAAAGGAGGGGCCTGTAGCTCAATGGTTAGAGCTGGCCGCTCATAACGGCTAGGTTGCGGGTTCGAGTCCTGCCGGGCCCACCATTTTCTCCCGCCGCACAGGCATTTCCCTTGCATCTTGCAACCGATCGCGGTCCATTGGCCGCAGATGGCGGAGGGGAAGCGAATATGGCGAAACGGCGGATCATCATCCTGGGCGGTCTTGCGGTGCTGGCACTGGCCGCGGGAACGGTCGCGGTCCGGACGGCAGGCTTTGCGCCCAAGGATATCGCCGACGGCAGCGACATCCGCCTTGCCGCCGCGCCGCCCTATGATCTTGATGCCGCCGTCGCCCATCTCAGCGCGGCGGCGCAGATCCGCACGATCTCGCATCAGGATCCCGCCGAAAACGAGATTGCCGAATGGGACCGGCTGCATGGCTGGTTGGCGAAGACCTATCCGGCGATGCATCGCGCGATGACGCGCACCATCCTGCCGAACCGGACGCTCATCTATCACTGGCCGGGCAGCGATCCGGCGGCGAAGCCGATCATCGTGATGGCGCATCAGGATGTCGTCCCGGTCACCGAAGGCACCGAGGGCGACTGGAAATACCCGCCTTTCGCCGGGACGATTGCGGAAAATGCGGTGTGGGGCCGCGGTACGGTCGACGACAAGGGATCGCTGATCGGCCTGTTCGAGGCGCTGGAGGCGCTGGCGGTGCAGGGTTTCAAGCCGAAACGCGGCATCTATCTGGTTTCGGGGCATGATGAGGAAGCTGGCGGATCGGGCGCGGTCGCGGCGGCGACGAAGCTCAAGGCCGACGGCGTCCGCGCGCTGTTCACACTCGACGAGGGTAGCGTCGTGCTGCGCGATACGCCGGTGATCAATGGCCCGGCGATCCTGATCGGCGTCGCCGAAAAGGGCTATGCGACGCTCAAGGTCACCGCCAACGCTCCCGGCGGGCACAGTTCGATGCCGCCACCGGAAACGGGGGTGACGACGCTTGCGCGTGCGGTGCTGGCGATCACCGAGAAACCTTTCCCGATCGAGATGCGCGGCCCCGGCGCGGCGATGATCGACGCGCTGGCGGCGCACAAGGGTGGCACGACCAAGATGGCGGTCGCCAACCAGTGGCTGCTCGGCTCGCTCGTCAAGCGCGAGGTGGCGGGTTCCCCCTCGTCGGCGGCCGCCTTCCACACGACCATCGCGCCGACGATGTTGCAGGGGAGCCCGAAGGAGAATGTGCTGCCGCAATCGGCTTCGGCGCTGATCAACTATCGTATCGCGCCGTGGAACAGCTCGGCCGACGTCATGGCGCGCGCCAAGGCCGCGGTCGGCGACGCACCGGTCGACCTCAGCTGGGTCAAACCGCCGAACGAGCCTTCGCGCGTGTCGTCGAGCAGCTCGCCGGGCTGGAAATATGTCGTCGCGGCGGCGCGCGCCGATGCGCCCGACGCCGTGGTTTCGCCCTATCTCGTCGTCGCGGCAACCGACAGCCGCAGCATGGAGCCGATTTCTGACGATGTGTACCGCTTCATGCCGATGCACTTCACGCTCAAGGAAACCGCGATGATCCACGGCACCAACGAACATATGACGATCGACAGCTTTCGCCGCATGATCGATTATTACGCGCGATTGATCGCGACGTCGGCAGGATGACCACGGAGGGAGCGATGCGCGACAGCTAGTCGTCAAGCCCGCGGACGGTGTGGAGCCGCCGGTAAATCCATCTTCCGAGCGTCTTTGATCGTCGCGCGAGATACCGGCCAGGCAAGATCAAACGAAACTGGCTTTCGCCACCGGCGATGAAAATAGCGACGCGGGGAAAAGCGATGAAACGCGGGCTCCATTGATATTCGCTATCGGGAGAGATTTCTTGTGGCATGTCAGAACTCCAGACGAATCTTGGCAGCCCTTCCTGTGCATTATGCTCTGTTTTGCCTGATCATGCCGCGCCATTGATAATTGGGCAGTATGTAGCGGTTACTTTTTCGATCGGCGGCCGTGGATCAAGGCCCGTTTCGCAAAAAGCCGTGTCGATGTCGGACCGCAATTTGCGCACCTCCGCGCGTCGTTTCGTGCCATCGCTGCGATGTAAATCGGCAATATGCCGAAAATGGCGGGAAGTGGTCGGGGAGACAGGATTCGAACCTGCGACATCTTGCTCCCAAAGCAAGCGCGCTACCGGGCTGCGCCACTCCCCGACGCCGTGGGCGCCTTAGACGGCGTCGAAGGGCAAGTCTATACGCTGTGCTCGGCGGGGCCCTTGAGTTCGATCAGATTTCCTTCGGGATCGCGGAAATAGACCGACGGACCTTCGCCTTCGGCGCCGTAACGCGGCCCCGACTGCTCGATCGCGACACCATGACGGGAGAGATGCGCGCGGAGCGCATTTTCGTCGAATGGATGGATAGCGAGGGCGAAATGGTCGAGGTTGCGGCCCTCGCGGCCCGGCGCGGCGCCGCTGGCGGCGCCCAGCTTGCCGTCGATCGTCACCAGATCGATCAGCGAGCGCCCGGCGCGGAGCTGGAACAGCCCGATTTCGGCCTGCGTGCGCTCGTCGCTGCATCCCAGCACGTCATGATAGAAATCGAGCATCGTCGGCAGATCGGAAACGCGCAGGACGACATGGTCGAGGCCCGCCATCGTGAAGGGGATCGTGGTTTCGGACATGCGCATCTCCATCCTCATGCTCGCTGGATGGACGCATGGCGGCGCCCGACCGTTCCGGATGGCGGAAGCCAAACAAAAAAAGACGGCCTTCCCGAAGGAAGGCCGTCCCTTTTCGTTTCAGTCATTGCCCCGAAGGGCTGCGACTTACTTCTTTTCTTCAGCCGGAGCAGCAGCCTTGGCGTCAGCAGCCGGAGCGGCAGCGTCAGCGGCCGGAGCAGCAGCGGCGTCAGCGGCCGGAGCGGCAGCAGCGTCGGCGCCAGCAGCGGCAGCGTCGGCACCAGCAGCGGCGGCGTCGGCGCCAGCAGCAGCGGCGTCAGCGCCTTCTTCCGCAACAGCTTCAGCAGCCGGGGCGTCGGTGGTGGCTTCTTCAGCAGCCTTTTCACCGCAAGCGGCGAGGGCGAACATGCTGGCAGCAACGGCGATAGCAGCAAACTTCTTCATGATGTGTGGGCTCCCTAAAATGCCTTTCCGCGTCCGGGAAAACTTCCCGTACCGCGAGCGGCGGGATTTAGCCGTTCCGCATGAATCGTCAACAAAAATAATTGAGATGGCTGGCGGGCTCGGAATTCTGTCATTTAGTTGAAACGTTCATGGCAACTCGGCATCGCTGCTGTTGGCGAGAATCGCCAAAACTGCCGTCCAGACCACGACATTCTGCCGCAATTGGGCGGGATCGACCTTGTCGAGCGTGTCGTCGGGCGTGTGGTGCAGGTCGAAGTAACGTGTGCCATCCTGTTGCAGGTCGATCGCGGGGACGCCCGCCGCGATCAGGGCGCCGACATCGGCGCCGCCGCCGGCGGGATGCTGGCCGAGGGTGACCCCGAACGGTGCGACGGCGAGGGCGATGCGATGCGAGAGCTCCTTGGCGCTGTCGGGCAGCTTGAAGTCGACCCGCCAAATCCGGTCGGCGCCGAAATCGGATTCCATCGCCACCGCGTGTTTTTCTTTCCCGTGCGCCTCGAAATAGGCCTTGCCGCCGAACACGCCGACCTCTTCGGCGCCCGCCCACAGCAGTCGGATCGTACGGCGCGGCTGGCCGGCGCTCATCACATGTTTCGCGGCGGCGGTAATGATGCCGCAGCCCGCAGCATCGTCGATCGCGCCGGTGCCCTGGTCCCAGCTATCGAGATGGCAGGCGATGATGACCGGGCTCGCAGCAGGATCGCTGCCCGCTACTTCGGCGATGACATTGCCCGAATGTTTCGTGCCGAGGTTCTGCGGTGTCAGGACCAGCTTCATGCGAAGCGGCTCTGCATCGTCATTCGCGGTGGCGGAGTTGGGGATGAGGCGCTGCGCGCGCTGCCATTGCCGTACCAACTGGTCGGCGTCGGGGTTCGACAGGGCGCCGGCGGGGATCGGCGTCACGCCCGCCTCGAAATTGGTCCCGCCGGTGTGCGGCACCCGGTGGCTGTCGGTGCCGATCGAGCGGATCACGACTGCGACCGCGCCCTTCTTCGCCGCGACATTGGCGCCCGTAAAGCGCGCCCGGCCATATTGGCCATAGCCGCTGCCATCCTGCGCCGCCTTCATCTGATGGTCGATGAAGACGATCTTGCCTTTTACTCGCCCGGAAGGGGCGGCGACCAGCTCGTCATAGGTCGCGAAATAGGCGATCTCACCTTCGATTCCCTTCGGTCCGGTCGAAGCGCTGTTGCCGAGCGCGGCGATCGCCAGCTTCTGGGGCAGGAAAGGGCCGATCAACGACGCTTCTTCCGCGCCGCGGACCCAGACCGGCATATCGAACTGCTCTTCGCGGACGTTGGCGAAACCTATCGATTGCAGCCGCGCGACGGCCCAGCGCCGCGCCGCGGCTTCCGCCTCGGTGCCGGCCATGCGCGGGCCGATCTCGGTCGTCAGATCCTCGGTGATGGACCATGCGATGTCGTCGCCGCGCTGCGCCAGATCGACCGCTGTCGTTGGCGGCGGAAGCGAGGCGGAAGCGCTGGCGGTGGTCAAGAGAAGGGCGGTAATCCCGGCAAGGCGGGCAAAGGAAGGCATAGTTTTCATGCCGCTGTCGTAACGGCCCGACCCGCGGGCGCAAGCGCCGATTGCCAAGCCCGCGCCCATTCGCTAACCGGCGCCCAACTCTTCCGGCCGCGCATCTGTGGCCCAGCCCATACCGGAGCATTTCCATGGCCGCCCAATATAGTTTCGTGATGAAGGGTCTGAACAAGACCTATCCCGGCGCGCAGAAGCCGACGCTGAAGGATCTCAGCCTGCAATTCTATCCCGATGCCAAGATCGGCATCGTCGGACCGAACGGCACGGGTAAGTCGACGCTGATGAAAATCATGGCAGGCATCGATACCGAGTTCACGGGAGAAGCCTGGCCGGGTGAGGGGATCACCGTTGGTTATCTGGCGCAGGAGCCCGAGCTCGATCCGGCCAAGACGGTCAAGGAAAATGTCATGGACGGCGTCCGCGGCGTCGCCGACATGATGGACCGCTTCAACGAGATCAGCACGCTGATGGCCGATCCGCCCGAAGATGCCGATTTCGAGGCGCTCATGGAAGAAATGGGCACGCTTCAGGAAAAAATCGACGCGGTCGACGGCTGGACGCTCGACAACCAGCTCGAAATCGCGATGGAGGCCCTCCGCTGCCCGCCGGGCGACTGGAGCGTCGAGAATCTGTCAGGCGGCGAAAAGCGCCGCATCGCGCTCACCCGCCTGCTGCTCGAAAAACCCTCGATCCTGCTGCTCGACGAACCGACCAACCACCTCGACGCGGAAAGCGTCGCCTGGCTCGAAAAGCATCTCGTCGACTATCCGGGCAACGTCATCCTCGTCACCCACGATCGTTATTTCCTCGACAATGTCGTGAACTGGATCCTCGAACTCGATCGCGGCCGCTATTTCGTCTACGAAGGCAATTATTCGACCTACCTCGAAAAGAAGGGCAAGCGCCTCGAACAGGAAGCGCGCGAGGACGCCGGCCGCCAGAAGGCGATCAAGGACGAGCTCGAGTGGATCCGGCAGTCGCCCAAGGCCCGGCAGGCCAAGTCGAAGGCGCGTATCAAGAGCTTCGACCAGCTCGTCGAGGCACAGGAAAAGCGCATCCCGGGCAAAGCACAGATCGTCATTCAGGTTCCCGAGCGTCTCGGCGGCAAGGTCATCGAGGTCGAGGGCATCTCGAAAGCCTATGGCGACAAGCTGCTCTTCGAAAACCTCAACTTTTCGCTCCCGCCCGGCGGCATCGTCGGCGTGATCGGGCCGAACGGCGCGGGTAAATCGACGCTGTTCAAGCTGATCACCGGACAGGAAACCCCCGACAGCGGCAAGGTGACGATCGGCGACACCGTCCGCCTCGGCTTCGTCGACCAGAGCCGCGACGATTTGAAGCCCGACAATAATGTTTGGCAGGAAATCTCCGGCGGGCACGAGCTGATGAACATCGGCAAGCACGAGATGCAGACGCGCGCCTATGTGGGCGCCTTCAACTTCAAGGGCGTCGACCAGCAGAAGAAGGTCGGCCAGCTGTCGGGCGGTGAGCGCAACCGCGTCCATATGGCAAAGATGCTGAAGCAGGGCGGCAACGTGTTGCTGCTCGACGAACCGACCAACGACCTCGACACCGAAACGCTCGCGGCGCTCGAGGAAGCGCTCGAAAATTTCGCGGGTTGCGCGGTGGTCATCAGCCACGACCGCTTCTTCCTCGACCGCCTCGCGACGCACATCCTCGCGTTCGAGGGCGACAGCCATGTCGAATGGTTCGAAGGCAATTTCGAATCCTATGAGGAGGACAAGATCCGCCGCCTCGGCGACGATGCGACGCGCCCGCACGCGACGTCGTACAAGAAGCTGACGCGCTGATCTCGATGGCGGGGGAGGCGGCTCCGACCTCGGTGCCCATATCGTCGGGCGCGATCCGCCTGGATGCGGACGCGCTCAACGCCTTTATGGCGGAGGCCTTCCCGCAGTCGGAACCCGGCTCGCGCGGTCACGTCGTGTCGGCCGCTCCGGGGCATATCCGGGCGCGGCTCGATCCCACCGACAAGGCGCTGCGCCCCGGCGGGCTGATCTCGGGGCCGACGCAGATGGGTTTTGCCGACATGGCCGCCTATGCGCTCGTCCTCGCGCATATCGGTCCGGTTGCAATGGCGGTGACCAGCGCGCTCAATTACCAGTTCCTGCGGCCGTGCCGTCCCGGACCGCTGTTTGCCGACGCGCATCTGTTGCGGCTCGGCAAGCGGCTCGCGGTGATGGATATCCGCATCTGGACCGACGACGCCGACAAGCCGGTGGGTCAGGCGAACGTCACTTACGCGATTCCCTGACAGTGTGGCCCCGGACCTGCTAGGTATCGGGCATGAGCAACAAAGCACACCGCGGCGCCACCGGTCTGCGCCAGTTTCTGGGTCTCGACGAGCAGCAGGACTGGATCGAGGGCAAAGCCGATCTGGGCGATGCCGATGCGCGTTCGGAGTCGCTCGAACAACGGTTCAAATATGCCGCGCGGGTCGAAAAGCTGCTGCGGCGCCCGCAGGCGCAGGAGGTTCTGGACATTCTCGGCCGCTATGGCGCGACTTGCATCCCGATGCCGCGCCGGACCGAACGCGAATATTGGTCGGTTTCGTGCCTGCCCTCGACCTCCGACAAGCCCTTGGTCCGCGTCAATGCGAGCTGGATGGAACTGTTCACCCTCTATGCGGACGGCGAAGGCGTCCGATCGCGCTTCATCGTCCACCTGTCGGATTTCACCGATGACGGCTCGGTGATGCAGGACCGTCTCGACGAGGCGTTTCTGGAGGGGGTCGTCGCGGCGCCCGAGGATGTGAGCCATTATTTTCCGCGTGGCGCCGATATATTCATCGTCAACGTGCGTGGCGCCGCATCGACCCGCCGCTTCATGGGCTCCGATCGAGTGCTGCGTGCCATCCGGAGGTTCAATCTGACGCACATGAACCGGGGTCGGAACGCGTATCAGGCGAGCCATTGCTATGGCATCGCCGATTATATGATCGGCGATTGAGGTCGATTTCGGCCGATCTCAGCCTTCTCCTTCTCCGTCATCCCGGACTTGATCCGGGATCCAGGCAACTGCCGTAGTCATGGATCCCGGATCAAGTCCGGGATGACGAAGGTGGGTTGAGCCAAAAGTCCCCGGTCAGAACTGGATCATGATCCGCCGAGCAAGCGCCGGCGATATGCTGTGGACGAACTGGAGCAGCTTCACCATCCCGGCGTTGACCTCGCGCTTGCCGGTGCGGATGCCGTGGACGATCTCGGCCGCGCAATCATGCGCGCTCATCTTCTTGCCGGCGCGTGCGGCGGTCATGTTGGTTTCGACGACCGGCGGCAGCGCCTCGATGACGCGGACGTTGCCGTCCTTGAGCAGGTGGCGGATCGCCTGCGTATAGCTGCGGAGGCCTGCCTTGGTCGCGCAATAGATCGAACCGCCTGCACGCGGCGCGATGGCAAGGCCCGAGGTGACGTTGATGATGGCGGCTTCGGGCTGCGCGCGCAGGGTCGGCAACAGCCGCGTGCAAAGCGCGACCGGCGCGTCGAGATTGGTACGGATGCACTCTGCGGCGCTGGCAAGCGAGGCTGGATCGTCGAGTTCATATTCGCTGCCGACCCCGGCGTTGTTGACGAGGAGGGCGAGCGGCTTGCCCGCGACGCCATCGACGACCGCATCGACCCCGGCGGGCGTCGACAGGTCGCCGGCGACCGTCTCGAAACCCAGCGCCGCCATCGCCTGCAATTTTTCCACCGAGCGCCCGGTGACGATCACCTGCGCGCCCGCGGCCTGCAGTTGCAGCGCGATTTCGCGCCCGATTCCGTCGCTGCCGCCCGTTACGAGCGCCAGCTTGCCGCGAACATCCATAAGACCCCTCCTATGTCGTTTTACCTCCGACACTATGGCGAGGCGGATCGCCTTCGCCTACATGCAAAATCATGGTTCGCCCGAATGCTCCCGACCGATTCAACGAAGAGAAAGCGACCTATGTCGTCCGCGGCGGCGGCGAGGAGGGCGACAAGCCCGACCTTGAACGCGGCGCCGAGGCGATCCGTAGCGTCGTGCGCAAATTGCCGGTGCGGCCCGGCGTCTATCGCATGCTCGATGCGCGCGGCGACGTGCTGTACGTGGGCAAGGCGCGGGCGCTGAAAAACCGCGTCACCAACTATACGCAGGTCGCCAAACTGCCGCAGCGGTTGCAGCGCATGGTGTCGCAGACGCGCGCTATGGAGATCATCACGACGACGAGCGAGGCCGAGGCGCTGTTGCTCGAGGCGCAACTGATCAAGCGCTATCGCCCGCCGTACAATGTCCTGCTGCGCGACGACAAAAGCTTTCCGTTCATCCTGCTGCGCATGGATCACGACTTTCCGCGCGTGCAGAAGCATCGCGGGGCGCGGCGCGCCAAGGGACGCTATTACGGACCGTTCGCGAGCGCGGGGTCGGTGGCGCGGACGCTCAACGCGCTGCAAAAGACCTTTCTGCTGCGCAGCTGTACCGACAGCTTCTTCGCCAACCGCTCGCGGCCGTGCCTGCTTTACCAGATCCGCCGCTGTTCGGCGCCGTGCGTCGATCGCATCTCGAAGGAGGATTATGCCGGGCTGGTGAGCGATGCGCAGGATTTCCTCGAAGGCCGCTCGACCGCCGTCCAGAAGCGGCTCGGCGACGCCATGACGCAAGCGGCCGAAGCGATGGACTATGAACAGGCCGCGGTACTGCGCGACCGGCTGAAGTCGCTGACCTTCATTCAGGGCAGCCAGTCGGTCCACGCCGATGGCCTCGGCGATGCCGATGTGTTTGCGCTGGCGGCGAAGGGTGGGCAGCTCTGTATCGCGGGCTTCTTCATCCGCGGCGGGCAGAATTGGGGGCATCGCAGTTTCTTCCCCGCGCACGTGTCGGGTGTGCCCGAGGAAGAGGTGCTCGAAAGCTTCCTGATGCAGTTTTACGAGGGCGTCCCGCCGCCGAAACTGATCCTCGTCGACCGCGAACCCGCCGAATGCGCGTTGCTGGCGGAGGCGCTGGGCGCGGTGGCCGAGCGCAAGATCGAGATCAGCGTGCCGCAGCGTGGCAACCGTCGTCGTCTGCTTGAACAGGCTGTCCGCAACGCGGGTGAAGAACTCGACCGGCGGCTCGCGGAAAGCAGCTCGCAGGCGAAGCTGGGGCGCGAACTCGCCGACCTGTTCGATCTCGACGAGCCGCCACAGCGCATCGAAATCTACGACAACAGCCATATCCAGGGCACCAATGCGCTCGGCGCGATGGTCGTTGCCGGACCGGAGGGCTGGATCAAGGGCGCGTACCGCAAGTTCAATATCAAGCGCGCCGAGACGCAACCGGGCGACGATTTCGCGATGATGCGCGAAGTGTTCCAGCGCCGCTTTGCGCGTGCGATCGAGGAAGACCCCGAGCGGACGAAGGGCGAATGGCCCGATCTGGTGCTGATCGACGGCGGCAAGGGGCAGGTATCGGCGGTGTCGGCGGTGTTTGCCGAACTGGGGATCGACGATCTGCCCTACATCGGCGTCGCCAAGGGCCCCGACCGCAACGCAGGACGCGAGACCTTTTACCACCCCGACGGGCGCGAATTCACCCTGCCGCCGAACAATGCGGTGCTTTTCTACATCCAGCGGCTGCGCGACGAGGCGCATCGTTTCGCGATCGGCGCGCATCGGCAGAAGCGCGCGAAGGCGATGGGCTCGTCGCCGCTCGACGAGGTGCCGGGGATCGGGCCGTCGCGCAAGAAGGCGCTGCTGATGCATTTCGGCACCGGGCGTGCCGTCCGCAACGCCAGCCTCGAAGATCTGCGCAAGGCCCCGGGGGTCAGCGCGGCGGTCGCGCAGGCGGTCTATGATTTCTATCATCCGGGGAGCTGACCAATTTTTCGTCATTCCGGCGAAGGCCGGAATCTCGACGGTGCGAAATGATGATAGGGTGAGATCCCGGCCTTCGCCGGGATGACGAAATAGAAGAGGAATGGCCATGGATTTCGCGGCGATGATGCCGCTGGCGGGAACGCTGGGGGTGATGATCCACGAAGGCAGCAAGGAACGCGTCGCCGGCAAGCTGCTGGTGCAGCCCGAAATCTGCACCGCGGGCAACATCGTCCATGGCGGCGCGATCATGGCCTTTGCCGACTGCCTCGGCGCGGTCGGCGCCTTCCTGACCCTGCCCGAGGGCGCGAGCGGCACAACGACGATCGAGAGCAAGACCAATTTCCTTGGCGCCGGGCCGGTGGGCGCGATGCTGGTCGGTGAAGCGACGCCGGTGAAAATCGGCAAGCGCGTGTCGGTATGGCAGACGCGCATCCGTACCGAAGAGGGCGCCGAGGTCGCGCTGGTGACGCAAACGCAGATGGTGCTTTGGCCAGCCTGACCGCCGAAGCCATCGTTTGCGCGGTGCGCACTCATGGCGAGCATGGCGCGATCGTGCGGGCGCTGACCGCCGAGGCGGGGCTGGTTGCGGGCTATGTGCGCGGCGGACGGTCGCGGCGGGTGCGGCCGATTCTGGTGCCGGGCAATCTGGTCGCGCTCGAATTGCGCGCGCGGACCGAGGAGCAACTGGCCGGCGCAACGGCGGAGCTG
The DNA here is from genome assembly GCF_046603995.1 of Sphingopyxis sp. J-6. Taxonomy (NCBI): domain Bacteria; kingdom Pseudomonadati; phylum Pseudomonadota; class Alphaproteobacteria; order Sphingomonadales; family Sphingopyxidaceae; genus Sphingopyxis; species Sphingopyxis sp. J-6. The sequence goes on along the minus strand of NZ_CP145810.1, from coordinate 2,120,865 downwards.
CTTGCGAGCCGGGCGCCGCTGCTCGCCGAGCCGCTGGCGGCGGCGGCGATCGACTGGCTGACCAGCGTGACGGCGGCGATCCTTCCCGAAAGCCAGCCTTATCCGGCGCTTTACGCGGCATTGTCGGCGGTGCTCGACGCGATCGGCGTCGCGGCGTCGGCGCGGCAATGGGCGGCGGCGCTGGCGCGATACGAACTGCTGCTGCTCGCCGAACTCGGTTTCGGGCTCAATCTCGACGAATGCGTGGTGACCGGTACAGCCGATAATCTGGCGTTCGTCAGCCCGAAGTCGGGCGGGGCGGTGAGTGTCGGCGCAGCGGCCGGTTATGAACAAAGGCTGCTCCGCCTGCCGCCCTTTTTGCGCGGCGCGGATGCTGCTCCGTCGCTCGCCGATGTGATCGATGGCCTGATCATTACGGGCCTCTTTCTCGACCGCGATTTGCTCGAAGGCCGCAACCGCGACCTGCTTGCCGTAAGGGCACGTTTGATCAACCGCCTCAACAGGGCGGTTGCGTGACTCGCCGTCGCTCCCTAAGCGGCTGGCGAGATACGAAAGGGCGAAGCGTTGAATATCCTGTTGCTGGCCGGGGACGGCATTGGTCCGGAAATCATGGCGGAGGCCGAAAAGGTCCTTGCAGCGCTGGCGCTGCCGGTAACGCTTGATCGCGCACTGGTCGGCGGGGCGGCCTATGCAGCGACTGGTCATCCGCTGCCGGCGGAAACGCTGGCAAAGGCCAAGGCGGCCGACGGCATCCTGTTCGGCGCGGTCGGCGACCCGCGTTTCGACAATGTCGAGCGCCATCTGCGTCCCGAACAGGCGATCCTCGGCCTGCGCTCCGAACTCGGCCTGTTCGCCAATCTTCGCCCGGCGAAGCTGTTTGCCGGTCTCGAAGACAGCTCGGCGCTGCGTCCCGAGGTTGCCTCGGCGATCGACCTGCTGATCGTCCGCGAACTCAACGGCGACGTCTATTTCGGCGAAAAGGGCACGCGCAAGACCGCGAGCGGCGAGCGCGAGGGTTATGACATCATGTCGTACAGCGAGAGCGAAGTGCGGCGCATCGCGCATGTCGCCTTCCGCGCCGCGCAGGGGCGGGCGAAGCGGCTGTGCTCGGTCGACAAGGCCAATGTCCTCGAAACCTCACAGCTCTGGCGAGATGTGGTGATCGAGGTCGCGGCCGAATATCCCGATGTGGCGCTCAGCCATATGTATGTCGACAATGCCGCGATGCAGCTGGTCCGCAATCCGGGCCAGTTCGACGTCGTCGTCACCGGCAATCTGTTCGGCGACATCTTGTCCGATCAGGCGTCGATGTGCGTCGGATCGATCGGCTTGCTCGCTTCGGCCTCGCTCAGCGAAGGCAAGCAGGGGCTGTACGAGCCGATCCACGGCAGCGCACCCGACATCGCCGGCAAGGGCATCGCCAATCCGCTAGCGATGATCCTGTCGCTCGCGATGCTGCTCCGCCATTCGGGCGACGACGAAGCGAGCGCGGCGCGGATCGAGGCGGCAGTGGCAAAGGTCCTCGCCGATGGATGCCGCGGCGCCGATCTCGGCGGTACTATGGGCACGGCGGCGCTGGGCGATGCGGTCGTGGCAGCTTTGAACGGGTGACGAGATGAAGAAGACGACGGGTTTCGATCGCAACAAGACGAAGAGCTGGCATCCCGCGACGCAGGCGGTGCGCGGCGGGACGTGGCGCAGCGAGCATGGTGAGACGTCGGAAGCGCTCTTCCTGAGCTCCGGCTTTACCTATGAAAGTGCCGAAGAGGTCGCGGCGCGCTTTGCCGGCGAAGCGCAGGGCATGACCTATTCGCGGTTGCAGAACCCGACCGTCGCGATGCTCGAGGAACGTATCGCGCTGATGGAAGGCGCCGAAGCATGCCGCGCGCAGGCGACGGGCATGGCGGCGATGACGACCGCCCTGCTGTGCCAGCTATCGGCGGGCGACCATATCGTTGCCGCGAAGGCGGCGTTCGGCTCGTGCCGCTGGCTTGTCGACCATCTTTGCCCGCGCTTCGGGATCGAGACGACAGTCATCGACGGGCGTGACAATGACGCGTGGGAAAAGGCGATCCGGCCGAACACCAAGGTCTTCTTCTTCGAAACTCCGGCAAATCCGACGATGGATATCGTCGACATGAAGCATGTGTGCGGAGTGGCGAAGGCGCATGGGATCACCAGCGTCGTCGACAATGCCTTTGCGACCGCGGTGCTCCAGCGGCCGATGGATTTCGGCGCCGATGTCGTCGCCTATTCGGCAACGAAGCTGATGGACGGGCAGGGGCGGGTGCTCGCCGGCGCGGTGTGCGGGAGTGAAAAGTTCATCAACGACGTGCTGCTGCCGTTTCAGCGCAACACCGGACCGAACCTGTCGCCGTTCAATGCGTGGGTGGTGCTCAAGGGGCTCGAAACGTTAGACCTCCGCGCACGGCGTCAGTCCGAAAATGCGCTCGCGGTCGGGAAAGCGATCGAAGGCCGTGTCGCGCGGATGCTGCATCCGGGGCTGGCCAGCCATCCGCAGCACAATCTGGCGAAAAGCCAGATGGAAGCCTGCGGGCCGATCTTCTCCTTCATCCTCGATGGTGGCCGCGAGCAGGCGATGATGTTCCTCAACGCGCTCGAACTCGTCGACATCAGCAACAATATCGGCGATTCGCGCAGCCTCTGCTGCCATCCGGCGTCGACGACCCATTATGGCGTCAGCGCCGAGGCGCGCGCCGACATGGGGGTCGTCGAGGGCATGCTGCGGATCAATATCGGGCTCGAGGATCCGCGCGACGTCATCGCCGATCTGGAGCAGGCATTGACCAAGGTCGGGCTTTAGGCGACTTTGGCGCGGTGATGATCGACTCCTTCTTCCCATTTGCCGCGACCACGGGGTCGATCACCGTCCGCGTGTCGGTCAGCTACCTGCCCGAACAGTCGCACCCGGCGTTGGGACGCTGGTTCTGGGCTTATCATGTCCGGGTCGAAAATCACGGCGACGTGGCGGTGCAACTGTTGACGCGGCACTGGCGGATCAGCGACGGGCGCGGCCAGATCAGCGAAGTCGAGGGCGAAGGCGTCGTCGGTGAACAGCCGCTGATCGCGCCGGGCGGCGCGTTCGACTATGTCTCGGGCTGTCCGCTGCCGACGCCCGAAGGATCGATGGTGGGAAGCTATATGATGGAAATGGGTGACGGTTCGGAAATGCTGGTCGCCATTCCGCATTTCCCGCTCGTGGCGCCTGCGACCGCGTCATGAAGCGTACCCACCTGCCGCTCAACGCGCTTCGCGTTTTCGATGCCGCTGCCCGGCACCTGAGCTTCACGCGCGCTGCCGACGAACTGGCGGTGACGCCTGCTGCGGTCGGCCAGCAGATTCGCGCCCTTGAGGATATGCTCGGGGTAGTGCTGTTCCGGCGGACCCCGAAAGGGCTGGAACTGACGGGAGAAGCGAACGCCGGGCTCGATGCGCTGCGCCAGGGCTTTTTGCAGTTCGAGGAATCGGTGCGCGCGATGCAGGCGGGGCAGTCTTCGCAGTCGCTGACGATCGCCGCGCCGCGCGACCTGACCGCCAAATGGCTGGCGCCGCGGCTGGCCCGCTACAGCCAGCAGGCGCCCGACGTGCGCTTTACCCTGGTTTCTGCCGACGCCGGGATCGACTTCACCGAAGCGAACCTCGACCTCGCGATTTTCTGGACCGACGGTGCGGGCGACCATGAGGGCGTGCCGCTGGCCGATGCGATGATGGTGACGGTCGCAGGCCCCGGCAGCGGTAGCGACACGCGCATCGCATGGCCCGGGTGCCCGGTGGAGGATGGCGAGCCGGCGCTGCGGCTCGGCGATGCCGGGCTGGCGATCGATGCTGCGGCGAACGGGCTGGGGCAGGCGAATGTCCCGGCGATGCTCGCCGAGGCGGATATCGCGGCGGGCCGGGTGCGGCTGGTGCAGGAACCCTTTGCGGTCAAACGCGGCTATTGGCTGGTTGCGCCAACGCCGCAGTGGCGGCAGGCGAAGGTCAAGGCGCTGGTGGCGGCGCTGACCGCCTGACGCCTATTTCGCGGCGAGCGCCAGCAGCCGCGTGACGAGGCCGACCATCTTCTCCGTGTCGAGGTTGGCCTTCGGATCGTTCCAGCTCGCCGTCACGACGAACCATTTGCCATCGGCCTTGCGCTCGCCGAGCAGGCTCATCGACAGCACGCCATTCTCCGAGCCGCCCTTGTAACCGAGATAGCGCCACGGTTCCCCGGCGGCGGGGCCGACGCCATTGTTGATGGCGAGCGCCGACATCAGCGTCGTCGAGCGACGCGCTCGCAGGCCGATAAAGGCGCGTGCGATATCGTTCGGGCTGGCGAACCATTCGAGGCTGTCGATGAAGCGCGGGCCGTCGATGAAGCTGACTCCGTCGACGTTGGCGAGGACCAGCCGGTCGCGGTTCGCCTCGATCAGCCCCCGTTGCGCCTTGTCGTCGCCAGCGACGAAGGCGGGGCGAAGATCGCCGAAATTATTGCCCTTGAGGGCAAACGCCTCGACCGTGGTCAGGAAGGGGATGTTGCGCGACGGGTCGCTGTGCCCCGCGGCGCGCATCCGTGCCTCGATGCGTTCGCGGCCGAGAAGGTGGATCAGCGTATCGGTCGCGCCATTGTCGCTGACCGAGATCATCCAGTTGGCGAGCGTCTGGAGGGTGACCGGCGTGTCTTTTGGCCAGTTCGCGGTGCCGGCCGAGGAAAAGCTCAGGTGCGACAGCGGTGCGACATCGCTCCATTTGCGTTCGCCCGCGGCGATCTGCGCCGCGAGTTCGTCGAGGACATAGAGTTTGAAGGTCGATCCGACGGCGAATTGCTTGTCGCTATTTGCCATCGCGAGCGGGCGAATGGCCGCGCCATCGAGTTCGGCGACGAGGAAACCTGTGTTGCCCGGCAAGGCGGCGAGTTCGGCCGCGACGCGATCATAGCTGTCGTCGGCCATCTGGAACCCGGTGAGGCGCAGGCCGATGACGCGCTCGTCGGCATCGGCGCCGACGTCGAGCGTCACGCTGCCGATGCCTTTTTCGAAGCGCAATTGCAGCGTTCCCGACCGGCCGTCCTTCGATGTCGCGCGCTCGACGGCGACCGCGCGGCCATATTGAGCGATCAGGCTGGCGGTCATCGTCTTGAACTGCGTTTCGGGAATGGCCTGCTGGAAAGACGGTGCAAAATAGTCGGCGAAGGCGATCTTGCCATTGAGGAGGTCGACGAGTTCGCCTGCGCGCCGGTCGAATGACGTGGCTTGGGCCGTTCGGGTTTCGGGCGCTTGGGCGACCGCGGGCAGGGGAACGCTGGCGGCACATAACGTCGCTGCGATCAGGCCGTGCCACCGGTTGTGCATAGACAGGCCCTCCTCAGGCGTCGATCGCCGCTTCGTCGAGGCTCGCCGCATTGGCCTGGATGAACTGGAAGCGATGCTCGGGATGCTTGCCCATCAGCCGGTCGACCAGATCCTTGACGAGATGGCGTTCCTCGTATTCCTGCGGCAGCGTGACGCGAAGCATCGAGCGTGTCGCCGGGTCCATCGTCGTTTCTTTCAACTGGTTGGGGTTCATTTCTCCCAAGCCCTTGAAACGGCCGACCTCGACTTTCTTGCCCTTGAACAGCGTCGCCTCGAGCTCGGCGCGATGCTCGTCATCGCGCGCATAGGCCGAGGTGCTGCCCGCGGTCAGCCGATAGAGCGGGGGCTGCGCCAGATAGACATTACCGTTGCGGACGATGTCGGGCATTTCCTGAAAGAAGAAGGTCATGAGCAAAGTCGCGATATGCGCGCCGTCGACGTCGGCATCGGTCATGATCACGATCTTTTCGTAGCGCAGCCGGTCGGCGTCGCAATCCTTGCGCATGCCGCAGCCGAGTGCGAGCGCGAGATCGGCGATTTCCTGATTGGCGCGGATCTTGTCCGCACTGGCGCTGGCGACGTTCAAAATCTTGCCGCGGATCGGCAGGATTGCCTGCGTCTTGCGGTCGCGCGCCTGCTTGGCGCTGCCGCCGGCGCTGTCGCCTTCGACGATAAACAATTCCGTGCCTTCGGGGCCGTTGTTCGCACAGTCGGTGAGCTTTCCGGGGAGGCGGAGCTTGCGTGCGCTCGTCGCGGTCTTGCGCTTGACCTCGCGTTCGGCCTTGCGCTTGAGGCGCTCGTCCATCCGTTCGAGGATCAGGCCAAGCAGCGCGCGGCCGCGATCCATATTGTCCGACAGAAAATGGTCGAAATGGTCGCGCACCGCATTTTCGGTAAAGCGCGCTGCCTCGGGGCTCGACAGCCGGTCCTTGGTCTGGCTCTGGAACTGCGGGTCGCGGATGAACACCGACAGCATCATCTCGCCGCCGTTGAAGACATCCTCGGCGGTGATCTGCGCCGCCTTTTTCTGGCCGATGAGTTCGCCGAATGCCCGCAGGCCCTTGGTCAGCGCGGCGCGCAGCCCGGCTTCATGGGTGCCGCCGGCAGGCGTCGGGATGGTGTTGCAATACCAGCTATATGATCCGTCCGACCATAAAGGCCAAGCGATCGCCCATTCGGCGCGGCCCTGATCGCCGGGGAAATCCTGCCGTCCGACGAAGGGTTCGGCGGTCGCGCATTCGCGGGTGCCAATCTGTTCCTTGAGGTGGTCGGCAAGCCCGCCGGGGAACTGGAACACCGCCTCGGCAGGCGTGTCGTCGCCGATCAGCTCGGGGGCGCATTTCCAGCGGATTTCGACGCCCGCGAACAGATAGGCCTTCGACCGCGCCATGCGATAGAGGCGCTGCGGCTTGAAGCGGCCATGCTCGCCGAAGATTTCGGGATCGGGAACGAAGGAAACGCTGGTGCCACGGCGGTTGGGCGTCGGCCCGAGCTCTTCCAGCGGCGCGAGCGGCGTACCGCGCGAGAAGCGCTGACGGTAAAGCTGCTTGCCGCGCGCGACTTCGATCTCGGTGTCGGTCGACAGTGCGTTGACGACGCTGACCCCGACGCCGTGCAGACCGCCCGACGTCGCATAGGCCTTGCCTTCGAACTTGCCGCCCGAATGGAGCATGGTCAGGATCACTTCGAGCGCCGACTTGCCCGGGAATTTCGGATGCGGGTCGACCGGCATGCCGCGGCCGTTGTCGACGATGGTCAGGCGGTTGCCGACATCGAGCGTCACCTCGATCCGGTTGGCATGGCCCGCGACCGCCTCGTCCATGCTGTTGTCGATCACCTCGGCGGCGAGGTGGTGCAGCGCGCGTTCGTCGGTGCCGCCGATATACATGCCGGGCCGTCGGCGAACGGGTTCGAGCCCTTCGAGCACCTCGATCTGCGAGGCGTTGTAGCTGTCGGTTGCGGGGGCGGAGCTGTCGAACAAATCGTGACTCATATGCTGGCTATAGGGGGCGGGAAAGGCCGCTGGCAAGCGCGGTTTTCAAGGCCTCGGGCATATCTCGCGTCGGGCTCGGTTCATCGCATTTCCGGGTTCGCGGGGAACTTTGGATTGGCGGGGAGGGTTTGGCCCCCGACTGCAAAGTCACCAAAAAGTGGAGTAATAACAATGAAATTCGCTTCTCTCCTCGCCGCTGCGGCGGTCAGCGCGCTGGCCGTTCCCGCCGTGGCACAAGACACAACTGGCGGCGGCCGCGACACCTCGCAGGACTTCAACGGACCCTATATCGCCCTCGGTGGCGGCTACACCGTCCAGGGCAACGACCGCCGCGAAACGCTGGTCTTCGACAATGATCTCGACGGTACTTACGGTGACACCGTGAACACCTCGGGCGGCGCGAATGCCTTCTCGCCGGGCTTCTGTAACGGCGCCGCTACCGGCACCGCCAATCAGGGCTGCCGCAACGACAAGGACGGTCCCGAATATTTCGCGCGCGTCGGCTATGATCGCCGCATGGGTAATTTCGTCGTCGGTGCGGTCCTCGAAGGCGGCCGCAGCGAAGCCCGCGACAGCGTATCGGGCTTTTCGACCACTCCGGCGGCCTACACGATGAGCCGTGAGGCCGACTATCAGGCGGGTGCCCGCCTGCGTGCGGGTTATACGCCCGGCGGCGGCGCGCTTTTCTATGTCACCGGCGGCGGTGCATATGCGCGGCTCGACAACAAGTTCGTGACGACCAACACCGCGAACAGCTTTGCCGACAATGGCAAGACCAACGCCTGGGGCTATTCGGCCGGCGGCGGTGCGGAGATCATGGTCACGAACAACATCGGGCTTGGCCTCGAGTATCTTTACACCGACGTGAAGGACAAGGATTACACGGTGAATGTCGGCCCGGGCACCGCCCCGGCGACCAACCCCTTCCTGATCGAAGCGGGCGGCACCGATATCCAGCGCAGCGATCCGCATTTCCGGACGCACAGCATCCGGGGAACCGTGAGCTTCCGCTTCTGACCTCTTGGGAGCGGGAAGGAGGCGTCGGATCGCAAGATCCGGCGCCTTTCCCTATGCGGCGGCCGGCGCCGCGAAGATCGCGAAATTGCCGTTTGCGCTGCTGACCAGACGGCCTTCCTGATAAAGGCGCGCGTCGACATTGGCGATGCGCTTGCCGCGGTGCAGGACCTCGGCTTCGCAGGTCAGGCGGCCTTCGCCGACGCGGACATGATAGTTGAACTTGATTTCGAGCGTCGCGCACCACTGGTCGTCGCCGAGCATGCTGGTGAGCGCACCGCCCATCGCCGTATCGGCCAGCGAATAGGCGACGCCGCCATGCGCCGCGCCCTGCGGGCTGAAATGGCGCTTGGGCTCGATATCGATCGCCATCGTGCAGCGCCCGTCGCCACGCTCGACCATCTGAAAGCCGAGCATGCGCGCAAATTCGAACTCCTGCCCGAAGGGCTTCACCGGACGCGCGGTCCGCCGAACGGCGGGGGCGGGGGCGGGCGGCGCGTGCCGCGCGGTAGCTGCGCCTGATAGGCGCGGCCGCAATGCTCGACGCAATAGGGGAAGCCCGGGTTCACTGCCTGACCACAGAAGTGGAAATCGGGCTCGCCCGGATGCCCCATCGGCCAGCGGCAGATGCGGTCGTTGAGATCGAGCAGGCTCGTCTTGTCGGCAATCTCCGGGCTCGGCTTCGCGGGCACCAGGCGGCGCGGCGGTGCGGGCGGGATCGGCGCCTGCTGATCACCAGGGCCCTGGCGGATGAAGCCGCCGGGGCCGATCGAGACGATACGCGGGGCGTCGGGCTTCCGCGGTGCGTCGGCATCGGCGGGGACCTCGGCGGCGTCGACCGCGGGCTTGGGTTCGGGGCGCGCCGGAACGACCGGTCGCGGCGCGACAGGCGCTGCCGCACGCGGAGCGGGGGGCGGCGCTGCCGGCTTGGGAGCGGCAGGCTTGGGAGCCTTGGCGACCTTTTCGGTCGCTTTCACGGGCGAAGGCCGCGATTTGAGGCCGAGGCGATGCGCCTTGCCGATCACCGCATTGCGGCTCACGCCGCCGAGTTCGTCGGCGATCTGGCTGGCCGTCAGGCCCTTTTCCCACATGTTGCGCAGGCTTTCGATGCGCTCATCGGTCCATGACATGTTCAATTCCTCATCATTCCACGCCGCGGGCTGTTCGGCGATCCGGCTTCGGGGATCGGCTCCGTCACGGCCCAGCTTGCGGTAGGATCGGGGAGGCGATAGGCGAGAACGCCATGAACGACCAGCCCCAAATTTCGCACTCCGACTCGGGCGATTTCGCCGCGGTTCCGGCTTTCGCCGAACCGGGCGTCCCGCATATCCACACCCTGAACGTTCCGGGCATGCAGGCCCTATATGTCAAGGAGGTGCGGCGGTTTTTCAAGGTCCAGCTACAAACTATCTGGGCTCCGGCGATTACCACCCTTTTGTTCCTCGTCATTTTCACTGTCGCGCTGGGCGGCGCCGGGCGCACGGTCATCGGGGTGCCCTTCGCCGATTTCATCGCGCCGGGGCTGATCATGATGGCGATGCTGCAGAACAGCTTCGCCAATTCGAGCTTTTCGCTGCTCGTCGGCAAGATCCAGGGGACGATCGTCGATTATCTGATGCCGCCGCTTGCGGTCGGCGAGCTGATCATCGCGCTGATCGGCGCCGCGATCACCCGCGCGATCCTCGTCGGGCTGGCGCTGTGGCTGGCGATGCTGCTGTGGCCCGGCGTCCATGTGATCCCCGACCATTTGTGGGCGGTCGCGCTGTTCGGAGTGCTTGGTGCCGCAATGCTCGGCTTTCTCGGTCTGATTACGTCGGTATGGGCTGAGAAGTTCGACCATGCGGCGGCGGTGACCAATTTCGTCGTTACCCCGCTCGCGCTGCTGTCGGGGACCTTTTATTCGGTCGACCGGCTGGCGCCCTGGTTCCAGTCGATCGCGCACGGCAACCCGGTCTATTATGCGATCATGGGTTTTCGCTACGGCTTCATCGGTACCGTCGATTCCACGATCGCCAACGCGGTCCTCACCGCGGCGCTGGCGCTGGTCGCGGTCAACATCGTGCTCGGCGTCCTGACCTATCGCCTGCTCGCGTCGGGCTGGAAACTGAAAGCCTGATCTTGCCGATCAGTGGCGATGGATCGCCCGGATGCGGTACCGCCCGCGTTCGAGCCCGTCGAACATCGCGTCGATCTGCGGATGGTCGATCGGTCCGCCATCGCCGTCGGCGACCAGATTCTGCTGGCTGACATAGGCAATGTAGGAGGAATCCTCGCTCTCGGCGAGCAAGTGGTAATAGGGTTGTTCCTTCGCGGGGCGGATCGCCTCGGGGATCGCTTCATACCATTCGTCGCTGTTCGCGAAGACCGGATCGATGTCGAACACGACGCCGCGGAAATCGAACATGCGGTGACGCACGATATCGCCCGGCGCAAAGCGCGCGCGTTCGATCAGCGGCGCGGTAACCGCTTTGGGAAGTTCGGAAGAGGATTCGGGCGTCATAGGAACAATCTATGGCGGTTTACGCCTGTTTCAAGTCCGTTAAATTCACCGGCGCTGCGGTTTGCCGAATCGGGCTGTGATCGAGGTTACAGAAGTAACGGCCGTTCAGGCTAAATGCTCCTGCGGCTTCGCATTTCCGGATGAGGTTGCGGGCCGCCATCATCAGGGGAGACGCATTATGGCCGACCTACCACCCAATAGCTCCAGCCCGGCTTCGGGCATCGTCCAGCGGGCGAAGGATATCATTCTGAAGCCGAAAGAGACCTGGCCGGTCATCGCCGCGGAGCCTGCCACCACCCAGTCCATCTTTGTGCCCTATGTGGTTGTGCTCGCCGCGATCGGCCCCATTGCGCAGTTCATCGGCGGACAGGTCTTCGGATTTACCGCGTTCGGGATCACCTATCACCCGCCGATCGGAAGTGCGCTGGTTTCCGCGATACTGTCCTATGGCCTGACCTTCGCGACGGTCTTCATCCTCGCGCTCGTCATCGACGGGCTCGCGCCGAATTTCGGCGGACAAAAGGATCAGGTTCAGGCGCTCAAGGTCGCCGCCTATTCGGCGACCGCGGGCTGGGTCGGCGGCATTTTCGGGCTGCTTCCCGCGCTGGCGCTGGTCGGGGCGCTGTTCGCGCTGTACGGGCTCTACCTTCTCTACCTTGGCCTGCCGGTGCTGATGAAGGTGCCGCAGGAAAAGGCGCTCGGCTATACGGTGGTCGTCGTCGTCGTTGCGATCGTGCTGTTCCTGATCGTCGGCGCGGTCGTCGGGGCACTGACCGCGCCTTCGCTGCTCAGCGTCAGGGGCTGACGCGCGCCAGCCGTCCCGGCAAAGTCCGGGGCGGCTGTCCGCCGCTGGTCGATTTCAAGGTAAAATGGAGGAGAGTGAGGGATTCGAACCCTCGGTACCGTTGCCGGCACTTCGCATTTCGAGTGCGACGCTTTCGACCACTCAGCCAACTCTCCTCGCTGAGGCAGACGCCCCTAGCGGCGCCCCGCGCGACTTGCAACCCTCTCGTCACAAAATCGCGGCGGGTTGCCGAATTTAGGGGGAATCAGGGCTTGTCGGCCTCCCACCAATAGGGCTCGCGCTTGCGGCTGCCTGTCTCCGCCTCGTTCATCGTCAGCGGATCGTAAAGCCGTCCGCCCAACATCACACGGTGGATCTGTTCGGTATTGCGGATGTTTTCCGTCGGGTCGGCGTCGAGGATCAGCAGGTCGGCGAGCTTGCCCGCCTCGAGCGATCCGACATCCTTCGCGTAGCCGAGCGCGGTTGCGGGCATGATCGTCGCGGCGCGCAACGCATCGATGTTGCTCCAACCGCCGCGGACGAAGGACCATATCTCCCAGTGCGCGCCCACGCCGGCCTGCTGGCCGTGGGCGCCGATCGACACGTTGCGACCGGTGGCGGCAATCTTGGCGGCTTCACGCGCCGAATCGTCGTCGACATAATCGCCCTCGGGCGCGATGACGCGGCGCTTGTTGTCGGCGGCGAGGATCGTCGGCGGGATATGCCGCGCGAGGATCGGCTGTTCCCAGACATTGGTATGCGCGCGCCAATAGGGATCGCCCGCGGGCCCGCCATAGGTAACGACGAGCGTCGGCGTATAATCGACCTGCGTCTGGCCCCAGAGCTGCACCAGGTCCTTGTAGAAGGTGTGGAGCGGGACGTTATGCTCGACGGTCGAGTTGCCGTCCTGGATCAGCGTCACGTCCTGCGTGTAGAGCGAGCCGCCTTCGGGCACGACGGTGATCCCTTCGGCCTGCGCGGCACGCACGACCATCTGGCGCTGTTCGCGGCGCGGCTGGTTGTAATTCTTGACGCTGTACGCCCCTTGCGCCTTCAGCCGCCGAACATGCGCGAGCGCGTCGTCGTAGCTGTTGATCTCCGAATAGCCGGTCAGCGATTTCGCGCCATAGATGACCTCGCCGGTCGAAAAAATGCGGGGAGCCAGAATCAGCCCGGCACGCTGCATTTCGGACGAGACGAAGATTTCGGCGGCGCGCGACGACGGGTTGTGGCTGGTCGTCGTGCCCATCGCGAGATTGACGAGTTCGGACCAGTTCTGTTGCGGCACCAGTTCGTCGTCGCCATGCGGGCCGTGCGCGTGCCCGTCGACGAAGCCGGGGACGATCGTCTTGCCGGTGGCATCGATGACCACGGCATCGGCGGGCAACGGCCTTCTCGCCGCGTCGGCGGGACCGACGAAGACGATCCGGTCGCCTTCGATATCGATCACGCCATTCTCGATGACGCCGCCATCCTTGCCGGCCATGGTGAGGATTTTTGCGCCGCGGATGACGACAGTCCCGCGATGCTTCGATGCCGCCTGTGTCATCGACAACGATACGCCATCGGTAGGCGGCGTGAACTTCGCTGCCTTGGCGTCGGTCGGGGCATTGGCGAAGAAGCTGGCAAGGTCGGCGCTGAACAATGTCGGACCGCGCGTCCAGTGGAGACGGCTACCGCCGTTCGACCAGTGGATATAATCGGCACCGCTGCCGCTGACGCGGGTAACGGGAAGGGCGCCGCTCTTGGTCCCCAGCGAGACGTCCTGCCCGCCCGGCATCAGCGGTGTGACATAGGCGTCGAAATTCTCCCGGAAAGCCAGCGTGCGGCCATCGGGGGAAATCTCGTAATCGCTGACCAGTTCGCCATTGGCGTGGACGCGTTTGTCCTGGCCGCTGAGGTCGGTGCTGACGAGCTGGCTTTTGCCGTCGGCAACGACGATCATGAAGACACGGTCGTTGTCCGCACCGAACTGGGGTTTGGCGCCATTGTCGCTGATGCGATCGGGTGTGCCTCCCGAAGCCGCGACGCGATAGATGCCGGGATTGTCGCCCCAGCGCTCCGAGGTCAGGTTGCCGCCGGCCCGGCGCTCGAAGACGATCGTCTGGCCGTCGGGCGAGAAGCGCGGTTCGGCATAATGGCCGGGGGCAGCCGTGATCTTGCGCGAGGCGCCACCGCCTGCACCGACGACGTGCACTTCGCCAAGCCCGGTGTCGGTCCAGCGGACGAAGACGACCGAGCGGCTGTCGCGCGACCAGCTCGGCCACATTTCGAATGCGCCGTCTTTTGCCGTAGTCAGCCGCCGCGCGGTGCCGCCGGTCGCGGGCTTGACCCACAATTTGCCGAGCGTTTCGAACACGACCTGTCGTCCGTCGGGCGACACTTCGGCCCAGCGCGGCATCTTCGTCGCGAAACTGTCGGGTGCGACTTCGACCGCGGGATGCGTTGCGTCGACGATCACGCGATCGTCGTTGATGCTGAAGGGGATGATGCGCGCTTCACCGCCATTGCCGCTCACGCGGCGCAGCTTGCCGCCGGCCCAGAAGACGATGTCGCTGCTGTCGGGGGTCCATGCCATATTCGGGTAGACGCCGGTAACCGCCCAGGTTTCCTGCACATCCTGATCGAGCGCATCGTAAACCTTGCGCTCGATGCCCGAAGCGAGGTCCTTGACATAAAGCTTTGAATCCATGCCTTCGCGGCGAACGAAGGCGAGGCGCTTGCCGTCTGGCGAAGGTGTCGGGCGGACCGCGCCGCCGGCCCCCGATGCGGCCGTCGTGACCTCGCCGTCGTTCAGATCATAACGTTCGATGTGGAAGAGATCGGTGTTGCTGTCCTGCGCATATTCGAAGATCGGTCCCGGCGTGACGTTGCGCGTGTAATAGATGCCCTTGCCGTCGGCCGCGAAGACCGGTTCGCCGAGCTCCTTCTGATGCTTTTCGCTCACTCGTTTGACCAAGGGCACGCCGGCGCCGCCCGAGACATGATACATCCATATCTCGCCGGTCCCGAGCGAACGCCCGGTCGTGAAATGCTTCTTGGCGACGATGAACTGGCCGTCGGGACTCCAGCCCGGCTGGTTGAGGAGGCGGAAATCCTCCTTGCTGAGCTGGCGGCGATCGCTTCCGTCGCGGTTCATGACCCAGATATTGTCGCCGCCGCCGGCGTCGGAGACGAAAGCGATGCGGCGGCCGTCGGGCGAGAAGCGCGGCTGGTGTTCATAAGCCAGTCCTGCGGCGATCCGCGTCGGCGTGCCGCCCTCGATGGGCATGGTATAGATGTCGCCGAGCAAGTCGAACGCGACGGTGCGGCCGTCGGGGGCGACGTCGACATTCATCCAGCTCCCTTCGTCGACGGCGATCGGAACCTTGCGCGTCGTCATGCCCGGCGGCGCGTTGACGTCCCACTTTTCCGCCTTTGCATCAGCCGCGGCAGCCGCGGCAGCCGCGGCAGCCGCGGGCGCGGCCTGTTGTGCGAATGCCGAGGTCGAGCAGGCCAGAGTCGCCAGAACGGCGAGGGTGAAACGCGTCATATAATATCCCCTGTCGAAATTATCGGGCGACCATATGGTTGAAGTCCGGACTTGCAAGTGACAGTCTTCGACGAAGAACTGGCAGGGTCGACGGGCGGCGGATCGCGATCGCCGCTTGCCTGGCGGAATTCGGGGAGAGCCAAGGCGTGCCTTTGACGGGAATTCGTGTCATCGATTTCGGGCGTTATATCGCCGGGCCCTATTGCGCCGCGCTGCTCGCCGATTATGGCGCCGACGTCATCCGGATCGAGGCGCCGGAGGGCAACGAGGATCGCTATTCGGTTCCGGTCGCCGACGACGGGTCGGGGGCGATGTTCCTCCAGATGAACCGCAACAAGCGCAGCCTGGGGTTGAAGCCTGGCAGCGAGGCGGGACGCGAGGTCGTGCGGCGGCTGGTCCGCACCGCCGATGTCGTGGTGGCGAACATGCCCGACGACGCGCTCGAAAAGCTGGGGCTCGACTATCCGACGCTCTCGGCGCTCAATCCCGCGATCATCCTCGTTACCGCTTCGGCGTTCGGCAGCGAGGGGCCGCTCGCGCAACGGGTCGGCTTCGATGCGGTGGGACAGGCGATGTCGGGCGCGGTGTATCTCGGCGGTTCGGACGGCGCGCCCACGCGCGCACAGGTCAATTATGTCGACTTCACGACCGCGCTCCACTGCGCCTTCGGGGTGATGCTCGCACTTCGCGAGCGCGAACGGACGGGCGGGGGGCAGCGGGTGAGCGGATCGTTGCTCGGCTCCGCGCTCGCCATCTCGAACGGGCTGACGATCGACCATGCCCTCAATGGCATCGACCGCGGCATGATGGGCAGCCGCGCCTTCAGTTCGGCGCCGACCGATATTTTCGCGACGCGCGACGGCTGGGTGATGACGCAGGTGGTCGGCAACCCGATCTTCGCGCGCTGGGCCGCGCTGATCGGACGGCCCGAACTTGCCGACGATCCGCGTTTTGGATCCGACATCGCGCGCGGCGAACACGGCGCCGAATTGAGCGCGCTGATGGCGGAGTGGTGCGCCGCGCGGACGACCGACGACGCGATCGCCGAACTCGGCGCGGCGCGCGTTCCCGCCGGGCCGGTGCTACGGCCATCGGAAGCGCTGGCGGAACCGCAGGTCGCCGCGGCCCGGCTTGTCGAGCCGATGGAGTATCCGGGAGCCAAAGGCACGGCGCCGATCGTGCGGACGCCGATCACGCTGTCTGCAAGCGCCAAGGCCGAGCTTTCTCCTGCGCCGCGTGTCGGCGAGCATGGCGAGGCGATCCTCGCGGAGCTGGGATACGATCCCGAAGCCATTTCGGCTTTGCGACGGGATAGGATTATTTGAGCCATTGGCGGTGGACGTCGCAGGCGGTCATGTTTAAGTACCGGTCAGTACGAAATTGAACGATGGAGTCCGCGATGACCGAGCAGAATGAATATGTGCCGCCCAGCATCTGGACCTGGGAAAAGGAAAGCGGCGGGCGCTTTGCCAATATCAACCGCCCGATCGCTGGACCGACGCACGACAAGGATCTGCCGGTCGGCAAGCATCCGCTTCAGCTCTATTCGCTCGGCACGCCGAATGGCGTCAAGGTGACCGTGATGCTCGAAGAATTACTCGCCGCGGGCCACAGCGGCGCCGAATATGACGCGTGGCTGATCAATATCGGCGACGGCGACCAGTTTTCGAGCGGCTTCGTCGGTGCCAATCCGAACAGCAAGATTCCTGCGTTGGTCGACCGCAGCGGTTCCGAGCCGATCCGTGTCTTTGAATCGGGCGCGATCCTGATCTATCTGGCCGAAAAATTCGGAGCGTTCCTGCCGACCGAAACGGCGAAGCGCGCCGAAACCTTGTCGTGGCTGATGTGGCAGATGGGAAGCACGCCCTTTCTCGGTGGCGGGTTCGGTCATTTTTACGCCTATGCCCCGACCAAGCAGGAGTATCCGATCAACCGCTATGCGATGGAAGTGAAGCGGCAGCTGGACGTGCTCGACCGGCGCCTTGCGGAGAGCGAATATCTGGGCGGGACGGACTATACGATCGCCGACATGGCGGTCTGGCCCTGGTACGGTGCGCTCGTGAAGGGTCTGGTCTATGACGCCGGCGAGTTCCTGCAGGTGCAGGATTACAAGCATGTCCAGCGCTGGACCGACCAGATTGCGGCGCGCCCGGCGGTCAAGCGCGGGCGAATGGTCAATCGCGTGACGGGCGATCCGGCCAGCCAGCTCCACGAGCGTCATGACGCGTCGGATTTCGATTTGCGGACGCAGGACAAACTGGCGCCGGAGCCTGCGGCCGAATAGGCATCTCATCTTCCGAAATGCGGTATTTGCAGAAGCGGTCGTCCGGTCGGCGTTAAGATTTCGACGGGATGTCGCGGAGGTTTTGAGGAAAGAGGCAGTTTTCCGCCTCTTCGGCCTGCTGTGCTGACCGGTTCGTCGCCTGCCGATTTTGCGTAAAATGCGAAAAACCGGTGTCGCCGCGAGGCGACCCGGCTTTCATCATGTGGGCTCATCCTGGGCCGCATGACAGATCCGGTTTTCCTTTCGCGGTTGACCCGCCCATTCGCCGAAGTCCGCCAAGCGCTGGTGCGGCATGACCGCGGCGCGGCGATGATCGAGATGGCGCTCGTCCTGCCGCTCTTCCTCGCATTGCTGATGGGCATCCTCGTCTATGGGCAATATTTCCTGCTCGCGCACAGCGTGCAGCAGGCTGCGAACGACGGCGCGCGCGCCGCGATCGTCGGGCTCGATGCCGCCGATCGCCGCGCCATCGCCGCCCGGGCGGTCGATCGCAGCCTGCAAGGCGCACGGCAGATCACACCCGACAAGCGAACCATCGCCGTCTCCGAAACGAGTGATGCGATTACGGTCGGCGTGACCTACACCGTCCCGGCAGACAGCTTCCTGCGCACGTCGATCGTTCCCGTGCCCGGCAACGTCATCCGCGCCGACGCGACCTTTGAACTGCCGGTGGAGTGACGCCATGACCTTGTTCTCGTTCCTGTCCATCCTCGTCCGCAACCGCCGCGCGGGGATCAGCATCATGTCGGCGCTGGGGCTGACGATGCTGATCGGTTCGGCCGCGCTCGCGGTCGATGTCGGCTCGCTCTATCTCGACCGCCGCAAGCTGCAGGGGATCGCCGACGCCGCGGCAATGGCTGCCGCTGCACGGCCGGGTGAAGAGCGGGCTGCTGCACAGCGGATCATTGCAGCAAGCTGTGCGTGCACGATCACCGTCGCAGCGCTGACCAGCGGCACCTATACTCCCGACGCAGCGGTCGAGGCCGAGAGGCGGTTCGTCGCGGGCGGCGGCTCGCCCAATGCGGTGCGGGTGACGCTGACCCGAAATCGCCCGCTATTCTTCGGCCGCTTCCTGACCGGTCGCAGCGAAAGCATGATCAGCGCGACCGCAACCGGCGCGCGGCGCGGCTATGCCGCCTTCTCGCTGGGCTCGCGGGTGGCCGCGGTGCACGGCGGCGTGCCCAATGCGCTGCTGTCGGCGCTGACGGGCAGCCAGGTCAATTTGTCGGTGATGGACTATAATGCGCTGGCGAGCGCCGATATCGACTTGCTTGCCTTTTCCGACGCGCTGCGGACCGAGATCGGCGCCGACGTGCTGACCTTTGGCCAGACGCTCGACACGCAGGTGACGACGCCGCAGGTGCTGTCGGCGCTGGCGCAGGCGTCGGACGGGCAGGTGGCGACCGCGCTCGAGCATCTCGCCTCGAAGGCGTTGCCGCGCGCGCTGGTTCCTTCGCGAGCGATCGACCTCGGGCCACGCTCGTCGAGCATTCGCATCGATGCTGCCAATCCGGTGAAGGTCAACGCGCTCGACCTCGCGCGCGCGATGCTGCTGCTCGGCAATGCCAACCGGCAACTCGACCTATCGCTGGCGAGCAGCCTGCCCGGCGGGTCGGGGGTCGATCTGGCGCTGATGATCGGCGAGCCGCCCGCGCATTCGCCGCTGATCGCGGTCACCGATACCAACGACGTCGTGGTGCGCACAGCGCAGGTGCGGTTCAAGCTCGACGCCAAGGTGTCGACGCCGCTCGCCGCGGTGCAGATTCCGGTGCTGGCCGAGCTCGGGTCGGCGTCGGCGCGCATTTCGGACATCCAGTGTCAGGGCGCGGGGAATGGGTCTGTCTCGCTTGCGGTGACCACCACCCCGGCGACGCTGGCGATCGGCACGGTCGCCAGCGCCGATTTCCAGAACATGCAACGGCAACTCGATCCGCAGCCGGCGCGGCTGCTGCGCCTCCCGCTGGCGAGCGTTGATGGCGAGGCCGAACTGGTGCTGTCGGACCTTGCCGAAAAGCCGCTGGGCTTTTCGCGCACCGAGATCGATGCGGGGAAGATGAAGACGGTCGAGAGCACCGGGCTGGTCGCCGGGGCCGCCAAATCGCTCTCCGACCGCATGGACCTGCGGGTGAACATCCTCGGGCTGGGGCTCAATGCCAAGGCGCTCACGTCATTGGTCGGTGATACCGTGGGCCTCGCCGCGCCGGTGCTCGACACGCTGATTGCCGACATTACCGGGGTACTCGGCGTCCATGTCGGCGAAGCCGACGCGCGCGTCAATGCGCTGCGCTGCGGCAAGGCCAAGCTGGTTTGATTAGCGCAGTGGCGCCAGATCGGACTGAAGAATCTCGGAATGCGGTCCCCGGCGCCGCATACCCTCATAGAACAGACGCTGTTGCATCCCTTCCGGCGCAAACGCGAACACAAGATGAACAGAGTGGGTTAGTATCGCCTTCGAGGAGGCCGATGTGGCAACAGCGCGTGAACCCCAAAGAGTGTCGGCGGCGGAGTTCATCCGCGGTTTCGCGAACTGGCGGATGCAGGCGGCGCGAAAGCCGGTGGTGGTAACGCACCATGGCAAGGATGCGCATGTGCTGATCTCGCTCGACGACTATCGGCGCCTCGACGGCGAAAGCGACGCGGGGAGGGCGTCGACCAACGCACTGCAGGACTCATTGGCTCTCCTGATCGAAGCGATCCCCGACGGCGCGATCGTCATCGATCGCCAGTGGCGCATCCTGTCGGTCAACCCGGCCGCGAGCGACATGATAGAACGCGCGGCGGCGGACCTGATCGGAGCGGAACTCGGCGCAGCGCTGCCGGAGCTCGGCGGAAGCCTGTTGTTCCAGCGCATCATCCGCCTGCTCGATCATCGCGAGCGCTTTTCGGGCGATATGCCGGGCCTCCTGCGTCCGCGCCAATGGTTGCATATCGATCTGGTGCCGCTGCCTGTCGGCGGCGCAATCGTGCTGCGCGATGTCAGCGAGGCGATGGACGATATTGCCGCGACCCACCTGCGGCAGGCGCTGGCGACCGTGATCGATATCGACGGCAGTGTCGGTCATGCCCGGCTCTCGGTGCGCGAGACCGTCGATACCGCGAACGAGGCGTTGACGACCTTGGTCGGGGTCGATGCCGCGGCGATCCGGCGGGTGCGTTTTTCGGCGTTGCTCGCCGTCAGACATCGCGCCGCCTTTTCGGACGCGATCGAGAGCGTATTCCGCAGCGGCGAGCCGGTACGCATCGCCTCGCAGATCGTCACCCGCGACGGGATCGCGATCGACGTCATGCTGTCGATCGCCGAGGTTCGCGGCGCCTATGCCAGCGAGGGTGCGGTTGTGCTCGTGACGCGGTACAGCGCCGGCTAGGACTATCTTATCGCGCTCCATAGCCCCTGCCGCCCCCGGGCGGCGGGGTGCAATTGCGTGCGACCGCTGGACATGCGGCGGAAGTTGTTGAAGGTGTCACGCATCGCGTTGCGAAAGACAACTTACCTTTACGTAAGCGTGAACCGATAATATAAGGGCGGCATTGCCCAAGGGAGAATCGTCATGGACATGGAGTTCAGCCCCGAAGACCTCGCATTCCAGAAGGAAGTGCGCGACTTCATCGCCGAGAATTACCCCGCCGAACTGCGCGACAAGCAGGACGAAGGCGAGGAGATGTCCAAGGAGGATTTCCTCGCCTGGCACAAGATCCTGTACAAGAAGGGCTGGATCGCCCCCGCCTGGCCGGTCGAATATGGCGGCACCGGCTGGACCCCGACGCAGCGTTTCATCTGGTCGGAGGAAACCGCGCGCGCCGACTGTATCCGCCTGATGCCCTTCGGCCTCGCGATGGTCGGGCCCGTCATCTACACCTTCGGTACCCCCGAACAGAAGGCGCATTTCCTGCCGCGCATCCTGTCGGGTGAGGATTGGTGGTGTCAGGGCTATTCGGAGCCCGGATCGGGGTCCGACCTTGCCAGCCTGCGCACCGCGGCAGTCAAGGATGGCGACGATTATATCGTCAACGGGCAGAAGACATGGACGACGCTGGCGCAGCACGCCGACTGGGGCTTTTTCCTCGTCCGCACCGACAAGGAAGCGAAGCAGCAGGAAGGCATCAGCTTCCTTTTGATCGACATGAAATCGCCCGGCATCACGGTGCGCCCGATCATCACGCTGGGCGGCGAGCATGAAGTCAACGAAGTGTGGCTCGAGGATGTCCGCGTGCCGCAGTCGCAGCGCGTCTATGAAGAAAATAAGGGCTGGACCTGCGCCAAATTCCTGCTCGCGCACGAACGCACCGGCATCGCCGGCGTCGCCGCGTCGAAGCGCGGGATCGAGAAGGTGAAGGCGATCGCGCGGACCGAGCTCGACGGCGACCAGCCGCTGATCGCCAACGCCTTTTTCAAGCGCAAGCTCGCCGAACTGGAAATCGACCTGACCGCGCTGGAATTTACCGAGCTGCGCAGCCTAGCCGGTCCGAATGCGGGCAAGGGGCCGGGGCCGGAATCGAGCCTGCTCAAGATCAAGGGTTCGGAAATCCAGCAGCGACTGACCGAACTGACGCTGGAAGCCGTCGGCCATTATGGCGCGCCCTATTTTCGCGGCTTCGGAGAAGGCGATAACGAGCATCCGATCGGGCCCGATTATGCCCATCGCGCGGCGCCGACCTATTTCAACATGCGCAAGACGACGATCTATGGCGGGTCGAACGAAATCCAGCGCAACATCATCGCGAAGATGGTTTTGGGATTGTGATCGCAAAACCGCACCGGAACTGATCCGGGGTCTCCGTCGGCCTTGAGGGCCGTTTGCGGCAATGGGCCCCGGCTTTCGCCGGGGAACATAGAAAGAGATAACGACAATGGATTTCACCTACACCGAAACGCAGGACATGATCCGCGACACGCTGTCGCGCTTCCTTGCCGACACCTATGATTTCGAGACGCGTCAGAAGTTCATCGCGACCGACAGCGGGCGCGATCCGGCGATCTGGACCGCGCTGGCGCAGGAACTCGGCATGCTCGGTGCCGCCTTTGCGGAGGAGCATGGCGGGCTTGGCGGCGGCGCGCTGGAAAATGCGATCGTCATGGAGGAACTGGGCAAGGTGCTCGGCATCGAACCCTATCTGCCGACCGTGGTCATCGCCGGCGGCGCGCTGAAGGCGGTCGGCGGCGCACAGGCCGAGGCGATGATCCCGGAGATCATCGCGGGCAATGCGATTGTCGCTTTCGCTTATGCCGAGCCGCAGGGCCGCTACGACCTTGCCAATCTCAAGACAGCGGCGAAGAAGGACGGCGCCGGCTATGTGCTGAACGGCCATAAGAGCGTCGTCTATGCCGCGCTGTGGGCGAGCCACCTGCTCGTCACCGCACGCACCGGCGGCGGGCAGCGTGACCCTGACGGCGTATCGCTGTTCCTGATCGACGCGAAGCTGCCGGGCATCGTCCGCCGCGACTATCCGACCGTCGACGGCAGCCGCGCGTCGGAAATCTATTTCGAGAATGTCGCGATCCCCGGCGATGCGCTGCTCGGTGCCGAGGGAGCCGGTCTGCCCCTGATCGAACAGATCGTCGACGAGGCGACCGTCGCGGTGTGCGCCGAGGCGACCGGCGTGATGCAGAAGCTGCACGAAGGCACATTGGAATATACGCAGCAGCGCAAGCAGTTCGGCGTGCCGATCGCGAAGTTCCAGGTGCTGCAGCACCGCATGGTCGACATGTTCATGGAAGTCGAACAGGCGCGCTCGATGACGATCATGGGGACGCTGAAGCTGGACCTGCCCGCGAACGAGCGCATGGCGGCGGTGTCGGCGTGCAAGGCGAAGGTCGCGCGCGGCGCGAATTTCGTCGGCCAGAACGCGATCCAGACGCACGGCGGCATCGGCATCACGCAGGAACTGGCGATCGGCCATTATTTCAAGCGCGCGACGATGATCGAAGGGCAGTTCGGCAGCGCCGATCATCATTTGGGTCGGTACGAACGGATCGTGCTGGCGGACTGATTAGGGCGGCGACCGGTAGAGGACACCAGCTAAATAACCGTCGCCCCCGCGCAGGCGGGGGCCGCTATAGGCCTAGCGCGAGGTTGCCAGCGGCCCCCGCCTGCGCGGGGGCGACGAATATGGAACCGCTCCCCACCCCATAGCCGCCATCAATAAGCGATATCGATCGCCAGCCGCAGCGTGCGCGGGCGCAGCGGCGTGAGGAAGCCGGCGCTGCCTTCGACAAAAGGCGTACCGAGCGCGAAACGGTTGCCGCGGGCATCGAACAGGTTGGTCAGCGTCAGCGACAATCCGCGCCGTTCGTCGCCGATCCGCGCGGCAAGGCCGGTATCGAGATATTTGCCTTGGCCTTCGCCGAGGATCGGGCCGATCCCGAGGCGCGACGGACCGACATAATTGGCCCAGCCGTTGAGCCGGAAATCTTCGTCGCCCATCGGCGCCGCATAGTTGAAAGAGCCGCGCACGGCGTAGCGGGCGACGTTCGGGATCTGCCCCAGCCGGGCGAGCAGCGTCGCTTGCGGGATCGTCACGCCGACCTGCCCATCCATGGCGGCCGCGCGCATCGCAATGGCGCGCAGTTCGGCGTCGAACAGTTCGGAAACGCGGCTGTGGTTATAAACGGCGCCCAGCTCGAACGACAGCGCCGGCGTCGGCCGCACCGCGAAGGCGCCGGTGATGCTGGTGATCCGCCCGTCACCGATATTCGCGGTGGTGGGGAAGCCGTTGGCGTCGATGAAATCGGCCTGGATATCGCGCCAGCGGCTGCGCGAGACCGCGATGCTGGCGTCGAAGGGCGTCCGTCCCTTTTCGCCGAAGCGCACGCCCGCTTCCCACGTCCGTACCTGATCATTGCGGAAGCGGCGGACGAACTGGCTGTCGACCGCCAGCCCGCCGGGACGGAAACCTTCCTGATAACGGACATAGAGGGTGACATTGGCGAACGGCGATGCGAGCAACGACGCCGATGGCAGGAGGTCGGTTTCGTTCCGGTGCGCAGTGACTTCGCGCCCGGCATAGGCGACGTCGAACGGCACATCCTCGCCGCTGCCGCCGAGCCTTGCGTGGGACAGCCGCAGGCCGCCCGAGGCAATGACGTGCGGCACGACCTCGACCGTCGCCTCGGCATAGCCCGTGAATTCGGTGATGCGGTTGGTGACGCCGGTCAGCGGGGTCAGGGTGAACGCATCGCCGACCTCGCGGTTCTGGCGGGTGCGGTTGTCGAGGAAGCTGGCGCCGACGACCCAGCCGAAGCCATTGTGGAAGGGGCGCGACAGGCGCGTTTCGCTGACGAACATGCGCGTGTCATTATGCTGGTCGAGAATGCGCGGCGGATTGTCCGGGGCGGTTGCGTCGAAGCGTTCGAACAGGCGGTGATTGACGTAGGCGTTCGACGAGCGGAAATGCAGCCCGTCCCAGTCCTTCATCACGACGAGGGTGCCGAGGCCGTAGCGTGCCTTGGCATTCTGCTCGACCATCGAGTTGCGGATCAGCGGCGGTGCATCGCGATCGGCATATTGCGCATCTTCGGAGATGATCGATTGATAGACGCCGCCGAGGTCGACGGTCCAGTCGTCGCCGAGATCGAGCCGCAGCGTGCCGCGTCCGCCATAGACGTTGACGCGGTTGACGTCATTCTGGCCGCGCAGCGGATTGTCGATGTAGCCGCCGTCGCTAAGCATATAGCCGACGAGGCGCAGCGCATGCCCGTTGTCGCCCAAGGGCACGTTGGCGATGGCGCCAAGGTCGCCGCCCGGGTCGCCGTGCTGGGTCAGCGAGACGCCCGCGATCGCCTGCACCGTCTGACGGTCGGAATTGGGCGGGGTAGGGACGACGCGGATGATGCCGCCGAGCGAGCCCGCGCCGTAGAGCGTACCCTGCGGTCCTTCGAGGATTTCGACATTCTGGATGTCGTAGAGGCGAAGGTCGGGATCGGGCGCATTATAGCTGAGGCGGATATCGCCGAGATACTGGCCGACCGTCGCCTGCGTCGGGCCGGTGAAGCTCGAATCGGCGATGCCGCGGATGAACAGCTTGTTTCGCCCCGAACCGAGATGGGTCGAGGATACGGTGGCCATACGCGACAGGATCGAATCCATTCCGCGCTCGCCGCCGAACGCCAAATCGTCGCCATCGAGAACGGTGGCGACGCCCGCATAATTTGCGTAGGGAATGTCGGTTTTCGAGGCGGTGACGATGATCTCGTCGTCGGGCCCGGCGACGAGATTGTCGGGCGCCCGCGCCCTCGGTGGCGGCGGGGCACGCGGCGGCGACGTGGCGCGGCGCGCGACCTTCGGCGGTGGGGGGCGGCGCTCGATCCGCCAACTCGTCGCGCTCACCCGGACGATGCGCGCGTCCGAACCGGCGAGCATCCGCTTGATCGCCTTTTCGACGCTCATCCGCCCGCGCACGGGTTTGACCGTGGATTGCCAGAGCTTGGCATCGGCGACGCTGATGCTGACCCCGGCCTGCCGGCTGAGGATCGGCAGCGAGCCCGAAAGACTGCCGCTCGGCACATCGAATGCGCGCTCCTCGGCCGCACGCGCCTGCGCCGGGACGCTTGCCAGTGCGGCTGCAATCAGAAGGGGCAGGGCGCGCGTCATCTTCAGCGGGTCAAGGTCCACCCGTCGCCCTGCCGCGACGCTTTCGTTCCCGATAGCGCGGCGAGGTCGGCGACGGTACGGGCGCGATTTTTGTCGACGATCAGGGCGCCGCGGAACGACACGTCGGCGGCCTCGGGCGCGACCGAAATGTCGAGACCGGCGGTACGTTTCAGGTCTTCAGCGACGATGGCGAGCGGCGTGCCATTGTAGACGAGCAGGCCGGTGCGCCAGCCGCCGACGCTGCCGACATCGACATCGCGAATCGCAGGCGGCGACTTGTCGTCGTCGTGCGCTTCGATCGCCTTGCCCGCGTTCATGCGAACATTGTCCTTGCCGGGATTGTAGACGACGATCCCTTCGGAGACCGCGACCGAGGTGGCGCGATTTCGCCGCACGACGTTGAAGGCCGTGCCGAGGTCGACGATCTTCGACGCGCCCGCCTCGACGACGAACGGGTCGCCGTCGCGGTGGACGACATGGAACATCGCCTCACCCGAGGCGAGCCGGGCAAAGCGCGGGCGCTCCTTGTCGAGTTCGACCACCGAGGCGCCATTGATCTCGATCCGCGAGCCGTCGGCGAGAGCGATTGTGCGATGTTCGCCCGCCGCAGTTTCGATCCGGTTCGCGTCACCGAACAGGCCGAGGCTCGACAGGCTGACGGCGCCGACGAGTGCGGCGGCGATCGCGCCGCCGAACCAGGCGCGGCGCGACGGACGGCGCGGGGCGTCGTGCGGGATGATGACGACCCCCGGCTTGGCCGGCTCGGGCGCACTTTTCGGCAGGGCGTCGAGGTCGAGGTCGAGGCTCGCCATCGCGTCATAGACCGCCGAATGCCCGGGGTCTTCGGCGAGCCAGTCGGCAAAGACGTCCCAGTCGGCGAACGCGGGATCGCGCTGACGGATCAGCCAGTCGATAGCGCGCGTTTCGGCGAGGGTGCGGGGGTCAGCCGGCATCGAACTGCCTCCGGAGATCGGCCAGCATGGCGTAGACCTTGCGCAAATCGGCTTCGACGGTGCTGAGGCTGACGCCCATTTCGCCGGCGATGTCGCGCTGGCTGATCCCGTCGATCCGGAACCGGCGGAAAATAGCGGCCGGACGTTCACCGGTCGCCGCGATCGCCTGTTCGACGAGCAGAAGCTGTTCGCGCGAGATGAGCAGTGCTTCGGCGGAGGGCTTCGGCATCGCAGCGCTTTCACCCCATGCCTTGTCGCGAAGCTCGCTGCGCTGTGCCGAGCGATAGCGGTCGAGCATCAGATTGTTCGCGGCGCGCATCACATAGGAGAGCGGGTCGGAAATCGGTCCCGTACTGCGGTCGGTGAGGCGCATCCACAGGTCCTGGAACAGGTCCTCGGCGGCGTCGCCGGCGCCGCGAACCATCAGGAAACGGACGATCCGATCCCGGTTGGCGAGCAATACGCCTTCGATGCCTTGTCCGGCGTCGGTTCGTTCAGTCGCCTCTGTCATCGATCGCTTTGTCTGGAATGCCGTTTGTCGCTGTTCGGCGCCGCGCACCCGCGCGCCGCCCGGCCCCCTGATGATCCCGTCATATAACGCCATCGCCCAGCCGTGCAACCGCGGCGCACGCCGGGGCGCACCCGCCGGTGGCGGGAGGCTGGACGGGAAGGGGGCGGCATATGCGAACATCGGTTTCTTCATTCTGCTGGTGCCGTAGCAAGGGGGAAGCGGGAGTGGGAGGGTGCTTCCCCCTTGCGGCAAGGTCGGCCCCGGGGGGCTGTTAGAGACCGACCCGCAAGCTGGCGCGGACAGACCAGCCCATATGGCTCTGCTGTTCTTCCGCGGAGAACTCGCCCCCGACCTGGAACGCCGAGTTGCCGGCGATGCCGCGCAGGCGGCCCACCCAGCCGCTGGTGCGGTCGTCGGGGACGAGAGTGAAGGGGGTGCCGTCCTTGAACGACGCGGTGGTCGCGCCGAGCGAACCCCCGACGATCTGACGGCGGCCGCCCTCGATTTCGAAGCGCGTCCAGCCGTCATATTCGTCGCGGCCGCCGAAGTCGAAGCCGACGGCGACGGTGCCCGACACGGCCAGTTCGTCGCTGTCGCGGCCGAGGACCTTGAGGTCGAGCGAGTCGCCGCCGCCGGTTTCCTGATAGCCCTTCTCGGTCAGCTTGTAATAATCGACCGCGACGACCGGGCGGATCGAGAAGCCGCCGTTCGTGACCGCGTCATAGGCGACCGAACCCGAGGCGGACCAAAGCGTGCCGTCCCACTTGCCGCGGATCGTCTTTTCGATGTCCTCGGCCCCGGCTTCGGCGCGGAAAATGCGCGTGCCCTTCATTTTGATCGGCGCCCCCGAAATGCGGGCATTCGCCATCAGGTGGTCCGAGCGCAGGCGCCAGTGCAGCGCGCCTTCGAACTGGCTGGTGCTGACTTCATTGTCGTTGCTGCCGTTGCCGTCCTTGCCCTTGAGGTAAGCGATCGACGCGCCGAAGTTGCCGACATCGCTCTCGATCTCCGCACCCATCGAAATGCCCCAGCCGCTGACATCGTAGCTCGAGGTGTTACCGAGGCTCTTCGAGGTGCCCCAGACAGCCTGGTTGACCCAATATCCCCATTTGCCTTCGTCCTGGAACGGTGCGTTCGGGTCCTGCAGGTAGCGCGACAGCGCGCGCGAGCCCGAGGTGACGGTTTCGAAGACGCCGCCTTCATGTTCGGGAAGCATCTGCTGCAACTGGTTGCGGAACTGGCCGCCGTCGACGATGTCGAGGAACACATCCTCGATGTCTTCGTCGCCGCCGAGTGCGTCGATCACCGCGTTGAACGCGCTCGCTTCGGAACGATTGAGGCCAAGCTCGGTCGTGCTCTTGCGCGAGACGTCGACGATGAGCTGCGTCGCGTTCGAGGTCAGCGTGCCCTTGTAGAGGAACGGCAGCAACGTCTGCGACGTCGTCAGATTGCTGGCGCCGGTCAGCGAGCCTGCGGTCAGGACGATATGCTCGCCCTCGGCATTCTCGATGCTCGACAGTTTGAGCGCCAGCGTCGATTCGGCGCCGAAGCTGGCGTTGCCGGTAACCTGCAACGCGGTGCCGGTGCTGCCAGTGTCGAGCGTCACGCCCAGCACACCCTTGTCGGTGATCGACAGCGACGAGATGGTCGCCGCGCCGACGACGTCGAACGCGCCGCCGCTGACGCTGACCGCCAGCCCGCCCGAATTTTGCAGGCGACCCGAGAAGATCGAGGTGCCGCCGATGCTCAGCGTGTCGGCGCCGCCGCCGAAATCGGCGGTACCGCTGAATTTCGAGGTCCCGGCGAGCGTCATGGCGTCGGCGCCGCTGCCGAAGCGGGCGGTGCCGTCATAGGTCCCGTCGCCCGACAATGCGAGGCGGTTGGTGCCTGCCCCGAAGAAGGTGTCGCCCTTGACCGAGCCATCGGCGATGTCGAACACATCGTTGCCGCCGCCGAAGCGCACGTCGCCGACGATGCTCGGCGCGGTGACGCCCGATGCGACCGCGGTCTGCTTGACCGTCGCGCCGCCGGTATTCGCCGACAGGTCGATCGCGATATTCCGGCCCGACGCTGCCGCCGCGCCGCTGGCGCTGATCGCGCCGCTGTTCTCGACCGTATCGACGTTGCCCGACAGATCGACGATGGCGCGCGCGGTGCCGTTGTCGCCGCCGGTCTTCGCCGCGATCGTGCCGCTGTTGCGGATCAGGGCGACATCGCTGCCCGCTTCGACGAGGATGCCGGTCGCGATCGCATTGGCGCTGTTGCCGCCGCTCGTCGCCTCGACCTTGCCGGCGACGCGGATTTCGGGGGTAGTCGAGCCGCTGCCCATGCGGATGCCGGTTGCCGCAACATCCTTTGAATTCGCTGTGACGGTGCCGCCGATGCCGATGCCGCCGGCGATGGTGACGTTGCCGCCCATGCCGCCGATCTGGATCGCATTGCCTGCCTTGCCCGCGTACAGCCCGTTGCCCTGCACCGAACCGTCGATGATCAGGCCGAAACCGGTGCCGGTGCCATTGACCGCGCCGATGGTGACGTCGCGGTTCGCGGCGCCGATGCGCAGCGCCGGCGCCGAGCCGAACGAACTGACCGCCGCCGAGCCTTCCTTTGCGTCCTCGATACCGTCCTTGTCCTCGTCCTTGTCGTCCTTGTTATTGTCCTTTGGCGGTACGGCGAGGACGATGCCGCCCGTCACATCGCCTTCGATCGACAGCGCCGGGCCGCCGATCAGCAGGTCGTCGGCGTCGAGCTTCGACGGGTCCGCGGGAGCGGTCGTGGTGCGATAGCCGGTTGCGACGACGGTGCCCTGGACGACGAGCGCGCCGGTGATGTCGCCGGAAAGCCGTGCCGCGACGGCGTCGAGCCCCTGCGCGCTGATCGTGCCCGCGAGGCGGACGTTGCCGGTGACGTCCTGAAGTCCGACGCCGAGCGCACGGTCGCCGAGGACCGAGATGGTGCCGTCGTTGGTGAAATTGCCGGTCAGCGGGCCGCCGAGGCGGATACCCGCCGAATCATTGCCCTCGATCGTGATCGTGCCCGAATTGACGATATTGCCGGTGAAGGCGCCGCCGGTCGCGATGCCGACGCGATTGCTGCCGACCGCAAAGGGGCCGTCGATGTCGCCGTCCTTGTCGATGTCGGTCGGCGCATAGCTTTCGTCGATGATGATCTTGCCCGACGCGCTATTGGTGATCGAACCGACGGTGCCGGCATTGGCGAAGATGCCCCGCGCATTGTCCGAATTGGTGATCTGGATCGTGCCTTCGTTCACCACCTTGTGATTGCTGTCGATCGTCACCGCGGTGCCGCTGGTCGGCTTCACCGATCCGGCCGAGGTAATCTTCATATCGTCGGGGGTGCCCGACTTGACCGTCGAGGTGCGGACGGGTGCGGTGGTCGCGGTGGTGATGGTGGTTTCGGCGAGGGCGGGGGTGGCCGACACCGCCGCCAGGCAGGTGGACGCTAGCAGGATCTTGCGCATTGGGTTCCTCTTGTGATCGCGATCGGGATGTCCTCCCGGGACAATCACAAGACGGAGGCGGTTCGCCCTAGCCTTGGAAAAATCTTTGGCGGGTGCATCGACGCCGGTGTTCGGGCGCAAGAAACGGGGTGTCCTGACGCCATTCGCGGGCAAAGACCAGCGCGAAACTCGCAGGAAGGCGCGGATTTGCCGATGATTATGACGATGACCGACAAGCAAAGCATCGAGGGTCGCGCCGCGGCGCTGGACGTGGAGGCGCTGGCAAGCGACCTTGGCGAGAAGGGCTGGCATATCGTGCCGCGCCTGCTGACGCCCGAAAGCTGCACCGCCCTGCGCAGCGCCTATGATAGGGACGACCTCTATCGCAGCACGGTGGTCATGCAGCGGCACGGCTTCGGACGTGGCGCCTATCGCTATTATCGGTACCCGCTGCCCGATATCGTCGGGGCGATCCGTACTGCGCTTTATCCGCCGCTGGCCGGGATCGCGAACCGCTGGGCGGACGCGCTGGGTCAGGGGCCGCATTTTCCCGAGGAGCACGCCGCCTTTATCGATATCTGCCAGGCCGCCGGGCAGCGACGGCCGACCCCGCTGCTGCTCCGCTATGCAGCGGGCGATTACAACTGCCTGCATCAGGACCTGTATGGCGCGGTGCATTTCCCGTTCCAGATCGCGATCCTCTTGTCGCAGCCTGGTACCGAGTTCGACGGCGGGGAATTCGTCCTGACCGAACAACGCCCGCGCATGCAGTCACGCGCGCATGTCGTGCCGTTGCGGCAGGGCGATGCGGTGATCTTTGCGGTCAACGAGGCGCTGCGCGCGGGAACGCGCGGATATTATCGCGTCAAGCTACGCCATGGCGTCAGCGAAGTCCGCGACGGGGAGCGGTATACGCTGGGGATGATCCTTCATGATGCGAGCTGAAAGCGCGTGGCGGACAGGGTGGGATTCGAACCCACGGTGAGCTTGCACCCACGGCGGTTTTCAAGACCGCTGCCTTAAACCACTCGGCCACCTGTCCGCACGGCGGGTTACCGCCCTTCATTCCAAGCTGCGGCCCGCGAAACCGTTATGGCGTGGGGCACCTGCCGGGACACCTCCTTGGCAGCGACTTGCTCCTCGGCGGTGAAATATGGCCGATACTCTGCTGCCTGCCGGATTGTCGAGAGTCCTATTTCGCTTGGCAGTCGATAAATGTTGCCGCCGCCCGCGAGGCGCCGCGTGGGGCGCTCGCTGCTCGTTGATTGCTTCCCGGCGCTTGGATGGTCGATCTAATGTCCTGTGATCTGGAGCCGTTCGACCGCAAGATCGGCCCGATCGACGCCCCAGTCCGTCAAGCCGGCGGGCCAGTTGCCGCCGGTGATCAGCGATTCCGTCGCGGTGGCCATCGCGGGGGCGGTTTGCAGGCCATATCCGCCCTGACCGGCCAGCCAGAAAAATCCCTCCGCATCGGGCGCGAAGCCGGCGACCGGAATGCGGTCGCGCGTGAAGGTACGCAGTCCTGCCCAACTGTGACTGATCCGCCGGACCGCAAGCGAGGTATAATGTTCGGTCTTCGCCGCGGCGAGGGCGATGTCATATTCCTCCGGCTGGGCGTCGGTCGGCTCGCTCGGCACTTCGTCGACGGGACAGGCGAGCAGACGACCCGATTCGGGTAGCATGTAGAAATCATCGACCGCGGTCTTGGTGAAGGGCCAGTCGCCGATCTGCTGATCCGGCGGGGCGTCGAAGGCGATGATCGTCCGGCGCAATGGCTGAAGGCCGAGCGGAGCGATGCCCGCGAGGCGCGCGATCTCGTCGCACCAGGCGCCCGCCGCATTGACGAGCATCGGTGCCGAGAAGCGATCGCCGGCCGCGGTGGTCGCGACCCAGTTCGTTCCTTCACGCGCGACCGCGACGATGCGGGCACCCGGGATCGACTGACCGCCTGCTCGCTTGATCGCGGCGCGATAATCCTGCTGCAGCATTTCGCTGTCGAGGCGGCGGGCAGTGCGATCGAGCACCGCGGCGACGATCCCGTCGCCGCCGCAGCGGAGTACCGGCACGATGTCGCGCGCGGCGTCAGCGTCGAGCCTTTCGAGCCCGTCGCTATAGGGCCGCATTTCCGCCTCAAGCGCGTCGAGCCCCGCGAGCATCTCCGGCGGCGCGATGAACAGCGCGGCGGAAGGGCGCGACAGCGCGGTGCCATTTGCGCTGGGGGTTTCGAAATGCGCGCGGCTGAATGCGGTCATGCCGCGCACCACCGATTTGCCGATGCCGAAATGATAATAGGTCGCGCTGCGGCCGCTCGAATGATAGCCGAAGCCACTCTCTGCTTCGAGCAGCACGGTCCGTCCATGCGGGGCAAGCCGCGCGGCTGCCGATACGCCAGCGATGCCGCCGCCCACGATCAGAAAATCGGCTGTCTGCAATTCCCGTTCCTCTCCGGCAATCTTCGGTACAGCGTCTCGCTGTTCCGGCGAGCGGCAATTCGAATGACGCCGATGCTTCTTATAACCTCGATCCGCACGCCGAAAGGGCCGGAACCGTTCGAGCACGCGGCAAGCGAACCGGGTTATCGGTCCGGCGCACGAATGACTCGGCTTGTCTTGGCGCGGGGTGGTCAAGGCGCTCGCATCTGTGCAAGACATTGCCTATGGGTGGGGACGTCATGCACGCTAGCAGTTTCAGAATCGGACGTGTTTTCAAGCTGGCAGCCACGATGCTGTCGGCCTGGGCGCTCACCGCATCGGCGCCGCTCCACGCACAGGGGAGCGATGCCGGATTTACCACCTATGTCCAGTCGCTGTGGCCGAAGGCGCAGGCGCGCGGGGTGTCGCGCGCGACCTTCGACCGGGTGACCGCGGGGCTGGTCTATAATCCCCGTGTCGTGGCGCTCGATCGCGACAACCTTGGCGCACCGCCCAATCCGAACACGCCGATCCCGGCCTTTGCGCCCTATAAGGCGAAGCATGTCGATGCGGCGAGGATCGGCGGCGGGCGCGCGGTTCACGACCGGCTGCTGCCGATGCTGTCGCGGATCGAACAGCGCACCGGCGTACCGACGAGCATCATGATCGCGATTTTCGGGCATGAGACCGCTTACGGCAAGGTGACGGGCAATTTCGACCTGCCCGAGGCGCTGGCGACGCTGGCCTATGAAGGCCGCCGCCGCAGCCTGTTCGAACCCGAATTTATCGCGACGCTGGAAATGGTCGAAAAGGGCGTCCCGCGCAACGTGCTGAAAGGAAGCTGGGCGGGCGCGTTCGGTTATCCGCAATTCCTGCCCTCGGTTTATCTGGCGGTTGCCGAGGACGGTGACGGCGACGGCGTTGCGCGCATCTGGTCGAGCGAGGCCGACGCGATCGAATCGATCGGGGCCTATCTGCGCCGCGCCGGCTGGCGCGCCGGGCAGCCGTGGGGTGTCGCGGTGCGCGTGCCCGCCGGTTTCGACCGCAATCGCTTTGCGACGCGGCTGCAGCCGACGCGCTGCCCGCGCGTTTTCGCGCGTTACAGCCGCTGGCGGAGCATGGCCGAATGGCGCGCCGACGGTTTCCAGACCGCGAGCGGCCGCTGGCCCGACGGGCAGGTGCAGGCGACGTTGCTCGAACCCGATGGCCCCGGCAACACCGCCTATTTGCTGACGGGCAATTATCGTGCGATACTCGACTATAATTGTTCCAACTTTTACGCGCTTTCTGTGGGGTTGCTGGCGGATGAAATCGATCGTTAGGGGCGGGGGCCTGATGGCAGGAGCGGCGTTGCTGCTCAGCGGATGCGGCAATTTGGGTGGAGGCAAGGGCGATAGCAGGCCCACGGCGGGGCCGGTG
This sequence comes from Sphingopyxis sp. J-6, assembly GCF_046603995.1. NCBI lineage: Bacteria > Pseudomonadati > Pseudomonadota > Alphaproteobacteria > Sphingomonadales > Sphingopyxidaceae > Sphingopyxis > Sphingopyxis sp. J-6. The sequence goes on along the minus strand of NZ_CP145810.1, from coordinate 2,086,068 downwards.
CCTGCGACGGCCGGGGTCGATGGACCGGCCAAGCTCGGCGAGCCCTTCACGATCGGCAGCACCACCTATACGCCCGCCGATATCGCCGATTATGACGATGTCGGCTATGCGAGCTGGTATGGCGAGGAACTGGCCGGGCGCCCGACCGCCAACGGCGAAGCGTTCGATCCCGCCGCGATCACTGCGGCGCACAAGACGCTGCCGCTGCCGAGTTATGTCGAGGTCACCGCGCTCGATACCGGGCGCACCATCCTCGTGCGCGTCAACGATCGCGGCCCGATGGTGAACGACCGGCTGATCGACCTGTCGCGCGGCGCGGCCGAACAGCTTGGCCTCACCGGCGGCGTCGCCGCCGTCCGCGTCCGCCGCACCAATCCGCCCGCGGCCGAAAGGGCGCAGTTGCGCGCAGGCGGCTCGGTTCCCGACCGGATCGCCACACCCGACTCGCTGCTGACGATCCTGCGCAGCAAGCTCAAGGGCATCCCGGTTCCGGCGGGCGCTTCCGCCAATGTCGCGACGGCGACGCCATCGACGACAACAGCTCCGACGCCGGCGCAGCCTGCAGGCGGCGACCGTTTCATCGTCGAAGGCCCCGGCGCGAAGAAGCCAGCGGCAAAGCCTGCCGCTACACCTGCCACACCCGTCGCCAAGCCCGCTCCGACTCCGTCCGCTGCGGGCGGTAGCCACGCTGTGCAGGTCGCCGCGTTCAGCAGCCAGAGCCGCGCCAACGCCGCCGCGAAGTCGGTCGGCGGCAGCGTCGTCAAGGCGGGCAATCTGTGGCGGGTCCGTATGGGACCGTTCGCCAGCGACGCCGAAGCGCAGGCCGCGCTCGGCAAGGCAAAGGCAAAGGGTTTCCGCGACGCAGTGGTCGTTCGCGACCGGTGACTCGCCGGCGGATGCGACGGGCGATCATCATCAGGGGCGGTGCTGCGGCGCTTGCCGCGCTGGCGGTTGCCGCAGCGTTGCCAGCTGCCTCGGCAGGCGGCAAGGCGCCTCCGGCGCCGGTGAGCCGCCCGCTCTACGTTACGCAGGCGCCGATCGTGATGCTGAAGGATCTCGATTCGGGCGCGATCCTCTTCTCGCGCGGCGCCGACAAGCGCTTTGCCCCCGCGTCGATGGCGAAGGTGATGACCGCCTATGTCGTGCTCGACCTGATCCGCAAGGGCGAATTGTCGCGCGACAAGCAATTCACCGTCGATGAAGCGACGTGGAAAAAGTGGAACGGCAGCACCGGCGGATCGACGATGTTCCTGCGGCCGCGCGAGAAGGTGTCGGTCGACGAATTGCTCAAGGGTCTGATCACCGTTTCGGGCAATGACGCCGCGGCGGTGCTGGCGGTCGGGATCGACGGTAGCGAGGAAGCATTCGTCAAACGAATGAATGTCATAGCGGCAAATATTGGTATGTCGTCGAGCAAGTTCGGGACACCGAATGGCTGGCCCGACGGCGGGGTGACGAAGGTGAGCGCCGCCGATCTGATCACGCTTGCTGACCGGCTGATCCGCGATCATCCCGAAGGCTATGCGCGCTATTTTTCGATGCCGCGGCTCCAGCACGGCACTTCGCCCGATGGCAAGCCGATCGTCCAGCCGAACCGCAACCCAATCCTCGGCCGTTTCGCGGGTGCCGACGGGCTCAAGACCGGGCACACCGCCGAAGCCGGCTATTGCTTCCTTGGCTCGGCGAAGCGCGGCGGGCGGCGGCTGATCATGGTCGTTGCCGGGATGAGCAGCGAGAAGGCACGCCGCGACGAGGCCGAACGGCTGATGAGCTGGGGTTTCGAGCAATGGGAGGGCCGTGAGCTGGTTCCCGCGGGTGCCAGTGTCGGCCGCATCGATGTCGGCAAGGGCGCCAAGCCGGTCGTCGCGACGGAAACCGGCATGGCGGTGCGGATGACGGTGCCGAAAGGCTATTCGGGCGGTTATCGCGCAGTGATGCGCACCCGCTCACCGCTCGCGGCGCCCGTCGTGCGCGGGACGCCGATCGCCGATCTGGTCGTTACTCCGGACGGGTTGCCGCCGCAGACGACGCCGCTGCTTGCGGCGGCCGACGTCGGCGAAGGCGGCTGGTGGGCGCGGGCGCGCACCGGCTTTTACCGGCTGACGGGCTGGTGAGCGGGCGTTTCATCACCCTCGAAGGCGGTGAGGGGGTCGGGAAATCGACTCAGATCCGCGCGCTCGCCGCGGCGCTGGCCGAACGCGGCATCGAAAGCATCGTGACGCGCGAACCCGGCGGCAGCACGGGCGCCGAGGCGATCCGCGCCCTGTTGATGGAAGGCAGCGACGACCGCTGGGACGCCCGCAGCGAAGCCTTGCTTTTTGCCGCGGCGCGCGCCGATCATGTCGCGCGGACGATCCGGCCCGCGATCGAACGCGGCGCGTGGGTGCTGTGCGACCGCTTCGTCGATTCGTCGCGCGCCTATCAGGGCGGCGGCGGCGGGATCACCGACGCCGACATCATGACGCTGCACGGCTTCGGCTCGCAGGGGCTGCTCCCCGACCGGACCTTCCTGCTCACCGTCGGCGCCGATGAAGCTGCGCGGCGGCTGGCGGCGCGTGACGCGGGCGGCGCCGACCGCATGGGCAGCAAGCCCGCCGACTATCAGGCGCGCCTCGCTGCGCGCTTTGCCGAGATGGCGGCGAGCGAACCTGCGCGCTGGCGGGTGATCGAGGCCGATGCTCCTGCCGATGCGGTGACCGCGGCGATCCTCGCCGACCTTCAGGAGTGGCTGGCATGATCGGCCATCAGGATGCCGAAAGCGCCTTTGTCGAGGCATGGGCCGCAGGGCGGCTCCACCATGCGTGGTTGCTCGCGGGACCGCAGGGGATGGGGAAGGGCGCCTTTGCCGAGCGGGTGGCCCGTTTCCTCGTCACCCACGGGAGCGGCGGCGATGGCGTGCCGGTATCGCTCGACGACTCCGGCGACACCGCTGCAGCGCGCCTTGTCGACGCCGGCAACCATCCGGAGATTCTTTCACTGACGCGTCAGCCGAAGGACAAGGGCAAGGAACTCGCGCGCAACATCACGATCGACCAGGTGCGCGGCATCATTCGCCGCCTGCACCTGTCGCTGTCGCTGGGTGAGTGGCGGGTGATCATCGTCGATGCGGTCGACGACCTTGAGACCGATGGCGCGAATGCCCTGCTCAAGACGCTTGAGGAGCCGCCAGCAAGAACGCTGTTTCTGCTGATCAGTCACTCACCCGGACGCTTGCTGCCGACGATCCGTTCGCGGTGCAGAATGCTTCGTTTTCAACCGGTTGCACATGACGTCATGACATCGTGGCTTCACGAATTGCGCCCGATGCTCGAAATGGCGGAGGTGCGCGCGATCGTTGCGGCATCGGGCGGGGTGCCCGGAAAGGCAATTGCCCTGATCGACAGCGATGTCGCGGCGATGGAGAAGAAATTGCTCGCCATTGCGGCGAGCGGCGATCCCGGAAACCGCCTGCGCGAAGCGCTGGCGCGTGAGGTTTCGGGCACCAGCAACCGCGCCCGGCTCGAGTTGGTGATCGACATCGTTCCGGGGTTGCTCGCGCGGCTGGCACGCGAGCGTCCGGTGGCCGAGATCGCGCCGGTGCTGGCGCAATGGGACCGCATCCAGCGAACTGTGCGCGATGCCATCCGCGGTTCCTACGACGGCGCGATGGTCGGGTTCGAGATCGGCAATTGCCTTGCCGAACTCGCGCCGAAAGTCGCGGCGGCGCGATAATCGTCGGGATACTTCCCCTCCTGCTCCGCACCCGCTAAGGCGCGGGCATGTCAGACCCCTTTTATATCACCACCGCGATCAGCTATCCGAACGGCCGCCCGCATATCGGCCATGCCTATGAAGCGATCGCCACCGACGTCATGGCCCGCTTCCAGCGCGCCCGCGGCCGCGACGTGCGGCTGATCACCGGCACCGACGAGCATGGGCTGAAGATGTTCCAGACGGCGCGCGACCAGGGGCGCGCGACGATCGATCTTGCAGACGAAATGTCGGGATATTTCCGTGAGATGTATGCCAGGCTGAATATCAGCTATGACAATTTCATGCGCACCTCCGACACCGCGCACCATGCGGCGTCGCAGGCGATCTGGAAGGCGATGGAGGCCAATGGCGATCTCTATCTCGACCGCTACGAGGGCTGGTATTCGGTCCGCGACGAAGCCTTTTACGACGAGAGCGAACTGACGCAGGGGGAAGGGGAGACCAAACTCTCGCCGCAAGGCACGCCGGTCGAATGGACGGTCGAGGAGAGCTGGTTCTTCCGACTGTCGAATTATCAGGACAGGTTGCTCGCGCTGTACAACGACCAGCCCGATTTCATCCGTCCCGAAAGCCGCCGCAACGAAGTGCTGCGCTTCGTCGAGGGCGGGCTCAAGGATCTCAGCGTCTCACGCACCAGCTTCGACTGGGGCGTGCCGGTGCCGGGCTCGCCGGGGCATGTCATGTATGTCTGGGTGGATGCGCTGACCACCTATCTCTCGGGCCTCGGCTATCCCGATCCCGCCAGCGATTTCGGCAAGTTCTGGCCGGCGAATATCCACATGATCGGCAAGGATATCGTTCGTTTTCATACGGTTTACTGGCCGGCCTTCCTGATGAGCGCCGGCCTGCCGCTGCCCAAACAGGTGTTCGGCCACGGCTTCCTGCTCAACCGCGGCGAGAAGATGTCGAAATCGCTCGGCAATGTCGTCGACCCAATGGTGCTCGCCGAACAATTCGGCGTCGACCCGCTGCGCTATTATCTGCTTCGCGAAGTCAGCTTCGGGCAGGACGGCACCTACTCGGCCGAGGCGATCGTGCGCACCGCCAATGCCGATCTGGCGAACAGCTTCGGCAATTTGGCGCAGCGCAGCTTGTCGATGATTTTCAAGAATTTGGATGGCGCTCTTTCCTCCGACTATGCGCAGGCGCAGGACGATCTCGACCTGCTCGGCGAAGTCAATGAAATGGCACGCAATTGCCTGCCACATGCCTTCGAGCAATTGGCCTTTTCGGTCGGTATTGAGGATTGGCTACGCGCGGTTTTCGCGTGCAACCAATATGTCGACGCGCAGGCGCCCTGGGCGCTGCGCAAGACCGACCCCGAGCGGATGCGCGCGGTGCTGATGACTTTGTTCAAGGTGGTCCGGACGCTCGCGATCGCGATCCGTCCGGTCGTGCCGGCGGCCGCCGACAAATTGCTCGACCAGATGGGCATCGCCGAAGACGCACGCGACTTCGCCGCGCTGGCCGACACCGACTGGTTCGCGAAACTCGCCGCCAGCGGCTTCGCCGTAGGCCAGCCCGTCCCGATCTTCCCGCGCCTCGAACTGCCTGCCGAAGAGGATGAGGGGGAAGGGGAGGCGTAATGCTCGTCGATTCGCACTGCCACCTCAATTACAAGGGGCTTGCCGAGCAGCAGGGCGACGTGCTGGCGCGTGCGCGTGAAAAGGGCGTCACCGCGATGCTCAACATTGCGACGCGCGAAAGCGAATGGGACGATGTGCTCGCGGCAGCCGAAGCCAATCCCGATGTCTGGGCGAGCGTCGGCATCCATCCGCACGACGCCGACCAGCATCCCGACGTCGATACGGCCAAGCTCGTCGAACGCGCCGCGCATCCGCGCGTGATCGGGATCGGCGAGACCGGGCTCGACTATTATTACGACAAGAGCGACCGGCAGCGGCAGCGGGACAGTTTCCGCCGCCATATTCACGCGTCGCAGCAAAGCGGTTTGCCGGTCATCGTCCATACACGTGATGCCGAAGACGATACGCTGGCGTTGCTCGGCGAGGAAATGGGCCGGGCGGTCTTCCCCGGCGTCATCCACTGCTTCACCGCCAGCGACGATTTCGCGCGCAAAGCGCTCGACCTCGGCCTCTATATCTCGATCTCGGGGATCGTGACCTTCAAAAATGCCACCGACCTCCAGGCGACCGCGAAGTGGCTGCCGCAGGACCGGCTGCTGATCGAAACCGACTCGCCCTTCCTCGCCCCCGTGCCGCACCGCGGCAAGACCGGCGAACCTGCGTTCGTCGCCGATACGCTGGCCTATCTCGCCGATTTGCGCGGTGACGATCGCGCCGAACTGGCATCGACGACCAGCGCCAATTTCTACAAGCTTTTCAACAAGGCGGCGCCGTGATGTCAGACGCGCCATGAAGCTTCGGATCCTTGGTTGCGGGACGTCGTCGGGCGTGCCGCGGATCGGCAACGATTGGGGGCAGTGCGATCCGGACAATCCGCGCAATTTGCGCAGCCGCGCCTCGATCCTGATCTCGCTCGGCGGCTTTCGGCTGCTCGTCGACACCAGCCCCGACATGCGGCTGCAATTGCTCGACGCCGAGGTCGGTGAGGTCGATGCGGTCATCTGGACGCACGAGCATGCCGATCATTGCCATGGGCTCGACGACCTGCGGCAGATCATGCATTTGCGGCGGTCGGCAGTGCCCGCCTATGCCCGCGACCATGTCCTCGACATATTGAAATGGCGCTTCACCTATGCCTTTGCCGGCAATGCTGGCTACCCGGCGTCGGTCGATCCGGTCGAACTGATGGATCATCAATCGATCGGGCCGATCGAGGTGTCGGCAATCGAAATGCCGCACGGGCCGATCAAGGCGACCGGGCTGATCTTCAGCGACGGTGCGCACAGGATCGCCTATGCTACGGATTTTTCGAAGTTTACCGTCGAGATGGTCGACTTTTTCCAGGGCGTCGATCTGTTCGTGATCGACGCTCTGCGCCGCTATCCGCATCCGACGCATCCGCATCTGCAAATGTCGCTCGAAGGCCTCGCCAAAGTCGGCAACCCGCGGGCGATCATCACGCATATGGACAATACGATGGACTATGACGATCTGGCGGCCGAGTTGCCGCCGGGCGTCGAGCCGGGTTATGACGGGCTGGAGGTGCAGCTATGACGATGGAAACCGGCGCCGACATGTTGTGGTTCGCGATGGCGCTGACGCTCGTCATCAGCGCACTCGTCGCGCGCCAACTCAAGCTCGCCGACTGGCTCAAGATGGGGTTGGCGTGGCTCGCGATCTTCGCGCTCGTGTTCCTCGTCATCCGGACTTGGCAGCTCGTGGCGTGAGGGGGCTCGCCGCTTCTCGCCTGCATATCGTAATTTAACATAATATATATTATCGGATAATAAGATGGCCGAAACCGCAAGCCTGTCCCCCATCGATCGCTTGCTCGCCATCATGCGCCAATTGCGTAACCCCAACGGCGGTTGCGAATGGGACCTGGCGCAGGATTTCTCGACGATCGCGCCCTATACGATCGAGGAAGCCTATGAGGTTGCCGACGCGATCGCCGGCGGCGACCCCGCTGCGATCTGCGACGAGCTTGGCGACCTGCTGCTCCAGGTCGTCTTCCATAGCCAGATCGCGACCGATGACGGGCTCTTCACGTTCGACGATGTCGCGGCGGCGATCAGCGACAAGATGGAGCGCCGCCATCCGCACATCTTCGGCGACACCAAGGCCCATGACGTCCGGATGCAATGGGAGCAAATCAAGGCGGCGGAGCGCGCCGCGGACGGTCCGCAGGGCGCGCTGGCGGGTGTCGCGTTGTCGCTGCCGGCACTGCTCCGCGCGCAGAAACTGCAAGCGCGTGCCGTGCGGGTCGGCTTCGATTGGCCCGACACCCAGGGGCCGCGCGACAAGATTGCCGAGGAGCTGGCCGAGGTCGCCGATGCGGACAGCGATGCGGCACGGCACGAGGAGGTTGGCGACCTGCTGTTCGCGGTGGTCAATTATGCGCGCAAGCTCGGCGTCGATGCCGAAGGCGCGCTGCGCGATGCCAATCTCAAATTCGCGCGCCGTTTTGCCGCCATGGAGGATCGCGCCGGCGGCACCCTGGCGGGGCTGTCGCTCGATGCGCAGGAAGCGCATTGGCAGGCCGTCAAGGCGTCGGAGCGCTCGTAGCGTCGGGTCTGGCCGGCCACAATCGCTCGAAACGCGCCCGGTCGGCGGGATCGAGCCGGACCGTGAGCAAATGCCCCTCGCCCTGCACCTCGTCGCTCAACACCTCGCCGCGCGCGTGCAGCCACGCCATCGCGTCGCCCTGATCGAAGCCGAGGAAGATCCGCAGCGTCTGGTGCTGCGCGGTCAATTGCGACGCCATGAGGATACGCGCGGCGTCGACGCCTTCGCCGGTGACGGCCGAGATGAGCGCGACGTCGGGCCGCCGCGCCGCCATTTCCGCGATCGCCGCGCGGCGTTCGGGATCGGCGGTATCGATCTTGTTCCAGATTTCGATCTGCGGAATGGCGTCGGGCGCATCGCCGCCCCCTTCCCCGTCCAGCGTGCCGTTGACGCCCAGCGAGTCGAGGATCGCGCGGACATCGTCATATTGCGCCTCGCTGTCGGGATGGACGATGTCGCGGACGTGGACGATCAGGTCGGCGGTCGTCACTTCCTCCAGCGTCGCGCGGAACGCCGCGACGAGCTGGGTCGGCAGGTCGGACACGAAGCCCACGGTGTCGGACAGGATCGCCTTGTCGATCCCCGGCAACCCGATCTCGCGCATCGTCGGATCGAGCGTCGCGAACAACATATCTTCCGCCATGACGTCACTTCCGGTCAAGCGGTTGAAAAAGGTCGATTTCCCGGCGTTGGTATAGCCGACAAGCGCGACTACCGGCCATGGCGCGCGCTGGCGCTTCGCGCGCTGAAGCTGGCGCGTGCGGCGCACATCCTCGAGCTGGCGGCGGATGCGCGCCATGCGGTCGCGGATCATCCGCCGGTCGGCCTCGATCTGGGTTTCGCCGGGGCCCCCGAGGAAGCCGAAGCCGCCGCGCTGGCGCTCAAGGTGGGTCCAGCTCCGCACCAGCCGCCCCGCCTGATAGTCGAGATGCGCGAGTTCGACCTGCAGCCGCCCTTCGGCGGTTGCGGCACGCTCGCCGAAGATTTCGAGGATCAGCCCGGTCCGGTCGATCACCTTCGCCCCGAACGCGGTTTCGAGATTGCGCTGCTGGATCGCGGTCAGCGCCGCGTCGACGATGACGACCTGGACGTCGTGGGCCGCGACGTCGGGTTTGATCGCGTCGATCTGCCCGACGCCGAGCAAGGTGGCGGCGCGCGTCTGGCGCAGCCGGATCGGATGCGCCGCGACGACGACGAGCCCGATCGCGATGGCGAGCCCCTTTGCTTCCTCGACGCGCGCATCGAGGTCGCGCGACAGCCGCTGGCCATGCCATTCGGGCACGACCAACAGCGCTGCGGCGCCGCGCGTCACTTCGCCAATGTCATCGTTCATCGGAGCGTTCGGGCGATCGATCAGGCGTCGCCCGCTTCGTCTTCGCCGCTGTCGGTCAGGTTGATCGGCCCGTTCGGCTGGACCGTCGAAATGGCGTGCTTGTAGACGAGTTGCACCTGCCGCTCGCGCTCGAGCAGCATGCAGAACAGGTCGAAGGCGACGATATCGCCCTGCAGCATCACTCCGTTGACGAGGAACATCGTCACCGACTCGTCCGAACGTCGCACCGCGTTCAGGAAAACATCCTGCAGGGCCTTGCCCTTGCTGGCCGGCGCATCGCGCAGATTGTCGCCGAGGAGCGAGAGGTCGAAGTCGTGCGAGGGCATGACCGTCGAGATGGCGTGCTTGTAGACGAGCTGCGACTGGCCGTCGCGGCGGAGAAGGAGCGAAAAATTGTCGAACCAGGTGATGATTCCCTGCAACTTGACACCCTTGACGAGAAACATCGTGACCGGAGTCTTGCTGCGGCGCAGCGCGTTGAGGAAAAGATCCTGGAGATTCTGATTCTTATCGGACACATTGGCCTCCTGTTCTTGGCGGTATAACCGCGGTGCGATGTCGGCACAGCCGGCATCTTTGACCTTCTTCGCACACGCAATATGCGGCATAGCGCGCCGCAGGTCTACGTCAAAGCCCCTTACCCTTCGTTGTCGCTATTGTCGGTCAATCCGAGCAGCTTAAGTTTGCGATGCAAGGCCGAACGCTCCATCCCGATGAAGGTTGCGGTACGCGAGATATTGCCTGAAAACCGGTTGATCTGGATGCGCAGATACTCGCGTTCGAAATTTTCGCGGGCTTCCTTGAGCGGAATCGCGGTGATCGATTCGCTGTTCGGCAGGATATCGGCGCCGCCGCGCACCAGCTCGGCGGGCAGCATGTCGGCGTCGATCCGTGCGAGCCGGTCGCTCGGCGCCAGGATCATCACGCGTTCGATGACGTTGCGAAGCTCGCGGACATTGCCCGGCCAGTCGTGCGCCTGCAGCGCGGCCATCGCTTCGGCGCTGATCTCCGGCGGCGGGACACGGCGGTCGGCGGCGTAGCGGCGAACGAAATGGTCGCAAAGGCTGGCAATATCGTCGCGCCGCTCGCGCAGCGGCGGGATATGTACCGGCACGACGTTCAGGCGATAATAAAGATCTTCTCGAAACCTGTTTTCGGCGATTTCGGCCATCAGGTCTCGCGCCGAACCCGAAATGATCCGGACATCGACGCGGATCATCGTCCGTCCGCCGACGCGCGTGAAACTCTGGTCGGTCAGCACGCGCAAAATCTTGCCCTGCGTCGTCAGCGGCATGTCGGCGACCTCGTCGAGGAACAATGTGCCGCCATGCGCCTGTTCGAGCAGGCCGACGCGGATCGATCCGTCGTCGGATTCGGAACCGAAGAGCTCGATCTCGACCGTCTCGGGATCCATTCGCGCCGAAGAGATGACGCGGAACGGCGCGTTGTGCCGGCCGCTCCAACCATGGAGCACGCGCGATGCGACCTCCTTGCCGACGCCCGGCGCGCCAGTGATCAGTACCCGGCTGCCGGTACCGGCGACGCGCTTCAGCGTGGCGCGGACATTGTTGATCGCGGCGCTGGTGCCGGTCAGTTCGTCGGCGGGACCCGCCTTTTCGCGAAGCTGCTCATATTCGAATTTCAACCGCTCATTCTCGGTCGCGCGCGCGACAAGATGGAGCAGCCGCTCGGCCTCGAACGGCTTTTCGATGAAGTCGAAGGCACCGCGGCGGATCGCCGCGACCGCGGTATCGAGCCCGCCATGCCCCGAAATGACAATGATCGGCAGCGTCGGGTCGAACGCCTTGATCGCCTCGACCAGCCCCAGACCGTCGAGCCGCGAGCCCTGCAGCCAGACGTCGATCAGCGCCAGCGACGGCCGCCGCTGGCGGATCGCTTCCAGCGCCGCGTCGCTGTCGGACGCGGTGCGCGCTTCATAGCCTTCGTCCTCCATGACGCCGGCGACCAGGTCGCAAATGTCGCGCTCATCGTCGACGATCAGAATATCAAGCGCCATGTTCTTCTCTGTCCTGCCGGTGCCGTACCCGCCCCGGTACCGATTCTGCCTGCCCTATCATTGTCCCCTCGCCGCCCTTGCCGGCCCCCCGGTCCGCAAGCGCGCGCAACCGGTCAGGGTGCAGGGTCATCGTCACGCATGCACCCTGCCCCGCCGGATTGTCCGAAAATTCCAGCTCGCCATAATGTTGCTCGACGATCTTCTTGACGATCGCGAGGCCGAGCCCCGTCCCGCCCTGCCGCGTCGTCATATAAGGCTCGGCGATCGCCTCGCGGGCTTCGGGGAGCCCTATCCCGTCGTCGCAAATGCGGATGATCAGCGAATCGCGGGCGCCCGTTTCGAGCTCGGCGAGAATATGGCCGACCGGGTTGACTTCGGCATCTTTCGGTTTTTCTTCAATCGCTTCGACGGCATTTTTGACGATATTGGTGAGCGCCTGTGAGAGCAGGCGGCGGTCGCAAACGAGCGGTTCGATCTCGTCCGCCGTCTTGATCGTGAAAGCAATTTCGGGCTTGGCGACCTCGAACAGGAAGACCGCCTGGCGGAGGATGTCGCGGACATCCTCGACGCCGAAGGTCGGCTTCGGCATGCGTGCGAAGCTGGAAAACTCGTCGACCATGCGCCGCATGTCATGGACCTGGCGGATCACCGTATCGGTCAGCTTGCGGAAGGTGGCGCTGTCGCCTTCCACCTTGTCGCCGAACCGGCGCTGGAGCCGTTCCGCGGCGAGCTGGATCGGGGTGAGCGGATTCTTGATCTCATGCGCAATGCGCCGCGCGACGTCGGACCAGGCCGCGCGGCGTTGATCGAGCAATTGCTGGGTGATATCCTCGAAACTCAGTACGAATCCGTCACCCTGCGCCACCGCCTTCGCGGCGAGTGTGGCCGGTTCTGCATCCTTCCGCGCGTGCTGAACGATGGCCTCGCGCTCGTCGCTGGCGAGCAGTTCGGCGAGTTCAGGCGCAACCTCGGCGAGATTGCGACCCGTCAGGCAATCGCTCGACTGGCAGATCAGCCGCTCGGCCGCGGCGTTGGCGAGCAGGATGCGATGGTCGGCATCGACCGACACCACCGCGGAGGACACGCCGCTGAGCACCGCTTCGATGAAGCTGCGGCGCGCTTCGAGTTGCTCGTTGACGCTGACGAGCGCGCCGGTCTGCCCTTCCAGTTGCTCGGTCATGCGGTTGAAAGCGCGTGTCAGCACCGAAATTTCGTCGTCGCGCGCCGGGGGCGTCACCCGCACCGAAAGATCGCCGTCGGCCGCGGTGCGCGTCGCCCCGACCAGCGTCCCGAGTGGGCGGACGATACGGTCGGCGACGACGATCGCCGCGACCACCGCCAGCGCCAAGAGCAACAGTGCACCGAGGAACAGCGCGCCGTTGAACTGCAACTGCAAAAGCTGCGAGCGCTTGAACAGCGCATTATAGTCGGCGAGCACATTGCCGGCGCGCACCGACTGCTGGAAGCCGGGCACGTTGAAATCGCGCGAGGCATAGAGATAGGCGCGCTCCGTTCCGGGCAGCCGGGTCGCCGCCTCGATCCGGTCGGGCTGGCGGACGACGACGACGTCTTCGCCGGCATCGAGGCGGCTCACCATCATCTTCGACAGGCGGTTTTCGGCCGCGCGATTGTCGGGATCGACCCCCGCAGCGGTTCGCGCGACGCCATCCTTGCCGATTTCGATGATCGCCGATTCATTGAGGTTACGGACGACGACCTGCTGGAAATAATAGTTGGAGAAGCCGGGGTCGTTGATCGGCACCCGATCGAGATAGGCGCCGAGATCGGTCGCCATGGCGCCCGTATTGGCGGCGACCTCGCGCTGGTTTTCCTGATAATAGCCCTCGGCCAGGTTCGCCGCATTTTCGAACATGCCGCGCGATTTGTCCGAAAACCAGAAGTCGACGCCGAACTGGAACAGCAGCGACGCGAAGATGACGACGAGCAGGGTCGGCGTCGCCGCGAGCAGCGAGAAAAGCGCGACGAGGCGGACGTGGAGGCGGCCATTGCCTCCCGCCATCGACCGCACGGCGCGCGCTCGCGCGACGCGGCTGCCGATCAGCACGATCAGCGCCATCGCGGGCACGAGGTTGGCGACCATGATCGCCGCGACAATCGCGGGAGTCAGCAGCCGCTGGCTCTGACTGTCGCCGGTCACGAAGATATAGGTCGCGATCGCGACGCTGATCATGATGCCGAGCGTGTAATATTCGGGCGCCGCAAACTGCCAGCCATTCGCCCGTGCGTCGTCCACGCCCGAATCGATGTCATTGGCGGGGGGAGCGAGTTGCGCCATTGTTGCTGCGTTACGACAAACCTGTTGCATAGAAAACACACAAAGTGCGTTTTGCGGTTCGATCGGCCCGATTTCTGCCCGGTCGAACCGAGCGCCGAACGGATCAGGGATGCGCCGGGTCGATGTCGAGCTGTCCCAGCCGCTTGCGCAGCGTGTTACGATTGATGCCAAGGCGCCGTGCGGCTTCGAGCTGGTTGCCGCGAACCTCGCGCAAGATGCGGCGGAACAAAGCCGCTTCGACGATTGCCTCGAGCCGTTCGTGGATATCGCCGTCCGCCGCGCCTTCGGCCATCTGGTCGCGCGCCCAGTCGTCGACGGCGCGGGCCAGCAGGTCGGCGGGTTCGGCGGTGCCGACGCCGTCGATGTTGTCGTGCAGCACCGCCTGGACGTCGCGCGCGGTGACCACCGTATCCCGCGACAGGACGGCGAGCCGTTGCACGACATTGCCGAGTTCGCGGACGTTGCCGGGCCAGTCATGGCGTTCGAGCATCTGCATCGCGGCGGGCGCGAACTGGCGGTCGGGAAGCCCCGAATGCCGCCCGGCATCGACGAAATGGCGAACCAGCGCCGCAATGTCGCTGCGCCGGTCGCGCAGCGGGGGCAAGGTCACGGGGATGACGTTGAGGCGGTAGAACAGATCCTCCCGAAATCGCCCGTCGGCGACGAGCGTCCGCATGTCACGGTGCGTAGCCGCGACGACGCGGACGTCGGCGCGCAGCGCCTGGCTGCCGCCGACGGTCGAATATTCGTTGCTCTGCAGCACACGCAGCAGCCGGGTCTGCGCTTCGAGTGGCATGTCGCCGATTTCGTCGAGGAACAGCGTGCCGCCCGCCGCCTGCTCGAAGCGCCCCGCGTTGCGGCTGTGCGCGCCGGTGAAAGCGCCCTTTTCGTGGCCGAACAGCTCGGCCTCGATCAGCTCGCGCGGGATCGCCGCCATGTTGATCGCGACGAACGGCCCCGCCCGGCGCAGCCCGGTCGCATGGACCGCCCGGGCGACGACTTCCTTGCCCGTCCCCGATTCACCGAGGATCAGAACGGCAAGGTCGTTCGAGGCAAGCCGTGCGATGGTGCGATAGACCGCCTGCATCGCTGGGGCGCGGCCGACGAGGCCATGGCTGTCGGCCTGTCCGGCATCGGCTTTCGCAGCAGGTTCGGCGCGGCGCTGCAGCGCGGCGCGGACGCTGGCGGTCAGTTCCTCGAGGTCGAACGGCTTGGGCAGATAATCATAGCTGCCGATCCCGGTCGCCCGCACTGCGGTGTCGAGCGTATTCTGTGCCGACAGCACGATCACCGGGGTGGCCGGGTCGACCCCGACGCCGGGCAGCGAATCGATGCCGTCGCCGTCGGGCAGCACGACATCGGTGATGATCAGGTCGGGGCGGTGGTCGGCAAGCCAGGCGTTTCGCTCGGCGATGCTGCCGACCGACGCAAAGGTGCCGCATTCGTCGACCAGCGTCTCGCGGATGATCAGCGCGATCGCGGGATCGTCCTCGACCAGCAGAACCGTCTTGCCGTTCGTCACCGGGCGCCCCCCTTCCCCGCCGGCGCGGCAGGCAGGTGGATGCGGAAGCGCGTCCATTCGCCGTCGCGCATATGCTGTACCGTGCCGCCCATATCGCGCGCGAGCTTGGCGACGAGCGCAAGGCCGAGCCCGCGCCCTTCGCGTTTCGTGGTGACGAAGGGGTCGAACAGGTCGCCGCGAATCTCGGCGGGGACGCCCGGGCCATTGTCGCTGACGCTGACCTCGATCGGCAATGCGATGCGCCCGCGCCCGTCG
This sequence comes from Sphingopyxis sp. J-6, assembly GCF_046603995.1. Taxonomy (NCBI): domain Bacteria; kingdom Pseudomonadati; phylum Pseudomonadota; class Alphaproteobacteria; order Sphingomonadales; family Sphingopyxidaceae; genus Sphingopyxis; species Sphingopyxis sp. J-6. The sequence continues at coordinate 2,070,741 of NZ_CP145810.1, read as the reverse complement.
CCATTGTCGATCGACAGGCCGTGACGATAGGCGGTCGCGATGCGCACTGTGCTATCGGGCTGGCCGCTCAGCGCCTCGCACCCGTTGGTGACGAGGTTGAGCAATATCTGCACCATGGCGTCATGGTTGCCCAGCACCAGAGGCAGCGACGGGTCGAAATCCTCGACGAAGCGGATGTCGGGCAACTGCCGCGCGCGCACCGCCTCCATCGCCTGATGGATCGCCTGATAGAGGTTGATCGCCGAACAGGCGATCGGTTGACCGCGCGAAAAATGCTCCATCTGGTCGATCAGCGTCGTGATGCGGTCGACCTCGGCGCAGATCAGCGTGGTGAAGCGCTCCCCTCCTGCATCGGTCTTGCGCGCGAGCAACTGCGCAGCGCCCTTGATGCCCGCGAGCGGGTTCTTGATCTCGTGCGCCAGCATCGATGCCGCGGCGCCGGCGGCGCGTCCCGAGCGCCCGATCGCGCCGCCCATCAGTTCGGCTTCGTTCTGCGACGGCACCAGCGCGAGGATGCGGTGGCCGCTCTGGCCATAGGACACCATCTGCATGTCGACGAAGATCGAGCGGCGCGCGCCGACCGAAATTTCGGCGCGGTGCGCGAACAGCGCCGAATAGCCGGGATCGTTCATCCGCTGGCGATAGCTGCGGTCCATGCTGATCACGTCATAGACGACGCGGCCGACCATCGCGGCGCGGCCGACGTTGCAAAGCTGTTCGGCGGCGGCGTTGACGAACAGGATCACCCCGCCCTTGTCGATCATCAGCGTCGCGATCGGGTGCGACTGGATCAGCTCGTCGTGATCGAAGGTCGGAATGCTCGACGTGAGCGCGCTCACGCGGCGGCCCTGGTCAGATGCGGACCGTAGAATTCCTCGAGCGCGTCGAGCACGCCGCGGCTGGTAGGAATCTGGTTGACCTTATTGCGGAACTCCGCCGAGCCGTGCAGTCCCTTGACGTACCAGCCAAGATGCTTGCGCGCCATATTGACCCCGGTCATCTCGCCATAATGGTCGATCATCGCACGGTAATGCGATGTAATGACGTCATATTGTTCGTCGATGCCGGGATCGGGGCGCTCGGCTTCGCCGCGCAGCGTCGCCATCACCTGCCCGAGCAGCCAAGGGCGGCCATAAGCGCCGCGGCCGATCATGACGCCATCGGCGCCGCTCTGCGCGAGCGCGGCCTTCGCATCGTCGGACGAACAGATGTCGCCGTTGACGATGACGGGGATCGATACCGCATCCTTGACCGTGCGGACGAAACGCCAGTCGGCTTCGCCGCGGTACATCTGGTTCCGCGTCCGGCCATGAACCGTCACCAGCTTGGCGCCTAGGTCCTCGGCGATATGCGCGAGTTCGGGGGCGTTCAGGCTATCGTGGCACCAGCCCATGCGCATCTTGACCGTAACCGGGACCGACACCGCTTTCACGCAGCTGTCGATAAGGGCGGCGGCGAGCTTCAGATCGCGCATCAGCGCCGAACCCGCATCGCCGTTGGTGACCTTGCGTACCGGGCAGCCCATGTTGATATCGATGATCGCGGCGCCGCGATCCTCGTTGAGCTTCGCCGCCTCGCCCATTTCATAGGGAGTGCAGCCGACGAGCTGCATCGACACCGGCTCCTCGACCGGATCCCATGCCGCTTTCTGGATCGACTGGCGCGTTTCGCGGATCGCAGCCTGGCTCGCGATCATTTCGGTGACGTTGAGCCCCGAGCCATAATAGCGGACGAGCTTGCGGAACGGCAGGTCGGAGACGCCCGTCATCGGCGCGAGGATCACTGGATCCGCGATGGTGATGTTGCCGATCTGGATGGGCCGGAGCGGCGCCATGGCGGGGAGCTTTCGTCGAATTGCCTAAAAATTGAGCACGCCCCTACACGCTAAGCCGCTTCCCCGCAAGCCGATGCTGCGCTAACCGCGCGGGCGATGAGCGAGTCCGCATCCTCCCCTGCACCGCACGCCGTCGCCATTCTGCTGGCCGGCGGTCTGGGAAAGCGCGCCGGATTCGAATTGCCGAAACAACTCGCGGAGCTGGCGGGCAAGCCGGTGCTGCGCTGGAGCCTCGACGCCTTGGCGGCGCATGAAGCGATTGCGGCGGGCGTGCTGGTCGCAAGCGAAGACGTCGCTGCGGCGGTCGGGCCGTTGCCAGCGGGGTGGGAAACCGCCGTGCCGGGCGCGGAACGGCAGGATTCGGTGGCCAACGCCCTCGCGGCCCTCGCCGACCGCGAGGACGATGCGTTGGTGCTGGTGCACGATGCCGCGCGGCCCGGCGTGTCGGCGGCGGTGATCGACCGGCTGCTCGATGCGCTAAAGAATGGCGCCAAGGCAGCCATCCCGACGCTGCCCGTCCCCGATACCCTCGTCGAACAGGCGGATAGCGAAGCGGGCGCGGTCGTCGACCGCGGCGCGCTGGCGCGGGTGCAGACACCGCAGGCGTTTCATTTGGGGACATTACGCGAGGCGCACACGGCCGCGCGCGACGGTTCGGCAACCGACGACGCACAACTTGTGCGGCGGCTTGGCGTCGCCGTCGCCGCCGTTGCCGGCGATGCAAGGCTCCACAAACTGACATATGCCGACGATATGGCGATCCTGTCGGGACTATTGGGGAGCAATGTCATGATGCAGACCGCGGTGGGCATGGGTTATGATGTGCACCGGCTGGTCGCCGACAAGCCGCTGTGGATCGGCGGACTGGAAATCGAGCATAGTCATGGACTTGAAGGCCATAGCGATGCCGACGTCGCACTTCACGCGCTGACCGATGCGCTGCTCGGCGCGCTCGGCGAAGGCGACATCGGCGACCATTTCCCGCCGAGCGATCCGCAATGGCGCGGCGCGGCGTCGCACCGCTTCCTGTCCTTCGCGGCCGCGCGTGTCGCCGCCCGCGGCGGACGGATAGGCCATATCGACCTGACGATCATCGCCGAAGCGCCCAAAATCGGACCGCATCGCACCGCGATCCGCGAGCGCATCGCCGAAATCCTTGCGATTTCCTCCGTGCGGGTTAGTGTGAAGGCGACAACGACCGAGCGGCTGGGCTTCACCGGCCGCCGCGAGGGGATCGCCGCCCAGGCCGTCGCTACCCTGCAACTTCCGGAGAATTGACCCCGTGCCGTCCGACTTTGAAACGCGCCTTGCCGCGCGCGACGAACTTGCCACTGCCGTGCTCGCCGAAAACCGCGCCGCCGGTCGCAAGATCGCGGTCGCCGAAAGCTGCACCGGCGGCATGGTGGCGGTCGCGCTGACCGACATCGCCGGCAGTTCGGACGTGTTCAGCGCCGGTTTCGTCACCTATTCGGGCGAAGCAAAGAAGCGCCAGCTCGACGTCAGTAGCGAAATCATCGAAACCTTCGGCGAAGTGTCGCTCGCGACCGCGTGGGCGATGGCGGCGGGCGCGCTCGCGAACAGCGACGCCGATGTCGCGGTCGCGATCACCGGGATCGCGGGGCCCGGCGGCGGTTCGGAAAAGAAGCCGGTGGGCCAGGTCGTCTTCGCACGCGCGCTGCGCGGGCAGGATCCCGACGATTATTTCACCCAGCGCGTCCAGTTCGAAGGCGGCGATCGCGCCGGCATCCGCCATCACGCCACGATGTTCGCGCTCGAACTTCTTCAGCCCGGCAAGGATGCGCTGCGGCCGTCGGAGGATATCGCACTACCAGCAACTTGATAAAGTCGAATCTTAGGGACGCGGGGTCTGCGGCCTGACACGCCTGACCAGCCACCCCACCAAACTGCTGCCCGCCAGGAGCAATGCCGCCAGCAGTCCGGGCCCGACATGTTTCAAGGTGGCGCCGAAAAAGGCGACCGAAATCAGGCAGCCAGCAAGCAGGCCGATCGCTCCCTGAATGGCTCTAGGCATCGTGCATTCCTGACATAATCACGCTGGCCCGGCTGTCCGGGCCTCAGCACTCAATTGCCTGTTCGCGTAACACGAGCAAGAGCTTGCTAGGCCGCCACCCCGTAAAGTTCATCGGCCCGCGCCTCGAACGCCGCGATCATCTTGCGCAGCGCCTTGTCGAACATCTGTCCCGCCAGCGTTTCGAAAACCCGGCTGCGGAACGAGAAATCGACCATAAAATCGACGCGGCAGCCGCCATCGTCGGTCGGCTCGAAATGCCATTCGTTGCTGAGATGGCGCATCGGCCCGTCGATATAGCTGACCGACACGTCGCTCGGGCGCTGTTTGTGGACGCGGCACGAAAAGCTTTCGCGTAATCCCTTGAAGCCGACGATCATGTCGGCGACCGCCTCATCCTCGCTCTCGCTACGGATGCGCAGCGCGATCACCCAGGGCAAAAAGTCGGGATAATGCGCGATGTCGCTGACCAGCGCGAACATCTGTTCGGCGCTGTACGGCAGGACGCGGCTTTCGTGGTGTCTCGGCAACGCGGCGTCAGTCCGCCCTGGCGCGCGCCAGTTGCGCCTCGCGCGCGGCGCGCATGCGCTCGAAATCATCGCCCGCGTGATAGCTCGACCGGGTGAGCGGCGACGACGCGACCTGCAGGAAGCCCTTGGCCCGCGCGATCTGCGCATAGCTGTCGAAGGCCTGCGGGGTCACGAAGTCGATCACCTTGGCATGCCGCGGGGTCGGCTGCAGATATTGTCCCATCGTCATGAAGTCGATGTCGGCGCTGCGCATGTCGTCCATCACCTGATGGACTTCCATCCGTTCCTCGCCGAGCCCGAGCATGATCCCCGACTTGGTGAAGATCGACGGATCGCGGCGCTTGACGCTTTCGAGCAGGCGGAGCGACGCATAGTAACGCGCGCCCGGACGGATCGTCGGGTAGAGCCGGGGGACGGTTTCGAGATTGTGGTTATAGACGTCGGGTCGCGCATCGACGATCGCCGCGACCGCACTTTCGGGCTTGTTGCGAAAATCGGGGGTCAGGATCTCGATCGTCGTCTTGGGGGTTTCGCGGCGCAGCGCGTTGATCACCTTGACGAACTGGCTCGCGCCGCCATCGGGCAGGTCGTCGCGGTCGACCGAGGTGATGACGATGTGGCTGAGCCCCATCTTCGCCGCCGCGATCGCGGTATGTTCGGGCTCGAGCAGGTCGACGGGACGCGGCATGCCGGTCTTGACGTTGCAAAAGGCGCAGGCCCGCGTGCAGGTGTCGCCGAGGATCATCACCGTCGCATGCTTCTTGGTCCAGCATTCGCCGATGTTCGGGCAGGCCGCTTCCTCGCAAACCGTATGCAGGTTGAGTTCGCGCATCAGCTTGCGCGTCTCGGCATAGCCGGGGCTGGTCGGCGCCTTGACGCGGATCCAGTCGGGCTTGCGGCTGCGCTGGCTGGGCGTCGATGCCGCCGGGGAAACGGGCTGTGCGGGAGCGTTCATTTCGCCCACATAGTCGTGCACGCGCCTCTTCTCAACCTCGCATCCTATGCTAAGGCGCGTCCATGACTCACTTTGCTGACATGATCGAGGGATATCGCCGTTTCCGTAACGGCGGTTGGGCGGAACAACGCGAACGCTGGGAACAGCTTGCAGAGGGCCAGTCGCCCAAGGTGATGGTCATCGCCTGTTCGGACAGCCGATCCGAACCGTCGCAGATTTTCGATACCAACCCCGGCGAAATCTTCGTCGTGCGCAACGTCGCGGCGCTGGTGCCGCCGTTCGAGACGACGCCGGGACGTCACGGCGTGTCGGCCGCGCTTGAATTCGCAGTGCAGTTTCTGAAGGTCGAGGAAATCGTCGTGATGGGGCATGGTCTGTGCGGCGGGTGCCACGCCGCGCTTCACAAATCGATGGAGGGTGCCGAGCCGGGGCGCGGCGGTTTTATCGCCGACTGGATCGCGATGCTCGACGAAGCGAGCGCCGGGATTCGCGCCGAATATCCCGATTTCGACAACCGCACCGCAGGCCGCGCGATGGAAATGGCGGCTGTGCGCGTGAGCATAGATAATCTGCGCACTTTCCCCTGTATCCAGGAGAAGGAAAAACGCGGTACGCTGAAACTGCGCGGCGCATTTTTTGCGATCAGCGACGGCATATTGCACGTGATGGACGAAGCGACGGGAGAATTCGCCCCGGCATAACAGGAGGACGGCATGAGCAAGAACGCAATGTGGCTGACGATCATTTTCCTCGCAGCCATTTTCGGGGCCTTCATGGGGCCATCGCTCGCCAGCATCTTTTCGCCGGGCACCTTGTTGATCCTTTCGGTGCTGCTGATCGGCGGCGTCGTCATCTTCTGTTTCTGGGCCCTGTCGAGCAACAAGGGCGGCGCCAAGGCCGACGATGCGGCCGTCGCCAACGCGCGGGCGATGCAAGCGCCCGAGGGCAAGGCGCGCATCTATATCACCCGCCGCGGCTTCGTCGCTGCCTTGCAGGGCATGAACATCACGCTCGATGACGCTGCCAAGGGGCAGATCAAGTCGGGCCAGATGTTGCTCGCCGATGTCGCGCCGGGAACGCACCGCATCCACGCCGCGACCGCCAAGGCAAGCCTTACCCGTCCGACCGATTTCGAGATTGAGGTCGGCGCCGGCGGCGTCGTGGTGATCGATGCGATGCTCGAAATGGGTGCGCTGAAAGGCGACGTAAAACTGACGCGCCTCGACGCCACCAAGGCGCGCGAGAATGTCCATGCGACCAAGCTGATGCTGTGGGAAGTGCCGCCGGCCTGAGCCGGGGCGGGATGCAGGCATTTGGAGGTGAAAGGGACGTTAGGTTTTTGAACCTCAGCCTCTCTTTCATTCCAAGAATGAAGCAAGGCAATATGCATCGGGTTTATGTTGACATATCCCTGCTGGGTATCGGCACCGCGTATGGCCGTGTGTCGGGCTCTATCGATGTGAGGACTATCCCGCAAATTGGCGATCAGCTGTCATTTTCCGTTCTAAAATACGGTGATTTGCCAGCCGAGATTGGAAAAATACCCTATATCTTGCGGGTAACCGACAGGATTATTGCCGCGAACGCCGACGACGAGGTTCTACTTTCGCTAGAAGACATCGTGGCAGAAACCGATGCGAGGGCGCGGCTTATCATGGCGTTCTTTGAAGAATGCCACGGGTTGTGTGCCGAACCCGTCATTCACTCTCCACCGTAGCCCATAGCAAAACGCCCGCGGAAATCCGCGGGCGCCTTGTTCGACGATGTGGCCCGGATCAACCCTTGGCGACGCCCGCGATCGCCTGATCGACCAGTGCCTTGTCGGCCTTGGCGTCATGCTTTTCGGCGATCAGCTTTGCGGCGGCTTCGGTCGCTGCCTTGGCTGCGGCGCTGCGTACGTCGGCGAGCGCGGTGGCTTCGGCCGCGGCGATGCGGTCTTCGGCCATCTGCTTGCGGCGCGCGATCAGCGCGGTCGCGTCGGCCTTGGCCTTGGTGACCAGCGCCTCGGCTTCCGCATCGGCGCGGACGCGCATCTCGTCGGCTTCCCTGGCGGCGTCGGCGAGCTTCGCCTCATATTCCGCCTTCAGCGATTCGGCGTCGAGCCGGAGCTGTTCGGCTTCATTGAGCTGCTTCGAAATCTCCGCGATCCGCTTGTCGAGCATCCCCGCGATCATCGCGGGCACGCCCTTCCACAGCAGAATGCCGATGAAGACGAGCATCGCGATCGACACCCAGACGGTGGCGTCCATGCCGAATGCCGTCGGATCGGCATGCGCTTCGCCTGCCGCTTCGGACAGGATGATCAGGGGATTAGCCATGGAGCACCGCCTTTACTGCCGCCTTGGCATCCGCCGCGACGACCTTCACGCCCGACAGCTTGGCGACCAGTTCGCCCGCTGCCTCGGCCGCGACCGATTCGATTTCGGCCATCGCCGACGTGCGCGCTGCGGCGACTTCGGCTTCGGCGGTCGACAGCTTGTCGCCGAGTTCGGCATCGACCTTGGCAAGACGCTTTTCGGCGTCCTTCGCGGCCTTGTCCTTGGCGTCGGCAACCGCCTTCTGGGCAGCGGCGCGTGCCGCGTCGCCTTGCTGGCGGTAGCTTTCCTCGAGCGTGTCGGCTGCAGCATGGGCCGCCTTTGCCGCCGCCAGATCGTCGGCCACCTTGCGGTCGCGCGCGTCCACCGTCGCTTCGATCTTGGGCAACATGCCGCGGCCGATGACGATATAAATACCGGCAAAGACGACCAGCAGCCAGAAAAGCTGCGAGGCAAGGTACCAATTGTCAGCGGTGAGCTGGGCTATCTGGGGCATGAAAGGCGAACCCTAAAATCTGGAAAAACCTGCACAGGCGAACGCCGGCTCCGAAAAGCCGGCGCCACCGGTCGTCGCTGAAATCAGACGACGAAGAGCAGGATCATCGCAACGACGAACGCCAGCAGGCCGAGAAGTTCGGCAGCGGCGAAGCCGATGAACAGGCGGCCCTGCTGGCCGTCGGCGGCCGCCGGGTTGCGCAGCGCGCTTTCGAGGAAGCTGCCGAAGACGTTGCCCACGCCGATGGCGGCCATGCCGGCACCGATAGCGGCGAGACCTGCACCGATCAGCTTTGCTGCTTCTGCGTCCATTGTAATACTCCTTGGGTGTAAGCGTTTATTATAAAACGGGATTAGTGAAGGTTGACCGCGTCGTTGATGTAAAGCGAGGTCAACAGGGCGAAAACATAGGCCTGGATGCCGGCGACGAGCAGTTCGAGCGCGCTGATACCGATCATCAGGAGGAAGCTGAGCACCGATACGACCGAACCGATCGCGATATTCTCGGCATTGAAGCCGTTGATCACGAAGCCCGACAGCACCTTCAACAGCACGTGGCCTGCGGTCATCGCGACGAAGAGACGCAGGCCGAGACTGAACGGGCGGATCATGAAGGAGATGAACTCGATCACCGCGATGAAGGGGATCATCGGCAACGGCGTACCGTGCGGAACGAACAGCGAGAAAAAGTGCAGGCCGTGGCGCCAGAAGCCGACGACGAGCACGATCGAGAAGGAAAGCAGCGCGAGCACGCCGGTGATCGCGATATGGCTGGTGACGGTGAAGGGGTGGAGCCCCAGCACGCCCAGCGGCAACATGCCGAGCAGGTTGCAGAAGAGGATGAACATGAAAAGCGAGAAGACGTAAGGCGTATATTTGCGCCCTTCGCTGCCGATATTCGCGGTCATCATGTTCGAGATGAAGCCGGTGAAGCCTTCGACCGCAGCCTGCCAGCGGCCCGGAACGAGCTGGCGGCGCATCCCGCCCCACATGAAGAGGCCGAGCACGACGGCGGCGATCACCATCCACAGCGCGCTGTTGGTGAACAGGACTTCATGCCCGCCGAGGTTGAAACCGCCGCCGAGCGGGGTCACCTCGAACTGGTGCATCGGGTCGATCTTGCCGGATTCCGCCGCCACTCTTCACTCCACGCGCATTGCGGGGCGGCTTTTGGGGCCGTCCCGCCGATAAATTCCTGTTTGCTCCGCTAGTTGCGGGGCGTCTTTGTCAGGCGGATGATGTTCCGGAACGCCACGACGATCCCCAGAAACAACATCCCCAACAAGCCCCAGGGCGACGTGCCGGCGAAGCGATCGATCAGCCACCCGAACAGTGCGCCGCCGATCAATCCGCCCAGCAGTTCCGCCAAGACCCGGTTGCCGAGCCGATAATTGGCATCGGATTCCGGTCCGGCGTTCACCGCGGTCCGTTTCGCTTCTGCGGCTTCGGCCCGGTCCAATCGCTCTTCGAGCGAGACCAGGCGCGAATCCTCCGAAGTTGGTTCCGGATCGCTGCCGTTCCCCGTCATCTTGCGCCATCCTCCTGAAACAGAAGCGGAAAACCGCGATCCTGCCTGCGAAAAAAGGCCCGAAAAATCGGGGGACCCCTAAGGCGCGGTCCGTTTAGGAACGACGCCCTGTGAAGTCAATGCCCGCGCGTGGGCGCAGCGCAACATTATGTTGCAGCGCGCAAATGGGCTTGGCGCACGCACACAAAAATGCCGCCGCGTTTAGGGGCGCGGCGGCATATGGCGCCCGCGGGCGCCCTTGTTCGTTGGCCGAGCGTTACGGGCAGCGCGAATCGCGTACCGGTGCACCGCTGTCGCGAGTCTTCCAGCTCCCGTCGGGCGCCTTGTATTTTTCGCCCGGCTTGGTCTTGGCGATCAGGTTGCAGCCGGTGACGAAAGCGAACTGTTCGACCGTGCTGCCCTGCGGTGCGCCGCTGGTGTAGGCGGCCTTGCGCTTGATGTTGATGTCGTCGACGATCGCCCGCACCGCCGGGGTCGGGGTCGAGGCATAGCCGAGGTAACCGTCGGGCTGCTCGCCGACCTGCCCCGCCGCGCGCGCGGCTTCATAGGCGGGGTTGCGCTGCGCCGTCGCCGAGGGCACTGCCACGGCCACTGCAGCGGTCACGGCCAAGGCGGCCATCGCCAGTCCGGTCGGCTTCATATGCTTCAAATATGTCTTCATCGTCATCATTCCCTGTCAGAATATCTCGCTATTCTGTTCGATCAGCTTTTTGGCGTCTCCATCCAGCCTGTACACGATTTCCTGGCGGATGTTGATGTTCAGGTTGATCTCGATCGGCTTGTCGGGCGTGTCGATCTGAACGCAGCCCGCAAGGCCGACGGTTCCGATCAATAGCGCCAGACACCGGCTCGCGACACCCTGCCTCCTCGCTTCTCCATTGGTCGTCATCATTGCACGGGCTCGCTTGCTGGGGGCTGAACGGGATTGGGCGGGTTGGCGGCTGCCTTGGCGTCTTCCTGCGCCTGGAGCAACGCGGGCAGATTCTGTTCGATATATACCGTCGGATCGTAAAAACCCTTCGCCGATGTTACGAGCTGGCGGAAGGGGGCCTGGATCTTGACGTTGAAGACGAACGGCAGCTTCGCGATCTGGTTGATCAGGAAATTGCGTGTCGCCCCTTCACCCTGCCCGACGCCGCCAAAGCGGATATCGGTCACCATCTCGCCGTCTAGATCGCCGTTGAGGATGATGGTCAGGTCGTCATATTTGAGGCTGCGCAGAGCGCCAAAGGCAAAATTGGCCATCGCGCCCAGATTGTGATTCGACAGCTCGCCGACATAAGCGAGCGTGCCGCCGCCCTCGCGCGAATCGATGCGGCCATTCACGATCTTGCCGCCGAGGCCGCCGAATTCTACCGGCAGCGTCCCGTCGAACTTGCCGGTCGCGTTGATATTGTCGAAGCCGAAATTCTGCAGGAATACCGCGGCATCGACCCCGACGATGTCGAACGACAGCCGCCGCGGTTCGGTCGCATTGAAATCGAGCGTCGTCGGATGGAGCAGCAGCTTGCCGCCCGCGAACGGCCAGCTTCCTCCCTCGACGCGCACCTTGTTGTCGCCGAGCAACCGGTACTCAATCTCGCCGTCGACCACCGGAATGCCGGGGTTGATCTCCTTGATCTTCGCTATCTGCCCCGGCGCGGACCTGAGGCCGATCAGGTCGTCGAAGGTCAGTGTCGTGGTGAGCCCGGTGACCGGGCCGAAGGCCGCGGCCAGGTTGGTGTCGGCAGTGGCGAAGGTGCCGCGGCTGGTGACGCCCGCCGGCGACCAGTCGATGCGGCCGTCGCCGACCACCGATCCCTGAACATTGGCGACGACGCCGAGCGCGAGGCGGGTGAGCTGGTCGGGCTGGAAATTGTCGCCGAAGCGCAATTCGCTGACCTTGAGGTCGGCCGAACCGGTTCCGTCGGCGAGCCGGTGGCGGATGACCGTGTCGACGACGCGGACGCCCGACTTCCGCTCGTCGAACCCGGCGGTCGCGTCGATCACGCCATTCGCAAAGGACAGGTGGGCGTCGTTGCTGATCAGCGGCGAAAAGCGCGCGTCGGCTTCAGCGTCGGTCAGCACCATCGCGCCGTCGAGCGACAGCGCGCCGCCCGCCCAGCGCCATCCGCCACCGATCTCGCTCATGTTCAGCGGTACGACGCCGATCTTGCCGCTCGCGCCGCCGAGCTCACCGGCCATGCCGTTCGCGGCACTGCGTCCCGACAGCGTTTCGGCAGCGAATCGGGTGATGCCATCGCCCTCGCCCAGCCGTACGTCAGCGCGCGCAAGCGACCAGCGCATCGACCCAAGGTCGATCCGCGCCGGACCGCTGTCGAAGGCAAAAGGTGACGTACCGCTGGCGCCGCGCAGCCGGATGCCCGGAATGCGGATATCGCCGCGCAACCCGTCGGGGCCCGCGCTCAGCAACGGTGCGCCGGTGCGGCTGCACAGATCGATCGCGCTGGCACCGAGCCGGAAACCCGCAATCGCGATCCGTTGTGCAGCAACTCGGCTGCACCCGCCATTGAGGGCCAGCGCGCCGGTCGGGGCGAGGACGCCCGCAAGCGGCACTGCCAATCCGTCGACCCGCCCGTCGGCAAGCGGGCCCGACAGTTCGGCGCGCGTCGCGAAGCGGACGAGGCCGCCCGGTTCGCCCGAGAAACGGACCGGGGCGAGCGCTAGCCGCGCATCGCCTGCACTATAGGGATCGAGCCGCGCGAGCCCGCTGACCGCCCCGTCGGCGCGCCGATCGAGGTCGAGGTCACCCGTCGGCAGGTCGCCGCCGCCGAAGCGCCAGCGCCCGGCGATGAGGACCGCGGGTTTCGCTGCCGCCCAGAGGTAGGAGATGCGGCTGTCGGTGCTGCCGCTGAAACGTGCGCCGCTGGCGCTGGCAAGCTGCAAGGCCATGACATCGACCCGCGCGGCTTCCCCCTCGCCCGCCAGCACGAAGTCCGCGCTGCCGCCGGCGTCGGCAAGCATCCGAGACAGCGCGGCGGTCGCCTTGGCTGCCAAGGGACCGATGGGGGTGGCTTTCAGTCCATTGCCACTCGCATCAATCGTTTGCCGCAGGCCCGCACTCGCATTCGCGCGGGCAAAGGCGATGCGCCCGTCGAACTTCGGCGCCTTTGCGCCGACGATGCCCTTCGCATCGAGATTCACCGACTCGGCAGCGAAATCGGCACCACGCAGGCGCGCCATATCGGCGTCGATGTCGAGGCTGGTCTGCGCCGCCTTCCCGTCGAAGCGGGCGATGACACCCAACCGGTCCGCCTGCACGGGCCCCGCCACCAGTTTCGCGATGCTTGCGTCGGCGCTGCCCTTCCAGCTTTGCAGGTTTTCGGAGAGCGAGAGGTCGAGCGCGATCTGCGGCGCGGCGGCGGTCACGCTACCGTTCGCGCAGCGCAGCGACTTCCCGCGCAGCGGCCCGACGAGACGCGGCCGTACATCGCGCACCGACACTGTGCCATAGAAGGTGACGCCATCGCCGCTGCACCCCGCCGCGGCGATGCTGGGCGCAACCAGCGCCAGCTTGCCGGTAAAGGCGTTGCGCAGATTGCCGCCGCCGTTCAGCGCGGCGCCGACATTGCCCCATGGCGTTTCGACCCGCGCCCGCGCGTCCTTCAGCACCACCGACAGGTCGGGCAAGGCAAAGGGATCGGTGCTGGTCGGGTCGCGAAACTTGTCGAGCGCGCCGAACGATAGCCGCCCTTCGGTAAAACGCCCGTAAAGCCGGACCCCGTCGGCGCGGATCTCGGACACATAAGGGCCCGACCAACCGTAGCCGAGCGATACGACGACCGCCTTGGCGATCAGGTCGGGGCGTTTGGGGTCGCCGATGACGACATTCGACAGTCGTTCGGTGCGAAAGCCGATGTCTTCGACGCGATAGCTTGCTGCGATGCCACGGCTGTCGAGTTCTTCGCGGATGAAGCGGTCGGCGATCGGCTCGCGCGCCAGCCACACCCCCGCGATCAGTGCGGCGACCGCGCCCGCGGTCAGCCAGCGCTTCTTGAACAACAATGTCCGGTATCGCCACCGCGGCCGGGAATGCTCATCCGTCTCGCTCACGGCCTGCCTCCGGCAAGAGCGGAACCAGAGAGATCGCCCGATGACGTCATGCCGTGCAAAAATCGTCCTCCGGCCCAAACCCTGTCCGGGATGGAAACGCCGGAAATCCCGTTTCGCTGCAGGAGATTGGTCCGGATCGCCATCATCCGTTTCCTATGACCGTTGAGTGCGCCCCACAAGGAGGTTATTCGGAGGCGGATGGGGGATAGCGAAGCACCAGATCATATCGGCCACCGCGCGCGGCTCCGCGCACGCCTGCTCGACGATGCAGAGGGACTCGCCGATTACGAGCTGGTCGAATATCTCCTCGGGCTCGCCATTCCGCGCCGTGACACCAAGCCGCTGGCCAAGGCGCTGCTCCGCGAATTCGGCTCGCTCGCGCAATTGATCAGCGCCGATCCCGAATCGCTGCGCCGCGTCGATGGCATGGGCGAAGGCGCGATCGCGGCACTGAAAATCGTTCAGGCGGCGGGGCTGCGGATGCTGAAGGGCGAGTTTCGCGACAAGCCCCTGCTCTCAAGCTGGGACGCGCTGCTCGACTGGCTGCGCGCCGACATGGGGCCGATCGACGTCGAGCGCGTCCGCGTCCTCTACCTTAATTCGCGTAACATGCTGATTCGCGACGAACTGGCGAGCGAGGGATCGATCGACCAGTCGGCGATCTACGTTCGCGAGGTGATCAAGCGTGCGCTCGAACTCGGCGCCTCGGCGATCATCCTTGTCCACAATCACCCGAGCGGCAGCCCTGAACCGAGCCGGCAGGATATCGCGATCACGCGCGACATCGCCGCGGCGGCGGCAAAGCTCGGCATCGCGCTTCACGATCATATCATCATCGGCGGCTCGGATTTTCGCAGCCTGCGCGCCATGGGTCTCCTTTAGGCGCGATTTGACTTTCGCGAGCATGGGCGACATCATCGCGCCATGCCGATGATGCGCAGCCTTTTCCGTTTCCATGGGGGACAGCTTCTCGCGGGCATCTAGCCCCGGGTTCCGGCGCGACTGCCCCGAACCCGGGGCAAATTTCCACTAGATTCTATTGTTGCGTGCGGCTGTTCTGCCGCGCGTGTGCTGGAAAGTCCGCGCTATGAAAAACGAAGAGGCCATCCGGCCACATATCCATATGATCGACAGCGAGGCCGATGCGCTGACCGAGCTTACCTTGCAGAAGCAACGCGACCATATCCGCCTTTACGAACTGTTGCTCGGCGAAATCGACCGCGCGGCGATCCACAGCAGCACCGACATCCCCGACGACGTCGTGACAATGGGGTCGGAAGTGACCTTCCTCGACGAGAAGAGCGACACCGAACGGACGGTACGTCTGGTCTATCCGGGCGATGCTGACATTTCGGCGGGGCGGATATCGATCCTCACTCCGATCGGCGCCGGGTTGATCGGGCTCAGTACCGGCCAGTCGATCCTCTGGCCCGATCGGGGCGGCGAGGAGCATCGGTTGACGATCGTGAAGGTCCGGCAGCCCTAACGCATATTTGCAATACCCCTGACGCGATGAAGCCGCCGGATCGCTCCGACGGCTTCACCACCCAGTCAGGGACGCTGTTTAACCAGCGCCGCGCGACAGGAAACCGGTAAGCTCGGTCTTACTGACCTGACCCGATTTGTCGCCATCGGCGGCAGCAAAGGCCTGGCCAACCCACGTCTTCACATCAGCCGATTCAGGATCGACCGAAGGATCGGTGGCAGTCCGCAGCTTCTTCATCCACGCCGCAAATTCGGCGTCGCTGAGTTCGCCCGACTTGTCGGCGTCATAGGTCGGGAACTCCTGGTCCACGATCTGTGCGACCTGCGTCGGCGAAGCTGCCGTACCGCCCGAAGGCGCAGGCTGCGCTGCGGGATCACCGGCCGGCGGGGGCGAACCCGGAGCCTCGCTGGCGGGCGGCGTCGAGGTTGCGGCATCGGGTGCCGGAGCCGGAGCCGGTTCAGCCGGGGCCGGCGTGGTCGTCGTGTCGGCCGGAGCCGGCTGCGACGTTGCCGGAGCGGCGGGGTCCGCGGGCGGGGTTTCCTGCGCCAGCGCGGGGAAACTCACCGCGGCGGCACCGATCAAAAGCATCTGTTTCAGCATGATATTACTCCTGCGGGGGAGCCGATTCCGGCTCCGGCGCCGGCTCGGCCGGCGGGGTGCTGTCGGTCGGATCGGCCTTTTCCTTGTCCGCATCAGGGGCGGCCGGATCCTCGGTCGGGGTCGTACTGCCGGTCGGAGCAGGCGCGGGTGCCGGCTCTGCCGTCGGTGCGGGCTCCGACTGCGTGGTCGGTGCCGGATCGCTGTCCGTCGGTTCGGTCGTCTGCGCCAGAGCGGGGAAGCTGATTGCTGCCGCGCCGATCAAAAGTACCTGTTTAATCACGATATTACTCCTGTAGGGGCGACGGCTTGCGATATTGCGACCCGCCACCTTTCTGATGGGGCATGGGGTCAACTCACCCGATTTGCCGAAAGTTGCGTAGTCGATGCGATTGGCGAAACACTCTGTCCCTGCTAGGGGGCGCTCCGTCGCAGTTTCGGACGGATTCTCCGATGAGACGCCGTAAAAGGAAGGAAAATCAATGGTTCCGCGTTACGCCCGGCCGGACATGACCGCCATCTGGTCGGCCGAGAATCGCTTTCGTATCTGGTTCGAAATCGAAGCACATGCGACCGATGCGCTCGCGGAACTGGGTACAGTTCCCAAATCGGCGGCCAAGGCACTTTGGGACTGGTGGGCGACCAACCCCGTCATCGACGTTGCCGCGATCGATGCGATCGAGGCCGTCACCAAGCATGACGTCATCGCCTTCTTGACCTGGGTTGCCGAGAATGTCGGCGACGAAGCGCGCTTCATGCATCAGGGCATGACGTCGAGCGACGTGCTCGACACCTGCCTCGCCGTCCAGCTCGCGCAGGCCGCCGATATATTGCTCGCCGACCTCGACGCCCTTCTCGAAGCGATCAAGCGCCGCGCCTATGAGCACAAGCTGACCCCGACGATCGGCCGCAGCCACGGCATCCATGCCGAACCTGTGACGTTCGGGCTCAAGCTCGCCGAGGCCTATGCCGAATTCTCGCGCTGCAAGCTCCGCCTGCAGGCGGCGCGCGCCGAAATCGCGACCTGCGCCATTTCGGGCGCGGTCGGCACTTTCGCTAACATCGACCCGCGCGTCGAGGAGCATGTTGCCGCGAAGCTCGGCCTCGCGATCGAGCCGGTATCGACGCAGGTGATCCCGCGCGATCGGCATGCGATGTTCTTCGCGGTGCTCGGCGTTATCGCCTCGTCGATCGAGCGTTTGTCGGTCGAGGTCCGTCACTTGCAGCGCACCGAAGTGCTGGAGGCCGAGGAATATTTCTCGCCGGGGCAAAAGGGTTCGTCGGCGATGCCGCACAAGCGCAATCCGGTGCTGACCGAAAACCTCACCGGCCTCGCGCGCATGGTGCGCAGCGCCGTGACCCCGGCGATGGAGAATGTCGCGCTCTGGCACGAACGCGACATCAGCCATTCGTCGGTCGAGCGTTTCATCGGTCCCGACGCGACGATCACGCTCGACTTCGCGCTCGCGCGGCTGACCGGGGTCGTCGACAAGCTGCTCGTCTATCCCGAGCGGATGCAGAAGAATCTCGACCGGATGGGCGGGCTCGTCCATTCGCAGCGCGTGCTGCTGGCGCTGACGCAGGCGGGTGCGAGCCGCGAAGACAGCTATGCGCTGGTCCAGCGCAACGCGATGCGCGTGTGGGAAAGCGACGGCCAGTTGTCGCTGCTCGAACTGCTCAAGGCCGATGCCGACGTCACCGCGCGGCTGTCGGCGGACGAGCTCACCGCGCTGTTCGACCTCGACTATCATATGAAGCATGTCGACACGATCTTTGCGCGGGTGTTCGGGGCAGCATAGCGCGCGGGCTGGAAAACCGCGGCAATCTGTCCTAGGATCGCGCGAAGACCGACCGAGGAGCAAGGCCAAGTGGGAATCCTGCGAACGATCATCTGGGTTTTCCTGACCATCGTACTGGTCGTTTTCGCGATGGCGAACTGGATTCCGGTGACGGTCCGCATCTGGCCGGGGCAGGATCTCGAAACCAAGTTGCCGATGCTCATTTTCATCGCCTTCCTGCTCGGCAGTATCCCGACCTGGATCGCGTTGCGCGCGACGCGCTGGTCGATGAAGCGGCGGCTCGACAACAGCGAGCGCCAGCTTGCCGACCTGCGCGCCATGGCCAACCGCCCGTCCGACCCCGCCCCGACGTCGGCCCCCGTCAACGACATCCCGCCATCGCCATTGGAGACCCCATGAGTTCGCCGCTTTATCTCGCCATCGATACCACTCACCTCGATGCGGCGCTGACGCTGGCGCAGAAGGTACGGCACCATGTCGGCGGGCTGAAGCTGGGGCTCGAATTCTTCTGCGCCAACGGCCATCACGGCGTCCATGAAATGGCGAAGCTCGGCCTGCCGATCTTCCTCGACCTCAAGCTGCACGATATTCCGAACACGGTCGCCAAGGCGATCCAGGCGCTGCGCCCGCTCGAACCCGCCATCCTGACCGTCCATGCCGCGGGCGGCCGCGCGATGCTCGAGGAAGCGAAAGCCGCGGCGGGCACGAGTACAAAGGTGATCGCGGTGACGGTGCTGACCAGCCTCGACGCGCCCGATCTCGATGACATCGGCGTCGGCGGTACGCCGCACGATCAGGTCGTCCGGCTCGCGGCGCTGGCACGCCAGTCGGGTGTCGATGGCATCGTCTGCTCGGGACAGGAAGTGAAGGCGGCGCGCAAGGCCTGGCCCGGCGGCTTCTTCGTCGTGCCGGGCGTCCGGCCTGCGAACGGCGCCGCGGGCGACCAGAAGCGGATCGTCACCCCGGCGCAGGCGATGACCGACGGCGCCTCGATCCTCGTCGTCGGCCGCCCGATCAGCCAGTCGCCCGACCCCGATCTCGCCGCGCGCGAAATCGAGGCGACGCTTTAACAAAAGACATCTGTCATCCCGGCGAAGGCCGGGATCTCCATGATGCGCTCTGATGCAGCGGCGAGATCCCGGCTTTCGCCGGGATGACGACAGGATAAAGATCATGCCCCCTCTCGTTAAAATCTGCGGCCTCAAGACACCCGAGGATGTCGATGCCGCCATCCGCTTCGGCGCCACGCACATCGGTCTCAACCTCTATGAACCGAGCCCGCGCTACGTCGACCTCAAGACCGCGGCCGAGCTCCGCAAACGCGCCGAAGGGCGGGTCAAGGTGGCGCTGTTGCTCGTCAATGCGTCGCCGCTCGCGACCACCGAAGCGCTCGGCAAGATACGCCCCGATATCGTCCAGTTCCACGGCACAGAGACGCCCGAATGGGTGGCGACGGTCAAGCGATCGATCCCCGCCGAGGTCTGGAAGGCGGTGGGCCTGAAGGACGCGGGGACGCTCGAGCGCATCCGGCAATATGAGGGCGCGGTCGACCGCATCCTTTTCGACGCCCCGGCGCAGGCGATGCCCGGCGGCACCGGCACCCGCTTCGACTGGTCTTTGCTCGTCAATCACCGCCACAGCATCGACTGGGGGATCGCGGGCGGCTTGACCCCCGCCAACGTCGCCGAGGCGCTCTCGGCAACCGGTGCACCGCTGGTCGACGTATCCTCGGGCGTCGAAAGCGCACCGGGCGTGAAGGATATGGACAAGATCGCGGCTTTCCTTAAAGCGGCGGGTCGATGACCCACGCACCCAACAGCCTCCGCACCCAGCCCGACGAACGCGGCCATTTCGGCCAGTTCGGCGGCCGCTATGTCGCCGAAACGCTGATGCCGCTGATCCTCGATCTCGAGCGCTGCTATCGCGCCGCGCAGCAGGACAACAGCTTCAAGGCCGAATTCGACTATCTGCTGAAACATTATGTCGGCCGCCCGAGCCCGCTGTGGTTCGCCGAGCGGCTGACCGAGCATCTCGGTGGCGCGAAAATCTATCTGAAGCGCGAGGATCTCAACCATACCGGCGCGCACAAGATCAACAATTGCATCGGCCAGATATTGCTGGCGAAGCGGATGGGCAAGACGAAGATCATCGCCGAGACGGGCGCCGGCCAGCACGGCGTCGCGACCGCGACCGTCGCAGCGCTGTTCGGCTTGCCCTGCACGATCTTCATGGGCGCGGTCGATGTTGCGCGGCAGCAGCCGAACGTGTTCCGGATGAAATTGCTCGGCGCCGAAGTCGTCGCGGTCGAAAGCGGCGCCAAGACGCTGAAGGACGCGATGAACGAGGCGCTGCGCCACTGGGTCGCGAACGTCCACGACACTTTCTACATCATCGGCACCGTCGCGGGTCCGCATCCATACCCCGAACTGGTCCGCGACTTCCAGTCGGTGATCGGCGACGAAGCGCGTGCGCAGATCCTCGAAGCCGAGGGCCGCTTGCCCGATATGCTGATCGCCCCGGTCGGCGGCGGATCGAACGCGATCGGGCTGTTTCACCCGTTCCTCGATGACGAAAGCGTCGAGATCGTCGGCGTCGAAGCGGCGGGCGAAGGGCTCGATGGCAAGCATGCCGCCAGCCTTGCGGGCGGTCGCCCCGGCATCCTCCACGGCAACAAGACCTACCTGCTGCAGGACGAGGACGGCCAGATTACCGAGGCGCACAGCATCTCGGCGGGACTCGACTATCCCGGCATCGGGCCGGAACATTCGTGGCTCCACGAAATCGGCCGGGTGCGCTACGAACCCGTCACGGATGAAGAAGCATTGGCGAGCTTCCAGAAGCTGACCAAGCTCGAAGGCATCATCCCTGCGCTCGAAAGCGCCCACGCCATCGCCGCCGCCGAACGCATCGCGCCGACGCTGGGCAAGGACAAGGTCATCATCGTCAATTGCTCGGGCCGCGGCGACAAGGATATCTTCACCGTCGCCGACGCGCTGGGGGTGAGGCTGTGATTGCCGTTCGGAAATTTGCTACCAACATTCTCCTGTTTTTCGTGACGATCTGCGCAGCGCATTTGATCAGTTCGTTCATTTTCAGAGGGAAGATGGAAATCACGATGTCTGAGGTGCAAGTGTCCGCTCTCGCAGCACTGCTCATCGCAATCGGCCGTTTGCTATTACACGGACGCGCTCAATGACCCGTTTCGCACCCGCCTTCCACAAAGGCCCTGCGCTCGTCGCCTTCATCACGGCAGGCGACGGCGACACCGCCGCGAACCTCGACGCGCTCGTCGCGGGGGGTGCCGATATCATCGAACTCGGCATGCCCTTCACCGATCCGATGGCCGACGGTCCCGCGATCCAGGCGGCGAACCTGCGCAGCCTCGCGAAGGGAACGACGACCGCCGATATCTTCGCAATCGCCGCCGCCTTCCGGTCGCGCCATCGCGACACGCCGCTCGTCCTGATGGGCTATGCCAATCCGATGACGATCCGCGGCGCCGACTGGTTCGCCGCCGAATGTGCCAAGGCTGGCGTCGACGGGATCATCTGCGTCGACATCCCTTCGGAAGAGGACGCCGAACTCGGACCCGCGCTGCGCAGCGCCGGGGTCGACCTGATCCGTCTCGCGACCCCGACCACCGACGCGGCGCGGCTGCCCGATGTGCTCAGCGGCGCGAGCGGCTTTCTCTATTATGTCTCGGTCGCCGGCATCACCGGTCAGCAGCAGGCGGCGCAGGCGAGTATCGAGGAAGCGGTCGCGCGGCTCAAGGCGGCGACCGACCTGCCCGTCGCGGTCGGCTTCGGGGTCCGGACACCCGAGCAGGCGCATGCGATCGCCAGGGTCGCCGACGGCGTCGTCGTCGGCTCGGCCTTTATCGACATCATCGCCGAGCATGGCGACGATGCCGCGCCGCACGTCGAAACCTTCACCCGTTCGCTTGCCGATGCTATCCACGGCGCAAAGGAGATCGCCGCATGAGCTGGCTCGACCGCGTCCGCAACGCCCTGCCCTTCACGGCGAAGCGCGATACCGCCGACAATCTCTGGCACAAATGCCGCCAGTGCCAGCAGATGGTGTTCGTCAAGGAATGGGAAGACAATCTGAACGTCTGCCCGCGCTGCGACCATCACGATCGCATCGGCGCGAAAGAGCGGTTCGCGCAATTGTTCGACGGCGGCCTCCACGAACTGATCGCTTCGCCGGCGGCGCCCGAGGATCCGCTGAAGTTCCGCGACACCAAGAAATATGTCGATCGCATCAAGGCCGCGCGCGCGCAAACGGGTGATCGCGATGCTTATCAGAATGCGTTCGGCCGCATCTCCAGCCTTCCCACGGTGATCGGCGTGCAGGATTTCGCCTTCATGGGCGGATCGATGGGCGTCGCGGTCGGCGAAGCCTTCGTCGCGGGCGTCGAGGAAGCCATCCGCCGTGGCTGCCCCTATATCGCCATTACCGCAGCGGGGGGTGCGCGAATGCAGGAAGGCACGCTGTCGCTGATGCAGATGCCGCGCGCCACCGTCGCGCTCGCCCGCCTGCGCCGGGCCGGCCTGCCCTATATCGTCCTGCTCACCGACCCGACCACCGGCGGCGTGACCGCCAGCTATGCGATGCTCGGCGATGTGCAGATCAGCGAACCCAAGGCGCTGATCGGTTTCGCGGGACAGCGGGTGATCGAGAATACGATCCGTGAAAAGCTGCCCGAAGGCTTCCAGCGCGCCGAATATCTGCTCGATCACGGGATGATCGACATGGTCGTGCACCGCAAGGAATTGCCCGAAACACTGGGACGCCTGATCGGCTATCTGGCGCCCGAAAAGGCCGCCTGAGCCACCATATCCTGCCATGGCCGACCACGCGCATTCCTCCGACCCTGCGGTGCAGGCGCAACTCGATCGCCTTGCGGCGCTGTCCCCGGGGCGCGATATCCTGGGCCTCGAACGCATCGCCGAAATCTGTGCGCGGCTCGGCAATCCGCAAGAGCGGCTTCCGCGCACCTTTCACGTCGCGGGGACGAACGGCAAGGGTTCGACCTGCGCCTTCCTTCGTGCGATCCTCGAGGCGGGCGGGCGCCGGGTCCACAGCTATACCAGCCCGCACCTCGTCCGCTTCAACGAACGCATCCGCCTTGCCGGGGCGCTGATCGACGACGCCCTGCTCGCGTCGCTGCTCGAAGAGGTGCTCGATACCGCCGCCGACCTGCACGCGAGCTTCTTCGAGGTGACGACCGCCGCCGCCTTCCTCGCCTTTGCGCGGACTCCGGCCGACGATTGCATCATCGAGGTCGGGCTTGGCGGACGCCTCGACGCGACGAACATCATTCCTGCCCCGGCGGTGTGCGGCATCGCCTCGCTCGGGATCGACCATGAAGCATTTCTGCTCGCCCCCGAAGCGGGCACGCCGCAGGAACCCGCGACGCGCATTGCATGGGAAAAGGTGGGCATCGTCAAGCCCGGCACCCGGGTCGCGACGCTCTCTTACCCCCCGGCGGTAACGGGCGTCATCGCGGCGCGTGCCGCAGCCGCCGGTACGCCGCTGTTCGCCGAGGGTAACGGCTGGCAGGTCGATCCTGACGGCGACGGCTTTCGCTGGTCGTCGGCATCGCTCGGCGCGGTTGGCGAAACATTGTTCCCGCGCATGGCAGGCGCACACCAGCGGCGCAACGCCGGGCTCGCGATCGCGATGTCACGGCTCGCGGAGCCGCGCCCCGCCGATGTCGATGTCGTCCGCGGAATTGCGGGCACCTTCTGGCCGGGGCGTATGCAGTTGCTCGGTAACGGTCCGCTCACCGCCGCAATGTCCGGCGAGCAGAATATCTGGATCGACGGCGGTCACAATCTCGACGCGGCGCTGCAACTTGCGGACTTCCTTGGTCAGACGCTCGCCCGGCGCGAGCCGGTCGACCTTGTCCTCGGCATGCTCGCAAACAAGGACGCCGCCGGCTTTCTCGCCCTGCTCGCCCCGCACGTCGGCAGGCTGGTCGCCGTACCGATACCAGGGCACGAGCATCACGTTCCCGCCGATCTGGTGCGCATCGCCCGCGATAGCGGCATTGCGCAGGCTTCGGCGCAGGGCGACCTGCCGTCGGCACTCCGTGCGCTCGCGGCCGACAGCCCGGCGCGCAACATATTGATCGGCGGATCGCTCTATCTGGTCGGACAGGCGCTCGAACTCAACGAAGAGTTCCCTAGCTGAGTTCAGGATCTAGGTTGTTGCCGGCTTCGGCTTGTCCTCTTCGGGATGTGCGATCTCGTGACCGTCGTCCTCGGTGCTCGGCTGGCGCACGGTCTGGACGACGAAACCCTTCTTCCACAGGATCCAGAGCAGCAGCATTCCCGGGATTGCGATGACCACCGTGAACAGCCAGAAGCCCACCCAGCCCAAGCCCTCTGCGATATAGCCACCCGGCGCCGCGAGCCAGGTGCGTCCGACCGCAGCGAAGGATGACAGCAGCGCGAACTGGGTGGCGGTATAGGCAAGGCTCGACAGGCCCGACAGATAGGTGACGAAGACGGTGAGGCCGATGCCGCTGGTGAAGTTCTCGGTACCGACGGCGATCGCGAGCATCAGCGGCGAATGGCCGACCGAGGCCAGCGCGGCGAACAGCAGGTTGCTGAACATCATCATCAGCCCCGAAACGAGCAGCGCACGGCCCATGCCGAGCCAGGCGATAAAGGGCGCCGCGAGCGCCGAACCGAGGATCAGCGCGACGAAGCCGACTCCCTTGTTGATCGCGACGAATTCGGTGTCGGTGAAGCCCAGTTCGACGATCATCGGGTTGAGCATCCCCTGCCCCATCGCGTCGCCGACCTTGTAGACGAGGACGAAGAAGAGGATCAGCACCGCGCCATGGCGGCCGAAAAATTCGCGGAACGGGTTGATCACCGTTTCCTGCAACCAGCTTCCGAAGCTCTGCCCCACGGCGCGGGCGCGGTTCGGGTCGAAACGCCCCGGCCCCGCATAGAGCGCGCCGAGCAGCGCGGGGAGAATCGCTAGCCCGGTGAAACCATAAGCCGCGGCCCAGCCGAGGTTGAACCCCTCGGGCGACGCCAGCGCGATCGTGCCGACACCGGCGATCAGATTGCCCGTACGATACCCGAACTGGTTCATCGCGGTGCCGTGCGGCAGTTCGGCGTCGCTTAAAATCTCGATACGATAGGCGTCGATGACGATGTCCTGCGTCGCCGACAAAAAGGCGACGGTGATCGCCCAGAAAGCGAAGGGCGCGAGATTGTCGTTGGTCGGGTTGCTCGTGCCCAACTGCCAGATCGCGACGACCAACAACGCCTGAATGAAGAACAGCCAGCCGCGCCGCTGTCCGAATGTTTTGGTCAGGAACGGCAGCGGAAGACGGTCGACGAGCGGCGCCCACAGGAATTTCAACGTATAGGGCGTCGTCAGCCCGATCGCGAAGCCGATGGTCGATTTCTCGATCCCGACCTTCGACAGCCAGAAGGTCATCGTGCCGAGCAGCAGAGTCAGCGGAAAGCCGCTCGAAATGCCGAGCAAGAAGGCGACGATCGGCATCGGCTTGCGATAAGGGGCAAAGCTCGGGACGACGAATGCGAGGCCGATCACCAGCGCGAGCACCGCGACCAACACCACCGAATCAAGCCCAAGCTGCATCGCGACCCTCCCCATTCCGCGTGCGCGGACCGTCAAAGCCAAAGGCCTAAAGCCTCGTCCCTAAATTGGAAGCGGCTATTTGGCGATCATGCGCTGGGCCGAGCCGATCAGGCGGCCTCGGGGCGCCAGTAGGTCTGGAGGCCGCTGATCTTGCGCGGCGGCTTGTTCTTGCAGACCATGCCCTCGACCGCGCGCAATGCCGCGACGAGCGCCGAAGCGCTATGCGGTTTGCCGAGGCAGGCGAGCGCGATGTCGCTCGCATCTTCGGGGCATTGTCCGGTCACGAGCAACACCGCGATGCCGCGATCGCGCGCCAGCCGTGCGACTTCGCGTCCGGTCATATGTCCTGCGAGCGCGAGGTCGAGGACCAGCGCGTCGAGCTGTTCCGCCGCGATGATCGCGACCGCCGCCTCGCCCGAATCGACGGTGGCGACGACATCATAGCCGCTGTGCTTGAGCGTCCGTTCATTGTCGAACGCGACCAGCGGATCATCCTCGATGATCAGCAGCCGCTTGATGCACGACGGGCGGGACACGAAGAGCATAGACACTCCCTTTGACATCGCCATGACTCGCTCTGCGCCTTCCTGCAAGATCGGTTCTGCTCGCCATCGACGAAGCGGTGCGTTTCCGGCTATGAGCGTGATCACAACGCAACACCTTTTCCCTGAAAACGACACGAAAGCCGCATCCGTTCCGATGACGACACGCCGTCCGCCCCGTAATCCGCCCCGCCTGGCGCCCAAAAGCGCCGGCGACCGAGACGCCCCGAAGGGCCGCCGCGCCGCGCGCGCGGCGGCACCGCCGCGTAAACCCCAGGCTGCCGAGTCCGAACGCGAGGACGGGCCGCAGCGCATCGCCAAGCTGCTGGCGCGCGCCGGCGTGGGATCGCGCCGCGATGTCGAGAGGATGATCGAGGAAGGGCGCATCGCCCTCAATGGCGAGATCATCGTTCAGCCCGCGCCCTTGCTGGCGTCGCTCGACGGCCTGACCGTCGATGGCAATCCCGTCGCCAAGCCCGTGTCCACGCGCCTTTATCGCTTTCACAAGCCTGCCGGCTGCCTGACCGCGGCGCGCGACCCCAAGGGCCGCAAGACGATCTACGATCTGCTTCCCAAGGGCCTGCCGCGCCTGATGCCTGTCGGGCGTCTCGACTATAATACCGAGGGCTTGCTGCTGCTGACCAACGACGGCGAGTTCAAGCGCCAGCTCGAACTGCCCGCGAGCGGGGTCGAGCGCACCTACCGCGCCCGCGCCTTTGGCGACATCAGCCAGGAGCAGCTCGAGGAGCTGGTGATGGGCATCGAGATCGACGGCATCCGTTATGGCAAGATCGATGCCAATCTCGAACGCCGCACGGGCCGCAACCAGTGGATCGAGATGACGCTGACCGAAGGCAAGAACCGCGAAGTGCGCCGCGTGCTCGAACATCTCGGCCTGCAGGTCAGCCGCCTGATACGTACGCGTTACGGCCAGTTCACCCTTGAAGCGCTCGACGTCGGCGCGGTCGAGATCGTCCCGCGCGACGAACTGTTCCAGTTCCGGCGGCGAATGGGCTGACGATGCGTGTGATTTCCGGCGAATGGCGCGGACGCAAATTGCTCGCGCCGAAAAATGACGCGACCCGCCCGACGGCGGATCGCACGCGCGAAACCCTTTTCTCGATGCTGGCGAGCCGCCTCGGCAGTTTCGAAGGGCTGCATGTCGCCGACCTGTTCGCAGGATCGGGCGCGCTGGGGATCGAGGCGCTGTCGCGCGGTGCGGCGCAATGCCTGTTCGCCGAACAGGATCGCGATGCGCTCGACGCGCTCAGGAAGAATCTGGGTACGCTCGGCGCCGCGGACCGCGCCGATGTGCGCGCGGGTTCGGTGCTCGCTCTCGGCCCGGCAAAGCGGAGCTACGACCTGTTGCTGTTCGACGCGCCTTACGGCACCGGCGCGGGCAGCGTTGCGCTCGACAAGCTCAACCGGCTCGGCTGGATCGGCCCCGACAGCCTGATCTCGATCGAAACCGCCGAAGAGGAAGCGGTCGAGATTGCGGGATTCGACATCGATGCCGAACGCAAGGTCGGCAAGGCGAAGCTGACCCTGCTTCGTCTCGCCTGAGTTCAGCTTTCGGCTATCTGCCGGCGCACCATCAGCAGGCCGAGCCAGCTCACCACCCCGGCTAGTGCGAGATAGAGCCCGACCATCGGCGTCCCGCCGCGCTCGGCGAGCGCCTGCGCGATGAGCGGCGCCATCGCGCCGCCGAGGATGCCGCCGGCGTTGAAGGTGACCGAGGCCCCCGTGTAGCGCACGTGCACCGGAAAAAGCGCGGTCAGCCAGCTACCGAGCGGGCCATAGACCAGCCCCATCACGAACAACGCGGCGGCGAGTCCGAGGAAGACGATCGGCCAGCTTCCCGACGCGAGCGACGGCCCGAACAGGAAGCCGATCAATATCGTTGCGCCGCAGCCCCAGGTGAGCACCCGCTGCGCGCTCGACGCGTCGCTGGCATAGCCTGCGAAGATAATCCCGCCCGCCATGAACAGGATCGCGCCGAGCTGGACGAGCAGGAACTGCTCCTTCGGATAGCCGAGCGCGCTTGTCCCGTGCGCGAGGGCGAAACTGGTCGCGAGATAGAAGATGGCGAAGCAGGCGACGACCGCGAAGGTCCCCGCCAGCGTCGGGATCAGGTGACCGCGCAGCAATTCGCCGATCGGCACTCCGACCGGCGCTTTCTGCTCCAGTGCTTCGGTAAAGGCGGGCGTCTCGCCGATCTTGAGCCGCACCCACAGCCCGAGCCCTACTAGTAGCGCCGAAAAGAGGAAGGGAATGCGCCAGCCCCAGCTTGTGAAATCGGCGTCGGATAACGTTATGCCGAGGATCAGGAACAGCCCGTTCGCGGCGATGAAGCCGACCGGCGCGCCAAGCTGCGGAAACATGCCGAAGCGCGATTGCCATCCCGGCGGTGCGTTCTCGACCGCCAGCAATGCCGCGCCGCCCCACTCGCCGCCGAGCCCGAACCCTTGCCCGAAGCGCAGGATGCAGAGGAGCAGCGGCGCGATCCACCCCGCCATCGCATAGGTCGGCAGGAAAGCGATGAGCAGCGTCGATCCGCCCATCAGCATCAGCGAAGCGACGAGCGTCGACTTGCGTCCGATCCGGTCGCCATAATGGCCGAACACGATCGCCCCGACCGGCCGCGCGAAGAAGGCGAGGCCAAAGGTCATGAAGCTGTACATGAGCTGCGCCGACGCCGATTCGTCGGGAAAGAAGAGCGGCCCGAAGACGAGCGCCGCCGCAGTGCCATAGATATAGAAATCGTAAAATTCGACCGCGGTGCCGACGAGGCTTGCGGTCAGGATGCGCCGGTGCTTGCGATAGGGTGCCAGATCCACGGCAACGCCCCTCCCCTGTTTGTCTCGGCGCCGCTTTGGACGCGTTGCCCTGTGTGGTGCAAGGTAGAATGCAGCGCGGTGGCCGTTTGGACCTTTCATGCGGCGCATTGGCCAACCGCCTGCGACGGAGCTAAGAGCGGTCCATATGACCGGATTTCAACAGATCGGCATCGTCGGCGCA
The DNA here is from genome assembly GCF_046603995.1 of Sphingopyxis sp. J-6. Lineage (NCBI taxonomy): Bacteria > Pseudomonadati > Pseudomonadota > Alphaproteobacteria > Sphingomonadales > Sphingopyxidaceae > Sphingopyxis > Sphingopyxis sp. J-6. Next base: position 2,041,934 of record NZ_CP145810.1, on the reverse strand, counting down.
GGCCGGGTCGCGCAGGCGCTGGCGCTCGGCCTTTCGCCCCACTCGCTCGCGCCGCCGTTGCTGTGGGCGCGCGCTCCCGACAAGGCCGAAGCCGCCGCAGCGCGCTTGGGATGCGCGGTCACGGAGCATCGCATCGACCGGCTGATGCAATCTTGCGATGCCGTTGCCATAGCGGTGTCCGATGATGCCGTGGAAACGATTGCCGCTGAACTGGCGGCGGCGGGGCCGGCGGATCGTCGCCCGTTCGTGTTCCATGTCAGCGGCCGCAGCGGCGCAGCGATCCTCGAACCATTACACGCGGCGGGAGCGCTGACCGCGGCGATCCATCCCGCGATGACCTTTACCGGCGATCCGCAGGGCGAAGCCGCACGCATGAAGCAGGCGCGCTTCGCGGTGACCGGATCGTCGCCGCAAGCAATCGAGCTCGCGCACCGCCTTGTGGGCCTGTTGGGCGGGATCGCGGTCGATATCGCCGAGGAGCGGCGCCCGCTCTATCATGCCGCGCTGTGCCACGCGTCGAACCATCTCGTCACCTTGATGGCCGGCGCCTCGCACGCGTTGCGCAATGCGGGGGTCGACGATCCCGCCGGGCTGCTCGCCCCGCTCGTCCGCGCTGCGCTCGAAAACAGCCTCGACCGTGGTTTCGATGCCTTGTCGGGGCCGCTGCTGCGCGGCGACAGTCAGACGATCCAAAGCCATCTCGACATTCTCGCCGCATGCTGTCCCGACCTGCTTCCCGCCTATCGGGCCATGGGGCTGGCGACGCTCGACGAAATGGCGCGTGGCGATGCACAGCGCGTCTCGCCCGAGCTGCGCAAGCTGCTCGGCTAAGCGGCCCGTCCCGTCGCCGCGCACTGGACAGCGCCCGCGCTGTTCCCTAATCGTTCGCGCGTGAATATGCCTCCTGCCTCGATACCCGACCTGCCGCCGCCCGACCCGTCGGACCCGCCCTATCTGCACGGGCTGAATGGGCCGCAGCGGCAGGCTGTGCTGACGACCGAAGGCCCGGTGCTGATGCTCGCGGGGGCCGGCACCGGCAAGACCGCGGCGCTCACCGCGCGGCTCGCGCATATCATCGCGACACGCCGGGCCTGGCCGTCGGAGATCCTCGCGGTCACCTTCACCAACAAGGCGGCGCGCGAGATGCGCGAACGAATCGGGCGGATGATCGGCGATGCGGTCGAGGGCATGCCGTGGCTCGGCACCTTCCACAGCATCGCGGCGAAGATGCTGCGGCGGCACGCCGAACTCGTCGGGCTGCAGAGCAATTTCACCATTCTCGACACCGACGACCAGCTTCGCGTGCTCAAACAGCTCATCCAGGCCGAGGGGCTCGACGAGAAGCGCTGGCCGGCGCGCCAGCTCGCGGGGCTGATCGACAAGTGGAAGAACCGCGGCCTCACCCCGCCCGATCTCGATGCGGCCGACAAGGAAGCCTATGCCGACGGCAAGGGGCAGCATTTCTACGCGCTCTATCAGGCGCGGCTGAAAACGCTCAACGCCTGCGACTTCGGTGACCTGCTGCTCCACATGCTGGTGATCCTGAAAAACCACCGCGACGTGCTCGAACAATATCAGGAGCGCTTCAAATATATCCTCGTCGACGAATATCAGGACACCAATGCCAGCCAGTATCTCTGGCTCCGCCTGCTCGCACAGGCGCGCAAGAATATCTGCTGCGTCGGCGACGACGACCAGTCGATCTATTCGTGGCGCGGTGCCGAGGTCGCAAACATCCTGCGCTTCGAAAAGGACTTCCCGGGCGCGACGGTGATCCGCCTCGAACAGAATTATCGCTCGACGCCGCAGATCCTTGCCGCTGCCTCGGCGCTGATCGCGCAGAACAGCGGCCGCCTCGGCAAGACGCTGTGGACCGAACTCGATCCGGGCGACAAGCTCCGCGTCGTCGGCGTCTGGGACGGGCCCGAGGAGGCGCGGCGGATCGGCGAGGAGCTGGAGACGCTCCAGCACCGTAAGGTCAGCCTCGATCGCACCGCGATCCTCGTCCGCGCCCAGTTCCAGACGCGCGAGTTCGAAGACCGCTTCATCGCGATCGGTATGCCGTACCGCATTGTCGGCGGTTTCCGCTTCTACGAACGCGCCGAAATCCGCGACGCGCTTGCCTATCTCCGCCTCGTCCAGTCGAGCGCCGACGATCTTGCGTTCGAGCGCATCGTCAACGTCCCCAAGCGCGGGCTCGGCGACAAGGCGCTGGCGCGGATCCACCAATATGCGCGCCACGAGCGCGCGCCGCTCTTCCACGCCGCCTCGCGGATCACCGAAACCGACGAACTGACGCCGCAGGCGCGCCGCCAGCTCGCGAATTTCGTCGCGCAGATGCGGAACTGGCAGGGCAAGGCGAACGAACTATCGCATCCCGAACTCACCCAGCTCATTCTCGACGAATCGGGCTATACCGCGATGCTGCAGGCCGACCGCAGCGTCGAGGCTGCGGGCCGCCTCGAAAACCTGTCCGAACTCGTCCGCGCGATGGAAGAGTATGAATCGCTCGAAGCCTTCCTCGAGCATGTCAGTCTCGTGATGGACCGCGACCAGAATGACGACACCGAGACCGTCACCATCATGACGATCCACGCCGCCAAGGGGCTGGAATTCGACCATGTGTTCCTCGCGGGCTGGGAGGATGGGGTGTTTCCGTCGCAGCGATCGATGGACGAGGGCGGCACCGCCAGCCTCGAGGAAGAGCGCCGCCTCGCCTATGTCGCGATTACCCGCGCCCGTCGGCGCGCGAGCATCTATCATGCCGCGAACCGGCGTATCTATGGCCAGTGGATGAGCAGCATCCCGAGCCGTTTCATCGGCGAAATCCCGCAAGAGCATATCGAGAGCGAGAACAGCTTCGGCGGCGGGCAAAGCCTGTGGCGCGCCAACTGGTCGGCGCAGGGCGATCCCTTCGCCCATGTCGCCGAACGCCAGCCGGCCCGCACGATGACGCGCGGTCCGGCCTGGCAGCGTGCGGTTGCGCAATCCTCGACGATCACCCGCGCGCCCGCGCCCAGCGAAAAAGGCCCCGCCGCCTCGGTCGGCGCCAAGCCGCGCAGCGACCTGGCGATCGGTATGCGCGTCTTCCACGAGAAATTCGGGTACGGCGAGATCATCGACATCGACGGCAACAAGCTGGAGGTGGAGTTCGAGCAGGCCGGCAGCAAGCGGGTGCTCGACGGCTTTGTGAAGCTCGCCTGATTTCTTATTGTCTACTACATTGGTTATGATATGTCGTCCCATGCGGCCAACGAGTCGCGTTTTGGGAGAGTCTTCTATGAAAACCAAGCTCTTAGCGGGCGCGATGGCGCTCGCCCTGATTGGCTGCTCGGAAAAAGCAGCCGAAGATAATGCTTCTACCGACACCCCTTCCCCCGCTGCCGAAGCATCGACCGCCGCCCGGGATGCTGCCGAAGAGGCCGTCCCGGATATCGGCCTCAACGCGACCCCCGGTATTGCTTTCGATTACAGCTACGCATTCCGCCTTGACGATGACCGGATCGCCAAGGTCCAGAGCGAGCATGCCGCCGCCTGTGAAATGCTCGGCACCGCGCGGTGCCGGATTGCCGACATCCGCTATGGCAAGGTCCGTGAGAATGAGGTCGAGGCGCAGACGAGTTTCAAACTCGACCCCGGCATCGCCCGCAAATTCGGCGCCGATGCGATCGCCAGCGTCGAGAAAGCCGAGGGCGTACTCGCCGATGCCAGCGTCGCCGGCGAGGATGTCGGCAGCCAGATCGAGCAATCGCAACAGCGCAGTGCGGGTGCTGCCGCCGAAATCGAGCGCCTCGAAGGGCGGCTGAAACAGGGCGGACTCGACAAGGCCGAGCGCGCGGAACTGCTCGCGCAAATCGCCGGGCTGCGCGGACAGATCGGTGACGAGCGCGCCAGCCGGCGCGCCGGCGAAGCGAAGATCGCGATGACCAGCGTCGTCTTCAACTATGTCGGCAACGGCGGCCTGCCGGGCATCGGCCATAAAAACCCGTTCAGCAACGCGTGGACGACGCTGCTTGGCAGCGGCGGCACCCTGCTTTCGATCATTCTCGTGGCTGGCGCAGCGATCCTGCCCTGGGCGCTGCTTGCCGCGCTTATCGTGTTCCTGTGGCGGAAATTCCGTCGCGGGCGCCCGACCGGGCCGTCCGCGCCGACAGCCTGACGGGCGTTATGGCCGGGGGCGGGTGATCTGTCCCCGGTCGATACGCTTGGCTGGAAGGAGAAAGGGTCGTGGTGGAGCCGAGGGGAATCGAACCCCTGACCTCTGCAGTGCGATTGCAGCGCTCTCCCATCTGAGCTACGGCCCCGCGACCGGCGGCGTCTTAACGGGCCAGCCGGACAGTGGCAACGGCTTTTCTGATCATTGGGCCGTGTCGCCGGATAAAAACGGGAAAGCGGGGGTAATATGGCCAAGGCGTGGCACCTCATCAGCCGTCCGACCGGACTACCGACGATGGCGGACTTCGCGCTACGCGATTTGCCCGACGCGCCGCCGGAGGCCGATCAACTGCGGGTTCGCAACCTCTGGCTTTCGGTCGATCCCTATATGCGCGGCCGCATGAACGACGCGAAAAGCTATGCCGCCAGTTTCCAGATCGACCAGCCGATGACCGGCGGCGCGATCGGCGAAGTGGTCGAAAGCCGGCTCGAGGGTTTTGCGCCCGGCGACCTCGTCCTCCATATGGGTGGCTGGCGCGACGGCGGGGTCATCGGGCTCGACATGATGCCGAACAAATTGCCCGCCGCCGCGCTTGCTGCGGGGATGACGCCGCAGACCTTTCTTCATAACATGGGCCTGACCGGTGGTACGGCGTGGATCGGACTGCTGAGGATCGCGGCCGCGAAGCCCGGCGACGTCGTTTTCGTCTCCGCAGCCGCGGGCGCCGTCGGTTCCGCCGTGGTACAGATCGCCAAGGCGCGCGAGATGACGGTGATCGGCTCGGCGGGCGGCGCGGAAAAATGCACGTGGGTCAAGGCGCTCGGTGCCGACGCGGTGATCGATTACAAGGCTGGCCCCGTCCTTCCGGCGCTGGCAGCGGCTCTGAATGAATTGGGCAAGAGCGGCGTCGATGTCTATTTCGACAATGTCGGCGGCGAGCATCTCGACGCTGCTTTCGCTACCGCCAGTGATTTCGCACGCTTCGCCATTTGCGGGATGATCGACGTCTATAACGACGGCAAGGCGCAGGAGATGAAATATCTGATCCGAGCGATCCCGGCGCGCATCCGAATGGAAGGCTTTATCTACACCGACCAGTTCATCGACTGCATGGAGGAATTTTACGCCGACATGGGGGCGTTGATCGCCAGCGGCGCGGTGACGATGCGCGAGACGGTGCACGACGGTCTGGAGGCAACGCCGCAGGCGTTCCTCGGGCTCTTCTCCGGCGGCAATATCGGGAAGATGCTGGTCAGGCTCTGACCCGCGTCGGCATCACTCGGTGCCGAAGCCAACCGAAAGGAAGCTCGGCATCGGGCCGTTCCAGCCATCGTCGGGACCGTCCTGATCGTCATGACGGGTGGACGCCGGCGGTTTGCGCTTGTCGCCGGCCCTCTTCGGCTTCGACGGCGCTTCCTCGGTTGCCTTTACCGGACGCGGCTCGTCCTTCGTCGATTTCGATCCGCCGCGGCTGCGCCCGGACCGGGCCTCTCGCCGCGGTTCGCGATCCTCGACGTCGGCTGCCTTGGCATCCGATGCTGTCGGTGACGCCTGACTATGGACCGGAATCTGGTAGCCAGTGAGCTTCTGGATATTGTCGACCGCTTCGTCGTCCGACGGGGTGACCAGCGTAAACGCCCGCCCCTTCGCACCCGCGCGACCGGTACGGCCGATGCGGTGGACATAGTCGTCGGGGTGCCAGGGGGCATCGAAATTGAAGACGTGGCTGACGCCCTTCACGTCGAGCCCGCGTGCCGCAACATCGGAGGCGACGAGGATATTGATCGTGCCGGCCTTGAAACGGTCGAGCTCGGCGATCCGGCTCGACTGGTCCATGTCGCCATGGATCTCGCCGGCCTTATATCCGTAGCGCTGCAGCGACTTGGCCAGTTCGCGGACCGTCGTCTTGCGATTGCAGAAGATGATCGCGGTACCGATGTCTTCGGCCTCGATCAGCCCGCGCAGCGTGTCGCGCTTGCTGCGTTCCGACGTCTTGACGAGGAACTGTTCGATATTTTCGTTGCGGCTCGCCGGGCGGGCAACCTCGATCGTCTTCGGGTTCGACAGGAACTTGTCGGCCAGTTTCTTGATCGGCGGCGGCATCGTCGCCGAAAACAGCAGCGTCTGCCGATTCGCGGGCAGCTTGGTGCAGATATTCTCGATGTCCGGAATGAAGCCCATGTCGAGCATCCGGTCGGCCTCGTCGATCACGAGCAGGTTGCAGCCGGTGAGCAGGATCTTGCCGCGTTCGAACAGGTCCATCAGGCGGCCCGGCGTCGCGATCAGCACGTCGACGCCTTTTTCGAGCGCTTTGACCTGGTCACCCATCTGGACGCCGCCGATCAGCAGCGCCATCGACAGCTTGTTATATTTGCCGTATTTTTCAAAGTTTTCCGCGACTTGCGCTGCAAGCTCACGCGTCGGCGCGAGGATCAGCGAGCGCGGCATCCGGGCGCGGGCGCGGCCGTGAGCGAGGATGTCGATCATCGGCAAGACGAACGAAGCGGTCTTGCCGGTGCCCGTCTGGGCGATGCCGATAATATCCCGCATCATCAGGACCGACGGGATCACCCCCGCCTGAATCGGCGTCGGTTCGTCGTAGCCCGACTCCTCGATGGCGCGCAAAAGTTCGTCGGAAAGGCCGATGTCGGCAAATTTCATAAGGTCATCATGTCCGGAAAAGGTGACAGCGCAGCGTCCCACGCCAGCCAACGCTGCGCCGCCCCTAAGGGAAAGGGCGATGAAAAGTCAAGGAAAGCCGAGCCTATGGACACGATTAATCGTCGCGTCCGTTACGAGCATCAATCCTCGTCGCGCGGAACCGGAACCATCAGGCGGAACTTGTCGACCTCGCACTTCGCCCCGGTACGGGCGTGGATCTGGTCGCGACCCTCGCAGAGCCTGCCGTCCTTGCTGCCCTGCATATAGAATCCGGCGTAGAAATCGAGCGCCCGGCAGCCGCGGTTGAGCTGGGCGCGAAGCCGTTGTTTTTGCCGCGTTATCAAATCGATACTGTCGCGCTGAACCGCCTGCATGCCAAGGATGTTGCGCATGGCGACGCATTTCGGCGCCTTCTTTTCTTTCCACACCAGCGGCAGTTCGCGCGACCGCAGCGCCGTCGTCGGCCCCGCGGCGAAATTGTTGAGCGAGGAACGTTGTGCCGGAACGCGGATGATCAACTGCTGCTCGATCACGACCTGCCAGTAAGGCGTCGTCGGCGGTTCGAGTGCCGGCGCCGCGAGCGACACCAGCGGCTCGGGCAGCGCGGCAGGCATTTCGGCGTCGGCGGGTGCCGCCGCGAGTATCAGCAGGGTCGCGGACGTCAGCACGATTCGGTTGCCGTCCTTTCGGCGCCCTGACAGAAGATGTTGCTCACCATGGCTCCCGCATCGATGCTCGCTGGACGAAAACAGCCTATTCGTCCAACGCCCCCTTTAACAGGCATGATTGAACATCAAATGAATTGCTGTCGACCCCTGCCTCTCCAACCGTCGCGAAATTTCGGGAGCAAAGCATCATGACTAGCGCGCCATCGCCTCAGGCCCTCGATGCGCTTGCCGGCCTGCTCGGGCCCAAGGGTTTCACCACCGATGCCGACGCGATGGCGCCGTGGTTGACCGACTGGCGCGGCAAATATCATGGCGCCGCCGCCGCGATGCTGTCTCCCGCGACGACCGATGAGGTGGCTTCCGTTGTTCGCCTCTGTGCCGAGAACGACGTTGCGTTGGTGCCCCAAGGCGGAAACAGCGGCATGGTCGGAGGCGCGACGCCCGACGCTTCGGGAAACACGGTCCTGCTTTCGACGCGCCGAATGAATGCCATTCGCGCGATCGACCGCGATGCGCAGACCGTCGTCGCCGAAGCCGGCGTGATCCTCGAACATCTGCACGAAGCGGTCCTGCGCGAGGGATTGCGTTTTCCCCTGACCCTTGGCGGCAAGGGGTCGGCGACGATCGGCGGGCTGGTTTCGACCAATGCCGGCGGCACGCAAGTCCTTCGCCACGGTACGATGCGGGCGCTGGTCGCGGGGATCGAGGCCGTGCTGCCCGACGGCAGCATTTTCGATGGCCTCGCGCCATTGAAGAAGGATAACCGCGGCTATGACCTTCGCCACCTGCTCTGCGGCGCCGAGGGAACATTGGGCATCGTGACTGCGGCTTGCCTTCGGCTCGTGCCCGCCGCAGCGGCGCGCCGGACGGCATGGATCGGACTCGAATCGCCCGCCACCGCGCTGCAGTTGCTCCGCCGCCTCGACGCTGCGATCGGCCGCGAACTCGAAGGCTTCGAAATCATTCCGCAAAGCTGCCTCGACGCCGTTCTCCGTCATATTCCCCAAACGCGCGCGCCGCTCGCGAAGGCCAGTCCCTGGCACGCCTTGGTCGAACTCGCCGGCGAGAGCGAAGATGCGCTCGACATGGCGCTGCAGGCCGAACTCGCCGCGGCTCTCGAAGCAGGGTTGATCGAGGATGTCGTGATTGCCAAAAATGATCGCGAAAGCGAGGATTTCTGGCGCCTGCGCGATTCCATATCGGAAGCCGAGCGCGCCGAAGGTCCGGCGCTTCAACACGATATCAGCGTCCCCGTCGACCTGATGCCGGCCTTCATCGCCGAAAATCCGCTACGCCTCGCCGCAGCCTTTCCCGGCGCCCGCGCGCTTTCCTTCGGACATCTGGGCGACGGCAATGTCCATCACCATGTCCAGCCGCCGGTGGATGCCGACGGCCGGGCATGGCTTGCTGCGCATGGAGATGCGGTGAGCCGGCTCGTCTATTCGCATGTGATCGAACTCGGCGGTTCGATCTCGGCGGAGCACGGGATCGGCCAGATGAAGCACGACATCCTCGCCGAGCTCGACAGTCCGGCGCGCATGGCGGCGCTGCGCGGCATAAAGGCCGGCCTCGACCCTGCCGGTCTGTTCAATCCGGGCAAGCTGATCGGCTGACCATCCGTCGTTCGGCCGCCACGTTCCGGATCATCGCCCCCTTGCGCCGCGCCGCGCGTGCCAATATGGCGCGCCATTGCCCTTTCGACCCCGTATCAACGGGGTCCCATCTCGGAGTTCGATCATGGCCACTGCGCCCGCACCTGCCAACCTGCCGCTTTTCTACAAGGACCTCGTTCCGCTTTCGAGCGTCGATCACGCCGACTTCCACGCCCGCCCGCTCGACAAGGCCGACTTCCTGATCGACCAGCATGCCGTGCCGCTGACCTCGGACGAGTTCATCGCCGCGAGCCGCTTTTACCCGATCGTCTTTTCGGCCGGTGAAAACCCGGTTCCGCTGGCGCTGATGGGGCTCAACGAAGGCATGAACACCTTTGTCGATGCCGATGGCAAGTTGATCAACCCGGTCTATGTGCCGGCCTATATCCGCCGTTACCCCTTCCTGCTCGCCCGCCTGCGCCCCGACAGCGACGAACTGTCGCTGTGCTTCGACCCCACGTCGGGCGCGGTCGGCAAGTTCGACGAGGGCGACGCGCTGTTCGCCGACGGCAAGCCGACCGAACCGGTCAACGCCGTGCTCGAATTCTGCAAGAATTTCGAAGAATCGGGCCAGCGCACCGGTGCCTTTGTCGACGAACTCAAGAAAGCCGACCTGCTGATGGACGGCGAAGTCAGCATCCAGCCCGAAGGCAGCGACAAGCCCTATGTCTATCGCGGGTTCCAGATGGTCGACGAAAACAAGCTGCGCGAACTGCGCGGCGATGTCTTGCGCAAGATGATGCAGAACGGCATGCTCGGCCTGATTTTCGCGCACCTCTTTTCGCTGCAACTGATGCGCGAGATTTTTGCGGAGCAGGTGAAGAGCGGCAAGATGCCGCTGGTCACGGAGGCTCCCGCCGCCTGAGGAGACTGCTTATGGCCACCAACGCCGACGCCGGGGCAGCGGGAACGACCGCCGATCCGCGCTATACGAAGGTGGCCATATGGCTTCACTGGGTGATCGGGCTGTCGGTCATCGCCAATATCGGTCTCGCGATGCTGACCGAGGACATGCCGCGCGAGACACATCGCGCAGCAATGGCGACCCACAAGGCGCTCGGCATCGCGGTGCTGTTCCTGACCATCGTCCTGATCCTGTGGCGGCTGGGACATAAACCCCCGCCCTATCCGGCGGCGATGCCGGCTTGGCAGCGGCCGGTCAGCAAGATCGTCCACCTGCTCTTCTATCTGCTGCTGATCCTGCTGCCGCTGTCGGGATGGGTGTGGATGTCGGCGGCCGACCGGCCTGTCGATTTCTTCGGTTTGTTCACGGTGCCGTCGATCGCTGCGCCAAGCGAAGCTTTGGCCGACACCTTGCACGACCGGCACGAGCTGCTGGGGCTGACGATGCTGGCGCTGGTTACGCTGCATATCCTGGCGGCGCTGAAGCATCAGTTCGTCGACCGCACGCGATTGATAGGACGGATGAATCCCTTTTGATTTTTACGTCAACCGAAGCGTCAGAAGTCGATGGCAAGGCCCTTGAGCTCCCAGTCGCCGTAGCGCACCGGGTTGCGTCCGCCCGGTTGATCGGCATCGGGTTCGGTACGAACCGCCTCGGGAACGGGAACCGGCGTGTTCGTCCAGCCAGCGGGCGGCTTTACATGCGCGGGGCGTTTCGCGGCGCGCGGGGTGCCGCCGATCGTTTCGGGTTCATCATGCTTACTCATCACCATGCCGATATAAGCCAGCGCGTCTTGATCGCCAACCGTCATGGCTGACCGGCGTCCTCCCCGCCGGCGGCGCGGGGCCGAGGGTGATCCGCCGGGTACGGCGCCGCGCCGCGCGGCCCTGCGCCTGATCGACGCCGTGCTGCGGCGCGGCGATCCGCTCGATATCGCCGCCCATGCCGCTACGCAGGGCCTTGCGCCTGCCGACCGCGCTTTTGCGATCGCGATCGTATCCGAAACGCTGCGCTGGATGGTCGACATCGACACACTGATCGACAGCGCGACAGCGCAGCCGCTACCCGACGACGTCAAATCGCGCGCCGTGCTGCGGATCGCACTGGCGCAGCTCCTGGTGCTGAAAAGCCCGGGGCATGCCGTGGTGTCGACCGCGCTGCCGCTCGTCGATGGTGGACCGCGGCGGCTGGTGCATGCGATCCTGTCGCGCGCGCAGCAGGAAGAATGGGCGCTGCCCGAACGTGCTACCCTGCCCCCGGCGACCGCCCAGCGCTGGTCGGCGGCGTGGGGCGACGCGATGGTGACGGCGGCGGAAGCGGCGTGGAGCGCGGCGCCGCCACTCGACCTCAGCTTCGCCGCCGAACCCGATGCGGAGACGTGGCCCGACGCCACCCGCCTCGTCACGCACCATTTGCGCTTGCCACGCGGGCAGGCGGTGACCGACCTGCCCGGTTTCAAGGCGGGTGGCTGGTGGGTGCAGGATATCGCCGCCAGTATCCCTGCGCGACTGCTCGGCGCGGGCGAGGGGCGATTGGTGCTCGACCTTTGCGCCGCGCCCGGCGGCAAGACGATGCAGCTCGCCGCAGCGGGCTGGTCGGTGCTCGCGGTCGACGCCAGCGCCAAAAGACTGACGCGGCTCGAGGAAAATCTCGACCGCACCGGGCTGGAGGCCGCGGTCGTCCAAGGCGATATCCGGAAGTGGGAACCGGGCGAGGCGGCCGATGCGGTGCTGCTCGACGCGCCCTGCTCGGCAACGGGTATCTTCCGGCGCCACCCCGACGTGCTTCACCGCATCGAAGCACGCGAGATCGCTGAGATGGCCGGACTTCAGAGCGAACTGCTCGCGCGCGCGGCGAAGTGGGTCAAGCCGGGCGGCACGCTTGTCTACGCGACCTGCTCGCTCGAACGCGCCGAAGGCGAGGACCAGATTGCGGCATTTCTTGCCGGGCAACCCGACTGGACGGTCGTTCCGGCAAGCGGTGACGAGCTCCCCGCGGGAATCGTGCCCGACGCGAACGGTTTCGTCCGCACGCTCCCAGACATGCTTACGGCCGTCGGCAGCCTCGATGGCTTTTTCATTGCGCGGCTGCGCGCGCCGTCAGGCTGATCGGCGCGACAAGCGATAGAGCGCGAGCTCGCCATAATCCTTGGCGAGCTTCACTTTGCCGACATAATCGCAGTTGAAATCGCGCGCATTGCCGAGCGCGAGCATCGCCGCGAGCGGCTGGGTGCAATAAATCTCGCCGACCAGTGTCACCGGCTCGATCCGCGCCGTACGCGTGACTTCGGTGCCGTACCACAGCTCGTTGCCGACCACCGGATCGACGCCGCGATAGATCGGCCCGAAGTGAATGCCGGTGCGCATCCCGGCGCGATGCCCTTCAAGGCCGAGGCCCGGCGGCAGCGTGCCGAGCCGTTCCTGCATCGCCAGCGCGATCCGCGCGGCGGTCGCCGGATCGTCGATGATCGCATAGACGGCATCGCCCCACGTGTTGCGGAACAACACGGCTTCGCCGAAATCGTCGAGGATGCGGCCGATGCCGCCCATGACCTCCTGCGCGAAAACGGGGAGCTCGGCCTCACCCAGCTTCGAAAAACCAGCGAAATCGGCGAACAGGATCGCATAGAGGCCGCGCCGCGTGCCCTCGGGCGGTTTCGGCGCAGGGGGAAATTCCAGTCTGCGGTCGAGATCGCCGACGGCAATCGTCCCGGTAACCCCGCCATTGTCGCGCCACAGCGCGATATCGGCGTTGGTGCCCGCGATGACCGCATCGGGCCGCGCCGCCACCGCCGGATCGACGACGGCGAACTGGATCGCCGCCGTTTCGAGTTCGCGGGCGCGGAGCTTGGCAAGTCCCATTGCGGTGTGCGAACCGAGGATGAACTGGCAGTCGTCGCTGACATAGCGCGCGTTGCTGGCGAAATGGACCATCGCCGCGCCGTCGCGGCAGCGGACATAACGTGCGAGCCATTCGTCGCCGCCCGACAGCACCGACTGGGCGATGAAATCATCCTCGGCAAACGGCAGCACCACGGTCAGGTCGATATCGCGCGCCAGCGCTTCCTCGGCGAACAGGATATCGGCGCCGCAGGCGAGCGGGCCGATCAGTGCCGAAACGGGGCGTGTATCGAGCGCGCGCGCGATCGCCACGCGTGCATTGGCCTCTCCCATTCCGCCGGCACGGAACATGCGGCCGCAATAGACGCCCACCGGCATCGGGCGCAGCACGGCGATGACTGCGGCGGCATGTTCGCGATTGATTGCGCGGCTCTTGGCGAGCCGGTCAATCTGGCGGCAGGTCGAAGCGCGGTCGCCGGCCCGGGTGCCGGCCTGTTCATCCGCACTGCGAGCGTGGATCAACGCCTCCTCCCCGCGTCCCAGCAACAGCAACGCCTCGACAAAAGTCGCCTGATCCCAATAATTGCCAGCCGGGCCATTGGCGGCGATCGGTTCGGCGAGCGCTGCGGCCCGCTCGCGTTCGCCAAGCATCGCATACAGGCTCGCGGCATTGATCGCCGGAAAGTCTGCACCCGACATGCGAAAGGCGTGATCGTAAGCGGCGGCCGCCTTTTGCAGATACGCCGCGCGCTCGTTGCCGTGGTGGTCGAACGCTGCATCCTTCCAGATGCGCCCCGCGAGCGAAAGACTATCGACGTCGCCGCTCGAGGCGAGGTCGAGCTGTTCATAAAGGTGCATCGCGCCGATGCTGTCGCCCGACGCGGCCAGCGCGCGCACCATCAGATAACGGAGACGCGGGCTGTCGGTGCCGGCGCGGCGGGCGGCGGCGGCGCAATCGAACGCGCTCAGCGCATCGCCCTGCCCCAACCGGTGCGCGACCTCCGCCTCGACGGCGGCGCTCGCCGTCGCCCCGCTATCGGTCATTGCGCGGCGGCTTCGGCCGACTTCAGCAGGCTGACGTTCGCCTTTTCGATCGCCGACAACTGCACATTGTCGCTTGTCGGACGATACCAGTCGAACTGGCTGAAATGCCGCGTCAGCCGCGGGTCCCTGAACCGGAAACCATGGCGTGCGAAAATCTCGTTCCGCGCGATCCGTAGTTCGAGCAGCCCGAAATTGGCGATATCGGCGGGGGTCAGCAGCCGTTCGGACGAATCGGGAATTACCACCCCGCTGCCGCCGACGCCGGTCGGCATCGGACCAGCGGGGGCAGCTGCGGCCTGTGTCGCGCCGCCCTCGACCAAGCGGATATATTTGCGGAACATATAGCCCGTCGTGCCGTCGGCCTTGCGGACACGCCACCATTGGCCCGGTTGCTGGTAGGTCAGGAATTTTTCGCCTTCGAGCACCTTGCCGACGATCGCCGACTGGGTGTTCTGTGCCGCGCGAATGTTGGTGAAGCCGTCGGGGTCGTCGATGACCGCGGCCAGGGTGAAAGCTTCGCCCGGCGCGGTGGCCGGCGCGGGCGCATCATCGGTTGCGGCGACCTCGCTCTTTTCCTCGTCGACCGGCGCGGCCGCCTGCGATGCGGCGGGTTCGACCGCGGCAGGCTGCGTCAGTTTCCAGGCGAGCAGCGCAATGGCGACGACGGCGAGCCCGAGCAGTGCCCATGGCAGGAAAGAGGATTTTGGCGCTGCGGGCGGCGACGGCACATCATCGCGCGGCGGGGCGACCGGGGCCACCGGACGCGGGACCGGCGCCGGTGCGGCCACGGCTTCCCTGCCGCATAAATCCTCGAGACTCATCAGTACCTTGCGCCAGCCGCTGTGATCGGCCTCACCGCGCCAGTCGCGGAGGTCGGCAAACTGGATCTGGTTGAAGGGCAGCGGCGGCATCACGTCGTCGATCGCCGTCTGCACCAGCTTCTTCTGGTTGCGCGCGACATCGGCCTCGGCGCGCACCCATTCGGATTGCGCCGACGCCTGCGACCAGACGACGATCGCCGCCTTTGCGCTGCCGATCTTTTCGGTAATCACATCGCCGTACGAGCGGTGCGGGGGCAGTTCGGCGTCCCACCAGACGTCATAGCCTGCCGCCGAAACCGCCGCCGCGATATCGGCGACGCGCGCCTTGTTGTCGCGCGAGTAGGAAATGAACACGTCGACCATGGACTAGCCCCCTTTTTACGGGAGGCTAGCCATGCCGTCGCCGATTCGCCAGCCTCAGAAGACCGCCTTCGGCGCCTCTTCCTTCATCATTGCGGCGCGCACCATCGGGATCGGCGGCCCGCCGTATGACAGGAACTGGTCGTGGAATGCCTTCCACTTGGTCTTGTCGCCTTTGGTCCAATCCTCGCGGAGCTTGCGGATCATCAGCTTGCCCATCGTGTAATTGAGGTACAGCGGATCATAGGTGCCGCGCGCCGCCTGCTGGCGGGCGTTGCCTTCGTCCTGATAGCATTGTTCCTTGAACAGCTTTTCGGAGTCGGCGACGGTCATGCCCTTGGTGTGGAGCCCGATGGCCGACAGATAGCGGCAGTCACGCAGCAGCGCGTTCGACAACTGGCCGATATGCGTTTCGGGGTCGCCGTCGCCGAGCCCGGCGTCCCACATCATTTCCTCGGTATAATGGGCCCAGCCCTCGGCGAAGGCATAGCCGACGAACAGCTTGCCGAAGATGCTCTCGGCGCGGTTCGAATGGAGGAAGTTGAGGAAGTGGCCGGGCCATACTTCGTGGACCGAGGTGAACATCAGGTCCTTGCGGCCCGGGACGAAGTCGTTCTGGGTCTGCTTGTCCCACGTCGGATCGGGGGGCGAGATGTAATAGACCGACGGCAGACCTTTCTCATACGGTCCCGGGATGTCGATATAGGCGCTGTTCTGCCGGTTGTACGGCGGCGATTCTTCGACCTGTGCCTGTTCGGTGCCGGGGATCGTCACCAGATCCTTTTCGACGAGGAAAGCGCGGAGCGCCGGGAGCTGGCGGCGTGCCTCGGCGACCGGACCGTCGGCGGGCTTGTCCGAGTTCATCTTCTTCATGCAGTCGGCGATCGTCATCCCCGCGGCATAGGTCGCGCAGGCGGCTTTCAGCGCATCCTGATTGCGCTTGAGGTCGGCCTGGCCGATACGCTCGAGTTCGTCGAGCGGCGTGTCGACACCTTCGTTGGTCAGGATCATCTTGGCGAACTTGTCGGCGCCGAGCGCATAGCCGTCGGCCGTGCCGGGCTGCGAACCGACATAGGCGGCGAGATCCTTCATCGCCGCCGCAGCCTTGGCCGCAGCATCGTCGAACTGCTTCTGCAACTCGGCATCCTTGACCTCGGCAAAGGCCTTTTTGGCGTCGCCGGTATAATAATCGGCGAAACCGCCGAAGCCCGCCGTGCCATATTTGACGAAGGTCGCGGGCAGCGGCAGCTTCAGGTTCGCCTTGATCTGTTCGGCGGCCGCCGGAACCTTCTGCGCATAGGCGATGAAGGCCTTCATCCGCGTCGTCGCATCGGCATAGGGCCTTGCGATATAGACGTTGGGATCGAGCGCGCCGACATAGAAAGCGGGGTTCTTCTGCGCGAAATCCGTATCGCGAAGGAAGAAGAGCTGCCCCTGGGCGACATGGACCAGATAATCGCGCTCGAACTTTTCGGCATCGGTCATCTTGCCGTCGAACGCCTTTGCGTCGGCAATCGTCTTCTCAAGGAACGCCGCCTGTTTTTCGATACCCTCGCGCGACCAGTCGGGAAGCTGGCCATCGAACTCGTGCTTGCCCTGATAAACCGCGAAGTTCGGGTTGAGCGGGAAATAGCCGGCAAGGAAATTGTCGCGGAACGCGGTCCAGTTTTCCGCGCTCCCCTGGGTCGATGCGGATTTGTTGTCAGACGCATTGCAGGCGGTAAGGACCAGCAAGCTTGCCGCCATCGCGGCACCGCCAAAGCGGGTAAAATATTTTCTCATCCGGTAAACTCCCTGAACTCCGATGCCCGGCTTTTTGCCACTCGGTGCCATCGATGACATCCGTTAATCGACGAACGGCAGGCGCAAGCCGTCTGGACAGGCCCGAAAAGCGGTTTAGGGCGGAACGCGATGGCAACGCTCCCACCCGAACCCGCTGACGAACCGGTGATGCCGGGCGCCGATCCCAAAGCCCCCTCCCCGCTCAGCTTTCCCGACTATCGCTATTACTGGTTCGCACGCTTCACCGCGGTGATGGCGACGATCGCGATGGTCGTGGTCATCGGGTACCAGCTCTACGACACCGCGCGCACCGATTACGGCATGTCGATCAAGGAGGCGTCGTTCCAGCTCGGCCTGCTCGGGCTGTTCCAGTTCCTGCCGCTCGCCATCCTCACCCCGGTCGCGGGTTGGGCGGCCGATCGGTTCGAGCGCCGTACCGTGGCGATATTCTCCAACCTTATCGATATTCTCATCGCCGCGACGCTCGGCTGGTTCACCTGGACCGATGGCCTGTCGCTGTCCTTGCTCTTCGGTCTCGCGGCGCTGCACGGCGTCGCACGCGTTTTCTCGGGTCCGGCGATGAGCGCGATCGCTCCCAATATCGTGCCGCCAGCCGTGCTGCCCCGCGCGATCGCGATGAGCAGCATCGCCTGGCAGTCTGCGTCGGTGATCGGCCCTGCCGCCGGCGGCCTCATCTATGCGGCGCATCCGACGTCGGTCTATATTTTCGCGGTTGTGCTGCTTGCCGTCTCGGCTTTCACGCTCAGCCGCGTCCGGCCCGTGTTGCCGCCGCCTGCCGAGGTGCGCCGTCATCCACTGCGCGAGATGGTCGATGGTCTCCGCTTCGTGTGGACCGAGCGCTTCCTGCTCGGCACGATCACGCTCGATCTGTTCGCGGTGATCCTGTCGGGCGCGACCGCGATGCTGCCGGTTTACGCACGCGACATCTTGCACACCGGGTCCGAGGGACTCGGCCTGCTCCGTGCCGCACCGGCTGTCGGCGCGGCCGTCGTCGCGCTGGGGCTCGCCTGGCGCCCGATCGAGCGCAACGTCGGGGTCAAGATGCTGTGGGCAGTCGCCGTCTTCGGTGCGGTCACCGTCGCTTTCGGCCTGTCGACCAGCTTTTTTCTGTCGCTCGGTCTGCTTGTCGTCATGGGCGCGGCCGACATGTTCTCGGTCTTCGTGCGCGGCACGCTGATCCAGCTCAACACCCCCGATCACATGCGCGGGCGCGTGAGCGCCGCCTCGGGGCTCGCCATATCGGCCTCGAACGAACTGGGCGAAATGCGCGCGGGCGCGATGGCCGCGGCGCTGGGTCCGGTCAGCGCCGTCGCGCTTGGCGGGGCGGCGGCGGTCGGCGTGACCGCATTGTGGGCGTGGCTGTTCCCCGAACTGCGGCGCGCGCGCACCTTCGAACCGCAGTTCAAGCAATAGGACCGCAGGCGCCAAAACCGTCTGCCGCAATTGTCCGTCATTCCGTCCAAAGGCTATTGTCAATTTAATTAGTTGAGTTATTTAGGTGCCACCCGTCACCGCGGCTCCCTCTCACTCCCCCATGGATGGAGCACATGTCATGCACAGCTCGACAATCGACCATAAAATCCTGACGATACCGGGGCTCTACAATAGCGGCCCGACCCATTGGCAAAGCCTGTGGGAGCAGAAGTTCGGCGCCTGCGAGCGAATCGAGCTCGGCAACTGGAACGACCCCGACCGCGACGAATGGGTCGGACGGATCGCCGCGGCGATGTCGGCCGAAAGCGAACCGGTGCTGATCGCGGCGCACAGCCTGGGCTGTCATGCCTTCGCGCACTGGTTTGCGCAGGCGAGCGATTTCGCCCGCGCCCGCATCGCCGGCGCGCTGCTGGTCGCGCCGCCCGAACTGTCACAGCTTCGGCGCGACAACCGCGCGACGAGCTTCGCCGATTCGCCTTCCTTCACGTCGCAGACGCCGATGATCGTCGTGGCGAGCGACAATGATCCCTATGCCAAGACGTCGCACGTCTGGCGGCTGTCGCGGCAGTGGGACGCGCGCTTCGTCAACGCAGGACCCTTCGGTCATATCAACGCCGACTCGGGGATCGCAGATTGGCCTTATGGACAGTATCTGCTCGCATCGTTACAACCCGCGCCCGTACCGGCGCTCACGGACGAGGCGCTCTGGCTTCGTGCCGGAGACTGGCCGAACCGCGTCCGCCGCGACCCGCGGTTCGAATTCAAGGAAAGAGCGCACCGATCATGAAAGCCAATTCGATTCTCGATACCATCGGGAACACGCCGCACATCCGCGTCGCCAAGCTGTTCCCCGACGCCGAAGTCTGGGTGAAGTCGGAACGCAGCAATCCCGGCGGGTCGATCAAGGATCGCATCGGGCTGGCGATGATCGAGGCCGCCGAAAAGGACGGCAGCCTGAAGCCCGGCGGTACCATCGTCGAGCCGACGTCGGGGAACACCGGCATCGGCCTGGCGATGGCTGCCGCGGTCAAGGGGTACAAGCTGGTTCTCGTCATGCCTGAAAGCATGTCGGTCGAACGCCGCCGGTTGATGCTTGCCTATGGCGCAACGTTCGACCTGACCCCGCGCGAAAAGGGCATGAAGGGCGCGATCGAACGCGCGATCGAACTGGTCGAGACGACGCCCGGCGCATGGATGCCGCAGCAGTTCGAGAACGAAGCCAACATCGAGGTCCATGTCCGCACCACCGGCCCCGAAATCTATGAGGATTTCAAGGACACCCCGATCGACGTGCTGATCACCGGGGTGGGCACCGGCGGCCATATCACCGGTACGGCACAGTTCCTGAAGCAGCATTGGCCGAACCTGAAAGTCTTTGCAGTCGAGCCGGAAGCATCGCCGGTCATCTCCGGCGGACAGCCCGCGCCGCACCCGATCCAGGGCATCGGGGCCGGCTTCATCCCGCGGAACCTGCACACCGACCTGCTCGACGGCGTGATCAAGGTCGACGCCGCCGCCGCAAAGGATTTCGCACGTCGCGCCGCGACCGAAGAAGGCATGCTGGTCGGCATTTCGTCGGGCGCGACGCTCGCTGCGATTGCGCAGAAGCTCGCCGAACTTCCGGCAGGGAGCCGGGTGCTCGGTTTCAATTATGACACCGGCGAGCGTTACCTGTCGGTTCCCGATTTCCTTCCCGAGATCTGATCCCCCTGCATGCGCCCCGAGGGCGATCCGGTGACGTTGCCATTGTGGCGCGAACGGTCGGGCTGGCTGTTCGTGCTGCTGGCTGTCGCCGCGATCGTCGGCGTATTGCATCTGAGCGGCCAGATCGGCGGCGGCGGTGTGGCAACACGCCCGCATCCGGTCGCACCGCCCGCCGATATCGTCCCCGACGTGTTGCCGATGGAACTGGCGCCCGTCACCGAGGATGATGCGCGCGCAGCCAATGCGAAAATCCCTCTGATAACCAAGGATTTCGCGACACCCCGCCCCTTCGTCTATGCTGGCGACGGCGATGCACGCAGCCGCGCCCGCGACTGTCTGGCAGCCGCGATGCTTTACGAGGCAGGCGACGACAGCAAGGGCCAGCTCGCGGTCGGCCAGGTCATCATCAACCGCGCGCGCCATCCCGCCTTTCCCAAGTCGATTTGCGGGGTCGTCTTCCAGGGTTCCGAACGCAGCACCGGTTGCCAGTTCACCTTCACCTGCGACGGCGCGCTCGCCCGCCGCTATTCGGAGGCCGCGTGGACGCGGGCGCAGGTCAATGCCGACATGATGATGTCGGGCCTTACCTACCCCGCCGTCGGGCTCGCCACCCATTATCACACCGACTGGGTCCGCCCATACTGGAGCGACAGCCTCGAAAAGATCGCGATCGTCGACACGCACCTGTTCTTCCGCTGGCCTGGCTATTGGGGAACGCCCGGCGCGTTCCGCGGCGCGGTATCGGGGAACGACGGCCCGGTTGCGAAGATGGCGGCACTCTCGCCGCTCCACGCGCTCGCGCTTGGGGTGCCGCCGACCGAGCTCGCGGGAGTCGATGCCAATGCCGCACTCGGCGAGGCCAAGGTGATCGCCGGCGCCGGCGAAGCCGCGGGCCGCGACACCATCTATGTCGCGCTCGACCGCAAGGCGGCGCCCGAAAGCTTCGTCACCACCGCGCTGCGCCTCTGCGGCGACAAGCCCTATTGCAAGTTCATGGGCTGGACCAACCCGACGCTCAAGCCCGACAGCGACGCGATGAGCGACATGCAGCGCGCCGCGATGACCTTTTCCTATCTCCGCGACGACAAGGCAGGGTTCGAAAAGGCGCTCTGGAACTGCAGCGAATATAAGCGCGACGACACGCGCCAATGTATGAAGCGCTGAGGCCGGTTCCCCGGCTTTCGCCGGGGCACCGCCTGCTTGTCAGCCGTGCGGCTTGAGCAGATATTTCTCGCCGGTGCGTTTGGCATTATAGGCCTGCGCCGTGTCGACATCGAGCGCCTCGGCCAGCGAGATTTCGTGGCTGTAGTGGCTCTTGAACGTCGTCGTCAGTTCATCGACGACCCGCTTCCGCATCCGGCCCACGACCTCCATGCCCGCCTTGGCCATGAAGGGGGTCAGCAGGAAGCCGCCAAGCGCCCAGGTCAGGCCGAAGCTGCGCGCCGAGAAGGTCGTCGGCGACAGGTCGAGCGCGCCATAGATATAGACCTGCTTGAAGGTGTCCGAGCCGTAGCGGCTGTAGCTCGTCATCCGCTTGACCGCCGCAGCTTCCATCGCGGTCAGCACTTGCCCGGCGAGCTTGCCGCCGCCGGTCGCGTCAAAGCCCAGCGTCGCCCCTGTTTCGACGATCGCATCGACCAGCCGCTCCATGAAATCGTCGGCGCTGCTGTTGACGATATATTTCGCGCCGATGGCCTTCAGAATCTCGACCTGCGCGTCGCTCCGGACGATGTTGACGAGCGGGATGCCGTCCTTGGCGCAAATCTTGACGAGCATCTGGCCGAGATTCGATGCAGCCGCAGTGTGAACGATCGCGCTGTGGTTCTCCATCCGCATCGTCTCGGTGAAAGCCAGCGAAGTGAGCGGATTGACGAAGCAGGAGGCACCGTCGGCTGGGTCGGTGCCGTCGGGAAGCGGCATTACCATCTGCACGGGCAGGCAGCGATATTCGGCGTACATTTCGCCGCCGAGCAGCGCGACGGTCTTGCCGAGCAGCGCCTGCGCCTCCGGCGAATCCCCGGCTTTCACGACCAGCCCGCAGCCTTCGTTGCCGATCGCCATCGCATCGCCGACACGGCCGCTCATCGCGCGCATTCCCGCGGGCGGGACATCGGCAGTGATCACGGGGAGGCCGTCGCGCGTCGATGCCTGCGCCGTCGTCATGTCGGCACCACCGAACAGCAGGCCCAGGTCGGACGGGTTGATCGGCGCCGCGAGCACCTTCACCAGCACCTCGTGCGGCTTGAGCTGCGGCATCGGCCGGCGCTCGAGCGAGACTTCGAGCTGCCCTTCGGGCTTCACCAGCGTCAGCATGACAAGGTTGGTATCAGGCAGGTCGGTCATCGCGCATCTCCCGTTGTTCGGTTTTTCGATGCAACGGATTAAGGTGTGCCGATGCCGCTGGCAACCTCTCCATAGCCGGTCATCCCGGCGAATATTCCGCCGCGAACCGCAACACGTCGTCGGCCAGTTCCTCCCGGCAGATCAGCAGGTCGGGCAGGTAGGTATCGGCATTGTTGTAGCGGAGCGGCGAGCCGTCGGCGCGGCTGACGTGGAGCCCCGCAGCGGCGGCCACCGCGGCGGGAGCGCAATTGTCCCACTCATATTGCCCGCCGGTGTGAAGGTAGATATCGGCCTCGCCGCGGACCACGGCCATCGCCTTGGCCCCTGCCGAGCCCATCGGCACGAGTTCGGCGCCGAGCTTTTCGGCAACGAAGACCGCTTCGGCGGCGGGGCGCGTACGGCTGACCAGCATTTTCGGCGGCGTATTAGCGGGCTGGAGCGCGACGGGAGCCCCCGACGTCAGCGTCACATCGAGGCCGGGCAAGGCCACGGCACCAACCCGCGCGACCCCGTCGATGGCGAGCGCGACATGGACGGCCCAGTCGTTGCGGCCCTCGCCATATTCGCGGGTGCCGTCGAGCGGGTCGACGATCCACACGCGGCTTTGCGCGCAGCGGGCGACATTGTCCTTTTCCTCTTCGGACAACAGCGCGTCGGCGGGCCGTGCTTCTCTCAGTTCACGGCAGAGCATCGCATTGGCAGCTTCGTCACCCGCCTTGCCGAGCGCCTTGCCCTCGAATTCGCCGCGGGCACGGAGATCGAGCAATATCCGCCCTGCCGCTGTCGCGAGCCTTTCGGCGAGTTGTTCGTCGCTTTCGATCACGCGCCTATCCCAGCAGCCTGTCGACGATGAGGTTAGCGGCTTCATCGGGTGTCATGTTGGTGGTATCGATGCGGATTTCGGGCGTCTCGGGCGCTTCATAGGGGCTGTCGATGCCGGTGAAGTTTTTGAGCTGTCCGGCGCGGGCTTTCTTGTAGAGGCCCTTGACGTCGCGGCGCTCGGCTTCGGCGAGCGGGGTGTCGACGAAGATCTCGATAAACTCGCCCTCGGGCAGCATGCTGCGCACCATCTCGCGCTCGGCCCGGAACGGGCTGATGAACGCGGTGATGACGATCAGCCCGGCGTCGGTCATCAGCCTCGCGACCTCGCCGACGCGGCGGATATTCTCGATCCGGTCGGCTTCGGTGAACCCGAGATCGCGGTTGAGCCCGTGGCGGACATTATCGCCGTCGAGCAGGAAGCTGTGGCGGTTCATCCGGTGCAGCTTCTTCTCGACGAGGTTGGCGATCGTCGACTTGCCCGAGCCCGAGAGGCCGGTGAACCAGAGCAGCGCGGGACGCTGGTTCTTGAGGCCCGCGCGCATGTCGCGGTCGATGTCGGTCGCCTGCCAGTGGACATTCTGCGCGCGGCGCAGGCTGAAGTGCAGCATGCCCGCCGCGACCGTCGCGTTGGTCAGCTTGTCGATCAGGATGAAGCCGCCGAGCGTCCTGTTGTCGCCATAGGCCTCGAAGGTGATCGGCTTGTCGGTCGACAGCTCGACGACGCCGATGCCGTTGAGGTCGAGCGTCTTCGCCGCGAGATGGTCGAGCGTGTTGACGTTGATCTCATACTTCGGTGCCTGCACCGTCGCCGAGACGCTCTGCGTCGCCAGCTTCAGCCAATAGGCACGCCCGGGGATCATCGCCTCGTCGGCCATCCACACCAAAGTCGCCTCGAACTGGTCGGCGGCTTCGGGCGGATTGTCCGCCGCGGCGATAACGTCGCCGCGCGAGCAGTCGACCTCGTCGGCCAGCGTCAGCGTCACCGACTGGCCCGCGACCGCTTCGCCCAGATCGCCATCGAGGGTGACGATGCGGGCAACCGTCGTCGTCTTACCGCTGGGCAGGATACGCACCGCGTCGCCCGGCCTGACCTTGCCGCTCGCAAGCTGGCCCGAGAAGCCGCGGAAGTCGAGGTTGGGGCGGTTGACCCACTGCACCGCCATGCGGAAGGGTTTCGCCTCGTCGGCGGCGCTGCCGACCTCGACCGCCTCCAGATGCTCGATCAGCGCCGGGCCCTTGTACCAGGGCGTGTTGTCCGACAGCGCGGTGATATTGTCGCCCTTGAACCCCGAGATCGGGATCGCAGTGAAGTTCGTAATGCCGATCTCGCTCGCAAAGGCGCGGTAGGAGAGCAGGATGCGCTCGAACACCGTCTTGTCGTAATCGACAAGGTCCATCTTGTTCACCGCAAGCACGATATGCTTGATGCCGATCAGATGGGCGAGGAAGCTGTGGCGCCGCGTCTGGGTCAGCACGCCCTTCCTGGCATCGATCAGGATGACGGCGAGGTCGGCGGTCGAGGCGCCGGTGACCATGTTGCGCGTATATTGTTCGTGCCCCGGGGTGTCGGCGACGATGAACTTGCGCTTCTCCGTCGTGAAGAAGCGATAGGCGACGTCGATCGTGATCCCCTGCTCGCGTTCGGCGGCGAGGCCGTCGACGAGCAGCGCGAAGTCGATCTCCTGTCCCTGCGTGCCGACGCGCTTCGAGTCCGCCTCGAGCGCCGCAAGCTGATCCTCGAAGATCATCTTCGAGTCATAGAGCAGCCGCCCGATCAGCGTCGACTTGCCGTCGTCGACCGAGCCGCAGGTGATGAAGCGCAGCAGCGATTTCTGCTGATGCTGTTCGAGATAGGCGTCGATATCCTCGGCGATCAGCGCGTCGGTGACGTAAACAGGATCGGTAGATGTTTTGGTCATATGGCCTTACTCGTCGCCCCCGCGAAGGCGGGGGCCGTTGGCATGGGTACTCTGCCGCTGGCGGCCCCCGCCTTCGCGGGGGTTGACCCTTCATCAATCTGAAGATTGACGTGGCGGGTCAAAAATACCCCTCCTGCTTCTTCTTCTCCATGCTGGCGTCGCCGCCATCCTTGTCGATGATGCGGCCCTGCCGCTCGCTGGTGGTCGTGAGGAGCATTTCCTGGATCACTTCGCTGAGCGTCGTCGCTTCGCTCTCGACCGCGCCGGTGAGCGGATAGCAGCCCAGCGTGCGGAAGCGCACCGAGCGGAGGGCCGGCACTTCGCCTTCCCTGAGCGGGAAGCGCTCGTCGTCGACCATCAGCAGCAGGCCGTCGCGCTCCACCGTCGGGCGCGGCGCGGCGAAGTAGAGCGGCACGATCGGGATATTCTCGCGCGCGATATATTGCCAGATGTCGAGTTCGGTCCAGTTCGAGATCGGGAAGACGCGAATGCTTTCGCCCTTCGCTTTCCGCGCATTGTAGAGGTTCCACAGTTCGGGGCGCTGCTTCTTCGGATCCCAGCCGTGGCTTGCGGTGCGGAACGAGAAGATGCGTTCCTTGGCGCGGCTCTTTTCCTCGTCGCGGCGTGCACCGCCGAAGGCGACGTCGAAGCCGTGGAGGTCGAGCGCCTGCTTCAGCCCTTCGGTCTTCCACATGTCGGTGTGCAGCGGGCCATGGTCGAACGGGTTGATCCCCCGCGCCTTCGCCTCGGGGTTCTGGTAGACGATGAGCTCCATCCCGCTCTCCGCCGCCATCCGGTCGCGGAGGTCATACATCGCCTGGAACTTCCACGTCGTGTCGACATGCAGCAGCGGAAACGGCGGCGGCGAAGGATAAAAGGCCTTGCGCGCCAGATGCAGCATCACCGCGCTGTCCTTGCCAACACTGTAAAGCATCACCGGCTTCACAGCATCCGCCAGCACTTCGCGCATGATATGAATGCTCTCCGCCTCAAGACGGTCCAAATGGGTCAGCGTATCGATCATGTTCCGCCCTTGCCGCCGCTCATGACGGCGGGCAAGCTGTATGGGCTTTTGGCGCTGCAAGCCAGACTTGTGGGGCCCCGGCCCGCCGCAGAGTCAGGCCGCCCCCTCCACCTTCATTTCGCGCCAGTCAGCGGCGATGCTTGCGATCGTCTCAAGACCATGCGTCAGCCGCGGCGCGACCTCGGGAAGCTCGGCCCAGGCCGGGTCGAGGATCAACCCCAGCTCGCGACGGAAGTCGTAACCCGCAACTTTCAGCGGAACGATGCCCTCGATCGCTAGCGACACCGGCGCGGTGGTGATGCCGACCCCCGCAGCGACCATGCGCAGGCAACGGTCATCGCTGTCGCTGCGCAGCGCAAAGCGTGGACGGACGCCGTGGCGCGTAAAGAACCGGCTGGTCGCATCGAGGAATTCGCACGACCGGCGCGCGATCATGGTCTCGGCCGCCAATTCCTCGGGCGCGACCTCGACCCGGCCCGCCAGCGGGTGGTCGGTCGCGACGAACATTGTCAGCGGCTCTTCGTAAAGCGGCAGGATATGCGGCCCGCGCTCATCGGGGCGGAGCGGGAGCAACGCCATGTTGACGCGGCCGCTGCCGACCGCCGAGCGGAGGTCGGACTCGGTGCTTTCGGCCAGCTCGATGGCAAAGCCCGGGCGCAGTACGGTGGCGAGCGCCTGCAGCAACTCGCCGGGCGCCGAGCGGATCGTGCCGAGCTTGAGCCCGGTCGCAACGCTATCGGCGCTGCGTCCGAAGCGGTCGGCGGTGTGGAACCCGCGTTCGAGGTCGCGCGCAATCGGGAGGAAGCGCCCGCCAGCCTCGGTCAGCCGGATCTGGCGGCGGTTGCGGATGAACAGCGGCGTGCCGACCAGCTTTTCGAGTTCGGCGATGCCGGTCGACAGCGCCGGCTGTGTCACCCGGATGCGCAGCGCGGCCTGCGTGAAGCTGCCGGCGTCGACGACGGCGAGGAACTGGCGGATATGGGTGCGCTTTATCATAAATTCTACTTATGATAATCCTGCAATCGTTTCAATTTCCATATGGTACGCTTTTCGGGCACTATCGCGCCTTCATCCCGCCCTCTCGATAGGCTGATCCATGCGCGCCACCCCCGATTTCGATTTCGCCCTCGGTGAAAATGCCGACATGATCCGCGACACGACCGCCCGCTTTGCGGACGAACAGATCGCCCCGCTCGCCGACAAGGCCGACCGTGAGGACTGGTTCCCGCGCGACGAACTGTGGACGCAGATGGGCGAGCTCGGCCTGCACGGCATCACCGTCGAAGAGGAATGGGGCGGCCTCAATCTCGGCTATCTCGAGCATGTGATCGCGGTCGAGGAAGTGAGCCGCGCGAGCGGCGCAATCGGCCTCTCCTATGGCGCGCATTCGAACCTGTGCGTCAACCAGATCCGCCGCTGGGGCAATGCCGAACAGAAGGCGAAATATCTCCCCAAGCTGATCAGCGGCGAGCATGTCGGCAGCCTTGCGATGTCGGAAGCCGGCGCGGGCAGCGACGTCGTGTCGATGAAGCTGAAGGCGGAGAAGAAGGGCGACCGCTTCGTCCTGAACGGCACCAAATTCTGGATCACCAACGCAACCCATGCCGATACGCTGGTCGTCTATGCCAAGACGAGCCCCGAGGCGGGATCGCGCGGCATCACCGCCTTCCTGATCGAGAAGGACATGCCGGGCTTCAGCATCGGGCAAAAGATCGACAAGGTCGGGATGCGCGGTTCGCCGACCGCCGAGCTGGTTTTCGACGACTGCGAAGTGCCCGCCGAACAGGTCATGGGACCCGAGAACGGCGGCGTCGGGGTGCTGATGTCGGGGCTGGACTATGAGCGCGTTGTGCTCGCGGGGCTCCAGCTCGGCATCATGCAGGCCTGTCTCGATACGGTCATCCCCTATGTTCGCGAGCGCAAGCAGTTCGGCAAGCCGATCGGGTCGTTCCAGCTCATGCAGGCGAAGGTCGCCGACATGTATGTCGCGCTCCAGTCGGCGCGCTCCTATGTCTATAATGTCGCCAAGGCCTGCGATGCCGGCCAGACGACGCGCTTCGACGCCGCAGGCTGCATCCTGCTCGCCAGCGAAAGCGCGGTGAAGGTCGCCGGCGAAGCGATCCAGGCGCTGGGCGGTGCCGGCTATACCAAGGACTGGCCGGTCGAACGTTTCTGGCGCGATGCCAAGCTGCTCGACATCGGTGCGGGGACGAACGAGATCCGCCGCATGCTGATCGGCCGCGAACTGATCGGCGCCGGCGCGTGATCTGGCTCTGGCTGTCGGCCGCCTTCATGGTGACGACGGCCGGGGTTCATTCGGTGCTGGGATACCGGCGGCTGATCGTGCCGATGCTGCGCAGCGAAGCCGGGCTGCTCGCCGATCCGCTGTCGCGGCGGATTATCCGTTTTGCCTGGCATGCCACGTCGGTCCTGATGCTGATTTCGGCGGCCGCCGTGGCCTGGCCGGGTACTTCGCCGGGCCTGTTGATCGTGATCGGTGCGGCATGGCTCGCGACGGGGCTGGTCAATGCCGCATATACACGCGGCCGCCATATCGCATGGCCCGCACTCAGCAGCGCGGGCATCTTCGCGCTGATCGGCGCGTTGGCATTATCATGAGCCAGACGCTGCTCGACGCCCTCCAATATTATGGCGCCGCCGCCGCGACGCTGGCGGCGCTGCTCGTCTCGCTCAACCTTGGCGAGCGCTGGAACGGCTGGGCGTTCGTGATCTTCGTGACGAGCAGCCTTGCCCTGATCGCGTGGGGGTTCCTGCAACCCGACAGCGAAGGCATCGGGTGGCAGAATGTCGCGCTGCTCTGCATCAATCTCGTCGGCGTCTACAGTCACCTGATCCGGAAAAAGCCGGCTACAAAAGACGAGGGCGGCACATGATGCACCGCCCCGCTTCCCCATCAGCCCCAGACGCGCACACGCTTGTCGGGCGCGAGGTAGAGCTTGTCGCCCTCGCGAACGTCGAACGCCTTGTACCACGCATCGAGGTTGCGCACCGTCAGCGCGCGATACATGCCGGGCGCATGACCGTCGGTCGCCACCCGCTGGCGCAGCGCCTCGTCGCGCATCTTGGTCGCCCAGGTCTGCGCAAAGGCGATGAAGAAACGCTGGTCGCCGGTGAAGCCGTCGATCACCGGCGCTTCCTTGCCCTTCAGCGAGGCGTGATAAGCGTCGTATGCGGCCTGAAGCCCGGCAACGTCGGCGATATTTTCGCCGAGCGTCAGCTTGCCGTTGAGCGCGAGGTCGGGGAACGGTTTGTACCCGTCATACTGCGCCGCGAGCGCCGCGCCCGCCGCGTTGAACTTCGCCAGATCCGCCGCGGTCCACCAGTTGCGCAGCGCCCCGGTCGAATCGAACGCCGCGCCATTGTTGTCGAAGCTGTGGCTGATCTCGTGGCCGATGACCGCACCGATCGCGCCATAATTATACGCCGGGTCGGCGGAGGCGTTGAAGAAAGGCGGTTGCAGGATCGCCGCGGGGAAGTTCAGCGCGTTCTGGACCGGCAGGTTCACGGCGTTGACCGTCTGCGGGACCATCCACCATTCGCCCTTGTCCATCGGCTTGCCGATCTTGGCGAGCTGGTGCGCATATTCGGCCTGCTGCCCGGCGACCTCGTTCGCATAGGCGTCGGCGGCGCTGACGGTGTAGCTGCCGTAATCGCGCCAGCTTTCGGGATAGCCCACCCCGACCGCGATCGTTTCGACCTTCTTGATCGCCTCCTTCTTGGTTTCGGGCGCCATCCAGTCGATCGTCTCGACGCGCTTGGCAAAGGCGGATTTGATGTTCGTCACCATGTCGCCGACTTCGGCCTTGGCGGAGGCGGGGAAATATTTATCGGCATAGGCTTTGCCCACAGCATCGCCCAGATAGGTATCGAGCGCCGCGAGTGCGCGCTTGTCCCGGCTACGCTGCTGCGGCGTGCCCGACAGCGTCGTGCCGTAAAAGGCGAAATGCGCATTGTCGATCGTGCTCGGCAGCACATCGGCGTGGCTGTTGATCTGATGGAACGCCAGCCAGTCCTTCCACGCATCGAGCGGCTGCGACGCTACCAGCGCCGACAGGTTGGTGATCGCTGCGCCGTGGTAGGCGCCGAATTTGCCCGCGCCGTCGAGCTTCGCGGCGGCGAAGAAGACCGGCCAGTCGATGCCCGGCGCCTTCTTCGCAAAATCGTCCTTGGTCCACACGCCGGCGGATTTGGTGAAATCCTCGCTCTGTTCGCGCGTGACGTGCGCCTTGGCAATCTTGGCCTCGAGATCGTAGATGCGCTTGGCCTTCGCCTCGGCATCGGCCTGCCCCGCGGCGGTCAGCAGCTTGGCGATATAGGCCTGATAGGCGGTGCGGATGCCCGCCATCTTCGGATCGGACGACAGATAATATTCACGCTCGGGCAGGCCGAGACCGCCTTGCAACATATAGGGAATGGTGTCGCCGGGCGTCGCGAGCCCCTGCGTCACGAAGATGCCGAACAGGTTTTCGGTGAAGAAATTCGTCGCAT
This sequence comes from Sphingopyxis sp. J-6, assembly GCF_046603995.1. Taxonomy (NCBI): domain Bacteria; kingdom Pseudomonadati; phylum Pseudomonadota; class Alphaproteobacteria; order Sphingomonadales; family Sphingopyxidaceae; genus Sphingopyxis; species Sphingopyxis sp. J-6. Next base: position 2,011,270 of record NZ_CP145810.1, on the reverse strand, counting down.
TGAGCGGATCGACGTCGGCGCGAACCTGTTCGCCGAGTATCTTCGACAGGGCGGCCTTGTCGGCGATCGCGTCGAAGCGCGCGAGGTCGACAGCGACGGGCTTCATCCCCGCAGCGTCGATCGCCTTCGTGTCGATGTAGGCCTTGTAGAAGGCGGCGATGCGGCCTTCGTCGGTGTCGGCCCCGGCATTGCCTTTGACGATCGCATCGATCAGTTCGCGGTTCCGCTTTTCGGTTTCGAGCTGGGCGACCAGGAAGGCACCGATCGACGAGCGGTCGGCGGGGATTTCGGTCGTCTTTTGCCAGTTGCCGTTGGCGTAGGCGTAGAAATCGTCGCCGGGTTTGACGGCGGTGTCCATCGCGGCCTTGTTGATGCCGATCCCGGTGCCGACGGTATAGCTCGCTTCCTGCTTGTCGCCCTTCGAACAGGCGACGGGCCCCGCGACAATCGCGGCGGTGGACAGCAGGATGGCAAAGACGGTCTTTTTCATAACGAAAACCTTGCTTTCATGGGGACAGGCGAAGGGTCTAGGCCTGCGCCAACCCGGTTTCAATACCAACCAATTTCGGCCTGCGGTCCTTTGCAATCGACGAGCGGCGGATTAGTCCGGCGGGCAGTGACAGGAGAATTTTCGACGTGAGCGCACCAGTACTCGGAACCATGGTCCATCGTGACAGCGAGACCTACCGCGCCAACGACGCGCACAACCGCGCGCTGCGCGACGAGTTGTGGGCGCGCGTCGGCGAGGCGGCGCTGGGCGGCAATGAAAAGGCGCGCGAGCGGCACACGAGCCGCGGCAAGCTGCTCCCCCGCCAGCGCGTCGAGCGGGTGCTCGACCAGGGATCGCCCTTCCTCGAAATCGGCCAGCTCGCGGCGGGCGACATGTATGAGGGCGAGGTTCCGGGCGCGGGCATGATCGCGGGCATTGGCCGCGTTTCGGGCCGCCAGTGCATGATCGTCTGCAACGACGCGACGGTGAAGGGCGGCACCTATTACCCGATGACGGTCAAGAAGCACCTCCGCGCGCAGGAGATCGCCGAGGCGAACCGCCTGCCGTGCATCTATCTGGTCGACTCGGGCGGCGCCAACCTGCCGCATCAGGATCAGGTCTTCCCCGACCGCGACCATTTCGGCCGTATCTTCTTCAATCAGGCGAACATGTCAGCGAAGCGCATCCCGCAGATCGCCTGCGTGATGGGAAGCTGCACCGCCGGCGGCGCCTATGTTCCCGCGATGAGCGACGAGACGGTAATCGTCCGCAATCAGGGCACGATCTTCCTTGCCGGGCCGCCGCTGGTGAAGGCGGCGACGGGCGAGGAAATCAGCGCCGAGGATTTGGGCGGCGGCGACCTGCACGCCAAGAAGTCAGGGGTCGTCGACCATCTCGCCGAGAATGACGAACATGCGCTGACCATCGTCCGCGATATCGTCAGCCACCTTGGCGAGGAAAGCGGGTTCGAGGTCGCGATCAAGGAACCGCGGCCGCCGAAGTACGACCCCGAGGAACTGTACGGTATTGTGCCGAGCGACGTGCGCGCGCCCTACGACGTGCACGAGGTGATCGCACGCATCGTCGACGGCAGCGAATTTCACGAGTTCAAGGCGAATTACGGGTCGAGCCTCGTCTGCGGTTTCGCGCATATCTGGGGCATTCCGGTCGCGATCCTCGCCAACAACGGCGTGCTGTTCAGCGAGAGTGCGGTCAAGGGCGCGCATTTCATCGAACTCGCGCAGCAGCGGCGCATTCCCCTGCTCTTCCTCCAGAACATTTCGGGCTTCATGGTCGGCGGCAAATATGAGGCCGAGGGCATCGCCAAGCATGGCGCCAAGCTGGTGACCGCGGTCGCAACCGCGACGGTGCCCAAGATCACCGTGCTGATCGGCGGCAGCTTCGGCGCCGGCAATTACGGCATGTGCGGCCGCGCCTATAGCCCGCGCTTCCTCTTTAGCTGGCCCAATGCGCGGATCAGCGTGATGGGCGGCGAACAGGCCGCGTCGGTGCTGGCGACCGTCCACCGCGACGCCGACAAATGGACCCCCGAAGAGGCCGAAGCCTTCAAGGCGCCGATCCGCCAGAAATATGAAGACGAAGGCAATCCCTATCACGCCACCGCGCGCCTGTGGGACGATGGCATCATCGACCCCGCCCAGACGCGCGACGTGCTGGGTCTTGCCTTCGCCGCAACGCTGAACGCCCCGGTCGAAGACCGCGGGTTCGGCGTGTTCAGGATGTGATCCTATGAGACTGCTTGGCAAACTATTCTCAAAATCGCCCGGCCCGGCAACGATGACGCTCGAAGGCGAAGGGCTGTCGCCACTGAGCAATCCAACTGAAGATGATGTCCGTCAGGCCGTGTTAGGGCTTTCACGATCAGGCACATCATTCGTGTCGCTGGCAGATAAGACCGGGAACTATGTACAGGCCGCCGGTAGCCGTCCGTGGTGCGTGCTTGAAAGGCGACAGGTCGCGCCTCCGATTCATGAGCACGCGTTTCAAGACACACCGTCGCCAAAATACGCGGATGGCGCGAAAATCAGCACCGGAGCTGGCGACATTACGATGAAGTCGGACGAGTGGTTCCTATTGAAGGACGCCGTTGATGTGTTCGTTTCTTTTCTAAATCGGCAAGCGCCACCCGCACACATTCAGTGGCGCTCCTTGAACGAGATGCTAGGTCTATGATCCAATCCCTCCTGATCGCCAATCGCGGCGAAATCGCCTGCCGTATCATCCGCACCGCGCGGGCGATGGGCATTCGTACCGTTGCCGTCTATTCGGACGCCGATGCCAATGCGCTGCACGTCCGCATGGCGGATGAGGCCGTGCACATCGGGCCTTCGCCAGCACGCGAAAGCTATCTGGTCGGCGAAAAGATCATCGCCGCCGCCAAGGTGACCGGCGCCGAGGCGATCCACCCCGGTTATGGCTTCCTCTCCGAAAATGCCGAATTCGCTCAAGCGGTGCTCGACGCCGGGCTCGTCTGGGTCGGGCCCAAGCCGTCGTCGATCACCGCGATGGGCCTCAAGGACGCCGCGAAAAAGCTGATGGCCGATGCCGGGGTGCCGGTGACGCCGGGCTATATGGGCGAAAATCAGGACCCGGCCTTCCTGGCGGAACAAGCCGCCAGCATCGGCTATCCGGTCCTCATCAAGGCGGTCGCCGGCGGCGGCGGCAAGGGGATGCGCAAGGTCGATGCCGCGGCGGACTTCGCCGACGCCCTCGCCTCGTGCCAGCGCGAAGCGGCGGCCTCATTCGGCAACGACCATGTGCTGATCGAAAAATATATCCTGAGCCCGCGCCATATCGAGGTGCAGATCTTCGGCGACACGCACGGCAATATCGTCCATCTGTTCGAGCGCGACTGTTCGTTGCAGCGGCGCCACCAGAAGGTGATCGAGGAAGCCCCCGCCCCCGGCATGGACGAGGAAACGCGCGAGGCGCTGTGCGCCGCCGCGGTCCGCGCCGGACAAGCGGTCGATTATGTCGGCGCGGGGACGATCGAGTTCATCGCCGACGGCAGCGAGGGCCTGCGCGCCGACCGCATCTGGTTCATGGAAATGAACACCCGCCTGCAGGTCGAGCATCCGGTGACCGAGGAAATCACCGGCGTCGACCTGGTCGAATGGCAGCTCCGCGTCGCGAGCGGCGAGCCGCTGCCGCTGCGCCAGGAGGATTTATACATCAACGGCTGGGCGATGGAGGCGCGCCTCTATGCCGAAGATCCGGCGACGGGCTTCCTGCCGAGCACCGGCAAACTCGACATATTGTTGCTGCCGTTGTCGTCGCGCGTCGATACGGGGATCGAGGAGGGTAGCGAAGTCTCACCCTTTTACGACCCAATGATCGCAAAGGTGATCACGCACGGCGGGCAGCGCGGCGAGGCGATCGAATATCTGCAACAGGAACTGTCGACGCTCGGCGTTTGGCCGGTGAAGACAAATGCCGGCTTCCTTTATCGCCTGCTCGGCGACGAGGATTTTCAGAACGGCGATGTCGATACCGGACTGATCGAACGCCGCGGCGACACGTTGGCGGCAAACCCTGTGCCGCCTGCGATAGAATTGACGGTGGCCGCCGCGAAGCTCGAGAGCGAAGCCACGGTGCCGACGGATCTCGCCGGCTTCCGCCTCAATCGGGTGTCCGAACGGCGGCGCGCGCTCAAGGTTAATGGCCAGCGGCTCGAATTCGACGCCGACGCGCGCCAGGACGGCTATTTCACCAGCCATTTCGAACCCTTTGACGGCGGCGCTGCCCTTTTGATGGTGCATGACGGCGCCACGCTGGTCATCGCCCCCGACCGCACCGATGGTGCGGCGGGCGGCTCGGCAGGCGACGGCGCGATCCTGTCGCCGATGCCCGGCAAGGTCATCGCGGTCGAGGTTGCTGCGGGCGATACCGTGGTGAAGGGGCAGAAGCTGCTGACGCTCGAAGCGATGAAGATGGAGCACAGCCTGACCGCGCCGTTCGATGGCGTCGTTGCGGAGCTCAATGCCGAAGCCGGCGCGCAGGTGCAGGTCGAGGCCTTGCTCGTCCGGATCGAGGCGGCCGAGTGAGCGTGTTGATCCTGCGCGACGCGACAGCGGAGGATCTGCCCGCCATCCTTGCGATGCTCGCGGAGGACACCATCCCGCCGCAGCGCGAGGCGGCGCCGGACGACCCGCGCTATCGCGCGGCGTTCGAGGCGATCGATGCCGACCCCAACCAGCGACTGATCGCCGCCGAACTGGGCGGCCGCGTCGTCGGGACGATGCAATTGAGCTTCCTCCCCGGGCTTTCCTTTTGCGGAAGCTGGCGCGGGCTGATCGAGGCGGTGCGCATTGCCGCTGAACTGCGCGGCCAAAGACTTGGCGAGCAGATGATCCTGTGGGCGGTAGACCAATGCCGCGCACGCGACTGCAAGCTCGTCCAGCTCACTTCGTCGGCGAGCCGGACTGCGGCGCACCGCTTTTACGCCCGACTTGGTTTCGTCCAGAGCCATGTCGGCATGAAACTTCATCTGAGGGACTGAGAATATGGCAGGCAGGTTTTTCGACGAATGGCAGGTCGGCGACACGCTGGAGCATGATATCCGGCGCACGGTGACCGAAACCGACAATCTGCTGTTCACGACGATGACGCACAATCCGCAGCCGCTGCACCTCGATATCGAGGCGGCGAAGGCGTCGGAGTTCGGGCAGATTCTCGTCAACGGCACCTTCACCTTCAGCCTGATGGTCGGGCTGTCGGTCGGCGATACGACGCTGGGAACGCTTGTCGCCAACCTCGGCTACGACAAGCTGGTGATGCCCAAGCCGGTGTTCATCGGCGACACGCTTCGTGCGACCAGCGAGGTCGTCGGTCTCAAGGAGTCCAAATCGCGGCCGAATGCGGGTATCGTCACCTTCCTGCACCGCGCGATCAACCAGCGCGGCGAAACCGTGTGTCAGTGCGAACGCTCCGCGCTGCTGAAAAAGAAGGAAAATTGATGCGCCTGCGCTCGCTCCTGTTCGTTCCCGGTGACCGTCCCGAACGCTTCGCCAAGGCGGCGGCGTCGGGCGCCGACGCGATCATCCTCGACCTTGAGGATTCGGTATCGCCCGCGAACAAGGAAGCAGCGCGCGCCGCGATCGCCGACTATCTGGCGGGCGAACGCGAAGTCATCACGCTCGTCCGCGTCAATCCGCTCGACGGCCATATGACCGCCGCCGACGTCGCCGCGGTCGTCGGCGCACGGCCCGACGCGATCATGCTGCCCAAGGCGGAGGGCGCGCCGGCTATCCAGCAACTCGACACGATCCTGCGCAGCGAGTCGGCACGCGACGCCTCGCTGCCCGCGATCCTGCCGATCGCGACCGAAACCCCGGCGGCGATCTTCACACTCGGCAGCTATCGTGAGGTCAGGGAGCGGCTGCTCGGCTTGACCTGGGGCGCCGAGGACCTGCCGGCGGCCATCGGCGCGACGACGAGCCGCCACGACGACGGCAGCTATACCGCGCCCTATGAGGTCGCCCGGTCGCTGACCCTGTTCTCGGCGCACGGCGCGGGCGTCGCGGCGATCGACACGGTATTCCCGGCAATGAAGGACGAGGCAGGGCTTGCCGCCTATGCCGCCCGCGCGCGGCGCGACGGCTTTACCGGGATGATGGCGATCCACCCTTCACAGGTGGCGCCGATCAATGCCGCCTTTACCCCCTCGAACGACGAGGTATCGCGCGCGCAGGGTATCGTCGACGCCTTTGCCGCCAACCCCGGCGTCGGGGTGTTGCAGGTCGATGGCAAGATGGTCGATGCCCCGCACCTCAAGCAGGCGCAGCATATCCTGTCGCTGGCGGATTGACCGTCGGCGGGATCATGCCGGTCGGCCGAAAGGCCGATGCCGCTTCATCCAGTCGCGGCCGCGGTGCCAACTCTTTTTCAGCCCGCGTTCGGTGAGGCTCTCGAACATCGCATCGGGGCTGTCGGGGTCCAGCAGTTCGTTCTCGGCGATATAGTCGTCCAGCGGGCCGGGCTTGGTCAGGTCGAGCAGTTCGAGTGATCGCCCGTCGCCGCGCAGCCCTTCGATCGTCTCGATAAGCGACCCCGTTCCTTCGAAACGTCGTCCGACATCGACCGGCTCGACCCCCAGATGTTCGGCGATCAGGGATTCGCGCAACCGCCGGATCGTCGGCTCGACCCCGGTGTTCGCCGATAGCGCCGCGTCGATCGTCACGTCGCATTCGCTGTCGAGCCCCATCGAGCGGTTGTTCATATTCGCCGATCCGACCCGGATCATCCGGTCGTCGACGATCGCGGTCTTGGCGTGGACATAGATCGCCTCGCCGCCCGCGGTGCGCGGAAAATAGACCTTCAGCCGGTCGCCATGTTTTGCCTTCGCAATCTCGCGGACCAGCTTCACCCGCGCCGCGTCCATTGCCATCTGTTCGAGCCAGCCGTCGGCGGTTTCGGGCATCACCATGACGAATTCGGGCGGGTCGTCCTCGTTCAGCCGTTCGGCGATTGCGGCGGCGATTTTTCCGCACGTAAAATATTGGTTCTCGAAATAGATGAAGCGCTTCGCGGCGGCGATCATGTCGAGGTAAAGCTGCTCGATCTCCCGGATCTCTTCGCAATCGTCATATTCGGCGCGGGTGCGCGAAATGGCGACCTCGACGCCGTGGAAGTCGGGTTCGAGGTCTTCGGGCCAATTCTCGCCGTCCCCATTGACCTCGCGGAGCGGCTTTTTCGTCGCGCGCTGCCAGCGTTCGTTGCCCAGATCGGCCAGTGCGTTTCCGACTGCCCCGGCGAGGATCATCGTCGAATCGTGCCAGGGCATATAGGGCTTGCCGTCCGGATCGGTCCGGTGCGCATCGCCGTCTTCGTGATCGCGCGTATCCCAGCGCCGCGCGCCGACATCGATGCCGCCGCAGACTGCCAGATGATCATCGAATACCGCGACCTTCTGGTGATGGCTGCACCCGACCGGATGCGCACTGTCGAGGCGGAAGCTGATTGCCCGCGTCAGCTTCCAGCGGGCGATCATCGCGACGATGGTCGGTGAGAGAAACTGCTTGAGGCCGCCGAAATTCCAGCGGAGGATATCGATATCGCGATCGGGGCAGTTGTGAGCGAGGCGAAGCAGATAGTTGCCGAGGGGTTCGCCCCGTCCTCGTTCGTCGGGCAAAAGCGGGATGCGCGGATCGAAATCCCAGCCGATGAGCAGGATGCGTTCCTTCGCCCCCGCCATCAGCCGTTCGAGCAGCGCATAATAGTCGGCGGCATCGACAATCATCCGCGCCTTGTCGGCGCGTTCGATCCGCCAGCAATTGCGGCCTTCGACAACGATCGGGGAAAGCGCGCCCTCGCTCATGCCCGCTGAGACGCGCCGCAGCGACTTTGGTTGCAGCGGCGCGTCACCGCGATGTCAGGCAGCCAGAAACTGGTCGGGGGTCAGCGCCATCATCGCTTCGCTGCCCGCCTCGATCTTGCGGCGCAGCGACCCCGCGTCGGGCAGGAAACGTTCGCCGAAATAGCGCGCGGTGACCAGCTTGGCTTCGAGGAACGGCTTGTTCCCGCGGCCTTCGTCGAGCGCCTTCTGCGCCGCTTCGGCCATCATCAGCCACATCGATCCGAGCGCGACGATGCCGAGGATGTGCATATAATGATGCGCGCCGGCACCGACATTGTTCGGGTTCGCCATGCCATTCTGCATAAACCACATCGTCGCGGCCTTGAGCTCGCCATTCGCCTTTTCGAGCCGCGTCGCGAAATCCGCGAACGCGGGCTTTTCCTTCGCGGCGGCGCATTCGCCGTCGACGATCGCGAAAAAGGCCTGGATCGCGCGGCCGCCGTTCTGGGCAAGCTTGCGGCCGACAAGGTCCATCGCCTGCACGCCGTTCGCGCCTTCATAGATCATCGTGATGCGGGCATCGCGGACATATTGGCTCATGCCCTGTTCCTCGATGTAGCCGTGGCCGCCGAAGACCTGCTGCGCATTCGTCGCGACCTCATAGCCCTTGTCGGTGCCATAGCCCTTGATCACCGGGGTGAGCAGGCTGACGAGGTCGTCGGCTTGCTGGCGCTCTTCCTCGCTCGCCGCGACGTGCGACAGGTCGACCTGCAGCGCGCCCCACAGGCACAGCGCGCGCAAGCCCTCGACGGTCGCCTTGCCGTCCATCAGCATGCGGCGCACGTCGGGGTGGACGAACAGCGGATCGGCCTTTTCCTGCGGGTCTTGCGGCCCGGTGAGCGCCCGGCCCTGCCGGCGATCCTGCGCATAATGCACGGCATTTTGCAGCGCGACATCGGCCTGCCCCAAGCCCTGAATGCCGACGCCGAGACGCGCGGCGTTCATCATGATGAACATCGCGGCGAGGCCCTTGTTCTCCTCGCCGACCATCCAGCCTTTTGCGCCGTCGTAATTCATGACGCAGGTCGAGTTGGCGTGGATACCCATCTTGTGCTCGATCGACCCGCACGACAGCGTGTTGCGCTCGCCGAGCGAGCCGTCTTCGTTGACGAGGAATTTGGGTACGATGAACAGCGAGATACCCTTGACGCTGTCGGGCGCGTCGGGTGTCTTGGCAAGGACGAGGTGGATGATGTTGTCGGCGAGGTCATGCTCGCCCGACGAAATGAAGATCTTGGTTCCGGTCACCGCATAGCTGCCGTCGCCGTTCGGCACCGCGCGGGTGCGGATGAGGCCGAGGTCGGTGCCGCAATGCGGTTCGGTCAGGTTCATCGTGCCGGTCCATTCGCCCGACACCATTTTCGGCACATAGGTCGCCTTCTGCTCCTCCGACCCCTTGACGAGGATCGCCGCGGTCGCGCCCTGCGAGAGGCCGGGATACATGGCAAAGGCCTGGTTCGCGGCGTTGCGATATTCCTCGACCGGGAAACCGATGACGTGCGGCAGACCCTGCCCGCCGAACTCCTCGGGTGCGGTCAGCAGGCCCCAACCGGCGTCGCAATAGGCCTTGTACGCTTCCTTGAAGCCCTTCGGCGTCGTCACCGACCCGTTGTCGTGGCGCGTGCAGCCTTCGAGATCGCCCGACTGGTTGATCGGAAACAGCACTTCCTCGCAGAATTTCCCTGCTTCGGTCAGCACTGCCTCGACCATGTCGGGGGTCGCATTGGCGAAACCCGGCAGGTTGGCATGGCGCTCGATCCCGAGCACATCGTTGATGAGGAAAAGCGTATCTTGGACGGGAGCGCGATAAGCGGGCATGCGAAATCTTTCTGCAAAACAGCTAAGTTGGTGTCAGCTCACCCGGGGAGGGATCGGTCTGGTTCAGCCCGCCGTTTCGCGGGCGTCGACCTTTTGCACCGTTTCGATGAAACGTGACAGCTCATCTACAGCGCTGTCAATATCCTCGCGCTGGCGACGCAGCAACGCGATGCGTTCCTGACATTTCTCAATCGTCACCTGACGCTGCAGCTTGCGCCCGTCGCCGACGTCGTAAAGGTCGATCATCTCGCGAATGTCGGCGAGGCTGAAGCCGGTCCGCTTGGCGCGCAAAATCCACGCGAGCCGGGCCCGGTCGCGCTTCGAATAGATGCGCGACAGCCCCTTGCGCGACGGGCTGATCAGCCCCTCGTCTTCATAGAAGCGGAGCGCCCGGGCCGTTACGCCGAATTCGGACGACAGGTCGGTGATGCTGAATTGTTCGCGCCCGAGGTGATCGGGCGTATCGATATGGGCGTGGCCGTATTCGTCGGTCATGCCGGCGAGACTAGTTTCCGTTGACGTGAACGTCAAGGCTGGCAGATTTCAGGAAAACAGCGCGGCTCAGCCACCGCAGGGCCGGATCATATTGCCCTGCCTGTCGCGGATCTGCAAGCGTTTCGCATCCGCTTCCGACCAGCTCGCCCGCGGCAGGCGGAGGCCCGAAAGCGAGGCACGGTCGGGGCACAGGCTGTCGCATTGCGACGGCAGGTTTCCTGGCAGCCGGAGTTCGTCCTCTTCTTCGTGAACCAGTGCTTCGCAACCATCGGCAGCAGGGAAGCGCATGCGCCAGCTATCATGCTCGCGAACCATCTGCCCCGATGCGGTACAGGCAAGGCCCGGGCCGAAGGACGCGGTGACGACGAAGCGCCAGCGCCCCGCCCCGTCGGGAACGACACACATCGCGTCGCGGCCAAGATCGTGCGTGCGCTCGAACACCCCGGTGGGCGCCTGCGCTTCCGGGCGAACGATGCCGCGTTCACGCGCCGCGATTTCGAGCGGATTGTCGGCGTCGACCCCCTGCTTGCCCTCATCCGGCGGCGGGCGCCCGCATCCCGCGACGAGCAACGCCGCGACGAGGATCAGCGCGTCAGCCGTGCGCATCGTCGTCAAGGAAGGTCAGGCGCCCATCGGCCTCGACGCGGCGATAGAAGCACGAACGGCGCCCGGTGTGGCACGCAGGTCCGGCAGGGTCGACCCGCAGCAAAAGCGCGTCCTGATCGCAATCGACGCGCATCTCGACCAGCGTCAGCCCGTTGCCCGACGTTTCGCCCTTGCGCCACAATTGCCCGCGAGAACGCGACCAGAAATGCGCCTGCCCCGTCGCCTGCGTGCGCTCGATCGCCTCGGCATTCATATGCGCGACCATCAACAGTGTGCCGGTCGCCGCGTCGGTGACGATTGCCGTCACCAGGCCGGAGGCGTCGAAACGGGGCAGAAACTGGTCGGTGGCGTCGCGCTGGCTGTCCATATTGCGCGCTTTAGAGCAGGAGCGAAGGCCATGTCACCCCATCGTTGAAAGCGCATGTGACAAAGGCGTGAATATGGGGGGCGACATTTGCCGCAAGCGTCCCTATATGCGCCCCAGTCACGGCCCCCTGCACCTGGATCGACATGCTGACGACCCATCCTTTCGATGACGACAAACTCCGCGAGGAGTGCGGCGTCTTTGGTATTCATGGCGCCGATAGCGCCGCCGCCGTCGTTGCGCTGGGTCTCCATGCCCTGCAGCACCGCGGTCAGGAGGCCGCGGGCATCACAGCCTTCGACGGCAAGGAATTCCACACCCACCGCGCGATGGGCCATGTCGCGGGCAATTTCGACCGCGACGACATCATGCGCCAGCTCGCGGGTGCTTCGTCGATCGGTCATGTCCGCTATTCGACGACGGGCGAGACCTCGCTGCGCAACGTCCAGCCGCTGTTCGCCGACCTGTCGACGGGCGGCTTCGCAGTCTCGCACAACGGCAATATCTCCAACGCGACGGCGCTGAAGCGCATCCTCGTCCGCCGCGGTTCGATCTTTCAGTCGACCAGCGACACCGAGGTAATCATCCACCTCGTCGCGACTTCAAATTATCGCACCCTGCTCGATCGCTTCATCGACGCGCTGAAGCAGGTCGAGGGCGCCTATTCGCTGATCTGCCTGACCGCCGAGGGCATGATCGGCTGCCGCGACCCCCTCGGCATCCGCCCGCTCGTTATCGGCAAGCTGGGCGATGCGCATATCCTCGCCTCGGAAACCGTGGCGCTCGACGTCGTCGGCGCCGAATTCGTCCGCTCGGTCGAACCGGGTGAGCTGGTGATCATCCGCGACGGCGAACTGACCTCGCACCGTCCCTTTGCCGAACGCGCCGCGCGCCCGTGCATCTTCGAATATGTCTATTTCTCACGTCCCGATTCGATCGTCGACGGGACGAGCGTCTATTCGGTGCGCAAGGCAATCGGCGCCGAACTAGCCCGCGAGAATCCCGTCGAAGCCGATCTGGTGATCCCGGTGCCCGATTCGGGAACCCCCGCCGCGATCGGTTATGCGCAGGAATCGGGCATCCCGTTCGAGCTCGGCATTATCCGCTCGCACTATGTCGGGCGCACCTTCATCCAGCCGGGCGACAAGGTCCGCCACCTCGGCGTCAAGCTGAAGCACAACGCCAACCGCGCGCTGATCGCGGGCAAGCGCATCGTCCTCATCGACGATTCGATCGTGCGCGGCACAACCAGCCTGAAAATCGTCCAGATGATGCGCGACGCCGGCGCCGCCGAGGTGCATATGCGCATCGCGAGCCCGCCGACACAGCATAGTTGCTTCTATGGCGTCGATACGCCCGAACGGGCAAAGCTGCTCGCCGCGCAGATGACCGTCGGCCAAATGGCGAACTTCATCAACGCCGACAGCCTGTCGTTCCTGACCATCGACGGGTTGTACCGCGCACTGGGCGAAGCAAAGCGCAGCGACGACAGCCCGCAATATTGCGACGCCTGCTTCACCGGCGACTATCCGACGACGCTGACCGATTTCGACGAGCATGCGCTGGAAGATCAATTTTCGCTGCTTGCCGAACGGGTTGTCTGAAACAATGACCATGAAGACTGAAGAACTGGCGGGGCAGGTCGCGCTTGTCACCGGAGCGAGCCGCGGGATCGGCGAAGCCATCGCGGAATCGCTGGCCGCGCGCGGCGCGCATGTCGTGATCACCGCCCGCACGGCCGGCGGGCTCGAGGAACTCGAGGATCGCATTCACGGCGCCGGCGGCAGCGCGACGATCGCGCCGCTCGACCTCACCGACGGCGACAGCATCGCCCGCCTTGCGGCCGCGATGGCCGAGCGCTGGCAGCAACTCGACATGCTGGTCCTCAACGCCGCCATGCTCGGCACGCTGACTCCGGTGGCCGCCATCGACGGCAAGGAATTCAACAAGCTGCTGACGTTGAACCTCATCGCGCAGCAGGCGCTGATTGCCAATTTCGACCCGCTGCTGCGCCGCTCTGCAAACGGCCGCCTGCTGGCCTTGTCCAGCGGCGTCGCGCGCGAACCGCGCGCCTATTGGGGCGCCTATGCTGCATCTAAGGCTGCGCTGGAAACTTTGGTCACGAGTTATGGCGCCGAAATGCGCAATATCTCGACCGTACGCACCGCGATCCTCGACCCCGGCGGCACGCGCACCCAGATGCGCGCTCGCGCCTATCCCGGCGAAGATCCGCAAAGCATCAAGGACCCGGACGCGGTCGGCGAATTTGTCGCGAATCTGATGACCCAAGGCTTCGACAGCACCGCATTCCATGCGCTGCCGAAGGTGATGGCAGACGCTTAACGCGAAATTTGCTTTCCCGCGCTATTGGCCGCATCAATAAGCTTTGGGGGATCGCAATGACCAAGAATGTTTTTCGCTCCGTAATCGCGGCCGTGATCGGCATCGTGGTCGCGTTCGGCCTGATCTGGCTGGCGCAATACGCCGGGAGCGAAATTTCCCCCGACGCCTATGATCCGGACACCGGCGAAGTGCTGATCCCCGTCGGTTCGACGATCGCGCTGCTCGTCGGCTGGTTCGTCGGCACCTTCGCCGGCGGCTGGATCGCGATGCGGGCATCGGCGGGAAGCGGTGCCGGCTGGGTCGTTGCGGGCGCCGTGATCGGTGCTGCACTCTACCGCGCGGCGACGCTCGACGATGCCTGGTGGATCATGGCGCTCGGTACTCTCGTCCCGCTGGCGGCCGTGTGGCTCGCGCAGCGAGTAGCCAGCACCACCGCCGAATGATCGTCGCCCCCGCGAAGGCGGGGGCCGCCACCGGTTTACGCCGCGGCGAAGTGGTAAGGCCTCCAGCGGCCCCCGCCTTCGCGGGGGCGACGTCTTTTAGTCGCCAGATTCCTTGTCGATCGCAGCCTGCACAGACTTATAGAAGGCCTCACGCGCGGCTCCGACACCCTCGGGGTCGGTCGCGGTGGGCCAGTTGCCGTTCGATGCGATCACCAGCTTGCGTTTCGGGTCGATGAAAATCCCCTGCCCGAAGATGCCTTGTGCGGCGAAGCTGCCGTCGTCGTTGGTCCACCATTGATAACCATAGCCGCGGCCGGGCAGGTCGATCGAAGCCTGTTTGGTCGTTGCCGAGGCGAGCCAGCCGTCGGGCAGCACCTGCTTGCCGCCCGCGACACCCCCGTTCAGGATGAACTGGCCGAAGCGCGCATAATCCTTGAGGCTCGCCGACATGCAGCAGCCACTGATTTCATGCCCCGTCGCGCCGAGCATCCACACCGCGTCCTGCTCCATGCCGAACGGTTTCCAGATCTTCTCGGACAGATAGGCCGATAGCGTCTTTCCCGTCGCGCTCGATACCAGCACGCCGATCAAATTGGTCTCGCCGGTCTTGTATACCCATTTCGACCCGGCGGGCGCTTCGCGCGGCAAGGTCTTCATATAGCTGACAGTTATGTCCTCTCCCGCGACCGGCTTTTGCAGGTTGAACAGCGCGACATCGGATTTTGGATCGGTGTAATCCTCGTTCCACTTCACGCCCGAGGTCATCGTCAGCAGCTGCTTCACCGAGACATCGTCATAGGCCGAACCCTTGAGCGCCGGGATATAGGTCGTCACCTTGTCGTCGAGGCTCTTGATATAGCCGTCCTTGACCGCCGCACCGACAAGGGTCGAGGTAAAGCTCTTCGCGACCGAAAAACTCGTCCAGCGGCCCCCGGCGCCATAGCCAAGCGCATATTTCTCGAGCCGGATTTTCCCGTCCTGCACGATGATCAGCCCGGCATTGCGCTGTTTGGCCATATAGGCATCGACGTCGGCGCCAAGATCGAGCGGTTTGCCCTCCGGCAACGGATATACGGGACCGCCGGCCTCGACGGTGTTCACAACGACCTTGGGTACCGTTTCCATCGTGCGGAAAGCGGCGTCGCGTTGATCCTGGGTCCAGAATAGCACATTCAGATCCTTTGGCAGTTGGTCGGTCGTGTCGGAGGTTGCGGGCGCGCTGCACCCCGCCGCCGCAGTGCACAGCAGCACCGCCGCCAAAAATCTTCGCATGTCGATTCCTCCCCTGTTTTCAGGCCTTCTTTTCGAGCGTGACTTGCGCGACGTCGATTCCGCCGCCGCGGAACCCGCCTTCGCAATATTGCAGATAATAGCGCCAGAGCCGCACGAAACGGCCGTCGAAGCCCGCAGGGAGCTGCCCTGCCTCGACCGCCGCGTCGAAGCGTTTGCGCCACTGGCAGAGCGTCTCGGCATAATCGCTGCCGAAGCGCCGTACGTCGCCCCAGGCAAGCCCGCGGGCTTCGGCCAGCGCACGAAAACGGCTTTCCGAAATCAGGCAGCCGCCCGGGAAGATATAGGCCTGAATGAAGTCGCTGCTCGCCGTATATCGCTCGAACAGCGCATCGTTGATCAGGATATACTGGATGGCCGCCTTGCCGCCGGGGCGCAGCAGCCGTGCGATCGCATCGAGGTAGGCCGGCCAATAGGCCTCGCCCACCGCCTCGACCATCTCGACACTGGCGATGGCATCATACGGACCCCTGGCGTCGCGATAATCGCAAATCTCGACCCGCGAGCGTTGCGAGAGGTCGATCGCATGCAGCCGTGCGTCGGCGATTTCCGCCTGCGACGGCGACAGGGTGATGCCGGTGTAGAGCACGTCGTGCCGCTCGACCGCGCGCTCGCCGAGCGCCCCCCAGCCGCAGCCGACCTCGAGCAGCCGGCTTCCCGACCGCAGGTCGAGACCGTCGAGGATGGCATCGACTTTTGCGATCTGCGCCTCTTCCAGCGTCTGGTCGGGTTTCAGAAACAATGCGCTGGAATAATTCATCCCCGCGTCGAGCCACAAACGATAGAAATCATTACCCAAATCATAGTGGGCATGAATATTCCGCCGCGCCCCGCGACGGTCGTTGCGACGGAGTCCATGGACAATCTTGTTGAGCCAGCGCCACGGCCCATGCGCGCGTCCGACGTCGCCGAGGGCTTCGCCGTTGCGCATGAATAGATCGAATAGCGGGACCGGGTCGGGCGACGACCATTCGCCGCGTTCCCAGGCGCGGTACCAGCCGACCGAGCCCGACAGCGCGAGGCGGACGAGCGACGCCCAGTGATGGAGATGGACCACCGCAGCGGGCCCTTTCCCCCGCCCGCCGAGCAGCCGGACGCTCCCGTCGGGCAAATGACCTTCGATGGTCCCATAATCGAGGCCGCTGTCGATGCGGTCGAGCATGCGGTGAAACAGTCCCGCCGGCGCCAAAGCGATGAGCCGCGCCGTCAGTCCGCCCGAGCGGTAAGCCCGATCCGCCCGCAACAGCGCCTTGCCGCGTCTGGGACTGACATGCGTGTTCATAACGCCATCCTGCCGCAAACTTTCCGGCGTGACAATCCGCTGTTGCGCGCCGTCATGACGTCACGAGCGGAATGCCAGGCTGACCGGGTCAGGGATGGCTCGCGGTGTCCGGCGCCGTGACGCGAACGGTAAACCGGTCGCGCGCCAGCGGCTGCATATAGCGCTGGTCGCGAAGCAGGGTTGCGTCGCCGTCGGCCTCGGCAACCGGCATGCGAGCCCAGAACAGGAAGGCACGTGCCGCGGGATCGGCCTTTACCCAGGTTGCGAGGCGCGGATCGCTCAACCCCGTCGACGTACCGCTGATGTCGACATGGCCGCCGACGCCGGGAATGAAGCTCGCGCTGCCATAACGATCGGCCGTGCGCCAGAAGATGTCGCGTTTCCAGAAGGTCAGCGGCGGCGGACTGGCGACGACGAGGGCATCGCCCTTACCGCTCGCGCGCAACGCATCGGCCGCCATGTTTTCGGCAGCCCCCGTGATCAGGCCGTTGGCAAAGATATAGATGGCAACAGCGGCAAGACCGATCCCCGCCGGCCGCTGCCAGTTCGCCGCGCCGCGCCATTCGCGGCGCAACGAAAGCCAGACCGACACGCCAAGCGCCGCCCATATCCAGAGGTCTATGATGAACAGCGTATCGCCATAAAACCAGCGATGACTGAACGGCTCGAGCAGGCGGATGCCGTAATTGTTGAGCCAGTCGAGCGCCGGATGGCTGAAACAGCCGATATAGGCGAGCGCGAGCAGCCAGCCCTTGTGAACGGGAAGCCGCGTTGCCGGCCGCTTGCCGCGCCTTTCCTGCCAGCGGTCGAAGGCGATCATCAGCCCCCACAGCAGGAGGGGCAGCAGGAGCAATGCAATCGGCCCGTGCGTGACGCCGCGCCGCATCGCGAGCGATTCGATGCCATATACCGCGCAGGCGGCGTCGATATCGGGCAGGTTCGCCGCGATGATTAGCGTCGGCATCGCAAGGCCGGTCTTCTTCTTGAGACCGGCCTGCGCCAGAACGGCGCCGACGAGACTGTGGGTCAGATTATCCATGACGGCCTATAGAGCCGACCCGGCGACCGGCAGCAAGGCTCAGAGCGCCGGACCGCCTTCGGCCACCGTCCATGTCTGCCCTTTCTTGAGCAGACTTTGCAGGTCGGCCTTCTTGCCCTCGGCCGCCGCCTTGTTCTGGCGGACGACATCGGCCTCGAACGTCGGGCGCGGGTCGTCGTAGAGGACGCCCAATGCCATCGGAAATTCGCCGAACCGCATTTCGACGAGCATATGCGCGACGCTGCGGTTGGTGACGTCGTGGACGATCACGCCCGCGGCCTTCCAGTCGCCGTCGACGACATCGACGGTCTTGAGGTGCAGCGCTTCGCTGTCGAGCGCGATGCCCTTGGTGCCCTTGGCATAGAGCATCGGTTCGCCGTCCTTGAGCCAGAGCTGGCGGCCCTCGGCGCCCTTCGGCGCCGCGAAATCCTCGAACACGTCTTTATTATAGACGATACAGTTCTGGAAAATCTCGATAAACGCCGCGCCCTTGTGCGCGTGCGCGGCCTTCAGGACGTTCGGTAACTCCTTCGACACGTCGAAGCCGCGAGCAACGAAGCGCGCCCCGGCGCCGAGCGCGAAGGCGGCGGGCTGCGCAGGGCGATCGACCGAACCGTAGGGCGTCGACGGGCTGGTCGTACCGACGCGGCTGGTGGGCGAATATTGCCCCTTGGTCAGGCCATAAATCTCGTTGTTGAACAGCATGATCTGGCAATCGAGATTGCGGCGGATCAGGTGCATCGTGTGGTTGCCGCCGATCGACAGCCCGTCGCCGTCGCCGGTGACGATCCAGATATCGAGATCCGGATTGGCGAGCTTCAGCCCCGTCGCAAATGCCGGTGCACGGCCATGGATCGTGTGGAAGCCATAGGTTTCCATATAATAGGGAAAGCGCGACGAGCAGCCGATACCGCTGATGAAGACGGTATTTTCGGGCGCGGTGCCGATTTCGGGCATCGTGCGCTGCACGGCCTTCAATATCGCATAATCGCCGCAGCCGGGGCACCAACGCACTTCCTGATCGGTTTCCCAATCCTTGAGCGTCGTCGGGCGCGCGATGGTGGTCATCTCGTTCATTAGAGGGCTCCCTCGATCGCAGCTTCGACTTCGGCGATGGTGAAGGGCTGGCCCGACACCTTGTTCACCGGCCTGGCGTCGACCAGATACTGGTCGCGCAGCACCGTCTTGAGCTGGCCGGTGTTCATTTCGGGGACGATCACCTTGTCATAGCTCTTCAGCAGCTCGCCGAGATTGGCGGGCAGCGGCCAGATATGGCGGAGATGGATGTGGCTGACGTCCTTGCCCTCGGCGCGCTTGCGGCGCACCGCCTGATGGATCGGGCCGAAGGTCGAGCCCCAGCCGACCACCGCCAGCTTGCCGCCTTCGGCACCCAGTTCGACGACCTGATCGGGAACCTTGATCCCGTCGATCTTGTCCTTGCGGATATCGGTCATCGCCTGATGGTTACCCGGCGCATAGTTGATATGGCCGGTGTCGATTTCCTTCTCGATCCCGCCGATGCGGTGGAGCAGGCCGGGCGTGCCGGGCTTGACCCACGGCCGCTTGAGCTTCTCGTCGCGGCCATAGGGCTTGAAGCCGCCTTCGGGGACTTCGGTCAGGAACTCGACCGGGAAATCCTCATATGCCGCCAGGTCGGGCACCGCCCACGGTTCGGCGGCGTTGGCGATATAGCCGTCGGTCAGCAGCATGACGGGAGTCATATATTGCACCGCGATGCGGCACGCCTCGATCGCGCATTCGAACGCATCGCCGGGCGAGCGCGCAGCGATCACCGGCATCGGCGCGTCGCCGTTGCGGCCATAGACCGCCTGATACAGGTCCGACTGCTCGGTCTTGGTCGGCAGACCCGTCGACGGGCCGCCGCGCTGCGAATTGACGATGACCAGCGGCAATTCGGTCATGATCGCAAGGCCCATTGCCTCGCCCTTCAGCGCGATTCCCGGGCCCGACGACGAAGTCACGCCCAGCGAGCCGCCGTAGCTGGCGCCGATCGCCGAACAGATGGCGGCGATCTCGTCTTCGGCCTGGAAGGTCGTGACGTCATATTCCTTGAGCCGCGACAGGTGATGCAGGATCGCCGACGCGGGGGTGATCGGATACCCGCCGAAGAACATCGGCAGTTTCGCAAGCTGGGCGCCCGCGACGAGACCGAGGGCAATCCCCTCCGCGCCCGTCAGCGTGCGGTAGAGCCCCGGTGCGACGGGTGCCGGATCGACATGATGCTGCTTGAGCGGGCCCGCGAGCTCGGCGGTTTCGCCATAGGCATGGCCGGCATTCAGCGCCGCGACGTTGGCCGCCGCGAGGTTGGGATCTTTCGCGAACTTGCCGTTCAGCCAGTCGATCAGCGGCTGGCGGTCGCGGTCGAACATCCAGAGCGCAAGCCCCAGCGTCCACATATTCTTGCAGCGCAACGCTTCCTTGTTGCCAAGCCCGAACGGCTTCACCGCGTCCATCGTGAGCTGGCTGATGTTGAGCTTCAGCAACTGCCATTTCGCGAGGCTGCCATCCTCGAGCGGGTTCGCGTCATATTTCGCCTTGGCGAGATTGCGGTCGTTGAACTCGCCTTCGTCGGCGATGATCAGGCCGCCCTGCTTGAGCGCGGGAACATTGGTCTTGAGCGCCGCGGGGTTCATCGCGACGAGAACATCGGGCGCGTCGCCTGCGGTGTCGATGGCCGACGAGCCGAAATTGATCTGGAACGCCGACACGCCGAACAGCGTGCCCTGCGGCGCGCGAATCTCTGCCGGAAAGTCCGGGAAGGTCGCAAAGTCGTTGCCCGCGAGCGCCGATGATAGGGTGAACTGGCCGCCGGTAAGCTGCATCCCGTCGCCGGAGTCGCCGGCAAAACGTACCACCACTGCATCCGAAAGGGGGGACTGCCGCTCGTCGGCCCGGTCCTCTACCGCTGTCGCCATTATTGTTCCGCCTCAAAAAAATGCTGCAAAGCTATAGCTGGCCTAGGCCTGTCCGCGGCAAGCCGCAATTCAGAAAAAATTGTGCGCCGCAAAGCGGAAGGCGGGAGTCGGTTTCGATTTGCCATTGATTATGAGCAGGCGATGCCGAATAGCTGAGCGAAACCAGAGCAGCGTTGCAGAACCCGGGAGAGGATAGAGAATGACCGACAGCACGACCCATTACACCCGCCCCGACGTCGCGGCATTTCTGGCCTTCCTGAACGCGCAGGAGGGGCCGAAGATGGAGGAAATGCCTCCCGCGGGCGCGCGCGAGATGATGCGCGTGATGGGCCAGCTCGCCGACGTACCGCGCGGCGAGATCGCCAAGGTCGAGGACCGCATGATCCCGGGCCCGGACGGCGACATTCCCATCCGCCTCTACGACAATCGCCCCGATCGCGAAGCCGGTCCGGTGATGGTTTTCTATCATGGCGGCGGCTGGGTGATCGGCGACCTCGAAACGCACGATCCCTATTGCGCAGAGGCCGCACGCATCCTCGACATGCCGGTCATTGCGATCGATTATCGCCTCGCCCCCGAACATCCCTTCCCTGCCGCCCCGATCGACTGCGAAGCGGCGACGCGCTGGGTCGCCGACAATATTCCATGCACCGGTCTGGTCCTGTCGGGCGACAGCGCGGGTGGCAACCTGACCATCGTAACGGCACTGGCGCTGCGCGACGAACCGGCAGCGAAGCCGGTGATCGCGATCCATCCCATCTATCCTGCAGTCACGACGCACAACGACTGGCAGAGTTATCGCGATTTCGGCGAGGGCCATTTGCTGACCGAAGGCAGCATGACCTGGTTCGGCAATCATTATGCAGCCGACCCCGCCGACCGCCGCGCCGCGCCGATCGACTTTCCCGCCGACGGCCTGCCGCCCACGCTGCTGATCACCGCCAGCCTCGATCCGCTGCGCGACCAGGGTCGCGCCTATGCCGCCAAGCTGATCGAAGCGGGCGTGCCGACGACCTACCGCGAGGCGAAAGGTACGATCCACGGCTATATCTGCCTTGCGCAGGGCATCCCGAGCGCCAAGGACGACATTCGCGGCGCATTGACGGTCTTGAAGGCGATCGTCGCCGAGGCTACCGGAGCGGTATGATCGACCACAACGCCCTGCCCTACCGTCCCTGCGCCGGAGTCATGCTCGCGAACCGCGACGGGCGGATATTTGTCGGGCAGCGCCTCGATACGACCAGCGAGGCCTGGCAGATGCCGCAGGGCGGGATCGACGACGGCGAGAGTCCCGAAGAAGCGGCGATCCGCGAACTCGGCGAGGAAACCGGCGTGCACGGCGGACTGGTCGAAATCATCGCGCGCAGCCGCGAGGAATATTTTTACGACCTGCCCGACCATCTGATCGGGAAAATGTGGGGCGGGAAATATCGCGGCCAGCGCCAGCACTGGTTCCTCATGCGTTTCATGGGTGCGGACAGCGACGTTAATATCCACACGAAACATCAGGAATTCCGCGCCTGGAAATGGGCCGAACTGAACGAGATCGAGAAACTGATCGTGCCGTTCAAGCGCGTGCTTTATCGCGGGCTGGTAGAGGAGTTCGGCCCGCTCGTCTGATCGCGCAGCGCCATTGCGATCCGGAAGACATCGGCGAACATTTCGGGCGTTAGGCGGCCGGTGTTCGTGTTGTAGCGCGAACAATGATAGCTATCGACCAGATGCCGCCCGTCGGGCAGCGCATGGATGGCCCCATGCGCGAAAGGAAATGCGGCAAGCCTCCCGCCGACGGCGCGCAATGCCGCATCATGGGCAATCCGGCCCAGCGCGACGATCACCCGCACATTCGGCAATGCTGCAAGCTGGGTTTCGAAAAAGGGCCGGCAATTGGCGATTTCGACCGGGGTCGGCTTGTTCTGCGGCGGCAGGCATTTGACGCTGTTGACGATGATCGCACCGTCGAGCGTCATGCCGTCATCGATCCGGCTGTCATAGCGCCCCCTGCTGAGGCCGAATAAGGCGAGCGTCGCGAACAGAAGGTCGCCTGCATAGTCTCCGGTGAACGGCCGGCCGGTGCGATTGGCGCCGTGCTTGCCGGGCGCCAGCCCTGCGAGCGCCAGCCATGCACCGGGATCGCCGAACGCATAAACGGGCGCGTTCCACCAATCGGGGTGCTCGGCCCGGCATTCGCTGCGCAGCGCCACCAGCCGCGGACAGCGCGGGCAATCGCGCGGCGGCTCGGTGCCCGGCAAGGGACTATCAATCGTCACCGGGCTGCGATAGGCGCTGGCGCATGCGCGACGCAACGCCCCTGCAACTCTACGCGATCGGTCTCGGCTCGAATCGCCGCCATGCCCGCTTCGGCGATCCGCGCCACGTCCTCATGGCGGCGCTGGCCGCGCTCGAGAGCGACGATATCGAGCCGGTCGACGCCAGCCCGATCATCGCGAGCGCACCGCTCGGACCATCGCGCCGCCGCTACGCTAACGCGGTCGCGCTGGTCGCATCGCCACTCGACCCGCCCGAAATGCTCGAGCGACTGAAGGCGATCGAAGCCGGCTTCGGACGGCGGACGGGGCAGCGCTGGAGCGCGCGAACGCTCGATCTCGACATATTGCTCTGGTCGGGCGGCGCGTGGAGCGACACCGTGCTGACGGTCCCGCATCCGGAGATGACCCGGCGCGGCTTTGTCCTGAACCCGCTGATGACGATCGCGCCCGAATGGCGTCATCCGGTTGCCGGGCGCAGCGTCCGGCAGCTTGCGGCGCGATTGAACCGGGCGAAGCCGGTTGACCCGAACGCATCGGCGCACTAGGGCGACGGCTCACTTCGCGTCGGGCCTGTCCCGCACCGCGATGGGGCCCTTAGCTCAGTCGGTAGAGCAACTGACTTTTAATCAGTAGGTCGCTGGTTCGAACCCAGCAGGGCTCACCACCACCGATCCTCGCCCATTGCCTCGGATCAGTGGAATGAAACGGCGCCGCTCCGCGCGATCAGCACATAGGCGGCGGTACCGGCCAGCGAAAGATACAGGAAGTTCAGCAGGATATAACCCGCGGCTTCACGGCGCCAGCGCCGCCGCGAGCGGTTGAGGCTGGTCAGCCGCTCGGCCTGGCCGCCTTTCAGGAACAGGAAGGCGGCGGCTCCGGCGGCAAGGATGAAAAGCAGCCAGATCGGCAGACCGAGATCGTCGGTCACGGCGCCGATGACGGCAGAAAGCAATAGCGAAACGATCACGAGCATATGTCACTCCCTCGCCCCGGTCGCGCTTTCTACCCCTGTCGTGCTGATTTGCAACGGATTCTCTATCGGCGGGAGAATGTCCTCCCGGCCGACGGAGAAATCGAATTCATTTCCAGACCGCCCCCGCGACGCGCAGGAAATTCTCGCCCATGATGCCGCGAAGATCCTCGGCGCTATATCCTTTCGCCAGCAGCTTCTCGAGGATCAGCGGGACGGTTGCGGGACTGAGGAAGGCCCAAGGCAGTTCGGGCATGCCGATCTTCTTGGCGACGTTGCCCTTATAGAAATTATAGAGCGCCTCGCAATGTCCGGGGGTCATATAATCCAGCCCGAGCGCGATGTGCTGCGGCCCGACCAGATCCACCATATAATCGATGATGGCAATGATCGTGTCGACCTTTACGCCGCCGGGCTCGCCGATGAATTGCCCGACGCCGTTGACGCCGATCACGCCCCCGGTCGCGGCGCAGGCCTTGATCTGGTCATCGCGGATGTTGCGCGGGTGATCGTAGAGCGCCCGCGGATTGGAATGCGAAAAGATGCACGCCTGCGTCGATGCCTCCATCGCATCCATCGTCGTCCGGTACCCCGAATGCGAACAATCGACGAGCATGCCGACGCGGTTCATTTCGGCGACGAGGTCGCGGCCGAAGGCCGACAGCCCGCCATCGTTCTTCTGCGCCTCGATACAGCCCGTGCCGACATTGTTCTGGAAGTTATACGCCATCAGCATCCAGCGGACGCCGAGTTTGTAATAGGCGCCGACATTGGCCAGGTCGCGGCCTACGGCCTCGCTGCCCTGAAAGTGAAAGCCGACGCCGATCTTGCCGGTGCGCTTCGCCTCGCGAATATCGTCGACGCTATCGACCACGATGAAGTCGTCGGGATGGAGGCTGAGCGAATGCCGCATTTTGGCGAGCGTTGCATAGACCTGCGACGGCGCGGCTTCATTGTCCTGCGCCAGCGTCAGCGACGTATAGGAATAACCGGTCTCGCGGCGCGCCAGCAATTCCTCTTCCACATCGGCCGGCGGCGAAGGAAACAACATGTCGCACAGGATAGCGTCGGCGAGCTGCGGAATGTCCGCTAGCGAAGCTGTGGTTGTTTGATCCGCCGTCGCCATATTCATTCCTCTCGCAGTATAAATTCGACTATTTTTGTCGTTCGGGCAGGTCCGACCCTTCCGCGATGGTTGCGGTGTCCGGACAGGCATTGCTGCATTCAGGATAAGCGGGGCGCCCCTTGTGTCCAGAATCAGAATATTTGCGCCATTGGGCGAGGATTACTGAGTTGTCCCCGCACGCCAAACGCCTCTCTATTGGCGGATAGCGAAGAGAGCCGGCAAACCTTGCCCTTAGCAATGCAGGGCGTTCGATCGCCAACCGGTTCATCGGGGAGGACAGGCGATCATGACGGGCGCGACGACCGAATTTCAGCCGTGGACCCGATTTACCGAGAGGCAGCGCTGGCTCTTCCTCATCGTCCTGTTTCTCATCGCCGTCGCAAGCTATGCCGACCGGCAACTCCTGCCCGTCGTGCTCGAGCATATCCGGCTGGAATATGGTTTGTCCGACCGCATGCTCGGTGCGCTTGGCGGGGCGCCGTTCGCCCTCTGCTATGCCCTGTCCTGCATCCCCTTCGCGCGCGCGGCCGATCATGGCAATCGCAAGCTCTGGCTGATCGTCGCCTTCATGCTGTGGACCGTCATGACGGTCCTCTGCGGGTTCGCCACCTCGCTTGTCTTCCTGTTTATTGCCCGGATGGGCGTCGGCATCGGCGAAGGCGGCGCCGTGCCGGTCAGCCACGCGCTGGTCGCCGACTATTTTCCGCCGGACGCGCGGGCCAAGGCTTTCGCGGTGCTATCCTCTGCCGTCACTTTCGGCGGCACGGTGGCGCTCGTTGCCGGCGGCTGGCTCGCCCATAGCCACGGCTGGCGCATGGCGTTCATCGTGATGGGGGCGGCCTCGCTGCCGATCGCGGTGCTCGCCGCGCTCATCCTGCGCGAACCGCCGCGCCTCCGCGACGAAAGCCCGTCGGGACCGCGCCCGGCCTTCCGGCAGGAAGCTTCGGCACTGGTGAAAAAGCCGTCTTTCCGGTTCATCATCACCGGCTTCACCATCTATTCGCTCTTCGCCTATGGGCCGATCATCTTCATTCCGGCCTATCTGATGCGGGTCATGCAACTCGACGTCGCGGTGGCGGGAACGACCTATGGCATCAGCAGCGGAATCGGCACGATCATCGGTTCGATCGTCGGCGGCATCGTCTGCGACCGGCTCACCCGGCGCGATCCGCGGTGGCTCGTCTGGTGGCCGGCGGGCAGCTATGTCATCGCCATGCCCGTCGCCTGGCTGGCGTTCGGTTCGCAGTCGCTCGCCGGATTCCTCTTTTGGGCCGGGGTGTTGATGGCGCTTCTCTTCGCCGCTCTTCCGGCAGTCTTCGCATCTGTGCAGCATATTTGCGGCCCGACGCGCCGCGCGACCGCTTCGGCCATCGTCATGGCGTCGATCAACGCCATCGGGCTGACGCTGGGACCACTCGCGACGGGCTGGATCAGCGATCTCCTCGCGCCGGACTTCGGCATCCAGAGCCTTCGCTATGCGCTGATGATCATGGCTATCGTACTCGCGCCGGCAGCGATCCTGTTCGCGATGGCGAGCCGGAAGTTCCTTGCCGATAGCGAATGAGTGTGCGTTGGCCGATCAGGCTTTTGGCCAATATCGCGCCCGGATTTCCTGCTTGTAGAGCTTGCCCGTCTCATGACGGGGCAATGCCGGGTCGAAGTCGACCGAACGCGGGCATTTGAGGTGGCTGAGATGCGCCCGGCAATATTCGATGAGCCGCGATGCAAGTTCGGGGCCGGCGTCGTCCCATGATTTCGGTTGCACCACCGCCTTCACCTCTTCGCCCATCTCGGGGTGCGGTACGCCGATCACCGCAGCATCGGCGACCTCGGGATGCAGGATCAGCAGATTTTCTGCTTCCTGCGGATAGATGTTCACGCCGCCCGAGATGATCATGAAGCTCTTGCGATCGGTCAGATAGAGATAGCCGTCGTCGTCGAGGTGCCCGATGTCGCCGAGCGTGCTCCAGCCGGGATGCGCGGGATGGCGCGCATCGCGTGTCTTGGCGGGATCGTTCAGATACTGGAAGTCCCATCCGCCCTCGAAATAGACGAGGCCGTCGTTCCCGGCAGGCACCTCGCCCCCCTCTTCGTCGCAGATATGCAGCGTTCCCCAATCGGCGCGGCCGACCGACCCCGGACGATCGAGCCATTCCTGCGGCGTGATGAAGGTCGATCCGTTCCCTTCCGATCCGCCATAATATTCATAGACGATCGGGCCGAGCCATTCGATCATCTGCCGCTTGATCTCGACCGGACATGGCGCCGCAGCATGAACGATCTTCTGGAGCGAGGAGAGATCGTAACGTGTGCGTACGTCGTCGGGGAGCGCGAGCAGCCGCACGAACATCGTCGGCACCATCTGCATGAAGGTCACCCGGTGCCGCTCGATCAGGCGCAGCACCGCCTCGGCATCGAAGCGCTCCATCACTACCAAAGTCGCGCCGAGCCGGTGCGCGGCCATGCCATAGACCAGCGGTGCGGTGTGATAGAGCGGCGCCGGCGACAGGAGCACGCTCGCTTCGCCGACGCCGTAGCGCCCCGAAATCCGCTCGGCCAGCATATGCGGCGCATCGGCGGCTTCGCCGCTGAGCGGCAGGCGAATCCCCTTCGGCCGTCCGGTCGTTCCCGACGAATAGACAAGGTGATAGCCGGCGGTTTCGTCGGCAATCCTTTCGGCGGGTTGCTCTGCAAGAGCGGCATGCCATGACAGGGCGCCTTCGAGATCGGCGCCGATATCGAAAATCGCTTCGACGCCGGGTGCGAGCACCGCGCGATTCACAAGCGCCGCGGCGGCCGGGACATCGGCGTGGGTGACGAGCAATCGCGAACCGCTGTCGGTCAGGATATAAGCGGCCTCGTCGACCGTGAGTTGGGTCGAAATCGGGCAGATGTAGAGGCCCGCGCGTTGTGCTGCCCAATAGATGTGATAATATTCGAGGCAGTTCTTGAACCAGATCGCGATCGTGTCACCCGCGGCGATGCCGAGTGAACGGAACAGCCGGGCGCCGCGGTTTGCGACCTCCTCGAGCGCCGCATAGCTGGTCGCGCCGCCGTCCGCCGCCATGACGACCGCCGGACGATCGGGCGCGGTTCGTGCGAAATGTCGTGGATGCATCGCAATCCCTTTTCTGTTTCGAGTTATATAACTACGTTTACTTTCTATGTCGATTGACATATTGGCGGACGAACGCCGAGACGGTGGCAAAGCCCAAGGGCAACGGGAAAGGATGGAGAGACAATGGACCTCAAACCGGGTTCGCGCTGGAAAAGCGCGGTATGCGACGCGCAACTGGTCGTCGTGCGCCCGCCGAAAGCCGCCGGCGAGCTGCAGTGCGGCGGCGCGGCAGTACTGCCGATCGACGATGCGGCCGTCCCGACCGGCGACATCAGCCCCGATTTTTCGGACGGAGTCGCGATCGGCAAGCGCTATGTCGACGAGGATAGCGGGCTCGAGGTCCTCGGCGCCAAGGCCGGGCAAGGTTCACTCGCCTTCAATGGCACCGCGATGACGGTCAAGGGCGCCAAGCCGCTTCCCGCTTCGGACTGACCTGCATGCGCACGCCGCTCCTGCTCGATATTGCCGCCGATGCCTGCCCCGATCGCCTCGCGCTCGGCGGTCACGGGAAGGTGCTCGACTTCGACGCCTATCGCGCCCGCGTCAGCCGGGTTGCGGAATGGCTCGCGACCAGGGGCGTGGCGAATACCGCCTTCCTCGGCATGAACGGCGACGCCCTTCCCGTGCTGCTTTTCGCGAGCGGCATGGCCGGAACACCGTTCGTTCCACTCAACTACCGCCTCGCCGACGCCGACCTGAACCGGCTCGTCGCGCGGAGTGCTCCCGCCGTGCTGATCGCCGATGACGCGATGCTGCCGCGCATCGCCCCCGTCGACGGCATCGAACTTATCGCGCGCAGCGCGTTCGAGGCCGAATTCATGACCGGCACCGCACCCGAACGGGTCGATCTGCCCGAAGCCGAAAACGATATCGCGGTGCTGCTGTTCACCAGCGGCACGACCGGCGATCCGAAAGCGGCGGTGCTGCGCCACGCCAACCTGACCTCCTATGTCATGTCGACGGTCGAATTCCTCGGCGCCGGCGAGGAAGAGGCGACGCTGGTGAGCGTGCCATCCTATCATATCGCCGGAATCTCGGCGATCCTGACCGCTGCTTATGGCGGACGGCGCGTTGTCTACCTGCCCGCTTTCACGGCCAAAGACTGGGTCCGCATCGCCGCGGCCGAGCGCATCACCCACGCCATGGTCGTGCCGACGATGCTCGACCGGATTCTCGACGTGATGGACGAGACCGGCGAGGCGCTGCCATCGCTGCGGGCGCTCTCCTATGGCGGCGGCAAGATGCCCGAGCCGGTGATTGCCCGGGCCCTAGGGCAACTACCGCACGTCGATTTCGTCAACGCCTATGGCCTTACCGAAACCAGTTCGACGATCGCGCTGCTCGGTGCCGAGGATCACCGCATCGCCTTTGCCTCCGACGATCCCGCAATCCGCCGCCGCATCGCCTCGGTCGGTCAGCCGCTCCCGAGCATCGAGCTCGAGATCCGCCGCGACGACGGGTCGCCGTGCGGCATTGGCGAGCATGGCGAAATCCACGTCCGCGGCGAACAGGTGTCGGGCGAATATCTGCACAAAAAAGCGATCGCCGACGACGGCTGGTTCGCGACGAACGATGCCGGCTGGCTCGACGAAGGCGGCTATCTCTTCGTCGAGGGGCGGCTGGATGACGTGATCGTGCGTGGCGGCGAGAATATCTCGCCCGGCGAGATCGAGGATCTGCTGCGCAGCTTCGACGATATCGCCGATTGCGCCGTCCTCGGGATTCCGTGCGAGAAATGGGGCGAGAAGGTCGTCGCGGTGATCGTGTCGCGATCGGGTTCGCCCGACACGGGCGCGATGGCGGCGATGATCAGGAGCCGGCTTCGCTCGACCAAGACGCCCGAACAATGGTTCTGCCGCCGCGAGCTTCCTTACAACGAGACAGGAAAGCTGCTCCGCCGCGTCCTCAAGGCCGAACTGGCGGAAGAGGTTTGCGCCGGATAGGAAGGCGCGATGACGATTGCCGACCATCTCGACGCCGACCGGCTCTCCGCCCCGGGCGGCGCGCCGGTTCTGGTCGTCGACGCCGCGACATGGCAGCGCCCCGTTGCGCCGATCCAGGCGGCGGTCATCGGCCTCGACCCCGATGGCGCCCTGCCGTTGGTCGCCACAGACGATTTCGATTTGCTGGTGACCGCGACGGAGAATGCGCCACGCCCGTGGGTATCGGTCGGCAAACAGCGTTTCGATAAATCGGTAGCACAGCTAACCGACGCCGCGCACGCCAACCCGCTGGCCGCCACCATTGCGGCGCAGGTGTTGCGGCTGACGGCGAAGCTGCCGCTTTCCGATGCATTGGCGGTCGAATCGCTTGCCTATTCGGCGCTGCTCGGCGGCGAAGAATTCCGGCGCTGGCGGGCTCGCTCCGCGCCCGACGCGCCCACCCTGCCGCCGGTCGAGCCGGTAATCGCCGCACGGCAGGACGACCGCCTCACGCTGACCCTAAACGATCCCGCGAACCGCAACGCGATGACAGCCATAATGCGCGATGCGCTGTACGAAGCGCTCGCCAATGCGCTCGACGATCCGACGAGGCCCGCCGTGACCCTGCAGGGCGCGGGACGCTGTTTTTCGACCGGCGGCGCGCTGGCCGAGTTCGGAACCGCGACCGACCTCGCCGAAGCACATGCGGTGCGGATGCTGCATAGTTGCGCCCGCGCGCTCGACGCGCTGGGAGAGCGGGGAACGGTGCGGCTGCACGGCGCCTGTGTGGGATCGGGGATCGAGGTCGCGGCGGCCGCCCATCACCGCATCGCGGCATCCGATGCATGGTTCCAGCTTCCCGAACTGGCGATGGGACTGATCCCCGGCGCGGGCGGCACCGCAACGGTCGCGCGAGCGATCGGACGGCATCGCAGCTACTGGATGCTGCTGTCGGGAAAACGGATAGACGCGCGGATTGCGAGCGAATGGGGTCTGATCCACGCGATCGAGGACGCCGCATGACCGCCCTGCTCGACGCGGTCGCCGCCGCCGGCAAGCGGCTGGTCGCGGCAGCGGACGGAAAGATCGCTTTCGACGCGCGGCAGGCCTTGTCACGCGACGAAGACCTTGCGCTGCAAGAACCCGGCCTGTGGTCGCCGAACCGGCATTGCCGGCTGGTCGCGTGCAGCGACGGTTGGCTGGCGGTCTCGCTGGCGCGCGACGACGACCGCGACCTCGTTCCCGCGTGGACCGGCGCGTCGTTCGACACCGACCCGTGGAGTGCCGTTATCGCTGCCGCGGCCGACCGCTCTGCCGGACAGATGGCGGCCGCCGCGCAAGCCCTCCATCTCCCCGTCGCGATTGTCGGCGAGGCGGCACCCGTAACGCTACCGGAATTACCTGTCGGCGCAGCCCGGGACGGCGTGGTCGTCGATCTCTCGGCGCTGTGGGCGGGCCCCTATTGCGCCGGACTGCTCGCCGAAGCCGGTCATGGCGTGGTGAAGATCGAGAGCCCGGGGCGACCGGATCCGACATCGCACCATATGCCGGCGCTCGACGCCCGGCTCAACGGCGCCAAGCAGCGCGTGACGATGGCACTCGACGATCCCGACCTGATCGCGACGATCGGGCGTGCCCGCGTGTTGGTCACCGCGGCGCGGCCGCATGCGCTCGCGCGCCTTGGGCTGGATGAAGCCAGCTTGTTCGCGCGCAACCCCGGACTCCTTTGGGTCGCGATCACCGCACATGGCTGGCGCGGCGCGGCGGCGATGCGCGTCGGCTTCGGCGACGATTGCGCCGCGTCGGGCGGGTTGGTGCGCTGGCTGGACGGAACGCCCAATTTCATCGGCGACGCCCTGGCCGATCCGCTGACGGGGCTCACCGCGGCAACCCTCGCGCTCGAGGCGATGGCCGATGGAAGAAGCGGTTTGCTCGACGTACCGCTGGCCGGCACCGCGGCGCATTTTGCCGAGGCGATCGCATGAGCGCATCGTTAGATCTGCTTATCCGCAATGCCCGTGACGCCGATGGGCGCGCGCTTTCGGTCGGCATGCGGAACGGGCGGATTGCGGCGGTGGGAAGCGAAGTTGCCGGAGCGGGCGCGGAGATCGACGCACGCGGTCAGGTTATTGGCCCGGGACTTCACGATCATCACCTGCACCTGTTGGCGACTGCAGCGCGCATGGAGTCGGTGGACCTTGCCGGCGCCCGCGACACCGATACCATAATCGCGCGCCTGCGGGCCGGAGCGGGGCCGCCGGGCGAATGGGTGCGCGCGATCGGCTATGACGAGCGGGCCGCAGGATTGCCCGATCGCGTGCGGCTCGACACATGGCTACCCGATCGGCCGCTGCGGCTGCAGGACCGCACCGGCGGCTACTGGATCCTCAACAGTGCCGGTCTGGCGAAGCTCGGCGAAGCGCCGTTTCCTCCCTGCGTCGAATGCGATGCCGATGGGCGCGCGAACGGGCGTATCCGGCGCGGCGATGCGTGGCTGCGCGAACGGATCGGGGGTTCGCCGCCGTCGCTGGCGGCGTTGGGCGACCGGCTGGCGCGATGGGGCGTGACCGGCGTGACCGACGCGGGCGCGGCCAACGGCGCCGAAGAAGCCGCGATTCTTGCCGGTGCGATGCCGCAGCGACTGACGATCATGGGGACCGAGGCGCTGCCACCGGGCGATGGCTATGTGCTGGGCGCGGTCAAGCTGCTGCTCGACGAAGACGACCTGCCACCGGTCGCGACGGTGGCATCGCGGATCGCTTCGGCGCGCGCGCTGGGCCGCGCGGTCGCGGCGCATTGCGTGACGTTGGGCGAACTGCTCTTCTATCTCGAAGCGCTCGCGATGGCGGGCGGTGCGTGTCCCGGCGACCGGATCGAGCATGGCGGGATGATCGCCGCAAGCCTGATTGCCGACATTGCCGCGGCGGGCCTGATCGTCGTCACCCAGCCAAATTTCATCCACGACCGCGGCGACCGCTATCTCGAACAGCTCGACCCCCATGAACTTTGCGATCTGTACCGGCTAGGGTCCCTGCAGCGCGGGGGCATCGAGGTGCGCGCGGGATCCGATGCGCCTTATGGCGATGCCAATCCGTGGATCGCGCTGCGCGCCGCCACCGACCGTTTGACCCGCGGCGGCAGAATCATTGGCGCGGACGAAGCCATCGACCGGGCAGCGGCGCTGGCGCTCTATCAGGCCGGACCGCTGGCGGTCGGCGCCGCCGCCGATCTCATCCTTTACGATTGGCCCGATGACCCCGCCGCACTGGGACGCGTTGGCCTGACCCTGATCGGCGGCAAGATCGTCTGGCAAGCCTAATCGCGGACGAGCAGCATGGCTCCGGCGAGCGGGCCGCCCGAAGTCGAGGTGGCGCAGACTTGCGGATCGCCCTTCACCTGCCGCGCCTCCGCCCGGCCCCAGAGTTGCGTGCAGGCTTCATGGACGGCGCCATAGGCGTGGAGGCGACCGCCCGACATGGCGCCACCGCCGGTGTTGACGGGCAGATCGCCATCGAGCGCGATGCGGTGCCCGCCGTCGATAAAGTCCTTGGCACCATGAAGCTCGCAGAAGCCGAAATTTTCGAGCCAGTTGATCGTGTGGAAGCTGAAGCCGTCGTAGAGCTGGGCGATGTCGACGTCGGCGGGCTTGAGGTCGGTGCGCGACCACATCATCTCGGCAACCTTCGGCTGCGCCTGCGTGTCGAGTTCGGCGAGTTGGGTCCAGCTGTTGCGGTAGCGCATCGACGAGCCGATCGCCTCGATCCGGATCGGCGGGTTCCGCAAGGTCCGCGCGACATCCATGCGCGAGACGATGATCGCGGCGGCGCCATCGATCGGCACGTCGCAGTCGTAGAGGCGCAGCGGCGTCGCGATCAGCGGCGAGGCGAGATAATCGTCGATGGTGATCGGCGTCTTGTAGATCGCCTTGGGGTTGAGCGCGGCGTTGCGGCGCTGGTTGACCGCGATTTGGCCCACCTGGTCGGGTCGGATGCCGCTCTTGTGGACATAGAGGTTGAAGAAGAGCGCCTGCTGGAGCGCGGCGGCATAGGTGTAATAGGGGGTGTACCAGGAAAAGGGCCCGGCCTGCCGCTGACCTTCGCGGAGCAGCGAATTGGCATAGGCCGTCTTGCGTGCCGTTGCTTCGTACATGGTGCGGAAAATGAGGACGTTGCGGCAGAGCCCGGCGGCGATCGCGCCGATCGCGTTGAAGACCGCGCCATATTGGCCGGGCGCCTCGCCGCCGCCGCCGTACCAACCGACCTCGAGCCGCAACGCATCCTGCAAGGCCGCGCAGCCGACGGGCGAGAAGCCCGAGCCATCGGCGCGCTCGCCGGGCCAGGTCGCGATGCCGTCGATGTCGGCGCGGGTGAGGCCGGCGTCGGCGATGGCTTCGAGCGCGGCGTCGACGGTGAGCGCGAGCGGGGACTTGTCGGCGCCGCGCGAGACGTCGGACATGCCGACCCCGGTGATCGCGCTATTCTTTTCGGCGAAACGCGTCATGCCGTCACCGGGCGGAAGAGCGGAACCCAGAGGTCTTCCGCCTGTTCGAAGACGACCTCGACCTCCATGTTGAAATCCACCTTGTCGACGTCGCATTCGACGATGTTGCAGGGGATGCGGACATCGTCCTGTTCCGCGATGGCGACGAGCGCGAGCACATAGGGATCGGAGAGATCCGGCACCCACGCCTTGTGGTTGATGGTGAAGGTCACCACCCTGCCCCGCCCCGACACCGCCTGCGGCGCCACGTCGCGGCTCTCGCAGCGCGGGCAGAAGGGTACCGGCGGATGGACGAAATATTCGCAGGACGCGCAGCGATGGATCGCGAGCTTCCCTTCGCGGCCCCAGGTCCAATAGGCTTCATTGTCCCGGTCGATAACCGGCAGCGTTCGCGCGACCATCAGCACCTCCCACTTATTTAACTATGTCATAAGCCAAGAGTTGACACATCGTCAATTTTTGCGATGATGAGGCCAACAACAAACCATTGAGAGGAGAGTCGCCATGCAGATGGACGACATGGTGATCATCAGCGTCGACGATCATGCGGTCGAGCCGCCCGAGGCCTTCATCCGCCACTATCCCGAGGGGAAGAAGGACCGCGCGCCGCGCATCGTCCAGGACAATGGCAAGGACATCTGGTCGTGGAACGGCCAGCGCTTCCCCACCATCGGCCTCAACGCCGTCGTCGGCCGCCCGCGCAGCGAATATGGCATGGAGCCGAGTGCCTTCGAGCAGCTCCGCCCCGGAACCTATGACCCAAAGCTGCGCGTCGACGACATGAACGCCAATGGCGTACTCGCGTCGCTGAACTTCCCGACGATGCCGAGCTTTGCCGGCGGCACCTTCGTCACCATGGCGCAGAAGGATCCCGAGGAGGCGCTGCTCGCCTGCCGCGCGTGGAATGACTGGCATGTGCAGGAATGGTGCGCCGCGGCCCCCGGCCGCTTCATTCCGATGTGCCTCATTCCGATGTGGAACATGGACGACACGCTCGCCGAGCTGAAGCGGATGAGCGACCTTGGCGTCCATGCGGTCAGCTTCTCGGACAATCCGGCCAACATCGGGCTGCCAAGCATCCATAATGAATATTGGGAGCCGTTCTGGAAGGCTTGTTCCGACTACAAGATGGTCATCAATTGCCATATCGGCACCGGCGCGCGCGCGCTGCATCCGTCGAGCGAAAGCCCGATCGACGCGTGGATCACCGCGATGCCGATCTCGATCGCCAATTCAGCTGCTGACTGGACGTTCGCCAAATTCTGGCAGCGCTATCCCGACCTGCGCATGGCGCTGAGCGAAGGCGGCATCGGCTGGATTCCCTATTTCCTCGAACGCGCCGACTTCACGCACGAGCATCATCACGAATGGACCTTCACCGACTTCAATGGCGAACGGCCGTCGGACCTGTTCAAGCGGCACATCATATGCTGCTTCATCGACGATCAGTTTGGGGTGAAGAACCTCGATTATATGAACACCGACATGGTCGCCTATGAATGCGATTATCCGCATTCGGATACGGTGTGGCCCAATGTCCCCGAGTATCTGTGGGCGTCGGTCAACGGGCTCGACAAGACCATCATCGACAAGATCACCCACCTCAATGTGATGCGCGAATATAGCTTCGACGCTTTCGCGCTCAACGGCGGGCGCGAGAATTGCACCGTCGGGCACCTGCGCGAACTGGGCAAGGACGTCGATGTCAGCCCCCGGCACAATCTCGGCGGGCTCAAGACCGACAGCATGGACGCGATCGGCAAGGCGCGGCGACCGGTGACGTCGGGCGACATCGAACGCATGTTCGCCTCGGCCTGAGCGGAGGACGACCGATGACCGAGACGACGCTCTCCCGCTGTCCGATCGCGCATGCCCCGGCGGACGCTCCGCCGGTGCCCGCGCATGTACCGCCCGATCGGGTGCTCGACACGCGCTTTGCGCAGGGGCAGATCGCCTATGACCTGCCCGACCCTTATGCGCCGTCGGACGTGATGCGCGACCCCGAGGTACCGCGCATCCTATACTATCCCTGGCCGACGAGCGGGCGCCAGCATGGCGCGTGGACAGTGTCGCATTATGAGGACATCCGCCGCGTCTATGAGGACAACGAGATATTCTCGACCGAGGGTGCGGCGCAGTTCCAAGCGCTGGCGGGCGAGACCTTTCCGTCGATCCCGCTCGGCATCGATCCGCCCGACCATGGCCGCTACCGCAAGTTCCTGAACCCCTGGTTCACGCCCGTGGCGATGAACGACATGGAGCCCAAGATCCGCGCGATCGTGACCGAGATGATCGATGCGGTGGTGGGGGATGGCGAGGTCGACATCGCCTATGACTTCGGGCGCATCTATCCGGTGCGGGTGTTCCTGAACCTGATGGGTTTCCCCTTCAGCATGTTCGACCAGTTCCTCGAATGGGAATATGCGATCCTGCACAACCCCGACATCGGCGCGAAGGCCGAGGCGGTGAAGGGCATCCTCGCCTATCTGCGCGGCTTCATCGCCGAAAAGCAGGCGAACCCCGACGAGACTTTGGGCAGCTATATCGCCAATGGCCAGATGGACGGCCAGCCGCTGACCCCCGACGAGACGATCGGCATGACCTGGTTCCTGTGGCTCGGCGGGCTCGACACCGTCGCGTCGACGATCAGCCAGATGTTCCGCCGCATGGCGCTCGACACTGAACTCCAGGCGCACATCCGCGCCAATCCGGAGATCATCAACAGCGCGGTCGAGGAATTTTTGCGCGTCCAGCCGCTCGTCAACAGCGGGCGGCGGATCAAAAAGGACTTCACCTGGCACGGCGTCGAGCTGAAGGAAGGCGACTGGATCGCCTGCATCAACAGTTCGGGCAATTTCGACGAAAAGCAGTTCACCTGCCCGCGCGATTTCGACCCCGAGCGCAAGAACAACCGCCATTTCACGCTGATCGGCGGGGTCCATATCTGCCTCGGCGCGCATCTGGCGCGGCGCGAGCTGCGCGTGCTGCTCGCCGAATGGCTGTCGCGGGTGCCGCCCTTCCGCCTGAAACCCGGCGCCGATACCACGGTGATCCCGGGACTGCTGTCGATCCGCAACCTGCCGATCGTCTGGGACGCCAAAGCCGTTTCATAAGGATAACAACATGGCTTTCTTGAAATATGACGACGCCATTTATGTCGGCGGCGAATGGCAGAAGACCGACCAACGCGAGGCGGTGATCAACCCCGCCGACGAAAGCCTGCTGATCGAGGCCCCCGTCGGCAGCGCAGCGCAAGTCGACGCGGCGATCGGCGCGGCGCGGACGGCGTTCGACCAGGGCGATTGGGCCTATATGCTCGTGACCGAGCGGCAGGCGGTGCTGACGCGCTTCCTGAACGCGCTCGACGCGCGCAAGGGCGAGATCGTCGACATGATCGTGGCGGAGGCTGGCGCGACGCGGATGCTCGCGGAATTCCTGCAGTACGGTATCCCGATGAAGCACGCGCGGCGGACCGTGGAGGTCGCCTCGCGCCCCGCGGTGTCGTCGCTGCCGGTTGAGCTGACCCCCAATGCGCTCGGCCGCACGACGCTGGGCACCGGGGTGGTGAGCCGCGAGCCCGTGGGTGTGGTCGCGGCGATCTCGCCGTACAACTTCCCCTTCTTCCTCAATATCGGCAAGGTGATCCCCGCACTCGCGGTCGGCTGCACCGTGGTGCTCAAGCCCTCGCCCTATACGCCGATGCAGGCGTTGATCCTCGGCGAGATCGCCGACGAGGTCGGGCTGCCCAAGGGCGTGCTGAGCATCGTCACCGGCGATATCGCGACGGGCCAGTTGCTGACGACCGATCCGCGCGTTGACCTTGTCCACTTCACCGGGTCCGACAAGGTCGGATCGATGATCCAGGCGCAGGCGGCGCCGACGCTGAAGCGCATCGTGATGGAGCTCGGCGGCAAGTCGGCGCTGATCGTGCGCGCCGACGCCGACATCGCCAAGGCCGCAGCGGCGGGGATCATGGGCTTTACCACGCATGGCGGCCAGGGCTGCGCACTCACCACGCGGCACCTCGTTCACAACAGCGTCCGCCCGCAGTTCGTCAAGGCGATGAAAGCGATGCTCGGCCATCTCAAGATCGGCAATCCCATTGACCCCAGCGTCAATTACGGCCCGCTGATCCGCGAAGTCGCGAGGCGGCGCACCGAGGATTATGTCGCGATCGCGCAGGACGAGGGCGCGACGCTCGTCGCGGGCGGCAAGCGGCCCGAGGGGCTCGACAAGGGCTATTATTACGAGCCGACCCTGTTCGACAATGTGAAGAACGACAGCCGGATCGCGCAGGAAGAAGTGTTCGGGCCGATCGGCGCGGTCATCGGCTTCGACGACGATGCCGAGGCTATCGCGATGGCGAACGACAGCGATTTTGGCCTGTCGGGCGCGATCTACTCGGCCGATGCCGGCGAAGCCTATCGCATGGCGCTCAAGATCCGCACCGGCGGGGTGTCGATCAACGGCGGCGCGGGCACGATGCAGTCCGACGCGCCTTTCGGAGGGATCAAGCGCTCGGGCTACGGCCGCGAATATGGCGAGGATGGCCTCAACGAATTCACCTATCAAAAGGTGATCAGCTTTCACGCTGAATAAGAGCCAAAAGGGAGAGACACGGCGATGACAAAGGTCATGGAGGGCATCCGCGTCCTCGAGGTTGCGCAATTCACTTTCGTGCCCGCCGCGGGCGGCGTGATGACCGACTGGGGCGCCGATGTGATCAAGATCGAGCATCCGGTGCGCGGCGATGCGCAACGCGGCATCCAGATGCTGCAGCGGCTCGCGGTCAACCCGCAGCGCTCGTCGCTGATGCAGCATCCGAACCGGGGCAAGCGCAGCGTCGGAATCGATATCTCGACCGAGGAAGGCCGCGAACTGCTCTATGAGATCGCAAAGACCGCCGACGTCTTCCTGACCAATTACCTGCCCTCGGCGCGGCAGAAATTGAAGATCGACATCGAGCATATCCGCGCGGCGAACCCCGACATCATCTATGTCCGCGGCAGCGCCTTTGGCGACAAGGGGCCCGAGCGCGACAAGGGCGGCTTCGACAGCACGGCCTATTGGGCACGCGGCGGATCGGCTGTGCTGGTGACGCCCAAGGCGCTCGACGGCCCGCTGACGCAGCCGGGGCCAGCCTATGGCGACACGATCGGCGGCATGAACATCGCGGGCGGCATCGCCGCGGCGCTGTTCCACCGCGAACGCACCGGCGAGGCGACCGAGGTCGATGTCTCGCTGCTGTCGTCGGGCATCTGGGCGACCGCCTGTTCGGTCGACGTCGCGATGGAACTGGACAAGGATCCGTTCGAGAATCTGATGCCCGGCGGCGGCCAGTCGGTCGGCACCAATCCCTTCATGGGGGTGTTCAAGACCTCGGACGGCAAGTTCATCAACCTGACCGTGCTGTCGCCCGGCCCCTATATCGACGATGTGTTCGGGCACCTCGGCATTCCCGAGGCCGCACAGGATGAGCGTTTCTCGACCGCCGAGGCGATCATGGCCAATGCAGCGGACGCCTATCCGCTGGTCAAGGCGGCAATCGCGGCGCAGAGCTTCGATTACTGGTGCCAGCATCTGAAGTCCATGAAGGGGCAATGGGCGGCCTATCAGTCGGTGCACGATGTCGCGAGCGACGAGCAGGTGCTGGCGAACGACCTGATTTTCGAGGTCGAATCCGCCGACGGCGGTGCGCCGATCCGCCTCGTCGCGAACCCGGTGCAGTTCAACCATGCGGGGGTCGAGAACACCCGCGCGCCCGAAGCGTCCGAGCATACCGAACTCTTCCTGATGGAACTGGGGCTAGACTGGGATCGCATCGAGGATCTGAAGAACCGCAAGGCAATCGCCTGAGCGCGGAGGCCGCCATGTCCCCTCCCCTTCGCGTCGGCATCATCAGCGCCGCTTGGGGCGCCAAGGCGCATTTGCCCGCCTGGCGTAGCCTCGACGGGGTCGAGGTCACCGCGATCTGCACCTCGCGGCCCGAGACCGCGGCGAAGGCGGCCGACGACTTCAAGGTCGCGCGCGCCTTTCACGATTTCCGCGCGATGGCCGCCGATCCCGAGATCGATATCGTCGATTGCGGCACGCGTCCGCCGCTGCGCTACGCCATGGTGATGGCGGCGCTCGGTGCCGGCAAGCATGTCTATAACGGCATTCCTTTCGCCAAGGATCTGGCCGATGCGCGGGCGATGCACGCCGCATGGCGCTCGGCCGGGACCGTGGCGGTGGTCGACGCCTTCATGCAGGCCGTGCCGCCGATGGTGCAGATGAAGGCAATGATTGACGCCGGCTGGCTCGGCGAGGTCTTCGGCGCCGATGTCGCGTTCGAAGTACCCTTGTTCAGCGCGGCGCAGACGAATGTGCCGGGCTATGTCTGGTTCGCCGATCCGGCGAACGGCGCGAGCGCGGGGCGCAATCTGGGCAGCCATATGCTGCACCTGCTGGTGCATTTTTTCGGGCGGGTGGCTTCGGTGACCGCCGACCAGTCGTTGGCGCTGAAAGCGTGGCCGCTGGAGGGCGAAACGATCCGTCCGGCGGTTCCCGACCGGGCATCGCTGTTGCTGCGTCATGCTTCGGGGCTGCCGACGCGGCTGGAGGCGAACTGGTGCAAGATCGGCGGCGACGGCTTTTGCTTTTCGGTCTGGGGATCGAAGGGGCGGCTCGAAGCGCGCGCGCCGGTGTTTCCGATGGCGCACGATACGCAGCTATTCGGAACGCAGAATCCGGCGCTGGGCAGCGCCGCGATGGGCGAGATCGCGATCCAGCCCGAATATCTGGCGGTGCCGGGATGCTGCGCCGTAGCAGATCGGCCTGAGACGGGTTTGCTGGCGCTGGCGTCGATCTTCGCGAAAATGCGCGATGCCATCGGCGGCGTAGGAGCGGCGGCACCCGACTTCGCGCAGGCCCTGCATGTGCAGGAGGTCGTCGAGGCGTCGGCAACCGCATCGAACCAACGCAGTTGGATCGATCTCTAGTCCCGCTGCAGCAGCATCGATCCCGCGATAAAGCCGCCGCCCATCCCGCACGCGCCGACCGTCGCCCCATCCACCTGACGCCCGCCGGCCTGCCCCCACAGCTGGGTGCAAACCTCGTGGAGCAGGCCGAAACCGTGGAGCCGCCCGCCCGACAATTGCCCGCCGCCGGTGTTCACCGGAAAGCGTCCGCCGGGACCGATATTGCCCTCGGCGATGAAGTCCTTCGCCTCGCCATGGCCGCAGAAGCCCATGGCTTCGAGCCAGAAGGGCACGAAGATGCTGAAGCCGTCGTAGAGGCCGAGGACATCGACGTCGGCGGGCTTGAGGCCGGTGCGTTTCCACATGTCGGCGGCGCTGTCATGCGCGCCCATGGTGGTGAGGTCGGGGCGCTGGTCCCAGGTCTCCTGCGAGCCGAGCGCGGCGCCCATCGCTTCGATCGTCAGCGGCACCTGCGCGCAATCCTTCGCTGCGTCGGCGGCCGAGACGATCACGACGCAGGCGCCGTCGATCGGCACGTCGCAGTCGAACAGCCCGAGCGGCGACGAGATCATGCGCGCGCCGAGATAATCGTCCATCGTCAGCGGCGTGCGCATGACCGCCGAGGGGTTAAGCTGCGCAAAGGCACGCTGGCCGGTCGCGACCAACCCCAAATGCTCGCGCGTCATGCCATACTCGTGGAAATAGCGCTGCGCCATCCAGCCCGCCCAGTTCGACGCCGACATGGCATTGGCGGGGACGAGGTAGGAGTACCAGCCGCCGAGCCGCGCGCGGCCCGCGCCGGGGATGCTCGCGCGCTGCGTCGCGGTCTGCGACGAGCTTTCGGTGAGGGCGCGGAAGCAGAGGACATGGCGCGCCTGCCCCGTCGCGACCGCCATCGCCGCCACTTGTATCGGGGCCATCTGTGACGGGCCATCGGGTACCGCGCTATGCCAGCGCGTCTTGAGCCCGAGCGCGTTGCGAACTTCGCCGGTGCCGAGCGGCGACATGCCCGGCGAATTGTCGGCCTTGCCCGGATAGGTCGAGATGCCGTCGATATCGTCCCGCGTCAGCCCCGCGCATTTGAGCGCGCGGCGCGCGGCTTCGGCGAGGTGGATCATCGCGGGACGACCCGTCTTGCGGCCGATGTCGGACATGCCGACGCCGGTGATGGCGGCGTTCAGGGTCATTGCGCGGGCTCCCACTGCGGGAACCAGACATCGTCGATGTTGAGGAAACCGACTTTCATCTTCTGGCCAATGGTGACGCTTTCCGGATCGGCGTTCACCACCTTGGCGGTGACGCGCACGCCGGGCGCGCCGTCGAGATCGACGACGGCGAGCGCGAAGGGTACCGCCAAGCCGGGCGCCCATGGCTGGTGGTTGACGGTATAGGTGTAGACCGTGCCGGTACCGGGAACGGCTTTGGTCTCGACTGCCTCGTTCCAGCATTTCGGGCAGATCAGCTGCGGCGGGTGGATCGCATGCGCACAGTCGGTGCAGAAGGCGATCATCAATTTCCCCCCGGCGCCGCCGGTCCAGAAGGCGGTGTTTTCGGGGGTGAGTTCGGGAAGCGGTCTCATGATGGTTCCTGCGATTTATATTGGCGCGGCAATGCGAGCGCGGTCAGCACGGCAGCGGTGCAGAGCGCGGCGATGACGGCGACGGTGATGTCGTAGGCGAAGGGCGACGGATAGCTTTCGTCGCCGCGGCGCACGATGTCGGCGGCGAGCAAGGTCGTCACCATCTGCGCGCCGATGCCCATGAAGAGCTGGCGGATGACGGTGAGCAGGCCGGAGATTTCGCTGATCCGCTCGGGCGGCGAGGCCTGCGCGATGATCGTCGGCGCGACCGAAAAGAGCATCGTGGTGCCGAAGCTGATGACGATGAGCTGCGCGACCACCTTGGGAAAGCTGTCGACGTCCATGACGAACCAGAGCAGCCAGCCGGCAACGGTGACAGCCCCGCCCGCGATAAGCGCGAAGCGCCCTCCCCCGCGCGCCGCAAGCCAGCCGCCGAGCGGGCCGGCGAAGACCGAACTGAGGTTCGAGGGCAGCTTGGCGATCCCCGCGAGCGTCGCGGTGAAGCCGAGACCCGCGAGCGTCCACAGCGGCGCCTGCATCATCAGCGAGAAGAAGACGGTGATCTGGAGCGCGCTCATCGCGACGAGCGCGGTGACCGCGCTGCCGATCGCGATGGTGCGGTCGGAGAAGCTGCGCACCGCGATCAGCGGGTTCTGGCTAGCGAGGCTGGCGCGCCACCACCAGAGGGTGAGGAGCACGCCGAGGCCGAGCGCGGCGAGCAGCAGCGGGGC
Source organism: Sphingopyxis sp. J-6 (assembly GCF_046603995.1). NCBI lineage: Bacteria > Pseudomonadati > Pseudomonadota > Alphaproteobacteria > Sphingomonadales > Sphingopyxidaceae > Sphingopyxis > Sphingopyxis sp. J-6. Next base: position 1,967,614 of record NZ_CP145810.1, on the reverse strand, counting down.
GGCCCAGCCCCAATCCTTGCCCATGGAGAAATAGACGAGGACGAGCGCGACGCCGGGAGCGAAAGCGAGGCCCGAGAGCCAGTCGACCGGCTCGCTTGCGGGCTGGCGCGGCGAGCGCGGAAGCAGCCCGCCGATCGCGACCGCCGAGACGGCGCAAAGACCCGCGCTGGCGAAGAAGACGCCGTGCCAGCTGAAATTGTCGACGATCATACCCCCGACGACGAGCCCCGCCGCGGTGCCGATCGACGCGCCTGAGATCATCAGCCCGATCGCCATCGGCGCGCGCTCCTTGCCCGCATTTTCGTGGACGAGCCCGATGCAGAGCGGCAGGATCGCGCCGGTGACGCCCTGCATGAGCCGACCCGCGAGCAGCACGGGAAAATTGGTCGATAGCGCGCTGATCAGCGACCCGACCGCGCCGATGACCAGCACCACTACGAGTATCTGTCGCCGCCCGAACAGGTCGCCGAGGCGGCCGACGATCGCCGCAATCGCGGCGCCGACGATGAGGTAGCCGGTGATCAGCCAGCCGACCATCGCGGGGTTGCCGAAATCCTCGATCAGCTTTTTGAGCGCCGCGAGGATCATCGCCGTCTCGAACGAGCCGGTGACCTCGGCGATCCACAGCGCGCCGATGATGAGGGGAAGGTTGCGGCGGTCGGCCACGCTAGCTCGCGATGGCCTTCGCCCCCTCGGGCACCCCGACCTGCGCGGCGCGGACCTCGATCAGGTCGACGCCGATGTCGGCGGGCAGGCCGATCACCGAAAGCAAAGCCTGCGCCATCGATTCGGGGGTCGCCCCCTCGCCCGTCATCGACGCATGGCCCGTCTCGACGATCTTCTTGTAGAAGGCGGCGACGGTTTCCTGCGACCAGCTCTTGCCGCCCGAGCCGCCCTTGACCGAGCCCGAGCGCAGGACGGTGACGCGGATATCGTCGCTGCGCAGTTCGTCGCGCAGCCCGTGGCACAGCGTTTCGATCGCCGCCTTGGTCGCGGCGTAGAGCGCGAGCATCGGGAACGGCATGTTCACCGACTCGCTGCTGATCGCGACGATCTGGCCCTTGGTCTTGCGCAGGTGCGGGATCGCGGCGCGGATCAGCCAGGACACGCCCAAGATGTTGATGTCGATATGGCTGCGGATGATTTCGTCGCTGCCGTCTTCGAAGGCGAAGGGGTGGAAGATGGCGGCGTTGGCGACGACAACGTCGATGCGGCCGAAATGCTCCGCGGTCTGTGCGACGGCGGCATTCACCGCCTCCGACGAAGCGACGTCGCAAGCGATCGGCAGCACGGCATCGCCGAACTCGGCGGCGAGCGTGTCGAACTCGTCCGACGGGCGCGCGAGGCACGCGACCTTCACCCCGGCTGCGACGAGCGCGGCGACGAAATGCCGCCCCATGCCTTTCGATGCGCCGGTTACGACGGCAACCTTGCCGGCTAGCCTCTCCATGCCATCTCCCATGATTTTCGTTCTATTCGCTTCATTTTTGACGATACGTCAATTTTTTGCCATATCGCAACCCCGCTGTTAGGATGGCGACAAGATTTCGGGGCAGGATCACCTATTTGACGCAGACACAGGCTATCATCGCGGCGGAGACCCCGCCCGAGCGCAAGCTGGGCGCGAAGGGACAAAGGACGCGGCAGCAATTGATCGACGCGACGGTCGACTTGCTCGAAACGCATGGGTTGCGCGATGTGTCGGTGGTCGACGTCGCGCGCGCGGCGCAGACCTCGCCCGCGACCTTCTATGTCTATTTCAAGGGCGTGCCCGAGGTCGTTCTGGCGGCGCTCGAACATGCCAGCCAGACCTCGCCCGAGCTCGAAGCCATCGTCGCGCGCGACTGGCTGGCGCCGGGGGCCGAGGCGGCCGCGGCGGCGTTCGTCGAGGAATATACCGGCATCTGGAACCGCAACCGGACGATCTTCGTCGTGCGTAACCTGGCGGCCGAGGAAGGCGACACGCGCTTCTACGAGGCGCGGATGACGCAGGCGCGGCCGATGATGGACGCGATCAGCAAGCAGGTCGAGCGCGCGCAGACGGCGGGACGAACCCCCGCGCACCTGTCCCCGCGATCCTGCGCCGGCACCGTGCTGATGATCCTCGAGCGCCTGTCGGCGATCGGCCCGATGAGCAGCCATAGCGATGGCGTCGGCTATGCCGACCTGAAGGCGGCTGCGGCGCATAGTATCGCGATGATGCTCGGCGCGCACGGCTGACACATCACGCCGAAGCCTCGGCGATCATCTTCTGGATGTCGAGCACGCCCGTCGCGAGGCCGCCCGCGAGGCCGGCGTCGACCGGCAGGCACACGCCGCTGATGAAGCTTGCGGCGTCGCTGTTGAGCAGGATCAGCGGCAGCGCCTGTTCCTCGGCGGTCGAGTAGCGGCCCTTGGCCTTGGCGAAGGCGCCGAGCACCGCGTCGCCCGCGACCTTGCGGAATTCGCCGAGCATCGGCGTGTCGATCGGGCTGGGCATGGTGCAGTTGATGCGGATGTCGCGGCCGATCAGGTCGGGCGCGCGAACCTGCGTCCAGGTGTTGATCGCCTCCTTGGCGAGGCTGTAAGGGTCGCCGACTTCCTCCTTGCGATCCAGATACCATTGGCGCGCCTCGGCAAAATCCTCGATCGCGATGAATTCGCGCAGCAGCGGCTGGCGCGTGAGCCATTTCATGCCGCCGAGCGATGAGACCGAGACGATCGCGCCGCCGGGGTTGAGGTGCGGGATCCAGCCCTCGGTCCAGGCGCGGATGCCGAGGAAATTGACCGTGACGACATCCTCGCCGGGAAAGGTCTGTGGCAGGCCCGAGACGTTGAAGACGGCGTCGATCTTGCCGCCGATGCTCGCGATGCCCGCGGCGATGGCGTCGGGGTTCTTGAGATCGACGGTGGTGAAGCTCGCGAGGTTGACGGGTGAAGGCTTGATGTCGGCGCCATGCACCTCGGCGCCGAGATCGACGAGCGCGCGGGCGCAGGCCTCGCCGGTGCCCGAGAAACAGCCCATGACGACGACGCGCTTGCCCTTGTAGCCCAAGATATCCTTCGACATGGTCTCTACCCTTTCAGATCCTATTGCAGCGGTGCGAATTTGGTGTCGGCGAGGCCGCCCATCGCGTCGGCCATCAGCGCCGCCTCGCGCGTTTCATGCGCGTTGCAGAGGATGATCGCCGCAGCGGTGGCAATGCGGTCGCCGGCGACGGCGTCGCGGAAGGCGGTCCACGCGGTGCGATAGTCGGTGAACTCGAGCGCGAGCGCGGCTTCGATCTCCACCTTTTCGGCGGCGTGGAAGCCGGGTTCGAGGCGCTCGATCGCGCGCCACCATTTGATGAGGCGCGCCATGCCTTTGGCTTTCACCGCCGCCTGCTGATCAGAAAGCCGCGGGACGATAGTGTCCTTGATATCGTCGAGCGCGATGGCGAAGCTCTTGTCGTGCGCGCCGGGCGAGGCGTCGGGCAGCGCGACGGGCGGCAAGGCGATGTCCGCGGCGTCGGCGAGCGCGTGCGAAAGCACGCGGCGATGGATCGTCGAATAGACGAGGTTCATGCCGAGATTGGGCGGCGGCGGCGCGTCGGGATCGTCATAGCGCGAGCGGCGCGCGAAGCTCGTCTGAAAGAGCAGGCGCCAGTAGATGAGGCGCGGCAGGTCGACCTTGTGCCCGCCCGCGGCCTCGTAAGCAGCGAAGGCCTGCGGCAGCGGCACGAAGCCCTGGAAGAGCATGCGGATCGCGAGCATCGCAAGGTCGGCCATTGGGTCGCCATAATGGACAAGCTCCCAGTCGAGCAGCGCGGTGACGCGACCGCCATCATAGAGGAAATTACCGGGGCCCGCATCGCCATGGACGATGACCGGCGCAGGCATGTTCGCGGGGATATTGGCTTCGAGCCAGTTCAGCGACAGGTGGATCAGCGGGTCCCAGCCCTTGCCGCTGTTGCCGTGACGCAGTTCGGCGATGCGGCGGCGGATGAAGGTCTCGGCGGGTTCGACCGGGCCCATGCCCTCGACGGGGTTCGCCGCGATGTCGATGCGGTGGAGCGCAGCGAGCTGGGCCATGAAGTCGGCGGCGACCATATCGCGCTGCGCGGTATCCGTGAGGCCGCCGAAGCGGTCCTTGCCCGCGACCATGCCGCAGACGAGCGCGCGCTGGTCGGGGACCGAGGCGTAGAAAGAGGCGACGCGGACCCCGGCGGAGGCAAGCCGGCCCGAAAGCGCGCGGAGAACGGCGGCTTCGCGCAGGAAGGCTGCATCGTCGCCTGCCCCCGCCTTGTGCACGTCGTAGTTCATATAGGCGCTGGCCGCGCGGCCATCGGGCCATAGGAGGTCGAGCTCGGCGCCTTCGCGCGACGCGCCGCCGCCGCCGCGCGGGCGGACCGCGACGACGCGCGCACCGCTGGCGCTTTCGACGGCGGACGCAAGGCCAGCGGGTATGAGGTCGTGTGGGTTCATCCGACGATCTTCGCTTCGCGGAATGCAGCGATTTCTGCGTCCGAATAGCCGATTTCGCGGAGGATCTCGTCGCTATGCTCGCCGACGGCGGGGCAGCAGCGCTTGAACACCACCGGGGTATCGCCGAAATTCCAGAAGGCGCCCGGCTGCTCGACGAGGCCGTAGAGCGGCTGCGGCAGGACCGAGATCAGGTTCAACTCGCGGTTGAGCGGATCGTCGAAGAAGCGGTGCATCGCATTTTCGAAATTGACCGCGTCGGCGGGGACGCTCGCCGCTTCGAAGTCGGCGAGCAGGTCGGTGGCATCGCGCGCTCTAGCCCCGGCTTCGAAATCCTCACCGAGCAGCTTGGCCAGCGCGGCCTGTTGCTCGGGCTTGTGTGCGGCGACGGCCACCCACGCACCGTCGGCGCATTCATAGATGCGGTGGTACGGCGAAAAGCCGGTCTGGTCGCTGGTCAGGTGATAGGTATCGGTGAGGTCGCCATCGGCGCCGATCAACCGCTCGCCTTGGGTGAAGGCGGCCATGCCGAGCAGCGAGGTCTGGGTGGTGTAACCGCGCCCGGTGGTGCGCTTCGCATAGAGCGAGGCCATCAGTTCGACGAGGCAGCTTTGCGCAGTCGAGACATCCATCGTGCCGGGGCGGTTGAAGACGGGGCGATTGCCCTCGCCCGCATTTTCGAACTCCCAGCCGGCGATCGCATTGAAGATCGAGTCATAACCCGGCCAGTTGCCGCGCGCGCCGCGCTGGCCATAGGCGCTCGAATAGTTGAACGCGATATCGGGGTTGTATTTGCGGATGCCCTCTTCGCTGAGACCCAGCTTCGCGGCGCCCTTGAAGCGCATATTGTGATGGACGAGTTCGGCCCACTGAAGCAGCCGTTCGAGGATTGGCTGCGCCTCGGGCTTGGTCAAGTCAAGCGCGAGGCTGCGCTTGCTGCGCGCGGCGGCCTGATAATAGCGGTGCATGAAGCGGATGCGGTCGCCGGTCAGCGCCTCGACCTTGATCACGTTGGCGCCCATGTCGCCCATCATCGACGGCCCCATCGGCCCGGCGAGGAACATGCCGAGGTCGAGGACGCGCACGCCTTCGAGCACTTCGGCGGGGACGGTGCCGGGCGCGGGCGCCGCTTTGGCGGGCCATGCCGTATCGCCGCCTTCGCCCAGGCGCGGGGCCGGGCGGCCCTGCGGCAGGTCGGCGTCGCTGTGAAAGGGCGTGTTGGGCTGGCGCGTCTTGCCGAGGTCGGGGTCGTCGACTTCGATGACATAGCGGTTGGCAACGGCATCGTCGTGGCGCAGCACCTCGCCCATCGGGAAGGCGGGTTCGGCGGCGATGTCGGCAGCGCGCAGGTCGGCGAGCCAGTTCTCAAGCGGGCGGAGCTTGAAAGCTTCGGCCTGCCCGGCTTCGGTTTCGAGGTCGACCTCGACCTCCGCCATCACGTCCCACATCGTCGGCATCGTGGCGTAATCGAACTGGCGAGTCGGATCCATGATCTGGAGCCAGTCGCCGCCCGCGCATTGGAACAATTGCTGCGCGATCGGGCGCGGGCCGAGCGGATAAGTCACCGGGTTGGGCATCGGCCCTTCGCTGTTGCGCGCCCAGACCAGCGGAAGCGTCGCGAGAAAGCCCTGGAAGATCGAGGTATGCGCCGGGCCGCCCTGCCCCGTCTGCAGCCGCATGACGAGGCGCGCGAGCAGACCCGCGGCGGCGAGATGCGCGGCGGACCAACTGCCCTGCTGGTAACGATAGGCGATCGGGCCGGCGCGGTGGCCGTCATTTTCGTACATCGCGCCGACACGCGCGGCGACCAGCAGTTCGTCGTCGCTGCGTTCGACATCGGGATGGTTCGCGGGCGAGCCGGTGATCGCGGTGACGACGAGATGCGGGTGTTTTTCGGCAAGGCTCGCGTCGTCGAGGCCGAGCGCCCTAGCGCGCGACGGGGTGAATTGGTGGAGCAAAGCGTCGGCGCCAGCGAGGCGTTCGTCGAGCGCCGCCAGCCCTTCGGGCGTGTCGAGATCGAGCACGAGGCTCTTCTTGCCGCGGTTCCAGTTGGCGAAGCGCGCGGTGCCGCGCGCGGGATCGCCGCCCGGACGCTCGACTTTCAGAACTTCGGCGCCGAGTTCGGACAGCATCAGCCCGGCGACCTGCACCGCCATGCCCTGCCCGATCTCGACGATGCGAAGGTCGCCCAGCATCGCCTCAGGCCTTGAAGTTGGGGAGGACCCAGCCGTCCTGGATCGGGGTCCAGTCCACGCTGACCTTCATCCCGATATGGACGTCCTCGGCATCGCATCCCGACACGTTCGCATTCAACCGCGTTCCCGGGGCGCCGTCGAGGTCAACGACGACGGGGACATAGACATAATCCTCGCCATTCTTCGGATTCTTGTTGCAGATCGCATAGCTGAAGATCGTCGCGGTGCCGGGGAGCGTCGGCCACTCCTTGGCGCGGCTGCCGCATTCGGGGCAGATCGCGGTCGGCGGCATGCGGAAATGGCCACATTCGCCGCACTGGCACGCGGTGAGCCGTCCCTCCTTCGCCGCCTGCCAGAAAGGCTCGGTATCGGGGTTGGTGGTAATGCGGATCTGGTCGCCGGGGAGCGCACGGGCGGGGCCATAGGTCATGTCGGTCAGTCCTTGCGCAGGATGAGGCTGGAGACGGGGAGTGACGCCGGGCCGCCCGAGACGAGCGCAAATTCGGCATCCTTGACCTGATTGATCGCGGTGCCGCGCACCTGTTCGACGCCCTCGACGATGTGCGTCATGCCGATGATATAGGCTTCGTTGAGATTGCCGCCGTGGGTGTTCACCGGCACGCCGCCATTGACGCCCTTGCCCGTCGCGGGATCGTAGCGGAGCTTGTTCGAGAGGACATAATCATTGCCCTCGCCTTTCTTGCAAAAGCCATAATCCTCAAGCTGCATCAGCACCATCGGGCTGAAGTGATCGTAGATCAGCGCGACGTCCATGTCCTTGGCGGTCAGCCCCGATTGTGCCCAGACGCGGTCCGCGGTGAATTTGTGGCCCGAACTCGCGAAATAGGGGTCGGGCATGCCCATCCACGCAAAGGCGCGGCCCCATTCGCGCTGGCCGCCATGCGCGGCGGCGTGGACGACGGCGGGCTTGTGGCGGCAATCCTTCGCGCGGTCCATCGTCGTGGTGATCACCGCAACCGCGCCGTCGGTTTCGAGGCAGAAGTCGAGGCGGCGCAGCGGATCGGCGAGCATCACCGAAGCGTCATATTGTTCCTTGGTCAGCGGCTCCTTGCGCACCGCCTTGGGCCGGTTGCGCGTGTTGGCGCGCGTCGCCATTACCACCTCGCCGAACGCGTCCTGCGTCGTGCCGTAGAGATGCATATGCCGCCGCGCGAGCACCGACATCAGATGGCCGGGACCGACGAGGCCCGACGGCTGGAGAAAGCTGTTTTCGGGATTGGGCGCCGCGGCGCCGAAGACGACGCCGAGGCGATGCTGCGGCAATTGCTGCAGCGCCATCAAGGTGACGGTGTAGGTGCAATCCTCGTTCATCAGCCCCGCGGTGGCGAGGCCGATGGCGCCGGGGCAGCCGCCGCCGCCGCTGGTCAGCGTCGCCGACCAGCTGATGTGCGGCATGCCCAATGTTTCCATCAGGCTGGCGGTGTCGAACTTGTCGAGATAGCCCGCGCCCGCGGTCGAATAATAGGAGAAGCCGTCGATCTGTTTGTGGCTGATCCCCGCGTCGGCGCAGGCGTTCATGATCGCCTCGGCCGCCATGTCGTTGATCGTGCGCGGCCAGCTTTTGCCGCGCACATAATAGTCGGTCGCCCCGATCCCCACGATCGCGCATTTGTCCTGATTGACCCAGGCCATCCGCCTTTCCTCCGATTCTAGTTATATAACTAGGTTGGATATGATGCTGGCGGCTGCTTGTCCAGTCGTCAAGCGAAATGGAGTTTGCGATATTTGCCGCGGAAGTAGAGCAAGGGGTCGCGGCGCGGCTCGAAGATCGCCTTCAGCACGCGGCCGACGAGGATGAAATGGTCGCCGCCGTCGTGCACCGCGTCGCGCGCGCATTCGAAGCTGGAGAGCGATCCGGTAAGCACCGGAGTGCCATATTCGCCCACTTCCCACGGGGTGACGCCGAAGCGATCCTCACCCTTCCCGGCGAAGCGGTTCGAGGTCGGCTGCTGGCCGATCTGGAGAACGTTGACCGCAAAGCGTTCGGCATCGCGCAGAAAGGGCGCGCTGCCGGCGGTGTTGGCGATACAGACGAGCAGCATCGGGGGGTCGAGCGACACCGAGGTGAAGCTGTTCGCGGTCAGCCCAATCGGACTGCCGTCGGGGCACATCGCAGTCACCACGGTCACGCCGGTAGCAAAGCAACCAAGTGCATCGCGGAAGGTGCGCGCATCGCTGCCTGCACGATATTCGGGCGAACCGCGCGGCGCGCGGCGTTCGAGGAAATCGACCAGATAGCCGCCGAGGGCATCGGCGCGGTCGTCGATGACGACAAGCGCGCTGTTCTCAACCTCGACCAGTTCGCCGTCGGGGAGCTGGCTGACGAAAGCTGCGGCGTCTTCCCTCGATACGAGTTCGCTGATCGCGCCGCGGACATAAAGCGTCGGCAGCGCGATCTTCGCGGCGACCCCGTCGAGCCGGTCGGCCATCGCCGATGTGTCGAGCGTATCGAACAGGCGGACATCCCACTGTGCCTGCCCCGGCCCGAGCGTCGCCGCTTCGCGAAGCCGGTCACCGACACGCTGCGCCAAAGCTGGATCGACATGCACCGGCGAATCGACGAGTACGAGGCCCGACGCGAGCACGGCGGCGTCGCGTTCGAGCGCGGCGCTGGCGATCCAGCCGCCAAGCGTCGAGGCGACGACGACGGGGCGCGTGCCCATCTGCGCGAGCACGGCGCGCAGATCCTCGACCAGCGCTTCGAAATCGTAGCGCGCATCCTCGGGCCATTCGCTGCCGCCGTGACCGCGGAGATCGAGGCTGATGACGCGGCGGCCGGCCTTTTCGAGAGCGGAGGCAACGCCCGACCACACGGCGCGCGTCTGCCCGGCGCCGTGGAGCAACAGGACTGCGGGATCGTTTTCGGAGCCAATCACCTCGGCTTCCAGCCGGACGCCCGCGAAACCCCGATATTCGACGATGCTCATTGCCGATCCTTCTTCGCCGCATCGCCCAGATGCAGCCACGCGTCAAACTGGTCCGATCGCCGCCGCATCATCAACCGCGCGATGTCGGGATCGCCGTCGATGATCGCGTTGCACAGGCTGCGCTGCATGTCGCGCGTGCGCCGGCGCCGGTCGGGATCGGCGTAGAGGTCGCCGCCCTTTTCGTCGAGGCCAAAGCTGTAACCGATTTCGAGGATCAGCTCGACGACCGGATTGCCGCTCATCTGCGAAATCAGCCGCGCCATTTCGACTTCGGCCGCGATCAGGTCGCGCGGCGTGTCGCGCGCGTCGATCGTCGCGGCGAAGGCTTGCAAAGTTTCGACATCGGCGGCGCTGCGGTAACGCGCAGCGGCAACGGCGGCCTCTTCCGACACTGGCCGTGTGACCTGAATGACATGACCGAGATGGGCGCCCTTCATGCGCAGAAATCGCGCCAGCGACTGGATCGCGTCGCGTGCGTCGGGACGTTCGGCATAATAGCCGCCCTGCGCACCGCGCCGAATGCTGATCAGACGGTCGCGCTCGACGAGCTTCGCCGCCTGGCGCAACGTCGGGCGGCTGATGCCGAAGCGTGCAAGCAAATCGTCCTCCGCCCCGAGATGGGTGCCGGGGACAGCCGCCAGACTGAGCTGCGAGAGCTGACGGGCGGTGCGGCTTGCAAGGGTTTCGGCCGGGCCGCGTGGTTCGAGATGAGCTGCCATAACAGATACCTGTTTATGCGCCATACCACACGATGTCTATCCCATATGGCGCTTGACTTGTATAACTAGGTATCTTTTAATCGAGCAAATGCTAAAAGCGAGTCGTGAGGAGATTGCCCGATGAAACCCTTTGTGTTCAGCGCCGACAGCCACATCATGGAGCCAGCGGACATCTTCCTCGATGGCCTGCCCGCGTCGCTGAAGGACCATGCGATCCACGCCCGCATGGAAGGCGAGTATCTGGTCACCGGGACGAAGGACAAGATCATCTATCGCCTGCGCGTCGGGCAGCACCGCGAGAAGCAGCTTGGCGATGCCCAACGCAAGGGCATTCGCGAGATACCCGGCCGGCTCGAAGACATGGAACTCGAGGGCATCGATGCCGAAATCTGTTTCCCGTCGCTCGGCCTGTGGCTCTACTGCCTCGACAATCCCGACGCCGAAGCGGCCTCGGCCCGGCTCTACAACGACTGGAACGACAGCTTCCTCGGTGGCCATCCCAACCGGTTCGTCCGCTGCGGCATGCTACCCGTGCTCGACTTCTCTAACACGCTCGCCGAACTCGATTATCTGGCGTCGAAAGGCTTCACCGCCGCAATGTTGCCGGCGACGACACCGCCGGGCCTGCCCAAATATAACAGCGACGCGTGGGACCCGGTCTTTGCCAGGGCGGCGGCGCTCGGCATCGTCTTCGTCATGCACACGGGCACCGGCCTCGAAAGCGTGATCGTCGAACGCGGCCCCGGCGCCGGGATCATCAACTACACCAACCAGATGAACGATGCGCAGCACAGCGTCATGTATCTGGTATCGGGCGGCGTCCTCGACCGCAATCCGGGTGCCAAGGTCGCGTTCATCGAAAGCGGTGCGAGCTGGCTGGTCGCGCTGGCCGAGCGCATGGACGAGGTCTCGGTCGCCCACGCGAACTTCGTCTTTCCGAAACTCGGCCGCGCGCCGAGCAGGATCATCGACGATCAGGTGTGGGCAAGCTTCCAGCACGACCGCGCGTGTATTGCGTCGGCGGCGGCAGGATTGCCGGGGGCGAAGAATGTGATGTGGGGTTCGGACTATCCGCACGCCGAAGGCACCTTCCCCGTCAGCCGCCGGATCATCGACGAGTTGTTCGAAGGGATGACCGTCAGCGACGAGGTGCGGCGGAATATATTGGGAATGAACGCCGCGCGGCTGTTTGGCGTGAAGCCCGAAGTGGTGACGAGCGCAAAGGCCGTCGCCTGATCAAGGCTCCCCTCCCCTTCAAAGGGAGGGGCAGCCCCCTATTCCTCGATCGGCCGTGCTGTCCGCCCCGCCATGATCGCGGCGATGCCGCCGACCAGCAGGCAGCACGACAATATTGCCAGCGACGGCTGCAGCGATAACTCGCCATAGCCCGGCGTGAAGGCCTTGCTGAGATAGCCCGCGACTGTTCCGCCCAGCCCGACGCCGGCGAGGCCGATGAACATGTTGATCGTCGCCGACATCATCGCCCGCATCTGCACCGGCACCTGCGCGAAGCAGAGCGCGATGATCGGGCCGAGGTGCAGCGTCATCATGAATTTGACCACCACGAAGCAGGCGAGCGCGACATAAGCGTTCCCGGCGAGGGCGAACCCGACGCCGAAGGGAAAGGAAATCAGCAGACCGATTCCGGCGAACCAGCCGTTAAAGCCGGGTTTCGCCTGTCCGTAACGGTCGCTGACCCATCCCGCGACAAGGTTGCCGATAACCAGTCCCGCCGCCATCGCGCCGCCGAGCCAGAAGCCGGTTTCGGTCTTGTCCATGCCATGCACGCGCTGGAAGAAGGACGCGCCCCACAGGATGAAGGCGAAGCCGGTGAGCGGCACCATGCAGAGCAACAGGCCGACCCAGCGCAGCGATGTGTTCGATGCCATCGTCCGCAAGACGTCGCCGAGGCTGGTTTGCTGTACAGGAGCAGGCTCGGCAACACCGCGCCGGCGCGGCTCGGCGGCGAGCAGGTAGACAAGCAGGCCGACCGCGATCCCGGGCAAGCCGACGATCAGGAACACCGTCCGCCAGTCATACCATTGCGAGAGCCAGCCCGCGAGCGCGAGCCCGCCCGACAGGCCGACGGCATTGGCGGCGAGCATGATCGAGATGATCGTCGTGCGGCGATCCTTGGGGAAAATATCGGTGAGCAGCGACATCCCCGCCGGGCCGGCGCCCGCTTCCGCCGCGGCAAGACCGATACGCGCGAGCAGCATCTGGACGAAGCTGTGCGCGAAGGCCGAAAGCGCGGTCGCGGCGCTCCAGATCGAAACGCAGACCGCGATCACCAGCCGCCGGTCGCCGCGATCGGCGTAACGCGCGATCGGAAAGGCGGCGAGCGCATAGAATGCAGCGAATGCGATGCCGGTAAGCAAGCCGAGCTGGCCGTCGTCGAGACCGAGTTCGACCTTGATGTCGTCCTGAAACAGCGTGAAGACCTGCCGGTCGACATAGCTCAGGATTGCGACGACCACGAGCAGTCCGAGCGTAAGGCCGCGGCGGCTGGACATTTCTGAAGGCATGACTCTCCTTTCGCGAAAAAAAGAGGGAGGTCCGGCAATGCCGTCCCTCCCCCATTGCTCCAGAGGAGCGCCCTGTGGTCCTAGAATTTGAAGCTGGCGGTCACGCCGTAGCTGCGCGGTTCGTTGTATGAGGTGCCGACATAGATGTTGCTCAGCAGAAGCGTATATTGCTGTTCCTGATCATTGGTCAGGTTCTTGCCCCACAGCGCGACCTCGAAGTTCTTTTCGGGGCCGAAGCTGAGCGCGACGCGGGCGTTAAGCAGGCCGAGCGATCCCGACTGGGCGACGGCGGCGAGCTGGTCGGCTTGCGCCTGCGTCAGCCCGAGACCACCCGGTGCTGTCGAAGTGAACATCGCGACGGGAATGTCGATCTGCGGCATCTTGCCCTGCCATGCATAGACAATGTTGGCGTCGAGCCCGACCCCGCCAAGGTCCTGCTTGAGATTGGCGCCGACGGTGAACTGCTCCTTGACGATGCCGACGAGCAGATAATCGCTCTTGTCGACCGTCACGATCGTCTGTGTCGGCGGTGTGCCGGCGAGCGCCTTGCCTTCATATCGCGTATATTTCGGATCGCTGATCGCCCCCGACGCAAAGAGGGTGAAGCCGTCGACAACTTCGAACGATGCATCGGCTTCGACGCCCCAGGTTTCGGTGTCGGCATTTTCGATCACCGTCTGGCTGATGCCGTTCGGTGCAAGGACCGGGCTGCGTTGCGCATCGCGGACCTTGTTGTGATAGCCGGCAATGTTGAAGCGCGCGCGGCCATCGAGGAACGTCGTCTTGATCCCGATTTCCTGCTCGTTGACGATTTCGGGATCCGACGGGATCGAGTCTTCCAGCGTCACGGTACGAAGCTGCAGCGCGCCCGAACGATAGCCTTTGCTCTGCTTGGCATAGATCAGGATATCGTCGGTCACGTCGTAATCGGCGCCGATCGTATAAGAGAGGTTGGTGAAGGTCTTGTGCCGTTCGCGATCGCACGGAATCGCGACCGTTGCCGGGGTACAGCGGACGAACTGGTCGGTGTTGTCGACGACGTCGCCCGACCGGGTGATCACGCGCTTGTCATCGATCGAATAGCGCAGACCGCCAGTCACATTGAAACGGTCGGTCAGCGCATAGTTGAGCTGACCGTACATGCCGAAACTGTCGTTATCGAGCGTGCCCGAGAAGTTCGACCAGCTCGTCCGCCCGACGAACTCTGCCGGCACCGTCGGCCCCGCAGCGAACTTGCCGTTGAACAGGTTCGAACGCGACTGGTCGAAACCCGTTTCGCGGAAATAGGTGATGCCGGTGGCGAAATTCAGCCGGTCGTCGAACGCCGTCCCGGTGGCCTGCAGCTCGGTCGAATATTGCTTGAGGTCCTGCGTGCCTTCGGTGAAGTGGCCCGCGAAGCTCGTGCCGTCGAGATCGACCAGATTTTCGCTCTGCACGCCGCGATAGCCGTTGATCCAGCGGATCTGGCCGAAGCTCGTATCGAGGATGAATTTGGCGGTATAGGTCTGCGTCTTGGTCTTGTTGAACGGACCGCGCGGATCGGCGCCGATGACCGCGGAGGGTGGTGTGTAGGCAGCAAGGTTGGGATTGCCGCCAAACTCTTCGCGCTCGGCTGCGGCGATCCCGTCGACGATCGGCTTGGCAGGGCCGAAAGCCGCGGGCGCGTTGAAGAACAGGTTCTGGCGGACGGGCCCGTCGATATAGGTGTCGTACCATTCGCCCGACAGCAGGATTTCGAACGTGTCGGTCGGCTTCCAGCCGAGCTTGACGCGGCCGTTCCACGTCTCGCGGCCTTCATATTTCGCGCCGGTATTGATGTCGGTCTTGTACCCGTCGCGCTTCTGGTAATAGAGCGCACCGCGGATCGCGAGGCTGTCCGACAGGCCAAGGTTGAGCACCGCCTGACCGGTGCGCTCGTCGAAACGGCCATAGGTCGCGCTTGCCTTGCCCGAAATCTCGTCATAGCGCGGATTCGCTGTCTGGATCAGCACCGCGCCCGCCGAGGTGTTACGGCCGAAGAGCGTTCCCTGCGGCCCCTTGAGCACCTGCACGCTTTCGACATCGACGAGCTCGACGTTCAGGCCATAGGCGCGCGCGATGTATATTTCGTCGAGATAGGTACCGACCGACGGTTCGAGCGTCGCGATATTGTCGTTCTGGACCTGCCCGCGCATCGCGAGCGAGAAGGCGGTGGGATTGTTGCCCGCACCGCGGATGTTGAACCCGGGGGTGAAGCTCGCGATGTCCTCGACCTTCGAAATACCCTGTTCGGTCAGCGTCTCGCCGCTGAACGCGGTGATCGCGATCGGCGTTTCCTGGATGTTCGCGTCCTGCTTGGTCACGCCGATGACGACGATCGCGTCATCGTCATATTGGGTCTCTTCGGGCGCCGCCTGGGCAAAGGCGGGGGCAGCCGAAAGCGCAATCGCGCCAAGCGAGACCGCCGCAAGCAATCGGGCCGAATCGCGATTCTGCTTGAAAATCATGGTCAACATCCTCCCCACGAGGCTTCCTGGCGTCCTCGCTTGGCCAGTTATATAACTAAGTCTAACAAGACAGACAAGTGGATTACGCCTTCCGCTGCGGAAAGGGCGAAAAAATGGCGCTACGCCGCCTCTTTCGGCAACAAACTTGCCAAGACCGGGACGTCGGCCAGCGCACGCAGGACGTCATTGAGGTGGGTGCAGCCGACCGTGCCGACCAGCGTGTCGAGAACCGCCTGCCGGAACTCGCCGACGTGCTGCCCGACCATTCGCGTCGCCTTCATCGAGGCGCCGGGACATTCGCGGAACGGCAGGATCAGCGGCAGCGCCTGAAGCGAAAGCAAGGTGCCGTCGCGTTCGTCGACCTCTGCATAGACGCGATATTCGTGGATCGCGGTACGCGTCCCCTGCGGGTTCGGCCCGCTGTCCTGAAACGCGGCATCGACCTTCAGCACCCCTTCGCCGCGCCACACGTCGATTCGCCGTGCCCGGCGGGCGAGCGGGCGTCCCTGCTGGGCCGGCATGTCGTGCCAGCCGATCGGGTCGTCGGGATTCGCCAGCGGACCGACCTCGGTCGCCGACTGGTCGCTGTGATCGACGTCGCCGTCTGCGGTCAGCGAACTGCCGCCTTCTGTGAAGCCGGTGCAGATATTGACCATCCGCCCCTTGCTGCTCGCGCCCGATCTGGCGCGGTTGCTCGCCATCCGCTGATGCCAGTCGTCGCTCCAGCGCGACCATATCCACCCGGCGACAAGGCTGGCACCGGCATAATCGTCGAGCACCTGGAACAGCGGCGTGCCGCGCAGATCGCCCAGCACGTCGGCCAGCGCCGTCCGGCTCGCCCCGCCCGCGCGCACCCCGACCATCTCGTCGACCCGTGGGTGGTCGGCGGAGATATCGATCGCCAGTATCTCGCGCAGCGGCGACGCCTTGATCGTGAAACCGCCGCTCGCAACCTCGATCGCACCGCCATTGAGCGGCGTCAGCAGGTCGCGCGCCCGTCCGGTCATGATCCACGGTTCGCCGAAGCCGTCGGGCCAGTCCGAATCGATCGACGTGGTTCGCCGGATCGACCCCGGACGGCGCAGCGGCGCGGGACCCGCCGACTGGCGGGCAAACGGAAACTGCTGGGGTGCGTTCAAATCTCTGTCCTGTTCCGGTCTATTTGGGCGGCATGCGGATCGCGCCGTCGAGACGCAGATTCTGCCCGTTAAAATAGCTGTTGCGCGCAAGTTCGAGGACAAGCGATCCGAACTCCTCGGGCTTGCCGAGGCGCTTCGGGAACGGAACCGACGCCGCCAGCCCTTCGAAGATCGCGGGCGCCTTGTCTTTCACCGCCAGCATCGGCGGCGTCGCGAAAATGCCGGGCATGATCGAATTGACGCGGATGCCGACGTCCATCAGGTCGCGCGCCATCGGCAGGACAAGGCCGTTCACTCCGGCCTTCAAAGAGCCATAGCCGACCTGTCCGATCTGCGCATCCTGCGCCGCCGCCGACGCGGTGAGGACGATCGAACCGCGTTCGCCATCCTCGTTCAGCGGCTCGGCGTTCGCCATGCCCAGCGCGGCGAGCGAGGCGAGGCGATAGCTGGCGATGAGGATGCCCTGCGCCGAGAATGCATAATCGTCGGTCGAATAGCGGACATAGCCGCCGGTCGTCTTGTCATAGCGGACGGTCTTGCCGCCCTTCGATATCTGTGCGCAATGGACGAGCACGCGTTCATGCCCGTGCGCCGCACGCGCGGCGTCATAGCCCGCGACGACGCTGTCCTCGCTGGTGATGTCGACCTTGCAGAATATGCCGCCGATCGCATCGGCCACGGCTCGGCCGCCCGCTTCGTTGACGTCGAAGATCGCGACCTTCACCCCTGCGCCTGCCAGCGCTTCGGCGCTGGCACGGCCGAGGCCCGAGGCGCCGCCGGTCACCACCGCTGCGATATTGCTGTCGAGTTTCATGCCTTACTTCCTTTGATTGCTAATTATTGCAGAACTTCCAGATTGCCGCCATCCACGACAAGCACCTGCCCGGTAATGAAGCCCGCACGGTCGGAGCAGAGGAAGGCCGCCGCGGCGGCCATATCCTCCGGCGTCCCCATGCGCGGGATCGGATAGGCGCTCGTCCGCACAGCGATATGCTCGTCATAGGTCTGGCCATGCTCGGCGGCGATCTTCGTGAACACCTCCTTGAATTGGGGTGTCGCGATCGCCCCGGTGCCGAGCGTGTTGACGGTGATCCCCATCGGCCCGAGTTCGGCCGAGATCGTCTTCGACAGCGCGAGCGCGCCGACGCGGTAGGTGTTCTGCGCCGCCCGCGCGAGCTTGCGGTGCGGCGCCTTCACCGAATTGGTGCCGATGGTGAGGATGCGGCCCCAGCCCTGCCTGTGCATATGCGGGATGACCGCTTGAACCGCCCAGCGAAAGGCCATGACATTGTTATTGTTCGCGGCGGCGAAGGTGTCGTCGTCGACTTCGAGGAAGCTGCCCTTGGGGCCGGAGTCGACGTTGAAGATCAGGATATCGGACGGCGCGAAAGCGTCGGTCGCGGCCTGCACGGCTTTGGCGATGCCGTCCTTGGTGGTGCAGTCGGCGGAGATGCCGACGACCTGACCGCCCGCTGCCTGCACTTCGGCGACCGCAGCATCGATGGTCGCCTGCGTCCGCGCCGCGATGACCGTCTTGCAACCCTCGCGAGCGAATTCATACGCGCAGCCGAGGCCGATGCCCTTCGAACCGCCGAAGACGAGCGCGACCTTGCCCTTGATCCCTAGGTCCATGTCAGGGCGCCTTTCCGTGCTGGAGCTTGAGCCGGTCCTGCAGGATGTCATTGCGGCCCGGCGACGCCGCGACGGTCGAGCCGCCGTCCATCTTGATCGTCGTGCCAGTGATATAGTCCGAGCGCGCCGAGGCGAGGAACAGCGCGGCATGCGCGATATCGGCGGGGGTGCCCGCGCGACCCACGGGGACGGTCGCGCCATAGGCAGCGAGGCCTTCGTCGCCGAGCACGGCTTTCGCGCGGTCGCTGGCAACGAGGCCGGGGTTGATCGCGTTGACGGTGATGCCCTCGCCGACGACGTCGCCCGCCGCGGCGCGGATGAAGGCGTCGAGCGCGGCCTTCGCCATGCCATAGGCGGTCATATTGGGAACGACGTTGAAGGTGCCGTTGATCGAACCGATCGCGATGAAACGGCCGCCGTCGCGGGCCTGCGCCAGATGCGGGCGCGCGGCGTCGAGCAGCCACCAGGCCGCCTTGGCGATGCTGGCGAAGCCCGCTTCCAGCCGCTCGTCGTCGACATGGCCGAGCCCGCCGTGCGGGATGTCGGCGGCGGCGTGGACGATGATATCGACCCCGCCGAAGGCCTGCACGGTTGCCTCGACGAGCCCGCGGCAATCGGCGTGCTTGGCGATGTCGGCGGCGAAGCATTCGGCGACGCCACCGGCCTTCTCGATCCCCGCCTTCACATCTTCGGCGTAGGAGATTGTCCGCGCGCCGAGCATCACCTCGGCACCTGCGGCAGCGAAGGCTTCGGCGATGCCGCGCCCGACTCCCTTGCCCCCGCCGGTGACGATCACCGATTTTCCGGCGAAGCTTTCCATCAGCTCTCTCCTGCAAATAGCGCGCGCAGCCCGGGCGCCGAGGGTTTCATCGACGGGGTGCGCGGGAAGTCGGGAACGATGCGGATATGAACCGGGACCTGATAGGCGATCAGCCGGTCTTTGAGCCAAGCCTTGAGGTCGTCGGTCTCGGGCGTGGAAGCCCCGTCCTTGAGGATGATCGCGGCGGCGGGAACAGCGCCGAGGCGCTCGTCGGGCACGCCGACGACTGCGGCCTCGCGGATCGCGGGATGGTCGTTGAGCGCAGTCACGACATCGTCGGGATGGATCTTGAAACCGCCGCGGATGATCGCATTGTCGGCGCGGCCCTTGATGAAGAGGAAGCAGTCTTCGTCGAGCACCGCGCGGTCGGTGGTGCGCAGCCATTTAAGGTCGTTGCCAAGCTGCTGACCCTTGATCTCAAGCAGACCTTCGGCTCCATGCGGCAGAATCGCGCCGGTTTCGGCATCGACGATACGCGCCTCGATATCGGCGTGGACGCGGCCGACCGCGCCGCGCTTTTCAGGCCAGAGCCTTCGAAAATCGTCGATCGTCCAGCCGGCGATCGCGCCGGCAAATTCGGTCGCGCCATAATTGCTGCAGATCGGGATGCCGTATTTGGCCATGAAGGCGTCGACGAGATCGGGCGCAAGCGGCGCGGTGCCGGTGATCAGCGACTTGAGGCTGGTCAGGTCGGCAGGATCGACGTCGGCGTCGAGCAGCATGCGCACCGCCGAAGGAACGGCGGACGCGACCGCGGGACGGTTGCGGCGCACCGCCGACACCCATGCGTCGACGCTGAATTTTTCGAGCAACGCGATCCGCCGCCCCGCCGCGAGCGCGCCGATGCAGCCGTAGATCCCGCCGATATGGGTGAGTGGATTGACCACCATCGTGCAGCCCGAATTGAGCCGTGGCGGATCGTCGAAGCTGCGCCCGCGCTCATATTTGGTGAAACCGCGAAAGCTGGCGTCGAAGGCATCGCGGCTGAGCGGCACGCGCTTGGGCGTCCCGGTAGTGCCGCTGGTGAGCATCTCGATCGCGACGCCGGGCGAGGTCTGGATCCGGGTGCGGACCTCGGGCTGCACGACGCGGACGCCGCCGAGGAACGGGTCGATTTCGATCACTGCCGAACCGGCGCGCGCGAGCGCTTCGCCGAGACCCGGGCGCGCGAGGTCGGTGGCATCGGCGATGATCACGGGCAGGCCGAGATTTTCGACGTCGGCGAACAGCTTTGGGTCGGGCAGGATCGGATTGAGCGTCACAAGGCAGCGATCGGTCGAGAGCACCGCGACGATCGCCGCAACATGACCGGGGCGGTTGCGCAGCATCACGCCGACGCGCGCATCCTCGGGCAGGCCCATCGCATCGAGCGCGGCCTCGATCGCGCGGACATTCTCGGCGATCTGCTGCCAGCTATAATCCGTCCCGCCGAAATCGATCTGCGTCCGGTCGGGATCGAGCGCCATGATCGCGCGCAATTTTTCGGTCATCAGCGCCATCAGAGCGCAAGCCCTCCGCTCGCCTCGATCACCTGCCCCGTGACCCAGCGCGCATCGTCGCCGAGCAACATCATCACCGCGCCTGCGATATCCTCGGGCTCGCCGAGGCGGCCCATCGGGGTGTGCTTCGCGGTTGCCTCGTCCCAACCCGGCTGTTCGCGCAGCGCCGTGATGAATTCGGTCGCGACCGCCCCGGGGGCGATGCAGTTGCAGGTGATCTGCCGCTTGGCGACCGCCAGCGCTGTACTGAAGGTCAGGCTCTGGATCGCGCGCTTGGTCATCGCATAGCTCGCGGCGAAGGGCTGGCCGACCTTGCCCGACATCGAACCGATGTTGGCGATGCGCCCGCCGTCACGGAGGCGCGGCAGCGCGGCCTGGGTCACAAAATGCGGGCCCTTCACATTGACCGCGAAGAGTTCGTCGAACAGCTCCTCACCCGCGCCCTTCAGCGTACCGTCGCGCCCGCCGCGGCCGACCCCGGCGTTGTTGATCAGGATATCGAGATTGGGCGCGCCGCCGAATTCGCGGTCGCAGGCGGTGAACATCGCCTCGATCCCCGACAGCGACGAGACGTCGGCTTGGATCGCAAAGGCCCTGCCACCCGCAGCCTCGATCTCGGCGACGAGCGCGTTCACCGCCTCCCTGCTGCTGGCATAGTTGATCGCGACATGCGCGCCCGCCTGCCCGAGCCGCCGCGCGATCGCGGCACCGATGCCGCGCGAGCCGCCGGTAACGAGCGCGGTCTTGCCGGCGAGGTCGCTCACAGGAACAGCCCTCCGCTCGCTTCGACGATCTGCCCGGTGACCCAATGCGCCTCGTCGCGGCAGAGCATCATCACCGCGCCCGCAATATCCTCGGGCACGCCGAGGCGCTTCATCGGGGTGAGCTTCGACGTCGCCTCGGCCCAGCCGGGCTTTTCGGACAGGGTCTTGTTGAATTCGGTATCGACCGCCCCGGGGGCGACGAGGTTGCAGGTGATGCCGCGCGGGCCGACAACGACCGCGGTCGATATGGTGAGGCTCTGCAGCGCGCGCTTGGTCGCCGCGTAAGCCGCGAAGGGCGGCAGCGCCGAGCGTCCGCCGAGCGAGCCGATATTGACGATGCGCCCGCCGTCACGGAGGCGGTCGAGGCAGAGCTGGGTGATGAAATGCGGCGCCTTCTGGTTCACCGCGATCATGCGGTCGAACAGTTCCTCGCTGCACTTCTTCAGGCTGCCCGTGTCGCCCTCGCCGCCGACGCCGGCATTGTTGACGAGGATGTCGAGATTGGGGGTGCCGCCGAAGGCCGCGTCGCAGGCGGCGAGCATGGACTCGATGCCCGCCATGATGCCGACGTCGGCCTGTATGGCAAAGGCCTGCCCGCCATCCGCAATGATTTCCGCGACGAGTGTTTCGGCAGCATCCTTGCTGCCCGCATAATTGACCGCGACATGCGCGCCGGCTGCGCCGAGTCGGCGGGCGATCGCGGCGCCGATGCCGCGTGACGCGCCGGTGACGAGCGCGGTCTTTCCGCTGAGCTCCGCCATTTTCTCTCTCCCCTAGCGTTTCGACATAATTGACTTAGTTATACAAGTCGTGCAAGCCCTGCCGAAAAGAAAATGGGAGCGGAGATGGCCGACCTGATCCTGAGCGAGCGCGAAGGCGCCTTGCGTATCCTGACGTTGAACCGGCCCGACCGGCACAATGCGATGGACGACGCGATGGCGTCGCTGTTCCAGAAATTGCTCGGCGAGGCGCTGGACGAGCGTGAGTCGAGCACGATCCTGATCCGCGCCAACGGCAAGAGCTTCTGTTCGGGGCGCGACACCAATGTGCTGGGGCATCGCGCGCGCGACGAGAGCGATTTCCACTTCATCCGCCAGCATCAGGAAGGGCGACTGAAGATGCAGGAGTCGACCAAGCCGATCGTCGCGGCGCTGAAGGGCGGCGCGATCGGCGGCGGGTGCGAACTGGCGCTCGCCGCCGATATCCGCATCAGCGACACGACGCTGAAAATGGCGCTGCCCGAGATATTATACGGCGTGCTGCCCGACACCGGGGGCACGCAGATGATGACCGCGCTGATCGGGCCGTCGCGGACCAAATATATGGTGATGTCGGGGCAGAAGATCGACGCCGCAACCGCGCTCGAATGGGGGGCGGTCGATTTCGTCGTCGCGCCCGAGGAGCTCGACGCGAGGGCGCTGGAGATGGCGCGCGACATCGCGGCGCGCCCGCCGATCAACCTCGCGCTGGCGAAGGAGATGATCAATCTGATGCACGGCCCGACGATCCGCACCGGCACGCGCGCCGAACTCTACGCGCAGAGCTACCTGTTCAAGACCGAGGATTATCAGGAAGCCCGCGCCGCGATCCGCGAGAAGCGCGCGCCGAACTACAAGGGGAAATAGGATGGCTCTACCCTCCCCCCCGCCCTTGGGCGCCAAGGCGCTGCCCGACGGCACTTACAACGGACAGGTAGTCGCGGTGACCGGCGGCGGCACCGGGCTTGGCAAGGGCATGGCGGTCGAGTTCGCGCGGCTGGGCGCGAAAATTGCGATACTGAGCCGCAAGCCCGACCATCTTGCCGCCGGCATCGCCGCGATCGAGGCGGTCGGCGCCGAAGCCATTGCGGTCGCCTGCGACGTGCGCGATCCCGATGCGATCGCGCGCGCCTTCGACGAGATCGAGGCGAAGCTCGGCCCGGTCGATGTGCTGATCAACAATGCCGCGGGCAATTTCCCCGCGCCCGCCGAGGAAATGACCCCGAACGGCTTTCGCACCGTCGTCGATATCGTGCTCAACGGCACCTATAATTGCAGCCGCGAATTTGCGGTGCGGCGACTGGCGGCGGGGTTGCCGGGCGCGATCCTGAACATCGGCGCGACGTACAGTTGGACCGGCGGTCCGGGCACCTCGCATTCGGCGGCAGCGAAGGCGGGGGTGACCAACCTCACGCAGAGCCTCGCGGTCGAATGGGCGCCCGACGGCATTCGCGTCAATTGCATCGCGCCGGGGCGTTTCCCGCATGACGATCTGCCCGCGCATATGACGCGGCACCGCGAAGGCGAGCGCGGCGATAATACGATCCCCGGCATGCGCGTCGGCGAGGTGCGCGAACTGGGCTGGGCGGCGACCTTCCTCTGTTCGCCCTATGCTGCGTATATCAGCGGGCATACGCTCGTCGTCGACGCCGCCAACTGGCTGCGCCGGTCGCTGGTGATGCCCGAGTTCGTGCCGATCCGCGAACAGTTCGGCAAGCGCGCGATGGAAAGCGGCAGCGCGCGCGAGGCGATCGCGAAGACGCGCGGGGACGGGGCATGAGCGAGGCGCTGGTCCTGCGCGACGATAAGGACGGCGTCTGCACGCTGACGCTCAACCGCCCCGACAAGCGCAACGCGATCGACCGCGCGCTGTTCCGCGAGTTCCGCGCGCATATCCGCGATATCGAGGAGGGCGTCGGCGATGCCAGGCTGGTGTTGATCACCGGCGCGGGCGAGCATTTCTGCGCCGGCCACGACCTCAAATCACCGCCGCACGCCGATGCGCTCGGCTGGCTGCGGCAGGAGATGCTGATCGTCGAGCGGCTGACCAAATTGCGCCAGCCGGTGATCGCGAAGGTGCGTGGCACCTGCTACACCGGCGGGCTCGAACTCGCGCTCGCAGCCGATTTCATCGTCTGCGGCACCGGCGCACGCTTTGCCGATACGCATGGCAAATGGGGGCTGGTCCCGGGCTGGGGATTGTCGCAGCGGCTGCCGCGGCGCGTCGGACAGGCGAAGGCGCTCGAAATGATGCTGACGTGCCAGCCTTATGCGGGCGAGGATGCGGCGGCGATGGGCCTCGCCAACTATTGCGTGCCCGACGAGGCGCTCGACGCAAAGGTCGCCGAACTGGCCGCGCTGATCCTCGGCAACAGCCGCCACAGCAATGCCGAGAACAAAAGGCTGATCTACGACACCGACGGCATGGGGATCGCCGCCGGGCTGAACCACGAACTGATGCGCAACGCGGGCTTCGATCCGGCGGTGCGCAAGAAGGGCGAGCCGATCGCCGCCGCGAAGAGGCCCGACTGATGGACATCGGCTTCTCCCCGGAGGAAACGCGCTTCCGCGAAGAGTGCCGCGACTGGTTGCACGCCAATGTGCCCGCCGAGAAGCGCCCGCTCGATGCGTCCGATGCGATCGGGTTCGACAAGGCGTGGCAGCGGCGATTGTTCGATGCCGGCTGGGCGGGAATCAACTGGCCGACCGACTATGGCGGGCGCGGGCTGTCGATCGTGCAGCAGGTCATCTGGCTCGAGGAATATGCGAAGGCACACGCGCCGTGGATCGGCGCGAATTTCGTCGGGATCAACCATGGCGGCCCGACGTTGATCCTCAACGCGCGCGAGGAGCAGAAGGCGTATCACCTGCCGCGCATCCTGAAGGGCGAGGCGATCTGGTGCCAGGGTTTTTCAGAACCCGGTGCGGGATCGGACCTTGCCGGCATCAAGACGCGCGGGCGGATCGAGGGCGACGAACTGATCATCAACGGGTCGAAGATCTGGACGAGCTTCGCGCATGTCGCCGACTGGCAGGAACTGGTGCTGCGCACCGAGGAAGGGTCGCTGCGGCACAAGGGGCTAAGCTGGGTCATCTGCGACATGCACGCGCCCGGCATCACCGTGCGGCCGATCAGGAAGATGTCGGGGCTGACCGAATTCGCCGAGGTCTTCTACGACGATGTGCGCATTCCGCTGACCAATGTCGTCGGCGGGCTCGGCAACGGGTGGCAGGTCGCGATGTCCACGCTCAGCTTCGAGCGCGGCACCGGCTTCATCGCCGACCAGGTCAAGCAGAGCCGGGAGATCGAGGAACTGATCGCGGCAGCGCGCGCCAACGGGATGATCCGAGACGACCGGATCGCCGACCAGCTCGCACAGATGCGCTCCGAGGTCGCGGCGGTACGTGCGATGACCTACCGCAATATTTCCGAGGTCGTGCGGACCGGCCAGCCCGGACCCGAGGCATCGGTGATCCGGCTCTTCACCTCCGAGCTCGGCCAGCGGCTCGAGCGTATGGCGGTGCTGCTGATGGGCGCCAACATTCTCGACTTCCGGTACGGGGACGACGATGCGGTCGGCGACTATCTGCGCGGTTTCGCGGCGACGATCGCGGGTGGCACGGCGCAGATCCAACGCGACATCATCGGCGAGCGCCTGCTCGGCCTGCCCAAGTCGAGGTGATTGCATGGACCTGACCCCGAACGACGAACAGATCGCGCTCCAGACCGCAACCGCCGACTGGTGCCGAGACCATATGCCGCTCGCAGGCGCGCGAGCGCGGTCGGCGGGGCTATGGCAGCAACTCGACACCATGGGATGGACCGGCATGACCGCTCCGGAAATGGGACTCGATCATGCGACCGAGGCGCTGGTGTTCGCCGAACTGGGACGGTTCCTTGCACCGGTCGCACTGCTGTCGACAGCGGTCGCCGCACGCTGGACCGGCGCTACCGGAAAGACGGCGCTCGCCTTGCCCGCGCAAGAGGATGTTCGGATACTGGACGGGGTGGAAGCCTCGCGAGCGCTCGGCGCGTTCGGCAACGGCCTCGCCTGTTTCGCGCTCGCAGGCCAGCTATCGTCAACATTTTCGCTCGACCAGTCCACCCCGCTGGCGCGGATCGCCCGTCCTGCGGCGATCGAGCGCGTCGATGATCCGCATGCGCTGCTCCACCTCCAACTCCTCGGCGCCGCCTATGCCGTCGGCTGCGCCGACGCGGCGCGCGACATGGCGACGGATTATGCGAAGCTGCGCCAGCAGTTCGAACGGCCGATCGGCTGGTTCCAGGCACTCAAGCATATCTGTTCGGACATGGCGGTGCGCGCCGCGGTCGCGCGGTCACAGCTCTATTACGCCGCCTGTGCGCTCGACGCCGATGATCACGATGCCGCATTCCATATTGCCGCAGCAAAACGGCTCGCCGATCAGGCCGCGCTCGACAACGGCCGCGCGAATATCCAGGTCCACGGCGGGATCGGCATGACCGACGAGGCGCATCCGCATTTGTGCCTGAAGCGTGCGCATTTGCTGCAGTTCATTGTCCCCGCCGATACGGCGGCGCTGCTCGCGGCCTGAGCGATGTTAGTCGTCGACGATGGCCTGGAATTCCCTTTCCAGCCAGCGGCGCAGCCCCGGTTCGACGCGGCCTGCGAACTCGGCGAGCGGAAGCTGGTCGCGGTAGGCGAAGAAGCCGAGCGAGACCATCATGAAGCGCGCCGCCTTCACGTCGGCATCCTTGCCGCCAAACCAGTGCTTGAGCGGCTCGAACACCCGTTCGCGCAGCAGCCGCTGCGCCACCGCGCGCGCTTCGCTGTCCGACGCGGCGCTGAACATCATCGGCAGCGGACTGACCCGGTCGTCGTCGTCGGCAAAGCGCGCCATGATCGCCTTACCAAAGCTCTCCTTGGGCAGGTCGGTCATCATGCGCGTGTTGAGCGCCGCGTCGAGCGCGGCCTCGAACAGCTTCAGCTTGCCGCCGAAATAGCGGCTGACCAGCGACGGGTTGACGCCCGCAAGCGCGGTGATGTCGCGGACGCCGGCTTCGGCGAACCCCTTTTCGGCGAAGATTTGCTGCGCAGCATGAAGGATCGCCTGCCGCGTCCGGTCAGCGTCGCGCGTAGGCGTATCGGTATTCTTCGTGGCCATGCTCGTTCCCCGTTGACTCGTTATGTAAACCGTCGTTTACTTCTGCGCAAGAGGAGAGGATAGATGACCGAGTCGTCAGCGCAACCGGCGCGTTCGCCGGTGCATGAATTCGACTATATCGCCGACCCCGGCGTTCTTGCCGATTGTCATGCGCGCTATTGGGAGCTCAAGGAAACGGCACCGCCGGTCTTCTGGACCAATGCCCATGGCGGGCATTGGGTATGCAACACGGGTTCGTCGGTGCAGCACGTCGTGCGCCATCCCGAGATATTCTCGAGCCGTTACCTGTCGATCCCGCCCAATCCCGACCAGCCGAAGATGATTCCCGAGATGCTCGATCCGCCCGAGCACCGTCCCTACCGGCAGATGCTCCGCCCCTTCTTTGAATCCAAGGCGATCGAACCGCTTGAGGACCGGGTGACCGCATGGACCGACCAGTTGCTCGACGGCGTGACCGGCAAGGGCGAATGCGAATTCGTCGAGGCGATCGGATCGCGCCTGCCCGTCGCGGTGTTCATGGAATTGTTCGGCTTTCCGATGGAGAAGTTCGACGAGTTCCGTCACCTCGTCACCGGCTTCTTCCACTCGCAGGCGAGCAACGAGGGCCGCAACACTCTCGCGCAGCAAATCGTCGGCCATCTCGCCGAACTGATCCAGCAGCGCATGGCCGAGCCGCGCGACGACATGATCTCGAAAATCATCGTCAGCGAGGTCGACGGGCGCAAACTGGGTTTCGAGGAGCTGATGTCGATCGGCTTCCTGATGTTCCTCGCCGGGCTCGACACGGTGACCAATGCGATGAGCTTCGGGATGCGCCATCTCGCGCACGACGACACGCTCCGCCAGCGTGCGATCGACGACCCATCGGTGATCCCCAATCTGGTCGAGGAATTGCTGCGCCGCTACGCTTTCGTCGCGACGCCGCGCTACGTCGTCGAAGATACCGAACTCGAAGGCGTAAAGCTGTTTGCCGGGGACTGCATCCTCGCCCCGCTGCCGCTCGTCGGCTGGGACGAGGGGCTGACCGAGAACCCCAAAACAGTGTCGGTCGAGCGCCAATTCTATCGCCACGCCGCGTTCGGATCGGGCATCCACACCTGCCTTGGCCTGCATCTGGCGCGGATGGAGCTGATCGTATTCTACCGCGCCTGGTTCGGCCGCATCGGCCATTTCCGGCAAGTCACCAGGGGCGACGAAAGCTGCCGCGGCGGCAGCGTGATGGCGCTCGAACATCTGCATCTGGCGTGGGACGCCTGACAATTTTCATCGGGAGACAAGATTATGGCCAGCGCACCTGCAGTCCATCTGCATCTGGGACATGAACAACGCACGAGCGGCAGCGGCGGCACGCACCCGCACCTGCATCCGGTCAGGCAGGTCGTACAGGCCGACATCCCGCTCGCCGGCGCCAGAGAAGTCGAGGAAGCCGTCGCAAGAGCGGCCGCGGTGCAGGAGGACTGGCGCCGGACCCCGCCCGAAACGCGGCGCGACATCCTGAACCGGCTCGCCGACCTGCTCGAGGAGAACAAGCGCACGCTTGCAGAAATGGCCGCACTCGATGGCGGCACAACGCTGATGGTCGGCGAGCGCGGGGTCGATACCGCGGTCGGCTGGACGCGCTATTATGCCGGCTGGTGCGACAAGATGTCGGGCGAGCTGATCTCGACCTTCGATACCCGCGGCGAACTCAGCTATACCGTGCCCGAACCGATCGGCATCGTCGGCATCATCATCACCTGGAACGGCCCGCTGATCTCGCTCGGCATGAAGGTCGCGGCGGCGCTCGCGGCGGGAAATTGCGTGATCTGCAAGCCCGCCGAAATCACGCCTTTCGCGCCCGAGATGTTCGCGCAATTGTGCAAGCAGGCCGGGGTTCCCGATGGCGTGCTGTCGATCCTGCCCGGCACCGCCGAGGCGGGCGAGGCGATCGTCCGGCACAGGAAAATCCGCAAGATCAGCTTCACCGGCGGGCCGATCACCGCCCGCAAGATTCTCGCCGCCTGCGCCGAGGAGATCAAGCCATCGGTGATGGAACTCGGCGGCAAATCGGCGAGCCTCGTCTTTCCCGACTGCGACCTGCAGGCGGCCGCCGAGCGCGCGGTGTTCTGGACCGTCGGCTGCCTGTCGGGACAGGGCTGCGCCCTCCCCACCCGCCAGCTTGTCCATGCCGACGTCTATGACGATTTCGTCGCGCGGCTCAAAGCCATCATCGGCCAGTTCAAGGTCGGCGATCCGATGGACCCGAGCGTCGCGGTCGGGCCGGTGATCAACACGGCAGCGGTCGACCGTATTCTCGGCATGTTCGAGCGTGCGAAGGCCGACGGCGCAGCGAAATTCGAACTTGGCGGCGGACGCTGCGGCGGCGACCTTGCGGCGGGCAATTTCATCGAGCCGACGCTGATCGTCGATGCCGACCCCGATCACGAGATCAGTCAGGTCGAAATTTTCGGCCCCGCGGTCGTCGTGATGAAATTCCACACCGAGGATGAAGCGGTCGCGATCGCCAACAACAGCGAATATGGCCTCGCCGCCTATATCCAGTCGAACGATCTCCAGCGCGTCCACCGCCTGTCCGAGCGGCTGAGCGCGGGCGGCGTCTATAACAATGGCGGTTTCCAGATCAATCCGCACACGCCGTTTGGTGGCATCGGCATCTCGGGCTTCGGCAAGGAGGGCGGCAAGGCGGGGATCGACGAATTCCTGCACTACAAGACCGTCACCATCGGCGTCGGCGCCGCGATCTTTCCGAAGCAGGAGGCGTGATCATGGCCGATTTCACCAACGACCGGTTCCGGCTCGACGGCAAGGTCGCGGTCGTCACCGGCGCCGGCGGGCGCGGTAACAGCATCGGGCGCGCCTATGCCGTGGGCCTCGCCAATGCGGGGGCGAGCGTCGTCGTCGCCGACCTGAACGCGGAAGGCGCCGAGCGGGTCGCGGGCGAGATCAATGAAGCCGGTGGCAAGGCGGTCGCAGTACAGGTCGATATCGCCGACGAGGCATCGGTCGCGGCGCTGATGGAAGCAACCAGCGCGACCTTCGGCGGGCTCGACATTCTCGTCAACAATGCTGCGCTGATGGTCGAAGCTGTCGGCACCCCCGCGATCCAGACGAGCATCGCCGATTTCGACAAGCTGATGCGCGTCAACCTGACCGGCGCGCTGATCTGCTCGAAAGCCGCCGTGCCGCTGTTCCAGGCGCGCGGCGGCGGCAAGATCGTCAACCAGCTCTCGGCGGGCGGTTTTCCTGCCCAGACGACCTACGGGATCAGCAAGGTCGCGTTGCTCGGGCTGACGACGACGCTCGCGACCGAGCTCGGACGGATGAACGTCAACGTCAACGCCATCGCGCCCGGAATGACGATGTCCGACGCGGGCAAGGCGTTGACCCCCGACGAAAGCCCGTTCGTGCAGGCGGCGATGGCGCGGGTCGTCAAGCAGCCGCGGGGCGAACCGCAGGATCTGGTTGGCGCGCTGCTGCTGCTCTGTTCGCCCGCCGGCGACTGGATTACCGGTCAGGCGCTCAACGTCGACGGCGGCTTCATCATGCGCAACTAGGCGCTGCGCCTGAGTTCATGCTTCAGCACCTTGCCCGACGCATTGCGCGGCAGTTCGGGCAGGATGCTGAGCCGTTCGGGGGTCTTCTGTTTCGCGATCCCCGCGGCAAAGAAATATTCGCGCAGCTCGTCGAGCGACAGCGCGGTATCGGGCGCGAGTACGACGCAAGCGCGCACCACCTCGCCCATCCGCTCGTCGGGCGCAGCAACGGCAGCGGCATCGGCGATCTTCGGGTGCGCGAGGAGCAGCGCCTCGACCTCTTTCGACGAGATATTCTCGCCGCCGCGGATGATGATATCCTTCTTGCGGTCGGTGATCAGCAGATAGCCGCCCTCGTCGATACGGCCAATGTCGCCGGTACGGTACCACCCGCCGGGCAGGAAGGCCCCGTCGCCCAGCGACGGATCGAAATAGCCCAGGAACAGCTCGGGCCCGCGCGTGCAGATCTCGCCGTCGCGGCCCGGCGCGACATCATTACCGTCATCGTCGACGAAGCGCAGTTCAGAGCCTGGAATAACCCGCCCTTCGGTGTGAAGCTGCTTGTCGAGCGGATCGTCGACGACGCCCGAGGTAACGGTCGGATGCTCGCTCGACCCATAGCAATGATAGACCGCAAGCCCCTGCTCCTGACAGCGCGCGATCAGCGACGGCGGCACGGGTGCCGCGCCGACGAGATACTGGCGGAGCGAGGTCAGGTCGTGGCCATGCGCGTCGGCGGCGGCAATCATCCCCGACAGGTGAAAGGGGGTCCCCGAAGACGATGTGACCTTGTGCCGATCGATCAGTTCGGCGGCGAGCGCCGCGTCCCACTGGTCCATCAGCACCAGCGGCGTTCCCTGACACAGGAAGCGGTACATCGAGAGCGCGCCCGCAACATGACCCGGCGGCCAGGGCGAGATGACGGCGTCATCGTCGGTCTCCCCGCGCATTTCGCGCATCGACGCCAGTTCGGCGAGGAAGGTCCGCGCCGAATGCATGACGCCCTTGGGATCGGCGGTGGTCCCCGACGTATAGACGAGCAAAGCGAGATCGCCCTCCGCCATCCGCGCCGGCTCGGCGATCGCACACGGCGCCTCGAGCGCCGCAAAGTCTGGGCCAGTGACGATATGGCGATCGAGCGCCGGCAGTTCGCCGCAAACGGCAACGACCTGCCGATAATCCACATTGCGAAAGCGGTCGGGCGTGAACAGCCAGCGCGCGCCCGACTGCCGCAGGATGAAACCGAGTTCCTTCGCGCCATAGATGGTGACGATCGGCAGCATCACCGCCCCCGCCTGCGCCGCCGCGACCGCGAAGACGAGCCATTCGCGCCAGTTCGGGACCATGCACGCGACGATATCGCCTGGCGCGATCCCCGCCGCGGTCATGCGGGTTCCCATATGGCGCCCCGCCTGCACGACCTCGCCGAGAGTGGAAGCCGCGCGCCGGATATCGGAGGCGACGGTCAGCGGCGCGTTCGGCGTCCGCGCCGCCGCGGCGATCATCGCCTCGATAAAGTTCATCCGTGGAGCGAGTCGACGATCCGTTCGGCCTCGCCGCGCGCGCCCCAGGTCTCGTTCGCATTGCGAAGGTGCAGGCGCCAATGCGCGACCGCGCCCTCGACATCGCCGTCCTCGATCATCGTCACCAGCTTCTCGAAGGATTTGTGACCGGCGCGAAGGCTCTTGTACTTGTCTTCGGTCGTCCGCGGATGGCGGCGCTGATAGTCATTCTGATGGTGGCGGCCGAGGTCGAGCAGCATGCGATTCATAAAGCTCAACGTCTTGTTGCCGGTCGCCTCGACGAGCGTCTGGTGGAAGATCGAGACATTGTCGACGAACTCGGCATAGCTCTCGGTCTTGAGCATATCTTCCAGGTCGGCGAGCACCTGCTTCAGCCGCGCGAAATCCGGCGTCTGTCCCTTGGCCGTCGCCAGCCAGCGCACGACGGTCGGCTCGATCGCAAGCCGCGCCGCGTAAAGGTCGGCGATCGTCGTGCCCTGCGCTTCGAGCACATAGCCCGCGTAACGCGACACCAGTTCGGTCGATGGCCGGTGGACGCGGGCACCGCTGCGCGATCCGCGCACGACGCTGATCAGATTTTCGGCCTCGAGAATGCGGAAAGCCTCGCGCAGCGTCGGCCGCGAAATGCCGAGCGTCGCCATCAGCGTGCCCTCGGGCGGGAGGGAATCCCCTTCGTTGAGTTCGCCGCGGACGATCTGGGCCCGGATCTGGTCGGCGACCAGTTCGGATGTCTTCGGTACCCGGATGCGTGCGTTGCCGTTTTCCATCTGCAAAATCCTGCCCCTGCCCCGGGTTGTTGAAATCGGGGTCTACCCTAGCGCGGTCTGTAGGGGTTTTGCCACACCCCCGCAATGTTGGCGCGATTTCTTTAAGTTAATGACCAAAGGACAATCCTTCATTCAACGTCCATTTGCCGTTGCGGCCGCGCACCCAGCCCGACGACGCCCAGGTCCCGCCATCGACGGGCAGCAGCGTGCCGGTGATATAGGCCGCCATCGCACTGGCGAGGAACAGCGCCGCATCGCCGCATTCCAGATCGACGCCTTCGCGTCCGAGCGGGATCAACCGGTTCATCGCATCGACCTCTGCGTCGCTATGCAACTTCCACGTCGCGGGATCGACCGGTCCGGCACGATTACCCTGATTTCCGGGGGTAATCGTGTGATCGGGCGCGATGCAGTTGACGCGGATCGCGTGCGCCGACAGTTCGACCGCCATCGATTTGGTGAAGCTGAGCATCCCCGCCTTGCATGCGGCATAGACGGCGAAGTTGGGCGCCGCGCGGCTGGCCTCGATACTCGCGACATTGACGATCGCGCCGCCGCGCCCGCCCGCGACCATATGCTTCGCCGCCGTCTGCGTCGCGATCAGCATCGACATCAGGTTGATGTCGATATGTTTGCGCATGCTGCGCTCGCTCTGTTCGAGGAAGGGCCGCGCCGACACGCCGCCGGCGTTGTTGATCAGGATATCGAGGCGTCCCCGCTCGCTTACCGTCCGGTCGATCGCCGTCCGCAGCGCGTCGCTGTCCATCACGTCGCCGGAGATGGCGATGGCGTGCACCCCATATTCCCGGACCCGCGCCGCGGCTTCCTCTGCGCGTTCCGGAAAGATATCGAAGATCGCAATATCGGCGCCGGCTTCGGCAAGGCGCAGCGCGATGGCACGCCCGATCCCGCCGCCGCCGCCGGTGATGAAGGCCGTCTGACCGTCGAGCCGCATCCGGTCAGTCATCGAGGCCGATCCCCATCACCGCGCCGGTGACATAGGCTGCATAATCGCTCACCAGATAGGCAGCGAGATTGCCGAGCGTCGGACCGTCTTCGCGCGTCAAGATGCTGTTCACGCGAATCCCGTCACGCGCCCATTCGACCCCGAGCGTCTTGGTGAGGTTGCCGAGCGCGCCCGCCGCCGCGGCCTGATCGACGCCGAGCGCCTGTTCGGGCGCGCCGACGAACAGTACAGCGCCACCCTCACCGCGAGCGCGACAAGCGGCGGCGAAATCCTTCGCGCCGAGAAAGCGGCGGTCGAGCCCCGCATCGAGGCTCGCGCGCCATTCTGCATGGGTGAGGTCGTGCGCAAGCCTGGTTGGCGGCGGCGACGCGACATGGACCCATATCTCGCAATCGCCACCGGCAACCAGCGTCGCTCCGGCTCTTTCCAGCGCGCGCAAAATCACGTCACTGTTACCCTCGGCACGTACGCGTTTGCCCGCCAGCCAGCCGCTCATTGCCATCCCCACGGACCGTCGGCGCGTTCACGGGGCGGAACGAAGTCGGGCATGATAAGCGACCGGCGCAGGCTTTCGCCGCCGTCCTGCACGATCACCTGCCCGGTCATCCCGCCGAACAGCGGCGTGCAGGTCATGGCCGACAGCCAGCCGAACTCCCAGATGCTTCCGGTGCGACCCGCGGGGATCATGTTCTGCAGCGGCTCGACGCCTTCCTCGCGGCGACCCGAAACCGACCCTTCGTGCGGGAAGAAACCGGCGGCAATGGCATTGACGCGAATTCCATAAGGCGCCCAGTCGGCGGCAAGCTTCCGTGTCATCGTTGCCTGCGCGGTCTTTGCGGCGGCGCTGTGCGCATCGCCGGGAAAGCCGGTCCAGATATATTGCGCGCTGTTGTTGACGATCGCCCCGCCCTGCCCGGCCGCGATGCGGCGCCGCGCGAATTCGGTCGAGCAAAGAAAGGTCCCGTCGATCGCGATGCGGGTGACCGCATTCCACGCGTTGGGAGAGATATCCTCGGCAAGGACGGGAAAATTGGCGCCAGCATTGTTGGCCAGCAGCGAAATCGGTCCGAGCGCAACTTCCGCCTCGTCGAAGGCCGCCGCGACCGCCTCGGGCAACCGGACGTCACAGCTTATCGCATGGCTGCG
Organism: Sphingopyxis sp. J-6; assembly: GCF_046603995.1. NCBI lineage: Bacteria > Pseudomonadati > Pseudomonadota > Alphaproteobacteria > Sphingomonadales > Sphingopyxidaceae > Sphingopyxis > Sphingopyxis sp. J-6. The sequence continues at coordinate 1,932,608 of NZ_CP145810.1, read as the reverse complement.
GACCCCTAGCGTGGCGAGCTGCGCCGCGCCGTCCTGCGCGCGGTCGAGGCTACGCCCCATCACCGCGACGTTGGCGCCGCCCTGCGCGAACGCCTTGGCCATCGCCAGCCCCATGCCCGAACCGCCGCCGGTAACGAGGACGGTCTGCCCCGCAAAAATGTCGCCCGGATAGGGCGGCATGTCGAACGGCGGCGGTGTCACCACGATATGATGTGCTGGAACCGGCAAGTCTCTCTCCCTGCGCACAGGGTTGCGCGTTCGTCCGGCGCGTGTCAAGACATACATAACTAGGTTATATAGGAGAGGCCAATGGAGATCGTTGCCGAGGGGCTCGCCTTTCCCGAGGGGCCGGTGGTGATGGCGGACGGGTCAGTGATCGTCGTCGAACTTGCCGCAGGGCGGATCACGCGTTGCTGGAATGGCAGGACCGAGACGGTCTGCAACGTCGGCGGCGGCCCCAACGGCGCCGCGATCGGGCCCGATGGCGCGCTCTATGTGTGCAACAACGGCGGACTCGACCTCGTCAAATTCCAGAATGCGCGCGGACCGGGCCACGAAGGGCGCATCGAGCGCGTAGATCTGGCAACCGGCAAATTTGAGCGCCTCTACGATAGATGCAACGGTATCGCGCTCGAAGCGCCCAACGATATCGTCTTCGACCCCGACGGACGGATGTGGTTCACCGACCTCGGCAAGACGCACAACGGCATCCGCACCGCGAGCGGGCTGTTCAGCGCGCTGTCCGATGGCTCGGCGATCACCGCGATCAACCGCCATGCGGTGTCGTACAACGGCGTCGGCCTCTCGCCCGGCGGCGAGCATGTCTATGTCGCCGACACGCATCAGGCCCGCTTGTGGCGTTACGACCGCAAGGTCGAGGAACAGCGGCCCGAATGGGTCGCGACCGCGCCCGGACCGGTCGGCTTCGACAGCCTCGCGGTGACCGCCGCCGGGCATATCTGCGTCGCGACCCTCTATGAAGGCGGCATCACCACGATCGCACCCGACGGCACCTCGCGCAAATACGACATCTCCGGCGAGCGTTACGTCACCAACATCGCCTTTGGCGGCGCCGATATGCGCGACGCATGGATCACGCTTTCGACCAGCGGGCGGCTCGCGAAGCTGCGCTGGGACGAACCCGGACTGGAGCTACATTACAATGGCTGATCTTGCCGCCGACCGCGATGCGATCCGCGACCTGCTTGCCCGCTATACCTATAATGGCGACCGCGGACGTCTCGACGCGATGACCGCCTGCTTCGCCGCGGACGGCGTGCTCGAATATCTCGGCAAGGCGCCGCAAGGCCCCGCCGAGATCGAGGCATCGCTGTCATCGGGAACGCGCGACCCGCGGCTGACCTTCATCCGGCATCATATCACCAATCCGCTGATCGCGGTCGATGGCGATACTGCGACGGCGCGCAGCTATTTCACCGTGCACAGCAATTTCGGCCCCGATCACAGCGGCACCTACGACGACCGGCTGGCACGGACAGCGGACGGCTGGCGGTTCGCGCATCGGCGGGTCCGGATCGATTGGCAGGCCGAAGGATCGTTATTCGCGAAGATGACGAGCCGCTGAGGATTATTGACACTTAAGTGTCATTTTGACATCGAAGTGCCATGTCACAGCGCTTCACCGATTTCGAACGATTCGCCGACGAGGTGTCGCGGCTGCGCGGGCGGATGCGCGCGCTCTATGCCGACACCCGTGCCGCGAGCGGCCTGCCGGAGATGGAACTGACGGTGCTGACCGCGGTGGTGAATGCCGCTGCGCCCCCGACGGTCGCGCAGATCGGACGCAGTCTCGGGCACCCGCGGCAGGTTGTGCAACGTGCCGCGAATCGCCTGGCCGAACTCGGCCTCGTCTCGTTCGGTAACAACCCCGACCACAAGCGCGCCTCGCTGATCATCGCGACCGATGCAGGGCACGCGTTGAAGGCAGCCGACCATGATCGCGCCAGCGCAGTAACCCGGGCGGTGGTCGGCCGCGTCGGCAGCGAGGCCTTCGCCGATGCCGCCGCGCAGATACACGCGATCCGCACCGACATCGAAGCCTATCTGAGGGAGCGCGATGGATGAGCGAAGAGGTGAAAGAGCTCGCCGATCCCGCACGCCTGACCGAATGGCTCGACGCCAATATCCCGGGGCTCGGCGACGCGCCGCTGGCGGTCGAAAAGATCCACGGCGGTACGTCGAACGTCATCCTGTCGCTTAACCGGGGCGGCAAAACGCTGATCCTCCGCCGCCCACCCGCAGTCCCACCGCCGGGCAGCGAAAAGAGCGTACTGCGCGAAGCGCGCGTGCTGACCGCGCTCAACGGCACCGATGTCCCTCACCCCGTCTGCCATGGCAGTTGCGCCGACCCGCAAGTCATCGGCGCCCCCTTCTATGTCATGGATCTGGTCGAGGGCTGGCCCGCCGACCTGACCGACGGCAAGATCCATGACCGCCCGCCCTTCGACCGGCCGCCGCATGCGCGCGAAGTGCCTTTCGCGATGGTCGACGGGCTGATCGCGCTCGCAAATATCGACTATAAAGCGGTGGGGCTGGAGGATTTCGGGCGGCCCGACAATTTCCTCGAACGGCAGGTCGACCGCTGGGAAAGCCAGATCAGGAGCTACAAACAGCTTTACGATTTCGAATGGCGCGAACTCCCCGGCTATGCGCTCGCGCGCGACTGGCTGCGCGCGAACCGGCCTTCCGATTTCCGCCCGGGGATCATCCATGGCGATGTCGGCACGCCCAATGCCCTTTTTGCGTTCGATCCGCCGTGCCGGCTGACCGCGCTGATCGACTGGGAACTCTCGACGATCGCCGACCCGCTGCTCGACCTGGCCTGGTTCTGCAACGGCATTCGCGACGACCGCTTCCCCGGCCATATCCCCGAAAAGGCGCTGTACAATGTCATGGACTGGCCGACGCGGCAGGAGCTGATGGCGCATTATGCCGCGGGCACCGGCCGCGACATGGCGAGCTTCGATTATTACCTCATCCTCGCGATGTTCAAGGGCGGCTGCATCCTCGAATATAAGGTCGCGCAGGCGGCGAAGGGTATCTTGAGCGCCGAGACCGGGCGCTTCTTCGACCGGCTGGTGCGCGGCAATTTCGCCGAAGCCGAAAAACTCATCCGCCTGATCGGCTAATCCCCCATCCTCCGAACAAGGACACGACATGATCGATTTCCGCATCGAACCCGAATTGCAGGCGAAGCTCGACTGGATGGCGACATTCGTCCGCGAGGAATGCGAGCCGATGGACCTGCTCTTTCCCGGCCATGGCGCACCTTACGATGTCGCGAACAAGGAATCGCGCGCGTACATGGCCCCGCTGCAAGAGCAAGTGAAGGCACAGGGACTGTGGGGCTGCCACCTCGACAAGGAACTCGGCGGGCCGGGCTATGGCCAACTCACGCTGGCGTTGATGAACGAGATTTTGGGGCGCAGCTATTGGGCACCGACCGTGTTCGGCACCGCGGCGCCCGACACCGGCAACAGCGAAATCCTCGCGATGTTCGGGACCGGCGAACAGAAGGCGCGCTATCTGCAACCGCTGATGGACGGCACCATCGTCTCCTGCTTCTCGATGACCGAGCCGCAGGCGGGCGCCGATCCCAAGGAATTCACCTGCCGCGCCTGGCGCGAAGGCGATGAGTGGGTGATCGAGGGCGAAAAATGGTTCTCGTCGAACGCGCGCTTCGCGGCCTTCCTGATCGTGATGATGGTGACCAATCCCGAGAACCCGCCGCACGGGCGGATGTCGATGCTGATCGTGCCCACCGACACCCCGGGGGTCGAGTTCGTCCGCCACTCGCAGACGATGGGCGACAGCAAGGGCGCGGACGACGGCACGCACAGCTATATCCGCTACAACAAGGTGCGCGTGCCGCTCGACGCCATGCTCGGCGGCCCCGGCGAGGGGTTCAAGGTCGCGCAGGCGCGGCTCGGCGGCGGACGCGTCCATCACGCGATGCGCACCGTAGGCAAATGCCAGCGCGCGATCGACATGATGCTCGAACGCGCCGTGTCGCGCCGCACGCAGGGCAAACAGCTCAGCGAGCATCAGTTCGTGCAGGGGGCGATCGCCGATTCGATCATCGAACTCGAACAGTTTCGCCTGCTCGTGCTCAAGACCGCGTGGATCATCGACAACGAGCCGCACGGCGCGGCGCGCACGCATATCGCGATGTGCAAGGTGCAGATGGCGAAGGTCTATCACGACATCGTCCAGCGCGCGATCCAGCTCCACGGCAGCCTCGGCATGACGCTCGAGCTGCCGCTCGCCGACATGTGGATGGGCCTCCCCGCAATGGCGCTGGCCGACGGCCCGACCGAAGTGCACAAGATACAGGTCGCGAAAGCCTGGCTCAAAAATGCGACGCCCGCGCCGGGGCTGTTCCCGAGCGAGCATATCCCGACCCGGCTGGAGGCGATCCGGGCGCGGGGCTGAGAGGAGAGTTTCGCATGACCACCCGTCCGCTCGTAGACAAGCAGATCGCGCCGTTGCTCGACATGTTCCCGCCGGTCGATCTGGCATCGGCGCCGATCGCCGAGCTGCGCGAGCAGGCAGGCCGGGCCTACGCGATCATGCCGCCGCCCGCGATCCTGCCCGAGGAGATCGTCATCCCGTCGGTGCACGGCGGGCCCGATATCACCGTCTATCTCTATCGTCCGGCGGAAGCGAAACCGGGGGGCGGCGCTATTCTGCATATCCACGGCGGCGGCATGGTCATGGGGTCGGCGAAGCAGATCCAGACGAGCCCGGCGATGCTCGCGGTCGCGGCGAGCGTGGCTGTCGCGTCGGTCGAGTACCGGCTCGCACCCGAACATCCCTTTCCCGCGCCACAGGAGGATTGCCATTCGGCGCTGGTGTGGCTCGCGGGTCAGGCCGGGGCGCTCGGCTTCGACGCGGGCCGGATCGTCGTGGCGGGCGAGAGCGCGGGCGGCGGGCTGGCGGCGGCGCTCGCGATCATGGCGCGCGACCTCGGCGGGCCGGCGATCGCGGGGCAGCTCCTCACCTATCCGATGCTCGACCATCGCACGGGGAGCGATGCCTGCCCCTATGCCAATCCGACGACCGGCGAGTTCATCTGGACCCGCGCGAGCAATCGCTTCGGCTGGCGCGCGCTGCAGGGCGACTATGCCGCCGCCGACGATCGCAGGGGCTGGTTCTCGCCCAGCCTGACCGACGACCTCGCGAACCTGCCGCCCGCCTATATCGCGACGGGCAGCCTCGACCTCTTCTTCGACGAAAATCTCGACTATGCGCGGCGGCTGACCGCGGCGGGGGTACCCGTCGAGTTGCACAGCTATGCCGGCGCGATCCATGCCTTCAATGCCGTACCCGGCGCCGCCATAGCCGAGCGGTGCAACGCCGGCCTGATGGCTGCCGCCGCAGCGATGACGGCCCCTTCAGGAGAATGAGATAACACCCGATCCGCTGTTCGATTTCACCGGCAAGGTCGCGCTCGTCACTGGCGGATCGCGCGGGCTCGGCTATCGCATGGTGAAAGCGCTCGCCGAACGCGGCGCCGATGTGATCGTCGCGAGCCGGAAGATCGAAAATTGCGAGACGGTGGCGGAAGAATGCCGCGCATTGGGACGCAAGGCGCTGGCGCATGGCGTCCATTGCGGACGTTGGGACGAGATCGATGCGCTGATCGACGCGAGCTACGCCGCGTTCGGGCGCGTCGACATATTGATCAACAACGCCGGCATGTCGCCCGCCTGTCCCAGCCACGAGATGCCCGAGACGCTGTTCGATTCGGTGCTCAACCTGAACTTCAAGGGGCCGTTCCGCCTCGCCAGCCAGGTTGCGCACCGGATGAGCAAAGGCGACGGCGGTTGCATCATCAACATCAGCTCGACCGGCGCGCTGATGGCGTTGCCGATGGTCATTCCCTATGGTTCGGCCAAGGCGGCGCTCAATGCGATGACGGTGTCGCTGAGCCGCGAATATGCGCCGAAGGTGCGCGTCAACACGATCAGCCCCGGCCCGTTCCTGACCGACATCGCCGATGCGTGGGATGCAAAGAAGCGCGAAACGCAGCCGGTTGCGCTCGGCCGCCCCGGGCGGCCCGAGGAGATTGTGACCGCCGCGCTGATGCTCGCCAGCCCCGCGTCGTCCTATACGACGGGGGCGCTGGTGCGCGTCGACGGCGGTCAGCAATAACCGTCAGGTGCGGAAACCCGCCAGCCGCTGGTCGAGGATCGCTTCGGCTTCCGAAATGATCCGGTCGATCAGTTCCTGACAGGTCGGGATATCGTGGATCAGCCCCTGGATCATCCCCGCCCAGAAGACGCCCTTCGAGAGGTCGCCGGTCTGGAGCAGCTCGCGGCCCGCGGTGCCGGCGACGAGTTCCTGCACGTCGCTGAACTGGGCATCGGGCTGTGCGAGGCGGCGGACGACCTCCTCGCTGACCGCGCTGCGGCCGACGCGCGCGGTGTTCTTGAAGTTGCGGAAGATCAGGAAGCTGCCGCGCTCATCATTCTCGACATAGGCCTGCTTCACATTGTCGTGAATCGGCGCTTCCTTGGTGGCGCAGAAACGGGTGCCCATGTTGATGCCCTCGGCACCGAGGCTGAGTGCCGCCACCAGACCGCGCCCGTCGCCGAAGCCGCCCGACGCAAGCATCGGGATCTTGACCTTGTCGGCGGCGGCGGGGATCAGGATCAGGCCGGGGATGTCGTCCTCGCCCGGATGCCCCGCGCATTCGAAACCGTCGATCGAGATGATGTCGCAGCCGGCTTTCTCGGCCGAGAGCGCGTGACGCACCGCGGTGCATTTGTGGAGGATGACGACACCGTGCGGCTTCACCCGCGCCCATATCTCGCGCACCGCCGGCGTGCCCGCGGTTTCCAGAATCTTGATCCCGCTTTCGACGACAGCGTCGGCATAGGCGTTATAGTCCGGCGAATTGATCGTCGGAAAGACGGTCAGGTTCACGCCGAACGGCTTGTCGGTCATCGACCGGCATTTCTCGATTTCGTCGCGGAGCGCCTGCGGGCTGGGCTGGGTCAGCGCGGTAATGATACCGAGGCCGCCGGCGTTCGACACCGCGCTTGCCATTTGCGCCGTCCCCACACTTTGCATACCGCCCTGGACGATCGGATGTTCGATCCCCAGCATTTCGGTGATCCGCGTCTTGAAAGCCATCAGCCTAGCCCCTTCCGTTCTTATATAACCTAGTTATACTTCTAAAATCATCCTGACAAGAGGTGTCCCCTATGCCCAACGCATCGCCAAACGCAATGCCCCGCGCCGTCATGGCCGACGAGCTCGGCCCGCCCGACAACTATCGTCTTGTCGATCATGATCCCGGTCCGCCTTCGCCCACACAAGTTAGCATTTCTATCAAGGCGGCAGGCATCAGCTTCGTCGACGTGCTCACCGCGTCGGGCGGTTACCAGGTCAAGCCGCCGGTGCCCTTCATTCCCGGCAGCGAATGTGCGGGCGTCATCATCGCAGTCGGCGCCCAGGTCGAAGGGCTGCAGATCGGCGACAAGGTCGTCGCCAGTGGCTGGGGCGGGATGTTCGCCAACGTCGCGAACCTGCCGGCACGCACGGTGCGCAAAATGCCGGCAGCGCTGTCGTTCGAGGAAGCGGCGGTGTTCCCGGTCAGCTATGCGACCGCCTGGCACGCGCTGACCGATCGCGGGCAATTGAAGGCGGGCGAGACATTGCTCGTCCTCGGCGCGGGCGGCGCTACCGGCTATGCTGCGGTCCAGATCGGCAAACAGCTCGGGGCGCGCGTGATCGGGTCGGCGTCGAGCGCCAGCAAGCGCGCGCTCGCGACGGCCGGCGGCGCCGATGCTGTGATCGATGCGCGCGGCGACGATTGGCGCGAGCAGGTCAAGGCCGCCAATGGCGGCAAGGGCGTCGATGTCGTGTTCGATCCGGTCGGCGGCGAAGCGACCGATCCGGCTTTTCGCTCGCTCGCGTGGAACGGGCGCCATCTGGTGATCGGCTTCCCCGCAGGTATTGCGGCACTGCGGACCAACCTGCCGTTGCTCAAAGGTGCCAGCCTGATCGGCGTCGATGTGCGCCAGTTCGGCATTTTCGAACCCGAAAAGAGCGAAGCCAATCGCGACACCGTGTTCGCGCTCGCCGCCGAAGGAAAGCTGAAGCCTGCCGTCGCGCGCAGCTACGCCCTCGAGGATTTTCGCGCGGCGATGGAGGATGCGGCAGCCGGCAAGAGCGCCGGACGGATCGTGTTGGTGATGGACTAGGACCAGTCCGCCTCAACTGTCGCAAGGCGCCTGCGCCAATCGGTGGTCGCGGGCAACGCCTCGAACTCGCTCTTCAACCGCGCGACCAGATCGACGACGGGCTCGACCACATCGATCAGCCCGGCGCTTTGCCCCGCACTCCAGATATCGCGCCAGGGCATTACGCCTTCGGGCATCGGCGAGCGGACATTGGGCAAGGCCTTTGCGTCGAGCCCGACCGCCTCGATCGACTGGCGCATCCAGTGCGCGGGGACGCCGTTCATCGCCGCCGATGCGACGATATCGTCGGCGCTCACGGCGGGAATCATGCTCCGATGCCCTTCGACCACCCCGCTTTCGGGCGTCGCGATAAAGCGCGTGCCCATACAGGCGATATCGCCGCCGAGTGCCAGCGACGCCGCGATGCCATGCGCATCCGCGATACCGCCCGCGACGATCAGCAAGCCGCCGAATATCCGCCGCACCGCCGGCACGAACGCCATCGGGGTCAGAAAGCCGGTGTGTCCGCCGGCGCCGGCGCAGGTGAGCATCAGCCCATCGGCACCGGCGGCGATTGCCTTTTCGGCGTGCTTCATCGTCGTCACGTCATGGACGACGCGCCCGCCCCAGCCGTGGACGCGCTCGACCAGCGTCGACGGGTCGCCGAGGCTCGAAAGGACGAGCGGCACGCGATAACCTTCGAGCAGGCCGAGCCGGTCGGCCGCCGCGGGATCGGTGCCCCATCGCGCGGGCATGTTGACGATCGGCGGCGCCCCATCGACGTCGGCGAGCGCTTTCAGATAATCCTCGAACTGTTCGAACGGGGTGATCGTACCGCCCTGCCAGCCCCCGATCACGCCCGCGCGACAGCAGGCGACGGCGAGCGGCACCGACGAGGCGAAGCTCATCGGCGCGCACATCAGCGGCAGCGACAGCCTGGAAAAGATTGCGGTCAAACGGTGGCTTTCAGCGCATCGAGCATCCGCAGATAATGCTGCGGATTCCACACATCCTGATCCTCGCCCCAACCGATACCGCCGTCAATGTCCCAGCGCATCAACTGGTTCACGCCATATCCGGCCTCGCTCATCGTCGAAACGGTGAAGCCCTCGCTCTTCATTTCGCGGCCATGCTCGTCGACCAGCTCGACCTGCATATACATGCTCCAGCCGGTCTTCGGGCTGCGAAAGACGCGCATCCGCGATCGGGCGGCATCGAGGCTGCCGAACTGCCCGTCGCGGCGTATCCAGCCGGCATTCATCGGCGACCAGCCGTCAGCGTCGCCGTCCTGCACGCGCGCAAAGCCGAGAAAGCCGGTACCGTCGCGGCGATGGCCGAAAATATACTGGATACGCCCGCGGCCGCGCTCGCGCTCGATCTCGCGCCACCGCGCGCCGCCGGGATGCTTCACCCGCTCCATGTCATTCGCATAGACTTTCGGGCTCGCCGCATAGGGTCCGCCGCGCGGGCCCCACGTCCGGTCGCGCACCCCGATGCCATCGATGCGGATACGCTCGCCGCGCAGGGTCATCCAGCCTTCGACATGACCGAGCTGATCATAATGCGGCGTCGCCATGAACGGCGGCTTGCCCGGCGGGAAGCGGTGCGGCTGGTGGAGACCGGTGTGAGTAAAATCGAGCGCGAAGCCGCGCGACGGGTCCTCGTATTGCAGATGATATTTCATCCCCGACTCGAGCATCCTGAGGCTGTAGCCGCCGCCATGCTTGTCTCCGGGAAAGACGATGTCGGTGAGGTCGGGAGCGTCGGGCATCGGCGCTTCCTCAACCTTGCGGTAATAGGCCATGCGCGCCTGATCATAGCCCTCGTCGTCCCACGCAAATATCCGCCAGGTCACGCTCTTGCGGTTGGGATAATAAGGCGCGTGGATCCAGCAGCCGATCTTGCGTTCGGGGATGTTGAACGACCACCAGTTTGTCTCGGTTTCATAGGGATCGTCGGAGAGCTGGTGATAGCGGTCGTCTTCGGGTCTGAACGTCAGATCGTCGGTCATGCAAGGCTCTCCAGTTCGTCCAGCGCGGCGGTAAACAGCGCCGCGATGCGGCCGACGTCGGCGATTTTTTCGGCATCGGCGATCACGCCCATGTCGAGATTGTCGCCGCTGCGCCGCGAGGTGATGTTGAGGAAGCGGCCCGAACCGATGATCGGGACCGGATAATTGTGGCGCTGACGGAAACCGGCATAGCTCCGCATCTCGGCCGGGCCGGGAACGTTCGACAGCGTCAGATTGCCGGAAAGCAGGCGCTTGCCCCCCGCCAGCCGCTCGGCGAACGCAGCACGCCGATCCCGCGCGCCGAACGGCTTTTCGGCGGCGTCGAGCAGCGCCTCGTCGTGCTCCGTCCGCAGCAATTCCTTCGCCATCGACGCCTGGATCGCGCGCAGCCGCGCGACTGGATCGGCGAGATGTGTCGCGAGATGAGGATGCAGCGCTACGATACGATTGCCGAAAGCCCCATGCTCGTCGCGGCGGTACGAGCGCGCCGAATTGATCACGAGCGGTGTGTCGGGAAGATCGCCCGTTTCGCCGAGATAATTGCGCAGCGCGGTGCTCGCGAGCGTCAGGAAGATATCGTTGACCGTCGCATCCAGCGCTTTCCCCGCCGCCTTCACGCGCGCCACCGGCAGGCTGATCGTCGCATAGCGGCGCTTGTCCGAGGTCGGACCCGACATCGCGAGCTGCGGCGTCGGTTCGCGGTCGTCCTTGAACGCGTCGAGTTCGGCGAGCGCCTGCTTGCGCCGTGCCGATTGTACCGCGCGCAGCGCCTCTTCGGCCGCGAAGCGCGCATCGGCCTTGCAACGCCATTTCTCGGGTTCGGGCAGCCTTGCATCGGCGAAGCGCGCGGTCGCCGGCGGCGCGGCGTCGCTCAGCAGGCCGAGCACCGTCTGAAAGCCGATACCGTCGGCGACGCTGTGATGCATCTTGAGGTAAATCGCGCTGCCGCCCTCGGCGAGCCGTTCGAACAGATGCGCCGCGAACGGCGGACCCGACAGGTCGAGGCGGCGCATGTTGAGCCTAGCGACCGCATCGTAAAGCTCGGCCTCGCTCCACGCGCCATCGTGCGGCTCGACCGCGACCAGCGTTTCGAGATCGGCGCGTGCGATGTCGGCCCAAACGTCGCTGTCATAACCGTCGGGCGCCTCGTGCAGCCGCACGAGCAAGGGTGTGGCGGGCAGCCGGTCGGCGAACTGGCGGCGGATCGCCGCAGCAAAATCCTCCTGTCGATCAGCCGGGACGTCGACCAGGATCAGCGCGCCGACGTGCATCGGCGAGGCGTCGGTTTCCGACAGGATCATGAAATGATCGTCGGGGCGCAGCCGCCGCACGCCCGGCGCGAGGGTCAGCGGATCGTTCACCGTCTACCAGCCCGCGAGCGTCGCAGCCCGCGCACGATGTTCGGCAGGGCTGCCGAGCCAGGCGCGGTCGGCCATCGCGCGGCGGAACCAGTAGTTGAGGCCATATTCCCATGTATAGCCGATGCCGCCATGCGCCGCGACCGCCGCGCGCGTCGCGCGGACATAGACGTCGCAGAGATGCGCCTTCGCCATCGCCGCGGCGCGCGGCGCGTCGGGAAGCTCTGCATCCCATGCATAGGCCGCGTACCAGACGAGGGCGCGCGCCGGTTCGACATCGAGTGCCATATGCGCGAGCTGGTGCTTGAGGCCCTGAAAACGCCCGATCGGCTGGCCGAACTGCTCGCGTTCCTTGGCATAGGCGACGCTCATGTCGGTGACCTTCTGCGCGCCGCCGAGCGCATCGGCTGCGACCAGCACCAGCGCGGCGTCGGCGAGACGCGCGGTTATCGGATCGGTGGCGGCGAAGAGCACTTCGCCTGCGCCGGCGGCGATGGCGACCTTCGACATCGGTCGCGTGCGGTCGGCCGCCTTCACGGCCTGGATGGTCGCTTCGACTGCCGGAACGAGGCTGACGCCCCTTGCGCGATCGACGATCAGGAACAGGTCGGCGGCGCGAGCGGATGGGGCGTAATCGCTGCCGCCATGGACCAGCGTCGCGACCGTCTTGCCGCTTATGAGCGCCTCGGCATCGCCCCGCCCGCTTGCGGCCGCCGCCGCGACGGCCAGCAATTGCCCGATCAGCGGGCCCGCCGCCGCTGCCTCACCCGCGACTTCGCAGACGAGCGCCGCGTCGAGCAGCCCCATGCCGCTGTCCGGCGCCAGCATCCCGCCAAGCCCGAGCCCCATCAGCGCGTCCCAGCTTGTACGGTCGAAATCGGCGTCGCCGTCGGCAAAGGCGTGGATGCGTTCCATCGGCCAGTTGTCGGCCAGTGTACCGCGCACCGCGTCCTGAATGGCTGCCTGCTCTTCGGTCAGGTGGAAATGCACGTCAGCGCTCCCCGCTCATTGCGAGGTCGCGCGGCAGGCCGAGGCCGCGTTCGCCGATGATGTTGCCCTGGATGTTCGACGCACCGCCGGCGATCGAATTGCCGAGGCTGCCCATGATCTGGTCGAGCCATTTTTCGGGCCCGCGCGGCCCGCGATTACCGCGCCCGCCCGCGCCCGCAGGCTCGATAAAGGCATTTTCGCCGATCAGTTCCTGCGCCAGCAGCGCCATCTCGTGCCCGATTTCGGTAAGCAGCAGCTTCATCATCAGCGCAACCGGGCCGGGATCCTCGCTCGCCGCGGCGCAACTGAAGATGCGATAGCTCGAATAGCGATGCGACAGGACCGATCCCTCGATCTGCGCCAGCTTGTCGCGCACGATCGGGTCATCGATGCGGCCGACCTCCTTCGCCAGCTCGACCAGCTTGGCGAACTGCTTACCCAGCCCGTCGGCGCCGCCGATGCTCGCACGCTCGTACTTCAGCGTCGTGCGGCTGACGTACCAGCCCTGCCCGCGCTCGCCGACCTGCCACGATACCGGCGTCTCGGCGTTATCGAAGAAGAATTCGCAGAAGGTATGATCGCCTTCCTCGCCGGTCATCTGACGGATCGGGCGGCGCGTGACGCCCGGCTGGTCGAGGTCGATCAACAGATAGGTGATGCCGTCATGCTTGGGCGCGTCGGGCTCGGTGCGCACGAGCATGAACATGTGCGTCGATTGCATTCCCTGCGAGGTCCAGATCTTCTGGCCGTTGATGATCCATTTGCTGCCGTCGGCGGACAATTCGCCCTTGGTCCGCACGCTCGCGAGGTCGCTACCCGATCCGGGCTCGCTATAGCCCTGCCCCCAGATATAGTCGCCGTCGACGGTCTTGCGGATGAAGAGGTCCTTCTGCTCGTCGGTGCCTTTTTCGAGCAAGGTGGGCACGGTCATGTTCATGCCGTTGCCGCCAACCTCCATCGGTGCCCGCGCGCGCTGGAACTCTTCGCGGATCACCTGCGCGCGAATGACATCGACGGGTTGCTCGGAACCGCCGTAGCGTTTGGGGATCGCACGGTGGAGATAGCCCTGTTCGGTCGCGAGCGCACGAAAGCTACGGACAAACTGTTTGAGGTCGCTGCCGCGCAAATCCGATGGCGGCGGCCAGTGAAGCGACAGGAAGGCGCGCACCTCGGCGCGGAAGGTCTCCGCCGCCTCGCCATAGCTCAGGTCCATCGCTCGCTCTCCCTCGTCTTGTCGAATCCTATGCCTGAGTTATATAACTACGTCAAATATGTTGTGCGACATGGCGGGCGTGGTAGAGGCGACCGATGAGCATCGACCCCGACACCATCCCGCACTATTTCACCGCCGAAGGCGAAGCCTTCCTCCCTTCGGGTCTTGCCCGCAATCCCTGGTTCGCCAATGCGGTCGCAGGCGGACCGATCGCGGCGCTGATCGGACACATCGTCGAGAATGCCGGTTTCGATCCCGATTTCGAAATCTGTCGCTTGACGATCGATATCCTCGGCATCGTCCCGCGTGCGCCGCTGGTGCCGCGTATCGTGCCGGTGCGGCAGGGACGGCAGGCGCAACTATACCGCATCGAGCTGCTCGCCGCCGACCGGCTGGTTGCACAGGCGCATGTGCTGCTCGCGCGCCACCTCGACACCCCGGCCTTCGCCGCGCCGCAGCCGCACCCGGCGCCCGACGATGTGGCCGAGGACAATTTCCTCGTCGGCGCGAGCATGGCCGGGGCGATCCGGACGCGCCCGATCATGGGCCGGGTGCGCGAACCGGGGCGCGGCGTGTCGTGGATGCGGATGGACGGCGAAGTCGTGGCGGGCGTGCCCGCCTCCCCCTTCGCCAAGGCATGTCTCTTCGCCGATTTCGGCAACGGCGTCGGCAGCGCGACCTTTGCGCATGAGTGGAGCTACGCCAATCTCGACATCTCGATCCAGTTCTTCCGCATGCCGCGCGGCGACTGGTTCCTGCTCGATGCGTTTACCGAGGGCGCGGGCAACGGCCATGCCCTCGCACAGACGGTCTTCGCCGATGCCGAGGGCGTCTATGCCAAGGGAACGCAGACGATCTTCGTCGCCGCGGGGCAGAAGCTCGAAAAGACCTAGCGCCCCTGAAATTGCGGCGCGCGCTTCTCGGTGACCGCGGCCAGCCCCTCGCGATGATCCTCGCTGCCGAGTAGCAGGGCCTGATTGGGCAGGTTCGCCTGCCATTCGGCCTCCATGCTGCTTTCGAGCGCACGCTGGATCGACTGCTTGACCGTGGCATAGCCAAGCGGCGCCGAAGCCGCGAGGTCGCGCGCCAGTTCCATGCCGCGCGCGTCGAGATCGTCGCGGGCGACGACTTCGCCGACCAGGCCGATGAGCAGCGCCTCGTCGGCGCGAACCTGCTTGCCGCGCAGGCACATCTCCATCGCGCGGCCGAGCCCGACGATGCGCGGGAGCAGGAATGTCCCGCCGAGCGGCGGCATGATGCCGAGCTTGATCCAGCTTTCCTGAAACATGGCATTGTCGGCCGCGATACGGAAATCGCAGGCGAGTGCCAGTTCGCAGCCGACCGTCACCGCCGCGCCCTGCACGAGCGCCAGCGTCGGCTTGGGGCAACGGTAGATGGCGCGCGCCGCGCCCTGAAAATTGGCGTAGACGGTGTCCTTGATCTCGCTCGCCGACATGCCCGTCAGCTTTTGCAGAAAGGCAAAATCGGCGCCGACCGAGAAATGCTTGCCCTCGGCGGCGAACACGATCGCGCGGACGTCGCGGTCAGTGGAGAGCGCAGCAAAGGCCTCGCGGATCTCACCGAGCATTTCGGGCGACGACGCATTGCCGATATCGGCACGCGCCACAACGACCGCCGCGATCCCACCGTCATGGCGATCGATGCGGATATGCTCGAAATCAGCCATCGGGATTTTCGGCCTTCTTCTTCTCGCGCCAGATCATCGCAGTCGCGCTGGTCGAAAGCCCCATGTTGAGCGCCTCGGCATCGAGCGCCGCCTCGAACGCCCAATCCTCGGCATTGTTGAGGTTTGCCTTCATATAGCGGTAACCCATGCGCGGCCCGTCGGCGAGGCGGCGCGCCGCCTTCATCGTCTCGTCGCGCAGCGCCTCGTCGTCGAAGAGCCGCGTGTAGAGTCCCTTGGCGAACGCCTCTTCCGCCGACAGCTTTTCGCCGAGCAGAAAGAGTTCGCGCGCGACGCCGGTGCCGACGATCTTGGTCCAGAACCAGGTCGATCCGAAATCGCCCCCCGCGCCGATGCGGTCGAAAGCGGTCAGGAAACTCGCGCTCCTGCCTGCGAAACGCAGGTCGCACGCTCCCGCGATGCCGATCCCCGCGCCCGCGACCGGCCCGTTGACCATCGCGATCGTCGGCTTGGGCATTTCGTGGAGCAGGCGGGAGGTTTCCATGAAAGTGCGGAGGCGCACATGGCCCTGTTCGGTGCGGCTGCCGACATCCGGATTGGCGGGCACGACCGCCTTGTCGGCGCCGCCTTCCTTGAGGTCGCCGCCGGCACAAAAGCCCCTGCCTGCCCCCGTCACCACCACGCAGCCGACCGACGCATCGCGCGCCGCATCGGCGCAAGCGTCGGCCAGCGGCGCCATGATCGAACTGGTCAGCGCGTTGAGCCGGTCGGGCCGGTTGAGGGTGATGGTACGGACCCCCGCATCATCGTCGATCAGCACTTCGGACATCGCTGGGCCTCCCCTGCCCCGATCTTCATGGCGAATGGCAAGTGAATCAATCCCCGCCGAGCTCGCGATGACGCGCCAGCATGCGCACCGCCTTTTCGGCGAGTTCGTCGGGCACCTGCGGATAGAGCGGCAGCGGCCGATCCTTGCTCGGCAGCGCGATCGTCGCGGTCGCGCGCACCGTTTCCTCGTCGCGCTGGTTAGTGAATTTCACCGCAACGTCGACGAGGCTCTGCCCGCCCTCCTGCCGCTTTGCGAGCACTTCGCCGGTGACGCGCTGGACGTCGCCCATATAGTTGAACTTGCGGATCTCGTCGTGGATGTGGGTGATCACCGCGTCGTCGCCCGCCCAGTCGCTCAGATACTGCCACAGGTAATTTTCGCGCATAACCCCATAGTCATAGGCCATCGGATTGCCGATCGCCTGCGCCCACAGCGGGTCCCAGTGCAGCCGCTGCGCGACGTCGGGGATGCCATGCTCGTTCTTCACGTAGAAGGCGGGGATGCGCTGGCGGTTCTTGTGCGCGAGGCGGTTCGCGGTCGGGGCATAGGGCACGAAGCCGTAACCGCCGGCGTGGAAGCAGATGACGTCGGTGACGGTCAGCGGGCCCTTGGCCTGCAGCCCCACCGAATCGCCCTTCTCCACGCTTTCGAACCAGCGCTTCTCGGCACCCTGAACCTGTTCCTTGGCGTAAATATCCTCGATCGCCTGCATTTCCTCGTCGGTATAGCTTGCGGGTTCGATCGCCGAATATTTGCCCTTCTTCGCTGCGGTCTTGCGCTCGGTCAGGACGCGCAGGATGCGGTAAACTGCGACAACCTCGCCGCGCTGGTTCATCTTGACGTCGCGGCGAACGGTGATCACCGACCGGCCCGCAAATTCCGACTGCTTGACCTCGCAGCTTTCGTCGCCGTTGAAGCTGTAGATGGTGTCACCGGGATAAATGGGGCGATAAAAGTCCCATTGCGAACCCGACACGAAGACGTGGATGCCGCGGAACAGGCTCTTTTTCAGCGCCTTGATCTCGTCGGGCACCGGGTCGCCCTTCATCGGCTTGTTGATGATGCCAGCCATCATCCCCGGTGCGATCACGCTGCCCCAGCGCGTCTTTTTCGCATAGGCCGGGTCGGTGTAGAGCGGCTTGTCGTCGCCCATGCCGTGCGCGAAGTTGCGAATATTATCCTCGGTCGCGGTCTGGATATATTCGCGCGTCTTCGCCGCCTGATCGAAGCCGAGCAATTTGCGCTGCCGCTCGATATCCTCGTCCGTAATCTCATAGGCGACGGCTTTCTGCCACTCATCGCTTTGCTTGATGTCGCTTTTCGCCTCGGCCATCGCATATCTCCCTTGTCACGAGTTATATAACTAGGTAATACATGCTTCATATCGAAGCAAGGGGATAGTGTCGCCAATGGAAGTTCGCCGCATCAGCGATGCATTGAAGGTGCGCGCGTCGCATCAGGCCGATGAGATCGCACACGACGACATAAGGCGGCAGATCAGCTTCGCCGAATGGGACCGCGAGGCCGACGAGATCGGCGGCGGGCTCACCGCGGCGGGGCTGGTTCCCGGCGACCGCGTCTTCCTGCCGATCAGCAACGCGCATGCGGTCGAAATGGCGATCGCGGTGTTCGCGGTGTTCCGCGCCGGCGGCATCGCCTGCCCGATCAGCACGCGGCTCAACCCGAAGGAAGTCGCCGATTATGCCGCGCTGTGCGGACCGCGCTTTTGTCTGACCGACGCCCCCGATCTGGTAAAGGGTCTCGATCTCGCCGGCTGCTGGAATGTCGACGATATGCCGCGCGACCTCGCCGCGTTGCCCGATCAGGCGAGCCTCGACCCGGCGGCCGACGCCGAAATCCTCGGCACATCGGGGACGACAGGCAAGATCAAGGGCGTCGTGATTTCGCATCCCGACCTGATGACCGGCGTCACGGGCCATAATCAGGACCGCTCGCGCTCGACGCTGAACGCCCTGCCGCTCACCGGATCGGGCGGCAATATCGGGATCGTCATGCTGCCCGCGCGCGGCGGCGCTACCGCGATCACCCAGCCGAAATTCGATCCCAAGGGCTTCCTCGAACTGGCGAAGGAAAAGCGGCCCGACCTCGTCTATCTTGTGCCTTCGATGCTGCGGCTCGTGCTCGACCATCCCGATGTCGCGACCTACGACATGGCGGGGGTCAAATATCTGATGACCGGCACCGCGCCGCTGCCCCACGATTCGGTGAAGCGGGCGGCCGAACTCTGGCCGCATCTGCGTATCCGCAACAGCTATGGCATGTCTGAAGGCGGCGTCGGGATCGGGACGCGCAGCCAGGAACAGGTGCTGAAGCCTGGCTGCGTCGGCAAGATGCCGGCGCATATGCAGATCCGCGACGAAGCGGGAAATATCGTCACCGAACCGGGCGTCGTCGGCGAAATCTACGGCTGGCAGAAACATCAGCGTCGCTACTGGAACGACCCCGAAGCGACCGAGGCGGGTTTCAAGGGCGGCTGGACGAAGACCGGCGACCTCGGCTTCGTCGACGATGACGGCGACCTGATCATGGCGGGGCGGTCGAAGGAACTGATCATCCGCGGCGGCTACAATATCACCCCGCTCGAGATCGAAACGGTGCTCCATCTGCATCCGGCGGTCCAGCAGGCGGCCGTGGTCGGTGTACCACACGAGGTGCTCGGCGAGGATATCGCGGCCGCGGTGACGCTGCGCCCCGGCTGCGGCGAGGCGACCGCAGACGAGATCATCGATTTCTGCAAGGCGCATCTCGGCGACAACAAGGTGCCGCGGACGCTGGTCGTGATGGACGTGATGCCGCTCAACCCGAACGGCAAGATCCTGAAAAAGGACCTCGTCGCGCCGTTGACCAAGGCAGCGGAAGCGCGGCGGCGGGCGGCCTAATCGCCGTCATTGCGAGGAGCGTAGCGACGAAGCAATCTCCAGCTATCGGGTAGATTGGACGATAGCTGGAGATTGCGTCCCCCGGCTTTCACCGGGGTCGCAATGACGAGATCGAAGGCCTATCCCTTCAGCTTCTCGAACGGCACGTCCTTGTCCATCCGCACTTCGCCGGGCATCCCCAGCACGCGTTCGGCGATCTGGTTGCGCAGTACTTCGTCGGCGCCGCCCGCGATGCGCATCACGGTCGAATAGATATAGTCATACTGGACCTCGCCCGTCTGCGTGTCGTCCGCTTCGGGCGCAATGCCCGCCAGACCGCGCAGTTCGAGCGCAAGACCGTTGGTCTTCTGGTAGCGCGAAGCATAAGCGAGCTTGACCATCCCGGCGAGCGCGCCGGGGTTCTCGCCCTTCGACACCATCGTCCGCAGCCGCGCCTGAAAAAAGCGTTCGCCCTGCTCCTCGGCCAGCGCCTCGGCGAACTGCTGGCGGATCGACCGGTCGTCGAGCATCGTCCCGCCGTGCCCGTCGGGGGTGACGGCCGCGAAATCGAGCAGCGGTTCGACTCCGCTGCGATGCGCGCCCGAACCGAGGCGTTCGCCCATCAGCACCGTCATGCAGCACGCCCACCCTTCACCTTCGGCGCCAAGCCGGTTGGCGTCGGGAATGCGGACGTCGGTCAGGAACGTCTCGTTGAACTCGCTCGCCCCGGAAATCTGGCGGATCGGACGCGTCTCGATCCCCGGCGTCTTCGTATCGACGACGAAGAAGGTCAGCCCCTTATGCTTGGGCACCGTCGGGTCGGTGCGCACGACGAGGATGCCCCAGTCGGTCAGATGCGCCCAGCTCGACCAGACCTTCTGCCCGTTGACGATCCAGTCGCCACTGCTGTCGTCGGCACGCACCGCTTTGGTTCGCAATCCGGCAAGGTCGGAGCCGGCGGCGGGTTCGGAAAAGAGCTGGCACCAGGTGATGTCGCCCTTCAGCGTCGCTTCGATAAAGCGTGCCCGCTGTTCGTCATTGCCATGTTTCGCGATTACGGGCAGCGCCATGCCGGTCCCGATCGACGTGAACGGTCCCTTCGGCAGATGATACTTCCCCTCTTCCTCCGCGAAGATCACCGCCTCGATCCCCGATAGCCCGCGCCCGCCAAGCGCCTGGGGGAACGTCAGCCCCGACCAGCCGCCGGCGTAAAGCTCACGCATCCACGCGCGGCCGCGGTCGGCCTCTTCGGTGTCGGGCATCTTCGCGCCGGCGGGAAGTTCGTGCGCGGGCGCGTGCGCGGCGAGCCACGCGCGCGCCTCGGCGCGGAAGGCGGCTTCTTCGGGGCTGTCGTTGAAATCCATCTTACGCCGCCTTCACCTGACTGCCCGGCTGTGCGTTCAGTAGCCGGTCGGCCCAAAAGCCCCGGTTGCCAAGATGCACGGCGAGCATCCGCTCGCGCCGGTAATAGAAATGGCAGTTCGCCTCGAAGGTATAGCCGATGCCGCCGTGCACCTGCAGATTCTCGCGCGCCGCCATTTCGAAGCATTTGATTCCGGACAGGCGAGCGGCGGCGGCGGCCGCAGGCAAATCGTCGGGTGAGGATTCGGCCGCCCAGCCACCATAATAGGCGTTGGAGCGGGCGAGTTCGGTCGCCACCGCAACATCGGCGAGCTTGTGCTTGATCGCCTGAAACCCCCCGAGCGGCCGCCCGAAGATCTGGCGTTCCATCGCATAGTCGCGCGCCATGTGCAGACAGGCCTCGGCGCCGCCGACGGCTTCGAATGCCGCCTGCACCGCCGCCTGATCGATGAGGCGATCGAGCTTGCCGGCGCCCGGCATGGCCTCGGCCGCCACCCCGTCGAAATCGATCCGGTAGTGCGGGCGAAGCTGGTCAAAACTGTCGAGCTTGGTGCGCGTCACGCCCGCCTGATCGAGTTCGACGAGCGCGAAACCGCCGCCCCTGACAAGCACCACCGCGATATCGGCGATTCCTGCATCGGCGACCGGCGACTTGCTGCCGGTTAGCTTGCCGCCCTCCAGCGTCACGCCGGTCGCAAACACCGGTCCCGGCCCTTCGGCATAGGCAAAGGTGGCGATCGCCTCGCCGCTGGCCAGCTTCGGCAGCCACGCCGCCTTCTGTGCCTCGCTGCCCGCCAGCCGGATCGCCTCGGCTGCCAGCACGATCGAGCTCATGAACGGCACCGCGGCGTTGGCGGCGCCGAGCGCTTCCATGATCACGCCGAGGTCGAGCGCGCCGAGCCCGAGTCCGCCATATTCCTCGGGGATCGCCGCGCCGAGGAAGCCCATGTCGGCGAGCGCGCGCCACAGCGGCTCGTCCCATTCGGCGCCCGAATCGATCAGCGTGCGCAGCCGGTCGAAAGGTGTCATATCGGCAAACAGCGCGCTCGCTTGCTCGCCGAGCATTTTCTGTTCATCGCTGAGGTCGAAATTCATCGCAGGACTTGCCCCGTTGTTGCGACCTGTGTCATAGCGAGTTGTATAACTAGGTCAACCATGACAAATGCCGGGAGAGGAATCGCTGGCCATGCAATATGAAACCATCCTCGTCGACGTCGCCGACCATATCGCGACGATCACGATCAACCGGCCCGAAGCGATGAACAGCTTCACCAAACGGATGATGGACGAATTCGAGCATCTGTGGAAGTGGGTCGGCAGCAACGACGACGTGCATTGCTGCGTGCTGCGTGCGGCGCCCGGCAAGGCGTGGTGCACCGGCGTCGACGTCAAGGAATCGCAGAAGGAAGGCGGCACGGTCGTCGACCTCGCCAACATCTGGCACTGCGAGGATCCCGGCAATTATCTCGGCCCCAAGTCGATGAAATGCTGGAAGCCGGTGATCGCCGCGGTGCACGGCATGGCCGCAGGCGGCGCCTTCTACTGGCTCAACGAGAGCGACATCATCATCTGCTCCGAAGACGCGACCTTCTTCGACCCACATGTCACATACGGGATGACCAGCGCGCTCGAACCGATCGGCATGACCTATCACATGCCGCTCCACGACGTGCTGCGCATGGTGCTGCTCGGCAACGACGAACGCATCGGCGCGGGAACCGCGCTGCGCATCGGGCTGGTCAGCGAGATCACGACGCTCGACGATCTGTGGCCGCGCGCGCACGAACTGGCGACAACGATCGCCGCCAAGCCGCCCGCAGCGACGGCCGGATCGGTCAAGGCGATCTGGGAATCGCTCGACCTGCCGCGCAGCGTCGCGCTGCAGCAGGGCCTCAAATATTGCCAGATCGGCAATCCGATCGGGGTACCGCAGGTCAACCGCGCCGCGCTGATGGCCGACAAGGCCAAGAAATTCACGGTTCGCTAGCCGTAGCGTCAACTACTGCTTGACGTTTACGTCAACGTCCGGTTGGATATCTCAACACATAAGGGTGAGGACTCGAACGCGCATGTCGATTCTATACGACGAAGGGCAACAGGCGATCGCGACCGAGTCGCGTCGCGTGCTCGAAGCCCGGGTGAGCAAGGAAGAGTTGCTCCCGCTGCTCGAAACCAGTGGCCGCTATCATGAGAGCTTCTGGACCACGGCGAAGGAGCAAGGCTGGACGGCGCTCGCGCTTCCCGAAGCCTATGGCGGACTCGACCTCGGGCTCGTCGAACTCGGGCTGATCGCGCATCAGGCAGGACGCTCGCTGAGCGGCGCACCCTTCCTGACGTCGAACTTCGGCGCCGCCAAGGCGATCGAACTCTACGGGACCGACGACCAGAAGGCGAAATGGCTGCCCGGTCTCGCGAGCGGCGAGACCATCGGCGCCGTCGCCTTCGCCAGCGGCGCCAACGCCCTGCCCGCGCGGCCGTCGCTGACGCTGACCGGAGAGCGGCTCGACGGGGTGATGACCGGCGTTGCCGGCGGGCT
Organism: Sphingopyxis sp. J-6; assembly: GCF_046603995.1. Classification (NCBI taxonomy): domain Bacteria; kingdom Pseudomonadati; phylum Pseudomonadota; class Alphaproteobacteria; order Sphingomonadales; family Sphingopyxidaceae; genus Sphingopyxis; species Sphingopyxis sp. J-6. The sequence goes on along the minus strand of NZ_CP145810.1, from coordinate 1,909,575 downwards.
TGCCGCCGACATCGCGGTGGTCTTTGCGAACGGCCCCGGCATGCCCGTACTCGCGGTCGCGGAGCTTGCGGACGTCAAGCGCACCGCAATCGCCAGCTTCGACAACAGCCGCCTTTACGCCGACCTCGAATTCGCGGGCACACCCGCCGAAACGCTGGTTACCGGTGGCGCGGCGCGCGAGGCGGCGCTCCATATCCTCGCCTTGCAAGCGGTGATCACCGCACACGAGCAAACTGGCGGCGCCGAGGCGATGATGGAGATCGCACGCGATTACGCCGTCACCCGCCGCGCTTTCGGCCAGCCGATCGGCGCTTTCCAGTCGATCAAGCATCGCATCGCCGAACTTTACGGCCTCGTCGAACTGGCGCGCGCCAACTGCATTCACGCCGCCTCGCGCGAAGGTCAGGTCGATTTCGTCATCGCCGCCGCCGCGGCGCGCATCTCGGCAACCGAGGCGTATGACACCGCCTCGCGCGACTGCGTGCAGATTCATGGCGGCATCGGGGTGACGTGGGAGCTCGGCCTCCACCTTCACACCCGCCGCGCGCGCAGCCTCGCGATCGAGCAGGGCAATCTGCTCTTCTGGGAAGACGTTCTCGTCGACCGCCTGACGGGAGAAGCCGCATGAGTGATCTCGAAGCCTATCGCACCAAGGCCGCGGCCTGGCTCGAATCGATGGTGCCGAGCTATGGCAAGGCGGCGCGCAAGGGCCTGTCCGAAGCCGACGACCTCGCGCTCGCCCGCAAATATCAGAAGGCGAAATTCGACGCCGGCTATGCCGGGATCAACTGGCCGACCGAGTTCGGCGGTCAGGGCAAGGGTCACCTCGAAAAGGTCACCTTCGATACCGAGGAAATGAAGCACGGCTTCCCCAGCTTCTATTTCGGCATCTCGCTCGGCATGCCGATCCCCGTCCTGATGCAGTTTGGCGAGGACAAGGCGTGGGTCAAGGAACGGGTGCTGAAGGCGCTGCAGGGCGAAGAAATCTGGTGCCAGCTCTTCTCCGAACCCGCCGGCGGCTCCGACCTCGCTGGCCTGCGCACCAAGGCGGAGCCCGACGGCAACGGCTGGAAGATCAACGGCCAGAAGGTGTGGACGAGCTGGGCGCATTACAGCGACTATGGCGTCATCGTCGTGCGCACCGACCCCAATGTGCCGAAGCACAAGGGGCTCACCTACTTCTGGGTCGACATGAAGGCGCCGGGAGTCACCGTGCGTCCGATCAAGCTGGTCGGCGGCGACAGCCACGTCAACGAAGTGTTCTTCGACGATGTGAAGATCGGCGACGATCATCGCATGTCGCCGGTCGGCGGCGGTTTCGCGGTCGCGATCGCAACGCTGATGATCGAGCGCTATGTCGCGACCGACAGTGCGGGCTTCGGCCCGCATCTCGACCTGTTCGTCGAGCTTGCGAAGGACACTGAGCTCAATGGCAAGCCCGCGATCGAGGATGGCCGCATCCGCCAGCAGATCGCGCGCAACTATGCGATGCGCAGCGGACTGCAATCGATCACCGCGCGCGCGATGGCGATGATGCAGGCCGGCATGACCCCCGGCCCCGAAGGCTCGCTCAACAAACTCGTCGCAGTGCGATCGCGCCAGAAGCTCTCCGAACTCGCGATCGATCTGCAAGGCTCGGCTGGCTTCGGCTACGACAATCACGCCTCGCAAAAGGAGGACTGGACGTCGAGCTGGATCAACGCGCCGACGGGCCGCATCGCGGGCGGATCGGACGAGACGCTGCTCAACACGATCGCCGAAAAGATTCTCGGGCTGCCGCAAGATCATCGCCCCGACAAGGGCGTCCCCTTCAACCAGATCCCGGCCTGAGGAGGCGCCGCCCATGAAGATCGATAACAGCACCGCAGCCGTCGTCACCGGCGGCGCTTCGGGCCTCGGCCGCGCGACAGCCGAGGCGCTCGCCGCGGCGGGCGTCAAGGTCGCCATCTTCGATATCAACGATGCGCTCGGCGAGGAGGTCGCGGCGTCGATCGGCGGCCTGTTCATCCATGTCGATATCACCGACGAACAGTCGGTCCTTGACGGCTATGGGACCGCACGCGCCGCGCACGGGCAGGAGCGCATCTGCGTCCACTGCGCGATGACCTCGCGCCGCGGCAAGACGCTGGCGTTCGACAAGGCGACCGGCAGCTTCCGTCGCACCCCGACCGAAGATTACGCCTATGGCGTCGCCGGCATCCTGACCGCGAGCTACCGCATCGCCTCGATCGCGGCCGAGGGCATGGCGACGCTGCCCGAACTCGAAGACGGCGAGCGCGGCGCGATCGTCCTCACCGCCTCGGTCGCGGCGCAGGATGCGCAGATCGGTCAGGTGATCTACGGCTCCGCGAAGGCCGGCGTGAACGGTCTTGTTCTGCCGATGGCGCGCGACCTGATGGACCTCGGCATCCGCGTCAATGCGATCATGCCCGGCGTGTTCAGCACGCCGCTGGTTGCGGGCCTGCCCGAACCGGTGCTCGCCAGCCTCGGCGCCTCGGTCCCCTTCCCCAAGCGGCTCGGCAAAGCCGAGGAATATGCCAGCCTCGCGATGGAGATGGTCCGCAACAGCTATTTCAACGGCCAGGCCGTGCGCCTCGACGGCGCAATCAGGATGGCCCCGCGTTAATTTAAAAACTCCCCTCGAAGAAGGAACCCTGTGAAATGACCGAAGCCTATATTATCGACGCCGTCCGCACCCCGCGCGGGATCGGCAAGCCCGGCAAGGGCGCCCTGTCGCACCTCCACCCGCAGCACCTCGCCGCGACGGTTCTGAAGGCGATCAAGGATCGCAACAATCTCGACACCGCGACCGTCGACGACATCGTCTGGTCGACCTCGACCCAGAAGGGCAAGCAGGGCGGCGACCTCGGCCGCATGGCCGCACTCGCCGCGGGCTATGACACCAAGGCATCGGGCACGACGCTCGACCGCTTCTGCGGCGGCGGCATCAGCTCGGTCAACTTCGCCGCGGCATCGGTGATGTCGGGCATGGAAGATTGCGTCATCGCCGGCGGCACCGAAATGATGAGCTACACCGCGCAGATCGGCGCCGAGGAAGCCAATGCCGGCTTGAAGCCGCTCGGCATGGGTTCGGGCAACGCCGCGCTCGACGAAATTCACCCGCAATCGCATCAGGGCGTCTGCGGCGATGCGATCGCGGCGAAAGAAGGCATCAGCCGCGAAGCCGTCGATGCGCTTGCGCTGGTCAGCCAGCAGCGCGCCGACCGCGCGATCAAGGAAGGCCGCTTCGCCAAGTCGGTCGTGCCGGTCTATAACGAAGACGGCAGCGTCGCGCTCGACCGCGAGGAATTCCCGCGCCCCGAAACCACCGCCGAAGGGCTTGCGGGTCTGAAGGCCAGCTTCGATGCGCTCGCCGACTTCGACCTTGGCGACGGCGCCACCTTCCGCAAGCAGATCACCCGCCGCTATCCCGATCTCGAGTTCAAGGGTGTCCACCACGCCGGCAACTCGTCGGGCGTCGTCGACGGCGCCGCCGCGCTGCTGCTGACTTCGAAGGACTATGCCGACAAGCACGGCCTGAAGCCCCGCGCGCGCATCGTCGCCTACGCCAATCAGGGCGACGACCCGACGCTGATGCTCAACGCCCCGGTTCCGGCGGCGAAGAAGGTGCTCGAAAAGGCCGGCCTGACCACGAACGACATCGACGTCTGGGAAATCAACGAAGCCTTCGCCGTCGTCGCCGAAAAGTTCATCCGCGACCTCGATCTCGACCGCGAAAAGGTGAACATCAACGGCGGCGCGATGGCGCTCGGCCATCCGATCGGCGCCACCGGCTCGATCCTGATCGGCACCGCGCTCGACGAACTCGAGCGCTCGGGCGGCCGCTACGGCCTCGTCACCATGTGCGCTGCGGGCGGCATGGCCCCGGCGATCATCATCGAACGCATCTGATCCTGAAGCAAAGCCCCTCCCCACGCGGGAGGGGCTTCGCTCAGAACGGCCCACGCACCGCGATCGTCCGCGCGGGGTTATAGAGGTTCAGGAACATCGTCTTGCCGTCGGGCGCGAAGCAGACGCCCGACACCTTGGTCGCCGCGCTGACCCGCGCGAAGGGATAGACCTTCCCCTCGGGCGTCACGCCGCGCAGATAATTGTCGGGCCGGCTGCCGCGCCGGTCCTCGCACACCATCAGGTCGCCATTGGGCGCGACGCTGAGATTGTCGCCGAAGCTGAAATGTTCGGGATCGGTCGTTTCGACGAACAATTGTAATTGTCCCGGCTGCGCCGCCTCGGCCGCCGTGCCTTCGGCGGGCGACGGGCGATAGCGCATGATCTGCCCCCGCCGCGCCGGACCGCCCGATGTGCAAGTGAAATAAATCTCGCCATCGCCGCCATGGATGCCCTCGCCGCGCGCGAAGACCGTCGCGCCGGCCCCCGCCCCGCGCTTGCGGAGGTCGTCCTTGGGGCTTTCGACATCGTCGAGGTCGATCCAGCGTGCATCGTGCCAGCCGCCGCTCGCCAGCGTGCGCCGCGTCCAGTTGCGCGTGTCCGCAAGCGCCGGATCGGCCAAAGCCAGCGCCTGCAACCGACCGCCTTTGCTGAGCTGACCCGGCACCGCAGGCAGGAAGCGATAGAAGAGGCTGTCCTGCCGGTCCTCGGTCATATAGACCGCGCCGCTCCGCGGATCGACGACGGCGGCCTCATGGTTGAAGCGCCCCATCGCCTTGATCGGTTCGGCGCTGACCAGCCCGCCGGGCGCGACGGGAATCTCGAACACCCAGCCATGGTCTTCCTTGTGAAGCCCGCCGCCGCGCGAAACATCTTCCTCGCAGCTCAGCCAGGTGCCCCACGGCGTGATGCCGCCCGCGCAATTGTAGATGGTGCCGACGAGCGAGAGATATTGCTCCTCGACCGCAAGGCTGGCGGGATCGAGGATGATCGTCGAAACGCCGCCCGGCAAGGCTTCGCGGCTGCCGATGCGGTAGCAATCGAACGCCGCCGCATCGCCCGCGGTGCCCACCGGGCAGGCGCCGTGCTTGAGCTCGTCGGCGCCCAGTTCATGGTTGCGCATCAGGCACAGCCGCCCGTCGGGCAGCGCCGTGCAGCCCATGCCGTCGGCACTGTTGGGCACCCGGCGTCCGTCGCTCATCGTCTGGCCGAACTGCGAAACGATCTTGTAGGAAAAACCGGGCGGCAGGTCGAGGATGCGGGCAGGGTCGGAAACCGGCGCGCCGAAGCGGTTGACGTCGGCGAGGATCGCGGCGGAGACATGGCGGCTATGGAGCGCCAGCCCGGCGAAAGCGGTGGCCATCAGCCCCTTGGCGAAGCCGCGGCGGTCGAGTGCGATGGATGCCCGTTCCATGACGGCGCGATACGCTCACGACGTGACAGGCAGATTGCGGAAGTCTGACATTTTGACAACAATTTGATGTTCGCTGGCACATTAGTGCAACATTCGACGCCTCAGCATTTCCGACGGCCAGCGCCCTATCCCGCCGGCAAAGAAATCCTATTCCGCGCAGGGCGCTTGGCCCTTGCGCTGCCCCTTTCGCAACGGCATGGCCAAGGGGACATATTGGGAGAAGAAAGACATGGCAGGTCCGCTTCAGGGTATCCGTATCATCGAATTCGCCGGCATCGGTCCCGGCCCTTTCTGCGGCATGATGCTCGCCGATCATGGCGCCGAAGTCATCCGCATCGACCGCCCCGGCGGCTTCATGGACCCGCGCGATCCGCTGTCGCGCAATCGCACCTCGATCGCGCTCGACATGAAGAACCCCGAAGCCGTCCAGATCGCCCGCGACCTCTGCAAAAGTGCCGACGGAATTATCGAGGGCTATCGCCCCGGCGTGATGGAACGCCTCGGCCTCGGTCCCGATGTGCTGCTCGGCGACAATCCGAAACTCGTCTACGGCCGCATGACCGGCTGGGGCCAGTTCGGCCCCTATGCGCAGGCCGCGGGCCACGACATCAACTATATCTCGCTGTCGGGCGTCCTCCACACCGTCGGCCTCGCTGGCCAGAAGCCTGTTCCGCCGGTCAATTATGTCGGCGACTTCGGCGGTGGCGGCATGATGCTGGCGTTCGGCATGTCGAGCGCGCTGCTGCACGCCGCAAAGACCGGTCAGGGTCAGGTGATCGACTGCGCGATGACCGACGGTTCGGCGCTGCTCGCGGGGATGAGCTGGTGGTTTCATGGCGCGGGCATGATCAAGGACGAAGCCGGCGTGAACCGCCTCGACGGCGGCGCGCCCTATTACGACACCTATACGTGCAGCGACGGCAAGTTCATCTCGATCGGCTCGATCGAGCCGCAATTCTATGCCCTGCTCCGCGCCAAGACCGGGCTCGATGCCGATCCCGATTTCGATGTGCAGGACGATCAGGAAAACTGGCCTGCGAAAAAAGCAAAGGTCGCCGCGCTGTTCGCGACGAAGACGCGCGACGAATGGTGCGAGCTGATGGAAATGACCGACGTCTGCTTCGCGCCGGTCCTGTCGCTCAGCGAAGCCCCGCACCACCCGCACAATGTCGAGCGCAAGACCTTCGTCGAGGTGGCAGGCGTCCCGCATCCCGCCCCGGCGCCGCGCTATTCGGCGACGGTCAACGACACACCACGGCAGGCGCCGGCGGTCGGCGGCGACGGCGATGCGGTGCTCGCCGGGCTCGGCTATGACGCGGACAAGATCGCGGCGCTCCGCGGCGGCGGCGCGGTACGCTGAAGGCTCAATCGGCGCGCGCGGTCATCGCTTCCCACAGGCCGCGCCCGCCGAAACCGGCAACCTGACGCCCCAGTCGCTGCGCCCAATGCGCGTCGTTGCCATGCTCGCCGCGCCAGCGCATCAGCGGGATGGTCACGCGGTGCAGATCATATTCGCGGGTAAAGCCGATCGCGCCATGCACCTGATGCGCGACCGCGGTGACCACCCCGACCGCGCGGTTGGCGCGTAGTTTGGCGGCAGCAATCTCGAAACCGGCAGCCTCGGCATCGAAGTGCACGGCATCGAGTCGCTTGGCCATCGCCGCTGCCGCCGCATCCACCGCGCGCACCTCGCACGCCATCACCGCGAGCGATTGCTGCACCGCCTGGAACTTGCCGAGCGGGCGGCCGAATTGCTGCCGTGTGTTGACATGCTCGATCGACAGGTCGAGCGCCTGCCCCATCGCACCCGCCATCAGGCTGACGGTCGCAGCGGCGTGCAACGCAGGATCGACCTCGCCCAATCCCGACAGGATCAGAGGCGCGACGGGCAGGTCGGGCACGGCCACGCCCGCGATCCGCAAAACCGCGTTCAGATCGCCCCAGTCGCCGCCGAACCCGCCATCGGCCTCGGGCACCAGCAACAGGGCAAAGCCCGCTTCTTCGACGGGCGCGATCCCCGCGCTGGCGGCCTCGGCGAACACGGCACTTGCCGTATCGCACAGCATGTCGCGGGCGCCGCTCATCGCAGGCCCAATCCGCGTGCGATGATCCCGCGGATCACCTCGCGCGTCCCGCCGCGGAGCGAGAAGCTCGGCGACGCGATGAGCAGCGCGCGCAGCAGCCGCGCCAGGTCGGCGTCATCGTCCCACCCGCAATCGATCACCGCCTGCACCCGGCGCGGCATATCCTGTTCGAACGCATTGCCGAGTTCCTTGACCACAGAAGCCTCGACCATCGGGTCCTCACCCGCCGCAAGTTTCGCGGCGGTCGACATCGAAAGCTGGCGCAGCGTCCACATTTCGGCGGTCAGTTCGCCGATCAGCGCCGCAACCGCCGGATCGGGGTCGCTGCCTGCCGAATCGATCAGCGCGGCCAGCAGCGCATGGCTCGACAGATAGCGCTCGGGACCCGATCGTTCGAGGCCGAGCTCGGCGGTGACCTGCTTCCACCCTTCCCCGCGCGTCCCGATCAACGCGCCATGCGGAACGAGCACATCGTCGAAGAAGATTTCGTTGAAGTCGTGATTCCCCGCCATGTCGATGATCGGGCGGATGGTGATCCCGGGCGTGTCGAGGTCGACGAGCAACTGGCTCAACCCGGCGTTGCGTTCGCTGCCTTCCTCGGTGCGGACGAGCGCGAGGATGACGTGCGACAGATGCGCGCCCGTCGTCCAGATTTTCTGTCCGTTGATCCGCCAGCCGTCGGCCGTTTCGCGCGCGCTCGTCCGTACCGCGGCAAGGTCGGACCCGGCGCCGGGTTCGGACAGGCCGATGCAGGCATAAAGTTCGCCCTTCGCGATTCCCGGCAGATAGCGTTGCCGCTGTTCTTCGCTGCCATAGCGCAGGATCAGCGGCCCCGTTTGCCGGTCGGCGATCCAGTGCGCGCCGACCGGGGCGCCCGCCGCGAGCAACTCCTCGATCACCACATAGCGTTCGAGCGGGTGGCGGTCGCCGCCGCCGTAGCGCGCCGGCAGCGTCATTCCGATGTAACCCGCCGCCCCCAAGGCGCGGCTGAAACCGGCGTCGAAGCTCGCCCAGCAATTGGCGCGTTTCACGATGTCGCCCTGCGGCTGGTGGTCGGTGAGCCACGCCCGCAAATCGGCGCGTAGTGCCGATATGTCGCCGGGCGGATCGAAGGGATAGAGCGCAAAGCCTTGCATGTCCCGCTGGCCATGCAATAGCTTTCCCGAACTGCAAAGGAATTTTAGATATGGGCGAGTTTCTGAGTGTCGAGCGGCGGGGCAAGATCGCGATCCTGACGATGATCAAGCCCGAGAGCATGAACGCGATCGGCAGCCATGAGGATTGCCAGGACATCATCGACACGCTCCGCACCCTCGGCGACGACCGCAGCGTCAGCGCGATCATCCTCACCGGCAGCGGCAAGGCGTTCAGCGCCGGCGGCAACCTCAAGGGCATGCAGGACCGCACCGGCATCGGCGTTCTCGACCAGCCCGATTCGACGCGCAGCAACTACCGCAAGGGTGTGCAGGCGGTGATCCGCGCCCTGATGGATTGCGAAATCCCGATGATCGCGGCGGTCAACGGCCACGCCATCGGCCTCGGCTGCGACCTCGCCTGCACCTGCGATATCCGTATTGCCGCCGAGAGCGCGAAATTCGCGTGCAGCTTCATCAAGGTCGGGATTGTACCGGGTGATGGCGGCGCATGGCTGCTCCAGAAAGTCCTCGGCTATCCGCGCGCCGCCGAACTGTTCCTCACCGGCGACCGCTTTGACGCCGTGCAGGCAAAGGAATATGGTCTGGTGACGGATGTCGTCCCCGACGAGGAGTTGCTGGACCGCGCCATCGCCATCGCCGAACGCATCGTGTGCAACCCGCCGCGCGCGCTCCGGCTCACCAAGCGGTTGCTTCGCGAAGCGCAGCACAGCCGGATGAGCGACATCCTCGAAATAAGCGCCGCCTATCAGGCGATCGTGCACGAAACCGCCGACAATCGCGAGGCGATCAACGCCTTTGTCGAAAAGCGGCCGCCGGTTTTTACGGGAGAATGACCATGCTTGCCGAACGCGTCCTGCCGCTTTCGGGTATCCACAATTTCCGCGACTATGGCGGCTATGCCGTCGAAGGCGGCGGACGGCTGCGGGGCGGCATATTGTGGCGCTCGGCGCACCATGTCGAAGCGACGCCCGAGGATCTTGCGGCGGTCGACGCGCTGGGGCTGGAGACGATCGTCGACCTGCGCGGCGACGATGAGCGCGAGGTCCACCCGTGCCGGCGCAGCGAGAATTTCTCGGCGCGCGTGCTGTTCGCGGGCGGGCAGACCGCAGGCTTGGCACCGCACCTGCAAGCAGCAGGCGGCGCGATCGACAATGAGACGGCGCGGGCCCGCATGATCGATACCTATGCCGGCATGCCGTATCGCCCGGCCCTCGTAGCGACGCTGCGGCTCTATCTTGCCGCTTTGTCGGAATATGATGCCCCCAGCCTCGTCCACTGCGTCGCGGGCAAGGACCGCACCGGGCTGGCCGTCGCGGTCGTCCACCGGCTGCTCGGCGTCCATGAGGACGATCTGATGCAGGACTATCTGCTCACCAACAGCGCCGGAAAGATCGACGAGCGTATCGCCCAGGGCGCATCGCAGATCCGGGCGCGCTACGGCGGCGAGATCCACGACGATGCGATCCGCACGCTGATGTCGGTCAATCCCGCCTTCCTCGACGCGGCGTTGGCGACGATCCGCCGCGACCATGGCGATGTTGCGACCTATGCCGAGGCGGTGCTCAACCTGACCCCCGAAATGCACGAGGCGATGGTCGACAAGCTGGTGATCTACTGAAAGCGCGGCGCCTAGCCGCCCTTCACCAGCACCCCGCCCTTGACCACCGCATCGACGCTTTCGAGCTCGCGCACATTGGTCAGCGGATCGCCGTCGACCGCGACGATATCGGCATAGTGGCCGACCGCGATCGCACCCACGTCGCTCTCGCGTCCCAGCGCCTGCGCCGCGTTGCGCGTCGCGGCCTGGATCGCTTCCAGTGGCGTCATCCCGTACTCGGTCATAACGCGGAACTGCTTGCCGACCTCGCCGTGCGGCATCACCCCGGCGTCGGAGCCGAACACCATCCGCACCCCCGCGCGGTGCGCCTTGCGGAAATTGTCGCGCTGGATCTGCGCAATCTCACGGTCCTTGCGCAGATTATCCTCGAGCACGCCGTTCTTCGCGCCCTCGGCCTGCGTATATTCGGTGTTGTAGATATCCATCGAGAACCACACCGGCTGCTTGCGCGCGAGCGCCATGCGGATGCCTTCGTCGTCGACCAGGCTGACATGCTCGATCGTGTCGATTCCCGCGGCAATCGCGGCACGAATGCCCGCCGCGCCATGCGCATGCGCCGCGACGCGCAGCCCCCACTGATGCGCCTCGTCGGCGATGGCGGCGAGTTCCTTTTCGGATACCTGCAACTGGCCGGGTTCGGTGTTGCGCGAGAAGACGCCGCCGGTCGCGCAGACCTTGATCACCTCGGTGCCAAATTTGCGCTGGCGACGCACCTGATAGCGCAGTTCGTCGGGCGTATCGCCGATCCCTTCTTCCTTGCCGTCCTTTTTCTCGAGGCTGGGCGGCAGGAAAGTGCTGTCGCAATGCCCGCCGGTCGCGCCGAGCGCATAGCCTGCGGGAACGATCCGCGGTCCCGTCGCATAGCCGGCATCGATCGCCTGTTTGAGCCCGATGTCGTTGCGATTGTCCGACCCGACGTTGCGCACCGTGGTAAAGCCCGCGCCAAGCATGTCGTTCGCATTCTTGACTGCGGTCATGCCCCAGAAGCTGTCGGTGAATTCGAGCCCGCGATAGCCGCCGATGTCGGCGGGACCGTCGAGATGGACATGCATGTCGATGAGCCCGGGAAGCAGCGTCCGGTTGCCAAGGTCGACATGCTTGACGTTCGCACCCCAACGCACTGTCCGCGCATCGGCGATGCCGGTGATACGCCCGTCGGCGCCAACGAAGATGGCGGGATAGTCGACCGTCTTGCCGGTCAGCACGTCGATATAGCGCGCGGCGGTGATGACCGTCTGGCCCTCCGCCTCCTGCGCTCCGGCAGGTGCCGCCGACAGGGCGAAAAGCGCGACGCCGCGAAAAGCGATTCTCCGCAGAAAACTGCCGAACTTCACACGCGATTGCATATTTGCCCCCAACCCGTTTTCGTTATCCGGGAAACTGGATGGCAAAACAGGACTGAATAGGACAGCCCAAAAATCGGGTCAGACGATCTTTCGTCCGAAACCGCCGGGACGCGGTGCGATCGGCGCCGGATCGGACGGCAACGGCTCGACGACCGGGGGCGCCCCGCCCGACGCTTCGCGCCCGCGCATATAGTTGGCAAAGGCGGCATCGGCGTCGAACTCGATCGTTTCGGGCGACGACACCTCGCCGGGTTTCAGGTTGGCGGCACCGGGCACGCGATTGAGGCCCGATCCCGCGCGGATCAGCTTGACGATCAACGGCAAGGCGAACAGGATTCCGACGATCGACAGGCCGATCACCGTCGGGCCGAGGCCGATCCACGCAATGCCTTCGGCCGTGCCGCCGCCAACGCCGATGAAGTGACGCAGCATATATCCGATATAGACAAGCGGCAGCAGCCCGCCGATCACCCCGATAATTTTCCCAAGCGACATAATCCTGCCCCCGTTTCCCACGGGCGAATATTAGCAGCGAGAGCTTACAAATCCCTTAGTGGCGGCGACGCGTTATGCGCACCGGCCCACCACGCCCCCAGCAACGCAAAGGCCGCACCGAGCAGCGTCCCGCCGACGATGTCGCTCGCCCAATGGACGCCGAGCGTCATGCGCGAGAAGCCGTTGAGGACGATCATCGTCCCGGCGAGCGTCCACGCATAAGGCCGCCAGCGCGGTGGTGTCAGCCAGGCGAGGAGCAGGTAGACGACCGCCGCATTCGTCGCATGGCCGCTGGGATAGGAGGCGCTCGACACATGGTCGAGATGCTCGACGAGGTCGGGCCGGGCGCGGCCGAAAGCGATCTTCAGCAAACTGGAAGCAAGGTTCGACAGCAGCGACGCCCCGGCGAGCGCAGTCGCACAGCGTAGTCCGCACCAGCGCCAGACGAGCCCGCAGAGCAGGATCACGATGATCCATCGCGGCGTTCCGCCGCCGACGAAGCTGATCCATTGCATGGCCGTGATCAGCCGAGACGACGAGGTGTCCGCGGAGAGCGCCAGCGACGCCCCGATTTGGCGGTCGAGGTCATCTGCAAAGCCCGCCATCACGACGCCGCTGAGCACGGCGAAGAGCAACAGGATGATCAACAGCGCGCGGGCAAGAAAAGGCGAAGCAGGCCGGTCCGATAGAAACGTCATGCCAAGCCTTCTGGCAAAGCTTCGCCGCTGTCGCAATCAGTCGCGATAGGCGGTGCGCGCCGCCGACTGGCGCCATGCCTCCAGATGCGCGGCAAAACGGCGCAGTTGTTCGGTGCCGCCGTCGAAATCATTGTCGACCAGTCGCAGCTCGCCTTCCGCGCCTTGCGTGCGATAGCGGAGGTAGAGACCGTGGCGCAGCCGGGCACCGAGCCGCGCCGCGCGGTCGCCCTCGCCCGGCAGACGGTCGGCGCGGTCGAACAGCGCCTCCGCGACATCCGCAATCGGCAGAACCGGAGGCACGGAGGTGTAGCTTCGATGGAAGTGGAGTTGCCCGTCGACGATCCTCACCGCGACCTGCCGTGCTATCGCCCGCATGCCATGGCGTCCGGCATAAAAGAGGCAGACACAGCCGGCGACGACAAGGAAGGGAATCTTGACCGGCGCCAGCGGATCGCGGTGCGGCGCCGGTGCGGGCAGATCGATATCGGGCAAGGCAACCCGTTGCGGCGGCGCGTCCGCCTCACGATGGAGCAGGACGGCGAAGAGGAACGCCAGCGCCGCAAATCCCGCGAAGAACAATGCCTTGAAGACATTGCCCCAGCGCGAGAAATGCAGGATCGACGGGTTCAACTTCTATCCGCCAGCACGGCCTCAGATATGCAGCGGCCGCCCGAATGCCGCGAGCACGCCCTCGTGCATCGTTTCGCTGAGCGTCGGGTGCGGGAAGACGGTGCCGATGAAATCATCCTCGACCAGCTCGGCGGTCTTGCCGATCGTATAACCCTGGATCAGCTCGGTGACCTCGGCGCCGATCATATGGGCGCCGAGCAGTTCGCCGGTTTTCGCGTCGAACACGGTCTTGGTGAAACCCTCCGCCTCGCCGAGCGCAATCGCCTTGCCGTTGCCGATGAAGGGGAAGGTTCCGGCCTTGACCTCGTAGCCGAGTTCCTTCGCCTTCGCCTCGGTCAGGCCGACGCTGGCGATCTGCGGACGGCAATAGGTACAGCCCGGAATGTTGCGGACGTCCATCGCGTGCGGGTGGTTACCCGCGATCGCCTCGACCGCGATGATCGATTCGTGCATCGCCTTGTGCGCGAGCCACGGCGGCGCGGTGACGTCGCCGATCGCCCACAGGCCGGGGACGTTGGTGCGGCACATCGCGTCGGTGTCGATATGGCCCTTGGTCGTCTTCACGCCCAATGCTTCGAGCCCGATATTCTCGGTGTTCGGGACGATGCCGATGGCGACGATCGCATGGCTGAATTCGGCGCTTTCGACCTTGCCGTCCTTGCCCTTGATCTTCGCCGAGACGCCGTTCGCGGTCGCCTTCAGCTCCTCGACCCCCGCGCCGGTGTGGATCGTCATGCCCTGCTTCTTGAGTGCCTTTTCGAGGAAGGCCGAGACATCGGCGTCCTCGACCGGCACGAGGCGGTCGAGCATTTCGACGACCGTAACCTCGGCGCCCATATCCTTGTAGAAGCTCGCAAATTCGATCCCGATCGCGCCCGATCCGATGACCAGCAGCTTCTTGGGCATTTCGGGCGGGACGAGCGCGTGGCGATAGGTCCAGATGCGCTTGCCGTCGGCGGGAGCGAACGGCAGGTCGCGGGCGCGGGCACCGGTCGCGACGATGATGTTCTTCGCGGTCAGCGTCTCGCTGCCCTTCTCGCCCGTCACTTCGAGCGTGCCCGGCGCCGCCAGCTTGCCGGTGCCCATATGAACGGTGATCTTGTGCTTCTTCATCAGGTGCGTGACGCCCTGATTGAGCTGCTTGGCGACTCCGCGCGACCGTTTCACGACCGCGTCGATATCGGCGCTGATCTCCGCTGCCTTCAGCCCGTAATCACCGGCATGCTGCATATAATGATAGATTTCGGCCGAGCGCAGCAGCGCCTTGGTCGGGATGCAGCCCCAGTTGAGGCAGATGCCGCCGAGCAGTTCGCGCTCGACGATCGCGGTCTTCAGCCCCAATTGCGCGGCGCGGATCGCGGCGACATAGCCGCCGGGGCCCGAACCGAGGACGATGAGGTCGTAACTATTGGCCATTCGGGCATCCCTTTTTGCCTGATCGGTGAAAGCTCGACACCCTTTAGACCGGCGAGCGGCAAGGACGCCACCGCAAATCGGAGAGCCGGGCCGACCGCTACGGCAAGCTATTGTTTCAGACCGGTTAAGGATGGCTTCACGCGTTTCGCTTAGAGCCGCGTTCAGGACCATGCAACCGATCCCTAGCTATTCCCCCGCGCGCCGCTCCACCCCCGATGCGCCTGCCGTCGTCGACAAGGCGATGGACGCGCAGTTTCGCGCGCAGGCCGGACAGATGGGCCTCGATCCCGACGACCGCTGGGTCGGCGGCTATGTCGACGTCGAATGGCAGGGCGTCCGGCACCTGATCGAAGCCTATGCGGGTGATATCGACGGCGCCGCGCTGCTCGAGTTCGGGTGCAATTATGCGGCCAGTTCGATCGTCGCCGCGACGCTCGGCGCCAGCGTCACCGCCATCGATGTCGACCCCGGCGCCGTCGCGCTCGCGCGGCTGAACTGCGCGCGCTACGGCGTCGCCGACCGCATCGACCTGCGCCACCTCCCCGACACGCGCCGCCTGCCCTTCGCCGACGCGAGCTTCGACATCATCCTGTGCATCAGCGTGCTCGAATATGTCGCACCCGACCATCTGCCGGCGGTGCTCGCCGAGATCGACCGGGTGCTGAAACCCGGTGGCCTCATCATCGTGTCCGGCACCGCCAGCCGCCTTGCACCGCGCGAGGTGCATTCGGGGCGCTGGCTGGTCAATTACTGGCCGCGGGCGGTCGACCGCTGGCTGCTACGCCGTGAACCGATGCAGCGCGGCGTCAATCCGCTGCCGATCCTCTGCGCGTTCCGCCGCTATACGAACGTCGATCTGGCAGACCGCGGGCAAAGCTGGTGCCGCGCCCGCACCGCGATGGGTCAGTCGTCCGCCAAGCTGCGCCTCGCCCGCGCACTGGCCAGCCTGACCCGCCCGTTCGGCCTGTCGATCGGCATGGCTGGATCGAGCTTCAGCGCGACGTGGCGCAAGCCAACTATTATTCAAAAGGCTTAGATTGGCCTCTCATCACGCCTCATCCACCAACAGCAAATCGGAAAGCAAAAAAAGCTACCGTTGCCGCGGCAATAGATCCAATCATGAATCCCACGCGACGCGCTCTATAGTCTCCGATCTCTTTTAAAACAAACTTTGAGGAACCACCAGCTAGCGCATCATAGGACCCAGAATAAGAGAAGCTAAAAATATCTATAGAAACCTTTTCTCCGGCAGGAAGGTCTGGAATAGATATAATCATATTCCCCTTTTGATTTTCTTTTATTTCAATATCATCTTCATCTATAGATGAGGTTTTAGATAAATTATAAGATAGAATGTTCTTTTTCTTAATTCTGACCGAAAAATCAGATATGTGACGACCCTTGTTTTCAAATTCAAATTGATCTGCGTAGATATGGTTTTCGTAGCGCTTCCCAAGCGTTTCATGAACAAATTCTGCGATTCCGCCGAGAGGAGCGGAAAGAGAATGATGGGTGTAAACCACTGCTGATCTACGTCCGCCCCACCAACTAAAGAACTGGCCCAGTGCAAAAGTTGCAAGAGCGACACCTACAGACGCAGCGTCCCAATTCATTGGCGTTCTAAGCCACCAGCCCCAGAGGACGCTCCACCAGCTCCTTGAAGGTCTTCATCAGCAGCGCGCCGTCGGCGCCGTCGATCGCGCGGTGGTCGAAGCTGCCCGTCGCGGTCATCACGGTTGCGACCGACAGGGCATCGTCGACAATGTAAGGGCGCTTCTCGCCCGCGCCGATCGCCATGATCATCGCCTGCGGCGGGTTGATCACCGCGGTGAACTGCTTGATCCCCATCATCCCCATGTTGGAGATGCTGGCGGTGCCGCCCTGATATTCGTTGGGCTGCAGCTTGCCTTCCTTCGCCTTCGCCGCAAGTTCGGACATTTCGGTCGAAATCTTCGACATCGACTTGCCCCCGGCATCGACGATGATCGGGGTGATCAGGCCGCCGGGGATGCTGACCGCGACCGAGATGTCGGCGCGCTTGTACTGGCGCATCACGTCACCGCCGAAGCTGACATTGCACGCCGGAACACGCTCGAGCGCGACCGCCAGCGCCTTGATCAGCATGTCGTTGACGCTGAGCTTGACGCCGCGGCTTTCGAGGCTGGCGTTGAGTTCGCCGCGCAGCTTGAGCAGCGCGTCGAGGCGGATGTCGACGGTCAGATAGATGTGCGGCGATTGCTGCATCGATTCGGTCAGGCGGCGCGCGATCGTCTTGCGCATGCCGCTGAGCTTCTCGTCCTCGTGCGGGATGCCGAAGTCGGGAATCGGGCCTGCAGCAGCGGGTGCGGCGGCTGCTGCCGGAGCCGCGGCAGCAGGAGCCGACGCGGCGGCGGGTGCAGCGGCGCCTGCAGGAGCGCCCGCAAGGTCGGCCTTGACGATGCGGCCGCCGGGACCGGTGCCGGTCAGCGCCTTGAGGTCGATGCCCTGCTCGGCGGCAAGGCGCTTCGCGAGTGGGCTCGCCTTGATGCGGTCACCCGATGCTACGGGGGCCGCAGCAGCCGGCGCAGGTGCCGGACTCGGCGCGGGCGCGGCGGCAGGTGCAGGCGCGGCCGCCGATGCGGGCGCTTCGGCTTTGGGTTCAGCGGCAGGTGCAGGAGCCGCCGCCGGTGCGGCCTTCGCGCTGCCCGCATCTTCGCCCTCGCCCGCGATCACGGCGATCACCGTACCGACCTTCACATTGTCGGTGCCCTCGGCGACGAGAATCTGGCTGATCACGCCTTCGTCGACCGCTTCGAACTCCATCGTCGCCTTGTCGGTTTCGATCTCGGCGAGCAGGTCGCCCGATTTTACCTCATCCCCTTCCTTCACCAGCCATTTGGCAAGGGTCCCCTCCTCCATCGTCGGCGAAAGGGCGGGCATTTTGAGTTCGATCGGCATCGTCGCTTTTGTCCTCGATCTTCAGGCGTGAGTCTTGCAGGGCATGCCTGCCGCTACGGATTGTTCCTCGCCATAAGCATTGCGCCGGTCAAGGTCCAGCGGCCGAACTTGCCTTTCATACGAATGTGAAGCAATCTCGCGCCGCAAAAGCATAACGAGGGGTCGGGGCGATGCGGACGTATCTGGTGGTGATCGACGACAGCCCCGAAGCGACGCTGGCGCTGCGCTTTGCGGCCCGGCGTGCGGCGCGGACGGGCGGCGGCGTGATGGTGCTCGCCATCGTCGCCCCGCAGGACTTCGTGGCATTCGGCGGCGTCCAGGCGACGATCGAGGCCGAGGCCCGCGAACATGCCGAGGAACTGGTCGCGACCGCCGCCGACGCGGTGGTGCAGGAAGCGAATGTCACGCCGCAGATCATGGTCAAATCGGGCAAGCCCGCCGAGGTGGTGCGCGAGGTGATCGGCGCGAACGACGAGATTGCGGCACTGGTGCTCGCGACCGCGGCGTCGGGCGCCCCGGGCCCCTTGGTCGCGCATTTCACCGGACAGGATGCGGGCACGCTTCCCTGTCCGGTGATGCTGGTCCCGGGCGGCATCGACATCAGCCGCCTCGATGCGCTGAGCTAGACGGTAACGGCGCGGGGCAGCGCCACGGCCTTGACCTCGAGGATCGCGAACCCTAGCACGCCAATCGCCTGCGCGACGACGACCGCAATACCGATGCCGGTCATCTGAGCCGCAAAGGCCGCGACGACCGCGAGACTGGCGGCGACCCAGCCGAGATTGCCGAACACGATCAACCTGACCAGCGCCGGGCTCGGCAGCTTCTGAAGCACAGCGGCGATCATCGCAATCGCGGCGGCGAGACAGATCCAGCCGCCGATCGCAACCATGTTCGCGGGCAGGCCGAACAAGGCCCCGACCGGGACGGCGGCGAGAAGGCCGATGGCGAAAACGCCCGTGCAGGTGACGGCATCGGCGACGAGGATGGTCTTGAGATTGGGGATCGACATGATGGTTCTCCTTTCGACCCCGACCAATTGGACCGCAAAGTGAATGACGTCGATTACGCGCGAGGTAATGGAAAGCAGGAAGGCCGGGGTATAGCTTTGCCGGCAAAGGAGACGATGATGCAGGTTGCACCGCTGGGCGAACAGCTTCGCGAATGGCGCACGCGCCGCCGGATGAGCCAGATGGACCTCGCGCTCGATACCGAAATCTCGACGCGGCACTTGAGCTTCATCGAAACCGGGCGATCGAAACCGAGCGCCCAGATGCTCGGGCGGATCGCCGACTGCCTCGAGGTGCCGCACCGGGCGCGCAACGCCCTGCTCCTCGCAGCGGGCTATGCGCCCGATTTTCAGGAACGTCCGCTCGATAGCAGCGAGATGGCGGGGATGCGCGCGATCGTCGAACATGTACTGAAAGGACACGAGCCCTATCCGGCGCTCGCGGTCGACCGGCACTGGAACATGGTCGCGGCGAACGCCGCGGTCGCCATCCTGATCGGGCAGGTTTCCCCCGCCCTGCTGGCGCCGCCGGTCAATGTGCTGCGCCTCGCGCTCCATCCGGACGGGCTGGCACCGCAGATCGCCAATTATGCGATGTGGCGCGCTCATATCCTGCACCGGCTCGACCTGCAGATCGAAGCGAGTGCCGATCCGGCGCTGGCGTCGCTGCGCGACGAGATTGCGGGCTATGCGGTCGAGGCCAACGACAATGCCGCCGGGCCGGTGAGCAGCATCGCGGTGCCGCTGGTGCTGGAAACGGCAGCGGGGCGTATCTCGTTCGTCTCGACGGTGACGATCTTCGGTACGCCGGTCGACATCACCCTGTCGGAACTGGCGATCGAAGCCTTCTTTCCGGCCGACGCGGAAAGTGCGGTGTTGTTGCGGGAACTGGCGGGGGACTGACACGTCGCCCCGCGAAGGCGGGGGCGACGGCGACGGATTCAGCGCTTCCGTCCCTTGTGCTTGATATTCGCCGGACGCCCGCGCTTGCCGACCATATGCTTCCCGGCCTTCTTCACCCCGTCGCGCCGCGGCGGCCGGTTGCGGAAACCGCCCTCGGGCGCATCGGGCAGTTCGAAACGCAACGCGCCGCTGATCGGGTTGGCATCGAGCAGCCGCAGATCGAGCCGCTGCCCGACCGTATAGCTCACCCGCCCGTGCTCGCTGTCGAGCGTCCGGGCCGCCTCGTCATAGAAAAAGCGCTCGCTGCCCAGCGTCGACACCGGAACCAGACCGTCGCCGCCGAGTCCGTCGACCGTGGCGAAAAAGCCGAAGGGCTGGACGCCGGTGATCCGCGCCGTCACGATCTCGCCGGTCTTGGTCGCCAGATAGGCCGCGACATAGCGGTCGACGGTCTCGCGCTCGGCCTCCATCGCGCGGCGTTCGAGCGCGCTGATCGCTTCGCCGATCCGCGACAGCCCCTTGCCGTCCTCGTCGCCGAGTCCGGTGCGCGCGGGCAGATCCTTCGGCTTGCCGGGCACTTCGAGGCGATAAGAGTCAACGAGTGCGCGATGGACGATCAGATCGGCGTAGCGGCGGATCGGCGAGGTGAAATGCGCGTAGCTGCCGAGCGCAAGGCCGAAATGGCCGGCGTTGGCGGGGCCATAATAGGCCTGCGTCTGGCTGCGCAAAATCGCCTGCATGATCTCGGGCAGCCGGTCGTCCCCGGAAAAGCCGTCAATCAGGCGGTTGAACACGGCGGGCGTAATCACCTGCCCCAATGCGAAGCTCTGCTCGAAAGTTTCGAGATAGTCCTTCAGGCTGACGAGCTTCTCGCGGCTCGGCGGCTCGTGGATGCGATACATCACCGGCGACTTCTTCGCCTCGAGCGCCTTTGCCGCCGCAACATTGGCCGCGATCATATAATCCTCGATCAACCGGTGCGCGTCGAGGCGGTCGCGGACGCGGATTTCGGCGATGCCGCCCTGTTCGTCGAGGATCACCTGCCGTTCGGGCAGTTCGAGGTCGAGCGGATCGCGCGCGGCGCGCGCTTTCGCGAGCAGCGTCCAGCTTGCCCAGAGGTTGCGGAGCGCCGGCAGGACATCGGCATCCCACCCCTCGCGGGGCTCGTCGGCGTCATAGGCCGCCTGCGCATGTTCGTAGGCAATGTTGGCACGCAGCCGGACGAGCGCACGCGTGAAACGCCATGACGTCACCTTGCCGTGCTTGTCGATGACGAGATGGCACGCCATAGCCGCGCGATCCTCCCCGGCCTTCAGCGAACAAACCCCCGCCGACAGCGTTTCGGGCAGCATCGGGACGACCTGGTCGGGAAAATAGACGCTGTTGCCGCGTCGGCGCGCTTCGCGGTCGAGCGCACCGTCGGGGCGGACATAATAGCTGACGTCGGCGATCGCGACGATGGCGCGAAAGCCGCCCTTGTTGCCCGGGTCCTCGTCGGGGACCGCCCAGACGGCATCGTCATGGTCGCGCGCATCGACGGGGTCGATTGCGACGATCGGCAGGTCGCGCAGATCCTCGCGCCCGTCGGGGGTCAGCGGCAGCTTCGCCGCCTTTTCAGCCTCGGCGAGGGTTTCGGGACCGAAGACATGCGGTATCTCGTGCCGCGCAATCGCGATCATGCTGAGCGACCGCGGCGCGAAGGGGTCGCCGATGCGGTCGATGACCTTCGCCTTGATCGCCGGCCCGCGCCCGGTCAGTTCGGCGCGGACGAGATCGCCGATATCGGCATTGCCCTTGTCGGCGACGGCAAAGTCGTAGCGCGCGCGCTTGTCGGCGGGGCGCAGCCAGATCATCGGCTTGCCGCCGGGGCCGACATCCTCGACGAGCACACCGATCACCATTTCGGCGCTCGCCTGCAGCCGCTTCATCGGATGCGCGACATGGCCGCTGCCACGTTCCTCGGTGCGGGCAAGGATACGGTCGCCGACCCCGAGCGCCCCCTTCCGTCCCTGCTCCATCACGCGGAGGCGCGGCGCCGGGCCGGCAGCCTCCCATCGATCGGGAACCGCCCAGACGATGCTGCCCTCGATCGCCGCGACGCGCAGTACGGTGACGCGCGGGAGGCCGCCATGCTTGTGAAAGGCGCGGCCGGGGGCGAGATCGACGAGCCCCTCGTCGGTCATATCCTTGAGCAAAGCCTTCAGCGCGATCTTCTCGTTACCGTGCAGCGCAAAATGCTTGGCGATCTCGCGCTTCCCGACTGCATCCTTGCTCTCTTCGATAAAACGCAGAATCTGTTCGGGCGAAGGAAGTCCGGTGTGTTGTTTGCGGGCCATCCTCCGCGGATAGGGGGTAACGGGCGAGCCGTCACCCCCAAGCGCGGATCAATAGGGTGAAATGTTGAGTACCTGCCCCGATGCCGTGGCAGTACAGGTCGAGCGATAATGTCCGGTCGCAATGGTAAAGACATAATTGCCCGAGCCGTCGCCGCGCTGGCTCACCGCCACGCTGCTGCCGCCGGGGGCATTTTGATACTGGTCGCCGCGCGCCTCACACGCCGCCTTTGCCGCATCGGGACCACCGCGCGCATAGGGCCGATTGGCGGCGCGACGGTTCGACGCCTCGGTCTCGCCCGCCATGAAGCCGTCG
This sequence comes from Sphingopyxis sp. J-6, assembly GCF_046603995.1. NCBI lineage: Bacteria > Pseudomonadati > Pseudomonadota > Alphaproteobacteria > Sphingomonadales > Sphingopyxidaceae > Sphingopyxis > Sphingopyxis sp. J-6. The sequence continues at coordinate 1,887,310 of NZ_CP145810.1, read as the reverse complement.
TGATAGGCCTCGCTGTCGTTGCGGTCATATTGGCCACCATAGAGGCCGTCGTTGTACCCGCGGCCATATTCGCTGTCGTGATCGCCGCCGGGATCGTTGCCATGCTTCTTCTTGTGACTGGCGAGCGCGGCGATCAGGCCGATCGCCGCGACCCCGGCGATCGCCGCACCGGCACCCGAACCGCCGCTGTCGCTGTGCCCGCAATCGCTCGCGTCAGTTTTGTCGACACTCGCATAACGGCCGTTGGCGACGACAACGCGCGCGCAAGTGCGCGATCCGCTGTTCCACCAATATTGCGCGCCATCCTTGAATTTCGCCATCGTGTAGCCGCGGCCCTGCATCTGCGTTTCGGCGCCGGGCGCACGCGCCCCGACGAGATCGGAGACGTCGGAAGGCGGTTTGGCGTATGCGGGCGCCGTGCTGCCCAGGATGAGCGCCACCATCGCGGCCGAACCGGTAATCTGTCGTATGATCATGATCGTTCCCCTGCTGAATCGAAGGCGACAAGCGACCTGCCGCGGGCATGGCCAGCGGGCGAGCTCTGACGAACGAGCCTCTGCACCGCCAGCCTATCAGAGACAGGGCCGGCGGCGAACGACTTTCAGGGTTCAGGCGGCGCTAACCAGCGCGATCAATAGGTCCGGCCGATCAGCACGCGTTCCACCGCCGGTTCGCCGGTGAAGAAGCAGGCGCCGTCAGCGGGTACCGCGTCGAGCGGCGTGTTGCGCATTGTCAGCTTCAGCGCCTTCAACTGCTCGACGATCCCGTCGAGCACGGCGCCGGTCGGGCGCGACCATTGCACCTCGACCCAGCCGGCGAACTTGTCGTCGCCGGCGTAATGCGCCGCAAGGTCGGTGACGTCGCGGCGGATGTTGGCGTGCAGCCGTTCCTTCGCTTCGGCATAGAGATTGTCCTGAATCTCTCCGAGCGTCGCGACAGCCGCCGCGACAAACTCGCCGCGCGGCACGAAGGCACTGTTGAGCTTGCCGTCGTCCTTATAGAGGCGGTCGCGGCGGATCACCGCGACATTGCCGCCGGCGACGTCGCGCGGGCCGATTTCGAGGATGATCGGCGCGCCCTTCTTGACCCAGCCCCAGCGCTTGGTCTGCGCCTTGTTGGCATTGGTGTCGAGCAGCACGCGCACGGGTTCGCGGAACGCGTCGAGCGCCTTGAGTTCCTTTTCGAGCGACGCGCAATAGTCGAGGATCGCCGCATCCTCGTCATTGTCGCGCAGCATCGGCACGATGACGATCTGGTGCGGCGCGATGCGCGGCGGACAGCGGAGACCGTCGTCGTCGCCGTGGGTCATGATCACCGCGCCGATCGTGCGGGTCGAGAAGCCCCAGCTCACCGTGTGGCACAGGCTGTGACCGCCGTCCTTGTCCTGGAAACGGATGTTTGCCGCCTCGGCGAAGCCGGTGCCGAGATAGTGCGACGTGCCCGCCTGCAGCGCCTTGCCGTCCTGCATCATCGCTTCGATCGAATAGGTCGCGGCGGCGCCGGGGAAGCGCTCGTTCTCGGGCTTCTCCCCCGCAATCACCGGCAGCGCGAGCGCTTCTTCGGCGACGGTGCGGTACAGTTCGAGCGCGCGCATCGTCTCGGCAAGCGCATCTTCCTTACTGTCGTGTGCGCTATGGCCTTCCTGCCACAGGAATTCGGCGGTGCGCAGGAACATGCGGGTGCGCATTTCCCAGCGCACGACATTGGCCCACTGGTTGACGCGCAGCGGCAGGTCGCGCCACGACTGGACCCAGCGGCTCATCGCGGCGCCGATGACGGTTTCGGAGGTCGGACGGACGATCAACGGCTCTTCGAGCTTCGCGTCGGGATCGGGGATCAGCTTGCCCTTGCCGTCCCCGATCAGCCGGTGGTGCGTGACGACCGCCATTTCCTTGGCGAAGCCGTCGACATGGTCGGCTTCCTTCTCGAAGAAGGACAGCGGAATGAACAGCGGGAAATAGCAGTTCTGGACGCCCATGTCCTTGATGCCCGCGTCCATGATCGTCTGGATGCGTTCCCAGATGCCATAGCCCCACGGCTTGATCACCATGCAGCCGCGCACCCCCGATTCCTCGGCGAGGTCGGCTTCGGCAATGACGTCCTGATACCAGGCCGCGAAGTCGGCCTGCCGGGTTACGCTGAGCGCATGCTTGATCATGATTTTCCGGTTTTCTGTCGTTGGGGGACGGGGTGATGCCCGTCTTCACTTCTTTTTGGCGAGCTCTGCCTTGAGCTCGGCGACTTCGGCCTTGAGCGCCGCGATTTCGGCATCCTTGGCCTTGCTGCCAGCCGCGCCTGGCATGAACGCCCCCGCCGCCTGCTGGAACATTTCCATGTTGCGCCGGGTAAGTTCGGCGAGCGGGTTGGAACCCAGCGCGCCCTCGAATGCCGAGCGGACATCCTGCTGGTTCTTGCGGAAGGCGGTCATCGACGCTTCCAGATATTGCGGCACCATCGACTGCATCTTGTCGCCATACATGCCGATCAGGTGACGCAAGAAGTTGACCGGCAACAGCGTCTCGCCGCGGGTTTCTTCGTCCATGATGATCTGGGTCAGAACATTGTGCGTGATGTCGTCGCCGCTTTTCGCATCGACGACGCGAAACTCGCGGCCGTCGCGAACCATCGTGCCGAGATCCTCCAGCGTGATGTAACAGCTACGCTCGGTATCATAGAGGCGCCGGTTGGCGTATTTCTTGATCGTGACGACGTCGCCCTCTTCTGTCGATTTCGACCTCGCCATGCTGACCCGCGCTCCTGATGTCCCCGACGGTTGCGAATGCCCTGTTTCAGATGCATCGGCCGGAACTTTGATTGTGCAAAGCGCGCAATAGCATCAATATATGATGCATCGCAACATGCGCGGCAGGGCTTCGGTATGGAAATATGGCAGCCGAGTCGCCTGCCCGCCGCCGACCGTCGACATTCTTGACGTGCCGACGCTCCCGACGTTCCCGGAAAAAATGGAACGAAAGGCGACAGAATGCCGATTTTGGCAATTTCGTTTCAATCGAAACGTCATTCTGGACATTTTTATTGCCGCCGTGACCACAGCCACACAATTCATATCGTTGTAAAGAAAGCAAATTACTCGAACAGACGTGCCGCACGAGCGAGCGGTGTTGCCAAAATGGCACATCCGTTCACTCTCGATACTGGCGGCCCGGGAATTGGCCATCAAAGACTTGTGCCGCAGAAATTTTAGGTCTTTCTAAACCCCATGCCGTTCATCTGGTTTTTTGAACGGGCAACCGGGGAGTCATCAATGTTCAAAGCGCACCTGCTTCGGGGTGCCGCTGCCTTTGCAGTGGCCATTTCCGTCAGCCAACCAGTTTTCGCACAAGACACGGTCGACAGCATCGCCTGCGCCGACGCCAACAATGACGGCGTCTGCGATTCCGATGCGACCAGCGGCGACGCGATCGTCGTCACCGGCTCGCGCATCCGCAAGAGCGAATTCAACAGCCCCGATCCGATCCAGGTCATCAGCCCCGACATCGGCCAGAAGCAGGGTCAGAACCAGCTCGCCGACCTGCTCCAGTCGTCGCCGATCGCGGCCGGCTCGATCCAGATCACCTCGTCGATCTCGAACGGCTTCGTCACCAACGGCGGCGCCGATGCCCAGACCATCTCGCTGCGCGGCCTCGGCGCCGAACGCACGCTGGTGCTGCTGAACGGCCGCCGCGCCGGTCCCGCCGGCGTCCGCGGTGCGGTCGCCTCGTTCGACCTTAACGTGCTGCCGCTCTCGATCGTCCGCCAGGTCGAAATCCTGAAGACCGGCGCATCGTCGATCTACGGTTCGGACGCCGTCGCGGGCGTCGTCAATATTCTGACCAAAGACAATGCCGACGGTTTCCAGATCAGTGGTTTCACATCGGTCCCGCAGCATGGCGGCGGCGAAATCTACGACGTCAACCTGACGTTCGGGAAGCGTTTCGATCGCGGCCATTTCCTTGCGACGGTCGATTATTACCAGCAGCAGAATCTGCGTCGCCGTGACCGCAAGTTCCTGAACTGCTCGGAAGAATATCTGACATTCGAGGACGGCGGCCGTGCCGACATTGTCGATTTCCGGACCGGAAAGCCTGCATGTAACGGAACGCTCGGCAACGTTATCCTGACCAACAACGACTTCGGCTACATCTTTGGCGATGCCCCGCTCGAGGGACCTAATGGCCAGCAGCTCTTTGTCAGCCAATATGGCGGCCCCCAATATGCTCAGGTCGGCGTTCCGCTAAATTCCATTCCGGGGATCACGGCGCCGAGCAACTTCTACGGCCTGAACTTCGATGGCCCTTCGACCGGTGCGCTCAACCAGTACGATCCGCTCGAACAGATATCCGATGTCTTTTCGAAGGTGTCGCGCATTACGGGCTATATCGACGCCTCATATGAGATCACGGACAATATCGAAGTTTACACCGAACTGCTGTTCAACAACCGCAAGTCGTACAACAACGGCTTTCAGCAACTAAACGTCTTCCAGTTCACGGGCAACTCACTGCTTCCTTCGTTGACGGTCAATCCGGACACTGGCGGCTTGTCGCTCAACCCCGCTTTCCCCGGCGCCTTCTGCACGGCGTCGGATTTCAATTGCGTGGTCGGCGATGCAGGCGATCCGTTCAACCAGGAATTCGGCGGCAATTTCCTGCTTCGCCCGCTCGTTCTGGTGAAATCGGATTTCAGCACTGACGTCGACTATTATCGTGGCGTCCTGGGTTTCCGCGGCGACTTCGGCGGTTTTTTGTCGGGATGGAACTGGGACATCTACGGTCAGTATAGCCGCTCCGATGCCGACTATACGCAGGATGTTATCTTCGAAGATGCCCGCTTCACCCAGGATTTCCGTACCCGCTCCTGCGTCGGCATGGTCACGCCGGTTACCGGCAAGCCGTGTATGGACATCGACTGGACCGACCCGCGGGTTCTGCGCGGCGATTTCACCCCCGAGGAACGCGCCTTCCTGATGGGCAAGGAAACCGGAAACACCCTGTTCACCCAGAAATCGCTCGAAGCCACTGTCTCGGGCAACCTTCTGACCCTCCCGGCCGGCGATGTCGGCGTTGCATTCGGTGCACAAATACGTCGCGACGCAATTCGCGATGTTCCGGGCGAAGTCACGCTGGCCGGCAACGCGGCGCTCCGCACCTCGTCGGGCATCACGGCCGGACGGACCATTTCGAAGGAAATTTTCGGCGAAATCCAGATTCCGCTGATCTACAACACGCCGCTGATCCAGCGCTTGACCCTGTCAGGCGCCGGCCGTTACACCGACGTCTCCGCGACACGTCGCGACGGGGTCAAGGACAGCTTCAGCGACGTCACTTGGAAGGCCGGCCTCGACTGGGAAGTCAACGATTGGCTGCGCTTCCGCGGCACTTGGGGCACCTCGTTCCGTGCGCCGGCACTGTTTGAACTTTTCCTAGAGAACCAGACGGGCTTCCTTGCTCAGCAGGATATCGACATCTGCATCGATATCGACACGAAACTGGAACAGGGAACCATTAACCAGCGCATCTATGATAATTGCGTCGCGGCCGGCGTGCCCACGGACTTCCAGGGGGCAACGGGATCGGCCACGATCGTTTCCGGCGGCGGGATCGGGGTTCTCAAGCCCGAGACGTCGACAGCCAAGACGGTCAGCGTCGTTTTGACGCCGGATCTGTCCGGAGTGTTGTGGAGCGGCCTGCGCGCCAATCTTGCAGTAGATTATTTCGACATCAAGATTCGCGACGAAATTTCGACCGTCGGCGCGAGCAACATCATCAATCGCTGCTATAATTCGGAATTCGGCCTCGACGATCCGCTGTGCGGCTTGATCACCCGCTCGACGTCTGGTCCGGATATCCACAACATCACACAGGTTCTCGACACCTATGTGAACGTCAATAAGCAACGCAACAAGGGTATCGACGTTACCATCCGGCTCGATCAGGATCTCGGCAATCTCGGTTCGCTGACGTTCCTGTCGCAGATGACCTGGCAGATCAAGGACACCATCGCGCTGTTCGACGGCTTTGTCGTCAACGACAATGGCGAAGCCGGCGACCCGCGGTGGGTCGGCGATTTCAACCTGTCGTGGACCAAGGGCCCGTGGACGCTCTTCTATGGCATGGACGTCATCGGCGGCACATCGAACAAGCAGGATCTGCTCGACACCCAGGTCGATGCCGATGGCAATCCGTCGCTTTGCCGCACGTCGATCTTCCGTCCCGGCGGTCGTTACTGTCAGGACACGCGCCTGTCGCCGACCTTCTACCATTCGGCGTCGATTACCCGCGAGATCGCAGACAAGTTCCAGATCACGCTCGGTGTGGCGAACATCTTCGATACTGCGCCGCCGCGCGCTTCGACCATTCAGGCTGGTATCAGCGCGATCGGTCAGGCACCGGCCTTCGGTTCGCAATACGACTATTTCGGTCGCCGCGTGTTCATGAACCTTCGCGGCAACTTCTAAGGTTTGACACCTTCGAATGCGAAAGGGCGGCAGAGCAATCTGCCGCCCTTTTTCGTGTGCCTTCCGGAAGCGTAAACTTTGCGGTGGGCTCGATCGGCAGGAAAACCGTCGCCCCTTGTCCTAACCCACCCAATCGCGCGCCCAGCGCTTCCCGAGGCCGGTCAGCAACTCATATTGCGACAGCCCGCATCGCTCGGCGGTTTCGGCGAGCGCATAGTCGAGCGTCAGCCAGTCACCCTCGTCGATCGCGCCGGCATCGCTGGCATCGAACGCGACAAGGTCCATCGACACGCGCCCGGCGAGCGGCAAGCGCTGCGTCTGCCAGCTCGCCGCGCCAGTGCCGGTGTGGCAGCGCAGATAGCCGTCGGCATAACCCATGTTGGCGACCGCGACCCGGCCATTCTTCGTCGCGGTCCAGGTCGCGCCATAGCCGACCGTCTCGCCGGCGCGGACGCTGCGCACCTGCAGGACGCGCGCTTCGGGAAAGACGACCTGCCGGATATGCCCTGCCGCCTCGGGGCGTGGGGTGCCGCCGTAAAGTGCAAGCCCCGGGCGGGTGAGGTCGAAGCCATAGTCGGCGCCCAGGCATATGCCGGCGCTGTTGGCGAGACTGTAACAGCGCGCAGGAACCCGGCTTTTGAGCTCGCGAAACGCCGCGAGTTGCTGTCCGTTCTGCGCGCTATCCTCGTCAGCCGAGGCGAGATGGCTGAGCAGATTCTCGATCGCCAGCCCGTCGAGCGCACCGCCGAGCGCTTCCTCGACGCGCAGCCCGAGGCGGTTCATGCCCGTGTCGACCATGACGTCGCACGGTCGCCCCTCGCCCGCCGCACGCCAGCGCGCGACCTGCCGGAGGCTGCCGAGTACCGGACGCGCCGGAAGCGTTTTCGTGGCGATCATGTCGGCCTCGCCGGCCCCGTGCAGCACCGACAACGAGACGCCTTCCGCGAGCGGCATCAATGCCGCCGCCTCGGCCCAACTCGCCACGAAAAAATCGCGGCAGCCCGCAGCAACGAGATGGTGCATCACTTGGCGCGCGCCGAGCCCGTAACCGTCGGCCTTGAGCGCCGCCCCGCACGCCGCCGCGCCGCCCTGCGCCGCAAGCCAGCGCCAGTTGGCGACAAGCGCCTCACGGTCGAGACGGAGGCGGAGCGGCGACGGAATGGCAATCATCCCTGTGCCACTAGACCGCTTTGACGGCAGCGCCAATGGGGCTGTTGGAGGTGTAGATCAGGCCGGAGATCTCGGCTTGTCCCATTGCCCCTCGACCGGGTCCTTGAGCATGAACGCCGTGACGAGGAATGCCACCAGCACCACGCCCCATGTATACCACAACCCGGCATAGGCATTGCCGGTCTTGGCGATGATGAAGCTGGCGATCAGCGGCAGGAAACCGCCGAAATAGCCGGTACCCAGATGATAGGGGATCGACAGCGACGAATAGCGCACGTGCGGCGGGAACATCTCCGAGAGCAGCGCCGCGACGGGCCCGTAGGTGAAGCCTGAAAGCGCGCTGAGCCCGAGCAGCGCCGCGAGGATCACCGCAATGCCGAGCGGCCCCGGTATCTGTTTCTCGAAATCATAACCCATCGCCTCGAGCGCGGGTTTGAGCACCGCCGGATCTTCGCCCGCGACTTCGCGCGCGCCGATCGTCACCTTGACGCTGTCGAACGCGCTGCCGCTCGCGACGACCGTATAGGGCACGCCGAGCTTGGTCAGTTCACCGAGCGTCTTGCCGCACGCGGTTTCCTGTTTCGACGCGAAGGGGTCGAAGCTGCATTTCGACCCGGTCACCACGACCGGCGCCTTTTCGGCTGCCGCGGTGAGCGCGGGGTTGGCGACGGCACCCATCAGCCAGAACAGGGGGAAGAGGAGTATCAGCGTGACGCCATAGCCCCAGACGATCGGCTTCTTGCGCCCGATGCGGTCAGACAGCCGCCCCGCCCAGAGGAAGAAACCCATGCCGAGCGCGGCGGCGATCCCGACGATGATCTCGGCCGCGGTATCGTCGATCTTCATCGGCCCCTTGAGGAACGACAGGCCGGAGAACATCGCGGTGTACCAGATCACCGTCAGCCCCGCCGCGATCCCGAACAGCGCGATGAAGATGCGGCGCGGGTTGCCCGGATAGGTGAAGCTTTCCTTGAGCGGATTCTTCGCCAGCTCGCCTTCCTGCTTCATCGCCTGAAACACCGGGCTTTCCGAAAGCTTGAGCCGCATCCACAGCGAAATGGCAAGGAGCAGGATCGACAGCAGGAAGGGCACGCGCCACCCCCAGCTTTCCCACACCGCATCGGGCATCAGCGCCTTGCACCCGAGCACGACGATCAGGCTGAGCACAAAGCCGCCGACGACGCTCGCCTGGATGAAACTAGTATAGAAACCACGCTTTTCGGGCGGCGAATGTTCGGCGACATAGACCGCCGCGCCGCCATATTCGCCGCCGAGCGCCAGCCCCTGCAACACCCGCAGCAGGATGACGATGATCGGCGCGACGATACCGATCGTCGCCGCCGACGGGATCAGCCCGACCCCGGCGGTCGCGACACCCATCAGCGTGACGGTGACGAGGAAAGTATATTTGCGCCCGAGCCGGTCGCCGAGGAAACCGAACAAGACCGCACCGAGCGGCCGGAAGCCGAAGCCGACCGCAAAGCCCGCCCAGACGAGCAGCACTTCGAGCGTCGCATTGTCGCTGGGGAAAAAAGCCTTGCCGATGATCGCCGCCAGCGTGCCGTAGATGAAGAAATCATACCATTCGAAGATCGTTCCCGCCGAGGAGGCGGCAATGACCATGCGGATGTCCTTCGCGGTCGGCTGGTAAACCGCGCCATGGTCGGCGACGGCGGCTGCGTCGGTCATAAACTCTCCCCTGCCCCCGTCCCAACCGGATGCGGGCTTTGCGCCATCTCTAGCCGCCGCGCATCGCCGCGCAAGCCTTCTTGGCGTAGCGTCATTCCGGTGGCAGACTGCAAATATGCAGTTCATTGACCTTTCGATCCCGATCACCAACGACGTCGTCTCCGACCCGCCGGTGATGCGCCCGCAGATCACTTACATGACCCACGAAAATACGTGGGAGCAGATCGCGATGTTCTTTCCGGGCCTGACCAAGGCCGACCTGCCTGACGGCGAAGGCTGGGCGGTCGAGAGTCTGACGCTCAGCACCCACAATGGCACCCACATGGACGCGCCCTGGCATTTCCATTCGACCACCGACAGCGGCGCGAGCGCCGCGCCGAGCATCGACGAAGCCCCGCTTGACCTGTTCTTTCGTCCCGGCGTGAAGCTCGATTTCTCCGACCGTCCGGCGGGCCACGTCGTCAGCGGCGCCGAGGTGGAAGCCGAACTCGCGCGCATCGGGCACGTCCTCCAGCCGCTCGATATCGTGCTCGTCCAGTCGGGCGCGATCTACGGCACCGACAATTTCACCGATCAGGGCTGCGGCATGGGCGCCGAAGCGACGCTCTATCTCACCGAACGCGGCGTCAAGGTTGTCGGCACCGACGCATGGAGCTGGGACGCGCCGTTCAGCCACACCGCGCGCCGCTGGGCCGAGACGCGCGATCCGTCGATCATCTGGGAAGGCCATAAGGCGGGGCGGATCAAGCCCTATTACCAGATCGAAAAGCTGACCAACCTTGCCGACCTGCCGCCAAGCGGCTGGACGCTCAGTTGCTTCCCGGTGAAGATCGAACGCGCGAGTGCGGGCTGGATCAGGGCGGTGGCGCTGATCGAAGCCTGATCGCTAGAGGTTCACGGTCGCCAGCAGCCAGAGCGTCCAACCGCCGAGCGCCATCAATGTAATCCACGTTGCCGCCACACCGATCTGGCGCGTCACCGGCGGCTTGCCGGGCTCGACCGGTGCGTGGAGACCGACGATATGCGCGATGCGGCCGATCACGAACAGCGCCCCGAACGCCATCAACGCCATATGGTTCGCGCGCGCGCTTTCGAGCAGCCCCAGCAGGATGACGACGATCGGGGCGTGCTCGGCAAGATTGCCGTGCGCGCGGCTGGCACTGATCAGCCGGGCGTCGCCATGGTCGCCGAAGGCGGCGCCGAGCCGCAGCCGTTGACGCACGGTCATCACCGCAGTCAGCAGGAGCAGCAGCGCGCAAACCGCCGCAACGAACGCGGTTACTGGTAATGTCATGATTCCCTCTCCCTCTGTTTCGCTCACTATAGCCCGGCACTGTCGTTCGTCGAACGCCGCTGGCAAGTTGCAATGGAAACCTTACGCGTCAGCCCGAGAATATCTACCGGAGCAACCCCCATGACCATCGCCGAGGCGACCCCCGATTTCGAGGCGGACCGCAACGACCGCGCCTTCCTCGGCCATCCGAAGGGCCTCGGCTATCTCGCTTTCGTCGAGGGCTGCGAGCGCTTCTCCTATTATTCGATGCAGACGCTGCTCGTGCTCTACATGGTCAAATATCTGCTGCTCCCCGAAAATGCCGCCGGCGTGATCGGGCTCGATTGGGTGAAGAATTTCTACGGGCTCGACGGCCAGCCGCTCGCGTCGCGGCTGTTTGGCGATTACACCTCGCTCGTCTATCTGACCCCGATCGTCGGCGGACTGATCGCCGACCGCTGGCTCGGCCGCCGTACGACCTTGATCCTCGGCGGGCTGGTCATGGCGCTCGGCCATTTCCTGATGGCGTTCGAGGGGAGCTTCCTCTTCGCGCTCGTCGCGCTGATCGTCGGGGTCGGGCTGTTCAAGGGCAATATCGCGAGCCAGGTCGGCGAACTTTACGGTCCGAACGACCTCCGCCGCGCGATGGCGTTCCAGATCTTCTACATCGCGATCAACGTCAGCGTCATCGCGGCGCCGCTCGTCGCCGGCACACTCGGCGAGAAAGTGAGCTGGCACTGGGGGTTCGGCACCGCGGGCGTCGTGATGGTGATCGGCCTTATCCTCTACATCATGGCCAAGCCGTGGCTTCCCGCCGACAATCTGCCGTCGAAGGCAAAGGCCGCGGGCGCCGCGGCCGCCGAACCGATGCCACGGCAGGACTGGCTGCGCGTCGCCGCGGTCCTGCTGCTCGTCCCCGTGCTTGCGACCGCGCTGCTCACCAATCAGGAGATTTTCAACGCCTATCTGGTCTGGGCCGATCAGCATTTCCAGCTCACCTTCTTCGGCCAGACGCTGCCGACGAGCTGGATGATCACCATCGATGCCACGGCGAGTTTCAGCATGCTCGTCGCGGTCGCGGCCTTCTATGTCTGGTACGGCAAGCGCTATCGCGAACCCGACGAGCTCGGCAAGATGATCATCGGCAGCCTGTTCTCGATCGCCGGCGGCCTCTGCCTCGTCATGGCCGCGGCGACGCAGGGCGACGGCAAGATCGGGCTGTTCTGGCCGCTGATGTTCCACCTGCTGAACAGCATCGGCTTCGCGCATATCATGCCGGTCAGCCTCGCGCTGTTCACCAAGCTCGCGCCGCGTGCACTCAACGCGACGATCATCGGCATCTATTATCTCGCCTTTTTCGGCGCGAACTATGCGGTCGGGACAGTCGGCGGCTGGTATTCGTCGATGCCGACCACCGCCTTCTGGCTGTTCCACGTCGCGACCGCCGTCGTCGGCCTGATCGCCTTCATATTGTTCAAGCTGTTCCTCGCGAAGCGCCTGATGGGCGACCCCGCCGCGACCTGATCAGAAGAGGCGCGACCCGTCGGGCACCGCCCGGTCGGGCGCAAACAGGATGACCGCGCCCTCTTCGTCGGCAAAGCCAAGCGTCAGCACTTCGGACATATATTTGCCGATCTGGCGCGGCGGAAAGTTGACGACCGCCGCGACCTGCCGCCCCGGCAGTTCGTCGAGACTGTAGCGGTCGACGATCTGCGCGCTGCTCTTCTTCACCCCGATCGCCGGGCCGAAATCGATCTTCAGCTTGAAGGCGGGCTTGCGTGCCTCGGGAAAGGGCTCGGCCGCGACAATCGTCCCGACGCGGATATCGACGCGAAGGAAGTCATCGAAGGCGATCGGGTCAGCCGACGGGGCGTCGTTGTCGTGGTTCAGATGCATCTATCGGACTCCGTCATTGCGACCCCGGCGAAAGCCGGGGGAAGCAATCTCCAGCCATCGGGCATCTGCTCCCGGCAACCGGAGATTGCTTCGCGCTACGCTTCTCGCAAGGACGAGAAGCTCCTTATTCCATCTCCAATATCACCGCATCGACCGCCAGGCTGTCGCCCTGCGCGGCGTTGACCGTCTTCACCGTTCCCGATTTTTCGGCCCGGAGGATATTCTCCATCTTCATCGCCTCGACCGTCGCGAGCGGCTGGCCCGCCTCGACGGCATCGCCCTCGCCGACATGCAGCGCGACGAGCAGACCCGGCATCGGGCAGATGAGGAATTTCGACAGGTCCGGCGGGATCTTCTCGATCATGTGCGACGCCAGCGGCGCGACGTGCCACGGCAGGACGCGCACGTCGTGGATGCGCCCGCGCGTCGTCATGCGCCAGCCGGTGCGCGTCTTGGCGACCTTCACTGCCAGCTCGCTGTCGCCTATTTCGGCCACGACCAGCTTGTCGCCCGGCGTATATTCGAGCGCGATGTCGACCTTTTCGCCATCGACCTTGATGTGCTTGTGGCCGAGCTTGACCTTGTGCGCAGCGCCGCCGACGGTGACCTGCCATTTCGCGGGCGGGTCGAGCCGGTCGCCGAGCTGGCCGTCGGTGCGGCGGGCGCGGTCGGCCTCGGCGCTGGCCATGAAGCCGGCGATCGCGGCGAGGGTGCGGACGATATCCTCGTCGGTGTCGGCGCCATGGAAACCCTCGGGATACTCCTCGGCGATGAAGCCCGTCGTCAGCTCGCCCGAGCGAAAACGCGGATGCTGCATGATTGCCGAGACGAAATCGATATTATGGCCCAGCCCTTCGAGTTCGAACCGGTCGAGCGCCGCGATCTGCAAGTCGGCGGCCTCGTCGCGCGTCTTGCCCCAGGTCACCAGCTTGGCGATCATCGGGTCGTAAAAGATCGACACCTCGCCGCCTTCTTCGACGCCCGCATCGACGCGCACGCCGTCGACGCCGCGCTCGTCGCCCTTCCACGCCGGAACCGGCGTGCTATAGCGCACGAGCCGCCCGGTCGACGGCAGGAAGCCGCGATACGGGTCTTCGGCATAGACGCGGTTCTCGATCGCCCAGCCGTCGATTTTCACATCGTCCTGCGTCAGCTCAAGCTTCTCGCCCGCGGCGACGCGGATCATCTGTTCGACCAGATCGATGCCGGTGATCGCTTCGGTCACCGGATGCTCGACCTGCAGACGGGTGTTCATTTCGAGGAAATAGAAGCTCTCGCCCGTCGGATCGGCGCCCGACACGATCAGCTCGACGGTGCCCGCGCTGTAATAGCCGACGGCTTTCGACAGCGCGACGCACTGCTCGCCCATCGCCTTGCGCATTTTTTCGGTCACGAACGGTGACGGCGCTTCCTCGACCACCTTCTGGTGGCGGCGCTGGATCGAGCATTCGCGTTCGTTGAGGTACAGCACATTGCCGTGCTGATCGCCGAGGATCTGGATCTCGATGTGGCGCGGGTTCAGGATGAACTTCTCGATGAAGACGCGGTCGTCGCCGAAGCTGTTGAGACCCTCGCGCTTCGTCGCCTCGAAGCCCTCGCGGACGTCCTTCTCGTCATAGGCCAGACGCATGCCCTTGCCGCCGCCGCCGGCCGAGGCCTTCATCATCACCGGATAGCCGATCTCGTTCGAAATCTCGACCGCATGTTCGGTGTCGCGGATCTCGCCGACGAAGCCGGGGACGACGTTGACCCCCGCTTCCTTCGCGAGTTTCTTCGACTCGATCTTGTCGCCCATCGCGGCAATCGCGTTCACGGGCGGACCGATGAAGGCGATATTTTCCTTGGCGAGCGCTTCGGCAAAGCTCGTGCGCTCCGACAGGAAGCCATAGCCCGGATGCACCGCCTCGGCGCCGGTCGCCTTGCACGCCGCGATGATCTTGTCGGCGATCAGATAGGATTCGGATGCCGGCGACGCACCGATATGCACCGCCTCGTCGGCCATCTGCACAAAGGGCGCGCGCGCGTCGGCGTCCGAATAGACGGCGACGGTCGCGATGCCCATGCGGCGCGCGGTCTTGATGACGCGGCAAGCGATTTCGCCGCGGTTGGCGATCAGTATCTTCTTGAACATGGGGATCAATATTCCTCGATGAGGGACTTCAGTTGCGCGGTGCGCGCTTCGGTGAGTTGGGTCTGGCAGCCGCTGATGACCATGGGTTCGGCCGAGCCGCCACGCATCGTATAGCCTTCGCTCGCGCATTGCTTGTCGCGGTACGTCAGCCACGCGCGCTGCGCGGCGAGCAGCGTGTCGAAATAACCGGGGCGATTGTCCTGCGAGCGATCGAAGTCGGCGTCGATTTCCTTCATCCGCGCCGCGGTCAGCTTCCACTGCGCATTCATCGCCGCGTCGGCACGCTCATAGTCCTTGTAGGCGCAGGCGTTGAGTTCGAATTGCGCCATCGCATTGTCGCAATCGACCTCGGGCTCCTGCGCCGCTGCGGCCATCGCCAGAAGCGTCGCGAAGATCACTCCGCCGCCTCCGGCATGCAGCCCTGGCGCATCGGCTCTTCGCTGACCATCGGCTTCAGGCCGAGCTTGGCGAAGAGCGCCGCATCCTTGCTGTCACCCGCATTGGCGGTGGTCAGCAGCTTGTCGCCGGTGAAGATGCTGTTGGCGCCCGCCATGAAGCAGAGCGCCTGCGTCGCGTCCGACATGCTTTCGCGGCCCGCCGACAAGCGGATCATGCTCATCGGCATGGTGATGCGTGCCACCGCGACGGTGCGCACGAACTCGATGTCGTCGATCGCCGCGAGCGGCGTATCGGCGAGCATGTCGCCGAGCACGGTGCCCTTCACCGGGACCAGCGCGTTGATCGGCACGCTTCCCGGATGCTCGGGAAGCGTCGCGAGCGCGTGGATGAAGCCGACGCGGTCGGTACGGTTTTCGCCCATGCCGAGGATGCCGCCGCTGCACACGTTGATGCCCGCGCTGCGGACTTCTTCCAACGTGTCGAGGCGTTCCTGAAAGGTCCGTGTCGTGATGACGTTGCCATAATTTTCGGGGCTGGTGTCGATATTATGGTTGTAATAGTCGAGCCCCGCGACTGCGAGGGTCTGCGCCTGCTCCTTGCTGAGCATACCCAGCGTCATGCAGGTTTCCATGCCCATCTGGCGCACGCCTTCGATCATCTCGACGATCGCGGGCATGTCGCGGTCCTTGGGGTTGCGCCATGCAGCGCCCATGCAGAAACGCTGCGAGCCCGAATCCTTCGCCTGCGCCGCCGCCTGCAGCACCGCGCGCACGTCCATCAGCTTGGTTGCCTTGAGCCCGCTGTCGGCATGCTTCGACTGCGAGCAATAGCCGCAATCCTCGACGCAGCCGCCGGTCTTGATCGACAGGAGGGTGCAGAGCTGGACCTCGCCGCGTGCATGATGGCGGCGATGGACGCCCTGTGCCTCCCACATCAGCTCGTCGAACGGCAGGTCGAACAATTCGGCGATTTCCGCGCGCGTCCAGTCGGTGCGCGACAGGCCGTCTTGTTCGGTGGGATGGGACAGGGTCATGAGGGACAACCTTCTTCTGGAGCTAGTTGCAGAAGCGCTGGCGCGCTGCGGCGTAAAATTCGATCGGCGGCGTTTCGCCCGACATCGGTTCGTAATTGCCGTCGGCCCATGCCTTGCGATCCGCATAAGGGATGGTGACCTGCCGGCGTTCGGCGGCATCGCCATAGGTGCCGACGTCGTAAAGGGTGAAGTCGATATCGGCTTCGGCATCGTCGCAGTTGATGCGCATGACGCCCTTGTTCACATATTTCTCGGCCGTCTCGAAATAGATGTCGCGCCACGGTCCGTCGGACGCTTCGAGCCGCCCGAACCAGTTGGTGAAATAATATTCGATGTCCTGCTTGTAGAGATGCTCGACCGTCACGCCGGGACGATATTCGCTCGGCTGACCGAAATCCTTCGCCGCAGCGGGAGAGGCGGCCGCGAGCAGCGCCAGCGCGGCGAGAAGCGAACGCACGCTCACGCCGCCCCCTCCAGCGCCTGCGCCAGATCGGCGATGATGTCGTCGATATGCTCGATCCCCACCGACACACGCACGACGTCGGGTCCCGCGCCGGCCTCGACCAGCTCGGTTTCGGAAAGCTGGCTGTGCGTCGTCGAAGCGGGATGGATGATCAGCGAGCGCGTATCGCCGAGGTTCGCGAGATGGCTGAACAGCTTGACCGAGGACACGAGTTTGACCCCTGCCTCATACCCGCCCTTGAGCCCGAAGGTGAAAACGGACCCGCCGCGGCCGCCCAGATATTTGTGTGCCAGCTCATGATAGAGGCTGTCGCGCAGCCCGGCATAGGACACCCAGCTCACCGCCGGATGGCCCTGCAGCCATTTCGCGAGCGCGACGGCATTGCTGCAATGCCGCTCCATGCGCAGCGCCAGCGTTTCCATGCCGGTGAGCGCGAGGAAAGCGTTCATCGGCGCCAGCGCCGGGCCAAGGTCGCGCAGGCCCAGCGTCCGTGTGGCGAGGATGAAGGCCAGATTGCCGAACGCCTCGGTGAACTTCAGCCCGTGATACGAGGCGTTGGGTTCGCTCAGCGTCGGATATTTGCCGCCCTTCGCCCAGTCGAACGACCCGGCATCGACGATCACCCCGCCGATCGCATTGCCATGGCCGTTGAGGAATTTGGTCGTCGAATGGACGACGATGTCGGCGCCATGCTCGATCGGGCGGCAGAGGATCGGCGTCGCCATCGTATTGTCGACGATCAGCGGCACCCCGGCATCGTGCGCGACCTTCGCGATCGCCTCGATATCCTGCACCACCCCGCCGGGGTTGGCGAGGCTTTCGATGAACACCGCGCGCGTCTTGTCGTTGATCGCGGCGGCGACATTGTCCGCATCGTCCGCGTCGACGAACTGCGTCGTCCACGCCATCTTGCGAAAGCTCTGCCCAAGCTGGTTGAGCGACCCGCCATAGAGCTTCTTCGCCGCAACGATCTCGCAGCCCGGTTCCATCAGCGTGTGGAAGGCCAGGAATTGCGCGGCATGCCCCGACGCCACCGCCAACGCCGCCTGCCCGCCTTCGAGCGCCGCGATCTTGCCTTCGAGCGCGCCGTTCGTCGGGTTCATGATCCGGGTGTAGATGTTCCCGAATTCCTGCAGGTTGAACAGCCGCGATGCGTGCTCGACATCGTCGAACACATAGGACGCCGTCTGATAGATCGGCGTGATCCGCGCTTTCGTCGTCGGGTCGGGCTGGGTTCCGGCATGAACCGCGGCCGTTTCGGGCTTCATGTCAGTCATTCCTTCCCCCTGCCTGTCCGCTCAGGCACCGACGCGATAGGTAAGCGCAAGTTGCTGTGCCGGGATCGTCGGGCCGAAATAATAGGAGACGCTATGGGTCTTGCCGTTGACCTGCCATTCCCAGCGCATCCCGCCGTCATAGACGACGCGGACCGGCGGCAGGCCGAGCGCCCTGTCCAGTCCTTTTTCGATCGCCGTCGCGACCGTCTCGCGGTCGCTTTCGCCGGTGCTGAGCGCCGCGTCGAAATCGCATTGCGTCGGCGCCGAGCGGGTCACGACTGTCCGGTCGGAACGCCAGCGATCGTCGTCGGCGCGCTCATAGCCGAAATCGCTCTTGGCGACGGCATATTCGAAGCGCTTGGCGCTGGGAAAGATCGACAGGCACAGATCGTCGAACTCGGCGACCGCCCGGTCGAGACCGGTCACCGCCAGCCCTCCCGAAGCTTCGGTCGTCGCGCCCGCGGGCGAAACACCCGCGACAGCAAGGGTCAATGCAAAGAGAAACCGCTTTTTCATGTCAAAGCCTCCTCCATCACCGGGGGCATATTGTGCCCCAACAAACGCAGCACGTCGGCCGCGCACTCTACCACATTGCTGCCGGGACCATAAATCCCCTGCACGCCTGCATCGCGCAGATATTGATAATCCTGCGGCGGAATGACGCCGCCCGCGATCACCTTGATGTCGCCGCGCCCTGCTTCCTTCAATTTGCCGATCAGTTCGGGGATCAGCGTCTTGTGCCCGGCGGCAAGGCTCGACGCGCCGACCACATCGACGCCGCTGTCGAGCGCCAAAACGACGGTTTCCTCGGGCGTCTGGAACAGCGGTCCCGACACGACGTCGAAACCCATGTCGCCGAACGCCGAGGCGATGACGTTGGCGCCGCGGTCGTGGCCGTCCTGCCCCATCTTGGCGACGAGCAGTTTCGGCTTGCGGCCCATCCGGCGTTCGACCGCCGCGACGCCGTCGAGCACCTGCTGCCAGCGGTCGTCACCCTCGTAGGGCGCGGCATAAACGCCCTTCACCGGGGTCGGCTGGGTGCCGTAACGGTCGAAGCTTTCCTCCATCGCCGACGAAATTTCGCCGAGCGTCGCGCGGGCGCGGGCGGCTTCCACCGCGTGCGCCAGCAAATTATTCTCGATCGACTGTTCGCCCGCCGCCGCATCGCGCAGCGCCTTCAGCGCCGCCTGACACGCCGCCTCGTCGCGGCCTGCCTTGGTCTTGTTGATCCGCGCGATCTGCGCCTCGCGGACCTTGGTGTTGTCGACCTCGAGCGTTTCGAGCAGATCCTCGTTGGCGAGGCGATATTTGTTCACCCCGACGATCACATCGTCGCCGCGGTCGACACGCGCCTGTCTTGCAGCAGCCGCCGTCTCGATCATCGCCTTGGGCCAGCCGGCGGCGACGGCCTTCGCCATCCCGCCTTCCTTCTCGACGCGCTCGATAATCTCCCACGCCTTGTCGACCAGCTCCTGCGTCAGCGCCTCGACATAGTAAGAGCCGCCCAAGGGATCGACGACCTTGGTCATCCCGGTCTCTTCCTGGATGACGATCTGCGTGTTGCGCGCGATGCGCGCCGAGAAATCGGTCGGCAGCGCGATCGCCTCGTCGAGCGCGTTGGTGTGCAGCGACTGGGTGCCGCCGAGCATAGCGGCCATCGCCTCGATCGTCGTACGCATGACATTGTTGTACGGGTCCTGCTCGGTCAGGCTAACCCCCGAGGTCTGGCAGTGCGTCCGCAGCATCTTCGACCGCTCGTCCTTGGCGCCGAGGTTGGTCATCACGCGATGCCACAGCACGCGCGCGGCGCGGAGCTTCGCGATCTCCATGAAAAAGTTCATGCCGATCGCGAAGAAGAAGGACAGGCGCCCGGCGAACTTGTCGATGTCGAGGCCGCTGGCGACGCCGTAGCGCACATATTCCGCCCCATCCGCAATCGTGAACGCCAGCTCCTGCACCTGCGTCGCGCCGGCTTCCTGCATATGATAGCCGGAGATCGAGATGCTGTTGAACTTCGGCATCTCGCGAGACGTGTAGCCGAAGATGTCCGAGATGATCCGCATGCTCGGCTCGGGCGGGTAGATATAGGTGTTGCGGACCATGAACTCCTTGAGGATGTCGTTCTGGATGGTCCCGTCGAGCAATTTGCGCTCGACCCCCTGCTCCTCGCCGGCGACGATGAAGAAGGCGAGGATCGGTATCACCGCGCCGTTCATCGTCATGCTGACCGACATCTGGTCGAGCGGAATGCCGTCGAACAGGATCTTCATATCCTCGACGCTGTCGATCGCGACCCCCGCCTTGCCGACGTCACCGACGACGCGCGGATGGTCGCTGTCATAGCCGCGGTGCGTCGCAAGGTCGAAAGCGACCGACAGGCCCTTCTGCCCCGCGGCGAGGTTGCGGCGATAGAAAGCGTTCGATTCCTCGGCGGTCGAGAAGCCCGCATATTGCCGGATCGTCCACGGCCGCCCCGCATACATCGACGCACGCACGCCGCGCGTGAAAGGCGCGAAGCCGGGTAGGCCGGGGTCGGTCTTCACGTCCTCGGCCGTATAGAGCGGCTTGACGTCGATCCCCTCGGGCGTCGGCCAAGTGAGGTCCTTGCCCTTCACTTCCTTGTCGGCGGCGGCGGCCCATTGGTCGAGGGTCGGTTTGTCGGTCATATGCGTATCTCTACTCTGTTTTCGTCATGCCGGACTTGATCCGGCATCCCGCTCCGCGACGTCGAGTAGCGGGACCCCGGATCAAGTCCGGGGTGACGACGAAATGAAACTCAATGATCGCCCTTCGGCGTTTCCATAATCTCGGTCAGCACCCCACCCATATCCTTGGGGTGGAGGAAGAAAATCAGCGTCCCGTGCGCCCCGATGCGCGGTTCGCCCAGCACCCGCTTGCCCATCGCCTCGAACTCGGCCTTCGCGGCATGAATGTCGGGCACTTCGTAACACATATGATGCTGCCCTCCTGCAGGGTTCTTTTGCAGGAATCCGGCGATCGACGCATTGCCCGGCAGTGGTTCGATCAGCTCGATCTGTGTGCCGTTCAGCGCGCCATCGGCGCCCGGCGTATCGACGAAGCACACCTTCACGCCTTGATCGGGCAGGTCGAAGGGTTCGTGAATCTGCGTCGCCCCCATCACATCGCGGTAAAAGACGATGCTGTCGGCAATCGACGGCGTCGCAACGCCGATATGGTTGAGGCGACCCAGTTTCATTCCATTCTCCTCAGCAACCCGGAACCTGGTCCTTGCCGACCAGCTCGTACTTGCCGTTGTTGAGCACATATTCCTGCTTGAAAGACCGCGTGCCGGTGTAGGCGACGGTGAAGCTCTTGTCGGGTACCGCGGCAGCGATCTTGCCCTCATATTCCTGTTCGGTCTGACCGAGGCCCGCGCCCGAACTCATCCCGTCGGTAAAGCTGCCGCGATCGACCGGGCCGTCGGGGGCCAATTCGGTCACCGCCGCCGATCCGATCGCGCAGCCCTGCCATACGCCGCCGCCCGCGGTGATCAGATAGGGGTTGCGGCCGAGCAGGCTCGAAAAGGCCCAGCTCGTCGCGCCGTTGCCGACGGTCCCCGTCGCGCCGAGACCGATCCACTCGCCCTGCTTCACCCAGCCGTCGGGGCTCGATTTCAGATAATGGATCGCGTTCAGACCGCCTTCGCTGTGCCCTGCCTCGTCGAGCGACCCGACGCTGAGCAGCACCCCGGTGTTGTCTGCGAGCAGATGGATGGCGACCGGGCGGAAATGATAGCTCCGCTCGTCGATCGTCCGCGCCGCCTCGGGCTCCGCCCCCTTGGGCAGGCCGAAGGCGGTACGGAACGCCAGGTCGATCGTTTCATCCTCATCGCTGCCGAGCGTGATCGGGAAGACTTCCTTCTCCGCGTCGACCGGCGTGTCGGGGTCGAACGCCGACGCTGCGGGCGACATCAGCGCCGACAGGGTAATAACAGCGGCAAGAACGGATTTACGCATCTCGAAACCTCATTTGATAGTCGAACATCGCGGCCGCGCTTTCGGGCCGCGATCCCTAACTACCTCATCTGCGAGGAAATTTTAGTGCTCGCTGTCACAACGGGATATTGTCGTGCTTCTTCCACGGATTTTCGAGGCTCTTGTTGCGGAGCTTGCGAAGGCCCAGCGCGATCCGCTTGCGCGTGTTGTGCGGGTGGATGACCTCGTCGATATAACCGCGCGATGCCGCAACGAACGGGTTGGCAAAACGGTCTTCATATTCCTTCGTCCGCTCGGCGATCTTTTCGGGGTCGCCGATATCGCTGCGGAAGATGATCTCGACCGCGCCCTTCGCGCCCATCACCGCGATCTCGGCGGTCGGCCAGGCATAGTTCAAATCGCCGCGCAGATGCTTCGACGCCATCACGTCATATGCGCCACCATAGGCCTTGCGCGTGATCACGGTGATCTTGGGCACCGTCGCCTCGGCATAGGCAAAGAGCAGCTTCGCGCCATGCTTGATGATGCCGTTATATTCCTGCGCCGTGCCGGGCAGGAAGCCCGGGACATCCACGAAGGTGATGATCGGGATTTCGAACGCGTCGCAGAAGCGCACGAAACGCGCCGCCTTCTTCGACGAATTGATGTCGAGCACGCCCGCCAGCACCATCGGCTGGTTGGCGACGATGCCGATCGTGCGGCCTTCGATGCGCCCGAAGCCGCAGATGATGTTCGCGGCGTGCCCCGGCTGCACTTCGAAGAAATCGCCCTCGTCGACCGTCTTCCGGATCAGCTCGTGCATGTCGTACGGCTGGTTCGCATTCGGCGGGATCAGCGTGTCGAGGCTGGGCTCGGCGCGATCATAAGGGTCGCTCGTCGGGCGAACCGGAACGCCGCTGCGGTTGTTCTCGGGCAGATAATCGAAGAAATCACGCGCCGCGAGCAGCGCTTCGATGTCGTTTTCGAACGCATTGTCGGCGACCGAGCTTTTCGTCGTGTGGGTGATTGCCCCGCCAAGCTGCTCCTGCGTCACCACTTCGTTGGTCACCGTTTTGACAACATCGGGCCCGGTAACGAACATATAACTCGAGTCCTTCACCATGAAGATGAAGTCGGTCATCGCCGGGCTGTAAACCGCGCCGCCCGCGCAGGGCCCCATGATCAGGCTGATCTGCGGCACTACACCGCTGGCGAGGACGTTACGCTGGAACACCTCGGCATAACCGCCCAGCGAAGCAACGCCTTCCTGAATACGCGCGCCGCCGCTGTCGTTCAGGCCGATGACCGGCGCGCCGACCTTCATCGCATTGTCCATGACTTTCATGATCTTCTCGGCATGCCGCTCCGACAACGAGCCGCCGAAGACGGTGAAGTCCTGGCTGAAGACATAGACGAGGCGGCCGTTGATCGTGCCGCTGCCGGTGACGACGCCGTCGCCCGGCACCTTCTGGTCCTGCATCCCGAAATCGGTGCAATTATGCTCGACATAGGTATCGAGCTCCTCGAACGAACCTTCGTCGAGCAGCACGTCGAGCCGCTCGCGTGCGGAGAGCTTGCCCTTGCTGTGCTGCGCATCGATGCGCTTCTGCCCGCCCCCCAGAGCGGCGGCGGCGCGGCGGCGTTCCATTTCGGCGATGTTGGCGGACATGCTTCTCTCCGGATAATATCGAGTGCGCCATCTGCCCCCGCACGCGCCATGATGCAAATGTGAATTTGCAAAGTTGCAAAGTCAGACTTTGCAAAGTATCCTCGCCCGATGCTACCGACCCGCCTCTACGCTGGGCGACAACTTCGCCAACTTCGGGAATCGCGCGCCCTCCGCCAGTCGGACTTCGCCGCGCAACTCGACATCTCGGCTTCCTACCTCAGCCAGATCGAGCATGACGACCGCCCGCTGACCCCGGCGCTGCTCGACCGTCTGCAAAAACTCTTCCCGCTCGAATGGGAGGAGGTCGCCGCCGACGCCGGCGACCGCCGGCAGGGCGCGCTCCGCGAAGCCGCCGCCGATCCGCTGTTCGCCGCCGCGCCTTTGCCGCCCGAGCAGATCGAGCGCGCCGCATTGCAGCAGCCGCAACTCGCCGACCAGTTCGTTGCGCTCCACGCTGCCTATCGCCGCGCCGGACAGCGGCTGCAGATCATCGACGAAGCGCTGACCGGCGGCACCGCCGAGGGCAGCCGCCTGCCATGGGAGGAGGTGCGCGACTGGTTTCACGATGCGGGCAATTATGTCGACAGCATCGACCGCGCCGCCGAAGCCCTCGCTGCGAGCCTCAGCGGCTCGCCGCCCTCGCCCCCCGTCGAGACGATCGAGCGGCGCATGCGCAACGCGCTCGGCATTTCGATCGTCTATCGCCAGAGCCAGACGCTGCGCGACTTCGACGCGACGATGCGTCACCTCGTCATCGATCCGTCGCTGCCGACCGAAAGCCGGCGTTTCCAGCTCGCTCACCAGCTTGCTGCGCTCGCCCTCGCCGACGAAATCGCTGCGGTGGTCGAAGCCTCGCCGCTACGAACACCGGCGGCCCGGCAATTGCTCCACGTCGGGCTCGCCAACTATGCCGCAGGCGCGGTGCTGATGCCCTATGGTCCGTTTCGCGCCAGCGCGCGCGCGGTGCGGCACGACATCGACCGGCTGCGGCTCGAATATGGGGTCAGCTTCGAACAGGCGTGCCACCGCCTCTCGACCCTCCAGCGGCCCGGCGCGCGCGGCATCCCGATGTTCTTCTGCCGTGTCGACATGGCGGGCAACATCACCAAGCGGCACAGCGCGACGCGGCTGCAGTTCGCGCGCTTCGGCGGCGCCTGTCCGCTGTGGATCGTTCACGAGGCCGCGGCGATCCCCGACCGCATCCTGTTTCAGCTCGCCGAGACCCCCGACGGGCTGCGTTATGTTTCGATGGCGAAGGGGCTGGTGAAGCCATCGGGCAGCTACGCGCGAAGCCCGCGCCGCTACGCCGTCGCGCTGGGGTGCGAGGCACAATATGCCGGCGATTTCGTCTATGCCGACGGCGTCGATGTCGCTGCGCCACAGGCGGCTGCGCGGATCGGGCTGTCGTGCCGCATCTGCCCGCGCGAGGACTGCGACCAGCGCGCCTTTCCGCCCAGCGACCGGCCGATCCTCGTCGATCCCGACCGGCGCGATGTCGTGCCGTACCGGATCGGCTAGACCTTCACGATCCCGCGCTCGATCAGACCGTTCGCCGTCGCGAGCAGCGCTTCGTCGGGGGCTCGCATCGTCCAGCCGAGCGTCTCCATCGCATGGCTGCTGTCGCCGCCGCGCACATTGCCGAGTTCGGCAACGACCTGCTTGAGCTCGCGCCGGACAATCGCGAGCAGCTTGAGCAACCAGTCGGGCATCTTCCGCGTCGGCACCTTGCGCGCCTGCTCGCCCAGATTGGCCTTCAGGATATGCGCGACGTCGATAAATTTGAGGAATGGACCCGAGCAGACGAACCTTTCGTTCTTGATCCCCTCGGCGGTCAGCGCGCGATAGTGGAGGTCGGCGACGTCGCGCACGTCTATGATGCCGAAACCGACGTCGGGGCACATCGGCACTTTCCCTTCCAGGAGCTGCTTCACCACCTCGATCGAGGTCGACAAATCGTCCGACAGCAGCGGCCCGAACACCGCCGCAGGATTGACCGAGGCGAACTCCATATCGCCGCCCTCGGCCGCTACCCAGTCACGCGCGGCGCGCTCGGCAACGGTCTTCGATCGCGGGTAGGGCATGACCTCGGGATTATCGAGGTTGGTCCAGTCGGCCTCGTCATAGAGGTCACGGCTTTTGCCATGGCCATAGGCGATTGCCGCCATCGATGAGGTCAGGATGAAGCGCTTCACCCCTGCCGCCCTCGCAAAGCGGAGCGCGCGCAACGCGCCTTCGCGCGCGGGAACGACAAGTTCGTCGGCATGCTTGGGTACACCGAGCGGAAAGGGCGAGGCGACGTGCGCCACATGGGTACAGCCGGCGATAGCCTCGGCCCAGCCCGCGTCATGCTCAAGATCGGCAGCGAAAAATTCGAGCTTGCCGTTATCGACGTCGAGCCAGCCGCGAACCTCGGGCTCGCGTTTCAGGCTGCGGACCGTGGCATGGACGGTCCAGCCGTTCGCGATCAACTGCCGGATCAGGAAGCCCGCGATATAGCCGCTGCCCCCGGTGACCAATGCCGTGCCCGCCATCCGCACCTCCCCTGCCCGTTGTTGGGCCAGGATAGCGCGTTTTGGTTGCGGGCCGAAACCTTATTTCAGCAGCACGAGCTCCTCGGCCATGCTGGGGTGGAGCGCGACGGTGGCGTCGAAATCGGCCTTGGTCAGCCCCGCCTTCACCGCGATCGCGGCGGCCTGCAATATCTCGGGTGCATCGGGTCCGATCATGTGCAGCCCGACGACCTGATCGGTCGCTGCATTGACGATCATCTTGTAGAGCGCGCGCTCGTTACGGCCGGCGAGGACATTCTTCATCGCGCGGAAATCGCTCGTGTAGGTGCGAATGCTGCCCAGCTTGTTGCGCGCCTCGGCCTCGGTCATCCCGACCGCACCGATCGGCGGATGGCTGAACACCGCGCTCGGAACATTTTTATAATCGACGACGGTCGGCTTGCCGCCGAACACCGAGTCCGCGAATGCCTGCCCTTCGCGGATCGCAACGGGGGTAAGCTGGATGCGGTTGGTCACGTCGCCGACGGCATAGATACTCGGCACCGACGACTGGTTGTCGTCGCCCACCTTGATCGCACCATGTTCGTCGAGCTCGACGCCGATATCCTCAAGGCCCAATCCCTTCGTGTTCGGCGTCCGCCCGGTCGCGATCAGCACCGCGTCGGCGGTGATCGCATCGCAATTTTCGAGATGGACGGTCAGCGTGCCGTCGTCGTTCTTCTCGATCGACTGGAACGGCGCGTTGAACTTGAAGTCGATCCCCTTCGTCATCGAAATCTGGAGCAGGCGATCGCGGATCTGTTCGTCATAGCCGCGCAATATGGTGTCGCCGCGATTGACGATCGTCACCTTGCTGCCGAATTCGTTGAAGATGCCGGCGAACTCGTTGGCGATATAGCCGCCGCCCGCGATCACGACGCGCTTCGGCAGCTTGTCGAGATGGAAAACCTCGTTCGAGGTGATCGCATGCTCGCTGCCCGGAAATTCGGGAACGAAGGGCCAGCCGCCCGTCGCGATCAGGATGCGTTCGGCGCTGATTTCCTGGCCGTCGGCAAGGCGGACCTTCTGCGGCCCGATCAGCGTCGCGCGCGTTTTGAAGACGGTGACCTTGTGGCTGTCGAGCGTCTGGCCATAGAGGCCTTCGAGCCGGTCGACCTCGGCCAGCACATTGTCGCGCAGCACGGTCCAGTTGAACTTGCAGTCGGCGACCTCCCACCCGAATTTCCGAGCGTCGTGAATATCCTCGGCGAAATGGGCGCCATAGACGAGCAGCTTCTTGGGAACACAGCCGCGAATGACGCAGGTCCCACCGACCCGATGCTCCTCGGCGACCGCGACCCGCGCGCCGTGCGAGGCCGCGATGCGCGAGGCGCGCACCCCGCCGGACCCCGCACCGATGACGAACAGGTCGTAGTCGAACTCGCTCATGGATGAACCCCGCGCTTGAGATGAATTGCAATCGGCAACGGACGCCTATGTGGTTACGCCACGGCGACTTGCCAATCGAATTTGCGGTTACTGTGATGAACTTCCGGTCATTCGCCGAGCGCCGCGTGCATCAGCGCCTGTGTCGCGGGGTCGAATTCGACGGTTCCCTCGGTCAAACCCTTCGCCATTTCCTTCCCCAGTTCGACCCCGAACTGGTCGAAGGGGTTGATGCCGAGCAGCACGGCATTGGCAAAGACCCGGTGCTCGTAAAAGGCGATCAGCGCGCCGAGGCTGCGCGGGCTGACCTGATCGAGCAGGATCGTCGTCGACGGGCGGTTGCCCGGATAATTGCGCGCGCCGTCCTCGCTCGCGCGGCCCGTCATCAACGCCGCGCCCTGCGCGATGCAATTGGCGACAAGCGTTTCGTGATGGGCATCGTCGAGCAGATGATCGGGCTCGCGCGCGACGACGAACTCGACCGGGGTCAGGTGCGTGCCCTGATGGAGCAACTGGAACACCGCGTGCTGCGCATCGGTGCCGACCCCGCCCCAGGTGATCGGCGCGCTGTGACGTCCGAGCGGCGCGCCATCGAGCGTCACTGACTTGCCGTTTGATTCCATTTCGAGCTGCTGGAGATAGTCGGGCAGCAACCGCAGCCGCTCGTCATAGGCAAAGACCGCGCGCGTCTGGCAACCGAGGCGGTTGGCATAGAGCTGGTCGACGAACGCCGCGAGCAGGCAGATATTGTCCGCGCCGTCGGCGAGCCGGAAGTGCCGGTCCATTTCGGCCGCCCCCTCGAGCAGGTCGGCAAAGGCGTCCCATCCCAAGGCCAGCGCGGCGGGAAAACCGATCGACGACCAGAGCGAATAGCGGCCGCCGACGGTTTCGCTGAACGGCAGGATGCGCGTTTCGTCGACGCCCCATTCGATCGCGCGCTCGGGCATCGCGGTCAGCGCGATCACCCGGCCGAGCGGATCGTCAACGCCACCTTCCTCGAGCCACTGCAACGCCGACGCGGCGTTGAGCAGCGTTTCGGTCGTGGTGAAGGTCTTCGAGGCGACGGCGATAAGCGTATGTTCGGGGCTGAAGCGCGCAAAGGCTTCGGAAAGCGCGGCCCCGTCGACGTTCGAGACAACCGCGACGTCATAACGCGAACTGTGCCGCCCAAGCGCGTCGACGAGGAGGTCGGGGCCAAGCGCCGAACCGCCGATGCCGATATGGAGCAGGTGGCGGATCTCGCCGAACGCACCCGCTTCGATCGCGTCGATCATCATCCGCATCCGCTGGTGCAGCGCCTGCGCGACATGCACCGACTCGGGCGCCCCGTCGCCCCGCTCGGCACTGTGCTCGGCCGCCCGGTTTTCCGTCGGATTGGCGATGCCGCCCGAAAAAAGCGTCTTGCGACGGCCGCCGAAATCCTGCGCCGCGGCGAGTTTCGACAGGATATCGATCGCGCCGTCATCGAGGTGGGTCTTGGCGAAATCGAAGCGGATATCGGCAACGCTGCGTACCAGAGCCTGCAACCGCGTGTCGGGATCGGCAGCGACCAGCTCGGTCAACGGCTTCGGCTGCCAGTCGGCAAGGGCCTGCCAGGCCTGCTGGGCGGTCGTCATGAACTTGGGTTCCTTCGAGGAGCGAGATCGGCCTTTTCATAGGCCCGCCGCCATCGGTGCGCCAGCGCCATCCGCCGATATTCGCTTGACGTGGGAACCTATTCATCGCCAATGCGCGGACATGACCGAAGCCAGCTTTACTGCCGATAACGCGCCTGCCGACCAGCCGGCGCCGGCCTCCCCCACCCCGACCCCGGTGTCGGCGAAGGAAGAGGCGGTCGATACCGTCCGCTTCCTTGCCCTGCTCGCGGTCGCGGTACTGATTTTCCGCAGCTTTTTCCTGTCGCCCTTCAACATCCCTTCGGAATCGATGCAGCCGCGGCTGCTGATCGGCGACTATCTGCTCGTCAACAAAATGGCCTATGGCTATTCGAAGTACAGCCTGCCGTTCAGCGTCCCGCTGATCCCCGGCCGGATTTTCGCACGTACGCCCGAACGCGGCGACGTCGTCGTTTTCAAGGCACCGCCGGTCGCCGACAATGATTATATCAAGCGGGTGATCGGCCTGCCCGGCGACAGCGTACAGGTTCGGGACGGCATCGTGTGGCTCAACGGCGCGCCGCTGAAACGCGAGGCGATGCCCGATCTCGTGATCCCGGTGACGCCGAACATGATCGAAGCATCGCGCGCGACAGGCACCCTGCCCTGCTATTCGCCCGAATTCGAAGAGGTCGATGCGAACGGCCTGCGCCAGTGCCGCTACAAGCAGTTCCGCGAAACGCTTCCCGGCGGCAAAAGCTATGCGATCCTCGACATCACGACCATTCCCGAGGACAATACGCCGCTCGTCGTCGTGCCCGAAGGGCATCTGTTCCTGATGGGCGACAACCGCGACCGCAGCGCCGACAGCCGCTTCCCGGCGATCGAGAATCAGGGCATCGGCCTTGTCCCCGAAAAGAACCTCGTCGGCCACGCGCTGGTCGGCATGTTCTCGACCGACGGGTCGGCAAGCTGGTTCAACCCGATCAGCTGGTTCACCGCCGCGCGCTGGAGCCGCATCGGGGACGGTTTTTGAGCGATACCCTCGACACCGGGACGCTCGCCGACATCATCGGCTGCGCCCCGGGCGACCTGGCGCTTTACGATCAGGCTTTGACCCACGGCAGTACGGGCCGCGCCGACTATCAGCGGCTCGAGTTTCTCGGCGACCGCGTCCTCGGGCTCGTCATCGCGTCCGAGCTTTACGCCCGCTTCCCCGCTGCGACCGAGGGAGAGCTTTCGTCGCGGTTGCATGCGCTCGCGTCGGGCGAAACCTGCGCCGCGATCGCGCGCCGGCTCGACCTTACCGCACTCGTCCGCTTCGGGGCGCAGGCCCGCAGCGATGGTGGCCGCTACAGCGACAATATCGCGGCCGATGCGATCGAGGCGCTGATCGGCGCGCTCTATCTCGACCAGGGAGCCGACGCCGCGCGTGCCTTCATTCTCGCCCACTGGGGCGGGATGATCGAGGGCCAGCAAGCGGCGCCCAAGCATCCGAAGGCCGCGCTGCAGGAATGGGCGCTCGCACGCAAGCGACGCCCGCCCGAATATGAAATCGTCGCGCGCGAAGGCCCCGATCATGCCCCGCGCTTTCGCGTTGCGGTGAGCGTCGGCAAGCTCGCGCGGGCCGAAGCCGAAGGCGCCAGCAAACAGGCGGCCGAAAAGGCCGCGGCGGCGGCGCTGCTCGCCGAACTCGAAGGACAGGAAAAATGACCCAGCGTTGCGGTTTCGTCGCCGTCGTCGGCGCGCCCAATGCGGGCAAATCGACCCTCGTCAACGCGCTCGTCGGCCAGAAGGTCGCGATCGTCAGCCCCAAGGCGCAGACGACGCGGACGCGGCTGATGGGCGTTGCGATGGAAGGCGACGCGCAGATCGTGCTGATCGACACCCCCGGCATCTTCGCGCCCACCCGCCGTCTCGACCGGGCGATGGTCGCGGCCGCGTGGGGTAGCCTCGAAGAAGCCGAGGCGATCCTCGTCATGGTCGACGCTGCCGCGAAGCTGACCGGCCGTGTCGAGCGCGTACTGGAGGGCATCGCGAACCGACCCGAGAAGAAATATCTGATCCTCAACAAGGTCGATCTGACCAAGAAGGACAAGCTGCTCACCATCGCGACCGAACTCAACGCGCGGCTCGCGTTCGACGAAACCTTCTTCATCGCCGCTGGCAACGGCGATGGCGTGCCCGAACTCAAGGCGCATCTGGCGGCCCTGATGCCCGAGGGGCCCTGGCACTTCCCCGAGGACGAGGTCAGCGACGCGCCCGAGCGCATGCTGGCCGCCGAAATCACGCGCGAGCAGCTCTATCGCCAGCTCCACGAGGAATTGCCCTATCAGTCGACGGTCGAGACCGAGCTGTTCAAGTCGCGCCCCGACGGCAGCGCCGAAATCCATCAGCAAATCTACGTCGCGCGCGACAACCAGCGCGCGATCGTGCTCGGCAAGGGCGGCAGCCGGATCAAGGAAATCGGTGCCCGCGCCCGCGCCGAACTGACCGAACTCATGGGCCGCAAGGTGCACCTGTTCCTGCACGTCAAGGTCAAGGAAAATTGGGACGAAGACCGCAGCGTCTACCGCGACATGGGGCTCGACTGGGTGGAGTGAGGAACGATCCCAGAGGAAAATTATGCGCCGTCGTGATACATTCTACGCTAACAGGCCCAAATCGATCTACATCTTCGAATGGCTTATTTGGGCCCTTCCACTTACGGTTTTTGTGGACGTGTTGCTTGCCTTCACCGCACTGGCAATGCTCGATCCTGCTATCATGTACATAATGGATGGATCTTTAAGTACGATCGCTCCAGCAGTAGGCGGTTTATTGTCCTTCGCGATCACATTTCTCTTTTCAGAATATATTGCCCATCGCGCGAGCGATATTGCGAAACGTCTATACACGTTCATCGCAGGGAGTGGCGCCCTAGCTTCTTATATTATGATTTGGCGTATCAGACCTCCTCACATGCCGGATAGCATTGCAATCGCAGGATTCGCCGCCGCAAGTGTGACCGTCATTTCAATCCTCATCCTGTTCCGCAGAGACGCATCAACTTGGCTTAAAAGGGGCGATGCGGAAACTTTCCGATAGCCTAAACCCGCCGGCAGTCGTTCGGCGGCGGGTTGCCGTCGAAACGCGAGGTGATCCAGCCGATCGTTTCCTGTGCGCTGTCCTTCGCGCTCGCGCCATGATCGCCGGTCATGTCGATCCAGCGGACGGGTGTGCCGCGCTTGCAGACCGCCTTGGCAAACTTGCGCGTCACCGCAGGAGCGACGATCGTATCCTTGCTGCTCTGCGCGATCAGGAGCGGCCCCGGAACGCGCGCCGGATCGACGCTGTTGGCGCGCGCGAACGAGCCGAAGGGTTCGATCCGTGCGATATCCTTGTTTCTCGTGGCGCGCGCGACGCTCAGGATGCCGAGGACCGTTCCGAGCTTCGGCTTCTTGTTGAACGCGACGCAATTATTCTCGGCGAGCCGGTGGATGATGCCCTGATTGGTCCGGTTGGCAATGCTGTCGAGCGGGAAGTCATAGAGCGTCGACCAGCTATGCAGCGCGAAGGAC
Organism: Sphingopyxis sp. J-6; assembly: GCF_046603995.1. Classification (NCBI taxonomy): domain Bacteria; kingdom Pseudomonadati; phylum Pseudomonadota; class Alphaproteobacteria; order Sphingomonadales; family Sphingopyxidaceae; genus Sphingopyxis; species Sphingopyxis sp. J-6. The sequence continues at coordinate 1,854,828 of NZ_CP145810.1, read as the reverse complement.
ATCAGCAACGCACGCGCATTCTTGTCGCTCCCTTCGCGGAGGTTCGCCGCAAGGTCGGTCGGCGGAGCGGCGGCGGCCGTGGCGACCAACGTCAACTCGGGCGCATAGGCGCGCGCCGCCAATGCCGTCCATAGTGCCGCATGTCCGCCCTGCGATTCGCCCCAGACGGCAAAACTGCCGCCTGACGCCGCGCCCGGAATCTCGCGCGCCGCACGCACGCCGTCGAGCACGGCATTTGCCGTATCGGGGCCGACCAGAAACGGGTGCATCGTCGGACTGGCTAGCCCGATATAATCGGGCGCAACGACGACATAGCCGTTGCGAACCGCGTTCATGCCCGCCGAATATTCGAAGAAATTCGGGCTGAGCGAGGGAGCGCATTTTTCGGCGACGCCCCACGCGCCGTGCGTCCAGGCAATCACCCGGCGCGGACGCGGCGGGATCGCTTCCATCGGCGCCGCGACGATACCGGTGACCGCGAAGCGCGCGCCGCTGCCGTTGGTGGTCCAATATTGCACCCGCCAAGCCTGCACGCCCGCCGGCGCGTCCGCCATGGGCTGCGCCGAGATCAGGTAGCGCGGCGACTGGGCCGACGCCGGTATGGCAAACAGCGCGCAGAACGCGAGGAACGCGGCAAGCAGGTGGCGCATCGAAATACCTCCCGATGCGCCATCCTATCACGGCCTCGCGGCGCCGCAAACGCCGCCCGTTAACGCTATTCCGCCGCAGCCTTTTTCGCCGGCGCCTTCTTGGCCGCAGGCTTCTTCGCAGCGGCCTTTTTCTTCGGCGCTGCCTTTTTCTTGCCCTTTGCCGGCCCCTTGGCCGCGCGCGCATCGATCAGCGCGATCGCTTCCTCGAGCGTCAGCGTCGCCGGATCGGCGGTCTTGGGCAAGGTCGCGTTGGTCGTGCCGTCGGTGACGTAGGGACCGAAACGCCCTTCCATCAATTTCATCTCGCCGCCGCTCGTCGGGTGTGGTCCGAAAGTGTTGAGCGGTTCGGCCTTGGTCCGCCCGCGCCCGCCGCCAGCCGCCGCCTCGGCGATCCGGACGACCGCAGCGTTCATGCCGATGTCGAAGATTTCGGCCGTACCGGTCAGCTTCGCATATTTGCCGTCGTGGAGCAGATAGGGGCCATAGCGCCCGAGCCCCGCCATGATCGGCTTGCCGCTTTCGGGATGCACGCCGACCTCGCGCGGCAGGCTTAGGAGCCGCAGCGCATAGTCGAGATCGAAATCCTCGCCCGGAATGTCCTTGGGGATCGACGACCGCTTCGCCTCCTTGCCGTCGCCGAGTTGGATATAGGGGCCGAAACGCCCGCTGCGCTTCGTGACCTCAAGCCCGCTGTCGGGATCGGTCCCCATCGTCTCCGGCCCCGTGTCGCCCGCGTCGCTGCCTCCCGGCTGCGCGAATTTCCGCGTGAACTTGCAGTCGGGATAATTGCTGCAGGCGATGAACGGTCCGAACTTCCCGCCGCGCAGCGCCAGCCGCCCGGTGCCGCAATTGGGGCAGAGGCGCGGATCGGTGCCGTCGCCCTTGTCAGGAAAGAGATAGGGGCCAAGAAATTCGTCTAGCGCCGCGGTGATCTCCGACGGCTTCTGCTCCATCACCTCGCCGGTGCGCGGCTTGAAATCGCGCCAGAAGCGGTCGAGTACCGCCTGCCACTGGGCGCGGCCGCCGGACACGTCGTCGAGCTCTTCCTCGAGCCCGGCGGTATAGTCATATTCGACATAGCGTTCGAAGAAGCGTTCGAGGAAGGCAGTCAGCAGCCGCCCGCTTTCTTCAGGAATGAAGCGGTTCTTCTCGACGGTCACATAGCCGCGGTCCTTGAGCACCTGGACGATCGAGGCATAGGTCGACGGACGCCCGATGCCGAGCTCCTCCATCTTCTTGACGAGGCTCGCTTCCGAATAGCGCGGCGGCGGCTGCGTCTCGTGGCTTTCGACCTCGACGCCGGTCTTCGCCGGCGCATCGCCCTTGCTCATCGCGGGCAGCAGGCGCGCGTCCTCATCGTCGCCGCTGTCGTCGCGTCCCTCGTCGTAAAGCGCGAGGAAGCCGGGGAATTTCACGACCTGACCCGTCGCGCGCAGCACCGTCTTGCCGGTGCCGTCGCTGAGGTCGATGCTGGTGCGTTCGAGCCGCGCCGAAGCCATCTGGCTGGCCAGCGCGCGCTTCCAAACCAGCTCGTACAGTCGCGCATGGTCGCCGCTGCCCGCCTTGTCCTTCGAAAAATCGGTCGGGCGGATCGCCTCGTGCGCTTCCTGCGCATTCTTCGCCTTGGTCTGATACTGGCGCGGCTGGTCGGGGACATAACCGCCGTCATAGCGGTCGGCGATCGCCTTGCGCGCCGCGCTGATCGCGCTGCCGTCCATCTGGACGCCGTCGGTCCGCATATAAGTGATCGCGCCGTCCTCGTAGAGCGCCTGCGCGATCCGCATCGTGTGGCTCGCCGAGAAGCCGAGCTTGCGCGCCGCCTCCTGCTGCAGCGTCGAGGTGGTGAAGGGCGGCGGCGGATTGCGCGTCAGCGGCTTGGTCTCGACCGCATCGACGGTGAAATGCCCGGCCTTCACATCGGCCTCGGCGGCGCGCGCGTCGGCTTCGGTGCCGATCGTCAACCGTTCGATCTTGTCGCCGCGCCAGCGCGAAAGCCGCGCCCGGAACGGCGTGCCGCCCATTTCGAACAGGCCGGTGACCGACCAATATTGCTGCGCAACGAAGGCCTCGATCTCGCGCTCGCGCTCGACGACCATGCGCAGCGTGACCGACTGGACGCGGCCCGCCGACTTGGCGCCGGGCAGCTTGCGCCACAACACCGGCGACAGGGTGAAGCCGACGAGATAGTCGAGGGCGCGGCGGGCGCGATAGGCGTCGATCAGATCGTCGTCGAGCGCGCGCGGGTGCGCCATCGCGTCGGTCACCGCCTGCTTGGTGATCGCGTTGAAGGTCACGCGGTCGACCGCCTGCGGCAGCGCTTTCTTCGCGCGCAGCAACTCCTGGACATGCCAGCTGATCGCCTCGCCCTCGCGATCAGGGTCGGTCGCGAGGATCAGTCGATCGGCAGTCTTCGCCGCATCCTGGATTTCCTTCAGCCGCTTCGCCTTGTCGGGATAAAGCTGCCACTGCATCGCGAAACCGTCGTCGGGATCGACCGAACCGTCTTTCGGCGGCAGATCACGAACATGGCCGTAACTCGCCAGCACCTTAAAATCGCGACCAAGATATTTCTCGATCGTCTTCGCCTTGGCGGGCGATTCCACAATTACCAATTGCATGAAAAACCTGTTCCCCGGAAACTCTTACGTACGTACGCGCGAGGGTGGCGTCCTCGCGCTGTGCGTCAACCGAAAACTTCCTGCAAGGTCGATGCGGGCTGTTCGATATTCAAGAGCAGCGCCACCGCAGCCAGATAACCACCGACCTGCCCGGCGCCCGAGAACAGGTTCGTCATCACCAACCACGCAAATTCATACTCCTTGGTAAACGCCGGCCGATAGAGATCGAGGGCCAGCGGCCCCGCCGATATCATAAACAGGATCAGGCCGACGCCCAAGGCCGCGGGCCACCGCGTTTCCAGCATATCCCAACTGCGCCTCATCGCCGCGCGACGTCCGCCGCCGTCGCGGATCAGAATGACGTTGGCGACATACCAGCGCGCAAACAGATAGAGGCCGGGCAGAATGAACAACAAAAGTCCGGCAAGGATGCCCAGCCCGACCAGAATGCCTTGCAGATAGACCGTCAGCGAGTTGGAAATCGGCACAGCCGGCTCGACACCTTCCCGCTCCAATGCTTCGCGCGTCAACCAGACCTGCACAAAGGTAATCGCGACACCATAAAGGATGAGCACTCCCGATCCGGTGCCGCCCGACCGTTCCACCCCGACGTCGGACAATATGCCAATGGCCATCATCAATAGCGACGCCACCAGCACGGTGCCGGGCATGACGACCGTCATCTCCCAAGTCCGACGCAGCGTCGGAACAAGGAGTGATGCATCAAGCTGCATATGAACCCAATCCCCCTTTGCCCGTGCGACGACAAGGGCTTCGCGGACGCCGGGTGACCCGTCAAGATCAAACGGCGTCCGTCGGATCGATGCTCAGCGAAGCGCCCCCAACCGGCCCAGCAACATCGCGCTGGCGAGATTCGCTGCTTTCGCCGCGCCTTCCTCATAATTGCCGGGCTTGGCGGTGAAGGCGAACTTGCGCGTCTTGCCGAAGCGGAGACCGCCGAAGCCCATCACTGCGGCAACCCCGCCCGCAACGTTCGCGCCCGACTGCAGCGCCTTGTCGGTCCCGCTCGACGCGTCGCTCTTCTCGACGAACTCGCCCTCGACCGCCACCGGCGCCTTGACGGTGATCACCGACTGTTTGCCGCTCGGCGCGATCAGCGTCATGCGCGAATAGTCGGCGCTGACCGACAGCGCGCTGTTTACCTGGAGGCCGCCGAAGCTGAACGCACCGGGGCGCTTTTGCTGCGAAAAGTCGATGAGGTAGACGACGTCGATCACCCCGACCCCGGTTTCGCGGGCATAGTTGTTCAGCGCCATGTTCGCCTGCCCGGCCGACATGTTGATCCCCATGCTGCTCATGCCCGATCCCATGAAGTCGCCCGGGATCATCAGCAGCGACGGCAGCGCCGACGGTTTGAAATAGGTCGCCTTGCCCTTGCTGCCCTTTTCGAGCGCGATGTTGATGTCGAGCGGGACTTCCTGCGACTTGGTCTTGGCGAGCGCCGTGTGGCCGAACAGGTCGGCGGCGGGCTGGACGGTGTAGCCGCCTGCCGTGAGCTGGGCGACGAAGTCGGCATAGGCCGCATCGGTGATCGCCTGCATCATTTCGGGCGTTACGCCGACGAGCTCGCTCTTCGCCTTGGTCGTGCCCCCGAACGCGCCCATCAGGCCGCCCGACGCGGCCGTACGGTCGATCGATTCGAAGATGAAGCCGACATTGAACGCACCGACGGTAACATTGGTGACGCCCTTCGCGTTCGCAGGCCCCGATATCTTGACGGGCTCCACCTGTTTTGCGGCGACGTGGATGGGCTGGGCGAGCAACGCCAGCACGGCGGCAGCCGACAGCAGCTTTTTCATGGATTCTGGTCCTCCGTCCCCCGCGGCCAGAATCAAACCGGCGGCAAGGGTTCCCCGAAGCGACCCACGACCCCCGCATCGGTCAGATGCGGGGGCAAGTCAACACGCTACTGGTTCTGCCATTTGAAATCGGCGGGCAGGATGCATTTGCCGGCATCGTAATTGCCGACGCTGCGGATGATTTCCTGATCGGCGGGCTCGATCCGGCGGCCGCTGATCTGGCTGTCGATCACCCGCCGGACGAGGGCGTCGAGCCGGGTGACGAGGTAACAGTCGATCGCCGGCGGCGCGTGCGGATTGCCGACGCCGCTGTCGTCGGTCAGGAACAGGTACCGCGACTGCGTGGCTGCCGCCATCGCGCGCATTGCATATTCGGCCTTGTCGGCAACGCCTGAGGCGGCCACCGGCGTGATGTGGATGCGCTTGGCACGCGCGGCTTCGGCCGCCGCCCATGTCCGGGCGAACTTGTCGTCGTGCGGCGGCGCATCGGCGACGAGCAGCAGCGATTTCACCGCATCGGGCCGCCACGACTGGCCGACCGCGCGGATCAGCGCCTGATCCATCGCTTCGGGATAATCGCCCCCGCCGCTCGCATATTGCTGCGCAAGCTGGCCCTGCACGCGGCCGATGTCGCTGTCGAAGGCGATCGTCCGCGTCACATATTCGTCGCCGAGATCGCGATAGAAGACAAAGCCGATCCGGATATCGAGATCGCGGTGCTTCGCGGTGATGGCGCCGATGATCGAGCGCAGTTCGGCCTGCAGGTAACTGATTTCGTCGCCCATGCTCCCCGTGGTGTCGACGACGAGCATCAGATCGAGCTTGCTGACCTTCGCCGCCGCCTGGTTCGCGGTCAGCCCGACGGTCTGGCCGCCGGGCGCGTCGGCGACGAGCACCGGCCGCGCGTCGGCAATGGTCCGGCCCGCCTTGCGCGCGGTGACCGTGATCCGTTCGCTCAGCCGGTCGAGGCCGGGGAAAAAGACCGCGCTCCCGTCGGCCTGTGTCGCCATGGTGATGCTGTTGCCGTCCGAACAGGTCACGACGACGTCGGCGAAGGGGATCGGCTGGCCGCTGCGGTCGTTCACCTTCACCGTGACGACGCGCATCGTGTCGACGCGGGGCAGCACCCGGATTTCCTGACCCAGGCTGGTCCGGTTCACATAGGCTGCATAAAGTTCGGGGTTGAGCAAGTCGTCATGCTCGCCCGCGGTCAATATGCCCGATTGCGGCTGCGGTTGCGGACGCGGGCGCGGGCGCGGCGGGTATGGCGGCAATATTGTCGGGCTGGTCCGGGCATAGTCGCTCGATGAGCCGGGAGGAGGTGGCGCCGGCGGCGCGCTCTCTACCGGTGCCGACATGTCGGCGGCGCCGCGCTCGGCGCTCGACCCGGTAACCACCACCGCCTCGGCGCTTTCGTCCGAACGCGCCTCGGGTGCATAAACCGGGGACGGCGGCGGAGGTGGCGGCGGGGGCGGCGGTGGCGGGGGCGACGCCATCGGCATGGCTTCGCCCCGCGAAACGCGGCCTCCCTTGGTCTTGTAGCCCGTGTTCGATTGCTGCTGCGGCCGGGCTTCGGGGTCGAGACGCGGCAAGGGATCGGCAGTACGGCAAAAGCCCTGCTGGCCGCCCGGCTGCGCATGGGCAACCGCCAACGGCAACGGCGCCGGGGCCGATGCGAGGACGGCGAACATCGTAACCCCGGTCAGATATCGGCTACGCATCATCAATCTCCCCTCATGTGATACAATATCATCAGCCTGTCGCTCGGCCGCTGAACCGTGGCTGAACCGGGACGAATCGTTGTATTGCCAAGGGTTAGGACGCTGTGCCGACCGTCACACCAGCGAAACCCGCGCGCCCGCATGCCGTTCGATCCGGCCCGCGAGCTCGAGTTCGAGGAGGACGAGCTGGACCGTCGTCGCGGCCTGGCCCGATTGCCGGACCAGCTCGTCGATAGCGACCGGCGTCGGTCCGAGCAGCGCGGCGACATCGCGCCGGTCGCCCTCGCCCGCATCGATCGCGGCAGCCGAAAGGGCGCCAGCGGCTAGGGCAAAAGGCCGGACCGGTTCGCGGACCATGCGCGTATCGATCGGCCCGACCGCCTCGATCACGTCGTCGACATTCTGGATCAGCGTCGCGCCTTCACGGATCAGCAGGTTGCAACCCTGCGCGCGCGGATCCAGCGGCGAGCCGGGCACCGCCATCACCTCGCGCCCGTAATCGCCGGCGCGGCGCGCGGTGATCAGCGATCCCGAACGGGGCGCCGCCTCGATCACCACCGTACCATGCGCCATGCCGGCGATGATCCGGTTGCGCGACGGGAAATGGCGCGCGAGCGGTTCGGTCCCCGGCGGCTGTTCGGCGACGAGCAACTGGTCGCTCGCAATTTTTTCCTGCAACGCCGCATTTTCAGGCGGGAAAGCGATATCGATCCCGCTCGCGATGACGCCAGCCGTCGATCCGCCGAGCGCACCGATATGCGCCGCGGTGTCGACCCCGCGCGCAAGGCCGCTGACGACCGTGACGCCCCGCGCGGCGAGGTCCACCGCAAGCTGGCGCGCGAAGCGGCACGCCGCCGCCGAGGCATTGCGCGCGCCGACGATCGCGACACAAGGGCGGCGCAGCATCGCGGCATCGCCGCGCACGATGACGACCGGCGGCGCGCCCTCGACCTCGCGCAGCAACGGCGAATAATCGTCCTCGTCACTGAAGATATGACGCGCGCCAAGCGCCGCGACACGATCGATTTCACGCAGCACGGCATCGGCGGGCGCGATACGAGGCCTTCCCGCACCACCCCGCAGCACGAGATCGGGAAGCGCATCGAGCGCCGCCTCACCCGAGCCGAAACGCTGCATGAGCTGGTGCCAGCTTACCGGTCCGACATGCGGCGTGCGGATCAACCGCAGCCGCGCCAGCCGTTCGGCTGGGATCACGCGGCGCTGTCCTGTTTCTTCGACCCGACCCGCGGCTCGGTCCCCGCCCGCAGCCGTGCGATATTTTCGCGATGCCGCCACAACACGATCACCGCGAGACCGGCGAGGCCGAGGGCATAGGGCGGATAGCCGAACGCCAGCGCCGCGACGGGTGCCGACACCGCACCCGCCATGCCGCCGAGCGACGAGATGCGGAGCAGCAGCACGGTACCGAGCCAGACAATCGCAAAGACCAGCCCGATCGGCCAGGCGAGCGCAAAGGACAGGCCGAGCAAGGTCGCGACACCCTTGCCGCCGCGAAACTTCAGCCACACCGGATAGCAATGGCCGATCATCGCCGCCGCCCCGGCGAGCATCGCGCCCGGTTCAGCCAGATCGGGCAGGAAATGCCGCGCCAGCAGCACCGCGACCGCGCCCTTGGCGCCATCGAGGATCAGCGTCGCCGCCGCCAGCCCCTTGCGCCCGGTCCGCAGCACATTGGTCGCGCCAATGTTGCCCGATCCGATCTGCCTGAGGTCGCCCGCGCCGAACAGCCGGGTCAGGATGACGCCAAAGGGGATCGAACCGAGCAGATAGCCAAGCGCGATCAGCAAAAATATCGTCATGACACTCCCCGCTCCATCGGCGCCACTGTGGCGATGTTGGACGGTGCAATCAACGATTCGAGATCGGTCGCTGTCAAAATGGACCAGCATCACGGCAATTGAGCCCCGCCCCGCCCCCTGCTAACGCCGCCCGATGTCATCCCCGCCTCGCGACGCGCCCATCCTCTTCTTCGACAGCGGCCTCGGCGGGCTCACCGTGCTGGGGCCGACACATGCGCTGCTGCCGACCGCGCCGATCGTCTACGCCGCCGACTATGCCGGATTGCCTTATGGCCAGAAAAGCGAGGCCGAACTGGCGGCGCGCGTGCCCGCGCTGCTCGGCCGGCTTGTCGAACGCTACCAGCCGCGGCTCGCGGTGATCGCGTGCAACACCGCGTCGACGATCGCGCTCGCCCACGTCCGCGCCGCGCTCGACCTGCCCATCGTCGGCACCGTGCCCGCAATCAAGCCCGCCGCCGAACTGACGCAAAGCGGCGTCATCGGCGTGCTCGGCACCGAAGCGACCGTCCGCCAGCCCTATGTCGACGATCTGAGCGCGAAATTCGCCGGCGGAAAAACGGTGCTGCGCCATGGCAGTCCCGGGCTCGTCACCGGCGCCGAGGCAAAATTGCGCGGCGATCCGGTCGATCCCGCCGTTATCGCCCGCGCGATCTCGGGGCTGCGCGACCAGCCGGGCGGCGACGCGATGGACGTGATCGTGCTTGCCTGTACCCATTTCCCCCTGCTCGAAGACGAACTGCAGGCAGCCACCGGTCCCGGCGTCCGGCTGATCGACGGCGCCGCCGGTATCGCGCGCCGGATCGCCCATCTGACCGACGGGCAGGACTGGCCGGCGACGGCGACGCCCGGCCTCGCGGTCTTCACCCGCAGCGACGACCGGCCGCCGCCGCCATTGGCGGTGCTGGCGCCCTATGGCATCGGCAGGATCGAGACGATCTAGCCGTCGTCGCCCTGCGCGCAGGACGCCATCCAGGCGCGGTCCTCGGCCTCAGGCCCTTCGCCATCCCGACCCGAGGTTTTGGGCATGGCGGCGCGCGCCGCTGCCGGCGTGCAATGCGCCGCTTCACCCTTTTTTCCGGCTAGCAGACGCCCCTCGCACAGCGACAATTGCCCGTCCGATGCGCCCCAGCCGACCTTGGCAGCGTCGGCGGGTGCCTGTCCGGCGCAATAGGTGTCGGTTTCCGACCCCGGATCGCCGCAGATGCGGTCGATCTCGACCACATTGCCCCGCGCGGTGCCGACGAAGCGCTGGACGTAATAGCGGTTGGTCGCAAAGTCGCTCTGCACCCCGCAGACACGCGTCCCCTGCTGCGCAAGCGCCGTGTAGGCGCAGATCGAGGAACCCTGCCAGCTTTTGCAGCTCATCCATAACCCCTCGAACGGCGGCTTCGCGGGCTTCGACGCCGAAGCCCCGCTTGCCGACACCGCCACCGACAGGATCAAGACCTTCACTATCCGCATATCCGCGACCTCCTTCGACATGCCTTCTTCAGGCCCTGCCATAACCATATCGCGGCGGACCCGCGGTGCGCACGATCACTCTGATCGAGCGAGTGAATTGCGAATCGTTCGCACTGGATTTCCGCCTGATTCGACGTTATTGGCCCGCCTGTTAATAGCCGTCGGCGGGGGACGGCAACCAGCTGACAAGCGGGGCTGTAGTGAACTATAACGATATTTTCGCCCGGGCGATCGACCGACTGCACGAAGAAGGGCGCTACCGCGTCTTCATCGACATCCTGCGTAACAAGGGCGCCTTTCCGAACGCCCGCTGTTTTGCCGGCCACAACGGCCCCAAGCCGATCACCGTCTGGTGCTCGAACGACTATCTCGCGATGGGCCAGCACCCGAAGGTCGTCGCCGCGATGGAAGAGGCGCTGCACGATGTCGGCGCCGGTTCGGGCGGCACCCGCAACATCGGCGGCAACACCCATTATCATATCGATCTCGAGGCCGAACTCGCCGACCTGCACGGCAAGGAGGGCGCGCTGCTCTTCACCTCGGGCTATATCTCGAACGAAGCGACGCTCGGCACGCTCGGCAAGCTGCTGCCGAACTGCATCATCTATTCGGACGAACTCAACCACGCCTCGATGATCGCCGGCATCCGCAACTCGGGCTGCGAAAAGCGTGTCTGGCGCCACAACGACCTCGCCCATCTCGAAGAGCTGATGGCGCAGGACGATCCCGAAGCGGCGAAGCTGATCGCATTCGAGAGCGTCTATTCGATGGACGGCGATGTCGCGCCGATCCACGCGATCTGCGACCTCGCCGAAAAATATAACGCGCTGACCTATTGCGACGAAGTCCATGCCGTCGGCATGTACGGCCCGCGCGGCGGCGGCATTACCGACCGGGACGAAGCAGCGCACCGCGTCACGATCATCGAGGGCACGCTGGGCAAGGCGTTCGGCGTGATGGGCGGCTATATCGCCGCCGACAAGAATATCATCGACGTCATCCGCTCCTATGCGCCGGGCTTCATCTTCACGACCAGCCTGTCGCCGGTGCTCGTCGCCGGGGTGCTCGCCAGCGTCCGCCATCTCAAGGCATCGAGCGTCGAGCGCGAGGCACAGCAGGAGGCCGCCGCTTATCTCAAGCAGAGCTTCCGCGACGCCGGCCTGCCGGTCATGGATTCGACGACGCATATCGTCCCGCTGATGGTCGGCGATCCGGTGCGCGCGAAGAAGATCAGCGACATCCTGCTCGCCGAATATGGCGTCTATGTGCAGCCGATCAATTTCCCGACCGTGCCGCGCGGCACCGAACGCCTGCGCTTCACGCCCGGCCCGGCGCACGACGAGGCGATGATGCGCGAACTGACGCAGGCGCTCGTCGAAATCTGGGACCGGCTGGAACTGCGCAAGGCGGCGTGACGACCTCACCCGGTTTTGACGAGGTCGTGAAGGGACGCCGCTCCATCCGCGGCTTCCTCGACAAGCCTGTTCCGAAAGCGCTGATCGCCGAGGTGATCGAGGTCGCGATGCGCGCGCCCTCCTCGTTCAACAACCAGTGCTGGAATTTCGCGGTCGTCACCGGCGCCCCGCTCGACGCAATCCGCAAGGGCAATACCGACGGGATTCTCGCGGGCATTCCGGACAGCCGCGAATTTCGCCGCTTCGACGGCATCGCCGACGACCACCGCGCCCGCCAGATCGAGATCGCCAAGCAATTGTTCGGCGCGATGGGCATCGCGCGCGAGGACAAGGACGCGCGGCAGGACTGGGTGCTGCGCGGTTTTCGTCAGTTCGACGCGCCGGTCAGCGTCGTCGTCACCTACGACCGTGTGCTGCTGGGCAGCGATATCGCTCCGTTCGATTGCGGCGCGGTGACCAACGCGCTCGTCAACGCCGCCTGGTCGCGCGGGCTCGGCTGCGTCATCAACAGCCAGGGCATTATGCAAAGCCCGGTGGTGCGCGAACATGCCGGCATCGCCGACGATCAGGTTATCATGATCTGCGTCGCGATGGGCTGGCCTGCAGAGGATTTCCCGGCGAACGCCGTCGTATCGAACCGCAAGCGCGTCGACGAGGCGGTACGCTTCGTCGGGTTCGACGACTGACGGCGCAAGGCCCATGGGCGAAATCCTGTCGGCTGCTTTTGGAGCTATTGCCGACTTTTTCATGATTGGAGCGGTCGATCGGGGATTGCAAAAGCACCGCTGGCTGCAAATCGGATGCTTGGCTCTATTCGCAGTCGTACTGGGCCTGGTCGCGGGCTGCCTGATTCGATCGCTGATCTAGGCTTCACGCGCCGACCGCATCATTCCCCAGAAATGGGGTCCGCCGCCCGGTACATCCCATTCGACCTGCGTAACAAAGCCCAGCCGTTCGTACAGCGGCACATTTTCCGCCGTCGCGGTTTCCAGCCAGCAAGGCAGTCCCTCCCGGTCCGCCGTCGCTGTCTGCGTGCGAATAATCCGCCCGCCATGTCCCTTGCCCTGATGTTCAGGGCGCACGCCGACATAGTGAAGGTACCAGAAACGCCCCGTCGGGCGATGGGCGTCGATCCCGCCCTGCACTTTCAGGCCGCGCGGCAGCGCGGTGCCAAAGGTCGCGACAAGCGGGATGACGGTGCGCAAAAACTCGATCATCCCGCCATGCGCCTGCCCGGGCGCACGCCATAGCGCCGCGGCCTCGTCGCCCGCCGAGCGGAGGACGGCGCCCGCACGAAAGTCGGCGGGCACAAGCACATGGAAAAGCCCGCGAAGCGCGCGTGCACGGTGCTCGGGATCAGGCAGGATCCACGACAGCGCCGGATCGGTCTGGAAAGCGAACGCCAGCGTCGCCTTGACACCGTCAAGCTGCGCTGCCGTTGCCCGTTCGATTGCCTCGCCCATCCGCCGCTCCCCCGTTTACGGAAGCATAGCAGCAAATCAGCCGCGCGCGAGACCGCCGCGGATCGCATAGCCCCGCGCCATGCTGCGGCAATGACCGGCCATCCCGGTTTCGCGGGCGAGCCCCGCGATGACGCGCCCCAGATCGGCGCGCGGAACGACGTGGAAATGGGCGAGCCACCCGAAGAAGGCGCGCTTCCACAATGTCGGCAGCCGGTCCTGCTGGCCGAAATCGACAATCTCTATCCGCCCGCCCGGTGCGAGATACCGTGCCGCATGCGCGAGCGCCGTGGCCCAGTCGGGAATCATCGACAGCGCATAGCTGATGAAGATGCGGTCGAAGGTCTCACGGCCGAACAGGACGGCAGGGTCGAAATCGCGCGCATCGCCTTCCGCCAGCATGGCGCGCCCGTCCAGCCCCGCTTTCGTCATCGCGGCGCGCGCCGTGTCCAGCATCGCGGCCGAGATATCGATGCCGAACAACTGCGCCTCCGGCCAGGCGCGGCCCGCGAGCACGAGATTACGGCCGGTGCCGCAACCGATTTCGAGCACCGCGCCGCCCGGCGGCGGCGCGAGGCCCGCAATCATCTCGTCGCGGCCGAGAAGGAAATATTTTCGCGTGAAATCATAGAAATGCCGCTGGTAGCGATAGATGCCGTCCATCAATTTCCCATGCGCGTCACTCATCGTCATGCAGCCTTCAGAACATAGAGATGCACGCCGCCATAGATGGCCGAACGATCGCGGCGGGTATAGTCCCGTGATGCCTCGTCGCGATATTTCCAGCGGTCGAGCAGCGCCTCTGGCAAGCGCCCCGGCAGCAAGCTCGGTTCGGCTGCCGTCCGGAACAGCACACGAGCGCCTGGCCGCGCAGTGCGGGTAACCTCGGTCCACAATGCGGTCAGCTGCACGTCGTTCATCCAGTCCTGTGCGTCGAGAAACACATAACGATCGAAACTCGCTGCGTCGGCCGCCGCGAGCATGTCGGTCATATTCGCATGCAGCATCGTCACCCGCGCAGCGCGATCCCTGACCACTGCGTGGTTTTCCGCCTGCAAATAGGGCGGCAACGATGCCTTGGCGTCCCTGCCGTAACGCCGTCCGAACGCCTGCCAGGCAAAATAATTCTCTTCGAGCGGAAAGTCGCAGGCGAGCTTTTCCAATCGGGCGCGCAAAACGTCCGCCATCGGACGGCCGCCCGCAAGCGCGTCATATTGCGCCGGCGGGATACCAAGTCCGAAGAGCGACGAGCGCTGGTCGGTGATCCAGCGGATAAACTTGCGGTCGAAAAACGGCGCGAACTTCGCATCGAAGATCGCGCGTTGCTCCTCGATCGTCGTCGCCTCGAGAAACTGCCGCGGATCGACACGATGCAGCCGCGCGACAAGGTGCGCGAGCCCGATAAACCCGCCCAGCAGCCCGCGCTTGTGGAGCCCGTGCGCGAAACCGTCGATCCGCCGACGCCCGCGAAGGTCGCGGCCTTCCCAATAGCGACGGGTCGTATCGTCGAGATACCCGCGCACGAACGCCTTATAGTCTGCGATATTGGCGTCGTTGTCCGCCTCCGCAAAAAACCGCCGGAAATGGTCGTAGGTAGGAAGGCGCTGGATGGCGACGCGTTTGAGGTGATTCAGCGCGACATGTGCCGTGTTGAGATCGACCGCGACAATCTCGGCCGGATCGGCGGTGAGATAGGAAAACACATTGCAGCCGCCGCTCGCGATCGTTGCGATCCGGTTGCCCGGTTCGATCGCCAGCGCCTCAAGGTCGACGACGGGGTCTTCCCATATCTGGGCATAGACCAGCCCCTTGAACGCGAAAGCAAAGGCGCGGTCGAGCAAGCGCTGTTTCTGTTCGACGCCTTCCCGAACGACCGCTGTGGCGATCTTGCGATTGGGCCGACTGGCCATGGTAAGGTCTCCCGGAGCAAGGTGGATCCGGAGCCGCCCATGACAGACGTTCATGCGTTTTCGGCGTCGTTTCGATGACAAACCGGCGACAGGGCTGAAAAACCCCGCCGCCGATGCAGCCGTCAGTCGCGGCAGTATCCCTCGCCTTCCTTGACGATCAGGCATTCCTTTTTGCCGGCCAGATATTTGAGGCCGGTTTCGTCTCCATTGCCGCGGCGCAGGCTCAATTCTTCGGTGCCGCGCTTGAACTTGATGCCATGCTCGCTGTCGTTGCCGTCATAGGTGCCCTTGGTGTCGAGATCCGACTGCATCTCCAGCTTGTACTTGCCCGGCTCGCCGGTGGTGATGGTGACATACATCCCCTCGACGCCGGTCCATTTGCCCGCCCAGCTTGCGAAACGATGCGGTGCCGTCGCCGGGTCAGCAGCGGGATCGGTGGCGTCGGCGGCACCCTCGGGCGGCGTGGTCTCGACCGGAACCTCGGTGGTAGTAGTATCGGCCGGCGCGGGCGCCTCGGCCTTTTCGCAGCCGCTCAGCAGCACGAGCGCCGCCGCGCCGATCAAAAAGCTCTTTTGCATCTTGCTTCTCCTTCCCCGTCCAAACGCACGCATCGGGATAAGTATCCGCCTATCCCGCCAATATCTCCGCATAATGCCTGGGGTCGACATTGCCGCCCGACAGGGTGATCAATGTCGCATCGCCCAATTCGACCTTGCCTGCGAGCACAGCGGCGAGCGCCGCCGCGCCGCCGGGCTCGACGACAAGATGCAACTTCTCGAATGCCACGCGCATCGCATGGCGCACTTCCTCGCGCGTCACGACGACGCCGCGGACGCCGCGCGCCTGCAACACCGCGAAGTTGATCGGCCAGGTCTGCGGCGTCTGGAGAGCGTCGCACTCGGTAGGATATGACAGGTCCTCGACCGACAATATCTCGCCGGCTTCGAGACTGCGCTTCACATCATCCCAGCCTTCGGGCTCGACCGCGACGAGTTCGGTTTCGGGTAAGGCGAGAGCCAGCCCCGCCGAGAGTCCGCCGCCGCCGCAGCAGGCGATCACCTTGTCGGGGCCGTCGATCCCGCGTTCCTGCATCTGCGCGCGCGCTTCGATCCCCGCCGTCCCCTGCCCCTCGATGATCCACGGGTCGCCATAGGCATGGACGAGCGTGCCGCCGCGCTCTTCGAGCAGTTTCGCCGCCACGGCGTCGCGCGATTCGGTCACGCGGTCGTAGAGCACGACCTCCGCCCCTAGTGCGCGCGTCGCGGCCAGCTTCATCTGCGGCGCATTGCTCGGCATCACGATCGTCGCCGCGATGCCGAGCCGCTTCGCCGCCCAGGCGACGCCCTGCGCATGGTTACCGCTCGAGACGCCGACCACCCCGGCGGCAGCCTGTTCGGGCGTGAGATCGGTCAACCGGTGCCAGGCGCCGCGAATCTTGAACGCCCCGACGGGCTGCAGGCATTCGGCCTTGCACCAGATCGTCCGGCCGTCGACGTCAAGCGGCAGGAGCGGCGTTTGCGGGAGGAGTGCAGCGACTTTCGCCGCTGCGCGTTCGACACCCGCGAGCGACGGCGCGCGTGCCGGGTCGAGCAAGGGATCGGGGCTTTGCTGTGTCATGGCTTCGTCCTATAGGCCGCGGCATAGATGACAAGCGGCATAGGTAGCCGACAGGAGGTTTTCACATGAGCAAGGTTCTGGTGATCGGCGCAGGCGGCGTCGGATCGGTCGCGGTGCACAAGATGGCGATGAACCCCGACATCTTTCCCGACATCACGCTCGCCAGCCGTCGCAAGTTCAAGTGCGACGCGATCGCCGAGTCGGTCAAGGAACGCACCGGCGTCACGATCAAGACCGCCGAAGTCGACGCCGACCATATCGACGCGACGGCGGCGCTGATCCGCTCGATCGGCGCGACGCATGTCGTGAACCTAGCGTTGCCCTATCAGGATCTCACGATCATGGAGGCGTGCCTGTCGACCGGTGCGCACTATCTCGACACGGCGAACTACGAACCGCGCGACGAAGCAAAGTTCGAGTACCACTGGCAGTGGGCTTATCAGGACCGCTTCAAGGACGCCGGGCTGATGGCGCTGCTCGGTTCGGGTTTCGACCCCGGGGTGACGAGCGTCTTCACCACCTGGCTCAAGAAGCATCATTTCGACCGCATCGACACGCTCGACATCCTCGATTGCAACGGCGGCGACCATGGCCAGCATTTCGCGACCAACTTCAATCCCGAGATCAACATCCGCGAAGTCACCGCGGTCGCGCGCCACTGGGAAAATGGCGACTGGGTCGAAACCCCGCCGATGTCGGTGAAGCAGCAGTTCGACTTCGAGGCCGTCGGCCCGAAGAACATGTACCTCATGTATCATGAGGAAATCGAAAGCCTGAAGACGCACCTGCCCGAAATCCGGCGGATCCGCTTCTGGATGACCTTCGGCGATGCCTATATCCAGCATCTTACCGTGCTGCAGAATGTCGGCATGACGCGCATCGATCCGGTGATCTACGAAGGCCGCGAGATCATCCCGCTGCAATTCCTGAAAGCGGTGCTGCCCGAACCGTCGAGCCTCGGCGAGACGACCAAGGGCAAGACCAACATCGGCGTCATCGCGACCGGCCTCGGCAAGGACGGCAAGGAAAAGACGCTCTACCTCTATAATATCTGCGACCACGAAGATGCCTTTGCCGAAACGGGCAATCAGGCGGTGAGCTATACGACCGGCGTTCCCGCGATGATCGGCGCCGCGATGATGGTCACCGGAACCTGGTCGGGCGACGGCGTGTTCAACATGGAACAGATGGATCCCGATCCCTTCATGGACATGCTGAACAAGCACGGCCTGCCCTGGCAGGTGAAGGAACTCGACGCGCCGCTGGCGTTCTGACGATGCGCAAACTGCTGGGCCTCATTGCCGCCGCGGCCACTCTGGTCGCGGCGCCCGCAATCGCGCAACCCGAAGACGCCTACGCCCCGGCACGTGCGATCGTCGCCGACATCGGCAAGATCGTGACGCCGAACGGGGTGCAGGAAACCTTCGAGGCCACGCTCGGCGGTGCCCGGCAGGTCGTCAATGTGCGCGGCGCCGACAAGGACAATCCGCTGCTGATCTTCGTCCACGGCGGTCCGGGCGCGGTCGAGATGCCGTTTGCGTGGGCGTTCCAGCGACCTTGGGAGGATGTCTTCACCGTCGTTCAGTACGACCAGCGCGGCGCCGGGCGTTCCTATCCGCTCAATGATCCCGTCACGCTGGCTCCGACGATGACGCCCGACCGTTACCGCGACGACGCCATCGAGCTGATCGAGTTGCTCAAAAAGCGCTATAACAAGCGCAAGGTCGTGCTGATGGGACATAGCTGGGGCTCGATCGTCGGCCTGTCGGTCGCCGTAAAGCGCCCAGACCTCCTTTATGCCTATGTCGGGGTCGGTCAGGGTATCGATTTTCGCGACGGTGAAAAGGCCGGCATGGCGTGGACACGCGCCAAGGCGCTGGCAGCGGGTAACAACGAGGCGGTGCAGGCCATCGACGCGCTCGCTCCCTATCCGCAAGGCGAGTTCACCATCGCCAAGGCCGACGGCTGGCGCAAATATGCGATCCCCTACGGCTCGCTCATCTACAACAAGCCCGACCTCAAATATTATTTCCAGACCCCGCGCCTGTCGCCCGAATATGGCCCGGC
Source organism: Sphingopyxis sp. J-6 (assembly GCF_046603995.1). Lineage (NCBI taxonomy): Bacteria > Pseudomonadati > Pseudomonadota > Alphaproteobacteria > Sphingomonadales > Sphingopyxidaceae > Sphingopyxis > Sphingopyxis sp. J-6. Next base: position 1,836,269 of record NZ_CP145810.1, on the reverse strand, counting down.
AGACATACAGGCTTGGGGCAAGGGCAGCGAATTTTCGGTGACGACATTGTGGCCGCGGCTCGCCGACGTCAGCTTCAAACCGGTGCGCAAGATGGACGTGCCGCTGGTCTTCCTGCTCGGCCGCCACGATTATACCGTGCCGTCGCCGGTCGCGGCGGAGTGGTTCGGCAAGGTGCAGGCGCCGTCGAAGACGCTCGTCTGGCTGGAACATTCGGCGCATATGCCGATGGTCGAGGAACCCGGAATCTTCTTCGCCGCGCTGCTCCGCGACGTCCTGCCGCTCGCAAAGGACAAGCCATGACGCCCTATCTTGCCCCCATCGGGCTGCTCGTCATCTCCAACATCTTCATGACCTTTGCCTGGTACGGCCATCTCGGCGACGTTTCGCGTCCGATGTGGCTGGCGATCCTGATCGCGTGGGGCATCGCCTTTTTCGAATATTGCCTCGCAGTCCCCGCGAACCGGATCGGTCATAGCGTCTATTCGACCGCCGAGCTGAAAACGATGCAGGAAGTGATCACCCTGCTGGTGTTCGCGGGTTTCGCCGTCTTCTGGCTCGGCGAGAAACTGACGATCAACCATCTCGTCGGCTTTCTGCTGATCGCCGGCGGCGCCTTCTTCATCTTCAAGGGACCGATTGCCGCCTGATCCGCAGGGCGCTAGCCTCGCTCCAGCAGGAGGACGGGCGATGACGGACAAGCGGATGATCTCGCGGCGTGCATTCGGCACCGCCGCGGTCGGACTGGCGGCGCTGGGGACCAGCGGGGCGACGGCAAAACCGGCCAAGCCGGAAGCCATCGCGACGGGCAAGTCCTTCATCATGACGACGTGGGACTTCGGGCCCGGCGCGAACGCCATTGGCTGGCCGATGCTCGCGGCGGGCGCCTCGGCGCTCGACGTCGTCGAGGCGGCGATCAACCATGTCGAGCTGCTCGGCGACTATTGGGTCGGCGCGGGCGGTGTTCCCAACGAGGTCGGCGAGACGACGCTCGATGCGATGATCATGTGGGGCCCGACGCACGACGCCGGCGCGGTCGGCTGCCTCAAGCGGGTCAAGCGCGCCATTTCCGTGGCGCGAAAGGTGATGGAAGAAACCCAGCACAGCCTGATCGTCGGCGACGACGCAACGCGCTTCGCCGCACGCATGGGCTTCACCGAGACATCGCTGACCAGCGTCGTATCGCAGAAGGCGTGGGACAAATGGGCGGCAAAGGGCGAAAAGACCAACGCTTTCGCTCCCGAGCCGATCGGCAAGAATCCAAAGCTCGCCGGTCACGACACCGTCGGCTGCATCGCGCTCGATGCGGCGGGCAATCTTTGCGTCGGCTGTTCAACCAACGGGCGCGAGTTCAAGATTCCGGGGCGCGTCGGCGATTCGCCGATCATCGGCGCCGGGGCCTATTGCGATCAGGCGGTCGGCGCGGCGGTTGCAACGGGTAACGGCGACGTGATGATGCGTTTTCTTCCGACCTATCACGCCGTCGAACTGATGCGCGGCGGGATGGAACCGCAGGCGGCGGCCGAAGCCGCGATCCGGCGGATCGAGGACGCAGGTTATGAAATAGACGGCGGCATCGCGGTGATGCGCCGCGACGGCGCGCATGGCGGCGCCAAGACCGGCTGGAAGGACGAACCGTTCAGCTATTCGGTCCAGACCGCGGCCGGGAATGTAAAAGTGCCCGTCGCTTGAAAACGGCGCCCCGTCTCCACATTTAGCGACCGCGGAACCGACCCGCTTTCATCGCGAACCAAAAAACTCTAGAGGCGCCCCATGGAAACCAGAGCCGGCGATCCCGGGGCGTTTGCCCGCTTCGACCTTACCCGCGTCCCCTCGCCCGCTTTCGTCGTCGACGCGGCGAAGATACGCGCGAACCTCGCCGTGCTGCGCCACATCGGCGACGCCTCCGGCGCCCGCGTGCTCGCGGCGCTCAAGGCCTTTTCGATGTGGTCGCTCGGCCCGACCGTCGCGACATATCTCGACGGCGTCTGCGCGTCGGGGCTCTACGAAGCAAAGCTCGGGCGCGAGGAATATGGCGGTGCGCAGGGCGACAAGGAGGTCGCGACCTATTGTGCCGGTTACAAGGAAGCCGATCTTCCCGAAATCGCGCGGCTGTCGGATCATCTGATCTTCAATTCGCCCGGCCAGATCGCCCGCTTCCGTCCGCTGCTCGACGATCTTCGCGCGGCGGGCGAACGCTTCGACGTCGGGCTGCGCATCAATCCGATGCACAGCGAGGGCGAAGTCGCCAAATACGACCCTGCGGCGCCATGCAGCCGCCTCGGTTTCCCCGTCACGCAATTGCTCCCCGAACATCTGGAGGGCATCGACGGCATCCATATGCACAGCCTGTGCGAACAGGATTTCCCGCCGCTTCAGCGGACGTGGAACGCCGTGCAGCCGATGCTGCGCCCCTTCTTCGGCCGCCTCAAATGGATCAATTTCGGCGGCGGGCACCACGTCACCCGCGCCGATTACCAGACCGACGACCTCATCGCCTTTCTGAAGCAAGTGCGCGCCGCGACCGACTGCGACGTGATGATCGAACCCGGCGAGGCGATCGCGCTCGATGCCGGCATCCTTGTCGGCGAAGTGCTCGACCTCTTCGACAACGGCATGCCGATCGGCATCACTGACATTTCGGCGACCTGCCACATGCCCGATGTGATCGAAGCGCCCTATCGCCCCGCGATGCTGGACGAAGGCAGCGAGGGGATGGCGGCACGCCTCGGCGGCCCCTCGTGCCTCGCGGGCGACGTGATCGGCGATTACCGCTTGCCCGGCGGCGCGCGCGTCGGCCAGCGCTTCGCCTTCCTCGATCAGGCGCATTATTCGATGGTCAAGACCAACACTTTCAACGGCGTGCCGCTTCCGTCGATCTGGCTGTGGGACAGCGAGACCGACGAACTGAAGCTTGTCCGCGAATTCGGCTATGAGGATTTCAAGACGCGGCTGGGGTGAACCTTACCCATCGGTGACAGGACTCACCTCCGCCAGTGCCTGATGGATGTCGCTGACCACCACCGACCCCTCGCCCACCGACGACGCGACGCGCTTGACCGATCCCTTGCGCACGTCGCCGACGGCGTAGATGCGCGGCCAGCTCGTCTCGTAACGGCTCGGCATCCGGTCGAGCGACCAGCCCGCCTTGACCAGTTCCATCGGCGCGATGTCGGCGCCGGTCTTCACGAACCCGCGCTCGTCGCAGACCATTTCGCGCGGCAGCCAGCCGGTGTTTGGGCTGGCGCCGAGGAAGAGGAACAGGAAGCGGCAGTCGCAATGGCCCTCGGCGCCGGTCTCGCGGCAACGATAGGTCAGGCCGGCCAATCCCTCCTCGCCGTGCAGCGCGGTGACATCGGTCGACGGGACGATCTCGATATTCGGATGCTCCTCAAGCCGCTTGACCAGATATTCCGACATGGTGTCGCGCAGGCTCGACCGGCGAAAGATGACATGGACCTTCTTCGCGACGCTCGCGAGATAGATGGCGCCCTGCCCCGCCGAATTGCCCGCACCGACAACGGTGACCTCGGCATTGCCGCAGAGCTGCGCTTCCATCGGCGTCGCGCCATAATAGATGCCGCGCCCCTCATAGGCCTCGATGCCGTCGATCGGCAGCCGCTGATATTGCGCCCCGCTGGCAACGACGACCGCGCGACTGCGCAGCTTGCGCCCGTCGGCGAGATGGAGGCAATAGGCGTCGCCGTCGCGCCCGATCGACGCCGCACGCACCGGCGCCACCAGCCGGGCACCGAATTTCTGCGCCTGCACCGTCGCGCGCCGCGCCAGCTCGTTGCCTGAAATGCCGGTCGGGAAGCCAAGGTAATTTTCGATCTTCGACGACGTCCCGGCCTGCCCGCCCGGCGCCAGTGCGTCGAGCGCGATGACCGTCAGCCCTTCCGATGCCGCATAGACGGCCGCCGCCAGCCCGCCGGGGCCGCTGCCGACGACGAGCACATCGGCGGTCGCCCCGTCGGGGAGCAGATCGAGCCCGAGCCCCGCGGCAAGCTGTTCGGGCGTCGGCTGGACCAGCACGTCGGCGGCGCCGAGAATGACCGCGGGCAGTTCGGCTTCGGTCAGCCCGCGTTCGGCCATCAGATGCGCCGCGACCGGCCCGTCGGCCGGATCGAACCAGCGATGCGCGACGCCATGCTTCATCAGCAGGTCGCGCAGCGCATAGACGCTGCGGTCCATCGCCGCACCGATCACGATCGTCACCGCGAACCCGCGCGTGTTGCTGAACTCGCGCCGCGCCGACAGGACGCGAACGAAGATGTCCGAATAATGGGAATTGCCCGCGATCAGGCGCTGGAAATCGGCATGGGCGATCCGCAGGATGTCGCCGTCGGCGCCCATTTCGACGCGCGACAGATGGCGCTGCCCGGTCAGCACCGACAGGTCGCCGGCGAACTGGCCCCGCTCCATCCAGCCGACACGCTTGCGCCCTTCGTCGGTCGACGCGAAGATGTCGGTATGGCCCGACAGGGTGACGATGCAGTCGGGCGCCATCGCGCCTTCCTCGACGAGCAGGTCGCCGGCGCGGCGCCATTCGATCGTGCCGAACGCTTTCAGCTCGTCGAGTTCGCTATCGGTGAAGGTGTGATTCACATCGGCGGGGGAGACCATGGCGAGTGTCCTTTCGAGCTTCTTTGGCGTCATTGCGAGCGGAGCGAAGCAATCTCCAGCCCTGTTTCACGATGATCACGGCTGGAGATTGCTTCGTCGCTTCGCTCCTCGCAATGACCATCTATGAGCTGAATCCGTCCGACGCTTGCCGCTTCGGCGCATGCCAGCCCCGGTTCGGCCCACTGTTACCGGCTTATTACAAAATTGCGCCAAAGGGTCTTTACAGGGGGGACCCCCCTGCATATATCGCCCTCCGCTGCCCCAGGGGGACTTCCAATAACCGCAAGGCAGCCTTGGATGTTTAACGTATTTTTTGGGGGTCCCTTGAGTTGCACCAGCATCATAGCGCCCACGGGCTGATTCAGGCACTTTCGCCGGTCGAACCTGTTACGCTTGTCCGCCCGCACGCCGCGGCGCGCGCAGCGCGTTTCTTCATCGAGCGATTTCCCGGCACGACCATGTATGCGGTCAAGGCGAATCCGTCGCCCGACCTCTTGCGCGTGCTGTGGGATTCGGGCGTCACCCATTATGACGTCGCCTCGATCGCCGAGGTGCGCCTCGTCGCGCGCACCCTGCCGAAGGCGACGCTCTGTTTCATGCATCCGGTAAAGGCCGAGGAAGCGATTTCCGAAGCCTATTGGAAGCATGGCGTACGCACCTTCTCGCTCGATACGATGGAAGAGCTGGAGAAGATCGTCCGCGCCACCGAAGGCGCGCAGGACCTTAACCTGCTCGTGCGCCTGCGCGTCTCGTCGGACCATTCGAAGCTCAGCCTCGCCGCCAAGTTCGGCGCCGAAGCCGACGAGGTCGCCGAACTGCTGATGGCGACGCGCCAGGCCAGCGACGCGCTCGGCATCTGCTTCCATGTCGGCAGCCAGGCGATGACCCCGCATGCCTATGCGCAGGCGATGGAACGCGTCCGCGCCGCGATCGTCGCGGCGTCGGTGACCGTCGACATTATCGATGTCGGGGGCGGCTTCCCGTCGAGCTATCCGGGCATGGAGCCGCCGCCGCTCGACGCCTATTTCGAGACGATCCACCGCAGCTTCGAAAGCCTGCCGATCAGCTATTCGGCCGAACTTTGGTGCGAACCGGGCCGCGCGCTGTCGGCCGAGTATAGCTCGCTCATCGTCCGCGTCGAAAAGCGCCGCGGCGACGAGCTGTACATCAACGACGGTGCCTATGGCGCGCTGTTCGACGCCGCGCATGTCGGCTGGCGCTTTCCGGTCAGCTTGCTTCGCGAAGGCAAGAGCGATGCGGAAATGACGGCGTTCAGCTTTTACGGTCCGACCTGCGACGACCTCGACCATATGGCCGGGCCTTTCTTCCTGCCCGACGATATCAAGGCCGGCGATTTCATCGAAATCGGCATGCTCGGCGCCTATGGCTGCGCGATGCGGACGAAGTTCAACGGTTTCGGGGCCGAGGAAATCCACGTCGTCAGCGACGAACCGATGGTGAGCCTCTACACCGGCGAAGCCGAACCCGAACGCCGCAGCGCGACGGTGACCAAGCTGTTCTGACCTTCAGGGTCAGCCACACGAATTGAGGGGCCGGCACAGCAATGTGACCGGCCCTTTCGCTTTCGAACCAAGGCGCTAGGGTCAGGATTCACCAATTGCGCGATCGAGGTTTGAAGCGATTTTGCGCAGGGCGAGGAGGCAAGGCGAAGGCATATGTCAATATTCCAAGACTTGCTGACGAAGCCATGGGCAAAATCGGTCAAATCCCGGAGGGACGTCGAAATGGCTTTGATCTTGGGCCCGCGCGGTCTTGCGGGTAGCGATGCTACCCGCTGCGCCCGCCCGAACCCGATATCTTCGCCATTTCGACGCCTCGATCGCGCAATTGGTGGATCCTGACCCTAGATTGCGCCGCCCATGCAGCCCTTCCACCATCTTCTCGTCAACAACCTCGTCGCCAACATCACCAACTTCACGGTGTGGTTCGCGCTGACCTTCTGGATTTTCCTCGAGAGCCAGTCGGTCTTCGCGACGGGGATGATCGCGGGCATCTATCTGGTGTTCACCTCGGCGCTCGGCATCTGGTTCGGCAGCCTCGTCGACCATCATCGCAAGCGGAGCATGATGCTGGTTTCGAGCCTCGCCTCGCTGGCGATCTATGCTTTCGCGCTCGCCGCCTATGCGCTCGATCCCGATATTCGCGCCGTCAGGCAGGACAGCGCGACGCTATGGCTGTTCATCCTGCTGACGATGTTCGGCGTCATCGTCGGCAATATCCGGATGATCGCGCTGCCGACGCTCGTCACCCTGCTCGTGCCCGAAGACCGGCGCGACAGGGCGAACGGGCTCGTCGGCGTGGTCAGCGGCATTGGTTTCCTGACCACCTCGGCGATCAGCGGCTTCCTTGTCGCGTGGGGCGGCATCGCCGCGACGTTGATGTTTGCCGTCGGCCTGTCGCTGCTCGCCGCGCTCCATCTGCTGTTCGTCCATATCGACGAGCCGCGCGATACCGGCGCGCATGACGCACCGCGGCAGGTCGACCTTGCCGGGACGTTTCGCCTCGTCCTCGGCATTTCGGGCCTGTTCGCGCTGATCCTCTTCACCGCGCTCAACAATCTGCTTGGCGGCGTGTTCATGGCGCTGATGGACGCCTATGGGTTGTCGCTGATGGCGGTCGAGCAATGGGGCCTGTTGTGGGCGGTGATGTCGTGCGCCTTCATCGTCAGCGGCGCGCTGATTTCACGGACCGGGCTTGGCGCCAATCCCGTGCGGACGCTGCTTTTGGTCTGCCTCGTCGAATGGATCGTCGCCGCCGTCTTCACCATCCAGTCGTCGATCCCGCTGCTCGCGATCGGCTGCTTCGTCTGGCTCTTCCTCGGCCCCTATGCCGAGGCCGCCGAGCAGACGGTGCTGCAAAAGGTCGTTCCCTACGAACGGCAGGGCCGCGTCTTCGGTTTCGCCCAGTCGGTCGAACAGGCTGCGTCGCCGCTGACCGCCTTCCTGATTGCGCCACTGACCCAGTTCGTCTTCATCCCGCTGATGACCGACGGCGCCGGGGCCGACGCGATCGGCGACTGGTACGGCCGCGGCCCCGAACGTGGGATCGCCGCGGTGTTCACGATCACCGGCGTGCTCGGCATCGTCGCGACGATCGCGGCGTTCCGGTCGAAATCCTACCGCCGGATTTCAGCCGCCTATGTCGCAGGAACCGGCGACGCCCGGCTGGCGGCGGCCGAGGCTTAGGCCCCTAAGCGATTTTTCTTGCGCCCACGTCCCGCTTTGCGAAAGTCGGCGGCGAAGGAGCGATCGCTGAATGACCATGCTCGAAGGCATCCGCATCATCGACCTGACGACGGTGATTTTTGGCCCTTATGCGACCCAGATGCTCGCCGATCTCGGCGCCGAGGTGATCAAGGTCGAAACCCCGGGCATCGGGGACGTGTCGCGCTATCTCGGCAGCGGCGCCTCCGACCCGACGATGGGGTCGGTCCACCTCACCGTCAACCGCGGAAAAAGGTCGATCGCGCTCGATCTCAAGCAGCCCGGGGACGCCGCCGTCCTCCGCGACCTGATCGCGACCGCCGACGTCTTCATCCACAATGTCCGCGGCAAGGCGATCGCAAGGCTCGGGTTCGACTATGCCGCGTGCAAGGCACTCAAGCCCGACATCATCTATATCCACGGCACGGGTTTCGGGCAGGACGGCCCCTATGCCGACCTGCAGGCCTATGACGATGTCATCCAGGCCGCGACCGGCACGACCAGCCTGCTGCCGCGTGTCGACGGCGATCCGCGGCCGCGCTACCTCCCCTCACTGATCGCCGACAAGGTCGCCGGACAGTTCGGCGCGCAGGCGATCCTCGCCGCGCTCGTCCACCGGCTCAGGACCGGCGAAGGACAGGCGGTCGAGGTGCCGATGTTCGAGTGCTTCGCTGCCTTCATGCTTACCGAGCACCTCCGCGACGCGGCGCTCGATCCCCCGATCGGGCCCGCCGGATATCCACGCCAGCTCGATCCGGCTCGCCAGCCCTTCCCGACCGCCGACGGCCATATCGCGGTCGTCCCCTATACGCCCGCCTCGACCGCGCGGTTGATGGGGCTGCTTGGAAGCGACGCGCTTCTCACCTCGCCGGACTTCGAGGCAGCCAAAATGTGCGGCCAGCATATGGCGCTCGTCTACGGCGAAATCGCGAGAAAAACGCCAGCCCGGACGACCGCCGAATGGCTCGAAATCTTTGCCGCGAACGACATTCCGGCCATCGCCGTGCGCGATCTCGAGGATATCAAGGATGATCCGCACCTTAAGGCGACCGGATTTTTCCGCCGCCGCGTCCACCCCGACGTCGGCGCGTTTCACGAGATGCGGCCGCCGGTCAGATATGGCGCCGCCGCGCCCCGCGAACCTGGTTTCGCCCCGCGCATCGACGGTGACGGTCCCGCGATCCGCGCCGAAGTCGCCGGCAAGCGGCCGTGACGTTCTGCGATTGCATCTCGCCGGGCACGGCCTAGCATCGCATCCGAACAACAGGGGGAGATGTCTATGTCCGCAAACCTGCTCGCACCGGGAGCCGTCCTGATCCTATGGACGCTCATCATGTTCCTGTGGGTTGCCACGACGCGCTTCCCGGCTCTCAAGAAAGCGGGGATCGACCTCAAGAAAACGCCGCCGGGCGGGCGCGGCGCCGATCTCGAAAAGATATTGCCGCCCGAGATCAACTGGAAATCGCATAATTATACGCATCTGCTCGAACAGCCGACGATCTTCTATGCCGTCATCCTGATCCTGCACGCCGTGGGCGGCTATCCAGCCTATGTCGTCTGGATTGCCTGGACCTATGTCGTGCTGCGCATCGTCCACAGCCTGTGGCAGGCGACGGTCAACCGCATTCCGGTGCGCTTCATGCTGTTCCTGCTGTCGACGCTGTGCCTGCTCGCACTGTCGCTGCTCGCGGTTATCGCCACTTTGGGTTGAGGGGGAGAAATATGGATAACAACGCAATATTGGGACCGGTCGCGACGCTCGCGCTCTGGTCGATGATCATGTGGGTGTGGATGTACGCGACGCGTATCCCCGCGATGCAGCGCGCCAAGATCGACGCCGCCAAGCTGGTCGGCGGCACCGGCAAGGGGCTCGACGACCTGCTGCCCGCCGAAGTGCAGTGGAAGGCGCATAATTACAACCATCTGATGGAACAGCCGACCGTCTTCTATGCCGTGGCGCTCGCGCTCGCGATCGGCGGCATGGGCGGCGGGCTCAACGCGCAGCTTGCCTGGGCCTATGTCGCGCTACGCATCGTCCACAGCCTCATCCAGGCGACCGTCAACCGCGTCATGTGGCGCTTCGGCATCTTCGCGCTGGCCAGCCTCGCGCTGATCGCGCTGTGCGTGCACGCCTTCATCGGCTTCGTGTTGCACTAACCTCGTGAAAAACGTGCGGCCAGTTCCACATGGGTCGACCAGCGGAACTGGCCAACCGGCTGTACCCAGTCGAGGCTATAGCCGCCCGCGATGAGAAGCTTCGCGTCGCGGGCGAAGCTGGCCGGATTGCAGCTGACATACGCGATAACCGGCGCCTCGGACGCGGCAAGCTGCTTGACTTGCTCCTCGGCCCCCGCGCGCGGCGGATCGAGAATTACCGCCCCGAACCGGTTCAGTTCGGCCGGCACCAGCGGCCGCCGGAACAGGTCGCGATGTTCGGTGGCGACGAGCGCCCGGGCGCGGTTTGCGGCGCCCGTCAGCGCCGCGATCGCATCGCGCGCTCCCTCGGCAGCATAGACTTTGCGTCCCGCCTGGACCGACAGCGCGAAGGTGCCGACCCCCGCGAACAGGTCGGCAACCGCACCGGCGTCGCCAATCGCACGCCGGACCGCATCGACCAGCGCTGCTTGCCCTGCCGTGGTTGCTTGCAAGAAGGCAAAGGGCGGCACCTCGACCGATATGTCGCCGAAGCGCACCGTCGGCGGTTCGGGCTGCCACAGCGTTTCGAGCCCGTCGCCCTGATCGATCGCCAGACGGGCAAGGCCATGCGCGCCGGCGAAATCCTGTATCGCCATCGCCGCGTCGAGCCCGTCGGCCTTCACCCCCTCGAGGATCAGTTCGACCCCCTGGTCGAGCATCTGGAGCTTGACCTTCACCGGGCGCCTTTGCGGCGCGATGACCGCCAGCAACTCGCGCACCGGCGCGACCAGCGCGAACAATTCGGGCAGGAGCAGCGGGCACATCCGCATGTCGACGATCTGGTTGCTCTGCGCCGCGTTGAAGCCGAGCGCGACCTGCTTGCCCGTCCGCAGCGCCGTGAGCGTAGCCCGGCGGCGGCTCTGCGGCGGCGACAAGTGCGCCGGCAGCACCTCGCCGCCCGCGACATCCTGTCCAGCCAGCGCGCCGGCGACCCGATCGCGCACGAATTCGGCGAGTGCGGGTTCGGCAACATGCTGGAGCTGGCAGCCGCCGCATTTGCCGAAATGCCGGCACGGGGGATCGGCGCGGTTAGGGCCGGGGATGATGATGCCGTCGTCGCGCACGCGGTCGCCGGGCACGCCGCCCATCACATGGCGCCCGTCGCCCGTCACGCCATCGCCGCGCGCGGCGATGCGCTCGATCAGCGCGCTGTCGGTCATATTATTCCTTTACCAGATCGTCGGCGACAAGGCCGGGGCCTATACGCGCCGCCTGCGCGATATGCCAGCCTACCGCGGCCACCGCGGCGTCGAAGGGATCGCCGCCGCGCGCCAGCATCGCGCCGCACGCCCCCGCGAGCACATCGCCCGTTCCGGCGGTCGCAAGCCAGGGGCTGCCCGGCCATGCGGCAACAACGCGGCCGTCGGGCGCGGCGATGATCGTGTCGGCCCCCTTGTAGACAACCACGGCCTGCGTCCGCACCGCGGCGGCCTTCGCCCGGTCAATCTTGCTACCGTAGAGCTGCGGAAAGGTGCGCGCGAACTCGCCTTCGTGCGGCGTCAGGATCGCCTTGCACGGCGTTTCGGAGAGGCGCGGCAACGCCGCCGCGATCGCCGCGGCGTCGAGGACGAGCGGCTTGCCCGAATCGAGCGCCGCCTCGACATCGAACAGCAGTTCGTCGCCGGCCGGAAAGCCGGGCCCGATGACGACCGCACCGACGCGCGGATCGTCGAGCCGTTCGCCGAACTTCTCTTCGCCCTCGACGACGATTGCGGCGAACGGTGCCCGCTCGCTGCCGTCGAGGACGACATAGCCTGCCCCCGCCCGCAGCGCCGCCGCCGCGGTCAGTTCGGCGGCGCCCGGCATCGGTCCCGCGAAGACCAGCACCATGCCGCGGCTGAACTTGTGGGCCTCGGGACGGGGTTTGGCGGGCGGTATCGCCGGCAGGCTGCGCATCGCCCGGTTCGCCGAGATGCCGATCGGCGCCAGCAGGACGCGCCCGCACGCTGCCGCCGTCGGCAACAGCACATGCGCCGGTTTCAGCGCCCCGGGCGCCAGCGTCACGTCGGCTCGAAGCGGCGGCACCCAATCCTTGGCCCCATCGCCGTCGGCACCGCTCGGCACATCGACGGCAAGGATGCGGCTCGCGGCGAAACGGCGCAGCGTCGCCGCCAGACTGTCGGCCAGCGGCCGCGACAGGCCGACGCCGAACAAGGCATCGACGATCAGCGGCGCCGGCTTCGTCTGCTCATCGAGCGTTTCGACCGGTCCGTTCCAGCGCGCACGCGCCGCCGTCGCCAGCTTCGTCGCCGGCTCCGTAAGCGCGGCGACGCGCACATTCGCTCCACGCTCCGCGAGTATTTGCGCCGCGACATAACCGTCGCCGCCATTGTTACCGGGACCGCAGAGGACCAGGATCGGCGCGCCCGCCGCCATCCGCCACGCCGTATCGGCAACGGCGGCCCCCGCATGATCCATCAACTCGGAAAGCGATGTCCCCTGGATCGCGCACGCCGCCTCCGCCTCGCGCATCGCGGCGCCGGTCAGGATCGGGGCATCCGGGGGTATCGACATGGCGCCACCCTATCATGTCCTGCCCAAAAGCCTATTTCGGGCCACCGGTATTGGCGGGCAGGCGGTAACGGTCGGTTCCGACCGCGACCTCGATCAGCTTGTCGCCGACGATCGTGACCTTTGCCGGTTCGGACCCGTCGGCCGACACCAGCCCGCGCCCGTCGGTCGCGATCAGCAGGCGCCGATATCCGACATCGCCGCGCCCGACCACCAGCACGGTCCCGTCGGCACCGCTCATTTCCTCGACGGTGCAGGTCCGGTCGAACAGCTTGGCGCCTTCGAGCGCGCATTCGATGCGGCCGTTTTCGGCCGCTTCGCGCGATCCGCGCGCTTCGGCTTCGGCCAGTTCGCCATTGTCGGGCGCGCCGCTGCATCCGGCGAGCAACAGGAACGGCAGGAATGCGCCCCGGTTCGATATCATGTCTTGCCCCCCTTAAGCTGCGACAGGTCGCGCACCGCGCCGCGCGCGGCGCTCGTCGTCATCGCAGCATAGGCCTGAAGTGCTACCGAAACCTTGCGCGGCCGCGGCTTGGCGGGCTGCCAGGCCGCATCGCCCTTGGCCTCCATGGCTGCCCGGCGCGAAGCCAGTTCGCCCTCCGGAACGGCGAGCGTGATCGTGCGCGCCGGAATGTCTATTTCGATCAGGTCGCCGTTCTCGACAAGGCCGATCGTCCCGCCTTCGGCCGCCTCGGGCGAGACATGGCCGATCGACAGCCCCGACGTACCGCCCGAAAAGCGCCCGTCGGTGATCAGCGCGCACGCGGCGCCGAGCCCCTTCGACTTCAGATAGCTCGTCGGGTAGAGCATTTCCTGCATCCCCGGACCGCCCTTCGGTCCTTCGTAGCGGATGACGACAACGTCGCCCGCCTCGACCTGTCCGGTGAGGATACCCGCGACCGACGCGTCCTGGCTTTCATAAACCTTGGCCGGCCCCGAAAATTTCAGGATCGATTCGTCGACCCCCGCGGTCTTCACGATGCAGCCGTCGAGCGCGATATTGCCCGACAGCACGGCAAGCCCGCCGTCCTTGCTGAACGCATGTTCGGCCGAACGGATCACCCCCGCTTCGCGGTCGAGGTCGAGCGAGTCCCAGCGCCGGTCCTGGCTGAACGCGGTCTGCGTCGGCACGCCGCCCGGCGCCGCCATGAAGAATTTCTGGACGTCGGGATCGTTGGTGCGCGAAATGTCCCATTTGTTCAGGGCGTCGCCCAGGGTCGCGCTGTGCACCGTGGGGAGGTGCGCGTGGATCAGTCCCGCGCGTTCGAGCTGGCCAAGGATCGCCATGATCCCGCCGGCGCGATGGACATCCTCCATATGGACGTCGCTCTTCGCCGGCGCGACCTTCGACAGGCAGGGCACGCGGCGCGACAGCCGGTCGATGTCGGTCATGGTGAAATCGACCCCCGCCTCGAACGCGGCGGCGAGCAGGTGCAGCACCGTATTGGTCGATCCGCCCATCGCGATGTCGAGGCTCATCGCGTTTTCGAACGCCTCGAAGGTCGCGATATTGCGCGGCAGCACGCTGTCGTCGTCCTGTTCGTAATAGCGCTTGCACATCTCGACCGCGAGCCGTCCTGCCGTGAGGAACAATTGCTTGCGGTCGGCGTGGGTCGCGAGCGTCGAGCCATTGCCGGGCAGCGACAGCCCCAGCGCCTCGGTCAGGCAGTTCATCGAGTTGGCGGTGAACATGCCCGAGCAGGAGCCGCAGGTCGGGCACGCCGCCCGCTCGATCTCGGTGACTTCCTCGTCGCTATATTTTTCGTCGGCGGCTGCGACCATCGCATCGACCAGATCGAGCGCGACCTCCTTGCCCTTGAGCACCACCTTGCCCGCTTCCATCGGCCCACCGGAGACGAACACAACGGGGATGTTGATGCGCAGCGCCGCCATCAGCATGCCGGGGGTGATCTTGTCGCAGTTGGAGATGCACACCATCGCATCCGCACAGTGGGCATTGACCATATATTCGACGCTGTCGGCGATCAGGTCGCGGCTCGGCAGGCTGTAGAGCATGCCGTCGTGCCCCATCGCGATGCCATCGTCGACCGCGATCGTGTTGAATTCCTTGGCAACCCCGCCCGCAGCCTCGATCTCGCGCGCCACCATCTGGCCGAGGTCCTTCAGGTGGACGTGGCCGGGGACGAACTGGGTGAAGCTGTTGACGACCGCGATGATCGGCTTGCCGAAGTCGCTGTCCTTCATCCCCGTCGCGCGCCATAGCCCGCGGGCGCCGGCCATGTTACGGCCGTGGGTGGTGGTGCGCGAACGATATGAAGGCATTTTCAACAGTCCTGATAATTTTATTTCAAAAATAAGCGAAGAAACGCGCCTCTACACGCCTATCCGGCCAGATTCAATGTAACTTTGCTGCACATGCGAGAAAGCCGTTCGGCAAACAGCGCTTGCCCCGCCGCATCGCGCACAAGGTCCTGCCGCATCTCGATCCCGACATAGGGAATCCCATTGCCTTCGGCATGGCGGTTCATCGTCGCGTTGAGCAATTTGCCTGAGTAAGGAAGCTGGTCGCCGACGTTGAGCCCTTCGGCTGCTAGCGCCGCGATCGCCGCCGCCGCAAGCCGGTCGTCCTCGTTATACAGCACCCCGACATGCCATGGCCGCGCCTGTTCGGGATGCGCCGCCAGCGCCGGCGTAAAGCTGTGCAGCGACAGGATCATCGCCGGGCGGTACGCCGCAATCGTTGCGGCAATATGGTCGTGATAGGGCCGGAAAAACCGCGCCAGCCGCGCCTCGCGCCCCGCATCGTCGAGCGCATTGCCCGGCACCGCGTGGCCGTCGCTGGCGATCGGCAACACGCCGGGGGCGTCTTCTTCACGGTTGCAGTCGACCACCAGCCGCGACACCCCGCCGAGGATCGCGGCATCGACCGCGCCGCCTTCGACGAGCAGCGCCGCCACCTCGGCAACCCCGATGTCGATGGCGATATGCTCGCCGAGCAACGCGGGATCGATGCCGAGATCGATATCGGCGGGCACGAAGGCCGAGGCATGGTCGGCGATCAACAGGATGCCCCCTGCCCGCGTCGCGCCCAGTTGCCGCCACGCCTCGCTCATCGCAATGCTCCCGCCATCTGCCACCAGTGCGGCCGGCTTTGTGCCAGATGTGCGGCGGCGGCATCGCGCTCGGCCGGCGCGTCGAACAGCGCGAAACAGGTCGCACCCGACCCCGACATCCGCGCCAGCCATGGCCGCAGGGCGCCGAGTTCGGTCAGCACGTCGACGATCGCCGGACACTGGGCAATTGCCGGACGCTGGAGGTCATTCCGCCCGGCAAAGAGCTGCGCGCGGAGGTCTGCCCCGGTGAACAGTGGCCCGCGGTCGATGCCGTCCCACGCCGCGAACACCGGTCCGGTCGCCACCGGTTGGCGCGGGTTGACGAGCAGCACCGGAGTGCCGGACAGCCGGAGTTCGGGAAGCGCGCTCAGCGCGTCCCCCGTCCCAAGGCCGAGGCAGGTCGCGCTGGCGACGCAGGCCGCAATATCGGCGCCGAGCGGTGTGACCAGCCGCGCGAGCTGCGCGTCGCCCAGTTCGGGCAGGAAGTGTCGCCGGACCAGCCGCGCCATCGCCGCCGCGTCGGCCGACCCGCCGCCGATCCCGGCGGCGACCGGCAGGCGCTTGGTCAGCGTGACCGCCAGCGGCGGTACGCGATCAGCGCCATAGCGCGTGCGCAGCAGAGTCAACACCCGGCGAACCAGATTATCCTCGCCCGCCGTCAGTCCCTCGGCAAAATCGCCGTCGATGGTCAGGCTGTCGACGTCGGCGAACTCCGCCGCGATTCCATCGCCGTCGTCGACGAAGGCGAACAGCGTCTCGATATCGTGATAGCCGTCGGCGCGGCGCCCGCGGACGTGCAGCGCGAGGTTGATCTTCGCCCAACCGGTTTCGCGAAAGGCGGTCATGGCGCGGTCGTTGCTTCGCTCAGCCCGTCGCGGAGCTTCGCCTCGATCCGCGTCGCCATGTCCGCCTCGGCGAGCAGCGCCGCGGCGCGCCAGCTATAGCGTGCCTGAAACCGCCGCCCGGCCTTCCAATAGGCATCGCCGAGATGCTCGACGATCACCGGATTGTCGGGTTCGCCCGCTTGCGCCTTTTCGAGCAGCGGCACTGCTTCCTCGACACGGCCGGTCAGGAAATAGGCCCAGCCGAGCGAGTCGGTGATGCTCGCATTCTGCGGTTCTTCGTTCCACGCCGCCTCGATGCGCGCGAGCGAGGTCTTGACGTCCTTGCGCCGCTCAAGCGCCGAATAGCCTGCGAAATTCAGAACGGTGGCATCGTTCGGCCGCAGCGCCACCGCCTTTTCGAGCAAGGGTTCGGCTTCACCCCAGGCGTCGGCCTGCAGCAAGAGTTCGGCGCGCGCGATCAGCAGCGTGCCGCGCAGCGCCGCGTCGTCTTCCCCCGTACCGAGCGTCGCTTCGAGCCGCGCATAGGCGCGTTCAGCCGCCTTGGGGTCGTCCGATCGCCGGGCGATATCGGCAAAGCGCACGAGCAGGCTGCGCACCGGCGGTTCCTGCGCAGCGGCCGCCTCCGCCAGCTTCGCGGCGCCCGCGAGATCGCCGGCGTCGGCCATCAGCTCGGCGCGGCGCATGTCGAGCACCGGTGGCATCGCGCGGCGGCTGCCCGCGAGCAACGCCAGCGCGTCCTGCCGCTGATCATTGCGATCGAGCGCCTCGACCAGCGCCGACCGCGCCATCCAGTCGTTCTCGTCGAGCCAAAAGGCCGTGCGCCCGAACAACAAGGACAGTTTCGGGCTGCTGTTAGGCGTGCGTGCGAAGGCATCGGCGAGCAGTGCCATCCAGTGGCCGATCCCGCCGCGCGGCGTCGATACCGGCTGGTCGGGCAAGAGCAGCATCGGATCCTCGCGGCCGCCCGATGCGAGCGCGATACGTCCCCGCAGCCGGTCGCCCGCTTCGCCCTGCCCCGCCTTGTCGAGCGTTGCCGCGACGCGAAGGGCGACGAGCTGGCTCGTCCGGTCGGTCAATATGATCTCGTCGGTAATCGACACAGCTTCGGCCGTTCGTCCCGTCGCGAGCTTGACCAGTGCCGCTTCGAGCAGCAGCGCAGGTTCGGGCCTCGCCCGGACGCCGGCAGCAGCGAGGTGACGTTCTGGCTGTTTCACCCGCGCGCCGACATCGATCCATGTATCGAGCGTCGGCTGAATCAGACGCGATATCGCGTCGCCACCGGTCTTGTCGGCGCGACCGCCCATATAGAGCTGCGCACCCTTCCAGTCGGCACGGCGGATCGCGTCGACCAGCAGGACGAGTTGGGCGTCGAAACGGCGATCGCCGACCTGCCAGAGCTGCGCCGCGGCGCCGCGTGCTACTGTGAGGTCGCCCGTCTCGATCGCCCGTTCGAGAATCCGCCCGCGCAGCCCGGGAAGCGTCGGCGCGTGACTGGCGAGCGTTTCGAGGGCCGACAGGGCCGCGGCAGGGTCGCCGGCCTCCTCGGCCAGCCGCGCCCGCACCAGCGCATTCAGCGCCCCGCCATTGTCCTCGGCGCTCCACGCGGGCGATGCGAGCACCAGCATCGGCAGCGCGGCGGCGCCAACCGCGAGGAAGCGCACCGCAAGGAACCGGGCGGACTTACATGTTCGGATAATTGGGGCCTCCGCCGCCTTCGGGGGTGACCCAGTTGATATTCTGGGTCGGGTCCTTGATGTCGCACGTCTTGCAATGGACGCAATTCTGCGCGTTGATCACGAACTTGGGATCGCCCTCGGCCTCGCCGACGATCTCGTAAACCCCCGCCGGGCAATAGCGCTGCGCGGGCTCGTCATAGAGCGGCAGATTATATTCGACCGGAATCGACGGGTCCTTGAGCTGGAGGTGGACCGGCTGGTCCTCCTCATGGTTGGTGTTCGACAGGAACACCGACGACAGGCGGTCGAAGGTCAGCACGCCGTCGGGCTTCGGATAGTCGGGCTTCGGCATCATGTCGGCGCGATAGAGCGTCGTGTTGTCGGGATGATGCTTCATCGTGAAGGGCATGCGAATCTTCAGCGTTTCGGCCCACATGGTGATGCCCGACAGGATCGTACCCGCCAGATCGCCATATTTCTCGACGAGGGGCAGGACATTGCGCACGACGCTGAGTTCCTTCTTCACCCAGCTATCGTCATAGGCATCCTGATAGGCGGTCAGCGTATCGCTGCCGCGCCCTGCGGCCACCGCCGCAAACGCCGCCTCGGCCGCCATCATGCCGGACTTCATCGCGGTATGCGTGCCCTTGATACGGGGGACGTTCAGGAAACCGGCGCTGTCGCCGATCAGCGCGCCGCCCGGAAAGGCGAGCTTCGGCACCGACTGATAGCCGCCATCGCTGATCGCGCGCGCGCCGTAGGAGACGCGCTTGCCGCCCTTCAGGATCCTGGCGATCTCGGGGTGCGTCTTCCACTTCTGCATTTCCTGGAAGGGCGAGGTGTGCGGATTGCGATAGTTGAGCCAGGTCACGAAGCCCAGCGCCACCTGCCCGTTCGCCTGATGATAGAGGAAGCCGCCGCCATTGCTGTTGTGATCGAGCGGCCAGCCCTGCGTGTGGATGACGCGGCCCTCGGCATGATTTTCGGGTTTGATGTCCCACAATTCCTTGACGCCGAGGCCATAGACCTGCGGCTCGCAATCGGCGTCGAGCGCGAATTGCGGCTTCAGCATCTTGGTCAGGTGGCCGCGCACGCCCTCGCCGAAGAAAGTATATTTGGCGTGGAGTTCAAGGCCCGGCTGATAATCGCCCTTGTGGCTGCCGTCGCGCGCGACGCCCATGTCGCCCGTCGCGACGCCCTTTACCGAACCATCGTCGTTGTAGAGGATTTCGGCGGCAGGGAAGCCCGCAAAAATCTCGACCCCCAGACCTTCGGCCTGCTCGGCGAGCCAGCGGCAGAGGTTGCCAAGGCTGCCGGTATAGGTGCCCTTGTTGTGCATGAAACCGGGCGAGATGAATTCGGGCAGGCCGAATTTCTTCGTCTTGGTCAGCACCCAATGCTGGTTGTCGTTGACCGGCACCTGCGCGAGCGGGCAACCCTGTTCGCGCCAGTCGGGGATCAGTTCGTCGAGCGACTTCGGATCGATCACCGCGCCCGACAGGATGTGCGCGCCGACCTCGGAGCCCTTTTCGAGGATACATACCGATAGTTCGCTGCCCGCTTCGTTCGCGAGTTGCTTGAGGCGGATCGCCGCCGAAAGGCCCGCCGGGCCCGCTCCGACGATGACCACGTCATAGGGCATCGATTCCCGTTCGCTCACCGCAATAACCTTTCTGCCGTCCCCGCGCCGATCATTCATCGTGTCCGGCGCTCATTCTGTCACGAATTGCGATGCCCGCCAATTGACGCGTCCGTCAACTCTCTGTTTGAAACAAATTCATGGGTGGGCAAAAATCGGCCTTGCTGGCGGAAAGCATTTGCGACTGGTGGTCGCTGGCTGGCGTCGATGCACTTGTCGGCGAAGAGCCGGCGGGTTGGCTGGTCCTGCCGCCCGCGAATGATGCCGCTCCACCGAAACTCAAGGCGCCCACCACCGAGCCCGAGGCGATGCCGCTCCCGGCCGCGCTCCAGCGGCAGGAAGCGCCGATAGCGCCCGCCGCCAAGGGCCCCGTCGTTTTTCCGGAAGAATGGGCCGCGTTCCAGAACTGGCTCGCCGAAGATCCCGACGTTCCGGGCAGCCAGTGGGACGCCCGCCGCGTCCTGCCCGCCGGAAATCCCGGCGCGCCGCTGATGCTGTTGACCGCCTGGCCCGAGGTCGACGACCAGCGTGACGGCGCCTTGTTCGCGGGTCCCGCGGGAACGTTACTCGATGCGATGTTGCGAGCGATCGGTGCCAGCCGCGCCGACTGTTATGTCGCGAGCCTCGCCATCACCCGGCCGCCGGGCGGTCGCTGCAACGAGCGTGACACGGCCGAACTCGACCGGCTGCTCTGGCATCATCTGCGGCTTGCGGGGCCCGAACGGCTCCTGCTGATCGGGAGCGACATCGTGCGCATGGCTGCAAATATCGCCCTCGCGGATGCGCGCGGAAGGTTACTCGATGTTAACCAAGATGGCCGCAAGATGGAGACAGTGGCCGTCGCGCACCCCGCGATGCTGCTGGCCCGGCCCGCCCACAAGGCGGCGGCCTGGGATAGCCTCAAACTGTTCAACCGGGGACGTTGACAGATGACGATAAAGACAATTTTTCTCTCTTGCACCCTTGCGGCGTCCGCAATTTGCGCCGCGCCCGCACTTGCCGCCGATGCCGGCGACCGCGATCTGACCGCGCAGCCGCAGACCGTGCCCGACATATTATCGTCGAAACAGAAACAGCTTTACACGCAGGTGATCGTGGCTATCCGCAGCCAGCGTTGGGCCGAGGCAAAATCGCTCCTCGACAGCGCCGACCAGGACGCTAAGGGGGGCCCGCTCAATGATTTCCTCCGCGCCGAACTGCTCACCGCACCGAACAGCCCGCGCGCCGAAGTCGCCGACATCATGCCGATCCTCGCCCGCTCGCCGCAATTGCCGCAGGCCGAGCAGCTCGGCCGGCTCGCGGCCAAGCGCGGTGCGACCGACCTGCCGACGCTGCCGATGCAGACGCGCCTGTCGTGGGCGGGCAGCGCGCCGCGCCGGCTGGGTGCCGACAGCGTCAGCGATCCGGTCGCCGCGCGGCTTGCCGCGACGATCCCCGATCGCATCAAGAACGACGATCCGGCGGGCGCCGAAGCGCTGCTCAACGCCGTTGCCGACCAGCTCACGCCGCAAGCGCGCGCCGAATGGACGCAGAAGGTCGCCTGGTCCTATTATATCGAGAATGACGACCAGAATGCGCTCAGGCTTTCGCTGGCCTGCACGTCCGGCGGCGGTGCCTGGGCGACGCAGGGCGCCTGGGTTCAGGGCCTCGCCTCGTGGCGCCTCCACGATTACCGCACCGCGCTCGTCTCGTTCGATCGCGTCGCCAAGGAAGCGCCCGACAGCGAAACCCGCGCCGCCGCTTATTATTGGGCTGCCCGCGCCGCGATCGCCGCCGGCGATCCTGCGTCGGTCCAGCCGCGCCTGCGCGCCGCCGCCGCGAACGAGGAGACGCTCTACGGTCTGCTCGCCGCCGAAACGCTGGGCGTCGAAACCGGCAGCCAGCGCGAGAAAGTCCGCGCCGACCGCAGCGCCTGGCGCGCGCTGGAGGATTTACCCAACGTCCGCATCGCGATGGCGCTCGCCGAAATCGGCGAGGATAAATATGCCGGCGCGGCGCTGCGCCATCAGGCGCAGATCGGCAATCCCGAACAGCATGCCCAGTTGATCGGCATGGCGGGCGCACTCAGCCTCCCCGAAACGCAACTTTATCTCGCGCATAATACGCCGCAGGGCCGCAAGCTCGCGGCGCAAACACGCTACCCGCAGCCGAAATGGGAACCCAATGGCGGCTGGAAGGTCGATCCAGCGCTCGTCTTTGCACACACGCTGCAGGAATCGCGTTTCCAGCGCACCGTCGTCAGCCCGGCGGGCGCCTTCGGCCTGATGCAGGTGCTGCCCGGCACCGCGCGCGACGTCGCGCGCTGGCGCGGCGACAGCGGCACCGGCGACCTCCGCATCCCGGCGGTCAACATGGATTTCGGGCAGAGCTATCTGCAATATCTCAGCCGCGACGGCGCGACCGGCGGCCTGCTGCCCAAGGTCATCGCCGCCTATAACGCCGGGCCCGCCCCGGTCGCGCGCTGGCAGACCGAGATCCGCGATCAGGGTGACCCCCTGCTCTACATGGAATCGATCCCTTATTGGGAGACGCGGGGCTATGTCGGCATCGTGCTGCGCAACTACTGGATGTACGAAGCGCAGCAGGGCAAGCCTTCGGTCAGCCGCGCCGCGCTCGCGCAGGGCAAATGGCCGCGCTTTCCCGACGGCAAGGACCGCGTCCGGCTGAGCTATGCCGGCGGCCTCGCCGATGCCAATTGACGAGACTCTCGAATTCCGGCCCGTCCGGATCGCCGTCCTGACGATTTCGGACAGCCGCAGCGAAGCCGACGACAGGTCGGGCGACAAGCTGGTCGAATTGCTCACCGATGCCGGCCACGTCCTTGCCGCGCGCGCGATCATCCGCGACGAGGGCGATCTGATCGTCTCGCGGCTGCATAACTGGATCGACGATGCCGAAGTCGATGTCGTGATCACGACCGGTGGTACCGGCGTCACCGGCCGCGACGTGACGCCCGAGGCGCTGCACCGCCTCGACGGCAAGGATATTCCCGGCTTCGGCGAGCTGTTCCGTTGGCTCAGCTACCAGAAGATCGGCACCTCGACGATCCAGTCGCGCGCCTGCGCCGTCGTCACGCGCGGGACCTATATCTTCGCACTTCCGGGCTCGACCGGCGCGGTGACCGACGCATGGGAAGGCATTTTGTCGACCCAGCTCGACAGCCGGCACAAGCCCTGCAACTTCGTCGAACTGATGCCGCGGCTCACCGAATAGCGCATTTGTTCTTTCTTTGTTCTCATCGGCGCGATATTCTCGCCCGATGGAATCAGCCAAACCCCTGCCCCCCATCGCGGGCCGCGGCGCGCCGACCAATTTGCGGCCGACGCGCACCGGGTCGGCCGAGCGGGTTGCCGACGGCGACTGGCTCGACGCAGCCGAAGATATCGACGGTGCGCCGCCACCGCTGCGCACGACCGTGACGGTCGAGCATCCGAAGACGATCATCGCGCGCAACAGCTCGCCCGACATAGGGTTCGACCGCTCGATCAATCCCTACCGCGGCTGCGAGCATGGCTGCATCTATTGCTTCGCGCGACCGACGCACGCCTTTCACGACCTGTCGCCGGGGCTGGATTTCGAAAGCAAGCTGTTCGCGAAACCCGACGCCGCAAAGCTGCTGCGCTCCGAACTCGCCAAGCGCAATTACAAGGTCGCGCCGATCGCGATCGGCACCAACACCGACGGTTACCAGCCGATCGAGCGCGAATGGGGCATCACCCGCCAGATCGTCGAAGTGCTCGCCGAAACCAGGCATCCGCTGCTGATCACCACCAAGTCCGACCGCCTGCTCCGCGACATCGACCTGCTCGCGCAAATGGCGGCCGACAATCTGGTCGGGGTCGCGATTTCGGTAACGACGCTCGATCCCAAGGTCGCGCGCACGCTCGAACCGCGGGCGCCGCACCCGCGCCGCCGCCTCGCCGCGATCCGGGCGCTGATCGACGCCGGGGTACCGACGCAGGTCAATATCTCGCCGATCATCCCCGCGATCACCGATCACGAGATCGAGGCGATTATGGCCGCCGCCGCCGAAGCGGGCGCAATCCGCGCCTCCTATATCCTGATGCGTCTGCCGTTCGAGGTCGCGCCGCTGTTCCGCGCCTGGCTTGCCGCACACTATCCCGACCGCGCCGACAAGGTGATGCACATGGTGCAGGACATCCGCGGCGGTCGCGACAACGACCCGAATTTCTTCACGCGCATGAAGGGTCAGGGCGTCTGGCCGCAACTGATCCGCCAGCGCATGAAGCGCGCGGCGCGCGAGCATGGCATGGACAAAAGCTTCCCGCCGCTCCGCAGCGACCTGTTCCGGCCGCCCGAACGCGACGGTCAGATGGAGTTGTTCCGGGTCTAGGCCGCCGCCAGCGACTTCAGCTTGTAATCCTTGTAATCGTCACGAAGCTGCCGCTTGAGTATCTTTCCGGTCGCGGTGTGCGGCAGTTCGTCCACGAACACGACCTCGTCGGGCAACCACCATTTGGCGACCTTGTCGGCGAGATATTCGACGATCGCCGCCTCGCTGACCTCCACGCCGGGTTTGCGGACGATGAGCAGGATCGGCCGCTCGTCCCATTTCGGGTGATAGACGCCGACCGCGGCGGCTTCCTGCACGCCGGGCGCGCCGACCGCCGCATTTTCGAGCTCGATCGAGCTGATCCACTCGCCGCCCGACTTGATGACGTCCTTCGCGCGGTCGGTGATTTGCATGACGCCGTCGGGATGGATCACCGACACGTCGCCGGTATCGAACCAGCCATCGTCGTCGGCCGCATCCTCGTCGGCGCGGAAATAGCGCTTGATGATCCACGGCCCGCGGATCTGCAATCGCCCGCTCGACACGCCGTCGTGGGGCAGGACATTGTCTTCGTCATCGACGACGCGCAGCTCGACCCCGAACGGCGGACAGCCCTGACGGCAGACGACGTCGACGCGCTCGTCGAAGCTCATCGCGTCCCAGTTCCACGGTTTTTTGCCCATCGTCCCGATCGGTGAGGTTTCGGTCATGCCCCAGGCATGCGCGACATCGATGCCGGCGTTCATGAAGCGCTCGATCATCGCGCGCGGCGCGGCCGACCCGCCGATGATCACGCGCCGGAGCGCGCCATAGCCGATGCCCGTCGCATCCATATGCGCGAACATCGCGATCCACACCGTCGGCACGCCAGCGCTGTGCGTCACGCCTTCGTCGTGCATCAGGTCGCACAGCACCTGCGCATCGTTCGTCGCCGAAAACACCAGCTTCGCGCCGATCGTCGCGGCGGCGAACGGGATGCCCCAGCTATTGGCGTGGAACATCGGCACGATCGGCAGGATCGCGCTGCGGTTCGACAGGTCGAACACATCGGGCTGGATTTCGGTGATCGCATGGATGACGTTCGAGCGATGTTCGTAGATCACACCCTTGGGATTGCCCGTCGTACCGCTGGTGTAGCAAAGCCCCACCGGATCGCGCTCGTCGAGCTGGACCCACGGGAAACTGCCGTCCTCGGCATCGATCAGGTCGCGATAGGACAGATAGCCATCGCGCGCGGGCGCATCGAACAGGATGAAATGCTCGACCGTCGGTAGCTGGTCGCGCAAACGCTCGACGATCGGCAGGAAGGCAGCGTCGAACAGCAGCACCCGGTCTTCGGCGTGATTGATGATATAGACGAGCTGCTCGTCGAACAGCCGCGGGTTCACCGTGTGCAGGACCCCGCCCATCCCGGCGGTACCGTACCAGCTGACGAGATGATGGCCGTGATTCATCGCCAGCGTCGCAATGCGGTCGCCCTTTTGCATCCCCAGCTTCACCATCGCGGCGGCGAAACGCCGCGCATCGGCACCGACCTCGCCCCAGGTCGATCGCGTCAGGCTGCCGTCGGCCCAGCGCGAAATAATCTCGCGTTCGCCATGCTCGCGCGCGGCATGATCGATCAGGCTGGTGACGAGCAGCGGCTGGCCTTGCATTCCCATCGTGGCACCTCTCCATTTATCTTTGAACAAGCGATAGGTCGGGAAAGGCCTTCGGCGCAAGCACCGGATAGTCACCGCGGTCATTCCCGCCGGGTATGGCCAGCGCCCGAAGACGTCGCCTAGCGCACCCGGAACTCGCGCGGCGCGACCAGCGACAGCACAGCTTCGGTGACGCCGCCGATCATATCGAGCCGCGCGACGACATCGGGACCCAGCGCGAAACGTCGCCCCAGTTCGACGCGGACATCCTCGTCGGTCAGCGGATCGCGGGTCGACAGGATCACACGGCCGCGCGCATCGTCGCGGCATTCGAGCAGCTTTGCGATTTCCGCCACCGCCTCGGCCAGCTCGACCCGGCACGTCAATTGCAGCGCCGCCGTCGCGGCGATGTCCACAAGCGACTGCGCCCCCCGCACCGTTACGCGCGGCGTTTCCTCGCCTTCGAGCAGATCGAGTTCGACCGACAGCATCGCACAGCCGCCATCGGCCGCGAGCGCTTCGAGTATCTTGCCCGCCCCCTCGTCGAAACAGCTCGACTGGAACTGGCCGCTGCGGTCGGACAGCGTCAGATTGAGGAAACGGTTGCCGCGCTGCGACACGCGCGGACGCGCGCTTTCGACCATCGCTGCCATCACCATCGGGATGCGCGTTCCCGGCGTCATTTCGACATTTTCGCAAATGTCGCCATAACTCCGCGCGCCGCGCGCCGCGATGATCGCTTCATATTGCTCGACGGGATGCGCCGAGAAGTAAAAGCCGAAGGCTTCCTTCTCGCGCGTCATCCGCTCGGCCAGCGTCCACGGCTCGGCCGCCGAAAGCTGGAGGACCGGCATGATCGCGACATCGCCGCCGAACAGCCCCCCCTGCCCCGTCGAACGCTCGTGCGCCGAATTGTTCGCGCAGGCGAGCAACGCTTCTGCGCCGGCATAGGCGCGCGGCCGGTCGGGCTCGACCGGGTCGAACGCGCCGCCGCCAGCGAGCGCCTCAATCTGACGCCGGTTGAGCTGTTTAGGGTCGATGCGCGCGGCAAAATCGTCGAGGCTCGCGAAATCGCCTTTCGCATGGCGCTCGGCAACGAGCGCTTCCATCGCCTTTTCGCCGACCCCTTTGAGCGCGCCGAGCGCGTAGCGCACCGCCAGTCCCTCATCGCTGCGCCCGACCGAAAAATCGGCCTCGCTGTCGTTGATCGACGGCGGCGCCACCTCGACTCCCAGCCGGCGCATATCGTCGATGAAGATCGACAATTTGTCGGTCTGATGGCTGTCGAACGACATCGACGCCGCAAAGAATTCGTGCGGATAATGCGCCTTCAGCCACGCCGTCTGGTACGACAACAGCGCATAGGCGGCGGCATGGCTCTTGTTGAAGCCATAGCCCGCGAACTTGTCGATCAGGTCGAACAGCTCGTTCGCCGCCTTTGGGGCGATCTGGTTATGCTCGCCGCAGCCAGTGACAAAGGTCTCGCGCTGCGCGTCCATCTCGGCCTGGACCTTCTTGCCCATCGCCCGGCGCAGCAGGTCGGCACCGCCGAGGCTGTAGCCGGCAAGGATCTGCGCCGCCTGCATCACCTGTTCCTGATAGACGAAGATGCCATAGGTTTCGGCGAGGATGCCTTCGAGCAGCGGGTGCGGATAGGCGATCTTCTCCCGCCCGTTCTTGCGCGCACCGAACAGCGGGATATTGTCCATCGGACCGGGACGATAGAGCGCGACGAGCGCGATGATGTCACCGAAATTGGTCGGCTTCACCGCCGACAGCGTGCGCCGCATCCCTTCGGATTCCAACTGGAACACCCCGACCGTCTCGCCGCGCTGGAGCAGTTCGTAGACCGCCGTGTCGTCCCACGCGAGTGCGTCGAGGTCGACGTCGATCCCGCGCAGCGCGAGCAGCCGCCGCGCCTCTTTCAGCACCGACAGCGTCTTGAGCCCGAGAAAGTCGAATTTCACCAGCCCGGCGCTCTCGACATATTTCATGTCGAACTGCGTCACCGGCATGTCCGATCGCGGATCGCGATAGAGCGGCACCAGCTGGTCGAGCGGCCGGTCGCCGATCACCACCCCGGCGGCGTGTGTCGAGCTGTGCCGCGGCAGGCCTTCTAGCTGCTTGGCCATGTCGAACAGCCGCCGGACCCCGTCGTCCTGCTTATACTCGGTCATCAGCTCGGCAACGCCGTTCAGCGCGCGGTCGAGCGTCCACGGGTCGGTCGGATGGTTGGGTACCAGCTTCGCCAGCCGGTCGACCTGCCCATAGCTCATCTGGAGGACGCGGCCGGTGTCCTTGAGCACCGCGCGCGCCTTCAGCTTACCGAAGGTGATGATCTGCGCGACGGTATCGCGGCCGTATTTCTCCTGCACATAGCGGATCACCTCGCCGCGCCGCGTTTCGCAGAAGTCGATGTCGAAGTCGGGCATCGACACGCGCTCGGGATTGAGGAAGCGCTCGAACAACAGGCCGAGTTTGAGCGGATCGAGATCGGTGATCGTCAGCGCCCAGGCAACGACGCTGCCCGCCCCGGAACCACGCCCCGGCCCCACCGGAATATCGTGCGCCTTCGCCCATTTGATGAAGTCGGCGACGATCAGGAAGTAACCGGGAAACCCCATCTGGACGATAACGCCGACCTCGAAATCGAGCCGCGCGACATAGGCATTGCGCTCCTCTTCGGTCAGTTCGGGATGCAGCGCCAGCCGTGCGTCCAGCCCGACGCGCGCATCGGCGGCGAGCTGCGCCGCTTCGCCCTCGCGGTCGCCCGCAAGGCTCGGCAGGATCGGCGCGCGCTTGGGCGCCATATAGGCGCAGCGCTGCGCGACGACGAGCGTGTTGTGCATCGCCTCGGGCAGGTCCGAGAATGCATCCTCCATTGCCTCGGCGGGCTTCAGCCAGGCCTCGGGACTGCTCGTCCGCCGGTCCTCGCTCTCGACATAGGCCGACTGCGCGATGCACAGCATCGCATCGTGGGCGGGGTGGAATTGCGGTTCGACGAAGCTGGCGGGATTGGTCGCGACGATCGGCAGCGCGCGTGCATAGGCCATGTCGACCAGTGCCTGCTCCGCCGCCTTTTCGGTGTCGTCGCCGCGCCGCGACAATTCGATATAGAGCCGCCCGCCGAATAGCGCCTCGAGCTGTTCGACATAATCATCCGCCGCGGTCGCCTGTTCGCCCGCGAGCAGCCGCGCCAGCGCGCCTTCGCCGCCGCCGGTCAGGCAGATGAGCCCGTCGGTCTTGCCCGCCAGCGCCGACAGGGTGACGTGCGGATCCTGCTCGATCGGCCGGTCGAGATGCGCCGACGAGACGAGCGCGCAGAGATTGCCGTACCCCGTTTCGTCCTGCGCATAGAGCGCGAGCCAGTCGATCAGCGGCGCGCCGTTCGCCAGCCGCTGTCCCGGCCGCGCGACGCTCAGCATCGCGCCGACGATCGGCTGCACCCCCGCCGCCTTGCACGCCTCGCCGAACGCCATCGAGCCATAGAGCCCGTTGCGGTCGCAGATGGCGATCGCCGGAAAGCCACGGTCGCGTGCCGCCTTGGCGATCGCCTTGGGGTCGATCGCCCCCTCCAGCATGGTGAAACTGGAAAAGACGCGGAGCGGAACAAAGGGGCTGAAGGCCATCGGACGACGCTATGCGCCCGCGGCGATTCGCGAAAGGGGCGATTGCCCGTTAGGCGTGCAGAGGGATTATCAATATCTGGGTGCTATGCCATTCACCCGTTTGTCCTGAGGAGCCATTGAGCTTGTCGAAATGGCGTCTCGAAGGACGCTAGCGCCTCCGTCCTTCGAGACGGGTCTTCGCCAAAGCTCAGCCCCTCCTCAGGACAAACGGGGTATTGATGACACGGGCGGGCGCACTTTTTGCCAAAGCATAGGATTCAACGAAGGCGATGAGTGGGGCGAGAACAAGACTGGCAGCCAAGACAATCCTCCTCCTGCTCGCGCTCGCCTTCGGCGCCCCCGATATCGCTGCGCGCGTCGCGATGCTCGGCCTGTCGCCGGGGCTCCTCATCTACGCTGCGCTTTATGGCGTTCTCGCCGCCTGCCTGTGGTGCTCGGCCTTTATCCGTTCATCGCCGCTGCGCTGGGCATGGGCGACGCTGTTCGCGCTCGCGGCGCTGCTCGTCGACGGCTTCCAGTCGGCCACCGCCGAGGCGATGAGCTATGACGCGTTTGTTTCGATGCTTCATTCGGCGGGATTCGCGGGCGACGCAGCGGCGCAGCACGGCGCCTCGATCGTCTGGGCCGCGACCGGCGCTCTGCTGCTCTTTCTCGCCGTCGGGCTGAAGCCCGCCCCCGCGCGACGGATGCCGCAAGCGCTGGCAATGTTGGCGCCAATCGCGGGCCTCATCCTGCTCACCACCCTGCTATTTTTCCGCGGCGGCGAAGGCGCACGCGGCCTGCCCGGCGCGTGGGTCGGAACCTCCTATGCGGCGCTCTATGCGATCGAGATGGTGACCGAACCGGTCCCACCCCGCCAGCCGGTGCGCCTTGTGCCGAAACCGTCAGCCGCGCGGGGTGACGTCGTGCTGATCGTCGATGAAAGCATCGCGGCGCGCTATCTCGACATCAACGACCCCGCCGGTGTACGTTCGGGCCTGAAATCGCCGCCCGGCAGCGTCACCGTCGGCAATTTCGGAATCGCCGCGTCGATCACCAATTGCAGCTACGGCAGCAACCTCACCCTTCGCTACGGCGGCACCCGTGACGGATATCAGCGGCAGAATGCCGCGCTGCCTTCGATCTTCGCCTATGCAAGACGCGCGGGCTTCGCGACGACCTATATCGATGCGCAGCGCACCGGCGGCGCCTATCAGAACGGGATGGACGACGCCGAGCGGCGCGACATCGACCATTTCGTCCAGTTCGACGACACGCCGGTCGTCGATCGCGACATGGCGGCCGCCGACGCGCTGATCGCGCTGCTGGGCAACGGCCGCCGCGACTTCATCCTCGTTAACAAGATGGGCGCCCATTTTCCGGTAGCGGACAAATATCCCGAGACCGCTGCAGCCTTCGGCCCGGCCTTGCCACGCGGCGAAAGCACCAACGTCACCGAAATGCGGCTGCCCGAAAATCTGTTCAGCGGCGCCGAGGCGTGGCGTCTCTATCGCAACAGCTACCGCAACACCGTCGCCTGGACGGTCGGTGCCTTCTTCGACCGGCTGTTCGCGGGCGCCCGCCTCGACGGCGCGCTGATCGTCTACACCGCAGACCATGGCCAGAACCTCCACGAACGCGGCGATCCCGGAACGACGACGCATTGCAGCCCGTTTCCGGAAGCCGAAGAGGGCGCCGTGCCGCTCGTCGTCATCGGCGATGACGATAGCTGGGCCGCCGCCGCAAAGGCCAACTTCGACGCGTCGAGCCATTACCGGATCTTTCCGACCCTGCTCGGCGCCATGGGTTACGATCGCGAAGCGGTCCGGCGCCTCTACGGCGAAGCGCTCGATTCGGCGCGCCCCGACCCCCGCACCTTCAACAGCTTGTTCAACGCCCGGCTGGGGCGCAAGCCGATATGGGTCGAGGTGCGACGCAGCGCCGTGGCGCGGCCCCCCGCGAGCGATTTCGACGCACGCTAGAGATCAGCCGAGCAGGTCCTCGATTTCCTTGCGAAGCTGCTCGGGCTTCGTCGTCGGCGCGTGGCGCGAGACGGTCTTGCCGTCGCGATCGACGAGGAATTTGGTGAAATTCCATTTGATGCCGCTGCCGAGCAGGCCGGTCTTTTCCTTCTTCAGATGCTTGAAAATCGGATCGGCATCGTCGCCATTGACATCGATCTTCGCCATCACCGGAAAGGTCACGTCATAGGTCAGCGAACAGAAATTCGCGATCTCGGCCGCGTCGCCGGGCTCCTGCGCACCGAACTGGTTGCACGGAAAGGCCAGGATCTCGAACCCGCGGTCCTTATAGTCGCGGTACAATTCTTCCAGCCCCTCATATTGCGGCGTGAAGCCGCATTTCGATGCGGTGTTGACGATCAGCAGCACCTTGCCCTTGTAATCGGCCATCGACTGCGCGCCGCCGCCCGGAAGCGGCGCCTTGAGATCGTAGAGGTTCATTGTTTTTTCTCCTCCGCCCTGCGCGGTTTATAGATCAGATCGAAACTCGTGGTCCAGCTCAGCCCGTGATCGGTGGACTGCTCGCCATATTGGCGGACCGACCCGTCGGGATTGGGCGTATAGGTCATGCGGATCAGCCCGTCCTGCCCCTTGGCGACGACATTCGCCCAATGGCCGGTCAGAACCATCTTGCCATCCGCCGGTCCGCCGTCGAAGTCGACCCGCGCGCCGCTGGCGTCGACCCATGCCTGGCGCCAGTAATGGCGTTCATTGTCGTAATGGCTGAGCGATCCGCCGCCGCCGCCTTTCAGCGGCTTCCATGTCTCGCGGATCGCGCAGCCCATGAACATCGACTCGATGCTGCTGGTCGCAATCGGGGTGCTCGTACCATTGGGGAAGACATCCCATTCGCCGACCCAGAAATCGAAAGCGCGATGATCGGGCGTCGCGCAAGGCAGCGGCGCGGGCGCCGCTACCGGCGGGGTCGACTGGGCAATCGCCGCCGCCGGCAGCAGGCCGAGCAGGCCAAACACTATTCCGCTTCGCATCCGCGTTCCCCTACCCCCGAGGCGGAGGCAGACTAATCCTCTATCCGCCCTTCGTGCAAGCGCAGCACACGGTCCATCTTCGCCGCCAGCCGTTCGTTGTGCGTTGCGACGAGCGCCGCCGAACCATGATCGCGCACCAGCTTGACGAACTGGTCGAACACCCGGTCGGCCGTTGCCTCGTCGAGATTGCCCGTCGGTTCGTCGGCGAGGACCAGCAGCGGCCGGTTGGCGAGCGCGCGCGCCACCGCGACGCGCTGCTGCTCGCCGCCCGACAGCTTGCTCGGTTTGTGATGCAGCCGTTCGCCTAGCCCCAGCCGGCCAAGCAGGTCGGCGGCGCGTTCTTCCGCCTCGGCCTGCTTCGCACCGCGAATCAGTTGCGGCAGCACGACATTCTCGATCGCGTTGAAATCGGGGAGCAGGTGGTGGAACTGATAGACGAAGCCGATCTTCTCGCGCCGCGTCTTCGTGCGCTCGCCCTGCCCCAGCCGCGTGACATCCTCACCGTCGATGCGGATCGTGCCGTCGAAACCGCCCTCGAGCAGCCCCACGGCTTGCAGCATCGTCGACTTGCCCGACCCCGACGGGCCGAGCAATGCGACGATCTCGCCGCGCTTCAGATGCGCATCGACGCCGCGCAACACTTCGATGGTGACATCGCCCTGGGTGAAGCTGCGCTTCAATGCCGCGAGTTCGAGAACGACGTCACTCATAGCGCAGCACCTGTACGGGATCTGTATTCGCCGCCTTGTACGCAGGATAGAGCGTCGCGAGGAAGCTGAAGAGGATCGTCATCACCGCGATCAGGGTGATTTCGAACGGGTCGGGCTTCGACGGCAGTTCGGTCAGGAAGCGGATCGACGGATCCCAGAGCTGCTGCCCGGTCAGGAACTCGACCCCGCGCAGCACGCCCTGCCGGAAAAACAGCGTGGCGAACCCCAGCGCCATGCCGACGAGCGTGCCCGAAACGCCGATCGCAAGCCCGATGGCCATAAATATCCGCATCACCGCGTCGCGCGGCGCCCCCATGGTGCGCAGGATCGCCATGTCGCGCGTCTTCGCCCGCACCAGCATGATCAGCGAGGAAATGATGTTGAACGACGCAACGAGGATGATCAGCGACAGGATCACGAACATCGCGACGCGCTCGACCGACAGCGCCTCGAACAGGCTCGCATTCATCGACCGCCAGTCGGAAATGATCGCCTGCGCGGCGACCTTTTCGGCCAGCGGCTGCAGGATCGTGCCGACTTTGTCGGGGTCGGTCACCTTGACCTCGATCATCCCAATCTGGTCGCCGGTCAGCAGCAGGATCTGCGCATCCTCCATCGGCATGACGACATAGGCCTTGTCGAAATCATAGACGCCGATCTCGAACACCGCCGACACGCGATAACTGATCTCGCGCGGCACCGTGCCGAAGGGCGTCGAGCGGCCGGCGGGGTTGATGATCGTCAGGTTCGAACCGACCGTCGCGCCAAGGTTGCGCGCCAGTTCGCTGCCGATCGCGATATTGCCCGAATTGGGGGTCAGCGAATTGAGGCTGCCCTGCAATACTTTGCCGCCCAACGTCTCGTTCTTGCGGATGTCGGGAACCGTCATGCCGCGCACCAGCACGCCCTCGACCCGCCCGCTGAAGGTCGCGAGCAAGGGCTGTTCGATCAGCGGCGTCGCCGACACGACGCCGGGCGTCGCCTTCGCTTCCTTGAGCACGCCCTGCCAATCGTCGAGCCGGCCGCCGAAGCCCTGCACCACGGCATGGCCGTTGAGCCCGACGATCTTGTCGAACAGGTCGGCGCGGACGCCGTTCATCACGCTCATCACGATCACCAGCGCCGCAACCCCCAGCATCACGGCGGTGAAGCTGAATGCCGCGGCGACGAAGATGAAGCCTTCGCCGCGTTGCGGAAGCAGGTAACGCTTGAAGATGGTGCGTTCGTACGGACGCAGGATCATAAGGCGGACGGCCTTTTCGGCGCAGGGCGCATTGCGGTCATGCCGCCCGCTTTAGGGAGCGCCGGAAGCGCTGGCAATGGCCGCCGGAGTCGCGACAAAGTTGCGAGCGATTCGCAAAATATGTTGCCCATCGGCCACAGGGCGAGGCAAAAACCGTCTGGGATCGTTCGCAAAGGGTGACAAGCCCGCCCGATCGCCCTAGCCCGATGACTTCTGGTTCAACGCGGCCCAAAGGCCCGGCTCCAGGGAGTGCAGGCCATTCGCCTGGCCTGCGCAAAGGGGGATGGCGATGTTCGTCACAGGCGCCCGGGTCTCTAAAGAGGCCCGGGCGTTGTGATTCCTGGACCAGGGCCCGAATCGACGGCTTCAGCACGCAACGCAGCCCCTCGTCAGTCTTTCCATTGCGACTTTTTCGCGCGATGCTTTTTGAACAAGGCATAGGCGATGGCGGCGACAATGATGACCGGAACCGCCCACAGAAACGCGAACAGAGCCAATTCGTAAAAGCTGCCGCCGCTCAGCAGCGACGGGCTATGATAGAGATCCTGCAGGAGGCAGCCGCGCCCGTGGCAGTCAAATCCATACGCCTCCGGCCAACCAATCTTGTTCGCGAACCCGATCTGGCCTGCGACCAAAAGGAGGATGAATATTATGGTGCCGACCATGATCGACCAGATCCGGGCCGCCCCGTACGCCTCATAATGCGGCCTGAGTTCGCCTTTCAGGTGGCGCAGAAGGCGCCATAAGACGAACAATCCCCAGCCGACACTTGTCGTCAGCGCCAGCCCGCTCAAAACCGGATAATTTTTGATCGGCGGGCCATCGGTAAACAGCATGAACGGCAAAAAGGGGATGATCATCCCCGCGAGCGAAATGGGCTTGGAGTTGGCGGCGACATCTTTGTCGACCAGATTCAAAACCCGGCGAAACAAACTCACCGCCACGCTCCTTAGGGAACGAAGACAACGGGTCGGACCGGCGTCGCAATCATGCGGGAGCCGACGGCCTTTACCCCTCGCTTTCGCTGATATCCTCGAGCATATCAGCGTCGAGTACGCGCACCCGGCCCTGTTCGAGCGAAATCACGCCCGATTCTTCCCAACTCTTGAGCTGGCGGTTGATATGCTCGCGGCTCATCCCCGCAAAATTGCCGAGTTCGGTCTGGCTCAGTTCGACGCGCTGCGATGCCTCGGCATCCTTGCGAATCAGCCGCTTGAGATAGCGGGCAAGCCGCGGCCCCGACGCATAAGCGCGGTCGCTTTCGATCGTCTGGTCGGCGGTGCGCAGGCGGCGCGCGAGCTGCTGCATCAGCGACCAAGCGAATTCGGGATGGCTGGTCGCGAAATCGCGCATTGCGTTGCGGCCGAGCTGGAGCGCACTGCCGGCGCTGGTCGCAGTCACCGATGCGGTGCGCTCGCCCCCGTCGAGGAGTGCGATCTCGCCGAGCACCGCGCCGGGTTCGGCATAGGCGAGCACGATCTCGCGCCCGTTCGCGGTCAACATCGACACGCGCGCGGCCCCTTCGGTCAGGATCAGCAGGCTGTCACCCGTGTCGCCCTGGGCCAGCAGTTCCTTGCCCTTGGTGAAATTGATCTGGACCGCACGGCCCGCGATATCGGCCCAGTCCTGAATCGACAGGCCGGAAAAAATACTCTCGGGGCCCTGCAATTCGGCGAGTTTCGCGTGATCCATGCCCTGACCCTTTTCTGCCGCCGGTCCTAGACCAGACGGCTCTGCTTGACCGCTGCTTCGATGAATCCCGCGAACAAGGGGTGCGGGTCGAAGGGTTTCGACTTGAGTTCCGGATGGAACTGCACCCCGATAAACCACGGATGGTCGGGCCGCTCAACGATTTCCGGCAACATGCCGTCGGGCGACATGCCCGAAAAGACGAGCCCGCCGGCTTCCAGCCGGTCGCGATAGGCGCCGTTGACCTCGTAACGGTGGCGGTGGCGCTCGCTGATCTCGTTCGCGCCATAGACGCTCGCGACATGGCTGTTCGGCGACAGCTTCGCTTCATAGGCACCGAGCCGCATCGTGCCGCCAAGGTCGGTGTTCGCGCCGCGCTTCTGCAGCCCTTCGGCGCTCATCCATTCGGTGATCAGGCCGACGATCGGTTCCTCGGTCGGACCGAATTCGGTGCTCGACGCCTTGTCGATCCCGCTCGTGTTCCGCGCGCCTTCGATGCACGCCATCTGCATGCCGAGGCAGATGCCGAAGAAGGGGACGTTGCGTTCGCGGGCGAAGCGGACGCTGGCGATCTTGCCCTCCGACCCGCGCTCGCCGAAGCCGCCGGGGACAAGAATGCCATGCAGCGGCTCGAGATTCGCCGCCAGATCCTCGTCCTGCTCGAACATTTCGGCGTCGAGCCAGCGGATGTTGACCTTGACCCGGTGCGCCATGCCGCCATGCACCAGCGCTTCGTTGAGCGACTTATACGCATCGGGCAGCGAGACATATTTGCCGACGACGCCGATCGTGACCTCGCCTTCGGGATGTTGCTTGCGGTCCATGATGTCGTACCAGCGCGACAGGTCGGGGTCGGGCGCGTCGTGGATACCGAACGCGCGCAGGACCTCGCTGTCGAGCCCCTCGCCATGATATTGCACCGGCACCGCATAGATGCTGTCGGCGTCCAGCGCCGGGATCACCGCTTCCTTCCGCACGTTGCAGAATTGCGCGATCTTCGCGCGCTCGCCCTCGGGCAGCGGCTTTTCGCAGCGGCAGAGCAGGATATCGGGCTGGACGCCCAGCGAAGCGAGCTCGCGGACGCTGTGCTGCGTCGGCTTGGTCTTCAATTCACCCGCCGCCGCGATGTATGGCACCAGCGTGACATGGACCGACAGCGTGTTTTCGCGCCCCTCTTCGTTGCGGAGCTGGCGGATCGCTTCGATGAACGGCAGCGATTCGATGTCGCCGACGGTGCCACCGATTTCGCAAAGCACGAAATCGAGATCGTCGATGTCGGTGCGCGCGAACGCCTTGATCGCGTCGGTCACATGCGGGACGACCTGCACCGTCGCACCCAGATAGTCGCCGCGGCGTTCCTTGGTGATGATCTGCTGATAGATGCGGCCCGAGGTGACATTGTCGCTCTGCCGCGCCGCGACGCCGGTAAAGCGTTCGTAATGGCCAAGGTCGAGGTCGGTCTCCGCCCCGTCGTCGGTCACATAGACCTCGCCATGCTGATAGGGCGACATCGTGCCCGGATCGACGTTCAGATAGGGATCGAATTTCCGGATGCGGACACGGTAACCCCGCGCCTGCAACAGAGCCGCAAGGCTAGCCGCCATCAAACCTTTGCCAAGGGAGGAGACCACGCCGCCGGTGATAAAAATGAACCGCGCCATGGGAGGAAAGACTTACTCAACAGGAGGGGGACGGCGCAAGCCGTCGAATCGCAAACGGCGGAAATAATTCCGCCGCGCGGGATTGGGGGTGGAGGCCTGAGCCCCCACTGGATCGGCTTTACTTCTTCGCGGGCGCCTGCGGCTGCGCCGGGGCGTCCTTTGCCGCGGCTGCTGCGGCAGCCGCTGCCAGCGGATCGTCGCTCACCGGCGCCTGCGCCGGGGCTGCAGCGCCCTGTGCGGGCTGCTGCGCCGGGCCGGTCAGCGACGACGACGGTGCCGACTGCTGCTGCGCCGCTTTCGACAGCGACGTGTCGATCGTCGATCCGCCACGGCCGACCGAAGCCATTGCCGCCAGCACGATCGACAGGCCGACGAACAGCGTTGCGAGGATCGTCGTCGCGCGGGTCAGGAAATCCGCCGCGCCGCGGGCCGAAAGCAGGCCTGCGGGGCTGCCGCCGACGCCGAGGCCGCCACCTTCCGACTTCTGCATCAGAATGACGCCGATCATCGTGGCGGCGACGAGCGCCTGGACGACGAGCAGGAAGGTGAACAGGTTGGACATCATATTTTCCCGAACTCGCGCGGCCTCACTTGGTCCACGCCCGCGGCGCACATAGAGACGAAGGCGCGCCGCTTCAACCCACAAGGCTCAGCCAAGCGCCGCGGCGGCCTCGATAATCGGCACGAATTTGCCCGCGGTCAGACTCGCGCCGCCGACCAGCGCCCCGTCGACATCGGCCGCGCCGAGCAGTTCGGCGGCATTCTCGCCATTGACCGAACCGCCGTAGAGCAGGCGCATTTCCTGCGCGGTATCGCCGAAACGCGCCGCAAGTGCGCCGCGGATCGCGCCGTGCATCGCCTCGACATCGCCGACGGTCGGGACAAGCCCGGTACCGATCGCCCAGATCGGCTCATAGGCGATGGCGAGCCGGTCGGCGTCAACATCATCGGGAACCGAACCCGCGACCTGCGCCAGCACATGGTCGATCGCGCCGCCCGATTCGCGGACCTCGCGCGGTTCGCCGACGCAAAGGATGACAGCCAGCCCCGCAGCCAGCGCAGCTTCGGCCTTCGCACGCACATCCTCGTCGCTTTCGCCGAACCCGTCGCGCCGTTCGCTGTGGCCGACGATGGTCAGGCTGGCGCCCGCATCGACCAACATCGGCGCCGCGACCGATCCGGTGAAAGCGCCCGACGCGGCGCTGTGACAATCCTGCCCGCCGACTGCTGCGCCCTGCGCCGCTGCGACCATGGCGCCGACCAGCGTGAACGGCGGACAGAGGGCGACATCGACGCCGTCATGCGCCTTCGCCGCAGCGAAAATCGCTTGCGCCTCGCCGATCGCGGCCGCCAGCCCGTTCATCTTCCAGTTGCCGACCACATATTTGCGCCGCGCCATCGTGCCGCTCCTTGCTTGAATCAAATGTTGACCGCGCCCTAGCGGTCATCATGGGGAAGTGGCAAGCGGGGTCGGCGCCTGCGAAAACCCCCTTTCCCGCCTTGATGCCGCGCCGCCTCCCGCCTAAAGCAACGCGCAACCGCGCCCCGTGCGCCCCGCCGAAAGAATGCCCGCTTCATGATCACCGCCATTCGCCGCCTCTTCGGATCCACCGTCGGTAAAGCCATCGCGCTCGGCTTCGTCGTCCTCGTCGGCGTCGCCTTCGCGCTCGGCGATGTGACGGGCAACTCGACCTTCGGCGGGCTGGGCGGCGCCAATGTCGCCAAGGTCGGCGACACCGAAATCGGCGTCGGCGAACTGCGCGCGCGCGTCCAGCAAGCATATAACCGGGCGCGGCAGGACCAGCCGGGACTGACGCGCGAAGCCTTCGTCGAATCGGGTGCGCTCGACGGCATATTGAAGCAGCTGATCAACGACGCTGCGGTCCGCCAGCTTGCGCGCGACCTCGGTTTCGGGGTCAGCAAGCGGCTGATCGACGCACAGATCGCCGATGCATTCTCCGGCGTGTCGGGCAGCTTCGACCAGAAGCGCTACGAAGCCTATCTTGCCGAAAGCGGGCTCAACGAGAACCAGATTCGCGGCGAAATCGAAACGCTGCTGCTCAGCCAGCAGCTTGCAAAACCGATCGGGGGGATCCCGGCCGTCGCCCCGTCCATGGCCAAACCCTATGCGGTGCTGCCGCTCGAACAGCGGCACGGACAGGCGACCTTCATCCCCGCCAGCCCCTTTGCGCCGACCGCCGATCCGGGCGACGCCGTGCTGCAGAAATATCTTGCGCAGCATAAGGCGCGCTTCACCGTCCCCGAGCGGCGCGTCATCCAATATGCGCTGTTCGATCGCAGCGCGGTGCCGGTCCCCGCGGTGACCGAGGCCGAAATCGCCAAGATATATAAGGACAACGCCGCCAATTTCGCGGCGACCGAAACGCGGCGTTTCGCGCAGGTGATCGTCCCCGACCAGGCCGCTGCCAACGCCATCGCGGCCAAGGTTCGCGGCGGCACCCCGCTCGCCGCCGCGGCGCAGGCGGCCGGCCTTTCGGCCTCGACGACGGGCGAGCTGACCCAGACCGCCTATGCGGCGACGACGACCGCGGCAGCGGCGAAAGCCGCCTTTGCCGCGAAGCGCGGCGACCTGCTCGGTCCGACGCAAACCGGCCTTGGCTGGGCGATCGCGCGGGTCGAGAGCGTCACCGCCAATCCGGCGCGCAGCCTCGCCGACGCGACCCCCGAAATCCGCACCGAACTCGAAAAGAACAAGGCGAACGAGGCGATCGTCGATTATTACAACGCGATCCAGGACGCCGTGAACGGCGGCGCGTCGATCGAGGAAGTCGCCGCCGACCGCAAGCTCCAGCTCGTCGAGACCCCGGCGCTGCTGCCGAGCGGCCGCGCCCCGGCGCAGCCCGCCTTCACCCTGCCGCCCGAAATGGCGCCGATGATCGCCCAGGCCTTCCTCGGCAGTGGCGAAGGCGAAGGCGAGATCGCGACGCTGGTCGAAAACGAAAAATTCGCCGTCTTTGCGGTGAAATCGATCACCGCCGCGGCGCCACCGCCCTTCGCGCAGATCCGCGGCGACCTGCTCGCCGACTGGCGCTTTGCCGAGGGGCAGAAGGTGGCGCGCGACAAG
The DNA here is from genome assembly GCF_046603995.1 of Sphingopyxis sp. J-6. Taxonomy (NCBI): domain Bacteria; kingdom Pseudomonadati; phylum Pseudomonadota; class Alphaproteobacteria; order Sphingomonadales; family Sphingopyxidaceae; genus Sphingopyxis; species Sphingopyxis sp. J-6. The sequence goes on along the minus strand of NZ_CP145810.1, from coordinate 1,795,540 downwards.
GCCCGCGGCATCGTCAAGGCGGTCGAAGGCGGCAAGTCGCTCGCCGAGGCGGTGAGTGCCGCCGGGCCGAACATCGGCAATGTCCAGACGATCGGCGGCCGCCGCGGCGACCTCGACCGCGACGGCAAGGGCGCGCCGCCCGAACTCGCGCTGCTGTTCTCGATGGCCAAGGGCACGGTGAAGACGCTCGAAATCCCGGGCAACCGCGGCTGGATGGTGATTGCGCTCAACGAAGTGAACCGCCCCGACATCAAGTCGGTCGATCCGCGCGCCGCCGCCTATATCGCGCGCCCGCTCGGCGCCGCGTTCGGCAACGAACTCGTCGAACAGCTCGTCGCCGAGGCCAAGCGCCGCGCCGGGGTGACGATCAACAAGCAACTGGTCGACCAGCTCCGCCGCGAACTCACCGGCACGGCGCCGGTCGCCGAATAAGGCGGCGCGGGTGCTGGAGGGCAGAGCCGCCGCGCTCGAGGCGCTGGCGCAGGGCCGCGGCGCGGTCGTGTGGCAGCGGCTGATCGCCGATATCGAAACGCCGGTATCGGCGGCGCTCAAGCTCATCGAGCCGGGGCGCGGCGACTGGGTGCTCGAATCGGTCGAGGGCGGCGAGACGCGCGGCCGCTACAGCATGATCGGCCTCGATCCCGACCTGCTGCTCGAAGCGCGCGGCGACACGGCGCGGATCAACCGCAACTGGCGGCGCGACAAAGAGGCGTTCGCACCGATCGCCGGCGGCGCGCTGCAGGCGCTGCGCGATCTCGTGGCCGAATGCCGCTTCGACGTGCCCGAAGGCCTGCCGAAGGCGCTGACCACGCTCGTCGGTTTCTTCGCCTATGAAACCATCGGCCTTGTCGAGCGCATCCCGCGTGCGCCGGGAAGCGGGCTCGGCCTGCCCGATATGGTCTTCGTGCGCCCGACGACGATCCTCGTCTTCGACCGGCTGGCCGACGAACTTTTCCTGATCGCGCCGATCTGGCCCGATGCGGCCGCGCCGATCGACCGGATGATCGATGCCGCGCAGGAACGGCTCGACGATATCGCGGCGCGGCTGGCCAGCGCCAGCGCGCACGCCGACCGCGCGGCCACGGATGCGGTGCCGGGCGACATCGTTCCGATACCCGCGACGACGCCCGGGGACTATGCCGCCATGGTCGCCACCGCGAAGGACTATATCGCGGCGGGCGATATCTTTCAGGTTGTGCTGTCGCAGCGCTTTTCGACGCCGTTCGATCTGCCGCCCTTCGATCTTTACCGCGCGCTGCGGCGGATCAATCCTTCGCCGTTCCTCTATTTCCTCGACCTGCCCGGTTTCGCGCTGATCGGTTCGTCGCCGGAGATTCTGGTCCGGGTGCGCGACGGCGAAATCACCATCCGTCCGATCGCCGGCACCCGCCCGCGCGGCAAGACCAGCGCCGAGGATCTCGAAAACCGCGAATCGCTGCTCGCCGATCCCAAGGAACGCGCCGAGCATCTGATGCTGCTCGACCTCGGCCGCAACGACGTCGGCCGCGCCGCGACCGGCGGCAGCGTTGTCGTCACCGACAGCTATACCGTCGAATTCTACAGCCACGTCATGCACATCGTGTCGAACGTCATCGGCCGCATCGCGGAGGGCAAGGACGCGATCGACGCGCTGTTCGCGGGCTTCCCGGCGGGCACCGTCAGCGGCGCCCCCAAGGTCCGCGCCTGCCAGATCATCGCCGAACTCGAAGCCGATGCGCGCGGGCCCTATGCCGGCGGCGTCGGCTATTTCGCTCCCGACGGCAATATGGATAGCTGCATCGTGCTGCGCACCGCGATCGTCAAGGACGGCGAAATGCACGTCCAGGCCGGCGCCGGCATCGTCGCCGACAGCGAGGCCGCCTATGAACAGCGCGAATGCGAAGCGAAGGCCGGCGCGCTGTTCGCCGCGGCGCGCGAGGCGGTGCGACTGGCGGGAACGCCGGGGTATGGGCAGTAAGAAAATCGATCCCCTCCTCTTCACGGGAGGGGCGTCTCGCGAAACTGACGGCGGAGTGATGCGAATGCAGGGCTTTGTACTCAATCGCTACGGCGGTCCGGAAACGACCGGCCTGCAAGAGGTTGCACGCCCTGTCCCCGGCGCCGGCGATGTGCTGGTCCGCGTCCACGCTGCCGGCCTCAATCCCGTCGATTTCAAAACGCGCGACGGCATGTTGAAGGTCGTGCAAGGCTACGACCTTCCGGTCGTTATGGGCAACGAACTCGCCGGCACGGTTGAACATTGCGGCCACGGCGCAGCCGCATTCAAACCCGGTGACCGCGTATTCGCGCGCGTGCCGAAAGGACGCATGGGCGCTTTCGCCGAATATGCTGCCATTCCTGCAAGCCACCTCGCCCTCCTGCCGGCGTCGATCGACTTCGAAACCGCCGCGGGTGTCCCGCTCGCCGGACTCACCGCGCTTCAAGCGCTCCGCGACGAACTGCGACTGAAGCCCGGTAGCCGCGTCTTCATCCCCGGTGGCGCCGGTGGTGTCGGTACCTTTGCGATCCAGATCGCCAAATGGCTCGGCGCCGAAGTCACCACGACCGCGTCGCCGCGCGGACGCGCGCTCGTCGAACGGCTCGGCGCCGACCGGGTGATCGACTACACAACCCAGAATTTCGAAAACGAAATAGGCGACATGGACGGCGCCTTCGACCTGATCGGCGGCGACACGCTCGAAAAATGCTTCGGCGTCGTCAAACCCGGCGGCATGGTCGTATCGGTCGCCGGGATGCCCGAACCGCTGACCGCACGAAAGGATCTCGGACGCGGCGCGGGCCTGGCCGCCCTCTTCTGGTTTGCGAGCTTTGGGTTGCGCGCCAAGGCGCGCAAACATGGCGTGACCTATCGCTATTTGTTCATGCACCCTAGCGGCAGCGAACTGGCCGAACTGGCGCAACTGATCGTCGACGGGAAGCTTGAACCGGTGATCGACCGCATCTTCCCATTCGCGGAAATCGGCGATGCGATCGCCTATCTCGAATCGGGGCGGGCCAAGGGCAAGATCGTCGTGCGCATGGAAAGCTAGAAGCCCGCATTGCAGTCCGAAAAGCTTCTATCCCTTCCCCAAACCCCGCAAAACCGGTAGTGCGCCGCCATGATCCTCGTCATCGACAATTACGACAGCTTCACCTTCAATCTCGTTCATTATCTGATCGAGCTGGGCGCCGAGGTGCGCGTCGAGCGCAACGATGCGCTGACCGCCGCGGCTGCATTGGCCAGCGGCGCTGATGCGATCCTGATCTCGCCCGGCCCCTGCACGCCCAACGAGGCGGGGATCAGCCTCGATCTCGTCGCCGCCTGCGCCGACGCCGCGCGGCCGCTGCTTGGCGTCTGCCTCGGTCATCAGGCGATCGGCCAGCATTTCGGCGGCACCGTCCAGCGCGGCCACCTGATGCACGGCAAGACGTCGCCGGTGTGCCACGACGGCAGCGGGCTGTTCACCGGCCTGCCCTCGCCGCTCACCGCGACGCGCTATCACAGCCTCGAAGTCGTCGACATCCCGGCCAGCCTCGTCATCAACGCGACGAGCGACGATGGCGCCGTGATGGGATTCCGCCACACCGACCTCCCGATCCACGCCGTCCAGTTCCACCCCGAAAGCATCGCGACCGAGCACGGCCATGCGATGCTCGCCAATTTCCTGAAGATCGCCGGGCTCCCGGTCGGCGAACGGAAGGCGGCATGAGCCGCTTCGGTCCCTTTCCCGACCCCTCGGCGCTGCTCGATCACGACGAAGCGGCCGATGCCTTCGCGACGATGCTCGATGGCGGCGCGACCGACGAACAGGTGTCCGAATTTCTGATCGCCCTCTCCGATCGCGGCGAAACGATGGTCGAAATCGCTGCCGCCGCGCAGGCGATGCGCGACCGGCTGATCCCTGTCGCGGCGCCCGCCGGCGCAATCGACGTCTGCGGCACCGGCGGCGACGGCCATCATACGCTCAACGTCTCGACCGCCGTGTCGATTGTTGTTGCCGCATGCGAAGTTCCCGTCGCAAAGCACGGAAATAGAGCCGCTTCCTCGAAGTCCGGCGCCGCCGATACGCTGGAAGCACTTGGCCTCGACATGGAACGCGCCGACCGGCAGGCCGAGGCGCAGCTCGCCGATCTCGGCATCTGCTTCCTCTTCGCCGGGACGCGTCACCCCGCGATGAAGCGCATCATGCCGATCCGCAAGGCAATCGGGCGACGGACGATCTTTAACCTCATGGGTCCGCTCGCCAATCCCGCGCGCGTCACGCGCCAGCTCATCGGCATCGCCCGCCCCGCCTATGTCCCCGTCTATGCCGAAGCGCTCCACCGGCTCGGCACCGACCATTCGCGCGTCATTTCGGGCGACGAGGGGCTCGACGAGCTGTCGCTGGCCGGCGGCAACGAGGTCGCGGTGATCACGCCCGAGGGGGTCCGGATGCAACGCAGCATCGCCGCCGATGCCGGTCTTCCGACACGATCGCTCGACGAGCTTCGCGGCGGCGATGCGACATATAACGCGAAAGCGCTGCGCGCCCTGCTGCAAGGCGAACCCGGCGCCTACCGCGACGCCGTGCTCTATAACGCTGCCGAAGCGCTCGTTGTCGCCGGCGCCGCCGACACGTTGCTCGAAGGTGTCGAGGAGGCTGCCGAGGCGATCGACAAGGGCCTTGCCAACGCGCTGCTCAATTGCTGGATCGCCTATAAATGAACAAGCTCACCCAGATACTTGCCACCAAGGCCGAAGAGGTCGCCGCGCGCCGCGCGGTGCACTCCTTCGCCGATCTCGATGCGATCGACGCGGGTCCCGTCCGCGGTTTTGCCGCCGCGCTTCAGGCTAAAATCGACGCCGGCGGCTTTGGCCTGATCGCCGAAATCAAGAAAGCATCGCCATCCAAAGGACTGATCCGGGAGGATTTTAATCCGGCGGATCATGCGCGCCAATATGAGGCCGGGGGCGCTGCCTGTCTGTCGGTACTGACCGATGCGCCCTATTTTCAGGGGCACGAGAATTATCTGGTCGCCGCGCGCGCTGCCTGTGCCCTGCCCGCGCTGCGCAAGGATTTCATGATCGATCCCTGGCAGGTTGCCGAGGCACGCGCGATCGGTGCCGATGCGATCCTTATCATCGTCGCCGCGCTCGAAGACGGCGTCATGCAGGACATCGAGGCGGCGGCGGTCGAGCGCGGCATGGACGTGCTCGTCGAAGTCCATGACGAGGCCGAACTCGAGCGTGCCTTGGGCAAGCTGACGTCGCGGCTGATCGGCGTCAACAACCGCGATCTCCGCACCTTCGAATCCGATCTGGGCGTCACCGAACGCCTCGCCGAACTGGTCCCGCCAGGCACCTTGCTCGTCGGCGAAAGCGGCATCGCCAGCCATGCCGATTGCGAACGGCTGGCAGCCAGTGGCGTCAGAGGCTTCCTCGTCGGCGAAAGCCTGATGCGTCAGCCCGACGTCACGGCGGCAACAAAGGCGCTGCTCACCGGAGCGGCGGCATGACCCGCCCGACGCACCTCGACGAAACGGGTGCGGCGCATATGGTCGATGTCGGCGGCAAGGCGGCAACCGGACGCCGCGCCGTGGCGGGCGGGCGCATCGCCATGTCGGCCGAGGCGCTCGCAGCGATCCGCAGCGGCAATGCGCCGAAAGGCGACGTGCTGTCGACCGCGCGGATCGCCGGCATCATGGCGGCGAAACGCACCGCCGACCTCATCCCGCTCTGCCACCCGATCGCGCTGACGCAGGTCAGTGTCGAATTCGACTGGGAAGAAGGCGGCATTTCGGTGCGCGCGGTCGCGGCAACGACCGGGCCGACCGGGGTCGAGATGGAAGCGCTCACCGCCGCATCGGTCGCGCTGCTTACCCTTTATGACATGGCCAAGGCGCTCGACCGCGCGATGATCCTCAGCGACATCCGCCTGCTCGAAAAGAGTGGCGGCCGCTCGGGCGACTGGCGCGCCGGATGAGCGGCCTGCTGCCGGTCGAGGAAGCGCAGGCGCGCCTGCTCGCGCTCCGCGCTCCGCTGGCGACAGAAAATATTGCCGTTTCCGAATCGCTTGGACGCTATCTTTCACAGGATGTCGTCGCATCGCGCGACCAGCCCGCGGCGCCGCTGTCGGCGATGGACGGCTATGCGATCCGTTTTGCCGATATGCCGGGGCCGTGGACGATCACCGGCGAGGTCGCCGCTGGCGCGGCCCCGGACCGGGCGGTGGGCGCCGGCGAGGCGATGCGCATCTTCACCGGCGCGATGCTTCCGGACGGTGCCGACACCGTCGTCCTCCAGGAAGATGTCGCGGCAGCGGGCACCGCCTTGACGCTGACCGGCGACGGCCCCGGCACCCGGGGGCGCCATATTCGGGAACGCGCCGGCGATTTCGCCGCCGGCACGCGCTTGCTTGCCGCCGGAACGCATATGGGCGCCGGCGCGATCGCCGCCGGGATCATGGGCGGTGCGGGCGAGGTTCGCGTCGGATCGCGGCCGCGTGTCGCAATCCTGACCACCGGCGACGAGCTTATCGCGCCGGGCCGCGCGCTCGCGCCCGGCCAGATCCCGAACAGCAACGGCGCGATGCTCGCGGCGATGCTCGCCGCCGCTCCCGCCGACGTCGACCTGCCGCTCCATATGCGCGACGACCGCATGTCGATTGCCAATGCTATCAAGGAGTTGGCGCGACACCATGACGTCATCGTCACCGTCGGGGGTGCGTCCGTGGGCGATCATGACCATGTTCGCGGCGCCCTCGACGACGCTGGCGGCCGGCTCGATTTCTGGAAGATCGCGATGCGGCCGGGCAAGCCGCTGATCGCGGGAAGCGTCGACGACGCGCTGCTCCTCGGGCTGCCCGGCAACCCCGGCTCGGCCTTCGTCACCGCGACGCTCTTCCTGCTGCCACTGATCCGCCATCTTGCGGGCGCAGCACATCCGCTTCCCCCAATCCGCCAGGCACCGCTCGCCGCAACGCTTGCCGCCGGGGGAAGCCGCCGCGACTATCTGCGCGCCCGGATCGAAGGCAGTGCGCTCCGCGCCCTCGACAGTCAGGACAGCGGTCAGACCGCGCCGCTGGTCGAAGCCGACGCCCTGCTCATCCGCGAAATCGGCGCGCCCGCGCGCGCGGCCGGCGAGATCGCCGACTATATCGACATCGCTTGACAAGTTCCGGTCTGTTCCACTATCGTTCTCATTATGTCCGGTTCTGGTCCTGACGGAGAATGATCGATGTTGACCGCCAAGCAGCATGAACTGCTTCACTTCATCCAGCAAAAGCTCGACGCAAGCGGCATTTCGCCGTCGTTCGAGGAAATGAAGGAAGCGCTGGGTCTGAAATCCAAGTCGGGCATCCACCGGCTGATCAGCGCGCTCGAGGAACGCGGTTTCCTGCGCCGCCTTCCCAACCGGGCCCGTGCGCTCGAAGTGGTGAAGCTGCCCGAAACGGCAAAGGCTGCGCCCGCACGCGAAAATGTCGTGCCGCTGCGCAAGAGTCCGCCTGCGATGCGCCCGATCGCGGCGAACGACATCATCGAAGTTCCGCTGCACGGCAAGATCGCTGCCGGCGTGCCGATCGAGGCGTTCGAGGATCACAATAATCTCGCGGTCCCGGCGGCACTGCTCGGCGCGGGCGAACATTATGCGCTCGAAGTTTCGGGCGATTCGATGGTCGAAGCGGGAATCTTCGACGGCGACTATGCGCTGATCCAGAAGGCCAGCACCGCACGCGAGGGCGATATCGTTGTCGCGCTCGTCGACGGGCAGGATGCAACGCTCAAATATTTCCGCCGCGAAGGTCAGATGATCCGGCTCGATCCGGCGAACAGCGCCTATGAGCCGCAGCGCTACCCCGCCGAGCGGGTCATCGTGCAAGGGCGCCTGTCGGGACTGCTTCGTCGTTACCACTGACCTGCTGGGGCCGGCGCCACGGATGCGCGTCACCGGCGCGCAAGCTGGTGCTCGCGCGTGGCTCCTTGCCGAGGTATAGCGCCAGCCCGCCGGTTTCGGTCAGGCTGTCGCGGTCGATCGTCAGCCAGCGTGCGACGCATTCGTGCGGCAGCCAGCGGTCGCTGATCACGACGTCGGCAGCGGCGCAGGCCGCTGCCATATCGGCGCCGTCGATCCGGTCGCGGCCGCGCGCGGCGAGAATAATGCGCCCGGCATTGCCTGTGGCCCCATTGCCCGCTTGTTGCCGCCAGCGGCAGAAATCGCGGTTGCACGACACATGATCGAGTTCGGCGAGCGCGACGAGCGGGGTATCGACCCCCGCCGCTTCGGACAGCGAATCGCGGATGAAATCGCCCGCTCGATCGCGTAGCAGCGCATAGCCGCCGCCCGGCACCGCCACCGCGATGTGACGGCCGTCGCCGGTGACCAATATATCGGGCCGCGGCTGCGCGAGCAGCGAGGCGATCCCGATGGCGAGCGGCACGGCGCCGGCCAACCGCCATGACGTCCGCCACAGCAGCAGCCATAATCCCCCGAAAACCGCGAGCGCGAATCCACCGGGCGGGAAGGACGGCAAGGTCGCGACCGCTCCCGGCGCGCCGGCGACGCCGTGCGCCAGCAGCAGGAGCAAGGCGAGCGCCTTTTTCGCCACCCACCAGAAGGGCGCGCCGAGCCCGACGCTGCCGAACAACAGCGCGAGCGCTTCGGCGGGCATGATAACGAAAGTCGTGAGCGGGATCGCGACGACATTGGCGAGCGCGCCGTAAAGCCCCGCCTTGTGAAAATGGAACAAGGCGATAGGCGCCAGTGCGATTTCGACGACAAAACCGGTAATCAGCAGCCCGGCGACGCCGCGGCCGGCGCGGACGATCCAGCGCTCGTCGCGCCGTTCGAGGAAGCGGCGCATCCGCGGGCTTTCGTGCAGCGCGATGATCGCGGTGACCGCCGCAAAGCTGAGCTGGAAGCTTGGCCCCGCGAGCGCCTCGGGCCGCCAGACGAGCACGATCAGCGCCCCCGCCGCGACCAAGCGCAGCGTCAGCGCCTCGCGCCCGAGCAGGAACGCCGCAAGTACGAGCAGCGCCGCGACACACGAGCGGATCGTCGGCACCTCGGCGCCGCTGAGCCATGTATAGCCGACCCCCGCAAGCGCCGCGCCGCCCGCCGCCGCCGCGAGCACGACGCCGCGCAGCGCCAGCCGCGGACTCAGCGCGAGCAGCCGGATCAGCAGGAACATCGTGAAGCCGACGACCGCGGTCACATGGAGCCCGCTGATCGACAGCAGATGCGCGAGGCCGCTACGCCGCATTGCTTCCGAATCCGCCTCGCTGATCGCGCCCTGATCCCCCGTGACCAGTGCCGCAGCGATGCCGCCCGCCGATCCTTCGACCTGCTGCTGGATGTGCCCACTTAGCCGCATGCGCAGCGGCGGGGTGCTCTCGGCCGCCCCCGGCGCGCGTGCGACGTCGCCGAGCACCGTCCCGACCGCGCCGATCCCGTCGAACCAGGCGCGCCGCGCGAAATCATAACCGCCCGGCAGGTTGGCGGGCGGCGGCGGCATCAGCCGCGCCCGCACCGCAACCAGTTCGCCGCCGGACAATCCCGCCGCTTGCTCGCTGCCAAGCGTCAGCCGCAGGCGCGGCGGCAGGTCGGCACGCTGCTGCGGGTGGACAAGGATGCGCACTTGCTCGCGGGCAGGAAGCGGCTCGACGCGCTCGACCCGTGCCGAAAACTCGGTGGTCACCGGCCGCGCCAGTACCGGCGCCGCGACCCAGCTTGCGCGCGCCCAGACGAGCAGCAGGCCCAGCGCCATGACGGTACAGCCGATCACGACTATCCGGCCCAGGCGCCGCTGCCAGCCGATCAGCAACCCCGCGAGCAGCCCGCCGCCGAGCGACAGCAACAATCCGATCCAGTGGGCTGCCGCGGGAAGCGCGAACCACGCCGCGATCCCCGCCCCGAACGCGACGGGCAGCCACAATCCGATGCGCTCGCGCTCGGCTTCCAGCCGCGCCTCGATATTCGCTAGCAGCCGCGCCCGGCCACCCGCCCATCGGCCATCAAACGGCGTTTGAAGCTGCCTTGTCGCCATGCTAGGGGCTCCCCCGACCCCGTCCCCGCACCTGTCCGGGGGCGGCAGAGTGAGTGAAAGAGGCCGTAGTGGCAACCGAAAACCAGACCGATCCGAACGAAGCCACCGGCGCCGCCGTCGTGACGCGCTTTGCGCCCTCGCCGACCGGCTATCTCCATATCGGCGGCGCGCGCACCGCGCTCTTCAACTGGCTGTTTGCGCGCCATCATGGCGGCAAATTCCTGCTCCGTATCGAGGATACCGACCGCGCCCGTTCGACCGACGCCGCGATCGACGCAATCCTCGACGGGATGCAGTGGCTCGATCTGGACTGGGACGGCGAGACGGTGTTCCAGTTCGCCCGCGCCCCGCGCCACGCCGAAGTCGCTGCCAAACTGCTCGCAAAGGGCGAGGCCTATCGCTGCTATCTGACGCAGGACGAACTCGCCGCGATGCGCGCCGAAGCGCAGGAAAAGCGCCTGCCCTTCCGCGTCCGCAGCCCCTGGCGCGACCGCGACGACGGCGATCCCGCCGCCCCGCACGTTGTCCGCCTGCGCGCGCCGCAGGACGGCGAGGTCACGATCCACGACAAGGTGCAGGGCGCAGTCACGGTCCAGAATGCCGAACTCGACGATTTCGTCCTGCTGCGCAGCGACGGCACACCGACCTATATGCTCAGCGTCGTCGTCGACGACAACGATATGGGCATCACGCACGTCATCCGGGGCGACGACCATCTCAACAACGCCTTCCGCCAGCTCGCGCTGATCCGCGCGATGGGCTGGCGCGAGCCCGCCTATGCCCATGTTCCGCTGATCCACGGCGCCGACGGCGCCAAGCTGTCGAAGCGCCACGGCGCGCTCGGCGTCGATGCCTATCGTGACGAAATGGGTTATCTGCCCGAAGCGGTGGACAATTACCTCCTCCGCCTTGGCTGGGGCCATGGCGACGACGAGATCATCGGCCGCGACCAGGCCGTGCAATGGTTCGATCTCGACCATGTCGGCCGCTCGCCGTCGCGTTTCGATTTCAAGAAGCTCGAGAACCTCAACGGCCATTATCTTCGCGAAGCCGACGACGCGCGGCTGGCCGGCCTCATCGCGCCGCGCGTCGAAAAGCTCATCGGCCGCGCACTCGATACCGCCGAGCGCGATTTGCTCGTTCGCGCAATGGATTCGCTCAAACCACGTGCAAAAACGATCGACGAAATCGCCGATGGCGCAACTTTCTTGTTCCTGGGCGCCCCGTTGCCAGTGGACGAAAAGGCGGCAGAGGTGCTAAGGGCCTCGCCCGAAGGCCTGCTGGCCGCTGTGACGAAGCGGCTGCGCGCGCTGGACAATTGGACGACAGAAGAGCTGGATGCCGCCGTGCGCGCCGAAGCCGAAGCCGCCGGACTGGGGCTCGGAAAACTCGCGCAACCCCTACGCGCTGCACTAACCGGCCGGACCGTTTCCCCGGGAATTTTCGACGTGCTGCTATTGCTCGGACGCGATGTCAGTCTGGCGCGACTTGACGCAGCGCAACATTTTCCGGCAGGGGCGTAGCCACGCTACTCCCGCCGTCAGAACAGGGAAATATATATGACCGACACTGCAAAAATCACGCTGGGCGACAAGACCGTCGACAGCCCTGTCCTGTCAGGCACCGTCGGACCCGACGTCGTCGATATCCGCAAATTCTACGCCCAGACCGGCGCCTTCACCTATGATCCGGGCTTTACCTCGACGGCGAGCTGCGAATCGCAGATCACCTATATCGACGGCGACGAAGGCGTGCTCCTGCATCGCGGCTACCCGATCGGCGAACTCGCCGAACATTCGAGCTTCATGGAAGTCTGCTACCTGCTGCTGAACGGCGAATTGCCGAACGCCGATGAACTGGCGAATTTCGATAACACGATCACCCGCCACACCATGCTGCACGAGCAGCTCGCGACCTTTTACCGCGGTTTCCGCCGCGACGCGCACCCGATGGCGATCATGTGCGGCGTCGTCGGTGCGCTGTCGGCCTTTTATCACGACTCGACCGAAATCCACGATCCGCACCAGCGCATGATCGCCAGCCATCGGCTGATCGCCAAGATGCCGACGATCGCGGCGATGGCGTATAAATATTCGGTCGGCCAGCCCTTCGTCTATCCCGACAACAAGCTCTCCTACACCGGCAACTTCCTGCGCATGACCTTCGGCGTCCCGGCGGAGGAGTATGAGGTCGTCCCCGCCGTCGAACGCGCGCTCGACCGCATTTTCATTCTCCACGCCGACCATGAACAGAATGCGTCGACCTCGACCGTCCGCCTCGCGGGTTCGTCGGGCGCCAATCCGTTCGCATGCATCGCCGCCGGCATCGCCTGCCTCTGGGGCCCGGCGCACGGCGGCGCGAACGAAGCGGCGCTCAACATGCTGCGCGAAATCGGCCGCCCCGAACGCATCCCCGAATATATCGCGCGTGCCAAGGACAAGGACGATCCGTTCCGCCTGATGGGCTTCGGCCACCGCGTCTACAAGAACTACGACCCCCGCGCGACGGTGATGCAGAAGACGGTGCGCGAAGTGTTCGACGCATTGAAGGTCAACGACCCCGTCTTCGAAGTCGCGCTGCAGCTCGAGGAAATGGCGCTCAACGACAGCTATTTCGTCGAAAAGAAGCTGTTCCCGAACGTCGATTTCTATTCGGGCGTGATCCTGTCGGCGATCGGCTTCCCGACGACGATGTTCACCGCACTCTTCGCCCTCGCCCGCACCGTCGGCTGGGTCGCCCAGTGGAATGAGATGATCTCGGACCCCGCGCAGAAGATCGGCCGCCCGCGTCAGCTTTACACTGGCCCGACGCAGCGCGCCTATGTGCCGGTCGACAAGCGCTAAGCGCCGACCCGGCTAAATTTCAGGAGCGGCGGCGCAGGAAACTGTGCCGCCGTTTCGATTCAGGTGTCGCGCGCCGGCAGGCTCAGGGTGAAGCGCGCGCCCTGCCCCGGAGCGCTGTCGACCGTGAGTTCGCCGTCCATCGCCCGTGCAAGGCGGCGCGCGATATAGAGGCCGAGCCCCGAACCCCCGCTATCGGTCCGCCCCAGCCGCTCGAATTTCTCGAACACCACCGCCTGCTGGTCGGCGTCGATACCCTGCCCCTGATCTGCAACGGTCACCATCGCCCGGTCGCCCTCGCGGTCGACGCGAATCCATATCTGCGAATGATCGGGCGAATAGCGGATCGCATTTCCGAGCAGGTTCAAGAGCACTTGCAGGACGCGACGGAACTCGCCCGTCGCCGGCATCTTGTCATCGACGCGCGGCGCGTCGATGCGGATGCTCTTTTCCTCGGCCTTCATGCCGAGCAGCCCGACCGCGCGCCGCGCGAGGTCGCCAAGGTCGATTTCATCGGCGGCCGCCTTGAAACCCGGCCGTTCGATATTCTGGAGATCCGCAAGATCGTCGACCAGACCGAGCAAATGGCGCCCGGCATGCGCGATGTCGCCCGCGTAACGCGCATAATCGGCGCGGATCGGGCCGTCGAACTGGCCCGATATCGTCTCTGCGGTCGCGATGATCCGGCTGAGCGGCCCGCGCAACGCGCCATCGATCCGGCGTCCGAATTGCGGGTCCGACAAGGGCAGCGATCCGAAAGCCGGGTCCACCAGCGTCGCCGTTTGCGGCACTTCGGCCGCCGCCTCGGCGAGCTGCGCGACGCCGCGAAATCCCGTAAACCGCCCCGTCGCGTCGAACAGCGCATCGCCCGCCAGCGTCATCGCGATCCGCGAGGCGGGGCCATCGGCACGGACGCGCTGGGTATCGAAACGCGATTGCCGCGCGAGAGCGCGCAGGACGGGGAAATGGCCGTCATCGTCGGGCTGGAGTTCGAACAGTTCAGACAGCGAGCGTCCTTCCCACCCGGCAGGAACAGGCGGCGCGTGGATGCCGGCGCGCAGCGCGATCATCCGCAGTTGCTGGTCGCATTCCCACGCCCAGCCCTGCGGCGCGAGCGCGGTGTCGGCGATCGCCGGAGCCTGCGGCTGCGATACCGGACGCGTCCGCCAGTCGCTGATCTCGAGGCTGGCACCATCGGCATCGGGCACGATGCGAACGAGCGCATGGACGTCACTATGATCGTCTGCGGCATAAAGCGGGCGGCTGATATCGCGCTGCAGGCGCTGCGCGAGCGCGACCAGCCGCGCGAGGTGCGGCAGCGCCAGTGGCTTGTCGAGACCGGCGCCGGCGCGTTGCTGCAATCGCAGGAGCGGACCGTCGGCACTGACCAGCGCGCCCGAACGGTCGATCCGGCCGCGGACGACCCGCGCGCTCATGCGCCCCGCTCCGGCGGATAATCGTCCCCGGCTACGCCGCCGGCCACCGCGCGATCGGCCAGCATCGACAGCGATGCCTCGAGCGGCGCCAGCGCGGTGCGATCGACGCGCAGCGGAGCGAGTAACGACGGGAGGGCCGCCGCCTCCGCTGCGAGCAGCGCCAGCGCCATGTCGCCATAGGGGCGGCGATGCGCGGCCGCCGCAAGTGCGATGACCGTCGGCCAGTCGTGGCGCGCAATCGCGATCGTCACCGCTTCGGGCAGGCGCGCGGCGTCGGCCACCAGAATGTCGTGATAGGTGCGTGCGGCCTGATCGATCCCGGCTTCGTCGGCCTGTCGCGCAAGCGCGGCGCGTACCGCTTCGCCCAACCTCTCGGCGAGGCTGTCGGTCTTGCCCGTCTGTACGAGCCGCCAGGCCGCGATATCGAGGAGCAGCGCGCGAAAGAGGTCGGCGTCGAGATCGGCAATCGCAATGCCCGGATTTCCCAGCGCGTCGAAGCGGCGTCGGTCGGCGATCTGCAAGGCCAGAAAGGCCCCTTCGACGTCGGACAGCGGCGCGCCGGCAACGGGCAGCTCGGTCGCGCCGTCGGCGCCTTCGCTTTCGTCGTCCGCCATCGGCGGCGATCCTGCACGTTGCGCCGCCTGTTCGCGCCAGCGATGCTCCTCGGCCCGCGCGAAACACGCCACAGCAAAGCGATCCGCGCCGGGCAATCCGCTGCGCAGCCAGTCGTGCCACAGCGCGCCCTGATCGATCCCCGTGTCGAGCCGGGCGGCGGTGTCGGCCACCAGCCGGCGCGCAATCCCGAGCGACAGCGCGCGTTGTTCTTCGGTCAGGCGGCCCATCGCGGGCGCTGCGAGATATTGTGCAAGTTCGTGCAGGCGCGCCGACAAGGTCGGCGACGGCAGGTCGATGCCGGGCGAGGAGAATGAATCAACCATGCGCGCCCGCCAATAACAGTTTGGCGTTAATGCGCTCTAAACCTTGAACCACATTGTTTTTCAAGCATCCGGGCGTCGTGCAAGGCGCACCCACAGCAATATCTGGAGCAGCGCCAGC
This sequence comes from Sphingopyxis sp. J-6, assembly GCF_046603995.1. Taxonomy (NCBI): domain Bacteria; kingdom Pseudomonadati; phylum Pseudomonadota; class Alphaproteobacteria; order Sphingomonadales; family Sphingopyxidaceae; genus Sphingopyxis; species Sphingopyxis sp. J-6. The sequence goes on along the minus strand of NZ_CP145810.1, from coordinate 1,780,207 downwards.
AACGGGAGGATCGCGAACATCAGCGGCGCAAAGCCGAAGAGCAACGCCGGCGCGAGCATGATCCACGCCTGATCGGCATCGGGAAGCAGCCAGTGAAAGCGCCGCCGCTCGCCCGAATCCTCGTAAAGCCAGCGCGCAAGCAGGATTGCGGCGGCAAGGCAGGGCGCCAGCGCCGCTTCCGAAAACAGCGGCATCTTGTGTCCGGGACCGGCAAGCGACAGCAGCCACGGGAAAATCGCGAGCAAGACCCACGCGAAGGTGCGGATCACCTCGCGCACCCGGTCCTGCGCCGCGCTTTCGGCGCGGAACGCCGACAGAAAACGCATCGCAGTAAGGCCAAAGCCGCCGAGGATCGCGACGAGCGCTCCGGCGGCGGCAAGGCCGCTCGCCGCGAGCAGCGCGACGATGACCCAGAGCAGTGCGGTGACATAGGGCAGGTATCGCGCCGTCGTCGGCGATTTGACGAGTAATGGCCCCGCGAGCCGGATCAGCGGCATCATGACCGCCGAGCGCCCCAGCCCCATGCCGCCATATTCGACCTGCTGCAGGCTCGACTGTTCGATCAGCGCTGCGGTCGGCCGGTCGACGACGATCGCGATCTCGCCCTGTTCGAACAGCGCTGGCTCGCAATAGAGCCGTCTCGCGCCCGCCTGCACCGCAAGGCGCAGCAGGGTGAGCATCATGTCCCATTCGCCGGGCATACTCGCCAGTTCGGCGACCATGGGCGGCGAGATGCAGGCCAGCCCGCCCCAGCGCCGCGTCGCATCGATCCGCTCGAACCCCTGCGTCAGCACCGTATCGCCGGTCACGAGGATCGCCGGCGAACCGGGACGCGCGATCGCTGCATAATGGGTGCCGCCCGCACGCAAACCGTCGGCGACGAGGATGATCCGGTCGTCATCCTCGACGAGCGCCATCAGGTCGGCGGCCGCACGCACCGGGGTGACCTTCATCCCGCGGCGGCGGATGCGATCGCATGTGGCGAGCAATTCGGCTGGCACCGCGCCGACCGCGACGGCGATATGCGTGACCCCGACATCGGCGAGGCGCGCCGCCTGCCGCTCGATCAACGTCTCGCCAGCAACGGTGACGAGCGCGCGCAATCCGCCGTCGGGCAGCATTTCACCGGCGCCGACGAGCGCGATCAGGGTCACCGGCGCCCCCCAGGCAGGCAATAGATCATCGCGCGGAAGCTTTAGGGGCGGAGGCGCGATTGGCAAGCCCGCAGCGGCCGTTCTTTCGTCCCCTCGTCGCCCCGGCATAGGCCGGGATCCCGCCGGTGCGCAGAGAGCCGGGGTCGAGATCCCGGCCTCTGCCGGGATGACGGATGGAATGGACGCCATGACGTCAATCCAACGCACAGAAAACACAGCGTTTTCGGACCTCGCGCATGCGAAGCGCAGAAGACAAAAAATCTGGCCGGAATCGCCCGAATCGCTGGCCTTTCGCACCCCCATGGGCTAGGCAAAAAGCATCTCCCGATAAGCAGAAAAAAGGCCGGGTCTTGACCGAAGAAAATACGCCTATGCAACCGTCCGACGACGGCGTTTCGCCGATCAATATCGTCGACGAAATGAAGACTTCATACCTCGATTACGCGATGAGCGTGATCGTCAGCCGCGCGCTGCCCGACGTGCGCGACGGGCTGAAGCCGGTGCACCGCCGCATCCTCTACGCGGCGCAGGAAGGCGGCTTCGTTCCGGGCCGTCCGTACAAGAAATCGGCCAAGATCGTCGGCGACGTGATGGGTAACTATCACCCGCATGGCGACAGCGCGATCTACGACGCACTCGCACGCATGACGCAGGACTGGTCGCTGCGCGTTCCGCTCATCGACGGTCAGGGCAATTTCGGCTCGATGGACCCCGATCCGCCGGCCTCGATGCGATATACCGAAGCGCGGCTCGCGAAGACCGCGATGGTGCTGCTGAACGACCTCGACAAGGACACCGTCGACTTCCAGCCCAACTATGACGCGAGCCGCGACGAGCCGACCGTACTCCCGGCGCGTTTCCCGAACCTGCTCGTCAACGGTGCGGGCGGCATCGCGGTCGGCATGGCGACCAACATCCCGCCGCACAATTTGGGCGAAGTGATCGACGCGACGCTCGCAATGATCGACCGCCAGCTAGCGGGCGGCACCGACATCACGCTCGAGGAGCTGATGGCGATCGTCCCCGGTCCCGACTTCCCGACCGGCGCGATGATGCTCGGCCAGGGCGGCGCGCGCAACGCTTACGCCACCGGCCGCGGCTCTATCATGATGCGCTCGACGCACATCATCGAGGAAGGTAGGAACGACCGCCAGTCGATTGTTCTGACGTCGATTCCCTTCCAGGTCGGCAAGTCGGGCCTGGTCGAGAAGATCGCCGAGGCGGCGCGCGACAAGCGCATCGAGGGTGTCGCCGACATCCGCGACGAATCGAACCGCGAGGGCGTCCGCGTCGTCATCGAATTGAAACGCGACGCCACCGCCGAGGTCGTGCTCAACCAGCTCTGGCGCCATACCCCGGCGCAGTCGAGCTTCCCCGCCAACATGCTCGCGATCCGCGGCGGCCGCCCCGAAATGCTCGGGCTGAAGGATATTCTTTCGGCCTTCATCACTTTCCGCGAGGAAGTGATCACCCGCCGCTGCAAGTTCGAACTCGCGAAAGCGCGCGACCGCGCACATATCTTGCTCGGTCTCGTCGTCGCGGTCAGCAATCTCGACGAAGTCGTCCGCATCATCCGTGGATCGAACTCGCCCGCGGCGGCCCGCGAAGCGCTGCTCGCACGCGAATGGCCGATCGGCGAAATCGCCCCCTACATCCGCCTCGTCGAGGCGATCGAGGGCGAGATGGAGGAAAGCGCGACCTATCGCCTGTCCGAAGTGCAGGTGAAGGCAATCCTCGACCTCCGCCTCCACCGCCTCACCGCGCTTGGCCGCGATGAAATTGGTAAGGAACTCGGTGAGTTGGCGACCGAGATTGAGGAACTGCTTTCGATCCTCGCCGACCGCGTCAAACTCTATGGCGTGATGCGCGAAGAGCTGGTCGCGGTGCGCGACGAATTTGCAACGCCGCGCAAGACGCTCGTCGCCCCCGCCGCCGACGGCATCGATGACGAGGATCTGATCGAACGCGAGGAGATGGTCGTCACCGTTACCCTCGACGGCTATATCAAACGCACCCCGCTCGAAACCTTCCGTGCCCAGCGCCGCGGCGGCAAGGGCCGCGCCGGCATGGCGACCAAGGACGAGGATGTGGTCACCAACCTGTTCGTCACCTCGACGCACACGCCGGTGCTGTTCTTCTCGACCGCGGGCAAGGTCTATCGCATGAAGGTGTGGCGCCTGCCCGAAGGCGGGCCCGCGACGCGCGGCCGCCCGATGATCAACCTGCTGCCGCTCGCGCAGGGCGAAACCATCTCGACCGTGCTCCCGCTACCCGAGGACGAGGCAGAATGGGGCAAGCTGCACGTCATGTTTGCAACCGCAAAGGGCAATGTGCGTCGTAACAGCATGGACGCCTTCACCAACGTGCCCTCGAACGGCAAGATCGCGATGAAGTTCGAGGGCGAGGACGAGGACGACCGGCTGATCGGCGTCGCTTTGCTCGACGAAAGCGACGATGTCCTGCTCGCGACGCGACAGGGCAAGGCGATCCGCTTCGCAGGCGACGATGTCCGCGAGTTCCAGAGCCGCAATTCGACCGGTGTGCGCGGCATGCGCCTCGCCGACGGCGACGAGGTGATCTCGCTCTCGATCCTCCACAAGGTCGGCACGACAAGCGACGAGCGAGAAGCCTATCTCCGCGCCGCGCCGTGGAAGGATAATGAGAACGAACCGACGCTGCCCGCCGACCGCATGGAAGAGCTCGCCGCCCGCGAGGAGTTCATCCTTACCGTCTGCGCCAACGGCTATGGCAAGCTGTCGTCGGCCTATGAATATCGCCGCACCGGCCGCGGCGGTCAGGGGATCACCAACATCGACAATATCGGCCGCAACGGCCCGGTCGTCGCCAGTTTCCCGGCCACCAAGGAACATCAGCTGATGCTGGTGACCGATCAGGCGAAGCTGATCCGCATGGGGCTCGATTCGATGCGCGTCATCGGCCGTGGCAGCGCGGGCGTGCGCCTGTTCGATGTCGCCAAGGACGAACATGTCGTCTCGGCGGCGCTCATCGAGGAAGGCGACGAGGAGGAAGGCGAAGCCGCCGAAACCGCGGCCGAAGCCTCCGAAGCGGAAGCATCGCCCGAATGACCGCCGCAACGGCCTTCAAGGTGCTGACCCAGCAGCAATGGGCCGATTTCGAACGCGAGCGCGTGTTCCGCGGCGCCCCGGTGGATATCGCCGACGGCTATATCCACCTGTCGACCGCGGAGCAGCTCGAAGCCACCATCGCGAAGCATTTCGCGGGGCAAAGCTGCCTGATGATCGCCGAGGTGGATTTGATCCAGCTCGGCGACGCGGTCCGCTGGGAAGAAGCGCGCGGCGGCGAGCTATTCCCGCACATCTATGCGGAGTTGCCGATCCACGCCGTGGTGAGCTTGCAAAAGCGCGACTGAGCGCCGCGTTTTTTTTCAGCCGCCGCCCGATCGCCGTCCGACGCCATAGTCGATCCGGATCCGTACCCAGGCACCCACCATCGATTGCCCGCCGACGCGCGGCGGCCGGACCCTGAACTGCCACGCCGCGGCGAGCACCGCGCGCGTGATCTGCGATCCGTTCGGATATTCGTCGAGACCGACGCAATCTTCGACGCGGTAATCGGGCGCTGTCCGGCACGCGATCAGCCCCCAGCCCGGCCCGCTGGCGGTCGACAGATAGCCCCGTAATTCGCCATCGCTCGGTTCGCGATACCAGGCCGCAGCGTAGAGGGCCTCGCCGTTGGGCGCTGTTCCCACCCGTTCGCTATCGCGATAGGCGGACGAGCCGCCGGTGTTCGGCGGACCGACCGGCCCGTCTCGCATCCGAACGCCGATCGTGGACTTCGTCTGGGGAGGCTGCGGCTGGGCTGGTGCGGGCGCCGACGGCGGCGCCTCGGGTGCGGCGACGGGCGGGGGCGGCAGAGGCATCGACGGCGCGGCCGCGGGCGTAGGCTGCGGCGACGATGCGGGTTTTTCGCTCTGTTCCTGCTTCGGGCTGGCGGGTTCGCTGCTTTGCTCCGCAATCTCGCTGGCCTCGAGGCTCACTACGCTCACGGACGCCTGTTTTTCCATGGGCAGCGTCACCGCGCCGAAGGTCAGCAACAGCAGCAGGAGGAGCGCGGGAATCATCACCGCGAGACTCAGCGAAAGCGCGCGGCGGCCCGCCCCGATGCCGAGCGGTTCGACGTAGTAAGGGTTGGGAACAGGGCTCAGATGAAGCAATCTTTGGTGAGGAAATCCGCCGGTCGATATGTCCCGGGCGCCATGCGCGCGGGATAGAGATGCGCCAGGTCTTTGACAAGCACGGGGGCGCCCCGGCCCGCCGTCATGTTCATATCCGGACTAGCGCCGCCTCGCGTTCCACGCGCGGACCGCCGCCATCGTCTTTTCGACATGCGCCTGCGGCTTGCTGTCGGTGTAGCTCAGCAGGATCGTGCCGTTCGGCGCGATCACATAGGAGGTCCGGTTGGAGAGCGTCGTCTTGTCGGGGGCCTGCATGGTCGCGTCATATTTCGCCGCAACCTTGGCGCCCGGATCGGCAGCGACTGCGAACTTGTCGCGGCATTCCGACCGCGAAAATTCGGCGACGCGGTGAATATTGCCCGCCGTCACCCCGATGACGCGCGCGCCGAGCTGATTGAACTGGCTGTTCGCCTCGGCAAACAGATGCGCCTCGACCGTGCAGCCGGGCGTGAAGGCGGCCGGAAAGAAATAGAGCACGACCGGCCCGCCCCGCAGCGTCTGCTTCAGCGAAAGGCTGAATTCCTTGCCGGCCTGCGCCGCGTTGAGTGTGAAGTCCGGCGCCTTCGCTCCTTGCTGGAGCGCCGCAATACCTTGCACGGGGATGGCCGCGACGGACAGGCCCAGACCAACCGTCATCGCAAATTTCATCAGCATCTTCATCAGCGGCCTCCTCGCGCGGCGGAATCGCTTCCGCCCGACACCCCACTCTACCGCCATATTCGCCGGCCGCAATCGGGCCGGTATCGGCTGGCGCCGCGCGCGGCCTCGCAAGACGCGCGGCACGGACGCCATCCGACTATCGCCCGGTCAGCAGCGGCGGCCGCCGCGATCGATCTCGCGGCCGATCAGCGCGCCGGCGGCCCCGCCGATGATCGTGCCCGGCAGGCGGTCGCCATAACGGTCGACCTCGCGGCCGAGCAGCGCGCCCGCTGCACCGCCGACGATCAGGCCGGTCGTGCCGCTGCCGCGACGGCAGTTATAGTAGCGGCGGTCGCGATTGTGGCTGCGCCGGTAGTCGCGGCGATAATCACGCCGATAGTCGCGCCGGTAATCGCGATAACGGTCGTTGCCGCGGTCGCTGTAATAGCTGTGCCTATGGTGGCGGTCGCGCGCATCGGCTTCGGCGGGCAGCGCGGCAAGCGCGCTGGCACCGATCAGCGCCGTCAACGCCAGTCTCTTGAACAGGAACATGTGTCTTCTCCGTGTTGGTCCCCGTCGATCAAATTAGGTCGGCAAAGATGGCGCGTGGCTGAATTGATCATGCCCGCGGACGCCGGACGCATCGGCTCGACCAGCTTTCGGGGCGGTCTATCGCGCCGATTGACCTTGCGCGCCGAGCGGCGCAGCATCGCGCCATGACGATCAGCATCACCCCCAGCGGCCAGGCGTGCGGCGCCCGTGTGACCGGCATCGACCTCACCCGGCCACTCACCCCTGAAACCGTCGCCGCGATCCGGACGGCATGGCTCGAGCACCATGTCCTGGCGTTTCCCGACCAGAAGATGAACGACGACGATCTCGAACGCTTCACCGGTTATTTCGGCGGCTTCGGGGACGATCCCTTCATCCGCCCGATCCCGGGCCGCGCGCATATCATCGCGGTGAAACGCAAGGCCGACGAGACCGCACCGCTGTTCGCCGAAAACTGGCACAGCGACTGGAGCTTTCAGGCGCGACCGCCGGCGGGCACCTGCCTGTTCGGGATCACCATTCCTCCGGTCGGCGGCAACACCGAATTTGCCAATCAGCACGCGGCGCTCGACGCGATGCCCGCGGACCTCCGCGCCCGCGTCGAGCGATTGCAAGCCATTCACAGCGCCCGCGCCGGCTATGCGCCGCAGGGCATGTACGGCGCCAATGACAAGAATCGCAGCATGGACATCCACTCCGGCGACGAAGCGCTCGAAACACAGCTCCATCCGTTCGTCCGCGACCATCCCGAAACGGGCCGCAAGGGGCTGTTCGGCTGCGCGGGCTATATCATCGGCTTCGACGGGCTCGACGATACCGAGGCGCTGCCTTTGCTCTATGAGCTTATTCAATGGCAGGGACGCGAGGAATTTCGCTACAGCCACATATGGGAACCCGACATGCTCATCATGTGGGACAATCGGTCGGTCCTGCACCGCGCGACCGGCGGCTACGACGGCTATGACCGCCTGCTCCACCGGACGACGATCGCTGCTTGGGACGGGTAGGGAAACTTCGCAGCGAACCCGCGCGTTGCTCCGATAGAAGGAGCACGATCATGACCCTCCCCAATAACACCCTCGTCCTCGTCGCCGACGGCCGCAAGGCGCTGTTTCTGCGCAATGACGGCGACGAGCAGCAGATCGACCTGCGCACCGCGTCGCACCGGACCCGCGAGGACCGCAAGGATAGCGACATCAAGACCGACGCCGCAGGCCAGTCCCCCGCTCCGGCAGGTACCGGTCTGCCCGGCGGCACGATGGGCGAAACCGATTTCCACCAGCAGGAGGAAGATCGTTTCGCGCGCGAACTTGCCGACAAGGTGAATGCGATGGCACTCGCCGGCGAATTCGACGATCTGGTCGTGATCGCGCCCGCGCGCACGATGGGCGAGCTTCGCCCGCTGTGGCACAAGGAAGTCAGCGCCCGGCTGGCAGGCGAGCATGTCAAGGAAATGACCGACCGGCCGATCCCCGATATCGAAGCTCTGCTCGTCGGCGAAGCCGCGCCGCCGTCGTGATCAGGCGCGCGCTTCCTTGGCGAGCGTGCTGACGACACCCCATGCGATCAGCGCCTGCCCCGCAAAATAGAGCGGCCAGACGAGCCACAACGTGACGGATTTGGGCAATACCCCGCCCTCACCCGCGAAGATGAACAGGTCGCTCGCAAGGAACAGCATCGCCCCGATGCCGGTGCGATAGCGTGGGAAGCGGCTTGCCCATGCCGCGGCGGCCATTGCGGCGACGAACAGCGAATAGACCGCAGCGTGCCACCAGCCCGGCGCCGGACTCAGCATCGCCCAGACGATTACGAGCGTCGCCGGCATCGTCAGCCAGCCAAGCAGGCGCTGCGACGGCGTCGTCTGCGCGCGCCGGTTAGCAAGATACAGGATAATGGCAATCACATGGCCCGCGGCGAACGCTGCGGCACCCGCGATCAGCCCCTTCGCGTCGAGCAGAAAATCGCCGAGCGCCCCGAAACCGAGCACCGCCGCTATCAGCCAGCCATTTCTTTCGCGCGCATTGGCCGCCGCCCAGAGTGCGAGGAACGCGACGCCCGTCGTCTTCCACGCCCAGATCGCGGGGCCGTCGAGCCGCTGGAACACGGCAACGAAAAAACTGATCCCGCCGGCCAAAGCCAGCCACCACAGCCACCGCGCCCGATCCCAACCTTGTTCGCCGCCCATCGCCCGCCCCTTTGCATCTTGCACCTAACCCGCCTAGTGCGCGGCGGACGAACCGCAAGTCAACGATTAGGATCAATGGTGGCGCACGACATTCATATCATCGGCGGCGGCCTCGCGGGGTCCGAAGCCGCCTGGCAGCTCGCCGAGGCAGGCTATCGCGTGCGCCTCTCCGAAATGCGCGGGGGCGGCGACATGACCCCGGCGCATCAGGGCGACACGCTCGCCGAAATGGTGTGCTCGAACAGCTTTCGCAGCGACGACGGCGACAGCAACGCGGTCGGCCTGCTTCACCGCGAGATGCGCACGCTCGGTTCGATCATCATGCGCGAGGCCGACGCCACGAAAGTTCCCGCGGGTTCGGCGCTCGCGGTCGACCGCGACCTTTTCTCGGGCGGCGTCACCAATGCGCTCGCAAATCACCCGAACATCACCATCGTCCGCGAACGCATCGACACGCTGCCGTCGGAAGGCATGACGATCGTCGCGACCGGCCCGCTTACCGCGGCGGGCCTCGCCTCCAGCATCGGCGAAGCCACCGGCAAGGACGCTCTCGCCTTCTTCGACGCCATCGCGCCCATCGTTTACCGCGACAGCATCGACATGGACGTCGCGTGGATGGCGAGCCGCTGGGACAAGGTCGGGCCGATCGGCGACGGCAAGGATTATATCAACTGCCCGATGGACAAGGAGCAATATCACGCCTTCGTCCAGGGACTCGTCGACGGCGACAAGACCGAATTCAAGGAGTGGGAAAAGGACACGCCTTACTTCGAGGGCTGCATGCCGATCGAGGTGATGGCTGAGCGCGGCCCCGAAACGCTGCGCTTCGGCCCGATGAAGGGCGTCGGGCTCGACAATCCGCGTACCGGGCGCTGGCCCTATGCGGTCGTCCAGCTCCGGCAGGATAATGCACTGGGCACGCTGTGGAACATGGTCGGTTTCCAGACCAAGCTGAAACATGCCGCACAGGTAGAACTGTTCCGCACCATCCCCGGCCTCGAAAAGGCCGAATTTGCGCGGCTCGGCGGGTTGCATCGCAACAGCTTCATCCGTTCGCCCGAACTGCTCGACCAGCAGCTTCGTCTGAAATCGGCACCGCATATCCGCTTTGCGGGGCAGATCACCGGCTGCGAGGGCTATGTCGAAAGCGCCGCCATCGGCCTTGTCGCCGCTCGCTTCGCGATCGCGGAGCTCGGCGGCCGCACCCTGCCTCCGCCGCCGCCCGAAACGGCGCTGGGCGCGCTACTCGGCCATATCACCGGTGGTGCCGATGCCGCGAGCTACCAGCCGATGAACGTCAATTTCGGCCTGTTTCCGCCGCTCGCCGAGGATGTCCGTAAGAAGGACCGCAAGCTCGGCTACACGCAGCGCGCGGGGACGGCGTTGGCAGAGTGGTTAAAACTGGCCGAGGGCGTCGCCGCCTAGCAGCTACATTTCGGCTTCGCCGCCGCTTTGGGCGCCGTCGTCGCAAACTCCACCCGCGTCAGGTCGCCCGACCGGTCGCCGTCGGCCCTGGCGAAACGCTCGCCCGTCGCTGACGCCCATTCCTCGAAGGTCAGCAGATTGTTGCCGTCCTTGTCGAGCTTGCGAAAGGCGGCGGTGCGCGTCGACATCATCTCGACCCGGCTGACCCGGTCGTTGCGGTCGCGGTCGTAGCGGTTGAAGCGACGCTCCTCGCGCGACGCCTCTTTCGCGGCGGGCAACGCCGGCGGCGCGGGACCGCGCTTCGGTGCATTCGCCCCCGCAAGGGGGATGGCGGGCAGCGCCGGCGGCGGTTCGGGCAGCACCTCTTCCTCGGCAATCTGGCTATAGCCCTTCCACATGAACAGCCCGCCGGTGAGCAACAAGGCACTCGCCACGCCGCCGATCAGAAATCGGGAAATCGCCATCCGCCCCTCCGCACCCATCGATCGGGCTAATTATCATGCCGCGACAGCCAGCCGCAATAAACGCCACCATTTTGGCCGCGAATTTTTAATCGATAAAGCTGTTCAAGATCAGGCCATCCATAGCTATACTCGATCAATGCAAAACTACCTGCCCTCGCTCAAGCAGATGCAATATCTCGTCGCGTTGCACGAACACGGGCATTTCGGGCGTGCGGCGGATGCGTGCAATGTGACGCAATCGACGCTGTCGGCGGGAATTCGCGAACTCGAAACGCTGCTCGGCCAGACGCTGGTCGAACGCACGCGCCGCGTCGTCCGCTTCACCATGCTCGGCAATGCGATCGTCGAAAAGGCGCACCGCGTGCTGCGCGAAGCCGAAGAGCTCGCCGATATGGCAGCGGCCGCCGCCGCGCCGCTGGTCGGCGAACTCCGGATGAGCGTCATCCCGACGATCGCGCCCTTCCTGCTTCCGGGCTTGTTGCCGCGGCTGCGCAAGGAGCGTCCGTCGCTCAAGCTGTTCCTCCGCGAGGAGCCGAGCGCACAGGCCTGCGAATCGCTACATCATGGCGCGGTCGACTGCGTGCTCCTCGCGCTTCCCTATGCTTGCGGCGACGTCGAGGCGGAAAATCTGTTCGACGACGCGCTGTTCGTCGCCTTCCCCGGCGACCAGAGCGAGGACCTGCCCGCGATGGTCAGCGCCGACCAGATCGACCCCGCGCAAATGCTGATGCTCGAGGACGGGCACTGCCTGAAGGATCATGCGCTCGCCGCGTGCAACCGGCCCGAACTGCGCGCCGGCGCCCGGATGATGGGGACGTCGCTCCACACGCTGGTGCAGATGGTCGACAACGGGCTCGGCATCACGATGCTGCCGCAAATGGCGATCGAGGCCGGCATTCTCGACCATACCGACATCGACACCCGCCCCCTTGCCTCCGATCACGACTGGCGGACGATCGCGCTGGTGTGGCGCAAGGGCAGCCCGCGCGCCGACGAATTCCGGATGCTCGCCGACATTTTTCGCAAGCATAAGGCGAACTGATCAGTCCCAGCGCTCCGCGCGCGTGTGATCGCCCTCGCGCTGCTCGACCCATTGCACGCGGCCGTCGGCAAAGCTTTCACGCTTCCACAGCATGACGTCGGTCTTCAGACGGTCGATCAGAAATTCGCAGGCCGCCAGCGCCTCGCCGCGATGCGGGCTGCTGGCGAGGACGAGGACGATCGTGTCGCCGGGTGCCATCGCGCCGACGCGGTGGATCAGGGTGAGCGCGCCCAGTTTCCAGCGCGCCGCGGCTTCGGTCGCAAGCTCCTCGAGCCCGGTCGCGGTGAGCACCGGATGATGTTCGAGGAAAAGTTCGGTCAATCCGCCGTCGCCGCGCACCCGGCCGATAAAGCTCGCGCTCGCGCCGTGCCCGCCCGCATCATGCGCGGCGAGTTCGGCGGCGACATAAATCGCCGCGGGGCCGACCTCGACGCGGATCATCCGCCGGTCACCGGTGGAAACAGCGCAATCTCGCGCGCATCGCCGAGCGGAGCGGCCGCGCCGACCATCGCCCCGCCGAGCGCGGCGCGAATCCGTCCGGGTTCGGCAAAGGCGCGGGCACCGCGTTCGTCGCGCGCCGCGAGCCAGCCGACGAGATCGCCGACCGTGGCGGCTCCCGCGGGCAGCACGATCTCTTCCTCGGCAACCCCCATCCGTTCGCGTACCCAGGCGAAATAGCTGACCGTCAGCGTCATCGGTCAATCCATATGCTTGAGGCCGACGCGCAGATAATCCCAGCCGGTGATCAGCGTCAGCACCGCGGCGCCCCACAGCGAGGCGAGCCCGACCAGCTTGATCCACGCCATCGCGGGCAAGGCGCCCGCGAGGATCAGCGCGCCGAACGCCACGAGCTGGAAGGTCGTCTTCCATTTCGCAAGCTGGGTCACCGGCATCGAGACCTGCAACGTCGCGAGAAACTCGCGCAGCCCCGACACGATGATCTCGCGCAGCAGGATCATCAGCGCGGCGATGACGTGATAGCCCGCGATATCGCGCGTGAAGACGAGGAGCAGGATGACCGCCGCGATCATGATCTTGTCGGCGATCGGATCGAGAAAAGCCCCCAGCCGCGATACGATGCCGCGTGAGCGTGCAACATAGCCGTCAAAATAATCGGTCACGCCCATCAGGCAGTAGAGGCCGAAAGCGAAGGCATAGTCGATCGGCTTCGGCTGGTGCGATCCTTCGATCACGCCCGGCCACAGCAGGAAGAGCAGGATGGGAACCGCCAGGATCCGCGACAAGGTCAGAAGATTGGGAAGGCTGAGCATGACCCCTGATTCCCGCCAGCGAGGCGAACTGTTTCCAAAATGGCCTTTGACCGCGACAGCCCTACCCGATAAGCCCCCGGGGTCACAACCGCTTTGCCCCATGGGTGACACGGTATCGGATAGTTGGTTTACAAGATTGGGTTTTCAATGACCGGTTCCTTCGCGCTGATGAAGCAACGCCGGTTCCTGCCCCTTTTCGCTACCCAATTCCTCAACGCCTTCAACGACAATTTCTACAAGATGGCGATGGTGATCCTCGTCACCTTCACGATCTACAAGGATCCGGAGACCGAGGCGTGGTTCAACGCGCTGGCGGGCGGGCTGTTTATCTTGCCCTTCTTCCTCTTTTCGGCACTCGCGGGCCAGCTTGCGGACAGCACCGACAAGACGAAGATGATCCGCCTCATCAAAACGGCCGAAATCTTCATCATGATCGTCGGCGGCATCGGCATCTGGTTCCATATCGTGCCCGTCATGCTGCTCGCGCTCTTCGCGATGGGCATGCACTCGACCTTCTTCGGCCCGATCAAATATGCGATCCTGCCGCAGCATCTGCACGAGGACGAGGTGCTCGCGGGCACCGGCTGGGTCGAGGCTGGGACCTATATCGCGATTCTCGGCGGCAGCATCGTCGGCGGGCTCACACCGCCGCATTTTGCCATCCCTGGCATCATCCTCGTCGCCATCGTCGGCCGCCTGACCGCCAGCTATGTTCCGGCAGCCCCGCCCGAAAAGGAAGCCGAGGGACTGGTCATCGACCATAATGTCTTTCGTTCGTCATGGCAGATCGTCAATTCGACGATGCACATTCCGCGGCTGTTCCTCGCCATCGTGTCGATCAGCTTCTTCTGGGCGATCGGGGCGATTCTGGCGGCGCAATTCCCGCCGCTGGTCAAAAATGCGCTCGGCGGCGACAACACCGTCGCGACACTGTTCACCGCGATCTTCTCGGTCGGCGTCGCGATCGGGTCGATCATCGTCAACCGGCTGCTCAAGGGGCATGTCTCGGCGCGCTATTCGCCGGGCTCGGTGATCGTCATGGCGCTGTTCGTGCTCGACCTCTGGTGGTCGGTCACCCATTGGGTCCACGCCGACAACACGCTGATGAACTGGCGCGAATTCCTGTCGCTGGCTGCGGGCGACCGCATCATCCTCGACCTGCTCGGCATCGCGATCGCCGGCGGGATGTTCGTCGTACCCCTCTATGCCTTCCTCACCACGACCGTATCGAAATCGCAAACCGCGCGCACCGTCGCCGCGAACAATATCGTCAATTCGGGCTTCATGGTCGCGGCGACATTACTGCTCAGCGTCCTGATCGGCGCGGGGCTGACGATCGGCGATACGCTGTTGATGGTCGCGGCCATGTGCCTCGTGTCGGCATGGCTCGCGTGGAAGCTCCACAAGGCCTGCGATTGAGCGCTGCCGTCAGAGCAGGAACATCATCGTCGCGGTAAAGAAGATCGCGAAACTCTCCAGAAACAGGCGCAGGTCGCCGCGCGTCCAGATCGCTTGCGGGGTGCGCTGCACCGCCAGCGCCCGACGCAGTTCGCCCTTCCAGTCGTCGGGCGCGCCGAGGCGCGCAATGGAGAGCTGCCGCGCGCCGTGCGCGCGAACGAGACCCCGAATATCGATGCGATCGTCGCTGTCCATGCCGGTACGCTAGGACAGCGTTAACGATTGGGTAAGGTTAAAAAAGGGTTAACGCGCGCGGCGTTCCATCGCGGGACAAAGTTTCAGCGCGGCAGCGGCCGCACCCGCACCGCGCGCTGGTCGCGGGCGCCGGTCTGGAAGCCTTTGCACCGCTGCGGTCGCATCCGCGGCCCGAGGCACAGGCGCACTTCCTTGAGCCAGCCCTTGTCGTCGACCGCCACCGCGATCATCGATTCGGAAACCCCCTTGTTGGCCGCCGCAAAGGCGCGGCGGATGCTCCCCGCCGTCTGCGGTTTCGTCGCCAGCGCCGGCATGTCGGGAAAGCGCACCGCGCTGAACAATATTTCGGCCGAGCGGAAATAGGCGGCGGGGTGCGGGCTCATGCAGGTGCCGTGCTTCGCCCATTCATGCTGGAGCAGCTGCGCCGACGGCGTCATGCACAGGTGGCGGCGCAGCACCGGCTGCGGCACGATCTTCGCCGGACGGCACCATTGCGGATAGCCCGGATTCGCCGCCTCGGGCCACAGGCCATGGAGCACCCAGCCGAAGCGACCATTCTCGCCCGCGCACTGGAAGCGGTCGCGCGCATCCTTGGGATTCCGCACGGTCGCGCAATGCTGCGGCGACCAGCTCATACTCAGCAGATATCCGGCGACCGGCGGCTTGCGCGCCGGCTCGCTGCGCTTGGGCTGTTCCAGCCTCGGAACCGGGATGCGATCGGGAATCCGGCACGCCAATGCCTGCGCGTTGGCGGCGGTGGGCGCGAGAAGCAGCGCTAGCGCAGCGACCTCAGGCCAGCGCAAAATCGAGCCCGATGTCGGCCGCAGGCGCCGACTGCGTCAGGCGGCCGACCGAGACATAGGTCACCCCGGTCTCCGCGATCGCGCGGATCGTGTCGAGCCGCACCCCGCCCGACGCCTCGGTCGGTACCCGGCCGGCGACGAGCGCCACCGATTCGCGAAGCGCGGCAAGGTCCATATTGTCGAGCAGCAGATGCGTCGCCCCGGCACCGAGCGCCGGTTCGATCTGGTCGACGCGGTCGACCTCGACGATGATGTTCGCGATCCCGGCCGCGGCCGCGCGGCGCACCGCCTCTTCGACCGATCCCGCGACCGCGACATGATTGTCCTTGATCATCGCGGCGTCCCACAGGCCCATACGATGGTTGGTCGCCCCGCCCATGCGCGTCGCATATTTTTCGAGGATACGAAGCCCGGGAATCGTCTTGCGCGTGTCGAGCAGGATGGCGCCGGTGCCGGCGATCGCATCGACATATTCGCGCGTCATCGTCGCGATCCCCGACAGATGCTGGACGGTGTTGAGCGCCGACCGCTCCGCGGTCAACATCGCCCGCGCATTGCCCGACAGGCGGATGAGGTCGGTGCCCGATTGGACCTCTGCCCCTTCTTCGACGAGGATCCGGATATCCATGTCGGGCGCCAGCGCGCGAAAGAAGCGCTCGGCGATCGGCAGGCCTGCGACGGTGATCGCGTCGCGGCTGTCCATCACGCCGTCGAAACACGCATCGGCGGGGATCGTCGCCATCGAGGTGATATCGCCCCCCGCGCCGAGATCCTCGGCCAGAGTGGCACGGACGAAGGCATCGAGGTCGAAGTCGGGGAGCGTGAAATCGGTCATGGCCCCCGCGTTAAACGCTGGCTCGCGCAAATCAACTTGACGTTTACGTCAACTGACGCTGACATGGGTGCAAATAGAGAGATATGGAGAGGTCCCTATGCAATCCCCCATCTGCGCCATGCTCAACATCGAGTTTCCGCTGCTCGCCTTCTCGCACTGCCGCGACGTCGTCGTCGCGGTGTCGAAGGCCGGCGGCATGGGCGTGTTCGGCGCCGCGTCGCTGCCGCCCGAACGGCTCGAGGAAGAGCTGGCGTGGATCGACGACCATATCGGCGGGCGCCCCTATGGCGTCGACCTGATCGTCCCCAACAGCTTCGCCGGCAAGGGCGAGGAAAAAGGTGCCCTGCCGCCGATTCCCGATGCGCATAAGGCCTTCGTCGCCGACCTCCTCGAAAAGCACGGTGTCGAGGGCGACAGCCTTAGCGGCGTCAGTTCCAGCCTCGGCGACAATATGAGCGACGCCGGGGCCGCGGCATTGCTTGAGGTCGCGTTCCGCCATCCGATCAAGCTGATCGCCAACGCGCTCGGCGTGCCGCCGCCGCTGATGCTCGAACTCGGCAAGCGGCACAATGTCCCGGTCGCGGCGCTCGTCGGCACGCGCGACCATGCGCTGACGCAGGTGCGCGCCGGCGTCGACATCCTCGTCGTCGCGGGCGGCGAGGCCGGCGGCCATTGCGGCGAGGTCGCGACGATGGTGCTGGTGCCCGAGGTGGCTGCCGCCGTCGCGGCGGTCGGCGCCGACACGCCGATTCTCGCCGCGGGCGGCATCGTCACCGGGCGCCAGATGGCGGCGGCGATGGCAATGGGCGCGCATGGCGCCTGGACCGGTTCGGTGTGGCTGACCACCGCCGAGGCCGAGACCAACCCCATAGTTAAGGAAAAGATGCTCGCCGCCTCGTCGCGCGACACGGTGCGCTCGAAAAGCCGCACCGGCAAACCCTCGCGCCAGCTTCGTTCGCCATGGACCGACGCTTGGGAGGCAGAGGGCGCGCCTAAACCGCTGCCGATGCCGCTCCAGTCGCTGGTCAGCGAACCGGCGTTGCGGAAGGTCGATAAATTGTCCGAGGGCGGCCACGAAGGTGCCAAGGCACTCGCCACCTATTGGGTCGGCCAGGGCGTCGGCCTGATGAACGAGGCGATGGGGGCCGGGCAGGTCGTGCAGGAGTTCAAAGAAGACTGGATCGCCGCCTGCGAACGGCTCAACGGCTTTATCGGCGACTAGCCAAAAAAATCCCCGCCAAAGCGGGGATTTTCCATTCAGCCAACCGTCGCCTTGACGATCTTGCCGGGCTCGCGCGGCGGCTCGCCTTTGGGCAGCGCGTCGACATTTTCCATGCCTTCGGTCACTTCGCCCCAGACGGTGTACTGATTGTCGAGGAAGCGTGCGTCCTCGAAGCAGATGAAGAACTGGCTGTTCGCGCTGTTCGGGTTCTGCGCGCGCGCCATCGAGCAGACGCCGCGGACATGCGGTTCGCTGCTGAATTCCTGCGGCAGGTCGGGAAGCTTGCTGCCGCCCATGCCGGTGCCGGTGGGATCGCCGCCCTGCGCCATGAAGCCGGGGATCACGCGATGAAAGACGACATCGTCGTAAAAGCCTTCGCTGGCGAGCTGGGTGATGCGCTCGACATGCTTGGGCGCCAGGTCGGGACGCAGGCGGATGACAACATCGCCGGTCGACAGCGACAGGGTGAGGGTCTGATCGGACATGAAATGCTCCTGTGGAAGGGGAGTTGACGTTGGCCGTGCCATAGCGGGCGATAGCGGCAATGCCACGCATTAATTGCCGCGTCCGCCGCGCACGACATTGCGTTATCGAGGCGGCGAGCCTAGGGGAAGGCACGGCCCGCCGGGCGCTTTGCCGGCACAAGACAGGGAGGACCGCGCGATGGACAAACGCGAAGATTCCCTGCCCCCCGAAGACATGCTGGTTACCGACGATCGCGAACTAGACCGCGATTCCGCGGCGCGCGAACCCGAAACCGAACTCGACGAGGACGACCGGCTGAAGCCCGAATTCGTCCGCGACGTCATCGAGCTAGCCGAGGCCGGCGAAGGCGAAGCGGCGCGCGAGCGTATCGGCCGCCTGCACCCCGCCGACATCGCCGACCTCTTCGAACTCGCGCGCGCCGACGAGCGCCCGATGCTCGCCGCAGTGCTCGGCGACATGCTGTCCGCCGATGTGCTGGCGGAAATGAACGATTATGTGCGCGAAGAGCTGATCGATCTTCTCGCGCCGGAGCAAGTGGCCGAACTGGCGTCCGAACTCGATACCGACGACGCGGTCGCGATCATCGAGGATATGGAGGCCGACGAGCAGCAGGCGGTGCTCGAGGCGATGGAGCCCGAGGATCGCGCCGCGATCGAGGATGCCCTCTCCTTCCCCGAGGAATCGGCGGGCCGCCTGATGCAGCGCGACCTGGTCGCGGTGCCCGAACATGTCACCGTCGGCGACGTCATCGACCGGCTGCGCGAAGACACCGATCTGACCAGCGATTTCTGGGAAATCTTTGTCGTCGACCCGATGCACAGGCCGGTCGGCACCTGCCAGCTCAGCTGGATCCTGCGCACCCCGCGCGATATCGCGATCAGCGACGTGATGAAGCGCGAACAGACGCTGATCCCGATCGACATGGATCAGGAAGAGGTCGCGCTGCGCTTCCAGAAATATGCGCTGATCTCGGCGGCGGTGGTCGACCGGGCGGGCCGGCTCGTCGGGATGATCACCGTCGACGACGTCGTCCACATCATCCAGGAAGAGGCCGGCGAGGATATCCTGCGCCTGTCGGGCGCCGGCGACGGCGACATCAACGAACCGATCCGCGAAACCTACAGCGCGCGCGTACGCTGGCTGGTCGCCAATCTCGGCACCGCGCTCGTCGCCTCGACGATCGTCGGGCTGTTCGGTGGCGCGATCGAACATATGGTCGCGCTGGCGGCGCTGATGCCGATCGTCGCGGGGGTCGGCGGCAATGCCGGCACCCAGACGCTCGCGGTGACCGTGCGCGCGCTGGCGATGAACCAGCTTACCGACTCGAATAGCTGGCGCGCGGTGTTCCGCGAGATGAAAATCGCGCTGCTCAACGGCGGGACGATCGCGCTGATCGCGGGCACCGCGACCGGGCTGTGGTTCGGCAATCCGATGCTCGGCGGGGTGATCGCGGCGGCGATGATCGTGAACATCTTCGTCGCCGGGGTTGCCGGAGTCGCCATCCCGCTGCTCCTCGACCGGCTCGATCAGGATCCCGCCGTCGCGAGTTCGATCTTCGTCACCATGACGACCGATTCCATGGGCTTTCTGGCCTTCCTCGGCCTCGCCGTGCTCAGCGGGCTCACCACTCTCTGAGATCCAAACCATTGGAATCCAAGCGATTCAAAAGATTCACGAAAAAAAGTGCATCGGCCGCATTTTTTTCGGGAACTTATTCGCCGATTTGCTCGTTTCCCATTCGAGCAGCGATCATCGCCCCCCCGCAGCGCTGCTCAGCAACATTGGCCCGGCCCGCATTCCCTCCCCCCCCCTCGAAGCGTGCCGGGCCATTTTGCACTCTGGAACAAAAATAAGGTGAGGAACGATGACGAGTTTTCGCGCAATCATCCTGGCATTGATGGCAAGCTTTCTGGTCGCTGGCTGCAATACCGTTAAGGGAGCTGGCCGCGATATCGAGTCGGTCGGTCAGGCTGGCAGCGACGCCATCCATTGACCGGGTTCTGACCCGCTTACCCTAAACCTCTTCGAGAGGTTCGACAGGCGCCGCTTCGGCGCCTGTTTTGCGTCGGCGCTGGGTGAACCAGATCGCGAACAGCGACAGCTCGTACAGGAACACCAGCGGCACCGCGAGCAGGAGCTGGCTCAAAATATCGGGCGGCGTGAACACCGCGGCGATCGCGAAGGCCGCGACGATCATGTAGCGCCGCGCCGAAACGAGCTGCTCGCGCGTCACCAGCCCCGACCGCTCGATCAGCATCAGCAGGATCGGCAGCAGGAAGGCGATGCCGAACGCCATGATGAACTGCATGATGAAGCTCAGATAATTGCCGACCGACGGCAGCGCTTCCTGCGTGATCCCGCCGACATTGCCCTGATAGCCAAGCAGGAATTTGAGCGCGATCGGGACGGTGATGAAATAGGCGAAGCTCGCGCCGATCGCGAACAGCACCGGCGTCGCCAGAATGAACGGGAGCAACGCCTTCTTTTCCTGCCGGTAAAGCCCCGGCGCGATGAATTTCCAAAGCTGGTTCGCGATCACCGGAAAGGCGATCATCATCGCGGCGAACAGCGCCACCTTGATCTCGACGAAAAAGGCCTCGAACAACTGGGTATAGATGAGCTTGCCCTGCCCGGCGCGGACGAGCGGCTGAACCAGAATGCCAAAGATCGGCTTGGCGAAATAAAGGCAGACGCCAAAGGCGAGGCCGATGGCGAGCAAGGATTTCAGCAGCCGCGAGCGCAGTTCGATCAGATGATCGAGCAGCGGCATCTTGCCGCCGGCGCCATCCTCATCGGCGGTGACGGGCGTCTCGACGGTCACGGCAGCGGCCCGTCCTTGGGCGGAACGGCATGCGTCTCGGCGGGTTCGGCGGTTTCCGGCTTCTTCGCCGCGGCCGCCTGATCGGCGTCGCCTGCGGTTTCATCCGCAGGTGCCGGCTTCGTCGCTGCGGTCGCCGGCTCGGGGCTGTTGACGTCGACGCGCGGAAATTCGCGCATGATCGCTTCATTCTGCTCGCGCCACTGCTTTTCGAGTTCTTCGAGCTCGGCTTCGCGCATCATCGTATCGAGCCCGGACCGGAAATGGCGCGCCATTCCGCGCGCCTTTCCCATCCATTTGCCGACAAAGCGCATCGCCTTGGGCAAGTCCTTGGGACCGATGACGACCAAGGCCACCACCACGACGAGCAGCAACTCGGTGGGCGCAACATCGAACATCGCTTACTAATTCCCCCGCAGGCGGACGGCGATCAGAGCTTGTCGTGCTCGTTGGTCGGCGTCGACATCGGGGTCGTATCGGGCGCACGCTGGCCCTCGATATGCTTTGGCGGTACGGGCGCGTCGTCGTCGTCGGTCATGCCCTTCTTGAAGCTTTTGATGCCCTTGGCGACATCGCCCATCATGTCCGAAAAACGGCCCTTGCCGAACAGCAGCAGGACAAGAATCCCGACTACCAGCCAGTGCCAGATGCTGAAGCTACCCATCTTAATTTCTCCTCAGGCCGCCCATCTAGGCGTCTTCGCCGTCTTTTACTAGGTCCAGCTCTCCTATCGCTTCCTCGAAAGCGAGGTCGACCGGGTCGAGCAGACCCGCCGCACGCAAATCCTCGATTCCCGGCAGGTCCTTGCGGCTGGTGAGGCCGAAATGTTGCAGGAAAGCGTCGGTCGTCTTGTAGATCAGCGGCCGCCCCGGCACCTCGCGCCGTCCCGCGGGCGCGATCCATTCGGCCTCCATCAGCACGTCGAGCGTGCCTTTCGACGTCTGGACGCCGCGGATCGCCTCGATCTCCGCGCGACTCACGGGTTCGTGATAGGCGACGATCGCCAGCACTTCCGACGCGGCGCGCGACAGTTTCCGTGGATCGTCGCGTTCGCGGCGGAGCAGATGCGCCAGATCGGCAGGGGTCTGGAAATGCCAGTGTCCGCCGCGCTCGACCAGTTCGATCCCGCTGCCGGCATGGCGCGCGGCGATGGTCTGGATGATCGCCCGAATCTCGCCCGGCGTCTTTTCGTCGCCCAGCCGTCCCGCGACCTGCCGCGCGTCGAGCGGTTCGTCGCTGGCGAACAGCATCGCTTCTATCGCGCGTTCGAGATCGTCGATCGGATTCATGCGGATGCGGCCTTCAGATAAAGCGGTTCGAACGCGCCGTCCTGCCTGAGGTCGATGCGGCCCTGCCGCGCGAGTTCGAGTGCAGCCACGAAACTCGACGCAATTGCCGAGCGGCGCAAGGGTCCCCGATAATCGGGCGGCAGGAAATCGGAAAGTTCGGCCCAGTCGAGCTTTACCCCGATCAACCGCTGGAGATGGTGGAGCGCGGCGTCGAGTGTGACCACCGGCCGCCGCGCGACCATATGGACGACGGGTTCGGTGCGCAGCTTGACCTGACCATAGGCGGACAGGAGATCATAGAGGCTGGCGTCCCAACGGCGGAGCTTCACATCGTGGAGCCCCTCGGGCTTCGGACGCAGGAAAACATCGCGGCCGACCCGGTCGCGCGCCAGCAGCCGCGCCGCCGCCTCGCGCATCGCGGCGAGCCGCTGGAGCCGAAGCTGCAAGCGCAGCGCGAGTTCGTCGGGCGACGGGTCTTCGGCCGGATCCTTGGGCAGCAGCAGGGCGGATTTCAGATAGGCGAGCCATGCCGCCATCACCAGATAATCGGCGGCAACCTCCAGCTTCGCGCGCATTTCCGCGATGAAGGCCAGATATTGCTCGACCAGCGCGAGGATCGAAATCTGCCGGAGGTCGACCTTCTGGCTGCGCGCCAGCGTCAGCAGGAGGTCGAGCGGACCTTCCCAGCTATCAAGACTGAGCTGCAGCGCATCGTCGCGCTCCGCCGTCGGTGCCACTTCGAAGTCGAGCGGCAGTTCTTCCATCAGGCGACGGCCAGCAAGGCGTCGCGCTGATCGACCAGCGTCGCGAACTGGCGCGGATCATGCGCTCCGGCGATGCGGTCCATCGCGCCTTCGAGGCGCGCGAGCGATATCATGCTGATCGGGTCGAGCGCCTTGGCGATGCCGATCATATCGTCCATCTTGCCCCAGCAATTGAGCGCGATGTCGCATCCCGCCGCAATCGCGTCGGCAGCGCGCGACGGCACGTCGCCCGACAACGCCTTCATGTCGAGATCGTCGGTCATCAGCAGGCCATGGAATCCGATGCGCTGGCGGATCACGCTGTCGATGACCAGCGGCGACAATGTCGCGGGGCGATCCGGGTCCCATGCTTCGAATACGACATGGCAGGTCATCGCCATCGCCGCATCACGCAGCGCCGCAAAGGGCGCAAGGTCGGTCTGCAGGTCGCGGTCGAGCGCCGAAACGACGGGCAGTGCCTCGTGCGAATCGGCCATCGCGCGGCCATGCCCCGGAATATGTTTGACGATACCGACCACGCCGCCGGCCTGCAGGCCGCTGAGGATGGCGCGGCCGAGCGCCGCGACGCGCATCGGCTCGCTGCCGAGCGCGCGGTCGCCGATGACGTCGCTCGCGCCCGGCTGGCGCACATCGAGGAGCGGCAGGCAATCGACGGTGATACCGACCTCGGCGAGCATCACTGCAAGGGCCATGGCATTGAGCCGCGCCGCCTCGATCGCGCTCGCAGGGGCGCGCTCGTACAGCGCGTCGAACGCGGCGCCGCTCGGGAAATCGGGCCATTCGGGCGATTTCATCCGCGCGACGCGCCCGCCTTCCTGGTCGATCAGGATCGGCAGGTTGCTGCGCCCGTCGAGCGACCGAAGATCGTCGGTCAACCGCCGCAATTGTTCGCGATTTTCGATATTGCGCCCGAACAGGATGTAGCCTGCGGGGTCGCTGTCGCGGAAAAAGGCGCGTTCGTTATCGGTCAGGGTCAGGCCAGACAGGCCAAAGATCGCCGGTATCATCGTGCGTCAACCTCCATCGGCTGGCACCCCCTCGTGCGCCATCCAATGCGCGCATGATGGCACGGCCCGGTTACCGAACCAATGAGTGCTGCGGCCAAGCGGGCCGAATCAGCGGACGATGACGCAATTTTCGCCGGCAACACGCAATTTCCCGCACAGATTTGCGGCGTTGGCGGCCGAACCTGCCGAAACGCGCAAGCGATAGACCTTGTTGTCGCCCACTGTCGCCGGCGACACCGACTTGCCGAGGTCGGCCAGATAGGCGAACCGCTTCGACAGGTTGGTCCACGCCTTGGCGGCGGCCGCCTCGCTGCTGAAGGCGCCGAGCTGGATCATCGCGCCGCCCGAAGCGGCGGGCGCATCCTTCGCGGCCGCATCGGCGGTCTTGACCGAGGTCGCGGCCGGCTTGCCCTTGTCGCTCGCGGCGGGTTTGGCCGCTGCGGCCTTTTTGGCTGCGGCTTTGTCCGCGGCCGCCTTCTTCGCGGCTTTCGCTGCTGCCTCGCGTTCTTCGGGGGTTACCGCGGGCTCCTCGGGCATGCGGCTCGGATCGACCTTACCACCGGGCAAGACGCCCTCGCTGGCGGCAAAGCTCGCATCGCCTTCGCCCTCGAAGGTCTTGGCGGCGTCGTTCTTCGGCACGACCTTGTAATCGCCCTGCTGCGCCGCGATCAGTTCGCCCTGCCCGCGCGCGCCGCCGTTCTGGACCCACCAGAGGCCGCCGAGCACCGCGCCGATCAACAGCAACCCGCCGAGCACCATGACCAGCAGGCGCACCGGCGATACCTCGCCATCCTCGTCATATTCGTCGGCGGCTTCGAGCCAGGGCAGCCGGTCCTCGTCTTCCAGACCCAGTCCGGCGTCCCCCTGCCCCTTGCTGTCGTCGGCCATCAAACCATCTCCTCGAGCGCCTCGACCCCCATCAGGTGCAGCCCGTTCCGGATGACTTGCCCGATTCCATCGGCCAAATAAAGCCGCGTCGCAGTCAATTCGGGATCGTCGGCGATGATCACCCGCGCCTCGGGCTTGTCGTTGCCCATATTCCACCACGCGTGGAAGGCCGCGGCGACCTCGCCCAGATAGAAAGCGATACGGTGCGGTTCGCGCGCCGAGGCGGCCGATTCGACGATTCGCGGGAATTGCGCGAGCAGTTTGACGAGGCCGAGCTCATAGCCGTCGAGCCGCGCCGGGTTCGGCATCGCGGCCGCGATGCCCGCATCGGCAAGCTTGCGCTTCAGCGATGCGATCCGCGCATGCGCATACTGGACATAGAAAACCGGATTGTCGCGCGATGCCTCGACCACCTTGGCGAAATCGAAATCCATCTGCGCGTCGGCCTTGCGCGTCAGCATGGTGAAGCGCACCGCATCCTTGCCGACTTCGTCGACGATATCGGCGAGGGTGACGAAATTGCCGGCGCGCTTCGACATCTTGAACGGCTCGCCATTCTTGAGCAGCCGGACCATCTGGACCAGCTTGACGTCGAACTTCTTCTCGCCGCCGGTCAGCGCCGCGACCGCCGCCTTGATCCGCTTCACCGTCCCGGCATGGTCGGCGCCCCAGATGTCGATCAGCTCGTCGGCATCCTGACTCTTCTGGAAATGATAGGCGAGGTCGGCGCCGAAATAGGTCCAGCTACCGTCCGATTTCTTGATCGGCCGGTCCTGATCGTCGCCGAATTTGGTCGATCGGAACAGCGGCAGTTCGACCGGCTCCCAATCCTCGGGGGTTTCGCCCTTCGGCGCCTCGAGCACGCCGTCATACACGAGGTCGTGCGCGCGCAGCCATTTTTCCGCGTCGTCGGGCTTGCCCGCCGCCTGCAGTTCGGCTTCCGACGAAAACAGGTCGTGATGGATGCCGAGCTTGGCGAGGTCGGCGCGGATCATATCCATCATCGCGCTCACCGCCTCGGCGCGGAACAGGCCAAGCCAGGCGCTTTCGGGCGCTCCGACGAAGCGGTCGCCATATTCCGTCGCCAGCTTCTGGCTGACCGGGATCAGATAGTCGCCGGGATAGAGCCCCTCGGGGATCGCGCCGATATCCTCGCCGAGCGCCTCGCGGTACCGCATGTGCACCGAACGCGCGAGCACGTCGACCTGCGCGCCGGCGTCGTTGACATAATATTCGCGGATGACCTTGTGCCCAGCATATTCGAGCAGCGCGGCGAGCGCATCGCCGACGACCGCACCGCGGCAATGGCCGACGTGCATCGGACCGGTGGGATTGGCCGAGACATATTCGACGTTGACGCGCCGCCCCGCGCCCATTGCCGAACGGCCGTATTCGCCGCCCTGATCGTGGATCAGCGCCAACTCGCCGCGCCAGCTATCGTCGACGAGGCGGAGGTTGATGAAGCCGGGGCCGGCGACGCTCGCCTCGGTCACTTCATCGAGCGCGCCGAGTTCGGCGACGAGCAGTTCGGCAAGCGCGCGCGGGTTCATTCCTGCCGGCCTGGCGAGCACCATCGCGGCGTTGGTCGCGACATCGCCATGCGCGGGATCGCGCGGCGGTTCGACGCTGACCGCGCTGCGGTCGAGCCCGGCAGGCACGGCATTTTTCGCGGCAAGCGCATCGAGCGCGGCGCCGATATGGTCGGAAAAACGGCTGAACAGGGTCACGGCGGATCCTAATCTTCAAATGGAGTGAGGCGTTGCGAGCGCCCTAACGCAGCTTGCGCAACGCGAAAAGCCCTGCGCCGCCGGAAAAGCGTCGCAGGGAGCATCGGCGAACGGCGCAGGAAAAGCGCCGCCGCGCCCCTTATCGTCGGACGTTATATTCGAGCTGTTCCTGCGTCAGCTGGAAGCCGACGAGCAGTTCGAAGCTGGCGCGCTGGACCGCCCCGCGCACTTCGGGGACGCTGAGCGGGTCGATCGCGGCGTCCTGATCGCCCGCCTTACGCTTGCGCGTGATGCGTTCCATGATGTCGGCGGGCAGCGTCGCGGCGGCGCGGTCGACATAGGCCGACGCCTGGCCGCGCCCGGTACCGCGCGTCTGCCCGTCGGCAAAGGTGACCGCGACATTGCCGAGCCGCTTGGCGACGACGACGGTCCCGCCCTGCACGACGGTCGCGAAATAAGGCAGGGTCACGGTCCGAGCGGGGCCGGCATCGCGGCGTGTCGCGACGACGTCGAAATTCGCGAGCTGATAGACCTTCTCGCCCTCGTCGTTGCACTGCGGCGTCACATTGGTGATCATCGCGACGACGTCGATCGCGCTCGCGTCGCGGCTCGTCGCGGGGTCGAACAGGGTGATGTCGCCCGTCTGCAGCGGCACCGCCACCGACGGGCAGGCGCTGCGCGTCGAGGTAATGCCAACGCCGCCCGAGACATCGATCTCATTGTCCTTCGCACAGCCCGCCACCGTCGCCATGGCTGCCGTTCCGCACAGCAGGGCCAGGAATTTGCGGGACGGAGACGAAATGGACATCATGATGAACGGGCTTTCCAAACTGGCGCTGATGCGTCGGAACGAATGTCCCGAGCGTCATGCGCGCCGCTTCTTATCGGTGCGATGAACGCGGCGCAACGGTGCGAAGCTCCTTTACCCCATATGCGATGCTGCGCTAGAGCGCCCGCTTAATGAACGCTCCGCATAACTTTGCACCGCCAAAAGGCAGCCAAACGGCAGAACTCAAGGTTTTGATCGCCGCGCCGCGCGGTTTTTGCGCCGGCGTCGACCGCGCGATCCGCATCGTCGAACTGGCGATCGAGCGCTTCGGCGCGCCGGTTTATGTCCGGCACGAGATTGTCCACAATCGCTATGTCGTTGAAACGCTGAAGGCCAAAGGTGCGATTTTCGTCGAATCGCTCGACCAGATTCCCGACGATGTTCCGGTCGTCTTCAGCGCCCACGGCGTTCCCAAGGCGGTTCCGGCAAAGGCGGAAATGCGCGGGCTCGACTATATCGACGCGACCTGTCCGCTGGTATCGAAGGTCCATCGCCAAGCCGAACGCGCGAACGAGGCCGGGCGCCACATCATCTTTATCGGCCACGCCGGCCACCCCGAGGTGATCGGGACGCTGGGCCAGCTTCCCGACGGTGCCATGACATTGGTCGAATCGGTCGACGACGTCACCGCCCTCACGCCCGCCGATCCGGAAAAACTGTCTTTCCTCACCCAGACGACGCTGTCGGTCGACGACACGCGCGACATCGTTGCCGCGTTGCAGCACCGTTTCCCCGAAATCTCCGGCCCGCGCGGCGAGGACATCTGCTACGCGACGTCGAACCGCCAGCAGGCGGTGAAGGCCATCGCCGGTCAGTGCGACCGGGTGATCGTCATCGGGGCGCCGAACAGCTCGAACAGCGTCCGGCTCGTCGAGGTCGCCGAGCGGATGGGTACACCCGCGCATCTCGTCCAGCGCGGGGAAGACATCAACCCGGCATGGCTGCACGGGATCGGCACGCTGGGGGTCACCGCCGGTGCCAGCGCCCCCGAAGAGCTGGTCCGCGAAGTGATCGACGCGATCGCGGCGCACCGGACGATCGTCGAGGACGTCGTCGTCACCGCCGAGGAAAACATGATCTTCAAGCTGCCCCGCGGGCTCGAACCGGCACCGAACTAATGGCCGTCTATACCGAGGTCGATCCCGACGATCTGGCCGCTCTCGTCGCCCGCTACGACATCGGCACCGTCCTGTCGTGCAAAGGCATTGCCGAAGGCGTCGAGAACAGCAATTTCCTGCTCGAAACGACCGGCCGACGCTTCATCCTGACGCTTTACGAAAAGCGCGTGCAGGCGAGCGACCTGCCCTTCTTCGTCGACCTGCTCGGCCACCTAGCCGATCAGGGCTGTCCCGTCCCCGCGATGATCCGCGACCGGAACGGCGAAGCGATCCAGCAGATCTCGGGCCGCGCCGCCTGCATCATCCAGTTTCTGTCGGGCATATCGCTGACCCATCCGACGCCCGCCCAGTGCGAAGCGGCGGGTGCGGCGCTCGGCGCCATGCATCGCGCGGTCGCCAGCTTTCCCGGCGCGCGCGAAAACAGCATGGGCCATCTTCACTGGCGCGGCGTCGCCGAGGCCACCGGCGATCTCGATGCTGTCATCCCGGGCTTGCAGGCCGTCGTCGATACCGAATTTTCCTGGCTCGACGCGCATTGGCCGGCCGATCTTCCAGCGCATGTCATTCATGCCGATCTGTTTCCCGACAATGTGCTGATGCTCGGCGACCGGGTGACCGGCCTGATCGACTTCTATTTCGCCGCGACCGACTACCGCGCCTACGACGTCGCGGTTACCCACGCATCATGGACCTTTTCGGGCGACGGTGCCGAATGCGACCGCGCACTCGCACGGGCGCTGATGCAGGGATATGCCCGCGAAATCACGCTGACCGACGCGGAAATTGCCGCCCTGCCGCTGCTCGCGCGCGGTGCGGCGCTGCGCTTCCTGCTGACCCGTGCGCACGACTGGGTGCATACGCCCGCCGACGCGCTGGTCACCCGCAAGGACCCCGTCCCCTTCCTCAATCGCCTGCGCCGCTATCAGGCAGCCGACGCCGCCAGCCTGTTCGCCGCATGAGCGACGCGCCGGCAAAGACGGTGATCGTCGCGACAGACGGCGCGTGCAAGGGCAACCCCGGCCCGGGCGGCTGGGGCGCCGTGCTCCGCTGGGGCGATGTCGTAAAGAAGCTGTCGGGCGGTGAGCCCGACACCACGAACAACCGCATGGAACTGATGGCGGCGATCGAAGCGCTGGCGGCGCTCAAGCGCCGCTGCCGCGTCGAACTGTCGACCGACAGCGTCTACGTCCGCGACGGCATCACCAAATGGGTGTTCGGCTGGCAGAAGAACGGCTGGAAGACCGCCGCGAAGAAACCTGTCGCCAACGCCGACCTTTGGCAACGGCTGATCGCCGAGGCGAAACGGCACGACATCGAATGGCTGTGGGTCAAGGGCCACGCCGGTCACGGCGACAACGAACTGGCCGACCAGCTTGCCAGCGATGCCGCGCTGGAGGTTGCGCGGGCGCGCTGAACGCCCGCGCAAAACGGTCAGCTTTCGTCGCGAACTTCGGCGCCGGGGCCGTTTTTCAGAATCGATTCGATCGCATTCTTCGCCGACGCCTTGCTCGAATAGCCTTCGGTCCAGAAGATCGGTTCGTTGTTATATTTGAAATAGGCGACGAACTCGCCGGCCTTGTTTTTCTTGATCTCGAAATAATGGGCCATGGAACCTCCGCTGCGGGAGTCGCTCGAACAGCGACCATGATCGAACTTAGCTCGCCGGAGCGCCTGCGCAAGCGGTCACCCGAAACGTGCTGGCGCAAAGGGCAAAGGATCGACCGCGGCGATCGCGCCCCCGGGCGCGGGCGCGCCCAGTTGAGCGGCGAGCAGCGCTGAAATAGCGGGCGCCGTCTGGATGCCGACGCCCCCCTGCCCCGCGCACCAGATGAAGTCCGGCTCGCGTACGTCGGCGCCGAAAACCGGCATGCGGTCGGGCGCGAAACTGCGCAGTCCGGCCCATTTGCGTTCGACCGCAGCGACCGGCCAGTCGACCACCGACTGCAACCGGTCGATCGCAAGCGCGACGTCGAGCTCGTCGGGTACCGCGTCGCAAGCCGCCATCGGCGTTTCGTCGTGCGGGCTCAGCCACACCCGGCCTTCGCTCTCGCCCTTGAAATAGAAATCGCCGCCGACATGGACGACGAGCGGCAGGTCTGCGGGTACCGCCACGCCGAGGCGCACCTGCAGGACCGTACGGCGAAGCGGCTGGATCCCGATCGGTGCGATACCGCAAAGCGCCGCCACCTCGTCGGCCCATGCTCCCGCCGCATTGACGATCATCGCGGCCGCGATCGTCCCCGCCGCCGTGCGGACCTCCCAGCCGGCGCCGGTACGCCGCGCCGACCGAAGCGGCGCGCGCGTCACAAGCGATGCCCCCGCCCGCTTCGCCGCGCGCAAATAGGCGGCGTGCAGCGCGCCGACATCGATATCGCGACATGCGGGTTCATATGCGCCTTCGGTCCACGCCGGCCGGAGGCCGGGTATCTTCGCTGCAACGCCGGCACCCGTGAACCGGGTCACATCGACGCCCTGCCCCGAAAATTCGGCGACAAAGGCATCCACTGCCGCCGCTTCGTCCTGACGCCCGAGGGTCAATGCGGTACGCGGCAACAGGAAACCGCGATCCGAAAATGCCGCCGGCGGCTTGTCGAGCAGCGCAAAGGACACCGCCGACAGCGGCTGCACCCCCGCCCCGCCATAGCTTTCATGCCAGAACGCCGCCGACCGGCCGGTTGCGTGGCGGCCGGGCATATCCTCCGCCTCGATCATCGTGACCCGGCGATACGGCGCGAGCGCCGCGGCAAGGCTGGCACCTGCGATTCCGGCGCCGACGATCAAGACATCGGTGGACGAAGGCGCGGCGGCGGTCATGGCCGCCCGCATATCGGCTGGTCCGCGGAATGCAAGCCGCGCGGGCCCGTCGGCATGGTTACTCTTTGGTAAGCCATGGTTGCTAGAGGAAATGCATGGAAAACGGCTCGCTCGCTCTTGCCCTGATGGCCTTGCTGGCCGCGTTGATGATTGCCGCCGCGATCAGCGATCTTCGCTCGCGGACGATCTCCAACGGCCTCAACGCAGCGATGGCGCTGCTCGCCATTCCGTTCTGGATTGCGATCGGCCTGCCCGTCTGGCCCGATGTGCCGATCCAGTTCGGCGCCGCCTTTGCAGTATTTCTGGCCTTCGTCGGTCTGTTCGCGATCGGCGCGATGGGCGGCGGCGACGTCAAGATGATCGGTGCCGTGATGCTTTGGGTGCCACTGCCCCTGTTCATGCCGACGTTGACCGTCATGGCGATCGGGGGCGGCATCCTGTCGGCCGTCATGCTCGTGCAGATGAAAATACGCCGGTCGCAAGGCCCGGTCGAAGTGCCTTACGGGGTCGCGATCGCGGCCGCAGGGCTTTGGGTGCTTCACCAACAATATCTTAACCAGTTTCAGTCTATCGGTTCGACCTGAGGGTAAGCACCGCCGCGTCCGGTGGGTGTTAGGAGGCGAAAAATCGTCATGGATACGCGAAAGATAATGCTGATCGTCGGCGCGCTGGTCATTGCGATCGGTGCGGCGTTCGGGGTCAACCTGATGATGCGGGGATCATCGACACCGGAGGCTCGCGCCGCCGCTGCACCGGAAATCAACGGTCCGATGATCCTCGTCGCAACGCGGCAGCTTCCGGTGGGGACGATCGTCGGCCCCGACAGCTTCCGTTTCCAGCCGTGGCCGAAGGAACTGGTCGAGAAGGCCTATTTCCTGAAGGACAAGACCGACGTGAACACGCTGGTCGGTACCGTGGTCCGCTATCCCATCACTGCCGGCCAGCCGGTCACGCAGGGCGCACTCGTCCATCCCGACGACCGCGGCTTCCTTGCTGCAGCGCTTGGCCCGGGCATGCGCGCGGTCACCGTCAAGGTGTCGCAGGAACAGGGCGTCGCCGGCTTCGTCTTTCCGGGCGACCGCGTCGACGTGGTCCTTGCCCAGGAAATCGAGATCAAGGAAGGCAGCTCCTATCCTGACTCGCAACTCTACACGGCCGAGACGATCGTTCGCAACGTTCGCGTCCTTGCCACCGACCAGCGCTACAATGCCGAGGACGAGACGGGCAAGACCCCGGTCAACACCTTCGGCTCGGTGACGCTCGAGGCGACGCCGGAGATCGCCGAAAAAATCGCCGTCGCGCAGAATATGGGCAAATTGTCGCTCGCGCTGCGCCCGCTGGCCGAAAGCGCCGGCGACCTCGACGCTGCGATTGCATCGGGCGAAATCAACGTCCCGGCAAAGGGCGGCACCGCCGCCGAGAAGAAGATGCTGGCCGAAGCGGCCGCCCGCCCGACCTCGGGCCGGGGCTCGGCAACGACCGGCGGCGACGTTTCGCGCTTCTGGGTTCCTGTCAGCGGCCGCGTCCAGGCACCGCCGCGCCAGCAGCAGCAGTCATATGGCGGCGGCATGCCGTCGGCAACGGGATTTGCCGCACCGGCGGCACCCCGCGGCCCTGTCGTCCGCGTGACTCGCGGCGGCCAGGTCACCGAAGTTCCGGTGGGGGGTAAGTAAGATGAACAGCAAAGCCAATTTCTTGGGCACGGCGCTGGCGCGCACCCTGGCCATCGGCCTCGTTGCAGCCACGCTGATCTCCGCTCCGGCCCAGCAGGCGTCGGCACAGGCGGTCCAGAATGCGAGCAGCAGCATCGACCTGTCGGTCGGCCGCGGCCGCCTGATCAGCCTCCCCGCCGCGATGACCGACGTGTTCGTCGCCGACGACAAGGTCGCCGACGTGCAGGTCCGCTCGAGCCGCCAGCTCTATGTCTTCGGCAAGACGCCCGGCGAAACGAGCGTCTATGCTACCGACGCCAGCGGCCGGGTCGTCTATTCGACCGTCGCCCGCGTCGGCAACAATATCGAGACGATCGACCAGATGCTGTCGCTCGCGATGCCCGAGGCATCGATTTCGGCGAACACGATGAACGGCCTCGTGCTGCTCACCGGGACGGTCCAGTCGCCCGACGACGCCGCCGAAGCCGAACGGCTGGTGCAGGCTTTCGTCGGCGAACAGACCAAGGTCGTCTCGCGCCTTCGCACCGCGACGCCGCTGCAGGTCAACCTGCAGGTCCGCATCGCCGAAGTAAACCGTTCGCTCGTCAAGGAAATCAGCGGCAACCTGCTGACCCGCGACATGACCGGCGGCTTCCTCGGCGGCGTGTTCAACGGACGCACGCCCGGCCAGATCCTGTATCCGGGCGAAGGCGATCCGGTGGTGCCGCCCGGGGTCAAGCGCTATATCATCAACACGCCGAGCGGGACGCGGAGCCTTGCCGGCGCCGGCCGCCTGTTCGGGATGGACCTGATCGCATCGCTCGACCTTGGCGAACGTTCGGGCATGGTCGCGACGCTGGCGCAGCCGAACCTCACCGCGATTTCGGGCGAAACCGCCGACTTCCTCGCGGGCGGCGAATTCCCGATCCCGATCCCCGGCAACTTCGCCGGCACGACGATCGAATATCGGAAATATGGTGTCAGCCTCGCCTATACGCCGACGGTGCTGTCGAACGGTCGCATCAGCCTGCGCGTCCGTCCCGAAGTGTCGGAACTGTCGACCGAGGGCGCGATCGAGATGGAAGGTTTCCAGATCCCGGCGCTGACGATCCGCCGTGCGGAAACGACGGTCGAACTCGGGTCGGGCGAAAGCTTCATGATCGCCGGCCTGATGAACAACCGCTCGATCGGCGCGATCGACAAGCTGCCCGGCCTCGGCGACGTGCCCGTCCTCGGCATGCTGTTCAAATCGGACAGCTTCCGCCGCGGCGAAACCGAGCTGGTGATCGTCGTGACGCCCTATCTGGTCAATCCGGTGTCGGCGAACGAGATCAAGCTGCCGACCGACGCCTTCCAGGCGCCGAACGATCTTGGACGGCTGCTGCTCGGACAGGAAAGCAACGGTGTGACTGGTGGCGACCGGCCGAAACCGCGCCTCGACACCTCGGTGGGTGACGCCGACCGCCTGCGCGGCAGCGACGAAGTGTCGCCCGGCTTCAGTATCAAGTGACGCGCTGGTTTTCAGGAGCAAAGTGATGAAAAAAATCGCAACTTGGACGGTCCTGGCGCTGGCCACCTCGCTCGCCGGCTGTGCCGGCAGCGCGGGCAGCAACACCAGCCTCGAATCGGTGCATCAGCCGGTCGTTCGCAACGCCATCTATCAATTCGACGTCGCTGCTTCGAACGGCGAACTACCGCCCAGCGAACAGGGCCGCCTCCAGGGCTGGCTCGACACGATGGGCGCGCGCTACGGCGACCGGATCGCGATCGAAGACCCCTCGGCCTATGGTTCGTCGGGCGCACAGGCAGTGATCCGTTCGATGGTCGAACGGCGCGGCCTGCTGATGAGCAACGACGTTCCCGTCACGACCGGCGCCGTGCCGCCCGGCTATCTGCGCGTGGTGATCACCCGCGCTTCGGCCAGCGTCGCGGGTTGCCCCGACTGGGCGACCAAATATTCGGTCAACATCAAGAACGCGACCTCGTCGAACTACGGCTGCGCCACGAACAGCAACCTCGCTTCGATGGTCGCCGATCCGAACGATCTGATCAAGGGCACCAGCGAGGAACGGAATGACCCCGCCGCCGCGACGCGTGCGATCAAGACCTATCGCGAAAAGCCGCAGACCGGCGCCGGCGAGTTGCGCGGCCAGTCGACGAG
The DNA here is from genome assembly GCF_046603995.1 of Sphingopyxis sp. J-6. Classification (NCBI taxonomy): domain Bacteria; kingdom Pseudomonadati; phylum Pseudomonadota; class Alphaproteobacteria; order Sphingomonadales; family Sphingopyxidaceae; genus Sphingopyxis; species Sphingopyxis sp. J-6. Next base: position 1,745,193 of record NZ_CP145810.1, on the reverse strand, counting down.
CAACAGCAACGGGGGAGGCAGCCAGTGAACGCTCCGTTCAAAGCCGCGGGTCTTCGCGATCCGTTCAACGCCTTTGTCTGCGACGACGACACGCTGGAGCTGATCCGCGTTGCCGCCGGCGACATGGGCTGGTCGATCGAAAAGTGCAACAAGGGCGGCCTGCGCAATGCCGTCCAGTCGCTGTCGGTGTCGGCGAGCCCGAACATCCTGTTCGTCGACATGTCGGAATCGGGTGACCCGATCAACGATATCAACGCCCTCGCTGAAGTGTGCGAACCCGGCACGGTCGTGATCGCGGCCGGCCAGGTCAACGATGTCCGCCTCTACCGCGACCTCCTGTCCAGCGGCATTCAGGATTATCTCCTGAAACCGCTGTCGCTCGACCAGGTTCGCGAATCGCTGACCAACGCGCAGGCGATGCTCAGCGCGCCGAAGCACGCCGACATGCTCGATGCCAAACCGCATCACATGATGGCTGTGGTCGGCGTTCGCGGCGGCGCCGGCGCATCGCTCGTCGCGACGTCGCTCGCCTGGGCGATGAGCACGCAGGCTGATCGCCAGACTGCGCTGCTCGACCTCGACGTCCATTTCGGGACCGGCGCATTGACGCTCGATCTCGAACCGGGCCGCGGCTTGATCGACGCGATCGACAACCCCAGCCGTATCGACGGACTGTTCATCGAACGCGCGATGGTGCGCGCGTCGGACAAGCTCAGCCTGCTGTCGGCCGAAGCGCCGATCCACCAGCCGGTGATGACCGACGGCTCGGCCTTCTTCCAGCTCGAAGAGGAACTGCGGGGCGCGTTCGAGATGACGATCGTCGATATCCCGCGGCAGGTACTGATCCCCTTCCCGCACCTCGTGTCGGAAGTGGGAACCATCCTGCTGGTCAGCGACGTCACGCTCGCCTCGGCGCGCGATACGATCCGTCTGCTCTCGTGGTTCAAGCAGAATGTTCCGGGCGCGCGCGTGCTGCTCGTCGCGAACAAGTTCCAGACCGCGATCGGCGAACTGTCGCGCAAGGAGTTCGAATCGTCGATCGAACGTCCGATCGACATCGTCATCCCTTTCGATCCGAAACTGGTGAGCCAGTCGGCAAAGCTCGGCAAATCCTATGCCGAGATTTGCAAGGGCACCAAGGCAGGTCAGGTCTGGACGAATTTGATGCGATTGGCGCTCGATGCGGCCGACGAGGAAGCCGAGGAAGCTCCCGTCGCCAAAAAGGCAAAGGCGGGCGGCTCGCTGCTCGGCAAGCTGGGCGGCATCGGTGGCATGATGGCCAAGAAGGGCGCGAAGTAAGGATGATGCCGGCCGGCATTGTCCGGCCGACATTGCCCCTTTGACCGAAGCGGACAAAGTCAGAACATGAACCTGTCAGTCATCCTCATCATCGCCGCCGCCTTCCTGGCCTTTGCCGTGCTGGTCATCCTGCTCGGCGGCCCTTCGGTCGGCAAAGCGAAGTCGCGGCGCCTGTCGATGGTCAAGGACCGGCACGCCAACTCGACCGAGGCGGTCGTCGCAGCGCAGATGCGCAAGACCATTCAGGCGGCCGGCGGGCAAGGAAATGCAAACATCTCCAGCCTGATGCCGCGTCGCGAGCAGATGGAATTGCGGCTGCGCCGCACCGGCAAGGGCTGGACCGTCAGCCAGTATATGCTCGGTTCGATGGCCGCGTTCGTGATCGTGACTGGCGTGCTGCTTGTTTTTCGTTCGCCGCCGCTGCTGGCCGCCATGATCGGGCTGCTGGCGGGGTTGGGCCTTCCCTATATGATCGTCGGCCGGCTGATCAACAAGCGCCTGAAACAGTTTAACGCGCGTTTTCCCGATGCGATCGACCTGCTCGTCCGTGGTCTGAAATCCGGCCTGCCGGTCACCGAAACCTTCCAGGTCGTCAGCCAGGAGCTCCCGGGTCCCGTCGGCGAGGAATTCAAGGGCGTGATCGAGCGCATCCGTATCGGTAACACCATGGAAGCCGCGCTGCAGGAATCGGCGAACATGCTGGGAACGCCTGAATTCCAGTTCTTCTGCATCACCATCGCGATCCAGCGCGAAACGGGCGGCAATCTCGCCGAAACGCTGGCCAATCTGTCCGACGTTCTGCGCAAGCGCGCGCAGATGAAGCTGAAGATCCGCGCCATGTCGTCGGAAGCGAAAGCGTCGGCCTATATCGTCGGTTCGCTGCCCTTCTTCGTCTTTGGCATCGTGTGGATGATGAACCCCGAATATCTCCAGGGCTTCTTTTTCGAACCGCGTCTGATGATCGCCGGTCTCGGGGGGCTCGTGTGGATGAGCATCGGGGTGTTCATCATGGCCAAAATGATCAACTTCGAAATCTGAGGAGGCATACAAGATGAACAGCAGCCTTCTCCTCACCGCCTTTACCGGCGCCCAGCGCGGCCCGACCCTGCTCGGCGTCGACGTCATCTGGGCCTCGACCCTGCTGGCGGCGGTCGGCGTGTTCGCCGTGATCGTCGCGATCTATGGCGCGCTGACGGTCCGCGATCCGATGGCGAAGCGCGTCAAGGCGCTCAACGATCGCCGCGAACAGCTCAAGGCCGGCGTCACCGCATCGACGACGAAGCGCCGCGCGCGGCTGGTTCGCAAGAACCAGACCGCGGACAAGATGCGCACCTTCCTCGGCAAGCTGCAGGTGCTGCAGGACGAGCAGATCAAGGACGTGCAGCAGAAGCTGGCGCAGGCCGGCATCCGGTCGAAGGACCTCGCAGTCACCGTCATTTTCGGACGCCTTGTCCTGCCGATCGTATTCGGCGGCCTTGCGGCCTTCCTGATCTATGGCGTCGAAATGTGGCCCGATCTGACGCCCTTCAAAAGCGCCGCCGGCGTGATGGGGGCATTGCTGCTCGGCTACAAGGCACCCGATCTGTTCGTCGATAACAAGCGCACCAAGCGCACCGACGCGATCCGCAAGGGCCTTCCCGACGCGCTCGACCTGCTCGTCATCTGCGCCGAAGCCGGTCTGACCGTCGACTCCGCCTTTTCACGCGTATCGAAGGAACTCGGACGCGCTTATCCCGAACTGGGTGAGGAGTTTGCGCTTACCTCGATCGAACTCGGCTTTCTGACCGAGCGTCGACAGGCGTTCGAGAATCTCGCCTATCGCGTCAATCTCGAATCGGTGAAGGGCGTCGTCACGACGATGATCCAGACCGAGAAATATGGTACGCCGCTCGCCAGCGCCCTGCGCGTCCTGTCGGCGGAATTCCGCAACGAACGCATGATGCGCGCCGAGGAAAAGGCCGCGCGTCTGCCGGCCATCATGACCGTTCCGCTGATCCTGTTCATCCTGCCGACGCTGTTCGTCGTCATTCTCGGGCCGGCGGCCTGCTCGCTGAGCGACGCGATGTCGGGCGGGAAATTCGGCGGCGGCAGCGGCTGATCGACCAAAACCAACCGGAGAGGGGCGGGAGCGATCCCGCCCCTTTTTCGTTCAGCCGACCTGCTGTTCGATGGCGCCGAAGATGCTGTGGTGACGGTCGTCGTCCATCCAGATGCGGACCGTATCGCCCTTTTGCATGAACGGCGTCCGCGGCTCGCCCTGCACGATCGTCTCGACCGTCCGCACTTCGGCAAGACAGCTATAGCCTAGCCCGCCATCGCCAATCGACTTGCCGGGACCGCCGTCGGCACCGCGGTTCGACACCGTGCCCGACCCGATGATCGTGCCGGCGCCCAGATCGCGCGTCTTTGCGGCATGCGCGATCAGCGCGCCGAAATCGAACGTCATATCGACCCCCGCGTCGGCACGGCCGAGCGGCTCGCCGTTGAGGTCGACGCACAACGTCCCGTGAAGCTTGCCGTCCTTCCAGCGCTCGCCGAGCGCGTCGGGAGTCACGAACACCGGCGACATCGCGCTCGACGGCTTCGACTGGAAAAAGCCGAACCCCTTGGCGAGTTCCGCCGGGATCAAGCCGCGCAGCGACACATCGTTGGTCAATCCGACGAGCAGGATATGCTGGCGGGCGGTTTCGGGATCGACCCCTGCCGGAACGTCACCGGTGACGACCACCACTTCGGCCTCCATGTCGCAGCCCCACGCCGGATCGCCAAGCGGGATCGGATCGCGCGGGGCAAGGAAGGCATCGCTGCCGCCCTGATACATCAACGGGTCGTGCCAGAAGCTGTCGGGCATTTCGGCGCCCCGCGCCTGCCGCACCAATGCGACATGGTTCACATAGGCGCTGCCGTCCGCCCATTGATAAGCGCGCGGAAGCGGCGATGCCGCGTCGCGCTCGTGAAAGCGCTCCTTCGGGATCGCGTCATGGTTGAGATCTTCGGCAAGCGCCGCGAGGCGGGGCGCCGCATAAGCCCAGTTATCGAGCGCATATTGCATCGTTGCGGCGATCTGGCCGGCGTCGGTGTACCAGGCGAGATCATCGGACACGACGACAAGCCGCCCGTCGCGACCGGCTTTGAGCGAAGCTAGTTTCACACATGTCCCTTCGTCTGGCGATGCCGTCATCGCCCGAAGGGGAATGATCAGCGCGGCATCTGGATCGATGCGTAACAGGTAAAGCCGCTCTGGCCCGCCTGCAAGCGCCGGATATATTTCAGATAGGCCTGCGACTGGTTGTAGGTCGTGCCGGGCAAATTTTGCCCCTGAAACGCCCGCTTTACTTCCTCGCCGGTGAACGGCCGCACTGCCCCCGGGAATGCGCCCTTGGTGCCCGGCGGAACAAGCTTGCCGTTGGTGTCTATATACTGGCCGGCGGCCGTCGGCGGCGGAACCGGGATCTGGCAGTTCATCACCGAAACCGCCGTCTGGGCAAAGGCCGGGCGGATCGTCAGCGCCGCCGACACGCCAACCGCGCCGAGCGCCAGCATCCTGCGCCGCGAGGGCACGGCTTCATCGCTGCCCGCAGGCGTGTTTTCGGCCGGGATATCGCTGTTTTCCATGGCCGTCGCTTAAACCATCGATCTGCTAAGGAAAAGCAAAAGACCGCATGCGGGAGCAGCGCATCCCGCTTTGGGACATTCGCCCGCGAAGCGTTAACGGCCGCGAACGGCCTTGCATTATCCGGCGGCTTCGTGCGAGGCGAGCGACGATGCTCGACCGACTTTCCAGCCTGATCATCGCGTTGACGCTGGTTGCCGTCGCGGCGATTTTTGCGGCGCTGGCGGGCGGCGACGCGCTGGCCATCGCCATATTGACCATCGCAGGCCTCGTCGGCGCAGCCATCGTCCACGGGGCCGTTCCCGCGCCTCTCCCTGATCCGCAGGGCACCGCGACGCCACCGGCCGACCTGCCGCCGCCGTCGCTGCTGCGCCATCCCGATTTCGCGCTGTGGATCGATCAGGAAAAGGAGCCCTTGCTGGGCATCGCCGACAATATCGTCACCATCGCCAACGACGCCGCGGTCCGGCTGCTCGGCCGGCATATCGTGGGCGCCGATATCCGCACCGCGATCCGTCACCCCGCGGCTACCGAATGGCTGTCGCGGATCGACGGCGATGCCCCGCTTGAAACGATCAACCTCGTCGACTTCCCGCGCCCCGGCCAGCGCTGGACGATGCGGATCGCCACCCTCTCGGGGAACGAAAGCATCATCTTTCTGGCCGACCGTACGGCGATCGACGCCGCCGATCGCATGCGCTCGGACTTCGTCGCCAACGCGAGCCACGAATTGCGCACCCCGCTCGCCGCGATCCTCGGCTATGTCGAAACGCTGCAGGACATGAACGGCGACGCCGACCGGCCGACCCGCGACCGTTTCCTGTCGATCATCCAGCGCGAGGCGGGCCGGATGCAGCAGCTCGTCATCGACCTCCTGTCGATATCGCGCGTCGAAGCCGACCGCTTTCGCCGGCCGACGACCCCGGTCGATCTCGCCGCCATCGTCAAAACGACGATCGCGCAGCTTCGCGACAGCGAACAGGCGCGCGCCAGGGATATCGTCGCCAATGTCGGGGATGACAGCCAGCCGATGCTCGGCGACGGGGCGCAGCTCGGGCAACTCGCGCACAACATCATTTCCAACGCGATGAAATATGGCCGCGCAGGGACCCCGGTGACGGTCGAACTGGTCCGCGAAGGACGGCGCGTCCGCTTGTCGGTCAGCGACGAAGGCGACGGCATCGCTCCCGACCACCTGCCCCGCCTCACCGAGCGCTTCTACCGCGTCGACGAAGCGCGCAGCCGCTCGGTCGGCGGTACCGGCCTCGGCCTCGCCATCGTCAAGCATATCAGCGAGCGACATCAAGGACAGCTCGACATTCATAGCGAAGTCGGCCGCGGGACGCGGGTTTCGGTGACATTTCCGTTGACTGCGCAAAGTTGAATTCGGTCGGTCAAAAAGCCCGTTTCCGCTCATATCCTTGACTTTTCGGATATTAGGGCCCATCTTGCCACCGCTATCGTCGCCTGCGACGGATTTTTTTGCCTTTCGGCGGACACTTCCTTCTTCACGCTACTTGGCGCCGTCGGCATGAGCCGGCGGTAACTCCGATTCCGTGAAAGGAACGACCCCATGCCGATCGGCACCGTAAAATTCTTCAACACCGAAAAAGGCTATGGCTTCATCGCCAACGAGGATGGTTCGGGCGACAGCTTCGTCCACATCACCGCCGTCGAACGCGCCGGGATGGGCACGCTGAACAAGGATCAGCGCGTCTCCTATGAACTGGAAACCGACAACCGCGGCAAGACCTCGGCTGTCAATCTCCAGTCGGCCTGATCCTTGGCCAAAGAGGAACTGTTAACCCTCGACGGCCAGATCGATGAGATCCTCCCCGACGGACGCTTCGGCGTCCTTCTGGAGAATGACCATCGTATCATCGCTTACACGGCTGGCCGGATGCGGCGTTTCCGCATCCGGTCGGTCGTGGGCGACACCGTACGCGTCGAAATGACGCCCTACGATCTGACCAAGGGCCGGATCGTCTATCGCGATCGTGGCGCCGGCCCGGCCGGAAGCGGTCCGCGCAAAGGCGCCCGGCGCTGATTTTGCAAATAATTCAGTATAATTAGACTTCAGGATATTATGATTTTCAATTTGAATGCGTTTTCTTCTCCCCTTCGCCGACCGGCCCTCACGGGCCCCCGGGCATCCAAAGCGGTTCGGCGATCGCCGACCCTGTCGCGGCACGAATTACGCCGCCTGATCGCCGAGATGGTCGACTGATACCGCCCGCTTGACGACCCAGACTTAATCCGATCCCATCAAGGAGAGCCGCCATGTCCGCCACCAGCGATTTCTATCTGGCCCAGGCCGAGAAATGCGCCGCGGAAGCCGCGGAGACCGCGCTGACGCAAGTGCGCGACCGAAATTTGCGCGCGGCGCAGGCTTGGCGGACCATGGCCGACAAGCTGATCCTGACCGAAGCGACGCGCGCGCGGCAAGTCGCCGCCGCAGCCGCAAAGGCGCAGGCAGCGGCCGACGCAGCCTGATTGCCAGCCTGGCCTGACGCGCGCCGGTCAGTCGATCGTCGCGATCAAAGCAGTGTCGATCCGCGCCTTGTCGACGGTCAGCGGTGGCGACGGCGCTATGATATCGCCGGTCGCGCAAAGCAAAGAATCCGGCATCAAATCATGCCCTCGATGCCCGGATGCCGCCCCCCTCTGGCGCTGCGCCGAACTTCACGATAGGCTGCACCTGCACAAGCGGGCGTGTCTCTGCGCCCAATCGGGGGCACATGTCAGTCAATCTGGAACAATGGATCAGCGAACATAAGATCGACGAAGTCGAATGTATCATCCCCGACATCAACGGGGTCCAGCGCGGCAAGGTGTTGCCGGCGAAGAAGTTCCTGTCATCGGTGAAGGACAAGTCGCTGCGCATTCCGGGCAGCGTCTTCATCTGCACGATCGACGGCCATTATCCCGAGGATATCGACGATATCTGGGACAAGGATCCCGACAAGATACTGATCGCCGACCCGTCGACGATCTGCGTTGCCCCCGGTTTCACGTCGCCCACGGCGTTCGTGATCGCCGACGTCCACAACCGCGACGGCAGCGAGGTCGACATCGCGCCGCGGACCATCCTCAAAAAGGTGCTCGCGCTCTATTCCGAAAAGGGCTGGAAACCGATCATCGCGCCCGAGGTCGAATTCTACCTCGTCTCGCAGAATGCCGACCCCGACTTTCCGTTGACTCCGCCGACCGGCCGCTCGGGCCGCAGCGAGTCCGCGAGCCAGCCTTACGGACTGGAGGCGATGAACGAGTATGAGGATATCATCGATCATATCTATGACGATTGCGAGCTGATGGGGCTCGATATCGATACGATGATCCACGAAATGGGCGCGGCGCAGCTCGAGGTGAATTTCGAGCATGGCGACCCCCTGCGCCTCGCCGACGAGGTCTTCCTGTTCAAGCGCGTCGTGCGCAACGTCGCGAAGCAGCACGACGTCTATGCGACCTTCATGGCGAACCCGATGGCGGGCCAGCCGGGCAGCGCGATGCATATCCACCAGTCGGTCGTCGACGCCGAAACGGGGCGCAACCTGTTCGCGACCGCCAACGGCCGCGACAGCGCCGCTTTCCGCTCCTATGTCGCCGGCCTGATCCGCTTCATGCCGCAGATTTCGCCGATGTGGGCGCCGAATGTGAACAGTTTCCGGCGCATGCGGCCCGACAGCGCGGCGCCGATCAACGTCCAGTGGGGCGTCGACAACCGTTCGTGCGGTTTCCGTATCCCGGTGTCCGACAAGAATAACCGCCGCGTCGAGAACCGCCTGCCCGGCGCCGACAGCAATCCCTATCTGGCGATCGCGGCGTCGCTCGTCTGCGGCTATATCGGGATGGTCGATCGGATGGTGCCGCCGAAGCCGATCACCGGCAGCGCGTACAACCGCGCGCGCACCCTGCCGCGGACATTGGAAGCGGCACTCGACCGCTTCGCCTCGTGCAAGAAGGTCCGCAACCTGCTCGGCGATGACTTTTTCGAAATCTTCTTTGCCGTGAAGGATTATGAACTGTTCAACTATCAGTCGGTGGTGTCGAGCTGGGAGCGTGAACATCTGCTGATGCGGGTCTGACCGTGATTATGCCCCGCCCCTCCCCGTTCGCGTCGAGCGAAGTCGAGACGCCGTGCAGGCATGATGGATGTCTCGACTTCGCTCGACACGAGCGGAATTAGAGGTTCGCGTTGGAATGACCGACCCGCTGAACCACAGCTATTATGCGGCGACCGCGCACGCGCGGCCGCCGCGGCCTTTCGAGGGCGACGATTGCAGTTGCGACGTTGCCGTGATCGGCGGCGGGTTCACCGGGCTGAGTGCCGCGCTGGCCTGCGCCGAGCGCGGTTTTTCGGTCATTCTGATCGAACGCGAGCATATCGGCTTCGGTGCGTCGGGACGCAACGGCGGGCAATTGATCCCGGGGTTGCGCTGGACGGCGTCGGAACTGGAGGCCGATTTCGGACGCGAACGCACCGACGCGCTGTTCGACCTGTGCTGGCGCGACAACCGCGTCAAGGCGCGGATCGAAAAGCATGGCATCGATTGCGATCTGAAAGCCGGGCATCTCGAGGCCGCGTGGACGCCAAAGGATTTCCACGCGATCGCGCGCGAGGCCGACTATCTTGGGGCCCGCTTCGGCTATCGGACCGACGTCGTCGCGAAAGGCGATATGGGCGAACATATCGCCAGCCCGCTCTATCACGGCGGCGCCTATGATCCGCAGGGCGGGCATTTCCATCCGCTGAACTATGCGAGCGGTCTGGCGCGGGCTGCCGAAGCCGCCGGCGTTCGCATCTGGGAAAAGGAGAATGCTCGCCGCATCACCGACACCGCCGGAGAGCTTGGCGTGATGACCGACCGCGCGCACGTTGGCGCGCGCTATGTCATCGACGCGACCGATAGCTGGATCGGCGACGTCGAACCCGACCTCGGCCGCTACACCGTGCCGATCATGAACTATAATATCGCGACCGAGCCGCTGGAAAATGCCGACGGGCTGCTGCCGAGCGACGCCGCGGTCGCCGACAGCCGCTTCGTCCTCAACTATTTCCGCCTCTCGGCCGACAAACGCCTGATCTTCGGCGGCGGCGAACGCTATTCGCAGACGCCGCCGGGCGACATCGCGGCGTTCGTCCGCCCCTTCATGGTCGAGGTTTTCCCCGAACTCGCCGACGCCAAGATCGATTATGGCTGGGGCGGCGCGGTCGCGGTGACGATGAACCGGTTGCCGCACGTCGGGCGGCGCGGAAATGTCTTTTTCGCGCATGGCTTCTCCGGGCACGGCGCGCTGGTCACGACGCTTGCGGGCGAATTGATTGCCGAGGCGATGGCGGGGACCGCCGGGCGCTTCGATGTGCTCGCAAACCTGTCGTCCAGGCCCTTCCCCGGCGGCAAATGGCTTCGCCGGCCGCTCGCGACGCTGGGACTGCTCTATTATGCGATGAAGGACAAGCTCGGGTGATATCCGATGCGGCCATCGCGCGTATCGCTGCGCGCGAGGCGGAGCGTTTCCGCGCCGCCAATCCGCGCGCTTTCGCGAATCGGGCATCTGCGACCGGCTGGTTCCAGTCCGTCCCCTTCCACTGGATGAACGATTGGCCCAGCCCGGCTCCGATCGTCGCCGCTTCGGCGAAGGGCGCGACGCTGACCAGCATCGATGGCCAGACCTTCGACGATTTCTGCCTTGGCGACACCGCCAGCCTGTTCGGCCATTCGCCGCCCGCCCTCGCCGCCGCGCTGGCGAAACAGGCGGACGAGGGGCTCAGCTATATGCTGCCCACCGAGCGGGGCGCGGCGCTGTCGGAAAAGCTCGCCGCGATGTTCGGCCTGCCACAGTGGCAGGTCACAACCACCGCCAGCGAGGCCAATCGCGCCGTCATCCGCTGGTGCCGCGGGATCAGCCGGCGGCCAAAGATCCTGACCTTCAACGGCGCCTACCACGGCGCGGTCGACGATGCGTTTGTCGACCTGAAGGACGACCGCGCCGCGATGCGCGCCAGCCTCGTCGGGCAGGTCCACGACCTTCGCGGGACGACGAGCGTCATCGAATTCAACGATGAAGAGGCACTCGCGGCGGCGCTGCGCGGCGGCGACATCGCCTGCATCCTTGCCGAACCGGTGATGACCAACGTCGGCATGGTGCTGGACGCGCCCGGTTTCCTGTCGGCGCTGCGCGCGCTTTGCGACGAGACCGGGACGCTGCTGGTGTTCGACGAAACGCACACCATCTCGTCCGGCTATGGCGGTCACGGTGTCGTTCATGGAACCAAGCCCGACCTGATGGTAGTGGGCAAGTCGATCGGCGGCGGTGTGCCGTGCGCGGTCTACGGCTTCAGCGCCGCAGTGGCCGACCGGATGGCGGCGCTGAATCGCTCGCGGTCCGCGGGACACAGCGGCATCGGCACGACGCTGTCCGCCAACGCGCTGGCGATCACCGCGATGCACACGATGCTGGGCGAGGTCATTACCCCCGCCGCTTATGCCACGATGCTCCGCGGCGCCGCGCGGCTTGTGGCCGGGCTTGAACGGGAAATTACGGCTGCGGGCCTCGACTGGCATGTGACGAGCGTCGGCGCCCGGGTCGAATTCCTGACCTGCCCCGTCCCGCCGCGGAACGGCAGCGAAGCCAAGGCCGCGATGCATCCCGAACTCGAGTCCGCGATCCACCTGTTCCTCGCCAATCGCGGGATTTTGCTGGCGCCGTTTCACAATATGATGTTGGTGAGCCCGGTTACCGGCGACGATCAGATCGACCGGCTCGTCGGCGCGTTCGCCGACTGCACGAAAGCGTTGAAGGAGTAGAGGGGCCATGTCGAAATCATCGGGCGTGATCGCGCCGCGTTCGGAAGCAGAGGCTTTCTTCAGGGCCAATCCCGACGTCGATTCGATCGAGATGATCTACACCGACTTCGGCGGCGTGCCGCGCGGCAAGCGGCTGCGTCAGCACGAAGTGCTCGCCGTTTATGAAAGCGGCCGCATGTTTCCCGGTTCGATCACCGTCGTCGACATCACCGGTCAGGACACGGTCGAAACCGGTCTCGTCTGGGAAGACGGCGATGCCGACCGGTCGATGAAGCCGATCCCCGGCACGCTCGTCCGCACCCCTTGGGGCGGCGATCATGCCGGGCAATTCCTCGTCGACTTTTACGAGCTCGACGGCACGCCGCACGACCTCGATCCGCGCCATGTGCTTGGCGGCGTGATCGACCGTTTCACCGCCGACGGGCTGACACCGGTGCTGGCGGTCGAACTCGAATTCTATCTCGTCGATCCGCGCCGCGCCCGCGACGGCGCCATTCGCCCCGCCCGCCCGGCCTACAGCCGCGATACGCCGCGCAATGTCGAGGTCTATGGCCTGCGCGAACTCGACGACTTCCGGCCCTTCTTCGACGCGCTTTATGCCGCGACCGACGTTCAGGACCTGCCGCTCGAAAGCGCGATCTCCGAATTCGCGCCCGGCCAGTTCGAACTGACGCTGCGCCACAAGCCCGACGCGCTGCGCGCCTGCGACGATGCGATCATGTACAAAAGGCTCGTCAAAGCCATCGCCCAGCAACAGGGCCTCGAAGCGACCTTCATGGCCAAGCCCTTTGCCGGACAGGCGGGCAGCGGCATGCATATCCACGTCTCGGTCAACGATGACAAGGGCGCGAATATCTTCGCCAGCGACGATCCCGAGGGCACGCCCGCCCTCCGCCATGCCATCGGCGGCATGATCGGCAGCGTCGGCGACGGCTTCGCGCTCTTCGCGCCGCACGCAAACAGCTATCGGCGGTTCAAGGCGAACAGCTACGCCCCCGTCGCGCCGACCTGGGGCGTCAACAACCGCACCGTATCGTTCCGCATTCCCGCCGGTCCGCCGCCGAGCCGCCACGTCGAACATCGCGCCTGCGGTGCCGACGCCAACCCCTATCTCGCCGTCGCGGCGGTCCTCGCCGGTATGCATCACGGCATGGCGACAAAGGCCGATCCCGGCGCCGCCGTCGTCGGCAACGGCTATGACCACGACAACGCGGGCGACGACAAGCCGCCGTCGAACTGGTTCGCCGCCGTCGACCGCTTCCACGCCTCGAAATTGATGCGCGACTATCTCGGCGAGCGGTTCGTCGACATGTTCAGCATCGTCAAGCGCGTCGAGCAGGACAATTATTTCGGCGTCGTCCCGACGCTCGATTACGACTGGTATCTGCGCAACGCATGAATTGATGCCGGTTTCTTTGAGAGATTCGGCGCTGCACCGCAAAATACCCCCTTTTCAAGCCGCCGATATTGGGTCAGCTTGACGCAACATACAGGGAGGCCAGCCATGGATCTGAACGAACTGCTCAAAGCCACTCGGGGTCGTCGCTCACTGCTGCAGGCGCTGGGGGTCGCAGCGGTCGGGATCAGCTTCGGCGGCATGGCCGCCTGCAGCAAGGGCGAAGGCAAAAAGCTCGCGAACGGCGAAGAAGCCAAGCTAAACTTCTACAACTGGGACACCTATATCGGCGAGACGACACTCGACGATTTCAAGGAAACCAGCGGCGTCGATGTCACCATGGACCTTTTCGACAGCAACGACACGCTGTTCGCGAAGTTCAAGGCGGGCAACCCCGGCTATGACGTGATCGTGCCGTCGAACGACTTTGTCGAGCGGATGGCGCGCGCCGACATGCTCCAGCCGCTCGACCATGCGCAGATCCCGAACATCAAGAATATCGAACCGAGCTTCATGAACGTCGATTATGATCCGGGTCGCAAATTCTCGCTGCCCTATACCTGGCTCGTGCTCGGCATCGGCTATCGCAAGTCGAAGGTGAAGACGAAGCCCGACAGCTGGAAAGTGCTGTTCGACAGTCCCGAATATAAGGATCGCATCGCCTGGCTGTCGGAGGCCGGCGATATGTTCCGCCTCTATGGCAAATATCTCGGCAAGTCGGTCAACGCGCTGACCCCGGCGGATATCGAGTCGATCTCGGCGATGATGATCAAGCAGAAGCCCTATGTGAAGAAATTCCACGAGGACGACGGGCAGGATCTGCTGCTCAAGGGCGACTGCGACGTCGTGCTCGAATATAATGGCGATATCGCACAGGCGATGGTCGAGGACGACGACCTCGACTTCATCGTGCCCAAGGAAGGCAGCCAGCTCAATTCGGATACGCTCTGCATCCCGAAGGGCGCCCCGCATCCGAAGAACGCCCACGCATTCATCAACTATCTGCTCGATGGCGAGGTCGACAAGAAGATCACCGAAACGATCCTCTTCCCGACCCCGAACTCGGCGGCGAAGGCGCTGATGCCCGAGAGCTACCGGAACAACCCGGTCATTTTCCCGCCGGCGGACGTGCTCGCGAAATGCGAATATGCGAAGTTCAACGAGAAGCTGCAGCCGCTGTACGAGGAAGCCTTCACCAAGGTGCGGGCAGCCTGACGGCCTGAAGGGGGCATCGGGGGGTGGCCGAACAGGACTGGAAATCCAATAAACGGGTCTTCGCGGCGGTTTCGCTGCCGACGATCCTGTGGGTGCTGCTGTTTTTCCTGATTCCGATGGCGATCGTCTGGGTCTACAGTTTCGGCGAGAACCGGGGCCTGACCGACATCGAATTTTCGGGCACCCTCGAAAATTACAAGCGCGCGACCGAATGGCTCTATGTCACCATCTTCGGCAAAAGCTTCGCGGTCGCGGCGCTGGTGACGCTGATCTGTCTGATCATCGGATTTCCGGTCGCGATGGCGATCACCTTTGCCAGCGAGAAATGGCGGCCGTGGCTGCTCCTCGGCATCATGCTTCCCTTCTGGACCAATCTCCTCATCCGTACCTATGCGCTGATGATGCTGCTCGGCACGCAGGGCTATGCGAACAAGGGGCTCGAAACCCTGTGGGGCGGCGCGAGCTGGTTCCGCACGCTCGTCGGCATGCAGCCGCTGCCGACGTGGGAACCGGTGCAGCTCCTCTTCAATAATTTCGCGGTGGTCTTCGGGCTCGTCTATGTCCACCTGCCCTTCATGGTACTGCCGCTTTACGCCGCGCTCGACCGGCTCGACCGCAGCCTTATCGAGGCCAGCCTCGACCTTGGCGCCGGGCATTTCCGCACGATCATGCGCATCGTCGTTCCGCTCGCCGCGCCGGGGATCATTGCGGGGGTGATGATCACCCTGATCCCCGCGCTCGGCGCCTATCTCACCCCCGACCTGATGGGCGGTACCGACAGCCAGATGATCGCCAATGTGATCGAACGCCAGTTCAAGAAGGCAAACGACTGGCCCTTCGGCGCTGCCCTCTCCTTCCTGCTCATCTACGCCATGTTCATCCTCATCGCGCTGCAAGCGATGCGCAAGAAGGTGCCGGAGGTTCACTGATGGCGCTCTTCAACCGCACCCCGATCGCCCCGCTCGAATATAGCCGCACGCTGTGGATGCGGCTGTGGGTCGGGCTGGTCATGCTGTTCCTCTATGCGCCGCTGTTCGTGCTGATGATCTTCAGCTTCAACGACAGCAAGCGCAACGTCGTGTGGCGCGGCTTCACGACCAAATATTACGAAAAGGCGCTGGGCAACGACCAGCTTGTCGAAGCGCTGGTCAATTCGCTGACCATCGCGGCGCTGGCGACGATCGTCAGCCTGATGCTCGGCGCGGTCGCCGCGGTCATGCTCTGGCGCTTTCGTTTCCCGCTGAAGGGCGCGATCGACGGAACGATCTCGCTGCCGATCATCGTCCCCGAAATCTGCATGGGCGTCGCCTTCCTGATGTTCTTCGCGGCGATCGGCTGGCCGACCGATCTTGTCTGGCCGTTCAATCTCGGCGCGATCACCATCGCGCACATCACCTTCTGCTTCCCATTCGTGACGATGGTCGTGCGCTCGCGCCTCGCGACCTTCAACCGCGAACAGGAAGAAGCGGCGAAGGACCTCGGCGCAGGCGAATGGGCGGTGTTCCGCGACGTGCTGATCCCGCACATGAAACCCGCGCTCGTCGCGGGGGCGCTGCTGTCCTTCACGCTCAGCCTCGACGATTTCGTCATCACCTATTTCACCAGCGGCCCCGACACGATCACCTTCCCGGTGAAGGTCTATTCGATGGTGCGTTTCTCGGTGACCCCCGAAGTCAACGCCGCCTCGACCATCCTGATCATCCTGACCATCGTTTTGACCGCCGTCGCACTGAAGCTTCAGGGCGTGAAGGCGATAGCGGAAACCCACTGACCATGACCGATACCAAACCGCCGATCATCCAGATCCAGAACGTCTCGAAACGCTTCGGCAAGGTGACCGCGGTCGACAATGTCAGCCTCGACATCCAGGCGGGCGAATTCTTCGTCCTCCTCGGCCCGTCGGGCTGCGGCAAGACGACCTTGCTGCGCATGATCGCGGGGTTCGAGCTGCCGACCGAGGGCAAGGTGCTGATCGACGGGCAGGACATGGCCGGCATCCCGCCGAACAAGCGGCCGGTGAACATGGTGTTCCAGAGCTATGCCGTCTTCCCGCACATGAGCGTCACCGACAATGTCGCTTATGGGCTAAAGATCGCTGGCGTAAAGGGCGGCGAGGTCAAAGATCGCGTCGCAGAGGCCCTCGAACTGGTCAAGCTCGGCGGGTTCGAGGACCGCATGCCCGACCAGATGTCCGGCGGCCAGCGCCAGCGCGTCGCGCTGGCGCGCAGTCTGATCATGCGGCCCAAAGTGCTGTTGCTCGACGAGCCGCTGTCGGCGCTCGACGCGAAGCTGCGCGCGCAGATGCAGTTCGAACTGTCGGACCTACAGGAGCAGGTCGGCATTACGTTCGTTACCGTGACCCACGATCAGGATGAGGCGCTGTCGATGGCCAGCCGCATCGCGGTGATCAACAAGGGCGAGGTGTCGCAGCTCGCGACCCCGTCGGACCTCTATGAATATCCCGCGAACCGCTTCGTCGCCGATTTCGTCGGCTCGGTGAACATCTTCGAGGGCAAGCTGACGCTCGACGAACCCGACCGGGCGGCGGTCGACTGCCCGGGGCTTGGGAAGGTCTATCTGAACCATGGCGTCACCGGCCCGCACGGCGCCGATGTCTGGGTCGCGCTGCGTCCCGAGAAGATTTACCTGCACGTTCCCGGCGAAGGCAAAGCGGTCAAGGCGGCGGCGCAGGACGCGCCCGACGGCTATAATTTCGCCCGCGGCAAGATCAAAGGCATGAGCTACCTCGGCGACATCACCCTGTTCGAGATCGAGCTGGAGTCCGGCGCGCGCATCCGCGTGTCGCGCCCCAACCTGTCGCGCCACGACCAGGAAGATTTCACCTGGGACGACAAGGTCAGCATGCACTGGCGGGCGGACAGTCCGGTGGTGTTGCTGGGATAATTGGACCGTCAAACCATCGTCATCCCGGACTTGATCCGGGATCCATCGCGGCGTTGAAGGCATGGATCCCGGATCAAGTCCGGGATGACGAATTTTAGTGTGCGGCTTTCTTCCCCGGAAGCAGGTGCAGCACACCAACAATCACACCGCCGAGCAACAGCCCGAAGATGCCATCGCCCGTCGCCTTGATCAGCCAGGTCCACAGCCCCTCGAGCGGCAGGCCGCCGGCGATCGAATGCGCCAGCGATTCCAGCGCCTCGGCGATGCCGCCGATATGATATTCGTGCAGGCCGTGCAGGACGATCTGCCCGCCGACCCACAGCATCGCCGCGGTGCCGATCACCGCCAGTGCCGACAGCAGCTTGGGCATGAACGACACCAGCCCGCGGCCGATCGCCCGGCGCGCGCTATTGCCTTCCTTCGCCATGTGCAGCCCGATATCGTCCATCTTCACGATCAGCCCGACGACGCCGTAGACCGCAACGGTGATCGCGACCGCCACGACCGCCAGCGTCGCCGCGCGCATCGCGAAATGCTCGTCGAGCACTTCGTTGAGGGCGATGACCATGATTTCGGCCGACAGAATGAAGTCAGTGCGCACCGCCCCCTTCACCATCGCCTCTTCATGGTCCTTGTCGGCGACGATCTCGGCATCCTCGGCAAGGCTCGTCTTGTCGGCCTGCAACGAGTGGATCACCTTTTCGGCGCCCTCGAAGCAGAGATAGGCGCCGCCCAGCATCAACAGCGGCGTGATCGCCCACGGCACGAAGGTCGACAGCAACAGCAACGCCGGCAGGATCAGCACCAGCTTGTTGAAGATCGACCCCTTGGTAATCCGCCAGATGATCGGCAGCTCGCGGTCGGGGGTGAAGCCGGTGACATAACGCGGCGTCACCGCCGTATCGTCGACGACCACCCCCGCCGCCTTGACCCCGGCCTTCGACGCCGCGGCGCCGATATCGTCGATGCTCGCCGCGGCGACCTTGGCGATCGTCGCAATATCGTCGAGCAGGGCAAAAAGGCCGGAAGGCATAGGGGCTTGGTCTTTCCTGTTTAGAGCGCGCGGAGTTTGGGCATCGCCTCATCCAGCGATTTGCGGATGATGGCAACCATCTCGTCGATCTGGTCGGTGGTGATGATTAGCGGCGGGCACATGACCAGGCTGTCGCGGATACCGCGGACCATCAAACCATTGGCGATGCACGCATCGCGCGCCATTGGTCCGGCGGTGCCCTCGGCCCCGCCGAAGCGCGCGCGGCTCTCCTTGTCGGCCACGACCTCGACCGCGCCGAGCAGACCGATCGAGCGTGTTTCACCGACCAGCGGGTGATCGTTCAGCGTCGCGAGCGCCTTGGCAAGATGCGGCCCGGTGACGCTGCCGGTGCGCTCGGCAAGCCCTTCGCGTTCGATAATCTCGATATTCCGGAGCGCGACGGCGGCGCAGACGGGATGGCCCGAATAGGTGAAGCCGTGCACGAAATCGCCGCCGGTCTTCAGCACATCGACGACATGGCTCGCGACTGCGGTCGCCGAAATCGGCAGATACCCCGACGACAGACCCTTCGCCATCGGCATCAGGTCGGGCGTAAAGCCCATCGTCTCGTGGCCCCACATCTTGCCGGTGCGGCCGAAACCGCAGATCACTTCGTCGGCGACGATCAGCAGGCCATATTTGCGCGCCACCGCCTCGACCTTCGGCCAATAGCCTTTCGGCGGGATGATCACCCCGCCGGCGCCCTGCACCGGCTCGCCGATGAACGCAGCGCAATTTTCGGGACCGACCTCGATGATCCTGTCTTCGATCGCCTGGACGCAGGCATCGCAGAACTCCTCCTCGGTCATCCCCTGCCCTTCGTTATAGGCATAGGGCTGGCGGACATGTTCGACACCGGGGATCGGCAAGTCGCCCTGCGCATGCATGGCCTTCATCCCGCCCAGCGAGACACCCGCGACGGTCGAGCCATGATAGGCGTTCCAGCGGCTGATAAACACGGTGCGCTTCGGTTCGCCCTTCAGCTTCCAATAGTGGCGGACCATGCGGAACACCGTGTCGTTCGCTTCGCTGCCCGAGGCGTTGAAGAAGATATGCGGCAGGCGGTTGCCGGTCAGGCCAGCGATCTTCGCCGCGAGCGTTACCGTCGGCGGCGTCGCGGTCTTGAAAAAGGTGTTGTAGAAAGGCAGCTCGCGCATCTGCGCCGCTGCAGCCTCCACCAGTTCCTCGCGGCCATAACCGACATTGACGCACCACAGGCCGGCCATGCCGTCGAGGATGCGGTGCCCGTCGCCGTCGTGGATATAGCATCCCTCGGCATGGGTGATGATCCGGCTGCCGCCGAGCCTTTCGATTTCGGCCCAATCGGCCTGCGCGGGAAGATGGTGCGCGACGTCGAGGCGGCGCAGTTCGGCGATGTCGTGATTGCGGGGCATAAGAAACTCCTGATTGTCTGGAAACGGAAAACCGGATTCCGGAACATCAGGGCGAGAAGCAGAGCCGCGCGAGATAGCGATCGTAGCGGGTGACGCGGCGGTTCATAATTCCCCCCTTAACCCGCGTCCGAGCAGGTGGAAATAGGTCTGGCTTTCGCTGTTGCCGTCGACCGCCCATTCGGGGTGCCACTGCACCGCGAGCAGGGGCGCGCCGTTCGGCCGCGCACTGAACGCCTCGACCAGCCCGTCGGGAGCGCGCGCTTCGACCGACAGGCCGTCGCCGAGCCGGCCGATGCCTTGATAATGCACCGAATTGACGTCGAGCGACGAAGCGCCATAGGCCGATGCCAGCATCCCGCCCTCGGCAAGGTCGACATGATGGCGATGGTCGAACATTGCGTCGAACAGCGTCCCGTCGGGCGTATGATGGCGCAGCAGCTCGCCATTTGTCGCCGTGTCGCGCCGCAACGTCCCGCCGAGCGCGACGTTGATGTCCTGAAACCCCCGGCAGATGCCGAACAGCGGGCGCTGCGCCGCGATCACCGCCTCGACAAGGTCGCGCATCATCCGGTCGCGGTCGGGGTCGAACGGTCCCTCGCCCGCGTCGTCTTCGCCATAACGCGCCGGCTCGACATTCGACGGCGACCCGGTGAGCAGCACGCCGTCCAGACGGCCGACGATCTCGTCGGCGCGCATATATTCGGGCAGCGACGGGATCAGCAGCGCCGCGCAATCGGCGTGGCGCATCGCCGCCGTCGCATAGCGGTTCATCACCGCCTGCGCATATTCCGCTCCCACCTGCCGGTTGCAGGCGATGATGCCAAGGACGGGACGGGCGGACATCGGAGGCGCTTTCCTTTCGCCTCATAGCTGCCGTCTTTCGCGGCGCGACGCCAGCGATATTTGCGTCAGGCGTATTGGCGTGCGAAAGCCGCGGCCGCCCCGAACAGGCCCGGCTGCGGATGGGTGATCAGCTTCACCGGCAGCGCCGACATGAAGCCCTCGAACCGCCCCTTCTCGACAAAACGTTCGGGAAAGCCCGACCGTACGAGGCTGTCGCGGATGCGAAGGCCGAGGCCGCCCGCGATGACAACGCCGCTGGCCCCCTGCGCCAGCGCCAGGTCGCCCGACACGCTGCCCAGCGACAGGCAGAAGCGATCGACTGCCGCCGCGGCGAGGCTGTCTTCGCCGCCCAGCGCGTTGGTCCAGATCGCCTTGTCGTCGAGCGGCGTCACCGCGCGGCCTTCGAGCGCGGCGAGCGTCTCGTAAATATCGACGATGCCGGGCCCCGATACGATGCGTTCGATCGACACGCGCCGGTGCCGTTTGCGCAAACGCGCGAGGATCGCATCCTCGATGCTGTCGAGCGGCGCGAAATCGATATGGCCACCCTCCGTCGCCTGGACACGATAGGCGCCGCCGTCGCGCCAGACGTGCGCGACGCCAAGCCCGGTTCCGGGGCCGATGATGCTGATCGTACCGGTTTCGGGCAGCGGTTCGTCAGGACCGCAAAGCTGCTCGAAATAGCCGACATCAGCCTGTGCAACGGCGTGCCCCACGGCCTCGAAATCATTGACGAGTATATGGCGGTCGACACCCAGCTTTTCGCCGATCAGTGCCGGACGGATGATCCACGGATTGTTGGTGAAGCGGATGATCTCGCCGCGCGTCGGTCCGGCGATCGCGATTGCGACCGCACGCGGCAGGCTTCCGCCCTGCTGCCGCGCAAAATCCTGCCAGGCTGTCTGGAAACTCGCATGATCGCTGGTGTGTAACGTCGTTTCCTCGCCAAGCGAGACGACCCGACCACTTTCGACCCCGGCAATCGCAAAGCGCGCATGGGTGCCCCCGATGTCGACCGTGACGATGGCTTCGCTCATGACTCTCCCTTGCCAGCATGCCGCCGGATCGACGAAGGCATGTCGCATGGGTCGCATCGATGCAACAAGGCATAGCTATGCGTGCTTGCTTCGCCCGCGGA
The DNA here is from genome assembly GCF_046603995.1 of Sphingopyxis sp. J-6. Lineage (NCBI taxonomy): Bacteria > Pseudomonadati > Pseudomonadota > Alphaproteobacteria > Sphingomonadales > Sphingopyxidaceae > Sphingopyxis > Sphingopyxis sp. J-6. Next base: position 1,723,549 of record NZ_CP145810.1, on the reverse strand, counting down.
CGACGCGTAATTGCGAATTATTCTCAATAATGAAAGCCACGCCATGACGACCGCACCAACGCACGACTGGGACGGAACGAGCGGCGAAAATTGGGTGGTTCACCAGCTCCGGCTCGACCTTATGCTCGAAGATTTCGGCGCCGCGACAATCGCTGCCGCCAACGCGCAGCCGGGCGAGCATGTTCTCGACATAGGATGCGGAGCGGGCGCGACCAGCCTTGCACTGGCAGAAAGCGTCGGTTCGACAGGCCATGTGCTCGGCGTCGACATCTCGTCACAGTTGATCGCCCGCGCGCGATCGGCGAAACCGGATGGCGCGCCCGTGACGTTCGACCTCGCCGATGCCGCCCGTGCGCCTTTGCCCGGGCAAGCATTCGACCTTCTCTTCTCGCGCTTCGGCGTGATGTTCTTCGACGATCCGGTGGCCGCTTTCGCCCATATGCGCGCAGCGCTCAAGCCCGGCGGTCGGGTGGCATTCGTTTGCTGGCGCAGCGCGCGGGAGAACGACTGGGTCCGCCTCCCGATGGCGGCGATCAGCGACCTTGTTACGCCGGCGCCCGCCGACCCCCTTGCCCCCGGGCCCTTTGCCTTCGCCGACCGTAATCGAGTATCGGACATCCTCGCGACCGCGGGATTCGACGATATCGGGATTGCGCCCTTCGATACCACCATATCCTATGGCTACGGCAAGACGCGCGCCGAAGCGGTCGACGATGCGCTGGCGCTGGCCTTCGCCGTCGGTCCGCTTTCGCGTGCGCTGGCCAGTCAGCCCGACGACATCCGGGCGAAAGCTGCCGCCGCCGTCCGCGCCGCATTTTCGGCGCAGCCCGGCGAAACTTCGGTGCTGATCGACGGTGCGGCATGGATCGTGACGGCACGCAGTCGCGGCGTATGAACGAAATGACGTTGAAAGCCGATGATGGTGCCCCTGGCCGGACTCGAACCAGCACTCCTTGCGGAACTCGATTTTGAGTCGAGCGCGTCTACCAATTTCACCACAGGGGCCCGTGGACGGTCGAAGGTGGAAAATGATTCCCGCCGACGCCGATGCGCGCAGCCGTTGCCACAGAAAGGTGGTTTTAGTCTAGTGGATAAGCGGCTTCATGCATAAGACGGGCGCATGACCGAAAAGACCAAGGCCTCGCCTGCCCCACCTTCCCGCTCGCGCGCCAAGGCCGAACCGGCGCCGCCCTTTGGCCCCGGGCGGATCGCCGGGGCGGCGGTGACTGTCATCGCGATCGTCGCGGTGGCGTGGCTTACGGTGACGTTGACCCGCTTTTTCATGCTGGTCTTCGCCGCCATCGTGCTCGGCGCGGTGTTCGATGCGATCGCGAGCTGGCTGTGCCGCCGGACGCGGATCGGGCGCGGCATCGCCCTCGCGCTTTCGGTCGCGGGGATCGTCGCGATCTTCGCGGGTGCCTTCATGCTGTTCGGTTCGCAGCTCGCAAACGAGATCGACACGATCCAGCGCCGGATTCCGCAGGCGCTGGCGGGCCTCGAAGCCTTCCTCGACCGCTACGGGCTTGGCCAGCGGGTGCGCGAACTTGCCGCGGTCGGCAGCGACGATATCTCGCGGCTGCTGTCCGAGGCGGGCGGTTATGCGCTGGCCGCGGGCAGCGGGATCGCCGATTTCGTCCTTGTTCTCGTCGCCGCGATCTTCCTCGCCAGCGACCCTGCGACATATCGGCGCGGGCTGTTGCTGATGATGCCCGCAAAGGCCGAGGAAACCGCGGCACTCGCACTCGATGATGCCGGCCGCGGCCTCAAGGGCTGGATGGTCGGTCAGGCAGTATCCTCACTCGTGGTCGCGGCGCTCACCTGGGCGGGCCTCGCCGCGCTCGGCGTCCCCGCGGCGGGCGGCCTCGGCCTGATCGCGGGGCTGCTCGACGTGATCCCGATGATCGGCCCGATCATCGCCGGCGTCCCCGCCGTGCTGCTCGCCTTCACCGTCTCGCCCGCGACCGCGCTGTGGACACTGATCCTCTTCCTCGCGATCCAGCAGTTGCAGGGCAATTTCCTGCAACCGATGATCCAGAAACAGGCGGTCGACGTGCCGCCCGCGGTGCTGTTGTTCGCGGTCGTCGCCGCGGGCATATTGTTCGGCTTCCTCGGCGTATTGCTCGCCGCGCCGCTGACCGTCGTCGTCTATGTCCTCGTCCAGCGAGTCTATGTCAAAACGCTGCTCGGCAAGGACATCAAGATCGCCGGGAAAGACTGAGCTACTTCTTCAGTTCCTTCGCCAGCGTCTTCGCCGTCGCCTTGCCGTAGGGCGGCTTGAAGCCCGCGAGCCCCGCGACATCGAGCTTGGGCTGACGATAGACGGCGCGCGCGTGGCTGAAGGTGCGGAAACCGTCGACCCCGTGGTAATTGCCCATGCCCGACGGCCCGACGCCGCCGAAGGGCAGATCCTCCATGGCGTTGTGGAACAGCACGTCGTTGACCGTGACCCCGCCGGAGATCGTCCGCGTCAGCACGCGGTCCTCCTCGCTCTTGTCCTGCCCGAAATAATAAAGGCCGAGCGGGCGGTCGTTCGCATTCACATAGTCGATCGCATCGTCGATCGTCTTGTACGTCTTCACCGGCAGGATCGGACCGAAGATTTCCTCCTGCATCACCTTCATGTCGTCGGTCGGGTTGCGCACGATATGCAGCGGCATCTTGTGACCGTTCGAGCTCGCGAAATCCTCACCGCCGGGATTGACCTCGATCACCTCGGCCCCCTTGTCGCGCGCATCGGTCAGATAGGATTGCAGGCGGTCGTAATTGCGCGTGTTGACGACCGAGGTGTAATCGTCGTTGGCGAGCAATGTCGGATAGAGCGCGGCCGCGCCCTTCGTCACGCTGTCGATCACCGCGCCTTCCTGGTCCTCGGCAACAAGCAGATAGTCGGGCGCCAGGCAGATCTGGCCGGCATTCATCATCTTGCCGAGCGCGACGCGCTGGCCGACGAGATCCTTGTTCGCGCTGCGCCCGATAAAGGTCGGCGACTTGCCGCCCAGTTCGAGCGTCACCGGCACGAGGTTATCGGCCGCGGCGCGCATGATATGGCGCCCGACGCTGGTCGCGCCGGTGAAGATCATATGGTCGAAGGCGAGCTTCGAGAAAGCGATGCCGACGTCGGCATCGCCGGTGAACACCGCCATTTCGCTCTCGTCGAAATAGTCTGGAACCAGCCGCGCCATCAACGCCGAGACATTTTCGGTGAATTCGCTCGGCTTGACCATCGCGCGATTACCGGCGGCGAGGATGCCCGCCATCGGCACGAAAACCATGCCGACGGGGAAATTCCACGGCGCCACGACGCCGACGACCCCCTTGGGCTGATAGACAACCTCGGCCTTCGCGCCGAGCAGGCCGAGCGGAAAGGTCGGCTTGCGCTTCTCCCCCTTCGACCAGGCCGCCATATGTTTTTTGGCATGCTTCAGCGCGCTGACCGACGGCATGATATCGGTCATCAGCGTCTGATCGCGGCTGCGATGGCCGAAATCCTCGCTCACCGCCTTGGCGAAATCCTCGGCATTGTCGACGAGCAGCGCGATCGCGCGGTCGATACGGTCGCGCCTGACCGCAAGGCTTTCGGGCATCGCCGCGGTGAAGCTCGCCTTCTGCGCCGCAAGTACTTCGTGCATGCGCGCGGTTTCGCCGGCTAGATCTTGCTTGATCGCGGTGGCCATGACCCGTCTCCCCATATCTGTTCGCTGCGTTTGATCACGCTGCGCGGCGGGTTGCAAGATGAAACCGGCTCCCCATCTCCTTCCCGCCCCTTTCGCACGTGCAGCATTTCCGCTAAGCGACCCGCCGACGTATCTTTCCCTTACGGAGTCTTGTCCCATGACCGCCACCGATCCCGTCGTCTTCCTCTCCTATGCCCGCACTCCGATGGGCAGCATGCAGGGCAGCCTGTCGGACGCGAGCGCGACCGATCTCGGTGCGACCGCGGTCAAGGCAGCGGTCGAGCGCGCCGGCGTGTCGGGCGACGACATCGAGCGCATTTATATGGGCTGCGTGCTTCCTGCCGGTCTTGGCCAGGCACCGGCGCGGCAGGCCGCGATCAAGGCCGGCCTGCCCAAGTCGGTGCAGGCGACGACCGTCAACAAGGTCTGCGGTTCGGGCATGCAGACCGTGATCATGGGCGCCGAAGCGCTCGCCGCAGGCAGCGTCGACGTCGTCGTCGCGGGCGGCATGGAATCGATGACCAATGCGCCCTATCTGCTCAAGAAGCACCGCTCGGGCGCCCGCATCGGTCACGACACTGCCTATGACCATATGTTCCTCGACGGGCTCGAGGATGCCTATGAAGCCGGGCGCGCCATGGGCACCTTCGCACAGGACACCGCCGACGCCTATCAGCTCAGCCGTCAGGCGCAGGACGATTATTCGATCGAGTCGCTCAATCGCGCCAAGGCCGCGATTGCCGATGGCGCCTTCGCCAATGAAATCGCACCCGTCACCATTTCGGGCCGCAAGGGCGATGTCGTCATCGACACCGACGAAGCGCCCGGCAAGGGCATGCCCGACAAGATTCCGACGCTGAAGCCCGCATTCGCCAAGGACGGTACGATTACCGCGGCGACCAGTTCGTCGATCTCCGACGGCGCCGCCGCCGTCGTGCTGGCGCGCCAGTCGGTCGCCGAAGCCAAGGGCGCCAAGCCGGTGGCGCGGCTCGTTGCGCACGCCGCGCATGCGCAGGAACCCAAGGATTTCACCATCGCGCCCGTCGGCGCGATCAACAAGGTGCTCGCCAAGGCCGGCTGGACGATCGGCGACGTCGAACTCTTCGAGGTCAACGAAGCCTTTGCCTGCGTCGCGATGTTCGCGATGCACGACCTCGGCATCCCGCACGACAAGATCAACGTCCATGGCGGCGCGACCGCGCTCGGCCACCCGATCGGCGCCAGCGGCACGCGCATCATCACCACGCTGATCGCGGCGCTGCAGCGCCACGGCAAGAAGCGCGGCATCGCCAGCCTCTGCATCGGCGGCGGCGAAGCGACCGCGGTGGCGATCGAAATCGTCTGATCGCCGGCATGCCCCGGCCGGCCGCACGGCCGGCCGGGGTGCGCGACATTTTGCGACAGTAATGACCTGAAAATAAACGCGGCATTCCGGTTCGGTTCAAGCCGGCGCGCCTATTCATTCCTTGTCATCGGGCAGATCCCTCCCCCCTGACCGACTGAAAGGAATGGCACCATGAAGAGCAAATTTCTCACCGCCGGCCTGATCGCCGCGATGATGGTCCCGGCGATGGCGCAGGCCCAGACCCGTGAAATCCGCAACGACCGCAAGGAATTGCGCGAAGATAAGCGCGATCTCCGCCACGCCCAGCGCTACGGCGACCGCGGCGACGTTCGCAATGCCCGCCACGATGTGCGGGACGCACGCAAGGACTTGCGCGAAAGCCAGCGCGACTGGCGCCGCGACACGCGTTACCAGAATTATCGCGCCCCGTTCCGCTACCAGTCGTTCCGCGTCGGGTCGACGTTGCGCTCGAGCTATTACGCACCGGCCTATCGCCCCGCATGGGACAGCCGCTGGGGCGTGCCGCGCGCGAACCGCAACCTGACCTATGTACGTCATTACAACGACCTGCTGCTCGTCAATGTCCGCAGCGGCAAGGTAATCCAGGTTTACCGCAACCATTTCCGCTGGCGCTGAGCGATACTATCGCTTGAATCCCGTGAAGGGTCGATGGGCAACCATCGGCCCTTTTCGTCATGGCGATTGTCGTTGCCGCTCCCTCACGAAAGGCATAGCCTTCGTGCTCCGAAGAGGGGAGAGACGAACATGAAAAAGCTGGTTCTGCTGGCCGCGTTCGCGGCGCTGTCGGCCTGTTCGCAAAAGGCTGAAGAGAAAAAGGAAGTTGCCGCCGAGCCGGCCGCCGAGGCCGCGCCCGCACCTGCTGCCGACTCGGGAACGCGGCCGGGGACGTACGATGTGAAAATGGCCGATGGCACGATGGCGACCACGACGATCAACGCCGATGGCACCTATGTCGACACCGACGCCAAGGGCAAGCAGGTGAAGGGCCAATATGCGACCCACGACGGCAAAGATTGCTTCGATCCCGATGGCGATGAAATGGGCATGTGCTGGGCGGTCACCAAACCCGGCGCCGACGGCAGCTTCACCGCGACCGCCGACGACGGCACTGTCGTGACGGTCACGCCCAAGGCGAAATAATCATCTGCGCATGTCCGGGGCGTCAGTCGCCCCAGATATGGTCGGTCTGGATCCAGCCGCGCCGGCCCTTGACGTCGAACAGGCACCAGCCGTTCGCGCAGTCGGTGATCTTTCCGACGACGCCGGGCTCGGCGCGGTAGGCGATCGCCGACGACAGGCTTGCCGCCTCGCGCAGCGGACGTATTTCTTCGGTGACGATGGCCGTACGCGTCCGGCTGAGCAGCCGCGCCGCCATCCAGCCCTGCGTCCCGTCGGGATCTTCGATCTTCCGCCAGTTTTCGAAACGCGCGACAACTTTCACCGGCAAATCCTTGCGGCGATATTCCCAGATCACCGGCACGTCGGGCGACGGCCCCTTGCGCATCCGCGCCTCGTCGACGCTGATCGATGCCCAATAGGGAAGCTGCGGGTCGGATTGCGCGCTCGCCGGTCCCACGACGGCAAGCGACAGCAGAATTACGGCTAGGCGGCGGCTGGTCATGCGTCAGCCTTGTCAAAATCGGCGGGTCTTTTCAACCGGTCGCTGCACTGCAACGAACGATCTCCACAACATCGGCCCGTTCCCTGCCCCTTGACCCCCGCGCATCGGCGCGCTCTATCGGCGCCCATGACCGATTCATCCCGCCCCAAACGCCCGCGCGTCATCGTCACCCGCCAGTTGATGCCCCATGTCGAGGGGCGCATGGCCGAATTGTTCGACGTCGCGCTGTCCGCGCATGACGAGGCTTTTTCGATCGAGCAACTGAAGGCGGCGGCCGCCGATTGCGACGTCTTCGTGCCGACGGTGACCGACAATATCGATGCGGAGATTATCGCGGCGGCGGGCGACCGACTGAAGCTCATCGCCAATTTCGGCGCCGGGGTTGATCATATCGACCTTGCCGCGGCGCGCGCCAAGGGCATCATGGTGTCGAATACGCCCGGCGTGTTCACCGAAGATACCGCCGACATGACGATGGCGCTGATCCTGTCGGTTCCGCGTCGCCTTGCCGAGGGCGAAAAGCTGATGCGCTCGGGCAAATGGGAAGGCTGGGCGCCGAGCACGATGCTGGGCCACCGGGTCGGCGGCAAGCTGCTCGGCATCGTCGGCATGGGGCGCATCGGCCTGGCGGTGGCGCGCCGCGCCCGCGCTTTCGGCCTGTCGATCCATTATCACAACCGCAAACGCCTGCCCGAGGCGATCGAGGAAGAACTGGGCGCAAGCTATCACGCGAGCATCGATACGCTGCTGCGGATCAGCGACATCCTGACCATCCACTGCCCGCACACCAGCGAAACCCACGAACTGGTGAGCGCCAAGCGGATCGCGGCGATGAAGCCGACCGCTTACCTCATCAACACCGCGCGCGGCGAGATCGTCGACGAAAAGGCGCTGGTCGCGGCGCTTCAGGCCGGGCGTATCGCGGGCGCGGGGCTCGACGTCTATACGCACGAACCGGCGGTCGACCCCGCCCTGCTCGCGCTCGACAATGTCGTGCTGCTCCCGCACCTCGGCTCGGCAACGATCGAGGGTCGCGAGGCATCGGGCGAAAAGGTCATCGCCAACATCCGCGCCTGGTGCGACGGCCACCGGCCGCCGGATCAGGTGCTGGAGGGCTGGGCCTAACGCCCTAATCCCCAGTCAGGATCCGGTCGACGAGCTGCTTCACCGTCGGGGTGAAATTGTTCGAATAAAAGGGATCGGTCTTGAAATTGAACGCGGCGTGGCCCGCGAACATCAGATTTTGTTCGGGGTCACCGCCGTGCGCGATGTCCTGCAACGTTTTCTGGATGCAGAAGCTGCGCGGATCGGCGAGATAACCGGTGGTATAGTCGTCATGGTCCTTCCACGACGAAAAACCGCAGTGCGACAGGCAGCCCATGCAATCGGTCTGGTCCTTGCGGATGATCGCCTTGTCCTTGTCGGTGACGAAAACCACCGTATTGTCGGGGGTCTTCAACGCCTCCGTATAACCTTCCGCCACCCAGTCGCGCGCCCTTGCCCGATCGTGCGGCGTAACCCAGAAATTCTTGCCCTTCACCCCGACGTCGAGCTGGACGATATGATCGCCCGCTTCCTGCTTCGAATAGGGAATCTGGCGTTCCGAGCGCGCTTCGAGGTCGCGCAGGAACGGTGTGCGCACCGCGCTCGAATAAAAGCCGGTCGGCGAGAAACGATGGAGCAACACGTCGCCGTCGTCGAGCGTGCGGAGCCGGTCCTTCCATGCCTGCGGGATCGGGCTTTCTTCGGTCAGCAGCGGTCGCGTGCCGTACTGGAAGACGATCTGACCGAGCTCGGGATTGTCGATCCAGTTTTCCCAGTCGCGCAGATACCAGACGCCCCCCGCCATCACGATCGGCACGCTGTCGGCAATCCCTTCTGCGCGCATCGTTTCACGTACAGCCGCGACACGCGGATAGGGATCCTGCGGAACCAGCGGATCTTCGGCGTTCGACAAGCCGTTGTGGCCGCCCGCAAGCCAGGGGTCTTCATAGACCACGGCGCCGAGCAGGTGCGGAACCTTGCTGTAAGCACGTTTCCACAGGGCGCGAAAGGCGCGCGCCGAGCTGATGATCGGCAGGTACAGGACATTGTGCCGCTCGGCTATTTCGCTGAGCTTGTAAGGCATGCCGGCGCCGCAGGTAACACCCGTCACCATCCCCTTGGTGCGCGCGAGTACGCCCTCGAGGATCTGCTGCGCGCCGCCCATTTCCCACAGCACGTTGATATTGATCGCGCCCTTGCCGCCCGATACTTCATAAGCCCGCTCAACCTGCGCAACCGCGCCTTCGATGCCATATTGGATCAGCTCTTCATGGCGCTCCTTGCGGGTCAGGGCGTGATAGACCTGGGGGATGATCTTGCCTTCGGCGTCGTAACTGTCGGCGTTGACCGCCGAAACGGTACCGATGCCGCCTGCCGCGGCCCACGCGCCGCTCGACATATGGTTGGTCGCCGAAACGCCCTTGCCGCCTTCGACCAGCGGCCAAACTTCACGTCCACCGTAAAGAATGGGCTTCAAACCTTTGAACACGTTAAACCTCTTTCTCTCCACCCGCTTGCTGGTACCGGCGGGCCCCCGATGCGGCTTCCGTAAGCGGAAACCGGCGATGAAAGTCAATGGCGCGCCGCTTCACTTCCCGGTGAACAGGCGGCGTCCTGCAAGTGCCTGACCATAGAGATTTTCATAGGCGGCGACCATGGTTGATTCGTCGAAGCATTCGGTCGCGACGCGCCGGTTCGCGGCGCCGATCCGCGCCCGCAGCGTCGCGTCGCGCACCAGTTCCGCGAATGCGCCGCGAAAACGATCGTCGTCGCCAGCGACAAAGCGCCGGTTTTCCCGCCCGACCATCGCCGCGACGTCACCGACATCGGGGCTGACGACAGGCAGGCCGGCCGCCATCGCCTCGATCACCGCGATCGGCGCCTGTTCGCTGCGCGACGATAGCGCGAGCAAGTCGAAATGGCCGATCCAGCGCGCCGGCTCGCGCATGAAGCCCGGCATCACGAGACGATCCGCCATGCCGGACGCCGCCGCTTCGGCGGCAATCGCATCGCGCTCGGGCCCCTCGCCGACGATCACCAGCCTGACATTCTCCGGCAACGCTGCCACAGCCCGCACCAGACGCGGCAGATCCTTGACCTTGCGAAGCCCGGCAACGGTGCCGACCACCACTTCGCCGTCGCGGCGATCCAGGCCAGCGATCGGGAGATCGGGACCGCGAGCGTAGGCGGCGATATCGATCCCGTTGCGGATCAGCCGGGTACGGCGCCCTGCCCTCCATTCCTCGGTCGCGATGCGTTCGAGCAGAACCGAAGGCACCACCAACGCCTCGGCAGTCGGCAGTGCGAGCCGCCGGAACGCATTGCGTTTCCAGTTACGCCGGACGCTCTCGTCCTCGTTGAACCCGTCCTCATGGTGGACCAGTGGCGGCAGCGCGCGAAAGGGCGCGAATATCCGATGCGCCATCACCCCGTCCATCGACCCCCAATTATAGCTGAGGACGAGATCGAACTGCTGCATGTACCGCGCAAGCGCGCGGTAGCGCGCAGGCGCCGGCTTGCCGTGAAGCGGTGGCGCATCGGCGGGAAAGCGGACGTCGATCCCCGGATCAATCGCATCGCGCGCACCCAGCGCATCGGGCACCGCCGACAGGATGACATGGCTGGCGCGCGGGCCCATCAGGTTCATCAACCGGACGGCGCGGGCCTCCTTGCCGCCGAGCGAGAAGCTCGAATGGAGATGGAGCAGCCGTGCCGGGGGAACCGAGCCCGTCACGCCGCCGGCAATTCCGCAACCCACGCATCGATGGCGGTACGCGCCTCGGGCTCGTCCATCGTCGGCGCGTGGCCGACGCCGGGCACCTCGACGAGCCGGGCGCGGGGCAGCTTTGTCGCCATCTTCGCGGCCGCCGGCCCCGCCAGAATATCCGAATGCTGGCCGCGCAGGATCAACACCGGTACATCGCCCAGCGCCTGATACGCCGGCCACAGATCGACCCCGCCGTCGCTGTTCGGGACGCGCAGCGGGGCGGCGATCTGCTTGTCATAATCGGTCACGATGCGCCCTTCGGGGGTCAGGCGGTGGGTGCGCTTGGTCAGGCGCAACCAGTCATGGATTTCATAACCGGGATAGACCGCGCCATTGAGTTCGGCCACGGCGCGCGCGGCATGCATCCATGTCGGCTGGCTGCCGCCCACGCCGATATAGTCGCGAATACGTTCCAAGCCGGCAGTTTCAAGCTCGGGACCGACATCGTTGAGCACCGCGCCGGCAAGGCGCCCGGGCAGACTTGCCGCGATCAACATCGAGACGAGCCCGCCGAGCGAGGTGCCGATCGTCGCAAAACGATCGATCGCCAGCTCATCGAGCAGCGCGACAACATCCTGAACATAGGTCAGGGGTACATAGGTCATCGGATCCTTGGCATAGGCGCTCTCGCCGCGGCCGCGAAACTCGACGACGATCACCCTGCGTTGCTGCGCCACATGCGGCGCGACCGCTTCGAAATCGCGGGCATTGCGCGCGAGCCCCGGCAGGCACAGGACCGGCGGCGCATTTTCGCGTCCCGGCGGCGCGGCATAGATTCGCGCATGCAGCCGCACCCCGTCGCCCGACCACCAATAATGGTCCGACCAGTCGCGGCGGCTGTCCTGTTTGACCGAAATGACGCGTCCCCTTTTTCGCCTGCCTGCGTTCGCTGCTCCGCCCGCGTCTATCGCCAACCCCGCGCCCGCGTGCAAGCCATCCGTCGGTTGCCGCCGCCGCCTTTCGCCGATAAGGCATCCGGCATGAGCGAAGAGTTGCTTTCGTACGAGCCCGCCTCCGGCGAAGAATTGTGGCGCGCGCCCGTCAGCAATGTCGATCAAGAGGTTGCCATCGCCAAGGCAGCATGGCCCGAATGGGCCGCAAAGCCGCTGACCTTCCGGAGCGAAACGCTCCGCCGCTTCGCCGATCGGGTGAAAGCCGAAGGCGAAAAGCTGGCCGATCTGATCGCGCGCGAAACCGGCAAGCCGCTGTGGGAGGCGCGCACCGAGGTCGAATCCGTCGCGAACAAGGTCGATATTTCGGTCACCGCCTATGCCGAACGGACGCCGAACCGGCGCATCGAGGGGGCGATGGGGTTACGCAACGCCGTGCGCCACAAGCCGCACGGCGCGCTGGCGGTGCTCGGCCCCTATAACTTCCCCGCACATCTGCCGAACGGCCACATCGTCCCTGCTTTGCTCGCAGGCAATTCGGTGATCTTCAAACCGTCGGAAAAAACCCCGGCGGTCGGCGCGATGCTGGTCGATCTGTTCCACAGCGCCGGTGTCCCCAAGGAGGTGCTCCGCCTTGTCGTCGGCGGCCCCGATACGGGCAAGGCACTGGCCGGCCATCCGGACATCGACGGCCTGCTCTTCACCGGCTCGGCGCGCACCGGCCTGACGCTCAACCGCCAGTTCGCCAACCGTCCCGACAAGATTCTCGCGCTCGAAATGGGCGGTAACAACCCGATCGTCGTCTGGGACACCGCCGACATCCGGACCGCCGCGATCCTCGTCGTCCAGTCGGCGTTCCTCAGCGCCGGACAGCGCTGTACCAATGCGCGGCGGCTGATCGTCAAGGAAGCGCTCGCCGACGGGCTGATCGAACAGGTTCGCGACCTTGCGAACCGGCTGATCGTCGACCATCCGCACGCCGATCCGGCGCCCTATATGGGCCCGGTGATCGACAATGACGCCGCCGACGGACTGACCGAAAGCTTCCTGATCCTGATGTCGAACGGCGGTCAGGTCATTCGCCACATGACCCGCCCGGTGCCCGGCCGGCCGTTCCTGACCCCGGGAATCATCGACGTCACCGCGATGCCCGAGCGGCCCGATATCGAGCTGTTCGGCCCGCTGTTGCAGGTCATCCGCGTCGAAAGCTTCGAAGCCGCGATCGCCGAGGCGAACAACACCAGCTTCGGCCTGTCGGCGGCGCTGATCGGCGGCTCGCCGAAACTTTACGATCAGTTCTGGGCCAATGCGCGCGCCGGGGTGATCAACTGGAACCGGCCGACCAACGGCGCCTCGTCGGCTGCACCTTTCGGCGGCATCGGCTTGTCGGGCAATCACCGGCCGAGCGCCTTTTACGCCGCCGATTATTGCGCCTATCCGGTCGCCAGTTCGGAAAGCGACGCGATGCGCGCGTCGATCGGCGTCGGGCTGCGCGAAACCGACGATGGGAAGCCGAAATTGATCCGCAAGGGCTTCCTTTAACCCGCGGCCCAATTTTACCTTCATCGCCGTCAAAAAAGCCTGCTTTGCCATATCGCCGGCCGCCGCCCATCTACGCTGCATGGAAAAGACTCCGATTTCTGCGGGCAAGCTGTGGCTCGTCGGTGCCGGGCCGGGTGATCCCGACCTGCTGACGCTGCGCGCGGCGCGGTTGCTGGCCAGCGCCGACCTCGTCGTTCACGACGGGCTGGTCGGCGATGGCGTGCTGGCGCTGATCCCGGACCATGTCGAGCGGATCAGCGTCGCCAAGCAGCGCAGCCGCCATACGATGAAGCAGGAATTGATCAATGAACTGCTCGTGCGCGAGACGCTGGCGGGCAGGCAGGTCGTGCGCCTGAAAGGCGGCGACCCCTTCATTTTCGGTCGCGGCGGCGAGGAACTCGACGCAGCGCGCAAGTCCGGCGTCGCGGTGGAGGTCGTCCCTGGCATCACCGCGGCGGCGGGCTGTGCGGCGCAGGCGGGGCTTCCCCTGACCCACCGCGAAGACGCCAGCGCGGTAAGCTTCGTCGCGGGTCAGTGCAAGGATCTGACCGATCAGGACTGGTCGGGGCTCGCGGGTCATGGCCGTACCTTGGTAATTTACATGGGCCTCGCGACGGCTTCGGCGATCGCCGACAAGCTGATCGCCGACGGCGTTTCGCCGGACCTGCCGGTCGCTGTGATCGAACGCGGGACGACCGCCGATGCGCGCGTCCTGCGCACATTGCTCACCGATCTCGGCGACCTCGTCGCGCGTGAAAATGTAGCGAGTCCGGCGCTGATCATCGTGGGCAAGGTCGCGGCGCGCGCCGATGCGCTCGACTGCCTCGGCGCGCCGGGCGTCGCCGCAAGAATAAGGGACTTCACATGAAACTGCTCACGGGCAACGACCTGAAAACAGGATTTGTCACCTGGTGGACCGGCGCCGACTGGTCGCTGCACATCGAGGACGCCGCCGACGTCGGCGAACAAGGCGAAGCTGTCCTGGCTGCCGAGGAAGGCGCCCGCCGCGTCAACGCCCCCTATATCATCGACGGCGAGCAAACGCCCGAGGGGCCGCGCCCCGCGCATATCAAGGACCGCATCCGCGCGCTCGGCCCGACGGTGCGCCCCGACCTGACATTGAAACCCGCCGATCCTGCGGCCGGCGACTGGGTGATCTGACATGTATAAATATGACGAATATGACCATGCGATGGTTGCCACGCGTGTCGCCGAGTTCAGCGATCAGGTGCGCCGCCGCCTTGCCGGCGAGATCACCGAAGACCAGTTCAAGCCGCTACGCCTGATGAACGGCCTCTATCTCCAACTCCACGCCTATATGCTGCGCGTCGCGGTGCCTTACGGCACGCTCGACAGCCGCCAGATGCGCATGCTCGCGCATATCGCGCGCAAGTACGACCGCGATTACGGCCATTTTACCACCCGCCAGAATATCCAGTATAACTGGATCAAGCTGGAGGACGCGCCCGCCATCCTCGAAGACCTCGCGTCGGTCGAGATGCACGCGATCCAGACCAGCGGCAATTGCATCCGCAACATCAGCTCGGACCAGTGGGCCGGTGCCGCCGCCGACGAGATCACCGATCCGCGTCCGTGGGCCGAACTGCTGCGCCAATGGTCGAGCTTCCACCCCGAATTCAGCTATCTGCCGCGCAAGTTCAAGATCGCGGTGATCGCCGCCGACGAGGATCGCGCCGCGATGCGCCTCCACGACATCGGTATCCAGATCGTCGAGAAGGACGGCGTCCACGGCGCCGCCTTCTACGTCGGCGGCGGCATGGGCCGCACCCCGATGATCGCGCCGCTGATCAAGGATTTCGTGCCGCTCGAGGATATGCTGAGCTATGCCGAGGCGTGCCTGCGCGTCTACAACCGCTATGGCCGCCGCGACAATATCTACAAGGCGCGGATCAAGATCCTGATCCACGAGCTCGGCGCCGAGGAATATCGCCGCCAGGTCGAGGAAGAATATGCACATGTGAAGTCGCTCGGCATCGACCCGCCCAAGGCCGAGTTCGACCGTATCGCCGCGCAGTTCGCGCCGCCTGCGCTCGACGCCTCGGCATCCGATGCCATCGACCGTAGCGACCCCGACTTCGCGGTCTGGGTCGACCAGAATGTCGCCGCCCACAAGGTACCCGGCCATGCGATCGTCAACATCAGCCTGAAGCCCGTCGGCGGCATCCCCGGCGACGCCAGCTCGGCACAGATCGACCTGATGGCCGACCTGGCCGAGCAATACAGCCATGACGAGCTGCGCGTTACGCATGCGCAGAACATCGTCTTGCCGCACGTCCGCAAGGCCGATCTTTACGCGGTATGGCAGGCGCTCGACGGCGCGGGGCTAGCAACGCCGAACCTCGACCTGATCAGCGATATCATCGCCTGCCCCGGGCTCGACTATTGCAGCCTCGCCAATGCGCGCTCGATCCCGGTCGCGCAGAAAATCGCGGCGCGCTTTTCGGACCTTGGCCGCCAGAAGGAACTGGGCGAACTGAAGCTCAAGATTTCGGGCTGCATCAACGCTTGCGGCCACCACCACGCCGGCCACATCGGCATCCTGGGGGTCGATCGCAAGGGCACCGAGAACTACCAGTTGTTGCTCGGCGGATCGGGCGCGGAGGACGTCTCGCTGGGCACGATCACCGGCCCGGGTTTCAACGAGGACGGCATCGTCGACGCGATCGAACGCGTCACCGACAAATATCTTGCCGAACGCACCGATGGCGAACGCTTTGTCGATACCTTCCGCCGTGTCGGCATGGCCCCGTTCAAGGAGGCGATCTATGGTTGAGCATCTGCATAGCGACGGCGAGGAACCCTGCGTCACGCTCGATGCCTTCCTGCAGCAGTCGAACGCGACGGCCGTGCGGCTCGAGCCCGACGAGGATGCACGCGCGCTGATCCCGCACCTCGACCGGCTGGCGCTGATCGAGGTCGCTTTCCCCAAGTTCCGCGACGGTCGCGGCTATTCGTCGGCGCGCATCCTGCGCGAGGCAGGCTATAACGGCGAATTGCGCGCGCAGGGCGACGTCCTGGTCGACCAGATCGCCTATATGAAGCGCTGCGGTTTCGACAGCTTTGCGTCCGAGAAGGCGCTCAATCCCGCCGATGTCGAAGCGGCGCTGACCCGCTGGCCCGAACATTATCAGGGCGCGGCCGACGGCGCAGTGCCGATCTGGAAGTTGAGGCATGGCTGACGTGAAGGCCGAGCCCCGCTCCCGCGACCGGATCGACGTGGCGCCGCGTTTCACGCAGGCCGACGTCATCCGCCTCAACAACCTGTTCCGCGGCCAGGATGCCGCGGAAGCGGTCGCGAGCGTCATCGGGGCCGGCCTGCTCGGCGATACCGGCATCGTGTCGAGCTTCGGCGCCGAAAGCGCGGTGCTGCTGCACCTTGTCACGCGCGTCGCACCCGACATGCCGGTGCTGTTTCTCGATACCGGCAAGCATTTTCCCGAAACGCTCGCCTATCGCGACGAACTGGCGGCGAAGCTCGGGCTCAACATCGTCAACCTGACCCCCGATCCGGAAGAACTGGCGAAAAAGGACGCGACCGAACTGCGCTGGTCGTATGATCCCGACGGCTGCTGCGAAATCCGCAAGGTCAAGCCGCTCGAAAAGGCGCTCGCCGACTTCGATACCTCGATCACCGGGCGGAAGGGTTTCCAGTCGGCGACGCGGCAGGGCCTCGCCCGCTTCGAACTCGACGGCAATAGCGGCCGCCTGAAATTCAATCCGCTCGCCAACTGGACGCGCGAGATGCTCGACGCCTATTTCGCCGAGCACGATCTGCCGCGCCACCCGCTGGAAGCCGATGGCTATCCGTCGATCGGCTGCTCGCCCTGCACATCGAAGGTCAAGCCGGGCGAAGACCCGCGCTCGGGCCGCTGGCGCGGCTGGGACAAGACCGAATGCGGCATCCACGAAGCGGTGACGCCGCTCGGCGACGACCCGGCGAACGACCCGGCGTTCTGATCCTGCCCGTCGTCCCGGCGAGAGCCGGAATGACGTCATTCATAATCGTCATACGCCATGCTGTCGTCGGCGAGGTCGCTGAACTTGGTCGTCTTCGCCTCGAAGTGCATGCGGATCTTGCCGGTCGAACCGTGACGCGATTTGGCGACGATCACTTCGGCAAGACCGAAGACGCGTTCCATTTCGGCCGCCCATTCCTCGTGCTGCGCATGGATCTTGACATCGTCGCCTTCGACCGGGCGCTTGGGTTCGCGCGCGGCGACATAATAATCCTCGCGGAACACGAAGAGCACCATGTCGGCGTCCTGTTCGATCGAGCCCGATTCGCGAAGGTCGGAGAGTTGCGGCCGCTTGTCCTCGCGACTTTCGACCTGACGGCTGAGCTGCGACAGCGCCATCACCGGCACATTCAGTTCCTTGGCCAGGGTCTTGAGACCGCGCGAAATCTCCGAAATTTCCTGCACACGGTTGTCGCCGCTCTTCGACGAGCCCTGCAGGAGCTGGAGATAATCGACGATGATGAAGCCGATACCGTGGCGGCGCTGCAGCCGCCGCGCGCGGGTGCGCAGGCCGGCGATCGTCAGGCCGGGCGTATCGTCGATGAACAGCGGCAGCGTCTGCAGCGCCTGCGCCGCGCGCGAAAGCTGCTGGAACTGGTCCTTGCTGATCTTGCCCATGCGCAGCGCTTCGCCCGACACCCCCGACTGTTCGGCGAGGACGCGCGTCGCGAGCTGGTCGGCGGACATTTCGAGGCTGAAGAAGGCAACCTTCGCGCCCATGTTCTTTTCGGGCGGGATGCCATCCTCTTCGTCGCGGCGGAAACGCTCGGCGGCGTTGTAGGCGATGTTGGTGGCGAGCGAGGTCTTGCCCATGCCCGGACGCCCCGCGAGGATCATCAGGTCGCTATTGTGCATGCCGCCGATCTTGGCATTCATGCTGGCGATCCCGGTGGTGATCCCCGACAGATGGCCGCCCGAATTCAGGGCGCGTTCCGCCGCTTGTAGCGCGACGAGGCTCGCGGCGTTGAAGCTTTTGACCGACCCCATCTCGGCCTCGCCGCCCGCGACGCGATAGAGCGCGGTTTCGGCCTCTTCGATCTGCGATTGCGGATCGACGCTTTCGCTGGTGTCGAGCGCGCTGTCGACGAGCGTGCGTCCGACGCCGACCAGCTCGCGCAGCAGCGCAAGGTCGAATATCTGCCGCGCAAAGTCGCGGGCGCCGATCAGACCCGCGCCGCTGCCGGTCAGTTGCGCGAGATAACCGACGCCGCCGACCGCCTTCATCGCCTCGTCGGCTTCGAAATAGGGTTTGAGCGTCACCGGGGTCGCGATGCTGTTGCGCTCGATCAGCGCCATCGCCTGCTGGAAGATGCGGCCGTGCAGCGGTTCGAAGAAATGATCGGGAGTCAGATGGACGGGAAGATCCTCGACGACTCGGTTATCGATCAGGATCGCGCCCAGAAACGCGGCTTCCGCCTCGATATTACGCGGCAATTGGCGTTCGTCCCCGGCAGCCGCCGGGGCAGGAAAGAGAGCGAGTTCAGCCATGATGCGGCACCATGCTACGGTGCGAAACGCCTTGCAACAGCGATTGCCCCACCCGCACGGTGCCTGTGGATAGTTCCGGCATAAGTCGCCCCCTTGCCCTTCGTGGCGGGCCAAGTAGAAGCACTTGCAGCATGGCCGACGCAGACCCCTCGAAACAGCGCATCATCTCGGTCGAGCTCGACGAGGGCTCGATCGTCTGGCGCAACCCCGATGTCGAGCAGGAACGCCGCGTCGCGATCTTCGACTTGATCGAGGATAACAAGTTCGTCCCGCAGCGCGGCCATGCCGACGGTTACGCCGGTCCCTACCGCCTGATGCTGCGCGTCGAGGAAGGCCGGCTGATCTTTGAAATCAGCCGCGAAGACGGTTCGCCGCTCGAGGCGATCATTCTCGGGCTCGGCCGCTTTCGCCGTCCGATCCGCGATTATTTCGCGATCTGCGACAGCTATTATCAGGCAATCAAGACCGCGACCGCGCAACAGATCGAGACCGTCGACATGGCGCGCCGCGGCCTGCACAACGAGGCAGCGGAGATGCTGATGGACCGGCTCGACGGCAAGATCGCGGTCGATTTCGACACCGCGCGGCGCCTCTTCACGCTGATTTGCGTATTGCATATCAAGGGTTAGCGAATGGCGACGGGGGCAGCCAGCAGCAGGAACAGAAAGCCGGCGCGGATTGCGGCGGACTGGCGGGGCGTGCTCGCGCGCTGGTTGCGGCGTATCGGCGGCGTGCTGCTGCTGCTCATCCTCGCTGTGGGGCTCGCGATCTGGTGGGCGGCGCGCTGGACGCCGCCGCGCGAACAATATCCGATCCAGGGGGTGACGATCGACGCCGCCAACGGCGCGGTCCACTGGGGCTCGATCAAGGCCGCAGGCGCCGATTTCGCTTATGTCATGGCGACCGACGGAACCGCCGGCCTCGATCCTATGTTCGCACGCAACATGACCGCGGCGCGCGAGGCCGGGATCCAGACCGGCGCGATCCACCGCTACAGCCTGTGCCAGCTTGCCACCGATCAGGCCGCGAATTTCATTCGCCACGTCCCTCGCCGCGCCGACGCGCTGCCGGCGGTGGTGTGGCTCGACTATGACGATCGCTGCCCCGACCGGCCGACGCGCGCCTTGCTGCTCTCCGAACTCGCGACCTTCCTCGCGCAGATCGAGGCGCATATGGGCAAGCGGAGCCTGATCGCCCCCGGCCCGGCTTTCGAAGCCGATTACAAGGTGACCGAGGGCATCGCGCGTACAACCTGGCTGCGCCGTGATTTCTTCGAACCCGATTATGGCGCGCATCCATGGGCGATGTGGCAGGCCAACAACTATGTGCGGCTGTCGGGCGCCGACGGTACCGTCGGCTGGAACGTGCTGCGCAGCGAGGGAGAGGCGCCATGACGGAAGATGCGACCCGCGACGCCCTGATTGCCGCGGCACGCGAGGCGGCAAGCCGCGCTTATGCCCCCTATTCGGGATTTCACGTCGGCGCGGCCTTGCTGCTCAAAAATGGCGACGTCGTCACCGGCGCCAATGTCGAAAATGCCAGTTATGGCCTTACGCTGTGCGCCGAAACCGCAGCGATCGCCAAGATCGCGAATGAAGGCTGGATTGGCGAACTCACGGAGATGGCGCTCATCGGCGGCCGTCCCGACGGAGATATGCTGCTGGGCAGCGAAGCCGTCCATCCGTGTGGCCGCTGTCGCCAGATTCTCAACGAAGCAGCCGAGCAATCGAAGGCCGATATCCTCGTCCACTGCGCATCCGGCGACGGCAAGGTCGTGCAGAGCTACAGGCTCAGCGAACTGCTTCCCGCCGCCTTCGGCCCAAAAGACCTCGGGCTGATCCCCGACTGACCGCTTGCGCAAAGCGCGCCGCCCTTACAAGAGACACGCATGGCCATTCTTTCCGACCGCTGGATTCGCGAAGCCGCCCAGACGCAGGGCATGATCGAACCGTTCGTCGAGGCGCAGCGCCGCGACGGGTGCATCAGCTATGGCCTGTCCTCCTATGGTTATGACGCGCGGGTCGCGCCGGAGTTCAAGATTTTCACCAACGTCGACAGCACGATCGTCGACCCCAAGGATTTCGACCCGAAAAATTTCGTCGACCGCGAAACCGACGTCTGCATCATCCCGCCGAACAGCTTCGCGCTCGCCCGTACCGTCGAATATTTCCGTATTCCGCGCGATGTGCTGGTGATCTGCCTCGGCAAGTCGACCTATGCCCGCTGCGGCATCATCGTCAACGTCACCCCGCTCGAACCCGGCTGGGAAGGCCATGTGACGCTGGAATTCTCGAACACCACCCCCCTGCCCGCCAAAATCTATGCCAATGAGGGCGCCTGCCAGTTCCTGTTCCTGCAGGGCAACGAGCCGTGCGAGACGAGCTACGCCGACCGTGCGGGCAAATATATGGGGCAACAGGGCGTGACGCTGCCGAAGCTTTGACGCCGCCGCCGCCGCCATGGCGCTTGCCGTCGCGATGAAATTTGATAACGTTCCCATAAATCGAATGGGGATGAGGTCATGACACTCCGTATCGTCGCGCTGATGCTCACCGCGCTGCTTTTACCGACCGCCGCGCACGCCGAAGGGATGTTGAAGGTCCGCGGGACGCAGATCGTCGACGCCAGCAACAAGCTCATCATCCTCCGCGGCATGGGACTGGGCGGCTGGATGTTGCAGGAAGGTTATATGCTGAAACTCGGCGAAATCGGGCAGCAGCACAGGATCCGCGCCAGGCTGGTCGAACTTGTCGGCGAGGAGCGGACGGCCGCATTTTACCGCGCCTGGCTCGATAACCACACCACCGAAGCCGATATCGCGCAGATGGCGAAATGGGGCTTCAACTCGGTGCGCCTGCCGATCCATTTCGACCAGCTCACCCTGCCCGTCGACAAGGAACCCGTGGCCGGGCAGGACACATGGCACGCGGAAGGTTTTGAGCGCATCGACCGCCTGCTGGCGTGGAGCAAGGCGCACCGCATCTACCTGATCCTCGACCTCCATGCCGCGCCCGGGGGGCAAGGCAACGACCTCGCGATCTCCGACCGCGATCCCGCCAAGCCGTCGCTATGGCAAAGCGAGGAGAACCAGCGCAAGACCGTCGCGCTGTGGACCAAACTCGCCGCGCGCTATGCGAACGAGCCGTGGATCGGCGGTTACGACCTGATCAACGAGCCGAACTGGAGCTTTGCCACCCCCGGCAAGGGCAATGGCTGCGACGAGACCGAGAACAAGACGGTCTGGAGCCTGCAACAGCGGATTACCGCCGCGATCCGCACCGTCGACAAAAAGCATATCGTGATCGTCGAGGGCAATTGCTGGGGCAATAATTACAAGGGCCTGCCGCCCGCATGGGACGCCAATATGGTGCTGAGCTTCCACAAATACTGGAACCGCAACGATGCAGCGAGCATCGCCGACATCACCGCGCTGCGCAGCAGCTATGGCCGCCCGATCTGGCTCGGCGAGTCGGGCGAGAACAGCAACGGCTGGTACCGCGATGCGATCACGCTCGTCGAGGGCGAAGGCATCGGCTGGAATTTCTGGCCGCTCAAGAAGATCGGCTTCAACCAGCCGCTGGAGATCGATCCGGGTCCGGGCTGGGCCGATTGTCGCATGGATGACGGGCAAGGGCGCGAAGCCGGAGCCCGACGCAGCCTTCGCTGCCATGATGCAACTTGCCGACAACAGCCGCTTCGACCGGAATATCCCCAAACCCGACGTGATCGACGCGATGCTGCGCCAGCCGCACGATCCGGGCGATCACCCCTTCGTCGCCCACACGCTGGACCGGGCGCCGCTGACTATCGCTGCCGTCGATTATGATCTCGGGCCGCCGGACGTCGCTTACCACGACACGGTCGACGCCAATTATCATGTCGCCACGGGCGGCGAGCGGACGCCGTGGAACAACGGGACGACCTATCGCAACGACGGCGTCGACATTGCACGCGAAACCGATGGCACGCCCTATGTCAGCGACTTTGTGACCGGCGAGTTCATGCGCTACAGCGCCGACGTCGCGAAGGCCGGGCGCTGGACCGTCTCGGCGCGCGTCCGCTCGGCAAAGGGCGGCCGCATCGGCATCGACGAACGCGGCGTCGCCGTTCCGGCCGGCACCGCGTGGCAGATGATCAAGCTTGCCGACGTCGACCTGCCCGCGGGGCCCGGCGCGGTGACCCTGCGCGCGATCGATTGCAGCGATTGCGAGGTCGCCGAACTGACCTTCACCCCGCGCTGACCGGAACCCATCGCCTCTCCGCGCGTCCTGTCTGCACAAGCGGGCGGGCAGTAGTGGAGGATGACCCATGTCCATGATCGCCGTCTTCATCGGCCGCCTGTTCATTGCCGTGATTTTCATCGTGTCGGGGATCAACAAGCTGATCCACGTCGCCGATACCAATGCGATGATTTCTGCCGCCGGCCTGCCATCCGGGCTCGCCATCCCGACTGGGCTCTTCGAGCTGATTGCCGGCGTCTGCCTTGCTCTCGGCATCGCGACGCGGCTGTGGGCGATCCTGCTCGCCGGGTTCGTCCTGCTCACCATCCTGTTCTTCCACCGCGAATTCACCGATCCGATGCAGGCGATGGCGGCGATGAAGAATCTGGCGATCGCGGGCGGCCTGCTCTGCCTGTTCGGTTATGGCCACACGCGCTGGAGCTACGACGCGCTGCGCGCGCGGCGCCGCGGCGAGATTGCGCAGCACGACGCCGAACTTCGCGCCCGCGAGGCAGAACTCCGTGCCGCCCGCGCCGAGGGCCGCGCCGAAGCGGTCGATGCACCGGTCGTGGTCGAAAAGCGTCCCTTCTGGCGGCGCTGACGCTTCGCGCTTGGCATCCTCCCTTGCGTGCGCTAGCCTCAGCTTGACGTTTACGTAAATGGGAGGGTGCCATGGCCGCTTCGCGTGAATTCGATATCATCGTCTATGGCGCGACCGGTTTCACCGGCCGCCTCGTCGCCGAATATCTCTCCGAACATTATGCGGGCCGCGCCGATGCCCCCAAATGGGCAATGGCGGGGCGCAGCGCCGACAAGCTGGCCGAAGTCCGCGACCTGATCGGCGCGCCAAAGGATATTCCGCTCGTCGTCGCCGATGCGAGCGATCCTGCCAGCCTCGATGCCATGGCGGCGCGGACGCAGGTCGTCCTGACCACCGTCGGCCCCTATCAGCTCTATGGCGAGCCGCTCGTCGCTGCGTGCGTCAAGGCGGGCACCGCTTATGCCGACCTCTGCGGCGAACCCGGCTGGATGCGCGAGATGATCGACGCGTATCAGGATGCCGCCAAGGCGTCGGGTGCGCGCATCACCTTCAGTTGTGGATTTGACAGTATCCCGTTCGACCTCGGCGTGCTGTTCCTGCAGGCCGAAGCAGTCAAACGCCACGGCGGCCCGGCGCCGCGCGTCAAGGGCCGCGTCCGCAAGATGGCCGGCGGTGCGTCGGGCGGCACGATCGCCAGCCTGACCGAAACGATGAAGGCGATCGCCAAAAAGCCCTCGCTCGCGCTGCTCCTCAAATCGAGCTTTGCGCTGACCCCGGGCTTCGAGGGCCCGTCGCAACCGACGGGGCTGATTCCCGAATATGACGCCGCCACGGGCACATGGACCGCACCTTTCGTGATGGCGCCGATCAACACGAAGAATGTCCACCGCACCAATTTCCTGCTCGGCCAACCCTGGGGCGCGGACCTCGTTTATGACGAGATGCTGATGACGACGATCGGCGATGCCGGCAAGGCGATGGCCGAAGCGATCGCCAAGGCCAACCCGTTCGGTGAATCGAAACTCCAGCCGGGCGAAGGCCCGAGCAAGGAAGAGCGCGAGAACGGGTTCTACGACGTGCTGTTCATCGGCGAATATCCCGATGGCCGGGCGGTCCGTGCCAGTGTCCAGGGCGACCGCGATCCCGGCTATGGCTCGACGTCGAAGATGCTGGCCGAAACCGGTATCGCGCTGCTCGCAAACAAGGGCGAGGGCGGCGTGTGGACCCCCGGCGCGCTGCTCGGCGACGCACTGATCGCACGGCTGACCGAGCATGCCGGAATGACCTTCCAGATCGAGGAATAGGACGAGAATGACGACCTCCCCCAGCGCGCTCGACGCGCTGCTTTCGACGCTGCGTACCGAAGAGGGCGTGGCGAAGGCGCATATCGACGAAGGATGGATGCAGGGCCGCACCGCCTATGGCGGGATCAGTTCTGCCGTCGCGCTGGCGGGCGCGATGGCGCTCCATCCGACCGAGACGCCGCTACGTTACGCGCAGATCAGCTTCGTCGGGCCCGTCGGCGGCGACTGCACCGTCGCAACGCGCGTGCTGCGGCAATCGAAATCGAGCCTGTTCGTCGACGCCGGAGTGTCGAGCGACGCGGGCTTCGGCACCGCCGCCGTTTTCGCCTTTTCGGGCGATCGCGCCAGCCATCTCGACCACAATAGCCTGACCATGCCCGAGGTGCCCGCACCCGAAACCTTGGCGCCGGTCCCCGAGCACAAGGTCCGTCCCAGCTTCACCCGCCATTTCGACATGCGCCCGACGACCGGCCCGCGCTTCGACTGGAAGCAGGACGTCGGTGAATATCTGACCTGGGTGCGCTTCGTCGAGGAACCCGCCTGCCATCCTGCGGTCGCACTGCTCGCGATGGGCGACGCCCTGCCCCCCGCGGCGATGGCGCTGTTTACCGAGTTCGGGCCGATCAGTTCGATGAACTGGACCGTCAACATGCTCACCGGCAATCCGCAGACCGAGGATGGCTGGTGGCTCTTGTCGGCGAAGACCGGTTATGCGCGCGGCGGCTTTTCGGTGCAGGACATGATGCTGTGGAACCGCGCCGGCGAACCGGTGCTGAGCGGCAGCCAGGGCATCGCGATCTACGCCTGATCCTCGGGTTGACCGATCGGGATGCTGAGCGTGCTCGGGCGCGTGGCGTCGTGATAGAGGCGCACGGTGACCGTGCGCGCATCGGCCATCGTTTCGTCGGCCACCGGCTTGCCGCTGTTATAATTCTTTTGCCATTTCAGATCGTGATTAGGCTTTACGACCAACCGCAGGCGGCATCCCTTTTTGATCAACCGCGAAATGAAGAAGAAGCCGTCGAAGTCGTAGCGTAGCGGCTCTTTCGTTGCGATCAGCCTCTCGGTGCGCAGTCCTTCGCGATGGCGCGCGCGCTTGTGCTGCTCGGTCAGGAACAGGCTCGATCCATCGGGCGCGATTTCATAGATCGAGACCATGAAATCGGTGTCCGGCGTATCGATCGCGATCGAGGCGTTAAACTTGAAGAAGCCGGTTACTTCCGTATCCTTCTCGAACGGTTCGCTGTGATAGATCAGCTTGCCGCCCGCGGTGGCGGCGACCAGCGTCTGACCGGTTGTGTGCCATTCGGTCAGCGAAGCCTCGAGCCGGAGGCTGCTGAGATCGCGCGGGTCGTAGATATAGTGATCGGGCTGCGCCTTTGTCGCGGGCGTGGGCTTCAGCGTCCCCGAAGCATAGACATTATCGGGGTTGCCCGACGAATGCAGGTGGAGCGTTTCGTAGCGCGCGGTGGCGTCCTCGATCCTGTCGGCATAGCGCCACTTGTCCGCGACCATCACATAATAAGCGAATTTCTTCTTGAGAAACTCCGGCCGCGGGCCGTCTTCCATCGCAAAGGCGTACCAGTCGCGATGCAGCTTCTTCATGTCGAGCACGCTCGCCTCGCCGACCTTGATGCCATAGAATTCGGCGGTCGGGTTGCGCACCTCGTCGTGCCCCCACGGGCCGATCACCAGATAATGATTGGCGTTCGCCCCCGCATATCGAAGATGCTGGCGATGGAATTCGAGCGTGCCGAGCTGATCGCCGTCATAGATGCCGCACAGCGACAGCACCGGCATCGTCAGCTTGGCAAATTGTTCGGGCGACGGGTTGAGCCGGTCATAATATTCGTCCTGCCGGGGATGATCCACCCACTGCTGGAACGGTTTGGACTCAAACCCGAAAAACTCCGGCATCTTGCGGAACGGCAGGCCCGCTTCGAGGAAGCGCAGATATTCGGTGCCCCAGCCTTCATCGGCAAAGACATTGTTTCGCCGGGTGTTACCCTTGACGAACGTCATCCACTGCCCGCCCGCGAAGTTGAAGAAGATGTTGTAGCGGATCGGGAAATCGAACCCGGCAAAGGCGGGGGCCGACGGGATGATCGTCGCGAGCCCCTTCGGATCGCCGCGCACCGTCGCCCATTGCGTATAGCCGACCCACGACAGGCCGCACATGCCGACCTTGCCGTTGCAGAAGGGCTGCTGGATCAGCCATTCGACGATGTCGTGGCCGTCCTCCGGCTCGGTGCCGAAGGGCGCAAACTCGCCATCCGAATCGCCGCGCCCGCGCATGTCGACCGCCAGAAACGGATAGCCGTTCCGGGAGAAATCGACGCCCTCGGCATGATAGCCGTCGGCCGTATAGGGCGTGAGCGCAAAAATCGTCGGACGCGGTGCCTTCAGGCCACGCGGCAGATAGAGCGTCGCGCCCAGATGAACGCCGTCACGCATCGGAATGCGCACTTCATATTTCATCTGTGACGAGAATCTCGGCTGCGCCGCCGCGTCGCCGCCGGCCAGCGCCGCTTTTGCCCCGGGAGCGGCCGCCAGCGTCAGGATCGACGTTGCGGATAGAAGATATTCCCTGCGATTCATGGCCGCCCTCTCAGTTTCGTATACTATATCCTATAGGAGCTTTTGTCGGAAGGAAAGTGGGAGTTCACAAAATCCGCGCGCTAAGTGACACGGTTCGGGCTGCTCCCGACCGGTTGCGGACCTAATCATCGTCACCCCGGACTTGATCCGGGGTCCACGACGACGGCGCGGCTATGGATCCCGGATCAAGTCCGGGATGACGAAGGCGGGTAAGCAACGTCCGCCGCCCGCCCCGAAGTCGATATTCGTAACCGGTGCTGGAAGGCGCCGCGGAAGCCAGCCGCTAGGCCGCTGTCGGCAGCACAATCACCGCATCGAGCCCGCCGCCATCGCGATTGGCGAGCGTCAGCGTTCCGCCCTCGCCCTCGGCGATATCGCGGGCAATCGACAGCCCCAGCCCCGCGCCGCCGGTCGCGCGGTTGCGCGACTGCTCGCCGCGCGCGAATGGCTCGACCAGCGTCCGGATTTGTTCCCCGCTCAACCCGGGGCCATCGTCCGATACGACCAGACGCACATGCCCGTCGATCGCCGCGACCGACAGCCGCGCCCGCACACCATAGGCGAGCGCATTGTCGATCAGGTTGCGCAGCGCGCGCCGGAGCAGCATCGGACGCGCCATGACCGCGGCCTCCGCGAGTTCGCCAACGCCGACATCCTTGCCCTGTTCGCCATAGTCGGCGGCGAGTTCCCGGGCCAGGGCGGCCGCGTCGAGGCGCTCCTGCACCTCGGTGCCCGCACCCGACCGCGCAAGCGCCAATATGTCGGCGAGCATCGCGGTCATTTCCTCGATCGACGCGATCATCTTGTCGCGCAGCCGTTCGTCCTCGACCTGTTCGACGCGAACGCGCAGGCTGGCGAGCGGAGTGCGCAGGTCATGTCCGACCGCGCCGAGCATCCGGTCCTTGTCGGACAGCATCGTCGCGATCCGCGCGCGATAGGCGTTGAACGCCCCGATCAGGTCGCGCACGTCCGACGGCCCCTCTTCCTCGAGCGGCGTCGTATCGCGGAGCGCCGGGTTCGAGCGCGCCGCGCGCGTCAGGTCGCGCAGCGGCCGCGCAGCGCGCCACGCGATCAGCATGATCGGGACGAGCAGCAGCAGGTAAAGCGTCAGCGTCTGCCAGACCAGAAATCCTTGCAGGCGATCGCCGCCCGCCTGGATACGGCTGCGCACCGCGAAATAGCGGCCACCGACCTTGGCCGAGACGACGACTGTCCGGCCGGGGAAATCGGGCCGCTGCGCGCGCGGCCGCTGCGGCAGCACCCACGCGTCGACCGCCTCCGCCTTGACGTCGGCCTCGTCCAGCAGACCGGTGACATAGTCGGCCAATGCCGGCATGCGACGCGCGCCGATGGGCACGGGCGGCAGCGTGTCCGAAATCACCAGCTTCTGGACGCGTTCACGCCGCTCCCTATCGTCGTTACCGCTGCGACCGGGCGCGAAATCGCCACGCCGGTCGCGCTCGATCGCATCGAGTATCCGTCCGACCGCCATGCCGCCGCCGTGCGCAAGAACCTGTTGTTTCTGTCCCCGCGCCAGCAGCGTAAAGTTGATCGCCTGCGCCACGAAGAGCATCAGCGCGACGGCGACGAAGAGCTGCCCGATCAGGCTGCGCGGCCACAGGCGGAGTTTCATACTGCCGGCCCCAGCCGCTTGACCTCGCAGGCGAGCGTGTAGCCGCCGCCCCAGACGGTCTTGACGAGTTGCGGGTGCGCGGGATTTTCCTCGATCTTCTTGCGCAGGCGGCTGATCAGATTGTCGATGGCACGGTCGAAGATATCGGCTTCGCGCCCGCGCACGAGGTCGAGCAGCCGGTCGCGGCTCATCACCTGTCGCGGATGGCGAACCAGCGCGTGGAGGAGATGATATTCGCCCGACGACAGCGCGACCTCCTGTCCGTCGCTATCGATCAGCACGCGTTCGACCTCGCGCAGCACCCATGGCCCGAAGGCAAAGCTCGTCCCGCCCGGGTCGAGCGCGCGGCCGCCCTGCTGCGTCCGGCGCAGCACGGTGCGGATGCGCGCAACCAGCTCGCGCGGGTTGAAGGGTTTCACCACATAATCGTCGGCGCCGATCTCCAGCCCGATGATGCGCTCGGTATCCTCGGCGCGCGCGGTCAGGAGGATGACGGGAATGCTGCTCGTCTCGCGAAGGTGGCGGGTCAGCGACAGCCCGTCCTCGCCCGGCATCATGATGTCGCTGACGACAAGGTCGACCGACTGCGCGCGGAGCACCGAACGCGCCTCGGCGGCGCTCGCCGCATCAGTCACCGCAAAGCCCTGCGTTTCCAGATATTCGCCCAGCGGCTCGCGGATCGACGGTTCGTCGTCGATCAGCAGGATGCGCGGCGTGTCGCTGTCGGTCATCGCATTTCCAAAAAATAGTTCGCCCACCGGTCGCCAGGGACCGGTGGGCGATAGCTGGCAGGGACCGGCGGCAAAGGCAATGCCGGGAGGGGGATGGCCTGTCCGTCGACCGCCCGCCCCTGCCAAATGGCTCAGTCGTTGGTCGGGGCAGCCGCGCCGCGCTTCGCGCGCCATTCGGCAGCCTTGGCCTTCCACGCTTCGCGCTGCGCCTGACGTTCCTCGGCGGTCACCTGACCATCCTTGTTCGCATCGAGGCGGTCGAAGCGCGCGAGCGCCGCGGTCTCGAACTCGGCCTGCGTGATCGCCTTGTCGCCATTCGCATCGGCCTTCATCCAGCCGCCGCGACCGCCACGCATGCCGTGACCGCCGCGCTTGCCGTGATGGCCGCGCATGCCGTCGCGCTGGCCTTCGCCGGCTTCACCGGCGGCCGCGCGCTTTTCCTTGCGCTCGGCGCGCTTCGCGGCGCGATCGGCACCATGCTGGTCCCATTCGGCCTTGCTGACGCTGCCGTCCGAATTGGCGTCGAGCGCGGCAAAACGCTTCGCCTGCATTTCGGCGCGCCGCGCGGCGTGGTCGGTCGCGTCGATCTTGCCGTCCTTGTTGGCATCCATGTTGGCGAACCGCTGCACGGCATTGGCCTGCACCTCGGCGCGGGTCAGCACGCCATTGCCATCGGCATCGCCCATCTTGCCGCCCGGGGCAGCGAGCGCGGGCACGGCGATCAGCGCGGCACCCAAGGTAAAAAGAGTGATCTTTTTCACGTAACGAACTCCTCATTCGGAAGGAACGGCGGGCGTCCCGATGAGACGGTTCTAGAGGCGATTTGTCCCAGTCCATTGCCGGATGAGCGAAAAATTGTCGCAAATTGTCGCAGAAAAGCTCTGCTGTTCATGTCGGCGCAAGCGCGCTGAGAGAGTCAGTCTTTCCTGATCGCTTCCAAACGACGAGGTTCAGCAGCGCCCACGACATGCCCCGAACCATAGAGGCGCAAAAACGACGAAGCGACCAAAACGAGTAAGCCCCGTCGCATTTCTGCGGCGGGGCTCCCTAGGTTCCGTCCGAAGACAGGAACCAAATTCTACCTTCTCTTTCGATCGGATAGGTATGTGAAACGCGGCGGACGCCTGTTTGGTTCCATCGCGCCTCGAACTTTATGTGATTTTTTTCGCCGCTGCCGATCCGAGGATCAGGAACAGCACGACAAGGGCAAGGCCGACGAAGAACAGGATCTTGGCAATCCCGGCCGCCGCGCCCGCAACGCCGCCGAAGCCGAGCACTGCAGCAACCAGTGCGATTACGGCCAAGATCAAAGCCCATTTGAACATTGCAGATATCCTTCCATCGTGCGGGAGCGAGGGACGCAACAGTCCGGCATCCGAAGCGGCGCGATTGCGCCCTTTCGGAAGGAAATGCGGCCGGTGACCTCGTTTTCCCATATATTGAGTGCGCTAGGGTAACGTCGGGCGGCGTCGAAAGTTCCTGCGCCACGCAGATCGAACACCGGGTGACATGGACCCGGCAAGAGAAAGTTCGAAAGGAGGACCTGGAGCGGTAGCGGGAACCGCAAAGTATAAAAAAATGCCGCAAAAGTGCGCTCAAGAGCGCGATCAATCAATTATGGCCCCCAAAATGGCCCCCAAAGTCCGCCGATGGCCCCTCCCGCAGGTATGTAGCGGATTGGCGCCCCATAGCCGTCCACATGAATGACGGGGGTTGCATGGAAGAAGGTGTTTCTTGATACGTGAGGCTCGGACGTCACACGCAATGATGCGTTTTTATACGAGCGGGCCATGACAGACCGGTTTGAGATATAGCTTGCCCGTCACCACGATCAAAGCATCGCTGGTAGGAATGAAATATCATGGCGTAGGGCTGGATGAAGCCGCACGCTGCCTAACGGGGCAAACAAATCTGCGCCGCGAGCCAAACAATATGCATGATAAGAATGCCATTGCGGTGGTCCATAAGGATAGAGTTCTTGGCCACATTGACCGCGCGTCAGCGGCGATCAT
The DNA here is from genome assembly GCF_046603995.1 of Sphingopyxis sp. J-6. Taxonomy (NCBI): domain Bacteria; kingdom Pseudomonadati; phylum Pseudomonadota; class Alphaproteobacteria; order Sphingomonadales; family Sphingopyxidaceae; genus Sphingopyxis; species Sphingopyxis sp. J-6. The sequence continues at coordinate 1,692,081 of NZ_CP145810.1, read as the reverse complement.
TGCCCCTCTTATCGATGACGGTGCGAGTTCGCAGGTTAGTATCGATACGCTGAAACAAAGGTCTCGCGGATCGATACCCGTCACAGTGAGAATAGACGGGCATCTCCGCAGCACGACAGTTCCGACGATTTGCGAAGTCGAAGCGATCGGTATTTACAGGATTTTCATTAAGGATTCCGACCGGTGCTACATCGGACAGTCGGTAAATATTCGGAACCGTATCCGACAGCATTGGGACGAGCTCGGGCGCGGGACTCATTTGAACTCCGAGCTACGCCGGGAATGGCGCTCCAGAAACCCAGCAGACTTTCTCGCCGAAGTTCTGGAAAGGGCGCCTAGTGGACTTAATGGACTTGAACTTGCACGTTGGCTCGTAGAACGTGAGCGCGCGTGGATTGATGCCTTCGGCGGACTACAAAAGACGATTAATGTCGAAGAACCTAAGATCGTGCTGGACCACGATGCCAGATCGTCGCTCGATATTGAACGACGCAATCATGAACAGGAATTGAGGACGCTAGACGATAGGGCAGAGAGCCTTCTAGCAGCGATCCTTAAAGCTAGTGATCGCGCAGATGTTGCGCGGCGACAGATAAAGGAGGCATCGGTTTTTTGGGGCATTTTTGCCTCTTCCGAGATCAAGAACAAAGCCCGGGTTGCCCAAAATGAGCTCCCCGAAATCTTGGAAAACATATCCATGCTCCAAGCTGAAAGGCAAAAAGTGAATGACATTCTGTACGGACTTCGCAGGCGACTTTTCCTGATTTAGCAGCATACTATCGAATTACCTTAGCTAGCTCGCGCAAATACCGCGCTGCCGCCTTGGTCCGGCCTGAATAGCCCCCATGCTTTCGCGCATTCTCATTTCCTTGGGGCGCGCCGGGGTTTGTCCCGCCGTGCATTCGGCAGCGCCGCTTGCCCTTCACCGCCGGAGACTGGCACGCCGTTCCCGCACGGGTCTGGGCTAGGCAGCGCGGCGCGTAGGCAAGCCGCTCCGGTTGCATGGGATTGTTTGCCTGATTTTCCATTTTCCTTGGTCCCCCCATGATTGTCAAACGGCCCTTTAATTGCGGGTTTCTGTCAAGCCTGTGTATTGATCCGAACCGGGGTCATGGTCCTTTTCGAGGTCATGGCCTCATGATGATGTCCGGGTCGGGTGCCTCAACGTGCGCAACGCGGTCCTGGAAGTCCGCAGCCGTTTGAACGAGGTCACCGCAACCACCGTCCCGGTGGATCATCACAGGTCTGGCGTCAGTCCTGCAATTTCAGGGTAGGTATGACGGTCAGGCAGGCCGTTTCCCCCATTCGAACTCGGTTCCATCCACCCAGATGCAATGAAGGATGATAGCGAGTTTTCGGGCAACGGCGACCTGCGCTTTCTTCATGCCACTTCGCTTTGCAAGCCGCAGCCCCCACGCCTTAAGCGAGCACCACCGCTTGGTTCGATGAAGCAGCACGCTGGCCGCCTCGAACAAATAGGTGCGCAACAGCCGGTCGCCCCAGCGCGAGACTTTTCCCGTTACGTCCATTTCACCCGATTGCTTTCGGCGGGGCGTGAGCCCGAGATAAGCGCCGACCTTTGCCGCATTCTGGAAGCGCGTCGGGTCGTCGATCGTGTGACGATATGTCAGGGCCGTGACGACGCCAATGCCTGGCACGGTCATCAGCCGCCGCGTCGTTTCATCCTCACGCGCAAGCTGGCGAATGGTTCGATCGATCCTTTCCAGCTCGCCGCAGGTTTGCTTGTGCACGGATAGCAGCGGGCGAAGAATGGAGCCGAGAGCATGGCCATCGGCGATGAGGTCGTTGACCCGCCGTTGGAACTGCCCGCCGGCTGCGCGTGGAAAGAGCAAGCCGCATTCCTTAAGCATAGAGCGCATCTGATTTTCCAGATCGCGTCGGACTCGCACCAATCGGGATCGACACACGAGGATGGATCGCGCAGTCTGGCTTTCCTCGCTCTTGACGGCAACCTCTCGATACCAGCCGACTCGGACGAGTTCCGCCAGGCCTCGAGCATCATTCTCGTCGCTCTTGTTCATGCGAACGGACAGGGCCGCATGGGCGTGACGCGCATCGATGCAGACCACGGGCAAACCGGTGCGCTTGAGTTCATGCCAGAGCCAGCTCGACATGGCGCCAGTTTCAAGACCGACGCGTTCGGCATTGGGAGCTTTCCTGGAGATGACCGCCGCCAGCACGCCCGGATCGGATTTCACCCGGCCCTGGTGAATGGGCCGTCCTGCCTCATCGACGATGCAAATCGACGTTTCCTTTTGCGACACGTCCAGTCCGACATAGTGCTTCATGGCGATGCTCCTCCGTTACGATGATTTCTCGTACCCTGCAGCTGTCGCGCCCCAATGGGAACAACGGCAGCAATTACGTCATCGTGTTCAAAAGGGACCCCCGATCGGCGTCGAAGAGGGACCCCCTTTTCGGATAATATGATGCTGGTTTGTTGAAGATGGCCTTGCGCTGCGTGCGGCGGAGGGCGGGCGTAGCCCGACCGGAGGCGCGCGCAGCGCAAGATAGATTTTTGAAGGCGCCGAAGGTGGCTGTCAGCTGCGGTTTTTGAAGCGCCAGCTGTCGTTGCCCGTCTCGACGATATCGCAGTGGTGGGTGACGCGGTCGAGCAGCGCCGTGGTCATCTTGGGATCGCCGAACACGGTCGGCCATTCGCCGAAGGCGAGGTTCGTGGTGATGATGACGCTGGTCCGCTCATAAAGCTTGCTGATGAGGTGGAACAGCAACTGCCCTCCCGAGCGGGCGAACGGCAGATAACCGAGCTCGTCGAGCACGATCAGGTCGAGCCGCGACAGCTGCGCCGCCAGGGTCCCGCCTTTGCCGATCCGGGTCTCCTCTTCGAGGCGTGTCACCACAAAAGGCTTTTGGGACGGTCCCGGCCGGCTCATCCAGACTCCAGGTCTTGTCGTCCCATTCTTCCAGATTGGTTCTGAACGAGAAATCCGCAGGCTGGGCCAAAAGCGAACCGCGCGCCAACCGCCGCAGTATTGCCTCACTGGCGTTATCCCTCGCTGTACATCGCTGGATTTCTTCGGTGGAATATTCCAGCGGGTCGTGTTTCAGATAGGCCTGCATGACCAACTGAAGCGCCTCTCGCGATGATATCCATCGCCCCGGTTCGATATGCGGCTCGACTCCAACCGGCCGCACGCAAGGGAGTGTTTGCATCCCGCCACCTTAGGAACAATTCGTGAACAGTCAAGCCCGTTCACTTTTGTTCGCCTGTCATGCTGCGCCGCAATCGACTCCAAGTCAGCTCGTCGTAAATTCAGAAAGTGACGTGCCCAATCGGAGCGCGGCATAAAGCTCGAAAAGGTGCTGCTCTAAGGGGCACTCGATTTCGACATAGCGAAGGCGCATCTGCCCGATTTGGTGCCGCTGGCGGTCAAACTCGGCTTTGAACGCGGCATCTTGCATCAGGTTCGCGCGGGAGCCTTCCGGGCGATAGGTCGCTTTCAATTCTAGAGACTGGCGAGCGCGCTTGAAGGCAAAAGACGCGGAATGGTGGCTGTCGGCGGTATGCGCCCTCACGCGCCCCTGTAGATTGCGCGTCCGGCCGGTATGGCACGGGTTTCCGTCCGCGTCGTAAAAGACGTAGATCGCGTGAAGCCCTTTCCAATCGGCTCTCGCCTTCATTTCCAAAGGCTCGCAGCGCATCAGCTGGCCGAAAAGCTGCGGCATCCGGTCAACGGCCTCATAGAAGCGCGTCTCGCTCATCAATCGATCTCCAGCTTCGGCAGCCCGCGCACGATCCTCATCGTCTCCAGACTAACCGTGATGACCCGCTGGAACAGCAACAGCGGATAGGCAGGGTCGCCCACCGTCTCGATGGCGTAGCGGTTCGCATCGTTGACAATACCGCTTGCCTTGTCCGTCTTGACGCACTGGCGTTCCATCACCCATTCAAGCGCGGGCTTGCCGTTGACCACATAGTCATAGGCCTCCACCGGAATGCCGGTGATCGTGATGCGCGGATTGTAATGCACCACCGTCTTGTCGAGATTGGGGCGCTTGCCGCCGAATTTCATTTTCTCGACGCGATAAAATTGCGCCGGGTCGGGGATATTGGCCAGCCGCAGATCGCCCTCTGCGATGGTGACGGGGAACGGTTCGGCGCTGTCGAAATCGCAATGCAGATCGCCTAGCCGCCGCCCGGCCTCGACAAAAGACCAAAAGTCCGCTGCCTTTTTGACGGCCGGGATGCGCGGCAATTGCTTGGACAGATTGTCGGCAAAGCGGGCGCGGTAATCCTCGCTGTGCAGCAGGCCATACACATAATGGAACAGGTCATCCTTGGTGATGACTTCGCCGGGGTAGACGGTTTGGAAATGGGCCAGCCCTTCATCGGTAATGGCGTCTCGCCGCCCGCCCGATGCAACTGGCGCGGCGGCGAACAGCGCGCCTTGTGGAGCATCGTCCGCCGGTTCAGCTTCACCGTCATACAGAAAGCGAGGGAAGCATTGGCCCTTCTCGATATTGTCGAGGCTAGGAAGTGATGCGTTCATAAGGACCGAAAACTCGCGTGCACCCACTCCAGCGACTTGTATCACTCGATTGGCCGCCGCCTCGCCCATTGGAAAGATGCGGGGCATTAGCAGCACCCTCTCATTGAAGGTGCGGCTGTAGTAGAGCCATTGGCGGGTAAAAGGACGATAAAGGCTGGGCGTCATGCAGCTTGCGTCCAACGCAAATGCTTTACCCTTCGCCAGATCAGCCTTCAGATTTACAGTCCAGCTGATTTTTTCCGGGTCGGTGTCGATAAAGGCATCCACTGCCGCGCCGCGTGCCTTGCGGTCGGCTTGGGGGTGCGCGGCGTCGAACCTCGCGAGCTCCGCGTTATAGACATCAATCATCGCGTTCATATTCTGCATCACGGCGTTGCGGCTGGAATTAAAGCACCACGCATCGCGGTTTGTGCTGACGCCCAATGAGAAATTGTCGAACAGCTTTGCGCCGTCACCTTTCTTGTCGCCTAATGACAGGAAGGCATCAAACGCCTTGTCGCGCTGCCCCAGCCAGTCGCCATGCTCGTCCGGCGTGATCGCCTGCCAGCCGTTCGCGGCGGTGATGCCGCCGATGCTGCCGAACCGGGCTATGGTCTCTAATTTGTCCTCGCGCGTCAGATAGTCGCCGATGTCGTGGAACCGGATTTGGCCGTGGTCGGCGGCTTCGGGATTCTTCACTAGCAAGGCGATGGCAACGGGCGTGCGACTACCGCTCCCAAATATCTTACCTCCCTCGCGGCGGGATAGTTCGCCAGAGGTGCGCTGATTCCCCCGCAAGTGAAACACATAGAGGCTCGAAAACTCATCGGTCAGGCATTGGCGCAATCCGTCAGCTGTGTTGGCGTCAAGCCATCCGGCGTTGGAAACATAGGCCACCACGCCAGCATCGCCGATCCGGTCACTCGCCCAGCGGATCGCGCGGATATAGCTGTCATACAGCCCCTTAGCCAAAGTCGCAGTCGATCGCTTTGCGTATGTTTCTTCGATCCGAGCGTCGAGCTGGGGATATTCGACATTTGCCGCATTGTCGTTGGCGCTGCCTTGCCCCACCGAATAGGGCGGGTTGCCGATGATGACCCGGATATCCAGTTCCTTCTGCCGCGCACGGCGATGGCTGTTGTCGGGCATCAGCTCGGCCAGCATGTCCTTTTCCTGCTCGTAAAGCTGGAATGTATCGGTCAGACAGATGCCGCCGAACGGCTGATAATCGCCGCCGGACAAGCTGTGATAGACCGCCTCGATATTGATCGCCGCGATATAATAGGCCAACAGCACAATCTCGTTGGCGTGGATTTCATGGGCATATTTGTGCGCCAACTCGTCCGGCCGGATCAATCCCGATTGCAACAGGCGGGTGATGAAGGTGCCGGTGCCGGTGAAGGGGTCCATGATATGCACCCCCTTGCTGCCAAGGGTCTGCCCAAATTCGGATTGCAGCACCTCGTTTACCGAATGGATGATGAAATCCACCACCTCGACGGGCGTATAAACGATGCCCAGTTTTTCGCGGAGCTTCGGAAAAGCCTTCGCAAAGAATTTGTCGTATAGTTCGAGAACGATTTTTTGCTTGGCCCCGGCGTCGTCAATACCCGCCGCGCGCCGTTTCACGCTGTCATAGAAGCGCTGGAGACTGTCGACCTCCTTATCCAGCCGATGCTCGTCGAGCGCCTCCAGCACCCCTTCCATCGCTTTAGAGACAGGATTATTGCGGGCGAAGCTGTAACCCTCGAACAGCGCGTCGAATACCGGCCGGGTGATCAAATGCTGCGCCAGCATCTCTATGGCCTCGCCAGTGGTAATGCTGTCATTCAGGTCATCCTGAATCTCGGCAAGGAAAGCGTCGAATGCGGCGCGTTCGGGCGTGTCGGGTTTTTCGACCAGTGAGGTGATGCGCGTGATATGCGTCTGGGCAATCTTGGCGATATCGCCCGCCCAATCCTCCCAATAATCGCGGCGGCCGCATTTCTTGACGATCTTCGCCATGATGGCGCGCGAAAATTCGTCGAACACAAATTCGGTCTGGCTTTCCCCGCCACCGCGCGGGGCGCTGTCGCCATCGCCGCGTTCGCCATCATCGCCGCCCGAGCCCCCGCTGCCGATATGATCGCCGCCGCCTTGCTTCGCCTTTGCGGCAGGCAGCTTGTTGCTGACCGCGACCACCTCGATATGGTCGCTGATATCGACGCCAAGGTCCGCCTGATTGAGCCGCGCGTCGAAACGCTCGTCGTGGCTGCGAAGCGCGTTCAAGATTTGCCACACCACGCGATAACGCTCGTTATCGTCCAGCGCCTGTTCGGGCGTCACACCGGCGGGAACACCGATCGGCAGGATGACATAGCCCAGCTGCTTACCCGGCGCGCGGCGCATCACGCGCCCGACCGACTGCACCACGTCAATCTGGCTCTTGCGCGGGTGCATAAACAGGATGGCGTCGAGCGCGGGCACGTCCACGCCTTCGGACAGGCAGCGGGCATTGGACAGGATGCGCGCCACGCCTTCGCCCGCATCCTCTTTCAGCCAGTCCAGATGCACATTGCGCTCTTTTGCGCCCATGGTGCCGTCTACATGGTGCAACTGGCATTCCAGCACGGCGGCGTCGCCCATGGCGTCCTGCCCCTCGTCCGACGCCAGATACTCGTCCACAACCTTCGCAAATTCGCTGCGAACCAGTTTGGACGCGGCGATATCGCGACAAAAGGCAAGCGCGCGGCGCATCGGCTGGGCGTCGGTCAGCAGCTCGTCTTTCAGACCGTTCTTGGTCAGTGCCTTGTAACAGCCGATGATCTTGGTCGCGTCGTCGAGCTTCAATTCGGTGCCGCCGTCGGCCAGCCGGTGCTGCACACCGCCCGATACCATGGCCTCGTCCACAGCTAGCACCAGCACTTTGTAATCGGTCAGCAGGCCTTTCTCGACCGCCCATCCGAAGCCGCGCGTGAACAGCGTTTCGCCGTAAAGCGCCGGGTCGTCCATTGATGCCAGTTCGGCCGATGCCTCGCTGGCCTTAGCCTTTACCCCTTCGCCGAACACGCGCGGGGTCGCGGTCATATAGAGGCGTTTCCGGCCGCCGATGAAATCCTGATTATGGACTTTGACGAAATTGCTTTCGTCCTCGCCCGCCAAGGTCGCGCCGGTCGTGCGGTGTGCCTCGTCGCAGATGATCAGGTCAAATTCGGGGAAGCCGTGCCGCTTTTGCGCGTCGCTGATAACCTGAATCGACTGATAGGTGGAAAACACCACGGTCATCCGGTCGGCGGCAAGCGCATGGGCGCGGCTGGCCAGTTTCGCGGCATTGGTCGTCGCGGGATAATCCAGATCGTGCAGTTCGACCTCGGCCACATCGTCGGCATCGCGGCGGCGCTTGCCCACCTGCACGTCGGAACAGACCGCATAGGACCGCAGCGGGGTCGCGCTGTCGATTGTCCATTCGCGGATCGTCTGGCTCATCAAGGCGAGCGACGGCACCAGCACCAGCACGGTCTTCCCCGGCCCGGCCATCGTTTCGGCAATTTTCAGCCCGGTGAAGGTCTTGCCGGTGCCGCACGCCATGATCAGCTTGCCCCGGTCCGCCTCGGCCAGCCCGGCTTGCACGGCAGCGAGCGCATCCTGTTGGTGCGGCCGGAGCGCCTTGGGCGCGGCGACCTTGATTTCCTCGCGCTGGAACCATGCCGCCCAATCAATCGGGCTTTCTTCCAGCCGGTCCAGCCCGATGCGGGTAACGTTCAGGTCATCCAACAAGGCCTCGGCATTGCTGCTCCACGGTGCCCCCGTGGTGTCGAACACCAGCCCGCGCGAAAAATGCCGCGTCGCGCCGCTGGCAAGGAAGCTGTCGATATCGCCTTTCTGGATGCGATAGCCTTCCGCATAGAATTTGCACTGGATCGCGCAGAAGCTGTCCTCGCCGCGAATCTTGGCGACCAGATCGATGCCGATATCCTTGCCGTCGAGCCGCTGGGCCTTGGCCCAGTCGGTGAAGGTCCACACGTCCTCATATTCCTGGGCCATGCCCGGATCATGCTTGATGAACGCCAGCGCGAGCCGCTCGAAATAGGTGCCCTTCTCGCGTTCGGTCTTTGCGGCTGCACGATATTGCGCCAAAAGCTGGCGAAGCGGTGTAGTCATATGTGGCAGGCTCCCCGTCTAAGCCTCAGTGCCTAAACGGGAACCGCTTTCTGGCCAACATTTTCGTCGCCAGTTCGGAACAGTTTTCCGGGATGGATCAAATAGCGGCCAGTCAGGGCTATACGGTTGCCCGACCGTGGAGCGGGACGATATCCGCACCCTTCCGCATTTGATCAAGATAGTCGCTCCACCATTGCGCCATTTCAACTCTTTCCTGCCAGTGCGCGCCCCGATGGTAGGCTGCCCGCACCTTGTCGCTGTCGCCGTGTGCAAGTGCGCGCTCGATAGCATCCGGATGCCATTTTCCGGACTCGTTGAGCAATGTTGAAGCCATTGCCCGGAATCCGTGCGCGGTCATTTCGTCGCTAGAGTATCCGAGCCGCCGCAATCCGGCATTGATCGTGTTTTCGCTCATTGGGCGCTGGCGCGTTCGGATAGACGGGAACACATAGCCGACCGGCCCGGTGATGTTATGGATTTCGCGAAACAACGCGACCGCTTGGCGGGAAAGAGGGACGCGATGATCCTTCCGCATTTTCGTTTTCGCGGCCGGTATGGTCCACAGGGCCCCGTCGAAGTCAATTTCATCCCATAGGGCATGTCGCAGTTCCCCCGGCCGCACGAAAACGTGAGGGGCCAGCTGCATTGCCAATTTGGTCAGCCCATAACCCTCATAGCCATCTATCGAGCGCAACAGTTCACCGACGCGCTTGGCCTCAGTGATGGCGCCATAGTGGACGACACGCGGGGCAGTCAGCGCACCGCGAAGGTCGCGCGTCGGGTCCGACCGAAGCCGTGCCGTCGCGATAGCGTATCGAAATACCATGCTCGCAAGCTGCAATGTCCGCCGCGCGCTTTCCAGATTGCCGCGCCGCTCGATCTTGCGGACTGCCTCCAGCACGTCGGCGGGCTCAATCTCGTTGATCGGCATCCGGCCAATTGATCCGCGCAACTGGCTCAACAGATACTCACTCCGCGTCGCCGTTGCGGGAGCCCAGCCATTGTCGCCGTCGCGCTTTCGCTTGTCGCAATATTCTTCGGCAATTCCGGCAAAGCTGTTGCCCGCCATCGCCCGCGCTTGGAGAATATCGCGCTGTTTCTCGCGCGAAGGGTCTTTGCCCGCCGCGATCAGTTCGCGCGCATCGTCCCGGCGGCGACGCGCCTCGCTCAAGCTGACCTCGGGATAGGTGCCAAGCCCCAACTTCTTTTCGCGCCCGTCGATCCGATATTTGAGCCGCCACAGTTTCCCGCCGCTTGGCTGGACCAAAAGGAACAGGCCCAGCGAATCACCCAGCTTGAACGGCTTGGCCTTCGGCTTGGCATTACGGATCGCCACGTCTGTCAGGGCCATAAATCAGCGCCTTTCCCACCGTGGCCCCCAGATGGGGCCACTCCCATTCATCCCGTGGCCCCCGGCCCCCAATGTGGCCCCCATCAATCGGCGGCTAACACTGGACGGAAACGAACAGCAACGGTCGGACAAGCGCAGAAATACGCCAACTTGCGCGACATTTCCAGACGCAAATGAACAGCAATGCATGAGAAATTGGAGCGGGTAGCGGGAATCGAACCCGCCTAGCTAGCTTGGAAGGCTAGAGCATTACCACTATGCTATACCCGCATCGCCAAGGTCGGCGGCGATTGCCATTTTGCCCGCCCGCCGTCAAGCGCGCGCATCGCATATCGTTTGAGAACATTTCGGCAACATGCTAAACTCCATTCGTGAAAGATGGCGAAGACCAGCCTGAGGACGACGGTGCGGACGTTCCGGTTCGCAAGATTATCCATGTCGATATGGATGCCTTCTATGCATCGGTCGAGCAGCGCGACGATCCTGCGCTGCGCGGCAAGCCCGTCGCTGTCGGCGGCTCCTCGCGGCGCGGCGTCGTCGCGGCGGCGAGCTATGAGGCGCGCAAATTCGGTGTCCGGTCGGCGATGCCCAGCATCACCGCGAAGCGCCAGTGCCCCGGCCTGATTTTCGTGCCGCCGCGCTTCGAGGTCTATCGCGACATCTCGCACCAGATCCGGGCTATCTTCCGCGACTATGCCGACGAGGTCGAACCGCTCTCGCTCGACGAAGCCTATCTCGACGTCAGTCGGGACAAGGCAGGCCTTGGCAGCGCGACCGCTGCCGCACGGCTGATCCGCCGACGGATTCGCGAGGAGACCGGACTTACCGCCTCCGCCGGGGTTTCGTACAACAAGTTCATCGCAAAACTTGCCTCGGACCAGAACAAGCCGGACGGCCTCACAGTTGTCCCGCCCGGCAAGGGCGCCGCTTTCGTCCAGACTCTGTCGATCCGCCGCTTCCACGGCATCGGCCCGGTGACCGCAGCGAAGATGGAAGGGCTCGGTGTCTTCTCCGGCGCCGACCTTGCGGCGAAGGATATGGAATGGCTCGCGGCGCATTTCGGCAACAGCGCCGACTGGCTCCATCGTCTTGCGCGCGGGATCGACCATCGCCGCGTCAAGTCGAACCGGCCCTTGAAGTCGCTGGGCGGCGAGCGCACCTTCTTCAACGACCTGATCACCGACACCGAAATTCGCGAGGCGCTCGCGCATGTCTCCACGGTCGTCTGGGACCGCGCGGCGAAGAAGGGCGCGCGCGGGCGGACGGTGACGCTGAAGCTGCGCTACGCCGATTTCCGGACGATCACGCGGGCAAGATCGGTCCCGTCGCCCATCCTCGACGGCGCGGGCCTGCTGGCTGCGGGCGAAGCGATCCTCGCGCCGATGCTGCCCACCGAACAGGGCATCCGCCTGCTCGGCGTCACGCTCAGCAAGTTCGAGGGTGAAACCGACGACGAAGAGGACGGCGCCGCCGCGGCGCCCGCCGACCTGCTCAGCCTTATTTGACGACAGCGGGCGCGAAGCGCTGCATCGCGGCCTTCATCTTCGGCGACAGCGAAGCCAGGCTGCAGCGCATCAGCGTCTCGTCGGTCTCCTGGATTTCGTCGCGGAACGGCGCGCCGACGCGATAAAGCGCCCGGTCGATTCCGGCCGGCTTGATCCGGAAATAGCCGGCACCGTCATAGCCCCCGAACTGCATCTGGGTGAACCCGTCGGCCACTGCGCGCGCCTGCGTGATCGGCTCCAGCTCGGCCGCGGGGCCCATGGTACCGCCCGGCCCGTAATAATAGAGCGCGCCCCAGCGCGAACCGTCGAAGACATAGCCGTGATGGACGCTCGCGCATTTTTCGGTGTCGTTGGTCCAGAAGCCCGGGACGATCGGCAACTCGATCGTCGCTGCCGCCGCCACGCCCGGCATAGTGCCTGCCATCGCGGCAAGCGCCAAAATCCATCCGCGCATCGATATCCCCACCCTTGCCGAAACCGGCGTCATGGTGGCGAAAACGCGGGCGGCAATCAACCCGCGTCGGCGAAAACGCGTTCCTTTGTCGCGGTGAAGCGGATCGCAGGGTGGCGCTGCGTCACATAGCCGACCTCCCACGCATCCTTCGCCATGAACACCGGCGCGCCATCGCGGTCGGTGGCGCTGGCGCCGCGATGGTCGGCCTGAAACGCCTTCAGCGCCGCGGCATCGTCGCTAGCGATCCAGCGCGCGGTGTCCCACGGCGACTGCTCGAGCTTCGCCTCGACCTTATATTCGGCGTCGAGGCGGCTGATCAGCACTTCGAGCTGCAACTGGCCGACGACGCCGACGATCATGTTCGAGCCGATTTCGGGGTAGAAGACCTGGATGATCCCCTCCTCCGCCATGTCGTCGAGCGCCTTGCGGAGCTGCTTGGTCTTCGTCGGATCGACGAGCGCGACGCGGCGCAGGATTTCGGGCGCGAAGTTCGGCAGTCCGGTGATCGTGATGTCGGTGCGCTCGGACAGCGTATCGCCGACGCGCAGCGTGCCGTGGTTCGGGATTCCGATGATGTCGCCGGGATAAGCCTCTTCGGCCATTTCGCGGTCCTGCGCGAGGAACAGCATCGGGCGGCTGATCGCGATCGCCTTGCCCGTGCCGCCCTGCATCAGCCGCATGCCGCGCTCGAACTTGCCCGAGCAGAGCCGCATGAAGGCGATGCGGTCGCGGTGCGCGGGGTTCATGTTCGCCTGAACCTTGAAGACGAAGCCGGTCACCGCGTCGTCGTCCGGGCGCACCGGTTCAGGTTCGGCGGGCTGCGGCTGCGGCCCCGGCGCGTGGTTGGCGAGCGCCGAAAGCAGGTCGACGACGCCGAATTCCTTGAGCGCCGACCCGAAATATACGGGCGTCAGGTCGCCATTACGGTATGCGGCGGCATCGAAGGGCGCGTAACAGGCCGACGCCAGTTCGGTTTCTTCCTTCAGCAGCGCGAGCGCGCGCTCCGAAAGCTCCGCCGCCAGCGCTGCGTCATCAAGCCCCGAGACTTTGGCGCGGTGCCCCTCGTACATCCGCGAGGCGTCGCCGCCCGGTCGCATGATTGCCGGGTCGGCGAGGTCATAGATCCCTTCGAACTGTCCGCCCATGCCCGCAGGCCAGTTCATCGGGCAAACGTCGAGCGCCAGCCGGTCGGCGACCTCGTCGAGCAGCTCGAACGGCGGCAGACCCTCGCGGTCGACCTTGTTGATGAAGGTGATGATCGGCACCGAGCGCAGACGGCACACCTCGAACAGCTTGAGCGTCTGCGGCTCGATACCCTTGGCGGCGTCGATCACCATCACCGCGCTGTCGACCGCGGTCAGCGTACGATAGGTATCCTCGCTGAAATCCTCGTGCCCCGGGGTGTCGAGCAGGTTGAAGATGAGGCCAGCGTGCTCGAAGGTCATCACCGACGAGGTGACCGAAATCCCGCGCTGCTGTTCGATCTTCATCCAGTCGGAGCGCGCGCGGCGGGCCGCACCACGCGCCTTGACCTCGCCCGCAATATGGATCGCGCCGCCCGCGACGAGCAGTTTCTCGGTCAGCGTCGTCTTGCCCGCGTCGGGGTGCGAGATGATGGCAAAGGTGCGGCGGTCGGGGTGCTTGGACATGGCGCGGGCGGTTAGCAGGTGGCGTGAGATGTGGAAAGGGCTGGCGTCCCTGCGCCAATGACCGCATGATCGCCACCATGCGCACCCTGCTCCTCGCCGCCGCCCTGATCGCCGCGCCCGCCGCGGCGCAGGATTCGCCCTTCGTCGGCGAATACAGCCTCGCCGAAGGCCCCGACGTCGGCGGTGGACTGCTCATCCGGAACGATGGCCGCTTCCAGTACATCCTCGCCGCGGGCGCGCTCGACGAGCGCGCCGAGGGGCGGTGGGAAGCGCGCGGCGACGCCATCTGCCTGTTTACCGAGCCGAAGCCGGTGCCGCCCGCTTTCGAAAAGGCCGAACCGGTCGAAGTCGACGGTACGATCCCGACGCTGTTCGTCAGTTGGCCGAACGGCAGGGGCATCGCGGGTGTCGATTTCACCATCGGCTTCGACAGCGGCGATCCGGTCGAGGATTACACGCAGGATTATGGCTGGACGCTGCCCGAAGACGAAAAGCGCATCCCGCGCTGGGTCGAGGTCCGCGAGCCGATCTACGACGTTACCGCCCCCCGCTACGAGCTGACCGATGCCGACGGCGGCAAGCTGCACGTCAACCTGATTCCCAATGATATGGGCGTCGTTGCCTTTGACGGCGCGTGCCTGAAAGCTGGCGAAGATGGCCGCACGGTCCTCCACCGGACCGACGGCCAACTGCGCTTTCGCAAGCTGGGGGCCGAATAGCGCGCTTGAAGCCTCAAAAGCCCCGCACGTACGCATCGAAACCGTGTCCTTTGCGGCTTTAAGGCGACAAAGGATACGCACAGGCGTGTCGAAACTGTCTCCTTTGTCGCTTCAAGCCCGGTTCGCGGACAGCCGGCGATATCAAAGAACCGCCCCGAGGCTGGCACGGCATACCATTGTAGGACAACGATTTTTGACGAGTCACCGATAGCCGCTTTGGGGTGGAAAGGGGCGTTAAGATTTAAAATCCTATAAGGCGGCTGAATTGGGAAACCCATCAGTTGGGATAAATAAAATGCAGCGGCGATTCAGCACAGCGTTTGTATCCATCCTTGCAATGACCTTTACGGTCTTCACCGTGTCGGCAGAAACGACCCGAACTCCCTCGATTTTCTACAATAGCTCAGCGGAAGCTGTTCGGGATTTTGATTCATTCCCGCAATCGCATCCCTCGTGCGCCATCTGGACCAACTGGCAAAAGGTTTGTTCGCGAACTGGAAAAAATCGTGAACTGCACTGCAAAAAAGCCGCGGTCCAAATCCGCCCATCAAAGGTGTTTTGTGCGGCGGAATATGAGGGTGGTCTTGGCGGACCTCGCAGCGATGCCCCAGCGCTAGAGCAGGCTTCATTTTTGCGATTCTGTAATGTGCCTGACGGATTTTCAGGATCTTATTCTGAGCGTCTTGAATATTGCGATTGGCAACCCGATCGCCCGTTCAACGGGCGCCGATTGGCAGAACTAAAGCACCCTTGGTGCGAACGCTGGGTGAAAATACCCCATCTACGACCCACCAAAGAACGGCCCGGCGACCCCGGCGCATATTATTGTGCCAAGCGCTCAATTCCGTCTTGGTGTGATTGGGCTGACGGGATGGGACAAGGACCTCAAATTGACTCTAAATCTAGGAACGAAGAAATCTTACCCGTCCGTTGGAGTTCCAAATCACAGTTCATGCATCAGACATTCTGCCGCCGCGTCTCGGCAAATTCCTTGCCATAGACCTAGCATTGATCACCACGGAAGAGTCCGCAACCGGTCAACGTCGGCCGATACCCTCCCCATCCCTCTTGCGCTTGTCCGGCAAATCGGTCACAACTTTACGTGAACGTAAAGGTAAAGACCAAAGCAGAGCCGAGAGGATTTCTTCCCCATGACCACCCCGACCTTCGAAACGATCAAGCTCGATATCGCCGACCATGTCGCGACGCTCACGCTCAACCGCCCCGAGCGCCTCAATTCGATGCCCCCCGCAATGGCAGACGAAATCCGCGAAGCACTCGATTATCTGCCGGTGCTGGGCGCGCGCGCATTGTTGATCACCGGTGAAGGGCGCGGCTTCTGCTCGGGCGCCGACCTTGGCGGCGACCGCACGGCGTCGGCGGTCGGCGGCGGCGCGAACAGCCGCAAGGCGCTCCGCAACCATTACAACCCGATGCTGCTTGCGCTGGCCAATCTCGACATTCCCGTCGTCACCGCGGTGAACGGTCCGGCGGCGGGCGTCGGCTGCAGCTTTGCGCTCTCGGGCGACTTCACCCTCGTCGGCAAGAGCGGCTATTTCCTCCAGGCCTTCGTCAACATCGGCCTCGTCCCCGACGGCGGTTCGTCGTGGCTGTTGCCGCGCCTCGTCGGCGTGCCGCGCGCGCTGCAGATGATGATGCTCGGCGAAAAGATTTCGGGCGACCAGGCCGCCGACTGGGGCATGGTCTATAAATGCGTCGACGACGCCGACTTGCTCGCCGAAGCGAAGACGCTTGCCGCGCGCCTCGCATCCGGACCGACGGTCTCGCTCGGCACGATGCGCAAAGTCCTCCGCGCGGGGCTGTCGCAGAGCTTCTCCGAAACGCTCGACGCCGAGGCGATGGGACAGTTTATCGCCGGCAACAGCGAAGACGCGGTCGAAGGCGTGCTGGCCTTCCAGGAAAAGCGCAAGACCGCGTTCAAGGGGAAGTGAGCTTCGGTTAGATATGCTCGTCACCCCGGCGAAGGCCGGGGTCTCGTCCCAGGTTTATGAAGCCGACGGTGAGACCCCGGCCTTCGCCGGGGTGACGATCTGGTTAGGTGCAGAGGGATTTACTCCGCCGCTTCCTCGACCATCACCTTTTTGTAGATGCTCGCCTTGGGATAGGAACAGAGCCGCTTCACCATCGGTTCGAAAAACTCCAGCGGTTCGCTGTCGTAATCGGGATCGAACGCCGGCGCGTCATATTTTTCACAGAATTCGGCGCACGCGCCATAATAGGGATGATCGCGGAACTGATCGCGCATGTCGCGGTCGAGCCCCAGATAGTGGAAGAAATAATGGCCCTGGAAGATGCCATGGTGCTGGACGATCCACAGATTTTCCTCTGACAGGAAAGGTTTGAGGATCGCCGCCGCGACGTCGGGGTGGTTGAACGCGCCGAGCGTGTCGCCGATGTCGTGGAGCAGCGCCATCACGACATATTCCTCGTCGCGGCCATCCCTGTGGGCACGCGTCGCGGTCTGCAGGCAATGCTCGAGCCGGTCGACCGGAAAGCCGCCATAATCGCCGCCGAGCAGCTTCAGATGCTCGAGGATGCGCGCGCCGTTGCCCGGCGCGAATTCCTTTTGCTCGCGCGCGATGATGTCCCAGTCCTGCTGCGTTCCGTCGATCATCGAGCGGAATTTGGCGTGGTCGTGCGTCATCTCGTTCATGGCAGCCTCTCCTATTTTGAGGCTCAGCCTACGTCATTCGTTTCTGAATGCAACCTTGTCCGCATTCCTGCTCATTCGGGTGCGTAGGTGACGCCATATTTTAGGGCCTCGTCGAGCGTCAGACAGCGGCGGGTCGATTTGTCTTCGGCGGTCGCGACCGCCTGCTGCTGATACATGACGTCGGTCAGCAATTTGCGCGAGACCCCCATCTTGATCAGGAAATCATTGTCCTCGCTCGCCAGCAGGGCCGAATCCTGTTCGATGCCGCCGATCAGTTCGCGCGTCGCGTCGGTTCCCATCGCAACGCTCATGTCGATCGTCGACCGATCGCCGGTGCGCGTGAACATATGGACCATGAAAACGCCGCCCGGATCGATGACCCGCGGCAAGCCGCCCATGAACACGAAATTGCACGCGCTGAAACAGGTCCAGCCGGTCGGCACCCGGGTCAATATGCCCGGATTGCTGCGGATGATGCGGCCGGCCGTATTTCCGGCGCGCGCATCGCCGCCCGGCGAACGCAGCCAGATTTCCTCGACGTCGGGATTCGCCTTCAACGCGGCGGAGAGCCGGTCGGGCAGCCCGGAATCGATCCGGCCTTCGGCGAGCATCACCTTCATGCGGCCGCGCTTCTCGACCTTCAGCGTCATGGTCGGATTCGCCGACCAGTTCGGATTGAGCGGACAGGTCGGATTCGCGGGATCGATATCGGTCGCGGCGGTCAGTCCCGCGAGCGCAACGACCGACAGCGCCAGCCGGAAAAGTTTAGGCCGCAAGGACATAGCGCGTATCGTCCGGCCCCTTGCACATGCGCTTGGTGACCTGCGTCTCCTCGCCATCAACGATGACGAAATCATTGACGTTCATGCATTTGCGCCCGCCCTTCTCGGTGTTGATCGACGCCACCGTCGATGACCCGCTGACTTCGGGGCGAGTTTCGCTCGTCCAGCTTGCGGTTGCGCCAACCTTTTCGCCGCGCGTCACCTCCTCGGTCGCAGCGGCCGCTTGCACCTGTTCGCCCGGATCGAGCCGGCAGGCGATCGCATCGGTCAGCGTGCCGCTGACCTCGGCGATCGGCACATAGCTGTAGACACCGGCTTTGCTCGCGACGTCGCCGACGGCGTCGTTCAGGACATTGCCGAGGATATTCCGGCCGATGCCGCTGCCCTTCTTGCCCTTGGGGCAACCGCCATTATCGTCTTCGCTCGGCTTCGGCGCCGGCGTCGTCACCTTGCGGAGCAATCCGCCGAACTGTGCCTGCGCGGGTGCGACCGCGAGCATGCATGCTGCCAGAACTGCCGGAACTGCCAATATTTTGCGTGTCATCCGCTTCACCCCAAATTGCTGCCCTGATCGGGCGACAGGCGGCCCTCTTATTCCGCCCTGATGCCACCCGCTGTGATTTTCATCAACTCTTGCCGAAATCTCATCCAGACAGGTTGAATTAAAGCTGAATATGTCACAGTACCACGGTCATGCTGTCGCAGAAGACCCGCTATACGATCCGTGCCTTTCAGCATCTTGCCGATCATTGGGGCAAGGGGCAGGTCCAGCTTGCGGATATTGCGGAAGCGCAGAATATCCCGCCGAAATTCCTGACGGTGATCCTGTCGGAAATGGCGCGCGAAGGGCTGCTGATTTCGCAGCGCGGCCGCGACGGCGGCTATCAGCTCGCCTTGCCGCCGATCGATATCAGCTATGGCGACCTTGTGCGGCTCACCCGCGGATCGCTCGCGCTTGTTCCCTGTGCCGCGCGCAATGCGCACGAACATTGCAAGAATTGCCTGCCCGAGGCGGAATGCCGCCTGCGCAGCCTGATGCTGAGAGTACGCGACGATACGGCGTCGATCCTCGACCGGATCTCGCTGGCGGATCCCATCAAGCTGGAGCCGCTTTTCGAAACCGAAGAGGCGACGCAGTAACCCACGCCGCCTCTACGGGATCGCTACCCGATCTTCGTTGTCAGGGGCTGACGGGATCGTTTTTCTTGTTGTCGTCGACAACGAAGCCGATCGCGATGATACCGGCGATCAGACCGGCGAGGCCGATCAGCCAGCTCGACTTGCCGCCGAATTCGTTCTGGCCGTCCACGGCCGACGTCGCGCGCGCGCCATCTATCGCGGTTGTGGCCGACGCAGCCACCGGTGCCGCTATCATCGAAATTGCCGCGACAGAAATCGCGGCCTTGCCGAGCAGGTTCATATATCCTCCATGGGGAACTGGTCCGTGAAGGACAGCAACGAACGCCATCGCCGATCGATCCCGCCCGGCCACCCGATGGGCAACGGTTCAGCGGCTAATTCGAACGGCTTGGGGGAATATGACAGCAGTGCGCCGCGATCGACCGCCCTTTCCTGCGCCCGATGCAATGAAGGGCCGCCCTCCCGGACGACCCTTCCATTGTCTTGCCTGACGCGGACAGCTTAGCTCAGCCGGGCCCCCGCAAGGAAGGCCATGCTCGTAATTCCTGCCGCACCGGGCACTGGACAATGAGACATTCGACCACCTCCTTTCGCTTGTTGACGATAGAAGGAATGTGGGCAGTGCGCGCGCGTTGCGCAAGAGGGAAATGCCGGGCGGCAGACCAGCGAGGCAACGGCCGGATAATTATGGGAGAAACGGCGCTCCGGCGCCGATATCTAAAAATGGTGGAGCCTAGCGGGATCGAACCGCTGACCTCTACAATGCCATTGTAGCGCTCTCCCAGCTGAGCTAAGGCCCCGTGCCATTTTGCGGGTCGCCCTGGGTGGTGCGACCGGGACGCCGCCTTTACCAGCGCACGTCCGTTATGCAAGGGGCCAAATGCATCCTGCGATGCTTTTTTGGCCCCTCACCAAAAAATCAGCTTTCGTCGTCGTCGTCGTCAGCCGTGGCGACGCCCAGATCGTCGTCGCCGCCGAGGTCGACGTCATTGTCCGGCGAATCGCTGTCCTCGTCGACATCGACGTCCAGATCCAGATCCTCGTCGACGCCTTCTTCCTTGACGACCTTGCCGGGCTTCTCGACTTCTTCGAACGGCATCGGCTGCTTCGACTTCAGAACCGATTCCGGGATCCAGGCATAGCCGCAGTTGATGCAGCTTACCGGATCATCCTTGGTCAAATCATAGAATCGCGTGGCGCATTTCGGGCAGCTACGCTTCGTGCCCCATTCAGCCTTCACCATAAACGCCTCATAACCTTCTGGAAACTGGATATAAATATCGGAAAAGCGACGCTAGCTGAATAGCTATCCGTCAAATCGGCGTGCGCCTTGCCAGATTGCAAGGCCGCTGTCAAAAGCCGCTCGTCATGACCGATCAAAACGCCTCGCCGCGCAGCTTTTCCGCTTCCGTTCCGCTCCAAGGCAGGATCGCGATTCCGGGCGACAAGAGCATTTCGCACCGCGCGCTGATGTTGTCGGCGCTGGCCATCGGCGAAAGCCGGGTCACCGGTCTGCTGGAGGGGCATGACGTTCTCGCCACCGCCGCCGCAATGCGCGCGATGGGAGCGGGCATCGAACGCCGCGACGATGGCGAATGGCGTATCCATGGCGTCGGCGTCGGCGGGCTGCTCCAGCCGCGCGAGGCGCTCGACATGGGGAACAGCGGCACCTCGACGCGGCTGCTGATGGGGCTTGTCGCCAGCCACCCGATCACCGCGACCTTCACCGGCGACGCCAGCCTGTCGGGGCGCCCGATGGGGCGCGTCATCGAGCCGCTCTCGCAGATGGGCGCCGACATCGACGCCTCGCCGGGCGGCCGCCTGCCACTGATGGTGCGCGGCCTCGCGCCTGCCATTCCCCTCGCCTACCGCCTGCCGATGGCGTCGGCGCAGGTGAAGAGCGCGGTGCTGCTCGCCGGGCTCAACACCCCCGGCGTCACCGAGGTGATCGAGCCGGTGCCGACGCGCGACCATAGCGAGCGCATGCTGCGCGGCTTCGGCGCCGACCTTGCAGTCGAAACCGACGCCGACGGTACGCGCCATATCCGCATCGTTGGCGAGGCCGAACTGAAACCGCAGACGATCGTCGTTCCCGGCGATCCCTCGTCCGCGGCATTTTTCATCGTCGCGGCGCTGATCGTGCCCGGTTCGGATATCACCGTCGCCAATGTCGGCCTCAACCCGACGCGCGCCGGGCTGATCGAGGTGCTGCAGGCGATGGGCGGGGACATCGAACTGCTCGATGCCCGCGACGTCGGCGGCGAACCCGTCGCCGATCTCCGCGTCCGCCACAGCGCACTCAAGGGCATCGACGTCGATCCCGCCGTAGCCCCCAGCATGATCGACGAATTCCCGATCCTGTTCGTCGCCGCCGCTCTTGCCGAAGGACGCACCGTCACGACCGGCCTCGACGAATTGCGCGTCAAGGAAAGCGACCGGCTGGCGGTAATGGCGACGGGTCTCAAGGCGATCGGCGCGCGCGTCGAGGAAAGCGAGGACGGGCTGATCATCGACGGCACCGGCGGCGACCCGCTGCCCGGCGGCGCAACCATCGCCGGTCATCTCGATCACCGCATTTGCATGAGCTTTGCCATCGCGGGTCTGGTCAGCACCACGCCGGTAACGGTCGACGACATGGCCCCTGTCGCAACCAGCTTTCCCGATTTCGAGGTGCTGCTCGCAGGATTGCAAGGGGCCGCCGGCGCACCATGAGCGCCGGCTCCGTACAAAATCTCGTGTGTGATCAATGTCATCGACACCGTCACCATGACGAGGCAAGCTGCGGCCGGATGCAACGACCAAGGAACCCGATGCGATGAAGATCATGCCCGCCGCCCTCACCCTCGCGCTGTTCGCCAGCGCTTTTGCGAGCCCGGCGCATGCCGACGAGCGCCTTGCCGACCCGTTCGATCGCGCCGACGCGAGCTTCTCGCGCTATCCGCTCAACCTGCCCAGCACGCCGCAAGCGATCGGGCGGCTGACCAACGGCGATTCCTGCGACGATGACGGCCTCGCCTGCGAGTGGGAAGACCCCGACGGCGTCGTCCATATCTTCGCCGGCGACATCCTTGCGATCAAGATCGTCGATGCGAAGGCGCTCGGCGCCCGCGACATTCCGGCGCTCGGGATCGGCCCCGCCCGCACCCGCAGCGCGGTACTGGCGAAGGTGCGCGCCTTTCTGCCCGAGATTCCGGTCGACTGCCTCGAACCCGGCAAGGCAGGGCAAGGCAACGGCATCGCCTCATGCGAAGGTTCGTTCGCCAATGGCGGCTGGTTCAAATTGCTGTTCGGCCCGGACAGCAGACTGATGAGCGCGCGCATCGACGCGTTCCAGATCGACTGATGATCATTGCCGTCGACGGCCCGACCGCATCGGGAAAAGGCACGATCACCAAAGCGCTCGCCGAGCATTTCGGCGTGCCCGTGCTCGACACAGGATTGCTCTATCGGGCCGTCGGCTATCAGACGCAGCTCAATCATGGCGACGCCGATGATGCCGCAGACGCGCTCGCCGCCTGCGATTTTCCCGACAGCCTGCTGGGCGATCCGGCGCTGCGTTATGAAACGACCGGCGGCCTCGCCAGCCGGGTATCGGTGCACCCGGCGGTGCGCGCCGCGCTGTTCCAGCGCCAGGTCGATTTCGCGAACCAGCCCGGCGGCGCCGTGCTCGACGGCCGCGATATCGGCACCGTCATCGCGCCGCACGCCGACGCCAAGCTGTTCGTTACCGCAAGCCCCGAAGTTCGCGCGCAGCGCCGCTTCGCCGAGATGCAGAAGCGCGGCGTCAACGTAACCTATGATGCCGTGCTCGCCGACATCCATGCGCGCGACGCACGCGATACCGGGCGCGCCGATGCGCCGCTGCTGCGTGCCGCCGATGCGGACTTGCTCGATACGGGCGATTTGACTATAGGCGACGCCGTCCAACGGGCGATAACGCTGGTTGAGGCACGGACAGGCCGCCGCTCCACCTGAGCGTCGGGCGTGATGGGGTTCACCCGTCGCGCCCATTTTGCTTTGCCCGTGCTTCGCTTTCGTGCCGCTTCGCGGATGTTCTGCATCGCATCCGGCGGGCAGGACGGATCGGCCACAAGACCAGCGG
Organism: Sphingopyxis sp. J-6; assembly: GCF_046603995.1. Taxonomy (NCBI): domain Bacteria; kingdom Pseudomonadati; phylum Pseudomonadota; class Alphaproteobacteria; order Sphingomonadales; family Sphingopyxidaceae; genus Sphingopyxis; species Sphingopyxis sp. J-6. The sequence goes on along the minus strand of NZ_CP145810.1, from coordinate 1,669,054 downwards.
ACCCAACCGCTTGGCCGGAACAATGAAGTAAGGAAGAACAACCATGGCCACTACGGCTTTCCCGACGCGCGACGATTTCGCCGCGATGCTCGATGAATCGCTTGGTGGTGCCGACGGCGGCTTTGAAGGCCGCGTCGTCAAGGGCACCGTAACCGCGATCGAAAACGACCTGGCAGTGATCGACATCGGCCTGAAGAGCGAAGGCCGCGTGCCGCTTCGCGAATTCGCGATGCCGGGCCAGAAGGCCGACCTCAACGTCGGCGACGAAGTCGAAGTCTATGTCGACCGCGTCGAAAACGCCAATGGCGAAACCATGCTGTCGCGCGACCGTGCTCGCCGCGAAGCCGCCTGGGACCGCCTGGAAGAAGAATTCAACAAGGAAGCCCGCGTCGAAGGCGTCATCTTCGGCCGCGTCAAGGGCGGCTTCACCGTCGACCTCGGCGGCGCCGTGGCGTTCCTTCCGGGTTCGCAAGTCGATATCCGCCCCGTGCGCGACGTCGGCCCGCTCATGGACCTGCCGCAGCCCTTCCAGATCCTCAAGATGGATCGCCGCCGCGGCAACATCGTCGTGTCGCGCCGCGCCATCCTCGAGGAAACGCGCGCCGAACAGCGTTCGGGCCTGATCCAGAACCTCGAAGAAGGCCAGATCATCGAAGGCGCGGTCAAGAACATCACCGATTACGGTGCGTTCGTCGACCTCGGCGGCATCGACGGCCTGCTCCATGTCACCGACATGAGCTACAAGCGCGTCAACCACCCGAGCGAAGTCATCAACATCGGTGACACCGTCCGCGTCCAGATCATCCGCATCAACCGCGACACGCAGCGCATCAGCCTCGGCATGAAGCAGCTCGAAAGCGATCCGTGGGAAGGCGTCGCCGCCAAGTACCCCGTCGGTGCGAAGCTGTCGGGCACCGTCACGAACATCACCGATTACGGTGCGTTCGTCGAACTCGAACCCGGCATCGAAGGCCTGGTCCACGTCAGCGAAATGTCGTGGGTCAAGAAGAACGTCCACCCCGGCAAGATCGTTTCGACCAGCCAGGAAGTCGACGTCATCGTCCTCGAAGTCGACAGCGACAAGCGCCGCATCTCGCTCGGCCTCAAGCAGGCCCAGTCGAACCCCTGGGGTGCGTTCGCCGAAGAACATCCGGTTGGCTCGGTCGTCGAAGGCGAAGTCAAGAACGCGACCGAATTCGGCCTGTTCATCGGCCTGCCCGGCGACGTCGACGGCATGGTCCACATGTCGGACATCGCGTGGGGCATCTCGGGCGAAGAAGCGCTGCACCTCCACCGCAAGGGCGAGAATGTGCAGGTCGTCATTCTCGACGTCGACGTCGAGAAGGAACGCATCAGCCTCGGCATCAAGCAGCTTGAAAAGGGTGCTCCGGCCGTTGGCGGCGGCGTTGCCGCAGCCGGTTCGCTGAAGAAGAACGACATCGTCACCGTCTCGGTCCTCGAAGTCCGCGACAACGGCCTCGAAGTTCAGGCCGGCGAAGACGGTGCGACCGGCTTCATCAAGCGCGCCGACCTTGGCCGCGACCGCGACGAACAGCGCGCCGAACGCTATCAGGTCGGCCAGAAGTTCGATGCGATGGTCATCGGTTTCGACCGCTCGAAAAAGCCGAACTTCTCGGTCAAGGCGATGCAGATCGCCGAAGAGAAGGAAGCCGTTGCACAGTACGGTTCGTCGGACTCGGGTGCGTCGCTTGGCGACATCCTCGGCGAGGCGCTGAAGGCCGGCAAGAAGGACTGATCCTCCTGCCGCCGTCAGGCGAAACAAAAGGCCCGCAGAGTGTCCCTCTGCGGGCCTTTTTGCTGCCGCGATATATTTTGACCGGATAATGATTCATGATAGTCTCCGCACCGCGTTGGGAGGGGTCTCACGCAAGCAAGCCGGCAACGACCGGATAGCCTGCATCCGCGGGGTGCGTGATAATTAGGGGAAGCTCATGATCCGGTCGGAACTGGTTCAAAAGATCGCAAGCGAAAACAGCGACCTGCGCCTTGAGGAGGTCGAGCGCATCGTCGATGCCTTTTTCGACTCGATCGTCGATCAACTCGCCTCTGGCGGTCGCGTCGAACTGCGCGGATTCGGGGCGTTTTCGACCCGCAGCCGCGAATCGCGCACCGGCCGCAACCCGCGCACGGGCGCACCCGTCGCGGTGAAGGCCAAGGCGGTGCCCTATTTCAAGCCCGGCAAGGAAATGCGCGAGCGGCTGAACGACTGAGGTCGCGGCCCCCAACGTCATTGTGAGCGCAGCGAAGCAATCTCCAGCTGTCGAACTGGAGATTGCTTCGCTGCGCTCGCAATGACGGCAATTGAAAAACTCAGTTCTTCAGCCGGTATCCCGTCCGGAACATCCAGAAGATCACCGCGAGGCACAGCGCGAGGAACAGCGAAACCGCGCCCATGCTGACGCCGATCCCGACGTCGCCCTGCCCGAAGAAGGTCCAGCGAAACCCGCTGATCAGATAGACCACCGGATTGAACAGCGTGATCGTCCGCCACGCCGCCGGCAGCATGTCGAGCGAATAGAAAGCGCCGCCCAAAAAGGTCAGCGGGTAGATGACGAGCATCGGGATCACCTGAAGCTGCTCGAAGCTCTGCGCCCAGATGCCGATGATGAAGCCGAACAGGCAGAAGGTAACCGCCATCAGGACCATGAACGCCGCCATCAGCAGCGGGTGCGCGATCTGGACATCGACGAAGAGATGCGCGGTCGCGAAGATGATCGCGCCGATGATCACCGATTTCGTCGCCGCGGCGCCGACATAGGCGACCAGCAATTCGAGCGGCGACATCGGCGCCGACAGCATCTCATAGATCGTCCCGGTCCATTTCGGCATATAGATCCCGAAGCTGGCGTTGCTGATGCTTTCGGTGAACATCGTGAGCATCATGAGGCCCGGCACGATGAACGCGCCATAGGGGACATTGCTGACCTCGGTCATCCGGCTGCCGATCGCCGAGCCGAAGACGACGAAATAGAGCGCGGTGGTGATCACCGGCAGCATCAGGCTGGTCCAGAAGGTCCGGCCGAAACGCGCCATTTCGAACTGATAGATCGCGCGGATGCCGCGAAAATTGGAAATCATGCCGCTTGCTCCGCTTTGGTCTCGTGCACCAGCCCGACGAAAATATCCTCGAGCGAGCTTTGCTTCGTATTGAGGTCCTTGAACTGGATGCCAAGGTCGCTCATCCGCCGCAGCAGCGAGGGAACCCCCGTCGCCTCGGCCTGGCTGTCGAATTCATAGACGAGCTCATGCCCCTCCCCCGCGAGCGCGAGGTTCCACTGCGCCAGGTCGGCGGGAACCGCATCCAGCGGCTCGGCGAGGTTGAGCGTCAGCGTCTTGCGGCCAAGCTTCTTGATCAGCGCATTCTTCTCTTCGACGAGGATCAGCCGCCCCTTGCTGATCACCCCGACGCGGTCGGCCATTTCCTCGGCCTCCTCGATATAATGGGTGGTCAGGATGATCGTGACGCCGCGCTCGCGCAGCCCGCGGACCATATTCCACATGTCGCGGCGCAGTTCGACGTCGACGCCGGCGGTCGGCTCGTCGAGGAACAGGATTTCGGGCTCGTGGCTGAGCGCCTTGGCAATCATCACGCGGCGCTTCATCCCGCCCGACAATTCCATGATCTTCGACCCGCGCTTGTCCCACAGCGACAGGTCGCGCAGCAACTGCTCGATGAAAGCGGGATCGCGCGGCTTGCCGAACAGCCCGCGCGAGAAAGTCACCGTCGCCATCACCGTCTCGAACGCGTCGGTGTGCAGTTCCTGCGGCACCAGCCCGATCATCGTCCGCGCGGCGCGATAATCGCGGGCATGGTCATGCCCGGCGACGGTCACCGTTCCGGCGCTGGGCGTGACGATCCCGCAAACGATGCTGATCAGCGTCGTCTTGCCTGCCCCGTTCGGGCCGAGCAGCGCGAAAATCTCTCCCTTCGCGATATCGAGATCGACGCCCGCGAGCGCCTGATGGCCGCTCTTATATGTCTTTCCGAGACCGGAAATGCTGAGGACTGTTTCCATGGCGCCGGTGTCTAACCGACAGAAGCGGCGCGGTGAAGCGCCAAACACCGCTTGACCTCTTCACGGCCATCCGCTTGACGGGCGATGGTATGCGGACGTGGCGAAATCGGTAGACGCAGCAGACTTAAAATCTGCCGGCCTAGTGTCATGCGGGTTCAAGTCCCGCCGTCCGCACCAGATCAAGGCTTTATCGTGCAGATTGCACCGACTGGATCAACCGCCGGTCGACGACGACGCCGACGAGCAGTGCAAGCGCGATCGCCCCGCCCGCCGCTGCCAAGGGCCCGAACCCATAGAGCATCGCCATCTGGAGCACCGGAAAATGCACAGCATAGAGCGGAAAGGACAGCGCCCCGAGCAATGCCGCCGGGCGGCCCCCGAAGGGCTGCGCCCCGACAAGGATCAGAACCGGACATAACAGCAGCACAAAGGCCATATCCCATCCCAATCCGCGCGGCACGAATAACAGCACGGCGACCAGAAGCAGGGTCGCGGCCCCCGGAGGAAACCGCGAAGACAGCCGCAAGCGCCACAGCGCGACACCCAGGCAATAGGCCATCAGAACGCGCGGCATTCCGGCCCAGAAGTCGACTGATCGAAATCCGACCGTGATCGCGCCGAAATCCATGCAGTAAAGACCGAGCACGATGGCGGAAATCAGCGCGATCGCGAGCAGGGCGCGAACGCCGATCCTGCTCAGCAGCACGGCATGGACGGCGTTCGCTGCGAGTTCGAAAAAGATCGACCAGGCCGGCCGGTTCAGCAAATAGGGTTTTTCAAGCCCGAGAAAGGGCATCATCGTCAGTCCCGCCACAACGGCGAGCATCGACGGCGCATTGCCGCTGAGCACGAGAAACAGCCATCCGACGACCGTACCGGCGGCGATCGGTGCCCACAGCCGTCGATAGCGCGCCGCAAGGAATAGCCGTGCGCCGATCCGGCCGTCCTGCAGCCGCGCCTCGTAGGTCCGCGCCATCACGAAACCCGACAGCATGAAGAAGAAATCAACCGCGAGATACGCCCGCCCGAAAATCGGCATAACGCCGAACTCGGTCCAGATATGATAACCCAGAACGAGCAGCGCCGCGCAACCGCGCATCGCGTCGAGTTCGGTCAGTCGTTCCCGATCATCGGCCGGACAGGTTCGTTCGCCGATCGCAAGCGAAGCAGCGACAGACGTCGACATAGGACACTCCCCGATTCCCAAAATGGCTTCAGCAGCGCAAGGCGTAACGACGTATGGGGCTGCGCAAGCAGCGTTCCGGCTTCATCCGACAGGCCGAAATTCAACTCCTCGCGCCCGCGTGTCACGTACAGCGTGCCGAATGCCCAATCCCAAAGCGCGAAAATCTCGCCAAAATTCCTGTCACGATGCTGCGGCGCGGTGGAGTGGTGAACCTGGTGCTGCGCCGGCGAAATCAGGACATGTTCGACCAGCGGCCCATAGCTGAGCCAGATGTGGCTGTGCCGAAGATGCGCGCCGGCGATAAAATAGGCGGTCGAGACCAATGAACCGGCCAGATACACCCACGCTTCAATCTTCCCGACAAGGACGACAATCGCCAACGCCTGTACGCCGCCGATGAGTGCGGCCATGAGCACCTGCTGCACGAGATAATAAACCGGATGCGCGCGCATATAGGTCAGCGGAGTCAGCGTTTCCGCCGAATGATGGACCGCGTGAAAAGGCCAGAAGATCTCGCTCTTATGGTGCGCATAGTGACACAGGTAGCGGCCAAAATCCTCGCCCGCGATCAGCAGCACCGCGACCACCGCACCCAATAGCAGCCCGGTTTCGTGAACCGGACCTGGAAACAGCCCGCTCAGGCCATAAGCGAAGATGGGCGCCAAGGCGATCGTCGGCAGGAAACCCAGGCCGAGGAACAACATGTTGAAGATCAGAAGCTTGGCATCGACTTTGGTCGAGGCGTGACGATAGGCGTGCACGGGGAACAGGAAGGTGAACAAACCCTCGGATTTCGGCCTTGCGACCCACAACAAGGATGCAATCACAAGGGCACCCGCAAGATAGGCAGGCGAATAGACATTGGCGTTCGACGAAAAGAAGGCCTCGATTTTTGTCGCTACCCCCTCGATCCTCGCAATCATGTGATTTCTGCTTCCCTGCCCCATCCGGAGAATGGCGGTGCTCGCAGTCGCGACCACCAGCCAGTCGGACGCAGCTAAAGCAGCAACAAATGAAAATCTGGTTGCCTTGGCCCGGATTCCAGTCCCGCCGTCCGCACCAGTCAGGCGCGAAATCGCGGCCTCCTAGCCTTCCAGCGCGTCGACGTAGCGAACCGGCATTCGGTCGGAGAGCGCCATCATCACTTCGAGCGGCGAAACGCCGGTCCATTTGGCCCAGTCGTCGAGCGTGACACTGGCGTCACCCGCCGTGCCGATGATCAGCGCGGCATCGAACGGTTCGGCCGACGCGACATCGCTGGCGTCGACCATCAGATATTCCAGCGTGAAGCCCCGGACCGGAACGCGGCGTCCGCCGATGATCACCTCGGCTTGGCCATGCTTCGCCTTCGCGATGCCGTCGGCGAGCCCGATACCGAGCGTCGCGGCCAAGCCGTTGCCGCCCGCGCCATAGCCGCCGCCTTCGGCCCCCGAGCCGCCGACCTGCAGGATCGGCGCCGACAGCGACCGGATCAGCGGCCGGAGTTCGGAATGCACGCCTACTCCTGCCTCCAGCGGGCTGAGCCCGAAGAGCGCATGGCCGACGCAAACGGCGCTCGATGCATCGGGAAGGCCCGCGAGGACGCCCGAACTGCCCCAGAGCTGTGTCATCGGAATCGCGACGCCGCGCGCGCCGAGGTCGTCGATCACGGCATTGAACCGCGCGCTCCGTTCGCTCGCCCAGTTCGCGCCATCGGCCGAACCGAAGGGAAGATGCGAATAGACGCCGCGCAGGTCGATGCCGTCCCGCCGCGCGACCTGCTCGACGAAGTCTGCGGCCTCGCCGAGCGCGACCCCGAAGCGTCCGAGCCCCGCGTCGATCTTGACCCACACCGGTACCCGGCGCCCCGCCGCTGTTCCGGCCGCCGCCAGCATGTCCAGCCCGACCTCGTCGAAGATCGTCGGCTGGAAGTCATGGCGCAGCACGTCGGCGACCTGCTGCGGCTCGATGCCGCCGAAAAGCAGGATTTCCGCATCGATCCCGGCATCGCGCAGCGCAATCGCTTCGTCGACATTGCCGGTCCACAGCTTGCGCACCCCGGCATCGACCAGCGCCCGGCTCACACCCACGGCGCCGAAGCCATAGGCATTGGCCTTGATCGAGGCGATCACTTCGCGATCTTGCGAAAGTTCGCGCACAACGGCGAGGTTGTGACGGAGCGCCGAAAGGTCGACGTCCATCGCCACCGAGCGGACGGATTCCGTCATAGTCCTGCCTTTCCAGAATGTTGCGGACAAAAGCATTGCCTTCGGCCTTGGCCGTACCAGCTTTGTCGCTAGGATGCAGAATCACATCTTCTTCGCCTTACCCTCCGCATCTCTCAGGCAAGGAACGCCATGCCGATTTTCGAAAGTTCCGGACGTCCCCGCCGCACGATTGCGGGCAAATGGCTTTGCGCCTTTCTGCTCCCGGCTTCGGTGATCGCAACCCCGGCTGTAGCGGGCGAAGCCGAATGCGGCGCGGGCGTGTATCGGCTGGCGGACGGCGGCATCGTCGATATCGCAGCGGCGAACGAAGATGCGCTGCGCTGGCGCAACATCGACGGCAGCAGCGGCGAGTTGAAGCGCGACGGCGACCGCTGGACGAGCACCGCCGGCTGGACCGGCCGGCCCGATGGGTTCCAGGTGCGCTTCGATTGCGCGGCGAACCGCATGGCGTTCGGTGAACAGGATGCGCAGCGCATTGCGCTCCAGACGCGCGAAACCAGCTTCACCAGCCACGATACCCGCCTCGTCGGGCGGCTTATCCTGCCGCCGGGCGAAGGCCCGGTGCCGATCGTCGTCCTGCTTCACGGCGCCGAATTCACCTCCGCGCGCGACACGAATCCGCTGCAGCGGATGCTGCCCGCCGCCGGAGTCGGCGCGTTCGTTTACGACAAGCGCGGCACCGGAGCGTCGGGCGACAAATATACGCAGGTCTTTTCGACGCTCGCCGACGATGCCGTCGCGGCGCTCGCCGAGGCGCGGCGCATGGCGGGCACCCGCGGCACACGCTTCGGCTTTCAGGGCCCGAGCCAGGGCGGCTGGATCGCGCCGCTCGCGGCGACGCGCACGAATGTCGATTTCCTGATCGTCAGCTTCGGGCTGGCGGTATCGGTCGCCGACGAGGATCGCGAGGCGATCGCCTTCCAGATGGGGCTGAAGGGTTATGGTCCCGACGTGATCGCGAAAGCGCAGGAAATCGGCGCCGCGACGACGCGCATTTTCGCCAGCGGCATGCGCGAGGGGATCGAGGAGCTCGACGCCGTCCGGGACCGCTACCGGAACGAGCCGTGGTACAAGGATGTCTACGGCAATTTCACCCATATCATCCTCGGCATGACCGCCGAGGAAATTCGGACCAAGGGGCAAGCCTATCGCTTCGGAACGCCGCTCCATTACGACCCGATGCCGACGCTTCGCGCGGTCAACGTACCGCAGCTCTGGGCGATCGGCGGCATGGACATCGACGCCCCGGCCGGCGAAACCGCCCGGCGCATCAAGACGCTGATCGCCGACGGCCAGCCGATCACCCTCGCCGTCTTTCCCAAGGCCGAACATGGCATGACCGAGTTCGAGGCCAAAGACGACGGATCGCGCGTGTCGACCCGCTATACGCCGGGCTATTTCCGCCTGCTGATCGACTATGCCAAGGGAGACAAGCTCGCCGCGGCCTATGGCGATGCCGAAATCACGCGTCCGCTTGCCCCGCAATAGCGCGGATCAAAGGTGCCGGATTAAAGATGCCGGATTTCGGCGGGCGGGTTCCACCAATTGTCGTGGAGCCCGTCGCAATAGGTCACCGGCGCCGCGAGCAACTCCTCGACCGGCAGGTCGTCGAGCGCCGCAATGCGCACCCCGACATAATCGCCGCCCATCGCGTCGATGCGGCCATGGCCGTGCGTTGCGGTCCCGCAATGGCGGCAAAAGCGATGATGCGTTTCGAACCCTTCGCCGCTCCGCGCATAGTCGCCCAGATCTTCCTCGCCCTTCAGCAGGCGAAACTGGTCCGGCTTCATCGTCGCGACGTTCCAGTTGCGCTGTTTCCAGCAATAGGTGCAATTGCATTTGCTGCTGCCTTCGAAATCCATGTCGGCCTCGAAGGCGACGCGGCCGCAGTGGCAGCTTCCGTGATAGGTCTTCATCGGCGATCCTTTGCTGGCGAAAAAGCGAACGACGGTTCGACCGTTAGACGTCGCGGTGGACGATATTCCTTGAGCGGCCGCGATGTCCCTTCCGGTTTTGCCGCTTATCATTATGATGGCGCCGATGCCGCCGGAAAGAGACAGTCACCCCACCGCAGCAATGATCGCACGACGTCGCGGCCGCCTGACCGCTGCCGCGACCCTGTTCGCTCTCACGCTGACCAGTTGCGGCCTTTTCGGCGATCGCGGCCCGGTGAAAATCGCCGCGATCGGGCCGCTGAGCGCGGCCGCCAATCCGGTCAACGGCGAATTGTCCGCCGGCAATGCCGCGCTGCTCGATGCGACATCGCAGGGCCTCGTCAGCTATGACGGCGAAGGGCAGATCGATACCGGTCTTGCCGATCGCTGGACGGTCACCGGCGACGGGCGCAGCTATATCTTCCGCCTCCGCGAAGCCAAATGGGCCGACGGCCGCAAGGTGGCCGCCGAAGAGGTCGCGGCCATCCTGCGTTCCTATCTCGCGGCGCGCAGCCGCCACATGCTCAAGGACGATTTCCCGGAGATCGAGACGATCCGGGCGATGACCGACACGGTCATCGAAATCCGGCTGAAGGTGCCCCAGCCGGCGATGCTCGAACTGCTGGCCCAACCGTCGATGGCGATCGTCAGCAAGGGCAAGGGCTGGGGTCCGATGCGGCCGCACCGGATCGGCCGCGCGGTCCTGCTTTCGCCCGTCCCCGACCCGCTCGCCGAGGATCCGGAGGAAGCGGAAGCTGCCGCCAACGATCCCGCCGCGTCGATCGAACTCGTCGGCACCTCGCCCGAGGGCGCGCTGGCGCGGTTCAAAAACGGCTATGCCGACGGCGTCGTCGGTGGCCGCTTTTCGACCCTCCCCTATTTCGTCGCCTCGAACATCGGGCGCTCGCGCCTCGTCGTCGACCCCGTGCCCGGGCTTTTCGGCCTGACCTTTCTCCACGCGGACGGCTTCCTGACCACCGACGTCAACCGCGAAGCGCTGTCGCGGGCGATCCGGCGCGACCGGCTGGTGGAAGCGTTCGGCCTCGCCGAATGGCAACCGCAGGTGACGTTGCGCCCCGCGCTCTATGCCCGCGATGGCGGGCCGGCGCCGCTCGTCCCCGGCTGGAACGACTATGACGACGCCTCGCGCCTCATTCAGGCGAAGCGGGTCGTCGATGCGTGGCGCGGTGCGGGACGCGAAATTGCGCCGCTGCGCATCGCGCTTCCCGATTCGCCCGGCGGACGAATCCTCTTTGCCTATATCGCCGCCGATTTTGCGCGGCTGGGGATCGAAAGCCGCCGCGTCGGTCTCGATGCCGCCGCCGATCTCAAGCTGATCGACGAAGTGATGCCCAACGACGATGCGCTGTGGGGCCTCCGCCGCCTGTCGTGCCGCCGCGACACGCTGTGCAACCGCGAGGCGCAGGACCTGATCGATCAGGCGACCGCGAACATCGATTTCGGCCAGCGCGCGCAGCAGGTCGGCGAGGCCGAGGCCGTCCTTGCCCGCTATACGCCGTTCATTCCGCTTGCGACGCCGCTCCGCTGGTCGGTCGCGTCGCAGCGGCTGACGGGCCTCCGCGCCAACGGCCGCGCACAGCACCCATTGAATCATCTGATCGCGAAACCCAACTAAATGCATGGCGCACAGTTTCGTGCGCTTCCTGAAAGGACCCGGATGGCCCCTTCGCCCCCCAATCCCGACGCGATCTTCGATGCCCTGATCCAGAACCGCAACGATCCGGCGGCGCTCCGCAAGCGCGTCGAGACGCTGGAACTGCTGCTCGAACGCAGCTTCGTCATCCCCGGCATCAACCGCCCGGTCGGGCTCGACGCGATCGTCGGTCTTGTCCCCGTCGTCGGCGATGTGATCACGGCGATCATGGGCGCCTATCTGATCTGGGAAGCGCGCAACCTCGGCATGTCCAAATGGCAGATCTGGCGCATGGCGGGCAATCTCGGCATCGATACGGCGCTGGGCGCGATCCCGCTCGTCGGCGACGCCTTCGACTTCCTGTTCCGTTCGAACACGCGCAACCTCAAGATCATCAAGCGCCACCTCGACAAGCACCATCCGGGCACGATCATCATCGACCAGTAAGGTCCGGATCGCGCAGCCCTTCCCTTCCCCCGCGTCGCGGTGCTAGCACGCGGGGACAGGTCGGCGGATGCCGGTAACAGGGAGATGACGATGATCCGCGCCGCGCTTGCCGGGCTGGCCCTTTGCTGTTCGTTTTCGGCAATCGCCGCAGCGCAGGACGACGAGGAAGAGGCGCCGAAGGTCGCCGCGCCCGAGCCCGCCGATCCCTATCGCTGGCTTGAGGATATCGAGGGCAAGAAGCCGCTCGACTGGGTGCGCAAGCAGAATGAGGCGACCGACAAGGCGATCCGGTCGCGCCCGGGCTTCGAGGCCGACCGTCAGCGCGCTCGCGCCATTCTCGACGACGACCGCCAGATCGCGATGCCCGGCGAGATGATGGGCGACATGATCACCAATTTCTGGCGCGATGCCGCCAACCCGCGCGGGCTGTGGCGGCAAAGCCCGCTCGACGCGTATCTCGCCGGCAAGCCGGTATGGCAGACGCTGATCGATGTCGATGCGCTCGGCAAGGTCGAGAAACAAAGCTGGGTCTGGCACGGCGCCGACTGCCTCGCTCCCGCCTACACGCGCTGCCTCGTCTCGCTGAGCCCCGGCGGCACCGACGCCGATATCGTCCGCGAATGGGATCGCACGACGGGCAAGTTCGTCAAGGACGGCTTCAGCCTGCCGCTCGCCAAGAGCAGCGTCACCTGGGAAGATGCCGACAACCTGCTCGTCGCGACCGATTTCGGCGAAGGCAGCATGACCACCTCGGGCTATCCGCGGATGGTCAAGCGCTGGAAGCGCGGCACGCCGGTTTCCGCGGCGCAAACGGTGGTCGAAGGCGAGGCCGCCGATGTCGGGATGACCGTGGGCGCGGAGATGGACGGCGACAAGCGCTGGCCGATCATCAGCCGCGCGAAAAGCTTCTACACGACCGAATTTTATATCCCCAAGCCCTATGAGGGCGGCGAATATATCGACACGATCATCCCCGAAACCGCGGAGCTGCGCGCGGTGATCGACGGGCAGGCGATCATCTTCCTCAACGACAAGGAATTCGACTATCCGGCGGGCTCGCTCCTCGCGCTGCCGCTCGACGAGATGTCGCGCGGCGACCAGGTGCCTTTCATCCCCGTGATGCAGCCGACCGCATCGCAGGCAATCGAGGATGTCGCGGCGGGCGATGACGTGCTGTGGGTGAAAGCGCTCGACGACGTCGAGGGCAAATTGTTCGCGCTGCGCCGCGACCAGCCCTATGGCCGCTGGAGCCAGAAGGAAGTGCCGCTCGCCGCCAATGCGACGGTGCAGATCACAGGCACCGTCGGCAAACGCAACCTCGTCCTCGCCACCGCCGAGACGATGCTCCAGCCGCCGACACTCTACGCCGTCGGCGAAACCGGCGCGCCGCAAACGATCCAGAGCCTGCCCGCCCAGTTCGACGCTGCCGGTATGACGGTCGAAAAGCGCTTTGCGACCTCGAAGGACGGCACCAAAATCCCCTATTTCCTCGTCCGCAAAAAGGGCAGCGAAGGTGCGCCCGTCCCGGCGCTGATCCATGCCTATGGCGGTTTCAAGGCCGCACAAACCCCCGGTTACCTGACCGGCCAGCCCTATCGCGCCGGCCCGCTCGGGCTGTTCTGGGTCGAGGACGGTAATGCCTATGTCCTCGCCAATATCCGGGGCGGCGGCGAATATGGCCCGCTGTGGCATCAGGCCGCGTTGTATGAGAAGCGCCAGAACAGCTTCGACGACTTGCACGCCGTCGCCGAGGATCTCGTCGCGACCGGGGTGAGCACGAAGGGCAAGATCGCGATCTCGGGCCGCTCGAACGGCGGCGTCCTCGTCGGCGCTGCCATGGAACAGCGTCCCGACCTGTATGGCGCTGTCATATCGGGATCGCCCCTCAAGGACATGCGCCGCTTCAACAAGCTGCTCGCCGGCGCATCGTGGATGGACGAATATGGCGACCCGGACGACGCCGCGGACTGGGCCTTCATCTCCAAATATTCGCCGTACCAGAATATCCGCAAGGGCGTGAAATACCCGCCGATCTTCCTCTATCTCTCGACCAAGGACGACCGCGTCCACCCCGGCCATGCCCGCAAGTTCGCCGCGCAACTGATGGAATATGGCAATCCCGTCTATTACCACGAATATACCGAAGGCGGCCATTCGGTCGGCGCCGACCATGCCGAGGACGCGGTGCGTGCCGCGATGCTGCACGGGTTTTTGCTGAAGGAACTGGTGGAGGGGAAATAGGGAGGTCGGGTAGCGACCGATTGCGGGCATTGCCGGATTTGCTTAGGGAGATACGAGACGGGAGGAAAACGTGAAACGCGCCAACCCCTTATATGCCGTCTTTGCAGCTCTCACGGTAGCTATCGGCATCACGCTTTCCGCCGTGATTGGAACGGCCGCTCTCCAAAGCCATCCCGAAGAGTCTCAGGGCGTAATGATTGACGTTAAACCATGGCCTGAGGCCACGCACGTCCGGGTGTTCGTGAAGGATATCTCATACGACGAGTTTGAGAGAACCGGAAAAAACATGTCCAATCCAGAAGGCGTCCTGCTGAGTGCAACACAACGCGCTATCTTGGACAAGTCCGTGCACCTTTATCGGATGACGCCGAATGAGCTTGAGAACAACGCGGTAGCGGGTTGCTTTATCCCCCACCATTTCTTCCGCTACTATGATGCGCGAGGACGGCAGCTTGGTGAGCTGGCAGTCTGTTACTGCTGCATGGGAATCGAGTTTTCCCCTGCTCTGAAGTCGCTTGAATCCGACGAAGAGTGGCGCTTTGATTTTCCGGCGGTGAAGAAGATGCTCGATGAAATGCGCATCCCCACTAACGTGAACTGCTAACCCGCAGCCGGCGCTTTGTCCGCTTCCCACCCCAAAGCAGTCAGAAAGTCAGAACCACCTTCGTCCCCGGCCCCGCGTCGTCGATCTCCATCCTGCCCTTGTGCAGCGCGACGATCGCCGCGACGAGGGCGAGGCCCAGACCGGTTCCTGGCTGCGCAGCCGTGTCGGGCACCCGGAAAAAGCGCTCTTTCACCCGCTCGCGATATTCGGGCGCGATGCCGGGGCCGGTGTCGCCGATCTCGATCCGCACCATGCCGTCGCGCTTCTCGGCTCGTACCCTGATCGTCCCGCCGGCGGCGCCATATTTGCTCGCATTGTCGAGCAGGTTCGACACCGCCTGGAACAGGAGGTTGCGGTCGGCCGCCATCGCCAGCCCGGGCGCGATATTGCTTTCGATCCGCTGGCCGCGCTCTTCTGCATCGGGCAAGTGAAATTCGACCGCGTCGGTCAGCAGCGTCGTCAGGTCGACGGGTTTCACCCCGGCGAGATGCCGCCCGCTCTCGATCCGCGCGATGCGCAGCAAGGCATCGAAAATCGCCTGCAGCCGCCCGGCTTCGGTCAGCGCCTGCCCCGCCAGCCGCTGCCTTTCGTCGTCGCTATTCGCCATGCGCAGCTCATCGAGATCGGCATGGAGACGCGCGAGCGGCGTCCGCAATTCGTGCGCGACATTGTCCGACACGCGGCGCACCGACTCCACCGATTCCTCGATCCGCCCGAGCATCAGGTTGAGCGTTTCGGACAATTCGTCGAAATCGTCGCCGGTGCCGCGCAGCGGGATGCGTTCGGTCAGGCTGCCCGCCATTACGCGCCGCGCGGTACGCGTCACCATGTCGATGCGCCGCCCGACCGCGGCGCTCATCGCGAGGCTGCCCCCTATCGCCAGCAGAGCGGCAAGAACAATCAGCCACGCCGAACCTAAGGAGAAGAGTTCGTCACGGTCGTCGATATCTTCGACATCGCGCCCGATAATCAGCCGCGCGCCATCGTCGAGCCGCTTCTCGACGGCCAGTGCGGTATAATCCTCCTCTTGGCCATGAACCGAAAGATCGGCGTCGAGCAAAGCCCAATCACCGATCTCTTCGCGGGGCCAGCTAGGCAGATTGGCCATCACCGTCTTGCCATCGGCGTCAATCAACGCGTCGAGCGCCCGTCGCGGACCCGTATCACGACGCAGGATAAGTGCGCGAACCAGCGCGTCACGGCCACCCCCGCGATCAATTGCGGCGAAGTCGCCAGCTTCGATCCGGACTTTCCGCGCTTCCTGAAGAAAAGGGCGATATATTCCGACCCAGTAGACAGCGCCAAAGAGCACCGCAATCGACGTCAGGAACAGCGCGACGTAGATCAGCCCCAGCCGCAAGGTCAGGCTGCGCCAGACACGGCCGCGGCGCGGCGCGGTCATGGCGCGGCCCGCATGATGTAGCCGGTGCCGCGCACCGTATAGATCAGCGGCCGCTCGAAGCCCCGGTCGACCTTTTGCCGCAAGCGGCTGACGTGCTGGTCGATGATGTTCGTCTGCGGGTCGAAATGATAATCCCACACATGTTCGAGCAGCATCGAGCGGGTGACGACGCGCCCCTCGTTGCGCGCCAGATAGGCGAGGATGCGAAATTCGCGCGAGGTCAAATCGACCGGCTTGCCGCCGCGCCGCACGGCTTGCCCGAGCAGGTCGATCTCGAGGTCGCCGATGACCAGCTTTGTTTCCGCTACGATCGCAGGGCCGCGACGGCTCAGCACGTCGATCCGCGCGAGCAGTTCGGACATGGCGAAGGGCTTGGTCAGATAATCGTCGCCGCCGGCGCGCAGGCCCGCGACGCGCTCGTCAACTTCGGCGAGGGCGCTCAGGATCAGCACCGGCGTCGTATCGCCCGTGGCACGGATCGTCTGGACGATCGTCAGTCCATCGACATGCGGCAGCATGCGGTCGACAACGATCAGGTCATAGGTCTCGGCCGCCGCGCGCAGCAGCCCCGCCCGCCCGTCGCCCTCGACGTCGACGAGATGCCCGGCCGCCTTCAGCCCCTTGCCGATATGCTCGGCGACGCGCGCGTCATCCTCGATCACCAATATATGCATCTTCCGACCGATACCGCCGGAACGCGGGCGCCGCCATCTCTTCCGGCGCGCCAGTTCGAACATGTCGAAAATCAAATCTTTCTTCCATCGGCGCGGAAGGTGCCGCTGCCACTGTCGCCGCCGCAGAAAAGGAGCGGGTCGTGGCACAGGTACAAAGGAAGCGCGTCGTCGCGCAGGCGCCGCTGCCGCAACGCGCGTTGCTGTCGGTGTTCGACCTCGACCGGACGCTGTCGATCCTGCCGACCTATACACCGTTCCTCTTCTTCGCCGCGCGGACGCGCGCGCCCTGGCGCCTGCTACTCGTACCGTTGCTGTTCCCCGTCGCGCTCCTCTATGCGCTGAAGCTCGTCCCGCGCCGGACAATGAAGCAGGCGATGCACTGGATCGCGCTCGGCAGCGCCCTGCCCGAGCGCGACGCGGCGCGGATCGCCGACCGCTTTGCCCGCCATCTGGTCGAGCGCGGTCTCTATGGCGAAGGGCTGGCGCTGATCGAGGCCGAGCGCCAGGCCGGACGCCGCGTCGTCCTCGCGACCGCGGCGCCGCATTTCTACACTGCTGCCCTCGCGCGCCGGCTCGGCATCGCCGACGTCATCGCGAGCGCGTCGAGCTGGCAGGATGGCTGCCTCGTCCCCGCGATCGACGGCGCCAATTGCTACGGCGCCGAGAAGCGCCAGCGGCTCGAGGCCTTTATGGCGAGCGTCGGGATCGCTCGCGACGCGGCACATATCCGCTTCTGGTCCGATCACGTCTCCGACCTGCCGGTTTTCGAACTGTGCGACGAGCCGTGCGCGGTCAATCCGTCGCCGAAGCTGCGCGCCGTTGCCGCCGAACGCGGCTGGCCGATCCTCGACTGGCGGAAAGGCTGATCCGGTGCGCATCGGTTTCCTTTTCAACCACCATGGCGGCCATCAGGTCGCGCACGCCCTGCCCGTCGCGTTCGAGCTGCAGCGGCAGAATCCGGAG
The DNA here is from genome assembly GCF_046603995.1 of Sphingopyxis sp. J-6. Classification (NCBI taxonomy): domain Bacteria; kingdom Pseudomonadati; phylum Pseudomonadota; class Alphaproteobacteria; order Sphingomonadales; family Sphingopyxidaceae; genus Sphingopyxis; species Sphingopyxis sp. J-6. The sequence continues at coordinate 1,651,705 of NZ_CP145810.1, read as the reverse complement.
GCCGAGGTCAGCATCCTCGTGTCCGAGGGTTGCGAGGTCGAAGTCCGCCGCCTCGCCGCAGCGCAGGCGGTCAGAAATGCCATTCCCGACATCATCCGCCTCCGCCCACCGTCGGCGCTCGCCAGCGCGGCGAACCGGGCGACCGGGCGCGCGATTCCGGCCGACATCGTCTCGATCCTCCATCGCAATCTCGACCGCTTTCGTGCGCTCGACGCGCTCGTCGTTCCAGAAAAGACGTCGCTGCTGCTCAAATCGCTGTTTGGGCTCAAGTCGCTGCGCCTCGTCCACACGCGCCACGGAGCAGGCGACCGCGCGATCGGCTTCGACAAGGCGAGCGGCAAGTTCGATCTTGTCCTGCTGTCGGGCGAGAAGATCCGCGACCGGCTCGCGCAGGCCGAACTGCTCAAGGAGGACGGCCACGCGATCGTCGGCTATCCGAAATTCGACCTGCCGCCGCGCTCCGCCGGCCCACGCCTGTTCCCGAAGGAACGGCCGACGGTGGTCTATAATCCGCACCCCTCGCCTGCGCTTTCATCCTGGTATGCCATGGGCCCGCAAATCCTCGACTGGTTTGCCAAGGATGATCGCTATAACCTTATTTTTGCGCCGCATATCATGCTGTTCAAGAAACGGCTGACCGCCTCGCTGTCGCCCTTTGCGCTGGGCTGGAACTATGGCCCGCGTCCCGACCATTATGAACATGACCATCTGCTGATCGACACCGGCAGCGCCGCCAGCCTCGACATGACCTATACCGACGCCGCCGATGTCTACATCGGCGACGCGAGCAGCCAGGTTTACGAATTCATCCGCCGGCCGCGACCCTGCATCTTCCTCAATCCGCGCCGCATCGCGTGGCAGGGAAACCCCGATTTCGCGCACTGGCGCGCGGGTACCGTGGTCGAAACGATGGACGAACTCGCCGCCGCGCTGGCCGAGGTGCCGCGCCTGTCGGCAGCGATGCACGAACGACAGGAGGACATGTTCCGCTACAGCTTCGATCTCAACGGCCGCCCCTCATCCGAACGCGCGGCAGAGGCGATCCTTGCCTATATGGCGCGCCAGTAACCGCCATGCCGTACAGCCAGTCGGCCCCCACGCGCATCGGCGCCTTCCTCGACTATGGCGTGAAAAAGACGCTCCACAAATGGATCGCGCGAGGCCTTTCGGCGCTGCCGCTGCCACGCCCCGACGACGTCGTGACGTCACGCTACGGCGTCCGCATGCGCGCCAACTGGCAGGATCGCACCTTTCAATATTGCCGTTATGGGACCTATGGCCATGTTCTTTCGGACTATCTCGCCGCGCAGGACGCGCCTTTTGCCTTCGCCGACATCGGCGCCAATCAGGGTCTCTACAGCCTGCTGGCCGCGCAGAACCCGCATTGCGCAACCGCGATCGCGTTCGAGCCGGTCGCCGCAACCTTCGCGCTGCTTCAGGACAATATCGCCCTCAACGACGCGAAAGCACGAATCAGGCCCGTCCACGCCGCAGTCTCGCTCCACTCGGGAATAGCGACGATCGCCACCAACGGCACGCACAGCGGCACCGCCAGCCTGCGCGATGCTGGTGCCTGCACCGGCCCCGGGACCGAAGATATTCATATCCTCGGTATTACCGGGGTCGACACGCTGCTTCCCACCGAGCTGCCGCTGATCGTCAAAATCGACGTCGAAGGGCATGAGGAAACCGTGGTCGAGGCGCTGGCAGCGTCGGCGCATCGCGACCGCCTGAGCGCCGTCTTCTATGAAATCGACGAGCGCTGGACCGATGCGGCCGCCATCGAGGCGCGGCTGCGAGGCATCGGCTTCACCCGCTTCGACCGCTTTGGCATCGGCCGCCATTACGACGTCCTCGCCCGGCGCTGAGAACGGAACCCTCCTCTCTTCCGGGGCGTATTGGCAGCGTGGGGGCCCATGCGAGGAGACAGGGCCTTGTCCCGTGGTAAAGCGGCCGCTGCGATAGCAATCGCCCTGCTGCTCAGCGGCTGCGACAGCTTCCCCCGCGACCCCGCGAACAGCCTCGATAAAATCCGCGCCAGCGGCACCATCCGCGTCGGCACCGAACAGGATTTGCCGCCCGAAGCGCGGAAGCTTGTGGAACAGGTCGAAACGGCGACAGGGGCAAAGGCCGAACTGCGGCGCGGCGCGCTCGAGCCATTGCTGGACAAGCTTGAAACCGGCGAAATCGACCTCGTCGTCGCGCCGTTCACGAAGAAGACGCCGTGGGCGACCATGAGCGCGCTTTCGCCGCCCTTCCGCACCGAGCGACAGGGCGAGCAGACCGTCGAATGGCGCGCCGCGATGCGCAGCGGCGAGAACCGCTGGATCATGCTTGTCGAGACCAGCGCGCGAAAGGTTGCGCGCGGCAAGGCGACCCCATGAGCATCCATCCGGGCACCCACGCCGACGACCTGCCACCGCATTTGCGCGAGACGCTGAAGCGCGCCGAACGGCTCGAATATTGGAACATCTTCTGGACGATCACCATCGTCATCGTGATGGGGCTCGTCCTCGGCCAGAGCCAGACGATGAAGACCGCGTGGATCGAGGATACGCTCGGCCTCGTGCCGCCGATCGCCTTCCTCGTCGCGGCGCGGATGGAGCGCAAGGGCAAGCGGTCGCGCAAATTCCCCTTCGGCTTCGAACGGGTCAACGGCCTCGGCTTTTTCCTCGCCGCGGTCGCGCTCGCGGCGACAGGAGCGCTGCTCCTGTGGGATTCGACGATGACGCTGATCAAGGCCGAACATGCCTCGGTCGGATCGGTGCAATTGTTCGGCCGCGACATCTGGCTCGGCTGGTTGATGATCGGCGCGCAGGTCTATGCGATGATCCCGCCGATGATCATCGGGCGCAAGGAACTGCCGCTGGCGGAAGAACTGGCGGACAAATTGCTCCACACCGACGCGCTGATGAACAAGGCGAACTGGATGACCGGGGCTGCCGGCGTCGCCGGGATCATCGGGCTCGGGCTCGGCTGGTGGTGGGCGGACTCGGTCGCGGCGGCGGTCATCTCGTTCGACATCCTCCACGACGGGATGAAGGCGATCCGCTCGTCGACCGCCGAGCTGGTCGACGGCACCCCGCGCGCGCTGGCGAGCGCCGAGATATCGAAGGAAGCCGAAGCGCTCGAAGCGGCGCTCAAACAGCGCTACCCCGATGCGACGATCCGGCTGCGCGAGACGGGACGGCTGATCCGCGCCGAAGTGCACGGCTGCCTCCCCGACGAACCTTTCGACGTGAACGGTCATTGGCCGGGGAAGACCGAACGAAACTGGCGCCTCGCGCAGATCAGCTTCGTTCCGGCATCGGCAACCGATGCCGGCGACGTTTAACCCTTGTCTGCTACCGCGAGATCGGCCCAGCGGTCGAGCAGCGCGACGCCGAAGCCCGTCGCGCCCGGGCCGCACCGCGAGCTTCGCCGCGTCGCCCAGCCGGTGCCCGCGATGTCGAGGTGCGCCCAGCGGCGGCCGTCGGCGAATTTCTCGATGAACTTGGCGCCCGCGACGGGCGATCCGCCGCCGACACCGAACCAGCCCGGCGCACCGAGGTTCGAGACGTCGGCCACCGGCGATTCGACCAGATAGGCCATCGACGCGACCAGCGGCAGGCGCCAGAGCAACTCGTGCGTCGCAGCACCCGCCCCGGTTAGGCTGGCGGCCAGCGCATCGTCGCTGGTGAACAGCCCGGCAAAATCCTCGTGCAGCACGCCCATGATCGCGCCGGTCAGCGTCGCGACGTCGACGATCACCCCGGGGTCATATTCGCGGATGGCATAGGTCACGCCGTCGGCGAGCACGATGCGCCCCTCGGCATCGGTGTCCTGGACGTCGATCGTCAGGCCCGCCAGCGAGGTGATGACATCGCCGGGGCGATAGGATTTGCCGTCGATATTATTCTCGCACATCGGGACCACGGCGACGATATTGACCGGCGCCTTGCGCAAAGCCAGCCGCTCGATCGCGCCGAGCACCGCCGCGCCGCCCGCCATGTCGAACTTCATCTTGGCGATGCCGGGCCGGGCCTTGAGATTGAGGCCGCCGGCGTCGAAGGTCAGCCCCTTGCCGACGAAGGCCGCATCCCAGCCCTCGCGGTCGGGCGCCCCACGCCATTCGGCGATCGTCAGGCGCGGCTCGTTGGAGCTCCCCGCCGCGACCGCAAGAATGCCACCGGCGCCAAGCGCTTCGAGCTCGGCAAGATCGAGCTGGCGAACCCGGACACCGAGCGGCACAAGCGCGGCTTCGGCCTCGTCGGCAAATACTGCGGGCGTCAGCCTGTTCGCCGGCTGCTCGACCCACGCACGGGCGCGGTTGACCGGGTCGGCCCGCAGCCGCGCCTCCTCGGCGAGCGGGGCATCGTCCTGCGCAATCGACAGCGTCGATGCGAATTGACCGGGCACCGGATTGCTGCGCCCCTGATCGAGGCGGAAGCCGTGCAGCAGCACGCCCTCGATGAGGTCGGCAAACGCTTCCCCGATCCCGAGTTCCGCCGCCGACGGCAGCCGTGCCGCGACGAGCGCCAAGGCGCGGATCGCCTCGACGGCATGGCCGCCAGCATTGCGCCAGCGATCTTCGCTGTCGTTCGCGCCCGCCGCAATGACGACGATCCGGCTGCCCGCGTCACCCTCGCCGACGATATCGAGCCAGCGGCCGGGCTTGGGATCGAAGCCGGTCGCTTTGACGACCGCGCGGATGCGATCCTGCGCCGCGGCGGGCGCGTATAGTGCCTCTCCTGCCGCGAAGGCTAACATCGGCGCATCGTCGCCGCCGGATTTGATCTCGATGCTGGTCCAGCTTGTCATGGCAAAATCCTGTTCCGGGTTGAGTATCAGGGAAATTCGTTCAGCAGCCGGGCTTCGACCGGAATTGCGAGAGATGATCGACGTCGGCGGCGGTGATGTCGGCGATCCGCGTCCGTCCCATCAACCCCAGGTCGCGTTCGATCTCGCTGCGGAATATCGACAGGATACGCGCGACCCCCGCCTCGCCGCCCGCCGCGAGCCCGTAAAGATAGGGGCGCCCGATCGAACAACCGTTGGCGCCGAGCGCAATCGCCTTCAGCACATCGGTGCCGCGGCGCACCCCGCCATCGACGATCAATTCGGCCCTTTCGCCGATCCGGTCGCGGATCGCCGGCAGATAGTCGAGCGGCGCGCCCGCGGTGTCGAGCTGACGGCCGCCGTGGTTCGACACCATGACCGCATCGACGCCGCAGTCGACGGCTTCCAGACAATCGCCGGGCATGATCGCGCCCTTGATCACCAGTTTGCCGGACCATTGGCTGCGCAGCCATTCGACATCTTTCCACGTCGCCGTCCGGTCGAACTGCGCGTTGACATAATCGATGACGCTGGTGCCCGCGCTGCCGATATCGCCGACATGGTCGATGACATTGGCGAGCTGGAACGACCGGTTCTTGAGCGCGCCGAGCGACCAGCGCGGATGCCCCGCGAAACTCATCAGGCTGCCGAGCGTGAAGCGCGGCGGCATGATCATCCCGCTCTTGAGGTCGCGCTCGCGGTTCCCCGCCATCGCCGTGTCGACGGTCAGGCACAGCGCGCCATAGCCATGCGCCGCGGCGCGTTCGAGGAGCGCGCGGGTAAGCTCGCGGTCGCGAAACAGGTAGAGCTGGAAATAGCGATTCGCGCCGGTAGCCGCGATCGTCTCGATCGACGTCGTCGCCATCGTCGACAGGCCATAGGGCACGCCCGCCGCAGCCGCCGCGCGCGCGACCGCGGTTTCGCCCGACGCGTGGAAGAGCTGCGACATGCCGGTCGGCGACAGCATCAGCGGCATCGCGGCCCGGAAGCCGAGCATGTCGGTGCCCGGATCGATGTCACTGACATCGACGAGCGTCCGCTGCGCCAGCACCCAGTCGCCGAACGCCGCGCGATTGCGCGCCAGCGTCCATTCGTCGTCGGCGCCGCCCTCCAGATAGTCGCGGATCGGCCGCGGCAGGGCGCGGCCGGCCAGCGCCCGGACATCGGCGACGTTAAAGGCTTTCGAAAGACCCGCCATAGCGATCAGCGCTCCCCGCCCGAACGGCAACGACGCGCCGGTTCGCCGGCTATTTGGCGGCCGCGACCATATCGTTGCCCTGCGGATCGACGACCCGCATCGACCGGCGGTCCGCCGTACCGGCGGCGAGCGGTTCCATGCGCGGGCAGAGGATGGCGAGCAGGCGGCACGGGCCGCTGCCGACCCGGACATGCGCATGCTTCATCTCGGCATCGAAATAGATGCTCGACCCTGCCGTGAGGCGAACCGGTGCGTATATCTCCGTGTGGAACTCCATCTCGCCTTCGAGGACGTAATTGAATTCCTCGCCGCTGTGCTGGGTGAAGGGGCCATAGTCGGCGACATCCTCGATCAGCAGTTCGGCGACCACCGGCTGGAAGCGCTTCTGCAGCATGTCCGAGGCGTGGAACCATTCGAGATAGGTCCCGGCGTCGACCATCGTCCCGTCCTCGGGCCGCGTGATGCTGCGCCGCATGCCATAGGCCGGCGACTGAGACATAGAAATCGCCATCGGCGCCGCGGTCCCGAGAAATTCGGCGAAATCCGCCTGCAACGCGCGGCTGATGCTGTCGAGCCGTTCGAAACTGGTCGAAATCTTGCCATTCTCGATCTTCGACATCGTCGAAAGCGCAACGCCGATCCGTTCGGCGAGTTCGGCCAGCGATAGTCCGGCCGCCTGCCGCCGTTCGCGGATCGCCGCCCCGACCCGCAACCGGCTGCTTGCCAACTCCGCCTTGCGTCCCGTCTTCTCGCGCATCGTCCCTCGAAAATCCTTTCCGTGCGCGCATCGTCCCGCGATGCGGCGACCCGACATGGCCAAGGACGGCCTCTTTGTGCAAGCAGAAAGGGCGGTCTGCCACCTCGCTGACGATACCCGAAGACACGGACGCGCGCCTTCGATCAATATTTGAACGTGACGGCGACACCCATTGTCCGCGGGCGCTGGACGATGATCTCGTTGATCCCGTTCGCGCCGCTACCGCTGAGCTGAGCGCGCTTGTCGGTCAGGTTACGGACGAACAGGCTGATGTCGACACGCTCGCTTTCGACGCCGGCACGGACGTCGAACAGCGCATAACCGGGCATCAGGTAAAAGGGATTGATGAGGCTCGACCGCAGGGAAGTATAGCGTTTGCCGACGAACTTCGCGGTCCCGCCGACTACGGCCTGCCAGTCGCCACCGATCGGCGTGCGATAATCGAGCGCCAGCGAGCCGCTCCATTTCGCGCTGTTCGGCAACGGATCGCCCACCCCCAGCGAAGCCGCCGCAAGCGGATCGACGCTGGTGATCTTGCCGTCGTTGTAAGCGATCGTCCCCGCCAGCGTCAGCCCATCGACGGGGCGGAGCGAAAGCGATCCTTCGACCCCGTAGACGCGCGCATTACCGCCATTGGCATAGGCGTTGAGGCCGCCGCTGCTGACCTGGATGAGAATATCCTTCCAGCGCATGTAGAAGGCCGACAGGTCGATCGTGCCCTTGCCGTCCCAGAATTTGGTTTTCAGACCGCCTTCGAAATTCTCGGTCGAGTCCGATTTGAAGCTCGGCGGCAGGCCGGGAACCGCAAAATTCGGGCCACCCGGGCGGAAACCCGTCGCATAGCGGGCATAGAGCATCCCGTCGGGCGAGAAATGATAACGCGCCGTGAGCAGATAGGTCTTGACCGTTTCCGACCCGCGCGTCGTTCCGGTATCGGCGGGAACGGGATCGAGGCCCAGGAAGCCGAGGAAGTTGTTGAACGCGGCTGCATCGCTGCCGTAAAATGTCTGGTTATAGGCTTGGCTGATCCGGCCGATCCGGAGGCCACCGGTCAGGTCGAAGGCTTCGCCGAACTTGTAGGTCAGGTTACCGAAGCCGGCAATTTCCTTATAGGTGTCGTTGACGCCGAAACCGATGGCCGGCGCCAGCGTCGGCACCTCCTGGAAATCCGGATCGAAACCGACGACGTTCGTCGAGGTCCGTGCCTTTTCATAAGTATAGAAAGCGCCGAGGACATATTGCAGCGGACCGTCATCGGACGAGGCAAGGCGCAATTCCTGCGAGAATTTCTTGACCGGTCCTTTGGCGTCGGCGCCCGCGGCCGTACCCGCGGGAACCGGAACACCTCCGAACGCGGTGAAAACGGGTAGCTGCGCGTTGAAGGTCAGCGCGTTGAGGACGATGTAGGTATCGATCTTCTGATAGCTGCTGACCGATGTCAGGTTGGCGAACCCCAGATCATAATCGATCGTGCCGATGAGAACGTCGGAGTTTTTGCGATATTTGCTGTAAAGTTGCTGGTCATAGTGAAGGTCGGTGAGCGGCTTCCGGTCGGCACCATAGACGACATAATCCTGTCCGAGCTGGTTCACCTGCTGGTGAAAGCCGACGATGTTGATGCTGAGTTCGGGGGTCGGCTCGAAGCGCAGCGACCCGTTGATCCCCCAGTTGCGCTGGCGGTTGAAGTCGTTGATCCCAGCGACGCTGTTGTCGATGAAGCCCGACGGGCGGTCGATATAGCCCGATACGCGCAGGCCGAGCATATCCTGGACGACCGGTGCGCTCGCCGCGGCGCGGAACGAATAGCTGGTGCCGCCGTGCTGGGTACCGCTGAGTTCGCCGCGGGCAATCGCGGTAACCCGATCGAGGTTCGGCCGGGCGAAGGTATAGGACACAAGCCCGCCGAGGGTGTTCGCGCCGTAAAGCGTGCCCTGCGGGCCCTTCAGCACTTCGACGCGCTCGAGATCGATCGGATCGAGGTCGGTCGAATTGGCACCGCCGAGATTGAAGGATGAGCTGGGGCCGACCGGGGCACCATCGACGACGATCCCGACGATGGCGCCCAGATTGGTGCCGGTGGTCAAGCCGCGGATGACCGGCGCGCCGCCGCCACCCGTCTGGCTGACCTGCACGCCGGGGGTCAGCGCCAGATAATCCTTGAGACTGGTGTAGCCGCTGTCGAGCAGGTCGCTGCCGCGGAAAGCGGTGATCGCGCTCGGCACGTCGAGCTGACGTTCGGGCCGCTTGTTGGCGGTGACGATAATGTCGCCGCTTTGATCGCTCGCGCTGTCGGCAGGAGCCGCTTCCTGCGCCCAAACGCTCGTCGGCATCGCCGCCGCCACGAGGAACATCGCCATCATCCGATTTTTCATAATCCGTCCCCATCCCGACGCCGCCGCTCGGCGCTTTCCTAATTTCCTAAATGGAAACTCATTTTCTCAAATCTGTCAATCCATCTTTTCCAGAGCGCGCTTCAAACCGACGAAAGGCAATCGGCATATCAACCTCAGGCCCCTTCAATTCGCTGAATTATCGCGACTATTGGCCACCCTTCGACAAATCGCTTGACCGAGACGACTTTCCATACTTTCCTAATAGGAAATATCGTAAGCAACCGGCGAAGGATCTTCGAGTCGCAATTGCGGCGGGGGACAGGCCGGAGCAAACCGGGAGAGACAGGATGGCAGCATATCGTTTCGGCACGGCAAGCGCCGCCGAAGCAGGCTTTTCGGCGAGCGTGCTCGCCGAACTCGATACCTATTTCGATACGATGGTCGCGAACGGCGAATTGCCGGGACAGGTGATGCTGCTCGCCCGCGGCGACACGATCGTTCACGCCCATGTCACCGGTTTCGCCGATTGCCGCGACCGTCGCCCGCTGCACGCCGATTCGATCTTCACGCTGTTTTCGATGAGCAAGCCGCTGGCGGCCGTCGCGATGCTGCTCCTTTACGAGGAGGGCAAGTGGCGGTTCGACGACAGCGTTGCCGATTATCTTCCCGAATTTGCCGAAATCGCAGCGCTTCCCGGCAGCAACGCCACCCGTCCACCGACGATCCGCGAACTGTTCACCCACAGCGCCGGTTTCAGCCTCGGCAAGACCGTCGAGGAGATGCAGGAAAAGCTGGCGAAGCTGAGATGGCATGACGCCCGCTCGCTTACCGAGCAAATCGGCCGCTATGCGTCCTTGCCGCTCGGATACGAGCCCGGCACGGCGTGGGAGTATAGCGTCGCCACCGACCTTCAGGCCGAGATCGTCGAACGGCTGAGCGGCGAGCGGTACGACCTGTTCCTCAAGAAGCGCGTCTTCGACCCGCTCGGCATGTACGATACGGGCTTCACGCTCGATTACGACCAGGCGCGCCGGCTGGTGTGCGGCCATGTCTTCGACCCCGAAACCGGCCGGCTGCGCACCGCCACCTCCGAAGAGCGGATGGAATCGATCTTTCCGATGGGTGGCACGTCGTTCAAATCGACCGCCGGCGACTATGCCCGCTTCGCCCGCATGCTGCTCCAGCGCGGCAGTCTGGGCGAGGTACAAATCCTGAAACCCGAGAGCGTCGACCTGATGCTGTCGAACCACCTGCCGGAAGACCTGCTCGAAAATCGCTATCCGATCCTCCATTATGTGATCGGTCAGGGCAATGGCCACGGCCTCAACGGCATGGTCTGCGTCGATCCGGCCCGCGCCGGCCGGCCGGTGGGCAAGGGCACCTATGAGTGGGGCGGCGCGTTCGGCACATGGTTCTGGATCGATCCCGAGAACGATATCCTGTGCATCGGCATGACGCATCGCCAGCGCATCGCGACCGACATGCGCCCGCCCGAAGTGGTCGCACAGCAACTCATCTATCGCGCGCTGCGCGAAGCCTGACCGACTTTCGTCCCGAAACCATCAACCTCAGCAAAAAAAGGCAATCAGCGATGAGCTTCTCCATTCAGGCCCCGATCGACCAGTTCGAACTGCCGCACCCCGGCGGCACCGGCACCTTCAAGATCAGCGTGTCGCGCGTCGCCAATCCGCCGGCGGACGGCAAGGTGCCGGTATTGTTCGTCCTCGACGCCGACATCGGCTTCGCGCTCGCGGCCGAGGTTGCCCGCCTTCGCGGTACCGTCGGCACGCTGCCGACCGCGATGATCGTCGGCGTCGGCTATGGCGCCGAATATACCGAATTCGCCAAGCTGCGCACCGCCGACCTGACGCCGCCGCTGAGCGAGGCGGGCCGCGCCGCGCTGGGCGGCATGACCGGCATGATCGGTGACAAGGACGGCGGCGCCGAAGCCTTCCTGGCCTTCCTCGTCGACACACTCGCTCCCGAAATCGAGCGTCGCTATCCCGAAGCGTCGGCGACCGACCGCATCCTCTACGGCCATTCGCTCGGCGGCCTGTTCACCGCCTATGCTCTGCTCACCCGCCCCGACGCATTCGCAACCTTCCTTGCCGGCAGTCCGTCGCTCTGGTGGGACGGCTTCGCGGTGCTGGGCCACCTTCCTGCTTTCGCCGGACGGCTGGCCGGGGTCGAGCGCCAGCCGCGCGTTCTGGTCAGCGTCGGCGGGCAGGAGCAGGAAGCGCCGTCAAAGGTTCCCGCCGGGCTGGAAATGACGATCGAACAGATGCAGGCGATGGTCGCGGCCTGCCGGATGGTCGATGCGGTCCCCGAATTCGTCGCGGCGCTGCGCGAGGCCGGCCTTGCCGACGCGGACAGCTATATTTTCGATGGCGAGGACCATGGCAGCGTCATTCCCGCCGCGATGATGCGCGGCCTGCGCTTCGCAGTTCCCGATCCCGCCTGAGCAGCGACAAATCCCGCGTGGATCAGGCCGGGACGTAAGCCAGCCTGATCACGTCGCCGCCGATCCGCTCGTGCGTCACGAGACGGAGCGGCGGCCGGGGCCCCGCGAAATAGGGCCGGCCCCGCCCCAGCACGACCGGGTGCAGATATATCCGGTATTCGTCGATGAGACCGAGTTCGGTAAGGCTCTGCGCGATCCCCGGACCGGCGACTTCGATTTCCCCATCGCGATCGACTTTGAGCGCCCGGATCGCCCCCTCCAGATCGTTGCCGATCAGCGTCGCGTTGGGACCGACCTCCGTCAGCGTGCGCGAGGCGACCCATTTGTGCTGCTTGCGCCATGCCGCGGCGAAAGCGCGTTCATCCGGTCCCCATTCGGGATGCTCATCGTCCCAATAGCGCATGATGTCATACATGGTGCGGCCATAGATGCTGCCCGCCTGCCCTTCCGCTTCCGCGATGAAATGACGGAAGAGCACCCGGTCCGGCGCGAACTCCATATGGTCGACATAGCCGTCGAGCGACTGGTTCATTCCGAACACGATCCTGGCCATATCCACATCCTTTCGACAGGACGGCCATGTTCGCGAAACCGGCTGCGGAGCGCAATCGGCTTTCGGCATAACGACGATATGAAGGGAATGGCGCACCCGGAACGATTCGAACGTCCGACCCTCAGATTCGTAGTCTGATGCTCTATCCAGCTGAGCTACGGGTGCGTGGAGAGGCGCCTTTAAGACCCGATGCGCGGGGGCGCAACCCCCTATTTCTTATTTGTGACCGTGGCGCACGACGACTCGCGCCGCGCCGCGTCGAGCCCGCCGATTTCCTCGGGATCCTTGAGCAGCAGGCGGATCAGCGCGATGCCGCGGTCGTGGTCGGTGCGCACGACCTCGGCCCCCGCGGGCACCGCCTGCCCCGCCCGCGCAACGATGATTCGATAGGGCTTGCCGCCCGCCTCGACATCGTTGCGGACGAAGATCACGTCGGTCGCCGCGTCGAAGACGCTGAGCGAACTATACCGTCCCGCCACCGGGGCCACGTCGATCGACACCGGCCCCGCCGACAGGTCATAGGGACAGCTCGAATAGGCGAGATCGGGACTCGGCCGCACCACCGGCTGGCGCTCGGGGGTCGCGAGATTGCCATAGGACATCGTGTTGACGCCCTCCTGCCCCAGCCGCTCCATCGCGACGTTCATCAGCCCGTAAGGGATATAGAGGATCGCGGCCCATGCTGTCGCGGCGGCGACGATCAGACCGAACAGGATCGGGCCGAACCAGCCGCGCATCTCAGCAGCCCTCCTTCACGAGGCGCGGCAGCACCGCCTTTTCGGGATCGGCCCGGAACGTCTTGCCGGGATTGTACATGCGCAAGGTTAGCTGAAAAGGCCGTCCCTTGATCCCCGGCAACCAGGCCGCGCCGGCTGGCTTGTCGGGCGAAATCGTGACGCGCCACTCGCCCTTCGCGTCGAGCGCGACATTCGCGCCGTTGACCGACCAGGTGCGCGCCGGATTATCCACCAGATAGCCTTTGTCGTCATAGACGGTGACGCTCCACCAGCGCGCGTCGAGCGGCGTTCCCGATAGGCTGTATCGGCAATTGCCGTCGAGCGGCGCGCCCGCCGCATCGACCTTTGCCATCCAGTAGACGGTTTCCTTCGCGGGTAGCGCGAGCAGTCCCGAGCGCGCGACCATCGCGCGCGTCAGCGGATCGGTCGCCTTGGTCCCGTAACCGAGCGAGGTCGTCCAAGGCCCGTTCCGGATTCCGCCGTCGCCGAGCCCGCCATTGGTCAGCCCCCAGGCGCCGCCGAGCCCCACCGCCAATCCGCCCACCAAGGTGATCGCATAGCGGTGCCAGCTCTTCATGACGCGCCCTCCCCGGCTATTTCGCCTTCAGCGCCGCCTGGGCTGCCGCCAGACGTGCGATGGGCACACGGTAGGGCGAGGCGCTGACATAGTCGAGGCCGGTCTTTTCGCAGAAATGGATGCTCGGCGCGTCGCCGCCATGCTCACCGCAGATGCCGAGCTTGACGTCCGGCCGCGTGGCACGGCCGCGGTCGGCGGCAATCTCGATGAGTTGCCCCACGCCCTCGACGTCGAGGCTGACGAACGGATCGGTCAGGAAAATGCCCTTGTCGACATATTGCGTCAGGAAGCGGCCCGCGTCGTCGCGGCTGATGCCGATCGTCGTCTGGGTGAGGTCGTTGGTGCCGAAGCTGAAGAACTCCGCCGTCTCGGCGATCTCGCCTGCCATCAGCGCGGCGCGCGGCAGTTCGATCATCGTGCCGACCAGATAGGCGATCTCGCGGCCCTTCTCGGCGAACACCGCCTTGGCCTGCGCATCGACGACCGCCTTCATCAGGTCGAACTCGCGGCGCGTTGCGACGAGCGGAATCATCACCTCGGGGATCGGCGCGGCGCCGGTTTCGGCGGCGACGTCGCACGCCGCCTCGAAGATCGCGCGCGCCTGCATTTCGTAGATTTCGGGATAGGTGACGCCGAGACGGCACCCGCGATGGCCGAGCATCGGGTTGAACTCGTGCAGCTCGTTCGCGCGCGCCTTGAGCGCTTCGATCCCGACGCCGGCGGCCTCGGCTACGACGGCGAAATCCTCCTCGCGCGTCGGCAGGAATTCGTGGAGCGGCGGGTCGAGCAGACGGATGGTGACCGGCAGGCCGGCCATCACCCCGAAGATCGCGGCAAAGTCGCCGCGCTGTTCGGGGAGCAGCTTGGCGAGCGCGGCGCGGCGGCCGTCCTCGCTTTCGGCGAGGATCATCTCGCGCACCGCGGTGATCCGCGCCGCGTCGAAGAACATATGTTCGGTGCGGCAGAGGCCGATGCCCTCGGCACCGAAATCGCGTGCGACCTGTGCATCGGCCGGGGTTTCGGCGTTGGTACGCACCTTCATCCGCCGCACCTTGTCGGCCCATTCCATCAGCGTGCCGAAATCGCCGACGAGTTCGGGGAGCAGGGTCGGAACCTCGCCAGCCATCACTTCGCCGGTCGAACCGTCGAGCGTCAGGATATCGCCTTCGCGCAATTCGCGCCCGGCGACCCGCAGAACGCGGGCATTGCCGTCGATGCTGAGCCCACCGGCACCCGAAACGCAGGGGCGCCCCATGCCGCGCGCAACGACGGCGGCGTGGCTGGTCATCCCGCCGCGCGCGGTCAAAATGCCCTTGGCGGCGTGCATGCCGTGAATATCCTCTGGCGACGTCTCGACGCGGACGAGGATCACTGCCTCGCCCATGCCGGCCGCCTTTTCGGCGCTGTCGGCGTCGAACATGATCTTGCCCGAAGCCGCGCCGGGGCTCGCGGGAAGCCCCTTGGTCAGCACATCGCGCGGCGCCTTGGGATCGAGCGTCGGGTGGAGAAGCTGGTCGAGCGCGCCCGGATCGACGCGGCCGACGGCCTCTTCCTCGGTAATCAGCCCCTCGGCCGCCATGTCGACCGCAATCTTCAGCGCCGCCTTGGCGGTACGCTTGCCCGAGCGCGTCTGGAGCATCCACAAGGTCCCGCGTTCGACGGTGAACTCGATGTCCTGCATGTCGCGATAATGCGTCTCGAGCGTGTCGAAGACGCGGCCGAGTTCCGTGAAGGTCTCGGGCATTGCCTCTTCCATCGACAGCGGCTTGGCGCCCGCCTTTTCGCGCGCGATCTTGGTCAGATATTGCGGTGTGCGGATGCCCGCGACGACGTCCTCGCCCTGCGCATTGATCAGCCATTCGCCGTACCAGGCGCGCTCGCCGGTCGCGGGGTCGCGCGTGAAGGCGACGCCCGTCGCCGAGGTGTCGCCCATGTTGCCGAACACCATCGCCTGCACATTGACCGCGGTGCCCCATTCGCCGGGGATGCTGTTGAGGCGGCGATAGACTTTGGCGCGGTCGCTTTCCCAGCTTGCGAAGACGGCGCCGACCGCGCCCCACAGCTGGTCGTTCGGTTCCTGCGGGAACGGTGCGCCGGTCTCGCGCTCGACGATTGCCTGATATTCCTTGACCAGCGCCTGCCAGTCTTCAGCCGACATTTCTGTGTCGAGGTAGAAGCCCTTGTCTTCCTTGGCGATTTCCAGCGCTTCCTCGAACTCAGCGTGGTCGAGGCCCATGACGACGTCGGCGTACATCTGGACGAAGCGGCGATAGCTGTCCCACGCGAAGCGCGGATCACCCGACGCTTCGGAGAGGCCGACGACGGTGCGGTCGTTGAGCCCGAGGTTGAGGACAGTGTCCATCATGCCGGGCATCGACACGCGCGCGCCCGAGCGGACCGAAACGAGCAAAGGATCGGCCGCATCGCCGAATTTCTTGCCGGTGATGCCCTCGATATGCGCGATGCCGGCCGCGACATCCTCGACCAGCCCGGCCGGGAATTGTTCGCCGTTCGCGTAATAAGCGGTGCAGACGTCGGTGGTGATCGTAAAGCCCGGCGGAACCGGGAGGCCGATCGAGGCCATTTCGGCAAGGTTCGACCCCTTGCCGCCGAGCAATTCCTTCGAGCGTTCGGCCGTCGTGGCCGGTCCACCGAACAAATGCACCATCTTCGTCATGTCATGCTCCTGCTGCCCCGGGGAGGAGGTTGCGGCTGGGTAGGTATGCAAAGCCAATTGGTCGATTCAGAATTACTTCGTTCGTTATAAGCTGCGGCACATAACGCCCGCGTCAGCCCTCGATCTTCGAGAAATCCGCGACGCCATGCACCGCGCCGGTAAATCGCCCGAGCAGGCCGAGGCGATAGGCGCGCACCGCTTCGTCGGGATCGTTGACCATCACGCCCTCGAAAAAGGCGTCGATCGGCGCACGAAGGCTGGCGAGCGCCGCCATCGCGTCGGTGAAGCGTTCGTCAGCGACCGCGGCGGAGGCCGCAGGCTGGGCAGCGTCGAGCGCGGCTAGCAGCGCAGCATCGGCTTCGGTCGGCGCCGCCGCCGCGGCAGCAGTACCGCTCACCCCGCCCGCCTGCTTCAGGATATTCGCAGCGCGCTTGTAGCCTGCAAGCAGGTTAGCGCCGTCCTCGGTCGCCATGAAGGCTTGGAGCGCTTTCACGCGGGCGAGCAGACGGACAAGATCATCCTCGCCGCCAAGCGCGAACACCGCGTCGATCAGGTCATGACGAACGCCGGCTTCGCGTTGTTGGACTTTGAGGCGATCGGCAAAGAAGTCGAGGAGGTCTGTAGTTCCTTCACCCGCCTTCATCACAATCTTGCGCCCCTCTTCAGTCGCGCTCGGCATGGAAGTACGCAAGCCTGCTGCAAGCATTGCGTCCGCAGCAGAGTCCCCAAAGCTGGTCTTCAGCTGAGAAAATAATCCGGCAGCGACTTTACCAAGCGAAGGTTCAGATCTTTTCAGCAAATAAATTGCGTGCTGAAACAGCGGCTCGCCTAACCGCAGACGAGTATTTTCAGCCATAAGCAGCTGGATTACCCCAATCGCAGCCCGTCGAAGCGCAAACGGATCCTTCGATCCAGTTGGCTTCAAACCGTATGCAAAAAAACCAATCAACGTATCCAGCTTGTCCGCCAACGCCACGGCTACCGTCACCGGCGCCGTCGGCACGTCATCGCCCTGCCCGACCGGCTTGTAATGGTCGCGGATCGCGTCGGCGACGGCGTCGGGCAGGTCTTCGGCGCGGGCGTAATAGCCGCCCATCAGGCCCTGTAGCTCGGGAAACTCGCCGACCATTTCGGTGACGAGATCGGCCTTGGCCAGTTCGGCTGCCTGCCGCGCGAGCGCGGGGTCGCAATTGGGCACGATGCCTTCGCTCGCCAGCCATTCGGCGAGCTTCGCGACGCGCTCGACCTTGTCGGCAACGGTGCCCAGCTTTTCGTGGAAGGTGATGTTTTTGAGCTTTTCGGCGTGCTGCGCGAGCGTCTTCTTCTGGTCCTGTTCCCAGAAGAAGCGCGCATCCGAAAGCCGCGCCGTGAGCACCTTGCGGTTGCCCGCGACAATCTCCGCGCCGCCGTCTTTCGCGTCGATGTTCGCGGTGCAGACGAAGCCGTTGGCGAGCTTGCCGTCGGCGCCGTTCACGACGAAATATTTCTGGTTCACCCGCGCGGTGAGCTGGATGACCTCGGGCGGCACTTCGAGGAAGGCGGTGTCGAAGCGGCCGAGCAAGGGAACCGGCCATTCGGTGAGCCCGGCATTCTCGATCACCAGCCCCTCGTCCTCGACCAGCGTCAGCCCGGCGTCGGCCGCCGCCTTGGCGGCGCCGTCGCGGACGATGTTCTGGCGTTCTTCATGGTCGACGATGACATGGCAGGCGCGCAGCTTCTCGGCATAGTCGGCCGCCGAGCCGATGGTGATCTCGCCCGGGCAATGGAAGCGGTGGCCGCGCGTCGCGAAGCCCGCGGAAATCCCGCTAACTTCACACGCAACCAGATCTTCGCCGAAGATCGCGACGATGCCCGACAGCGGGCGCACCCAGCGCAGGCTTTCACTGCTCGCGCTTCCCTTGCCCCAGCGCATCGACTTCGGCCAGGAAAAGCCGCGGACGATCGCCGGGATCGCTTCGGCCAGCACCTCGGCGGTCGCGCGGCCGGGCTTGTCGATCACCGCGAAATACACGCCGTCGCGGTCCTCGAGCTGGTCCTGCGTCAGGCCGGTCTTGCGGAGGAAGCCCTCAAGCGCCTGCGGCGGCGCGCTGCTGCGCGGGCCCTTGAGTTCTTCGCTGACTGCGGCGGTCGCTTGCGGAAGATCGCGCGCGATCAGCGCCAAGCGGCGCGGGGTCGACCAAATGGTGAGCTCGCCCGCTTCGAGGCCCGCGGCGCTCAATTGCGCGCGGAACAGCTTTTCGAGTTCGGCGCGCGCGCCGGCCTGCATGCGGGCGGGAATTTCCTCGCTGCGCAGTTCGAGAAGAAAGTCTGTCACAGCGTCCACCCCGGATATTTCGCGGTCCAGCGTTCGGACTGGCTGTCGATCCACGCCTTGCAACTGCCCTTCGCAAGATCGCGGACGCGCGCCATATAATTGGCGCGTTCCTGCACGCTGATCACGCCGCGCGCCTGCAAGAGGTTGAACAGGTGGCTCGCCTCGATCGCCTGATCATAGGCCGCGAGCGGCACGCCTGCTTCGATCGCGCGCTTGCACTCTTCCTCGGCGGCCTTGAACCCGGCAAACAAAGTATCGGTATCGGCGACCTCGAAATTCCATTTCGAGAACTGGCGCTCATTCTCGAGAAATACGTCGCCATAGCTCACCGCCGCGACATCGCCGACCGCGTCGGAGAAGCGCAGGTCGTACACATTGTCGACATTCTGGATATACATGGCGAGGCGTTCGAGCCCGTAGGTCAGTTCGCCCGCGACAGGCTTGCAGTCGAAGCCGCCCATCTGCTGAAAATAGGTGAACTGGGTGACTTCCATGCCGTCGCACCAGACTTCCCAGCCTAGCCCCCATGCGCCGAGGGTCGGCGATTCCCAGTCGTCCTCGACGAAGCGGATGTCGTGGAGCAGCGGGTCGATGCCGATCGCGGCGAGCGACCCCAGATATTGTTCCTGCAGGTCGGCGGGCGACGGCTTCAGGATCACCTGATACTGGTAATAATGCTGGAGCCGGTTGGGGTTTTCGCCATAGCGGCCGTCGGTCGGACGCCGGCTCGGCTGGACATAAGCGACGTTCCACGGCTCGGGGCCGAGGCTGCGCAAGGTCGTCGCGGGATGAAACGTCCCCGCCCCGACGCGCATGTCATAGGGCTGCAATATCGCGCAACCGCGCGCCGCCCAATAGGCGTGCAGGGTCAGGATCATGTCCTGGAAGCTCAGGGATTTCTTTTCCGCCTGGTCGGCCACGAATCCGCTCTTTCGCAGGTGCAACAATTGCCGCCGCCCTTGGCGCAGCGGGGCCGCAGGGTCAAGGCGCGTGACGTTGCCGTTCACCTCGAAAACGCCCAGCCATGTCACGGTTGCACGGCTTTTTGTCAGGTGTTGTTGACATAGTCAGCGAATCACGACATATGGTCATGGAAACCTGACACAAAGACAGGTGAACGCGACCAACGTGACAGAAAAGGAAAGATCTCATGATTACCCGCGCCGCGATCCTCGCACTTTCGCTCGCCTTGGGCGCTCCCGCAGTCGCCGCTCCTGCCAGCTACAGCGCGAGCGAATATGTCCATATCGGCGATCTGGACCTCGCTCTGGCAAGCGACCGGCAAACACTCGATGCGCGGATCGCTAGCGCCGCGCGCCGCCTCTGCCGCAGCGATCTGCGCGGCACGGCCGAACTGGCGCTACGCACCGAATGCATCGCGGCCGCGACCAACGGCGCCAGGGCGCAGGCCGAACGGGCGGTTGCCGAGGCCGATCGCGGCATCCGGCTCGCCGCGCGCTGATCGCCGGCGTGGCAGGTTTCGCACTTTCGCTCCGGCCGGTACTCCCCGGTAACGGCCGGCGACCTGAGCTGGAGCGCCGCACTACACGGCAGCGCTCCAGTCTCTTGGCGAAACTTTCCGTTGCACTCCGCCGGATTTTGCCCATGCCGGAACAAACCCGACGCGAAGGCTGGCGAGGCGCCGAATGAACAACAAGCTGAAAGTGCTGCGCGCGATGCGGAACTGGAGCCAGGCCGAACTCGCCGACCGGCTCGACGTCTCGCGGCAGGCAGTAAACGCAATCGAAACAGGGAAATATGACCCGTCGTTGCCGCTTGCTTTCAAGCTGGCACGACTGTTCGCGATGCCGATCGAGGAGATTTTCGACGATGGTTCCGAAGGAAGCAGCCATGACATCTGATCCCGCCGGAAAGCGCAAACGCCCCAGCCTGATCTGGCCGGTGGTCATCGTGTTCGTCACGATATTCCTGATGGGCCTCGCGGCGGGATATCTCGACGCGATGCGCGAGGCGGGCAAGAACGCGCCGCCGGCCGCCGTCGGCGCCGGGCTGGCCTTGCTCGCCGGGATGGCCGCGATGGGCCTTTACCTGCGGCGGGTCGGCAAGTTCTGGGAGGGGTGGTCGAAACGCAAGCGGCTCTACTGGATCTCCCTCGCCGTCGCCGCGACGATCGGCGTGTTGTCGGGGATCCTCGATCGCAGCGGGACAAGCAATCCCGGCGATCCGCTGTTCGGTAACGGCGCCTTGTCGCCGGCCGTCGCCATCGCGCTGGCGCTGTTGTGGGCGGGCGGCCTGGCGGTCCTGATCCCGCTCTACGAACGCTCGATCGACGATCACGAGCGGCAGGCCTATTGGCGCGCGGGGCTCGCCGGCTATTACGCCTTCATCATTCCGGCCCCCGCATGGTGGGTGCTGCACCGCGCCGGGCTGGTGCCGCCGGTCGATGCGATGCTGCTGTTCCTCGCGGCGCTGCTGGTCAATGCCGCGGTCTATTTTTGGCTCAAGTTCCGCTGAATATTACACCTTCCCTGCCCGCACGGCCCCGGCCATGAAGGCCGAAAATGAAAGGCAATTCCCCATGAAGAAATGGTTGAAGACGCTCGCGATCTCCTGCGCCGTCATCCCCTTCGCGCAATGCGCGCTGGCGCCCGGGCACAATGTGGCGCGCGCTGTCGAATCCTCGGCGGCGGTGACCGACGTCGATCCCGCGCTGTGGGTGGTGAAGGACGAAGACACGACCATCTATCTTTTCGGCACCGTCCATGTGCTGAAGCCAGGTCTCGGCTGGTTCGACGATGCTGTGAAGCGCGCCTTCGACAAGTCGGACCAGTTGATGCTCGAAATCGTGCTGCCCGAAGATCCGGCGGAGATGGCACAAAAGATGATTCCGCTCGCGCTCGACCAGAGCGGCAAGACGATTTCGTCGCGCCTCAGCGCCGATGAACTCAAGGCCTATCAGGCGGCGATGACCGGCCTCGGCATCCCGGTGGCGCAGTTCGACAGGTTCGAGCCGTGGTTCGCTGCAATGACGCTGTCGATCGCGCCGCTCGCCCAGTTGGGTTACGATCCCGAACAGGGTGCCGAGAAACAGCTCACGGCCGCCGCGAAGGCTGCAGCCAAGCCGGTGTCGGGGCTCGAGACGGTCGATCAGCAGCTCGGCTTTTTCGACGGCCTGCCCGAAAAGCAGCAACTCGCTTTCCTCAATTCGGTGGTCAAGGACATCGACAAGCTCGGCCCGACGCTCGACAAGACGGTGGTGCTGTGGGGCAAGGGCAACACCGAGGCGCTGGCGGTCGCGATGAACGAAAGCATGGCCGCGACCCCCGAACTCGCCAAGGTGTTGCTGTTCGACCGCAACCAGCGCTGGGCCGACCTGCTCAAGGCGCGAATGGATCGACCCGGCACCGTCTTCGTCGCCGTCGGCGCGGGCCATCTCGCAGGCGAGCATAGCGTGCAGGATTTTCTGAAGGAACGCGGACTGACCGCCGAGCGGATCGAATATTGAGGCCCGACACGCTTCCTTTCCGGCCTTGGGGCCGCCGCCTCGCGGCGGTCCTCTTGCCGTGGCTGCTCGCCGGTTGCGGCGCCGCTGTACCCGAAACGCCCGCGCGGCCCGCGATGTGGCTGGTCGAGGATGACGATACGCGCATCTATATGCTCGGCACGATGCACGCTCTGCCCGCCGGCACCAAGTGGGACGCCGGCAAGGTCGCCGACGTCGCCGATGCGGCCGACGAGCTGATACTCGAACTGTCGCCGCAGGAACTGTCGGCGGCTGGGGAAGTGTTCCGGACGCTGGCGCCGCGATCCGCGCCGCTGCCGATGGACAAGCGGCTCCCGCCGGAAGCGCTGACACAATATCGCGCACTCGAGGCGACGGGCGGCGATTTCGGCGGCGATACGCTCGACGACTGGGCAGTCATGGTCCTGATGGGCCAGCGCGTGACGCAAAATGCCGAATTCGATCCATCGCGCGGCGTAGAATCGCGTCTCACCGCGCAATTCGCAGCGGCGGGCAAGCCGATCGGCGGCCTCGAAACGGCGCACGGGCAACTGAACCTGTTCGAAACGCTCGACCCGCAAACGCAGCGGACGCTGCTCACCCGCGCCGTCAAGGGGACGGACAAGGCCGTCGAGGACGTCCGGGCGCTGACCGCATCATGGGCGCGCGGCGATCTCGTCGCGCTCGAAAAGGTGATCAACGAGGATGTCGATGCGGTCCCGGCGGCGCGCCAGGCGATCCTGACCGACCGCAACCGGCGCTGGAGCGCGTGGGTGAAAAAGCGGCTGGACCGCCCCGGCACGGTGTTGATGGCGGTCGGCGCCGGCCATCTGGTCGGCACCGACGGCGTTCCCGCGATGCTCGGCGCCGACGGGCTGGAAGTGAAGCGCGTGCAATAGGCCGCGTGCCGCTTGCAATTCCGCCGCTTCCCCGCTAAGCGCCCCGGCTTCCGTCATGGTCATCCCTGGAGGCGTGGCGGAACTGTGTAACTGTTTCTCGGAGAAATATGATGAGCGATCAGCTGACGCTGACGGCCGAGACGCGCGAACGCGGAGGCAAGGGAGCCTCGCGTGACCTGCGTCGTAATGGCCGCGTCCCCGCCGTAGTCTATGGCGGCAAGGAAGAACCCCTGATGATCCACGTCGAAGAAAAGCTGCTGATGAAGCAGCTCATGACGGGTCACTTCATGAACTCGGTCGTGATGATCGACGTGGGCGGCAAGACCATCCGTACCCTGCCGAAGGACGTCGCTTTCCACCCGGTAAAGGATCGCCCGATCCACGCCGACTTCCTGCGCATCGCGAAGGACGCCACGGTTCAGGTTGCGGTGCCCGTCTCGTTCCAGAACGAAGAAGCCTCGCCGGGCCTGAAGCGCGGCGGCGTGCTGAACATCGTTCGCCACGAGCTGGAACTCGTCTGCGACGCGGACAAGATCCCCGACGAGATCGCGATCGACGTGACCGGTTTCGATGTCGGCGATTCGATCCACATCAGCAACGTCACCCTGCCCAAGGGCGTGGCGAGCGCGATCACCGACCGCGACTTCACCATCGCCACCATCGTCGCTCCGTCGGCGCTCAAGTCGAGCGATGGCGACACGACGAAGGATGACGGCGAAGGCGAAGCAGCCGAAGGCGGCGAAGAAGCCTAAGCTTTTCAGGATCGCCCCTCCCCGCGCGGGAGGGGCGTTTCCACCAGACCCGGGAAAGGCACCACCATGCAGCTCTGGGTCGGCCTCGGCAATCCCGGGCCACAATATGCGATGCACCGTCACAATGTCGGCTTCATGGCCGCCGATGTCATCGCCGATTTCTACGACTTCCCGGCGCCCGCGAAGAAATTCCAGGGCTGGGTCCAGGAAGGCCGCATCGGGTCGCAGCGCATCCTGCTGCTCAAACCCGCTACCTTCATGAACGAAAGCGGCCGCAGCGTGCGCGCCGCGCTCGATTTCTACAAATTGACGCCGCAGGACGTGACGGTCTTTTACGACGAGCTCGATCTTGTGCCGATGCAGGTCAAGGTGAAACGCGGCGGCGGCGCGGCGGGCCATAATGGCATCCGCAGCATGATCCAGCATATCGGCGAGGATTTCCGTCGCGTGCGCATCGGCATCGGCCATCCGGGGCACAAGGACCGCGTCACCGGCCACGTCCTCGGCAATTATCACAAGAGCGAGACGGAACCGCTGATCGACCTGCTCGGCGCGATCGCCGCCGAGGCAAAATGGCTTGCCGACGGCGACGATGTGCGCTTCGCCAGCGATCTTGCGTTGCGGCTGCAGGGATGATCGGCATCCGCGCCGCGACGCCGGGCGATTGCGACGCGGTGGTGGCGGTCTGGGAAACGTGCGGGCTCACCCGCCCGTGGAATGACCCCGTCGCCGATTTCCGGCGGGCGCTGGGTCATGACGCGGCGACGGTGATCGTCGCCGAAGAGGACGGACGGATCGTCGGCACGGCGATGACCGGTTTCGACGGACATCGCGGCTGGATCTATTATCTCGGCGTCGCGCCCGACCGGCAGGGTCGCGGTATGGCGCGGCAGTTGCTGGACGCCGCGTGCGACTGGCTGCGCCAGCGCGGTTGCCCGAAGGTCGAACTGATGGTGCGCGAAGGCAACCCCGCGGCGGGCCTGTACGAGCATCTCGGCTGGGAACGGCAGCCGGTGCACGTCTTCGCGCGCTGGCTGGCCTGAGGCGATTTGGAGCGCTCGCGAAAGTGATGCATGATGGGCCGGAAAGGAGCCCGTCATGACCGAGCCTTCCCGCCCCAGCCGCCGCGAACTGATCGCCGGCGCCGCCGCCCTCACCGCCGCCGCCCCCGCCCTGCTCCACGCCGCTGTCCCCGATGCGCCGTCGCTGAAAGGACGCACCATATTGATCACCGGTGCATCGAGCGGTTTCGGCCGCGTCGGTGCGCTGCTCTATGCGCGGGCGGGCGCCAGGGTGATCGCGACGATGCGCGGGATCCCGCGTCCGGAGGCCGAGACGCTGGCGGCCGAGGCTGCCAAAGACGGTCTGGACCTGCACATCGTCGAGATCGACGTGACCGACGACGCATCGGTCGCCGCGGGCACTGCGAAGGCGCTCGACCTTGCCGGTGGGCGCATCGACACGCTGATCAACAATGCCGGGATCGGCATCACCGGCCCCGTCGAGGTGCAGGATATGGAGGCGACGAAGCTGATCTTCGACACCAACGTCCTCGGTATCCAGCGCATGCTTCGCGCGCTCCTGCCGCAGATGCGGGCGGCGAAAAGCGGACAGATCTTCAACATCTCGTCGCAGCTCGGCCGCGTCATCGTGCCCGGCGGCGGCCATTATTCGGCGACCAAGTTCGCGGTCGAGGCTTTGTCCGAACAGCTTGCCTATGAACTCGTCCCGCACGGGATCGAAGTGACGATCATCCAGCCCGGCGGCTATCCGACGCGCGTGTGGCAGAACCGCAACGTCTATACCGGGGCACTGAAAGACCGCAGCGATCCGGCGCTGCTTGCCGCCTATGCGCCTTTCACCAAGGGCATGGGCGAGGAGGACGGCAGCGGGCGCAGCGCCGACCCCGCCGATGTACCGCGCGCGATCGCCGAGATCATGGCGATGCCGGCCGGCACGCGCCCGCTCCGCCGCGCCGTCCATCCCGGTGCCAAGCCGCAGGAAGCGATCAACAAGGTCGCGTCGGAGGTTCAGCTTGCCTGGCTCGGCGGATCGCCGCTGGGACCGCTCATCAAGGCGGTGCACGACTGAACCGGGCGGCTCCTGTCACAGGATCGTCACTAAAGTCGCATCGTCCCGACATGCCGGAGCAATGCTGCTGACACCTGCCTCTGCAATCGGGGGGCTCCACCGGGACCAGTCAGGCCCCGGGGCCCACCGAAAACAGGGGATCTGCATGTCACATCTTACCGACGAGGCCCGCGCGCCTTATCGCCGCGAAACCGCCGATCTCGGCAGCAGCGGCAGCCTCGAGGCGATCGTCGCCGAAAATCCGTCGCGCCGTTCGATCCTCCGCCAGGGCCTGTTCGGCCTGTCGGTGATTCCCGCCGCCGTGCTGGCGGGCTGCGACAGCGATGGCAGCGAACCGCCGGTCACCGTCCCGCCGACGCCCACCCCGACACCGACGCCGACCCCCACCCCGCCGCCGAGCTATACGGTCAGCTTCGCGTCGGTCGCGGCGAACCAGAATGACACCGTCACCGTACCCGAGGGCTATAGCGTCGACGTCCTTCTCAAGGCGGGCGATTCGATCGAGAGCGGCACCGCCTATGCGGGCAGCTACCCGACCCCAGCGGTCGCCGAAAAATGGGCCGGCGGCAACCACGACGGGATGGAATATTTCGCGCTGTCGGGCGTCGATCCCAATGTCGGCGGCCTGCTGGCGATGAATTACGAATATCCCGACTTCAACATCCTGATGGCGGACGCCTATGACGCGGCCACCGCGACGCCCGAGCAAAAGGCGCTCGCGCTGTCGGCGGTCGGGATCGGCGTCGTCGAGGTCGCCAAGGGCAGCGACGGCAAATGGGCCGTCAAGTCGGGTTCGACCTATAACAAGCGTTACACCGGCAACAGCAGTTATCGCGCCGGCGGCCCCGCTGCGGGTCTGTTGTCGGGCACGATCAAGGGCATGCTCAACAATTGTTCGAGCGGCCGCACGCCGTGGAACACCTATCTGACGTGCGAAGAGACGATGAACAATTATTTCGATCCGACGCAGCCGGCGACCAACTATGGCTGGGTGGTCGAGATCGATCCGCTGCGCGAACTGGCGCAGCCAACGAAGCGCACTGCGATGGGCCGCTTCAACCACGAGAATGTCGCCTTCATGGCGAACAGCGACCGCCGCGTCGCTTTCTATATGGGCGACGATACGACGCCGGGCTGCATCTATAAATTCATCCCCGAACGTGCGTACAGCGACGCAAACCGGGCGGCGAACACCGATCTGCTCGACTATGGTACGCTCTATGTCGCGCGCTTCAACGCCGACGGATCGGGCGAATGGCGCGCGCTTGTCGTCGGTGAGAACGGCCTGGTCGCAGGCGCGTCGGACCCCGGCAACGTCAGCCAGAGCACGACGCCGCCGACGCCAGTGACGGTCGATTTCAACAACCAGGCCGACGTGCTGATCAACTGCCAGGCGGCGGCGCGCGTCGCCGGGGGCACCGTGATGGACCGCCCCGAATGGCTGACCGTCGCCCCCGACAACAAGGCCGTGTTCGTAACGCTGACCAACAACAGCGGCCGCAAGGTCACCGACGCCGCCAATCCGCGCGTGACCAACCTCCACGGTCATATCGTCAAGTTCCGCGAGGAAGGCGATTCGCCGCTGGCGACGAAGTTCAGCTGGGAAATCTTCCTGCTGGCAGGCGATCCCGCGCTGGCGTCGGGGGGCAGCAACCTGGTCGGCAATATCGACGGCGACACCTTCTCCAGCCCCGACGGGCTGCGGATCGACCCGCAGGGCCGCCTGTGGGTGCAGACCGACCATAGCGTCCCGGGCAATTCAGGCGTCGCGGGAACGACGATCGATCAGGCGTTCGGCCACAATGCGATGTTCTATGTCGACCAGACGACGAAGAAGTCGAAGCGCTTCCTCGTCGGCCCCGTCGGCTGCGAGATCACCGGCCTCGCCTATACCCCCGATCTCACGACCTTCTTCGTGAACATCCAGCATCCGACGGGCGACTGGCCGATCGCAGGCGAAGAACCGCGCTCATCGACCGTCGTGGTGCGGCGCACTGACAGCCAGCCGGTCGGCAACTGACCGGACCGGGGCCGGCTTCGCATCGCGAGACCGGCCCCGTCCTCCGCTTATTCGGCTTTCGCCGCAGGCCTTCTCGGTGGCGGCGGCGGCGATCCGTCGGCGGTCTGCGACATCAGGGTCACGCACATCGTCCGGTGCACCGGATGCCGGCCGCACGCGATGCCGGCATAAAGGTGCGTCGGCCGGAGCAGGCTGTGACGGTGGCCGCGATCGGGTACCCCGTCGTCGATCAGCAATTGCTGGATCACGCCTTCGGGACTGTGATGGCCATAGGTGATCACCTCATTGACATAGGGCCCGCCGCCGAGCGCCTTCATCCGTTCGCCCGGACCGCGCCCCTTTGTATAATGGCCGACCGCGCCCGACCGCGACTGGTCGGCGACATGGCTGGCAGCGGCGCGCGCGAGCAGGTCGCTCTGCGCGAGGCGCGACAAGGGCTTCTGGTGGCGAAGGTCGCGGATCGCCTCGTCGACCGCCGCCACGCCTTCGTTGGTCATGATGTCGATCTCGCCGCCTTCTTCGGCGAGCAATATCTTGCCGTCGAAGCGCGGGCGATAGCTGCGCAGGATATCGGCATAGCCCGCAGGATCCTCGCGAAAATAATTGAGTTCGGCGAGCACGTCGGCCTCGAAGCGGCTGGGTGCGGCTGCGGCGCCGGCCGCGCCGATCGTCAGCAGCAGCGCTGCGGCGATCCATCGGGACGATCTGATCATGCTATGGCGATAAAGGCGCGAGGCTGAACGCGCCACAACCATATTGCGCGCGGAAGGCTGGCGCCGGGGCGCACTTGGCGCTAGGGGCGCTGCAACACCGGCCTCTTGCCGATCTACGGAGTTTTTATGGGTTTCAAATGCGGGATCGTCGGTCTGCCCAATGTCGGCAAGTCCACCCTGTTCAACGCGCTGACCGAAACGGCGGCGGCGCAGGCGGCCAACTATCCTTTCTGCACGATCGAGCCGAATATCGGCAATGTCGCGGTGCCCGACGCGCGCCTCGAGAAGCTGGCGGCGATCGCGAGCAGCAAGAAGATCATCGCGACGCAGCTTGCCTTCGTCGACATCGCCGGGCTCGTCCGCGGCGCATCGAAGGGCGAAGGGCTGGGCAACCAGTTCCTCGGCAATATCCGCGAGGTCGATGCGATCGTCCACGTGTTGCGCTGCTTTGAGGATGACGACATCCAGCATGTCGAGAACAAGGTCGACCCGGTCGCCGACGCCGAGACGGTCGAGACCGAGCTGTTGCTCGCCGACCTCGAAAGCCTTGAAAAGCGCGTTCCCGCCTTTGCCAAGAAGGCGGCGCAGGGCGACAAGGAAGCGAAGATCGCCGCCTCGGTGCTCGGTCAGGCGCTCGACCTGCTGCGCGACGGCAAGCCCGCGCGGCTCGTCGAGCCGAAGGATGTCGAGGAAGCCCGTGTCCTGCGCACTGCGCAACTGCTGACCTCGAAGCCCGTCCTTTATGTCTGCAACGTCGACGAAGGCAGCGCCGCGAACGGCAACGCCTTCTCCGAAAAGGTGTTCGCCAAGGCGGCAAGCGAGGGTGCGCAGGCGGTCGTCGTCTCGGCCGCGATCGAAAGCGAGCTGGTGACGATGGACATGGCCGACCGGCTCGAGTTCCTCGAAGAAATGGGCCTGCACGAAACCGGCCTCGCGCGCGTCATCCGCGCCGGCTACGAACTGCTCCACCTCATTACCTTCTTCACCGTCGGCCCGCAGGAAGCGCGCGCCTGGACCGTCCATACCGGCGCCACGGCACCCGAGGCCGCGGGCGAAATCCACAGCGATTTCCAGAAGGGCTTCATCCGCGCCGAAACCATCGCCTATGACGATTATGTCACGCTGGGCGGCGAAGCGCGCGCGCGCGAAGCTGGCAAGCTACGCGCCGAAGGCAAGGCCTATGTTGTGCATGACGGCGATGTGATGCACTTCCTGCATAGCTAAGCTGCCTGAACTTCGTCATTGCGAGGAGCGCAGCGACGAAGCAATCTCCAGCCATGCGCCCGGACGCCCAGCCTGCAGTCTACATCATGACCAATCGAAAAGATGGCGTGCTATACACGGGCGTGACATCGAACCTGATCGGTCGCGTATGGCAGCATCGAGAGAAGCGTAGCGGCTTTTCGGCGCGCTATCGATGCGACAAGCTGGTCTGGTTCGAGATGCATGACGATATGTATTCGGCCATTAGTCGCGAGAAGCAGATTAAAGCGGGATCGCGGGCGAGGAAAATCGCTCTTATTGAAGTCGGCAATCCGGCATGGCGCGACCTATATCTCGATTTGACGGGCGAATAGGCCGATAGCTGGAGATTGCTTCGTCGCCTGCGGCTCCTCGCAATGACGTCTACGGCTCGAACGCCGCAAGGATCGGGCACGGCCCCTTCTCGCTCGCCGCACATTGGTCGGCGAGGCGTGCGAGCGCGGCGCGGGTTTCGGTCATCTGGGCGATCTTGGCGTCGAGCGCGTCGATCCGCTGGCGTGCGAGGCTGCGCACGCGGGCGCGATCGTCGCTCGCTTCGAGCGCCAGCAGTTCGGAAATCTCGTCGAGCGTGAATCCCGAAGCTTGCGCCGCGCGGATGAACTTCAGGCGGCGCAGGTCGTCGCCGCCATAGCGGCGAACCCCGCCGCCCCAGCCGCCGCCGCTACGGGCCGGCGTATCGAGCAGGCCGCGGCGCTGGTAATAGCGGACGGTCTCGACGCCGACATCGCCGGCCTGCGCCAATTTGCCGATCGTAAATTGCATCGCTTGACTCCGTACCATGGTACGGAAGCTATATGGGGTGGATGACGAAACAGGCAACACTCTATCGCATGGTCATGCCCGGCCATATCTGCCCCTATGGCTTGAAGTCGAAACACCTCCTCGAAAGCCAGGGCTTCGCGGTCGACGACCGCTGGCTGACGACGCGCGAAGCGACCGACGCGTTCAAGGCCGAACAAGGCATCAGGACGACGCCGCAGACCTTCATCGACGGGGTGCGCATCGGCGGCCACGACGATTTGCGCCGCCATTTCGGTCTGAAGGTCGCCGATCCCGACGCCACCAGCTACACGCCGGTGATCGCATTGTTCGCGATGACCGCAATGATGGCGTCCGCCGCGAGCTTCGCGGTCGAGGGGCATGTCCTGACCATCCGCGCCGCCGAATGGTTCATCTCGTTCAGCATGGTCGTGCTCGCGCTGCTCAAGCTGCAGGACGTCGACAGGTTCGCAACGATGTTCCTCAATTACGACCTGCTCGCGCGGCGCTGGGTGCCCTATGCGAGTATCTACCCCTTTGCCGAGGGGCTTGCGGGCGTGCTGATGACCGCGCATGCCCTGCCCTGGCTGTCGATCCCGGTCGCGCTGTTCATCGGCGGCATCGGCGCCGTATCGGTGTTCAAGGCGGTCTATATCGACAAGCGCGACATCAAATGCGCGTGCGTCGGCGGCAGCAGCAAGGTGCCGCTGGGTTTCGTGTCGCTGACCGAGAATGTGATGATGATCGCGATGGCGCTGTGGATGCTCGGGAGGATGATGTGAGCATGGTTATCGACCGGCGATCGCTCCTCGCTGCGGGCGGCGCCGCGGCGCTCGTGCCGTGGCTTCCCGCCTGGGCGCAGCCGATATCGTCGGGCCTCCCGACCGTCGATGGCAGCGACATCCACCTCAAGATCGCGCACCGCATGCTGACCGTCGACGGCAAGACGAGCCATGCGATCGGGATCAACGGCACCATCCCCGGCCCGCTCGTGCGGCTGAAGGAAGGCACGGATGCGCGCATCCACGTCACCAACGCGCTGCCCGATGAAGACAGCTCGATCCACTGGCACGGGCTGATCCTGCCCTTCCATATGGACGGGGTGCCGGGGATCAGCTTTCCCGGCATCGCACCGGGCGCGACCTTCACTTACGAATTCCCGGTCAAACAATCGGGCACCTACTGGTACCACAGCCATTCGGGGTTGCAGGAACAGATGGGCCATTACGGCCCGCTGGTCATCGATCCCGCAGGTACCGACCCGGTCGCCTACGACCGCGAGCATGTGATCGTCCTGTCGGATCACAGCCCGCTTCATCCGCATGTCCTCTTCAAGAAGCTCAAGCAGATGGGCGGTTATTTCAACCATCAGAAACAGACGCTGGCCGGGCTGCTCGCGGGCAAGGACCAGCCGCTGAAGGACCGCATCGCCTGGGGTGCGATGCGGATGGACCCGACCGATATCAGCGACGTCACCGGCGCCGCCTATACCTATCTGGTCAACGGCCTCGGCCCCGATGACAACTGGACCGGACTGTTCCGGCCCGGCGAGCGCGTGCGGCTGCGGATCATCAACGCCTCGGCGATGACGACCTTCAACGTCCGTATCCCGGGGCTGAAGATGGACGTCGTGCAGGCCGATGGTCTCAATGTACGACCGGTCAAGGTCGGCGAATTCCAGATCGCGGTCGCCGAAACCTATGACGTCGTCGTCGCCCCCGGCGACGGGGCGTATTCGCTGATCGCCGAAAGCTCCGACCGCTCGGGCATGGCGCGCGCGACATTGGCGCCCCGCGCCGGGATGACGGCGCCGGTTCCGCCGCTGCGCCAGCGCCCGCTCGCGACGATGCGGGACATGGGGATGGGCGGCATGGATCATGGCGCAATGGGCCATGGCGGGAAAACCATGAAGCACAGCATGCGCGACATGAGCCTTGCCCCCGCGGTCAAGGACACGCCGACCGTGCAGAGCATCTCGCCGATGCCCGTCGACCGCACCGGCGATCCCGGACAGGGTCTGGACGGCGAACCCGACGTGCTCACCTATCGCGACCTCGTCGCGCTCGACCGCAACCCCGACACGCGCACGCCGTCGCGGCAGCTGCAGATCCACCTCACCGGCAATATGGAGCGCTATATGTGGGCGTTCGACGGGGTGAAGATGAACGAGGTCAAGGCGCCGATCCCCTTTACCGAGGGCGAGCGCGTCCGCGTGACCTTGGTCAACGACACGATGATGACGCATCCCATCCACCTGCACGGTCATTTCTTCGAACTGGTGACCGGCAAGGGCGACCATGCGCCGCGCAAACATACCGTCAATGTCCAGCCGGGCGGCAAGGTGACGTTCGACCTCACCGCCGATGCGCCGGGCGACTGGGCGTTCCACTGTCACCTGCTCTATCACATGCACGCCGGGATGATGCAGGTGGCGACGGTCCGGCCAGCGGGGGAAGCGGCATGAGCCTGCTCGCCCTGCTCCTCCTTGCCGCGCAGCACCAGCAGCACGAGATGCCGGCGCCCGAACCCGCCGCGCCCGCCTGTTCGCCCGAGCACGCCGCGATGGGACATTGCACCCTGCCCGAGCCCAAGGCGCCGCCAGCGCCGCCCCCGCCGCCAGCAGCACCGCCAGTGCCTTCCTGCACGCCCGAGCATGCGGCGATGGGGCATTGCACGATGCCGGTGCCTGCGCCGCCGCCGCCGCCCGCCTGCACCGCGGAACATGCCGCGATGGGTCATTGCACGCTCCCCGAAACACCCACCACCCCCGGCGCGGGCAACGCCCCTCCCCCGCCCGCGCCGCGCGTCGGCGCCGCAGATGCAATCTTCGGCGCCGACGCCATGGCGGCCGCGCGCGCGCAGCTCTACGCCGAACATGGCGGCGGCACGATCTCGCAGGTCATGGTCGACATGGCCGAAGCGCGCATCGGCAAGGGCGGCGACAGTTATGTCTGGGATGCCGAGGCGCGCTTCGGTGGCGACATCGACAAGCTGGCGATCAAATCCGAAGGCGAAGGCGATTTCGGCGGCCGGCTGGAAGACGCCGAGATTCAGGCGCTGTGGAGCCATGCGGTCGGGCCCTATTTCGACGTGCAGGCCGGGGTCAGGCAGGATTTCGGCCCCGGCCCGTCGCCGACGCACGCCGTGCTCGGCTTCGAAGGCCTCGCACCCTATTGGTTCGACGTCGAAGGCGCGCTGTTCCTGTCCGACAAGGGCGACGTCTCCGCGCGCCTCGAGGGCAGCTATGACCAGCGCATCACCCAGCGGCTGATCCTGCAACCGATGGCCGAAGTCGAGGCGGCGTTTCAGGATGTCGCCGAGCGCGGCATCGGCGGCGGCTTTTCGAGCATCGAGCTCGGCGTCCGGCTGCGCTACGAAATCGACCGCGAATTAGCGCCCTATGTCGGCGTCGCGTGGGAGCGCAAGCTCGGCAAGACGGCACGGCTGGCGCGCGCGACAGGCGACGACGTATCGCGCCCGGCCTTCGTCGCGGGCATTCGTTTCTGGTTCTGACGACGCATTGATGTAACTTTCGGCTCGTCTAGCGAAAGCCATCGATTCGCACCTCCACGGAGCCGCCATGGTCAGCCGCCGCCATTTCCTTGCCTCTGCGACGCTCGCGGGGCTTGCCGCCCCCGCGATCCTCCGCGCCCAGGGCGGCCTGTTCCGCGAGTTCCCGTTCAGCCTCGGCGTCGCGGCGGGCGATCCGGCGAGCGACGGCTTCGTCATCTGGACCCGCCTCGCGCCCGAGCCGATGGCGCCGCACGGCGGCATGCCGCTTGTGCCGGTACCGGTCGACTGGGAGGTCGCGAACGACAGCGGCTTTCGCGAAATCGTGGCGACGGGCACCGAACTGGCGCGGCCCGAACTCGGCCACAGCGTCCATGTCGAGGTCGCCGGACTGCAACCCGACAGGCCCTATTATTACCGCTTCACCGCCGGCGGCGAACGCAGCCTGCGCGGCCGTGCGCGTACCCTGCCGCGGGTCGGCGCGCCGGCCGATCCGCTCAAGTTCGGCGTTTGCGGCTGCCAGCATTTCGAAAGCGGCTTTTTCGGCGCCTACCGCCACCTCGCGCGCGAGGAACTCGCTTTCGTCTATCATTACGGCGACTTCATCTACGAATATAGCCAGGACTATCTGTTCAGCGACGGCCTGCCGAGCCGTCCGGTGCGCAAACATGCGTTCCGCAATCTCGTCGACCTCGGCGACTACCGGCTCGCCTATGCGCAACAGCTCGGCGACATGGACCTGCAGGCGGCACGCTGCACCCATGCCTTTCTGTCGAGCTTCGACGATCATGAAATCCGCAACGACTGGGTTTCGGACATCGACAACTGGAAGCTCGGCCTCGACACCAACGATCCCGACGCGCCGCCGCCCGAAGTCTTCATGCTGAAGAAGCAGGCGGCGATGCAGGCGTGGTACGAACATATGCCAGTGCGCCGCGCGCTGTTGCCGCGCGGCGGCATGGTCGCGCTGAACCGCGAGCTTCGTTACGGCGACCTGATGGCGATGCAATTGCTCGATACGCGGCAATATCGCAGCGACCAGCCGTGCGAAGACGGGTTCAAACCGGCCTGCCCCGGCGTCTATGACAAAAATGCCGCGGTGCTCGGCAAGGCGCAGGAAGACTGGCTCAACCGCAATCTCGGCACCGGGGGCGCAACGTGGAATGCGCTGGCGCAGCAGGTGACGATGATGTCGCTCGACCGCCGCCGCGACCCGGCCGAGCCCGCAAAGATCCTGAACCTCGATAGCTGGGCGGGTTACGAGACGCCGCGCGAGCGGATGCTGGCGCGCATGGGCGGGCTAAAGAATGTCGTCGTGCTGACTGGCGACGAGCACCAGAATTTCTGCGGCGACCTGATCCACAAGGACCGGGTCGTCGGCGGCGAATTCGTCGGCACCTCGATTTCGAGCGGCGGCGACGGCAGCGACAAGCGCAACGGCAGCGACGAATGGCTCGCGCTCAACCCCGAACTCAAATTCGCCAACGACCAGCGCGGCTATATGGTCTGCGAGGTCGGCCGCGCGGCCTGGCAGACGCACTTCATGGTCGTCGACAAGGTGACGACGCCGGTCAACACGCTGTCGAAGCGCGCGACGGGGGTGGTCGAGAATGGCCGCGCCGGGATCACGATGGCGTGACCCCGGCGTGATCCGGCGGCGTCAGGCGCCGCAGGCCCACTCGCCGTCGAAGCTCTGCTCGCCGCCATAGGTGCGGCTGGCAACCAGCTTGGCCGGATAGACGGTCTGCTCGTTGCCGGTCTTCTTCGAGGTTTCCGACGTCCGCGCGATGGCCAGTTTCAGGCCGGGGCCCGACAATTCCATACCCTTTTCGAGCGCGCCGAAACCGCCCGAACCTGCGACGCGCTGGACGCGATCACCGATCTTCACCGCACCCTCGGTCAGGGCGTCTGCACCGACGTCGGCCTTGGCGACCAGCGCCGCGCCATCCTGTCCCTTGACGGTGAAGCTGCAGCCGAGTTCACCCTTGAGCGCGAGCAGTTCGCCCTTGCCGATCGCCTTCAGCTCGATCGGCGTATCGCCGCCTGTGTCGGGCAGCTTCTTCTCGGCGGTTTCGGTCTTGGCGGGGGGTGTCTTGGCCTCGGACTGGCGTTCGCCCGAACAGCCGGCAAGCAGAAGCAAGGCGCACAGCGGCGCCGCAAGAGGGGATTTCATCGACTTTTTTCTCCTTTGGTCGGGGGACTGGCGAGCAAGGGGAGCCCGTTCGTTCCGACGACGCTGAGCTTACTAACGATCGAGGTTAAGGCGCGCAATACCGTGGTTGCGCCGATGCGCAGGGCCTTTACTTGCGCCCGAACAGCTTCTCCACATCGTCCATCGCCAGCTTCACCCACGTCGGACGGCCATGATTGCACTGGCCCGAATGCGGGGTGATTTCCATCTGGCGGAGCAGCGCATTCATCTCGGCAACGTTGAGCGTCCGGCCGGCGCGCACCGATCCGTGGCACGCCATCGTGGCGGCGACGAGTTCGAGCTTTTCATTGAGGCCGAGCGCCGCGTCATAGCCGGCAAGATCGTCGGCGATGTCGGTGACCAGCTTCTGGCAATCGACCGCGCCGAGCATCGCGGGCGTCGCGCGCACCATCACTGCGGCGGGGCCGAAGCGTTCGACCTCGACGCCCAGCGCAGCGAGTTCGGCCGTCGCCGCCTCGACCCGGTCGCACGCCGGCTCGTCAAGTTCGACGACCTCGGGTAGCAGCAGCCCCTGCGAGGGCACGCGCTGGCCGCTCATCCCGCGGCGCAATTGTTCGAGCACCAGCCGTTCGTGCGCGGCATGCTGGTCGACGATGACGAGCCCGTCCTCCGCCTCGGCGACGATATAGGTGCGCGCGATCTGACCGCGCGCGACGCCGAGCGGATGCTCGGCGACGTGCGGCACCGGCGCGGTTGCAGCTTCGGCGCGTCCCATTGGCAGGGCTTCTCGCGGCAGCGCGCCCGGCGGCGGCGCAAAATCGACGACCCGATCGCGCAACAGCGCCATCGTCGCGGTGTCGCCGTCGGCGCCGAACAGATGTGTCGCGGGCGCATGCGGATGCGGCAAATGCGCCGCGAACAATGTCGGGGCCGGCGCCACCGGCTCCTGCTGCCAGGCTGCCGCGGCCGCTTCGGTGGGCCGCTGGACACTGCGAAAGCCATGTTCGTCGAGTGCGCGGCGAAGTCCGCCGACGATCATGCCGCGGATAAGCTGCGGGTCGCGAAAGCGCACTTCGGTCTTGGCGGGGTGGACGTTCACGTCGACCTCGCTGGTCGGCACGTCGAGGAACAAGGCGACGACGGGATGGCGGTCGCGCGCGAGCAGGTCGGCATAGGCGCCGCGCAGCGCGCCGACGAGCAGCCGGTCCTTCACCGGCCGCCCGTTGACGAACAGATATTGGTGATCGGCGATGCCGCGATTGTAGGTCGGCAGGCTGATGACGCCGCCGAGATGCACCTCGCCGCGGTCGAGATCGACGCCGATGCTGTTCGCGGCGAGTTCGCGCTGGGTCAGCGCCGCGACGCGCGCCAGCCGGTCCTGCCCGCTCTGCACGTCCAGCACACGGCGCCCGTCATGCTCGACGGTGAAGCCCACATCAGGCCGCGCCATCGCGAGCCGCCGCACGACGTCGAGGCAGGCGGCATATTCGCTACGCCCGCTGCGCAGGAACTTGCGCCGCGCCGGCACCCGCGCGAACAGGTCCTCGACGAGGACGCGCGTGCCCTTCCCTAATGCCGCGGGCCCTTCGGCAACAACCACGCCGTTATCGACGATGCGCCTCCAGCCGTCGCCGCCGGCGACGCGGCTTTCAAGCGTCAGCCGCGCGACGCTCGCGATCGACGGCAACGCCTCGCCGCGAAAGCCCAACGTCGTGACATCCTCGATCGCACCGTCGGGCAGCTTCGACGTCGCATGGCGTTCGAGCGCCAGCGCCATGTCGGCGGCAGTCATGCCGCAGCCGTCGTCCTCGACTTCAAGGCGTAATATTCCGCCCTCGGCGATTCGCACCGAAATGCGAGTCGCACCGGCGTCGATGGCGTTTTCAACCAGTTCCTTGAGCGCCGCGGCGGGTCTTTCGACCACTTCACCGGCTGCGATCCGATTTACTAGCTTTTCCGGCAGGCGGCGTATTGACATAGACGCTCTCGTAGCGCAGTCGGACGCAAATCGCGACCCACCCGCACAGCCCCGATCATTTTGTCCAGCCAGCCCCCGTGGACGAGCCGGAATCTTCCCCTGATTGCTGCTGTCGCCGGCCGGGCGCGCGGGTAAAAATCACGACAGGGGCGCACTCCGTTCGGGGCGCGGCTTCGATGACAGGAAGCAGTATCGATGTCCTTCTTTTCTCGCTGGTTCAAATTCAATTCCCAAGACATGGCTATCGACCTCGGCACCGCGAACACCGTCGTGTACGTGCGTGGCAAAGGTATCGTGCTGAACGAACCTTCTGTCGTCGCGGTCGAGACGCTGAACGGGATCAAGCGGGTGAAGGCGGTCGGCGACGACGCGAAGCTGATGATGGGCAAGACCCCCGACAGCATCGAGGCGATCCGCCCGCTGCGCGATGGCGTCATCGCCGACATCGACGTCGCCGAGCAGATGATCAAGCACTTCATCACCAAGGTGCACGGCGGCAAGCCCAATGCGTTCCGCAGCCCCGAAATCGTGATCTGCGTTCCCTCGGGCTCGACCAGCGTCGAACGCCGTGCGATCCGAGACGCCGCGTCGAACGCCGGTGCCAGCGAAGTGTGGCTGATCGAGGAACCGATGGCCGCCGCGATCGGCGCCGACATGCCCGTCACCGAACCGATCGGCTCGATGGTCGTCGACATCGGCGGCGGCACCACCGAAGTCGCGGTGCTGTCGCTCCGCGGTCTCGCCTACACCACCTCGGTCCGTGCGGGCGGCAACAAGATGGACGAAGCGATCGTCTCCTACGTCCGCCGCCATCATAATCTGCTGATCGGCGAAGCGACGGCCGAGCGGATCAAGAAGGATTTCGGCATCGCCCGCATCCCCGCCGACGGCGTCGGCATGACGATCCACATCAAGGGCCGCGATCTCGTCAACGGCGTGCCCAAGGAAATCTCGATCAACCAGGCGCAGATCGCCGAGGCGCTGTCCGAACCGATCGGCACGATCGTCGAAGGCGTGCGCATCGCGCTCGAAAACACCGCCCCCGAACTCGCCGCCGACATCGTCGACCAGGGCATCGTCCTGACCGGCGGCGGCGCGCTGATCAGCGAGCTCGACGAACTGCTGCGCGACGCGACCGGCCTGCCCGTCACCGTCGCCGAGGATCCGCTGACCTGCGTCGCGATCGGCACCGGCCGCGCGATGGAAGATCCCGCCTTCCGCGGCGTGCTGCAGCAAGCCTGATACCCAGGCGCTGAACCATGGCTCGCCCGGCACATCGACGTCCGGGGCAATCCCGAAAGGCCCAGTACAGCCTGTTCGCTGCCTATGTCATCGCGGTGACCGGGGCAGTGGCGGGGCTGTTGCTCGCGATCCTTTCGGTCGTTGATCCCGTCGGCTTCGCCGCGCTGCGCGTGGCGAGCCAGGAAGTCACCGCGCCCATCGCGCGCGTGACGCGATCGGTGACGGGCTCGATTTCGGGGATCGACGACAGCGTCGGTGCCTATGTCGCGGCCGGGTCGCAGAACCGGCGGCTGCGCAAGGAACTCGCCGAAACGCGCCGCAAGCTCGTCGCGACAAGTTCGCTGCAGGAAGAGAACCGGCAACTCAAGGGCCTGCTGGAACTGCAGCAGATCGACAAGGCAGCGCTCGCCAACGGCTATCTGCTGACCTCAACCTCGACGAGCAGCAAGCGCATCGCGCTGCTCAGCATCGGCCGCAACCTTGGCGTTTCCGCGGGACAGCCGGTGCGCGGTGCCGACGGACTGATCGGCCGCGTACTCAGCGCCGGTCCGTCGGTGTCGCAGGTGCTGCTGCTCACCGACGTCGACAATGTCGTTCCGGTCCGCCGCGCCAGCGACGGCCTGCCCGCGCTCGCCACCGGCCGCGGCAACGGCGACCTCGACGTGCGGACGCTCAACATCGCCAACAACCCGTTCAAGCCCGGCGACATCCTCGTCACTTCGGGGACCGGCGGCCTCTATCCGCCCAATATCCCGGTCGCGATCGTCGTGCGCCGCCAGGACGACGGCGCGCTGGCGCGGCCGCTCGCCGACCCCGGCAAGGTCGATGCGGTTGCAGTGCTGCGCCCCTACACGCCCGACAATATCGAGGCGCAGGCCGCACCGGCGCCGCCGCCCGCCGCTGCGCCATGAACCAGAAGGGCCCTCGCCTCGGCGAACCGGCATCGCTGTGGCGGATGCGGATCGTTCCGGTCGCGACGGTGATGGTCGCGTCCGCACTGCCGCTGATGTTGCCGCTGATCGCCAATTCGCCCGTGCTGCCGCCGCTCGGCCTGCTCTTCTTTCTGTGTTGGCAGCTCCTGCGCACCGAAATGTGGCCGGTATGGGTCGGACTGCCGCTCGGTCTGTGGGACGATCTGTTCAGCGGTGCGCCGATCGGCACGGCGGTCGGTCTATGGACGCTGGCAAGCATCGCGATCCATTATTCGTCGCAGCGCATCTATTGGCGCGGCTTCTTCCACGACTGGGCGATCGCTGCATTGCTGATCGCGATCATCCAGTCGCTCGCGGCGCTGATCACCCATCCGCATGCGGCGCACGGTCATGTGCTGGGGCTCGTCGTGCCGCAGATCGTCATCTCCGCACTGCTCGTCCCGCTCTTCCTTCGCCTCACCGGCAAGTTTGACAATTTCCGCCTGAAACGCAGATAAGCGGGGTCAGGACCAGTCTATTGCACGTTCGAGGTTTGAAGCGATTTTGTTCAGGGCAAGGAAGCGAGACGCAGGCATATGAGTATATTCCAAGGCTCGCTGACGCAGCCATGGACAAAATCGATCAAATCCCGGAGGGACGCCGAAATGGCTTCGATCTCGCCTCCGTGCGGCCTTGCAGATGGAACCACCATCCGCGACGGCCACCCGAAGCCGATATCTTCGCCATTTCGGCGCCTCGAACGTGCAATAGACTGGTCCTGACCCCCCAATGTTTCGCCGCAAGAACCAGCGCAAGAGTCCGCCGATCACCGAGGCGTGGCGGGGTATTACCTTCACCCGCCGGGCGCTGGTCGTCGGCGGTGCGCAGGTGGCGGTCGGCGCCGCGCTCGCGGCGCGGATGGGCTATATCTCGGTCATCGACAATGATCGCTATGTGCTCGAATCCGAAAGCAATCGCGTCAACCTGACGCTCGTACCACCACGCCGCGGCTGGATCGTCGACCGGAACGGCAAGGCGCTCGCCAACAATCGCGTGTCGCTGCGCGTCGACATTATCCCCGACCGGCTTCACAACAAGGATCTGGTGCTCGGCCAACTCAAGACGCTGCTGCGGCTCGACGGCGATGCAATGGAGCGGATCGAGCGCGACCTGAAGGCCGCATCGGGTTTCCAGCCGGTCGCGGTCGCCGAAGACATGACCGAGGCCGAATATTCGTCGATCCTCGTTCGTCTGCCCGAACTGCCCGGCATCGCGCCGCAGCGCGGCTTCGCGCGCAACTATCCGACCGGCGCCGCAGTCGGCCACCTGATCGGTTATGTCGGCGCGCCGACCGCCGAGGAATATGA
This sequence comes from Sphingopyxis sp. J-6, assembly GCF_046603995.1. NCBI lineage: Bacteria > Pseudomonadati > Pseudomonadota > Alphaproteobacteria > Sphingomonadales > Sphingopyxidaceae > Sphingopyxis > Sphingopyxis sp. J-6. Next base: position 1,610,160 of record NZ_CP145810.1, on the reverse strand, counting down.
GAAGGTCAAGGACCCGCTCTACATCACTCCGGGCTTTCGCACGGGCAAGGACGGGCTCGAGAAATATTTCCAGCCGATGCTGCGCGGCAAACCCGGTGCGAAGCGCGTCGAGGTCACCGCGCGCGGCAAGGTGGTGCGCGAACTGGATACGACCCCCGACACACAGGGCAAGACCGTCCACCTGACGATCGACGCCGACCTGCAGGAATATGTCGCGCGGCGCATGGGGCGCGAATCGGGCGCGGCGATCGTCATCGATTGCCAGAACGGCGACATCCTCGCCTTCTGCTCGATGCCCAGTTTCGATCCGAACAGCTTTTCGGACGGGATCAGCAGCAACGAATATAGCTGGCTGCGCGCCGACGATCATCAGCCGCTGATCAACAAGGCGACGCGCGGCCTTTACCCCCCGGGATCGACGCTGAAGCCCATGGCGGCGATCGCGGCGATCGAACATGGCGTCGACCCGAGCGAGCGCCACACCTGCATCGGCGGCTATCGCCTTGGCAGCCGTTTCTTCCGCTGCCTCGGCGTGCATGGCAGCCTCGACATGCCGTCGGCGATCATGAAAAGCTGCAACAGCTATTTCTACTGGCTCGCCCACCGTCTCGGCTATGACGCCATCGCGCCGACCGCGCGCCTGATGGGGCTCGGTGAGGAATTCCAGCTCGCGGGCAGCAACCAGCGTTACGGCACCATCCCCGACAGCGCGTGGAAGATGAAGAAATACAAGCAGGCCTGGTCTGCATCGGATTCGCTGAATGCGGTGATCGGTCAGGGCTATGTCAGCGTCAATCCGCTCCAGCTCGCGGTGATGGCTGCCCGGATCGCATCGGGGCGCCGACTGTATCCGCGCCTGATCAACCGCGAATACAAGAATGAGCCGCTGCCCTTCTCGGCCGAAGCGCTCGCCACCGCCCGCCACGGTATGGATCTGGTCGTCAACGGTGCCGGCACCGCGGTGCGCAGCCGCCTGCCGCTCGATGGCATCACCATGGCTGGCAAGACCGGCACCGCGCAGGTGCGCGGGCTCGGCACCGGCAACGGCAAGAGCGGGACGTGGAAGTTCCGCGACCACGGCCTGTTCATCGGCTTCGCGCCGGTCGACAATCCGCGTTATGCCACGGCGGTGGTCATCGAGCACGGCATGGGCGGCAGCCGCGCGGCGGCGCCGGTCGCCAAGGATTTCATGACCTTTCTGTTCGACCGCGAAAAGGCGATGGAAGCGCTCGAAGGCTTCGAGGCCGGCTGGGGCGGCACGATCAAGGAACGCATGGACCGCGACTATGCGGCGTGGAAATCGGGCGCTTCTCGCGGTCCCGACCCGGAGCCGCCGGCATGATCCCCGTCCCGCCAGCGATCCAGCGCATTCCGTGGAAGCTGATCGCGCTGCTTTCCGCGATCACCGGTTTCGGCCTCCTCGTCCTCTTTTCGGCAGCGGGTGGCAGCTTCACGCCATGGGCGCTCAACCAGGGCGTCCGCTTCCTCATCTTCCTCGGCATCGCGCTGGTGATCGGCCGTTTCCCGCTGCGGATTTTCGAGGATTTCGCCTATATCGGCTATGTTGCGGTGCTGATATTGCTCGTCGCGGTCGAACTCCTCGGCTTCGTCGGCGGCGGCAGCCAGCGCTGGCTCAACCTCGGCTTCATGAATCTGCAGCCGTCCGAGCTCATGAAGGTGGCGATCGTGCTCGCGCTCGCGCGCTTCTACGCACAGCTCCCGCCCGGCGAGACGCGGAACTGGACCGCGCTATGGCCGGCGCTGATCCTGATCGGGCTTCCCGCCGCGCTTGTCATGCTGCAACCCGACCTCGGTACCGCGCTCGCCATCTGCGCGAGCGGCATCATCGTGATGTTCGTCGCCGGCCTGCCCTTCTGGTGGTTCGGCAGCGCCGGCATCGCCGGGGCGGCTGCCTTGCCGGTGCTGTTCTCGATGCTCCACGATTATCAGCAGAAGCGCGTGCTGATCTTTCTCGACCCCGAAAGCGACCCCTTGGGCGCCGGTTACCATATCAGCCAGTCGAAGATCGCGATCGGCTCGGGCGGGATCGGCGGCAAAGGCTTTCTCAACGGATCGCAGAGCCATCTCGATTATCTCCCCGAAGGACACACCGACTTCATCTTCGCGACGATGGCGGAGGAATGGGGGCTGATCGGCGGCATCGGGCTGCTATTCGCCTTCTTCCTGCTGCTGCGCTGGTCGACGCGCGTGGCGCTCCGGGCGCGGACGCGCTTCGGCCAGCTCGTCGCGGCGGGGCTCACGATGACGATCTTCTTCTATATCGCGATCAACCTGTCGATGGTGATGGGCATGGCGCCGGTGGTCGGCATTCCCTTGCCCCTCTTCTCCTATGGCGGCTCGTCGATGCTGACGATCATGGCATGCATCGGCATCATTCTCGCGATCGAAAACGACAGCAAAACCGGCACCCGCCGCTTCCACTGACAAAAAACTTCAATCAGCCCATTGCCATCCCCGCAACGCCATGATAGCGGGCCGCTCGCTTAGCAGCAAAGAGGCTCTCTCGATGCTGCAAGGCGCGCCGGAAAACGGCATGTGGACGCATAGCTCAGTTGGTAGAGCAGCTGACTCTTAATCAGCGGGTCCTAGGTTCGAGCCCTAGTGCGTCCACCATTTTCTTGAAATCATCGCGAATTTTCGCAGACCCCAAACTCGGTCCCAACCGCGCCCGAATTAGGGCGGAAAACTCTGCATAAACCACAAATCCATCGCTGCGAAATCGGCTTCGCGGCAATGCCAATCGCATCCGGCTCCTCGATGATCGACCATTCCTACGTGGCGGGGAGGTCTGTGTTTCCGCCTCTGGTTGATGATCGCTGACGCGGGGTTGAGGCCTTGCGCAGAATGCTTTGAACGTTTCCGCCCGACGCTATACGGGCACCGGGCTGGTTGCTTCCATCGCCTCGCGCTTGGCTTCCACGGCCAGCCGTTCGTATGAAGACAGATCGCCGGGATTCTGAATTACAATGAATTATCGCCATAGCTTTCATGCCGGCAACAGCGCCGATGTCGTAAAGCACAGCCTGCTGATCGCCCTCGTGCGTGCGTTGCAGCTCAAAGAGAGCGCGCTCACCCTGATCGACACCCATGCCGGTTGCGGACTGTACGACCTTGGCGGCGATGAGGCGAGGCGCACCGGCGAGGCTACACAAGGCGTCGTGCGCGCCTTTGCCGACACGAGCCCGTTACTGGACGACTATCGCGCCGCCGTGCGGGCGGTAAACGCCGGGGAAGAGCCGCGCCTCTACCCCGGATCGCCGCGCTTTCTGGCGCAGCTTCTGCGTCCGCAGGATTTTCTAATCCTGAACGAGAAACATCCCGACGACGCCTATGCCCTGCGCGGCGCAATGCGCGACACTTCCGCCGCCGTGCATCAACGCGACGCCTACGAGCTTTGGCTGGCGATGCTGCCGCCCCGCACCGCGCGCGGCGTCGTGGTGGTCGACCCGCCGTACGAGCAGACCGACGAACGCGAACGTATCACCGCCACCCTCGCCGCGGCTACCCGCAAATGGGCGCATGGCGTGACGGTCATCTGGTATCCGCTGAAAGACCGCGCCACGCATGTGCGATGGAAGGCGCAGTTACGCAAGCTCGGCATCCCGAAGTTTCTGGTGGTGGAGCATTGGCTGTACGACAGCGATCAGCCCGACATCTATAACGGCGCGGGCCTCTTTATCATCAACCCGCCCTACGCCTTCACGCAGGCGCTGCCGCCTCTGCTGGAAGCCCTGCGCGCCGCGCTGGCGCCGGAGGGGCATAGGGGCAAGATCACAACCGATTGGTTGGGCGATTGAAATAGACCCTCATCTTGCCCTGCTCCCAAGGGAGGAATGGCCGCGCTTCGGAGTGCTCCAGACAATTGCGCTCGTTCGCCGTTGGCATCAACGCTCCGCGGCGGCGATTGAGCGGCTGCGGAATGCCTGCAATCGCGCCCCACCCCTATTTCCCGGCGGCGATCCATGCCTCCACATTCTTGCGCAGCAGCGCCAGCGGCACGACGCCGTCGCCCAGCACCACGGCATTGAATGCCTTGATATCGAAACGTTCGCCCAGCGCCTTTTTCGCCTGTTCGCGCAGCGCGACGATCTCGAGCCCGCCCGAATCATAAGCCGTGAGTTGTCCGGGCATGATCGCGATACGATCGGCCATGCCGCGCGCCACATCGGGGGGAAAGCGACCGGTTTCGGCGAGATAGGCGACCAACCGTTCGCGGTCCCATTTGCCGAGATGCAGCCCCGGGTCGGCGACCATCCCGCGCGCCGGCCATGCCCGGCGCGAAATCTTCGCCTGCGGGGTATCGAGCAGGCCGATCTCCTCCGACAGCCGTTCGGCATAGCGTGCCCAACCTTCGATATAGGCCGAATTGAAGCCGATCTTCGCAAGCCGGCTGTTGGGCAGCCGTGCCGCATAGGCCAGTTGCAGATGGTGGCCGGGATAGCCCTCATGCACCGCGGTGATCGCCATGTCGGCACGGCGCGCATCCTCGATCTTGCCGACCTGCAGCATATAGAGAGCCGGCTTTTCCGGGTCCGCTTCCGGCATGTAGAAGGAGCTGGCGCCCGATTCCTCCATCGCATCGGTCATCGGCCGCACTTCCAGCGGCTGCTGCGGCACATTGTCGATCAGTGCCGCGACGGCGTCGCGGGCACGGGCCACGACTTCGCGGTTATAGGCGACGACCTCGTCCTTCGAGGCAAAACGCTCTTCGGGATCCGCTTTCATCCGCGCGACGATCTGCGCGAAATCGTCGGTGCCATAGAGCGCCTTGCCGATGGCACGAACGTCAGCGACATTGGCGGCGACGGTGCGCTCGCCGAGCGCCGCGACCTCTTCGCCCGGCCGCTCGAGCGTCGTGTAGGACCGCAGCATCGCATTGTAGCAGGCCCGGCCGTCGGGCAAATCGAGCACCGACAGGCTCTCGCGCGCGGCGGGAATATAGGTATCGCGCAGAAAGTCCCGATAGGTGCGGATCGCCGGGGTGATCTGGTCGCGGATCAGCGCCGCGAAAGCGGTCTTGAATGCGGCATCGTCGACGCTCTTGGCGGGGGCGTAGAAAGGCGATGCCTCGGGCGTCTCGACAATCAGCCCCTCGACTTGCGCCAAGACGCGCACCGCCACCGAACGCGGCACGACATAGCCCTTGGCGATGCCCTGTTTCAGATTGGCGATATCGGCGGCGATATAGGCGGGCATGCCGCCCCAGCGGGCGAGCGCATCGGCGCGGTCCTGCGCGGTGGCGACGGGCTGGCGCTCGATCAGGTTGGGAAAATTGCTCGGCCAGCCCTCCATGTGCGAGACGCTCCAGAGCTCGCTGTGGCAGACGCGCAATCCCCGATCCGCCTCGAGCATTTCGCGCGCAATCGCATAATCGCGGATTTCGGCGCGGTCGGTCATCGCCTTCGCATCGAGCGCATCGAGCCGGGCGAGCAGCCTGTCGACCTCGTCATTGTTGCGCGCGATCGCCGCCGGGCTGACGTCGTTCAGGACGTCGTTCCGCCCGCCTGCGATCCCCGTATAGAGCGGCAGAAAGGGGTTGGCGACCAGACGGTTGGCGACGACGTCGTCGCCAATCTTTGCCATTGTGTCACCCGACGTATCCTGCGCCATCGCCGCGGGCGATGCCGCCGCGAGCAGCCACGCCGCCATTTGAAGCATTCCCGACCCGCAACGCATAGACAACCTCCCGATTTCAGTCAGCGGTAGACGAGATGGAGAGGCTTGGAAAGGCGAGGCAACGGTGATGCGCGCTCTGAAGCTCCTTGCCCTTGACGTACCGACCGCGCCCTAGCGAGCAACGCGGGCATTGGTCGACACGTGGATGCCTGTCACCTTCTCCGCTTCCGCCTTCAGGCAGGCGTTCAGGAGTTCGAAGCTTGCGCGGATGGCGTCGCCATATCGGGCGACAACGGCCGCGGCATGAAGTCCGGTGAAATATTCGCGGTGGAGGAACAGCGTTTCGGTTGCCGAAACCGCCTCAAGCTCGAAAAAATGATCGCCGCGAAAGTCTGCGGGATCCTCGGAGCTGCCGACCCAGTGCATCACGTAAGGCGACAGTGCCTCGATCCTGACCGGCTTGTCGGCCTCGCCCGCCGAACGCACGACGATCGTGGCGCCGGCCCGGGCGGGTCCGTTGACCTTCCGGATACTGGCGTTCCAATTGCCGTAAGACTCGAACGACGTCAGGATCGTCCATAGCGCGTCGATTGGCGCGGCCACCAGCGTGGCAGTCTCGATCGTCGGAGCGCCGGGAGGCGGCAGAAAGCCGCCGCTCATGCTGCGGTCAACGTCGCAAGTCTGTCCATGTCGGCAAAGCTGAAAATATAGGCCCGGCGCCCCCGCTGCGAACGGTTCGGCCCGGTATAATGCGGCGTCGCATAGCCATGCACCGTGGCCGAGCCCGCGGGAAGCGGGCATTTTACCGCCGACGCGAGCGGGAGATGGGCGGCCGGATTCTCGATCGCAAGCAGACGGCCGTCATCGTCCGGCGCCCCCGATGCGACGCGATGGGCCGGCATCGGCCGGTCCTGCACCCCCGGGATGAATTCCATGCAGCCCATGTCCACATCGACGTCGTCGAGCGCCAGCCAGAACTGCGCGACCACATCGTTCGGCCATGACGTGCCCGCCGCGGTCATCGGCATGGCTGCGTACGACATGTCCATATGCCAAGGGGTCTCGTGCGGATGACCGGGCGGTTTGAAGATCAGCATCGAAAAGAAGAACTGCGGATCGGGGCAGCCGATCAAATCGGCGGCAATTTCCCTGCCGCGGTCGACCGCGGCATTGCGGGCGAACAGCGGATGATGGACATGCGGCAGCATGATCTGGCGCGTCAGCCCGCCGAGGTCGCGGTCGGTGCCCGGGCACGGGATGGAGCCATCGAGCATCCCGTCATAAACCGCGCGCATCTCGTTCAGCAGGCGGGCGTCGGCAAGGTCGTTCGCAACAGCAAAGCCGTCCTTTCGGAAGCGCTCGGCAAGCTTGTCGCGGGTTTCGGCTTCGGTCATCTTTTTACGGCCTTTTGAGCAAAGTGTCGGTTACGTGCTGGCTTTGGGTCGCGCCAATCCTGGCGTGCCTGCAAGGGTGGCGGCGGGCGGAGGCACCGGGGCACCGCTCTCGATTGTGCCGATCTCGGCAAGCGCCGCTGCTTCGAGTTTCGAGAGATTGGCTTCGTGGGCCGCCCGGTCGATGTTGAAGAAACTGAGCGCGTAAAGCGATATAAGGCTCAGCGTCACGCCAACCGGAACATAGACATAGCCGAGCTGATGCATCAGCGCCGGGTCGATGGCCCCCGGCCGGGCGTGGACGGGGAAATCGATCCATGTCAGCATCAGGCCGGACACCAGCGTGCCCAGCCCGGTGACGGCCTTGCTGAGCACCGAATTGGCCGCAAAGAAGAGCCCTTCCGAGCGTGTCGAGGTCCGGGCCGCATTATCCTCCACGACATCGGCCAGCATCGACGTGCTGACGACAAGCCCGATCAGAATGAGGGTGGTCGCAAAGAAGGTTTCGACGACAAGGAAGGTGAGCAGCCAAGGCCAGTCGTTGCCCGGCAATATGCCAAGCAGGCGAAGGCCGATCGGCATCGTCGATGTAAAGATGGCAAGCGCGAAGCTTACCATCACGACCGGCTTCTTGCCCCACCGCCGCGAACAGACCGGCGCAACGAACACGCCGACCAGCGACGCGAGCAGCACCGGGCCGACGAGCAGCGATATCTGGTCGGTCGAAAGCTCGAAGAAATAGAGGTTGAAATAGACGTTGAGGCCGCCGGAAATGCCCGCATTCATGCCCGAGAACAGCGCCGCGATCATGATCGCGGCAAAGTTGCGGTTGGTGAAGGCCGACACCACTTCGCGCAGCAGATCGCGGCCCGAAAAGGGTTGGTCGGGCGCCTGCGTGAGATGCGGAATTTCCCGGTGCGTGCCGAGCGAAGATATCAGAACGGTGATCGCAATGATCGCGCCGCCGGCCAGGCCGTATTTCACATAGCCCGCCATATGGGTCACGCCGCCGACGCGGTCGGACAGAAATCCCTGGAATGCCAGCATGCTCGCCAGCACGCCGCCGATCACCCCCCAGAAATAGCGGCCGGCGATCAGGCTGGTCCGCGCATCATAATCGGGCGCCATTTCGGGCGCGAGCGAGGTGCTGGGGATTTCGCTGAGGCTGATGAAGAAGCGTACCGCCATCAGCGAGGCGAGCAGCCATGCGAAATTGGCGCCGTCCGTCATGCCGGCCGGCGGGCTCCACAGCGTCCAGAAAGCAAGGCCCGCCGGAATGATCGACGCATACATGAAGGGGTGCCGCCGCCCGATGCGCGATCGCGTCCGGTCGGACCAGAGCCCGATCGCCGGGTCCCAGAAGGCATCGAAGACGAGCGAGATCATCAGCGCGAGGCCGACCGCCGCCGCCGACATGCCGACCACCTGATTATAGAAGATCAGCGCGAGGACGGTGATGGCCTGCCCCGCCAATCCGCTGGACAGCGCGCCGATCCCGAATGCCCATCGCGTAGTCCGCCCGAGGCGGCGACTGTCGACCGTCATCATCTCTCCTTGGCGTCGTGCGCCGCTGTGCCGCCCATCTGCCGTGGCGTGCCAGCTATCTTACCGTCAGTTTCGACAATATCGAATGATTAATATAGCTTCATATATCTATTTCGGATCACCTGCGCTTTGCCGGTAAAGGCAAAAGGAGGATGGGGTGCGTCGTAGCAAGGTCGATGCACCCCATCCCTGCTTTCCCAGAGAGGAGGAGTGGGAAAGATATCGTGCCAGCCCGGGCTTCGATCGCGCGGGTCAGACCTCCATGAAGTCGACCGTTGCCGACTTGGGTTCGGGTACCGTGGTATCCGAATGGCCATAATGATAGACGAGCGCCGAACGCCGTTCGTTCGAGCTATTGTCGTTCGACATGTGCATTAGAAAGCTGTGGAAGATCAGCACGTCGCCCGTTTCCATCAGCACCGGCTCGGCGTCCGAAAAGTCATAATCGACAACCTCGAGATAGCCGAGATTCGATCCCGGCCGGGCATCCGGAACCACCGCATGAATCGGCTCGTTATGCGATCCCGGCGCCACGAAGAGGCAGCCGTTCTCGATCGTCGCGCGGCTCGTCGCCAGCCACACGCCAACCTGCGGCATGCGGTCGAAGACATAATAGAGCGAGTCCTGATGCCAGGGCTGACCCCAGACGCCGGGGTTCTTGAAGATATATTGCGAGTTGAAGCAGGACACGCGCGGCCCGAGGATCGCATGCATGATGTTGCGGATCGCCGGATGCTTGGCGAAGCTGTGAAAGGGCTCCGTCCGGTGGAGGTTGAACAGCTTCGACATCCGCATATCGGGCGCTTCGCCCGAATTGACCTTTGCAGCCTCTTCGACCGCGATCGCACCGTCGTCGCCGACATGATGACCGCCCGTGGCTTCGCTGCCTTGCTCGGCGCGCGTGAAAATCTCGATCGCGCGGCGCGTCATCTCGTTGCAGGTCTCCTGATCGAGAACGCCGCGCAGGATGAAATAGCCCTTTTCCATCCAGCTCTTGGCCTGGTCGGGCGTCAGCAGGCTCAGGTCATGGCTATGATCCTTGGGGTCGTTCGTCCGCCCCGCCTGCAACGCGTTCAAAATATTCGCCGCGGCCTGATTGGGATCCACGACGGTCGCCTGATCGGTCATTCCATACTCCATCGATAGCGGGCGTTTGCCTCTCGACAAAATATGTATCAGAGTCGATTATTCTAGTCAAATAGAGTTATTCAAAAATCGGGCACGATTCTGCGCGCGACAAACGGGGTCGCTTGAAAGCGCGGTGAATGGAGCAGCGCCGCCGGCGCCCTATCGTTTGACGGGATGCGCCGGCAGGATCGAGCGCGCCATGCGCTCGGCAAGATCGAGAGCGGTCTCGGTCTCCTTCACCAGATCGGCGCCTTTCGTTCGCACCCATCGGGTATAGGATGTCACGCCGCTGGCGATAAGAACCTGACCGGCGAGATAGGGGGTATAATCCTCCTTGGCGTCGAGACCATAGTCGTGCGCGATATATTCGGCGACCAGCCTGACCTCGGTTTCCTCGTAGCGCAGCCAGCTCAGCGCCAGTTCGGGGTCGCGCTGCACTTCCTGGGTCAGCCCGGTCTTCGGGTCGCCGTCCTTCTGACGCGTCGCCGCCGTTGTCAGCACGAGTTGGCGGAAGAAGTCGAAAAACGGCACCTTCCCTTTCGCCGCGTCGATAAGCTCGCGAAACTGGTCGATTTCCTGATCGGACAGCGCTGCGGCAAGGTCACGCTTCGTCTTGAAATGGGTGAAGAGCGTGGTGACGTGAATATCCGCTGCCTCGGCGATCGCATTCATCGTCGCCTCGGCGTAACCCGCCTTCTTGAATTCGGTCGATGCGGCCTCGAGGATGCGGGCGCGCGTCCGGGCGCGGCGCGCGGACCGGCGCGGGAAACGTTCGGCGCTGTCCTGTTCCGGCGCGATATCGGCTTCTTCGCTCACTCTACCCCCGATGCCCTTGAATCACTGCAATAATCAATGCGTCTTGAATGATCATTACCGGGGACATGTCGAAAAGTCCAACAATGCCACTCAACTGCCGATGTCGATCACCGCGCCGGCCGGATGCGGGGCGTAGAGCCCGGCAACCAGGTCGACGCGGCGATCGAGAACGGCGCGCTGGTTGACATAGCCCTTGTCGGTAATTTCGCCATGCTCGACCGACAATGGCTCGGCCGCGATCAAAATGCGGCGAATACGCCGCGACGAGCCGCCGGCACCGCGATTGTGGGCGGCAAGCCGCTCGGCGAGAACGGCGCCCAGCCTGTCGAAATCGAGCCCGCTATCGCTGGCGAACTCGCTGCGGGCCGCCGCCGAGGGCCACAGGATGGCGCTTGCATATCCCCTGTCCTGCCCCGCGATCACCGCATCCTGAACATGGGGGCTGCACGCCGCGACGATATCGGGCCGCAGCGTACCGACCGACACCCAGGTGCCGCTGTCGAGTTTGAAGTCCTCGGTCACGCGGCCGTCGAAGACGAGGCCCTTTTCCGGATCGTCGATATCGAGGAAACGCACCGCATCGCCGAGGCAATAATAGCCCTCCTCGTCGAACGCCGCCGCACTCTTGGCGGTATCGCCGATATAGCCGGTCATCACCGTCGGCCCCTTGACCCGTACCTCCAGCTTCGCGCCGTTCGGAACGAGCTTCAGCGTCATGCCCGGCAGCGGCAGTCCGATCATCCCGACGCGCTCGGTCGCCCAGTGCGTCATGGTGATGCCCTGCGTTTCGGTCGAGCCATACATGGTGAGGATCGGCACCCGCTCGCCGGTCTCGGCGATCGAAAGCGCCTGCAGGCGATCGAAGAGATCGTCGGACAGAGTCGCACCGCCATAGCCGAGATAGCGCAGTTTGCGAAAGAAGGACCGGCGCAGATCGGCATCGCTTTCGAGCGCGTCGGCCAGCATCCCAAAGGCGATCGGCGCCGAAGCGAAGGTAACGGGGGAGAGATCGTAGAGATTGCGGATCGTCTGTTCGAACATGCCCGGGATCGGACGACCGCCGTCGAGATAGAGCGTCCCGCCCTCGTTGATCACGCTGTTGAAATTGATGTTGCCGGCCGAAATGTGGCTCCACGGCATCCAGTCGAGCATTTCGACCAGTTCTTCGGGTTCGCCCGCCTGGCTGCGCAGCGCAGCGGTGCCGGCGAGGACGGCGGTCATCATGCCCTGCGTCTGGGGTACGCCCTTCGGCATCCCGGTCGAGCCCGAGGTAAAGAGGATCTTGGCGATTGTCCGCAGGCCGAGCGTCTCGCGCCGCGCCTCGACATCCGGGCCCGCCTTGCGGTCGCACAGATCGGACAGCAGCGTGCAGCCGTCGCCGCCATCGACGGTGACGGTCTCGATATCGGGAAGCGCGCCGCGCAACGCTTCGATGGCGCCAGCGAAAGGCGCATAGCTTTGCGCGAAGACGATGGCGGGCCGGGCGATCGACGCACAGTGGAGCAGCCGCCCATGGTCGCTCGACGCGAGCGAATAGGATGCGCTGACCGGCACGGCCGCGACGGCGACCGTCATGCAACCGAGAATGAGGATCGCCTGCTCGGTCGAGTTCCCCGACAGGATGAGCACGGCATCCCCTTCCCCCAGCCCCCGGTCGATCAGCGCCTGCGCGACATTTCCCGAAAGGCGGAGCGCCTCGCCATAGCTGAGCGCCTGCCAGTCGCCGTCCCCGGCTTCGCGTTCCTTGATAAAGGGCCTGTCGGGATATTCGGCCGCGCGCGCTTTCAGAAGATGCGGAATCGATTGCGGGGCTGCAGCGGGCGCGTGGCGCGACCGCATCAGGATCGTTCCGTCCCCGCGATGTTCGACTTCGACCGATGGCGGAAGCATGCCCAAGGGCTTGAAGGCGATCCCGGCCTGCGACGCGTTTGCGCTTTCGCTCACTTCTCACTCTCCCATGTCGTCCGCGGCTTGCGATGTGCCGCGTGTCCCGAATGTCTTCGCTGGCATTTACACTATACGACTTGATTTTTATATTCTACATTAATTTGAGAATCGAGAGCGCGGGATCACCGCCTCCTGACGCGGTGAGGATCCTGTATGGCGTTGACGGAAAGCACGGGTGTACCGGTCGAGGCCGGCTTGCGCGACATCGCGCGAAAGATCGATGCTGCGGCTTGCGACATTTCCGGCATCGAGCGCCTGTCCGGCGGGGCAACGCAGGAAATCTGGCGCTTCGACCTGCACGGACCGCGCGGCCCCCTCGGGCGCTATATTCTCCGCCGCGCCCCCGGCGGGACGCGCATCACCGAAGGCGTCGGCCTCGAAGTCGAAGCCCGGCTGATGGAAGCGGCGGCAAAGGCGGGCGTACCCGTTGCCGAGGTTGCCCATGTCCTGACACCGGAAGACGGTCTGGGATATGGCTTCGTCATGCGCTTCGTCGAAGGCGAGACGCTGGGCGGCCGCATCGTCAAGTCCGACCATCTGCGGGCAGCGCGCCAGACGCTCGCGGCCGAGTGCGGCGAAACGCTCGCCAAAATCCACCAGATCAAGGTCTCGAACTTTCCCACCCTGACCGGCGCGACGCCCGCCGAGCTGGTCGAGCGGCAACGGCTCGCCTATCGCGCCACCCCGATCCGGCGCCCGGTCTTCGACCTCGCCTTGCGCTGGCTCGCCGACCATGCGCCGCCGCCTCCCGCCGCGTCGGCACTCGTCCATGGCGATTTTCGCAACGGCAATCTGATGATCGGAGCGGACGGTCTGCGCGCGGTTCTCGATTGGGAACTCGCGCATATCGGCGATCCGATGGAGGATCTCGGCTGGATCTGCGTCAACAGCTGGCGCTTCGGCCGGATCGACCTGCCGGTCGGCGGCTTCGGCACCCTCGAAGACCTGCTCGCCGGATATGAACGCGTTTCGAATACGCGGCTCGACCGCGCCGCCATCCATTGGTGGCAGGTCTACGGAACGATCCGCTGGGGCATCATCTGCGCCAGCTCGGTCGCGGCCTTCCGCGGCGAGGATGCGACGATGGAGCGCGCGATGATCGCGCGCCGCACCTCCGAGACCGAAATCGACCTTCTACGCCTGATTGCGAGCTGACCGATGCAAGACACACCCGCCCCCGACGAGCTGCTCGGCAGCGTCATCGACTTTCTGCGCGACACCGTCGTCCCCGAAGCGAGTCCGCGAACCGCATTTCAGGCGCGCGTCGCCGCCAGCGCGCTCGAACTGGTCTGGCGCCAGATCGAATTCGGCGCCTCGGGCGAAGAAGTCGAAAAGCAGCGCCTGATCGCATTGCTCGGGGTCAGCGCGCCGCTCGATATTCTCAACGAGCAACTCGCCGATGCCCTCGCCGACGGGACACTCGGGCTTGGGGCACCCGGCCTCGTCGACCATCTCCGCGCGACCACGCTGGAAAAGCTCGCGGTTGATCAACCCCATTATTCGGGCTACCGCGCCGCCCTGCGCGAGGACGCCGATGCCAGGAAGGAAGACTGACATGGATTTCTCCGTCCCGCAGGACCTCACCGACTATCTCGCCGAGCTCGACGCCTTCATCGAGGCCGAGATCAGACCGCTCGAACTGACCGGCGACAATATCCGCTTCTTCGACCATCGCCGCGAACATGCGCGCACCGACTGGGACAATGATGGCCTGCCGCGCCCCGAATGGGAAGCGCTGCTGAAGGAAGCCCGCCAGCGCGCCGACGCCGCCGGACACCTCCGCTTCGCCTGGCCAAAGGAATATGGCGGCAAGGGCGGATCGAACCTGGCGATGGCGGTGATCCGCGAGCATCTCGCCGCCAAGGGGCTCGGCCTCCACAATGATTTGCAGAACGAGCATAGCATCGTCGGCAACAACCCCTTCATCGTCATGTTCCGCGAATTCGCGACGCCCGAGCAGGACGCCCGCGACGGGCCGAAGCTGCTCGCCGGACAGATGTTCACCGCCTTCGGCCTGACCGAGCCCGACCATGGCTCCGACGCCACCCATATGGAAACGCGCGCCGTGCGGCAGGACCGCGATGGCAAGCCCGGTTGGCTGATCAACGGCGAGAAGATGTGGACGACCGGCATGCATGTGGCGACGCACGTCATGGTCTTTGCGCGCACCTCGGGCGAGGACGGCGATGCAAAGGGCATTACCTGCTTCATCGTTCCCGCCGATGCGCCGGGGGTGAAGATCGAGGAGTGGCTGTGGACCTTCAACATGCCCACCGACCATCCGCGTGTCAGCTTCACCGACGTCTGGCTGCCCGAAGACAGCTATTGGGGCGAGGTCGATCGCGGGCTCGGTCTCGGGCAGAGCTTCGTCCACCAGAACCGTATCCGGCAGGCGGCGTCATCGCTCGGCGCGGCGGTCTATTGCATCGAGGAAAGCGTCAGATACGCCCGGACACGCAAGCCGTTCGGCAAGCCGCTCGCCGCGAACCAGGCGATCCAGTGGCCGCTCGTCGAACTCGCGACACAGGCCGAGATGCTGCGCCTGCTGATCCGCAAGACCGCCTGGCAGATGGACCATATGGATCACAAGGAGGTCGAGCGCACGCTCTCCGACAAGGTCAGTATGTGCAATTACTGGGCGAACCGCCTCTGCTGCGAGGCCGCCGATCGCGCGATGCAGGTGCATGGCGGTATCGGCTATTCGCGCCACAAGCCCTTCGAGCATATCTATCGCCACCACCGCCGCTACCGGATCACCGAAGGCGCCGAAGAAATCCAGATGCGTAAGGTGGCGGCCTTCCTCTTCGGCTTCATGGGACCGCGCAAGGCGGGGTTCGCGGAGGCCGGTGCGTGAACGAAGCGATTCCCGACACGATTGCCCGGACCCTCGTCGACCCCTCAGCCTATGCCGACGAACGGATTCACGATGCCTATCGATGGCTGCGCGCGAACAATCCGCTCGGCCGCGCCGCAGTCCCCGGCTTCGATCCCTTCTGGGTCGTCACCCGCCACGCAGACATTTTGGAGGTCAGCCGGCAGAACGCGCTGTTCCATAATGGCGACCGCTCGACGACGCTGACGCGGCAGGCCGACGACGCGCTGGTGCGCAAGATTACCGGAAGCCCGCATTTCGTCCGCTCGCTCGTCCAGATGGACGCGCCCGACCATCCCAAATATCGGGCGCTCACCTTCAAATGGTTTGCACCCGGCAGCGTCAAGAAGCTCGAGGACGACATCCGCCGGCTCGCGCGGCAGGAGGTCGACCGCATGGCCGATATGGACGGGCGGTGCGAATTCATGGCCGACGTCGCGCTCGGCTATCCGCTCCATGTGATCATGAATATCCTCGGCGTTCCGATGGCCGACAAGGCGAAGATGCTGACGCTGACGCAGGATATTTTCGGCGGGCAGGATGTCGATAAGGACAAGAGGGCAAAGAAGCTCGCGGCGTTGCCCGGGTTCATCTACCGATATCTCGTCAAAGCCTTCCTTGCCGACTTCACGAAATATTTCATGAAGATCGCGAAGGACCGCCGCGCGAACCCGCGGGACGATCTCGCCAGCGTCATCGCCAATGCGATGATCGACGGCGAGCCGATCTCGGACCGCGAGGCGACCGGCTATTTCACCATCGTCGCGACCGCCGGTCACGACACGACATCCTCGTCGCTCGCCGGCGGCATGGGCGTGCTGGCGCGCGATCCGGAATTGCTCGAACGGCTCAAGGCCGATCCGTCGCTGATCCCCGCCTTCATCGAAGAAGCGATCCGCTGGACGACCCCGGTCAAGACCTTCATGCGCACCGCGACCGAAGACACCGGCTTCGCCGGGCGCCGGATCGCCAGGGGCGACTGGCTGATGCTCTGCTATGCGTCGGGCAATCGCGACGAGGCGGTGTTCGACGATCCTTTCGCCTTCCGCCTCGATCGCAAGCCGAACAAGCAACTCGCCTTCGGCTATGGCGCGCACCTTTGCATCGGCCAGCATTTGGCGCGGCTGGAACTCAAATGCCTGTTCGAGGAACTGCTGCCGCGTCTGAAAAGCGTCAGCCTCGACGGCGAGACGAGTTTCACGCACAGCTGGTTTGTCAATGGTCCGCGCCAATTGCCGCTGCGCTTCGAGATCGAATAGGCTGCGAAGCCATAAGCATCCCGCCGCAATCGTCATTGCGAACGGAGCGAAGCAATCTCCAGCTATCGTCCGGGACGAACGATAGCTGGAGATCGCCGCGGCGCTTCGCTCCTCGCAATGACCGGGCCGGTGGCCCCCTGCCCTAGCAACTGCGAACGACGATATCCTCCGCGTGGAGCGGGCGCGCCGGGTCGATGATCCGGATCGTCTGCTGCTCGCCCGCCGCCATATCGAAATAATTGTCGCTGACGATCGCGCTCTCCGACGAAAGCAGCATCTGGACGAAATAGAGATAGGCGGGCGCTGTGAGCGTCACCTCGACCTCGTTCGGCGACACTTGGCGGAACTCCGCCTGCGGCTGCGCCATCTTGTTGCGCACCAGATCCTTGATCGCCGCGAAGAAGAGCCGGTTCGCCGGAAAGGCGTCGTCCTTCGCGCGCACGATCAGCACCCGCGACGGATCGGCGCCGATCCGTTCGGCAGCACCGCTCCAAACCGGCTGGCTGCCATTGTCGGGAACGGCATAGTGCTGCACCGTCTCCGACCACAGCGTCGCGCCGCCCTCGCCTTCGCGCATGTCGAGCAGCGCGACGGTCAGTTCGCCCGACGCATGCCCGGCGCGATCGTTGGTGATCCACAGCTCGACCGAGCCGTCGTCCAGCGGTTTGAACGATGCGAGCAGCGGCGCATAGACGCGGCGGACATAATGGTAGCCGGCTTTCGCAAAGCCATAGAAATCGAGCAGGCTCCAGCTCACCCCCGGCCAGCAGTCGTTGAGCTGCCAGATCAGCGTGCCCGAACAATGCGGCTTGCGGCGGCGATAATGTTCGATGCCGAACTTCAACCCTTCGGCCTGCGCAATCTGGGTGAAGTCGACATAGTCCCCGATCGTCGTCGGCAGCCCCGTCACGGGCTCGATCATCGCGTCGACCTTGTTCTTCGGATTGTCCTTGATCCGGTTTTCCATCGCCGGGCTCTTGAGCGTCAACTGGTCGGCGGGCACCGAGCGGCGGAGCGTTTCCATCACCGGCGAGGCCTGGATTCCGAACTCGCTGATGAAGCGCCCCATGTCCTCGGCGTAGCGCTGATAGGCGACGCCCTCGGGGCTGCGGTCGACTGCCGAGGTCGACCGGTCATCGGGCACCGACGGCAATCCGTGCCAGACCGTCCAGTTGTGAAGATCGCCGGCCTTCATGCTGTTCGCGTGCGGCCCGCCGAACGGGCTGCCCGGCCAATAGGGCGTCGCGGGGTCGAGCTTTGCGACCTGCTGCGGAATGATGTCGTCGTAAAAGAGCGCGCCGAGGACGGGCGTATCCTGCCCCGTCGCCTCGTTGACGAACGACTGGATGAACTGGTTCTCGTTGTTGCCGCACCACAGAGCAATCGACGGATGATGCCGCAGGCGCCTGATCTGCCACGCCGCTTCGGCCGCGACGCTGGCATTGAAGTCCGCATCGTCCTCCGGATAGAGCGCGCAGGCGAACATGAAATCCTGCCACACGAGCACCCCCTGCTCGTCGCATAGGTCGTAAAAGGCATCATGCTCGTAGATCCCGCCGCCCCAGATGCGCAGCATGTTCATACCGCCGCGCGCCGACGCTTCGATCAGCGGCCGGTAATGGTCGCGAGTCAGCACGCCGACCAGCGAATGCGCCGGAATCCAGCACGCGCCCTTCGCGAAAATCGGCCGGCCGTTGAGCACGAAGCGGAAGAAGGAGGTACCCGGTTCGTCGGGGTCGGGCGACGTGTCGAGTTCGATCGTGCGGATGCCGACGCGCAATTCGGTGCGATCGATCCTCTCCCCGCCCGCCATCAGGGTCGCCGTCACACGATAGAGCGGCTGCGCGCCGAGATCGGCCGTCCACCACAGCTCGGCATTGGCAAGCGCGGCCGCCAGATGGCCGCGGCCGTCGGCAATCGATGATGTGTGCGAAAGGATCAGCGCTCCGGCCGGATTACGCACCTCGATCGCGAGAGCGAGTTCCCCCTCGTCGCCCAACGCCTCGATCTCTGCATCGACGCGAATGTCGGCGCCGCCATCGGCGTGGATTGCCAGGGTCCGGAACTGTAGCGCGTCGATCGCCGCGATCCGTTGCCGCCGCAGCTCGACCGGTTGCCAGACGCCGACGGTCGGCAGGCACGGCCCCCAGTCCCAGCCCCAGCCGAACTGCGCCTTGCGCACCAGATTGCGACGGCTCAGCCGCGCCCCGGTCCCGAGGCCGGGCCAGTCGAGAGCTTCGCGGTCACCAAGGCGCAGCGGCACCGGATCGAAGCGGATCGCGAGAATATTGGGGCCCGCGACCAGCGCGTCGGTCACGTCGATTTCCTTGCCGAGGAACATGTTCGACGACTGGCCGATCTCGGTCCCGTTCAGATAGATGGTCGCAAAGGTGTCGAGCCCGTGAAAGACGAGCGTCAGCCGTTCTCCGGACCTCGCCGCATCGGCATCGAAGCGGTGCCGCCACCACCATTCCCTGTCGGCAATCCATTTGCACGCCTCCTCGCCGCCTTCGCCATGATAGTCGGGGATCGCACCGGCAGCGAAGAGCGCTTCATGAATATCGCCCGGCAGTTTGACCGGCAGCCAGTCGCCTTTTGCGCTTTCCCGACCGGCGGCACCGCTCTGCACACCGGCACCGGGTTCGAAATGCGAAACCATCCAATCGTCGAAAGCCACCGATCCGTCTCCCGTTTTGCGTCGACATCGAACGTCGTCCGCCTATATTATCATCTTTCATAGATTATTCTATGATTGTATATCAACCGTGATTGTGGCACTCGATTCCCTGCCGGATGCGGATCGCGGGAGTGGAGGTGGTTTTTGCCCCGAACGCGCCCGCTGCCCAAGATAGAGAGACAGGAGCGGATTGATGAACCAGATCACCGGGGGCGCGCTGATCGCCCGCACATTGCAGGTCGCAGGCGTCGAAGAGGTTTTCTCGCTCCACGGCGGCCATCTCGATGCCTTTCTGATCGCCTGCCGCGATCATGGCATCCGCCTGACCGATACGCGGCACGAAGCGTCGGCCGGACATGCCGCCGAGGCCTATGCGCGCGCCACGGGCAAGATCGGCGTCGCCGTGCTGACCGCCGGGCCGGGTTTCACCAACGCCTACACCGCGCTCGCCAACGCCTATCTCGACCGGATGCCCGTCGTCTTCATCGTCGGCGCGCCATCGACGCGCGAGGGCGATCTCAACACGCTGCAAGGCGGCATCGATCAGATCGCCGCCGCCAGCCATGTCACCAAATGGGCCTATCGCGTCGGCCACGGCGCCCGCATTCCCGAGATCGTCGAACAGGCGATCCGCCGTGCGATGACCGGAACCCCGGGACCGGTGCTGCTCGAAGTGCCGATCGAAGTCATGTTCACGCCGATCGCCGCGCCGCCGCGGATCGAGGCACTGGGCAATTTCGCGCTCAGCGAAGGCGGCCCGGCGCCCAGCGGCAAACAGGTCGAGGCCTTGATCGACCTGCTCGCCTCGGCCGAGCGTCCGGTGGTGATCGCCGGCGGCGGCGCGACGCTGTCGCGCAGCGGCGAGGCGCTGCTTGCCTTTGCCGAAGCAACCGGCATTCCGGTCACCACCGGCATGAAGGGCGAAGGCCTGATGCCGCAGGATCACCCGCTATACGGCGGCAGCATGGTGAGCGTGCCGATTGCCGCCGCGATCGGGGCGCCGGCGGATGTCGTGCTGTTGCTCGGCCAGCGCGTCGGCCTGTTCACCGGCGGCCGCTATGGCGTCCTGCCCGCTGGCGCCAAGGTCGCGCAGGTCGATATCGACGGCGGCGAACCCGGGCGCGGCGGTCCGATCGACCTCGCGATCATGGCCGATTGCCGCGAAACCCTGCTCGCCCTGACCGAAGCCGCGCAGGGCCGTGACTGGGCGGATCGCGCCGAATGGGCCGGGGCGCTCCAGACCGCGCGCATGATCCCGCATCAGCAGTGGCTCGAAGCGCCGGTTACGAGCGCCGAAGGGCTGCTCCACCCCTATCATGCCTGCAAGGCGCTCGCCGCCGCGCTGCCCGAGGATGCGATCATCGTCTGCGACGGTGGCGAATCCTCGGTGTGGGTCCGCGACCATATCCGGCCCCGGGGCACCGGTTCGTTCCACATCACCGGCTACCTCGGCACGCTCGGCGTCGGACAGGGTTTCGCGATCGGCGCCGCACGCGCCTTTCCCGACCGCCCGGTCTTCCTGTTCGCGGGCGACGGCGGCGTCGGTTTCCACATCCAGGAGTTCGACGCGATGGTCCGTCACGGACTCAACGTCCACACCATAGTCCTCAACAACGCCTGCTGGGGCATGTCCCAGAACGGCCAGGACCTGATCTATGGTCAGGACAAGCGTGCGATCGTCGAGCTCGCCGACAGCGCCTATGAAAAGGTCGCCGAGGCATTCGGCGGCAAAGCCTGGCGCGCCGACACGATCGAAGACATCGCCGCCGCGATGAAGGGCGCGCTCGAAGGCGGCGTGCCGAGTTGCATCAACGTCCGCATCGACGGCAGCATCATCAACCCGGTCACGATGAACATGGTCGGCATCAAGCCGGGCGAAAAGCCCAAGCCGAAGGCGACCGAGAACGGCGCGACGAAAAGCGAAGGCGACAAGGTCGTCATGCCCTATTACGAGAATGTCGAGTAAGCAGCGATGAGCTTTGCCCTGGTGGAAGCGGCGGGATCGCGAGCGCGTCCCGCCGTCGTCGGCGTGATCGGCTGCGGCAACATCAGCCATGTCTACCTGCGCACGATCAATGCCTCGCCGACCCTGACACTGAAAGGCTGTTCAGGGCGCAACGACATGACCAATGCCGCGCAGGCTGCACTTTACGGCGGCATCGCGATGTCGATCGACGAACTGCTCGCCGATCCCGAGATCGACATCGTCGTCAACCTGACCCCGCCGCTCGTCCACCATGCGATCGGTCGCCGGGTGCTCGAAGCGGGCAAGCATCTTTATAACGAGAAGCCGCTGACGCACAGCCTCGACGAGGCGCGCGACCTGATCGCGCTGGCAGCCGACAAAGGGCTCGCGCTCGGCTGCGCGCCCGACACCTGGTTCGGCACACCGCATCAGGCGGCGCGGCGCGCGATCGACGCCGGGCTGATCGGCCGGCCGGTCGGCGGGTCGCTGACGATGGCATCGCACGGCATGGAATATTGGCATCCGACGCCAGAGTTCTTCTACCTGCCCGGCGGCGGACCGATGCTCGACGTCGCCCCTTATTACCTGACCCAGCTCGTCAATCTGCTCGGCCCGGTCGCGGCGGTGACCGCCTTCGCTTCGATGCCCTTTGCAACCCGCCGGGTGACGAGCCAGCCCGGCCCCGAGCGCGACATTCCGGTGGATGTCGCAACGAGCGTGAACGGCGCGCTCCTGATGGAAAGCGGTGCGAACATCGCCTTCACCCTGTCATGGGATGTGTGGAAACATCGGCGCCCGTCGCTGGAGATTTATGGCGAAACCGGCACGCTCGCCTGTCCCGACGCCAATTTCTTCATCGGCGGCTATCTGGCACCGGAAAAGGCGCAGTATAGCGTCGAGGGTGGCCAGTGGCAGGATCTGCCGGGCCAGCCCGACGCGGATCCGCGCGACATGGAATTCGCGCCGCTCGGCGGCCCGCGCGGGCTGGGCGTGGCTGAAATGGCAATCGCGATCGGCCAGGAAAAAGCCCCGCGCGCCGGTGCCGAGCTGGCCTATCATGTGCTGGAGACGATCCTCGCCGTCGACCGGTCGGCCCGCGAGCGAACCGCTGTCGACGTGCTGTCACGGCCGGTACGGCCGGAACCCCTGTGAGCGGAGCACCGATCGTCGCCGCCATCGAGACCGGCGGTACCAAACTACTCTACCGCGTCGCAACCGCCGAGGGAGAGACCTTGGGCGAAGGACGGTTCGAGACGGCGCAGCCGGAAACATCGGTTGCTCTTCTCGCCAAGGCGATCCGAGACTTGCTGCCGCGCAATCGGGAGCTGGCTGCGGTCGGCATCGCCAGCTTCGGTCCGATCGGCATCGATCCGGCTTCGCCCGCCTATGGGCGCATGCTTACGACGACGAAGCCCGGATGGGGCGGCTACGATCTTCGCGGCGCCATCGGCCGTGCACTCGACGCGCCGATCGCGCTCGACACCGATGCCAATGCCGCGGCGCTGGCCGAGCAGGCCATCGGCGCGGGACGAGGCGAACGCTCGGTCGCCTATGTGACGGTCGGAACCGGCATCGGCGGTGGCCTTGCGATGAACGGCGTCACATTCAAGGGGTCGTCGCATCCCGAGATCGGGCATGTGCGCCTCGTCCGCTCTCCCGGCGACCATGCTGCCAGCACCTGCCCCTTTCACGCCGACTGCGCCGAAGGTCTAATCGCGGGCCCTGCGCTCGGGCGCCGGCTGGCCGGTGCCCCCCACTTCTCCGATACGCCCGAACTTCTCGATCTGGCGGCCGATTATCTTGCTCAGCTTTGCGCCACCATAACCCTCGCCTGGTCGCCGGACTGTATCGTCGTCGGCGGCGGCGTCTTGGGTGTCACGGGCCTGTTCGACCGGACGCGTGCGGCACTCCATGCCCAACTCGGGACCTACGGCGGCGCAGACGCCCTCGATCCCGCAACCTATCTCCGCCGGGCGGCGCTCGAAAACGCGGGGCTGGAAGGCGCGCTGCTGATGGCACGGACTCTGGCAATGCCCCGTGACGACTAATCGTCCGCTCCCCAAAAGGCCCTCGGCGGATCTGATTGCACAGCTCGACGCGGGGCCGGTCCACGCATGGGGTGCCGTCAGGAACGATGTCTGCCGCCGCGATCCCGAAGCGCGCGCGGCGATGCTCGACACGTTGGGCATCCGCCGCGCCGCGATCGATTGGCGTTACGCGCAACTCGAAACGCTCGACGACGAGCTGTCCGCGTTGCGACGGCATGATGTCTCCGCGACTGCGATCTGGGCGCCGATCTCGCTTTACCCGCTCAACGACGGTCACCTCGATCTGTTGTTCGGCTTCATCGAGCGCAATGCTCTCGAAATCTCGCTCTGGACGACGCTCATGCATCCCCACGACATCGACGAATGGGGCGAAAGCAAGAAGGTCGATCTGACCTGCGAGGCCGTCACGCGGCTTGCCGACCGGGCAGCGCGGCTTGGCTGTACGGTCGCGCTTTACAATTACGATGGCTGGTTCTCTCGCCCGGGATCGCTTCGAAAGATCGTCACGGCCGCGAACCGCCCGAATGTCGGGATCGTCTACAACTTCCATCATGCGCAGGACGACGTCGCCGGATTTGCCGCGCATGCCGCGGCGCTGCTGCCACGGCTGCACGCGGTCAATCTGGGCGGCGTCACGGCCTCCGACCCGCGCCCGATCGCCTTTGGCGAGGGTGAGCTGGAATTCGGCATGCTGACGAGCTTGCTCGATGCCGGATATCACGGTCCTATCGGGCTTGCCTGCTACGACGCCAAGGCCGACGCTCTGGATTGCCTGTCCAAAGGGCTCGCCGGATTGCGGAAATTCAGGCAATCACTCGACGAACGCGAGATCTCGTACGGCTAATCGGAACCCACAGACGGCGGAAATTCCGAGGCAAACAGGAAGGGCGCCGGCGACGCGGCCGGCGCCCATCAAATCCACGGCAGCGCCCGTCAGATCTTGAACGAAAGCTGCACGCCATAGGTGCGCGGCGCCTCAACACCGACGCTGCGGTTGACGAGATAGCCTGGCGTCAGCGGCAAGACATAGGGCGATGCAACGCTCGAACCGGGCAAACCGCCGATATTGTCGTAGTTCGTCTTGTCGAGGAGGTTCTTGGCAAAGACGATAATGCGGTAACGGTCGTCCTTGCCGGTCCACAACAAGCGCAGATCGACACTTTCCGATGTCGGAATGCGATAGTAGCTGCGATTGAAGACGCTCGCCCACATCTTGTCGCGCCAGCTATAGCTCGCCGACAGCGTCACCGCTCCCGGACCGACGTCGAACGTATAGTTGGCGTTGGCTGCAATCTTGTGCCGCGGCTGCAACGGCAGTTCCTGGCCATCGAGCGTCTGGAAGCGGCGCGTGCCGACGACCGGCCCCGAAGGCTGGGCGCCCGGCGCCGTCGCCGTCGGGTCCGCACCATCGAAGTAGCAGCACGAGTTGATCTTCGAATCTGCATAAGCGTAGTTCAGGATCAGTTGCAGGCCGTCGACCGGCTGCCAGCTCGCTTCCACCTCGGCGCCCCAGGATTTGGCCTTCTCGAGATTGAAAAAGCCCGTGAGATCGATCAGCGGCGTGGGAATGCTCAGCGGAATTTGAAGCCCGCGATAGTCGTAATAATAGCCCGCGACATTGAGCTGCACCCGCCCGAAGCCCTGCTTCGCGCCGACCTGATAGGCGTTGACATGCTCCGAGGCCGTCCGCGGCGAAGCGGTGATACCGCCGGCGTTGAAACCGCCGGATTTATAACCGCGACTGTAGCTGGCATAGACAAGGCTATCTTCCGAAGGACGCCACTGGATCCCCGCGGTACCGCTGAGGCTTTTCCACGTATCGTCGAGCACGCGCCGGGCCCTGCCGGTCGCCGGATCGATCGTCGTCGCACTGGCGACCCCGTCGGCCGGGAGGAAGGACGCGATGGACGAGGTGATGTCGAGTGCGGGCGTAAACGACCCGAGTTGATCGGCGGTCAGGCCGGCTGCGCAGCCGAGACAGACGGCGCGGAAGCTCTCGATCGCCCGCTTTTCGTCGATCGAGTAGCGCAGCCCTCCGGTGAGCCTGACGGTGCTGGTCACGTCCCAGTCGAGTTGTCCGAACGCCGCATAGGATGCGGCTTCCAGATTGGTCCCCGCAAAGACCGTATCGCCGGTTGGATTGGCAGGACCATTGGCAGGCGCCTTCATCTGTGCTTGCTCGGGCATGCCGAAGTGCGACTCCTGATCGAGGATTTCTCCGTAATAATAGAGGCCCGCGATCCAGTTCAGCGGGCCGTCGCCCTTCGACAGGAAGTTGATTTCGGCGCTTCCGAACGAGCGGTTCTCGACATAGCCGAAGGTCGCCGAAGGATTGACGGTCAGCGCGGTACAACCCGGAATAAAGCCGCAGACGGCTCCCGCCGCGAGCGGAAAATTGTACGACTTCATGCTGCTGCCATCGAGATCCGTGATCGAATCATAGCGTATCTCGCGGTAACCGCCGAGAATGCGGATATCGAACGGATCGAGCTCGACATCGAGCTGGCCCTGCACGCTGAATGCACCGCGAATCCGCGCGCGTCCCTCGGTGTCGGTGGAGATTTCCCGGATATTGTCGACGCCGGGATTGGTCGTCGCAGATCCAAGCGCCTGATAGCCGGGCAAGAGGAAACCGAACTGCGACCCGGGCGTCAGCGCGCCGCTCGGATAAGGCGCATAATCCCATGGCGTGTCGGAGTTCACCGACCGCGGACGTTGATCGGCACGCGACGTCGTCGCCTTCAGCCATAATGTCGCCTGCGGCCCGAGGTCGAGTTCGGCCTGCCCCTCGATATAATAGCCTTCGGATACGCCGCCTTCGCTGCGCCCGCCCGCGATGTTGCGGAAATAGCCCTTGTTCTGGTCGGCCCAGCTACCGCCGAGCTTGACGCGCAGGCCATCGGTGACCGGCCCCGAGATCGCGCCCTGGATCGCATAGGCGTCGTAATTGGCAATCGTCGCGCGGCCTTCGATCGACAGTTCGCGGGTCGGGCGTTTCGAGACCGCGTTGATCGCACCGCCAATCGAGTTGCGCCCGTAAAGCGTCCCCTGCGGACCACGAAGAATCTCGACCCGGTCGACGAAGAAATCGCTGCCGGCGATCGACGTGGTCGCCGAGTCGTAGATACCATCGACATAAGTGGCGACGCCGGGATCGCTGCCCGCCGTGTTGGTCTGACGCCCGATCCCGCGCAGGAATACCCGGTCGGAACCGGCGTTGTAGCTCAGCCCGGGCGTAAACTGCGCCATATCGCCAAGATCGGAGATGCCGATAATTTCGCGCGTCTCGGAGGTAAAGGCGGTCACCGCCTCCGCGACGTCGTTGAGGCGCTCGCTGCGTTTTTGGGCCGTGACGACGATCTCGTTGTCGCGATAGGTGCGCGCATCCTCGTCTACCGGCGCCGCATCCGCCGTTTGGGCATGCGCGACGGGCACAAGCCCGGTCAGGGCGGTCGACAACAGAAACAGCTTGGTCAGGCGCATAATCTCTCCCTTCCGATGCTCTCCGCCAGAGGTGGAGGCTCGTTATCCCACTTTCGGGTCTTCGCCCGATGACACTTGGTATCGAATAAAATTCTATTCGTATAGTATTATCTTCATCGATATATTTTATCTGCCCGGGGCGGTAGCCCGATGTCGGGAATCGAACTCCGCCGTCAGCCCGCCGTCGACCGCGATCGACTGCCCGGTGACAAACCGGCTTTCGTCCGAGGCCAGCCACAATATGGCGTTCGCGATATCTTCGGGCTGACCCGCGATCGGCAGCGGCTGCGTACCCGCGAGACCTTGTTCGACGGCCGCCTTGCCGAACCCGTCCGTCATGAGCGGGCTGTCATAGATGATCGGGGTAACGATGCCGCCGGGACACACGGCATTCGCGCGGATGAGGTCGCGCGCGCCTTCCATCGCCGCGACGCGGGTCAGTTGCAGAACGCCAGCCTTCGACGCGCCATAGGCACCCTGCCCCGGCATGCCGAGCAACGCCGATATCGAAGAGGTCGTGACGATGGATCCCCCGCCGCGCCGCCGGAGCATCGGAAAAGCATATTTCATACCCTGCCAAACCGCCCGGAGGTTGACGTCGATCGTACGGTCGAAAAGCGCCTGATCGCATTTCTCGATGCTGATCTCGCCGCCGCCGACGCCAGCGTTGTTGACGAGAATATCGAGACCGCCGAAGTGCGACTGCGCCGCCTCGAAAACCGCGCCCAGCGCTGCGGGATCGGTAATGTCGCACGGCATGAAGCTCGCAGCAGGGCCCAGCCGCCGGGCGATCGCATGGCCGTCATTGTCGCCGCCGACCTCGCGGCGCCGGTGGTGCAAGCTGGACGCCACATCGCCGATCTGCCCGGCCAGCGCCTTGCCCTGCCCCGGATCGAGATCGCAAAAGAGCACCTTGGCGCCTTCCGCAACGAAGCGCTCTACCGTGGAGAGGCCGATCCCCGACGCGCCGCCGGTGATGAGCGCCACCTTGCCTTCCAGCCGCTTGCTGCCTGTCATCCATACCTCCCCGCCGGGAGGACCGCGTTCCCGGAATCATTATGCCGGGAATAATATCTATCTTAGTCGATAATTCAATACGAATTGCATTACTGTCCGTTCAGGGCAATCTCCGGGGACGTCATTGGCTCAATGGCGGCCTGCCGACCCCAACGCGAAACCGGAAAATGGAGACGTGCCTGGTCGACGAACAAAGCGATTTGTCGGAGCCCCGACATTGCTGGCAAGAAGAGCGCCAGCCCGGCCTCAAATCGACAGCTTGGCATCGCCTTCCAAAATTCGCTGTTCCAGCTTCGGCCGTGTACCCGGCTCCCACATTTGTGCGAGATGCGATACGCGATAGCGAAGCGGGCCACCATCGGCTGTTGCGGCACGCGCAATCGGGCGGACGATGCAGACGAACTCCGCTTCGATCGCGTCGGGACCGGCGCTGACCACGGTATAGCCATGCCCGGCCATATCGACGAATTCCAGATGCGGCGCGACGTCGGGATTGGTCATCGCCCGCGCCTTTACGATATCGCCGCTCGCCGCATATTCGAGCGCCGCGCGCACTCCGCGCTTGATCGTCAGGTTGATCGTATGCTCGGGCGCGGCGCCCGCCTGCTTGCGGACGAAGAGCGGCAGCAGGGGCGAATCCTTCCAATATTCGGCGGCTTCGCCAAGGCCCGGCGCGGATATCGAACCGGTGATGAAGCTGAGCCCGACCGGCGCGAACGCGGCAGGCGGCAGAGCGGGTGCGGCATAGCCGGCCCAGAAGCTGTGGCGATCGCCCGAGACGGTGACAAAGCCCGACACCTTGTTGTCGCGCACCATATCGTAAATCTCGGCACGTTCGGCGAAGGCTCCGCTCAAGTCGCCGCCGCCGAAAGTCCCGTAATCTCGGCCCGGCCATTTCCCTTCGACCAGCCCGGCGGGAAGATTCTGCGGATCGGTGCGCATGTCGAGCGGGCCGTTGGTCGCGCCCCAGATTTTCCAGGTTGCGGTCGATCGGGTCAGCCGCTCCTTCAGCCACGCCTTCTGCTCGCGGCCGAGCGCGGTGTATGCGGGCTCGTCCTTGCGATAATTGGGGATACTCTTTTCGCCGACCGCGATTGTCGCTGGCGGCTTACCGCCGGCATAATCCTTTCCGCCGTCGACGATCTCCATCCACTCCTGCGGAACAACCGGATACTCGCCCGAATCGAGCGCCGCCGCCTCCGGCCGGTCGGTCGGGTCCGCTTCCTTATAGCTGTGGAGGTCGGTCAGGACCAGATCGACATGCCTGCCGTAACGCAGCGCGCGGTACGCCGTCATGCTGCCGACCGCAGCGCGGTTGTTCGCTTCGGTACCAAAGCCGTCATCATCGAATGTGTCGATCGGCGCCTTTTCGACCGCGGGCGGATCGAACTGCTCCAGCCCGGGACCCGATGCCTTGCGGACGCGCGAGGGAATATATTCCCACCATGCCTGGTTGGCGGCGACGCGCAGCGGCTGCGCCGGCTCGATCTGACCGCCGAATTTGGTGAAGCTCTGCCAGCCCTGCCACGAGAATTCGTGATTGTCGCCGATGCACACGAACGGAAAATGCGCGCGGGCATCCTGAATGTCCGGATCGTCGATATGCGCCCGATAGACGTGGCGATATCCGGCGAGATTGGTCGGCACGTAGAAATTGCCGACTTTGCGCGCGTCGGGGATATGGCCGAGATCGTAGACGGTGCGCGAATAGCGGTTCGGGGTTTCCTCGGGATATTCGACCACCTCATAGATGAAGTCGCCGAGATGCAGGACGAAGCCGAACTTGCGGTCGGCGGCCGCGCGCTCGTCCTCCCAGATCATCCGGCGATAGGCGTTTTGCGCGCCCTCGTTGACGCTGTTGCACGACACGAAGGCGAAACGAACCGGGCGTGTGTCGTCGGCGCGCGGCGCGGTGAGGGTGCGTCCGATCCGGCTGCCCGCGCCGCCGTCATCGGTGAAACGGTACCAATAGGCGGTCGCTGGCGAGAGCCCGCCGACCAGCGCACGGCACGTCCAGTCGGCCGCCGCCAGCACCGGTGCGCGCGCAGCGGCTACGACGCTGCGGAAGTCGGGGTCCAGCGCCACTTCCACCGTCAGTTCATGTCGTTCGCCCTGGTCAAAGGGCCTTCGGGTCCAAAGGACGATGCTGTGTTCGTCGGGGTCGCCAGACGCGACGCCCTGAGGAAAGAGATCGCGATCTTCCGTCCATGCGATACGCGAAGCCGCGGCGGACGATCGCGACGCCCAGATGCCGCTGATCCCGATCGAAGCCGCGCCCGCCAGAAACTGCCGCCGGTCCATCGCTCACCCCCAATCCCGACCCAAGTCGATTTCGTGCCGCAAGGCATGAGCCGCGATGACCATGCACGAAAGGACAAGCACACAAGCGCCGGTAACTTTTCGACGAAACGCCGATCAGGTGCGGCTCGGCCGTTGCAACAGCCGATGCGACGATGGCTATCCGGCTTGCCGGGCCGACAGAATGATCGATTCTATCTGGAGCGCGATAGAACGAGCGACCGGTACCGGCCGCAGCGACGACCGGCGCAGATATTCGCCGATATAGTCGGCAGTGAGTGCCTCTGCGGCCGCAGCCAAAGCAGGCTCGCCCAGTCGCCGGGCCAGTCGCGCAAGCATGGCGGGCGCACGCATCTGGGTCGTTCCGGGCTCAAGCTGCACAAGGTCGGCAAGACTCTCGCGCCGCTGCGTTTCGGCGGTCTTCAATTGCGCCTCGGCGGCAGCAAGCTGTGTGTCGGAAAGCGCGGCCGCTTCGCGCAGCGCAAGCATCAGCGCCTGACTTTCGCTGTCTGAAAGATCGCGGGCAAGCAAAGGAGCCGCCTGATCGAGCAGTCGGGCATTTCTGCGAAGCTGATCCAGTTGCATTCGTACGATGTCCGCCTCGCTGCAGGGCGAGGGCCGGCTGCTGAACTGGCGGCTATCTTCCCATAGCGGCACTTCGCAGATCATGCAGAAACTGCCGTAGGTCTGTGCCGCAAATTCGGTACTGGAGCGCCCTGCCCCCCAGAATTGCCGCAAATCCTTGCCCGCGCGCCGCGCTTCGGCGAGGTACGGCTCGACCTCGAACGCCGAAAAGACGCCCGGCGCGAAGCTTTTGATCGTCGCATCGGGTTCGCCCAGCCGGTTGAGCGCGATACCGAAGCGTTTCGTCTGCCGCGACAACTGGCGCGCGAGCCCGGGCCGGTTTTCGCTGAGGATATAGAAGGCGCCGCCGGTGTCGCTGCCGTGCAGCGACGACTGGAAGTCGGGCCGGGCGATTGCGAGCGCGCGCTGCCAGCAGAGATTTTCGGGCGTTGCAGCCTCGAAACGGTAGCCGGGCATATCGAGTGGAAAGGCATATTCGGGCTGGCGCGCGAAAGCGGGGCGGAAAAAGTGCCGCATATAATTGGCGGTCGTCGCCGGCCCCTGCAGCCAACCGGCGTTGAGGTCGAGCCCATCGGGGTCGATGGCGGGGATGAAGTGCCAGCGATAGCCCGACCGCTCACGAAACTGCGGGTCGCGCGCAAGCCGGCAAACAAGCTCCACGATCGTCAGGCAGCCGATCGGCTCGTTCGGATGCGGCGCCCCGACGATCAGCGCCGATCGCTCGCCCGTGCCGATGCTGATCATCTCGATCGGCTTGCCGTTCGCACTCTGCCCCAGATGCTCGACCTGCGCCGCCGTACCCAGCGCATCGATCGCGGGCTGGATCAACCGACGCAGCGCGGTGCTGTCGGGGAAGTCGAACATCGGCTCGCGCGTCCATCCCGGCATGGGGATACCGGCGCCGGTCATCGCAAGGCCCGCCGCAAGCAGGGTGCGACGACCGACACCAAAAGGCCGGCCAGGATCGATATCTGCCATCGTCAGCGGGCCGGCTAGAAGCTCGACCGCACCCTGACCCCGACGGTGCGCGGGCTCCCGACCGACCAGGTCCGGCCGTCCGAACCGAAATAACGCGTCTGGTTTGCGCCATAAATGGGGAGCTCGTTGGTCAGATTGTCACCGAACAGCAGGACTTCCCATCCGTCGCGCGCAACGCCGATCTGCGCATTGACGAGCGTATAATCGGGAAGCCGCGTGGCGGCGTCCGGCGGCGACCCCGGCAGGCCGAACTCGGTCTGCCGCTTGTCGGTGAAGGACAGGTCGCTGCGCACCACAAGGTCCCAGTCGCCGAAGGTCGGGGCACGATAATCCTGCTGGATCGAGAAGGTCCACGCGGGGACGAACTGCAATTGCTCGCCCGCGTCGCCGCCGCTGAACGGATCCCCCTCGTCGAGACGCGAGTCGGTGTAGCCTACGCCGAAGGTGAAGTTCAGGGCGCGGCTCGGGCTCATCCGGGCTTCCAGTTCGAAGCCCTGCGTCGTGGCGCGTCCCGCGTTGACGTCGAAGATGCTGGCGCAGGTCGGCAGGACGAGGCTCTGCTGGATGTCGCGGTATTTGATCACGAAGCCGGTCAGGCTGGCGGAGAAGCGGCCATCGCGGCTCGCCTTGCGCACCCCGGCCTCATAGCTGTCGAGCTTTTCGGGCCGGGTGAACGGCGGAATGGTCGCCGGGTCGATACCCAGTTCGGCGAAATCGGGATCGCATACCGGGCCCGGCAGTGCGCGGCCGACGCCGGGGCGGAAACCCCCGGCATAGCGCGCATAGGCAAAAAAGGTCGGGGTCAGCTTGTACGATGCGCTCGCCGAGAACAGCGTACCGCTGTCCTTCGCCGTCGCATCGACGCCGACCGGGAAAAGCGCCCCCGGGGTATCGACGATCCGGCGGGGATTCTTGCGGTCATATACCCGGACGCCGCCCTTGATTTCTCCCTTCTCGTCCGCGAACTGCCAGCGCAGATTGGCGAAGCCCGCGATTTCGGTGACGCGCTCCTTGCCGGTGTAACCTGCATCGACGAGAGAATCGGGATCGCCGCCATATAGGCCCTCCGAATATTCGGGAATCGGCGCGTCGAAGCCCAGCCGCTGGAAACTGTCGGTTATGCTACGCAGATAGAAAGCCCCGGCAAGGAGCTGGACGGGAAAGTCCCAGTCCGAACTGAAGCGCAATTCCTGGCTGAACTGACGGAGATGCGTTCGGTTGATGAACGGCGACAGCAGCGCCGTGTTCGGATTGTCGACGAAGGGGCCGTTCACATCGGGATCGAAACCCGGATAAGCGAAGCCGGTGATCGCGGGATCGAGATTGTAGATGTCGCGCTGGTCGAGGCGCCGGCGGATCTTCTGGTCGACATAACCGGTCGCCGAAGTAATCGTGCCCGCACCGACGTCGAGGTCGAGCGTCAGATTGCCGATCCACGACCGGTCGGTCGCGCGTTCGGGAAAGAAACGGCTGGTGAGCAACGTATCGGGCGACCCGTCCGGCAAGCGCTCGTTCCGGTCGGATTCGTTGAAGCCGCCGTTGGTCCGGCTGTTGAACAGGACCGAGGCGCGGATTTCCAGTGCGTCCGACGGCGTCCATCCCGTAGCGATCCGGCCGGTAAACCGTTCGACCTCGTTGACATTCTTGCGGCGGTCGCCGGTCACCGGATCGATATTGTCGACGAAGCCGCCGCGGCGATCGTAGACCGCGCTCATCCGCACCGCGGCGTCGGTGCCGAGCGGCAGGTTGATCAGGGCCGCGGCGCCATAGTTCGCCGATCCGCCCGAGACATCGGCAACGCTGGCTTCGGCCCGCGCATGGATTTCCGACGGATCGGGGCGGACCTCGACGTAGCGGATCAGCCCGCCTGCGGCCGAGGCGCCGTAAAGGTCGCCCTGCGGCCCCTTGAGCACCTCCACCCGTTCGAGATCGTATAGCTGCGGATCGACCGAATTGGGGATCAGGATATCGTCGAGATAGGTAACGACCGTCGGCTGCGTGCCCCCCGACGGCGCAACACCGCGGAGCAGGATATTGCGGTCGCCAAGCCCCGTTTCGGGCGCGATCGACAGCGACGGTACCAGCCGGGCGACATCGTCGAGCGAGCGCAGTCCGCGGTCTTCGAGATTCTGGCCGCCGATCGCCTGCACGCTCGCTGCAATCGTGCGCAGCGGCTCGGCGCGCTTCTGCGCGGTGACGACGATCTCACCCGGTTGATCCGTGTCGCCGCTTGCCTGCGCGGCGGCCGGAGCCGCCTGTCCGATCGCCAGCAGCGCTGTGCCTGCATACAGCCAATACCCATGTTGCCCCACGACTCGTCCCTCCCTGTCATTGACAATAAAGACTGACTAGTCGGTTTTTATTTTTATGCAAGCGGTCGGTCGATCGTCACCCCGGCGCCCGGACAAGCCCCGCGAGCGTGATGGCGAGCCCGCGGCGCGCTTCCCTGTCCTTGTTGGCCGTTTCGTAGACATGGAGCGACAGCCGCCCCGAGGCGTAGGTATAGAGCATCGATGCCGCCTCGACCGGCGTGACCGCGTCGACCATCTCGATCTTTCCGTCGGCAAGAAGCTCCCCGATGACTTCGCTGAGGCGGCGCTCGCACCGCTCCGAATTCGCGATGAGCGCCTGCTTGATCGCATCGTTCGACGCGCCGATGGTGACTGCCTCGACTTCCAGCCGGCTGTCGACATCGCTGAGGCCGCGCAGCATGAGGTCGAAAAACATCTCTTCGAATTCGGCGAGGGTCGATGCCGCGATGGCGTCGTATATCGCCCCGCGCCGCGCCAGCAATTCGAGCATGACGGCGTCCTTGCTTTCGAAATGCGTGTAAAAGGCACCCTTGCTGATACCTGCTTCGGCGCAAATCGCATCGACCGAGGAGCCGCCGAAACCCTGTTTGGCGAACTGCCGTATCGCGGCATCGACGATATGCTCGCGCCGCTGTCGCATCGCCTGTTGATTGAGTTTCGGCATATTTTCCCCGGCCGCAATGTTCGAGGCGCCCGCGTCGGCCGTCCTCCGATTGCGTCCGTATAAAGAACCGACTAGTCGGTCACAATGCCATACCGCGCCCGTTTCGATCGGTAGCCGACCGCATGATCTCGTTCCGCACGGCAGGCAGCGGAAGCGGCGCCCCGTACGCGTCCGCAAAACTCGCCCTGCTGTGCGCCATCCTCGGTTCGGCATGGGCTGCGCGTTCGATATTCAATCCCCTGCTCGACCTTGCCAAGGCCGACCTCGCGATAAGCGATATGCATGTCGGGCTCGTGCAGGGCATTGCGCTGTCGCTGCCCGCCGCCCTGCTGTCGATTCCGGTCGGACGGATGATCGATACGCGAAACCGCATGCTGCTGCTCGTCGGTTTGGCCGCGGCGACGATGCTCGGGTCGGTCGCGACCGCGCTCGCTTCGTCCTTCACCGATCTTTTCGTCTATCGGGGCCTGACCGGCCTCGGGATCATGGAGGAAGCGGTGGTGCTGTCGCTCGCCGCCGATCTTTTCCCGCCGGAACGCCGCGGCCGCGTTACCGCGCTCATCATCCTTGCCGAATATTTCGGCAACGCGCTCGGCTTTGTCTTTGCCGGGTGGCTGCTGCCGGTCGCCTCGTTCATGCCCCTCTTCACCGGCGCCGGCGAATGGCGAATGGCGCCATTGCTGTTCGGACTGGCGGGACTGCTGCTGGCGCTTCCATTGCTCTGGATGCAGGAGCCGCCGCGCCGCGAAACGATGCCCGGCACCGGCGCCGCCAGCCTGGCAAAGGGCTTCGTGGCGCTCAACGCTTTCGGTCGCCTGCTATGGCCCCTGCTCGTCGCGCAGGTCGCGACAATCATGGCGGGCAATATGGCTTCGGTGTGGGCCGTCCCGGTTCTGGCGCGCGATTTCGGGTTGGGCGAAGCGGAGGGCGGCCAACTGGTGGCGGCAATCCTTCTCGTCCCGCCGCTGCTCGGCGCGCTGGCAGCCGGCATCCTTGCCGACCGGGGCAGCGGCCGCGGCGGCGCGATGTTAATCGCTGCGGCAGCATCGCTGCTGGCGCTTCCCGGCGCAGCATTTCCCGTGGTGGATTCGGTGCATGTGTCGGCTGCGCTGCTCGCATTGCTGGTGGCGGGTCAGACCGCGGCATTGCTCGGAGCGAGCGCGATCAGCATCCTCGTGCTTCCGAACGACATTCGCGGCCTGTGGTTCGGGATCAGCGGGGTGATGACGATGGCCTTCGGATTTGCCCTCGCTCCCTCGCTGGCGCCCTGGCTCGTAGCGGGAACGGGCGGAGAGCTGTCGTCGGCGCTCGCATGGATTCTCTTTGCTTTGCGGCATCTGCGCGGCGATCGGTTTCACATTGGCGCTACGGCAGAATGCTGCCGAGGGCGCCGACGGCCGCGGGCCTTTTTCCTCGCAGCGCTAATATTTCCTTCTGCGCAGCTTGAGATCTGAAAGGAAAATCATGCGGCAGGCCGAGGCGCACGCTCGCCCGGCACGGCGGCGACGCGCGATCGACGCGCCGGTCGGCAAGGCGACCCGCGGCTCGCAACAGCAAGCGATCGAGCCGCGTGAGATCATATTGCGGGCCGAGTTCGAGCTTGCGCCGGATATGGGCCGGAAGCAGCGACACCGAGGCGCGTGCAATCGCGCGATGCAAAAAGCGCGGGACGCCCGGCGCCGCCCGGCCTGACTGGATGATATCGAGAAATTCGAAGAGGATGGGATGCGGTTCGAAGCGCGGTTCGAGATCGGCCATCATCGCCATGAAGCCATCGACATTCGCAGGCGTATGCCGCACGCCGAACTCGCGGCCGATGACTTGAGAATCGCGCATGAAGCGGTCCTTGTCGGCGTCGGCGAGCGGGTGGACGAACCGGTCATAGGCCATCAGAAAACCATAGGAGGCGGTCGCCGCCACCCAGTCGAGCAGCACCGGGTCGAGCGCGCGATATTTTTCGCCTGCCGGCGTCTCGCCCTTCACCTTGCCGTGCATGCGGTTGACCTTGCCGATCACCTCCTTCGCAACGCTCGCCGGACCATAGCAGGCGAGCATCGCGACGAGCCCGGTGCGGCGTGACCGGCCGATCGGGTCGGCCTTGTAGGTCGAATGATCCCACACTCCCGACCGGATGCGCGGTTCGGCGAACTCGAGCAATACCGCGGCGATCCCGCCGATGCCCAGCGCGATCGGGTTCTTGTAGACGCGCCACTGGACGCTGTCGGGCGCAAGCAGGGCCGGTTCCCCGGCCGGAGAGGCGAAGTCGATTATCGTGCCCAGATAATTGTCCTGCATGCTGCTTGCGCCCTGGCCGGTTCGGATCAGAAATCGAAGCCCAGCGTCAGACCATAGGTCCGCGGCGGGTTCGGGAAGCGTACCACGACGTTGGCGTTGCTGGCGACCGCCGACCAGTAATAGCTGTTGAACAGATTCTTCGCCCACAGCGACACCGACCAGCCGCTTTCGCTCTTCACGCCAAGGCTGGCATTGACGGTGCCATAGGCTTTGACCTTGTAGAGATCGAGATCCTCGAAGATCGTGTTCGACTTGCTCTGGTAGCGTGCGCTGACCGCGCCGGTCAGGTTGAGCGTATCGCTGACCGGCGTGTCATAGGCGAGCGTCAGGCTGCCCTGGAATTCGGGGCTGTAGATGAATTCGGCGCCGTCGAAATTCTCCGGCTGCCCGGCGGCGTTGGTGCCGTTGTAATCGTCGATCCGCGTTTTCAGCCACAGCGCGTTGGCGGACAGCGTCAGGCCGGTCGCGGGTCGGACGGTGAGTTCGCCCTCGACGCCATAGGCTTTCGACTTCGGCACATTGTCGAGCCGCGACAGCGCCGTGTAGATCGGATCGGCGAAATAGGTGCTGATCTGCTTGTCGGCGTAGTCGTAGTAGAAGGCCGAGAGGTTCGCCTGCACCGCGCGGTCGGCGAGCGTCGCTTTCAGGCCGATTTCATAAGCCGTCAGCTTTTCCTGCGTCACCGGCGCATTCTGGCGCGCGAGGTTCGCCGCGTTGATCGGCGTCGTCCCCGATTTATAGCCGCGCGACACCGACGCATAGACCAGCGTATCGCTGTTCGGCGACCAGTTGAGCGCGCCGCGCCACGCGACATTATTCTCGTCGAGCACCGAACGCACTTCGCCGAAGGTACCGGTCACCGGATCGAAGGTGTTGCACTGCCCCTCCGCAATCGGCGCCGCCAGCACGCCATAGGTCTGGAGATAGAGCGCGCGGTTCACGACATTGACGTTGGGCAGCATGTTGCCGTTAAAGTCGCGCGAACAGCCGTTATAGTGCTGCTTGTCCTCGGTATAGCGAACCCCCGCGGTCAGCTTGAACTGGTCTGAAAGCTCCCAGTCGGCGTTGGCAAAGATGCTCCATGTCTTCGTCCGGATCCGGCCGAAATCTTCATAGGTCCGGAAAGCCTGCTGGAGCTCGGCCAGCGTGTAGCCCCCCGAGTTGAAGATCGGGCTCGCGAGCAACGGCGCGCCCGCGGCGCGGATCAGCCCGACATTGGCGTTCTGGCCCAGCATCGTCCGGTTGGAGTCGATGATCCGGTCGTTGGCGTAATAGGCGCCGACGAGCCAGGTCGCGGGGCCGCTTTCGCCTTCGATATGAATATCCTGCGCAAAGCTCTTGATCCGGCCGACGGTGTTCTGGAGCAGGATTTCGAACGGCGCGCCGCTCCAGTCGGAAAGTGCGTTGCGCTTGAAGTCGTTATAGCTGGTCAGCGAGACGAGTTTCATCGTGTCGCCGAGATCCTGATCCCAGCGCAGCTTCAGCCCCCAGAAGCGATTGTCTTCGGCGAGCGGCCCGTCGAGCCCGAGCCCGGTGCCGATATCGGCCGAGCGCTGCGCAGAGGGCGCCCAGTCGGCCTGCGTCGCCTTGGTCGGGAAATTATTCGCCAGATAATCGGCGAGTCCCGGCGCGTTGAAGAAGCGCGAATTGCTCGTCCCCGTTGCCGGGTTGGTGGCGGGGGTAAAGCCGATCCCCTGCCCGACCACGGTGTCGGACTTGTTCCGCCACCAGGTCACCGACAGGTCGAAATGCGTGCCCGGGGCGGGATCGATCGCCAGCGAACCGCGAATGCCGAGCTTGTCGACCTTGCCCTGCCGTTCGCCGCGGCTGTTGCTGACCTGCCAGCCCTTGTCCCTGTTCTCGCTACGGAACGCGATCCGCGCCGCGATCCCCTCGCCGAGCGGGCCGGAGATATGGCCGCCGATATTATATGTCTGGTAATTGCCGAGGTCGGCCTTGATGCTGCCCTCGAAGCTGTCGGTCGGCTTGCCGGTAATGAAATTGATCAGGCCGGCGGTCGTGTTGCGGCCATAGAGCGTGCCCTGCGGCCCTTTCAGCACCTCGACCCGCTCGAGATCCATCACCGGGCCGGTGTTCATGATCGGATAGGCGTAGGCGACTTCGTCGACATAAGTGCCGACCGTCGAAGTCGACGAGAGGTTGATCGTGTTGAAGCCGATCCCGCGCAACGTATAGGTCGGGACGCCCTGATAGCTTTGCGACACGGTAAAGCTCGGCGCGACGGCGGTCAGGTCGCGCACATCGGTGACGCGCAAGGCTTCGAGCGTGTCGCCGTCGACCGCCTGGATCGCCATGCCGACGTCGTTGATCGATTCCGCGCGGCGCTGCGCCGTGACGATGATCTCGCCCTCTGCCGATACGGCATTGGCGCCATCGGCCGCCGCTTCGGCCGCAAAAGCGGGCGCGGCGATCGCGAGGCTGGTGCCCGCGAGCAGGAAAAACCGGATTGCCTTCATCTTACATCCTCCCTCAAACGGCTTGCCGCTGCATTCATCTTCGTGCGAACGTTGCGTGGCCGGACGATGCAAGAGGACAAAAATAAGGCCGCACGGACAAGCTGGCATCCGTGGCAGGATCGGGTGGAGGACTGGATCGCGTGACCGACTACCGAACGCAAAGCTGGAATGCGATGCCGGCGCTGATTGCCGCGGTTCAGGCTGCGGGCGATGCGATCGGCCTACCCTACATTGCCGCGCAGGCCGATCTGGGCGACCCCGAACCGATGGGCGATGCCGAAGGACGCCCCTATGCCGAAACGAGCTTTCGCTGGATCGATCCCGACCATGCCTATTGGCGCGACCGCAAGCTGGCGCTGCATATCGCCTTCCTGACCGCGGCGCGGCTCGTCGCCGAGCCCTTCTTCTACAGCGACGGGCGCCTGCACACCTGGCGCTCGACCGGGCTGCTCGACGCGGTCGATTGCGAGCAGGCGAAGAACACGCCCAATTTCGGCGAGGCGATCGTCGCCCCGGTGCATTTGCCCCGCGGACTCGTCGGCGCGGTTTTCTGGTGCTCGCGCGAACCCGTGGGCGTCGAGGCGCTGTTCGGCAAACATGCAGGCGACCTGCACAATCTGGCGCTGAAGCTCGTCGCGACGCATAACGAAGCGCGCGGGCGCCCGCGCAACGCGACGGTGCCGCAAACGCTGACGCGGCGCGAGGTCCAGTGCCTGCGCTGGGCGGCGGCGGGCAAGACCGACGGCGAAATCGGGATCATCCTGTCGCTGTCGGTGTCGACGGTGCGCTTTCACCTCCGCAACGCGGCGACGAAGCTCGGCGCAACCGGGCGCGCGCAGTCGATCCAGCTCGCGGCCGGGCTCGGCTTCGTCGGCGCGCGCGCTGCCTGACGCAGGTGCCAGCTTGGCCTTGCTCCCCCGCCCCCCGATAAGCCGCGCATGGACATGCTGAACGATCCGGCGCTCGCGACTTTTCGGGGCGAGGTACGCGCCTTTCTCGACACCCGCCTCCCCCACGAACTGCGCGACGCCGCGTGGCGCGCGACGAGCGTCTTCATCGACCCCGCGGTCACCCTGCCCTGGCAGCGTATATTGAACGCCCGCGGCTGGGCGGCGCCCGACTGGCCGGCCGAGTTCGGCGGCCCCGGCTGGGACGAGATGCAGCGCTATGTTTTCGCTGCCGAATGCGCGCGCGCCGGTGCACCGGGGCTCGCACCGATGGGGCTCAAGATGGTCGCCCCGGTGATCATGCATTATGGCACGCCCGAACAGCGCGCCCATTATCTGCCGCGCATCCTGTCGGGCGAGGATTATTGGTGTCAGGGTTTTTCCGAGCCGGGCGCGGGGTCCGATCTCGCCGCACTACAATTGCGCGCGGTACCCGACGGCGACGATTATGTGCTGAACGGATCGAAAATCTGGACCACCCACGCGCATTTCGCCAACCGTATGTTCGCGCTCGTCCGCACCTCGAACGAAGGCAGGCCGCAGGCGGGAATCAGCTTCCTGCTCCTCGACATGGCGACGCCGGGGATCACGGTCGAGCCGATCCGCACGCTGGCCGGCAACCATGAATTCAACCAGGTCTTTTTCGACGACGTCCGCGTACCGCAGGCGAACCGGCTGGGCGGCGAAAATGAAGGCTGGTCGGTCGCAAAGCATCTGCTGACCTTCGAACGCGGCGGCAAATATGCGCCGGCGTTGATCGCGCGGCTCGAACGGCTGCGCGCGCAGCAGAGCGCCGATCCGCTGCTGCGCGCACGCCTCGACCGCGAAGTCGTTAGCCTGCAGGCGCTGCAGGCGCTCGAACTCAAGGCAATGCGTGGTGTCGGCGGCAGCGCGGCGCTTTATGCGTCGGCACTGAAAATCCTCGGCACCGAGGCTGCACAGCGTATCGACATATTGGCGTGCGACATCGCCGGCTTCGCTGCCTGGGCTGACGCCGACGGCCAGACGCCCGCCGAACTGGCGGTTGCGGTACCGCGCTACCTCAACGACCGCGCCGCGAGCATCTATGCCGGCTCGAACGAGATACAGCGCGACCTGATCGCCCGACTGATGCTCGGTTAAGCCTCTGCGAAGCGTGCCTGATGACCGGCACGCGAGCGCATTGCCGCGGCGATTGCGAGCGCGCGCTTGAAATGGGCGCCGAGCGGCAATTCCTCGGTCAGGCCCATGGCGCCGTGGATTTGCACCGCCCCCTCACCGACGACGCGTACCGCATCGGCGATTTCGACACAGACAGACCGGACCATCGACGCGCGATCGGCGCGATCCTCCTCGACCGCCGCAATCGCGGCTTCGACGAGTGCGGCGGCTTTCATCGCCGCCAACTGCATATCGACGAGGCGGTGGCGCAGCACCTGAAACGAGCCGATCGCGGCCCCGAACTGTTTGCGCTGCCCCAGATAATCGACGCTTTGCGCAATCATCCGCTGCATGAGACCAATGGCCTCGGCGCAGCGACCGGCGAGGATGAGATCGTCTCCATAATCGGCGAGCGCGCGGGCATCGGCTCCGGTAGCGAGGCGTTCGGCATCGCCGGGTTTCAGCGCAAAGCAAAGGTCGGCGGACACGCTGCCGTCGTGCATGATGCGATGGCGCTGCTCGACCTTCGCGGGGTCGGCCGCGACGAGCAGCAGCGCGTTGCCGTCGGCGAACAGGAACAGGTCGGCCTCGGCCGCACCTGCCACCAGCAAGGCGGCGCCGCGAAGCGCCCCGTCGTCGCCGACCGCTGGCATCGATAGCGTCGTCGCCGGACAGACGGCCGCGGCGCGAAGCGCGCCCGATGCAAGTGCCTGCAGGGTAGCGTGATCGGGTGCCGCGCGCGCGAGCAGCGCCGTCGCGGCGACATGCGACAGCCAGTCGGCACCCGCCAACGCCGGCCCCAATTCTGCCATGACGAGCGCGACGTCGGTTGGCCCACCGCCGAAGCCGCCCGCCGCCTCGGGCAGAGCAAGGCCTGCAAGACCAAGTGTATCGACCAGATCGCGCCATGACGGTCGCTCCTCATCGGCCAGAAAGCGCTGCACGCTGGCGCGCAGCAATCGCTGTTCCTCGCGAAGCGGAAGGTCGAGCAGGGGCATATCCATTCACTCCGCAGCCAAGGGAATAAGTGCCCTTGCCTCTTGCGTGTCTTGTTGTGCGGATTTCGACGGCCAGTCCAGCTAACGCCTGTATCAGTCTGCGCCGTTCGTGGCGGAACCCCGTCTCCCCGAACGCACTATCGGCTCGATTTCCCCGCGGCCCGCTTTTTATCCAATTGCGCCAAAAGACCCATCCGCTTATCATGAGCGGACAAGCTCAGGCGGGGAAAATTGGTGAAAAAGCCGGAAAAGAGGCAGCCGAAAATCGTCAGCCGCGTCAAGATCGCGGATTCGGTCACCGACGAAATCCGCCAACTCATCCTCTCTGGCGAGATCGCCGACGGCTCCCCCTTGCGGCAGGACGCACTCGCCGAACAGATGGGGACCAGCCGGATTCCGGTCCGCGAGGCGCTTTCGCGGCTCGAAAGCGAAGGTCTCGTCGCCAGCTATCCGCACAAGGGATATGTCGTCACCGGCCTGTCCCGCAGCGATATCGAAGAACTTTTCGATTTGCGCACCATGCTCGAACCCGACCTCATCCGCCACGCCATTCCCAAAATGACCGAGGAGGATCTGGCAGCGGCGACGGCGATACTCGAGGAATATGACGCCGCCCTACTGACTGGCGACGTCGACACATGGGGTGATCTCAACCGGCAATTCCATATGGCACTCTATGCGCCGTCCGGCCGGGCGAAGACGCTCGACATCGTCCGCAGCCTGCTTGTCAATGCCGACCGTTATACGCGGCTCGTCCTGACGGTCGGATACGGGATCGACAAGGCACAGGAAGATCATGGCGGCCTGCTGGACCTGTGCCGGCGCGGACTCATCAATCAGGCGGTGGCACTGACCCGCGATCATATCGAGCGCACCGGCGCCGACCTGCTCGAAATGCTCGATGCCCGCGACCGGGAAACGACGGGCGAGCCCGCTCCCGCAACCGCCTGAAGCGCGCCATAAAAAGATGTTGGATTTTTTATCCAATTATCATAACATCGCCCTGCTATGGGAGATAAAGCGCTAGGGCATGGGACGATGCGAATGATCGGCGCCGGCGAGATCGCCGGAGCGCTGCCGTTTGAGGCGCTCGTCGATCATCTGGCCGTAGCGTTGCTACAGCCCGCAGCCGCGCCTCTGCGCCTTGGCGTATCGCGCGGCATGGGCCGCGAACTGCTTGTCATGCCGGCAATGTCCGACCGTTATGCCGGGGTGAAGGTGCTGACGGTCACGGCGGACAACGGATCGAACGGGCTGCCGGTCATCGGCGGGCTGTTCATCTTCATCGACGCCCGGACCGGCGAGACGCGCGCGATCATGGATGCCGAGGAACTGACCGCGCGCCGCACCGCCGCGGTCTCGGCGCTTGCGGCGCGCGCGCTCGCGAAGCCCGAGGCACGGCGGCTGCTCCTTCTGGGAACCGGCCATCTCGCGCCCTATCTCGCCGAGGCCCATGCGACCGTCCGGCCGGTCGATACGATCGAGGTCTGGGGCCGTTCGCCCGACAAGGCGGCGCGGACCGCAGCGGAGATCGAACGACGGCTGCCGGCAGCCAAAGTGACGATTGCCAACGACCTCGCGGCGACCGCACGGCGCGCCGACATCATTTCGGCGGCGACGCGTTCCACCGAACCGCTCATCCGCGGCGAATGGGTCGGGCCGGGCACCCATGTCGATCTCGTCGGCGGCTATCGCCCCGACATGCGCGAGATCGACGACGAAGGCGTTCGCCAGTCGGCGATCTATGTCGATACGATCGAGGGCGCCCTGACCGAGGCCGGTGATCTTCGCACCCCCC
Source organism: Sphingopyxis sp. J-6 (assembly GCF_046603995.1). Taxonomy (NCBI): domain Bacteria; kingdom Pseudomonadati; phylum Pseudomonadota; class Alphaproteobacteria; order Sphingomonadales; family Sphingopyxidaceae; genus Sphingopyxis; species Sphingopyxis sp. J-6. The sequence goes on along the minus strand of NZ_CP145810.1, from coordinate 1,565,882 downwards.
TCGACAAAGGGGTGATCGGGCTCGACGCGATACGCGGCGATATCAGGGCCCTCGTCACGCACCCGCTTTCGCTGCCCGATGGCACCCGCACCCTGTTCAAATCGGTCGGCACCGCGCTTGCCGATCTCGCCGCCGCCGAGCTGGTCTGGGAAAAATTGCGTGACGGCTAGCTCGACCATCGTCGTCGGTGCGGGCATCGTGGGGCTGGCAACGGCAATCGAAGCGCAACGCCGCGGCGACCGGGTGACGCTGTTCGATGAAGCCGATCCGGGCACGGGTTGCTCTTTCGGCAATGCCGGGATCATCGCGGCATCGGAAATCTTTCCGCTGATCACGCCGGGACGCATCGCCAGCCTGCCGCGAATGCTGCTGGCCCGCGATGCGCCTGCGGTCGTCCGCGCATCATCGCTACCGCACCTCCTGCCGTGGATGGCGCGCGCGGCAACGACGCTGTCAGCGCAACGGCAGGAAAGAATCACGGGGGCGATCGCCGCGCTCAACAATCGCTCGGTCGCCGCATGGCGCGACCTGCTGGGTCATTGCGGCCGACGCGACCAGTTGCGCGAAAAGGGCATGATCCGGCTGATCCGCGATCCACGCGACCGGGCCGAGCTCGAAGACGTCGGGGCACGCCTCGCACGTCACGGGCTGCCGTCGCGCCTGCTCGGCCGGGAAGAGCTGCTGGCGCTCGAACCCGCGCTGGGCAAGGCGGCGGTCGGCGGCCTGCTCCACGAGAGCGACGCCGACATCGGCGAACCGCTCGCGCTCAGCCGGACGTTGCTGGCGCATTTTCACGCCGCAGGCGGGACGCTGATACGGCAACGCGCCATGGCGATCGGGTCGGGCGAAACATCCGCCGAACTGATTACCGAAGCGGGAAAGCACTCCGCCGACCGGATCATGATCACGGCGGGCCTCGCATCGGATGCGCTGCTGCGGCCGCTCGGCGCGACCGTCCCCTTGCAGGCCGAACGCGGCTATCATCTCGCCTTGCCCGGCCTTGGCCGCCTTCTCGACCGGCCGGTTACCTTCCAGCGCGAATCCTGCGTGGCGACGCCGATGGGCGATACGCTCCGGCTGGCCGGTACGGTCGAGTTCGCCGACGCGGGGGGGCGGCCCGACTGGCGGCGGGCGCATTCTCTGGCGGCATATGCCGGCCGCTACTTCGACGATTTTCACCCCGCACCGGATGCCCAAGTCTGGATAGGGAGCCGCCCGTCGCTGCCCGACTCGCTCCCCGCCATCTGCCGCCTCGCCGCGATGCCACGGATCGGATATGCGTTCGGGCACCAGCATCTCGGCATCACGCAGGCGGCGGTTTCGGCAAAGCTGCTCTGCGGCATCATGGCCGGCGAAGCGCCGTTCGATCCCGCGCCTTACGACCTCGCCCGCTTCTGACGCGTCAGGAGCCGATCCACGGCAGCGTCGTCCCGATATCCATCTGGTCGTTGACGCGGTAGCGTCTGGGGAAGAAACCGGTCGCCGCCAGCGTCCCGGCATCGATCCGGCCCAGCGCGCGATCGAGGTCCGCGAGATCCTTCATGGTCAGCCAGGGCGCGGCATAGCCTTCGTTCCGGCGGCAGCAATGCGCTGCCCACAGCCGGGTTTCGGGTGGTAGTTCCTTCAACAGCCGCTGCGCCGTTTGCCGGTAGTCGGCCCGGTTCGCCCCGGGCAGGAAGGCGTAAAGCATCGTCGGATAGATGAAATCGCCGGTGAACAGCCGGCCCCCGGCCGCATCGTAAAGCGACACCGATTGCGGCGTATGCCCCGGCGTCGACAACAGGCGCAGCGTCCGCCCGCCAAGATCGATGGTCGCGCCGGGCTTGATCCATTCGGCCACCTCGAACGTCGGCGTCTTCAGACCGTCGAACATGCCGAGGAACTGATAACGGCCGGGGCTGAAACGGTTTCCGGCGATGTCGGCGCGGGTCGACGGCAGATCGACAATCGCAACACGGTCGCCCGCGCCGATGCCCGCGAGATGATCATAGTGCAGGTGCGACGGCAATATGGTCACTGGCCGGTCGGTCAGGCCCTTGACGACCGGGCGCATGTCGCGCGTACCCGAGCCCGCGTCGAACAGCAGGGCGCGCTTGTCGCCGACGATCAGATAGGAATAATTCGCCTGATAATAGCGCGGCTCGCCGATCGCATAAACGCCCTCACCCAATTCCTCGACCGCGAAATAGTCGCCGACCATCCGGCCCTTGGCGATCCTGGCAGGTTCGGGCGACATCGCCGTCGCCGGGTCGTTCAGCAGCGGCCAGCTTTCGACGTAGAGATAGGGTGCGAACCGCGCGGCCGCGACCCCCGCGAGGGCCATCACCGCAAGCGACACCAGGAGACCGCGACGCTTCATTCATACCCCCAGCAAGAAAAGGCCCCGCCCTTGCGGGCGAGGCCTATCGGATCAGAAGCTTTTCGTGAAGCGGAGGCCAATGCGCCGCGGCGGCGCGACGGAGGTCGAGAAACGGCGGAAATAGACGGTATTGCCGCCGGCATTGACCACATTCTGGTTATAGAGCGCCGAATCGCGGACGCCGACCTCTGCATATTCGTTGAAGATATTGTCGGCATAGAGCGTGACCGAATAGCCGTCGTCCTTGTTGACAATCCCGATCCGCGCATAGCTGATCGAATAGGACGGCAGCGTCAGGCTCCCGCCCCTGCCGCCGGTCGTGGAGAGCACATTCCCCGAGAAGGTCGTGCTCCAGCCCATGTCGAGATCGAGCGCGTTGCTGACCGGCGTGGTGTAGGACAACGACACGCTGCCGCGGTGCTTGGCCGATCCGGGCAGGCGGTCGCCCTTCTGGCCGTCGATGTAGACGGTATCGAAGCCCGGCGGTGCGATGGTCGCGATCAGGTCGGGCGACAATTCGTCGAGCTGCGCATCGGTATAGGCATAGCTACCCCGCAGGCGAAGCCCCTCGGCGAGCCGTGCATCGAGGCTGAGTTCGAGGCCCTTGCTCGACGCGCCATTGCCGTTGACGGTGATGCCGACCTGCCCGATCTGCGTCGACGAGCGGACCTGCACATCCTTCCAGTCGACATAGAAAAGCGAACCGTTGAGCGTCAGGCGCCGGTCGAAAAGTTCGGTTTTGAGCCCGATCTCGTAATTGGTCGTCGTATCGGGCGTATAGGCGAGTTCGTTCGGCTGGCCGCATACGAAGACGTCGACAGGCAGCGGCGTCGGGCATGGCGATATGCCGTTGGAATTGCCGCCGCGATAACCCTGGCTGATCGTCAGATAGCCGAGCACGTCGGGCGAGAATTTATACGACATGTTGAACTTGCCGAGCACGCCGTCGTCCTTCTGCCCGCCCGGGGTCGCCGGGAAAAACACCGGACCCGAAGGCGGAACCGGGCCGAAGGCGAACTGGGCCGAGGTGACGAGGTCATATTTATAATAGCGGCCGCCGACCGTGACGTTGAGCGCATCAGTGACATCATAGGAAAGCTCGCCGAAAACGGCATATTCCTCGCGCTTGCGCAGGTCGAGCGAGATATAGTCGCGCAGGTCGCCGACATAGAATCCGGGGATCAACTCGGCATAGTCGATGCGCTGCTTATATTTGTTGTAGAAGCCGCCGACCGTCCAGTTGAACGGGCCGTCGCCGCTCGAAACGAGGCGAAGCTCCTGATTGATCCGCTCTTCCTTGACGCGTTCGTCGGTGTAATCGACGAGCGGATCGAAGTTTTCGTATCCAAAACCGAGCTGGATCGCGAGGTCGGTCTGATCGCGCTGCGCCCGCGAACGATAGTCCGAATAGCTCGACGCCGAGGTCAGGGTCGCGAAACCGAGGTCGAAACTCGCCTCCAGCGCCACCAGCTGGTTGTCGCGCTTCGACGGTTCCTCGACCCGCAGCGCCGATTCATATTTGCCGACGGTGACGGGCAAATTGGTGAGGCGCGCCGACGACGACTGGCGGCCGCCGCTGTCCTGGAACTGGAAATAATAGGTGAGATTCAGATCGACGGCGGCCGACGGCTGCCAGCGCGCCGCGACGCGGCCCGACCAGGCGTCCTCATAGTTCACATCCTTGACGCGCCGGAAATTCGCCTCGCGTTCGGCCGGCGTGGCCAGCGCATTCGGCAGCGACACCCCGGGCGTCTGCACGACGAAAGGCTGGTCGATGAAACCCGAATCCTCGAGCCGGTCGAGCGACGCGCGGATCGCGAAGGTCGGCGCGATGGGGATGTTGATCGTCGCCCCGGCATCGAAGCTCGCCGAACCTGCGGCGTCATATTTATAGACGTCGCCCCGCACATCGAGGGAGAAGGCGTCGAATTGCGGGCGGCGCGGAATATAGCGGATTGCGCCCCCCAGCGTACCGGCACCGTACAGCGTGCCCTGCGGCCCGAGCAGCACTTCGATCCGCTCCATATCGTTGAGTTTCAGCTCGACGAAAACCGGCGTTTCGCCGAGGTAGGTTGCGACCGTGCCGCCGCCGTCGTTCGCGACATCATTATTACCCAGCGGTTCGGCGTTGAGCCCACGCACGATGATCTGGCTTGCGCCGCGCGAGCCCTGATCGATGATGGTGATCCCGGGCACCGCACGCGTCGCTTCGGAGATCGAGCTCAACCCCTCGCGCTCGAGCTGGTCGCCCGTCACCGCGGCAATGTTGATCGGCGTATCCTGAACCGTGGTCTCGCGCCGCGTCGCGGTAACGACGATCTCGTCCGTATCTTCGGCGGCGGCGCCCTGCGCCATGGCTTCGGCCGGTGCCAGCACCGACAACAGGACGCCGGCGGCGGCGCTCCCCATCAGTCCGATGCGGACGGTGCGGCAGTTCGTGGTGCGCAGTCTTGACATGACAATCCCCCAATGGCTAACAGTCGATCTGCATTTAGGACATTTTATCCAATTTTGAAATGAAAAAATTCCTCCGCCGGATTTTTGGCGGTGCAGCGCCGGGAAAACCGGTCAAACAGGAAGGCGCGCGCGGCGCGGCTCGGGTGGGAGAAGGCAGATGTCGACTCGGCGGGAATTTCTGAAAACGGGCGCCGCGCTGGTCGCGGCGGGCGGCATCGCGGCGGCTCCCGACGCGGCGGCTGCGATGCCCGCGCATTCCGATATGACGCCCGCGCCCGATTTCGCGGAAGCGCTGAGGGCCGCCGTCGATGCGCATCGCATCACCGGTGCCTCCTTCGCCTATTGGGACGGCAGCACGCTGCACAGCGCGGTCGCGGGACTCCGCAACAGCGTGGCGGGGGATCCGGTGACGCCCGATACGCTGATGCACGTCGGGTCGATCACCAAAGTCGCCAATGCGACGCTGGTGATGCAACTCGTCGACGACGGGCTGATCGAACTCGACGACCCGGTGCTGAAACATATCCCAGAGCTACGCACCCGCGACATGGAGGCGCTCGGCCGCGTGACGTGCAAGATGCTGATCAATCACACGAGCGGCATCGACGGCGAATGGCTGCCCGAATATGGCCCCGACCAGGAACGCATCGTCGACACGATCGACCGCTGCGCCGGTCTCGGCCAGCTCTTCACGCCGGGCACCGAGACATCGTACAACAATGTCGCGACGGTGATCGCCGGCTATCTGTCGCAGAAGCTGCGCGGCGCGAGCTGGTACACGCTCGTCAGGAAACGCATCTATGAGCCGCTCGGCATGGCGCATGCGCTGGTCGATCCGCTGGATGTCCCGCGCTTCCGGACCAGCATCGGCGACCTCACTGATTACACGACCGGCAAGATGTTCCAGACGAAGCGGCCCTTCCTGGCGCCCAGCTTTGCTCCGGCCGGCGCGACGCAGATGACCACCTCGACCGACCTCGTCGATTTCGCCCGCGCGCTGATCGGCGGCGGGGTGGGAACCAACGGCACGCGCATCCTGTCGGAGGCATCGGCCCAGGCGATGACCACCAAGACGAGCGAATATGTCGCCATGGGCGCCGAATCGCACGGTTATGGCCTCGGCTGGAGCATCCAGCCCGGCGGCCTCGTCAGTCATGGCGGCGGCGGTCCCGGGGTGCGGTCGATGCTCGTCGCGCATCCGGCAACCGGCCGCGTGGCGGCGCTGCTGACCAATTGCGACCGCGGCGACGCGCTGATGGTCGCCTTTCTCGACCCGATCACGCGCGGCTGGACAGGCCTTCAGCCCCCTGCCCCGCCCCGACGCAGCAACAAGCGCATCGACCCGGCGCGCTATGCCGGAACTTACGAGAACAACGCCGACCGCTATGTGATCGCCGCCGAGGCCGGCGCGCTCACGCTGCGAACCTATGACAAGATCGGCACCTACGACAATTCGGACATGGAAAAGCCGGCGCTCAAACTGGTGTCGCTGGGCGACGACCTGTTCGAACGACCCTCGCCCTTTGCGGGGGTCAAGCCGGGGCTGCTCCGCTTCGTTAAGCCGGGAGGGGATGGCAAGACCCGCTTCCTCGCGGACGGAGGGCGGCTCCTTGCGCGCGCCGGCTGATCCCGGCCGCCGCGCCGTCCTGAGCGGCGCGCTCGCGGCAGGGGCGGCGCTCGGTCTCCCCGGCAGCGCGTTCGCCAAGCCAAAGCCGGCGGGACAGCGGATCGTCGTCAATGGCCTCGATCCGTCGGCGCGCTCGCCCGAATTTCTCGCAATGCTCAGAAAGGGCGGCGTCGATTGCTGGCACCAGAGCGTCGGCGACGATTTCGCGTCCTTTGCCAGCCTGTTCCGCTTCTTCGACGATTACAAGGCCGAGATTGGCCAGGCACGCAGCGTGCGCGACATCCGGCGCCTCAAGGCCGAAGGGCGCCTCTCGCATATCGCGGGCTGGCAGTCGGCCGGCGGGTTGGTCGTGGGCGGCGAACCTCAACCCGGCAACCTGCGCGCCTATCGGGAGGTTGGTCTGCGCATTTGCGGCATATCCTACAATCTTGCCGACCCGTTCGGGGGGGGCTGCCTCGAACCCGACGCCGGGCTGAGCCGCGCCGGGCACCGGCTGGTCGAGGCGATCCACAAGGAAAATCTCGTCCTCGACATCGCCGGGCACACGAACGAGAAAACCTCCTTCGCGGCGCTCGCCATCTCGTCGGGGGTTCCTGTCATCTGCAGCCACACCAATGTGCGCGCACTCAACGACAATCCGCGCTGCACGACCGACGCGATGTTCGAGGCGATCGCCAAAACAGGCGGCGTCGTCGGTGTCACCGCGTTCAGCGATTTCCACGTCCGCAAGGCGAGCGACGCGAAGATCGTCCGCTCGCCGCAAGCAAGCCTCGGCCAGCATCTCGATCAATATGACTATCTGAAACGGCTGATCGGCGTCGACCATATCGGCCTCGGCCCCGATTTCCTCGAGGGCCGCAACAACGACGTCGGACCGCTGACCCCGGCCGACGTGATCCTGATGGCCGCCGAGGCCTATACGCAGGAATTGCCGTGGGATTATGTGAAGGGCTTCGAGAATATCGGCGAGCTGCCGAATGTCGTGGCGGGACTGGCGCAGCGCGGCTGGACCGACGAAGAACTGCGCAAACTGACCGGCGACAACTGGCTGCGCGTCTATGAAGCGGTGTGGGGAGAATAGGCGATGGGCGCAGAAGCGACAGCGCCGGCGGCGGCTTCGAAACGGCAGGTGGCGGGCGTCTGCCTCGGCAATGCGATCGAATTCTATGATTTCGTCACCTATGCCTATTTCGCGGCGCAGATCGGGCGGACCTTTTTCCCGTCGGACACGCCGGGGCTCAGCCTGCTCGCGTCGCTCGCGACCTTCGGCGTCGGCTTTCTGACCCGGCCGCTCGGCGCCATCCTGCTCGGACGCTTCGCCGACCGGGTGGGCCGCAAGCCGGCGATGCTCGTCTCTTTCGGGCTGATGGGCTTCGCGTCGCTCGCGCTGCCGCTCATTCCGTCCTACGCCGCGATCGGTGTCGCCGCGCCGGTGATGGTGGTGCTCTGCCGCCTGATCCAGGGCTTTGCGGTCGGCGGCGAGGTCGGCGCCGCGACCGCCTTTCTGATGGAAGCGGCCCCGGCGAACCGACGCGGCCTCTACACCTCGCTCCAGGCGATGAGCGCCGATCTCTCGGCCCTGACCGCGGGCACGATCGGACTGCTTCTCTCCACCCTGATGAGCGACGCGATGCTCGACGCATGGGGCTGGCGCATCGCGCTGTTGCTCGGTGCGGTCATCATCCCGATCGGCCTCGTCCTGCGCCGCACCCTCGTCGAAACGCTTCATCCCGAAGCCGCGGCCGAGCCGGTGGAAATCGCCGTCAGCTATCGCCGTATCGCGATTGCAGGTGTGTGCCTTGTCGCCGCTGCGACGACGACCAATTACCTGCTCAAATATATGACCACCTACGCCAGCGCCACACTGGGGATGACGACGCAGTTCGCCTTCGGCGCCACGGTTGTCGTGGGCCTGTGCGGCGCGATCTGTGCACCGCTGGCGGGGTCGCTGTCGGATCGCATCGGGCGCAAGCCGGTGATGCTGGTGCCGTGGATCGCGCTGGCGCTTGCGGTCTTTCCCTGTTTCGAGCTTCTCGAACAGCAACGGACGGCAACTGCGCTCTATGCCGCCTGCGCGATCCTCGCGATCTGTTCGACCTTCGCTTCGTCGGTCTTCTTCGTCGTGATCGCGGAGTCGTTGCCGCAGCGGGTGCGCTCGGGCGCGCTCGGCCTGATCTATGCCCTCGCGGTTTCGGTTTTCGGCGGATCGGCGCAATTCACCGTCGCCTGGCTGACCCAGTTGACCGGTAGCCCGATGACCCCCGCCTGGTATATGATCGGCGGCGTGATCGTCGGCCTGATCGCGATGTACAGCATTCCCGAAACCGCGCCGGTCAAACGCGCGGCGCGCCTCGCGCATGGCAAGGAGCCGGTCGCATGAGCCTGTCGATCACCCATCTGATCCTTGCCGCGCTGGCCATTGCCGCCCTGTGGTTCGCCCTCCGCTGGTGGCAGCTCGAACGGCGCGTGGTCGATGCGCCGCCTGCCGGGCGCCGGCCCGGACCGGTCGATGTCGCGATCGGTTTCGTCGCCAATTTCTTCGACACGTTGGGGGTCGGCTCCTTCGCCTCGACCACCGCCGCCTTCAAGCTGACGGGCCGGGTCGCCGACGAGAAGATTCCCGGCACGCTCAACGTCGGCCATGCGCTGCCGACGATCGCACAGGCGCTGATCTTCATCGCGATCGTCTCGGTCGAGCCGGCGACGCTCGTCGGCATGATCGTCGCCGCGGTGGCAGGCGCCTGGCTGGGCGTCGGCTTCGTCGCACGCCTGCCGCGGCGCGCGATCCAGATCGGCATGGGGATCGCCCTGCTCTGCGCCTCGGCGCTGTTCCTCGTCACCCTGCTCGGCCTCATGCCCGGCGGCGGGGTTGCCGAGGGGCTCCACGGCGGCCGGCTGGCCTTTGCCATCGGTGCCAGCTTCGTGCTCGGGGCGCTGATGATGCTCGGCGTCGGTCTTTATGCGCCATGCCTGATCCTCGTCAGCCTGCTCGGCATGAATCCGCTTGTCGCCTTTCCAATCATGATGGGGTCCTGCGCCTTTCTGATGCCGGTGGGCGGGGCACGCTTCGTCGCGAGCGGACGCTACAGCCTGCGCGCGGCGCTGGGGCTGGCGATCGGCGGCATACCCGCCGTCCTGATCGCCGCCTATCTCGTCAAGTCGCTGCCGCTCGACTGGCTGCGCTGGCTGGTCATCGTCGTCGCGACCTATGCGGCGATCAGCATGCTGTGGTCGGCGCGCCGCGATGCGGCGTCCGACGCCGCTTAACCTCAGCTCACAAAATCGAAACAGGAGGGCCGCGATGCGCGACCATGGGACATTCTATATCGACGGCGCCTGGGTGGCGTCCGCTGAACCGCGGTCGATCGACGTCATCGATCCCGCGACCGAACAGGTGGCGGGCCGTGTCGCCGAAGCCGGCGGCGCCGATGTCGACCGAGCCGTCGCGGCGGCAAGGCGCGCCTTCGCGACCTGGAGCGTCACGACCCGCGCAGAACGGCTGGCGCTGCTGACCCGGATCGTCGAGGAATACCGGCGGCGCGAGGCCGATATCGCGGCGGCAATCACCCTCGAAATGGGCGCCCCCGCCGCGCTGGCTGCGGGCGGACAGACGAAAAGCGGGCTGTCGCATTTCGAGGCCGCGATCACGGTGCTCGCCGATTATGTCTTTGAGGAACAGCGCGGTACGACCCGCATCCGCAAGGAAGCGATCGGGGTCTGCGGGCTGATCACGCCGTGGAACTGGCCGATGAACCAGGTCGCGTGCAAGGTCGCGCCGGCGCTCGCCACGGGTTGCACGATCGTCCTCAAGCCGTCGGAGGTCGCCCCCTTCTCCGCCGTCGTCTTTGCCGAGATTCTCGATGCCGCGGGGGTTCCGCCCGGGGTCTTCAACCTCGTCAACGGCGCCGCCGACACCGGCGCGGCGATTGCCTCGCATCGCGATGTCGACATGGTGTCCTTCACCGGATCGACGCGCGGCGGGGTGGCGGTCGCCATGGCCGCGGCGCCCACGGTCAAGCGGGTTGCGCAGGAACTTGGCGGCAAATCGCCGATCATCCTCTTCCCCGGTGCCGACTTTCCAAAGGCCATCGCTGCGGGGGTCCGCCATGTGATGAACAATTCAGGGCAGTCGTGCAACGCACCGACCCGCATGCTGGTCCCCACCGCCCGCATGGACGAGGCCGTCGCGCTCGTGCGCGAAGAGACCGCGAAGGTGACGGTCGGCAGCCCCGCGAGCGACGCCGTCATCGGCCCCGTCGTCTCGGAGTTGCAGTGGCAGCGCATCCAGCAGTTGATCGAAAAGGGCATCGCCGAGGGCGCAACGCTGGTCGCGGGCGGCCCTGGCAAACCCGATGGTCTGGAGACCGGCTATTATGTCCGTCCGACCGTTTTCGCCGACGTCACCTCCGACATGACGATCGCGCGCGAGGAGATCTTCGGTCCCGTTCTGTCGATCATCGGCTATAACGATGCCGACGATGCCGTGCGTATCGCCAACGACACCGATTATGGCCTCGCGGCCTATCTGTGGGGCGGCGACGGCGACGACCTGCCCGGCATCGCCGCGCGCATCCGTGCCGGACGGATTTCGATCAACGGATCGGCCGGCGACATCCTCGCGCCGTTCGGCGGTTACAAGATGAGCGGCAACGGCCGCGAATGGGGCGAGTTCGGCTTCGACGAATTCGTCGAATTGAAAGCGGTGCTCGGCGGCTAGATCTGGCTGGAGGGGGACTGTGGGGGGCGGCTCTTAACCTAACCCCCACGTCGCTAAATGACTCGAACCAAGCCGGCCACCGATCCGGACCCGAACTAAACGCACGCGCCGGATGGCCATGAATAGCGCCGCTGCCGCATTCTTAGCATATTACCCCTGCCGCGCCTAAGAAAATCGCGTGCCGGCAGCGTCGAATCGAGCCGATTGCGCGACCGTTGGAGCCGGCTTAGCCCGGCACATTGTCGCGCTCACGCGTCGGTGGATCGGCATGGACGGCGTTGTAGGACACGACCCCGCGGACGAGGTTTTCGGCGACCAGCCACAGATAGTCGTCGAACAGCTTGTCGGGGATCGCCTCGATGCTGTGGATACGGATTCCGATCCGCGCGGCCTCGATCCGGTTCTGCGCGACGATCAGGAAATGACCCAGATATCCGCGCACGCGGATGCCGAACGGATAGGTGGCGTCGGCCGCATCCTCGGCGCGGCGGAGCAGGTTGCGCTCGATGCGCAGCGTCTCGACATTGCCGGCAAACAGCCCCGACGAGGTCTTGTGGACCGACGAGGGCGGTCGCAGATAAATGGCATTGCCGCTGACCCGCACATTCTGCGCGGTCCGTGTCTCGTCGTCTTCGTGACTGACCCCGACATGGACGCCCTGCAGGAAGCCCTCGGCCCGATTGTCGTCGACGATCACCTCGCCCAGCGTGCCGCCGCCGCAAGTGATCGCCTGCCGTGCTGCCGCCGCCTGCGGTATCGCATTCTCCTCATACCAGCGCGCAATATTACGATGGCGGGCGCGCAGCCGGTTGTCGGTCGCCATGACATAAGCGACCGCCATCAGCCGTGTCTCGAAATCGGCAACATCGTCGGGATCGCTGTTCAGCGTGTAGACGCTGTCGTCGGCAAACAGTGCCTGCCAGTCGGCGAGCGCTACCGGCGTGTCGAGATTGATCGCGACATTGCCATAGATCAGCCGGTCGCCCTCGACCTTCAGCGGCCCTGCCGCTCCGCGCGGTCGGCGCCCCGGCTTCGGCTTCTCGGCGACCTTGGCGCCGACCGACACCCCGCCGGGCAGTAGCGCGCCGAGCAGCGCATCCTCGCGGGCCGCGTCGGACAGCGACACCGACCGCTTGCGGCTGAGCGCGGTGAAGCGGCGCAGCATCGGCGTCGCGCTCGATTCATGGTCGCCCGCTCGCCGCGCGAGGCTTTCGACATGCGCACTGATCGCCGCCGGGGTCGTGCCGCCGGCCAGCGGATTGTTGGTCAGCAACGTATCCCATTCGGCCTGCGGCAGCGACGACACGAACTCGGCCTGAAAATCGCCGAACAGGAGGATGCGTCGATCATCGTCGACGATCCTGAGGTCGCGATCGGCCGACCGCACGTTGCGGACCAGCGCATGCGCGACGGCTTTCGCCCATGCCTTGCTGTGGATCAGGCGATTGTCGTTGAGCTTGCTGCCGCGCCCGGCCGCGACCATCTCGTTCTGCGCAATCACCGTGCTGATGCAATCGGTGACCAATATGCCGTCCTGCAGATAGCCGGTGAGCAGCCGGTTGCGCAGCACGCGCACCAGCCGGGCGGGGTTTTCGGGATTGCCCGCGACAGTCAGGCAGGTGCGGCCGGTCGCCACGTCGCCGCCGCAGCGCAGCGTCATGTCGCTGATATCGACGACCGCGCTGTTGCGGATCGTGATCGTGCCCTTGCGATGGCGCTTGTGGTCGCGGATTTCCTCATACGCCTCGAGGTCGCCCTTCGGCGGCGTCGGGGCGTGCGGCGTGTCGAGCGTCTCGACGCGCAGATTGTGCAGGGTCACGCTGGCGAAACCGTCGAAGGTCAGCGCCGCTTCGCCCCTGCGCGCGACGATCCGCGTCCCGTCGCCGGCGCCCGACATGCGGACATTGCCCTTGCCGTTCAGTTCGACGAACAGCGAGGTCGAAAAGGTACCGCGCTGGAAACAGATCGCGACATCCTGACTGTAATCGATGAAGCGCAGCGTCTCGACCCAGTCGCTCCCCTCCTCGATCACGAAAGTCGAACAACCACCGTGATCGCCGTCGGCATGGAAACGCGCCGAAAAGACGATCGGTGGCGTGCCGGGATTCGGGCCGCCCACGAGGCTCGCACGGACCTGATGAATATCGTCGGGCGCATCGGGATCGATCGACCAGCTCAGTTCGGCGAGGCCGTTCACGGTCGGCTGTTCGAAATCGATCGAGCGCGGCCCGGTTCCGTCGTCGAGCGCCCCGCGGTTCGCCGCTGGCCCCATAAACTCCCATTTGACGCGCGCGCCATGCACCGGCGTCTCGCCGCGCATCACCGCGACGCGCAGCTTCGCGGGCAGCGGCACCAGCCCCGTCGCATTATCGGGCGATACGCTCTGCCCGTCGCCGCCGCGATACAGGAGCGCGCGGTCGGTCAGCGTCGCGAGCGGGATGCGGCAATCCTCGACCGTCCCCGGCCCGACCATCGCCAACGGCGCGTAGCGCGTCAGCGGCCCGTGCGGAGTCTGCGCAACGGTCGCAAGGGCGCCGGTGTCCCATGCGATCGACCCGTCGGCCCGCACCGCGCAGGTCCAGTAATCGCCGCGCCGGAATTTCGCGTTGGCGCCGCCGGTCAACTGGATCGTCAGCCCGTCGCCAAGCTCGATGACCGCCGAATCGGTTCCGCCCGAATCGAAAGCCGCCGTCGCGGTCCCGACCATCCCGCCATTCGCGCCGGCCGGAATCGCGTCCCACAGGCGCAGGAACCATTTCTTTTCGGCATTGGCGACGATCCCGGTCAGCGCGACGTCACCGGCCGTCGGCTCGACCAACGTCACGCTGTCGTCGGTGACCGACGCGATCTGGAACAGGCGCTCGGGCAGCGGCGTCGGCACGACGGCGAGGTCGTCGTGGATCGACACGATTTCGGCCCAGGCGCCCGGCGCGAACCAGTTGCGCGGGTCGAGCGACGGCGGCGACACCTCGATCCGTGCGCCGTTCACCGCCTTCACCGCTGCCATCAGGCTGGCGTTGCGCCGCGACAGTTTGAGTCGCAGCCCGGCGATCCCGAAGCGCGGGCCATCGGCGGTCTGCTGGACTGCGGTGCCACCATGCACCTCGACGCGATAGAGGAGGTTCTCCAGCCGCGTATAACCGCCGCCGGGGGTCAGCGAGCAAGGATCGGTCGACCCGCCGCCGGTTTTCTTGATGAAGGCCAGCTTGCCCGAGGAGGGCGCGACCATGTCGGTCCACGCGGTGTCGGACATCAGCGTAGAGCAGGTGGCATTGACCACGGCGGGAGTCAGCGGGAACACGCGCCAGTCGTTGATGGACCGCCCCGACGCCCGCGCATCGCCCAGCGCGGCATCGGCCAGATTGCTGTCCTCGACCGGGTCGATGTGGCGGACGAGCGCCTTCAGCACCAGCGCCGCCGAGGCGGGCAGCGTCCCGGTGAAGGGATGCGGCTGGGCGGCCAGCGTGCATGACGTGGCATTTTCGAGACGCCAGCCGTCGAGATAGGCATCGCCCGCGCCGATCAACGGCGCCGCCGGGGACCCTGCGAGCGTTATCCCGAACGCGCTCGTCCCCGCCGGGACCACCAACCGCCCCGGCGACCCCATGATGTCGCGCGTCTCATGCTCGACCCGCGCGAGCAGGGTTTCGGCCTGCCCGTTGACGTCGGTGTCGAGCAATACCTGTCCCTGCCGCGCCACGACGGCGCGCAATTCGCGGGCGTCGCGCTGCGGGATGCGCAGTCTCGTTGCGTCGCTGCGTATCGTCATGGCCGGTTCCTTCGCATGCTGACCGCGCTGGAGCGCGTGTCGTCGATCAGTCCGGCTTCGTTGCCGAACGGGAGATAGTCGTCGAAAAGACTGCGCACATTGCCCATGCGCAGCGCAGCGGCGGCGCGCGAGAAGGCGCCCATTTCGCTTTCGCCCTCGCCGCCGCGCGCGATCGCGTCGCCCGTCATCGGGTGGAGCATCGCCAGCGTCGGTTCCGAAAGGGCGGTGTCGAGCAAGGTCGGCTGGACGCCCAGCCGTACCGTCGCCTTTTCGGCATCGTTCAGTGTGTCGCCCTTGCGCTCGGCGGCCGCGGCGAGCGCCAGATCGGGCTGGCAGCGGAAGCGGCGTGGCAGCACACTGTCCTCTACGATCCAGCTGTACCGCACGCACCCCGCCTGCGTCCGCTGCGCCGTGACCGGTCCCATGAACAGGCAATTGGTCGCTTCGATCGATTTGACCGCAGCCGGCCCGAGCAATGTCATGTTGCGCCAGTCGGCGTCGATCCCGTCGGCATCGACGACGACTCCCGCCGCTCCGTCGGCCGCGACGATGCTGTCGCGTACGATCATCTGCCCGCCCTCGCCGCCGTCGAGCCTCACCGGTCCGACGATGCTGTCGGCGATCTCGACCCGTCCGCCCGCGAGCGGCCCGGTCGAGCCGAGCGCGATGCCGCCGGGTGCGCGCAGCGTGCAATGGCGCACGACAAGGTCGGCGACCGCGCTGTCCTCCAGCGTCAGGCCAGCCGTCAGGATCAGCCCGTCGAGGACCAGCCGCCCGCCGCCCGCCGCTTGTGCCTCGACCTTCAACGGCGCATCGATCGCGAACTGTCGCCCCTGCCGTACCAGATAGCCGAGCCGCGCCGTATCGACCGCGACGTCGGGGCGGACCTGCGGACTGATCCAGCGCGCCGCGAGGATATGGAGTTCGCTGCCCGCGACCAGCTTCGCGGTCAGCCCCGCACCACCCTCGCGCCCGCAACTTCTCAGCACGATGAAGCCGCGCTTGCCGCTCCGGTCCTGGCTGTTCCACGCCGCGAGCGCGTCGGCCAGCGTCGCCGCGATCTGCACGCCCGCGGGTGGCGGATCGTTCGATGCGCCGACCAGCCAGACAAGGATGCTGCCCTGCGGGCTATCGATTAGTTCGAAGGGGACGTCGGCGGTGTTGCGGTCGTGCGGTCCCGCTCCGGTTTCGCGGCCGATACCGGCAGCATAGGCGATCCGCACCGCCTCGACTGCCACGCCGTCGGCGACGATCAACCGTCCGGTGACCGGATCGAAGCCGCAGTCTATCGGGCTCGTCGCGTCATGCTGCACCGGCCCCGCGGTGCCGTTCGTATACCAGCGATGCGCGCGCGTCGCCGCCGTGCGGATGGTCGGATCGGCAGGCGGGGTATCGAGGTTCGCGATCAATATCCGTTCGGGTGGCACGCGCGTATAGCGCATCGCGCCCGACACCGTCCGGCCAATATAGATGGTGAAGGGCTGCGCAAGGCCGTCGAACCATGGCGATTCATCGAGCCGCGCCGGACGCCCTTCGAGCGTGCTTTCGCGCAGTTCCTCGGTTTCCAGATGCAGCGGCAGCCGCCGCAGCCGGTCGGCAAGGTCGCTTTCGACCACGCGTCCCTCGGCGTCTTGCGAGCGGCGGTCGGGGTTGAACAGGCGGAGCACTTCACCCTCGACCGGGGCCAGCTGATAATATCCCGCGCGCACCTGCCCGCCGATCCGCCACGGCCGCGCCGGCGGCACGCCGGCGAGGTCGGCCTCGCTGAACGGCCCCGGTCCGGTCGGCCCGGCGAACTCCGGCGCGACGGGCCGCAACAGGTGGACGCCGACGTTCGGCACATGGTGGCGCCCGCCCGCGCGCGCGATCGATCGGACATCGACCAGCCGCGCCAGCCGGTCGAACGCGGTCGCCGTCGCTGCCGCCGTTCCGCCCGCGACCGGCGCCGCCAGAGCAGGCCGCTCGGGGCGGATATCGGCCATATGCGCCAGCCGCGCGAGCCGCGCATAATATTCGACCGCCGCCGCGCCGAAACCGCCGGCGTCGCTCGCCAGTGCCTCCAAAACCCGCGCCGTCCCCTTGCCGCGGCGATAGCGCAGCGTGTTGGCGATATAGGCGCGCATGCTTTGCCCCGTACCCTCCGGCAACGGCTGCAGCGGTTCGGCGGCGATCAGCGCGGCCAGATCGGCTAGCATCGCCTCGGGCGCGGTCTCGGCGAACATGCCGTCGTAGAGCGTGTCGATTTCCGCATCGACCTCGGCGAACCCGCCCGCGAGAATCTGCAGCAATGCGAGCAGCGGATAGCCTTCGGCGGCATCGGCGGCGCGGATATGGGCGGGCAGCAGGTCGAACAGCCGGTCGCGTTCGGCTTCGACCCGCGCGCTGGTGACGATCGCGTTCATGGCGCCAACTCCTCGAACGCGACGTCTTCGGCGCGCACCGCGAGCAGACCTGCGCGCCGGACATCTCCCGTTGCCTGATCGACCGACGGCGCCGGACAGAGCAGCCGCCCCTCGCTTTCCGCGGGCTGGCCGCTGCCGAGCGTAAACAGGCGGAGCTGCGCCGCGATCACGCCCTCGACCGCCTGCGCCGCGGCCAATATCTCGCTGCGATGCAGCCCGCGTGCGAACGGGCGCCGCGCTGCCCCGAAACGGTCGGCGAGACGGGAACGCACCGCCACCTCGACGTCGGCGCGAACAAGATCGGGATCGACCGCCAGCGCGAGGCGGATCGAAGGGTGCAGCAGGTCGAATCCCTCTATCCGGACTTGCCGGCCCGGCACCGCGACGCGTTTCAGTTCGGCATCGAGTCCGGTCACGATGTCCGACCCCGCCGACGGCGGCAGCAGGTCGCTGGTCGCGATGGTCAGGCACACGAAGGAACGCATTCCGAGATAGAGTTCGGTCGCCAGTGCCTTGCCGACACCGCGATAGCTCGCGGCGAAAGCTTCATGATCGGACAGGCTGACGACCCGGTCGAGCGTGCGCACCGATTGCGGCGCCGCACGGCGCAAGGCGTCGATATCCTCGGGTTCGCTGCCGCCTTCGGCACGCACCGGATTGTCGATCGCGCCGATGCCCGGCACCGGCACCATCGCCATCGTCAGCCGCCCGGCGCCCAGATTGCCCGCCTTGCCCGCCCCGGTGCGATAGAGAGCGGTGACATTGTGCAGCCCGGTCGGCAGCCGTCCCGCGAACTGAAGTGTCGCCGCCCCTTCGCCGTCGAGGCGCAGCGTATAGACACGCTCGTCCTCGCCGCGATCGGCCAGCGTCGGCACGTCGCGATATGCCCGCCCCGCGATGCGCGTCTCGATCGCCGGCGCATAGCCGCGCGGCGTCGCTGCGGGAACGTGGCTTAGCGGCTTCGCCTTCAACGCAAAGCGCTGGTTCCGCTTCGCCGCGTCGCCCGACCCGATGATCTCGGCGCCGTGTACGGGTGTCTCGCCGTGCGACGCGCCGATGCTGTTGCCGAGCACGCGCAGGGTCGTCGAGCGGAAGCGCCCGGTTACGGGACGCTCGAAACGCAGCGTCGTGCGCTTGTTCGCGACGGCCGCGCCGGCGACCGTCGCCACCTCGCTGATCCGCTCGCCGTCACCGTCCCATTTCTCGCCGGTCAGCACGACCCGCCGCCCCGGCGGCAAGTCCGCGACCCCGGCCAGTTCGAGCGTGTCGCCCGGCTCGGGCAGTTCCCGATCGACCGGCGGGCGATAGAGTTTCAGCGACTCGGTCTCGATCGCGATCGCCAGCGAGCGAACGAGATGGGCAAGACCCGAGTCCTTGCCGGGATCGAGTTCGACTTTGTCGAGCGTGATCTGACTGATCTTCGCCGACAGCAGGAAATCGGCGCGGGCGCGTTCCTCGACATGCTCGATCAACGCCATCGTCTCGCGCGGCGTGTCGCCGTCGATCATCACATATTCGGGCGGGGTCAGCAGGCACACCCGCCCCATGACCGCGGCCGGATAGACGGCGTCGAGATCGATCTTGCGGCACTCCTCGCTCTTCTTCGCCGCGAAATCGCCCGCCGTGCCGACCAGAAAATTCGCCCATTCGGTAACCAGATCGGGCTGGCATCGTTTCTCCCATTCGTCGGCGGCGACGCTGTCCGGCCGCGCCCCGAACGCGCATTTGATTTCGTCCGTCATGGCGCGAATGTCGGGTGCCGTAGCACCGAAGGGCGATGCCGGCTGCGCCAGCAGGATGACGCGGCCGACACCCGCCTGCGCGGCGTCGCCGCTGCCTTCGATTGTCCGCCGCTGCGCGAGGCGAAAGCGCGTAAAGGGCGCGCCATCGACCGCGGGGTCCGATATCCGTTCGATGCTGCGGATACGCCCGACACGCCATTGCCGGGGGTCGCCGGCATCCTCGGTTAGCGGCGCCGCGATCAGGTCGCCGACTTTCGCCGCGGTCGCAACGCCTTCGACGCACAGCACCCGCGTGTCGGTCGCCACCGGCTCGGTCGGTCCGTGCGGACGCAGCGCATTCCAGGCGGCCCGCGCCGTGAATTCGGCGTCGGTCTCGAATATCTGCGGCAGTTCATCCTGCCCCGGCACCGAGGCGATCTTGCTGCCTTTCGCGATCCGTACCTCTTCCGGCGCGCCCGGGGTCGTGTCGACGGTAAAGGCCAGCGTCGTCGTCGCCGACAGCGCCGGCCGCGGGACATAGCCGATCAAGCCCGCCAGCCGGACCAGCGCGTCGCGGTCGGCGCCCGCGAGGATCGAACCGTCGGCGGCGAGCCGCGCGCCATACCATGAAAGGATATGCAGGCTCGCCGCCTGCGCATCGATCAGCGCGATCGCCGGATCGTCCGCCGCGCGCGTTGTCAAGCCGGCGAGCGGCCGCGCCGCGTCGATCCGCGCGCCCGCAATGCTGCGCAGCATCCGGTCGCGGATCGCGGCGTGGCGGAAATGGAAGGCGTCGCCGACCGGCGCGCGCGGGACACTCCCCTCGCCGCCGCAACTCGCGCAGGTGCCGCAACCGCAGGGAGTGCTCATCGGCCGCCTCCCATCACCAGCCCGAGCCGGCCCTGTTCAGGAAAACTCGCATCGTCGGACAATTGGAGCACCTCGAGCGCACCGGGGCGGACCACCCCCGCCGCCAGCTCGCCGTCGGCAAGCCGGCCGAAGCGCTGGAACTTGCGCGGCGTCACGCTCTCGACCCCGTCGACCTCCATCGCAGCGGCAACAAGCTGCGAGAGATAGAGTGGCGCCCCGAAATCGAAATGGTCGGGATGGAAGAAGCCCGGCCGGTCGGCGCCGCCGGGCCGCAGCGCGGCGCGCACGCCCGCCGCGACGCTGCTGCGCAGCACATGCGGCGCGGCGCAAACCATCAATTCGATATCGAGCGGCACCAGCCGGGCCGCGCGCACTGCGATGTCGAAACCGATCAGCCGGAAATCTTCCATGTGACGCAGCAAATCGCGCGTGAATGCGGCATCGACTGCCGCCCCGCCCTTGCGGTCGATATAGAGCAGGATCGTCTGCCACGCGCCGGTCCACATCGGCACCGCGACGGCGTCGGCGACCTCGCCATGCGTCCGCGCCCGCGCGGCATAATCCTCGGCGACGACCGCGCGCTCCTGCCGGCGAAAAGCGACGGGGGCGTGGATGCGGATATCGGCAACGCTTTCGGGATCGGCGCCGCCCTGCGCCCCCAGCGGATTGCTCACCGAAATGCGGCGGTTCGCGATCGAATCCTTCAGCACGACATGGCCGATCGCGCCCGCACCGACATTTGCCCGACGGCCGGATCCGAACCGGCCCCCGACGCTGAAGCGCGTCCCGACCGTGGGTGCCAGCCCGTTGACGTCGTCGCCGAAGCGCAGCGTCACGCGCCCGTCGATCGCTTCCTCGACGACAAAATCGCGCGAATAGCGGGTGCTTTCCAACAAATCGGGCCGCGCCGCCCAGCCCGCGAAATCATCGTCGAGCCACAGCGCCGCATGGCAGTCGGCGGGATCGGCGATTGCCAGCGCCGCAGCGGAGGCGCTCGCATCGACGCCGGTCAGGTCGACGCGCCGGACCCGCGCGACATCGCCGCGGTCGAGCACCGGACGCCACGCCCCCTCATCGACCGGCGCGGACGGCGACAGGCGCGGACGCACCGCATCGCTCTCGGCCGGGGTCAATGCCAGATGCGCGGCGGGCGGCATCGACGCGCCATGATCGGCCAGCATGATGTTTCCCGCCGCTTCGGCGCATAATGTCGAAGGCGCGGCGTCGCCGTCGACCTTTGCCTGGATGACAAGATCGAAGGGCAAGGCGTCGGCCTCGTCCCATTCGACCGTCACCAGCCTGAGTCCGGGCTGCAGCACGTCGGTGACCGTGGTGACGCGCGTCAGACGGACGACATGGCGGTGCGCCAGATCGGCATCCTCGGCCTTGCCGTTTTCGGGCGAATGCGTCTCGGCCAGCAGCAGGAAATCGCCCGCCGCCAGCGCTCCACCGGCCGGGCTGGCATCGACCAACGTCGCGGCCAGCGCACCCCGCGGCAGGCGGCATTCGTCGGCCGCCCAGCTATGAAAGGCAATATTGCCTCGCCAGTCCCACAAGCGAAGCGCCCCGACGGTCTCGAACACCGTGCCGATCCTTGTCAGCCGCCGCGCATAATCGGACGCGGCGATGACCGGCGCCGCACCCTCTTCGCGCAGCAGCAGCGGCGTCGCCGCGGGCAGCAACATGCCCTCGGCGGCGGCATCCTCGACACGGAAACGCGCGAACAGTCGCGCGCTCGCGCCCTCGCCGACCGGGTAATCGACCAGCCGCGCATGGCGGGCGATCGAGGTGCGGCTGCGCGCCGTCGACAGAAACGCCTCGGTCCCGACCCAGTCGAGCTTGTAGCTCAGTTGATCGGCGCGATAGGCCAGCGCCTCGACCAGGGTGGTGGTGAGATCGACCGGATTGTCGCCGCCGAAGCCCGGCACCAGCGCCGCGATGCGGTCGAGCATCAACCGACGAAACCCCTGATAGTCCCTGACCCGATAGTCGAAGACCGGATCGGCGGACAGCGCCTCGGCCTCTTCCTCGCAATCGGGGGCGCAGTCATAATCGCTCGCGCATCCGATCTTGAACGAGAAATCGACCGCCGCCAGCCGCGCATCGACAAAGGCCGGCGGTGCACCGTCATCGTCTCCGCGGACGATCGCCAGCCGATAGGCAGAGAAATCGGTGAGCTGCCCTGCCGCGACTTCCAGCGTGTAGAGGCGCGGTTCGGCGCCCTGCGGCAGCAGTTCGAAATCGGCCGGTGCCGGATAGCGCACGCCGCCCGTCAGGCGGAAATTTTCCGTCGTCAACGCCGGGGCGGCGCCCGGCAGCGGGTTGACGAGCATCACGTCGATGAAGGTCGGGAGCAGCGTGGTTTCGCCTGCCCGGATCTCGATATAATCGATGCCGGTGAAGCTCGCGTTCGCGGGCGGCTGCGACAGCAGGGTGCGCCGCCGGTCGTCGCAGCAGATATAGCGGTCGGCGCTCATGTCAGCTCCTTGCGGATGTCGAGCCGGTCGACCGTGCGCGTCGAGCGCACCTCATAGGTCACCTCGATTTCCAGCACCGCCTCGGCGCCATCGAAATGAACCGCCAGTTCGTGCAGCTCGAGCATGTCGCCCAACCACTGGTTGATCGTCGCCTGCAACGCCGCCTCGAGTGCCATCGCCGCGACGCCTTCGCCCGCGCCGAACAGGAGCTGGCGAACGGGGCTGCCGAGATCGGGCCGCATCACGCGCTCGCCCGCCATCGTCAGGATCAGCAGTTCCAGCATCTGCCGGACATGCGGCGCGCTGCCATAGACGACAGCGGCGCTCCGCCCGTCGATCGCTGGCGCGAAGGGAAAGGCCAGCCGGCTCATGTCGCGATCACCCGCGTCTGCGACCCGGTGATGATCGGCGGACCGCCCGAAATCTGCTCGGCGCTCTGGCAGATCGCGACGCACGGATTGATCAGCAGCGGCTGACCGTTCGCCGTCACCCGCGTCGCACCGACGATCCAGCGCGTCGTGACGCATGGCTGCGGCTTGTTCGTGGGCACGGTGAAGGCGCAGCCGGCGATGAGCCCCTGATCGGTCAGCACGGCCGCGGGCATGCCCGACACCTGCACGCGCGGGCTTGCCGCGACGATGTTCAGCGTGCCCCCGTGGGGGCAGGTGGCGGAAGCGCCCGCGTGCAGGACCGGTCCCGGCATGTCTCCCCTTCCCTTCAGGTTATCGTCAGCGCGCCGCCGTTGATGACGACCGATGGGCCGCTCATCGCGATCGACGCGCCCTGTCCGTTCGAAATGACGATGCCGCTGGCGCCGATACTGATCATCGCGCCGGCGATCGTCTGGATTTTCACCTGCTGCGCCGGATTGTCCGACAGCGTCACCGTCGTTCCCGTCGTCGTCTGCAAATGGATATTAGGCGTGACCGGCGTCGCCCCGACCAGCGCCGCCATCGGGAACCCCGCCGGATCGGGCCAGAAGCCGCCGGTCCAGATCGGAAAATCCGGGTCGCCGGCTTCAAACTCGATCCACACCATCGAACCGACCGCCGGCAGCGCGACCACCGCCGACGAGCCCTTGCCGGCGAACGGCAGACAAGGCAGCGCCCAGGTTGAAGGAAAGAGGCCGTAACGGTCGCCGAGTTGGACCTGGATGCGCCCCTGGTTCTGGGCGTCCAGATTGTTGAGCACCGTCGCGCGATACTTTCCGAAATAGCGGGGCCCGGCGGTCATAGCGGCACCGCCGGGACATTGCTGATCAGGCCGTCGCGCGACATCTGGAACGATTGTTTCCAGCTTCCGCGCCCCAGCGTGTGGGTCACCGACCGGACATAATAGAGGCCGTCATGCGCCAACCCCGCGCCGCGCACTCCGACGATACTCCGCGCGTCGAGCGGCTTGCCGTAACGCGCAAGGTCGAAGCTGCCGCTCGCGGTTACCGGGTCGGTCGCCGCGCGTTTCGCGAGCAGCAGCGACATCACTTTCGGCATCTCGTGCCGCTCGGTATCGATCAGCTTCGTCTTGGTCGGGATCAGCGGCCGCGCCGCAAGCGGCGGCGCGAGCAACGAGATGTTCGGGACCGGCACCGGGATCGAAAAGCCCCCAGCCTTGATGAAGCCATAGGGCAGCACCGCCGCCGATCCGTCGGCACTGAACGACAGGCTTTCGATATTGCTCGCATGATCCATGTCGACCGTCATCGCCGGCTGCGGCAGGCCCAGCCGCACCTGCGGCCCCCAATAGGCGGTGTTGGTTCCCGGCGCGGGACCCGGGGTCACATAGAATTCATGCCCCGCCTCCTCGGCCATCTTGACCAGATACTGGTAATCGGTGCCCTGCTGGTGCGGATAGGCCTTGGTCGGCAGCGAGATCGAGGTGAAGATTTCGGGGATCGGCATCGGGATCACCCCGAACATCGCATATTTGGCAATCAGCGCCGCGACGCGCGCGACCGTCGGCATCCCCGGAAAGGGGAAGCCGGTGAAATCGATGACGTCCATATAGCCCGAGACATCCTCGCCGGTGATCGTCAGCCGGTTCTCCCCCGGCGATGAAGAGGCGACGACGTCCTGCCGTTTGATCGGCCCGTCGGCGAGCACCTTGGGCATCCCGTTCAGCGTCGCCACGAGGATAACGCGGATCATCGGGTCGAAAAATCCGGCGGGCAGCAGCGTCTTCGCGATCTGCGAAGTCTTCGAATAGGTGAAGCTGATCTGGAAGCCCGAACGCTGGCCCACCGCCTGCGTGACTTGCGCGCTTTCCAGCGCATCGATCACCGCCACCGGCACCGGTGCGACGGCGATCGGCCCCATCAGGAGCGTCAACTGAACTCCCTTAAGCGTCGCCATCGTCGGCAATCTCCAGCGGCAGGGGGATGACGATCAACCGCCCGGCGGGGGCCGTCGCGGTGGCGGGGTCGGCGTCGCCATTGGCGTCGCAGATCCGCCAGTATAGTTCGGGATCGCCGAACGCCTCGGCGGCAACCGTATCGATGCGCTCGTCTCCCGCGCTACGATGGTGGGTCAGCGCCCGATAGCGCGAGCGCGCGGGGATGATCCGCCGGCCCACGAACTCGGTCTTCGTTCCGTCGGCTTTCTCCACGGTGCGGATCGGCAGCCCGTAATAGCGGCTGTTCGGTGGATAGATGTCGGTCATGGGACCCCCGTCAAGCCCAGCGCCTGCATGTTCGGCGGCCGCCGTTTCGCCATCTTGTCGCGCCGCCGCGCCGCGACCATGAACAGCTCGGCGCCCTTGCTGCCGAACGCGAGATCGTCGATCGACAGCGCCCGCATCCCCAGCGACACGCGCGCGCGGATCGGGTTGAGCTGCGTGTCGAACGCCTCCTCGACGATGCTGAATTCGGTGATCCGGACCGGAACCAGCCGGTTGCGGCCGAGCGCCAGCAGCACCAGCGGCGATGGCAGCGGCAGCACCTCGAGCGTTCCGCTCCGCGCCAGGCCGTCGGCGGCGGCGATGTCGTCGGGCGACGGCGAGATGATCGCCTCCAGTTCGGCGAGGTCGGCGGCGATGCCGTTCGCGACCGCGTCGGCGTTCGATCCGGGCTTTTCCAGCCGGTCGGTCGCGTCGATCTCGATCTCGATCTTGATCGTCTCGATCGGCGGACCGACGAGCCGCAGTCCTTCCAGCCGGTCGCCGGCGTCGATCTTGGCGCCGCGCGGGGTCAGCGTCCGCGACAGGCCGTCGGGATTATACTGGAAGGCGACGGTGCGCAGGACTGCCTTGCCGTCGGCATCCATCAGCACGAAGCCGCCTTTCAGCGTCCGCGGCGATCCCGGAAAACTGGTCATCGCGCGCTCCTCATATCTTGTTGCCGATATAGTCGCGGCCGGGCGGCCGGGCGTTCGGGTCGTAATTGGGATTGGGTGCGCTCTTTTCCTCGCGGCGCCGCATGATGTCCTTGATCACCCCCATCGGATCGACATCGTCCATCTTCGCCTTGTCGGTCGCGCCGGGTATTTCCTGGGCGCTACCGCCACCGCCGCCAAAGCTCGTCGAGAATTCTCCAACGTCGACGGTCTTTTTGGCAAGGTTGGTCGAAAAACTCGCAATGTCGAAGTCCCAGGTATAGCTGAGCAAGCCCCACAGCGCCGAAATCGTCACTGCGCCCCCAATGCCGAGCGTCGCGTCGAGGCTCATCTCGAACTTCGGATGCATTCCGACGGTGAAGCTCCCCTTTTCGTAATGCCCCTTCGCTTCGACGTCGGCCTTCGCCGTGCCCAGGATGCCCGGCGTTACGGTGATCGTGCCATGGACGTCGCCTGCCCCGAACAGCACGTCGACACCCAGCTCTGCGCCAAAATTTCCATAAAGGCCGAAACCGGCGACGCAGGTGAAGCGCGCGCCGATATCCGCGATGATGTTGGGATTTTCCTCCAGCGGATCGAACGAGCCGCTGATCTTGACCGTCTCGACCACCCCGGGGCCGAAGAAGACGGAATAGCTGACGCCCGCAAAGAATTTGACATAGGCGCGGACGGCGGGGATCGGCGTCGGGATCGAAAATCCGGGCGTCGTGATCTTGAACAGGTCGCGGCGTCCCTTGCCCTCCTTCGGATATTTTTCGAACAGCGTATAAGGACCCAGCGTCAGCGAGCCGGTGATGCGGAGATGGTCCTCCTTGTCGAGTTCGACGGTCAGTTCGGGGCGGATCGTCGGCGTGATCTGATAGGCGATCGTGCCCTTGCCATAAATTTTCCCGCGTTCGTCGATCCCGCCCGAAAGCTTGCCCTTGCCCTTCTTGTTCTTCGTTTCGACATCGACGTTCGCGATGCCCTCGACCTTCACAGAACCGCCCGGATAACGCTCGTAGGTCAGGGTGATGTCGCCCTTCCACTGCTCACGAAAGGTGAAGAAGCCGCCGCCGCTGACTTTTAGATAGCCGTCGCGGTAATAGACCTTGGCCTCGATCGCATCGACGATCTTGAACGGCTTCTCCCACCGTCCCTTGCCGCGATAGGTGATGCTCCCGTCGACCCATTGCGCGGTCAGGTCGAAGGTCTTGTCCTTCACCGTGATCTTCGCGCTGCCCTCGGCCGTCATGTCGAGCTTGTCGCCGTTCTGCGCCATCGCGACGCGGACGTCGATCACCGTGTTCGGCACCGACGTGCTGTTGATCTTCAGTTCGCCCGACCAGCCATTTTCGGAATGGAAGCGCACCTTGCCTTCGGCTTCCTGGACGCCGGGAATGCCGACCCCGGGCTTGATCGTGCCTTCGGCCAGAAAGGCTCCGCCCGCGAATTTGGCGGTGATATCGCCGAGGATGATCGGCTTGCCCTTCGGCCCGATCTCGAACTGCACCGACCCGCTCGGAACGAAACTCGGCGATAGCTGGAGCGCAAACGCCCCGCCGGTAAAGCGCAGCCCGGGGATCGGCGACTTGAGTTTTGCCGCATCGATCGGCGCCTTGGCCTCGAGCAGGTCCGGGCCGAAATTGATCCCGATCTCGCCCAGCATCGGGATCGTCGACTTGATCGCGCCGCTGCCGCGCAAATTCCCCGCATCGTCGATCTCGGGCTTGATCCAGCCGGGGCTGAGATAGGGATAATGGAAGGCGATCTTGTCGTTCTGCTTCGACTTGCGCAGCTTCAGCATGCGGCGCTCGCTCGGCTTCTGCGGTTCCTCCGCCCCGTCCGCCGGTGCCTCCGCCGCCGTCGGCGCGGGGTCCTTCTGGAGCGTGGCGTCGAGCTTGACGAATTCGTCGGCCCTGCCCGTCGTCTTGACCAGCTTGCCGTCGAGCACGCCGTCGATATCGTCCGCGGCGCCCTTTTTCGTCGTGCGGCCATAGCTGGTGAGCCGCATGCCCGGCACGATCCGCTTGAAATTGAAATCGATCGGCGTGGCACCGGACTTGCGCACCTTCATCGTCTCGGGCGCTCCGCCCGCGGTCATCGTCACCGGATCACCCTCGGCGTTGGCGACATCGGCCGATCCGGTCACCACCTTGTTGCGCAGCGCCTCCTCGATGATCTGGCTGCCGTCCTTGGTATCGGTGTCGGGCTTGACCGAAATGCCGGTCGTGAAGCGGAACTGCAGCTCGCGGACATGGCCGTAGTCGGTGCCCTTGAGCTGGTTCACCAGCCCGACCAGCTCCTGATAGGTGTCGCGTCCCGACGCCTGGTTCTTCGACGAACCGAGCAGTTGAAGATTGGCCGGCGAACTGGTGCCCTGAAGCTGCTTTTCGACGATATGGTCGATGTCGCATTTGGCGTCGGTCAGCCGCTCCTTCGCAAAGCCCTTCAGGATCGTCGCCACTTCCTTGGTCTCGATCTTTGTCTTGAGATCGGCGTTGCTCGCTGCCGCGGTCTTGAACGCGGTGCCCATCGCCTTCAGCGTCGTGAAACCATATTTGTTGAGCCAGATCGTCTTGTATTTCTCGCTCCCCTCCTTGTAGGCGGCGACATTGTCATAGGTATCGACCGTTGCGCCCTTGCCCTTGAAGATCGGCGTGAAGATCAGCCGGTCGGGTTTGTGGAGGTCGTAAACCTCCTGCACCCAAGCCCCGCGTCCCTTCACCTGCGGCAGTTCGAACCCCGACACGGCGACGACGAGGCGGTCGGTGCCGGGATCGACCGGCTTGGGTTCGACGACCGTCCAATTCGCCGGCAGGCCCGGCGTCGGACCGCCCTTGCTGCTCGCCGCCGATCCCGACGGTGCGGGGTCGTCGGTCTTGGCGCGAAACACCGCCGGGGCGCCGATCCGCGACAGCGTGGGCGCCGCCCGTCCCGCCGTCACCGCAGCCGCTGCACGGTCCGCCTGCGCCTCCAGCTCCGCATCGGCGGCGGCGGGCATCGGCCCGTCGGCCTTCATCTGCACCCCGCCCTGCTGGACGCTGTGCGCCAGCTCGTGCGCGATCAGCGCCTGCCCGCTACTGCTTTCGGGCCGGTATTGGCCCTCGCCGAAGACGATATGGTCGCCCGCGGCATAGGCGCGCGCGCCGAGCGAGCGGGCATTGTCGTGCGCGCGCGCATCGTCGTGAACGCGGATCGACGAGAAATCGCGTCCGAATCCGCTTTCCATGCTGCCCCGCGTCGCGCTGTCGAGCGGGCGGCCTGCGTCGGCGATCGGCGGCGCGGACAACACGCCCGGCCCGGATCCCAGCGACGATTTCGCCTGCGCCAGCACCGCAAGCGGCATCGCTTCGCCGCCCGAACCCGCGGCCGGGCGCTGGAGCATCGTCTGGCGATCGAGCGCCCTCACCGGCCCTGCTCCACCCGCGGCGCGACCTGGCGCCAGATTTCGGCCGCGACGCGGTCGGCGGCGCTCGCCCGCGGATCGACGGGCACCGGCCCGGCGCGTCCCGACGTCGCGACGCGCGCCAGCGCGGCGGGCAGCGCGTCGGCAATCCGCCGCGCCTCGATCCGCGACGCGCCGCTGATCGTCAGCCGCCCGACGGTCAGCCGTTCGGGCATCGGAGGTGCATCGCCGTTCACTGCACCGTCCCCGCCGGCATCCAGTCGATCGTCGGCATCGGCTGGTCCTGCTTGCGCATTTCCTCGGCCAGTTCGGCCTCGATCAGCGACGCATCGATCGCCGTGCCGCGCTCGGCCGCGAGAAAGGCCGCGCCCAGCGCAATGTTGCGGATGCTGCCGCCCGATAGCGGCAGGTCGGCAAGCGCGCGCCAGTCGATCTCCTCGACCGGCGCTTCGCCCGGAAAGGCCCGCTGCCACAACCGTACGCGCTCGGCGGCGGCGGGCATCGGAAAGTCGATCGTGAAGCGAAACCGCCGCAGGAAGGCGGTATCGATCGCGTGGCGCATGTTGGTGGTGACGATGGTGAAGCCGTCGAACGCCTCGATCCGCTGGAGGAGGTCGCCGACCTCGGCGTTCACGTGGCGGTCGGTCGCGTGACCGACGCTGCCGCGCGCGCCCCAGATCGCGTCGCCCTCGTTCCACACCATCACCGCGCCCGACCGTTCGGCGGCGTCAAAAGCGGCGGCGATATTCTTCGACGTCTCACCGACATATTTGCTGATGATCTGGCTGAGATCGATCAGCATCATCCGGAGGTCTAGCGAGCTTGCCAGCACCTCCGCCGCCATCGTCTTGCCGGTACCGCTCGGGCCCGAGAAGAGCGCGACGACGCCGCGCCCGCGCGCACCCATCGCGCGGCCGAAGCCCCATTGGTCGAGCACCAGCGCCGCATGGCGCACATGCCCCTCGATCCGGCGCAGCGCCGCCTCGGTCGGCGCCGGCAGGATGATGTCGCCCCAGTCATAGACCGGCTCGACGATCGTTACCCCGGGTACCGGCGTCGCCGACCCGGCGCGGCCGGCATGATGCCACAGGATACGCAACGCGGCCTCGCCATCGGGCGCAGCATCGATCAGGCCGAGGCAGGCAGCAACAACGGCGTCGACCTCGGCCGCCGACAGGCGGAACTGCGCCGCGACCCGCACGACCCCGGCGCCCAGCCGTGCCGACCGCGCTTCGCCGAGCGCCCGCTGCCAGCGCGCCAGCGCCGCATCGCGCGGCGACGATGCTGCCGGCAGCACGCGCTGCGCGCGCCGCATCGGCGGCAGCGGCACCGTGCCCGCAATCGCGACATGCCCCGCCACCAACCCGGCAAAGGCGGCGGCATTCGCCGCATGCAGTTCGTCGGCCAAAATGATCAGCGCCGCGCCGTCGAGTGCGGCCTCGCGGCTCCACCCCTGTGCCAGCCGGTCGCGCGCCTCGGGGTCGGCCGGAATATCGCAGGCCTGAAGCTGATAGGCCTGAAGTCCCAGCGCCGCAAAGCCGCCGGCCATCGCCTCGATATCGTGCGCGCCGAGCAGCAACGGCGACAGACCGTCGGGGCCCCGCGCCACCAGCGCCTCGCGGATCGCGGCCATCCAGCCGGCGGGCGCATGATCCGCCCCCGCCGCGATGGGCAGGAAACGCGATGCGATCGCCGGATCGCGCGGCACCACGCCGGCCAGCCGGTCGATCACCGCCGGGTCGAGCCACATGCGCGCATCGATAAGCGGCGTGTCGGCCTCGCGCGCGACGAAGCCGAAGCGCATCAGCACCGCACCCGCCGCGACATGGCCGACGTCGAGCAACGGTAGCAACCGTTGCGCCAGCCACAGCGGCATCCCGCGGCGATCGTTTCGCGCTGCGTCCTGGACGGCGGCAGCGACCGTTTCGGACATCGCGGCGGCATAGAGCAACGCAACGAGCCCCGCCTCGCCGGCGTCGAGCCCGAAACCTTCGGCAAGGCGCAGCAGCGGATGCCCCGGCGCCGCTTGCGACAGCATCGTCAACAGCGCATCGAAATCGCCCGGCTCGCCAGCGAACGCCGCGAGCGTCGCGCGCTCGGTCAGGAGCAGCAAGGGATCGTTGGCGCTCATGGCCCATCGTCCAGCGGTTCGTCGACGATCGTCACCGTATCGCTCGCCGGATCGCCGTTGCGGTCCGCCTTCGGCCGCGTCGCGATCACCAGTTCGTCGACCCGCGGGCCGTCGGGCACGCTGTCGTCGGTTTCGAGGAAGGTGGTGGTGACGAGATAATAGGCGCTTGGCCGGATCGGCGATTGCAGCGCCGACCAGAGCTTTGTCGACATGTCGATGTCGAGCGGGTGCTGGCTGATCTTGATCTGCTCGGGATGATGGGCGGGATTGGCGAGCGGTTCGCTCGTCAGCCGCTCCATCAGCTTCGTCGGATTGGCCGGGATCGATACCGCGCCGAGGATCGCCGCGACCGCCGAACGCTCGACGATCGCTTGCCGATGCAGCGCCGCCATGCCGATGCCGAGCAGCGTCTCGCGTTCCAGATCCGCTCCCGTCGCGGCGAGCATATAGTGGAGATCGAGCACCAGCGGCATCTTGGTCGATGCCTCGCCGCTGCTCTCGATATAGGCGAGCGCCATCGAGCGATAGGCGGCGTTCGGCGCGACATGATGCAGGAAGAGGTAAAGCTGTGCCGCTTCTGGCGGCGCATTTGCCCCCGTCGCGGCGGGTGCGGGCGTCGCATTGGGACGCGGCGGCGGTGCGACCGACAGCTTCGGCGCCGCGAACCCCTGATAGGCAGCGGCCAGATCGGCATCGATCATCGCCTTCAACACGAAGCTCGTCGCGGGAATGGCGAAACGCGCGCTCATCCGTTGCGCTCCGACGGGCGGCGCAGAAATTCGTCGAGCGCGACGACGGGTGCCACACGGCGCGGTGCGGTGCGCGGCGCTACGGCATCGTCCCCGGTCAGGCGGATGTCGATGCGGTCGATATGAATGTGAATGGACGGTGGTAGGTCCGCCGCCGGATCGCCGAGGCCGTCATCGGCGGCTGCGATGTGTGCGCCGACGGCCATGGTGGCGGGTAAGGCTTCGACAATGACCGGGACCGGTAACGCCTCGGCGGCAGGCGCCTTCGGGATCGCTTCGCCTTCACCAGTTTCGCTCTCTGCCCTCGCGACCGGGAGCGCGGCTTCCGGTCGGGCCGGCTCGGCCACGGTGGGCGCCATCGAAAGCGGAGTGTCCGCAGACGGAGGCACAATGACCTGCTGAACGACCGTCGCCGTCTCTGCGGTGGTCGTCGCAACCGGCCCGATGCGTTCATCAGCCGTCGGCAGCGCACCGGCATCCAGGCGGTCATTGCGGGCAGCCGACCCCTCGGCAGCCGGAGGAAGTGCCGTCGGCGCCGGTGGTCCGGCAGGAGCAGCGAGTGCCGGCGCGGCGCCGGGCTTCTCTACCGCCAAATCCGCAGTCGCCGCCTTTTCGGGAGGCGCATCCTTGCGCGCGTCGGTCGCTGCCGGCGCGGCCGCCTCGATATCGAGTGCCCCCCAATCCTCCTCGCCCGCGCTCGTGTCGGGCGCAAATATAGGGACCGAGGGCACCGGCGCCGCATCGCCCTGCCCGCCGACCCGGCCGCGCGCTGCCGCCGCGATCGCGGACCAATAGCCGCTCATAGCGGCCGCACCCGCTGGCGCGCCGCCGGAGCCGCGCGGCGATCGGCGATCATCGCGATATAGCGCCCGCGCCGGTCGGCCGGCAGCGCCAGTATCGCGCTTTCGCCCCAGCCATAGGCCGACGCGATCATATCGACATCGCGCAGCAGCGCAGCGTGGAGCCGGTCGAGATCGGTCGCGACGAACGCCGCGAGATCGACACTCGCGGCCAGCGCCACCCCGCATTCCGAACAGGCGCTTTCGACGACGATGCTGGCGAGCGGATCGGCGCGGTCGAAGGCCACTTCGATCGCATCGAGCGCCGCCGCGTCGAGGTCGGCCGCCGCGACGCGCACCGGCCCCGCCGCGCAACGATCGAGCATCGCCAGCCGCACGTCGGCCGCATCGCCCACCGCTTCGATATCGGCCATCGTCGGCACGCAATACGCCAGTTCGCGTCTACCATACGCCACCGTGACCAGCGCATCCTGCGCGGGCAGCAGCGCCCGCATCGCATCCTTCGGCACCGCGAAGCTGTTCATCGTCGCGCAGGCTGTGCACGCGACCTGCGCCTCGATCGCTCCGCCGACCCAATCGTCGTGCAGCGCGATCAGCCGCCGGTTGCGCGCGCCCAGCGTGTCGGCGGCCAGCGCCGCGTCACCGGCGCCCAACGCGCGCAGCAGCGCGGTCAGGCGGCCGTGCGCGGCGCCGGGACCGATCGGCCAATGGTCGAACAGCATCGAGAGGCTGGCGGTCGTCATCGCCGGCTCAGGGCTCTACGAAGCTCGGTTCCTTGGGCTCGACCACGGCATAGTCGCGCTCCCAACCCTCGATCTCGAGCTTCAGTTTGGCGATGGCGACCGCATTGGCGTTGGAATCGAGATCGGGCAGCGCCTGATATTCCGATACCCAGCACCGGTAGAGATTATAGGCGATCACCGTCTGGCCCGCTTCGTTGAGCAGTTCGATGATGATGTCCTTGCGGAAGTCGGCGAGCGACACTTCGCCCCCTGCGATCGACCCGAAATTCCAGACCTTGTTGGCCCATTGTTCGAAATCGACGTCGTGCGTCACCCCGCGTTCGAGCGTCACCGCGTCATATTCGGTGCGCCCCGGCGACTTGAAGCTCGACGACGGATCGCCGCCCGAGCGGTGCTTGATCATCTCCGTGGTTCGCTTGAGCATCGAGACCTTGGAAATGCCCGCGACATAACGGCCGTCCCATTTCACCCGGAACTTGAAGTTCTTGTAGGGGTCGAACCGCTGCGCATTGACCGAAAACTGTCCCATCGAACTGCTCCCTCCCTCAAACCAGCGGCTGGACGATTTGACGCAGGCTGATGACGACGAATTCCGCCGGCCTCAGCGGCGCAAAGCCGACCACGATGTTGACCACGCCTTGATTGATGTCGTCGCCGCTCGTCGTCGACGCATCGCAGGCGACAAAATAGGCTTCCTTCGCCGACACGCCCTTGAACGCGCCCTGCCGGAACAGCCCGTGCATGAAGGCCGTGCTGTTGAGCCGGAGCTGCGACCAGAGCTGTTCGCCGTTCGGTTTGTGCACCGCCCAGCGCAGGCCTTCGGACAGGCTGCGCAGGATGTAGGATGCGGTGCGGCGGACCGGCACATATTTCCATTCGCTGCCGAGTGCGTTCGCGCCGTCGACCGTCCGCGATCCGAAGCTCACCGTGCCATAGACGGGGAATTTGCGGATGCAGTTGAGCCCGATCGGATTGAGCACGCCATGGTCGGCGTCGGAGAGGTCGACCGACGGGCCATAGGCGCCCGACAGCACCGCCTCGGTCCCCGCCGGCGCCTGCCACACACCGAACTGGCCGTCGGTGCGCGCAAACAGCCCCGCCATCGCGCCCGAGGGCGGATGGCTGCGGATCGATCCGGCCTCCAACGGATCGTCGACGCGGATATTCGGAAAATAAGCGGCCGAATGGCTCGATGCGAAGGGGATGCCGGTCGTCTTATAGGCCTCGGCCGACCCGACATCGACGACATTGGGTGGTGGGTCGATCAGCAGGAAGGCGTGCTTCTCGGCGCAGATCCGCGCCGCCTCGGCATAGATCGACATCGCGCTCGTGTGATGCAGCGCCAGCGGATCGCCCGCCGCCGGCCGCACCAGATCGGGCAGGCACAGCAGGTTGAAAAAGGCGTCGGGCCCCTCGAGCCCCAGCACCGCCGCCTTGAACACCGCGGTGTCGGGCTGTCCCGCCGGATTGCCGTCGATCCCGACGACCAGGCTCGATCCCACCACCTGCTCGCTCGATGCCGGCGTGTAGGACGCACCCAGCCGGTAGCGCGAGACATTGGCGATCGCCGCGCTGCCGGTGACGAACTGGCTGAGGAACGAGGTACCGCTGCCCGGCGCGGCGAGGGTCACCGTGGCATCGAACAGCCGCGCCGCGAACTGTCCCGCGACCGGCGCGCTGGTCTTCAGCCACAGATACTGGCCATTTTCGGCGAGCGATACCGACACGCTGACCCCCTGCATCGCGGTATTCGCCGCTGCGGTCTCGCGGATTTTCAGGTTGATCGCGGCTTCCAGCTTGGTCGCCACTTCCAGCAGGCTGACCGGCTTCGTTGCGCCGTTCGCGAACACCGTGACGTCGGTCAGCGTCACCGACTGTGCATTGTCGACGGCGCCTGCCGTGTCGCGCACCGCAATCACGACATTGGCGTTGATGTTCGCGCTGAAATTGCCCGCCGCTGGCAGCGCCGCAAGCCGATAGGCGGTGCCGTTCGCGACCGGCCGCTCGGCGTCGACACCATTCACCGCCAGCTTGACGAGCTTCGATCCCGTGCCCGGATCGTTGACGACATTCGGCGCGAAGCGGGCGTTCGAGGATGCGGTCGAGAGGCGCGTAAATCGCTCGACGCGCCCGGTCACCCGGTCGGTGACGACCAAATTGAAACCGCGCTTCCTGGCGGCGTCGCTGGTGAAGGGATCGGCATCGATCCCGAAGCTGTCGATCTCGACATAGATTTCGCCGCTCGCGGCGCCCGCCGACAAGGCGGTGAAGGTCAGCGACGCGGCGCTCCCCGACGCGTCGCGCTTCAGCGCGCTCGCCGCCGGCGCCGCGCCCGCCGGCGGCACACGCCAGACGAAAGCCTCCGAACCGCCGTTGGCAAAGAAATGCAGCACCGAATAGGACAGGCTGCTCGTCTGGACGAGCCCGCCGAACTGCCGCTCGAAATCGCCGAAATTCTGGATGCGGATCGCGCGGTTGTCGATGCCCGTCCGCGTCGGTCCGACGAACAGCGCGACCGACGTCGCGGCGCCGGTGATCGTGCGGACCCCGCTCGGCAATTCCTGTGTGTAGACGCCCGGATGTTTGTACTGCAGCATCGGCCTGTCCTCCCAAAAGGGGGCATCGATGCTTCGCGGACGCAAGGCGCACGAACCGACACCCCGAAAGCCGCCGCCAAGGCAGCCCGGTTCGAAAGTGGTTGAAGTGCGACTTGTTTTCTTAGGCCCAGCCGGATGTTACCGACTCGCAAAGTCCCATGGCCGAGGCAAAAGCTGAACCCCTCCCGCAGGGCTGTCAAGCTCATCCCACCCCGGCGCGCGCCCATTTGGGCGCAGCCGACCGGGCCCCGGCAAAGACCCGCAACATTGTCTTATTATGGTATATTTCCGGTCGTTTCGGCCGGCGGACCGGTGCCGGAAAGCCCATCGAACGGCCGGCCCTCCGCCAACCATGCCAGCCGCTCGGCACGCAATGCAGAGCGACGCACCTTGCCTGCTTCGTCGCGGAGATCGCTTTCGACGACCTCATAGCTCTTCGGGCATTTATAGCCCGCAAGCCGGGCGCGGACATGCGCGTCGACCGCCTCGACCGGTACCGCTTCGGCGAGCCGGACGATGGCATGAATGCGGGCACCGAGTTCGTCGCACGGCAGTCCAAGGACGACGGCATCGCGCACCGCGGGATGTTCGATCAGCGCCGCCTCCACTTCGGCGGGATAGACATTGGCGCCGCCGCGAATGATAAGGTCGGTCCGCCGGTCAGCGAGGAAGAGATAGCCATCCTCGTCGAGAAAGCCGAGGTCGCCGAGCGACATGCGCCCGCCATCGTCGGTGCGCGGTTCGGCGCCGATATAATGGAACCGGTCGGTAGCCTCCGCGGCAAAATAAATCTCGCCGACCTCGCCGGGCGCACAGTCGCGACCCGCCTCGTCGACGATCGAAATCATATCGGATGGCACCTTCCCCACCGATCCCGGTTTGCGAAGCCACTCCTCGCCCGAAATCATCGTCGAAGGCCCCTCGGTCCCGGCATAGATTTCAAAAATCCGGTCGGCGCCCAGCCAGTCGATCCACGCCTGCTTCAGCCAGGCCGGACACGGCGCCGCCAGATGGAGCACCCGCCGCAGCGACGACAGGTCGTATCTTTCCCTGACCTCGACCGGCAGGCTCCAGATGCGGTGCATCATCGTCGGCACCATGCACACCCATTCGACTCTCTCGCGTTCGATCAGCCGCAGCGCTTCTTCCGGATCGAAGCGGCTCATGCCGACGACCTTCGTGCCCGAAAGCAGCGCCAGCGAGGTGAACAGGAACGGCGCGTTATGATAAAGCGGGCCGGGATTGAGCATCACCCCGTCCCGCGGCATGCCGACCAGTTCGCAAATCCCCGCCAGCCGTTCGCCGAAGCGCGCCTCGGCATGATCGACGATCAGCTTGGGCCGGCCCGTCGACCCGCCGCTGGTCACCGCCTTCCAGTGCGCCGCAGCGAGGTCGTCGGGCGGTTCCGCCACCGCATGTCCGGTCTCGGGCGCAATCTGCGTCACGCCGTCCGGCGCATCACTGACGCGTCCGATCAGCACGGTCGGCCGCGCCAGTTCGACCAGTTGCGCAAATTCGCGCCCCGGCAGCTTGGCGGGAAGGATGCAGGGCGTCGCCCCCGCCCGCCAGATCGCATAGCTGGCGATATGATGGTCGAGGCCGTTGGGAAGTGCGACCGCAACGAGATCGTCCGGCTTCACGCCAAGGTCGATCAGCCGCCGCGCCAGCGCGGCCGTCCGCGCCTCAAGCTCGCGCCAGCTTATGGCCCCCTCCGGATAGCGGATCGCTTCGCCATCGCCTGCCGCGCCCGCCGCTTTCGCCTTGAGGAGGCTCCCCAAACTCGGCGCCATCACAGGTCTCCCACCCAGACCGGCGGGACATGCCGCTGCCATTCGATCGCGGCTTCGAGTTGATAGGCGAGCGCGAGCAGCAACGCCTCGCCGCCCGGACGCGTCGCGAACTGGATGCCCACCGGAAGGCCGTTGTCGCTGAAGCCCATCGGCAGGCTGATCGAAGGCGTCCCGGCAAAATTGTCGATCCAGCAATAGCCCGCATAATCGATCAGCGGGTCCTTCTGGTCGCCCCATGCAATGTCGGGGCCGAAGACACCGATTCGCGGGATTTCGGTGCTGAGTGTCGGGGTCATCCAGATATCGATCTCTTCCAACCGATCGAGATAGGCGGCAACGACACCTTCCATCGCCGTCCACGCCGCCGCGAACCGCTCGTCGCTCACCGCCTCGCCGGCCGCGATCAGGGTCACCGAACGGTGTTCGAGTTCGTCGACCTTGACCTCGATCCCGATCGCTTGCGACAGCATGCCGAGACGGCGGCAGAACATCCCCTCGGTGATCGTGCCGAGCAGGTCCATCGCCGCACCGCCGGCAAAGGGAAGAGCGGCGTCGGTGACCCGGTGACCGAGCCGGCCGAGCAAGGCGACGGCCTCCCCGAAAACTCGCTGCACGCTCGCGTCGGGCAGTTCGCCGGTCCGCATCACGCGGCTATAGGCGTGGATACGCAGGCGATGATCGACCGGCGCAGTTACCAGCGGGATCGGCGGCAGGCAGGCCGGGTCGCGCGTCTGCGTCGCTTCGAGCCACGCGGCGGTATCGCGCACGGTGCGGCTGACACAGCCGTTCACAGTCAGATCGGCGATCGAACGAAACGCCTCCTCGCCGGCATTGCGGCCACGCGACGGCTTCAGCCCGACGAGCCCGCATGGCGCCGCGCCGTGGCGGATCGACCCGAGCCCGTCGCTCGCATGCGCCACCGGGACTACCCCCGCCGCAACCGCGGCCGCGCCGCCGCCCGACGAGCCGCCCGGCGTATGGTCGAGGTTCCACGGATTGCGCGTCGGTCCGAGCAGCGGCGATTCGGTGACGGCGTTGAGTCCGAGCTCGGGCATCGCCGAGCGCGCGATCGAGATAGGCCCAGCCGCAGTAATCGCGCGCGCATAGGGTGCGTCGTCGGGCGGAATGAAATCGCGCAGCGCCGCCGAGCCGAAGCTGGCCGGGACGCCCTTTTCGGGCAGCATGTCCTTGATCAGCGTCGGGATACCGGCGAGCGGCCCCGAACGCGCTCCAGCGGCCTGCTCCCGCGCCCGCTCGAAGGTCGGCCAAGCGATGAAGTTTAGCCGCGGATTGACCGCTTCGGCGCGCGCGATCGCTTGATCGACAAGCGCCGAGGGCGTGGTCTGCCCCGACGCGAGCGCGTCGCGCATGTCCATCATGTCGGGGACGGCGGAACCGGCTGAAAGCGTCGTCCTCATGGTAACTCCTTTGTGGGCTGGGGCCGGACCGCGCGCAGCGTAGCGGCATAAGGCCCGGGTGCGAATGCCATCAGTATCGCCGAGGCGACGAGCGACGGCAGGCTGACGATGGTGATCGCCTGCAACATGCCGCGCGGTCCCTCGATCAGGCCGGAGATCGCGCCGATCGCCAGCGGCGACACCGCGAGCGCCAATGCATTGACGATGCCGAGCAGCGCCAGCACGCGCGAGCGCAGGTGCGGCAGCGCCAGATTCTGCAACACGCCGGGCATCAGCGACGAGGCAGCAATGCCCAGCGCGCCTTGCACGCCCGCGATGCAATAGGCCTGAAATGGCGAACTTGTGAACGGGAGCAAGGCGGCCGGAAGCGGGGTCAGCGCAACGAAGACAGCCGCGACCCTGACGGGATCGATGTCGCTATTCGCGCGCCGCAACCGGAGCATCAGCGGCGCGAGGACCACACCGGCCAGCGTCGCCACCGTGATCGCGGTGCCCAGCCCGACGCCGACCGTCGTCGGGTCGATCCCGAACGCGCGCGGCAAAGCGAGCGGGAACCACATCACGCCCGACTGCATCGCGACCGCCATCGCGAAAATCGAACCGAAGATGCACGTCAATGTGCGCCAATGGGTCCGCGCATAGGGCACGAAATCATGGGTGTCCGCTTCCTCGCCGACAGCCGGTACCGCAGCGGCGGCGACCTTTTTGCCGAGCGGCATGGTCAGGACGAGCAGGAAGAAGACCGGACCCGGGATGGCAATCGCCAGCATCGCGAGGCGCCAGGCATCGATGCCTGCCAGCCAGTCGGGAAAGCCAGCCTGCGCGCCGCCGATCCACTGCAACATCGCGCCGCCAAGCGCCATGCCGAGCCCGGCGCCGAGCAGCGAGCCGCCATAGAAGATGAAATTCGCCGTATTGCGCCGCCGCTCGGGAAAAAGGTCGGGGATCAGCGCGAAAACAATCGGCGCGAGTCCGGCTTCGCCGACCGCGATGCCGATCGTCGCGGCGAACAGGCCCCAGAAGCCGCTTTGCAAGGCAAAGAGCGCAGTCGCGAGGGACCAGCAGGCGACCCCGAGCGCGAGAATGAGGCGGCGCCCGAAGCGGTCGGCGAGCCAGCCCATCGGATAGCTGGCGACGCTGGCGAAGACCGCCATGCCGAGCCCCTGCAGCATGCCGAGTTGCAGGTCGGTAAAACCCAGCGACGTCTGCAGCGACGGCGCGATCAGGCTGAGCATCTGGCGGACGACGAACGCGAAGAGCGTCGTCATCAGCAGGACGCCGAGACCGTACCACGCCCAATGAAGACCGCCCGACGGAATATCGCCTTCCACCGTGGCGACCGCCTCGCCCACCCTTCCGGCCCCGTTTGCACCGCTGACCATAACCACTCTCCATCGCCGGCCGGTTCGCGGCTTCAGTTCGCTCACATTAAAACAAGTTGACTTTATTGTAAATGGGGTAGATGCACCATGCCGACAGCGGGAGTCGTGCAAGCGGCCGCTTCCCGTCGGAGATGATCGATGCAATTTTCGGTTCGCGCGTCCCTCGAGCAATTCACGCTCCCGCACCCGTCGGGCGAAGGCCGGCTGACGATCAGCGTCGCGGCGCCCGCCGGACCACTGCCCGAGGCCGGGCTTCCCGTCCTCTATGTCCTCGACGGCGACCTGCTCTTCGGCATGGCGGCCGAGATCGGCCGCGCCGTGTCGAGCGTCGCGGCGTTCCCGGCCCATTATGTCGTCGGCATCGGCTATGACGCTGCCTATGCCGACGTCCTGAAATTGCGCACGGCGGACCTCGCGCCGCCGATCAGCGCCGACGCGCTCGCAAGTCTCGGCGGTCTCGGCACAGCAATCGGCGGCGCACAGGGCGGCGGCGCCGACGCCTTCCTTGCCTTCCTGACCGGCGCACTGCGCGCCGAAATCGCGGCACGCTATCCGCAAACGACGGACGGCCCGCAAATCCTGTTCGGCCATTCGCTCGGCG
This sequence comes from Sphingopyxis sp. J-6, assembly GCF_046603995.1. Taxonomy (NCBI): domain Bacteria; kingdom Pseudomonadati; phylum Pseudomonadota; class Alphaproteobacteria; order Sphingomonadales; family Sphingopyxidaceae; genus Sphingopyxis; species Sphingopyxis sp. J-6. Next base: position 1,524,558 of record NZ_CP145810.1, on the reverse strand, counting down.
GCCTGTTCGCTGCGCGGGCGCTGCTGATCCGCCCCGACAGCTTCTCGGCGTTCATCGCCAGCAGCCCGTCGCTGTGGTGGAGCGACTTTGCGATCCTCGACGAGCTGCCTGCCTTCGGAGAACGGCTTGCCGCCTTGCCCCGTCAGCCGCGCGTGTTCGTCGACGTCGGCGCGCGCGAGCAGGAACTGCCGACGAGCGTGCCCGACGGCATCGGCGTGACGCTGGACGAGGCGCAGGCGCAGATTCGCGCGGCGCGGATGGTCGACGCAGCGCGCGAATTCGCCGTGGCGCTAAGCGACGCCGGCGTCACCAACCTCCGCCATGTGGCGTTCGCCGAGGACGATCATGTCTCGGCCGCACCCGCCGCCATTTTGCACGGCATGCGCTTCGCGCTCGGCCGCGACCGCTGAAACGAACATAAATCTGACGAGGGGATAAGATATGCGACATTTCACCAAGGTTCTGAACGGCACCGCGCTGGCGCTCGCTCTCGCCGCGCCCGCCATCGCGTCGGCGCAGGACGGCGACGCAGCCTTCGGCGACGAGATCGTCGTGACGGCGCAGAAGCGGACGCAGACGCTGATCGACGTGCCGCAATCGGTGTCGGTCGTTTCGGCCGCGACGCTCGAACAGCAGGGAGCGACGGGCTTCGCCGACTATCTGAAAAATGTCCCCAGCCTGCAACTCGTGCAGGGCACGCCCGGTCAGGGACGTCTGGTGCTGCGCGGCATCAACACCGGCGGCGTCGCCTCGACCGTCGCCGTCTATGTCGACGAAACGCCCTTCGGCTCGAGCACCGCGCTCGCCAACGCGTCGGAACTCGCGGGCGATTTCGACTCGTTCGACATCGCGCGGATCGAGGTGCTGCGCGGCCCGCAAGGCACGCTTTACGGCGCCAGCTCGCTCGGCGGCCTCCTGAAATTCGTCACCAACGAACCGTCGACCGCCGGGTTCGAGGGCAAGGCGCTCGCCGGGGTCGAGTTCACCGACGGCGGCGACGCGTCATACCGCGGCGCGGCGATGATCAACGTGCCGCTCGGCGAGACATTGGCGTTTCGCGCCTCGGGTTCGTACCGCAAGCAGGGCGGCTATATCGATTCGATCGGCACCGCCGGCTCGAACGTCCGCGCCAACATCAACGATTTCGAAAATTATGGCGGCCGCGCTTCGCTGCTCTGGACTCCCGACACGAACCTCACCGTCCGGCTGAGCGCGCTGTTCCAGAATCTCTATGTCGACGCGCCGGGTATCGTCGAGGCAGATCCGGCGACGCTGAAGCCGCTCTATGGCGCGCTCAGCCAATCTGAATATCTGCCGACCTTCAGCAACGTCAAATACCGCCTCTACAACGGCACGATCGAATATGATTTCGGCGGTGCGACGCTGACCTCGGCGACCAGCTATGGCGAACAGCTTCAGTCGTTCCGCGCCGACTATACCGCCAATCTCAGCGCGGTTCTCGGCGCCTATGTCTATTTCGACCAGCGCACCGAAAGCCGCAAATGGACGCAGGAGCTGCGGCTCGCATCGAATGGCGGCGATTTTATCGAATGGCTGGTCGGCGGCTATTACACCCACGAAAAGGCGCGGATCTTCCAGAATCTGAAGACTGCCGTCCCCGGCACCCCGGGCGTACTGACGCCGATCGACCTGCCCTTCGAACTCGCGGTGTTCCAGCTCGATTCGCGCTATGAGGAGGTCGCGGGCTTCGCCAATGCGACGCTGCACCTCGCGCCGTGGTTCGATATCGACCTCGGTGGCCGTTACAGCCACAACCGCCAGAGCGCCGATCAGGTCACCGACGGGGTGCTGCTCGGCGCCGGGGTCATCGAAGACGTGCGCTCGTCCGACAATGTCTTCACCTGGTCGGTCGCGCCGAAGATCAAGTTCGGCACCCAGGCGTCGCTCTATGCCCGCGTCGCCAAGGGCTATCGCCCCGGCGGTCCCAACGTCATCCCGCTCGGTTCGCCCCCCGGCACCCCGACGACGTTCGAGCCCGACACCGTCACCAGCTATGAAATCGGTTTCAAGGGCGATACCGCAGACCGCAGCGCCTCGATCGAAGCGGCGCTCTATCATATCGACTGGAGCGACATCCAGCTCGCCGCCGTCGTCAACGGCTTCGGGGTGAATGTGAACGGCGCGGGCGCCAAGGTCGACGGCGCCGAAATTGCCGCGACGCTGCGGCCGACGCGGGGCTTGACCACCTCGATCGGCTTCACCTTCACCGATGCAAGGCTCAGCGGCGATACCGATCCGCTCGCGGTCGGCGCGGTCAAGGGCGACCGCCTGCCCTTCACGCCCAAATATGCCGTCAACCTCAACGCCGACTATCAGTGGGAGCTCGCCTCCGGCGTCACCGCCTCGTTCGGCGGCTCGCTCCGCTCGCTCTCGCGCCAGAGCGGCGGCTTCGACCCCGCCTATCTCGCGACCTACGGCCACTTCCCGCGCATCAATGCCTATGAGGTGATCGACCTGCGCGCCGGGCTCGATTTCGGCCGCTATATGATCAGCGCCTATGCCAATAACCTGACGAACAGCGGCGGGATCACCTCGACGCAGGCGCTGCTCGGCGTCGCGGGACTGCCGCGCAACGCCAATGGCGCGCTCGGCACGGCCGTGGTCCGGCCGCGCACGATCGGGATCAATGCGACGGTTACATTCTGAGGCGGCTCGCTTATCAGGAAGCCAAGAGCTATCGCAGACGATCAGGGCATGACCACGACGACCGCAACCCGACCCCGCCGCAGCCAGGCCGACCGCAGCGCCGCGACGCGCGCCAAGGTATTGGCGGCGGCACGCGATGTCCTGTGCTCGCAAGGCTATTCGGGCGCGACGATGCTGGTCATCCGCGACGCGGCGGGGATGAGCCTCGGCGCGATCCAGCACCAGTTCCCGACCAAGGCCAAGCTGATGGCAGCGGTCGCCGCCGAATTCGCCGCCTATCGCACCCGCATCTATGCCGAAGCGATCCGCGCGGGCGCAACCCCGCGCCAGTCGATGGAAAATCTGATCGACGCCAACTACCGGATGGTCGGTCTTCCCGAAATGGCCGCAGTGCTGGAAATCCACCTCGCCCGCCGCAACGACGCCGACCTCGACCAGGAAGTCGGGCCGAGCGCCCGGCGCTTCGATCGCCGCGTTCGCCTGTGGGGTCATATGATCCTGCGCGCGGCGGGGATCGACAACGACGAAGCCTATCAGACGTTGCAATTGCTCAACAACGCCGTCACCCGGGGCCTGACCGTCGAATATATTCGCAACCCGGACATGGCGCTGATCGAACGATCGGTCGCCGTGTGGAAAAAGCAGATGCTCGACCTGGTTTTCGGTCCCTGACCGGATAGGCATTTCGCGCCGGCCGGGTCAACACCGACCGTTCGTCATCGTACCTCCGATTCGACATCGGCCAGCTTCCGTGGGAGGATGGCGTGCGGGCCGACCGGACAGCCGGACGCGCGCAAGTTTGAACGAACCGGCCGCCCGGACGTTCTCGGCTTCGGCCCTGTTCCTTTTGCGATGGAGACCCGATTGCGCGGCTGGATATTGTTCCATCGGGATCTCGATCCCGCCCTGCCCGAGGTTCCCGAAATCCTGCGCTTTCAGGAGACTGCCGCGGCGCGCGGTATCGATCTGCTGATCCTGAAGCCGCATAATTTCGACATCGTCGCGGCGCCCGTCGACGGCTGGTCGGTCCATTACGAGGGCCATTCGCTCGAACGGCCCGATTTCATCCTGTGCCGGACGGGCGCCGAGACCGATTATTTCACTCTCGCCGTCCTCCGCCACTTCGAACGGCGCGGCGTCCGCCTCGTCAACGGGCCCGAGGCAATCGACCTCGTCGCCGACAAATTGCACACGATGCAACGGCTGGCGCGCGCGGGGCTGCCGATCCCGGCAACGATCCTCGGCAAGTTCCCGATGGACACCGACGTCGTCGAGCAGGAGCTCGGCTTTCCGGTGATCGTCAAGACGCTGCGCGGGACGCGCGGCACCGGAGTGCTGAAGTGCGAGGACCGCCGCCAGTTCGAGGATCTCGCCGGGCTGCTCGAAAGCGCCGACGCCAAGGCCGACTTCCTGTTCCAGCATTATGTCCGCTCCAGCCACGGCCGCGACGTCCGCGTGCTGGTGATCGGCGGGCGGGTCATCGCGGCGATGGAGCGCCGCGCACCGCCGGGGCATTTCAAGTCGAACGTCTCGCTGGGCGGCGTCGGCATCGCTTTCACCCCGACCGGCGAAATGGCCGAGCTCGCGGCGCGCGCGGCCGACACGCTGGGGCTGGAAGTCGCCGGGATCGACATCTTGTTCGACGACGACGGCTACCGGATTTGCGAAGCGAATAGCGCTCCAGGCTTTCAGGGGCTCGAACGCGCGTGCGGGATCGACGTGCCCGACGCGGTGTTCGACTGGATCGCGGCAAGCCAGGAGGTGCAGGACCGGCCGCTTCGCGCGGTCACCGGCGAGGCGCTGATCGACCTTGTGTTCGGCGGCCGCCTGCGCCTGCGTGCGATCAGCGACCGGGTCGAGGAACGGCGCGGCTTCGCACGCGCCGTCGGCATTCGCCTTGTCGGCGCCGGGGTGGCCTCGCTCTTTGCTTCGCTGACCCCGTCCCGCCGTATCGAACGGCACAGCGTCGTCGCCAGCCGGCTCGAGCATCTGCGCGCCGATGCGCGCGGCGTCCCTGCCGCCGCCGATAGCGATGTCGAGCAGGAACAGGCGCTGCTGACCCTGCTCGCGGTGTCGATCTGGGCGGCGATCCTGCCCTGGCTCGCGGGCAGCGAGCCGCTGTTCGCGGGCACGCTGTCGCTCATCGCGCTCTGCTTTCCCGCTGCCTTCCTGCTCACGCGCCGCAGGCCGCGCAGCCCGCGGCGGGCGGAGACCGCACGATGATTCCATGGACCGAGCTGTCGCTGGCAGCGCTGCTTCCCTTCATCCTGATCGGTTTCGCCGCGCAGCTCATCGACAGCGCGCTCGGCATGGCGTTCGGCGTCGTCGGGACGGCGCTGCTGCTTGTGCTCGGGCTCCCGCCGGCGTCGGCCTCGGCGGCAATCCATGCCGCCGAAAGCTTCACCAGCGGCGTGTCGGGGGTCAGCCATGCATTACAGCGCAACGTCGACTGGCGGCTGTTCCGCCGCCTCGTCATCCCCGGCATCATCGGCGGCGCGATCGGCGTGTTCGTCCTCACCAGCCTTGCCAACGACATCGCGCGGCCCGTCGTGCTCACCTATCTCGGCGCGGTCGGCATCTATCTGCTCTGGCGTGGGGCGCGGCGGCCGCAAACCTATCGCGACCTCAAATTCGTCGGCAGCCTCGGCCTCGTCGGCGGCGTCTGCGACGGATCGGGCGGCGGCGGCTGGGGACCGATCGTCACCGCCAACCTGCTCGCCCAGGGCGGCGAGCCGCGGCGGATCATCGGCACCGTCAACGCGTCGGAATTTTTCATCACCGTCACCATCGCTGCGGGTTTCATCGGTACGATGGGCTGGAGCAACTTCGGCAAGGTGGCGATCGGCCTCTTGATCGGCGGCGTCCTCGGCGCCCCGGTCGGCGCCTGGCTGGTCCGCCGCCTGCGCGCCGAACTGCTCGTCACCGCTGCCGGCGCGCTGTTGCTGATCGCCAGCGCCTATGGCTTTTTCGCGCTGATGTTCGACCCGGTCCCCCGTTTTCCGGGCTTTTGACGGGCGACATAGCTCTCCACCTGTCGCCTGAAAGATTTTCTTCGTCGCAAAAACCACCGCTTCGCATTGACGAATCCAAAATCAATCGATTAAGTTGACATTGTCATTCGGGATTGGTCGAAACGGATGATGGCTCTCCTCTCGACCCGCGGCTTTTGACCGGGAAGCAGCTTGCTCCGCGTTACCAACGGCTAAAGCGCGTGATGCTCGGGCGACAGCGCCAGGCATTGCGTTCCCCCTGAAGGGGTATTGCGATGCGTATGTGTAGCACCATTATCTAGACCGTCGCCGATCCTGCGCGCGGGATAGCGGACCGACCGCATCCCCTCCGCGCAGCGGCGCTTCCTCCATCCCCGCCGCGCCTCCTCACGCGAGACGACCGCGGCCTGACGTCCGGCGCTTCCAGCGCACCGGCGCGGGGAAAAATCATGCCCTTGCTGAACCAATCCGACCTGTCGGATCTGGCTCGCTATCCCGCGTCCCTGCGCAGCGCTGCACGCGCTTTGTGGGGCGACGGACTGGCGCGCTCCCGATCCGGCGCGGCGCATGGCGCCGACTTTCACCAATCCAAAAAGGGGGCGGGATCACCGCCCGGGGACCATATTTGATGCTTACTCACTCTCCCGATCACCGTTTGAAGTTTCTGCTCGGCGCGGCTTTCCTCCTGCCCGCGGCACCCGCCTGGGCGGAGGAAACCGAAGCCGCAGCGACCTCCGAAGCTGCGGCCGCCTATGACGCCGGCGGCGACTATGCCAGCGAGATCATCGTTTCGGCGCGCCGCCGCGACGAAAGCGCGCAGGACGTCCCGATCGCGCTGTCGGTCGTCGGTTCCGACACGCTCGAAGCCACCGGCAACTACACGCTGACGCAGGTCCAGCAGATCGTGCCGAGCCTGCAGGTGTTCAGCTTCAACCCGCGCAACACCAACATCAACATTCGCGGGCTCGGCAGCAATGTCGCGCTGACCAACGACGGGCTCGAAAACGGCGTCGGTTTTTATATCGACAATGTCTATTACGGCCGCGTCGGCCAGTCGCAGTTCGACCTTGTCGACCTGCAGCAGATCGAGGTGCTGCGCGGCCCGCAGGGAACGCTGTTCGGCAAGAACACGACCTCGGGCGCGATCAACATCAGCTCGAAGAAGCCGAGCTTCGATCCCGAATTTTCGGGCGAGGCGAGCGTCGGCGACTATGGCTATTACCAGCTCCGCGGTTCGGCGTCGGGCGGGCTGATCGACGACCTGCTCGCGGTCCGCATCTCGGGCTCGGTGACCGAGCGCCGCGGCTTCCTTTACAACGATACGCAGAACGAACGCGCACAGGATTATTCGAACTGGAGCGTGCGCGGGCAGTTGCTGTTCACCCCGTCGCCCGACCTCGAAGTGCGGATCATCGGCGACTTCGCGCGGCAAAAGCAGAACCACGTCCTCAACGTCTTCGCCGACTATTTCGGCACCTATGAAAATGGCGCCGCCATTCCGAACAGTTTCGCCGAACGTGCGGCACGCTTCCCGGGCTATGCCTTTCCGACGATCGATCCCTTTGCGCGGCACGGCGAAGCCGACAGCCATTACCAGTCGAACATGGACGGCTATGGTGTCTCGGGGCAGGTCGACTGGAGTCTCGGCTCGGTCAAGCTGACCTCGATCACCGCCTATCGCTGGTGGGACTGGAACCCTGCCAACGACGGCGACTCGACCTCACTCCCCGTGATCACCAAGGCGCAGCAGGCGAACCGCCAACGCCAGTTCAGCCAGGAAATCCGCCTTGCCTCCGACAGCGGCGGCCCGATCGACTATGTCGTCGGCGCCTATTATTTCTGGCAAGTGATCAAGGGCAAGGGCGCCTCCGCCTATGGCCCGGCCGCCGCGCTGTGGAACCGGCCGGCGACCTCTCCCCTCCCGCTCGAAGCGTGGGAAGCTGCGGTCAACGGCTTCGAGGCCAATTCGACATCCGACCCGCGGACCAGAAGCTATGCGCTGTTCGGCCAGCTCGACTGGAAATTCACCGACAGCCTGACGCTGACCGCGGGCCTGCGCTACACGCACGAAAAGAAGAGCGGCTCCTTCCACCAATATCATGTCGCTGGGGTCGACCTGTCGACGCTGCCGCCCGAACTCGCCGCGCAGGCGGCGATCATCCGGGCCCAGTTCAACCCGGTCACCGACTATTCGACCAGCTTCAGCGACGACAGCATTTCGGGCCTCGCGACTTTGTCGTGGCAATTTTCGGGCGATGCGCTCGCCTATGCGACCTATTCGCGCGGTAACAAGTCGGGCGGGCTAAACCTGACCAGCCTTCCCGCGGGGATCGACCCCAATGTCGCCCCCGAAAAGGTCGACAGTTACGAGGTCGGGATCAAGACCCAGTGGCTCGATCGCGCCGTCACCTTCAACCTCGCGGGCTTCTGGACCGAGATCAGCGATTATCAGACCGCGATCACCGAACAGGTTCCGAACACCGTCAACTTCCGCCAGTATATCGCCAACATCCCCGGCGTCCGCTCGCGCGGGATCGAGGCGGACCTGTCGGGCGCGGTCGGCGAGCATTTCAGCTTCTACGCCTCCGCCGCCTATGCCGACACGACCTACAGCGATTATCCCAACGCCCCGCAGGCACCCGAGCGGCTGAACCTCGGCGGCAAGCAGGACCTGACCGGCGAACAACTCCCCGGCGTGCCGAAATTCACCTACACGCTCGGCGCCGATGCGTGGGCACCGCTGGGGGCGCTCGGCGGCCGCGATCTCGCGCTCTACGCCCACGCCGACTATTCGCACCGGTCGACCTTCAACACCTCGTCGAGCGACAGCCGATACGCCGACGTGCCAGGCTTCGGCATCGCCAACGCGCGTCTCGGCATCCGCACCGAGGACGGATTTTTCGACCTGTCGATCTGGGCGCGCAACCTGTTCGACAAGGATTATTTCCAGACGCTGTCGGCCGCGAACACCGGCATCGTCACCGCGCTGATCGGCGAACCGCGCACGATCGGTGCCACCATCAGGACGAAATTGTGATGAGCAGCGCTCCGCCTCCCACCGCGGGCCAGCTGGTCCGTTTCTCCGCCATCGCCGTCCCGGTCGCCGCCGCCGGCCTCCCCCTCGGCGTCTATCTGCCCGCCATCTATGCCCGCGACTATGCTCTGTCGCTGACGACGATCGGGATCATCTTCCTGCTCGGCCGGCTGTGGGACGCGATCGCCGATCCGGCGATGGGCGCCCTCAGCGACCGCACACGCAGCATCTATGGCCGTCGCAAGCCGTGGATTGCCGCCGGCGGCATCGTCTTCGGCCTGTCGTCGATCTTCCTCTTCTTCCCGCCCTTCGGGGTGACGCCGCTGTCGCTCGGCATCGTCCTCTTCTTTTTCTATCTCGGCTGGACCGCGGTGCAGATCCCGTTCCAGGCGTGGTCGGGCGAGGTGTCGGGCGACTATCACCAGCGCACCCGCATCGCCACCTACCAGACCGTCGTCACCTCGTCTGCGCTGCTGCTGACGCTCATTCTGCCGACGATCGCCGACCAGCTTCGCCCCGGCGACGGACGCCTGCAACTGACCTTGATGGGCGGGCTCGTGCTGCTGACCATCGTCCCGGCGCTGTTCCTCACCCTGACCGCGCTCCGCGAACCGCCGCTGCCGCCGGTTCCCGCCAGCCGCCCGCGGCTCGGCGAGACGATCCGCGCGATCACCGGCGAACCGCTGCTGCTCCGCGTCCTCGCCTCCGATTTCGCGGTGACGCTGGCGCAGAATATCCGCGCCGCGCTGATCGTCTTCTTCGTCACCTTCTACATGGGCCGCCCCGAATGGGCCGGCGGGCTGTTCCTGTTCCAGTTCGTCTTCGGCATCTTCGCCGGCCCGATCTGGCTGAAGATCGGCCGCCGCTATGGCAAGCATCGCACCGCCGTCGCCGGCGAGCTGGTCCAGGTCGCGATCAACCTGTCGCTGCTGCTCGTCACCCCCGACAGCTTTCCCTTGCTGCTCGCGCTGACGCTGGCGCAGGGCCTCGCGCAGGGATCGGGCAATCTGATGCTGCGCGCAATCGTCGCCGACGTCGCCGACAAGCACCGGCTCGACAGCGGCGAAGACCGCACCGGCCTTTATTATTCGGTGTTCAGCCTTGCCGGGAAAACCGCAACCGCGGTCGCGGTCGGCATCGCGCTGCCGCTGGTGAGCTGGCTCGGTTTCGATCCGAAGGGCGTCAACAGCCCCGAGGCATTGACCGGACTGCTGCTCGTCTTCGCACTCGGCCCCGCCATCGCCCACGCCTTTTCCGCCGCCCTTATCGCGCGCTTTCCTCTCGACGAGGCAGCGCACGCCGAAATTCGCCGGCAGCTTGAACCGGGATCGCCCGGCTATGCTTTCGCCGAATAACCCCCGCCCGTCGAACCTCAGGAGATTATCATGACGGACCTTCACACCACCTACGCCAACGCCCCCGACCCGGCGAGCCCGCTCGATATCCACCCCGTCACCGGCACGATCGGCGCCGAGATCCGCGGCGTCCAGCTTTCCGGCGACCTGCCCGCCACCACCGTCGCCGCGATCGAAGCCGCGCTCGTACGGCACAAGGTCATTTTCTTCCGCGACCAGCAGCATCTGACCGATCAGGAGCATGAGGATTTCGCGGCGCTGCTCGGCGATCCGGTAGCGCATCCGACGGTGCCGGTCGCCGACGGCTCGCAGTACCTGCTCGAGCTCGACAGCAAGGAAGGCTATGCCGCGTCGAGCTGGCACACCGACGTGACCTTCGTCGATGCCTATCCCAAGGCATCGATCCTTCGCGCGCTGACGATCCCCAAGGCCGGCGGCGACACGCTGTGGGCCAATGGCGAAACCGCTTACGAGGGCCTACCCGAAACGCTGCGCCAGCTCGTCAACAACCTGTGGGCGACCCACACCAACCTCTATGACTATGCCGCACTGCTCCAGGGTTCGACCGACGACGACAAGGCGAAGGACCGGATCGCGCAGCACAAGAATGTCTTCGCCTCGACCGTCTATGAAACCGAACACCCGGTCGTCCGCGTCCATCCGGTCAGCGGCCAGCGCAGCCTGTTGCTCGGCCATTTCGTCAAGCAGTTCGTCGGGCTGAACGGCGCCGATTCCGCGCGCCTGTTTTCGATCCTGCAGGAGCATATCACCAAGCCGGAGAATGTCGTGCGCTGGCGCTGGCGCGCGGGCGACGTGGCGATCTGGGACAATCAGGCGACGCAGCATCGCGCCGTCGCCGATTTCGGCCTCCAGCGCCGGACGCTGCGCCGCGCGACGATCGCCGGCGAAGTGCCCGTCGCGATCGACGGGCGCCGCAGCCGCACCGTGCGCAAGGAACGCGCGGCGCAGTACGAGCCGGCCTGACGCTTACGGACCGGCGCCAATGACTCCCCCTCCCTTCCTGTGACGGCGCCGGTCCCGTCCTACGGCGCGCCTGCCCTTCCTGTCGGGCGCGCCGTCTTTTCCTTCCTGCCTTAAGGTTTCCCGATGACCGTTTGCCGCCGCCTGCTGACCTTCGCCCTCGCCGTTTTCGCGACCGCACCCGTGGCAACGGCCGCACCGGCCGCCGAACGCCGGCCGAATTTCCTGATCATCGTCGCCGACGACCTCGGCTATTCGGATATCGGCGCTTTCGGAGGCGAGATTGCGACGCCGAACCTCGACCGGCTTGCCCTCGCGGGCATTCGTCTCGCGGGTTTCCACACCGCACCGACCTGTTCGCCGACGCGCTCGATGCTGCTTTCGGGAACGGACAACCATATCGCCGGGCTCGGCACGATGGCCGAACTCATCCGCCCGAACCAGCAAGGCAAGCCCGGCTATGAAGGCTATTTGCGCCGCGACGTCGCGACGCTCGCCGAACGGCTGTCGGTCGCCGGATATCGGACGCTCTTTTCGGGCAAATGGCACCTCGGCCTGACCGCGGAGCAAGACCCGTCGGCGCGCGGTTTCCAGCGCAGCTTCACGCTCGCGCAGGGCGGCCACAATCATTACGGCACCGACGCCGACCCGGCGAAAGGCGGCACCGCGACCTATCGCGAGGACGGCAAGCAGCTCACCCGTCTGCCCGCCGATTTCTATTCGAGCGACTATTTTGCCACCCGGCTGATCGATTTTCTCGGCGATCGCACAGCACCCGCCGCCGGCGAGAAGCCCTTTTTTGCCTATCTCGCCTTTACGGCCCCGCACTGGCCGCTGCAGGCACCGCCCGAAGATATCGCGCGTTACAAGGGCCGCTATGACGAGGGCTATGATATCCTCCGCGAACGGCGCCTCGCCCGCCAGCGCGAACTCGGCATCCTCGCTCCCGACGTAGCCGCGCACACCCCGCGCAACCGCGACGGTAGCTGGGATTCGCTGACCGCGGAGCAGCAACGGACCGCCGCGCGCAACATGGAAATCTATGCCGCGATGGTCGACCGGCTCGACCGCAATGTCGGCCGGGTGATCGATGCGCTGCGCCGGTCGGGTGAACTCGACAATACCGTCATTATATTCCTGGCCGACAATGGCGCCGAGGCGCTCGACGTCGAGACCACCGGCGCCGAAATGCTCGCGCGTCAGCTCAAGGGCGCCGACAACAGCTTCGCCAATCGCGGCACCGCTTCCTCCTATGTCACCTATGGCGCCGGCTGGGCGCAGGCAGCAACGGCGCCCTCATGGCTGACCAAAGGCTATAACAGCGAGGGCGGCACGCGGGCCGTCGCCTTCATCACCGGCGCCGGCATCCCGCAGCGTCAGGGCGCGGCGACGCAATATCTGTCGGTCGCCGACATCGCGCCGACCCTGCTCGACCTCGCCGGCGCCGACCCTGCGGCGACCCGCGTCGGCGAGCGGACGGTACGGCCGATCACCGGTCGTTCGTGGGCGGGCTGGCTCCGCAATTCCGATATCCGCGTCTATGGCGCGGGCGACGGCATCGGCGCCGAACTCTTCGGCTCGCGCGCCTATCGGCAGGGCGACTGGAAAATCACCGACATCGGCGACGGCCTGTGGCGATTGTTCGATATCGCCCGCGATCCGGGCGAAACGCGCGACCTGTCGCTCGCCGAACCCGACCGCAGGGCGGAGCTCTCCGCAGCATGGGAACGTTATGCCCGCGACGTCGGCGTCGTGCTTCCCGACGCCATTCCCTATCGTCCGTAAAATGCTCGAATAATCAGCTTTCGTTAACGCACCGGCGATAAGCTTTTGCCATGCCTGCCCCGCCTGTCTTGTATATAGGCGGGCCGACGCGGATCTTCGACGATCCCGCGTCAGGAGGGCATAGCAAGCGAGCGCCATGCAGCACGAAGTGAAACACGCCGCCGATGCCATCGAGATCGAACTGATCCGCAGCCTTTACGACGGCTTCCTCCCCTCGCTGATCATGTCGGTCGGTTTCGTGCTGTCGGGCGCACTCATCGTCCGGGGGACTGGCGATCCGATCCTCGAAGCGCTGCTGCTCCCCGGCCTCGTCGCTTCTATCCTGCGCCTCGTCGTCATGTGGCGCGACGGCAAGGCGGCGGCCCGGCCGCGGCTGACCATCGCTGCCGCGCGCCACCTCGAACGGCGCTTTGCCGTGACCTATTATGCTTTTGCCGCGGTCCTCGGCCTGTTCGGTCTGCGCGTCTTCTGGATGCCCAGCACCGGTGCGGGCAACCATCTGCTGATGCTCGCGCTCCTCATCGGCTATGCCGCCGGGGTCGCCGCCGGGATCGGCCTCCGCCCGCGCATCGCGATCCCGAGCATGGTCATGGCGGTCGCGCCACCGGTCGTCGCAATCGTCGCCTCGGCCAAGCCGCTTTACGCCGCAACCGCAGTGATGACCTGCGCCTTCCTCCTCGGCGGCATCTTCAGCCTGCGCAAGCGCCACGCCCGCGCGCTCGTCGATATCGGCCGGCGGCTGACCTTCGCCTCGCTCGCGCGGCAGGACAGCCTCACCGCGCTCCCCAACCGCCTCGCGCTGCGCGAAAGTTATGACGAAGCCGAATATGCCGCGACCGGCGACGGGCGGCTGGTCGCGCTCCACTGTCTCGACCTCAACGGCTTCAAGCCCGTCAACGACCGTTTCGGGCACCCGATGGGCGACGCCCTGCTCGCGGCGGTCGCCAAGCGGCTGGGCGGTGCAATCCGCGAAAGCGACATCGCGGCGCGGCTCGGCGGCGACGAGTTCGCGATCGTCCAGCGCGATATCGCGCACCCCGACGAAGCGCGGCTGCTGGCGCAGCGGATCGTCGCGGCGATCGGCCGGCCGTACCGGATCGGCGAGCATACGCTCAACATCTCAACCTGTGTCGGCTATGTCGTGGCCGACGACGGCACACGCGATCTCGAGCAGTTGATCAGCCTCGCCGACGAGGCGCTTTACATCGCCAAGCGCAACGGCATCGGCGTCAAGCGCTACGAACCGCCCGCCGGCGAACGCGCAGCGGCCTAGCCCGGCGTAAGCGTCGCGCTGTTCAGCTCCGCAAGCGCCCAGACGCCAAGGCTTTTGTCCCTCCAGCCCCCGCCGGCCTCCTCGCACCGTTCGTTCAGCAGCCTCACCGGCGGCGGCCATCCAAAGGGCGCCCGTTCGAGATTGATCGCACGCCAGTCGCCATCGGCACAGTCGAGATTCTTCCCGAAATCGGGGAAGGTCGTCGTGATCAGCCATTTCGCCCCGGACTGCCGGAAATTGGCGATGGCGCGGTCGATATTCGCAAAGCTGAGGTGCACCAGACAATCGCGGCAAAGGATCGCATCGGCCACGGGAAGCGGGTCGCGGGTGATGTCGGCAACCAGAAATTCACCCCGCGCGCTTCGCTCGGCGATATTTTCCTCGATCTGCGCCGCGACGATATCGACGCCTGTGTAGCGTACAGGCCCCAGATCGGCCTCAGCGATCCAGCGCGCATCGCCGCAGGGCGCGTCGAGCAGGCTACGGACGTTCAACGCCGCGAAAAGCTCACCCAGTTCGCGCCGCAATATGTCCGTCGCCCCCGCCTCCGAGCCCAGGCCCGACCGCGATGTATCGGCGCCCCACAGGTTCGAGGCGTGGATCTCGGCAAAGCGCGCCGCCAGCGGCAGCCCTTCGAACTCGGCCGCCCGCGCCAGAAACCGGCGATGCGCCAATACCGATGGCCGTTCATCATCCTGCATCGGCCAAGGCGTAGCGCCGAACGGCAAGGACTCAAGCCATCGTCACCCTAGTTGGTCCAGTAGATATAATCCTGCCCGTCCTGCCACGGCGCATTCAGCGGCACGTCGATGCGGATCGGCCCTTCGACCAGCCCGGGCCAGATCGGTTTCGCCATGCCCTTGTTCTGCGCCTCGATCATCGCGCGCAGCGTCGCCACCCGCTCGGGTTCGCTCGCCGCCAGATCGTGCCGCTCGGTCGGGTCGGCGGCGAGGTTATAGAGGCGCGCTTTCTCCGGCCGCTTCGTCACCTGCAATTTCCAGTCGCCCATGCGCACCGCACGGTAATCGCCCGATCGCCAGTACATCGCCTGCCGCTTTGCCGGCCCGGCGAGGATATCCTCGCTGTCGACCTGCCGGTCCGCGGGAACCGCCGCGCCCGCCGCGGCGGCGATCGTCGCGAACAGGTCGATATGGCCGGTAACATCGCCGCGCTGCGTTCCCGGCGCGATGTGGTCAGGCCAGCGCATGAAGAAGGGGGTGCGGATGCCTCCCTCGAAGAAGGTCGCTTTCCAGCCGCGGAACGGCGCGTTGAGCCCCGCCATGCCGTTGTACCAAGCGCCGCCATTGTCGCTGGTGAAGATGACGAGCGTATTGTCGTCGATCCCCGCCTCCTTCAGCTTGGCCATCACGTCGCCGATCCGCCGGTCGAGCTGCGCGATCATCGCGCCATAGACGCGCGTCTTGTGGTCCTTGATCTGCGGCAGCTTCGCATAATCCTCCTTCGTCGCCTGCAGCGGCGTGTGCGGCGCGTTGAAGGCGAGGTACATGAAGAAGGGGCGACCCCGGTTCGCCTCGATCGCCTTGATCGCCTCGTCGGCGAAATAGTCGGTCATATGCCCCTTGGGATGGAAGCGCTTGCTGCCGTTGAAGCTCACCGCATGGCGCAAATTCGCCCACAGGAAGCGGTCGATCGCATCCCACGGCAATTTGGCGTTCACGACGTCGGCGTCGTCCTCGGGCAGGAACATCGCCGCGCCGCCGAGCACGGCCAGGCTTTCGTCGAAACCCTGCCGCTGCGGCTGCAGCGCGGGCGCTTCGCCGAGATGCCATTTGCCGATATGGAGCGTGTGATAACCCGCCGCCTTCACCGCCTCGGCGATCGTCACCTCGCTCGCCGGCACCCCCATGTCGGGATAGTCGGGAATCTCGGGGGTGATCAGTTCGCGGTGGAATATCGGCTTCAGCGGGCCAAGCGCGCCGCCGTGCGACAGATTTTCGGCGAACTCGACCGGTACCGCAGTATATTCGAAACCGAAACGCGTCGGATAACGCCCCGTCATCATCGCCGCGCGCGACGGCGAGCAGGTCGCGTTCGCGGCATAGGCGGTGGTGAAATTCAGCCCTTCGCGCGCGATCGCGTCGATATTCGGGGTCTTGACGATTCCGCCTGCCAGCCCGCCGCCGTTGAGGCTGATATCGTTATAGCCCAGATCGTCGACGACGATCAGGATGATGTTCGGCGGCCGCTTGCCCCCCGATGGATCGGCCGGCGCGGATGCCGGGCCTTGCTGCCAGACGACCGGCCGGTTCGCCTGCACCGGGTCGCGCCAGTCCTGGACGATGCCGGGCAATCGGTATTTGTTCGCCTGATAGGTCCAATACCCGCCCGCCCCAGCGACGACCAGCGCCCCCAGCGCGACCCATCTTTTCTTCATCCCCATCCCCTCGATCCCGGCAATATGCTTGCCGTGAAACTATTGGCACTATATGTGTCACTTTATTCGCGCATACGCAAGATTGTTTGACGCACGCGCCAAGCCGGGCCAGCAAGGACATATGAAAACGGGGGTGAGGACATCGAGCAGCGCAAAGGCCGCGCCCGAACGCGTCGACGGCCGGCGCGAGCGCAGCCGGTCGAGCCACCGCCGCATCGTCGAGGCGATGCTCGAGCTGATCAACGGCGGCGACCTCGCGCCCAGCGCGGCGCGCGTCGCCGAAGAGGCCGGCATCGGGCTGCGCACCGTCTTCCGCCATTTCGACGACATGGATTCGCTCTATGCCGAAATCACCGCGACGATCACCGAACGGGTGATGCCGATCGTGACCGCGCCCTATCCCGATCAGGACTGGCGCGCCAATGTCCGCGAACTCGTCCGGCGGCGCGTGCGCGTGTTCGAAACGACGCTGCCCTTCCGCCTCGCCGCCAATATCAAGCGCTACCAGTCGCCCTTCCTGATGGGCCAGTACAGCAAGGTCGTGATGCTCGAACGCGACCTCATCCTGCGCCTGCTCCCCGGCGAGGTGCTCGGCGACCGGGTCAGCGTCGAGGCGCTGTGTGCGGCGCTGTCGTTCCAGAACTGGCGCGCGCTCCGCCACGATCAGGGGCTGCCCGCCGAGGAAGCGGCGACGGTGATGGGTCATATGGTCGATACGCTGATCGCCGCGCTGCCCAAGGGCGCGGCGGTATGAAACGCACCGCGGCGATCGCGGCGCTGACCATGCTCGGCGCGCTCGCGGCGTGCGGCGAGACGACAAAGCAGGACGAGCGCGCCGCAGCCGCCGCGCCCGAATGCCCGGCGCTGCCCAAGGCCGACTATGCCTGGATCCCCGGCGCAACCTTCACAATGGGCGCCGACGGCACCCTGCCCGAAGAAGGCCCGGCGCGCGAGGTCAAGGTCGCCGGCTTCTGGATCGCGACGCACGAAGTGACCAACGCCGAATTCGCCGAATTCGTGAAAGCGACGGGGTACAAGACGCTCGCCGAACAGGACCCGCCGAAACTGCCCGGCGCGCCGCCCGACATGCTGATCCCCGGGTCGGCGGTGTTCACCACCCCGACCGATGGCAACCCCAACTGGTGGCGCTGGGTCGTCGGCGCCGAATGGCGGCACCCGGCGGGACCCGAGACGAACATCGCCGGCCGCGACCGCGATCCGGCGGTCCAGATCGCCTATGACGACGCGTTGGCCTTCGCGAAATGGAAGGGCAAGGCGCTGCCGAGCGAGGAGCAATGGGAACTCGCCGCCGCGACCGGCGGCGCCGACCGCAATGTTCCGGTCGGCAAAGACGGCAAGCCGCGCGCCAACTATTATCAGGGAACATTTCCCGTCCGCGACATGGGCACCGATGGCTTTATCGGCCGCGCCCCCGTCGCCTGTTTCCCCGCCGACGAGCATGGCGTCCACGATCTGATCGGCAATGTCTGGGAATGGACGACCAGCACGGCGGGCGCCGAGACCAATGTCATCAAGGGCGGCAGCTTCCTTTGCGCCGCCAATTATTGCGCGCGCTACCGCCCGGCGGCGCGCCAGTTCCAGGAACGCGGCCTAGGCACCGACCATATCGGCTTTCGCCTGATCGACACGGCGCGCCCGGCGCCGGCGGCGCCAGCTCCAAACAAGCGCTGACAACGCCAAGATAATTCCCCCCACCCACAGGCCGAGACGGATCAGCCGCGGCTTGCCCTGCTGCTCGAAGGCATAGCGGTTGATCTGCGCGTCGGCGGTATAGCCCGCGGGCATGTCGAGCACCCCGTTCGCTTTTGCATAGGCAGCATAATCGGCCTGCATCGCCGCAAAACGCTCGGGCATCGCCGCCGCCAGATCGCGCGTCTCGCCGGGATCGGACTTCAGGTCATAGAGTCGCCATTTGCCGTCGCCGGTCGGCGCGAGGTTGCGCACCAGCTTGTAATCGCCGCGGAACAGCGCCGCATTGCCCGACAGCTCGTAACCGAGCGGCGTATCGCCATGAACGCTGCCCGGCGCGCCGCCGAGCATGGGCAGCAGGCTGCGCCCGGTGACCGCCTCGACCGCCTTGCCCTGCCAGCTACCGCCGTGCCCCTTCACCCCGGCCAGTTCGGTGAGGGTCGGCAGGATATCGGTGACATGCGCGAGCCCGTCGCTGATCGCCCCCGCACGGATTTTGGCATTGCCCGGCCAGGCGATGATCAGCGGCACGCGCAGCCCGCCCTCGGCGGCGCTGAACTTGTAGCCCGACAGCGGCGACGAGGCCGCGCTCGCCCAGCCCGGACCGATCGCCGCAAAGCTGCCGCGCCGGCCGATATTCGCGGTCGACAGGTCATATTGCATCCCGAGGAACAGGCGATTGCGGCGGCTGCTGAACGGGTTCGTCGGCTCGGCGCCGTTATCAGACAGGAAGACGAAGATCGTGTTGTCATAGTCGCCCGTCGCCTTCAGATGCGCGACGAGGCGGCCGATCTCGCGGTCCATCGCGGTCGCCATGCCGGCATAGGCCTGCATCGTCCGCACCGCGGCGGCGCGCTCGTCGGCATCGAGCTTCTGCCAGTCGGGCGTCGTCGGCATCGTCACGATCGGCATGCCGGCGGGCATGATGCCCAGCGCGGCTGCCCGCTTGGCGCGCGCGGCGCGGAGCGCGGTCCAGCCATCCTTGTACATCGCCGCATAACGCGCGATGTCGCTGTCGGGGGCCTGCACCGGGATATGGTTGGCGAGGAAGTTGATCGATGCGAGGAAGGGTTTGCCGCTCTTCCGCTCGGCCTCAATATAATCGATCATCCGTTGGACGACGAAGCGCGACGAATAATAATCCTTCGGCAGCGTCGCGGGCTTCCCATCCTCGGTCCAGTTCGCCTTGTCGTACATGCCCTCGATCGGGCGCTGCTCGAAATTGTCGGCGCCCGCGTCGGCGAGGCTGAACGCCCGGTCGTAACCGCGCGCCGTCGGCAGCCGCGTCGGATCGCTGCCGAGATGCCATTTGCCGGTGAGGTAGGTGCGATAGCCCGCCGCTCGCAGCAGCTCGGCGATCGTCACGACGCGGTGGTTCATCACCGTGTCGTAACCCGGCTTGCCGCGGTGCTCGTCGGGGATCGTCTCGGGCATGTTGCCCAGCCCGTTGCGATGATTCATCACCCCGGTCTGCAGCATCGCGCGCGTCGGCGAGCATGATCCCGCGACATGGAAATTGGAAAAGCGCATCCCCGCCTGCGCCAGCGCGTCGATGTTCGGCGTCGCGAATTCGGCCCCGAACGCCCCGACGTCGCTGAAACCCCAATCGTCGGCGAGCAGGATGACGATATTGGGCTGGCGCGGCGGCGCCATGGTCGGCTGCGCCTGCAACGGCGCCGCGCCGATCAGGACGGCCAGAGAGACGATGGCAGCGCGCCGGAACCGGCCAACGCGACCCGGCACCAAAGTGGTTCGCCTGCGCACTGCCATCACCCCTCCCCCCGGAATTGTTGTGGCATTGCTTATGCCAATATATGATCGAGAGCAATGCTGCTTGGCACGCCCGGTCAATCATGCTTTGCGGGGTCGGACATAAATGAAAGGACGGGCGATGAGCGAACTGGTTTTGCGCGAGGACAGGGACGGAATTGCAACCCTCACGCTCAATCGCCCCGACAAGCGCAACGCGCTGAACCTCGCGCTGTGGGCCGAACTTGACGCGCATGTCGATGCGATCGCCGCCGCCGGGGATGCCATCGGCGCGGTCGTGCTGCGCGCCAACGGGCCGTCCTTTTGCGCCGGCAACGACCTCAATGAACGCGGCACCGAAACGCCCCGGCCCCACTATCAGGGATCAATCGTCACCAAGCTCGCCGACCTGCCGCAACCGCTGATCGTCGCAGTGCAGGGCGGCTGCTTCACCGGCGGGCTCGAACTCGCGCTGGCGGGCGACATCATCGTCGCGGGCGAAAGCGCGAACTTCGCCGACACGCACGGCAAGTTCGGGCTGGTCCCGATCTGGGGGATGAGCCAGCGGCTGCCGCGCCGCGTCGGCGCATGGAAGGCGCGCGAGATCAGCTTCACCGGCCTGCCGGTCGGCGGGCGCGAGGCGGCACGGATCGGCCTTGCCAACCACTGCGTCGCCGACGCCGATCTCGACGCCACCGTTCGGACGCTCGCCGAAGCGATCGCCGCGCAGTCGCGGCACAGCGTCCTCGCCTACAAGCGCCTCTATCGCGAACAGGCCGACCTGCCGCTGGCCGCCGGCCTCGCGCATGAGGTGTTCAACAGCGCCGGCGTCGCGCCCGACATGGCGGAGCGCGTCGCAGGGTTCAGGTAAAGGGTTTCGCTTCCTCGACGCCCGCCCATTGGCGGCCGTCGTGGCCGAACAGGATGCGGGCGCCGCTCTCACGCTCACGCAGCAGATATTCCATCGTCCGCATCCCCGCCTCGCGGTCGACGACTGCCTTTTGCAGCACCATCAGGTCGAGGTTGCGTTCGGTGTAGCAGCAATCGGCTGCAAGCAGCACCCGCGCGCCGCCGGGCAGCCTCACGATGGCGCTCTGGTGCCCCGGCGTATGGCCATAGGTCGGGACGATCATCACGCTGCCGTCGCCGAACAGGTCGAGTTCGCCGTCGATCGCTTTCACCGGCTGCCCGGTCGCATAATCCTCGGCTTCATAGAGCCCCGCTTCCTCGGTCGCCTGCGCCGCGGCGAGTTCGCGCGACTGGACGATGACGGTGGCATTCGGCAAGCTGGCATTGCCGCCGCAATGATCGATGTGGAGGTGCGAGTTGATCACCCAGTCTATGCTCGCCGGATCGACGTCGATGCTCTTGAGGCGCGCCGCAATCTCCTGCCCCTCGAACCATTGCAGCCCGAACTTGTTCGGCGGCAGCGCGGTCTCGAGCGTGCGGCGATAACGCACCCCCATCCCGGTATCGAACAGCGCGCGGCCCTTCGGATGCTCGATCAGGTAGGAGGGCACCGGTCCTTTGAGATAATCGCCCTCCTCGCCCTCGATGAAATAGCCCGGCCGGCACTGGAACCAGCCGGTGTTGAAGGCATAGAGGCGGAGCGTACCGGTCATTTCTCGCGATATTCAGGCGCGCGCTTGGCGAGGAACGCCGCCAGCGCTTCGCGATGATCCTCGGTCGCCGACAGGATCACCTGCTGGCGGTCCTCGATCGCCATCGCGGCATCGAGGCTCTGCGCATCGATGTTGAGATTGAGCGCCTGCTTCGACAACCGGAGCCCCCACGGGCTCGTCGCCAGCATCTCGTCGGCGAGCGCAAGCCCGCGTGTCAGCAGCGCATCCTCGTCGACGATCTCACTGATCAGCCCTGCCCGCAGCGCGCGTTCGGCGTCGATGAAACGCCCGGTCAGGATCATCTCCGACGCCAGGCTCGCGCCGACCAGCCTCGGCAGGAAATAGCTCGACGCCATATCGCAGCCGCCAAGCCCGATGCGGATATAGGCGGCGTTGCAACGGAAACTCGGCGTCCCGTAGCGCACATCGGACGCCAGCAGCAGCGACAGCCCGCCGCCGGCGGCTGCACCGTGCCCCAAGGCAATGATCGGCTGCGGACAGGCGCGCATCTTGCGATAGATATTGCCGATGCTCGTCTGGGTGCGCAGCGTGCGTAGCACCGGCGTCTCGTCGGTCGTGCGGTCTTCCTGAATGTCGAGCCCGGCGCAGAAACCGCGCCCGGCACCGCGCAGGATAACGACGCGTATGTCCTTGCGATCCGCCAGCCCGCCGAAATAGGCGCCCAGTTCGTCGACCAGCCCCTCGCTTAGCGCATTCAATCGCTCGGGACGGTTGAGCGTCGCGATCTCGACCTGCCCGCGCGTCTCGATCAGCAACTCGCTCACAGCGTCTGTCCGTCGTCGATCGTGAACACGCTGCCGGTAATCCCGAGCGCCGCGTCCGAGCAGAGCAGCAGCAAGGGCGCATGAAGATCGCTCGGCGGGCGCATGCGCTGGCGCGGGAAAGATTTCACCATCGCGTCGCCGACGTCGCTTTCGAACAGGTCTTGCGTCATTTCGGATTCGAAATAGCCCGGCTGGATCACATTGACGCTGATCCCGCGCCGTGCCCATTCGCGCGCCAGCGCCTTGCCGAGATGGCGCACCGCCGCCTTGGTCGCGCCATAGACCGACGTCGCCGGAAAAACCTTTTCGGCGGTGATCGAGCCGATCAGCACGATCCGCCCGTGCTGCTTCTCGCGCGCGCCGTCCTTGTCGAGCCGTTTCGCGCCTTCGGTCGCGGTCAGGAAGACGCCGCGGACATTGGCGGCGTGGAGGAAATCGACATCCTCGACCGACAGGCCCATCGCCATCTTCTCGGTCGCGACCCCGGCGTTGGCGACGATCGTGTCGACGGTACCGAAAGCGGCTTCGGCGGCATCATAGGCCGCCTTGGTCGATGCCTCGTCGGTGACGTCCATACTCACCGCGACCGCCTGCCCGCCCGCCGCCTCGATCGCCGCGACCTGTTCGGCGAGCTTGTCGGCGCGCCGCGCCGCCAGCACGACCTTGGCGCCGGCAGCCGCGAGCGCTTTGGCGAAGCCCGCGCCGAGCCCCGACGAAGCCCCGGTGACGAGCGCGACGCGCCCTGTCAGGTCGAATTTCGGTTGCTCGGCCATCGTCTCTCCCTTTCCGTTACCGCTTCTGCCTTGGCGGTGATTGACGTTTACGTCAACCTGTCAAGTCGCGCCGCAAAAGAGAACAAAAGGGGGTTGACGTCCCAAAAATGTTCTTATAATGTTCTCTACGTGCACACACAACCTCATCCCCCGTCGCGGCTGCCGAGCGCGGCGGACGGGGGATAAAGGGCTTCCATCCCCTTCCCCTATCCAGAGCATTGATCGCCGCGGCAAAGCGCGTCACAACGCCCTTTCGATACCGGCGTCGAAGAGGGGGCTTATCATGACATTATCACGCGGCCTCGCGCCGGACCGGACCTGACCATGCACGCCGTCGAAGCCTTCGAGCTCGTCCTCGCCCTGCTGGCACTGGTTATCGGGCTGCACTGGCTGGCGCTCAAGCTGCGCTGGCCACCCGCGACCGCGCTCCTCGTCGGTGGCGGCGCTCTCGCCTTCATCCCCGGGCTGCCGGCGATCACCCTCGATCCCGAGCTTGCCCTCGTGCTTTTCCTGCCGCCGCTGCTGATGGACGGCGCCTATTATACCGCGCTCGGCCGTTTCCGCCGCCACCTGCCGGGCATCCTGTCGCTCGCGGTCGGCGCGGTCGTCTTCACCACGCTGGTCGTCGGCGTGGTTGCGCACATGATCCTGCCGTCGCTGCCCTGGGCAGCCTGCTTCGCGCTCGGCGCGATCGTCTCGCCGCCCGACGCGGTGTCGGCGCGCGCGGTGCTGAAGGGCGTCCACCTGCCCCGCCGGCTGGAAGCGCTGCTCGAGGGCGAAAGCCTGCTTAACGACGCGACCGGCCTGATCCTCTTCCGCTTCGCCGTCGCCGCGACGCTCAGCGGCGTGTTCCACACCGGCGAGGCGCTCCAGAGCTTCGCCTTCGTCGCGATCGGCGGCGTCGCGGTCGGTGCCGTCGTCGCCAAGGGCTGGGTTTTCCTCGCAAAACGGCTGAACGACCGCATGCTGGTCATGCTGAGCACCATCTTGCTGTGCTGGGCCGCCTATCTGGCGGGCGAGGCCGTCCATGTGTCCGGCGTGATCGCAACCGTCACCGCGGGGCTCGCGATGGGGTGGTACCAGCATGAAATCCTGTCGGCCGAAATCCGGCTGCGCGCCAATTCGGCGTGGTTCATCCTCGTTTTCGTGCTCGAAGCGCTCGTCTTCATTCTGATCGGCTTTTCGCTGCGCGCCGCGATCGAGCGCATCGGCGGGATCACGGCGATCCCGCTGGCGTGGGTCAGCATGATGGTCGCGGTGGTGCTGGCAGTGACGGTGGCACGTTTCGTCTGGATCTTCGCGTCGGAGGCGGTGCTGGAGACTGCGCGCAAATTGGGGATCGAGCGCGCACGGCCGCTCGGCTGGCGGCAGGCGACGGTGCTGAGCTGGGCGGGCATGCGCGGCGTCGTGACGCAGGCGGTGCCGCTGACGCTGCCGACCGACATGCCCGGCCGCGACCTGATGCTGGTCTGCGCCTTCGCGGTCATCTTCGTGACCGTCGTGGTGCAGGGATCGAGCCTCGGGCTGCTCATCCGCAAGGTCGCGCCGGTCGATGCCGACCCGCCCGCGCAGATGGCGCTGCCCGCCGCCGAAGGCGCGATGGCGCACGCCCGGTCCGAAGTCGTCGAGCGGCTCGCCTATGACGAGGATGGCACGCTGATCCACCCGATGATGCTCGAGGAACATCGCAAGCGCATGCGGTTCATGGAGCGCTACACCGCCGAACCGGCGGCGGCGATGGACGGGCTGCGCTCGCATTTCGACGTGCTGCTGCAGGCGATCGCCGCAAGCCGCGCCGAACTGATTCGCATCCACCGCGCCGGGCTGATCGAGGACGAGGTGCTCCACGAACTCGAACGCGACCTCGATATCGAGGAAATGGCGATGATCTTCCAGCGCGGCGACTAGAAGCCCGGGGACTAGAAGAAGGTGCGGATCGCGTCGATGACGCGGTAATCGTCGTCGACGACCATCATCACCGGCCAGCGGTCGAAGGTCGTGCACGGATGCGCAATGCCGAAGCAGATCCGGTCACCCACGGCGAGCGGGCTGTCATCGGGCAGCGCGACATAGGCGTGCTGGTCGTTCAACTTCAGCACCTGGTGCCCGGCCAGCACCGCCGGTGCGGCCATGCCGTCGCGGTGCCATTTCAGCGGCGTCGGCAGATGCACGTCGAACGAGGCGTCGCGCTTGCCCATCGTCACGATCGCCAGCCCCGGTTCGGGCAGCGACTGGACATAGGCCCAGACCTCGATCGCCGGGCGCAATCCCTCGCCGAGTTCGCCGACCGCGGGCATACGCTGTGCGATCGCCTTCGCATATTCGCTGAACCAGCTTGAATCATGGGTGATGTAACAGCCGCTGCGCAGCACGAGGATCGTCTCGCGCGCCATGCCCAGCCGCTGTGCGAGCGAGGGCGGCAGGTCGTAATATTGCGATCCGCCCGCCGATACGATGACCGGCCCGTCGGCGAACAGCCCCTCGGCGTCGCAGCCGACCGCGACCGCAGCCATATCGCCCAGCATCGTCTCGATCCGCGCGAGCGTTTCGGCGGGTTCGGCCGCTTCGAGCACGCCCTCGAACCCCTCGACGCCGCGCAGCACGAGATGCGGCGCTGCCGCATGCACGGCGCGCGCGACCTCGATCGCCTGTTCGACGCTGCGCGTGCCGGTGCGGCCGCCCGCCTGCCCGATCTCGACGAGCAGCTGGATCGGCCGCGGACAGCCGCTTTTCGCTGCGGCAGCGCGCAGCATGTCGACGGTCGCCACCGAATCGACGAGGCAATAGAAATCGAATTCGGGATCGCGTTCGAGTTCGGACAGGACGAAGCGGATGCCGGCAGGGTCGACGAGCTGGTTGGCGAGCAGGATGCGCCGAACGGCGAAGCGGCGATAGACATGGAGGTGCGACACCGTCGCCGCGGTCATCCCCCACGCGCCCGCCTCGAGCTGCCGGTCGAACAATTGCGGGCTCATGCTGGTCTTGCCGTGCGGGCACAGCAGCATACCCGTCAGCCCGGTAAAGCGCCGCATCCAGTCGACATTATGCTCGATCGCCGATTGCCGCAGCACTGCCGCGGGCAAGGGCGTGTCGCCCGCCAGCAACCGCCAGCCCTGCCCGCCGATATCGCGGAGCGGCAATGCCGTGCCCGCCGGAATGCCCTTCGTGCAATCGTCGACAAGGCTGTCCCATATGTCCTGCAGCGCCAGCATGGCCGCGATCAGCCCGAAAAGCCGAACGCCGGGCGCCACACCTGTTTCGCGACGCGCATCAGATTGCCGCCGAGGATGGCGCGGATGTCGTCGTCGGCATAGCCGAGCTTGCCGAGCCCGCCGACAATCTCCTCCATCGCCTCGGGTGGCACCATTTCGAGCGTCGGCCCATAGCCGAGTTCGGGGGGGAAGATCGCCGGATTGGACAGGAATTCCTCGAGCTCGGCGGCGTCGAACACATAATCGAGCCCCAGCCCGACATGCTCGATCCCGACGACACCGACGATATGGTCGAGGTGGCCGATCAGCGCATCGACCAGATCGATGCCGCCCTTGCCGAGGAACAGCCCGATGCCGTTGAGCCCGACGACGCCGCCCGTCGCGGCGCAGGCCTTCAGCACATGGTCGCGGACGTTGCGCGGATGATCGTGGATCGCGCGCGCATTGCTGTGCGAGAAGATCACCGGCCGCGAACTATAGTCCATGACCTCGAGCGCGGTCCGCTCGCCGGTGTGCGAGCAGCAGGCGACCATGCCGACCCGCGCCATCTCGTCGAGAATGGTGCGGCCGAACGCGGTCAGCCCGATATCCTCGTCCTGGCAACCGCCGCCGACCGGATTGTTGCGGTTATAGGCGATCAGCATCCAGCGGACGCCGAGGTCGTAATAGAGCTGGACGAGGCTGGGCTGGTCGGCGATCGCGTTCATGCCCTCGATGTCGAACAGCACCGCCAGCTTGCCCTCGCGCCGCGCGCGTTCGATATCCTCGACCGAGGTCGCGAGCATATAATCGTCGCCATTCAACGCCAGCCAGCGGCGGAACTGCGCGACCATCCGGACATGCTCTTCGACCCCCTGATCGCCGAAGCCGATATTGATCGTCACCGCATTGACGCCGCCCGCCTTGTAGCGGGCCAGTTGCGGCAGGAAGCTCTCGTCGAGCGGACGCAGCGGCATGCAGCCATGGTTGTCCCACACCAGACTGTCGTCGAGCAGCGCCCGCGGCGTCATCAGATTCACGCTTTCCTCCCGTTCCAGGCCTTGCACTCGCTAAAGCCCATTGACCCGACGATACACAAGTGTTTGGATATGAGTCGACAAAAAAATGCGGCCGCCGCGAGAAATGGCGAGCGAGTCCGGCTAGAGGGCGCGATGCCCGGAAAGAGGAAATGCATGAACATATTCGTTGCCGGCATGATGATGGAAACCAACGCATTTTCGGCCATCCCCTGCACTCGCGATTCCTTCGTCAACCCGATGTATTACCGGCCCGAACACACCGGGCCCGAGCCCGAACCCGCGGCCTACGATCAATTCGCCTACCGCACCTTCCTGCGGCTGGCGCGCGAGCGCGGCTATAGCGCCCACGCCTCGCTCCACGCGTTCGCCGAACCGGCGGCGCCGTGCAGGCAGGAGGATTATGAGAGTCTCCGCGACGAAATCCTCGCCGACCTCCGGGCCGCGATGCCCGTCGATATGGTGCTGCTGATGCTGCACGGCGCGCAGATGGCGCACGGTTATGACGATTGCGAAGGCGACATCATCGAAAAGGTCCGCGCAATCGTCGGGCCCGACGTGTTCATCGGGGTCGAGCTCGACCTGCACGGCAATGTGACGGCGCGGATGGCCGAGGCGTCGAACGCGCTCGTCGCCTGCCTCCTCTACCCGCACACCGATTTCGACGAGCGCGGCGAGCAGCTTTTCGACATCGGCGAACGCTTCGTGCGCGGCGAGATCCGCACGCAGAACCATATCCAGCGCGTGCCGATGCTCGGTCTCTTCTACACGACGCTGCCGCAGATGGAGGCGGTCAACGATGCCGTGCTCGCCGCCGAGCGGCAGGACGGGGTGCACTCGGTGTCGCTGATGCACGGCTTCCCGTGGGCCGACCATCCCGAAGTCGGCGCCGCGGTGGTCGTCGTCGCCGAACCCGGACAGCCCGACGTGCCCGGCCTCGCGCGTGACCTCGGCCGCCGCTTCTTCGCAGCGCGTGAGGAAACGCGCAGCCTGCGCAAGCCGATCGACACGATCCTCGACGAGATCGCGGCGTCGCCCGCAGCAGGCCCCGCACCCGGCCGCCCCTATGTGATTGCCGACGTCGCCGACAATGCGGGCGGCGGCGCGGGCGCCGATTCGACCTTCATCCTCCGGCGGCTGATCGAACGCGGCATCGAGGACGCGGCGCTGGCGATGATCTGGGATCCGATCGCGGTCGATTTTGCCTATCAGGCGGGCGTCGGCAACCGGCTCAACCTGCGCCTCGGCGGCAAGACCGGCCCCTTCGCGGGGCTGCCCGTCGATGGCGAAGCCACCGTGATCGCGCTCGCCGACGACATCGAACAGGAAGACCCGGCCGGCGGCCTGATGTTCGGCATCAGCCACGCGGCGCTGCTGCGGATCGGCGGCGTGCAGGTGGTCGTCAACAGCGTGCGCCAGCAGGTCTATGATCCCGTCTGCCTGACCGGCCTCGGCGTCGACCTGTCGGCGGCGCGGATTATCGTCGTCAAATCGACCCAGCATTTCTACGAACGCTTCGCCCCGCTCGCTGCCAAGGTCTTTTATTGCGAAACTCCCGGCTCGCTGACGCTCGACTTCGACCCTGCGCGATACAGCCGCCTGCAACGGCCGATCTGGCCGATCGACGCCGATGCGGCGGCGGTGTGATGTGGTCGCTGATCGGCCGAAAGTGCCCCCTTTCCTTATCGTCACCCCGGGCTTGACCCGGGGCCTGCCTTTTCCTTCGAGTGTGCCAAGGAAGGCGGGTCCCGGGTCAAGCCCGGGATGACGGCAGTGGCAAAATCTACCTCCACTTCTCACCCCAAAGCGGGCACTACCTCTTCACACCCAATCGGCCGCAATCCACGCTTGACAGTACAGTATTGTATGTTTCTATACCGCTATCAGATTTTCCAATGAGGATTCGTTTCCCCGCAGGAAGACAAATCGGCATCGTCAAAGCCGGAAGGGACGGGAATGAGCAAAGAGACGGTCACCCCCAACGGCCCAGAAGCCGCCGACGAGGCCCCGCGCGATTCGATGACATTGCTCAGCCGCGCGGGCGGCAGCGACACGCCCGCGATCGAAATGATGCCCGATCCCGACCTGCGGCTGATGCTGCCGATGCGCGACGGGGTGCGGCTCGATACCTATGTCTGGCGCCCTGCCGGCGATGCGCCGGCGCCGGTGATCCTGTGGCGGACACCCTACCGCGAGGAGGTGCTCGGCTGGGCCCGCCTCGGCCAGCTCCGTTACCGCGACCACGGCTATATCGTCGTCAACCAGCTTGTCCGCGGCACCGGCGAGTCCGAAGGCGAATTCCGCTTCAGCTCGCCGTACGAGCGCACCGACGGCTATGACACGATCGAATGGCTGGCCGCGCAGCCATGGTGCGACGGCAATGTCGGCATGGACGGCGGTTCCTATGTCGGCCTCACCCAGCTCCTCGCCGCCGCCACCCGCCCGCCGCACCTCAAATGCATCATCCCGCAGGTACCCGCGGTCAATTATTTCCGCGAACTTCCCTATTTCGGCGGCGCCTTCACGCGGCAGCATACAATCAACTGGCTCAACCTGATCTCGATCGGCTCGCTCGCCGAGCTCAGCGGCGGCTTCGTCTCGACGCTGCCCGTCCTCGCGCAGCCCGACTGGTTCCGCCGCCTGACGATGCGCCCGGCGATCGACGCCGCCGACGACGTGCTGAAGGGCGACAAGCTCGCGCATTACCGTGAGTCGCTCGAACATCCGACCTTCGACGACTGGTGGCGGGAGCGGTCCCTCGGCGCCGAGGATTATGCGGCGATGGACCTGCCGGCGCTGTTCATCACCGGCAATTTCGATCCCAGTCTCGGCGCGATGGGCGCTTGGCATGGCATGGCCGCCAACGCCCCCGACCGCGACGACCGCCAGTTGCTGCTCGGCCCGTGGGACCATGGCCAGGTCTATACGGGCGGCGGCAGCAGCTATGGCCCGCATGAATTCGACGCCGCCGCCTCGGCCGATCCTTTCCCGATCCGCCTCGCCTTTTACGACAAGCATCTCAAGGGCAAGGGCAACGGCCCCGAGCTCGGCGGCAAGGCGAAAATCTTCATCACCGGGCGGGGCCGCTACGAAGTCTTCGATGCCTTCCCGCCGCGCGAAGTGCGCAGCCTGTCCTTCTTCCTCGCCAGCGACAGCGCCGCAAACGGCGAATATGGCGGCGGCACACTCGTCGGCGATGCGGATGCCATCAGGGGCGACCCCGACCGCATGCGCGCCGATCCGACGATGCCCTTCGCCGCGCCGCTCACCGAAGCACTCGGGCGGATCAGCAGCCTCGACGAGCATGTCCGCCATATCGACACGCTGCTGTTCCGCACCGAACCGCTTGCCCAGCCGCTCGCGATCCTCGGCGAAACCGAAGTCGTGCTGCACGTCGCGACCGACACTCCCGACGCTGATATCGTCGCGCACTTAGCCGAAATCCGGCCCGACGGATCGGTGGTCGAACTCGCCTATCACGCGCTGCGCCTCCGCTATCGTGAAGGCTTCGACCGCGAGGTGCCGATGGTCCCCGGCGAGCCGGTCGAGGTGCGGCTGAAACTCACCCTCTCGGCGCACGAGCTTGCCGCCGGACACCGCCTCGCCCTTTTGCTGCGCCCCGATTTCTTTCCGTTCATGGACCCCAATCCGAACACCGGCGAACCGATCGCCACCGCGACGCACATGCAGACCGCGACGATCACCGTCTTCCACGATGCAGCGCGGCCATCGCGCCTCGAACTCCCCGTCCTCGAAAGCGCCCGCCCATGACCGAACAGAATGTCCGCGTGACGATCGTCAACCATGCCGCGATCGACATCGCCGCGCCCCCCGCCGCGGTGTGGCAGACGATCCTCGACGAATATATCGAGGCGAAGAAGTTCCGCGAGATCGGCTATGCGATCGAACCGCTCGACGATCCCGCCGCATATCTCGGCGGCTATCATATGCGCTTCGAGCAGGATGGCGCGGTCGTCGACGAACGCCTCTGCCATGTCACCGAACACGACGAGGCGGCGCTCAGGCTCAGCATGTTCGCCGATTATCTCGCCGGCGGCATGATCGTCTATGCCACCTATCATGCCGAGGCGGCCCCCGGCGGCACCCGCTACGGTCTCGATTGCCACTCGACGCTCGGTATCCCGCAGCCCGCAGGCGCCGGACGCGCCGAAGTCGCCGCCGCGGTAGCGGAAATGACCGCGCAATTCGACGTCGCGCTGACCGGCTATCTCGAAAGCATCAAGGCCAAACTCGAAACGCAGGGCTGAGCAGGCCCGACACACCCCCAACCGGGAGAAAACCCATGACCAACACCTCCCTCCGCCCGGTCACCAAGACGATCGGCAGCGTCACTTTCGACGACCCCTATGACTGGCTCCAGCACGACAGCGAAGAAGCCCTCGCCTGGCAGTGGGAACAGGATGCGATCGCGCAGCGCGAGGCCGAGGCATGGCCGCATTTCGAGACGCTGAAAGAACAGCTCCGTGTCTGCGACGTCGCCAACCTCCTCGCCCTCCCCTCTCCGCCACGTTCGCGGGGCGGCCGCTGGTTCTGGGTGGCGCCGACGCCCGATGGCGGCGGCCGCGTGCTATGGACCGCCGACAGGCTCGGCGAGCCCGGCCGGCAAATCTTCACCATGGCCGATGCCGTGGGCGCCGGGGATGCGGCGGGCGGCGCGGTGCTGTGGTGGGAAGTCTCGAGCGACGGCCGCCGCGTCGCCGCGCTCATCTGCCTGCACGGCGACATGATGGGCCAATGGCACGTGTTCGACGTCGATAGCGGCGCAGCAGTCTGCGATCCGCTGCCGGCGATCGGCTACAGCGGCGCCATCCCGGGTTGGCTGCCGGACGCCAGCGGCTTTTACCTGCACGGCCGTGACGCCGACGGGCGGCACCGGATCCAGTTTGTGGCGCTCGACGCCGGCGTTGCCGATCGCCCCGAGGCGGTATTCGACGATGCCGAGGTGCCGGTGCAGATGTCGGGCCTGACCTGCACCGTCTCCCCCGGCGGACGCTGGGTGATCGCCGACTCGGGACCGCACGAACGCACCGCCTATATGATCTGCGACACGCGGACCGGCGAATGGCGCCCTTTCATTCCCGATGGCTATCATGGCGAGTTGACCGGCGGCTGGCTCGATGCCGACACCTATGTGGCCCGCGCGCATGGCGACGACACGCCGCGCGGCCGTATCGTCGCCATCCCGGCCGCCACCTCGCGCGACCGCGACACCTGGCGCGAGATCGTGCCCGAAGGACAGGCCGTCATCCGCGCGGCCGGCGTCTTCGGCGGCAAGATCGCGGTCGCCGAACTGCTCCACGTCTCGCTGCGCATTCGCCTGATCGATCCCGTCGACGGCAGCGAACAGATCGCGCCGCTCAAGGAACCCGGCGCAAGCTGGATCAGCGGGTGGCATCGTTTCGAACGCAGCGATGCGCTGGCCTTCGACTATTCCGGCTTCACCGAAACCGGCGGCGTCTACCTGTTCGATCCGGACAGCGGCGCGCTCGGCACCATTACGCCGCCGCTCGCCGAACTGGACGGCATCACGGTGACCCAGCATTTCGCGACCAGCCAGGACGGCGTGCGCGTCCCCTATTTCATGGTCCATCGCGCCGACCTCGACCCGAGCGTGCCCCATCCGGCGCTGGTCGCCGCCTATGGCGGTTTCAACTCGGCCTACACCCCCGCCTATCTCGGCCATCTCACGCCCTTCGTCCGCGCTGGCGGGGTGCTCATCCACGCCAACATCCGCGGCGGCGGCGAATATGGGAAGATATGGCACGACAGCGGGCGCCTCGCCTGCAAATGGAACAGCTATCTCGATCTGTTCGCCGTGACCGAGGATGCGATCGCCCGGGGCGTTACCGCACCCGAAAAGCTGGCGATGACGGGAGCAAGCAATGGCGGCCTGCTGGCCGGCGTCTGCATCGTCCACCGTCCGGACCTGTTCCGTGTGGTCGTACCCGAAGTCCCGATCTTCGACATGATGCAGCCGCTGCCCGACGACCCCGCGCTCGAACCGATCCGCGCGATCTTCCGTCAGGATTATGGCGATGCGGGTGATGCGGTGATGTCGAAGATCATCTATTCCTATTCGCCCTATCACCAGATCCGCGACGATGTCGCCTATCCGGCGGTCTATCAGGTGTTCGGCGAAAAGGACGCCGGCTGCATGCCCTTCCACGGCCGCAAGTTCACCGCCCGGCTGAACGCAGCATCCCGTTCGGGCCACCGGACGCTGCTCCGCGTCTGGAGGGACACGGGCCACGCCTCGTTCGACGCCGACATCTCGGTACGCCAGCGCGCCGAATGGCTCGGCTTCGTGATGGCCGAACTGGGCATGGTGCCCGTCTCGTCGTGACCCCGGCGGCCGGCCTGAAGACCGGCCGCGCCCCGGCGCCGGCCCGGCCCTCAGGCGGCCTTCGGCGTCGCCTTCGCCCGCGGTTTCGGCTTGTCGAGCGTGCGGAGCGCATCCTCGAGGTCGGCGGGCGCCGGCAGGCCGGTCACCGCGGTGCAATAATAGGGCGCCAGCTTGATCCGCTCTTCCAGCGTCTCGCGGATCGCGAGGGCATAATAGCCGATCTGGTGGAAATACATCACGCGGGCGCGCACGAACGCCTCGGTGCCCTTGATCCCGTTATGCTCGAGGAAAAGCTGGAACAGTCCGATCCACGCATCGTCGATGTCGTGAACCACCTTGGTCACGTCGCGCGACTTGCGCGCCCAGACGCGGATCGCGATGTCGAACGCCGGGAAATTCGGGTCCTCGCCCAGCCAGACCTTGAACAGCTCGATCAGCCCCGTCGCCCCTTCTGCGGCGCGCTGTTCGATCGCGGCGATTTCGCGGCGGTTATTGTCCTTCCAGTCCTCGAGCAGCGCGTCGAGCAATTCCTGCCGATGCTTGAAATGCCAGTAGAAGCTGCCGCGCGTCACCTTCATCCGGCGCGCCAGTACATCCACCTTCACATCGTCGACGCCCGACGCGATCAGCGCCTTGCGCGCGACCGCGATCCAGTCCCCGCGGGTCAAACGACCGTTCGCCACTGCACCTGCTCCTCTGTTCATCGCGCTTCCATCGCATGGAAGTCGGTTCGCCCATGGGTTGCTGTATCGATCAATTGTCCGTTTAGGAACGGCCAGTTTTACCGACCGGCGATAATCCCGAGAGCGAAAAGGGCCCCATCGGACCATAATTTTCCGTCCCGACCATACATTTCTGTATTGTTCATTTTTGGCGCAACGGCTAAGCCAAAGAGGCCCGGCGCGAAGCCGGCGAAGATGCCGCGACTCACGCTGGCGGCAAGGGAAAGAATGCAGTGGCCGACAATCTGATCATCGGATGCGGAGTCGTCGGACTGACCACGGCGCTCGAGCTTCTCGGGCGCGGCGAGCGCGTCACGCTGGTCGATTCGGCGGCGCAGGAGGGGCTGGGCACGAGCTTCGCCAACGGCGGCTTGCTGACCCCGTCGATGTCCGATCCGTGGAACGCGCCGGGCGTCCACCGCCACCTGCTCGAATATCTCGTCAGCTCGTCGGCGGCGCTCAAGATCCGCCTCGGCGCCTTGCCCTCGCTGATCCGCTGGGGCCCGCAATTCCTTCTCAATTCGCGCGCCGCGCCGCACCGCAAGGCGACGCTCGCCAACCTCGAACTCGCAACCTATTCGCTCGCGGCGATGAAAGAGCTGCGCGAGCGCTTCGGCTTCGCCTTCGATGCGTCGGACGGCGGCGCGCTCAAATTCTTCAGGAGCGCGGCGGCCTTCGACGCCGCGCTCGCCATCGCCGACCTCGTCCGCGAACATGGTATCGAAGCCCGGCCGCTCGACGGAAAGGGTGCGGTCGAAGTCGAACCTTGCCTCGCCCCGGTGGGCGGCGAGATTGCCGGCGCGATCCACTATCCCGGCGACGCGTCGGGCGATGCCTATCTCTTCTGCCGCGAGGCTGCACGAACGATCGCCGAGCTTGGCGGCACCTTTCGCTACGGCCAGACCGTCGAGGCGGTCGAGGTCCGCGGCAGCCGCGTCACAGGGGTGCGGCTGGCAGGCGAAACGATCGCAGCCGAGCGGGTGATCGTCGCGGCCGGGGTTGCCAGCCCCGCGCTTGCCGCGAAACTCGGGCTCAACCTCGCGGTCAAGCCGGTCAAAGGCTATTCGATGACCTACACGCCGGACCCCGCGGGGCCGATGCCGCGCCTGCCGGTGATCGACGACGGCTATCACACCGCCATCACCCCGCTCGGCGCCCGGCTGCGTGTCGCCGGGACCGCCGAGTTCGCCGGTCACGACCTGCGGCTCGATCCGAAGCGGATCGGCAATCTGGGACAGCTTTTCAAGGCGACCTATCCGGCGATCGCGGGCGAGGCGGTGCTCGCGACCGGCCAGCCGTGGACGGGCCTGCGCCCGGTCGCCGCCGACGGCCGTCCCTATATCGGGCCCGGCCGGGTCGCGGGGTCGTGGATCAACGCCGGTCACGGCCATCTCGGCTGGACGCTCGCCGCCGGGTCGGCGCGCCTGCTCGCCGACCTTATGGCGGGGACGGCGCCCGAACTCGACCCGTCACCCTATGCGCCATGCCGCTGATTTTTTCATGCCGCGGCACCGATCGACCGTGCAGGCGATCCGATCGGAAACCCGAAAAGAACAGGAAATCTAGGGCGAAGCACTTCAATTTATCCTGATTAGGATATAAGTATCGGACCGAAACAGAAGGAGCGAATATCGGTGGCAGGTGGTCGAAAGACTTTGGGTGCGGTGATGGCGGGCCTTCGCACGCGCAACGGCTGGACGCTCAAGGAAATGAGCCAGCACAGCGGCATCCCCATGTCGACCCTGTCGAAGGTCGAGCATGACCGGCTGTCGCTGACCTACGACAAGCTGCAACAGGTCAGCGAGCGGCTCAACATCAGCATGGCCGACCTGTTCGCCGAAGAGCCCGCGGCGGCGACCGTCCTCGGACGGCGCAGCGTCGGCACGCTCGAAACGGCGGTCCGCGTCGAAACGCCCAATTATGAATATAATTATGTCTGCACCGAGCTTCGGAACAAGCGCATGGTGCCCGTCATCACGCGCATCCGCGCCAAGACGATCGAGGAATTCGGCGAGCTCGTCCGCCATTCGGGGGAGGAGTTCATCTATGTCGTCGAGGGACGGCTGATCGTGCACACCGAATTTTACGATCCGATCGAACTGAACCCCGGCGAGTCCATCTATATCGATTCGGGCATGGGCCATGCCTATGTCTGCGATGCGAAATCAGGCGAAACGCTGACCATCGGCGTCATGTCGAGCGCCGACGAGGATTTGTCAGCGCTCGTCCCCAGCGCCAGCCACCGCCCCGGCAAAGCCGCTTAGGGGACACCGTGCTGCCATAACCCCGCCCTGCAAAGGCGAAAGATCGACGAGGGTCGCGTTGCGGCCTTCGCACCAACACGTCCCGACCAAATCAAGGAGCAAGCTCATGACCAATATTTCCGCCCTGCCGCTGTCGATGGTTCGCCAGGCCGGCGACCTCGTCTTCATTTCGGGCCAGCTTTCGCTCGCCGATGGCAAGGTCTTCGGCGACGACATCGTCACCCAGACCGGGCGCGCGCTCGACGGGCTCGAAGGCCATCTCGCCAGCCTCGGTCTTGACCTGACCGACGTGGTCAAGACGACGATCTGGATCACGTCGAAGGAGAATTTCGCGGGCTTCAACGCGACCTACGCCGCGCGTTTCAGCGCCCCCTACCCTGCGCGGTCGACGGTGGTCAGCGACCTCGTGCTCGACGGCGCGCTCGTCGAGATCGAAGCGGTCGCGCAGCTTCGCCGCTGACCCGGCGCGATCGGAGGGGGCGGTAAGCCGCCCCCTTCAGAACCGCCGCGCGATGCCGAAATAGACCTCGGCGTCGGGGCTGTCGCGGTTGAGGCCGAGGTTCACCCCGACGTCGAGCTGCGCGTCGTCGCCGGCCTGCCAGCCCATCGACAGACCCGCCAGCGCCTGCGTATTGTGGCCGCCCGGATCGCGGTCGCGGTACAGCGACACTTCGGCGGCGGCCGAAAGACTGTCGCTCAGGCCGAAACCGAAGCCGACGACGCTGCCATAGCCCAGATGCCGTCCGTCGCCGTCGCTATCGACCGCCGCATCGATTTGCGGCGTGACGCCAAGCGACACGGAATCCGACAGGTCGAAGCTCATCGGCACCAGCAATCCGCCGCCCCAGTCACCGGCGCCGATCGCGCTGCCGCCCGCCGGCAGGCTGGCATAGGGCATCACCGCAACCGAAAAGCCCGATCCGTCGGGATTGCGCAGATTCTGTCGCAGCGCGAGTGTGACGTCGCCGATCCCCGACGCCTTGCCGACCGTCGCTGCGGCGCGGTCGCGGGTCCGGACATGCCCATAGGCGGTCCAGCCAAGCTGCGCCTCGAGGTTTTCGGTCAGGCCGATGCGAACCAGCGCATCACCGACTTGTACCGTGTCGGTTCGCACCGGTCCCTGCCGGTCGCGCGTCCAGTCGCCCAGCCCAAGCTCGAATATCACCTTGCCGCGATCGACGGTGCAGGCCGGCGTGCCGAGCCCTGGGCGGTCGGGGCAAAGCTCGCGCTGCTCCTCCGCGGCGGCGGGGCTCGCGATCAGGGCGATCGGCAGCAGCAAGGCCGCCGCAAACGGCAAGGCTGCTCGGGTCCGGGCGGCAATCGTCATTGCCGACCCATTCCCCACATCCCGATACTTTGCAAGCGGTTGACCCGCTTCAATAGCGTCCCGACAGCAGCGCCCCGGCGCCGGGCACTTCGGTGCGCAAGCCCAGCCGCGTCAGCATCTGGTGCGCGGTACAGATCGCCGCCGATATCACCGGTTTGCCGATCGCATCCTCGATCTTCTGCACCGACGGCAGCGACGGCATCTGGACGCATGCCGACAGGACAAGCGCATCGATGCCGGTCAGGTCGAGCCGCTTGTAATGGTCGAGCAGGTTCGCCGGGTCCTGCGCCGCGACCTCCAGATTATCCGGAATTTCGAGTGCAAGCCAGTCACTTACCTCGAATCCTTCATTCTGGATATAGAATACGACCATCCGGGTCAGTGGCTTCATATAGGGCGCGACGAGCGCGATGCGCTTCGCCTCGAGCACCTTCAGCCCTTCGACCAGCGCCCCGGCGCTGGTGACGACGGGCGCGGCATGGCCGTTCTCGACCGTCCGCTGGTGCAGCCGCGCTTCCGACACGCGATGATAGCCCTCGCCCATGCTCATGATCGCGACGAGGCAGGCATAGCCGAGCACGTCGACCGCGGCGTCGGACAGTTCGAGCGCGCAGCGGTCGGAATCGGCGTCCATCGCCGCGAGCTCTTCCTTCGTCACCTTCTTCATCCGCATCCGCGACGAGTGAAAGGTGAAGCGTTCGGGGGCGATGCCCTCGCGCGCACGGAGCAGCGCCGGGATTTCGGTTTCCATCGTGACGTTCGAGCTCGGGACGATCTGCCCGATACGAATGGGTTTCGTCATGGCGTCGCCCCTCAGACCGCGACGATCGGGTTACGCAGCGTGCCGATGCCCTCGACGGTGCATTCGACCACATCGCCCGGCCACATGAACTCCTGCGGATCGCGCCCCGCGCCGACCCCCGCCGGGGTGCCGGTCGCGATGATGTCGCCCGGCTCCAGCGTCATCACGCCCGAAATATCGGCGATGAGCTGGTTGACGTTGAACAGCATGAAGCGCGTGTTGCTGTTCTGCTTCTCAACCCCGTTGACGCGGGTCGACAGATTGAGGTTATGCGGATCGCCGATCTCGTCCGCCGTGACGATGCACGGCCCCATCGGCGCGAAGCTGTCCTGCCCCTTCGACACGATCCACTGCCCGGCGCGGCGGCAATCGCGCGCGCTGACGTCGTTGATCACCGTATAACCGAAGACATGGTTCAACGCATCGGCCTCGGCGACGTGCTTCGCGGTGCTGCCGATGACCACCGCCAGCTCGGTTTCCCAGTCGAGCTGCTGCGTCACCTTGGCATTGTGACGGATCGGATCGTTCCACGCGACGACCGCGGTCGGCGGTTTGGAGAAGATCACCGGCTGCTTCGGAAGTTCGTTCGATGTGTCGAGACTCCGCGCCGATTCAGCGACATGCTCGGTATAGTTGAGACCGATGCCGAAGATATTCTTGCGCGGCCGCGGGATCGGCGCGAGCAAGGTGACATTGCCCTCGGGCAGCGAGGTTCCGACGAGATCGGCGCTCGTCGCCCCGGCAATCGCTTCCTTGAGGAAGCGGAGGCCGATCGGCCCCAGGTCGATGAAATCGAGCATCGTCGAGGGCAGGTCCTGCCCGATCGCATCGCCGAAATATTCGACGTCGATCACCAGCCCGTCGTGAAGCAGCCCGAGCCGCGGTTCGGTTTCGACCGTGCGATAGGTTACGAAGCGCATGAAGATGTCCTGTCTGTCTTGAAAAATCAGGCCGGCTGGTAGCCGCCGTGGTCGGGATAGGGCTCCTCGATGCGGACGCCGAGCGCCTCCATCACCGGGAAGTCGTTGAACGAGAAGAGGAACGCCGGTTCGGACGGGTCAAGGTTGACATGCTCGTGCCACATCCACGCGGGCACGCAGAAGATGTCGTGCGTCTCCCAGTCGAACCGCTCGCCGCCGATGATCGAATAGCCGCGCCCGCCTGCGACATTATAGACGACATTGCCCGTATGGCGGTGCGCCTGCCCGCGAAACCCGCCGGCCAGCATCTGCATATGCGCACCCATCGTCTGCAGCGCCCAGCCGCCCGTCAGCGGGTTCGCATAGCGCATCATATGCCCGTCGAACGGCGATCCCTCCGACACCGCGGCAAGGTTCCACAGCGCATCGCGCACCGCCTCCCAGCGATAGACCATCACCGGCGAATAAGGCTTGTCCCATGCGCCGACGCCCTCGGGCCGCAGCCCCGCGCCGCCATAGCTCAGCGGCAGATCGTTTGACGGAAAGGCCGGCGTCTGGCGGGGCTGGTCGTGGACCGCATAGAAGTTCGTCTCCATGGAGTTCATCAGCGGGATGTCGAGCCCGTCCTGCCAGATCGATACCTCGCCGTCGGCGGCGATGCCATGGTCGTGCCAGCAGCCGTTCGGGGTCAGCACATAATCATTGGCGCCCAGCGTGATATGATGCCCGTCGACGACGGTATAGGCGCCGCGCCCTTCCATGATGAAGCGGTGCGCCGACGCCGTATGCTTGTGCGCCGGGGTGATCTCGCCGGGCTTCATCGCCTGCATACCGCTGAACAGCCAGCCGCACACCGCGACATTCTCGCGCCCCGCATCGCTGTCGTTGAGGAGGGTGACGACGCGCCGCCCCGCTTCCTCGGGCCGCACCAGGTCGATCGCGCGCAGGCACAGCGCGCGCATGTCGGCGTAACGCCAGAGCGTCGGGCGATAGCGCGTCTCGGGCTCCCACGGCTCGATCGCATTGGCGCGCTTCCAGAATGCGCCTGCATTGCGCCCCGCAAGCTCCTGATAAAAGGCTTCCAGTTCGGGCGTGTCGGTGACCCGCGAGCGTCCCAGCACATTGTCGCGCGGGTCGATGACGGCGGGATGGTCGGTCATGACGGCTTCTCCTCGCTGGCGTCGTCTCCGGCTGGCGGCGCGTCCGCGAACGTCGCCGGGGAACGCGGCGTCCGGTCGACGGTCAGATTGAAGATGTCGAAGCGGTTATAGCCGCCGATGATGTCGTGCATCTGCTTCGGCCCGACACAGGCGCCGAGGTCGATGTCGGCGTAGACGATGCCCTCGTCGTCGATCAGCGCCTCGCCGACCAGATTGCCGTGCGGGTCGATCACCCCCGACCAGGCGCTGCTCCGCCGTTCGAGCATGGCGCGGTTTTCGGACCGCTCGGCGCTCATCGCGGCGATGATCTCCTCGCTCACCGTCGAACAGGCGACGATGGTGAAGACCTTGCCCTCGAAACTGTGCGCGGTCGCCCGGATGCGGATCGCCTCGGCCATATTGTAGGACGCGGGCGCGACGGGCAGCGCGATATAATTGGCGACATGAACGAGTTCGCCCTGCGACAGCAGCGCAAAGCGCGCCAGCGTGTTGGTATTCTCCCCGCACGCCAGCGTACCCAGCGGCCCGACCGGGGTGTCGTACACGCGGATCGAGGCACCGTCGCCGCCGGCCCAGGTCAGCTTTTCGGCCCAGGTCGGCACCAGCTTGCGATGACGGCCGAGCAGGCTGCCGTCGGCGCCGATGATCAGGTTGGTGTTGTAGAGGGTGCCCACGCTGACCGGATCGCGCTCGTTGATCCCGATGACGACGGTACAGCCATGATCGCGCGCCGCTGCGCACAGTGCAGCAACCTCGGGCCCGTCGACGCGGATCGAGGCGCGATAGAGGCGCTCAAACCACGCCGCGCCCTCGATCGGCGTCATCAGCCAGTTCCAATAGGGGTAAGCGGCGACGAACACCTCGGGAAAGGCGACGAGCTTGGCGCCATTGCCCGCCGCTTCGGCGATCAGCGCGCACGCCTTGTCGACCGTCGCCGCGGCATTGAGGAACACCGGCGCGGCCTGTACCGCGGCAACACGCGATTGGGGCAGGAAGGGAGCCAACACGTCGCTCATGTCACCGCCGCCCGCTCATGATATTGCGGCTTGTCCCACGCCCGCGTCGCGCAGACCTTTTCGAGCCGGTCGACCGCTTCGACGACATCGCCATAGCCGAGGTAGAGCGGCGTCAGCCCGAAGCGCAAGATGTCGGGCGCCCGGAAATCGGCGATCGCCTCAACTTCCTTGAGCGCCTGAACGATCTGGTAACCCTGCGGGTGCGCATAGGCGACCTGGCTGCCGCGTGCCGCATGCTCCTCGACGCTCGCCAGCGTAAAGCCATAGGCGTCGCACAAGGGCGCCATCCGTTCGATGAACAGGTCGCCGAGCGCCAGCGACTTGCGGCGCAGCTCGGCCATATCGGCTTCGAGCAGCAGGTCGACCCCGACCTCGAGCGCCGCGAGGCCGAGCACCGGCGGCGTCCCGCACTGGAAACGCTCGATCCCGGCGGCCGGGTCATAATCCTCCTCGAAAGCAAACGGCCGCGCATGGCCAAACCAGCCCGACAGCACCGGCGTCGCCGCATGGTGCCGCGCCGCTGCGAACAGATAGGCGGGTGCACCCGGGCCGCCGTTCAGATATTTATAGCCGCAGCCGATCGCGAAATCGGCATTCGCGCCATTGAGATCGACCGGGATCGCCCCCGCGCTGTGGCTCAAATCCCAGACGACGAGCGCCCCGACCTCGTGCGCACGCCGGGTAATCGCCGCCATGTCGCGGACGCGGCCCGACTTGTAATGAACCTGCGTCAGCAGCAGCACCGCAACGTCCTCGTTCAGTGCATCGACGACAGCATCGGGCGCGACCGTCACCGCCTTCACCCGCCCACCCGAAAACGCCTCGATGCCCTGCATCATATAGACGTCGGTCGGGAAGTTGGTCGCTTCTGACAGGATCACCGACCGCTCACGCCGCAAGGAAAGTGCGGCGGTCAGTGCCTTGAAAATATTCACCGAAGTCGAATCGCTCGCGACAATCTCGCCGGGGTTCGCGCCGAGCAGCCGCGCGATCTTGTCGCCGATCCGCCGCGGCGCGGTCGACCATT
The DNA here is from genome assembly GCF_046603995.1 of Sphingopyxis sp. J-6. Lineage (NCBI taxonomy): Bacteria > Pseudomonadati > Pseudomonadota > Alphaproteobacteria > Sphingomonadales > Sphingopyxidaceae > Sphingopyxis > Sphingopyxis sp. J-6. The sequence goes on along the minus strand of NZ_CP145810.1, from coordinate 1,481,609 downwards.
CGGCACCAAGCCACGACGTGATCAGCCCCTCGCCCCATTCCTCGCTCACCACCTCGGCCAGCCGCGCGCCGGTCCCCTTGGGCAGTGCGCCGAGCGAATTGCCGTCGAGGTAGATCAGCCCCTCGCGCAGGTGGAAGCGCTCGCGAAAGTGCGCGAGCGGGTCGGCGGCGTCGCGCGCCGCGACATCGTTGGCGAACATCGTGTCGGTCATGCAAGCTCCCTCAAAATCGCGCGCACCGGACTCGCGTCGGCGCCGACGATGCGCAGCGGCAGCGCGATCAGTTCGTACCGGCCGGGCGGCACGTCATCGAGCACCAGCCCTTCCAGGATCCGCATGTCGGCCGCCTTCACCGCCTGATGCGCATCGAGCGTCTTCGACTGTTCGGGGTCGAGCGAGGCGGCATCGGTGCCGATCAGCCGTATCCCGATGCTCCCGAGCCGCGCGATCACTTCGGCGGCAATCGCGGTAAAGTCGCTGTCCCACGCGTCGTGCGGAAACGTCTCGTATGTCCTGAGCAGCACCCGCTCGGCGCCTGCAACCGCATCCCAGTCGATATCGCCGACCTCGACGCGCCCTTCCGCATGGCGGACGTCGAGCAGCACGCACGGCCCGATATAGGCCGCAAGGTCGCTATCCGCCGACGACACACCGTCATTGGCGTAATGCAGCGGTGCATCGCCATGCGTCCCCGCGTGCAGCGGCGTCGACATGCCGCCGACATTGACCGGGCAGCCGTTGCCGATCACCGCATGGCTGTGGAGCGTGAAGGCGGGCTCGCCGGGCCACACCGGCACCGCAGCGTGGAGCGGCTGCGAAATGTCCCAGATCCGGCTCATGCGCCCGCCCCTCCGCTATAGTCGCCGCCTTCGCGCGGCGCGGCCATCAGGGTGCGCATCGACCAGAGTTCGGGGAAGAAGCTGAGGCTCAACGCCTTGACGAGGTAATTGACCCCCGACGATCCGCCCGTCCCCGGCTTGTGCCCGATGACGCGCGACACCGTCTTCATGTGCTTGAAGCGCCACTCCTGGAAATAATATTCGAGCGCAGTGATCTTCTCGGCGAGCATGTAGAGGTCCCAGTGATGCTCGGGGTCGGTATAGATCGCGAGCCACGCCTGCTCGACCGCCTCCGAAGGCGCATAAGGCTTGGTCCAGTCGCGCTCGAGGTGATCGGCGGGAATATCGAAACCGCGCCGCGCGAGCAGCTTCAGCAACTCGTCATAGAGCGATGGCGCCTCGAATGCCGCGCGCAGCCGCTGCGTCGCTTCGGTATCGTCCTTATGGACGATCATCATATCCTCGCGCTTGTTGCCGAGCAGATATTCGAGTTCGCGATATTGCTGCGACTGGAATCCCGACGCGCGGCGCAGAAAGCCGCGGAAAGTCAGGAAATCATGCGGCGTCAGTGTCGCGAGCACTTCCCAGCTGTGGATCATGTGGCGCTGGATCGTCGCGATCCGGTCGAGCCCCTTGCCCGCGATCTCCAGCCGGTCGGCCCTGATCGCCTCGACGACCAGCCGCGCCTCGTGCAGCACCAGCTTGATCCACAACTCCATCGTCTGGTGCATGATGATGAACAGCATCTCGTCGGGCTTGTCCGACACCGGCACCTGCGCCGACAGAAGCTGCTGCGTCTGGAGATGGCGCGCATAGGTGAGGCCGTTGTCCCACTGGATCGTCTCGCCGTCGATTTCGGTTTCGAAGACGGTGGTGCCGTCGTCCTTGCTCTGCCGGATCATGGGCGCGCGCCTCCGTTCATGAAGGCCGGCCCCGGGCGGACCGGCTGCAGGGGGCCATCATAGGCGCGGTCACCGGGGAAAGCATCTTCCGGTTCGAGCGGAACATCGTCCGCAATCCTGCTGTAAATCGAAGAAAAGTCGGTTTGCTCGGTGGCGGCGAGCAGCGCCTCGAAACCTTCGACGACGAAATAGATGCGCTGGAATTCGTCGAAATGATATTTTGTCCGCATCACCCGCTCGATATCGAGCCAGATGCGGCGCGGTTCGGGCGAGGTCAGCGCCGCGACCGTCTCGGCATAGCTCGACAGCAACCCGCCGCCGAAGGCGCGCAGTTCGCCATCCTCGACCACCAGCCCGAATTCGGTCGTATAGAGCCACAGCCGCCCGAGGAAATCCGACGCGCCGAGCTTCTCGGCCCGCAGCCCCGCCTGCCCATAGGCGACCAGAAATTCCGAAAAGGCCGGGTTGGTCAGCATCGGGACATGGCCGAAAATGTCGTGAAACATATCGGGCTCTTCGCTGTAGCCGATCTGCTCGGGCGGGCGCAGGAAGTTGGCGGCCGGAAAACGCTTGTTCGCGAGATGATCGAAGAACGGCTCGTTGGGGATCCAGCCCGGGACGGCGACGATTTCCCAGCCGGTCGCGGGCTTCAGATGGCCGTTGAGCGCGGCAAAATCGGGAACCCCGGCGGGCACCGCGCGCAAGATGTCGAGCCCGCGCAGGAAATCCGCGCAGGCATAGCCGGGCAGCGCCGCCGACTGCTGCTCGAACAGCGTTTGCCATGTCGCATGCTGTGCGGCGGTAAAGGCCGTCCAGTCCTGCGGCATCGTCCAGTCCGCGGCGACCCCTTCGGGCGGGGCATCGAAAATATGTGTCGCAGCCAAGCGCGCTCTCCCAAAGCTGACGGGAGGATAGGCTGGCTGCCCGCAAACATTGTCCGCAATTTGCCCCAAAGTGAGGTGCCTCCCCGACTATCGTTCCTCATATTTTCCAATATGAAGTACAATGTGCTTCGCAATTGCCGCAAAATCCGCGCTATAGAGGTTTTTGCGAATCACAGCGGAACGACCTCAACGGAGCGTGGATATGACCAAGACCATCCTGCACGGCTATTGGCGATCGAGCGCCGCCTATCGCGTCCGCATCGCGCTGAACCTCAAGGGGATCGCCTATGAACAGGTCGCGCACGACCTGCGCGCCGGCGAACAGCGCGATCCCGCCTATCTCGCCATCGCCCCGCACGGCCTCGTCCCCGCGCTCGAACATGACGGCGCCGTGCTGATCGAAAGCCCGGCGATCCTCGAATGGATCGAGGCGAAATGGCCCGAGCCGCCGCTCCTGCCCGCATCGCCCGGCGACGCCGCGACGGTGCGCGCCCTCGCGGCGCTGATCGGCTGCGACATCCACCCGCTCAACAATCTGCGCGTCCTCACCCGGCTGCGCAGCCAGTTCGACGCCGACAATGCGCAGGTAAAGGCATGGATCGCGCACTGGATCGGCGAAGGCTTCGGCGCGCTCGAACAGTTGATCGCGCGCGTCGGCGGCCTTTATGCCTTCGGCGACACCCCGACTTTCGCCGACTGCTATCTCGTCCCGCAGGTCTACAACGCCGAACGCTATAACGTCGACCTCGCCGCCTTCCCGCGCACCCTCGCCGCCGCGGAAGCCGCCCGCGCCCTCCCCGCCTTCGCCGCGGCGCATCCCGACCTGCAGCCGGACTTCCAGTGACCATGGACCGGCTCGACTGGAAAATCGTCGCCGCGCTCGAACAGGACGGGCGCCAGTCCTTCGCCGAACTGGGCGAGACGGTCGGCCTCTCCAAATCGCCCTGCTGGTCGCGCGTGCGCAGCCTCGAAGGGTCGGGAATCATCCGCGGCTATGCCGCCTCGCTCGACCCGGTCGCGCTGGGACTCGCGGTGCAAAGCTTCGTCGAGGTCCGCATCAACCTCGACGCGCACAGCGAATTCGAGGCAGCGGTGCTCGCGCACCCCGCGGTGGTCGAATGCCACACGACGGCAGGCGACGGCGATTATATCCTCAAGATTTTCGCGCGCTCGGTCGACCATCTCGACGAACTGCTCCGCTACGACCTCTCCAAACTGCCCGGCGTTCACGGGCTGTCGACCGTCGTCTGCCTGAAAACGATCAAGCAGCAGGGCCGCCTCGCCGAATGGGCGCGCACGACCGAACAGCGGCGCTGAGCGGTCCGTCTGCTTCGCAAACTTCGCCGCTTCGCAACATCGCCTTCGCAAATCTTGACCTTTTCAGCCGTTTTCGCGGAGCCCTCGCCCGCCGATAGCGCGCGGCATGAACCAGCCATATCGCCAGCCGCTGCCGGGGACCGGCCTCGACTATTTCGACACAAGCGCCGCGATCGACGCCATTCGTCCCGGTGCCTATGACGGCCTGCCCTATGTGTCGCGCGTGCTCGCCGAACAGCTTGTCCGCCGCTGCGATCCCGCGCTCCTCCCCGCCGCGCTGAAACAGATCGTCGACCGCAAGCGCGATCTCGACTTCCCCTGGTATCCGGCGCGCGTCGTCTGTCACGACATCCTCGGCCAGACCGCGCTCGTCGACCTCGCCGGGCTGCGCGACGCCATCGCCGAACAGGGGGGCGACCCCGCCAGGGTCAACCCGGTGGTGCCGACCCAGCTCATCGTCGATCACAGCCTCGCGGTCGAATATGCCGGCTTCGACGCCGATGCGTTTGCGAAAAACCGTGCGGTCGAGGACCGCCGCAACGCGGACCGCTTCCATTTCATCGAATGGACGAAAAGCGCGTTCGAAAATGTCGATGTCATCCCGGCCGGCAACGGCATCATGCACCAGATCAACCTCGAAAAAATGTCGCCGGTCGTTCAGGTCCGGGACGGCGTCGCCTTCCCCGACACCTGCGTCGGCACCGACAGCCACACGCCGCACATCGACGCGCTCGGGGTGATCGCGATCGGCGTCGGCGGGCTGGAGGCGGAGACGGTGATGCTCGGCCGCGCTTCGATGATGCGGCTGCCTGACATCGTCGGCGTCCGCCTCACCGGCGCCCCCGCGCCGGGGATCACCGCGACCGACATCGTACTCGCGCTCACAGAATATCTGCGCGAGGCGCGCGTCGTCGGCGCCTGGCTCGAATTTTTCGGCGAGGGCGCCGCGGGCCTGACGATCGGCGACCGCGCGACGATTTCGAACATGTGCCCCGAATATGGCGCCACCGCCGCGATGTTCCATATCGACCGGCAGACGATCGATTATCTGCTACTGACCGGACGCGACCCCGGGCAGGTGCGGCTGGTCGAAACCTATGCGAAGACGACTGGCCTGTGGGCGGATGCGCTGACGACCGCACGTTACGAGCGCCTGCTCGAATTCGACCTGTCGAGCGTCGGGCGCAATATGGCGGGGCCGTCGAACCCGCACCGGCGCCTTCCCACCTCGGCGCTCGCCGAGCGCGGCATCGCCGCCGGCTTTGACAAAGCGCGCGACGAGGAGCGCGCCGGCCTGCTTCCCGATGGCGCGGTGATCATCGCCGCGATCACGAGCTGCACCAACACCTCGAACCCGCGCAATGTCGTCGCGGCGGGGCTCGTCGCGAAGAAAGCCAATGCGCTCGGGCTCACCCCCAAACCGTGGGTCAAGAGCAGCTTCGCGCCCGGCTCGAAAGTCGCGCGTCTCTATCTCGAAGAAGCGGAACTGCTCGCCGAACTCGAAAAGCTCGGCTTCGGCATCGTCGCCTTCGCCTGCACGACGTGCAACGGCATGTCGGGCGCCCTCGATCCCGCTATCGAGCGCGAGATCGTCGACCGCGACCTTTATGCGACCGCCGTCCTCTCCGGGAACCGCAACTTCGACGGCCGCATCCACCCGCAGGCGAAACAGGCGTTCCTCGCCTCGCCGCCGCTCGTCGTCGCCTATGCCATCGCCGGGACGATCCGCTTCGACATCGAAAACGACATACTCGGCACGGTGAACGGCGAGGATATCCGCCTTGCCGATCTGTGGCCAACCGACGCCGAAATCGACGCGATCGTCGCCGCTTCGGTCAAGCCAGAGCAGTTCCGCGCCGTCTATGATCCGATGTTCGCGCCGCGCGGCCGCGACAGGGCGGAGCCACTTTACGACTGGCGCCCGCAATCGACCTATATCCGCCGCCCGCCCTATTGGGACACCGAAGGCGTCGGCGCACTCGCCGCCAGCCCGCGAACGCTGCAGGGCATGCGTCCGCTCGCGATCCTTCCCGACAATATCACCACTGACCATCTGTCGCCGTCAAACGCCATCCTCGCGAGCTCGGCGGCGGGCGAATATCTCGCGAAAATGGGCGTCCCCGAAGAGGACTTCAACAGCTACGCCACCCACCGCGGCGACCATCTGACCGCGATGCGCGCCACCTTCGCCAACCCGCAGCTCGTCAACGAAATGGCCGTGGTCGACGGTGTGGTGAGAAAGGGATCGCTCGCCCGCGTCGAGCCCGACGGGAAGGTCATGCGGATGTGGGAGGCGATCGAAACCTATCTCGAACGCCGCCAGCCGCTGATCATCATCGCCGGCGCCGATTACGGGCAGGGCTCGTCGCGCGACTGGGCGGCAAAGGGCGTCCGCCTCGCTGGCGTCGAGGCCATCGTCGCCGAGGGGTTCGAGCGCATTCACCGCACCAACCTCATCGGCATGGGCGTGCTGCCGCTCGAATTCAAACCGGGAACGACGCGCCTCCGCCTCGCGCTCGACGGCACCGAAACCTATGACATCGCGGGAACACCGCGCCCGCGCGCCGACCTCATGCTCGTCATCCGCCGTCGCAACGGCATGACGCTCGAAGTCCCGGTGGCCTGCCGCCTCGATACCGCCGAAGAAGCATCGATCTACGAAGCCGGCGGCGTGCTCCAGCGCTTCGCACAGGATTTTCTCGCTTCGGAAAGCAAGGCGGCATGACCTCGTCCGCTCCGCAGCTCCGCGTCCCCGCCACCTATATGCGCGGCGGGACAAGCAAGGGCGTCTTTTTCCGCCTCGAAGACCTGCCCGAGGCAGTTCGCGTTGCGGGAGCCCCCCGCGACCGCTTCCTCCAGCGTGTGATCGGCAGCCCCGACCCCTATGCCGTGCACATCGACGGCATGGGCGGCGCAACGTCGAGCACCAGCAAATGCGTGATCGTCGCGCCGAGCGCGCGCGCCGATCACGACATCGACTATCTCTATGGCCAGGTCGCGGTCGACGCCGACTTCGTCGACTGGTCGGGCAATTGCGGCAACCTCTCGACCGCAGCGGGCGCTTTCGCGATCCACGCAGGCTATGTGGTGCCGGCCGGCGACGGCGTCTGCACCGTTCGCATCTGGCAGGCGAATATCGGCAAGACGATTGTCGCGCATGTGCCTGTCCGGAACGGCGCGGTCGTCGAGACCGGCGCCTTCGAACTCGACGGTGTCCCCTTCCCTGCCGCCGAGATCGTCCTCGAATTTGTCGATCCGGCCGATGACGATGGCGAAGGCGGCGCGATGTTTCCGACCGGCAATCTCGTCGACACGCTCGACGTCCCCGAAGACATCGTCGCGGGCGGCAAGCTACAGGCGACGCTGATCGATGCCGGCATCCCGACGATCTTCGTCGACGCCGCCGATTTCGGCCTCACCGGCACCGAGCTTCGCGAGGCGATCAACGGCGACGGCGACCTGCTCGCACGCTTCGAACGGCTGCGTGCGATCGGCGCGTTGCGCATGGGGCTGATCGGCGCGCTCGAAGAAGCCGCGACGCGCCAGCATATGCCAAAGATCGCCTTCGTCGCGCCGCCCGCCAGCTATGTCGCATCAAGCGGCAAGACCGTCGCCGCCGAAGACATCGAACTGCTCGCTCGCGCCTTTTCGATGGGCAAGCTGCATCATGCGATGATGGGTACGGCGTCGGTCGCCATCGCGGCTGCCGCGGCGATCCCCGGCACGCTGGTCAACCGCGCCGCCGGCGGCGGCGAGCGTCAGGCTGTTCGTTTCGGCCACCCGTCGGGGACATCGCGCGTCGGTGCCGAAGCGCAGCGGGTCGATGGCAAGTGGGCCGTGACCAAGGCGGTCATGAGCCGCAGCGCGCGCATCCTGATGGAAGGATTTGTCAGGGTGCCGTCCGATGTCTGCTGAGGCGCTTCGCAAGTTTCGCCGATTTGCAGGTCCGGCTTCGCAATCCTCCACCTTTTCAGCCATTTCCGGCGTGCCTGCGCGCGCCGATAAGGCCGCCATGCTCTCCAACGCCCCTATCCACGGCCTCGACCTCCTCGCCCGTATGGCTGCGGCCGCCGCCGACCGCGCCGCGGCGCGGCTATGCGGCGCGATCCGCCTCGCCGACTGCCAGTCGATCGCTCTCGCCGAGGATCTCGATGCCGCCGATCTCGCCATCGAAAGCTGGGCGGTGCGCGCCGATGAAGGCCGGGCCGTCATCGCCGTTTTCGCCACCACCCCGCAAGCGGACGGCCGCCGCCGCATCGCCGCGTCGGGCCGTTTCACCTTCGCTGCCCTCACCTGACCGGAGAAAAGATCATGGGAGCCACCTTCAAACCCAAGAAATCGGTCGCACTGTCGGGCGTCGCCGCCGGCAACACCGCGCTCTGCACGGTCGGACGCACCGGCAACGACCTCCACTATCGCGGCTACGACATTCTCGAATTCGCCGAGAGCGCCGAATATGAGGAAATCGCCCACCTGCTCGTCCATGGCGCGCTGCCCACGGCGACCCAGCTTAGGGCCTATAAGGCGAAGCTTCGCGGTCTGCGCGGCCTGCCACAGTCGGTGAAGCAGGCGCTCGAAGCTGTTCCCGCTGCCGCGCATCCGATGGACGTCATGCGCTCCGGCGTCTCGGCGCTCGGCTGCGTGCTCCCCGAAACGCACGACCATAATGTCCCCGACGCGCGCGACGTCGCCGACCGGCTGATCGCCTCATTGGGCTCGATCCTCCTCTACTGGTATCATTTCGCTCATCACGGCCGGCGCATCGAGGTCGAGACCGACGACGACAGCGTCGGCGGCCATTTCCTTCACCTGCTCCACGGCCAGCCGCCGTCGGAAAGCTGGGTGCGCGCAATGCACAGTTCGCTCATCCTCTATGCCGAACATGAATTCAACGCCTCGACCTTCGCGGCGCGCGTGATCGCGGGCACCGGGTCGGACATGTACAGCTGTGTCGCTGGCGCGATCGGCGCGCTGCGCGGCCCGAAACATGGCGGCGCCAACGAGGTCGCCTATGAAATCCAGAAACGCTATGCGACCCCTGACGAGGCCGAGGCCGATATCCGCCGCCGCGTCGACGCGAAGGAAGTCGTGATCGGCTTCGGCCACCCCGTCTACACCATCGCCGATCCACGCAACGTCGTGATCAAGCGCGTCGCGCAGAGCCTCGCCGACGAAGCGGGCGCGCGCCGCCAGTTCGCGATCGCCGAACGGATCGAAAGCGTGATGTGGGACGCCAAGGCGATGTTCCCCAACCTCGACTGGTTCTCGGCCGTTTCCTATAATCTGATGGGCGTGCCGACCGCGATGTTCACCCCGCTGTTCGTCATCGCGCGCACCTCGGGCTGGGCCGCGCATGTCGTCGAACAGCGGCAGGACAACAAGATCATCCGCCCCTCGGCCCATTATACGGGCCCCGAGAATCTCAAATATGTTCCGCTCGCCGACCGCAGCGAAGCCGCCTGAGGAGAGCCCCTATGCCCTATCTGATCGCCAGCGACCTGCCGCACGAAACCGCCGGCCGGCGCTTCCGCGAAGCGCTCGCGCGCCCCGGCATCTACCAGCTTCCCGGCGCGCACAACGGCCATGCCGCGCTGCAGGCGAAGGCGGCGGGCTTCGACGGCCTCTATCTCTCGGGCGCCGCGATGACCGCATCGATGGGCCTCCCCGATCTCGGCATCATCACCGTCGACGAGGTCGCCTTCTTCGTCCGCCAGATCGCCCGAGCCTCCGGCCTGCCTTTGCTCGTCGACGGCGACACCGGCTATGGCGAGGCGCTCAACGTCATGCACATGGTCCGCAGCTTCGAGGATGCCGGCGCGGGGGCGGTCCATCTCGAGGACCAGATTCTTCCCAAGAAATGCGGCCATCTCAACGGCAAGAATCTCGTCCCCGCCGACGACATGGCCGCCAAGGTCGCGGCGGCGAAGAAGGCAAGCCGCGATCTGTTCATCGTCGCGCGCACCGACGCCGCGGGGGTCGAGGGTTTCGACGCCGCGGTCGCGCGCGCCAAACGCTATGTCGAAGCCGGCGCCGACGCGATCTTCCCCGAAGCGCTCGTCACGCGCGAGATGTTCGAGAAGTTCGCCGCCGCGCTGCCCGATGTGCCGCTGCTCGCCAATATGACCGAATTCGGCAAGACGCCCTTCTTCACCGCCGACGAATTTGCCGCGATGGGTTGCAAGATGGTGATCTGGCCCGTCTCGAGCCTCCGCGTCGCCAACAAGGCGCAGGCCGATCTCTACGCCTCGCTCAAGGCGAACGGCGGCACCCACAAGATGATCGACCGGATGCAGACGCGCCAGCAGCTCTACGACACCATCGGCCTCCACGCGTTCGAGGAACTCGACGCCAGCATCGTCCGGACGATCGTCCCGCAGGCGATCCCGCAGGACGCCTGACCGCGATCGTTCGTCGTCCGGACGGGCGATGGGCCATGGCGGCTGGGGAGTCGCCATGGCCCGTTTCGCCTTTCGGGCCGTTTTGGGGTGGGGAACGGGCGTTCGCCCGTTTTGTGTACCCCGGCGAAGGCCGGGGTACATGCCGGTTACGGCAGCAACCGACCGAAAGTTACCGGAAGCACCTCTCAGAGCCGCGCCCAGCCTCCCTCGCGATGCGAGCGCCGGATCGCATCGGCAACCCGTTCCACCGCCAGCGCATCGGCAAAGCTCTTCGCCGCCGACGGCAGTCCCGCTGCCGCTTCGACCGCCGCCTTGACCTCGATCGTCTTCAAGTCGTTATAGCCGATCTGGTGCCCCGACGCGGGGCAGAAGGCGTCGTAGTCGCCATGCTCGGGCCCGGCGCAGATCGTCGTAAAGCCGTTGGTCCGCCCCGGCCCCGACCGGTACAGCTTCAGCTCGTTGAACTGTTCCTGAGTGAAGCTGATCGATCCCCTGGTGCCGCTGATCTCGAACGCCAGCCCCATCTTGCGCCCGCTCGCGATCCAGCTCGCCGCCAGCGTCCCCGTCGCACCATTCGCAAAGGCGACCACCGCGTCCATCTGGTCGTCGACCGTCACCGCGCGGTCGTTCCCCTCAGCGTCGCGGCGCGTCGGGTAAGCGGTGTGGAGCCGCCCCGACACCGACGCGATATCGCCAACCAGATGCTGCGCCATTGCGATGATGTGGCTGCCGATATCGGCGAGTGCGCCGCCCGCCTGATCGGGCTCGCAGCGCCAGTTGAACGGCGCATCGGCCGACGCCATGAAATCCTCGGCATGGATGCCGCGAAACGCCGTCACCTCACCGATCTCGCCATCGGCGACCAGCTCGCGCGCCAATGCGATCATCGGGTTGTAGAGATAGGTGAAGCCGACCGCAGTCGGCCGCCCCGACGCCGCCGCGGCTGCGGTCATCGCCTCGGACTCGGCAATCGTCGTCGCCAGCGGCTTTTCGCAATAGACCGCCTTCCCCGCTTCCAGCGCGGCGATCGCGATCGGCGCGTGCAGCAGGTTCGGGGTCGCCACCGCCACCATGTCGATCGACGCATCGGCAATCGCCTCGCGCCAGTCGCCGCTCGCGTTCGGAATCCCCAGCGACGCCGCAGCGGCCGTTGCCGTTGGCAAATCGCGGTCGGCGAGCACCGTCACGCGCGGCGACAGCGGCAGGTCAAAGGTGCGATCCGCCGCCGCAAAAGCCAGCGCATGCGCGCGGCCCATGAAGCCGCTGCCGATCAATGCGATGTTGAGCACCGGCCTGGTCATGCGCCTGCCACCTCGCGATAACGTTCGCGCAGCCGCTCGACCGTCTGCCGCTTCACCGGCTGGCCCTCGCGCAGCTTGTACCAGCTGTTCTGGCTGATCCGGTAGGTTTCGAACAGGCCCTCGCGTGTCGCGCACGGCAGGCGCTCCCGCATCGCCTCGAACTCGTCGCGCGCAATCGTCACCATCTCGAACCGCATCGCTCACTCACCTCCATAATAGCTGCCGCCGCGCAGGGCGCGCTCGCGCCGTTCGAGTTCATCCTTGTCGATCGCCGCGCGCCAGCTCTGCTTGCCGTTGACCAGATCGCTCGCGCGCAGGACGACAGGCTTGCCCGATGCCGGCGCGCCGATCACGTCGCGGATGCTGAGTTCGACGCGCGGCTCGGGATCGAAATGGAATTCGAGCAGCCCGAAATTGGCGCTGCGCACGAAGGGTGCACGCAGCCGCACTTCGGGATGCTGGTCGACGAACTTCGGCGCCAGATATTGCGCCAGCCCCGAACTGACGAGGTCATAGAAATCATAGCCGCCCTTGTCGGACCAGGGCACGCAATTGACCTCGCCCTGATGGACGTCGCCCGAAATCCCGAGGCAACCGCCGATCTTCTCGTCGCGGATGAAGTCGAGGATCTCGTTCCGTTCGTGAAGATAATTGGCCCAGCTATCGCCGTCCTTTTCGGCGAGCGTCCAGCCGGTGCCCGACACGAGGATCTTGAACGCCGCCTTCGACGCCTTGAGCTCGCGCTTCAGCCACGCCTTCTGCCCCGCGCCGAGCATCGTCTTTTCGGGGCCGTCGGGGTGGTCGGGCGGATCGCGGTGATAACGCCCGTCGAGCATGAAGATGTCGACCGGCCCGAAGCTGTGGCGGAAGAAGATACCCGGCGTGTCGGCCGTTCCCCCCGGCGGATTCGCCCACCAGCGCCGGAACAGCCGGTGCGTCATCTCCTTGACCGCATTGTGGCGGTCGGAGTTGTTATAGCCGAAATCATGGTCGTCCCAGATCGCGAGCTGCGGCACCGACCGCAGCAGCGGCACCAGCGCCGCCACATTGCGCTGGCGCGAATAGAGCGCCGAATAAGCGGTCTCGCTGTCGCTGTCGGCGTAGATATTGTCGCCCAGCCACAGGAACAGGTCGGGCTCCATCGCCGCGACCGCCTCGAACACCGGCTGTTCGGGGTAAAGCTGCACCCGCGCGCACGATCCGAAGGCGATGCGGATCGGCCGCGGTTTGTCGGGCGCGGTCCGGGTCCGGAACGGCAGCGGCAGGTTGCGGTCGTCGATGCCGTCGGTCTTGATCCGGTAATGATATTCGGTGTCGGGTTGGAGCCCGCTCACCTCGATCGCGGTGCAGAGGTCGTTCTCCTGCGTCGCCGCGACCACCGCCGTCGTCTTCGCATCGGCGAAGTCGCGCCGCGTCGCATATTCGACCGCGACCCCGAACACCCCGCTGGCGCGCGACCAGACGGTGAAGCTGCCTGGGCTGGTCGCGCCGATCATCGGCCCGTCGAGCAGCCGCGGATAGCCGATCGCGGCGGCATAGAGCCGGCGCGGCAGCGCCGCGAGCAGGGCGAGCGTTCCCGTTCCCCAAAGGAGCTTGCGTCGTTCCATCATCATCCTGTCCCCAGTCGTGCTGCCTCAGTCGCGCAGCTTCGTGTTCCACAATGTCGTCGCGAGCAAAGTCGCGACCACCGAGCAGCCGATCCAGAACCAGATCACCGGCTCGAAATCATAGATGCGTGTACTTCCCGTGACATGCATGTTCGCGTCGATCAGCGCCCCCGACACCTGTTCCTGCACCGCCGCGCCGAGATAGCTGAACACCCCGACCATCCCGAGCGCCGCGCCCGCGACGCGCTTCGGGCAGATGTCAATCGCGAACAGCCCGCCGAGCGAGGTGACCAGCCCGGTCATGCCGAGCCCGAACAGGACCGCGCCGAGCAACACCCAGCCATGGCCTTCGGGACCATAGAAAAAGATCAGCAGGCCGATGATCTCGACCACCCCGAACAGCAGGTTGGCGGGCGGCCGGCGCGCGCCGAAGAATTTGTCGGATATGAAACCGAAAGCGAGCGCCCCGGCGACCCCCGCCAACGTGCTCGCGGTCAGCATCACTCCCGCCTCGCCCAGCGAAAAGCCGCGCGCTTCCTGCAGATAGAGGATGCCCCAGCTGTTGATTGCATAGCGCGTCACATAATTGGCGGCGCTCGCCAGCGCGAGCACCCACACCGCCGGGATCGCAAGGATGGAAAGCTGCGTCGCGAACACGCCGCGTTCGGGCGCGCCCTCTGCCGGCGCCGCATAATGGTCGCCCCGCCAGTCGGCGACCGTCGGCAGCCCCAGCGTGCGCGGGCGATCGACCATCGCGTAAAAGGCGGCGACCGCGGCGATCAAGGTCGCGATACCCGGCCCCCAGAAACCCCAGTGCCATCCGCCCGCCGCGACCAGCGTGGTAACGAGGGCGAAGGTCAGTCCCTCGCCGATCGAATGCGCGGTCGACCAGATGCCGTAAAAGCGTCCGCGCTCGCGGTTCGAAAACCAGCTCGCCAGCGCGACGACGCACGATGGCGCGCCATAGCTCTGGAACCAGCCGTTCAATCCCCAGATCATCACGGTAACCCAGAAGACGGTCGAAAAGCCCATCGCGATATTGCACAGCGCCGACAGCACCAGCCCCGCCGCGAACAGCCGCTTCACATTGCTGTGGTCGGCGACGAAGCCGTTGACCAGCTTGCCCGCCGCATAGGTATAGAAGAGTGCCGAACCGATCATGCCGAGTTCGAGCGGGGTGAAAATGCCCTGGTCGATCAGCGGCTTCTTGACGATATTGATCGCCAGCCGGCACATATAGCTGATCGCATAAGCGAGCGTGATCGCGGCGATGATCCGCATCCGGTAATGGCGGAACCGGCCGTCGATGTCGCTGCCCGTATCGACCGGAACCTCGGGTCCCGCCGCGAAAAACTTCAGCATCGATCCTCTCCCCTCGGCGTGTTTTCTATTGGCGCGCGATCCAGTCGTGCGCGGGATCGTTGCGGAACACCCAGTTGCGCCGGGGGCCCGCCATCACGTTCAGATAATAAAGGTCATAGCCGTGCGGCGCCCCGACCGGGTGATAGCCGCGCGGCACCATCACGACGTCGCCGTCCTCGACCGCCATCGTCTCGTCGATGTCGCGTTCGTCGGTATAGACGCGCTGAAAGGCAAAGCCCTGCGGCGGCGACAGCCGGTGGTAATAGGTCTCCTCGAGGAAGGTTTCCTCGGGGAACGCGTCGCGATCATGCTTGTGCGGCGGATAGCTCGACCAGTGGCCGCCCGGCGTGATCACCTCGACGACCAGCAGGCTTTCGGCCTCGTCGGCGTCGGACAGGATGTTGCGGACATGCCGCGTGTTGGTGCCCTTGCCGCGCACCTCGACCGCCTCGGACCGGATCAGCCGCACCGCCCCCGCGCCGCTCCCCGGCGCCGTGCAGATCGCGATTTCGGCGTCCGATCCCGCCTCGATCGTATAGCGATGCCCCGCGGGGACATAGACCGAGGTCGCGGAGCCGTCGAACACCGTCGCGCGCCCGCCGATCCCCTCGAACCGCTCACCGCCCGCGTCGACCGACACCGTGCCCGTCAGCACGACGAGGCACGCCTCGCGCCCGTCCTCGACATGGTTGTAACGCGCACCCGCCGCCAGCCTGACGACGCGGAAGCCGACATATTTCCACCCCGCGCTTTCGGGCGTGATGTCGAGCAGCGTGCCATCGTCGTCGGGCGCATGCGGGCGGACGAGCAGCGACATCAGACCAGCGCCTCCTCGCGCGCCAGCCGCTTCAGCGTGTCGAGCCCGAGCTGGCTATATTCGCGCGGGTTGGCGATCGCCGGATCCTGTTCGGCCTCGATCACGATCCAGCCCGAATAATTCATGTCGGCGAGCGCGCGCATGAACGGCGCATAGTCGTAATCGCCGTCGCCCGGCGCGGTGAACATGCCGCCGACGACGCCGTTGAGGAAGCTGGTGCCATTCGCGAGAAACTCGTCATATTTGGCGGTGCGCACATCCTTGCAATGAACGTGGGTCACGCGCTCGGGGCGCGCCTTGATCACGTCGATCGGCTCGATCCCGCCGAACAGCGCGTGGCCGGTGTCGAGCACCAGTCCGACATGGTCGCCGGTCGCGTCGAAGAAGCGTTCGAGCTCGTCCTTCGTCTCGACGATCGTGCCGAGATGATGGTGATAGGCGAAGCGCAGCCCGCGATCGTTGATGAAGCGCGCTACCGTATTCAGCCGCTCGCCGAACTGCTTCCAGTCGGCGGCGGGCAGCACCGGGTGCGTGTCGAGCCGGCTGCCATAGCGGTCGCCGTGCACCGCGTTCGAGGTTTCGGCGAGGATGAAGACGCTCGAATCCATATATTCGAGCAGCGCCAGATGCTTCGCCAGCGCGTCGATTTCTGCATCGGCGTCGCGCACCAGCAGGTTCGACGAATACCAGCCGCTGACGATGTCGAGGCCGTAACCCGCCATGATCGGCGCCAGCGCCTCGGGATCGCGCGGGAATTTATTGCCCAGCTCGACCCCCTCGAACCCGATATCGCGGACATCGGTGAGCAGTTCGCCCAGCGTCGTGTCGCCGCCCAGTTCGCGCATATCGTCATTGCACCAGGCAATCGGGCTCACGCCCCAGCGGATCGTCATGACCTCTCTCCCTTGATCTTGTCGTCATAGGCGCGGCGCGCCGCCTGCACTTCGGCGCGGCCCGACACTTCGGGCACCGCGACATCCCACCAGTGCCCGCCCGCTTCGGTCGTGATCATCGGATCGGTATCGATGACGATCACATAGCTTGTGTCCGACGCCTTCGCCCGCCCAAGCGCGGCCTCCAGCCCGGCAATCCCGTCGACTTTTTCGGCCGCTGCGCCGAGGCTGCGCGCATGCGCAGCGAAATCGATATCGGGCAGCGTCGCATGCGCGCTGTCGGCGAGCAGATTGTTGAACGGCCGCCCGCCCGTCCCCTGCTGCAACCGGTTGATGCAGCCATAACCGCGGTTGTCGAGCAGGATGACGGTGATCTTGTGCCCCAGCATCACCGACGTCGCGAGCTCCGAATTGAGCATCAGATAGCTGCCGTCGCCGACCATCACATAAACGTCGCGCGCCGGGTCGGCCATCTTGACCCCCAGCCCGCCGGCGATCTCGTACCCCATGCACGAAAAGCCATATTCGACATGATAGCCGCCGGGGCGATGGCTGCGCCACAGCTTGTGGAGCTCGCCGGGCAGCCCGCCCGCGGCGCACACGACGGTCGCATCGTCGCCCGCCTGCCGCCACACCGCGCCGATCACCTGCGCGTCGGACGGCAGCGCCGAAGACGGCGCGGTCGCCGCGTCCCACGCCTTGTTCCATTCGGCGACCGCGCCGCGGTTCGCCTCGCGCCACGCCGCATCGACCTGCCAGTCGCCCAGCGCCTCGACCAGAGCCTCCAGCACTTCGCGCGCGTCGCCGACGACCGCTTCGGCGCCCTGCTTGATCGCATCGGGCGCCGCGACATTGATCTGGACCAGCCGCTTGCCGGCAAACAGGGTCCGCGAACCGGTGGTAAAATCCTGCAACCGCGTGCCGACCCCGACGATCAGGTCGGCGGCTTCGGCGGCAGCATTGGCCGCGCTCGTCCCCGTTACCCCGATGCTGCCGAGCGCTTGGCGGTGATCCCACGCCAGCGCGCCCTTGCCCGCCTGCGTTTCGGCGACCGGAATGCCGGTCCCTGCAGCGAGGTCCGCCAGCACGCCCTCGGCGCCGGAATAGAGCACTCCGCCGCCCGCGACGATTAGCGGTGCCTTCGCCCCACGGATCGCGTCGACGAGTGCGGCCAGTTCGCCGCGATCGGGCCGCGGCCGCCGCGGACGCCACACCCGCGGCGCAAAGAAGCCCACCGGATAGTCATACGCCTCAGCCTGCACGTCTTGGCACAGCGCGAGCGTCACCGGCCCGCACAGCGCCGGGTCGGTCAGGATACCCATCGCGCGCGGCAGCGCGTCGAGTATCTGTTCGGGCCGCGTGATCCGGTCGAAATAGCGCGATACCGGGCGGAAACAGTCGTTCGCGCTCACCACCCCGTCGCCGAAATCCTCGATCTGCTGGAGCACCGGGTCGGGGCGGCGGCTCGCATAGACGTCGCCCGGCAGGAACAGCACCGGCAGCCGGTTGACGTGCGCCAGCGCCGCCCCGGTGACCATGTTCGTCGCGCCGGGGCCGATCGACGTCGTGCACGCCATCGCGCGCTGCCGCCGGCTCGCTTTGGCAAAGGCGATCGCCGCGTGCGCCATGCCCTGCTCGTTATGGGCGCGCCAGGTCGGCAGCGCCGCTTCCATCCCCGCCAGCGCCTCCCCCATTCCCGCGACATTGCCGTGGCCGAAGATCGCCCACATGCCAGCAAAATAGGGCAGCTCTGCGCCGTCCACCTGGGTCCGCTGCGCCGCGAGCCAGCGCGACAGCGCCTGTGCCATCGTCAATCGCACCATATCGCTCATGCCGCCTCCCGCGCCCGGCGCGCCTCGCGCCAGCCGTCGGCGAGGACGCGCAGATTTTCGCCCAGCGCCCCGATCGCCGCTTCGTCGTCGATCGCGCCCGCCAGCCACTGCTGCGCGACATCCTGAAAGATCGTGCGCCCGACCGCAAATCCCTTCACCAGCGTAAAGGGCGCCGCGGCGACGATCCCCGCCAGCACCTCGTCCTGCGGTGCCGACAGGCCGAGCAGCACGATGCCGCGGCACAGCGGATCGTGGCGCAGGATCGCCGCCTCGCTCGCCGCCCATGCTGCCGCGTCGGTCGTTGGTTCGAGCTTCCACCAGTCGGGATAGATGCCCAGCGAATAGACATGGTCGATGACCGACGCGATCGTCCCGCTGTCGACCGGCCCGTGTTTCGAAGCGATGATTTCGAGCAGGAACTCGTGCCGCGTCCGCCGGCAGGCATCGAACAGCCGCAATATCTGCCGATCCTGCGCCGCGCGCATCTCTGCATCGTCGTCGGGGTGATAGAAGACGAGACATTTGACCACATGGTTCGTCGGCCAGTCGCGCAGCGTCATACCGACGTCGGGCGACCCCTCGAAGCGCAGCGGGCGCGATCCCGGCACCTCGATCGGCCGCCCGATCCAGTAAGGATGATCCGCCGCCGCCTCCAGCGCGCGCGCGCCGAAGCGGCCGTCGAGCAGCACGCCATAGCAGGGATCGCCCGCCGCCAGCCGATGCAGCGCCTCGAGCGCCAGATTCTTGAAATGATGGACGCGCGCCTCGTCGACTTCGCCAAGCTCGGCGAGCAGGTCGTCGAACTGGCTGCGATGGTCGATCGCCAGCACGGTCAGCTCGTCGCGCTCGCCCTGCCGGTTGGTCGACCAATGCAATTGCTCCAGCTCGGCGCTCTCGCGCAACCGGTGCGGCCACTGGCCTGCGAGGAAATGTTGCAATTCCTCCCACGACGCCATCGCCGGGGCACAGCCGTGCCGCGACACCACCAGCGCGCCGCACGCATTGGCTATCTCGCAGCATTTTTCGAGTGGCATGTCCTTCAGCCAGCCGCGCAGGAAACCCGCCATGAAGGCGTCGCCCGCGCCGAGCACGTTGAACACCTCGATCGGAAAGCCACGCCCGACAATGCCGTCATCCAGCGAAGCCCCGATATCGCCCGGAAAGGCGACGCAGCCGTCGGCGCCGCGCTTGCAGACGAGCACCGCTTCACTCTTTTCCCGGATTGCGCGCAGCGCCGCCAGCGTGTCGGTCGAGCCGCCGAGGATGTGGATTTCCTCCTCGGTGCCGACGATCAGGTCGCACAGCGGCAGGACGCGCTGCAGCGCTTCGGTCACGCCGCTATCGGCGACGAAGCGGTCCTCGCCATTGTCCTTGTCCGCGAGGCCCCACAGCACCGGGCGATAATCGATATCGAAAACGACGCGTCCGCCCGCCGCCTTCATCAGCGTCGCCGCCGTCAGGCTCGCCGCGAACACGCCGGGCTGCGACAGATGCGTGCCGTTGATCAGCAGCGCGCCGGCCGAGGCGATGAGATCGGGGTCGATATCGTCGGCGACGAGCGCCATGTCGGCGCAATTCTCGCGGTAGAAAATCAGCGGAAAGGTATCGGGGTCGCGGATACCGAGGAACACCAAAGCGGTCAGCCGCTCGAGGTCGGAACGGACGCCGCGCGTCGACACGCCTTCGCGTTCCAGTTCCTCGACGATGAAGCGCCCGAAATGGTCGGCACCGACGCGGGTGATCAGCCCCGCCTTCAGCCCCAGCCGCGACGCGCCGATCGCGGTGTTCGTCGGGCTGCCGCCGATATATTTGGCGAAACTCGCCATATCTTCCAGCCGGCCGCCGATCTGCTCACCGTAAAGATCGATCCCCGCCCGCCCCAGCGTGACGATATCCAACCGGCATTCCCCGCCCGCCTCATGCCCTTGTTGCGCCATCGCTTTCCAGACCATCCTTCCTTGATCTGTAACGCATATTCCACTTTTAGAATGTTTGCAACATATGTTTCAGGATGGCGTGAAAATGGAATGCCCGTTCACGTCCCCACATTGTCGCGCGCCTTGCCGTCGGTGCGCGTCGCCTCGAAGGCGAAATTGATCACCAGCGCCTGCGCAAGGCACATCGATGCCGACAGCGAGCGGAACTTGCGCACCTCCGCCTCGCGAATCTGCAGTACATGCTCGGCGGGCTTGGCGACCGGGCTGACCAGGCTGTCGCTGATCGCGAGCACCTTGCCGCCATTGGCCCTCGCCGCATTGACCACCGCGACCGTTTCCTCGGAATAGGGATGAAAGCTGATCGCGACGAGCAGGTCGCCGGGCCCGATGGCATGCGCCTGCTGCACCCCGAGCCCGCCGACCCCGTCGACAAAGACGGTGCGTTTGCCCGCCTGGAGCAGCGAATAGGCGATATAGGACGCAACCGGGAACGACCGGCGGAACCCCGCCACATGCACCGTATCGGCCGCCATCAGCAGATCTACCGCCGCGCGCATGTCTGCCCCGCTCACCGTTTGCAGCAGATTCTGGATCGCGAGGCTGTTGCCCTCGACGAATTCGGACAGCAGGTTCGCGGGCTCGGCATCCTGCGCGCTCGTCGCTTCGTCGAGCTGACGGACGCGCTCCGAATAGCCGAGCGCGGCATTGTTGCTGAGCAGGCCGTCGCGGAACAGCCGCTGCATCTGGCTCGCGCCCTCGAACCCGAAACTCTTGGCAAAGCGCACGATCGCCGAGGGCTGGACCCCGCAGCGGTCGGCGATCACCGCCAGCGTTTCGAGCGCAATATCATTGGGCTCGTCGAGGATATAGCGCGCGATCTGCTTGAGCCGCTTGCTCAGCGTCTCGTATCGGCTCACGATCTCGGCGCGCAATTCTTCCGCCGAACTGGGGGCGGCCTGGACGTCGGTCAAATTCATTCTCCCCGCTGATCCGGAAAAACGGAATATCTGTTCAAAACTTGTAACGCAACTATCGCCCTGCCGCATTTTCCACGCTATAGAATATATGTTCCACTCATTAACAACATGGAACAGAGTTTCAACCAGAGAGGCTTTCATGCACGACATTGCCCTGATCGGCGCCGGCAGGATCGGCAAAATCCACGCGGCGAACCTTGCCGCCAACCCGCGCCTGCGGCTCGCCCGCGTCGTCGACCCCTTCCCCGACGCCGCCGCGGCGGTGGCCGCCCAATATGATGCGCGCGTCTCGACGATCGAGGAAGCGCTCGCCGATCCCGCGATCACCGGCGTCGTCGTCGCCAGCTCGACCGACACCCACCTGCCCTACAGCCTCGCGGCGGCCGAGGCCGGCAAGGCGATCTTCTGCGAAAAGCCGCTCGATCAGGATCTCGGCCGCGCCCGCGAATCGGCGGCGCGCTTCGCGGCGCTGGACGCCCGCCTGTTCCTCGCCTTCAACCGCCGCTTCGACCCCAATTTCGCGGCATTGCAGGCGCGCCTCGCCGGCGGCGCGGTCGGCAACCTCGAAACGCTGCACATCGTCAGCCACGATCCGGCGCCGCCGCCGGTCGATTACGTCAAGGTGTCGGGCGGCATCTTCAAGGACATGGTGATCCACGATTTCGACATGGCGCGCTGGCTGCTCGGCGAAGAGGTGACCGAAGTCTTCGCCAGCGCCTCGGTCCTCGTCGATCCCGCGATCGGCGAAGCGGGCGATGCGGATACCGCCAAGACGATCCTGCGCACCGCGTCGGGACGCCTCTGCGTCATCTCGTCGAGCCGCCGCAGCGGCTATGGCTATGACCAGCGGATCGAGGCCTTCGGGTCGGCGGGGATGATCCGCGCCCAGAACCAGCTCGAAACGACGGTCGAGACCTGGGGCGAGAACGGCGCCGCCGCCGACCGCTTCCAGAATTTCTTCCTCGACCGCTACGCCGTCGCCTATGCGCGTGAGGCCGAACATTTCGCCGACATATTGGACGGCGCCTCCCCGCTGGTCGACTTCCGCGACGGCGTCGCCGCCCTCGCCCTCGCCGAAGCCGCCGCCCAATCGGCGCAAACCGGCGAACGCGTGCTGCTCTAAGCCGGCAAATCCTCCCTGTGGCAAGGCGGTGGGGAGGTGGCAGCGCGAAGCGCTGACGGAGGGGCTATTGGCGCGAGGTTGCAGCCCCTCCACCCCTTGCTTTGCAAGCGGTCCCCCTCCCCATGGCTGCGCCACAGGAAGGATTTCCCTTATTCGTCACCCCGGACTTGATCCGGGGTCCACAGCTACCGTCGCGCTAATGGATCCCGGATCAAGTCCGGGGTGACGAATGTCTGAAAACGACCGAATTGCGAACGTCCGGCTTCCGTGCCAAGCTCAAGCATGAATCGCGACGATACGATCTCCTCACATACCAAGTCGGCGGCAGGCGAATTGGCGCGAACGTGGGGCGGCGGCCAACCCAAAGTGCATCGACATTGGGACGAGCCCGAAGAAAATTGGGTCGGCATTGCCACACGTGCAGACTGCCCGCGGATGGGCGTGACTGCTTTCGGGACATTAGGGCTGTCCGAACACAGCCTGGGATTTAGCAATGACCTCCGAGTTGAAATTATAGGCGCGTGCGCAACAACGACGGACCTCTCAAGTGTTCTCGCTACCTGCGCTTTTAACGTCATCAAAGATGCTTGGCCGATGCGGCCCGGAGCGATTCACAACGACGTGCTCCAAATGTATGATCTTTCGAGAACGCTAGCCCATGTAATGTTCGTCGCACCTTTTCTCTGGAATGACGGCCCCAAAACCCTTCATCTGGATGGGCGTACGGTTACATGGCTGATGGCGGTTCCCATCTCGGAATCGGAATTGGTGTATGCGGAACGCAACGGTGCCGACGCACTGAACGCACTGTTTGAAACGCGGCAGATCGACATCTTCGACATCAATCGCCTTCCGGTGATGTAGCGAATTTGATGCGAACATGAACGTCCGCTCCCCACCCCAAAACAGCCCCCTCACCCCTATCAAAAAAGGGGCCGGGTTTCCCCGACCCCTTTTCCAGTGGCCCCCGCAAAAGCTCAGAATTTGAACTGCACCCCGGTCTTCACCGAATAGCCATAGCGCTCGACCTCGTCGATCCGCGACGGGATGCCCTGGAAGACACGATAAGGCTCGTCGTTGAGGTTCGATCCTTCGAGGAAGATCGTGACATGCTTGACGATGTCATAGCCGATGCGCGCATCCCACTGATTGAAGGCGCCGACATACAGGTCGGTGTCGCGATCCTCGCCGGGCTCGAGCAGATAGGCGGAGCGGTAGGTATAGGCGATGCGCGCCGACAGCCCGCCCTTTTCATAGGACAGGAACGCCGACGCCACCCGGTTCGACTGACTGGCGAGCGGCAGCCGCTCGTCGCCGCGACCGGGGATGCCCTTGGCGCGCGATTTGACGAAGGTGATGCTGCCCCCGACGCTGAACCCGTCGAGCGGCGACGGCAGGAAGCTGAGTTCGGTCTGCGCGTTGATTTCGACGCCCTTGACGAAGGCGCTGTCGGCGTTGACCGGCATCGTCACCTGCGCATCGATCAGGTCCTGCCCGGCAAAGGTGCCGCTCTGCACCGTCGTCGCCGAGTAGATCGGGTTCTCGATCGTCTTGTAGAAGCCCGCGACGCTGACGATGCCCTTGCGGCCGATATAGAATTCGCCGGCAAGGTCATAGTTGGTCGAGGTCAGCGGCCGCAGGCCCGGATTGCCCTGTTCGACCTCGTTATCGCCGGTGTTGACGATCGTCGTCGGCGCGAGCTGCTCATAGTTCGGCCGCCCGATCGCCCGCGTCACCGCGGCGCGGAAAACCAGCGACTGCGTCGCGTCCCAGCGCAGGTTCAACCCCGGGAACCAGTCGGTATAGCTTTGCGACCCGAAGCTGTCGTAATCCTTGTCGAGGTCGTCGACGGTCGAGGAATCGAGCACCGCCTTCGCCGCATAATTGCTCTTCGTCTTCTCCATGCGGACGCCGGGGATCGCCGTGAACTGGCCGATCTTCAGCGTCGCCATCGCATAGGCGGCAAAGATCTTCTCGCGGATCAGGTAATCGCCGGCCAGGCTGTCGCCGACGGTGCCTTCCTCGTCGAGTTCGAAATCGTCGAAATTGGAATCGAAGAAATCGTCGGCGCTCGGGCGGCTGATGATGACCCCGAACGGATAGCGGCCCTTGAAGATGCTGCCGATCGACCCGCCCTCGACCTGGTCGAGCGTGAAGTCGCCGTCATAGCCGTCATAGACCGCCGCCTCGATATTGTTGGTCTTGCGGCGGCTGGTATATTTGGCGCCGACCTTGATCGAACTGTCGTCGCCGATCGCGATCGGGGTGCGGAAGTCGGCGCGGAACTGGTAGAGATCCTCGCGCGCCCGCCGGTTTTCGTAGCTCGTCTCGTCGAATTCATAAATCGACGGATCGAACGCGCTGGCGTCGGGGCGGAAGATCGGGATGCCGTCCGACAGGTCGTACGAACCCGACACGCCCTCGCCTTCGAACGAGATTTCGTCGCGATGCGGGTCGCGCTTGTTGGCGCGGGTATAGCTACCCTCGATGCGCAGCCAGCTCGGACCAAGGTCGAACTCGCCGCCGAGCGAGCCGGTCAGCGTGTCCGAATCCTCCTGCCGCGAGCGCAGCGCGCGCGCGACATCGGCTTCGGCAAAATCGCCGCCGGCCGCGGTCTGGTTGGTGATCTCGTCCTCGTCGAGCTCGATCGTGAAGCCCGGCCGCGATTCCTTGTCCTTGTATTTCGAATAGAGGAAGCGGGCGTAGGTCTTCACCGCGTCGGTCGGCCGCCAGTCGAAATTGGCGACCGCGCCATAGCGTTGGCGCCGCGTGTGATAATCGCGGATCGTCTGTTCGAGCGGGATGAACTGGCCGTTCACTTCTTCCCAGCTCCCGCCCGACTGGACGTTCTGCGCCTCGAACTCGCGGTTCGAATAGTTGACCGCCAGCACGACGCCGAACTGCCGGTCGGGACCAAAGCGCGTCCCGATCGATGCGTCGAGTTCATAGGGATGCTTGCCGTTGAGGTCGTATTTGCCATAGGCGCCGCGCAGGCTGCCGAAGGTGCCCGGACGATCGAAGGCCGACACCGTCTCGATATTCGCGGCGCCGGCGATCGCGTTGGCATCCATGTCGGGGGTCAGCGTCTTCGACACGGTGATCGCGCCGATCAGCGCCGACGGGATGTCGTCGAGCTTCACCTGCCGCGAGTCGGGTTCGGGCGCGGCGGCGGTCTGGCCGTTCAGCGTGACGTTGAGCAGGTCGGGCGAAACGCCGCGCACGGTCAGATAACGCCCTTCGCCCTGATCGTTGGCGACGCTGAGGCCCGGCAGGCGGCGCAGCGTTTCGGCGACATTCTGGTCGGGCAGCCGGCCGACGTCGTCGGCGCGCACTTCGTCGACCTGCGTGTCGGTGTTGCGCTTCGTCTCCAGCGCCGCGCGATCGGCGGCGCGGCGGCCGCTGACGACGATCGTGTCGTCGTCGCCTGCCGTATCCTGTGCCCAGGCGCCCGCAACCGGAACCGCCAGACATGTCGTGAGCAAAAGCGCCCGTCCGAACCGTGTCATTTACTGCCTCTCCTCCCCGGCACGGCTCCTCTGCCGCACTCGTTGATGACAATAATGACACAATTATTCTATATTGCAAGAGAAATAGAATATATCTTGCACAATGGTCCTTCCAACCGCGCGGCAACGCGGCGCAAACGCACCTTCCTGACATGACGCTGACAGGAAGTTCAGGCGGATAACGCCCACGATACGCGGACCTCGAGCCCGCCGAGCGACGACCGGGACAGCGTCAGTTCGCCGCGCGTTGCCTCCGCCAGTTCGCGTGCGATCGCGAGGCCGAGGCCATGTCCCTCCTCCCCCGAGTCGAGCCGGGCGCCGCGCAGGATCGCTTCGCTGCGCTGCGCGCTATCGAGCCCCGGGCCGTCGTCGCCGACCACCAGTGCCAGCGCGCCATCACCGCTCTCGACCGCGACATGGACGAGGCGGCGGGCGTGGCGCGCCGCATTTTCGAGCAGCGGGCCGAGCAGTTCGGCGGCGTCGTCGCTGGCCAGCGGCAGCGTCGCATCCTCGGCGCAGGCGAGCGAAAAGGCGACGCGCTCGCCCGCCTCGGTCTGTTCGATCACCGCGATGATGCGCTCGATCAGCGGCAGCGCGACGGTGCTGCGTCCTTCATGGACCAGGCTGATCCGTGTCCGCGCCAGTTCGCCGTCGATCGCGGCGCGCATCGCGGCGATCGACGAATCGAGCCCGTCGGCGATTTCTGCGGCGCCACCCTCGCGCATCCGCGCGCTCTGCGCCGCGAGTGCCGCGAGCGGCGTTTTCAGCCCGTGCGCCAGATCGGCGGCGCGGCGCCGCGCCCGCACCAGATCGGCCTCGCGCGCATCGGCGAGCGCATCGATCGACGTGGTGAGCGGCGCGAGTTCGCGCGGATAGGCACCGCCGAGGCGCGCCGAAGCGTCGCGGCTCAATTGCTCGATCTCCTGCCGCACCCGGCCCAGCGGCCGCAGCCCCAGCGAAACCTGCGCCCAGGCGGCGAGCGCCAGCACGGTCCACAGGATCGCCATGAACAGCGCCATCTCGCGCCCGAACTCGCGCTGCGCGGGCGCCAGCTTGGCCAGGTCGTAACCAAGCTGGACGATCACCGGCGGTTCCTGCGGCTGGAGGCGGATCGCGCGTTCCATCAGCAGCAACCTTTGCCCGAACGGGCCATCGGCGCGGCGCATCCGCCAAGTATCGGCGGGCGCCGTCGCGGCGCGCGGCAGGCGGCTGTCCCACAAGGATACCGAGCGGATCGTCCCGGCGCCGGTCGACGCCTGCCAGTAGAGCCCGCCCGCGGGCACCGCGAAGCGCGGGTCGGCGGGCTCCGATCCCGCGACCGGCACCCCGCCCGACAGGGTAAGGTCGGCGAGCAGCGGCCGCACCTGCACCAGCAGCTCGTCCTCGACGCGCCGCTCGACATGGCCGTTGAACAGCCAGGTCATCGCGAACCAGGCGACCACCAGCGCGACCGCGATCGCCACCCCGGCCCCCGCGATCAGCCGCAGCCGGAGCGAACCGCCGGTCACGCGACGGCGGCCGGCACCAGATAGCCGAAGCCGCGCCGGGTCTCGATCGTTCCCGCCCCCAGCTTGCGGCGCAGCCGCGCAATCAGCGCCTCGATCGCATTGGTATTTTCGGCGTCGGCGTCGCCATAAAGATGGTCGGACAGCTCGGTCGCCGGCACCGCGCGCCCGGCGTGATGCGCCAGATAGTCGAGCAGCCGGTATTCGAGCGGCGACAGCTTGATCAGCGCGCCGTCGAGCGTCGCCGTCATGCGGTGCGTGTCGATCCGCACCGGCCCCGCCTGCAGCATCGGGCTCGACCGCCCGGCGGCGCGGCGGATCAGCCCGCGCAACCGCGCAACCAGTTCCTCCATCGCCCATGGCTTGGCCATATAATCGTCGGCGCCGACCTCGATCCCGGCGACCTTGTCGGTCCATTCGCCGCGCGCCGACAGGATCAGCACCGGAAAGTTCCGCCCCGCCTCGCGCCAGCGCTTGATCACCGACAGCCCGTCGAGCCGCGGCAGGCCAAGGTCGACGACCGCGACGTCATATTCCTCGACATCGCCGTTGAACCACGCCTGCTGCCCGTCGCCGGCCAGATCGACGACAAAGCCGGCCGCGGTCATCCCGCGCACCAGTTCGGACGCGACCGCCGGATCGTCCTCGACCACCAATGCACGCATCAATCATCCTCGATCTTGATTACCCGGCCGGTCTTGGCGTCGATTTCAACCTCGCGCACCCTGCCGCTTCCGGTCAGGATTTTCACCTCATATTTGAAGCCGAATTTTTCGCGCTCGAGCTCGACCTTCAGCACGTCGCCCGGGACGCGCCCGGTCGCGATCTGCAGCACGCGGGCAATCGGCAGGATCTCCCCGCGCGCGAGCGCCGCGCTGGCAGCCTGCTGGTCGGCCCGGTCGTCCTTGTCGCCATAGGCGAACGAGGCGGAAGCGGGAATGGCGAAGGCGGCAACTGCGGCCGCGATAAGGAGGGTCTTTTTCATGCTGCCCTTTTGCCACACAGGCCCTGACATCGCGCTGACATGCAATTCAGGCCAAAAGCGCTCGCCTCCATCGTCATCCCGGCGAAGGCCGGGATGACGAAAGGGAAGAAGGGTGTCGGCAAAACCGCCCATTGATGAAACATATTTTCTGTTATACGATGTGTCGATATATTTATTCCAATAGGAGAGCGAAGTGAAGCGGATATTCCTCCTGTCGACCGCGCTGCTGGCCGCCTGCGCGGCGCCTGCCCCCGGCACCGGCGCCGCATCCTCCGCCGCCGCGCCGGGACCGCTCAAGCTCGAAAAGGTCGTGATGCTGATGCGCCACGGCATCCGCCCGCCGACCAAGGCGGCGGTCGTCCCCCCCGGCTATTCGGACGAGCGCTGGCCCGACTGGCCGGTCGACTATGGCCTGCTCACCCCGCGCGGCGGCGCCGGGGCCAGACTGCTCGGCGAAAGCGACCGCCTCTGGTTCGGCGACCGCGGCCTGTTTCCCGGCGGCTGCCCCGCCGCCGGCACCATCGTGCTCAAGGCGAGCTACAAGCAGCGGACGATCGACACGGCGCGGAACTGGGCCGCGGGCTTCATGCCCGGCTGCGCCGCCGAGGTGGCGCATCCGGCTGGCTCTGACGACGATGCGATCTTTCACGGCCTCGACGGCGCGCCGGCGTCGTTCGACGGCAAGCGCGCCTATGACGCCTCGCTCGCCGAAGCGCCCGAGGGCGGGCTCGCCGCCGACACCGAACGCCATCGCGGCGAACTCACCCTGCTCGCAAAGATCCTGAACTGCGCCGTCCCCGCCTGCCCGCTCGTCGCCGAACCAAGCCGGCTGATCGCGCAGCCGCACGACCGCCCCGATCTCGAAGGGCCGCTCGACGTCGGCTCGACCGCCAGCCAGACGCTGCTCCTCGAATATCTCGAAGGCATGCCGATGGAGCAGGTCGGCTGGGGCCGCGTCAGCCGCGCCGAGATCGAACAGTTGCTGCACTTCCATCCGCTGAAGTTCCGCTATGCCAACCGCCCCGGCTATATCGCCGCCGCGGCCGCCGCACCCATCGTCGGCGAAATCGTCGCGGCGCTTGGCGATACCAGCCCCGCGCGGCTGACCCTGCTCGCCGGCCACGACACCAATGTCGCCGACCTCGGCGGCTTTTTCGACCTCCACTGGCGGGTGCCGAGCTATCCCGCCGACGAAGTGCCGCCGGGCAGCGCGCTCGGCTTCGAGCTGGTGAGCAATGCGAAGGGCGAACGCTATGTCCGCGCCTTCTATCGCGGCCAGACGATGGACCAGCTCCGAAATCTCGAACCGCTCGGCCGCGGCGACACCCTCTTCCGCCGCTACCTCCCGATCCCCGGCTGCGGCAATTCGGCCGAAGCGACCGCCTGCACCTGGACCGCCTTCACCCGCCTCGCCGCACCGCGAGGATAAGGACAGGCGGGGTGATCACGCTCACCCAATCCTCCCTGCGGCGCAGCCGTGGGGAGGGGGACCGCCGCCGCAGGCGGTGGTGGAGGGGCCGCGACGCTGGCGCCATTTGCCCCTCCGTCAGCGCTCTGCGCTGCCACCTCCCCATCGCTACGCGACAGGGAGGATATCCATCACCCCGGACTTGATCCGGGGCCCAGCCTCCGGCGCCGCGTAGTTGACCCCGGATCAAGTCCGGGGTGACGACTGTCTGAGATCGACCGATTGCGGACGCTCAACCTTAGAATCTAGCGCTTTTCGAACAGTTTATGTCTGTCGGCACCTTCATGCTTAGAAGCATTTTTTTTACTGCCGCATAATCGAATTCGATGAAGTCGGCGTCGCCCATTATTTTAGCGGCCGCTGGCCCCTCAAGTCTTGCCCCGCCGCAACAGTAGCAAACTGAGAGTTCAGCAAACGCGACGCCCTCTTCGTCGTAGAAACGAAAAAAATGATGCGGAATGAAGCATCCCGGCAGGCTGCTAAGATCTTCTTCGGTGGCGCGCTTTTTATGAATTGATTGCCCAAGAATAGCCCGTTGACCGTCGGTCAACGAAATGCCTTTCACATTATCGATCAATTTTTGCGTGCTGACCGGTTCCTTAAAGGGCACACCTTCGATGAAAAGGCGCACGGTGGAGGCTTGCCGGACCATAAAGTCGAGTGACTGAGGCCTATTAGCCTGTGAAGCTGTTTGTCGCGACGGCTGCGACTGATTGGGAACGCCGGATTGCTCGATTGCCGATACATGATCCGATTTAGTGTCGCTTGCTTTTGATGCGGATTTGTCAGCCAGAAACAACCATGCGCCGAGCAACGAGAGAGCGATCAGCACCACCCCCGCCAAATACAATTGGGCTGATCTTTTCATAACTCATCGCTCTTCACCGCCGAAAAGGCTTGAGTAAGCGACAAAGTTTAATGTCCGCTTCCCACGCCACTCACCGAAACCCCTACCCCAACACCCACGACCGCCGCGGATAACCCTGCGCCCAAAGCAGCGCCGTCAGATCATGATGCCGGATCGCCGCCGCCGCCGCTTCGCCCGCCGCCGGGTGCGGGTGATAGCCGATGCCCAGCCCCGCCGCGGTGATCATCGGGATGTCGTTGGCGCCGTCGCCGACCGCCAGCGTGTCGGCGAGCGGCAGGCCGTGCTTCGCCGCCTCGGCCTTCAGCGTCTCCAGCTTCGCGGCGCTGTCGACGATCGGCTCCAGCACCTTGCCGGTCAGCCGGCCGTTCGCGATCTCCAGCTCGTTCGCGACGATCTTGTCGAAACCGATCGCCTCGCCGACCGGGCCGGCAAAGGGCATGAAGCCGCCCGAAATCAGGATCGAATATGCGCCGTGCGCCTTCATCGTCTGGATCAAGGTCCGCGCGCCGCGGGTCAGCCGCACGCGCTCCATCCGGCAATCGACCAAAGTCGATTCTGCCATCCCGCCGAGCAGCCCGACGCGTTCGGCCAGCGCGGCGGCAAAATCGATCTCGCCGCGCATCGCGCGTTCGGTGATCGCCGCGATCTGCGGCTTCAGCCCCGCATAGTCGGCCAGTTCGTCGATGCATTCGACTGTGATCATCGTCGAATCCATATCGGCGATGATCAGCTTCTTGGTGCGGTCGCCGAGCGGCTGGACGACGACGTCGAGCGCACCATGATCCATTTTCGCCAGTTCGGCGCGCGCGCTGACCAGACTACCCTGAAAGACGATATCGGCGGCGTCGCCCTCGTCGAGCCAGTGCGGTGCCCCAACATCATGTTCCGTCGCGTCGAGCCGGTCGATTGCCTCGCGGACCACCTCGCCCGTCAGCTTCCCGGCTGCTATCAGCGTTGCGACGAACATGGCATCTCCTTCATTCTTTCGCGGCGACCTGCCGCCTGTCGCGCTTATCGCCGGACCCACCGCCAGCGGCAAGAGCGCATTGGCGGTGATGCTGGCAAAAGCCTGCCCCGGCGCGGTCGTCGTCAACGCCGACGCCAGCCAGGTCTATGCCGACCTCGTCATCCTCTCGGCGCGACCGACCACCGAAGAGATGGCGGACGTGCCCCACCATCTCTTCGGCCATGTCGACGCGGCCGAGGCGCATAACGCCGCGCGCTGGGCCGACGAGGCCCGCCACATCATCTCTCACGCGCATGCCGCGGGGAAGGTTCCGATCCTCGTCGGCGGCACCGGCCTGTACCTGCGCACCCTGCTCGACGGCATCGCGCCGGTGCCCGAAATCGACCCGGCGGTGCGCGACGCGGTGCGCGCGCTGGAGGTCGCCGACGCCCATGCCGCGCTCGCAAGCGCCGACCCTGCCGCCGCGGCGCGGCTGGGCGCCGCCGACCGCACCCGCGTCGCACGCGCGCTCGAGGTCATCCGCTCGACCGGCCGGACGCTCGCCGACTGGCAACAGGCGCGCGAGGGCGGCATCGCGGGCGCCATCGCCCTCACCCCCTTCATCCTGCTGCCGCCGCGCGACTGGCTGCGCGCCCGCTGCGACACGCGCCTCGTCGACATGTTCGCGCGCGGCGCGGTTGAGGAGGTCGAAGCGCTGCTGGCGCGCCATCTCGACCCCGACCTGCCCGCGATGCGCGCGATCGGGGTGCCGCAGATCGCACGCCATCTGGCGGGCGAAATCACCCGCGCCGAGGCGATCGACCTGACGCAGGCGGCGACCCGCCAATATGCCAAGCGCCAATATACGTGGTTCCGCCACCAGCCTCCGGCGGGCTGGCCACGCCATGAAGAGATATTATCGGTCGATAACATAAATGAAATAGCAATAATATTACGTGAAAAGCTGTTGACAGGATAGAATCATACACCTATTGCCCGCAACCTTGTTGCAGCGCACAAGCGCTGCGTTTTTGTGTTGGAAGGAGTTTCGTCGTGACGGAAATGAGTGGTGCCGACATGGTGGTTCAGGCGCTGGTCGACCTCGGGGTCGACACGGTGTTCGGCTATCCGGGCGGCGCGGTCCTTCCGATTTACGACGCGCTCTACAAGCATCCGACGATCAAGCATGTCCTCGTCCGCCACGAACAGGCGGCGACCCATGCGGCGGAGGGCTATGCGCGCTCGACCGGCAAGCCCGGCGTCGTGCTCGTCACCTCGGGGCCCGGCGCGACCAACGCGGTCACCGGCATCACCGACGCGCTGCTCGACTCGATCCCGATGGTCGTGCTGACCGGGCAGGTGTCGACCGCGCTGATCGGCACCGACGCGTTCCAGGAATGCGACACGGTCGGCATCACACGCCATTGCACCAAGCATAATTATCTCGTGATGGACCCCGAACGCCTCGGCCCGATCCTCCACGAGGCGTTCCACATCGCGACCCACGGCCGCCCCGGCCCGGTGGTGATCGACATCCCGAAGAATGTGCAGGTCGCGACCGGCGAATATGTCGTGCCCGAAAATATCCTGCACAACAGCTATCGCCCGCAGGTCGAGCCCGACGGCGATGCGATCGCCCGCGCTGTCGCGATGATCGCCGCCGCCGAACGCCCGGTCTTCTACACCGGCGGCGGCGTGATCAACGCCGGTCCGGCCGCCAGCGCCGCGCTGCGCCAGCTCGTCGCGCTCACCGGCGCGCCGGTTACCTCGACGCTGATGGGGCTCGGCGCCTTTCCGTCGGACGACGAGAAATGGCTCGGCATGCTCGGCATGCACGGGACGTACGAGGCCAATATGGCGATGAACCGCGCCGACCTGATCATCGCGGTCGGCGCGCGCTTCGACGACCGCGTCACCGGCCGCCTCGACGCTTTCTCGCCGGACTCGAAGAAGATCCACATCGACATCGACAGGAGCTCGATCAACAAGATCGTGCCCGTCGACCTCGCGATCGTCGGCGATGCCGGCCGCGCCCTCGCGGCGATCGTCGCCGATTGGCAGGCGGCAGGTCACAAGGCGCGCGACCTTGGCGAATGGTGGCGCCGCGTCGACGGCTGGCGCGCGACGCGCTGCCTCGACTTTCCCGAAAAGAAGGAAGCCGACGCCGAAATCATGCCGCAGCGTGCGGTCAAGGCGCTGTTCGACGCGACGCGCGGCCGCGACCCGATCGTCACCACCGAGGTCGGCCAGCACCAGATGTGGGCGGCGCAGCATTTCGGCTTTGCCGAACCGAACCGCTGGCTGACCAGCGGCGGGCTCGGTACGATGGGTTACGGCTTCCCCGCCGCGGTCGGCGCGCAGATCGCCAATCCCGACCGCCTCGTCATTTGCATCGCTGGCGAAGCCTCGCTCCAGATGAACATCCAGGAAATGGGCACCGTCGCGCAGTACCGCCTGCCGGTGAAGATCTTCATCCTCAACAATGAATGGATGGGGATGGTCCGCCAGTGGCAGGAACTGACCTATGAAAGCCGTTATTCGAACAGCTATTCGGACAGCCTGCCCGATTTCGTGAAGCTCGCCGACGCCTATGGCTGGACGGGCCTGCGCATCGATACGCTCGGCGAACTCGAGGCGGGCATCCGGACGATGCTCGACACGCCGGGGCCGGTGATCGTCGACTGCCGCGTCGCCAAGCTCGCCAACTGCTTCCCGATGATCCCGTCGGGCGCCGCGCACACCGAAATGCTCCTCCAGCCGAGCGACGTTACCGGCACGATGGACGACGAAGCCAAGGCACTGGTGTAACATCATGAAAATCAAGACCGAAGCCGGCGAGCGCCACGTGCTCGCCATCACCGTCGACAACGAGGCCGGGGTGCTCGCCAAGATCACCGGCCTGTTCACCGCGCGCGGCTATAATATCGAAAGCCTGACCGTGGCCGACATCAGTTCGGACCATGCCTTGAGCCGCATCACCATCGTCACCAACGGCCCGCCGCCGATCATCGACCAGATCATCGCGCAGCTCGACCGCCTCGTGCCGGTGCACAAGGTCACCGACCTCACCGACAATGGCGCGCACGTCGAACGCGAGATCGCGCTGGTCAAGGTCGCGGGCACCGGCGACAAAAGGATCGAGGCGCTGCGCCTCGCCGACGTCTTCCGCGCCAAGGTCGTCGACACGACGATCAGCAGCTTCATCTTCGAAATCACCGGCAACAGCGAAAAGGTCGACCGCTTCGTCGCCCTGATGCGCGAATGCGGACTGGTCGAAGTCGGCCGCACCGGCGTCGTCGCCATCGCCCGCGGCGCGGAGGCGCTTTAGGATTTTACCGTACCCCGGCGAATGCCGGGGCCACCCTCCCACATCAATTCACCCCCGCGCGGGGCCATCGGACTAGAAGGGGTTTCCAATGCAGGTTTATTACGATCGCGACGCCGACCAGGATCTGATCAAGGGCAAGAAGGTCGCCATCCTCGGCTATGGCAGCCAGGGCCATGCGCACGCCCAGAACCTCCGCGACAGCGGCGTGAAGGAGGTCGCGATCGCGCTCCGCCCCGGTTCGGCGACCGCGAAAAAGGCCGAAGGCGCCGGCTTCCAGGTGCTGTCGAACAAGGACGCCGCCGAATGGGCCGACGTCATCATGGTGGCGGCTCCCGACGAACATCAGGCGAAAATCTATGCCGACGACCTCGGCCCGAACATGAAGCCCGGCGCCGCGCTTGCCTTCGCGCACGGCCTCAACATCCACTTCGGCCTGATCGAGGCGCGCCCCGACATCGACGTCTTCATGGTCGCCCCCAAGGGCCCCGGCCACACGGTGCGCAGCGAATATCAGAAGGGCGGCGGCGTCCCCTGCCTGATCGCGGTCGCACAGGAAGCCAGCGGCAACAGCGGCAACGGCCACGCCAAGGCGCTTGCCCTTTCCTATGCCTCGGCCGTCGGCGGCGGCCGCAGCGGCATCATCGAAACGACCTTCAAGGAAGAGTGCGAAACCGACCTGTTCGGCGAACAGGCCGTGCTCTGCGGCGGCGTCACCCACCTCATCCAGGCGGGTTTCGAAACGCTGGTCGAGGCGGGCTATGCCCCCGAAATGGCCTATTTCGAATGCCTCCACGAAACCAAGCTGATCGTCGACCTGCTCTATGAAGGCGGCATCGCCAACATGCGCTACTCGATCTCGAACACCGCCGAGTACGGCGACATCAAGACCGGCCCGCGCATCATCACCGACGAGACCAAGGCAGAGATGAAGCGCGTCCTCGCCGACATCACCTCGGGCCGCTTCGTCAAGGACTTCGTGCTCGACAATCAGGCCGGCCAGCCCGAGCTGAAGGCGAGCCGCAAGGCCGCCGCCGCGCACCCGATCGAAAAGACCGGCGCCGAACTGCGCGCGATGATGCCGTGGATCGCCAAGAACAAGCTGGTCGACAAGAACGTCAACTGACGCGTTCGGGTCGCTTTCGCAATCGCGGGTAAAGGATTAGGGAGGGGCCATGGCCGCCGACCTTTCCTTTGCCTGCGCTTGCGGGACGGTTTCCGGAACGCTGCTCGGCGCCGGGCCCGATCAGGGCGACCATGTCATATGCCATTGCACCGACTGCCAGGATCTGACGCACTATCTCGGCCACGCCGGGCGCGTGCTCGACGAGCATGGCGGCACCTCGCTGTACCAGTCGCGGTGCGCGCGGATGCGGATCGACACCGGCCGCGACCGGCTCGCCTGCGTCCATATGACCGACAAACCGACGCTGCGCTGGTATGCATCCTGCTGCGGCATGCCGCTGTTCAACAGCTACGCCAACGGCCGCATTCCCTATATCACGACGCAGGTCGCAGCCTGCGACCCGAGCGAGCGCGCCGCGCTGCTCGGCCCGCCGCTCGGCCACCTCTTCACACAGGACGGCATCGGCGACACGAGCGCGCTGCCGAAGATGAGCATAGGCCGGTTGATGCGCCGCTTCTTCCCGCGCATGGTCCGCGACATGATTTCCGGCGCCCGCCGGCGCTGCGCCCTGTTCGACGCCGCCACGCTCGCGCCGATTGCGCCGCCGCGCCGCCTGACCGCTGCAGAGCGACAGGCCGGGCGCCGCGGATGACGAAAGAGAACACCGGATGACCACCACGCCCTTCACCGCGCATCACGCCGACCTCGCCGGGCTCGCCGCCGACAATCGCCGCCGCATCCTCGCGCCGCGCGCCGGGGTCGATTTCGCCTCGAACGATTATCTCGGCCTCGCGAACTCCGCCGTCCTCCGCGACGCGCTCGCCGCCGGGATCGCGCAGGGCCTCCCCGCCGGATCGGGCGGTTCGCGCCTGCTCCGCGGCAATCATGCCGAACATGAAGCGCTCGAAGTGCACGCCGCGCGCCATTACGGCCACGAAGCGGCGCTGTTCTTCCCGACCGGCTTCGCCGCCAACGCCGCCTTTTTCGCGACGCTGCCGCAGCGCAGCGACCTGATCGTCCATGACGAGCTGATCCACGCCAGCGCCCACGACGGGATGAAGCTCGGCCGTGCGGCGCACGTCGCCGCCGCGCACAACGATCCGCAGGCCTTCGACGATGCGATCGCCGCATGGCGCGCCGCGGGCGGCACCGGGACGCCGTGGATCGCGGTCGAAAGCCTCTATTCGATGGACGGTGATCGCGCCCCGCTGACCGAGCTCGCCGCCGTTGCCGACCGCCACGATGCCGTCCTCGTCGTCGACGAAGCGCATGCGACAGGGGTCTACGGCCCCGCCGGACAGGGCCTCGCGCACGCCCTTATACGCCGCGACAATCTCGTCACCCTCCACACCTGCGGCAAAGCGCTCGGCGTCGAAGGCGCGCTGCTCTGCGCCCCTAACATCGTCCGCGACTTCATCGTCAACCGCGGCCGCCCCTTCATCTTCTCGACCGCGCCGTCGCCGCTGATGGCGTGGCTCGTCCGCCAGGCGCTCGAAATCGTCGCGACCGAGCCCGAACGGCAGGCGCGCCTGCTATCGCTCGTCCGCCATGCCGAAACGCGCCTCGCCGCGCTCGGCCTGCCGCCCAGCGGCAGCCAGGTGCTGCCCGTCGTCATCGGCGACAATGCGCGCACGATGCGCATCGCCGGCGCGCTCCAGCAGGCGGGCTTCGACGTCCGCGGCATCCGCCCGCCCACCGTGCCGCAGGGCACCGCGCGGTTGCGCATCGCGATCACCCTCAATGTCGGCGAGGCAGAGATCGACGCGATGCTGGACACGCTAGCGGCGGCAATGGCGACAGCATGACCCGCCGTTTCGTCGTCACCGGCACCGACACCGGCATCGGCAAGACCGTCTTTTCCGCCGCGCTCGCCGGGGCGCTGGCGCTGCCATACTGGAAACCGATCCAGTCGGGCCTCGAGGAAGAGACCGACAGCGAAGCTGTCGCCCGCCTCGCGGGCGTGCGCGTCCATCCCGAGGCGTATCGCCTCGTCACCCCCGCCTCGCCGCACCTTGCCGCCGAAATCGACGGCGTCACCATCGACTCCGACCGGCTGATCCCGCCCGACGGCGACCTGCTCGTCGAAGGCGCCGGCGGCGCGCTCGTCCCGGTCACCCGGTCGATCCTTTACGCCGACC
The DNA here is from genome assembly GCF_046603995.1 of Sphingopyxis sp. J-6. Lineage (NCBI taxonomy): Bacteria > Pseudomonadati > Pseudomonadota > Alphaproteobacteria > Sphingomonadales > Sphingopyxidaceae > Sphingopyxis > Sphingopyxis sp. J-6. Next base: position 1,443,555 of record NZ_CP145810.1, on the reverse strand, counting down.
TGTTCGCGCGCTGGCAAATCCCCGTGATCGTCTGCGCGCGCACCAGCCTCGGCACGATCAACCACAGCCTGATGACAATCGAGGCGCTGAAAGCGCGCGGCGTACCGATCCACGGCGTCGCTTTCCTCCGCGATGCGGTCGAGGACAGCGAAGCGATTATTGCCGACATCGGCGGCGTGCGGCGGCTCGGGCGTTTGCCGGTGGTCGATCCGCTCACGCCCGAAAGTCTCGCCGCCGCTTTTACTGCCAACTTCGACCCGGCAGATTTCGCCTGATCCCGCGTGATCCCCGGCGCAAGCCGGGGCCCATGGAAGTGTTGCATTGGACCCCGGCTTTCGCCGGGGAGCACGGACCGAAAAACATGACGAAGACTCATCAATCCCCCGTCTGGCACCCCTTCACCCAGCACGGCCTCGGCGACCCGATCCCGCTGATCGACCGCGCCGCGGGCGCCTGTCTCTACGACGCCGCCGGCGATCGCTGGATCGACGCGATATCGAGCTGGTGGGTCACCACCCACGGCCACGCCAACCCGCGCATCATGGCCGCGATCCGCGCCCAGACCGAAAAGCTCGACCAGCTCATCTTCGCCGGCTGGACGCACGAGCCCGCCGAAACGCTCGCCGCCGAACTGATCCGCATCACCCCCGCCCCGCTCACCCGCGCCTTCTTCTCGGACTCAGGCTCGACCAGCGTCGAGGTCGCGCTCAAGATGGCGCTCGGCTACTGGTATAATATCGGCGAGCCGCGCCACCGCATCCTCGTCCTCGAACACAGCTATCACGGGGACACCATCGGCACGATGTCGGTCGGCGAACGCGGCGTCTACAACCGCGCCTGGCAGCCGCTGCTGTTCGACGTCGGCACCATCCCCTTTCCGCACGAGCGGCAGGTACAGGCGACCCTCGACGCCCTCGAAGCGGCTTGCTCACAGAAACCGGCCGCCTTCATCGTCGAACCGCTCATCCTCGGCGCCGGCGGCATGCTGATCTACCCCGCATGGGTGCTGGCCGAGATGCGCGCCATCTGCGCGCGCCACAATGTCCTGTTCATCGCCGACGAGGTGATGACCGGCTGGGGGCGCACCGGCACCCGCTTCGCCTGCGATCAGGCGGGGGTCATCCCCGATATCGCCTGCCTGTCGAAGGGACTGACCGGAGGCGCCATCCCGCTCGCGGTCACCCTCTGCACCGATCCGATTTTCGACGCCCATTATTCGACCGACCGCGCCCGGACCTTCTATCATTCGTCCAGCTATACCGCGAACCCGATCGCCTGTGCCGCCGCCAACGCCAATCTCGAAATCTGGCGCGACGAGCCGGTGCAGCAACGCATCGACGCGCTCGCCGACGCGCAGGCCGCGCATCTCGCGCTGCTCGCCGCCGATCCGCGCGCACAGAACCCCCGCCGCCTCGGCACCATCGCTGCGGTCGACATCGTGGTCCCCGACAACGGCTATCTCTCGACGTTCGCGCCGCGCCTGATCGCCTTCGCCCGCGACCACGGCGTCCTCCTCCGTCCGCTCGGCAACAGCGTCTATGTGATGCCGCCCTATTGCATCGCCCCCGACGAGCTGGCGCAGGTGTGGGACACGATCAGGGCCTCACTCGACGCGCTGTAATTCGCCGAGCCACTCCGTTCAAAACCGGGGGAGCGACAGCATCGCGACGGGCGGAAAACTTCCGCCCGCTATCGTCAAATAATAGCGTCGCGACGAGCCTTGCTCCCTCGCGATGACATCGACCTCTTCATTATGAAACCACACCCAGAAACGGTGTGTCCCGGCGGTGATCCAGTCGACGATCTGATCCGCGAGGAACAGGCTCTCGCCAACCTTGACCGCAGCAATGTGGTGCGTCCGGCCGTTACCGGCGGCTTCGCGAACGGCGATAATCTCATAATCGGCCATATGCAGAAGTCCGATGCTCTTGTCCGGGACGGCTAATAGCGAACCGGCACGATGCGGATCCGGTCGATGGCACCGGGGGAAGCGCGCGATCGGGCGATCGCCGCGGCGCGAAGTTCGTCGAGCGCGATCGGTTCGTAACCGTTTTCGTCGGGCTGCATCGGGAGATCGGTTTCGACGACAAGGATGACCTTTCGCGCAAGGCCGTCGATCTCCCACTCGAACCAGCATCGCACAATATGGCCCGCACCTTCGCCATCATCCTCCATGGGTCGCGCCGGGAAAAACGGATCGCGCATGGATTTCCCGTTCGATGTTCGCATAGCCCGCCTCGCTTTGCGTCGCGACGGCGAGGGGACGCCCACCCAGAGCGGCGTCTTCCGTGTTGAGAAAGTCGAGCGCCGGATCGCGCCCGCCGAGCAGCCGGAAAGCCAGCGCGCTGATCGCGCCCTGCCGCCGCGCCCCTTCCGGCGCAAGCGGCGTGACCCAGCGATTTCGCCGAAACGGGCTTTTGCGAGCGCTCGCCGGGGTGGCGCCGGGCTTGTCCTGATCAGATGTCATTGGCCTGATTCCCTTCCGTTCCGCCACCGGAATGCTGGCGCCGGAGCGCAGCGCGCGCCTCATCGATGGTCGAATATCGAAATGGTCCAACCCGGAACTGTTCGGCATAGGTGTGGACGATGCCCGCTTCCGGTTGCGACCGGAATGGCTGGAGATGCACCACGTCGTCGCGGGGCAGATCGGGCGAGACGACGGGCAATTTGGCGGCGAGCATGGCCAGCTTGTCTTCATCGAGGCCAAGCGCGCGGTAAATATCGCGTCCGATAATCCAGATGTCCTCCTGCACCTCGGCAAGGCGGCCGACAACGTCGTTGAGGCCGAAGGATGTCCTTTCCTCCTCGGACATCGCAAGCGCCTCGTTGACGAGCAGTTCGGCGATCAGCGTATCGCCAACGAAAACCGGGTAATCTGTCGCGGGTTCGGAAACCGGCGGATCGGCCTTTGGACCACCGTCGGGCTGCTCGGCTACCGCAGCAAAACCGTCCTCGAGCCCGCGGCGTTCGCGATATTCGTTGATCCGCTTTGCATAATAGCGCGGCAGGTCGAAACTCGGCAGCAGATGACCGTCGCGCCTGGCCTGGCTTACCGCCATCAGCGCCATCTGGTGATGATAGAGAAGTTGATTGAGATCCATGTCTGCTCCCGTTTGCGGGAGCACGAATGTCTCTCAGCCACAGGCATGCAAAAAGAAGCCCGCGATAAATGAGATATGGGACCGGCCTCCCTGCTTTTCAAGGGCGACGGCTCGATACGCCGCCTCACAGCTTTGCCGAATATGCCGGAACGTCCGCGACATCCCGATGCGTGCCGGTTCATAGGGGATTGCCGCCCCAGCCTTTGCCGACAATCCGGCGCGCCACTCTCTTGGTTTCGCTCAGAGGACGGTGCGCGGGAATGACGACGACGATGCAAATGTCTGCCCGCTACTCGCGGTTATGGCGTCCTCCTCCGTCCGCTCGGCAACAGCGTCTATGTGATGCCGCCCTATTGCATCGCACCCGACGAGCTGGCGCAGGTGTGGGATACGATCGGGGCCTCACTCGACAAGGTCATCGACAGCATCGCGTGACAATCTGCAATAATATCCGACGATCAATGACTTGTGATGGCGAACAAACATGGTAGCCTTGTCATACGTCATGGGGCGATGACTTGGCATTTCTCCGATGGCGCAGAAATGGGGGAAAATTCATGGAATGGATGCTTATGCCGTTCAAGCGCTACGCCGATTTCAACGGCCGGTCGCAGCGCATGGAATATTGGATGTTCACGCTCTTCGTCACGATCATCGCTTTCGCGCTCGTGATCGTCGCGGGCATATTGGGCGGATTCAGCGACAGCGGGGAAACCGGGTTGAGCATGATCGTCATCATCCCGCTCATACTTCTCGTGCTCGCAACGATCATTCCATCGATCGCGGTGACCGTGCGCCGGTTCCACGATCAGGATAAATCGGGCTGGTTCTACCTGCTCGGCTTCATTCCCTATGTTGGCGGGATCATCGTCTTCATCTTCATGTGCATCGACGGCACGCCTGGACCGAACCGGTTCGGTCCCGATCCGAAGGGCGGCCATAGCGACATCTTCGGCTGACACCCTGCTCGCCCCTCTCGGACAAGAGAGGGGCGCAGCTTCCTCGGTCGGCGCATCCTGCGGCCGGGGACTTTGGTTTTCGACGCTCGCCAATCACTCGTGGGGGTAAGCCGTTGAGGTCGCCCGTCTTGTTCTACCCGATTTGCATCCTAAGTTCGGCTTAGGTTCATCTGGCCGGGCTAGCGTGGCCCTCAGGGGACGGTGCGAGGGAATGACGAACGACGATGAAAATGCCTGCCCGCCTCCTCTTCCCGCTACTCGCGGCTACGGCATTCGCCGCCCCGGCGCACGCCGACCCCAGCCTTGCGCAATCAGCAGAGCCGCCCGACAAATTCTCCTTCCTCATCACCTATGGCGCCGACCAGTGCCCCGAATCGTCGGGCGACGAGATCGTCGTCTGCGCGCAGGAACCCGAGACCGAACGCTACCGCGTCCCCAAGCCGCTGCGCGAGGAACTCAAGGAAGACGACGCGCCGATGGGCGGCAGTTGGGCCTCGGCGGTCGAGGGCTATGACAGCATCGCGCGCACGACGCGCCCGAACAGTTGCTCGGCGGTGGGCAGCTATGGCTTCACCGGCTGCACCGCCGCGGCGATCCGCCAGTGGTTCGAGGAACGGCGCCTCTATGCGCAGCAGCAGGGCAAGGATTGACGCCGCGCCGTCCGCCAGCCTAGCCTGACACCTCCCCCAGTCAGGAGTTCGTCATGCGCCTTGTCCTCCCCCTCGTCGCTCTCGCTGCCGCCGTCGCGGTTCCCGTCATCGCGCAGAATGCGCCGCAGGTTCCCGGCCAGCCCGACAAGACACGCGTCGCGGCGGGCACGTACGCGGCCGATTCCGCGCACACGATGGTCGTCTGGGAAGTCGATCATCTGGGCTTCAGCAAATATACCGGCATCTTCGGCGACGTGACCGGTACGCTCGTCCTCGATCCCGCCAATCCCGCTGCCGCGAAGGTCGATGTGACGATCCCGGTCGCCAAGGTCACGACCGCCAACGCCGGCCTCACGGCCCATCTGCTGCGCGCCGGCAAGGACGGCGGCAAGCCCGATTTCTTCGGCGCCGCGCCCGCCGACGCCAAATTCGTCTCGACCAGCGTCGCCCTCGACGACGACGGCGACGAGGCAAAGGTCACCGGCAACCTCACCCTCAACGGCGTGACCAGGCCCGTGACGCTCGACGTCGATTTCCACGGCGCCGGCACCGGCATGAACAAGAAGGAAACCGTCGGTTTCCAGGCCGAAACGAAGATCAAACGCAGCGATTTCGGCATCGCCTACGGCATCCCGATGGTCAGCGACGAAGTCGAACTCGAAATCCACGCGGCGTTCGAGAAGCAGTAAGACTCCAATCCTCCCTGTCGCGCAGCGATGGGGAGGGGCATTCATCCCCTATCCAGCAACCCCCGCCTAACCTCCCCGCCATCATCGGGAGGAACCATCATGCGCCGCACCCTGCTTCTCGCTCTCGCGCTCGCCGCCACCCCCGCGCTGGCGCAAGCCAATCCCCAGATAGACTACCCCGCCTTCCAGCAGCTCACCGCCAGCGTCGCCCCCGAGCGCGCGGCGCGCCTGCTCCCCTTCGACCGCTTCAAGGCCGAGGCCGCAAAGCCCGATGTTCTCCTCCTCGACGCGCGCTCGAAGGATGCCTTCGCCGCCGGGCACATCGCGGGCGCGGTCAACCTGCCGCTCACCGATTTCACCGCCGACAGCCTCGCCGCAGTGATCGGCGCCAACCCCGACCGGCCGATCCTCATCTATTGCAACAATAATTTCGCCAACAACCGCGCCCCGGTGCCGATGAAGTCGCGCGCCCTCGCGCTCAATATCCAGACCTTCATCAACCTCGTCGGCTATGGCTATCCCAATGTCTGGGAGCTCGGCGACGTCATCGATTTCGACGATCCGGCGGTCGGCTGGGTGAAGGTAGCGGGCTAGCCGCACCCCAATCTGTCACACGACTCCGCTACCTGTCGGGCGACCCCAGCCGACAGGAGTGAAGGCGATGAGCGAACTGGTACGCGAAATTGTCGAAGTGAACGCCGCGATCAGCGGCGACGAGGAAAATCCCGTGCTGACCGTCGAGGTCGAGGGGCTCGCCCCGACCGCGGGCTGGACCGCCGTCCGGCTCGACGCGCATGTCTATATCACCCCGCCCGAGGACGGTTTTCAGGACTTCGATCTCGTCGGCGACCGCCCGTCGGATGCGGCGGCCGACGCGCTGACCGAGGTCGAGGCCGCATGGGAAGGCCCGCTCGCCGACTGGTGCATCGGCGTCCGCGTCCACGCCGTCGACAATATGTTCGAGGAAGAAGTCTACGAGCCCTGGGACGAAGAGGACGACGTCGCCGAGGACGAGGCCGCCTGACCCAACCGCATAACCCCTGACTTCGCCGGGCCGCGACCCCGTTTCGCGGTCCGGCGACATTTTTGGTCTTCCCCCTTGCCAAGCGCGACATTTTGAACCAATAGCGTCGCCATGCGCTCCAACGCCCTTCTTCTTCTGCGACTTACACGCCCTTGGGCGTGACACTGGCTGCGCGCTAGTCGCGGCCACCCGCTCAAGGGTTCCGATCGACAAGCACCGCAACCGACAGCAGAAGAAGACCACACCCATGCCCATGCTCCGCGACCCCTCGGTCAAGTATAACGCCTTCCCGCAGGTTCCCCTGGCGAACCGCGAATGGCCCGGCCGCGTCACCACGAGTGCGCCGATCTGGCTCTCCACCGACATGCGCGACGGCAACCAGTCGCTGATCGACCCGATGGATGCCGAGAAAAAGGCGCGCTTCTTCGACCTGCTCGTCCGCTGCGGGTTCAAGGAGATCGAGGTCGGCTTCCCCAGCGCCGGCGCGACCGAATTCGACTTCATCTCGGGGCTCGTGAAGAACGGCCGCATCCCCGACGACGTCACCCCGCAGGTGCTGACCCAGTCGCGCGCCGACCTGATCCGCACCAGCTTCGACAGCCTCGAAGGCGCGAAAACCGCGATCGTCCACGTCTATAACGCGGTCAGCCCGGCGTGGCGCAAGATCGTCTTCGGCATGGACATGCCGGCGATCAAGCAGATCGCGATCGAGGGCGCAAAGCAGCTCCGCGACAATGCCGCGCGCCTGCCCGGCACCGACTGGCGTTTCGAATACAGCCCCGAAACCTTCTCGACTGCCGAGCTCGATTTCAGCATCGCCTGCTGCGAAGCGGTGATGGACATCCTCCAGCCGACGACCGACAAGCCGATCATCCTCAACCTCCCCGCGACGGTCGAGGCCTCGACGGCGAACATCTACGCCGACCAGATCGAATATTTCTGCAAGAATTTGCCGAACCGCGACCGCGCGATCATCAGTCTGCACACCCACAACGACCGCGGCACCGGCGTCGCGGCGGCCGAGCTCGGCCTGCTCGCGGGCGCCGACCGCGTCGAGGGCTGCCTGTTCGGCAATGGCGAGCGGACCGGCAACACCTGCCTCGTCACCATCGCGCTCAACATGTACACGCAGGGAGTCGACCCCGAACTCGACTTCTCGAACATCGATGAGGTCATCCAGACGGTCGAATATTGCAACCAGCTCCCCGTCCACCCGCGCCACCCCTATGGCGGCGAGCTCGTCTACACTGCCTTTTCGGGCAGCCATCAGGACGCGATCAAGAAGGGCTTCGCCGCGCGCGAACGCCAGAATGACGAGCGCTGGGAAGTCCCCTATCTGCCCATCGACCCCGCCGACCTCGGCCGCAGCTATGAAGCGGTGATCCGCGTCAACAGCCAGTCGGGCAAGGGCGGCGTCGCATGGGTGCTCGAACAGGACAAGGGCCTGAAACTGCCCAAGAAGATGCAGGCGAGCTTCAGCCATGTCGTACAAGCATTGGCCGACCAGACGAGCCGCGAACTCGGCGCCGAGGATATCTGGCACGCCTTCGAGGGCGCGTATCTGGCGACCGAAGCCAAACGCTTCCAGCTCGTCGACTGGTCCGAAACCCACTCGGGCGCCGACCGCATCTTCGCCGGCAAGCTCACCATCGACGGCACCCCGCGCAGCGTCAGCGGCCGCGGCAACGGCCTGATGTCGAGCGTCATCGCGGCGCTCAGCGAAAGCGGCGGCCCGGTGATGGACATCGTCGATTATAGCGAGCACGCGATCGGCCAGGGCAGCAATGTGCAGGCCGCGGCCTATGTCGAGTGCCGCACGGCGGACGGGAAAAGCCTGTTCGGCTGCGGGCTGGACACCGACGTCGCGACGGCGAGTGTTAGGGCGATATTGTCAGCCGCCAACGGCGCGTAGAAGTCAGCCCCTCCACCACTTCGTAGTCCCCCTCCCCATCGCTACACGACAGGGAGGATCGCGCAGGGCTGCGCACGAACATGCCGCTTCCCCAACCCCCAGCATTTCTGGGGCTTGCGGGCGCTGGACGGCGCTGACGTCGGGCTTATACCGGCGCCATGCTGACTCACCGCCTCGCCACCCCCGCCGACCTCGACGCGCTACGTGCGGTGATGGCGCGCGCCATCGCCGAGTTGCAGCAGGGCTTTCTGGACCCAGCGCAGATTGCCGCCAGCCGCGCGGTGATGGGGCTCGATACCCAGCTCATCGCCGACGGCACCTATTTCGTCATCGAGGAAGCGGGGCCCGACGGGGTGAAGATCGCGGGCTGCGGCGGCTGGTCGCATCGCGCGACGCTCTATGGCGGCGACCACAGCAAGGATTTGCGCGACCCGGCGCCGCTCGACCCCGCGGTCGACGCGGCGCGCATCCGGGCGATGTACACCCACCCCGACTTCACCCGCCGCGGGGTCGGGCGGATGATCATGACACTGTGCGAGGACGCCGCGCGCGCCGCGGGCTTTCGCCGCGCCGAGATGATGGCGACGCTGTCAGGCGAACCGCTCTACCGCGCTTGCGGCTACACCCCGATCGAGCATGTCGACACCCCGGGCGCCGACGGCGTCGCGGTGCCGATGATCCGCATGGGGAAGGATATCGCGGGCAGCTAAACCCGGCCCGCCGCAGCGCGCCCACGCCTGACCGGATCGCCGTATCGCCCGCTGCCGCTTTGGCGTTAGGCGCGGTGGCAGGGGTTGGCTGATGGAGTAAGCATCGTGAACGCATATACGCCCCCCGCCGCGGGCGCCCGCCCCGCCGTGCCGGTCGATCCCGCGAATCCGGACGCGGCCGGGATGTTCTGGGGCCTGCAATATTGCCGCGCCGGCATGTTGTCGCTCACCCGCCTCGAACTGGCGATGGAAAGCGGCGACCGGCAACGGATCATCGAGGCTATCGACCGCCTCCACGCGCTCGACGGCGAGATCGAGCGCACCGTCGCCGCGCTGCCCGCCCCCGTCGGGCCCGACCCGGCGCGCGCTGCGATCGAGGAATATCTGGGGCGCGAGAAGATGGCGGTGGCGTTCGAAAAGCTCGTCCTCGCCAGTGGGATCAGCGGCCCCGGCATCGCCTCGCCCGCCGGACGCCCGCCGCGCCCGCATGCCCCCGCCGCTGCGGTGCCCGCGCACCCCGACGCCGGTGCCGACGCCCTCTGGCCGGCGCTCGACGACGAACCGCCCTTTGCCGCCCGGCCGGCGGGATTCCTCGCCGAATATGGCGCGAAAGCGGCGATCCTGCTCGCCATCGTCGCGGCGACCGGGGCGACGCTGGCGGTGGCATTGTAGGAGCGGAAACACGATATAAAGAAATCTTTATATGTGACTTGACAGCGAAGGGCGACAGGCTATGCTTCAGCCTGTCGAGGTTCTCCGCGTCCGCTTTGCGGGCAAGGAGCTAAGACGGGAAGCCGGTGCAAAACCGGCGCTGCCCCCGCAACTGTAAGCGGTGAGCGGCGGTCGCTACGTGTCACTGGTCCGGCAAGGGACCGGGAAGGCCAGACCGCCGCGTCGATCCGTGAGCCAGGAGACCTGCCTCGTCAGATACGTCCTCCGGCGGGGTGTCCGGTCAGGCCGCATGCACGCCTGTGCCGGCCCCGCCTTGCTTTGGGGTGCACTTGTCCGTGCCTGCCCGTCTGACCGGCGCCTTGCCCCTTGCAAGGTGTTTGAAGAATGACTGTCCGCGTCGCCACCCTCGGCTTTCCCCGCATCGGCCCCCGCCGCGAGCTCAAGCATGCCCTCGAAAGCTATTGGGCCGGCAAATCGTCGCTCGCCGACCTCCGTGCTGCCGCCGCAGGCCTCCGCGCTTCGGCTTGGGCCCGGCAAAAGGCGCTTGGCGCCGATATCCTGCCGTCGAACGACTTCTCGCTCTACGACCATGTCCTCGACACCAGCGCCCTGATCGGCGCCGTACCGCGCCGCTACGATTGGGACGGCGACACCGTCGACCCCGACCTCTATTTCGCCATGGCCCGCGGTTCGCAGGCCGATGCCGGCCACAGCGGCTGCACCCACGCCGCCGCCGACACCACGGCGATGGAAATGACCAAATGGTTCGACACCAACTATCATTTCCTCGTCCCCGAACTCACCGCCGGCCAGACGTTCCGCATCGCCTCGACCAAGATTTTCGACGAATTTGCGGAAGCAAAAGCGCTCGGCTATCCGACGCGGCCCGTTCTCCTCGGCCCCGTCAGCTATCTGATGCTCGCCAAGGGCAAGGCGGTCGAACCGCTGGCGCTGCTGCCCGGCCTCCTCGACACCTACGCCGAAATCCTTGGTCGCCTTGCCGGTGCCGGCGCCGAATGGGTGCAGATCGACGAGCCCTGCCTCGTCCTCGACCTGACCGACGAGCAGCGCACGGCGTTCGAGCGTGCCTATGCCCGCCTCGCCACCAGCGGGCCGAAGCTGATGCTGACCATTTATTTCGGCGGCCTCGGCGACAACCTCGACCTTGTCGCAGGGCTTCCTGTCCACGGCCTCCATCTCGACCTCGTCCGGGCTCCCGGGCAGCTCGAACCCGTGTTGAAGAAGCTGCCGCAGCACGTCCTGCTCTCGCTCGGCGTCATCGACGGCCGCAACGTCTGGCGCGCCAATCTTCCCGATCTCTACTGGCGCCTCAAGGATCTGGCAGGCCAGCGCGACCTCATCCTGGCACCCAGTTGCTCGCTGCTCCACGTCCCGGTCGATCTTGCGTTCGAAACCGCGCTCGATCCCGAAATCGCCCAATGGCTGAGCTTCGCGGCGCAGAAGATCGAGGAATTGGCCGCGCTTGCCAAGGCGCTGAACGAGGGCGAGGACGCCAGCTTCGCCGCCTTCTCGGCGTCACGGATCGCCGCGGTCGCCCGCCAGACCTCGCCGAAGATCCACGATCCTGCGGTCGCGGCGCGCCTCGCCGGACTCGACGAAGACGCCGCGCGGCGCGCCTCGCCTTTCGCCGCCCGCCGTGAAGTCCAGCAAGCGCGCCTTTCCCTGCCAGCCTATCCGACGACGACGATCGGCTCCTTCCCGCAGACCCCGGAAGTGCGGAAAGCCCGCGCCGCGCATCTCAAGGGCGAGATCGACGACGCGGCCTATGCCCGGTATCTCCGCACCGAAACGCGCGCCGCGATCCGGTGGCAGGAGGAAATCGGCCTCGACGTCCTCGTCCACGGTGAGTTCGAGCGTAACGACATGGTGCAATATTTCGGCGAGCAGCTCGCCGGCTTCGCCTTCACCCGCGCCGCCTGGGTACAAAGCTATGGCTCGCGCTGCGTCCGCCCACCAATCCTCTATGGCGACGTCTCACGCCCAGCGCCGATGACCGTCGACTGGTGGCGCTATGCGCAGGAGCAGACCGAACGGCCGATGAAAGGCATGCTCACCGGCCCGGTGACCATCCTCAACTGGTCGTTCGTCCGCGACGACCAGCCACGGGAAACAAGCTGTCGGCAGATCGCACTGGCGATCCGCGACGAGGTGCAGGATCTCGAGGCGGCCGGCGCCGCGATCATCCAGATCGACGAGGCGGCGCTCCGTGAAGGCCTGCCGCTTCGCCGCGGCGAGTGGCAGCATTACCTCGACTGGGCGGTCGAAAGCTTCCGCATCGCCGCATCGGGCGTCCGCGACGACACGCAGATCCACACCCACATGTGTTATTCGGAATTCAACGACATTATCCGCGCCATCGGGGCGATGGACGCCGACGTCATCTCGATCGAGACCGCAAGATCGCAGATGGAATTACTCGGTGCCTTCGCCACCTATGCCTATCCGAACGAGGTGGGGCCCGGCGTTTACGACATCCACTCGCCGCGCATCCCGGCGGTTAGCGAGATGGCCGATCTCCTTACGCTTGCTGGCCAACATGTGCCGCCGCAGCAAATCTGGGTGAATCCCGACTGCGGGCTCAAGACGCGGAAATGGGAAGAGGTTCGCCCGGCGCTGATCGCAATGGTCGCTGCAGCGCAGGCGATGCGCGCCAACTCATCGGTGCGCGAGGCCGATGCCGTCGGCTGAGACTATCATGCCGCGTCGGACCGGTGGAAAGTCCCGCTTTTCACCGGTCCGAGCAGTGACTAGTCTTCGCCTGCCGCGTCGACCTTCCCACGGCGCCGACGCATGTAGAGGAGCCCGCCGACGCCGAGCGCGAACAGGCCGAACATGCCGGGTTCGGGAACCGGCACCGCCCCGCCCGAGCTGCCGCCCGACGAAGTTCCACCGCTGGACGTCGTTCCGCCGCCCGAAGAAGTGCCGCCGCTCGGCGGGCTGACATAACCGCCCTTGAACGTCCCGATATGCATTTCGCCATTCTGGGTCAGGTTACCAAACACTGCCGATCCCTGAATGTAATTGCGAATTTCGGCATCGGCGAGCGGCGCCAGCACCGACCCGCCCCATGCCGTCGACTGTTTGAGGCTCTCAGCCTCGGGGAAATTCCAGACGACATGCTCGCCGAGGTTGTTGGTCCCGCCAAGGAAATTGTCGTTGAGGTTGATCGTCCGGCCGCTGACGTTGACGATCGCGGTGTCGGCGCCGTTCAGGTTGAACTGGATTTCGCCGATCTTGTCGAGGTCGGCAGCGCTGATGTTGAACACCGCCATCCCCTTCGCATCGGGCTGCGCGGTGAAGGTACCGCGGTTGCCCTGAATCGTCAGTTGGCTGTTCGTTTTCAGCGTCCCCATCTCGTAGGACAGGCTGTTCAGGCTCCCGGACAGCCGCGTCTTGTCCTGTTGCAGATTGACGCCGAACGCCGGATTGCTGGCGTTGATATTCGACAATACCGTATTCTGGTTGACGTTGGTGTTGCTGATTGTCCCGCCGACCTTCACCGTCTGGTTCGGGCCGTTGAGGTTGAAACCGCTCGACACATTGCCGCCGACGATGGCGCCCGATCCGTTGTTGAGGTTCTTGTGACTGCCGGTGACGTTGCCGACGACGGTAAGACCCGGCTGACCGTTCGCCGACGTCGTCGCGCGAATGCCATAGTTGGACGAATTGCCCGACAGGTTGCCGCCGACGAAAGTGCGCCCCTCGACCTCGGACGAACTGTTGAGATCGCCAAGGACGACGAGGTTCCATTCGCGGAGCGCATCGATGCCGCTGATCTGGCTGCTCTGCGCCAAGGCGGGAACGGCAAGCGCCGCCGCGACGAGCGCGACGGGAAGCAGAGAACGGGAGGATAAAGCCATGTAAATCATGTCCATAAATGGATGAAGGAGGAATCGCCGGCGCCCATAAGCTCTTTGTCGTTCACTATACACCGGAGTGCGACAGACCGTTGTCCCGTTGTGGAACAGCCCGCGTTTGATGTCGATGGAGCGTGGCAATCGGGCGCCGCAATGTGCCCTATCCGCCGATCGAGAAGAAAGCCGTGATGGTGAGGCGTCCATTGCGTGGATCCCCCGACAAGGTCGCGTCGGCTGCGATAGCGCCGCTGTGGAGGTTCGTGCTGCGATAGAGGAGCGCACGGTTGTAGCGGGCTTCGACACTGCGAACGCATTCGAATAGCGGCGTGTCGCCGGCGATGTAGGCGGCCGGCGGCGGCCCTGCATGCCGCAACTCGGTCTCGAGATGACGAAAGAAGAGATCGCGACGCTGTTCGTCGATGGTTTCAAACCGCGTCGCCCGGTGGCGGAAGAAAGCGGTACCGTCGCTCGCCACCGGGGAAAGATAATGGATCAGCGCGATCCGGTCGGCGGTGAAAGCATCGATATGCGGCAGCCGCTGCGCGATGGTCAGCGCCTCGACTGGCGTCGAAACGATTGAAAAGCTCGCATCGATAACACTGACCGGTCCAGTGCGGCCAAAAGCCCGTTGCACCGCCGTCTCGATCGCAGGCAACTGCCTTGATAGATAATCGTCCGGCAGCGCGGCGCGGATTCCCGGATAATGATTCAGCGCGGGCGCGAACGCCGTCACCAGCGCGTGCTCGCGCAGTCCATCGGGATCGGCGGCGAAATCGTCGATAATCACAAGCGGCTGCGCTTCTGCACCGATCGTCTCGAACGCCACCGGCATCAGCGGTCCGCCGCCACGCAAGCAGCGGCCCGCGCGAGCAGGAAAGCCCGCTCGCGCTCGTTCGCCGAAAGCTCGGCTGCGGTCTCGAACTGCGCCTTCGCTTCCTCGAATCGCCCGGCGCGGAGCAGGAAGTCGCCCCGCGCCGCGGGCAGCGGCGCATAGTTTCGGAGCACCGCTGCATCGGCCATCGTATCGACTAGCCGTAAGCCGGCTTCGGGTCCGAACGCCATGCTATGCGCCACCGCACGATTGAGCTCGACCACCGGCGAGGGCATCACCCTTCCCAATCGGTCATAGAGCGCAGCAATGCGCGTCCAGTCGGTATCCTCCGCCCGCCGGGCCCGCGCATGACACGCCGCCAGCGCGGCCTGCAAGGCATAAGGCCCTTCGGCGCCTCCTAATGCTTCGGCCCGCGCGAGCGCATTCAGCCCGCGGCGGATCAACAACTGGTCCCAGCGCACCCGGTTCTGCTCGGTCAGCGGTACGAAAGCGCCATCGGGCCCGGCACGCGCCGTCAGCCGCGACGCCTGAATCTCCATCAGCGCGAGCAATCCCCAAACTTCGGGCTCATCGGGCATCAATCCAGCAACTATGCGCCCCAGCCGCTGCGCCTCGGCGCAGAGCGGCGGGCGAACCAGCGAAGGTCCCGCGGTCGCCGCATAGCCCTCGTTGAAGATCAGGTAGATGACCTCGAGCACCGATCCCAGCCGCGCCGCCAGTTCGGCACCGCGCGGCACTTCGAACGCGACTCCCGCCTTGGCGATTGCTTTCTTGGCCCGGGTGATCCGCGCCGCGATCGCCGCTTCGTTCGACAGGAAGGCGCGGGCAATCTCCAGGGCCGTTAGTCCGCCGACAAGCCGCAGGGTCAGCGCGGCGCGTGCGTCGGGGGAAATCACCGGATGGCAGGCGGCAAAGATCAGGCCGAGCAGTTCGTCGCCGAGCGGATCGTCGAGCGCCGCCTCGACCGCTTCTGCGCTCATATCGCGCTCCCCGTCCAGTTCACGGGCGATTTCGGCATGCTTCCGATCCTGCATCGCGCCACGCCGGATGCCGTCGATCGCGCGCCGCTTGGCCGTTGCGACAAGCCAGGCGCCCGGCTTGTCGGGAACCCCCGATTTCGGCCACTCGGTCAGCGCGGCAAGCAGCGCCTCCTGCGCCAGTTCCTCGGCACGGTCGACGTCGCGCGTCATCCGGGCAAGCGCGGCGATCAGCCGCGCCCGCTCGATCCGGAACACGGCCTCGATCGCGCGATGGGTTTCGCCAGCTGCCATGCCCGCCTTCTCGGCGAAGAGCGCCGGGGAGGCAAGCACGGCGGCAGGCTTCGATTATTGACTGCCGAGCTTGTCGCGCAGCTTCTGTTCGCGTTCGGCGAGTTCGGGCGTCATCGCGTCGCCAAAATCCTCCATTTCGTAGAAGGGACGGATCTCGAGCTCGCTCGGCCCGGGCATCGGGTTCGGGCAGCGCTTCGCCCAGGCGACCGCCTCGTCCATATCCTTGACCTCCCAGACCCAATAGCCGGCGACCAGTTCGCGCGTTTCCGCGAACGGTCCGTCGATCACCGTCCGGCTCGCGCCATCGAAGGCGATACGCTTGCCCGCCGACGAAGGCTTGAGCCCGTCCCCGTCGACCATCACCCCGGCGTTCACCAGTTCCTCGTTGAACTTGCCCATCGCCTCGAACATCTCGGTCATGTCCTCGGTGGGCAGCAGACCCTTTTCGCTGTCCTCGGTCGCCTTGACGAAAACCATCACACGCATCGTTCAACTCCTCTTTGTCGGGCCATGATCGGCCTCGTATCAGGACGACGAACGAGCCGCCGCAAAATCGACACGCAGGTGAAAATATTTTTTCAGGCAACTTCGGCCAGCGGCTGCGGCACCGCGAAACGCTGGCGATATTCGTTCGGCGACAACCCGGTAATGCGGTGGAACAGCTTGCGGAACGCCGCCGCGTCCTCATAGCCGACGCTCCACGCGATCTGGTCGACGGTACGCCTGGTGAATTCCAGCAGTTCGCGCGCCTTGCCGACGCGGATGTGCTGGACATATTCGACCGGGGTCATCGCGGTAGCCGCCTTGAACCGGCGCTGGAAGGTCCGCTCTTCCAATCCAGCCTCGCGCGCCATCTCACCGACGCCGTTCACCCGGCCTTCCTTTGATTGCAGCCAGTGCTGCACCTTCAGGATCGCCTCATCGCCATGCGTCAGCTTGGGCGCAAAGCTTGCGTAATTCCTCTGCTCGCGTCCTGCGGGGTCGATCAGGAGGAAGCGCGCGGTCTCCATCATGACCGAAGGCCCGAGCAATCGCTCGACGATACGCAGGCCTAGGTCGGTCCACGCCATCAGGCCGCCCGCAGTGACGATGTCACCGTCGTCGATCACCATCCGGTCGGCTTCCAGCCGCACATCGGGAAAGCGCGCCCTGAACTCCTCGGCAAAATACCAATGCGTTGTCGCGGGCCGCCCCGCGAGCAGCCCGGTCGCGGCGAGCGCAAAGGCGCCGCCGCAATTCGACGCCAGCACCGCCCCCTGTGCATGCCGGTCGAGCAGCCAGCGCGCATAGGGTGCGACCTCCTCGGCCTCGAGCAGCTTGTGGAGGCTTCCCGGCGCGATCAGCACCGCAGGCGAATTGCCCGCCGGTTCGTCCGGATGGCTGTCGTAACAGCGCGCAAAGCCCCCGCCCTCCCGCAATCGCCAATGGCTGACGCGAACCGGCGCCCGGCCGTGGTCGACCGCAAAGCGGCCGGCGATGTCGAACAGGTCGGTGATGCCGTGGACCATGCCGGTCTGGCAGTCGGGGTAGAGCATCAGGCCGACTTCGACGAGCGGAGCCGGATGTTGGCGAAGTTGCCGCATAGGGTGAAGCACCTTTGTCGGAATCGGCCCGCATAATGTCGTATCCGCCAATCCCGCGCAAGGCCCCGCCGGCCTATCTCCTGTTTCACCGGACGGACATCCCGCCCCCTCGAAACGAAAGGAACGACGACATGGCCACGATCACCACCAAGGACGGCACGCGCATCTTCTACAAGGACTGGGGTCCGAAGGACGGCCAGCCGATCGTCTTCTCGCACGGCTGGCCGCTCAGCGCCGACGCCTGGGACGCGCAGATGGTCTTCTTTGCCAATCAGGGCTTCCGAACCGTCGCTCACGACCGCCGCAGCCATGGCCGTTCGGACCAGGTCTGGGCGGGCAACACTATGGACCAATATGCCGACGATCTCGGCGAACTGATCGAACAGCGCGACCTGAAAGATGTCATCCTCGTCGGCCACTCGACGGGCGGCGGCGAAGTCACCCGCTATATCGGCCGCCACGGCACGCGCCGGGTCGCGAAGGTTGCCCTGATCGGCGCCGTCCCGCCGCTGATGCTGAAGACCGAAGCCAATCCCGTCGGCCTGCCGATCGATGTCTTCGACGGTATCCGCAAGGGCACCTTCGACAACCGGCCGCAGTTCTTCAAGGACCTGACGCTCCCCTTCTACGGCTATAACCGCGAGGGCGCCGAGGTGTCGGAAGCGGTCCGCGACGAATTCGTGCGGCAGGGCATGAACGGCGGCCTCAAGGGCCTGATCGACAGCATCCGCGCCTTTTCGGAAAGCGACTTCAACGAAGATCTGAAGAAATTCGATGTCCCGACGCTGGTGCTCCACGGCGACGACGACCAGATCGTCCCGATCGGCGCCTCGGCGCTCTCGACGGTCAAGATCGTCAAGCAGGCGGTGCTGAAGGTCTATCAAGGCGGCAGCCACGGCCTCACCGTAACCGAACAGGACCGGTTCAACGCCGACCTCCTCGACTTCATCAACAATTGATCCGGACAGGGGCGCGGCGGCGCGGCCGCCGCCCCCGAACAGGGAGTAAAGACAATGATTCTCGGCCTTACCATTCCGCAGTTCACCGCGCTCCACGTCGCGATCAGCCTCGTCGGCATCGGCGCGGGCCTTCTCGCTCTTCCCGCCTTTGCCCGCGGGCGCCCGCTGCCGCGCACGACCGGCATCTTCCTGTGGGCG
This sequence comes from Sphingopyxis sp. J-6, assembly GCF_046603995.1. NCBI lineage: Bacteria > Pseudomonadati > Pseudomonadota > Alphaproteobacteria > Sphingomonadales > Sphingopyxidaceae > Sphingopyxis > Sphingopyxis sp. J-6. The sequence goes on along the minus strand of NZ_CP145810.1, from coordinate 1,425,117 downwards.
ACCTTGCTGACCAGCCTGTCGGGGTTCCTGTTCCCGATCGTCGCCTTCACCCCGGCGCTCGGCGTAGGCATCCTCTCGACCCTGATCCTCGCTCTCGCCTTCCACGCCTATTACGGCCGCAAGCTCGCCGGCCGCGCCGCCACGGTCTATGCGGTGACCGCCACCCTCGCCCTCTACCTCAATCTGTTCGTGCTGGTGGTGCAGTCGTTCCTGAAAGTTCCCGCACTGAACGCGCTCGCGCCGACCGGAACCGAACCGCCGTTCCTCGCCGCGCAAGGCGCTCTCTTCCTCGCTGCGGCGCTGTTCGGCGCCATCGCCGTCAGGGCAACACGCCGCCGCGCCGTGGCCTGATATCCCGAGTCCGGCGCAAGGGCGGCCGTAGAGGCCGCCCTTGTCTTATACCCCGAACAGCCGGTCGATCGCTTCGTCGAGATAGGAGCGGTCGGCAAACAGGCGCATCGGGTCGCGCCGGTTCAGCCAGAAGCCGGCCCGGTGCCGATCGGTGAGCGCCCGCCGCATCACATCCTGCAACAGCCGCAGACGCATCAATGCGGTGCGCCGCGCAGTGCCGGGATCGATCGTGATCTGCGATGCGAAATGCGCCCGGATCCGCTCGACCCGGGCGGCAACGACATCGCTGTAACCATGATGCGGCCCGCGATGCAGCGCGTGCCCGAGTTGGAGCGCCGCGGGCTCGCATGCCGGCAGGATGAGGCCGTTAAGGGCGAAATGCTGGAGCGCGAAACCTTCGGACTGCAACTGGTCGAACATCGCCGCCATCTGCGGACGCCGCAGCAGCGCGATGGGAATGAGGTGATGGCGCTGGAAACCCGCGCGCGGCAACGGCGCCCCTTGCCATCCCAACCGCTGCCTCAAAGATCGCCGCCAAATTCGACCCGCACGGGGCTTGACCCACCCGCATCGGGCGGCGGCGACAGGTGCACCCACTCGCCGGGATCGAGACCGCGCATCCGGCGGCTCTCCCGAACAGGGCCGTTGAGCATCATGTCGAGCGACAGCCGGGCAAGTCGCCTGACCATCTCCGCCACCGTCCATCCCTTGGGAATCCGCCCTTCAAGCTCCTGCTGAGCGAACAGGGCCAGCCCGCGCGTGCCTACAAAATCGACGCCTTCGGCCTCGTGCCGCCGAAAGGCGACGAGATGCAATATGGGCGGCATGCCGCTGATCAGCATTTCGGCGACCGACGCCCGAAACTGCGGCGCGTCGGACCACAGCCGCGCGGGCGACCAGAAAAAATGACTGGCGTCGAACAGGTCGATCAACAGCACCATCATCTTGAAGAACTCGCGCATCTGCATCGTCTGCTCGTGCGCGCCGTGCCCGTCTTCCTCGGGCACGAACATCCAGCACTGCCCGCTTTCGCGCCAGCCCTGCGGCAGGCTCGCCGCAAGCAGGCTTGTCGCCGGATTCGCCGGGTCGACCAGCGCGAGCGCCGCATCCGCCGCCCGCCCGGCAAGCATCGATTCGCGCCCGAAACGCAGGCGGAACAGCGGCGGCGCGATCTGCTCCATCATGTCGGCGCGCTCGCTGTCCGCACGCTCGGGCCGCAGTCCCATATGGCGGAGCGAGGTTTCCAGCGATACATCCGAAGCGCCGCGCATCGATGGTCCGATGATCAACGCAAAGGGTTCCGGCGGAACCGGCAAGATGGGCGCATTGCTGTTGTCGGCATCCATGGTGCGCATCGACCTTCTTAGGGTCAGGACCCCGAGACCCCCGCTTGCATTGCAAGACTTGCAGCAATGTTCAAACGCTTATTATACTGCCCTGCGGCTTATTGCGTCCGTTCCGGAACGGTTGCGGGCGCGCGGCGTCAGATCGCCACCTGACTCCCCAGTTCGACCACGCGGTTCGTCGGCAGGCGGAAATATTCCATCGCGCTTTCCGAATTGCGCAGCATCCACGCGAACAATTTTTCGCGCCAGATCGGCATGCCGGGCGTGCTTGCCGCGATAAGGGTCTGCCGCGACAGGAAGAAACTCGTCTCGATCATCTTGAATTCGGCGCCGCAGCCGGTGACGCGCTTCAGCGCCTCGGGCACGTCAACGGGCTGCATGAAGCCGTAATTAAGGATCAGGCGGTGGAAGCCCTGCCCCAGATCCTCGAGCGCACAGTGATTCTCCTCGCGCACGAACGGGACGTCGGCGATCTTGATCGTCAACAGGATGATGCGTTCGTGCAGCACCTTGTTGTGCTTCAGATTATGGAGCAGCGCGTGCGGCACCCCGTCGGCCGACGAGGTCATGAACACCGCTGTTCCCGGCACGCGCGTCGCGCTGTTCGCCGCCGATTTGACGAAGACCGGGATCGGCATCGCGCCTTCGGCCATTTCCTTCTGCATCAGCTTGCGCCCGCGCGACCAGGTCGTCAGCAGGGTGAAGATGGTAAGGCCGATCGCCAGCGGCACCCAGCCGCCGTCGGGCACCTTGATCAGGTTCGCGCCGAAATAGGCGATATCGACGATGAAGAAGATGGCGAGGATCGGCACCGCTTTCCACGCCGGCCAGCGCCACAGGCTGAACAGCACGACGCTCATCAGGCAGGTGTCGATGAACATCGCACCGGTCACCGCGATACCATAGGCGGCGGCAAGGTTGCTCGACGAGCCGAAGAACAGGACGAGCAGGATGACCATCACCATCAGGCCCCAATTGACCATCGGGATGTAGATCTGGCCCGCCGCCGACGCGCTGGTGTGTTCGACGCGCAGGCGCGGGATGAAGCCGAGCTGGATCGCCTGCTGGGTCAGCGAGAAGGCGCCCGAGATCACCGCCTGGCTGGCGATGATTGTCGCGAGCAGCGCAAGGATGACGATCGGCACGCGCCAGGCGTCGGGCATCATCAGGAAGAAGGGATCCTGGATCAGCCCGAGCCGGTTGCCCATTTCGGCCTCGAGCACCATCGCGCCCTGTCCCATATAATTGAGCATCAGCGCGGGCAGCACGAAGCACAGCCAGCTGAGACCGATCGGCTTGCGCCCGAAATGCCCCATATCAGCGTAGAGCGCCTCGGCGCCGGTCACCGCTAGCACGACCGCGCCGAGCGCGATGAAGGCGGTGAAACCGTCGACATAGAAGAATTTCAGCGCATTGAGCGGGTTGAGCGTCGCAAGGATGATCGACGGATGGTCGACGATGTGCATGATGCCGAGCACCGCGAGCATCAGGAAATAGCAGAGCATGATCGGGCCGAAGAGCGCCCCGACCTTCGCCGTTCCGCGCGACTGGATCGCGAACAGCCCGATCAGGATCGCCAGCGCGATCGGCACGATATAAGGATCGAACCCCTTGTTGATGTAGCTGAGCCCCTCGGTCGCCGAGAGCACCGACATCGCCGGGGTGATCATGCTGTCGCCATAGAAGAGCGCGGTCGCGAACACCCCGAGCAGTATGATCGGCCACGTCCAGCGCTTTTCGCCCGACGAGCGGCTGATCAGCGCGAGGAGCGCGAGGCTGCCCCCCTCGCCCTTGTTGTCGGCCTTCATGATCGTCAGCACATATTTGAAGGTGACGACGAGCATCATCGACCAGAAGACGAGGCTCAGCACGCCATAGATGTGCAGCCGGTCGGCATCGATCGAATGATGCCCCGCAAAGGTCTCGCGAAACGCGTAAAGCGGGCTGGTACCGATGTCGCCGAAGACGACGCCGACCGCGCCGATGGCGAGCTTCAGCTTGCCATCGCCCTGGTGTCCGTGGCCGTGATGGCCCGTATCGGTGGCAGCCGGAGCGGTGCTTTCGGCCCCGCCTGCTGCCTGTTGCGACTCAGCAGTCATCGCGCGCCTTTAGACGAGCCGGGGGCAATGGAATAGCACCCAAATCACGGCTCGGCCGGCGCCGGCGGCGGAGGCTGCGGTCCCAGCGCCTGCCGGAGCTGCGCCAGCCGCATTTCCAGATCCGGCCGCCACGGCGCGTCGGCGGGGCTGCGCGCGAGAAGCTGGCTCCACACCGCCTCGGCACCTTTGAGGTCACCGCCCTGCGCGAGCGCGAGTCCCGCGAAAAAGGGCGGCGCGGGGTGCGACGGATCGCGCCGCGCCGCTTCGTCGAACGCCAGCGCCGCGGCGGGCGACATCATCCCGCCGCTATGCGCGGCGAGCGCGTTGCCGAGCGCGACCCACAAGTCGACATTGTCGGGATATTTCTCCAGCCCCTTTTCGAGCGTCTTGGCCGCAAGCTCGGTCTTGCCGGTGCGCGCGAAGCCGTCGGACATGCCGAGCCACTGCGCCGCCGGGCCGAAGCGGTCGGCCATTCCCTGCCGCTGGTCGGTAATCGCCTCGCCGAACCCTTCGGGCTCCTCCGCTGCCGCGACCGGCTTGCCGGGAAGCGACGGGCTTCCCTCGAGCGCATAGCCGGCAAGCCCAAGCATCACCGCTGCGCCCGCAAGCGGCCGCGCCGCCGCGGGCAGCTTGCCGAGCCACAGCATGCCACCGATCGTCAGCGCCGCGGCGAGCATGATCCACAGCCAGATCATGCCCCGCCCTCCTCTTCGCTTTCGCCGCGGCGGAAGCGTCCGAAGGCGAGCCAGCCGCCAAGCGCTAGGAACGCGAGCGGCCCGAGCCAGAGCAGCGCGGTCGCGCTGTCGAACGGCGGGTCGTAGCTTACCCAGTTGCCATAGCGCGCGACGAGCCATTTCTTGATCTCGGCGGGGCTTTCGCCGGCCGCGATCTTGCTCCGCACCTCGTGCCGCATGTCGCCCGCAAGCGGGGCGTCGCTGTCGGCGATCGACTGGCCCTGACAGACGAGGCAGCGGAGTTCCTCCATCAGCGCTTTCGCCCGCGCTTCCTTCGCGGGATCGTTGAGCTGCTGATAGGCATAGGGCGCAGGCGGCAGCCGGTCCTGCGCTGCCAACGGCATTGTCAGCGCGCTGGCAAAGAAAAGCAGGGCGAGCCGCAACCTCACTTCATCGCCTCGAGCTTTGCGACGATCTCGGGCACCTGATCGGCGAGGATCACGCCCTGAATCTGTTCGCGGATGATGCCCTTGCCGTCGATCAGGAAGGTTTCGGGGACCCCCGACGAACCGAGCGCGATCTGGACGCTCGACTGCATGTCCGATCCGATGCGGTCGAACGGATTGCCGAATTCATTGAGGAACGCCGCGACATCCTCGGGCCGGTCGCGGATCGCGATGCCGTCGATCGGCACCCCGGCTGCCTTCAGCGCCTCGAGCTGCGGCGCTTCGGCGCGGCACGGGATGCACCAGCTCGCGAACACATTGACCAGCCGCGGCCGGCCGTCGGCGAGCTGGCTGCTCTTGAGGCCCTCGACCCCCGCCGTCGCCGGTGGCAGGTCGAACAGCGGCATCGGCTTGTCGATCCATTGCGACTGGATCAGCGTTTCGGCGGGCGTCACCAGACGATAGATGAAGGCGCCAAACAACAGCCCCATGATCGCCAGCGGCACGAACAGGACCCAGCGGTTCTTCATGGCGCAAATCGCTCCTGTGCCTTGCGGGTGCGGCGCGTGCGCCAGATCGCCAGCAGTTGCGCGCGCCCGAGCATCGACAGCGCCGCCCCGACCGCAATCAGCGCCCCGCCGAGCCAGATCCACCAGACCAGCGGCTTCCACCACAGGCGGAGCTGGTAGCGGTCGGCCGTCCCGTCATCGCTCGGCACCGGCTGGCCGAGCACGGCGTAGAGCTGGCCGCCCGGCCGCGTCAGCAGCGCCGCCTCGTTGGTTTCGGTCGGTGCGGTCCCCATCAGGCCGGGGAAAGTCCGCGCCTCGGGCCGCAGCATGAAGGATTGCCCCGACGGCGTCGTCGCGATCAGCGTGCCCTCGATCGCAGTATAGTTGGGTCCGGCAATCGGCTTCACCCCGACGAACTTCACCGCGAAATCGTCGACCTTCACCATATCGCCCGGCGCCGCGGCGACCAGCCGTTCCTTGATGAAAGCGCTTTCGGCGCCCATCCCGGCGAGGCACACGGCGACGCCGAAATGCGCGATGACCATGCCCCATGTCGGCAGCGGCGTCCGGCGGAGGTTGCGGCCCCACAGCGGGGCGAGGCTCGCGACCGCAACGACGCCCGCCACCGTCATGCCGAGCAGCGGCAATATGCCGACCTTGCCGCCGAACAGGATCAGCGCGAACAGCACTGCCGCGCCAGCGAAAATCGCCAGCGGCAGCCGCGACCAGAGTTTCTTGCCGTCGTCCTTGCGCCATGCGAGCAGCGGCCCCGCGACCATGACGAGGCAGAGGATCAGCGCCAGCGGCCCGGCGACGCGGTTGTAATAGGGCGGCCCGACCGAAATCTTCTCGCCCATCGCCTCGGCGACGATCGGGTAGAGGGTCCCGAGCAGGACAAGCGCGAGGATCGTTGTGAGCAACAGATTGTTGATCACCAGCGATCCTTCGCGGCTCAGCAGCGCGAATTTCTTGCCCTCGGCGACGCTCCCGGCGCGCAGCGCGAACAGGGTGAGCGCGCCGCCGATATAGACCGCCATCAGCACGAGCAGGAAGGTGCCGCGCTCGGGGTCGACGGCAAAGCTGTGGACGCTGGTCAGCAGCCCCGAGCGGACGATGAAGGTGCCGACCATCGACATCGAGAAGCCGATCACCGCGAGCATCACCGTCCACGCGCGCAGCGCGTTACGTGTCGCCGTCACCGCCACCGAATGGAGCAGCGCGGCGCCCGCGAGCCACGGCACCAGCGAGACATTCTCGACCGGGTCCCAGAACCACCAGCCGCCCCAACCGAGCTCGTAGTAGGCCCAGTAGCTGCCCGCGGTGATGCCCAGCGTCAGGAAAATCCAGCTCCCGAGCACCCACGGGCGCATCGCGCGGGCAAAGGCCGGGCCGATCTCGCGCGTGATCAGCGCGCCGACGGCAAAGCTGAAGGCCACCGACAGCCCGACATAACCGACGTAGAGCGTCGGCGGATGGAAGGCGAGACCCGGGTCCTGCAGCAACGGGTTGAGCCCCTGCCCGTCGGGCGGCGCGACCGGAAGCCGCTTGAACGGGTTGGACGAAAAAATGAGGAAGGCGAAGAAGCCGAGGCTGAGCGCGGCCTGCGCTGCCAGCGTTGCGACCAGCGTATCCTCGCGCAGCCTCTTCTCGAAAATCGCGATCAGCGCACCCGACAGGCCGAGGATCGTCAGCCACAGCAGCATCGACCCTTCGTGGTTGCCCCAGGTGCCGGCGACCTTGAACAGCATCGGTTTCAGGCTGTTGCTGTTGCGCGCCACCAGTTCGACCGACATGTCGGAGCGAACGAACAGCGCGATCAGCAGCGCGAAGGCGACGGCGGTGAGCACGCCCTGCGCCACGCTCGCCGGGCGGACGAGCGTCGCAAGATCCTTCGGCCCGCCGCGCAGGAACAACGCGCCCGCAACCAGCGACAAACAGGCAAGCGCCGCCGCGATCCAGAGCAGGGCAAGACCGAGTTCGGCGATCATGCCTTCGGCGCCGCCTTCATATCCTTGGGCATGTCGCCCATCTGCGGCGGCATATAGCGTTCGTCATGCTTGGCGAGGATGCGGTCGGCCACGAAAGTTCCGTCGGCGCGCATCCGGCCATCGGCGACCATGCCCGATTCCTCGCCGAACAGATCGGGGACGATCCCCTTATATTCGACCGGCACCGACGCCTTGCCGTCGGTCGCGACGAAACGGATCGTCAGGCCATCGGCCTTCCGCGCGATGCTGCCCTTGGCGACCATGCCGCCGAGCCGCATCGCTTCGCCGACCTCGGTCTTGCCGGCCGCGACCTCGACCGGCGTACGGAAATAGGCAGCCTCGTCGCGCAGCGCGCTCGCCGCGAGCACGCCGGCACCGCCGACGCCGACGAGCGCGACCAGCGCCAGAATCAGTCGCTGATGCTTCGCCTTCACTTGCGGTCCTTTCGCAGCGCGTCGCTGCGCTTCTCGGCCTTCGCCATTGCGCGCCAGCTATACCATGTCACCGCGCCGGTGAGCAGCGCGGTCAGCGCATAGGCGGCCGCCACATAGGCCCATTGGCCACCCCCGCTGATCACCCCGGTCACGCCCTAAATCCCCTCGTCGTCGGCCAGCCGCCGCAGCCGTGCGGCGACGCGGTTGTCGGCGATGATCCGCCGCATCCGCATCAGCACGATGGCCCCGAATAACAGCGAAAAACCCAGCACGGTCAAGCCCAAAGGCCAGAGCAGCGCCCCGTCGATGCTCGATCCGCGAAGCGTGATGCTCGGCCCCTGATGCAGGCTGTTCCACCACACGACGCTGCGGTTGATGATCGGGATGTTGATCGCGCCGACGAGCGCATAGATGGCGGCGCCGCGCGACAGCGTGCCGCCCTGTTTCTGCCCGTCGTCGCCGCTGGTGAGCGCGATGAAGCCCGCATAGAGGAACAGCAGGACGAGCATCGAAGTCATCCGCCCGTCCCATTCCCACCAGGTGCCCCATGTCGGCTTGCCCCAGATCGACCCGGTCACAAGGCAGAGCGCGGTGAACAGCATTCCCGGCACCGCAATCGCCCGCGCCGCAATCCCGGCGAGCGGATGCCGCCAGACAAGCTGGACCAGCCCGGCGATTGCCAGCGACGTCCAGCCGCCCATGCCGAGCCACGCCGACGGAACATGGACGTACAGGATTCGAGCGGTTTCACCCTGCTTGTAATCGCCGGGGACCAGCGTCAGCCCGGCCCACGCGCCGCCGAGCAGCAGCAACAGGCCGACGCCCAGCAGCCACGGTGTGAGCGGCCGGGCAATCGCCAGAAAACGGGTCGGATTCGCATAAGCGTGCATCGGTTCGCGTCCTTAGGGGAGCCGGGCTTGACGGTCCAGCAATTTGCCCGGCGCGACCCGGCGCCGCTCTTGTCGCTTGCGTCTGGCGGAGCGTCAAGGGTTGGCGTTGCCCTGCGGCCCAAGTCCGGTCGCGAACGACGAATGGCGGATTGAGTCCGCCTTCGGCCGTTAGCGGACCTAAGTGACCTGTACCCCGGCGAAGGCCGGGGTCCAGAGCGTTGGAGAGCCAGCGCCGCATACTTGCGCCCTGGACCCCGGCCTTCGCCGGGGTACACAAAGAGGCGAACGCCCGCTCCCCACCCCGAAGTCGCCAAAATCTACCCCTCCGGGCGCGTCCAGATCCAGCTTCCGGTCACCGCCGCCGCGACGACCGGCGCCATCATCCACGGCCAGGGCGCGAAGATCACGGCAAGGACGATGCTGAAGGCGAAGGCGAGCGTCGCCGCGATCTTGCCCTTGCGGCTGATCGCGCCCTTTTCGCGCCACGCAACGATATGCGGGCCGAAGGTCGGATGGTCGACCAGCCACGCCTCGAGCCGCGGCGACGAGCGCGCGAAGCAGAAGGCCGCGAGGATCACGAAAGGCACCGTCGGGAGCAGCGGCAGGACGGCGCCGATCGCTCCCAGAGCGAGCGACAGCCAGCCCGCGACGAAATAGAAATGCCGCTTCATCGCGAAGGGACTTAGGCGCGCCGTCCCGGCACGCCAAGCCCCCGCGTCGCTTATCCCCGTCCGATCAGCCCCTGTGCCATGCGGTCGGCGACCACCGAAGCCGGCGTCCCGCTCGCCTTGCTCTCGGCCCATATCTCGGCCAGCCGGCCGGGGATTTGCGCGATCCGGCTTTCGACCTCTTCGCGGCTCCCCTGCCCCAGATATTCGAGCGCGACGTTGATGATGCCGCCCGCGTTGATCACATAATCGGGGGCGTAGACGATGCCGCGGTCGTGGATGCGCTGTCCGTCGGCGGCGGTCGCGAGCTGGTTGTTCGCGCCGCCCGCCACGACCGGCACGCGCAGCTTCTCGATGCTCGCTTCGGTCAGGATCGCGCCGAGCGCGTTGGGGCTCAACACATCGGCCTCGATCTCCATGATCGCCGCCGAATCGGCCAGATCGGCCCCCAGTTCATCGGCCAGCGCCTTGGCGCGCGTCAGATTGACGTCGGCAAGGGTCAGCTTCGCGCCTTCGGCTGCCAATCGCCGCGCGACGCCGCCGCCGACGCTGCCGACACCCTGGATCGCGACATGCACATCCTTGGCGCTGTCGGTGTTCAGCCCTTCGCGAATCGCCGCCTTGATGCCGAGGTACACACCGAGCGCGGTGAAGGGCCCCGGATCGCCGCCCGCATCGGCGCCGCTCGCCACGGGAAGCCCGCTGACATGTTTGGTATGCTTCGCAATCTGGACCATGTCGGCATCGGTGATCCCGACATCTTCGGCAGTGACATAGGCGCCGCCGAGCGATTCGACGGCGCGGCCGAACGCCGCGAGTAATTCGGGGGTTTTCGCGCCATTCTGATCGGCGAGGATGACGCCCTTGCCGCCGCCCATCGGCAGGCCCGCCATCGCATTTTTGTAGCTCATGCCGCGCGACAGGCGCAGCGCGTCGGTGATTGCCGCGGCGCGCTGCGGATAATGCCAGTAGCGCACGCCGCCGGCGCCGGGGCCGAGGTGCGTCGAATGAACCGCGATGACCGCCGTAAGCCCGCTGTCACGGTCGCGGAACATGTGAACATGCTCATGATCGTCGAAATCGGCGAAATCCCAGACAGCGGACATATTTCATCCTCACGTTAAAAAATTACGTGGAGACGTAATAATGAAACAGGAGCGACAAGTCACCCCAAAAGCCGCTATGCCTGAAGATAGGAAAAATGGGGCGACCAACGGGGCTCGAACCCGCGACCTCCGGTACCACAAACCGGCGCTCTAACCAACTGAGCTATGGTCGCCACATAAGCGAAGAGAGCCGCACGAAGCAGCCTCGACAGCGCGCGGCGAATAGGCGCGCATCCCCCCGCTCGTCAAGCATTGTTCGCACGCGCTTCCCTGCTAAAACGCGCGCCATGGCTGGCAACGAACATGTCGACATGAGGACCTCGGGCGCCGACGGGACTGCGGAGCGGCTTTCCGTCGTGCCCGGCATCCGCCGCGCGCCCACGCCAAAGCTGGAGCAATTCATGCTCGCGCGCTTTCTCGATGCCGAGCCCTGCGCCGCGCTGATTGCGCAGATCGACCGCGACGTCCGCCCCTCGACCATCGCCGATCCGAACGGCGACGACGCCTTTCGGACGAGTACGACGTGCGACCTCGACCATCGCGACCCGCTGGTTATCGAGGTCAACAACCGCCTCCACGAGCTGACCGGCATCCCGCTTCCATATGGCGAACCGATGCAGGGGCAGCGCTATGATGTTGGGCAGGAGTTCAAGGCGCATACCGATTATTTCGACCCGCACGGCAGCGATTGGGAAACCTATTGTGCGATTCCCGGCCAACGGAGCTGGACGCTGATGATCTATCTGAATGAGCCCGCAGCGGGCGGCGCGACGCGTTTCCTCGCCACCGGCAAGATGCATCAGCCCGAAACGGGCAAGCTGCTCGCGTGGAACAATGTCCGCACCGACGGCACAGCGAACCCCGATACGCTCCACCACGGGATGAAGGTGCGCAAGGGGCGCAAATATATCATCACCAAATGGTTCCGCGAACGGCCGTGGCCGTGGGCGGCGGGGGAATTGGGGTAAGACCAGCTTGTATAAAACCCGCTCGCATCGAGCGAAGTCGAGATGCCCCGAAGGACAAGGCTACACCGATAGGTGTCTCGACTTCGCTCGACACGAACGGAACGATAGGCTGATTACCGCACCAGCCGGTACTGGAAGTTCAGCGTCAGCGTGTTGCCAACCTGCCCCGGCTCGACCGGCGTCGCCTTCGCCGAACCGGCATCCATCGCCATGCGCACCATCGGCATCGGCGGCTGCGGGCCGCCAAAGCTGCCTTCGCTGATCGAAACCAGCTCGACGCTGCGGAAACCGGCAAGACGCGCATAATCCTGCGCCTTCGCCTCGGCCGCCTTGATCGCGGTGCCGCGCGCGCCGACGAGCTGCGCATCGGGATCCTTCATGCCGAACCACGGCCCGTCGACATTGGTGCCGCCCGCCGCGACCAGCGCGTCGAGCAGCGGGCCGAGATCCTCGATCTTCGGCGTCGTCGCGCGCACGCTGTTCGACACCTGATAGCCGAGGAAGCGCGGCGGCTGGCCGTCGGTGCGGTTGTTATAGTCATATTGCGGCGACAGGTTGATGCCGCTCGTCTGGATATCCTCCGCCTTGATCCCGCGCGCCTTGGCGGCGGCGATCAGCTTGTCCATCGCGGCGGCATTCTGGCGCATCGCCTCGACCGCGGTCGGCGCGGTCGTCGTCACCCCGGCGCCGACAGTCGCCTGATCAGGGCGCGAGCGCACCTCCTCGCTGACCGAAAAGCTCAGGATCGGTCCCTGCGTCGTCGCTGCGGTCACCGTCGAACCTCCTTGCTGTGCGAGCGCGGGCGTTGCCGCCATCAGCGCCAGTCCGGATGCCATAACGGCGAACATTTGCTTCGTCATTTCATTCTCCTGTGAACCGGGGTTCCGGCCATGTCCGATCGTCACCCCGTAACGCAGACGGAGTGGACCCGTTCCGGCCTTTGTACGCGGCGCGCTTGCATGATGCTGAACGTATCGGTAGCGCGCCGTTCATCATGGCAGCTCCCATTCTCTCTTATGAAGGCCTCGGCCTGGTGCAAGGCAGCGGCTGGCTGTTCCAGGATCTCGACATCTATGTCGGCGAACGCGATCGGCTGGCGCTCATCGGCCGCAACGGCGCGGGCAAGACGACTTTGCTCAAATTGCTCGCCGGACAGATCGACGCCGACAAGGGCAAGCGCACGATCGTGCCCGGCACGCATGTCGTGATGCTCGAACAGGAGCCCGATTTCCGGCCGTTTGCAACGCTGATGGATTTCGCCGTTGCGGGCATGAACGCTCCGCCCGAACATGAGGTCGCGGCGATCGCCGACCAGCTCGGCATCGACATGGGCCGCACCGCCGCCAGCGCCTCGGGCGGCGAGCGGCGCCGCGCGGCGCTGGCCCGGGCACTGGCACAGAACCCAGACGTGCTGCTGCTCGACGAGCCGACCAACCACCTCGACCTCGCGGCGATCGACTGGCTCGAAAGCTGGCTCGCGCGCTACACCGGCGCCTTCGTCGCGATCAGCCACGACCGCACCTTCCTGACCCGGCTCACGCGCCAGACCCTGTGGCTCGACCGCGGCAGCATCCGCCGCAAGGAAATCGGCTTCGGCGGCTTCGAGGAATGGAGCGATGCGGTGGCCGCCGAGGAAGCGCGCGCGGCGCAGAAGCTCGATTCGAAACTGCGGCTCGAGGCGCACTGGCTCGAACGCGGGGTCACCGCGCGCCGCAAGCGAAATCAGGGGCGGCTCGAGAAGCTGAAGGAAATGCGCGCGACGCGGGCGGCGATGATCGGCGGCCCCGGCGTCGCCAAGCTTGGCCTTGCCAACGACGATGTGCGTTCGAAATCGGTGATCGTCGCCGAAAATATCTCGAAGAGCTTCGGCGACCGGCCGATCATCCGGAATTTCGACTTTCGCGTCCAGCGCGGCGACCGCATCGGCATCGTCGGCGCCAACGGCGCGGGCAAATCGACCCTGCTCAAGCTGCTGACCGGCGAGATCGCGCCCGACAGCGGCAGCATCACCCTCGCCCCGACCCTCGACGGCATCGTCATCGACCAGCAGCGCAGCCTGCTCTCGCCCGAAAAGCGCGTACGCGACATCCTTGCCGACGGCGGCGACTGGGTCGAGGTGCGCGGCGTCAAGAAGCATATCCAGGGCTATCTCAAGGAATTCCTCTTCGACCCCGGCGTCGTCGAAGCGAGCGTCGGCGCATTGTCGGGCGGCGAGCGCTCACGCCTCCTCCTCGCGCGCGAATTCGCCCGCGAATCGAACCTGCTCGTGCTCGACGAGCCGACCAACGACCTCGACCTCGAAACGCTGGACCTGTTGCAGGAAGTCATCGCCGACTATGCCGGCACGGTGCTGCTCGTCAGCCACGACCGCGATTTCCTCGACCGGACGGTAACGGTGACGCTCGGCCTCGACGGGTCGGGCAAGGTCGATATCGTTGCCGGCGGCTATGCCGACTGGGAGGCGAAGCGGGTGAAACCCAATAGCGCCAAAACCAAGGCCGCGACCGCCGCACCGCCGCCCCCGCCAACCGCCCGCAAGAAACTCAGCTACAAGGACCAGCGCGACTACGACCTGCTCCCTGACCGGATCGAGGCGATCGAGAAGGAAATGGCGGCGATCGAAGCCGAACTTTCCGACGGCACTCTCTTCACACGCGACAATGCGCGCTTCACCGCGCTCACCGCGAAGCTCGACGCACTGCGCGACGAAAAGGCGGCGGCCGAAGATCGCTGGCTGGCGCTCGCCGAAGAGGTCGAAGCGCTGGGATAGGCGGGAGTTGTGAAACTTCGCCTCTCCCTCCACAAGAAGCAGAGGGGGAAGGACATGGCGGATTATTCGGCAACACCAGAGCTCAAAGGCGTCGCCGGGTGGCTGCGGCTGCTCGTGATCATCCTGTCGGTCATTTCGCCATTGCGCAGCATCATCCAGACCGGCGTAGCGCTCCAGATTGCGCCAGATATCGAGGCGCAGCTCGGAACAAAGTGGACGATTTATGAAGTCTTCGCCTGGAGCCTCACCGCCGCGACGGCCATGGCGACGCTTTACCTCGCCTATCGTCTCGTCTGGGTTCAGAATCGATCCACCGTGCGCCTCGTCATCAGGGGTTTGTGGGCGGTTTCCATGGGCGCGCTCGCGCTCGACTTTATCGTCGCCAGCGCCTTGTGGCCCGAAAACATCACCCAGCTCGACCCCGAATATATCAAGGGCATTTTTCAGTCGCTGATATTTGCTACCGTCTGGTCGCTCTACCTCACCAAATCGCGGCGCGTGGCGAACACCTACGTCGACGACGAAACCGAAGCGCAGCAGATATTCGGTTAGGGCTCACCCCGTCCCGTAAAACCGCGCCAGCCGGTCGAGCGCCAATCCCAGCACCAGCTTGCCCGACCGCGCCGGCCAGCCCAGCCCCTTTTCGGCGCACCCGATCCCCTCGCCGGCGCAGATTACCCGCCAACAAATATCGGCCAGCCCCGGCCCCGCCGTATCGAGCGCCGCATGAAAGCGCCGGTGGGCATCGATCCGCGCCAGCGAGGCATCCGCCGCGCGCGCGCCGCCGCGGCTCTTGCCCGGCGGCGCGGCGTCCCAGCGCATCGTGACCCGCGCCGCCAGTCCCGCGCGCTCATAATCGGTGCGTAGCCGGTCGCCCGCGCGCAGTTGCGCATCGGTCAGATGCCCGCGCGACGCCAGCCAGGCGATCGGGCTTTCGGCGACGTTCACCGCCACGTGACGCATTACCTGCGGTCCCGCCTTTCCCGGGTCGATCCGGTCGTCGGGATGGAGGCGGGTTTCGAGGCGGCGCGTCGTCATGCGATTCTCCCTTGGCTTGCACGCCGGGCTTGACATTGGGATATTTTGTAGGAAAGAAGAAACCGATTTGGTTATATGGGATTTCGCCATGATCAACAGCATCCGCGCCGTCCGCCGGGCCAAGGGCCTCACATTGGAGGAAGTGGGCGCGCGCTGCGACCCGCCGACGACCGCGCAGACGATCGGCCGCCTCGAAACCGGAACGCGCACCCTGTCGCTCGGCTGGATGAACCGTATTGCCAAGGCGCTCGGCGTCGAGGCCGCCGAACTCGTGCAACTGCCGCAGGACACCCAGCTCACGATCACCGCGCTGCTCGGCACCGAGGGCGCGCAAGCGCCGACGCGGGTCGAGCAGGCGCTGACCGCGCGGCCGGGGGAGGATATGGTCGCCGTCCGGGTCACCTCGTCGATCGGCGACTATCGTTCGGGGGATGAAATCTGGTGCCGGCGGATCGAGGGCGACTGGGCCCATGCCCTCAACCGCGACCTGCTCGTGCCCCGCCCCGCCGGCCGCTTCTTCTTCGCGCGGCTGCTCAACGTCGATGGTGAAAAGCTGCATCTGCTGCCGCTCGGCACCGGCCAGCGGCAACAGGTGGTAAGCAACCCGCCGTGGGCGGCGGTCGCGGTGCGGCTGATCCGCACGCTGTGAGACCGCGTCCTGACGAACGGGTCGCAGGCTTGGCATGACACCCTTACGCGTCCTGTCCATCGCGACGCTCTTCCCCGACGCCGCGCGCCCCAATTTCGGGCTGTTCGTCGAGAAGAGCCTGCGTGCGCTAGCAGCGCAGCCCGGGATCGATTTGACGGTCGTCGCCCCGGTCGGCCTGCCGCCCTTCCCGCTGTCGCTCGATCCCCGCTACCGGTCGCTGCGTACTTTGCCGCGCCGCGAGGATTGGCACGGCCTCACCGTCCACCGCCCGCGCTTCCGCCTCCTTCCGCGCATCGGTGCCCGCTTCAATCCCGCTGCGATCGCGCGCGCCGTGATGCCGATCGCGCGGGCGAACCGTTTCGACGTCGTCGATGCGCAATTTTTCTATCCCGACGGCCCCGCCGCCATGCGCGTTGCCGACGCCCTCGGTATCCCCTTCTCGATCAAGGCGCGCGGCGCCGACATCAGCCATTTCGGCCACGATCCCGCCACCGCACCGCAACTGCTCGCTGCCGCGGATGGCGCAGCGGGCCTGCTCGCAGTGTCGGACGCGATGCGACGCGACATGGCGACGATCGGCATCGATCGGGCGAAGATCGCGGTCCATTACACCGGCATCGATACCGCGCGCTTCCACCCCGGCGACCGCACCGCCGCGCGCGCCGCACTCGGCATCGGTTCCGAACCCGCGATCCTGACCGTCGGCGCGCTGATCCCGCGCAAGGGGCAGGCGCTGGTGATCGAGGCGCTGCCAACGCTGCCCGACGTTCATTACTGGCTCGCGGGCGCGGGCGAAGAAGAAGCAAGCTACCGGGCGCTGGCCGCGCGTCTCGGCGTCGCGCAGCGGGTCCATTTCATGGGACCGATCGCCAATGCCGAGCTGCCGCAGCTTTACCGTGCCGCCGATGCCGTGGTCATGCCCTCGGTCAGCGAAGGCCTTGCCAATGCGTGGGTCGAGGCACTCGCCTGCGGCACGCCGATCGTGATCAGCGACGCCGGCGGCGCCGCCGAACTTGTCACGTCTCCGGTCGCGGGACGCATTGTCGAGCGCACCCCGCCGGCGATTGCCAACGCCGTACGGAGCATCCTTGCCACGCCACCAGCACCGGCCGATGTCGCGGCGAGCCTGGGTGGACGTTTCGACTGGGACCGCAACGGCCGCGAACTGGCGGAGCATCTCCGCCAGCTCGCCGCCCGTTAGACGACCGCGCCGTCGTCCTTGCGTTCGATGCGTTCGCCGCCTTCGATCCCGGCGCTGGTGCGCGGCACGAAGCTGCCCGGACCGACCTTCAGCCACACGAGCACCGGGGTCGACATCAGCACCGACGAATAGCCGCCGATGAAGACACCGAACAGCATCGCGGCGGTGAAGCCGAAGATCACGTCGGGGCCGAAAATCAGCAGCATGCCGAGCGCGAGCACCATCGCGACGGTGGTCATTACCGTGCGCGACAGCGTCTCGTTGATGCTGAGGTTGAGCAGCGGAATGATTTCCATCTTGCGATATTTTTTCAGATTCTCGCGAATCCGGTCATACACCACGATGGTATCGTTGAGCGAATAGCCGACGATGGTCAGCAGCGCCGCGACGCTGTTGAGGTCGAACTGCATCTGCGTCACCGCGAAGAGCCCGAAGGTCAACGACACTTCGTGGAAGAGGCGGCCGAGCGCGCCGACGCCGAACTGCCATTCGAAGCGGATCCAGATATAGATCGAAATGCCGATGATCGCGAGCCCGAGGCTGAGCGCGCCGGTCCGGATCAGTTCCTCGGACACCTTGCCCGACACGGTTTCGACCGACCCTGTCTTGGCGGTCGGGAAGGCTTTCTGGATGCCGGCGACGAGTTGCTGCCCCGCGCGTTCGGCGACCGTCTTGTCGCCTTCGGGCAGCGCGGTGCGGATCGATACCGCCTTGTCCGACCCGAATTGCTGGATCGTCGCTTCGCCGAGGCCGATATGTCCGACCTTCTCGCGAATTTCGTCGATCGGCGGCATTTCCTGGGTGAATTCGACGCGGACCGACTGGCCGCCGACGAAATCGACGCCGAAGTTCAGGCCCTTCACCGCGACGAGTGCGATCGACACCGCGACGAGGAAAAAGCTCATGAACGAGGCGAGCTTTCGCCAGCGCAGAAAGTCGATGTTGGTGTTGTCGGGGACGAGTTTCAGCAAGCGCATGATATCGCCTTCCTCAAATATTGATCGACGTCGGACGCTTGGTCCGCAGCCAATGGGCGACGAACATCCGCGTGACGGTGACGGCGGTGAAGACGCTGGTGACGATGCCGATGGTCAGCACGACGGCGAAGCCCTTGATCGGGCCCGACCCGAACCAGAACATCAGCGACGCCGCGATGACGTTGGTGACGTTGGCGTCGAAAATCGCGCGGCTCGCCTCGGAATAGCCGAGCTCAACCGCCTGAAACACCTTGCGCCCGCGCGCGAGTTCTTCGCGTATTCGTTCGTTGATCAGCACGTTCGCGTCGACCGCGGCGCCGATCGTCAGCACGAAGCCTGCGATACCCGGCAATGTCAGCGTCGCGTTGAACGCCGCCATGATCGCGATGATCAGGAAGACGTTAAAGACCAGACCGATGCACGCATAGACGCCGAAGCGGCCATAGACGACGAGCATCAGCGTCAGCACCGAAACCGTAGCGATGATCCCCGCGATCGCGCCCTTGCGGATCGAGTCGGCGCCGAGCTCGGGGGTAACGGTCCGTTCCTCGACCACCGCCATCTTCACCGGAAGCGCGCCCGAGCGCAGCGAGATCGCCAGCGCGTTCGCGCTCGCAACGCTGAAGCTGCCCGAAATCTGGGCGCTGCCGCCGAGGATCGGTTCGTTGATCGATGGGGCCGACAGCACCTTGCCGTCGAGCACCATCGCGAACCTTTTGCCGACGCTCTGCGCGGTGACCTTCGCGAAGGTGTTCGAACCGCCCGAATCGAAGCGGATCGACACGACCGGCTGGTTCGACTGCGGATCATAGCTTTGCTTGGCGTCGATCAGCTGTTCGCCGCTGATCATCACCTGACGGCGAAGCACCTCGAAGGCCGCGCCATTGCCTTCCCCTTCGGCATAGGGGACGATTTCGCTGCCCACCGGCACGCGGCCGGCGGCGGCCTCGTTCGGGTCGGCGTTGGCGTCGACCATGCGGAATTCGAGGCGCGCAGTCTTGCCGATCAGTTCCTTCAGCGCCGCGGGGTCCTGCAGGCCCGGCACCTGGACGACGATGCGGTCGTTGCCCTGGCGGATGATCGTCGGCTCGCGCGTGCCGAGCGCGTTGACGCGGCGGTCGATGATGTCGCGCGCCGTGTCCATCGCGTGCGCGATCGCCTGCGTCTGCCCGGCGCTTGTCGGGGTAAGCACGATCCGCGTCACGTCGACGATGTTGATGTTCCAGTCGCGCTGGCCCGTCAGTCCCGCACCTTGCGTCTCGTTGAACAGCCGGTCGCGCGCTTCGTCGAGCTGCGTCTGGTCGCGGACGAGGAAACTGATCTGATTGCTCGCGACGCGCAGTTCGCCGATTCCGATATCGTCGTCGGGACCACGCTCGCCGCGCATCGCCGCGCGCACCGTCTTTTCCATATTCGCAAGCTGCGTCTTGCGCAGGTCGGCGATGTCGGCTTCGAGCAACAGGTGGCTGCCGCCGGCAAGGTCGAGGCCCAGATTGACCTTCGTCTGCGCGATCGACGGCAGGTTGTTGAAGGTCTTTTCCGGCACGAAGCTGGGAATCGAAAACAGGATACCGAGCAGCAGGATGATGCTGATGCCGATGGTCTTCCAGCGCGGGAAATCTAGCATAGGGTAGATCCGATGGCCTGGGCCGGCCCGCCGCAGCGGGCCGCGCCGCGTCAGTCGTTGGCCGGCTTGCCGCCGGGCTGGAGAACGTCGGCGAGGGTCGATTTCACGACCTTGATCTTCACGCCCTGCGCGATTTCGACATCGGCGAAATCATCGTCGACGCGTGTCACCTTGCCGACGATACCGCCGCCGGTCACGACCTGATCGCGCGGCTTGACCGCCGCGACCTTGGCGCGATGTTCCTTCGCGCGCTGTTGCTGCGGGCGAATCAGGAAGAACCAGAACACGACAAAGATCAGCAGATAGGGCACCAACATAAGCAAACCGGCGGCCCCGCCGCCCGATCCGGCCGCCTGGGTCAGAAGCAATTGCGTCGACATGGATGAAAGACTTTCCGTTCGATGCGACGGGCGTTCCGGACGGAACGGCCACGCAAGAATATGGCGGGGCGCCTATCACGCAGGGGGCGTGCACGCAACCGTCGCTGCGCCCTCCCCCAACGGCAAGCGTCCTGCAAATGGGGATCGCAAGGCGAAGGTCAAGCCTCGGAGGAAGTATCGCCGCCGCCCGTCGACTTTCTCAGGAGAGCCTTGCATCGCCCGCGAAGCCGCGCTAGGGGCCTCGCCTGCCCAACAGGGCCGGTCGGGACGTAGCGCAGCCTGGTAGCGCATCACACTGGGGGTGTGGGGGTCGGAGGTTCGAATCCTCTCGTCCCGACCAATTCTCTACCGCGGCACGGGCGGTGGTTACCTGAAACGACAAGCTTGAGAAGCGCGAAACGCTTGCGCGCTGCCCCTTTGCGATGGCAAGCTCGTCCGGCCGATTTGGGACAGTCCCGTTCAGTCACGGGAACACAGCAGGGGCTATGCGATGGGATATTTCCTTTCCAGGAGGCGGATGCCCAGCCCCGGAGCCAAACTGTGAATTCGGCATCCGCCACCGCGCGGCGATCGCTGATCGGACGCATCTTCTTCGGCTGGCTGAAACTCGTGCGGCATATGGCGCCGCCGACGCTGTTCTTCTTTGTCGGCTTCAACCTCATCCTGTGGACGACACGGCTGGCGCTGGCCGAGCATGGCATCGACGTAAAGGGGTTTGCGACCGCGACCGTCGCGGCTCTGCTTGTCGGCAAGGCGGTGCTGGTAACCGACAGCCTCCGTTTCATGGCGCGCTTCGACGGCGCGCCGCTGATCCAGCCGATCCTGTTCAAAAGCGCGATCTACTGGCTTTGTGTCTTCGTGGTCCGCCTCGCCGAAGCGCTGATCCACTATGTGATCGAGCACGGCACCGTCGGCGGCTTCCTTCCCTATCTCGTCGACCATTTCAGCTGGGGCCGTTTCCTGTTCATCCAGGTCTGGCTGATGCTGCTGTTCCTGCTGTATGTGACGATCCACGAACTCGACAATCTGTTCGGGCACGGCGAGCTGCGCCGGATATTCTTCCGCTGGAACACGACCGCCACCAAGCTGACGCGACGCCGGCGGGTCCGGTTGCTGGCGCGGCTCAACCGGCTGACCGCGGCCCATTCGGTCGCGGAAATGAGCGCGCCCGGTTCGGCGGCGCACGACGAGCTGGTGACGATATTGAACGAACTCGCGGACCAGCCCGGCTCAAAGCCGCGCGGATAGGACAGGCGGCGCCCATAGCTGGCGCCGCCCTGCCCCGTTCACTTCGCGTCCTGCAGCTCCTCCGACGGCGGCGCTGGCGCGCGCGCCTTGCGGACCGTCTCGATCTCGCCCCGGTCGATCGCGCCGTCGCCATTGGCATCGATATGCTTGATGAAGCTATCGATCTTTTCGGGTGCCGCCAGCGACGGATCGCCCTGCTCCTTGGCGCGCGCTTCGGCCATCTTGGTGACTTCGACCTTGTCGAGCTTGCCGTCGCCGTTGGTGTCGATCGCCGCGAAGATGCGGCCGTTATCGTCCGCCGGTTGGGCGCCGGCCGCGGCCGGAAAAGCCAGGCCGAGCGAAGCGGCGATCATCGTCAATTTCTTCATGCAAAATCCTCTGGTCATGATCGGCAAGGCTGCCGGGATGCCCCGCCGCCGACATGCCAGTTCGCGCGCCGCAAGGCCATGCGGCGCCGCTCGGTTCGTCACGGTTTCAGCACGACCTTGCCCACCACCTCGCGCCGTTCGAGCAGCGCGAAGCCCTCGCGCCAATCGGCGAGGTCGAGCGCGGCGTGCACGTGCGGCCGGATTTTCCCCGCCGCCGCCAGCGCATCGATCGCCGCGACATTCTCCGCGCCGCGTTCGGGAAAGCGGCGCCCATATTCGCCCGCGCGCACCCCGACGACCGAGAATCCCTTGATCAGCGGCATGTTCACCGACACTTCGGGGATGCGCCCCGAGGTAAAGCCGACCACCAGCAACCGTCCGCCGAATGCGATGCAGCGCGTCGATTCGTCGAAGACGTCGCCGCCGACCGGATCGAAGATCACATCGGCGCCGCGTCCGCCGGTCAGGTCCTTGACCGTTTCGCGAAAACCCGGCGCCGCGTCGATTACGGCTTCGGGGGCGTATAGCTCGGCCAGCGCGGCGCGCTTCCCGGCGCTGCTCGCCGCGGCGATCACCCGCGCCCCCAGCGTCCGCGCCAGATCGACCGTTGCGAGCCCGACCCCGCCCGCCGCACCATGGACCAGCACCCATTCGCCCGGCTCGACCCGCGCACAGCGGACCAATGCGACCCAGGCGGTGAGATAGGCGGCCGGATAGGCGGCGGCCGCCTCCCAGCCCAGCGCCTCGGGCTTGCGGCGCAACGCGCCCGCCGGAACGACGCAATATTCGGCCATCGCGCCGAACCGGTTGCCGCCGACCACCGCATCGCCGCCGCGCCATCCCGTCACGCCCGGACCGATCGCATCGACCTCGCCGGCAAATTCCAGCCCCGAGACGAAGGGCAGGTCGGGTTTGAGCTGATAGGCGCCGCGGGTCATCAGCAGGTCGGGGAAATTCACCGCCGCTGCGCGCACCCGCACCCGCACTTCGCCCGGGCCTGGCTCGGGCACCGGCAAGTCGACCAGCGCAGCGCCGGCATGATCGGGGAGCAATTCGCGCACCTGAAGCGCCCGCATCGGCAAAAATCCTTTCCTACAATATTCCAATATGGTTCGCTTGCTTTCTTTGTACGAACCACAGGAGCGAATCATGCCGAAACCCGATCCTTCGACCTCCGACGTCGACACGCTGATCGATGCCGTCATCGACCGCGAAGGCCGATATGTAAACCACCCCGCCGATCGCGGCGGCCCGACCTGCTGGGGGATTACCGAAGCGGTCGCGCGCGCGCAGGGTTATGACGGGGCGATGCGCGACCTTCCCCGCGCCGAAGCGGCATCGATCTATCGCCGCCTCTATTGGCTGCGCCCCGGCTTCGACCGGGTCGCGCTGCGCGCGCCGAAGATCGCCGCCGAACTGTTCGACACCGGGGTCAACATGGGCACCGGCACGGCGGCCGGCTTTCTCCAGCGCGCGCTCAACGCACTCAACCGCGCCGCGCACGACTATCCCGACATCGCGGTCGATCGCGACATCGGCCCGCGCACCCTGGCGGCGCTCGACGGCTTCCTGAAGGCGCGCGGCAAAGGCGGCGAGACCGTGCTCCTCCGCGCGATGGAGGCGCTGCAGGGCGAACGCTACATCGCGCTCGCCGAACGCCGCCCGAGCCAGGAAGCCTTTCTCTACGGCTGGCTCGCCAACCGGATCGGTGACGCAAGCCACTGATTTCAAACATGCCGAGGTAACAAGTTCGATAAGTTACGAATGAAAAGGAACGCGCATATGAGCATCATCGAAGGCCTGATCGGCCCCATCGCCAAGCTGATCGACAAGATCATTCCCGACCCCGACGCGCGCGACCGCGCCAAGCTCGAACTACTGAAGATGGAAGGCAGCCAGGAGATGGAGGCGATCCGCACCCGGATGACCGCGATCGTCGCCGAAGCCGGCAGCGCCGACCCGTGGACCAGCCGCGCGCGGCCGAGCTTCCTCTATGTGATGTACGCGCTCTTGCTCTGGGCGATCCCGATGGGCCTGATCGCCGCCGCGCGGCCCGAGATGGCAAAAGGCATCGCCGACGGCATGAACGCCTATCTCGCGGGCATTCCCGAACCGCTCTACGCGCTCTTCGGCACCGGTTATCTGGGCTACACCGCCGCTAGGGCGTGGGGGAAGGCAAAGGGGGCGGAGATCTAGGCTCCAGGAGCGCATCGGCGGATGGCGCGGCCGCGCTGTCCGCCTTGCCCCGCGCGATCGCCAGCGCGACCTCGCGTTCGATCCGCGGCAGGCGATGGCTTTCCAACCCCTGCCCTTGGTCGAGGCTCAGCTCTACCGCATCCTTCCCCGCCGGATTCACCAGCACGTCGAGCATCCGGCCCTTGCGATAGACTGTAAAGGAAATGCCGTTCAACCCGCGCCGCAGCGACCGGCTCTCGACATCGACGCAGCGGTCGTCGCACTCGACGAAGTCGACCGTTTCGCTCTTGCTGCCCCGATCGAGGGTCAATTCGAACCCGCGAACATCGGTGCCGCCCTGCCCGGCCTCGACATTGCCATAGGTCCCGGCCGGGATGTGCCAGCCGCCCTGACCGGTCTCCGCCGGGTCGCTTTCCTCGCTACAACCGGCCACGGACAACAGGGCGATTCCGAGCAACACGGACGCGACCGCCCTCAAGTGCCGCGCTCCCCACCCTCGACCACCGCTGCGAGGTTCGCGAGCGACGAATTGAGGCCCTCGACATGATCCTTCGCCGAAATTCCGGGCGGCACATGATGCGCATCGATCGTCACCAGCGTGCCGCCGCTTTTCCGCGACAGATACCAGTGCATCGCCATCGTCCCCGAAAAGCGCGGATCGTCCGACTCGAACTCGACCTCCCAGACGATCAGCCGCCCATCGTCGAGTACCGGGATATGGACCGCAACCACATCGCTGTCATCGTCGCTCTTGGTCTCGACATCCGGATCGTCGAAGGTCAAGCGCAGCCGGAAGCCGCCGCCCTCGCTGAGGTCGCAATGCTCGAATTCGCCGGTAGCGCCCTCGGGCGGCAGCCAGCGCGCGAGCTTTTCGGCGCTGGTGAAGGCCGCAAAGACATCGACCAGCGGCGCATTGATCAGCCGTTCGGCATGATCGGTGCGCCGTGTCTTCTTGCTCTGTTTCAAGCCAGCGCCGCTTTGACCGCAGCAACCGCTGCATCGGCCGCGCCGCCGTCGGGTCCGCCGCCCTGCGCCATGTCGGGTCGGCCGCCGCCGCCCTGCCCGCCCAGCGCCGCGACCGCGGCCTTCACGAGATCGACCGCGCTATGCTTGCCGGTGGTGTCTTCGGTGACGCCGACCGCAACCGAAGCGCGCCCGTCGTTCACCGCAACGAGCATCGCGACGCCGCTGCCGACCTGTTTCTTCAGCCCATCGACCGCGCCGCGCAATTCCTTGGGATCGAGCCCGTCGACGACCTGCGCGAGGAAGGCAGTGTCGCCAACCTGTTCGACGGCCGGACCGGCAGCCGCGCCAGCACCGCCGGAGCCGCCAAGCGCCAGTGCCTTCTTCGCATCGGCGAGCTCGCGCTCGGCCTTCTTGAGTTGCTCGGCCAGCGCCGCGACACGCGCCGGAACCTCGTCGGGCGAGGTCTTGAGTGCCGCCGCCGCCGCCTTCAGCGCTTCGTCGCGGCCGTTTAGCCAGGCGCGCGCCGCTTCGCCGGTCAGCGCTTCGATGCGCCGCACCCCCGAAGAGACCGCGCTTTCGCTGATGATCTTGAACAGGGCAATATCGCCGAGCGCACGGACGTGCGTGCCGCCGCAAAGTTCGACCGAATAGCTGTGATCGTCGGCCTTGCCCATGCTGAGCACGCGGACCTCGTCGCCATATTTCTCGCCGAACAGCGCCATCGCACCCGCCGCGATCGCATCGTCGGGGGTCATCAGCCGCGTCGACACGGCTTCGTTGCCGCGGATCTGCGCGTTCACATCGGCTTCGACCAAGGCAATCTCTTCGGCGGTCAGTGCCTTGGGATGCGAGAAGTCGAAGCGGAAGCGGTCCTCGGCGACAAGGCTGCCCTTCTGCGTCACATGTCCGCCGAGCCGGCCCCGCAGGGCCGCGTGCAACAGGTGCGTCGCGCTGTGGTTGGCACGGATGCGGTCGCGGCGCCCGGCATCGACGGTGAGCTGCACCGTATCGCCGACCTTCAGCGTCCCGACCTCCAGCTTTGCCTGATGCGTGTGCAGGCGGCCGAGCGGCTTGCCTGTGTCGCTGACCGAAGCCTTTGCGCCCTCCAGCGTGGCAATCCTGCCCGCGTCGCCCATCTGGCCGCCGCTTTCGCCATAAAAAGGCGTCTGGTTGGTCAGCACGACGACCTCTTCGCCCGCCTTCGCTTCGTCGACCGGCTTGCCGTCCTTGACCAGCCCGATCACCGTCGCCTCGCCGACGGTTGAGCCATAGCCGGTGAATTCGGTGCTGCCGTTCGTCTCGGCAAGGTCGAACCAGATTTCGTCCGACGCCTTTTCGCCGCTGCCCTTCCACGCCGCGCGCGCCGCCGCCTTCTGCTGCGCCATCGCGGCATCGAAGCCCGCACGGTCGACCGCGATGTCGTTGGCGCGCAGCGCATCCTCGGTCAGGTCGTAAGGAAAGCCATAGGTGTCGTAGAGCTTGAACGCGACTTCGCCGGACAGCGTGTCGCCCTTGCCCATGCCGACCGTCGCCTCGTCGAGCAGACGCAGCCCCTTGTCGAGCGTCTGGCGGAACTTCGTCTCCTCGCGCTCCAGCGTCTCGGCGATCAGCGGCTGGGCGCGAATGAGCTCGGGATAGGCGGCGCCCATCTCGGCAGTCAGCGACGGCAGCAGCCGGTGCATCAGCGGATCCTTCGCGCCGAGCAGATGCGCATGACGCATCGCGCGGCGCATGATCCGGCGCAGCACATAACCGCGACCTTCGTTCGACGGCAGCACGCCGTCGGCGACGAGGAAGCTCGATGCGCGAAGGTGATCGGCGATGACGCGGTGGCTGGCCTGCGTGGCGCCCTCGGCCGGCACGCCGGTCAGGTCGACCGACGCCGCGATCAGCGCCTTGAAGGTATCGGTGTCATAATTGTCGTGGACACCCTGCAGCACCGCGGCAACACGCTCCAGTCCCATGCCGGTGTCGATGCTCGGCCGCGGCAGGTCGACGCGCTCGCCGCCCGGCAACTGCTCATATTGCATGAACACGAGGTTCCAGATCTCGACAAAGCGGTCGCCGTCTTCCTCCGGCGACCCCGGCGGGCCGCCCCAGATATGGTCGCCATGATCATAGAAGATTTCGCTGCAGGGACCGCACGGCCCCGTGTCGCCCATCGACCAGAAATTGTCGCTGGTCGGGATGCGGATGATGCGATCCTCGGGCAAGCCCGCGATCCGCTTCCACAGATCATATGCCTCGTCGTCGGTGTGATAGACGGTCGCGGTCAGCTTTTCCGGCTTGAGCCCCCAGGTCTTGGTAATCAGCGTCCAGGCATGCTCGATCGCCTGCTCCTTGAAATAGTCGCCGAAGGAAAAATTCCCCAGCATTTCAAAGAAGGTATGGTGGCGCGCCGTATAACCGACATTGTCGAGGTCATTGTGCTTGCCGCCCGCGCGCACGCATTTCTGCGCCGACACCGCCGTCTTGTACGGCCGGGTTTCGAGGCCGGTGAAGACATTCTTGAACGGCACCATGCCCGCGTTGACGAACATCAGCGTCGGGTCGTTGTACGGCACCAGCGGCGCCGACGGTTCGATATGATGTCCCGCCCCCGCGAAATAGTCGAGGAAAGAGCGGCGAATGTCGTTGGTCGATGTCATTCGCGCGATCTAGTGCGGCGCGGCGCGTTTCTCAAGCAGGATACGCGCCGCGCGTCCCTTTCGTCAGCGCTGGCAAAGCCGGTTGAGCTCTTCATCGCTATAACCTGCCTCGTCGATCAACGCCTGCGAGACGTAGCGAACATCATATTGCGAGATCGTATAGACACCGCTGCTGACCCGATAAAGCAGCAAGCCGCCGCAGGTTCCGGCGATTCCGGGATGGCTGCTGATGACCGCGAAATAGGCGTAAGCGCCGGGATAGGCCGCATCTTCGGGGTTGTTGAGCCAGCCGTCGAGCCGGACGGTAAACTCGCCCTTGCCCGTCTGATGCATCTTGGCTTCGTCGCTGAAGCGCTTCATTTCCGCCGTCGTCGCTTCGAGCGCGGGGTCCATGAGCTTCGCGAGCGCGGCGCCATTGCCGCTGTCCAGATAGGAGACGAAATCCGCCGCGACCCTGGTCGCCGCCCCGATTTCGGCCTCGTTCGCCTTCCAGTCGGCAGGCACGGGCTTGTAGGGATCGGTCGCGGGATCGTAGCAGGAAAAGCTCTGGCGAAAATCCTTGATCACCGTGACGCCGCGGTCGACATCGATCTGGTTGTCGAAATAATAGCGCCCGAACCGTACCTTCAGCTTGCCGCAGCGCTCGCTCGCCAACGCCGTGATACGCTTGATCGTCGGATCGTACTGATCGGCGTCGATCATCGCCACCGTTGCCGAAAAACCCTTGCCGGGGACCGGCTCGAGCTTGATCTCGGGCTGGCCGGCCGCGGCCGCTGCGAGCAACGTGAGTGCGATCATCGTCATAAGTCCCCCACCGTCCGGCGCAGGCGCCGGTCCCGTGCCTATCCCGCGAACGCCCCCGCGCCCGCAACCCAATTTATTTCCGCAATATCAGAAATCGGTCGCAATGCCCTTGCCCAGATAACAGGGCAGTTGCCGCAGGACGTCGGCCTTCGGGACGCCATCCTCGATCAGGTCGGGCGGTACTTCGGAAGCATCGGTGCGGACGACGGTGAAATCGGACCCTGGCGCCGAACGATGGACGACGACATAGCCGCAATCCATCGTCCCGTCCTTGCGGTCGCCCCTGAAATCGAAGGCCGCGTAAAGCCCGGCGGGCTGGCCGGCCGGATCTGGATACCAGCTCACCCGGAGCAGGCGAATCTGCCCGTCCGCCCACAAGGCGGGTCGCTTGCGAAGGTTCATCTCCCATTCGAGACGCGGGTTCGACGCTTGGAACGACAGGCGCAGCATCGCATAGGCGGCCTCATAATCGCGCTTGGCAAGCGCCATCGTATAGGCAGCGAACCGGTCGATCGCGCCCTCCTCGTCGATCGCCGTCGGCGCGAACTTCACGCCTTCGCCCGCCACGACTTCGCGCTCTACCCCGGGTGCGAGCAGCGGCGGCGCGGCGAGCGCGGCGGGTGTCCAGATCAGCGTTGCCGCAATGCACGCCAGAAACCGGCGATCAATAGCCATAATAGGCGCCGCCCTTTTCGCGCGCGCGCTGCCACGCCGGCCGAACGTGGCATGCGTTCACGAAGGCCGCGAGCTTGGGATAGCGCGGCGCCATCCCCTGCATCACCGCAATTTCGGCCGGAAAGCTCAGCATGATGTCGGCGGCCGACAGGCTGTCGCCGATGAAATGGCCGTTGTCGCCGATGCGGCTTTCCATGAAGGCGAAATGCGCGTCGAGTTGCTGCACGATCCGCGGTTCGAGCGGCGCCGCCGCCTCGCCAAGACGCGCGGTATAGATGCGCAGCAGGATCGGCGTCATCGCCGACCCCTCGGCGAAATGCAGCCATTCGAGGTGGCTGACATGGTCGTCGCTGCCGCGCTCGGGCACGAGATGCCCGCCGCCGTGCCGCTCGCAGAGATATTCGGTGATCGCCCCCGATTCCATGACCACCCTGCCATCATCCTCGATCAGCGGCGACTTGCCGAGCGGATGGACCGCGAGCAGTTCGGGCGGCGCGAGATTGGTCGTCTGGTCGCGGTCGTAGAATTTGATCTCATAGGGGGCGCCGATTTCTTCGAGCAACCACAGGATGCGTTGCGAGCGGCTGTTGTTCAGATGGTGGACGATCAGGGTCATGATGCGCTCCTCATTTCATGTCAGGGCCGATAGGTGCCGTTGCGGTCGATCAGGGCTGCAAGTTCGCGGACCAGCTTGGCGCCGACGATCGCGGTGACGTCGCCGGTATCGCGGCCGGGGTGAAGTTCGACAATGTCGGCGCCGACGATCGGTGCGGTCTGCCGGTGCAGCACCGCCAGCATTTCGCGAACCGTCAGCCCGCCGGGCTCGGGATGCGCAACGCCGGGCGCCGCCGACGGGTCGAGACCGTCGAGGTCGATCGAGATATAGAGCGGACCGCCGAGCACGGGCACGTGGCCGGGCATGAAACCGGCCATCGGAATGATCTCGACCCCGAAGCGCTCAGCCTGCGCGCGGCAATGCCCGTTGAGCGTGCGAATGCCAACCTGGACCAGCCGCGCGGCGTGGCCCGCCTCGCAAATGCGGGCGAAGGGCGAGGCGTGACTGCGCGGATTGCCGCCGAAATCGTCGTAAAGATCCGGGTGCGCGTCGAAATGCAGGATGTTGAGCGGTCCGAAGCAATTCGCCGCCGCCTCGACGAGCGGAAAGCTCACCGCATGGTCGCCGCCGAGCGCGAGCGGGATCTCGCCGTCCTCGTGCAGCATCGCGACATGGCGGCGGATCGCGGCGTCGTCGCGCGGCGTGTCTTCGCTGAGCGGCAGATCGCCGTCGTCGGCGAAAGCAATGTCGACGCCGATCTCGGAACCCAGCTCGCTCGCCAGATTGCCGCGGTCGCTACGCAGCGCAGTACGGATCGCCGCCGGGCCGGCCGCCGCGCCGCGTTCGAAACTGCTGTTGATGTCGGTGGGCAGGCCGAAGAGGCGGATCGCGGGCATGCGCCGCTTGTAGCCTTTGGAGAAGAGCGTGCAAGCCACGGCGATCGGGAGGTCGGGCCTTCTGCTGCGAGTGATGTCTTCGGCGCCTTACCGCCGGCTGGGGAAGTTCCCTACTTCGTCATTCCCGCGAAAGCGGGAACCCAGTGTAGGGTATGCCGACGCACGCTCTGAGTTCCCGCTTTCGCGGGAATGACGAGGGTTGGATATAGGGTTGGATATAAAGTGGCTGCTCACCGCCCCAAAACCGACGCGGTGCAAAGAGCATCAACGGCTGGCGGGCCGACCTGCATGGGAGAGGGGAGTGCAGGTCTGAGGGGCTGGTGGCCCGCCGCCGTCGGCCGGCCGGTTCGAGCAAGGCGAACCGGCCGGATGGCAATCGCATCAATTATCGTCGTCGCCCTCATCGTCGGGACCGGCCATCATCTCTTCGGCCACCGCGTCGGTGCGGCCGCGGATGGCGGCTTCGAGCCGTTCGCGCAGTTCGGGATTTTCGGTCAGGAAGGTCTTCGCATTCTCGCGGCCCTGTCCGATACGAATCGAGTCATAGCTGAACCAGGCGCCCGATTTCTCAACCAGTCCGGCCTTGACCCCGATGTCGAGAATCTCGCCGATCTTCGAAATGCCCTGCCCGTACATGATGTCGAATTCGACCTGCTTGAACGGCGGCGCGACCTTGTTCTTGACGACCTTGACGCGCGTCGTGTTGCCGACGATCTCGTCGCCATTCTTGATCTGGCCGGTGCGGCGGATGTCGAGACGGACCGAGGCATAGAATTTCAGCGCATTGCCGCCGGTCGTCGTTTCGGGATTGCCGTACATCACGCCGATCTTCATGCGGAGCTGGTTGATGAAGATCACCATGCAGCGCGAGCGGCTGATCGAACCGGTGAGCTTGCGCAGCGACTGCGACATCAGGCGCGCCTGCAGGCCGACGTGGCTGTCGCCCATCTCGCCCTCGATTTCGGCGCGCGGCACGAGCGCCGCGACCGAGTCGACGACGAGCACGTCGATGGCGTTCGAACGCACCAGCGTGTCGACGATCTCGAGCGCCTGCTCACCCGTGTCGGGCTGCGAAACGATGAGTTCGTCGATGTTGACGCCGAGCTTGCGGGCATAGACGGGGTCGAGCGCATGTTCGGCGTCGACGAAGGCGACGGTGCCACCGGTCTTTTGCGCTTCGGCGAGCGTGTGCAGCGCCAGCGTCGTCTTGCCCGAGCTTTCGGGGCCGTAAATTTCGATGACGCGACCGCGCGGCAGGCCGCCGACACCGAGCGCGATGTCGAGCCCGAGCGAACCGGTCGAAATCGCTTCGACCTGCATCGCTTCTTTCGAGCCCAGCTTCATCACCGAGCCCTTGCCGAAGGCGCGATCGATTTGCGCCAGCGCGGCGTCGAGCGCCTTCTGCCTGTCCGTTCCGTTCACTGATTTCCCCGATTCCACGAGTGACAATTGTCCGGCCATTTGCCGTCCCTTTCCAGCTCTAGAGCGACGGCCCGACCATCGCAACGTTGAAGCTGTGTACGTCATTTGTTCTGATAGAACAAGAGTGGAACAAAAGAAAAATGACTGGCGAGTTAAGCCGCGAAAAATTCATCGAGGATGGCCTCGATCTGGCTGATCCGGAACGGCTTGGTCACCAGTGTCCGGTGCGCGTGCGCGGACGGAATGACGTCGCCGCCGCCGGTGGTGAAGGCAAAGGGAATCCCGCGTTCGGCAAGCGCATCTGCGACCGGCCAGCCCTTTTCGTCGCCAAGGTTGATATCGACGAGCGCGCCGTCGATCGGCCCGGCGCCGATGATCGCCAGGGCCTCCTGATTGCTTGTCGCCTGCTCGGGCTGGGGAAAACCGAGCGCGTCGAACATGTCGACGAGCATCATCCCGATCAGCACATCGTCCTCGACGAGCAATATGCGGCGATTATCCGGCATCGGACACCCGGTGCGCCGCTTCGTCGAGCGCCGCCGACACGGCTTCGGTCAGCTGCGCGACGGAAAAAGGTTTGGGAAGGAAAGCCACGTCGTCAATATCGATCGACTGGCGCAATTGTTCCTCGGCATAGCCCGACATGAAGAGCACCGGCAGCGCCGGACGCTTCGCGCGCATGGCGCGAACCATCGCGGGGCCGTCCATCGTTGGCATCACGACGTCGCTGATGATCAGGTCGACCTTGTCCATCTGACCGAAGCGTTCGAGCCCCTCCTCACCCTGCGACGCGGTGACGACGGTGTAGCCCGCCCGGACCAGCGCGCGCTCGGCAACCGCACGCACCATATCCTCGTCCTCGACGAGCAGGATGGTGCCGGTTCCCCACTGGCTTTTCTTCGGCTTGGGCGGCGGCGCGGCGACGACCGGTGCGTCGCCTTCGGCACGGTGGACGGGGAGGTAGATGGTGAAGCTGGTTCCCTGCCCCGGCTTGCTGTCGGCGAAGATGAAACCCGCCGACTGCTTGATGATGCCATAGACGGTCGACAGGCCGAGCCCGGTTCCCTTGCCGACATCCTTGGTCGTGAAAAAGGGTTCGAAAATTTTCGGCAGCACGTCGGCGGCGATGCCGGTGCCGGTATCGCTGACCTTCAAGGCGCTATAGTCGGCGGGCGGCATGATCTCGCTGCCCATCTGCCGCGCTTCGGCTGCCGAGACCGGATAGGTTTCGATCGTCAACGTGCCGCCGCCCGGCATCGCGTCGCGCGCATTGACGGCGAGGTTGATGATCACCTGCTCAAGCTGACCGGGGTCGGCGCGCACCGCGCCGAGCCCCCGGCCATGATGGACCGACAGCTTCACCGTGTCGCCGATCAGCCGCTTCAGCAGGTGCGAGACTTCGGAGATGACGTCGGGAAGCTGGAGAATTTGCGGTCGCAATGTCTGCTGACGCGAAAAGGCCAGAAGCTGCCGCGTCAGGCTAGCGGCACGGTTGGCGTTGCTGCGGATTTGCTGGATATCGTCATAATCGCTGTCGCCGGGCGTATGGCGCATCAGCATCAGGTCGCACGCACCGAGCACCGCAGTGAGGATATTGTTGAAATCGTGCGCGACGCCGCCGGCGAGCTGGCCCACCGCCTGCATCTTCGACGCTTGTGCCACCTGCCGCTTGAGCCGCGATTCCTCGCTCGAATCCTTCAGACTCAGCAGCACTGCCGCCTCGCCCAATCCGCGCACGCCGACAACGCGCATCGACACCGGCTCGTCACTCTGCCCCGCCAGCCGGATCGACAGGTCGCCGCCAACCTGCTGCCCGCTGCTGTGACGGCGGATCATGTCGGCGAGCGGTCCCTTATCCTCGCCCACCACCAGGTCGCCGGGATACCGCAGCATCTTCCCTTCGGCGAGCCCTGCCGCGCGCAGGAAGGCGCGGTTCATATAGAGAAAGCGTCCGTCGCGATCGACCATCGCGAGCCCGAAGGGCAGCAGCGACAGCAAGGTTTCGACATAGCCCTGCGCCGTCCCGCGATCGGTCGGCCCCATTTCCTCGTCGAGCATCGCGAGGAGCATCGGCGTGTGGCTGTCGGCGGGCGCGAGCGGAATCTGGAGCATGCGCACGGGTGTCGCGCGGTCGCCTTCGCGCGCGAAATAGAGCGAGCCACCATCGTCGAGGCGCAGCATCGGCGCGACATCGCGGCCGGCATAATGGCTAACATCGCCTTCGCCCAATGCGCGCAGCAGGAAGGCCTGATTCGCGACGCGCAGCCGCCCCTCGGCGCTGACGAGCGCCGCCATGACACCCGCCTGCCCCAGCGTCCGCCCCGCCGGTCCGTCGAGGTGGCGGACGATTTCGGACACGAGGTCTAGCCGTTCGAGCGCCGCGAAGCGCCACACGAGATAATCCTCGGCCTGCCCGGTCCGTGTCACCTGCGCGCGCAATTGCAGCGGCCCCACCGCCAGATCGTCGACCCGGCCTTCGCCGTCGCGCCACGCCGCGCGTCCGGCGTTCTTGAGCAGTTCGGGACCGCGCCCGTCGACCGGCAATCCCGGCGGCGTAATGAAGCCGCCGAACCAGGTCGCGAACAGGTCGTTGGCGCAGACCAGCCGGCCGGCGCGGTCGGTCACCGCAATCGCGACATCGTCGTGATTGACCGCGGCGCGCAGCATCGTCCAGTCGGGAAGCGCGGCCTCGCCCGCCGCAGCGACCGGGAACAATCGCCGCGCCAGCACCACTCCGCCGACCGCGATCGCCAGCCCGGCGAGGAAGCCGGCGGCGAGCGGCGCATTGCCGGTGACCCAGAACAGCAGCGCGACCGAGAGCAGCGCCAGCCCGCCAAGCACCGCATAGTCGATGCGCGACAGGGTCGGCGAGACCAGCAACGGACCGCCCGGGCCCTCCTCCCTGCTGAAATCTTCCTCAGCGGCAGGCAGGCTTTGCGCGGTCAATGACAGTCTTTCCTGTTGGCGTTACCAGATGCGGACGCGATCTTTCGGCGCCAGATAGAGCTTCTGGCCTTCCTTGACGTTATAGGCCTTATACCAAGGGTCAAGGTTGCGCGAGACCCAAGACCGCTGAATCGACGGCGAATGCGGATCGGTGGTGATCCGCTGCGACAGATTCTGGTCGCGATAGTTGCGCCGCCAGACCTGCGCCCAGCCAAGGAAGAAGCGCTGGTCGCCGCTCAGCCCGTCGATCACCGGCGCTTCCTTGCCGCCCAGCGACTTCTTGTAGGCATCATAGGCGATGGTCAGACCGGCGAGGTCGCCGATATTCTCGCCGAGCGTGAAGGTCCCGTCGAGATGTTCGCCGGGCAGCACTTCATAGGCGTCATATTGCGCGACGAGCGCCTTGCCCGCCGCCTCGAACGCCGCGACGTCGGCAGGCGTCCACCAGTCGGCAAGCTTGCCGGTCTCGTCATACTTCGCACCCTGATCGTCGAAATGGTGGCTGATCTCGTGACCGATGACGGCGCCGATGCCGCCATAGTTGATCGCCGCGTCGGCATTGGGATCGAAGAAGGGCGGCTGCAGGATCGCGGCGGGAAAGACGATCTCGTTCATGCCGAAATTGGCATAGGCGTTCACTTCCATCGGGGTCATTCCCCACTCCCAGCGACGGATCGGGCCGCCAAGGCGGCTGATATTGTCGTCGTGCGCGAACTGGTTCGAACGGAGCGCGTTGCCGAACAGGTCGTCGGCCTTGATTTCCAGCGCACTGTAATTCTTCCACTGGTCGGGATAGCCGATCTTGGTCGTGAAATTCGCGAGCTTCTTCTTCGCCTTGACCTTGGTTTCGGGCTGCATCCAGCTCAGGTTGCCGATGCGGGTGTCGAGCGCGGCGAGGACATTCTTGACCAGCACGTCCATCGCCGCCTTGGTTTCGGGCGGGAAATATTTGGCGACATAATCCTGGCCGACCGCTTCGCCCATATTGCCCGTCGTGAAATCGACCGCGCGCTTCCAGCGCTCCTGCATCTGCGGCGTCCCCGACAACGCGGTGCCATAAAAGGCAAAGGCTTCCTGTGCGACCGCATCGGGCAGCACATCGGAGAAGCCGTCGAGGCTGCGGACGATCAATATGTCGCGGATGACGCCGATCGGCGCATCGGCGAGCAGCTTCGCCTCGCCGGTGAAGGCGCTCGGCTGCGCGACCAGCAGCGTGTCTTCCTTGACCCCGACGCCGCGGATGAAGGTCGCCCAGTCGAAGCCCGGCGCCGCCTTTGCCAGCTCGGCGACCGTCATCTTGTTGTAGACCTTGACCGCGTCGCTGCTGTCGTTCTTGTCCCAGTGGACGGTCGCAACCTGCTTTTCGAAATCATAGATCGCCTTGGCGCGCGCCGCGGCATCCTTCTCGCCCGCCAGCGTCAGAACATTCTGGAGATGCGCGAGATAAGCGGTCTGCAGCTTCGTGTTGCGTTCGCCGTCCTTCAGGTAGAAATCGCGATCGGGCATGCCGATGCCGCCCTGCCCCATCGAATAGATATAGACTTCGGGATTCTTGTCGTCCTGCCCGACATAGCCGCCGAAGAAATGCGGAATGCCGTTGCGATCGGCTTCGGCGAGCAGCGCGGCGAGGCCGGGCTTGTCGACGCTGCGGACCTTCGCCAGCCACGGCTCGATCGGCGCCAGCCCCTTGGCCTCGACCGCCGCCGAATCGAGGTACGACGCATAGGCGCGGCCGATCATGCTGTTCGGGTCGCCTTTCGCTGCCTCAAGGATTTCCTGCGTGCGCTTCTGCGACAGGTCACCCAGCGCGGTGAACATGCCATAGTTCGACTTGTCGGCCGGAATCTGGGTGTTCTTTGCCCAGGTGCCGTTGGCATAGGCGTAGAAATCGTCGCCGGGCTGGACGCTCTTGTCCATGCCGCTGGTGTCGAAACCGAAATCGCCGATTTCGGGCTTGCCGGCATCCGTGCCGGCAGACGCGGCGGGCGCGCTTTCCTGTGCAAAGGCGCTTGTTGCCGGGACGATGCCGGTCAGGATTGCGCCAAGCGCAGCGGTCGCCATCAGGCGCGACGAGACATTGAGACGAGACATTTTATTCCCCGGATTTCGAGACATTTCGAAAGGCCGCCCCGCCCATGCAGACCGGTCTTCAGCGATAGACCAGCTATACGCCGCGCCTTCGGGGGTTCAACCGGCGGCCGTGTCGCTCGTCGATGCCTCAAGTCGTTTGTCGCGAGCACGGCGAATCTTTTGCCGCCAGCGCAGGCGAATCCAGCTATCCCAAATCACCGAGGCGAGGACATAGCCGACGACCGCCGAAACCACCGAGATGACGAACAGCCCGGCAAGGCCGCCGAGCAGCGCCGTTCCCGCGTTGGCGGTGAACCAGTGCCACCATTCGACCAGCGAAGCGCCTTCGTCATAGAGGATATAGAGGTTCGACACGTTGGTGTGCATGCCGAACAGCGCGCTGCCCAGCCACACCGACGCCGCCAGAATCAGCGGGGTCGTGACCGGATTCGACAGGAAGGTCATCGCCGCCCCGATCGGGATATTGGCGCGAAACGGCAGCGCCAGCAGCGCGACGCCCAGTATCTGCACACCGGGGATCAGGAAAAAAATGCCGACGAACAGCCCGAGCGCGGTGCCGCGGCGGACCGAGGTCCGCGTGAAACGCCACAGATGGCTGTGCGCGACGCGGTGGGCAAACGGCTTGATGAAACGGCTTTCCAGCAATTCCTCGCGGTTCGGGGAGTTGCGCCGGATCCAGTTCATCACCGCGGCCTTGTCGCCCGGCTTCTTTCCCGGCCCGCTCATCCGCGTTCCTTCATCAATCTTTGCTTGTCGCGCTTCCAGTCGCGTTCCTTGATCGACTCCCGCTTGTCATGCGCCTTCTTGCCCTTGGCGAGCGCCAGTTCGACCTTCGCCCGGCCGCGGCTGTTGAAATAGACGCTGAGCGGGACGAGCGTCATCCCCTGCCGCATCACGCCGGCGTGCAGCTTGTTGATCTCGCGCCAGTTGAGCAGCAGCTTGCGCGGCCGCTTCGGTTCATGATTGAAGCGGTTGCCGTGACTGAATTCGGGGATGTTGGCGTTGATCAGCCACACTTCGCCGCCGGTCACCTCGGCATAGCTTTCGGCGATCGTCCCTTCGCCGAAGCGCAGCGACTTCACCTCGGTGCCCTGCAGCGCGATCCCCGCTTCGAACACCTGTTCGATCGCATAGTCGAAGCGCGCGCGCCGGTTCTCGGCGACGACCTTCTTCTTGTCGAATTCGGCGGCGGACTGCGGACGGGCCATGACGAAAGCTCAGATCACTCCTGCCGACGACAGCGCGGCATCGACGGCGGTACGCGATGCGTCCGACGCCGGAATGATAGGTAAGCGCACTTCGGGCGAAAACCAGTCATGGATGCGCGACAGCGCATATTTGGCTGGCCCCGGCGACGCGTCGGAGAACATCGCCTTGTGGAGATCGAACAGCCGGTCGTGCAACGCCAGCGCCTTCGCCCAGTCGGCGGCGGCACATGCCGCGGCGAAGTCGGCGCAGAGCCGCGGCGCGACATTGGCGGTGACCGAAATGCAGCCGACGCCGCCCATGACGGCGTGCGGCAGCCACAGGTCGTCGTTGCCCGAAAGCTGACAGAAGTCCGTCCCCGCGCCCGCGCGATGAACCGTCACGCGGGCGAGGTCGCCGCTCGCATCCTTGATCGCCACGACCGAGGGGATTTCGGCGAGCTTGCACATCGTCTCGGCGCTGATGTCGGCGACGGTGCGGCCGGGGACGTTATAAACGACGATCGGCAGGTCCGACGCATCGGCAAGCGCCCTGAAATGCGCGAGCATGCCCTCCTGCGTCGGGCGGTTGTAATAGGGCGCGACGACCAGCGCCGCGGTGGCTCCGGCGGCCTGCGCGTGGCGCATGTGGCGCATCGCGGTCGCGGTGTCGTTCGACCCGCAGCCGGCGATCACCGGGACGCGGCCCGCCGCCGCCTCGACGCAGGCGTCGATGACCTGATAATGCTCGTCGAAGCCGAGCGTCGGGCTCTCGCCGGTCGTGCCGCACGGGACCAGCGCGCTCGTTCCCTCGTCGATCTGCCACTCGACCAGCCGTTTGAAGGCCGGCGCGTCGAACGCTCCATCGCGAAATGGCGTCACCAAGGCGGGAATCGAACCCGAGAACATGCTCCGCTCCTTTACAAAAACAGGCCCGCGACCGATAGGAATCTCAGGCGCGCCGCCTAATGGACGTCTATTCAGCGCCCCGCAAGGAGTTTGGCATTAGTATGGCCGCTATGATCTCGCTGCCCAGGATTTCCCGCCTCGCGCTCGCCGCGGCCCTGCTCGTCCCCACTGCTGCCACCGCCAGCGAACTTACCCCAGAACAAATGGCCTGGTATCGTGCCCAGATGGGGCTCGCGTCGGCCTCGGGTCCGCCGCCCGCAACCAGTTCGGTCGGCGACGCGGTGATGGAATGGCGGCGGCTGACGGCGAACACCGGCGCATCCTTCGACCAGCTTTCACGCTTCCTGATGGCCAACAAGGGCTGGCCCGACGCCGACAAGATGCGCAGCCGCGCCGAAAAGGCGATCGCGCTCGACAGTTTCGACCCCTCGCGCACCCTCGCCTATTTCGCCGCCTATCCGCCGCAGACCGCGAGCGGGCACTTGCGCATGGCGCTCGCGCTCAATGCGACGGGGCGCCGCGACGAGGCCAATGCCGCCGTTCGCCGCGCATGGACGAGCGGCGCGCTCGACGATTATGAAGCGAGCCGGGCGCTCAGCTTTTTCCCCGGCGCGCTGACGCCCGCCGATCACGATGCGCGAATGGACCGCCTGTTGTGGCTCGGCGCCACCGCCGCCGCGGGCCGCCAGCTTGCCTATACGTCGCCCGAGAAGCGCAACATCTTTGCCGCGCGCCTCGCGATGCGCAGCGGTGCTGTCGATGCTGCGATGCAGGCGATGGCGGTCGAGGGCGCGAACCCGTCGCTCACCCGCACCGACGCGGGGTATATCACCGACAAGGCGACCTGGCTGCGCAAGGGCGGCCGGGTCGGCGAGGCGCGCGCGCTGCTCGCGGCGCCGCGCGCGCTCGCCAGCGCGCCGACCGATGCCGAGGAATGGCTGGAAACCCTGCTCACCAACGCACGGCAAGCCGACGCCGCGGGCGACAAGCAGACCGCCTATAATATCGCGCGGCAACTCGACGATGCACTGCCCCCCGGCACGGTGATCCGCGAAACGCCGCTCGGCATCCGCGACGATTATACCTCGCTCGCCTGGCTGGCGGGTCAGCTCGCCTACAAGAACCTCCGCCGCCCCGCCGAGGCGGTACGCCTGTTCCGCAATTATGGCGAGGCGGCGCGCTCTGCCCAGACGCGGACGAAGGGCTTCTACTGGGCGGGCCGCGCGGCGCTCGCGGCGGGCGATCCCGCGACTGCCAATGCGGCCTTCGCCGATGCAGCCCAGCATTATGACCAGTTCTACGGACAATTGTCGCTCGAACGGCTGAACCGGCCGCAACCGAAGCCGACGCCGGTTCCCTCGATCCAGGTGAGCGACGACGAAAAGCGGGCGTTCGGCGACGACCGCCTTGTCCGCGCCGCCCGCGCGCTGGGCGAGATCGGCGCGTGGCGCGAACAGTCGCTGTTCCTGCGCGCGCTGGCGCAAAAAGCAACCTCGCCCGCCGACCATGTCCTCGCCGGCCAACTGGCGTCGCAGATCGGCCGCCCCGATCTGGGCGTAATGATCGGCCGCAGCGCGCAGGCGAACA
This sequence comes from Sphingopyxis sp. J-6, assembly GCF_046603995.1. NCBI lineage: Bacteria > Pseudomonadati > Pseudomonadota > Alphaproteobacteria > Sphingomonadales > Sphingopyxidaceae > Sphingopyxis > Sphingopyxis sp. J-6. The sequence continues at coordinate 1,384,500 of NZ_CP145810.1, read as the reverse complement.
GCCTCGACGCCGTCGAAGTATCGGGCTTCCCGACCGTCCGTGTTCCGGCCGGCCACGAAAGCAACTGGACCTTCATCCACGCGATTACCCGGCAGGAAAGCCAGTTCGACCGGCAGGCGATCAGCCACGCCGGGGCCCGCGGGATGATGCAGTTGATGCCGGGCACGGCGCGCGAGGTCGCGGGCAAGCTGGGGCTGAGCTATGACGCCGGGTCGCTCACCACCGACACCAATTACAACATGATGCTGGGGTCGACCTATTTCCAGCAGATGCTGAGTTACTTCGGCGGCAGCTACCCGCTGGCGGTCGCCGCTTACAACGCTGGCCCCGGCAATGTGAACAAATGGCTGCGCGCCAACGGCGACCCGCGCGGCGGCGGCATCGAGATGGTCGACTGGATCGAGGCGATCCCGATCTTCGAGACGCGCAACTATGTCCAGCGCGTGCTCGAAAATGCCGTCGTCTATGACACGCTGCGCGACGGGCGGACGCTGCCGCAGGCGCCGCTGAGCTTCTATCTCGGCAAACGCACGCCGGGATAAGCGCCGGTGGCGGGGGAGAAGACCAATATCATTTCGCCGGCGGGCTTCGCCGCGCTGCGCGCCGAATATGACGCGCTCTTCGCCACCGAACGCCCGAAGCTGGTGGAAACGATCAGCTGGGCAGCGGGCAACGGCGACCGCAGCGAGAATGGCGACTATATCTACGGCCGCAAAAGGCTGCGCGAGATCGACCGGCGGCTGTCCTTTCTCGCCCGGCGAATGAAGGCGGCACGCGTCGTCGATCCGGCGGCACAGCCCGACAAGAGCCGTATCTGGTTCGGCGCGACCGTCGAGCTCGCCGACGACGATGACGTACGGCGCATCGTTACGCTGGTCGGCGACGACGAGGCCGAGGCCGGCGACGGCCGCATCGGCTGGAACAGCCCCCTCGCCCGCGCGCTGCGCGGCGCGGCGGTGGGCGATTTGCGGACCGTGCAGCTTCCCGCCGGACCGAAGGAATGGGAAGTGATCGGGGTCAATTATCCGGCTTTGACGCACGTCAGCGGCGGCACGGCGGCAGATGCAGGGAGCCGATAGACGGCGATATCATCGATTTGGCCATTCTTCAGCGCGATGAAGTCACGTATGTGTCCAAGCCCAAAGTCGTGATAGATCGCCCTCAGATTATAGTCGAAGTCAATCTCATAGACAAAATCGTGGTTATCGGCGTGATACATCCATTGAATGCCGGAATGGTGGTCACGTGAAGCATATTGCATCTTCGCGCTCGCCGGAATGAGATCGATCGTTCCGGAGCACCCCGTCTTCGGGATGCCAAGCGCCATAACCCCGCTCAGGCAGACTTCGTATTCGTTGCTGCAGTTTAGCACATCGGATGCGAGACCATCGATCCTGACATATTCGAATTTGGCTCCTACCTCGATCTGATGATCGCTGTTGGAAAAGAGATAGGATTGCTGCGCCAACGCCGGACGAACAACGAACGACGCAATAAATGGTGATACGACAAGCGTGAAGATCCATCTAAAGCGGCTCATCCTGATCTTTTCCTTGAATTCTGCCGGTTTCAATCAATGTTGCAGTTCCGAAATCCCGAAAATCTAAGGCCAATTGCATATCCGGCGACCAAGCCCGCGCCGCGCCGATCTGCAACCAGCATAAGCCAACGAAATTTGCAGGAAAGCAGGAACTGCTCTGTGTGCCGCGTCACTGGCAATAGCTGGACGATCGGTTAATCGCTGATAAGCTGGCGCTGAAGGGGAGAGCCGCAATGCAAAAAGCAAGCTTTCTGGCGGCACTGCTTCTACAAGGCACGGCCCATACCGCGCCGGCACGCCCGCCTCTAGCGCCAGTCACCGACCAGTTCCTCCTCGACCAGCTCGAGCTTGGCGAGGAGATCGAGGGCCGCGTCGATGGCGATCTCAACGGCGATGGCGATCCCGACACGGCGTTTGTCGTCGCGAGCCCCGACGAGCGCCATGTCTACGTCGTGCTCAGCTATCGCAGCGAGGTCGATTTCGGGCATCAGCCCGGCGGCGATTTCAAGCTGGCACCCGACGCGCTGGGCCCGGCCGAGCTATCGATCAGCAATGGGGTGCTCACGATCAAGGATCTGACCGGCGGCACCACCGCGCTTTCGGCGACCTACCGCTATCGCGCCGACAAGGTCGAGCCGAAGCTGCGCCTGATCGGGCTCGACGCCACCGTCTACAGCCGTACCTATGCCCATGACGGCAATGAGATGAGCTGGAACCTCCTCACCGGCGACGTCGAGACCAAGACGCTGAAGCTCACCGGCGAGGGTGAGGACGCCAGCTATGAGGACGCATTCGTCACCCGCTTCAAACGCCCGTCGAAACCCGTCTATATGGCGGATACGCCCGATCCCGAGGAACAGCTCGTCGCCTTTACCAAGGCGAAATAGCGGCCGTCGCTAAGGCTGCAGCAGCGCGGGGACGATCCAGACCAGCGACAGCACGACAATCGCCGCGATCAGCGAAATGGCGAGCACATAGCGGACATTATGTCCCTTGACCCCGCTGCTCGCCTCGGTCTCGGTGACTTCGACATGATCCTCGACGACTTTCATGGTTCGTCTCCCTTCTGGTCCGGTTAATACGCGGCCCTGCGGCGCGGGGTTCCGCGCCTTACTTCGGGAGAGAATGCCAGAGGGTCTGTAAGCCGGGTTCTGTCCACCCCCTTTGACGGGGGATAGGCGATCATTCCTCTAGGCGGACGGTTACCCGAACGCTCAAGCAGTCAACCCGGACGGCGGGGCCGGAACCGACCCTGGATAAATCCGTGCCATCCCTATTCGACCTTGCTCCCGGTGGGGTTTGCCGTGCCGCGTCCGTTACCGTCCGCGCGGTGCGCTCTTACCGCACCCTTTCACCTTTCGCCGGGCCGAAGCCGTTGGCGGTCTTCTCTCTGTGGCACTTTCCCTAACTCCGGTTGCCCGAAGCCGCCGGACGTTATCCGGCACCGTGGTTTCCGTGGAGCCCGGACTTTCCTCCCCCGCTTGCGCGGCGGCGATCGCCCGACCCTCTGGCGCGGACGATTATAGGCCCTTCGGCCCGGTTTGACGAGTCAATTGCCCTCTGGCTGCGGCAACAGCAGCGCCAGCAGGATGGCGCGGCACTCGCCGTCGATCGTCCCGTCGATCAGTTCGGGGCGGAAGCGGCGCTGGAAGGCGACCGTCGCGGCGAACCCGTCGGTCACGTCATAGCCGAAGCGTTCGAGCGCGAGCAGGAAGCCGGCGTCGGTCCACAGAGGGTCGGTCAGCTTCTTGGTCGGGCGCGGCAGTGCGAGGCGGCGACGCGCCAACTCCTCCCAAGGGAACAACTCGCCCGGGTCCTGCTTGCGCGTCGGCGCAATGTCCGAATGGCCGACGACGTTGCCGCGGGTGATCGCGTGACGGTCCTTAATCAGGTGGACGAGGCGCACGACCGAGGCAACCTGCGGATCGGGAAAGGGCGTGTAGCCCCATTCGTGCCCGGGATTGACGATCTCGATCCCCACGCTCGCCGAATTAATGTCGCTGACCCCGCGCCAGTGCGATTTCCCGGCATGCCAGGCGCGCTTCTCCTCGGGCACCATATGGGTGATCTGCCCGTCTTCGCTGACGACATAGTGCGCGGACACCTTGGCCTCGGCATCCGCAAGCCGATCAATGGCTTCGGTGCCGGTCTTCATACCGGTATAATGCAGCACAATCATCGAGACAGGCAGGGCGCGGTCGTCGAAATTGGGAGACCAGCGTTCGATGAAATCGCTCATGCGTGTCGTTGCCCGTCCTCAATCAGCCCCCGCCCCGATTGCGCCAGCGCCGGACAAATTGCAAGCTCAGGCCGCAGTCGCCCGCCGCGCCTGCTGGTCGGCGGGCTCGTAGAGGCCCCGCAGCCGCGGGCTGGCGACGAACTGGTCGGTCTGGCCGAGCACGGTCTCGCCCGCCCCGAGGACGAGGAAGCTGTGCGGCGCCGCCATGGCGCGCAGCCGCGCGAAAGCCTTCTGCCGCATCGACAGCGAGAAATAGAGCAGCAGGTTGCGGCAGAAGATGAGATCGGCCGGCCTGCTCAGCGGCGGCCGGTCGGTGAGCATGTTCTGCACCGAAAAATCGATGCGGCGGCGAATTTCGGCCTTGGCAAGCCAGCCGCCGTCGGCCTGATCGAACCAGCGCACCATGCGCTGGACGGGTAGCCCGCGCTGGATTTCGAACTGGCTGTACAGCCCGATCCGCGCCCGCGAAATCGCGTGCCGGCTGACATCGGTGCCGACGATATCGACCTGCCAGCCCGCCCATCTGGCATCCTGCTCGGCAAGGAGCATCGCCATCGAATAGGCTTCCTGCCCGGTTGACACGCCGCAGTGCCAGATGGTGATCCGCCGCTGCGCCGCGTTGACCTTGCGCAACTGTTCTAGCGCCGTCGCAGCAATGTCGTCGAAGACACTATATTCGCGATAAAAATAGGTTTCGTTGTTGAGCATCGCATCGACCGTGTCGTCGAGCAGTCCGCGGCTGTTCGAGGTGACGAGCGCCGCCACCAGCGCGTCGAGGTCGGCAATGCCGTGGCGCTGCATCACCGGCTTCAACGACATTTCGATCCGCCAGATCCGGTTCGGCGACAGCGTCTGGCCGGTCCGCGATTCCAGCACGCCCATCAGGACGCGGTACGCCGATTCGCTGGCGCTGCTCCCCATCATGACCCGCGCCGCCCGGCGAGGAAGCTGCCCAGCATCAGGGCAATCGCATCGGGGTTGAGCGTTGCCGCGGCGACGCCCGCTTTCGCTACCGCACCGGGCATGCCCCAGATCACGCAGCTTTCGGGCGCCTGCGCGAAGACGGTGCCGCCCGCAGCCTTCAAACGAGCGGCGCCGCTCGCGCCGTCGCGTCCCATGCCGCTCAGGACCACGGCCACCCCGCCCTCGCCATAGGTTTCGGCGACCGAGGCGAACATCGGGTCGGCCGACGGGCAACAGCCGTTGTCGGTCTGGCGGCGATCGAGCACAATCTCGCGGCGCCGGCCGCTGGCAACCACCGTCAGATGCGCGTCGCCGGGTGCGAGATAGATATGGCCGCGCTCGATCGGCATGCCCGCCGCCGCGACATGCACCGGACGCTCGGTCATCGTCGCAATCTGCCGCGCGTAAAATTCCATGAAGGCATCGGGCAGATGCTGGGTCAGCAGGATTGGCGCGGTGATCCGGCGATCGAGATGCGCAAGGAAGGTCGCGAAAGCCGGAATGCCGCCCGTCGACGCGGCGACCGCGATGCAGTCGATCGACTGGATGGCGTCGACCGCGACGGGAGCCGGCGGGGGCATCGCCCGCCGCGCCACCTGCGCGACGGCAGGCATCGGCAATTGCCCCAGCGACAGGATACGCTCGGTCAACACTTCGGCGAAGCGCCCCGAAAAACTGCCGCGCCCGGGCTTGGCGAGCGTGTCGCTCGCGCCGAGCGCCAGCGCCTCGATCGCGGCGGGGCCGCCCTCGACGCAGTTCGACGAGAGGATCAGAACGCGGGCATTGTCCGCCCGCTCGATAATGTGCGGCAGCGCGTCGATGCCGTTCATTCCCGGCATTTCGATATCGAGAATGACGACGTCTACCGGCTCGCAGGCGAGAAAGGCCAGCGCGTCGTGCGCCGAGGCGACCGAGGCGCAGATCTTGAGCCCGGGGTGCTGGTCGACGATGCGTTCGAGGATGCTGCGCACGACGAGGCTGTCGTCGACGAGCATCACGCGAACCGCGCGCGTCGCCGGCAGGTCGGCGGCCGGCGGGTTTTCGGGAAGAAGGCTCCGCGTCGTCGCCATGCCGCGCGTCAGGCGACCCCGACGAGCTGCAATTTTCCTTCCAGCGTTTCGCGATCGAACGGCTTCATCACATATTCGTCGGCGCCCGCTTCGATCGCGGCGCGGATATGGTCGATGCTGTTTTCGGTGGTGCAGAAAACGACGCGCGGCCGTTCGGCGCGCCCATAGTCGAGGTCGTTGAACGCCCCCAGAAATTCCATGCCGCTCATCACCGGCATGTTCCAGTCGAGCAGGATCACGTCGGGACGATGCGCGCGGCAAAAGGTCAGCGCCTCCTGCCCGTCAGCCGCCTCCTCCACCGCAAAAGACATGCTTTCAAGGATATGGCGAGCGACCTTGCGAATCACCTTGCTATCATCGACGACCAGACACGATTTCGACATATTGACCTCCGACCCCCCGGGGATTTCCGCCACGTTATGGCGAAGGGGTGTCCAGCCCGTTAACAACCCGGTTAATTACGATATGAATCACGCTGCCGTCTGGACCGGCAGGGTGACGAAATGCGACGGATCGACGACCAGCAGCGAAGCGCCGCGATGTTCGATCACCGCTTCCGCCACCCGCGCCCAACCGGGCAGCAGCTTGCCCACCACCCGCGTCTCCGGCGCGTCGATGAAACAGACATCCTCGATCTCGTCGGCGAGCAGCGCATAGCCATGCTCGGCGACATCGACGACGATGACCCGCTGCCCCGGCACCACTGCGACCGGCGCGAGCCCGACCACCACATGCGGATCGATCAGCGTGAAGACCCGGCTGCGCAGCGCAAAGAGCCCCGCAACATGCGGCGGCGCGGCGGGCACCTCGACCGGCGCACCGACGGTGACCACCGAATTGATCGACTGGCTGCGCAGCGCGACGCGGGTGTCGGCGATGCGCGCGATCAGATAGAGTTTTTCCATCATGCCCGGCCTCCCCCGACCCGGCTGCGCAGCGCGTCGAGCAGAGCGGCGCGATCGTAACGATAGACGGTTTCGTCGCCCGGTCCGCTTGCGGAGCGCGAAGCGCGGAGGCGAATGATCGGGATCGCGTCGCCGGGGTGCGCGCAGGCATCGGCTTCGTCGGACAGGCAAAGCAGCACATCGGGCGCTTCGCCGGCTTCGTCGCCCGACGCGACGCGATACCCCGCGTTGAGCAGGATCGGCGCGAGGAAATTGCTGCCCCACCCGTCCTGGTCGCCGGCAAGGCGGCAGAGCGGCTGGCGAAGCGTCGACGGTGTGCGGCCGGCGCCATATTGTTCCATCAGCCAGAACGGGTCGATGAGTTCGACCGGTTCATCGCCGACAAGAATGACGCCGGCGATGAGCCCCGGCGCCGCCGCCGGCTGGATGACGTCGGGCAGACGGACGATGTCGATCACCGATGCAATCGGATAGCAAAGGACGGCGCGCCCGTCGTAAATCCGCAGGAGCTTGAGCGTTTCGCCGATGTCGCTTTGCGTCGTCGCGTGGACTGGGAAAATGTCGTCGCCGATCCGGACCTGCGTGCGCCCGGCGCTTTCGAACATCGAGGTTGCGGGAACCTCTTCCACGCGTTCGATCGCCGACAGATGGACGCCGCGCGTCCGCCCGTTCATATCCCGGAAAAGCAGCAACTGGGCGGCATGACGCACATTTTGCGCTTCATCGGCGGCTGTTGCCTCGGCGCCGCCGCCGCGTCCCTCTTCGGACGCGTCGATACCCGACGCGGCCAGTATGCCCTGGACATCGAGCAGCAGCACCGGCCGCCCGTTGTCGGGCAAGGTGGTGCCAGCATAAAGGCCCGTCGCCATGATCATCGGCGCCGCAGGCTTGATCACCAGTTCCTCATGGTCGTGGATCGCCGCGACGCTGAGCGCATAGCTTTGCCCCTGCCCCGGCCGGATCACGACGAGCGCGCGATCGTCGACGTCGTCCTGTTCGTCGCGCGTGCAGCCGAGGACGTCTTCGAGCCGCAGCAGCGGCAATTGTTCGCCGCGCACGGTCGCCAGTTCGCCGCCGCCGACGCGATCGATGCGGACGGTATCGCTCGTTTCGAGCAGGATTTCGCGCACCGCGCCGCGCGGAATGGCGAAATATTGTCCCGCCGCGCGCACCATCAGGCCCGAGATGATCGTCAACGTCATCGGGACGCGCAGCAATATCGTCAGGCCCCGCCCCTGGTCGTTACGCAATTCGACAACGCCGCCGATTTTTTCGAGGTTCGCCTTGACGATGTCCATGCCGACGCCGCGGCCCGAAATCGCCGTGACCTTGGCCGCGGTCGAAAAGCCCGGGCGGAAGATGAGTTCGAGCCTGTCTTTCGGCGTCAGCGCGCGCGCCTCGGTCGCGGTGACGATGCGCGCCGCGATCGCCTTCTGGACCAGCATGTCCGCGGACAGGCCGCGGCCGTCGTCGCGCACCGCAATTTCGATCTGGTTGCCCGACTGGCGTGCCGCGACCGAAATCGTCGCGGTGATCCCCTTGCCCGCCGCGACGCGTTCGTCGAGCGGCTCGATCCCGTGATCGATCGCGTTGCGGACGATGTGGATCAGCGGGTCGCGGATATTTTCCATCATCTCGCGGTCGAGTTCGACCTCGCCGCCGCTGGTGGTGAATTTGATCTTCTTGCCAAGGTCCTGCGCCAGATCGCGAACGACACGCGGCAGCGGCGCGAACAATTTGTCGATCCGCTGCATCCGCATCTGGCTGACCGACTGGCGCATTCCGGCAATCGAGTCCGAAAGGCGGTCGAAAGACGCGATGAGCGATGCATCGGCTCCCGATTCGCGGAGCATGCGGGCAAATTCGTTGCGCGCGAGAACGATGTCGGTGACCCCCGTCATCACGGTGTCGAGCAACGGCAGGGGAACGCGGATCGAGCGCCAGCTCTGCAATTCGGCGGCGAAATCATCCTCGCGGCGAAGCGTGATCCCGGCGACTTCCACCGGCGCTTCGGGCACGACCTCTGCCATCGCGAGCGGCTCGATGACGTCGGCATCGTTGCCCGCCGGTTCGACGCCATCGCTACCGAGAGCCCGGCAAAGCTCCGACAACCGGTCGACGACGGCCAGTACCGCCGAAACGAGCGCAGTATCGGCGGCACGCGTGTCGCGGCGAACCTGATCGAGCGCTTCCTCGGCGGCGTGCGAGAGCGCGGTGACGCGCGGCAGCGACAGGAAGCCAGAGCTGCCCTTGATCGTGTGAACGAGGCGAAAAATCGCGTCGAGCTGGGCGCGATCGGTCGGATCGGCTTCCCACGCAACCAGCGCCCCGCCGGCTTCGGCAAGAATTTCGGCCGTTTCGGCCAAAAAGTCGTTCAGCAGATCGTCCATGACGGTAACGGCGCGCCCCAAATTCCTTGGCACGACCATGGCGGACAATGGTTAATGGAGCGTTTGTGCGGCAGCGCCGCGACAGAAAATCGTGGAGCCGAAATCGCCGGACTCAGCGCCCCTTGAGCACCGCCCCGACCAGCAGCGATGTCGCAGTTTCGCGGGCGAGCATGACGGTCCCGCCGTTCTGCGCCGCGACCGCCTGGACGAGCACCGCAGGCGCGGTGCGCGACGTCATCGCGGTCGCCCCCTCGCCTTCCTGCAAGATCCGTTCGACATCGGCGTCGAGGAACAGGCGCTCGGCCTCGACATGCAGGGCAATTTCGATTCCGTCACCCTGCGTTTCGCAGCCGACGTCGAGCCGCCCGCCACGCACCAGCGCGTCGACGAGGATCAGCGACAGGTTGAGGATGATCTTGACCGCCGGCTTGGGCAGCGGTTCGCTCCCGATCATCCAGTTGAGGTCGATCGCGCGGTCGCCGATGATCCCCTCGATCGCCGACTTCGCCTCGTCGGCGGGTACGCGCTCGCCGAACCCGCCAGCCGAACCGAAGGCCAGCCGGAAGAATTTGAGCTTGTTTGCCGATGTACGCGCGCTCTGTTCGAGCAAATCGATACAGCGCGCCCGCATTTCGGGATCTTTTTCGTCCGCGAGCAGTTCCAGCCCGTTGGCGAACGCCCCCACCGGGCTGAGCAAATCATGACACAGGCGCGAGGCCAGCATGGAGGCGAAATCGACGCGATCGTCGGTCATGGATGAATGGGCTCCCCGCAGACCGGACATTTCCGGCTCGCGAACGCTCCCTACGGCAGGGATATGGTTAAGGGCAAGGGCGATGCGCCCATTTCTCGTCATCCCGGCGAAGGCCGGGATCTCACCGGCGCCGAACAACGCGAGGGCGGGATCCCGGCCTTCGCCGGGATGACGGATGCATCCGGAAGCCTTGCAGGCCCTTGAAAATCGAGACCGCCGCCCCACATCGCGACCAATGTTGGGGGACGACGAAATACTGACCGTTGCGCTTGGCGACAATGCAGCCGGACTGCGTCTGGATCGCGCGCTTGCCGAAGCGCTCCCCGAACTTTCGCGCGAGCGGCTGAAGACGCTGATCAAGGGCGGACGCGTTGCCGATGCGAGCGGCCACGTGCTGTGGGACCCGTCGGCCAAGGCGGCGGCGCCCGCTACGCTGGAAGTTCGCGTTCCCGCAGCCGCGCCCGCGCACAATGTCGCGCAGGACATGAACCTGGTGATTGCATTCGAGGACGAACATCTGATCGTCGTCGACAAGCCCGCCGGCATGGTCGTCCATCCCGCCGCGGGCAATCTCGACGGCACGATGGTCAATGCGCTGCTCCACCATTGCGCGGGGCAATTGTCGGGAATCGGCGGCGTTGCCCGTCCGGGGATCGTCCACCGCATCGACAAGGACACGAGCGGTTTGATCGTCGCCGCAAAGCACGACAAGGCGCACGAAGGACTGGCAAAGCAGTTCGCCGCGCACAGCATCGATCGCCGCTATCTTGCGCTTGCGACCGGCCGCCCGATGCCCGCGAACGGGACGATCGATGCCGCACTCGCCCGGTCGAGCACCAACCGCAAGAAGATGGCGGTGGTTGCCGACGGGCGCGGCAAGCATGCGATCACCCACTATCGGTCGATCGAGCCGCTGAAAGGTGCCACCCTGGTCGAATGCCGGCTGGAAACCGGCCGCACCCATCAGGTCCGCGTCCATATGGCGCATATCGGCCATTCGCTCGTCGGCGACCCGGTCTACGGAAGGGCGAAAAAGCCGCTGTCCGAGGTGCTGAAAGCCCGGAATTTCGCGCGGCAGGCATTGCACGCGGCCCATTTGGGCTTTATTCATCCGGTGACCGGTAACAGGATCGCGCTCGACAGCGAAATCCCTGCGGATATGCGGGAACTGATCGATGCATTGCGCGTTTAAGTTTCGAATGAAAATCTATCTCGACCGCCGGACCCAACCGCGGCATATTTCTCCTCTGAAAAATTAGGGAAGACGCTAACAATGGCTAATAAAAGCAATGTTCCGGCCACGGTGCCCGCGCTCGGCGGTGAGGCGAGCCTGAACCGCTATCTGGCCGAAATCCGCAAATTTCCGCTGCTGACGCCCGAGCAGGAATATATGCTCGCAAAGCGTTTCCAGGAGCATGGCGACAATGAAGCTGCCGCGCAGCTCGTCACCTCGCACCTCCGCCTCGTCGCGAAGATCGCGATGGGTTACCGCGGCTATGGCCTGCCGGTCAGCGAATTGATCAGCGAAGGCAATATCGGCCTGATGCAGGGCGTGAAGAAGTTCGACCCCGAACGCGGCTTCCGCCTCGCCACCTATGCGATGTGGTGGATCCGCGCCTCGATCCAGGAATTCATCCTGCGGTCGTGGAGCCTCGTCAAGATGGGCACCACCGCGGCGCAGAAGAAGCTGTTCTTCAACCTCCGCCGGATGAAGAACAACCTCGAAGCGTTCGAGGATGGCGACCTGAGCCCCGAACATGTCGCAAAGATCGCAACCGACCTCGGCGTGACCGAGGACGAGGTGGTCAGTATGAACCGCCGCATGGCGATGGGCGGCGACACCTCGCTGAACGTCCCGATGGGCGAGGACGGCGACAGCCAGTGGCAGGACCTGCTCGGCGACGAAGGCCCATTGCAGGACGAACGCGTCGCCGAAGCACAGGAACGCGACGTGCGCCATTCGCTGCTCAGCGAAGCGCTCGAAACGCTGAACGAGCGCGAACGCCACATCCTGACCGAACGCCGCCTGACCGACGATCCGAAAACGCTCGAGGATCTGAGCCAGGTCTATGACGTCAGCCGCGAACGCGTCCGCCAGATCGAAGTGCGCGCCTTCGAAAAACTGCAAAAGGCGATGCTCAAGCTCGCGGGCGACCGCCGGCTGGTGGGCGCCTGAGCCAGGAAAACCGGCGATTTGATTGCGGGCGCAGAAAAACCAGCCCCCCCTTCGGGCCGACCGAAGGGGGATTTTTCATATGGAAATGGACCCGGGTACCCAGCGCATCGCGCTACTGCCGGTCGCCGATGCCGTGATGGCGTGGCTGGGCCAGGGAGGCCGGGCCGAGGCGAAACGGAAAGATAGAATGATTTGAGTCGATTGCGCCGCAAGAAGCTGTCGAATATTGCTTGAATCGTGTTGCGGGGTACACAATCACATACCATGACTACACGGGACGGAGGGGCGCTTGTCTGAAAACGACGCAGAAAATGACGCGAGCCCGTTTCACGAATTTCAGTATGCGGCGTTCATCAGCTATAGTCGGCGCGACGAGAAATTCGCCAAATGGCTGCATCGAAAACTTGAAAGCCTGAGATTTCCTGCAATCCGGCCAAATTTGATCAACTCTTCCAAATGGCCGCTACGTCCCGTCTTCAGAGATGTTGAAGAACTTTCCGCATCAAGTGACTTGACCAAATCGATATGTTCGGCCCTTGAAAATTCGCGCGCGCTGATCGTCATATGCTCTCCCCACGCTGCAGCTTCGCATTGGGTAAACCAGGAGATTGAGCAATTTTCAAAGCTCGGCCGCAGCGATCAGATTTTTCTTGTTCTGGTCAATGGCGATCCGGCCTTTCACCGGGATGGAAGCGGCATCGCCGCTTTCCCTCCCGCCATTGAAGGCCTTTTGACCGAACCGCTGTGGATCGATGCCCGAACCGGCACCGAATCTCGCGAGCGAATTTTTGCCAGGATCGCGGCGGGACTGATCGGCGTCTCTTTCGATGCCATTTGGCAGCGGCGCCGCCGCCAAAAACGAGTGGCCTTACTGTCCTGGGGCATCGCTGCTTTGATGATCGGCATTCCGGTTGGCGTTGCCCTGATCGAACTTGTCAAACCGATGAATTTAAAAGACTGCCCGCTGGATTTGGTGGCGTTCGAGTCAACATGGGGCAGCGAACGCTTTGTCGTCGACCGGGTCGGATCGAACCGATTTTACGTCTGCGGGAAACGAGAGCTGTCGCTCGATGAATATAGTCGATTGGCCGAAAACGATAAAGAACCGGGGTGCAAAGGCCCGCTTGGATCAATTTTCCTTAAAGGTCATTTGCAGAATATCCCCCAAGGCGTCGAGGCAGACCGGTATATGATCTATCAGATATCCGATGGATCCCCTTGCTGCCTTTGGAACTCACCGAGCGAAAAAGATCTAGTATTTTATACAGAGAAAAGAAATATTAACTGGCATTCGGAAAATTCGATGCCAAAACTTCAAGAACTCAAGAGTCCAGTTATAGAATTTGACAGAAATTACTCGGATATGTCGAGCGATGACTATCTACCCAATATGAAATTTAGTCCCAATTTTTGCGAATATGATACAAAACGCAAGATGCGATCAATTCTTTCCAGCTGGTTTTCGGACGGGCAAAAAACGTCGCAGTGATGGTGCGGACAGCGCGGGGCCGAATAGGCTACCCATCCATTTGCCGGCAGCGGGCACATCGGTGTTCGGAACCGGCGCGCGTAACCGAAATAAAATTCGACGCCGGGGTTGTCGCGATTAAGCTGACATTGACCCCCGCCTGCCGCTGGCTGCGGCGGGCGCAGCGCAAGCAAGCACGACGAAGCAGATCAGAACGAAAGGGCATGCAGCCTTCCCTTTTCGCAATCTTGGCCAGGAAGTCGGCCGATCGATCGAGCGCTTGCCTCCAGCCCGCAAGCGGCTAGTCTGCCGCGCATGGCAACCTCCTCCCGCGCGAAGAAGCGCAAGCTGCCCTGGTATCTGCGGCCGTTCAAATGGCTGTTCTGGTTCATTGTCGCCTCGGTCGTGTGGGTGCTCGCCTATGCAGTTGTGCCGCCGCCGGTGACCTTCACCATGCTGGCCGACAGCAACGGGATCACCAAGGACTGGACCGGCCTGCCCAACATCGATCGCAACATGGTCGCCGCGGCGATCGCGGCCGAGGACGGCAAATTCTGCAGCCATGACGGCTTCGACCGCGATGCGATCGAGCAGGCGATCGAGCGCAACGCGAAGGGCAAGCGGATGCGCGGCGGGTCGACGATCAGCCAGCAGACCGCGAAGAATGTCTTCCTGTGGCAGGGCAGCGGCTGGACGCGTTACGTGCGCAAGGTGCCCGAGGTGTGGTTCACCTTTCTGATCGAAAAAATCTGGGGCAAGCGCCGGATCATGGAGGTGTATCTGAACGTCGCCGAGACGGGTCTTGGGACCTATGGCGTCGAGGCTGGAGCGCAGCGCTATTTCAAACATGGCGCGGCTAAGCTCACCCCGGCAGAAGCCGCGCGGATCGCTGCCATCCTGCCCCTGCCCAAGAAACGCGAAGCGGTGAGCCCCTCGGGCTTCACCCGCCGCTACGGCAATACGATCCGCGCGCGGATCGGCGTCGTGAAGCGCGACGGGCTGGATGCGTGCATCTATAAATAGAGGCAGTTTTATCAGGGGAGCGAGCGAGCATCCCCCGTTTGTCATCCCCGCGAAGGCAGGGAGCTAGAGCGCAGGCAGGGCTGACCTGCTCATCTCAAATACCCTCAATGTCTTGCTTCATACGTCGATATTCTTCTCTCTTCTTTTTATCCTTCTCATAAATTATTGCCTTTTCGGCGTATTCGATTGCTTGTGCTTTCATTTGAGAGGACTTGACGGCATTCCGTTCCCTCTGTGCGTCGCCCGCAATTTCGCTAGCCCTATCTGCTAGACAAAAGGCAATCTGGAAATCCAAGCAGCGTTCAAGCCATCGCTTGGTCGCCCCTTCATCACCGCGTCGGCCATAGAATAGCACCAGCTTCACCAAGGCATCTTCGTCCCCCTCGGCGGCCGCAGCTTCAAGGTCGGGTAGATCATCATCGGAAGGAACAAGAGCTTCACTACCAATGGAACCGCACGCTGTTAGGGCGAGTGTCAAAAGAAGCACGGCGCAAATTTTCGATGAGTATCCGCCAATTCCCATAGCACCGCCCTTCCCGCTATTTCGGTGCTCCAGATTAGGCCGGCTTCCAGCTCTTTCGCTCTTCGGCTTGCTTAAGCACCTCGAACGCCGCCTGCCCCGCCGCAAAGCGCTTGGCTGCCTCTTCGTCGCCCGGCTTGACGTCGGGGTGGCATTCCTTGGCATAGGCGCGCCACGCCTTTTTCGTCGCGTCGAAATCGGCGTCGGGGTCGAGCCCGAGCAGTTCGAGCGCGCGCATTTCGTCGGCGCTGCGGCTGCCGTCGCCCGACCCGCCCCATGCATAATGCTGGGCGCGGGCATAACTGCGCGCGCCGCGCGCCTCGTCGGCGGCGCGTGCAGCGGCATCTTCGGCGCTCAACCCTTCGAAATAGTCCCAGCCGCGATTATATTCCGCGGCGTGCGCCTCGCAGAAATACCAGCGGTCGGGGCTGTTCGGCGACTTGGGCGCGGGGCAGTTGCCCGGTTCGGCACAGCCATGGCGGTCGCACAGCCGGACCTTCTGCGCCTCGCGCGACGAGCCATAGGGGCGCCAGCGGGGAAAACCCCAGTCATCGGATCTCTTGGCGCGGCTCATCAACCCCATGTAGCGGCTGGACGCCGGGATTGCTAGCCGGGCGCGGCCAGAAACCTAGTCTTTTGCCGCGTAACCGAAGGCTTTATGCGCCAGCTTGACCACCGCCGGATCGAGATCGGGCGGCGTCATCGGCACCGCGGCTTCCAGCGCCTCGACGACATGGGTCAGCGCCGCGATCCGTGCCGCCTTCTTGTTGTTGCCGTCGATCACCTTCCACGGCGCCCAGCGCGTGTCGGTCTGCGCGAACATCTCGTCCATCGCGGCAAGATAATCCTTGCGCTTGGCCCGGTTGCGATAATCTTCGGCGCCGGTTTTCCACCGCTTCCACGGATCGTCGAGCCGGTCGGCGAAACGCTTGTCCTGTTCTTCCTGCGTGATGTGGATGAACAGCTTGACGAGATTTGTGCGGCTGCCGGTGAGCTGTGCCTCGAACTCGTTGATCTCGTCATAGCCCTTGCGCCACTCGGCTTCGCTCGCAAAGCCCTCGACACGTTCGACGAGAACCCGCCCATACCAGCTCCGGTCGAAGATTGATATTTCGCGATTGCCGGGCAGCCGTTTCCAGAAGCGCCACAGGAAATGACGTGATTTTTCCTCTTCGGTCGGCGCGGAAATCGGCCATACCTCGAAATAGCGCGGATCGAGCAGCGCGGTCAGCCGCTTGATGATGCCGCCCTTGCCGCCGGCATCCCAGCCCTCGAACATGATGATGCTGCGCTGGCCATGGGTGATATGCGCCGACTGGACACGTTCCAGACGTTCCTGCAGCGCCTTGAGGTCGTCGCCATAGTCGCCGTCATATTTGGCGCCCGATTCATGGTCCGAAAGCGAAATGGTCATGCGGCTTTCCTAGACCACAGATGCGGCGCTTACCAAGGGGGCGAACGCCATTGTCGTGTTCTGGTACAACGGCCCGCTATTTCCTTACTTGTAACCCATAAGCTGCTTTCGCGCCTGCCAGTCGGCGATCGCCTTCCGATGGCGTTCGATCCGCGTCAACGCCGCCGGAATGGCCTCGCCGCGCAATCCCTGCCGCTGTGCCTCGCCGTACCAGTCGATTGCGGCATCGAAATCGCCCTGCATTTCGGAACAAAGGCCAAGGTTGAAGGCGAGCGCCGCGGTCGGCACCGCTTCGCGGGTCAGCGCGGTCCATGCCGCGCAGGCTCCGGCCTGGTCGCTCTTGGTCTGGCGGATCGCGTCCTTGAACGCTTCGGCTGCGGGCTTGGCCAGCCCCTTGCGATTCTCGTCCACACGCACGTCGAGGACATAGCGGCGCGGCGCAAGGTCGTCGCGGATCGCCTCGACCTGCTTTTTGCGCGTCGCATTGACGAATTGTTCGACCGTCCGCGATGCGCTGCGGTCGGGGCAATAGGTGATTTCGTCGCGCGCGTTCAGCGGCCGCGAATAGCGCACCGACCCGTCGGCGATCGCGACCAGCCGTACCGTCGTCGCGGCGGTCGCGATACGGCGGCGGCAGCGGATTTCGACCTCCACCTCTTTCAGGCACTTCTTCTTGTCGGCGGGGTCATATTCGGTGCAGCGGTCGCGCTTTTCGGTGACGGGCACCTCCTCGACGTTGCTGCGCACCGTGCCGGTCACCAGCGCATCGATCGGCGCCCCCGATTCGGGCGCAACGATCCGGAAATAGGGACGCCCGTCGAACTCGGCGGCGCCAAGCTCCGCCTCCAGCGCCTGCGCGAACATAGCGCCGTCGCGCCCTTCGAACCGCTCGACCGCAAGGCGATAGAGGTCGTTCGCCTCCGCATTCGCCGGTTCGGCGGCCGCGATCGTCAACACCTCGGCGCCCGCCGGCGCTGCGAGACACAGGCAAACAGCCGCCAAGGCTGCGCGCGCATCGACCATGATACCCCTTCCCCCGATCAACCCCGCGACGGGCTATCGCAGCCCGGTACGGCTGTCAAAGCGCGGCCCCGTCTTCAGAGCAGGTCGGCAAGCAAGGCAGCGAGGCGCCCGGGCGCCTCCATCGGGATGAAATGGCTATGCTCGCTCCATTGTTCGTCGCGCACCGCGCCCAAGGCATCGCCAAGGCCGGGCCAGGTCGGGCTGACCGAGAAATCGAGCGCGCTTGTCCGTTCGCCCGTCCGGGCGCGGATCACGCTGACCGGTGCCGCCATGTCTTCGAGCCAGCGATAGGGGCTGGTCCGCAGCGCATTCAGATAGACCGACGCTTCGAGCGCTGGCGGGCAGGCCAGGTCGAAGCCTTCGCCGTCCGCGGCGGGCAACAGGCCGAAGCGGCAATAATCGGCGAGCACCTCAGGCTGCCAATGGGTATAGGGCGGCCGCTGCGAAAAATGGGCGTTCATCGCTTCCCACCCGTCCCAGCGGGCGCGGCGCCGCGCGACGGGATGCCCGGCCGGATCGGGCATGGGCTGCCCCGCCGCCTCGTCGTACAGCGCCGGCTCCATGATGACCGGATCGACGAGCACGAGATGGCGGAATGCCGCCGGGCGTCCCGCGGCGAGGCGGGTCAGGACATAGCCGCCCATGCTGTGGCCACAGCCCACCAGCGGGCTTCCGGCAAACAGATCAACCAGCGGCAACAGCGCGTCCGAGGTCACCGCCCAGTCGGACAGCGAGGCGGGCTTGGCACTGCGGCCGTGCCCCAGATGGTCGGGTACGACAACGTGCGTTCCGGCGGGCAGCGCCGCGACGACCCGATCCCACAACCGCGCGTGAAAACCGGTCGCGTGGAGGAGCAGCAGCGACGCCCGGCCGGGCGACGGTTCGCCCCACTCGAACCAGCAGATTTCGCCTTCCGGCGTATCCAGCCGGTGTTCGCGGGGCCCGCCGTCCACGCCCTAGCTCTTGGGGCCGTCGACGAGGCGGATGCTGAGTTCCTTGAGCTGCTTTTCGCTGACCGGGGCGGGGGCGCCCATCATCAGGTCTTCGGCCTTCTGGGTCATCGGGAAGACGATCACCTCACGGATATTCGGCTCGTCGGCGAGCAGCATCACGATGCGGTCGACCCCCGGTGCCGAACCGCCGTGCGGCGGGGCGCCGAACTTGAAGGCGTTGATCATGCCCGCAAAGTTGGTGTCGACGTCCTGCTGGCTGTAGCCGGCGATTTCGAACGCCTTGTACATGATGTCGGGACGATGGTTCCGAATCGCACCCGACGACAGTTCGACGCCGTTGCAGACGATGTCATACTGGTAGGCGAGGATATCGAGCGGATCCTTGTTGACCAGCGCGTCCATCTCGCCCTGCGGCATCGAGAAGGGATTGTGGCTGAAATCGATCTTGCCGGTGTCCTCATCGGCCTCGAACATCGGGAAGTCGACGATCCAGCAGAATTCGAAGCGGCTCTTGTCGATGAGGTCGAGTTGATCGGCAACGCGCGTCCGCGCAAGACCGGCGAGCTTCGCAGCCTTTGCCTCGACGCCCGCGGCGAAGAAGATGCCATCGTTCGGGCCCAGACCCATCGCGTCGGCGATCGCCTTCATGCCCTCCTGGCCATGGTTGTTGGCGATCGGGCCGCCGAACACGCCGTCCTTCTGCGTCGCATAGCCGAGGCCCGGGAAGCCTTCCGACTGCGCCCAGCTGTTCATCTCGTCGAAGAATTTGCGGCTCTTCTCGTGCGTTTCGGGCGCGGCCACGGCACGAACGACCTGCCCTTCTTCGACCATCGTCGCGAAGCGGCCGAAGCCCGAACCCTTGAAGAAGGTGCCGACGTCATGGACGAGCAGCGGGTTGCGGAGATCCGGCTTGTCGCTGCCATATTTCAGCATCGATTCGCGGTACGGAATGCGCTGGAACGGCAGCGGCGACACGCTGCGGCCCTTGCCGTCGAAATCGGCAAACTCCTCGAACACGCCGTGCAGCACGGGTTCGATCGCGTTGAAAACATCGTCCTGCGTGACGAAGCTCATCTCGAAATCGAGTTGATAGAATTCGCCCGGCGAACGGTCGGCGCGCGCATCCTCGTCGCGAAAGCAGGGCGCGATCTGGAAATAGCGGTCGAAGCCCGCGACCATCAGTAGCTGCTTGAACATCTGCGGCGCCTGCGGCAGCGCATAGAATTTGCCCGGGTGGACGCGGCTGGGCACCAGATAGTCGCGCGCGCCTTCGGGGCTGCTCGCGGTCAGGATCGGGGTCTGGAATTCGGTGAAGCCCTGATCGATCATCCGGCGGCGCAGCGACGAAATGACGTTCGAGCGCAGCACGATATTCTTGTGCAAGCGCTCGCGGCGGAGATCGAGGAAGCGGTTGGTGAGGCGGATTTCCTCGGGATATTCGGTCTCGCCGAACACCGGCAGCGGCAGGCGTTCGGCCGCCGACTGCACGGTCACCGCGGTCGGATAGATTTCGATCTCGCCGGTCGCCAGCTTCGGGTTGAGCGTCTCGGGCGAGCGCGCCGCAACCTTGCCGGTGAAGGTCAGGACGGACTCGGGACCCAACGCGTTGACCGTGGGATAGAGGTCCGAACCGGTCTCTACGACGATCTGGGTGATGCCATAATGGTCGCGAAGATCGACGAAGAGCACATTCGCATGTTCGCGCGTCCGGTGCACCCAGCCCGAAAGACGGACTTCCTCACCGACGTTGGCGGCGCGAAGGTCTGCGCATGTGTGGGTGCGATAGGCGTGCATTCTTCTGTCTTTCAATGTCCGGGAAGGCGCGCGGAACTACGCACCGATATGGCCGCGCCTAAGGCAGGTCGGCGCGCCATTTGTCAAGGGTGGACGGTCGATTCAGCAGGTCAGGCCGAGCCCGTCGAGCACCTCGCTGCCGAACAGCGCGCGGTGCCCGGGATCGGGCATCAACCGGTCGCGCGCGGCGCGCCAGCGGCGGAAATCCTCGCCATAGTCGGCGGCGACCCGCGCCGCATCGAGACGGCAGCTTTTTGCCCAGTGGCGCGTGAAACCGATCCCCTGTGCATCGAGCACCTCGACGACGCGCGCATAAGCCGCGGCCGTGCGTTCGCTGCGCGGCCCGTCGAAATCGATCACGGCATTGTGCGAATAGCGCGCCGGCGCAAGCAGTCCTTCGGCGCGCGCCATGAAGCGCAGCGTCACGACGGTCGAGCCGCCATGGCGCGCATAGACGGTGCATATCATCTCGAACGCCCGCGCCAGATCGGCGCGGTCGATGGTGACCGACGCGTTGAACAGGTCGGCGAGCGGCCGGTGCGTGTCGAGCCCCTCGCCCCAGTTCCCGTAAACCGGCGGGTCGTCGACGTCGGGGCCGCTCGCATAGCCCAGCTTCATCGCATATTGCAGCAGCGCGCCGCGCGCCCAGGGATAGTCGTCGAGCAAGCGCCCGAGCAGGCTGAGCGCGTCATAGCCCGCCCCCAGTTCGCCCGGCGTTGCGTGCGGATAATCGTCGCGCCATGGCTCGCGGTAGAGGAACCGCAGCATCGCGGGGCGTTTGAACGGCTTGTACGGATTGACGATCATCTGGACGAAATCGGGGTCCTGATCGAGTGCATAGGCGGCCGAAAAGCGTCGGAAGTCGCCCGCCGCCAGCCAATCGAGCGCCGCGCGGTCGACGGTGCGCAGGTTCTGGATCGGGCGAACGAGGAATTTCGGCACGCTGTCCACGACCAGCGCGGTGACGATGCCGAGCGCCCCGACCGGAAGCTGGAGCGCGGCGAACAGATCATCGTCGTGGAGCGGCGTCGAACCCGTCGCGGCGATGAAGGCATCGCTCATCACGCCTGCGGCTGGCTCGACCCAATGGACGCCGCCCGGCGTCACCACCTGCACCGCACGGATATGGTCCTGGATGCCGCCGCGCGCGATCATCGATCCGTGCGTTCCCGTGGCGCAGGCGCCGGCAAAGGTCTGCCCGTTGCCGGCGCCGCTCGTCCAGAGCGAGCGGCCCTGTTCCTCAAGCTTGTCGGAGACCTCGTCGACCAGCGCACCCGCCTCGACGAGCATCAGCGCGTCCGCATCGACGCCGGGACGGACGTCGCCGACGCCGATCCGGAAGCAGCGATTGAAACGCCGCGTGTGGAGCAGCCAGCTTTGCGAGCAGATATTGACGTTCGACGGCGACCACCCGGCGCCGAGCGGACGGACGCGGCGCCCCGCCGCCTGCGCAGCCGTCAGCCAATCCTGCACCGCCTTCGCCGTAAGCGCGAGTTCGTCGCGGCCGCGCACGGCATCGCCGCTGCGCAAGCCGAAACGCGTCGCCGCCTCGCAGGTGCCGGTGCCATGATAGTTGGTCCAGCGACCTTCATCGCCAAGCTGGACGATCGGCATCAGGCGTCTCCCAGCGGCTGGATGCCGGCGTGCGCCCGCCACGCGACGGTGACCGGCCGAAAGAAACCGAAACTGGCGAGCGCGACGAGCATCTGGCGCCGCGTCGCAAAGACGCGCGCATCGCAAAGACCATGGTCGGATTCGGACGCGATGAAGGGCTGCGCCGCCGCGCTGGCAAAACCCCAGCCCTTCAGCGTCACCACCATCCGCTCCTCGTCGAGCGGGCGCGGGTTGGCGATCGATACGAAAATATCGGCCTGTCCCGCCATATATTGCCCGAAAAGCAGCGCAAAACCGAGCGCCGCCAGCCCCCAACCGATCCACATCATCGCCAAGACCCCTTCGCGTTTTCCCCTGTCCGCTGTTGCGGATCCGCGACCCGAAGAGTGCGGGCAATTTTTCCTGCCCGTCCTTCCCAACTAGCTGTATAGGCCCATCATGCAAGTCCATCCGCTCATCGAAACCAGTACCGCGCTCGCCGAATTCGTCGGCCTCATCAAGGACAGCGATTTCATCGCGGTCGATACCGAATTCATGCGCGAGAATACCTTCTGGCCCGAACTCTGCCTGATTCAGGTCGCAAACAGCGAACATGCCGCGGCGATCGATCCGATGGCGAACGGCATCGACCTCAAACCTCTGCTCGACCTGCTCGTCGACAATGAGGAGGTGTTGAAGGTCTTCCACGCCGGCGGGCAGGATGTCGAAATCATCTTCAACCTGACCGGCAAGACGCCGCACCCGATCTTCGACACGCAGATCGGGCAGATGGCGCTCGGGCAGGCCGAACAGGTCGGCTATTCGAACCTCGTCGAGGCGTGGCTCGGTATCGTGCTCGACAAGGGCGCGCGCTTCACCGACTGGAGCCGCCGCCCGCTCGACAAACGGCAGATCGACTATGCGATCGGCGATGTGACGCACCTTGCCGAGATTTTCCCGATGATGCTGAAAAAGCTGGTCAAGACCGCGCGCGGCCACTGGCTCGACGAAGAGATGGAAAAGCTCGCCGACCCCGCCAATTACAATGTCGATCCCGAAAAAGCGTGGCTGCGGATCAAGGTGCCGTCGCGCAAGCCCGACGTGCTCGGCCGCCTGAAAGCGCTCGCCGCGTGGCGCGAGCGCGAGGCGCGGACCAAGAACCTGCCGCGCGGCCGCATCGTCAAGGACGAGACGCTCGGCGATCTTGCCGCGCATCCGCCCAAGGATCAGGACGGGCTCGGCCGCGTGCGCGGGCTGTCGGCGACGTGGAAGTCGAACGATATCGGGGCGCGGCTGATGGACGCGCTCGACAATGCCAAGCCGCTGCCCAAGGACGACATGCCCGATCGCGCGCCGCGTGGCCCCGGGCTCGGCAAGGAAGGCGTGCTCGTCGCCGACCTCCTCAAACTGCTCCTCAAGATTCGCGCCCGCGAACTCAATGTCGCGTCGCGGCTGATCGCGCGCAGCGACGACCTCGAGGCGCTTGCGGCCGGGCGCCGCGACGATATCCCGATGATGCAGGGCTGGCGCTACGACGTCTTCGGCCACGCCGCGCTCGACCTTGTCGAAGGCCGGATGGGCTTTGCGGTCAAGAACGGCAAGCTGGTGATGAGCGAAATCGACGCCGCCGCTGCCGCCCCGATCGACGACGCAGGCGAAGGCAAACCGGCTTAGCGCAATATCAGTTCGGGCTTGGCATCGAGCGCCTGCGCAAGCGAGCGCAGCCGGCGTTCGACCGACTCGCCGGCTAGGTGATGCCAGCCCGGATCGAGGCTGAGCCGCAATTTCCCGTCGATATGGGCGATCGCGCTGGCTTTCAGCGGCGCCTCGACTCCGCCGGTCAACCGCTGGGCAAGGCGGATCGCAAGCCCCCATTGCCGCGCCCGCGCGAGGCGCTCTGCCTCGACGAGCGCCCCCATCGCCGGGAAATCGCCATCGGCGCCGCCGAACCCGGCGTGGAGCGCCCGCGCCAGCAGGATCCGGCCCGGTATGTCGATGCCGCGCCAGTTGCCGTGCAGGCCGATCTCGGTACCGCGTTCGGCACGAAAATCGGGGTTTGCCGACCAGGCGACGTCGCTGAGCAGGCTGGCGGCGAGCCGGATACGGCTGTCTGCCACCGCCTCGCTCGCGAACAGCGGCGCGATCCAGTCGGCGATCGCCGGGCCATGCGGGGCGAAGCGCGCGAGGCGACGGCCTTCGAATTCCGCGGCGACGATCAGCGGATCCTGCGCCTGCGTCGCCGCGTCAAGCGTCTGGTAGAGCAGGCCCTCGCGCAGCCCCGACGACGAAACGGTCATTTCGGGGACGTCGATGATATTGGCGAGCGCCGCCAGCAGCGCGGCGGCGTCGGGCAGCGTCGACGCACGGGTCGACGCCATGCCCGGGATTGCGCGTATTTCCTCGAAACTCAGCCGCCTCGTCGCGCGCACCAGCCGGCGGAGCGCCGCGCGCGGCAGCGTGTGCTGGTCGAGCACGGCAAGCGGATCGTGCGTCAGTTCGAGGTCGAGACGCGCCAGCGCACGCCATGACCCGCCGACGAGGTAGAGCGGCAGACCGGTGAGCAGCGCCGGCCATCCGGCACTTTTCAGCATCTTGCGCACCGCGCGCTCGAACGCCTGTTCGCCATCCTTGCGCAGCGCGGGCAAACGCAGCACGCCAAGCGGGAAAGATGCCCGTCGGCCGACCTCGCCGCCCGCGACCTCCGCCAGTTCGAGGCTGCCGCCGCCAAGGTCCACCGCGATGCCATGGGCGTCGGGGATCGCCGCAATCACGCCGTGCCCCGCGGCTTCGGCTTCTTCCTCACCCGACAGAAGGCGGATCTTGAGACCCGCCTCGGCCGCCCTCGCGATGAAGTCCGGGCCGTTGGCCGCATCGCGCACCGCCGCGGTCGCGACGCATTGCAGGTCCTTGACCTCCATATGACGCGCGAGCAGTGCGTAGCGGTGCAAGGCGGTCAGTCCGCGCGCGGCATCCTCGTCGGCGATGCGTCCGTCGATCGACAGACCACGGCCCAGCCCTGCCGCAACCTTTTCGTTGAAGATCACCGCCGGCGCGCGGCGCGGCCCTTCATACACGACGAGGCGGACCGAGTTGGAACCGATATCGATGACCGCCGAGCGGTGGACCGCCAGTTTCGAGGAGCGCAGCAAACCCAAATCTATCGTCTCAATCTTCGCGCATATCGATGGCGAGCGTCGGCACGTCGTGGCGCTTGTGCAGCGCGGTGCCGCGACCCGACAGCGAAGGGTTCGTCATGAAATAATGGTGGAGGTTAAAGGGCTTATCGCCCGGACTTACCCGCGCATAGGTACCGTCCGGCTGGAGCACCCAGCTCTGTTCATTGTCGATGAGGTTGGCGACGAGCACCTGGTCGAGGATCTGGTCGTGGACGGTCGGGTTTTCGATCGGGATCATATATTCGACCCGGCGATCGAAGTTGCGCGGCATCCAGTCGGCACTGGAAATATAGAGCTTGGCGCGCTGATGGGGCAGCGGCGCACCATTCGCGAAAGCCCACACGCGGCTGTGTTCGAGGAAGCGGCCGACCACCGATTTGACGCGGATCGTTTCCGACAAACCCGCGACCCCTGGCCGCAGACAGCAGATACCGCGTACGATCAGTTCGATCGGCACCCCGGCGGCGCTTGCGGCATAGAGGCGATCGATGATGTCGGGATCGACAAGGCTGTTCATCTTCGCCCAGACGCCCGACGGCTGCCCGGCCTTCGCTGCCGCGATTTCGGCATCGATCAGATCGCACAGATGCGCGCGCATGTTGAGCGGCGACATGGTGATCAGTTCGAGCCGTTCGGGCTCGACATAGCCGGTGATGTAATTGAACAGCTGCGCGGCATCGCGCCCGGCGCGCGGGTCGGCGGTGAAGAAGCTCAAATCGGTATAGATGCGCGCGGTCACCGGATGATAGTTGCCGGTCCCGAAGTGGCAGTAGGTCCGATAGCCCTGCCCTTCGCGGCGCACGACCATCGAAATCTTCGCATGCGTCTTCCACTCGATGAAGCCATAGACGACCTGCACGCCGGCGCGTTCGAGCTGGTTTGCCCAGAGCAGATTCTGCTCCTCGTCGAAGCGCGCCTTGAGTTCGACGACCGCGGTGACCGATTTGCCCGCCTCGGCCGCCTCGATCAGCGCGCGGATCACCGGCGACTGGTTGCCGGCGCGGTAGAGCGTCTGCTTGATCGCGACGACATCGGGGTCCGCCGCCGCCTGTCGCAGGAAGGACAGGACGACATCGAAGCTTTCGTACGGGTGATGGACAAGGATGTCCTTGCTGCGGATCGCTGCGAAGCAGTCGCCGCCATGTTCGCGAATGCGTTCGGGGAAGCGCGCCGAATAGGCCGGAAACTTGAGGTCGGGACGATCGACGTCGACCAGCGCGGACAGTGCGGCAAGCCCGATGAAACCGCCGATCTTGGCGACGATCGCTTCATGCCCCTGGATATCGGCATTGAGCACCGCCGCAATCTCGCCCGGCATGTCGGCTTCGAGTTCGAGCAGGATGACACGGCCGCGGCGGCGGCGGCGGATCGCGGTACGGAACAGGCGGACGAGATCCTCCGCTTCTTCCTCCAGTTCGATGTCGCTGTCGCGGATGATCCGGAAAACGCCGAGCGAGCGGATGGTGAAGCCCGGAAACAGCAGGCCGCCGAAAATCTCGATCAGATATTCGATCGGCACGAACGCGGTCGTTTCGCCGGGAACGGGAACGAAGCGCGGCAGCGAAGCCGGGATCATAACCAGTTCGCGCACCGTATCGCCGGTCGCCTTGCGCTGCAGGTCGAAGATGATGCCGAGGCCGCGGTTCGGAATGAAGGGAAAGGGATGCGCCGGGTCGAGGACCTGCGGCGTCAGGATCGGGAAAATCTGGTCGAGGAAATATTGGCGGAGACGCGCGCGTAGCGCATCGGCATCCGATCCGGTGCCGTGGACGACGATTCCCTGTTCGGCGAGCAGGCGGTGGAGCAATTGCCATTCGCTCTGCTGCTCGTCGACGAGGCGGTTCACCTCCGCCTCGATCTCGGCCAGTTGCTGCCCCGGCGAGCGGCCGTCGGCCGATGGGTCGTCGATGCCCTGCAGTTGCTGGCCCTTGAGGCCGGCGACGCGGACCATGAAGAATTCGTCGAGGTTGCTGCCCGAAATCGACAGGAAGCGTAAGCGTTCGAGCAGCGGATGCGCGGGATTGCGGGCTTCTTCCATCACCCGGCGGTTGAAGGCGAGCCAACTCAGTTCGCGATTGAAGAAGCGCTCGGGACCGAAACTCGGCGGTTCCGTCAGGGCGTCATTGTCGGCGCGAAGGGAGCCATTTGCTATCGACATATATCGCTGTCCTGCCTTTCGAGGAGATCGGGATCGATCAGCCCCTGTGACAGTAATGTTTCACGAATAAGACGAACGCCGACCCGCCGCCCCTGTTCGAGCGAGGCGGCGTCGAGCGCCGCAACGATGCGATGGATCATCGCATAGCTGCGCTCCATGCGCGGCACGATATAGGATGCCGCCTCGGGCGCGATGGCAATGCCGCGCTGCGCAAACAGCGCCTCGATCAAGTCGCGCGCGAGGCAATCGTCGGGATCGCCGATCGTCAGTACCGGCACCGCCGCGAGGCGCGAAGCGAGATCGGGCAAGGCGATCTGCCATTCTGCGGGCGGCGCATCGGCGATGACCAACAGCGGCGTCCCCGAAGCCTGCGCGGCATTCCACGCGTGGAAAAGCTCCTCTTCCGAAACGCTGTCGTGCCCGTCGATCACGCGCCCGCCGGTATCGCGCGCGAACAGTCGGCCGATCAGGCTGCGACCCGATCCCCGAGGGCCGACGAGAACCGCGGTCCGTACCGGCCAGGTCGATACATGGCGCAGGTAGCGGACGGCATCGGCGTTGCTGGTGCCGACGATCAACGGACCGTCGTTCGCTCCGCCGGCACTCCAGTCGAGCGGGAGCGCAATCTGTCCCGATGCGCGCGCCATCAGCGACTGATCCTGAGCGTGTTGCCGC
The DNA here is from genome assembly GCF_046603995.1 of Sphingopyxis sp. J-6. Lineage (NCBI taxonomy): Bacteria > Pseudomonadati > Pseudomonadota > Alphaproteobacteria > Sphingomonadales > Sphingopyxidaceae > Sphingopyxis > Sphingopyxis sp. J-6. The sequence continues at coordinate 1,356,666 of NZ_CP145810.1, read as the reverse complement.
CTTCCTGTACCTTGTACCCGCGTGCGGCGAGTGCGGCCTTGAGCGCCGCGATGTCGCCGCGGAAGCTGACCCGCATCACCGACGTGCCGCCCAGCGCAAGGCTGGTGGTCGAGGCCGACTGGACGCCCGCGATGCCCGCGATCGCGCGCTCGGTCGCCGATACCGATTCGACGTCGGGCGAGCTGTACTGGACGGTAAAGCTCGACACGCCGACCGCCGCCGTCGCCGGAACGCTGGCATCGGTTTCGGTCGGCAGGACGTCGGCATCGGTCGCCACCTCTTCGGGCAAGTCTTCCTTCTCGACCGGCTTTTCGAGAACGAGATAGGTATCGGTCTTGAGCACGCCCGCCGCCAGCGCATCGATATAGATGCGGTCCATGCGCGCGACCGCCTTTTCCATCATGTCGGGCAGCGCGGTGGGATTGGGTCCGGTCATGGTGAAGCTGGAAATCAGCTTGTTGTCGGGACCGAAACGCGCCGTGAAATAGCCCTTTATCGGCCCGCCGGGATAGCTGTATTCGACCCGCGCCATCGGCACGAGGACGTCGGCGGCGCCATATTGGTCAAGAATGACGCGCCACCAGACGCGGCCGCGGCGTCCCGTCTGGCCGGCGTTGATCAGCAGCGTATCGGCACCGGTGCCCGCCGTGCGGACATAGTCGATCGCGCTTTGTCCGGTGTTATATTCGGCCCAAGCGCGCTGCCAGGCGCTGCGCTGTTCGAACACCTGCGGAATGCCGTCGACCGAATAGACGGGGATGACCAGCAAAGGCGGCGAGCGCAACGTCCGGCCGCTGACGCCCAAAATCTGTCCGGCGCGGACGCGGTCGAACTGGACACCGAGCCGCGCGACGTACCGGCGCGGACCGATCTGTTCGTCCTCGACGACGATCGCGGTGACGATGCCGTCGAGCACCGAATCGCCGAGCGCCGGACCATCGCTGCCGTTCAATTTGCGATAGAGCTGCGCCCAGCCCTTGCGCTGCGCCTCGCGCCAGCCCTTTTCGCGCGCATCCTCGGCATTGTCGCCGGTGACGTCGACAAGGATGCCGCTGGCGAGGAAGTCGCCGCTGCTGTTGATCGGGGTAATGCCGCGATCGCCGCGGCTGATCTGTCCTTCGACCGCCCCGACGACCAGAATCGCAAAGAGCAGCCCGAACAGCGCCGCCCAGCGCCAGTCGCGCGGGCGCACGGCGTCGAAGGAGAAACGGGGCGCGAAGCGGGGGAAAGCGACCGAAATCATATCTTCTCTATGCTTTGCCCAAAAGCTCGACGCCGGACAAGGAAATCATGGCATTTCGTGGCCAGAGTCGTTAGTCGCGCTGGCCATGGATTCCAAGCACAACCAACCCGCCTCCTACACTTATGCCGAGGCCGGCGTATCGATCGAGACCGGCAACGCGCTGGTCCGTGCCATTGCTCCGCTCGCCCGTGCGACGCGCCGTCCCGGTGCCGACGCCGACCTCGGCGGTTTCGGCGGCTTTTTCGACCTTAAGGCGGCGGGGTTCAACGATCCGCTGCTCGTCGCGGCGAACGACGGCGTCGGCACCAAGCTGAAACTCGCCATCGAATCGGGCAAGCACGAGGGCGTCGGCATCGATCTCGTCGCGATGTGCGCCAACGACCTGATCGTGCAGGGCGCCGAACCGCTCTTCTTTCTCGACTATTATGCGACGGGCAAGCTCGACAACGACGTCGCGACCGAAGTTGTCGCCAGCATCGCCGAGGGCTGCAAGCAGGCCGGCTGCGCGCTGATCGGCGGCGAAACTGCCGAAATGCCGGGCATGTATTCGGACGGCGATTACGACCTTGCCGGTTTCTGCGTCGGCGCGGTCGAGCGCGATCAGGTGCTGACCGCCGATAAGGTTGCCGCAGGCGACGTGATCCTCGGCCTCGCTTCGTCGGGCGTCCATTCGAACGGCTTTTCGCTCGTGCGGCGGCTGGCCGCGGACAAGGGCTGGAAACTCGACCGCCCCGCGCTGTTCGACCAGAACATCCTGCTGATCGACGCGCTGATGGCGCCGACGCGCATCTATGTGAAGAGCCTGTTGCCGCTGGTGAAGACCGGCAAGATTCATGCGCTCGCGCATATCACCGGCGGCGGGCTGCTCGAAAATATCCCGCGCATCCTGCCGAAAACCTTGCACGCGCATGTCGACGCCGATGCGTGGGCGCAGCCGCGGCTGATGGCCTTCCTGCAGGCCCAGGGCAATATCGAGCCCGAGGAAATGGCGCGCACCTTCAATTGCGGGATCGGCATGGCGGTCGTCGTCGCCGAATCTGACGCTGCGGACGTCACTGCGGCGCTCGAAGCCGCTGACGAAACGGTATTCCGGATCGGCCACATCGCCGAAGGGGCGAAGGGCTGCACCGTATCGGGCGGGTCGGAAACATGGAGTGCGATGGCAGCGTGGTCGGCCACGCATAATGGCTAAGGCGCGCGTCGCCGTCCTGATCTCGGGCGCCGGGACCAATATGGCGGCGCTGCTCTATGCCGCGAAAGCCGACGACTGCCCTTACGAGATCGTGCTGGTCGCCGCGAACGATCCCGAAGCGCCGGGACTGAAGATTGCGGAGGCCGAAGGCATCGCGACCTGGAGTCGCTCTCACAGGGACATGGACCGCGACGCGTTCGACGCGCTTGTCGACGTGCAATTGCACGAGGCCCGCGCCGAATATGTCGCGCTCGCGGGCTATATGCGCATTCTCAGCGATGCCTTCGTCGAAAACTGGCAAGGCCGGATGCTCAACATTCACCCCAGCCTGCTGCCGAAATACAAGGGGCTGAACACACACCGCCAAGCCATCGATGCGGGCGACAGCCACGGCGGGTGCAGCATCCATATCGTGACTCCCGCGCTCGACGACGGGCCGGTGCTTGCGCAGACGCGGGTCGCGATCGTGCCCGGCGAAACGGCCGAAAGCCTGGCCCGGCGGGTGCAGTTTGCCGAGCATCAGCTTTACCCCAAAACCCTCGCGGCCTTCGTGTCGCACGAACGCTCGCCCGAATATATACTCGGCCGGGTGCGCGAACTCGCGATGGCGTTGCCCGAAGCAGACGAGGTGACCTCACACGGCATGCCGTGCTTCGGCATCGTGAAGGGCAAGAAATTCGCCTATTTCACCGAGGATCATCACGGCGACGGCAAGATCGCCCTGCTCGTCAAGATCAGCGGCGCCGACGAACAGGCGCAACTGATCGAACTCGACGAGGACCGCTATTACCGCCCCGCCTATTTCGGGGACGGCTGGGTCGGCATCCGCCTCGACCTTGGCGACACCGACTGGGATGCGATCGACGAATGGCTGCGCAAGAGCTGGCTCGCGGTGGCGCCGAAAAAGCTTGCCGGGCTGATGGGCGCGGCGGAAGAATTCTGATGCCGCCGACGGCGATCTGGCTTGCGAAACGCACCCTCGCCGCGCTGATCATCATCCCGCTCGGTGTGGCAACGGGCAAGGCGATCCAATATGGCACCGTCGATTATCTGGGCGACCGCCTCGGTTTCGATGGCGCATCGGTCGTCGGCACCGCGCTGTTCGTCGCGCTCGCCCTGTTCTGCGACCGCCGATGGAAGCGCTGGGCGGCAAAACGCAAAGCGCGGTCAGCGGCGTGAATTGACGCTGGCCTTTTTCGCAAAAGCCGGTTGAACTGCCGCGATGGCATTCGACGCCGCCCTTGTCCTGTCGCTGCTGTTCCTCGCGGTTCATATCGTGGTGATCGGGCGCATCATCCTGCGGCCGCAGCGCGAGCCCGCGTCGCGGATCGCCTGGCTGATCGCGGCGATCATGGTGCCGGTCGTCGGGGTGATCGCCTATCTGCTGCTCGGCGAGGCTCGGATCAGCGCGAAGCGCCGCGCCCGCTATCGCGCGATCGAGGCCCACCTGCCGCACCCGGCGCAGAATGAAACGATCCGCCGCACCCTCGCAAAGACACCTTATGCAGCGCCCTTTGCGCTCGCCGAGACCGCCAATGCGCTGCCCCCGACGCGCGGCAACCGGGCGCGCCTGTCGGCCGACAGCAACAGCGCGATCCGCGAGATGGTCGAGGATATCGACGCGGCGACGTCGACCGTCCATCTCTGCTTCTACATCTGGCTCGCCGACAACAACGGTTTCCGGATCAAGAATGCGCTGGTTCGCGCCGCGCGGCGCGGGGTCAAGGTGCGCGTGCTGGCCGACGCGCTCGGTTCGCGCGGCTTCATCCGGTCGGCCTATTGGATCGAACTCGAAAATGCCGGGGTCGACGCGCGGATCGCGCTGCCGATCGGCGGGCTGATCTGGACACTGATCCGCGGCCGCTTCGACCTGCGCAACCACCGCAAGCAACTGATCGTCGACAATCGCATCGCCTGGTGCGGCAGCCAGAACCTTGCCGACCCCGAATTCCGTGTGAAATCGCGCTATGCGCCATGGGTCGACCTGATGACGCGCTGGGAAGGCCCGGTGGTGCAGGACTGCCAGTTCATCTTCGCCGCCGACTGGGAGTCGGAGCATGGCGACGATATCAGCGCCCTGCTCTGCGACGATGCCGAACAACCGGCGGCGGCCAAGCCGGGCATCGTGGCGCAGGTCGTCGGCACGGGGCCCAGCCTGCCCTACCCCGCGATGACCGCTTGCTTCACCTCGCTGATTCATTCGGCGCGGCGCGAACTGGTGATCACGACGCCCTATTTCGTCCCCGACGAACAGTTGATCTGTGCGCTGCTCGACGCCGCGCGGCGCGGGGTGAGCACGGTGATGATCCTGCCGCAGCGCAACGACAGCCGCATCGTCGCCAATGCCAGCCGCAGCTATTATGACGAGATGATCGGCGCGGGCGTCCAGCTATATGAATATCGCCCCGGTCTGCTCCACGCGAAGACGATGGTGGTCGACGGCGCCGTCGCGCTGATCGGCTCGGCAAACCTCGACCGGCGGAGCTTCGAGCTCAATTTCGAGAATAATATCCTGTTCGCAGACGCCGGTTTCGTCGGCGAAATTCGCGCGCGACAGGCCGAATATCTGGCCGATTCCGACCGCGTCATGGCCGAGGATGTCGCACGCGACAGCATGTTGCGGCGGCTGTGGCAAAACCTGCTGGCGACGCTCAGCCCGCTTCTTTGACGCGGCGCGAATGATCAAGGACAGGCGGCCGCCGTATAATGCGCGTCCTTGCGGACCAGATGATCCGGAATCGCGCAGAAGCGCGGGATGCGCATTCGCTGCCGTTCGGCGTTGCCGTTGAGGAAGCCACCCTTGTCGATGGGATCGCTCGCCTGCGGCACGGCGACTTCGAAATGGACATGCGACAACATCGCGCAGCCGACGGCGCCTTCGTCCCCCAGATATTGCCCCGCGCGGACGCGGTCGCCGACCTTCAGCGCCGCCTTGTCGCTTCTCGTCCCGGCCGCCATGTGCCCATAAAGCGTCCATTCGCCGCCCGGATGCGAAAGCCACACAAAATTGTTCCGGCAATCCGCCGCAGCCCGGCCGCTCTGCTGTTCCGAATAATGGTCCTCGATCGCCATCACCATACCGTCGGCCGCGGCCACGACGCGGTGAACCTTCCCTTCGCGCGGCTCGCCGACCAGATCGATTGCGCCCACGGGGCGGTGCGTGACAGCGTCATCGAACACCGAAACCTCCGTGCCGTCGGCGAAGGGAAGCCGGTAGAGCCCTTCGGATTCGACGATCTTCGGCGTATCGGCTGCCGGCCCGTTCGATGCCAGCAGCGCCGCCGCCGCGATGGCGAAAATCGGCTTTCCAAGCATGGCCTGTTCCTTTTCCGGGTGTCCAACGAAAAAGGCCACCGGAATGTTCCGGTGGCCTTTGCTTGTCCGGTCGTGCCGGGCCGGCTTAGCCGACGATTTCTTCGGGCTCGAAGAAATAGGCGATCTCGATCGCCGCATTTTCGTCGCTGTCGCTGCCGTGGACGGTGTTTGCCTCGATGCTCTCGGCGAGTTCCTTGCGGATCGTGCCCGGCGCCGCATCCTTGGGATTGGTCGCGCCCATGATGTCGCGGTTCGCCTGCATCGCATTCTCGCCCTCGAGAACCTGGACGACGACGGGGCCGCTGATCATGAAATCGACGAGTTCGCCGAAGAAGGGGCGTTCCTTGTGGACCGCGTAAAAGCCTTCCGCCTGCTCGCGGCTCATGTGGATGCGCTTCGACGCGACGACGCGCAAACCGGCGTCTTCCAGCATCTTGGTGACCGCACCGGTCAGGTTGCGGCGCGTTGCGTCGGGCTTGATGATCGAAAAGGTGCGGGTGACCGCCATGGGAAAGCTCCTGCGTTGTTATGATTTGCGATGCGCGCGCCTCTAGCCGCGCTTTTGCGCCGCCGCAAGGACAGAGCGTCGGACGCTACGGCCCTTCCGCCCAGCGGCCGTTTTCGTCCTGCTTCCAGAAATGGATTTCGGCACCCTCCGTGGCGCTCAATTTGCGCCAGGTTGCGCGCGCGTCGTCGATGCGGCTGTTGTCGAAGAGCAGAAAAGCCCGGTCGAACCCGAGCGCCTCGTCGCGCCATTCGCCGTCGGCAAGCGCAACGTGTCGCGCGCGGTTTGCCGGCGAAGGGTCGAGGGTTCCCGCAATCAGGATCGGCTCGATCTCTTCGTCGGGGGAGCCCGCCGCGCCGTGCGGCAGGAAACTCGCCGGCGCGTGCGTCCACAGCGCCTCGTCGATCGCCTGTCGCTGAAGCGCCGGGGCCGCGGCGACCAGCAACCGGTCGCCAGCGCCCAATATGCGCGTCGCGATCGCGGGCAGCACCCGCTCGACGGGATCGCGGGTGAGACGATAGAAATCGACGCGCGCCATGATCCCGCCCCGCCGGCCTCAGCCTTCGAAATTGGCCGCGATGAAGCGGTCGAGCAAGCGCACGCCATAGCCCGTCGCGCCCTTGGCATAGACGGGTCCGTCCTTGTCGGCCCATGCCATGCCCGCGATGTCGAGATGCGCCCATGCGACGCCGTCGTTCACGAAACGCTTCAGGAACTGCGCCGCGGTGATCGATCCGGCCTCGCGCGGTCCGATATTCTTCATGTCGGCGATCGGACTGTCGATCAGCTTGTCGTATGCGGCCGACAGCGGGAAGCGCCACAGCTTGTTGTTCGACGCCTCGCCCGCTGCGAGCAGGTCGGCGGCAAGATCGTCCTCATTGGCGAACATGCCGGCAAATTCATGGCCGAGCGAGATCACCATCGCGCCGGTCAGCGTCGCAAGATCGACGATGACCTTCGGATCATAGGCTTTTTGCGCCCAGCTAATCGCGTCGCAAAGGACAAGGCGGCCTTCGGCGTCGGTGTTCAGCACCTCGACCGTCTGGCCCGACATGGTCGTCACGATGTCGCCAGGGCGCATCGCATTGCCGTCGGGCATATTCTCGACGAGACCGACGACGCCGACGACGTTCGCCTTCGCCTTGCGGCCGGCAATCGCCTTGATCGCGCCCGCGACGGCGCCGGCGCCGCCCATGTCCCATTTCATCATGTCCATGCCCGGCCCGGGCTTCAGGCTGATGCCGCCGGTGTCGAAAGTGACGCCCTTGCCGATGAACACCACCGGCGCCTCGCCCGGCGTGCCGCCGTTCCAGCGCATCGCGAGCAACCGCGGCGGCCGCGTCGAGCCCTGCGCGACGCCGAGCAGCGCGCCCATGCCGAGCGCCTTCATCTGGCGCTCGTCGAGCACCTCGAGTTCGACGCCGAGGTCGGCGAGATGCTGGCAGCGCTCGACGAAGCTTTCGGGATAGAGGATGTTCGGCGGCTCGGCGACCAGCGTCTGGGTGAGCGCCACACCGTCGGCAATCGCCTCATTCTCGGCCCAACGGCCCGTCAAATCGCCGTGAGCGGAGGCAATCGTCACCGACTGGAGGCTGGGCTTCGCCTTGTCGGCAAGGCGGGTGCGATAGGTGTCGAGACGCCAGTTGCGCAGCCGGGCACCCATTGCGAAGGCGAGCACATCCTCGGCGTCGCTCGCGCCCGCGCTGGCGAAATCGACGTGGACCGCGCCGGCACCGCTCGTCTGGAGCCGCGCGACGAGCGCGGCGCCGCCGCGTTCGAGATCGTGGACATCGCCCTCGCCGATCCCGACAAGCAACAGACGTAGCACCCGGCCACCGTCGACGGCGGCGGTTTCGGCCACCGAGCCCGCCGCGCCCTCGAAGCGCGCCTGTGCCGCCGCGCCACCGAGCAATGCGCCATGCGGATCGCCGAGCGCCTGGACGAGCGCGGCGAGGCCGCCCTTGCGGACCGGGAACGCGACGACGTCGGCAGACGCATCGATTTGCGCGACAAACTGAATGTCCATGCGATGACTTTCTTATGTGATGATTGATTGCAACGTGGCGGACCGATAGGGGTTTCGCTTGCGAGTTGCAAAATAAAGCAGCCGGTCCGGTCCGGGTGGACTTTCTAAGGGTATGGGACAAAGTGACTAAATGACCTTGGCTTTGTTCCATGGAAAATCGGCCCTGCGGCCCGTGTGGCTCGCGACGGCAAGCCTGTGCGCACTGCTCGCATCGCCCGCGCTGGCGCAGGAGTCCGGCGAATCGTCGCCGGCCATTGCGCCGGGAACACCCGACCTGCAAACCCCTGACGTGGCGCCGGTCGTCACCGACGCCCCTGATTCTGCCGCCGAGGACCAGATCGGCTTTGCCGCCGACAATCTGAATTACGACAGCGACACCGACGTCGTGGTGGCAGAGGGCAATGTCGCGATGAACCGCGACACCATCTCGATGCGCGCCGACAAGGTTACCTGGAACCGCAAGACCGGTCAGGTTTTCGCCGAAGGCAATGTCGCGATCAAGAATCCCGAAGGCGACACCGCCTATGGCGACAAGATCGAGCTGACCGACTCGCTGCGCGATGGGGTGGTCGAGAATATGCTGGTCGTGCTCGACAATGGATCGCGGCTCGCCGCGGTTCGCGGGACGCGCTTCGACAACGGCAATATCGAGCTCGAAAACGCCGCTTACACCCCCTGCCCGGTCGAGGATAACGAGGGCTGCCCGAAGAATCCGAGCTGGCAGGTCCGCGCCGTCAAGGTGTTGTACGACAAGGCCAAGAACAAGGTCCGGTACAAGGGCGCGCGGATCGAGATTTTCGGACTGCCGCTGATCCCGTTGCCGGGGCTCAGCCACCCGCTCAACAACGAACCGAGCAGCGGCATCCTCGTTCCCGAAATCCGCCTCGACCGGTCGAACGGCTTCGAGATTGCGGTGCCCTATTATCTACGCATCGCCCCCGACCGCGACGTGACGATCACTCCGCACATCTACACCGGTGCGGCACCGATGATCGAGGGTGAGGCCCGCGCGCTGACCGACATCGGATCGTTCCGGATCAACGGCTATGCGACCTATGGGTCGCTTGTCCCGCTGACCGGCGAGGATCCCAATAGCCGCAAGCGCTTTCGCGGTTATCTGGAAAGCGCCGGCAAGTTCCAGTTCGACCCCCGCTGGAGCCTGACCTATTCGGGCCGCATCGCGACCGATCGCACGTTCATGCGCCGTTACGACATCAGCCGCGACGATCGGCTGCGCTCGACCTTCGAGGTCGAACGCATCGGCAACCAGAGCTATCTGTCGATCGCGGGCTGGGCGACCCAGACGCTCCGCCGCAACGATGTGCAGGGGCAACAGCCGATCGCATTGCCGGTGATCGACTATCGCCAGCGGTTCGACGATCCACTGTTCGGCGGCCAATTCGAATTGCAGCTCAACACGCTGGCGATTGCGCGGACTGCGGGTCAGGACACGCAGCGCGCCTTTGCCGGCGCGCGCTGGGATTTGCGGCGACTGACGGGCATGGGTCAGGAAGTCACGCTGACCGCGCTGGTTCGCGGCGATGTGTATCACAGCGACGAGAATCTGCTGACCGGCATCCCCGGCTATCGTGGCAAGTCGGGCTGGCAGGCGCGCGGCATTGCAGCGGTCGCCGCCGATATGCGCTGGCCCTTCGTCGGCGAATTCCTGGGCGGCACCCAAACGCTGACCCCGCGAATCCAGTTCGTCGCAACCCCGCCGATCGAGAATATCGACATCCCGAACGAGGATTCGCGTGCCTTCGACCTCGAAGACAGCAATTTGTTCGCGATCAACCGCTTCAACGGCTACGACCGGTTCGAGGACGGCGCGCGCGTCACCTATGGCCTCGAGTGGAACTTCAGCCGCCCGGGCTTCAATATCAACAGCATCGTCGGCCAAAGCTATCGCCTGTCGAACAAGCCCACCCTGTTTCCCGACGGCACCGGGCTGACCGACCGCACCTCGGATATCGTCGGGCGGACGACGGTCGCCTACAAGGATTTCCTGCGCTTCACCCACCGCTACCGGCTCGACAAGGACAGCCTGGCGATCCGCCGGAACGAGCTCGACGCGACGATCGGCGGCCAGTCGACCTACGCCGTGCTCGGCTATTCGCGGCTCAATCGCGACATCCTTTTGCTCGGCGAAGACTTGCAGGACCGCGAGGAAGCACGGGTCGGCGGCCGCGTCGCGGTGGCGCGGAACTGGTCGATCTTCGGCTCGGCAATCGTCGACCTGACCGACCAGAAGGACGATCCATTGAGCGTCGCCGACGGGTTCGATCCGATTCGCCACCGGCTGGGGATCGCGTATGACGACGAATGCCTGTCGATCGCGCTCACTTGGCGGCGCGACTATATCGACACCGGCGACGCGCGGCGCGGCAACAGCTTTTCCTTCCGTATCGCCTTCCGCAACCTTGGTTTCTGATCTCCGATCCGCTCAGCCTGCGTTCAGCGTCGCCGGGCTATCCCATCCGTAACAGGTCCGGATGGCGGATTGCGCTGGACCATCAGGCGTGTCCGCTGATACGGAGCATGCCTCATTTCTCGAATAGGGTAGCAATGACCAGATTTTCGACCATGATCGGCCTGATTGCCGCGACGGCCGTGGGTGTGACACCAGTGGTGGCACAGACCGTTGCCGATCAGGAGGTTCCGACCACCAGCCTGAACATTCCGGGCAACGTCCAGATTTTCGGCGATGCCAAGCCCAATGTCTATCGTCCGTCGGCGACGGTGAACGGCGAGATTATTACCTCGACCGATATCGAACAGCGCATGGCGCTGATCCGCATCGCCAACAACAATCTGGAATTGCCGCCCGAAGAATTGCAGCGGCTGCGTCAGCAGGTTTTCAGCAACCTGATCGACGAAAAGCTCCAGATTCAGGAAGCCAAGGCGGCGGAGATCACGATCGACGAGAATCTGGTCAACGAACAGTTCGCGCGGCTTGCGACGCGTTTCAAGCAGACGCCCGACCAGTTCTCACAATATCTCGCTTCGAAGGGTTCGTCGGCGGGCGCTGTGAAGCAGCAGATCCGCGGCGAGTTCGCGTGGGACCGCCTGCTGTCGCGTAACATCCAGTCGACCACCAACGTGTCGACCGAAGAGGTGGAATCGGTCGTCAAGCGGATGAACGAAGCCAAGGGCCAGGACGAATTCCACCTCGGCGAAATCTACCTGTCGGCAACCCCGGAAAATGCCGCGGCGGTGGCCGAAAACGCCGGGAAGATCATTCAGGCGTTGCAGGCGGGCGGCAGTTTCGCCGCCTATGCGCGCCAGTTTTCCGAGGCCTCGACGGCCGTCGTCGGCGGCGACCTCGGCTGGGTGAAGGCCGGCCAGCTTCCGCAATCGATGTCGGAAGCGGCCGGGCAGATGCAGCCCGGCCAGCTCGTCGGCCCCATCGAAGTGCCCGGCGGCCTCTCGATCATGCTGATGATCGACCGCCGCCAGGTCCTGACCGCCGATCCGCGCGACGCAGTGCTCAGCCTGAAACAGTTGTCGCTGGAATTCGCGCCCGGCACGACGCAGGCCCGCGCGACCGAACTCGCCGGCCAGTTCGCCGAAGCAACGCGCGCCATCGCCGGCTGCGGCGCCGCCGACGATGTGGCGCAGCGGCTGGGCGCCACCGTGGTGTCGCGCGACAACATCGAGATGCGCTCGCTGCCGGGTCCGTTGCAGCAGACGCTGGCGACGTTGCAGATCGGTCAGACCACCCAGCCCTTCGGCGCCCCCGACGAGGGGATCAGCGTCTTGGTGCTCTGCGGTCGCGACATGCCGCAGACCGCGACCGCGCCCGATGTCCAGCAGATCGAGAACCGGCTGCTCGAAGAAAAGGTCAACAAGCGGGCGCAGCGTTATCTTCGCGACCTGCGCCGGGACGCTGTGATCGAATATAGCTGATGTCCGAACAATCCGCCCCGCGTCCGATCGCGGTCACCATGGGTGACCCGGCGGGCGTGGGACCCGAAGTTGCGGCGCGTGCGTGGGCAGCACGGCGCGAACACAAGCTCCCGCCCTTTGTCGCGATCGGCGATATTGCGGCGATCGAGGCCGTCTGGGATGGCCCGGTCTCGCGTATCGGCGATATGGACGAGGCGGTCCGCGCGTTCGACGCCGCACTTCCCGTCTGGCATCTCGAAGACAGCGGGCCGTTGGAACCGGGCAAGCCGACGCCCGCCGGCGCGACCTGCGCCCTCCACGCGCTCGAAACCGGGATCGGGCTTACCCGCACCCAAGCCAGTGCCGCGTTGGTGACGGGGCCGGTGTCGAAACACGCGCTCCACGGGATCGGCTATACACACCCCGGCCAGACCGAATTTATTGCCGAACGCTGCGGCGTGACGGCGACCAATGCAGTGATGATGCTGGCCGGGCCGACCCTGCGCGTCGTCCCGCTGACCGTCCATATCCCGCTTTCCGAGGTCCCCGAGCGTCTGACGATCGACCTGATCGTCGCCAAGGCGCGGATGGTGGCGCGCGGGCTGCAGCGCGATTTCGGTATCGCCGAGCCGCGCCTCGCCGTCGCGGGTCTCAACCCGCATGCCGGCGAAAGCGGCCAGCTTGGCGGCGAGGAAATCCGGATCATCGCGCCCGCCGTCGAGCAGCTTGCTGCCGAAGGAATCCTGATCGACGGCCCGCTTGCCGCCGATGCGCTGTTCGCGCCGGGTATCCGCGACCAATATGATGCGCTGCTCTGCTGCTATCACGATCAGGCGCTGGCGCCGTTCAAGGCGCTGCATTTTCACGACGGCGTCAACCTGACGCTGGGGCTGCCGATCATCCGCACCTCGCCCGACCATGGCACCGCGTTCAACATCGCGGGCAAGGGCAAGGCCGATCCGGGGCCGACGATCGCCGCCATTGCGATGGCGGCGCGCATGGCGACAGCACGCGAACGCAGCTGCGCCCCCGCCAAGTGACGCGCCAGCCGACGCATCCGCTGCCACCGCTGCGCGAAACGGTCCGCGCGCACGGCCTGTCGGCGAGCAAGGCGCTGGGGCAGAATTTCCTCTTCGACGAGCAATTGCTCGATCGCGTCGCCGCACTGCCCGGCGATCTCGACGGGCAGACGGTGTTCGAGGTAGGTCCGGGCCCTGGCGGTCTGACGCGTGCGCTGCTCCGTGCCGGAGCGCGCGTGATCGCGGTGGAACGCGACGACCGCTGCCTGCCGCTGCTCGGCGAGCTTTCGGAAGCTTTCGACGGGCAATTGCAGGTTGTCGCCGACGATGCGATGGTGATCGACGCCGACCGCCAAGCGGGCGGGCCGTATCATATCGTCGCAAACCTGCCCTATAATGTCGGCACCGCGCTGTTCACACGCTGGCTCGAGCCTGCAAGCTGGCCACCTTTATGGCTGTCACTGACCTTGATGTTCCAGCTCGAGGTTGCCGAACGCATCGTCGCGCCGGTCGGGACCAACGCCTATGGACGCCTCAGCGTCCTCGCGCAGTGGCGCTCGACCGCCAGAATCGCGATGAAGGTCCATCGCTCGGCTTTCACTCCGCCGCCCAAGGTGATGTCGGCGATCGTGCATGTCGTGCCCGCAGAGCAGCCCGACGGCGTCAATCCGAAAATCCTGTCGCAGCTCACCGAAAAGGGCTTCGGCCAGCGCCGCAAGATGCTGCGTCAGAGCCTGAAGGGCATGGCGGGGGCGGTCGAGGCGCTCGACGAACTGGGCATCGATCCGACGCGCCGCGCCGAGACGGTCAGCGTTGCCGAATGGGTGGCGCTGGCACGGACGCTCAGCGCCTAGCGGATCAGTTCTGGCCGGTCGTCGCCGTCGTGACGACGGGCTTCGGCGCCAACGTTTCGGCCGCGACAACGCGCTTCGACGCGCTCGACTGAATTGCTTTTTCGAGCGCCGCGACCTGCGGGCAGTTCGCCTTGCAGATGCGCTGAGCCGCCGCCAACTTCTCGCGTGCCAGTTCGAGCGCGCCCTTGTCGGCCAGCGCTTCGCCCTCTCCCGTCAACGCGACGATATCATTGGGTTCGAGAAGCTGCGCTTCGCGATACAGCCCGATCGCCTTGCCCGGCAGCCCCTGCGCGCGCGCGACCTGCGCCAATGCGATAATCGCCGACCGGTTGCGCGGGTCGGCGGCGAGCGCCGATTCAAAATAGTCGATCGCGCCGTCGAGGTCGCCGGCGCCCTGCGCCTTCACGCCTTCTTGTTGGAGCGCCACCGAGCGCGGGAGGATATCGTTGTCGGCGCGCTGCGCGTCGGAGGCGGTGGGCAGGCTGGCAAGGATCAGGCCGGCGCCAAGAGCCAGGAAACCGACACGCATCGCATTCTCCCATTTCTTCATTCGGGGCGATGCTAACATGGCCGTGTCAACCGCGCGAGGAAAAATCCGTCACATCCATCGTGCGCCGGAGTCAGCAGATATCCGGCGCCCGCAGCGCGGCCGATACCATCGGGCAAATAGCCACCATCGGCCGTCCAGCCGCTGTGCCGGTTCAGAAAATCGTCCACCTGTGCCCGCCCCTCGCGCTCGATGATCGAGCAGACAGCATAGAGGAGTTTGCCGCCCGGCGCCACAAGATCGGCGCCGAGGTCGATCAGTTTCCGCTGGTCGGCAAGATGGCGATCGAGCCGCGACGGGGTCAGCCGCCAGCGCAATTCGGGGCTACGCCGCCAGGTGCCGCTGCCGGAACAAGGGGCATCGACGAAGACCCGGTCCGCGCCGCCCTGCCGGTCGGCCAGCATGTCGGCTTCCTTGCCCGGGTCGAGGAGGCGCGTTTCGATACCGCTTGCGCCGGCGCGTTCGGCGCGCGGCGGCAATTGCTGGAGCCGCGCGCGATTGGTGTCGCTGGCGAGGATATCGGCATCATTTCCGGTCAGCGAGGCGATGGCGAGCGTCTTGCCGCCGCCACCCGCACAGAGATCGACGATCGTCTGCCCGGGGCCGGCGTCGAGCGCGGCCGAGGCATATTGGCTCGCCGCATCCTGCACCTCGAACAGACCATCCGCATAGGCCGGATGCTGAACGGCGGCGGTTTCGGGTAGCAGGCGCCAGCCGTCGTCGGCGCCGGGGATCGCTTCCCCCTCGGGAAAAAGCGCCGCAATTTCGTCGCACGTCGCCTTGAGCCGGTTGGCGCGAAGGTCGAGCGGCGCACGGGCGAGCATCGTTTCATGCTCGTGCTCACCCACCAGCGGGTCGAACAGGCCGATCAAGGCCTCCGCGGCAACCCCGCTTTCCGCGCGTGCTTCCCCGGGCGCGATAGGTGCCGGGCCATAGGCAGAACCGTCGAACAATGCGGCGATATCCTGATCGGCGTCGGCAAGGGCAAGGATCGCGGCGCGGCCCGACGCGGGTGCCGACCGAACGAGGCGGATCGCATCATAAACATGGGCGCGGATCGCGCGCCGGTCCTTCGACCCGGCATAGCGCCGCGCGCGCATCGCTTCGGCGAAGATCGCATCGGCGGGCGCGCCGCCCTCGCGCGCGGCCGCAGCGATGGCGTCGACTATTTCGATCGCGGCCTGGATACGGGCAGCGGGGGTCATTGTCTCGGCCTTCCTCCCTCGTCATTGCGAGGAGCGCAGCGACGAAGCAATCTCCAGCTATCGTCGAGAATGGGCGATCGTTGGAGATTGCTTCGCTACGCTCGCAATGACGGCTCTATATACGGCGGCCGATCAGCCCGCCGGATAATTCGGCGCCTCGCGCGTGATCGCGACGTCGTGGACATGGCTTTCGCGCAGCCCCGCGTTGGTGATGCGGACGAACTTGGCCCGTTCGCGCAGGTCCTTCAGCGTCCGGCTGCCGGTGTAGCCCATCGCCGCTTTCACGCCGCCGACGAGCTGGTGGATGACATCCTTGGCCGGCCCCTTGAACGGCACCTGACCCTCGATGCCTTCGGGGACCAGCTTCATCTGGTCCTTGATATCCTGCTGGAAATAGCGGTCGGCGCTGCCGCGCGCCATCGCGCCGACGCTGCCCATGCCGCGATAGCTCTTATAGGTGCGGCCCTGGAACAGGAAGGTTTCGCCCGGCGCCTCGGCCGTGCCCGCGAGCAGCGAGCCGACCATCACGACCGACGCGCCAGCCGCCAGCGCCTTGGCGATATCGCCCGAGGTGCGGAGGCCGCCGTCGGCGATGACCGGCACGCCCAGCTTCGCTGCCTGTTCGACGCTGTCGAGGATCGCGGTGAGTTGCGGCACGCCGACCCCGGCGACGACGCGCGTCGTGCAGATCGACCCCGGGCCGATACCGACCTTCACGCCGTCGGCGCCGGCATCGATCAGCGCCTTGGTGGCGTCGCCGGTCGCGACATTGCCCGCGAGCACCTGAACGCGGTTCGACAGCTTCTTGATCCGCTCGACGGTCTGCCCGACGCCCTTGCTGTGGCCGTGCGCGGTATCGACGACGATCAGGTCGCATTCGGCGTCGAGCAATGCCTCGGCGCGCTCGATGCCGCTGTCGCCGGTGTTGGTCGCGGCCGCGACGCGCAGGCGGCCGCTGCCGTCTTTCGTCGCGTCGGGGAAATTGACCGCCTTTTCCATATCCTTGACGGTGATCAGCCCGATGCAGCGATAATCATCGTCGACGACGAGCAGCTTCTCGATCCGGCGCTGGTGGAGCAATTTGCGCGCTTCGTCCTGTCCGACACCCGGGCGCACGGTCGCCAGATTGTCGGCGGTCATCAGCTCGCGCACCGGCTGGCCCGGATTGTCGGCGAAGCGCACGTCGCGGTGGGTCAGGATGCCGACCAGCTTGCCGCCGGGTTCGACCACCGGGATGCCCGAAATCCGGTGCTGATCCATCAGTGCGGTCGCATAGGACAGCGGCGCGTCGGGGGTGATGGTGATCGGGTTGACGATCATCCCGCTTTCGAAGCGCTTGACCTGCCGCACCGCCGCCGCCTGTTCCTCGATCGTCAGATTGCGGTGAAGCACGCCCAATCCGCCGATCTGCGCCATCAATATGGCCATGTCGGCCTCCGTCACCGTGTCCATCGCCGACGACAGAATCGGGATATTGAGGTTGATCTCGCTGGTCAGTTGGGTCGACAGATTGGCGTCCGACGGCAGGATGTCCGACGCGCCGGGTACCAGCAGTACATCGTCGAAGGTCAGGCCGGTGATGATTTCCATGGGGGCGCCACTTTCTGCTCTTGGCGGCGCCCTCTCCCGCTTTCAGGGCGGCGCACGCGATTCGTTCGGTGGCGGCCCATGTAACCAGTCGGGCGCGCGGGCGCCAGTGGGTGACGCACGATTATTTCGCGGCATTCGGGCGGGCCGGCGACTTGTCCCGTACGCGGCCTGCTCAGCCGGCTTCCTCGATGGTGAAGCGGCTGTTCGACAGCGTCAGTTCGTCGCCACAATGGCTGCACGCCGCGATCATATGAAGATCGTGCCCGCACGGGCTGTGCGTCAACAGCACTGGCGGCCCGCGCTCGTCGGAGAACCAGCGGTCGCCCCACTGGAGCAGCGCGAGGATCACCGGATAGAGGTCGCGGCCCTTTTCGGTGAGCTTGTATTCGACCCGGTCGGCGTGCGCCGAATAAGGCGCGGTGCGCAATATGCCCTGCCTGACCAGCCGTTCGAGCCGCCCGGTCAGGATGTTCGTCGCCATCAGCGTATCGCGCTGGATATCGTCGAAGCGGTTGATCCGCGTGAACATCGCCCGGACGACGAGCGTTGCCCAGCGGTCGCCGAACAATTCGATCATCGTATCGACCAGCGGGCGACCGCCCGGCCGCCGTGCACCGACTTCTCCGCAGAAGCGACGGCGTTCATAGGCGGGTGTGACCTGCACCAGCCCCGGCCCTTCGCGCCAGGCGACATCGCGCGGGTCGATTTCGGCATGGCAATGTTCGCATGCGGGCACCGGCTCGGTCGCATGACCGCAACTTGCATGGTGCAGCCGGACCTGAAAATCGCGGCTCGCCGCCTCCCATTTGTGCTGCCAGCGCAGCATCATCAGCGCGTTGGGAAACTGGTCGCGGCCCTTCGGAGTCAGGAAATAATGAAAACCGCGTGCGCCCTTCTTGGCGACTTTCGCGAGACAGTCCTCCTCGACCAGCTTCTTGAGCCGCCCGTTGACGACCGAACGGGCAAGGCCTGTGCGCGCGACGAACTCGTCGAAGCTGTGGGTGCCGAGAAACGCCTGTTCCATGATCAGCAGGACCGGGACATCGCCGACGACGTCGAGCGCGCGCCAGATCGAACAGGCCCTGATCGTGCGTTCGTGTTTCAAGCCGTCGCCATCCTTCAATCCGTGCCGCCCCTAGACCAAGGGCGATGCAGCGGCAAGGCCGGTCCCCGTGGCGGGAGGGCGGCGAACCGCCCTCCCCGCAACCATCAGAAGCGCCCCGTCAGTTGCACTGCGATCGTCCGCGGCCGATCGACGATGCCGTTATAGGCGTTGCCCGCACCCCGCGTGATCGTCGTCGCGAGCGGCATCGAACTCGCCGTCTGCAGGATGCGCTGGTTGGTCAGGTTACGGCCGATCAGCGCGATTTCCCAGCGGTCCTCGATTTCGGCGAGCGCCAGCCGCGCGCCGAGCTTCACATAACCATCCTGATGCGTCCGCGGGTCGAGGTTCGCCGACGCGATATAGGAAGAGGAGAAGTCGGCATTGACGTTGAGCGCGACCTTCAGCCCGCTCGTCACCGGGGTCGTGTAATCGACGTTGAGGTTGCCCGACCATTTGGGGCTCAGTGCATTGCGCTTGCCCGAATAGTCGCAGAAGCCGTTCGGCCCCGGCACCTGTAGATAATAGCATTGCCCGTCGGTGAAGTTGGTGAATTTGAAGTCGAGATAGGCGACCGCACCGCTGACGGTCAGCCCGTCAGCGAGCGCGGCGCGGAAGTCGGCCTCGACACCCTGCGTGCGGGCCCCGGCGGCGTTGCGGACGTTGAAGTTCAGCGTGCCGTCGAAGATGTTGACCTGCAGGTCCTTGTAGGTCGTGCGGTAGAGCGAGAGGTTGAACGCGACGTTGGGGCCCTTGTATTTCAGCCCCGCTTCGAAATTGTCTGCGCTTTCGTCCTGGAATTCGAAGGCGCCCGGCTTCGCGACGGTGGTCGACGTCGGCAGCGAGTTCGACCGGATGTCGAAGCCGCCCGCCTTGGTGCCCTTGGCATAGGAGCCATAAAGCATCAGGTCGTCGGTCGCGTCGAACTGGACATTGACCATCGGGTTGAAGCTGTCTTCGCTGAGCTTGCCCGAAATGCTGTGCGCCTCGATGTTCAGGGCGCGGAACACCGCGGCAACGACCGGCGCGGGCGCGGTGCTGAGCGGGCCCTGAACGATTGCGAGCGTGCGGCTGCCGCTCTTCTTCTCATGGTTGAAACGTGCGCCGGCGGTGATGCGGAAGCGGTCGCTGAGCGCGAGTTCGCCCTGCGCAAAGGCCGAGATCAAGTCCGACTTCTGGTTATAGTCGCGGTCGTTGCGCGTGTCGCCGAGCGCGCTGAACGGTGCGCCGAGGGCCAAGAACGTCGGGTTGAACAGGGTGAAGTCCTGCACGTCGAGCTTGGCATGCTGGTAATAGACGCCGCCGATATAGTTGAACGTCTCGCCACCCGGCGAGGTCAGCCGGAGTTCCTGCGAGAATTGCCGGTAATCCTCGCGCAAATTGGTGCCGTCGAGGAAGCTGATCCCCGAGAAATCGACATCGACGATCTCGCGCGTCTTGTAGTCGAGCAGCGACGACACCGAGGTCAGCGTATGTTCGCCGACTTCGAGGTCCATGTTGAGCGTCGCGCCGAACACCTTGTTGCGGCTTTGGTAGCCATTATCCTCGCGGACATAGTCGGGGTCGGTGCTGACGAAGAACGGGCCCTGGAACACCGCGTTATAGTTGCCGACCGCGCCGAACACGTCGCGCGGCTGGCCCTTCGCCTCGAAATCGGCATATTCGAGCTTGAGCTCGGCGGCGAACGGCCCGCCGCGATCGAACTCCAGCTTGCCGCGGAAATATTTCTCGTCGACGTTCGGCTCGTTGCGGTCGAGCTTCTGGTTATAGAAATAGCCGTCCATCGTCCGGTAATAGCCGACGACGCGCGCCTCGACGCCCTCGGTCAGCGGCCCCGAAAGGACGCCGCTGAGCTGGAATTCCTTGTGGTTGAATTCGTAAAGGCCGCTGACCATGCCTTCGAATTCATCGGTCGGGCTGCGCGTGGTGATGTTGACCGCGCCGGCAATCGCATTTTTACCGAACAGGGTCGGTTGCGGCCCGCGCAACACCTCGACGCGTTCCATGTCGATCAGCGGCAGGCGCGATAGCTGGTCGCGGCCGTAATAGACGCCGTCGACGAACATCGCGACCGACTGTTCGAAGCCCTTGTTGTCGCCCGAGGCGATGCCGCGGATCGCGATGCGGTTGGCGATCGCGGTCTGGGTAATCTTCAGGTTCGGGACCGACGAGCTGATCTGTTCGAGGTTGGTCTGGCCATAATTCTCGACCTGTTTGCCGCTGATCGCCGAGATCGAGATCGGCACGTCCGACAGCCCTTCGGCACGCTTCTGTGCCGTAACGATGATTTCCTCAAGCCCGCCCTGTCCCTCGGCAGGCGCAGCATCCTGCGCAAAGGCTATTCCGGGGCTCACGAGCGCCGACGCAGCGAGCAGCACGGAAAATTGCTTCTTCATCATGTCTCTCCCTCCCACCATCGCCGGTTCGATGCCCGCGATGTTTTCTGGCCTTGCGACTCTTATCGTCTTTAAGTATCGTTATGCAAGTCAGATAATTCGGGAGAGCACAACAGTGCCGAAAAACAGCCTTCCACCGACGCTCACGCGCAATCTTCGGCTGCCGGCGATCGCCGCGCCGATGTTTCTCGTGTCGGGTCCCGAGATGGTGATCGCAGCGTCGCGCTCGGGCGTCATCGGCAGCTTCCCTGCCCCCAATGCGCGCACATCAGCAGACCTCGAGGATTGGGTGAGCCGGATCGATGCGGCGCTCTCGAACGATCCCGATGCGGCGCCGTGGGCGGTCAATCTGGTCGTTCATCCGTCGAACAGCCGCCTGCCCGACGATCTCGCCTGCGTCGTGCGTCACAAGGTGCCGCTGGTGATCACTGCGCTCGGCAGCCCGGCGCGGGTGGTCGAGGAAATCCACTCCTATGGCGGGCTGGTCTTCGCCGACGTCAATTCGGTGGGCTTTGCGCGCAAGGCCGCGGCGGCTGGGGTCGACGGTCTCGTCCTCGTCGCCGCGGGCGCGGGCGGACATACCGGCGCCACCGCAGGCTTCGCCTTTGTCGAGGAGGTGCGTCAGTTCTGGGACGGCCCGCTGGTGCTCGGCGGCGCGATCTCGACCGGCCATGCGGTGCGGGCCGCGGAGATATTGGGCGCCGACTTCGCCTATCTCGGCACCTCGCTGATCGCCTGCGCCGAGAGTATGGCGGCGCCAGGCTACAAGGACATGGTCGTCGCGGCGGGGGCCGAGGATATCGTGCCTTCGAAGGGCATTACCGGCGTGACCGCCAACTGGCTGAAATCGAGCCTGATTGCGGCCGGTTACGACCCCGCCAACATGCCCGAAGACAAGCGCCCGAACTTCTCCGACGCGCAGGATGACGCCAAGGCGTGGAAGAATGTCTGGTCCGCCGGGCAAGGCGTCGGCGCCGTGCGCGCGGTCGAACCCGTCGCGGCGATCGTCGATCGCCTCGTAAAAGAATATGATGCCGCCGCCACAAAGCCGCGTTTTGCAGTTGCCGAAGGAGTCATCGCATGACCGCCGAACTCGTCGAAACGATCCGGACCACGATCCAGCCGAACGACCACCCCTATATGAAGGACGCGTGGCGCCCGACGTATAATGAGTGGAACGCGATCTTCGCGAACGGCGATGCCGAGGTGATCGGGACGATCCCCGACGACATCGACGGCGTTTACGTGCGCACCGGCGAGAACCAGATCCACGAACCGATCGGGCGTTATCATCCGTTCGACGGCGACGGCTTCATCCACGCCATCTCGTTCAAGGGCGGCCGCGCCAGCTATCGCAGCCGCTTCGTGCGCACCAAGGGGTTCGAGGCCGAGAAGGAAGCCGGCCGCTCGCTCTGGGCGGGGCTGATGGAGCCGCCGCACAAATCGACCCGCCACGGCTGGGGCGCGCAGGAGTGGCTGAAGGATTCATCCTCGACCGACGTCGCGATCCATGCGGGCAAGATCATCTCGACCTTCTACCAGTGCGGCGAGGCATACCGGCTCGACCCCTTCACGCTCGAACAGTTCGGCACCGAAAGCTGGGTGCCGCTCGACGGGATTTCGGCGCATTGCAAGGTCGACCTCGCGACCGGAGAATTGATGTTTTTCAACTACTCCAAGCACGCACCTTACATGCATTATGGCGTCGTCGGCGCGGACAACAGGCTGAAGCATTATATTCCGGTGCCGCTCGCCGGGCCGCGCCTGCCGCACGACATGGCGTTCACCGAAAATTACACGATCCTCAACGACATGCCGCTCTACTGGAACGAGGAGCTGCTTGAGCGGAAGCTGCATGTCGTCCAGTTCCACCCCGACGAAAAGACGCGCTTCGCGATCATCCCGCGACATGGGCAGCCTGAGGATATCCGCTGGTTCGAAGCCGAGCCGACCTACACGCTCCACTGGCTCAATGCGTGGGAGGAAGGCGACGAGATCATCCTCGACGGCTATTATCAGGAAGAGCCGATGCCCAAATCCTATCCGAACGCGCCCGAGGGGCTCGAAAGGATGATGGCGTATCTCGATCAGGGTCTGCTCAAGCCGCGCCTCCACCGCTGGCGATTCAACCTGAATACCGGCAAGACGACCGAGCAAAGGCTCGATGACCGCGATCTCGAATTCGGGATGTTCAACCACCGCTATGCCGGCAAGCCCTATCGCTACGCCTATAGCGCGATCCCCGAGCCCGGCTGGTTCCTTTTCCGCGGGCTCGTCAAGCACGACCTCAATGCGGGGACGAGCGAGGAGTATGAATTCGGCCCCGGCCGCTTCGGCAGCGAGGCGCCCTTTGCGCCGCGCATCGATGCCAAGGACGAGGACGACGGCTATCTCGTCTCCTTCATCGCCGACCTCGAAACCGACACGTCCGAATGCGTGCTGATCGACGCGAAAAATGTCGCGGCGGGCCCGGTGTGCCGGATCATCCTGCCCGAACGCATCTGTTCGGGCACGCACACGGTATGGGCGAGCGGCGACGATATCGGCATGGGCAAAAACAGCGTGCTGGCCGCCTGAGATGATCGTCGCGGGAGAGGACAAGCGGCAGCGGCACCGGGCAAGCGGCTGGTGGGGCGACAAGACCTTTGCCGACCTGTTTTTCGCCAATGCGGTCGCGCATCCTGATCGCCTCGCGTTGGTCGATGCGCCCAACCGCGGCGATTTCGCTTTCGGCGAACCGCAGCGGCTGACCTACGCCGAGCTTGAAGCCGAGATCGACCGGATCGCGGGCGCGCTGATCGGCGCGGGGATCGGTAAGGATGACGTGCTGCTCGTCCAGCTTCCGAACATCAGCGAGTTCGTTGCTCTCTATTTCGCGGCGGCGCAGATCGGCGCGATCGTCAGTCCGGCGGCGGTGCAATATCGCAGCCATGAGCTGAAGGACATGATCGGCGTCGTCGAGCCCAAGGCGTTCGTCTGCGCGACGGCGGTGAAGGGCTGCGACC
The DNA here is from genome assembly GCF_046603995.1 of Sphingopyxis sp. J-6. Lineage (NCBI taxonomy): Bacteria > Pseudomonadati > Pseudomonadota > Alphaproteobacteria > Sphingomonadales > Sphingopyxidaceae > Sphingopyxis > Sphingopyxis sp. J-6. The sequence continues at coordinate 1,332,782 of NZ_CP145810.1, read as the reverse complement.
ATGTCGGTGTGGCGGCGCCGTTGCTCGACGGCGTCCGGCTGATGACCTTCGGTCCAAATCCGCCCGAGGACGCGCTCGACCTTTCCGTTGCCCGCGGCGACGAACGAGCCCTCGCGGCGCATGTCGCGGCGAACCCGGTCGACGCCGACGATATCTTCACCATCTGCTGGACCTCGGGCACGACCGGCGTGCCCAAGGGCGTGCCGCGCAGCCACAATCACTGGATCGCGGTCGCGGGCGCCGGATACGAAGCGATGAAGGTCGGACCGGGCGACGTCCTGCTCAACCCCTTCCCGCTCATCAACATGGCGAGCATCGGCGGCATCACCATGTGCTGGCTGACCAGCGCGGGCACGATGGTGCTGCACCATCCCTTCGATCCCGCCATCTACCTCAGGCAGATCGCGACCGAACGGCCGAGCCTGACGATTGCGCCGCCCGCGGTGCTCAACATGCTGCTGCAAAATGAGGCGCTGCTCGCGTCGGTCGACCTGTCGAGCCTGCGCGTCATCGCTTCGGGTTCGGCGCCGCTCGCGCCGGCGATGGTGCGCGGTTTCCAGGAAAAGCTCGGCATCATCATCGTCAATGTGTTCGGATCGAACGAGGGGATGAGCTTCATCACCGGCGAAGGCGACATGCCCGATCCCGACAAGCGCGCCAGCCTCTTCCCGCGCCGCGGCACCTATCAGCGCCCCTATGGCGACGGCCGCGCGCCCAATATCGAAAGCCGGCTCGTCCCGCCCGGCGGCGGCGATCCGATCGAGGTCGACGGCGTATCGGGCGAATTGCAGATCCGCGGGCCGACCTTGTTCGAGGGCTATCACAACGCCCCCGACCGCACCGCCGAAGCCTTCACCGAAGACGGCTGGTTTCGCACCGGCGACCTGTTCGAGATCGCCGAGGGCGGCGACTTCTACCGCTTCGTCGGGCGGTGCAAGGATCTGATCATCCGCGGCGGGGTGAATATCTCGCCCGAGGAGATCGATCAGTTGCTCGGCGGGCATCCGCTACTGGCCGAGGCGTGCGTCTTCTCCCTCCCCGACCCGACGATGGGCGAGCGGATCGGCCTCGCCTACGTCCCGCGCGGGGCGGACGATGTCGGGATCGGCGAGGTCGCCGACTATCTGCGCGGCCACGACCTTGCGGTGTTCAAATTGCCCGAGCGCCTGTTCCGCTTCGACGCGCTGCCGCGCAACGTCACGAACAAGGTGATGCGCAGCGAAGTCCGCGACATGGCGCTTGCTACTCTCGAAAAGGAAGCCTGACATGGCGAAAGACGTCTTCATCCTCGGCGGCGCGCAGAGTGATTTCGCGCGCAACCTCCAACGCGAGGGCGGCGGGTTGTTCGAGCTGTTCCGCGATGTCGCCGAAGCGGCTTTCATCGCGACGGGGATCGAGCCCAAGGAAGTCGAAACCGCGCATGTCGGCAATTTCGTCGGCGAATTGTTCGCGGGTCAGGGCCAGCTCGGCGGCTTCTTCGGCCATGTCCATCCCGACCTCGCGGGTATACCGGCTTCGCGGCACGAGGCCGCCTGCGCCTCGGGCAGCATCGCGATCCTCGCCGCCGCCGCCGAGATCGAGGCCGAGCGTTACGGCCTCGCCCTCGTGCTCGGCATCGAACTGATGCGCAACGTCCCCGGCCAGCGCGCCGCCGAATATCTCGGTGCCGCCGCGTGGGCCGGGCGCGAGGCGCAGGAGGCGCGATACCTGTGGCCCTATATGTTCGCGCGCGTCGCCGAGGAATATGAGGAACGTTTCGGGCTCGACCGCGCGCATCTGCGCGGGATTTCGGCGAACAATTTCGCCAATGCCAAGAAGAACCCGAACTCGCAGACGCGCGGCTGGGCAGTGACCGACGATCATCTCGGCGAAAATGACGAGATCAATCCGCTGATCGAGGGCAGCCTGCGCAAGTCCGATTGCGGGCAGGTCACAGACGGCGCCGCCGCTATCTTCCTCGCCTCGCTCGAGGTCGCCGAGGCTTATGCCAAGCGCCGCGGCATCCCGCTCGACTCGATCCCCCGCATCAAGGGCTGGGGCCACGCCACCGCGCCGCTGCTCTATTCGACTAAAGTCAACGATAGCCGCGGCGGCGATTATGTCTTCCCCAGCGTCCGCAAGGCGATGATGGACGCGCTGCGCCGCGCCGAAATGCCCGACATCTACGCCTGCGACGGGGTCGAGGTGCACGACTGCTTCTCGATCACCGAATATATGGCGATCGACCATTTCGGGATCACCAAGCCCGGCGAAAGCTGGCGCGCGGTCGAGGACGGGACGATCGCGCTTGGCGGCAAGCTGCCGGTCAATCCGTCGGGAGGGCTGATCGGTCTCGGGCATCCCGTAGGTGCCACCGGGGTACGGATGCTGCTCGATAGCTGGCGGCAGGTAACGGGCAACGCCGGCGACTATCAGGTTGAAGGCGCCCGCAATTTTGCGACGTTCAACGTCGGCGGCAGCGCGACGACCGCGGTCAGCTTCGTCGTCGGCACCTGATTTGACCGACGTCTATCTTTACGACGCGGTGCGCACGCCGCGCGGCAAGGCGCGGCCCGACGGCGGGCTCGCGGGCCTGAGCCCGCAGGAGTTGGTGCGCCAGCAAGTGGCGGCGCTGAGCGCGCGCTGTGGTGCGTTCGGACCCGAGGCGCTGATCCTCGGCTGCGTCACGCAGAGCGGCGCGCAGGGCGGGCATATCGCGATGTTGGCGAAGCTGCATGCCGGACTGCCCGACGCCTGCGCCGCGCACAGCATCAACAATTATTGCGCCTCCGGGCTATCGGCGATCGGTCAGGCGGTGGCGAAGGTGGCGAGCGGCGAAGCCGCGGCCGTTCTCGCGGGCGGCGTCGAGTCGATGAGCCAGAGCCCGTTCCTCGGCGATCAGGCGAGCTTCTATGCGAACGCCGAACTGCCGCCGCGAGCGCGTTTCGTGCCGCCGGTGCTTGCCGCCGACCGGCTGGCGTCGGCCGAGGGGATCACGCGCGCCGAACTCGATGCAGCCACTCTCGCTTCGCAGCAGAAGGCGGCGGCGACCGAACGCGATCCGTTGCTCCAGCATTCGCGCATCGCGACCGGTGCGCTCGCCGGAGAGGAATGTATCCGGCCACAAACCACGGCGGAATCGCTTGCCACCGCACCGCCGGTCTTTGGCGCACTGCAGGAAGAATATGCAGGCGCGCTCGAAGGACAGCGTTTCGAACCGCGCCACGGTATCGCGCACGCGCCGCCGATCTGCGACGGGGCGGGTCTCGCGCTCGTCGGCGGCGAAGGCCTCGGCCCCGCGCCGCGCGCCCGCGTCGTCGCCTTTGCCGAAAGCGGCGGCGACCCCGCCGCCTCGCTCACCGCGGGTTTCGCGGCGATGGACAAGGTGCTGGCGCGCAGCGGCATGACGCTCGCCGATATGGATCGCATCGAATTCATGGAGGCCTTCGCGGTCACCATCGCCAAATTCCTGCGCGACCGCGACGCCGACCCCGCCCGCGTCAACGTCAGCGGCGGCCATCTCGCCAAGGGCCATCCGATGGGCGCGAGCGGCGCGATCCTGACCTCGACCCTGCTCGACGCGCTCGATGCCTGCGCGGGTCGATACGGCCTTGTCGTGCTGACCGGCGCGATGGGCGTGGGCGCCGCGATGATCGTCGAAGGGCTGGATGGTCCCGGCGGCTGAGACCCGCCTCTTGCAAAATGACGCAATCATTCCTATGAATGATATGTATATATTTTGTTCGGATGAATGACATGGCAACCCAACTCGCCAAACAGGCCGATCAGGGCCGCATCCTCTCCGAAGCGGTCGTGCGCGTCGCCGCCTGCTGGCGGCTGACCAACGAACAGCTCGGTGCGATCCTCGGTCTCTCGTCCGCCACCGCATCGCGGCTGCGGTCGGGCAGCGTCCGGCTCGACCGGTCGGGCAAGGAATTCGAGCTTGGCCAGTATCTGGTTCGCCTGTTTCGCAGCCTCGACGCGCTGATGGGCAGCGACGATGCCGCGTCGATTTCGTGGCTCAAGACCGCGAACCTCGACCTCGGCGGCCGGCCGATCGACCTTGTCCGCTCGATCCGCGGTCTCAGCGATGTGGCCGACTATGTCGACGACTATCGCGCGCAGGTCTGACATCGTCCCGACGGCGGCGGATTTTCGGCCCTATCGCGCCAAGCTCTGGCGGCTGGTCGAGGCGCAGCATCGCATCTCTACCAACCGGCTCGCGGGCGGCGCCGGCGATCAGGCGGTGCTCGAACAGCTCGTCGAGGAGGTGAAGCCGCCCCTGCCCCGCGCGGCGCGCGATCTGCACTATCTTCTCGCCACCCCCTTTCGCTACGGCTATAAAAAGGCATCGCGCTTTCGCCGGGCGAACGAGCGGCCCGGCATCTTCTATGCCGCCGAACAGGCCGCGACCGCGGTCGCCGAAACCGCCTATTGGCGGCTGCTGTTCTTTTCGCGCTCGCCGGGATTCCAGCCGCCGCGCACGACGGTCGAGCATTCGGCGATTTCGGTCCCCGTGGCGCTCGACCGCGGGCTCGATCTGACCGAGGCGCCCTTTACCGACGACGCGACGCTGTGGATGCACCCCGACGACTACACGGCGTGCCAGGCCTTTGCCGCCGACGCGCGCGGCATCGATGCACAGTCGATCCGCTATGCCTCGGTGCGCGACCCCGACCACCGCGCCAATATAGCCTTGCTCGATCCCGCCGCCTTTGCCGCACGCGCGCCGAAGATCGAGCAGACCTGGCATTTCCGGCTGGAGAACGGCACGATGACCGCACTCGCGGCGCTGCCGTCGAACGCGCGCCATAGCTTCACCTTCGAGCAATTCGGGCTGGCGCCGCCAGCCTAGACGATCGCCAGCGACGACAGAAAGGCGCGGATCGCTTCGGCGATCGGAGCGGCACCCGCCGGCCCCGTCGATACCACCGTGCTGTCGGCGATACCGATGCATTTGCCATCGATGAACAGGCCTTGCGCGATCACGAGCGAACGCTCGCCGATGCGCAATATCCCCGTCCCGACGTCGATAGTCCCCGGATAGCGCGCCTGCCCGAGAAAGCTGGTGTTGACGTTCGCGATGACGAGGGCGCTGCGGTCATCCTTCGCCACAAGTTCGCGCGCCTCGGCGAGCAGCTCGAAACGTGCCTCTTCGTAAAATTGTCCGGTCGCGACATTGTTGAGGTGGCGGAACATGTCGACATCGGAAAAACGGATCGGCACCGCCTTGTGGCGCGGATAGGTGGCCGGATCGAGCCTGTATGCTTCGGGTTTCATGACGCCATCCTTTCGCGCCAGGCGGCAATCGCTGCCGCCGTCGCGACGGGTGCTTCGCGCTGGGGAATATGACTGCAGCCGGGGATCATGTGCAACACCGCCTCGGGCAGGGCCGCCGCCATCTCGCGCGTCCGGTCGGGCGCGACGATGCCGTCGTCCTCACCCGCCAGCACCAAGGCGGGGACCGCCAGCGTTGCCAGCAATCCGCAGCGATCGGAGCGTGTCATCGCCGCCGCCTGCTGCTGCGCGAAGCGCTCGGCGCCGCAGCGCATCAGCATGGCATACGTGCCGGAAAGCAGGCCGGCGTCGGCGCGGCTCGACCGCGACAGCATCGCGCGCGCGAGCCGATCCGCGAGCGCGGGAAAATCGGCCCGCGCTTGCGCAATTGCGGTCCGGCGGCCCGCTTTCGTTTCCTCCCCGTCGGCGGTGCATGCGCTGCTCAGCAAGGCGAGACCCGCAAGCCGTTCGGGTATCCGGGCCGCGATTTCCAGCGCAACATAACCGCCCATCGAATGGCCGCAGAGCGCGAAGCGGGCGGGAAGCTCGGCAGCGATCGCATCGGCCATCGCTTCGATCGTCGGTTCGACAGGCACGAAGATACGATCGACGGGCATGCCCTGCCAGCTCGCCTCGTCGGTCGCGATGCCGCAGATCGCGATCACCGGAACGTCCATCGTCTCTCCTCCCGGCCGTGACGCCGCTATTCTTCCGCGATTCCCGCAAGGTCGCGCGCAAGACCCTTTTTCCGCTCGACCTCCATGCCGCGCAATATCTGGATGCGCTGTGCCTGCGGCGATCCCGCGCCGTGCAGGGATTCCGTCAGGTAACCGACAGCGTTGCGCCCCAGCGTCATATTTTCGATCAGCCGCAGGATGCGTTGGCGGAACTCGACCGGGACATTATGCTTGCCCTTCATATATTTCTCGAGGATCGGGCCGATCTGCTCATTCTTGAAATCGGCGTCCGACGGCATCGTCACCATGATCCCGCCCGCCAGATCCTGCGCCAGCCGCGAAATCTCGTAGGGGAAGCGCGTCACATTGTGCTTGCAGACATTGGCGAGCATCGCGTCGTTCATGAATATCCCCGACGGCAGTTGCTTCGCCTCGTGGCTCGACGCGATCGCCGATGAATAGATCGTCTCGTTGAGGTGCGTCATCTCGACCAGCTTGTCCTTGATATGGCTCGCCGCCTCGGCGCCATTGTAGTCGGCGACCTGCGCCGCGGCCCCGACCATCACGTCGCCCAGCCCGGTTTTGCACACGTAGGACGCACGGTGATAGGCGGTGAAGCGCGCGACCATATCCTGCGCGAACTCATATTCGCCGTCCATCAGCACATGTTCGTGCGGGATGAAGACATTGTCGAAGACGACGAGCACCTCCTGCCCGCCGAAGCGCGCATTGCCCTGGTCGATGTCGCCCTTTTCCATCGCACGCGTGTCGCACGACTGGCGGCCATAGATATAGGTGATGCCCGCGGCGTCGCCGGGAACGAGCCCGACGATCGCGAAGTCGCGATCGGCCTCGCCCATGTTCATCGTCGGCATGACGCAAATCCAGTGCGAATTGAGCCCGCCGGTCATATGCGCCTTGGCGCCGGTGACATAGACGCCCGCGTCGGTCCGCCTGGTCACATGCATGAACATGTCGGGATCGGCCTGTTCGTGCGGGCGTTTCGAGCGATCGCCCTTCGGATCGGTCATCCCGGCGCCGAGGATGATATTGTTACGCTGCGCCTCCGCCATGAAGGCAAGATAGCGCTGGTGGTACGACGTGCCATGCTTCGCATCGATGTCGAAGGTGATCGAGTGAAGGACGCTGATCGTGTCGAGCCCGGCGCAGCGCTGGAAGCAGGTGCCGGTGAGTTGCCCCATCCGTCGCTGCATCCGGTTCTTCATCACCAGATCCTGCGGCGATCCGACGATGTGGAGAAAGCGGTTGACCGGCGCGTCGATCAGTTCGCTGTGTGCGGTCGCGAGGTCGGGATCGTCGATGGCGAGGTCATAGGTCATCTTCAGCGCGTTGATCGACGGCCGGATGATCGGATGGTCGACGGGTTCCTCGACGCGTTCGCCGAACAGCCAGACCTCGACATCGCGGCCCCGCAACGATTCGACATAGTCGTCGCCGGTGCGGATCGGTTTGAAACGGGCCCAGCGAGCAGCGGCGCTCTCCTCGCGCGGACGAGTGGCTTGGTCGGTCATCGTGCAGTCTCCTGATCTGTTTGCGGCAAGGCTAATCGCCAGCCACGGGCAAAACAGGTCATGACAGGCGATAAAAACTCACCATAATGTGCAGGTCATGGCCACGATCGACCGCTATTATTTCAACGTCTGTACCAAGGGCGCCGAGCGTCGGGGCCGGTCGCTCGACGCGCTTGTCGCAGGCACGGGTCTTTCGCCGACCGATTTCGCTCGTCCCGGCTGGCGCGGGCCGGTGGAAGCGATGGCCCTGCTCGTCCGCAACATCTGGGCGGCTCTCGACGACGAATATATGGGTTACACTGCCCGCCGCGCTGCGCCGGGCAGTTTTGCCTTCGCTTGCGAGTTGGCGCTCGAGGGCAGCGACGTCGCCGATGGTCTCCGCCGCGCGGCGCGCTTTTACAATTTGCTCGATGCCGGGATTGCGACCGATATCCACGCCGCCGACGCCGGGCTGGTCGTCGAGGTTCGCTTTGCCGAGCCGGACCGCGATCCCGACCATTATTTCAGCGAGTTCTGGATGATCATCTGGCACCGCCTCGCCTGCTGGCTGGCCGGCGAGACCATCTCGCTGCTGTCGGCCGAATTCGATTATTCGCGGCCCGACGCCTATTTCGAGGAGTTCAAATATCTCTTCCCCTGCCGCCATCGTTTCGATGGCGCTGCACGCCGGATCGTGATGGACGCGCATGCGCTGCATGCCCCGATCCGCCGCACGCCGGCCGAGCTGGAAGCGATGCTGGCGGCCGCCCCGCTCGATATCATGACGATCCCCGCCAGCGACGTCAGCGCGGCGCGGCGGGTACGCCAGCTTCTGACGCGCAGTCCCGACCTGACCCTCGACGAACTCGCCGCCGAAGTGCGCCTCTCGACCCATGTACTGCGCCGCCGCTTGCGCGCCGAAGGAACCAGCCTTGCGACGCTGCGCGAAAATGTCCGGCGCGACCGCGCGACGCGGCTGCTGACGTCGAGCAACGCCACGGTCGAGGCGATCGCCGAAGCGCTCGGCTATGCCGAGGCGCGCTCCTTCACCCGCGCGTTCCGCCACTGGACCGGACTGTCGCCATCGGCGTGGCGCGCGGGTGGCGGGCTCGATGAGACACCCCTTGCCGCGCCCCGCCGGCGGGTCTAGTCGGCTTGCTGTGAGTCCGGCAAAGCGTCCCCTGCCAGCATCGCTGGCCCCCTTCCGCTTCCCCGCCTTTCGCGCCATCTGGACCGCCAACCTCGCCTCAAACATGGGGTCGATGATCCAGTCGGTCGGCGCCGCATGGCTGATGACCGAACTCACCGAGTCTCATCTTTTCATCGCGGCGGTGCAGGCGAGCGCGACGATCCCGATCCTGCTGCTCGGCGTCTTCGCAGGCGCGATCGCCGACAATTTCGACCGCCGCGCGGTGATGCTCGCGGCGCAAGGCTTCATGCTGGTGGCGTCGGCGTTGCTGACCGTCACGACGTGGACGGGCGTGCTGACGCCGGTCGCCCTCCTCGCCTTCACCCTCGCGGTCGGCTGCGGCACCGCACTCAACTCGCCCGCATGGCAGGCGTCGGTGCGCCTGCAGGTCGGGCATGCCGATCTGCCGCAGGCGATTGCGCTCAACACCATCGCCTTCAACCTCGCGCGCAGCGTCGGTCCCGCGCTCGGCGGGCTGCTGATCTCGCTCGCCGGACCAACCGCCGCCTTCGCGCTCAATGCGGTCAGCTATGTCGCGCTGATCATCGTGCTGCTGCGCTGGCACCCGGAGGTGACGCCGCCGCGCCGCACCCCGATGCTGGCGGCGATCGCGGTCGGCATCCGCTTTTGCATGGGGTCGAGCCCGGTGCGCCGCGTGCTGATGCGTGGTTTCGCTTTCGGGCTCGGCGCGGCGGGGTTTCAGGCGCTGCTGCCGTCGCTCGTCCGCGACCGGCTGCACGGCAGCGAAATCACTTATGGCCTCTGTCTCGGCGCCTTTGGTATCGGTTCGATCTTCTGCGCGCTGTGGATCGGCAGCGCGCGGCGGCGTTGGGGCAGTGACCGCGTGCTCGGCGTTGCCGCGATGGCGTTTGCGGCGATGATGATCCCCGTCGCGCTGACGCAGAATCTGCTCGTGGTGATCGCGGCGGCCTTCGTCGCCGGCGGCGCATGGGTGACGACCTTCACGACGCTCAACGTCGCGATGCAGCTCCGCTCGCCCGAGGATATTCTCGGCCGCTGCCTGTCGATCTATCAGGCGGTGACTTTCGGCGCGCTGGCGCTCGGCGCCTATCTGCTCGGGCTGCTCGCCGACCTGACCACCCTGCCGACCGCGATCCTCGTCTCGGGCGCCTGGCTTGCGGTTGCGGCCGTCGTGCTGCGCATCGTCGCGCCGATGCCGACCCGCGACGAAGGGCGGGTACTGCCATGACGGCGCGGCGTGTTGCCGGGGTGGTGCTGGCGGGCGGGCGGTCGCAGCGCTTCGGCCGCGACAAGGCGGAAGAGGTCTATGACGGCCGCAAGCTGATCGAGTGGTCGATTGCGGCGCTGGAGCCCTTCGTCGACACGATCCTGATCGCAGGCCGCAACTATCCGCCTTATCCGTGGGCGCCCGACCGGCCGGACACCGGCATGGGCCCGCTCGGCGGCATCGCGGGCGCAATGGCGGCGGCACAGGCGGCGGACTGTACGCACCTGCTGTCGCTGCCGTGCGACACGCCGCATGTCCCCGCCGATCAGCTCGCGCGCCTTTCTGAGGCCGGGAATTGTACCTATCTGACCGCCTGTCCCGTCATCGGCCTGTGGCCCGTCGAACAGGCCGAACCGCTGGCAAGGCATCTTGCGGCGGGCGGCCGGCGCTCGGTGCGCGCATGGGCCGACGCGCAGGGCGCGACCGCGATCGACGGCGAAGAGATCGCCAACATCAACAGCATCGAGGATTTCGAGCGACTGACCCGCCGCTAGGGAAAGGCGGGCGCCCGGCTGACCATCGCGGGCAATGGCCGTCCCATCACGCCGGTAAACCAGTTGGCCGCGTCGACCGCGTGCGGCAGGTCCAGGCCTGTCGCGATCCCGCTGCGTTCGAGCATGTAAACGACGTCCTCGGTTGCGACATTGCCCGCCGCGCCGGGCGCAAAGGGGCAGCCGCCGAGCCCGCCGAGCGAGGCATCGACCGTCGCCGCGCCCGCCGCAACCGCCGCCCACACATTGGCAAGGCCGGTCCCGCGCGTGTTGTGAAAATGCACCCGTACCGGCAAGTCGCCGACCGCATCGCGCACCCGCCCGACCATTTCGCTGACCTGCGACGGCACGCCGACGCCGATGGTGTCGGCAAGCGCGATCTCGCGCGGCCGCGCGTCGGCGGCACGCTTCGCCATTTCGACGACGCGGGCGATCGCGATCTCGCCCTCGAAGGGACAGCCGAAGGCGGTCGCGATCGTGATCTGGCCGCTTCGCCCCGCCGCTTTCGCCAGTGCGACGATCTCCATCGCCGCGGCGAGCGATTCGCCCGACGACTGCCCCTGATTGCGGATGCCGAACGTATCGCTCGTCACGCAGACCGCGCCCAGTTCGTCGATCCGCCCGGTCGCCAGCGCGCGCTCGGCGCCGCGCCGGTTCAGCACCAGCCCGATATAGGTCACATCCTCGCGCTCGGGCAGCATCGCGACCAGTTCCTCGGCGTCGGCAAGCTGCGGCACTTTCTTCGGATTGACGAAGCTCGTCACCTCGATGCGGCGCGCGCCATAATCGATCGCACGGCGGATCAATTCGGCCTTGTCGGCGGTCGCCACGACCGTCGCCTCATTCTGCAGCCCGTCGCGCGGACCGACTTCGACCATTTCCACCGCCGGATTTTCCACCATTTCGCGTTCCGTTTCCGCCCGAGTCATTTTGCAGGTTGAAAATTACATAGCATTCTAAGTATATCGAATCCACAAGAGTGATGCCCAGCCGGCGCAATATGCGTCATAACCCGGCCGGGGCACCGAAAGGAATGGAATGACCAACACAGGGGGAGCGCTGGACGGTATCAGGGTGGTCGAGATGGGACAGCTCATCGCCGGCCCCTTCTGCGGCCAGTTACTCGGCGACATGGGCGCCGAGATCGTCAAGCTCGAACCGCCGGGCACGGGCGACCAGATGCGCAACTGGGGTCAGGGCGACAAACCGAGCTGGTGGCGCGTCATCGCGCGCAACAAATATTCGGTGGCGGTCGACCTGCGCAGCGAGGAAGGTCAGGCGCTCGCCCGCGAACTGATCGCCAAGGCAGACATCCTGATCGAGAATTTCCGCCCCGGCACGCTCGAAAAATGGAACCTCGACCCTGCCGATCTGCGCAAGACGAATCCCGGGCTGATCGTCGTCCGCGTGTCGGGTTATGGCCAGACTGGCCCCTATTCGGCGCGCGCCGGTTTCGGCGGGATCGGCGAGGCGATGGGCGGCTGGCGCGGCATCGTCGGCTATCCCGACCTGCCGCCGGCGCGCATGGGCGTGTCGATTGGCGATACGCTCGCCGCCACTTACGGGTGCATGGGCGCGCTCGCGGCGCTCCATCATCGCAGCAAGACCGGCGAAGGCCAGATCGTCGACTCGGCGCTGTACGAAGCGGTGCTGCAGGTGATGGAATCGACCGTGTCCGATTATTCGGCGAGCGGCACCAAGCGGCGCCGGACGGGGTCGACGCTGCCCGCGATTGCGCCGTCGAACGTCTATCCGTGCAGCGACGGCGAATATCTGATCGGCGCCAATCAGGACGGTGTCTTCGCACGGCTCGCTGCCGCGATGGGGCGCCCCGAACTGGCGAACGACGAACGCTACGCGACGCACCGCGCGCGCGGCGTGCGGCAGGAGGAGCTCGACGCACTGATCGGCGAATGGACCGCGACGATGACGATCGCCGAGCTGGAAGCGAAGATGGTCGACGCGGGCGTCCCCGCGGGCCGCGTCTTCGATGCCGAAGACATGCTCGCCGACCCGCATTTTGCGGCACGCGAGGCGCTGGTGACGGTCGCCGACGAAGAACTGGGAGAGATCCGGATGCAGGGGGTGTTCCCGAAACTGTCGGCGACGCCCGGCAGCGTCCGCCGCCCCGCCCCGCTCACCGTGGGGCAGGACACCGACGACGTCCTCCGTCGCTGGCTCGGCCGCGAAGGAAAGGACGCATGATCACGCTCTACGGCGGCCCGACCCCCAATGCGCGCAAGATCGCGATCGCGCTGCTCGAAATGGGGCTCGCATGGCGGCTCGAACCCGTCGATATCCTTGCGGGCGACCAGCTCACCCCCGAATTTCTCGCGCTCAATCCGAACAACAAGACGCCGGTGATCGTCGACGACGAAGGCCCGCATGGCCCCGGCTTCGTCCTATGGGAAACCGGCGCAATCCTGCTCTACCTCGCCGAAAAGACCGGGCGCTTCCTGCCCGCCGATCCGGTGAAGCGCGCGATCTGCTGGCAATGGCTGATGTTCCAGGTGTCGGGCGTCGGCCCGATGTTCGGACAGGAGGCGCATTTCACCCATTATGCCAGCGAGCGGCACGACTATCCCATCGAGCGCTACAGCCGCGAGGTCGACCGGCTGATGATGGTGCTCGACAAGCGCCTCGGCGAGGCCGAGTGGCTGGCGGGCGACGACTATACGATCGCCGACATGGCCACCCTGCCCTATCTCCGCCGCCAGTTCATCGACAAGGCCGGACGCTTCCCCAATGTCGAGCGCTGGGGCGCCGCGATGCTCGAACGGCCTGCCGTCGCCGAAGGGATGAAGGTCGGGGTCGCCCGCGCCGAGACGATCGAGGGCGGGCTGACCGGTTTCACCGACGAACATCGCGCGATCCTGTGGGGCGACCGCCAGCACGCGAAGCGCTGACCGTCAGTCGCGCTTCACGGCGGCCTGGTTCGCATCGCCGAACATGTTCGACCACTCCTTTTCGTCGAGCGTCTGGTGCCGTCCGACATATTTCGCCGGCGCCGTCAGATCGTCGCGCGCCATCGCCCGCGCCACCGCCGGCCGCGCCCGGATGCGTTCGAACCAGCCGTGCATCGCGGGCCATTCGTCGAGCCCCATACCCATGACGAACGCCGAGGCACGCCCGGGCCAGATCGCCATATCGGCGATCGTATAGTCGTCACCCGCGACATAGGCGCTCTTCTCCAGCCGCTTTTCGAGTACGGTGAGCAGGCGGTTCAGCTCCTTCGTATAGCGTTCGACGGCATAATCCTGCCCGGCCGGCGCATAGCGCAGGAAATGGCTCGCCTGCCCGCCCATCGGTCCCAGCCCCGCGACCTGCCAGGTCAGCCACGACAGCGTCGCGGCGCGCGCCGCACCCGCTGCGGGCAGAAAGCACCCGCTTTTTTCGGCAAGATATTGCAGGATCGCGCCCGATTCAAAGACCGCGATGGGCTCGCCGCCTTCGCCGGGGTCGTTATCGACGATCGCCGGCAATTTGTGATTGGGATTGATCCGCCCGAACGCGGCGGTGAGTTGGTCGCCGTCGAAGATGTCATAGGGAATGACGCGATAGGCCGCGCCGATCTCCTCGAGCATGATTGCGATCTTCTGCCCGTTCGGGGTCGCGGAATAGTGAAGATCGATCATCTCAACGGATCTCGTGAAGGACATGGCGGACGCCGAAATCGGTCCGCTCGCCGACCCCGACCGCGAGCAGGCCGTTCAGCCAGCCATATTTCGCGCTCGCGGTTTCGAACACCGGCGCGATTCGCAGATAATATCGCGACGGATCGACATCGGGCGCCGAGGGATCGGCAAAGGCGGCGCGGACATCGTCGGGAATGACGTTGCGTCCGGTGTAGGACAGATAGATGAGTTCGCCGTCATCGGTCTGCCACACCGCCCGGGCATCGAAGGTGCCGACCGAAGCCGCCTCTCCCAGCCGTCCGCAGCGCGACCAGTTGCCGCCGCCGGGCAGGACGATACCGTTGATTCGCGGTCCGAAAAACCGCCCGCCGCTGATATATCCCATGCGATGATCGCCGAATGGCGACGCGCCCATGCCGATGATGCCGCCGCCAACCTCGAACTCCACCGTGCACAGATGGGTGCTTGCGAGAACGGGATAGCCGGCTTCTCCATTTTCGTCGTTCATCTTGCGAATCCTCTTCCAAAGCTATGGACAAGCATAAAACCATTAGTATACTAAGGGTCAATCAGATTGACGGATCGGGGTCCCCTCCCCGGCACCGTCGGCATCGTTCCAAGGGAGGGTAGCATGAAGGCGTTCAACCAGATTCTGTTGTCGGGAGTCGCGACGGTCGCGATGACGGCATTCGCCGCGCCGGCGCTGGCGCAGACGGCGGCCGCAGAAGCCGACGACAGCAACACGAACGAAATCATCGTCACCGCGCAAAAGCGCGAACAGAGCCTGCAGGACGTGCCGATTTCGATGGAAGTCGTCAGCGGCGCCAAGCTCGCCGAGTTCAACACCAGCGACATCAAGGCGGTGATGAACTACACGCCGAACGTCTTCGTCCAGTCGACCGCGGGCAACGACGTCATCTATATCCGCGGTTTCGGTTCGCCGCCGGCGAACTTCGCCTTCGACCAGTCGGTCTCGCTCTATGTCGACGGCATCTACGCCGGTCGCAGCCGCCAGGCGCAGGCGCCCTTCTTCGACCTCGAACGTGTCGAAGTGCTGCGCGGCCCGCAGGGCGCGCTGTTCGGCAAGAACACCGCGGCGGGCGCGGTCAGCGTCGTGTCCGCCGGGCCGACCAGCCAGGCCGAGGGCGCCTTCACCGCGCTCTATAACTTCGACCACAAGGGTTTCGACGTCTCGGGCTATGTCTCGGGCCCGCTCAGCAGCACGCTGTCGGCACGCCTTGCGTACAAGATCGTCAAGCAGGACGGCTATATCCGCAACCTCGCGACCAATCACGACGATCCCGAAACCAAGTCGCAGCTCGCGCGCCTGACCGTCAAATGGGAGCCGTCGAACGACTTCGATTACACGCTGAAGGCCGAATATGGGAACCGCGACATCGTCGGCGGGATCACCGTGTCGAGCCCGCTGACCAGCGGCCAGGATCCGCAGGACACGCGCTATCTCGAACGCTCGGCGCTCGGCCGCGAAGGCAACCGCAATGAATCGGTAATGATCTCGGGCGTCGGCAACCTGGCGCTCGGCGATTTCACCCTGACGTCGGTCACCGGCTATAGCTGGTTCAAGTCGAAGATCACCAACGGCTTCGACCAGACGATCCCGAACAGCGGCGGCGCGCATACCGTCAACTCGGTCTACAACGCCTTTCCCGAGCGCTTCGACCAGTTCTCGCAGGAAATCCGCATCCTGTCGCCGGTCGGCGAAACCTTCGAATTCATCGCGGGCGCCTATTACGACAAGTCCGACTATACGCTGGAACAATATCAGGGCTTCAACATCCCCAATCTGTTCCTTTCCATCCCCGGCGCGACGCCGACCGATCCCCGCATCCCGATCTTCGACGGTCCGTATCTGGCCCGCATCGACAGCATTTTCCGCCAGAAGGCCGAAAGCTGGTCGGTCTTCGGACAGGGCACGCTCAATATCAGCGATGCCTTCCGCGCGATCGGCAGCCTGCGCTATTCGCACACCAAGAAGGACGGCAGCTTCCGGACCACGCTCGCGTCGGCTTCGAACGGCCTCAACGGACAGCCCTTCCCGCTGCGTCCGATCACCAACGCCGACGGCTCGATCAGCGAGGGTAACGTCGATCCTTCGGTGACGCTGCAATATGACATCGCACCGCGCATCATGGTCTATGGGACCTGGGGCCGCGGGTCGAAATCGGGCGGTTTCGTGTCGAACACCCTCGGCACCGTCGACAGCACCTTCACCTTCGAACCCGAACGGTCGGAGAATTTCGAGGCGGGCATCAAGTCGACGCTGCTCGACGGCAAGCTCGTCGCCAACGTCTCGGTCTACAAGACGAAGTTCAAGGACCTGCAGGTCTCGGTCTACCAGCCCGCGACGTCGAGCTACCTGACCGGCAACGCCGCCGCCGCGACGTCGAAGGGGGTCGAAGGATCGCTCAGCATCTTCCCGGTCCCCAATTTCGACATCAGCGCCTCGGCCGCCTATTCGGACATCAAATATGACGATTATCCGGGCGCCGCGTGCCTCGCGTCGCAGCCGGTGACCTGTACCCCGGCGACGAACAACCTCGCCGGCTTCCCGGTCGCCTATTCGTCGAAGTGGACGGGCAGCGTCACCGCGCATGCGCGTTTCGACATGTCCGATGCGATGAAGCTCGACATCACCGGCGTCGCCGCCGGCCGTTCGAAATATTTCAATTCGGACAACCAGAGCCCGATCTTCGGCGTCCAGGGCGGCTATGTGAAGCTCGACCTGCGCGTCCAGCTCGCCGATCAGGACGACCGCTGGCATCTGGCGCTGGTCGGCAAGAACCTGACCAACCAGAAGACGATCGGCAGCGCGTTCAACCTGCCGGCGCCGATCACTCCGGTTCCGCGCGCGATCCTCTACCTCGAACCCACCCGCAACATTTCGGTCGAGGCCGGATTTAAATTCTGATGTCCCGGGGCCCGGCCACGATCGACGCTTTCCTCGACAGGGAAGCGGCGGTCGCGGTCGTGACCTCCTATGCGTCGGCGCTCGATGCGCGCGACTGGATCACGTATCGCTCCCTCTTCACCGACGAGATCGCGATCGATTATGGCGCGATCGGCTCGCTCGTCGCGACTGTGCCCGCGGACGAGTGGACAAACCGCTGCAAGGCGCTCGAAGGCTTCGACGCGACCGCGCACCGGCTGCACAATATTGTCGCGACGATCGACGGTGACCATGCGACGGTGGCGAGCATCGTCGACGCCGTCCACCTCGTCGGGATCGAGGACCGCGCACTGCTCGGCGACCTGATCGGGCGCTACACGCATCGGCTGGTGCGGCGGGACGGGTGGAAGATCGCCGGCGTGACATTGACCGTCGTCGGCTATCCTGCCGGAAAGAAGGCGTTCGACGACGCCTTCGCAGCCGCACGCGCCATTTTCGCCGAAGGAAGCCCCCCATGATCGATGCTTATTTCACCCCCACGCCGAACGGCCACAAGGTGTCGATCATGCTCGAAGAAACCGGGCTGGCGCATAATCTGATCGCGATGAACATGCTCGAGGGCGATCATCTGACCCCCGAATATCGGCGCATAAACCCCAACGGCCGCCTCCCCGCCATCGTCGATCACGACCCGGTCGGTGGGGGTGCGCCGCTGCCGGTGTTCGAAAGCGGCGCGATCCTGCTCTATCTCGCAGAGAAAAGCGGCCAATTGCTCCCCGCCGATCCGCGCCGCCGGTCGCAGGCGCAGCAATGGCTGATGTGGCAGATGGCCAGCTTCGGCCCGATGCAGGGCCAGGCGCATCATTTCATCCGCTACGCGCCCGAGGGCCAGAGCTATCCTGTCGAACGCTATCGCAACGAGACGCTGCGCCTGCTCCATGTCCTCGACGGCCGGCTGCGCGAAACCGATTATCTGGCGGGCGAATATTCGATCGCCGATATCGCATGCTGGCCATGGACGCGGGCGATCCGCGCGATCGGCCTGACCCTCGACGATTATCCGGCGGTCGCCGACTGGTTCGCGCGGATCGGCGAGCGCCCGGCGGTGATCGCCGGCACCGACGTGAAGAACGCCGCCAACCTGTCGAGCGCCCGCCCGGCGCTGACCGAGGAGCAATGGTCGAACCTGTTCGGCAAGAATATGCTGGAAGCACCGAAACGCTGATCCGATCCGTCATTGCGAGGAGCGAAGCGACGCGGCAATCCCCAGCTTGCGGAAAGACAGCCGATAGCTGGCGATTGCTTCGCTTCGCTCGCAATGACAAAGTTGTGGACTAAACCGTGTCGGCGTGGCCCCACTGATATTCGATCTTGCCGCCCAGCCGCCGCACCGCGACCCAGTCGCCGCCCGCAAGGCTGTCGTCCTCGATCAGCGCGATCACTCCGCCCGCAATATCCTCCGGCAGGCACGCCTCGTTGTTCGCGAGCACCGTCTTCATCCATTCGGACTTGCCGCCCGCCCCGGTCGTGTCGAGGATCGGCGTATCGACGAGGCCCGGCAGCATCCCGGCGACGCGGACGTTGCATTCGTCCTTCAGCGAAGCGCAACAGCGCGTGAACATCATCACCGCCGCCTTCGTCGTCGCATACATCGCATCGTAAAAGCCGGTGCCGAGCGCCACGGTCGAGACGGTGTTGACGATCACCCCGCCGCCCCTCGCCTTCATCGCCTGCACCGCGATCTGCGTCGCCGCGACCAGCGAGGTGATGTTGACGTCGATGATCCAGCGGATGCGCGCGGCATCGACGTCGGGGAATTGCGGCAGGCCCGAGACGACCCCGGCATTGTTGTGCAAAATATCGACGTCGCCATGCGCGCGGAACCATGCCTCGACCGCCGGGATATCGGAGAGATCGAGCCTGTGCACGCTGACACTGGCGCCCGTCGCCTCGACCAACCGCGCAGTCTCCGCCAGCCCTGCTTCGTTGACGTCGACCAGCGCTACCGTCGCCGCGCGGCGGTTCGCCAGCATCACGGCGGTCGCACGGCCGATGCCGCCTGCCGAGCCGGTGACGATCGCGCTCTTGCCCCGGATATCCATCTCTTCTCTCCCGTCGATCTTGTCGCTACCGTAAAGCACATTGACAGATAAACTTAAATACCTAAGTATTTTTTGACCGAGAAGACTCGTGCGTTTTTGGGGAGAGTTATGACCGAAGCCACCGCGCTCAATGCCGGCGCCGCAGCGTCCGACAGCGGCCATGCGCTGCGCCGCAACGTCGCGCTCGCGATGCTGTTCGTGGTCGGCACGATCAACTTCGTCGACCGCCAATTGCTGTCGGTCCTCGTCGAACCGATCCGCGCCGAAATGGACTTCAGCGACACCCAGTTCGGGCTGCTGACCGGCCTCGCCTTCGCGCTTTTCTACGCCGCAATGGGGGTGCCGGTCGCGATGGTCGCCGACCGCTGGAACCGGGTCAAACTGATCGGCATCGCCTGCGTCGTGTGGAGCGGTTTCACCGCGGCCTGCGGCATGGTCTCCAACTTCTGGCAACTCGCGCTGATGCGCTTCGGGGTCGGTGCAGGCGAAGCGGGCGGCACCGCGCCGTCGCTGTCGGTGATCGCCGACTATTATCCCCCGGCACAGCGCCCGCTGGCGATCGGCCTCTTCACCTGCAACGGCCCATTCGGCGTCTTCGTCGGCGCGACTTTCGGCGCGTGGGCGGCGGCCAATATCGGCTGGCGCAATGCCTTCATCGTCATCGGCATCGTCGGGATCCTCGTCGCACCGCTGCTGATCTGGCTGGTCCGCGAACCGGCGCGCGGGGCGATGGACACGCACAAGCCCGCCGACGAAGCGCTTCCCTTCAGCCAGAGCCTTGCTATGTTCTGGCGCCGTCCGTCGCTGCGCATGGTGATGATCGGCAGCGGCCTCGCGGCTTTCGTCAGCTATGGCATGCTCAACTGGATCCCCGCCTTCCTGATGCGCACGCAGAAAATGCCGCTCGACGCCATGGCGACATATTTCGGGCCGGCCGCGGGGATCACCTTCGGCATCGGCATCCTCGGCGGCGGCTGGCTGGTCAGCCACCGCGCGAAGATATCGGCGCGCGCCTATGGCACCATTCCCGCACTCGCAACCCTGGTGCTGATCCCGACCTTCATCGCCGCTTTGCTCGTCGATAGCTGGCAGGCCTCGCTCGCCCTGATGCTGATCCCGATGGCGGCGTGCACCGCTTACGTCGCCCCCGCCCTCGCACTGGTCCAGAACCTCACCCCGCCGCGCAGCCGCGCGACCGCCGCCGCGGTGCTGATGCTGATGTTCAACATCGTCGGCCTCGGTCTCGGGCCGCTGTTCGCGGGGATCGTCAGCGACGCGCTCAAACCCGCACACGATGTCGACAGTCTCCGCTGGGCGCTGATGGCGCTGATGCCCTTCGCCGCCGCCGCGGGGATCGCGCAGTATCGCATGACGCGCTATCTCGAGAAGGATTTCGCCGAATGACCGATGTCGCGGGCAAGACCGCCTTCATCACCGGCGGCGCGAGCGGGCTCGGCCTCGCCACCGCAAAAGCGCTCGCCGCAAAGGGCGCCGCGGTGATCCTCGCCGACATCGACGGAGCCGGCGCCGAGGCCGCCGCCGCAGACATGAGGAGCGAAGGCGCCAACGCCCTCGGCCTCCAGCTCGACGTCACCAGCGAGGATAGCTGGGCGGCAGCCGGCGCCAGGGCGCGCGATTTCGGCCCGGTCCGCATATTGTTCAGCAACGCGGGCGTCGGCGGCGGTTCGGGACCGTTCGAGCAATATGACACCGACGTCTGGCGCTGGAACTATGCGGTCAACGCGCACGCGCATCTCTATGCCTGCCGCACCTTCCTCGGCGAGATGAAGGCATCGGGCGAGCCGAGCCATCTCGTCATCACCAGCTCGATGGTCGCGATCGTCCCGCCGCCGATCTCGGTCGCCTATATCAGCTCCAAATATGCGACGCTCGGCATCGCGATGGCGCTGCGCAACGAACTCGCCGAAAGCTGCGTCGACATTTCGGTGCTGATGCCCGGCATGTCGGCGACGCGGATCGTCGAGACGACGCGCGAGCTGCGCCCGGTCGAGGTCGAAGTCGGCAAGGCCGCAGCGACCAGTCAGGCGATGCAGGGCGTGCTCGCGGGCGGCATGTCGCCCGACCGGATCGGCGCGCGTGTCGTGCAGGCGATCGAAAATGGCGATTACTGGATATTCACCCACCCCGAATGGAAGGCGATGGCCGAACTGGTCACGCAGGACATGCTGGCGTCCTTCGGTCCTTCGGCCGATCCGGGGTACAAGGGCGACGATATCGACGGGCTGATCGCGGCCAACGGCGGCCGCATGTTCGGCGCGAAATCTTGAGGAGCAGACATATGGCAGAACAGGACGATATCCGCGCGATGGCGCAGCGTTTCTTCGACGCGATCGAGGCGGGCGATATTGAGACGATGCGGGGCAGCTTCACCCGCGATGCCGAAATCTGGCACAACACCGACGAGTTGATCGTCACCCGCGACCAGACCGCGCAGACGCTGACCGGCATGGTCGCGCGGATCAAGGACCGCGAATATGCCGACCGCCAGCTCACCACCTTTCCCGGCGGCTTCGTCCAGCAGCATGTCCTGAAGGGCCGCCGCGTCCACGACGACGGCGCAGTTCGCCTGCCGTGCGCGATCGTGTGCAAGGTGACCGACGGCAAGATCACCCGCCTCGACGAATATTTCGACAGCGCGCACGTCGCCGAATTCCGCAAATTCGCCAACGCCTGAGGAGTTAGCCATGCCCGTCCTGCGCCAGGTTCCCCGCTCGGAAGTCACCGACGAGACCGTCACCGCTTATTACAACCGCCTGTTCGGCGACCGCGATCCCGTCGCCGAGCCCGGCACCGCGACCGGCACGCCCGGCGACTGGTGGACGGTGTTCGCACTGTCGCCCGACATCTTCGAACATGCGGTCAAGGGTTTCGCCGTCTATCGCAACCCCGCGCGGACGATCGATCCGGTGCTGCGCGAGCTTGGCCAGACCCGCGCCGGCTGGGTCAAGGGCAGCCAGTTCGTCTTTTCGCAGCATTGCAAGTCGCTGCGCGGCCTCGGCGTCAGCGAAGAGAAGATCGCCGCCATCGCATACTGGACCGTCGCCGATTGCTATAACGATCAGGAACGCGCGGTGCTCGCTTATGCCGACTGCCTGAGTCAGGCCGGCGGGCGCGTCCCGCTCGAGGTGTTCGACAAGCTCAAGACCTTCTGGAACGACGAGCAGATTTTCGAATTCACCTACATCACCTGCCTCTACGACATGCACGCGGTGATCACCCGCGCGCTGCGCATGGAATATGACGCGCGCGAAGATCCGATTGTCGAGGTCGCGGCGCCCGAAGGCTTCAGCGCCGCCGACTTCCTCAGCGCGCCGCGGCCCGCGAACGGCTGATGAGCGACTACGGCACACCCGAGGTCGTCGCGACGGGCCTTCGCTTTCCCGAGGGTCCGGTGCCGATGGCAGACGGGTCGGTGCTGCTCGTCGAGATCGCGCGCGGCACACTGACCCGCGTCGCGCCCGACGGGTCGCTGTCTGTCGTCGCAGAGCTCGGCGGCGGGCCGAACGGGCTCGCGATCGGCCCCGACGGCGCCGCCTATGTTTGCAACAACGGGGGCTTCCAGTGGATCGAGGCCGGAGACCTGCTCTTTCCCGGCCATGCCGCGAAGGCCGAAGCCTGTGGATCGATCCAGCGCGTCGATCTTGCGACCGGTACCGTGACGACGCTCTACGACGGCTTCGAGGGTGAACGGCTGAAAGGTCCGAACGATATCGTCTTCGACGCGGACGGCGGTTTCTGGTTCACCGATCATGGCCAGGTGCGCGGCACCGGCCGCGATCATGGCGCGATCTATCACGCCGCCGCCGACGGCTCGAAGATCACGCGCCAGCGCGCCGAGATGATGGGCCCCAACGGCATCGGCCTGTCGCCCGACGGCCGGACGCTCTACGCCAGCGAGACGATGACCGCGCGCGTCTGGGCGATGGACATCGTCGCGCCCGGCACCCTCGCGCCGCCGCCGCCATGGGCGCCCGGCCGCTTCGTCGGCACGCCGCCAGCCTTTCGCCTGCTCGACAGCCTCGCGGTCGAGGAAAGCGGCCGCATCTGCGTCGGCACGATGGTCGAGGGCGGGATCACCGTCTTCGACCCCGCGGGCGGCGCCCTGGAATTCGTCCCGCTGCCCGACATCGGCATCACCAACATCGCCTTCGGCGGCGCCGATCGCCGCGACGCCTATATCACCGCATCGACCACCGGCACCCTCTACCGCGTCCGCTGGCCGCGTCCGGGCGTGCGACCGCATTAATCGTCAACTTAATTGACAGTTATCGCCTGCTATGCTAGGAAAGACTCAAGGAAGAGGATGGGCATGAAATTCTATAACTCCATCGGCCCCAACCCGCGCGTCGTGAAGCTGTTCATGGCCGAAAAGGGTATCGAGATTCCCGAGGTCATAATCGACCTGCGCGGCGGCGAGAACCGGCGGGCGCCCTATAATGTCGAAGTGAACCCGGCGGGCCAGACCCCGGCGCTCGCACTCGACGACGGCAGTATCCTCACCGAAATCACCGCGATCTGCGAATATCTGGAAGAGCGTTTCCCCGAAACGCCGCTGATCGGCAGCACGGCGGAGGAGCGCGCGAACACGCGCATGTGGACCCGCCGCGTCGATATCAAGATCTGCGAGCCGCTGACCAACGGCTTCCGCTACGCCGAAGGGCTACCGCTGTTCGAGACGCGGATGCGCTGCCTGCCCGAAGCAGCGGCGGGGCTGAAGGCCATCGCGCAGGACGGCATTGCCTGGCTCGATCCGCTGATCGCGGGCCGCGATTTCATCGCCGGCGACCGGCTGAGCCTCGCCGACCTGCTGCTTTTCGCCTTCCTCGATTTCGGCGTGTCGGTCGGCCAGCCGGTCGACCCCGCCTTCGCCAACGTCAATGGCTGGTACGAACGGATGAAGGCCCGCCCCAGCGCCAACCCCAACTGAGTTTATGAAAATAGGAGACGGATCATGGCTGCACCCAACAACGAATTCGAATTCCTTGGCGTCAACCACCTCGCGCTCGTGTGCAAGGATATGGCAAAGACGGTCGAATTCTACCGCGACATCCTCGGCATGCCGCTGACCAAGACGATCGATCTGCCGGGCGGACGCGGCCAGCATTTCTTCTTCGACATCGGCAACGGCGACAGCCTCGCCTTTTTCTGGTTTCCTGAAGCGCCCGAGGCAGTTCCGGGCATTTCCGCCCCCGCCGCGCTGCCGACGCAGGGCAGCTTCATCTCGGCGCACGGGTCGATGAACCACATCGCGATCAACGTCCGCGCCGACAAGTTCGACGATTATTACAACCGGCTGGTGGAAAAGGGCATCAACGTCAGCAAGGTCCTGAACCACGACGACAGCCCGATGCAGTCGACCGACGAACTCCACCCCGGCGTGTTCGTCCGCTCGGTCTATTTCTTCGACCCCGACGGTGTCTGCCTTGAATTTGCGGCATGGACCAAGGAGTTCGACGAGAGCGACGTCGCGCACGATCCGGTGCAGGCCGACGGGACCAAGCGCGAAGGCTTCATCACCGGCCGCACCCCGGTGCCCGCCGAATAACAAGCGTTTCTACTGGGAAGCACTCCGGCCCGGCGGCACAACCGCCGGGCCCTTTTTTGCGACCTTGTCGCGGCCCGACGAAAGCGCGATAGCATATCGGCAACCGACGAAAAGGTCCGGCCATGAGCGAACTGACCATCTGGACCTATGACTGGGTGCCGGAAATGCCGCGAGGGTTCGTCCGCGACCTGCGGCTCCGCTGGGCGTGCGAAGAGGCCGAGCTTCCCTATAGCGTCCGCACCGTCGCGTTCGACGATCGCGCGACCAATCATCTGGAACAGCAACCCTTCGGCCAGGTGCCGTTCCTCAGCGATGGCGGGGTCGAGATTTTCGAGAGCGGTGCCGGGCTGCTCCATCTGGCGCGCAAGAGCGAACGACTGATGCCCGGAGACCCAGCGGGCGAAGCGGCAACGGTGCAATGGACGATCGCCGCGCTCAACTCGATCGAGATGGTTTCGGTCCCGTGGTGGTTTCTGAAAATCTCGGGCGATGCCGACAACAAGCTGGCCGGATGGCTGACCATGCGCCTCGGCCAGCTCGAGGACATATTGCGCGAACGCGAGTGGCTGGCGGCCGGGCGCTTCACCGTCGCCGACCTGCTGATGGCCGACGTGCTGCGCGTTGCCGATGTCCGCGCATTCGGCGACCGGCCGGCGACCGAAGCCTATGTCGCGCGCGTCACCGGCCGTCCCGCCTTCCGAAAGGCCTATGCCGACCAGATCGAGCATTTCGAGGCGGCCGACGCCCGGCGCTGAAGCTCCCTCGTTTCAACCCACCGCGCGGTCGCGCCCTTCCCAATAGGGCGCGCGCAATTCGCGGCGCAGCACCTTGCCCGACGGGTTGCGCGGCAGCGCATCGATATAGTCGACCCGCTTCGGCGCCTTGTACGCGGCGATCCGCTCGCGCGCCCAGGCGATGACATCGGCGGGTTCGGGGTGGAGGTCTGCCGACGCCACCACCAGCGCCATCACCGCCTCGCCCCAT
Source organism: Sphingopyxis sp. J-6 (assembly GCF_046603995.1). Classification (NCBI taxonomy): domain Bacteria; kingdom Pseudomonadati; phylum Pseudomonadota; class Alphaproteobacteria; order Sphingomonadales; family Sphingopyxidaceae; genus Sphingopyxis; species Sphingopyxis sp. J-6. Next base: position 1,307,214 of record NZ_CP145810.1, on the reverse strand, counting down.
TTGTCGTCGGGGATGCCGATCACCGCGACATCGGCGACGCCGGGGCACCCCATGATCGCGCTTTCGACCTCGGCCGGATAGACATTCTCGCCCCCCGACACGATCATGTCCTTGATCCGGTCGTGGACGTAGTAGAAGCCATCGGCGTCGCGGTAGCCGACGTCGCCGGTGTGGAGCCAGCCACCGGCCAGCGTTTCATCGGTCGCCGCAGCGCGGTTCCAATATTCCTTCATCACGATGCCGCCGCGGATCGCGATCTCGCCGATCTCGCCCTCGCCGAGTTCCTTGCCCTCGCCATCGAGGATCGCCATCGCCGCCCCCGGCCAGGGCTGGCCGCACGAGGTCAGCTTACCCGGCAAGTCATGCGCGGCCGGCGACAGATAGGAACCGCCGCCGGCGGATTCGGTCATGCCGTAAAATTGCACGAAATCGCAGCCGAAGGTCGCCCGCGCGCGGCGCAATACATCCTCGGCAATCGGCGACGCGCCGTAAGCGATCGACTTGAGCTCCGGATAGGCCGCGCCGTCGGCATCGGGCTGGAGCAGCATCATCTGGATCATCGCCGGGGCGAGGAAAGCATGCGCGACATCTTCCTCGCGCAGCATGCGGATCGCGTCGGGGGCGGTGAAATCCTTGACCAGCACCAGCCGCCCGCCCTGCGCCAATCCCGAGAAACTGACGTTCGTCCCCGCGACGTGGAACAGCGGCATGACGATCATCACCGTCTCGTCCTCGCCATAGGCAAAGCCGTCGACCTCGGTCGCGGCCTCGAGGAAGGTCCGGTAATTGGCGTTGGTGAGCACGACCCCCTTGGGCAGGCCCGTCGTGCCGCTGGTGTAGAGCTGGAGCACATCGTCGGCGAGCTGCGGCGGGTCTGCCGGCGGCGCGTCGGATGCGCCCGCCAGCCACGCCTCGAACGGTTCGAACGCCGGATGTTCGCCGTACAGCGCGATCAGCCGCGGCGGCGAAGCCAGCCCTGCGACCGCAGCCAGCGCGCAATCGAAGAAATCCTCGCCAACGAACAGCAGTTTCGGCTCCGCGTCGCCAAGGATGAAGCCGATCTCCCCCGGCGCGAGGCGGCAGTTGATCGGCGCGAAGCAGGCACGCGCCCGCGCGGTACCGAAGAACAGCGGATACCAGCCGTCATGATTCTTGGTCAGCGCCGAGACCCGGTCGCCCGGGGCGATGCCAGAAGCGATCAGGGCGTTCGCAACGCGGTTCGATCGCGCATCGAGTTCGGCGAAACTCGTCTCGCGCGCCCCGAACTTCACCGCAGTCGCTTGCCCCCGCACCCGCGCCTGCGCCGCCGGTATGTCGGCCAGCGTCCGGATGGCATCCAGATCGATCATTTCGCTCTCCCTTTGGTCCTGTTTCACTTGAATTAGATAGAATACTAAGTAAATACTGGCCAGCCTGAAAATCGAGAGGATTGGCCTTGTTCGACCACCCCATATTGCCGACGACAATCGTCGGAAGCTACCCCCAGCCCGACTGGCTGATCGACCGCGAGCGGCTGAAGGCCAGCCTGCCCCCGCGCGTCCGCGCCGAGACGCTGTGGCGCATCCCCGAACCATGGCTTGCCGACGCGCAGGAAGCCGCGACTCTGATGGCGATCCGCGATCAGGAGGAGCTGGGCATCGACATCGTCGGCGACGGCGAAATGCGCCGCGAAAGCTATTCAAACCGCCTCGCGACGGCGCTGTCGGGGATCGACACCGAAAAGCACGGCACCGCGGTCGACCGCACCGGCAATGCCAACCCGGTGCCGCTCGTCTCGGGCCCGATCCGCCGCGTCGCGCCGATCGAGGCGCAGGATGCAGCGTTCCTGCGCCGCCATTCGACCAAACCGGTGAAGCTCACCCTGCCCGGCCCCTTCACGATGACCCAGCAAGCGGAAAATGGTTATTATCCCGACGCGCGGGCGCTCGCGATGGACTATGCCGACGCGGTCAATGCCGAGGTGAAGGATCTCTTCGCGGCGGGTGTCGACGTCGTCCAACTCGACGAACCCTATCTGCAGGCGCGCGCCGCCGAAGCGAACAGCTATGCGATCGAGGCAATCAACCGCGCGCTCGACGGCGTCGGCGGCACGACCGCGCTCCACATCTGTTTCGGCTATGCGATGGTGCACCATGGCGCCGGTGCGACGGGGCCGAAGCCCAAGGCTTATGATTTCCTCGCCGAACTCGAGGCCTCGGCGATCGACGTCATCTCGATCGAGGCGGCGCAGCCGGGGCTCGACCCCGCCATCCTCGCCGAGCTGCCGACCAAGACGATCATGTACGGCGTGCTCGATCTGTCGATTCCCGAGGTCGAGACCCCAGAGGTCGTCGCCGGCCGCATCCGCGAGGCGCTGCGCTATGTCGACGCCGAACGGCTATGGATCGCGCCCGATTGCGGGATGAAATACCACAGCCGCGAACATTCGCAGGCCAAGCTGAGGGCGATGGTCGACGGGACCGCGCTGGTGCGGGCCGAGCTCAAGTAACCGACGACGGTGTTCCCCGGCGAAAGCCGGGGTCCAATCGATGCGTGGGGACCCCGGCTTTCGCCGGGGAACACAAGGGTCAGCCGTCGATAAAATCCGTCAGCAACGGCACCACAACCTCCGGTGCCTCGACGGTCGGCAGATGCCCCGCGCCCGCAATCACTTCGAGCCGCGCCCCCGGAACCGCATCCACAATCTCGTCATGGTGCGCCCGGCTGGTGATGCCGTCCTTCTCGCCCCAGATCAGCAGCGTCGGCACCGCGATCTCGCCGAGCCGCGGGCGGCTGTCGATGCGCGCCATGATCGCGCGCTGCTGCGCGAGGAAGGTGTCGGCGCCAGTATCGGCCGCCATCTGCCGCGCGATGGCGAGCAACCGTTCGTCATTCCGCTTCTCTTCGGGAAAGAGGATCGGGATGCGCTCCTCGACGACCCGGTCGAAATTGCCGCTCTCGACAAGGTCGATATAGCCCTGCCGCCGCGCCGTCTGGGCCGGACCGTCAGCCGAGGCGAGCGTCGAGATCAGCGCGAGCTTCGCAACGCGTCCGGGAGCGCGGCGCATTACCTCGAACGCGACGAAGCCGCCCATCGCGTGCGCGACCAGCGCGAATTTGGGTGGGGCGTTGTCGAGCAAGCGCTGCGCGAAGCCCTCGATCGTGTCGTCGCTGCGATTGTCGGCGACGATCATCTCGCGGTCGGTCCAGGCATCGACGAGCGGTTGCCAAACGGCATCGGTCAAAAGCTGACCGGTAATCAGAACGATGGGAAGCGACATTAGACCACCTGATGAAGAAGCAGCGCGCCCGCCGCAAGACGACGGCAATTTTCGTGCGCCACCGTGAGGCTGCGCACCAGCGTTTCGGGAGTGAGCCAGGCGATATGCGGCGCGAGCACCGCATTGGGCAGCCCGAGCAGCGGATTGCCCCGCGGCAGCGGCTCCTCGGCGAAGACATCGAGCCCGGCGCCGCGCAGATGCCCCGACGCCAGCGCCTCGACCAGCCGCGCCTGATCGACCAGCTCGCCGCGCGCGGTGTTCACCAGTACTGCACCCTTCTTCATCGCGAAGGGATCGATGCTCGCCCGCGTCTCATCGGTCAGCGGCATGTGCAGCGACACGATGTCGCTTTCGGCCAGCAGGCGGTCGAGCGGCCAATAGTCGTAGGGCACATCGCGCGGGCTGCGCGCGGTATAAACAACCTTCGCGCCCAGCGCCGCGAGCACCGGCGCGAGGAGCTGCGCCGAATTGCCGAAACCGACTAGCCCCACGGTGCGCCCGCCGATCTCGCCGACGCTGTCGAGTTCGGACGGGTCGGCAGTCCAACCCTCACCCCCCCGCGTCCGCGCGTCGAAGAAGCAGGTGCGGCGCAGCACGGCCATCATCAACGACAGCGCCATTTCGGCAACGGCCTGGCTGTTCGTGCCGGGCATGTTGCAGACGGCGACGCCGTGATCGCGCGCGGCGTCGAGCGCGATCGTGTTCACGCCGACGCCGAGCTTCTGGATCAGTTTGAGCTTCGGTGCCGACGCGATGAATTCCGGCGTCACCGGGGTCAGGACGTGGAGCAGCGCGGTGATTTCGCCCACTACCTCGTCGAGCGGCGCTGCCTCGTCGACATGCACGACGACGCCCGGCCCGAAGATCGCATCGACGGCCTCGCGAAAGCCGGGGCTCGGCCGGGCGTGAAGGACGATCATGCCGCCACCCGCCCGATCGATCCGGCAAAGGCCGAGAAGCCGGCGAACTCGGCGTCGCCGCCCATCGCTTCCTCGATCCGCAGCATCTCGTTCCACTTCGCCATGCGTTCGGAGCGCGTGAAGCTGCCGACCTTCAGTTGCCCGGCGTTCCAGCCGGTCGCGAGATGCGCGATGGTGACATCCTCGCTCTCGCCCGAGCGCGCCGAAACGATCGCGCTCCAACCGCGCGCCACCGCGGCGTCGAGCGCCGCCTTCGCCTCGGTCACCGTGCCGACCTGGTTGACCTTGATCAGCGCCGCGTTGCACACCGCCGCCTCGCCGGCGCGTGCGACGCGCTCGGCATTGGTGACAAGCACATCGTCGCCGATGATCTGGACGCGGTCGCCGATCGCGGCGGTGACGGCGGCCATCGCCGTCCAGTCGTCCTGCCCCGCGGGGTCCTCGATCGACAGGATCGGATAGCGGCCCGCCCATTCGACGATCCGCGCCGCCATCGCTTCACTCGTCAGACGTCCGTCGTCGAGCGCAAGGCTGTAGCCGTCGGCATCGCCCAGTTCGTTCGCCGCGATGTCGAGCGAGATGAACACCTCTTCGCCCGCGCGGTGTCCGCTTGCCTCAATCGCCCTCGTCAGCGTGTCGAGCGCATCCTCGTTCGACGCGAAGTTCGGCCACCAGCCGCCTTCGTCGGCGACACCCGACAAGGGCCCCTTGGCTTCCATCAGCTTGCCCGCGGCGCGATAGACATCGTCGGTGATTTCGAGCGCGCGGCGGAAGCTTCCGGCCTGCGGACACATGATCATGAAATCCTGCACATCGGTGCGCCGCCCGGCGTGAGCGCCGCCGCCGAAAATCTGGATTTCGGGCAGCGGTACGCGCACCTTGCGCCCCTCGGCCAGATAGCGCCACAACGGCTCGCGCGCGTCCGCCGCGGCAGCGTGAAGCACCGCCATCGACACCGCGACAACGGCATTCGCGCCGAGCCGCGCCTTGTTCGGCGTGGCGTCGAGATCGCATAGCGCCTTGTCGACCGCGGCCTGGTGGCGCGCGTCCATGCCCGCGAGCGCACCCGCGATCTCGCCGCCGATCCCTGCAACCGCACCATTCACCCCGAAGCCGCCGAATGCCGCGCCGCCATCGCGCAGGTCGATCGCTTCATGCGCCCCGCGCGAGGCGCCGGCGGGCGCGATGGCGCGGCCGACCGCGCCCGATTCCAGCACAACCTCGGCCTCGACGGTGGGCCGGCCGCGCGAATCCCAGAGCTGGCGGCCGGTGACGGAGGCGATACGCGAAGTCATGCAAGGTTCCTTTTCCAGTTGGCGACCAGTTCGCCCAGCGGCGACGGGCGGGCGATCAGCGCCCGCGCCTGATCGCGCACGATGTTCTTGTGTTCGGGGTCGGTCAGATAAGGCGCCGGCGACTTGCCCTCGACCCGGGCGAGCAGCAACGCCGCGGTCAATTTGCCCGCGCGCAGCATCAGCCCGTCGGCATCTTCCCAGTCGATCCCCGCGCGATAGGCGTCGACCAGCGCCGCCGCCGCCTCGTTCAGCCGCACATCGCCCGACCATACCGCCTTCAGCAACAGGTGCGTGGTGCAAAAGGCGAGGTCGAAGGCCGGATCGCCATAGACCGCGCATTCGGCGTCGAGAAACACCGGGCCATCGGCGCTGACGAGGATATTCTTCGGGCTGACGTCGCCATGGGCCAACGCGATCTTGCGCCCCGAAAGATCGTCGGCAAGCGCATTGAGGACGGGCGCAAGTTCGGCATCATGCCGCGCGACATGGAGCAGGAACGGATCGACGCGCAGCGCGCGAAACATCTCGTCGTTCGGGAAGTCGGCGCGGTCGCCGTCATTATGCGCGGTCGCGGCGTGGACCGCGGCGATACCGGTACCGACCTGCGCCGCGAAAGCGACGTCGACACGCCCCGCCATCAGTTCGTCTTTCCACACCGGACAACCGGGCAGGAAACGCATCGCAAAGGCATGCCCCGTCGGCAGTTCGGCGAGCACTTCGGGCGCGAGCCGCGGGTCGACCCCGCGGGCGCGCCGCAGCCAGCGCACCTCGCTCGTCCCGCGTTCGACCGGCGCGAGCCATTCGGCCGCGACGCGAAGCTGGGGCAGCGGGCGTTTGACGACGATCGGACCGGTCGGCGTCTCGACCTTCCACACATCGCACGAGACGCCGCCGGTCAACGGCTGAAGGACGACGTCGCCCTCCCCCGTCAGACCGGCATCGCGCAATCCGGCAATGATTTCGGCCTCCTCCGTCACGTCACAGCTTTTCCCGGATCCACGCGCCGACGAGGTCGGCGGCGTTCTGCCGCTCTTCTATCGAATCCTCGAAATAATGCGCCCCGGTGATCAGTTCGAGCTTCTTGTCGGTCGAACCGAGGAAATCGAAAATCTTGCGGGCGTCGCTCGGGAAGACGCCGGTGTCGGCTGTCCCCTGCACGACGAGCGCGGGCGTGTCGTGCTTGGCGAGGTGCGGCTGCCCCTGACATGGCGAGGTTTCGAGGCTCCACATGTTGAGCCAGGTCTTCAGCGTATTGGCGCGGCCGATGCTCGGCGTCCGGTTCGCGACCGCCGGATCGCCGCGATAGCACCAGTTCGGCTTGCGGTCCGACGGATCGATCGCCGGATCGACGCAACGGATGTCGCCCCAGCAACGGAACATCGGAAAGATGCGATCGGGGATGCCCGCGGCATTGAGGCGCGCCAGTTCGGCCTTCGCCCAGTCGGTGATCCGCTGGTTGCGCGCGCGCTGCCCGGCGCGATATTTTTCGATGAAGGCGTCCGAATAGGGCGGGCCGTTATCGGGGTTGAACGGATCGAGTTCGGGGTGGGTCGCGACCGGATCATTTTCATCGATCACCGACGCGTCCATCCAGTCGGTCAGCACCTCGGGACGTCCCTGATGGGCGTTGAAGCTGATATAGAGATCGCCCTTGATGAGCTGCGCCAGCGCATCCTGCCCCACCGGGGGCAGCCGGTCGGTCAAGGTCGGCGCGATCGCCTCGGCCTGATAGGCGCCCATCAGCGAGCCGCCGCCCGAATTGCCGAGGATGACGATCTGTTCGACCCCGGCCTCTTCCTTCAGCCATTTCATGCCGACGCCGATGTCGAGCACCGCATGTTCGAGCAGGAACTGGTCCTCGAAACCGCGATAACGCGTGTTCCAGCCGAGGAAACCGATGCCCTGCCGCGCAAAATAGGGCGCGATATAATGTTCGGAGAAGTCGACATTATAGTGGGTGGCGATGACCGCCACCTTCGGGCGCTTGCCCGCCTCGGTCCAATAGATGCCCTGGCACGGATGGCCGCCCGCCTGAATGCGCGGCGCGGTCGGCGACACGCGCCCGATAAATTGCGCGTCCAGTCCTGCGATCCCGTTCGGGTCCACCATCATAGTCTCTCCTGATTATCTGCTTGGGTTCAGCGGGTCACTTCGAAGGGCAGCTTGTATCCCTCCAGCCCGGCACGGATCGCCTTCTTGTCGATCTTGCCGGTCGGCCCGAGCGGGATTTCGTCGACGAACAGCACATCGTCGGGCATCCACCAGCGGGCGATCTTGCCGTCGAGATACGCCTTCAAATCGTCGGCGGACGCCGTGCCGCCGTCCTTGAGCTGGCAGAGCAGGATCGGCCGCTCGTCCCACTTCGGATGCGCGACGCCGACAACCGCGGCGTTGGCGACCGCGTCGTGCCCCATCGCGATATTCTCGATCTCGATCGAGCTGATCCACTCGCCGCCCGACTTCACGACATCCTTCGCGCGGTCGGTGATCTGCATATAGCCTTCGCCGTCGATCGTGCTGACGTCGCCGGTGTCGAAAAAGCCTTCGGCATCGAGCACATCGCCGCCCTCGCCGCCGAAATAGCCGCGCGCGATCGTCGGCCCCTTGATCATAAGCCGTCCCGGCGTCTTGCCGTCGTGCGGCAGGCGATTGCCCGCGTCGTCGACCAGCTTCATCTCGAGCCCGCAGAGCAGCCGCCCCTGCTTCAGCTTGTACGCCATCTGCGCCTCATCGCCCTTCGCCGCGACCGACGCATTGGGCACCGATACCGTGCCGAGCGGCGAGGTTTCGGTCATGCCCCAGCCCTGGATGACGTCGACGCCATAATCGTCGCGGAAGGTGCGGATGATCGATTCGGGGCATGCCGAGCCGCCGATCGTCACCCGCTCCAGCGTCGTGAAGCGCTTGCCGTTCTCCTGCATATAGGTGAGCAGCATCTGCCACACGGTCGGCACGGCGGCCGAATAGGTCACCCCCTCTTCCTCGATCAGGTTGTAGATCGATTCGCCGTCCATCCGCTGCCCGGGCAGCACCAGCTTCGCGCCGACCGCGGGCGCCGAATAGACGACGCCCCACGCATTGGCGTGATACATCGGCACGACGAGCAGCACCGTATCGCGCGCCGACAGCGCCAGTGCGTCGCGCTGCAAGGTCATCAGCGCATGGATATAGTTCGACCGGTGCGAATAGAGCACGCCCTTGGGATTGCCCGTCGTGCCGCTGGTGTAACAAAGCCCGCAGGCGGCATTTTCGTCGAAGCCGCCCCAGTCATATTCCGCCGGCTGCCCCGCGATCCAGTCGTCGAAGGCGATCGCCTCGAAATCGGTTTCCGGCAGCGACGCCGCGTCGCAAAAGAAGATTACCTTTTCGATCGACGGCACCTGCGGCAGCAGTTCCGCGACCAGATCGGCAACCGCCGGATCGGCGATCAGCAGCCGGTCGCCGGCATGGTCCGCGATATAGGCGATCTGTTCGGGGAACAGCCTGGGATTGAGCGTGTGAAGCACCGCCCCCATCCCCGCCGCGCCATACCATGCCGCAAGATGGCGCGCGCCGTTCCAGCCCATCGTCGCGACGCGGTCGCCCGGCTTGATCCCCTCGCCGGCGAGCGCATTCGACACGCGCTTCGCATCGGCGTGGATGTCGGCATAGGTCGAACGGGTGACGCGCCCCCCGGCATCGCGCGAGACGATCTCGCGGTCGCCGTGCCAGTTCGCCGCATGATCGATGATCCGGTCGACCGTCAGCGGCACATTCTGCATCAATCCGTCCATGTCGGCACGACTCTCCCTCATTCATTCGTTAAAAGCATAGTATGCTAAGTATTTTGCTTTTGCAATGCCGCTCCGCCTTGCCTCGCCTCCGCCCTTCTTCTAGCGTGAAAGCGTTGGCGCTCGGCCGGCAAACGGGGGAAATCGCGGCTCTTCATGCGCACCAATCAGCTTATTATCGCTCTTTTCCAGCGTTTCTGCTGGCTCGACGAGGGCCTGCAGGCACGGCTGCACGATCGCGGCTGGCCCGATGTCAGCCGCCCGCAATCGATGGTGATGACCAACATCGTCAGCGGCATCGTGCGCCCGTCGGACATTGCGCGCAACCTCGGCGTGTCGCGGCAGGCGATCCACAGCACGATCGGCCAGATGGTCAAGCTCGGTATCGTCGAACTCGCGCCCGATCCCGGCGACCGGCGCCACATGATCGTGTCGCTGACCGAAACCGGCGCGAAGATGCGGCATGATGCGCAACGCGCGATGGACGCGCTGTCCGACCAGCTCGCCGAAAGGCTGGGCCACGAACGCTTCGACGCGCTGCTCGCGACGCTCGAAGCCGACTGGGGCGACAATATCGAGCGGACGCGCTAGGCGGACAGCGCCTTCGCGACCGCGACCAGCCGCCCGGCCGTCATCTCGACCAGCGACGCCGGCAGCGCCTCCTTCAGGCTGCCATCCTCGGCGAACGCCGCGTGGGCATTCGGCACCACCACCTGTTCGGGGATGACCAGCATCTGGATCGTCGACAGGATCTGGCGCAAATGCATCAGCCCGCGCAGCCCGCCGAAGGGACTGATCGACGCCGACATGATCGCCGCCGCCTTGCCGCGATAGGCGGTCAGCGCGACGAGCCCCTCGCCGCCGGTCGGCCGCGATGCCCAGTCGATCGCATTCTTGAGCAGCGGCGGCAGCGACCCGTTATATTCGGGCGACACGAACAGCAGCCCGTCCTGCGCCGCGAAGATGTCCTTCAGCCGCTGTGCATCGGGCGGAAAATCATTCGCCTCGAGCGCCGCCGAATAGAGCGGCAGGTTGAACGCCGCCAGATCGACACGCGTCACGGCGGCGCCCAGCGCCGCGAGGCTCGTGGCGGCGAGGTCGCCGAGCGCACGGTTGAACGATCCCTCGCGGGTGCTGCCGACGATTACCGCAATGCTGGTCATTTTCCCTCCCGATAAAATAATTAGAATACTAACCTATTTTGCAATGAAGGGGCAACCGGCTTTGTATGGTTTCATCACCACGAGGGCCGCTTTGGGGTGGGGAGCTGTCGCTGCCTCCCCCGCTTTCGTCATCCCGGACTTGATCCGGGATCCATGACGACGGCGCAGCTATGGATCCCGGATCAAGTCCGGGATGACGAATGGAAAAGGTCCATTTCCGGCCGACAGCAACCGCTAAATCAACCCCGCCAGCGGGCTCGACGGATCGGCATATTTGCGCAGCCCCATCCGCCCCGACAGATAGGCATCGCGCCCGGCCTCGACCGCCAGCTTCATCGCGCGCGCCATACGGATGGGATCTTTCGCCTCGGCGATCGCGGTGTTCATCAGCACCCCGTCGCAGCCCAGTTCCATCGCAACCGCAGCGTCGCTGGCCGTGCCGACCCCGGCATCGACGAGCACCGGCACCGACGCGCCCTCGACGATCAGGCGGATCGTGACGCGGTTCTGGATGCCGAGCCCCGATCCGATCGGCGCGCCCAAGGGCATCACCGCGACCGCGCCCGCATCCTCGAGCTGCTTCGCCGCGATCGGATCGTCGACGCAATAGACCATCGGCAAGAAGCCCTCTTTCGCGAGCACCTCGGTCGCTTCCAGCGTCTCGCGCATGTTTGGATACAGCGTCTTCGCCTCGCCGAGCACTTCCAGCTTGACGAGATCCCAGCCCCCCGCCTCGCGCGCCAGCCGCAGCGTACGGATCGCATCGTCGGCGTTGAAGCAGCCCGCGGTGTTCGGCAGGTAGGTGATCTTCTTGGGATCGATATAGTCGGTCAGCATCGGCGCCGTCGGGTCCGAGACATTGACGCGGCGCACCGCGACGGTGACGATCTCGGCCCCCGACGCTTCGACCGCCGCGGCATTCTGTTCGAAATCCTTGTATTTGCCGGTGCCGACAATCAGCCGCGACGTAAACGTCCGCCCGGCCACACTCCATTGATCCGCTGACACCTCAACCGCCTCCCACGAAATGAACGATTTCCAGCGCGTCGCCCTCGGCGAGCGCGACGTCGGCGAGCGTCGAGCGCGGGACGATCGCGCGATTGCGCTCGACCGCGACCTTCTTGACGTCGAGGCCGAGCGACGCGACGAGGTCGGCGATGCTGCCTTCGCGCACCTGCCGCGGTTCGCCGTTGAGAATGACCGATATCACCGGGAAATCCGCCTCGCTTTGCCTTTTGCCGAGCAGCCCATATAGGGGGAGCGCCCGTCGCCGCAACCGAAAGACCTTGCCCTTGACCAGCGATCGTTCCGACAAGCCGACCGTCTATGTCCTCTCCGGCCCCAATCTCAACCTGCTCGGCACCCGCGAGCCCGAGATTTACGGCCACGACACGCTCAACGACATTCACGCGCGGCTGGAGGCGCAGGCGGTCGACCTCGGCCTGCGGCTCGAATGCCGCCAGACGAACCATGAAGGCGTGCTGATCGACTGGCTGCACGAGGCTTATGTCGCGGGCGCCAAGGCCGTGCTGCTCAACGCCGGCGGCTATACCCATACGTCGATCGCGATCCACGACGCGATCAAGTCGATCAAGGTGCCGGTGATCGAGGTCCATCTGTCGGACCCGATGAAGCGCGAAGAGTTCCGCCATTTGAGCTATGTCGGCATGGCGGCGGTAGACCATTTTGCAGGTCACGGCGCGAACAGCTATACGCTGGCGCTGGACGCCGCCGCCCGTCTCTGACAATAGGGCGCATCAAAAAACGGGGTCAGAGCGTCGGAACCGCGACGCCGCAACAACAGGAAAAAATTCTCATGGGTGACCATAAAGACAATGGCATCAACATCGATCCGGCCTATGTGCGCGCGCTCGCCGAGCTGCTCGACGATACGCAACTCTCCGAAATCGAGGTCGAGGATGGCGACCGCAAGGTTCGCGTGGCGCGGACGCTGACCGCCGCACCCGTCGCCTATGCTGCCGCTCCCGCACCTGTCGCAGCACCCGCAGCGGCAGCACCCCTCGCCGCAGCGGCCGCTCCTGCTGCGGCAGCTCCGGCCGCCGACAATTTCGCCGATGCCGTAAAGTCGCCGATGGTCGGCACCGTCTATCTCGCCCCCGAACCCAGCGCGCCGAATTTCGCGGCGGTCGGTTCGGCCGTGAAAGAGGGCGACACGGTGCTTATCATCGAGGCGATGAAGGTGATGAACCCGATCGTCGCGCCGACATCGGGCACTTTGAAAGCGGTGCATGTCGAGAACAGCCAGCCGGTCGAGTTCGACCAGCCGCTGTTCACCATCGCCTGAGTTTCGCATGACGATCGAGAAACTGCTCATCGCCAACCGCGGCGAGATCGCGCTACGCATCCACCGCGCCTGCCACGAAATGGGCATCAAGACCGTCGCGGTTCATTCGACCGCCGATGCCGACGCGATGCACGTCCGCCTTGCCGACGAGGCCGTGTGTATCGGCCCGCCGAGCGCCAAGGACAGCTATCTCAACATCCCGGCGATCATTTCGGCGGCCGAGGTGACGGGCGCCAACGCGATCCATCCGGGCTATGGCTTCCTGTCCGAGAATGCGCGTTTCGCCGAGATCATCGAAGCGCATAATATCTGCTTCGTCGGCCCGAAGCCCGAGCATATCCGCACGATGGGCGACAAGGTCGAAGCGAAGCGCACCGCGGTCGAGCTCGGCCTGCCGGTCGTTCCGGGCTCGCCGGGCGCAGTCACCTATGGCGACGAGGCGAAACGGATCGCGGCCGAAGCCGGCTATCCGGTGCTGATCAAGGCAGCCTCAGGCGGCGGCGGCCGCGGCATGAAGGTCGTTCCCGACGAAGCGAGCCTCGAAAGCCTGATGGGTCAGGCGTCGAGCGAAGCGGCGGCGGCGTTCGGCGACCCGACCGTCTATATGGAAAAATATCTCGGCAACCCGCGCCACATCGAATTTCAGATATTCGGCGATGGTCAGGGCAATGCCATCCATTTGGGCGAACGCGACTGCTCGCTCCAGCGGCGCCACCAGAAAGTGCTCGAGGAAGCCCCCTCGCCGATCATCTCGGCCGAGGAGCGCGCGCGCATGGGCAAGGTCTGCGCCGACGCGATGGCGGCGATGGGTTATCGCGGCGCCGGCACGATCGAGTTTCTGTGGGAAAATGGCGAGTTTTTCTTCATCGAGATGAACACGCGCATCCAGGTCGAGCATCCGGTGACCGAGATGATCACCGGCTTCGACCTCGTCCGCGAACAGATCCGCATCGCCGACGGGCGCGGCCTGTCGGTGACGCAGGAGGATCTGGAGTTCCGCGGCCACGCGATGGAGTGCCGCATCAACGCCGAAGACCCGCGCACCTTCATGCCCTCGCCGGGCAAGGTCACCAATTATCATGCCGCGGGCGGCATGCATGTGCGCGTCGATAGCGGGCTTTACGCGGGCTATTCGATCCCGCCCTATTACGACAGCATGATCGCCAAGCTGATCGTCTATGGCCGCACGCGCGAAAGCTGCATGATGCGGATGCGCCGCGCGCTCGAGGAGATGGTGATCGGCGGGGTCAAGACGAACATCCCGCTGCATCAGGCGCTGCTCGCCGCCCCCGACGTCATCCATGGCGACTATACGATCAAATGGCTCGAGGAATGGCTGGCGCGGGAGGAAGCGGAAGGCGCGGCCTGAACGCCGCACGCTTTTTCTTTCGTCATGCCGGACTTGATCCGGCATCCATTCCCGACGCCCCGCATGGGCCCCGGATCGAACCCGGGGTGACGCGATATAGGATGCGCCGGACTGTGCGGCCGCTCACTTTAACTATGTGATCTTTTTGGCTATGGCACCCGCATGGTCAAAAATACTCTCCCGTCGATGCGCCCCGCTGCGGCGCTAATCCTTTCGCTGGCGCTCGCCGCGCCATCCGTCCTTGCGCAGGAAGTGAAGGAGGATTCGGTCGTCCTCCAGCCCGACAAGGTCACCGACGATGCACCCGTCGTCGTCGCGCCGGTCGCGCTTCCCGCCTGGTCCGAAGCGAACGCAACCGCGCTGCTCGGCGCCATCGAAGGCGCCGGCGACGAAGGACTTTTCGCCAAGGATTACAATCCCGACGACCTCGCTGCGGCGATCATGTCGAAGGATCAGGCACGGCTCGACAAGGTCGCGACCGATGCCTTCCTCCTGTTCGCGACGCACCTGCGCGACGGGCGGACGCCGAATGCGGCGCGCAAGCAATGGTTCATGGTCGACAGCGACGACACCGACGAGCCGCTGCTGCCGTTGCTCACCAATGCGCTGGCGACGAACAACGTCGCGCAGGCGCTCGCCGGGCTCGATCCGGTCCATCCCGATTTCGCGGTGCTGAAAGCGTCGCTGAAGAAGGCCAAGACCCCCGCCGAAACCAATGGAATCCGGGTGAACATCGAACGCTGGCGCTGGATGCCGCGCGATCTCGGCGAACGCTATGTCGTCAGCAACGTCCCCGAATATCTGACCCGCGTCATTCACGGCGGCACGACGATCGCGACGCACAAGGCCGTCGTCGGCAAGGCGTCGACGCCGACGCCGCAGCTCAACCCGATGGCGACCGGCGTCATCGTCAACCCGACCTGGACGCTGCCGCGCAGCATCATCAACGAAGGCATCGGCGCGACGATCGCCAACAATCCGGCGTCGGCGCGGCGGCAGGGCTATACGTGGACCGGGAGCGGCAAGACGCTGTCGGTGGTGCAGCAGCCCGGCGCGAACAACGCGCTCGGCGTGATGAAGATGGAAATGCTCAACCCGCACGCCATCTATTTGCACGATACGCCGTCGAAGGGCGCGTTCGGCGCGGCGGCGCGGGCGTTCAGCCACGGCTGTATCCGCACCGAGCGCGCTTTGCACTTTTCGGGGCTGATGGCGGTTTATTTCGCCGGCAAGAGCCCCGAGGAGTTCGGCGAAGCGATCGCCAGCGGCAAAACGACGCGCTTCGGCTTCGAACAGCCTTTCCCCGTCTATGTCGCCTATTGGACCGTCGTTCCCGACGGCAAGGGCGGCGTGAAGAAGCTCGCCGACATCTACGGCCGCGACGCGCCCGTCGTGGCGAGCTTCGCAAAGCAAGGCCGCCCGGCCGGTGCGCTCATCGCGCCGCCGCCGCCCGAGGTCGTTCCGACCGTCCAGACCACCGCGCGCGCGACGACGCCGGGGACAAGCGGGATTTATTGAAACATGTCGCCCCTGCGAAAGCGGGGGCGACGGCCGACTGTCAATCCGCGGTCTTCGGGATAGCCCCGTTGGTCGCGCCGGTGCGGATCATATTCTCCGTACCCGGCAGCGGCTCGCCCGGCATCTCGAACTTCGGTGCCGGCGGCGGCACGCTCAGCTTGTCGGCGAACAGCAATCGGCCCGGGCCAAGCTTGTAGAGGATCATCGGCAGCAGCGCCTCGCCGAAGACGAAGCAGCCTTCGCTGCGTCCCAACTTGCCCTGTGTCGCGATCAGCGACGGGTCGGCATACCAGGCGCCATGGACGACGATCGCGCGCGCGTCGGCGCTGTAATTGTCGGGTTCCAGCCCCGCGAGCCGCATCGACGAGCCGTTGCTGCCATAATAATAATCGCTGGTGCGATAGGCGCCCCGCGAGGTCGCAAGGCTGCCGACACGGTTCGAAAAGCTTTTGAGCCAGCCGTCGTGCTGCGGATCCGACCCGCGGCCATGGGTGACCGGGAACATGTCGATCTTGCCCGCGACCATATCGACGAGCGCGAAGCGCGGGCGCGACGACGGCAGCCCGAAATCGACGATGCCGACGCGGTCAGCCTGCGGGATATTGCGATTCTGCATCGCCAATTGCCGACGCGCGACAGCCAGATAGTCGACCGGCGGCGATACCGGCGCGATCGGTTGCTGAATCCAGTTCGGCGTCTGAGCGCGCGTCGGAAACGCCGCCATGGCGCCTGCGCCTGCAAGCCCCGCCAATATCGCTCTGCGATCAATCAGTTCATTCACTTAGCAACCCAACCCCGCGTTGGCCGCCTTTGGCGGTCCCTCGGCTTATCATAAGCCCCAAGATGGTGGTCGAAGGCAATATTACCATGCCTGTCATGCGGGCAGATGTGGCATATTCGCCATGAATAGCGGGTTTACGCGCCCGAAGTTTTCAGGGCGCCTTGTCGACGACAGGATTGTCGGCGGCGCGGCGCGGCGATAGGAGCGGCCGAATGAAAGCGACGATCTGGCACAACCCCTCCTGCGGCACCTCGCGCAAGACCCTCGCGATTCTCGAGGAGACGCCCGGCGTCGACGTCACCGTCGTCGAATATCTGAAAACCCCCTATAGCGAAGCGAAGCTGCGCCAGCTCTTCGCCGATGCCGGGATCGCGGCGCGAGACGCGCTGCGCCTGCGCGGCACCGATGCGGCCGAACGCGGGCTGGACGGCGCCGGCGAAGACGAAATCGTCACCGCGATGGCCGCCAATCCCGCCTATGTCGAACGCCCGATCGTCGAAACCGACAAGGGGGTCCGGCTGTGCCGCCCGCAGGACCGGGTGCACGAAATCCTCTGACGCAGGGCCGGCCGCCCGGCGATCAGACTCAGAATTATTCGGCCAACGGAAATTTTGACACGGTTTTGCAAGTCGCTACAACCGGCGCATGCCTCCCTGCAGGTGCCGAAAATGAGCGCGCGATACCGCTATCCGATCGTCCTTCTGGCATCCGCATCGCTCGCCGGGTGTAGCGTCGGCCCCGACTACCGCCCCGCCACCGCGAGTGAACTGGCGCTGCCATCCGGTTACAGCGACGGCCGCAATGTGGCGCTCGACGAAGCGGGGCTCGCTTCATGGTGGACCCGGTTCGACGATCCGATGCTCGACCGCCTCGTCGAACGCGCGATTGCGGTCAATCTCGACGTGGCGCAGGCCGAGGCGCGGCTGCGGCAGGCGCGCGAAGCGTCGGTGCAGGCTGGCGCCGACCTGCTGCCGACGGTGAGCGCCAGCGGCCGCGCCGGCCGCAATGTCGTGATCGACGGACGGGACAGCAGCAGCTACTCGCTCGGGCTCGATGCCGACTGGCAGGTCGACCTGTTCGGCGGCGGCCGGCGCGCGCTCGAGGCGGCACGCGCCGACGAAGCGGCGACCCGCTACGACCTCGCCGGGGTGCGGATCGCGATCATCGCCGAACTGGTCACCAACTATGTCCAGCTCCGCCTTGCGCAGCAGCAACTGGCGATTGCCGAAGAGACGGTCCGCTATCAGCGCGACAATTACGACATCGCGCGCTGGCGGGTGCAGGCCGGCCTCGCCTCCTCGCTCGACGAGCAACAGGCGCGCACGCAATTGGCACAGACCGAAGCGAGCATTCCCGAGTTCCGGACCAGCATCCGCGGCGCGCTCAACCGCATCGCGGTGCTGACCGCCGAAGCGCCGGGAGCGGCGACCGCCGCGCTTGAGCCGGCCGCCCCCATCCCCGCCCCGCCGACCGGTATCGCCGCGGGCTTTCCCGCCGACACGCTGCGCCAGCGCCCCGACGTCCGCGCGGCCGAGCGCAGTCTCGCCGCCGCCACCGCGCGCATCGGCGTCGCCCAGGCCCAATTGCTCCCCTCGCTGGGCCTGACCGGCTCGCTCGGCACCAGCGCGCTGACCACCCGCGGCCTGTTCGATACCATCACCGGATCGCTGTTCGCCGGCCTGTCGCAAATCCTGTTCGACGGCGGCGCGCGCGCGTCGCAGGTCCGCGCCCAGCGCGCGGCGGCGGACGGCGCCTTCGCCGCCTATCGCCAGACGATCCTCGTCTCGCTCGAAGACGTCGAAAATGCGCTGGTCGCGGCAAGCTCCGCCGACGAACGCAGCGCCCAACTGGCGATCGCCCGCGAAGCCGCGAACAACAGCGCCATCCTTGCCCGGCTGCAATATCAATCGGGGCTGACCGACTTTCAGACGCTGTCCAGCGTCGAAACCTCGCTCCTGTCGTCGAGCAACAGTCTGGCGAGCTCGCGCGCGGCGCAGGCGCTGGCCATCGTCCAGCTCTATAATGCGCTGGGCGGCGGGTGGCAGTCCATGGAAACGAACGGAACCGGCGGATGACCGACGACAGCAAGCGCGATGAGACCCTCGACGACTTCCTCGGCGTCAAGCCCGCCAGCCCGTGGGTGCGGCGGGGCAAGTGGATCGGCGTCGCGCTGCTGGCGCTCCTCTTCCTGTTCGTCCTCTATCGCTGCTTCGGCCCCGACGATGCGGTGCGTTATTCGACCGAGGAAGTGCGCAAGGGCCCGCTGACCGTCACCGTCTCCGCGACCGGTAACATCAAGCCGATCAACCAGGTCGATGTCGGTTCGGAACAGTCGGGGCTGATTACCAATGTCTATGTCGATGTGAACGACCGTGTGACGAAGGGCCAGTTGCTCGCGTCGCTCGACACCGCGCGCCTGCAGGATTCGGTCGTCCAGGCCGAAGCGAGCCTTGCCGCCGCCAACGCCAATGTCGGCGAGGCGCAGGCGACGCTGGCGCAGGCAGGCGCGAACCTCGCCCGGCAGGAAGAGGTGTTTCGCCTGTCGGCCGGCCGCGTGCCGTCGAAAACCGAGCTCGACGCGGCGCGCGCCGACCAGAAACGCGCCGTCGCGTCGCTCGCCGCGTCGCGCGCGCAGGTGGCGCAGCAACGCGCCGCGCTCGGCACCGCGCAGACCAATTTGTCGAAGGCGCGCATCTATTCGCCGGTCACCGGCGTCGTGCTCTCGCGCGATATCGAACCCGGCCAGACCGTCGCCGCCTCGCTCAACGCGCCCGTGCTGTTCACGATCGCCGAGGATCTGAGCCAGATGGAACTCGAAGTGTCGATCGACGAGGCCGACGTCGGCCAGGTGAAGGAAGGCCAGGACGCGACCTTCACCGTCGATGCCTTTCCCGGCCAGCGTTTCCCGGCGAAGATCACCCGCGTCAACGTCGGATCGAACAACAGCGGCAGTTCGTCGTCTTCCTCGTCGTCGGGTTCGTCGGCGAGCAGCGCGAGTTCGGGCAATGTCGTCGCCTATACGGCGATCCTGTCGGTCGACAATGCCAAGCAGGAATTGCGCCCCGGGATGACCGCGACCGCCGATATCGTGACCATGCACAAGCAGAACGTGCTTCTGATCGCCAACGCCGCGCTGCGCTTTCGTCCCGCGCAGGCGGACGGCGCCGGCGCGTCGAGCGGCGGGATCACCGGCGCGCTCGTCCCCCGCCGCCCGCGGCGCGGCGGCGACCGGCCGGCACGCACGGTCACCGCCGACCGGGGGGCGCAGCAGACGGTCTATATCCTCGACGCCGAAGGGCAGCCGCAGCCGATGCAGATCACCACCGGCGACACCAACGGCAGCCTTACCGAGGTGACATCGGGCAGCCTGCGCACCGGCACGAAGGTCATCACCGGCCAGCTTTCGGACGGATCGTCGGGCGGATCGGGCGGCGGGTCCGGCGGATCGGGCGGCGGACGACGCGGCGGTGGCGGCCGCTGACGCGATGGCCGACCCCATCATTCGCCTGCGCGGGATCGTCAAAACCTATGGCGAGGGGCCGACCGCCTTTCAGGCGCTGAAGGGCATCGACCTCGACATCGGCGCGGGCGATTTCGTCGCGGTGATGGGGGCATCAGGATCGGGCAAGTCGACGACGATGAACATTCTCGGCTGCCTCGATGTGCCGACGCGCGGCGAATATCTGTTTCGCGGCCACCATGTCGAGGCGCTGACGCGCGACGAGCGCGCCTTGCTGCGCCGCAAATATTTCGGTTTCGTCTTTCAGGGCTTCAACCTGCTGTCGCGCACCAGCGCGCTCGAAAATGTCGAACTGCCGCTCGTCTATCGCGGCGACGCGAAGGCCGAGCGGCACGAGGCGGCGTTGGCCGCGCTCGACAAGGTCGGGCTCAAGGACTGGTGGGACCATACCCCGGCCGAATTATCGGGCGGGCAGCAGCAGCGCGTCGCCATCGCCCGCGCGATCGTGACCCGGCCGCAGGTGCTGCTCGCCGACGAACCGACGGGCAATCTCGATTCCGAACGCTCGGTCGAGATCATGGAATTGCTGTCCGACCTCAACCGCAACAGCGGCATCACCGTGCTGATGGTGACGCACGAACCCGACATGGCCGAATTCGCGCGCACCCTCGTCCATTTCAAGGACGGACTGGTCGAACGGATCGAAACCAACGCAAGCGCACGTGGCCTTGCCGAGCCCGGCGCATGATCGGCACGACCTTCTTCCTCGCGCTGCGTTCGATCCGCCGCCATGTTCTGCGCTCCTTCCTGACTGTGCTCGGCATCGTCATCGGCGTCGCCGCGGTGGTGACGATGGTCACGCTCGGCAATGCGACGACCGCCGCGGTGCAAAGCCAGATTTCGGCGCTCGGCACCAACATCCTCCAGATCCGTCCGGGTCAGGGCTTCGGCCGCGGCGGCGGCGGCCCGCGCCCGCCCGATTTCGAAATGGCCGACCTCGAGGCGATCGCGCGGCAGATCGGCGGCGTCACCGCGGTCGCGCCGCAGGCGCAGACCAGCGGCACCGCCATCTACGAAGGCGCCAACTGGTCGACGACGGTGAACGGCACCACCGATGCCTATTTCACCGTCCAGCCCTGGCCGCTTGCCGAGGGCCGCACCTTCACCCCCGCCGAGGAACAGGCCGGCAAAAGCGTCTGCATCATCGGCAACACAATCCGCCAGAACCTGTTTCGCGGCGGCAGCGCCGTCGGCCAGCGCTTTCGCATCAAGGGCGTGAGCTGCGATGTCATCGGGGTGCTGTCGACGCGCGGTCAGGCGGGCTTCGGCGGCGATCAGGACGATATCGTGATCATGCCGGTCAAGGCGGTGCAGCGCCGTTTCACGGGCAATCAGGACATCTCGGTGATGCTCGTCGGCGTCGATCAAAGCTATTCGAGCGAACAGGTGCAGGCCTCGATCGCCGACCTGCTGCGCGAACGCCGCAAGATCGATGGCGGCAAGGAAGATAATTTCAACATCTTCGACACCAAGCAGATTTCGGAAACGCTGACCGGCACGACCACCCTGCTGACGCGGATTGTCGCGGCGGTCGCCGCAATCTCGCTCGTCGTCGGCGGCATCGGCATCATGAACATCATGCTGGTATCGGTCACCGAACGCACGCGCGAGATCGGCATAAGGCTCGCAATCGGCGCCGTCGCGCGCGAGGTACTGATGCAGTTTCTGGTCGAAGCGATCGTCCTCTCATGCCTCGGCGGGCTCGCCGGTCTGGTCATCGCGCAGCTTGCGATTGCGATGCTCTCGCCTCTGATGCAGGTGAGTTGGATGTTCGATGCCCAGATCAACGTCATTGCCTTTGCGATTTCGGCGCTGATCGGCGTCGTCTTCGGCTATTTCCCGGCGCGCCGCGCGGCCAGCCTCAATCCGATCGACGCGCTGCGGCACGAATAGGGATGAGCACTTCCGGAAATAGGCCCGGGCGACGGGCTGTGCTGGCCGGATCCGCAGCGCTGATCGCCGGCGGCTCGGCGCCTGCCCGTGCGCGGCCAGCGCCCGGATGCCCGGACAGCAACACGGCCTGGGTACCGTCTACGGAACTGGTTCGCGAAATTCCGCGGCTCATGCAGATCGCCGGGGTGCCCGGCATCGCCATCGCGGTCGTCGACCGCGGGGCGCTCGTCTGGAGCGAGGGCTTCGGGGTCAAAAACGCCCTCACCCGCGACCCGGTGCAGGAGGATACGTTGTTCGAGGCGGCGTCGATGACCAAGCCGGTCTTTGCCTATGTCGCGATGCGGCTCGCCGACGAAAAGCGCCTCGACCTCGACCGGCCGCTCGTCGCCTACCGCCGGCCGGCCCATTTGGGCGATGACCCCAACCTCGAACAGATCACGGCCCGGCATGTGCTGGCGCATTCGACCGGCTTGCCCAACTGGGCTTCGGGTCCGCTGGTCACGAACAGCGCGCCCGGATCGGGCTACAGCTATTCGGGCGAAGCCTTCATCTGGCTCCAGCTCGTCGTCGAGAAGATCACGGGTATGGGCCTCGGCAGCGTGATGCAGGCGAAGCTGTTCGGTCCGGCCGGCATGCCCCGCAGCAGCTTCGGCTGGGACGAGGATATCGCGAGGGCGGCGGTCTTCGGCCATGCCGAACCGCCCGAAGGCGAGCAAATACTCCCTCCCCAGCCGACACGCGAGCTCGGCGACCGGCTGCTGCCGATCGCGGCGAAATGGCGCAAGCCGATCGCGTTCTGGACCTACGAAGATTCGGTCGCGGCGATGCGCGAGGCGGACCCGAAGACACCGCCGTCGACGCACGACCTGCTGGTCAATTCGGCGGGCGGTCTCCTGACCACCGCGTCCGATTATGCAAGGTTCATGCTGCTGATGATGGACGGGCGAGCGCGGGCGGACTGGGAGATCGGCGAGGCGGCGCGGCAAGCGATGCTCACCCCGCGGACCGACGTGCGCGGGCGCGATATTTCGCGGGGACTGGGCTGGGAACTCGAACGATCCCCTGCAGGCCAGCTATTTCAGCACAGCGGCAGCAATTACGGGATATTCAGAACGCTGGGCGTCGGCGATACCGGAAATGGACGCGCGATCGTCGTCTTTACCAACGGCGCGAACGGGCAAGCGCTCGCGTCGCGGATCGTCCGGGAGGCAACGGGGATCGACCGGTTGAAATCGCTGATCTGATCGACGCCAAGGCCTGAGCGAGAAACCCTCAATAGATGGTATAGCCGCCGTCGATCACGATCGCATCGCCCAGATGAAAACTCGAGTGATGGCTGGCGAGATAGACAGCGATGGCCGAAAAATCGTCGCCGTCACCCCAGCGGCCGACGGGCGCACGGCTGATGACATTGTCGTTGAACTTGTCCCACCCCTGCAGCCGCTCGGTCATGTCCGACCGCGTCCAGCCCGGCAGGATGCTGTTGACGCGGATGCCGTGCGGGGCGAGTTCGACCGCCATCGCGCGCGTGAGCGACAGCACCGCACCCTTGGTCGCACCATAATGCTCGTTGCGCGCGGCACCATGAACCGCGGCGGTGGAGGCGATCGAGACGAGCGAGCCGCCGCGGTCGCCCGCCTTGCCGCGCTCGATCATGTGCGCCGCCGCCTCGCGCAAGGTGTAGAAGACGCCATAGACGTTGATCGACTGCAGCTTGTCAAAATCGGCCTGGCTGATCTCGAACATGTCGCGGCGTGCGATGCCGATGCCGGCGTTCGCAATCGCCTGATCGAGACGGCCTAATTCGTCGAGGATCGCCGCTATCCCCGCTTTCACTGCCGCCTCGTCGGCCACGTCGACCTGCGCGCAGCGGACGGTGCCGCCAAGGGCTTCGAGTTCGGCGACGGCATGCGCATTCTTGTCGGGCTTGTTGCCCCAAATCACGACCGTCGCGCCGTGCATCGCGAGCCCTTTCGCCATGCCGAGGCCGATGCCCCCGTTGCCGCCGGTCACCAGCGCGACCTTGTCCGTCAGGTCGAAAAGCCCCAAACTCATGCTCATTCTCCTGGTATCACCATCGGCGGCCGGTCTTTGCCGTACGCTCGCCCGTTTCATAGGGCTCGCCGAGCCCGGGTTTCAAGAAGTTACCCGGCCTTGCCGCTCACACCCACGCACCGCTGGCGTTCGAGGCATAGCCGAGCGCGCGATAGGCGGCGTCGATCAGCAGTTGCGCACGCGGCCCGACCATGACGCCGGCGCCCATTCGGTTCATCGTATAGCCGAAACCCATGCGCACGCCGGGATCGGCGAAACCGACCGAACCGCCGAAGCCGACATGGCCGAACGCCTCCTCGGACATCAGCAGCGTGCAGTCCACCAGTTCGGGCCGGCTGCGATTATCGGTCGTCTTCATGAATCCCGACCCGAAACGCATCGGCATCAGCAATGTCGCGTCGAGATGGCTGGCGCTTGCGGTGCGGCCCATCCGCGCCACCGTATCGGCGCCGAGCAGCTCGCCATTGGCAAGCGCCGAATAGATGGTCGCGAGCCCACGTCCATTGGTTATGCCGTTGAGCGAGCCGATCTCGACGCCCCAATAGGCGGGGTCGTTGCAGTCATAACCGCCGTCATTGGTCATCATCAGCGGGAAGGGCGCGGCGGGGTCGGTCTCGATCGCATGATTGGCGCGCGACTTGCCCCCGAACAGCGGATCGGTCGGATAGATCATCGGTGCAACGCGGCGATGCTCGCCGGCCGGGAGCCCCAGCCAGAAATCGGCGCCGAGCGGCCCGGCAATCTCGCTGCGGATATAGTCGCCGAGCGGCACGCCGACCGCGCGGCGGAACAGCCCGCCCACGGTCCACGCATAGGTGTGGCCATGATAGCCGTGACGCGTCCCCGGCACCCAGAAGGGCCGCTCGCGCGCGATCCGCTCGCACATATAGTCGAAGTCGGCGAAGCCGCCGGGCCGCACCGGATCACGCAGCGCGGGGACCCCGACCGAATGGTCGAGGATCATCGCCACAGTCGCCTCTTCTTTTCCTTCGCGGGCGAATTCGGGCCAGTATTTCGCGACCGGGGCGTCGAGATCGATATGCCCCTTCTCGACCGCATGATGCGCCGCGACCGCGGCGATCCCCTTGGTGCTCGACCAGACGATCGAGATAGTCTCGGCATCCCATGCCTCGCCGTCGGCCGTCTTGCGCCCGCCCCACATATCGACGACCGGCCGGCCTTCGTGGAAGACCGCGAGACTTGCGCCCACCTCGCCGCGTTCGTCGAAGTTGGCGGCAAAGAGATCGGCGAGCTCGGCAAAGGCGGGATCGACCTGCCCCTGCACCGTTCCTGCGGCTATATTCCTGCTGATCGCGTTCATCGTCATGTGAATCTCCGGTTGGAGGGGGCGGCACGCCTCAGCGAAGCTCTGCCCCGGCAAAGTCCCGCGCCTCGCGCCAGTCGGTCACCATGTCGAGCCAGGCGAAAAGACCGCCGGCATAGACGGTGTCGGTGAGCCCCTTGCCGCGCTGCACCGGCATGCCCTCATTGTTGAAATAGCCGGGCGTGCAGGAAGCGTGGAACGCGACGTCGGCCTCGCGCGCCGCGACGATATCCTCGACATAGGCATCCTCCGCCTCTGCGGTCGCCTCGATCTCGTCGAAGCCGCGCGCGCGGAGCTGTTCGATCGTGCGGGCGATGTGGCGCCCCTGCCGCAGCATCATCTCGGTATAGTTGATCGTCAGTCCGACATGCACCGTTCCCATCAGGAACAGGTTCGGGAAATTGTGGACGAGCACACCGTGTAGCGAGCGCGCGCCGTCCCGCCAATGATCGCGCAGCGTGATCCCGCCGCGCCCCGCAAGCTCGTACCCCTTGCGTTCGGACAGATCGCTCGCGAAACCCGAAGCGAAGATGATCGCATCGGCGGGATATTCGGTGCCGTCGACGACAAAGCCCGTCGCGGTCAGGCGTTCGAGCCCCGCCGGGCCGCTGACGTCGATCAGTTCGACATTGTCGCGGTTGAACGCCGGCAGGTACAGATCATTGAAGGTCGGCCGCTTGCAGAAATAGCGGTACCATGGCTTCAGCAATTCGGCCGCGCTCGCCTTGCCCACCGTGCGGTCGACGCGCGCGCGGATCTTCTCCATGTAACGAAGATCGGCACGTTCGGCCGCCTCCGCCGCCGCTTCCGCCGACACATCGCTCCCGCCCTTCTCGCCGCCATAGACGCTCGCCAGTTCGGCGGTCGCGTGCGTCCAGCCGTCGTCGACCAGATCTTCGTCCTGCTGTCCGCCGAGAACCAATGTCGAATAGTTGAGCATCCGCCGGTCCTGCCAGCCGGGTTCGAGCGACGCCGCCCAGTCGGGATCGGTCGGCCGGTTCAGCCGCTCGCCAACCACCACCGGCGTGCGCTGGAGGACATAGAGATGCTCGGTCGAGGGCGCGATATAGGGGACAAGCTGCACCGCCGACGCCCCGGTCCCGACGACCGCGACGCGCTTGCCTTCCAGCTTCGCGCAGTCGCCCGCATGGCTGCCCCCGGTATAGTCATAGTCCCAGCGGCAGCTATGAAAGACATGCCCCGAAAATTCGTCGAGCCCCGGCAGGTCGGGGAGCCGCGGCTGGTCCTGCCCGCCGCCCGCCATGACGACGAAGTTCGATCGGATTGTGTCGCCGCGGTCGGTCGTCACCGTCCAGCGGTCGCCGTCCGACCAGCGCACGTCGGTGACGCCGGTGTGGAACAGCGCATCCTCATACAGGTCGAAATGCCGCCCCAGCCGCTGCGCATGTTTCAGAATCTCGGGCTGGTGCGAATATTTCTCCTTCGGGATGTACCCCGTCTCCTCGAGGAACGGCAGGTAGATGTAGGATTCGACGTCGCACTGCGCGCCCGGGTAGCGGTTCCAGTACCAGACCCCGCCGAAGTCGCCCGCCGTGTCGACGATGCGGATCGGGCCGATACCGCATTTCTTCATCTCGATCGCGACGATCAGCCCGGCAAAGCCCGCACCGATGACGACGGCATCGACCGCTTCGTTCCGCGCCTCGCGCTCGATGCGCGGGATATAGGTGTCGCGAAGATCGATCGCGATCCCGCTGCCCGGGGTTTGATACGCCGTCCGGCTGCGGCGGCCGCTGCGCCGGTCGCGTTCGGCGGCATATTTGGCGCGCGCCCGATCGAGATCGGGCTCGGGGCTGGTCTGCGGATCGTCGAGCATCGGGAGGGGCCTTTCGGGGAAACGGAGGCGGACGGCCGGTCAGGCGTCGGCGAAATGGCGCGACAGGAAAGCGCAGGCGCGTGACAGCGCTTCGGCGCCCTCGGGAATCGCGGGGAAGAACCACGGCCAGACGTGGATCATGCCGGCGCGCAGTTCGACATCGACATCGACGTCGGCATCGGCGAGCGATTTGGCGAGGTTCAGCGCATCGTCCATTAGCACCTCGGCGGTGCCCGCCTGGATGAAGACCGGCGGACTGCCGCGAAAATCGGCAAAGGCGGGCGAGATGCGCGGGTCGCTGACCGGGATATCCCCGGCATAATGACCCGCCATTTTCGCAAGCTGGTCGATGCTGGCGAGCGGGTCGACCTCGCGCTTGAGCTTGCGCGAGGTTGCCGTGTCCGACAGATCGGCCCAGGGCGACATGCAATAGATGCTGGCGGGCAGCGGCTGTGCTTCGCGCAGCAACTCCGCAAGCAGCGCCATCACCAGCCCTGCCCCCGCGCTGTCGCCGACGAGCGCGATCTTCTCGTCACCCGCCATCGCCAGCAATTCGCGATAGGCCAGCTTCAGATCGTCGAGCCCAGCCGGATAGGGATGCTCGGGCGCCAGCCGATAGTCGATCACCGCGACCCGGCTCCTCGTCTGGCGCGCGATCTCGCCGCCGAAGTGGCGGTGCGAATCCAGCCCGCCGATACAATAGCCGCCGCCATGGACCAGCAGGACGATATGACGCGGCGCGTCGGCGACCGTCAGCCACTCGGCCGGTCGCCCGCCGAGCGTCGCTGTCTTGACCGCGACGTCCGCCGGCAGCGGGAAGGCGTCGCCCATCGCGCGATAGGCTTCGCGCATCTCGCCGATGTCGGTGGGCATCGGCGACGCGAACAACTGGTCGACCAGCGCCCGATAGGCTTCACTCGGCATCGTCTTCTCCTTCGGAAGTCATGCGGCCGGGCGCTGCGGCGCCATGTCGAAGCCGCGATAATCCTGCGCGACGATCTCGCGGCAGGTCTGGAGGAAATATTGCTGGCCGAGCGTGTAGAGCAGCATCTTGCGCCGTCCCCGCCCTTCGATGTTGTGGTTGATCCCGGTGAACCAGCTATTGGTCCGCCCAGCGAGCAACTGGTCGGCCTGGTCGAGCACCTGACCCGTCCAGTCGTCCTCGGCCGCTTGGGTCGCCTCGCAGCGCGCAAGCCCCCTGCCCTCCATATGCCCGATGAGCTCGGCGATGAATTCGACATTCTGCTCGGCGCAGCGCGGGACGTTACAGAAGGTCGCGCCGCTGTGCGGGCCGACGATCATGAAGAAGTTCGGAAAGCCGTGGCTCTGCAGGCCGAGGAAGGTGACCGGGCCGTCGTCCCACTTCTCCCGAAGCGTCAAACCGCCCTTGCCGACGATGTCGATCTTGTCGAAAGCGCCGCGCACCGCGTCGAAGCCGGTGGCATAGATGATCGCGTCGAGCGGAACGAAACCGCTGTCGAAGCGCATCCCCTCGGGCGTGATCTCGACGAGCGGATCGGCGTTGACGTCGATCAGGCCGACGTTCGGCTGGTTGAACACCTCATAATAGCGCGTCTCCATCGGCACCCGCCGCGTGCCGAACAGATGGTCCTTCGGGATCAGTTTTTCGGCCGTTTCGGGATCGGTGACGCGCGAGCGGATCTTGCGGGCCAGAAAGTCGCTCGCCAGCCGCGCGGCTTTCTCGTCGACCGCCAGGTCGCTGAAATTGCTCAGCCAGAAAGCGAAACCGCGTTCGCCATATTTCCGTTCGTAAAAGGCCTCGCGCTCTTCATCGCCGACCTCGAAGGTCGTGCGCGGGTCCCAGTTGTGGACGAAGCCCGCATCGCTCTCGCGGCACGACCGGAAAATATCGGCATAGCGCGCCTTGATGTCGGCCATCTCTTCGGGCCCGATCGGCGCGTTGCACAGCGGCTTGCACCAGTTGGGCTCCTTCTGGACGACGGTAAGATGTCCCGCGACCTTCGCCATTTCCTGAATGACCTGTACCCCGGTGGCGCCGGTGCCGACGACCGCGACGCGCTTGCCCGCCAGATCGATGCCGCCGCGCGGCCAGTCGGACGTGTGAAAAGCGGCACCCGCAAAACTGTCGCGCCCCGGAAAATTCGGGATGACGGGGATCGACAGGATGCCGACCGCAGTTACCAGGTAGCGCGCGCGCGCCTCATATCCGTCCTCGCAGCGCACGAGCCAGTGCCCCTCGCTCTCCTGCCAATGCGCGGAAGCGACGCGCGTATCGAAGCGGATGTCGCGGCGCAGGTCGAGCTTGTCGGCGACGCGGCGGAGATAGGCGAAGGTTTCGGGCTGCGGCGCGAAATGCTCGCTCCAGTCCCATTCCTGCAACATCTCCTCGTCGAAGGAGAAGCAATAGGAATAGCTTTCGGAATCGAAACGGCAGCCGGGATAGCGATTCCAGTACCAGGTGCCGCCGACCTCGCTGCCCGCCTCGATCACCTGCACGCTGAGGCCGAGCTGGCGGAGCAGATGGAGTTGGTACATGCCGGACATGCCGGCGCCGATGACGATGGCGTCCACTTCGGTCATATATGGTGACTCCGGCACCCCAAAAATGCCCCGGCCGCGCCCGCGGCCGGGACAGTGGAGGTTCTAGAAACGAAAGCTGATATCGATGCCGTAGGTGCGCGGCTCGCCGGGCACCGCGAGGTTGTAGCCCCCGGCCGTGCCGAGCCCGATGCCGCCGACATAATATTCCTTGTCGAAGATGTTCTTCGCAAAGAAAGCCGCCGAGACGCCCGACCCGCCGATATTGTCGAGCCCGACGCGCGCGTTCACCAGTTCGTACGATGGCAGCTTCGTCCCCGGCGCGCCGCTCTGGCCATAGTTGGAGAAATAGAGCGACGACTGCGCATAGACGTCCAGCCGCGCCCGCAATTCGCCGGTGTCGCCCGCCAGCGGCGCGGTCACGTCGATATAACCGCTGCCCGAATATTTCGTCACATCGGCAAAGGTCGTGAAGTCGATGAACGTGCCGAACAGGGTCTGCTGCGTGTCGCCGCGATATTTCGGATCGGTGTGGTTGAACGATCCGCCGATCACGACCCCCGGCGCGACGGTGAATTCGGCATCGAGCTCGACACCCTGAAACGTCGCCCCGTCGGCGTTGACCGTCGCCCCGCCCGGCCCGACGTCGGGAAAGGTCAGATAGGCGATCCGCTGGATGCCATCGACCCAGCTCTTGTAGACCGCAAGGTTCGCGCGCGTGTGCACGCTGCCGAGGTAGCCGTTGAACTTGGCGCCGAATTCGATGTCCTCGATCGTTTCGGGATCGAAGCTATTGCCGCCGAGTTCGGCCGGGGCATTCACCGGCGGCGCATTATAGTTGAAACCGCCGCCACGCCAGCTACCGCGATAGGTGCCATAGAAGAACAGCGACGGCGTCGCCTGATACTCGAGGCCGATCGTCCAGCTCGGCTCGCTGTCCTTGCGCTTCTCGACGATCCCCGCCGGATAAAAGGGTGCGAAGCCCGAAACTTCGGTGAACTTGTTCTTTTCCTGCGTGTAACGAAAACCGCCGGTCATGCTCAGCGTGTCGGTGAACTTGAACGAGGCCTGTGCAAAGGCACCGATGCTCGAGATATCGAAATCCCCCTCGAGCCGGTTGCCGAGCGGCAAGCTGCCGCCGAACACCGGACCGAGGACCGGATTGGCGACCGGGCCGAGGTTGAAATAGCGGAAGGTCTGACCGCTCGTTCGCTTCTCGTTCGAATAATAGACGCCAAGGATATAGGTCAGGCGATTGTCGACCGCCTCGCCCGACAGTTGCAGTTCTTCCGAGATGGATTTCACCCGGTTCCGCGTCTGCACATATTCGTAAAAGGGGAACGGGCTGCCGTCCTGGTCGAACAGCGAGAAATTGCGATTGTACGAATAGCCGACGATATTCTTGATCTGCGCGCTGTCCGAAATATCGATCGACGTCGTGTTGATGATATAGCCGCTCTTCGCGTCCAGCCCCGTCTCGCCATCCAGATACGTAGCGCGCGTACCCAGCGAGCGCTGGAGATCGATATAATCGAGGTAGCCGCCGGCCGACGTGCCCGGATAGGCGGCCATCAGCGCGGCATAGGCTCCCGGCCCGGCGAGCGTATCGAGGATCGGGCTATAGAAGGTCGGCACCGTCGCCGCGAGCGCCTGCCCGTTCGGGCCGACCGAACCCGGCGCATTGGCCGAATAGGCAAGGATCGGATCGCCATTGCCCTTAGAACGGCCATATTCGGCGACGAATTTCGACTCAATCGAGTCGCCGATCTCGAAGCTGAGCGACGCACGGATCGACCAACGATCGACATTCGCCAGCCGCTCGCCGTTGACGAGATTGCGCACGAAGCCCTTGCGCTGATCGACCTGCCCCGCAACGCGAAGGCCCGCGCTGTCGCCGAGCGGCACGTTGATCATCCCTTCGCCCTGCCAGGCGCCAAGGTTGCCGACCCGACCGCGCGCAAAGCCCTTGAACGCGTCGAACTCGGGCGCCGCGGTCGAAAACAGCACCGCGCCGCCCGTCGTGTTGCGGCCGAACAGCGTCCCCTGCGGTCCCTTCAGCACCTGCACCGACCCAAGGTCATAGAGCGACCCGGCACTCAGCGCATTGGTCTGGAACTCGTTGACATAGGTCAGCACGCCCGGCTGCGAGACGCTAAAGGCGTCGATCGACTGGCCGCGGATCGCATAGTTGAACTGGCTGCTGCCCTGCGTCGAGCGGACGATCAGCCCCGGCGTCGCGGTCTGCAGGTCGGCTTCGGAATTGATGCTGCGCGACTGCAACGCGTCGCTGGTCAGCACCGAGACCGCGACCGGCGTCCGGCTCAGGCTTTCCTCGCGGCGGCGGGCGGTGACGACGATATCGCCCTCGGCGGCGTTGATCGACGAGCCTCCGGCCTCCGTCTGTGCCGCAGCGTCCGCATCGGCCTCTTGCGCGTTCGCGGCGGCAGGAACGGCCAGCGCCAATGGCAGCACGCTGGCAGCGAGTAAATATTGGACGCGACGCGATATAATCCGATTCATAACCGGTCCCTCTCCCATCGATCGCCGCGCTCCGGCGGCTTCGTTGGCCGCTCCCATTGCGGCCGCTGCTCGTTTTGAGCTTTTGTCGGAAGTCATGGTTGTCGATGTTTGCGAACCTGTCAATGCATTTTTAGGACGCATATTTCGATATTGCAGTGCAATATGCGATGATTGCACGAAAATGCTTGAGTTGAGACAGGGTTGGCAGCATGGCTTTGGCGGGCGCTGCACATCGCGGCATGACGCCGGAAAGAGAGTCATGGGTTCGAAGAGACGGCTGGATTCGATCGATCGCCAGATCATTGCGATGCTCGCGCGGGCGCCGCAGACGTCGAATCGCGACATCGCCGCCGAACTGGGCGTCGCCGAAAGCACCATCTCGGTGCGCGTCGACGCGCTGGTCCGCGACAAGGTGATCAAACTCTCGGTCCAGCAGAATATCGTCAAGGCCGGCTATGGCGTGCTCGGCTGGATCGACGTGAGCTGCGCCTTTGCGGATGCCGAACGGATCGCCGCGGAAATCGGCAAGATCGAGACGGTCTTTTCCGTCTCGTTGTTCTTCGAAAACCCGTTCCTGCAGGTCATGGTCTTCGCGCAAGGCACCGCAGACATCCGCGATCTCGTCGAGAACCGGATCGGCGCCATCGCCGGGGTCGACGCGGTCGCCGCCGATGTGTCGATCGGCGAGGCGTGCATCAAACAGGGGATCGCATCGCTATGACCAGCTACGTCCCCGATGCCATCGACCGGCAGATCATCGACCTGCTCCACGACGACGGACGCGCGAGCAATCGCGCGATCGGACGGCAACTCGACCTGTCCGAAGCCGCGATCCGCAAGCGGCTGAAGCGGCTGACCGATCATGGCCTGATCACCTATGGCCTGCTGATCGACGTGTCGGCGACCAACATGCAGGTGTTCGGCTGGATGTATGTCGAGGTCCATCCCGCCCACCTCGGCACTGCCTACAAGGCCATCGCCGGCATGGATCGCTGTTCGGGCTGCGCGATGAAGACGGGCGCCTATAATCTCATCGCGCATATGTACGCGAAGGACCAGCGCGCGATGACCGCGACCATCGAGGACATCTACCGGATCGCGGGCGTCGCGCGCGTCACCTTCCGGCAGGTCAACAAATATCCGGCCCACCGGCACGAGTTCATCGTCGATACCAGCGAGCATGAATTCCGCAGCTGGCACGGCAATGTGGTCCACGCCGATCAAGGATAGACCGGCGCCGATTGCATAGCCTGTCGTCATGCATGCATCTGATCTTTGCGGTCGCCATCGCGCGGCTTCCTTCCTAATCGCTGTGACGACCGATTTCCCGGAGAGACGCCCATGACCTTCCGCAAGCCTCGCCTTCTCGTCCTCGCGCTGTGCCTTGGCCTCGCGGCTCCCGGCCTTGCTTCCGCGCAGCAATCGGCACCGGATCCGGGGGGCGAGACGCTCTATCATGTCGCGATCGGCACACCAGGCGAGGTTCCGCTCGTCGCCGTCAACGGCGGCCCCGGCTTCGATCACAGCTATCTCGT
This sequence comes from Sphingopyxis sp. J-6, assembly GCF_046603995.1. Taxonomy (NCBI): domain Bacteria; kingdom Pseudomonadati; phylum Pseudomonadota; class Alphaproteobacteria; order Sphingomonadales; family Sphingopyxidaceae; genus Sphingopyxis; species Sphingopyxis sp. J-6. The sequence continues at coordinate 1,273,629 of NZ_CP145810.1, read as the reverse complement.
CAATGCGCCAGCGTGGAAGGAAATGTCGGCCCGCCGCCAGATCATCTTCTACGACCAGCGCGGCACCGGCAAATCGCCCCCGGCGCGAGGCCCGGAGGATATGACCGTCGATCGCATGGTCCGCGATCTCGAAGCGCTGCGGCAACAGTTGAAGGTCGAGCGGATCGACCTGCTCGGTCATTCCTTCGGCGGCATCATCTCGATGGCCTATGCCGCCCGCTACCCCCGCCATGTCGCGCATCTCGTCCTCGTCGGATCGGGCGCGGCCAAGCCCGCCGAACATGAGTTTCTCTTCGACAAGCTGTATCCGGAGATTGTCGCCGCCATCCCGCCCGATTCCAGTCCGGCCGGGCAGATGGGATGCATCGCGATCGACGCCTATGACCGGATGTCCTATTACGACCAGCGCAATCGTGCCCTCGAAAGCGGCGATGCCGGCACCTTCTCGCAGGAGGTCTGCACCGAGGTCATGCTCGATGCGATGAAGCTCGACCTTTATCCCGCCCTCGCCAGGCTCGATGTGCCGACGCTGGTCATCAACGGCCGCTTCGACGCGAATGTCTCGCCGACCGTCGCGTACAAGATCAGCAAGACCATCCCGGGCGCGCGGCTGGTCTATTTCGAGCGGAGCGGGCATTCGCCGCAGGTCGAGGAGCCCGAGAAATTCGCGCTCGAAGTCGAACGCTTCCTCGACGGCGGCGTCAAAAAATAGGCGGTTCGGCCGGCGGCCGGACGTCGACGAGCACATCGATCACCGCCTCGACGAGCGCCTCGCGGGCGTCGGCGCGGTGAACGACATGGAAGCCGTGGCCCGACGTCAGCGAGCGGTTCGCAAGCCGCACGAGCTGGCCCGTTTCCAGATAGGGATCGACGATGCCGCGCCACCCCAGCGCGACGCCGCGCCCGGCCAGCGCCTCCTGCAGCATCGGCGTATAGGCGCTGAACATCGGGCCATGCTGCGACGGCGCGATGCCGAGGTCGCCGAACCAGTCCAGCCAGTCGACCCGGCCCTGCGCATCGGGCGCCAGATGCAGCAAAGGCGCTTGCTGCCAAGCCGCGCGATCGTCCTCGGCCAGTCCGGGTAATTCGGCGAGCATCGAAGGCGCGCAGACGGGAAACACTTCCTCCGCAAGCAGCTTGCGCGACCGCAGGCCCGGCCAGTCGGACGGTTCGCCGTAGCGGATCGATAAATCGACATCGTCGGCGTCGAAGTTCAGATAGCTGTCCGACGTGATCAGCCGAAGCTGCGCCTTGGGTAGCACCGCGCGCAACCTGCCGAAGCGCGGCATCAGCCAGTCGTGCGCCATCGCATAGGTACAGGCGATGGTGAAACTTTCCGCCTCGCCGCGCCGCCGCCGGATCGCCTCCACGCTGTCGCGAATGCGCCCGAGGCCCGACTGGATCGCCTCCGCCAGCCGCTCCCCCGGGTTCGTGAGGGCAAGCCGGTTGCCGCTGCGCATGAACAGCGTGACGCCAAGGTCCGCTTCCAGATTGGCGACGTGGCGGCTGACCGCCGACTGGGCGATATTGAGCTCGGCCGCCGCGCGGGTAAAGCTGTGGTGCCGTGCCGCCGCCTCGAATACCGCGAGCGCGTTGAGCGGTGGCAGGGACTGGCGCAGGCTCCTCATCGCCGCCTTCATATCGAAAAGGCATCGAGTGTCCACATTTCTCTTGTTACGGGACGATCGCACCCCGCCTAGGTTGAGCGCATTGATGCCGACCGGCCGGGGGAAACGAATTGACGATGATCGTGTTCGAAAATGCGCGCGTGCTGAACGAGGCCGCGGACGGCTATCGCGAGGACTGTCATGTCGTGGTGGAAGACGGCCGGATCGTGGCGGTCGACACCGGCCCCGCGCGCCTCGCCAATGCCGAGGTCATCGACGTGCGCGGCGGCGCACTGCTCCCCGGCCTGATCGATGTCCATATCCACGCGCGGCTTTCCAGCGCCAATGTGGTCCAGCTTCTCGATCATCCCGCGACCTATTCTTCGGCCCATGCCGCGCGGATGCTGCGCCACGCGCTCGATTGCGGCTTTACCAGCCTGCGCGACGTCGGCGGCGGCGACCAAGGGCTTGCGCAGGCGATCGACGACGGCCTCATCCCCGGGCCGCGTTTCTTCTACGCCGGCCGCACCCTGTCGATGACCGGCGGTCATGGCGACCTGCGGCCCGGCCACGAGGATGTCGAACCGTGCGGATGCAGCCGGATGAACATGATCGCGCATGTCGTCGACGGCGCCGACGAAGTGCGCCGCGCCGCGCGCGAGGAATTGCGCATGGGCGCGCATTGCATCAAGATCATGCTGTCGGGCGGTGTGCTTTCGCCCACCGATCCCATCTGGATGCAGCAGTTCACCGATGACGAGGTACAGGCAGCGGTCGAGGAGGCGGCACGGTGGCGCCGCTATGTCGCGGCGCATGCCCACACCGCCGAGGCGGTGATGCGCGCGGCGCAACTGGGTGTGCGGACGGTCGAGCATGCGACGCTGATTTCACCGGAAGCCGCGGCAGCGCTGCGCGATGCCGGCGGATTCGCGGTGCCCACCCTGTCGGTCGTGATGGCGCTGACCGAGCGGGGCGACGCGCTCGGCCTGCCGCCGGCGGCGGCGGCGAAGGCGAAGGAAATTGCCCACCTCGCGATGGAGGGTTTCGAAAATGCGTGGCGCGCCGACCTGCCGCTCGGTTTCGGTACCGACCTGCCCGGCGATGTGTTCGACATGCAGGCGCGCGAATTTCTTTATCGCCGCGAGGTTCAGCCCGCCGCGGCGATCTTGCGATCGGCTACCGTCACCGGCGCCGAGATATTGGGACGCCCCGACCTCGGCCGCATCGTTCCGGGTGCGACGGCGGACCTGCTCGTCGTCGACGGCGACCCGCTGGACGATATTGCGCTGCTTGCCGAGGACGGCCGGCGCCTGCGCGTGATCATGAAGGCGGGGAACCTCCACAAGCGCGAACCGCTCCCCGCATGACGGCCGACCCGTCGTCCGCCCCCTCGTCGATGCCAGCGCCGACCCCGCGCGCCTCGACATGGGCGGCGATCTATCTCGGCGTCGCGGCGGCAACGCTGCCGGCGGTCCTCCCGGTAATGGTCGGCGTTTTCGCCGATCGCTTCGGCTATGGCGTGGCGGGCGCCGGCACCGTCGCCGCGCTCAACATGGCGGGCATCCTTGTCGGCAGCCTGCTATGCCCGCTCATCACCGCACGCTTTGGCTGGGCGGCGGTTGTTCGCGCCAGCCTTGCGGTGATGATCGCCGGCAACCTGCTCACCATGCTCGACGACCATTATGGCTATGTCGCCGCGACGCGCCTTCTCTCCGGGCTCGGCGAGGGCGTCGTCGGCGGGATCTGCTATGCGGCGATGGGCCGGTCGGCACGCCCCGAACGCAGCATCAGCATCTATTTCGCGGGCCAGTCGGTCGTCGGCATGATCGGCATGGGCAGTTTCGGCTGGATCGCCGCCAGCCTCGGATGGCCGTGGCTTTTTCTGATACTCTCGGCGATCGCGGTCCCCGGCTTCTGGCTGGCCGCGGTCATCGGCCGGGCGCAGCCGGCCGCCGCGGGGCCGCGCGCGGCCCGATCGCCGGGCAACCCGCTCGTCATCGGCGCGCTGGCGTGCATCCTGCTCTATTTCATCGGCATGGCCTCGCTATGGCCGTTTCTCGAACGCATCGGCATCAGCAAGGGACTCTCGCCCGGCATCGTTGCCTTTGCGCTCTCCGCTTCGGCTTTCGGCGGGCTGGCGGGTTCGCTCGTTGCGGGCGTGGTCGCCGATCGCCTGTCGCGGACGACTGGCCTGCTGTCCGGGCTCGGGCTGCTCGCCGGCGCGGTGGGGGGGCTCCTGTTCCTGCCCGGCACGGCGGCCTTCGTCCTTTCGGTCAGCCTGTTCGCCTTTGCCTGGCCTTTCCAATATGCCTTTCAGTTCGGCCTGCTGGCGTCGGTCGACCGCGACGGACGGCTGATCGCGCTGACCCCCGCGATGACCGGCGGCGGCCTCGCGGTCGGGCCGGCGATCGGCGGGCTGTTGCTCGAGAATCTGTCGCTGGGCGCGGTCACCGCCTTTTGCCTCCTGTGCGTGGTCGCGGCGGTCGGCGGGACGATCAGGCTGCGTGCGCGCCCGGCATGAGCTGCATCACATTTTGATATCCTAACCCCGAAATACTCTGCTGGCGAATGAGATCGCGCATGCGATTATTGCATGGAACCCGATCTTTCCGGCCGTCTTTGTCAGGAGCCTTCATGTCGATCGTAAACGCCACGCTATACCCCCTTTCCGATCCCGATCGCCGCGCCGCGATCGTCGACCGGGCGGCCGGCCAGCTGGGGGAGGATGGCGCCGCCGCCTTTCCCGATTTCATTGCGCCCGCCGCACTGGCCGAAATGGTGGCCGAGGCGGCAGCGAAATTCCCCCTCGCCTATCGCCGCGACCAGCGGCTCGGCTTCAACCCGCAGGGACCGATCGCCGACATGGCCGACGAGGAATTGCGCAGCCGCACCTCGCCCTATTCGATGTGGATATTGGGATCGGACCTGCTCGATCCGGCGGGCGCGCTGCGCCGTTTCTATGAATCGGAGGAGCTGATGTCGCTCGTCCGCGATGCGCTCGATATCGACAGTCTCCATACGATCGCCGATCCGCTGATCAACATCAACCTCACCTATATGGGCGTCGGCGACCAGCAGGGCTGGCATTTCGACGACAATGACTTCGTCGTCTCGCTGCTGTTGCAGGAAGCCGAGACGGGCGGCGCATTCGAATATGCCCCCGGCGTCGACGATGCACCGCCGGAGGACATTCACGCCATTCTCGACGGCGCATCGCCGCGGACCCGCCTCCAGAAGGTCGGGGCAGGCACGCTGCTGCTGTTCCGCGGCCGCCGGGCGTTGCACCGGGTGACCGAGGTTGCGGGGGGCACGCAGCGGATCATCGCCTTGCTCAGCTACCATCGCGAACCCGGGTTCATCTATGCCGATAGCGTCAAGCAAAACGGGCTCGGCCGCACCGAAGTATTGGCCGCGCAATAGGCGCGGCATCGCGCCCGATGGCGCATCGACCATAAAACAAGAAAATACCGAAAGGGGACAATATGCTTAAGCGGACCTTGCTGATTTCCTTGCTGTCGGGCTGCGCGTTCGCGCCGGCGGCCCATGCACAGAGCGAAGCCGGCGTCGAAGACGGATCGGGCGGCGATATCGTCGTCACCGCCCAGCGGCGCGAAAGCCGCCTGCAGGACGTGCCGCAGGCGGTGACCGCGTTTGGCAGCGAAACGCTGGAGCGGCTGGCGATCCGCGATACCGAAAGCCTTGTCCGCAACACCCCCAGCCTGACCTTCACCCCGGTGGGTCCGGGCGAATCCAACGTCGGGCTTCGCGGGCTGACGACCGACCTCGGGCTCGCGCCGGCGGTCGCGGTCTATATCAACGACACGCCGTTCGATTTCAGGACCGATGCCTATAGCGGCACGCCCAACATCGACCTGTTCGACATGCAGCGCGTCGAAGTGCTGCGCGGGCCGCAGGGCACGCTGTTCGGGTCGAGTTCGACCGGCGGCACCATCCGCTACATCACCAACCAGCCCGATTCCTCGGGATTCGACGCACATGGCGAAGCCTTCGTCAACAGCGTCCGGGGCGGCGGCGAGGGCTATGGCGCCAAGGCCGCGGTCAATGTGCCGCTGTCCGCCAACGCCGCCCTGCGGCTGACCGGCACCTATGAGAAGATCGCGGGCTATATCGACCGCTACGATGCCACGCTCGCCGGGCTGACATCGCCGCAATCGGATGACGAAGTCGTCGAAAAAAACGCCAATGACGCGACGATCTTCAGCCTGCGCGGCGCCCTCCGGCTCGAAGCGGGGGACGATTTGACGATCACGCCGAGCCTGTTCTTCCAGCGCATCGATGCCGACAACCCGATCGCGACGCAAAGCAACCTGCCGGGGTTCGGCCGCGCGAGCGCGATCGGTCCCGAACCGTCGCGCACCGACCTGCTCGTCGCGAACCTGACGATCGAAAAGAGCTTCGGCAATGTCGAGCTGGTTTCGTCGAGTTCCTATCTCCACAAGGAATCCAACGCGACGCTCGATTACACCGCGCTCGGCTATAATATTCTCGGCGAGTTCGCCCCCTTCGCCAGCCTGACCCCGGCCAAGGCCGACACCTATGTCCAGGAACTCCGGCTGACGTCGTCGAACGACGGCCCGTTCAACTGGATCGCCGGGGTCTATTTCAGCCATACCGACCAGGAACTGGGCCAGATTTTCGTCGGTCAGGCCTTCACCGACCTGATCGATGCGACCTTTGGCCCTGCGACGGGTCCGGCGGGCCCGGTTTCCTACGACTATATCCAGCGAACATCGGACCAGCAGCTCGCCGGCTTTGCCGAAGTCAATTTCGATGTCAGCGAAACGGTCGAACTGATCGCCGGACTCCGCGTCTACCGGCTGAAGAATACCCTCGAGGCAAGCTGCACCGAAGTCGTGCCCGGCATCCTTTGCGGTCCCGATACGCCGCGGATCACCGCGACGAAGACGAGCGCCAGCCCGCGCTTCACGGTCAATTTCCGTCCCAATGACCACACCACCCTCTATGCGACGGTCTCGCGCGGCTTCCGGGCGGGCGGCGCCAATGCAACGGTGCCCCCTGCGCTCGGCTGCTCGCTCGCCGAATCGGTCGGCGCGATTTTCAGCCCCGATTCGGTGTGGAACTATGAGGCCGGGGCAAAGCTCGAAACGCCCGACCGGGTGCTGACCGTCAACGGCGCCGCCTATCGCATCGAACAAAAGGGCGTTCAGCTCGCGATCCCCGACCCGTGCGGCTCGACCTTCTTCGCCAACGCCGGCGACGCGCGCATCGACGGCGCGGAACTGGAAGTCAGCCTGCGTCCGTCGCGCCACGTGACGGTCAGCGGGCAGCTCAGCTACGCCGACGCCCGCTTTACCGCCGTCCCGGATACATTCGGCTCGGCGGCAGGCTACACCGAAGGCGATCGCACCCCCGAAACCCCCCGCTGGAAATTCGCGCTATCGTCGGAACTGCGCTATCCGGTGAGCGATGCATGGGAAGTTTATGCGCGCGGAAGCTGGCAACATGTCGGCCGAACGCCTTTCGCCATCGACGGCGTCGTCAGTTCGGGGCGGTTCCGGCCGGCCTACGACATCGCGAACTTCGACATCGGGGCCGAGAACGGCGGCGTCGAGGTCAGCCTGTTCATTCGCAATGCGTTCGACAAGCGGGGTATCCTCGCGATCGGATCGGGCGCGGTGAGCACGATCGTGGGGGCGTATGAGAATGTCACTTACGCCGCGCCGCGCACCGTCGGCCTCAGCGTCCGGATCAAGGGCTGACCGGCCAATTTTGCGAGGAGGCGAGGCGTGACCAGCAGCAATTATTTCCCCCGCGAGGAATATGAGGGGCGCTGGAAGCGGGTGTGGGACGCGATGCGCGCCAAGGGTTATGACCATCTTCTGGTCTGGTCGCGGGGGGCCGGATCCTACGACCGGCTCGGCAATGGTCTCTGGCTCACGAACTTCGCCAATAACGGCACCGGCCAGGATTGGGCGGACGACGTCCAGATGGGTGCCTGGACCTTTTCCGCGGTGCTGTTCAGGGACGGCCGCGCACCCGAACTGCATAGCGCGCAACCTCCGCAGGAAACCGAATATGCCAAGGTCGTCTGCGGCGAGCTGATCGTGCACGAACCGAGTCTGATCACGGGGCTGCCCGAATATTTCCGCAAACATGGCATCGAGGGGCGCGTCGCGGTGGTCGGCGACGACGTGCTCCCCGGGCTTTACGACCGGCGCCTGCGCAGCCTGACCCCGCAGATCGAATGGGTGACGGACGAATGGTTCCTGCTCGAGCCGCAGCGCGTGAAGTCGAAACGCGAACAGGAGGCGTTCCGGACCGCCGGCGACATCACCACCCACGCACTAGCCGCGGGGATGGATGCGCTGATCGCCGGCGAAAGCTCGGCAGAAGCAGCGGCGCGGACGGCGATGGAAATCATGCGGCGCGGCGGGTGCTTTTCACGCATCGACATGCATCACGGCGCGCACGCGGAGCGCTTCCTGCTCGGCGATATGCTGTACGGCTATGACACCAGCGCGCCGCAAAAGGGCGACATGGTACGCGGCTGGATTCAGGGCCCGATTTTTCAGGGCTATTGGCTCGATCCCGGCCGGACCGCCGTTTGCGGAGGACGCCCGACGAAGGAACAGCGGCATATCCTGGAAGGTGCCACCGAGGTGTGCCGGACGATCATCAAGGCGATCCGTCCTGGCGTCACCGCCAGGCAGCTCGGCGTGATCGGCGAAAAGGCGGCGTCGCGCTATGCAGGCGACGGAATCGACCTGAATTTGGGGATTTTCGGGCATCAGATGGGCACCTTTTATGGACCGCACATCATCCCGGCGGGCGACCCCGGCGTGCTGGAGGACATCGGAGGGAAACAGGGCGCATCGGCGAATGAAATCATGGTCAGGGAATATGAGAAGATCGACGAGCCCTATGAGCCGGGAATGCTGATTGCGGTCGAGGCCTTCATGAAGCATGCGGGCGTGGGCATGAGCGGTCTTGAAGACCATGTGCTGGTCACCAAAGATGGCTGCGAGCAGATAACGAACACGCCATTCTATCTTTGAAGATGGCGTGATCGGATTTCAAAGGATCGGGACATGCAGGCGAACCGGCGACAATTCATCGCACGATCCGCGATCAGCGGGCTCGGCCTTGTCGCCGCGCCTCTGATGCAAGCGGAATTTGCCCGTGCGGCCACGCCGGCCCGGCAAGACGCCGCACCACCGATTGTCGCTTCGACGGCGCGCTATTACCGGCTGTCGCCCGCGGACGGGGTGCGCCGGGAAGAATTTGGGTGGATCCAGATCGATCTCGGTGTCACCCGGCCGATCGATGCGGTCCGGCTGCACCCCGCAGAGATCGGGATGTTGCCGCAGCAGCGGTCCCAGATCCATTTTCGCATCGAAGGGTCGGATGACCCGGCCTTTGAAGAAACCCGGCCGCTCGTCGACTGGCACGCCGAGGACCATGGCGACCCGGCGAACTTCCTTGCCCGCTTTCCGCTGACGGCGGTGAACGCCCGCTATATCCGGGTGAGCGCGACGGCGGAAATCCCCTTTGGCGGCTCGGGATTGGCGTCTGGACTGGCGACGATAGAAATCCTGTCGGGCGCCGACGTCCTGCCCATCGCCGTGCGGCGACGCGAAGCCAACTGCCGCCGCGGCCTGAAAACGGGCAGTTTGCTGTAGACTATAAGGCCGGCAAGACCGGTACGAGCTGCGATCTGCCAGTATTGGCGATGTCGGTCGCCACAGAACAGCCGCTTTCCGGCAAATCCCGCGCGACGCCCGGAACCCGTGAGAGAGCCTGACAGGAACCTTTAATCGGGGAAACAGGATATCTGCGAACGTCGTGCAACGGCTTGGCAGAGGCAGCGGGACTCGACCTGCCCTAATCACTTACCGCGGCGAAAAGCTCAATCTTTAGCCCGAGGCCAGACCTGGAATCCCGTGACCGGAGAGCGCAAATCACACATCTTTTGACAGGCGAAGATTTCAAGCGCCTGCTTGGCTGATCGCATCGAGCCTGCAGAGAATTTCTTGATCCAGCGAGAGCGTCTCGGCCGCAAGGTTCTGGCGCAGATGCGCGACTGACGAGGTGCCCGGGATCAACAATATGTTGGGCGAGCGGTGGAGCAGCCAGGCGAGCGCCAGCTGCATGGGCGTCGCACCGACTTCCGAAGCGAGCGACGACAAGCCGCTCGACTGGATCGGGCTGAATCCGCCGAGCGGAAAGAATGGCACATAGGCTATACCCGCGGCGGCCAGCTCGTCGACCAGCGCATCGTCGCCGCGCTGGACGAGATTATACTGGTTCTGGACGCATACGACGGGCGCGATCGTCCGCGCCTCCGCGACCTGTGTCGAGGTAACATTGCTGAGCCCCAGGTGCCGGATCAGTCCGCGCTGCTGCAACCCCGCCAGCACCGAGAAAGCCTTTCCGATCGAGCCTTCGCCCGGCTTGCTATGATCGGCGGTGCCGGGGATCATCACGCGTAGGTTGACGATATCGAGCGCCTCCAGCCCCAGGTTGCGGAGATTGTCCTCGACCGCGCGTTCCAACTGCTCTGGCGCGAACGCCGGGATCCACGACGCATCGTCGCCGCGCACGGCGCCCACCTTCGTGACGATCAGCAAGTCGTCGGGATAGGGACGCAGCGCCTCGCGAATGATCTGATTGGTGACATGCGGGCCATAGAAATCGCTCGTGTCGATGTGGTTGACGCCGCTCGCGACGGCTTCGCGCAGCACCGCAAGTGCGGCCTCCCTGTCCTTCGGCGGGCCGAACACGCCCGGTCCGGCAAGCTGCATCGCGCCATAGCCCATGCGGTTCACGGTGCGGCCGGCGAGCGGAAAGGTCATGATAGTCATCGCTGATCTCCTTCGGATGATCGCCATATGCACCCGCGACGATTGCACGATAAGCCGTGCAATATCGAATGACCTGTACGATATTTCGTACAATGATTGGACAACTCGACGATCTTGCGACCTTCGTTGCTGTGGTCGACGCGGGCGGCTTTCGCGACGCCGCGCGCGTCTCGGGTTCGTCAGCGTCGGGACTGAGCGAAGCGATACGCCGCCTCGACACCCGGCTCGGCGTCCGCCTGCTCCACCGCACCACGCGCAGCGTCACCCCGACCGACGCCGGGCGCCAGCTTTACGAGCGCCTTCGGCCGGCCCTCGGAGAGGTGGGACAAGCGCTCGACGCGGTGAACAATTTTCGCGACCGTCCCGCGGGCACGCTGCGCCTCAACGTTCCCGCCAATGTCGCGCGCACCGTCCTCGCCCCGATCATCGTGCCCTTCCTGAAGGAATATCCCGAGATCCGTCTCGAAATCACCGCCGAGGACAGTTTCATCGACATGGTCGGCGGCGGCTACGACGCGGGAATTCGCTACGACGAACGGCTCGAGCAGGACATGATCGCGCTGCCGATCGGCCCACGGACGCAGCGCATCCTGATCGTCGGCGCCCCCGCCTATTTCGCCGAGTACGGCCGGCCGAAGCACCCGAGCGACCTGCTCCAGCACCGCTGCCTGCGTGGCCGCTTCGCCGGCGGACGCATCGCGGTGTGGGAGTTCGAGAAGGATGGCGAGATTATCCGCGTCGACCCCGACGGCCCGCTGATCAGCCAGCCGGGCAGCGCGTCCGACCTGCTGATCCAGGCCGCAGTCGGCGGGCTTGGCCTCATGGGAATTTTCGAGGACTGGATGCGCGCCGAACTGAACAGCGGCGCACTGGAACCGGTGCTGGAGGATTGGTGCCCGCCCTTCGCGGGACCCTTCCTCTATTATGCCGGCCGCCGTTACCTACCTGCCCCGCTGCGCGCCTTCGTCGATTTCTTGAAACAGCAGCCTTAGTCCGGCTCTGCTTTGCGGTCGGAAATGGCCGGTAAGGAGCAGGCTGCTGTTAGCATAGGGAAACAAAAAAATCGGACGTCGAAAAAGTTGGTCTTTGCCGATCGCTCAGCGCAGCCGCTTACCTCGCTCGCTTCCCGATATTTTGTGCGCGCCACTGGCGAGGCGACAGGCCGAAGGTCTGGGCGTGCCAGCGCGTGAATGCGCCGATCGAGGCATAGCCCAGCATCTCCGCTACGTCGGTCACCCGCGTTCGGGGGTTGGCGAGATATTGCGCCGACAGCTGCATCCGCGCGCGGCCCAGAAGATCACTGAATCGGGCACCGTCGGCATCGAGCATCCGCTGCAGCGTGCGAACCGTCAGCCCCATCGACGCCGCGCAATGCTGGATGGTCGCCCGCCCGGACGGCAGGAAGAGCATGATGGCCTGCTCGACGTCCTGCGCTGTCGTGCGCAATGCAGGCTCCATCGCGCTCTCGATGAGGTCGCGCGCATGAAGCGCCATCGCGGAGTCCGCGCGCAGATTGGGACGCGTCAAATCGTCCTCACGCATCACCAGCCCGTTGAACTCGCAATCGAACTGCGGCCGGCATTTGAAGAGGCGGCCGAAGATCGCCATGTCGGCCGCCGGCGGAGCCTCGTGCGAGAAGCAGATCGAGAGGGGCGCCCAACTATCGCCAACCACGCTGGCGCACAGCCGGGCGGTCACGCCCAGAGCGAGATCGATCGACTGACGCGCGGTGATTGGCGCGGCGAGCGCGAAATCCTCGCGCAACACGACCTCGCCATCTATGTCTTCGAGATGCAGCACGAGCGTCGAATTGATCCGGTTGCGATATTCGCGCAGCGCCTGCAGCACGTCGCCCAAGGTCGGCTGGTGCGCGATAACTAGGCTCGTCACTCCCAGATTGGCCGTCGACCTTTCCTCGGCCATCCGCAGGCCGAAGGTGATACACCCAGTCTCCTCGGCACTGCGCTCAAGCAGGCGGATGACAGCATAAGCGGAAATGAGCTGATGCGGACTTTCCAGCAGCTCACGCGACAGGCCGGTTTCGCGCAGCAGCGGCCGGGGATCGACGCCGAGCACCCGCATTACCGGGAAATATCCGGTCAGCGACGCCGCGCGGACGAGTTCCGCCATCTCCTGTCTCCCGAACCACGCGCTTTTGACGTCGATTGCAAAAATAATGTCGTGAAATGTGAAAAAGGCAAGAGCCTCGTCGCCTAGATCGGACAAAAGAGGAGAGGATCATGGCGAAGGCTGTTCGCTTTCACGAAACCGGTGGGCCCGACGTGCTTCGGGTCGAAGAGGTTGCTGTCGGCGATCCGGGTGCGGGCGAGGTCCGCGTCCGGCACGAAGCGGTCGGCTGCAACTTCGCTGACACCTATTTTCGTTCGGGCTATTATCCGGCCCAACTGCCTGCGGGCATCGGTGTCGAAGGCGCCGGGGTGATCGAGGCCGTTGGCGAGGGCGTCACGGCTTTCGCACCCGGAGACCGCGTCGCCTATAATGGCAGCCCGCTTGGTGCCTATAGCGAGGCGCGCGTCATGCCGGCCGCGCCGTTGTTCAAGCTGCCCGACGCGATCTCGTTCGAAGATGCCGCGGCGTCGACCATGCGCGGCCTCTCGGCAACCTATTGGCTCGCAAAGACCAATCCGGCGATGAAGGCGGGCGACACGATCCTGCTCCATGCGGCGGCCGGCGGCGTAGGCCTTCTCGCAGTACAAATCGCTAAATTGATGGGCTTACGCGTCATCGGCACCGTCTCGACCGAAGAGAAAGCCGAACGGGCACGCACCGTCGGCTGCGACGAAATCATCTTCTATCGCCGCGAGGATGTCGCGGCGCGCGTCAAGGAACTCACCGACGGCGCAGGTGTGACGACGGTGTTCGACAGCGTCGGCAAGGACACGTTCGAGGGCTCGCTCAAATCGCTGAAGCGCCGCGGCGTGCTCGTCGCTTGCGGTACCGCGTCGGGTCCCTTCCCGCCCGTCGATGCCTTTCAGTTGCTGATGCAGGGTTCGGTCTATTTCACCCGCCCGGGCTTCGCGGACTATTATGCCGATCCCGTCGAACGTGCCGAGTTGTCGAAATATTGGTTCGACCATCTCGCCGCCGGGCGGATCAAGGTCGAGATCGGCCAGCGCTACACGCTCGATGAGTGCGTCGCGGCACATCAGGCGCTCGAATCGGGCCGGACGATCGGCTCGTCGATCTTCCTGCTCTGAGGCGGTCATGAAGATCGAGAAGCTCACCACCCATATCGGCGCCGAGGTCAGAGGGCTCGACCTAGCCGACGCAGCGCGAAGCGACGATCTGTTCGCCGAAATCCGCGCCGCGCTGCTCGACCACAAGGTCCTGTTCCTGCGCGATCAGGACATCGCCCGCGCCGACCATGTCGCCTTCGCCAGCCGCTTCGGCGCGCTCGAGGATCATCCGGTGATCGGTAGCGACCCCGAGCATCCGGGCCTCGTCCAGATCTACAAGGACGAGACCTCACCGCCCGACTATTATGAGAATAGCTGGCACTGCGATGCGACCTGGCGCGACGCGCCGCCGATGGGCGCGGTGCTGCGCTGCGTCGCCTGTCCGCCGGTCGGCGGAGATACGATGTGGGCCAATATGGCGAAAGCCTATGCCGACCTGCCCGAGCATGTGAAGGCGATCATCGCGCCTTTGAAGGCCCGCCATTCGATCGAGGCAAGCTTCGGCGCACGCATGACCGAGGATCAGCGCCATGCGCTGAAGGCACGCTTCCCCGATGCCGAACATCCGGTCGTGCGCACCCACCCCGAAACGGGCGAGAAGATATTGTTCGTCAACGGCTTCACGACGCATTTCACCAATTACCACACCGCCGAAAACGTCCGCTATGGGCAGGATTATGCGCCGGGCGCGAGCCAGCTGCTCGCCTATCTGATCGGCCGCGCGGCGATTCCCGAATATCAGGTGCGCTGGCGCTGGCAGCCGAACAGCATCGCGATCTGGGATAACCGGTCGACCCAGCATTATGCCGTCATGGATTATCCGCCGACGATCCGCCGCATGGAGCGCGCGGGGATAGTCGGCGACCGCCCCTTTTAACAATCGAACAAGGAGAGAGACGATGCAATTTCTCGACGACAGCCTGCTTCCCGAAACGCAGGACAAGCTGGTGATCACCGTGGCACCCTATGGCCCCGAATGGCATCCCGACGATTTCCCCGAAGATATCCCGCTCACCATGGAGGAGCATATCCAGAAGGCGGTCGATTGCTACAACGCCGGCGCGACCGTGCTGCACATGCATGTTCGCGAAGAGGATGGCACGGGTTCGAAACGCCTGTCGAAATTCAACGAGCTTATCGCCGGGGTCCGCGCGCGCGTTCCCGACATGATCATCCAGGTCGGTGGCTCGATCTCGTTCGCGCCCGAAAGCGAAGAAGACGGCGCCGAGGCGAAATGGCTGTCGGACGAAGTCCGCCATATGCTCGCCGAACTGAAGCCCGCGCCTGATCAGGTCACCATCGCGGTCAACACGACCCAGATGAACATCATGGATCTGATGACCGACGAGGAATATCGCCAGACGTCGCTCGCCAATCCCGCACTGTATCAGGCCTATCGCGAGATGGTCGTGCCGGCGGGGCCGCAGTGGGTCGAAGACCATCTGCGTCACCTGACCGCAGCGGGCATCCAGCCGCATTTCCAGCTCACTTGCATGCCCGACCTCGAAACCGTCGAGCGGCTCGTGCGCCGCGGGTTCTACAAGGGGCCGCTCAACCTGACGTGGGTCGGCATCGGCGGCGGTTTCGACGGCCCGAACCCGAACAACTTCATGGAGTTCATCCGCCGCGCCCCCGACGGCTCGACCGTGACGCTCGAAACGCTGATGCGCCATGTGCTGCCGGTCAATGTCATGGCGATGTGTCTCGGCCAGCATGTCCGCTGCGGCATCGAGGACACGCTCTATGACCAGCACGGCAACAAGATGACCTCGGTGCAGGGGATCGAGCAGATCGTCCGCATCGCGAAGGAACTCGGCCGCGAGGTCGCGACCGCGAAGGAAGCGCGCGAAATCTACAAGATTGGCGTGCAATTTAATTCGGTCGAGGAAACGCTCGCCCGGAACGGCATGGCGCCCAACCGCCAGCCCGGCCAGCGCGCGCTGCCGCTGCGCTACGCGGCCTGAGGCGGGAGAGCGGCGATGGCTTTCGGCGGCGACACGACGATCCTTTTCGTTCCCGGCCTGCGGGATCATGTCGAGGATCATTGGCAGACCCACGCTGCCCGGGATATTCCGGGCGCGGTCACGGTCGCGCCGCTCGCCGGCGACAGACTGAGCCGCGCCGGACAAGTCGCGGCGCTCGACGCCGCTCTCCGCGCCATCCCCGGCAACGTGGTGATCGTCGCGCATAGCGCCGGATGCCTGACGACCGTGCATTGGGCGCTCGCGCCGACGCGAGCAATTCGCGCGGCGCTGCTCGTCACCCCCGCGGATATCGAGAATCCGCTGCCCGCGGGCTATCCCGAACCCGAGGCGCTGAAGGCGGGCGGCTGGTTCCCGATTCCACGCAAGGCGCTGCCCTTCCCCGCCATCGTCGTCGCGAGCCGCAATGATCCGCTCGCGGCGTTCGACCGCGTGGCTGGCTTTGCCGACGCCTGGGGCGCGGCGCTGTACGACGCGGAGGATGTGGGGCACCTCAACCCGGCGGCGGGCTACGGTCCGTGGTCCGAACTATCCAGGCTACTCGACCGCCTCGACGATCATGCGCGGAGCACCATCCAATGAGCGCGACCCCGGTCAGCGATGCCATGCGTGCAGGCGGTCAATGGAACGCCGCATGGGACGAGATGGCGTCGCTCGATCCCGAATGGCTCGAAACCTTCCTCGCTGCGGGAACGCTGCCGTTGCGGCGCGGCATCCTCGACCCCAAAATCTACGAATTTCTGGCGATCGCGGTCGATGCCTCGTGCACCCATATGTATGCGCCCGGCACGCGCCGCCATATCGCCGCCGCGCTCGACAAGGGCGCGACCCCCGAGGAGGTGATGGCGGTGCTTGAGGCCGTCGCCGTCCTCGGATTGCATTCGGTGGCGCTCGGCGCGCCGATGCTGGTCGAGGAAATGAAAGCGCGCGGACTGACGATGACCGACAGCGGGGCGGACTGACATGCGACCGCCCGCCCATCCTCGAACGAAGCACAGGAGGCGGTCATGGCGGTAATGGCACCCGCGACGAATCCGGCCGTCGCGCCGGCCGGCCCACGCGATACGACGTTCTATGGCTGGATCGTCTTCGCGCTGAGCTTCGGATTGCTCATCTCCGACTATATGGCGCGGCAGGTACTCAATGCCGTCTTTCCCCTGCTCAAGGCCGAATGGGCGCTGAGCGACGCCGAGCTCGGGCTGCTGTCGGGGGTCGTCGCGCTGATGGTCGGGCTCCTGACCTTCCCGCTCTCGCTGGCCGCCGACCGCTGGGGGCGCGTGCGCAGCCTCGCGCTGATGGCGGCACTGTGGAGCTTTGCGACGCTCTTTTGCGCGGTCGCAACCAGCTATTCGCAGATGCTCGTCGGCCGGGTGATGGTCGGTGTCGGAGAGGCGGCCTATGGCAGCGTGGGCATCGCGGTTGTGATCAGCGTCTTCCCCCAGCGGCTGCGCGCGACGCTGTCGGCCGCCTTCATGGCGGGCGGGTTGTTTGGCCAGGTGCTCGGCGTCGCGATCGGCGGCGAGATCGCCGCGAGCCACGGCTGGCGGGCGGCCTTCGCCGTGATCGGGGTTGGCGGTCTCGCGCTCGCAATCCTCTATCCGCTGGTAGTTCGCGAAAAGCGGATCGCGGAAATCGCCGGATCGACCGCGCCGAAAGCCCATGGACCCGGCGCCGCGCCGCGCACTTCGCTGCGCGCGCTCTTCGCCAATCGCAGCGTACGGCTCGCCTATTGCGCAAGCGGCGTTCAGCTTTTCGCCGCCGGCGCGCTTCCCGCATGGCTCCCGAGCTATTTCAACCGCTATTATGCAATGCCCGTCGATGCCGCCGGACGCATGGCAGCGCTGTTCCTGCTCATCTGCGGTTGCGGCATGATATTTTGCGGCATGGTGAGCGATCGTGCCGCGCAGGGCCATCCCGACCGCAAGATCCTCCTCGCATCGGGTTATGGCTTCGGTAGCGCGGTCGCGCTCTGTCTCGCGTTGATGCTGCCGCCCGGACTGCCGCAACTGGTTTTGCTCGGCATCGCCATGTTCCTCGTCGCCGGGACGACCGGACCCGCCGGAGCAATGGTCGCGAACCTGACCCCCGCCGCGCTCCACGGCTCAGCGTTCGCCACGCTGACGCTTGCGCACAACCTTCTAGGGCTCGCACCGGGCCCGATCGCGACCGGACGGATCGCCGATGCGATCGGCCTGCTCGATGCGCTCCGCTTCCTGCCGGTCGCGGCCGTCATCGCCGCGCTGATCTTCCTCGCCGCGCGGCGCAGCTATCTCGCCGACCTGCAAGTGGTCGCCTCACAACCTTAGGAACCCATCATATGCGTTCAATCGTTGCGCGCGTCGCCGATCCGGCGCCGGGCCTTGCCGTCGCGCTCGTCGTCGCTGCGACCGCGACCTTCCTCTCCGAACACTATGACGCGCCGGTCATGCTCTATGCGCTGCTGCTCGGCATGGCGCTCAACTTCGTCACCGAAGCGCCGCGCGGCAAGGCCGGGATCGATTTCGCAGCGAAGGGGCTGATGCGGATCGGCGTTGCGCTCCTCGGCTTCCGGATCGGGTGGGATCAGGTATCGGCGCTCGGCTGGGGCCCGGTGGTCATGGTCGTGACGCTCGTCGCGGCGACGATCCTGATCTCGACATTCGCAGCGCGGGCGATGGGGTTCAACCCGTTGTTCGGCTTCCTGTCGGGCGGGGCGACCGCAATCTGCGGCGCCTCGGCGGCCATGGCGTTATCGGCGGCGCTCCCCCCGAACGATCGGAAGGAACAGGCAACCCTGTTCACCGTCATCGGAGTATCGGCGCTGTCGACGACAGCCATGGTGATCTATCCGCTGATCACGCGCGCGCTGGGGCTCGGCGACCATGCCGCCGGCATCTTCATCGGCGCGACGATCCACGACGTCGCGCAGGTCGTCGGCGCCGGCTACGCCATCTCGCCCGACGCGGGAGATACCGCGACGATTGTCAAATTGTTGCGCGTCGCGATGCTGCTACCCGTCATCCTCGTCGCCGGGCAGATCAGTCGGCGTGCAGCCGGTGCTGCGGGCGGCGAGCGCCCGCCGTTATTGCCTTGGTTCGTCGTCGCCTTCGTCGCACTGGTCGCGCTAAACAGCCTCGTCACCTTGCCAACAACGCTCACCGATGCAGGAAACACCCTATCGCGCTGGTGCCTCGTCACCGCGATCGCAGCGATCGGCATGAAGACGCGCCTCGGCGATCTGGTGCAGGTCGGCTGGAAGCCGGTCGCGCTGATGATCGGCGAAACCATCCTGCTCGCCGCGATGGTGCTCGGCTGGCTCACAATCGCTGCATGATGGCGCGCATTGCAAAAAACCTGTCGTGAAATGTGAAATATCGGGCGCTGAGCGCCTTTAGCACCTCCTCAAAATACAATTGGGAGGAAGCCGAAAATGACCAACATCCGTCCGTACCTCTGGGCCACGCCCTTTGCCCTCGCAACCGCGCTCGCGGCATCACCCGTCGCGGCGCAGGAAGCTCCCGTCGACGATACCGCTACCGAGGATTCGGGGAACGTCATTGTCGTCACGGCACAGAAGCGTGCCGAGAATATCCAGGACGTGCCCATCTCGATCGCTGCGGTCAGCGGCGAGACGATGGAAACCGCGAATATCCTGACCGTCATGGACCTCGGCCGGGTCGCGACCAATTTCCAGACGGTGCGCTCATCGAACACCGGTTCGACGCGCATCGGCATCCGTGGCGTCGGCAGCCTCGCCAACACGCTGATCGAACCCAGCGTCGCGGTGTTCATGGACGGTGTCTATGTCCCGCGCTCGGGCGCAATCCTCGGCGCCTTCCTCGACATCGACGGGGTCGAGGTGCTGCGCGGGCCGCAGGGAACGCTGTTCGGCCGCAACGCCAGCGTCGGCGCGCTGTCGATCCGCAGCGCCCTTCCCCGCAACGAATTTTCCGGCGAAGTGTCGGCCGAAGCCGGCTCGTTCGACCGCTACAAGCTGTCGGGCCATATCAACGTCCCGCTCGGCGAGAATATGTCGGCGCGCGTTGCGGCGATGGGTCAATGGTATGACGGTCCGTGGAAGAACGTCTTCGACGGCAAGACCTATGGCGGATCGGACGATGTCGCGGTGCGCGGGA
Organism: Sphingopyxis sp. J-6; assembly: GCF_046603995.1. Taxonomy (NCBI): domain Bacteria; kingdom Pseudomonadati; phylum Pseudomonadota; class Alphaproteobacteria; order Sphingomonadales; family Sphingopyxidaceae; genus Sphingopyxis; species Sphingopyxis sp. J-6. Next base: position 1,253,885 of record NZ_CP145810.1, on the reverse strand, counting down.
CGGTGAAGGCCGAGTTCGGCAATGTCGAATGGATCGTCCGCGGCGACTTCACGCGCCTAGACGGCGACGGCGTCGTCAATTTCGACTTCGACCCAGCTTCGGTGACGCCCGCGCGCCTCGCCTTCCTGCAGGCCGCCTTCAGCGGCGGACCCGACACCAACCTGGGCGACCGCGTGATGAACCAGTCGGTTGCGTCGGGGCTGGTGGACAAGAATTGGGGCGTGTCGAGCACCGCCTCGCTCGACATCGCCGGCGGATCGACGCTGCGGCTGATCAACAGCTATCGCAAATGGACCAACGACCAGCTCGATGGCGATATTGTCTTCTTGCCCGTCCCGCTCGCGACACGGCGTAGCCTATTCGATTCAGGCAGCCAGAACCACGAACTGCAATTCATTTCGCCCGAACGCGAATGGCTGGGCGGCCATTTCGATATGGTCGCGGGGCTCTATTATTTTGAAGAGAAATTTGCCCTTGGTGAACAGCTCAACATGGACACGCAATATTGCAACGTCCTCGTCCCCGCCGGCCCCGGCCGCGCCGCCTGCGCCGCCTACTATGCGAGCACCGGCGGGATCGCGGCAACCGATCAGGACGTGTATCAGAAGGTGCGGAGCATCGCCGCCTATGCGCAGGGCAATGTCTATATCTCCGACGCGCTGACGCTGACGCTCGGCGGCCGCTGGACCAACGACCGCAAGCGCGGCAGCTATTCGCAGGTTTCGAGCCCCTTCACCCAGACGATCCGCGCGCCCGAGGTACTGACCTATCCGGGTCTTTCGGAAAGCCGCTTCACCTATCGCGTCAGCCTGAACTACAAGCCAGCCGATGACGTGATGCTCTTCGCTACCCATTCGACCGGCTACAAGTCGGGCGGCTATAATTCGGGCGGCGGCGTGCCGTCGCTCTCGACCTTCGACCCGCAGAGCAACCTGATCTCGACACGCCGCGTGTTCGACCGCGAGACGGTGAAGAATTACGAACTCGGCATCAAGTCGAGTTGGCTCGACCGCGCTCTGACCGCCAACCTCACCCTCTATCGCATGGACATTGCGGGCTTCCAGGATCGCGCCTTCGACGGGGTCAGCTTCGTCGTCCGCAACGCCGGCAACCTCCGCCAGCAGGGTTTCGAGCTCGATCTCGTCCTCGCGCCGAGCGATCGTTTCTCGGTCTCGGGCTCGCTCGCCTATCTCGACTCCAAATTCACCGATTTTGCCAACGCCTCGGGCCTGCCCGGCATCGGCGGCACGCAGGATCTGACCGGCAAGCCCAACAGCTTCTCACCCGCTTGGTCGGGCAGCCTCGCGGTCGACTGGAACGGCGATATCGGATCGAGCGACCTCACCTGGGCCGCCAATGCGAACGTCGCCTTCGTCTCCGACCAATATGTCGGCACCGTCAACGACGCCAATCCGCAGTCGATTGCCGACGGCTATGCCGTTCTCGGAGCTCGACTGTCTCTGAGCGGCCGGGACGATCGCTGGTCGCTCGCCGTCTTCGCGCGTAACCTCACCAACACCCATTATCGCCCGTTGGCTGTCTATCAGCCGCTTGGTGCCGCTCTCGGCCTGAACAACGGCGCCTTCCCGGGGAGCACGGCGAACCGTATTCAGGCCAACGAGCCGAGGACCTACGGAATCAGCGGAACAATCCGGTTCTGATCATAGCATGGCGACGCGGCTTCTTCCGAAGCCCGTCGCCGTCTGGCCCGTTAGAGGCTGTTCGCTTTTGTCAGCCTGTTTCGCCAAGCGAGCACGCGAGACGCTGATTATGTCGCCACAGACAAAGTCTCTGGCAGATTTGTGCGCTGCAGCGTAAAGGCGCGACCATGAGGATCGCGATCATCGACACCAGCGCCGGGCGAGCGGCCGTCATATCCGACGGTTTGCGCGAAGCGGGCCTCGACGATCTCGTGATCATCGATCCCGTCGGACCGCTCGCCGCGCAGATCGAAGCAGCAGCCCCCGAAGTCGTACTCATAAACCTTGAAAACCCGAGCCGCGACCTGCTCGAAGACTTCTTCGCGATGTCACGCGCGCTCGCGCGGCCGATCGCGATGTTCGTCGATCAGAGCGATGCCGAGGCCACCGGCGCAGCGATCGACGCCGGCGTATCGGCGTACGTCGTCGATGGCCTGTCAAAGCAGCGGATCAAACCGGTGATCGAACTCGCCGTCCGCCGTTTTCAGGCCTTCTCACGCCTCCAGCGCGAACTCGACGACGCCAAGACCGCGCTCGCCGAACGCGCGGTCATCGACAAGGCGAAGGCGATCCTGATGAAACGCCGCCAGATCGACGAGCCGGGGGCTTATGCCCTGCTTCGCGGGCAGGCGATGCGCACGAACCGCCGGATTTCGGAAATTGCCGAGGCGATCGTGACCAGCGAAGCGCTGATGGGAGACATGGAATGACCGCCGAGAGCTTCCGCATCGGCTTCCTGCCGCTCGTCGACGCGGCGCTGCCGATCCTCGCGCACGAACTGGGTTTCGCCGAAGCAGAGGGCATCAAACTCGAACTCGTCCGTGACATGACCTGGGCGACGGTCCGCGACCGGCTGCTCTATGGCCATACCGATGCCGCGCACATGATCGCGCCGCTGGCCATCGCAACCACGCTCGGACGCGACCGTCCGGCCGTTCCGCTGGCGGTTCCCTTTGTGCTCGGGCTTAACGGCAATGCCGTCACCTTCTCGGCGAAACTTGCGGCGGAGACCGGTCTTGCCGACGGGCTGGGCGATCCTGTCAAGATCGGCACTGCAATGAAGCTCATCGCCGACGCCCGGCTGGCCGTTGGCAAGCGGCTGCGTTTCGGTGTCGTCCATCGTTACTCCAGCCACAATTACATGCTGCGCTATTGGCTGGCGGGCGTCGGCATTCGTCCCGATCAGGATATCGAAATCGTCGTCACCAGCCCCCCCTTCGCCGCCGATGCGCTCGCCGCAGGCGAGGTCGATGGCATTTGCGTCGGCGAGCCGTGGAACTCGATCGCGGTCGATAACGGCGTCGGCCACATCGCTCTTGCGACCGCCCAAATCTGGCGCCGCGGCGTCGAGAAGGTGCTCACGATGCGGGCGACCGCACTCGAAGAGCGCCGTGGCGAGGTCGAAGCGTTGGTGCGCTCGCTGCATGCCGCAGCCGCACATTTTGTCGAACCCGGCGTGGCCGAGGAAAGCGCCGACATATTGGCGCGGCCCGAGTATCTCGATGCGCCACGCGATGCGGTGCTGCGCGCAATCACCGACCGCATCCGGCTTGTCCCCGGCGGCGAACCGATCCACTATCCCGACTTCATGTTCCAGTATCGCGAGGCCGCCAATTTTCCGTGGCGCAGCCAGGCCGCGTGGCTCTACTCGCAGATGGTCCGCTGGGACTATGTGGCGTTCGACGACGCCGCAGCCGCTGCGGCCAGCAATGTCTTCCGTCCGGATGTCTACCGCGCCGCGCTTGCCGGCTCCGGCGCTCCCCTGCCCGGCGCCAGCTCGAAGCTCGAAGGCGGGCTCGACGAACCGATCGGCGCGGGTTCGACACAGGGCCGCCTTGTCCTCGGCAGCGACCGCTTTTTCGACGGCCGCGCCTTCGATCCCGACGACATTCAAGGCTATCTGGCTGGACTCGAATGATTTTCCGAGCCGCGCCAATTTATGCTGCACCTGCGAAATAACACCTTGCGGCGAAGGGGCGAATCGGGCAGGTTAAGACCACTCGGCAAGGCTGCCGGGGCAGGATAAAGCGGCGACGGCTCCAACGAGGGGGCCGGTCCGCGAGGCGGGTGGGAAGCCTTTTCCCACATTCCGACATGGCAATGAAGCCGTCAGGATGCGCCCGCATGGCCGCCGTCCTGGCGGCTTTTTTATTGCCCGTCGCACAAGGGGACGGACGATGACGACAGCAAGCGGAGCAGCCGGAACGGCGCCCGGATCGGGTTTCTGGAACAGCGGGCATTGGCCGACGCTGGTGGCGGCCTTTCTCTATTTCGACCTCGCTTTCATGGTGTGGGTGATCCTCGGGCCGTTGGCGCCCGCGATTTCGGAAGACCTTGGCCTGACTCCGGCGCAAAAAGGATTGATGGTCGCGGTGCCGACGCTCGCAGGAGCGGTGCTGCGCGTCGTCAACGGCCTGCTTGTCGATCGCATCGGACCAAAGCGGTCAGGCGCGATCAGCCAGCTTATCGTCATCGCTGGACTGTTCAGCGCGTGGCTGATGGGCGTGCACAGCTTTGCCGGCACGCTCGCGCTCGGCGTGATCCTCGGCTTTGCCGGGGCGAGCTTCGCGATCGCGCTGCCGCTCGCCAGCCGCTGGTATCCGCCCGAACATCAGGGCAAGGCGATGGGGCTGGCCGGGATGGGCAATTCGGGCACCGTACTCGCCGCGCTCTTCGCGCCCGGGCTCGCCAAGCTCTTCGGCTGGAACGCGGTGCTCGGCCTCGCGTGCATCCCGCTGACGATCGTCTTCTTCGTCTATCTTGCGATGGCGAAGGACGCGCCCAATGCGCCGGCGCCCAAGAAGCTGATCGACTATTTCGAACCGCTCAAGAGTGCCGACGCCTGGTGGCTGATGGCCTTCTATTCGGTGACCTTCGGCGGCTTCGTCGGGCTCGCCGCTTCGCTCCCCATCTATTTCACCGACCAGTTCCACCTGACCCCGGTGATGGCGGGCTATTGCACCGCCGCCTGCGTCTTTGCCGGGTCGCTGGTGCGCCCGATGGGCGGCGCGCTCGCCGACCGCATCGGCGGGGTCAAGGCGCTGATGATGGTGTTCGTCGTCGCGGCGCTGGCGCTCGCCGGAGTGCCGCAAGCGGCAAATCTGCCCGCCGCACTCGGCCTGTTCGTGATCGCGATGCTCGCGCTCGGCACCGGTAACGGTTCGGTGTTCCAGCTCGTCCCGCAGCGCTTCGCGGCCGAGATCGGGGTGATGACCGGGCTCGTCGGCATGGCGGGCGGCGTCGGCGGCTTCTACCTCGCCTCGTCGCTCGGCTTCGCCAAGCAGTGGAGCGGCAGCTTCGGCCCCGGCTTCTACATCTTTGCGGGACTGGCGGTCGTCGCGCTGATCGGGCTGATGTTCGTCAAGGGCCAGTGGCGCGCGACCTGGGGCGCGGCCGAAGGCGTGCGGATCTAACCATGACCCGCACCCTCATCCTCTTGCTGGCGCTGGCGCCGGCCGGGGTGGCGCACGCCCAGGACGTCACCCTCAAGCCGCTCGGCGAAGCCCGGCTCCGTTATGAAAGCGTCGATCAGGACGGCCTCGCCGCCGACGCCAACGCCCTGACCCTGCGCGTTCGCGCCGGGGTCGAGGCGAAGGCCGGGCGCTGGTCGGCGCTTGTCGAAGGGCAGGGTAATCTCGGACTCATCGACGATTATTTCGACGGATTACGCGGCAACGCGAGCCGGCCGCTGGTTGCCGATCCCGACAATATCGCCCTCGCCCGCGCCCAGCTCCGCTACGCCTCGCCGACCTTCGCGGTGACTGCGGGGCGTCAGCGCCTCGCCTATGACGACGAGCGCTTCGTCGGCGGCGTCGGCTTTCGCCAGAACGGCCAAAGCTTCGACGCGGTGCGCGCCGAAGTGACGCCTATCAAGGGCGTCAAGGCCGACATCGCTTACGCTTGGAGCGTCCGCACCATCTGGGGCATCGACGGCACGGGGGCGCGGCAGCAGGCGGTGTCGGGAGACAATGTCTTCGCCAACCTCAGCGTGGCGACACCGGCCGGAAAACTCGCAGCCTTCGCCTATCTGGTCGATCAGGACGAAGCGGCGGTGCAGGGTTTCCGCCTGTCGAGCCAGAGCTATGGCGTCCGGCTCGATGGCAGCCAGCCGCTCGGCAAGGCGAAAATCGCGTATCAGCTCAGCTACGCCCGCCAATCCGACTGGCACCGCAATCCCAATGATTATGCGGCGGACTATTATCTCGCCGATGTCGCGATCGACTTTGGCGGGCCGAGGCTTGGCGCGGGGTATGAGGTGCTGGGCGCGAGCGACGGCACCGCCCTCACCAGCTTCCAGACCCCGCTCGCCACCGGGTTCAAATTCCAAGGCTGGGCCGACAAATTCCTCACCACCCCGCCCGACGGCGTGCGCGATCTTTATGCGAGTGCCGGCTGGGGCTGGAAGGCGGTCGGCCCGCTCAAGGCCGTGATGCTGCAAGCGGTCTACCACGACTATCGCAGCGACCGCGCCAGCCGCGCCTACGGCGACGAGATCGACCTCCTCGCCAGCGCCAAGCTCGGTAAATTCACCGCCTCCGCCCGCTACGCCCACTACGACGCCGACACTTTCGCCACCGATACCGACAAATTCTGGCTGCAACTGGACTGGATGCTCTGATGGAACACCGCCCCCTCAAACCCGACGCCGACACGCGCGAGCATCTGGTCGTGATCGGCAACGGCATGGCCGGCTGCCGCGCGGTCGAGGAACTGCTCGCGCGCGATCCGAACCGCTACCGCGTGACGATCTTTGGCGCCGAACCGCGGGTCAATTACAACCGCATCATGCTCTCCCCCGTCCTCGCGGGCGAGAAATGCTTCGACGACATCGTGATCAACGATGCGGGCTGGTACGCCGACAACGGCATCGCGCTGATCGCGGGCGACCCCGTCGCGGCGATCGACCGCGCCGCCAGGACGGTGACGACGCGCAGCGGGCTCGTCGAAAGCTATGACCGGCTGCTGATCGCCACCGGCTCCGATCCCTTCATCATCCCGGTTCCCGGCAAGGATCTGCCCGGCGTCATCGCCTTCCGCGACATGGACGACGTCGATACGATGCTCGCCGCCGCGGATGCCGGCGGCGATGCCGTCGTGATCGGCGGCGGCCTGCTCGGGCTCGAGGCGGCGCACGGCCTCAGCTTGCGCGGCATGAAGGTCACCGTCATCCACCTGATGCCGACCTTGATGGAGCGCCAGCTCGACGAGGCCGCCGGCTGGCTGCTCAAACAGGCGCTCGAAGCGCGCGGCCAGACGATCCTGACCGGCGCCGACACCGCTGCGATCATTGGCACCGGCAAGGTCGAGGGCGTGAAACTCAAGGACGGGACGCTGATCCCCGCCAGCCTGGTCGTCATGGCGGTCGGTATCCGCCCGTCGACCCAACTCGCCCGCGACGCGGGCCTCGCGATCGGGCGCGGCATACAGGTCGACGACCATATGGTCACCAGCGACCCCGCGGTGCTCGCGGTCGGCGAATGCGTCGAACATGACGGGCAGGTCTATGGCCTCGTCGCGCCGCTGTGGGACATGTGCCGCAGCCTCGCCGACGGCCTCGTCGAACAGCCGACCGGCTATCGCGGATCGGTGACCTCGACCAAGCTCAAAGTGTCGGGCATCGACGTCTTTTCGGCGGGCGATTTTTCGGGCGGCGACGGGTGCGAGGATATCGTGCTGCGTGACGCCAGCCGCGGCGTCTACAAACGCGTCATCGTCAAGGACGACCGCATCGTCGGCGCCGTCCTCTACGGCGATACCGTCGACGGCAATTGGTATTTCGACCTGCTCAAGAAGCAGGAGGACGTCTCCGACCTCCGCGACCTGCTCATCTTCGGCCAGGCCTTCGCCGCGGGAGGCGGCGCGGCGGACCCTAAGGCGGTCGTTGCGGCGCTTTCCGACGACGCGGAAATCTGCGGCTGCAACGGCGTTACCAAGGGCCAGGTCGTCTCGTGCATCGCCAAGGGCGCGCACAGTCTCGACGCCGTGCGCGGCACCTGCAAGGCGTCGGCGAGCTGCGGCAGCTGCACCGGCCTCGTCGACAATCTGCTCGCGCTGACCCTCGGCGACGATGTCCAGAGCGGGCCCAAGACGATGTGCAAATGCACCAGCTTCGGCCACGACGACGTGCGGCGCGAGATCGTCGCGCAGAATATGCGCTCGATCCCCGAGGTGATGCAGAAGCTGCACTGGACGACCCCCGATGGCTGCTCCTCGTGCCGCCCGGCGCTCAATTACTATCTGCTCTGCGCGCTGCCCGGCGACTATCTCGACGACCAGCAGAGCCGTTTCGTCAACGAGCGCCTCCACGCCAATATCCAGAAGGACGGCACTTATTCGGTCGTCCCGCGGATGTGGGGCGGGCTCACCAACCCCAAAGAGCTGCGCGCGATCGCCGACGTCGTCGAAAAGTACAACGCGCCGATGGTCAAGGTGACCGGCGGCCAGCGGCTCGACATCTTCGGGATCAGGAAGGAGGATCTGCCCGCGGTGTGGGCCGATCTCAATGCCGCAGGCATGGTTTCGGGCCACGCCTATGGCAAGGCGCTGCGCACGGTGAAGACCTGCGTCGGGTCCGAATGGTGCCGCTTCGGCACGCAGGATTCGACCGGGCTCGGCGTCAAGCTCGAACGGATGAGCTGGGGCAGCTGGATGCCGCACAAATTCAAGATCGCGGTGTCGGGCTGCCCGCGCAACTGCGCCGAGGCGACGATCAAGGATTTCGGCGTCGTCTGCGTCGACAGCGGCTACGAGCTCCATGTCGGCGGCAACGGCGGCATCCACGTCCGCGCCACCGATCTGCTCTGCAAGGTCGCGACCGAGCAGGAGGCAATGGATTATTGCGCCGCCTTCATCCAGCTCTACCGCGAAGAAGCGCGCTATCTCGAGCGCACCGCGCCGTGGATCGAGCGCGTCGGGCTCGCGCATATCGTCGCGCGCATCGTCGACGACGAACCGGGCCGCGAGGCGCTGCGCGCCCGCTTCCTCTATTCGCAAAGCTTCAGCCAGGACGATCCCTGGGCGCAGCGCGCCGAGGGCGCCGAGGCCGAACATCATGCGCCGATGGCGCGCTTCACCCCGCAGGAGGAACCGGCATGACGACCACCGCAGCATGGCTCGACATCGGCTGGGTCGACCAGATCCCCGTGCGCGGCAGCCGCACCGTGCAGGTCGAGGGCGGCGACGACATCGCGCTCTTCCGCACCGCCGAGGGCAAGGTCTTTGCCCTCCTCGACCGCTGCCCGCACAAGCACGGGCGGCTGTCTCAGGGCATCGTCCATGGCGGCGCGGTCGCCTGCCCCTTGCATAACTGGCGGATCAGCCTGTCGACCGGCGAGGCGCTCGGCGAGGACAAGGGCTGCACTCCGACGGTCCCAGTCAAGATCGACGGCGGCCGCGTCCTCATCTGCCGCGCGAGCACGCTGAAGGCGGCGGCGTAATGGCGGAGGCGGTCCGCACGACCTGCGCCTATTGCGGCGTCGGCTGCGGCATTCGCGCGGCGGTGACCGGCGAGCGGACGGTCGGGATCGCCGGCGACCCCGATCACCCCGCCAACCGTGGCCGCCTCTGCTCGAAAGGCACCCATCTGGGTGAAACGGTGGGGCTGGAAGGGCGCCTGCTTGTGCCCATGATCGGCACCAAGCGCACAAGCTGGGACAAGGCGCTCGATCTCGTCGCGAAAAAATTCCGCGAGACGATCGCCCGCCACGGCCCGAACAGCGTCGCCTTCTATGTCTCGGGTCAGCTCCTCACCGAGGATTATTATATCGCGAACAAGCTGATGAAGGGCTTCATCGGCACCGCGAACATCGACACCAATTCGCGGCTCTGCATGTCGAGCGCGGTCGCCGGCCATATGCGCGCGTTCGGCGAGGACGTCGTGCCAGCGACCTATGACGATCTCGACGCCGCCGACCTGTTCGTCCTCGTCGGATCGAACACCGCCTGGTGCCACCCGATCGTCTACCAGCGCATCCGGGCGCGCTGCGAGGCGGGCGCCAAGCTCGTCGTCATCGACCCACGCCGCACCGAGACCGCCGAAGAGGCCGACCTGCACCTCGCGATCCGCCCCGGCAGCGACGTCGCGCTGATGAACGGCCTGCTCCAGCATTGCCGCGAGGCCGGCTTGGTCGACGCGGATTATCTCGCCGCGCATGTCGCGGTTCCCGAGGATTTCTGGGGCGAGCTTGGCGAGGGGAATGACCTGTGGTCGGTGGCGCGCAGCTGCGATGTCCCCGCTGCCGACCTCAGGCATTTCTATGAACTGTTCGCCGCGACCCCGCGCACCGTCACGCTGTTCAGCCAGGGGGTCAACCAGTCGACCGCGGGCACCGATCAGGTCAATGCGATCACCAACCTCCATCTCGCCACGGGCCGCATCGGCAAGCCCGGCGCGGCGCCCTTCTCGATCACCGGCCAGCCCAATGCGATGGGCGGGCGCGAGGTCGGCGGGCTCGCCTCGACGCTCGCCGCGCATATGGATTTCGCGCCCGAAAACCGCGACCGCGTCCAGCGCTTCTGGGCCGCACCAACGATGGCGGAAAAACCGGGGCTGAAAGCCGTCGATATGTTCCGCGCGATCGGCGAGGGACGGATCAAGGCGCTGTGGGTGATGGCGACCAACCCCGCGGTGTCGATGCCCGACGCGAACCGGGTGCGCGACGCCTTGGCCGCCTGCCCCTTCGTCGTCGTCAGCGACGTGACCGAAAAGACCGATACCGGCGCCTTTGCGCACGTCCGCCTGCCCGCCGCCGCATGGGGCGAAAAGGACGGCACGGTCACGAACAGCGACCGCACGATCAGCCGCCAGCGCGCCCTTTTCCCGCTCCCCGGCGAAGCGAAGCCCGACTGGTGGATCGTCAAGGAGGTCGCGCGGCGGATGGGGTGGAAGACCGCCTTCGCCTATGACCGCCCCGCCGACATCTGGCGCGAGCATTGCCGCCTGTCGACCTATGACAATGACGGCGCGCGCCTGTTCGCGCTCCCCGGCAAGGCGCAGGGCGGCAATGCCGCCTATGACGCGATGGAGCCCTTTCGCTGGGGCGGCGACCATCCCTTCGCGGATGGCCGTTTTTCGACCGCGGACGGGCGCGCCCGGCTCATTCCCGTCGCGCAGAAGCCGCTGCCCGAACCGCTCGCCAAATGGCCGCTGACCCTCAACACCGGCCGCTACCGCGATCAATGGCACAGCATGACCCGCACCGGCCTCGCCCCCAAGCTCGCGCGGCATCGCGAGGAACCGCTGGTCGAGGTCCATCCCGCCGACGGGGCTCGGCTCGGCCTGACCGACGGCGGGCTCGCGCGGGTCGGCACGCCGCAGGGCGACAGCCTCTACCGCGTCCGGTTCGGCGACGGCCAGCGTCCCGGCGAACTCTTCGTCCCCATCCACTGGACCGACCGCACGGCGAGCGGCGGCCGCACCGGGCTGCTGCCGCGTCCGCTCGTCGACCCGGTGTCAGGCCAGCCGGGGTTCAAGCGCACCCCCGCGTCAATTGCCGCCGTCACCCCCAAATGGCGCGGTTTCCTGCTCCTCGCCCGCGAACTTGCCGACACCCCGCGCTGCCTGTGGGCGACGCGCGTCGCGGTGCCGGCGGGGGTCATGTGGGAGGTCGCAGGCAATGGCGACCTCAAGACCATCGAGGCGCTGCTCCCCAAGGGCGAGCGCATCGAGGCACAGGACGCCGCGCGCGGCACGCGGCGCGTCGCCATCGTCGCGAACGGCCGCCTCGCCGGCGCGCTCTTCGTCACCGAAACCGGCGAACTGCCCCCCCGCGACTGGCTGATCGCGCAGCTATCCGCGCCACAAGTCGCCTCCACTCTGCTCGCCGGCCGCGCGCCGGGCGTACAGGTCGATCGCGGCCCGGTGATCTGCGTCTGCTTCGACGTCGGGCTGAAGACGATCGTCGCGGCGATCCGCGACCAGAAACTCGCCGACGTCGCAGCCATCGGCGGCGCGCTCGGCGCCGGAACCAATTGCGGCTCTTGCCGTCCCGCGCTCGCGCGCATCCTGACCGAGGAGACCAGCAATGCAGCCTGACGATTTCGCACCCGGAATGGTATGGCTTGTCGGCGCCGGCCCCGGCGACCCCGAGCTTCTGACGATGAAGGCGGTGCGATTGATCGAGCGCGCCGACATCGTCTTTTACGACGCGCTTGTCGGCGACGGCGTGCTCGCACTGATCCCGGCCGGGACCGAGGCGATCAGCGTCGGCAAACGGTCGGCCCGCCATTCGAAGGACCAGCGCGCGATCGACGCGATGCTGGTCGACGCCGCCGCAGCCGGCAGGCGCGTAGTGCGCCTGAAGGGCGGCGACCCGTCGATCTTCGGCCGCTCCGCCGAAGAGGTGAGCGCGCTGAAAAATGCAGGCTATGCGGCCCACATCTGCCCCGGTATCACCGCAGCCTGCGCGGCTGCCGCATCGGCGGGGATATCGCTCTCGCTGCGCGGCGTGGCACGTGACGTTCGTTTCGTCACCGCACACAGCAAGCGCGGTGCGGCGCTCGACATCGACTGGAGCTCGCTCGCGTTCGGAGGATCGACCCTTGCCTTCTATATGGGTCGCGACGCCGCCGGTGACATCATGCGTGGTCTGATGCGGGCGGGAATGTCCGGAACCATGCCCGTGATGATCTCCTGCAATGTCAGCGGACCAGACGAGCGCCGGCTGGCGACGCGTCTTGATCTTCTCGAACTCGCGACCGGATCGTTTGCCGCGGATGCCCCAACGCTGATCCTCGTCGGCGATGCCATCGAGCAAGGCGGCGCTGCACACATTGCCTCGGCCACCGACGCAAGACAGATACATGAGTAAGCATGAAGCACTCCCGGCAACAGGCCCCTGCGCCGCGTCGATCGATTTCGACGGTGCGCTGGCGATGCTGAGCATGATTTTGCCTTTCTCGCGCGCCGGGATTCGAACCGGGATCGGCGCGCGAAATCTGTTGGTAGGGCCCGATTTCCTACCAACAAAATGACAAAAACAGGCTTGGGCTGCAAGGGGGGCAGCCGGGACGCGCTGGGACTGGCCCATGCTGTAACCCGCTGATTTCCTTGTTTTTTGGTGGGACGCGCTGGGCGTCTCTGGGTCCCCTTGGGACGGTGGCCTGGCAGGGGCAGCAGGATTCGAGTTTTATCAGTAAGATATTATTTTATATCAATAAAATGGAAATTGGTATTCGAGTTTTCAGAAATCGAACCTTGGGCTGCCGTGGCACTTCACCGGACATTGTGGTTCAATAGCAAACGCCTTGGGATCTCGTGGGACAAATCTATCCTCAGCATATTCTCCTAGCGACACCCTTCCGTTCCAGCTTCAATTTTCGCTTCCTCGTGCAGACTATACCCTACAGGGTATATCAGGAAATTATACCCTGCGAGGTATATTGCGTATTTATACCTTAGAGGGTATATAGAAGCCCGGAGACACGGCATGAACCAGATGGTACGAACCGCTAAGCAGCTGGGCGCCTATATTCAGGACGCCCGCGTCCGCAAGGGCATCTCGCAGCAGCAGCTTGCCGAGATGATCGGAAAGCACCAAAAGACTATATCGAGTATTGAGCAGGGCAGCGACGGCACGAAGCTCGAAACGCTTCTCCTCGTCCTCGCCGCGCTCGAACTCAACATGCAGATAAGTGTCCGCACCAAGGCAGCGCAAAACATCGGTGACATCTTCTGATATGGCGCGCACGAAGACGCATGTCCCGCTCGACGTCCTGATAAACGGGCGCCTTGCGGGCCAGCTGGAAAAAGAGACGAGCGGCGCGATCAGCTTCCGCTACGATGAAAGCTGGCTCGCCTGGGAACATCGTTTTGCGATTTCGCTCTCGCTCCCGTTGCGAAGCATTATTTACCGCGGCGCACCTGTCATCGCCGTGTTCGACAATCTCCTTCCCGATAACAGCAATATCCGGAGGCGTGTTGCCGAGCGCACCGGCGCTGCAGGGACCGACGCCTACAGCCTACTCGAACAGATTGGTCGCGACTGTTGTCAAACGGCCCTTTAATTGCGGGTTTCTGTCAAGCCTGTGTATTGATCCGAACCGGGGTCATGGTCCTTTTCGAGGTCATGGCCTCATGATGATGTCCGGGTCGGGTGCCTCAACGTGCGCAACGCGGTCCTGGAAGTCCGCAGCCGTTTGAACGAGGTCACCGCAACCACCGTCCCGGTGGATCATCACAGGTCTGGCGTCAGTCCTGCAATTTCAGGGTAGGTATGACGGTCAGGCAGGCCGTTTCCCCCATTCGAACTCGGTTCCATCCACCCAGATGCAATGAAGGATGATAGCGAGTTTTCGGGCAACGGCGACCTGCGCTTTCTTCATGCCACTTCGCTTTGCAAGCCGCAGCCCCCACGCCTTAAGCGAGCACCACCGCTTGGTTCGATGAAGCAGCACGCTGGCCGCCTCGAACAAATAGGTGCGCAACAGCCGGTCGCCCCAGCGCGAGACTTTTCCCGTTACGTCCATTTCACCCGATTGCTTTCGGCGGGGCGTGAGCCCGAGATAAGCGCCGACCTTTGCCGCATTCTGGAAGCGCGTCGGGTCGTCGATCGTGTGACGATATGTCAGGGCCGTGACGACGCCAATGCCTGGCACGGTCATCAGCCGCCGCGTCGTTTCATCCTCACGCGCAAGCTGGCGAATGGTTCGATCGATCCTTTCCAGCTCGCCGCAGGTTTGCTTGTGCACGGATAGCAGCGGGCGAAGAATGGAGCCGAGAGCATGGCCATCGGCGATGAGGTCGTTGACCCGCCGTTGGAACTGCCCGCCGGCTGCGCGTGGAAAGAGCAAGCCGCATTCCTTAAGCATAGAGCGCATCTGATTTTCCAGATCGCGTCGGACTCGCACCAATCGGGATCGACACACGAGGATGGATCGCGCAGTCTGGCTTTCCTCGCTCTTGACGGCAACCTCTCGATACCAGCCGACTCGGACGAGTTCCGCCAGGCCTCGAGCATCATTCTCGTCGCTCTTGTTCATGCGAACGGACAGGGCCGCATGGGCGTGACGCGCATCGATGCAGACCACGGGCAAACCGGTGCGCTTGAGTTCATGCCAGAGCCAGCTCGACATGGCGCCAGTTTCAAGACCGACGCGTTCGGCATTGGGAGCTTTCCTGGAGATGACCGCCGCCAGCACGCCCGGATCGGATTTCACCCGGCCCTGGTGAATGGGCCGTCCTGCCTCATCGACGATGCAAATCGACGTTTCCTTTTGCGACACGTCCAGTCCGACATAGTGCTTCATGGCGATGCTCCTCCGTTACGATGATTTCTCGTACCCTGCAGCTGTCGCGCCCCAATGGGAACAACGGCAGCAATTACGTCATCGTGTTCAAAAGGGACCCCCGATCGGCGTCGAAGAGGGACCCCCTTTTCGGATAATATGATGCTGGTTTGTTGAAGATGGCCTTGCGCTGCGTGCGGCGGAGGGCGGGCGTAGCCCGACCGGAGGCGCGCGCAGCGCAAGATAGATTTTTGAAGGCGCCGAAGGTGGCTGTCAGCTGCGGTTTTTGAAGCGCCAGCTGTCGTTGCCCGTCTCGACGATATCGCAGTGGTGGGTGACGCGGTCGAGCAGCGCCGTGGTCATCTTGGGATCGCCGAACACGGTCGGCCATTCGCCGAAGGCGAGGTTCGTGGTGATGATGACGCTGGTCCGCTCATAAAGCTTGCTGATGAGGTGGAACAGCAACTGCCCTCCCGAGCGGGCGAACGGCAGATAACCGAGCTCGTCGAGCACGATCAGGTCGAGCCGCGACAGCTGCGCCGCCAGGGTCCCGCCTTTGCCGATCCGGGTCTCCTCTTCGAGGCGTGTCACCAGATCGACGGTGTTGAAGTAGCGGGCGCGAGCGCCCCTTCGCACGACATTGGCGGTGATCGCGATGGCGAGGTGGGTCTTGCCTGTCCCCGTGCCGCCGACCAGCACGATATTGCGGCGAGGCGGGAGGAAGGAGCCATCGTGAAGGGAGCGGATCATCTCCTCATTGATCGGTGTGCCCTCGAAGCTGAACCGCTCCAGGTCCTTCACCACGGGCAGCCTCGCAGCCGTCATCCGATAGCGGATGGAGGCTGCATCCCGGTGGGTCGCCTCAGCACGGAGCAGGTCGGTCAGTATCTCCATGGTGGTGCGCTTGCGCTGGAGGCCGGTGGTGACCGCCTCGTCGAACGCCGCCGCCATGCCCTTGAGTCCGAGGCCGCGCATCGTGTCGATCATATCATGCCGCTGCATCATAGCCTCGCAGCAGATCATAGCGGGCACAGTCGGCGAGCGGAGGATGCTGCAGCATCCGGTCTTCCGAAGTGACGATGCTGTGGGGTGTCGCCGGCTCGCGGCGCCGGGAGAGGATGTTGAGGATCAGCTCGTCGCTGGCCGTTCCGTTCGCCAACGCTTCGCGCACGGCAGCCTCTACCGGCTCCAGGCCATCGGTGAGCACCGCCGAGAGGACCCGCACGAACCTGCGATCCGCCTCGTCCCCGGTGCCGAGCCTTCGCCGTAATCGATGCAACGCGGGCGGCAGATCCCAGTCCTGGAACGGCGCCCCGTTACGGAGCGCGCCGGGCTTGTGCGCGAGGACCGGCAGATAATGCCAAGGATCGTAGATGGTGCGGTTCCGACCGAAGTGGCGCTCATGCTCCCCGACGATCTCTTCGCCGCAACGGATGACGATACGATCGGCATAGGCACGCACCTGCACGGTCCGGCGCGCGGCCGTCGACATGACCGAGTAGCGGTTCCGATCGAAGCTGATGAGGCAGGTGCCGGTGACGGCATGCTCGCTCTCATGGAAGCCGTCGAACGGTGCCAGGATCGGCTGCAGGGCCGGTCGTTCCATCTCCAGCGCCTCGGCGACGGTGATGTCGCTGCGCTCGGGGTGGGCGTGATGCTCGGCCCAGCGTCGGCACTCCGCCTCCAGCCACCCGTTGAGCTCGGCCAGGCTGGCGAACCGAAGCCGCGGCTGGAAGAAGCGGCCCCGGATCGTCTGGACTTGCTGCTCAACCTGGCCCTTCTCCCATCCCGCTGCTGGTGAGCAGGCCGTCGGCTCGACCATGTAATGATCGGTCATGATCAGGAAGCGGCGGTTGAACACGCGCTCCTTGCCGGTGAACACGCTCGTCACCGCCGTCTTCATATTATCGTAGATACCGCGCCGGGGCACGCCGCCGAAGAAAGCGAACGCCCGAGCATGGGCATCGAACAGCATCTCCTGGCTCTCACGCGGATAGGCCCGGACATAAGGCGTGCGCGATGCGCAGAGACGAGCGTGCGCAACCTTTATCCGCATCGGCTTGCCGGCGATCTCCACATCCTCATGGCTCCAGTCGAACTGGTAGGCCTCGCCGGGCTGGAAGGTCATCGGGATGAACGCCGGTGCACCTTCGCCGGCATCCTTCCGACGCGCAGCACGCCAGCGCGCCGCATAGCGGCGCACCGCGTCATAGGAACCTTCGAACCCTTCACGCGCAAGCAGATCATGGATACGCGTCATCCGCAGCCGGTCGCGGCGACCTCGCGCCTCGTTCTCCTCGAGAAGCACATCGAGCCGTTCCTGATAGGGGCCAATCCGCGGTAAAGGCTGGACTTTGCGCTGATAGTTGAACGCCGCCTCCGGCGACCGGATCGCTTTGCGGACGACCTTCCGCGACAAACGAAGGTCACGAGCGATCGCCTTGATCGCCTTACCCGCTGCATGCTCACGCCGAATCCGAACCACTGTCTCCACGATCAACATCCCGTTCTCGCCAACTGATCAAAACCAGTCGGCCGACTAAATCCCCGGGATGAAGGGGTCCTTTTTGCACGCCGATCACCCCACGAAGGGGGTGCCTATTGCACGCTGATCCTCACCGACCAGCCAGAGCAAGCGTCGGTTATCATCGGACGGTTGGCAAGCGAAACAATCCTCAAATTGAGAGTATTATCGTTCGCGCACACCAAAGACCCCGCCAGACACGAGGCCGGGCGGGGTCGGAGCGGATCGTCGAGAAGACTGCTAACAGCGATCCGGCTCGGTGCTTTGGAGGAGCGATGGGGGAACGCGTGATGTCGGGTTCGGTTGCTTTAAAAATCCCCGCCGGAGAGACGTTTGCCCGGCGGGGATCAGTTTAGCCCAGCGCCCATCAGAAGACAGGAGGACGGGCGCGGTCGGGTAACGCTGGAATGCGGGATCGGTTGCCGATCAAGGAGAGCAAAAAGGCCCCGCCGGTGGAGCGAGGCCTTTCCGTCCTCTAGGTATGGCTACGCAAGAGGAAGCTCTTTTGTAGAATGATATGCTTCGCGAGAATTGAGTCAACCGGACAAAAGAAGCCGCGCCCATAAAGTGCGGTCATTAAGTTGAAACTAGCGGAGAGGTTGGGCAGCACCTAAGCGGAAATTAGCCTCATGGCAGGAAACGACCAATTGCGGACCGTAAGCGGCGCTTCATCATATCCGGCACTCATTGGGACGCGCCTTATCTGCTCATCTTGTAGAAAGCGGCCCAATCGGCAAATCGAGCGATACGCTCCCAAAACAAGCCGCGCGTGGCTGCAAAGTTATGCATGTGACTCATCCGTGGGCAGACAAAGATGTCGACAGAGGGTGATGATCGATAAGCGCGAGGCTCACCTGGCACATCCGCTGTCGTGTCTCGTTCACCCATCCCGACGAGCACCGGCACGGTGACTGCAGCAGCCTCAGGCGCAACCGCTCCTGGCGTTAGGCAACTCTGAGCTACCGCTCCTGGCGTCGTTAATGATCCCCACGGTTGGCAGACGACGCCCACTTGTCTGGCTGGGTCATGGATGTGAAAGAACCGCGCAAGGTCGACCAGCGCGATTGATTTCATTTCGGCATCATAATCGTCGGCGAAATGAAATCCCCATAGCATCGGATGCTCGGCTACCGCTGAAGCGGCATCCCCCCCTATTGCCATCTTGCTTTTGAAGCGCTGGACGGCCCCCGCGTTCACCACAACGGGAACAGCGCCGTGAAGCAGCGTGTCGCGTGGCAGCCATGGCGCGACAATCGGTTCTGTCCCAGGGCGCACGGGTGGATGAGTATGCACCGCTGAATAGCCGAGCACTGCAATGCCGTCGTAGCAGTGGTAGCGTCCCTGCTGGATGATAGTCAGACAGCCTCCCATCGATTGGCCGATACCGATTTTGACCGGATCGATAATCTTTGGAAATTCCTCGACTAATGCGCCCTCGGCCAGAAGACGCAATATTTCCGTCTCTGCCGCCATATTGGCGGCGGCCGTCGTCGTATAGTCGAGTTTTGCGGCGTCGTGGATGCTGGAGTCACCGACGCCGAGATGATCGACAGAGACGAAAATCCAGCCGCGCTGTGCGTGCCAATCCGCCTGCGCGCCGCGAGCGGGACCGGGTAGATCAACCGTGTAATAACCGCGGGAATAACCACCGCCGGGTTTGGCAAAGCAAACGATAGGTGGGGACGGCATGGTTGAGGGATCGGGCAGCGTCACGGTGACGGCTATGTGCGCGTCCTCCCCAAGTTCGACAGCGGGCGTCACATCGATGTTAAATTCGATGGCTCTCATTTTCGCATTCTCCCCAACTTTGTTCGCCACACGAATCGTGTCCACAGGTGTGGACATAAGCGCATGTGGGGAGCGTGGCTAGTGGGAGCTTTCGACAACCATCTGCAGTTGTTCGGCTAACCATTGATCTGTCATGTCACCAGCATCAGCGGTTTCGGGCTCTAGGTTGAGTATGCGGCTGTACAAAAAATATCCGCTACAGATCATTGATATGCGAACCGCCAGTTTCCTCGCAGCAGAACCGCCCAACCAATCGGCGATTGGCTGCACAACCTGCTGTTCCATGAGACGAAGTGCGATGGCGCGCGAAGTGGGGTCGGACGTTGCAAAGATCAGCATTTGGACGGGTTGAACGTCGGTGCCGCGTTCACGCCCAAAAAAGGCGGCGGCTCGTGCTCCGAAGGTCTCGCGCGGTCCGTCGAGAAGTGGCCCCACGTTGAGTGTCTCTGCCAGCGCACGCTCGAATAGACGCTCCTTGGGTCCAAAGTAGCGTTGAATGAGGGTCGTGTCGCAACCGGCCATCGCGGCAATCGCTCTCAGGCCCACGTCCCCATAACCCCGCGAGGAAAACGCGTGCTGAGCGGAGGTCAAAATGCGAGCGCGTGTTGCGTCGGCAGTAGACAGCCTTCGTCCCCCTGCGTCCTTTTCATCCACCAGCATGGAGGCCAGAATAGCCAGACAACTAGGAGATGGGAAATTGTTTCCCCTGCATCTTTACATCCTAACCACATCATTCCGACCGCAACCGTCCGCTTTCCACCCCATTTCGGACATTAGAGCAGTGTCGGTCCGTCAACGCTCTTCCTCTTGAACCATGGCTCATCCGTCCGATCGACAACAAGTCTGCTCGCTGGGTATTTCCGCACCAGCGCAATTGCATCCTCGGCCGGGCAGTTCAGCCAAGCGTCTGTGGCGGGTCACGCCGGAAGGGCTGCGAACGTCAATCGATCAGGCTAACGGCCACGAATGATTATCGCTCTTTTGCTTGCCGCCACCGTGGTTCCGCTGGCCAATCATTCTAATGTACGCAGATGGGCAGGCGATCGATCACCCAATCGTGGGGCTTCTGCCGGGCCTGAACTGCCATTACCAATCTTCGTCGTCGAAAATGCGCTCAAAAGCGGCTAACGCTTCCTCATCTTCAAGGGAGTCCACGTACGTTGTGCCGTCGTCAAGGTACTTGATGTCTAAACTGACAGGGCTATGGCGCCCTAACCCACAAAAATCGACAACACGGTTCAAAATTTTACGCCCACCCTCGGCGATTTGATCACGCGATAGGGTACCGTCAAGGACGGCGAGATAGATGTCCGAAATCGCATCCGCTCTAATGTCTTCCGCCAATCCGAGGGGAATGAGGCGATCAATTTCGCGATAGAGATTATCGCGCAGACGCGAGGATGATTGGCTTCCCGGCTTGAGAGAGCGAGTGAATATCCTGCGCGGCTTGATGTCTGGCGCTTCCCTCAGCCAACGATCTCTCGTTGGCCGACTGGTTTGGTAATGACGCATGATCCCGGCGCGAGTCAGCGTTGGCGCTATCATCACGAAATCAGTTGGCATCGGCCTTATGCCGGTCGGGCACCCGTGCCTCTTCTCTATGCAGTAACCCAAATGGTTGTGAGGTCCGCCGCATCGGCACGGCGGCAGCGGGATACTCTGTAACCTAAGCTTGTCGCGAAACGCCTGAATATAATATTTCGCTGCGGCCTTACCTAGCCCGAGACGCTCTTGTAAACTGAGCCGCGAATAACCTTGCTCGATAAGTATGAAGGCGCTTCCGCGCATTTGGGCGTACCAACTCGCATCCGGCATTGGGCCAATTTTCTTAGGATGAAACCGGCGGGTCACATCTGAGATTCAGGCTTGTTTGCGATCATCCGTAGACCAGTCCTGTAGACAGACGTTGGCAGCGCCAACTTTTCCATATTGGCACCATCGCGTTTTTTATGCTTCGTATCTCGATAACGTGGTGGGATGACAGAGCATCCTTCGCAACCACTCGTTTTTGAGGCGGCAAGTATGAGGTTTCACCTTGTTTATCATGGACAGTTGCCTCCGAGCGCTAACAAGCCGCGACCGGATTGGGTGTGCAAAATCCGAGAGGCATTCCATCCGCAATTGAAGCTCCTCTGGGAAACCCACACAGCTCTGCGTCGCCTGCGTTCCACTGCAATTGTGGCGCGACATCCTGAGCGGTTTCTCGGTACACCCAGGAGTCCATTTAGCACCGATCGCGATCCTTCGTATCCTATTCAGGAGGGGTTTGTGGATTTGTGCGAGCCAATCGAGCGCGACGGCCGACACTACATGCCGCTCGTCGCCAAGGCGCTGGACTTAAATTGCTCACTTAAAGTGCTTTTTCTTCGGCAGGAGGATCCCGGGTCTCTGCTTTTAAATGGAGGAGACCTTGATGGGCGAATCAAGATGCTGTGCGATGCGCTGAAGATGCCCGACAAGGCGGTAGATGTGAAATATCTGCACGACCACACCCCGCTATATTGCGTGATGGAGAGCGACAGCCTCGTGGCAGCCTTAGACGTTAAGACTGGGAGATTGTTACAACCTCAGACGGACCACCCCCAAGAGGTTCATCTCGTGGTGGAAGTGGAGGTCCGCGTCCTCAAAGCAGGCGAGTGGAATATCCCACTGCTCGGTTTTTAGGCTTCGACGACTTCGTTAAGTGGAACGGGCGGCGAGCCGAAACCCGCCGCCCGAATAGGTAACTGCCGCTTACCTATATCGAAGAACGCTCAACGCTTCGCTCGCTGAAATCGGCGATCACCGACGCGCTGCACGCGGCCTGCCTCGTAGTCCCTGTGCCACTGGTGCATGAAGCAGTCAGCGCGCCTGACCAGCGTAGCACCCGCCTCGCGACCGTTCCGAAGATCGCTAACCAGCCGGGGGTCGCGCGCCACCGCAATACCAAAGACGCTGACGGGCATATCCGCTTCCCGAAGAAAGGCGTCTATGCGCTCGACAAGCCCCGCGCACAGGCCGGGAGCCGGGGCGCTCACAAAAGCCCCCGGCGCCGCAGGATGCTGGAGATATGCAGCACTTTGCTCGCATCCGCGAAAGCCAGCTCCACGACGTGAGCCGCCGTCTCGTTGCCGACAACATCAATCGCGACTTTCAGACGGGCGTCATCGTCCAGATCAAGCGCCCTGATGAGCGCCATAGGGATGCGGCGATCAGCCGACAGCGGGTTGGCCTCTATGAAGTCGGCAAGGTGCGCTACGTCCCGCTCTCGGGGCAGCATGTACGAAAAGCGGTGGCTATGCTGGTCCCGAAGGGCCTACTTCGCCGCGCGCGCCTCTTTGTTGCACCGCTGGGCGACTTGGCGACGTGCTGCCGTGGGCAGCCTCACAACCGCGCCGCTCACGGGTTCATCTGCCAGAGCGGGATTACCGTCTGGTCCTCTCCGTAGTCGAATGCCGGGGCTAGGTCCGCCTCGCCGTCGTGCGGGCCGTCGTCAATGCCCATATCGCAATCAGCGATCGGGCAGCCGGGGCCGTCGTGGACAGTCCGCGAGCAATCATCTTCGCTGCCGCTCTCGTCCTCGTCGGCTTCCTCAAGATCGGGATCGCCGTCCGCTTCGTCCATGCGGTCGATAAGCTGCTGAACAAGGCGCTCAAGATGCTGACGGGGCAGCGACGGGATGAGTGCCAGGGCGATGTCGGCGGGGAGCCGTGAAGCCCCCCGCTTGTGCCATAGAAGCGCGCTCATTTCAGCACCGCAAAGGCAAGGCCCACGGTCTGGATCGCGAGCCATGACGTGCCGAGACAAACGGCCCAGCCCCATGCCGTCATTGCGGCGCTGCCCGGTTCATGGCGGGCGCTCATACAAGCCCCCGATCTTCGAGCAACTGGTTGAGCCAATAGCGTTGCTCGCCGTTCGCCATCGCCAATCTGATCAGGCTGGATGCGCCACGGTCGCGATTGCTGGCAGCGAGCGCCCTAAGGGCAATATCGTCCCCGAGCGCTTTGACGATGGCATAAATCGCGAGCCGTTCCTCGGTTAGCGAGTGCGTTGCGAGGTAATCGGCCATCACCTCAACCTCCCGCATTTTCTCCCGTTCGTAGGGGTGGCGGTGGCTAAAACGGTGGGCGGCTTGATCCTTCAAGGCCCTCGCTGCGGCCCGCTGTTCTTTCCAACGGCCATTGCAGACCTTGCGCGGCGCTGCCGTGGGCAGCTTCACGACGACCGCGCTCACTGGTCCTGCTCCCGGTTGTAAACCGCCACGCGGATGCCCTCGGCCCGCATATGGGCCTTCACCATGTTGGCGCCGCCCGGAACCATGTGCAGCGCCTCGTAGCGGGCTTTCATCGTCGCATCGTGGTGCGCCGTGTTGAACAGCGCGTTCGTCTCGCGGACTTCGTTAGGCCACGTCGGGTGCGGCTCGACGAAGGCGGGGGAGAGGTCATAAACGACCCAGCCGACCTGCGCCTTGCCGTCCGTGTCGATCACGACGCTGCCGCCATCCTTGACCCAGCTTTTCAGCCATGCCGCGGCGAAGTCGGATTGCAGGCGCTCAAGGTCCGCAATCACCGCGCCGGGATATTCCATCCGCCACGCCGCCGAATGCTCGTCATCGGGGCCGGTGTCGCCTTCACCATAGAGCGCCGTCATTTTCCAAAGCACGGCGGCGAAGTCTGGAGCGGGGGTCAGGATCGCCGCTTTGAAAGTCTCGGCTTGTGCGCTTCCCGTCGATTCCGCCAGCGCGGCCAGCCTTTTAATCGCGGCGGGTGCATCGGGATCGGACGCGCTAAGGGCGCCCGCTTCATCGCAACCGGTGGCGTGGGCCGCGTGGGCATCGTCGGCCGCGACCTTCGCCGCTTCCCATGCCGCAAAAGCGGTTTCCCATGCCTCTTTCGTAGTTAAGGTGGTGGCGCCATCGGGCGCACGGGTGCTATCAGCTTTCATAGTCGTATCCCTTCGCAATAAGGGTTTCGATTAGCGCCGGGGTTGGGACTGCAATCCCGACCTCGGCGCGCCTTGGCTTCTGGCCTTGGCTTTACATGGTGTAAATGGTTAACCCCCTTGCCGTCAAGCCCATATCTTTATATGGTGTAAAGCCATGACACCGAACCAATGCAAAATGGCCCGTGCGGGCCTTAACTGGCGCGCTGCCGATCTTGCCGAAAGATGCGGCATATCCCGCGTGACCATTGCCCGCTTTGAGGGTGGCAACCCCGTCGATGGCGATTCCATCGATAAGATGCAAAAGGCGCTTACCGACGCTGGCGCCGACTTCACGCGCCGCGCTGGTCGCGTCGGGGTAACGGTGCCGGAATGACGCAAATGCTCGCGGCCATTGCCGCATTCAATTTGATTTGCAGCGGGACTTCAACGGCGGGGGCAATTCTTGATCTTGATAAGCCCCGCAGCGCAGTGCAGCTCGTTCTGAGGATTGATCTGGAAAAGAACCGGTGGTGCTCTGGCGATTGCAGCACCACTTCCGAGATTCAAGACGTTCGCGAAACTAAGATCATCTTCCGCATGTCGGAGGATGATCAGGGAGACGATCTTTTCTATGTTGACCGGGAAACCGGTGATTTCCTTGATCGGAAAAGGTCATTCGCGATAAATTGGATTATCCTCGCTCAAGGCAACTGCGAGAAGGCGGCGTTCACAGGATTCCCCGCCAGAAAGTTCTAAGCCCTTCTCACCGGCTCGACCTGACGAAGGAACAGCGGGACCAGCACATTCGCAGGTACGCGGAATTGCTTGAAGCGCGACGCGAAGCCGCCAAAATAATTGTCACGCAAAATGCGGAACAATTGCCGCAACGTCCTGTCGGGCGTCCGAAGAGCATCATCACTGAGGTTGCGGAGGCGACTGGACTCAGCCGTGACACCGTGGCGCGAGCGGTAAACCCGCCCCCGGTCCAACCAAAGCCTGTCCGAAGCGATCACGACGTAATCCTCTCGCAGGCGAACGCCATCGTTGCGGCGTGGAACCGCGCCTGTCCTGAGGCTCGATCCCGTTCTAGCACAGTGCCAGGCCGATTATTGACGCGCTCGCGCTGATCGGCGACAAACCGATCCTATGGATGGCAGCCCCAACCTCGCGCAAGCAATGGTAAACATGGCCTACGTGCTCGCAGCGCTGGCCTCCATAAGCGCGGCGGTGTTCTGGTTCCGAGCCGATGAGGCAAAGCGCAAGGCTGAAAGCGCTGGCAAGACCCCAACTCTGGAATGGTTCTCTCCGGCCGCGAATGCGACGGGGATCGCCCTCGGGACAGCAGGATTGGCGTTTCTGGCATCGCAGTTCGTCTGACCGGTTCAGCCTTAGCCGACAAATCGAAGGTGACGATTGAATTCGCCTGAATGATTGACATTTTCGATTAGTTGCCCCATTATAATTCGCGAGGCTGCGGCTGGTTAGCCGTCACTGTCGCCGAGACCCCGCCAGCTATTCCGCTGCCGGTCGCAGCCGTCCCCTACATCGCGGAGAGTTCAATGCTCACAGCCCACGACGATTCCGTCGGCGACGACACGCGCCAGCATGTTGCGGACCTACGCCTTGCCGCTGCTGGCGATGCTCAGGCGCAGTTCCGGCTTTCCTACGCCGCCCGCCAAATGGTCATCAATGAAGAGGCTGACGAGATCGTCGCATCCCTTGAGGGCCTGACCTATGCCCGCCTAGCAGCCTCGCAGGGCGTTCCCGATGCGCTGCTGCTGGCCGCCGATCACTGTAGCCACCTCGCCAAAGTCTATGCCGACTGTGACGCTGACGATTGCGCCAATGATTGGGCGGCGCAGTCGATTGGCCTTCTGGAAATCGCGACCGAGCTGCTGCCGTCGTCGAACGCTGCCGAGCTGATGCAGACGCTCAACACCGCTGCCGACATGGCGACCCCCGAAATTATGGCCCTCGCCAAATTCTACCGCGCGGCGTTCGCCCCGGCGTTCGGCGCCGCCGCATTCGCCTGAAACAAGGATGCCAGGCATGTCTGACGGCCTTTTGCCGAAACGTGATGTTTGGGGACGGCCGATGAGCAGCGAGGGCGGCGTCGGCCCCGACATCATCTCCCCGATCTGGACCAGCACCGACAAGAAAGACCCGATCACGAATGAGGCGCTGCGCGTCGGGGCGACCATCTCGAAACCCAACAAGGGCGACATGACGCCGGAGCAATACGACAAGCTCCAGCCCATTGCCGGAAGCCTCGCCCGCAAGTGGATCGGCGAGCTGATGGCTACGCCGGAATATCGGGAGATGGCGAAAGAGGATCAGGCCGAAGAAATCCGCACGGCCGTCACGGCGGCCCGCAAGGAAGCGAAAGCGCACGTCCTCGGCGGGGAGCCGCTGGACGACGTGCGGCCCGAGCGGAAGCGTCGCAGCGCCAAGCCCTCGGGCCTCCCTGATGGCTTTGTCCTCGATCCGCCGCCTGCGGGGTTCGTGCTGGATCGGTAGCGTGACCTATTGGCACTAACGGCGCTCTTGGCACGGCGGCGGCAAAGGGGTTTCGTAGGTTTTGATGGTTAGTGCCGGGGGCGCTTTTGAGAAATTATTTCAGACCGCGCGCTTTCGGCCCGCATATTATTCTGGCGCTTATCTGGTGATTATCCAGAGAGGGAGCACACTGCTCAACCTCAACCCTTCTCGGCTAAACCATTGAAATAATGGCAGGGGCAGCAGGACTCGAACCCGCGACCCTCGGTTTTGGAGACCGATGCTCTACCAACTGAGCTATACCCCTAGGCCGGAGTGCGCCCGTAGCCCGATTGGCGGAGCGGAGCAAGGGTTATGCGCAGCGAAATTGCATAGCTTGCAAAGCATCGCGGGGCTGATATGCGCGGGGCTGCCCATGACCGCCGCAACCGCCTCCCATCCGCCGCAGCATTATCTGGGCGGAATCGCGCTCCGGCTGCTCGCGATGCTCAGCCTGTCGGTCATGTTCGTGCTGGTCAAATATATCGCCGAAGCCGGCATCCACATCGTCGAAAGCCTGTTCTGGCGGCAGGCGGTCGTGTTGCCGCTGCTGATGCTCTGGGCGCTGACGCACGGCGGCCTCGGCAGCTTTGCGACGCAGCGCATCGGCGTGCACGCCCGCCGCGCCGCGATGGGGCTGACCGGCATGGCGCTCAATTTCGGCGGCATGATCTTCCTGCCGATGGCGGAGGCGACGACGATCAACCTGTCGGTACCGATCATCTGCGTCTTCCTCGCTGCGGCATTGCTCGGCGAACGGGTCGGCGCGGCGCGGTGGAGCGCGGTGATCGTCGGCTTCGTCGGCGTGCTCGTCGTGCTCAACCCGACGACGCTGCTGTACGAAGGTTTCGAGGGCGACCACGGGCTCGGTACGTTGATCGCGCTCGGCGGTGCGGTGATGACGGCGCTGATCACCATCCAGGTCCGCGATCTCGGCCGCACCGAAAATGCGATAACGATCGTCTTCTGGTTCAGCCTCCTCTCGCTGGTTCCCCTCGGTATCGCCCTCCCCTTCGTGATGACGCCGCACAGCACGGGCGAATGGGGATTGCTCATCGGATTGGGCCTGCTGGGCGCGGTGGTGCAATTGTCGCTCACCGGCGCGCTCCGGCTTGCGCCCGTTTCGGTCGTGACGCCGATGGATTATTCGAGCCTCCTGTGGTCGATCGCCTGCGGCTGGTGGTTCTTCGGCACCTTGCCTGCCGACACGACGTGGATCGGCGCGCCCTTGATCATCGCAAGCGGGCTGTTCATCGCGTGGCGCGAGCATCGCCTGCATATCGAGCGGATGAAGGATATCACCGCATGACACTCCCGATCCTCTATCATTGCGCCGACGCGCGCTCGCTCCGCTGCCTGTGGGCGGTCGAGGAAGCCGGCATCGACGTCGACCTGCGCCTGCTCCGCTTCCCGCCGCGCGCGTTCGAGCCCGATTATCGCGCGGTAAACCCGCTGATGACCGTGCCTGGCTGGGTCGAGGACGGGCGGCTGATGACCGAATCGGCGGCGATCTGCGAACGCATCGCCGAAGGGACCGATCTCGCGGTTCGCCGCGACGAGCCCGACCATTGGGAATGGCGCAACTGGCTGCACCGCAGCGATGCGACGCTGACCTTTCCGCTCGCGATCATGCTCCGTTACACGCGCGTCGAACCCGAGGAGCGGCGGCTCGCACAGGCGGTCGCGGACTATAAGGCCTTTTTCGGCGGCCGCGCGCGGAGCATCGAGGCCGCGCTCGGCGACGGGCGCGAATGGCTCGTCGCGGGGCGTTTCACAGCGGCCGATATCGTGATCGGCTATGCCGCCTTCCTCGCGACGACGCTCGACGCCGGCGATGTGCTGGGCGACGCGACGAAGGTTTGGCTCGATCGCTGCACGGCCCGCGAAGGATTCCGGCGCGCACGCGAACGGCAAAAGCTCTAGTCAGGCCGTCCATTCGGACGGATCGGGCTCGGCACCGATCAACGCCAGCCCGTGCGCGATCGAGGTCAGTTCGCCGCCCGTTGCGATCCGCTCGCCACCGAAACGGCGGTCGAAAAGCGCCCGGATCGCCGGGATCAGCGACGAGCCGCCGGTCAGGAAGATGCGGTCGATGCCTGCGGCGTCGACGCTTGCCTTCGCCAGCGCCGCGTCCATCGCGGCTTCGATGCGGCGGAGGTCGTCGGCGATCCAGCCTTCGAAATCGCTGCGGCGCACCTCGGCGGCAATGTCGACGCCGTCGCCACTAAAACGGAACTCGGCCGCCTCGACATCCGACAGCGCCCGCTTGAGCCGCCCGACCGCGTCGTACAGCGGAAAGCCCTGCTCATGCTCGATCAGCGCGATCATCCGGCCGATCGGTGCAGGATCGGTGGCGTCGCGCTGCAACCGCCTGAGTTCGTCGAGCGTCCGGCGATTGCGCATCAGCGCCAGCCGCGACCAGTCAGCAAACTCGGCGAAATAGCCGCCCGGTATCTCGAGCAATTTGTCGAACGAGCGGTAATTGCCGCCCTTGCCAAGCAGCGGGAGGATCAGGCGATCGACGATCCGGTAGTCGAAACGGTCGCCGGCGATCCCGATCCCCGAAGAGGCGAGCGGTACGCAGCGGCGCGGGCTGCCCGGCGCAGCGACGCGGACGATCGAAAAGTCGGTGGTGCCGCCGCCGAAATCGGCGACGAGGATCGTCGCCGGTTCGGTCAGCCGCGCCGCATAGCTGTGCGCGGCGCCGAGCGGCTCGTGGACATAATAGATTTCCACCCCGAAGGCGGCGAGCATCAGGTCGTAGCGCTGCCGCGCGAGCGCGGCGTCGGGCCGCGCGCCGGCATATTCGACGGGGCGCCCGACGACGACGCGGCGCGGCCGCGTGTCGAGCCGCCCGCCGGCGTGCGCGACCAGCCGCTGGAGGAACAGGCGGCCCATATCCTCGAAGCGATAGGGTTTGCCCCAGATCATCGCGCGCTCGAACGACGGGCTCGCCGCGACGCTCTTGAACGACTGGACGAAGCGGCTGTCGAGCGGCGACTGGAGATATTCGGCAATCGCCCACGGCCCCGCCTCGTGCGCAACGCCCTGCCAGGCGCGCTCTTCTTCCCAGAAGCAGAGCGCCGAACGGAACACTGCGCCCGTCGCCTCGTCCCCGGCATATTCGACAAGCTCCGATCCGCCCTGCCTGTCGGCGAGCGCGACGACGGTGTTGGTGGTCCCGAAATCGAGGCCGAGCGCGGTGGCGTCGCTGATCATGGGATGCTCCTGTGCCGGTCGGGCGCTGCGCGGGGCCGGCGCCTATTGCACGGCGCAGCGCGCGGAGCAAGTCGCGGTCAGCCCGCGGCGATCCGTCCGCCGGCGATACGAAAGCGCGTCACCGGTCCCGGCATGTCGGCGAAGAGCGCCGCTTCGGTCCCGGTCAGCCACGCCTGCCCGCCCTGCCCGGCCAACCGATCGTACAGCGCGGCGCGACGGAGAGGATCGAGGTGCGCCGCGACTTCGTCGAGTAACAGCACCGGCCGCGCCCCACGCAACCGCGCGACGCAATCGCTGTGCGCCAGAATGAGCGACAGCAGCATCGCCTTCTGCTCGCCGGTCGAACAGCGCGCAGCGGCGCGCCCTGTCGCGGCATGAACGGCAGACAGGTCGTCGCGGTGCGGCCCCGCGGTCGCGCGGCCCGCCGCGGCGTCGATCCGGCGACGCGAGGCGAACAGCGCCTTGAGTGCTTCGGGGTCGTGAGGCGCCGCCCGTGCGGCGCCGTCGCTGTCGGTGAGCGTCAGCAGCGGCCGCGCGAAGGGCGCATCGGGCTGCCCGGCCAGTTCGGCCGCGAGCGCGGCGAGCATATGCTGCCGCGCCGCATCCATCGCCGCGCCATGCTCGGCGAGCTGCGCCTCCAGGCTGGTCAGCCATTGCTGGTCGGCCGTGGCCAGGTCGGCGAGCAATTTGCCGCGCGCGCGCAACGCCGCATCATAGCGGTTGCTGTGCTGCGCGTGGCGCGGGTCGAGCGCGAGCACCAGCCGGTCAAGGAAGCGCCGCCGGTTTCCCGCGGTCTCGACGAACAGCCGGTCCATCGCCGGGGTCAGCCACAGCACCGCGATCCATTCGCCGAGCGAGGCGGCGGCGGCAGCGGCGCCGTTGATCCGCACCAGCCGGCGCCCGGGATGCGCGGGCTCGATCCCCGTCCCCAACGCGACCGGCGGCAGATCGCCTCCCGCCTGAACCTCAGCAAAGATCGCAAAGCCCCCGCCCGCCCCGTCGCGCACCATGTCGGACAAAGGCGCCCGCCGCAGCCCGCGCCCCGGCGCGAGCAGCGAGATCGCCTCCAATATATTGGTCTTGCCCGCGCCATTTTCGCCGTGCAGCACGACCAGTCCCGCCTCGGCCGCCAGATCCGCGCCGGCGTGATTGCGAAAATCGGTCAGCGAAAGGCGGATCAGCGTCATTGAGGACTGCGCTACCCGACTGTCGGAGGTGATGCCAGCCCACCTCGCATTCTCCCTCCCTATCACCTCCAACTTGATCCGGGGTGCCGCCCGACGACGGTGAAGGCGGAGCTTAGGGCACACCCGAAATGACAGGATATATTTTTCAATGATCGGTAATTTTTACCATTTCACCGCAAAATTTCCACAACAATAATATTACAAAAGCGCAAAAACCGCGCTTAACCGCCAATGAATGAAATTGGCACGCCCCCTGCATTGGTGTCGGCATCCACCGGGATGGTCCGGAGGGAGGTAAGAAAGGAAACACATCATGGCCCATTTCAATGTCGACTCGCTCAAAAGCTACGCAATCGCCGCGGTTGCCTCGCTCTACTGCTCGATCATGTTCCTCGCCGCCGTCGGCCCGAACGGTGCGGAACTCGGCCGGCTGGTCATCTGACCGGCCGCCCGTCCCCGCTAGAACGCCGGCCGCGGAGGCCGGGACAGAAAGGAAAGAAATGAAACAGGGTTTTCGCAAGAATCGTCGCGATGGCATGGTCTTCGGCGTTTGCGCCGGCATGGCCGACCAGTTCGGCATCGACGTCTTGTGGACGCGCATCGCCTTTGTGGCGCTGACGCTGCTTGGCTTCGGCCTGCCATTGCTGGTGTATCTGACCGTCGCGATCCTCGCGCCTTAGGCCAGCACCGGGCCGGCCGCCACAACGGCGCACCGAACCGGCCCGCATATTCCCACGATCAGGGGCCCGCCGGTCTGACCGGCGGGCCTTTTTCAATTTTGGGGGAGCGCCCAGCGCACGATGAATCGGAACTGCCGTCCCACCACGTCTTGGCCATCGGTAGTTTCCGGCTGCAACTTGACCGTCGAGGCAAGCTGGTAGGTTGCAAAACGTAGATCCTCCATCAATTGCGCGGTATAGCCTGGAACCTCGGCGGGATCAGACATCACCGTGCCATGATCACGACACAATAGTTTAAGGTCGCTCCCGACGTCGCACGTCAGCCGAACTTGGGCATTGACCGAATAACGCATGGCAATCGCAGGATAGAGCATCTGAAGCAGTTGGCCGTCGAGCGGCTCGGCGAACGTAGCATTGCGCGTGGTCAGCGCCGGTTCCGACGCGGCTGCAAAGGGAGGACGTGCATCGGAGGGTGCGACCACCTCCTCGAAGAAGCGGATGGAAAACAGCATGTTTTGATCGCCGGGAAAAAGGCGAAGCGTCTTCACGCGCCGCGCCGCCGCCTTGAAGAGCGCCGCATCGACCCGGCTGGCCGAACGCCCTGCCTTGTGACTCGCCTCCAATATCTTGTCCCAGTCCACACGCTCTTGGTCTGGCGGTACGAGCGAGGCCGGTACGCAATTGCCCGGCCCTCCCGATGGCACCAATATGATGCAGGCCAAACGAACGGGAACCGGTCTATCCAGCGTGACCCCCAGTTCGTCCCATGTTGCGGCACGGACCGAATCGCTGATCGGGACGCGGATATCCGCCTGCTGGACCACCCCATAAGCGACGGGCAGCATCGCTTCCTCGACCGCAGGCGCCGCCACACCTGATGCCGCGGCCATCAATCCCAACATAAGCGTCATTCTGTGCGCCCCCATTAGTGAGTTTTGGAGCACAGAATCACAGCAAGAGAAAGCGCAAAGACGACACCCCGCCGGCGGCCCGGCCGGGCACCTTCGGTCACATATTGAACAACACAGTGAAGCTTTAGGGACCGTATGAGAACGCCCCGTTCTCGCCCGCCAAAATCCACCTCAGGTCCGAGCAAAGAAAAAGCCCCGCCGGATCGCTCCGGCGGGGCTCTATTCGGTCAGCCACAGGCCTTAAGGAAGCTTATTCCTCGCCTTCGCCTTCGGGACGTTCTTCGACCATCACGTCGTCGGTCGTGAAGTCCTCGCCCTGCACCTTGCCCAGCGGATCGTCGCCGATCGCCGCTTCGGGGCCCTGCGCCAGTTCGGCGGCATGCTCGTCGGCGGCCGACTGCGGCGCGATCAGGTCGGGGTTCGCGGCGCGCATCGCGGCACGCAGCGCCGCGTCCTTCGACGAGGCGGTGACGCGGACGCGGTTCATGGCAGCGCCGGTACCCGCCGGGATGAGGCGGCCGACGATGACATTTTCCTTGAGGCCCTGCAGCGAGTCGATCTTGCCCTGCACCGACGCTTCGGTGAGAACGCGGGTCGTTTCCTGGAAGGACGCGGCCGAAACGAAGCTGCGCGTCTGCAGGCTCGCCTTGGTGATGCCGAGGAGGACCGGACGGCCTTCTGCGGGCACGCCGTTCTTCGGCAGCTTGGCGTTATATTCCATCATCTCCAGATAATCGAGCTGTTCGCCCGGCAGCAACGTGGTGTCGCCGCCGGCCGTGATCTCGACCTTCTGCAGCATCTGGCGAACGATCACCTCGATGTGCTTGTCGTTGATCTTCACGCCCTGCAGTCGATAGACTTCCTGGATTTCCGCGACGAGATATTCGGCCAGCGCCTCGACGCCCATCACGTCGAGGATGTCGTGCGGGTTCGGCGAGCCCGAAATCAGCGCGTCGCCGCGCTTGACCTGGTCGCCTTCCTGCACTTCCAGCACCTTCGACTTGGGAATGAGGTACTCGATCGGATCGCCTTCTTCCGGAACGATCGCAATCTTGCGCTTCGCCTTGTAATCCTTGACGAATTCAATGCGACCGCTGATCTTCGCGATGACGCTGTTGTCCTTCGGAATGCGCGCTTCGAACAGCTCGGCAACGCGCGGCAGACCGCCGGTGATGTCGCGCGTCTTCGACGCTTCGCGGCTGACACGCGCCAGCACGTCGCCCGCCTGCACTTCCTGACCATCCTCGACCGACAGCATCGTGCCGACCGCGAGCAGGTAGCGCGCGGCTTCGCCCGACGCGTCGTCGAGCAAGGTCAGGCGCGGCTGCAGGTCTTCCTTCTTGGCGCGGCCCGCCGAACGATATTCGATCACGACGCGCTGGGCGATGCCCGTCGCTTCGTCGACCTGTTCGACCAGCGTCTTGCCGTCGGCAAGATCCTGATACTTCACAATACCCTGCTTTTCGGTGATCAACGGCATGGTGAACGGATCCCATTCAGCAATCCGGTCGCCCTTCTTCACCTTCTCGCCATCCTTGTGCAGGATCTGCGCGCCATAAGGCAGCTTGTGCGACGCGCGTTCGCGCCCTTCGCTGTCGATGATCGCGATTTCGCCCGAGCGTGCCAGTGCCAGACGGCGGCCACGCTGGTCGACGATCGTCGGCATGTCGCGATATTCGATCGTGCCGTCCGAAATCGCTTCGGCGTTCGACTGCTCGTTGACCTGCGCCGCGCCACCGATGTGGAACGTCCGCATCGTCAGCTGCGTGCCGGGTTCACCGATCGACTGGGCGGCGATGACGCCGACCGCTTCGCCGATGTTGACCGGCGTACCGCGAGCGAGGTCACGGCCATAGCATTTGCCGCAAACACCCAGCGTGGCTTCGCAGACCAGCGGCGACCGGATCTTGACCGACTGGACTTCGGCGTCCTCGATCCGCTGCGTCGTCGCTTCGTCGAGCAGCGTGCCGACGGGCGCGATGATGTTGCCGTCCTTGTCGGTCACATCTTCGAGCGTCGTGCGGCCGAGGATACGTTCGCCCAGCGAGGCGATCGTCGAACCGCCCTGGATGATCGCACGCATTTCCATGCCGCGTTCGGTGCCGCAATCTTCCTCGATCACAACGCAGTCCTGCGACACGTCGACGAGGCGGCGGGTCAGGTAACCCGAGTTTGCCGTCTTGAGCGCCGTATCGGCCAGACCCTTGCGCGCACCGTGGGTCGAGTTGAAATACTCGAGAACAGTCAGGCCTTCCTTGAAGTTCGAGATGATCGGCGTTTCGATGATCTCGCCCGACGGCTTGGCCATCAGGCCGCGCATGCCGGCAAGCTGCTTCATCTGCGCCTGCGAACCACGGGCACCCGAATGCGCCATCATATAAATGGAGTTGATCGGGGCCATGCGGCCGTCGGGCAGCTTCGGCGTCGCGCGGATTTCGTCCATCATCGCGTTCGCGACCTTGTCGCCGCACTGCGACCAGGCGTCGATCGCCTTGTTGTACTTTTCCTGCTGCGTGATCAGGCCGTCCTGATACTGCTGCTCGAAATCCTTCACCAGCGCGCGGGTTTCGTCGACCATCCCTTCCTTCGACGCCGGGATGATCATGTCATCCTTGCCGAACGAGATGCCCGCCTTGAAGGCGTTGCGGAAGCCCAGCGCCATGATGGCGTCGGCGAACAGCACGGTCTCTTTCTGGCCGGTGTGGCGATAGACCTGGTCGATCACGTCGCCGATTTCCTTCTTGGTCAGAAGGCGGTTGACGACGTCGAAGGGCACGGTGTGCGACTTCGGCAGGCATTCGCCGATCAGCATGCGGCCCGGAGTAGTCTCGAACCGCTTCTGATATTCGTTGCCCTGTTCGTCGGTCTGCGGAACGCGGCTGATGACCTTGGTGTGCAGGGTGACGGCGCCGGTGAACAGCGCCTGATGCACTTCGGCCATGTCGGCGAGCAGCATGCCCTCGCCCGGCTCGCCTTCGCGCTCGAGGCTGAGATAATAGAGACCGAGGACCATGTCCTGCGACGGCACGATGATCGGCTTGCCGTTCGCGGGGCTGAGGATGTTGTTGGTCGACATCATCAGCACGCGCGCTTCGAGCTGGGCTTCCAGCGACAGCGGCACGTGGACCGCCATCTGGTCACCGTCGAAGTCGGCGTTGAACGCGGCGCAGACCAGCGGGTGAAGCTGGATCGCCTTGCCTTCGATCAGCACGGGCTCGAACGCCTGGATGCCGAGGCGGTGAAGCGTCGGGGCGCGGTTCAGCAGGACCGGGTGCTCGCGAATGACTTCGTCGAGGATGTCCCAGACTTCCTTGCGTTCCTTTTCGACCCACTTCT
Source organism: Sphingopyxis sp. J-6 (assembly GCF_046603995.1). Lineage (NCBI taxonomy): Bacteria > Pseudomonadati > Pseudomonadota > Alphaproteobacteria > Sphingomonadales > Sphingopyxidaceae > Sphingopyxis > Sphingopyxis sp. J-6. The sequence goes on along the minus strand of NZ_CP145810.1, from coordinate 1,217,879 downwards.
TCGCCTGCTTCAGGGTCATCGACAGACCCTTGGCGTCGAGGCGCGCGTAGATGAAGGGCTTGAACAGTTCGAGCGCCATCTTCTTCGGCAGGCCGCACTGGTGCAGCTTGAGTTCGGGACCGGTCACGATGACCGAACGGCCCGAATAGTCGACGCGCTTGCCGAGCAGGTTCTGACGGAAGCGGCCCTGCTTGCCCTTCAGCATGTCGGACAGCGACTTCAGCGGACGCTTGTTGGCACCGGTGATCGTGCGACCGCGGCGACCGTTATCGAACAATGCGTCGACGGCTTCCTGCAGCATGCGCTTTTCGTTGCGGACGATGATGTCCGGCGCACGCAGCTCCATCAGGCGCTTCAGGCGGTTGTTACGGTTGATCACGCGGCGATAGAGGTCGTTCAGATCCGACGTCGCAAAGCGGCCACCATCGAGCGGCACCAGCGGGCGCAGTTCGGGCGGAATGACCGGCACGACTTCGAGGATCATCCATTCGGGACGGTTGCCCGATTCGATGAACGATTCCACGACTTTCAACCGCTTGATGATCTTCTTGGGCTTCAGCTCCGACTTGGTCGTCGCCAGATCTTCCATCAGGTCGACGCGTTCCTGTTCGAGATCGAGATTCTCGAGCAGCACACGGATCGCCTCGGCGCCGATGCCGGCCGAGAAAGCGTCTTCGCCATATTCGTCCTGCGCGTCGAGCAGTTCGTCTTCGGTCAGCAGCTGGAACTTCTCGAGCGGGGTCAGGCCGGGCTCAAGAACGATATAGGCTTCGAAATACAGCACGCGCTCGAGCTGCTTGAGCTGCATGTCGAGCAGCAGGCCGATGCGCGACGGCAGCGACTTCAGGAACCAGATGTGCGCGACCGGCGCGGCGAGCTCGATATGGCCCATGCGTTCGCGGCGGACCTTGGTCACCGTGACTTCGACACCGCACTTCTCGCAGACGATGCCCTTGTATTTCATGCGCTTGTACTTGCCGCACAGGCACTCGTAATCCTTGATCGGACCGAAGATGCGCGCGCAGAACAGGCCGTCACGCTCGGGCTTGAACGTGCGGTAGTTGATCGTTTCGGGCTTCTTGATCTCGCCGAACGACCACGAGCGGATACGCTCGGGGCTCGCTATGCCGATCTTGATCATGTCGAAGGTTTCGGGCTTCGCGACCGGGTTCATGAAGTTGGTAAGCTGGTTCATATGTCTGCTCCATCTTCCCCTGTCGCGCCGCGAGAGGGGTGAGGAAAAATCTTATTCGGCGGCTTCGGGAAGGGCTTCCGGACCTTCGTCGGGGTCTTCGTCCGCATAGGACGAAAGCTCGACGTTGAGGCCCAGCGAGCGCATTTCCTTGACGAGCACGTTGAAGCTTTCGGGAATGCCGGCCTCGAAGGTGTCGTCGCCCTTGACGATCGCTTCGTAAACCTTGGTGCGGCCGATCACGTCGTCGGACTTCACCGTCAGCATTTCCTGGAGCGTATATGCCGCGCCATAGGCCTGGAGCGCCCAGACCTCCATTTCACCGAAGCGCTGGCCACCGAACTGTGCCTTACCGCCCAGCGGCTGCTGGGTGACGAGGCTGTACGGCCCGATCGAACGCGCGTGGATCTTGTCGTCGACCAAGTGGTGGAGTTTCAGCATATAGATGTAGCCCACGGTCACCTTGCGGTCGAACTTGTCGCCGGTGCGGCCGTCGTACAGGTCCGACTGACCCGAGTCATGCAGGCCCGCGAGGGTCAGCATGTTCGACACGTCGGCTTCCTTGGCGCCGTCGAACACCGGGGTCGCGAACGGCACGCCAACGCGAAGGTTGTCGGCCAGTTCGACGATGCTGTCGGCATCGCGCGACTTGATGTCATCGGCATATTCAGCGCCATAGACATGTTCGAGTGCATCACGCACGGCTTCGGGCATCTGCCCGCCGACCGCGTCGGGATTGGCATCGCGCCATTCGTCGAGCGCCTGCGTGACCTGGCGGCCCAGACCCCGCGACGCCCAGCCGAGGTGGGTTTCGAGGATCTGCCCGACGTTCATGCGCGACGGCACGCCCAGCGGGTTGAGCACGATGTCGACATGCGTCCCGTCTTCGAGGAACGGCATGTCCTCGTTCGGCAGGATGCGGCTGATGACGCCCTTGTTGCCGTGACGGCCGGCCATCTTGTCGCCCGGCTGCAGCTTGCGCTTCACCGCGACGAAGACCTTGACCATCTTGAGCACGCCGGGAGCGAGTTCGTCGCCGCGCTGCAGCTTCTCGACGCGATCTTCATACTTCGCGTTGATCCGCTTGATCGCGTCGTCATACTGCGCCTTGATCGCTTCCAATGCGGTCTGCGCATTGTCTTCGACGACGGCCAGCTTCCACCAGTCGGCGCGGTCGAGTTCGACCAGCATTTCTTCGGTGACGACGTCGCCCTTCTTCAGGCCCTTCGGCACCGCGCTGGTCGTCTGACCGATCAGCAGGTCCTTGAGGCTCGAGAAGGTCGCGCGATTGAGGATCGCGCGTTCGTCGTCGGCGTCCTGCTTCAGACGTTCGATCTCTTCGCGTTCGATCGCGATCGCGCGTTCGTCCTTGTCGATACCGTGACGGTTGAAGACGCGGACCTCGACGACCGTGCCTGACACGCCCGGCGGCAGGCGGAGCGAGGTGTCGCGCACGTCGCTGGCCTTTTCACCGAAGATCGCGCGCAGCAGCTTTTCTTCCGGCGTCATCGGCGATTCACCCTTGGGGGTGATCTTGCCGGCCAGAATGTCGCCCGGACCGACTTCGGCGCCGATGTACACGATGCCCGCTTCGTCGAGGTTGCGGAGGGCTTCCTCGCCGACGTTCGGGATGTCGCGCGTGATATCTTCGGGGCCAAGGCGCGTGTCGCGCGCGGTGACTTCGAATTCCTCGATGTGGATCGAGGTAAAGACGTCGTCCTTCACGATGCGTTCGCTGATGAGGATCGAGTCCTCATAGTTATAGCCGTTCCACGGCATGAACGCGACGAGCACATTCTTGCCAAGCGCCAGTTCGCCCAGTTCGGTCGAGGGGCCGTCGGCGATGATGTCGCCGCTCTTGACCACGTCGCCCACCTTCACCAGCGGACGCTGGTTGATGCAGGTGTTCTGGTTCGAACGCTGGAACTTCTGCAGGCGATAGATGTCGACGCCCGACTTGCCGGGTTCGACCATATCGGTCGCACGGATAACGATACGCGTCGCGTCGACCTGATCGATCACGCCGCCGCGGCGCGCCGCGATCGCCGCGCCGGAATCGCGCGCAACGGTTTCTTCCATGCCGGTGCCGACGACCGGAGCCTCTGCACGAAGCAGCGGCACAGCCTGACGCTGCATGTTCGAACCCATGAGCGCGCGGTTGGCGTCATCGTTTTCGAGGAACGGGATCAGCGAAGCCGCGACCGAAACGAGCTGCTTCGGCGACACGTCCATCAGCGTGATCTGGTCGCGCGGGGCCATCAGGAATTCACCGGCTTCGCGCGCCGAGATCAGCTCGTCGATGAAGCTGCCGTCGGCGTTGAGGTCGGCGTTCGCCTGCGCGACGGTGTGCTTCTGCTCTTCCATCGCCGACAGATAGACGACGTCGTTGGTCACCTTGCCGTCGACGATGCGGCGGTACGGGGTTTCGATGAAGCCGTATTTGTTGACGCGCGCGAAGGTCGCGAGGCTGTTGATCAGACCGATGTTCGGGCCTTCCGGCGTTTCGATCGGGCAGATACGGCCATAGTGGGTCGGGTGAACGTCGCGGACTTCGAAGCCCGCACGTTCGCGGGTCAGACCGCCCGGCCCGAGCGCCGACACGCGGCGCTTGTGGGTGACTTCGGACAGCGGGTTGGTCTGGTCCATGAACTGCGAGAGCTGCGACGAACCGAAGAACTCGCGCACCGCGGCGACCGCAGGCTTCGCGTTGATCAGGTCGTTCGGCATCACCGTCGACACGTCGACCGAGCTCATGCGCTCCTTAACGGCGCGCTCCATGCGGAGCAGGCCGACGCGATACTGGTTTTCGAGCAGTTCGCCGACCGAACGGACACGACGGTTACCGAGGTTGTCGATGTCGTCGATTTCGCCCTTGCCGTCCTTCAGGTTCACCAGTTCCTTGACCACGGCGAGGATATCCTCGCTGCGCAGCGTGGTGACCGTGTCCTCGGCATCGAGGCTGAGCCGCATGTTGAGCTTGACGCGGCCCACGGCCGACAGGTCGTAGCGCTCGGGGTCGAAGAACAGGCCGCCGAACAGCGCTTCGGCGGTTTCGCGCGTCGGCGGTTCGCCGGGACGCATGACGCGGTAGATGTCGCTCAGCGCCTGATCGCGGTCCTCGGCCTTGTCGGCCTTCAGCGTGTTGCGGATCCACGGGCCGGTGTTGTTGTGGTCGATGTCGAGCAGGACCAGCTTGTCGATGCCCGCCGCGTCGATCTTTTCGAGATTGTCGGCCGACACTTCGTCGCCGGCTTCGATGTAGATCTCACCGGTCGCTTCGTTGACAAGGTCATAGGCGCTGTAACGGCCGAAGATTTCCTCGGTCGGGATCAGCAGCGTGTCGAGACCGTCCTTCGCAGCCTTGTTGGCAAGGCGCGGGCTGATCTTGTGGCCGGCGGCGAACACGACTTCGCCGGTCTTGGCGTCGACGACATCGAACGCGGGCTTCGAACCGCGCCAGTTTTCGACGACGAAAGGAACCTTCCAGCCGTTTTCGGCGCGCTCGAAGACGAGACGGTCATAGAAATGGTTGAGGATTTCCTCGCCCGACATGCCCAGCGCATAGAGCAGGCTGGTGACCGGCAGCTTGCGCTTGCGGTCGATACGGACGTTGACGATGTCCTTGGCGTCGAATTCGAAGTCGAGCCACGAGCCGCGATATGGAATGACGCGCGCGGCGAACAGGAACTTGCCCGACGAGTGGGTCTTGCCGCGGTCATGGTCGAAGAGCACACCCGGCGAACGGTGCATCTGCGACACGATGACGCGCTCGGTGCCGTTGACGAAGAAGGTGCCGTTCTCGGTCATGAGCGGCATGTCGCCCATGTAAACGTCCTGCTCCTTGATATCGAGGACCGAACGGGTGTCGGTTTCGCTGTCGACTTCGAAGACGATCAGGCGCAGCGTGACCTTCATCGGCGCCGCATAAGTGATGCCGCGCTGACGGCATTCCTCGACGTCATACTTCGGCGCTTCGAGTTCGTAATGGACGAAGTCGAGCTCGGCGGTGCCGGCGAAATCGCGGATCGGGAAAACGCTGCGCAGCGTCTTTTCGAGGCCCGAAACATAACCGACCGAGGGGTCGGACCGCAGGAACTGCTCATAGGATTCGCGCTGCACCTCGATGAGGTTGGGCATCTCCACCGCTTCGTGGATGTTGCCGAACAGCTTGCGGATTCGCTTGGTCGCGGTTGCTTCGAGGGCCTTGCCCACCGACTTCGCCTTGGTCGCCATAAGTGATTGTCTCGCCTTCACAAAAATCAGTTCGCGAGCGCATCGACGCGAAAAAAGCCGCAGGCAACCGTTGCCGGTTTACCGCAGCTTTCCAACGCCTGTCGAAATCCCTGCCGCCCTATCCGTACAGCCCGCTGCGCAAAGTCAGGCTCTATCTCGGACGGTGGGGTGTGACGGCGATATAGGATCGGGGTCCCATTCTGTCAACGGGAGCCCCCGCGGGCCAAGGCTAGAAAATGTCCTTGAGCAGCGCCGCCGGGTTTCGCCGCAACGCGGCCTCTTCGCCCGCCATATAGTGGAAGATGCCTTTCAGCGCCTGTTCGGTCACCGATCGCGTCAGCCCGTCGCGCGTCAGGCCGGCCGATGCCAGCAGCGGACTGCCCTGCGATAGTTGATCGAGCTGGCGCCAGGCGCCGACATCGTCCAGCGCCGATCCGATCAGCGGCGACACCCTGGTGAACAGCACGCTGCCCGCGTTCTGCTGGAGATAACGTGTCGCGCCATCATTCTTCGCCACCAGTCCGGGCGCATCGGTCCAGCGCAAATCGTCGATCGCGGTGCGAAAGATCGGCTTCGCTTCGCCGGCCGCCTTGCCGCCCGCGTCGTTCAGGCTTTTGGTCAAATTGGTGGTGAGCCCGAGTTGGTCGCCCATGCCGAACAGCTTCGACGCCAGCTTCCCGCCCGCGCCCGGCAACAAAATACGCACCGCGGTGTCGCGATAGAAGGCGCCCGGCTCCGCGAGCTTGTCGAGCGCGCCGTCGGAGGCGCCTGCGATCAGTCCCTTCACCCCACTCTTCGGCAGCTTCGCCATCGCCCAGGGCGCGTTCGCCACCGCCAGCATCCCCGCCGCGCCCGCGATCAGCTTCCTGCGTGCGATCTTTTCTGTGCCATCGTCCATCGCGACTCTCTCCCACCAGTCCGGGCCGCGAGCCTATCAGCAAAAGCCGGCGCGCCCTATGACCGATCGGCAAGCCCGTCGAGCTTGCGCTCGATCCGCTCCAATCGTTCGGCAACCTCGCCCTGCGCCCCGCCGGGCAAGGCGAGCACCGGCATGATATAGATCGCCACGCGCTGCCGCACCTCCTCGAACGCCGCATAATCGTCGGCACCGAGCACGAGCATCTGGTGGAGCAGCCATTCGAGCAGGCGCTCGAGATCGTCGGGCGGCGTCCATTGCCCGGAGGCGGCCGCGCCTTCGAGCATCGAACGCACCAGCGCCCCGGTGATCGACTTGTGCGCGGCAAGGAAGATCGAGAAATCGTCGTGGAGCAGGCCTTCCTGCGCCACCTTGTGGATCCACGGCGTGTTGCAGATGCTCTCGATCCCGCCCGCGATCACCTGTTCGAGCCGCTCCTCGAGCGGACCGAGACCGACCGCGATCTGCCCGCTGCGTTCGAGATACGGTCCGGCCAGATGCTGGAGAAGCGCGAGCAGCAACCCCTCGCGATTGCCGAACCAGCGATAGAGCGTCGCGCGCGACACGCCGGATTCGCGCACGACATGGTCGATCGTGACATCGCGAAAGCCGATGCGTTCGACCACGATCGCGGAGGCATCGAGCGCCGCCTCGCGTCCGCCCAAGGCGCTGCCCGCCCCGCTACCCCGCGGATTTGCGTCGATTGTTGCGATCCCGGCCTCCCTTGATGAGCCGCCTCGCCTATCATGTCGCACTTGATGAGGCAAACTCTTGTTATTGTCTCACTTAGTGTGATAAGTGGACTTCAACGTCTCATGAAGGAGAGACCGGTTTCAGCCGGTCCGGGACGGGAGGGAGAGAGAAATGACACGACGCCTATTGCTGCTCCTCGCAAGCGCCAGCATCGCCGCCACCGCGCAGGCCCAGACGGCCCCCGCAACCACGGCGGCCGATGCCCCCGCCCCCGCCGATGACAGCGACGCCCAGAGCTCGGGCATTGCCGACATCGTCGTCACCGCGCGCCGCACCAGCGAAGCCGCGCAGACGATCCCGCTCGCGATCAGCGTCTTCGGCGGCCAGCAACTCGCCGACACCAACGTCCAGGGTATCGAGAATATCGCGCAGCAGACGCCGAACTTCTTCGTCCAGACGTCGAGCGCCGACCCGACGGGCGTCCTCCTCACCATTCGCGGCCAGTCGCAGCAGGACTCGATCCTGACCATTGAGTCGCCGATCGGCGTCTATGTCGACGGCATCAACTATATCCGCTCGTCGAACCTCGAAACCGCGCTGACCGACGTCGAACGCGTCGAGGTGCTGCGTGGACCGCAGGGGACGCTGTTCGGCAAGAACACCACCGGCGGCGCGATCAACATCACGACGCGCCAGCCCGATCTCGACGCGATCGGCGGCTATGTGAAGCTCAGCGCCGCGACGCACGACCGTTATGGCGCGACCGGCGTCCTCAACCTGCCGCTCATCGACGATGTGCTCGGCGTGCGCATCCTCGCGCAACGGATCGAGGACGGCTCGCTCGGCGTCAACGGCCTCGGCGACGGGATCGGCGGCAAGAAGCAGACCGCTTTCCGGACCAACTGGCTGTTCAAGCCGAACGACAGCGTCACCTGGGCAATCTCGGCCGACTATACCCGCACCCGCGGCGATGCGCCGGTCAGCAAGCTCGCCTTCGTCAGCCCCTTCCCCAGCCCGGCGCCGGGCACGCCGAATCCCGCCCCGGCGCTGATCGACATCGCGATCAGCCAGGGCATCCTCGACCCCGCGCTGCTCGCCGATCCGGAGGGCAATGCCGCCGCGATCGGTGCTGCTCTCGGGCAGGCGCACGCGCTGTTCACCGGCCTTGTCGGGCGGCGCGGCTTTTACGACAACGATGCAACGGGCGCGCAGGGCAGTTATGCGCGCACCTATGGCGTCAGCTCGAACCTGGCGGTCGAGCTGACGCCAACCTTGTCCTTCCGTTCGATCACGGCGGCGCGCTGGCTGAAGCGCTGGCTCGACGTCGACCTCGACAGCTCGCCCTTCACCCTGCTCGAGGCCGAACTCGCGAGCCGCGCGAAGAACCTCAGCCAGGAATTCCAGTTTAGCGGCGAAATCGGCGACCGCGTCGACTGGATCACGGGGGTCTATTTCAACGAGGAAACCGGCCGCGACTTCTCGCGCGCCACGGCGCTCGGCACGATCAACGCGACGAACCCGAACATCACCGACGGCTTCGTCAAGAACAGCAGTTGGGCCGCCTTCGGCCAGCTCATCGTCGACCTCACCGACAGCGTCCGCTTCACCGGCGGGCTGCGCTGGACCAAGGAAAGCAAGGAACTGCGCTCGTTCAACCGCTCGTCGGGCGGCGCGGTTTGCAACATCCCGCCGGCGCTGCAGCTCGGCGGCACCTGCCAGGCACGCTTCAAGGACAGCTTCTCGGATTACTCCTACCTCGCCAGCCTCGACTGGACGATCCAGCCCGGCATCCTCGTCTATGCCCGCACCGCGCGCGGCTTCAAGGGCGGCGGCCAGAATCTGCGCGGCACCGGCACCGCCGACAGCTTCGCCGCTTTCGCGCCCGAGGTCGTCACCGATTACGAGGTCGGGGCCAAGGCCGATTTCCTCGACCGGCGCCTGCGCATCAACGTCGCGCTGTTCCAGGCCAACTACAGCGACATCCAGCGCACGATCGTTCAGGCGTCGCCCGGCGGCGCAATCGTCAGCCTCGTCACCAACGCGGCGCGCGCGCGCATCCGCGGGGCCGAGGCCGAAATTACCGCGGTGCCGGTCGATGGGCTGACGCTGTCGGGCGGCTTCGGGGTCAACGACGCCAAATATCTCGACTTCACCGACGTCACCGGCGACCGCTCGAACGAGCCGTTCCAGTTCCCCAAATACAGCTATCGCCTCGGCGCCACCTACAGCACTCCGACGGGTGCCGGCGACCTCCGGCTCAGCGTCGACTGGAACTGGCGCAGCGCGACGCAGCTCGTCGGTTCGGCGATCTATCGGGACAGCCTGCGCCAGCCCGCCTATGGCCTGCTCGGCGCGCGCATCGCGCTCGACATCGACAGCATAAACAGCGAGATCGCGGTGTTCGGCACCAACCTCACCAACCGCCATTACGCGGTTTCGGGCGTCCAGTTCGACAACAGCCTGGGGTTCAACACGCTCTACGCCGGCGAGCCGCGGGTGATCGGCCTGCAACTCACGACACGCTTCGGCGGGGGCTAAGGCCCGTCCGGTTCAGGATGGAGAGCGGATATTGCTTCACCCACCTTCGTCATCCCGGACTTGATCCGGGATCCACTGCGGCGGCGAAGTCATGGACCCCGGATCAAGTCCGGGGTGACGATGACGAGAGGTCCGCTACCGGCCGAAACCCGTCAAGCCTTGACGTCGGAAAGCACCGACAGCTTGCGGGTCTCGTCGGCGAGATTGTCGATCACGCGGCGCATCAGCGCCTGCAGCATCTCGACCTCTTCGTCGCTCATCCCGCGGGTCGCGATCTCATGGATCTCGGCGTTCATCGGCGCGAGCACGAGCTCAAGCTTTTTCGCATGCGGGGTCAAATGGATGAAGGTCTTGCGCCGGTCGTCCTCGGTCTTCTTGCGCGTGATCAGCCCGGCTTTTTCCAGCCCCTTCAGCGCGACGACGGTCGTCGGCTCGCGCATCCCGACGCGTTCGCTGAGTTCGCGCTGGGTGATCCCGTCCTCGCGCCACAACTGGCGGAGGAAACGCCATTGCCCCGCCGACACGTCGTGTGTCAGCGTACGGCGTTCGAGGAGGCGCGAAAAGGACCGGAAAACGACGCGCGCCAGATAGCCGATGCTGTTCTCCGGGTCAGTGTAATATTCCGCCGTATGCCGGTAAGTCTTCGTGTTCCTGGCCAAAACCTGCTCCCCTGCGATGGCCCGGCATCGGGCATTTGCCCGCGTCCCGCCGAAGCCTGGCGCAAACCTTAGAACGCGAAGATTCGCCCCGCAACCTCTTCGTCGCGCTGGCAACCGGCGCCTCCGCACCAACCCATCGATATCGTTGGACAAGCGCGCGGCGCTCCATTACTTAGAATACTAAGTTACTGGAGGCGATGTGGAGAAATTTGTCCGGATCAAGGGCGTCGCGGCACCGCTGCCGCTCGCCAATGTCGACACCGACATGATCATTCCCGCGCACTATATGAAGGCGCTGACCCGCCTCGGGCTCGGCCGGCATCTGTTCCGGGAGCTGCGCTTCGACGAAGCCGCCCGCGAGCGTCCGGAGTTCATTCTCAACCGGCCGGCATGCCGCGAGGCGCAGATCCTGATCGCCGACCGCAATTTCGGCTGCGGCTCATCGCGCGAGCATGCGGTGTGGGCGCTCAGCGATTTCGGTATCCGCTGTGTGATCGCACCGAGCTTCGGCGACATCTTCGCGGGCAATGCGCGCAAGAACGGCCTGTTGCTCATCCGCCTGCCCGAGGCGCTGTGCGGCCGGCTGCGCCGCGAGATCGAATTCGCCCAATATGCTCCCATCGAGGTCGATCTTGCGGCGCAGCAGATCCGCCTCGCTTCGGGCGAGGCGATCGATTTCGACATCGATCCCGGCGACCGCCGCATCCTCATCGAAGGGCTCGACGACATCGCCCGCACCCTGCGCCACGCCGACGCGATCGCGCGGTTCGAGGCAGCGACCTAGCCGAGACTGTCCGGCGCCGCGATGTGGCCGGCGATCGCGCTCGCCGCCGCGAGCGCAGGGCTCATCAGATGCGTCCGCCCGCCGCGCCCCTGCCGGTTCTCGAAATTGCGGTTCGACGTCGCGGCGCAGCGCTCGCCGGGGAGCAGCCGGTCGGCGTTCATGCCGACGCACATCGAGCAGCCGGGTTCGCGCCAGTCGAAACCCGCGTCGCGCAGCACCGCGTCGATCCCTTCCGCCTCGGCCTGTTGCTTGACCAGCCCCGACCCCGGCACGACCATCGCGCGGACATGCGGCGCCACCCGGCGCCCGCGCACGACATCGGCAACGATGCGCAAATCCTCGATCCGGCTGTTGGTACAGCTCCCGATGAACACGCGGTCGAGCCGCATCCCGGCGATAGGCGCGCCGGACGAAAGGTCCATATAGGCGAGCGCCCGCTCCGCCGCCGCCCGTTCCTCCTCGCCCCCCAGCGTCGCCGGGTCCGGAACAACCCCGTCGACCGCGACGACCTGCGACGGATTCGTCCCCCAGCTCACCATCGGCCGCACGTCGCGCGCGTCGATCCGCACCTCGCGGTCGAACCTCGCACCGTCGTCGCTCGCCAGCGCCCGCCAGCGGACGACCGCGGCGTCCCACGCCGCACCCGCAGGCGCCGCGGGTCGTCCCGCCAGATAAGCGAAGGTCACCGCGTCGGGCGCCACCAGCCCGGCGCGCGCGCCCATTTCGATGCTGAGGTTGCACAGCGTCATCCGCCCCTCCATCGACAGCGCCCGGATCGCTTCGCCCGCATATTCGATCACATGCCCGCCCGCGCCATCGACCCCGATCGCGCCGAGCAGGTGCAGCGCAAGGTCCTTTGCATGAACGTGCGGTGCCAGCGTCCCGTCAACCGTCACCCGCATGTTGCGCGACCGGCGCTGGCGGATTGTCTGCGTCGCCAGCACATGCTCGACCTCCGACGTACCGATCCCGAAAGCGAGCGCGCCGAACGCGCCATGCGTCGAGGTGTGGCTGTCGCCGCAGACGATCGTCATGCCGGGCTGCGAGCGCCCCTGTTCGGGTCCGACGACATGGACGATGCCGCCGCGCGGGTCGCCCATCGGGAAATTCTCGATCCCCGCCCGCGCCGTATTCGCCACCAGCGCCTCGAGCTGCGCGCGCGCCTCGACGTCGGCGACCCCGGCAGGCCCCGCCGCCTGCCCCTCGGTCGGCACATTATGGTCGGACAGCGCCAGCACCCGATCGGGGCGGCGCACCGCCCGCCCCGCCGCCGCGAGCCCGGCGAACGCCTGCGGCGACGTCACCTCGTGCAACAGGTGGAGGTCGATATAAAGCAATGTCTCGCCGTCATCCTCGGCTACGACATGCGCATCCCAGATCTTGTCGTAGAGCGTGCGGGAGCCCGGGCGCGCCATCAGGCCCTGCCCTGCTGTCCGCGACTCTGCCCGCACGGGCGATTCGCCGTGCCGACGCGATGGCCGCATAATCCAAAAGCTGCCCGATTCTTCACCCCGACGCTCCCGTCCCCATGCTCTATCTCCTGCCGGACGACGGCTAAAAATACTTAGAAACCTAACTTATATGGCACAGACCCCGCTTCGGGCAAGCGCTTTTCCGCCAAATCCTCTTTTCACAAATATGAAATACTTAGTACTTGAAGTATTTTCCCGGCTTGCTAAAAGCCGATGCGGGAACGGAGGATGACGACGCACTGACGGCACGAGTCGAGGACGCCGAAGATGTCCTGCGCCGATACGAAAGACTGGCCCAAGCCAGCAGCAACTCCTGTTCCAGAGACATGACGAAGGCCGGATGCGTACGCCGCATTTCCGACGCGATGGCGCGTGCGGAGCGCGTCGTGCCACGGCCGCAAACGGGAGGATGTTATGAGGACCGCTTTTCTTCTGCTTTCGACGGCTGCCGTCGCCTTGGCCGCCATACCCGCGCAGGCCCAAACCGCCGGCGCCGCCAGCGATGCCACTGCCGACACGGCAACCGGCACCGACGATACCTATGGCGAAATCCTGGTGACCGCACAGCGCCGCTCCGAAAGCGTGCAGGACGTGCCGATTGCCATCTCGGCCTTCAACAGCGAGATGGTCGAAAGCAGCGGCAGCACCAATATCACCAGCCTCAACGGCCTCGCCCCCAACGTCGTGCTGCAGACGCAGGGCCTGGTCGCCAACGTGCCGATGATCTCGATCCGCGGCATGAGCACCGCCGATCCCGATCCCAATGCCGATCCCAAGGTCAGCACGATCATCGACGGCGTCTATATCCCCTTCGTTTCGAGCACGATGCTCGACCTGTTCGACATCGAACGCGTCGAGGTGCTGAAGGGCCCGCAGGGCGTGCTGTTCGGCAAGAACAACCTTGCCGGCACGCTCAACGTCATCACCGCGCGCCCGACCGACGATTTCGGGGCCGAGGCGCGCTTCACGCTGGGCTCGTTCGGGCTCAAGCAGTTCCGCGGCAAGGTGAACAGCGGCCGCTTCGCCAACGACATGCTGGCGGCGAAGGTCGCGGTCAATTTCCGCGACTATAACGGCTACAGCCGCAACGTGATCACCGGCAACCGCCTCAACGGCAGCAACGTCAAGTCGGTGCGCGGCGCGCTCGACTTCGATCCGGGCGGCGCGTTCGATTCGGCGCTCGTCGTAGACTGGCTGAAGCAGAAGACGACCGGTCCGGCGCCGCATGTGCTCGACAACGGCGATCCCAACTGGGATCTGCTGCCCGACATCGTGAAGACCGACATCCGCAAGTCGGCGGTGCTGTTCGATCCGATCGCCAACACCGAAACCTATGGCGGCTCGCTCACCTCGAACCTCGACGTGGGCTGGGGCACGATCACCTCGGTGCTCGGCTATCGCCACCTTACCTATCTGACCCGCGGCGACTTCGACGGCCTTATCACCCCCGCGCCGCAGCTCGACGTGACCCGCGACTTCTCCGGCAATTCAAAGAGTGCCGAACTGCGTTATGTGTCGCCGGCCGGCGAGCCGGTCGATTTCGTCGTCGGCCTCTATTACCAGACCGACAAGTGGCGCCAGTTCAACACCGTGCTGGCAACGCCGACCACGACGACGCGCGCCCAGCTCCGCCAGGACACCGAAAGCTATGCGATCTTCGCGCTCGTCAACGCGCACCCCGCGGACGGACTGACGCTCTCGCTCGGCGGCCGCTACAGCCATGACCGCAAGAAATACGACATCGCGAACCAGGTGTTCGTGAACGGCAACCAGGCATCGTCCTTCGCGAGCAGCCTGAAGGCATCATGGGCCGAATTCACCCCGCGTCTGACGGTCAATTACGAAGTCACGCCCGACGTCATGGTCTACGCCAACTATTCGCAGGGTTATAAGGCGGGCGGGTTCAACTCGCGCGGCACGATCCCCGAAAATGTCGGCCCTTATAATCCCGAACGCGTCAACGCCTTCGAGGTCGGGGCAAAGACCGACCTGTTCGACCGGCTGCTGCGCTTCAACGTCGCGGGCTTCGTCAACAATTACCGCGACCTGCAAAGCTCGGTGACCAAGATGGGCGCCGTGCGGGCCGAGAATATCACGACGAACGTCGCCGCGGCCAAAATCTACGGCTTCGAGGTGGAGAGCCTGCTGCGCCCGATGGACAACTTCACCATCGGCGCCAACGTCGCCTATCTTCATGCGCGCTACACCGACTTCTGCGCCGATACCAACGGCGTCTTCACCAATGGCGCGCCCGAAGTCGGCCAGTGCGGTCCTGCGGTGCCGATCCTGATCAACGGCGTCCCCAACGGCACCTTCGCGGTCCCGACCGATTCCTCCGGTCTCGACCTCGCCAACGCGCCGAAGTGGAGCGGCAGCCTGTCGCTCGACTATGCGATCCCGACCGGCTTCGGCGAGATCAAGCTGCACAGCGATGCGCGTTATTCGGCCCGCTTCAACACCTGGGGCCGCAGCAACCTGCCCGGCTATTACCGCGACGAAGTCGTGCTGCTCAATGCGAGCATCGCGGTCGCGGGTCAGGACGACCGCTGGAAGGTCACGCTTTACGGCAGCAACCTGACCGATCAGGACGTGATTTCGGGCGCGACCAACGCCGGTGCCACGCCGATCACGCAGTTCTACCAGCCGCCGCGCGAGTTCGGCGTCGACTTTGCGATCAAATTCTGACGAACTGAGCCGCGGCACGGCCCTGCCGTGCCGCGGTCCCCGTTTTCAAGACAGAACCTGGGAGAGTGACATGGGTTGGGATGTGAATCGGCGGACCTTCGTCGGCGGCATGGGCGCGCTCGCCGCAGCAGGGCTCGCGTTGCCGACCTATGCGAAGAACGGCAAAAAGCTCAACGTCCTGATGATCGTCACCGATCAGGAACAGAGCGTCGCCAGCTATCCCAAGGGCCTGCTCGAAAAACTGCCGCATCACCGCGAACTGATGGAGCGCGGGATGCTGGTCGAAAACTATCATGTCCACACGACCCCCTGCACGCCGTCGCGCTCGACGATCTTCCAGGGTCACCATACGCAGCAGACCGGGCTGTTCCTCAACAGCGACAACGCCCCCAATCCGGTCGCGGCAGAGGATATGCCGACGCTCGGCCACATGATGCAGGCCGCGGGCTATTACACCAGCTACAAGGGCAAATGGCACCTCAGCCGGATGAATTTCGAACGCAACTGGCCGCGCGTGCCGGGCGGCATCTACCCCAGCACCGAGCGTGCGATGGAGAAATACGGTTTCCACGACTACGGCTTCGACGGCGAGGAACTGGGGCTGACCTGGGACGGCTATCGCGCCGACATGTATGTCGCGGGCGATGCCGCGCGCAGCATCTTCGACTTCGTCCGCCGCGACAAGGCGGGCGGCAGGCCGTGGTTCATGGTCGTCGGCCTGATCAACCCGCACGACATCATGTTCTACGACGCGACGGGCGAGCAGGCGAAGCATCGCACCCACCCCGACATCCTTGCACCGCTACGCCGCGAACCCGGCGACCCGATCTATGAAGTCGACAACAAGTTCGACCTCCCCGAAAGCTTCTACAAGGACGACCTCAGCACCAAGCCCGAGGCGCACAAGGGCATCCAGCGGCTGAACGATCTCTTCTACGGGCCGATGCCGCTCGGCGACCTCGAAAGCTGGCACCGCTTCAACAATTATTATTACAACTGCCTGCGCGACGTCGACCGGCGGCTGGGGCAATTGCTGTGGGCGCTCAAGGAAAGCGGCCAGATCGACAACACCATCATCGTCTATACGAGCGACCATGGCGAGCGTGCCGGGGCGCACGGGCTGCGCCAGAAGGCGGGCACGATGTACCGCGAGGAAACCAATATCCCGATGATCATTGCGCACCCCGATGTGAAGGGCGGGCAGACGACCAAGGGCCTGATGGGCGCGATCGACATCGCGCCGACGCTGATGACGATGGCGGGGCTGTCGGCCGACGAAGGAAAGAACCGCTTCCCGAACCTGCCGGGGGTCGATGTATCGGGGCTGCTGTCGTCGCCGGCGGCGCCGACCGAGCGCGACCGGCGCGGGCATTTCTTCAACTATGCCGTCGCGCATATGTGGGAGCCCAATTCGGCGCGCGTCGTGGGGCCCCGCCCGCCGGGCGAGAAGGTGCCCGACTACAGCGCCATCTACGATCTCGAAAAGCGGCGCCTGCACCGCGGCGTCCACGACGGGCGCTGGAAGTTCGCGCGCTATTTCGCTCCGGCGCACCATCATATGCCGAAGGACTGGAAGACGCTGAGCGAGCGCAACGACCTCGAGCTCTACGACACCCACGCCGACCCCGGCGAGCTCGTCAACCTCGCGAACGATCCGAAGCATCGCAAGGAGGTGATGCGCCTCAACAAGATGGTCAATGCGCTGTCAGAACGCGAGATCGGCGCCGGGCTCGACGACGGCCGCGAATATCCGGGGCCGACCGAGCTTTACAACCGGCCGGGCTGATCGTTCAGGGCAGCGCCTTCGCCAGATCGTCCGCACCCCGCACGCCCCGCGGACGATAGCAGCGGAGCCAGAGCCCGATGACGCCCAGCAGGAAAGACAGTCCGACGAGGCTGAGCACGGCCGCGAGCAGCAAATCCCCGCGCTCCCAATCCGCCCCGTAATGCCGATAGGTGTCGAACGGCGCATAGCAGAGCGTCAGCGATATCCCGCCGAAGATGACAAGGTGGATCATGTTCTCCCACCAGCGAAGCCCGCGCTGCACGCGCCCGCCCAGCCCGAGCCCGCGCATCTCCTCCGCAAGGTGGAGCACCATGGCGCGATAATCGCCCAGGCCGCCGTCGATCACGATATCGGCGCCGCGCTCGCGCGCGATCACGCAGCGATAATGGGTGATGCGGCCATATTCGACCCCGGCGCGCAGCCAGCGGATATCCGACAGCGGGATTTCGATCCGCCCCCCGCCGGTCCCCGTGACCGCCACCGCCGGAGTGTCGCCTGCCGCGATTTCGACGAAGGCATTCGGGCCCTCGATCCCCATGCGGCGCAGCGATGGCGTCGTTCCGATCGAATAGAGGGTACCCCGCGCCGCCTTCCTGCTTTTGATCATGCCCACTTCTTGCGCATCGCCGGCATCGCCACAATGCACGCGATCACATCAGGACAAACCGAATTCGGCATTGCGCCGGAGCAGTTCGCCGACCGAGTTGGCGAAGTGGCGCTCCATGGCGATCCGCGCCCGCGCCGGCTCGCGCGCCGCAATCGCTTCGGCGACCTCGCGGTGCAGCGCCAGCGTTTCCTCGCGCTCGGCCTCGGTCGTCCGGCCCTGCCAGGCACGCGGGATCGCGCGCTCCATCAGTTCCTCGAACGAGCGCACGATCTGGTAGAAAAGCGGGTTGCCGCTCGCCGCGGCGATCGTCTGGTGGAATGCGGTGTCGGCCGCCGTTCGCGCCGCCTCGTCGCCCTCGATCGCCAGCCCGTGCGCCGCGGCGAGGATCGCGCGCGCCTGCTCCTCGCTGCGGTTTGTCGCCGCCATCTCGGCGGTGCGCAGTTCGAGCGTCCGGCGCACCTCCCAGACGTCGGCGAGGCTGACCTGCGCCGTGTTCACCGCATGCCCCATCGACGCCGCCATCACCGACCCGTCCATCGCGCCGACGCGCGGCTTCCGGCCGTTGCCGACATCGACGAGCCGCAGCGCGGCGAGCGCACCGAACGCCTCGCGCATCACCGGGCGGCTCACCCCCATCTCGGCCGCAAAGCTCCCCTCGCCCGGCAGGGTATCGCCGACCTTCAGGTCGTGGTCGCGGATATGGTCGCGCACGAAATCCATCGCCCGCTCGACCAGCGAGCCGCGGGCGCCGTCGATCGTCTGTACCGCTTCGTTCATGCCGCAATCCCCACCCGGCGCATCTCGGTCGGTGCCATACCGAAACGGCGCGAAAAGGCACGCGTGAAACTCGCATTATTGAGGTAGCCGCAGCGATAGCCGATGCTCGCCACCGGCAGGTCGCTCGCCGCCAGCAACCGCCGCGCCTGTTTCAGCCGCCGCTCGCTCAGCGCTTCGGCGACGGTGCACCGATAGATTTCGCGAAACCCCCGCGTCAGCTTGTCGCGATTGATACCGCAGCCGCGCGCGATATCGTCGAGGGTCAGCTTCTCGTGCCAGCGCTCGTCGACCATGCGCCGCGCCGCGGCGATCCGTGCGATATCGGTCTCGGCGAGGCTGGTCGCCCCCTCGATCGCGATCAGCCGCCCTTCGGCCAGCGCGGCGAAAAACTGGCAGAGCAGTTCGATGCTCCGCGCCAGCCGCAGCGTGTCGGCGGCGGCATCGTCGCTTCCCGGCTCGACGATCGACTGCCCCAGCGCTCGCAGGTCCGACGGCAGATACCAGCGCGCGCCCTCCCCGGGCAGGTCGCCGAACAGGCGGCGGCAGGCGCCGCGCGTGACCGCGAAGACGAGCAGATGGTCGTCGACGCCGCCGTCAAGGTCGCGAAAATCGAGCAGGCTCACCGCGGGCTCACCGATATCGTGAAAGCCCAGCAGCAGTGCATCGGGCGGCAACAGCCGGCGGTCGCACGCGCCACGGCCGACGAAAGTGGTCATTTCATGCGAAACGATAACCGGATGCTTGGTTGCCATGCTGTTTCTCCCGGTCTCGCCTTAGACCTATCAGACAGCTTTAGCAATACCTATCTGATAGGTTCTGCGAAAATCGACGCCGGCGCCCGCCGCATCGCGAGCAGGAAGGCAAAGAAGGACAGCGCGCTCACCGTCACTCCGACCAGCGCCAGCGCCTCGGCGAGCATCGCCTCGCCGCCCATCAGGCTGCTCACTTGCGTGACGAACCATGGCGCGAGGCCAAAGCCGATCAGCCCGGCGACGGCGATGAAAGCGCCGATGCACAGCCCGCGCAATTCGTTCGGGATGAAAACGGTCAGCGCCACCGAAACCACCAGCCCGGTCACCGCGCCGCAGGTCGACAATATCCCCAGCCCCACCGCAAAGCTCATCACATCGGGCATTAGCGGGAACAGCGCGGCGGGCACCCCCAGTCCCGCCGCGATCACCGCGCCCAGCAGGAGTCCGCCGCGGCGGCGGCTCCGCTGTCCCAAATCGGCCGAAATCCCGCCGAGCACCGCACCCGCCACGCCGGTGCCGAACATCAGCGCGCCGACCCAGCCGGCAAATTCCTGTGGCTGCAGCCCGAAATCGCGCGACAGCACGGGCGCGACCCAGACGGTCGCCGCCACATCGGCCATCACCACCGCGACCTGCCCCGCGAACAATGGGCCAAGGAAAGCGCGCCGCGCCCACAATTCGGCGGCGACCACGCGAAACGGCGCATCGGGGCCCGCCTCCACCTCGCGGCGCGCGGGCTCGCGCAGCAACAACAACGGCAGCAGGCACAGCGCGCTGATCGCGGCGAGCACCACATGCGCACTCCGCCAGGGCGCCAGACCCGCGAGCCACGAGGGCATCGCGGCGTCCGAAAGCAGGCCGAACAGCCAGCCGGTCAGCGCGAAACCGAGCGCGACCCCCAGCGCCTTGCCCAGATTGACGATCAACATCGCGCGGCCGCGCTGTTCGGGTGCGCAGAAATCGGCGCAGAGCGACAGCGCGGCGGTCAGCGACCCGGTCGAGCCGATGCCGACGAGCATGCGGGCCGCGGTCAGCAGCCCCGCGCTCGGCGCGAAGGCGGTGAGCAGCGTGCCCAGCGTCCAGAGCAGCGCCAGCCCGATCGTCAACCGTACGCGGTTGCGGCGATCGACGAGGATGCCGATCGGCACCGAAAAGAGCACCATCGGCACCGCGGCCCCGAGCCCCTGAATCAGCGCCAGCGCATCGTCGCCGAGCCCCAGTTCGGCCTTGGCGCTTTCCTGGATCGTCCCGAAGCTGCCGAGCGCGGTGAAGCCCATCGTCGTCACGAGCGCGAGGAGCAGCAAGGGAACGAGCGTCGCGGGCGCAGTCAGCCGCGTGGCGCGCGCCGCGAGAGGTTCGGCCACACTTGCCATCACAGCACGAAAATCTTGCCGGGGTTGAGCAAATTCTGCGGATCCATCGCGCGCTTGATCACCCGCATCTGCTCGACCGCCCCACCCAGTTCGGCGACCAGCCATTCCTGCTTGCCGATGCCGATGCCATGTTCGCCGGTACAGGTACCGTCCATCGCCAGCGCGCGTTCGATCAGCTTGGCGTTGATCGCCTCGACCTCGTCGAGTTCGGCCGGCGCGTCGGGGTCGATCGAGAAGATGACGTGGAAATTGCCGTCGCCGACATGGCCGAGGATCGTCGCCGGAACGCTCGCACCCTCCAGGTCGGCGTGCGTTTCGGCGATGCATTCGGCGAGGCGGCTCATCGGCACGCACACGTCGGTCGCCCAGCCGATCGCCCCCGCGCGCATGTTGACCGCAGCATAATAGGCCTCGTGCCGCGCGCGCCACAGCTTCGTCCGCTCCTCGGGCAGGTTCGACCAGCCAAAGCTTCCGCCGCCATTGGCTTCGGCGAGCATCTTCACCGTCTCGACCTGCTCGGCGACATGCGATGCGCTGCCATGAAATTCGAAGAACAGCGTCGGCGCCTCGGGATAATCGAGCTTCGACCAGCGGTTGACCGCCGTCATTTGCTTGGCGTCGAGGATCTCGACGCGCGCCAGCGGCACCGCGCACTGGATCGACTGGACCACCGTATCGACGGCGCCGCCCAGCGTGTCGAAGCTGCACACCGCCGCCGAAATCGTATCGGGGACGGGATGCAGGCGCAGCGTCACTTCCGTGATGATGCCCAGCGTACCTTCGGAGCCGACGTAGAGCCGCGTCAGGTCGTAACCCGCCGCCGACTTGCGCGCCCGGCGCGCGGTGCGGATCACCTCGCCCTGCGGCGTCACCACCTCAAGGCTGAGCACCGCATCCTTCATCGTGCCATAGCGCACCGCGTTGGTGCCCGATGCGCGCGTCGACGCCATGCCGCCGATCGTCGCATTGGCGCCGGGGTCGATCGGAAAGAACAGCCCCTGATCGCGCAGATGGACGTTCAACTCCTCGCGCCGCACCCCCGGCTGGACGACGCAGTCGAAATCCTCGGCATGGACCGCAAGCACCCGGTCCATCTGACTCATGTCGAGCGAGATGCCGCCGCGGATCGGCGCCGCATTACCCTCGATCGACGTACCCGCGCCGAACGGCACGATCGGGATATCGGCGGCGGCGCACAGCTTGACCAGCGCCACCACCTCCTCGGTCGAGTAGGCAAAGACGACGGCGTCGGGCAGCACCGTGGCGAAATGCGTTTCGCTGGCCCCATGCTGCCCGAGCACCGCTTCGCCCCGCTGGAAACGGTCCGCGAACCGTTCCTCCAGCGCCCCCACCAGGCTGGCGGGGAGCGGTTTGCGTTCCCCCGATTGCACCGTCCCCGCCATGGTCAGAACTTCAGGCTGGCACGCACGCCATAACGGCGGCGGTCGCCCGTGATGCCGAGGTCGGAAGCCGGCAGCCCCGCGAGCGCCAGCGTCGTCTTCTCGATATAGGATTCGAAATATTCGGTGTTGAAGATGTTGTTCGCGAACAGCGCGACTTCGACCGGGCCCGTACGATACGCGATCGACGCATTCGTCAGCCAATAGCTGTCGAGGATCGTCGGCGTGGTTTCATTCAGCGTCGCCGCCAGCCGCTTGCCCTTGCCGAACAGCCCCGCACCCAGCACCACCTCGCTGTCGGCGCCCGTCTCGATCCGGTAGTCGGTCGAGATGTTCGCCAGCCAGTCGGGCTGGAAGGTCAGCCGGTCCGATGACAAGGTACGGCCGGTCGTCGTTTCATAGGCGGTCGGATCGGTGATCCGGGCGTGCATGTAGGTGAAGCCGCTGCGGATCGTCCACGCAGGGACCGGCCGGACCATCGCTTCCAGTTCGATGCCATAGCTTTCGACGTCGCCGGTGTTGAGGTCGACGGTGACCAGCCCGCCGCCTTCCGCCGGCGCGATCGAGTTCAGCCCGATATAATTCTTGTAGTCGTTATAAAAGACCGCACCCGACAGCATCAGGCCTGCGCCCGTATATTTGGCGCCGGCTTCGTACGTCCACGCCGAATCGCCGCCATAGGTGCGCACCGCCACCGGCGCGGTCGGCGCGTTGAAGCCGCCGCCGCGATAACCGCGCGCGACCGAAACATAGGTCATCAGGTCGGGAGTCCATTTGCGCGAGACGGTCAACTTCGGCTGCCATTCGCTCGACTTCAGCTTCGCGCTGGTCAGGCTGGTCGCCGGCATCACGCCGAGGATCGAGGTGGTGACCGAATCCACCGTTCCGCGCGAGACGCGGTTTTCGCGATCGTAACGGAGGCCGAGCGCCACTTCCCAGTCGGCGGTCGGTTTCCAGAACAGCGTGCCGAACGCCGCATAGGTGTCGGCGACATTCTTGGCGGTCGTGTTCCGCACGATGTTCACCGGGCCCAGCAGCGGATGGATCAGGTTGATCGTGTCGGTGTTGTTGACCCGCGTTTGCTCGTTGCTGGTGAACAGGCCGACGAGGGTCGAAAACTGGTCGGACCATTCGCTGTCGAGGCGCGTTTCGATCGTCATCGTGCGCAGGCTGTCGCGACCGACCGAACGGACGGTGTTGTCGGGGCCGAAATCGCCGTCGCTGTCGGGGGCGAACGAATTGCGCATATCATATGCGCCGATCACGCTGAGCTTCGATCCGCCGCCGAGATCGGCCTCGGCGCGCGCGTTGATCCCGCGATATTTATACGAGATCTGGTTGAGTGTATTGAACGTGACGTCGCGGCGGTAATCCTTGGGTCCGGTAACCCGCGAATAGGGGATATTCACCCCGTCGACCCAATCGTAATAGCCCTTCACGGTCAGCGAAAAGCCGTCCGCCGGCGTGAACCGCAGGGTGGCATTGACCGAGTCGGTGTTGAAGCGGTTCGCGTCCTTGTTCAGGATCGTGTTGGTCAGGAAACCGTCCTGCTGGCGGTGCGACGCGGCGATCCGGAAGCCCAGCACATCGTCGATGATCGGCCCGCTGACCGCGCCCGAGACCAGCCAGCTATTGTCGGGACCAGCATAGCTGCCGTTGGCGCGCACCTCGAAGTCGTTGCTCGGCTGGCGGGTGATCACGTTGATCGCGCCGCCCAGCGTGTTCTTGCCGTACAGTGTTCCTTGCGGGCCGCGCAGCACCTCGATCCGGTCGACGTCGAGCAGCGGATTGTTGAGATAGGCGGTGTTAGGCTGATAGATGCCGTCGATGAACAGTCCGACGCCCGGCTGCACGGACTGCACCAGCGTCACCCCGACGCCGCGGATCGCGACGAAGGCCCGGCCCGATCCGTCGCTGTTAATGTTGAGCCCGGGCGACAGCACCGCGGCTTCGCGCACCGAATTGATCCCGCGCGCCGTCAGCGTGTCGCCATCGATCGCGGTGACCGCGATCGGCACGTCGGACAGGGTCTCGTCACGCTTGCGCGCCGTCACCACGATGACGCCGTCGTCTTCGCTCTCGGCGGCGGCGGGCGTCGCCGCGCTATCCTGCGCAAAACCGGGCGTTGCATCCAGCGTCGTGGCAAGTACGAGCGTCGAAACGGCGGCAAATCGGAACTTTGTCATCAGGCATCCCCAAAAACGGCGGTCTCGGCCGCCCGTCGATACCTATCTGACAGCTTTTTGACCTATATGAAAGGTCTGCGATTGTGCCGATCCGCAGACCGGGTTTGCCGCGTGTGAAGAAAATGTTTCCTTCATCGTCATCCCGGACTTGATCCGGGATCCATCTACCCACGTCGAGCAAATGGATCCCGGATCAAGTCCGGGGTGACGAATGGAATAAGCTGAACGCCGGACGCGCCTTCACCAGCAGCTATAACCGCCATCGGCCAACACGACGCTCCCGGTCATCAGGCTCGCCATGTCGGAAGCAAGAAACAGGATCACCGCAGCCACCTCTTCGGGCTCGCCGAGCCGGGCCTGGGGGGTGCCGTCGATCCAGCGCCGGTACATCTCGCTCGTCTTGTCGGCGAAGGCGTTGAGCGGGGTCGCGATGTAGGTCGGCGCAACCGCATTGACCCGCACGCCCCTGCCCGCCCATTCGGCGGCGAGGCTCTTCGTCAGCTGGTGCACCGCCGCCTTCGACGCATTATAATAGCTTTGCGGCTGCGGCCGGTTGACGATGAAGCCCGACATCGACCCGACATTGACGATGCTCCCCGATCCGGCGGCCAGCATGTGCCGCCCGAAAGCGCGCGCGCACCAGAAGCTGCCGTTGAGGTTGACGTCGAGGACGTTGAGCCAATGCTCGTCGGCGACATCCTCGGCGGCGGTCTCGCTGCGCGCGATGCCGGCATTGTTGACGAGGATGTCGATCCGGCCGTCGCGTTCGATCATCGCCTGCGCTGCGGCATCGACGGCGGCGCTGTCGGTCACGTCGAGCGGCTGCGCAAACACCGCACGGCCCTTTGCCGCAAGACCCGCGACCGCATCCTCCAGCGCCGCAAGATCCCGGTCGGCGATCGTCACCCGCGCCCCGGCTTCGGCCAGCGCTTCGGCAGTCGCCAGCCCGATCCCCTGCGCACCGCCGGTGACGAAGGCGGTGCGCCCGTCGAGGCGCAGCTTTTCGAGGTACATCACTCTACTCCGGCAGGAAGGCGGCGGCGGGCATCACCGGCTCGTGAAACGCTTCGCCGCGCGTCACGCGGTACACCATCCGGTAGGATCCGAACTCGGGCCAGGGCAGCCCGCCATCGCGCGCGAAGCCCGCCCAGATGCCGTGGACGCGATCGGCGAGCTCCAGTGGCGGCGCTTCGCCCGCCAGCCCCTGCGGCCCGGTGGCGCAGGCGAGCGTATCGAACACGAACGGCATCTCGATCCCGTGGCACGCGCCCAGTTCGCCGCCGCAGGCGGGCGAGCGCCAGTCGAACTCGTACATCCACGTCTTGCCCTGATGCGCCGCGGCATATTGGCGCGCCGGCCAGCGAAAGACGAGGTCGTTCATCGCATCGGTCATCGCTTCGCCCGGCCGCACGCCCTTCGTCTTGTATCCATAAGCGCGCAACGCCTTGCCGGCGTTCGGCAGCGACTTGCCGAGCAGCCAGCGCGCGAGCAGCCCGCCGATCTTCCGTTTGACGCCGGTCGGCACGAAATAGAGGTTCATCTCCTCGGCATTGGTGCCGATCAATATTTCGACGTCGCGCCCCGCCCCCTTGCGCAGCGCGTCGATCGGCTTTTCGGGCAATACATCGTCGCCATAAACGGGGATGAAGCGGCTGATCCCGAACACCGGCTCGATCCCGTCGGCGCCGCGCAGGTCGAGCCGCGCCGTCGGCTTCGCGAGCTTCTCGATCGCGTCCATCGCGGCTTCGTTGGACACCGGTAGAAATCCGTCCGCATCGGGCACGATACGCAGCACCTTCGCCAACTTCCGCACCAGCCGCTGCGCCACCGCAATCTCGCGCACCATCGCGCCGTGCCCGCTCTGGATGATCGCGCGGCGGAACAGCCCTTCGGCGAGCGGCGACGTCACCAGGTCGGCGATCGCCATCGCCCCGGCGCTCTCGCCGAACACGGTCACATTGCCCGGGTCGCCGCCGAACGCCGCGATATGCCGCTGCACCCATTCGAGCGCGAAGATCATGTCGCGCAGCCCGAGGTTGGTCGGCGCCCCCGGCACCGGCAGGAAACCGTCGATCCCCATCCGGTAGTTGATCGCGACGCACACCACCCCCGACCGCGCGAACGCCGATCCGTCGTGCACCGGCGCATCCTTGCTGCCGGCAACGAAACCGCCGCCGTGGATAAACACCATCACCGGCGCGGCCCGGGCATCCCGCGGCGCCCAGATGTTGAGCCGCAGATAATCGCCATCGCCGCCATCGGACCCATGCCCGATCAACGGCGTCGGATCGATCTCCGGAAAGGGCTTGACGCGATACGGCGCGGCGGGGCCGGGTTCGACCGCGTCGCGCACGCCCTGCCAGGGCACGGGCGGCCGCGGCAGCGCGAAACGCGCCGGCGGCGCGGCATAGGGAATGCCGAGAAAGCGGGCGATCGGGCCGTCGACGATGCCGCGGACCATGCCGCCGTCGACGGCAATGCCCGATGTGAAGTCCGTATTGCTGTCCATGGCGCAGGCTAGCGCGAACGGGAGACGCGGAACATGGGCAAGACTATGCCCTGCGTCGGAATATATTTGCTCCGCGGGCGAGGCCTAACCGATCGGCAACTCGTTGGTCGATTTGATCTCCGACAGGGCGACCGTCGAATTGATTTCCTGCACCCCCGGCAGCTTGCTCAGCCGGTCGAAGAAGAAGCGCTCATAAGCATCGATATCCTTGGCGACGATGCGCAGCATGAAATCGGTCGTCCCCATCAGGACATAGGCGTCGAGCACCTCGGGAAACGAACGGATCGCCTCGCCGAACTCGTCGAGGTTGGCGCGGCCGTGCGCGTTGAGCTTTACCTGCGCGAAAATATGGGCGTTGAGGCCGACCTTGCGCCGGTCGATCACCGCCACGCGCTTGCGGATCACCCCTTCGCGCTCGAGCCGGTCGATCCGCCGCCAGCAGGGCGATGTCGACAAACCGACACGCTCGGCGATCTCCGCCGTCGTCTGATTCGCATCGCGCTGCAATTCGCGGACGATCTTTATCTCGAAAGGATCAAGTTCGGTCATTCCATCCTCATAACCTCAATTTTCAGATCATACCATCCTTCATGGGGGCCGAAAGACGGAAATGCGATCAAGTTTTTCCCTGCTTTTGCGGCGATAAGTCTCTGCCTGTCAGAAGGAGAATATCCATGGTTACCCGTCCCAGCCGCCTGAACCCGCCGATGGAGTGCGTCCGCCTCCACGACGCGCAGACGGGGCTCGACGGTGTCATTGCGATTCACTCGACGACGCTTGGCCCCGGTGCCGGCGGCTGCCGTTTCTGGACCTATCCCGACATCGACGCCGCGCTTGCCGATGCGCTGCGCCTTGCCGAGGGCATGAGCTACAAGAACGCCCTCGCCGGCCTGCCGCTCGGCGGTGCCAAGGCCGTGCTGCGCAAACCCGACGGCCCGTTCGACCGCGCCGCGCTGTTCCGCGCCTTCGGCCGCGCGGTCGAGGATCTCGGCGGTTCTTACATCACTGCCGAAGACGTCGGCACGACGGTCGACGATATGCACGAAGTCGCCAGCGTGTCGCGCCATGTCGCAGGACTGAAGCCGCTCGAAGGTCTCGCGGGCGGCGATCCGTCGCCGTGGACAGCCAAAGGCGTTTTCGATTCGATGCGCGCCGCCGCCCGCTTCGCGCTCGACAGCGACCTCGATGGACTGACGGTCGCGGTACAGGGCACCGGCAATGTCGGCGCCGACCTCTGCCGCCGCCTTGCCGATGCCGGTGCGCATCTGGTGATCGCCGACCCGAGCCCGGCGCGCCGCGACCGGCTGCAGCATATCCTTGGCGCTAAGGTCGTCGATGTCGAAGAAATCGCCGAATTCGACGCCGATATCTTCGCGCCCTGCGCCCTCGGCGGCGCCCTGACGCCGCACAGCGTCGCGCGGCTGAAGGCAAAGCTCGTGTGCGGCGGCGCGAACAACCAGCTCGCCACGCCCGAAGTAGCTGGCCTGCTCGTCGAACGCGGTATCACCTATGCGCCCGATTATGTCGTCAACGCCGGCGGCATCATCAACGTCTCGGCCGAATATCTCGGCGAGGACGAGGCGCATGTGGCGCGGCGCGTCGCCCAGATCGGCCCGCGCGTGACAGCGATCCTCGAACGCGCGGCGCGCGAGGGCCGCTCGCCCGCGGCCGTCGCCGACGAAATGGCCGAACAGGTCATCGCCGGCGCCCAGCGGGTGGCCGCCTGATGTGGCATTTCGGAATCGATGCCGTGGTCGATCCGCAGGTCCTGCCGCGGATCGCCGGCTTCTTCGCGCAGCGCTCGATCGTCCCGGCACAGTTGAAGGCGCAGGTCGACGACGATCGCATGCGGATCGAGATCGCGGTCGACACGATGGACCGCCATCAGGCCGAATGCTGCGCCGCCAAGCTGCGCGAGGGGTTCACTGTCCTCGCGGTGCGCGTCTACCGGCACGAGAGGCTTGTCGCGGCGGCCTGAGACCGGCACAAGCCGCCGATGCAGACGCGTCTCGTCGAATATTTCCTCGCGCTCCACCGCGAACGGCATTTCGGCCGTGCCGCGGCGAGCTGCAACGTGTCGCAGCCGACGCTCTCGGCGGGGATCGCGACGCTTGAGGGGCAACTCGGCAAGCGGCTGATCGTCCGCGACCGCAAATATGCCGGCCTGACCCCCGAGGGCGAGGCCATCCTTCCGTGGGCGCGGCAATTGATCGCCGCCGCCGACGCGCTCGAACAAGTCGCAGGGACGGCGCACGGACCGCTCAAGGGGGAATTGCGGCTCGGCGCGATCCCGGCCTCGATGCCTGCGACCGGCTTTCTGGTCGAGGCGATCCGGGCGCGCTTTCCCGACCTCAACGTCCAGGTGCGCGCGCTCACCTCGCGCCAGATCGAGCGCGAGCTGGCGGCGTTCGAGCTCGACGCGGGCGTCACCTATCTCGATTTCGAGCCGCCCGCCCATGCCCTCGCGGTCCCGCTCTACAGCGAACGCAGCCGGCTGGTCAGCGCGAAGGATGGCATCGCGGTTCCCGACCGGCCCGACTGGCACGACCTCGCGCGCCTGCCGCTATGCCTGTTGCATCAGGGGATGCAGAACCGGCGGATTCTTGACGCCCATCTCGCCGCGCTGGGGCTTGCGTTGCGGCCGATCGTCACCGCCGACAGCTATATCGCGCTGCTTGCCATCGTCCGGCAGGGCCATCTCTGCTCGATCATGCCCGACAATCATGCGCTGCTGCTGCAGGGTCTCGACTGGGCGAAGA
Organism: Sphingopyxis sp. J-6; assembly: GCF_046603995.1. NCBI lineage: Bacteria > Pseudomonadati > Pseudomonadota > Alphaproteobacteria > Sphingomonadales > Sphingopyxidaceae > Sphingopyxis > Sphingopyxis sp. J-6. The sequence continues at coordinate 1,188,558 of NZ_CP145810.1, read as the reverse complement.
TCACGCCGCTGCCCGAGACGGGAGAAGCGAACCGGATCGGCGTCATCGTCTCCGACCGCACCCCGATGAGCCCGCTCGCGCAAAGCGTGCTGGCGGTGGCGCGTGAGTTGCGGCTGCCGCAAGGCTACCAGCTTTCTTAGAACGAAACGCTACACTCGCTTCGCCCTCCCTCGTCACCCCGGACTTGATCCGGGGTCCATGGCTTCGACGCCGCAGTGGATCCCGGATCAAGTCCGGGATGACGATTGAGGTATGACAAACTCCATGATAGACAAACCCTATCAAACATGGCGCAGATCGATTTGACCTGCGCGCGTCTCTGCGCCACTGAATTTCCCCGAAAAGGATGGCGTGCATGGGACTGGAAGAAGCGAAGGCGCTTGTTGGCGACTGGACACGGCGCGAAGGCGCCGGGCGCGACCGGCTGTTGCCGCTGCTGCACGCGGTGCAGGACGAGATAGGATATATCGATGATGCGCTCGTCCCGGCCATTGCTACGGCGCTGAACCTCAGCCGCGCCGACGTCCACGGCGTGCTGACCTTCTATCACGACTATCGCCGCCAGCCGGCCGGGCGCCATGTCGTCAAGCTGTGCCGCGCCGAAAGCTGCCAGGCGCGCGGCGGTGCGGCGGTCGAGGCCGCCGCTGCCGAACGGCTGGGCGTCGCGATGGGCGAGACGCGGCGCGACGGACAGGTGACGCTCGAACCTGTCTATTGCCTTGGCCTGTGCGCCATCGGCCCCAATGCGCTGGTCGACGGACGCCCGGTGGCGCGGATCGATGCCGCCAGACTCGACCGCATCGCCGCCGAGGTCGCGGCATGACGCGCGTCTTCATCAGCCGCGATATGGCGTCGGTGGCGCTCGGCGCCGACGAGATCGCGCGCGCCTTTGCCGATGCCGGCTGCGAGATCGTGCGCACCGGATCGCACGGGCTGTTCGACATCGAGCCGCTGGTCGAAGTCGAAGCCGGGGACCACCGCATCGCCTATGGTCCGGTGACGCCCGCCGACGTCGCGGCCGTCCTCGACGGCAGCCATCCGAACCGCCTCGACGAAATTGCCGCCCAGCCCTTTTTCGCGAAGCAGCAACGCTTCACCTTCTCGCGCTGCGGCATCGTCGATCCGCTCAGCCTCAGCGACTATGCCGCGCACAGCGGCTGGATCGGCCTCGACATCGCGCGCGCCGCCGAACCGCAAGCGGTGGTCGACGCCGTCAAGGCCAGCGGCCTGCGCGGCCGCGGCGGCGCCGGTTTCCCGACCGGCATCAAATGGCAGACGGTGCTCGATGCGCCAGGCCAAAAAGAGGGGGGCGGCCCCAAATATATCGTCTGCAACGCCGACGAAGGCGACAGCGGCACCTTTGCCGACCGGATGCTGATGGAGGGCGATCCCTTCTGTCTGATCGAGGGCATGGCAATCGCCGCGCACGCCGTGGGCGCAAGCCACGGCTATATCTATATCCGCAGCGAATATCCGTTCGCGATTGATACGATGCGCGAAGCCATCGCCCTGTCGGCGGGCCGCATCGCGCCCTTCACGCTCGAAGTGCGCGCCGGCGCCGGCGCCTATGTCTGCGGCGAGGAAACCGCGCTGCTCGACAGCATCGAGGGCAAGCGCGGGCAGGTCCGCGCCAAGCCGCCGCTCCCCGCGCTCGCCGGCCTGTTCGGCAAGCCGACGGTGATCAACAATGTCCTGAGCCTCGCCGCGGTGCCGTTCATCCTGTCCGAAGGCGCAGAGGCTTATGCGAACGTCGGCTTCGGCCGCTCACGCGGTACGATGCCGGTGCAACTCGCCGGCAATGTGAAACATGGCGGCCTGTTCGAGGTCGGCTTCGGCATCACGCTCGGCGAACTGGTCAATGACATCGGCGGCGGCACCGCCAGCGGCCGCCCGGTGCGCGCGGTACAGGTCGGCGGTCCGCTCGGCGCCTATTTCCCGCCATCGATGTTCGATCTGCCGTTCGATTATGAGGCGTTCACGCAGGCCGGCGGGCTGATCGGCCATGCCGGAATCACCGTCTTCGACGACAGCGTCGACATGGCGCATATGGCGCGCTTCGCGATGGAATTCTGCGCTGCCGAAAGCTGCGGCAAATGCACGCCGTGCCGGATCGGCTCGACCCGCGGGGTCGAGATCGTCGACCGGATCATCGCGGCACGCGAAACAGAGCCGGCACGCGCCACAGCGCAGGACGGCACGCTCGGCAAGGCGCTCTATTCGCGCGCACCCGACCGCATCGACGTCAGCCTTGGCGCCCAGACCACGCTGCTCCGCGACCTGTGCGACACGATGAAATATGGCTCGCTCTGCGCGCTCGGCGGGTTCACCCCCTATCCGGTGCTGAGCGCGCTCGATCACTTCCCCGAGGATTTCGGCGCCCCCGCGCCGGCCCTCGCAGCGGCGGAGTAAGAAGATGGGTTTCACCCGCGAAACCGACCACGGCACGCCCCCGGCGCTCGCAACCGGCCGCAACGTCACGCTGACCATCGACGGCGAGCAGGTCACGCTGCCCGAAGGCACCTCGATCATGCGCGCCGCCTCATTGAGCGGCGGGGCGATCCCCAAGCTGTGCGCGACCGACAATGTCGAAAGCTTCGGCTCGTGCCGTCTCTGCCTCGTCGAGGTCGAGGGCCGGAATGGCTATCCCGCCAGCTGCACCACCCCGATCGCCGAGGGTATGGTCGTGCGCACCCAGACCGAACGGCTGAAGCAGCTCCGCCGCGGGGTGATGGAACTCTACATCTCCGACCACCCGCTCGACTGCCTGACCTGCGCCGCAAACGGCGACTGCGAATTGCAGGATCAGGCGGGCGCGGTCGGCCTGCGCGACGTGCGTTACGGCTATGACGGCGCGACCAACATGGGCCAGCCAAAGGACCAGTCGAACCCCTATTTCGATTTCGACCCGTCGAAATGCATCGTCTGTTCGCGCTGCGTTCGCGCCTGCGACGAGGTGCAGGGCACCTTCGCGCTGACGATCGAGGGCATGGGTTTCAACTCGAAAGTCGCCGCATCGCAGAACGACAGCTTCCTCGCTTCCGATTGCGTCTCATGCGGCGCCTGCGTGCAGGCGTGCCCGACCGCGAGCCTGATCGAAAAGAAGGTCGTCGAAACCGGCACCCCCGACCGCGCCGTCGTCACCACCTGCGCCTATTGCGGCGTCGGCTGCACCTTTCGCGCCGAGATGCGCGGCGAGGAACTGGTGCGCATGGTGCCGTGGAAGGACGGCAAGGCGAACCACGGCCACAGCTGCGTCAAGGGACGCTTCGCCTGGGGCTATGCCCAGCATCAGGAACGCATATTGAACCCGATGATCCGCGCCAGCGTCAGCGAACCGTGGCGCGAGGTGAGCTGGGACGAGGCGATCGCCCACACCGCGAGCGAATTCCGCCGCATTCAGGAAAAATATGGCCGCCTCGCCGTCGGCGGCATCACCTCGAGCCGCTGCACCAACGAGGAAACCTTCCTCGTCCAGAAGCTGATCCGGCAGGGCTTCGGCAACAACAATGTCGATACCTGCGCCCGCGTCTGCCACTCGCCGACCGGCTACGGCCTCAAGACGACCTTCGGCACCTCGGCGGGAACGCAGGATTTCGACAGCGTCGAGCAGGCCGACGTCATTCTCGTCATCGGCGCCAACCCGACCGATGCCCATCCGGTCTTCGGCAGCCGGATGAAACAGCGGCTGCGGCAGGGTGCGCAGCTCATCGTCGTCGATCCGCGCCGTATCGACCTCGTCAAATCGCCGCATATCGAGGCTGCGCATCACCTGCCGCTGCGCCCCGGCACCAATGTCGCGCTGCTGACCGCGATGGCACATGTCGTGGTGACCGAGAAGCTCTACAACGAAGCCTTCATCCGCGAACGGTGCGACTGGGACGAATTTCAGGACTGGGCCGATTTCGTGTCGGAAGCGAACCGCTCGCCCGAAGCGATCGAGCCGCTGACCGGCGTGAACCCCGCCGACCTGCGCGCCGCCGCGCGCCTCTATGCCACCGGAGGCAATGCGGCGATCTACTACGGCCTAGGCGTGACAGAGCACAGCCAAGGCAGCTCGACGGTGATGGCGATCGCCAACCTCGCGATGGCAACCGGCAACATCGGGCGCGAAGGCGTCGGCGTGAATCCGCTGCGCGGCCAGAACAATGTTCAGGGTGCGTGCGACATGGGCAGCTTCCCGCACGAATTTTCGGGCTATCGCCATGTCTCCGACACGGCAGCGCGCGAGATGTTCGAAGCGGCGTGGGGCGTCGCACTCGACAGCGAGCCGGGGCTGCGCATCCCCAACATGCTCGACGCCGCAACCGACGGCAGCTTCAAGGGGCTGTTCATTCAGGGCGAGGATATCCTCCAGTCCGATCCCAATACCCGCCATGTCGCGGCGGGTCTCGCCGCGATGGAATGCGTCGTCGTGCAGGACCTGTTCCTCAACGAGACCGCGAACTACGCGCATGTCTTCCTGCCGGGATCGACCTTCCTCGAAAAGGACGGCACCTTCACCAACGCCGAACGCCGCATCCAGCGCGTGCGCAAGGTGATGGCGCCGCTCAACGGCTATGCCGACTGGGAGGTTGTCCAGCACGTCGCCAATGCGATGGGGCTCGACTGGACCTACACGCACCCGTCGGAGATCATGGACGAGATCGCGGCACTCACCCCGACCTTCGCGGGCGTCCATTACGACCGGCTCGAAGCCGAAGGCTCGCTGCAATGGCCCGCCAACGACGCGGCGCCGGACGGCACGCCGACGATGCACATCGACGGTTTCGTGCGCGGCAAGGGCAAATTCGTCGTCACCGACTATGTGCCGACCGACGAAAAGACCGGGCCGCGCTTTCCGCTGCTCCTCACCACCGGCCGCATCCTCAGCCATTACAACGTCGGCGCGCAGACGCGGCGCACCGCGAACACTGCCTGGCATCCCGAGGACCGGCTGGAAATCCATCCGCTCGACGCCGAGAACCGCGGGATCAAGGACGGCGACTGGGTCGGCCTGAAGAGCCGCGCCGGCGAAACGACACTGCGCGCGCTGATCACCGAACGCGTTGCGCCGGGGGTCGTCTACACGACCTTCCACCACCCCGACACACAGGCCAACGTCATCACCACCGACTATTCGGACTGGGCGACCAACTGCCCCGAGTATAAGGTCACCGCCGTACAGGTCGGCCTGTCGAACGGCCCGTCCGACTGGCAGGAGGATTATGCCGAGCAAGCCCGCCAGAGCCGCCGCATCATGTCGGTAGAGGCCGCCGAATGAGCGGCACGCACGAAGAGGGCGTCATGTCGACGGCCGACCGGCTGATCTATATGGCGAACCAGATCGCCCGCAATCTTGCGGCCGAAGGCCAAGAGCGGGCGACCGACATGGTGGCCGACCATATTCGCAGCTTCTGGGACCCCGCGATGCGCCGCAACATCATCAGGCTCGCCGGCGAACGCCCGGAAGCACTGTCGCCGATCGCCGCCGCCGCGGTCGGACGGATCGCCGCGTCTTGAACGATACGCCGGCCGCCGGGCAACCTTTCGTCCGCTTGACGCCTGACGGCGAGCGCGACGACCTGACGCGCGAACTCGCCGAAGAGACACCGATCGCGCTCGAATTCAACGGCATCGGCTATGCAGTGCTGATGGCGACCCCGGCCGATATCGAGGATCTCGTCGCCGGCTTCCTGATCGCCGAGCGGCTGCAACTGCCCGGCGACGCGGTAGTCGACGTCGCGCTCCACCGCACCGAACGCGGCGTCGTCGCGCGCGCCAACCTGCCTGCCGAGCGCACCGGCGCGTTGCTTGATCGCGTCCGCCACCGCGCGACCGACTCCTCGTGCGGGCTCTGCGGCATCGAAAATCTCGAACAGGCGATCCGCCCGCTTCCCAAAGTCACCGCCACCTCCTCGGCCAGCGAAGATGCGGTGTTTCGTGCCCTTGCGGGCCTTGCCGAACATCAGACGCTCAACCGGCGCACCGGCGCCGTCCACGCCGCCGCATGGGCAGGCCCCGACGGCACGATCAGGCTGGTCCGCGAGGACGTCGGGCGCCACAATGCCTTCGACAAGCTCATCGGCGCGATGCGCCGCGCCGGATCGGCGTGGGACGGCGGCTTCGCGCTGCTGTCCTCGCGCTGCTCGTTCGACCTGGTCGAAAAGGCGATCCTCACTGACTGCCCGCTGCTCGTCACCATCTCGGCGCCGACTCGCCTCGCCGTCGAGCGCGCGGTCGCGGCCGGGCTGAACCTGCGAGTCCTGGCGCGGCCCGATGCGATGCTGGCGGTCCCTCGCTGAGCGAGACGGCAGCAACGAAGCGAGACGGCAAGTTTCGGCCGAGAGCGGGCGTCGCTTACTTCGTCATTCCCGCGAAAGCGGGAACCCAGAGCGTGCGTCGGCCTGCCCCACACTGGGTTCCCGCTTTCGCGGGAATGACGAGGTTGGGTATGGAACGTCTCCTCCCCACCCCAAACGAACCTACCCCTTCGCCGGCCCGAAGGTCGCGATCAGGTCATAGGCCGATCCGACGAAATGCTGCCGCACCAGCGTGATGCCGTCGTCGCCGCGCCATGTGCGCCGCTCGATCAGCAAGCAGGGCGCGCCGGGCAGCAGGTTGAGCGCCGCGGCGGTGTCGCGGTCGGCGCCGACCGCAGCGATGCGCGTCTCGGCTTGCGTCCACGGCACATGCTTCAGCAGCCAGGCGCCGGGCGACGCGCCTTCGAAATCGACCGCTTCAGTCTCGGGCACCGCCGACAGGCTGACCAAGCGCTGCTCGCAGGCGAGCGGCACCCCATCGGCATGGTGGACGCCGTCCAGCACCAGCAGCCTGCCCTTGCCCGCCAGCAGCATCTCTTCGGAGCTGTCGGGATCGGGCGCCCGGATCTGGCGCCGCAACAGCGCGTAGCGATAATGCTGCCCGCGCTGGACGACTTCCTGTTCGAGATCGGGGACGTCGAGCACCATCGAATGGACGCGCGGCCGCGCGACGAACGTACCGGCGCGCTTGCGCCGGTCGATCAGACCCGTCGCGGCCAGCGCCGACAGCGCCTTGTTCACGGTCATCCGCGAACAATCATAATGGCGCATCAATTCCTGCTCGGTCGGCAGCCGCTCGCCTGGCGGCAGCGCTCCCGACAGGATACGCGCCTCATAATCCGATCGGATGCGGTCGTGGAGCGGCCGCTTCACGCGGTCAGCCGGTCCAGCGTCGCCACGTAGCGCTGGACGATCCCGGCGCGGTGCCGGTGCCGTCCGCGCTCGACCTGCCGCTCGCCGCGCCGCCACACACTATCGATCGCGCTCCGCCCCGCAGCAAATACATAGGCATCGAGCAACGCGTCGCCCGCTTTGCCGGCAAGCGAGGGGTGACCGAGGTCGAGGCTGACGATATCGGCGGGCGCCCCCACCGTCAGGCCGCCCGTGACGCCGAGCGCCGCCGCGCCGCCATCGACCGCCGCGGCATAGATGTCCGCCCCGGTCGACCGCCCTTCGCCGCGCGCCAGCATGTTGCGGCCACGGTGCAGCAGGCGCTGGCCATATTCGAGCAAGCGCAATTCCTCGCTCGCATCGATCAGCACATTTGAATCGCTCCCGACCCCGAAACGCCCGCCCGCCGCCAGAAAGACCTCGGCGGGAAACAGGCCGTCGCCCAGATTGGCTTCGGTGATCGGGCAGAGCCCGGCAATCGCGCCGCTTTTCGCCAGCGCTTCACTTTCGTCGGGCGTCATGTGCGTCGCATGGACGAGGCACCAGCGCTTGTCGACCGCGGCGTGATCCAGCAGCCATTCGACCGGCCGCTGCCCACTCCAGTCGAGGCAGTCGACGACCTCCTTCACCTGCTCGGCGATGTGGATATGGACCGGACGCCCGGCGCCGATCCCGGCGAGCGCGCCCAGCTGTTCGGGCGACACGGCGCGCAGGCTGTGCGGCGCAATGCCGACGATCGCATCGGGCAAATCACGCGCTGCGGTATCGGCGCCGTCGATCAGTCGCGCATAATCTTCGATATCCATGACGAAGCGCATCTGCGCGGGCTGCGGCGGCTGCGCGCCGAAACCGGCATAGGAATAGAGGACAGGTAGCAAGGTCAGCGCGATACCGCTTTCATCGGCGGCCGCGACGATCGCGCGGCTCATTTCCGCCGGATCGGCAAACGCCGCTCCCCCGATATCATGGTGGAGGTAATGAAACTCGCCGACGCGCGTGAAGCCGCCCTCGAGCATCTCCATATAGGCGAGCGCCGCGACCGCGCGCAGGTCGTCGGGGGTCATGCGGCCGAGAAAGCGGTACATCACCTCGCGCCACGTCCAGAAGCTGTCGCCCGAGGGTCCGCGGCGTTCGGCCAGTCCCGCCATGCCGCGCTGGAAGGCATGGCTGTGGAGATTGGGCATTCCCGGCACTCCGCAGCCATGGCGCTCGTCGCCCGGCCGGGGCGCGGCACCCGACTCGACCGCCGCGATCAGCCCGTCCCGGATCGTCAGCCGGACGCCGCGCGCAAAGCCGGCGGGCAGCAACATGTGGTCGAAAAACAGGCGAAGATCGTCCGTTCGCTGCGCCGAATTCATGATCGTCTCCCGTCGTGAAATTATGTCTATACATTATTGCCCGATTTGTGCAATCATTGGAACCGGGAAGAGAGAAGGCAATCCGATGCGCTGTGATACGCTGTGGCAAGACGCAAGGCTCGCGACGATGACCGACGGCGGCATGGGCGTCGTCGAGCAAGGCGTCGTCGCAGCGCGCGATGGCGCCATCGTCTATGCCGGCCCGGCGAACGACGCGCCGACCTTCGACGCCGCCGAAAGCATCGGCTGCGACGGGCGCTGGATCACCCCGGGGCTGATCGACTGCCACACCCACCTCATCCACGCCGGCAACCGCGCGCAGGAATTCGAGATGCGGCTCGACGGCGCGTCCTACGAAGACATCGCCCGCGCCGGCGGCGGCATCGTATCGACGATGCGCGCAACGCGCGACGCGAGCGAGGACGAACTCGTCGCGACCGCCCTGCCCCGCCTCGACGCGCTGCTCGCCGAGGGCGTGACGACGGTCGAGGTCAAGTCAGGCTATGGCCTCGATACCGCCAGCGAAGTTCGCATGCTCCGCGCCGCACGGCGGCTCGGCGCGGAACGGCGGGTGCGGATCGCCACGACCTTTCTCGGCGCGCACGCGCTGCCGCCCGAATATGCCGGCGACCCCGATGCCTATATCGCGACGATCGTCGATACGATGCTGCCGGAGGTCGCACGGCTCGGCCTTGCCGATGCCGTCGACGCCTTTTGCGAAGGCATCGGCTTTACCGCCGCGCAGACGCAGCGTGTCTTCGATGCCGCCAGGCAAGCGGGGCTGCCCGTCAAACTCCACGCCGAGCAATTGTCGAACCAGCATGGCGCGGCGCTCGCGGCGCAATATGGTGCGCTGTCGGCCGACCACCTCGAACATCTCGACGAAGCGGGCGTCGCCGCGATGGCAAAGGCCGGCACCGTCGCGACGTTGCTCCCCGGCGCCTATTATTTCATGCGCGAGACGAAGCTGCCGCCGGTCGACGCGCTGCGCGCCGCGGGGGTGCCGATCGCGCTCGCGACCGACTGCAACCCGGGCACCTCGCCGCTCACTTCGCCGCTGCTTGTGATGAACATGGGCGCGACCTTGTTCCGCCTGACCGTTTCCGAATGCCTCGCCGGCGTCACCCGCAATGCAGCGCGCGCGCTGGGCCTCGCCGACCGGATCGGCACGCTCGAAGCCGGCAAGCGCTGCGACCTCGCCATCTGGGACATCGAACGTCCCGCCGAACTCGTCTATCGCATGGGGCTGAACCCGCTCCATGCCCGCATCTGGAGTGGTCGATGAACGATATCTTGCTTGTTCCCGGCGCCGCGTCACTCGCCGACTGGCGCGCCATCTATCGGGGCGCCGCCGCGCGTCTCGACCCCGCTTCCGCGCCCCTGATTGCCGAAAGCGCGGCCGCGGTCGGCCGCATCCTCGCGCATGGCGAGCCCGTCTACGGGATCAACACCGGCTTCGGGAAACTCGCCAGCGTCCGCATCGACGACGCCGATCTCGCAACGCTGCAGCGGAACATCGTCCTCAGCCATGCCGCAGGGGTCGGCGACCCGTCGCCGGTGCCGGTGATCCGCCTGATGATGGCGCTGAAACTCGCCAGCCTTGCGCAGGGTGCATCGGGGGTCCGCCCCGAAACCGTCGCCCTGCTCGAAGCGATGCTCGTCCATGGCCTGACCCCCGTCATCCCCGCGCAGGGATCGGTCGGCGCCAGCGGCGACCTCGCGCCGCTCTCGCACATGGCGGTGACGATGATCGGCATGGGCGAAATCTTCGTCGACGACGAGCGACTCCCCGCCGCCGACGCGCTCGCCCGCGCCGGGCTCGCGCCGATCGAACTGGCCGCGAAGGAAGGGCTCGCGCTGCTCAACGGCACGCAATTCTCGACCGCCAACGCGCTCGCGGGATTGTTCGAGGCCGAATTGCTGTTCCGGTCGGCGCTGGTCACCGGCGCGCTGTCAACCGAGGCCGCCAAGGGCTCCGACACCCCCTTCGATCCGCGCATCCATGACCTGCGCCGCCATCGCGGCCAAATCGAGGTCGCAGCGGCGCTGCGCAGCCTGATGGCGGGATCGCCGATCCGCGCCAGCCATCTCGAAAACGACACCCGCGTGCAGGACCCCTATTGCCTGCGCTGCCAGCCGCAAGTGATGGGCGCCGCGCTCGACGTGCTGCGTCAGGCAGCGACAACGCTGGAAATCGAGGCGAACGGCGTTTCGGACAATCCGCTGATCTTCCCCGACGCCGACGAAGCGCTGTCGGGCGGCAATTTCCACGCCGAACCCGTCGCCTTCGCCGCCGATATGATCGCGCTGGCGATCTGCGAGATCGGTTCGATTTCCGAACGCCGCATCGCGATGCTCGTCGACCCCGCGCTGTCGGGCCTCCCCGCCTTCCTGACCCCAAAGCCGGGGCTCAATTCGGGCTTCATGATCCCGCAGGTCACCGCCGCCGCACTGGTCAGCGAAAACAAGCAACAGGCCTACCCCGCCAGCGTCGATTCGATCCCGACCTCGGCCAATCAGGAAGACCATGTCTCGATGGCGGCGCACGGCGCCCGCCGCCTGCACGCCATGGCGCGCAATGCCATCGCCGTCGTCGCGATCGAATGGCTCGCCGCGGCGCAGGGCGTCGACTTCCAAGCGCCGCTGCAATCGAGCCCCGCGCTCGAACGCGCGCACCGTCTGCTCCGCGATGCCGTTCCGACGCTCGCCGACGACCGCCATTTCCATCCCGATATCGAGGCGGCGAATGCGCTGATCCGCTCGGGCGCGCTCGCCGCGACCGCCGATGGCGCCTTGCCCGGCATCGCGTGACCGGCTGGCTCGACATAAGGCGCGGCGACGCACCGCTGGTGGTCGCCTTTCCGCACGGCGGCACCGGGCTCGCGGGGCTCGACGAACAATATGTTTCGCCCTGGCTTGCGCAGCTCGATACCGACTGGTGGATCGCCGATCTTTATGCCTTCGCCGCCGATCTGGGGGCGACGCTGGTCGCGACGGACATTTCGCGCAGCGTCATCGACATGAACCGCGATCCGTCGGGCGCCTCACTCTATCCCGGGCAGGCGACGACCGAGCTTTGCCCGACGACGACCTTCGATGGTGATCCGCTCTATCGCTTCGGCGAGCCCGACGAGGCGGAGATCATGCAGCGTCTGAACCTTTACCACCGCCCCTATCATGAGGCACTCGAGGCAGAGCTCGCCCGGCTACGCGCACAGCATGACCGCGTCGTCCTCTACGACGCCCACTCGATCCGCAGCCATGTGCCGCGGCTGTTCGACGGCGAACTGCCGCAGTTCAACATCGGCACCAACGGCGGCGCCACTTGCGACCCCGCGCTCGAAACCACCGTCGCGGCGATTTGTGCGACCAGCGGCCGCAGCCATATCGTCAACGGCCGCTTCAAGGGCGGCTGGACGACGCGCCACTATGGCCGTCCCGACGAAGGCATCCACGCCATCCAGATGGAACTCGCGCAGCGCGGCTACATGGCCGAGCCCGCCGAACTCACCGACGCCAACTGGCCCTCTTCCCTCGACCCCCGCCCCGCGATCCGGCCCGTGCTCGAACAGGTGATCGCCGCGACCCTCGACTTTGCGAAAGGACAAGCATGACCACCCGTCTCGACAACAGCCGGATCATCAAGGCGCCCACCGGCACCGAACTCAACGCGAAAAGCTGGCTCACCGAAGCGCCGCTGCGCATGTTGATGAACAACCTGCATCCCGACGTCGCCGAGCGCCCCGAGGAACTGGTCGTCTATGGCGGCATCGGCCGCGCCGCGCGCGACTGGGAAAGCTATGACCGGATCGTCGAGACGCTGAAGCGGCTGGAAGACGACCAGACGCTGCTCGTCCAGTCGGGCAAGCCCGTCGGCGTCTTTCGCACCCACGCCGACGCCCCGCGCGTGCTGATCGCGAACAGCAACCTCGTCCCGCACTGGGCGAACTGGGACCATTTCAACGAACTCGATAAGCGCGGGCTCGCCATGTACGGCCAGATGACCGCGGGTTCGTGGATCTATATCGGCACGCAGGGCATCGTGCAGGGCACCTACGAAACCTTCGTCGAGATGGGCCGCCAGCACTATGGCGGCGACCTCGCGGGCAAATGGCTGCTCACCGCCGGGCTCGGCGGCATGGGCGGCGCCCAGCCGCTCGCCGCAGTGATGGCGGGCGCCTCGTGCCTCGCGATCGAATGCCAGCCGAGCCGCATCGAAATGCGCCTGCGCACCGGCTATCTCGACGCCTCGGCGACGACGATCGAGGAAGCGATGGCGATCATCGAAAAGAGCTGCGCCGACAGGAAGCCCGTTTCGGTCGGCCTGCTCGGCAACGCCGCCGAGCTCCTCCCCGAACTCTACGCCCGCGGCATCCGCCCCGACCTCTTGACCGACCAGACGAGTGCGCACGACCCGGTCAACGGCTATCTCCCCGAAGGCTGGAGCGTCGCCGAATGGGTCGAGAAGCGCGAGAGCGATCCGCAGGCGGTCGCGAAGGCGGCCAAGGCGTCGATGGCGAAGCATGTCCGTTCGATGCTCGACTTTCAGGCGGCGGGCGTGCCGACGACCGATTACGGCAACAATATCCGCCAGGTCGCCAAGGACGAGGGCGTCGAAAATGCCTTCGACTTCCCCGGCTTCGTCCCCGCCTATATCCGCCCGCTCTTCTGCCGCGGCGTCGGCCCGTTCCGCTGGGCGGCGCTGTCGGGGGACCCCGAGGATATCTTCAAAACCGACGCCAAGGTGAAGGAACTGCTGCCCGACAATGCGCATCTCCACCGCTGGCTCGACATGGCGCGCGAGAAGATCCACTTTCAGGGCCTGCCCGCGCGCATCTGCTGGGTCGGGCTCGGCGACCGCCACCGGCTCGGCCTCGCCTTCAACGAGATGGTGGCGAAGGGCGAACTCAAGGCGCCCGTCGTCATCGGCCGCGACCATCTCGATTCGGGCTCGGTCGCCTCGCCGAACCGCGAGACCGAGGCGATGCGCGACGGCAGCGATGCGGTCAGCGACTGGCCCTTGCTCAACGCCCTCCTCAACACCGCCAGCGGCGCGACCTGGGTCTCGCTGCACCACGGCGGCGGCGTCGGCATGGGCTTCTCGCAGCACAGCGGCATGGTGATCGTCGCCGACGGCACCCCCGAGGCCGCGGCGCGGCTCGAACGCGTGCTGTGGAACGACCCCGCGACCGGCGTCATGCGCCACGCCGACGCAGGCTATGACATCGCGCTCGACCACGCGCGCGCGAAGGAACTGGACCTGCCCGGCATCCTCGGGTGACGGGTTTCCGGCTGTTACGAGCGAGCGAACGCAAGGCTCGCCCATGGCGGAACCGCGGCGGCACGACATGCGACGTCGCCATTTACCCGGAGGGCGCGGGCGATGACGACTTCCTCTGGAGGGCGAGCGTCGCGACGATCGAGTCCGCCGGGCCTTTCTCGACCTTCGCCGGCGTCGACCGTCTCCTGTTGCCGATCAAGGGCACGCTGGACCTGACGATCGACGGATCGGACGACCGTCGCCTCCGGCCCGGCGACCCTGCGCTCGCCTTCGCAGGCGAAACCGCCGTGATGGCTGCGCCGCGCGATGGACCGGTCCGCGTCCTCAACATCATGGTTCGGCGCGCCGCCATGCGCGCCGAACTGGATCGTTGCACGCTGGCAGCGCCGGGCACCGCCAACGCGACCTTGTTGTTCGCGACAGAAAGAACCACGGTGCGCCAAGCTGCGAAAGCCTTCGATCTGGAACCCTATGATGCGCTGCTGATCGACGCCGGACACCTTGGCGAGCTCGACATCGAGCCTCCCGTGGTTGCGGCATCTTTATTCGATATCTGCTGAATATCGCAGTCCAAGAAATTAGATTTAATTAAAAGATCGCCGCAATACCAAAATCCCTGCAGCGGGGGTTAACCTCGCTCCAACGATTGGTTAGTTAGGACGCCATCATGCGTTTGGCGACGATCACCAACTGGGCCTATGGCGCCACGGTCCTGCTGACGATCGTGTCGAGCACGACGATGATCCTTGCATCGAACGCACAGGATCATGAGCGTACGGCAGTCGAGCAACGCTATGCGCTCGACAAGGCGACCGCCGAACTCGGCACCGACATCTATGCGCTAAGCGACCGGGCACGCCAGTTCGTCAACACCGGCGACCCGACCTATTTGGCCGCTTACCGCAGCGAAGTCGCCGCGCTCGAAGCCGTTGAAGATCGCATCCGCCATATCGGCGACGCCGGTGCCACCACGGGCGAACTGGACGCGCTGAAGAAAGCCGTCGCGCTCGCCGATACGCTCCACGACGAACAGCAAACGGCGCTGACCGCACAAGAACGGGGCAACGCCGCGCTCGCCCGCCAGATATTGTTCGGCGCCGAATATGAACGCCAGCTCGACCGCGCCGAGCTTGAGGTCCAGCGGTTCCAGGACCGGCTCGACAGCCGCATCGAGGCACAGGTCCGCGACGCCACCGAAATTTCGCAGCTCTGGAAACGCATCTCGGAGATCGTGCTGGCGCTGACTGCGCTCCTCGTCCTCTGCGTGCTCTATTTCGTTTTCAAGCAGCGCGTACTCCACCCGGTGGTCAAGCTCAGCGACGTCGTCAACCGGCTCGCGGTGCAGGATTTCGCCGCCGAACCCCCCGAAGTCAGCCATATCGACGAGATCGGCGACATGGCGCAGGCAATCCGTATCTTTCGCGAGAACGGGCTCGAACGCCAGCGGCTCGAGGCCGAACGCGACGCCGACCGGACGATGCGCGACCTGCTGTCGCGGATGACCCAGCGGATGCAGGGGTGCGACACGCTGCACGACCTCAAGGAAATCGTCCAGCGCTTCGTGCCCGAGATCGCGCCCGGCATGCCCGGGCGTCTCTATCTGCTCGACCCTCAGCGGAACCTTGTCGTCGAGGCGTGCAGCTGGCTGGGCCCGGTGCAGTCGGGCACGCAATTTTCGGCGCTGTCGTGCTGGGCGCTCCGCCGCGGACTTCGCCATCGGCCGGCGGGCGATAATGTCGATGTTCCCTGCGACCATGTAACATGGGATGCGGCGAATCCGGTCGACACGCTGTGCCTGCCGCTCACCGCGCAGCGCGAGACTCTCGGCCTCCTCTATTTCGAAATGCCGGCCGGCGGCGCGGCAAGCGCTGCACAGCTCATCTATTTCGACATGCTCGCCGAAAATATCGGGCTGGCGATCGCCAATCTGCAGCTTCGCGACACGCTGCGCGAAATGGCAATGGCGGATTCGCTCACCGGCCTCGCCAATCGCCGCCAGCTCGGCCCCGCGCTCGAAACGCAGATCGCGCAAGCCGAACGCCTCGGCGAGCCGCTCGGCTGCCTGATGATCGATGTCGATCATTTCAAGCGCTTCAACGACGTCCATGGTCACGAGACCGGCGACGCTGTTCTCCGCGCCGTCGGACAGGTGCTCGCCAATGTGACGCGCGAAACCGGGCTGGCCTTCCGCTATGGCGGCGAGGAATTTCTGGTCCTGCTGCCGACACTGTCGGCCGTCCAGGCCGAAGAACGCGCCGAGGATATTCGCGCGCGCATCTCGGCGCTGCGGCTGGGGCACGGCGACGCCGATCTGGGGCCCGTCACGATTTCGGTCGGCATCGCCGTTGCGCCCGATCATTGCGCCTACGACCGCCTTGTCCGGACCGCCGACGCCGCCTTGCTGCGCGCCAAGACTCTCGGCCGCGACCGGGTCGAAATGGCGAAATTGCGCAACGCAGCCAGCGCGTGAACGCCCGCAACCCGTCGTCTAGAACCACAAATCGCGGACGCGGCGGCCGTCCGAGGGCAGGTCGTCGAAGCTGCCGAGTCCGTCGAAATGATCGATCGGCAAATCCGCCACGGCCTCGGGCGGCGCGAGGCGGATATTGACGGCCATCCGGCGGCGCCCGTCCGCTTCGAGCCGCAGCCCGCGCCAGCAAAGCACGCTGCCGCAGGTCGGACAGAAATGGATTTCGAGCGCCGGATCGGCTTTTCCGGGCCGCATGAACGACCGCGTGCTCCCCGACAGGGCGATCCGTTCATTCTCATAATCATAGGCCCAGAGCGCTCCGTAACGCCGGCAAAGCGTGCAGTTACACGCCGTGATCGATCCCGGATCGCCCTTCAGCGTCCACGCCGCATCGCCACACGCACAGGTCCCTTGCAGGACGGCGGCGTCACTCAATTGACCATCCGCTCATAGCCCTCCCAATAGGGCGCGCGCAGGTCCTTGCGCAAAATCTTGCCGCTCGCGTTGCGCGGCAGCGCGTCGATCACATCGACGCTGCGCGGGGCTTTGAAGGCCGCAATACGATCGCGCGCCCACGCGATGATGTCCGCCTCCTCGACGGTCATGCCGGGTTTCGCGACGCACACCGCCTTCACCGTTTCGCCCCATTTCGCGTCGGGGATGCCGATCACTGCGACCTCCTGCACCGCAGGGTGCCCAAAGATGGCGCTTTCGACCTCGGCCGGATAGACATTCTCGCCGCCCGAAATGATCATGTCCTTCATCCGGTCATGGATGAACAAATAGCCGTCTTCGTCGAGATAGCCGGCATCGCCGGTGTGGATCCAGCCGTCGGCGGTCATCGTCTTCGCCGTCGCGTCGGGCAGGTTCCAGTAACCGATCATGTTGTTCGAAGATCGCGTGACGACCTCGCCCACATCGCCCTGCGGCACGTCGTCGCCGTCCGGCCCGAGGATACGCACCTCGACACCGGGCAGCGGCTTGCCTGCAGAACGCATGCGCGCATTGCCTTCCGGGTCATGGTCTTCGGGCGGCAGCATGCAGATGGTGCCCGTCGTCTCGGTCATGCCATAGGCCTGGATGAACTGCGCGCCGAACATCTTGATGCACTGGCGCAGCAGTTCGAGCGGGATCGGCGCCGCGCCATAGAGGATATATTTGAGCCGGCTGTAATCGACGCTGGCGCAGCGCGGGTGGAGCAACAGCATCTGCAGCGCCGCGGGAACGATGAAGAAGCGCGTCACGCCATGCTGCTCGACCGCGTCGAACACGCCGTCGGGGTTGAATTCGGCGAGCACGATTCCCGGCAGGCCCGACACCAGCGCCATGATCCCGAGCCCGGTACCGCCGATATGCGCGCACGGCATCGCGACAAGCACCGCTTCGTCATCCTCCCATTTGGTATAGGCCAGATCGCTGTCGGCCGAATGCTTGCGCAGCGCGAACAGATTATGGTTCGACAGCACCGCGCCCTTGGGGTTGCCCGTCGTGCCCGAGGTATAGAGCTGGAGCACCGCGTCGTCGCGCCCCGAAGGCTCGAAGGACATCCGCTCGGCACCGTCGATCATCGCGCGCGCTTCGTCGGCGCCGACGATCCGCGCATCCTGCGCCAGCTTGCCGGCAAGCTGCTCGGGAACCGCCTCGAACCCCGGGCCCGTAAAGACGATCTTCGCCCGCGTGTCGTTGACGATGAATGCCCATTCGGCAGGCGACAGCCGCCAGCCGATCGGCGCCATCACGATGCCGGCGCGGGCAGCACCGAAGAAGAGCGTGAAGTAGAGATCGCTGTTCTTGCCGATCCACGCGACCCGGTCGCCCTTCTCCAGCCCGGCGGCGAGCAGTGCGCTTGCGACGCGTGCGGTAAGGTCTTCGACTTCGGCATAATTATAGACCCGCCCCTCCTCGCGCAGCGCCAGCCGTTCGGGCCGGTCCTCGGCCCAGTGGGTGATGAACTCGTCGAAGGTAAAAAGGTCCGAAACGTCGCGGGCCATCGTATCGCTCTCCTCGAATCGCGTCGTTTTCGCGCAATTACAGGTAAGGCTAGCGGCTGTGCGCCGCAGGTAAAGCGCCGATGCGCCGCCCTGTCAGGTCCGTCAGGTACGGCGGAACAGCAGCATCAGGTTGTTCGCAGGCATCGCGCGGCGTTCGGCAAAGGCCAGCCCCGCCGCCACCGCCGCTTCCTTCACATCCGCCGTATCGCGCAGCCCCCATGCAGGATTGCGAGCACGCAGGCTCGCGTCAAAGGCAAGATTGCTTTCAGCGGTCGGCACATCGGCCTCGACATAGGGGCCATAAAGGATCAGCGGCGCGCCGGAAGGCAACAGCCGCGCCGCGCCCGCCAACAACCCGGCCGTCGCTTCCCACGGGCTGATATGCACCAGATGAGGCAGTCATTTCGATATTCTGAGGAAACCCAAGGCACTCGCCCTGCTTTTGCGGTCCGGCCGGAATAGAACCCAGCGCCTACCCACCCTGTCCTGACTTCCAGATTGGTCGTTTCGATGTGGATACGCCTTGGCAAAGTCGGTTTAAAAATCGCGCCCACCGTCCGCCCAAACACCCTGAATCAGGTGGCTCTGACGAAGCGGCGGCACGGCGGCGTGCAGGATTATTGCTCTGGACAGCCATCGAGTTCTGCACCCGGCGACGTTCCAAGGCTGATCATCGAAACTCGGTCCCCCGATATCCTGAAAAGGAGTTTCACCCCTTGAGAGGCAAGGGTGACGTAATCAGTCTGACCATCATTCTCGCGAGCGGCGCGCGCCGAGGGATATGCTTTGAGCACTTCCTTTAGCGAACTCCCAATTCGAATGCCTTTTTCGGTTGAGATTTGGGGCGCATATATCGACCGGCCATGAGTCAGGCTTATGCTGTCAATGCGACGATCAGAATCCAAGGTCGCCGACAAGCCGTCAGGCCATTGATGACCATCAACCGCACACCAGAACTCATTCTCAGGGTCGATTGGATCCAAACCCATCGGCTGCTGCAGGGATATGAAACTTGCCCCCACGCGGAGCAGGCCCCAACCAATATTACCTAATTTCGAGCAGTCATTTACGCCACAACCACGCGGCGCAAACTGTGCCGACGCGTCAACCGACTGACCATCGTCAGACCGAAACCATGTGGCGAGCAGTCGATCATCCTCGTCTCGGATACTGCCGTCTTCGTCGGCGACAAGGGCCGCGCAATGGAGCTTGACGGGCATGGTGCTGCCATCTGCTGAGGCATAAGGATACTCGGGCGAAACGACATAGTAGAAGAATGGATGTTGTTTTCTGGCAATGGGCTCGATCACCTCCGGCGCAATTTTGAATGACAGTGACGGAAGGGTTTGGCCGTAAGATATCGCCCCGGTCGGCTTCATTTCATAACCGAACAAACGATTGCAAAATTTCCCATCTGAACAGTCGCGCGGCTGATTGAGGCTTTGGGGTCGCAGTGTCAGAGTTTCCGCATCTGCATCGTATGAAAAGTCGCTCCAAGCTGCGAATGAAACCACCGCGAACATTGGTGATCGGGCAGCAAAACTTGAAGACCTATTTCGTTCTGCGGCTTCATAATCGACGGTTCGCTGAAACACGCCTTTGCCCTTGGGCCGCTCTGCAGCCATTAACTCCTGAAATTCGTCCGGCCAGATTTCCCCCAGCGCCGAGTTTGTCGCGAGCTCTTCGCAAGGGTGCTTGACCGATGCCAATGCGTCAGCAGTCGAGGCCAAGCCGCTGATCATTGCAAAAATAAGTAGGCTAACTTTCACGAGACTACCCCCAACGATTCCCCATGTCGCAAACAGACGGTTATGCGGTAAGCTGCCGATGATCCACGTAAAAGTGACGGTGTAGGCCACATCATATGCGTTTGCCCGCTGGCGCCAGAACGTGGCTTCTGCCGAGTTGGCTACCTCCAACCGTCCGCCCAGACCCCCGGATCAACGGGCCTGGACGAAACGGCGGAACGGTCAGACTGCGGATTTCGCCCAGTCGATCCCGGTGGCGGCAGCACCGGCATCAACAGCGACGAGCAAGCTTTCCTGACTGAGATGCGAATATCGCTGGCTCGTGGTCACGCGAGCGTGCCCGAGGATTTGCCCAACGACGTACAAGGATTGCCCATTCGACACCATGTTGCTCGCGGCGGTGTGTCGGAGATCGTGGACGCGAACATCGGGCAAACCGGCTTCGATCCGGGCCTTGTTCCACACATAGAAGATGTCCTTGTAAGGGCGCTTCGTTTGCGGGTTCGGCACCACGAAAGGACAGTCATCCCAGCGAGGCACTTGTGCCAGTACGTCCAAAACGGACTGCGACAAGGGCACATGCCGCGCCTTTCCCGACTTGCTGTGCGGAATGCGCCAACGCCGCTGATCGAGATCGAAATGCTCCCAACGCGCATCAAGCAATTCCCGCTTTCGCGCGCCGGTCAGCAACAGCAGGGGGATGATGAAACGGAGCTGCTTATTTGGGCTGGCTTCGATCGCTGCCTTTACCCGTTCCGTTTCCGCCGCCGTCAGGTAACGCTCGCGAGCATTGTCGATCCTGAAGTGCGGGATGGCGCCCAAGGGGTTCACGTCAGCACCGGGCACCTTCCATTGCCGGGCGAGCTTGAACATATAGCCCAGCACGACATGAAGGAAGTTGACCGAAGCAGGCGAAAGCCCCTCTTCGACCTTCTTGCCAAACCACGCTGCGATCGCTTCGGGTTCCAGTTCATCCAGCCGCATCTTGCCGAAACGGGGCAGGATGTGAAGGCGTAGCGCCCGTGCGTCATTGTCGTGGCTGCGTTTGTAGGTCCGAACATAATCGAGATAGCGGACTGACAGTTCGGCAACGGTCGGCACCGATCGTTTCGCCTGCTTGTCTTCCAGCGGGCTTTCGCCGATCACCACACGCGAACGCAGCTTCAATGCTTCACGCTTCGCCTTTTCGTAGCTGATGTCGGGATAGGGTCCGATCCGAATTTGGCGGAGGCGGCCGTAGGTGTCTTTGTATCGAAGGTGGAACGATTTGCCGCCATTGGCCCTGACTTCGAGGATGAAGCCGGAAAGCTTGTCCGAGTAATAATCCACCTTGCGCTTGCCGGGAGGGCAACTCGCGGTGAGGACGAACGTGGCGTCCATTGAAACAACAGGCATGTGAATTTCCTTTTTGAAAGATCGATAGATTGAGGTCGCCAGAAGGCGCGGGGTGTCGATGAAGGGTGGGGTAGCCGGACGGCCGAGATTGCGCTGTGGCCTTTGGAAAATGGCCGTTTGGAAAGTGCCGAAGGCGAAGCGGGTTCCGCGCCGCCGAGGTGTCTCCGATCGTCGGGATGATGATCGTTGACGCAGGGATGCCGGTATCGGGGACGCAG
The DNA here is from genome assembly GCF_046603995.1 of Sphingopyxis sp. J-6. Classification (NCBI taxonomy): domain Bacteria; kingdom Pseudomonadati; phylum Pseudomonadota; class Alphaproteobacteria; order Sphingomonadales; family Sphingopyxidaceae; genus Sphingopyxis; species Sphingopyxis sp. J-6. Next base: position 1,166,907 of record NZ_CP145810.1, on the reverse strand, counting down.
GTTCGCGTTGGTTCCGACACAGGCTAAACCGGTGGCTTCCCGGTGGTCGGCTGTGGACGCTGTTCGTGGTCTAAGTCGAAGAAAGAGTTAGCAATTCGAGCGCCGTCGGCCGGAGCCAGCGGTGCGCGCGTTGCTCCCTGAAAGCTGAAAACTGGGATCTGCCGCTCACCCCGCCCCTTGCGGTGAAGACAGAAGTTCGATCAGCGCGTCGATCGGCCTGATCAGCTCGAATACGTGGATCCCGCGAGCGCGCACGACATAACGCCAGTAGTGCTTTTCCGGATCCTCACCGACATATCGCTCCAAAAGCTTCAGGACGCGTCGCTTCGAGACTTTATCCTGAGCCGCAACGCTGCGGACGATTTCCATCTTCCCGCTCTCGCCGCCATGATGGATGGTCAGAGCCAGCGATTGAAGGATTTCGTGATCCGGCGTCTTGTAGTCCAGCACGTCGTCCGCTCCGCCGTCGTAACCGTCGGTTTCGTGGACAGAGGTAAGGCGTTCAACATAGCTGAGCCCGGGATCGGGTGAGTAGGCGTAAGCGAGCTTATCCGGGACGTTCCCGCGCCGCTTCTTATTAGTCAGCTGAGCAATGCGATTTCCGTCCCTGCCATCTTGGACGTCGATCACATAGGCGCAGTCTAGATCGTCGATGATGTCGCTGACGCCAGCAAAGACGTTCTTGCCGTTCGCGTCGGTATGCTTGTTGGTATGCGCCAGAGAGAGCAGCGATCCTCCCGCCAGCACAAAGCGGCGGATGACTTCAGTGAACCCGCTGGTTTCGCTCTTGCTCATTGGCTGCGTGAATTTCTTGAACGTGTCGAGGATTATGAGTTTCCCGTGAGCGGCTCCGTCCTGGATCATTTCTTCGATTGCAGGTGTCAGCAGTCGAGCCTTGAAGCCTTGATAGCCTTCGGCGACGACATGGACACCGTACTCATCCAGGACGCGCACTTTGTCCGCAACGCCTTGGGTCGTGTCGTCGGCATCCACGTAGAAGACATCGCTGCCTGCTATGCGTCCGGCCTCGATCGCCTCGATCAACATAGCCAGTGTGATTAAGGTCTTGCCCGCGTTAGGCGGTGCGCACAGCACTGTCCCTTGACCCGTCAGGCAGAATGAACCGAGCAGTGGCTTCTGTTCGATGGCCATCTCTTCGAGCTTGGCCGCTTGTCCCTGCAACGTGAACTTGAGCAGGGGATTTTTCTTTTTGAGGGATGGCGCCGGTTTTGCGCTGGGATCGCTCATACATGTCTCCATCAGAATTATGTCTGACCCGATCGCCTTCACGGCGGAGAAATGTCGTAGAGCTGTCCGAATTCGCAAAGTCCGGGCTCGGTCGAAGCCACTGCGAATGGCTTTTAGATGTGCACCCCTCCCGCCGCTGTCAAGTCAGCCGGGCAGTCTTCAGTTTTTCAGGTTCTCGCCCAGCCGCAAGTGCTGAGGCATGAGCGGCGGGAGCGCAGTTCCTAGTCGCGACGAGATCCGCTGCATTCCGGTGGCTTCCTGCGGGCTCGCTGATTTTCTCTGACACCCTATCACGACGTTCTCATCAATGTTTATCGACTTTCGCAAGGGAAGCGCGCGACCTCCCTTGCAGAAGACACTTCACCTTAAGAATAAAACTTTCCCTACCGAAAGAACGGAACATCAGAAAATCTATATAAGTCAAATATTTCGCTCTTGACATGCAGTTCCCGCGTCGCGATCTTCGTCGTCATGGACAAAGTTGTGAAAAAGGACCACGATAATGAAACTTGAACTACCTTCGCTCAAAGATGAAGAAATTGATTTTGCACAGCAAAAAATAACAAGATCGCCCTCGGGAATGCATAGGTTGAGAGACATCTTTGGCGTCGATTGGAACAGAATGAAAAAGAAGAACGACTACGGGATACGATTTAAACAGTCGGCTCGGGACGGCCGCCTTCGCGGTATCAAAATCGGACCAGTAACGTCTCAGAACCATCAGACCTATTGGATAGCTGGCTGATCTTGCGGAAAGAGGGTTGGGCACTCAAAAGAAGGGTGCCCAACCTCCCTGTCCCGACAGACCCCTATGCGTTCCCTGCGAGCTTGTCGCCGTAGGCTCGGCACAAGGTCAAAAGGTCGTGAGGAACGCCCTCCCGGTTTGCAACAAAGACGATGTAAGCGAATGTGCTGCCGAACGTGTAAATCAGCTCAAACCACATGCAGTGAACCTCCAGCCAGTCCCAGTGCGGCCGGAAGCCCGGTTCGCCGTACCGGATGCCATCCATCGGCTCGATCAACGGAGACAGGCCGATGTGATGTATGATGTCGGCTTCGGTATCGCCCGGCTGGACGACGAGATATTCGGTGCAGTCGATCAGATCCTCCGTTAGCGCGCCGATCCGGTCGGCTAGAAGGCGATGAAGGTTGGCGTCCAAATCGAGGGTCAGCGCTCGCTCTAACCCGGCACGATCGTAAAAATGCAACATGGTAGCTTTCCTTTCGGGCAAAGAAAAAGCGCCCGAGGGATCATCCCTGGACGCTCGCGGTTGTGGTCGATGGATGGGGTCAGTTGTGGTCGCGGACGAGCGCAAGCAGGCTGGCGTCAACGTTCGGGTGATCGGGAACGAACAGCACGACGCCGAAGCCGTCGTCGCTGAGGATTAGCACCGCCTCGAACCAACGGCCGTGACGCGCGACATATTCGAAGTTGGCGGTGAAACCGGGTTCGCCATGGTGGATCCCGTCCATAAGGTTTGTGGATAGTGGCACCCCCACCACCCCCTCGATCGTCGCCAGCGTGTCGCGGGGCTCCGCGACAACGATGTGAACCAGTTCGCCCAGATCGTAGCCGTCATGCTCAAGCAGCTGATTGCGCCTGAGCGCCAACAGCCGTTTCAGATCGGCGTCGATCGGTGACGCCAATGCGTGGGCCATGTCGGCCGTACTTCGGATAGAAATCATAATGAGTTCTCCAAACGGAAAAGGCCCCCGGAATTTCTTCCGGAGGCCCTTGGGGTTGAGCTTTTGGCTGTTACTCAGCCGCTGTAGGCAAGGTCGATACAGGGTTGAATGCGCCGCAGGATTTTCTCTCGGCCCCAGAACGTAATCTTCGTGTTCTCGGTACCGTCCAGTTGAGCAGCAGCGCTAACACCGCCGACGCCGCCACCACCGTCCCACACGAACAACGTGCGCTGGGGGCGATCGGGTTGGCGATAGACGTGGGGCATGATGGGAGCATCGACCTCGATCATGCACCGCTCAAGATCGTACATATTCTTACTCGTCTGGGTCGAAAACACCGGCTGCGTTTTCATCAACCCGGCAACGTCGGCTGCTATCGCAGGGACGGCAATTGTCGCAGCTATGATCGCCGCGACGACGTAGTTTCTTCTCATAAGCTTCCTTTCAAAATGTCGCGGCCACCTTCACGTCGGGCAGACCGGCGATACGCAGCGGGATGGCGAAGTAGTTTTCGACGTTGGTCCGGGCCTGGCGCTTTGCCGCGTTGAGCAAGCCCGGTTGTTGCGCTTGCGCGATTATCGCGCGGCGGGCATTCGCGTAGTTTGCTTTCCGAAGCGCCTCGACCTGATCGTCAGAAAAGGTCAAAACGCCGCCGTTGATTGTGGTCGCATTCTCCGGCTGAAACGCGATGTCGCCGAGCGTGACCTTGGGCAGTTTCACCGTCACCAGCTTCGCCTTCTCGTCGTACCGGACGTCGGCAAGACTGAGATCGGACAGGTCAAGATGGTAGGTCACGACAGCGGGAACGATTAGCTCCTGCTCCCCGCCAAAGAGCCAGAGTACCGTGCGACCGGCCTGCACCTTGGCCGTACCCTTATAGCTGAACACCAACAGCCTATTTTCCTCGCGCAGACTTTCGACGGTCGTGGCGAGCACCTTGTTGGTGTCGAGGGTGAACAGGCCGGTGTGCTTTGCTTCGGCGTCGACCGGCAGCTTAGGCGCGGCCATGTAACCGACACCCAACGCAGCAACATGGGTGGCGGCAAGAAGGCCGATGGTGCGACCGCCGTTCACTGGAGCGCGAACAGGGGTTTCGAGGGCGTGTCCAGCCGTACTTTCCATGTCGCCCTGTCGAAAGCGGCTTTGTCCACTTTCCACACCTCGATGGCCTTAGCGGAAACGTTCGGATTGAGGTCGGATGCCTCGCCGCTCAAACCTTCCGTCATGAAAGTCGCGGTAATGCTCGCGGCGTTATCCACGGCATAGCCATTACCGCCTGCATCGAGCAACGTTAGGCCGGGTCGATCCATAAAGGTCAGCGGCTTCGATCCGACATTTTTCATTGTATATCTGACCACGACGAAGGTTTCGCCAAGCTCAGCCTTTTCGCCATGTCCGGTAGAGCCCACTTGTGTCGGTGTAGCGACATCTGTGATCGTCAATTCCACGCCGTCTTTACTGCCGGTTTGGCCAAGCGCCACTAGCGGCAGGGACGCGGGTTCCGCCCTTTTTTGCTGCTCCTTTGACGAAGTCGCCGTTCCGCCATCGCAGGCCGTAAGACCGGCGGTCAGCAAAAGCGCAAACGCGGCGCGGTTCAATTGTGTAATCATTCTTCTCTCCTTCGGTGATGCCCGAACATGGGCGCGTTGAGGCCATCACCGACGGTTCAGATTACCGACGTTGTTGGCTAAGACTAGAAAAAATGAGATTCATCGTCCGTGGTCCAATCGGCAACATTCTGGCCCACCCTGGAGGATGGATGTTAGGCAACGATTGGCTGTGAATATGAAGCGGCTGCGCAAGGAGCGCGGTTGGTCGCAGGAAGCGCTCGCCGATGAGGCGGGGCTTGATCGGACTTACATCAGTGGAATAGAGCGCAGGGTGAAAAACCCGACAATCACCGTTGTTGAGCGGGTTGCATCAGCCCTGAAATGTGATTTGGGTGATTTATTGGATTGATCGGAGCATAGCGCGAAATTATCGAAAACAGCCGCGCTTCTTATAAGTTGGTGGGGTTTGCGCGCGGATAATTGCCAAGTTTATGCGTTTTTCAGACACCGATAGAAGTATTACCGGGAGCAGGGCGATAAAATGGCATGGTTCGGAAAGAAATATACTTCGACGATTTCAACTTCTTCTAGCGCGAAGCCGCTTCGACTGATCGAGGAATTCCTGCTCAGCTATGATCAGTCAGGATCAGCTCGTTCGAAATATGCCATGACGCTCTGGGGTATTTCTGCTGCATTCGTAGAGATTTTTGGCAGCTTAGACCAATATCACAATACCGACGGCGAAAAGAAGCTAAGCTATTTGAGGATGATCGGCCAAAACGCGATAGCCGCCTTAGACGATGGTGACGAAATCGAGGCATCTTGCAATCAAGTCTTTGTGAATTTTCTTGTAGCTACAGACGGAATTCAACGTCGAAATCTTCGTGGATCGATTGCACTTTTTGCTGATCGCTTGGATGGTATTTTCGACTATGGCAAAGCCGAAATCGATAGGATTGGACAGCTAGAAGAGGATGCGAAGGAATTTTTTGCTTCTGAAGCGCCCTTCCCCATCGGGACCGGCGTGGTGCACGGCGGGGTAACAGAGCAAAACGTAGTGATCGCGTCTCAGCTGATCATAAACGATCTGCAAAAAATTCTTCGTACTGATTTCGACTATTATACCTACATTGTCGAGCAACAAGCCCGGCTTCGCTTGGAGCCCGGTATTCGCACGATGTTGGATGGCGTCCCACTATTTGAAATTGAATTCCGCTCACTCGGCCATGACTGGTCAGTAGATAGCCCGCGAGCGCTCGGCGTCGACTATATTGAGTCGATTAGGCCCGATATCCGCCGCTGGTGCATAGTGACGGTCCCATCACTCGATCCGGATGAGTTGTCGCTGAGGGTCATTGGCGCAGCTTTCGGGCATTTCAGAAACGTCGGCAAGGTTCATTTTGATCGGATTCGACGCGCTTATGCGGAGCATTTTCGAGACGAATGCTTGCAGAAAGGACAACGGGTCGATGCTGCCGAATGGGACGATGTCGTAAGAGCGCTGTGACCCAACATTTAAGCTTGCCTAGCATTTCTCAGAAACCATCTGTTTTGTTCACGCCGCATCTTGGCCATTATTCGGCATCGGAGATTCAATCTCGACAGGAGCCGCCTCGACAGTGGGCAAAGCCTCGGTGCCCATCATCATGTGATAGTGCTGGCTGTGCCCAGTTTCCTCGAAAATGCGCCTGAAGACGCCGAGATAGGCGTCCACCGTGGCCGCGTCACTGGAGACGTAAAGATCGTCATGGGCGCTGTGCGAGCCGTCATTTACCCATGAAAAGAGCGAACCGCAGATCACCTTCTCCCGGCCCTCAAATTTCTCGGTAATCTTGTCTCTGTCCATATTTCCCAAGATCTTGAAGTAGTTCTCCAGAATCCGGCGCAACGTATTCTGGATGGTGAGGTTGGATCGGTTATCGTTCCGCACCTCGGACCAGAGCAATTCGTAGGATGTCTTGATAGGGTTGTGGTCGAAGGATTCCAGCGTCGAGATATCGTCAATCTTCTTCACAATCCAGAACGTCTCGTGCGCGCGGAGTTCTCTTTTCCTGTCGGGGTCGAATGACACTTCCTTATGGAAGTAGATGTTGTGGGTGAGCACGAACACCTGCTGGATCAGGCTGTTTTGTGCGTGGCTCTGCTCGAACACGCGTTTGATCAGGCTGGAAACGATGAACAGGATATCGCTGTCGAGGCTCGAAATTGGATCGTCGAATACGATTACTCGGTTGCTGGTCATGCCGGACTCAGAAACGCTGCCACGGATGAGGTGGTAGAAATACAAGAAGGTGACGAACGTCTTCTCGCCCTCGCTCAAACTCCTGACAGCATTGCTCCCATCGAGGCGGACGATCTCGTACAGATTGCCCTGATCTCCCGCCGTTGCGAGCTTGAAGCCCCGAAAGCCAAATGAGGCGAGCAGCGCATTTATCTCGGTCACGGTCGGCTGAACGCTAGTGATACCCTTCTCAAGATCGCGCAACTTCTGCTGCGCCGTGCTGAGGTCGCCCCGCTTTGTCGCCAAGCCTGCCTCAATGCCGCTGATCGCGGCGTCCACTGCCGCCTTGCTGGCATGGTAGGCATCGAGGACGCCTTTGGCCTCTTCTAGCAGGCATTTCCAGATTTCGGCCGTAAGGTTCGCCCGTTGATTGCCGATATCGTCAACAGCCCCGTTATGTTCGGCTACCGCAGTGTTCGCAACCGTAAGGAAATCCCGCACCTCAGCGAACAGCTCGGTGTTGTCCTCGAGCGTAACGACAGCGCTCGGCTCCTTCTGCTTCCGCGCGATGTGTTGTCCGTTGAGCGCCAGACGCGCAGTCACGCGCTCGATAAGTCCAGTCAACTCGTCTGCGTCGACATAACGTGAACCGGCTTGGGAGATGCTGGCGAGGGACTGAAGGTAAGCTGCACCCGTCGCTTCGTATCCGGTGACGAGACGCGCGATATCCGCGATGTCGCGATCATAGGCTTCATCGAAATAATCGCCGATGCGCTTGGCGAGATCAGCTTCGACATCCTGTTGGCAGAACGGGCATTGCGGCGTGCTCTGCGCGAAGTAGCCGATTCCCTGCTTCACCCAGTCACTGTTGCCGAGCCGATCGATTAGACCGGCAATATCGACGTCGCCTTGACCTACGACCTTTTTTTCGAGGATGGGTGACGCTTCCAGCCGTATCAACTCGGCACTGTCTGGCACCCGGACCGCACTTTCCCGTGTTAAGCCCTTTTCGAAGATGACGGCCGCACGCTTTTTTAGATCATCTAGCGGATGAATGGCGGCCTGGTTGGAAGCCGACTCGCTTAGAATTTTATCGCAGAAGTTTGCCTTAGAGCCGCGCGCACCTGTGAAGGCGGACTGAAAGTCAGCGTCATGGCGATTCTTGAGTTTCCAACATTCGTTCTCGATATTCTCGCGCAGGGCAGCACGCTCACCCAGCTTGCCGGAAGCGTCATCCTGCCCGTTCAACACGATATCTCGCGCGGTGATATCCCGTTCAAGGTCCGCAACGGCCTTCCGTGCCTGCTCGATTTGGTCCAGCACCGCAGCATCGTGCTCGCCCAATGTGAAAATGCCGGGGAGGCTGGAGCGAAAATTCCGCTCCACGAAATCAGCGTTGTAAACGAGGCGCTCAAGAGGCCGCTGGTTTGCCCAGCGGATCGCGCAGGCGGGGTGATCAGCGGGAGCGGCGATCACGCGCGAGATACTAGTCTTGCCTGAACCGTTCGCGCCGTAGATGAAGTTGATCTTTCTGAGCTTGGTAAGGAGCTGGCCCTCCGCGCTGTAGCTAGCGCATCCCGCAATTTTCAGTTCTTCAATCACTGCTGCCCCTCAATGCTTTGGTTTAGCTCAGCAAATTTTTCAGCCATCGTCGGGTTTCCCCGAGTCAATTTTTTGATTGTTACGTCCTGGGCCTTGTCGTTGGCGAGACGCAAATTGCGATCGCAACCTAAAAGCGCATCTTTTGTTTTCTGGAGATGGCTAATAGACTTATCGATTTCTTCGATGGCAGTCTGAAACCTCCGCGACGCGAGATCGAAGTTCTTGCCAAATCCGGATTTGAACTGCTCAAGCTCAGCCTCGAAATTGGTGATGTCGATGTTCTGGGCGCGAACCAGCGCGAGCTCCGACTTGTATTCAAGGGTGTTTAGAGCCGCGTTTCTAACCAGTGTTATGATGGGTATAAAAAATTGAGGCCGAACGACGTACATTTTTGGAAAGCGATGGAATACATCAACAATCCCTGTATTGTATAGTTCACTTTCTGGTTCAAGGAGCGAAATTAGAACAGCATATTCACAACCCTTTTCATTCCGATCCTTGTCCAGTTTGGCAAGAAAATCTTCATTCTTTCCTTTAGAAGAGCTGATATCATTTTCGTTTTTCATCTCGAACATGATCGAAACGAACTCTAGGCCGCTTTCGTCGAAATCACGAAAAATAAAGTCGCCTTTGCTTCCTCCGCGCGCATCATTGTCCTTCTCGAAATAAGCTTTCGGAAACGCGGTGGCTCTGATCCGGTTGAACTCCGTGTCACAATGCTGCTCAAGAGTTTCACCGACCATTTTTGTGGAAAGGCGAGCCTTCATATCCCTCAAGCGCTCGATGGCTTCATCCCGATCCTTGATCTGAATTTCATAACGGTCCTTTAGGGCCTTTTCGGAAATCTGCTTTTCGAGATTAGCTTTCTCAAGGCTATTTTTGATTTCATCGCGCTCTTGACGCACGACGTCGACAGCTTCCGCGATTGCCAATTTCTGGCCGATTTCAACGGTAGCAAGCTTGGCTTTAAGCCGCTCGATCTCAGTATCCTTAGGAGAAAGTGCTTCGCTCACCGCTAGCTTTTGAGCGACTTCGCCAGCTTTTATTTTCTCTTTCAATTCTGTGATCTCCGCGTCCTTGTTTGCGGATGCACGCTGCAAATCTACACTCAGCTTAGCTGTCGCCAGCTCGATGGCAGTAGCCTTTTCTCGCTCAGCTATTTCGAGCCGGTCATGTAGTTGTTGCTCGAAATCGCCGTCCCGGACCTGCTTCAAAATATCAGCATAACCAGCTTCGTCGATCTTGAATGCTTTGTGACAGTGAGGACAGATGATCTCGTTCATGGTTCGCTTTCCTGCAACGCCCTAAATCAGCTACCCAACATAATAACTCGAAAACATAGTCGATAAAGAGGACTCCGAGGGGTCAAGGCACCCAGCGATCACCCACGACAACTTCATTTCCGCCGGTACAGCAGCATCAGATTGTTCGCGGGCATTTCCCGGACCTCCGCCAGCACGAATCCTCTCGCTTCCGCCAGTTCGGTCACATCTTCCAGCCAGCGGACACCCCATTCCGCATTCCGCGCCCGCAGACTGTCGTCAAAGGCCGAATTGCTGGGTGCAGTTGGGTGATCCTTACGAAAGTAAGGTCCGTAAAGGATTAGCGGCGCACCCTTCTGGAGAAGCTTTGCGCTTTGTGTGAAAAGCCCGACAGTGGCGGCCCATTCACTGATATGCACCATGTTGATGCAGAGCACCGCATCGGCCGCCGCAAGCGGCCAGTCGGGCGCTGCGGCATCGAGCGGCAGCGGCAGGGCGATATTGGCCAGCCCGCCCTCGGCACTCCACGCCGCGATCGAAGTCAACGCCGCAGGATCGGGGTCGCTCGGCTGCCAGAGCAGCCCGGGAAAGGCGGCCGCGAAATGGACGACATGCTCGCCCGAACCGCTCGCAACCTCCAGCACCGTCCCCTGCGCGGGCAACCAGTCGGCGAGGACCGCGGCGATCGCGTCGCGGTTGCGCGCGGTGGCGGGGGCGTGACGCTTGTCCGCCTCGCCGCCCTCGCCCGGTGTCCACGGCTTCGCGGTCACGCCGCCTTGCTCGAGGCCCGGGCGCGGCGTTCGCGGACGATCAGCCACAGGAACAAGCCCACCGGCCCGGCCATCAGGGTCAGGAACAGGAAGGGAAATTGCACGATGCGACTGAAGCCCTTCTGGTCGGCGTCGCGGGCGATCCACATGCCGGTAAACAGGTCGAAGGCGAGGTAATGCACCCACCCCAAAGTCGCCCCGCCCGGCGTGTCGAACAGTTTCATCACCCCTGCCAACGTCGTGAAATCGGCGCCGCCGCTGCCGCCCGGGTCGATCCCGCCGGTCAGGAAGCCGACGATCAGGACCGTATAGGCGAGGCAGAGCAGGAACACCCCGGCATAAAGGATCAGCGCGAGGATCTTCGGCCCGCGCGGCGCAAAAGCCAGCGCCGCCCAGCCGACGAACGCCCAATAGTTGAACAACAGGAACAGCGTATCCCAGCTCATGGATTCCCCCGATTTCTAGATCAGCCCGCCCAGGCCGAACAACATTATGCCCGCGAACAGGGCGATCAGGCTGGTGACGATAATCAACATAGTGATCCGCACCGCCGACTGCCGCCGCGTCGCCCAGAAAGCGGCGGCCGTGCCGCAACCGAAGGCAAAGAGCGGCGCGTAGAGAAAGGCCCAGTCATAGCTGAACTCGCGCCGGACGCGGACCATCTCCCACTGTTCGACGACGAGACCATAGAGCATGATCGCGGCGAGCCAGGCGACGATGAAGCTCGTCACGAACAGCGTGCCGGCGAGCAGGCAACCGCCGGCACGGCGACGGATATCGTCGGGAGCGGGATCGGGGATCAGCGTCGACATCGAATCGAAAACCCCGCCCCCGCCATCATTCACCCCCTATTCGGCGATATATCGCCATGGACCGGCAGGCGTATCACGATGCCAGATCGTAAAAAAGGGCGATGCAGGAAGCGGTGCGTCGGCGGCCAATTCGGGCGGACGCCGCTTCGGCACGATGCGCCCGAAGCTGATACCGAGGTCGCCCGACGCGGCGACAATTCCGAAATCGGGAGCCCAGTCGATCGCCTGCCCGGGCTGCGCTTCGGGATCGAAACCCGCCGCAATCGCGGCCGCGCCTTCAGTGAAGGCCGCACCGGCGCCCATGTTGATCGCATCGGCATGGCCATATTCGGCGAAGGCCGGCCCGACCCCGACGACCTGCGCTTTCGCCGCAAAGGCGCGCTCGGCCGCGAGCAGGCTTGCAAGCGCGCCCGCCCCTCCCTCGCTCTGCCATGCATCGGCCTTCGGCATGCCGAGCGCGCGAAATTCGGTGCCGACCACGCCTCCGGGCCGCGGCGCGCGCTTGTAGGCCAGGGCGCGCCAGCCACCGGCAGTGCGTCCCCAATAGGCCAGATATTTGCCGGGCTGCGTCGCACCGTCGGGCTGGGTGACGATGACATATCCCGCGGTGAAGCCATGCCGCCCGTCGGCCGCAATCCCGCCGCGCACCGGGAACCAGCCGATGCGCGCGTGGCCGGCGGCAGGGTTCGACCGCAGATAGGCGATAATCTCATCGCGCGAGCGGAGAAAAGGCTTGTCGCCACGCGCCGGCATGATCGCATCGGCGGCGAGCATCGCACCGATCGCGTCGGGCAAAAGCGCGCCTTCCGCGGCCGCCGCGAAAGCACGGTCGGCGGCGACCATCCCGGAAAGCGCCGCCGCGGGATCGGGCGCAACGGCGCTGGTCGTCGCCGGCGCCTGCGCGGTCACCGGAGCCGCTGCGAGCGCCGCCACATATGTTGCCCACTGCCCCATAGTCCCCTCCGCTTCCTGCCGGCGAAGGGTCAAATGCCTTCAGCCGCCGCCGATCTCGCTCGCCACCGGCACGCCCGGCGCCACTTCGGGCTCGCTCCACGCCAGCACCGGTTTGCGCGCCGCCGCCGTTTCGTCGAGCCGCGCGCGCGGCGCGAAATGCGGCGCCGACTTGAGCACCGGATCGCCGTTTTTCGCGCGCAGCGCGATACTGCGCAGCGCGCCGACGAACTGGTCTAGCACCGCCTTGCTTTCGGTCTCGGTCGGTTCGACCAACATCGCGCCATGGACGACGAGCGGGAAATAGACCGTCATCGGGTGATAGCCCTCGTCGATCAGCCCCTTGGCGATGTCGAGCGTCGAGAAACCCTCGGCAAGCCCGCGGTCGCTGAACAGCGCCTCGTGCATGCACGGCCCCGAGCCGCCGAACGGCGCATCGAGCACATCGTCGAGGCTGCGCAGCAGATAATTGGCGTTGAGCACAGCATCCTCGGCGACCTGCTTCAGCCCGTCGGCGCCGTGGCTGAGGATATAGGTCAACGCGCGGGTGAACATCCCCATCTGGCCGTGGAAGGCGGTCATCCGGCCGAAGGTTTGCGGATGATCCTCGCCGACGCTTTCCTCTTCGATCAGGCGGAAGCCGCCGTCCGCCTGCTTCGTGACGAAGGGAAGCGGCGCGAATGGTGCGAGCGCTTCGGACAGCACGACCGGACCCGAGCCCGGCCCGCCGCCGCCGTGCGGGGTCGAAAAGGTCTTGTGCAGGTTGATGTGCATCGCGTCGACGCCAAGGTCGCCGGGGCGGACGCGGCCGACGATCGCGTTGAAATTGGCGCCGTCGCAATAGACATAGCCACCCGCCGCGTGGACCGCGTCGGAGATCGCCTTCATGTCGCGCTCGAACAGCCCGCAGGTGTTCGGGTTGGTGACCATCACCCCCGCGACGTCGGGCCCGAGGCGTGCCTTGAGCGCCGCCAGGTCGACCCGGCCCTCGGCGGTCGCCGGAATATCCTCGACCGTGAAGCCCGCGAAGGCCGCGGTCGCGGGGTTGGTGCCATGCGCGCTTTCGGGGACGAGCAGCACGCGCCGATCCTCGCCGCGCGCTTCCAGCGCCGCCTTGATGCAGAGGATGCCGCACAGTTCGCCATGCGCGCCGGCCTTGGGCGACATCGCGACGCTGTGCATACCGGTCAGCGTCACCAGCCATTCGGCCAGCTCGTGGATCACCGCATAGGCGCCCTGCACCGTCTCCTGCGGCTGCAACGGATGCGCATCGGCGAACCCCGCCATCCGGGCGACCTTTTCATTAAGGCGCGGATTGTGCTTCATCGTGCAGCTTCCGAGCGGGAAGAGCCCGAGGTCGATCGCATAATTCTGCCGCGACAGGCGCGTGTAATGGCGGACGGTTTCGGACTCGCTGAGCCCCGGCAGGCCGATCGGCGCCGTGCGCGCGAGCGCGCCGAGGTCGGCCGCGGGTGCCGCCTCGTCGAAATCGACGCCGGTCGTTTCGTTCGACCCGATCTCGAAGATCAGCGGCTCTTCCAGCATCAGCGCGCGGTTGCCGGTGAAAGTGACATTGTCGTCGGCACCGCCAGCGGCATTCATTTCGGGGCGCCAGCCGGCGCGGTTGAGCGCGGTCATGCCAGCACCTCCTTCAGGGCGGTCGCAAAGGCGGCAATATCCGCCTCCGTGACGGTTTCGGTGACCGCAACGACCAGGCCGTTCTCGAGGCCCGCATTGCCGGGATAGAGGCGGCCGAGCGAGACGCCGCCCAATATGTCCTGTTCGGCAAGCCGGTGGATCACCGGCCGCGCGGCTGTCGGCAACAGTAGGGTGAACTCGTTGAAGAAGCTCTCGTTCAGCACCGCAACACCCGGGATTTTTGCCAGCTCCGCCGCCGCCGTCTTGGCGCGGCCATGGTTGATCGCGGCCAGCCCGCGCAGCCCCGCCTCGCCGAGCAAGGTCATGTGAATGCTGAATGCCAGTGCGCAAAGGCCTGAGTTCGTACAGATATTGCTCGTCGCCTTTTCGCGGCGGATATGCTGTTCGCGGGTCGACAGCGTTAGCACGAAGCCGCGCTTGCCGTTCGCATCGACGGTCTCGCCGCACAGGCGCCCCGGCATCTGGCGGACATATTTGGCCTTGCAGGCGAACAGCCCCACATAGGGCCCGCCGAACTGCAGCCCGACGCCGAGCGACTGGCCCTCGCCGACCACGATGTCGGCGCCCATCTCGCCGGGCGACTTGATCAGCCCCAGCGCGACCGGTTCGGTGACCACCGCGATCAGCAACGCGCCTGCGGCCTGACACGCCGCGGCCAGCGCCGACATGTCGTCGATGCGGCCAAGGATGTCGGGATACTGGACGACGACGCAGCTCGTTTCCTTGTCGATCGCCGCCACCAGTGCCGCCCAGTCGGTCCCCGCCGCAAGCTCGGGGTCGCCATCGACCAGCACATCGCCCGTATATTTCGCCATCGTCCGCGCGACGCTGCGATAATGCGGGTGGAGCCCGGTCGACAGCAGCGCCTTGTTCCGCCGGGTCACGCGCCGCGCCATGACGATCGCCTCCCAGCAGGCGGTCGAGCCGTCGTACATCGACGCATTGGCGACGTCGGTGCCGAGCAGCCGCGCGACCTGCGACTGGAATTCGAACAGCATCTGCAGCGTGCCCTGCGCGATTTCGGGCTGGTAGGGCGTATAGGCGGTCAGGAACTCACCGCGCTGGATCAGATGGTCGACGCTCGCCGGCACATGGTGGCGATAGGCGCCCGCGCCGAGGAAGAAGGGTCCGTCGCCCGCTGCCCGGTTGCGGCGCGAAAGCGCGCCCATATGACGTTCGACCGCCAGCTCGCTGGCCTGCATCGGCAGCCCCTCGATCGGACCGTTCAGCCGGGCCTCGGCGGGGACATCGGCGAACAGGTCGTCGATCGACGATGCGCCGATGACGCCGAGCATCGCGCTGCGATCGTCGGGAGTGAGAGGGAGGTAGCGCATATGTTACTCCGGAGAAGAAGCGGGATTTGCAGCCAGAAGCTGCGCAACGTCGGAAAGCGATCCCTGGAAGATCGCGGGGCCGCTGTGGGTGACCTTGACCCACGGGGCGAGCCAGATGCGAAAACCCGCGTCGCGGACGCGGCGGCAAAAGGCATAATCGTCGGACAGGAGCGACCGGGTTTCGGGGTCGATCATCGGATAGAAGAAGGCATGAACCTGCTCTCCCAGCCGGTGCGTCTGCCGCTCGGCCGGGTCGGGGCGAAAGGCGGTGTCGGGATAGCGCGTCCGCATTCCCTCCAGCACCTCGCGGCGGATCAGCATCATCGCGGTCCCGACATGCGCCAGTTCGACGAGGTCGGAGAGCGCAAACCCCTGTTCGGGGTGAAGAAACTGCAGAGCGAACTCGCCTGCGAAGCGCTGCAGGTCCGACGGATTGTCCTTTGCCAGCCCCGCTTCGACTGCACGGGCGACGTTCCGCCAGTTCGTCATCCGCCGCGGATAGGCGGCGCCCAGCACGCCGCAGTCCGGATGGCCGTCCATCGCCCGCACCATCGAAAACACGTCTTCCGCCGTGAAATCGATGTCGGCATCGACGAACAGCATATGGGTGCAATCGCTGGCGAGAAACATCGCGGTCAGCATGTTGCGGGCGCGGGTGATCGACGGTTGATAGAGGATGAACTCGAACCGCACCGGCACGCCCGCTGCTTGCGCCTTCAGCGCGAGGTCGAGCGCGGCGCGGACATAGGTGCCCTGCGCCCCGTCATAGATGGGCGTCGCCACCATCAGGCGGCAATGCGAAAGGGCCGGGCCGGTGTCGGTCACATCGTCTCCCCTTTCCCTCCCGCATACGGGAGGGGGTCCGGGTCAAAGGTCGTCGCAGAAGGCCTTGTACGCAGCCGCGTTCATCAGGCCGTCGAGTTGGCCTTTGTTGGCCAGCGTCATGCGGAAAAACCAGCCTTCGCCCTCGGGGTCCGAGTTGACGAGCGCGGGATCTTCCTCGAGCTGGCCGTTGCCTTCGGTGACGGTGCCGTCGACCGGCGCATAGACGTCGCTCGCCGCCTTCACCGATTCGACCACCGCGGCATCGCCGCCCGCGGTCAGTTCGGCGCCGGTATCGGGAACCTCGACGAAGACGATGTCGCCAAGCTGGCCCTGCGCAAAGTCGGTGATGCCGACGGTCGCGATGTCGCCATCGACGTCGATCCACTCATGCTCTTCGGTATAATAACGCGGCATCGGTCAGCCTCCCTGTTTGCGGACATAATTATGGGGAACGAAGGGCATCGCCGCGACAGTGCAATGCACCCGCTTGCCGCGCACCTCGGCGGCGATCGCGGTGCCGGGCGCCGCATGGTCGCGCGGGACATAGCCCATGGCGATCGGCGCGCCGACGCTCGGCGCAAAGCCGCCCGAAGTCACGACGCCAATTTCGGTGTTTCCGTCGAACAGCTTAGCACCCTCGCGCACCGGCAGCTTGCCATCGACCAGCAGGCCGACGCGCTTGCGCGGGCTGCCGTCGGCAAGGTGGCCGAGGATGCGGGCTGCGCCCGGGAAACCGCCCTCTTCGCGGCGGCGCTTGCTGATCGCGAACGCCAGATCGCCTTCGATGGGGTCGGTCGTCGGGTCGAGGTCGTGGCCGTAAAGCGGCAGGCCGGCTTCAAGGCGCAGGCTGTCGCGCGCGCCGAGGCCGATCGGCTTCACCTCGTCCATCGCGCAGAGCGCGTCGGCAAAGGCGGTGAGTGCCTCGTTCGGCAGCGAAATCTCGTAACCGTCCTCGCCGGTGTAGCCCGAGCGGCTGAGGCCGATCGCATGGCCGCTCCATGTCGCGCGCGCCGCCTGCATGAAGACAAGGTCGGCCGCCTCGGGGACCAGCCGCGCGAGCGCCGTCGCCGCTTTCGGTCCCTGCAACGCAAGCAGGCCGTAATCCTCGTTGTGATTGAGCGTGATGTCGTCGGGAAGATTTTCGCGCAGATAGCCGATATCGTCCCATTTGACCGCGCCGTTGACGACGATACCAAGCTGGTCGCCTTCGTTGGTCACCATCAGGTCGTCGAGAATGCCGCCGTCCTCGCCGAGCAGCAGCGAATAGCGCATCCGGCCGGGTTTCAGCGCCGAGATATCGCCGGGAACGAGCGTTTCGAGCGCTTCGGCAACACCGTCGCCCGACAGGCTGATCTGCCCCATATGGCTGACGTCGAACAGGCCCGCATTCTCGCGCGTCCACATATGTTCGGCCATGATGCCTTCATACTGGATCGGCATCCAGTAGCCGGCGAATTCGACCATTCGCGCGCCGCGGTCGCGGTGCCAGGCGTCGAGCGGCAGGGTCGCGGTCGGCACCGCAAACTCGTCGTCCGTCTGTTCATTTTCGGTCATGTCAGTCTCCCGCGGTTGCATGACGAACGCGCGGCCCTCTGCCGCGGTTTCCGCCATGCCCCCTCTGTCACGGGAACCTGAGAGTTTTCCCCCTTGGGCCGAATATGGCGCCGGGGTTACCCCTTCGGTGGTTCCGGCAACGGGCCGGAACGCTTTCCAGAGTGTCCGTTCCAGCCAGCGCGGTCCTTTGACCTGAGAGTTTCCGGGGCGGTTGCTCCTTCGGTGGTGGGTGCCGGTTGCCCTGCCCCACGCTCTCCCGCGCGGCCGGTCGAATCCCGTAAGGAACCCGACAGACGCCCGAGCCTTGGCGCCGCCCGGCAAAGGAGTCAATCGGCGAGCGCGCGGATCGCGTCGTTTTCGTGCACATAGGAGCCTGACCCGCCCGCTCCGGCCAGCCGGACAATCGCCGCGGCCACGGTCGCGCCGGGAATCGAGCGATAGCGGCGCAGCGATCCGTGCATCAATGCGTCGGTGAGCGGCGCCGCGAGCATCGCGATCCCCTCGCCCAGCCGCGGCGGCCCCTGCCTGTCGCCCGTCAGCAGGCCGGGCCGCAGGATATCGAGCCGGCCGAAACCTAGCCCGCGCAGCGCCTCCTCGACCTCGCCCTTGGTGCGCAGATAGAAATTGCGGCTCTTCGCCGCCGCGCCGACCGAGCTGACCGCGATCATATGCGACGTTCCGGCTTCTTTCGCCGCCGCCGCGACCGCCAGCACCAGGTCATGGTCGACGGCGCGAAACGCCGCTTCCGACCCCGCCTGACGGATCGTCGTGCCGAGGCACGAGATGAGGATGGCCGGCCGCTCGGCCGCAATGATGCCCGGCCAGCGATCGGGCGCGGCGCGCTGGAGCCGGTGCTGCGGGGGAAAATCTCCCGTATCGCGGCGCGCGAGGATCGTCAGCGGCTGTGCCGTGGCCTGCTCGGCCACCGATCGCCCGACCATGCCGGTCGCGCCGACGATCAACGCGTCAGGCATGCGCCAACGCCCCCGGCACGGCATCGCGGCCAAAGATGTCGGCATAGCGGTCGATGGCAAAGCGGTCGGTCATGCCGGCAATATAATCACCGATATGGCGCACTGTCGCGCCTTCTTCGCCGGGCACGCGCGACGACCAGTCTTCGCCCATCAACCGGGGATCGTCGGCATAAGCCGCGAACAGCCGCCCGATCACCTCGCTCGCCGCCGCCGCCGCGGCAAGCTGTTCGGGATGGTGATAAAGATTGGCGTACATGAAACGCTTGAGTTCGCGCTCTTCGGCGGCAAGGCCTGCCGAAAACCCGCCGAGCGGCCGCCCGGCGGCGCGGACCTCCTCGACGCTCGCGACGCCCGCCTCCGCGACATTCGCCTGCGTCGACGCGATGACATCGTTGACCATCACGCCGATCTGGTCGCGGACGAGTTCGCGCAGCAGCCGGTCGCGCGGTGCCCCGGGAAAGCGATCCTCGACGGCGCGGAAATTGGCGGCGACAAACGGCTGCTCCATCAACTGGTCGAGATCGAGCAGCCCCGCGCGCAGGCCGTCGTCGATATCGTGATTGTCATAGGCGATGTCGTCGGCGACGGCCGCGATCTGCGCCTCAAGGCTGGCATGGCTTGACAGGTCGAGCGGAAAGTCGGCGTCGATTTCGGACAGCGCCCAGCCGGGCCGGGTCACCGGACCATTATGCTTTGCGAGCCCTTCGAGCGTTTCCCACGTCAGATTGAGCCCGTCGAAGCGCGGATAGGGACATTCGAGCCGCGCGAGCGTGCGCAATGTATGGCCATTGTGGTCGAAGCCGCCGTGCGCGGCCATCGCGGCCTTCAGCGCATCCTCGCCCGCATGACCGAACGGCGGATGACCGATATCGTGGGCAAGGCAAAGCGCCTCGGTCAGATCTTCGTTGAGCCCCAGCGCGCGCGCGATGCCGCGGCCGATCTGCGCGACCTCGATGCTGTGGGTCAGGCGGACGCGATAATGGTCGCCGTCGGGCGCGACGAACACCTGCGTCTTGTGACGCAGACGACGGAAAGCGATCGAATGGATGATCCGGTCGCGGTCGCGCTGAAAGGCATCGCGCGGCCCGCGGACGACGCGGCCGACCTCTTCATAACGGCGTCCGCGGTTCTGCGCTGGATCGCTGGCGCACTCCGCGACACTCACTTGACCGGGTCGACTTCCTGACCGGCTTCGCTGTTGAACAGGAAGCCGTCGCCGCCCGCCTTCTTGTAGCTCGCCAGCCAGTCTTGCGCTGCCTTACGGTCCTTGAACGGTCCGACGAGCAGGCGGCGGGTCCGCCCCCATTCGGCGGTAGCGGCCGACTTACCCTTGAAAATATCGGGACTCTTCTTGGCGAATTTGCCAAAATCGGTCGCCAGCGCCCTTGCGTTGGCGCCCGTCGCAACCTGCACCCAGATGCGCGCGGGATTGGCCTTTTTCTCGGCCGCTTCTTCTTTCGCCTTGGCCTCGGCTTCGGCCTTCGCTTTCGCCGCAGCGGCGTCCTTCTCGCGCTTCGCCGCCTCGGCGGCTTCGGCGCGGCGGCGATCTTCCTGCAGCTTCGCCAGGGTATCGGCTCCGATCGCGTCGGCGGGGCGCGCCAGTTCCTCGGGGGGAATCTCGATCGAGCCGACGATGTCGGCGAGCGAGGCAAGCGGCGCAGCGCTGACAGGCGTAGGCGCTGCAGCGGCAGGCGTGGGCGTCGAAGGCGGTGGTACGGCCGCAGGCTGCGCCGACGGGGGCGCAGGCTCCACGGCGGGAGTGGGCGCTGGCGTTGGCGACGACCGGATATCGGCAATCGAGAAGCCGGGTCCGACCGGCCCGGCATCG
The DNA here is from genome assembly GCF_046603995.1 of Sphingopyxis sp. J-6. Taxonomy (NCBI): domain Bacteria; kingdom Pseudomonadati; phylum Pseudomonadota; class Alphaproteobacteria; order Sphingomonadales; family Sphingopyxidaceae; genus Sphingopyxis; species Sphingopyxis sp. J-6. The sequence goes on along the minus strand of NZ_CP145810.1, from coordinate 1,146,631 downwards.
CGGTTCACCGCCACACCGATCGGCGGCGTCGTTGGAGCCGGTGCCGGAGCCGGCGCAGGAGCGAATGTCGGTGTCGGAGCCGGTGTTGGTGCGGGGGCCGGAAGAGCTGCGACGACGGTCGGGGCCGGGGCCCGCGTCGGTGTCGGTGTCGGTGTCGGTGTCGGTGCGGGGGTCGGCCGCGGCGCGGGCGTCGATGCCGGCGCCATCTGGATCGGGGTTCGCGGCGCCGCAGCGGGCGCTTCGGCAACGCGGCGGACGGGAGCCGCCGGCACCGTTTCGCGCCCCCGCTCACGATCGCTGCCCTGCCGTCGCTTACTGGATGTCGATGCCGGTGCGGGGGCCGGAGCGGGCGTTGCCGCCGCGACCTGCACCGGTTTGCGCCGCGGCCCCAACTCGCCGGCAGGGAAGCGCCCGAAATGTGCTGCGGCGGCCTGTTGTGCCGGATTGAGCCGGTCCATCTTGGTGAGATAAGGCAGGATATTCTGCGCAAGTTGCGGCGGCATCGTCGCGTTGACGACCTCGGTCGCCTCGTCCTCGCGTCCGGCAATCGCCAGCATCATCGCGCGCAGCCGCCAGGCACCGCGATCCTGCGCGCGCAATTGCGGCGTCAGCAACTGGATACCGCGATCCGCCTGCCCGCTGATCGCCAGCGACAGCGCAAAGCGGCGCGTCAACTCGTCATTGGGCGCAATCGACAGCGCGAGTTGATAGTCGCGCTGCGCCGCGTCCTGCTGCCCGAGCAGGTCGCGCGCCAGTCCCCGATCGGCGAGGAACAGCCGTTCCGGCGCCCCAAGAAGCTGAGCTTCGCCGAAATAGTCGAGCGCCCGGGTCGGATTTTCCATATGGACCGCCGCCGATCCAAGTGCCGCCTTGACCGCCCCATCGCGCGGGTTGGCCTGCTCGGCGCGAGCGAGAAATCCCAGCGCCGCGCGATAATCCTCGAGGTCGATCGAAGCCCGGCCGGCGTCGAGCAGCGCGGCGGGGTCGCTATTGTTCGCTGCAATGCGCGCGAGCGCCGACGACAGCAGCGTCCGCGCCGTGGTACGCTTGTCCATCGCCGCCTTGGTCGCAGCGTCGGGCGGCGTGACCTGCATGGCCAGCGCCGGGGATACGATCGCCGTACCGAGCGACAGGGCGAAGAACATGCGGGCGAGATGCCGCACGCGTCCCCGCCTGCCCGTCCAGTTTATTCGCCGCATGGGCAAATCATCCCGAGTTCCGGCCGCCTTGCCCATCAAATCGCTACGGCCGCGCGAGCCCCGTTACTGGTTGTTCTGTCGCCCAAGAAAGCGCGGGATATCGACCCCGTCTTCCTTCTCTGCCTCTTCGCCATCGACCTGCGTCGATCCGCGCGACAGCCGCGACATCCGCTCGAACAGCGTCCCGCCGCCGCCCCCGCGTGCCGGCGATTCGGCAGCCGGAGCAGCCGGCGACGGGCGATATTCGGCGACCGGCGCTTCGGGCTGGCCGAGCACCAGTTCGTCGGCAGTGTCGTCATATGTTGCCGCGACCTCCGACAGGACCATCGGCTCTTCTTCGGCTTCCGCCGCCGGAGCTTCGGGCTGGACATCGTCGTTGAGCGAAAAACCGGGCGCCGGATCGTTGTCGGTTGCCGGTGCGGTTTCTGCGACGGGCTCCTCCGCGACAACCGGCTCGATCGCTTCCTCGACGACCGGAGTCGGCGCCACCGTGCGCGCCGGAGCGAAGGAGAAGCTGCGCGTCGCGGGCGAAGCCTGCGCCGCCGTTTCACCATTGCTGTCGATGCCGGTCGCGACGACCGAAACGCGGATCTTGCCGTCGAGGCTGTCGTTGAAGGCGCTGCCCCAGATGATGTTGGCGTCGGGATCGACCAGCTCGCGAATGTGGTTCGCAGCTTCGTCGACTTCCATCAGGCGCATATCCTCGCCGCCGGTGATCGAGATGATGACGCCCTTGGCGCCCGCCATGGACACGCCGTCGAGCAGCGGATTGGCAATGGCTTTCTGGGCAGCTTCGAGCGCGCGGCCGTCGCCTTCGGCCTCGCCGGTGCCCATCATCGCCTTGCCCATTTCGCGCATCACGCTGCGCACGTCGGCGAAGTCGAGGTTGATCAGGCCAGGCATGACCATCAGGTCGGTAATGCCGCGAACGCCCTGCTGGAGCACTTCGTCGGCCATCGTGAACGCTTCCTTGAAGGTCGTGTTCGGATTGGCGACGAGGAAGAGATTCTGGTTCGGAATGACGATCAGCGTGTCGACATGGTCCTGCAGCTCGGCAATGCCGGCCTCGGCGGACCGCATGCGACGCTGGCCTTCGAATGTGAAAGGCTTGGTCACGACGCCGACGGTCAGGATACCGCGGTCGCGTGCGGCCTTGGCGATCACCGGGGCGGCGCCGGTACCGGTGCCGCCGCCCATGCCGGCAGCGACGAAGCACATGTGCGCACCGTTCAGCGCCTCTTCGACCTGCGCGATGCTTTCCTCGGCCGCCGCGCGGCCGACCTCGGGCCGCGAACCCGCACCCAGACCCTGGGTGATCTGCGTCCCCAGCTGGATGCGCCGTTCGGCCGGCGAGGCGTTGAGCGCCTGCGCATCGGTGTTGGCGACGATGAAATCGACGCCCTCGACACGCGCGGCAATCATGTTGGCGATGGCATTGCCCCCTGCGCCACCGACGCCGATCACCGCGATCCGCGGCTTCAGCTCATCGACCTGCGGCGGGCCAATATTGATGCTCATCAATCGATCTCCCTGCAGCGGCGAACCAGCGCCGCTTCCCTCACCATGCGACCCTGCCGGTCGGTGGTCGGACCGTCCGGCTTTCTTTCCGTGCATTGCACTATTGTTACGCGGGAATCACCCAAAAAATTAACCTTTTCGTCGCTCTGCATTCAGAAACTGCTCTTGAGTGCCGCCATCAAGCGGTGAATGATGCCCGCACCCTTCGGCCGGTACACATCCTGACCCATCATCGGCAGGTCACGGAGGTCTACGGGGTCCGACGCGGCATAGAGAACCAGACCCGCGAGCGTTGCGAAAGCCGGTCCCGAATGCGCATCGGGCAGGCCGTGCAAGCCGCGCGGTCGCCCGACGCGCGCCGCGCGGCCGAGCGCGCTCTGGGTATAGTCGGCAAGGCCTTTCAGGTCGGCACCGCCGCCGACCAAAACGACTTGGCGACCGATCGGCCCGACGAAATGCAGGTCTTTCAGCGTCCTGCCAATCTCTCCCATCATCGCGTCGAGCCGCTGGCGGATCACCGAGACGAGCTGGGCACGCGTGATGCGGGGAGAATCGCTGCCGGCCGGGGCGCCGGGTTCGAGTTCGATGATCTCGTTATTGTCGCGCGGGCTCGCCGACGCCGACCCGTAGAAGCTCTGGAGCCGCTGCGCCTGGCTGCGACGGATGCCGAAGGCCGAGGCGATATCGTCGGTGATGTCGCTGGCGCCGAACGGCAGCGACGCCATTTCGACCAGCATGCCGCCGGCATAGAGCGAAACCGTCGTCACGGCGGCGCCAAGCTCGACGAGCGCGACGCCGAGGTCGCGTTCCTCGTCGGACAGGCACGCCAACCCCGCCGCGATCGGCGACGCGACGACCGCACGGACGTCGAGATGCGCCTGCCGGACCGCCGCCTCGAGGTTCCGTACCGGCGCCCCGTCGGCCATGATGATATGGATATCGACCCCCAGCCGGTCGGCGTGGAGGCCGATCGGGTTCTTGACGCCGGTCAGGCCGTCGAGGGTGTAGAGCGCCGGCTGGGCGTGAAGGATCATCCGGCCTTCGGGATCGATGCCGGCGCGGCCCGCCGCGAGCAGGTCGTCGACGTCCTCCTGCTCGATGCGGTGGCCGCCGAGTTCGCTTTCGATCGGCGCGACGTCGCTGAGCAGGCTGCCCGCCGAAAAGCTGACCCAGACATCGTCGATGTTCAGCCCCGCGATCCGCTCCGCTTGCTCGATCGCCTCGCGCACGATATGTTCGGTCTGTTCCATGTCGGCGACATAGCCGCGCTGGACGCCGCGGCTTTCGCGCTGGCCGGTGCCGAGGACATGGAGCTGGCCGTCGGCGGTCTGCCCGGCGATGAGCGCGCAGACTTTCCACGACCCGACATCGAGCGCGGTAATGATCTTTTCGATCCGCGGGGGCGCCATGACCTTATCCCTTCTCCGCCGCGCTTGCCGTGGCGACGGCATCGACCGCGGCGCGCGCATCGTCGAGCTTTGCGGGCGCCACCTGACCTTCGTGCGGCAGGCGTAGCACGAAACGTTCGGGATCGCGCATGTCGAAACGCAAGATGCCGCGCCCGAGCAGGCGGTTGGCGCCGTCCATATGCGCGAACTTCGCGAGCGCCGCCTTCGCTTCGGTCTCGCCCTCGGGCAGTGACAGCGTTTCGCCGCTGCGGAAGCGCAGGTCCCAGCGGCGGTTGCCGACCCAGGTTGCCCCCGCGAGCAATTCCTTGAGGCTGCTCGCTTCGGCCAGCAACCGGTCGAGATCCTGCGAACGCTGGTTCGCCTTCGGCCCGATGACGAGCGGCAGGTCGGGCATCGTCGCGACCGATACGGGTTCGAGCACGACCCCCTTCTCGTCGATCAGCGACAGGCGGTTGTTATGCTGCCAGATCGCCGCCGGGGTCCGCTCGACAATGTCTACGACGAGCGTATCGGGCAGCCGCCGCGACACGCGCGCATCCTTGATCCAGCCATAGCGCATCAGGTCGTGGCGGACCTCGGCGATATCGACCGCCGCCATCGAGCGGTCCTTTTGCGCCAGCGCGATGTCATAAACCTTCAGCCGGTCGATGCGGTCGGCGCCGATGACCTCGACCTTCTTGACCTGGAAACCGGCGCGGCCGACCGCCTGCGCCCATTCCTCATTGACCTTCGCGGTCACCCCGGTCGCATGCGCCGCGAGACCCAGCACTGCGGCGAGGCTGAGGCCGATCGTCCAGTTGGCGATCTTCTGCAGCCGCTGCGGGCTGACCGGCAGCGCGTTGATCAGCGCATTGACGCGCGAGGTCTTGATCGTCTTGCGCTTCTTCGGCGCGCGCGCGGGCCGCCGCGGCGGCGCCTTGGCGCGCTTTATCTTCGTACTGCTCATGACAACGCTTCCCCCACGATGCGTTCGACGAGTTCGGCATAATCCATGCCGACGGCGCGCCCCTGTTCGGGCACCAGACTGAGCGGCGTCATGCCGGGCTGGGTGTTGACCTCGAGCAGGAAGATACCCGCGAGGCCATGTTCGTCGTCCCAGCGGAAATCCGAACGCGACGCGCCCTTGCAACCGAGCAGGCGGTGCGCCTGCAGCGCCAGATCCTTCATCCGCTGCGCGACATCTTCGGGCACGTCGGCGGGACACACATGTTCAGTCAGCCCGTCGGTATATTTGGCGTCATAGTCGTAAAAGCCCGACTTGACGCGCAGTTCGGTCACTGCCAGCGCGGTATCGGCGAGCACCGCGACGGTCAGTTCGCGCCCCTTGATGAAGGGTTCGGCGAGCAGGCGGTCGAACTCCTGCCAGGGCCCGACCGCATCGCGCGCGATCGGGTTACCGTAATTGCTGTCGTCCTTGACGATCGCGACGCCGACCGACGAGCCCTCGTTGACGGGTTTCAGGACATAGGGACGCGGCAGCGGGTCGATCGAAAAGAGGCTTTCGCTGTCGACCATCGTCCCCGTCGGCATCGGGATACCATGCGGGACGAGCGCCTGCTTCGTCAATTCCTTGTCGATCGCGATCACCGAGGTGACCAGCCCGCTGTGGGTATATTTGAGCCCCATCAGGTCGAGCATGCCCTGCACCGTCCCGTCCTCGCCCGGAACGCCGTGGAGCGCATTGAACACGACGTCGGGCTTCGCTTCGGCGAGCCGCAGCGCGACATCGCGGTCCATGTCGATCCGCGTGACCTTGTGGCCGCGCGATTCCAGCGCATCGGCAACGCCTTTGCCGCTCATCAGCGACACTTCGCGCTCTGCCGACCAGCCGCCCATCAGGACAGCCACATGCCACGGACCCCGGCTCACTTCGCCACTCCCACGCGTTGAATCTCCCATTGCAGTTCGATGCCGCTCTTCGCTTTGACGCGGCGGCGGACTTCCTCGCCGAGCGCCTCGATATCGGCGCTCGTCGCCTCACCCGTGTTGATGAGGAAATTGGTGTGCTTCTCGCTGACCTGCGCCCCGCCGACCGCGAAGCCGCGGCAGCCGGCCTCGTCGACGAGCTGCCAGGCCTTGTGCCCGTCGGGGTTCTTGAAGGTCGAGCCGCCGGTCTTCGAGCGCAGCGGCTGCGACGCCTCGCGGCTCGCCGAAATGCGGTCCATCTCAGCCTGAATGGCTTGCGCCTCGCCGGGGCGGCCGCGGAAGGTCGCGCGGATAACAACCGCGCCCTCGGGCAATTCGCTGTGGCGATAGGTGTAGCCGAGGTCGGTGAGCGGCAGCGTCCGCTGCTCGCCCGAGCGCAGCACGACGTCGCAATCGATCAGGATATCCTTGACCTCGCCGCCATAGGCGCCGCCGTTCATGCGGACAAAACCGCCGACGGTGCCCGGGATCGAGCGCAGGAATTCCATCCCCGATATGCCCGCGTCGCGCGCGGTCGACGAAACGAGAATGCCCGACGCGCCGCCGCCGCAGCGCAAGGTCGTCGCATCGATCGCCTCGACCTTCGCGAACGCCTTGCCCAGCCGGACGACAACACCCGGAAAGCCGCCGTCGCGGACGATCAGGTTCGAGCCGAGGCCGAGCGCCATCACCGGGATGGCTGGATCGAGATCGCGAAGGAAATCGGCAAGATCCTCGGCATCCTTCGGCTCGAACAACCAATCGGCAGAGCCGCCCGACTTGAACCAAACCAGCGGCGCCAGCGGCGCCTTCGCCGTCAGCTTGCCGCGCACGGCGGGAAGGGTCTCGGCGACGCTCATGCCGCCTCGACCGCAGCGGCGAGGCCCGCCGCCATCTTGGTAATGTCGCCCGCACCGAGGCAAATAACCATATCGCCCGCACCCAGATCGCCGGCCTTGATGCTCGCCGCGATGCTCGCAGCCAGCGCACCCGCGTCGGCGACGACATTGGCCTGCCGGTGCCCGCGATCGCGCAGCCCCTGCACCAGCGCATCCGACGATACGCCGTCGATCGCGCTTTCGCCTGCCGCATAGACGGGCAGCGCCAGCACCATGTCGGCGTCGTTAAACGCCTGTTGGAAATCATCCATATGGTCTCGCAGACGCGTGAAACGGTGCGGCTGGACCACGGCAACGACGCGCCCGGCCCCGGCGCCCTCGCGCGCCGCCGACAGCACGGCGCGGATCTCGACCGGATGGTGTCCGTAGTCGTCGATGACGGTGACGACGCCCTCCCCCGCCGCGATCTCGCCGACCTTGGTGAAGCGGCGCTTGACCCCGGCAAAGCCGTTGAATCCCGAAGCGATCCTGTCGTCGGAAACGCCCATGTGCAGCGCCACCGCGACCGCCGCGAGCGCATTCTGGACATTGTGGCGGCCCGACATCGGCAGGTGGATGCCCTCGATCGTCCGGCTGTTGCCATCGCGGTCGCGCACCACGACGTCGAAACGGTTGCCGTCGGGCCCCGGCGTCACATTGGTGCCGCGCACGTCGGCCTGCGCCGAGAAACCATAGGTGACGATGCGGCGGTCGCGGATGCGCGGAATGATCGCCTGCACCTCGGGATGGTCGAGGCAGAGCATCGCCGCGCCATAGAAGGGCACATTCTCGATGAACTCGACGAAAGCATCCTTGATCGCGTCGAAGCTGCCATAATGATCGAGATGTTCGGGATCGATGTTGGTGACGACCGCGATCGTCCCGTCGAGGCGCAGGAAGCTGCCGTCGCTTTCATCGGCCTCGACCACCATCCAGTCAGACGCACCCAGTCGCGCGTTCGACCCGTAATTGTTGATGATGCCGCCGTTGATCACGGTCGGGTCGATCCCGCCCGCGTCGAGCAGCGCCGCGACGAGGCTGGTCGTCGTCGTCTTGCCGTGCGTGCCTGCAATCGCCACCGTCGATTTGAGCCGCATCAGCTCGGCGAGCATCTCGGCGCGGCGGACGATCGGGATGCGGTGTGCCAGCGCCGCCTCGACCTCGGGATTGCCGCGCTTGACCGCCGTCGAAGTGACGACGACCGCCACGCCGTCGACGTTCGACGCCTCATGCCCGATCGCAACCTTGATCCCGCGTTTGCGAAGTCCTTCGACGACATAACTGTCGGCGATATCGCTGCCCTGCACCTGATAGCCCAGATTGTGCATCACCTCGGCAATCCCCGACATGCCGATCCCGCCGATGCCGATGAAGTGAATGGTGCCGATGTCGGTCGCAACGCCGCGCATCAGCGATCTCCGGCGCGGGTCGCGGCGACACCGGCGGCGACCGCGGCGCTGCGCGACGAGGCGCCGACGCGGATGACGTCCATCATCGGCGGCGCGGCGAGCGATTCAACAAGATCGGCAAGGTTGCGCGTCGCGTCCGGCAGACCGCAGCGCGCGGCGCGTTCGGCGGCCTCTTCGAGCGCGCCGGGTTCAAGCGCCATGCGCTGGATATGCTTGGCGACCTCGCCGGCCTTGAAATCGTCCTGTGCAAAGGCAAGCGCTCCACCCGCCTCGACCATGTCGACGACATTATACGTCTGATGATCGTCCATCGCGTGCGGATAGGGAACGAAGATTGCGGGCCGCCCGGCGCAGGCAAGCTCGGCAACGGTCGACGCGCCCGCGCGCGCGATGACCAGATGCGCCCAGCGCAATCGCTCGGGAAAGTCGGCGATATAGGGTGCGCATTCGGCGGCGACGCCCAGTTCGGCATATTTGGCGCGCACCGCCTCCAGATCGTCCTCGCGGCATTGCTGGACGACCTGTAACCGGTCGAGCAGCGCACGCGGCAGCATCGCGATCGCGGCAGGCACGACCTCGCTCAGCACCGTCGCGCCCAGGCTGCCGCCGACGACGAGCAGGCGGAAGATGCCGTCCTCGGGCAGCGGCGGGAAGCCGTCGTCGCGGATCGCGATAATCTCGTCGCGCACCGGATTGCCGGTGATGTGCAGCTTGGCCTCATGTCCCGCCGGGAAACGCTGGATATTGCGATAGGCGACCGCGACCGCATCGACGCGCGGCGCCATCATCCGGTTGACGCGGCCGAGCACGGCATTTTGTTCGTGCAGGACACGCGGCCGCCGCGTCGCACCCGCAGCGAGCAGGCTGGGGAGCGAGGGATAGCCGCCGAAGCCGACGACGACCGCCGGATCGAATTCACCGATCAGGTCGATGGCCATGCGGCGCCCCTTGCGGATCGCCAGCGCCGCCTTCAGCCAGCCGACGGGGCCGCCGGAGACCCGGCCGGCAGGAAGGACATGCGTTTCCAGTTCGGCGGGAGCGCCCGGAATTTTCAGCCCGCGATCGTCGCTGACCAGCGCCACGCGGTGGCCGCGCGCGATCAATTCGCCGGCAAGGGCGTAGGCAGGCAGCATATGTCCCCCCGTCCCGCCGGCGGCGAGCAGGAAGTGGCGCGTCGCTGTCATGTTTGGGCGCTCATCTTTTGTTCCAGTTGCGGGTCATCGATATCCGCGCCGCATAGGGGTTTCGCCGGGTCAGCGACAAGAGCAAACCCATGCCCATCGACAGCGCGAGGAACGAAGAGCCGCCATAGCTGATGAACGGCAGGGTCATGCCTTTCGACGGAAAGAGCTGGGTGTTCACCGCCATGTTAATCGTCGCCTGCCCGCCGAACTGTGCGATCAGCCCCGCGACCGCAAGGATGAGGAAGCTGTCCTCCTCGTCGAGCAGGCGGACGAGCACGCGCACGATGATCGCAAGATAGAGGACGGCAATCGCGATGCAGGCGATCATCCCGAACTCCTCGCCGATGACCGAGAAGATATAGTCGGTGTGCGCCTCGGGAAGCTGGAACTTGGCGAGGCCCGCGCCGGGACCCGTCCCGATCAGTCCGCCGGCGGTCAGCGTCGCATGCGCCTTGTCGACCTGAAAGCTGTCGCCCTCCGCGAACAGCCAGATGTTGATCCGCTGCTGCGCGACCGGATAGAAGAAATAGGCGAGCACGAGGCCGACGACCCCGGCCCCTGCAAGACCGGCCAATATGCGCATCGACAGCCCGGCGACCATCACCAGCACAAGCCAGGTCGCGACGAAGATGACCGTCTGCCCAAGGTCGGGCTGGCCCATCAGGAGCAGCGCGATGACGCCGGTCAACACGAGCGCGAGCGGGACAACAGGCAGGCTCTGGTCGTGCAGCCGCAGCGACAATATCCATGCGAGCGACACCGCAAAGAAGGGCTTGAGGAACTCCGATGGCTGCAGGCGGAACGCCCCGCTGCCGATCCAGCGCTGCGCACCGTTCACCGATGTGCCGACCAGCGGGACGAGAAACAGCAGGAAGAGAAAGGCTATCGTGCCATAAATGGCGAAGCGTCGCGCCTGCGGTTTCGGCAGCATCGACACCGCAAGCATCACGGGGACACCGACCATGACCCACATCAACTGGCGATAGAAATAATAGAGTGGATCAAGTGACGCGGTGGAGGTCGACAATTTCTGTGCCGCGACCGGCGATGCCGCAGCGACCGCGACCAGCCCGACGGCGATCAGCATCGACACCAGCAACAACAGCACGCGGTCGATTTCCCAGAACCACAGCCCCAGCGGCGTGCGGTCGGCGCGGCTGAGCCGCGGTCCGCGCCGCTTCACCGTGCGGGTTGTGGCGATGACCGGCCGTTCCGACGTCGCATCCATATTGTCCATTCCCCCGCTCATGCCCCAAGCGCCTGCACCAGCCCACGAAAAACATCGCCGCGCTGCTCATAATCCTTGAACTGGTCGAACGACGCGCAGGCGGGCGACAGCAGGACGATATCGCCGGGCCCAGCCGCCGCGGCGGCATGCGCGACGGCGGTCGCAAGGTCGCCCGACCGGTCTACCGGGATGGCATCGCCGATTTCGGCCGCGAACGGCTCCATCGCCTCGCCGATCAGATAGGCGCGTTTGACATGCCCGAACCAGGGACGACAGGCCTCCAGCCCGTCGCCCTTGGCCTGCCCCCCGGCAATCCAGTGCAAGCGCTGGTCCGGCGCCGGCGGAAATGCCGCCAGCGCCGGTGCAGCGGAAGCCGCATTGGTCGCCTTGCTGTCGTTGTACCAGCGGGCGCCAGCGGCTTCGCCGACCAATTCCATGCGATGCGGCAGCGCGTTGTATGTCGCGAGGCCGCGTTCGATCTGTTCGTCGTTCAACCCCAGCACGCGGCACACCGCGATCGCGCACACCGCATTCTGGGCATTGTGCGGCCCCTGCAACGCGGGCCAGCGCATCTGGTCGGCGGGATCGATATCCTTCGCCGAGACGCGATGGAGACGATGGTTAATACGGCTGGCGATCGCTTTCGACGGCCCGTCGTCGACCGCGACGATCGCGACCTGATCGCGATGCTGCAGCCCGAACAGCCGCGCCTTCGATGCTGAATATCCCTCGAAACCATCATAACGGTCGAGATGGTCGGGAGTGATATTGGTCAGCACCGCGACGTCGCAGACGAGGCTGTGTGACAGGTCGATCTGGTAGCTCGACAGTTCGAGCACATAGACCCCGCCTTCGGGCAGCGGATCGCGCGAGAGGATCGGCAGGCCGATATTACCGCCCATCAATGTGGGGATACCCGCGCTTTCGAGTATATGGGTGACGAGCGCGGTGACCGTCGACTTGCCGTTGGTGCCGGTGATGCCGACGACCTTGTGCGGCGGCAGGTCGGCGCGCGCTTCGGCGAACAGTTCGATATCGCCGATCACAGGGACATGCGCCTCGCGCGCGTGCGCGACGATCGGATGACGGTTCAGCGGCACGCCGGGCGACACGACGACGCCCGCGAACCCGATCAGGTCGACCGCCAGCGGGTCGCCGATGTCGGCGTTCAGCGCCATCGCCTCGTCGCGCGCGGCCTCGCGGTCGTCCCACGCGGTAACGCCCGCGCCGCTGGCGACGAGCGCCTCGACGGTCGCCAGACCCGAGCGCGCCAGTCCCAGCACCGCATAGCGGCGGCCGGCAAAGGCGCGCGAGACGATCACCGCAGCTTCAAGGTCGCGAGCCCTGCGAGCGCGAGGACGATCGAGACGATCCAGAAGCGGATGACGACGGTGGATTCGGGCCAGCCGAGCTGTTCGAAATGGTGATGGATCGGCGCCATGCGGAACACGCGCTTGCCGGTGCGCTTGTACCAGAAGACCTGGATGATCACCGACAGCGCCTCGACCACGAACAGCCCGCCGATGATGACGAGGACGAGTTCATGCTGTGCGGTCACCGCAATCGTCGCCAGCGCGCCGCCCAGCGCAAGGCTGCCGGTGTCGCCCATGAACACCGCCGCTGGGGGTGCATTGAACCACAGAAAGGCGAGGCACGCGCCGATGATCGCCGCCGCGAAGATCGCAAGCTCGCCCGCGCCGGGGACATGCGGGATGCCCAGATATTCGGCGAACTTCACGTTGCCCGACAGATAGACGATGACGAGGAAAGCGAGGCTGGCGATGATCACCGGGAAAGTCGCGAGCCCGTCGAGCCCGTCGGTCAGGTTCACCGCATTGCCAAAGCCGACGATCAGCACCATCGCAAAGACGTAATAGAAGGGCCCGAGCGGAATATAGGCGTCGCTGAAAAACGGCAGATACAGGTCGGTACCGGTACGCGAGACGATCAGCAGAACCGCTACTCCGGCGATCACGAACTCGATCAGCAGGCGGACGCGCCCCGGAATGCCGCGGTGGCTCGACTTGGTCACCTTGTCATAATCGTCGAGAAAACCGACGATCGCAAAACCGCCGGTCACGAACAGGCACGCCCAGACGAAGCGATTCGACAGGTCCATCCACAAGAGCGCGGAGATCATCAGCGAAATCAGGATCATCAGCCCGCCCATCGTCGGCGTGCCCTTTTTCGCGAGATGGCTTTGCGGGCCGTCGTCGCGGATCGGCTGTCCCTTCCCCTGCCGCATGCGCAGCATCAGGATGAAGCGCGGACCGATCCACAGGCCGATGATCAGCGCGGTCGCAACCGCAGCGCCCGACCGGAAGCTCAGATAGCGAATGAGGTTGAGCACCCCCGGAAAGCCAAGCCATTCCGCCAGCCAGTATAACATCAATAATCCCCGTTGGTCAGCGCCGTCACGATATGCGACAGGCCAACGCTGTTCGACCCCTTGACCAGCACGGCGTCGCCGGCACGGATCAATTCGCCCAGCCGCTCCTTGGCGGCTTTGTGGTCGGCCACATGCGCGAAATCGATGCGCCCCTCAAGCGCTTTGGCGAGCGGCGCCATCTCTTCGCCGACGAGCAAGACAAACTGCACACCAGCCGCGACGAGCGGAGCGGCGAGCGCCGCATGATAGGCTTCGCTGCCCGCGCCGAGTTCGCGCATCGCACCCAATATCGCGATGCGGCGCCCGGCGGATTCGCTGCCGAACTGTTCTATGGTTGCCGCCATCGAAGCCGGGTTGGCATTATAGCTTTCGTCGATGACGAGGATATCGCCGCCGGACACCGCGACGCGATGCCGCGCCCCGCGTCCGGCGAGCCCCGCCATCTCGGCGAAGGCCAGTCCCGCAGCAGGCAGGTCGCCGCCGACCGACTTCACCGCGGCAAGCACCGCAAGCGCGTTCGATACCCAGTGCGCGCCCGCCTGCGCGATGGTGAAACAGAGCAATGCGTCCTGCACCTGTGCCGTCACCAGCGAACCGCCCTGCCCGTCGGACAGCCAGTCGACCGCGCGCACGTCGGCGCCTTCGCCGAGGCCGAAGCTCACGACTTGCGCCGCGTGCCGCTCCGCCTTGGCGCGCAGCCGCGCATAATGCGGGCTGTCGAACGGCACGATCGCCGTGCCGCCGGGCTCGAGCCCCTCGAAAATCTCGCCCTTCGCGTCGGCAATCGCTTCCTCGCTGCCGAAAAATTCCATGTGCGCGGGGGCGATGGTGGTAACGATGGCGACGTGCGGACGCACCATCCGCGTCAGCGCAGCAAGCTCGCCGGCATGGTTCATCCCCATTTCGAACACGCCATAATCGGCGGTCGAAGGCATGCGCGCGAGGCTGAGCGGCACGCCGACATGGTTGTTGTAGCTCTTGACCGAGCGATGCGCCTTACCCGGACGGAAACGGTCGAGCGCGGCGAACAACGCTTCCTTCGTCCCGGTCTTGCCCGCCGACCCGGTAACGCCGATGATCCGGCCGTGGCTGCGCGCGCGCGACGCAATGCCCAGCGCATCGAGTGCGGCGGCGCTATCGGCGACGCGGACGTGCGGATGGTCGATCGCCGTTTCGCAGACGATGCCGGCCGCGCCCGCCGCGATTGCCTTGTCGATGAACTGGTGCCCGTCGGCGAACTCGCCCTTCATCGCGATGAACAGATCGCCCTTGGTCACTTCGCGCGAATCGAAGGCGACGCCCTGCACGGTGAAATCGGCGCTGGCGCCCCCACCGGTGGCCGAAGCGATGGCGCGCGCGGTCCACAGCGGGTTCATGCCGCCTCCTCGCGCGCGACCGCAACGTCGTCGAACGGGATAACGCGCATCGCGTCGCCGCGACCGACAATCTGGCCCTGCTCGTGCCCCTTGCCCGCGATGCAGACGATATCGTCGGCGCCCGCCTCGGCAATCGCCGCGGCAATCGCGGCGCGGCGGTCGCCGATATTCCGCGCGTCGGGGGCGCCCTCGGCAATCGCGGCGCGGATCAGCGCCGCGTCCTCGCCGCGCGGATTGTCGTCGGTGACGATCGCAAGGTCGGCCTTGGCGGCGGCAACCCGCCCCATCTCCGGCCGTTTGGCCTGATCGCGGTCGCCGCCTGCGCCGAAAACGAGGATCAGCCGCCCTGCCGCATGCGGGCGCAGCGCGTCGAGCGCCGCCTCGATGGCATCCGGCGTGTGGGCATAGTCGATATACACGGGCGCGCCGGCTTTCGTGATCGCAGCGCGTTCGAGACGCCCGCGCACCGGCTGGAGACGCGCGAGGTTGGCCAGCGTCTGGCCGACATCGCCGCCCGTCGCGATCACCAGCCCTGCCGACACGAGCGCATTGGCGACCTGATAGGCGCCGATCAGCGGTAGATCGACCTTCCAGGTCGCGTCCCCCGCCGCAATCACCAGCGATTGCCCCAGTTGCGTCGGCTCACGCGAGACGAGGCGCAGGTCGGTGCCCACTGCTCCGACGGTCACCAGCCGCACGCCGCGCGCCTTCACCGCATCGATTACCGCCGGCGAATATTGGTCGTCGGCCCACACCACCGCGCTTCCGTCCGCCTCGACGACCTCGGCGAACAGCCGCAGCTTGGCGGCGAGATAGGCGTCCATCGTGCCATGATAATCGAGATGGTCGTGACTGAGGTTGGTGAAGGCCGCCGCCTTCACCTTCAATCCCTCGGTGCGATACTGGTCGAGGCCATGGCTCGACGCCTCGAACGCCGCGTGCGTCACACCCTCGGCCGCGAGGCCCGCCATATTGCCGAGGAAGGTCACGATGTCGGGGGTCGTCAGCCCGGTCGAGGCGCTGTCCTGCGACGTCGTGATACCGAGCGTGCCGATCGATGCGGCGTTGAATCCGGCCATGCGCCACAACTGGCGCGTCATCTCGACGGTCGAGGTCTTGCCGTTGGTACCCGTCACCGCGACGCAGGTCGCGGGAAAGCGATGGAAGAAGCGCGCGGCGATATGCGCAAAGGCCCGGCGCGGATTGGCATCGGCGACATGCACCGCGCCATCGACCTTCGCCTCGGGCCGCGCGACGACCGCAATCGCCCCCGCCGCGATCGCCTCTGCTATGAAATCCTCGCCGTTGAACCTCTCGCCGACGAAGGCGCCGAAGACCGTTCCCGGCGCGACCTTGCGATGGTCGATGGCAAGCCCGGTCACCACCGGGTCGGCGCCTGCCAGCCGTTGATCGTCGAGCAGCGCCGCCAGACGCATTACTCCTTTTCCCCGTTTTTCCACAGCAAGGGGGTCAGTTCGGACACGTCGACGTCGCGCGTCTCGTCGGGGAAGACCCCGAGCATCGGCCCTGCGCGCATGACGACCTTCTTGACGACCGGCGCCGCAGTATAGCCTGCGGTGCGCTGACCCGAACTGAAGGCATTGCCCTTGGGCTCGTCGATCATCGCAAGCACGACGTAACGCGGATTGTCCATCGGGAAGGCCGCCGCAAAGGTCGCAACGACCGAGGTGCGGTTATAGCCGCCCACGCCCGGCTTTTCGGCGCTGCCGGTCTTGCCGCCGACGCGGAAACCCGGCGCGTCGGCCTGGCGTCCGGTGCCGTCGGAGACGATCAGGCGAAGAAGCTGGCGCATCCGCGCGCTGGTCGATGCCTTGAAGACGCGGCGACCCTGCGGCGGCGCCTTGTCGCCGAGCTTCATCAGCGTCGCCGGGCGCCAGATGCCGCCATTGACGAGTGCGGCATAGGCACTGGCGAGGTGCAGCGGCGTGACCGCGATGCCATGGCCATAGCTCGCCGTCATCGTCGTCACCCGGCCCCAGTCCTTGGGCCAGAGCGGAAAGGCGCGTTCATTGAGTTCGATATGCGGGCGGCCGTCGAATTCGAGATCGCGGAACAGATGCTCCATCTTTTCGCGGCCAAGCTGGTCGCCGATCTGTGCGGTGACGATGTTCGAGCTGTGGATCAGCGTTTCGGGCACGTTGAGCCAGCGGCCCATGCTGTGCGAATCGCGGATCTTGAATCCGGCGATGGCGAGCGGCTTGGTTGCGTCATAGCGCTTCGCCATGCTGGTCACGACGCCATTGTCGATCGCGGCGCCGATGGTCAGCGGCTTGAAGGTCGAACCGAGCTCGTAGAGATTATAGGTCACGGCGTTGCGCCGCGTCGTCGGATCGCTGCCGGTCAGCTTGTTCGGGTTGAACGTCGGCAGCGACGCCATGGCGAGCACTTCGCCCGAATGCACGTCGAGAATGATACCCGCGCCGCCGATCGCCTCGAGATTGGTCACCGCATTGCCGAGTTCGCTTTCGAGCACGCCCTGCACGCGCGCGTCGATCGACAGCGCCATCGGCTCGGCGCGCGTCGCCTTGTTGACGAGACGGTCTTCGAACGCGCCTTCGACCCCGGTGACACCATGCCCCTCGGCGTTGATGAAGCCGAGCACATGCGCCGCCAGCGAGAGCTGCGGATAAAGGCGTTCCTTTTCGCGCGGAAAGTCGAAACCGACATCGCCGATCGCGTTCACCGCGGCGACCTGGTCGGGCAGCGCGCGGCGGCGGATATAGGTCGGACGCGGCCCGCTCAGCTTGGCGAGAAACTCCTCGCGCGGCGTGTCGGGGAAGATCTTGACCAGTTCATCGGCCAGATATTGCCGGTTGTTGAGCAGCTTTTCCGGAACGACGCGGATCGAATAGCCATCGATGGTGCGCGCGAGCGGCACGCCGTTGCGGTCGACGATATCGGCACGCGCGGGCACGAACGCCGCCGAGCCGGATCCGCGGCCGGTCGAAGTATCGAAAACCGCGAAATAGAGCAGCCGCATCGACACGAGAAAAAATGCCGCCATGAACAGCAGCATCAGGATCATCAGTCGCTGCTGCGCGGTCAGCAATATCTGCTGCCGCACCCCCGCGGTACGTACCCGGGCCGGACGGACGACCAGCGTGTTCATTGCGGCTTACTGCCCTCCCATCGCTTCGCGCGCCGCAGCGCGCTTGAGGTCCGCAAGCGTCGATTCGGCCAGGAGCTGGTCCTCGATCAT
The DNA here is from genome assembly GCF_046603995.1 of Sphingopyxis sp. J-6. Classification (NCBI taxonomy): domain Bacteria; kingdom Pseudomonadati; phylum Pseudomonadota; class Alphaproteobacteria; order Sphingomonadales; family Sphingopyxidaceae; genus Sphingopyxis; species Sphingopyxis sp. J-6. The sequence goes on along the minus strand of NZ_CP145810.1, from coordinate 1,128,916 downwards.
CTTGAGCTGTTCGCGGCGGCGCGCCGGTGCGAGGCGCGGCGCCGCGTCGCTGCGTACGTCGTCACCGCGAATATCGGCCTGCGCGAGCTGCACCGGCTTCGCGGCCGGGGCCTTGACCGCTTCAGGCTTCGTTTCGACCTTTGCCGGTGTGCCAACTGCCGGCGTGCCAACGGGGCTGACCATCGCCATCAGCACCGGTGCGACCTCGTTGGCGCCGCGCGCGCGCGGCAGACGGTCGAGCGAGGCAAGCTGGCGCTCGTTCGACAGATACTGGTCGGCGGAGGGCGCCGAATAGCCGAAGGTGTCGGCATTCCACTGTTCGAGCTGGCGCATCGAGGCGCGCACCGCGAGTTCGGATTCAAGGTAACGGATATTGTCGCGCGTCCGCTCGATCTGGCGGTTGATCTTCGCCAGCTCGCTGCGCGTCGCCGCGACCTTCAGCGACACGGGATACAGCATCATCGCGATGATGAGGACGAGGAGCACGAGACCGATACCCTGGAGCTTGCGAGCCGCCATCAGCATGAGATTGCCTCCTTGTCCGTCGATTCACCCATGGAACGAGCGGGCCACGCCGGAGCCGCACTCCGCACCGCGCTACGCAATGTTGCCGAACGTGCGCGCGGGTTGCGCGCTTCCTCGGCCTTGCCCGGCCGCACCTTGCGCGCCGGGGTCTCGAAAGTTGCGGCCCGCGCCGCAGTGGTCGGCGCGGGCCGGTGGCGCGAACCGGCGGCATCGCCTCCGCTCCGTTCGCGCAGGAAGTTCTTCACGATGCGGTCCTCGGTGCTGTGAAAGCTGACGACGGCCAGCCGGCCGCCGGGCCGCAGCACGCGCTCGGCGGCGGCCAACCCCGCCGTCAGTTCGTCGAGTTCGCCGTTGATATGGATGCGGATCGCCTGAAAGCTTTTCGTCGACGGGTCTTTCGGCGCGCCCGGCGGGTGGCGCAGTGCCTTGCGGATCACGGTCGCGAGTTCGCCGGTGCGGCTCAGCGGCCGCGCCGCGACGATTGCGCGCGCAACGCGGCGCGACTGGCGCTCGTCGCCATAATGGTAAAGCACGTCAGCGATCTCGGCTTCGTCGGCGCGGTTGAGCCAGTCGGCGGCGCTTTCGCCCTCCTGCGCCATGCGCATGTCGAGCGGACCGTCCTTCTGGAACGAAAAGCCGCGCTCGCCCTGGTCGAGCTGCATCGACGACACGCCGATGTCGAAGGTGATGCCGTCGACCGTATCGATACCGCGCTCGGCAAGCAGCCGATCGATCTCGCCGAAGCGGCCGTGGACCAGCGTCAGCCGGCCGCCCGCTTCTTCGACGAGCGCCTGCCCTTCGGCAATCGCATCGGGGTCGCGGTCGCAGGCGACAACGTCGGCCCCCGCCGCAAGCATCGCGCGCGTGTAGCCACCGGCGCCGAAGGTCGCATCGACATGGCGCTCACCCGGGGCGATGGCGAGCGCGGCGATGACTTCTTCGCGGAGGACCGGATCGTGGCGCGGATCACGCGGGAGTTCGGAAGGAAGCCCGGTCATTTCCGCCCCTTCCCTTTCGCCGCATCCCATGCGGCGGCGAGGCGCTGGAGCACCGGATCGGCGTCGGCACATTCGGCCAGCGTCGGCAGCCACCAGATTTCGAGCCGGCGGCCCGAGCCCACAAAAGCCGTCGCGCCGGCATCGCCGACGCGGTCGCGGTGGATGAAGCTAGGGAGGAAGCGGCCGCTGTCGTCGAGCGTATAGGGCTCGGTATAGCTGAAGCGCTTCTTGAACTCGGCATCCTCGTCGAAATCGAGGTTGCGCAGGCGGGCGGTTTCGCGGTCGCGTTCGATCTCGCCGTTCAGGCGGTCGTACTGATCCTGGCCATAAGCGACGAGGCAGGGCAGCTTTTCGTGAAAACCGACCCAGAGCACGCGCTGGCCGTCCGCGGTGAGGGGCACATTGTTGCGGAACTGAGAGGGGACGGCGATGCGTCCCTTGCCATCGATCGCGGCGAAGTTGGTGCCCGCATATTGACCGGGCGTCACAACCGCCATCGCCATGCCCCCTGTCCTGCGCGCCACCGGGCAAAACTTCCCCGGCCCCGGAATCGCGAAATTCCGAAAAATAGGACTCAGGTGGAGATTGCCCCTCTCCGATCCCTGCCTATCAACTATAGATCGGGGTGGAAAGGGGTAATTTAGGGCAAAATAGGGAATCTACCCCCTATTCATCGCAAAATCGGGGTCGGATCGTCGAAATGGGGGCCCGGTGGTCGAGCAACGGGCAGGTCGGTTCGGGGCCAGTCGGGGAAAAGCCACCCTGAATGCCGGATCAATCGTCATTCGAGCGAATCCACAGGGGACGCAGCGCCACGGCCTGACCGGCCGTTCCGTCCCACAGGCGGGCGGCCAGCCAGTCCATCGTGTCCGCACGGCGAAGGTGCGGCGCACCCGCGACCAACGGCTGCCACAGCGGAGCGAACAGCAGGTCGGCGTCGCCGACGAGCCACGCCTCGCCGGCGCCGATCCGGCACAAGGCGACACGGCGGCCGCCATAGGCCCGGCAACCCGGTGGCAATCTGTCGAAGCGCCCGGCACTGAAGAGGCGGAGCCGGGCACCATCGACGTCGACCGCCACGGCCTGCTTTTCGCCGACCGGCGAAGCACCGAGCGTCACGCCCCAATGATCGAGCAGCGGCGTGAGCAGACTGGTCACCGGCGGGTTGCGCGGGTCGCCCAGCGGATACTCCATAGGCCATCCCGACAGCGCATCCCCCAACACCACCGCCCGGCCGCCTCCGCGGACAAAGGCATCGATCGCGACGAGTTCCTGCGGCGCCAGCGCGCGCGGATGCGCGACAAGCAGCGTACTGCCGCGCGGAGGAACATTATCGACGAGACTATCGACGAGCTTGACCGGACCGGAAGCCTCGAGCCGTGCCAGCGCGGGATCGTCGCGCGCTCCCTCCGCAATCATCGCGGCGATGTCGCCGCCGCCGGTCCAGCGCAGCGGCAGTCCGGTAAGCATTGTCGCAGGAGGAGCTGCCGGGGCGGCGGCGAACGGGCGATATAGAAATGACAGCAGCGCATGTCCCGCTGCAAACCAGCCGAACATCAACGCCAGCGCCGCCAATAGCCCCAACGCCCTTCCCCTCGCGCGCCACTGCGCGAAGGCATCGGCCGCCCATGCTGCGGCGACACCCGCCAGCAGTGCCGATGCCAATTGCGCCCAACCCGCAGAACCGGCGAGCGACAGCGACAGCAGCCCCTGCGCCGCCAATAGAATCGCCAGCGCCGTCAGGATGGTGCGCCAGCGCACCCTCGCCGCCTCGCGACGTTGCCACCAGGCGAGCAAGAGCATGGGCGGTGCCAGCAAGGGAATAGCCAGCGCCGGGTCGATGCGGCCAAGCCAATATTGGCCGCCCGCGATCCACGCGAGCATGAGTGCCAGCAGCGCGATGGCCAGCGCGCGCAGCAACGGCCGGCGCGTGCGTGCCGTCATTGTTTCGATTGGCGCGCCCGGGCGAGTGCGGGATCGGGTTCGAGATCGGGAACCGTCGTCGCTGCCGGCGCCGAGGGTGCCGCCTGCGGCACCTTGACCGATGTCAGCGCATTTTCATCCTTCGAAACCGGCTGGACGCCCAGTTCCTCGAGCGGGGCGCTACCGCCGCTTTTCGTCTGCTCGCCCGGCATCTTCACGGTCGGGTCGCTCGACGCGCTCTGCGCCGCATTTTCACGCGCGCGATCGCCGATCAGCCCCGCCATACCGACGAGCAGCAACACCGTCAGCACCCCGGCAATGCCGATCTGCAACCGCCGCATCGAGTCGTTGACGGGCGCGACCGGAATGACCGAGACAGTGTCGACTTTTCCCTGATTCATGCTGCCGCCTTCCCGTCCGCCAAGCCTTTGCTCGCCAGCCATTCGGGGTTGTAGAGCGTGGACAGGTAACGAAACCCACTGTCGCAAAGGATGGTTGCAATGCGCTTGCCGGGGCCGAGTTGCCGAGCGAGCGCCATCGCCCCCGCAACATTGATCCCCGACGACAGGCCAAGGCACAGCCCTTCCTCGTCGAGCAACTGGCGCACGACCGCGAGCCCTTCGGCGTCGGAAATGCGGAACTGGGTGTCGATCGGCGCGCCTTCGAGATTGGCCGTGATGCGGTTCTGGCCGATTCCTTCGGCGACACTCGTTCCCTCGGGCTTCAATTCGCCGCACTGGTAATAATTATACAGCCCGGCGCCGTGCGGGTCGGTCAGCGCAATGGTGATCTTCTCATCCTTTGCTTTCAGCCCCAGCCCTGTTCCCGCGATCGTGCCGCCGGTCCCCGCCGCGCAGGTGAAGCCGTCGATGCGGCCGTCCATCTGCGCCCAGATTTCCTCGGCGGTGCCGAAAATATGCGATTTGCGGTTGGCGATATTGTCGAACTGGTTTGCCCAGATCGCATTGTCGGTTTCCTCGGCGATGCGGCGCGAGGTGTGGACGAAATGGCCGGGGTTGGCGAACGGTGCGGGCGGAACGAGGACGAGTTCGGCACCGAGCGCGCGGATCGTCGCCATTTTCTCGGCGCTCTGGTTGTCGGGCATGACGATGATCGTCTTGTAGCCGAGCGCATTGGCGACGAGCGCAAGGCCGATGCCGGTGTTGCCCGCCGTCCCCTCGACAATCGTGCCGCCGGGGCGCAGGCTGCCGTTCGCTTCCGCATCGCGCACGATATAGAGCGCCGCGCGATCCTTCACCGATCCGCCCGGATTGGCATATTCGCACTTGCCCCAGATTTCGCAGCCGGTCGCTTCGCTCGGCCCTTTGAGCAGCACGAGCGGGGTATTGCCGATCAGGTCCAGACTGTTTTGCGCAATGGTCATGCGCCTGATCTAGGGCGCCGCCAAGGCGGCTGCAAGACAGCTTCGTTTGCCCCGCTTCATCTTCGCCTTTGTCGACCAACGGAGCACGGACGCCGACGAACGCCCGGTCGTGAGCAATCGAAGGGGTTGTCATTGTAACAGTATATCATTACTGGACCGCCCGACAGCTCTTCCCAAGCAACAGGATTTTTCACCGATGCGTTTGCTTTCCACCGCCGGTTCCAGTCTCGCCGTCGCCCTTGCGATCCTTGCTTCGCCAGCCACCGCGCAAGAGCGGCGCGGCGCCAGCAACGACGACGTCCACACCGGCGAACCGATCGTGGTCACCGCTCCCTATGTGCGCAGCCTCGACATTCTCGGCAATGTTTCGGTGCTCGAAGGCGACGAACTGGCGCGCGACATCCGCGGGCAGATCGGCGACACGCTCACCCGGCAACCGGGCGTGTCGGCGACCAGCTTTTCCCCCGGCGCCTCGCGCCCCGTGCTGCGCGGCTTTTCGGGCGAGCGCGTCCGCGTACTGACCGACGGCATCGGCTCGATCGACGCCTCGAACACCTCCGCCGACCATGCGGTCACCATCGATCCGCTGACCGTCGAACGCATCGAAATCCTCCGCGGCCCCGCGGTGTTGCTGTTCGGCAGCCAGGCAATCGGCGGCGCGGTGAATATGTTCGACCGCCGGATCCCCCGGAAAGTTCCTGCCGACCATGTCCATGTCGATGCGATCGGCGGCTATGCCACCGCGGCGAACGACCGTAACATCGGCAGTTCGATCGATGTCGCGCTGAGTTCGCAGATCGTGGCGCATCTCGACGGAAGCTGGCGTAAGACGGGCGACGCCCGCACTGGCGGCTTCGTCTATGCTCCGGATATCCGTGGCGACCTGCTCCATCTTGCCGAACATGAAGTCGAGGAAGGCCATCTCGACGAAGCAGCCGAACTGACCGCGCAGGCGGGCAAGCGTGGCAAGATCGACAATACGCAAAGCGAGACCTGGACCGCCGGCGGCGGCATTTCGCTGATCAACGACGGCGGCCAGCTCGGCATTTCGATCGGCTATTTCGACACCAATTACGGCGTACCCGACCGCCCGAACACCGAGCATGACCATGGCGGCGAAGAGGAAGAGGGCGGCCACGAGCATGGCGAGGGGCCCGTCACGATCGGCATGAAGCAATGGCGCGCCGACCTGCGCGGCGAGGTCGAGCTGGGCGATGGCTTCTTCGACAAGCTGCGCGTCCGCGCCGGCTTTGCCGATTATAAGCACACGGAATTCGAGGGCGAAGAAGTCGGCACCATCTTTACCAACAAGGGTGTCGAAGGCCGGGTCGAACTGGCGCAGAGCGACCGCGGCGGCTGGCGCGGGGCGAGCGGCGTGCAGTATAGCCACCGCGATTTCGACGCGGTGGGCGAAGAGGCGTTCGTGCCGCGCAACCTGACCGACCAGTTCGCGCTGTTCACGCTGCAGGAATATACGGCGGGTCCGCTCGGGCTCGAAGCGGCGGCGCGGTACGAAAAGACCAGCGTGCGGGCGCAGACGGTCGGCTTCGACCGCAATTTCGACAGCTTCTCGGGCGCGCTCGGCGCAACCTACGATGTGTTCGACGGCGCGAAGATCGGGATTTCGGTGTCGCGTGCCGTGCGCGCGCCGTCGGCCGAGGAACTGCTGTCGAACGGTCCGCACATCGCGACGCAGAGCTATGAGGTCGGCAATCCGAACCTCAAGCGCGAAGCGAACTGGGGCGCCGAAGCCTCGTTCAAGATCAAGACCGACGCGTTCAATCTCAGCCTGACGGGCTATTCGAACTGGTTCGATAATTTCATCTATTCGGCCGCGACGGGCGCCGAAGAGGACGAACTGCCCGTGTTCCAGTATTTCCAGCGCGATGCCCGCGTCTATGGTTTCGAGGCCGAGGCGAGCGCGCGACTGGCACAGATCGGCGGCTTCAACATCGTCGGCGACGTGACTGCCGACATGACCCGCGCGAAGATCAAGAATGCCGGCCTCGACCGCAACGTGCCGCGCATTCCACCGCTGCGCATCCTCGGCGGGATCGAAGCGCAGAGCGAACGGGTCGATGCGCGGGTCGAGGTCGAATGGACCGACGACCAGACGCGCACCGCGCAGTTCGAAACGCCGACCGACGGCTTCACGCTCGTCAACGCGTCGCTGAGCTGGCGCCCGCTTCCCGACACGAAGAACCTGACATTGAGCCTGTCGGCGAACAATATCTTCGACGTCGAAGCGCGCCGCCACGCGAGCTTCACCAAGGATTATGTGCCGCTGTCCGGCCGCGATTTCCGCCTCACCGCGCGGGCGAGCTTCTGACCCCTCCCCGACCCTGAGTTCGTCCGAAGGGCCGGGTCCGGTTTTCTACCGGATCCGGCCCGATCGCGTTCAGGACAGCATCGCCATCCCGCCGTTCACATGCAGCGTCTGGCCGGTCACATAGGCGGCCTCCTTCGACGCGAGATAGACAACCGCGGCGGCGATATCGCTTCCCTCGCCCATCCGCCCGGCCGGGATGCGCTGGTTGAGCGCTTCCTTCTGCGCGTCGGGCAGGTCGTCGGTCATCGCGGTAGCGATGAAGCCCGGTGCAACGCAGTTCACCGTGACGCCGCGGCTCGCCAGTTCCTGCGCCAGCGCCTTGGTCATGCCGGTGACGCCGGCCTTCGAAGCCGCATAATTGGCCTGCCCCGGGTTGCCGGTCGCGCCAACGACGCTGGTGATCGAGATGATGCGGCCGAAGCGCGCCTTCATCATCGGCTTGGCCGCCGCGCGCGCGAGGCGGAAATTGGCCTCGAGGTTGATGCGGATGACGTCCGACCATTCGTCGTCCTTCATCCGCAGGATCAGATTGTCGCGCGTGACGCCGGCGTTGTTGACGAGGATGTCGAGCTGCCCCAACGCCTCGACTGCGGAGGGCACGAGCGCATCGACCGCCGCCGCATCGCCGAGGTTGCACGGCAGAGCGACATGATCGCCGCCAAGGCTGTCGCGGAAGGCGCCCAGCTTCTCGGCATTGGAGCCCGAGACGGCGAGCCGCGCGCCCTGCGCCGCCAGCGCCTGCGCGATGGCCGAACCAATGCCCCCCGAGGCGCCAGTGACAAGGGCGGTCATGCCGGTGAGATCGAACATATTAGTCTCCTGAATCTCTTGAATTAGAGCGACTTGAGCAGTGCCTCAACGTCGTCCATCGAAATCACGCTGACCGTCTCGACCTCGCCGGCAGCACTGCGCTTCACCATCGGCGACAGCACCTTGCCGCCGAATTCGACGAATTGCGCGACGCCGATATCCTCCATCGCACCAACGCTCTCGCGCCAGCGGACGCGGCCGGTGACCTGTTGGACGAGGAGATCGCGGATCGTGTCGGCGTCGCTCACCGGACTGGCAGTCACATTCGCGACCACCGGCACCAGCGGCGCGGCGGGCGGGTTCGTACCCAGCGCCTCGGCCATCGCATCGGCCGCCGCCTGCATCAGCGGACAGTGGAAGGGCGCCGACACGGGCAGCAGCACGCCGCGCTTGATCCCGAAATCCTTGACCAGCGCCACCGCGCGCTCGACCGCGCCCTTGTGGCCCGAGATCACGACCTGCGACGGGTCATTGTCGTTCGCGACCGTGCAGACCTCACCCTCGGCTGCCGCATCGGCGAGCTTCTGCGCCGTCTCGATATCGGCGCCGAGCAAAGCCGCCATCGCGCCGACGCCGACCGGCACCGCCGCCTGCATCGCCTGCCCGCGCGTCTTGAGCAACCGCGCGGTGATCGCGAGGTCGAACGCACCCGCAGCGCAGAGCGCGCTATATTCGCCGAGGCTGTGGCCCGCGACATAATCGGCCTTGGCAGCGAGCGTGACGCCGCCCTCCTTTTCGAGCACGCGCAAGGTCGCGATCGCGTTCGCCATGATCGCGGGCTGGGCATTTTCAGTGAGGGTGAGCTGGTCCTCGGGACCTTCGCTCATCAGCTGGAACAGTTTCTGGCCGAGCGCGTCATCGACTTCCTGAAAGACCTCGCGCGCGACCGGCGATGCGTCGGCAAGCGCCTTCCCCATGCCGACCGCCTGGCTGCCCTGACCCGAAAAGATGAATGCGCGCATGAAATTTCCTACTCGTCATCCCAGCGAAAGCTGGGATCGGTTGCGTTGTCACTCCAGCGATCCCAGCTTTCGCTGGGATGACGGAATTGGATCGGCAGCGCCTATTCCTTCACCCGGCGCGATGCAAGCCGAAGGGCACGACCTTGTTCGCCGCATCGTGGCCGATGTCGGCGCGACCGAGCCAGGAGATGCCCGTACGGTGACACCAGCCCTGCGCGATTTCCTCGGCTTCCATGCCAAAGGGCCGGTCGTTTTCCGGAACATCGCTCACCCGCCCCAGCCGGATACCGGCCAGTCCGCGCGGCGCCAGATAAGTGGCGACATGAAAGAAGACGCGATCGAAGGCGTAGAGATATTCGCTGACCTCCTCGACCAGCAGCACATGCCCTGAAAGATCGGGTTCGAGCGGGGTACCGAGCAGCATCGACAGCGTCATCAGGTTGAACGCCGCGTGCCGCGCGCCATGCGCCAGTCCCGCCTCGCACGCCGCCGGATCGCGCGCGACGAGCCAGTCGAGCGCGCGCATCACCGCGCCGTCGCCGCCTTCGCGCCGGACATCGGCGACCATCGGCCCGTGCGCGACATGGTCGAACCCGTCGCGGTACAGCGCGCCGAGCAGATTGCCCTGATCCGAATAGCCGAGAAACGCCTTCCGCCTTGCCACATCGGTCATCGCCGCCACCGCATCCTCGGCGATCCGGCACGCACCATAACCTCCCCGCGCGAACCAGATCGCATCGATATCGGGACGGTTCGCCATCTCGACGAGCGCCGCAAAACGATGCCCGTCTTCGCCCGCAAAATGGCCGTGCACGGCAAAGCATTGCGGATCGAATTCCAGCTCGACATCGGGATAGCCAAGCGCCGCGATCGCCCGGACCGCTTCCGCATCGTCCGGTAAAATAGGTGTCGAAGGGGCGACGATCCCGATACGCAAATCCTGTCCCCTGCCCTGCCTTGCCAAAACCGAGCCAAGCCCATATCGCGCCGCGATGGCCGAAAACAAATCCTATTTCTTCTGCGGCATCGGCGGGTCGGGCATGCTGCCGCTCGCGATGATCGTCGCGGCGCGCGGCAGCGCCGTCGCAGGGTCGGACCGCAGCCGCGATCAGGGCCGCTCCCCCGACAAGTTCGGCTGGATCGAAAGCCACGGCATCGCGCTGTTCACGCAGGACGGCAGCGGACCGCAGGCAGGCCAGACGCTCGTCGCTTCGGCGGCGGTCGAGGACAGCGTCCCCGATGTCGCAGCCGCCAATGCGCTGGGCCTGCCGCGGATGACGCGCGCCGACCTCAACGCCGCGCTGTTCAACGCGGCCGAACAGGCGATCGGCGTCGGCGGCACCAGCGGCAAATCGACCGTTACCGGCATGATCGGGTGGATCCTCGACCGCGCGAACCGCAAGCCCACCGTGATGAACGGCGCGGTGATGCGCAATTTCGCGAACGACACCATGCCCTTTGCCAGCGCGCTGGTCGGCGATGCCGCGACCTATGTCAGCGAAGTCGACGAAAGCGACGGCTCGATCGCGCTTTATCGTCCCGATGTCGCGGTGGTCACCAACATCAGCCTCGATCACAAGAGCCTCGCCGAATTGCACCGGCTGTTCGGCGATTTCGCCGTCAAGGCGCGGATCGCGGTGATCAATGCCGATGACCCCGAATCCGCCCCCTTGCTCGCGGGCGGCAACGTCATGCGTTTCGGCTTTTCGGACGCGGCCGCGATCCGGGGCAGCGATTTCGAGGCGCTGCCCGACGGCTGCCGCTTTGCCGTCAGCTTCGCCGGTGATCGCCACGAGGTTCGCCTGCGCATGCCCGGCCGCCACAATGCCGCCAACGCCCTCGCTGCCATCGCGGCGGCGCGCGCGGTCAATATCCCGGTCGGCCAATCGGTCGCTGCGCTCGCCGATTTCGCCGGCCTCGCGCGGCGATACGAGGTGCTGGGACAGGCGAATTGCGTCACGGTGATCGACGATTTCGCGCACAATCCCGACAAGGTCGCTGCGACGCTGGCGGCCGTCGCCGAACTGCCCGGCCGCGCGCTGCTCTTCTTTCAGCCGCACGGTTACGGCCCGCTCCGCCAGATGGGCAAGGAACTCGCCGCCAGCTTCGCCGCGGGAATGCGCCCCGACGATCGGCTTTTCGTCTGCGATCCGGTCTATTTCGGCGGCACCGTCGACCGCAGCATCGGCAGCGAGGCGCTGGTGGCCGACATCGTCGCGGGCGGCGGCGATGCGGCGCATCTGACCACCCGCGCGGCGTGCGGCGCAGCGATGCTCGACGAAGCAAAGGCGGGCGACCGCATTCTCATCCTTGGCGCACGCGACGACACGCTGACCGAATTCGGACGGGAATTGCTGGAAAAGCTGGTCGCGCGCGCTTGATTTCTCGCCGCGAATCTGTATAGGCGCCCTCATTCGGGGCGAGGCCTTGTGCCATTCGCCCCGTTTGCTTTGCACCAATTCGTGAAGCTAGACGACAGCCGGAGGGGTTTCGCGATCGGCGCGAAATCAGCGATCGGCCAAATCGAAGGAAGCGCACCATGCCGTTTTACGAGCATGTCTTTATCGCGCGTCAGGACCTGAGCCAGGCTCAGGTCGATGCGCTGGCGGAAACCGTCACCAACGTCATCGGCGAATATAAGGGCCAGGTTCACAAGACCGAAACCTGGGGCCTGAAGCAGCTCGCCTACAAGATCGCGAAGAACCGCAAGGGCCATTATGTGATGCTCTCGGCCGAAGTGTCGGGCGAAGCCATCGCGGAAATTGAGCGCCAGGCCGCGATCAACGAAGATATCATCCGCTGGCTGACCATCAAGGTCGACGAACTCGAAAAGGGTCCGTCGGTGATGATGCGCAAGCAGGAACGCCGCGGCGGCCGTGGCCGTGACCGCGACGGCGAAGAATAAGGAACAGCATCATGGCACGACCCTTTTTCCGCCGCCGCAAGACCTGCCCCTTCAGCCAGAAGGACGCACCGGTCATCGATTACAAGGACGTCCGCCTGCTCCAGGGTTACCTGTCGGAGCGCGGCAAGATCGTCCCGTCGCGGATCACCGCGGTGTCCACCAAGAAGCAGCGTGAGCTGGCGAAAGCGATCAAGCGCGCCCGCCACATCGGCCTGCTTCCCTACATTGTGAAGTAAGGAGAGCAGCGTCATGGAAATCATCCTGCTCGAACGTATCGAGAAACTGGGCGGTATCGGCGACGTCGTCACCGTCAAGAACGGCTTTGCCCGTAACTTCCTGCTGCCGAACAACAAGGCGTTGCGCGCGAACGACGCGAACCGCAAGCTGTTCGAAGCCAATCGTTCGAAGATCGAGGCCGACAACGCCGAGCGTCGCACCGACGCCGAAGGCCGCGCCAAGGACATTGACGGCAAGCAGGTCGTCCTGATCCGTCAGGCATCGAACACCGGCCAGCTCTACGGCTCGGTTTCGGTTCGCGACATCGTCGATGCGCTGATCGAAGACGGCGTCACTGGCGTCACCAAGGCGATGGTCGAACTCGAACGTCCGATCAAGGCGCTCGGCCTCGTCGACGTCAAGGTGAAGCTGCACCCGGAAGTCGCAGTGACCGTCGGCGTCAACGTCGCACGCTCGCCCGACGAAGCCGAAATGCAGAAGCAGGGCATCGACGTCATCGCCGCGATGTTCGAGGAAGAACAGGCCGAAGCCGTTGCTTCGGCGCTGGAACCCGACAGCGAAGACGAATTCGAAGAGGCCACGCCGCCTTCGGAAGTCGCCGCCGAGGAAGCTCCCGCTGCGGACGAGGACGAAGAGGCCTAAGCCCATTCTCCCCGCAACAGACAGGAAAGGCTCCGGAACCCTGTTCCGGAGCCTTTTTCTTTGCGACAGATGCCTGGCCGATGGCGGGATTGGGGTGGTGAGCGGACGTTCCTTAACCGTCGCCCCCGCGCAGGCGGGGGCCGCTGGAGGCCTGTTCCTGCACCGCTGCGTAAACCGACAGCAGCCCCCGCCTGCGCGGGGGCGACGGTTATTTTGCTCCACACCCTAGTCTCGCGCGTCGAACGCCATCCGCGCCCTTGCCACCCGTTCCAGATTCGCCTCCGCCCAGACCCAGACGCCGCAAAAGGCTTCGCCGAGGCTGTGGCCGAGGTCGGTCAGGCAATATTCTACTTTTGGCGGGACGACGGGATAGACGGTCCGCACGAGCAGGCCGTCGCGTTCCATCTGGCGCAACGTCTGCGTCAGCATCTTCTGGCTGATGCCGGGAACGCGCCGCGACAATTCGGTGAAGCGGCAGGTTCCGTGATCCTCCAATTCCTCGAGGACGAGGAGGGTCCATTTGTCGGCGACCCGGCCGATCAGTTCATTGACGAGCGTTTCGACGCGCGGATCGACCGGCGCATTGGGGTCGTAGGCGATTTTTTTCGGCGCTGACATGGCTGAAAACCCATTTCTCTCTTACTGGTAACTATAGCACTTTCAGGTGCCTTCTTTCTTTTGGAGAGTATAGCGTTATCTCCGGTGCATCACCATCCCGAAAGGAAAAAGCGATGAAGACCACGGGCAACACCATCCTCGTCACCGGCGGCGGTTCGGGCATCGGACTGGCGCTGGCGCAGCGCTGGCACGATGCCGGCAACAGCGTCATCGTCACCGGGCGCAATGTCGCGAAGCTGGAAGCCGCGATCGCCGGACGCCCCGGCATGCACGCGATAGCGCTCGACATGACCGATCCGGCGGCGATTGCCGCTTTCGGCGCCGAAATCGCCGCGAAATTCCCGGCGCTCAACGTGGTCGTGAACAACGCGGGGGTCATGATGTACGAAGCCGCGACCGCGAAACGCGACCTCGCCGATGCCGAAACGACGGTGGTCACCAACATCCTCGGGCCGATCCGGCTGATCGACGCGCTCGTCGACCATCTGGCAGCGCAGGACGATGCGGCGATCGTCAACGTCACCTCGGGCCTTGCTTTTGTGCCGCTGCCCAAGGCGCCGACCTATTCGGCGACCAAGGCGGCGATGCACAGCTATTCGGTCGCGCTGCGCGCCCAGCTCGAAGGCAAGGTCGAAGTGATCGAGCTGGCACCACCCGCGGTGCGCACCGACCTGACCCCCGGGCAGGCGACACGCGAGGCCTATATGCCGCTCGATGCCTTCGCCGACGAGGTGATGGCGCTGTTCGCACAGCAGCCGGCGCCGGCCGAAATCCTCGTCCAGAATGTCCTGCCGCTGCGCAATGCCGAAGCGAACGGCAATGTGCCGCAAGTGCTCGCCATGCTGAAAACGCTATAGGCCGCGCGGCCGCTGGACTCGGCAACGTTGCATCCCTCCTGCCCACCAAATCCGACATAATATTACATCGGCCCTTGCCCATGCGCGCCCGTCGGCGCATGATCGGATTCGGACGATCTATCGGGTGCCCGCAGAGGCGCCTCGTCCGATATTTGGTGGGAGAGGAGACTTGCCGGCATGAATGCCATGACCCAGTGCGATGCGGCGGCGCGCGAACGGCACCGGACGCTCGATTTTATCGGCTTGCGCGCGCATGCGACGACCGTCGGGCTGATCCAGCTCTGCGAGGAGTTGCTGAACGCCGGCATCTTGACCCCCGACGGGCTCGAACGGATCAAGGGGGCGATCCGTTCGGAACTGACCGTCTGCAATGCCCGGGTCGGCAACCGGGCGACGTTCGACGACACGTTGCGGCGGCGGCTCGACGCGATCTTTCCGCAGGTCGACGGTGCGCCGCCCAAGGAGCCCGTCGGGCCCCTCGACCAGTTCGAGGATTCGCTCGTCGGCTATAACGGCGCCTGACCGGGGCGCCTGACCGGCGCATCATGGCGGGCCGCAGCGGCGCCTGATTGCGCTCGCGGCCCATCGCGACTATATCGCGCGCCATCATGCAGATTCCCGGCCATATCGACCCCGTCACGACGGGCACCGTCCCGCTGCGCGGCGGCAACCGCATCGACCTCGTCGGGCTGACCCGCGACGCGATCGGCGGCGTGCTGGTCGAGGCCGGGCTCGATGCGAAGGCGGCGAAGCTGCGCGCCAAGCAGATCTGGCACTGGATCTATCACCGCGGCGTCACCGATTTCGAGGCGATGACCGACATCGCCAAGACGATGCGCCCGTGGCTGACCGACCGGTTCATCATCGGCCGGCCGACGGTGCGCGAGGCGCAGGTGTCGAACGACGGCACGCGCAAATGGCTGCTCGCCGCCGCCGACGGCCAGGAATATGAAATGGTGTTCATCCCCGACGCCGACCGGGGAACCCTGTGCGTGTCGAGCCAGGTCGGCTGCACGCTCAACTGCCGTTTCTGTCACACGGGGACGATGCGCCTCGTCCGCAATCTCGGCGCGGGCGAGATCGTCGGGCAGGTGCTGCTGGCGCGCGACGCGCTCGGCGAATGGCCGAAGGGGACGATGGCTGGCTTTGGCGCCGACCCCGAGGACGACGATGCCGACGACGATGCCGCCGGCCACTATACCGCCGACGGCCGCATGCTCACCAATATCGTGATGATGGGCATGGGCGAGCCGCTCTATAATTTCGAGGAGGTCAAGGGCGCGCTCAAGATCGTGATGGACGGCGACGGGCTGGCGCTGTCGAAGCGCCGCATCACTTTGTCGACGAGCGGCGTCGTCCCGATGATGGCGCGCGCCGGCGACGAGATCGGCGTCAACCTCGCGGTCTCGCTCCACGCGGTGAACAAGGAAGTGCGCGACGAGATCGTGCCGCTGAACCGCAAATATGGCATCGAGGAACTGCTGCAGGCGTGCGCCGACTATCCCGGCGCGAACAATGCGCGGCGCATCACCTTCGAATATGTGATGCTGAAGGACAAGAACGACAGCGACGACGACGCGCGCGAACTCGTCCGGCTGATCAAGCAGTACAAGCTGCCCGCGAAGGTGAACCTGATCCCGTTCAATCCCTGGCCCGGCGCGCCCTATGAATGCTCGACGCCCGAACGGGTCAAGGCGTTCAGCAACCTCATCTTCAAGGCAGGGATTTCGGCGCCGGTGCGCACGCCGCGCGGACGCGACATCATGGCGGCGTGTGGACAATTGAAGAGCGCCGCGACCAAGCCGACCCGCGCCGAACTCGACCGCATCGCCGAGGAAAAACAGGCTGCGCTGGGCTAAGCCTCAGCCTCAATCTTTCTGTACCGTGTTGTAAAAATAACACAGGTAAGAAAATTGTCATATTCTGAATGAGCTGTTCATTGACGAGACAGCCGCCAGCGCCATTTAGGGCGCGGGCCGCGAGCCAAAAGGCGCGGTCCAGTCCAGAGTAAAGGAAAACAAAATGAAGAAATTCGCAGTTGCAGCCGCTCTCCTCTCGGCCGCCGTCTCCGTTCCCGCCATGGCCGCCGAAGGCGGCGAAGCTCGCGTCGAAGTGCGCGGCGGTTATGTGACCGGCAGCGGCCTCGACGACGCCACGCTCGGCGTTGCCGCCGGTTATGACTTCGACCTCGGTTCGACCGCTTTCGCCGGTGCGGAAGTCGCTGGCGACAAGGTGCTGAAGGACGGCTTCGACGTCCAGTTCTCGGCTGGCGGCCGTCTGGGCGCCAAGCTTGGCGACGCCGGCAAGCTCTATGCCACCGGCGGTTACACCTTCAGCGACATCGACGATCCGTACATCGGCGCCGGTTACCAGCACAAGTTCGGCACCAACCTGTACGGCAAGGTCGAATATCGCCACCAGTTCATCGGCAACTTCAGCGACTTCGACAGCTTTGCCGCGGGCATCGGCTTCGCGTTCTGATCTTTCGGAACAGCGATACGAAACGGAAGGGGCGGTCTGCGGGCCGCCCCTTTTTTTGCGCCTGCTTCATTTCGGGGTGGCGCGAAAGCCCGATATCGAGGTAACAGACACTTGTGTATGGATACGATGTAAGGTCTTCGAGGATGAACGACGATATTTGGGGCGCCGCGCGCGAAGCGCTGGACCGGATCGCGGCCGATCGCACGCGGCGCGAAACGATCGTGTCGATCGCCTCGCCCGAAGAAGCTGCCGCCTTCCGCGCGCTGGCGGCGCCGGGGGCCGGACGGGCAATTGCCGAAGTGGTGGGCGACGCCGAACGGATCTTTGCGCACCGCGTTCGCATGGACCATCCGCGCTTCTACGGCTTTATCCCCTCACCCGCTTCGCCGCTGTCGCTGGTCGGCGAACTCCTTGCCAGCGGTTACAACGCCCATGCCGGAAGCTGGATGCAGAGCTCGGGGCCCGCCGCCATCGAACAGGGCCTGATCGCGTGGCTGGCCGAACGCGCCGGGTTGCCGGAAAGCGCGGGCGGACTGTTCGTTTCGGGCGGATCGATGGCGAACCTCACCGGACTGATGCTGGCGCGTGACCGCATGCTGCCGCCCGAAGAGCGCCATCGCGGCGTCGCCTATGTCTCGACGCAGACGCACTCGTCGGTCGCCAAGGGGCTGGGCGTGCTGGGTTTCCTGTCCGAACAGGTGCGCAAGGTCGCGGTTGATGCCGACCGGCGGCTCGACGTCGCGGCGCTTGGCGCAGCGATCGCGGCGGATCGCTCAGCGGGCCGGCTGCCGTTCGCGGTCGTTGCAAGCTGCGGCACGACGAACACCGGCAGCATCGACGATCTGCACGCCATCGCCGACCTTGCGGCGCGCGAACGGCTGTGGCTGCATGTCGACGGCGCCTATGGCGCATCGGTGGCATTGTCGGGGCGCCACCGGGCGCTGGTCGACGGGCTCGGCCGCGCCGACAGCCTGTCGTGGGACGCACACAAATGGCTGTTCCAGACCTATGGCTGCGGCATGGTGCTCGTCCGCGACCGGCGCCATCTGCTCGAAAGCTTCGCCACCAGCGCCGAATATCTGCAGGATGCGGCGGCGGGCGACGAGACGCCGAACTTCTGGGACTATGGCGTCGAATTGACTCGTCCGGCACGCGCGATGAAGCTGTGGTTCACGCTGCAGGTCATGGGCGAGCGTGCCATCGGCGAGGCGATCGACCATGGTTTCAGGCTGGCGGAGACGCTGGCGGAAGCGCTGGGGGAGCGCCCGCACTGGCGGATCGTTTCGCCTGCGCAGCTCGGCATCGTCACCTTCCGGTACGAGCCGCCGGGGCATGATGGCAGCGAACTCGACGCGCTCAACACGGCGATCGCGCGGCGCATGATCGACGACAATGTCGCGGCGCCGCTGACGACGCGGCTCGACGATGCCGTCGTCCTCCGCGCGTGCACGATCAGCCCGGAAGCGACCGCCGGCGACATCCGGGCGATGGTCGCCGAACTAGATACGCGCGCGCAGGCGATCGCAGCAGCAATCCGGGCCTAAGTCCTCAGCGGTCGCGCAGCGGGCGGCGTGCGACGTCGTTTTCGATGATGTTGCGGATCGTGATGAGCGTCGTGAACGAATGGACGCCCTTGTCCTCGCCGAGCGCGCGGCGGGTGAAGGCGTCATATTCCTCCATCGCCCCGACCTGCACCCGGAGCAGGAAATCATCGTCGCCGGTGACGTCCCACGCGCCGGTCACTTCGGGATGATGGACGATCTCGCGCGCGAAGCCGTCCATCGTCTGCGGCCCCGCCTGCTGCATCTGGACGAGCACGTGCATGGTCAGCGCCGACCCGGTCAGCGCCGGATTGACCACCGCGATGTCGGCAACGATCACCTTTTCCTCGCGCAGTCGCCGGAGCCGGCGAAGCACCGCCGAAACCGACAGGCCAACCTTGTCGGCAAGAATGCGGGCAGGTTGGAGATTGTCGCGCCGCACCTCTTCCAGCAAACGCCGGTCGAATCGGTCGAGATCGATCATTTTTCGCATGATTTCGCGTTTAGCACTAAATTTGGTCGCCCGTACGATGAATTTTGGCGCCAATCGTCGTTCCGGGCGGCGTAAAAGGACCGCGTCCGGGCTGCCTCTCTCCCTCCCCTGCAGCCCGGACGGCAGGAGAAAAACATGAGCCATCATCACGAAAGCAATTGGCTTGGCCGGGCCTGGACCGCCTTTACCGAAGCATCCGCCGCCGCGGTGGCGATCCAGTACGCCGCACCGTGGAAGCGCAGCGCGGCCGCACCGCGCCGCTCGCGCGAGCAGAGCGGCTGCGCCGTCTGAGTTCCGCGAGGCTTTCCCGAAGGAAAAGGGCGGTGCCGATGGCTGCCGCCCTTTTTTGTTGGCAGTAATCTTGGAGTAAATCGCCATCGGCGATTGTCGGCTTTGGGTGGTGAGCCGCCATTCCACTTACAGTGTACCCCGGCGAAAGCCGGGGCCCAGGGCGTTGGAAAGCCAAGGTTGCGCTATGGCGCTCTGGGCCCCGGCTTTCGCCGGGGTACACAGCATTGATGGCAACTATCGACCGAAATCCGACGCTCAATATCCCATCAAGGCGAGCACTTCCTTGCGGCTGCGTTCATCGTCGAGGAAACTGCCGAGCAGCCGGCTCGTCACCATGCCGACGCCGGGCGTGCGAACGCCGCGCCCGGTCATGCACCCATGCTGCGCGTCGATCACCACCGCAACCCCATGCGGCTGGAGATTGTCCCAGATGCATTTTGCAACCTCGGCCGTCAGGCGTTCCTGCACCTGCAGCCGGCGGGCATAGCCATTGAGCACGCGCGCCAGCTTCGAAATGCCGACGACACGATCCTTGGGCAGATAGGCGATCGACGCCTTGCCGGTGATCGGCGCCATATGATGTTCGCAGTGCGACTGGAACGGGATGTCGCGAAGCATCACGATCTCGTCATAGCCGCCGACCTCCTCGAAGGTCCGCGACAGGTGGATCGCGGGGTCGTCCTCATAGCCCTGGCAATATTCGAGCCACGCCCGCGCGACGCGCCGCGGCGTGTCGAGCAGCCCCTCGCGCGACGGATCGTCGCCTGCCCATTCGATCAGCGTGCGGACCGCGCCCAGCACCTCTTCGGGGACGACGGGCTTGCCGTCCGGTCCCAGTTCCACCTTCGTCATCGCACCGCTTTCACTGTTGCTATCATGTCGCACATTTCGACGCGAAATCGCGCGCGCGCAAGCCCGGCAGGCGAAGATTTTCATCGCGGCGGCGAAGTTTACGTTGCGGAATCGGAGCTTTTCAACCCGCGGAACTTGGGTCTTTTCGTGGTGTTTTTCTGCCCCAACAAGTGGCTTGACGCTTTCGTCAACTCGGCGCACCTTCATTGCATTACAGAACTCGCTCAAGCGGGTCGTAATCCGGAGAGGCCGGCGTGTTCCCCGACGCCGGTGGGAGAGGACGATGACCAGCGCAGCTGGCAGGTGGGATAAACGCGGGCACCTGGCCGTTTCGGCCGGGCGCCTTTCGCCACGCCTGGTCACACCCCCTCCCCTTACCACAAATTGAGTTTGGGCGGCCCCGCACCCGCGGGTTCGAAAAAGGGAGGATATAGATGAAGTTCAAGGCACTGATCGGAACCTCGATCCTTGCGATGACGGTGGCGACGCCGGCCTTCGCGCAGGATGCACCGGCCGAAACCGAACGGGACGCGTTCGGCGGCGAAATCGTCGTCACCGCGCAGCGCCAGTCGGAACGTCTGCAGGACGTGCCGATCGCGGTCAGCGCCTTTTCGGCAGAGGCACTGGAAGCGCAGCAGATTGAAAACAGCTCCGACCTGCAGCTGACCTTGCCCAATATCACCTTCACGAAGACGAACTTCACTTCATCGAGCTTTACCATTCGCGGCATCGGAGACCTTTGCGTTGGCGTCACCTGCGACCAGGCGACGGCGATCCATCTCAACGGATCGCCGCTTTTCCAGACCCGGTTGTTCGAAACCGAATTCTTCGATCTGGAGCGCGTGGAAGTCTTGCGCGGCCCGCAAGGCACCCTGTTCGGACGCAGCGCCACATCGGGCGTGGTCAACGTCATCACCGCCAAGCCGAAGACGGGTGTGTTCGAGGCAGCGGCGGACGCCGAATATGGCAATTATGACGCGATCAAGGTCAAAGGGATGGTCAACATTCCGATCGGTGATACGCTCGCTGCGCGCGTAGCTGGCGTCTATGTCAAGCGCGACGGCTATACGAAGAATCTGTTCGACAATAGCCGCATCGACGGGCGCGACCTCTATTCGGTGCGCGGATCGCTGCGCTGGGAGCCGACCGACGACACCGTCGTCGATCTGATGGGTTCCTACTTCCGCGAAAAAGACGACCGTATGCGCATCCAGAAGCAGCGCTGCCAACGGGATCCGACCGGTGTGCTGGGCTGCCTCAACAACCGCCGCGACGCCTCTGCCGCCAATGGCAATGCGACGCTTGCGTCGATCTTCTCGTCGCGCGAACTGTTTGCGATCCAGGGGCTGCCCACCGCGCTCGCGCTTGGCAGCCTTTACGGGACGGACTTCTTCCACGACGCCGTGGTGCCCGAGGATTCACGCACCGTCAGCACAGCTTTCACGCCCGAATATTTCACCAGCGAGCTCACCTTCGAAGGCCGTATCCAGCATAATTTCGGGCCCATTTCCGCCCAGCTGTCCGGTTCGTATCAAAAGGTGAAGGTCGATTCCCGGAACGACTATTTCCTCGCGACCGGCGACCGTACCCTCTACGCTGGCGCGCTCAACACGCTGGCCTTCTTTGCGGCCAACGGCATTCCCACTGGTCTGCCGGCCCCAGCCCCGGCCTTCGTACCGGGCTCATCCGCCTATTTCGCCCCGATTGCCGCCGCGTTGATCCCGAATGGCCCCAATGGACCGCTCTGCACCTCGGACACCGATCCGACGGGCCTTGGCTCGTTCGGCGGCAACAGCATTTGTTCGGCCCAGTCGCTGCAATATGACCGTTCGAACCAGATCAGCGATGCCTGGTCCGGCGAACTGATTTTCACCAGCGACTTCGACGGCATGTTCAATTTCCTGGTCGGCGGCATCTATGCGCGGTCGAACACGACGGAGAACAGCTATTACGTCAACGCCTTCGGTCTCGACTATGCGTCGGGCATTCTGGGCTCATTCTCGACCTTTGCGGCAGGCCTGCCGCCTTCGTCGCTCGGTCAGCCTTTCTTCCGCAACAACACTTCGGATTTCTCGCTGAAATCCTATGGCCTGTTCGGCGAAACCTATTTCGAGTTCAACGACCGGCTCAAGCTGACCCTTGGCCTTCGGTACAACAACGACAAGAAATTCGTGCAGGCCCGCTCGATCCTGTTGAGCTCGAACGGGAATTTGCTGGTGCCCTACGGCCAGACGGGGAGCATTTATGACAGCCCGTTCGGCGCCCTTTTCGATGCCGATCCCTTCACGCCCTGTACGGCTGCATCGCCCGTGGGTGCCGTCGGCTCGGCACCGGGCTGCGAAGCCTTCCAGGAACGGACGGTCAGCTTCAACAAGCTGACGGGCCGCGCCGTCATCGATTTCAAGATCAGCGAGGACAATCTCCTCTACGCGTCCTATTCGCGCGGTTATAAATCGGGCGGCATCAATCCCCCGCTGCAGGCCAGCACCGGCGTTCAGGAAAGCTTCCGGCCCGAGCAGGTCGACGCGTTCGAAATCGGATCGAAGAACACCTTCGGCGACGGGGCGCTTCAGCTCAACCTCACGGCGTTCTACTATAAATATAAGGATCTGCAGCTCAGCCGCATCGTGTCGCGGACAGCCGTCAACGATAATATCAACGCCAATATCTGGGGCGCGGAAGTTGAGGCGATCATCCGGCCCGATCCCAATATGCTCGTCAATATCGGCTTCAGCTATTTGAAGAGCAAGGTGAGCGGTGACTCCTTCTTCTCCGACACCCGCGACTTTGGCGGTGGCCGCTCCGACGCGGTCATCATCAAGGATATCAGCAATGCGGCGAACTGCGCGGTGGCTTCCGGAACGGCGGGCAATGCCGCCGGGGTCAATGCCTTTGTCGCGGCGGTGAACGGATCGCTCGGCCTCCAGGCTCCGACGGCCTTTCCGGCAGACGGCGGCATCGCGTCCACCGGCGCCTACAGCATTTGTAGTGTTCTGGCGGCGGCGGCAGTCGATGCCAACGGCAATCCCACGCCGACGGCGCTGGCGTTCGATCCCAACGGGATCCAGATCTTCGCCGCCGGCATTCCCGTCAACATCAAGGGCAATGAATTGCCGCAGGCGCCGAACCTGAAATTCTCGGTCGGTGCGCAGTACAAGATCAACTTCGAGAACGATATGAGCCTCGTCCCGCGCGTCGACATTGCTTATACCGGCGAAAGCTTCGGCACGATCTTCAACGGCAACGTCAACAAGATCAAAGGCTATGCGCAGGTCAACGCGCAGATTCAGCTCAACGGCGCGGACGATCGTTGGTATGTGCGCGGCTTCGTCCAGAATCTGTTCGACAGCAACTCGACGACGGGGCTTTATGTGACCGATCAGTCATCGGGCCTGTTCACGAATATCTTCACGCTCGAACCCCGTCGCTACGGGATCGGGATCGGCGCGAAATTCTAAACTGAAGAGACACGTATAAACAGGCCCCGGCCTCTCCATCGAGAGGCCGGGGCTTCTTTTTGTCGCCGTCAAAAGCCGGGACGACAGGTCGCCCCGGCAAGCACGATCAGAATTTAAAGCGGCCGGTCACGCCATAGGTGCGCGGCTGGTTCGGATAGCCCGAGACGCTGCCCGCCTGGGCGACGGCCGGGAAGATCGTCGTCAGGTAGGTCGCGTTGGTGAGGTTACGGCCCCACACGCCGAGTTCGAAGCCGTTGGTCAGCGCGACGGTGAACGATGCGTTGAGCTGGTTGACTTCGCGTTTCAGGTTCTGCGCGACGCTCGCCGGCAGGCCGGTCAGGCCTTCGACGATCTGGACCGGGCTTTCATAATGATAGTCGACGTGGAAGATCGCCTTGGTCCCGCCCGCAAATTCATGCGTGTAGGTCCCGCCGGCGGCCATCGTCAGCTCGGGGATGCCCGCGGGCATGGTGCCCGAGATGTCGCCGAACGCCGAATTGACGAAGCTGTCGTACTTCGGATCGAGCCAGGTCACCGCGAGCGTCAGGTTGAGCCCGTCGACCGGACGCACCGAGCCGTCGAACTCGACGCCCCAGGTCGACTGCTTGCCGGCGTTGGCGAGCGCGAAGCCCGTGCCGGTGAAGATGTTCGACTGGAAACCCTTGATCGACTGCTTGAACGCCGCGAGGTTCAGCGCCGCGACCGACCAGTTCGCCTTCAGCCCGACTTCATAGACTTCGGATTCTTCCGGAGCCGCAAAGCGCGAACCCGAAACGAGGTTCGGCGTCGTCAGGCCGGCCGCGCCGATCGCGGCCAGGTCGCTCGCGAGCGGACGGCTGTCGCGCGACAGGTTGACCGAGCTGGCCTTGAAGCCGGTCGCATAGGTCGCATAGACATTGACCGTGTCGGTCAGTTCATACGATGCGCGGACGCTCCAGGCGAGATCGTTGTCGCTCGTCTTGCCGGGCTCGACGCTGTTCGGCAGGTTGAGGAACGGCGGCAGGAACTGGAACGGCTTCAAGCCGTTGAGCGGGTTCGCCGCCGGATTGTTCTGGTTGGCGTTGGCGAAGGCCTGGAACGCCTGGAAGGTTGCCGCCGTCGCGGGGTTGGTCGCGAACGCGAACACCGCAGCCGGATCGTTCGGATTGACGCCCGCCTGCTGCAGCGCGCCACCGAGCAGGAGCTGGTTGCGGAAGCCGGCAAAGTCGGGATCGTTAAGGTCGATACCCGAGAAAGTATCGGTGCTGATGACGTTGGTCGCAAACTTCTTGCGATCCTGCGTGTAGTTCGCACCGGCCGACAGTGTCAGGCGATCGGTGACCTCGAAATCGACCGTACCGAAGATCGACCAGGCGGTGTTCTTCAGGCGATAGGCTTCGTCGAGCCCGTCGCCTTCGCGGAAGAAGCTACCCGACGGGGCGCCGAGGGCGGCCTCGAGCGCGGGAACGCTCAGCGCCCCGCCGCTTGCGGCCTGGATCAGCGCATTGCCATAGGGGCGGAAGTCCTCGCCGAAGCGGATATCGTTCTTCTGCTTGATCTTCTCGTTGAAATAATAGCCGCCGAGCAGGAAGTTGATCGGGCCGTCGAAATCCGAGGTCAGGCGGACTTCCTGCGTCCAGGTGTCGATGCCGAGCTGCTGGCTGTTCTGCCCGATCAGGTCGGCCGAGGTGAAGTCCGAATCCTGATTCGTGTTGGCGCGCACTTCGCGATAGGCGGTGATCGAGGTCAGCGCGAGGTTGCCGAGATCATAGTCGATCTGCGCCGAGCCGCCGTAATTCTCGATCTCGTTCGTCGACAGGAAATTGTTGTAGACGTTGTACGAGAAGGGATTGTTCGCATCGACGCTGGGGCCGCCGGCGAGCGCGTTGGTGATCGCGACGGTCGGGCCGGCGATGACATTGCCAGCGATGCAGCAATTTTCGTCGATCTTGTCATAATCGCCGATCAGGCGGATCGACAGCGCGTCGGTCGGTTCGAACAACAGCTGGCCGCGAACGCCCCAGCGGTTGCGGTCATTGACGTCGGTGTCGAGGTTCAGGTCGCGGGCATAGCCGTCGCGGCGGTTGTAATTGCCGGCAAGCGAGAAGGCGACGGTATCGCTGATCGGGCCGGTGATGTTGCCCTTGACGGTGATCGCATCGTAATTGCCGTAGCTCGCTTCGATCGCGCCGCCGAATTCATATTGCGGCTTTTGCGTGATGATGCTGATGACGCCCGCCGAGGCATTCTTGCCGAACAGCGTCGACTGCGGACCGCGCAGCACTTCGACGCGCTCGAGGTTCGGAAGGTCGCCGATCTGGGCGGCCGAACGCGAACGGTAAACGCCGTCGATGAACACGCCGACCGACGGTTCGATGCCGGCATTGTTGGCACCGTTGCCGAAGCCGCGGATGATGAAGTTGGTGTTCGCGCTCGACTGGAGCTGCGACACGCGCAGGCTCGGCACCGCCGACTGCAGGTCGATGAGATCGCGGATCGCCGCATTCTGGATGTCGGCGGCCGAGGTCACCGAGACGGCGATCGGCGTATCCTGCAGCGTCTGCGAGCGCTTGCTGGCGGTCACGATGATTTCATTGCCATAGTCGGCGTCGTTCGCGGTCGCCGTATCATCGGCGGGCGCGACGTCCTGGGCATAGGCAAAGGCAGGGGTGGTCGCGGCGCACAGCATGGTGGCGCCCAACAGGATGTTGCGCAAAGTCATGACGATACCTCTCTCCAAAACCGGCGAAGCGCGGCCGCAAGGCCTGAACGGGAGATGCCCGCCGGTGAACGGCCGCTGTAATGGAGCAGCGCCGCGCGTCAACGCGGGCCCGCAGCGAGCGCCGATTTTACCTGCGATTAGTGGCTAAAAAGCAACAGTTTACCCTCGGCGCGGCGACACCCATGTCGATTGCGAGCTATCGCACGCAAAAGCGGCAGGTTTGGCGCCGCCGCCTCAGTCGCTTCCTCCCGTCGCGATATGGCGCTCGCACCAGTCGACGATCCGCGCGGCTGAATCGGGATAGGCCGGATAGCCGCGCAAGCTGTGGCCGTCCTCGGGATAGATGGCGAGCGCCGTCTTCGCGCCGGCCTCCGAAAGGGCGCCGAAGAACTCGACGGCCTGCCCGGTCGGCGTGTTCTTGTCGCGCCCTCCGGCGAGCACGAGCGTCGGCGTCGTCGCGCCTTCGGCAAAGAAGACCGGGCTGCGGTCGAAATATTGCGCGCCCGGCCGCCGCGGCGAGCCTTCGAGCAGCGCCTGGTCGAACCACGGAATCTGCGACGCATAATGCTGGCTGTACCAGTTCGCGACCGGCGAGATCGGGATTGCCGCGGCAAAACGCTTGGTCTGGGTCACGAGCCAGGCGCTCATGAAACCGCCATAGCTGGTGCCCGACACGGCGACGCGCGCCGGGTCGACGATCCCCGCCGCGACGAGGCTGTCGATCCCGGCGAGATAGTCGTGCATATCCTCCCCGCCCATGTCGCGGTGAACCCGGCGCGCGAAATCCTGCCCGCGCCCGCCCGAGCCGCGCGGGTTCGGCAACAGCAGCGCATAGCCCTTCCCGACCAGCACGGGGCCTGCCCGCAACGCGGCCGCATAGCGGTTGCGATGCGCCCAGACCGGCCCGCCATGAATGTCGACGAACAGCGGCAGGTTCGACGCATCGCCATCGGGCAGCACCAGCCAGCCGCCGATCTCCAGCCCGTCGCGCCCGGTCCAGCGGTGGTAACGCATCGTCCCGGGGATCGCCGGCGCCGGCGAGGGCGCGAACTCGGCGAGCCCGTCCGCCGCTCCGTTTGCAAGGCGCGCAATCACCGGCGGGCGGGCATAGCCTTCGATCACCGCCAGCGCGGCGCCGCCGGGCGCGGGAATCGCTTTGGGATACCAGCCGCCGATCGTCTGCTCGTCCGATGCCCAATGCTCGTGCCATTCACCGGTGGCGACGTCGATCTCGCCCACCACCGTCTGGGCTTCGCGCACGCCCGCGAACAGCAGGCGGCGCTCGTCCCGCCAGCGGATGTCGGAGACCTCGACGCCGCCCGTATCGAGGACATGCCGCGTTTCGCCTTCGCCCAGCACGACGGAACCGCAGACGATCCCGCGATCGCTGCAAAAAGCCTCGATCGCGGCCCAGTACCGCCCGTCGGGCGAGCCGGCGGGTACGCCGATCTGCTCGACGGGCGCGTATCGCGTCTCCTCGGCGCCGGTCTTCGCATCGATGACGCGCAGCGTCGCTTCGTACCAGCTTCCCTCGCCGTGATGATCGCTCGCGATCACGGCGAAGCGCTCTTCGCCGAGCCACGCTGCTTCCCACACATTGACCGGCGGCCGGGTCACCGCCTGCAGCGCCGCCCTGCCGTCCGACCAGCGATAGAGCCGCCGCCAGAGATCCTGCGCGTCGGACGCCGCAACCTCGGGCAGCCAGCTCGGCCCCGATGCCCCGCCGCGCAGGGCATAACCGCCCTCGGCGCCCGAAACATCCGCCCCGGGATCGGCGCCGAGGACCAGCAGGCCGCTGCCGCCGGGCGACCAGGCGAGGGCCTCGACGCGTGCTTCGAGCGGAATCGAAACCAGCGGCTCGCCACTCTCGGACAGGATGACGAGCCGCTCGCGCCCGCCGTCGCCGGTCGCGATATAGGCAGCGCGTCCGTCCGGCGCGTTGCGGTGGAGGCGGCCGGGGGCGATGCGATGGACCATGCCGTCGCGCAGGTCGAGGCGGCATATTGTGCTGGCGGGCCCATCCTCGAGCGTCCCCGGGAAATATTGGCCCGCGAAATGCACGCTGCCGCCGTCGGGGGTCAGGTCGAGATCGGCGGCAGTCCACAGATGATCGGTGCCGGGACGAAAGAGCGCGCCGTAAAACGCATTCACCTCACGCGCGGCGCGGGTTTCGCGCATGTCTTTTTCAATCATGGCGTGCTCCCGCGATCATTCTTCGAGGTCGGATTTCAGATATTTCGCCGCACGCAACATGAAGATTCCGGCCGGCAGAAAGGTCAGCGACATGATCATCAGCGCATAGCGCAGCCCGTCGGCGGGACCGTAAATGCCCGCCATATGATCGCTGATCGCGCCGGCCAGCACCGGGCCCAGTCCCAGCCCGATCAGATTGGCGAAGAAAAAGGCGAGCGCGACCGCCATCGCCCGCCGCTTGCTGCCGCAAATGACGTGCAGCGCCGCGAAGATCGTCGGGACCGCGCCGGTCAGCAATATGCCGCCAATCAGCGACAGCGGGATCATCAGGGCCACCGAACCCATGGCGAACGAACCGACATAAAGCGGCAGCGCCGCGATCAGCGCGAGCCCCGGAAACTTCGCCACCCACGCGATATCGCGTTTCGCCAGATAGTCGCCGAGCTTGCCGCCGCCGAGATTGCCGACGACCGCGCCGACCGCCGACATGATGCCGAACAGCCCCCCGGCCTCGGCGACCGTCAGCCCGTGGACGCGGATCATGAACGACGCGGTGAAGACCAGCGCGCCATAGGCCATCAGGAAATAGACGACGAGCGCATAGACGATGTTGCGATAGGCGGGCTTGGCGAGCAGCAGCTTGATGCTTTGCCGCGCATCCTCGGTCGCTTCGGGAGCGACGGCGAAGCCGGCCTGGAGCCGGGGCTCACGCAGGACGAAATGCGCCGCGACCGCGAGCAGGAAACCCGGCAGGCCGATGACGAGGAAAGCCTCGCGCCAGCCATAATGCTGCGCGACCCAGCCGCCGGCGGTCATGCCGATGATATAACCCGCCATCGACGACATCATATAGACGCCGAGCGCGCCGGCGCGCTGTTCGGGCGGGTAATAATCGGCGATCAGGCTCTGCGCGGGGGGCACCGCCCCCGCCTCCCCCGCCCCGACGCCGACCCGCGCCAGCGCCAGTTGCCAGAAATTCTGCGCGACGCCGCACAGCGCGGTCATGATGCTCCACACGGTGAGCGACCAGACGATGATCTTCTTGCGGTTACCGCGATCGGCGAGCCACGCGATGGGCAGCCCGACCGTGACATAGAAGATCGCAAAGGCCAGACCGGTCAGCAGCCCGAGCATCGTGTCCGAAACGCCGAATTCGGCCTTGATCGGTTCGAGCAGGACGCCGATCACATTGCGGTCGGCATAGTTGGACGTGCCGGTCAGGAACAGAATGAACAGCAGCGTTCGCCGCTGCCCCGGCCCGTAAAGCTCCCAGGGATTCGCGGCCTTCGCCACATCGATCGCTTCGACCTTGTTGCTCATCATCGCCTTTCCCGGGAGGTGAATCCGGAACCGCTGCGCCGCCGTTGGGACGCAGTGGCCATCGCCAAAGGACTATCGCGAAGGCCAAGTTCATTCAATGCATAAATGCATTTTTTATTTCTCCGGAAATTACATTTTTATTTCAGCATATTAACTCTGGACAGGAGATCGAACCGGCGATGACGCCCGGCCCAAGGCGCACAATCCGGCGCGGGGGCCGTTGACAATCAAACATGCAGAAACGTATTTTAATTGCCGCGCCTTATCGCAGCGAGTTCCGCGCACACCGGGAAGGAATATCGATGACCTTGAGCCCCCTCGAAAATTTCGGTTCGGCATTGCGCGTGATCGACGATGTCTGGTCGGCCCTGAACGGCAACGGCTTTCTCGGCGGCGACAAGGACGCACCGATACGATTTCCCGATATCGGATTTACGGCAGCGACCGAGCGCGCCGCGCGCGGCCGCGCGCTGCTCGACCGTATAGACGCCATCGACAGCGCCGCCCTGCCCCACGACCTGCCCTATACGCTCGAGATGGCGCGGCAGATTGCCGAACGGTGGTCGCGCGAAGCGGATTGGTACTGGCTCGTCTTCGACCCGCTCGGCGGCGGCTTCTATGCGATGTTCGCCCCGACCGCCTATTGCGGCGGCTTCCTCCTCAACGTCTTCGGCCCGCGGATCGGCGGGTACAGCTTTGCAACGCGCGGCGACGGCGATCGCTATGTCGGACTGATCCGCGATTATGGCCGGCTGGTGCAGCAGATGCACGAGCGTACCGCAGGCCAGGCCGAGCGGGGCATCTTTATGCCGCGCCTACAACTCGAACAGTCGATCCCGCTGATCGAAGGCTTCCGCGCCGGCATCACGGCGATGCTGACCCCCGACGCGTCGCGGCTCGCCGCGGTCGATGCCGCGGCCGTGCTCGCGCAGATAAGCTCGGCGATTGCCGACGATGTGATCCCGGCCTTCGACGCCTTTCTGGCGTTCCTGAAAAACCCCGCCTATGCCGAAAACGCTCCCGAAAGCGTCGGCATTTCGCAATATCCGGGCGGCAGCGAAGTTTATGCCGAGCTGGTGCGCCTGCACACGACGCTCGACCTGACGCCCGAACAGGTTCACGCGACCGGCCTCGCGCGGATGGCCGATATCGGATCGCAGATGCAGGCGTTGCTCGACGAAGCAGGCTTTACGGGGAGCCCGATCGACTATCTCGATGCGGTCAGGAACAACCCGGCGTGGCGCGCTTCGGGCGCCGAAGCGATCGGCGCGGTGTTCCAGCGCTATATCGACCGCATCGCGCCGCACATCGACGCGACCTTCAATTTCAAGCCCAAGGCCGGCCATGGCGTCGCGCCGCTGCCCGACGCGCTGACCGGTTCGATGACCTTCGGCTATTACACGCCGCCGACGCCGACCGACGACAAGGGCCGCTATATCTTCAACGCGCCGAACCTGTCGCAGGGGCCGCTCAACAATATCGGTGCGCTCAACTATCACGAGCTGGTACCCGGCCACCATTTCCATCTTGCGACGCAGGACGAGAACGAGACGCTCCACCCGCTGCGCCGCAAGGCATTCGTCAACGCGTTCAACGAGGGCTGGGCCGAATATGCCGCGACGCTGGCGGGCGAAATGGGCATGTACCCCGAGCCCGAGGAACGCTTCGGCCGCTTGATGATGGACGCTTTCCTGACCTGCCGCCTTGTCGTCGATACCGGGAT
Organism: Sphingopyxis sp. J-6; assembly: GCF_046603995.1. NCBI lineage: Bacteria > Pseudomonadati > Pseudomonadota > Alphaproteobacteria > Sphingomonadales > Sphingopyxidaceae > Sphingopyxis > Sphingopyxis sp. J-6. The sequence continues at coordinate 1,097,673 of NZ_CP145810.1, read as the reverse complement.
GAACGCGCTCGGCTGGTCGCTCGAGCAGGCGCGCGACTATATGCGCGCGAACGCCTTCATGCCCGAGCAGGAAATCCGTTCGGAATCGGTTCGCTATTCGTGCGACATTCCGGGGCAGGCGCTCGCCTACAAGCTGGGCGACACCGTCATCTACGAAGCGCGCGAGAAAATGCGCGCCGCACTCGGCAACCGTTTCGACATCCGCGATTTCCACGACGCGGTGCTGCGGCCCGGAGCATTGCCGCTGCCGTTGCTCCAGCGGAATGTCGAAGAACAGACCCAACGGATCGCCGCGGGCTGAGCCGGCGCGCCGACCGGGCGACCGGGCGACCGGCCGGCGCCTCTTCCGATTTTTTGTGCATTTATGAATTTTATTGCGCGCAGCCTCGGGAGAGGGTTTGTGCCAATTCAAGATACTGTAAATTAATAATTATTTTTGACAGAGACCCAAGGAGAATGGCGGCACGAGCGCAGGCCCCGCCAAGAACCGGGCTTGATTTTCGCCCATCAATATATGACAGTTCTGCATAAAATAGCGACTCAAGTCGCAGAGGAACGCGCACTTCAACGGGAGGTTCACGATGCAACGGAAATGGGTCATCCACACATCATGCGCGGCGCTTGCTCTTGCGTGGCCGCAATTGTCCGCCGCGCAAGAAGCGGCGCCGGCGTCGGACTATGCCGACGGCAACGAAATCATCGTCACCGCAAGCAAACGCGCCGAAAAGCTCCAGGACGTTCCCGCGGCGATCACCGCGGTGTCGTCGGAGAAGATCGAGACGCTCGGTATCCGCGATTTCCGCGACTATGCGACGCTCGTCCCCGGGCTCAGCCAGCGCGACAACGGCGCCCCCGGGCTGGGGTCGATCATCCTTCGCGGCCTCAACTCGGGCCCGCAGCAGGTGTCGAACACCACCGCCGTCTATATCGACGAGGTTCCCTTTACCGCGAGCGGCTTCCTGTCGGCAGGCGCGCTCCTGACGCCGTCGCCCGAGCTTGCCGAGGTCGAGCGCATCGAGGTGCTGAAGGGTCCGCAGGGCACGCTCTATGGCGCAAGCAACCTCGGCGGTCTGGTTCGCATCATCACGAAGAAGCCCGACACGTCGACATTTTCGGGCTCGGCAGGCGGCGAGATTTCGACCGTCGCGCACGGCGAAATGGGCTTCATGGTCCGCGGCTCGGTCAATGTCCCGGTCGTCAAGGACCAGCTCGCGGTGACCGCGACCGGTTACTATCGCCGCGCCGGCGGTTTCACCGACAATGTCGTGACAGGGTCGGAAGATGTGAACCGGTCGAACCTCTACGGCGGCCGCCTCGCGCTGCGCTACGCGCCGACCAGCGACTTCACGATCGACCTTAGCGGCATCTACCAGAATATCGAGAATCTGGGCTATGCGACCCAGAAGCTTGTCCCCGGCACCTTCGATCCCGCCTTCGGCAAATATGCCTATACCAGCTTCGCCGACCTAGGATCGGAAATCAAATATCGCATCGTCAACGCCAATGTCGAATATCGCGTCGGCATCGGGACCTTCACCGCATCGGGCAGCTATGCACGCTACAAGTCGCGCACCGAAACCGACGCGACGGCAACCTATATTCCGGTGGCCCGCGCCGTTCTCGGCCCGATCGCGGATACCGTATTCGGCGTGCCGATCGACACGCTGCTTCCCGCCAACTCAAACGCCCGTTTCCTCGCCTCGCCGAACATGAAGAAATGGACCGGCGAAGTCCGCTTCGCGTCGGACCGTCTGGGGCCGGTCGAATTCATGGTCGGGGGTTTCTACACCAACGAAGACAATATCTATTACACCACGGTCTTCGCCCACAACGCCGACGGCACGCTCCGCGCGGCGCCGTTCGACCAGCTCGTCAAGGCAACGACGACCTCGCGCTACGAGGAGATCGCGGGTTTCGGCAACCTCACCTTCTACCTCACCGATACGCTCGATATCACGGGCGGCCTGCGCTACGCGCATAACAAGCAGGTTGCCGGCACCGGCGGACCGGGCGGCATCACCTATTATCTGCCGCGCACCCCGCGGACGTTCAACTTCAGCGACAATTCGCTGAGCTACCTTGCGACGCTGCGCTGGCGCCCCGCGCCGAATGTCAGCGCCTATCTGCGCGCCGCCAGCGGCTATCGCCCGGGCGGTCCGCAGACCAACCCCACGCCGCCGCCGGGGGCGCAGACCTTCGTCCGGCCCGATACGGTGTGGAATTACGAAGCCGGCATCAAGGGCTCGGTGCTCGACGGCGCGCTCGCCTTCGACGTTTCGGCCTTCCACATCGACTGGAAGGACATCCAGCTTAATTCGCTCGTCAACGGAATCATCCTGCAAGGTAACGCCGCGAGCGCCACCGTCGACGGCTTCGAGATGCAGCTCACGGCGCGCCCGTCGGACCTGCTGACCGTCAGCGTCAGCGCCGGGCACACCGACGGCAAGATCAAGGCGATCGACCCGCTCGCCTCGTCGGCCACCGGCGCGCGAGCGGGCGACAAATTGCCGCTGACGCCGAGCTGGACGACCTCGCTGATCGTCGATCATGCCTTGCCGCTCGGAGACACGATGACGGGCAATGTCGGCGCGACGCTGCGCTTCCAGTCGGACATGCCCGCCACCTACCCGGCGCTCGATCCGTCGCGGCAGCAGAAACTGCCCGACATCACCACCGTCGACCTGCGCGCCAGCGTCACGTTCGACGAGCGCTTCACGGCGCAACTGCGCGTCGACAATCTCTTCGACAAGCTCGGCTTCACCAACGTCACGATCGACGGCGCCAGCGTGATCCGGCCGCGCACGGTGTCGCTTGGCCTGTCGACGAAATTCTGATCGCGTCCGACGGTCGCCCGGTGCCGGGCGACCGTCTTCGTGCCAGAGAGTATCAGACTTAATCATGCACTATTGCATGCCATCCTTGCAGTTCTGCGATATGACGCCATGATCGCGTCGGGCAGCGCGGCCGGCGCGCTTCACGGACAGGAATATTGAACGGGCATGGTTGGACGGGCACCGAAAAATACGGTTCAGGACTGGATCGAGGCCGCGCAGCGGACCTTGGTCGACGAGGGCATTTCGGGCCTGAAAATCGACCGGCTGGCCAACCGGCTTGGCGTGACCCGCGGCGGTTTCTACCATAATTTCAAGGACCGCGACGATTTCTTCGACCAGCTCATCCAGCACTGGGAAGAAAGCTGCCGCTTCCTGCCCGATGCCCCGCCGCCGGCCAGACCCGCCGATGCGATCGCGTGGTTCGACCGGGTGATCCGGCGCCTGATCGACGCCGACGGCTATGATTATCATTTCGACCTCGCCGTCCGCGAATGGGCGCGTTCGGACAAGCGCGCCGAATGGGCGGTCGAACGCGCCGACCGCGAACGGCTCGACACGCTGCAGAAGTTCTTCGAAGCGATCGATTACGACAGCGAGCATGCGGCGATCCGCGCGCGCGTCTTTTATTATCACCAGATCGGCTATTATGCGATCGGCGTCCAGCAAAGCATTCCGGAGCGGCGGAAGAACGCCCAGCTTTATCTCGACATCCTGTGCGGCGAGGAGGCGATAGCGGCGGCGCGCGCCAGCGCCCGAAAGGCGCGCAAGCCCCGCGCGGTGTGAGCCCGCGCGGGATATCCGCGCCTATTCGATGTCGAACTTCACGCCCTGCGCTAGCGGCAATATGCGGCCATAGTTGATCGCATTGGTCTGCCGCCGCATATAGGCCTTCCAGCTATCGGACCCGCTTTCGCGCCCGCCGCCGGTTTCCTTTTCGCCGCCGAAAGCCCCGCCGATTTCGGCCCCGGACGTCCCCATATTCACATTGGCGATGCCGCAATCCGACCCCGCCGCCGACAGGAACTGTTCCACTTCGCGGATGTCGGTCGCAAAGATCGACGAGGAAAGCCCCTGCGGCACGTCGTTCTGCCACGCGATCGCTTCGTCGAGCGTGCGGTATTTGAGGACATAGAGGATCGGGGCGAAAGTTTCCTCGCGGACGCAGTCGGCTTGCGCACCCATCTCGACGAGCGCCGGGCGCGCATAGAAGGACGCCTCGCCATTGACGTCGACGCGGCCGCCGCCGTGCACCCGCCCGCCCGCCGCGCGGGCCGCGTTCAGCGCGCGCTCCATCGCCGAAAAGGCCTCGCCGTCGATCAGCGGCCCGACCAGCGTGTCGGGATTGCGCGGGTCGCCGATCGAGATCGTGCGGTAAACCTCGATCAGTCGTGGAACCAGCCGGTCGTAAACATCGGCATGGACGAACAGGCGGCGCATCGTCGTGCAGCGCTGGCCCGCCGTTCCCATTGCCCCGAAAGCGACGGCGCGCAGCGTCAGATCGAGGTCGGCCGACGGCGTGACGATCGATGCGTTGTTGCCGCCGAGTTCGAGGATCGACCTGCCGAACCGGCGCGCCACACGCTCGCCGACCGTCCGGCCCATCCGCGTCGAGCCGGTCGCCGAGATGACCGGAAGCCGCTTGTCGTCGACGAGCAGCTCGCCGAGGTCGCGGCCGCCGATGATCAGGCCGGCCAGCCCGGCGGGGGCGTCGGGGCCGAAATTCCCGATCACGCGCTCGACGATCGCATGGACGGCCAGCGCGGTCAGCGGTGCTTTTTCCGACGGCTTCCAGACGACGCTGTCGCCGCAGACAAAGGCGAGCGCCGCGTTCCAGCTCCACACCGCGACCGGGAAGTTGAATGCCGATATGACCCCGACCGGGCCGATCGGGTGCCATTGCTCGGTCAGCCGGTGATCGCCGCGCTCGGACGGCATGCACAGGCCGTAAAGCTGGCGCGAAAGCCCGACCGCGAAGTCGCAGATGTCGATCATTTCCTGCACCTCGCCAAGCCCCTCGGACAGCGCCTTGCCGACTTCGAGCGAGACGAGGCGGCCGAGCGCCTCCTTCGCGCCGCGCAGTTCCTCGCCGAGCTGGCGGACGAATTCGCCGCGGCGCGGCGCGGGCACCGTGCGCCAGACCCGGAACGCCGCCTCGGCGGCAGCGATCCGCTCCGCCGCTTCCTCCGGCGTCGTCTCCGCCACCTCGGCGATCACATCGCCGGTGATCGGCGAACGGACGACGCGCGTTCCGCCCGCCAGCAAGGCGGGATCGGCCCCCAGCGCGGCGATCAGGTCGCGGGTTTCGGCGGCAACGGCATTGGTCATGTCATGATCCTCGATGAACAGGCTGGTGAAAACGGGAACCGGTAAAATGGGCGAGCTGCGCACCCGCTTCATAGAAGGCCGAACGGCATCCGCCAAAGGGCGCAGCGCGCAAATCGCTCAGCGGCAGCGAAAAATCCTCGAGCCCGATTTCGCCGAGCGCGAGCCGGGCGAGGTCGCGGCCAAAGGCCGTGCCGGGCGCGATGCCCCGGCCGTTATAGCCGCTGACCGACACCATGTTGCGCCCGTGCAGGTGGAGGCGGGGGACCGCGTCGCCGGTCATGCCGATCCGGCCGTACCAGCGATGTTCCAGCTCGACCTTGGCAAGTTGCGGGAACAGGCGGGCGATCTCGCGTTGTCCCCAATCGGCGTGGATCGACTTGCCGAGCCCGCGCAGCGCGCCGACGCTCCCGAACACGAGCCGGCCCTGCGCGTCGAGCCGGAAGGAGGAGAGGATCGACCTGGTATCCCACGCCCCCTGCCGCCCGGGCAGGATCGTTGCGGCCAGTTCGGGCGACAGCGATCGCGTCGCAAGCTGGAAATAAGGCAACATCACCTGCTCGCGCCGGATGTCGACGCAGGCGCCGCGCGAATAGGCGTCGGTGGCGAAAATCACCCACGGCGCAACGACCTGCCCCGCCGGGGTCGAGATCCGCCACCCCGAGCCCAGATCCTCGCAGGCGATGACCGGCGACCGCGTATGGATGCGCGCGCCGTTGCGCGCCGCATGGTCCGCGAGCCCGCGGACATAGGCAAGCGGCTGGATTGTCCCGGCGCGGCGATCGAGGAGGGCGCCGGCATAGGCGTGGCTTCCGGTAAAATGCGCAGCCTGGCGGGCATCGAGTAACCGGACATCGGCGCCCCTTGCCCGCCATTGCCGCGCGCGCTCGGCAATGTCGCCATAGCCTTTTCGTCCGACCGCGCAGTGGAGCGTGCCGCGATGAACGGCCTCGCAGTCGATGCCGAGGCGTTCGATGAGGTCGAAGACGAGCCGGGGCGCCTCGCCGAGCTGGCTCACCAGCCGTTGGCCATAGGGCGCCGCGAGCGACGCGACGAGGTCGTCCGGCATCACCCACATGCCGGCATTGACGAGGCCGACATTGCGGCCGGCGCCGCCGAAGCCGATGTCTTCGGCCTCGAGGACGACCGGCGCCCGACCCGCCGCAGCGAGATGAAAGGCGGCCGAACAGCCGGTGAAGCCGCCGCCGACGATCACGGCGTCGGCGACGATCTCTTTTGCAAGGGGCCTGCCCGGCGACAGAGACGGCGCCGTTGCCTCCCACAGGCCGTGGCTCAGCGGGTCGTTGTTCATAGCGTTGCCGGGGCGACCATGGCCCTCGCTCCCCTGCCCCTGCCGCCAAAAAAGAGGCGTATCATGCGATATGGGAATTATCGGCTTTGAAACTGTCCCGTCAAACGACTATTCGGACGTAACCGGTTCTCGAATGGAATGAACATGACGCCGCGCCGCTTCCTTCCGCCGACCGCCCTGCTCTGTGCGTTCGAGGCAGCAGCGCGCACCCAGAGTTTCACCCAGGCGGCGCGCGAACTGTCGTTGACCCAGAGCGCGGTGAGCCGGCAGATCCGCGCGCTCGAGGATATATTGGGCGCGCCGCTCTTTCACCGCGAGAAGCAGAAGGTCTTCCTGACGCTCGCGGGAAGCGCCTACGCGCGCGAGATACGCGACGCGCTCAATCGGATTTCGGGCGCCACGCTGGGCTTCCGGGCCAATCCGGGTGGCGGGACGCTGCATATCGCGGCGCTGCCGCTGTTCGGCGCCCGCTGGCTGATGCCGCGCCTCCCGCGCTTCCTCGCCGCCCATCCGGACCTGTCGGTCAATGTGACGACGCGCCTCGCGCCCTTCGATTTTCGTTTCGATCCGGTCGATGCGGCGATCCATTTCGGCCTTCCCGAATGGCCGGGGTCGCGCCTCGATTTCCTGATGAACGAAAATGTGGTGCCGCTTTGCAGCCCCGCGGTCGCTGATCAGCTTGGCTGCACAGCGCCTGCCGACCTCGTCGACGCACCGCTGCTCCACCTCGTCTCGCGCCCCGACGCCTGGGAACGCTGGTTCGCAGCGATGCAGGTCGATCCCGGCGAAGTCCACGGGATGCTCGTCGACCAGTTTGCGTTGGGTATCGAAGCGGCGCGCGCCGGTCTCGGCGTTGCGTTGCTGCCCGAATTTCTCGTCGCTTCGGAACTCGCGCGCGGCGAACTCGTCAAAGTGTTCGACGCGCCGTGGCAGGGTCCCGAGAGCTATTATCTCGTCCGGCCCGACACGCATGAAAACTACACCCCGCTCGACGCGTTCGCGGACTGGATCATTTACGAGGCAGGCTTGCTGTCGAACTGACCCGATCGCTCCGGCCGCGAATAACGCGCCAACTCGCGCACAAGATGATCGAACAGGATGCTGACGCGAGGCAGGCGCCGCAAATCTTCATGCGTGACGATCCAGGTGTCGAGGCCCGGCAGAAGCAGGTCCGGAAGCACCGCTTTCAATCGGTGATCGGCAAGCCCTATTCTCCGCTGCATCACTGCGATGCCCATTCCCGCCCTTGCGAGCGCGATCTGGGCCGGGTGACTGTCGGTCCGCATTTTGAAACAGTTGCGGGCGATGCCGGGCAATAGCGCCGCGGTGAACTTCAGATCCGCAGGCTCTCGGTCGGATCCGATGATATCGTGGGCGGCGAGATCGGCGGGAGTGTCCGGCATTCCCTTGCGCGCCAGATAATCTTCATGAGCGAAAAGACCGAGTTCGATCACCCCGATCTTCTTGGCGACAAGCGCGCCCTCGCGCGGCGGATGCATGCGGATGGCAATATCGACCTCCTGTTCGATCAGATCGGCCGTCGCGTTGCTCAACGAAAGCTCGATCATGATTCCCGGATGCGCCGCCTGCAGCTTCGCCAATATGGGCGGCAGGACTTCGATGCCCACGACCTCCGACGCGCTCAAGCGGACCGTGCCGGCGATTTCGCCGGCCGGGGCAGATGCGGCGCGCGCGAACAATTCGGATGCCCTGTCCATCGCGCGGGCGCTGTCGGCCAGCGAGCGCGCATGCTCGGTCGCCGCAAGGCCGTTCGCCGACCGGGTGAACAGCACCGTACCCAGTCTCTGCTCAAGCGCCGCGATCCGCGAACGGACGGTTGGCTGCGCCAGCCCGAGCCGCCGCGCCGCACCCGACAAGCTGCCTTCTTCGAACGCCGCGAGGAATGCCTGCTGATTTTCCCAGGGAATGGTACCGCTCATCATTTTTTGATTAGCAGTTTCCAAAGTTTTGCCAATTTCTTTCATCTACCCAAACCCTATCCTTGGCTCCGGATTACAGGAGATCGAAGATGACAAACGAGAGCACGGCAGCCACCGCATTGATACTCGGCGCAACGGGCGGCATTGGCGGCGCGATCGGCGCCGCGCTCCGGCGCCGGGGATGGACCGTCAAGGCGCTCGCGCGCGATCCGGCCAAGGCGGCAGCCGGATGGCAAAATGGTCCGTCGCCCCTGTGGGTCGCCGGCGACGCGATGAACGAGGAGGACGTCGTAGCGGCTGCGGCCGGAACGTCGGTGATCGTCCATGCCGTCAATCCGCCGGGCTATCGCAACTGGGACCGTCTGGTGCTGCCGATGATCACAAACAGCCTTGCCGCCGCGCGGGCGGCAGGCGGCGCCCGCATCATACTCCCGGGCACAGTCTATAATTTCGAGGCCGGAACCACGGCCGTCGTGGACAGCACGACGCCGCAATCGGCGCGATCGCGCAAAGGCGCCATTCGCGCAGAAATGGAGCGGCTGCTCGAAGATGCCGCGCCCGACGTGCCCAGCCTGATCCTGCGCGCCGGAGATTTTTTCGGCCCCGGAATCCGGCAAAGCTGGTTCGCGCAAGCAATGGTCACGCCCGGCGCACCGGTTCGGCGGATCCTCAATCCGGCGACCGGCGCGGGCCACAGTTGGGCTTATCTTCCCGACCTCGCCGAGACTTTCGTCCGCTTGATCGAAATGCCCGACCGGCTCGATGCTTTCGAGCGCCTCCAGTTCGAGGGTCATGTCGATGCAAGCGGCACGGAAATGATCGAGGCCGTGCGCGCGGCCGTCGGCCGGGATATTCCGGTCCGGGCTTTTCCCTGGTGGCTGATGCGGTGCCTTGCCCCGTTCGGCGGTTTTCCGCGCGAAGTGGTCGAAGTCGAGCCCTATTGGCGCCACCCCATGCGGCTCGACAACGGGCGCCTTCAACGCCTGCTCGGTAACGAGCCGCACACGCCGCTCGACACGGCTGTCAGGCATACGCTCGAAGCGCTTGGCTGCCTCGATCAACGCAGCGTCCTGTCGCAAGCCGCGTGACGGCGCGCCATCCGACGGATCGCGCAGCCCGTCCGGAAAGGCTTTTACAATCCCCTGGCGCCTCGTTATGGGGCCCGCGGCCGAAATCGCCAGCCGACGGCGCGGCGCACAGGCGAACAGCACCTCTCATTATTGCCGGCATTTTTTCCGGGAAGATTTCTTTCGAACATGTCGAGCAGCGGGTTGATACAGACGTTCATGCAGATCAGGCCGGTGCTGCACCGGTTTCTGGTCGTGCGCGGCGCGGCTCCCGCCGAAGCGGAAGATATGCTGCAGGAAATCTCGCTGCGGCTTTCGACGGCCAATATCGGCCCGGTGGCCGAGGTCCGCGCCTATCTGTACAAAATGGCGTCGAACCAGTTTCAACTGCATCGCCGTACCGAGCAGCGCCGCGCGCGGCGCGAGGAAGACTGGGTGGACGCGAACAGCGCCGGCGAACGGGACATCGACCCCGCCGCCTCGGCCGAGGTCCGGCTGATCCAGCGCGAAGAGCTTGCCATTCTCCAGACGGCGCTATCGAAGCTTCCCGAACGGACACGGTGGATATTCATGCAATTCCGGGTCGAAGGCCTGCCGCAAAAACAGATCGCCAATGCGCTGGAGATCAGCGTCAGCGCCGTGGAAAAGCATCTGACGCGCGCTTATGGGGAAATCGCCGCCACGAAGCTGTTGCTGGATGGGGATGATGACCTGCCGCGGCATCTCAGGAACACAGGGGGCGTGTCATGAGCATCGCGGAACAGGATCCTATCATCGAGCGGGCCATCGAATGGCACGTCCGGCTGCGCGACGGCGGCGACGACGTCTGGGAAGCATTTGCCGCCTGGCTCGAAGAAGATCCGCGCCACGCAGACGCCTATGAGCGGATCGAGGCGCTCGACGACCGGATCGGTCCGCTGCTGGACGATATCGATCGCCGGCAACCCGCCAATGACCTTTACGACGAGCCTCAGCCCCGCCGCCGCTTCCTCTATTGGGCGGGCGGCGCGCTGGCGGCGTCGGTCGCGGCGACCTTGCTTCTGATACCGCAACTGTCCTCGCAATCGTACGAAATCGCAACCAGCGTCGGCGAGCGGCGCCAGCTCGAGCTCGAGCAGGGCACCGATATCGCGCTCAACGGCGACACGAAGCTGGTTCTGGACCGGGAGAACACACGCTCGGCGGAGTTGGTCCAAGGCCAAGCCCTGTTTCGTGTCCGGCACGATGACAACCGGCCGTTCGTCGTCGCGGTTGGCGATGTCCGGATCGTCGATGTCGGCACGATATTCGAAGTGGTGCGCGACGGCGGCGAGATTCGCGTGGCGGTGTCGGAAGGCAAGGTCGAATATCGCGCCGCGGGCAAGACCGTCCCGCTCGACGCCGGGCAGTCGCTGATTGCCGCAAGCGACGGAAAAATCACGGTGTCCGATACGCCCATCGAGGCCGTGGGGTCGTGGCAACACAAGCGATATCTGTATGCGGGCGCCCCGCTCTCGCGCGTCGCGGCCGACCTGTCGCGTAGCCTCGGCGTCGGTATCCGCGTCGATCCGGCGCTCGGCAACCGGCCGTTTTCCGGCAACCTGCATATCGATGGCGCCAGCGAAGCCGAATTGCACCGCCTCGCCGCCGCGCTCGACGTCCATCTCCAGCGTGCAGGGCGTATCTGGGTCATGAGGCCGCCAACAAGTGTGCCGGATTGACCTGGTCGCGGCCGCGGGTGCCGTGGCAATCAGTCTTGGCAGCGCGGCCCCGGTGTGGGCCCAGAGCTTCGATGTCCCGGCCGGTCCCCTCGGCGATGTCGCGGGGCGGATCGGCGCGCAGTCGGGCACGACGGTAACGGTTCCCGATCCCGAACTCGCCAAGCGGCGCTCGCCGGGCGTGCGCGGCCGCCTTGGCCTGCGCGAAGCGCTGCGCCGCGCCCTCGCCGGGACCGGCGCCGAAGCGCGCTTCTTCGATGGACGCACGGTTCGCATCGTCCGCCGGACCGCGACGGTACCGAAAGCGCCGAAACCGTCGCGGCCGAAACCCGCCGTGCGGCCCGTCGCCCCTCCACCCGCGGCGGAAGCCCCGGAAGAGATCATCGTCACCGGCAGCAAGGCGCAAACGTCGCTCGACAGCTATCCGGGTACGGCCAACATCATCGATATCGCCGGCAGTTGGAGCACCCGCAACGGCACCGACGGGACCGCCGCGATCACGCGGCTCCTGCCATCGCTTTCGACCACCAATCTCGGCAGGGGCCGGGAAAAAATCTTCATCCGCGGGGTCGCCGACAGCAGCTTCAACGGCCCGACGCAATCGGCGACCGGGCAATATCTGGGCGACGTCCGCCTGACCTTCAATGCGCCCGATCCATCGCTGAACCTTTACGACATGCGGCGGGTGGAGGTGCTCGTCGGCCCGCAGGCGCCCTTGTACGGCGCGGGCTCGCTCGGCGGTATCATCAGGTTCGTGCCGAATACGCCCGACCTCCACCGGCTATCGGGCAGCGCATCGGCCCTTACCGAATATACGAAGGGGGGAGGTCTCGGCGGCGAAGTCAACGCCATGCTCAACATCCCGATTTCGGACGGGCGCTGGGCCGCGCGAGTGACCGCCTCGACCGGCGAGCGCGCCGGCTATATCGATGCGCCCGCGCAGGGTGCGAAGAATATCAACCCGACGCAAAGCTATGGCTATCGCATCGCGCTGCGCGGCGAAGATGTCGGCGGCTGGACCCTCGACCTTGGCCATGTCCGGCAACATATCGAGACCGCCTCGGGCCAATATGTCCTGCATGGCCCCGGTGAGCCGACGATCGCACAGCCTTTTCGCAGCGATTATCGCCTTGCCTATTTGCGGGCCGAAAAGCAGCTCGGCGACGCCGCGCTGGTATCGACAACCGCCGTCGTGCGGCACGATCTCGAAAGCGAATTCGATGCCAGCCCGCTGTTCGAAATCGTCTCCCGGTTCGGGGAAGCGAGCAAAATTTCTATCCTGTCGCATGAGACGCGGGTCTCGGGGGGCGATCGCCGAACACCGTGGGTGATCGGGGCAAGTGCGATCTATAGCCGCAGCCTCGTTTCCCAGTTTCTGGATCTCGCCGACTTCCCGAGGATCGCGGTCGAGGTCGTCGACCGGAACCTCGACACGGCGCTCTATGGCCGGGTTACGCGTTCGCTGAGCCCGTCGCTGTCCGTGACGGTCGGGGGGCGCCTGACCTACGCGAGGACCGAAAGCTACATCCGCGATCCCAAGCCGCCGAATACCGCCGAAAGTTTTCGCGACGGCGCGCGCTTCTCGCGGACGGTGGCGCTCGACTGGCAGCCCGGCGGCCTTTTCTCGGCGTTCGTCCGCCACGATCAGGGATTTCGCGCCGGCGGCCTGACCGCTTACCCGACGGCCCTCGGGCTCGTTGCCCAGCCATTCCGCCCCGACACGCTGGATATGTATGAGCTCGGGGTCAGGCTCGGCCGATCCGACCGCGACGAGCTTTCGCTCCGCGCCGCCTTCTTCCTGAACAAATGGCACAATATGCAGGCCGACCTCATCGACGTGACGGGATTTCCCTATACCGCCAATGTCGGAAACGGGCGGATTGTCGGCCTCGACGCCGAACTGCGCTGGCGGCCGGCCCCCGACCTGCTGCTCACGGCGTCGGCATTCGTCAACGATAGCCGCCTGACGCCGTCCGAAGCGGTCGGCCCCGCCGGCAAGGGCCAGCCGCTGCCGAACGTCGCCGGCGTCGGAGGCCGGCTGGCGGCGGACTGGCGCCGCGAACTCGCGGCGGACAGGACACTGACCGCGAGGGCCTCGATACGCTACGTCGGAAAATCGCGCCTCGGCGTCGGGTCGGTGCTCGACATACCGCAAGGCGGCTATGCGGTCATCGACATGGGCGTCGGGATCGACGTCGGGCGGATCGCGCTGTCGCTCAATCTCGACAATGTGGCCGACGCGCGCGGCAACACCTTCGCCTTCGGCAACCCGTTCTCGGTCGTTCGCCGCGATCAGGTGACCCCGCTTCGCCCGCGTTCGCTCCGGCTCGGGATCGACTTCGCCTTCTGAACCGCCGGGCGCGCGGAGGGCCTGTTTTGCACAAAAATGCGCTCCCGCCGGATTTATGGTGGGGATTCCTCCGGGGCACGGTGTCCTAAGCGTGAAGGACGGCGAACCGGCAGCGGTCGGCGCGCCTCGTTCGGACGTTCATGTCTAGTGGAGGACATATGAGAAATACCTGGATTCTGGCGCCTGTACTCGCGATCGCGGTCACGGGCTGCGCCAGCAACGCCGACCAGCGGGCCGCGGTTCGCGGGGCGCTGATCGGAGCGGCCGGCGGCGCCGTGGTCAGCGCCGCAACCGGCGGCGATTTGGCGGAAGGCGCGGCGATCGGCGCGGTCGGCGGCGCCGCGATCGGCGTCATCACGCAGGATGGCCGCCAGCGCAAAGTCTACCGCGACCGCGACGGGCGCCGTTACTGGGTCGATGACCGTGGCCGTCGCCGCCACATGTCGGACCGGCGCTGACCCTTTTTCACAACCGAATGACGATGCGCGGCCCCCAGCGGCCGCAAGATACAAATGATGGAGTATGATATGCGTAGCGTAATGACGTCCCTGCTTTTCGCCGTGTCGGCAGCAGCTTTTGCGGCGCCGGCGATGGCTCAGGACGCGCCGAGCGGCCTGCGGGTCGGCGTGATCGGCGGGCTCGATATCGTCCGCCCCGGCAGCACCGAGGATTCGGACGTCGCCGGCGACGATCAGAGCACCGAAGGCTTTCTCTATGGCGTCGACGCCGGTTACGACCTCGCGCTTGGCCGGGTGGTCGTGGGCATCGAGGGCGAGTGGAGCGATTCGACCGGCAAGACCAAGACCGATCGCAGCGACCCCAATTTCTTCGGCTATGGCAAGGTGGCGCCGGGCCGCGATCTGTATGTCGGCGCCCGCGTCGGCTTTGCCGCCGGCCCCGATACGCTGATCTATGCGAAAGGCGGCTATACGAACGCCCGTCTGAACGTCGTCGCCTCGAACGGCGACATCGACCGCAAGGAACGATTCCGGCTCGACGGCTGGCGGATCGGTGCCGGCGTCGAACATGCGATCGGAAGCCGCAGCTACGCCAAGATCGAATATCGTTACTCCAACTATACCGAAGCGGATTTCCGCTTCCGCGACGGGGACACCACCGACCGGTTCGAGGTCGACACCGACCGGCACCAGATCGTCGCCGGCGTGGGGTTCCGCTTCTAGGCACCAGCAGCGCGGCAGGCACGCCCTGCCGCGCTCATCCCCCTCGCAGAGGAGCTTGCCATGAAAAAAGCAGCAACCATTGCGCTGTGCCTCGCGGCGATCCTGCCTCTTTCGGCCGTCGGCGCGCGGGACCACCACCGGGATCGTGACGATCGCCGCTGGGATTCACGCGACGAACGTTTCGATCGGGACGATCGCCATCGCCATAGGGAGCGGTTCGACGGTCGGCGTCACGCCAGATATGTCGAATGGCGCAGATGGCACCGCGGAGAACGCTTCGACCGTCGATATGCCCGCGACTATCGGGTGATCGACTATCGCCGTTATCGCGGTTTGCGGCCTCCCCCGCGCGGTCATTATTATGCCCGCTCGGGCAACGACGCCATTCTGGTCGCGATCGCGACCGGGATCGTGGCCGCGGTCATTACCGATGCCATCCGTTAGTCGGGGCAGAGGCGTATCGGAACCTGGCGCCCCCTCCCCCTCCCTGCCCTGTTTCGATACTGCCTTGACCCGATGACCTGCGGAGCCGCGCGCGATACCGTGCGCGGCTCCGCGGGCTTTTTTCCCGGCGACCTTGCCGTGTTTCAACCGGCCTCGATGACTGAATGCGGGCAAAAGTGGTGACCACGGACGCTTGATCAGGAAGCGCTGAAGACTAGAGATCTTTCAGCAACCGAGGTTTAAGGCTCGCCATAACTCTCGCGGACGATTTGATTTTTCGCTCCTTGGCGCTGCCTTCTACCGCGACGAGCCCGAATTTCTGGCCATATCCCAGCATCCATTCGAAATTGTCGAGCAGCGACCAATAGAAATAGCCGCGCACGTCAGCCCCGCGCGCCATCGCCCGCCGCACTCCGGCAATAGCGGCGTCGATAAAGACGGCGCGGCGATCGTCGTCGTCGCCGACATAGCCGTTTTCGGTAACGACGATCGGGACCTTCCAGCGGCCCGCCACCCATTCGCACACCGCGCCGATCGCCTCGGGCCGGTCTTCCCAGCCCATCGTCGTCGGTACGCCGCCCTTGGCGACGCCGACGGTGCCGTCCGCGCGGCTCGTCATGCGCGAATAGGTCTGGACGCCGACAAAGTCGTCTTCCTCTGCCGCGTCGAGGAAAGGGGCATAATAGGTCTCGCGCCGCGCGTCGCGATGGGCCTCGCCGCCGGGCTCGGCATGTTCTTCGGACAGCGCGAGCGTCATGCCGACCGCAAGGCTTGGCCGCTCGGCGCGGATCGCGGCGCGCGCCGCGCGATGCGCGGCGAGGCCGTTGCCGAAGATCGCTTCTTCGGGGCTGTGGAGGAAGAAGGCATCGAGCGGCGCCCCCAGTGCGCGCTCGGCCGCCGCGCGCTGCGCGGCGCTGGCGCGGCCGCGGAAATAGGGCGCGGCGATCGCGGGCAGGTTGAGTTCGTTGATCGTGCAGACGATCGCGAGGCCATCGAGCGCGCGAACGACCCGCGCCGCCTGTTCGGCAAAGCGCTCCGGGAACTCGTGCGAAACAAGCCCGCCGCGCGCCGCCATCCAGCGCGGCTGGCTGAAATGATGGAGCGTGACGACAGGCGCGATCCCGCGTGCAAGGCAGGCATCGGCGACGCGGCGATAATGGTCGAGAGCGGCTTGCGACACAAAGCCCGCCTCGGGCTCGACCCGCGCCCATTCGACCGAGAAGCGATAGGCATCGAACCCCAGCGCGGTAACAATGCCGATATCTTCGGCATAGCGGTGATAATGGTCGGCGGCGTCGCCCGAGGGTTCGAGGAAGAGCGACGGCTGCGCATGTTCGAGCGCCCAGCAGTCCGAATGGACATTATTGCCCTCGACCTGATGCGCGGCGGTCGCGGTGCCCCACAGGAATCCGGGCGGCAGGCGGCCCGTCATGCGCGCGGGTCGCGGCTGGAAAAGTTGAAGATATAGGCGCGGCGCGGCCGGTCGGCCGTTCGGTTGCCCGACGTGAAATGCGGCGTTCCGTAGTTGTGGACCGTCGCGCCGCCGGCCTTCAGCGGGCAAGCGACCGCGGTGTCGAGGTCAAGCGCCGCCTCGGGATCGCGGATCGCCAGCAGGCGCTGGCTGTAGTCGGCATCTCCGCCGGCGATATAATGGTCGAGCAACGGCGCGCGATGCGCGCCGGGGACGAAATGCATGCAGCCATTTTCCGCGTCGACATCGTCGAGCGCGACCCAGAATTGCACATATTCGTCCGACGGCACCGGCGTCCCCGCCGGCGTGAAAGGCATTTCGGCATAGCTGTAATCCTGATGCCAGGGCGTCGTCGCAAGCTGGCCGGGCTCCTTGTAGATCAGCATGTCGAACACCGGCTTCGGATCGTCGATACCCAGCAATGCCCGTGCGATATCGCGCGCGGCGTCGAGCGCGGGATTGTCGCGAAAGATCGGATGATAGGCGGACGGGATCATGATCTGGCGCGTCGTCATGCCCAGCGGATTGTCGGTGGCGCTGCAGTCGATTTCGCCGCGCAGCATCGCGTCATACACCCCCGCCAGCTCCGCGACCGTGTCCGCGCCGACAAGCTGCGGGATAGCCAGGAACCCGTCGCGCCGGAAGCGCTCGACCTCGATCGCCTGCATCTTTGATCCTCGATCCGATGCCGCGGCGCGATGCCACGGCTGCATCGCCAGATTAAATTGAACCATTGACAAAATGCAATATTAGATCGAATTTGAGGCATATTAAAAATAACGATAAATTTGTGGGAGTGGGAGACATGCCGAAGATGCGGACGTTTTTTACCTGTGCAGCCGCGATTCCGGCGTGCGCCATCGCCGTTGCCGCCGCCCCTGCGATGGCGCAGGATCGGCCCGAAACGGCGGCGCGCGACGATACGGCGATCGTGGTCACGGCGCAGAAGCGCGAGGAACGGCTGCAGGACGTGCCGCTGTCGATCGCCGTCGTCGGCGGCGACCGGTTGAACGACCTCCAGCTCAACGCATCGACCGACCTGCAATATGTCGTGCCGGGCCTGATGTCGCCGGCCCAGTCGGGGCCCCGCAACTTCGGCTTCTTCATCCGCGGCGTCGGCACCAACACGTTCAGCTCCGAAACGATCGAACCGAGCACCGCCTATGTCATCGACGGCGTCGTCATGGGTCAGAGCGGCGCGACCCTCGTCGACCTTCCCGACATCGAGCGCATCGAGGTTTTGCGCGGCCCGCAGAGCACCTTGTTCGGCAAGAATGCGAGCGCGGGCGTGATCAACATCGCGACGCGGCGGCCGTCGGACACGCTGACCTTCCGCGCCGGGGTGAGCCTCGGCTCGCCGGACAACGACCTTCATGCCTATGGCTATGTGTCGGGCCCGCTCGCGGAAACGGTCCGCTTTTCCGTTTCGGCGCGGCGCAGCTACCGCGAAGGCTATATCCGTAACGAGCCCGACGGGCGCCGCCTCAACGACCGCGACGAATATGGTTTCCGCGGCAAGCTGGAATTCGAGCCGTCGAGCGCGCTCCGCGCGACGCTGACCGGCGATTATTGGGAAAGCAATTCCAACTGCTGCATCTGGACGGTTCAGCGCTTTCCCGATCCCGCCTTCCGCTATCCCTGGGAAAACACCACGGTCGGCATCATCGGCGACGATCTGGGCCGCGAAAGCCAGAAACAGTCGATCAACGGCGACGTCTTCACCCACGCCAAAAGCTATGGCGCCTCGCTCCAGCTCGACTGGGATATCGGCGGCGGCCACACGCTGACCTCGATCAGCGCCTGGCGCGGGTTCGAGACGGTCGACGGGCTCGATTCGGACTCGTCGACCGACAATTTCCTCGACATCAACTATGGCGACCACAAGCAGCGGCAGGTGTCGCAGGAACTGCGCATCGCATCGCCGACCGGCGGTTTCGTCGACTATGTCGCGGGCCTCTATTATTTCCGCCAGACGGTCGACAGCTATACGAACCAGCTCTTCCCGACCTTGTTCTTCCTGCCCTTCTTTAATCGCGAGGTCGACGTCGATGTCGCGACGCGGAACATGGCGGTGTTCGGGCAGGCCAATTTCAACATTACGGACCAGCTCACCGTGACGCTCGGCGGGCGCTGGCTGACCGAAAAGCAGCGCGTTGCGAAGTCGCGCCTCGACACGATCACGCTCGCCACCGACAGCGCGAGCGTCAGCGGCAAGGACGACGCGCTGACCTGGCGCGCCGCGATCGAATATAATTTCACCCCCGACATCATGGCCTTTGCGTCGGTGACGCGCGGCTACAAGGGCGGCGGCTTCGACAGCAACATTGCGGTGCAGGCGCTGCTGCCGGTCGGTCCCGAACGGCCGACGAGCTATGAGGCCGGACTGCGCACCGCCTTCCCCGACGCCGGGCTGACCTTCAACATCACCGGCTATTATGCCGACATCAAGGGCTATCAGACCGCCAGCCGCGATCCGATCGCGCTCACCTTCCCGCTCACCAACGGCGATGCGAAAACGCGCGGGTTCGAGGCGGAACTGAGTTGGCGACCGGTGCGGACAGCCGATCTGTTCCTGACCGCGGGCGTCGCCTACACCAACGCCGAATGGGGCGATTTTCCGGGGGCGCCCTGCGCCGGCGGCCAGACCGCGGCGCAGGGCTGCATCGGCGGGGTGCAGGACCTCACCGGCCAGCCGCTGCCCTTCGCCCCCAAATGGGCCTATAACCTCGGGCTCGACTATGCGCAGCCGGTCGGCGGCGGGCTGAAGATCAGCACCAGCGTCAATTACAACTATCGCTCGAAGCAGGTGATCGGCTTTCCCAACTATGTCGACGTGAACGAGCCAGGTTATGGCCTGCTTGCCGCGACGATCGGTATCGGGGCCGAAAACGACGCGTGGAAAGTCTCGGTCTTCGGTAAGAATTTGACCGACGAGAATTTCCGCACCTTCGCCTTCAACAATACCAACGGCACGCTCAACCAGTATCGCGTCTATGAATCGCGGCGGATCGTCGGCGCGGCGCTCGATGTTACGTTCTGAACCGGCGAATACGAGTGACGGCAGCGCGGCGGCGCCGCGGCTACTCGCCGGCATCAGCTTCCTGACGCCGGCCGAGCTGCCCGACTGGTCCGCCGGGCCGCGTGGCGACCGCGCGACGATCTACGCGGCGGTCAAGGCGGCAGGGTACGAAGCGATCCAGACGCTCGAGCCGCAGGCGGCAATCGACGCCGGGCTGATCCCAACCGGGCTGATGCGCATCTTCGACGACGTCGACCAGATGGCCGATGCCGCGATGAAATGGCAAGACGCCGGCTGCGATTGCTCGACCGTCCAGCTCGGCACCGGGCTCGAGAGCGAAAGCGAAATGCTCCGGCTTGCCGAGGCGATGCTCGATATTTCGACCACGATCGATCATCCCATTTATCTCGAAACGCACCGCGCGACGATGACGCAGGATATCCGCCGCACGCTCGACCTGATCGAGAAACTGCCCGAACTCCGCTTCAACGGCGATTTCGGCCATTGGTACATCGGCCACGAACTGACCTATGGCGACATGGACATGAAGTTCGAGGCGATGCGTCCGGTGTTCGAGCGCACGCGCTTCATGCACCTGCGCGTCTCGTCGAACGCCTTCGGCCAGATTACCGCGAGCGACCCTGCCGAGGCGCGGCATCTCGACTATTACCGCCGCATGTGGACCGCGAGCTTCGACGGGTTTCTGCGCGACGCGAAGCCGGGCGACTATTTTGCGGTGCATCCCGAACTGTTGCCCGCGCGCGCCTTCTATCCGAAGATGGTGCGGGGCCCCGATGGCGAATGGCGCGAGGAGAGCGACCGCTGGACCGAATCCGCATTTCTGATCGATGTCGCGCGGCAATGCTTCGCCGAAGCCGCGGCCTCGGTCGCCGCCTGATGCGTGCGGCGCTGGTCCTGATGTTTGCCGCGCTGATATCGCAGCCTGCCCATGCGCGCTCGCTCGACGGCGAACCCGCGACGGTCAAGGCGCCGGCAGGCACGCTCGAAGGCCGTGCGAAGGACGGCGCCGAAGGCTTCGCGGGCATCCCCTATGCCGCGCCGCCGGTTGGCGACCTGCGCTGGCGCCCGCCGGCTCCCGCGCCCGCATGGCAGGACGTCCGGCCCGCCGCCGACTTCGGCAACGACTGCCCGCAGGTGCGCTTCGACGGCGACGCGACGCCGTCGACACAGCCGTTGAGCGAGGACTGCCTCTACCTCAACCTCTGGCGCCCGGCCAAAGGCGCGCGCAAGCTGCCGGTGATGGTCTATATCCACGGCGGCGCTTTCGTCGCGGGGTCAGCGGCGTCGCCGACGCTCGACGGGGCCAATCTGGCGCGGCGCGGCGTGATGGTCGTGAATTTCAACTACCGCCTCGGCCGCTTCGGCTTCTTCGCCCACCCGGCGCTGTCCGCCGAGGCCGGCGGACAGCCCGACGCCAATTTCGCGTTCCTCGACATGATCGCCGCACTCAAATGGGTGCAGGCGAACGCCGCGGCGTTCGGCGGCGATCCCGGCAACATAACCATCTTCGGCGAATCGGCGGGCGGCGCGGCGGTCGACTTTCTGATGGCCTCGCCGCTCGCGCAGGGCCTGTTCCACAAGGCCATCGTTCAGTCGGGCGCCAATCGCGAACCCTATGCGCGGCTGCGGACCGACCGCCCGACGCGTATTTCGGGTGAGAAGGCAGGCGCCGCCTTCGCCGCCAAGGCGGGTCTTGCCGACCCGGATGCCGCCGCGCTCCGTGCACTGCCCGCCGATGTCGTGCAGGGCCAACTCGCCATGTGGGACATGCAGGCCGACCGCTTCAACGGCCCGATCATCGACGGCAAAAGCGTGCTCGCCGACCCGATCGAGCGCTTCGCCGCGGGCGACGTCCCCAGGATCCCCTTCATCGTCGGCACGACGAGCGCCGAACTCAGCGAAGAGGTCTTTGCGCCCGCGATGATGGACTATCTGAAAAGCCAGCTCGATCCGGCCAGCCTCGCCGATCTCACCCGTGCCTATGGCGACCCGCCGGCGCCGGCGCTGATCGACGATTATTTCTTCAGGGAAGCCGCGCGCGGCTACGCACGGATCATGCGCGACCATGACGCGCCGGCATGGCGCTATGTCTTCGACCATGTCGCCGAGGCCGACCGCGCGAAACGCAAGGGCGCGGGCCATGCCAGCGAGCTCGCCTATCTGTTCGGAAACCTTCCCGCCGCAGCGGGACCGTCAGATCGCGAAACGGCGCGCCTGATGGGCGATTATTGGGTCAATTTGGCGCGCAGTGGCCATCCGGGCGGGCGCGGCCTGCCCGACTGGCCGCAGGCCGGGCGCAAGGACAATCTGTTGCGCATCCGCGCCGGATCGGCGGCGGTCGAGCAGGACAGCGATGCCGCGCGCCTCGACGCCGTCGAACGCAATGCCAATGCCCGCCGTGCCAAGGAGAAGAGCATTCCATGACCCAGCACCGGCTGAGCACCGCAAAGAAGATCGGCTTCACGCTCGGCGATTATGCCAGCAACATCTATTGGCAGAGCGTCTCGATCTTCCTGCTCTTCTTCTACACCGACGCGGTCGGCATTCCGGCGGCGACTGCGGGGCTGATCTATATGATCGCCTCGATCGTCGATGCGCTGCAGGACCCGATCATGGGATCGATCGCCGATCGTACGCGCAGCCGCTGGGGCCGTTACCGCCCCTATATCCTCTTCGGCTGCGTTCCGCTCGGCCTGTCGTTCGTGCTGCTTTACTGGCGTCCCCCCTTCTTCGAGGGCACCGCACTGGTCCTGTGGATGCTGTTTACCCACATCGTCTTCCGCACCGCCTATACGGTCGTGACGATCCCCTACACCTCGCTCAACGCGCGGCTGACCGACAACAGCGACGAGCGGTCGACGATCGCGGGATGGCGGATGATCTTCGGGGTGCTCGCGGCGATGACGATCATCTACCTGACCTTTCCGCTCGTCACCCGCTTCGGCGGCAGCAGCGCGACGACGGGTTTCACCTGGGCGGCGGCGGTGTTCGCGATCGTCGCGACGGCGATCTATCCGCTCGTCGTCCGGATCACCCGCGAGCCTCCGGAGGCGGCCGGCGATGAACCGCGGCTCAGTCTTGCGGGCTATTGGCGCGCGCTCGCCCCCAACCGTGCCTTCTGGGTCCTGATCGCCGCGACCGTCGCGGGCTTTGTCTGCTCGGTCGCGCTCGGCAAGTCGGTGCTCTATTATTTCAAATATGTGCTGAACGACGAACCGGCATCGCGGACCGCGCTCGTCGGCATGTCGGCGATCGGCCTCGTCTCGATCCCCATGTGGGTGTGGATCACCAAATATATCGGCAAGCGCAACGCGTGGTTCGCTGGCACGATCATCGGCATCGTCCTGCTTGCCGTCTTCGCGGTGAGCGACTTCGGTACGCCGCTGGTGATGACCGTCTGGTTGCTGCTGTGGAGCCTCGGGACGCTGGGGCTGTCGATGACCTTCTGGTCGATGCTGCCCGACACGGTCGAATATGGCGAATGGAAGACCGGCGAGCGCACCGAAAGCTTCATCTTCGGCCTGTTTCAATTCTTCCTGAAGGTCGCCCTTGGCGTCGGCGCCGGATTGTTCGGCTGGCTGCTCGAACGCGTCGGCTATGTCGCCAACGCCCAGCAGTCGGCGGAAACCATTGCGGGAATCAAGGACATCATGATCTGGCTGCCCGGCGCGGGCTTCATCATCGCGGGGATCGCGATGATCTTTTACCCCATTCGCAAGGGCACCCACGAAGCGATTGTCGAGGAACTGGCGGCGCGGAGCGCCAGCGTCCCGCCGCCGGGCGTCTGACAACGCCACGCCAACCCGCCATCACTCAAAAATAGATCTAAAATTGGCTTTAAATGATAAAATAGATATATTATTGTGACTCGAGAGGAGAGAGTCGTGGACGATGCAGCGCGCCTGAAAGCGTGGAACGAACAAGGGTTTTTCGTGATCCGCGGCCTTGTCGATCCTGCCGATGCCAAGGCAGTCGAGGACGAGGTTATCGCGCGCATCCGCGCCAACCCTCCCGAGGATCATCCGGGCGAGACCCTCTATCAGGCAGGCCCCGACTATGCGATTTTTCCCGAGAAGGAGCCGAGCCCCAGCGCGGTGAACCCCGAGGACCGCATCGCCAAGGTCTTCAACTGCCACAGCGAGGGGATGACGCGGCGGATCGCCGAGAGCGCGGCGGTCGCCGACATCGTCGAAGGGCTGCTGGGCCCCGATATCGACTGTTTCCAGAGCCAGTTCATCTTCAAGAACCCCGGCGTCATCGGCCAGCCCTGGCATCAGGACAGCTATTATTTCCGCTTCGACCGCCAGCCGCAGGTCGGGGTGTGGCTGGCGCTGAGCCGTGCGACACTGGAGAATGGTTGCCTCTGGGTGCTGCCCGGCTCGCACAAGGGCCCGATCCACGAGCATGTGCCCGACCGCCGTCCGGCCGCGAACCGCGCCTATACCGAAATCGTCAGCGAGGACGACAGCGCGCGCGAACCGGCGCTGATGGAACCCGGCGACGTGCTCTTCTTCCACAGCTTCCTGATGCACATGTCGACCGACAATGTCGCCGACGAGCGCCGCGCGGCGATGGTCTATCACTACGGCCGCGCCGGCACCCAGCCGGTGAACGCCGAAGCAGCAGCGTCGCTCGCTCCCGTCAACCGCTGGATCCCCATCCGCCGTCAAGAGGCCGAGGCCGCATGAACGCCCCCTATCGCATCCATCCGCAGAACAAGGATTTCACCTGGACCGACGCGCCCGACACCGGGCTGCGCCGCGTCACGCCGGAGCAGAAAAAGCAGTTCGACGAACAGGGCTATTTCATCCTGCGCGGCGCCTTCACCGACGCCGAACTCGACACGGTCGAGGCGGCGATCGATCCGCTCGAGCATCGGCACGAACTGGCGATCCGCGCCAAGGAAGAGGGCCGCGAGGGCATTTCGTCGGTCGATGCGATCACCTTCACCGGCCATATCGTCAAGCAATCGCCGATCCTGAAATCCTTCGCCGCCCACGAAGTGATCGCCGACGTGTGCCACGACCTGATCGGCCCCGATGTGCGCCTCTATTGGGATCAGTCGGTGTACAAGAAATCGGGCAAGCCGCAGGAATTTCCGTGGCACCAGGACAATGGCTATACCTTCATCGAGCCGCAGCAATATCTCACCTTCTGGATCCCGCTCGTCGACGTCGATGTCGAGAACGGCTGTCCGTGGATCGCACCGGGGCTGCACAAGCTCGGCACCCTCGAGCATTGGATCACCCCGATCGGCCTCAAATGCCTCGAGGAGGCCGAGGACGCCGTCCCAGCGCCCGGCAAACGCGGCGACATCATCATCTTCTCGTCGCTTGCGCCGCATCGTACGGGTCCGAACCTTAAGGCGGGGACCGTGCGCAAGGCCTATATCCTCCAATACGCCCCCGACGGCGCGGAGGCGTGGACGAAAGAGGGCGAGCGCGTACCCCAGACCGATCCCGACCGGCAGTTCCCGATCCTGAAGGGCGGGAAAAGACCGTGACGCCGGGCCAGCTCGCCGCCTATGCCGAAGCCTTCCGCCGCGACGGCTTCGTCCACGTCCCCGGCGTGATCCCCGCGGACGAACTCGCCGCCTATGCTGCCGCGGTCGACGAAGCGGTCGCCACGCGCAAGGCCGGCGACACGCGCACGCTCGACGAGAAATCGCCCTACGAACAAAGCTTCCTCCAGTGCCAGTATATCTGGGAAGATTTTCCCGGCGTCCGGCCGCTCACCTTTCACCCCAATGTCGGCGAAGTGACCGCGGCGCTGCTCGGCGCCGACAAGGTACGATTGTGGCACGATCAGGCGCTCTACAAGGAAGCGGGCGGGCGCGAGACCGAGGCGCATCAGGACCAGCCTTATTGGCCGATCGTCGAACGCGACACCGCAACCGCCTGGATCCCGCTGATGAAGGTCGACGCCGCGATGGGCTGCATGGGCTATGTCCCCGGCTCGCACCGCGGCGAGGCCGAATATGTCGACATCTTCGGCACGCCGGGCGACGGCAAAAGGCTGGTCGACAAATATGCCGATACGCCGCCGGTGTTCATCGAATGCGCGCCGGGTGACGTGATCTTCCACAACGGCTACACGACGCATATGGCCAAGGCGAACCGCTCCGACCAGACACGCCGCGTCTACACCGCCATCTATTTCGCCGACGGATCGCACCGTGGCGGGACGCGGCCGCACCCCTCGGTCGACCGCGACGCGATCGCCGACGGCGCGGTGATCGACGGCGGCGCGACGCCTGTCACCTGGCCGCTCGAAGCCGGGCGCATTCCCGATCCCGAACCCTGGCCCGAGGCGGCCGGCCTCGAATGGCGCGAACGCGCCGAGCGGCTGGGCATCATTCCCAAGCGCGCATGACGACGCTGCCGATCCGCCAGCACGGCCCGCTTTTCCTCGACGCCGACGGCGGGCAGGTGATGCTGCGCGGCGTCAATCTCGGCGGCGATTGCAAGGTACCGCCGGGGCAAGGCACCGATGTCTACAGCGATTTTGGCGATCATCGCAGCATATCCTTCGTCGGCCGACCCTTCCCGATCGAAGAGGCCGACGCGCATCTGGGACGCATCGCGCATTGGGGCTTCAACACGCTGCGGCTGCTGACGACGTGGGAGGCGGTCGAGCATGCCGGGCCGGGCCAATATGACGAGGCCTATCTCGACTATTTCGCCGCGATCGCGCGCAAGGCGGGCGAGCATGGCCTCACCCTCTTCGTCGATTTCCATCAGGATGTGTGGAGCCGGATGTCAGGCGGCGACGGCGCCCCCGGTTGGACCTTCGAGGCGGTCGGTCTCGACTTCACGAAATTCGACGCCGCGGGCGCGGCGCATGTCATGCAGGCGCGCTACGACTATGCATCGCCCGAACGAAGGCAGGATGCATATCCGCAGATGAGTTGGGGGTCGAATTACCGCCTTCCCGCCAACGGGATCATGTGGACGCTCTTCTGGGCGGGGCAACGGATAACGCCCGACTGTCTGATCGACGGCGTCAATGTGCAGGATTATCTGCAGCGCCATTATCTGGGCGCGATGAACGAGATCGCGCGGCGCCTGGCCGACATGCCGCACGTGATCGGCTTCGATACGCTCAACGAACCCAGTCTCGGCTGGGCCGGCCAGCCCATCGCTTACCGGCACCTCGCGCCATCCGACGCCAATCCCGAACGGCCGCGTATCGGCCCGGCGCTTGCGCCGCTCGATGCGATTGCGATGGCGCGGGGCCTGTCGGTCGAGGTGCCGGTGCTGACGCGCGACGAGGCCGGTGCGGCGGTCCCCACGACGACGCGCATCTTCAATCCCGACCGCGTGTCGATCTGGCGCGATGCCGCGGCCTGCCCCTTCGAGGCGGCCGGCCGCTACCGCATCGAAGACGGCGTGGCCGTTGCCGCCGGCGACGATGTGCTCGCCGCGATCGACCCGAGCGAGGATGTCTATCGCCCCTTTTTCCGGAAGGTCGCCGACACGATCCGCCAGCATCGGCCCGACTGGTCGATCTTCGCGGAAATGGACGTGTTCGCGCATATCGCGGGGCGGCAATTCCCCACCCGCCTGCCCGAGCGCACGGTCAATGCGAGCCACTGGTACGACATGGGGATGCTGTATCTGAAGCGCTTCGACCCCGCGAACCACCGCGACGCGGCGACCGGGCGGGCGGAAACCTCGCTCGATGCCATCGCCGCGCGCTATCGCCGTCAGCTCGGCAGCTTCGCCGAAGAAAGCGAGGGCTTCCCCGGCGGCGGCGCGCCGACGCTGATCGGCGAATTCGGCATTCCCTACGACCTCGACGAAGGCGAAGCCTATGAGCGTTGGGCGAATGGCGAATGCGATGTGTGGGAGCAGCACGAAGCCGCTCTGACCTTGATGTACGACGCGATGGATGCGCTCGGCCTGCATTCGACGCAGTGGAATTACACCGCGTCGAACCGCAACGACCTGCGCATCGGCGACGGCTGGAACCAGGAGGATCTGTCGATCTGGTCTATCGACCAGCAGACCGGCGGCCGCGATCCGGGCGATGGCGGGCGCGCAGTGCCGGGATTCAGCCGGCCGTGGGTGCGCCGCGCGCAGGGCCGTATCCGCAGCGTGCGTTTTGAGCGTGAAATGCGCCGCTTCACGGCGGCGATCGATGCCGACGCGGATATTGCCGGGGCGACCGATATCTATGTCCCGCTGGCTCATTATCCGGACGGTTTCGTCCTGCGCTGCGAAGGCGTGCCCGCGGAGGTCGATCTGGAACCGGCGCGTCAGCGCGCGCGCATCCGCGCGGCGGTCAGCGGCGCGATGTCGGTGGAGATACTTCCATCCGCCTGATCAGGCAGCACGCTTGCGTCCGCGCTTGGCTTTCGCGCCGCTGCGCAGCCGTTCCTTGATCGTGTTGCGCACCGGCTGACTGGTCGCGAAATAGTCGTCGATCAATGCGAGCGTGCGGGCCTTGTCGCGCGCGACCAGCGCCTCGACGATGGCGCGGTGCATGCCGGATACCTCGCCATCGGCGCTTCTGCGCCCCTCGCTGGGTTCGGCAAACAGGTTCACATAGCGTTCGAGGCGAAAGCCGATGTCGCCGAGCAACTGCATCAACAGCGGCGAGCGGCAGCCCGAGACGAGCGCGCCGTGGAACTCCCAATAGGCGCGCTGCCACTGCTCGCGTGCTTCTGCCTCACCGTCGGGGTCGACGACCTTCGCCTTCGACGCACGATGGAGCTGGACGACGACGCGTTCTTCCCATTCATCGTCGGCAAGGTCGATCGCCATCTCGATCGAGAGCTTGTAAAGCCGCTGATACACCGACAGCACATCGTCATAATCGTCGAGCGATACCGGCGCGACGCGATAGCCCTTCTGATGCTCGTGCACGACCAGGCCGCTTTCGGACATCAGCAAGATCGCCTCGCGGATCGGACTATGGCCGACGCTGTAGAATTGGACGAGGTGCTCGACCTTCAATCGCTCATGCGGTTCGAAAACCCCGCGCACGATATCGCGGCGCAGCCAGAAGGCGGCCGCTTTCGAAGGATTCTGTGCCGGATCGAACGGACCCGATACGCCTTGCCCCGAAAAGGTCGAAATAGATGGAATATCGGTCGTCACACCGGTTTCCATACGGCAAATCCGTCGCGTGTCTAGCCGATGTCTTTTGGCCGGTTGCGGACAAAGATGCGCCGCGTCGACCGCTAGCTTCGGTCAATGGGACGAATCCGCAGAATGTCAGCTATGAGGCGCAAAGCGGCCAATTGAATGTTACCCGCGATACCCCAGAGCAAAGGAATTGTGCAGCGATTCGTGAGCGAGTGGCAAGGCCACCCTTAGGATTTCAATCATTTGGATTGGTTGGTAGCGGAGGTCCGCAGCGGCCGTAACGCCTATTCGACGACACGTGGTTTTTCCTTCTTATTCCCGGACAATCGAAAATGGCCCAACGAATGACTGTGGCCGTTAAGAGACAGGCGGGTTTCGGACGGATGATGCGAAAGCAGAGATTGTACCCGGTCCGGCTACCACGCTTGGGAGAACGGCCAGAATGATCAATCAACTTGCCTAAGACATAGGTACAATGCGGTGAAGGAGCGTAGGGATCCTTGCTGCCTCGTGTGATTTAATCGACGACGACGCGTCGAGAATGAACTTATCGGGTTTTTTATCAAACCGGCAGCAGGCCATAACGGCCTCTCCAGCAGGCCGTCCACGGGAAGTGATAGACCGCGTGCTATGTCGGCCTGAGATCAAAGCTTAGGCAAAACCTCCACAGGCGCTCCTATCCCGAGCGGAGCCTGTTCAGCAAGAAGAGCGGAGCGGAATGCCTCATCCACCAGTTCGGCTGTCCAGACCGGCTGGTTCAGAACCGGCGCCATGACTTGGGGATGTGTGCAGAGCGAGAGTTCGAGTCCGTTGATCCTCACCACTTGCCCATTCACTTCCCTCGATGCGTCGGAAAGCAGATATTCATAGACCGGGGTATTCAGGAACGGCGATTCTGGACGGCTTGCGCCTGCGGACATACCATGCGCAGACCGGAAGGAACTGGATATGTCTCGCATCTGGGTGCCCGCACGAGGCGACACGGCATTCACCCTGACTGAACTTCCCTCCACTTCAGCCGCCAACGCGTAAGTAAAGGACGCCACCGCCCCCTTGGTCGCGCCATAGGCTGCCATGCCGACCATGCCAGATTGAGCGCCCGATACAGTGTTGACGATTGAACCGCCGCCCGCCGCGCGCATGAAGCGCAGGGCATGATGACTGCACGCAATGGTTCCTAGGACGTTTACCTCCCACAAGGTGGCGAGATCGCGCGGATTGAGGTCCTCAACCATTGCCATACGAAAAATGCCGGCATTATTGATCAATCCGCTTATCGAACCGAATTCCTTCACGCAGCGCCCGATCAAACCGCCCGCAGTGTCCCAGTTGCCGATGTTCGCTTCGTGAGCGATGACAATTCCACCGCTCGCGCCGATTTCCGAGACGAGCGTGTCCAGTTCGTCGCCGTTGATGTCATTGACTATTATTTTTGCGCCGCGCGACGCTATCGCCATGGCGCAGGCGCGGCCAATTCCCGCCGCAGCCCCGGTAATCACGACGCATTTTCCGTTGAGGTCAATCACCCCATCTCTCCCCTATCCGGCTGCGCATCACGTCGTAACCTGTCGATTTCGCTTCCCGGCCTGGATCATGTCGATATGTGCTGTCGGCATAATTTGCCCTTAGGTCACCTTTTCAGCGTATTTCGCGATGGCCATATCCTGGGCATGACGGAATTGACTGCCTACGGCATCCCGGTCGCCATACATATTCAGCCACGAAGCAAGGGGGCGCCGCATCGAACCCTGAAACTCAGGCATGACCTGGCGGGCGAACAATTCCAGCGACCGTAATGTCGCCGCCGGATCGGCGATATCCGTCATACGGACCAGAAGGCACCCGAAGCCGCCTGACTTGTCCCACAGACGCTGGATTTGCTTGCGGGCCATTTCCGGTGTGCCGATGACCGAATAGCCGCGAGCGTTCGATTCATGGATCAACGTCTCATGATCGGTATTGGCAAGGATATCCTCAATGTCGGGCGCGCCTTCGATCCGGAAGGGACCGGTCGATTCGAAGCGGCGCTGATTGGCATATCCATATCTGACGTCCTCGATCGCCTGCTCTAGCGTGGGAGCGATATGCATCGGGGCGATGAGACGCCAGCTACGGCGATCCGCGGATTGTCCATATTCGGCGGCCGCAGATTCCACCTCTTGCCAGGTATTGGCCAGATACTCGAAGCCGCCCCGGTCATCGGTTGCGGCGACGCCGAGGAGACCGGCGCCATAACGGCCCGCAAGACGCGGCCCGGTCGGCGACCGCACCGCCGCCACGGCAAGTTCGATGCCGGAGGGGTTGAAGGGAGAAAGCTGCAACCGCGCGTCGCAAAGCTTGAACCAATCGGTTTCCATCGTGAGGGGTTCGTCATTGTTGAGCAGATGCGCGATCGCTTCCACGCCCTCCTCAAGCCGCCGCCGCTGAATGTTGTAATCCATGCCCAACATGCGCGCGTCGGTCACAAGCGACCCCGGCCCCATGCCGAACATGACACGGCCCCGGGTAATATGGTCGAGCAGAACCATCCGGTCGGCGAGGATGAGCGGATGATGATAGGGCACGGACGCGACCCCCGTGCCGAACCTCAATCGCTGCGTACGCTGGGAAGCTGCGGCGATGAAC
Source organism: Sphingopyxis sp. J-6 (assembly GCF_046603995.1). Lineage (NCBI taxonomy): Bacteria > Pseudomonadati > Pseudomonadota > Alphaproteobacteria > Sphingomonadales > Sphingopyxidaceae > Sphingopyxis > Sphingopyxis sp. J-6. The sequence goes on along the minus strand of NZ_CP145810.1, from coordinate 1,066,301 downwards.
ACTTCCGGCGAACTGATGAGTTCGAACCCGCCAGAATGGTGTTCACCGATCCAGGCTTCCTCGAAACCGAGCGCATCCAACGCCTCCATCATTTGCAAGTCGCGCTGGATCGCCAAGGTCGGATTTTGTCCAGGCCCGTGATAGGGCGAAAGAAAGACGCCGAAATTCATGCGCATAATGATTTTCCTTAGATGGTCTCGATCCCGAACGTATCATATATAAGACATGTGTTCTGCATATAATATCCTGTCAGACACACCGGGAACTGTCAATTGATTGTTCACCCTGCTCCCCCTCGCCCGCCAGGATTCATGATCGATCGAACTTCGGTCTTCTTTTTTCCTTCAGGGCAGCGACACCTTCCTCATGGTCGTCGGTCAGGAAGGTCAGGGTCTCAAGGCCGAGCGACATGTCCATGTGCGTGGAGGCCTGCTGCCGCAGGGAGGCGTTAAGCGCCCGCTTGGTCATCGCCACGGCGGAAGAGGCCGCGCCGATCATCCGCTCCACCCAATGATCCGTGCGCGCATCGAGATCGGTTTCCGGCACCGCCTCGGTTATGAGGCCGATCTCGGCCGCCTCCCGGCCGGTCAGGAGGTCGCCCGTCAGCAGGAAGCGTTTCGACCGCATCAAGCCGACCAGATTGGGCCACAGGAGCGACCCCCCATCGCCGGCGGCCAGCCCCACCTGGACATGCGTGTCCCCGATTTTGGCGCCCTCCGCCATGATGGTGATGTCGCAACACAGTGCGATGGAACAGCCTTTGCCGACCGCGTGCCCGTTGATCCTGCCGATCACCGGTTTGTCGCAGTCCAGGATGGTGAGGATCAGCTCCCGGGCCTGCCGCATACCCTTGACCCAATAGGCGTTGCGCTTCCGCTGATCCTTGGGCGCCGCCGATCCGCCGCCGCCAACGCAGAATATCCGTTCGACCGCCCCCGTTAACACCAAAACCCGGACATCGGGGTCCGCGCTGGCCTCACGAAAGATATCGATGAGGTCCGCATTAAGTTGCGGCGTGTCGACCAGCTTGATCCAAAGCGCGGATTTCCGAAGGTCAACCTCGAGCGAATTTTCCTGATACATTCGTCCCACCTATCTCATATATGAGATAATTATCCCATTTGTAATACATTAAACAGCGCGCGACGGGTGTCAAACCGGTTATCGGCCCGTTCGGCAGAGCCGGCTCTCTCAAATCCGGTAAAGATCGGCCACGCCATAGGGGCTGGCATAGCGTCATGCGTTACTCCCCCTGGCGACAAGGGCGCCAAAACTCCGAAAATCCGGTGAGCAATTGGTTTCGCTCAGGTCCGTGGAATGCGGCCAGTGAACATTGCGAATATCAGGCTGCCGGCTTCAGGGGGCGATGACGAATTGATGTACCAGGAAGAGATCGAGGCCCTGAGCGACAGCATGGCCCGTGTACTGACGGATGAATGCGACAGCCTCACCCTGCATTCCTTTATGGACGGCAAATCCGATCTCGACGAACAGGTCTGGAAGCGGGCGTCGGAACTCGGCTGGATGGCCGCGGCGTTGCCGGAAAGATTTGGCGGCATGAACGTAGGGCCTTATGGGCTGGAAGCGCTGCACACGGCATTGGGGAGCCGCGCCGCGCCCGGCCCCTTCGTCGCGACGTTGAGCGCGGCCCAGTGGCTTGCCGAGATTGGATCGGAAGAGCTTCAGGCAGAGCATCTGCCCCTGATCGCCAGCGGGGAACTCAAGGTGGCCATACCGGTCGCGGTTGGCTCCGGGCCGATGTTGAGCCGCACCGGCTCAACCCTGTCGGGGCAACTGGATGTGCTGGGCTCGGCCGACACGGGACTGATCGTCGCACCTGTCGGATCGGGACCAACGGTCGATGCTTGGGCTCTGCTGAAACCCGCGACAGGCCGTGTGACACTCAGTCCCCGGGACATCTGGGACCCCACGCGCGAGATTTGCGCGCTGGATTGCGCTCAAGCGCCCACAATCGCACTCTTGCCCGATCCGGACGGAAATATCGGGCGGCGGCTTCAGCGCCATGTGGCGCTGGCGCTAGCGGCCGATAGCCTGGGCGCGGCGTCGAACATATCGGCGCAGACCATCGATTATCTCAAGACGCGGGTGCAGTTCGGCCGGCCGATCGCCTCGTTCCAGGCGATCAAGCATCGCGCGGTCGACATGATCGCGAGCATTGCTGTGCAACGGCACCTGCTTGCGCAAGGGGTCGAAAGCGCCGCTGCCGACTCCCTTGATGCTGACATGTGGGCCGCGCTGGCCAAGGCAGGCGCGACGGAAGCGTTCGCGTTCGTATCGGGTGACTGCATCCAGCTGCATGGCGGCGTCGGTCATACCTGGGAGTTCGATCCGCACATTTATGCGAAGCGGGCGAGGCTGAACGAGGCGTTGGCCGCCGACAACCGCGCCCTTCGCGATTTCGCGGCGACCGCCCTCGCCGCCATCACGCGACAGGGACACAGTACGACGGAACTCGGGATTTGATCGGCAACGCCGATCCCGAGGCACAGGTGAAGGGACACAGGACCAGATGAATTTGTCGTACTCGAAGGAATACGATGATTATCGGGAGGAGCTTCGCGCCTTTCTGGCGGCGAACTGGCCCCTTCCGGACTCTCTTGGCGACCTCCGGGAACGGACCGCCGAATTCCATCGCCGCGCCGCGAAAGCTGGGTACATCTTCCGTCATATCCCCGCGAGATATGGCGGCGGAGAGCGGCCGCTCGACTTCCTGCAAAGCGAAATCATCAAGGAAGAGTTCCGCAAGGCGGGCGCGCCGAGGGAGCCCGAGGTCATCGGCATCAACAGGGTCATCCCGGTCCTGTTGCAGTGGGGCACCGAGGAGCAGAAGGACTTCTTCATCCCGCGGACGATGAGCCGGGAATTTCTCTGGTCCCAGGGCTATAGCGAACCCAATGCGGGCAGCGATCTGGCGGCCCTGCGCACGCGCGCCGAACTGGTCGGCGACAAGTGGATCATCAATGGCCAGAAGGTCTGGAGTTCCAACGCGCACAAGTGCCAATATATGAATGCGCTGGTGCGGACCGAAGACGCTCCGCGGCATCTGGGAATCTCCTATCTTCTGATCGACCTCCATCAGCCCGGCATTGAGATCCGCCGGATCAAGCAAATCACGGGGGAATCGGAATTCTGCGAGGTCTTCTTCAACAATGCCGAGGCGCCAGCCGAGTGGGTTGTGGGAGAGCGCGGCAACGGATGGGCCGTATCGCGCACGACCCTGCGACACGAGCGATCTGGCTTCCGCAGCGTGAACTGGCTGGACACCATCCTGCGCCGTATCGTGAAGCTCGCCCGCGAGACGATACGCGACGGAAAGCCCGCTATCGAGGAGCCGCATCTGCGCCGGGAGATCGCGCGTGTCCAGGCCCGGCTCTATGCCATGCGCTATTCGACCTACCGCGATCTTTCCATGGAAGCGGCCGGAGAGCCTTCAGGCGATTATCTGCTCACCCAGAAACTTTACCTGACGGACACGATCCACCTGGTCGAGCGACTGACACGCGACCTGCTGGCGGACGATTACCTTCTTATGAGCCCCGGTGAAGGAAGGGATGGTCTGAAAGGCAACGCCAAGTGGATCTACAATTCGTTTCACAGCCTGAAGATCGCCATCGCAGGAGGCTCATCGAATATCCAGCGCAACGTCGTCGGTGAGCGTGTTCTCGGCCTGCCGCGGGACAATGTCGGCGGGCGCGAAGCCGCTGGGATGGAACAATGAATTTCAAACTTTCGGAAGAGCAACATCAGTTGCAGGACGCGGTGGCGCGCATCGTTTCAGCTGCCGGCTATCACGAACGCCTCAGGGCCGTGGTCGATGGTCAGGCATCATGGGATGAAGGATCATGGCGCGACCTGGTCGAATTCGGGGTGCCGGGCATCGCCGTATCGGAACAATTTGGCGGCATCGGACTGACGATGATCGAGCTTGCGCTGGTAGCCGAGGCGCTTGGCTATGCCGGGGCGGCGACGCCGTTCCTGGGGCATGTCCTGGCGACGATCGCGATTGCCGAAGGCGGCAGTGAGCAACAGCGGGAGAAATGGCTTCCCCTGCTCGCGAGCGGCGAGAAGATCGCCTCGGTCGCCCTATCCGATCGAAATGAGAGCTGGGGCCCGGACGACTGGAGTCTCGCGCCGAATGGATCGCGTATCAGCGGCCGCAAGATCAATGTCCCCGCCGGTCAGATCGTCGACATGTTCGTCGTGGGGCTCGCGGGCGGCCAGCTGGCTGTGGTGGAGGCTCGTACTCCGACGGCGACGGCGGAAGCGATGGACGGCATCGATGTGACCCGGCCCCTCGCCGCCGTCGAATTTTCGGACGCGGAGGCGGAGCTGCTGGAGAATGGCCCGGCCGGCGCCACGCGAATGCACGACGCCGCGCTGGTACTACTGTCAGCGGACGCGTTTGGCGGAGCCTCCCGCATTCTCGACATGACCAAGGACTATTCGTTGGTGCGCGAGGCGTTCGGCGCCAAGCTTGCCCAGTTCCAGGCTTATAAACATCAACTCGCCAACCTCGCCGTCGAAGTGATCCCGACAAGGGGCCTCTACTGGTTCGCGGCCTATGCCTTCGAAAATTATCGCGAACGGTCCAGCCATGCCGCCTGTCTGGCAAAGGCGCATGCCGCCGACCTGTTTTTGCAGACCGCCCGTCTGGGCACCGAGCTTCACGGGGGCATCGGCTTTACGTGGGAATATGATTCCCAGATCTGGCTGAAACGGGCGATGTTCGACTTCGCGTGGGGAGGCCGGCCAGACCGTCTGTTCGCCAAAGCGGCCGACCTCGCGGGGTGGTGATGGCAGCCCTGGACGAACAAGGCGCTGCGACGCCGTGCGACGCCGGAACGCCGAGCGCGATTCCTCTCAACCTTTCTGGAGCCATACGACCCATGATCGTCCCTCTTCGCGCGCCGCGGCACGCATTCCTGTCCCCGATCGAGGAGATCATCGACGAAGCGAAGAACGGCCGCATGTTCATCCTCGTCGACGATGAGGATCGTGAGAATGAGGGTGATCTCGTCATCCCCGCACAGATGGCGACGCCAATGGCGATCAACTTCATGGCCACCCACGGCAAGGGGCTGATTTGTCTGGCCATGACCAAGACCCGCGTTGATCAGTTGGACCTCCCGTTGATGAGCCCGGAAAACGGCACGCGCCACGAAACGGCCTTCACTGTTTCGATCGAGGCGCGGGATGGTGTGTCCACGGGCATCTCGGCGGGCGACCGCGCCCGAACGATCGCAGTCGCGATCAACGGGGCCATGGGACCCGAGCATATCGTGACGCCGGGACATGTATTTCCGCTGATCGCCAAGCCTGGCGGTGTGCTCGTGCGCGCCGGACATACCGAGGCGGCGGTGGACGTCGCGCGCCTTGCCGGCCTCAATCCGTCAGGGGTGATTTGCGAGATCATGAAAGCCGACGGGTCGATGGCACGGCTCGACGATCTCGTCTGCTTCGCGGAGCTTCACGGCCTCAAGATCGGCACGATCCGGGACCTCATCGCCTACCGCCGGCGCCATGACCACAATTTCGAGCGGGTCGCCGAGACAAAGTTCGAAAGCGACTGGGGCGGCGACTGGACGGCAGTCACCTTCCGCAACAAGTCGATCGACACCGAAACCATAGCGATTATCAAGGGCAAGATCGATCCTGCCAAGCCGACACTGGTCCGCATGCATTCTCTGGGGCTTTTCGCCGACACTCTCGCCCTGACGGGCGAGCGCAAGGGTCTGCTCAGAAAGGCGATGGAGACGATCGCAGCGGAAAAAGTCGGTGTCGTCATCCTGCTGAACCCACAAATGAAGTTATCGCAGGAAGCCAATGCCATCGCGACCGAAAAATTCGCCGAAGTCCAGCAGTTGCGGGACTATGGCGTCGGTGCGCAAATTCTCGCCGAACTCGGCATCCACGACATGATCCTGCTGACCAACTCCCACCATACGCTGGTGGCGCTTGACGGCTATGGCCTGAACATTGTCGCGGAGCGCCCGCTCTGAGACGAGTTCCGCAAGATCCGCGCTGGCGGCTGTGTGATCGCATAGCCGCCAGTCATCCGTGGCATATGGTCCGCTCGATATATGCCCTGCCAGAAGCAGATCGAAGCGGCCCCCACCAGCGCAGAGGATGGTAGCCGTGGTTCGTTCGTGAGGCTCTCAAACGCCTAGCGGCTGAAGAAAGATGAAACAGACGAACGCCCGAAAAAATCTGGCAAAGAAGGAGGGGAAAGATGAAGGCCTTGGTGATGCACGGCAAAGGCGATTTTCGTTATGAAGATATGCCGGACGCCAGGATCGAGCAGGACGGGGACATCCTCGTCAAGATGAACCTCTGCGGAATTTGCGGCAGCGACCTGCATCTTTTCCAAGGCAAAACGCCTTCTGCACGGCCCGTCTATTGCATCGGGCACGAGGCAGTTGGCGAGGTGGTGGAAACCGGACGCACAATATCCTCCCTACGGGTTGGCGACCGGGTCATGCTCTCCGCTGCCACAGGGTGCGGCGCCTGTCGATCCTGCCTTGCCGGGGAGATAAAGCGTTGCGAAAAGGCGCCGGCGGAAGTCTATGGCATCGGCGGCCTGCTCGAAGGATGCCAGGCCGAAGCCATCCGCGTACCGGCCGGCGAGTTCAATGCCACTCGAATTCCTGAAGGATTGAGCGACGAGCAGGCAGTTCTTCTAACCGACAATGTGCCGACGGCCTATGCCGGCTGTGTTGGCGCACAGGTGGGGCCCGGCCGCAGCGTGGCGGTGGTCGGCCTCGGCCCAATCGGCCTCATGGCCGTCGAACTCGCGCTCGTGATGGGCGCGTCCGTCGTCTATGCTATCGATCCGATCGAGGACCGTCGGGAACGCGCAAGCAAATTGGGCGCGGTGGCGCTACCACCCGATAATCTCGTCGACATCATCGCCGAAATGACCTCGGGCCGCATGATAGATAGCGTGATCGAGGCCGTGGGCGGCACAAATACCGTGAACCTTGCCTTGTCGCTGGTGGGGACCGGGCGCAACCTCAACGTGCTTGGGGTCGACAGCAATCTGGATTTCCGCGTCCCGATAATGGCCTGCGTCCGGGGCATCACGATCCGCGCCAGTATGATGACCGAAGTCAGTCGCTATTGGGGAGATCTGGTGCCAATGATGCAATCGGGACGCATCCGTCCTGAAAGACTCATCACGACGACCGCAGCGCTGCGCGACGGTCTCGATACTTATGAACGTTGCCTCAAGCGGAGCGGTGACGTGCTGAAGGTGATGATGAAACCATAGACACAGACCCTAACCTCGGGGCTTACGGGATTTCCCACATCCCCAGTTTTTGCGACGAACCTCGCAGTTTCATCATCCTGCGGCGTCGAACTCGTGAAAGGCGGCGGCCTTGAATGAAGCGCCTGTCCGGCCGGATGCGAGTTGGAGAGGTTGGACACGCCGCGCCGGCATTCACCATTGATATGACTTCTACCTCGATAGCGGCCAGGAATCGCTGGGCGAGCGGCCCTCGGCGTTGAGCCGGGTGGCTCCGACCGCGACCTCTTCGCTTATAGCCGGCTCTTGCCTCGGGTCCTTTCGGCGCGATCGGGGTCGAAGCGCGGGCGGTCGATGCTGAACTGGTCGCTGGTCCGCGCATACCAGCCCGCGCCATGCGTGCGCCCGACAAGCTTCATCGCCGGCGTGTCGAAATAGAGCTTCGCGGGATCGGTGATGAACTCGTCCTTGACGTGCGCGACCAGTATCTCCCCGATCACCACGGTCTGCGACCTGCCGATGTCGAGCATTTCGACCTTGCGGCACTCAAAGCTGACCGGCGCCGTGACGATTCTCGGCGGTGTGACAGCCTCCGATGGCGCGGTTTCGATCCCGGCATAGTCGATCTCGCCGATGTCGCGCGGCGCGTCGACGCTCGAAAGGTTCATCACTTCAATGTCCGGTTCCCCGACAAGATTGACCACAAACTCTCCGCTCGCGGCAATATTGGTCGCCGTGTCCTTGTACCCGCCGGTCTTCATATCCCTGAGCAGGCCGAGCATCACCAGCGGCGGCTCAATCCCGCAGGCGTTGAAGAAGCTATAGGGCGCGGCGTTAACCAGCCCACACTCTCCCACCGTCGTGACCCAGGCGATGGGCCGCGGCGTGATGGTCGAATTGACGATCTTGTAGCGCGCGCCGCGGTCGAGCTCAGCCATGTCGAATCGCACTACGGTCAACCCTTCTTCCATGCAGCCGCAGCGGCGAAAAACGCTGCCCTGGCAGTTATTTCGACCGCTCCCTGATGCGGGCCGCGGCGTCGGCCATCATCGTCGCGCCCCGCTCCGCGAGCGCCACGTCCGGCGCGGGAAGGATCACCGGCCCGCCGGCTTTCGACGGCAGAATGACCACGGCCCTGCCGGTGCAGGAGGTTTCCTCGCGCTGGTTCGTCCCCTTCAGGTCGAGTTCCACAACATGATGGATACCATCGATGCGCTTGTCCGCCACGCTTCCGGTGATGACCGTCGTGTCGCCATGGAAATTGAACATCCGAACGTCGGTCTGCATCGACATGATCCAGGCTTCATCGCCCATCCAGTTGGTAAGAGCGTGGGTAAGCCAGTTGGAGCGCATCTGGCCGTAGTCATAGGGCGCTGGTAGCCCGAGATCCTGCGCGCGCTCCGCGTCCCAGTGCACGCGCATCATGGATGCCGGAACCCCATATCGATCCTCGCTGTAGAAAGCCGGGATTTTCTGGCGGATCTTCCAGCCATAGCGCAAGGGGCCGCCGCCGTACGTCGCGCCCAGGCCCCAGCCCATATGCGCCCCGATAACCTCCACCATGCCCAGCGGTCCCTTGGCCACCGGCACGATCTGGTCCCCGACCGAGACGTCGTCCCACCATCTCGGCTCTGCACCGCGCCTTTCCTCCGCTGCGTACAAGCGGTCGATCGCTTCGATTTCTTCCTTCGTGTAGGCGTGCCGTTTGATGTCGGCGTGGCGGCTGACCTTTTTCGATCCACCCCTTTCGGCATTGACGAAGCTTTCGTAGCGCACGGCCACAGGCTCGCCATCCATGTTCACATAGAGGTGCCGATAGGTTTCAAGCACGGTACGCGCGCCTGAAAAGGACGATGTCTCCTTGACCTGAACGTCATCGACACTCAGGTCGTGATAAAGCTGGTCGCCCGGTCGCATTGGCCTGAACAGCAGCCACCGCGTCCCGACATTGTAGCGGCCGACCCCCTTGTAGAGCCCTTTGAACAGCGCCTTCATCTCAGGCGTCGCGGGAGACGGGGTTTCATTCAGGCCCGTGGTGGTGGCGAACAGGGGCGGCGCGATCTGGCCGCGCCAACGGGTTGTGCGAGCGTATTCGGGCTCATGCCACAGCGGATTGTCATCGCCGATGAAACCGAAGGCGAAGTGCCTGATCCCGTCTTCGGAGACGATCCGGTTATAGGCCATGCCGTGCGTCGATTGAGGCACGCCCATCTGGCGCCGCTGGCGTTCGATATCTTCGTCCTTGATCCGGGCATCGATGGCCTTGGCCGCTGCCTGCTCTGCTGTGTCTGACACGATTTCCTCCATGCCTGGTCGTTGAGCGGCGTCAGGGGATCGCCGTTCTCTTCTATCATTCTCGCCAACCCTGGCGGCGGATCGGCTAACTCATCGCCAGTGCAAGCAATTCGGACCGGATGATCTTCATCGAAACGGTCCTTGGAAGCTTGTCCACGAACTTGAAGGCCACCGGGACCTGATAGGGGGTGAGATGCTCCCTCGCGAATGTCTTCACCGCGCCCTCATCCGGGGCATGCTCTCCATCCCGAAGCTCGATCACCGCCACCGGCACATGGCCCAGACGGGCATCGGGAACGCCGACAACAGCGGCGTCCTCGACGCCGGGATAGCGGCGAAGCACGTTCGCAACCTCTTCCGGCAGGACCTTGAATCCGCCCCGGACAATGGCGTCGTCCGCCCTGCCATGGATGAAGAGGAAGCCGTCCTCATCGATGCGGGCAAGGTCGTTGGTGCCGACCCAGCCGCTTGTCTTCTTGTCGACCTGCACCTCCAGCAAGCCGATGCCGCCGTCGCGGATTTCCTTGCCCGTCACCGGGTCCATCACGCGAATCTGGGCGCCAACTATCGGCCGGCCGGCGCTGCCGCGTTTTTCCCGGGAATAGCGTTTGTGGTCCGCCAACGACCAACCGGCGACGCCACCGAATTCCGTGGCGCCATAATCGCAGAGAATGGGAACGCCATATTTGTCCTCAAACGCTTCCTGGAGATCGGTATCGAGCGGCGCGGTTCCGGTTCTTATCGCAATGAGGCTGGAGAGAAGCTCCGGGGGAACCTGCGCATCCCAGATCATCCTGATCATCGCCGGGACCAGCGAGAGCACCTTGGGACGGTATCGTCCGATCGCGTCGACCGTCCGTTCGATGTCGAACTTCTCGTGCAGCGAGATCGGCCGGCCGGAATAGAGGGCAAGCAGCACCGCGAACGAGCCGGAGTGCGCGAGCGGACGAATGACGAGCGCCGGAGACTGGCTCAGCCTGGGCGGTCCTTCGTCAACTCCCGCTTCCTTCCGCTGGCCGAGCGACAGGGAGGCAAGGACCGCGTCCTCGCGCTGGGGGGTCCGCTTCGGCGGCCCCGTGGTGCCGCTGCTCACCCGTTCGATCACAAAGCCCGGCATAGGATCGCGGTGGGCCCCCGGACCGACGAGCTCCAGTCCCGGATAAGGTTCGATCGCGGTCGTGAGGCCTAACCAGCTCGCGACGATCCCCGCGCTGCCCGACGCCCGGGCGGCTTCGACCACGCCGGGAATCGCCCAGAATTGCGGGTCGCCGATGATCAGCGGGAAACGCTGCGTTCGTATCTCGTCCGCCAGAACCTGCGGGGCCATATGAGGGTTCAGGACACAGGCGCAATGCCCGGTAAGCACAAGCCCCGTCAGGGACGCCACCGAGGAAGGTACGTTCTGCGCCGCCCATCCAACGACGTCGTGCTCCTTCAGACCCGCCGTCCGCAAGGCCGCCGCAATCGTCAGGGCAACGCCGTTCAGTTCGCCCCAGGACCATCGATGCCCCTCGAACTCCAGCGCCCAGGATTCGGGGCTTATGGCGAAGATAGTTTGTAGACGCTTGGCGAGTTGCATCGTTACCTCAATGAGACCTGACGGAGATGTCCTGAATTGCCGTCCCGGCGCTTCTGGATGAAGATTGCCATGTCGCGCTCCGACCAGGGACGGACAAAGCTTTCCTCCAACAGCAGACCCCATCGAAACGCCGGGCGAAACCCGTTAAAGCTCCACCTTCATCCTTCGCGAGCGCGAGGACCAAATCCAAGGAGAGTATGGCATCCGGACAGGTCAATGACGCATTGACGGCAAGGAGCGGCACATTTCCCAGGGGATTATCCCCGCGGCATGGCCAGCCCACGCTCAGCGATCAGGTTCCGCTGGATCTCGTTCGCACCCGCCGAAATCGTAGAGCCATAGGAGTCCAGATAGTCATACATGGGAACGGGCAGCACCGTGTCCTGCGGGCCAATCTTCTGCCCCTCCATGCCCGCGATGCGCAGTTGCAGTTCGGCAAGTCGCGTGCGCAACGATGAACTCAGGAGCTTCACGAGCGAGGGAGTCATCGACCAGACACCCGGCTCCCTCGTTTCGCGCAGCAGCGCCCGGATCTGCCGGCGCACCGCATGCTGCTCGGCAAAAAGGCGCATGAACTCCCGCCGAAGCTGATCGTCTTTCAGCCAGGCCGCATTGCTGACAAGCTCCCGCTCATAATATCTCTGCAAGGTGGCGCGTTCGCGCTCCAGCCGGTCGAACGCGAGCACGCCGCGCTCCGCCGAAAGCGTCGCCTGCGCCACCGCCCAGCCTTCATTTTCCTCGCCGACACGATCCTCGATCGGGATACGCACATCGGTCAGGAACAACTCCGCGAAATTGGACGCGCCGGTCGACTTGCGAATGGGGCGCACCTCTACCCCCGGCGCCTTCATATCGAGAATGAAATAGCTGATCCCGGCCTGCTTGCGCGCCTCCGGATCGGTGCGCGCCAACAGAATGGCCCAACTTGCATACATGGAATGCGACGACCAGATTTTCTGGCCGTTGATGACATAGTGATCGCCGTCCCTGACCGCGCGCGTTTGCAGCGCCGCCAGATCCGATCCCGCGCCCGGTTCCGAGAAGCCCTGACACCAGACCGTGCCTTGGGCGACGGTGGGCAGATATTTTCGCTTTTGATGCTCGGTACCATAGGGGATGAGTGTCGCCGGTATGTGGTTCATCGCCACCGTGAAGGCCGATGTTTCCGGCGCATCGGCTCTGGCGAATTCATCGGCGATGATGATCTGATGCTCGAGATTGAGGCCTGCGCCTCCATATTCCCTAGGCCAGTGGGGCGTCGCAAGTCCGACCTTGTTGCGCTCGCGCATCCACCATCTCTGGACCTCGACCTGAGCAGCCCCCTTTGCCTGCTGCCAGCGATGCGCCTGTTCGGGAGGGGCCACCTTTCTGACCCATGCCCGCACACCCTCGCGGAATGCCTGAAGATCGTGACGCAAGTCGGTGATCGAGCTGTCTCCCGGACCATCGAAGCACGCCGAATCTATGCCATCTCCATCTGCCGGATTTTCTCGCGAATGATATGAATCGGTGCTCATAGGCTCTGATATTCCCTGAAACTGGCCATATGGCCCGATTTCAGCGTTCCACGAGGCCGCTGGCCAAGGGTAGGAAGTCATGGCGGAATGTGAGACTGTCCTTCAGCCGCTGCCCAAGGCAGGCATCAGGTTCGCCAACGTGAGGAAAAACGCCGCGGAATCGTCCTCGGGACGCAATGAGCCACTGCGGCGATGACACAGCTCTGGTCGAACATAGTCTTCCCTGCGTCGCAGGGGCGTGTCCTGCGACGACCCGGCCGAAGTCCCGATGCCGCCCATCCCCGGTTGGGTGGCTTCAGCGATCTCCCGTTGCGGAGGCGGCGACATCATGAATATCGGCGACGCACCTCCAGATCACAATGCCGGCTGAAGCACCCGATCGGCTGCACCTTGCGCTTCCTCCTGTTGCATCGCCAGTTCCTCTCCGAGGCGCCAAAGGCGATCCATCGCCGGCGACGTTATCCCCTTGCGTTTGACCAGATAGAGATGGGCGCGCGGCTTCGGGCCGTGAATCGGGCGTCTCACAAAGCGCGGGAGGTTCTTCTCGCCGGGAGCCAGATTGATGAAGAATAGTCTTTCGCGCTCGGCAGCGTCGGCCATGAAGGCATGCCCTTCAGGAACCATCACCGGTATGGCGCCCACCTTGTCGACCCATCCGTAGATGAAGTCGCGCCGGGCGGTATTCGACACCGGGGTGACGACAACCCTGCGACCACGCAGATCCGAGAGCGCTACCGATTCAGCCGCCGCGAGAGGATCCTCTTCCGGGATCGACAATGTCGTGTGGCCGCGTTCAAGACACAATTCCTCCATATCCGGCTCGCCGACGGGACCCATTACAAGTCCGACGTCGACGGTCCAGTTGCGCAACATTTCCAGCACGCCCTCGGTCGTCTCCGTGGCGGTGAGATCCAGGTTCACCCCCGACCGGACGGCCTTATATTCCTCGAGAAGCATGTTTCTCGCCTGAAACCAGTATGTAAAACGCGCCACACCGATCCGCAGATTCAGCCTCCGCCGGCGTTGCATCTCCTCTGCCTTGCGTGTGGTTGACTCGCTGATCTCGGCCAGTTTTTCAGCATAGGCCAAGAATTCCTCGCCATCCGGCGTCAGATAGATCCGGCTGGCTTCCCGCTTGAACAGCGCAAACCCAAGCCGACCTTCCAGCTGCATGATCTGTCGCGATAACCACGGCTGGTCCGTACACAAGCGGTCGGCAGCCCGCGTGAACGACAATTCCTGCGCGACCACGGCGAATTTGAGGACGCGATCAAAATCCAATCTCATGACAGCACCATTCCATTGTTCCGAGCCTGGGAAGAGCGCGGCGACACTGCCCGCCTCCCCTGGATGCAGCTCAATCCTTTCAAAGGCCGAGACATCTTCTTCCCTCGCCTTGCTCCGAAAGGCTCGATCGTCGCCCTCTTCGGCCCCATCAGCCCGAGTGATGTCCGCCGGGCTTTGCCGAGGCCGAGAATATCAGGCTCTATCCGGAAGATGGAGGCGCGATCGCCTGCGAAGGTCGAGCAAACCGACTTGCCTCCGTTCCGGCGACGGGGCGAGGGAAAGGCATGAAAATTCATGTGCATATGCCATGCTCCTCTTCCTTGTCTCATATACGGAATCTATGTTCCGCTATTGGTCCTATGTCGCAGAGATATGGGCGGGTGTCAACTCGTCCTTGGCGTTGCTCGTGGAGCGCCGCTCCAATGGACGCGCAGATGCTCAACGAGCGCTCGATGAAGCGCTTGTCGGGACAGTCTTGAACGCCGCGGATCACGGTGTGCAGTTTGCAATCCCCGCCCGGTGTCCACCTCCGCCGGCAAGGGCGGCTTTCGTAATTGGGCAGGCGGACCGATGGCACACCAAGCGGTACCTATCCCTGCGCCCGATTGAATGCAGCGCGTTCCAGAAGTTATGGAAATTCGTCAGGCTGATCCCTGCGCTGCTCGAGCAACACAATGATCGCCTCGACCGGCGGGCTTAATCCCTACGGCATCCGCACACAGCTGTTCTTGACGTCGCCGACCAACTGCTCGGTAACGCCTGGATCGTCGAGACTCTCAAGATCCCACCCGGCTGGGTTGAATGTCGACCGCATCACTTCGACCTCGGGAAAAAGTCCGATTTCGCCGCCCTGCACATAGAATTCGCGTCCGCTCACATGCGCCGTGGCGTCGGTACACAGCCAGACCGCCAAGGCGGCCGCATGTTCCGGCCGGGACGGGATCATCGACCGAGCCGTGCGATTCCAGATTCCCGTCATTCCCAATTCGACGGATTCGGCCATCAGCTGCTCCAACAGCGGTATCTTCATATTGGTGATCGCAGAAGAGGGGCGAACGGCGTTGCAGCGAACGCCGAATTGCCCAAGATCCCGGGCGACCGAGCGCGTCAGACCGACAACCCCCTCCTTGGCGGCGCTGTATGCCGACATGCCATAATGCCCGAGACCTGACGCCGAACTCGTATTGACGATGGCGCCGCCGGTGCGCTGTTCGATGAATATACGAGCCGCCGCACGGATCGTCGCGAAATAGCCCTTCAGATTGACGTCATGAACAACGTCCCAATCTTCTTCGGAGAGGTCCTGCACCTTGGACGGCCGCAGAATTCCGGCATTGTTGATCAGAATATCCAGTCGCCCAAAATTGTCGAGCGCGGCGTCGATCACCGCTTGCCCCCCCTGCATGCTGGAGATGCTGGACGTTTCGGCTACCGCCACGCCGCCCGCGGCAATGATTTCGCTTACGACGTTTTCTGCGAACGACCTGTCGCCGCCTCCACCGGTCGGCGCGCCGCCCAGATCGTTGACGACCACCTTCGCGCCATTGGCCGCAAGCAGTATGGCTTCGGCACGACCGATCCCGCGGCCGGCGCCAGTCACGACGGCGACCTTGTTTTCGAAACGAAGCTTGGGTGTCACGGGATCATTCTCCAAATCTGTCGGGCCAAATCCGTCAGGAACGCGCTCATTGATGCGGAAATTCGGGCCTATCAGGCGAAATATCTCAAGCCGGGTGCGGCTGCAGCAAAGCCCGCAAATCGGTCTTTTTCACTTTGCCTCGCGGCGTTCGGGGAAAATCCTGAACGATTTCGATTTGTTCCGGAATTTTCTGCTTGGCCAGTCCGAGTTCGACGAAATGAGCCTGTACCGCCGCGAGGCTTATCGATTGGCCATGGCGCAGAGAGACAAAGGCGCAGACCTTTTCGCCATATAGGGGATCCGGCACGCCGATCGCGGCGGCTTCCGAGATCGCGGGATGGCCGCACAGGGCGTCTTCAATCTCCTTCGAGGAAAGATTTTCGCCCCCCCTGATGATGATGTCCTTCTTCCGGTCGACGATGGTGAGATATCCCTCTGCGTCCCGCACGACAATGTCGCCGGTGCGGAACCATCCGCCGGGCAGGAATGCGTCGAGATCAAGCGTCTCATCGAGATAGCCCACGAAGAGATCTGGCCCGCGCACCAGCAACTCGCCGGATGTTCCATCGGCGACGTCATTGTCTTCGTCATCGACGATCCGGACCTCGACGCCCGGCAGAAGCCGGCCTTCGGTATAAGCCCGCTTCCCGATCGGATCTTCCTTGCGACCCGCGCAGATCGTCGGCATTTCCGTGGCCCCATAGGTCCGCAGGCCCGTAATTCCCGCTTCTTCAAGCCGCAGGATTTGCGACGGGCTGATCGATGTCCCGCCCATTGTGAAATATTTCAGGCTGCTGATGTCTCCCAGGCCCTTGTCCACAAGGTCGAACAGCGTGAGCATGAAAAACGGCACGCCGTTGCTGGTGCATGGTTTGAGCCGCGTGATCAGGTCCAGACATGCCTCTGCGTCCCATCGGTCGCGCGTAATATTGCTGTTTCCCGTCAGCGATCCCCTGATCAGTTCCAGAGCGCTGCCGATATGACCGAAAGGCCCCGCCGACAGAAATAGCGGATTCTCCGGATCGGCGGGACGGTAAAGGGGGAAGGTCTTCGTCTCAGCGATCAGCGTATTGTGGGTATGTCTGACGCCCTTGGGCGCGGATGTCGTTCCCGATGTGAACATCAACAGGCAGATGCTGTCGGGGGAAATATCGACCGTTTTCAGTGGCGGCGGCGCAATAGCGAGGAACTGATCCCAGTTCATGGCCCCGCGACGGACTTCCTCGCCAACAATCAGGATATGTTCCAGATCAGGCAGGGAACCGAGCGATTCCAGGCGCTCCAGAAAGTCGATATTGCGCGTCCGCTGGGGTACGATCAGCATCTTCGCCTTGGCGGTCGCCAGAATATATTGCAGGTCTCCCGTCCCATAAATGGGTATGATGGGCAATAGAACCGCGCCCACCATGATGATCGCCTGGCTCAGGATCACGGCTTCCCACCAATTGGGCATCTGGACCGCGACGACGTCCCCCGGCCCGATTCCCAACGCCTGCAAGCGCGCGGCGTAGGTCAGGCTCAGATGATAGCTTTCGTGTAAGGTGAACACGCGCTCCGGCCTTTCGGCGGAGTAGAAGTGCCGTTTCGCGTCAGGATAGGTTTGCGCGCCGATCCGCAGAATATCGCCGATGGTTTCCTGTCCATAGAAGCCTTCGGCATGCCAGCGCAACCGAAGCCGTTCCCGGTCCTCGCGGATTTGCGTGAGCTTAACCTCCTTCGAGGCGCGCGGCCGTGGATCGAGAACGTCTTTAGGCATGGCCGGTATTCATTGTCCCTCTGGGCTTTTTGTCATCGGTGGATGAGGCGGATCGCCGGGAACGTCCCGATCATCGTCCGCCGGCGGGCAAGCTACTGCCGCCACGCCGATGCTTCCATAACCAATCCGCGCGTCCCAATGCGCAACCCGCATCGGACCAGTTTGAACTCCCCTGACTTTGGTCGCCGCGCCCTATCGCCACGGCGGCGTCCTTCGCCGTCGCGCGGCTCGCCCGCTCGCATCGCCGCCCTCGACCTTCCGGGCGCCCCTCGGTCTCCGGTCAAAAGTCGAACCGCAGTTCGGCACCATACATGCGCGGATCTCCATATGCGACGCTGTTGAACCCCAGGGCAACCGCCAGCGGATTACCCTGCTGCATATATTTTGTGTTGAATATATTGGTCCCAAAGATGGCGACCGACAACGGCTTGCCGCCGATATTCGACCATTCAGCCCGCAAGTTCACCAGGTTGTAACCGGGCGCGCGCGATTCGGGATTGTTGAAATTCAGGTCCCAAAAATACTGATGGCTCTGATGATAATAGCTCGCGCGGAAACTCAGGCTGCCATGATCGTCAGGCAGAGGAGCCGTGATCTCGGCCGTCGCTCCAAGCTTGGTCTTGGGCGTATTCGCGAATTCTGAGGCCGTCGCATCGCCTTCCGGCGACGGAAAGGATTTATAGAAGGCGTCGGTATAGGAATAGAAGGCCGACAGATTCAGCCAGGATGCGGGACGAATGCTCGTTTCGAAATCCGCGCCCCTGATCGTACCGCTCGCCGCGTTCAACGTCGCCGTCAAAAGCTGACCATTGACCGGAATAGCCTCGTTTTTCTGAATATCGCTGTAGTTTCCGGTATATATGCTGATATTCGTTCGGCCTGCCATGCCCTGCAGATGCCAATCCGCTTTCAAGCCGGCTTCATAGTCCGTTATATATTCCGGCTGAAAAGCGGTCAGTTCCGGCGTGGGCGCATGGGCGTTGAAGCCCCCGCTCTTATACCCGCGACGCGTCGCGACATAGACCAGAACACCGGGGTTGATACGATAATCCAGGCTGAAATTATAGGTGAGAGCCTTGAATTTCGCGATCAGGTCCGGCGTTCCGTCAAGCAGGTCAAGCTTTCGGGTATCCCATGTATAGCGGGCACCCGCGGTAAACTTGAGGTCGGGGAGGATATCCCTCAGGTCATAGGTTGCCTGTCCGTATACGGCCTTGCTGCCATCGCTGCGCTGGTTCGACGCGATGCCGTTCGGGTTGCCGAATATCTGCGCACGGATGGCGGTGATCCCGGTCGGCGACAGTTGCTCGTAATATAGGCCGCCAATGAAGGAGAGATTGCCATTCAGCGCCTTTCCGGACAGTTGCAACTCATCCGTCACGAGCTTGATATGGACCGATTGCGGGAACCACAGAATATTGAACGAGCTTCCGTCTTGATCGGTAACGAAATTCTGATCGAACCGTTGGTATCCGAAAATATTCTTCAAGGAAAAATCCGGAGACACCTCATAAGATGTTTCATTGACGATTACGAGCTGCTTGCTCTTGTTGAATGTACCGACATCGGACTCGATTACGCGCGGGCCGCGCGCATTCTGCGTTTCGACATATTGCAATGTGTCCGGGTAAATCTGGGCGACCAATGAATTCGGCCGCACCGCATTCATCATGAACGACCCGCCGCTATCATTAACTCTCGAATATTCCGCGACCAGATAATTCGAAAAGCCATCGGAGGGCGTGAAAAGCACGCTGCCGCGATAGGCTTGACTGTTGACGTTGTCGCGATAGGTGCCATCCGTGAGATTGAGCGTGTAGCCGTCACGCTTGATCCTCTGCGCGTTGAGGCGCACCGCCAGCACATCGGAAACCACCGGCAGGTTCAGCGCGGCTTCGGCCTGCCTAAGCTGGTAATTTCCCAATTTCGCCATGACGTAGCCGCCCAATTCGAGGGTGGGACGCTGCGGGGCGAAGAGGACCGCCCCTCCGGTGGTATTGCGGCCGAACAGCGTTCCCTGCGGCCCCTTCAATACCTGGACGTTTTGAAGATCCAGAAACGATGCGGTCGCCTGGCTGATGATCGGTATATCGGCGAAATAGGAAGCCACGCCGGCGAAAGCGCCCCCATAGGTTTGTGTTTGGCCGCGCATCGCGAAGTTTGTCTGGGTACGGCTTCCTCCCGCGCCAACGGTTGTCAGCCCCGGCGTGTGAAATTGCAGGTCGATCACGTTCCTCACGCCTTCGGCGGCAAGCGCTTCACCTGAAATCGCCGTGACCGACACTGGAACGGACTGCAGGGATTCTGTCTGCCTGCGCGCCGTCACCACGATGTCTTCCAACTCGATCGAAGCCTTGTTCGGGTCAGGAGCGGGAGATCCTTCCTCTGCCGTCGCAGACCCCTGCCGGTTTTCCTCCGCAAAAGCCGGCGCCGCCACCGTAAAGATCAAGACGAACGGCAAAACGCTGACGCCCGGGAGCTTCGCACCTTTAGAAACCTGCATATTGAGTCCCCTCGTTGTTATCTTGCTATCGCGTCCTGCCTGGTGCTTTCGCCGCGCAAATCACTCTCCGAGGCTCCATGCCCAAGCGCCCCGTATTGAAGGGGTTCGAATAACAACGAGGATGTTCAGCCATAATGTTCCGGGCAGCCAATGCGTGGCCGACATCGGCATATGCATTTATGGCTCTTCGCGCGGCTCCGAACGATACTTCGTTCTGACGGAACTATATTTCCATCTGGAGGAGTCGTGGATGGTTCAACAGAAAAAAGCCGTCATGGCGGGCATCCCCCCATGACGGCATCATTTCTTCTCTACGCGGGAGGTCGAGGACGAGCGTTTGCAAGGCCTGTCGTCGTCAAGATCGCACTGCATCGCTCGTACACGCCAAGGGCAGGCAGCCGATCCGGTTCCAAACGCTCACAGGTCGATACAGGCGGCACATCGCCGAAGATCGATCGGCCTATCGACTTGTCCGCCCAGGGTGTGAGTTCAGCTATGACCCGCCCGGGCGCGGCCATTTGCCTATTCGCTGGCCGAATATTTTCCTATCCCACTGCCTTATTTGCGATATTTCTGGATCATTTTGTCCTGCGCTCCACGAAACTCCGCGGAAACGTTCGCCCTGTCGCCGTAGAGATCGTCCCAAGCGGCCTGGGGACGGTGCATAGAACCTTGGAACTCCGGCATGACTTGCCGCGCGAACAATTCGAGCGAGCGAACGGTCGCAGCCGGATCGGCCACCTCGGTCAACAGGAGGCACAATGTCCCAAATCCTCCGGACTTGTTCCAAAGCCGCTCGATCTGGGCCTTGGCCATATCCGGCGTTCCGTACACCGCATAGCCGCTGTCGTTGGCCTGCCGGCACAGGGTTTCGTGATCCGTGGTTGCCAGGACTTCTTCGATATCCTTTGCACCGGGCACCCGGAACGGCCCGGTCGAGGAAAAACGCAATTCATTCGCGTAGCCATATTTCATTTCCTCGATCGCCTGATCGACGGTCGGCGCCAGATGCATCGGCGCCACCAGACGCCACGAACTGCGATCCACCTTCTGCCCCGACACGGCGGCGGACTCTTCGACGACGCTCCACGTGTCGCTCAAATAGTCGAAGCCTCCCAGATCGTCGGTGGCGGAAACGCCCAGCAGGCCGGTTCCATATTGGCCGGCCAGGCGCGGACCGGTCGGCGAGCGCACGGCGGCGACCGCCAGCTCGAAGCAAGGCTTGGTATAGGGCGAGAGCTGCAGCCGCGCATCCTGGAGCTTGAACCAGTCGGTTTCCATCGTCAGCGGTTCGTCGTTGCGCAGAAGGTGGGTGATCGCCGCAACGCCCTCCTCCATTCGCCGACGCTGCTGCGAATAGTCCATGCCCATCATGCGCGAGTCGGTCACGAGCGAGCCCGGCCCCATCCCCAACATGGCGCGACCGCGCGTCAGATGGTCAAGCAAAACCATTCTGTCGGCCAGGATCAGGGGGTGATGATAAGGGAGCGACGCCACCCCGGCGCCAAGCTTGATATGCTGCGTACGCTCGGCTGCCGTGGCGATAAAAACTTCCGGCGAACCGATAATTTCATACCCGCCCGAATGATGCTCTCCGATCCAGACCTCATCATAACCAAGACGGTCCATATGCTGGATCAGTTCGAGATCATGATGCAGGGCACGGGTCGGATTCTGACCCGGCGCATGCCACGGCGGCATCATCGCGCCAAATTTCATCTGCATCTTTCTTTTATCCACCGAATGCTCTCCAAAAGTGCCGAACATCCCGACTCTCGAGCAACTCCACTCTCGAGGCAAGATAGCTGCCCTAACCGAGCTAGGCTCGCCTGCCATCCTCCAATTGGCAAAGGCGCGAAAGACATGGCGGCATGTGGGCATCCCTCTTTCGCGAAAAAAATGGCTGCCTAATCTTCGGAGAATTTTGGAGTTCGATCTGCGCCGGCCCCGCTAGAAACGGCGAGGCCCTGCAACAAACGCGGACATCGGGCGGCACGGCGGATTATGCATGAAAAGCGCGAAAATGGCAGGGAGGATGAGCAGCGCGGTCGGCTGTCGCCCTGCGGCTTCCAGCGATAAGGAGAAAGCGATGACGGTAATTCGGCATTACCAGATGACCGCCATCAACGGTCGAGAAGATGAGCTGAAATCGGCGCTTATCTTGCTGGCGCAAAAGGTGATCGCGATGGAAGGATGTGTGGACCTGCAGCTTTTTCAGGATCAAAAAGCGCCCGATACATTCATCTTCATTGAACATTGGCGGTCTCTCGCCGACCATGAGGCTTCTGGAAAGAAGCTGGGGCGCGAGGCCTTCTCAGAGGTGATGGCTGCGGTCAGCGCGCCGCCCCTGACTCGCTGCCTTGAACCGGTCGGTCAACTGGCCCCGGATATGTGATTATCATTCTGCCAAGGCGATCTCGCGGAGAGCTTCCTGCCCGAGACAAGCATGACGGGCGTCGCGCGGCGGCATATCAGACCTCGCTTACGCGCGGTTTGGAACGCCCGGAATGATCAAGAGTTTGCGCGAGCCCAGGTTAGAGCGCTCTGGGCATTGTTCCGCCCAGGACCGCCGTAAGCTTGTCGGCCTTTTTCTTCACGATTTCTCCGATCATGGGCAAGCCGTCGGGCTGAACCTGAGCAAGCAGGGATATGACGCACAGTTGCAGTTGGGTCTCGCCGTTGACGTCGAAGATCGGCGCTGCAATGCCCAAGGTCGGGACTTGATATACGCGCGTGGCGGTGGTCGTCTTTCTCGCTTCGGTGAATCTCAGAATCTCGTTGAGCTGCGCTTCCCGTCCCTGTTCCGATGATCGTCCTATACCGAGCGAGCCGGCTTCCTTCAGCCAACCCTTGATCTGGTCGAGATTCCCGCTTGCATTGTCACCCGCGGATACTGCCCATGTATATCCGTGGGACCGAACCCATCGGATATCTTCCTCCAGCTCAGGCGTGAGTTCCACGGAACCCCTGTCTCCATCCCTGAGGGCGGCCCCCTGGAGGCGCTGCAATCCCGCTTCACTGCTCCATGCGATCTGGAGAAGGTTGACCAGCGGAAAATGGGGCAGTCGCGATCCGACGGAACGGTTGATTGCGACCGGCCCCGGGCCCGCACAAGTGGCAATGCAGATGATCTGAGCATCGGGCATCACCTGAAATGCCTCGGCGTTCATTCCGGTTTCAGTAGCCAACTCGCTCAGAGCATTGCGCACCAATTGAAGCACAGGCCCCTCGCCAGCCGAAGCCGCGCCCAGCGCGATCAGCGCCGATCCCAGCGTGTAGGTCAGGTCTTCCGGATTACGCATGACAAAGTGGCCCGTCAGAAGGGCGAGCAGGAATCTGTGCGTGCTCGCTTTCGACAGATTGCACCGGCGCGCGATTTCCGAAGCGTTCAGCCAGCGAGGAGATTCCTCAAGCAAAAGCCCCAAAATCTTGACGACACTCGTCACCGCCGGAGCCGGCGAAGGAGGTGTAGGTTGGACAATCAAATTGACAGCTCCCGATGCGTCTGACATGGTATTATATACAGAATACGTGTCTTATATATGGTACATCTTAGGCCGTCCAGAGGAATTTATCAAGCGCTCGACCTTCGGTGCCCTTCTCGCCCTGCCACGGGCCCAGGCGCCAGTTCCCGCGGTTTCTCCTCCAGATGCCAAACAGCCGGACCAGGCCACCGCATGCACAATAGGATGAGCGATGCTTCAATATAACGCTGAACCCAAAACCCCTTCATCGATTCGTACAGACGCCATCCTCATACTGCAGCAGACGTTCGCTTACGACAGAATCGACGGCCATCCTCTGCGCAGCCCCCAGGCCCGGCAAGCGCCGCTATTCCGCTGCGGGCGCTCGATCGCTTCAGCGCCGCAGCGGGAACGCGGGGCGCCCCGCCCCGCCCCGCGCAATCGCCGGCATGGCGCGGAAATAATCAGCCGGCGCCTCAACCTTCCCTCAGGCGTCATCGGCCGCCTTGTTAGGGCAGCATAATGCCGAAACTGGCAAAGGCTCTGGAGGGCGCACACTCCTATCGCGAAGCGGCCCTCTCCGCATTGCGCAAACGACTTGAGGCCCGCAGCATCGATGTCGAGCAGCGCGCCGCGCATGGCTTCGCCTGGGTCGCGACATCGGTCGCCGCCCTGGAGGCGGTCCATGGCTGGCTCGCAGCCAATGGCAAAGCTAACCCACTCGACGAAAAGATCGCGCATCTCGCTTTCGCCGAAACCGTCGCGCAACTGATCGGCGGCCTGCCGATGGGCCAGAACGAGATTTTCCGTCCCGGCGATCTGGACCTTGGCGAGGCGGCGTCCGCGCTGCGCGAGGCTTCGCTCGGCGTGATCCACGGCGATCTTGCGACGCTGCGCGCTGAAGTCGCGGCCATGCTGGCTGCGGGCCATTGGCCGTCCGAGACCTTCCACGACGGCGATCTTGACGCGATCCGCGACCAGTATCGCCGGTTCACCGATGCCGAGATCATCCCCAATGCCCACCAATGGCATCTGGCCAATGCGCTGATCCCCGACGAGACCGTACGGCACATGGCCGAACTCGGCACCTTCGGCGTCTG
Source organism: Sphingopyxis sp. J-6 (assembly GCF_046603995.1). Taxonomy (NCBI): domain Bacteria; kingdom Pseudomonadati; phylum Pseudomonadota; class Alphaproteobacteria; order Sphingomonadales; family Sphingopyxidaceae; genus Sphingopyxis; species Sphingopyxis sp. J-6. Next base: position 1,041,897 of record NZ_CP145810.1, on the reverse strand, counting down.
CATCCCGGAGGAGTTCGGCGGGCTGGGCCTCGGCAAGTTGGTGATGTGCCTCATCACCGAGGAACTGTCGCGCGGCTGGATCGGCACCGGCTCGCTTGGTACGCGTTCGGAAATCGCGGGCGAACTGATCGTGCTGGGCGGAACAGACGCCCAGAAGGCGCATTGGCTGCCCCTGATCGCCAGCGGCGAAATTTTACCCACCGCGGTGTTCACCGAGCCCGATGTCGGCTCCGACCTTGGCAGCCTGACCACACGCGCGCGGCAGGATGGGAACGGCGAATGGGTGATCGAGGGGGCCAAGACATGGATCACCCACGCCAGCCGGTCGGACCTGATGACCATGCTGACGCGCACCCTGCCCGACGCCAAAGGCTATGCCGGCCTGTCGATGCTGCTGGTTCCCAAGCCGCGCGGCACCGACGATGCCCCCTTCCCGGCCGAGGGCATGGCCGGCAGCGAGATCGAGGTGCTCGGCTATCGCGGCATGCGCGAATATGCGCTGTCGTTCGACGGCATGCGCGCGCCTGCCGATGCCCTGCTGGGCGGCGAGGAAGGACAGGGCTTCAAGCAGCTCATGCGCACCTTCGAGGGCGCGCGTATCCAGACCGCCGCCCGCGCCGTCGGCGTGGCCCGGCGCGCGCTCGAGCTGGGACTCGACTATGCGTTGAACCGCAAGCAGTTCGGCAAGGCGATTGTCCATTTCCCGCGCGTTGCCGACAAGCTGGCGATGAGCGCGGTCGACATGGTGCTAGCACGCGAGCTGACTTACGAGGCCGCGCGCGCCAAGGATTCGGGCAAGCGCTGCGACATCGAGGCGGGCATGGCCAAGCTGCTTGGCGCGCGCGCGGCATGGTCGAACGCCGACGCGGCGCTCCAGATCCACGGCGGCAACGGCTACGCCACGGAGTTCGAGATCAGCCGCGTGCTGTGCGACGCCCGCATCCTCAACATTTTCGAGGGCGCCGCCGAGATTCAGGCGCAGGTCATCGCCAGGGGCCTCATCGGCGGGAGGAACTGAACCATGACCGAATGGGCTGCCTCGCTGGGCCGGAAAGAACTTCGCGAAGACAGATCGCCACTGCGACAGATCGTGGCCGCCACGGCAACGCGGCAGCACTGGCAACGGCGGTCAGTTAAAGATCGCGAAGAAGGGTTAAATCAATGAATGATATAAGCTCGATGGGCGTTGTTGGAGCCGGTCCGATGGGGTCGGGCATCGCCCAAGTCGGCCTGACAAGCGACATGTCGGTCGTTCTGATCGACAAGGACCAGAGCGCGCTGGACCGCGCCGTGCAGGACATACACGGCCGGCTCGCGCGGATGGTCGAAAAGGGCGCCATTCCGGGCGAACGGCTTGATACCATCCGCGGCCGCCTCAGCACATCGACCGATATCGCCGATCTCGCCTCCTGCGAGGTGGTGATCGAAGCCATCATCGAGCGCCTCGAGCCCAAGCAGGCCCTGTTCAGCGATCTCGAAGACATCGTCAGTGCGCAATGCATATTGGCGACCAACACCTCGTCGCTTTCGGTTGCGGCGATTGCCGCGAAATGCCGCAACAGGGAACGGGTTTGCGGCATGCATTTCTTCAATCCCGTGCCGCTGATGAAACTGGTGGAAGTGGTCATCGCCCCGGGGACAAGCAGCGAGGTGGGCGAAGCGGCCCACCGCCTTTCGCTCAGGCTCGGCAAGGTGCCCGTTACCGTGAAGGACGGCCCAGGCTTTCTGGTGAACCTGCAAGGACGGGCCTATACGACGGAAGCGCTTGCCATCGCCCAGGAAGGGGTCGCCGACTTTGCTACGATAGACCGCATCATGCGCGACGGCGCAGGCTTTCGTATGGGGCCCTTCGAGTTGATGGACCTGACGGGAATCGACGTCAACTATCCGGTGACACAGTTCATCTACGAAGGCTATCAGCACGATCAACGGCTGCGGACGACAACGCAGCATGCCCTTCTCGCCGCAGCCGGAAATTTCGGCCGCAAGAGCGGGCAGGGCTTTTTCGACTATGGCGAAGGCCGCATGGAAACGCCGGTCCCGGGTGCCGCTGGCGGGGGAATACTTCGCCCCCGGCTGATCGGACCTGAGCCTGCCTGGGAAGCCTTGCGCGCGGCGACGAAGCTTGTCGAAGGCGTCGACGTCGACCTTGTCGCGCCGGTGGGCGAGGATTGCGCGACAGTCTGCCATCGGCTCGACCTCGATCCCGCGAACACTGTCGCGGTGGATTTTACCGCGGTCGAGCGAAAGCATCTGACCGTCATGAACGCCATTGGAGGCCCACCGAAAGCCCAACAGGTTGCGCAATGGCTGCGCGAACATGGTTTCACGGTCGAAATCATTCAGGACTCGCCAGGATTTGTGCTCCAGCGCGTCCTGGCGATGGTGGCCAATCTCGGTTGCGAACTGGCGCAGATCGGCGTCGGCAGTCCCGCCGATATCGACACCGCCATGAAGCTGGCCCAGAACTATCCCCTCGGCCCGCTGGAATGGGCGGAGAAGCTCGGCGTGGCCACATGTCACGCCATTCTTGTCCAGTTGCAGGCGATCACCGGCTCCGACCGCTATCGTCCCAGCCTATGGCTCCGACGCCGCGCCATTCTCGGCCTGTCGGCATACACACCCCAATGAGGCTGATATGAGCGATATAGAGACAGACGAGCCGTTGCTTTTCGACGTCATCGACGACCACATCGCGCTCGTGCGGTTCAACCGTCCGCAGGTACGCAATGCCATCGATGGCGCGACCGCCCTCGCCCTTTCGGCGGCGACGGCACGCATCGAAGCGGAACCGGCCCTCAGAGTGGCGATCCTCGCGTCCTCGACCCCCGGGATGTTCTGCGCCGGCGCCGACCTCAAGGTCGTGGCGGCGGGCCGGGTGGCTGAACTGCGGCCGAACGACAGTGGCTTTGGCGGATTCGTTGATGCCATCAGGCAAAAACCATGGATCGCCGCAGTCGATGGAGCCGCCTTGGGGGGCGGGACGGAACTTTGCCTCGCTTGCGACATGATCGTCGCCAGTCGAGGTTCCGCATTCGGACTGCCCGAGGTCAGGCGGGGGCTTATGGCGAATGGCGGTGGAGCCTCGCGTCTGGTCCGCACCCTGCCGCGCAATATCGCGCTGGAATTGCTGGCGACCGGAGAAAAGTTCGGCGCGGAATTCGCGGAACGGCATGGCATGGTCAATCGCTTGGTCGACTCTAGCGATGTCATTGAAGCGGCACTGGAGCTGGCGCGCACTATCCAGGCCAATGCTCCGCTGTCCGTTCGCGAATCGCTCTCCATCGGACGTCTGGCGGGCGATCGCTCCGACGCGGAACTAAGGCGTCTGTCGCGCGAACGCATGCAGGTCGTGATGGCAAGCGACGATGCCAAAGAAGGGCCGCGCGCCTTCGCCGAAAAGCGCAATCCGCAATGGAAGGGACGCTAGGCCAAATACAGCCCTATGTCCCAGGCACCTGATTTCAAACCAGCAGCCTGGCGGGTTTTCGAGCTTGGAGGAACGAATGGATTATCATTTCATCACCTATGATGTCGAGGATCGGATCGTCACCGTGACCCTCAATCGGCCCGCCGCGATGAACGCGCTGACGGACGAGCTATATCGCGAGTTGAGTGACGCGCTGGATCGTATCCGGTCAGACAAGGAAGCCGCATGCATGATCCTGTCCGGTGCCGGGCGGGCGTTTTGCGCCGGCGCCGACCTGAAGGTGCCGCGCGACCACATGACGCCCGTCGACCGGAGGACACGACATCGATGGATCCTGAAGGAGGTTCTCGAACCGCTGCACAGACTCGAAAAACCCGTCATCGCCGCGGTCAATGGAGTCGCGGTCGGCGCCGGGTGCAACCTTGCCCTCGCATGCGACTTCATCGTGGCGAGCGAAAGGGCATCGTTCCACCAGTCCTTTACCAGGCTTGGACTGGTACCGGACCTCGGCGGGCTTTATTTCCTGACGCGAGCGGTCGGGCCCAACATGGCAAAGGAACTGTGTCTCACGGGTCGGAAAGTCGATGCAGAGGAAGCCAGCCGTATCGGGCTGGCCAATCGTGTGGTGCCGCATGACGACGTTCTTCCTGTCGCACGCCAGCTTGCGCTTGAAATTGCGAATGCCTCGCCGACGGCCAACGCCATGACCAAGACCTTGCTCAATATGTCCAGCAGTTCTTCACTGGAGCAAATGCTCGAATATGAAGGATATGCGCAAACGATGGCCTTCATGTCACCCGATTACAAAGAGGGCGTCGAAGCATTTCGCGAAAAGCGCGCGCCGAACTTCTTCGGCTCCCTGCAAAAGACCTGACCCCTATCGCAACATGGCCCGGCGGACCGCTGATATCAAAGCGGGAATTTACCGGACCTCTAAAAAGGCTGTCGCCCGAGCGCGGAAGCAATCGACAGGAGAATGAAATGATTGCAAACGAAGTAACGATAGATGCGGCACATTTTCGGCACGTGCTTGGACATTATCCGACGGGCGTTTGCATTGTTACGGCGCGTAACGCCGAAGGCGAGCTGTTCGGCCTAGCCGTCGGATCATTCACTTCGGTATCGCTGAATCCGGCCCTGGTCGGTTTCTTTCCCGACAATGGTTCGACAAGCTGGCCCAGGATCCGCGCCTGTGGCAGCTTTTGCGTGAATGTCATCGGCAGCCACCAATTGAATCTTTGCCGCCAATTTGCCGCGCGCGGCGGCAACAAGTTCGAGGGCGTGACACATCGCCTTTCCCCGGCGGGGCATCCTATCCTCGACGACTGCGTCATGTGGATCGACTGTGCGCTTCACGATGAGGTTGCGACAGGAGATCATAAACTGGTTCTGGGGCGGATCGCCGCGCTGGAGATCGAGCGTGCCGACCAGCCGCTTCTGTTCTTGCGCGGATCCTATGGCGCTTTCCAACCCCTCTCCTGAGGAGGCATTGCTCCCGACCGAGCCTCACAGGACCGGCGCAGCCGCCGGACCTGATCCGCATCGACAGGCGCGGCGCCGCGCTTACCGCATATAACTGCCACCATTCAGAAGGATGGTATCGCCGGTCATCCACGACGCTTCGGAGGAGGCAAGATAGACGGCGAGCGCCGCCGGATCGTCCGGCGTCCCGGCCCGGCCGACGACGATCGATGCGATGCGTTCTCCAAGCACCGGATCGGACGCCTTGATCTCGTAGGGAGGGATCATGCCCAAGGCGATCGCGTTGACCGTAACTCCCGATTTGCCGACTTCGGCGGCGAGCGCCCGGGTGAAGCCCAGAGCCCCTGCCTTTGCCGCCGAATAAACCGACACCCCGATGTCAGTTCCCCTTAACCCGGAAGCCGACGAGATTGTAATGATCCGCCCCCAACCCTGATCGATCATGGCGGGCAGCGTCGCCTTGCAACAATTGAGCACGCCGAAGATGTTGACATCGAATGTGGCATGCCAGTCCTTGGGGTCCATATCGACGAATTGTTCCATCTTGACCGCCGCCGCACCGGCATTGCCCGCATTGTTGACAAGAATGCCAATCGGCCCCTCAGTCTCTGCGACGGACTGCACCACCCGCGTCGCGGCTTCGAGGTCGGTCACGTCGAATATGGCCGGAACGGAACGCCCGCCTGCATCCGTTATCTCTTGCACGACCCGCTCGGCGCGGTCGGCGTGATAATCGTTTACAGCCACCACAGCGCCCCTGCTGGCGAGCGCCTTGGCGATTCCCGCGCCAACATTCTGGCCCGCACCCGTGACGAGCGCGACCCTGCCCGTGAGATCAAACATGCTCATGTTTCCACTTCTTCCAATGTCCCGATCCGATCGATCGGATTATCCTTTTTCTGGCAGTCGCCGACCTATGGCTTCGTGAGGGCACGCTTCAATGCGCCCATGGAGTCACGATCGAGGGCGATGGTGATGTCCGCATCCGGCACGAGATTGAAAGCATGCGGCCCGCCGGGATAGATGTGCAGTTCGGTCGAGACACCTGCGAGGATCAGCCGCCGCGCATATTCCAGATTCTCCTCCAGAAAGAGATCGAGCGCGCCACAGGCGATGAAAGTCGGTGGCAGGCTGGAAAGGTCTTCCGCCCTTGCAGGCGCGGCATAGGGTGAAACATCCGCCCCGCCCGGTTCCCCGCCGATCAGCGAACGCCAGCCGAAACGGTTATTATCCTCTGTCCAGATGAACTGGCCGATGAAAGGCGAGGGATCGTCGCGGGTCGCGGTGCGGTCGTCCAACATGGGATATATAAGATGCTGGAAGGCGACGGGCACCTCAGCACGGTCGCGTGCCAAAAGTACAAGCGCGGCGGCCAGTCCGCCGCCTGCACTCTCGCCGGTGACAGCGATGGTATCGGGATTGACGCCAAGCGCCGGGGCATTTTCGTGCAGCCATTTGAGCGCCGCATAGCAGTCGTTGACGGGTCCCGGATGCGGCGTTTCCGGCGCGAGCCGATAGTCGACCGAAACGCACACCGCCCCGAACGCCCCGGCATAGGCCGCGTCGATCTGCGCGGTCATATCCGCCGAACCCATGATATAGCCGCCCCCATGGATGTGCAGGATCCCGGGCCTTCCGGAACCGCTCGCTTTGGGAGCGGTGATGATCAGACGCACATCCGGCGCACCGTCGAGACCCGGCACACGCTCCTCATACATCGTCAGATCGGCCGCCAGCGGTGCGGGCTGCGGAAGCATCTCGGCCATGGCCACCAACGCGGCTCGGGATTCCGCGAGATGTTCGGCATCGAGCACCACAGCGGGCGCCTGCTCGACCATGGGCAGGATTTGGGGGTCGACGAGATGGCGGGACGGCATGACGTTTCGGCTCCAATCGATCTTCTATACTCTAAGCATTCCGGTGAAGCGTCGCGGACGGCCCATGGCCATGGATGCGCCACCGGGCAATATTCCCTCAGTTGACCGCCGCCAGCAGGGTGCCCTCATTCCCCCCTTCGAACAACGCCGCGAAGGTTTGCGGAATGCGCTCGAAGCCGGGCCTTATGTCGGCGCGGTGAACGATCAGTCCCTGATCCACCCATTGGCGCAATTGCTTGAGCGCGGCGTCCGTCTCGTCTGCATAGTCAGCTTGCAGGAAGCCCTGCATCGTCACGCTTCCATAGATCAGCCGCATCATATTGTTGGGGCCGCGGGCCGGCCCGCCTTCGGTATAGGTCGCGATCTGACCGCAGAGTATGATGCGCCCGAACTTCGCCATATTTTCGATTGCCGCCTGCAATATGTCGCCGCCGACATTGTCATAGAAAATGTCTATTCCGTCCGGGCACAGTTCGCGCAGCTTCCCCTCAAAATCGCCGCTTCGATAATCCACGGCCGCGTCCAGCCCGCATTCCCCGGTCAACCACGCGCATTTCCGCGCGCCGCCGGCAATGCCGATCACCCGGCATCCCATGATTTTGCCGATCTGGGCCGCGACCGAGCCCGTCGATCCCGCTGCACCCGACACGACCAGAGTGTCGCCCGCCCTCGGCTTGCCCACTTTGAGGAGCCCGAAATAGGCCGTGCGGGCGTTGAGCCCATAGGTCGTCATGATATCGGTGACGCTCAACCCATCGGGAACGGGCGTCACGGGATGGTCGGCGGCGATGCGCTGATAGTCCTGCCAGCTCGTAAAGGCGGTGACGCGCATCCCGACCGGCACGCCCTCCCGCGCCGAAGCCACGACCTCGCAGGCGGCGGGCGCCATGACGGGGTCTCCGATGGCAATGGAGGGGTAGAGACTGTTCCCTGGCGGCTCCATCCAGTTCCGCATCGTCGGCGCACAGAGGAACAGCAGGTTGCGCAAGATCAGTTCCCCCGGCCGCAGCGATGAACTGTCAGGTATCGACGTCTCGGAATATTCGAAATCATCCGCGGTGACATTGCTCGTCGGACGGCGACGCAGCAGCCATTGGCGGTTGATTTCAGCCATTTTTTCCATCGGCCAATCCCTCGGCAAGATAATCCTTCACGACCTTGCCAAGGGGAAGTGAGAAATTGGCGGTCTGGACATGACCGGCGAGCATCCGCGTCGGTTTGAACAGGTGCCAGGGGTCCACCTCGCTCGGAGAATCGAATGCGACCGAGGCGCGTCCCGCCCAGAGCACGTCGCCCAGCACCGGCGTCTGATGCAGCCCGGCCTCGACATCCAACCTGACGAGTTCGGCGGCGGCCGGACTACGCTCCGGATCGGATGGCGGAATATAGCGCAGCGACAGGATGGGCAGCGCCTCCACTTCGTCCGGGCTGGCGAGCCGGTCGCGCGAAAGGGAGAAGGTAACCAGCCGTTTGCCCACCGGCCGTTCAATGGTGAAGATGATCTGCTCGGCTTCTTCGCGCCATGCCATCGTCGCAAGCTTCTTGGCGTAGCCCCAGATCTCCCGGCCGGCGGCCAGAGCAGGCTCGCGATTGGTGAAGATCACCGGTTGATACCAATAACGCACCCCGTCGAGCTCCACGCGAACATGGACATAGGCTTCCAGATAGGGTCCGAAGGTGGTCGAGGGATAGTCGCAGACCCAAAGCTCGCAGACGGGCGGGCTGCTGTCGGGCTTGACGCCAGGAGGAAGCATCCGCGCGACCGCCTCAGCATCGGCTTCATAGGTTGCCCATGCCAGCTTGGCGCCGTGGAAGTGATGCGGCGGCGGCGGATAAAGCGACGCCCCCATCGGCATTGAAAAACCTGACGGCCCCGTCAAATCGATAGCCATGCCCTCTCCTCTCCCGTGGATTATGTTCCATCTTGCCGACCAGCGACGGGACCGCGGCCTTGCGGCGCCCCGACAATTGGCCACACGAACCTACTGCCGGGCCGAAGTGCCCCCGTCGATGACCAGCACCGAGCCGTTACAATAGGAAGCTTCATCGGATGCGAGATACAGGCATCCATAGGCGATTTCCTCAGGCCGGGCGGCGCGGCGCATGGGGGCGATCTGCTCGGCGGCGGCCTCATCCTCGAAAACATTCATCACCGAGGCGACCATGGGGGTGTCGATGAAGCCCGGCGCGACACAGTTGGCGCGGATATTGTGCTTCGCATAGGTGACGCACAGCGAGCGCGTCAGGTTGATCATCCCCGCTTTGGCGGCCGTATAGGCATGTGCCGCGGCCAGACCCTGAGAACCGGAGATACTCGCGACATTGACGATCGCGCCCCCGCCATTCCCGATCATGTGCGTCAGCACGGCGCGATTCATCAGATAGCATGCGTCAAGATTGATGCCGATCACCTCGCGCCACTTGTCGGGCGTCGTGTTCACCACATCGTTCATGCTGCCCGGGCTTTTCTCTTGCCAGCTATAGCCCACGCCTGCGGCATGGATGAGGATGTCGATCCGGCCATAAGCCTCGAGCGTCGCATCGACCACCTCCTGCGCGCCATGATCGAGGCTAAGGTCCGCCGCGACGACACGACCCTCACCGCCTGCCTCCGTCACGTGAGCCATAGTCTCATCCAGGCTTGCGCGGGTGCGGCCTACGCCCACGACCCGAGCGCCTTCGGCGGCGAGCAACATCATGCACGCGCGGCCGACACCGGTTCCAGCCCCGGTAATAATCGCGACTTTGTTGGCTACCCTTGCCATGACCTCACCTCTCCAATGCAGGCGCCGTCAAAAGCGCGTCATTTCTCTCTTGCCGATGACACAGCCACCTCGTCCGGCCGCTGCATCGGTCAATTTTGACTTTCTCCCGGCGCCCTGAACGGCGCGGAATCCAGATATTCGTCCAGACGTTCAATCCGGCCGTCCCGTGTCCGACAGACAACACAAGCGGGAAACTCGATGTCGTGGCCATCCAGATGGCGACCCCAGAAGATGTGTTGCTGCACGAATCCGCCCTCGAACGCGCTCACCCGGCGGTTCCGGAAACGACGCTCGGGATATTGCGTATCCAGGAAGCCCAGAGCGGCGAGTTGATCGGCCAACGCCATCTCCTTGCCATCCGTGTTGTGCCAGATCACTGGATCATCGACATAACAGTCGACCACAGCCTGGATATCGCCCGTCTCGATGGCGTCGAAGAACTTCCGCGCGAGCGCCACGTCGGCGGACGGCGTCGTAACGGACCCGGTCATGATATATTCTCCCCGCCTTGTTCGCTTCCGCGCAGAAGCAGGCGCTGGCCATGAAACCGGCTGCCTGAAACCCGCCCGGTCATGACTGGCGCCATCAACCCGACACGCCCGGCGAATGGCCGGGGGCATGGACGATTTCCGAACAGGGCTCAAAGATACCGCTGTTTTCGGACGCGGCATCCAGCGCCGGGGATACAAACATCTGTTCGGTCCCGGCACGGCGGCCGATTTCGGCCATCACCGCCATGGGATCGTCGGTCTCCATATCGTAGATCGCGACATACCGGTTCCTGATCTCACCGGCGGTGGCGGCTTTCAGAACGAAGCGCTGGGCGGAGATGAATCCGGGGATCGCGACGACATCCGACAGATGCACCTCGTTATACCAGTCATTATAGTCCTGATCCCCGCCTGCGACCGGATCGGTGAATGCGATCAGCCTGTATCTCGCCATCTCAATGTCTTCCTTCCGATCACCCGCCGACACCACAAACCCGGGATACCAAGCCCGATTTCAGGAATGTGCCGTGCGATTCCGTAGCGGGATCACACGATCCCAAAATGGATAGACGCAGCCCGGACGGCATGTCATTCCAGATATGTCCGCTCGATGTCCCGTTCAATTCCGCCGGTCTTCAGCCAATCGCGCACGACTTCGGTGTAATCCACCGGTCCGCCAAAGTAGAACAGATCCAGAAATCCGATCGATGTTCCCTCGGCATTATAATAGGACGGTGTGCATTCTTCGTAGAATTTCGCTCTGGAAAATGCCTTGTCCTGGAGTTTCTCCTGCCAACGCGTCTCTGCCTCGGGCGTCGCTTCGAACGTGCGGACCTTGTTTCTGACGCAATCCGCAATGATCTCCGCAATCACCTCGGTTTGCGCCTGGAGGGCGAACGGAATGTTGATGGAAAGCGGCCCCTGCGGCCCGAAGGTAACAAAATAGTTGGGAAACTGGTTGGTGTGAATCCCGTGTAGCGTCTTCAGCCCCTTCGCCCAATATTCCGTTATCGACAGACCATTGCGACCATAGATTTCATAACCCATCTGGTCTTCGCTTGAGACGCCGAAGCCGAATCCCGTCGCATAGACGATGCAGTCGACTTCATAGGCCTGACCATCGACGACCACCGCATTCTCGGTGATTTCCGACACGCCCTTGCCTTTTGTGTCGACCAGCTTCACATTCTCTCTGTTGAATGTCTGCAGATATTCATCGCTGAAGCAGGGTCTCTTGCACATCATATTATACCATGGCTTGAGCGCTTCGGCCGTTTCGGGATCCTTGACGATCTCGTCTATTCTCCTTCGATTGGCCTCCATCTTCTTGAAGTCCGCCATCTGAAGGACGTCCCCCGGCGTAAGCTTGCTCTTGTCCGGCGACGCGAAGTTGAACACCGTCGTGAAGATATCGGTCCACCCATCGGCGACCAAATCCTCTTCCTGGTAGATTCCGCTGACCGTGGACTCGAAATTCGTCATGCGCTGCTTCTGCCAGCCATGCGAGAGAGAGCCGGCCCACTCGTGATCGGTCGGCCGGTTGGCGCGAACATTGATCGAGGATGGCGTGCGCTGGAAAACATAGAGCTGTTTGGCCCACGCCCCGAGATGCGGAATGCACTGGATTGCCGTCGCGCCCGTGCCGATGATCGCGACTTTCTTGTCCTTCAGCCCGACAAGATCCGCCGTCGGCCCACCGCCTGTATAGTCATAGTCCCAGCGGACCGTATGAAACGAATGGCCCTTGAACCGGGCAATCCCCGGCACGCCCGGAAGCTTGGGCTTGTTCAACCCGCCGCCCGCGCGAATGAGGAACCTGGCCCTGAAGACGTCGTCGCGATTGGTCCTGATGATCCAGCGGGCACTTTCATCATCCCACGCGACGCTCGTCACGGTCGTCTGGAAATAGGCGCGACGATAAAGATCATAATGGTGGCCGAGGCGCTGGCAATGTTCGAAAATCTCCTGGCCGCTCGCATATTTGCGGGTCGGGATATAGCCGACCTCTTCCAGCAACGGCATATAGCAATAGGATTCGACGTCGCACGCGAGGCCCGGATAACGATTCCAATACCAGGTGCCGCCGAAATCGCTCGCTTCCTCGATGATGCAGAAGTCCTCGACACCCCGCTTTTCAAGATCCGCGCTGGCGAGCAATCCCGAGAAGCCGCCGCCAATGATGACCACGCCAACATCGACCGAGACCGGAGCGCGCGCTACGGGTTCAGCATAAATATCGTCTTTGAAATGCGCCAGGTCACCTTCTGCGCTGAGATATTGAGTGGCGCCGTCTGGCCGGAGGCGCTTGTCGCGCTCCTCCCGGTATTTTCGACGGAGAGCATCGGGATCTACTTCGATCTCCAAACCGTCAAATGCCTCTCGATCCATATCTCAATCCTATTCCTGACGTTTAGATGGCGAGGCCGAGTGAACCACCCGGGCCTATACAGGGTGGGGCGGAAGTCAGGGCCGTCTCAAGAAACTCGTGATTTCCTGGACAATGACAACCGCCCCCTTGAGTCTATTCCGCCCCGAAGCTGTAGCGAAGTTTCAGGCCCCACATCCGCGGTTCGCCATAGGTTGCGGTGGAAATGCCATAGGAGGATGCCGCCAAAAGCGCGCTTGGCTGCACGATATACGTCTTGTTCGTGACATTGGTGGCGAAAAGCGTCGCATCGACCCTGGACCCGAAAACCCGCTTCCATGTCACGTCGAGGTTGAGCAACGTCAGAGGCGCGACCCGCTGGCCAGGCAGCGTAAAAAATTCAGGAAATTCAGAACGGTAATACAAGCTTCCGCCGATGGTCACCTCACCGACGCTCTCCGGCAGCGGCAAGCTATATTGCGCGGCCAGATTGACCATGTGCTTGGGCGTGCTCGGCAGCGGGTTGAGCGGGCAGAACCCGATTCCGGCAATCGGATTTGTCAGAGGATTGCTCGGACATGCCGTTTCCAATTCACTCGGACTGAGCTTGTTCAGGTAGCGAGCATTCGTATAGGCCCAGGTTGCGTTGAGCGTCATGCCTTCAAATGGCACGAGCGTTTGCTCGAGCTCGATACCCTTGATCCGGGCTTCAGCGGCATTGGTTATGATCACGGCCGCCACGCCGCCGGGACCGATCTGATTAACATTCGCCTGAATGTCGGTGAAGCGATCGGTGTAGGCAGCGATGTTGGTGCGCGCCCGCATGGAGCCGATGTTATAGTCAAGCTTGGCGCCGACTTCGAAGCTCAAATCATACTCCGGGCTGTAGGTGGGAACCACACCCCCGGTCGAGACCGTGTTGATGCCTCCGGGCCGATAGCCGCGGCTGACCTTCGCATAGATGAGCTTTCGCGGATCGATCTGATAGCTGAAACCGAACGTGCCCGTCACCGCACTCGAACTCTGTTCGGCCCTGGTGCAGGGCACACTCGCCACGGCGATCATGGTCGGATAGTCGGCAAGATTGGTGACGCACTGCCCGTGCGGCATGGCATCCGCACTGAGATCTGCGTCGGTGAATGCAAAACCCAAATAGTTCGCGAACGATGCCTTCACTGAATCCTTGGTATAGCGCAGCCCGGCGTCGAGCTTCAGACCCGGCAGGAGGCTGGAGAGATCATAGCCGATTTGTCCATAAACCGCTCTGCTGCGCGTCTTGGGATAGCTGATGACAAGTCTTTGCAGCGGTATGCCCAGTTGGCTGACGCTGAAGTTTTCCGCTTCTCCTGGCACCTTCTGCCAATCCCAATAGGTTCCCAGGGTATAGTTCAGCGTACCATCGAAAGCGGTACCTTGGATTTGTAAATCCTCGCTCCACTGCTCTTTATAAAATTCCGGATCAGGATGGTACAGATTAGGAACATCTACAACTACAAGGGAGCTTCCGTCAAAGTCCGATCCATAGTGATTTTTGAAATAAACATATGCCAAGACATTTTTAATCTGAAGATTGTCATTTATATTAAATATGGTTTTATTTATTACGTAATGATTTTTTGCCTTTGAATATAGGCCATAATTATCACCCCACACAGGTGACCCAATATTTACAGCGCGCGGCCCCAGGGCCTGCTGCGCCGCGAGGTCTGCCTGCATCTGAGCGGAGAACGCCGGGCCGTTAAGAATCGCGAGAAGGCCCAACGGGTTAAAGCCGTTAAGCTTATTCGAGGTCCCATTCTCATCGACAGAGTTGTAATTGTAGATGAGCGTGTTCTCGAACTCGTCCGTCGGCTTGAAGAGCAAGCTGATACGGGCAGAGTCATAATGCACGTCGTCGAGCTTCTGCCCGGAGCCCACATTTCTCGTGTAGCCATCGCGCCTGTTGACGTCAAAGGCTCCGCGCAACAGCAATTTCTCAGGAACAAGTGGTATGTTGATCGCGCCGGCAACGCCTCGCAGATCATAGCTACCGGTCTTTGCCTCGACATAGCCCTCGAAGCGATCGACGGGCCGCTGCGGCGCAACCATGACGTTGCCGCCATCGGTGACGCGGCCGAACAACGTCCCCTGAGGGCCTCGCAGCACCTGGACGCTCTCCAGGTCGAAGAATTGCCCGCGGTTCAACTTGAGGACGGGGACTTCCGCAAAATAGGTTACTACTGCGGGAAAGAGGGTCCCGCCGGCCTGGCTCTGCCCCCTCAGGGTGAAAATAAACTGGTTGCGAGAGCCGCCGAAGCCCTCGGAAGCATTGAGGCCCGGCACCGTATATTTGAGGTCCGTCACCTCGAAGTTGCCGCGGCCGGCGATTTGCTCCTGCGTAACCGCGCTGACCGCGACCGGAACGGTCTGCATTCTCTCCTCTTTACGCCGTGCGGTAACGATGATGTCGCTGATGCCATCATCGCCCTGCCCTGCGGCCTGAGCGTCAGACGTAGCAGACTCGGCTGGGGGCGCGGGCTCGGCCGCCGACGCGGGTTCGGCCGCCAGCAACATCGCCGCTGCGATGGAAGTCGTGGAGAATAAATGAGTAGCCATGTCAGAATCCCTCCCAGAGATTTTTACCGTTTTATCGGATAATATTGTACTATAATTTTATAGGATCACAATAGCAAATCGAAATGCCCGGCCTTGGCCGCACGCCCACTGGAGGCGACGCCACCCACGAAACCTCGCAAGCCGAATGAACGGCCACAGGCGGAAAATTCCCATACAGCCGCAACTTCTCAATGCGGCATCGGCCCGGCCGGGCTGGACTCCACTCGACTGGAACCGCTAGCCGACCGAGTACTGTCCTGATCCGCGCTCGCCCCGTCGAAATCGGTCGAAGGGCATCCGATCGCGGGCGCGGACCGCGCGCGCTACAGTTGGAATTCGTCCTTCAGCGCGATCTTGTCAGCCATGGGGCCACTATAATGTTCGGGCGCGGTATAGATGCGGCCGACCGGGATCTTGCTTGGACGCCAACCCATCAAAGCCTGCAGTTCCGGGTCGAAGGTGGCGGCCCGCTCTTGCGACACCGCGACCGTGAAATTCTCCTGCGGTCGCGCCCAGTTCGCAACATAAGCGATGGTCATGCCGTGACGGACCTCATCCGCCGTCCTATTCGCTCCGCCGCCGTGATAAATGGAACCCAAGGTGAAGAGCGCACTCCCCTTGGACATTTCGGCTGCTATGGTTTCATAGGAAGCAGACTTCGCAAAGTCGGGATATTGATCGAACAGATGGCTGCCGGGAACGAGCCTGGTGGCGCCATTTTCTTCGGTAAAATCGCTCAACGCCAGGATTATATTGACGAAGTAGGTCGGATGATCCCGCGGCAACAAGTGGGTATAATCGTCAGTGTGAATGATCTGGGCCGGTTCACCCGGTCCGATCGATACCGAGCCGTAGCTGCTCAAAAGGCAGTCTTCGCCTATGGTCGCACGCACCACGGGCAGCATCTTTGAGGCGATGGGGATCTGCTGGAAAATTGGCGCCGCGTTCAGAAGGTCAAAATAGCGGGCTGTCCTGTGGCCATGGAAATCCTGGACATGAGCGCGCCGCCACTTTCCCTTCATGCGCCCGAACTCAGTCACCAGTTCGTCACAGAGAGCGGAATCGATCGCATTCGGCATGATCGAATATCCATTCGCGATCAGATCGTCGCGATGCCGGACAGTGAGATCGTCGAGCTCAAGGGCATTATCGTTCATGCTTCTCTCCAACTCCATTTTTGTTTCTGCAGAAGATTGTACTATAATCTTATAGGACCACAATAGGAATCATCCGGCGGGTATCTATAATTCAGCAGCGTCCCCATGGCGTGGGGGAAAATCACATGCCGCTATGAAACGGCCTGCGCAGAGGCTGCCACCCACATTTCGCGCCGATGATGGTCACGATATTTCCGACCTTTTCCCACCGCTATCGTGAACCTGTCATCGCCAGCCCTTGCGCCCCTTGCCACCGGCAAGGCCTGCCGCGACCCGTTGCTTGAGCAGGGGGCGGGGACGGAAACGCTCGCCATAGGCCTCAAACATGATCTGCTGCGCCGACAGGCAAAGGCTGGATGTGGTCGCGTCCATCAACTCGAAGGGACCCATGGGATGGCCCAGACCCAGACGGCAGGCGGTATCGAGATCCTCGACACTGACCACATCCTCCTCGATCAGGCGGACGGCCTCGATCATGAACATGTGCAGCACGCGGTTTATCGCGAAGCCCGGCACATCCTTCACCCGGATCGGGACCTTGCCCGTGACTTCGGCAAGCGCATAAGCCCGCGCCACACATGCCTCGCTGGTAAAGATCGCGGGAACCACTTCCACCAGCTTCATCCGGCTCACCGGCGAGAAGTAATGCATGCCGATAAAATCCGGTCGCCGCGCCTCTGCGACGTGCGAGGCCAGCACCGAAATCGGAATCGTCGACGTATTGGTCGCAATCATCGCGCCCGGGGGCAGCACCTCGTCGAGCTGACGCAGCACAAGGGCCTTGACGCCAGCGTCCTCAAACACCGCCTCCGTCGCGACGCCGCAAGCGGAGAAGTCGGCGATATCGATGGTCGGGCGGATACGGGAAAGCGCTTGGGAAGCCGCGGCCGCCTCGTAAAATCCTCGCCCGACCCCCTTGTCCAACAGCGCATTCAGACGCGCCATCGCGCGGTCCAGAGCGGCCTGGTCGCGATCCAGAAGGAGTACGTCATAGCCCGCCAGCGCCTGCACCAGAGCGATTTCGGCTCCCATCAGGCCAGCGCCGACGACGCCGCTCACCCTATTTTTATCTTGCATAATTATACTACCATATTGTGTTACAATATCGCGCTATGTACTATTGCGACAGATGACGATGCAAGTTGATTCTGGCGAAAGCCGGAAATGCGCGAGAAGGAGGGATCAAATGACCGATATCGACGCGGACGTCGTTGGCTTTGAGATGATCGAAGATCATATCGCACTTGTTACGCTGCGCCGGCCCGAAGCACGCAACGCAATCAACGGCGCGGCCACCCGCGCGCTACGCCGAATTGTCGACAAGGTGGAAAAGGACCCCGATATCTGGGTGGCGATTCTGACTGGCGAAGGGGGCAAGGCCTTTTGCGCGGGCGCCGATCTCAAAGAAGTGTCGGCGGGCGGAATGAACGATCTGATCGATCCTGTGGCCGGCTTCGCTGCCTTCGTCCACGCGGACCGGGCAAAGGCATGGATTGCCGCTGTCGATGGGGTCGCGATGGCCGGAGGATTTGAACTCGCACTGGCCTGCGACCTGATCGTCGCCTCCGACGACGCACGCTTCGCCCTGCCCGAAGTCAAGCGGGGCCTGGTTGCCGCGGCGGGCGGCATTTATCGCCTTCCGCGAGCGCTTCCGCGCGCGATCGCGCTTGAGCTCGTCGCGACCGGAGAAGCCCTGCCCGCCAGCCGGGCGCTGGAGATGGGATTGATCAATCGGATGGTCCCGAAGGCCGAGCTGTTCGACGCGACCCTCACTCTGGCTCGACAGATCCGCGAAAATGCGCCGATCGCCGTGCGAGAGAGCCTGAAAGTCGCGCGGCTCGCCTTCGACAGGAGCGATTCCGATCTCAACCAATTGAGCCTCAGGGCTCAGGCGGTCATCATGAACACCGACGATTTCGCGGAAGGACCGCGCGCCTTTATCGAGAAACGCCCGCCCCTATGGGTGGGGCGCTGATGCCGGGATATTCCATCGTCACGGCATGACTTCACCCCTTTGCTCCGCCTTTTCGTCGCAGCGAGGGCATGGCTGATATGACAACAACCCGGAGATATATATATGAACAAGAACACGCAATTGGCGCATTCATTCCTGGCGACGATGGCCAGCGAGGGACTTCCTGTCGCGATGGAGAGACATTGTGGCGCTGATTTCACATATTGGATGACAGGGACCGGAGAAATCCAGGAACATGCCGAAGCGGCAAATGCCTATTTTCAATCCCTGATCGAAAAGGGAAGCGAAACCCTCAAGATCATAGGCACGACTTCGGAAAACGACCGGGTGGCGGTGGAAGCCGAGACGCGCGCAAAGCTGAAATCCGGCAAGGAATATTTCAATCAATATCACTATGTTTTTTCGATCGACGGCGACAAGATTTCGTCCGTTCGTTCCTATTTCGACACGGCACTGGCACAATCGACGCTGAACCCCGGCTCATGATGAAATCCGTGCAAGGCTAATGTGAGGTGCATCGGATCAGGAGAGATGGTCCGATGCACCGGTCAGCCCCTATCCCTCGCCGGGACTTCGGCCCTATGGCGCAGCACCCTCGCTGACTCCCGCCCGCCGCTTCGCAAGCGCCGCCGGGATCGCCGCCAGCCCGCCGAAATAAATGACGCCCGCGACAATCCCCAGAAAAAGGTCGACCGGCCTGGCCGCCTGCGTGATGTGCGGAATGGTGGCGACCGTGAGGAAGGCCATCGTCGCCGGGTTGATGACAACCCCGGCCATGCCGCGGATCAGCAGGAAGACAGCGACGAGCACCGCCATAAGCATCACGGCCAGCCCAGCTCCGGCGCCGATCGACGGTGTCAGCCAGGCCGGCAGCGACGCGATGGCCACCCCCGTCGCGGCCCCCAACACGGATCGCGGCAATCGATCGAGCTTCATCTCCTCCATCATGCTCCACTGGAACAGGAACAGTAGAGCCGCCCACGGTTCACGCAGCCCGACCGCACCGGCGAGCGCGAAAAAAACGGCGATCAGGACGATCACCGCGCCCAATCTGCCGATAGCCTTGATCGTGGACATGCCCGTCTCCCTACTTACATGGCGGACTTGCATTCCGCATCGCGGCCAGCGCTTCGTGACCCATGAAATCCGGGATCCGGCGGGAATATCCCCTCGCCTCTCTCGCCAGCGCGGCAGAAGAGTCAGCCCCTGCCCTTCGACCCGTTCACCGACGTCACGAGGCCCAATTTACGAAAAAGACCGGCATCGGCATCTGTCCCGGCATTGCCGGTCGTCAACAGCCGATCCCCAGTGAAAATGGAATTTGCCCCGGCCAGGAAGCAGAGCGCCTGCGTGGTCTCGCTCATGCTTTCACGCCCCGCCGACAAGCGCACGACCGCGCCGGGCATCGTGATCCGCGCGACGGCGACAATGCGGATGAATTCGATGTCGTCGATGGAGGCGGGAACATCCTTCAACATGTCGCCCAGCGGCGTACCCTCTATCGGCACCAAGGCATTTATCGGCACGCTGGCCGGATGCTCGGGCAAGGTCGCCAGCGCATGGATGAAACCGATCCGATCGGCCCGGCTCTCGCCCATGCCGACGATGCCGCCCGAACAGACATTGATGCCGTTTTTGCGGACCCGCGCCAGCGTATGGAGCCGGTCGTCGAAGGTCCGCGTCGAAACCACTTGCTCATAATATTCGGGCGAGCTGTCGATGTTGTGGTTATAATAATCGAGTCCCGCTTCCGCCAGCCGCTCGGTCTGCTCGTCAGAGAGCATACCGAGAGTCATGCAGGTCTCCAGCCCCATCGCCCGGACGCCCGCGATCATCGCGACGATGGCATTCATGTCGCGATCCTTTGGGCTGCGCCACGCCGCGCCCATGCAGAAGCGCTCGGAACCGCTTGCCTTGGCCGCTCGCGCCGCTTCCAACACCTTGTCCACGGGCAGCAGCTTTTCGGCCTTTACGCCGGTTTCAAAAGACGCCGACTGGCTGCAATAGCCGCAATTCTCGGCACAACCGCCAGTCTTGATTGAAAGTAGCGTGGAAAGCTGGACTGCGTTCGGATCATGATGTGCGCGATGCACATTCTGCGCCTGCCAGAGTAGATCGTTGAACGGGAGATCGAACAGCGCAGAGATTTCGGCGCGGGTGCAGTCGGTCCTTATCGTCGCGTCGGCTGCTCCGGCAGCCTCCTCGAACGAAAGCGCTTTATGGATCGCGTCATTCATCGCGGTCATTTCAATAGCCCCCTACACCTTCTCGATGAGCGTGGCATTGGCCATGCCGCCGGATTCGCACATTGTCTGAAGACCGAACCGACCGCCGCTTTCCTCGAGCGCAGTGAGCAGGTTGATGAGCAGACGGCCACCGGACGCACCGGCGGGATGGCCCAGTGCAATCGCACCGCCATAGCGATTGACGCGGTCCGGTGAGACGCCCAGATCCTTGATCCATGCGAGCGGAACGGAGGCGAAGGCCTCGTTGACTTCGAAAGCCGCAATATCGCCGATCGACAGCCCGGCACGGTCGAGCAGCCGACGCGTGGCGGGCATGACCGCCGTAAGCATGAGGAGCGGATCGTCGCCCGCGACCGCAAAATGCGTGATCGCGGCGCGCGGCTTCAACCCCAGCCGCGCGGCCATGCCTTCTTCCATGATGAGGGCGGCCGCGGCACCGTCAGTGACCTGGCTTGCACTCCCCGCGGTCACGCTCCAGCGGATTTCGGGAAAGCGGGCGGACATGGCCGCATCCTCGAACGCTGGTTGGAGCATGCCCAGCCGTTCCAGCGACGTTTCGCGCCGCAGCCCTTCATCATGGGTCACCCAGCGAGCGCCTTCGGGGCCCGGAACCTCGACGGGAACTATGCTGCGCGCCGTAAGCCCGCTGTCCTCCGCGGCCGCGGCAAGCTGATGCGAACGCAACGAGAAGGCGTCCATCTCCGCCCGCGAAACATTCCAGCGTGCCGCGATGAGTTCGGCGGAGACGCCCTGGCGTATGAACCCGTCCGGATAACGCGCCTTGAGCCGCACCCCATCGGTGTCCTTGCCAAGCCGGTTGGCGCGCATCGGAACAAGGCTCATCATCTCGACGCCGCCCGCGATCACGATGTCATAGGCGCCCGCCATGACGCCCTGCGCCGCGAAATCGAACGCCTGCTGGGCGGATCCGCATTTGCGGTCCAAGGTCACAGCAGGCACGCTTTCCGGGAAGCCCGCCGCCAGTGCCGCCTGCCGGCCGATATTGCCCGCCTGCTCTCCGACCTGAATGACGCAGCCGGTGATGACCTCCTCGACCAGCGCCGGATCGATACCCGTGCGCTCGACCAGGCCGCACAGTATCTGCGCATAGAGATCGACCGGATGGAGGCCATCGAGCGCCCCTCCCGCGCGGCCGCGGCTAAAGGGCGACCGCACGGCATCGACAATGACGGCCCGGCGCATGGTCAACGGCTCAGCTTCAATGACAGGCCGGCGCTGCGGAACTGCACATAGGGCGAAGTCGCGGTTTTCATCAGCTTGGCCGCCTGATCCAATTCGGGCGACGACAGCGTCGGATAGGATCGCTTGAGCGGCCCTGCCTCGCGCATTTTCTGCAGATCCGACTCCGGCATCAGCGCGCGCAGAATAAGTTCGTCATCGTCTTCAGTGCCGTAACGCTTGCGCAATTCCTCGATGGTCGGCTGTTCGGGCGGATGATCGAGGACATGCTTCGCGCGCGCACTCGCCATGATCCGGTCGAGCACATTGGCGTCGATCGGCGCAACGGGCTCGCCATAATAGCCCGCCGCATATTCGACGATTTCATCAGGGATGATGGCATAGCGCTCACCCTTCACCACATTCAGCACCGCCTGGATGCCGACCAGCTGGCTGAAGGGCGTCGCCATGCCCGGATAGCCCAGCTCACGGCGCACGACCGCGACTTCCTTGAGCACCTCTTCGAAACGCTCGGACATCCTGTGCTGGGCCAACTGCGCCTTGAGCGTTCCGATCATGCCGCCGGGAATCTGATGCAGGGTCGAGAGCACATTATATTCATGATGCTGGTTGACCAGGAAGCCCGCCGTCTTGCCGACCTTTTCGAAATGATTGGCGACCGGTGCGAACAGGCTCTTGTCGAGGCTGTGGGTGTGACCCAGCAGTTCGATATTATCGACCACGCTTTCGGTCGACGGCACCGAGGGGCCGTTGGACATCGGCCGGCTCGCGGTGTGCAGAATGGTGACGCCGAGCGGGATCGAGTCGAGATAGGCCTTGCCCGACTGGCCGAGGATGTTGTTCGCATGGAACTCGATCGGCTTGCCGCGCGCCTTCGACACGATCGCGGGGAGCAGCGTCGTCAGCCGCTCCTTCTCAAGCACGCCGGCCGTATCGTAGAGGAGGATCGTATCGATATCGTCCGATGCCGCAAGCTTGTCGACCTTGTCGGCATAATAGGCGTCGTCATGAACGGGAGAGAGCGTGAACATGATCGCGCCCGCGACCTCCGAACCGAATTCCTTCGCGACCTTGGCAAGCCGTAACATCTTGTCGATGTTGAACAGCACATCGTAAATCCAGAAGCTGCGCGCACCGTGCCGGTTGAGCTGCCGCATCCAGGCATCCATCAGCGCGTCGGGGGTCGTGCGAAAGGTGACGCTGGCGTTGGAGCGCATGCCCGAGCGAAGCACCGAATTGGGCATCGCCTCGACAAGCGCATCCATCATCGCCCAGGGATTTTCCCGGCAATGGCGGATCAGCACCTCGAAATGGTTCGAACCGGTCAGATCGATGACGCGGAAGCCTGAGCGGTCGAGCCACGATGCGGCCGGCAGCGCCATGCCCGCCTGCAACCGCATGCCCCACAGGCTCTGCTGTCCGTCCCGGATGGTCTGGTCGAGAAATTCCACATGCGCCATGAGGTCAGCGTCCTTGTCGCGCGCGAAAGGCGGGGAGCAACACTGTCTCCAGCCAGCGCGTATTGATGGAGTTGGTGCGGAAATCCGGATGCGCAACGATGCATTTAAGCAGCGGAATATTCGTGGCGATGCCTTCAATCTCAAAGTCGTCAAGTGCCTTGGCGAGCTTATCGACCGCTTCTTCCCGGTTGGCGCCGTGCACGATCAACTTGGCGATCATGCTGTCATAATAGGGCGGGACCATCGCACCCGATTCCATCGCGCTGTCGACGCGGACTCCGGGGCCGACGGGCGGCGACCAGCAGGTGACGCGCCCCGGACAGGGCATGAAGTCGCGGTCCGAATCCTCGGCGATGATGCGCGCCTCGATCGCATGACCTTGCGTCTCGATATCATCCTGCTCGAAACCGTCCATGGCGCCGGTCGCAAGGCGGATCTGCGCCTGGACCAGATCGGTTCCGGTGATCGCTTCGGAGACGGGGTGTTCGACCTGGATACGGGCGTTCACCTCCATGAAGAAGAATTCCTCGCTCGCGCTGTCGTAAAGAAATTCGACCGTACCGGCGTTGCGATAGTCGATCGACGAGAGCAGCTCGACCGCCGCGGCGTGTAGCCGCTTGCGGACATCGGGCGAAAGGATGGCGGCGGGTGCCTCCTCGATCATCTTCTGATAGCGACGCTGGATCGAGCAGTCGCGTTCGCCGAAATGGACCACGCCGCCCTTGCCGTCGCCGACGACCTGAACTTCGATATGCCGAGCCACCTCGACATAGCGCTCGATGAACAAGGTGCCGTCACCGAACGCCTCGCGGGCGGTCGTCACAGCCTGATCGAAAGCCGCGGCAAGCTCTTCGGCCGAGCGGGCGACGACCATGCCCCGCCCGCCGCCGCCGGCCGATGCCTTGGTGATGACAGGATAGCCGATTTGCTCTGCGATACGGAGGGCATGGGCCACGTCGTCGACGGCATCGCTGCCGCTGGTCATTGGCACCCTCGCCTGCTTGGCCATTGCCCTGGCAGACAGCTTGTCGCCGACCTGCCGGATCGACTCCGGCGTGGGACCCACGAAGGCGATGCCTTCGTCGGCACAAAGCTGGGCAAGTTCCGCACGTTCCGAGAGGAAGCCGTAACCGGGATGCAGCGCTGTGCAGCCTGTCGCCCTGGCGGCATGGACGATCAGGTCCGCATTGAGATAGGAATCGCGCGCCGGTGCCGGGCCGAGCACCACGACGCGATCGGCCGTCCGCGCACCGAGGCCGTCGCGATCGGCCGCCGAGACGCCGAGCACCGCCTCCATGCCGAGCGCCTGCGCGGCGCGGATCGCTCGCAGCGCGATCTCGCCGCGATTGGCCACAAACAGCCGTCCGTTCGAGATGACCTGATCAACCATGGGGTTCGATGAGGAACAGCGGCTGGCCGAATTCAACCAACTGGCCATCCTCGGCATAGATTTCGCGCACGGTGCCGGTCGTGGTTGCACGCAATGTCGTGAACAGCTTCATCACCTCGATCAGACAGAGTTCCGAATCTTCCGCGACACTCGCGCCCAGTTCGGTGAAAACGGGCGCGCCGGGCTTCGGCGCCCGGTAGAAGGTGCCGAGGCTGGTTGCCGTGACCAGCGTCCATCCGGCAGGCACGACAGGTGCGTCCGCTCTGCCCGAAGACGGCGTCGCGGGGGCGGGCGCGTCGGCCGGGGGAACCGGAGCGGAAGCGACCGGGAGAGCGTGAGCGAAAGGAGCGACGGCTCGATCCGGACTGCTGCCGTCCTTGCTGAGGAAGAGGTCGAAATCACCGAGCGTCAGGTGCATCGCCTTCCACTCCGTGCGTTCGAACAGCGCCATCAGCGCTTCGATATCCTGGGTCGAAATTCCGCTCACGCTTGTCCTTTCAAGCTTCACTGGCGCACTCGGCTGCAATCAGCAGCGCGGGCAAGACCGGCTTTGTTATGATGGTCGCGGCCCCTGCGGCGATTGCTGCGCGAACGGCGTTCGCGTCGTTGGCGAACAAGGCGCCCGATACCGTCGCGCCGCTGGGGAGCGATGCGAACAAAGCGTCGGCGTCCTCGATATTTTCGTCGAAATCGACCACACTCTCCGTCGCCGGAGCGGAGGTGATGACAATCGATGCTCTCTCGCTGGCCCAGGCCGACAATTGACGCAGGGTCGCGTCGTCGAGCTCGCTCGGTGTGACCACGGGAAGATGTCCCGAATAGATTCTGCCGGTTTGGCCGTCGACGGTGACCGTCTTGCCTTCGAGCGCCGCCAATGTGCCCTCGCCGCATCCGACGACACAGGGCCGCCCGAGCGCACGGCCGACAACCGCGGCGTGGCTGGTCGATCCGCCATGTTCGGTCAGTATCGCACAGGCGGCAATCATGCCGTGCAGATCGTTGGGGCTCGTTGTCGCGCGGGCGAGAACCACCTTTTCGCCCTGTTTGGCGCGTTGCTCGGCCTCGTCCGAATCCATGACGACGACGCCAACGCCGACCCCGGGCGAAGCGGCTTCGCCGGTCAGCGCCGGGCTGATCATGTCGACCGATCCCTCGGCAAGTTGCGGGCTCAGGAGGATCCGCACCTGCTCGCTCGACACGCGCGACAGCGCCTCGTCGGCATCGATCATGCCTTCAGCGACCATGTCAACCGCGATCCGGGCGGCCGCGCGCGGCGATCGCTTCGCGGCGCGGGTCTGCAGGAGATAGAGTTTGCCGCGCTGGACGGTGAACTCGATATCCTGAACCTCGCGGTGCTCCTGCTCGAGCCTTCGCGCCGCCGCGAGAAGTTCGTCGTGCACCTCGGGCATGGTTTCCCGCATCGCCGCGAGGGGCTTCGGAGTATGCTTGCCCGACACAATATCTTCGCCCTGTGCGCCGCCGAGATATTCGCCATAGGCTTCCGGAGTACCGGATAGCGGATTGCGGCTGAACAGCACGCCGGTCCCCGAACGCTCGCCTTCGTTGCCGAACACCATGGCCTGCACCGCGACCGCCGTGCCGAGATCATGGGCGATGCCGTGATGCTCGCGATACCGCCGCGCCCGACGCGAGTTCCACGATTCGAACACAGCGCGGACGGCGGAACGGAGCTGGATGCGGACATCGGCGGGGACGCTCTCGCCGGTCTCGCGCTCGATTGCAGCGCGCCACGCGCGAGGTTCGGCGCCGGCATCGATTTCGAGTTCGCCCTTCAGGACGATATGCGCATAGAGATCGAGGAAACGGCGGTGGGTATCGCGCGCGAAGTCGGCGTCGCCGAAATCGGCGGCCAGCTCGATCTCCGCGGCGTCGTTGATGCCGAGGTTGAGCACGGTGTCCATCATGCCCGGCATCGAGATCGGCGCGCCCGAACGCACCGAGACGAGCAGCGGGCGCGGCCCCTTGCCGAACGTCCGGCCCGTGTGAGTTTCGAGCCAGGTAATCCCGGCATCGATCTCATCGGCCAGGCTTGGCGGCTCGGTGCCTTCCGCCAGGAAATGCGCGCAGGCACGGGTGGTGATCACGAACGCCGGCGGCACGCTGAGACCCAGCGCGCTCATCCGCGCTACCGACCATGCCTTGCCGCCGATCAGCGCTTTGTCCGGCAGACTCGATCCGTCGAGCGCGAGGGTCCATTCTCCGAGAGGAAGCGCCACGATTACTCGACCCTCGTCCGGCCGACGATCCGCAACAGATCCTCGTGCAGTTCAAACCACAGCGTATGATAGCTCTCGATCTTGGCGTCGCTGACCCATTCGATGGCGCCGTCCTCCGCCCGCTCAAGCGCGGCGAGCAGATGCCTGCGATAATAATCGAGCCGCGGCAGGCCGGCCGCCAGCCGCTTCAATATTGCATCGGCACGCTCGTGCATGTCGCCCAGGCGATCGATCAGCTTCGCGTCATATTCCGCATTGCCATGGTCGTTGGCGACCCGTTCGCCGCCGACTTCCATCGTCTGCCAATCGGTGATCAGCGCCTTGAGCTGGACGTTGATCCGTTCGAACGCCTCGTAGGCGGCAAAGAAGTCGGCATTTTCGCGCAGTTCGCCATAGTGCCGCGAATAGTCGCTTTCGAGCGCGACGCGGGCGAGCGGGCTGAGCAAATATTTGCCGTTCGCTTCGACCGCGCGGCCGCCCGCCGTGGCCGTCAGCAGATATCGGGCCGTATCCTCCGGGGCCAGCCCGATGAGGCCGGCAATCTCGTCCGGCCCTGCATGCTTCTTGATGGCAAGTCCGTGGAGAACCAGGTGCATGGGGCTCATGCCACTTCTCCGGGAAGCCGCGCCGTCACCGTATCGCGGACCTCGCGGCGCAAAATCTTGTTCGCCCCGCTCTTCGGCAATTCGGGCCAGATCTCGATCGACTTGGGCTGTTTGTAGTTGGCCAACCGCTCCTTGGCGAAAGCAAGCACGGCCTGATCATCAAGACCGGCGCGCCCGGCAATCACCGCATGGACACGGTCGCCCCATTTCTCGTCGGGCAGACCGACGACGGCCGCTTCGACAACGCCGTCATAGCCCAGCAGCACATCCTCGATTTCGCGCGGATAAACGTTGTAGCCGCCCGAAATCAGCATGTCGTTCTTGCGATCGAGGATGTAGAAGAAACCATCCTCATCCATCCGGCCGATATCGCCGGTGTGCAGCCAGCCGTTGCGAAATGCCTCCGCGGTCGCTTCCGGCCGGTTCCAGTAATAGGCCATGAGCTGGGTGCCGCGACACACGATCTCGCCGACCTCGCCCGCCGCCAGGAAATTGTCCTGCTCGTCGACGATGGCGACTTCAGCGGTGGAAAAGGGCCGCCCGCACGAGCCGACACGATCATGGTCCTCGGGCTTCAGACAGGTAATCACCATCGGGCTTTCGGCCTGGCCATAGGTCTGGGCGAAGATCTTGCCGAAGCGAGCCTCGCCGCGCCGGAGCAGACTGTCCGCGATCGGCGACGCGCCATAAGCGATCCGACGCAGATCGAGCCGCGCTTCGGCGCAGCCGGGCTGCTCGAGTATCATCGCGAGCATTGTCGGCACGAGGAAGGTCATCGAGGCCTTCTCTGACTCGGCGAGGGCAAGAAACGCTCCCGGATCGAACTTCTTCATCACCACCGAGCGCACCCCGCGCACGAGCGCGGGCAGGAAGAAGGCGCCCGACGCATGCGCGATTGGCGCGGCATGAAGGAAGGTGTCGCCCTCGTGCATCTCCGGCATCAGGTCGATGAGGAACGCGGACAGCTCGGCCGTCTCGCCGCGCATTGTCAAAGTCACGCCCTTGGGCTTCCCGGTCGTGCCGCCGGTGTAGCCGAGACGATAGGGCGCATCGAGATCACGGTCGACCGCACAGGCGGTCGAGGCCCCATCATCGGTCATTTCGGCGATGACATCGGGACGCAAGCAGAAATCGAGCGTGTCGGGGACGATGTCGTCGACGCCGCAGATCACGGCCCGGCTGCCGCTGTCGGCGAGCTTGTAAGCGTGATTATCCGGCGTCTCCCGGGTGTTGAGCGAAACGCGAACCAAGCCCGATTTGGCGAGCGCATAATAAGCGACGAGGCAGTCGATGCCGTTGGGAAGCAGAACGCCGATGCGGTCGCCGGGCTGGAGCCCGGTCGCGAGCAACGCATTGCCGAGCCGGTCGGTCAGGGCATCAAACTCGCGGAAGCTGACGATCCGGTCGTCCTCGACGAGGCAAGGCGCATCCTTGTAGTGAAGCGCGGCGCGCCGAATGATGGAACCGATCTGCATCAATTTTCTCCGCTTCGCGTGCCGCGGTCTTGCCGCGTCCGCGACTGGCGCTGCTCCACCTTGTAAAGTTCCTCGGCCAAGGGGGTCCCGGCGTTGTATTTGACCCAGGTCTCGCAGAGGAAACGGTAACGATCGGAGCAGATTTCCGGCGTGTGCTCGCGCGCGAGCCGGTTGTATTCGGCCAGCGTCAGCCTGCCGCGGCTGGTCTGATAGCGATCGACCTTCGGGTCGAGGTTGCTGGTACCGGGCTGGGGCGGCCCCGCGCTCGGCACATAATCCTCGCCGTTCAGGATCGAGAGAGGCAGCGGCGTGAACATGCGTGTTGCAGCATCGCTGTGCTGCATCATCGCAAAGGGAGAAATCTGCTGGCTGGGAAGAGTAAGGCCGCCGACCAGTTCGCCCAGCACGCTATTGCCATATTCGTCATTGAGCAGCGGCCGGAAGCGTTCGGCGCGCGGATCGATCTCGAGCCAATCTTCGACCTCGAATACGCCGGCGACATGGGCCAGATCCTTGATCACCGCAAAATAGGTGAGAGCACCGGCGTCGAGGAGCTGATCGCGTGTCCATTCGGCCATGCGGACCCACAATTTGTTGGTCGCATCCTTCATCACCTCGTTGAGTTCGCGAAAGGTGGCGGTGAGTTCTTCGCGCGAGGCCATGCCAAGGGGCACATAGCCCTCGGTAAGCGGATCGGAGGTGTAGAGACCAACGCCGGCGAGCTTGTCGGCGGTGAACTCAGGGGTCGATTCGAAGCTCCCCCAGTCATCGACCAGATGAAAGTGGCAATCGCGGACCGACATCGTGACGGTGAAATTATTATGCGGCACATCGGCGGCGACGCCGTCCAGCCAGGGCAGCGAGCATTCGGCAAGATCCATGAAGTCGCGGACCAGCAGCTGGTGCCTGTCGTCGAGCCGGTACGGCCCCGAATTCGTCAGGCTGATCCGGCTCTCGCAAGAAACGAGGAAGCCATATTGCGAGGCGGTTGCCATGAACGCCTGCGCTGCGCCGTGCAACGCATCGCCGGGCTCGCACTCGAACATATCCCCCTTGAATATCTCGAGCCTGCGGTCGGGCAGGATTTGCGCGCGATGCTTATATTCGCGGTTGGTGATATGCCCGTCGTTGCGATGCCACGCGAGTTGGAAACGCTTCCAGAAGTCCAGCACATAGACGATGTCCTCGGCCGCATCCTGCGGCCGCAGCATGCCCAGCGAGATCAGCCATTCGCGACCAAGCAGGTAAAAGGCGGGAAGGCACCAGCCCATATGGGAATTCTGGATCTTGATGCCCATGTTGCGGCTGCGATCGGCGATTTCTTCCGCCGGCATCCGCGCTTCGATCTTCCTGAGCAGCGCCGGATAGCGATAGAACGCATTCAAATAGGAGAACATGATATAGGCCGAGACCGGGAAGAGCTTCGACCCCTGCACCGTTCGCGTCACGCACAGCCAATAGGTTTCGTCGCCCACATTCTGCATGAGGTTGTTCGCCTCGAGCAACTGGACATAGGAAAGCGGTTTGGAATGGGCCGTCATGAGAGCCTCCACACCCGCGCGTGCATCTCTACACCGCTCTGGTAGGATTCAGCGGTGCGCGCCGCGGCGCTGGTCTCGATCAGAACGCGATCGCCTTCGCGAATGCCGCTGATCCTGGCATTCATCAGGCAAGGAATGCCATATTCGCGGGTCAGGATGCCAAGGTGCGACCGAACCGTTCCGCCGGCGCAGATCACGCCCTTGAAACCCTCGATGATCGGAGCGGTGAGCGTTCCGCCGCTGTCGTCGATGATGGCAATTGTATCTTCGGGAACGCCATTCTTCATGAAGTCGATCACGCGCTCGCTGGTGCGAATGTAGCGGGCGATCCCGCTGGTATCGCCTGGGCAGCGGACGACATTATCGCCTATGCCACGCTGTTCGCGGCCTTCGGCATCGGCCGACGCGACGATCGCGTCCGGATGCTCGAAGCTGAAATCGGGATCGTCGGCGGCGCCGTTGCCGGCGACATAGATATCCGGCCTGTCCCGCAGGGAAAGCGTGGAGGACCAGGCGAAACGATAGCCGGTATCGAGAATCCTTTTTTCGATGGCTTCAATATCGGCTTTCGTCACCAGCTTGTCGGACGAACCGAACACGAAGTCGGACCAGCTTTCGCCGCCCTCGCGCAATCGCGTGCGAACCAGATCCTGCACTGCATTGTGCACCGCCTCGACGAGCAACGAGGCCGGCGCTCCTCCATAACGATCGCGATCAATATGCAATCTTGCCATCATTCCCTCGCCCGCTGCTCGACTTTCGCTCGAGACGCTCATCTTCTGTGCCGATCTTTTCGCACCGAAGCAGCGGCGCTGTCAAGCTTTTACACAACAATATTGTAGCGCAATCTTGAAGGATGTTTGCGTTTTTGGGTGCGGCCCATGCGTGGCCGGCATCGCCGTACGGAATGAAGGAAAGGTAGCGATCGGCCCAAGGCGCCAGGCACGGCCCCAGCCGGTACTTCGCGGCGTCATCGCAAACCCTTGCCCGCCATTCCGCTGCCGTTCGCGATGATAAGGATCACTCGGGGCGTTCAGAGCCCCATGACTCTGAACCCCTTCGCCAGAACAATAATCTGATTGGAAATGATCAGGCCGCGCGGGGCGTTGCCTGCTCCTCCCCGGCAGTGATCATAACCTTCACCGCTTCGCCTGCCCTGAGCTGAACGGCGAACGCCTCGGCCGCCTCCTCAAGCGGAAAGCTGTGCGTCATGAGATGCTTCACCTTGATCGCTCCCGAAGCCAGCTTGGCAATGGCAGGTACGAAATCCCCACCCAGCGAGCCGACGATCTTGGGCATTTTGTGGACGATTTTGGTGGTATCGATTTCCGCCGCATGTTCGGGCAAGCCGACGATGCAGATCGTGCCGCCGGGACGAACCATCTCCAGCGATTGCCTGATGGTGAGCGCAATACCGGCGGCTTCGAATACGACATCGGCGTTGCCGCCCTCATTATAATGATATGGCGCGATGCCGAACTTCTGCTTCACCCATTCGGTGGCATCGCCGTCGCGCGCGTCGAAGACATCGTCGGCGCCGCTTTGCCTGGCGATTTCGAGGCGCGTGGGGCTGACGTCCACCGCGATCACCTCACTCGCCCCGGCAGCTTTCGCGGCTTGCAGACAGGCATTGCCGATCATTCCGACGCCAAGCACGACGACCCGGTCGCCGGGCCGGACATTCGCCTCGGCCGCGGCGGCGACGCCGACCGAAACCGGCTCGATCATCGCGGCGGAAACGTTATCGATCGCATCGGGCAATTTGTGGACGTTGGCGCCGAGCTGCGCATTCTCGATCTTCACATATTCGGCGAAGGCGCCGGGAAGGCCGTATCCGGTCGATCCGGTGAACAGCTTCGAGCACAATATGAACTGTTCGCGCTTGCAAGCGTCGCACTCGCCGCAAACGCTCGCGGAAAAGCCGGTCACGCGGTCGCCGACGGCGATCCCCTCTACCTGGCTGCCAACCTGGGAGATATGGCCCATGAATTCATGGCCCATTACCTGGCCGGGCTCGACATACATGCCCGTCTTGAAGCTGTGGATGTCCGATCCGCAGATGCCGCAGTTTACCACGCGGATGAGCACATCATCCTCACCAATCTCGGGCATCGGGACGTCCTTAACCGCGATCTTGCCGGGGCCCTCGAGCACCGCAGCCCGCATCGTCTCATCCATGTCCGAATCCTCTCATCTGCGCACCCAGCCCACCCTTCCGGATGTAGCCCTGCCCGAGCCAGTTAGCATAATGTCCTACAGAAAGGAATGACAATTATTGCCGATGACCCGACTCTTCGCCCCGCGATCGCATCGTCGCGGGGTCGCCCGGAAGGGCGGTTCCAGTTTCTGAATGCCGAACACGCCTGTCCTGGCCGGCTATCGACAGCGATGGAATCGCGCTGCTGCCAGATGTGCGCCGTCCATCTTCTCTGCGGGTCAGAATCGTCCGGTGTCGCCTCGAACCGCGCCGTCACACGCGCCGGACAAAAGCCTCTTCCGGCAAGCGTTCGATACGCTGGCGCATCTTCATCATATGCTCATACATCGCGCGCTGGGCACGTGCGGCGTCGCCCGCCAGGACAGCGTCGGTGATCGCCGCATATTCGTCAACCCGGTCGCGGCGGTCTTCGGGACTGAAATAGGATTCCACCTGCAACCGCAACAAATGAACGCGCATCATCGGCATGACCGACTGAAGTTGTGAATTGCCGCCAATCCGAATGAGCGTGTCATAGAAATGGCTGCGCTGCTCGGTGAAGGCGAGATTCTCAAGCGCCGGATCCTTGAATCGTTCGAGCCATCCGAAGGCATCGCGTACCAGATCCGCATTCTGTTCGCTCACAATGGCATTGGCGGCAAGCCGAGCGATAAGCGCCGTCAGCACTTCGAGAATTTCAAGGGTATCGAGCGCCTCCCGCCGAGTGAGCGAGCGAATATAGGCGCCGCGATGACGGCTCAACTCGACGACGCCTTCGGCACTCAGACGCTTCAGCGCCTCCCGAACCGGGCCGCGGCTGATGCCCAGACTTTGCGTCAGATCCGCTTCGATCAACTTTTGACCCGGAACATAGCGACCGACCAAAATGCCCCGATGGATTGCGTCGATGAGTCGATCGGGCGAGCTCACCCCCTCACCATTGGGATCGGCAGGCGTCACGTCGTGAACCTTGCCCGCGGTTTCCGTTTCTCTTTTTGCACCTTTGACCGGCATCGCGCTTTCCACCAATGTTAATCAGCCCACACTCTTCCTCGACAGGCTTCGCGCAATTTTCCACGTCAGGCAAGCATTTCGCGCGAGATTGGTGAACAATATGGTTCCACATGCTCATCAGACAATTCAGGCGGGTTGCATGCGCCTCACAGCTATTGTGCGGCGATTCTCTCCATCTCCGGATCGATCCTTCTGTCTACGTACAATTGGGGATGGTGGCGATGAAATCCACGGGAAGCTGCCCATGTTTGCCATTTGTTTCAAAGGCCGGAATCACCGCAGCGCCCGTTCACCCAACGACGTGGACAGGCTCATGAAGCAGCCAGCCCAGAGTCGAAATCGCGGGAACGGCCGAGCGCCGGCCGCAGCGGACCATGGCGCCCCCGGCGTTGCCAACCGGTAGAAGAATGCCGGTCGGCCAGGACAATGGTTCATCGCTATTGCATGCTCCCGGCCGGTGGTAAGCGATGAACGCATCGCAGCGTGTCGGTCCCGATCAGTCTGGGAGCAGGAACAGGCCGTTCGTTCGGAAAAAGCCTTCCTTCACCGCTTCGTCCCTGCCCGCCAGCTTCTCCAGGAATATCTTGTCGGACTCCATCCCGCCTTCGACATGGGGATAATCGGTCGCATAGGCGTAGACCGACGCCAGATCAGGGTAGCGATCGATATAATAGTCCACCGGTTCGAAGTAGAAGGGCGTCGCACGAACGTTGCGCGCGAGATAGCCGGACGGCGGCATGGACAGATCCGACAGCCGCTTGACGAACTGGCTGGCGAGATTGTCCATCCGTTCCGCGAGCGGGCCGACCCAGTGGGCGGCGCATTCGATGATACCAACGCGCAGCCGGGGAAAGCGTTCGAATACGCCGCCGAGGACCATGCAGACCAGATAGTTCTCCATGCAAAAATGGAGCGTAGACGTGTGATACGGCGTCACCTGGAATTCCGCCGAGGAGACGCGCGACGGATAGAAGGCCGGCACATTGCTTGGCCATTTGAGCGAGCTCATGAAGGCGAATTCGGTGCCCAGATGGAGGGTGAGCGGGACGTCGCTCTTCTCAAGCAGGTCCCAGAACGGGTCCAGAGCCGGGTCGGCGGGCGACGTGCCCGCGGGCGGCGACCCGGCCGGCAGCATGATGCCCCGGATGCCCGCCGCCAGCAATTCCTCCGTCTGCTTCATGAGCTCGGGAATGGAATCGGGCAGAACCATCCCGACGGGCCGGGTCTTCGACTGCGTGACCTTCGTGATGCGCGCCGCCCATCGGTTGTGCGCGTCGCATGCCTCCTTGCCGAGGCGCTTGTGGTCCACGCCTTCGGGATCGTAGATCAGATATTCGTGCGGATTGGGCAGATAATAGAGGATCAGGCCGATCAGCCCGAAGGTCGGAAACACCAGCTGCCGCTCGATACCCATCGCCTCCATGACGGCAGGACGCCTGCTCAGGTCGATCGCACTGGGCGCTCCGGGGCCTTTGATGTTCCACACCGTATCATGATTAATCGGCGCGACATCGCCGGAGATGTCGGGCCTGAGCATCGAATTGCCCGCGCGCAACTCGCCGGACGCCTTCATGTCGAGCTTGCCGAGGAAGTCTCCGACATCCCCGAACTCCTCGCCCCAGAAATGGAATGGCACCATTTCATGGCTGTCCACGTCGACCTTATTGCTAAGGTACGAGGCCCGCTCCGTTTTCTCGAGATGCCCGGGGTTTTCTCTCATGCTGTTCATTGCGAATCTCCTCGACGGCAGATTACCATCCCAATTCAAACAAGCCCGACCGGCGCGATCCATCATCGGCTGCCGTCTCGAGCGCTCCCACTACAAGAACACCGGTCGGCCGCATCTGGAACAGGTGAGAAACACATATGCCGATGTCGGCCGCGCATTGGGCCTCCGAAATCCCCGAAAGCCGTGTCATCGCCCTGAAAGCTGCTGCCATTATGCGCCCGCCTTCTGTGCCTGTTCCCAGGCCAACGCGGTCAGTTCAGGCAATATCTTTACCCGTTCCTTCGCCTGTGCCGATGAGGCGGTGCCGCGGATCACCCGCCCCTTGATGCCGTGAAAGATGGCGGCGAGGCGGAAGAAGTTGAACGCGACGTAAAAATCATACGCGGGCATCGCCTTGCGACCGACCCGCGCGCAATAGGCCGCGACATAGTCCGCCTCGCTCGGAATGCCGAGCGCCGCGACATCCGCCCCCCTTAGCCCGGCGACGATATTCGGCGGCATCCGATACATCATGGCATGATAGGCGAAATCGGCGCCGGGATGCCCCAGCGTGGACAATTCCCAGTCGAGCACCGCCAGCACCTGGGGCGCATCGGGCGCGAAGATCATATTGTCGAGGCGGAAATCGCCATGCGTGATAGCCGTCGCATCGTCGTCGGCGGGGATGTTGGCAGGCAGCCACTCGATCAGGCGATCCATATAGGGATCGCGGCCGGCGTCGGCGTCTTCCACATATTGCTTCGACCAGCGGCCGATCTGCCGCTCGAAATAATTGCCGGGTCGGCCATAGTCGCCAAGGCCGGTCGCTTCATAGTCCACGCTGTGCAACTGGGCCATCGTGGCGTTCATGGCATCGAAGATCGCCGCACGCTCGACATCGGAAACGCCGGGTATGGTTGCATCCCAGAAGATGCGCCCCTCGACCATGTCCATGACGTAAAACCAGGTGCCGATGACGCTGTCGTCGGTGCACAGGCCATGGACGGCAGCCACAGGAAACTCCGCCCTGGCAAGGCCGGTCAGCACCCTCGCCTCGCGCTCCACAGCATGTGCGCCCTTCAGCAACTGGCCCGGCGGCTTGCGACGCAGAACATAAGATTTGTCGGGCGTGACCAGCTTGTATGTCGGGTTAGACTGACCGCCCCTGAACTGCTCGACTGCCATGGCGCCGGAAAAGCCGGCGACATTGGCCTCCATCCACTGCGCCAGCGCCGCTTCGTCGAAGCCATAGCCGGGGCGGACCGGCGTCGTCCCGACATTCGGGTCCGCCGCGCCGCTCATGCCGCATAGCCCTTCAGGAAATCGCGCTTCACTTTCTTGGCGAGCGACCATTTGTGCACTTCGGTCGGACCGTCATAGATGCGGAAGGCGCGGATTTCGCGAAACACCTGTTCGACGATGGTGTCGCCGCTGACCCCCGTGCCTCCCATGATCTGCACGCAGCGGTCGGCAACGCGCATCAGCGCCTCGGACACCGACACCTTCGCCATCGAGCTTTCGGCAGTGCCCAGCGACCCGCCGTCGAGTATGTCGGCACACCAGTCGATCATCAGTTCGGACTGCCTCAGGTCGATGAGATTCTCGGCCAGCATGAAGCCGACGCCCTCATGGTCGACCAGCAGCTTGCCGAAGGCCTGCCGTTTGCAGGCATAGGCAGTCGCGATCTCGTGCGCGCGCATCGCGGCGCCCAGCCAGCGCATGCAGTGCGACAGCCGCGCCGGCGACAGCCGAACCTGTGCATAGGTGAAGCCCTCGCCGCTCTTGCCCAGCATCTGGTCAGCGGGAATCCTCAGATTGTCGATCGCGAGGATCGAGTGGCCGCCGGGCATCGAACTGTCGATCGTGTCCAGCACGCGCTCGATGCGGATCGCCCGATCGGGCAGGTCGACGAGGAACATGCAGGCGCCGTCATCCGACTTCGCCATGATGATGCCCACCCGCGCGCCCTGCGCGCCGGTGATGAACGCCTTGCGGCCATTGATGACCCAATGATCGGCGTCGCGATGGCAGACCGTCTTCATCATCGAAGGATCGGAACCGGCGCCGCCATCCTCCGCCGGTTCGGTCATGAAGAAGGCCGAACGCGCCGCGCCGCTAACCAGCGGCTCCAGAAAGCGGGCCTTGAGTTCGGGAGAGCCGACCTTGCCGAGCAGATACATATTGCCCTCGTCGGGCGCCATCGTGTTGCAGGCAAGCGGCCCGAGCGGCGACAGGCCGGAACGGATCAGCACCTTCGCCGTTTCCCGCTGCGACAAATGACTGCCATCGGCCAGGATATGGGGCGTGAGAACGCCCGCCTCGCGCGCTTTGGCACGCATCTCCTGAACAAGCGCATCGCTTGGTCCATGGCTGTCGCGCCGCGGGTCGCGTTCATAAGGGATGACGATGTCGCGGACGAACGCCTCGACACGATCGGCGTTCTCCATCGCCCGGGCCATCCCGATGCCGTTCATGCCGGAGCCTCGCCATATTTCGCTTCGGTCAGGTTCCGTACCTCCTCCACGGTGACCCCAGGCGCCAGGCGGCGCAACAGAAAGGCCGATTGCCGGTCGGGACGTTCGAAAATGGCCAGATTGGTGATGATCATGTCGACGACATTGGCCCCCGTCAGCGGCAGTGTGCAGTTCCTGCGGAATTTCGCCGTGCCCTGCTTGTCGACATGATCCATCAGCACGATGATCCGTCGCACGCCCGCGACCAGATCCATTGCTCCGCCTGGGCCCTTCACCATCTTGCCGGGCACCATCCAGTTGGCGAGATCGCCATTTTCGGCAACTTCCATCGCGCCGAGCACCGACAGCTGGATATGCCCCCCGCGGATCATGCCGAAGCTGTCCGCCGAGGAGACATAGCTGGTCCGGTCGAGTTCGGTGATCGTTTGCTTCCCGGCGTTGATGATGTCGGCGTCCACCCCCGCCTCTGTCGGGAACGGCCCGAGACCGAGCATCCCGTTCTCCGACTGCAAGGTCACGTCAATGCCGGGCGCGATGTGGTTGGCAACCAGCGTGGGTATGCCGATGCCCAGATTGACGTAGAAGCCGTCGTGCAACTCCGCAGCGGCCAGCGCCGCCATTTCGTCCCTCGTCCAGGGCATTATCGGGCCTCCGTGCGGATGGTGCGTTGTTCGATGCGTTTCTCGTTATGCGTCGCGAGGATGAGCCGCTGCACGAAGACCCCAGGCGTATGGATCTGGTCGGGCTCCAACTCGCCCGGCCCGACGAGCTCTTCCACTTCGGCGACCGTCACCCGGCCGCAGGTCGCGGCCATCGGATTGAAGTTCCGTGCCGATTTGCGGAAGACGAGATTACCATAGGGGTCGCCCTTCCACGCCTTGACGATCGCCAGATCGGTGACGATGCCGCGTTCGAGCACGAAGGTCTTGCCGTCGAAGACCTTGGTCTCCTTGCCCTCGGCGATCAGCGTGCCAACGCCGGTGCGTGTGTAGAAGCCAGGGATGCCCGCTCCGCCCGCGCGCATCCGTTCGGCCAGCGTGCCCTGCGGACAGAATTCAATCGCCAGCTCACCCGCCAGATATTGCCGTTCGAACTCCTTATTCTCCCCGACATAGGAGCTGACCATCTTGGCGATCTGGCGTGTGCGCAGCAGCTTGCCGAGGCCGAAATCATCGACCCCGGCATTGTTCGACACGGCGGTAATGCCGGTGGTGCCGCTGTCGACCAAGGCCTGGATCAGTGTTTCAGGAATGCCGCATAGACCGAAGCCGCCCGCCGCTATGGTCATGCCGTCGAACAGCAAACCGGCAAGCGCGGATGGCGCATCTGGATGGATTTTCTGTACCATGATGTCCTCAGAGTGAGCTGACGAGATGGCCGCCATCGACCTCGATCACCGATCCGGTCATGTAGGCGGACAGGTCGGAAGCGAGCAGCAGCAGCGGCCCGTCGAGATCTTCAAGCTGGCCGAGACGCCGCTGGGGAATGCGTCTCATCATCGCCCGGCCGGCATCGCTTTCCCAGAACTCGCCGTTAAGCTCGGTCGCGAGATAGCCGGGAGCCAGCGCATTGACGCGGATGCCGAAGCGCGCAAGTTCCAGCGCGAGCGACTTGGTCAGCTGGATCGCGCCGGACTTGGATACGGCATAGGGCAACACCGCCCCCGCCTGCCGCAAGCCCAGAATCGAGGCGATATTGATGATCGATCCGCCCGCGCCACGTGCGCGTAGCGCCCGTGCCACGGCCTGGGACATCAGAAACATGCCCTTGAGGTTGGTGTCGATCACCGCGTCCCAGTCGGCTTCGCTCTGGTCCAGCGCCGCACCATTGCGGACAATACCGGCATTGTTGACGAGGACGTCGACACGGTCGAGAATGGGCTCGATCGCGGCGATGCTCGCGGGGTCGGCAACATCCAACGCGACCGTCTCGCACTGCCCACCTGCGGCACGGATATCGTCAGCCACGGCTTTCATCGAATCCGCGCGGCGCGCGCCGATCACGACCTCGGCCCCGGCGAACGCCATCACCCGCGCAAAATAGGCGCCGATCCCGCCCGAGGCGCCCGTCACCAGCGCCACCTTCCCGTCAAGCCGCCACCGATTCATCGCGTCCGCGCCTTCCCGATTCGTTCACAATAGGACATTATTGTATAACAATACGCGGGAAACCGCCCTCAGGTCAAGATTGATCTCCGGCCCCAACGTAACACTTGCCAGAGAGATTGATTGTGCTAACAACAAATATGTTGTACAATTTCGTAAAATGAAATTAGCCAAAACGCGACCGCCAACGAAACTCCCAGCCTCAGGATGGCCAATGTATCTTCAGAAAGCCGATCTCCCGGAAATGGACGACGACACGGCCAGTTCTTCCGACCGCGTCGTCGATGCAATCATTCGCGGGATAGGGTCAGCGCGATATGTACCCGGCCAAAAGCTGATCGAAGCGAACCTTACTGAAACTGTGGGCGTCAGTCGCGGACCGGTGCGCGAGGCGCTCAAGCGATTGGCGGCGGAGGGAGTGGTCACGCTGACACGACATCGCGGCGCTTATATCCGCGCCTATAGCCGCCTCGATGCCAATGAAATGCTGGATGTGCTTGAAGTGCTGACATGCCTGATGGCCCGTCTGGCAGCGGAAGCCGCGAACGGAGATCAGAATGCCAAGCTCATGCAGGAGGCATATGAAGTCCTCGACGGCCAAGGCGATCGGCATCGCGAAAATGCCCTCTTCATCGGGCAGCGCCACCACTTCTACGACACACTCCTGGCCATAGCGGGCAATATGCAACTGACGCGCCTCTTGCCGACAACTCAGATCCAGTTGCTGCGCCTCCAGATCATACCCTATCTCACTGCACAGGACCGGCAGGCGCAACTCGACGAATATGCCGCGATCACCAAAGCCGTGCTCGCGGGCGAGCCCAAGACCGCCGAGAGCGCGATGCGGCGGCACATGCGCCGTTCCCGGGAACGCTTCGCCAGAGCCCCCGATGAAGCTTTTGCCGCTCTGGCCTGATTTGCGTTGACTGTCCGCGGCAGGATGGATCGGGCGGGCCGATTTGCCGGCGATCGGCCCGCCACGCTACTTCGCTAAACCTTGAGACCGGCCAGCTAGGAATAAAATGGATAGCGACCAGATGGATTTCGAACCCTTGCATGTGCCGGAACGCCTGATTCCGCTGCCCCTGTCGGTGAGCGGTCAGGCCCGCGAAATGTTGGCGGCCTTTGCGCGCGGCGACACGGCTGCATATCCGGCCAGCGACGACCTCGCTTCCTGGAAAGCGATGATAAAGGCCAGCGACGAGGGCATGAGCGCGATGATATTCACCGCGGCGCACGACGCCGCCAGCCAGGCCGAACCGATCGACCTGGGCGGCGTCCCGTCCTACCGCGCAGTGCCGCGCAATACCGCCAACGGAGCCCCCGACATCCTGTTCGATCTGCATGGCGGAGGATTGATCTTGGGCGGGGGCGATCTCGTGCGGCGGTTTGCGATGAAGGCG
This sequence comes from Sphingopyxis sp. J-6, assembly GCF_046603995.1. NCBI lineage: Bacteria > Pseudomonadati > Pseudomonadota > Alphaproteobacteria > Sphingomonadales > Sphingopyxidaceae > Sphingopyxis > Sphingopyxis sp. J-6. The sequence continues at coordinate 1,000,705 of NZ_CP145810.1, read as the reverse complement.
GCGACGGAATATGAGGTGGAGGTCTTCGCGCCCGATTACCGCATGCCGCCGGATTTTCCCTATCCAACGCCGCTCGACGACTGTGTCGCGGCCTTTCTCGCGCTGCTTGAGCTACACCCTGCCGAGCGCATCATAGTCCAGGGGGCCTCGGCCGGCGGCAATCTGGCCGCGGCGCTGATGCTGCGCCTGCGCGAGATCGGGGCGCCCTTCCCCGCCGGTCTGATCCTCCAGACCCCGGAAATCGACCTCACTGAATCAGGCGACAGCTTCCAGACCAATCGCGGTGTGGATGTGGTACTCCGCGACAGCCTGATGCCCATCAACGTCCTTTATGCAAACGGCCATGACCTGCGCGACCCGACCCTGTCGCCGCTCTTTGCGGATTTTTCGAAGGGCTTTCCGCCGACGATAATCTCGACCGGAACCCGCGACCTGTTCCTTTCCAACGCGGTCCGTTTCCACAACACCATCCGCCGCGCGGGCGTGCCGAGCGAGCTGATAGTGATGGAAGCCATGCCCCATGGCGGCTTCATGGGCGCACCGGAAGATGCGGAATTGCTCGAAGATCTGCGCGGCTGGGCCCAGCGGATCTGGCGTAGAACGTCCCAACCCTGAGATTCGCATAACTTCGGCGAGTGTTCGCGGGCGGCGCACTGATGGAATCCCCTCACGGCGCCGCCATTATACGTCAGCCCAGATCCCAGCCTGCGGGCTTGGGCCAACCGCCCTCGCGCGCCATCATTTCCGCTTCTTCCCGTGACAATACGTCCGCATTACCGCCGCTGCGTAACGGATTGGTGCCACGGTATCGCGCTACTTCCAGCCTCGCAATCTGATTGCGGTGCACCTCGTCCGGACCGTCGGCCAAGCGCAGCAGACGTGCGTTGGCGAGCGCAGCCGCCAGATAATGATCATTATTCGTGCCGCCACCGCCGAATATCTGGATGGCCCAGTCCACAATCTGCTGCGCCATTGCGGGCGCGACGACCTTGATCATGGCGATCTCCTGGCGCGCCGCCTTGTTTCCGACGGTGTCCATCATCCAAGCGGCCTTCATCGTCAACAGACGCGCCTGTTCGATCCTGATGCGCGCCTCGGCGATACGTTCCAACGTCACCGTCTGCTCGGAAAGCGCGCGGCCGAACGGAAAGCGCTGCTCCGCCCGCCGGCACATGCGCTCCAACACCCGTTCGCACAGACCGATGAGCCGCATGCAATGATGGATACGCCCCGGCCCCAACCGGCCCTGCGCAATCTCGAAGCCGCGCCCCTCTCCCAGCAATATATTGGCGGCCGGCACGCGGACATTGTCGAAAAACACTTCCGCCGCCTTGTCCGGCACACCGTAAAAGCCAAGCACCGGCAGCGCGCGCACGACCCGAACGCCCGGCGTGTCCTTCGGCACCAGGATCATCGACTGACGGCGATAGGCATCCTCCCCTTCGGGATCGGATTTGCCCATGACGATAAGGATTTTGCAGCGCGGATCGGTCGCGCCCGTGGTGTACCATTTGCGCCCGTTTATGACATAATCATCGCCATCGCGCATGATCGAGGTGCCGATATTGGTGGCGTCGGACGAAGCCACCTCAGGCTCGGTCATGGCAAAAGAGGAACGGATATCGCCCGCCAGCAGCGGCTGCAACCAGCGGTCCTTCTGCTCCTGCGTGCCATAACGGAGGATGGTTTCCATATTCCCGGTATCGGGCGCCGAACAGTTGAAGATTTCGGGCGCGAAAAGCGATCGTCCCATGATTTCGCAAAGCGGCGCATAGTCGACATTGCTCAACCCTTTCTCGCACTCGTGCGCCGGCAGGAACAGGTTCCACAACCCGGCATCGCGAGCCAGCGGTTTCAGCTTTTCCACCATGGGATAGACAGCCCAGGGTCCGCGCCGCTCCGCCTCCAGATAATATTGGCGCTCATTGGGATAGACATGCGTCGCCATGAAATCCTTCAGGCGTTCGCCCAACTCCACGCTTTTCTCGCTCGGATTAATATCCATCGGCCCTGTTCCTTGTTCGAAAACCGTCGCGCCGCCCCTATGACGGCAATCTTTGTGGCAGTCAGATCCGCTCGATCACCATGGCAATGCCCTGACCACCGCCGATGCACATGGTCACAAGCCCATAGCGCCCGCCGATACGCTTCAGTTCGTAGATCGCCTTGACCGTTATGATCGCTCCGGTGGCGCCCACCGGATGGCCCAGCGAGATGCCGCTCCCATTGGGATTGGTCCGCTCGGGATCGAGGCCCAGCTCGCTGGCAACCGCGCAAGCCTGCGCTGCGAAAGCCTCGTTGCTTTCGATCACATCGATATCGGAAAGTGCCAGCCCGGCGCTCTTTAGCGCGAGCGGCACCGCTTTCACCGGGCCAAGTCCCATCACTTCCGGATCGACGCCGGCATGTCCCCAGCCCAGAATGCGCGCTATCGGCTGGGCCGATTTCCGTGCAGCCTCCTGGCCGCTCATCAGCACCAAGGCGGCCGCACCGTCGTTCAGGCCCGAAGCATTGCCGGCGGTGACGGTTCCATTCTTCTTCAAAAAGGCAGGCTTCAACTGGCTCATGCGGTCAAGATCGGTGTCGCCGCGCACATGCTCATCGGTGCGGAACAGGCTGGTCCCCTTGCGTGTGCGTATCTCGACCGGAAGTATCTGTTCCTCGAACCGGCCCTCCGCAATGGCTCGCGCGGCGCGGCGATGACTCTCCACCGCCGCTTCGTCCTGCATCCTCCGGCTGATGGCGTGACGTTGTGCAACATTTTCGGCAGTGACGCCCATATGACCGTGGCCGAATGGATCGTGCAGCGCCTCCAGCATCGCGTCGAGCATCGGCGCGTCACCCATCCGCTTTCCCCAGCGCATGGCCGGCACGATATGGGGCGCGCGGCTCATGCTCTCCGCTCCGCCCGCCACTGCGGCCTGGCATTCGCCCAGACGAATCATCTGGGCTGCGGAGACGATCGCCTGCACCCCCGACCCGCAGAGCCGGTTCAGCGTCAGGGCCGGAGCGCTTGTCGGAATGCCCGCCTTGACCGCCGCGATGCGCGCCAGAAATATGTCCTTCGGGTCGCTCTGGATGACCTGTCCCATAACGACGTGATGGATATCGGCGGGTAGCAGGCCCGCGCGAAGCACCGCCTCCTGGATCACCAGCCGGCCGAGTTCGGAGGGCGATATGTCTTTCAGACTTCCGCCGAAGTCTCCGATCGCGGTGCGAACCGCCGACACGATTACAACGTCATTGAACATGGAATGAGCCTCCCGACCGCATACACCCGCGCCCGATAAGCGCCCCTGCCGCGAGCCGCCGCACTATCACCTCAAGTCGAAAGGTCAAGATTTAAAACATTTTTGTACGACAATATTGGATACACTCCTTGACGCCGAGCGACTCTTTCCTGTAATGTAGGGCATAGATGTATGATAAAACCCGGTTGCAGGGAGAAGGAGGGTTATGAACAGGGTCTTGGACGCCAAGGGCTTTGACGGCATTTGGGAAATGGACACCGAAAGATCCAAGATCTGGTCCTACGAGACCGACCAATGGGTGCCGGAACCTTGGCTGAGCCAGACAATCTCGATGCAGCACTTCGGCAATGTGATGGCCTACACGCACAAGAATGAGAGTCAGCCGGGCATCTTTGCCTATATGGGTTATCAGTGCGCCTACGATCAGGCGGATTGGGTTCCTTACGTTCTTGATCGGGTAGAGGGCGATCTCTCGACGCCCGAAGGTCAGAATACCTGGATCGAGATCAACGGCTTCAAACCCGGGCTGGCGGTCGGGCTGGTGAAGCAGATCTATATCGACGAGCGATCGCACTATCGCCTGAGCCTCGATATGAACGGTGTCATGAACTACACCATGCTTCGCCGCCTGAGCGAAGACGGATCGAGGATGGTCTCACATGTGTACGATCCTGAGGGTCATCCGATGATCCAGAAGCACTTCAAGAAGGTATCGGCGGTCGCTTGACGGCGATCCCGCCATGCGCTCCGATCATGTGGATTTACGCGATCCAGCATGGGGCGGATCGCCTGCAACTGGAAATCATCAGCGCGACTTCGGGCGTTCGCCGACCTTCTATAGGCCTTGTGATTTTCCAGGACCACAATGACCGGAAGCGATCTATTTCGCCAACCCATTTGTCTCCGCGTGACTGTCAAACGGCGTTCAAAAGGGACCCCCGATCGGCGTCGAAGAGGGACCCCCTTTTCGGATAATATGATGCTGGTTTGTTGAAGATGGCCTTGCGCTGCGTGCGGCGGAGGGCGGGCGTAGCCCGACCGGAGGCGCGCGCAGCGCAAGATAGATTTTTGAAGGCGCCGAAGGTGGCTGTCAGCTGCGGTTTTTGAAGCGCCAGCTGTCGTTGCCCGTCTCGACGATATCGCAGTGGTGGGTGACGCGGTCGAGCAGCGCCGTGGTCATCTTGGGATCGCCGAACACGGTCGGCCATTCGCCGAAGGCGAGGTTCGTGGTGATGATGACGCTGGTCCGCTCATAAAGCTTGCTGATGAGGTGGAACAGCAACTGCCCTCCCGAGCGGGCGAACGGCAGATAACCGAGCTCGTCGAGCACGATCAGGTCGAGCCGCGACAGCTGCGCCGCCAGGGTCCCGCCTTTGCCGATCCGGGTCTCCTCTTCGAGGCGTGTCACCAGATCGACGGTGTTGAAGTAGCGGGCGCGAGCGCCCCTTCGCACGACATTGGCGGTGATCGCGATGGCGAGGTGGGTCTTGCCTGTCCCCGTGCCGCCGACCAGCACGATATTGCGGCGAGGCGGGAGGAAGGAGCCATCGTGAAGGGAGCGGATCATCTCCTCATTGATCGGTGTGCCCTCGAAGCTGAACCGCTCCAGGTCCTTCACCACGGGCAGCCTCGCAGCCGTCATCCGATAGCGGATGGAGGCTGCATCCCGGTGGGTCGCCTCAGCACGGAGCAGGTCGGTCAGTATCTCCATGGTGGTGCGCTTGCGCTGGAGGCCGGTGGTGACCGCCTCGTCGAACGCCGCCGCCATGCCCTTGAGTCCGAGGCCGCGCATCGTGTCGATCATATCATGCCGCTGCATCATAGCCTCGCAGCAGATCATAGCGGGCACAGTCGGCGAGCGGAGGATGCTGCAGCATCCGGTCTTCCGAAGTGACGATGCTGTGGGGTGTCGCCGGCTCGCGGCGCCGGGAGAGGATGTTGAGGATCAGCTCGTCGCTGGCCGTTCCGTTCGCCAACGCTTCGCGCACGGCAGCCTCTACCGGCTCCAGGCCATCGGTGAGCACCGCCGAGAGGACCCGCACGAACCTGCGATCCGCCTCGTCCCCGGTGCCGAGCCTTCGCCGTAATCGATGCAACGCGGGCGGCAGATCCCAGTCCTGGAACGGCGCCCCGTTACGGAGCGCGCCGGGCTTGTGCGCGAGGACCGGCAGATAATGCCAAGGATCGTAGATGGTGCGGTTCCGACCGAAGTGGCGCTCATGCTCCCCGACGATCTCTTCGCCGCAACGGATGACGATACGATCGGCATAGGCACGCACCTGCACGGTCCGGCGCGCGGCCGTCGACATGACCGAGTAGCGGTTCCGATCGAAGCTGATGAGGCAGGTGCCGGTGACGGCATGCTCGCTCTCATGGAAGCCGTCGAACGGTGCCAGGATCGGCTGCAGGGCCGGTCGTTCCATCTCCAGCGCCTCGGCGACGGTGATGTCGCTGCGCTCGGGGTGGGCGTGATGCTCGGCCCAGCGTCGGCACTCCGCCTCCAGCCACCCGTTGAGCTCGGCCAGGCTGGCGAACCGAAGCCGCGGCTGGAAGAAGCGGCCCCGGATCGTCTGGACTTGCTGCTCAACCTGGCCCTTCTCCCATCCCGCTGCTGGTGAGCAGGCCGTCGGCTCGACCATGTAATGATCGGTCATGATCAGGAAGCGGCGGTTGAACACGCGCTCCTTGCCGGTGAACACGCTCGTCACCGCCGTCTTCATATTATCGTAGATACCGCGCCGGGGCACGCCGCCGAAGAAAGCGAACGCCCGAGCATGGGCATCGAACAGCATCTCCTGGCTCTCACGCGGATAGGCCCGGACATAAGGCGTGCGCGATGCGCAGAGACGAGCGTGCGCAACCTTTATCCGCATCGGCTTGCCGGCGATCTCCACATCCTCATGGCTCCAGTCGAACTGGTAGGCCTCGCCGGGCTGGAAGGTCATCGGGATGAACGCCGGTGCACCTTCGCCGGCATCCTTCCGACGCGCAGCACGCCAGCGCGCCGCATAGCGGCGCACCGCGTCATAGGAACCTTCGAACCCTTCACGCGCAAGCAGATCATGGATACGCGTCATCCGCAGCCGGTCGCGGCGACCTCGCGCCTCGTTCTCCTCGAGAAGCACATCGAGCCGTTCCTGATAGGGGCCAATCCGCGGTAAAGGCTGGACTTTGCGCTGATAGTTGAACGCCGCCTCCGGCGACCGGATCGCTTTGCGGACGACCTTCCGCGACAAACGAAGGTCACGAGCGATCGCCTTGATCGCCTTACCCGCTGCATGCTCACGCCGAATCCGAACCACTGTCTCCACGATCAACATCCCGTTCTCGCCAACTGATCAAAACCAGTCGGCCGACTAAATCCCCGGGATGAAGGGGTCCTTTTTGCACGCCGATCACCCCACGAAGGGGGTGCCTATTGCACGCTGATCCTCAACGGAGGGCAATGTAGCCAATCTGGCAACGTCGAAAAGAACAATGGAGACATAGAAAATATTTCAGTTCGATAGCGCGCTCGATGACGATCTTTGGTGAATAGTCCGAAATCGCGGCAAGGACTCACGATCGCCCATAATCCATGTTAGCTTCGGCCATATGATCGAAGGGGAATCAACATGGCAAAAAGGAAATATGGCGCCGCCATTGTGGCAGCATCGCTGATTTTGTCTTCATGCGGCAGCTCGGACCAGAAAACGCCCGACACGCCAACAGAACCGGCTGCTGAAGTGGCCGACACCGAACAAGCTCCCAAGCCGAAACATATGCCGGTTTCGCTGTCTGGCGATCCAAGCATCACCTGCGACGCCGCAGCCGAAACAAATGCAAAATATCAGGCGGCGAAAAAGACCCGCACGCTCACGCTCGAGGAAAATGCAGAGCAACGCGCGGCCGTCATCCGTTCGCTCGAATGCCTTGCTCCGCAAGACGGCAAGGCGACCATCGTGGCGCTGAACGAGCCCGGCTCGGCATCCAGTTTCGAAGTGTCGTCGGACCCGGAAGACTATGTCAAGGCATGCACCGTCATCGCGGGCGCGGTGGCCGAAGGAAGCGGAGCCGACCTGGCCAGTGCGGGAGCGATCTCGGCCTATGCCAACAAGGTTTCCTGCCCGTCGATGGTCGAAGGCGCCCTGAAGGGCGATCCGCTGGTCATCCTCGCCCCGGACTGGGTTCAGGGCCGCTACGCGACAAAGCAGATCCTTATGGAACTGCAGGTCTACGACGAGGCAAAAGACGCGGGCCGCGGCGTCGAGGAATATGCGAAGGAAAATGCGGGCAAATATCTGGTTCTGGGGCCCGCCGGCGGCGCCGTCCTCGCGGCGAAAGATGAAATTGCCGATGCTGCGAAACGAGCGGCAGAAAAAGGCAAGGCGACGCTGAAGAAGGGAGGCAAGGAAGGGCAGCGAGCGATCGACAAGATAACCGGCAAAAGGAAGCTCTGGTAGCGGCCTGCCCCGATGCCTTTCCCTGCTCCTCGCTGAGCCGGTTAAGCTGCCGCCACGACCACGAAAACGCGGTCCAAACAAGGGGTTTCCCAATGCCGAGGCCTTGGCCCGACCCGCTCGACCCCGATCCACCGCCCAGCCGGCGGCGCAAGGCGCTATTCTATGGGGAGCTCATCTTTGTCGCAGCGATCATGTTGTTCGGGATGATGCGCGTAGTCGGGTTTCTTCTGCGGATTTGGTAGTACGCTACCTCTGCCTCGCGCCGGTGGTCCTCTTCCCTTTTACAGCCACGTCGGATGGCGCTGACATTCGCGCGGCAATGACTTGTTCGACCCGGCTACGGACCGCCTGCAACTGAGCAGGATCCGATCGCGCCAACCGCAAATCAAGCGACAGCGACTCTTGCAATTTCGGGTCGCTGACTTCGTCGATCAGATTTCCGAGATACCGGCGCACACTCTCCATGTCTTTTGACAGCCTGCGATCGCTGCGCACCTGCGTCCCCGCTCTTTTGAACGAAAGCGCAAGTATCGCGGCGCAAATGCCCACAGTGGGTTCTGTAAAGAATACGGGATGCAGGAGGTTGAAATATCCTTCGACGCCCGCTGCAGCGACACCGCTTAATCCCGCGACTGCCCAATCATAGGGCGATTGCATCGACTCGATGAGCTTCTCGATGATGCCCCCTTGGTCGCTCATCACTCGTCCCCCACCGATGGCCTCAAGTTTCTTTTCCGAATAAAAGTTGCCCCAGCTTTGCGCTCGATCTTCGTCGCCGAATCGGGCTCAATCAGACGGTAAGCACCTTCGCCGTGGCTCGCTTCGACGAAGGTCGCTTGGGATACTTCTGCTTCATCGCGGCGACCACCAGACTCGACAGGGTTCGGCGACGCAACCGCCAGTGCCGAAAATTCAGGTCCCGAGCGGTTCGCCTGCCGGCGCGCGAGGAAGATGATCAGCGCGGAATAGCCGGCAGCCGTTGTGACAAAGCCGCAAGCGAACGCCACCATCGGCGATGGCGTCCATGCAGCAAAGGCCAAGGTGACCAGCAAGAAAATCAGTACGAATGGCGGCGGCGTAGACTGCCTGACCAAGGGAATACTCCCGGTCCACAACGGGTCCTCGAAATCGGGCCGCGGTTCCGGGCCTGCACTCTTCGAACTATCGGGTCGCTTGCGCAAATTCGTTCGCAGATTGCGCCGGGGGCCTGTGATGATCCTAGCCACGCCTCCTCCTCCCTACGTCTTACGAAACACCGCCACGACGCGGCCCAGTATTTTTAGGTCGGCGGCTTCGGCCGTGTCGGCTGGCACGACGGGATTGTCCGACAGGATTTGGATCTTAGCATTCGGCCGAGGATTGAGGCGCTTGATCATGGTCATCTTGCCGAACGCAGCTACCCAAATCTTGTTCTGCGCATTCAGCGTGTTCTGCGAACGGTCAATCAGCATCGCGTCTCCAACGTCGATTGTCGGCCGCATGTCGTCGCCGATGCTATAGGCGACAACCAAACTTTCTGCAGGGGCATCAGTGAAGTTCCGCAGTAGCGCACGAGAAAATGTCCGCTTCCTTGCACCAACGCCCTTGAATCCAGCCACGCCTTCAAGGAGATCAATTTCGGACAATTCGGCATTTTCGTCGCCGATGCTCGGAGGAGGTCCTTGGAACCCCCGCCGAGGCGAAGCCACGACCTTAAGATCTTCTCCCATCAAATATTGCGGCGAAGTTCCGAGTTCAGCAGCAATTCGGTAGATGTATTTCGATCCTCGCTGCCGCCCTGTAAATAGCCCAGCGATCGTCCCCTGCGCCACACCTACGCGACGAGCAAGCTCGCTCTGCGAAATCCCAATAGCCTGCAAACATTCGTTCAAGCGTGCGATATTTACCATCGCAATACCCTATCGAATTTCCGATAAATTCGTATATCGGTTTTCCACTTGACCATCCTATCGGTTTTCCGATAGAGCATTCTCATGGTTGAACCGCTCTCTCGCTTTGAGGCCCTCAAGAGATGCCTTGAACTCGCCGGAAGCCAGCCGAAGCTGGCTCGTGATTTGAAGCTTGCTCAGTCGACAGTTTGGCGCTGGCTTAACCAGACCAAACAGATGCCACCCGAACACGTTCTCGACGCCGAACGCCTCTACGGCGTCTCGCGGCATGACCTGCGTCCCGATATCTACCCGCGTGAACCGATGATCGACCAACAGGTCGAAGATCGCTTTTACGGCGTCGATTTTGCCGCCCCCGGGCGAAGGTTCGCCTGACGATGGCCGGGGGGCTTCATCACCGTTTTTCCATTGGCAGCGGACAGCCCCGCCTGCCGATCCGGCCGACCGCCATTCGTCCATGGGCGGCGTCGGACTGCGAACAGGCTGCGGAACCACTGCCCCTTTCCGGTTCCGCGGCCTGTTCGCTTTTTGCAAATTCACGCCCCTGTGCTCGCTGCGTCGGCACCCCTGCCCGCCGCTGCTGCCTTGCCCTTGCTGCCACCATCGTCGGCTGCGCGGAAGGCAGTAAGTTGCACGATCATACTGCGCCGGTCGGGAAAGCGGCATGAGCGACGATCGCTATATCACCCTCCCCGTCGAGCATCAGGAACTCAAGACCGCCTGTGGCCAGCTTGTCAGCACCTATGGCGGGCAGGTCGCGGCGGGTGAGCGTATCCAGCGGCCGCAACAGCATGTCAGCGCCTGTTGCCATAAGCGCCGCGACAAGTGGCTGCGCATCGACGAAGTCGCGACGCTCGAATCCGAAACTCTGGGTCATGAGGGACACCCGCATGTCACCGCCCTGCTCGCCCGCCGCGCCGGTTTCGAACTGGTCCCAACCCCGACAATCGCCGCCACCGGGCGCGACCTGTTGATGCTGTTCGCCGAACAGTCGAAACGGTCGGGCAAACTCGCCGAAACCGTCCTCGCCGCCCATGCCGACGGCAATATCGATCAGGACGAGGCGGCGCGGATCGAACAGGCGACCAATCAGGTTATCGCGGCCGCGCTCGCCATGCGGGCGGAGGTCCGCATGATCCAGCGGGAGGCCCGCCAGTGAACGCGCCCGTTATCCGCAACCGTAAAAAGCGCAACGTCGTCACGGGCGACGATCCCAATCTGACGCGGCGCCATTCGCTGATCCCCTGCCCCCATTGCGGCGCCCCCAGCTATATCCGCACATCCGAAATGGTGACGCCGACCAGCAAGGACCTGTTCTACCTCTGCCTCAACACCGACTGCGGCTTCACATGGAAGGCGCAGATCGCGATCGTCTATGGCCTGTCGCCCAGCGCCATTCCGAACCCGCAAATCGACATCCCGATGGCGCCCGACAGCATCACGCGCAAAACCTATTTCCCGCCGCCGCCGGGCTACGACACCCGCACCATCGACATGTTCGACAACGAGCCGCCCGACCAAGCCGCGGCCTGACCCTTCTACCCCGCTCAGCCCTGCTTTCCGGCATTTCGCCGGCCCCCTGACTGCACCCTTTCGACAGGTCCCCGATGTCCTTTTCCGACCAAGTCCTGACCAGCCTCAAAGCGCGCTTCCAGTTCAAATCTGTGCGTGGGCAATGGCTTCAGGGCGGCACCTGCCCCAGTTGCGGAAAGAAGGAGGCCTATTGCTCGGCCGACCAGCCGCGCATGGTCAAATGCGGCCGTATCGAAAAATGCGGGTGGGAGGAAAAGGTCCGCGATATCCTCCCCGAACTGTTCGAGGACTGGTCCAAACGGTCGCCGCAAACCGACGCCGATCCAACCGCTACTGTCGACGCCTATCTGGTGCACGAACGCGGCCTCGACCTGCACGGGATGCGCGGCGCCTATTCGCAGGAATTATATCGCGATCGCGAAACCGGCGCTGTGTCCGCCACCGCGCGCTTTCCCTTGCCCAACAATAGCTGGTGGGAACGGCTGATCGACCGTCCCGGGCGTTTCCCGCGCAAGGCGAATTTCAAATATGACAGCAACTGGCGTGGCCATTGGTGGATGCCGCCGCTCCTGACGTGGGAGATCCTTGCCGGGGAAGAGGAAATCTGGCTCGCCGAAGGGATTTTCGACGCTTGGGCATTGAACCAGGTCGGCATCACGGCCGTCAGCCTGATGAGCGTCAACAACTGGCCCGAACATGCGCTGGCGCAGTTGATCAACGCTATCAACGCGCAAAAGCGCAAGACCCGCCCGCGCCTCGTCTTCGCCTTCGACGTCGGCGCCGCGGGCGTCAGCTACACCCGCAAATTCGTGAAGAGGGCGCGCAACGAAGGCTGGCCGGACGCAACCGCGGCGCAGGTTCGCCCCGATGGCGAAGGGACCAAGCTGGACTGGAATGACCTGCTGCTCAAGCATCAGGGATGGAATGGCGACGCCGACCGCGCCCCTTATTCGGACGCGCTGATCGACGAATATCTTTGGAACGGCGCTGTCACCATCGCCGAAAGCCCGCGCGAAAAGGCAAAGCTGATCCACAGCCACCGGCTGCTGTCGAATTTCACCTACCGCTTCGACAACCGCATGTTCGCGGCAAAGGTCACCTATGATCAGGACGAAGGCGGCGACCGGACCCAACGGCTCGAGGTCGAACCGATCGCCAATTGCGCGTTCCGCATCCTCTACATGGAGCGCGACGAAACGCTCGATGAAACCAACTATTTCCTGCAGGTCGATTTCCCGGAGGCGCGGCCGACCGTAAAGGCGCGTTTCAGCAGCAATGCCTGCGCCGCCAGCGGCGAGTTCAAAAAGCGGCTGATGGCCTTTGCCGGGACGTGGCGCGGATCCAGCGACCAGTTGGACTCGCTGATGCTGCAACAGACCCAGCGCATCCGCATCGTCGAACCCTTGCCTTTCACCGGCTATTCCGACGCCCACAAAGCATGGGTATTCGGCGAGATCGCCGTGCGCGACGGCCGCCTGATCCACATAAACAGCGAAAAATTCTTCGAATTCGGTAGGGACGCGGTGAAGCTGCGCACCACCGAACGCATCCTGTCGATCACCTATGTCGCCGACCGGCAGGATTATGGGTGGATCAAGGATCTCTGGATTGGCTGGGGCGAACGCGGCCTGACGGCCCTCACCTTCTTCATCATGTCGCTGTTCGCGGTCCAGATCCGCAAGGGACAGGAAAGCCTCGGCTTCCTCGAGCTCACCGGCGACGCCGGATCGGGCAAGACGACGCTGATCACCTTCCTTTGGAAGCTGCTCGGCCGCTCGGGATACGAAGGCTTCGATCCCAACAAGGGCACCATAGCCTTTCTCGGCCGCAGCATGGTCAAGGTGTCGAATCTGCCGGTCGGTCTGATCGAGGGCAATCGCGACGATCGCGGCGGCAACCGGCGCCAGTTCGATTGGACCGAATTGCTGACCCTCTATAACGGCCGCTCCCCGCGCGGCACTGGCGCCCGCACCGGCGGCACCGAAACTGTCGAACCGCCTTTCCTTGGCGCGATCTATCTCATGCAGAATGAGCGGATCGACAGCATCACGGCCGTCCTCGAACGCCTGATGTCGTTCAGCTTCGACAAGGAACACTGGACCGCTGCCAGCCCCGCCGCCGCCGAGCGCATCGAGGGCCTGCAGGTCGAGGACGTCTCGGGGACCATCGTCCACATCGTCCGCAACGAAAAGCGCTGGCTCGAAACCTATTTCAAACAATATCGGTTTCACCGCGACAATATGAAGGGCCGCGTCGACGGGCTGCTCAACACCCGTTGCATCAAGAACCACAGCCAGCTTGCCGCCGCGCTCGAGGCGACCGCCGCCATCCTGCCCATCGACGATCAGGCGGGCGACGAAGCCATCGGCCGCACCATCCGTTTCATCGACGGCCTCGCTCTTGATCGCCAATTGTCCGCCGGCGGCGACCATCCGCTGGTCGCCGAATTCTGGGACAAGTTCGACTATATCCTCGCAACCGAGGCAAGGGCGGGCACGAAGCCCGAAGACAGCATCAACCGGCATCGAAAACCGGCCCTGATCGCGATCAATCTTAACCAGTTCGACCAGCGCGTCCGCAATCTCAATCTCGCACCCCTGCGGATGGATGAGGTCAAGAAGCTGCTCCGCGGCTCGCAGCGCCGCAAATATGTCGCCGACAAGAACGTCAACGGGCCCGACGGCATCGGCTCCCACTGCTGGATTTTCGAAAACCCCGACGCCTGCCGGGCGCCGGCCAACTTTGCCTGAAAGGAGAATGCCGATGGCCGTTCCCGACATGCCTGCCGCCCGCCCCGCGACCCCGCTCTATTACGCCGGAATGCACTGCCACGAATGCGGCGGCACGAATTTCTGGGTCCGCAACACCACTGCCGAATGCGGAAACAGCCGCTGCGGCGCCGCCTACGCGATCTTCGCCGCATCCCATCCCCCGATCCCGCTCCCCGAAGCCACGCTATCAGGACAGCCCCGGTGAAAAAGCCGCGGCCTACCCCTGCCCAACAATGGCGCGAGCATCGCGAGATCTTCGAATATGCCATGGCCCATGGCCTGACGCTGATCGATGCCAAAAACGCAATCGCCCGCGACCGCTGGAAAGCAGCTCACGATCGCTTGGCCGCCGTCCGTCGCCGCTCCGCAGCCTTTGCAAATCGCTCCGCCACCTGACATATCGCGCACGCCTCGACCACGTGCGCGATCTTGCGGTCGCTATTGCGGAAGCGATGGCGAGGCGCGACCATGCGGCTGCCAGCAAAGGAGCCCCGATTCGTGCGCACCGCGATCTACGCCCGTTTCAGCACCACCCTGCAGGATCTTCGCTCGATCGAGGATCAGGTGCGGATTTGCATGGAGCGCGCGGAGCGTGAAGGCTGGACGATATCGGGCATCTTCACAGACCCGGCAATTTCGGGCGCCGTGCGCGATCGCCCCGGCCTCAACCAGCTGCTCGAGCATGTAAAGACCGGCCAAACCGATCAGGTCCTCGCCGAAGCGCTCGACCGCCTTTCCCGCCACCAAGGCGACATGGCTTGGTTGTTCGACCATGTCCGTCACGCGGGAGCCCGCATCTTCACCCTGTCGGAGGGTGACGTCGGCGAACTTCATATCGGCATGGTCGGCGCGCAAGCGTCGATGTTTCGCAAGAACAACGCCGACAAGATCCGGCGCGGTCTCAGCGGTCGCGTCGCCGAAGGGCGCGCCGCTGGCAACATCGTCTATGGCTACCGCAAGGTCCATGAATTGGACGCGAAAGGCGAACCGATCCGCGGATTGCGGGAAATCGATCCCGATCAGGCGGTCGTCGTCCGCCGCATATATGACGAATATCTTGCCGACGATTCCCCGCTCACGATCGCCCGCCGCGTCAACGCGGAGGGCGTGCCGTCGCCGGCAGGCGGGGAATGGTCGGTCAGCGCGATCAATGGCGATGCGAAGCGCGGTAACGGCATCCTCTGCAACGAGATCTACGCCGGCGTCATGATCTACAATCGCACGACGATGTCGCGGGATCCTGACACCCGCCGGCGCGTGACCCGCCTCAACCCGTTCGATCAGTGGCAGCGCCAGCCTGTTCCCGATCTCGCGATCGTCGACCGCGAAAGCTGGGACCGCGTCCAGGCGCGGAAAGCGGGCACGAAGGGGCTGCCGATCGTCCGCCTGAAACGGCCGCGCAAGCTGCTGTCGGGCATAGTCCGCTGCGGCGTCTGCGGCGGTTCGATGGTCATCCGCGATTCGTCGATGTGGGGGTGCGCGACGGCGCGGACCAAGGGAACCTGCGCAACGAAGCGAAAGGTCGATAACGCCAAGCTCGAGCGCCGCGTCATCGCTGGCTTGCGCAAGGATTTGCTCAGCGCCGATATGGTCGACGCGGCGGTTGCCGCCTACATGCGCATGCGAAAGCAGTTGGCGCGCGAAGCAGCCGACCTCGACCGTCGCCAGACCTCGCGCCTCGCGGATCTCGACAAGCAAATCGCCAATCTGGTGACGGCCGTCGCCGGCGGCGGCGACATTCCCGAACTGGTTGACGCCCTGCGCAACGCGCGAGCGGAGCGCGCCGCGATCGACGGCGACCGCCGCGAGCGCGACGCCGAGAATATGATCATCCTCGCGCCAGCAATCGCAAAGGCGTATCGCAAAGCGATCGACAACCTGTCCGACCTCCTGAAAAACCACGAACGCGAGCACGCGTCCGCACAGCGCACCCTGCGCGCGCTGATCGACCATGTCATCGTAACGCCCGCATCGACTCCCCGCGGCGTCGACATCGAACTTGTCGGCCGCCTCGAAAACGTAGTCGCCCTCGCCACAGGCGCACCCGCGAACGTCGAGAGAACAGATTTCCCGCTTAAGATGGTAGCGGAGGAGGGACTCGAACCCCCGACACGCGGATTATGATTCCGCTGCTCTAACCGGCTGAGCTACTCCGCCCCGAAGGGTCGCCGCATCGGGCGAGCCGCGCCTATAGGCATCGCGATTGCGGCGGTCAATATCATGTACGCGGTCCGCGGAAATTAGCCGCGAAGGCGGTCTCCCACGGGCCGCCGCGATAATGGTGCGCGGCGAGTCCGGCGATCGCCAGCGGCCGGGGACGGAAATCTTCGGCAAGGCGGGCGAGCAGCGCCTTGGCCTCGCTGGCCGTCACCTTGTTCTGGACGGTGATATGGAAGCGCGGCGTTCCCCGGTCTTGCGCGGTGAGCGCGCCAAAGAAGTGGTCGGCGATGCGGTCGCGGATCGCCAGCAGGCCGGCACTGTCGATACGGAAGGCCACACCGCCGCCCAGCGAATAGACTTCGCGCAGCGACGCGGCCGGAGGCGGCGTGTCGGCGGCGATGGCGCGGATCAGCCGCGTCAGTTCGTCGAGACACGACGGCGGCAGTTGGTGGAAAAGCGTGATGTGCGCCGCAAGATGGTTGCGCTCCGGGGGAAAATGGGCGGTACGCATCGCGTCGAAAAAATGCTGGTCCGCCGCACCCATCGTCGCAGTCACGATGATGGGTACGGCGCCAGCGGCCGGGACGGGAGGGGGGATGTCCGGGCCGGCTATTGCGCGCCTCTACGGAAAGTCCGCGCGGGGTCGCTCAAGCAGGGATTGACACCGGGGTCAAATCGAGTGTGCCAGTCATAGTGATCGATTGCACCGATCAAAGCCCGCTCCAGAATGCCGAGAGCGCGGCCGCCACCTCGCGCGGCCGTTCGGCAATCGCCCAATGCCCCGCCCCTTCGATCACGGTCAGCGACGTGCCGGTATTCGACGAAAAGCGCTGCGCCACCGACAGTTCGACATAGGGATCGCCCTCCCCCCAGATCAGCGCACCGTTTGCCGGGAGCCGGCCGACGTCGCGCGCCCAGTCATGCTCGAAGCTCAGCCCTTTTGCCGAGCGATAAAGCTTCAGGATCGCACGCCGCTTGTCCTTGCTGGCCCATTGCGCGGCCTCTTCTGCCGCGATGTCGGCGGGCATGCCCTGCGCGGCGAGGCCCTCGGCGAGTTTTGCCGGCTTGCTCAGCGCCATGAACAGTTCGCCGAGGATCGGGGTGTTCCAGATGCGGGCCAGCCGGTGACCGCGATAATCGGGGTCGATCACCGCGTTCGAGACCGCCCAACTGCGGATCAGGTCGGGTCGCAGCATCGCGACACGCTGTGCGATCAGCGCCCCCCAGTCGTGTCCGACGATATCGATCGGACCGTGCTCCGCGAACAGTGCCTCGGCCTGCCCGACCGCCCAGTCGGCATAGGCTTCCTTTGTCGCCGGGAAACCAGCGGGGAGCGGCCCGGTAAAGCCCGGCAGCGCCGGAACCGCGATGGGCGCGTCGCCAAGATCGAGCGCGGCGAGCAGCGGACGCCAGATGGCGGGGCTGTCGGGCACGCCGTGGATGAAGAGCTTTGCGGTCAAACGATCCCCCGTCTTTTGTCATCCCGGCGAAGGCCGGGATCTCATCGTAGCGTTGCTCCACGATGTCGGGATCCCGGCCTTCAGCCAAAGGCTGAAATTTATCCTGAGCGCCTGCCAAGGCAGTCGAAGGGCCGGGATGACGATAGGTGGAACCGCTATTCCATCTCCCCGCGCTCGCGGCGCAGCGCATACCATTTCTGGACGTTCGCATTATGCTCCGACAGCGTCCGCGCGAAAATATGGCTGCCGTCGCCCTTGGCGACGAAGAAGAGATAGTCGTTCGCCTCGGGATCGAGCACCGCGGCGATCGACGCCTTGCCGGGATTGGCAATCGGTCCCTTGGGCAGGCCGATCATCGAATAGGTGTTATAATCGTTCACCGCCAGAATCTCGGAGCGCAGGATGCGGCGGCCAAGCGGTTTGCCCTTAGTGACAGGATAGATGATCGTCGGATCGGCCTGCAGCTTCATGCCGACCGCGAGACGGTTGGTATAGACGCCCGCGACGGTGCGGCGCTCGGCGGGGACCGAGGTTTCCTTTTCGACGATCGACGCGAGCGCCATCGCCTCGTTCCGGTCCTTGACCGCGGTGCGCGGCGAACGCTTTGCCCAGAGTTCGGCGAAGGCCTTGTCCATCGCACCCTGCATCCGTTTGACGACCGCGGCGCGGCTTTCGCCGGTGGTGAAGGCATAGCTGTCGGGAAGGATGCTGCCCTCGGCGGGCACCGGGATTTCGCCCTTGAGCCGCTTTTCGGCCATCAGCCGTTCCCACACCATGATCGAAGGCATGCCCTGCGGGATCATGACGAGGCGCTGGATCGTCTTGCCCGACTGGAAAAGTGCGAGGATGTCGCCCGCGTCCATTCCCTTCTCGATCCTGTATTCGCCGGGTTTGATCGGGTCGTCCGAGCCGAAGAAGCGCGCCTGATTGCGGAAGTCGGAGGCCGAGACGAGGCCCTTTTCCTCGAGGATCTGCCCCGCCTTCGCGATGCTCGCACCCGGCGGGACGACAACCTCGGCATCATGCGGCGCGCCGCCCGAGCAGGCGGCGAGCAACAATGCAAAGATCGCCATCGTCAGCCAGCGGAACGGATGCACCAGTTTCTCCCTATTCGCTCTTAAGGAGACAAAGGATACGCATGCGCGCATCGAAACTGTCTCCCTTGTCGCCTTAGCCGAGGCTGGCGACAGGGTGATAGAGCATGGTCGCGCAATGTAGGAAAGAGCGTTTCGCGATCAAAGCCACCGTCGTCATTCCCGCGAAAGCGGGAACCCGGCCCGCAACGCTGGCTCGCTGGGTTCCCGCTTTCGGGGGAATGACGAAGTTGTTTTTTGGCTTAGTCCTCGACCGCCTTGACGATCAGGCTGGCGTTGGTGCCGCCGAAGCCGAAACTGTTGTTGAGCGCAGCCTTGACCTTGCGCTTCTTCGCGACCTTGGGAACGAGGTCGGCGCCTTCGGTACCCTCGTCGGGATTGTCGAGGTTGAGCGTCGGCGGCACGATCTGGTCGCGGATCGCGAGGATGCAGAAGATCGTTTCGACCGCGCCCGCGCCGCCGAGCAGGTGGCCGATCGCCGACTTGGTCGAACTCATCGACACGTTCGACATCGCGTCGCCGAACAGGCGCTTCACCGCGCCCAGTTCGATCGTGTCGGCCATCGTCGAGGTGCCGTGCGCGTTGATATAGTCGATGTCGGCGGGGGTCATGCCCGCCTTCTTGAGCGCCGCGCTCATCGAACGGAAGGCGCCGTCCATTTCGGGATCGGGGGCGGTGACGTGATAGGCGTCGCCCGACAGGCCGTAACCGACGACCTCGGCGTAAATCTTGGCGCCGCGCGCCTTTGCATGCTCATATTCCTCGAGCACGACGACGCCCGCGCCCTCGCCCATCACGAAGCCGTCGCGGTCCTTGTCATAGGGGCGGCTGGCCTGCTCGGGGCGGTCGTTGTAGCTCATGTTGAGCGCGCGGGCCTGCGCGAAGCCGGCGATGCCGATCGGACAAATCGTCGCCTCGGCGCCGCCCGCAAGCATGACGTCGGCATCGTCGTCGCGGATCATGCGCGCCGCGTCGCCGATCGAATGCGCGCCGGTCGAACAGGCGGTGACGACGGCGTGATTCGGGCCCTTGAGGCCATATTTGATGCTGACCTGCCCCGAGATCAGGTTGATCAGGCGGCCGTGGACGAAGTGCGGCGAAACGCGGCCGGGACCTTTTTCGGCGAGCAGCAGGCTTTCGCTCTCGATTCCCGGCAAGCCGCCGATGCCCGAACCGATCGAACAGCCGGCACGCACCTTCTGCTCCTCGGTCATTTCGGTGAGGCCGGCGTCTTCGAGCGCCTGCCCCGCGGCGTCGATGCCGAAGATGATGAAGGGATCGACCTGACGCTGGACCTTGTGGTCGACCCGCTTGCCGGGGTCGAAACCATATTCATGGTCGGGTCCCTTGACCTCGCACGCGATCGTGCACTTCTGGTCCGACGCATCGAAATGGGTGATCGGACCGGCGCCCGATTTGCCCGCGATCAGATTTTTCCAGCTGGTTTCGACGTCGCCGCCCAGCGGCGTCACCAAACCCAAACCCGTCACCACAACCCGGCGCATAGTCATTCCTTTCGTCGGTCCCCGTCCCCACGGGAAACCCGCATCACTTGACCCGGCGCGCTTCTAGAGGAGCCGCGCGCATAAAAAAAGCTTCCCGGCCGCTGCGCGCATGCGCTCGTGACCGGGAAGCCGGAAATGCGTGGGCGGCTTGCCGCCGCATCCGGCCAGGCCGGACAAAGGGTCAGAACCCACCAAAGCCATGATCGAGGCATCGAAATGGCGAAGATATCGGGGGAAAATTCCCGCCGGGAACAGTGGTTCTGTTTTCAAGGGAATTTTCCCCCGAGATCGAAGCCATTTCGATGTCCCTTCGGGATTTGATCGATTTTGTCCATGGCCGCGTCGACAAGCCTTGGAATATCCCAATATACCTGCGCCTTGCCTCCTCGCCCTGAACAAAATCGCTTCAAACCTCGGTCATGGCTTTGGTGGGTTCTGACCCTATGGGCTTTAGCCCTTGTTCGCTTCGATATAGTCGATCGCATCCTTGACGGTGGCGATCTTTTCCGCCGCATCGTCGGGGATTTCGACGCCGAATTCTTCTTCGAACGCCATCACCAGTTCAACGATGTCGAGGCTGTCGGCGCCCAGATCGTCGATGAAGCTCGCTTCTTCGGTGACCTTGTCGGCTTCGACGCCCAGATGTTCGACGACGATCTTCTTAACCTTTTCGGCCGAATCGCTCATGCGCTATTCCTTTTCTGACTAAGCCGTGAATGTTGGGGTTTGCCCTAGTGCGCAGCAGCGGGGCTGGCAAGAGGGCTGGCGCCGGATGGTTGGCGGCAGCCGCTTTCTTCGCTTCGTCGCACCCGCATCATGGCAGGGTCTTCGTCGCGGGAACGACGCCCGCCTCACGCAGCGCCGTCGAGGCTCGCGCGATCACCACCGGGGTGATGACGAATTGTTGCAGCACCCGCTCGGGCGGGGCGCCCGCCGGCTGCCCGGTGTAGGCAAGCAGGCGCTGCCACTGCCGGCGCGCCTCGGGGAGGTTGCCCGAGCGCGCGAGCACGACCGAGCGCACCATCAGATATTGCGGCTCCATATTGCTCGGCGACGGCATCTGGTCGAGAATCGACAAGGCTTCGTCCTGATTGCCGCGTTGCGAGAGCAGGAAGGCCAGCGTCACCGCGGGCACGCCGGGATAGGACGAATCGAGCGCGAGCGAACGCCGCAGCAGCGCTTCGCCCTCGTCCATCTGCCCGCAGGTCGTCTTGAACAGGCCGAGGAAACCCGACAAGTCGGGGTCATAGGGGTTGAGCTTGATCGCGGCGTCGCCCATCGCGTTGCCCGCCGGGCAATTGCCCGCATAAAAGCTGGCGCGGGCCATTGCGAACAGCCCGGCCGAGCTGTTCGGACCATTTTGATAGGATTGCTCGGCGAGCAGCCGCGCCTCGGCGAAAGCCTCCTGCCCTTCCTTCGTCGTCCGCCGCGGCTGCCAGTCTCCGAAACGGAGCAGCGACAGCGCGGTCAGCGTCACCGGATCGTTCGGACTGACCTTGAGCCCGGCGCGCAGGCAGGCGTCGATCTGCCGCACGCTGGCCCGGTTGCGCATCTGGCGCATGCGGTTGAACTGCGCGAGGCAGGGAAAGCCGGGGTTGAAATTGTCGGGCTGCCGTTGGACCTGGTCGCGCACGATAATCCCGAAATCGCCCGCGACCTGCGCGATGGCGGGCTCGATCGCGGTAAACTCGGGCACCTCGTCGGCGGTCAGCCGGAGTTGTTCCGACCAGATCGTCCGCTGATCGGCAACGCGGTTGAGCACGAGCGTCACGTCGACATTGCCCTCGAGCGTGCGCACGAGCGAAGTGTCGAGGCGGTAGTCGATGCGGCCGGCTGCGGCGGTGCCCGGGACGCCGGCGCTGCGCAGGTCGACCAGATCGAAGCGCCGCAGCCCGTCGCGCAGCTTGCCGTCGAGCGCGCGGGCCAGCGCCCTCGAGGGGCCGCTATCCCCGGCGATCGGCGCACTCACGTCGAGCAGCGGCATCGGCGCGGGCGTGGCCGCGAGCAGCTTGCCCTGGCCCGCCGTGAACCACCAACTCGCCAACAGCGCGAGCGCCACAAAAACAAAGGCCAGACCCCAGCGGGGCCGGCGGGGTGCAACGTGGGAGCCGGGCGGCGGCGGCGAGCGCAGCCGGTCGGCTTCCGGCATATCGGCAGCAGGCGCCGATGCGGCATCGTCCGGCTCCACCGGCGAACGGCCCGGCGGCGCATTGCGATGCTGGATGACCACTTCGTAGCTGCCCTGCGGAACGCGGAGGCGATGAACCCACGGCGTGTCGGCATAATAACGGTCGAGCAGGCTGCGAAGGCGCCCGACCATCACGCGCGGATAGCTGTCGACCGCTGGGTCGAAATCGGCGCTGCGGCCCAGCGCCTCGGTCGCGATCGCATAGGCCTTGGGCGCGCTGCGGCCGCCGCGAAGACGATGCTCGACGAGGAATTGAAGCAGGCGCGACAGCACCGGCGAGCGAACGAACATCGGCGATTCGAGCAGCCGCTCGCATTCCTGCTCGATGATCCGGTCGGTTTCGGCCGCCGTCTGTGTATCCGTCGCTTTCGCGTGATCCATGCTAGTCCTCAAACCCCCGCTGACGGGGCGGGTGATACGGCATTCCCAAGTCGCGGCCAGCCATTGTTACTCGCTTGTAACGGTAACAGACGGCCTTTTATTCCCGGCGAAAAATAACAATCGCGTCAAACTCCCCGGAAAACCGCCAAACAAGGTTAATGCCTCCTTATCATCTTGCTACACCCCGCTACGTGACCCCATGTAACTGCAATCTGTTACCGGTTTCTGCGAATTTCCAATCGTCGCGGCATCCCCCCACAGAGCCGCGGTCTGGTCTGAGACATGTTCTCAGTTAGACGGATTGAAGCCGGTGGGTCGAAAGGTGCGAGCTGGTCCCTGGCACCGTTCGGAATATCTACCGGCTTCATGCACTGAGACTTCGCCGGGTGGGACGCAGCCCCACCTGCTTTCACCCGGCGAGTCCGCCTCTGTCCGTCTCCGACAACTGACCCTGCGACCTTTCTTACAGGCAGCTTGTATCACGCTATGTCGATACGAAAAGCACAAAGCTTACTTTGCTTGCTATCGATCTCGTTTTTCGGTCGGGTCGCTGGCAGGGCCTTTGCATGTCGAGCAAGGCAGTGGCGCGCGACTGCGCTGATGTCAGTTATGGGTGGGGAGGGGACGTTGCTCAATCCACCTTCGACATCCCGGACTTGATCCGGGATCCCGCTTTTTTTGAGGCATCGGCAGTTCATGAGGTCAAGCGGGACCCCGGATCAAGTCCGGGGTGACGATGAAAGAGAAGGCGGCTTTCGGCCGCCGCCAGCCCCGCCGCTCCGCCTATATCTCAATAAAAAAGAGCGCGCGGCCGTCGGCCGCGCGCTCTCCTGTTTGGGTATTGACCGTATGGTGGACGGGTCAGGCTTTGCAGGGGCCGACGTTGGTGCTGGTGACCTGCATCTGCATTTCCATCTGGCCGCCGGCCGGAGCGGGCCCCTTCGATGTGACGAGCACGTCGGTCTTTTTGGCCGCCATCGTGCCGTTCATCGCGAGTTCGACCTTCTGGCCGTTCGAGGTGCAGGTGCCGGCGACGTCGACCGTGCTGCCGCCGATCTCCTTCTTCGACCAGGTGCAGCCTTCGCCGAAGCCCTTCGACAGGGCGTCGGCGGGATTTTCCTGATCGACCTGTTCCTGCGTCACGCACTGTTCGGTACCGCTGGCCGATGCGAACTGCTTCGCCATCTGGTCCTTCATATTGTCGGGCACGCCCGGCATGTCGAATTTGACCAGCTTGATGTCGGTCTTCCAGTTGCCGGCTTCGCGCTTGACCGGAGCGGACGACGATGCGGTGCTGGTGCCGCCGGCCTTTTCCGCGCCGGCATCGGCCGAACTGTCCGACTTTCCGCAGCCGGCGACCGCCAGCGACGCACCGAGCACTGCAACCGTAACGAACTTTTTCATGGGTTCCTCCTCCTGTTAGGCAAGGCAAAAACCCGTTCGACGCCAAATGGTTGCGTGAATCCCGGCGCCAAAAAGACAAAGGGCGCCGGCCTTCGCCGACGCCCTCGCTTGTAATCGCAAAGACCGGATCAGGTCGCCGAGGCGCCGGCCGGCTTGCACGGGCCGGTGTGGACGCTCGTCATCTGCAGCACCATTTCCATGTCGCCGCCGGTCGGGACCTTGCCCTTGGTGGTGATCGTCACGTCGTTCTTCTTCGCTTCGATCGTGCCGTTCATCGCCATGTCGACGGTCTGGCCATTGGCCTTGCAGGTGCCCGCGACGTCGATCTTGCCGCCGCCGACTTCCTTCTTCGACCAGGTGCATTCGCCGCCGTTACCCGGCCCCTTGGCGAGTTCGGCCGCGATATCTTCCTTGTCGACCTGTTCCTGCGTGAAGCACTGGTCCATGCCGCTGGCACCTTCCATCATCTGCTTCATGCCCGCCTTCATTTCCTCGGGCATGCCGGGAACTTCGAACTTCACCAGCTTGATATCGGTCTTCCAGTTGCCCGCTTCGCGTTTCACCGTGCCCCCGGCATTTTCGCTCTTGCCGCAGCCCGACACCGCCAATGCGACACCGAGGGCCGCGATCGTCATAATCTGTTTCATACCCTGTCTCCTGTGACTCGCTTGCCGCGCTTTCTTGTGATGGATTGCGATTGTGGACCCGCACCATCGATACCATATTGGCAGCGATGGCAATTCAGATTCGTACATCGCTCGATGAAATCGATACGGCCGCGGACTATGTCCCGCACCGCCCTGCCCGCCCCGACAAGGTCGAAGGCGGCAAAAGATTCGAGCTGGTCAGCGACTATGAGCCGGCGGGCGACCAGCCGACCGCAATCCGCGAACTGGTGTCGACCGCGCTCGACGGTGAGCGCGATCAGGTGCTGCTCGGCGTCACCGGATCGGGCAAGACCTTCACCATGGCGAAGGTCATCGAGGAACTGCAGCGCCCGGCGCTGATCCTCGCGCCGAACAAGATCCTCGCGGCGCAGCTCTATGGCGAGTTCAAGAGCTTCTTCCCGAACAATGCGGTCGAATATTTCGTCAGCTATTACGACTATTACCAGCCCGAGGCCTATGTGCCGCGGTCGGACACCTATATCGAGAAGGAAAGCAGCGTAAACGAGGCGATCGACCGCATGCGCCATTCGGCGACGCGCGCCTTGCTCGAACGCGACGACGTGATCATCGTCGCCTCGGTCTCCTGCCTCTACGGTATCGGCTCGGTAGAAACTTACTCCGCGATGATCTTCGACCTCAAAAAGGGCCAGGTCGCCGACAATCGCGAGATCATCCGCAAGCTCGTCGCGCTCCAGTACAAGCGCAACGATCAGGCCTTCGCGCGCGGCAATTTCCGCGTGCGCGGCGACAGCCTCGAAATCTTCCCCTCGCACTATGAGGATATGGCGTGGCGTGTCAGCTTCTTCGGCGACGAGATCGAGGAGATCACCGAGTTCGACCCGCTGACCGGCAAGAAGATCGCCAGCCTCAACTATGTCCGCATCTATGCGAACAGCCATTATGTCACCCCGGGTCCGACGCTGAAGCAGGCGACCGAGGCGATCCGCCACGAACTCGCCGAACGCCTCAAGGAGCTTGAGGCCGAAGGCCGGTTGCTCGAGGCACAGCGGCTCGAACAGCGCACCAATTTCGACCTCGAGATGATCGCCGCGACGGGAAGCTGCGCGGGGATCGAGAATTACAGCCGCTTCCTGACCGGCCGCCTCCCCGGCGAGCCGCCGCCGACGCTGTTCGAATATCTGCCCGACAATGCCCTGCTCTTCGTCGATGAAAGCCACCAGACGATCCCTCAGATCGGCGCGATGTCGAAGGGCGATCATCGCCGCAAGATCACCCTCGCCGAATATGGCTTCCGCCTGCCGTCGTGCATCGACAACCGGCCGCTGCGCTTCGCCGAATGGGACGTCATGCGCCCGCAGACGGTCAGCGTCTCGGCGACGCCGGGGACATGGGAGATGGACCGCACGCAGGGCGTCTTCGCCGAACAGGTGATCCGTCCGACCGGGCTGATCGATCCGCCGGTGTTCATCAAGCCGGTCGAGGAACAGGTCGACGACCTGATCATGGAGGCAAAGGCGACCGCGGCAGCGGGCTATCGCACCCTCGTCACGACGCTGACCAAGCGCATGGCCGAAGATCTGACCGAATTCCTCCACGAAGCGGGGCTCAAGGTCCGCTATATGCATTCGGACGTCGAGACGCTCGAACGCATCGAGATTATCCGCGACCTCAGGCTCGGCGTGTTCGACGTGCTCGTCGGGATCAACCTGCTGCGCGAAGGGCTCGATATTCCCGAATGCGGGCTCGTCGCGATCCTCGACGCCGACAAGGAGGGTTTCCTGCGCAGCGAGACCAGCCTCGTCCAGACGATCGGCCGCGCCGCGCGTAACGTCGACGGGCGCGTCATCCTCTACGCCGACCGCATCACCGGCAGCATGGAACGCGCGATGCGCGAGACCGACCGCCGGCGCGAAAAGCAGGAGGCGTATAACGCCGAACACGGCATCACCCCGACGACGATCAAGCGCAACATCGGCGACATCATCGCGCATGTCGCGTCGAAGGATCAGGTGACGATCGACCTCGGCGACGACAAGCCGGCGCATATGGTCGGCCACAACCTTCGCGCCTATATCCAGGACCTCGAAAAGAAGATGCGCGACGCCGCCGCCGACCTCGAGTTCGAGGAGGCCGGGCGCCTGCGCGACGAGATCCGCCGGCTAGAGGCCGACGAGCTCGGCCTGCCCGCCGACGAACAGGTCGCCCCGCGCGTCGGCCGCTCGAACGAAGGCAAGCCGGGAACGCGCAAAGGCCGCTTCGGGAAGCAGAGTAAGACCAAGTGGGGGCGTTGAGCCTCCATTACCTATCTTCGTCACCCCGGACTTGATCCGGGGTCCCGCTCGACGACGGTGCTGAGCGGGACCCCGGATCAAGTCCGGGGTGACGATCATTTATGCTTCGACAAACGCTTACCCTACGCCGACGAGCGGCCTTGCCGCTTTCCCTTAGCCTGCTTAGGGTCCGCGCCCTCAACGGGGAGAAATATCCATGAAATCGGGTCTGTCGCTGATCGCCCTGGCGCTTGCCGCCGCCGCCCCTGCCGTCGTGCACGCGCAGGACAAGCCGGACGACAAGGCGAAAGCGGAGAAACCCGCGGCCGATTACGAGCCGCAGGTGCATACGACGAAGCTCAGCGGCACCTTCGGCGGCCAGCGCGTCAACTATGCCGCGACGATCGGCGAGACGATCCTCAAGAACAAGGATGGCGTCGCCGAGGCGGCGATCGTTACCACCGCCTATGTCAAGGAGCCGCGCGACCCGAGCCGCCCGGTGACCTTCCTGTTCAACGGCGGTCCGGGGTCGGGAACCGTCTGGCTGATGATGGGGGCGTTCGGGCCGAAGCGCGTCGCGATCCCCAGCGACGCGCGCGACGACGGCGCCCCGCCCTATCCGATCGTCGACAATCCCGACGCCCTGCTCGACGTCACCGATGTCGTCTTCATCGACCCGCCGGGTACGGGCTTTTCGCACCTGATCGGCAAGGCGAACCCCGAGGATTATTACGGCGTCACGCAGGACGCAAAGGCAGTCGCCGAAGTGATCCGCCGCTGGCTGAACGACAATGGCCGCTGGAACAGCCCGAAGTTCCTCGGCGGCGAAAGCTATGGCACGACGCGCTCGGCGGCGGTCGCGAACCAGTTGATGAACGAGACGTACAATGACGTCGCGCTCAATGGCATCATCCTGATTTCGACCGTGCTCGACTTCGCAGCGGGCGCCGACACGCCGGGCAACGAACTCAGCTATATCACCAACCTGCCCTCGATGGCCGCGACCGCGCAATTCCACGGCAAGGCCGGCGGCGGCGCGTCGGTCGAGGCCTTCGTCGAGGAAGCGCGGCAATGGGCGATCGGCCCCTATGCCTCGGCACTGCTCAAGGGCCAGAAATTGCAGGGCGAGGAACGCGCCGCGATCCGCCGCGACCTCGCGCGCTTTACCGGGCTTTCCGAAACCTATCTCGAAAGCGCCGACCTGCGCGTCACCCCGAACCGCTTCTACAAGGAATTGCTGCGCGACCGCGGGCTGACCGTCGGCCGCCTCGACAGCCGCTACACCGGCAAGGATTATGACAATGCCGGCGAGGGGCCCGACAACGATCCCAGCTTCTATGGCATCGACGCGAGCTATACCGCCGCGATCAATAGCTGGAGCCGCGATACTTTGGGGTTCAAGACCGACCGCGAATATCAGTCGATCGGCCGTATCGGCGGCCAGTGGGACTGGCGCATCGGCGGCCGCGACAGCAATGCCTATCTCAACGTCGCGCCCTATATCGGGCAGGCGCTGCGCGAAAACAGCGGGCTGCGTGTCTTCGTCGGCCAGGGCTATTATGATTTCGCGACGCCCTTCTTCGCCGCCGAATATGCGCTGTCACGCACCGGCATCCCGCAGGATCGCGTCGAGTATCAATATTATGGCGCGGGCCACATGATGTATATCCGCGACGAGGACCGCCATAAATTGTCGGCCGATATCCGCGCCTTCATTCGCGGGCGCTGACTAGCTCCACCATCGTCCGGTTTCGGCCGATAGTTGCCATCAATGCTGTGTACCCCGGCGAAAGCCGGGGCCCAGAGCGCCATTGCGCAACCTTGGCCTTCTAACGCCCTGGGCCCCGGCTTTCGCCGGGGTACACCAAAGAGCGAACGGCAGCTCTCGACCTCAAAGCCGACATCACAATATCAGCGCAACACACCCGCCGCCGCCTGTCGCCGCGCATAGACGAAAAGCGCTATCAGGATCGCCCAGATCACCAGCGTGAACACCGCCGGGAAGCTGCCGAACATGCGCGTCAAGTCAGCATAGTGCATGCCGAACTGGTAGACGCAGCTTATCGCGAGACCGACCAGCGACACCGCGAACGCCGCGACGGCATGGCGGCTCCGCGCCAGCAGCAGGATCGAACCGAGCACCGAGCCCCAGACGCCGAGCGCCCAGCCGATATTCGCCCAGACCGGGAAGCTGGCGAACCACGCCTGCTGTTCGGGCGTGAAGCCCGCCAGATAATCGACGTTGGCCATCTTGGTCATCGTGTAATCGAACGCCCCGAAAGCATTCCAGAGCAGCGACACGCCCCCGACGATCCACAGGTGCACCGGCGTTTTTCCGACTGTAGTCATATTCATCTCCCCC
The DNA here is from genome assembly GCF_046603995.1 of Sphingopyxis sp. J-6. Taxonomy (NCBI): domain Bacteria; kingdom Pseudomonadati; phylum Pseudomonadota; class Alphaproteobacteria; order Sphingomonadales; family Sphingopyxidaceae; genus Sphingopyxis; species Sphingopyxis sp. J-6. Next base: position 971,366 of record NZ_CP145810.1, on the reverse strand, counting down.
TCCAGAAAGATCAGGCGAAGCTATCACGCTTTGCCGCTGCCAGCAATGTGGTGATGTAGTCGCGCAATACAGCGATATTGCGGTCGAAATAGCCGATGTCGCGATAGGTGCGCGCCTGCATCACCGCGCCTTCCATCACCGTCAGCACGAACTCACCGAGCGCCGCACAGTCGGCGTCGCGCGGCAGGCGATCGGCGGCAGCTTGGAAACATCCTGCGATCGCCTTGGACCAGCCCGTAAAATTTACCGCCATCAGCTCCCGCACCACCGGGTCGGGCTCGTGAATCTCGAGCGCGAGGCTGCCGATCGGGCAGCCATAGGTACAGTCGGTGACAATCAAATGGGTGCGGTAACCGGCGAGCAGCGCGAAAATCCGGTCGATCGGATCGTCGACCCCCTCCCAGTTCGGCGCGAGCAGCATTTCATCGATCCCGTCGCGATACATTTCGAGCACCCCGACGAGCACGTCCTGCTTGCCGGGGAAGAAATGATAGAGGCTGCCCGAATGGACCTGGCTGCGCGACAATATGTCGGCGATCGAGGTCGAGCCATAGCCCTTCTCCCAGAACAGCTCCATCGCGGTCATCAGGATGCGGTGACGGGTATCGACGGCGTTCATCGGCCTGCCCTTCAACCGGCCCGGTCATAGGCGGCGCGCAGCCAGTCCGCGACATCGTCGCCCGCCTCCTCGTCCGCCGCAATCCTGACGCGGTGCGACACCATCGCATTCCAGCTCCCGGCAAGCTCAAGCTTACCCGCAGGTTCTTCCCCCTTGAGCGCGAGGCCGATATCGAAGCGATCCTTCGTCGACGGCTGGAGCAATGCGAACTGCTTCTTGCGGCGCAGGCTGACATAGCCCTTCTTGGGCGCGAGTTCGGCATCGCCGCCGAAGCCTTGGACCAGTGCGACAAGCCGGTCGTACAGCGGCCGCCAATGCGCGCGCGGCCCCGCGAAAGCGGCTTCGACCAGATCGTCGCCGTCCTGCGACACCGCCGCCGATGCGTTCGCCGCATGGACGATCATATTCGCATAGCCATGCCCCAGCCCGTGCTGCGATTTCAGGTGATTCACCAGCGCCATATGCCCGGCGATCCCGGCAGCGCGCGCGGTTGCCACCCATTCGTCGAGCCCCTTGCCCGTCTTGGCACGGAGATTCTCGCCCATCTTTTCGAATTCGTCGGCCATCGCCACCTCCTTCGTTCCGATGAGTTGATTGAACATTCAACCAAGCAAATTGTCAAGGCCCTTGGCAAGCGCGCCGCGCCGCGCGATAGGCGCGCTATGTGCGTCGTTGCTCTCGCCCGGCAAGTCCATCGCGACTGGCCGCTGATCCTGATCGGGAACCGCGACGAATTTCACGCGCGCCCCGCCGCGCCGCTCCACGAGTGGGACGACGGCAGCGGGATCGTCGCCGGGCGCGACCTGCAGGCGGGCGGCACCTGGCTGGGGGTACATCGGCCGAGCGGGCGCGTCGTCGTGGTGACCAATGTCCGCGGCGCGATGCCCGATCCCGCAAAGGAATCGCGCGGCGCGCTGGTGACCGACCTGTTGCGCGGCAACGGACGTTTTGCCGACCCGGCGGCCGAAGACCTGCCGCGCTTCAACGCCTTCAACCTGTTCACCATCGCGGGCGGCGCGACGCGGTTGCTGACCAACCGGCCGGTGCCGCTGATCATGCCGCTGGAAGCCGGCGTGCACGCGCTCGCCAACGAACCGGTCGACGAGCCCTGCCCGCGCGCCGAGCGGCTGCGGCTGGCACTAGAAGAGGTCACCCGTGAGGACGGCGATCCCGAAGGCCTGCTCGATACGCTGACTGCGGAAGACGATCCCGCGCTGTTCCTGCGCGGCGACGTCTATGGCACCCGCGCTTCGACTCTCGTGCTGATCGCCGCCGACGGCAGCGTTCGCATGGCCGAGCGCCGATATGAAGCGGGCGGCCGCTCCATCGGAACGACCGCCCTGAATCTCCGGATCGGCTGAGCCGGCGAAGCTTATTTCGGCGCCAGCACCATCAGCATCTGGCGGCCTTCGGTGCGCGGATGCGCCTCGACCTTCGCGACTTCCGCCGTCATCTCGGCGACGCGCTGGAGCACGTTGAGGCCGAGCTGGGTGTGGCTCATCTCGCGGCCGCGGAAGCGCATCGTCATCTTGACCTTGTCGCCTTCCTCGAGGAAGTCGAACACCTTGCGCATCTTCACGTCGAAATCATGATCGTCGATATTCGGACGCATCTTGATCTCTTTGATTTCCTGCGTCTTCTGGCTCTTGCGCGCGAGGTTCGCCTTCTTCTGGGCTTCGTATTTGAACTTGCCCACGTCGAGGAACTTGCACACCGGCGGATCGGCATTCGGGGACACTTCGACAAGGTCCAGACCGACGGAGGCCGCCTGTTCGATCGCTTCGGCGGTCAGCATGACGCCCAGATTTTCGCCTTCCTCGTCGATCACGCGGACCTTGGGGGAAGCGATGAATTCATTGTATCGCGGGCCATTCTTGGGCGGCATTCGGTCCATCGGGCGGCGAGTCATGGGCGGTGGTATAGCTGTATCTCCTGGTCGTTGTCGGGGCGCGCGGAATCGGCACGAGGCGCGCGCACTGTCCATATAGTGAACGCGCGGCCGTCGTAAAGGCTGCGCCGCAGGGGCGCCCGCCGCTTTTTTACCGCACTGTGGCGGCTATGCCACGCCCCGCAGCATCGAACCGCGCTTCACCATTTGGTCGGCGCAGGGTCGACGACGCGGAAACCGCCGGCCCCCACTTCGCTGACCTCGAGCGCGCGAAGCGCTATGCCGCGGTTGTTGAAGCGGAAAATGCCGTCAATGCCGCCGAACCCGTCCGCGGCAAGCAACCGGCTTGCCGGGAAGCTGGTCCCCGGTTTCCAGTCGCGCGCTATGCGGACGGTCAGCAGCACCGAGTCATAGCCGAGGCTGGCGAGCCGGTACGGCGCCTTGCCGAAACGGGTGCGATATTTGCCCGCGAGCTGGCCATAGAGCCCGTCCGACACGCTGGCGAACCACGCCCCGCGCATCGCGGCATTGCTGCCGAGCGACGCCTCGGTGTTCCAGAGCTCGGTGCCGAGGATCTGCTTGTTGCCGCTGCTCTTGATCAGCGGCACGGCGCGGATCGCGGTACCGCCGCTGTCGGCGATCAGCACCGCATCCATCGCGCCGCCGCTGGCCAGCCGCCGCGCCGCGCCCGAGAGCGCGGTCGCGCTGCGGTCATAGCTTTCGACCGCGACGAGCGTGCCGCCGGCTTCGGTCACCGCGGTGCGGAAGGCGGCGGCCGAACGGTCACCGTAGACATTCTTGGGCACCAGCGCCCCGAAGCGCACATGCCCCTTGCCGCGCGCATAGGCGACGACGCGTTCGACCGACTGGCCGGGGACGAAGCCCATGATGAAGACACCATTGCCCGCAACGCTGCTGTCGTTCGAGAAGCTCAATACCGGAACCTTCGCGGCGCGCGCGATCGGCGCGACCGCGGCGACGTCCTCGCTAAGCAGCGGGCCGAGGATCAGCTTGTTGCCGTCGGCGACCGCCTGCCGCGCCGCCGCCGCAGCGCCGAGCGCGGTATCATAGGTGGTGATGCGGACCTTTTCGGTGCGCGAATCGAGCAACGCCATCGTCGTTGCATTGGCGATCGCGGTGCCGACATCGGCATTGGGGCCGGTTTCGGGGACCAGCAGCGCGACGCGGTGGCGATCGGTGTCGGTCGGCAGGCCGGGACCGATATCGTCCGCCGGGCGGTCGGGCGGCGGCGGGGTCGCCGGACCATTGGACTTGGGCACGACCTGACAAGCCGCCAGCACCCCTGCCATTGCCAGCGTCGCCATCGTGCGGAGCATTTGCCGCCGCGGCGATGCATTATCTTGGCGCTTGGTGGCAGTTTCTGCCATTTTCGGCGTCATGCCGGATTCGACCATCTCAGATTCTCCCTTGCCCGGACTCTATATCGTTGCGACGCCCATCGGCAACCTCGGCGACATCGGCGCGCGGGCGGCGGCCACCCTCGCCGCCGCCGACGTAATCGCGGCCGAGGATACGCGCGTGACCGCGAAGCTTCTCGCCCATCTGGGTTTGCGTGTGCCGATGACCCCCTATCATGATCATAGCGACGAACGCACCCGCGCCGCGCTGGTTGCGCGGATGGGGCATGAAGTTGTCATTTTGGTGTCGGACGCCGGCACCCCGCTGATTTCGGACCCGGGCTACAAGCTCGTTCGCGACGCGCGCGCGGCGGGGCGGCATGTCACCACCCTGCCCGGCCCCTGCGCCGCGATCGCCGCAATCACCCTGTCGGGCCTGCCGAGCGACCGTTTCCTGTTCGCGGGCTTCCTGCCGAACAAGGCGAAGGCGCGCGCCGACACGCTCGCCGAATTTGCCGCGCTTCGCGCTACGCTGGTCTTCTACGAAAGCGGACCGCGCCTCGCCGCGTCGCTTGCTGCAATGGCCGAAGTACTCGGTAACCGCGAGGCGGCCGTCGCGCGCGAGATCAGCAAGCTCTATGAGCAATGCGTCACCGGGACGCTGACCGAGCTCGCCGCGCGCTATGCCGAAGCGCCGCCGAAGGGCGAGATCGTCGTCGTCGTCGGCCCGCCGGGCGAACAGCCGGCCGAGGAAGCCGACGAAGCGACGCTCGACGCCGCGCTCGTCGAAGCAATGGCCGACAGGCCCGTCGCGCAAGCGGCAAAGGCGGTCGCGAAACGCTTCGGGCTCGACCGGCATGACGTTTATGCCCGCGCGCTGGCGCTTCGGGAGCAGGCTTGAACCGCGCCGCCGCCGAAGCGCGCGGCCGCAAGGCCGAACGCCGCGCCGCATGGTGGCTGCGGCTGCATGGCTGGCGCATCGTCGGCGAACGGCTGCGCGTTCCGGTGGGCGAGGTCGACCTTGTCGCACGGCGCGGCCGCATCCTTGCCTTCATCGAGGTGAAGTGGCGCGACCGCGCCGAAGACCTCGATTTCGCGATCGACCAATATCGCCTGCGCCGCGTCGCGGCGGCCGCCGAAATCCTCCGCCATCGCCTCGCCCGACCCGATGATGACATACGGATCGACGTGATGCTGCTTGCACCGAAGCGATTGCCTCGCCATCTGGTCCACGTCTGGCAGCCCTGACGGCGCCCAAGGAGAAAAAGATGACCCTGCGCGCAGCCGTGCAAATGGACCCGATGGCCGGCATCAACATCGATGGCGACAGCAGTTTCCACCTGATCCTGAAAGCGCTCGAGCGCGGGTACGAACTCTATCACTATGACGTCCGCGGCCTGACCTGGGAGGCCGGAAGGCTGACCACCAGGGCGCACCGCATCGTCGAGGCAAAGCGCGAAGCTGGCGATCACTACCGCTTCGGCGACCCGGTCACGCTCGACCTTGGCCGCGATATCGACGTCGTGCTGATGCGGCAGGATCCGCCCTTCGACCTCGGCTATCTCACCGGCACCTGGCTGCTCGAACGCATCGCGGGCGAGACGCTGGTCGTCAACGACCCGGTATCGGTGCGCAACGCGCCCGAAAAAGTCTTCGTGCTCGACTTCCCCGAATATATGCCGCCGACGATGGTCACGCGCGATCTCGACGCGGTGAAGGACTTTCAGGCGCGCCACGGCGCTGTCGTCGTCAAGCCGCTGCACGGCAACGGCGGCAAGGCGGTGTTCCGCATCGACGCCGACGGCAGCAATCTCGGTGCGCTCGTCGAATTGTTCGGACAGGTGTGGCCCGAACCCTTCATGGTCCAGCAATTCCTGCCGAGCGTCGCCAAGGGCGACAAGCGCATCGTCCTCGTCGATGGCGAGGTCGCGGGCGCGATCAACCGCAAGCCCGGCGAAGGCGAGTTCCGGTCGAACCTCGCGGTCGGCGGCTATGCCGAGGCCGCCGAACTGACCCCGCGCGAGCAGGAAATCTGCGACGTGCTGGGACCGCGCCTCAAGGAACGCGGACTGGTGTTCGTCGGCATCGACGTGATCGGCGGCGAATGGCTGACCGAAATCAACGTCACCTCGCCCACGGGAATCGTCGCGATCGACCGCTTCAACAACAGCGATACGGCGGGAATGATCTGGGACGCGATCCTGCGACGGATCGGCTGACGCGTCCGGCGCGTTAAGCAAGCCATGACCGGTTTCATTCTCGATCTGATCCAGGGCTGGGGATATGTGGGGATTTTCATCCTCATGTTCATCGAAAACGTCTTTCCGCCGATCCCGTCGGAAGTGATCATGGGGCTCGGCGGCATCGCCGTTGCGCAGGGGTGCTTCGATTTCTGGGCCCTCGTCGCGGTCGCGGTCGCGGGCACGACCGCCGGCAACTGGGTCTGGTACGGGATCGGGCGCTGGATCGGTTACGAGCGATTGAAGCCGTTCATCGACCGCCATGGCCGCTGGCTGACGCTCGACTGGGACGAGGTCGAGCGACTGCACGCCTTTTTCCTGAAATATGGCCCCGCGATCGTCTTTTTCGCGCGCTTCATGCCCGTCGCGCGCACGATGGTGTCACTGCCCGCCGGCATGGTGAAGATGAATCAGGCCAAGTTCCTGCTGTGGACCGCCGCCGGATCGACGATCTGGATCAGCGCGCTCGCCGGGGCGGGCAACTGGTTCGGCAAGCAGTTCGCCAATCTCGACGCGTTTATCGGCCCGGTGGCGCTGATCGCGATCGGATCGCTGGTGCTGATCTATATCTGGCGGATCATCACGTGGAAACCGAAAACCGACTAACCTCTTCCGTCGTTCCGGCGAACTCAGGGACGATAATGACGGCAATTTTTGGCTGATTTCAGTTCTTCGGCTTTTGATCGCAAATCGCGAGAAGCGGACATCTGGTCGCCGATCAGACTGTCAGGCGCCCCACACCTGCTCATAAACCCGCATCCAGTTGCCACCCAGCACCTTGCGGATCTCGTCGTCTGTCCAGCCGCGTTGCATCAGCCCTTGGGTCACGTTCGGCAACTCGGTGATTTTCTCATAGCCCTTGACCATGAACATTTCCGCCGGCGGCACGGCGCTATAGGCGTCGGGTGGCCAGAGCAGCGGGTTGGTTTGGGTCAAATCCGTCCGGCCATACATGAAATCGCCTCCCAGGCCGATGTGATCGACACCGACCAGGCGCTTCAGATAATCATATTGATCGAGATGCTTTTCCAGGCCGACCTGGGGCGTGAGTCGCGTTTTCTCGTCCTTTCGGCTTCGTGCGTGAAAATCGTTGACGGCGGTCAGGCCGACGACGCCCCCGCTGGCGGCGATCTGTTCGATCATCTTGTCGGGCATGTTGCGCGGGTTGTCGGTGATCGCGCGCAAATTGGTATGCGAACAGATGATCGGCACGCCTTTCGACATGGCGATCGCGTCATAGGATGTCTGATCTCCGGTGTGTCCGCCGACGTCGAGCACGATCCGCTGCTTGTGAATCTGTTCCACCAGCCGCCGGCCGCTACGGCTGAGTCCGAGCGTAGGATCGAGCGAGCCGCCGCCGAACACTGTGGTATTGTTGTAAATCAGGCCGCAGATCCGAAGACCCAGCTCCCAAAAGGTTCGTAAATTCTCGATCGGGGGAAGGCCCCACGAATCGGTTTCATTGGTCAGGTAGGTGGCTGATTGCCAACCGACGAGGTAACCGATCTTGCCGTCATTATGCGCTTGCCGGATATCGCGCACGCTCTTTACCAGAACCAGGCGCTTTGAATGTTTGTCGAAGAAGTTCAGCATCGTCGTCGCGTTGCTGAAGCTGGACATGCCATGACCTTGCCAGATATCGACCCCCGCCGATTCCAGCATGTCCAGATACTCGTCGGTCATCGCGGACCCGTCCAGCTGATCGACCAAGAGCGTAGAATCCTGGAGCCGCCTTGCATCTGTCAAAGTGGCGGAGCGACCGGACGGCTGACCGGCGAACGCGGTGGAAACCGACATTGTCGTCGCAATGCCCAAGGAAGAAAAGAGAGCCTCTCTCCGGTTCATGCCTTACTCTCCTGTATGCGTGACGCGAGTGGCTGCCCCAGCGAGCATCGAGCGGCGACCGAGACTGACGTGAGGAACAGGCGCATCGTGGCTCCTGAAGATCAGGATGCGTTCTGTATCATTTGAATGTAGCGCTTAAACAAGCGGCAGAAATTTCCGGTCTCAGCTTTAGAAAGACTGGTGGAGTTCTCCAGCACCGTCGCGATCCCGGCGTTCCGGGATGACGACAGCTAGGCGCGCGGATGTGCGCTGCGGTAGATGTCGAGCAGATGCGCCGCGTCGACCGCAGTATAGACCTGCGTCGAGGCAAGGCTCGCATGGCCGAGCAATTCCTGTAGGCTCCTGAGGTCCGCTCCCCCCGCCAGCAGATGCGTCGCGAAGCTGTGGCGCAGTGCATGCGGCGTGGTGCGTTCGGGCAGCCCGAGCGCGCGGCGCGCGGCGCGGACGCTGGCTCGCACCACGCCGGGCTGGAGCGGCCCGCCGCGCGCGCCGAGAAACAGCGCCTCATCCTTGCCGATCGGCCACGGGCAGGCCGCGACATAACGCGCCACCGCGCCCGCCACGGCGGGCAGGATCGGCACGATGCGCGTCTTGTTCCGCTTGCCGGTGACGCGCAGCGTGTCGCCCAATGGCAGCACCGCGCCGGTCAATCCCAGCGCTTCGCCGATCCGCAGCCCCGCGCCGTAAAGCAGCAGCAGCAGCGCAAAATCGCGCGCGCCGGTCCAGCCTTGCCGAGCGTTATCCTCGACGTCCTGCGCGAGTTGGAGCGCTTCGGCGGGCGCGACCGGGCGCGGCAGGCCTTTCTTGACCCGCGGGCCGCGCAATTGCGGCACCGCTGCCTGCGAACCGCCGGTAAAGCGCAGGAAGCCGCGCAGCGCCGACAATTCGCGCGCCGCCGAACTGTTGCCGAGCCCCGCGGCCCGGCGTTCCGCGAGATAGGCGCGCAAATCGTTCGCGGTCAGCGATGCCAGCGTGTGCGCATCGACCGCGCCGCCGCGATGCACGGCAAGAAAGGCGCAGAACCGCTCGGCCGTCGCGATATAGGCGCGGCGCGTATGCTCCGACCGGCGTTTTTCATGCGCCAGATGGGCATCCCAGTCGCGGATCAAATGCTGCGGCAAACCATATCCTCATTCCCGTTCGCATCGAGCGACGCCGGGAACAAGCTAATGGGTTTTGACCACCTCGGAAAGGATCGAGTCGAGGAGCAATATCCCGTCGTCGGTCACCGACAGGCGGTCGCCCGCCTGCCGCATCAACCCTTGTTTCATGAGCCGCGCCGTCGCCTCCGCATCGACGAATGCGGTGCGCGGCAAACCGCTTCGTGCTTCGATCCGGGCGAGATCGACACCCTCGGTGAGGCGCAGCCCCATCAGCAACGCCTCTGTGGCGCGCTCGTGCGCAGGCAGGTCGCTCTCGACTTTCAGGCCGTCGCCGTTCCGCTCGATCGCCGCGATGAAATTCTCGGGCTTCTTGTGCCGCTCGGTTGCCTGCCCCAGCCGGCGCCCGTGCGCGCCCGGCCCGATGCCCGCATAATCGGCGTAGCGCCAATAGGCGAGATTGTGGCGGCTCTCCTCGCCCGGACGCGCATGGTTCGACACTTCGTAGCGCGGCAGGCCGGCGGCGCGCGTCATCGCCTGCGTCGCGTCGAACAGGTCGGCGGCAGCATCCCCGTCGGGGATGACGAGCGCGCCTTTCGCGGCGAGGGTCGCAAAACGCGTGCCCGGTTCGATGGTGAGCTGATAGAGCGACAGATGGCCGGTACCGAAGGCGAGTGCATCCTGCAGTTCGGCTTCCCATGCGGCAAGCGATTGACCCGGCCGCGCGTAAATCAGGTCAAAGCTGACTCGCGCAAACTGCGCCTGCGCCGCGGCAATCGCGCGCCGGGCTTCATTGCCGCTGTGCGCGCGGCCAAGAAATTCAAGCACTTCCGAATCGAAGCTCTGGACGCCGATCGAAACGCGATTGACCCCCGCCGCGGCAAGATCGGCGAAGTTGGCGACCTCGACCGAATTGGGATTGGCCTCCAGCGTGATCTCGACATCGTCCGCGAGCCCCCACGCGCGATCCGCCGCCGCGATCACCGCCGCGACCGTGGCGGGCGGCATCAGGCTGGGCGTGCCGCCGCCGAAGAAGATCGACCCGACCGAACGCCCCGGCAACAGCGCCGCCTCGTGCCGCAGGTCGGCAAGCAGCGCGTCGCGCCAGACCGCCTGATCGACCGTCTCGCGGACATGGCTGTTGAAGTCGCAATAGGGGCATTTCGACACGCAAAACGGCCAGTGGACATAAAGGGCGAGCGGTTCGGCCATGCCGGCCGATATAGGCGCTTCGCCGCCGATGTCAGCCTTTGCCGAGCAGGCGTGCGATATGGCCGCGGATATCGTCGGGCCAGCCGGCGATCTGCCCGGCGAAAGCCTCTTCGTCGTCGCGATAGAGCGCGCGCAACGCTTCCTCGTAGCCGATGCGGTCGCCGCAGAGGTGGCTCATGAAATTATAGGCCGCATCGCGCCGCTGCTTCGCATCGGGGGCGCCCTTGCTCGCCGCCTCGACCAGCCGGCGCAGCGCCGCGGACGCGCCACCCGGCTGCGCCGCCAGCCAGTCCCAGTGGCGCGGCAGCAACGTCACTTCGCGCGCCTTGACGCCAAGCCGCGGGCGTCCCGCCGACGGCGCGGGCGTCGATGCGGCGGCGTCCCAATAATCGAGATCGGTCAGCTTGCCGCTTATGTCGTCGAAGACGAGGATCGCCCCGATGTCGCCCGGATAGCGTTCCTCGATCGTCCGGGTGACGGCGTCGCGCGGTCCCGTTGCCAGACGCATGTCGCCAAGGAAGGCGGTGACGCTGAGATGATCCTGAGTCATCCCGGGATATTATACCCGGATAAAACGTCCGTCAATATTACCCGGGTAAATTATGCGCGATTCAGAAAACGCCTTCGACGAGCTTGGCAAAGGCGTCGGCCCGGTGGCTGATCGCGTGCTTTTCGGCCGGATCGATTTCGGCATAGGTCAAGGACTTGCCGACCGGAACGAACACCGGATCGTAACCGAAGCCCAGCTTGCCGCGCGGCGGCCAGGCGAGATGGCCTGCGGCCCGGCCCTCGAAAACCTCGGCATGGCCGTCGGGCCAGGCGAGCGCGAGGGTGCAGATGAAAGCCGCGCTGCGGTCGACATCGGGCCCCTGCTCGGCGAGCAGCCCCTCGACCTTGCCCATCGCCATATACCAGGCGCGGCCCGGACTGCCTTCGAACCATTGGCGCTCGGCCCAGTCGGCGGTGTAGACGCCGGGGCGCCCGCCCAGCGCCGCGACTTCCAGCCCGCTATCGTCGGCGAGCGCCGGCAGGCCGGCCGCCGACGCACTGGCATGCGCCTTCAGCAGGGCATTCTCGCGGAAGGTCTTGCCCGTCTCCTCGGGCTCGGGGAGCCCGAGATCGCCCGCCGACACCGGATCGATCCCGAAGGGTTCGAGCAGCGCCCGGATCTCGCGCACCTTGCCGGCGTTATGGCTGGCGATGACGAGCTTGCCGGGTTCGAGTTTGCGGTGGGTCACAAGCGTCTCCAAATCTTCGTCATGCCGGACTTGATCCGGCATCCATAACCTCACCGTCGATGGACCCCGGATCAAGTCCGGGGTGACGAAAGGAAGGTCAGCGCCCGACCGCCCGGTCCTGCGCCGCAAAAATCTCGCCGCAGCCGATGCGCGCGAGGCGGAGCAGGCGTAGCAGGCCTTCCTCGTCATAGGTCGCGCCTTCGGCGCTCGCCTGCACCTCGACGATGCGGCCGCTGCCGGTCAGGACGAAATTGCCGTCGGCTTCGGCAACCGAATCCTCGTCATAATCGAGGTCGAGCACCGGCGTACCCTTGTAGATGCCGCACGAAATCGCACCGACCTTGTCCTCGATCGGATCGTCGGCGATCACCTTGTCGGTGAGCAGCTTGTCGACCGCAAGGCGCAGCGCGACCCACGCCCCCGAAATCGACGCCGTGCGCGTGCCGCCATCGGCCTGCAAAACGTCGCAATCGATAACGATCTGACGCTCGCCGAGCTTCTTCATGTCGACGACGGCGCGCAAGCTGCGGCCGATAAGCCGCTGGATTTCCTGCGTCCGCCCCGACTGCTTGCCCTTCGCCGCCTCGCGGCTGCCGCGCGTGTGCGTCGCGCGAGGCAGCATCCCATATTCGGCGGTGACCCAGCCCGAACCCTTGCCGCGCAGGAAGGGCGGCACCTTTTCGTCGACGCTCGCGGTGACCAGCACCTTGGTGTTGCCGAAGCTGACGAGCACGCTGCCCTCGGCATGGATGGTGAAGGCGGTTTCGATGCCGATGGAACGCATCTGGTCGGGGGCGCGGCCGGAAGGGCGCATGGGGTTTCTCCTGTCCTGTGTGGGGGCGCGCTTAGCGGCGCGGAGGGCGGTTGGCCAGAGCATAGCTTGCCCCCGGCCCTCCCCGTCCCTAAATCCATGCCATGACCACCCCGCCGATCACCGAACTCACCACGCGCGCGCGCGACGTGTTCCGGCTGGTCGTCGACGCTTATCTCGAGACCGGCCAGCCGGTCGGATCGCGCACGCTGTCGAAGCTCGCGACCTTGAACCTGTCGCCCGCGTCGATCCGCAACGTCATGCAGGATCTCGAGGAATATGGCCTGCTCGCCAGCCCGCACACCAGCGCCGGGCGCCTGCCGACCGAACAAGGGCTGCGGCTGTTCGTCGATGGCATGATGCAGGTCGCCGAACCGAGCGCCGAGGACCGCGCGCAGATCGAGGCGAGCCTGTCCGATGCGGGCCCGATCGAAAGCGCGCTGGCGCAGGCGACGTCGGCATTGTCGGGGCTGTCGGCGTGCGCCGGTCTTGTCCTCGTCCCCAAGCATGAGCGGGTGCTGAAACAGGTGGCGTTCGTGCCGCTGTCGGCGACCCAGTCGCTCGTCGTCCTCGTCGCGGGCGACGGCGCGGTCGAGAATCGCGTCATCGATGTCCCGCCGGGGCTGAGCCAGTCGGCGCTGACCGAGGCCGGAAATTACATCAGCGCGACCCTGTCGGGGCTGACGCTCGCCGAAGCGATGGCGCGCGTGCGGCACGAGATCGAGGCCGAACGCATCGCGATCGACCGCGCGGCGCAGGACCTTGTGTCGCGCGGCCTCGCCATCTGGTCCTCCGACGGCGCCGACCGGCCAGTGCTGATCGTGCGCGGGCAGGCCAATTTGCTCGACGAAAGCGCGCTCGGCGACCTCGACCGGGTGCGGCAGTTGCTCGACGAACTCGAAACCAAGCAGGATATCGCCGGGCTGCTCGACAGCGCGCGCGAGGGCAGCGCGACGCGTATTTTCATCGGGTCGGAGAATAAGCTCTTCTCGCTGTCGGGATCGTCGGTTATCGCCGCGCCCTATCGCGGCAGCGACGGGCGCGTGGTCGGCGTGGTGGGGGTAATCGGCCCGACACGCTTGAACTATGCGCGCATCGTTCCCATGGTGGATTTCACCGCCCAATCGCTCTCCAGACTGATACGATAGGTTTATGACGAACAACGAAAACGACACGCCCGTCCAGGACGACGCGCTGACCCCCGAAAATGTCGCGGCCGAAGCCGATGCGACCGAGGCCGTCGCGGGCGAAAACGACGAGGTGGCGAAGCTCGCCGAACAGGTCGCCGCGCTGCAGCAGGACCTGCTCTATGCTCGCGCCGAGACGCAGAATGTCACGCGCCGCAAGGACAAGGAAATCGCCGACGCGCACGCCTATGCGTCGACCAAGTTCGCGCGTGACATCCTCTCGGTCGCCGACAACCTCGGCCGCGCGCTCGCCGCGCTCAGCGAAGAGCAGCGCGCCGACGAGGCGATCAAGCCGCTGATCACCGGCCTCGAAGCGACCGAGCGCGAATTGCTGAGCGTCTTCGAACGCAACGGCATCACGCGCATCGCCGCGGTCGGCCTGCCGCTCGACCCCAACCAGCATCAGGCGATGCTCGAAATCCCGAGCGACAAGGCACCCGGCACGATCGTGCAGGAAATGCAGGCGGGTTATATGATGAAGGACCGCCTGCTGCGCCCGGCGATGGTCGGGGTGGCGAAGGCGGGGTAATCCGCCTCTCGTGAGCCCCGGCGAAATCCGTGGTCCATGACGATTTGATCAAACGTCGAATGTAAAGGCCTTGGGCCCCGGCTTTCGCCGGGGTGCGCGTAACCTCAGGCCGCTTTCCGCATCTTCGCCAATTTCTTCAGCATCATATCGCGCTTCAGCCGCGACAGATGATCGATGAAGAGGATGCCCTCCAGATGATCGTGCTCGTGCTGGATGCACGTCGCCATCAGGCCGGTCATGCGTTCGCGGTGCGGCTTTCCGTCCTCGTCCTGCCAGTCGACGGTGACCTCGGCCGGACGCGTCACATCGGCATATTGCTCGGGCACCGACAGGCAGCCTTCCGAATAGACGCTATGCTCCTCGCTCTCGTCCGAAAAGACGGGATTGATGAAGACGCGCGGGGTGCGGATGATCCGCTTGCCCTCTTCATCCTCGGGATCGAGTTCCTGCAGGTCGATAACGAGGATACGCTTCGGCACCGCGACCTGGATCGCGGCGAGCCCGATACCGGGGGCGTCGTACATCGTCTCGAACATGTCGGCGACCAGCGTCTTCAATTCGGCGTCGAACGTCTCGACAGGCTTCGAAATGACGCGCAGCCGCGGATCGGGGGTCTCTATGATGGGTAGGATGGCCATGGGTGCGAGGTATGATCGCGGGCGCGCGGGGTCAAGGGGTGGAGTTAGCGTCGCAGATGAGCCAACTTTTTGGGCACGCGTCATCTCTCTCGGAATCGCGTAAACAGGATGCGATTATCCGAGGTTAGCGGATGCGGTCGAACTCTTCGGCTTTTGTCGATTTCAGCTCGAACCAATCGCCCACACGCAGGTGCAGTGCGCTCTTCCGGCGCACGCAGTTGCGCGAGGCAATTGCTTCAATAATCGAGCTGACGACATATGCCAAAGAGCGGGCCAGCACCCATGCAAGTTCTTGCACGGTTGCGCCGTTCCTTTGTCGCTCATGGAGATGCCACGTCGTGGCAACAAAAAAGGCCGCTTTCGCGACCAGCGCTCGCAGCACTGCGAACATCTATTTAATGCGCCACAATCCGGGCCACGTCAAGTGTCAGTTGTTTACAGTCTGCTCTAGCCTACCGGCCTCCGCGCCCGAAGCGCCTGCGCCAGCGTCCCTTCGTCGAGATAATCGAGCTCCCCGCCCACCGGCAGGCCATGCGCGAGTTGGGTCAGCCGGACCGGATAGCCCTCGAGCCGCTCGGCGAGATAATGCGCCGTCGTCTGCCCTTCCAGCGTCGCGTTCATCGCCAGCACGACCTCGTCGATGCCGCCCGCGGCGACGCGCGCGACGAGGGCGTCGATGCTGAGGTCCTGAGGGCGCACGCCTTCCAGCGCCGACAGGCGGCCGCCGAGGACATGATATTTACCGGGGAACAGCCGCGACTTGTCGAGCGCCCAGAGGTCGGACACCTCCTCGACGACGCACAGGCTGCGCGCATCGCGGCGCGGGTCGGCGCAGATTGCGCACGGGTCCTGCGTGTCGACATTGCCGCAAATGCCGCAGGTGACGAGCCGTTCGGAGACGGTCTGGAGCGCCGCGAGCAGCGGTGCGAAGCTGCTTTCACGCTTCTTCATCAGATGCAGCACCGCGCGGCGCGCCGACCGCGGGCCGAGCCCCGGCAGGCGGGCGAGTTGCTGGACGAGCGCTTCAATCTCTTGCGATGCCATGACGGATGGTCTTAAGCGGCGCGCGAGAAATGACAATGCGCATCGCCTTCATGGGAACGCCGCCCTTTGCGGTGCCGACGCTCGCCGCGCTCCACGCGGCGGGGCACGATATCGTCGCGGTCTACACCCAGCCGCCGCGCCCCGCGCAGCGCGGCAAGAAATTGCAGAAGAGCCCGGTGCAGGTCTGGGCCGAGGAACATGGCCTGCCCGTCCGCACGCCGCGGAGCCTGAAGGACGAGGCGGCGCAGGCCGAATTCGCCGCGCTCGACCTCGATGTCGCGGTGGTCGCCGCCTATGGCCTGATCCTGCCGCAGGCGGTGCTGGGCGCCCCGCGCGAGGGGTGCCTCAACGTCCATGGCTCGATCCTGCCGCGCTGGCGCGGCGCGGCGCCGGTACAACGCGCGATCCTGGCGGGCGATAGCGCCACGGGCGTCACGATCATGCAGATGGACATCGGGCTCGACACCGGGGCGATGCGGCTGATCGAGACGACGCCGGTCGCGGGAAAGACCGCCGGCGCGCTGACCGGCGAACTCGCCGAGATGGGCGCGCTGATGATGCGCCGCGTGCTGAGCGACCTGCACGCCTTCATCCCCGAACCGCAGCCCGAGGACGGCGTCACCTATGCGGCCAAGATCGACAAGAGCGAGGCGCGGCTCGATTTCCTCGTGAGCGCGGTGCAGGCCGAACGGCAAATTCGCGCCTTCAACCCGGTGCCCGGCGCCTTTTTCGAGCTGGAGGGCGAGCGTTACAAGATCCTCGCCGCGGAGGTCGTGCATCCGTCGGAAGCCGTCGCGGGCGCCGTCCCCGGCGTGACGACGGACGACAATCTGACCATCGCCTGCAACCCCGGCGCGATCCGCGCGACACGCGTCCAGCGCGCCGGAAAGCCCGCGATGGACACTGCCGAACTGCTGCGCGGCCGCGCGATTCCGAAAGGGACGCGCCTCGCATGACGCGTTTCGCGCTCACCGTCGAATTCGACGGCCGCCCCTTCATGGGCTGGCAGCGGCAGAGCCACGGGCCGAGCGTCCAGCAGGCGCTGGAAGAGGCCGTCACGCGCATCACCGGCGAAGCCACCGCGGTCCACGGCGCGGGCCGCACCGACGCCGGGGTCCACGCGATCGCGATGCGCGCGCATGTCGACATCGAAAAGCCGATCCAGCCGTTCCGGCTGATGGAGGCGCTCAATGCGCAGCTTCGCCCCGCGCCCGTCGCGGTGCTCGCCTGCGCCGAGGTGGCGGGCGACTGGCACGCGCGCTTTTCGTGCATCGGGCGCGCCTATGAATATCGCATCGTCAACCGCCGCGCGCCGCTGACGTGGGACAAGGGGCTGTCGTGGCAGTTCGCCAAGCCGCTCGACGCCGAAGCGATGCACGGCGCCGCGCAGGCGCTGGTCGGACGCCATGACTTCACGACCTTCCGCTCGGTGCATTGCCAGGCCGACAGTCCGGTCAAGACGCTCGACCGGATCAGCGTCAGTCGCCACGGCGACGAGATCATCATCGAAACCGCGGCGCGCAGCTTCCTCCACCATCAGGTGCGCTCGATGGTCGGCTGTCTCAGCATGGTCGGCGAAGGAAAATGGTCGGCGCGCGATCTGAAAGCCGCGCTCGACGCCGCCGATCGCAGCGCGCTGGGGCTGAACGCGCCCCCCGACGGGCTCTATTTCGTCGAGGCGAAATATCCCTAGCGCGTCATTGCGAGGAGCGTGGCGACGCGGCAATCTCCTGCTGGCGTCCAGGCATTGCAATAGCTGGAGATTGCTTTGCTTCGCTCGCAATGACAGAATCGAAAAGGGCGGCCCTTGCGGGACCGCCCTCTCTTTCCCCTTTTTGGAAAGCCTGCCTCAGAGCGCCTTTTCGGCATAATAGAGCGGCGCATGTTCGTTGAGGATCTGGAGGATCTTCGCCTGCGCCGTCTTTTCGTCGCTTTCCTCCATCGCGCCGAGTTCGCGCGCGAGGCGGCTCGACGCCGCTTCGAAGATCTGGCGCTCCGAATAGCTCTGTTCGGGCTGGTCATCGGCGCGGAACAGGTCGCGGGTCACTTCGGCGATCGACACGAGGTCGCCCGAGTTGATCTTGGCTTCATATTCCTGCGCGCGGCGCGACCACATGGTGCGCTTGACCTTCGGCTTGGTGGTCAGCACCTGCAGCGCTTCCTTCAGCGTCTTGTCCGACGACAGCTTGCGCATCCCGACGCCTTCCGCCTTGTTCGTCGGCACGCGAAGCGTCATCTTTTCCTTTTCGAAGCGGAGGACATAAAGTTCGAGCTGCATTCCCGCGATTTCGGACTTTTGCAACTCGATGACGCGCCCCACGCCATGTTTGGGATAAACGACATAATCACCGACTTCGAACAAAAGCGTGTTCGCCGACATGCAAATTCCTTTCTGCTGCCTTGACCGCGGCTGGAAACTGCGACAACACCGGTGCATCCCGCCCTCCGGTTTGAGGGGGATCAGCAATTCGGGCGGCGCTAGCCAGTCAGAGTGGCAAGGGATATGGCTCCATAGGAACGCCGAATGTGCCCCAGCCCAAGCGGCGGGAAGAGGCAGAATGTCGGCGTGTTGTTATTAATTATAACAGATTCGCAACAAAATTGCCACCCCTGCGCGGAAATGCGTCGGGGTGCTGGCTTGACGCCCGTTCCCACCCGTTTCAGGTTGAAACGAAACAGAGATAGGGAGCCGTCATGAAAGATCAAATCTGGTGGATTACCGGGGCTTCGTCGGGAATCGGCGCGGCGCTGGCGCGCGCGCTGGCAGCGCGCGGCGCAAAGCTAATCCTGTCGGGGCGCAATGTCGCGGCGCTGGAGGCGGTGGCGAAGGACTGCGGCGCCGGGACGATGATCCTGCCGTTCGAGGCGACCGATTATGCCGCGATTCCCGCGCTTGCCGAACAGGCGTGGAACTGGTGCGGACGCATCGACGGGCTGGTCAACAATGCCGGCATTTCGCAGCGCAGCCTGGCGATCGAAACCGATTTCCCGGTCTATGAACGGATCGTCGCGGTCGACCTGCTCGCGCCGATCGCGCTGACGCAGGCGCTGCTGCCGCGGATGGTCGGCGCCGGCGGCGGTCAGGTGGTCGCCATATCGAGCGTCGCGGGAATCGCGGGCGTGCCGCTGCGCAGCGCCTATTGCGCCGCAAAGCATGGACTGATCGGCTATCATGACAGCGTGCGGGCAGAGAATGAGCACCTCGGGCTGAAAGTCCTCGTCGTCGCGCCGGGATCGGTCGCGACCAACGTCAGCCGCAACGCGCTGAACGCCGACGGCAGCGTGCGCGGGGCAAGCGACGCAGCGATCGACAACGGCCTGTCGCCCGATTTTGCGGCGAAGCAGATCCTCGATGCGGTCGCGGCGGGCACGCGCGAGCTGGTGGTCGCCGAAGGCGCCGAAGCCGCCACCGCCGCGCTGCGCCGCAGCGATCCCGACGCGCTATTCGACCGGATGAGCGCGATGGTGCAGGCGGGCTATGCGCAGCAGATGAAGGCGACGTCGGCGTCGTGAAGGACGGCTGGTGAGCGATTGCAGTCATTTCAGCACCGTGGCAGCGTAGCTAATGAAGTATGACATCGACCAGGTAGCTGCGGATTGGATAGAAAATGCGCGCTATACGGACCCGAATGATGCGCCCGCTGAGATAGCAGCGCGGGCGTGGGTCTTGTACGAACTCGCAGAAGATAACCCGGTAGTTGCGTGGGAAGTCATCAAGGCTGTCGTTAGAAGCTATCAGGAAGAGGATTTTTACTCGGCAGAGCGGACCGAAGCGCAAGAAGTCGTTGGGCACCTTGCGGCGGGGCCGCTGGAAGATTGGCTATCGATCTCCGGACCAACATCTATCCACGCCGTTGAAGAAGAAGCTCGCCGAGATCGCAGAATGGCTTGGGCGCTCGGCGGTGTTTGGAAGCTCACAATGACAGACGATGTTTGGGCTCGAGTCCAAAGTGCAGCGGATTACTCATATTGGGAACGGCCAACTACCGATTGACCGCTCCCCACTCCAAAGCCGAAAAGAAAAAGCCCCGCCGGATCGCTCCGGCGGGGCCTTTCTTTGCCCGTAAAGGCGGCGCAGCTTACGCCGCGCCGTGCGCCAGCGCCGCGAGGAGCAGGATCGCCACGATGTTGGTGATCTTGATCATCGGGTTGACCGCCGGGCCCGCGGTGTCCTTGTACGGATCGCCGACGGTGTCGCCGGTAACCGCGGCCTTATGGGCTTCGCTGCCCTTGCCGCCGTGGTTGCCGTCCTCGATATATTTCTTGGCATTGTCCCATGCGCCGCCGCCCGAGGTCATCGAGATGGCAACGAACAGCCCGCCGACGATCACGCCGAGCAACAGCGCGCCGAGCGCTTCGAGCGCCGCAGCCGGACCGGCAACCGCGCGGATCACGAAATAGACGACGATCGGCGCGAGCACCGGCAGCAGCGACGGAATGATCATTTCCTTGATCGCTGCCTTGGTGACGAGGTCGACGGTGCGGGCGTAGTCGGGGCGGCTGGTGCCGTCCATGATGCCCTTGTTGTTCGCGAACTGGTCGCGGACGTCCTTCACCACGTCGCCCGCCGCGCGGCCGACCGCGGTCATGCCCATCGCACCGAATAGGTACGGCAGGAGCGCGCCGAGCAGCAGTCCGACGATGACGTAGGGCGACGACAGCGAGAAGGTCAGCGGCGCGTCAATCCCGAGCTTCGCCGAATATTCGGCGATGTCGGCCGTATAAGTACCGAACAGCACCAGCGCCGCGAGGCCCGCCGAACCGATGGCATAGCCTTTGGTCACCGCCTTGGTCGTGTTGCCCACCGCGTCGAGCAGGTCGGTCTTTTCACGAACCGAATCGTCGAGACCCGCCATTTCGGCGATGCCGCCGGCGTTGTCGGTGACCGGGCCATAGGCGTCGAGCGCGACGACCATGCCGGCAAGCGCGAGCATCGCGGTCGCGGCGAAGGCGATGCCGATGATGCCCGCGGTCTGATAGGCGACGATGATGCCGACGCAGATGACGAGCGTCGGCAGCGCGGTCGATTCGAGGCTGATAGCGAGGCCCTGAATCACGTTGGTGCCGTGGCCCGTTTCCGATGCCTTGGCGATGCTGCGCACCGGACGATAGTTGGTGCCGGTGTAATATTCGGTGATCCAGATGATCAGACCGGTGATGACGAGCCCGAGCAGCGAGCAATAGAAAAGGTCGCTGCCGTTGAAGTCGGTGCCCGTGATGTTCGTGCTCATGTCGCCGCCAAGCGCATAGCTGGTCGAGAACCAGATTGCGGGAATCGACAGCACGGCGGTGACGAGGAAGCCCTTGTACATCGCACCCATGACGTTGGTCCCGCTGCCGAGACGGACGAAATACGTGCCGATGATCGAGGTGATGATGCACACGCCGCCCATCAGCAGCGGCAGCGTCATCAGCGGCACCAGCATGTCGCCGGCACCCTTCAGCAGCAGCGCGATCAGCACCATGGTGGCGCCGACGGTGACGACATAGGTTTCGAAAAGGTCGGCCGCCATGCCGGCGCAGTCGCCGACATTGTCGCCGACATTGTCGGCGATCACCGCGGGGTTGCGCGGATCGTCTTCGGGAATTCCGGCCTCGACCTTGCCGACGAGGTCGGCGCCGACGTCGGCCGCCTTGGTGAAGATGCCGCCGCCGAGGCGCGCGAAGATCGAGATGAGCGAAGCGCCGAAAGCGAGGGCGACGAGCGCGTCGACGACGGTGCGATCCTCACCGCCGACGGTGTAGCCGCCGGGGCCGACGAGGTACCAGAAGAAGACCGAGATCGCGAGGAGCGCGAGGCCCGCCACCAGCATGCCGGTGATCGCGCCGGCGCGGAACGCCATGGTCAGGCCCGCCTGCAGGCCCGTCTGCGCCGCCGCCGCAGTGCGGACGTTCGCCTTCACCGAGATGTTCATGCCGACGAAGCCGGCAACCCCCGACAGGACGGCACCGATGACGAAGCCGGTCGCCGAGATCGGGCCGAGGAAGACCCCGACCAGCACGGCAACGACGACGCCGACGATGGCGATGGTACGATATTGGCGGCCCAGATAGGCCTTGGCGCCTTCCTGGATGGCGCCGGCGATTTCCTGCATCTTTTCATTACCCGCCGATGCGCTGAGCACCTGCCGCGAGGTAATGAATCCATAGAGCACGGCCAAAAGGCCGCACGCTATCGCGATCAAAACCGGATTCATGCGTGACTGTTCCTTCCCCATGAGAAGGGCGACGCAGAAGTTAGCAGTCGAGCACGTCCGACGTATTGTTGCCGGTTCGCTCTCTCCCCTGATGCGACCGCCCCAAATTTGGACGCCGAGTTATGGGAAGAAAGAATGCGACACGCAACCCCGGTTATTCGGCAATTTTCCGAGGTTTCGCGCTCAGTGCATGAAACCGAGACGCTCGGGCAGTGCGATCCGCTGGGCGCGGTGGGTCAAGACGATTCCCTCCCCCACCCCGGCATGACCGATCGGTGTCGCGGCAATATCGAGCCCGGCAGCAATCTCGCGAATGCTCGCCGTCGCGGCCGGATCGGCGGCAAAGAGAAGCTGGTAATCGTCACCCGCTGTTGCCGCCGCAAGTCGCGTATCGAGCACATCGGGGCGCACCGCGAGCAGCGCCGCCGACAGCGGCAGCGATTCGAGCATCAGGACAAGCTGACAGCCGCTCGCCGTCGCCATGCGCTCGGCATCGATCAGCAGGCCGTCGGACACGTCCATCATCGCATGGACATGTGGCACGACCGCCTGACCGAATGTCAGTTGCGGCTGCGGGCGGCGATAGGCGGCGAGACAGGTCTCGTTCGGTTCGACCTGCCCCAGCCGCATCGCGAGGCCGAGCCCGGCGTTGCCGATCGTCCCCGTCACCCAGAGCTGGTCGCCCGGCCGCATCCCGGCGCGCGACGGCGCGCCGCCCGCGGGCGCCCGGCCGATCGCGGTGAGGCCGAAGCTGCGCGGTGCCCCAGCGGGCACCCGCACCGTGTCGCCGCCAAGCAGGATGATCCCGAAACGGCGCAGCGCCACGTCGAGCCCCTCGACGAAGGCAGCATCCCACGCGTCGTCGCCGAGGCTGTAGCCGACGAGTATGCCGACCGGCGCAGCGCCTTTCGCGGCGAGATCGGACAGGTTCACCGCCACCAGTTTCCACGCAACGTCCTGCGGCGTGTCGTCGGGAAGAAAATGGATACCCTCGACGATCATGTCGTGGGTGAGGACCAGACCCTCCCACTCCGCCGCATCGTCGGCGAGGCCGCGCGCGGCGGGGTCGGTCGCGATGGCGCGCAGGCGGGCGATGAAATCGGCTTCGCTCATATCACCCTCTCGTTTCGATGCGGGCGCCTTGTCCATTCGGCTTCGCTCGATGCGAACGGATAGCCTAAGCGGCGGTTCCCCGCACCGACTTCCCGATGGCGTCGAGCAGCCCGTTCGCGAACCCCGCCTCGCGCGTGTCGAAAAACGCCTTGGCAACGTCGACATATTCGCTGACCACCGCACCGATCGGCACGTCGCCGCGCGCGATCAGTTCATAGGTGCCGGCGCGCAGGATCGCCTTCATCGTGCGGTCGAGCCGCTCCATCGTCCAGCCGCTGGCGAGTCGGGCGGTGATCGCCGCGTCGACTTCGGGCAGCCGCGCGAGCGCGCCCTTCACGATATCGTCGAAGAAGGGCAGGTCGGCATCGGCATATTCGGCGTCCTCGATGATCGCGCCGATACGGTGCTGGTGAAATTCGTGGATCAGCTTGGCGACCGGCGTCGCTTCCATCTCGTGCTGGTAAAGCGCCTGCACGGCGGCGAGACGGGCGGCGGAGCGGGACTGGGCGCGTTTATTCATCGTTCTTTTCTTAGCTGAGACGCTGGCTGACCGAAAGCGCATGCGCGGGAAGCCCCTCGGCCCCGGCGAGCGCGACCGCGGCCGGGCCGATCGCGGCGAGGCTCGCTTCGTCGAGCGCGAGGAAGCTGGTGCGCTTCATGAAGTCGGTGACCGACAACCCGCTCGAAAAACGCGCGCGGCGGCCGGTCGGCAGCACATGGTTGGGACCCGCGACATAGTCGCCGATCGCTTCGGGCGTGTGGCGGCCGAGGAAGACCGAGCCCGCGTGGCGGACCTTGTCGAACAGCGCGTCGGCTTCGTCCGCATCGACCGCGAGTTCGAGATGTTCGGGCGCGAGGCGATCGCTGAGCGGGATCGCATCGGCGAGCGTCGGGACGACGACGATCGCGCCGTTGGCATCCCAGCTTTCGCGCATCGTCGCCGCAGTCGACAGCGTCGGAATGATCGCATCGACCGCGTCGGCGACCGCATCGGCGAATGCCGCATCGTCGGTGAACAGGATCGACTGGCTGGTCGGATCATGCTCGGCCTGACTCAAAAGGTCGGCGGCGATCCGGCGCGCGTCGTTCCGGGCGTCGGCGATCACGACGATCTCGCTCGGCCCCGCGACCATGTCGATGCCGACGACGCCGTAAAGCTGGCGCTTCGCCTCGGCGACCCAGGCATTGCCGGGACCGGTGACGACATCGACCGGCGCGATGCGATCGGTGCCATAAGCGAGCGCCGCAACCGCCTGCGCCCCGCCGACGCGCCAGATCTCGTCGACCCCGCCGATATGCGCCGCCGCCATCACCACCGGGTTGGTCTCGCCGCCCGGGGTCGGGGTCATCATCACGATGCGTTCGACCCCCGCGACCTTGGCGGGCAGGATGTTCATCAGTACCGACGAGGGATAGGCGGCGCGGCCGCCCGGCACATAAACCCCCGCCGCATCGACGGCATTCCACCGCGCACCGAGGCGCGCGCCGCTGTCGTCGCGATAGTCGCGGTTTTCGGGAAGCTGCGCGGCGTGATAGGCGCGGATACGGTCGGCGGCGAGGTTCAGCGCGTCGCGCAGTTCAGGCGCCAGCGCGTCATAGGCCGCGGCGCATTCGTCTTTCGAGATGCTCCAGCCGCTCGCATCGAGATCGAAGCGATCGAACTCCGCGGTGTATTCGGCGAGCGCCGCGTCGCCCGCGACCTTCACCCGCGCGACGATCGCCGCAACATCGGCCGAAACGTCGGACGCGCTCTCGCGCCGGTCGTTCACCAGCGCGTCGAACGCGGCCGCAAAGCCGGGCGTCGAGGCGTCAAGCCGCCGCATTGCCAGCCGCCTGCCGGAATTTCTCGACCAGCGCCGGAACTTCGGTCGAACGCAGCTTGAAGGCGGCGCGGTTGACGATCAGCCGCGCCGACACCTCGCTGATCACCGTCTGCTCGGCGAGCGCATTTTCGACGAGCGTGCGCCCGGTCGAAACAAGGTCGACGATGTGCGACGCGAGTCCGAGCTTCGGGGCGATCTCCATCGCGCCGTTCAATTTGATGCACTCGGCCTGGATGCCCTGACCCTCGAACCAGCGGCGGGTGATCGCGGGATATTTGGTCGCGACGCGAATGTGGCTGGCGCCGAGCCCGGGCGGCGCACTGCCTTCGGGCCCCGCGAGCGACAGGCGGCAATGGCCGATGCCGAGATCGACCGGCGCATAAAGTTCCGAATAGTCGAACTCGTCGATGACGTCGGAGCCGACGATGCCGAGCTGCGCCGCGCCATGCGCCACGAAGGTCGCGACGTCGAACGCGCGCACCCGGATCAGCGAGATATGCGGCTGGTTCGTCGCGAACACCAGCGCGCGGCTTTTCTTGTCGAAAAAATCGGCCGCAGGCTCGATGCCGACCGCTACCAGCAGCGGCAGCGCCTCGTCGAGAATCCTCCCTTTCGGGATGGCAAAGATGATCGGTTCGGGCATAAGCGCGCCAGCCCATAAGCGGCGGCGGGAGAAAGGGCAATGAGCGAGCGCTATCAATTGGTCGACATGGCGGAGACCGGGCCTGCGGCGGTGCGCACCGCCTTTGCCAATCAGGTCGCCTATTGCCGCGCCAACGACGCCCCGGTGACCGCGCGCGTCGTCGCGGCGCTCGGCGCGCTGCTCGACCAGCCTGCGACCGGATTTGCGCAGCGGATCGCCGACTGGGACGGCATGCCGCTTGCCGACGCGCTGCCGCTGCGCGCCGCCGGCGGCATCCACGCGCTGCACCTGTCGGGCGCGGCGAGCGAACTCGCACCGATCTATGCCAATGCCGACGACATCAACGACGTCGCGATCGTCGCGGGGGTCGTGCGGCGGCACGAAGCGGCGCTGCTGCCCTGGCTCGACGGCCCGCCGCAGACCAACGAAGCGGGGCGCTCGTCGAACTTCGTCGCGGCGATGCTGTGGCTCGTCGAGCAGGGCCTGCCGCCGCGCTTTCAATGTCTGGAGATCGGATCGAGCGCCGGGATCAACCTGATGCTCGACCGCTATCACTACGATCTTGCCGGGGTGCAGGTCGGGCCGCAGCCGGGCGTGATGGCCTTCACACCCGAATGGCGCGGCATGCATCCGCCGCAGCACCGGATCGCGTTCGAGAGTCTCAAGGGCTGCGACGTCGCGCCCGTCGACCTGACCGATCCGGCGCAGGCGCTACGGCTCAAGGCCTATATCTGGCCCGAGCATGACGTCCGGTTCGCGCGCATGGAGGCTGCGGTCGCCGCGGCGCGCGAAAAGAAGCCCGATCTCGTCGACATGAACGCCGCCGACTTCGTCGAGGCCGAACTGGCGAAGCCGCAGGCGGCGGAGACGACGCGGGTGCTGATGCATTCGATCGTCTGGCAATATGTTCCCGCCGACCAGCAGGCGCGGGTGACCGCCGCGATGGAGGCAGCCGGCGCCGCCGCCACCCCCGACCGGCCGCTCGCCTGGATCGCGCTCGAGGCGAACCGGACGCTGCACCGCCACGAGCTGGTGCTGCGCTACTGGCCCGGCGGCGACGCGCCGCAGATGCTCGGCCATGCGCACGCGCATGGCGCGTGGATCGAGTGGCTGGCAAATCCATGAGGGCCGGTTCGGCATCGCAAGCCATTGGTTCGCTGGAAATTTGACGGGCGCCGTTCGCGGCGGATAGGGTATCGCCTCCTTGCGCTGGAGGTCGTTCGATGCGTGTTGTTGCCGGCTTGTCTGTCCTTGCTGCCGCCCTGTGTCTCGCCCGGCCGGTCGCGGCGGCGGAGGCTGCTTCGGCAGCCCCATGGGGAGCCCAAGCCACGACGCAGGTGGTGGCGGAGGAGCGCCGTTTCACGAGCGGCGACGCCGAACTGGCGGGAACGCTCTATCTACCGCGCAGCGACAAGCCCGTTGCCGCGATCGTCGTCACCCACAGCGCCTCGTCGCCGCTCGGCAATGCGTCGCTTTACGATCATCTGAAAGCAATGCTGCCCGCGCTCGGTATCGCCGTCTTCACCTATGACCGGCGCGGTTCGGGACAGTCGGGAACCAGGGACGCAGGCGGCAATTTCACCACGCTTGCCGACGATGCCATTGCCGCCGTCCAAAGCCTGAAGACCGACCCGCGCATCGACACGAAACGGATCGGGACATGGGGACTGAGCCAGGGCGGCTGGATCTCGCCGTTGGCGGCGTCGCGCAGCGGCGATATCGCTTTCGTGATTTCGGTGTCCGCTCCCGTCGTCACCGCCGACGTCCAGATGATCTTCTCCTCGACCAACCATTTGCGCGCCAACGGCTATCCGCAGGCGGACATCGACCAGATGGTCGCGACGCGCAAGGCGGTCGACGATTATATGCGCGGCACGGCGAGCCGGGAGGCGGCACAGCGCCGGGTCGACGCCGCGAAGACAAAGCCATGGTTCAAATATCTCTACATGGGCGAAACGGTTCGCGACCGCGCGGTTTCGGGCTGGCGCAAGGAGATCGAGAACGATCCGCTGACCAATTTGACCGCTGTCACCGTGCCGACGCTCGTCCTCTATGGCGCGAACGATGCGGTGGTGCCGGTCGCCGAGTCGGTCGAACGGCTGAAGTCCGTTGCCGGACGGATGCCCGAAATGGAGCTCCATGTCGTCGCCGCTGCCGACCATGCAATGCAGGTCTCGGCCGACGAGAAAATTTCGCTCGACCCGAAATATGACGGGACCGAACAGGCGGACTCGCCCGAATATATTGCGGTGCTCACGGCCTGGCTGACGCGGCGCGGGTTTATCGCCGGTTAGAGCCGGGCTTCGAGCTGCGCGAGCAGTTCCTGCACCGGAGTGACCGCCTGCGGCGTGTCCCACCCCGCTTCCAGCGCCGCGACGCGCTCGAACAGGCGCTCGCTCGCCGCGATGATACGCCGGATCGCGGAGTCGAAGCCGAGGCACACGCTCCAGTCGGCGGCAACAGGCTCGCCGATCCGTGCCGCGCTGTCGTTCGCGCCGGCCCCCGGATCGCCCGCGATCATCGCGCGGCGGTGGAGCAGCCAAGCGATGATGTGCATCAGCCGCGTTGTCGTCTTGAGCGATTCGCAAGCAAGGCCGACGAGGTGCAGGCTGTCGCGGCCGCCTGCGATCCGGCCCCCGTCGATCCGGCCAAGATCGCGCTGCACCGCAAATGCCGCATGCGCCTCGTCGGCAAGCAGCATCGCCTCGACATAGAGATTTTCAACCTGGGCACGTTGTACCGGCAGACCGAACGCCATCATCTTCCCTTGTCCCCGTCTTGCGGAACAGGAGATGCCATGGTGCGCCCGCCGGGAGCAATGGCGCTAACCATCTTTCGGTTCGCCCGATGTCCCGTTTCGCGTCACGGATGCTTCCGTTATGCGCGGCCGGCCGTTCAGGCGATGATGTCGGGAAGCAGTTGATCCTCACACCATGCGATTTCGTCGCGCAGGCGCAGCTTGCGTTTCTTGAGCCGCGCGAGTTGCAGTTGATCGGGCACGGTCGCATCGCCAAGCGCGATGATCGCGGCATCGAGGTCACGATGTTCGATGCGAAGCAGTTCGAGGCGCTGGGTGATTTCTTCGGGGTTCACGCCCGCCCTCCTGCCATGATCACGGCCTGTCCGCAACGGGGACCGGTCTGGCGAATCGTCACGACAATCGGGGCGATTCGTGATTTACTCGGCCCTGCCAATCGAGTCGAAAAGGAGAATGGCCAATGAGCACCTCGCACCTTTCCGCCCTGAAGTCCCGTCACGCGGACCTCGACGAGAAAATTGCGAATGAAGAGCGCCGCCCCGCCCCCGACATGGCCGTGCTGGCGCAGATGAAAAAGCAGAAATTGAGAATCAAGGAAGAGATGGTGACGATCGCCTGATCGATCGTCCGGCCGCTACCGCCCGCTGGTCATGATCAGCGTCGGCGGTAGATGGCCTTGTCAGGCTTGCCGAGCCGGGAAAGATGCGGCGGCAAATCCTGTTTCTGAACCACCTGACGACGTACCGCCTGCGGATTGACCGCCCGGTCGAACGCGACGCCAAACTTGCCTTCGCCGACCCAAACGATGCGCCCCGGCACAGCGCCAACGTTGCGCAGCTCGACCTCGACCGTCGCGCCTTCGGCGACCCGCGCCGGACTTTCCGCGAGCATGCCGCCCGCCGACAGGTTGCGGACGCGGACGAGCACCGGCTCGGCATGTCCCGGAATCGTCAGCGCCGCCTGCATGAACAGGCTGTCGCGATCGGCGCCGCGCGACAATGCAGCGACTTCTTCATCCAAAGATACTGGTCCGCGCGAATCCATCTGCAACCCGTTCCTCGCTAGCGTGAGGCGACGAATCTAAAATGGAGCCCTTGCCGAAACGTAAAGGGGCGTTGCGGAAAACGCCGGACCGAAATCCGGCATCGCGCAGCCGCGCGTCAATCCTCGCGCGAAATCCGCTCGTTCCGCTCGTGACGTTCCTGCGCCTCGAGCGTCATCGTCGCGATCGGGCGCGCCTGGAGGCGAGCAAGCGAAATCGGTTCGCCCGTCACCGCGCAATAGCCATATTCGCCCTCGTCGATGCGACGGATCGCCGAATCTATCTTGGCGATCAGCTTGCGCTGACGGTCTCGGGTGCGGAGTTCGATCGCCCAGTCGGTCTCGCTCGACGCGCGATCCGCCAGATCGGGCTCGCGCAGCGGGCCGTCCTGCAGATGGGCGAGGGTCGATTCCGCCTCGGTCAGGATCGACTTTTTCCATGCGAGCAACAGGCCGCGGAAATATTCCTGCTGCCGCTCGTTCATGAACTCTTCGTCGTCGCGGGGAATATAGTCCGAATCGAGGTTCGATTTAGCTTCGCGGAGCGCGTCGGCACCAACGTCGGCGATCTGGGTTGGCATAAGGGCCTTCCGCGTCCTTTCCTGTCGCCTGGTCGCCGAGGATGACGATCCAAGGATTGCGCCGCGCCTATAACCAGCCACCGGTTACGACACAAGCGCCGAAGCATGGCCATGCCCCCCGTCCGGTGAAGCGCGGCTGAACCAGTGCCGGAAAGGGTGATTCCGGACGACCCTTCCTGCGCGCCCGGACTCGCCCGAATAGGGCCGGAAGTTAACTATCCGCATAGAATTGCCGCATATTTTGTGCTTTTTTGGGACAGAAGTCGTCATTTTGGTTGATTCCGCCCCTCAATTCCCGATGGCGGACAGACAAACGCGGTTAACGCAATTGCGGCGTTCATAAAGCTTTGGCCTTTTGGCTTCAGTAGAAGGTGCATGGGGGTGTGGGCGGAGGCGCCAACGCACCTGCAACGGGAAAGAAGAGAGAAACCTATGTCTGTCCGAATGGCCCTCGCCAAGCTTTGCGCCTGCACCTGCGGCGGCGCGATCATCGGAACCGGCGCGATGCAGATCGCCGACGTTCCGAAGGCACGTGCAGCCCAGTCCTGTTCGCCCTGCGCGGGACCGGCCAAGAAAGTCGTCCGCAAGCGTCATGCGGCACGCAAGCCGGTCAAGCGCGTGCGCCGCGTCGTAACGACCAAGAAGGTGATCCGCACCGCGACCCCGCAAACGCAGGTGGTGACGCAGACGATCCCGCTTCCCCCGATCCCCTATGCCCCCTTCCCGCAGCGCGGCGGTTTTGAAGGTGGCGGTGGTGGCGGCGGCGTGACCGTGATCGGCGGCGGTTTCGGCGGCGGTTTCGGCGGCGGCTTCTTCGGCGGCTTCTTCGGCGGTTCGAGCGGCGGCGGCAGCAGCGGCAGCGTCGTGGTCACCTCGACCACCACCGGCGGCCTCAGCTCGACCACCAGCACCTCGTCGGGCGTGTCGACCTCGACCGGCGGCGTCAGCACCTCGACCGGTGGCGTCTCGACGTCGACGGGCGGCGTCAGCACCTCGACCGGCGGTGTTTCGACCTCGTCGGGCAATGTCAGCACTTCGTCGGGCAACGTTTCGACCTCGTCCGGCAACGTCAGCACCTCGTCGTCGAGCAGCAGTTCGTCGTCGAGCTCGTCCTCGTCTTCCTCCTCCTCCTCGTCGAGCTCGTCCTCGTCGGGCGGCTCGTCGAAGGGCGGCAGCTCGCACGGTTCTTCGCACGGCAGCTCGGGCTGGGGCGGCTCGTCGAAGGGTGGTTCGAGCAGCTCCTCGTCGAGCTCTTCCTCGTCCTCTTCGTCGTCGAGCAGCAGCACGTCGAGCGGCGCGACCTCGTCGGGCGCGACCGGCGGCAGCAGCAGCTTCGGCGCAACGAGCAGCTCGTCGTCTTCGTCGTCGAGCAGCAGTTCCTCGTCCTCCAGCTCGTCGTCGAGCTCGGGCGGCAGCAGCAGCCATGGCGGTTCGTCGGGCGACCCGACCCCCGTCCCGGCGCCGCCGATGATGCTCCTGTTCGGTGCCGCCGCCGCCGCGCTCGTCGCGCGTCGCCGCGCTGCCAACCGCAACGCCGAGGATCAGGACGCGGCATAAGCCATCCACTGGCGGCCGGCATACCGGCCACCAAATTCGGGCCGCCCTTCGGGGCGGCCCTTTTTTGTGCGTGGTGGCCGGGCAGGATGGTTTCGGCCGGAAGTGGCCCCTATCTCCCCTCCCGCTTGCGGGAGGGGTCGGGGGAGGGCCTGTAACGGCGCAACACACCCTCCCCGCTGCGGCTAGCCAGCAAGCTGGCAAGCCTCGCTGCCCCTCCCGCAAGCGGGAGGGGAATATGGGCCTACAGTCAAAAGGCAGTTCCCCACCCCAATGCCGCCACGCAAAAACAGTTTGCCATCCGGAAAACCATCTCTATAGTTCACCATATGGCGAACCAACAAACCTCGCTCGACACCGTCTTCCATGCCCTTGCCGATCCGACGCGGCGCGCGGTGATCGGCCGCCTGCTCGGCGGCGCGGCGCCGGTGAAGCGGCTGGCCGAACCCTTTGCGATGGGCCTGCCCGCGTTCATGAAGCATTTGTCGGTGCTCGAAACATCGGGGCTGATCCGCTCCGAAAAGGCGGGCCGCGTCCGGACCTGCCACCTCAACGCCGACCGGCTGGCCGCGGCCGAGGACTGGCTCTCGGAACAGCGGGCGGTCTGGCAGGGGCGCACCGACCGCCTCGCCGCCTTCGTCGAATCGCAAAATCCCCCCACAAAATGACAGCGGAGCAAGCAGCATGACCAACCCAAGCGAACTCACCATATCGCGCCTGATCGCCGCCCCGCCCGTCGCTGTATGGAATGCGTGGAGCATCCCCGAAAACCTGGAAAAATGGTGGATTCCTGCGCCGATAGAGTGCCGGGTCGACACGCTCGACCTGCGCCCCGGCGGCGGCTTCGTCACGCGCATGCGCGAAGAGGGCGCCGCCGATTTCCAGCCGCATGTCGATGGCTGCTTCCTCGACGTGGTGCCGGAGAAGAAGATCGTTTTCACCACCGTGCTGACCGAAGGCTGGCAGCCCGCCGAACCATGGCTCGCGCTGACCGCGATCCTGACCTTCGAACCGCAGGACGGCGGCACGCTTTACGCCGCGCGCGTGCTCCACAAGAATCCCGACGATAGCAGTAAGCATCTCGAGCTCGGCTTCCACGAGGGCTGGGGCACGGCGATCGCCCAACTGGCAGAGTTGACCGAGCGATAACCGGGCTTGCACCGCCCGCGCCGCGCCGCCATAGCGCGGCGCATGCACGATATCCGCCTGATCCGGGATAACCCGCAAGCTTTCGACGCCGGTCTCGCACGCCGCGGTCTCGAACCTTTGTCTGCCGAAATCCTCGCCGCCGACGCATCGCTGCGCGCGCTACAGACCGATATCCAGTCGTCGCTCGCGCGCCGCAACGAAGCCTCGAAGCTGATCGGCCAGGCAATGGCAAAGGGCGACAAGGACGGCGCCGAGGCGCTGAAGGCCGAGGTCGCCGACCTCAAGGCCGCGCTTCCCGCCAAGGAGGAGGCCGAGCGCGAGCAGCTCGCCGCGCTGCACGACAGGCTTGCCGCCCTCCCCAACCTGCCCGCCGCCGACGTCCCCGAGGGCGAGGACGAAGAGGGCAATGTCGAGATTTCGCGCTGGGGAACCCCGCGCAGCTTCGACTTCGCGCCGCAGGAACATGCCGATTTCGCGCCCGCGCTCGGGCTCGATTTCGAAACCGCGGCAAAGATGTCGGGCGCGCGCTTCGCCTTCCTGAAGGGCCAGATGGCGCGGCTCGAACGCGCGCTCGGCCAATATATGATCGACCGCCAGACGATCGAGGCCGGCTATACCGAATGCGCGAGCCCGCTGATGGTCCGCGACGAGGCGGCCTATGGCACCGCGCAGCTCCCCAAGTTCCGCGAGGATCTGTTCCAGACCACCGACGGCCGCTGGCTGATCTCGACGTCGGAGATGAGCCTGACCAATGCGGTGCGCGAGGAGATTTTGCCCGAAGCCGAGCTGCCTGTCCGCATGACCGCGCTCACCCCCTGCTTCCGGTCCGAGGCCGGGTCGGCGGGGCGCGACACGCGCGGCTATATCCGCCAGCACCAGTTCTGGAAGGTCGAGCTTGTCTCGATCACCCGCCCCGAGGACAGCGACGCCGAACTCGAACGCAAGACGCGCGCCGCCGAGGCGATCCTCGAAGCGCTCGAACTGCCGTATCGCCGGATGCTGCTGTGCGCCGGCGACATGGGGTTCGGCGCGCGCAAGACCTATGACCTCGAAGTCTGGCTTCCCGGCCAGAATGCCTATCGCGAGATTTCGAGCTGTTCGAACTGCGGCGATTTCCAGGCACGGCGGATGAACACCCGCTTCCGCCGCGACGGCGCAAAGGGCAACGAGTTCGTCCACACGCTGAACGGGTCGGGCCTTGCGGTCGGGCGGACGCTGGTGGCGATTCTCGAAAATTACCAGCAGGCCGATGGCAGCGTCGACATTCCGCAGGTGCTGCTGCCCTATATGGGCGGGATTACGAAGCTGACGCCCTGATCCGTCATTGCGAGCGCAGCGAAGCAATCTCCAGCCTTCGACCAAGCGTAACCCTTCCTGCTGGAGATTGCTTCGTCGCTGCGCTCCTCGCAATGACGGTATGTTTGGATAACAGCGATGCGCATCCTCCTCACCAACGACGACGGCTATCACGCCCCCGGCATGGCGGTGCTGGAAGCGATCGCGCGCCAGCTTTCGGACGATATTTGGGTGTGCGCACCGTCGGAGGAACAGTCCGGCGCCGGCCATTCGCTCACCCTGTCGCGTCCGGTGCGTATCCGCCGGCACGGCGAACGGCGCTGGTCGTGCAGCGGCACCCCGACCGATTCGGTGATGATGGCGATCGGCAAGCTGATGCCCGAAAAGCCCGACCTGATCCTGTCGGGGGTCAATCGCGGCGCCAATCTCGGCGACGACGTTACCTATTCCGGTACGGTCTCCGCCGCGATCGAGGGTGCGCTCGCGGGCATCCGTTCGATCGCGCTCAGCCAGGTCTATGCCCGCGAAGGCATGGGCGACAGCGTGCCGTTCGAGGCAGCCGAAGCGTGGGGCGCCAAGGTCCTGCGCCCGCTGCTCGATATGGAGATGGCGCCGCGCACGCTGATCAACATCAACTTCCCCGCGATCCCCGCCGCCGAGGTGCAAGGGATCCGGGTGACGCGGCAGGGCTTCCACGACTATGGCCGCGGTTCGATCGTCGAGGGCACCGACCCGCGCGGCTATCCCTATTTCTGGTTCGGCCTGCACGGCATCGAGCATAGCCTCGGCCACGACAGCGACCTCGAGGCGATCGACGACAAATATATCTCGGTCACCCCGCTCCAGCTCGACCTCACTCACGACGCCTCGCTAGCCGCGCTGCGGAGCGCCTACGCCGCCTGATCCTTTCGCATTATCTGTGCCATAGCGGAACAGAAGCCTAGCCATCGCGCCCCGGCTTTGGCAAAGAGGGTGCATGGGGGGTGTCACACACCGTAATGCGCTATGGCTGCCGGGCGTGCTGTTGCTCGCCGGCTGTATTCCTGCGGCCAGTGCGCCGAGCCGCCCCGCCCCGCCGCCGGCGAGCGCAAGTCCCGAACCCGAAGCCGACAGCTATGTGCGGCAGGACGTCATGGGCGGCGACGCCCGGCCGACCTGGACGCTGAAACCGGTCGCGACCAACGCGCGATGGGTCGGGGGTAGCCTTTATATTGTGCGCCGCGGCGACACGTTGCGCGCAATCGGCGAGATGACGGGCGTCGGCTCCGAAGCGCTGGCGATGGAGAATGATCTCACGCCGCCCTACACGCTGTTACCCGGACAACAGCTCCGCGTTCCGGCAGGCCTGTACCACCGCGTCGCGACCGGTGAGACGGGGATCGGCATCGCGGCCGCTTACGGTGTCGACTGGGGCGAGATCATCACGATCAACGCACTCGCCGAGCCCTATATCCTGCGCATCGGGCAGCGGCTGCGGCTGCCTTCGCACGCCAAGGCGCTGCCGCCAAAGGC
Source organism: Sphingopyxis sp. J-6 (assembly GCF_046603995.1). NCBI lineage: Bacteria > Pseudomonadati > Pseudomonadota > Alphaproteobacteria > Sphingomonadales > Sphingopyxidaceae > Sphingopyxis > Sphingopyxis sp. J-6. The sequence continues at coordinate 935,990 of NZ_CP145810.1, read as the reverse complement.
GGTTGACGTCGCCGCGCGCGCCGCTGCCTTCAACCTCGACATCGACGATATCGCGACCGGCAGCCAGCCCGCGCTGGCCGAAAGCGCGCGGCCGACCGCCGCCAGCGCTGCACCGACGAAACCCGTCACCACCGCGATCGCCGCGCCCGCCAGCTTCGCGGGGCGGTTCCAGTGGCCGCTCACCGGAAAGATCATCGCGAAATTCGGTCCGCTCGCGCCGGGCAAGGTCAACGACGGGATCAACATCGCCGCCGCGACCGGCACCCCGATCCATGCGGCCGCGCCGGGCGTCGTCGCCTATGCCGGCGACCAGATCGGCGTCTATGGCGGGCTGATCCTGATCAACCATGGCGGCGGCTGGGTCAGCGCCTATGGCCATGCGGGGCGGATCGACGTCCAGCGCGGTCAGGCGGTCAAGGCCGGCGACATCATCGGCCGCGCCGGGGCGAGCGGCCAGGTCCAGTCGCCGCAGCTCCATTTCCAGCTCCGCAAGAATCGCATTCCGATTGACCCGTTGAAGCAATTGCCGCCAAGATAACGGCGATGGCCAAGCCCCGCCGCCCTTCTTTCGAGCACCGGTTCAATCCGCTGCGCCGCATGAGCAAATGGCCGATCTGGGCCGACGTCGTCACGCGGCTGGGCGTCGCCTTCCTGCTGATCGCTTTCGTCGTGCTCGTCCACTGGATCGACCGCGCGGGACTGAAGGACAGCCACGACGGTCAGATCAGCTTCCTCGATGTCGTCTATTTCACCATGATCTCCGTCACCACGACGGGCTTCGGCGACATCGCGCCGGTGTCCGACCGCTCGCGGCTGATCGAGGCTGTCATCGTGACGCCGATCCGCATCATGGTACTCTTCATCTTCGTCGGCACCGCCTATAATTTCGTCCTCAAGCGCACATGGGAAAAATGGCGTATGGCCCGCATCCAGGCAAAGCTCACCAACCACATCGTCGTGCTCGGCTATGGCATCAGCGGCAGCGAAGCGGTCAGGGAACTGATCGCGCGCGGCACCGATCCCGCCTGCATCGTCGTGATCGACCAGTCGGGATCGCGGATCGCCGAAGCCGAAGCCGCCGGCTGCAACGTGTTGCAGGGCGATGCATCGAACGACGACACGTTGATCGACGTCCAGATTGCAAAGGCACAGTCGGTCCTTGTCTCGGCGGGGCGCGACGACGCGTCGATCCTGATGGTTCTGACCGTGCGCCACCTTGCTCCCAAGGTGCCGATCAGCGTCGTCATTCGCGCCCAGGACAATGAACTGCTCGCACGGCAGGCGGGCGCGAATAACGTCATCAACCCGGTCAGCTTCACGGGCCTGCTGCTCGCCGGGTCGGCGCAGGGCGCGCATGTCGCCGACTATATGGCCGACCTCGCCAGCGTCGGCGGCCGCGTCCAGCTCCGCGAACGCCCCGTCAGCGGCGAAGAAATCGGGCGCAGCATCGACCAGCTCGCCAGCGGCGGCCGCGGCCTGCGCATCTATCGCGGCGGCAAACCCTATGGCTTTTGGGAAGCGGAAGCGAAGCGCCTCGAACCCGGCGACCTGATCGTCGAGGTGATCAACTGCGAGGAATGCGAAGCGAGCGTGCCGGGGGGTTAGCCCCGCCAGAACAGCCAGCCGGCCCACAGCCAGCCGATGATCAGCAGGCTGCCGCCGATCGGCGTCACGGCGCCCAGCCAGCGCGGTCCGCCGAGCGCCATCGCATAGAGGGTGATGGCAAAGATCGCGCCGCCGACCAGCAGCAGGATCGCCGGCCCGCGCGCGAAACCCATGATCGCGAGCGCGCCGACGGCGTGGATCAACTGGTACAGCCCGCCGGTGCGCAGCCATTCGGCCTCCTGCTGCCCCGCCGCGCCATGGGCGCCGAACGCCCCGGCCGCAACGGCAAGCGCCGCCGAAACTGCTGCAAATAGGCCAATCATCCTGCGTCCATCCTTTGTCTGCCGGGCATCATCCATGCCGCCGCGCGCCGGGCGTGACAAGAGCCGCAAAATCGATTAAAGGCGCGGCCAATCATGACAACCAAGACTCTTCCCGCCCAGCCGAAAGTCGGCATGGTGTCGCTCGGCTGCCCGAAGGCGCTCGTCGACAGCGAACGGATTCTGACCAAACTGCGCGCCGACGGCTATGGCCTGTCGCCCGACTATGCGGGCGCCGACGTCGTGCTCGTCAACACCTGCGGCTTCCTCGATTCGGCGAAGGAAGAAAGCCTCGAGGCGATCGGCGAAGCGATGGCCGAAAACGGCCGCGTCATCGTCACCGGCTGCATGGGCAACGAGGCCGAGGTCATCCGCGCGCGTTTCCCCAACGTCCTCGCGGTCACCGGTGCACATCAGTACGAGCAGGTCGTCGACGCCGTCCACGACGCCGCGCCGCCGACGCAGGGACCGTTCATCGATCTTGTCCCCGAGGGTGGGCTGAAGCTGACCCCGCGTCACTACAGCTATCTGAAGATTTCCGAAGGCTGCAACCATAGCTGCTCCTTCTGCATCATCCCGGACCTCCGCGGTAAACTCGTCAGCCGCCGCATCGACGCGGTGCTGCGCGAGGCCGAAAAGCTCGTCGCCGCGGGCACCAAGGAACTGCTGGTGATCAGCCAGGACACCTCGGCTTACGGCGTCGACATCAAGCACGACCCGCGTCAGTGGCACGGCCGCGAAGTGCGCGCGCATATGACCGACCTCGCGCGCGAACTCGGCCAGCTCAAGACCAGCGAAGGCCGCGCCCCGTGGGTGCGCCTCCACTATGTCTATCCCTATCCGCACGTCGACGCGGTCATTCCGCTGATGGCCGAGGGGCTGTTGACGCCTTATCTCGACATCCCCTTCCAGCACGCGGCCCCGAGCGTGCTCAAGCGCATGAAGCGCCCCGCGAACGAAGCGAAGGTGCTCGAACGACTGAAGAGCTGGCGCGCGATCGCCCCCGAAATTTCGATCCGCTCGAGCTTCGTCGTCGGCTTCCCCGGCGAGACCGAGGCGGATTTCCAGTATCTCCTCGACTGGCTCGACGAAGCGCAGCTCGACCGCGTCGGCGCCTTCCGCTTCGAACCCGTGGCGGGGGCGCAGGCCAATGCGCTCGACAATCCGGTACCCGAAGAGGTCAAGGAAGAGCGTTATCAGCGGATCATGGCCAAGACCGCCGCGATCAGCGCCGCCAAGCTCGAAGCCAAGATCGGCCGCACCTTGCCCGTCATCATCGACGAGGTCGGCGAGGCGGATGAAGACGGCAGCATCGGCGCAACGGGCCGCTCACAGGCCGACGCCCCCGAAATCGATGGTCATGTCTACCTCCGCGACGTCGCCGCGACGCTGAAGGCCGGCGATATCGTCGATGTCGAGATCGAGGACGCCGACGAGCACGACCTGTTCGGGGTCGTGGCGTAAAGCGGCGCTGTAAAGCAGGGCCTGCGGTTTTGGGGTGGTGAGCTGCCGTTCCCAATCCGTCGCCCCCGCGAAGGCGGGGGCCGCTGGCAACCTTGCGCTAGGCCGATAGCGGCGCCCGCCTTCGCGGGGGCGACGGTTATCGGGCTAGTGTCCGCAAACGGCCGAAAGTAGTTATTTCCCTCTTCCATACCGATGGAACAGCTTTGCACCTTCCGATGTTATAGGCGATAGAGACCGCATCAGGGGCACCATATGCGTCTAATCCGACTGACGACCGTCGCATTGCTGCTCACCGCATCTCTCGCCGCCTGCGAGCGCAAGACCGAGGTCGAGCCGCCGCCGCGCGCGACCGACGAGGCGCCCTCGCCCACCCAGACATCGCTCATCGCGGTGCCGATCAACGCCAGCACCGCGTCGCTGAAAACCGCGCTCGAACGCGCGGTGCCGAAGACATTGTGGACGATCAACCAGCGCGAACGCGCGTGCGTCAAGCCGCAGCGGGTCAAGGTCTTCGGCAAGAAGGTCAAGGTCACCCCGCCGATCGCCTGCACGATCGTCGGTCAGGTGACGCGCGGGCCGCTGCGGCTGCGCGGTGAAGGCAGCGAGATCGTCGTCGATGTGCCGATCCATGCCACGATCAGCGCGCGCGATGTCGGCGGCGTGCTGAAGGGCGAGACCGCGACCGGCGCCGCGATGGCGCATGCGCGGGTGAAGATCGAGCTGACCCCCGACTGGCGCACGCAGGGCAAGGCGCGGATCAGCTATGGCTGGACCAACGCGCCGGGGATCGATTTCCTCGGGCGGCGGATCACCTTCACCGATGAGGCCGACGCCAAGCTGAAACCCGTCGTCCGCGACGTCGAGCGCGAGGTGAACCGCGAGATCGCGAAGATCGACATTCGCAAGCAGGCGGCCGAGGTCTGGCGGCAAAGCTTCACCACGCTCGAACTCAACCGCGAAAACCCGCCGGTGTGGATGCGCGTGACGCCGCAGCGCATCCTCTATGGCGGCTACCGCCTCGACGGCCAGCAGATGCGGCTCAACCTCGGGCTGGAGGCGATCACCGAGACCTTTGTGTCGGGCCGTCCGCGCGATCCTGTGCCGACCCCGCTGCCACGATTGGTACGCGAAACGCCCAAACCGCATTTCGACGTCCGGGTGCCGGTGCTCGCCGACTATGCCCAGCTTGAGCCGGTGATCCACCGCGCTCTCGTCAAGCGTTCGGCGCGACCCTTCGTCCTGCCTGCAATTGGCCCCGTGATGGCGAAGTTCGGCAAGGTGACCACCTATGGCGCGCCCGACAACCGGATCGCCGTCGGGATCGACCTCGAGGCGCTGGTCCAAGGCGCAAAGCGCGAGCCGACCCGCGGCCGCGTCTGGGTCACCGCGCGGCCGGTGAACGCGCCCGGTTCGGCGGAAGTGAGCTTCATCGACCTGAAAGTCGATGGCGATACCGACGGGCTGAAAGGCGACCTGTTACTCGGCATCGCGGAAAGCGAAGGCTTCGCACCGCTGATCGCCGACGCGCTGACGCAGAATTTCACCCGCGACCTTGCGGAATTACAGGGCAAGATCCGGCGCGCGATCGACCAGCGGCGCGAAGGCGCCTTCGTCATCCGCACCCGCATCGACAGCTTCGAGACCGGCGAGATCACCGCCTATGGCAACGGCCTCTACCTGCCGGTGCGCATGGTCGGCGGCGCGAGTGTCGATTATCGACCCGGTAAATAGATCAGGACGCTAGGCCCGCTCGAAATCCATCGTCCAGTTGAGCTCCCACGTCTCGCCGCCGTCGACCGACATCGCCTGCTCCCAGCGCGGCGACGCGGTGTCGGTGCGGCTCCAGATGAAGCGCAGCCGGACCGGCTGCCCGTCGTGACTATCGTCGGCATGGAAATGGCCGACGCCGTCCCTGAAACTGCCGACGACCGGGACGTCGAGCGCGTGCGGGCTGCGCGCGTCGAGCCACCAGATCGCCCAGCTATCATGCGCCGGATCGTAGGAGCGGAGCGCGATGGCGCGATAGGTGCCGCCCGGAAGGTGGATGACATTATCCTCGACATTGCCATGGCCGCCGAGGATCGGCCGCGTCTCGCAGCTCCCCTCGAACTCGTCCCATTCGTCGCAGCCGACCAGCCGCGCTTTCAGGCGGCGATGCTTCACCCGCCAGTTGCCGAACTCGAAATCGAAATCGCTCGTCATCGCCTGCACTCCGCTTTTTCAGCGGAATGTTCCTATTACGTTCTCATCCGAACGCAACCCCCTGATGAGATCAGAACAGGCGGGTGATCGCGTAGAAGATCGCGGCGACGATCGCGCTTGCCGGGATGGTGATGAACCACGCCGCGACGACATTGCCTGCAACGCCCCAGCGCACCGCACTGGCGCGGCGCGCGACACCGGCGCCGATGATGCTGCCGGTGATCGTGTGCGTCGTCGATACAGGAATGCCGAGCAGGCTGGCGGTGAAGACCATGATCGACCCGCCGGTCGAGGCGGCAAAGCCCTGATGATGCGACAGCTTGGTGATCCGGCCACCCATCGTTTCGATGATCTTCCACCCGCCCGACAATGTGCCGAGCGCGATCGCGATATAGCAGCTGAACGCGACCCAGTGCGGGACATGGAATTCGCCGCCGAGATAGCCGGTCGAATAGAGGAGGACGGTGATGATCCCCATCGTCTTCTGCGCATCGTTGAGACCATGGCTGATCGAATAGGCGGCCGACGACAGGAGGTGGAGATGGCGAAAGGTCTTCTCGGCAAAGCTGGCGGTCGCGCGGCGCAGCGCCCAGCTGCTGACCAGCATCACCAGCATCGCGAGCAGCATGCCGAGCAGGGGCGACAGGAAAATCGCCACGACCGTCTTGTTGAGCCCGGTCCACTCGATCCCTTCGAACCCGGCGTGCGCGACGCCGGCGCCGACGATGCCGCCGACCAGCGCGTGGCTCGACGACGAGGGAATGCCTTTGAGCCAGGTCACGACATTCCAGAACATCGCCCCGACGAGCGCCCCGAACACCACCGCCGGGGTCACCAGATCCTTGTCGATAATCCCCTTGCCGATCGTCTCGGCGACCTTGTGCAGCTCGGGGAAAATGATCGACAGGAAATAGGCGGCAAAGTTGAAAAAGGCCGCAAATAGCACCGCCTGCACCGGCCGCAACAGCCGGGTCGCGACGACCGTCGCGATGCTGTTCGCGGCATCGTGCAGCCCGTTGAGGAAATCGAACGCCAGCGCGAGGATGACAAGGCCGACGAGGAGCGGGAAAGCGAGTTCGTGCATGGTCAGTCTTTGTTTCCGGCTATGCCGGAACGCGCCGTACCAGCCCGCTCTCCCGCCCAGCCTCCCATTTCAGGATACGCTGTTGGGAGGCTGGGTGGGAGAGCGGGCTGGTACGGCGCCATAAACATCACGCGTGGTCGATAACTAGACCGTCGATCTCGTTCGCGACATCCTCGAAACTGTCGGTGACGCGTTCGAGATGACGGTAGAGTTCGCGCCCGATCAGAAAGCGGACGCTGTTCGACTGCCCATGTTCCTTGAACAGGCGCTTGAGGCCCGCGGCGTGGATTTCGTCGGCATGGCCTTCCATCCGCACCAGCCGTTCGGTCAGTTCGTGAAGGCGCACGGCATTGGCCGAAATGTTGCGCAGCAGCGGCAGCGCCTCGGCAGTCAGGCGCGCGGCGTCGACGATGATGCCGCCGATGTCGCGCATTTCGGGTTCGAATTCGGTGACGTCATAGAGGTCGACGGCGCCCGCGGTCTTCTGCATCTCGTCGATCGCATCATCCATCGACGCGATCAGATCGGTGATCGCGCTGCGGTCGAAGGGGGTGAGGAAGGTGCGGCGAACGGTCTGCAGCACTTCGCGGGTGATCGCGTCGGCGTCATGCTCGCGCTCGACGATTTCCTGAACATGGTCGGCCATGCCCTCGCCGCCCTGCAACATCCGCGACAAGGCGTTCGCCCCGGCGACCAGCGTCGCAGCGTGGCTTTCGAACAATTCGAAGAAATTTCCCTGTCGCGGCAGCAAACGCTGAAACCAAGCGAACATCCAGCTTACCCCTGTTTTGTCGGCTACATTCTGGACGACCCCGCGCGGCTGGGCGACGGCACGAAAACCGCCGTCGCCGAACGAGCGGATCAGCGCCTGCAAATCGGGTTCCTCGACCGCCGACGCGGCATCGCGGAACGAGAACCATTTGCGGTCGCGTTCGTCCATTTCCTTCCAGTCGTCGAGCTCGTTGGTCACGGCGAGCGGAAAAACTTCGACGTTGTACATGATCGATGCGCCATTCGCCCGGCGCTTGCGATATTCATAACTGCCGATCGGCGTCGGACAGACGGCGCCGATCACGCCCGCTTCCTCCTCGGCCTCGATCGCCGCGGCGGCATGGCGTTCCATTCCGGTCAGCGGATTGCCCTTCGGCACCACCCAGCGCTTCGTCTCGCGCGACGTAATCAGCAGGATTTCGGTCGGTCCGTCCTGCGCGGGGCCGCCGAATCGATAGGGAAGGACGGCAATCTGGCGCATATGCTCGATCCTTTCCAAAGATTCGGGCGAAGATTCAAGGCGCGGGACGCCCAGGTGACAAAAGCGTTACGCCCCTATGACAATAATGTGACAGCGACAAGGAGGCTTCACACCCCCTACCCCCCCTACTTTCACCCCTGTCAATTCGATTGCAAAATGAAACGCGGCGCGTAATCTCCCCTTCAAACATAGTCGGGAGACAGGATGATGGCAGGCACGGCGACGATGGAACGTCCCGCGGGGACGAAGGCTGCACCGGTCGATCAGGACGTGCTGATCGTCGGAGCGGGAATTTCGGGCATCGGCATGGCGGTGCATCTCCAGCAACACAGCCCGGACCGCAGCTTCGCGCTCGTCGAGCGCCGCGCCGACCTTGGCGGTACGTGGGACCTGTTCCGCTATCCGGGCATCCGGTCGGACAGCGACATGCACACGCTCGGTTTCGTCTTCGAACCGTGGAAGCATGAAAAGACGATCGCCGACGGCCCCGCGATCCTCGAATATCTGAACCGCATCGTCGACGAACGCCACATCCGCGAGCGCATCCGCTTCAACAAAAAGGTCGTCGGTGCCGACTGGGACAGCGCCGCGGCCCGCTGGACCGTGACGATGGAGGACGACAAGGGCGCGATCACGACGACAACCGCGCGCTGGCTCTATCTGGGCTCGGGCTATTACGACTATGACGAGCCGTTCGACGCGCAATTCACGGGACGCGAGGATTTCCAGGGACAGATATTGCATCCGCAATTCTGGCCGAAGGATCTCGACTACGCCGACAAGAAGATCGTCGTGATCGGATCGGGCGCAACCGCGGTAACGATCGTTCCCGCGATGACCGACAAGGCAGCGCATGTGACGATGCTCCAGCGGACGCCGACCTGGTACTTCATCCGCCCCGCGAAGGACGGGCTTGCGAACTTCCTGCGCAAGGTGCTGCCCGAAGAACTCGCCTACCGGATCACGCGCTTCAAGAATGTGAAGCTGCAGGACATCAGTTTCCGGCGCGCCCGCGAGAAGCCCCAAAAGGTCAAGGATTTCCTGACCAAGAAGCTGAAGGCCGCGCTCGGCGACCGTTACGACGCGACCGCCTTCACCCCGCCCTATAACCCGTGGGAACAGCGGCTCTGCCTCGTCCCCGACGCCGATTTCTTCGAGGCGATGAAGGCGGACAAGGCGTCAGTGGTCACCGACCATATCGAACGCTTCGACGCCACCGGCGTCCAGCTCAAGTCGGGCAAGCATCTCGATGCCGACATCATCGTCACCGCGACCGGGCTCAAGCTCGCCGTCGCCGGCAAGATTCCCGTCCGCGTCGACGGCGACCCGGTCGATTGGAGCGAGCATTTCTATTACAAGGCGTGCATGTTCTCGAACGTCCCGAATTTTTCGGCGGTGTTCGGATATCTGAATGCATCGTGGACGCTGCGCGCCGACATCGTCGCCGAATATGTCTGCCGCGTGCTCAATCATATGCAGGCGACCGGCACCGACGCGGCAACGCCGGTGCTCGCCGACCCGTCGACGCTGAACGAGGAGAATATCTTCGACTTCTCGTCGGGTTATATCCAGCGCTCGCTGCACATCATGCCGAAGAATGCCGACGCCCTGCCGTGGCGGCTCAGCCAGAATTATGTGCAGGATCGCATCGATATGCGCAGCGGCGCGATCGCCGACGGCGTGCTCGCGTTCAGCCGGGCAGGCGAGGTGGCACCCAGCGCCGCAGTGCCGGCCCTCGAAGCGGCGGAATGACGGTCAGGCGCCGCGCTTCTTGGCGCGGTGCCGCCGGACCAGCCAGAAGACAAGCCCGCCGATGATCAGGAGCAGGACGGGCAAGGCGATCCGCATCGTCCGCGCCCCCGCTTCATATTGGTCGATGAATTCGAGCGCGGGCGGCTTGGTCTTGCTGCCGAGGACATTCCATTCGGTGACCTGCATCGGCCCGTCATTCTGGGCGTAAAATCGCAGCGAAACCGTCGTCCATTTGCCGGGACTGGCGCCGACCACCACCACCTCTTCCTGTCGCTCCTTGAGTCCCGGGGTGGCGTTGGTTTTCCAGTTGTAAGACGCAAGCTGCCACGTCGCCTTGCCCTCGGGGCATTCGCGCGGCAGCGCCGGTGCGGCCTCGATCGTCGAATTGGCAATCTCGGGATGCAGCAGCGACTTCGCGCCGGCGGGATCGGTGCAGAAGCCCTCGGCGATCGCGACGAGCTCCTTCTGCCGCTCGGGCGTCACCAGCTTGTCGAGCGCCGCCTGAAAGCTGCAGCCGCCCAACGCCACCGCCGCAAAAATCACGAAACCGCTGTGCCGGAAATAACCCATCACCCGTCCCCTGCTGATGGCCCGCAGGAAAGATGACGGATTTTGGCGCGATAATCCAGTCTTCCGCTAATCGACGTGTTCGGGCTTGCCCTTGGTCGATCCTTTCGCAAAATCCTCGAGCTGCTTTTCGGTCATGCTGTCGACCATCTGTTTCGACGCGCCCTTGAGCTTCGATTTGGGCGTATCGCCGCGTTTCGCACTTAGCGCAGCGCCGGCCGCCTTCTGCTGCGCTTTCGATTTGGCTGGCATGACAATGCTCCTGTCCGCCCCCGCAATCCGTTAACGCCCTCTATCCATTAACGATCGTGCCGCCGTTGGGATGCAGCACCTGACCCGACATATAGCTGCTGTCGTCGCAGGCGAGGAACAGGAAGGCCGGCGCAACCTCATTGGGTTCGCCGGGGCGTTTCATCGGCGTGCTTTCGCCGAAACTCTCGACCTTCTTCGCAGGCGCGCCGCCACGCGGGTTGAGCGGGGTCCAGATCGGCCCCGGCGCGACCGCGTTGACGCGAATGCCTTTGCCCACCAGATTTTCGCTGAGCGAACGGGTGAAGGCAGTGATCGCGCCCTTGGTGGCGCTGTAATCGAGCAGGCTCTCAGACCCCTGATACATGGTGACGCTGGTGCAATTGACGATCGCCGCGCCCTTGCCGAGGTGCGGCAGCGCCGCCTGCACCAGATAGAACATGCCGAAGATGTTGGTGGCGAAGGTGCGCTGCAACTGCTCGGCGCTGATGTCGCGGATATCGGCGGCGGGATGCTGCTCGCCGGCGTTGTTGACGATGACATCGAGCCGGCCGAACTTTTCGACGGTACGCGCAACGATCCGTTCGCCAGCATCGGGTTTGCCGACATCGGCCTTGATCGCGATCGCACGGCGCCCTTCGCTCTCGACGATCGCTACCGTATCGGCGGCGTCGTCCTTGTTGCTGTGATAGACGAGCGCGATGTCGGCGCCCTCGCGCGCGAACAGCGCGCACACCGCGCGGCCGATGCCGCTGTCGCCGCCGGTGACGATCGCGACCTTGCCGTCGAGGCGGCCCGATCCCGGATAGCGCGGCTGCCATTTCGGCGCGCGGTCGAGGTCGGCCTCGCGGTCCGACGGCGGCTTCGCGATCGATTTGGCGGGCCCCACCGCTTTGCGCAGCTTCGCGGCAGCACGCGCCTTGCCCTTCTTCTCCTTGGGCGTCTCGCCGACCTTACCGGCCTTGGGCTGCTTCGCCATCGCTACGCCTCCTTCATTTCGTCGGCAGGAAATCGCGGGCATATTCGGGCTTCACCGCGTGCACGATCGCCTGCGACATCGGCAGGTTGATCTTGTAGCTGCCCTCGGCATAGGCGCCGATCTCATAGGGGGCGATCGCGATCGTCAGCCGGTCGAGATAGCGGCCGTCGGACGAGCCGAGCCATATCGTCTGCGCCGAGGCGGACGGGCATTTGCCGAAGGGGCTGCCGTCGCGGACCCATTCGGCGCCTCGCGCCTTCTTCGCGCGTTCGATCGCCGCGCACAGGTCGTCGTTCACCGCCTTGTCGAACGCCTCGCCGCTGGCGAACATGTCGAGCGGCTTGAGCCGCTTCGCGCGATTGCGGTCCCAGACCAGCGTGTCGAAGGTCTGCATGCCATGCGCGCCGCCCATATAGGTCTCGATCTCCGCCGATAGGCTGAGGAAGCGCGGCGTGCTGGTTATCCGCTGCCATTTCTGGAGGTGGCTGTGCGCATAATAGGGAAAGCCCTCCTTCTTCGCGGCCTCCTGATCGCGGCGCGCAGCGCTTACCAGCGCATCGCGCTGCGTTGCCCGGTCATTGTCGAGCCATGCCGCAAGCCCGGAAATCTGCGCCGCTTCGGCGGGATAGCTATAAGCAAACTCGACAAGATCGTTCTTCTCCTTGACGTCGGATGCCGGCGCATTTTTCGCCGCGACATCGGCCGGCCCGCCCGGCGGTGCGCCGGGGACGGCGGCGGCGGCCGCCTTTTCGGCGGGCGTATCGGGCTTCTCCGAACAGGCGGTCAGGATCAGCGCGCCCGACAGGAGCAGCGCAGCGGAAGGATAGTGTCGAAGGTTCGTCATCCCCGAACAACGCCGGGAATCGACAAAGTTTCCTTGCAGGCCTAGCACGCTGGCATGATCGACTATTCCGACATGATCCAGCCCGACCAGGGGCAGGACGCCCGCGCCATCCACCTCGTCGACAAGAAAGGCTATGACGGCTGGCTGAAGGACCGCAGCGCGCGCGAGCGCGCGCACCTTGCCGCCGTCGGGTTCAAGCCCGACGCCTTCGTCCACGCGATCCTGCCCGGCGACGATCCCGAACGCTGGGGTGTGGTGACGACCGTCGCCGACGTCGAAAACCTCTCGGCCTGGTGCCTCGCCAAGCTGGGTCAGATATTACCCGAAGGACGTTATCGCGTCGAAGGGCGGCAGCCGGGCAAGGCGCTGTTCGGCTGGATGAGCGCGCAATATCGCTTCGATGCCTATCGCAAGAAGGTCGAGACCAAGGGCGCCCGCGTGCTGCTGACCAACGATGTCGGCGCGATCGCGCCGATGGTCGCCGAGGCGCGCGCAACCGCGCTCGTCCGCGACCTCGTCAACACGCCTGCCGCCGACATGGGTCCGGCGAGCATCGAGAAGGCGGCCGAACGGATTGCCAAGGCGCATGGCGGCAAGCTCAGCGTCACGAAGGGCGAAGCGCTCGAGCAGGGCTATCCGATGATCCACGCGGTCGGGCGTGCAGCGGCGAAGCACCACGCGCCGCGGCTGATCGAGATCGTCTGGGGCAAGGAAGATCATCCGCGCGTCGCGCTGGTCGGCAAGGGGATCAGCTTCGACAGCGGCGGGCTGGACATCAAGCCGTCGGCGGGCATGCGGCTGATGAAGAAGGATATGGGCGGTGCCGCGCATGTGCTCGCGCTCGCCGAACTGGTGATGGCAGCGGGGCTGCCGGTGCGTCTGCACTGCCTCGTCGCCGCGGCGGAGAACGCGATTTCCGCCGACGCTTTTCGCCCCGGCGACGTCCTCAAGAGCCGGCTTGGGCTGACGGTCGAGATCGGCAACACCGATGCCGAGGGGCGGCTCGTCCTCGGCGACGCGCTCGCCAAGGCGGGTGAGGACAAGCCCGAACTGATCCTCGATTTCGCAACGCTGACCGGCGCCGCGCGCGTCGCACTGGGCCCCGACCTGCCTGCGCTGTTCGCCAACGACGACAGTCTCGCCGACGATTTGCTGAAAGGCGGCAGCGAACGCGACGATCCGCTGTGGCGGATGCCGCTGTGGGACGGTTATGCCGACCTCCTCGAAACCGACATCGCCGATATCGGCAATGCCGGGAGTTCGGCTTTCGCCGGGACCATCACCGCGGCGCTCTTTCTCAAGCGCTTCATCCCCGACAATACCGCCTGGGCGCATTTCGACACCTTCGCCTGGCGGCCCTCAGCGAAACCCGGCCGGCCGAAGGGCGGCGCCGCGCTCGGACTGCGTGCAGCATGGGCGATGTTGCAGGCGCGCTACGACCGCCGCAGCCAGCGCGGCCCGGTGGGCGAAGCGTCTTGATAAAGGCGGGCCTGCTGGTCTAATGCGCCGCGATTGTCCGCCGCGGGCGGGCGACGACTTCTACAGGACGGCATGTGACAGCGAAGAATGGCGACAGTATAGCGGCGAACCGCGTGCGCATGGGACGCCCCGGCGTCGTCGGCGCCGGGCGTGACCGCTTCGGCCTGACCGGCACGTCGCAGGCGTTCGATCCGCGCGTCGTCGCAATCCGTCCCGATCTGGCCGATATCGCCGTCGCCGGACAGCATTTCGCGCCGCACTATGCCGCGCCGATGATGCGCAGCGGCGTGCTACCCGCCGCGACGATGCGCGCCGCCCCCTCGCTCGACGCCGAACAGACGAGCGAATTGCTGTTCGGCGAGGGCTTTGCGCTGCTCGACCTCACCGGCGGCTGGGCGTGGGGTTACAGCCTCGCCGATCATTATGTCGGCTATCTCGCCGCCGATGCGCTCGGCGTGCCGATCGCGCCGACCCACCGCGTCCATGCCGCCGAGGCGATCCTGCACAGCGCCCCCGACGCCGCGGCCGGCGGCTCGGCGATCCTGCCGCGCGGTGCGCTCGTCATGGGCGAAGCCGAGGGCGAATGGCTCGCCACATCGCACGGTTTCCTGCCGCTTGCGGCGCTGGTCGACGTCGACGCCCGGGACGATGACCCGGCGGCGGTCGCCGAAGCGCTCACCGGCACCCCTTATGTCTGGGGCGGCCGCACCGCAAAGGGCATCGACTGCTCGGGGCTCGTCCAGCTCGCATGGAGCATGGCGGGTGTCCAGTTGCCGCGCGACAGCGACCTGCAACTCGCATCGCTGGGCCCGGACAAGGATGTCGACCCCGCAGCGCTGGCGCGCGGCGACCTCGTCTTCTTTCCCGGCCATGTCGGGATCATGGCCGACGACGCCAACATCATCCACGCCAGCCGACGATGGATGGCGGTGAACAGCGAACCGCTGGCCGACGTCATCGCGCGTTCGGCGGCGAAAGGGAATGATGTGCCGGTCTCCGGCCATAAACGATTGCGGTAAAATCATGACACAGACAGTCTTCATCGACGGCGCGGCGGGAACGACGGGCCTGGAAATCGCCGAGCGGCTGGCCGGGCGCAGCGAGTTTTCGCTGATCACGCTCGACGACGCGCGCCGCAAAGATGTGTCGGCACGGCGCGAAGCGCTGAACGGTGCCGATTTCGTCATCCTCTGCCTGCCCGACGAGGCAGCGCGCGAATCCGTCGCAATGATCGAAAACAACACGACGCGCGTCATCGACGCGTCGACCGCGCATCGCGTCGCGCCCGGCTGGGTCTATGGCTTTCCCGAAGTCAGCGGGCACGAGGCTGTCGCCGCAGCGGCGCGTGTCAGCAATCCCGGCTGCTATTCGACTGGCTTCATCGCGCTGGTCGCGCCGCTGGTGCGTGCCGGCCTGCTCCCTGCCGACTGGCCCTATAGTTGCAACGCGGTCAGCGGCTATTCGGGCGGCGGCAAGGCGTTGATCGAACGCTTCGAGCAGGACACAGACATTGCCTGGCGCGGCTATGCCCTCGCCCTCGGCCACAAACATGTGCCCGAAATGCAGTCGAACTGCGGACTGTCGATCGCGCCGCTCTTTTCGCCCGCGGTCATCGCGGCGCATCGCGGAATGGTCGTCGAAGTGCCTCTGCCCCTCGCCGCAATGCCCGGCGCAGCGACGCCCGATGCGCTGCGCGCTACGCTCGCGGAATTTTACGCCGCCAGCCCCGTCGTCGCGATGGGCAGCACACCTGCGGACGGCGAGATGTTGCTGCGCGGGTCGCAGGGCGGTGACGACCGGATCGAATTGTTCGTGTTCGGCAATTCGGGCGGCAGCCAGGCGCGCCTCGTCGCGCGGCTCGACAATCTCGGCAAGGGCGCCAGCGGCGCCTGCGTCCAGAACCTCAACATCATGGCGGGGTTGCCCGAAACGGCGGGCCTGCGGCTTTAATTTTGTTCGTCATCCCGGCGCAGGCCGGGATCTCGCCGGTGCGTTATCACGTTAGGTCGAGACCCCGGCCTGCGCCGGGGTGACGATGATGATCAACCCTCAGTGCACCGTGTCGAGCACATCCTCGACTGACAAATAGGTGATGAGCCGTTCGATCTGGCGCCAGCGCGCGAAATGGATGTGGTTGCCGAGCACGCGATATTGCTCGGCGCGCGCCGCTGCCGCATAGCCCGCTTCCTCGCCATGCTGGGCGATCAGCGCATGGGCATCGTCGACCGCGGCGCGGTCGGCAAGAAATGGGGCTGGCAGTTGCATCGGGTTCCCGGTCGGTTGCGTCACGCCTTTCTCCTAGCGCGGGGCGATCACTGCCCCGTTCCCAACCGTGATGAACAGGCGGGTAAGGTTAATCCCAGCGGCCGCGGCGTTAACCTTTGTACCGTGCGGACGAGCCGCGTTTCGACCTTTGCCGCCGCGCTTCGCCCGTGTAGACATGGGCCATGCGCAAGATCCTGAAATATGCCGCCCTCGCCCTGCTGGTCCTCGTGATCGTCGGCGGGATCACCCTGTACATCATGTCGCGCCCCGATGTTGCGCGCTTCTCGACCGCGGAGCTCAGCGGCCGGGTACCGGTGATGGCATCGCAGAAGACCGAGAGCTTCCCGACGATGAACGTGCCCGAAGCGACGAGCTGGCCCACCGGGCAGGCGCCGCGCGCCGCCGCGGGGCTGGCGGTGACGCGCTTCGCCGAAGGGCTCGATCATCCGCGCAACATGCTCGTGCTGCCCAACGGCGACGTGCTCGTCGCGGAATCGCAGAGCCCGCCGCGCGACACCTCGGGGGTCGAGGGCAAGATCATGGGCGCGCTGATGGGCAAGGCCGGCGCCGGCGGCCAATCGGCGAACCGCATCACCCTGCTCCGCGACGCCGACGGCGACGGCAAGGCCGAGGTGAAGACCGCCTATATCAGCGGACTTAATTCTCCTTATGGCATGGCGCTGGTCGGCAAGACGCTCTATGTCGCGAACACCGACGCGCTGCTCGCCTTTCCCTATGTCGAGGGCGAGACGAAGATGAGCGGCAAGGGCGAAAAGCTCGTCGACCTGCCCGCCAAGGGCACCAACCGCCACTGGACCAAAAGCCTTGCCGCTGCCCCCAACGGCTGGCTCTATATTGGCGTCGGCGCCGACAGCAATATCGGCGAAGCGGGGATGAACCGCGAATTCCGCCGCGCCAGCATCCTCGAGGTGCGCCCCGAAAACAAATATATGCGCACCTTTGCCGCGGGCATCCGCAACCCCGTCGGCGTCGCCTTCTACCCGGGCAGCGACCGGCTGTGGACCGTCGTCAACGAACGCGACATGCTGGGCAGCGACCTCGTTCCCGATTATCTGACCGACGTCACCGAGGGCGATTTCTATGGCTGGCCCTGGTATTATTGGGGCGGCTTCATCGACCCGCGCGTCGAGCCCGAGGCCGAGGACCGCCGGCAATATGTCAAGCGCCCCGATTACGGCCTCGGCGCCCACACCGCGCCGCTCGGCTTCACCTTCTCCACCGGTCTCGACCTTGGCGAGCGCTGGACGAACGGTGCGCTGATCGCCCGGCACGGATCGTGGAACCGCGAACCCGTTGCGGGCTATGACGTCGTGTTCGTCAAGTTCGGCGCCAACGGCAAGCCGGTCAATGCGCTCCCCGTCACGCTGCTCGACCAGTTCCTGGCCAAGGATGGCAAGACGACGCGCGGTCGCCCAGCCGATGTGAAGGTCGCGAAGGACGGCAGCGCACTGGTTGCCGACGACGCGGGCAACACGATCTGGCGGGTAGCGAAAGCGGGGTAAATGGATTTGAATCAGGCTCGCGAGTTAGGACGACATCCTAAACTGCTATTTGCCTAACCCAGCCCGGAGGAACCAACTCCGGCCTTTTGCGGTAAATTTGCCTCATCAAGTCCAAGATTGAGTCTCTTTTAAAATTATCAAACCGCACTTGGATAGCATTGTCATATTTGTTTGGCGGATCCGATAAGCCGGATATTTCGATGACCGCGCCCGGCTGATACCTCGAACTACCGCCGAAATTCCTGCTTTGAGGCGCGCCAATCTTGAGCATGTCTTCGAATTTCATTCTTGCAATCGGGCGTCGAGGAAGCTCCCACGGTTCGCATTGCGGGCGAAAATATATCGCTTCTTCATCCCATTGAACAACGTGGGTAAATTCCGCCCAGACTATCCATCCAAACAATGCCGCTATGCCAATCAAAGCCGGCGCGACTTCGCTAAGGGCCCAGATCGCCCTAGCCCAAGATTCATAGAAAACGAAAAATAGAAACAGCCCGAAAAACGTAACGAATATAACAAATAGCATCGTCGCGGTTCTTGGGGTGACAATATTGACCAAACGGCCCGATACATTGTCACTCAACTTCCAGCTTTCCGATTCAACGTTACACCCGCATCGGCATCAGCACATAAAGTGCCGGGCTCTTCTCGCTCTCGCGGATCAACGTCGGGGCGTTGGCGTCGGCGAGGTGGAGTTCGACATTGTCGCCATCGACCTGCCCGAGGATATCGCTGAGATAACGGGCGTTGAAACCGATCTCCATCGCATCGCTGTCGTAAGCTGCGGCGAGTTCTTCGGCCGCGGTGCCGTTTTCGGGGCTGGTGACGCTGAGCGTGATGCGATCCTTGTCGAGCCCGACCTTGACCGCGCGGGTCTTTTCGCTGGCGATCGTCGAGACGCGGTCGACGCCTTGGAACAGGCTCTTGGGATCGACTTTCAGGAGCTTGTCGTTCGCGGTCGGGATGACTCGGCTGTAATCGGGGAAGGTCCCGTCGATCAGCTTCGAGGTGAGCACGGCGTTGCCGAGCTGGAAGCGGATCTTGCTCGCCGACAGGCTGATCTCGACATTGCCCTCGGCCTCGTCGAGCAGCTTGCGGATCTCGCCGACGCATTTACGCGGCACGATGACGTCGGGCATCGACGAGGCGCCGTCGGGGCGCGTCACCGTGTAGCGGGCAAGACGGTGGCCGTCGGTCGCCGCAGCCTTCAGCACCGGACCCGATGCATCCTCTGCGACATGCAGGAAGATGCCGTTGAGATAATAGCGCGTTTCCTCGGTCGAGATCGCGAAGCGCGTCTTGTCGATGATCTGGATCAGCTCGGCAACCGGCAGTTCGAAATTGGTCGGCAGGTCGCCTTCGGCGATCACCGGGAAATCGTCGCGCGGCAGCGTCGGCAGGTTGAAGTTCGACCGGCCGGCCTTGACCTGCATCTTGCCCTCGGCGGCGGCGAGGCTAACCTCGGTGCCTTCGGGCAGTTTGCGGGCGATTTCGAACAGGGTGTGCGCCGACACCGTCGTGGTGCCCGGGGTTTCGACCTTCGCCGCGATGGTTTCGACGACTTGCAGGTCGAGGTCGGTCGCCATCAGTTTGAGCTGTCCCGACGCATCGGCTTCGATGAGGACGTTCGAGAGGATGGGGATGGTATTGCGCCGTTCGACCACCGACTGGACGTGGCCGAGGCTCTTCAACAACACTGCGCGTTCGATCGTCGCTTTCATTCTAACTCCGCCATCCCTTGTTTCGCGGGAGATTTCCCGAGGGGACAAGCATCGGAGGCGATTCGCAGCCCCGATTCCCGGCCCCTGAAAATGTCCACCTTCCTTAACGCACGCGTGGCTCTAGGCAAGCCATGCTTGCAAAGCATCCACTTTCGCGCAAACGAGGGCCGATGCGGCGCGCGCTCCTTCTCCTTGCCCCCCTGCTTTTCGGCATCGCGGCGGCGCCCCCCGCGGCCGCCCGCACCGCGCTCGGCATTTTCGACGGCTGGGGGGCCTTCCGCGATCCCGCAGCGCCGCGATGCTATGCGATCGCCGCCCCCGCCGCGACGATCGGCACGCCGCAGGTCAAAGCCTATGCCAGCGTCGGTTACTGGCCGAAATCGCGCATCCGCGGACAATTCTATGTCCGCCTGTCGAAAGCCCGCAATCCTCAGCGCGAATTGCGGCTGACGGTCGGCAACCGCCGTTTCATCCTGACCGGCAACGGCGCGCACGGCTGGGCGAGCGACGCGCGGATGGACGCCGCGATCATCGCCGCGATGCGGTCGGCGCCGAGCATGAGCGTCGAAAGCAGCACGCCGAACGGCGGCGCGATCGCCGATACCTATCGCCTGCGCGGCGCCGCGACCGCGATCGACGCGGCGGCGCTGGGATGCGCAAGGCTGCGGTGAGGCCGTAGCGCCGGACGCGGTAGGGTCAGCACCTACCCCCGCCCCAGTTTCGTCAGCGCCGCAGCGAGGAAATCGAGCACCATCCGCACGCGCGGAACATGACGCAACCGTTCGTGCGTCAGCAGCCAAAGGCCTGTCGTATCTTCGCTCTTGGGCGGCAGGCAGCGGATGAGGTCGGGTTCGCGGTCAGCGAGGAAGGCGGGCAGGATAGTAAGCCCCATCCCCGAACGGACCCCGGCGAGCAGGCCGGTGCCGCTGTCATATTGCATGACCACCGACGCTTCGAGCCCGTACTGCCGCAGCCAGGCCTGATAGGGTTCCCAGACCCCGCCGCCACCGCCGATGAACGGGTGGGTGGCGAGTTCGGCGCGGGTGTGCGGGATGCCGTGACGGTCGGCATAGTCGCGGCTGCAATAGAGCGTCCACGGATTGTCGGCGATGCGCCGCCCGACGAGCCCGGCGCCGGCGGGTTGCTTGCTGCTGCGGATCGCGATGTCGGCGGCGCCGGCGGCAAGGTCGCGCGGCTCGTCCGCCGTGTCGAGATGGATGTGGATTTCGGGATGCGCGGCACGCAGGTCGCGGAGGATCGGCGGCAGCACGGTTACCGCGAAAATCTCCATCGTCGTCACGCTGACCGTTCCGCCCGCATCGCGCGAACGCGCGCGCGCCGCTTCGCCGAAGCGGTCGGCGGCTTCCCTGACGGCCAGCGCGCTCGCCAGCATCGCCTCGCCCACCGGTGTTAGCGCGTAGCCGGCCTGACGCCTTTCGAACAGGCTCAGCCCGGTCGCTTCTTCGAGCGCGGCGATGCGCCGGGCGACGGTCGTCTGGCTGACGCGCAGCGCCTGCGCGGCGGACAGCGTGCTGCCCGTTTCGGCCACCGCAAGAAAGGCTTTGAGGTCGTTCCAATCGTACATGACGCCTTGTGCGCCATAATCGCCTTCGCCTCATTCTGCAATTTTGCAGAATGGTCGCGCAACATCGTTGCTCCTTTCGGCGCCGCGTACCGATTATCTCTGCTCCACCGGCTTCCTCCCCTCCCCTTCAGCCGGCCGATGGAGACATGAGATGAAAAAGCTTCTGATCCTCGCCACGCTGGCCACCGCTTCGTTCGGCCAGCCCGCCTTCGCGCGGCCCGCGCCCGCAAACCCGACGGTGGTCGTTCAGCATAGCGACCTCGACCTGCGGACCGAGGCCGGCGCCCGCACGCTCCAGCACCGCATCCGCCACGCCGTCGCGACCGTCTGCGGCACCGCGTCCGATTTCGATATCGAAGGCAAGAACGACGTGCGGCAGTGCCGCAAGGATACCCGGGTGCTAGCTTCGGCGCAGGCCGAGTTGGCGATCGCGGGCGCCGCGCGCGACCGGGCAATCCAGGTCAGTTCGATCCAGAGATGACGGCGCACCCCGCTGCGGGGCTCGCCAGAACCGGGGCCGCGATCAGGGCACGATCGCGACCCCGTCTTTTTACGGTATGACGGCATTGGGGTGAGAGCTGACATAGCTCCACCCATTTTCGTCATCCCGGACTTGATCCGGGATCCACTGCGGCGCTGAAGTCATGGACCCCGGATCAAGTCCGGGGTGACGAAGAAGGACATGTCTGCTCCCGGCCGCTTCGAGACATTTTCCCATCCCGGACGAGAATGGCGGATCACGCACAAACCACTTTTCTTTCCGCCCCGCCGCCGCCACGGTGCCCGCATGACCGCATTGGCCTATATCGGAGCGGCGCTTGCCGAAATCGCCGGATGCTTCGCCTTCTGGGCGTGGCTGCGGCTCGACAAATCGGTGTGGTGGATCGTACCGGGCATGGCCTCGCTCGCGCTGTTCGCGTGGCTGCTGACGCTCGTCGATTCCGACCATGCGGGGCGCACCTATGCCGCTTATGGCGGCGTCTATATCGTCTCCGCGCTCCTGTGGCTGTGGGCGGTCGAAGGCGCGAGGCCCGATCGGTGGGACCTGATCGGTGCCGTCATCTGTCTTGGCGGCGCGGCGATCATCCTGTTCGGGCCGCGGGGTGCCGCGGCATGAGTTATGCGATCGATGCGGTGCTGACCGGCAAGGCGCGCACCTTTCGCGGCGAGGAAGCGAGCGCGATCGCAAAGACCCCGGTCCGCGGGGCGTTGCACGTCGGCTTGCTCGGGATCGACGGCGACGAACAGGCCGACCTGACGGTGCATGGCGGGGTCGACAAGGCGATCCACCATTATCCGCGCGATCATTACGGCTGGTGGTCGGGCGAGCTTGGCGACCATGTCCTGCTCGCCGCGCCGGGCGCGTTCGGTGAGAATATCTCTACCCAGGGCCTGATCGAGACCGAGGCGTGTATCGGCGACCGCTACCGGCTCGGCACTGCGCTCGTCGAGATCAGCCAGGGACGGCAGCCCTGCTGGAAGCTGGGCCACCGCTTCGGGGTGGCAACGGTGCCGGCGACAGTGGTCACGACGCGGCGGAGCGGCTGGTATTACCGGGTGATCGAAGAAGGCGCCGTCGCGGCGGGCGACGCGCTGGAACTGGTCGAGCGGCCGCTGCCCGGATGGAGTGTCGAGCGCGTCTTCGCGCTGCTGATCGGCGGCGCGGGGAAGCGCGAGCCCGAGGCGCTCCGCCTGCTTGCCGCGATGGAAGTGCTGGCGACCACCTGGCGCGCGCGGGCAGCGAAGCTGCTGGGCTAATCGTCATTGCGAGGAGCGTAGCGACGAAGCAATCTCCAGCCCGTGTCCATTTCGGCCGTTAGCTGGAGATTGCTTCGCTCCGCTCGCAATGACGGGATTATTTCGCGTCGGGCAGCGCATCCTCGACCAGCGGCGCAAGGCCATCGACGACGACCGTCACGCCCTTTGCGTTCGGATGGATATTGTCGCCGAGCATCAACTCCTTCTTGCCCACGACATTG
Organism: Sphingopyxis sp. J-6; assembly: GCF_046603995.1. Taxonomy (NCBI): domain Bacteria; kingdom Pseudomonadati; phylum Pseudomonadota; class Alphaproteobacteria; order Sphingomonadales; family Sphingopyxidaceae; genus Sphingopyxis; species Sphingopyxis sp. J-6. The sequence continues at coordinate 913,120 of NZ_CP145810.1, read as the reverse complement.
TCGAGAATGAAGGGATAGAAGCTCGCGTCATATTTCGCGGCAAGTTCGGGATAGATGGGATTGAACTTCGCCGCATAATCACTGCCGAGATTGGGCGCCGCGACCATCCCCGTCAGCAGCACCGGAATCTCGCGCTTCTTGAGTTCGGCAAGCATCGCATCGAGATTGGCGCGCGTCTGGTCGGGACCGATACCGCGCAGCATGTCGTTGCCGCCAAGCCCGAGAAGAACGAGCGCCGGTTTCGTCTTCGCATTGTCGAGCACATAGGTCAGCCGCTGCCGCCCCGCTGCGGTGGTATCGCCCGAAACGCCGGCGTTCTGCACCCGCACCACCACGCCGTCCTCGGCGAGCGCCGCCTGCAATTGCGGCGCAAGACCTTCCCGCGGGCCGAGTTGGTAACCCGCGTAGAGGCTGTCGCCGAAGGCGATGACCAGCGGCGCGTCGGCGGGGATTGCGGGCGCCGCCTTCGCCGCGGCCGCTTCGTTCGTCGACGCCGCCGGCTTTTCAGCGGGTCCGCAGGCGGCGAGTGGTTGGCAAAGCAAAATCGCGCAACCATATAGAGCGTAAGAGCGCCATCCGGCCGTTCGCATTTCCAAAGGGTCCTTCCTTGCCCGACACTCGACCATCGCCCGATATGGCGATCGCCGCCCATAATGTGACGCTGACTTTGGGGAGCGACAAGGCCCCCGTCGAAATATTGCGCGGTGTCGACTTGGAGGTCGCGGCCGGCACGTCAGTGGCGCTGCTCGGCCCGTCGGGATCGGGCAAAAGCTCGCTGATGGCAGTCCTTGCCGGCCTCGAACGCGCGGGCGGCGGGACGGTCAGGGTCGCGGGTCTCGATTTCGCGACGATGGACGAGGATGGTCTGGCGCGCGCGCGGCGCGGGCGGATCGGCATCGTCCTGCAGGCCTTTCACCTGCTGCCGACGATGACCGCGCTCGAAAATGTCGCGGTGCCGCTCGAACTCGCAGGCATCGAAGATCCGTTCGGACGCGCCGCCGCCGAACTCGAGGCGGTCGGGCTCGGCCACCGGCTGACGCACTATCCCGCCCAGCTGTCGGGCGGCGAGCAGCAGCGCGTCGCCATCGCGCGCGCGATGGCGAGTTCGCCCGCGATCATCTTTGCCGACGAGCCGACGGGCAATCTCGACACCGCGACGGGGCAGTCGATCATCGACCTGATCTTCGCACGGCGGGCCGCGCTCGGCGCGACGCTACTGATCATCACCCACGACCCCGAACTCGCCGAACATTGCGACCGCGTCGTCGTGATGCACGACGGCAGGATCGAAGAGCGGGCTGCCTAGGTGCTGCCCCTCGCCACCCTCTGGCGCATTGCCCGACGCGACCTTGCGACGCGCATCCGCGGCCTGCGCCTGCTCGCCGTCTGCCTGTTCCTCGGCGTCGCGACGCTCGCGGCAATCGGCAGCCTGACGCGCGGCATCACCTCCGAACTCGAGGTGCGCGGCCAGACGATCCTTGGCGGCGACATCGAGTTCAGCCTGCCGCAGCGGCAGGCCACCGCAGCCGAAATGGCGGCCTTCCGCCGCACCGGCGCCGCATCGGCGACGGTACGGCTGCGCGCGATGGCGAACGATCCCGACGGCGACGCGCTGCTGTCCGAACTGAAGGCGGTCGACGGCGCCTATCCGCTTTACGGCACGATGCGCCTCGACAGCGGCGCGCGGCGCGGCCCGCCGCCGCCGGGCGGCATCTGGATCGGCAAAGACCTTTCGTCGCGCCTCGACCTCAAGGTCGGCGACCGGGTAAAGTTCGGCGAAAAACCGTTCCTGATCGACGGCGTGATCGCCGAGGAGCCCGACCGGCTCGGCGAAGGCTTCACGCTCGGCCCGGTGGCGATCATCGGGCTGGCCGACCTGCCGGCGACGCAGCTCATCCAGCCCGGCAGCCTCTACGAAAGCAAATATCGCGTCCGCCTGCCCGGTGACGCCAACCCCGAAGCGGTCGGGAAACGGCTGACCGCCGAATTCCCCGATGCGGGCTGGGACGTCACCGATCGCAGCAACGGCGCGCCGGGGACGCGGCGCTTCATCGAGCGGATGGGGCAGTTCCTGTCGCTCGTCGGGCTCGCCGCGCTCGTCATCGCCGGGATCGGGGTCGGCAACGGCGTCGCGAGCTATCTCGCGGGCAAGCGGCCGGGGCTCGCAACGCTGAAGGTGCTCGGCGCCGACAGCGGCACGGTCGCGCGCATCTATGGCCTGCAAATCCTTGCCGTCGCGGCGATATCGATCGTCCTCGGGCTGGCGGTCGGCGCGCTGATGCCGTCGGCAATCGGCTGGATCGCCGGCGACGTGCTGCCAGTGCGGCCGGGCTTTGCGCTCTATCCGCTGCCGCTGGCGGTCAGCGCCGCCTATGGACTGCTGATCGCCGTCGCCTTTGCGCTGCCGCCGCTGTCGGCGACGCGGCATGTGCCCGCCGCGGGTCTGTACCGCGCGACGGTCGACAGCGCCGGGCGGATCGACCGGCGGACTTTGGTGGCGGTGGCTGCGGCCTTTGCCGCGATCGTGACGCTGGCGGTGGCGACGGCGCGCGAGCCGCTGTTCGCCTTGGGCTTCATCGCCGCGGCGGTCGGCCTGCTCATCGTCCTGGTCGGGCTCGGCTGGTTCGTGCGCCGTACTGCGAGCCGGGTGCCGCGTCCGCGCCGCCCCTTGCTCCGCCTCGCGCTCGCCAACCTCCATCGGCCTGGCGCTGCGACCGGCGCGCTCGTCGTCGCGCTCGGGCTCGGGCTGACGCTGTTCGTGACGCTCGCCGCGATCCAGACGAGCATCACCGCCGAAATCGCGCGCACCGTGCCGCAGCGGGCGCCGAGTTTCTTCGTGCTCGATGTGCCGCGCGACGGCGTTGAACGTTTCCGCGCGCTGGTGACCGGAGCCGACCGGCAAGCACAGATCAACATGATCCCGGCGCTGCGCGGCAGCGTCACCGAATTTCGCGGCCAGCGCGTCGACGAACTCGCCGAGCTGCCCGAGGGCGCGTGGGTGCTGCGCGGCGACCGCGGGCTGACGTACAGCCCGGCGCTGCCCAACGGCAGCGAACTGGTCGGCGGCACGTGGTGGTCCAGCGATTACAAGGGCCCGTCGCTGGTCAGCGTCGAGCAGGAAGTGGCGACGTCGCTGGGCCTCAAGCTCGGCGACACGCTGTCGGTCAATGTGCTGGGGGTCGAGGTGCAGGCAAAGGTCGCATCCTTCCGCACCGTCGAATGGGACAATTTCGGGCTCAACTATGTGCTCGTCTTCTCGCCGGGAACCTTCGACGCGGCGCCGCACAATATGGTCGCGACCGTCGCGGTCGGCCCGAAGGCCGAGACCGACCTCGCGCGCAGCATTCCGCGCGCCTTCCCCTCGGCCTCGCTGATCCAGGTGCGCGACGTCGTGTCGCAGGTCACCACTTTGCTCACCCAGATGAGCCAGGCGATCGCCGCGGCGGCGAGCATCGCGATCCTCGCCGGGATTGCGGTGCTGATCGGTGCGATCGCCGCGAGCCGCGAACGGCGCGTCTATGACAGCGTCATCCTGAAGCTGCTTGGCGCTACGAGGGGCCAGATACTGGGCGCGCAGGGCCTCGAATATGCGGTGCTCGCGTCGATCCTTGCGCTGCTCGCGCTCGGGCTGGGACTTGCGGGGGCGTGGTATGTCGTGACCCAGCTCTTCGATTTCAGCTTTGCGCCCGACCCGCTGATCGTCGGTGCGACGCTAATCGGCGGCGCGGGGCTGTCGTTCCTGATCGGGATTGCGGGAAGCTGGCCGCTGCTCTCGGCCAAGCCCGCGCAGGCGCTGCGCAGCCTCTAGTTCAGCAGGCGCACCACTGCCGACACCGCAGCGATGCCGAGGACGACAGCGACCATCGCCTGCCAGACATGCGGCGGCACGCGGCCGAAATGGCGCGCGCCGACATAATTGCCGAGCCACATCGGCGGAAAAAGAATGACCGACAGCAGGAACAGCCGCCAGGTCGCGATGCCGACCCACAGCGCGGCGAGCGTACCGGCGATGGCGGTCATGAAAAAGATCATCAGCATCGACGCCCGCGCGACCTTCGGGTCGACGCGGCGGCGGAGATAGAAGGGCACGACCGGCGGCCCCGGCATCGCAGCGAAGCCGGTAAGGATCCCCGACGCGATCCCGGTCCCGGCAACCGCCAGCCGGCCCGGGCGATGTCCCTCGGGCTTCTTCGGCAGCAGCACCGCGATGAATGCGACGACGGCCGCTGCGGTGATCAGCAGCCGCGCGATGTCGGCGGGGGTCATATCGAGCACGAACATGCCGACCGGCGTCGTCGCCATCGCGGCCAGCCCGATCGGTACGGCGGTCGAGCGGTCGGCGTCGGCGACGATATGCCCGATCCCCACCGGCCCGATCAGCAATTGCAGCAGGATGCCCATCACCACCGCCTCGCCCGGCGGGATGATCAGGCCGAGCAGCGGCACAAGGATGATCGCCATGCCGAAGCCGGTAAGCCCGCGGACATAGGCCGCACCAAAGGTCATCGCCGCGGCACCCGCAATCGTCAGCGGCGGCAGCCCGATCAGGTTTTGCAGAGCAATCGCGCCGATTTTTCGTCCCCGCCAGTTACAGCGGGTCGCCGTAGCCGAGCGTCAGGGCGCGATCAATGGCCAGAGACGATCGGCGGGCCGTTCGAGGACGCGAGCAGCAATCGCGTACAGGCGCGCCGGCGCCAGCCGGCCGCTGTCGACCGTCCGCGCGAGCCAGTTTTCGATCGAGCCGCCGGTCTCGATCCATTTGTCATCGCGCAACATGCCGTAGAAGGCGCCCGCGAGCACATGGATGCCGTCGTCCGATTGCCGCCAGCGATCGGCCGGATTGCGCCCGACGCCAAGTGCCTCGCCAATAAGCTGGTCGAGCGCCTGCGCCAGATCCTCGTTGAGCAGGCCGTCGAGCGTGGTGTAGCCCCATTTCGGATCATGCTCGCGCACGACGCGCATGACGAGCGCATCCTTTTCGAGCAGCGCGAGCGCCGCTTTGGCGGCCGCGCCATCCATCGGCACCGGCGGATGGAGCATCTCGTGCGCCGCGTTGCGCACAGTGATCGCGGTGTTCCAGTCGGCCGCCTGCAGGAAAGTCTGGCCCTGCACCTTGATGCCGTGCGGCTTGCAGAATTGCAGCAGCACGACCTCGATCTGCGGGTCGAAGCTGCGGCCGGTCAGCTTTTCGTGCAGGCTGATCACGTCATAAGCCGCGAGATCGCGGCCGAGTTCGGCGATACGCGCGTCGAGGCCGGCGGTGCGTTCGGCCCGGAAAGCCGCGAAACCCGCGTCCGCGATCGCCTCGAACACCGTCTTCAGCCGCGGCGCGGCCGACAGGAACCAGCGCCAATCCTTTTCGTCCCAATTGTTGCTCGCACGATAGGCCGGCAGAAGCAGCGTTTCGGGGTCGGCCGATGCCGCGATCAGCGACGCGAGACTGCTGTCGTCGTCGCCCGAATAAACCACCGACAGCACCGGTCCCAAGAGGCCGAAGCCGGCGGTTTCGGCGTCCTTCCACAGCGCCGCGATATCGGCGCGGACCGCCGCAGGCAGGCGCGGCGCAAAGGCATCGGCGTCGGCCTGATAATAGCGCAGATACAGCTCGCCTCCGGCAAGCGGGCCGAGAAAGGCGAGCGCATCGAAGCCTTCGGAGGCGCGGACCTTCCAGCGCGTCCGCGAGGGCGGACGCTGGGCATTGGCGCGAATGGGAGCAAGAGCGGAAGCGGCGAGGCCGGCAAGCGCAGCGGCGAGGAAGAGGCGGCGATCCATGCCCCCACCTAGCCCGAAGGCAGCGGCCTAGGCTTGAACGGACTTTGCCCGGAACCGGACCGGCGGCATGCCGGTCATCGCGGCCACCGACCGCGCGAGATGCGCCTGATCGGCAAAGCCCTGGTCGGCGGCGAGCGCCGCGAGACTGCCGCGCCAACCAGCGAGTGCCAGCAACGCCCGCCGGGTCCGCGCCTCGAGCCGGAAGCGCTTCGGCGTGACGCCATAGGCGCGCATGAAGCCGCGGCTGACCGACGCCGGGTCGAGCCCCACCCCGTCCGCCCAGCCAGCAAGCGCGATATCGGGATCGTCCGCGAGCGCAGCGGCGAGCAGGTCGGGCCAGTCGCGTTGCAGGGCGGCACCGGGTCGGAAATGATCGCGCACATAATCGGCGGCCGCGGCGGCATCGCGTTCGGCAAGGCGCGCTGCGGCGTCGGGATCGTCGATATGCCCGGCGCCCGGGACCATATCGGGGGCCATCGGCAGGTTGAGCACCCGCGCCCCGCGAAGGCCGAACAGGTCGCGATGCGCGGTCCAGTCGCCATGGATGACCACCGTTCCCGCGGCGGCGGCAACCCGCCCCTGATCGCCCGCTTCCTCATAGCCGCCGCCCAGCACCAGCGCGACATAAGCACGCGCGTGGCGATGGCGTGGCAGGCGTTCCCGCGCCCCATGCCGGACGATTTCGGCGATTTGGGGCAAAGCGCTCATTCCTTTCCGCTCGCGCCCAAGGTGACGAGCCATATGTCGGGCGGGGTCAGATAACGAAGCGGGACGATGCTCGTTCCCAGACCCGCGCCGACGAAGACGCGCTGCTTTCCGTCGACCATGTCGCCGCAGGCGAAGCGGTCGCCGTAGCGCGAGACATAGCTGATCGCGCCAACGACGGGAAAGCGAATCTGGCCGCAGTGGGTATGCCCGGCGAAGACGGCGGCGACCGGGCGCGGCAAGTCGGGAACGATGTCGGGGCTGTGGGTCAGCAGCAGCGGCACGCCCGGCCCGAGCCGGTCCATCGCGGCAAAGGTCGCGGCAATATCGTCATGCCCGGAAAAATCGTCGTCGACCCCGCCGACGACCAGCGGGCCGAGCCTGATCGCTTCGTTCTGGAGCACGCGGAGCCCAAGCTTCTCCATCTCGCTGCGCAGCGCGTCGGGCTTGAACCAGTGATCGTGATTGCCCGGCGCAACGACGACGCCGAGCGGCGCGCGCAGGCCGGCGAGCGGCGCAACGACTTCGGCCGCCGTATAGATATGGGTCGCAATGCGCTTTTCGCTGACGAGATCGCCCGCGATCAACACGAGGTCGGGCTTCAGCCGGTTGAGCTCGCCGACGATCCGTGCCAGCCGCTCGGGTGGCATATCGGGGCCCGCGACGTGAATATCGGACAGCAGCAGCAGCCTCAGCGGCGGCTGCCCGGCGGGCCAATCGGCCACCGCGACGGCCGCGTGGCGGACGATCGGGTCGCGCGTCGCGTTCCAATAGCCCTTCGCGAGCAGGACCACGCCAAGCAGCGCGAGCAGCACTGCCCAGCGCCGCCAGCGCCGGCGCGGCTCGGCCATCAGCCCCTGAGGTCGGGCGGGGTCGCTTCGCCCTTCAGCATCGCGATCGCTTCGGCGAGCGGCATGATCCGCTGACCGTCCTGCCCGAGAGTGCGGATCGCGACACTGCCTTCCTCCGCCTCGCGCTTGCCGACGACGAGCAGGTACGGAACCTTCTGCAGGCTGTGCTCGCGTACCTTGTAGTTGATCTTCTCATTACGCAGATCGGTCTCGACGCGGATGCCCGCGGCGGCGAGCTGTTCGGCGGCGTCCTTCGCATAATCGTCGGCGTCGCTGACGATCGTTGCAACCACCGCCTGCACCGGCGCGAGCCAGGTCGGGAAGCGGCCGGCGAAATGCTCGATCAGGATGCCGATGAAGCGCTCGTAAGTGCCGAGGATCGCGCGGTGGAGCATCACCGGGCGATGGCGTTCGCCATCCTCGGCCACATAAGAGGCATCGAGGCGTTCGGGCATCACGCGATCGGACTGGATCGTCCCGCACTGCCAAGTGCGTCCGATCGCGTCGGTGAGGTGGAATTCGAGCTTCGGCGCATAGAAGGCGCCCTCGCCCGGCAGTTCTTCCCAGCCATAATCGTCGTTCGCCATGCCGGCGCGCGCGACCGCTTCGCGCAGTTCGGCCTCGGCCTTGTCCCACATCTCTTCGGTGCCGAAGCGCTTTTCGGGACGCAGCGCCAGCTTCACTGCATATTTTTCGAAGCCGAGATCCCGGTAAACGCGGTCGAGCAGCGCGCAGAAGGTCCGTACCTCCTCGACGATCTGGTCCTCGCGGCAAAAGATATGGCCATCGTCCTGCGTAAACTGGCGGACGCGCAGGATGCCGTGCAGCGCGCCATGCGGCTCGTTGCGATGGCAGCAGCCCATTTCGGCCATGCGCAGCGGCAAATCGCGGTACGACTTGATCCCCTGGCGGAAGATCAGGACGTGCGCCGGGCAGTTCATCGGCTTCAGCGCCATCCATTCGGCATCGTCGGAGATGATCGGGCCGTCATCCTCGGTGTTCGGGATTTCGTCGGGGATGACGAACATATTCTCGCGATATTTGCCCCAGTGGCCCGACTGCTCCCACTGGCGCGCGTCCATCACCTGCGGCGTCTTGACCTCGACATAGCCGCCGCCGTCGATCGCGCGGCGCATGAACGCCTCGAGCTCGCGGTAGATGCGATAGCCCTTGGGGTGCCAAAAGATGCTGCCGTGCGCCTCTTCCTGCAGGTGGAAGAGGTCCATTTCGCGGCCGATCTTGCGATGGTCGCGCTTCGCCGCTTCCTCGAGCCGGACGAGATGCTCGGCGAGTTGCTTCTTGTTGAGCCAGCCGGTGCCATAGATACGGCTGAGCTGGGCATTCTTCTGGTCGCCGCGCCAATAGGCGCCCGACACGCGCGTCAGCTTGAACGCCGCGGGGTCGAGCTTGCCGGTCGAGGCCAAGTGAGGCCCGCGGCACATGTCCATCCAGCCATCACCGCTGCGATAGACGGTGAGTTCCTCGCCCTGCGGCAGTTCGGCGGCCCATTCGGCCTTGAAGGTCTCGCCCTCGGCCGCCCATTTGGCGATCAGCTTGTCGCGTTCCCAGACTTCCCTCGTCAAAGGAAGGTCGGCGGCGATGATCTTGCGCATTTCCTCCTCGATCAGCGGCAGTTCGTCGTCGCGGAAGGCGCCGTGCCCGGCGGTCGGTGCGAAGTCATAATAGAAGCCGTCGCCCGTCGAGGGGCCGAAGGTGATCTGCGTGCCCGGAAACAGGTTCTGCACCGCCTCCGCCAGCACATGCGCATAGTCGTGGCGCACGAGTTCGAGCGCGTCGGCCTCGTCGCGGCTCGTCACCAGCGCAAGGTTGGTATCCTCCTCCAGCGGGCGCATGATGTCGCGCAGTTCGCCGTCGATCTTTGCGGCGAGAGCGGCCTTGGCGAGGCCGGGGCCGATGTCCGCCGCAATCTGCGCCGGAGTAGTCCCGCGCACGACTTCTCGGGCAGAGCCATCGGGAAGGGTGACACGGATCATCTGGGACATCGAAAAATCGGCCTTTCTGGCGGTTGGACGGCACCGGTGAAAAGGCGCCAAAACTGCGCCCCTTTGCCAGCATGCGATATGGGCGGCAAGGGGCGGATTCACAATCGCCCTTGCAATGATACATTGTATCATTATCTCGCACGCGAACCCCTTCCGCGAAAGACATCCCATGTGCTTCCCCGCCGCGCGCCCGCGTCTTGCCGACCTGACGGGAATCCTCCTGTCGCTGACCTGCCTGATCCACTGCCTCGCGCTGCCGCTGATCATCCTGCTGGCCCCGGCGCTCAGTCGCTGGATCGCGCTGCCCGAAGGGGTGCATGCCGCGATATTGCTGCTCGCCGTCCCAGCGGCGCTGGTCGCGATGCACGACGGCTGGAAACGGCACCGGCGCATCGCTCCGGGCCTCGCGGCTGCGATGGGGGTCGGCTTGCTCGCGGTGGGGCTTGCGGCGCACGAAGGATGGGTTGCGGCCACCGATCCTGCGGCGGCCGACCGGCTGCTCACCTCGCTCGGCGCGCTGGGGCTTGCCGGCGCGCATATTGCCAACTGGCGGCTGCGTCATCGCGGCGCTAAGTTCGGGCGATGACCGATGCGCCCCGTCACCATATCGCTGCGATCCTGCCGTGCAGCGACCTCGATGCGAGCACCGCTTTCTACGAACAGCTCGGCCTGTCGGTCGTCGGCGACCACGGCAGCTACCGGCTGCTCGAAGACGGCAAGGGCTGGCAGTTGCACCTGACGAACGAGGCGCCCGAGGGCTGGTTGATTCCCGGACAGAATCCGTTCGGCCTCTATCTCTACACCGACCGTGTCGCGGAGCTTGCCGAGCGGATGCGCGACGCGATCCTCGAGCGCGAAAAGGCGCCGACGCACAAGCCGTGGGGCATGTACGAATTCGCTCTCTCCGATCCCGACGAGACGCTGCTCCGGGTCGGCTGGCCGAGCGAACGCGTCAATCGACCGAAATAGCGGCTGGAAAAATCGGGTCTGCCTGCGTAGGTCGGTACGCGAATAGGGCGCCCGGCATCGGCCGGACGCCCTTTCGCATATGACCGACCATCGCCATCGCAGGATTCCCATGACCCGCACCGATCTGCTTCCCCGCCCCGCCCCGGCCGCGCGCCATGAACTGCGGGGTGACGCACGATGAGCATCTGGCTGACCGCGATCATCCTCGGCATCGTCGAGGGGCTGACCGAATTCCTTCCCGTCTCGTCGACGGGCCATCTGATCCTCGCGACCGAATTGCTCGGCTATGACGCATCGCGCTGGGCGATCTTCAACATCGCGATCCAGCCGGGCGCGATCCTGGCGATCGTCGTGCTCTACCGGAAGCTGTTCTGGGACATGTTCACCGGCTTCTTCCGCCGCGACCCCGTCGCCATCGCGTTTGTCCGCAATCTGCTGCTGGCCTTTTTCCCGGCCGTCATCCTCGGGCTGGCGTTCGGCGACTATATCGAGCTGCTACTCGAAAACGCCGTGGTCGTCGCCTGGGCGCTGATCATCGGCGGCTTCGCCATCCTGCTCGTCGAACGCTTTGCCAAGACGAAGGATGTCGGCGGGGTTGCCAATGTGACGACGCGGCAGTCGATTCTGGTCGGCCTGGTCCAGTGCATCGCGATGATCCCGGGGGTCAGCCGGTCGGGCGCAACGATCCTCGGCGCAATGTCGTTCGGGGTGGACCGCAAGACCGCCGCCGAGTTCAGCTTTTTCCTCGCGCTGCCGACGCTCAGCGGCGCGACGGCGTTGCAGCTTTTCAAGCACCGCGATGCGATCACCTCGAACGATCTCGGGCTGATCGGGCTCGGCGCCTTCGTCTCGTTCATCGTCGCGTGGGTGGTGATCAAGGCCTTCCTCGCGGTGGTCACCCGCTATGGCTTCGCACCCTTCGCCTGGTACCGAATCATCGTCGGCGCCGCAGCGCTGGTATGGCTCACCATGAGATAGGTCCGATATTTTACTATTTGCGAAAGATAGTTGCGCAAGGAACAAAATTCTCTCCCCAAGCCCTGAATTAATGTCAGTAATACTGTCCTAATTGGCATAAATTTCGTGACAGCCTCGGTCCGGCCATGCATTTGCCCCGCAACGAAGGGGAAACTGCATGGCTGCCGATCGCATGCTCCGGTTTGTGGAGCGTGAACAATCCTATCCGGACAAGCGCTCCGCCGAAGACCGCGCGCAAGACTTTCGCGAGATCGCCGAACGCTACGCCGCGCCCGACGCCGACGCGCAGGCGGCGCGCTGCTCGCAGTGCGGCGTGCCCTATTGCTCGGTCCACTGCCCGCTGCACAACCATATCCCCGACTGGCTGCGCCTGACGGCGGAAGGCCGGCTGCGCGAAGCCTATGAACTCAGCAACGCGACATCGACGATGCCCGAGATCTGCGGCCGCATCTGCCCGCAGGACCGGCTGTGTGAAGGCAATTGCGTGATCGAGTTCTCGGGCCATGGCGCGGTGACGATCGGCAGCGTCGAGAAATATATCACCGACACCGCCTGGGCCGAAGGCTGGGTCGAGCCGCTGCATGTCCGCGCCGCGACCGGCCAGTCGGTCGGGATCATCGGCGCCGGCCCCGCCGGGCTGACCGCCGCCGAATATCTCCGCGCCGAAGGGCACGAAGTGCATGTCTATGACCGGCACGACCGCGCCGGCGGGCTGCTGACCTATGGCATCCCCGGCTTCAAGCTGGAGAAGGATGTGGTGATGCGCCGCATCGAGCGGCTCGAACAGGGCGGCATCCACTTCCACCTCGGCTTCGACGTCGGCAGCGACGCGACGCTCGACGCGCTGCGCCAGAAGCACGACGCGATCCTCGTCGCGACCGGCGTTTACAAGGCGCGCGAGATCAATGTCGCAGGCAATGGCGCCGACGGCGTGATCGCCGCGCTCGACTATCTCGTCGCCTCGAACCGCAAAGGCTTCGGCGATGCCGTGCCGGCGTTCGACGACGGCAGCCTCGATGCCAAGGGCAAGCATGTCGTCGTCATCGGCGGCGGCGACACCGCGATGGACTGTGTCCGCACCGCCGTCCGCCAGGGCGCCAGGTCGGTCAAATGCCTCTATCGCCGCGACCGCGAGAATATGCCGGGATCGCAGCGCGAAGTTTCGAATGCCGAAGAGGAGGGCGTCGAGTTCGTCTGGCTCTCCGCCCCCGAAAGCTTCACCGCCGACAAGCAGGTCAAGGAAGTCGCCGTCGCGGGGATGCGCCTCGGCGCCCCCGATGCGAGCGGCCGCCGCAGCCCCGAGGTTGACCCCGGCCGCAAGTTCGACCTGCCCGCCGACATGGTGATCAAGGCGCTGGGTTTCGATCCCGAGGAACTGCCGCAGCTTTTCGGTTCGCCCGACCTTTCGGTCACCCGCTGGGGCACGCTGCGCGTCGATCACCAGACGATGATGACCAGCCTGCCCGGCGTTTTTGCGGCAGGCGACATCGTGCGCGGCGCCAGCCTGGTCGTCTGGGGCATCCGCGACGGCCGCGACGTCAGCGAACAGATGTCGAAATGGTTGAAAGCGAAAGCGAAAAGCGAAAAGAAGGCAGCATGACCAACAGGGAAGGAAATTCATGATGCCGAAATTCAAGACGATGCTGCTCGCCGGCACGATCGCGCTGCTGCCGCTGGGTACGGCCGTGCAGGCCGCGCCCGAGGAAGCGCCTGCCGCCGAGGTGGTCGTCGACGCGAGCCAGGACAGCGCTGACGTCGATAGCGAAGCCTATGCCGCCGAATCCAAGGCGAAGATGGAACGCGAGATGGACGCGGCGATCGCAATCGTCGAAAAGATGTTCGACACCAGCGACCTGCCGCCGGTCGAACCCGCGCGCCTGACGCTGGCGCAGACGACGATGGGCGCGCTGATCCCTTCGGGCAGTCTCGAGCGGATGATGGACAATCTCTACGGCAAGATGTTCAAGACCATCATGGGCGAGATGGGCGGCGAGTCCGACCTGATGATCTCGATCAAGACCGGGGTCGAGAGCGAGAAAATCGCCGCACTCGACGAAGCGACCAAGCGCAAGATCGCCGACGTCTTCGACCCGAACCGCCAGGAACGCGAAGACCAGATCAACAAGGTGATCAAGCCGCTGATCAGCGAAGTCCTCGCCGACATGGAGCCGCCGATGCGCGCCGGCATGGCCAAGGCCTATGCGCGCAAATTCTCGGCCGTGCAGCTCACCGAACTCAACGCCTTCCTCGCGACCCCGACCGGCACCGCCTATGGCAATGACTGGATGGCGCTGCAGGCCGATCCCGAAGTGATGCTGGCGGTGATCAAGGCAATGCCGCCGCTGATCAGCAAGTTCATCGACCGCGCGCCGCAGATCGAGAAGGACATGAAGGAGCTGCCGAAGGAAAAGCAGCTCGCCGACCTGAGCGATGCCGAATTGTCGAAGCTGGCCAAGCTGATGAAGGTCGACGTCAAGACGCTGAAGGAACAGCGCGACATGTGGAAGACCGACACGGTCGAAGCGACCGATGCGATGGCAGCAGACGATTATGCCGTCGATGCGGCCGCCGACGTCGCCGCGGACGATTATGCCGTGGATGCGGCATCGGATGCGGCGACCGCAGCCGCAGCAGCGGCTGACGCCGCGGTCGAAGACCCCGCATACGACCGCAGCAACTGGTCGGCCGCCGACCTGAAGCGGGTCGAGGATCTCGAAACCGCGTATGAAAATGCCTCGGTCGCGGTGCAGCAAGCCGCCGACGAAGCGGTCGAAAACGCCCGCAAGAAAAAGAAATAGCATCGCTGCCGTCATCCCGGCGCCCGCCGGGATGACGGTAAGAACGAAATCAGGACTGCAACATGACCCATTACCCCACCCCCGACCATGCGCGCCTTGCCGAGACCGGCATGTATCGCCCCGACATGGAATCCGATGCCTGCGGCGTCGGGCTGGTTGCGGCAACCGACGGCAAGGCCTCGCGCCGTGTCGTCGAGGCCGCGATCGAGGCGCTGCGCGCGGTCTGGCACCGCGGTGCGGTCGACGCCGACGGCAAGACCGGGGATGGCGCGGGCATCCATGTCGACCTGCCGGTGCGTTTCTTCGATGACGCCATCGCGGCGTCGGGGCACAAGGTGCGCCCGAACCGCCTCGCCGTCGGCATGGTCTTCCTGCCGCGCACCGACCTTGGCGCGCAGGAAGAATGCCGGACGATCGTCGAGGCCGAGATCATCGACGCGGGCTTCACCATCTATGGCTGGCGTCAGGTACCCGTCGACGTATCGGTGATCGGCGACAAGGCGCAGCGCACGCGCCCCGAGATCGAGCAGATCATGATCGCCGGGCCGCTGCCCGACGAACAGTCGGTCGCCGAGTTCGAAAAGCAGCTTTACCTCGTCCGCCGCCGGATCGAGAAAAAGGTGATCGCGGCGCAGATCGCCGACTTCTATATCTGCAGCCTGTCGGCGCGCTCGATCATCTACAAGGGTCTGTTCCTCGCCGAGAGTCTGGGCGATTTCTATCCCGACCTGATGAACAAGCTGTTCGAAAGCCGGGTCGCGATCTTCCACCAGCGTTATTCGACCAACACCTTCCCGCAATGGTGGCTGGCCCAGCCGTTCCGCTGCCTCGCCCATAATGGCGAGATCAACACGATCCGCGGCAACAAGAACTGGATGAAGAGCCACGAGATCAAGATGGCGAGCCTCGCGTTCGGCGAGCATTCGGAAGACATCAAGCCGGTGATCCCGGCGGGCGCGTCGGACACCGCCGCGCTCGACGCGGTGTTCGAGGCGCTGTGCCGCGCCGGCCGCGATGCACCGACCGCCAAGCTGATCCTCGTCCCCGAGGCGTGGACCAACGAATGCGACGTCCCCGACAACCACCGCGCGATGTACTCCTATCTCGCCAGCGTGATGGAGCCGTGGGACGGCCCCGCCGCGCTGGCGATGACCGACGGCCGCTGGGCGGTCGCGGGCATGGACCGTAACGCGCTGCGTCCGCTGCGCTACACGCTGACCGCCGACAATCTGCTCGTCGTCGGCTCCGAAAGCGGCATGGTGCTGTTGCCCGAAGCAAGCATCCGCAAGAAGGGCCGCCTTGGCCCCGGCCAGATGATCGCGGTCGACCTCGACGAAGGCGCGCTTTACGAAGACCGCGCGATCAAGGACCTGATCGCCGACGCGCAGGATTATCCCGCGCGCGTCAAGGGTTTCCGCACGATGGCCGACCTGCCGAAGGGCGGCAAGTCGAGCCTGCCGCAATGGGACCGCGCTGAACTGCTCCGCCGTCAGGTCGCCGCCGGGCTGACCATGGAGGATATGGAGCTCATCCTCTCGCCCATGGTCGAGGATGCCAAGGAAGCCGTCGGATCGATGGGCGACGACACGCCGCTTGCGGTCATTTCGGACAAGCCGCGCCACGTCGCGCAATTCTTCCGCCAGAATTTCAGCCAGGTCACCAACCCGCCGATCGACAGCTTGCGCGAACGGCATGTGATGAGCCTGAAGACGCGTTTCGCGAACCTCGCCAACATCCTCGACGAAAAGGGGCAGAGCGACCACGTTCTCGCGATCGACTCCCCGGTCCTCGTCGGTGACGACTGGGACCGGCTGCGTGCCTATTTCGGCGACGCGGTCGCCGATATCGACTGCACTTTCGCGGCCGGCGGCGATGCCGCGACGCTCCGCGAAGCGATCGCCCGCGTCCGCCGTGAGGCCGAGGATGCGGTGCGCGCGGGACGCAGCGAGCTGTTCCTTACCGATCAGGCGATCGGCGACAAGCGCGTCGGCATGGCGATGGTGCTCGCCGCCGCCGCGGTCCACACGCATCTCGTCCGTAAGGGGCTGCGCAGCTATGCCTCGATCAACGTCCGCTCGGCCGAGGTGCTCGACACCCATGCCTTTGCCGTCCTGATCGGCGTCGGCGCGACGACCGTTCACGCCTATCTGACCGAGGCGGCGATCGCCGACCGCCATGCCCGCGGGCTGTTCGGCCGCGAACTGTCGCTGGGCGATTGCCACCTGCGCTTCCGCAAGGCGATCGACGATGGCTTGCTCAAAATCCTCGCCAAGATGGGGATCGCGGTGATCTCGAGCTATCGCGGCGGTTATAATTTCGAGGCGGTCGGCCTGTCGCGCGCGCTGGTCAACGACCTGTTCCCCGGCATGCCGGCGAAAATCTCGGGCGAAGGCTATCAGTCGCTGTTCATCAACGCGGTCGAGAAGCACGAAGCGGCGTTCGACGCGCGCGTCACCACCCTCCCCATCGGCGGTTTCTACCGCCAGCGGGCGGGCGGTGAAGCGCACGCCTATTCGGCGCAGCTGATGCACCTCTTGCAGACTGCGGTCGCGACCGACAGCTATTCGACCTATCTGCAATTCGCGCGCGGGGTCGCCGACCTGCCGCCGATCTATCTGCGCGACCTGATGGAGTTCAACTATCCGGCGCAGGGCGTCGCATTGGACAGCGTCGAGGCGATCACCGAAATCCGCAAGCGCTTCGTCACCCCCGGCATGTCGCTCGGCGCGCTGTCGCCCGAGGCGCACGAGACGCTGGCGATCGCGATGAACCGCATCGGCGCCAAGGCGGTGTCAGGCGAAGGCGGCGAAGCGAGCGAGCGTTATCAGCCCTATGCCAATGGCGACAACGCCAACAGCAACATCAAGCAGATCGCCAGCGGCCGCTTCGGTGTCACCGCCGAATATCTCGGCGCCTGCGACGAGATCGAGATCAAGGTCGCGCAGGGCGCCAAACCCGGCGAAGGCGGCCAGCTTCCGGGCTTCAAGGTCACCGAGTTTATCGCGCGGCTGCGCCATGCGACGCCGGGTGTGACGCTGATCAGCCCGCCGCCGCACCACGACATTTATTCGATCGAGGATCTCGCGCAGCTTATCTACGACCTGAAGCAGATCAACCCGAAGGCGCGCGTCTGTGTGAAGCTCGTCAGCTCGGCGGGCATCGGCACGGTGGCGGCGGGCGTCGCGAAAGCGCATGCCGACGTCATCCTTGTCGCGGGCAACACCGGCGGCACCGGCGCGAGCCCGCAGACCAGCGTCAAATATGCCGGCACGCCGTGGGAAATGGGGCTCAGCGAAGTCAATCAGGTGCTGACGCTCAATGGTCTGCGCCACCGCATCCGCCTGCGCACCGACGGCGGGCTCAAGACCGGGCGCGACATCGTGATCGCCGCCATTTTGGGGGCCGAGGAATATGGCATCGGGACGCTCAGCCTCGTCGCGATGGGCTGCATCATGGTGCGCCAGTGCCACAGCAACACCTGCCCGGTCGGGGTCTGCACGCAGGACGAAAAACTGCGCCAGAAGTTCACCGGCTCGCCGGAGAAGGTGATCAATCTGATGACCTTCATCGCCGAGGAAGTGCGTGAAATCCTCGCCAAGCTCGGCTGCCGCAGCCTCGACGAAGTGATCGGCCGCACCGAATTGCTGCGTCAGGTCAGCCGCGGCGCCGAACATCTCGACGACCTCGACCTGAACCCGATCCTCGCCAAGGTCGACGCCCCCGACGAGGAGCGCCGCTCGCAGGGACCGAACTTCCGCAACCCGGTGCCCGACAGCCTCGACGCGCAGATATTGAACGACGCGAAGCCGCTGTTCGAACGCGGCGAGCGCATGCAGCTCACCTATAATGTCCGCAACACGCACCGCGCCGTCGGCACCCGCCTGTCGGCAGAGGTTACGGCGCGCTTCGGGATGAAGGGGCTCGCCGACAACCATGTGCAGGTACGCCTGCGCGGCACCGCGGGGCAGTCGCTCGGCGCGTTCCTGTGCCAAGGCATCACATTGGAAGTCTTCGGCGATGCCAACGACTATGTCGGCAAGGGCCTCTCGGGCGGCCGCATCGTCGTGCGCCCGACCGTGTCGAGCCCGCTGGTCAGCCAACATAACAGCATCGTCGGCAACACCGTGCTCTATGGCGCGACCGCGGGCACATTGCTCGCGGCGGGCCAGGCGGGCGAGCGCTTCGCGGTCCGCAACTCGGGCGCGCGGGTCGTCGTCGAGGGCTGCGGCGCCAACGGCTGCGAATATATGACCGGCGGCACCGCGGTCATCCTCGGCCCCGTCGGGTCGAACTTCGGCGCCGGGATGACCGGCGGCATGGCGTTCGTGCTCGACAGCGACGACAGCTTCGAGCGGCATGCGAACAGCGAATCGATCGTCTGGCAGCGGCTCGCGAGCAGCCATTGGGAAGCCGAACTCAAGGCGCTGGTCGAAGATCATGCCAAGGCCACCGGCAGCAAATGGTCGGACGAGATCCTCGCCGACTGGGATCGCTGGAAGGGCCGTTTCTGGCAGGTTTGCCCGAAGGAAATGATCAGCCGCCTGACCCATTCGCTGAACGAGGAAGAGGTCGAGGTGGTCGCGGCGGAATAGCAGATCTTAACCGTCATCCCGGCGAAGGGTGTCCGGAGGCGCGTGACTCCGGTCACGATCTCGCCGGTGCATTCGCAATTCGAGGTTGAGATTCCGGCCTTCGCCGGGATGACGAAAATGTGGACAACCGCAAATGTCGGGCGATTTGTCGCATGGTCGAACCGCGTTCAGCCCAGCGAAAGCACGGCATCGCTATAGCGCCGCATCAATTTCGCTTCCCGAAAGGATGAAGCCGATGATTCGCTGGACCTTTGCCGCCCTTCCCCTGCTTGCACTTGCGACGCCGATGCCGGCCGCCGCCGGACAGATGAACGATACCGTCGCGACGCTGAACGACCCGGTCGCGCAGGATCGCATGGCCGATACCGTTACCGCGCTGGTCGGCGCGCTGATGAAGCTCAACGTCGGCCCGCTGGCCGAGGCCGTCGCACGCGTCGATCCGACCTCGGATGCGGCCTATATCCCGCCCGACGCGACGCTCGGCGAAGTCGCGGGACAGGACGATCCCTATTATGCCGAACGGCTCGGCGACGATGTCCGCGCCACGACGCGCATGGCAGGCCACGCTGCCTCGGCGCTCGCGGCCTATGCGCCCGTTCTCAAGAGCATGGCGCGCGACATGGCGGCACAGTGGGAACGCGAACGCGACGCCGCGCGGCAGCGCTGACGCCATCCACAGCTTTGGCAGCGAGGTAACTTTCCGCACGCCATAGGCGTTGCGCGGAACGCCTCGCTGCCGCTATGCCAAGCTTATGTGGCAACTCTATCAATTCCCGCTCTGTCCCTTTTCGCGCAAGGTCCGCCTGCTGCTCGGCGAAAAGGGCGTCGGTTATGAACTGGTGCGCGAATCGCCGTGGGAACGGCGCGACGAGTTCATCGACCTGAACCCGGCGGGGCGGACCCCGGTGATGGTCGACGGCGGACGCGGGCAGGTGCTGATCGACAGCAACGCGATTGCCGAATATTTCGAGGAAACCGTCGAAGGCAAGGCGATGATCAACGGCACCGCAGCGCAGCGCGCCGAAATCCGCCGCCTCGTCGCCTGGTTCGACCAGGATTTCTTCTATGAAGTCACCGGCCCGCTGCTGTTCGAGCGGATGCAGAAGCGCATCGTCCACCGCCAGCCCCCCGACGGCGGTGCGCTGCGCGAGGCGATGAAGGCGGCGAACAACCATCTCGACTATGTCGACTATCTGATCGACCACCGCACCTGGCTCGCCGGCGCGACCATGACGCTCGCCGACCTGACCGCGGCGGCGCATATTTCGGTCGCCGACTATCTGGGCGGCATCGACTGGACCGGGCACGAGCAGACCAAGGGCTGGTATTCGGGACTGAAATCCCGCCCCTCCTTTCGCCCCCTGCTGGCGGAACGGATGGAAATCGTGACGCCGCCGAAATATTACGAGGACGTCGACTTCTGAAAACCCGTCATTGCGAGGAGCGTAGCGACGAAGCAATCTCCAGCTATCGAGATTGCGCAAGGTCGCAGGCTGGAAATTGCTTCGCTTCGCTCGCAATGACGAGACAAACCCCTAACAGCCCTTGTATTTCCAGTTCCGGTCCTTGCCCTCCGCAACCTGCGCGACGATCGTCTCGATGCGTTTGACGCGCGTTTCCTCGCGCTTCGCCTCGAGCACCCACTCGATATAGTCGCGGCGCTTGCCGGGCGAAAAAGCGTCCCAATGCCCTTGCGCCGCGGCATCGGCCTTTAATGCCATGCCGAGATCTTTCGGCAGGTCGAGCGCGGCTTTCGGCTTCGGCGCCGGCCGCTTGGGCTTGCCCTCGGCGCAAAGCCCCGCGGCCTTCCCGATCCACGCCGCCATCACCTTGTCGCCGGGCAGATCGGCGAGCGACGCCAGCCGCCCCATGCTGCCCATCGCGCCGGTATCGCGCGGCGATCCCGTCACCTCTTCGTCGCGCCAGAAACCAAAGGTCGCATGTTCCTTGAATGCCGCCATACCGGCGAGATTCTGCCCGTTCAGCACGAAATGCGGCACGCCCCATTTCAATGTCTCCTCAGCGCCGGGCGCATGCTTGTGCACCAGTTCGCGAAGGTGGTTCAGGATCGGCTGGGCGAAAGCTTGCCGCTTCGCGATATACTCGTCGACGCGCGGGTCGCGGCTCACCCCGCGTGCCTCGCCGCGACGAGATAGTTGAGCGCCTCGCTGCCGCCGAGCTTGAAGCCCTTGGCCGGCGACGGCGACAGGCCGGTGCGGTCGATGACGTCGAGCCCGGCGCCTTCAAGCAACGACGTCAGTTCGTCGGGCTTCAGAAACTGGTCCCAGTCGTGCGTACCGCGCGGCACCGCGCCGACCCGCTCGGCCGCCTCGACGAGCAGCAGTTTCGACAGCATCGTGCGGTTCGGCGTCGACAGGATCATCAATCCGCCGGGCGCCAGCCGCGCCGCGAGTTCGCCGATAAAGGCGGCCGGATCGGTGACATGTTCGACGACCTCCATCGAGGTGACGAGATCAAAGGTCGCGGGCGGCAGCGCAGCGAGTTCGCCGGCCTGATAGTGGATCGACAGCCCCTGCCCCGCAGCATGCTCACGCGCCGCCGCGATATTCTCGGGCGCCGCATCGACGCCCGTGACGTTCGCGCCCATCCGCGCGAGCGGCTCGGCGAGCAGCCCGGCGCCGCAGCCGACATCGATCGCGGTGCGCCCGGCCAGCGGATGGCGCTCGCGCGCATCGACGTGCCAATGCGCATCGATCCGGTCGCGGATATACGACAGGCGCACCGGGTTGAGCTTATGCAGCATCGCCGACGATCCGTGCGGGTCCCACCAGTCGGCGGCGAGGGCCCCGAAATGGGCGGCTTCGTGCGGGTTGATCGTCGCGGCGGTCATGCCCGCGATGTGGCACCATGCCGGTGTCGGCGCAAGAAATTTGCCTGACAGGATCACCAATTGAATGGAAAACCGCATTTGGCTTTCCGAATGGCAAGAAAATTTATCCTCACAGGACAATCGCCGCCTTGCCATCACTCTCCCCCTTCCGTAACAGCGCAGCGCCGCGGAAACCTCAGGAAAAGTCGCGGCCGGAACCAGAACAGGAAAGCGGGGCGACATGGCGCGGATCGTGATGAAATTCGGGGGCACGTCGATGGCGGGCACCGAGCGGATTCGCACCGTGGCGAAACTCGTCGCGCGCGAAGTCGCCAACGGCAACGAGGTTGCGGTCGTCGTGTCGGCGATGGCCGGCGAGACCGACCGGCTGGTCAATTTCTGCCGCGAGGCAAACCCCCGCTACGACCCCGCCGAATATGACGTCGTCGTCGCCGCCGGCGAACAGGTGACCTCGGGGCTGCTTGCGCTCACCCTGCAGGCGATGGGCACTCCCGCGCGGAGCTGGCTCGGCTGGCAATTGCCGATCCGTACCGAGGAAGCCCACGCCCGCGCGCGTATCGCCGACATCGACACCGGCGCGCTCGGCGCCTCGATGGCGAAGGGCGAGGTCGCGGTGATCCCGGGCTTCCAGGGCATGATGGACGACGGCCGCGTCTCGACGCTCGGCCGCGGCGGATCCGATACCAGCGCGGTCGCGGTCGCCGCGGCGCTCAAGGCCGACCGCTGCGACATCTATACCGACGTCGACGGCGTCTATACGACCGACCCGCGCATCGTTGCGCGGGCGCGCAAGCTCGATTTCGTTACCTATGAAGAAATGCTCGAACTCGCGAGCGTCGGCGCCAAGGTGCTCCAGACCCGCTCGGTCGGGCTGGCGATGAAGGAGGGCGTGCGGGTGCAGGTCCTTTCCAGCTTCGTCGAGGGCGACGAGGCTCCGAAACAAGGCACGATGATCGTCAGCGACGAGGAAATAGAGGAACATCAGATGGAACGGCAGCTGATCACCGGCATCGCCCACGACAAGAATGAAGCGAAGGTCATCGTGACGCGCGTGCCCGACAAGCCGGGTGCGGTCGCGAACATCTTCGGCCCGCTCGCCGCGGCCGGGATCAATGTCGACATGATCATCCAGAACGTCGGCCGCGAAAAGGGCGAGACCGACGTGACCTTCACCGTTCCCGCCGTCGACCTCCTCCGTTCGATCGACCTGCTCGAGGCGGCGAAGGACAAGATCGGCTTCAACCGCATCATCAGCGACGACAAGGTGGCGAAGATCAGCGTCGTCGGGGTCGGCATGAAGAGCCACGCCGGGGTCGCGAGCACGATGTTCCGCGCGCTGGCCGATCGCGGCAT
Source organism: Sphingopyxis sp. J-6 (assembly GCF_046603995.1). Taxonomy (NCBI): domain Bacteria; kingdom Pseudomonadati; phylum Pseudomonadota; class Alphaproteobacteria; order Sphingomonadales; family Sphingopyxidaceae; genus Sphingopyxis; species Sphingopyxis sp. J-6. Next base: position 890,248 of record NZ_CP145810.1, on the reverse strand, counting down.
CAACATCCAGGCGATCTCGACCAGTGAGATCAAGGTCAGCGTGCTGATCGACGAGGACGAGACCGAACTCGCGGTGCGCGTCCTCCACACCGCCTACGGGCTCGACGCCGACTAATCACGGCTCGCATCGGTTGTGATCCCCGGCGAAAGCCGGGGCCCATAACGTCAGCGCAATAGCTTCTGGGCCCCGGTTTCGCCGGGGATCACAGATTTGCCCTTATTCCGCCGCGAGCGGCTGCAGCTCGCCGCCCGCGCGGCGGCGCAGCCGGGATTGCCCGATGAAATGCACCGCCGCGATGTGGACCGCGAACAGGCCGAATTTCGACGCCAGCGGGAATATCCCGATGAACAACGGCCACCACACGGTGAAAAAGAGCGCGATGACGAGGTTCAGTCCGGCGCTCGCGAACATCAGCGCCGCCCAGATCATCCCGAACCGGTCCATCACATCGCCGACCAGCGCGAGCTGTTCGGGCAGGATGTAACGGTCGAGCCAGCCCTTGCGCAGCATCACGCTGCCGACGATCAGATAGACGATCGTCGGCTTAGCCATCACGAAGCGCGGGTCGCCGGTAAAGAGCGTCGCGGCGGCGGTAAAAAGGACCGAGGCAAGGCTGATCCATTGCAGCGCCGCGACCTTCCTGCCACGCGCAAGCTCATAGCCGACGACGCCCACCGCCGTGATAGTGCCCGCGATCGTCGCAACGACCAGATCGACGCCGAGGGCGAGCAAAACGGCGAAGACGATCACCCCCAGCGAGTCGAACAGCATCGGTCCGACAGCGTATAACAGCGACCTCATATCGACATCCTTTCTGGTCGCCCGCGGCTGGGGAGAGCCTGTAGCGGTGACGGACGACTCAATGTTGTCGTTGTAAACATTGCCGGAGAGGGGTCAAGCGAAATTTACGGTGTTAACATGGCGACGGCGCCCGGCCGCCCCTGCCCTTCCCCGTGCGAGGGTCAGATATCCGCCGCTAGCGTCATCAGGAAACGCCGCGTCTCGTTGAACTTGAAGGACGCGTTGGGCGACACGTTCCAGCCATAGGCATCGAAGAGATTGGTGATCTGGGCGCGCAAGGTGGCCGGCACAGCGCCCGCCTGAAAGCGATAGCGAAAGCCGATGTCGACGGTCGTGAGCGGTCGGGTCGTCAACTGCCGTCCGCCGAGTTCGGCATATTCGAGCGCGCTGGCGATCCTTTTCCCCTGGCTGACGACGCCGATATCGACCGAAAGCGGCGCGAAGAAGGGCAAGCGATAATCGAGGTTGGCACGGACGATCCGGTTTGCCGTCCCCACCGGCTTCGGGCCGATGATCCCGAAATCCACCGCTTCGCCCGAAACATCTGCGTCGAGGAACACCGCGCCGGCGATGACGCTCAGCCCCGGGGCTGGCTGCCCTGCGAGCGACAGTTCGATACCGCGGTGCCGGACCGTCCCGAGTTGGCGGTAGACGCGGTCAGGGTCGATGTTGAAATAGGGTTTGCGCACGTCGAACACCCCCGCGACGAGGTTGAAGCCCGGGCGGATCGCATAGCGAAGCCCCGCGTCGCGCTGGCTCGTGCGCAGCGCGGGTGGCGCCGAGTTGCGGTTCACCGCATCCGACGGCGCGGTCGCGCTGTCTTCGAGACCGCGCGTATAACCGGCATAGGCCACCAGCTTGCCGGTCAGATGGAGCGCCAGCGTGCCATTGTAGAGCCACGGCCGATCCCTGGTCGTCAGCAGCGGCCGGCCCGGAATCCGGACATTCTTCTCATAATCTGTCTTCTGTATGCCAAGGCTGAGTTCGGCCACCTGCGGCCAGCGCAATTCATAACCGATGCCGCCGGTGATTTGCCGGACATCGTCGCGGGTCAGCAGCCCGAAATCGAAGGCCGGCTGCGGAAGGTCGCTTCGCTCGCCGAGCGTCGCCGGTCCCAGATCGCGCACGTCGCCGCCGCCATAGGCACGCCGCGTCTCGCGGCCGCGCGCGGCAAGGTGGATGATGTGCCGCCGCGACCCTTCGGCAAAGGAATAGGAAGAACGAACGTCCCCCGACGTCGATTTCGCCGCCTGATCCTTCGTCACCACGAGTTGCCGCTGCGCCGAACCATCGCGCCCGACGCCCCGATAGAGTTCGACCGGGTTGAGCTTCACCTCATTTTCGGACCGGAAGAGACCGGCGCGGATCTGCAAGGCGTCGGAAAGCCGGACGGACCCCAGCGTGCCATAGAATTGCCGCCGGACTTCGGTCTGTGTCCAATCGAGGCCGAAATAGCGCCGTTCGATCTGCGGCGGCAGCCAGGGTCCGCCCGAAAAGATGTTGCCGATGTCGAGATCGTCCATGATCGCCGCGCGGGTGTAAAAGGATTTGAATTCGACCTGATCGGCGGGCCGCCAGCGCAGGACGGCGCCGCCCTGCAGCGTCTGGCTGTCCTCGCCCGGGAAATTCTCCTCATAGCGATAGGCGATCCCCGCGGCCATGCCGAGGCGGCTGCCGGCAGTGGGGATTTGCGCGTCGAGATCGATGGCCGCGGTCCGGTTCGGGCCGAAATAGAGCACCGGGCTCAGCACCGCCTCGTCGCCGGGATTGCGGAGCGCATAGTCGGCGATCCCGGTCGGCGCCGGAAAGGCATAGCCCTGCGCGGTCAACCCCACCCTGATCGTCGAGCCGCTCGCGATCCGGCTGGTGAAGCCGCCATGTTCGGTGACCGACAGTCCTTCGACGCGGATGTTTCCGGCGGTGGCGGGATTGAAACCCCGGACGTCGCCGACGCCGTAAAGGCCGATCTTCTCGTTCCCGACGCTGGTGCCGAACGCATCATTGGCCGCCCGCACCGCATTCTCGTCCGCGCGCCCGGTCTGCGCGTTGCCAACCTCGCTGTCGGCCGGCTCCGCCGCGTTTCCGTTTGCGGCCTGTCCCCACGCCGGGGGCGCGGAGGCGAGGAGGATGACGATGATAGCGACGGACCTTGGCATGGCTTTCACTCCCTTTTCGTCCGTCATCGATGCCGCGCCGCCCCGATCCGCAAAAGTGCCGGAGGTCGCGCCCGCGACCCGTGACTTTTGGCCTATTGGAAGGGGAGCCGCGCTGTGGCAGCATGCGCCAATGGCAGAGCAGCTCAGGTCCCGGCAGCACTGGATTTTCTGCGCCACCGCGCTGGCCGTGTGGTTCGCCTGGGGTTGGCCGGTGCTGCAAAAGCTCATGACCGGCGCGACGATGCGCGGGGCGCCGGTATCGCCGCTGTGGCTGGCGCCGTTCGCGCTTTTCGCGCTTGCGGTCTTTGCGGCAATGGTGCTGAAGCTGCGCCCCGGCGTGCGCTGGGCGCTGCTGTGCGTCCAGCTTCTCGCGGTCGTGACGATGGCGGTCATTGTTCCCTGGGCCGGGATGTCGACCTTCCTCCTCATCATCGCATGGCAGGTGGCGATGACGACGACGCCCGGCAAAGCGCTGGCGTGGGTGGCGTTTCAGACGCTGGCGATCATCGGCGCGCTCGCGCAAGCGCTGAACCCCGACCTGTGCTGGGTGATCGGTCAGGCCTTCGCGCTGCAACTGCTGCTGGTCTTCACCGCGCAGGCGCTGCGGCGGGAGGCGCAAAGCTCGCGTGCGCTGGCCGAGGCGAACCGGGAACTGCGCCAAGCCAATCGCATCGTCGCCAACAGCGTCCGCGATGCCGAGCGCCTGCGCATTTCGCGCGAACTGCACGATGCCTGGGGCCATGAACTGACCGCGCTCGGCCTGCAGCTCGAAATCGCAAGCCATGTGACCGAGCCGGGGCGGGCAACCGACCATGTCCGGCAGGCGAAGGCCCTCGCCGCTGCCCTGCTCACCAAGGTCCGCGATGTCGTCGCGACATTACGCGAAGCCGACCGCGGCGACCTGAAGGAGGCGCTGGAGGCGCTGGCGCAGAGTGTGCCCGCACCGACCGTCCATGTCGATTTCGCGCCAGACGTCCACGTCGACCCCGATCAGGCCCACGCCCTGATCCGCTGCGCGCAGGAAGCCATTACCAATGCCGTCAGACATGCCGGCGCCGCGAACCTTTGGCTGCGGGTGACGGCGGACGATAGCGGGGTGCGCATGATCGCGCGCGACGACGGCAACGCGCAGCCCGCTGCTTCTTCGCCCGGCTCCGGGCTGGTGGGGATGCGCGAGCGGCTGGAATGCCTCGGCGGCAAGCTGACGCTGCGCAGCGGGATCGACTTCGGCTTCACGATCGACGCCTGGTTGCCGTCACGCCCGCCGCAGCCGGCATGATCAGGGTCGTACTTGTCGATGACCAGACGCTCGTGCGGCAGGGCATCCGCGGCCTGCTCGAACTGCTTCCCGACATAGAGGTTGCGGGAGAGGCGTGCGACGGCGCCGAAGCGCTCGAAAAAGTGCCCCAACTCATGCCGGACGTGCTGCTTCTCGACATTCGCATGCCGCGGCTCGACGGCATCGCGGTGCTGGAGGCGCTTCGCCAAGAGGATGCGCTGCCCCCGACATTGATCCTCACGACCTTCGACGACAGCGATGCCGCGATCGCGGCGATCCGGGCAGGTGCCAAGGGCCTGATGCTGAAGGATGTGTCGCTCGAAGCGCTCGCCGGGGCCATTCGCGCCCTCGCAGACAACCGGACGGCGTTTCAGCCGGCGCTGACCGAAAGCCTGATTGCCGCCATTCAGCGCGGCCCGTCAGCATCGCCGGACGACGAGGCCGGCGATGCGCTCACCGCAAGGGAAAAGGAGGTGCTGCACCTGATCTGCGCCGGCTATAGCAACAGGGAAATCGCCGAGCTTCTCGCGATCGCCGAAGGAACGACCAAGAATCACGTCTCCAACCTGCTGCTGAAACTCGACGCCCGCGACAGGACCAGGGCAGCGCTCAAGGCTTTGCAGCAGGGACATCTGGGCTGAGCATGTCGTTCCTCCTTCGGGCTTACAGGGAGAGGAAGAAGTTGGAGGCCTGATCGCCCGGCGCCACCGAATAATAGACCCGCACGAGGCGATCGCCGAAGCTTGCCTTGAAGACGTAATTCACGTCGTCCCCCGCCTCGCTGCGCTCGACAAGCTCCAGCTTCGTCAGCGCGCCGAGCTCCTGCAGGTCCTTGACGAAATAGGGAGCCTGGGTGGGGATGAAATTGGCGGGCGCGAGCGGCACGTCCTCGGCACGGAGGCGGCCGGCGCGCGCGGCTTCGATCAGCGCCGTCACCTTGCGCGCCACCGCCGGTTCAGGCTTCGGGCGGGGCACGGCGACGAGCGCGGGATCCCAGAGCTTCGCCACCCCGTCGACGAAAGTTTCGGTGTTGGCCTCCGCCGAATTGGCGAGGAAGATAATCGCCAGATCGTCGCCCAGATAGCGCGAATAATAGGAACGGAAACCCTGCCACGAGCCGCCATGGTGAAGACGCGGCTTGCCGCCGGCCATGTCGACATCCCAGCCGAAGCCATAGGGATAGGTCTTGCCGCTGTTCAGCCGGACCGGGGTGTAGACCTGTTTCCAGCTCGCAGCGCTCAGCACCTTGCCCTGTTCTACCCCGCGGTTCCACGCAATCAGATCGTCGAGCGAGAAGTAGAGCGAGCCATCGGCAGTGGTGTTCATCTTTACCGAGACGAAATCCTGATTCTTGAGCGCGCCGTCGACGACCTCATATCCCGCCGCGCGATTGGGCACGATGTCGCGGTCGCTGATCACACGCGCCGTCTTCATGCCGAGCGGCTCGAAAATGTCGGTCCTCAGGATATCGCCGTAGAAGCGGCCCGTCGCCCGCTCGATGGCGATGCCGAGCAGGACATAGCCGCTGTTGCTGTAGCTGTAGCGCGCGCCGGGCTGAAAGCTCAGCGGCAGCACCGCGAAGCTCTTGATCAGCTCGTCGTCTGTGTAGTTGCGCTTGAAGTCGAAATCGTCGCCGACATTGGGGATGCCCGACGTGTGGGTGAGAAGCTGACGGATCGTGATCGGACGCCAGCTCGCCGGCGCATCGGGAACATATTTGGTCAGCGGATCGTCGAGGCTCATTTTCCCCTGTTCGACCTGCCGCATCACCGCCGCCGCGGTGAACATCTTGCCCACCGAACCCGACTGGAAAATCGTTTGCGGGGTGACGGCGATATTATGTTCGACATTGGCGAGGCCATAGCCCTTGGCGAGGACGATCTCGCCCTTGTGCACCACCGCGACCGAGACGCCGGGGATCTTCTCGCTGCGCATTTCCTGCTCGACGAATGCGTCGACCTGTTTCCTGAACGTGTCGGGGTCGGGTGCGGCAAGCGCCGGTGCGGCGACGCAAACCAGCGCCGCGGCAAAAAAGATCTTCGTCCGTTCGAGCATTCTCTCTCTCCCCTTCCATCCTGCTTGCCGTCGATGCGGCTAGCCATTTTCGTGAACATGGGCGGTCCGCGATGCGCCGCCCCAGATGTCTTCGGAACACCAGACCATGCCGTCGCGATATTCGACCGACGGCGACCGGTCGCGCGACAGCAGCAACGGACCGTCGAGGTCGACGATGTCGCAAAGCTGGCCGACGATGAAGGCGGGCGCCATGGCAAGCGACGTGCCGAGCATGTTGCCGACCATCACCTGCATCCCCCGCGCCCGGACGGCCTCGACCATCGCCAGCGCCTCGGTGAGCCCGCCGCATTTGTCGAGCTTGATGTTGACGACCGAAAAGGCGCCGGAAAGCGTCGCGATCGATGCCAGCCCCTGTGCGCTCTCGTCGGCAGCGAGCGGGATCGGCGAGGCGAAGCCGTCGAGATCCGCGTCGCGGTCGAGCGGCAGCGGCTGCTCGATGAGTTCGACCCGCGCTTCCACCAGCGCCGGCATGATCTGCTCGAGCGTCGCGCGCGAGAATCCCTGATTGCCGTCGACGCCCAGCCATACATCGGGACGCGCCGCTCTTGCCGCGCGAACGCGGGCGGCATCCTGCCCGTCGCCGATCAGCTTGAGCTTGATCGCGCGCGCACCGGCATATTCCTTCGCCCGTTCGCCCACGACCGCGGGCGGCTCGGCGCCGATCGTCCAGGTGGTCAGACGCGGTTTCGGGGCACGAACCCCGGCCTCCTGCCAGACCGGCCGGCCCGAGCGGGCGGCATCGATATCCCACAGCGCGCAGTCGAGCGCATTGCGCGCCCCGCCGGGCGGCAGCAGCGACTGGAGCCGCTGCCGGTCCATGCCCGAACGGAAAGCGTCCTGCATCGACGCGATCGTGGCCGCGACGTTCGCCGGCGTATCGCCGAGATAGTCGACCCCCGCCGCTTCGCCTCGTCCCCGATAATCGCCGTCGCTCAGCGTCACGACGACCACCTCGATCGCCTCATAGGTCCAGCCCGTGATGCGGAACGGGTGAACGAGAGGCCAGGTTTCGACGCGAACCGCGATATCCATGACGCTGCCTTTGCCTCGATCAATCGAAGGTGGCGGAAATATGCGCGATCAGCGCCGCCGGTCCCGTCGCCACCGGGTCGAAGCACGGCAGGCCGAAGCGATCGGACACGACAGCCAGATGATCGGCCCGCGCGTCGGCGGGCAACGCCGAGCAATTGATGCTGATCCCCGCACAGCGAACCGCGGGATTGATCCGCCGCGCCATGCCCAGATTGGCCTCGATGCACTCGGCGAGCCCGGGCAGCGGGAAATCGGGATAGCCGTCGACATGCGTCCGGCCTTCGGCATGACAGAGAATGATCGCATCGGGCTGCGACCCGTGCAGCAGGCCGAGCGCCACCGCGGCATAGGCCGGGTGAAACAGCGACCCCTGCCCCTCGATGACGTCCCAATGGTCGCGGTCGTTGTCCGGCGACAGCGCTTCTGCGGCGCCGGAGACGAAATCGGACACGACGGCGTCGATCGGCACGCCTTCGCCCGCGATCAATATCCCGGTCTGGCCCGTCGCGCGAAAGGTGGCCTTCATGCCGTGGGCCTTCATGTCGCGCGCGATCGCGAGCGCGCTGTATTTCTTGCCGACCGCGCAATCGGTACCGACCATCAACATGCGCCGGCCCGACCGTTTGCGGCCCGAACCCACCGGAAAGCTTCGCCCGGGATCCCGGACGTCGAACAGCGAAGCGCCCGAGGCCCGGGCGGCCGCCGCGATTTCGGGAATGCTGCCGAGGCGAACATGCATGCCGCTGGCGATATTGAGACCGGCGCCGAGCGCGGCGACGATCGGGGCGATCCATTGCGGCGCGATGGCGCCGCCGAACGGTGTAACGCCGATGACGAGCGTCTCGGCTCCGGCGGCCCGCGCCTGCGCAAAGTCCATGTCCTCGAGACCCATGTCGATGCCGCAGGACGGCAGGCGCCACTGCCCCACGCAGCGTTCGCGCGACCAGTCGACCAATCCGCAAGCGGTCTTCGCGTCGAGCCGATCGGCGACATCGCCCAGAAACAGCAGATATTTCCCCGGGATGATCATTCGGCCGTCTTTCCTGAAAAATGGACGCTGCCTCGCGCCCGTCGCTGGAATGGCTTGCTAGTAATAAAAATTACTCTAACGTGTCAATCGGTAAAAAACTAACATAGCATCGAATCCGGAGAGAGCGGTTGAAAACCTTCATGCCCCCAGCCAGCCTGCCTGCCCTGTCGCCCTGCCCCGCCGCCAGCGCGCGGAGGCGGCCATGACGCCTTTCGCCCGCAAGACCATTGCCGCGCTGCAGGCGAGCACGCGCGAGAATGGCGACGCCCTCGCGCCGAAGATCGGCCTGTTCGCTCTCGTCTGTTTCGGGGTCGGCGGCACCGTGGGGGCAGGCATCTTCATCCTCACCGGCACCGTCGCCGCGCAGCACTCGGGCCCCGCGGTGGCGCTGTCCTTCCTGATCGCGAGTGTCGTCTGCCTGCTCGCCGGGCTCTGCTATGCCGAGTTGGCAGCGATGATGCCGGTCGCGGGAAGCGCCTATTCCTATACGCACGCCTCGATGGGCGAGGCTGCGGCGTGGGCGGTCGCTTGGTGCCTCGTCCTCGAATATCTGTTCGCGGGCGCGCTGGTCGCTATCGGGTGGTCGGCCTATCTCCAGGCCGCGCTGCATGACATCGGCGTGGTGTTTCCGGCGATCTTTTCGCAGGCCCCCTTCTCGATCTCGGCCGACCGTCATCTGGTCGCGACCGGCTCGATCATCGACCTTCCTGCAGCGCTGGTGACCCTCGCCTGCATGGCGATGTTGCTGCGCGGCACCGACTTTTCGGCGCGGATCAACAATCTCATCGTCGTCGTGAAGATCGCTGCGATGCTGCTCGTCGTCGCGACGGGCTTCGCCTTCGTCGATCCCGCGAACTGGTCCCCCTTCATCCCGGCCAACGAAGGCGTCTTCGGTCGCTTCGGCTGGTCGGGCGTGATGCAGGGCGCCGGCGTGCTCTTCTTTGCCTATGTCGGTTTCGACGCCGTTTCGACGCTGGCGCAGGACGTCCGCAATCCCCAGCGCACGGTGCCGCAGGCCCTGCTCGCGTCGGTCGGCGTGACGACCCTGCTCTATGCCCTCGTCGGGCTCGTGATCACCGGGCTGGTCAGCTATCGCCTGCTCAACGTCGCCGATCCGATCTATGTCGCGCTCAACAGCGCCGGCCCCGGCCTTGCATGGACCAAGCTGATCGTCGGGTTCGTCGCAATCGCCGGGCTGGTTTCGGTGCTGCTCGTCACCCTGCTGGGTCAGGTGCGGATTTTTTATGCGATGGGCCGCGACGGCTTGTTGCCTCCCGCCTTCACGCGTGCGCGACCCGGCAGTTCGGTGCCCTATGCCGGAACGCTGGTAACCGGACTCGTCGCTGCGCTCGCGGCGGGCGTGCTGCCGCTCAACCTGCTCGGCGAGCTGATCTCGATGGGCACGCTGTTCGCGTTCGTGATGGTCTCCGCCAGCGTCCTCGTCCTTCGGCGCCGCGAACCGGACGTAATACGGCCCTTCCGCGTCCCCTTCTATCCGTGGATTCCGATCCTCAGTATTATCGCCTGTGTCTATCTTATGTGGACGCTGCCGCAGGACACATGGATCCGGCTGATCGTCTGGCTGGCGATCGGCGGCGGCATTTACTGGCTCTATGGCCTACGCCGCCGGAAGATGGGATAGACGCCCGAAGGCTCGACATGCGGGACATTTTTCTACAGACCGGTGCATCCGAAAGAAAATTGTCGCGATCACTCCTTCGCCGCGCGACATTTCGTCAGCGAGGATGATAAGGATGCGCCCTTTTTCCCGAATGCGCTTTCGGTGACCGGGGCGACCGCCGATCTCCGCCGCGCCGGTCGCGAAGCGCTGGCGATGGGGAATGTCGAGGCGATCAGACGGGTTGCGGCAGCGCTGCAGTCCGCGCCCGGCGGGGCTGCCGAAGGATATTTCCTGCTTGCTGTCGTCGAAGCAGAGACGGGGCGCACTGCGGCGGCGCTGGAGCTGATCAGAGCGGCGGTCGCCCACGCACCGAGCGCCGAATATGAAGCGCAACTGGCCCGCCTGCTCCTATCGGCAGGCCGCGATGGCGAAGCACGGGAGGCAGCGATCCGCGCCGAAACACTACGGCCCACGGATGCGCTGACGTTCGACACGCTGGGCTGCGTCCACACGCGGCTGGGGTCGCATGCCGACGCTGTCCGCCTTTTCGAACAGGCGGTCGCGCACGCGCCGGACAACCGGAATTTCCGTTACAATCTGGCCGTAGAGCTGGGCTTTGCCGGAGAGACCGACGAGGCAGAACGTCATTTCGATGCGATCCTCGCCGCCGCGCCAACCGACGGCCGGGCGCATTTCGCCCTGTCCGGGCTGCGGCGCCAGACACCCGGGCGCAACCATATCGCGCGGCTCGAGCAGGCGCTGGCCGTGGCCCAAAATCCCGACGACCGGCTGCGTATCGGCTTCGCGCTCGGCAAGGAATATGAGGAATGCGGGCAGCCGGCCGAGGCCTTGCAACATCTTCAGCGGGCTGGCGAGCAAAGGAAGGAGCGATCCGGCTATGCCTTCGCGCGCGACGCGGGGCTGTTCGATGCCGTCGAGCATCTGTTCGCCGGACGCCCGCCGCTGAGTGGGAGCGGCGACTCCGCAGCGCAGCCGATCTTCGTCGTGGGAATGCCGCGGACCGGTACGACGCTCGTCGACCGCATCCTGTCATCGCACGCCGAGGTGCGATCGGCCGGCGAGCTTGCGGCGATGCCGCTCGCCATCAAGCAGGCGGCGGCCACGCGCAGCCGGGCGGTCGTCGATGCCGAAACCATCGCCGCGGCGCGAGGACAGGCGGCAAGCGACGTCGCCGCCTTCTACCTCGCCCGCGCCCGGCAACACCCGACGGCCGAAGCCGCGCGCTTCGTCGATAAGCTGCCGTTCAATTTCCTGTATATCGGCTTTATCCGGCAAGCGTTCCCCGCCGCGAAGATCGTCTGCCTGCGCCGCGACCCGATGGACACCATCTGGAGCAATTACCGGCATCTTTTCGCCGACGGCTCGGCGTTCCACGACTATTCCTACGACCCCGAGGATATCGCCCGCTATTATCTGCGCTTCGACCGGCTGATCGCCTTCTGGCGCGAGACGTTCCCCGGTGCCGTGCTCGAACTCGGTTATGAAGATTTGATCCGCGACCAGGCCGGCGAGACGCGCCGGCTACTCGATCATTGCGGGCTCGACTGGGATGAAAACTGCCTCCGCTTTCACGAGCAGGACGGGGCGGTGGCGACGCCGAGCGCCGCGCAGGTCAGGCGGCCGCTGAACGCCGACGCGGTCGGCCAGTGGCGTCCCTATGCCGATGCGCTCGGCGCCGCGCGCCGGCTGATCGAGGACGCGGCGCCGGGGCGGACCGACCGCCGCCCGGGCGACCGGTCATGACCCGACCCGGTTCGGCCTAGAATTTGAACCGGCCTTCGATTCCGAACGTCCGCGGATTGATTACCGCGCGCGAATAATAGCGGACCGCGAAGCCGTCGTTGACGCCGATGCGCGAACGGTCGGCGCCGATCGAGACCACCGCATATTTGTCGAAAATATTGTTCGCCCACAGCGAGAGGTCGTATTTCTCCGTGCTGTAGGTGAGCGACGCGCGATGCGTGACATAGCTCGGGATGAGTTCGCCATAGGTTCGTTCCCAGCCGAGGCGCGAGACGACATTGCCGCGGTACACGGCGGTCCAGTTGGCGATCAGTTCGGCATCGCCGAGCGGCCTTGTGTAGGTCACGCCGAGGCTGCCGGCATTTTTGGCCGACCCCGGCAGGCGGTCGCCCGCCAGTGCGTCGAGCGCCACGACCGGCGACGAATAATCGCCGGGCACGGTGCGAATGCTGATGATCCCCGGCGCGTCGGACGTCAGCTTTGCATCGACGTACGAATAGGTCCCCTGAATGCTCAGCTCGCGCGTCGGGCGCGCGGTGAACGAGGCCTCGAAACCCTGCGAGCGCGCCGACCCGCCGTTACCGGTAATGCCGACCGCACCATAGGTCGTCTCGGTGCCAAGCTGCAGCCCGCTCCAGTTGATGCGGAAGACGTCGAAATGGAAATTGAGCTTCCGGTCGAACAGCTCGCCGCGCAGGCCGATCTCGATATTCTTCGTCGTATCGGGTCCATATTGCAGTTCGTCGGGCAGCGCGCACGCGTTCTGCTGGTCCGGCGGCACCGGATTCGGGCACGGCGCGACATAATTCGGACCGCCGAGACGATATCCCTTGCTGTACGTCGCATAGACCATCAGGTCGGGCGCGATCTTGTAGGAGCTGTTGAACTTCCACACCCATCCCGACTTGCCCGCGGTCCCGCCTTCCTGCGGCAGTTCGTCGGGGTCGAGCGGGTCGCCGAGCAATGGCAGGACGATCGCGCCGGCCAGCCGCGAACTATATTTGAAATAGCGCGCACCCGCCGTCACCTGCCACGCGGGGGTCACCTGATAGGTGAGTTCGCCGAAGGCCGCCTTTTCGGTCACCTTGCCGCGGGTGATGCTGGCATATTCGATATCGTCGGGGTTGGTGTCGCCGACGCCGTAGAAATCGGCGAGGCCCGGCGCGATTTCGACATAGGGATAGGATGAGGTCTGCTTGTTGTAAAACCCGCCGATCGTCCAGCTGAACGGCCCGCCGTGACGCGAGACCAGCCGGATTTCGTCATTATATTGTTCGGTATTGTTGTCGCGGATCAGATAGGCGGAAAAGGCGGGAAAGGCTTCATAGCCGAGCTCGAGATCGAGCAGCTGGTCGGTCTGGTCCTTCACCTCGCGGACTTTCCGGTTGGTATAGGCCGTCGTCGCCACGAGATCGGCGATGTCCCAGAGGTTGGCATTGAGTTCGAGGCTCACCAGATGGGCGTGGCGCCGGTGCGGTTCGACGTAGCGCGATCCATTCTCATAGGGCCCGGTCCCGAGCACACCGGCGCTGTTCGCCTGGCGGCCGTTCGTCCGCGTCTGCTGATAGACATAGGTCAATATGGCTTTGACGTTCGGATTATATTGAAGGAGCAATTGGTTGCGCGTCGTATAGGTGCGTTCGAAATTGACGTCCCTCACCATGCGCAGGTTGTCCGCATAGTCGGGGCCGATCGCATTGCCGGTGCCGCCTGCCTGCGGCAGCGACACGCCGGGTTCCTGAAGGACGAGCGGATAGTCGATGAAGCCGGGGTCGAAATAATAGCCCGAGGCGGTACGGAACGCCACATGATCGCGGACGAGCGGGATGTTGAGCATGAAGTCGCCCTGAAAACCGACTTCCTTCGAATGATCCTTGCCATAGACGCGCGAATGCACCTCGGCCTCGAAACCGTCGGGGTTGGGGCGCTTCGGAATGTAACGGATCGCGCCGGCCAGCGTGCCGACGCCATAGAGCGTGCCCTGCGGCCCGAGCAGCGTTTCCACCCGTTCGAGATCGAGCAGCTTGAAATCATAATAGAGCGGCACTTCGCCGAGATAGATGCCCAGCGTATTGTCGCCGTCCGAACCGCTGTCCCCAGTATCGTCTGCGCTGATGCCGCGCAGGACGATCGAGCCGGTCGATGTCGGGCCGGTGTCGCTGATCGTGATTCCGGGCGTGAAGTCGGCGATATCGCGCACATCGTCGATGCGCTGTTTTTCGAGCATGTCGGCGGAGATCGCGCTGATGTTGATCGGCGTGTCCTGCAGCGTCGTTTCGCGCCGGGTCGCGGTCACCACAATCTCTTCGGACCCGGACGATGCGCCGGCGTCCTGCGCCATAGCCCCCGTCGTCAGCATGCAGCCGGTCAGGAATGTCGCCGAATTGAGCGCGACCTTGAGCCTGTTATTCATGTTCTGTCCGCCTCCCATGCGTGTCTTGTCGCCCGCTGTTGCGAGTCATTCGGGTCGTTGAAATTCAGTCGGCGCGCGTCCCGGCGGCCGGCCAGGGGGTCGAATGGCCGCGCCGAACGACGCGGCCCGGCCGTTCGCCCGTCGCCTTGCCGTCGACGAAGCTGAGAACGCCGTTGACCCAGACGCGGCGCATGCCGGTCGCGACCGCACCGGGGTTTTCCGTGGTCGCGTTGTCGCGAATGGCGTCGGGATCGAAAAGGACAAGATCGGCAATCGCCCCGACCCGGATTTCACCGCGATCGGCGATACCCATGTGCCGCGCCGCCAGCGAACTCATCTTCCTGATCGCCTCGCCGAGGCTCAGCAGCTTCTTTTCGCGGACATAGACGCGCAATATCTTGGCGAACGGCCCGGCGCCGCGCGGATGCAGATCCTCGAAGGCGCCGTCGGACGAGATATTGGCATGCCGCCACGCGATCAGCTTCGCGATATCGCCCTCGTCCATGCTGGTCCCGATGACGCTGATATCGCCGTCCTTGGCGCGCGCCGCGCGGATGAGCGAAATGACGGTGGTCACCGGGTCTTCTCCCCGTTCGGCGGCGATCTGCGCCACCGTCTTGCCGACATGCGACGCATCGCCGCTGTCGGCCGAGATCAGCAGCCCTTCGGGCGGCGCCAGATGCCCGAGGACGAATGCGGCGGTCGCGCGATTGTCGAAATCGCGCTCGGGCCAGAGGACGGTCAGCGTCGACTGCCAATAGGGATAGGGGTAGATATCGAGCGACGCGTCGATCCCTTCGGCCCGCGCGGCATCGAGCTTTGAGAGGTAGCGGTCGGCCTGCCCCCACCAGTCGGTCATCCCGAGCTTGGCGTGGCTCACTTGCACCGGCATGCCCGTTTCGCGGCCGATGGTGATCAGCTCGTCGAGCGCCGCCCAAAGCTCGCGATCCTCGCTGCGCATATGGCTGATGTACCGCCCGCCGAATTTGGCGGCTTCGGAGGCAAGGGCGAGCACTTCGGCGTGCGAGGAATAGATCGCCGGATCATATTCGAGCCCGGTCGAGAGCCCGAGCGCCCCCGCGCGCATGTCGGCGTCGAGCAGCGCGCGCATACGGTCGACCTCGGCCGGCGTCGCCTCGCGCTTGTAGTCGGACCCGAGAACCTCACCGCGCAACGTTCCGTGGCCGGAATAGGAGGCGATGTTGACGGCGGCCGGATGCGCCTCGCGCTCGGCGAACAGCTTCGCAACTGGGAATTCCGAGCCGCCGTCCTGCCCGAATACGACCGTCGTCACCCCCTGCGCGAGCAGTTGCGTCGCGTCGAGATGCTCACCGAGTTTCTCGTCATGATGGCTGTGCGTGTCAATGAAGCCCGGGGCGAGCACGAGGCCGCGGCCGTCGATGACGATATCGCCCTTTTGCGGCGTCAGATTGCCGACCGCCACGATCCGGTCGCCGTCGATACGGACATCGGCCGGCGCCGTTTGGGCATCGCGGCCGTTGGCGACCGTCGCCGACCGGATCAGGGTCGCAGCGTAGCAATTGGTTGCCGTCGATACGGCAAGGCCGAGGGCGAGCAGAGTCTTCCAGCGCATGCCGGATGTTTAATTTACTGTCTTTTATCAGTCAACGATAAAAAGTTGTCATCGTGACTACGATACACCAAGCGATGGCCCCATACGAAAAACTGCCGGGATGCAGGCTATGTCGCCATATTCGTGCGATCCATTTCTGACAGGAAAGTTTGCAAGTCAGAAACGAGATGCGATACGAGACAAGCGCTCAGGGCAAGAAGCCCGGCCGCTCGCGGCTCCATATCGAAAGGACTATCGTGCTCGACCTGCTCACGCTTCGCGATACCGACGACGATGCAGCGCATCCACCGCTCCGCGCGGTCTTTGGCAATGGCGAAACGCACGCGGCTTCGGTAAGCCGCATGTCATGAACACCAAGAGCGGCGCTGGCCTGACCGAAATGATCGAGGACAAGATCGCGATGCTGAGCGACGCCGAACGCGTCGTCGCCAACTTCCTTCTTTCCGACCGGCAGAATATCCCGTTCGAGACCGCAGTCTCGGTCGCCCAGAAGGTCGGGGTGAGCCCGGTGACGGTCGGCCGTTTCTGCCGCCGTGTCGGCTTCCGCAATTTCCGCGAACTGAAGGCCGCGCTGCGGTACGATATCGGTTCCGAGCCGTGGCCGTCGTCCACCCCGCGCGGTGCCGCAGGCGGGAGCGAGGCCTTGCTGAAGCGCGACCGCGACATGGTGATCGCGGCGATCAGCGAGGTCTATCAGCTGGCGGGCACCGCGGAATGGAATGCGATCGTGTCCATCCTCGATTCGAGCGAAGAGGTGCTGGTCGCAGGTTTCCAGACCGAGCGCGGCATCGCCGAGCATTTTGCCCACACGCTGCAATATGTCCGGCCGGGCGTCCGGATGGCCGACCTCGCGGCGGGCAGCTTCGCCGACATTCTCACTGAGAGTGGCCGCGGAAAATGCGTCGTCATCGTCGAGATCCGCCGCTACTCGCGCCAGGCGAAGCTGCTCGCCGAACGAGCGGCGGCGGCCGGCTTTACGATCGTCATCGTCACCGACAAATTCTGCCACTGGGCAAAGGAATATACGCCGCATGTGCTCGCGCTGCCCGACGAGAGCGCGCTGTTCTTCGCAACGCTCGTCCCGATGGTCGCGGCCTTGACCCTGCTCGTGCAGGAGGTGGTGCTGCGCCGCGGCGATGCCGCCAAGCCCCGGCTCGATCTGGTGTCCGAACTCTATCAGGAGTTCACCGGGCACGTCGGCCAGAAGCGCAGCCGCAACAACCGCGAAGAGCCCGACGCATCCTCCTGACGGCCTGAGACAAGCCGGCGCCGCCACGCCGGGAGCGCCCCGCCCGCTTCGCCACCCTCACATCTGCGCCCGCGCGGAGATCTGTCGCCTCGCCCTCGGCGGGGCGACCGGACGTATCCGGCCCAAGGCTGTTGACCTTCCCGATTGAGCATTATAATGCTCATTTAGATGCAGTTTACTGCACATACTGGTTCCACCGATTCTCCGGGAGATTCGCATGTCCACGCTTCCGCTCGTTCTCGACGATCGTGCCGTCGCGGCTGCGCTGGAGACGATCGACGTCCCCGCCGAGCTCGCCGTCATGTTCGCCGGCCTCGCCAACGGGCGCGCGACCCAGCCGCCGCAGACGCTCACCCTGTTTCCGGACGGGATGGGAGACTTCATCGCCTATCTCGGCGCGCTGGCCGACCGCGCCGTGTTCGGCGCCAAACTCTCCCCCTATCTGCCGCGCGACGGCGGCGCGCTGGTGACGGCGTGGACGGTGATCCTGTCGATGGAGACGGGAGCGCCACTGCTGCTTTGCGATGCCAAGCGGCTGACCACCGAGCGTACCGCCGGCACGACCGCGCTGGCGGTCGATCTGCTGGCGAGGCCCGACGCCCGCTCGCTCGCGGTAATCGGGACGGGCCCGGTCGGCCTTGCCCACCTGCGTCACGTCGGACCGCTGCGCGACTGGACCAGCGTGACATTATGCTCGCCGGGCGCGGCGCAAAGGCAGGATCTGCCCCGCACGCTGAACAGCGGATGCCCGGTCGTGGTGGAGGCCGATGCCGACCGGGCGATCGCCGACGCAGACGTCATCCTGCTCTGCACCTCTTCCGGCGCGCCGGTGATCGACGTCAATCAAGCAAAGGCCGACGCGCTCATCACCTCGATCAGCACCAACGCGGCCGACGCGCACGAGATCGACCCCGCGGCGCTCGCGGCGATGGAGGTCTATTGCGACTATGCCCCCACCGCGCCGCTGTCGGCCGGCGAGATGAAGCTGGCGATCGCGGCGGGAATATGGTCGGCCGACGCGCTGCGCGGCGATCTCCCCGCGCTCATGGTCGGCCGGGCGCCGCCGCCGACGGGCGGCAAACGCATCTTTTTTCGCTCGATCGGCCTCGGCCTTGAAGATGTCGCGCTCGCCGATGCGGTGCACCGTGCTACCAGAAAGGAATAACCATGAAAATCCGTGAGTTCGCCGTCGAAATGTGGATGAACCGCTATGAGCTCCAGTGCGAGCTCAACCTTGCCGAGACGTGCGTCGAGTCGTTGACGGTTGCCGAACTGCTCGCGATGGCGGGGCGGACCGAGACCATCCTCTCCGAATTGCTGCCGCTAAAGCTGACCTATGGCGCCATCGAGGGCAGCGACCGGCTGCGCGGCCTGATCGCCGGCATGACAGACACCGCGAAGCCGGAGAATGTCCTCGTGACGCATGGCGCCATCGGGGCCAATGCGCTGGTGCACCAGACGCTCGTCGAACCCGGCGACCGCGTCATCTCGGTCCTGCCGACCTATCAGCAGCATTATTCGATTCCGGAAAGCTATGGCGCCGACGTCCGGATATTGCGGTTGCGCGAAGAGAATGGCTTCCTGCCCGATCTCGACGAATTGCGCGCGCTCGCCACCCCCGGCACGCGGCTGATCGCCATCAACAATCCAAACAATCCCACCGGCTCGGTCATGGACCGGCCGATGCTGGAGGAGATTGTCGCGATCGCCCGCGGATGCGGCGCCTGGCTGCTCTGCGACGAGGTCTATCGCGGCACCGGACAGGACGGCGACGGGATGACGACATCGATTTTCGACCTCTACGAGCGCGGGATCAGCACCGGCAGCATGTCCAAATCCTTCTCGCTGGCGGGCCTGCGGCTGGGCTGGATCATTGCCCCCGTCGACCTCGTCCATCCGATCACCGTCCACCGCGACTATAATACGATCAGCGTCGGGATGATCGACGACCATCTCGCCGCGATTGCCCTCGAGGCACGCGATGCGATCCTCGCGCGGTCGCGTGCCATCAGCCGGACGAACCTTGCCATCCTTGCCGACTGGGTCGCCCGCGAACCGCTGATCGACTGGATCAAGCCGCGCGGGGGGACGACGGCGATGCTCAAATATGATCTGCCGGTTCCGTCGGAAGCATTTTGCCTCGACCTGCTCGAAAAGACCGGCGTCATGATGACGCCAGGCAGCGCGTTCGACATGGAAGGATATGTCCGGATCGGATACTGCAACAACGAGGCAGTATTGCGGGAGGGACTAGCACGCATGTCGGACTATCTTGCACAGACGCGCGCGCCCGCCGATGGCTGACGCCCGCCCGCCATCCGGCGCACGCGACGACGTGCTGGCCCATGTTTCGAGCAATCTGCGCCGGCTGCGGCGGACGTCCGGCTTGAGCCAGGGCGCGCTGGCCGAAGCATCGGGCCTGAGCCGGCGCATGATCGTCAACCTCGAGAGCGGCGACACGAACGTCAGCCTGTCGAGCCTCGACAAGCTCGCCGACGCATTGGGGGTCGATTTCGTTTCGATGATCGCCGACCCGGCGGCGAGCAGCCAGCGCATCGACGCCGTCGGCTGGCGCGGCGCCGGGGCGGAGAGCAAGGGCGTGCTGCTCGGCAGCGCGCCGGCGGGGCGCGAGGCGCAGCTCTGGCAATGGTCGCTTGCGGTCGGCGAGCGCTATCAGGCCGAGCCCGACCCGGCCGGCTGGCACGAGATGGTGTCGGTCGCCGAAGGACGGCTGCGCATCGAGAAGGAGGATGGCATCGTCACCGTCGAGGCTGGCGATTTCGCCATCTATAGCAGCGCGCAAAGCTATGCTTATGCCAATGCGGGCAGTTCGGTGGTCCGCTTCCTGCGTGTGGTCGTCAGCTAGGCCCTGGGGCTCAATCGGGCGATGGCGATGAGCGTCGAACCCCTTCTGTCGGATATCATCGCCGCCATCGGCGAACCCGACTTCGCCGCCATCGCGGCCGGCACCCTCTGCGCTCTCGCCGAATTCGACCTTGCGGCCGTCGTCGTGCATCGGCCGCACAGCCGGTCGCGCATTCTTCATGAAAATTTCGGCGCAATCGGCCATCGCGCCGGGCTCGACACCTATGCGCGCAAGACCTGCCGGTTCAACCCGATGCTTCGCGGCGCCAGCAGCGGCGCCATGCGCGCACGCGACTATCGCGGGCGCTTCGCCGACATTCCGGAGACCATGCGGCCGCACCTGATCGAGGCGCCGCACGAGGAACTGGGATTTCGGACCGTCAGCTGGCCCGAGCGGCAGGAGGAAGTGGGCGTCTATTTCCCCGGCTGGGGCGGCACGATCGAAATCGGCCTGTACCGCGAGCGCGGCCGCCGGCCGGCGCACGCTCGACTGCTGCGGGCGCTGGGCGAACTGGCGGGACCCGTCGGCACCGCGTTCGAGCGCCACCGCATCCTCGCGCCGGCGTCGCGACCAACGACGTCCGGCTGGCCGGCACTAACGGGCGCCCTGTCCGCGCGCGAGGACGAGATTTGCCGGCTTCTCCTTGCGGGCTGCTCCAGCGACGCCATCGCGCTGCGGCTGTCGCTCAGCCGGCATACGGTCAAGGATCACCGCAAGAATATCTTCCGGAAACTCGGGATCAGCGCCTTGGCGGAATTGTTCGCGCTGGCGCGGTGATCCCACGCCGGGGGGATGGCGGGTGCCTGCGGGCCGTGCCAATCGTCGGCGACCAGCGAAAGGGTTTCATCATGCGCTATGTCCGAATGCCGATCGAAGTCGAATCTCCCGAAGAATATGGATATGGCAATATCCGCTTCAATCTCTCCGAAAGTTCGATCGCCGATCAGTCGCTCGGCAGCCTCGGCCTGACCATCCCCGATCTGACCCTGCTCTACGGCGAGCATCGCGGCGGCCCCGCGCTGCGCGAACTGGTCGTCGCGGACGAACCGGCGCTGACCGCCGACGATGTCCTGATCGCGGGCGGCGCGGCCGGCGCCCTGTTCATCATCGCCACCGCCTTGCTCGGGCCCGACGATCATCTGGTGGTGGTGCGGCCGAACTATGCCACGAACCTCGAGACGCCGCGCGCCATCGGATGCCCCATTTCCTTCGTCGATCTGACATTCGAGGATGGATTTGCCCTCGATGTCGAACGGCTGGCGGCCGCGGTCACGCCGCGCACCCGGCTGATCAGCATCACCTGCCCGCATAACCCGACGGGGGTGACGGTCAGCGAAGAGGAATTGCGCCGGATCGCCCGGTTCGCCGCCGAGCGCGGCTGCCTGTTGCTGGTCGACGAAACCTATCGCGACCTGTCGCTGACCGGCAAACTGCCGATGGCGGCGACGCTCGGCAAGCATGTCATCAGCGTGTCCTCGCTGTCAAAAGCCTATGGCGTCCCCGGCATCCGGGTCGGCTGGATCATCAACACCGATCCCGGGCTGCAGGAGATATTCCTCGCCGCCAAGGAGCAGATCAGCATCTGCGGCAGCGTGATCAACGAATGGGTCGCCGAACATATATTGCAGCGCCGCGACGCCTTCCTCGCACCGACGCTGGCCGAATGGCGGCGGCGGCTCGACCGGATCGCCGCGTGGATCGAGGGCGAAGACCTGCTCGAATGGGTTCGTCCCTCGGGCGGCGTCGTGTGCTTCCCCCGTATGAAAGCCGATCCGCCGGGCGGCACCGAAGGCTTCTACCGCCGGCTGCTCGAGGATCACGGCACCTATGTCGGGCCCGGACACTGGTTCGAAATGTCCGACCGCTATTTCCGGCTCGGCTATGGCTGGCCGACCGCCGAGGAGCTGGAGGGCGGACTGGCGGGCATTTCGGCCGCTTTGCGCGGGTCCTGACGGAGCCTTAAACGCGTCAGGCGGCGAGAAAGGCGTCCAGTTCGGCGAGCAACAAGTCGGGCACCTCTTCCTGCGGACTATGGCCGCAAGGCAGGGCGCGGCCGCGCACGCTGCGCGCCTTCGGCCGCCAGCTTGCGAGGACGTCGAACAGGCTTCCCACCGTGCCGAGACCGCCCCAGAGGAGGAGAAGCGGCGCTTTGATCAGCCGGTCGGCATCGGCGGCATCATGGTCGAGGTCGATGCCCGCCGCCGCCCGATAATCCTCGCAGATCGCGTGGCGTGTCGCGGGATCGCGGTAGCAGCGGCGATATTCGGCGACGACGCGCGGGTCGAGCGAGCCGTCGATCTTGATCTGACCGGAAAGGTGGCGGTCGAGAAAATGATCGGGGTCGGCGGCGATCATCCGTTCGGGCAGGTCGAACGGCTGGATAAGGAAAAACCACCAGAAATAGCGGGTCGCGAAATCGCGGCTGGTCTCGGCATACATCGTCGCCGTCGGAGCGATATCGAGCAGCACGAGCCGCCCGACGCGATCCGGATGGTCGAGCGCCATCCGGTGCGCGACGCGCGCGCCGCGATCATGCGCGACGACGTCGAACCGTGCGAAGCCGAGCGCCGCCATCACCGCAACCTGGTCGGCCGCCATCGCCCGCTTCGAATAATTGCGATGGTCGGCGTCGCCGGGCAATTTTTCGCTGTCGCCATAGCCGCGAAGATCGGTCGCGACGACGGTGAAGCGCTTGGCAAGTTCCGGTGCAACCTTGTGCCACGTCAGGTGCGTTTGCGGATGCCCGTGCAACAACAGCAGCGGCGGCCCCGCCCCACCCACGGCGGCACGGATGCGGACCCCGCCAGCGTCGATGTCCTGCCAGCGAAAGCCGGGCAGCAGGTCGGGATATTCAGGATATACGCTCATCGCTTCCCGCATCCATAAGCCAAGGCTTGCGCGCGAGATAGGCCTCCTCGAACGCCCGGATGCGATCGGCGTGGGTCAGCGTCTCGCCGATCCGGTCGAGGCCGAGCATCAGCGCGCGCCGCGTGGCGGGCTCGATGTCGAAACCGGTCGCCTCAGCGCCCGTCTCGATCCGCTGCGCTTCGAGATCGATCGTCATGTCCCCTGCGCCGTCTTGAAGCTGCGCCGCCAGCGCGGCGACCTCCGCGACGGGCAACGACAGCAGGAGCAATCCGTTGTTCGCTGCATTGTCGGCAAAGATCGCGCCGTATGACGAGCCGATAATCCCCCTGATGCCATATTGCAGCATGCCCCACACCGCATGCTCGCGCGACGATCCGCAGCCGAAATTGGGTCCGACGAGCAGAAAGCGGGTGTCCGCCATATCGGGACGGTTGAGGATGAAGTCGCTCCGCACCGCGCCGTCTTCGTCGAAACGCAGGTCGTGAAAAAGCCCCACCGCAAGCCCCGACCGGTCGATGCCCTTCAGAAACGCTTTCGGCATGATCACGTCGGTATCGATATTGGCGCCGGGCATCGCGGCCACGCGTCCCGTTTCGCGGACGAACCCCTTCATCGAGCCAGCTCCGCCGCGGCGAGTGTCCGCACGTCGGCGAGCCGCCCCATGACGGCCGCCGCGGCGACCATCGCCGGGCTCATCAGGTGGGTACGCCCGCCGATCCCCTGCCGCCCTTCGAAATTGCGGTTGGTGCTCGACGCGCATCTTTCCCCGGGCGCAAGGCTGTCGTCGTTCATCGCGAGGCACAGCGAACAGCCCGACCGGCGCCATTCGAAGCCCGCCTCGGTGAAGATGCGGTCGATGCCTTCGGCTTCGGCAAGGCTGCGCACATGGCTGCTGCCCGGCGAAATCATCGCCCGCACGCCGGGGGCGACCTTGCGCCCCCGCAAGATTTCCGCCGCGTCGCGAAGATCCGACAGGCGGGCATTGGTGCACGATCCGATGAAAGCGCGATCGATCGCGATCTCCTGCAGCGCCATGTTCGGCGCGAGGCCCATATAGGCCATTGCGCGCACCGCGTCGGCGCGGCGTTCGGGCGGCAGATCGTCCGGATCGGGAACGCGGCCGGTGATCGCGAGCGACTGGTCGGGGCTGGTGCCCCAGCTTACCATCGGCGGGATATCGCCGGCGCTCAGCGAAAGCTCCTTGTCGAAGCGGGCGCCGGGGTCGCTGCGCAGCGCATCCCATTCGACACGCGCCCGCGCGAACAGCTCGGCCGACGGCGCGCGCGGACAGCCCTCGATATAGGCCGCCACCTTGTCGTCGGGCGCCATCAGCGCCACGCGCGCGCCGCATTCGACCGCCATATTGCAGATCGTCATGCGCGCCTCGACGCCGAGCGCGTCGATCGCGGTCCCGGCGAACTCGACGGCATGTCCCGCCGCCCCGTCGGCACCGATCCGCCGGATGACCTCCATGATGAGGTCCTTCGCCGTCACGCCCGGCGCCAGCGTCCCGTCGACGGTGATCCGCATCGTCTTGAGGCGGCGATAGACGAGCGTCTGCGTCGCCAGCAGATGCTCGATATCCGAGGTGCCGATGCCGAAGCCGACGACCCCGAACGCGCCATAGGTCGTCGAATGGCTGTCGCCCGCCGCAATCACCATGCCCGGCAGCACCAGCCCCAGTTCAGGCATCACGACATGCTCGATCCCTTGCCGCGGGTCGAAAAGATCGAAGATCTCGATTCCGAAATCGCGGCCGTTTTCGCCCAGATATTCGATCTGGCGGCGCGCACCATCGTCGAGTTGCCCCGCCTCGCGATCCGGATTCGTCGAATTGACATGATCGACCACGCCCAGCGATGCCGCGGGTCGCCAGGGGGTACGCCCGGCGGCGCGGAGGCCGCTGAACGCTTGGGGGCTTGTATATTCGTTGAGCACCGTTCTATCGATATAGAGCAACAATCGTTCGCCAGCGCCGCCGGATTCGTCGAAAGATAATATGCGGTGTTCGTCGACGATCTTGTCGTAAAGCGTTTTGGGCGCCGACATTCTTCTACCCTTCCTGCGGTCTTGCGGGGCTGGGCTTACCGTGCACGGTTCTGGCTATGCCAATGCCGGGACAGTATCAATTGATGCGACGAGTGGAATCAAATGGATATCATGTGGCTCGAGGACTTCATCAAACTCGCGGATGAAGGCAATTTCTCCCGCGCCGCCGAGGCGCGCAACCTGACCCAGCCGGCCTTCAGCCGCCGCATCCGCGCGCTTGAGGACTGGGTCGGCGCAACGCTGGTCGATCGCGATACGCACCGGATCGCCCTCACCGAAGCGGGTCAGGCCTTTCGTATCCTCGCCGAAGAGATATTGCGGCGGCTGACGCTCGGGCGCGATCATGTCCGCGAAATCGGCGGGACGCTCAGCAACGAAATCCGCTTCGCCTCGACGCACGCGCTATCGACGACCTTTTTCCCGTCGTGGCTCCGCAGCCTCAGCGAGGGCCAGGAAGCGGGAACGATCACGCTGATCGCGGACAATATGGTCGCTTGCGAGCGCTTCATGCTCGAAGGAAAGGCCGACTTCCTTCTGTGCCATCACCATACCGCGGCGGCGCACCGCCTCGATCCGGCCGGTTTTGCGTCGCTCCTCCTCGGACAGGACGTCTTGCTCCCGGTCGCGGCGCCCGCCGAGGACGGATCGCCGGCGCATCGCCTGCCCGGGTCGGGCGACCAGCCGCTCCCCTATCTGGAATTCGAGGACAAGTCGGGCATGGGGCGCATCCTGCAGGCGGCGCAGGTGATCTCCGCAGGCTCGGCGGCGCTGCGCACGGTTTTCCGGTCGCATATGGCGACCGCGCTCCTGTCGATGGCCCGCGACGGCCGCGGGCTGTGCTGGGCGCCGCTCAGCCTTGCCGGCGAAGATCTCGAAAGCGGACGCCTTGTCGCGGCGGGCGATGCGAGCTGGCACGTCCCGATCGAAATCCGCATCTATAAACCGATCGCGCGGCGAAGCCCGAGCGTCGAGGCCTTCTGGACGTCACTGAAGAATCGGATCAGGTCGGAAGCCGCCTGAAAGCGCGCGCAACAAAGCTGCGCCAACCCCGCCCGCATCGCACGAATGATTCTATGTCGAACCGGCATTGGGATCGATGACCGCATGTCCATAGACAGGATGGGCCCTTGCACTATCCGGCAAACGAACGGCTTTGGCAGGGGTTCAGGGCGGAGAAAAAACATGATCCAGGGACCGGCAACGGCAGCCTCTTGCGGCAAGCTTAGAATTTCCACTTCCATCCTCGCAATCTCCCTTTTCGCGAGTCTGGCGGGCGCAGCGAACGCACAGGACGTCGCCGAACCGGTCGACGAACAGGGCGTTACGGACGGTAACGACATCGTCGTGACGGGGTCGCGCATCGGCCGTCCGGTCCTCGACCTGCCGACCCCGGTCGGCGTCGTTTCGTCGGATACGCTCGAAAACAACAACGCCCAGTTCGACATCGGCCGCGCGCTCGCGCAGCAGCCGTCGATCGGCTTTTCGGGCAGCATGCAGCAGAGCCAGCAGACCGGCGCGTCGGGCTCGCGCGGTGAAAATAGCGGCGGCCTTGCGCTCGTCGACCTGCGCAGCCTCGGATCGAACCGCACGCTGGTGCTCGTCAACGGCAAGCGCCGCGTCGCGGGCGCGACCGACAGCACCGCGATCGATCTCAATTCGATCAACCCCAATCTGATCGAGCGCATCGAAGTGATCACCGGCGGCGCCTCGGCGATCTATGGTTCCGACGCTGTGTCGGGCGTCGTCAACATCATCCTCAAGGATAATTTCGACGGTGTCCGCATCTCGTTCAACGGATCGCAGCCGACGCGCGGCGGCGAAGGGCTGACCTATGGCGCCAGCCTTGTTGCCGGCATGAATTTCAGCGAAGGGCGCGGCAATATCACCATTGCCGGCGACTATGCGAAGGTGAAGGAAATCACGCCGAAGCAGGCGGGGATGAAAAATTACGTCGCGATGCTCAATCCGGCCGATACCGGTCCCGACGACGGCATCCCCGACATGATCGTCGTCCCCGGCGGCGAAGCGCTGCGCTTCTCCGGCTACGGGGTCGTCGGCTTTAGCAACGACACCGGCGGCCTCGGGCGCTTCGTCTTCAACGACGACGGCACGCCCCGGCCCTTTCCGACGCCGAGCCTGAGCGACGGCAGCCTGTTCGGCATCTTCGAAAACTGCGGCACCGCCTGTTTCCGGTTCGACGATTCGATCTCGCTCGTCCCCGATATCGAGCGCTACAACCTCAACCTCAGCGCCCATTATGACATCAGCGACAACGTCACCGCCTATTTCGGCGCCGACTATAACAACACGTCGAGCTATGGCCGCGGCCAGCCGGTAATCCGGACGGGGCTGGCGATCAACGTCGCCGAAAACGCGTTCCTCAACGAGGATTTCCGCGACGACCTGCTCGCGGCGGGGGCCACCACCCTGCGGCTCGACCGCCTCTTCACCGACCTTGGCCTCCGTTACAGCCAGGTCGACCGCAACAGCCTGTCGTTCGTCGGCGGCTTGAAGGGCGAATTCGAAACCGGCTTCGCCGACCTTCGCTATGACATCTACGGCACCTATGGCCGCACCAAGGCGAAGTTCATCGGCTATAACCGTCTGGTCGTTCCCAACCTGCTCGCCGCGATCGACGCGGTGGTCGATCCGGCGACCAACGAGATCCGCTGCCGGATGGATGTGCCCGCGCTGCAGCCGGTCGGCTATGTGCGCCCGAACATCCAGGGCGGTGGCACCTGCGCGCCGTTCGATCCCTTCGGTTCGGTCAACAGCTCGCAGGCGGCGCGCGATTTCGTCACCGCGACGACGGTCTCGAATGCTTTCATCCGCCAGACGACGGCCGGCTTCTCGCTCGCCGGCGACAGCGAAAAATTCCTGACCATGCCGGGCGGCGGCGCGATCGGTTTCGCGATCGGCGCCGAATATCGCAAGGAACGCAACGGCCGCACCACCGATCCCCTGGTCAAGGGCGGCTTCACCAATCAGGCGGCGACGCAGGATTATGAAGGCGGCTATCACGTCACCGAATTCTTCGGCGAGCTCAGCATCCCGATCCTGACCGACATGCCGTTCACCAAGCTGCTGTCGATCGAGGGCGCGGTGCGCCACGCCGACTATAGCCATGCCGGACAGGCGACCTCGTGGAAGGTCGGCGGCATCTGGGAGCCGACCGACGGCCTGCGCCTCCGCGCGACGATCAGCCGCGCCATCCGCGCCCCGAATATCTTCGAGGCTTTCCGCCCCAGCGAAGGGCAAACGACCAACGTCGAAGACCCCTGTTCGCAAACCAATATCGGCGAGAATCCGAACCGCGCCGCCAACTGCGCCGCGCTCGGCCGCCCGGCGGGGTTCGTGCCACTGAACGGCGGGATCGGGGTGCCCTTCATCGTCTCGGGTAACCAGAATTTGCGCCCCGAAGTGTCGGACAGCTGGACGGCGGGCATCGTCCTGACCCCGACCTTCCTGCCCGGCCTGCAAATTTCGGCCGACTGGTTCAACATCCAGATCGACGACGCGATCAGCTTCCTCAGCCCGCAGCAGATCGCCGAAAACTGCGTCGATCGCGCCGGCGGGCCCGATCCGGATCTCTGTTCGCTGATCACCCGCGACATGAACACTGCCAGCCCGAACTATTTCGGCATCACCGGCGGCAACAGCACCTATGTCAACACGTCGAAGCTGGAAACCTCGGGCCTCGACACGCAGATCTTCTACACCCTCCCGGTGGGCAACGGAAAGATCTCGACCAATCTGGCCTTCACCTATCTGCACCGGCTGCGCACCTATACCTTCCAGGCGCGCCCCGATCTCTACACCGTGCTCGAAGGCTTTTACGGCTACCCCAAATATAAGGGGGTCGTCGGGCTGACCTATTCGAACGGCCCGCTAACGCTGGGCTGGCAGGGCCGCTATCAGTCGAGCCAGAGCCTGACCGACATCTCGCCGGGGATCAGCCGCGAACTCATCGCGCCGCGCAAGACGGGTTCGCGCTTCTACAACGATATTTCGGGATCCTACACGCTGCCGATGAACGGGCGGCAGGAAGCCAAATTCTCGTTCGGTGTCAGCAACCTGTTCAACGTCAAGCTGCCGGTGATGGAATCGGTTCAGGTCATCGATCCGTCGGGGGGCGGCTTCGATCAGTTCGGGCCGGTCGTCCGGCTCGGGCTCGAAGTGAACTTCTGATTTCGGCCGACAGCAATGAGGCTCGCGTCATGGACGCGGGCCTCATATTGTTTGCGGACAACAACGCGATACCGGCCCGGCAGGAGGGGCAATGATGACCGCTGAAACGATCCGTCCTGCCCGCCAGAGGGGTTTCCTCGGCTTTGTCGAGCGGGCCGGCAACCTGCTTCCCGACCCGACGATCATCTTCATCTATCTGATTGTCGCGCTGATGCTCGTCTCGGCACTCGGTGCGGCACTCGGATGGAGCGCGTCGCTGCCCTATTCGGGCCAGACCGCCCCCGCCAACGCCGAACTCGCGAACGGCATGCTCACCTATCGCGCCTCCAGCCTCTTCTCGGCCGAGAATATCGCGCGGCTGTTTACCGAAATGCCGAAGACCTATGCGAGCTTCACGCCGCTCGGCATCGTCCTGACGATCATGATGGGCGCCGCGGTCGCCGAACGGTCGGGGATGTTCTTCGCGCTCATCCGCGGCTCGCTGCGCAACACGCCGCGCCGCTACATGACCCCGATCATCGCGGTGGTCGGCATGGTCTCGCACCATGCCGCCGACGCCGCCTATGTCGTGCTGATCCCGATGGCCGCCGTCCTCTTCGCCTCGGTCGGGCGCCATCCGCTCGCCGGGATTGCGGCAGCGCTGGCCGCGGTGTCCGGCGGTTATGCAGGGAATATCATGCCCGGCCAGCTCGACGTGCTGCTGTTCGGCTTCACGCAGGAAGCGGCGCGGATTGTCGAGCCCGGCTGGACGATGAACCCGCTCGGCAACTGGTATTTCATCCTTGGCATCGTGATTTTCTTCACGCCGATCGTCTGGTTCGTCACCGACCGGATCGTCGAACCGCGGCTCGGCACCTGGAACGAGCCGGTCGACGACGAACTGCGCGCCGATCTGGAAAAAGGCGACCTCAGCGACGACGAGCGGCGCGGGCTCCGTCACGCCGGTCTCGCGGCGCTGTTCGTCGTCGCGCTGTTTGCCGCGCTCTGCCTTTTGCCCGGCTATAGCCCCTTCATCGACCAGAGCGCCGAAGGGCCGATCCGGCTGCAACCGCTCTATGGCTCGATCATCGCCGCGCTGTTTCTGCTGTTCCTGCTCACCGGCGCGGTGTTCGGGCGCGCTGTCGGAACGGTCAAAAACTCCAACGACATCATCGCCATGATGCGCGAAGGCGTGAAGACGATCGCGCCCTATCTGGTCTTCGTTTTCTTCGCCGCGCATTTCGTCGCGATGTTCAACTGGTCGGGCATCGGGCCGATCGTCGCGATCAGCGGCGCCGAAAAGCTGCAGGGGATGGGCCTGCCCGCCCCGCTCCTGCTCGTCTGCGTGCTGCTGCTCTCCTCGCTGCTCGACCTGTTCATCGGATCGGCGACGGCGAAGTGGAGCGTGCTGTCGTCGGTGGTCGTGCCGATGTTCATGCTGCTCGGCATCAGCCCCGAAATGACGACCGCCGCATACCGGATGGGTGACAGCTACACCAACATCATGACGCCGCTGATGAGCTATTTCCCGCTCGTCCTCGTGTTTTGCCAGCGCTGGGACAAATCGATGGGCGTCGGTTCGCTCCTCGCGCTGATGCTGCCCTATGCGCTGTGCTTCATGGCGACGGGCATCCTCATGGTGGTGGCATGGGTCGGCTTCGACCTTCCGCTCGGCCCGCACGCGCAGGTATATTATCAGGTCGCGGCCCATACGGTGCCCTGACGGAGCGGAACCATGAAAATCGCAGCGGAACATATAAGCATGTCCAATCGGCATTGGGGTCGGGCCGGCCCTGTCCCTAGTCTCACCTCGCCGCGCCAGGAGGTGGTTCCCCATGTCCGTTGACCTGACATCACTCGAAGCCGACATGACCGCCTGGCGCCGGCATATTCACCAGCATCCCGAACTTGGCTTTCACGAACAGGGTACCGTCCGCTTCATCCTCGACCTGCTCGAAGAATTCGGGGTCGACGAGGTCCACACCGGCATCGGCGGCACCGGAATCGTCGCGACGATCCGCGCCGGAGCATCCGAACGCGCCATCGGTATCCGCGCCGATATCGATGCGCTGCCAATGACCGAATTGACCGAGTCCGATCACAAAAGCTGCACGCCCGGCGTCATGCACGCCTGTGGCCACGACGGCCACACCACGATGCTGCTCGGCGCCGCGAAGCATCTCGCCGCAACGCGCAATTTCGACGGCGCGGTCCACCTGATCTTCCAGCCCGCCGAGGAATCGCTCGGTTATCAGGGGCCGGCCGGCGACCCCGACGGCGGCGCCAGCGCGATGATCCGCGACGGGCTGTTCGAGCGCTTTCCGATGGAGGCGATCTTCGGCATCCACAACCGCCCCGGCATCGCCGCCGGCAAGCTCGCCGGGCGGGCGGGCGCGCTCTATGCCGCCGCCGACAAGTTCGAGATCGTCGTGACAGGCAAGGGCGGCCACGCCGCGCGACCGCACCTCACCATCGATCCGGTCCTCGTCGCGGCGCAGATCGTCATCGCGGTGCAGAGCATCGTCGCGCGCAACACCGACCCGATGGACGCCGCGGTGGTGTCGATCTGCAAGGTCGAGGCCGGCACCGCCTTCAACATCATCGCCGACGAAGCGCGGATGGGCGGCACGGTGCGTACGCTGTCGCGCGCCAGCCAGGATGCGGTGGAGAAGCGGCTGCGCGAGATCGTCACCGGGGTCGCGGCCTCGTTCGGCGCCACCGCCGAACTCGATTACGAGCGCGGCTACCCTGCCCTGCACAACCCGGCCGATCTTTATGCGAAGGTGCGCGATATCGCGATCGGCGTCGTCGGCCCGGAGCGTTTCGTCGACCTCGACGCGCCCGGAATGGGGGGCGAGGATTTCGCGCGCTATCTCGATGTCGTGCCCGGCTGCTTCCTGCTGCTCGGCAACGGCGACGAGGGGCCGGGATCGGTGATGCTCCACAATTCGCACTATGCCTATGACGACAGCATTTCGCCGACGGGTGCGGCGTTGTGGGTCGCGCTGGCCGAGGCATTTTTGCCGAAATAACAGGAGAAGATTTAGATGCGCCGTTCGACTGCCGCCCTGCTCCACGGCTCCGCCGCCCTCCTGCTGGCGATGGCGCCAACCGCGCAGGCGCAGGAGAAGGTCATAATTTCGCGCGACGGTTTCGGCGTGCCGCACGTCGAGGCCGAAACCTCGGACGCCGTGATGTTCGGCGCCGGCTACGCAATTGCCAGCGACCGCCTCGCCGCGATGGAACTGGCGCGGCACAATACGCAGGGGCGCCGCGCCGAACTGGTGGGGGCATCGGCGCTCGACACCGACAAGGTCATGCGCGGCCGCAAGCTGTCCGATGCGGTCCTGATGCAGCGCTACAATGCGCTCGCGCCCGAGCATCGCAAGATGATCCGCGCGATGGTCGACGGGATCAACAAGCGCATCGACGAAGTGAACGCCGACCCCGAACATCTGACCCCGCTGGAGTTCGTCCGCTGGGGGATCAAGCCGACGCGCTGGAGCCTTGCCGAATATCTGGCGCTGATCACCGCCGCGCCGCTCGGCCGCGACACCTATGAAATCCGCAACCTCGAATTTCTGAAAGCGATGACCGAACGCTACGGCGCCGAAAAAGCCTGGCAGATTTTCAACGACGTCGTCCCGATCTCCGACCCCGATTCGCCGACGACGATCCCCGCCGGCGACGACCTCGCCCCGGCGCGCGCGGTCCCGGCGGCCGTCCTTGCGCCCGTTCAGCTGCCGGGCGGCGGCGTCGCATCGGCCGCGGC
Organism: Sphingopyxis sp. J-6; assembly: GCF_046603995.1. Taxonomy (NCBI): domain Bacteria; kingdom Pseudomonadati; phylum Pseudomonadota; class Alphaproteobacteria; order Sphingomonadales; family Sphingopyxidaceae; genus Sphingopyxis; species Sphingopyxis sp. J-6. Next base: position 857,510 of record NZ_CP145810.1, on the reverse strand, counting down.
ACAAGCCGCGCCGACCGAGCCGGTAAAGGGCATGAGCCGCTGTATGGTGATCGGTCCGCAAAAATCGGCCAGCGGCAATGTGCTGATGCTGGAGGCGACCGCCGACGGCCCCGAAATCCACCTGAAGGGCGGCGGCTTCGACAATGCCGGCTTCGGCTCGACCGGCTGGGGCGTGCCGACGATGGGGCGCGGGGCGCAGCATGGCTGGCTGCTCGTTTCGGGCAGCAGCGAAGCGGGGACGACCTTCGCCGAAAAACTGAACCCGAAGAACCGTTACGAATATTGGTACAAGGGCGCGTGGAAGAAGATGGAGCACCGTACCGAGACCTTCCGGGTCAAGGATGCAGCGCCCGTCACCCATGAGGTCGCGTGGACGATCCACGGCCCGGTGATCGCGTGGGATGCCGACAACGGCACCGCCTATTCGCAGCAGATGGGGGTGCACGGCCGCGAGCTCGACACATGGGTCGCCTTTGCCGAAATGGGCCGCGCGAAAAGCCTTGCCGAGTTCCGCGAAAAGGGCGTCGACCGGCTCGGCTGGAATCTGGGCGCCTGTTACGGCGGCGAGGATGGCACGATCGCCTATTTCGAGGCGGGCGCGCTGCCCAAGAAGGCGGCCGGGGTCGACCCGCGCCTGCCCACCCCCGGCACCGGCGAATATGAATGGTCTGGCTTCCTGACGCCCGCCGAAAAGCCGCACATGATCAATCCGAAGCAGCATTATTTCATGTCGTGGAACAGCAAGGCGACGGGCTGGTCGCAGGAAGGCGACAATGCCCGGATCGGCGCGACCTTCCGCACCTGGCTCGGCGACCGGCTCGCGAAGAATGGCCAGTCGCTGACCCTGCTCGACATGCGCGAGTTCAACGGCAAGATCTTCAACGCGCTCGGCGCGGTCGACCGCAATCAGGCGGCGCCCGATTTCTTCGCCCCCTATATCCGGAAAGCCATCGCGGCGAGCGACGATCCCGAGGTCAAACGCGCCGGCGAATATATGCTGAGCTTCAACGGCCTGTATCAGGACCGCGACGGCGACCAGAAATACGACAATCCGGGCCTCACCCTCTATCGTAGCTGGCTCCAGATCGCGCCGAAGATCATATTCGGCGACGATATGGGCGACTGGTGGCGTGCGATCGACGCCGATCGCTATCTGACCTATCAATCCAGCCTGTTGCTGCGTGCCTTTCAGGGCGATGCCGCCGGGGCGCCGCTCAGCGTCGACTATTTCGGCGGGCGCGACCGCACCGCGGCGATGATCGATACGATCAAGGCGACGCTCGCCGAGGTCAAGGCCCGTTTCCCCGGCAAAGATATGGCCGAGTGGAAGCAGCCGATCTTCTGGAAATATTTCGACGCCTCGCTCGAAACGCCCGACCGCCCGCAAATGGCCGAGGATGCGCCCGAACGCCGCCTGTCGGCAGTGCTCGGGCTCGGCCCGACCATGGCGCCGCACAATGGCGGCGAAAGCTGGGTCGGGCTGATGGAAATCGGGCGCGACCGGCGCGCGCTCTATTCGGTCGTCGATGCGGGCGGGCAGAATCTGTTCATCGATCCCAAGGGCAAGGGCAATCCGAACCTTGCCGACCAGACGCTGATGCACGAGACCAACGAGCTCAAGAAGATCACGCTGGTCCCCGACGAGATCCGCAAGACCGCGGCGTCGAGCATGACGCTCGAATACCGGCCGCCGGTCCGGTAACGGCGCCGGGGTGGTGACCGCGGCCGTCTCCCCCGCCGACATCGGCAGTTACTGGCTCGCCAGTTGCGCTGACGACCTGACCCCGCGCGCGGCGCTGACGAGCGACGAAAGCGTCGATGTCGCCATATTGGGCGGCGGCTTCTCCGGACTGTGGACCGCATGGTTCCTCCTCCAGAGCAATCCCGGCCTTTCGATCGCCATCGTCGAGCGGCAATTTTGCGGCTTCGGCGCATCGGGCCGCAACGGCGGCTGGTGTTCGCCGCGCTTTCCGATCAACCCGTCGGCGCTCATCGGGCGTTACGGGGTCGCGACCACCCGCGCCATCCTGCTGGCGCAGCAAGCGATGGTGGACGAAGTCGGCCGGATTTGCGCAGAAGAAGGCATCGACGCGCATTTCAACCCGGCGGGTGTCCTGACCCTCGCCCGCAGCGCGGCGCAATTGCCCGCGTTGCAGAAATCCTTCGCGGCCTATGGCAAGCTCGGCATGGAGGACGGCTGCGAGTTGCTCGATGCGGCGCAGGCCGCAGCACTGGTGCACGCGACCCATGTTCATGGCGGGATGCGCCTCGACGCCGGCGGGACGATCCACCCCGGCCGCCTCGTGCGCGGTCTCGCCCGCGCGGTCGAGTGGCGCGGCGCGCGCATCTATGAAGGCACCGACGTGCTGCACGTCGAAGACGGCGCCCGACCCGCGCTCGTCACCGCCGGCGGGACGCTCCGCGCGCGCCGCGCGATCCTGCTCGCGGGCGAGGCCTATCTGACCGGCCTCCCCGATTACCGCCGCCGGCTGATCCCGATGGCATCGACGATCATGCTCACCGCGCCGCTCAGCGCCGGACAATGGGATGAAATCGGCTGGTCGGGCGGCGAATGCCTCAGTTCTTATGTGAATACGACCAACTATCTGACCCGGACCGCCGACGGGCGCATATTGTTCGGCAGCCGCGGCGCCCCCTATCGCTACGGTTCGGACATGTCCGAGGCCGCGCTGCGCGACCATGCGAATTTCGACTGGATTCGCGACCGGCTCGTCGAATGGTGGCCGCTGCTCGCGGACGTCGACTTCACGCATCGCTGGGCGGGCTATCTGGGCATCGCGCGCGATTGGCTGCCGACCGTCTATTTCGATCCGGCGCGCCGGATCGGCCACAGTTATGGCTATACCGGCCACGGCGTCATCACGAGCGCGATTTGCGCCCGCGCCCTCGCCGGGCTGGTCCTCGGCCAGAAGCCGGACGCGAACGCGCCCTATATCCGCGCGCAAGCGCCGAACTGGGAGGGCGAACCGCTGCGCTGGGCGGGCATCCGCTATGTCCAGAACGCCTTCCTGCGCATGGACCTTGCCGAGGCGGCCGGACGGCGGCCGCCGCTCGACGCGGGCCTCGCGCAATATCTGGGCGAACCCTGAGCCGGACTATTGCCCGGCGACCGCCGCGCTTCCCGTTTTCTTGAACGCCTGTTCGAGCCCCGGCACGAGCGCCGCCCCGGCCTTCAGCTCGACCCGCGAACCCGCGAGATCGTCGCCATAGGGTTCGGCCGGACCGCCGAGGCATTGCGACAGGAAATGTTCGGCGATCGCCGCGAAGGAGATGTTGGTCGCGTCCTTCGCATAGACATGCCCTTCGTCGGGATAAAAGGCGTAGGTCACCGGCTTGCCGCGCGCCTTCAGCGCATCGACGATCTCCTGCGACTGGTCGGGAAAGATGCGCGGATCGTTGGCGCCGTTGGTGACGAGCAGCGGCTTGACGATCGCATCGACGCGCGCGATCGGCGAGCGCCGCATCAGGTCGGCGGCGCCTTCCTTCGTGGTCGGATCGCCGACCCGGTTGACGAATTGCGGCCGCTGCCAGGTCCACCAGTCGGGCATTGCCCCGATCAGCCGCGTCAGGTTGCTCGGCCCCGCCAGATCGACACCGCACTGGAAGCGGTCGGGGGTGAAGCTCAGCGAGACGAGCGTCGAATAACCCCCGTAAGATAGCCCCATCACCGCCACCTTGTCCTTCGCGGTCACGCCCTTGTCGGTCGCCCATTGCACCGCGTCGAGCAGGTCGTCGTGCATCGTTTCCGACCATTTCCGGTCGCCTTTCGACATGAAGTCGCTGCCGAAACCGCCCGAACCGCGAAAGTTCACCGACAGCACGGCATAGCCGCGATCGGCGAGCCAGGCGTGCTGCGGATCGAACGCCAGATCGTCGCGCAGCCAAGGGCCGCCATGGACGAGCAGCACGAGCGGAACCGGTGCCGTGGGCATGCCGTCCGCACCCGGTTTCGCATCTGCCGGAAGCGTCAGATAGCTCGGCAGGGTCAGCCCGTCGCGCGAGGCGATGGTGACTGGAATGCGGCGCGCGAGTGCACGCTGTTCGAGGTCGGGCCGGGTCGACAGCAGCGGCACCAGCCTCCTCTCTTCACGATTCCACCAGCTATAACGATCGGGGCGGTTCGGTACCGTTTCGAGGAGCAGCCAGCGCGCATTGTCGGGCGTCTGCCCGACGATCTTGAACGGTCCCGCGGCGGCGGCCTCGAGCGCCGCGAACTCGGCGCGCGCGCTGTCCGCCCTCACAGTCCATTCGCTCACCAGCGGGTCTTCGCGCGTCGCGAGCAACGCGCCGCTTTCCTCATCGAGCAGCGGATCGACGATATCGGCGCGCCCGGCAGCGGCGAGCAGCGTCTTCTTGCCGGTCGCGAGGTCGATCGAGACAAGGCCCGCCTTGTCGCCGCCCCGGCTGTCGAGCATCCTCAATTTCCCCTCGGCATCGAGCCCCAGCACTTTGGAATTGCGGAGCGAGGCGAGCGGGATCGTCATGAATTCCTGCGGTCCAGCCGGGTCGAGGCGGAAATAGGTCGATGATCCATCGGGGTTGCCGCGCACGCCCAGACGGATGTTGAAATCGGGGTCGGCAACGACGTCGATATAATTGGGCGCGTTGCGGAACACCTCGGTGCGCGCGCCGGTCGCGAGGTCGATCCGATAAATGTCGCGATAGCGGCGGTCGCGGATGTTCATGCCGACGAGGATTTCGCCCGGCCGGCGTTTCGAAACCTTGACGATCTTCGTCTGCACCGCAGGATCGGCGGTGGCATTGATAACCGTCTTCTTCTCGAGGTTGGCGATCCAGAGTTGGCTATGCTCTTCGCCGCCGACGTCCTTGAGGATCAGGATGAAACGCCCGTCGGCGCTCCACTGGAAGCCGTCGGGCGGCCGGTTGTCGAACCGCGTGACGGGCGTCGCCGACGCCGGGTCGCCGATCGGAGCGACCCAGACGTTGAGGACCCCGTCGAGCGGGTGGAGAAAAGCCAGTTGCTTGCCGTCGGGACTGATCTGCAGTTCCGAATAGGTCGGCGAAGCGAACAGCAGGTCGCGCGGCACGAGCGTTTCGGGTTGGACCGAACGGGCGAAGGCCGGAGATGACAGGCCGGAGACAGCCCCGCCACCGAAGGCCGCAACCGCCAACGCGGCGGCGCAGGCGCCGTTACGAAAAAGCCGCCCAATCCCGAGACCCATATCGCACGCTCCCCGAAACATCCTTTGATCAGTGCAGATTGCCGACCGAACCGCAACAGGACCAATGCGCAATATGGATCAATCCATGCACGCCACGGAGGGTGGCCGATCGCGCGCAATATATTAGAAGCTTCGGGGCGTCCGGAGGGCTGAACGATGGAAATGGCATGGCTTGAAGATTTCGGCGCGCTGATCCGCGCGGGAAATTTCTCGCGCGCCGCCGCGGCACGCCATGTGACCCAGCCCGCCTTCAGCCGCCGCATCCGCGCCCTCGAGGATTGGCTTGGCGTCGACCTTGTCGACCGCGCCACCCATCAGATGGTCCTGACCCCCGCCGGAAAACGCTTCGCCGTCATCGCCGAAACGGTCTTGCGCGATATCGAGCACGGCCGGCGCGAGGTGCAGGAGATTGCGGGAACATCGGCATCGACGGTGAAGATCCTCGTCACCCACGCGCTGGCGCTGACCTTCTTCCCGCAATGGCTCGCGACGCTGCAGTCGATGACCGACACCGCCATCCCGATCCAGCTCACCGCCGACAATATGGGCGCGTCCGAACAGATCATGCTGAACGGAAAGGCGCATTTCTCGCTTTGCTATTACCACCCGGCCGCCGTGTCGGTACTCGACGGCGCGGGCTTTCAATCGCTATCGCTCGGCACCGACACGCTGGTGCCAGTGAGCGCGCCGCGCGCAAGCGACCGGGGGGCGCTCCATGCCCTTGCCGAGGATGCGGGTGTCCCGGTCAAATTGCTCGCCTATGGCGCGGACTCGGGCATGGACCGGATCATATCGGCGATGCTCGGAACGAACGCAGCGCCCGCCAGCCTGACGCCGGTGTTCACCTCGCACACCCTCGTCCTCGCGCGCATGGCCAGAGACGGGCGGGGGCTGGCGTGGTTGCCGCTGAGCATCGTCGAGGACGATCTGGCGCAGGGTTTGCTGGTCCGCGCGGGCGACACGCAATGGGACATTCCGGTCGACATCCGGCTCTATCGTCCGCGCGGCCGGCAATCGCCATCGGCCGAAGCTTTCTGGAAACTGGCGTCGGCGTGATCGCGAAGCGCCGGGGCACAGAGGCCGAATTGCGATGCTTACGGCGCGGCATGAAACCATCAGCAACAGGCATTGGCGGGCAGGACCGGCGCCCTGTTAATCGCAACCGACTTCAACGCAGGCCCGGACGTCGCATCCGCGCCGCAACAACCTGGACCCTCGCCATGAAATCGGCCGCCCCCGTCGAAGCCGTGCTCTTCGACCTCCTTACCGCACTCCTCGACTCCTGGTCGGTCTGGAATCACGCCGCCGGATCGGCGGCCGACGGACTGCGCTGGCGCCGCGCCTATCTCAGGCTGACCTATGGCTGCGGGAGCTATCGCCCCTATGAAGACCTTGTCCGCGAAGCGGCCGCCGAGGCGGGCGTCGCTGCATCGGCGGCCGAGGCATTGACCATGGGCTGGGACATGCTCCGGCCCTGGCCCGAAGTACAACGCGTGCTCAGCGATCTCGCCGCTCGCGGCGTGCGCCTCGGCGTCGTCACCAACTGTTCGGTCGCTCTCGGCCGGCAGGCGGCGGAGCAGGTCGGCGTTCCCTTTTCGGTCGTCATGACCTCCGAAGAGGCCGGCTTTTACAAACCGCATCCGCAAGCGTACCGCGCCGCCCTCGACCGGCTCGGCGCGGCCCCCGAACGGACGCTGTTCGTCGCGGGCTCGCCGGCGGACATCCCGGGGGCGGCCGGGGTCGGTATGTCCGTTTTCTGGCACAACCGGGCCGGGCTGCCGTTCGTCGCCGACACGGCGCGTCCGCTGCTTATTGCCGACACGCTGGACCCGCTGGTAACGCTGGCGTGAGGAATCCGACTGCAATGTTCGAAGGTTTATACACCCCGCGCCTGCTGCTCGATGCGGACCGGCTGGAACGCAATGCGGCGCGCATGCGCGCGCGCTGTCGCGATCTGGGGGTCACGCTTCGTCCGCATCTCAAGACCGCAAAATCGGCCGATGTCGCGCGCGTCGCCGCCGATGGCGAGCAAGGACCGATCACCGTTTCGACGCTGGCCGAAGCCGAATATTTCGCGGCCGCAGGCTGGCGCGATATCCTCTATTCGACCGCGATCGCGCCGGCGAAGCTCGGCCGCGCCGCGCAAATCCAGCGCGACCATGGCGCACGCATCCTGTTCGTCATCGACGATCGCGATACGGCAGTGGCGATCGGCGCCGAGGCGGCGGCCTTGGGCGCCCACTTCGGCCTCCTCATCGAGGTCGACTGCGGCGAACATCGCAGCGGCGTCGAGCCCGCTTCGGACGCGCTGCTCGCCATCGCCGATGCGATCGCAGCCGCTTCGCCGCGGCTCGAACTGATGGGTGTGATGACCCACGCCGGCCATTCCTACGCTTTCGACGATCCTGCACCGATCAGGGTGCTGGCCGAGACCGAGCGGCTGGCAGCGGTCGCTTCGGCCGAACTGCTGCGCTCGCACGGCCACAAATGCCCGATCGTCAGCGTCGGCTCGACGCCGACCGCGCTCTTCGCCGAGCATCTCGCCGGGGTCACCGAAGTCCGCGCGGGCATCTATCTGTTCCACGATCTCGCGCAGCTCTCACGGGGCATTTGCAGCGAGGACGACCTTGCCATCTCGGTGCTCGCCACGGTGATCGGCCACCAGCGCGGCGGCCCCAGCCTGATCCTCGATGCCGGCGCCCTCGCCCTGTCGAAAGATGTCGGCGCCAACCGTTTCATGCCCGATGCCGGCTATGGCCGGGTCTGCGATGCGGCGACGCTGGAACCGCTCGGCGAGCTTGCCGTGACGACCGTGCATCAGGAACATGGCAATGTGCCCGTCCCCGACGCAAGCTGGTTCGCCCGGCTGCCGATCGGCAGCCTCGTCCGGATATTGCCCAACCACGCCTGTCTGACCTGCGCCGCCTATCCGTCCTACGACGTGCTGCGCGCCGGGACCATCGTCGACCAATGGCCGCGGACCGGCGGCTGGTGAACCTGTCCGGAGATCCTTGATGACCGAGAAAATGACCGAAATACGATGCGCCGATGCGCCGATGCCCGGCGGCCATTATGTCCAGGCGATGCTCCACCGCGACACGCTCTACGTCTCTGGCCAGCTCGGCGTCACGCGCGACACGCCCGATCCGGCGGCGGTCCCCATTGCCGAGCAGGTGTCCTTCGCGCTTGCCAACATCGCGGCAATCGGCCGCGTCGTCGGCGCCGGGATCGACGATATCGTCCGCTGCACCGTTTACGTCACCGACGTCGCGCACTGGGATGAGGTCAACCGCGCCTATGCCGCCTTTTTCGGCGCGCACCGTCCGGCCCGCTCGATCGTCCCCTGCGGCCCGCTCCATTTCGGCGCGCTGGTCGAAATCGAAGCGGTGATCGCAGCGAGCGCCTGACGCAGCCCCGGCCCGATTACGGAGAGAAGGCGCCGACCGAATCCCAATCGGCGGCAGCGGCAGCGTTGCGCCGAAGCAAGGTGATCAGGAGCCGGTCGACCTCGGGCGAGGAGGCAAGAAGGCCATAGGCCGCGACCGTCGTCATCAACCCGCTGAGCAACTGGAGCCGATAGTCGCGCTCGATCAACCTCCGCTCATAGCCCGATCCGAATATATCGGCGTAGAGCCGCAGCAGTTCATGCTCGGACAGGCGCCGGCTCTCGACCGTGACGCTGCCCGACAGGAAATAGCCGACGTCGTGCATCGGATTGCGCCAGCCGGTAATCTGCCAGTCGATCAGCACCGCGCCCGATGGTCCGAACAGGATATTGTCGACCCGCGGATCGCCATGGGTCAGCGTGCCGCGGTCCATCGGCAGCCGGTACCAGTCCCGCGCCGATGCCGCCGCCGCCGCGACGGTATCCATCTCGAGGCTGCTCAGCCGGTCGGCGGCATCGCGCTTGATGACGGCCAGCCCCCGGTCGACGGCCGCCGACCAATAATCGGCGGTTCCGGCCATCGTCATCCCCCAGCCCGGCGCCTCGGCCCGCTCCATCGGGTAGAAACTCCGATGGAGCTTGGCGAGTTCGGTGATCACGCTGCGCGCATCGTCCAGCCCGCATCCGTCGATCTGGTTTCCCGCGCGCGCCGTCGAACTCAAATCCTCCATCACCAGATTGATATTCTCGGCATGGCCGTCGACCCACAGCACCCCCGGGATGCGGCAGACATCGTCGCGGCCTCTCAGCAGCCGGTAGCTTTCGAGCTCGCGGAGATAGGAGCCGCTACCGATACCATGCGCATGCGACGTCTCGTCGCTGCTGCGAAATTTGCAGATGACCGAGGCGGGGGCCAATGTCGGCGCCGCGAAAGCCAGGTCGACGCATAAGGTCTCGCTGACATTACCGGCGCCGATCGGCCGGGCTTCGAACGATGTTACCTCGGCATCGCGATGGCCCGCGGCCCGGAGGACCCGGGTCAACCAGTCCGGATCGATATCGTCATGGCGATCGAGCAATCGCGGCGCGTCATGGTCGCCCACCGGCAGTTCCTTCCCAGATCCTTATCGGACGATGCTGCCGCGCGATCCGCGAGACTACCAATCGGAATTGGCGAGGAAGGGATCGGCGCAGGCGATGATTGATCGGCGCGGACGATGAAATGGACCCGATTATCGATTGGTGGCGCCTCCGGGTGTTTGCGACAACCGTGACAACGACAGGGAGAGACGAGATGACGCGGTCGGCACTGGAGATCGTGACGCTGTACAATCTGGAAATATGGAACAAGGGCCGGATCGAACTGGTCCCGGAACTATGTGCCGATCCCATGATCCGGTACGACGCCAACAGCGTTGCCGTCCTCGGCATCGAAGAACAGATCGCCCGGATCCGGCACAATTATGAGGATCTGCGGCCGACCTTCGAACCCGTTGTCCTTGCCGGCGACGATGAATATGTGACCCTCGTGTGGAACGTCACTGGCCGCGACCCCAACTGGAAATGGTGCGGGATCGAGGTATTTCGGGTGGTCGACGGTAAGATCGCCGAGGTCTGGAACGGCCCCTATGTCGACGGCCGCTGGGTTCGCGGCGGCACGCTGTCGGTGGGTATCGACGGCGCTGCCGCCGCCGATGTCCCGGTCATGAGCGCCGACTTCGAAGGCAGCGCTTCCCGGCTCGTCGCGCCGCTCGAAACCGGAACGATCGCGCTGTGGCTGACGGGGGCTTTCGGCGCCCCGGCGATCGACGATCGCGAAAAGCGATTTCAATGGACCAGCACCCCGCCCCGGCTCGACTTGTGCCACAGCGAGCCGGGCCGGCCGCCGCGCAGGCTGTCCGGTGCCGCGATATCGTCGCTCGAAATCCGGTGGGCGCGCTCGGGGCTGACCAACGTCTCGGTCGCGCTCGAAGGCACGGCGAGCGATAGTGCGGCGCTGCCGTCGCCGGCCCCATCCCGCCCCGGGGTGCGCCTTGCGGAATGCACGGGGAATTTCCAGCCGGGAACCGGGACGGATGCCTGGGTCGTCGGGGCCTCGGTCCTGCTCGATCCGTCGGCGCGGCGGGCGTCGGGCGAGGTAACGCTGCGCTTTCCCGCCGCCATCGACCCGCTTTCGCTGTGCGGCACAGGCAGCCTCGCCTTCGGCTGGCATCACCAAGGGCGCTCGCTCCGCTTCGAAACGGCAGCGGCGCACCTCGCGGAGCCGACCGGCGCCTTCACCCACGCGGTCGATATCGAAGCGACATTCCAGTGGGATGCCGGCGACATCGCGGCAATCCTCGCGGGCGAGACGTCATGGATAGCGAACGGAGACGGCTAGGCAGCGATGGCGGCCGCGTCGCGGGCCGCCTGCCATTTTCGGGCAAAATTGAAGAATTGCCGCGCCGCATGATTGGCGCCGGGGCCGAGCACGACCGCAAAGTCCAGGTAAAGATCGAGGCCCTCGACCGGTCGCGGCACGAGCGCGGCCGGTGGGGAAAACCAGCCCGTGCCGATGCCGCAGATGCCATGCTGCGCGGCGTAGCGTTCGACGGCGAGCGCATTGCCCTCGGCCGGAATGACAATTTCGGCGCCGCTCTCGCGGAAGAAGGCCTCGAGCGGGTCGGTGACCGCCTTGCCATGCTCGCGGTTGAGGATCGCTACCGACAGACCGTTCAGCTGCGAACGGGCGATTTCATCCTGTTCGGCAAGCTCCGAATCGCGCGGCACGAGCAGGCTCATCGGCTGCCGCCGCAGGATGACGCGCTCGAGCGTATCGGGATATTGGGTCTCGTTGAAGATAGGCGTGATCTCGTCGCCGCGCGCATCGGCGGCAGGCGGCGCGTTGACTCCGAGCAGGAGCGCGACGTCGAGCCGCTCGCCGAGCATATCGGGAATCTGGGCGCTCTGGAGCCGGTTGTCGATCGTGAAACCGATCCCGGGATGACGCATCGAAAAGGCGTCGATGAGCGCCGCCTTTTCAGGAATTTCAAGCGTATAAAGCGCCGCGCCGAGACGAAACTGCGTCCGCCCCGAACCCTGCATCGCTTCCACGAGGTCGCGCAAGGCTTCGGCCTCGGCAATCACCCGCTGCGCCGCGGGAAGCAGCTTCTTGCCCGCCAGGCTCAGCGAGATGCTGCGCGTTGTACGATGGAACAGCACATGCTCGACCGCCTGCTCGAGTTCCTTGAGCTGGCCCGAGACAGTCGGCTGCGTGAGGTGCAAAAGCTCCGCCGCGCGCGTCACCGACCCTTCGGCCGCCACCGTCACGAAGCTCCGCAACAGGCGGAGATCCGGGTGAAACATCGACCTCTCCCAAAAAGCCTCCCGATCGCCGCCGGGATGCGCCCGGCATAGCATGGTCGGGGCCGAAATCCATCGCCCGCGATCGCCGGACGATGGATCGGCAGCATCGATAAATGCAGCGCCATTGCCGATTGGACGCTCGCCGCGCCTGCCCGCAATTTGCACGCGGAGAGGAGAAAGACGTGAGCGACACGCTTTCCGGCAATATCGATGAAATCATCGTCGACCCGAAGACTTATGGCGACGAGCATAGCTATCACCGCGCATTCGACCGGCTGCGCCGCGACGACCCGGTGCATTGGACCGAGCCGAAGGACTATCGCCCTTTCTGGGCGGTAACGCGCCATGCGGACATCATGGCGGTCGAACTCAACGCGAAGAATTTCCTCAACGATCCGCGCCAGTTCCTGGTCACGCGCGCCGACGAAGACCTTTTGCTCGAGCAGACCGGCAGCCACAAATTCGCGCACAATCTCGTCGCGATGGACGACCCCGAACATCGCGCTTTCCGCTCGCTGACCTCGGCCTGGTTCGGCGCCAAGAGCATTCGCGGTCTCGAGGAAGAGATCGGCGCGCTGGCCCGCGAAACCGTCGACCGGATGGTCGAGATGGGCGGAAGCTGCGACTTCGCGGCCGAGATCGCCGCCTGGTTCCCGCTGCGTACGATCATGATCGTCCTCGGCGTGCCGCGCGAGGACGAGCCGCTGATGCTGCACCTCTCGCAAAAATTGTTCGGCAGCGTCGGCGGGGTCGACGGCATGGCGGGGATGGTCGACGCCTTCAACGCCTTCAACGACTATTTCGGCAAGGTCACCGAAGATCGCCGCCGCAATCCGCGGGGCGACGTCGCGACGATCCTCGCGACCGCGACGATCGATGGCGAGCCGATCGGCGAGGCCGAACGCAATGCCTATTATCTGATCGTCGCGGCGGCCGGCCACGATACGACGAGTTCGTCGATCTCGGGCGGACTGCTCGCGCTGATCCAGAACCCCGACCAGATGGCCAAGCTGCGCGCCGATCCGGCGCTGATCGGCACCGCGGTCGACGAATTCATCCGCTGGACCAGCCCGGTGAAGCATTTCTTCCGCACCGCCGTCGCCGACTGCGAAGTGGGCGGCAAGCAGATCCGCGCGGGCGACAATCTGATGATGTGTTATCCGTCGGGCAACCGCGACGCGAGCGTGTTCGACGATCCCTATGCGTTCCGCGTCGACCGCCCCGATGCGCGCAAGCATCTGTCCTTCGGTTACGGCCCGCACCTCTGCCTCGGCAATGCGCTTGCGAAGCTGGAAATCCGGATCCTCTTCACCGAGATGCTGCGACGGATCGACGATTTCGAACTGGCGGGAGACGCCGCGTGGGTCGAAGCGAGCTTCGTCTCGGGCCTGAAGCATTTGCCGATCCGCTATAAGGTGCGGGAGGCGGGGGCATGACCCCGGCCCGCCAGCTCGCCGAGCGTTTCGGCGACCCCGACGCGATGCGCGCGCTTTATGCCCCCGATGTGAGCTGGGAGATTTCGGCCTCGCTCGGCATGCCTAAACTCGAAGGCATCGAAGCCGTGTGCGCGTTCAACGACCAGGTGTGGACCGAGCATCACCGCCGCGATTGCACCGTGACGATCATCGACGAGGTCGGCGACACGTCGCTGAGCGCCGTCCGCTTCGTCTATCGCGCCTGGTCGCTGTTCGCGGGCGACTGGTACGAAAATGATTACACGCTCTTCGTCCATGCGGGGCCCGCCGGGATCACCCGCATCGCCGAAGCCTTCGACACATCGGCGACGATCGACTTCCTCGCCGGCCGCCCGCCCGGTTCGGGCTGGGCCGCGATCGGCGGCGAGGTCGGCGACCGCGTCGGCGAACTCGGCCGAAGCTAATCCATTCAAAACCAAAGCGGCAAAGACCGCAGATCAGGAGAGGGAAAAATGAAAATTGTCCGATTGGGCGCGCTGCTGGCCGCCACCACCGCTCTGAACCCCGCCGTGGCGCTCGCGCAGGAAGTCGCGACCGCACCGGCGGCGGCCGAGAGCGACGACAATGGCGTCGGCGACATCATCGTGACCGCGAACCGGCGCGAGCAATCCCTGCTGTCGGTGCCGATCGCGATTTCCGCGGTCGCGGGCGACGCGCTCGCCAGCAAGGGGATTACCAATTCGGCCAATTTGCAGGATGCGGTGCCGAACCTGCAGATCAGCAGCCCCTATGGCAATACCCAGCCCAATTTCTCGCTGCGCGGGATTTCGGTCGCGAACGAATATAATTCGAACCAGGCGTCGCCGATCGGCGTCTATATCGACGACGTCTATATGGCGAGCCGCACCTCGCACGGCATGGGCCTGTTCGACCTCGACCGCGTCGAGGTGCTCCGCGGGCCGCAGGGCACGCTGTTCGGGCGCAACACCACCGGCGGCGCGATCAACTTCATCACCCGCGGGCCTTCGCTGTCGGGCAGCAACGGCTATGCCGAAGCCGGCTATGGCAATTTCAACACGATCACCGCGCAGGCGGCGGTCGAGGCGACGCTGATCGAGGACCAGCTCGGCCTGCGCATCGCCGGAAATTATCTGAAGAGCGACGGGCTCATCGACAATGTCTTCCCCGGCGGCCGCGATCCCAATCGCCAGAACACGCTGCAGGGCCGCGCGACGCTGCGCTTCAATCCCGGCGGCGGACCGCTCGACATCAAGATCAAGGCCTATGGCGGCCGCGACCATGGCACCCAGGCGGCGATCCACGGCCTGCTCACCGCGCGCACCGGCCTCAAATTCTTCGAGGTCAACGAGAACCGCATCGGGCTCAACCGCACCGACGCCTATGGCATCGCGGCGACCATTTCCTACGAGCTCTCGCCGTCCTTGAGCTTCACCTCGATTACCTCGCGCGACGGGGGATCGCAGCTCATCCAGCAGGCGGCCGACGGGGCGCCGATCGATATTCTCGATGTCTGGTGGAAATCGAAATATCAGCAGTTCAGCCAGGAAGCGCGCTTCAACTATGGCGCGGACGGGCTGAACCTGGTCGGCGGTTTCTTCTACGGCTGGGACCGGGTGGTCACGGACAATGACTTCGCCATCGGCCAGGCGCTCGGCCCCGGCGTCGACGGCGGCTTTTTCCAGCATTACCGGCAGGAGCGCCGGTCCTACGCCGTCTTCGCACAGGGCGACTATGAGATCGCCGACGGCCTGACGCTGACACTTGGCGCCCGCTACACCTGGGATCGCTCCAAATATCGCGACGGCTTCGCCTATCTCTATGCGGGCTATGTCGATACGGCGAAGACGCCGATCGCGACGACCGTCCCGTGCGCCGGTCAGCCGGGCACCTGCGCTTATGATCCCGATGCCCGCTTTGCGAGCAACGGGCGCGACAACGCGCTGACCGGGCGCGTCTCGCTGAGCTATCAGTTCGATGCCGGGCCGCTGGTCTATGCCAGCTATAACCGCGGCTATCGTTCGGGGGCGTTCAACGGCGGCAGCTACACCTCCTCGGGCGGCATCAACTATGTCGATCCCGAACGCGTCAACGCCTATGAAATCGGCGCGAAAGGCCGGCTTGCGGACAATCGGCTGACCTATTCGGCGGCGGCCTTCTATTATGATTATTCCAAGCAGCAGTTGCAGGATTTGCGCCCCGGGCCGGTCGGCATTCTCGTCAACGCGCCCAAATCAGAAGTCTATGGCGCCGAACTCGAGACCAACTGGCGCGCCTCGGACGCGCTGACGCTGAACCTCGCGGTTGGCTATCTCCACGCGACCTACAAGGAACTCGTGCTGCAGGGCGCCGATATCGCGGGCAATGACCTGCCCTTCGCGCCGCGCTGGACGGCACAGGCCGGCGCCGACATCCGGCTTTTCGATACGGGCGATGCCAAACTGACCTTCTCGCCCAATGTCGCCTATTTCAGCCGCCAGTTCTTCTCGCCGCTGAACGAGGTGAACGCCCCCGGCACGGGGCAGCAGAATGCCGAGCTGCAACAGGGCTCCTATGCCAAGGTGAACGCAACGCTCGCGCTGGAGATCGGCCGCTTCACGGTGAAGGGGTTCATCAACAACGCCTTCAATCGCAAGACCTATGCCTATGGCCTCGACCTGCGCGGCGCGGGCTTCCCTTACCCGTTCCTGGTGCCGGCAGCGCCGCGCACCTTCGGCGGATCGGTGCGCGTCACCTTCTGACGAAAAGGCCCGCCGCTCATGCGCGGCGGGCCATTACGCCTCCCATGACCCGGCGCCTGGCGCCGGGTATTTTTTATCAGCCCGGCCAGTAGCGCTCGCGCACGAGGCGCTTGAGCAGCTTGCCCGTCGGATGGCGCGGCAATTCGGCGACGAAGTCGATCTGTTTCGGCTGCTTGATCCGGCCAAGGCGCCCGTGCAGCGATTGCCGGATATCCTCGGCGAGCGCCGGTCCGGCGTCCGCCCAGTCCGCAGGCTGTACGACAGCGACCACCCGCTCGCCCATTTCGGGATCGGGCGCGCCGATCACCGCGACATCGGCGACGCGCGGGTGGGTGATGATCGCGTCCTCGATCTCCTGCGGGTAGATGTTAACCCCGCCCGATATGATCATGAAACTCTGGCGATCGGTGAGATAGAGATAGCCGTCGGCATCGACATAACCGACGTCGCCGAGCGTCGTCCAACCATGGCGATTGCGGCTCGCCGCGGTTTTCTCGGGGTCGTTATGATATTCGAACGCCGGCCCGTCGGCGAAATGGATCGCGCCGACTTCGCCGACCGGGAGCGGGTCGCCATCCTCGTCGCAAATCTTCAGCGTCCCCCAGATCGCGCGCCCGACCGAGCCCGGATGGGCGAGCCATTCTGCGGGCCCGATCGCAGTCAGGCCATTGGCCTCGGTGCCCGCATAGAATTCGTGGATGATCGGCCCCAGCCACGCGAGCATCGCATGCTTGACCTCCACCGGGCACGGCGCCGCGGCGTGATAGACGACGCGCAGCGACGCGAGATTGTAACGCCCGCGCGTTTCGGCGGGCAGCTTGAGCATCCGGATGAAATGCGTCGGCACGAACTGCGCATGGGTGACGGCAAAGCGTTCGATCAGCGACAGTGCCGCTTCGCCGTCGAACTTCTCCATCACGATCACGGTCCCGCCGAGCTTCTGGACCGCCATGCACCAGCGGAGGGGTGCCGAATGGTAAAGCGGCGCCGGCGAAAGAAAGACCGTATCGGCGGCCATGCCATAGCTCGTCCGGCCGAACTCGGTCAGGGCATTGGTCTGCTCCAGCGGCCCTTCGGGCAGCGCAGGGCGGATGCCCTTGGGCCGCCCGGTGGTACCCGATGAGTAAAGCATGTCGATGCCGGGCGCTTCGTCGTCGATCGGTATCCCGGGAAACGCCGCGCGTTCGGCCACGAAATCGCGCGCGCCGGGCGCGAAAATCTCGAGGCCGGTCACCGCAATCTCCGCAGATACCGGCGCCGACGCGATCAGCACGCGCGATCCCGAGTCCGCGATGATGAAAGCAATCTCGGGCGCCGCGAGGCGGGTCGATATGCAGGTGTAATAGAGCCCGGCGCGCTGCGCCGCCCAGACGATCTCGAAGAAGCGGGCGTCATTCTCCAGCATCAGCGCGATGCCGTCGCCGCGCACAAGGCCGAGCGAACGCAAAAGATGGGCGCCCTGGTTCGACCGGGCGTCGAGCTGGGCATAGGTAACGGTTTCGCCGGACCCCGCCATCCGATAGGCGGGTTTGTCGGGCGTGAGGCGAGCGTGGACGGACGGATGCATCCCATATGCCTGATCCGGCGAGCGGATTCGGTCCAATCGGCATTCGCGGGCCATCAATCGACGGACGCTATGAATTCGCGTACCAGACAAACAGCGCTGCATTCCGAAAGGCGGCGAACGACGAGCGGGGCATCCTGTCAGCCCGGCCTTTTTGCGGAGACAGAAGATGATCCTCTCACGCCGCTCACTCATCCTGTCCGGCGTCACGGCCGCTGCCGCCGGTTCCTTCCCCGGCCTCGCCTACGCCGCTGCCGGCACGCCGAAACGCCTCGTCTTCATCATGCAGCGCGGCGCCGCCGATGGCCTCGCCACTGTCGCACCCACCGGCGATCCGGCCTTTGCCGCGGCGCGCCGGACGCTGGCCGACGAAACGGCGGGCGGGGCCAGACTCGACGCGATGTTCACTCTCCATCCGTCGCTCGCGCAAATCGCCGGCCTCTATGCCGGCAAGCAGGCGCATTTCGCGCACGCCGTTGCAACGGGCTATCGTGATCGGTCGCATTTCGACGGGCAGAATATGCTCGCGGGCGGCGGCTTGCATCTATACGGCCGCGAGGACGGCTGGATCGGACGCCTGCTCCCCTTGCTGCCCGCCGCCGAGCGCGACGCGATCGCAATCGCCGCGGCCACACCGCTCGCACCGCGCGGGACGGTAATACCCGACACCTATGCATACAGCCGCCTGCCGCGAGCCGATGCCGATCTCATCGGGCGTCTGACAACTTTCTATCACGGCGGTCCGCTGCTCCAACCATTGCGGGACAGCGCGATCAGAACCCGCGAACTGGCGGGCAACATCGGCGGAAACAATGGCCGCAACGGCGCCGACCTCGGCACGCTGGCGGCATCATTGATGCGACCCGAAGGCGGCGCCCGCGTGATGACGATCGAAACGGGCGGCTGGGACACGCATAGCGGCCAGCGCGGCCGTCTCGGGGCGCAGCTATATGGGCTCGACCAGTTGATCGGCGCGCTTCGGACGGGCCTCGGCCCGGCATGGAGCCACACGCTGGCGATCGTCGCGACCGAATTCGGACGCGCGATCGAGGCGAACAGCACCGGCGGCACCGATCATGGTACGGCCTCCGCCGCAATGCTGCTGGGCGGCGGATTGGACAATGGTGGCGAGGTATCGGCGGACTGGCCCGGCCTCGGCGCGGCTGCCCGTCACGAAGGACAAGGCCTCAGGCCCACCCGCAGCCTCGAAATCATGGTCGCGAACGCGGTCGCGCATCATTATGCACTCGACCCGAAACGGGTCATGGCCACCCTCTATCCGGATATCGGGTAGGTGTTCCGCTGCGCCCGCTTGCCAACTCGTTCCGGCAAATCTACACGCAAGGCGTGCTCCGGTCCCTACCCTCGCTGAACCGTCTCGTCGCTTCGCTCTGCGTCGCGTTGATGATGTTCTATGCGACGACGATACCGGCCAAGGCGACCGACCAGCTTCAGCATTCGCCCTCGCTGATGGTCGCCCACGATCATGACACGCCGGGCAGCTTCATGGTCGATGCCGTTCACGATGATCCGGCCGATCATGCCGACCATCATGCTCCGGCGCCGGATACCGACGACCAGCCGAGCGACCATTTCGCCGGCGGGCATCATCACCATGGCGATACCGGTCCCAATCTTCTGGTCCCGGGCGATGCGAATGCGCTCGGCGGCTTTGCGGCCGGCAACCTCCACGGCGTACGGCCCGACCGGCAATTTGCGGGCCTGCGGCCCGTCGACCCCGAGCGCCCTCCCAGACTCCACTCGCTGAACGCCTGAGTTTCCCGCGCCTCCTGAGGCGTGGGCTGTTCCCACGCCTTTCAGCGAGGCTATTATTCCATGTATTCCTTATCTCGAGCGCGTTTTCGCGCGCATAAAGCCCGTAGAGCTTTGCTCTGCGGGGGTGTCCTGCTCGCTGCCGTAGCGCAGCCGGTCGCGGCACAAAATCTCGGCCTGGACGAGGCGCTCTCGCGCGCTTCGACCGCCGATCCCGCCGTTGCCGCCAATATGGCGCGGCTGGAAGCCGCCGATGCCGCCATTCTCCAGGCCGATGTGGGGCCACGCGATGTCGTCGGGGTCGATTTCGAGAATTTCGCCGGGACCGGCCCCTATTCCCCCCTCGGCCGGTATGAAGCCACCGGCTGGTACGAGCGGACGTGGGAGCGGGGCGGCAAGCGCGAAGCGCGGATCGGCGCAGCCCGCGCCGATGTCGCGGTCGTCGCGCAGCAGAACCGGGTTCGGCTGCTCAACCGGCTGGCGCGCGTGCAAGCCGGCTGGGTCGAAGCCCTTGCGGCAGAAGCAGCCATCCCGGTCGCCGAAGCACGGCTTGCCGACCTGCAACGCGTCGAGCTCGATGTCGTGAAGCGCGTCACCGGCGCGCTGGACCCGTGGTTTTCGGCCGAGCGGGCGCGGACCAATGTCGCGCAGGCCGAGATCGCGGTCGAACAGGCGCACGAGAATGCCCGGCTCGCCCGGGCGAGCCTCGCTGCCTGGTGGGGCGGAACGGGCGATTTCAAACTCGATCCGGCCGCCTTCCGGCAGATCGGCACCGATGTCCCCGCGGCAGGCAATTCGGCGGATCTCGCGGTGCTCGCCGCCGAGATCGCGGCCGCAGAGGCCAAAGTCAAACTGGCCGAGACCGGCAACGTCGCCGACCCGAGCGCTCGCATCGGCCTGCGCCAGTTCGGCGAGGGCAGCGACTTTGCGGTCATGGTCGGCGGCTCGATCCCGCTCGGGACGAAGGCCGCCAACCGCGGCAATGTCCAGCGGGCGCAGGCCGAACAGCGTGCACTCGAAGCCGAGGTCGCCGTATCGCGGGTCGAGATCGATCGCGAGATCGACCGGTTGGTTGCCGACCGCCGCCTCATCGCCGTCGAGGTCATGCGCATCGATGCCGAGGTGCTGCCCAGCGCCGAACGTGCCGTGCGCCTAATCCGCGACGGGCTCGCGCGCGGCGGCACGGCCTTCACCTTCCTTGAATTCAGTCAGGCCCAGACGGCGGTCAACGATGCGCGATCGCGCCGCATCGACCTGCTGCGCCGGTTCCATCTGCTCGGGGTTCGCCTCGACCGGCTGACCGGGCGTCACGCTCCCTGGCTCGCAAAAATGGAGACGATCCGATGAACAGATATCTGCTGGGGGCAGCATCGGTGCTCGCCCTTTCGCTTCTTGCCGCCTGCGGCGAAGCCACGCCGGGAAAAAACGAGGGCGCGGAAGCCGCCGCGGCCGGCGAATATGAGCGGGGCCCGCATCGCGGACGCATGCTCCGCGACGGCGATTTCGCGCTCGAAGTCACCATCTTCGAAGATGGCGTCGACCCAGAGTTTCGCGTCTATGCCTATCGCGGCGACAAGCCGGTGAAGCCATCCGAGGTCAAGCTGACGATGGAGCTGGGGCGTCTCGGCGGCAAGATCGACCGCTTCGGCTTCACACCGCAGGACGATTTTTTGCGCGGCAGCGGCGTCGTTACCGAACCGCACAGCTTCGACGTCCGCGTGGTCGCGTCCGAAAGCGGCCGCAGCCACAAATGGGCCTATCAATCCTATGAAGGCCGCACGGTCATCACCGCCGAGGCGGCAAAGGCGGGTGGCATCAAGACCGAAGCGGCAGGTCCCGCGACGGTCAGCGACCTCATCGACATGGGCGGCCGCGTCGAGATCACGCCCGAGGGCAAGGCCGAGGTGCGCGCGCGCCTGCCAGGGCTGATCGTGTCGCTCAGCGGCAGGCTGGGGCAGCAGGTCCGCCGCGGCCAGGTCCTGGCGCGCGTCGAATCGAGCCATTCGCTTCAGGTCTATACGGTGACCGCCCCGATCGGCGGCACGATCGTCGAAAAGAACGTCAACGTCGGCGATACGACCGGCGACCGCGCGCTGTTCGCCATCGCCGACCCGAACCAGCTCCACGCCGAATTCTTCGTCTATCCCCGCGATGCCGAGCGGGTGCGCGTCGGCCAGCCGGTCGCGCTCAAGAGCCTGTCGGGCGACGGCCGGTTCGCGGGCGAGGTCGAGGCGGTGCTGCCGACCGCCGATGTCGCGAGCCAGACGATGCTCGCGCACGTCCATCTGCCGCCCCAGGCCTCGCGCGAATTTCGCCCCGGAATGGGGGTCGAGGGCAGCTTCGCGGTGGCACAGGCCGATGTGCCGCTCGCGGTGCGGACCAAGGCGATCCAGCGCTTCCGCGATTTCGAGGTGGTCTTCATCAAGGTCGGCAACACCTATGAGGTCCGCATGCTCGATATCGGGCGCCGGACGCCCGAATGGACCGAGGTGCTGGGCGGTCTGCAACCCGGCGACGTCTATGTGACCGACGGCGCTTTCCTGATCCGTGCCGACATCGAGAAATCGGGGGCCAGCCATGACCATTGATATCGCCACCCCGCCGGGCAAGCTTCCCTTGCTCGAGCGGATGATCGCTGGCGCGATCCGCTTCCGCTGGTCCGTCCTCGCCATCGTCGCGCTGCTTTGCGCGATCGGTGTCTGGAGTTTCCAGCGGCTGCCGATCGACGCCACCCCCGACATCACCAACGTCCAGGTCCAGATCAACACATCGGCGCCCGGCTTCTCCCCGCTCGAAGCCGAACAGCGCGTGACCTTCCCCGTCGAAACCGCGGTCGCCGGCCTGCCCGGGCTTAAATATACGCGATCGATCTCGCGCTATGGCCTCAGCCAGGTCACCGTCGTGTTCGAGGATGGGACGAGCATCTATTTCGCGCGGCAACTCATCAACGAACGGCTGCAAACCGCGCGCGAACAGCTTCCGCCGGGCGTTTCGCCCGAGATGGGCCCGATCGCGACCGGGCTCGGCGAAATCTTCATGTACACGCTGGAGGCCGAACCGGGAGCGAAAAAGCCCGACGGTTCGGCATATACGGCCGAAGACTTGCGCACCCTGCAGGACTGGGTCATCCGCCCGCAGCTTCGCGGGACCCCGGGAGTGACCGAGGTCAACAGCATCGGCGGCTATGAGCGCCAATATCATGTGACTCCCATCCCGGCGCGGCTGTCGGCCTATGGGCTGACGCTCGCCGATGTCGTCCAGGCGCTCGAACGCAACAACGACAATCGCGGCGCCGGCTATGTCGAGCGATACGGCGAGCAATATCTGGTCCGCACCCCGGGGCAAGCGGCCGGCATCGACGATCTGAAATCGGTCATCGTCAGCAACCGGAACGGCATCCCGATCCGCGTCGCCGATGTCGCCGACATCGGCCTCGGCGAAGAGCTGCGCACCGGTGCCGCGACCGAGGACGGCAAGGAAGTCGTCCTCGCCACGGTGATGATGCTCGCAGGGGAGAACAGCCGCGTCGTCGCCAAGGCAGCAGCCGAGCGCCTCGCGGTGGCGGCGAAGGCGCTCCCGCCGGGCGTGAAGGCGGTGCCGATCTACGACCGCACCGATCTTGTCGAACGCGCGATCTGGACCGTCGAAAAGAACCTGCTCGAAGGCGCGTTGCTCGTCATCGTCGTGCTCTTCCTGCTGCTCGGCAATGTCCGCGCGGCGCTGATCACCGCGGCGGTCATTCCGGTCACGATGCTGATGACGATCACCGGCATGGTGCGTGGCGGCGTGTCGGGCAACCTCATGAGCCTCGGCGCGCTCGACTTCGGGCTGATCGTCGACGGCGCGGTCATCATCGTCGAGAATTGCCTTCGCCGCTTCGGCGAGGCGCAACACCGGCTCGGGCGGCTGCTCGACCGCAGCGAGCGCTTCAAGCTTGCAGCATCGGCGACCTCCGAAGTCATCCGGCCGTCGCTGTTCGGTGTCCTGATCATCGCGCTCGTCTATGTGCCGATCTTCGCGCTCACTGGCGTCGAGGGAAAGATGTTCCATCCGATGGCGATCACCGTCGTGATGGCGCTGACCGCGGCGCTCATCCTGTCGCTGACCTTCGTGCCCGCAGCGATCGCGCTGTTCGTCACGGGCAAGGTCGAGGAGAAGGAAAGCCGCCTGATGGGCTGGGCACGGCGCGCCTATGCGCCGGCGCTCGACAAGGCGCTCCGGCTGCGCGCGGCGTTCGTCGCGGGTGCCGTCGGCCTCGTCCTGCTCTCAGGTCTCGCCGCCAGCCGGATGGGGTCGGAGTTCGTCCCGAACCTCGACGAAGGCGACATCGCACTCCACGCGCTCCGCATTCCCGGCACCAGCCTGTCGCAAGCGGTCCAGATGCAGGCCGCGCTCGAAGCGCGAATCAAGCGCTTTCCCGAAGTGGAACGGGTGGTGGCAAAGATCGGCACCGCGGAGGTTGCGACCGATCCGATGCCGCCGTCGGTTGCCGACACCTATGTGATGCTCAAGGATCGCAAGCTATGGCCCGACCCGAGGAAACCGAAGGCCGAGCTCGTCCGCGAAATGCAGGCCGCGGTCGCCGAGATTCCGGGCAATAATTACGAGTTCACCCAGCCGATCCAGATGCGGTTCAACGAACTCCTGTCCGGGGTTCGTGCCGACGTCGCGATCAAGGTCTTCGGCGACGATCTCGATACGCTGAGTAAAATCGGCGATGCGGTCGAAAGCGTGGCGTCTAAGATCGAGGGTGCGCAGGACGTCGCGGTCGAGCAGGTCACGGGGCTGCCGATGCTCCAGATTACCCCCGATCGCGCCGCGCTTGCCCGCTTCGGGCTCAATGTCGGCGACATCCAGGACGTGGTCGGCGTGTCGATCGGCGGCGTCGAGGCCGGGCAGATTTTCGAAGGCGACCGGCGCTTCCCGATCATCGTCCGCCTGCCCGAGACGATGCGCGAGCGGGTCGACGAAATCGGGCGGCTTCGCATCCCCCTGCCCGCGATCGGCCCGTCGAGCGACGTGACGCTGGGGGCGGCCCCCGATGCCGGCCTGCGCGGCTTCATCCCGCTCGCGGACGTCGCGAAGATCGAGGTGGTTGTCGGGCCGAACCAGGTCAGCCGCGAGGACGGCAAGCGCCGCGTCGTCGTAACCGCCAATGTCCGCGGCCGCGATCTTGGATCGTTCGTCGACGAACTGCGGACGAAGGTCGGTGGCGAGGTCGAGGTGCCCCCCGGCTACTGGATCAGCTACGGCGGGACGTTCGAGCAACTGATCTCGGCCGCGAAACGGCTCCAGCTCGTGGTCCCGGCGGCCTTGCTGATGATCCTCGGCCTGCTCTACGCGCTGTTCCGGTCGTGGAAGGATGCCGCGGTCGTCTTCTCGGGGGTGCCGCTGGCGCTCACCGGCGGCGTCGCGGCGCTGCTGATCCGCGGGATGCCGCTGTCGATCTCTGCCGGGGTGGGCTTCATCGCCCTCTCCGGCGTCGCGGTGCTCAACGGCGTTGTGATGCTGAGCTTCATCCGCCAGCTTCGCGAAAGCGGTACGGGCCTCGACGACGCGATCCGCGAAGGCGCCCTCACCCGCCTGCGGCCGGTGCTGATGACCGCGCTGGTTGCGAGCCTCGGCTTCGTGCCGATGGCGTTCAACGTCGGCGCCGGCGCCGAGGTGCAGCGGCCGCTGGCAACCGTGGTCATCGGCGGGATTGTCTCCTCGACCATCCTGACCTTGCTCATACTCCCGGCGCTCTACCGCATGGTGCATGGCCGCCGGTCGAAAGGCGAAGCGCCGCCGCGGCCGGTCGCGGGAACCGTCCCCGCCTGAGCATCGCCCCGCGCGCCGGACGCGGCGCGCGGGGCCCTCCGCTTTTCGAGGGGTCAGATGGTCTGGCAGCCTTGCAGACTCAGCCACCGCACCTAATCGCGATCGGGCAGCTGTTGCCAGCGCTCGGAAACTTCAACCGACACCCAAAGCCCGGGCCCGACGAACAGAAGCGCGCTGCCTGCGCTTCCGCAAATGAAAGTCAACGCGGCTAGCAGCATCATGAATGCCGTCGCGTCGCGTGCCGGCGTCGTCTGCACAAGGCAATGGAGCCGGACTGCGACCGGCCAGCCGATGACGAGAAGCATGGCGCCGCCGATGCGAAGGCCCAGACGGGCGGCGAGCGTTTCCTGCCATTTTTTCATGAAAACCTCCAAAGGAGGTTATCCAGTTACGCCGGGCGGCATAGTAATTCGAGATCGCGAAACGTCGCCCCGCATTGAGATTGCATATGATCGGCCGTGAGGCTTGATGATCGAACCTCGGCCATTCGGAACGACTTGCTCTCTACCGCCGCTTACGTCGGCATCATATTTTCATTCGCCGGAGCGCTCCGTCCCGAGCCGCAAGCGGTAGCCGATCCCGAGTTCGTTGCCGATGATCTGCGGCTGCTGCGGATCGGCTTCGAGTTTCTGGCGGAGCGTGCGGATCAGCACGCGCAAATATTCGACATGATGCTCATGCTCGCGCGGCCACACTTCGTCCATGAGCTGCTTGTGCGTGATGACGCGCCCGGGAAAGCGGGCGAGCTGGGCGAGCACTGCATATTCCTTGGGCGTGAGATGAACCTCTTTGCCGCCCTTGGTCACGCGCCGGGCGACCAGATCGAGTTTGACGTCCCCGACCGTCACGGCAAGATTGCCGCCGTCGCGCGTCAGCCGGTTCCGCAAGGCCACGCGCACCCGCGCGAGCAGCTCGTCGGTGTCGAATGGTTTCGTCAGATAATCGTCCGCGCCAAGGTCCAGCGCCGCGACCTTCTCGTCGGTCGCGTCGCGCGCCGATACGACGATCAGCGTCGCCTCCGACTTCTGCTTGACGAGCGGAACCAGTTCGAGCCCGTCACGATCGGGCAGGCCGAGATCGAGCAGGATGATGTCGGGTCGCTCCGCACCGAGGCGTTCGATCGCCTCGCGCGCATTTTCGGCCTCGGCGATCGCATAGTCGGCCCGCTCCAGCGCCGCACGGATCAGGCGGCGGATATGGCGTTCGTCATCGACGATCAGGATCTTGTGGCGAATTTTCATGGAATATCCTCGACGGTCATATCCTTGACCAGCAGCGCTTCGGGGATGCGGATCGTGAAGCACGCACCATGCGGTTCGCCATTGTTGCCCGCCTCGACCGTCAGCCCCATCGCCTCGGCAAAGCCCTTGACGATGGCAAGCCCGAGCCCGGTGCCATGCTTGGCGCGGTCGCTGCCTTCGAGCCGGGTGAAGGTTTCGAAGACGCGCGTCTCGTTGCCGGGCGCGATACCGGGTCCCTGGTCGATCACCGACAGCAGGACGGCATCGGCGATGCGCCTCGCGCGAATGGTGATCGGCGTGCCGGGATCGGCGTAGCGTCCTGCGTTGTCGAGCAGATTGATCAGGCAATGATGAAGCAGCACCGGATCGACGCGCACGAGCGGAATGGCGGGCGCGATTTCGATCAGGACATCGTGCCCGGCCAGCGAGGCGCGGGTGTCATGCGCGGCGCCCGCAGCGGCGTCGAATAACTCCGTCGCTTCCGCCTTCATCGGAAGGGCGCCGGCCTCGACGCGCACCATGTCGAGCAGGTTCGAGACAAAGCGGTTGAGGCGCAGCGCCTCGGTCTCGATCGTTTCGGCCATTTCCGCCGTGGGATGGCGCCGCATCTCCTGCGCCGCCGACAATATCGTGGTGAGCGGCGTGCGGAGGTCGTGGCTGACCGATGACAGCAACGCCGAGCGCAGCCGGTCGCGCTCGTCGACCTGCCGCGCTTGAAGCGAGGCTTCCTCGAGTTCCATGCGATCGAGCGCAATTGAAGCCTGATCGAGCAGACTCATCAGCAGCGGCACCTGATCCGACCGCACCGGCGCTTGCGCATCGTCGCGCGTCAGCCCGAGCACCCCGAGTACACCGCGCGTGGTCTGTAGCGGGTGAAAAAGCCAGTCCGACGCGGTCAGCGTTGCCGAACCCCGCCCGGCGGGCTGCGCATTGTCCATCGCCCACTGCGCCGCCGCCCGCTCGATCTGTTCGAGCCGGTCTTCGGGCGGCACGGCGGCGCGGAGCGTCGGGCCATCGGCCGACGGCAGGAGGAGGACGGTGCGGACGTCGAGCAGGCGGCCGACCTCGGCGCAGATCGCCTGCATCAGCCTGTCCTGATCGGGCGCCGCAGTAAGCTGGCGCGAGAAGCTGGCGAGCGCCGCATTCTGGCGGGCGCTCGACTGCGCAAGGTCGGCCTGGGCGCGCACACGCGCCGCGAACTGGCTGGTGACGATGGCGACGCCGAGCAACACGAGGATGCTGATCACATTCTCGGGGTTGTTGACGGTCAGCGTGCCGGTCGGCGGCAGGAAGAAGAAATTATAGGCGAGGCTCGATACCAGCCCCGCGAACAGCCCGGCGCGCAGGCCAAAGGTCGCCGCCGCAAACATGACGGGGACCAGATAAAGCAGCGAAATATTGCCCAGGTCGATGACCTCGATGAGCAGGCGGCCAAGCGCCGTCATCGCGGCGACCATCGCGAGCGACCAGATATAATGTGACGGCTTGCCCCAACGCCCGGGGACCGGAGGCGCGGGCCGTTCCGCCTTGACCTCGGGCTCGCCCGGCAGGACGTGAACCGCGACATCGTCGATCGTCCGCACGAGCTGATCGACGACCGAGCCGTGACGCATCTCGAACCACCAGGGGCGGCTCGATTTGCCGATCACGATCTGCGTCGCGCGCGCGTCGCGCGCAAAACTGCGGAGCCCCTCGACAACGCTCGCGGCAGGAACGGTAGCGGTCGAGGCGCCGAGCCGCGAGGCGAGCGCGAGTGTGTCGCCGAGTTGCCGCCGGTCGTCGTCGGTCATCGCCTGACTGCGCCGCGTCTCGATATAGACCGCGCTCCACGGCGCCTTCAGCGCGTCGGCGAGCCGCTTGCCCGCGCGGACCAGTTCGGCGGCGACGGGAAGCTCGCTGACCGCCACGACGATCCGTTCCCCCACCGCGAAGCTGCCTGCAAGCGCGTGGCTGCGGACATGATCGAGCATCTGCGCATCGACCGCCTGCGCGGCGCGGCGCAGTGCCAGTTCGCGGAGCGCGGAGAGGTTCGATTTGGAGAAGAAGTGCGTCAGCGCCCGCGACGCCTCCTGCGGAATATAGACCTTGCCGTCGCGCAGCCGTTCGATCAGCTCGTCCGGCGGAATGTCCACCACCTCGATCTCGGCATTTTCGAGAACCGAGTCGGGCACCGTTTCGCGCACCCGGACGCGCGTGAACGATGCCACGACATCGTTCAAACTTTCGACATGCTGGATGTTGAGCGTCGAATAGACGTCGATCCCGGCACCCAGCAGTTCCTCGACGTCCTGATAGCGTTTGGGGTGGCGGCTGCCCGGCGCGTTGGTGTGGGCAAGTTCGTCGACGAGCACGAGCCCGGGGCGTCGTTCGAGGATCGCATCGATGTCCATTTCGCCGAGGCTGTGGCCCTGATGATCGACCTCGCGTCGCGCGACGATCTCGTGGCCGTGGACGAGTGCCTCGGTCTCGCGGCGGCCGTGCGTTTCGACCACCCCGACCACGACATCGACACCCGCATCGCGGCGCTGACGGCCGTCGGTCAGCATTTCCCACGTCTTGCCGACCCCCGGGGCCGCCCCGAGAAAGACCTTGAGACGGCCGCGGCCTTCCTGCGCCGCCTGACGCAGAAAGGCCTCGGGTAATGGTCGGTCGGCTTCGGTCACCTCGCCGGTTTAGCCCCAAGTGCATCGAGTCGTCGATTGAGCTTGAACAGATTGACGCGCGGCTCGCCCAGAAAACCCAGCAACGGCGTCTCGACCGCCTGTTCGACCAGCCTGCGAACCGCAGCGGGGTCGAGCCCGCGCACGCGCGCCACGCGTTCGCTTTGGTAAAGAGCCGCCTCGGGGCTGATATGCGGGTCGAGCCCCGAGGCGGAGGTCGTCACCAGGTCAGGCGGGACGTTCGGCCCTGGCGCCGTTTCGGAAAGCCGGACGACATCGGCCCGCACGCGGTCGGCGAGCGCCTGCGACGTCGGGCCGATGTTCGAGCCCGACGAGGCCATTCCATCGTAACCGTCGCCAGCCGCCGACGGCCGGCTGTGGAAATATCGCTCGGACGCGAAGGCCTGCCCGACGACGGTGGAGCCGACGACGATCCCCTTCTGGCGTACAAGGCTGCCGTTCGCCTGATCGGGGAAAAAGGCCTGTCCGATACCGGTGATCGCGAGCGGATAGGCGAACCCCAGCAGCGCCGCGAAAAGCAACGTCATGACGAGCGCCGGACGCAGCGAACTGATGAGATCCTTGTGCATGAATAATCCTCAGGCAAGACCGAGGCCACCAACGGCCAGGTCGATGAGCTTGATGCCAACGAAGGGAACGACGAGGCCGCCGAGACCATAGACAGCAAGGTTGCGCGCGAGCAGCGGCCCCGCCCCCATCGGCCGATAGGTCACGCCCCTCAGCGCGAGCGGGACAAGCAGCGGGATGATCAGCGCGTTGAAGATGATCGCCGACAGGATCGCGCTCTCAGGGCTGGTGAGGCCCATGATGTTGAGCACGCCGAGCCCCGGATAGAGCGCGACGAACATCGCCGGGATGATCGCGAAATATTTGGCCACGTCGTTGGCGACCGAAAAGGTCGTGAGCGCGCCGCGCGTCATCAGGAGCTGCTTGCCCAGCCCGACCACCTCGATCAGCTTGGTCGGATCGCTGTCGAGATCGACCATATTGCCGGCCTCGCGCGCCGCCTGCGTGCCGGTGTTCATCGCAACGCCGACATCGGCCTGCGCCAACGCCGGCGCATCGTTGGTGCCGTCGCCGCACATCGCGACGAGCCGCCCGCCCGCCTGTTCCTTGCGGATCAGCTCGAGTTTGTCCTCGGGCGTCGCCTGCGCGAGGAAATCGTCGACCCCCGCTTCTGCCGCGATCGCTGCGGCGGTGAGCGGATTGTCGCCGGTGATCATCACCGTGCGGATGCCCATCGCGCGCAGCTCGCCGAAGCGTTCACGAATGCCCGCCTTGACGATGTCCTTCAAAAAGATCGCACCGAGCAACTCACCGTCCTTCGCGACCGCCAGCGGCGTGCCGCCGGCGCGCGCGATCTCGTCGGTGATCCGGCGGAGTTCGGTCGCGGCAGCGGTTGTCCCCGCGCCGGGATTGGCGCGCAGGACCGAGTCCACCGCGCCCTTCTGAATCACGCTGTCGCCGATCCGGATGCCCGAGATGCGCGTCTGCGCAGTGAAGGCGATAATCTCTGCACCCGCGGGCATCACCGCGGACTGACCGAAGCCTTCGCGCGCCAGTACGACGATCGAGCGCCCCTCCGGCGTTTCATCGGCAAGGCTGGCGAGCAGCGCCGCCTCGGCGAGCTGCGCCGCCGAATGGCCGCCCACGGCGCGAAACTCGGTCGCTTGCCGGTCGCCGACAGTAATCGTTCCGGTCTTGTCGAGCAGCAGCACGTCGACGTCGCCCGCCGCCTCGACCGCACGGCCCGACTTGGCGAGCACGTTGAAGCGTACGAGCCGGTCCATGCCCGCAATGCCGATGGCCGAAAGCAAGGCCGCGATGGTCGTGGGGATCAGGGTGATCAGCAGCGCCGCAAGGATCGCCACCGGAATGCTGCCACCCGCATAGCTTGCAAAAGCCGGGATCGTGCCGACCGCAATCAGGAAGATGATCGTCAGCCCGACGAGCAGCAGGGTCAGTGCGATCTCGTTCGGCGTCTTCTGCCGCTCGGCACCTTCGACGAGCGCGATCATCCGGTCGAGAAAGCCCTGCCCGGGATTGACCGTCACTCGCACCCGGATTTCGTCCGAAATGACGCGCGTGCCCGCCGTGACCGCGCTCCGGTCGCCGCCCGCCTCGCGGATCACCGGCGCGCTTTCGCCGGTGATCGCGGCCTCGTTGACCGACGCCACGCCGGCAACGACTTCGCCGTCGGACGGGATGAGGTCGCCCGTCTCGACGAGCACCACGTCGCCAACCCGAAGCGCGCTGGCGGGCACGCTTTCCCAAGCTTTCCCGTCGCCCTTCACCCGCTTCGCCGTCAGTTCGGCCTTGGCCGCGCGCAGCGACGCCGCCTGCGCCTTGCCGCGCCCCTCGGCAAGCGCTTCGGCGAAGGTGCCGAAGAGCACGGTCAGCCACAGCCAGATGACGAGCTGGAGCTTGAAGCCGGTGGCGAGCCCGTCCTGCCCGACGACGAGCAGGATGGTGAGCAGCAGCGCGACGACGGCGGTGGTGAACATCACCGGATTGCGGATCAGTTCCTTCGGGTTGAGCTTGCGGAAGGCGTCGCCGATCGCCGGAACGATCAGGTCAGCCGTAAACAGGGACTGGGTTTCAGACCGGGCCATTTTGCGTGATCCTTAGAAAAGCTGGCCGCTCGTCATCGCGAGATGATCGGCGATCGGGCCGAGCGCGAGGCTCGGCAGGAAGGTCAGGCCACCGACGATCAGCACGATGCCGACGAGCAGCGCCGTCCACAGCGGCCCGGTGGTCGGGAAGCTACCCGCCGTCGCCGGCGTATAATTCTTCGCCGCGAGGCCGCCCGCGATCGCGAGCATCGGCACGATGATGAAGAAACGGCCGATCCACATCGCGACGCCCAGCATGCCGTTATAGAAAGGCGTGTTGGCGCTGAGCCCGGCAAAGGCAGAGCCGTTGTTCGCGGTCGCGCTGGTGAAGGCGTAGAGGATTTCCGAAAAGCCGTGCGGCCCCTTGTTGAGCGGCCCGGCAAGACCCGCTCCGGTCACCGACGCGATCGCCGTAAAGCCGAGGATGACGAGCGGCAGCATCGCGATCGCGAGCACCGCAAGCTTGACCTCGCGCGCCTCGATCTTCTTGCCGACATATTCGGGGGTCCGCCCGACCATCAGCCCGGCCACGAAAATGGCGAGGATCGCGAACAGGAGGAAACCATAGATCCCCGCCCCGACCCCGCCGATGACGACCTCGCCGAGTTGCATGTTGAACAGCGGGATCATGCCGCCGAGCGCGGTGAAGCTGTCGTGCATCGCATTGACCGCCCCGCACGACGCCGCTGTCGTGACGACCGCGAACAACGCCGACTGGGCGATGCCGAAGCGAACCTCCTTGCCCTCCATATTGCCGCCAGCAACGCCGAGATTGTGGAGTACCGGATTGCCCGCGGCTTCCTGCCAATAGGTGATCGCGGCCCCGGCAAGGAACAGCGCCATCATCGCGGCAAGGATCGCCCAGCCCTGACGCGGATTGCCGACCGCCTTGCCGAAGGTCCAGGTCAGCCCGGTACCAATGGCGAAAATCGACAGCATCTGGACGACGTTGGTCAGCGCCGTCGGATTCTCGAACGGATGCGCCGAGTTGGCGTTGAAAAAGCCGCCGCCGTTGGTGCCAAGCATCTTGATCGCTTCCTGCGAAGCGACCGGCCCCAACGCAAGGGTCTGTTTGACGCCCTCGAGCGTCGTCACGTCGACCGAGCCGGCGAGCGTCTGCGGCACACCGCTCGCGATATAGAAGATCGCAAGCACGGCGCAGAGCGGCAGCAACAGATAGAGCGTGACGCGCGTCATATCGGCCCAGAAATTGCCGATCGTCTTCATCTCGCGCCGCGCGAAACCGCGAAACAGGGCAAAGGCGAGCGCGATGCCCGTCGCCGCCGACAGGAAGTTATGGATCGTGAGGCCGAGCATCTGGCTCAGGTTCGACATCGTCGATTCACCGCCATAGCTCTGCCAGTTGGTGTTCGCGGTGAAGCTGATTGCGGTGTTGAAGGCAAGGTCGGCGCTGGTACCGTCATAGCCAAGCGGATTGAGCGGCAGCACGCCCTGCAGGCGCAGGATCGCATATGTAAAGAGCGCGAGCGCCGCGTTGAAGATGAGCATATGCACGGCGTAGCGGCGCCAGCCCTGCTCCTCGGTCGGGTCGATGCCCGAAAGGCGGTAGAAACCCGTCTCGACGGGGCCCAGCACGCGGTGGAGCGGCGTGCGGCGCCCCTCGTAAAGCGCGAAGAGCCATTGACCCATCGGCTTCGCGAGAAGCAGGAGGATGCCGGCGAACGCCGCGATCAGGAGCCATCCCTGAAACGTCATGGCGCGCCTCCCCTAGAAACGTTCGGGCCGCGCGAGCACGGCGACGAGGTAGAAAAGAAGGCCAAGCGCGGTGAGGCCCGCGAGCCAGAGGTCGAGGGTCATGGCATCGGTCCCTATGCGTCGTCGCATAGCCGCGCATAACCGAGGCTCGCGGCGAGAAGGGCGAGGATGATGCCGGTCCAGATCAGATCCTGCATGATGTTGCTCCGGCAAGACGCAGGCCACGGAAGATGGCGAGTCGTCTGCAGGAGGCTCAAATAGGCCGGGGCCGCGTTTGAATTCGAGAGCGCGAAATCGGGGCGCGCATAGTATTTGCGTATGATTTTTTCGAGATTCGCCCCATGCCGCAGACCGCTTGAGGATGCGGCATCGCGCGCTGCTCCTGCGAGGGGCCGGTGAGAGCGAGGTAACAGCCGCTCGATATCCGCCTGACCTGCGCCGCTAATCAGACCCTCTCTGACCGGGACGCAATCGGCGCGGCGCACCAAAACAATTGCCAGACGATGCTTGTCATCATCCGGCCGCGCTGTTAGAGGCGCCGGCGTTGCCGCTTTAGCTCAGTTGGTAGAGCACATCATTCGTAATGATGGGGTCACAGGTTCGAGTCCTGTAAGCGGCACCATCGCTTCCACAAGGCAAATCCGAGACATAAGGCCAAAGGGCCTTTCGCGTGGGTGTTCCCCTGGGTCTGGGTTGGGTGGCTTTGGGCAAAGAAATTTGCCGCGACCACTCCAACAAGGTGCAAGCCGACGAGAGAAGCCTGAAAGGGCCTTCGTTGCGCTAGAAGTCACTCCCGAGAACGTTGGTTTCGTCTGATCGATCCCGCGCAAGCACTGCCGATCGGTCCCCAGAGTGCACCGACAGTGATCGAGTTCACCGATCCCGACTGCCCTTATTGTCGCGCGCTCGATCGCTACTGGGCAGCGAAGTCGGCCGAAGGCAAGCCCGTTCGCCGCCTCATCTATTTCGTGAGCGGCATTCATCCCGAAGCCGCCGCCAAGGCCGAGCATATCCTATGTTCTTCCGACAAGGAAACCGCTTTCAAAGCTGTCTATGCGGGGTCCGCGCCTGCGGTGCT
This sequence comes from Sphingopyxis sp. J-6, assembly GCF_046603995.1. Taxonomy (NCBI): domain Bacteria; kingdom Pseudomonadati; phylum Pseudomonadota; class Alphaproteobacteria; order Sphingomonadales; family Sphingopyxidaceae; genus Sphingopyxis; species Sphingopyxis sp. J-6. The sequence continues at coordinate 822,917 of NZ_CP145810.1, read as the reverse complement.
CCGGACCTGTCCGGAAGGTCGTGCGCGCGTCGAAGAGCATTCCAAGCTGGTAACGTCAGCGGGCGTTTCGGGTACGCCAACGTTGATCCTAGGCGGCAAACTCATCTCCGGCTTCCAGCAAGCCGAAATCGAGGCATTCCTCTCATCAGCGAGGACGGCCGATGCCACGCGCTGATCCCCTTCCCTTCATGGCGGGCGCTGCTGCGTCGATGGCTCGATGCCTGTCGACGGTTGCAGGGCACCGGAATGCCGAAGGCGGCGCGCCCCTTGGGCCGCCCCGCGCCGTCGTCGGCCGACAGCGATTTTCATTGATGTCGGCAGGCAGATCAGTGGACAGCCCGATTTTCAGGAAAGCAGGCAATATGATCAAGAAATTCAGCAATCGCGCCCTTTCGGTCGCGGACATCGGCATGCCCGTGCTGCTCCTGTCGCTGCTCGCGGCGAGCGCCCATGCCTTCACGGCGCCGGCGGCCGGCGATCTCGGCTACGATATCTACGACATTGTTGTAAACCAGGGGGTCAAGGGCCCGCTGGGCTTCGTCGCCGGCGTCGCAGCCTTCCTCTTCGGCGTGTCACGCCTGTTCTCGAACATCATGATCGGCATCCCGACGATCGTCGCCGCCGTCTGTCTGATCAAGGCCGACAGCATTCTCCAGACTTTCGGGATGGTGATCTGAACGAGATGGTTCGCGTTCGCGCCGACGGTTCCACGGCGCGTGCGCGGGCCTTGATGCCAGGGCGGAGCCCTGGCCACCTGTCCTCTGACCAATGCTTCGGACCGGAGGACATGAAGCGGGAGGAGAAGGGTCGATGGACGAGCGCCTACCCCAATATCTGCACAAGCCGGTCCAGATCCTGTGGTTCGGGTCGGACGAGTTTGTGCTGGTGGTCACGACCATCTTCGTCGCCGTCATCGTCGGCGGGCTGGTCGGCTGGGCGTTCATCGCGGCCCTTCTCCTTTTCCTGCCGTGGAAGCGTGCGCAGCCGCGCGGTTTCCTCGCGCATCTCGCTTGGCGCTGGGGAATGCTGCGCTTCCGTCATTATCCGGGTCCGACCCAGATCCGCTTCTTCGAGTGAGGGCGATCATGTTTAGCCGCATTGGAAAATCAAGCCGCCAGCCGGTCGATCCGCTTGTCGGCAAGCCCGCGAGCTTTGGCATCCATCGCTACCTCCAAGGCTCGTCGAACCTGTTCGAAGAGAACCGGCTGCTCAAGTTCGCGATCGTCGGCCTGTTCGGCATCACCGCCGTGCTCGGGGCTATAATCTACAGCTCCGACCAGAAAGAGCGAACAATTGTCGTGCCGTTCGGATCGGGGGGGGACCTTTATGTCACCGGTTCGAAGCCATCGGCGACCTATCTGCGAACAATCGCGCGCAACATCGTCGCTCTCGCCGGCACCTACTCCGCCTATTCGGCGGACCGGCAATTTCAGGAATTGCTCTCGATTGTCCACCCGTCAGCGTACAACAGCATGCGCGACAGCCTGACCGGTATATTGGGCGAGCTTGCGAACAATCCGACGCTGTCAATCGCGACCTACATTCGCCCCGACCAACCGGTGCAATGGACCGACCACGATATTCTCCTGCCGGTCGAGAAGGTCCGGGTCATCGGCGGCGTCATCCGCAAGTTCCGCGGCAATCTGCGCATCCGCTACGCGGTTGAGAATGGCCGCTTCTGGCTCGTTGCGCTCACCGAGGAGAATTTCGATGCCCAGCCTCGCTAGGACGCGCGCCACGACGTTCGTGGTTGCCGCTCTAGTGCTGCCTGTCACGCTCGCAGCACAATCGGTTACCGCTCTGCCCGAGCAGACCAGCATGATCCGGCTCTCGAACCGCGATGTCAATCATGTCGTCTGCATGGGTGGGGAGATCGAGGATGTGAAATTCTCAGCCGAAAAGGCCATCGCTGTCGAACGCGCGGGCTCCGACGCCTGGATCAAGTTCCTCGTCAAGGAAGTCGAGGATATGGGGATCGTAACGCGCAGCTATGTGACTATACCGTCGGAATTCTTCATTAGCTGCAACGGCGCCATCTATCCGCTCTATGCCGAACCCGCCGACATTCCGGCGCAGACGGTGACGCTGGCGCGCGGACGCACTCAGCGCGCTGCTGAAAACGAGAAGCTGCTGGGCCCGCTTGTCGAAGAAGAGCGAGCGATCTCGATCACCCTCGCCGTGTTGCAAGGCCGCGTGCCAGCGACCTTCATGGACGTAGCGCCGCGGGCCGGCGTGATCACCGTGACCGCCTTGCCGGCGGTCAAATTGATCGAGCGGCGGCGGCTCGCGGTCGAAGGCGCTGGCCTCTCCGTCTCGGAATATCAGCTCAGCAGCGACAGCGAGGCGGTTGTCGAGGAGAGGCAGTTTCTCGATCGCGCGCTCGGCAGTGACATCTTCGCGGTCACGCTCGACAGGCTCGCGGTGAAGCCCGGCGAAAGTGTGCGGCTGATCGTAATCCGCCGCGGAGACGAGGAATGACCGATACGCCCGTACAGGAGGCACTTGACCTCGGAGATGTCGGCAAGCAGATGCCACCAGAGAGCCGGAAGATCAGCCGCGGCCCCGCACTGCTCGCGCTGAAGGATCGCTGGGCGATGCTAAGTTCGAAGCAAAAGCTTCGTGCTAGACAGCTCGGCGTCGCAGGCATCGTCGCGATGCTTGGGACAGGTCTCTATACCGCCAGCACCGACGGCAATGATGGGCCTGTCGAGACCCCGCCTGCGACCAAGCTCGACATGGGTGCCGGCCTTCGTGGCGACAGCCTCGAAACCAAGCTTCGCGGCGATCTCCAGAAGATCCTCGACGGCCAGACCTTGCTCGGCGACCGCGTCACCGCGATCGAGGAAGGCAAAATCGTGCCCGGCAGTGGCGCCGCAGCGCTACCCGACGGCGACCTTGGGCTTCCCCCTGCCCTGCCTGGAGCCATTCCCGATTATCCACCGCCGCCCGGCGACGCGGGAGGGGCGAATGGCGAGATCCCGCCGCCGCCGACGCCGCCAACTATCCCGCCCGCTCCGTCTGCGCCTCCGATCGAGAAGACGGTCGGCGCGATCGGCGCGGCAGCGATGGCGCCGACCGCAGCAAGTATCGACGGTAAAGCCGAGCCGGCTGGCGCCAAAAAAAAGACCAGGACGATCTATTTGCCGCCTGGTTTCATGAAAGCGCGGCTTCTAACCGGGATCGACGCGCTCGCAAGCCGTGATGCGACCTCGAACCCCGAGCCGTTAATCGCTCGCGTGCAGGCACCAGCGGTGTTACCGAATGATGTGAAAGCCAATCTCGCCGGCTGCTTCGTCATCGGCAACGCGACGGGCAGCCTCGCGAAGGAGCGCGTCGAGGTCCAACTTGTCTCGCTCTCCTGCGTCGATTTCGACGAACATTCGGTCGTCGACCAGCCAATAAAGGGCTTCTTCGTCGATACCGACGGCAAGAAAGGGCTGTCAGGCAAGGTCGTGACGCGCGCCGGGGCGAGCCTCGCTCGCGCCTTCATCGCCGGGACCATCAGCGGTATCAGCCAGACGGTCGAGAATACGATCGGGGACGTCTCGACTTCGGCGCTCGGCTCAGTGCGGACGCTCGATGCCGGCGGTGCCGTCAAGGCCGGAATTGCCGGCGGTCTTTCGAAATCGTCCGACAAGCTCACGGATTTCTATCTAGATCTCGCTCGCCAGGCAGGCCCTATCGTCGAGGTCGGCGCAGCAAAAGACGTTATCGTCGTGATCCAGGAAGGAGTCACCCTTGAAATCAAGCCAAGTGCGGGGAACAAATTTTGACCGTCTTGACCTAGGCGGACAGTGGCTGGTGCACGAACATGAGGTAATTGCGAAAGCGCCAGCCACGGGCTCCGCAAGCATCGGGAGAGTTCGACGCCATAAAAGTTTAAACAGGCGCCTACAGCGGCGGTATTTGTTGATCAGAACCGACCGAATTAGGATGTCCGATTAGGGTCCGATTTTGGCAAAACTGGCGGTGCCCGCCAGTCTGCTTCAGGGCGATTGAACGGCAGCAACGGCCGTTTCTCCGTTGGCTCGGTTTCATTCCCATCAAATTCCGTCGAGAGACATCTACCCGCCAATGCTATCTTGCTTCTGCAGCCTTCAAGAGAATGGTCGATCAACGAGGCAAGGTTGTGATCTCCTTCAAAGTGCGCGGCTGGCAGCGTTATGGCAGTCCACACGAGATATTAACGGACTTTGGTCATAGTTCCCGCATGAGACGATCGGATTCCCTAGCGTCAACCATGCACAAGGCCCGATTTGCGGGCTTCCCGGACCCTGCCGCGCTTCCGCTCCTCGTCTATCGGGAATTCATCGATATGCTCTTCGGTATGGCGCTGCCGATCTTCGGATTTGGCGTGGCATTTGTCGGCATATGTCTGATGGTGAGCCGCGAACTCGATAGCCCTTTTCTCCTCCTCCTCGCAGTGCTGGCGCTTTGGTGACGTTCCTACGTCTCTGGATACTGATCGCCTATCGGCGAGCCTCTCCGGGTTTGGACTTCGAAGGGTTGAAGCGTTGGGAACTTCGCTATGCGATTGGCAACTATGCCCTTGCGACGCTGATCGCCGCCCTCAACGTCGCCGTGATCTTCATTCACGAGCCAATCCTGCATCTTCTCACCGTTAGCCTCGTATTTGGCTTCGGCGCCGGCATCGTGTCGCGAATCGCGATAAGGCCGAAAATCTGCGTCATAAGCCTGTTGCTAGCGACCCTGCCCACGGTTACCGCGCTGGCCTTGCACGCCTTCACGCCGCACCCCGGTCCCGTGCACGCCGAATTTTTTCTGATCGAAGCCTTCATCGTCGCGATGATCACCGGACTCAGCCTTCAGACCGTCGCGCATCTCTACCGAACCGCGGTTGAGCATCACATAGCGCGGCACGATTTGGCGCTGCTCGCTAAGACCGACGCTCTCACCGACCTTGCGAACCGTCTATCGCTCCGCGAGTTTTTTCAGGCGCGCATGGTCGCAGCAAAAGACGCCGACAGCCAGATTGCCGTGCATTTTCTCGACCTCGACGGGTTCAAGGCGATTAATGATCGCCACGGCCACCCAGCTGGTGATGCAGTGCTGAAAGAAGTGGCTCGACGGCTCAAGGCAATAGTCCGCAGCGATGATGTGGTCGCGCGGCTCGGCGGTGACGAGTTTGTCGTGCTGCAAGCGGACGTACTGCAGGACACCGAAGCCGAATTCATCGCACGTCGAATCATACGCGAAATTAGCAAGCCTTACGCTATCGGGGATAAGCTCCTGACCATCTCGGTCAGCGTGGGAATTGCGACGGCGCCAAGGATGGGCTTGGAGCTGGAGCGTCTCCTCACATGCGCCGATAGCGCCCTGTACCGTGCCAAGGCCGCCGGAAAGGCCCGGGCCCTTTTCTGCGTCGAAGTGGACGCGGTGAAATCGGTCGCGGCGTGACACCCGAAGGAACGCAGGCGCACCAATTGTCATAGCACCTGGAACCGAAAGTGTGCGAGGCTCCCAAGATCGGTGCGCTTGAGTGGCTGGGTAAACCAGAGCCCGCTGCGGCAGTACAGCGAACAAGCGCGCGGTGCCGAAGCCGCCGCGCGAGGACAGCGAGCCAAGTGTGCACGCGCGCGCGCATCAGCGCGGTCCCTAGCGTCGCTTGCCGACGCTAGTGTGCGCCCCTCATATGTCGGGCTCAACTATCAAATGTGGTCGGAATCAAAACTCAAGCAGGGGTCGGATTTTCGGCAAAACTGGCCGATCTGGGGCGGGCAGCTTTTGGGAACGACGGCAAGTTAGTGGACATTACGCCGTCAGCCGGCCTTTGTAGAAAGTGCGGAGCGCCTTCTTGTCGATCTTTCCAGTCGCCGTGAGCGGCACGTCAGCGAAAATGATCTGGTCGGGAAGCCACCATTTGACGAGCCGGGGCTCAAGCCATGCCCGGACATCCGCTTCGGTCAACGAGGCTTCCGGCATAGGTTCGATGACGAGGAGCGGCCGTTCCTCCCACTTGGGATGAAATACGCCAATAACGGCCGCGATTTTGACGCCCGGGCAAGCGACGGCGACATTTTCGATGTCGATCGAACTGATCCATTCGCCGCCCGATTTGATGACGTCCTTCTTCCGGTCGGTGATGCGCATAAAACCATTCGCATCTACAGTGGCGATGTCGCCGGTATCGAACCATCCGTCGGCGTCGAGCGCGCTGACCGCTTGCCGGTAATATCGTTCCAGCACCCAAGGTCCACGAACGAGGACGCTGCCTGCCTGGACACCATCGTGCGACAGGTCCTGACCATCATCGTCGACAATCTTGAGTTCGACGCCAAACTGGAGCCGGCCTTGCCGCGTCCAGATGATGTCGTTCATTTCATCATGGCCTAGTGCTGCAACCTTGGGCGTCGGTGTTGCGAGCACGCCGAGCGGCGACATCTCGGTCATGCCCCAGATCTGGCGAACCTTGACGCCATATTGGGTCTCGAACGTCTCCGCCATCGCGCGCGGCACGGCCGACCCGCCAATCACGACACGCTCGAGCGTCCCCGTGTCCTCGCCCGTGCGGGCGAGGTGATCGAGATACATGGTCCAGATTGTCGGCACGCCGCCCGAGAAGGTGACGCCCTCGGACTTGATCAGCTCTTGCAGGCTCGCTCCGTCGAATTTGTCGCACGGAAATACGAACTTCGCTCCGTTAATCGCTCCCGCGAATGGGAGGCCCCAGGCCGTCGCGTGATAGAGCGACTGGCACGGCAAGATCACGTCGAAGGCAGAGAAACCGAGCGCGCCCGACAGGCCGGCGACAAGCGCGTGCAGCACCACCGAGCGGTGCGAGTAGAGCACGCCCTTCGGATCGCCGGTGGTGCCCGATGTGTAGCAGAGAAAGGCCCCGCTGTTCTCCTCGAGGTCGGGCCAAAGGGTTGTCCCGGAAAATTCAGCGATGCGCCGATCATAGTCATCCCCGGTCAGCATCACGAAATGCTCGATCGTATGGAGCGCGGGTTTCAGCCGCTCGACGATCTCGTGCAGATTGGCGTCATAGAGAAGCACCCGGCTTTCGGCATGGTTGATCGTAAATGCGATATGTTCGTCCGGGAGCCTCGGATTGGCGGTGTGGAGAACAAGCCCCTTCCCGGGCGCAGCAAAAAACAGTTCGAAATGCCGGTGCGTATTCCAAGCGAGCGAGCTGATCCGGTCCCCCGGTTCGAGCCCGAGGCTCATGAGCCACTCGGCCCCCGCCGCCGCTCGCGAGAGCGCACCCGCATAATCGTAACGAAAGAGCTTGCCGTCGAAGTCCTTCGATACGATCTCGCGATCGCCGTGCGCTGTCGCTGCAAAGCGCAATATCTGCGAAATGTTGAGCGGCAGGTTCTGCATCAAACCCGGGATTGTCATCTAGCATGTCCTCAACCTGATCGCGGCCAGCCGCAGTCTACCCATTCGCCAGCAAAGCTTGCAGCCGCGCGACGACCTCATCGGTCGCCTCGGCGGCAGCCGGTATGATCCCGGCAAAATGCACGAAACCATGCGTCAGATGATCGAACTCCAGGAGTTCGGAGCGAACCCCCGCATCTCGCAGGCGTCCGGCGTAGGCAACGGCCTCGTCGCGCAGCGGATCGACCGATAGGACGACCGTCAACGCACGCGGCAAGCGCGAGAGATCGTCTGCCTTGAGAGGCGACAGGCGCGGATCGGCGGTGTCGGCGCCCTGCGCATAATCGGCGACACACACCGTCAGACTCGCGCGGCGGAGCGCCGGATCAGCGTCGCGAACGCGGGACGGATAGTCATTCTCGCCGGCGTCGAGGTCGACGGCCGGGTAGAGCAGGAGCTGTGCATCAAAGGGCCGTCCCTCTTGGGGCTCGTCGCGCATAGCGATGCAGATTGCGGCCGCTAGATTGCCGCCGGCGCTATCGCCGCCGATGATCGCTGGCAGACTATCACCGCCGAGGGGCGACCGATTGGCGGCAATCCAGCGCGCGGCCGCGAGGCTGTCGTCAAATCCCGCCGGGAAGGGATGCTCGGGGGCGAGACGATAGCTGCTGGCCACCACCACCATCGAGAGATCCCGGCATAGCCGGCGGATGGTATGATCGACGGTGTCGAGGTCGCCGATGGCCCAGCCGCCGCCGTGAATATAGTGCAGCGTCCCCGTCGGCTCGGTCGATGGACGGTAAATCCGGAGTGGGACCTTGGCGTCGCGCGTTTCGATCTGCCGGTCTTCGATCGAAGCAACGTCTATGCGGCCGCCCGGCCCAACGATCATCGGGATCATCGCGGCAGCCTGCGCCCGAAGCGTCGGATAGTCGACGGGCCCCGGCGGCACGGAAGGCAGTTGGTCGACAAGTTGCTGCAATACTGGGTCGAGCGCCACGATAAACTCCGTCAATAAGTTGGAATGGAAAGGCCGAGGATGCGCGCCAGCGCATCGACGACGCGGTACACTTGTGGGTCCCTGACGCCGGGTTGGCCGGTGCGGTTGCGGACATAGGCAAAGCTGACACCCGAGGATGGGTGGGCAAAGGCGAGCGAGCCCCCCGCCCCGTCATGGCCGAACGATCCCTCGCCGAGCATCGGCTGGATCGCCCATGGCAGCATGAGGCCCGCGCCCCAGGTCGGACCGGCGAAGTCCTGACCGAAAGGCGTTCCCGAAGACACGGTACGACAGGCGTCGCGAAGGCAATCCTCCGAAACAAGCGGAGCCTGGCCGACGCTACCGATCGCCTTCGAATAGAGCCGCGCGAGCGAGCGCGCGTCGGCGACACCATTTGCGCCCGCCAGTTCGACGCGCTGCACGGCGGGATCGTTCATGGCGTCGGCGAGACCGCTCATCCGCGCGGGGAAAAGGCCATTCAGCGATATCGCGCGCGCTGCGATCGATGACGGGTCAAGTTCGGGCGTGTCATATTCGGCCGGAACCTCGACGGCGGCAATGGGCGACTGCGCGTCGCCGCTGCGGCCAATCTGTATGTTGAGTTCCAACGGCCCAGCAAGATTGGCGCGGAACCATTCTCCGATGGTCTGGCCGGTCACCCGCCGCATCAGTTCCGACGTGATCCAGCCCACGGTGATCGCATGATAGGCGTGTGCCGTGCCCGGCTCGAACAGCGGAGCTTCCGCCGCAAGCCTTGCTGCCATCGCGGCTGTATCGGCCAGGCCTGCGATCGTGATCGGTCCGCTTATCAGGGGAACGCCAGCCTGATGTGCGAGCGCCTTGCGGACACTGATATCGCCCTTGCCGTGCGCCGCGAACTCGGGCCAGTAGTGCGCGAGCGGCAGATCGAGATCGATCCTGCCGTTCGAGACCTGCGACAGGACGCACAGTGCCGATATTCCCTTGGTGACCGAGAAAACGGGGACGGCGGTATTGCGATACCAGGGGGTTTGATCGCTGGCATCTGCCGAGCCGCCCCAGAGATCGAGCACCGGCTGGCCGTCACGATAGATGGCGCAGGCGGCCCCGCGTTCGCCGCCCTCCTGGAAGTTCGCTTCGAATGCGTCGCGGCACGCCGCGAATTGCGGATCGACGGTGCCCTGAATTTGGGAACGGTTGGTCAAAATTTTCCCTCCTTGGTTCGGGCATCGATCAACACGGCTTCGCCGAGCGCGACGGCGCCAAGCGGCCCGGCCCGGTCTCCGAGCGCCGGAAGCGTGACCAGATCTTCGGCCGCGTCGCCCGGGACGAAGGGAAGATAGCCAGCCAGGTCCGCGACGACATGCTGCCAGGCGCGTTCGAGCAGAAAGGAGCGGCCCATGCCGATCCCGCCGCCTATCAGGATTTTCTGCGGGCTCGTTACCAGCAGAAGAGCACCGATCAGCTGGGCCAGGTCGTGCGCGACAAACGACCAGCGCGGATCATCTGCCCGTATTTCCTCGCCCGCCCTGCCGAACCGCGCCTGCAGCGCAGGACCCGACAACAGGCCCTCGATGCAGTCGCCATGAAACGGGCAGCTACCCGAAAACTCGTCGCCGTTTGCGCGCCGCAATCGGAGATGCCCGATCTCGGGATGGAGCGCCCCGTGCACGGGGCGCCCTCCGAGCAGCAAGCCCCCGCCGACGCCGGTGCCGAGCGTCAGATAGCAGAGGCTGTCGAGGCCCTGTCCAGCGCCCCAGCGCCATTCGGCAAGGGCCGCGGCATTGACGTCGGTATCGATACGCCACGGGCAATCCGCGACCGCGCCCAGCGCACCCGCGATATCGGCTCCGCTCCAGCCTGCCTTGGGCGTGGCGAGCATTGTGCCAAAATCCGTTGCACCCGGATCAAGCCGCAGCGGACCGAAAGAAGCTATTCCGAGCGCGGCAAATCCTTCGCGCCGCTTCCACCCTTCGAGCGTATCGACGAGGGCGCCGAGCGTTTCATTTGGCGTCGTCGTCGCAAATCGCGCGCTCGCCAGAATCTCGCTCCCGCGGGCAAGGACAGCCAGCGCTTTCGTCCCCCCCAGTTCGATGCCGGCGATTGTCTTCATAGGGACCATAGCTATCGCGCGATCCCTGCCTTGTCGCCTGCCAGCCACAGATGAACGAACGGCGCAAACGCGCCGCCGAAGTTCCGGTCATCGCCGCCGCTCCAGTCATCGACAAAGCTCGTGACGGACAAGTCGGGCAGTACGAACCAGCTATAGGCCTGCGCCGGCGCGGCTTCGGGATTGGCGAACACCAGCCCGCTACCATTGACCGGGCGCCAGCCCTCGAAGAGCGCGGGGGATACCATTGCGTAGAGCCCGGTCGGGCCGGCAGGCCCCGACGGCGCAAAAACATGACGCTGCGTCGACCAGAAGAGATAATAAAGGCCGGCGTGGAAAATGATGTGCGGTCGCTCGAGTTCGTTGTTGAGCGTGTCTGCGCTGACGATCGGCGGAAGGAGGGTCCAGCCCTGCTCGCCGCATTGTCGGCGAACAATTCCGATGACGCCGTTATATTCGGACCGCGAGCGCGCCTGCGATCCCGCGAACAGCAGATAATCATCGCCTCCCGCCGGATCACGGAGAAAGGCCGGATCGCGGAACGCCTTGATCTTCCCGACCTCGCTCGGGCCGCCGCAGGTGGACATATAATGCTCGAGGTCGATCGGGACGATTTCTTCCAGCTCGCGCCAATCGCCAAGCCTGGGTGCCTCGCCCGACAGGTCGAGCGTCGCCAACGCTGAAAATAAACGCTGCTCGAAGGTCAAAATCTGCTCGCCGCGACGCCCGGTAGCGGTAAAATATAGGGCGACGGTCGCAAGGTCCGCGGAAGCGACGGCCGACCCCGACCATTCGCGGCTACCGGGTGAAAAGCCGTCTGGCATGGCCGGCCCGAGGTGCCGCCATCCTTCCGCGCTGTGCAGCAGCAGGTGGATGCGTGCATGCCCGTGGCGCTCGTCCGGGTCGGCGAAGCGCGGCGCGCCGAGTGCCATCCACAGCTGCCTGCCACCGGCCAGGATGATCGGCTTTCCGGCCTCGTCCTGCACAGGCCAGGCGTCCCAGACGCCGAGATCGGGAGCGATCGGTGCGAAATCTTCCTCGCTGAGCAGCGGCGCCCGCAGAACGGGCGCTGCGTCGATCGCCTCGATATGATCACCCGTCCAGCGAGCCGGAACCATCATGATAATTTCACTCTCAAATATTCGAAAACCGGACGGACGCGCCGTCGAACATCGGAATCAAATGAGGGGGCGAGCGCCGCTGCGCTCGCCCCTCCTGATCAATCGATGGTGGTGCGCAAGCGCAGGCCGATGGTGCGCGGATAAGGTCCGGCGAGCAGCAGACTGTTGCGAACGAAAGACGGACCGCGTTCGTCGGCGAGATTCTCGCCGAAGATCGAAAGCTCCCAGCGGTCCGTGCGGATTCCCGCACTGGCATTGTAGAGCGAGTAGGGCCGGACGACATAGCCGTCGTACATGACCCGGCTGCTGGTGCGGCTGGCCGCACCGTTGAGGAAGAAGCGCAGGTCGCCGCTGCCGAGCGGCCGCTCGAAATCGGCATCGAGACGATAATTATACTTCGCTGTGCTCGAGAGGCGCTCGCCATTGGCGACGTTGGGAAGCGAGGCGGTGACGGCGGGATAGATGTCGCGGAATTCGCTGTCGTTCCAGTTGGCGACCGCGCCGAGATTGAGGCCATCGATCGGGGTGCGCCACCGCGCTTCGAGATCGACCCCCGTCGTGCGGGCTTTGCCGACGTTCGCGAACGCGGAAACGCCGAACGGCGTGAGACCGAATTGCAGATCCTTGAAATCGATGCGGTAGACGTTGAGCCCGAGCTGGACGCGTCCGTCGGCAAGCTTCGCCTTGATGCCCGCCTCATAGTTGGTGAGCGTATCGGGATTGAGCGCACTCGACGACGGGATCCCCGATGCCTCGACCAGCGAGGCCTGGAACGGCGTCTGGGTAATGCCGCTCCGGAATCCCGTGCTGACCGTCACGAAGGCGGTCAGATCGTCGGTCGGGAACCAGGAAAGGTTCGCGCGCCACGTCACCTTGTCGGGTTTGGTTTGCCCCGAGCCCGTTCCGGTCAGGATCGAGTCCGCATCGAAGCGTCGATTGTCCTTGTAATAGCGGATGCCGACCAGCGGCACGAGCTTGCCGCCGAACAGATCGTAGCTGATTTCGCCGAAAGCGGAATAGTTGCGGGTCCGCGTATCGTTGAACCCACTGATGGTGAGCGCGGTCAAGTTGGCATCGAAGCTGAAGAGCGCCTTAGCATTCTGGTAGAAACCGCCGACCAGCCAGTGGAACGGACCATCGCCGTTCGAGCGAAGCTGGATTTCCTGCGCGAAGCTGCGCGCATCATAACCGTTGAAGAGCGCGCCGGTGCCGAGCGGTCCGAAGGTCTGTCCGGTCAGATAGCCATATTCGGCATCGAGATAGCTGGTCGAACTGCTGAGGATCGCGGCGCCGGCGTCATATTCGACCGACACGCTGTAGAGATCGAAATTCCCGTTCTCATATCCGCGCGTGGTTCCGCTGAACCACTGCTGGGCAGGCTCAAGCTGGTTGATGCTCTGCGTATAATTCTGGCGCGGTTCCCAGTGCGCGGCCTGCGCCCGGATGCGCAGCGCGTCGGTCGGCTGCCAGAGCAGGACCGCCCGCACGTCGCGGTTGGTGACGTCGTTGGCATTCTTGAACGACGGCCCACCGGTCGCCGGCGTCTCGCTGAAGATATCGACATAGCCGGCACGCTTGTCATAGCCGCCGCTGATGCGGATCGCGAGCCGATCCTTGATCAGCGGCACCGAGATCGCTGCCGACACCCCGTAGTTCAGCGCGCTCGCATCATCCATCTTCGCGATCGTCGCCTCGCCGCGCATCTCGAAATTGTCGAGATCGGGCTCGCGCGTATGGTAGATGATCGTGCCCCCTGCCGAACCCTGCCCATAGAGCGTACCCTGCGGCCCGCGCAGGACCTCGATGCGGTCGATATCGATGAAGCGGAGCGGCGGCGCGATCGGCGAATTGGGAATCGCGAAGGGAACGTCGTCGATATAGTAGCCGATCGGCGAGTCGCCGATGCCGCCCGCGGCTCCCACGCCGCGCAGCGAGAAGGTCTTGATCACCGAGCCGACCTGTTCGCCCGGCGAAGCACCCGGGATCGAGTTCACAAGATCGGTCGTCTCGCGGATTCCGCGCTCTTCGAGCTGCTCGCCGCTGAAGGCCTGGATCGCGAGCGGCGTGTCGATCAGCGACTGCGAGCCCTGGCGCGACGCCGTCACGACGATGTCGCTGTCACTGCTTTCCGTCGTGGAAGCTGCATCTTGCGCCATCACCGGAGTGATCAATGCGATATGTGCAATGCCGGTAAAGGCGGCGGCGGTCAGGCGGCGTGTCATAGGTCCTCTCCCCATAAGCTGCGAATCCGCGATGGAATACGCAATCGATTGCGTGCGGTTTACGCAATCGATTGCGCAGTTGTCAACTCTCTGTTACCCGGCGGCAACGAATGTAGGTGGAGAGCACGCATGACAGGACCGACCGACCTTCCGAAAGGCGCCAAAGTCGGCACTTCGACGAAGCTTTATTACGGGAGCGGTCAAGCCGTCGACGCCATCGTCCAGGCGATCGTCAACACCTTCCTCCTCTTCTATCTCACCGCCGTATGCGGGATGTCGGGGGCTGCCGCCGGCAGCATTTTCCTGATCTCGCTTGGCGTCGACGGGTTGCTCGATCCGTTCATCGGGCGGCTCTCGGACAATTGGCGGTCGCGCTGGGGCCGCCGCCTCCCCTTCATGACGATCGCGCTTCCGCCCATGATGATCGCCTCGGCGCTGCTGTTCACGCTCCCCGCCAATCTCGCCGGCGGCGCCCTCTTCGCTTATGTGCTGGCGCTCAACATCGTCCTGCGTGTCGGCCTGTCGGTTTTCGCGCTCCCTCATTCGGCGCTGACCGCCGAACTCAGCGACGATTATGGCGAGCGCTCGATTATCAGCACCTACCGGGCCCTGTTCATCGTGCTGGGCACCGCGGCCGCGCTTCTCCCCGCCTTCGGCTTCCTGTTCGCCGAAGACGGCGCGCTCCAGACCCGGCCACCCTACCAGTGGCTCGGGCTCATGACCGCCTGCCTGATCGGCGGGTTCGGGTCGGTCTGCGTGGGGGGGATCTTCAAGACCGTGCGCAGGCTGCCGATGCCGCCCGGCGAGGCGACGGGCACCGGCTTCCTGTCGGACATGGCACAGATGTTTCGCAATCCGTCCTTCGTGCCGATGTTCGGCGGCGCGGTGCTGGTGCTGGTCGGCCAGGGCGCGACGACGGCGCTCAACCTTCACGCGTACCGCTATTTCTGGGAGCTGCCGACCGCCTATATGCAGCTGCCGCTGCTCGTTCTGCCGCTCGGCATGCTGCTCGGAACCCTCGCCGCAGGCCTCTTGCTGCGGCGCATCGAAAAGCGCGACGGCGTCGTCGGCGCGATCACGCTGCTCGGCGTCTACCAGATCGTCATCACCCTGCTCGCCGTCACCGGCGTCATTCCCGCGGGGTCGATGATCGCGGTCGTTCTCGTCGCGATCAGCGGCTTGCTCTTCGGCGGCTGCGGCGCGCTCTGCTTCGTCTGCTTCTACTCGATGATCGCCGACGCGGTCGATGAGCATGATCACCTCTTCGGCGTGCGCCGCGAGGCCCTCTATGCCGCGGCGCTGATGGTCGGAGCCAAGGCTGCCACCGGTCTCGGTGCCTTCCTTTCCGGACTCGGTCTCCAACTCATCGGGTTCGTGGCGCCGGCGAAAGCGAGCGGGATCGTCCCGCCGGATATCGCCACGTCGGTGGGTCTCCTATGGGGCCTCGGCGGCGCGCTGGTCGTGCTCGCGGCCATCCCCTTTCTTCGGCGATACAGGATCGATCGGTCGCATCATGCGGCGGTCCTCGAAAGCCTTGCGGCGCGCAACGCCGATCACAACACGGCACCGAATTTGACGCCGGACCTTGCGCAGGCCTGATCGGCGGTGCAATCGATGGCGTAACGCAGACGGGCGAGTGGAATGGAACTGGAAAAGGTGCGCCCAAAGTCGGGCCGGGCAGTCAAGATGACGGACATTGCGCGGATCGCGGGGGTATCCTCGTCGACCGTGTCGCGGGCGCTTGCCGATCATCCCACCATTCCCGAGGCGACGCGAACTACGATCCAGGCGCTGGCGAGAGAGCATGGCTATGTCGTGAACCGCGCCGCGCGGAACCTGCGCCAGAGCCAGACGCAGACGATCGCCGTCGCGGTCCCGCTTGGCCACGAGCGCGAGCAGCTGATTTCAGACCCCTTCTTCCTGCGCCTGTTCGGACATCTCGCCGACGAGATTTCGCAGCGGCGCTACGACATCCTGCTCGTGCGCGAGCCCTCGCCCGACGCGCATTGGCTAGGGCGCCTCGTTCAGTCGCAGCGCGCCGACGGCTTCATCATCGTCGGGCAGAGCGACCAGCATCAGGCCCTTAACCTTGCGGCCCGCGACTACCGCCCGCTGGTCGTCTTCGGTTCAGAACTGCCAGATCAAATCTATTGCTCCGTCGGCTCCGACAATTTCGAGGGCGGCCGGCTTGCCACGGACCATTTGCTCCGATCCGGCCGCAGGCGCATCCTGTTCCTCGGTCCCGCCGAACTGCCGCAGATCGACCTCCGGCTGGACGGTTACCGGCAGGCGATCGGCGATCATGGCCTGTCGGTCGACGAGAGCTTCGTCCTGCCCGCGCATTTTACGGGACCCTCGGCCCATGACGCGGTGCGCGATCTTCTCGCGCGGGGGGTGGAATTCGACGGCATCTTTGCGGCCTCTGACGGCATCGCGCTGTCCGCGATCCGCGCGCTTGAGAGTGCAGGCATGCGCTGCCCTGACGACATCTCCGTCGTGGGTTTCGACGACAGCGATCTCGCCTCGCAATCCCATCCGGCGCTAACCACCATTCGGCAAGATGTCCCCGGTATCGCGGCGACGATCGTCGATCATCTGTTTCGACGGCTGGAAGGGGAAGGCACCTATTCGTCGACGCTGCCGGTGAGCCTCATCCTCCGGGAATCCGCTCCCGGCTGAAAACACAGATGGCCGGTTACACACAGGCAGCTTTTGGGCTGCTCAACAAAGAGAGCAGACATTCCAAAGTCCAGCCACAGCGCTGCGGGTGCCGACCATTCTATGCGAGTAGGCCGCCATCAATCACGATCTCCGCTCCGGTCATATTCCCCGACTTAGGTGACGAGAGAAACAACAGCGTCTTCCGAGCCTATGCCACTACCCCCTACATGATCCCAGGGTGACCACCAGGGCTCCGTCGTAGCCCGCCCCCGATCGAAGACGAGGCACTCGCCCGCGATCAACTCTTCGACGCCGGCAAGACATGTCTTCCGTCCGCGCAAATCTCCGCCCGCAAGGATGCAGGCAAGCTCCGGAAAGTCGACGGCATCGGGGCCGGGCGCGGCGAGGTTCAAGATCGTACCGCCGAGAGCGACCCCTTCCGCTCCAATGCGGAAATAGCAGGGAAGCAGCCCGGAAGGGTCGCGAAATATACGCACCGCATCATCCGGCCCCACATGCACGACCACATAGCCACCCCAATATCCGCCGAGCAGCCCGCGCCCCCGATCGTCCATTAGACGGTCCGCTTCCGCCTGTCCTATTGTGAGGACCGAAGTGCTCGGTGTGCCGCGACGGAAAAGCCGGCCGATGATGATGGTCCGCGGCCCGACGCGGATTAGCGGCTCCCCTGACCAGATCGCGGCGCCGGGCAGAAGGATATCCGGCGGGACGCCATGCAGCGAGAGGCTAGCCGAGTTCGGACCCAGGTCGATATGATAGCCGCCTACCATCAGACAGCGAAGATCGGTTCATAATGGAGCACGACATCGAGCGGATCGGTCAGAACGAGGTCGCCGGCCTGCACCCAGCAGTGCGCGGCGAAAGGCATGGTGACGCCGAAGACAAGCGAGACGCCCTGCTTTTGCCGGGCCATCATGCGCTTCATCGCGATGCCGCGGGGAAGGCATTGGTCGGCGATCGACACATAGCGCCTCGCGCGGTGGAAGGCCGCTGCGATTGCTTCGCACGCCTCCCCGGTCGCTGCCGGTATGGAGTCATGCGCGCCGGAGAATTCACCGAGGATTTGGGCGATCGGGCGGCGGCGCAGGTCGCGCTGCGCGCGCCGCTGCGCGGCCACGCTCGCTACGGCGGAAAGAATGTCAGAACGACGAAGCGGAGCATCCACAAGGCTGCGAGACGGACTGGCTATGGAAACCGCGCGCGGCACTCTCCCCTTCCCGGTCTCGCCGGTGAGACCGCAGCTTTGCAGTTCGTCATGGTCGGCCTGCGTGGAAGTCCCGTTGAGAAAGCGTTGGAAGGCCTCCGCTGAGCTGCCGGCGAGCAGAAAATAACGGTTTTCAAGAAGGTCGAAGAAGACGAAGCTTTCGTTCACGCACCGATAGTGCAGGCCGGGGCGCAGCAAGGGTGTCATGAAGGTTTCAGGCAAGCCGCTGCGAATGGCGTGCCGCACGGTGGCGGCACGCCAGCGCTGTCAATCGTCGACGGTGATGCCGCCGGCGAACAGATAGTGTTCGCCCTGGTCCTCATCGACGGGGCCGAGGGGTTCGATGCCCCGGGTTTCGACACTGATCGCGCCGAGATCGATCAGCTCGCTGCTATGCTGCTTATTCATCACGTCTTCCTTCCCAATTAGCGACCGGAATGAGTCGCATTGAGGAAGTTATGCTCTGGCCAAGACGCCATCCATTTTATTATCCAATAATAATCGCATGAAGAAGTTTTCGCAAAAGAGCGACCGGGAAAAGGAAACACTCGTCGGTGAGCGTATCGCTACCTTTAGCTTGGGCCTGGACATGCGTAGCGAAACCCGGTCACGCGCCGATACATCATCGGCGCTGCCGCCATCATGCGTCAATCACGCGATTCCGCAATGCGAACTGGCTCCAGATCGGAATTCATTCACAATAGGCAATATTCCACGCGGACCACGTGACCGGCGCCCACCTGGCGGTCCTCGGTGAGGCCGATTAAGCCACCGGCCTCGGCAATCCGTTCGATCGCGGCTCGCGGCACGCGCACGCCCCACCACCCATCCTCCACTCGATCTAAGCCAGATCGCCGCAGCATGGACGCTTCATTTTCAAGCGGGGTGCTTACTCCCAGGCAGCGAGAGAACATTCTGCCAAACACTCCTACATCGTGAATGAATAGCCGGGACTTCGACGAGGCAAAACCTCAGCGGCTGCCTGAAGATAAAGATCAATATGTTCACCGATTACCCGTGCAAAAGGGGTTCGCGAAAGCTGGTAGGTACCGGCACACCGCGGGCTCGGCATCGCAACGCACGCGGTGCTGGCGCCTCGTGACCGTTGAGGGAAAACCCTCATTGTTTCACCCGCTGGGAGGATTAGGCTGAAACAAATTCATACACAGGAGCACCTCATGGCTGACACTCAAACAAACGACAAGAAACCGCAATCCGACCCCGCCGAGAAGGACGCATTCTTTCCCTCACCCTATTCGCTCGGCCAGTTCACCTCGCCGAAGTCCGACCTCAGCGGTGCGGACTATGCCGCGCCCTACCAAGGCAGCAAAAAGATTCTGATGATCGGTGCCGACGAACGCTATCTTCTCACCGACAATGGTGCCTTCTTCTCGACCGGCAATCATCCCGTCGAGACGCTTTTGCCGATGTATCATCTCGACAAGGCGGGGTTTGCATTCGATGTGGCAACCGTCTCGGGCAACCCGGTCAAGTTCGAATTCTGGGCGATGCCGCCGCAAGATGACGAGGTGAAGGACTTCTTCGACAAATATCACCCTCAGTTCAAAAGCCCGCTCACCTTGGCCGACGTTGTTGCCGGCGGGCTCGAAGACTATGCCGCGATCTTCATTCCCGGTGGCCATGGCGCGCTGATCGGCTTGCCCGAGAGCGAAGATGTCAAGGCTGCGTTGGAATGGGCGGCCGCCAATGACCGCTTCCTGATTTCGCTCTGTCATGGACCCGCCGCTTTTCTCGCGGTCGGGAACAGCGACATCTACCGCGGCTACAAAATCTGTGCCTTCCCCGATGCGCTCGATGCGACGACGCCGGACATCGGCTATATGCCGGGTCATCTCACTTGGAAGTTCGGCGAGAAGCTGAAGGCCCTCGGTTTCGAGATCATCAACGAGGGTATTTCGGGCGCCGTGCACCGGGACCGCAAGCTGCTGACGGGAGACAGCCCGCTGGCGGGCAATGCGCTCGGCAAGCTGGCCGCCGAAGCATTGCTCGCGGATGCCGACACGGGTTGATGGATAGGGCCGGTCGATGAGTGCGGTCACCGCCGATGCGGCATTTCGGAGCGTCCTTGCGATCGAGGTGGCCGACGAACTTGCCGCAATCGAAAATGGGGTCCGCGCCTTTGCCGGCCCCCTAGGCTACGACCGGTTTGTGCTATTCTCGGCATCCGCAGCACATGATGAGGTGCTGCAGAGCATCTACTGGGTTGAAGGTGACTGGTTCGGTGACGGCGAAAGCGTCGATGCTGCGACCTATATCCGCCGCTGTCCGGTGACGCGCCACATTCTTGAGGCGCGTGAACCCTTCTTCTGGACCAAGACGGTTGGAGAGGACGGCGACCTTTACAAGGTTGTGCGCGTGCCGCGTGGGCAGGGGATTCATGGCCTCCAGATTCCCATATTCGGCCCGCTCGGACTTGAGGGCGCAATGAGTCTGGGCGGAGAGCGGATCGACGCATCACCGCAGGCGCGATTGGCGCTTGGGCTGATTGCGGAAGCGGCTTTTCTTGCCGCGCGAAAGGTCTTCGAAGCGCCGATCGATAGCGTAAGCAAGCTGTCCGATCGCGAGCGGGAAGTTCTGGCCTGGACTGCCGCCGGGCGGCGGCAGGCCGACATCGCCGTGACCCTCGGCCTGTCCGAGCGCACAGTCGAAAATCATCTTCGGCGCGTCCGCAAGCGCCTGGGCGTTCTGACGACCGGGCAAGCGATCAGGGTCGCGATCCGCAACGGTGAGATCGACGCTTAAGATTGACGCTATGGGAGATACGAGATGAGCAAGACGGTCCTCATAACCGGTGCGGCTTCCGGCTTTGGTCGTGGCGTCGCGTTCGGTCTGGCAAAGCGCGGGCATCGGGTAATTGCCGGCTGCCAAATATGGCCCCAGGTCTGGGAATTGCGGAATGCTGCCTAGGCGGAAGAGTCCGACATGCAGGTTATCAAGCTGGACGTCTTGAATGAGATAGACCGCGCAAAAGCGCTCGGCATCGAGATCGACATATTGTTCAATAATGCCGGGATCATGGAATCGGGACCAATGGTCGAGATTCCGATGACGGTGTTTCGTTCCGTATTCGAAACCAATGTCTTTGCCGCGCTCGAACTCGCGCAAGGCTTTGCCCGCGCCATGGTCAGGCGCGGTGCCGGCCGGATCGTCTGGACCTCATCGGTAGCCGGGCTGGTCAAGGTTCCCTTCGATGGCGCTTACGCAGCATCAAAGCATGCTGTCGAAGGCATCTGTTCGGCGATGCACGAGGAACTGAAACCCTATGGTGTCGAGGTGCTGACGGTGACCCCCGGAGCCTTCCGCACGGGTTTTAATGACACCGGCATGGAGAGCATGGATCAGTGGTGGGATCAGGGCGAGCGAGTGGTCGGGCACTGGCCTGTTCGCGAGCTCATCCATCAGTATGATCCTGCCGAGATGATCGAGGCGATCATCGAAGTGATCGAGGCCGAGCACCCTCCATATCGAACCGTGCGACCTGCGAGTGCCGAGGCAATGGTGCGCAAGGAACAGCAAGATGCATGGTCGACATTGATCTGATCGCCAAGCCCGAGGCGCCTTGCGCGAAGCACCCATGATGGGCGATCAGCGCGCAACAAGGCCCCATCATTCTAAGGATTTTAACGCCTGACAGGTCTAAACCCCGGGGGCACAGCCGTCATGGCGCGAGCCGATGGTAGAAGCGGATCGAATGTCCGTCGTTTCGAGCAGAATGGCTGCCAGCCGCATACCGCGGCTGACGTGGATCGTCGCAGGACGAAATATGATGGGCTGTCCTCCGTCATGACAATGACACACCCGACGAGGGCAGGTAATAGAATTACTTGATTAATTAATATCGCGTCTCGATGCTTGTTATGGCAGGGAAATGCCAACGGCCATTTTCCGCCTCTCGTGGCGCAGATCAGGAGCGGCTCATCATGGTTCATCATGATCCATTGCGCGATTTCGACCACAGGAGAGCAACTGACACCCGCCAAGAATATCGTGCCCGCCGAGTTGCGGGCCGGGCGCCACGGTCGCCCTAGGACATCTCATGGAGCTGATCGAAGTCATACGCGATGACATGCTTGCGACCGTCATTCTGAATCGCCCCGAGGCAATGAATGCCCTGTCAGCGAAGTTACGTTCGGAGCTTTGCCTGGCGATGACCGAACTGGCCCTGGATCGCTCCGTCCATGCCATCGTCCTGACCGGCGCGGGATCGCGCGCCTTTTCCGCGGGCCTCGACCTCAAGGAGCTGGGCGCCGATATCGGCAGCTTGGGAGAAACGAAGACGCGGACCGAGAATGACGATCCGGTGGCGGCGATCGCTTCCTGTCCACAACCGGTCATCGGCGCGATCAACGGCGTGGCGATCACCGGCGGCTTCGAGCTCGCGCTGGCGTGCGATATCCTGATCGCGTCGACCAACGCGCGCTTTGCCGATACGCATGCCCGTGTGGGGATCATGCCCGGCTGGGGGCTGTCGCAAAAGCTGTCACGCATCGTTGGTCTTTCGCGCGCCAAGGAGATTTCGCTCACCGGAAATTTCGTCACCGCCGAACAGGCGCTCGACTGGGGGCTGGTCAACCATGTCGTCGCGCCCGACGCACTTCTGCCGAAGGCCCGGGCCATCGCTCGCGACATTGCGAGTGCTGCACCTTCGATGATCGCGTCCTACAAGCGCTTGATCGACGATGGCCACGCGCTAGCGCTGGGGGAAGCGCTCGCCTTCGAACGCGAGCGCTCGCGGGCGGCCAATCTGCAGGTGACCGCTGAAGAGGTCGAGGCGAGACGTCTCGACGTCGTCGAGCGCGGGCGGGCGTTTGGCTGATCGCCCAATTTTTGGAGAATCCGCGTGAGGCCTGTTGGTCGTCGCGGGTCGGTAACGGGAGGCATGAATGTCGAGCATAATTGTGGCGGGCGGTTTGGGAATTCTGGGCCGGGCGATTACCACCGAACTCGCTTCGCGCGGTCATGACGTGGCGGTCGTCGATTATATGTCGGGTGCGCACGAAGACGCCGCGTCTGTCACCAGCGGCATTGATCTCGCGGACAGCGATGTCGTGAAGGAAGCCTATGCCCGGATCGCGGCGGAAAAGTCAGGCATCAAGGGACTGGTCAATGTCGCGGGAGGGTTCGTCTGGGAGACGCTCGAACACGGATCGATCGACAGCTGGGACCGGATGTACCGCATGAATCTTCGAACGGCAGTGGCGTCCTCACATGCCATACTCCCTCACCTCGAGCACGGCGGCTCAATCGTGAATATCGGCGCCGCCGCTGCGACAGACCCGCAAGTCGGAATGGCGCCCTACACTGCGTCGAAAGCCGGAGTCGCTGCGCTGACGGCAAGCTTGTCGGAGGAGCTTCGGCCCATGAGAATTCGGGTGAACGCAGTGCTGCCGACGATCATCGATACGCCGGCGAACCGCGCGGACATGCCGGATGCTGACCTGAGCGACTGGATTTCGCCCCAGGCGGCCGCTCGCGTCGTCGCCTTTCTGCTTTCAGACGAGGCGGCGAGCATTACCGGAGCCCAGCTCAAACTCTCCATGGGGCAATGAGCCAATCGCACGGCGGTGTGCCGGTTTGGCCGGCGCAGCGGCGCGATCAAGCCGCATCGATCTTGCCGGGAGTGCGAGCCTTGCGCGGCAAGGTCAGAGCTTGGCGGCGATCGTCATCAAAATGGCGCCCCAAACGAGGAAGGTGACGGCGTAAACCGCAATACAGTCAGCCTCTTGGCGCAGTCTGGCGCGCATGATCTTCTCTCCTGCTCCTTGCCCCGCCCTTGTTTCGGGCGGTGGCTTCACACAATGCCGTCATCGCGCGGAATCTGGCTTCGGATGCGGGGTTCGAGGCCCGCACCAAAAGCGGTCATCCGGAGATGGATCGGCGGATTTCTTCGCTCTGTTCGCCTATCGCCGGGGCGACCTTGCCGGCTCCTCCCAGCGATACGCCAAAGCGGACAGGATGCCCCATCCGGAAGCACCGTCCTTCGGTGGGATGCTCATAGGCTTCGAAGAAGCCGGTGGCGGCAAGATGCGGATCATTCATGATGTCGGCGAGGTCACGGACAGGCTGAGCCGGGATTTGCGCGGCATGGCAGCGCGCAACGAGGTCGGCGGTCGTGAAGCCTGGCGTCAACCTTGCTATTTCGCGGTAAAGGAGCGGGAGATTGCGCCCCCGCGCCTTGCGGGTTGCGAACGCGTCCTGATCGAGGAAGCCCGGATTGCCAAGCAGTTCGAATATCCGCGACCAGCTTTCGTCGGTGTAAGCGACGATGCTCACGTAGCCGTCGGAGGTCGGGAAAGGCTGGCGATCGGGATCGATCTGGCGAAAATAGCCAACCGGAGCATTGGGAGGGTCGAAGGCCAGGCCGCCGAGATGCTCAAGCAGCATGAAATTGGTGAAGACCTCGAACATCGGAATTTCAACGAGCTGACCCTCGCCAGTCCGCATGTGATGGATAATGGCGGCGAGCACCGCGTGCGCCCCATGAAGACCGGCGACCTTGTCGGCGATCAGCGAGGGCAGATAGCGCGCGCGCGGATCGCCATCGACGCGGGGGAGAAGCGTTGCCGTCCCCGACGCTGCCTGGATGACGTCGTCATAGGCCTGTAGATCGGCATAGGGGCCATCCTGACCGAAGCCGACGCAATGCGCATAAATGATATCGGGCTTGATCGCCTTTACCGCTTCATAGTCCAGGCCGAGACGTTCGGCGGCTTTGCCCCTGACATTGAGAACGAACACATCCGCATCCGACAGAAGCTTCTTCATCGTCTCGAGGTCGGCGGCGGTCTTGAGATCGAGGGCGATCGATTGCTTGCTGCCGTTGATTGCCATGAAAGCAGGCGCCATGCCATGGGTCGCGGCCGCCTTGCCCGACCAGCGAAAAGAGTCCCCGCTTCCAGGCACTTCGACCTTGATGACGTCGGCGCCGAGTTCAGCGAGAATATGGGTGCAATAGGGTCCGAAGACGACGGTCGTGAGATCGACGACCTTCAAGCCCGTAAGCATCGCCTTGCCGTCCGCCATTCCCATCATATGCTATTCTCGCTGCCTTACCGTAAGCCACAGCATTTTAATTACCCAATTAATGATGCGCGATCAAGCTGAACCGTCGCGCCTCCCGGCGTGACATGCGCCGAAACATGACGGCACGGAGCGCGACCGACGCTCAGCGCGCGGATCCGATGGCGCGCCAGACCAGATTCTTCTGAATTTCCGTGGTCCCCCCGTAGATCGTTTGCGCGCGCTCGAAGAAATAGGAGGCCGTGGCGACCGCGGCAAACTCGGGAATGAGCGGCGTCGCCTCATGCCAGTCGGAACGAGAGCGATCGAAAAAGGGCGCCGCATACTCCCCTGCCCGGTCGATATACAGCTCGGTGATCAACTGCGCGGCCTGCGTGCAACCGATCTTCAGACTTGCGACGGTGGCGGCATCGCTTCCATGCACAAGTGCCTTCAGAACCTGCTGTTCGAGCACCATCACCGTAAATTCTGCATCGGCAAGCCGCCGGGCGAAGGCGCGGTCGCCCGCGACCATCGTGCGGAGGGTCGCAAGGTCGCGCTTCTTGCGGCCAACATGCGCGTAAGAGAGGCGCTCGTTCTTGAGAAGGACGTTTGCATAATGCCAGGCGCGCCCCTCCTCCCCGATGCGGTTTGCGGCGGGAACACGGACGTCGGTAAAGAAGACCTGGTTCAGCTCATGCGCGCCATCGATCGAAACGATCGGCCGCACGCTGATGCCTTCGCAATTCATCGGGGCGCAGATGAGCGATATGCCGTCCTGCTTTCTTTCTTCGTGCGAGGTACGGCAAAGGCAGAATATCCAGTCGGCGATGTGGGCGCCGCTTGTCCAGATCTTGGAGCCATTCAGAATATAATCGTCGCCATCGCGTACCGCCGAAAAGGCGAGACTGGCGAGGTCAGACCCCGCGTCGGGTTCCGAATAGCCTTGCGCCCAGAAGGAGCGCGACGAGAGAATGTCGGGCAGCCAGCGCTGCTGTTGTTCGGGCGTGCCGAACGCACAGATGATCGGCCCGATATAGATGAGGCCCATCGGAACCAGGTTCGGCGCGCCCGCCAGCTCCATTTCCTCTTCGAACAGATAGCGTTCGACCGGCGTCCATCCCGTGCCTCCGAACTCGCGGGGCCAGCTGGCAGCCAACCAGCCACGGGCCTGGAGCGCCTGCTGTGCGGCTTCATAATCCTGACGTCCGAGAAATTGACCGGTGCGAACCTTGTTCAGGACAGAAGGCGGGAACTCGGTTTCGAAGAAGCGGCGAACCTCGGCCTGGAACGCCCTGTCGGCGCGGCTGAACTGCAGGTCCATGGCCTCACTCTCCTCACTTTTTCAATTGCGGTGCTCCAGCAATTAATCGCATAGATAATTTCAGGCAAGCGTCGCGCAGGCCATCCATATCTGGCGAACGCCGTGGAGTTTATCATCTGGACGGGCTGGCCAATAGGACCAGCGCCGCCGCCACAGGGCGTGGGAATATATTGTTCAATCAATTAATTTACGCCATATCCGAACGGATAGCCGCAAGCTGCGGCGCGCCGATTGCAGGGGATGGTCGTGCCGGGACGACCACAGGGAGTGACGAATGAAGGTGCAGATCGAGGCGGAAGGAAGTTCGTCGACAGCGGAGTCTCGCGAGCGACTGCTGGAAGCGGCGGGACAATTGATGGCCGAGCGGGGTACGACCGATATTTCGTTGAGCGAAATTGCAGCGCGGAGCAGGGTCAATTCCGCGCTGGTCAAATATTATTTCGGCAACAAGGCGGGCATGCTGATGGCGCTGCTTCGCCGCCGCCTGGGTCAGGGAATGGCGGACCTGCAGCAGCTGCTGAAAATGGATATTTCGCCGCAGGACAAGTTGCGCATCCACATCAGCGGCATGGTCAACACCTATTATCAATATCCCTATGTCAACCGGCTGATGCACGAGCTGGCCAACGAGCCGTCGGGCGATTATGGCAAGCAGATCGCCGAGGAAATCAGCCTGCCGGTCGCGAAGGCGCAGCGCGCGATTCTGGAAGAAGGCCGGGCCAAGGGCATCTTCCGCGAGGTCGATCCTCTGGTCTTCTATTTCATGATCGTCGGGGCCTGCGACCAGCTGTTCCATTCTCGCCACCAGGCGCGACATGTGTTCGGCCTTGAGGAGATCAACGACGATCTCAAACGCCGCTACGTATCGGAGCTCTGCAACAACCTTATCAGGGGAATCTCGGCCGAAGCGCGCGCGAACTGACGACGCGCCGCCCCGGTTGAGCAGCGCGGGAAAGACGCAAGGCGCCGCGGCGCAGACTTGGCGCCTCCAGCCGCAGCCGCACGATTCCGTCCCCTCGCGCCGAGACCGACGCCAAGCTCCGCTGGACCTATTTGGCGATCGTAATCGTCTGGGGCACCGTGAACTCGAGCAGTCCCTCCTTGCCGTTCTCGACGCCGATCCCCGATTGCTTGTGACCCGCGAAGGGCGTCCAGGGCATGATGTAGAGCGTGTCGTTGATCCACACGGTTCCCGTCTCGAGACGCGACGCGATGTCCGCTGCGGCCTCCGTGTCGGCTGACCAGATCGAGCCGCCGAGGCCATATTCGCAGGCGTTGGCACGAGCGACCACCTCGTCGATGTCGCGGAACTTCAACAGCGGGAGGACCGGGCCAAAAGCCTCCTCCTGCACCACGCGGCTATCCTCGGGTGGGTTGTCGACGATCGCGAGTGGCACGAAGAAGCCAGTTCCTTCGGGAACGTCGCCGCCGGCAAGGAAGCGCAGCCCCTGCTGCCTGGCGTCCTCGATGAGATTCTTGACACGTTCGAACTGGGGGCGGTTCTGGATCGGTCCGAAATTGCTTCCCTGGTCGAGCCCGTCGCCGACCTTCGCGCCGCGCGCGCGCGCGACAAGTGCATCCGCCACCTTGTCATACACATCTTCGTGCACATACATCCGCTTCGTCGCGATGCAGATCTGGCCGCTGTTCGCGAAGGCCGAGAAGAAGAGCTTGTCGGCCACCTCATCCAGCGCCACATCGGGCATGACAATTGCCGCATCATTGCCCCCGAGCTCAAGGGTTACCCGCTTGAGGCCTTTGGACGCGGTTTCCATGACGCGCTTGCCAGTCGCGGTCGAGCCTGTGAAACTGATCTTGTCGATGCCCTCATGCGCGGTCAGCCAAGGGCCAAGGCGATCGCCGCCGCTGATCACGTTGAACACGCCTGGCGGAAGATGCTCGCGAAGAAGCTCGGCCAACTTGAGCATCGTGAGCGGTGTAAAGGGCGAAGGCTTGAGCACCAGGGTATTGCCGGTAAGCAGCGCCGGTGCGATCTTCCATACGGCGAGATTGACCGGGAAGTTCCAGGGTACGATGCCCGCGACCACCCCGAGCGGGACGTGGCGCGTTTCGGACCGTTTTGAAGCGCTATCCTCGGTGACGGTAACCGGAATGTCCTGCTTCGATACCTCATTGGCCCAATAGGCGGCGAAGGCGATCTCCTGCGCCGCGCCGTCGAGCGGGCGTCCCTGCTCAAGCGTAAACAGACGGGCGAAGTCGGCCTGGTGCTCGGTCAGAACCTCGCCAATCCTGGCCACCGCGCGCCGCCGCTCCTCGATCGGTGTAGCACGCCAGCCGGGAAAGGCCGCGCGGGCGGCGGCCACGGCGTCGTCCAACTGCTTTTCCGAGCAGTCGGGAGCCTTGGCAACGATCTCCTCGGTTGCCGGATTGATGACATCGATCGTCTCGCTCGACGAGACGGCCTTGCCGCCGATCGTCATCGTGAAGCTGTCGAAAAAGCTCATCCGGATTTTCTCCCATCAGGTGGCCGCAAACAATTGGCTCTATTTAATCATTCAATTGATTATGCGACGAGGCAAGCGTTTTTTGCATGCGGGCTCGCCGCCGGCCGGGCTCCCGAGCATTCCTGCCGCGTCGACCAATTCGCTTGATCGAAGCGAGGGATTAAATTAATCGCTCGACTAATTCTGGGTCGGACCAATCTCTTGCAAGGATGCTTTCATGACTGAAGCCTATATCATCGACGCCGTCCGCACCCCGCGCGGGATCGGCAAGCCCGGCAAGGGCGCGCTTTCGCACCTTCACCCGCAGCATCTTGCCGCGACGGTGCTCGCTGCGATCCGCGACCGCAATAATCTCGACACATCAACGGTCGACGACATCATCTGGTCGACGTCGAGCCAGGTCGGCAAGCAGGGCGGTGATCTCGGCCGCATGGCGGCGCTCTCGGCGGGCTATGACATCAAGGCGAGCGGCACGACGCTCGACCGCTTCTGCGGCGGCGGCATCAGTTCGGTGAATTTCGCGGCGGCGTCGGTGATGTCGGGTATGGAAGATTGCGTGATCGCCGGCGGCACCGAAATGATGAGCTTTACCGCCAGCCACGCCGCTGAGCAGGCCAACGCCGGCCTTGCCCCCCAAATGATGGGATCGGGTCATGAAGCGCTCGACACGCTCCACCCGCAATCGCACCAGGGAATTTGCGGCGACGCGATCGCGACGATGGAAGGCATCAGCCGCGAGGCTCTCGATGCGCTCGCGCTCGTCAGCCAGCAGCGCGCCGACAAGGCGATCAAGGAAGGCCGTTTCAGCAAGTCGGTCGTTCCGGTGCTGAACACCGACGGCAGCGTCGCGCTCGAGCGCGAGGAGTTCCCGCGCCCCGAAACGACCGCCGAAGGCTTGGCCGCGCTGAAGCCAAGCTTTGCGGGCCTGTCGGATTTCGACCTGGGCGGCGGCGTCACCTTCCGCGGCCAGATCAATCGCCGCTACCCCGACCTTGAGATTCAGCATTTCCACCACGCCGGAAATTCGTCGGGCGTCGTCGACGGTGCCGCCGCCATTCTGCTGGCATCGAAGGAATATGCCGACAAACACGGCCTTAAGCCGCGCGCGCGTATCGTCGCCTATGCCAACCAGGGCGACGACCCGACGCTGATGCTCAATGCCCCGGTTCCGGCAGCGAAAAAGGTGCTGGAAAAGGCCGGACTGACCAAGGACGATATCGACGTCTGGGAAATCAACGAAGCCTTCGCCGTCGTTGCCGAAAAGTTTATCCGCGACCTCGACCTCGACCGCGAAAAGGTGAACATCAACGGCGGCGCGATGGCGCTCGGTCACCCGATCGGCGCGACCGGCTCGATCCTGATCGGCACCGCGCTCGACGAACTCGAGCGTTCGGGCGGCCGCTATGGCCTGGTCACCATGTGCGCCGCGGGCGGCATGGCGCCGGCGATCATCATCGAAAGGCTTTGACGTCGATGCTTTGGCTGACGGATTGGAGCCGATGACAAATAGCGGCGGGCGGCGCGTTCGCCCGCCGCTATCCATTGCTGATGATGTCGTGCCCCTGAACCCAGAAGATGGGCGAGTTGGGAAGGTCGATGAACCTTTTCTCGTCGGCGAGCAGCAGCCTGCCTGCGGCGCGTCCTGCTTCGGTCATACCCGCCGCTCGCACGGCAGCCGCGCTATCGTACCAAAGCTCGGCAATACCGTCGTAGGGCGGAAGCTCGCAGCCGCGGCCAGCCAAAGCACGGGTGAGCCCGTCGTCGTCAAGGGCGTGCGACTGGACATAGCGGCGGATACCAAGCGTCTCGGCAACGCTGCGAACAAGCGGTGCATGTTGATTGAGCCAATAGTCCTGAAATTCGGACAACGTGAGAGCGGGCAACCGCCGCAGGCAGAATTTGATGGCAATCATGGTCAGACTTTCTTGTGAAAGGGTCGCCGCGCGCCCCGGATGGGAATTGGCTCTGGTCGCTGTCCCGCGCTTAAGGAGATAGGATATGAAGAACCGCCAATGGATATTGAAGCGCCGTCCGCAAGGCGCGCCTGGCGCCGCGGACCTGGAACTGCGGGAAACGCCCATAGGCCCGCTCGCGGACGGAGAGATATTGGTTCGCAACCTCTATCTTTCGCTCGATCCGACGAACCGGCTCTGGATGAGCGATCGCGACCAATATCTGCCTCCGGTCGGTGTGGGCGACGTCATGCGCGGCGGCACGATCGGCGTCGTCGAGGCTTCGCGCTCGGACCGCTTTCGCGTCGGGGACCTCGTCCTGCCATCGACCGGCGGTTGGGAGCTTTACTCGATAGCGAATGAGCGCGGATCGCGTCGTATCGCGCCGCAGGCTGGCGTTCCGCTGACGGCCTATTTGTCGGTCCTCGGGGCGACGGGACTGACGGCCTATTTCGGGCTGTTGGACATCTGCCAGCCTCGGGAAGGCGAAGTCCTGGCGGTGTCCGCGGCGGCGGGTGCCGTCGGCTCGATCGTCGGTCAGATCGGCCGCATCAAGGGCGCGCAAGTGGTCGGGATTGCCGGCGGCCCGGAAAAATGCGGCTGGCTTACCGAGACGCTGGGGTTTGATTCGGCGATCGACTATCGCAACGAGGATGTCGGTGTCGCGCTCGACCGGCTGTACCCGACAGGCATCGACATGAATTTTGAAAATGTCGGCGGCCCGATCATGGATGCCGTTTTCTCGCGTCTCCGCAAGGATGGCCGCATGGCGCTGTGCGGAATGATCTCCGCCTACAATGAGGAAGGACCAATGCCGGGGCCGCGCGACTTCGGGCGAATTCTCATGCAGCGCCTGACCGTTCGAGGCTTCATCGTGATCGATTATCTTCGCCAGGCGCCTGGAGCATTCGCCGACCTCTCGTCGTGGATTGCCGAGGGCCGGCTTGCCTGGAAGGATCATGTCGTCGACGGGCTCGAGGAGGCGGTGGCCGCGCTCGACCTGCTGTTTACAGGGGGCAACGACGGAAAGCTCGTCGTCCGGGTTTCGCCGGAGCCCTGACGCCTGACGCCTGACGCTGCGCACAGCCCCTTCATCGCATCGCTTCAAGTCCGACATCGCCTTCAGCGAACTGGAAGAGCGCCTCCGGCAGCGCCTCGCCGGTGAGGCCAAGCTCGCCAAACCGGCAAGCTTCCGCGGCCAGCCTCTCCCGGTCTTCGTCAGTGGCCGTCAGGCGCAGGATCGCGGACACCGCGGCGGTCGAACGGCCGGCGAACATGCCGGCCAATTCGAGGGCACGATCAAGCGCACACGGGACCACTTCATCGACAAGGCCGGCCGCCAGCGCCTGGCTGGCCGTCATGACGTCGCCGCGGAGCATGAGCAGGCGGGCCCGATGGCGTCCAATCAGTCGCGACAGCCGCTGCGTTCCCCCTCCGCCGGGGAAGATGTCGAGGCGAATTTCGGGAAGGCCGATCGCGGTGGCGGCGGGCGATGCGATCCGCATGGTGCAGGCAAGTGCAATTTCGAAGCCGCCGCCCATGCACAGGCCGTCGATCGCGGCGATCACCGGCTTTTCGGCGGCGTCGAGCATCGCGCCGAGTTCGGCGAATGCGCTGGTCGCAAAGGCTTGCGGATCGACGCTTCCCATGCCTACGCGTTCAAGCGAAGTTGCAATTTGCCGGACGTCGGCGTGGCGGATGAAGATGCCGTCCTGACCGCCAGTGAGAATGATCGCTCGTGTTTCGGCCGCCGCGAGGAGGGGCCTGATCGCCGCGACAAGGTCCGCCGCACCGCCGTTCGAGATGGTGCCGTGCGGCGGATTGGCGAAGCGCACGACGGCTACGTTTTCGGCGCTTTCGACCTGAACGCGAAGCGGCTTGCCTGTCATCCGCGGACCTTTTCCATTGCTGATCCGGTGAGCTAGCATCCCCCGACCGGGTTGCACAATCAATTAATCAATCACATAATAAGGCTGGGGCGGGTTCTTCCGGTCTGGCATGAGCGGGGATGGAGCCCGGGCACCGGGCGATGACGCCAAAGTCGAAGGGGATGGCGTCACATATTGGCAACCCGGGACTGTTTGATAAACGCGGCGCACGGGCGCACCTTTTTGTGGGATATCATATGACCGAGACTGTCGTGATCGAAGAGGACCGGCTGGTCGCACTTGCCGGCGGCCAGAACTTTCGGGAGGTCGGCGGCTATCCGGCCCGCGATGGCAGGGTTTTGAAGCGACGGCTGATATGGCGGTCCGCCCGGCTGGACGAGTTGACGAGCGACGATATCCGTAACGAATCGCTCGACGCGATTTCCACGATCGCAGACCTGCGCCTGGCCAGTGAGCGCGCGCTCCATCCGACCGTTCCGGCTTTTGCGGAAAAGCGCACTACCTTGGTCTGGGACGAGGGCGATATCGATCTTTCAGGCGATCAGCGGCTGTTTGCGCGCGACCTCGAGCCCGATGATTATGCCGAAGCAGTGCGGCATTTCTACCGAAGCCTGGCCGACAGGCACGCGACGCATCTTGCCAGCCTGTATCGCCACATCGCCGCGGGCAGCCTGCCGGTGCTCATCCACTGCTCGGCCGGGAAGGACCGCACCGGCATCGCCGTCGCATTATTGCTCGATCTTATCGGAATTCGCCGGGAATATATCATCGCGGACTATTGCAAGACGGCCGAACTGCTCGACTGGAAACGCCTGACCGCGAGTGCGGCGGCGGCGGGCATGCAAGGAAAGTGGATGGAACGCCTGGCGCCCGATGCGCTCGAAATCCTTATGCGCGCCGATCGCAGCTATATCGAGGCTGCCTTTCGCGAACTGGAGTGGCGGCATGGCTCGATATACAGCTTCGCGAAGGACGTCCTCGGCCTCTCGGATAGCGATCTTGGCCGGCTACAGGACAACCTCCTCGAAGTCTGACCGGTCCTTGCCTATCGCGGCGGGACAGTGAGGGCGTCTGCCGACGCGTCACCGAGCACAGAACCTCCGTCACAATCGAGAATTGCCCCGGTGATATATTTTGCATTGGGGGTGCAAAGAAATACCGCGAGATCGGCGATGTCGCGCTTGACGCCATAGTCGCGCAGCGGAATCCGTTTCTTCAACGCCGCGGTCGCAGCCTCCGATGGGGTCAGCCTGCGCATGCCTTCGGTATCGCCGATCGGCCCCGGAGCGATGGCGTTTACGCGAACGCCGGCTGGTCCCCACTCCATCGCGAGCGTCTGGGTCAGATTGTTGATCCCTGCCTTTGCCGCGCCGGCATGCGCCTGGAACATCGTCGGGCGAACGGCTTGTCCCGCCGTAATCGAGATGAGCGACGCGCCAGGTTTGCGCAAATGGTCGAATGCGGCGCGCATCACGTTGAAAGTGCCCAGAAGGTCGATGTCTATGACCGTCTTGAACGCGTTTGCGGACATGCCAATCACCGGTGCCAGAAAATTTCCAGCAGCACCGGAAACGACGAAGTCGATCTCCCCGAACCGTTCGACCGTCGCCGCGAAGGCTGCGTCCACCGCCTCGAAATCGCGAACATCTGCGGCGAACCCTATTGCGCGCGCGCCACCCGGGTCAATGCTCCTGGCGGCTGCACTCACCCGCTCGGTATCGCGGCTTATGAGGCTTATGTTCGCCCCGAGTTCGGCGAATCGCTCGGCAATCGCGAGATTGATGCCGCCTGACCCTCCGGCGACGAACAATGTCCTGTTCTTGAAAATGTCCTCACGAAACGCGTCGCCGGCCACCGTCACTCTCCCTCACACTCTTCGCCTCAGCGCCCCATCACGAGCATCAGAGAATTTCATTAGTTGATTGATTATTTTTTTGCCAATTGATAGTTCCACGCGACAAGGATTGCCGCCGCCCCTTTCGACAATGGACGAACGGCGGCGGCGCATGGGAGATGGAGCATGGCCAAGCAAGCAATCGCCGCGGTAGCCCGCACCCCGGGAGGCCGTTGGGATATCGAGGATATCATGCTCGAAGATCCGCGGCCGGGCGAGATATTGGTCCGCATCGCGGGCGTCGGCCTCTGCCATACCGACCTTGCCTTTGGCGGAAGTCTCCAGATCATGAAGGCGCCGGCGGTGCTTGGCCATGAAGGGTCGGGTATCGTCGAGCGCGTCGGCGAGGGGGTGTCGAAGGTGCGCCCTGGCGATCATGTCGTACTGACCTTCAACAGCTGCGGCGAATGCCCCCGGTGCGATGAGGGCCGGCCGGCCTATTGTGTTCGCTTCGCGCAAATGAACTATGGCGGCTGCCGAGTGGACGGAAGCCGGACGCTCTGTGTCGGCGAAGAACCCGCAAGTGCGAACTTCTTCGGCCAGTCGTCATTCGCATCCTATGCACTTGCGAATGAACGCAACACCGTCCGCGTCGACCCAGCGCTCCCGATCGAATTGCTTGGCCCGCTGGGTTGCGGTGTCCAGACGGGCGTGGGCGCGGTGATGAACTCGCTCGCCTGCCCCAAAGGCTCGTCGCTTCTTGTGATCGGCGCCGGCGCGGTGGGGCTGAGTGCGGTCCTCGGCGCCAAGGTCCAGGAATGTGCCACCATCCTCGTTGTCGAGCCGCGGGAGGAACGCCGGGCCCTGGCGCTCGAACTTGGCGCGACGCACGTCATCGATCCGGCCTCCGCCGACTTTGCGACGGCAATCCGCGAAATCGTCCCGGTCGGGGTCGATTATGCGTTCGACACGACAGGCCGGCGAGAGGTCATCGAATCCGCGATGACCGCATTGGCGCCGCGCGCGACCTTCGGACTTGTCGGAATCGCAAGCCCCGCCGACGATCGGCTGGGTCTTTCGATCAACCAGCTGGTCGGTGCGGGTCATATCGTGATGGGCATCATCGAAGGCGACAGCCTACCCGATGCGTTCATTCCCCGCATGATCGAGCTCTACAAGGCGGGAAAGCTGCCTTTCGACCGTCTCGTTCGCAGATATCCGCTATCGCAGATCAACGAAGCCATTGCCGACCAGCACGCCGGACGGTGCGTGAAGGCCGTGATGATCCCCTGAGAGGACGGACACTATGCATCCCTCGATCCATGCCCGCTCGACGCCCCACAAGCCCGCCCTGATCATGGCCGAAACGGGCGAGACGCTGCGCTATTCCGATCTCGACCGCCGCTCGAACCAGGGCGCGCAGCTATTTAGAGCCCTCGGACTGGCTCCCGGCTCGACGATCGCGATGTGCCTTCCCAATTCGCCCGCCTTTTACGAGATCGCCTGGGCTGCCCAGCGTGCAGGCCTCTACTTCGTCACCATCTCCAACAAGCTCCAGGCTGACGAAGTCGAATATATATTGCGCGACAGCGGCGCCCGGATCTTCATCATTTCGGCCGCGCAAGGCGAGGTCGCGGCGGAAATCGCGCGGCGCGACCTCGATATCGACCTGTTCGCAACAGGCGGCCGGATCGCGGGCTATCTCGATTTCGAGTCCGAACGCAGCGCAATGCCCCCAGTCCCGGTCGCCGACGAACAGGCGGGCTATGACATGCTCTATTCGTCGGGCACGACGGGACGGCCGAAAGGCATCAAGCCGAGCCCGATCTGCGGCGAGCCCATCGACAAGCCGGACTCGGTCGTCATGGTGGCGACGCAACTCTACGGCGCGTCGGCGGACAGCATCTATCTCTGCCCTGCCCCCATTTATCATGCGGCACCGCTCCGCTGGACGATGGCGATGATGCGCCTTGGCGCCACCGTCGTTCTCATGGAGCGCTTTGCCCCCGAGACGGCGCTCGCCGCCATCGCGCGATACAAGGTGACGATCGCGCAATTCGTGCCGACTCATTTCATCCGCATGCTCAAGATGCCGGAGGGCGAGCGCGCCGCCCATGACGTCTCGTCGCTGAGCACCGTGGTCCACGCCGCCGCCCCCTGCCCGGTCCCGGTCAAGGAAGCGATGATGGACTGGTTCGGTCCGATCATTCATGAATATTACAGTGGATCCGAAGGCAATGGCGGGACCTTCATCGGGCCTCAGGAGTGGCTCGCTCACAAGGGCTCGGTCGGCAGGCCCCTGACGACG
The DNA here is from genome assembly GCF_046603995.1 of Sphingopyxis sp. J-6. Taxonomy (NCBI): domain Bacteria; kingdom Pseudomonadati; phylum Pseudomonadota; class Alphaproteobacteria; order Sphingomonadales; family Sphingopyxidaceae; genus Sphingopyxis; species Sphingopyxis sp. J-6. The sequence continues at coordinate 786,466 of NZ_CP145810.1, read as the reverse complement.
AAGCTCCACATTTGCGACGAAGAAGGACAGGAGCTTCCGCCTCGGCAGGAAGGCACGATCTATTTCAGCGGCGGGCCGCGGTTCGAGTATCACAACGACGCTGCCAAGACCGACGAGTCGCGGCATGCGGAGGGATGGACGACGCTCGGCGACATCGGCTGGGTCGACGAGGAAGGCTATCTCTATCTCACCGACCGCAAGAGCTTCATGGTCATCTCGGGTGGGGTGAACATCTATCCGCAGGAGATCGAGAATCTGCTGGTGACACATCCAAAGGTCGCGGACGTCGCCGTGATCGGCGGACCGGACGAAGAGATGGGCGAGCGCGTGATCGCGGTCGTTCAGCCCGTCCACTGGTCCGACGCCGGTGACGCGCTTGCGGCTGAACTTACCGCGCTCGCGCGCGAGAAGCTCAGTCACGTCAAGGCACCTCGTCAGATCGACTTCTCGAAAGCGCTCCCCCGGCTCGACACCGGCAAGCTCTACAAACGCCTCATCCGCGACGAATATTGGGCCAGGGACAAATCTGCCGGAGCCACATCGCGATGACCGCCGCGCCGAAGGATGCCTCGCTTCTCGCGGGCCAGTCTGCGATCGTCACCGGGGCCTCGTCGGGGCTCGGCCACCGCTTTGCCAAAACGCTCGCAGCGGCGGGTGCCGCCGTTACGGTCGTCGGCCGACGTATCGAACGCCTCGAAGCGCTGGTCGCCGAGATAGAGGCGGCGGGCGGCAGAGCGACCGCCGTCGCAGCCGATGTCGCTGACCCGGGGCAAATCGTCGAGGCTGTCGATAAGGCGCAGGCGGCTTTCGGAACAACCGGGATCCTCATCAACAACGCCGGCATTCCCGATGCGCAGCTCGCAACGCGCATGCCGCTCGATCTCATCGATCGCGTGCTCGACGTGAACGTGCGTGCGCCCTTCCTCTTCGCGCGCGAGGTTGCAACGCGGCTCATCGAGGCCAGGCAACATGGGCGGATCGTCAATATAGCCTCGATAGCGGCCTTTGTGGCGCCCAGGCAGGGTGCCGCCCTTTATGCGACGAGCAAGGCTGCGGTCGTGCGGATGAGCGAAGCCCTGGCGATCGAATGGGCGCGCTTTCATATCAACGTCAATTGCATTGCCCCGGGCTCGTTCGATTCCGAGATGATGGACGGGATGCGGTCACGGACCGGCGACGCCTTTATCGGCACCTTTCCGCGCAAGCGGCTGGGTTTGCCGGAGCAACTTGATTCAAGCTTGCTCTATTTGGTGTCGCCCGCCTCGGAAGCGGTCACCGGGACGATCCTCAAGGTCGACGACGGCCAGTTTCTGCGCTGACCGGAGGCTAACGCCCCCTCCGGAGCCAAAGCGGGAGAGGCAAGTCGCAAGGATGTCTTATAGCGATTGTCCATCATCGACGGTGATGACCGTACCGGTTATCCCGAGCGATGCGTCCGAGCAGAGAAACAGCAGCGGCGCGTGGAGATCGCTCGCCGGGCGCAAGCGGGCGCGCGGAAAGGAAGCGATATAGGCCTGCCCCGCTTCACTTCCGACCATCTCCGCCGTCATCTCGGACTCGAAATAGCCAGGCTGGATGACATTCACATTGATGCCGCGCCGCGCCCATTCGCGCGCAAATGCCTTGGCCATATGGCGCGCAGCGGCCTTGGTCGCGCCGTAAACGGACGCCGCGGGCAGCGCCCGCTCGGCCGTGATAGAGCCGATGATGACGACTCGGCCATGCTCGCGCTCGCGGCTTCCCGCTGCCACGAGCCGCCGCGCTCCTTCGGTGGCGGTCAGGAAGGCGCCCCGGACGTTGACAGCGAGCAGATCGTCGACATGCGAGGCGGTGAGGTGCAGGGCGGCGTTGTCGCTCGCGATACCCGCATTGGCGACAATCGTGTCGACAGTTCCGAAAGCTGCCTCGGCTGCATCATAGGCCGCTATTGTCGAGGCTTCGTCCGTGACATCGAGGGCCACGGCGAGCGCCTCGCCGCCCTGCCCCCTGATCGCATCGACCTCTGCCTCGAGCCGGTCGACACGCCGCGCCGCAAGGACCACCTTAGCGCCGGCCTCAGCGAGCACGCGCGCAAAGCCCGCGCCAAGTCCGGACGAAGCGCCGGTCACGAGCGCCACGCGCCCGGTCAGATCAAAAGCTGTCGCCACACCCATTCCCCCTCTCCTTCCCGGCAGACCCCGAGAAAACCTATCGGCCCTTCCAGACCGGTGGCCGCTTCTGGGCGAACGCGAGCGGCCCCTCGCGCACATCGTCCGACCGGAAGAGCGCTCCGATCGCCGGATATCGCGTCTGGTTCCCATAGGCGGCCGCGAGGTCGCTTTCGTCCAGGCCTTTCATGACGGCCTCCTTGGAAGCCCGGATCGACATCGGGCTGCACGCGGCGATGTCATCGGCCCAACGCCGCGCCGCTGCGAGCAGTTCGTCTTGCGGCACCACTTCATTGACGAAGCCAAGCGACAGACCTTCAGCGGCCGATACGCGGCGGGCGGTGAGGATCATGCCCATGGCCTGCTTGAGGCCGATCTGCCGCGGCAGACGGTGGAGCCCCCCCGCAAGAGCGGCGAGGCCAACCTTGGGCTCGGGAAGAGCGAAAACGGCGCCTTCGGCCGCGATGATGAGGTCGCAGGCCAATGCAATCTCGAAGCCGCCACCCATGGCAATACCATTTACCGCGGCGATCACGGGCTTGTTGTTGTCCCAGCGCGCGGTGAGGCCGGCAAATCCCTTGGTCGGTGTCTCGAGCGGCAACCCCGCAGCCATCGACTGCGCGGTGAACTTGAGGTCATTGCCCGACGAAAAGGCTTTGTCGCCGGCCCCCGTCAGGATGGCCACCCACTGATCGGGATCAGCCTGGAAGTCGTCGAAAACCTCGGCCAGCTCCTCGTTCGCATATGGCGTCAACGCGTTCATCGCGTCGGGGCGATTGATCGTGACCAGAGTGATCGGCCCGTCGCGTTCGACGAGACAGAAGCGGTGCGGCGCCGCGCGCCGGTCGCGCTTCTCGCCTACCTCCCAAATTCGGGCGCCAAAGGCATCGATGCGAATATGGCCGGACGTGCCGATGGGATTGGCGTCGAGCGAGGAGAGGACCAAGATCGATCGATCATCGTCACGCCGTACCTTCGCGATCGTTCGCTGGCCATCTGCGGTGCGCGCGATCACGACGCCGTGGAGGACCTCGCCCTTCGGCGTATAAATGATCGTGTGCGTTTCGACGGTGGCAGCGCCCTCATAGGTCTCTGTAAATTCGGGCACGGAGCCGCGCAACGCGTCCGCCCTGGCCTGAACCGAATAGTCCGGCCTCAAAGTCTTCTCCGGTGGCCGCGTCGAGATCAACAGCGCATGATGTTTGGATACGACGCCACCCTGGCCGTAGAGAAGGCCTGTGGTTCCCTTTCCGGCCCGCATCTCCCGGACCATCGCGCAGACGCCGTGGCTCATATAATTGTTCATCGGGCCGCCAAAGAAGGTCAGCCCGCCGGTCACCGTCGGCTTGACGTCCGGCCGCAGCTTCAGCGTCTCGAGCGCCATCTTGGGCACAATCGGAAAGCAGCTGTACATTTCCGCCAGATCGATCGCGGAGGCATCGCCGCCAGCGATCTCGACTGCCTGCTCCAGAACCACGCGCTGCGCGGTCGACTGGTCATAGCGGTCGCGTTCCAGATAATCCCCGGGCTCCTGCGCTGCCGCGCCATCCCAGATATAGATCAGCCGCTCTTCGGGAATCCCGTTGGCGAGGGCCCATTCGAGGCTTGCCACGACGATCGCGGCCGCTTGGTTGACCGAAGGGTTCGCGACCATCAGCTTGGGATAGGGAAAGGCCACCAGCCGGTTGCTCTCCGAAGGCGTGCCGATCTCTGCCGCTCCCGGCGCGGAACGCAACCATGCGGTTTCATTGGACGCGGCTACCTTGGCATAGTCCGCCCAGAGTTCGGCGGCAGCGGCGCGGCCCTCGGCCGGGGTCTGCCCGCGGGCGGCTTGGAAGGCGTTCTCATAGAGCGGGTAGATATGAACGGGCGCAGTCATTCCGAGCTTTTTCGAGGCCTTGCGCATCGGAAGCGAGGCGAAGTCGACCGCGACGGTTTCCTCTTTGGGAGCGAGCGGGGTCCAGTCGAGCTTCGCCTTGGCCTTGCGCGCCTTGCCCATCGCATTGACGGCCTCACCGCCGACGATCGCGGCAACGGCGCTGTCACCCCGCGCGATACGGAGTGCTGCCTCGTGCAGGAGGCGAATAGGCGTTTCGCCGCCCATGCTGGCATTTTGGGCACGGGCGGGGCCGATCGAGAGCTTCTCGCAAAGAAGAGCTACGGGGTCGCGGTAGCGCCAGGTGACCTGTCCGACGAGATCGATCGAGTCCAGCGCGCCGAGAACGGCCGGCGTTTCCGCCGCCGCGCGGCGCAGCGCTTCTGCCATCAGCGCCACAGGTTCGAGCGCCTTGCCCGGGTCATCCGGGCGGTCCACAATCTCGCCGACGGCGATGATCACGGGCGTCTGCGCTGCTGCTGTCCCTTTCATCTCAGCTGTCTCCCATCCTTATACGACCGGCTCGCCACTTGCGCGCGCAGCGTCTTCCTAAAACCGATCGATAGGCAAGCAGACGTCAGGTGGCAAGTTAATTGGTCAATTGATTATTATCGCGGCCCGTCTTAGGATGCGACGCTGCCCGCTTCCAAACGACAGCCCGTAGCAGCCGAGCATTCCAACTTGATGGAGAAGAGCATGCACCTTGAACCCCTGCTGCGCATGCGCGTCGATCTGGGCAACCGCTATCCGATCGGACCGATACCAAAGGGTCGCCGCAACGTGTGGCAGCTGGGCGGCGGCACCGTCGAAGGCCCACGTATCAAGGGCACGGTCGCGCCTGTCGGAGGCGAGTTCGAGTTGATCGACCAGGAGGGCGTCTTTCACATCGACGTTCGGCTCGTCATCGTCACCCACGACATGGCGAACATCTTCGTCCAATATTTCGGGGTCGCCAACACGACGCCGCAGGCTGCGGCCAAATACAAGGCCGGCGAGACGGTCGATTTCGGCGAGACCTATTTTGCGACGCAGCCCCGCTTCGAAACCAGCCACGCGCGCTATTCCTGGCTGAACCATGTGATGGCGGTCGCCGAGGGTCGGGGGGACGGGAGAGCCGTCGAATATCTCATGTACCAATGCGTCCCCGATCAGTCGATTGGTCTGGCGCGCGCGGACAGCGTGTTCAAATTCGACGGCTAGCTCCTTCTACCGGGCGCCCGCTCCGATCTGCTTGTCGACGAAGGCGCGAAGCTTGGCGCCATAGGGCGGCCTGAAAAGCTTCATCGGCCCCAGATCCCTGCCGAGCTGAGTGTGGATCGCCTTGCGATGGCTGAATTCGCGAAAGCCGTCGATCCCGTGATAGGCACCCATACCCGAAGGCCCGATGCCGCCGAAAGGCAGATTTTCCTGCGCGCAATGCATGATCACGTCATTGACGCACACACCGCCCGAGGTCGTGGCATCGATGATGCGATCGCGTTCGCCCGCTTCCGATCCAAAATAGTAAAGCGCAAGCGGCCGGTCGTGCGCATTGATCTCCGCCACAACCTCCTCGGCGCTGTCATATGCAACGACCGGCAGAAGCGGCCCGAATATCTCGTCCTGCATCACCGCCATGTCGCGGGTCGCATCGAGAATGAGTGTCGGAGGTATCCGGCGATGCTCCTGCTGTTCGAACGTCTCGCCAGCGGCGTTGATCTCGACGATCGTGGCACCCTTCTCACGCGCGTCCGCGACATAGCCGCGCACGCGCTCGAAGTGCCTGTCCGATATCATGGCCGTGTAGTCAGGATTATCCTTGAGGGAGCCGAACATCGCCTCGGTCGCCTGCCGTGCCTCGGTGACAAAGCTGTCGCGTAGCCCACGAGGCACGAATATATGATCAGGCGCCAGGCATATTTGACCGGCGTTCAGGGTTTTTCCGGCCATGATCCGCGCTGCGGCGACGGGCATGTCCACGCTCGCACCGAGGATCACAGGGCTCTTCCCGCCAAGCTCGAGCGTCAGGGGCACGAGATTCTCCGCCGCAGCGCGCATCACATGCTTTGCGACCGAGCCGGCGCCGGTGAATATCAGGTGATCGAAGGGCAACGCCGCGAAGGCGGCCCCCACATCGGCACCGCCTGTCACGACCGCGACCTCGTCGGGCGCGAAATATTCGGCGATCGATTGCTGGAGCAGATCCGACGTTCGCGGCGTGAATTCCGACGGCTTGATCAGCGCCCGGTTCCCGGCGGCCAGAACGCCGGCAAGCGGAGAGAAGACGAGACCCACCGGAAAGTTCCACGGCGCAATGATGCCGATCACGCCTTTGGGCTGGAACCGGATTTCCGACCGGGCGCCGAAGAGGCCGAGCAACCTCGGTTCGACCGGCCGTCGTTCGCTGCGCATCCATTTACGCAGATTGGCCCGACAGTCGCGCAGCGCGCCAAGCGGACTCATGATGTCGGTGATAGCCGATGCATGGCGCGACCGGTTGCCGAAATCGGCATTGATTGCCTCTTCGAACCGCGCGGAATAGTCGCGAAGCAAGGCAGCACAGCGATCGAGCCGGTCAATACGCAACTCCGCGCTCGCCTGACCGTCTGCAATATGGGCCTTGCGCTGGCGCTGCAGCATCTGCTCGAGAGCAGCGCTATCGGTAGCCATCGTGTCAGCGCGTAAGCTCTTGGTCATTTTTCGTACCTTCCATAGCTTCTGAAACAGGAAGCTGACGCTTCCCCCCTGTTCACGCAGCGGCGACTACCCTGCCGATTTCACGCAGATGATAGTCCGTGTTGCCGAACAGACCGTCGATCGTGAGAATATGTTTGAGGTAATGACCGACCGGAAGCTCGTCGGTCATGCCGATGCCGCCGTGGATTTGTACGGCCCCCTGCGCGATCTCGCGCCCCAGCCTGCCAACCTGCGCCTTCAATACCGAAATATCCCGGCTCGTTGCCCGTCCGCTGTCGGCCAGCGCCGCGATATAGAGAAGCGACGCTCGCGCCTTGACATAGGCAATTTTCATATCGGCGAGCCGGTGCGCGATCGCTTGAAAGCTTCCGATCGGCCGACCGAATTGCTCGCGCGTGCCCGCGAAGTCTGCGGTGGTTGCCATCAGGACGGCCATGGCCCCGACGGCTTCGGCTGCGAGTGCGAGTCGGGCATCCGCGAGCAAGGCCTCCAGCGCCGCATCGGCGCCCGCCATGATGGCAGCCCTGTCGACCGCGACGTCATGGAGCAGGATATCCGCAACGGGCCTGCCATCGAGCGCGCGATATCGCCGCACTTCGATGCCTTCGGCATCGGCGGGCACTGCGGCCAGGCAGACCGCCTTCGTCTCCGAGAGCGCCGAGATGAGCAGCACCCCTGCTTCTCCGCCTCCAAGAACGAGCTTCTTGCTACCCCGGATGCGCGGACCGGCCTCACCTTCATAGAGTTTGGTCGACAGCGTCGAAGAGGCGCCGGTGCCGCTACCTTCCTCATGGGCGAAGGCGCCGCGCAAAGCTCCGGTGCCAATATCGGCAATCCATTGCGGCACCGGTCCCGCGGGATCGAAGCGAGCGAGCGCCCGGCCCGTGAGGATCACCGAGGGAAGCAAAGGCTCGATGACCAGATGGCGACCGAAGAGCTCCGATATCGCCACAATGTCGGAGGCCGAACCGCCCAGTCCCCCGCAGGCTTCGGGAAGCGGCATCGCGACAATCCCCATATCGACGAGTTCGCTCCAGATTCCGGTTTCCGCCTGACCAGCCATGATGCGTCGGCGCAATTCAAAGGCGTAACGCTGATCGAGCAGCCGGGAGAGGCTGTCGCGGAGCATGACCTGCTCATCGGAGAATTCGAAATTCATGGGCTCTGCTTCAGGCGCGAAGGGTCTGGAGATTGCGGGAGATGAGGTCCCGCTGGACCTCGTTGCTGCCGGCATAGATGGAAGCGGCCCGGGTATTCAGATAATAGGGCATCGCCACGAGGCTGAAGGGATCGCCCAGGGGTTGAACGCCGGACCCGACCTCAAGGGCTTCCAATTGCAACGGCAGCGCGTCGATCCCGGCAACACGCGTCATCATGATCGACAGCAGCTGCGAGAGTTCCGAACTCATCACCTTGTTGAGCGACGGCATCGCGGGATCGTCGGCGAGGGCGTGGCCGCTTAGCACCAGCTTCTCGACATGCTCGAAGGACGCGACTTCGGCTTCGAGTTCCCCAAGGTCGCGCTGGAATACCGGATCCTCGCTGAGGGGTCCGCCAAAGGACGCCGTTGCATCCCTCGCCGCGGCCCGGATCGCATCGAGTTTGCGCCTGATCGCCGGGCTATGCGCAGCGCCGCCCCGCTCATGCTTGAGCAGCGCCTTGGCGACGCTCCAGCCTTCATTCTCGGCGCCCACGCGGCCCGCCTGGGGGACGCGGACGTTATCGAAAAATACTTCGCATTGCTCGGCCACACCATCGAGGCCGATGATGGGACGGATGTGCATGCCGGGATAGTCGGTCCGGTCGAGGAGGAGAAAGGTAATGCCCTGCTGCTTCTTGCCGTCCCGGTTCGTGCGCACGAGCATGAACATCTTGTTGGCCTTGTGGGCGAGGGTCGTCCATGTCTTCTGGCCGTTGATGATATAATCGTCACCGTCGGCCAGGGCCGAGCATGACAGGGCGGCAAGATCAGAACCGGCACTCGGTTCGGAATAGCCCTGGGTCCAGTAATCCTTGCCCGAAAGGATCCCGGGGAGATGCTGGCGCTTTTGTTCGGGCGTGCCAAGCTCCATGAGCAGGGGGCCGACCATGATCAGGCCGTTGGGCAGGAGCGGCGGCAGATCGCGCTTCCAATGCTCCTCGGAGAAAATATAGCGTTGCTCGAGCGACCAACCGGTCCCGCCATATTCGACGGGCCAGGCCGGGGCGGCCCAGCCGCGCGCATATAGAAGGCGGTGCCATTCCATTGTCGCCTCGAACGGCGCGAAAACGCTTGTGGTCTTCCGCCCCGCCTCGCGGATCGCGTCGGTGGGTGCCGTATCGAGAAACGCGCAGACTTCCTCGCGAAACGCTTCGAGCGATGGATCGAAATCGACGTTCATGACGTGAGCGCTCCAGGCATCATCGCCGCCAGCCGCTTCGTGATGATCGACTCGGCCTCGCCCATGATCCGGTCGATGAGTTCGTGACACGTCGGGATATCATGGATGAGACCCTGAACCATGCCAGCCGTCCATATCCCATGATCGGGATCGCCGCGGTCCAGCCCTTCCTTCCCGCGCGCGCCCTTGCGGCAGCGGCGGGAATCAGGATGAGCCCGGGAATATCATCCTCGCCCGGATGCCCGGCGCATTCGAAGCCATCAATCGAAATGGCATCGACGCCCATGCGTTCGGCGGAGAGGGCGTGCCGGACAGCCGTGCACTTATGGAGCACGATGATGCCATGCGCCTTGAAATCGTCGACATGCTCTTGCGGCTTGTAGCCTGCGGTTTCGACGATCCTGATGCCGCTGTCGATGATCGCCTTGCGATAGTCGGCATAGGGCGGGGGGTTAATCGACGGCAGGATCGTCAAATTGACGCCGAATGGCTTGTCGGTAAGCTCCCGGCATTTCTCGATCTCGGCGCGCAGCGCATCGGGAGACGGCTGGGTGAGCGCGGTGATGATTCCGAGGCCACCGGCATTGGAAACCGCCGCAGCCATCTCCGCGGTTCCCACCCACATCATGCCGCCCTGGACGATCGGATGCTCGATCCCGAGCAAGTCGGTTATGCGTGTTCTGATTCCCATTCCCGTATCCGTCCTGCGAATATGCTGTCGTCTCTCTGCCAACGCCGCCGCGCGTCGACCCGCCGATCAACTCTGAGTGAAGCGGATCGGAAGGCGTTTCGGCCCGCTGACCAGCGTCGCCTGGGTCCAGGCCGGTTCGCCGGCGATTTCGAGCGATTCGATCCGGGGCAGAAGTTCCTCGAACAGGGTCTTCATCTCGAGGCGCGCGAGATGCTGGCCGACACATAGATGGGGCCCGTAACCGAATGCGATCTGCTTGTTTGCCGGGCGGTCGAGCCGGAACTCGAACGGATCGTCGAACACCGCCTCGTCACGGTTTGCCGACATATAGGACAGCATGACCCAGTCCCCGGCCTTATAATGGTGGCCATTCACCTCATGATCCCGGGCAACGGCGCGCATGAAATGCTTCACCGGCGTGACCCAGCGAATCGCTTCATCGACAAGAGCCGGGATCAGGTCGGGATTGGCCTTCACCTCGGCGAGCAGGGCGGGCCGCTCCGCGAGGGCCCAGATCGCACCGGCCGTCGAGGCGGAGGTGGTGTCGTGCCCGGCGGTCGCGACCAGGATGTAAAAGTCGTTGGCAGCGCGCTCGTCGATCGGCTTGCCGTCGATCATGGCGTTCGCGATGATGGTCGCAAGGTCGTCGCGCGGCTCGGCGCGGCGGCTCGCCGTAATATTGGAGAAATAGGCGTGGAAGTCCGCCACGACGGCCCCGAACACCTTTATGGCGGTATCCGGATCGGCCATGGCATCGGCTTTTCGACTGAGTTCCGGATCGCGGGCGCCGAAAAGTTGCTGGGTCAGCATCAGCATGCGCTGTTCGTCCTCTTCGGGAACGCCGAGGATGCTCATGATGACATGCAGCGGATAATGCAGGGCCACATCGGCGACAAAGTCGCATTCGCCGCTGAGCCCCATCATCCGGTCGACATGCGCGCGCGCGATCTCGCGAATGTCGTCCGTGAGCTTCTTGACATTGCCTGGCATGAACCAGGATTGGACCAGCGATCGATAGGCACGATGCTCTGCTCCGTCCATGTTGACCATGTTACGGGTGAGGTGCGGACAGCCGGTCGCATTCTCCACCGCCTTGAGCATCGGACTTCCGATGAGAACCGTCGAAAGATCGCCGTTGCGGAAAATGTCGGGCTGGCGCTCTATGTCCATGATGTCGCCATGTCGGCTCACGAGCCAGAAGGGATCGACACCGGCGGTATCGACAAGCGAAACGGGCTGGTGGCCACGAAGCCAGGCAAGGTCGGCGTGCAGGGTCGCGGGGTCGCCGAACGACGCCGGGTTCACAAGCCGGGCCGCCATTTCGGCTGGCGCGGCCAGGTCTTGGGTTTCATTGCTCATCGTCACTCACTCCCGATCGACCAGCGCTCCAGATGGCGCGGTCATGCTTTGCGTTTTGAAAAGGCCGCGATACGTTCGCCCATGTCGGGTCCGACGCCTGCGCTGTTGCGGACTTCGTGTGCGAGGCCGAGATGCAGCGGGTCATTGTCCGTTTCAGCGAGCAGTCGCTTATAGGCGGCAATGCTGAAAGCCGAATTTTCAGCGATCATCGACGCGATCGCATCGACCCGCTCCAGAAACTCAGTATCCTCGAAGCAGGACGCCGCCAGTCCGATCTCCGCCGCCTCCCGGCCATCGATCGTGCGCGCGGTGAACATCATCTCGCGCGCCTTGGCCTGGCCCACCAGACGGGGCAGCCGCTGGCTCATTCCCCACACAGGCGTGAGCGCCCATTTGGCGTGCGTGTCCGCGAACCGCGCGCTCCGGGCGGCGAGAATGAAATCACTGGCCAGCGCCAACTCGAGCGCGCCGGTGTAACGATGACCGTGCACCGCCGCGATAACCGCCTGGGGCAGATTCGCGAGACGCTCGAGCACCGAAGATTGAAAAGAGACATCATGCGCTGCATCGCCAGACGCGATGTCCTGCAGATCATGCCCCGCAGAAAAACATTTTCCCGCGCCACGCACGATGACGCTGCGAACAGTTTCGGCCTCGCCCGCGAGCCGCGCGACATGATCTTCAAGCCGCCGAAACATGTCGTTGTTGATCGCGTTGAGCCGGTCCTCACGGTTGAGGATGATATGTGCGGTTGGCCCGTCGACCCGCAACTCTACCGACAATCCCGATGCCATGGCGTCCTCTCCGCGAGCGATTCGACAATTAATTAATTGCTCGATTATTAGATACACAAATGCGTTCGCCCGATCAACTGCATAGCTCTGCGGTCAATGCGAACGGTTTTGCCGGCGAAGCGCCGCAAGCAGAGGCGCGCATTTTTTGCCGTGTCGCCCCCCCCCCCCCCTTTCCGCGTGCGGTCAGCAGGGGCGCGCCGGACTCAGATCCAGCCAGTCGCGTCTTCAGGGCTCGAGGATGATCTTCAGGGTTCCCGCCTCCCGGCGGTCGAACATCGCATAGGCTTCGGCGCCGTCTCGCAGCGGCAGCCGATTGGAGACATAGGTTTCCGGCTTGAGACGCCCCGCCTGGACAAGTGGAAAAAGGGTCGGCAATTCTTCGGGGACCGAGCAGGTCCCGACCCGGAATGTGAGCCCTGCCGCGAACGCGCGTTCAAGCGGAAAGGCGAAACGGCGCGATTGCTGCACACCGATTACCGAGACGGTACCGCGCGCCCTTACCAAGCGTAATGCCATATCGACCGTCGCGTCGCTCCCGACCACCTCGACGACGGAATCGAGTTTACGTCCTTTCGTCGCCTCCCGGATCACGGCGACGGCTTCGTCAGGGTGCAGAGCGACGGCGCCCGCCGCTACCGCCAGCGCGCGCCTTTCTGGAACGGGATCGATGGCATATACGATATGGGCGCCCAGCACGAAGGCGGAGTCGACCGTCATGAGGCCGATCGGCGCCAAACCAATTACGGCGACGCTGCTCCCCGGGGCGATATCGGCGCTGCGCGCACCGAACCAGGCGGTCGAAAGGGCGTCTGTCATCAGCAGCGCCTGCTCTTCCGATATCCCTTCCGGGATCAGCACCGCATTGGCGTCCGCGCTGGGGACGCGAACGGCCTCGGCCTGCGAACCTTGAAGCGCGGCGGACAACCCGTAGCAGGCCGCTGCGCCATTCTCGCACCCGATCACATTGCCCGACAGGCAGGGTCGGCAGGCGCCGCAGCCCGCTGCTGCGGGGATCATGACCCGGTCACCGACGCGGAGCCGCGAGACGGCGCGTCCGGTTTCGACCACTTCGCCGACCGCTTCGTGACCGACACAAAAGCCCCGATCCTCGGAAAATCCGTGACCATGATAAATGTGGAGGTCGCTTCCGCAGATCGAGCAGGCGGTGACCCGAACGATGGCGTCGCCCGCCTCGACCGGCATCGGATCGGCCATGCTTTCGTAGCGGATATCCCCTGCCCCGTGATAAAGCAGCGCCTTCATGCCGGCCTCCTACTTCGCCATCGCCGAATATTCGGCGATCTTCTGCTTCCCGAGCTGCGACATGTGCACCTCGTCGGGACCGTCCGCGATGCGCAGATAGCGATTGAGGGTGAAGAAGTAGGCGATCGGGGTGTCGTCGCTTACGCCCATTCCGCCATGAACCTGGATGGCCCGATCCGCGACGGTTTGCGCCATTTGCGGAGCGATCACCTTGATGGCCGCGATCAGATCCTTGGCAACCTTGTTGCCATAGCGGTCCATGGCGTCGGCAGCCTTGAGCGTGAGCAGGCGCGACATCTCGATTTCACAGAAGCTGCGTGCGACGTCCTGGCGGATGCTACTTTGATCGGCGAGCTTCTTTCCAAAAGCGACGCGGCTGTCCGCGCGGCGCGCCATGATCTCGAGCGCGCGCTGCGCCTGGCCGATCGAACGCATGCAGTGGTGAATACGTCCCGGCCCGAGACGCCCTTGCGCGATCTCGAACCCCCGCCCCTCACCAAGAATGAGATTTTCCTTCGGTACGCGTACATTGTCGAAGCGCAGTTCGCACTCGCCGCCCGGCGAGTTCATCGATCCGAAGACGGTCTGGTTGCGCACGACCGTGATCCCTGCCGTATCTCGCGGCACGAGGATCTGCGAATGTTGGGCATGGCGGGGAGCATCGAAGTCGGTCTTTCCCATCACGATGAAGATCGCGCAATCGGGGTGCATCGCATTCGAAATCCACCACTTCCGGCCGTTGATGACATAGTCGTCGCCGTCGGGCTTGATGGACAGCTCAAGATTGGTGGCATCGGATGAGGCGACCTGCGGCTCGGTCATCACATAGGCCGAGCGAATCTCCCCGTCGAGCAGGGGCTGAAGCCACTGCTGCTGCTGATCGGGGGTCCCGAATTTCGCGAGCACTTCCATATTGCCCGTGTCGGGCGCGGAGCAATTGAACACCTGGCTCGACCACGGCGATCGGCCCATCACCTCGGCCAGTGGAGCATATTCAAGATTGCTGAGCCCGGGCGAGAAGCGGCCATATTCGTGTGGGAGGAAGAGGTTCCACAAGCCCTGAGCACGCGCCTCGGCCTTGAGGGCGGGCATTCCAGGCTACTCCTGCCACAGATTCCTCTGGTCGTGGATGAAGTGGTAATACTCTTCCTCATTGGGGTAGATATGCGCATCCATGAACGTTTCGACCCTCTGCAGGAGGTCACGGACCTTTTCGCTATGTTCGAACTGCATGTGTATCTCCTGTCAGAATGGCAAATCAGAGCGTCAGGCCACCATCGACGACCAGCGTGTGGCCGGTGACGTAGGAAGCGAGCGGGGATGCGAGGAATATGGCGGCACCCGCCATATCGGCGGGCGTCCCCATGCGTCGCTGCGCGATCGTGGCGAGCGCGCCGTCGAGACGAGCGGAATTCTGGGTCGTGATCCGTGTCAATTTGGTATCGACGAGCCCCGGAGCGAGACCATTCACCCGAATCCCGTCACCGGCAAAAGCCTGGCCCAGCGTTTTGGTCAGACTGATCGCGGCCGCTTTGGACGCGGCATAAGCCGGGTTTCCGATATTGCCGCGCAAGCCGGACGTCGAGCTCACGATAATAATCGACCCGCCGGACGCCGAAAGCAGTGGCCGGAACTTGCGCGCGCAATGCATCAGGCTGTCGATATTGACCGCCATGACACGATCCCACCCTTCGCGCTCGAACTCCTGGCGCCGATATAATACGGTTCCCTGCGACAAAATGAGGGAGTCCAGCGTGTCGAAGGGAATCTCCGCCGTCTCGATAGCCTCGGGCGTCCCGACATCGACGCAATGATAGCCCAGTCCTTCAAGGTCGGACCCTTCATCGGCGCTGTAGTCGGACGCAGAGGCGCGCGTCCCCCAGATATGAACATTGGCGCCGCGGGCGCGAAACCCTTGGGCTATGCCGTTGCCGATCCCGCTCGATCCGCCGACGACGAGAATATTGCGTCCGCTAAAATCGGTATCGTCGATCATCATCTTTCCTTTTCAACGAATGATGCTGAGGGCGCGCTCGAACAGAGCGAGCGTGTGCGCGTGAAGCCGTTCGCCGGTTTCGCGCGGCGCCTTTCCGGCACAGGCCCGCGCAAAGCTCCCTTCCAGAATGATGCCCAACTTGTAGCAGGCGAGCACGATGTACCAGTCGAGAGCCGCGAGATCCCGGCCGCTTGACGCTGCGTAATGCGCCGCGAGGTCGGCAGGAGATGCAAGATCGGTGAGCTGATTTGCCATGGCGTCCGTGGCGAAGGATGAGCCATCGGTCGGCCATGTCGCGATCAGCCAGCCGAGGTCGAGCAGGGGGTCGCCAATCGTGCTCAATTCCCAATCAACGAGGGCTGCGAGTTCCCCGCTGTCCGGCCGGATCATCACATTTGCAAGATGCGCATCTCCGTGGATGATCCCCGGTTGAAATGAGCTTGGGCGATGGCGATCGAGCCAGGCCGCCACCGCGTCCACCCCCGGGATGGCGCCAGGCCCCGGCCACCCGGCTAGATCGGCATAGCTTTCAAGCTGGCGGCGCCAACGCCCCACCTGGCGTTCCAGGAAATTCTCGGGCTTTCCAAAATCCGCGAGGCCGACCGCCCGATAATCGAGCGCGCCGAGTGCGGCGATCGCCTCGACCACGGCGAGGCCCATGCGGCGGCGCAGCAGCGGCTCGCGAGCGTGCAAGGCGGGGAGCCCGGACATCGGGTTGAAGCCATCGACCGGCTGCATGAGATAGAAAGCAGCGCCAAGGATCGTCTCGTCGCTAGATCCGGCGATGAAGCCAGGGTGAGGAACATCGCTACCGCGCAGTGCCTCGAGGACGCGCATTTCGCGGCGCATCGTCTCATTGGATCCCGCGCGCAGGACCGGCGGCGGCCGGCGGAGAACAAATTCGGACGGCCCGCGATGGAAGCGGAGGAGAATATTCTGGGTTCCGCCAGCCAGAAGCCGGACGCCGGAAATCGAGCCACTTCCAAGGCTCCGGGCTTCCATCCAGCGATCGAGCGAAACAAGATCGACACCCTCCACCGCGCCCTCCGATATTTAATTAATTGCTTGTATAATCGCATTTGACGGCCGCGCATGTCAATGCCAATCCGGAGGCGCGAATGGCGGCGAAGCACGGAAGCGCGCGCGCAATTTGCGCGACGCCGTCGATTGGCTCGATGGCGCTTCTCAGTTTTCGATCATGGAGGTGATGGTGAATTCGATCGAATTGGAGGGCCGCGTTGCGATCGTGACGGGCGCGGGAAGCGGGATAGGCCTTGCCGTGGCAAAGCAATTGCTTGCCGCCGGCGCCGAGGTACTTGCGACCGATATCGATGCCTCTCGCCTTGAGTGGTGCGATGGCACCAAGGGAACGCACGCCTGCAGGCATGACGTGACAAGCGAAGCCGATTGGAAGACGGCGATCGGCTTCGCCGAAAAGCTCGGCCGGCTCGACATTCTCGTGAACAACGCCGGCATCATGCTCGACACGCCTTTTGCGACCGCTCCTCTCGACGATCTGAGAAGGCAATATCGGATCAATGTCGAGGGTCCGTTCATGGGGATGCAGATGGCACTGCCGCTTTTGTCGATGCGTCGTCAGGCGGACGGCACGTCAACCGCCGCCATCGTCAATATCTCATCAATCTATGGGACGGTGGCAGGGGACCGTTATGCCGCTTATAGCGCGAGCAAGGGCGCAATCCGTATGTTGAGCAAGGCTGTCGCGGTCGAACTGGCCGAGCGTGCCGTAAGAGTGAATACGGTGTTGCCGGGTCCGACGGCAACCAGGCTCGGCGCCCATCACGAGAGACCTACCGCCGCGAACGGCGAACCAGCGTCGGTGGAGCAGGTTGTTGCCGCATGGAACAGCAAGATTCCCGTGGGCCGGATGGGCAATGTCGATGACATCGCGCCGTTGGTCGCGTTCTTGGCAAGCGACGGCGCACGCTACATCACGGGTTCCGAGTTCATCGTCGATGGTGGCTACACCGCGGTTTGAGCATCCCGTCGGCGCATCGGCCTGCCCCTTTCGCGCAAAGGGAGGGTCGAAACGCCATCAAGACAGTCCAGACCGGCCATGACATCATTTCCCATTATATTTGACTCAAGTGTGGATCGCATAATATAGATACGCGCATCATTTTTGTCGAATTTGAGAACCAAATGCCGACCATAATGTCGAGCAACACAGAGAGATGGGAGAATGGGATGCCTAAGTTTGACACGCTCATCAAAGGCGGCACGATCGTCGATGGCACGGGCTCGCCGCGGTTCGTGGGCGATATCGGAATCAAGGACGGGATCATAACGGACATTGGCGCCGGGATCAGCGGCGACGCGAGCGATGTCATCGACGGCACCGGGAAGATCGTCGCGCCGGGGGTGATCGACGCCCATACGCATTATGACGCTCAACTGCACTGGGATCCCTATGCCACAAACTCTGGCTGGCATGGCACCACGACAATCGGCGTGGGAAATTGCGGTTTTGGCTTTGCCCCCTGCCATCCGCAGGACCGGGAGCGCTACATGCAGATGATGGAGACCACCGAACAGGTTCCCGTAAATGCGATGCGGACAGCGCTCGGCTGGGACTGGGTCAGCTTCCCCGAATGGATCGAGCATCTCAAGCGGGTGCCCAAGGGGGTCAACGTCGCCAGCTATGTTCCCCTCAATCCGCTCCTAATCTATGTGATGGGCCTCGAAGCAGCGAAAAGCCGTCCGGCAACTGCGGAAGAGCGGGAGCGCATGAAGCAGGAACTGCACGCCGCCATGGACGCGGGCGCAATCGGCTTCGGCTTTTCCTACCAGGGCGAGCATAACACCCACATCGACTGTGACGGCACCCCGATGCCGAGCGACACGATGAGCCGCGAGGACATTCTGGCGCTCGCGGAAGTGCTTCGCGAGCGCGGCGAAGGCTCGATCCAGGCCCTCGTCGATACCCCGGGTGCGCGCTTCGGTGAGATCGCGCTAGAGGTTGCACGGGTGTCGGGCCGGCCCGTCCTTCACAATGTCGTCATCGTCAACGACTTTCTGCCCACTTATCATGAGGAAGTCCTCGCTCTGATCGACAAGGCGCGGGAAGAGGGGCTGGAAATCTTCACCCAGACCCTGACCACGCGCGGCTGGAACGAATTCAAACCGATGGACTGGGATATCTGGAACATCATTCCCGAGTTCCGCGAATTCACCTTCGCGGGCGATCGCGCGGCAAAAGTCGCAAAAGCGGCGGACGAGGATTATCGCACGCGCTTGCGCAACGTGTACAGGCCTGAACTGCTCGCACCGGCCGGCGGACCGCTCGAGCATTATGTCCTGAACGACGCTTGCGGCGTCGCCCCATGGAACCAGTATGAAGGCAAGTCGGTCGGCGAAATCGCGGCCGCCGTTGGCAATCGGCCCACGATCGACGTGTTTATGGATATCGTGGTCGATACCAATGCCGACAGCGATTTCCTCGTGGCCGAAGGCATGAGCTTTGACGACGAGAAAGTCGCACAGGTTCTCAAACATCCGTTCACCATTCCGGGAACCTCGGACGGCGGAGCGCATGTGAAATTCTGGGCTGGCGGTCAATATTCGACGGACGCGATCATCTGGATGGTTCGCGAGACCGGGTTGATGACGCTTGAGGAAATGCACTACAAGCTCAGCGCGGTTCCGGCAGAAGTGCTCGGACTCCACAATCGGGGCACGCTGGCAGCGGGGCAAGCGGCCGATCTTTTCATCTATGACTATGAGGCGCTCGACTATCCGCGGCTCAAATATGAGATCGCCCATGATCTTCCCGATGGCGACTGGCGGCGCGTCTGCAAGCCCCAGGGCATCGAGCGGGTGATGGTGAATGGCGAGACGACCTTCGTCAATGGCACCGAGTGCACTGGTGCGACACCGGGCCGACTGGTCGGGTCGGGCGGCGCCGACATGGATGAGCAGCTGATGCATCCAATGGCGATCGCCGCAGAATGATAATGATTCTCCGGAAGGGGGCGCAGGCCGTCCCCTTCCACTGGGTCGCTAGTGCGGAGCCCGTGAGCCCGAGTCCCGGCACCTCGGCCGGGTGGGGTCAGCGTTTTCTGGAGACCAGGGCGATTTCGAGGTTGTGCTTGGCGACCGAGACGATCTCGACCGTTTCTACCCGGTGTACGCCGGATCGCCGCCGTAAATGCATGTGAATAATATCTGCCACGGCCTGACGACTTTGCGCCGCCACGAGCAGAACGATATTGAAGCGTCCTGTCATCAAGGCAGCAAAACTCACTTCGTCGAAACTGGCCATCGCCTCGACCACGTCGCGCGCCGTTTCGGGAGATGTCTGAACCCGCACCAGAACAGCGGTGGTCATTCCCAACGCGGCTGAATCAGCCACCGCCGTGATCTTCGCAGCGCCCGAATCGGACAGCTTCTTCAGGCGTTTACGGACCGCAGTGTCCGAGATACCCAACAGGCGCGCCGCTTCGCGGTTACTGATGCGCGCATCTTCGGCGAGGAGGCCAATGATACGCTGGTCCAGATCATCGAGGCGCATCATTCGGATCCCAGCTTGCCAAAGCGGGGATCCAGTTTCACGATCTCCAGCGCCGTATTGACCTCGTAGGAGGCGATGCCTTCGATCTTCGCAATCTGCTCGTCGACGATCCGCTGGAGCGCAGCGCCATCGGGCGCATTTATATTGGCGAAGATGTCCGGGCTGCTCATCGCCACCGAAACACTGGTGCATGCATCGAGCTTGGCGAGGTCTTCAGCGACATTTTCGGGCGTGCGGCCTTCAACATTGAGATCGACCAAAGCGAACACCGAATAACCCAGAGCGCGCATATCGCGCTGCATCATGACGCGCAGGATATTGGCATCTTCGAGCGCCCGGATCCGGTTCGCCACAGTAGGTTCGGAAACGCCGAGTGTTTCCCCGATGTCCTTGTTCGTTCTGCTCGGATTTTCCTGAAGCGCGGCAATGATCGCCCGATTGAGATCGTCGAGGATGTCGCTGCTCATGGATATCGCCCGTTTCCAGTTAGCCCGCTCCGGCGGATGCCGGCCGCGTCTCCGTATCGGTTGTCAGCGCAGCACGCCAGCCCGGAAGTTTGCTCGCAATTCCCGGAGCCGAGCACGGACTTGGGCGGCTCCGGCTTAACGGCCCTCCCCAACCGCCCAAATCGCTTCCATACCAGCGAGGAATTCATCGCGCAGACCATCGGGAAAATTGCGCGACATCGACAGTTGGACGACCAGAAGCGGCAGCGTCACCGCCCTGCGGAAAAACTCGAAATGCTCGACCCTGCGACCCGTCACGCTTTCATAATGGGCCACCCAGCTCGCGTCATCGGGAATCCTGGCGGCGACTTCGGGCGCCGACACGGCTCGATAATAGGAATTTGCCATACATTGCATGGCAATGTCGTAAGCCGGAGCAACGATACCCGCGAGTTCCCAGTCGATGATCGCGCGTACCTCGTCGCCTTCGAGCATGTAATTGCCGAGACTTGGATCGCCATGGATCAGCGCCAGGTCATCATGATGAATATCGGGCTGGTTCGCAAACAGCCAGGACCGCAACCGCTCGAGCCGCTCGCGATGCGGCGGCTGCACCCACTTGACGGTTTCCCAATACCAGTTGATATAGCGTTCGAAATGGGTCCGGCCCGCAGCCTGGCGAACGCAGGACGCGACCGCGCTGCTCTGCCAGTCGGCGCCATGCACGCTGCCCAGGGCCCGGAAAATCGATGCGATCCGCCGCTCGCGCACATCGGGCGCCGCGTCGCCGATCAGCCCGGCGCTGAAGGGCGACGCGTGCGCGACATCGCCTTCGACCTTCTCCATGATGAAGCCCGGCAGCCCGAGCACGGCGCCGTCGGGATCGATCCAGCGCGCGCGCGGAACCGCGAGGCCGGCATCCGCCAGACGCGCCTGCAGTTCATATTGCTGCCTGATGCCATAGTCGAAGAATATGCGGCCCTCGTTGCGGAGCGGTGCATAGCGCAGCACGAGCGGCTCGACCTTGCCCTCCAATATTGCATCGAACACGACAACACCGCTCGACGCGCCCGCATTGGCGCCGCCACCGCGAACATTGGCGATTTCCACCGGCCCCGCGATGTCCGGCTGCTGTGCCAGGAAGCGGGCAATGTCCGCCGGGTCTATGTCGGTAAAGTCCGGCTTGGTCGCCCGCATCACGCTCGCGATAACGTCCGGTTTCGGTGTCTCCGCCATCGCGCGCCTCAGTTCGCGCCGAGCTTCATCGACAGGCGGATGCCATAGGTCCGTGGCGGCGAGAATTGTCCGGACACATAGGCCCCCGTTGCCGCTGCGACGCGGCTGTAGGCATAAAGCTTGTTCGTGATATTCTCGGCGAACAATTGCGCCTGGAACCGATCGCCCGGCGACGACCAGCTCAGGCGGGCATTCAAGATCCAATATGGCGCTTCGCGGGTTTGCGATTGGAAGGGCGCCTTCCCATTGAACACATCATGGAAGATTTGGCTGGTGTAGGCCGCTTCGCCCCGGAGGGTGAAGGCGCCGGCGTTCGCGGTCTCTATCCGCTGCTGCGCTCCGAAGTTGAGCTTCCATTCGGGGGCCCGGATAAGGCGGTTCCCTTTGATGTCGAGCGTCGCAAGGCCGAGCGGGTCCTGGAGAAGCTGGCTGCCATATTCGCTGTGGATCCACGAACCGGACCCATCGAGCGAGAATCCGGCAAGGCCGCGCGGCGCGAGCATATACTCGGCCTCGATGCCGTAAAGCGTCGCATCGGCGGCATTCCTGATCGTCGAGGAATTGTTGAGATAGGTCGTGAACTGGATGTCGCTGAAATCATAATAGAAGCCCGCCAAATTGACGCGCAGCTGATTGTCGGCGAGCGTCGACTTGAGCCCGGCTTCGTAGGACCAGAGGATTTCGGGGTTGAAACTCCCCGTGCATTCCGCCGGATTGAACCCCCCGGCCTTGTAGCCCCGCGACACCTTTCCGTAGAGCATCGCGCGATCCGAGAGGTCGAAATCCACCCCGGCCGTTCCGGTCCACGCGGTCCAGCTCTTCTTCGACTGGGTTTCGCACAAGGCCGCAGTCGGTACGAAGTTGGAGTGGAGCCGCCGGAAGACGTCCTTTTCATCGCGCGTGTAGCGAAGGCCCGCGGTCACCCGCAACCGATCCGCGATCCGGTAGGTGACTTGACCGAAGCCCGCCAGCGAGGAGCTTTTCTGCTCGGCACCGAAGCCCAGAAAGGCGACGGGCGTCGGTTGCCCGCCATAAAGGGTATTGCCGAGCAGCGGATCGGACCCGAGGAGGAGGAGATTGGGGATGAGAGGCTGCGACAGGTCGAAGACCGGTGGCGGTGCCGCGGTGCCCAGGCTGGCGGAGGCAATGATGAGATCGCCGAGCGAGGGCAGATAGATGTCCGCTTTCAGACTTGCGCGATCGTGCAGGTAAAAGACTCCTGCGAGCCAGTCCAGCCGGTCGTCGAACGCCTTCCCCGAGATATTCACTTCCTGCGTGAACTGCTTCGAGGTTTGCTGGATCGGATCCTCGTAGAGAATGGCCGCACTGCTGCCGTCATTGTCGGTCTGGATGAACAATTTGCTGAACCGATAAGCCGTGATCGACTTCAGCGATACATTCCCGATGTCCCAGTCGAGTGTCGCACTGGCCCCGCGAAGATTGACTTCGGTCCGCGACGGAAAGTCATTGGCAATGCGGGTCGATTTGGTGGGATCGCCTCCGCGCAGCCCGGGCTCCGAGAGGCCAAACAGGTCGGAGATGCTTCGATTCCCCAGCAGCGCGAGGTCCGAGGGCGACAGGAGGCCGGGAATTCCGGCGAGCGCGGTTCCCGGAAGGGAGAAAATTCCGGTCGGCGTTTCGGGTGAGATGCTCGACGGCGTCGGGAGCGCATCGATGAACTGCTGTACCGCGGACGTAACCTGCCGTGACATGTCGCCGCGCAAGGTCAGCTTGATGTCGCTCGACGGCTCGATAAGCAGCGCAGCCTGGCCGCTCAGATGGTCGTTGGCATCGTACCGCTTGCCGTCGAAGACATTGAAGCGGTAGCCGTCTCTCCGGTCATATTTCACCGAGACCCGTGCTGCCACCTTGTCCGGCACGATCGCACCGGTTGCCCCGGCTTCCACCGCGACGCGATCGTAATTTCCATAAGTGAAGGCAAGATTGGCAGCCGTGTCGTAGGACGGCGGCTTGGTGATGTAATTGATCGTCCCGCCGGTCGAATTGCGACCGTACAGGGTACCTTGCGGGCCACGCAGAACTTCGATGCGCTCGAGGTCGAAGCTGGGGACGCTCTGGGCAAAGAGCTGACCCATGTAGACGCCGTCCTGGAACGTCGCGACCGTCGGCTCGCCGGCCGTAACCGTCAGGTCGGAGCCGATGCCGCGCATCGAAAGTTGCGAGTAGCCGGTAAGCTGGGCGAACACCAGCGACGGAACATTGTACTGCAACTGCTGAACGCCGTTGATCTGCTGCTGCTCCAGCGTCTCGGATGTGAAGGCGCTGACCGCAACGGGCGTGCGCTGGAGCGACTCGCTTCGCTTCTGGGCCGTGACGATGATTTCGCCCAGCTGCGACGGTTCGTCGGCCGCAGGCGCTTCGGGCGCCGTTTGGGCCCGCGCTGCCCCAGCCCATGCCAACACGCCGATCGACGCACAAAGTGCCAGTGCCTTGCTCCGCATTCCAATTCCCTCCAGGAAGCCGTCTCGCGGCTCGCCGTCGGCAGCGCTGCTGCCGCGTCGATGGAGCCTGAGACGCGATGATGAGGGGATGAGGCCATCCGCGATAGCGCGCGCCGATCGATGCATCTGCCCATCCGGTCTCTTGCCGTAGCGCATTGTCAGCCTCCTCCCATTGACCGCCGGAGATTGCCTCCGTGCATTCGCGACCCCGAAGGTTCGCGAGCTTCATAGTGGTGGCATCATTAGGATTAATGTCAACGCAAAATATATATACGACCGTCCATATAGTTATAATTCGACCTTAGAGCGCCATCAGGGGTTGGGGCAAGCTTCTCCCGCGGCGCGTTCCTGCGCCTTGCTGTTCCGGGAATGGCAAAAGGAGACGTACGGCACGGCCGACGCCTTCGATATCGATCGGGCCAGTGCTGACCGGCAGTCGGCTAAGTTGCGGGACGCAGGCTCTTCACCACGGCGTTGGCGAGATAATTCGAATATCCTTGCTTCATGGGCTCGTCGATCGCGCCGATGCCGAAGATATGCTGCATTTGATAACGGCCATGGAAGAATTGATCGCAGGCACCGACGATGTGAAAATAAAGATGAAGCGGATCGACCTTTGCGAAAACTCCCGAGGCCTGCCCTTCGGCGAGGATGTTCCGGAGAATCGTTGCCGCCCGCTTGCTGAACTCCTCCGCGATCAGCGGACCGTAGGTTTCGGGCTCTTCGGTGACGAGTTGGTGGGTCAGCGGGTTGATGAACGGGTAAGTGAAATAGCTGTCGATCATCCCGCGAACGAAGCCCGACAGCTTCTCTTCAGGCGACAATTGTCGCTGCGAGAAGGCATCGAGCTTTGATATGTCGCCGCCCAGAACCGAGCGAAGCAACTCCATCATCAGCCCCGCCTTGTTGCCGAAATAGTAGCTGATCAGAGCAGAATTGAGATCGGCCCGCCGTGCAATATCGGCGAGCGAAACATCAATTGATCCTCGCTCAACCATGAGATTGGCCGTTGCCTCAACCAGCCGATCGCGCGGCGGGGTTTCCGGCTCGGCTGTCTTGGCCCGTCGGCCTCTTGGTTTCATCGCAGGCGCCCTCATCGATCTCCCCAGCGCTTCCTGAATTCGGGTCCTGTCGTGCCGACAGGACTCAAGCATACCAGCCGCACCGGCTTTAACAATGGCATAGCGACCGCCTGGGCCGCGCGGCGATGCCAGTATTGCACTTGGAGACCGCGGCGCAGTCTCGCAGGTAGACCAGGCTCGAAAATGGCTTGAGGCGATAAAAACATCTCATGCTCTGTATCAGCGGTTCCCCGAGCCGCTCCGTCCTCGCTTTGCGCCACATCGCAAGATTGCCCACCTGGAGCCCTTGGCGCGCGGAATGACCGCACCGCCGAGATGCAAACTTGTCATCATTTAATTAATCGAGTAATTCTAGGCTCGGACCGCGGCCGGCTCGATCCTGCGAAGATCGGGTTTTGATCCCGAATCCTGAGGCCTCGAGATGTTGAAGGTCAAAAATAGTGGAGAGACCGATGAGCCTGTATTCTGCGATTGATTTGCCCCATCACCCTGGAAATCATCCGTTCTGGCAGGAATCCTGGGTATTGGTGTTTCGTGATCCGGACACTGGCCTCGTCGGCTTCCTGCGCACGGGATCCTATGTGAATCAGAAGACCACGCAGACGCATTGGGGGATGGCATTCCCCGACGGAACCCGCTTCCGTCGCCACCTGCTCGACCGTCCTCTGGAGGCAGGCGATCGAACCGATGTCATGGCCAGTTCCGGAACGATGCGATTCACGATTCCCGATATGGAATATTGTCGCTTCGAGGCGTTCGACGACGATGCGGAAGCGGACCTGCGCATCTATGATTGGTATCCTTCGCAGGAATGGGAGGTGGTCGGAGGACCGGGTCATGGAACATTGACTTCGGGAGGCGACGATCATGGCCACCCGGAAAGCGCCGGCCGGGTGGAAGGCCGCGTCCGGATCGGCGACCGGGTGGTCACGATCGAGAATGGCATCGGCTACCGCGATCATGGCTACGGACCGCGCCCGCTACCGATGTTTCGCTCGGCGCGCTGGCATGCCGGCACGGTGGGCGAGAAGCTGAGCTACTCGCTGCTCACGATGCAGGCCGAGGATGGCGCCTTCGCCAAGATGGGCTATGTGATGCTCGATGGAAAGCGCGAGCCTATCCGGGATTTCCATACCGTCAATTGCACGCTGGGCGACGGCCTCTCGTCGATCGGCGGCTGGACTGTGGCGCAGCTCGAGAACGGCCAGACCCTTCGTATCGACGTCGAAGCTGTCGATGGCGTCGTGACTTCCACAGACCTCAACAATGGCGGTCCGAACTCTTCTCCGGCAGGGATCGAAGTTCTGTCTATCCCCAGGTGGCAAGGCCTGGAGGGCGTGTGCGATTTCAACATGATCGATAATGCCCATCGCGGCAATCAGGCGGTGTCGCACCTCTTTCTCGCCAACACGAACGACGGAATTTCCCAGCGGGGATTTGACCCCTCCTGGCTCCGCTAAAAAAGGCAGGCGACCGCATATGTAACTGCTGCGGTCGCCGCAGCCGCAAGGACTCGCGATCTCGCGAGCGTCGCAGTGCGGAGAGGACGCTCGGGGTCGAGCGAACAAGTGGACCCTAAATTTCAGTCGATCGTGCCCGACGGCGGCAGCAAAATCTCCAGTCCGACCCTGGCGGCCAAATCCGCGGCGATCTTCGGCCCGCGTTCGATGACTGGCAACAACTGGCGCAATATGGGCTCCGGGAAATGCCGGAACGTCAGCACGTTGATGACCGCCAGCCGATAGGCCGTAAACAGCTCGAAATAGGGCATGTTGCGAAGCTTGCGCCCCGACAGTCGCTCATATTCTGCAATCCGCTGCTGATAACTCAGCGTCCCTTCCAGAGCCGGGACATCATTCTGGATGATCTGGTCGCCCATATGCGTGAAACAGACATCGCATTCGGGCGTCCCGAGAAAGCTCATCTCCCAATCGACCACGGCCGACACCGCAGTCCCGAGATAGAGATAATTGCCGAAGTTCGCGTCGCCATGACACAGGACCGTATCAATGTCGGCCGGCTCATTTGCGACGAGCCAATCCCGGAGCGGTCGCAGCGCTTCGAGATAGGGCTTGCAGTCGGCATATTCGAGCGAATCCCAATACCAATTTACCTCGCGCTCGATCGGACGCGCACCCGCCGCGCGCTTTTCCAGCCATTCGAGCCCGAGCGCCCGCCAGTCCAGCGCATGCACGCGCGCGAGCGCTTCGAGATAGCCCAGTTGCATCTCGCGCCGCGCTGCCGGCTCAGCGTCGGCGATGATGCCCGAAGTCATCCAGGTCATCGGCGCGCTCGCCCCCTCGACCATTCCCATCACATAGCCCGGGCGACCGAGAAGGTTGCCGTCCGGATCGAGCCAGATCTGTGGCGGAACCGGCACATCGGTGGCTTCAAGCGCGCGCTGCAGGTTGAACTGCGCGGTGACGTCATAGGCGTGGAACAGGCCGCGCGTCGGCATGAAACGCAAGACGAGACCCGACGAGCGCGGCTCGCCGTCTTCGGTCCAGCTTGCCTCGAACAGAAGAGTTCCGTTCGAACCACCCGCAGCTGTGCCGACTTCGCGCACGTTGGCGACTCGGACGTCCGAGACTCCCGCCTGCGCGCCGATAAACTGCATGAGCCGGTCGCCCCATTGATCGGGAGTGGTTTCGGCGAACCGCGCACCACGCTGATGCTTGACGATAGCTGCGCCAATCTGATCGACATCGAGTTCCGACATGACTCTCCCGTTTCTGTTCTGCCGCGCGGCCGGCTCTCGACCGCAGGTTGGCGCCCATCGCCCAGGCGGGATCCTCGGGCGATCATCCGCGGTGCTCGAACGATTGTGCCATGTTTCGTGACCGCAGACGACGCTCCCGCAACGAGGGCGAAGCACCATCGGGCCGATTGAGCAGCGAAAGTCAACGGATAATTAATTGAATACCTAAAAAATTCGTGGCGCGTGCCCGCTGCCCGCTCCTCCGCCGCAACGCACCGTTAAACCCGCCGCAGCAGCAGCCCTGTTGACGGCGGAAAGAAAATATAATTAGCTGCATAATTAATGAACGAACGATTCCCGGGTTTCGAGGAATCGCGCGCAATGCGCAATGAAGGGACGAGGCCATGGAAATTTCGAAACTGTCACCGCTGCCGGATGATGTCGAGCTTCCGCACGATCCTGGGGAAGATCCGCAATGGCAGGAAAGCATTGTCCTTGGCTGGGCCGATCCCTCCCAGGAAATCGGCGGCTTCATCCGGATCGGCCATCAACCGATCCTCGGCCTTACCCGGTCCTGCTTTGGCGTGACCTCGCGTAACGGGCTCAACTATTCCCGCACAGCTGAAGGGCTTCCTCTTCGCGAAGCCGACCGGACCGTCGACACGTTCCATGCCGATGGTTTCCAGTCCGCCACATTCGGCGTCCGCTCAAGCCGGTGGCGTGCCAGCGACGAGAATGTCGATCTCGATATCCAGGTCCGCGATGTGCACGCACCCTATGATTTCTGGGACCTCACTGGCATGCGGAACGAAACGAGCCGCGTGATGGCAGCCAATCATCTCCAGGCCGGCGGCACTTTTTCGGGGTCCGTTCGAATCGGCGATGAGCCCGAGCGCGCCATTTCGGGCTTTACCTATCGCGACCATAGCTGGGGCCCACGGCACATGGATAACCCCAATGCCGACATGTATGCCGCCTGGTGGCTCGTGGGCTCGCTTGGTGAGGATTTTTCTTTTGGCTTCGGCGGCGGGCGCATGCGCTCCGGGCTCGAAAGTCTTTTCGGCTATATCGTAAAGGATGGCGAAGTGGACACCGCCGTGATCGAGGATGCGTCCGTGCTGATGGCATTTGACGGGCTATCCAATCGGGGCGGAACCGTCGTGGCCGTTTCGGAAAAATTTGGCCGGCTGACGTTCGAGGCCGAAGGATATGGCAATGTCTGGCTTGAACTTGGTCAGAAGCATTTCGAGATGGCGATGCCATGCACAATACGTTGCGGCAATCGCACGGGCGGTGGCCTCATCGACACGATCTTGAACCCACGCAATGGAACCGATCGTCCGACCTTCGTGGCGAGCGGCAGACTCGACAACGGTCTTTACCGCAGTCGGGCCGGGTTGAATCATCCATGAGCGGCGCGCAGACGATCGACCGCGAGGCGATGCGGACAGGCCTTCAGGCCTGGCTGCGGCAGAAATTCGCCGAACTGGGCGACCTGACCTTGTCGCCCCTGCGTTTTCCCAGCGGCACGGGTAACTCCGCTGAAACGATGTTCGCTACCATGGCTTATGAAGCCGATGGCGAACATCGTGAACGCGCACTCGTCATCAGGCGACAACTCGCCGGGACGGACCTTTTCCTTGACGCCGATATCAGGCTGCCGCACCGGATGATGGAGGCGCTCGCGCTCCACCCCCATATTCCTGCCCCGCGCGCGCTCGGTGTCGAACCCAACCCGGCGCCGATCGGGAGCCCCTTCCTCGTGATGGAGGCGATCGAAGGACGGGTCGTTGACCAGGTGCCGAATTATAACGTCGAAGGGTGGCTCGCCGATTTGCCGATCGAACAGCGACGCGAGATATGGCTGCGAGCGATCGGAACGCTGGCGCGGCTCCACCGGATCGACTGGCGGCAAGGCTTTTCCTTTCTGGACGACCGCCAGCGGGGCGAACCCGGCATCGATCAGTTCCTTGCCTGGACCAGAGACTGGTATATCTGGGCCAAAGCTGGTCGCCGGCTCGAAGTTGCCGACGCCGCCCTCGACTATCTCATGGCAAACAAGCCGCGGGACACCGATGTCAGCGTCCTTTGGGGCGATCCGACACCTGCCAATATGATGTTCGGACCCGACCTCAGCGTAGCAGCCCTGATCGACTTCGAAATGGCTTCCCTCGGTCCCGGCGAAGCAGATCTCGCGTGGTGGCTCGAGGCCGAGGAAAATTTCTCGACGCTGTCGGGGGTAGCGCGGCTCGAGGGTCTGCCAAGCCGCGCCGAGATCATCGCCCATTACGAAGCCGAACGCGGTCGGCCGGTTGCCGATCTGGACTATTATTCGATGCTCGCCTGGTTCCGCATGAACATCGTGGGAATTCGCTTCTCGGATCGCCTCGTCGGCGAAGGGCGGATGCCAGCGGGGACGGACGTGCTGACAAACAATCCCGCGACGATGCTGATGGCGCGCAAACTCGGTATGCCGGACGCATCGCCGGGCGAAGGTTTCATGGCGATGGTCAATGGCATGGCCGGTGCGGGGGCGTGATCTTTAGTCATTACAAACAGAAAAGAAGGGATTGAGGTAATGGAAGCCGTGTTCTCGGATCATTGGGATTGCCCGCACCAGTTCAGCGACGAACCTAGCTGGCAGGAGAGCGATTGCTACTGGTTCTATGATGTCAAATTGGGCGTGGGAGGCTTCCATCGCATCGGCCAGAAGCCGAACAAGGGCACCGGCCAGCTGATGCTGTTCGTCTTCAAGACGGGCGGTGAACGATTTGTCCTCAACAGCGCCCCGCGCAACGAGGTACAATTGGGTGCGGACGCGCGCCAGTCCCGCAAGCAGGTCGTTGGCAGCCACACGGCCGAGGCTCTCGGCGACGGCAGGATGCGCTACACTTGGGACGAGCCTGAGTCTTCGGCTGATATCGAATTCTACGAGAGCTTCTATACACCGCGCAACTGGCCGTCGGGCAAGAATACAGAGCATTTCGAAGAAGCTACCAATTCCGATGGTCACCTCGAATGCGGCGGCCGCATTCGCGGGAAAGTCCGAATTGGCGACAATGAATATGAAATTGACGCTTTTGCCCATCGCGACCGGTCATGGGGGAAGCGAAGCGACAGCGCGCCCATGATGCACCGATATCGCATGTACACCGGCACCTGTGGTTCCGAACTCAGCTTCGCGGGCTTCTTTCTCGATTTCAACGAAACGACCCCGATGACAATGGGCTTCGTCGATCGCAACGGCAAGCAGGAGGCGATCACCAACCTGCGGGTTGCCGTGACCTTTGATTATGATGGCCTGACCCCGCTCGGGAGCATCGGCATCATGACGCTTGAGTCCGGCGAGCAGCTCAGGATCGAATCCAAGGTCGTTCAGGGGTTCCTCACACCTCTGCCGGCGATGGGCACATTCTCGCAGGACAATATCTCGACCTTTGAATATGGCGGGAAAACAGGGTTCGTCGATCTCGAAATGTGTACGAATCCTGGCCGGGGTTCATATATCCCGAACCAGGCGGACGTCAGTTTTCTTGCGATTGACGAGGGGCTCAGCAAGGCCGAGGATTATATTATTTGAATCGACGTGGGTTGCCGGCGCCCGGAAAAGGCGCCGGCACGGCGACGCCCAGCCGGCAATCGCGTTTGAGAATGCGCGAAAGTGCCGGACCCGATGCTAATGATAGAGGGGCCGCGCAGCTGGCAAGCTGCGCGGCCCCTGTCCATTGTGTTGCTTCTCGGGCCGGGTGCTGTCCGCCATGCCCCGATCCGCGGCGTCAATCGCCGTATATGCGTTTCGCGTTGGCGAGTTCGGCATGAAGGTGGGCGAGATAATAGGTCCAGACCTGTTCGAAGGCTGGCTGGAAGCTCCGCCCCGATAGCAGGATGCACTGCGTCTTGAAGAGAGGAAACAGTTTGAAAAAGTCATAATGTTCCGCCGGAGCGCCGGCCTCTTCCTCGAACCGAGCAAGATATTCTGCCTCGGTCGGTGTCCCGTCGACATGCTTGTCGAGCTGTTTCATCGTCTCGGTGAGGAAGACGATGAGCGCAAGGTCGGCCTCATTATGGCCGAGATAGGCGAGTTCCCAATCGAGCACAGCCGCAAGCCGCCCGTCGCGAAACATCACATTCGCGATCTGGGAATCGCCCTGTACAAGCGTTCCCTCGCGAACGGCTGGCTGGTGCGCGACCATCCAGCGGTGAGCCTCGACGATGGGGTCGAGCTTCGGATCGTCCGGCTCGGAGCTTAGTTTTGCTTCCGCGAGGAACCAGTTGAGTTCGCGTTCGATATCGGTTTCACCGCTGCCGCGCGCGAGCAGATGCGGCAGTTCCTCGCGACCGATCGCCTCGCGGCGCAGGCGACCATGAAAGCCAGCGGCTTCAAGCATCATCGCCTTGCGCGCTTCCGGACTGACGTCGGCGAGCGGCCCCTTGGAGTACATTGCGGACGCGGGAGGCGTGCCCTCGATCCGCGCCATGACGAAGGACGGATAGCCGACAGCCGAACCGTCCGCGTCAAGCCATAGCGGCTCGGGCACGGGCAGACCGCGCTTGTATGCCGCGACGAGAGTCAGGAACTCGTCAGAAAAGCTCTTCTGTTTGATCATGGTCGTGCCAGGTGCGTAACGCGCGACCATGTCTTCCCGGCGACGCTCGCCGCTCCGCCCGAACTCGGCCGTGAACAACAGAATGCCGTTGCTGGCACCGGATGATTGCGGGACAATGAAATTGCTGAGCGTGACGGGGCCTTCGATGCCGGGCTGCGCAGCAATGAAGGCTGCCAGCCGATCTGCGTCAATTTCCGGGTAGCCCGACTTCGCAGCCGCGACCGACTTGTCGTAGAACCCCTGCAATTCTTCAGTTTCCGCACTCATTTCAAATCAACTTTCCGTGTTCAATATTCTTCGGCGACGGGCCGGCCCGCAGGCCGGCCCTGGTGCCTCAGCGGATTTTCAGTGCCAGTTCCACACCATAGGTGCGTGGCGGATTATAGACCCCCGTGACCCCATTGAGCTGCACCACAGTCCCCTGGATATAATTTGTCTTGGTGATGTTCCGGACAAAGCCACGCACGGTGACCAAATCATTGGGTTCGTACGTCACGAATGCATTATACAGTTCATATGCATTCTGCCGCAGCGAGGGATCATTATATTCGCGGAGGCGGTATCCGCTTGTGAAATAGGCCTCGCCGCGAAGCGTGATCTTGCCCGAGCCGACGGGAAATTCGAGTTGCGTGCCGATCGTACCGGACGCACCCGGAGCCTTGTTGAGAGCCCGTCCCGCCAAATCGGTACCATCGGGCTCGCCAAAGATCGCGCCACCCGTCGACAGGAAGCGCTTATATTCGCTGTGTACGAAGCTCGCGTTGCCATCGAAGCTCAGCATATCATTGACCTGCAGCCGCCCGTCGATGTCCAGCCCGTAGATCTCGCTTTTCGGAGCGCCTACGACATTGGTCCCGAATATCGTCGACTGCTCGACCGAGATATTCTTGTAATCATAGTAGAAGGCCGAGAGGTTAAGCGTCGCACGCCTGTCAAGAAACCGCGTCTTGAGTCCCGTCTCGATGGCGTTGACCGTTTCCGGTTTATACTGATTGCCGCAGGTACTGTTGGAAAAGCCGCCGGACTTGTACCCACGCGACAACTGCCCATAGGCCATGACATCGTCCGACAGATCATGCTGCAGGCCTATGCGTCCCGTAGCCGACCAGTCGGTCACGCGCTGAAGCGGTGCGCCCGGACTGCAATCGGTCTGAACGACCGTGCCGCCGGGAAGCTGGAACGTCACCAACAGATCATTTTGCGACCGCTCGTAAAGACCCCGGACGCCACCAAACAGCCGGGTAGCGTCGCTCACGCTGATCGTGGCATCTGCGAATATGGAGGCGCTTTCGCGCTTCGAGCGGCCGTTGGACAAACGGATGAGTGCGGACGGGCTGCCAAGCAGCCGTCCGTCGAGGGTAACTGAGCCGGTCGTTCGGTTGATTTCATTATAGTAAAAGGCCCCCACCAGCCAGTCCACCGGCCCACTGTCGCCCTTGAGGTTGAATTCCTGTGAGAAGGTCGAAACCCGGACACCCTGGGCGATCGGAATGGTCAGATTTGCAAAGATCGGGTCATTCGGATTTCCTTGCGCCAACGAGTCCAGCGAATTGTAATTGACGCGCAGGCGAGAAGCGCCGGTGATCGAGACAAGATTTACGTTGCCGCCGAGATCGAACGTGTTTTTCAGCGATGCCAGCGCGATGGACCGATTGCCGTCAAAAATGAGCGGTGAGTTCAACCGGCGAGGGGTGACGATCGTATCCTGGATCGGCAAGGACAGGCGGTTGAGGTCATAGGGCTGACGCACCGGGCCGTTGCTGGCTTCGCGCCGGTAGGTCAGGCGCGCTTCCATATCCCACCCGGGCGACACGTCGGCGTCGATACCGAAACGGCCACCGATGTAGCGCAGATCGTCGAGATCCTGGCCGGTCTGGAGATTCTTGACATAGCCATCGCGTTGGCCACCTTCGATGTAGAGCCGCGCGCGCACTCCGTCGCTAAGCGGGCCGCTGACATAAGCCGAGCCTTTGAGGTCGTCATAATTCCCGTAGCCCGCCGTAACGCCCGCTTCGAACTCGCGGGTAGGCGCCGCCGATATGAAGTTGACGATACCCGCCGTGGAATTCTTGCCGTAAAGTGTCCCTTGCGGGCCACGCAGCACTTCGATCCCGCCAAGGTCGAACTGGCCGAGGCCAGCGCCCTGAGGGCTCGAAAGATAGACGCCGTCGAGATGCAAGGAGACCGAATTTTCGCCCGCGCCGGTCGTGAAGGTGGTGCCGACGCCGCGAATGGAAATGTTGGAGTTGCCGGAAACAGGGTCGAACTTGAGGCCCGCAACCGCCCCCTGAAGCTCTTCAAGACCGCCAATCTGGCGATCCTCGATCATGCCCGCGTCGAGCGCGTTAATTACTGCAGGAACATCTTGGAGATTCTGGGACCGCTTCTGAGCTGTCACAATAATTTCGTTTAGCCCCGTCGAACTTCCATCGGTGTTGGCCGAGGCATCACGGCTTGCTGGCGCCTCGCTTCCCTCGGTAGTGTCAGCCGCGCTGGCAGACGTCGATACACCGAGCATGATGCCCGCCATTGCCAACGCGGACACTGTGGCAAGCTGGTTTGATCGATTAATCACTTCAGTCTCTCCCTTCCCATTCGCGCGTCTCGGCGCGCATCCTTATTTTTGCGGGCTGTGATCTTTGAGGCGCAGACATGCAGCGTGCCCAGCGGCTAAGCGGTAGGCGCCGCACACACGGCTAAAATCTTCAAAAATATATGATCTTCCATCCTCCCGTCGACTAGCTCAAGCCAGCCCCGAAACCCGCATAGTTTCAACTGGTCTGCGCCAGCATTCAGGCATAAATCCCCCAAGTGGTCATAATTGTCAATATAATAACGTTTTCGCCAAGCTTGCTTTTCAATTCGCCCCTTGAGTTGGGCTGATTGATCGGAAAATGAAGTTTGATCGCAACCCCGCAAAGCGCTCGATCCTGATTTGCCGGCAGACTTGTCCGCGCCGGAAACGCAGCATCCGCCACATCAGAAATGGCGACACGCCGCTAAGAGGGACCTGGGCCGGCAAGATCGGGACCTTGGCAAAGCAGTTGTTACGGCTCGACCTGATGCTGCTCGATAAGCTTGGATATCCGCCCTTCAGACGAAGGGAGGGCGCTGCTCCCTCTGATCAGCAAGGCCTATGAGCGCTTCAGTGTGCACATCACTACAAACCCCGCGTTAGCAGACTGGCCCATCATCTTCGGTGATCCCAAGATGACTACGGCGCTGCTCGACCGCGCGATCTCGTCAGGACCGGGGAGGAAAGCCAGCGATGTCAAACGGCCCTTTAATTGCGGGTTTCTGTCAAGCCTGTGTATTGATCCGAACCGGGGTCATGGTCCTTTTCGAGGTCATGGCCTCATGATGATGTCCGGGTCGGGTGCCTCAACGTGCGCAACGCGGTCCTGGAAGTCCGCAGCCGTTTGAACGAGGTCACCGCAACCACCGTCCCGGTGGATCATCACAGGTCTGGCGTCAGTCCTGCAATTTCAGGGTAGGTATGACGGTCAGGCAGGCCGTTTCCCCCATTCGAACTCGGTTCCATCCACCCAGATGCAATGAAGGATGATAGCGAGTTTTCGGGCAACGGCGACCTGCGCTTTCTTCATGCCACTTCGCTTTGCAAGCCGCAGCCCCCACGCCTTAAGCGAGCACCACCGCTTGGTTCGATGAAGCAGCACGCTGGCCGCCTCGAACAAATAGGTGCGCAACAGCCGGTCGCCCCAGCGCGAGACTTTTCCCGTTACGTCCATTTCACCCGATTGCTTTCGGCGGGGCGTGAGCCCGAGATAAGCGCCGACCTTTGCCGCATTCTGGAAGCGCG
Source organism: Sphingopyxis sp. J-6 (assembly GCF_046603995.1). Taxonomy (NCBI): domain Bacteria; kingdom Pseudomonadati; phylum Pseudomonadota; class Alphaproteobacteria; order Sphingomonadales; family Sphingopyxidaceae; genus Sphingopyxis; species Sphingopyxis sp. J-6. Next base: position 750,401 of record NZ_CP145810.1, on the reverse strand, counting down.
TCGGGTCGTCGATCGTGTGACGATATGTCAGGGCCGTGACGACGCCAATGCCTGGCACGGTCATCAGCCGCCGCGTCGTTTCATCCTCACGCGCAAGCTGGCGAATGGTTCGATCGATCCTTTCCAGCTCGCCGCAGGTTTGCTTGTGCACGGATAGCAGCGGGCGAAGAATGGAGCCGAGAGCATGGCCATCGGCGATGAGGTCGTTGACCCGCCGTTGGAACTGCCCGCCGGCTGCGCGTGGAAAGAGCAAGCCGCATTCCTTAAGCATAGAGCGCATCTGATTTTCCAGATCGCGTCGGACTCGCACCAATCGGGATCGACACACGAGGATGGATCGCGCAGTCTGGCTTTCCTCGCTCTTGACGGCAACCTCTCGATACCAGCCGACTCGGACGAGTTCCGCCAGGCCTCGAGCATCATTCTCGTCGCTCTTGTTCATGCGAACGGACAGGGCCGCATGGGCGTGACGCGCATCGATGCAGACCACGGGCAAACCGGTGCGCTTGAGTTCATGCCAGAGCCAGCTCGACATGGCGCCAGTTTCAAGACCGACGCGTTCGGCATTGGGAGCTTTCCTGGAGATGACCGCCGCCAGCACGCCCGGATCGGATTTCACCCGGCCCTGGTGAATGGGCCGTCCTGCCTCATCGACGATGCAAATCGACGTTTCCTTTTGCGACACGTCCAGTCCGACATAGTGCTTCATGGCGATGCTCCTCCGTTACGATGATTTCTCGTACCCTGCAGCTGTCGCGCCCCAATGGGAACAACGGCAGCAATTACGTCATCGTGTTCAAAAGGGACCCCCGATCGGCGTCGAAGAGGGACCCCTTTTTCGGATATGATGCTGGTTAGTTGAGGGTCGCCTTGCGCTGCGTGCGGCGGAGGGCGGGCGTAGCCCGACCGGAGGCGCGCGCAGCGCAAGATAGATTTTTGAAGGCGCCGAAGGTGGCGGTCAGCTGCGGTTTTTGAAGCACCAGCTGTCGTTGCCCGTCTCGATGATATCGCAGTGGTGGGTGACGCGGTCGAGCAGCGCCGTAGTCATCTTGGGATCACCGAAGACGGTGGGCCACTCGCCGAAGGCGAGGTTGGTAGTGATGATGACGCTGGTGCGCTCATAAAGCTTGCTGATGAGGTGGAACAGCAACTGCCCTCCGGAGCGGGCGAACGGCAGATAACCGAGCTCGTCGAGCACGATCAGGTCGAGCCGCGACAGCTGCGCCGCCAGGGTCCCGCCCTTGCCGATCCGGGTCTCCTCTTCGAGGCGTGTCACCACCCCTCCGGCGAAGGGAAGATTGCACTTCCGCAAGCGCATCGACACGTGTTCAAAAGGGACCCCCGATCGGCGTCGAAGAGGGACCCCTTTTTCGGATATGATGCTGGTTAGTTGAGGGTCGCCTTGCGCTGCGTGCGGCGGAGGGCGGGCGTAGCCCGACCGGAGGCGCGCGCAGCGCAAGATAGATTTTTGAAGGCGCCGAAGGTGGCGGTCAGCTGCGGTTTTTGAAGCACCAGCTGTCGTTGCCCGTCTCGATGATATCGCAGTGGTGGGTGACGCGGTCGAGCAGCGCCGTAGTCATCTTGGGATCACCGAAGACGGTGGGCCACTCGCCGAAGGCGAGGTTGGTAGTGATGATGACGCTGGTGCGCTCATAAAGCTTGCTGATGAGGTGGAACAGCAACTGCCCTCCGGAGCGGGCGAACGGCAGATAACCGAGCTCGTCGAGCACGATCAGGTCGAGCCGCGACAGCTGCGCCGCCAGGGTCCCGCCCTTGCCGATCCGGGTCTCCTCTTCGAGGCGTGTCACCACCCCTCCGGCGAAGGGAAGATTGCACTTCCGCAAGCGCATCGACACGTCGCGCCGCAAGGACAACATGGGCGCCTGCGCTCGCCAGCACGGCGGCAAAATGTGCGCCAAAGCCCGACGAAGCACCAGTGACGAGGGCCTTCTTCCCGGAAAGATCGAAGGTCATGATATCCTTTCCCGACTTGCATGTCGCATCGCTGATCACATAAATTTGCTAAATAGATAACATTATTTACCGAGCAAGTTTTTTGATGAGGGGAATGAGATAGCGAGCCTGTCAATGCGCGAAGAATGTCAGCCGGGGCGCAAAAGGGATCCGCGCTCGCATATCCAAGCATCTTCCTCGGAAGCATATCGACGACATCTAAGTAGAATTGTCAGAACAGAGTTCTGATCGACGCGAGCCTTTGTGCCGTGGGCACGAGGTTTTTACGCCCTAGAATCCGGTGATTGCTGGGTGATTGCTGGTTGGATTACCACTGGGATTATTCCCCATAAAATCTATATTTTACAATATTTTAATTGAATAGGGGCATGAAATCAGGTAGCAGAGGCTGTCGAGCCCGTGTCCCGCTCCCCAGCGCCATTCGGCAAGGGCCGCGGCATTGACGTCGGTGTCGATCCGCCACGGGCAATCCGCGACTGTGCTCAGCGCTCCCGCTATATCGGCTCCGCTCCAGCCTGCCTTGGGTGTGGCGAGCATTGTGCCAAAATCCGGCGCACCCGGATCAAGCCGCAGCGGACCGAAAGAGGCAATTCCGAGCGCGGCAAATTCCTCGCGCCCCTTCCACCCCTGGAGCGTTTTGACGAGCGCGGCGAGCGTTTCGTCGGGCGTCGTGGTCGCAAATCGCGCGCTAGCCAGAATCTCGCTCCCGCGGGCAAGGACGGCCAGCGCTTTCGTCCCTCCCAGTTCGATGCCGGCAATTGTCTCCATACGGACCATAGCTATCGCGCAACCCCTGCCGTGTCGCCTGCCAGCCGCAGATGGACGAACGGCGCGAACGCGCCGCCGAAGTTCCGGACATCGCCGCCGCCCCAGTCATCGACAAAGCTCGTGACGGACAAGTCGGGCAAGACGAACCAGCGATAGGCCTGCGCCGGCGCGGCGTCGGGATTGGCGAACACCAGCCCGCTGCCATTGACCGGGCGCCACCCCTCGAAGAGCGCGGGCGATACCATGGCGTAGAGCCCGGTCGGACCGGAAGGCCCCCACGGCGCGAAGACATGACGCTGCGTCGACCAGAAGAGATAATAGAGGCCGGCGTGGAAGATGATGTGCGGTCGCTCGAGTTCATTGTTGAGGGTGTCGGCGCTGACGATTGGCGGGAGAAGGGTCCAGCCCTGCTCGCCGCGTTGCCGGCGAACAATTCCGATGACGCCGTTGTATTCGGACCGCGAGCGCGCCTGCGATCCCGCGAACAGCAAATAATCATCGTCCCCCGCCGCATCGCGGAAGAACGCAGGATCGCGGAACGCCTTGATCTTCCCGACCTCGCTCGGGCCGCCGCAGGTGGACATATAATGATCGAGGTCGATCGCGACGATTTCTTCCAGCTCGCGCCAATCGCAAAGCCTGGGTGCCTCGCCCGACAGGTCGAGCGTTGCCAACGCTGAAAATAGACGCTGCTCGAAGGTCAAAATCTGTTCGCCGCGGCGCCCCGTAGCGGTAAAATACAGGGTGACGGTCGCAAGATCCGTGAAACAGCCGTCTCAAGTTAGCCGTCATCGGTCCGCAATAAATCGAGAGCGCCAGCATGGAATTCTCAGCGCCGTGGTTAGCCAAACACGGATAGGGTGGACAAGAGACTGGCGAAGCACGCCGTTGTCGACTAGCAGCTAATCATGAGTAGACAAACGACATCCGAGGACGAGGAACCTGAGCAGCCTCAGAATGGCGATTATCACGTCGATGATCAGATCGGCTTATTGATCCGCCGTGCCCATCAGCGAGCTAGCGCGATCTTCGCCCAGCACTTCACCCATTCGGGCTTGAGCCCGCTACAATTCACCGCCCTGATCAAAATCCGCGACGAGGGTCGTGTGTCGCAGAATCAGCTCGGTCGCCTCGTATTTGTCGACCCTTCAACGATTATGGGGGTCGTTGCGCGATTGCATGATCGAGGGTTTATACGACGATTGCCTGATCCCCGCGACAAACGCCGGATGCTCCTTACCATTACTTCCACCGGACTGAAGCTAGCCGAGGATCTCGAGTGCGTAGGTCATGAAGTGACCCGGGCCACCCTCGCACCGCTAACAATGAGCGAGCGTGCCCAATTGCATGATCTGCTATCAAAGCTCAACTGACGGCAATTACCCGGCGCTGCATCAACGATTCGATTGTATCGCGGTCAATATCGAGCACATCGCGCAGCACGCTTTTGCTATGCTGGCCCAGCTTGGCTGGAGTTCGCGGTTGCTCGGCAGTCGACCCCGAGAAGCGCAGAGGACCGGCGACGCTGAACCCAATGCTTGCCGGCATCCGCAATCCGCGATGGATTGCTTGCGGATCGTCAAGTGCGGACGCGATATCGTTAATGGGTGCGTGCGGTAGCCCAGCTTTCCCGAAGATTGTCACGCAGTGGACAGTAGAATATTCTCGCAACACGCTTGCTATCTCTTCAACCATGACCGACCGGTTGGCTACACGCGCTGCGTTGGTACGGAACCGATCGTCGGTGGCCCATTCTGGCCGCCCAATGATTGTCGCGAAATCCGCGAACTGGCGATCGTTCCCGATGGCAAGAACGATTTGCCCATCGGCGGTATCGAACACCTGATAGGGCACGATATTTGGATGTGCATTGCCCAGTCGTCCTGGCACCGTTCCGGAGACGAGATAGTTTGATGCCTGGTTCGCAAGTGCGGAGACGGCGACATCGAACAGGGCCAGATCGATATATTGACCCACTCCGGTCGAAGCGCGCTGATGAAGCGCAGCGAGGATGGCAATCACCGCGTGCAAACCGGTCATAACGTCTACGAGCGCAACCCCCACTTTCTGGGGCTCGCGATCTGGTTCCCCGGTGATGCTCATCAACCCTGACAGCGCCTGGATCATTAGGTCGTAACCGGGCTGCGCGGCGCGGGGACCATCTTGCCCGAAGCCAGTGATCGAACAATAAACGAGCCGAGGATTAATCGCCGCGAGGCTGGCATAATCAAGCCCGTATTGCGCGAGCCCCCCGGTCTTGAAATTTTCGACCACGACATCCGAACGCTTGGCAAGTTCGCGGATCAGATCCGCGCCTTCAGGCACAGACATGTCGATCGCCACCGAAGACTTGTTTCGGTTTGCCGCCATGAAATAAGCTGACCGCTGTTCTTTTGGATCGCCATACCACGGCGGCCCCCAGCTGCGGGTGTCATCACCGCTGCTCGGCCGCTCAACCTTGACAATCTCGGCACCAAGATCACCCAACATCTGGGTAGCCCAAGGGCCGGCCAAAACGCGACTCAGGTCGAGTACCCGGATGTTCTCAAGCGGCCGGGTCATGACTTCAGAAAGCCGCGATGCCGGTAATCGTGCGGCCGAGGATCAGGCCATGGATATCATGCGTTCCTTCATAGGTGTTCACCGTCTCGAGATTGACCAAATGGCGAATGACGTGAAACTCATCCGCGATACCGTTACCACCGTGCATGTCGCGCGCCACGCGGGCGATGTCGAGCGCCTTGCCACAATTGTTACGCTTGATCAGGCTGATCATCTCTGGCGACCAATTGCCCGCGTCAATCGCCCGGCCAACCGCCAGCGCCGCATTGAGCCCGAGCGCGATCTCGCTCTGCATATTGGCCAACTTTATCTGAACAAGTTGCGTCGCCGCAAGCGGTCTGCCGAATTGCTGGCGATCCAGCGTATATTGCCGGGCGCGGAACCAGCAATCCTCCGCAGCGCCCATCGCGCCCCAGGCTATCCCGTAACGCGCCTTGTTGAGGCAACCGAACGGACCGGCCAGTCCCTTCGCGCCCGGCAGATAATTTCCCTCGGGAACAAAAACGTCATCCATCACAATCTCGCCCGTGACCGACGCGCGCAGCGACATCTTGCCTTCGATCTTGGGGAAACTCAGACCCTTCGCCCCGCGCTCAAGCACGAATCCTCGGATCACGTCATCCTCGGTCTTAGCCCAAACCACAGCAACGTCGGCAATCGGCGCGTTAGTGATCCACATTTTCGAACCGTTCAGGACATAGCCGCCATCGACCTTTTTAGCGCGCGATTTCATCCTTCCGGGGTCTGACCCCGCATCGGGCTCCGTAAGGCCAAAACAGCCAATTAAGGTGCCCGCGGCGAGTCCCGGCAGCCATTTCTCGCGTTGCGCCTCGGTTCCATAGGCGTGGATCGGGTGCATCACGAGTGAGGACTGGACGCTCATGGCCGAACGGTAACCGGAGTCAACGCGCTCGACCGCGCGCGCCACAAGCCCATATGCCACGTGGCTGACACCTGCGCACCCATAGCCCTCGATGGTCGCGCCGAGAAGGCCGAGTTCGCCCAGTTCGCTCATGATCTCGCGATCAAATCGCTCCTCACGCGTCGCCGACAATACGCGCGGCAACAGTTTGTCGCGAGCATAAGCCTGGGCAGTTTCGAAAACCAATCGCTCCTCGCTGGTAAACTGCTCGACCAGACGAAAAGGATCATCCCACAGGAGAGGGGTCATTGCGGTCATCGTTGCTACCTTCAGATTAGAGAATGATGGGAATTCTGTCTGCAGGCGGGGTGTTGCGGCTGCGACCGCATCGTACGATGCCGTCGATCATGACCATGCCGACCCCAGGAATGTCGCCCAGCGCGACGCTATCCAGCATATCCCGCCCGGCGCTGTGTTGCGCCTTGTCCAGGAACACGAGATCGGCCGGACGACCGACCTCTATCAGCCCGCTCTCCAGCCCGCGGATGCGGGCGGTATTGCCCGTGGCAAAACAGAACACATCTTCCGGTCGCAGCCCGCCGAGGCTGGAAAGCAGTGCGATCAGCCGCACGATGCCGAGCGGCTGGACTCCCGAACCCGCCGGACCGTCCGTACCCAAAATGACGCGATGCGGACATTTCAGTTCGACCGCGGCTTTGGCGGCAGCGATACCTGTCTTTTCGTTACCGTTGTGAACGATCTCGATCGCGCGTGACGATCGCTCGCATAACTCGCACACATGGGCTTCAGATAACGACGTATGCCCACCGTTAATATGCCCGATCACGTCGGCGTCAGCCTCCAGCACCACATCCTTGTCGATCAGTCCCGATCCCGGAATTGATGGGCCGCCAGTGTGGATGGTCGACTGAATGCCATATTTGCGCGCCCAAGCCACCATTTGCGCGGCCTCGGCGCCGGCCTTTACCGAACCCAATCCGATCTCACCCAGCAGGGTGACACCGGCTTCGGCCAATTCACGGAAATCATGCTCCTCCATGCCCTGCTCAATCACCGGCGCGCCAGCATGGACCTTCACCCCGCCGGGCCGGAAATTGGAATAGGCACGCTGTGCAGTGATCGCGAGCGCCTTCAATCCAACTATATCTTTGGGACGGCCGGGGAGATGGACTTCGCCCGCCGAGATCATGGATGTCACCCCGCCATGCAAACTCGAATCGATCCAGTTGAGCTGGCTCTGCCGGGGAGTCCAGTCGCCGAAGACCGGGTGGACGTGACTGTCAATCAGGCCGGGCGCGACCGCTGTTCCCTTGGCGTCTATCACCTGGTCAGCATTGCCGGTGTCGATATCGGCCGACCTGCCCACCCCGGCGATCCGTCCATCGACGGCCACCAGCGTGTCAGCATCGCTCACCGGGCGATCAATGTCGCCCGTCAGCAATAGCCCGATATTCTTGACGACCAGTTTGCCCAAAGGGACTTGTTCGACGACGGGACCAGCCATGTCACATTCCTTTCCCTGATTCAGCGCAGGCCGTCTTGACCGACGATCTCGTCCTTTGCCAGGCCACCGATACGGGGAAGCGGACGACCACTATCGGTGACGGCGACAGCAACCACGATCTCATTTGCGCGCGGCGCATCTGCGATACGCGCCTCGATCGCATCGAAGTGACTGCGGACATAGGCGGCATTCTTGTGACCCAGCGGAATGTCGATAGCAGTGCCGAGCCCGCCGATCTTCTTGGCCGACGGCACCAAGGCCGCGCCGTTCTCGACCGCCACGCGAAGCGGCGCGCCGAGCTTGGGGTGCAGTATCGCGGCGGCATGTTCAAGCTCGCCGCGCTCTCCGACTATCGCCGCCTTGCCGTAGCTTTCCGCCTCCATTGGCGCGATGCCCAGCGCGGCGACCGCGCGCGCGCCGAGCAGGCCGCCCAGTTCCTCGCCAATCGCTATCAATTCGTCCAACCCGGCTGAATAGCGGCCAGCATACGGATTTTCGATCACCGCCATCGCGACCACGCGGCGCGTGGGCGGCGAGACGTCCTGGCCTTGTTCACGGCGCACCTCGTCGACCTGCACGACGATTTTTCTGATATTAGCGGTCATATGCTTTACCTCAATCCATCCAGGGTCTTGACGTCGCCGGCCTGCAGACCGCCGACGCGATCGTGAATGCGCGGTCCTGTCGTCATTGCGAGAATCAGAACCATTTCGTCGTCGCGCGGTGCGCCAGGCACACTCAATTCGATCGCGTCGAAATTGCCACGTACGTAAGAAGCGTTGTGGTGGGTGATCGGCACGTCGAGCCTTGCACCGGGGCCGCCGACCTTCTTGGCTGACGGTACGATCGCCTTGCCACCGCCAATCGGATCGAGAACTCGACGCATCGCATAGCCGCCGGGCACATGCCACAACGCCCCATGCTCCAACTCCCCCGCCGCACCGACGATAGCGCCTTTGCCGTAGCCTGAAATTTGTGTCGCACCGATGCCCATGGCGGCCATGAGCACCTTCGCCACAGTCTCGCCGACCGGTTCGAGTGCGGCCATCATCGGCAGGATATCAGGCTCGTAACGCCCGGCATAAGGATTGGCGACCACGGCCGCCGCCGCGCCGCGCAAGAGCGGGATAGCGGGTGCCGGGCCAAATTCGTGCCGAATTTCCTCGACCTGAGTGAAAATGCGTTTGATCTCGATCATAATGCCTTCGTCATGCTGCGATTGGAGGATGAGACACATTGAGGCCGTCGCTTGCGCTGACTATTCGGCAATGCCCCTGAAGCTGGAGATAGGCCTGCTCGATCAAGCCCCGCGCCATGAGCTTGCGCGCTTCCGCCAGCCCGCTTTCCATCGCCGCCTCGATCGCGCGCGCGTCGAGCGGCGGCACATCACGCGTGACGAGCCGCGCACCGAGATCGCTGTCGGAGTCGATCTGGCTGGCTGGCGTACGCACGATGCGTGGGTCGGCTATGTCGACCGCGTTGGCGATCATCGTCGCCGCGGCATCGGCCGTGGCGGCATCGCCTGCCAGCACGGTCACGCTGTCAGCGATGCCAAGGCTATGGCTGCGGCCACGCCATCCGCTCGTGGCAATACCGCCAATCCCGTCGTCAGCGCCAACCTCGATTACTGCTTCGTGCCGGCTGAGCGCCGAGGCGCCCTCGAGACATAGCCGTGCGATATCGCCGAACACCCCGATGCGAAACCGCGTCCTGCCGGTAAGATGGAGGGCAATGTCTCCGCCATTGTTGACATAGGCGCGACTGACACCCGGCTCGCAGCGGAAGTAACCGATCATTTCCTCGGCAACCGCGCCGGCCACGGCGACCATGGGCGTGATAAAATAGGGTCGATGCATCAATGCCGCACGCCACATCCGGCGCGCTACAGGCCCTTGCGGCTCCTGACCGGCGGACACGTCGGCGCGCAGAAGAGGCAGTTCGGCGGCCAACTCGTGCAGCAACCCCGAAAAACGCGCCCAAGCGCCTTCAATTCCGCCCGAAACAGCATCACCGTCACCATCCGCACCAATGACGAGATCAATCGGCCCATGCTGAAAATGCCAGCGGCCGTCCGGCAAGCGCGAACGCGCCGCGGCCATCATTGCGGCGCCTTGGTGGGAAGCAGCGGCCACGGCTGGTCTCCCGCCCATGCCGCGAGTTGATGATGTGGCTCGCGCAGCAAGTCCTCAACCGACACAATCGCATCCATATGTCCGCCGAGCGCACGATAATCATCGAGCCGCATGGTAAACTCGATCGGCGCTACGATCGCCGGTGTCGGCACATAGCCGAAGCTGTTATTCGGCATCTGGGCCACATCAACCATCACGGTGATGCCGCCGCCCGGCCAGACATAGGTCGGCACCCCGCCGCAGGTAACGTTGACTAGGCGATTTTTGATCGAGCGCGTGAGTGCCACAGGATTTTCCGTCGCGCCCGCGCGCAGAGAGCCGCCCGCCCCCCCGACGAACAGCACCGTCGCCAACGAAGGTTCGCAATTCTCCGCGATGCGCTCAATCACATGCGCAAGCGCGAGCGGCATTGGCTTCGCCACCGGTTGCAGTGCCTCGTCAAGCTCGAAATAGGCGGCATCCTCGCCAGTGGTAGAGGTAATGAGTAGCCTCAGACCCGGCCTCGCGACCTTCGGGTCGAAGCCAACGAGGCATTTGAGCGGATCCGTCAGGTCGGTGCCGCCCCAGCCGGAACCGGGATTCGCGATCTGGAAGTAACGCCCCGGAGTGGAGCGGCGCCCCCCCATCTTGATGCCCGAAGGCGGCATATCGAGGCATTTTCCTGCCTGATGCTCTGTCAAGACGCCGGTGATATGATCGTCAAGGACGACCACCTCGTCGACCAGCCCCCACCATTGTTTGGCGAAGATGCCGATCGTCGCCGATCCGCATCCCACGCGCATCCGTTGCTCTGGTACGCCATTTACAATCGGCGGCTTGCCCGCCTCGACCGTGATTTTCGCGCCACCTTCTATCTCCAGGTCGATGGGCTGCTTGTTGCCCAGCTCCATCATCATCTTGACGGTCGCCCGGCCTTCGGGCTTTGAACCGCCGGTCAGATGGTGCACGCCGCCGAGATTGAGCATCTGCGAGCCATATTCGGCTGTCGCGACGTGACCCACATGCTCGCCTGCATAACGGATCGGTGCCGCCTCGTCCCCTAGATAGCGGTCGGTATCGACCTTCACCTTGAAGCTGCAATAACTGAAAATGCCTTCGGTCACGACGGTGACCATGTCGACATCATCCTGCTTCGACGCGACAATGAACGGTGCGGGCTTGTAGTCCGGATAGGTCGTCCCCGCACCAACCCCGGTCACGAAATAGGATCGCGCACCACTCAGCCCGTCACCCTCCGCGAAGGGAACGATCGCGGTGCCAGAGGCCTTTGCCCGCTCCATCAGCAGCACGGGGTCGACGCGGATCAAATCGCCGGCAACATTGCCCCAACGGTCACATGCGCCAGTCGCTCCGTCTGCGATCTTGCACAATACCGGACAGGCATTGCACTCGACCTTGCCTTCGCGCATCCGCTCAGGCGGACGCGATTTGGCCAACACCGTCACGGCTTTGGGGAAAAGGCCATCCCCTTGATCCGATTTTGAACCCTCATCCACAGAACGCGTCTCCAGTCGCGTTGAACCTATGCCTGCTTGCATGGTCAGTCAATATCATTTGTGTACAAACAATATTATCCCACAAACGCGCGTTCCAGAACATAGGAGCCAGGCGCCGCATTGCTGCCCTCGACCATCCCGTGCTCATCAAGCATCGCCGCCATGTCCTTGTTGAATGCCATCGAGCCGCACACCATCACGCGGGATGCGTCGGGCTGAAAACGGTTGCCAATCAGCCCAAGATCCTCCGCGAAAGCGCCCTCTCGAATACGATCAGTTATGCGGCCGGGCGTCTTGAACTCGCCTCGGGTGACGGTGGGATAATAGACGAAGCGGTCCCGCAACATCTCACCGAAGATCTCGTCATTTCGGATTTCTTCTTCCAGGAAATTCCGGTAGGCTAGTTCCTGCTCTTCGCGAACCGTATGAGTGATAATGATCTGTTCGAATTTCTCGTGCGTATCCGGGTCGCGCAAAACCGAAAGAAACGGGGCGAGGCCGGTACCGGTCCCCACCATGAATAAACGCCGACCCGGCAAAAGCGCGTCGAGCACCAAGGTGCCGGTGGGCTTCCTCCCAAGGAATATGAGGTTGCCCGGTTCAAGGTGCTGGAGACGTGAAGTCAACGGACCATTCGGCACCTTGACCGAGAAAAACTCCAAATGATCTTCCCAGCTTGGGCTGGCGATTGAATAGGCGCGCATCAGCGGCCGATCACCGTCCGTCAGACCGATCATGACAAACTCGCCCGAGCGAAAACGAAAGCTGGGCGGGCGCTCGATGCGGAAGCTGAAAAGACCCTCGGTCCAGTGGTGGACCCAGGTCACCCGCTGGAGATGGAGGTTCTTGGACTCGGCCATTGCGACGAGTTCATCGACCGTTGCGGTCCCGATGCTGCCCGCGCGCGCCCCGAGTGTCTGATGTGATGTCATATGGGTCAACCTATGTAGCTGGTTTTGACAATGGTGAAAAAGTCGCGGGCATGGCTGCCCTGCTCGCGAGGACCAAAGCTCGACTGCTTCCGGCCACCGAAGGGGACATGATAGTCAACGCCAGCGGTCGGCAGGTTGACCATCACCATACCCGCCAAGGCCCGGCGCTTGAACGAGCGGGCATAGCTGAGCGAGGTGGTGCAGATCCCGGCGCTGAGCCCGAACGGCGTGTCATTGGCGAGGGCGAGGGCGTGCTCGAAATCATCCGCGGGGATAACACAGGCGACCGGGCCGAATATCTCCTCGCGCGCGATACGCATCGCATTGTCGGCGTCCACGAACAGGGCGGGCTGAAGGAAAAAGCCTCGTGTCGGGCGGTCGACCAGATCGCCGCCGCAGGCCAGGCGGGCCCCCTCGTCTTGGCCGATCTTAATATATTCGAGATTTTGGCGCAGTTGATCTTCATCGGTCACTGGACCGATTTGGACTTCAGGATCGAGCGCATGGCCTACCCGCAAGTTGGAGACACGTTTGGCCAACGCCGCGACAAAGCGGGAATAGATGCCTTTCTGTACGATCAGGCGCGATGAAGCTGTACACCGCTGTCCCGTGGAAAAAAAGGCACCGTTGACCGCGCACTCTATCGCAACGTCGAGATTGGCATCGTCCAGGACGACCAGCGGGTTCTTGCCGCCCATTTCGAGCTGGAGCTTGGCGCCGCGCTCGGTGGCAGTCGTTCGCAGCAACCTTCCAGTGGGAGTCGATCCGGTAAAGCTGATGCCTGCAACGCGCGCATCCTCCACCAACCGTTGGCCGACCACGCGTCCGCGGCCCATCGCCAGATTGAAGGCGCCGCGCGGCATAGGCGATCGGCTGATGATCTCGGCTAGCGCCCAAGCGCTTGCCGGTACGCTGTCGGCGGGTTTCAGAACGACGCAATTGCCATGTGCGAGTGCCGCCGCCGTCTTCCAGGCGGGTATCGCAATCGGAAAATTCCAGGGCGTGATCAGGCCCACGACACCCAGTGCCTCGCGGGTCACCTCAACGTCGACACCCTCGCGGATGGACGCCAACTGCTCTCCGCCGGTACGAACCGATTCGCCGGCGAAGAATTTGAATATCTGGCCCGCGCGTCGCACTTCGGCGACCGCCTCGATCAGGATTTTGCCTTCTTCGCGCGCGAGTAGATTGCCCAGTTCATCCGCCCGCGCAAGCAGCTCCGTGCCGACGAAGTCGAGCGCGTCAAACTTCGCTTGCGGGGACGCGACGGCCCAGCCGTCTGATGCGGCGTGCGCGCTCGCTATCGCCGCGTCCGTGTCGGCCGCCGTCGCCTGCGCATATTCGCCAATAACCTCGTCGAGATCGGAAGGATTGACGTTTCGCCGAAAACGGTCAGAACCGACCCAATCACCGCCGATCAGGTTTTTATACACCATAGCTCTCCGTTAAGATCGCGCCCTTACCGGCTTGAAGCCGATATCATTTGAGTACCAATGATATTGGCGAGCGAGGCTTGCTCAGAGCATGGGCTCTTTCATAGTAGCTCAGGCTACGCTGTTGGTCAGGAGACCGATCGCGCTCGAAGAGACTTCCACCACGTCCCCCTTCTTCAGATATTTTGGCGGATCGAAACCGATTCCGACGCCCACCGGTGTACCGGTCGCGATCACATCACCGGGGTACAGGGTGATCCCCGCTGACAGCGTTTCGATTAATGTAGGGATATCAAAGATCAGATCGCGACTGATAGCCGCCTGACGCTGCTCGCCATTGACACGGCATTCGATATCGATCGCATCGACGGCAACCGAGTCCGCGGTCACTAGAGCAGGGCCCATCGGACAGAAACCATCGAGCGACTTGCCAATAAACCACTGCTTGTGAAGCTTCTGCAGGTCGCGAGCAGTGACATCGTTGATCAAGGTGTAGCCGAAGACATGAGCCAGCGCGTCAGCCTTACTTACGCGCCGGCAGGTCTTCCCGATCACGACCGCAATCTCGGCTTCATAATCGACCGCTTCCGACACGCCGTCGGGATAAGGGATGAGATCGCCCGAAGCGATTACGGTCTCAGGAAATTTTGTGAACAGGATCGGGTGCTCGGGAATCGCGTCGGCCGCACTTGATGCGCTGGAATCAAAGCCACTCCGCGTGAATTCGTGGGCGTGCGCGTGATAGTTTTTGCCGACGCACAGGATGTTGCGTCGCGGTCGCGGGATCGGCGCCAGTATAGCAACCCCTTCAAGCGGAAGCGTGGCGCCGGTGCGTACTGCCCCGCCAGCGTCAATGAGGGCCAACATGGACGGCGCGTCGAGCAGGTGCAATGTCTCGCCTTCAAGTTCGGCGACATGCTCCTTGTCGTCGTGGCGGATGGAAAGCAACTTCATTACATACTCCTTGAATTTCAATTCTCCGCGAGGGCGAATTTAATAGGTCATATATCCAATGCCCGTGATCCATTCCGGCACGGATTGATAATCGACGAGAGTTGCGGGGGCGCCATTCATCGCCCCCATCAGCGCGGCCCAGTTCAGCACCTCATGTGCGCCGAAGCCGCCGCCAGCCTCGATCTCGTCATAGCTCATCGCCTGAACGCGGTGGGCGTCGCCAGACGTGATGACATCGAGAAACGCGAGGTCCCATTCAGGATTGGTCAACGGCTCATTGGACGTGCGCATCATGTCCTGCTCGAGTTCCGCCATTTGCGTCATCAAGTCTGGAATATCGTCAAGAACAGCGCGCCCCTCATGCTGGAAGCGTTTGATGTTCTGGAGATACGGATGGAATTCCTCCTCACGACCGCCATGCACATGTTCGAGCCAGATCGGCGGCGAGTGCGATAGCCCGCCCGTTGCCAAAAAGCCGACATCGATGTCCTCGCCATAAGCATCCACCGCCGCACGGATCGCTTCGCCGAAGGCATAAGCCCGGCGCATCGTCGGCAGGGGCGGGGTGTAGACGTTGAGGAACACCGGTATGACCGGGATGTCATAGGCATTGCGGATCAGTTCCAAAACAACGATCAGGTTGTTGCCGTATTCGACCGGACCCACCCGTGCGACGTCAAACCCGGCATGGACGGTTTCGCGGAGGAGATGTTCTGCGAACTTGGGGGAGCCCGGAATGTCTTTGGCACCATCCATGCGCAACACAGGTTGCCAATACTCGGGGGGGCCCGAATGCATATCCGCGACCCCGATTGCAAAGGTGGGAGTCAGCGAGCGGTACATCTGCTCGAAATGATCATCAAGAAAGGCGATCAGGACATCGGGTCGCCGTTCATCCAGATATGTTGCGATCTGCGCGCACGCCGCCTCCATGCGGTGACGCTCGGCCTCGCCTATTGTTTCCGGCCAGCCTATCATGCCTGGAGCATGGGACATGGCGATTCCGGCGGTCACTCGGGGCATAGCTATGATCCTCAGCTTCCCGACACCGCGACGGCCTCGACCTCGATCATGAAGCGGGCATCAACCAGGCGATTGACAACCAACAACGTGTTGGGCGGATAGACGTCGGTGCGGAACAGCGCTGGGAACCGCTTGGCTCGCTCGGCCATAAAGAGATCGATCATATCGGCGTCCAACAGATAGGTGTTGAACTTCACGATATCGTCAAAACCCATGCCGAGCTTGTCGAGGACAGCGCCGAGATTATCGAAGACTTGCTCAAACTGGGCCGCGAAATCGCCCACGCCAGCTATTTCACCATCGCCGCCGACCGAGAGCTGGCCGGCGATAAAGTGCGTTCGCCCTCCATCCACCCGTCCCGCCTGCGAATAGAGGCCTTGAGCTGGCGCAAGCCCTTCTGGATTAAGATAAGTAACATTGTGCGACACGGTTGCTCCTGTCTTTCTGTTCGTGATTCTGGATATTTAGAAGTGAAAGCTTGCCTCAACCCCATAGGTGCGGGGCTCTCCCCGCTGGAAAATGTCATATCCGAAATCGTTGCGGGCGGCGAAGCCATAGGGCGTATATTCTGTCTTGGTCAGATTTTTGCCGAACAGCGATATGGTTAGTTTCTCAGACGGCGCGTAGCTCAACCTGGCATCAACAAGCCAATATCCCGGCTGGGAAAACTCGATCGTGTTGACGGGATCAAAGAACTGGCGCGACTTGTATTGAGCATTGCCGAAAAGGCTAAGTTTACCTGATTTGTTGTCAAACAGTGTCAACGTCCCGTTGAATCCAGCAGTATACTTTGATGCGCCGATCAACTGCTCACCAATGGTCGGAAACCCGAGAAGTGATCCGCGATACTCTGGTTTCTGCGCTGTCAGGCTGGCATTGAGAACCAGTGCGTCGAATGGGCGAAGCGTCGTCTCCACCTCCACGCCGTAAACGCGGCCATCAACATTGCCGACAATCTGGGCGCCAGCAATATACTTGTATGTCTGCAGATCCTTGGATTCCTGATGGAACGCCGCAACATTGACTTGCACCCGGCGATCGAACCATTCGCCTTTCAGGCCAACTTCGAAGCTCCGAGCCTTTTCCGGATCGACAATATAAGCCAGATTGGCCGCGGCAAAAGCTTGGCTAGCCACGGCGCCGGCTCGGTAACCTTGCTTGTAGGACGCATAGACGTTCAATTGACCAGTCACTTCATAGGAAGCCACGGCTTCAATGCTAATATTGTCCGAACTCCGGGAGAGATTGGCATCGGCAAAGCCCAGAATTACAGGGAATACCGGGGCGTTGGTGAAGGTGCAGAAATTATCAAAATTGGGCGCACCTACCGGCACCGGCGCAAGAGTGATGCAACCACCGTAATCTTGCGCTTTGACCGTGTCGCGGCTGTAACGAATGCCGCCGGTAAGCGAAAATCCGGGTGACACTTCGTAGGTGAGCCGACCGAACACCGCGAACCCGTCACGTTTTTGAACAAAGGCGTTAAACTGGTTAAACGGCGCGCCATTGAGCGGCCCGCCAAAGGTCGGCGTCACCGTGTAACCCGTGCCCGGTGTGTAAAAAGCAGGATCATTGAAAAAGCGAAGAGCGTTTTCGACAGCAGCGCGATCGTTGACGTAATTGGCGCCAATCAACCAGTCCAGTCCGTTATCCCCGCTGGAGGACAGCCGGGCTTCTGCATAAAATTGACGGGCACCGCGGACGTTGAAATCGCCATCGATGATGGAGACCGGCAGCCCGTCATCGTCAAGCGGCGCCAGAAAAGTTGCATGATCATAAGAGGCAGTGAGCGCAAAATCCGCAAATGATCCAAGAGGCGCTTCGAGGTTCAGGCTGAAGCCATAACCTTCAAAATCCTTCTCGCGCTGGAAATTGGCACTGGTCTCATAAAAACCCAAACCATCGCGCACATTGGCCGGAATGAAGGCTGGATTGATATTCTTGGGCAGAACCCCCGCGGCCTCCCCCCCAGAGCGTGCGTAATAACCTCGCGCAACCACATCGAGACCATCACCGGAATCATACCGGATGCTGCCCCGCGCCGAAAAAACATCGGTCTGGCTTTGGTTGCGACCGCCGGGGAACCGGTTCGTCACATATCCATCGTCCTTCGTGTAGGTGGTCGCAAGCCGAACCGCGACCTTGTCCGACAAGGGGAGATTGATGGCACCGTCAATGTGCCTGCGGTCAAGGTTGCCATAGCTGGCCGTGACATAACCCTCGGTTTCGAAACCGGGCTTGCGTGTGATCGCCAAAATCGCTCCGGCAGTGGCATTGCGCCCGTAAAGTGCGCCCTGCGGCCCGCGAAGCACTTCTACACGCTCCATGTCATACAATGGCACCGCCTCGAAAATGCTCAGGCCGCGCACACTGTCATCGAGATAGATCGCAATCGGACGACCATTGTTCATCGCATAATCGTTCGCGGCAATACCGCGCATCGTGAACACCGGCGTCGCGCCTTCGCCATAGGGCGAATAGGATTGGAGATTTGGCACAATCTGTGCGATCCCTTGGAAGTCGCGGATCGCGTTATTCTGCAAAGTCAGCGGGCCTAAAGCTGTGATTGCAGCGGGCGCCTCACGCACAGTTTCCGAGCGGCGCTGGGCGGTGACGACAATGTCGGAGCCCGAGGGCGCCGCTTGCGTATCAGCAGGTGCGGCCTCCGTCTGGGCACGAGCCGGTGATCCCAGCGCCACTGCCGATGTGGTTCCACACAAGACAATTAAAAGTCTGCCCAGCATGCTCATACCTCCCCCAAATTTTCGATCAGAAAAATCCGATTTACAAAATTCTAAAAGAATACTGTGACGGCCCCAGTCGGAATTACAGTTAAATCAAGAATAATTTTCCGCTTTGCAATCATCAGATTGCCATTGACCTTACGTAACCGGTCGATTCGAGCACCAAAGAACGTAGTTCCTGCTTCATCGAAGCGAGCTTGATAGACAACGAAGTTTGAATAAACATCGAGTTCTTCGTCCGCCTCATCGGCGACATACGCCTCAATGTTAGAGATCATGTGCCGCACCCGGGAAGGCGGGTTTTCGCACCAAAGCTGCTTGGCAGTAGTCGTGCGCGCGATGCGAAGCCTCAGGTCCTCGAACGTTTCATCGTAGATTGCGGGATCGCCAACCGGGCTCAATTCATGCGCCACGTCGCGATCGCCGGGCTTTGCGCTGACAATGCGGTTCACGCGGTTCGGAGCCCAATAGTGGATGTCAGGGGCGAGGATTCCCAGCCAACCCTCGAAGTCACGCTCATCGAGCAGTCGTGCCTCGCGATAAAGAAACTGCTCGACGGCCAGATAGCACTCAGGATCGACGGCGACCCGGCTCATGACCGAGTTCCGATCGCGCTTGCCCACTGCTTGTAGAAGTTGCGCTGCGCGGCTTCGCTCAGCTGGTCGGTCACGAAGCAACCCAGGCCCTCATGCCAGGCCTCATTCCCCAGCCCCATATGGAAATGGGAGATCGCGTCGCGGCCCTGCTGGCCTTTGGAGGAGACGTAGATACTCTCCCACACTGCGGAATCATCCTGTTCGATGATGCCGGCCGGACCAAAGTTGAAATTGTAGAACTTGCTCAGTTCCCTACGAACGTCGTCAGGCGCCTCTTTGTCGACATAAACATAAGACCAGAGCTCGATCTCTCCGGGGCCCTTGGGATGCGCGATACGAAAAGTGTTGAACACCGGGAGCAGCGACCAGTTTGGAAAGACGTTGCCCGCGACCCACTGACACCGCCCGTGGATAGGACTGACGCGCTCATCGAGCTTGTCGACAACCGATTGATAATAGGCTTGAGTGGCCGGACTTAACATGTCCGGCTGCTCAACTGGCGTGTACGGCCTCTCCACGCCGTCGGGAAAATGGAAATGTCCGGCAAAGCCATGCCCTCCGGGGAGCGCGCAGTGCATGATGCCGCGAAGATAAGTGTCCCAATCCAACCCGATCGTCTCAACCGCTGACCCATGGGTGGAGCCGACATGATATTCGTCGCCAGCAAAATTGTCGGAATATACCTTCCAATTCGTCGGCACACGCCATTTTTGCGGCTTGCCAACCAATGTTACCCCACTCGGCGTCCGGGCAAAGATCGCCTCCAGAAAGGGGATCAGTCCACCAAGCTCGTCGCGAAGCGGCGGAGCGTCGCTGGCGAACGTGGCAAAAATCAACCCGAACATTTCCTCAACCTGCGCGACACATTTCAAGCCGAAGGCTTCTTTGTTCAGGCCGCCATAAAGCCGATTATTGAGCGGCACGCCGACCAGCTGCCCGTCCATCGCGAAGGTCCATGCGTGATATGGACAGACTAGCCGGCTGGCCTCGCCCGAGTCGTCAAGGCAAATCCTCGCCCCGCGATGGCTGCAGGCATTGAGGAAGACATTGATCTTTCCGTCAGAGCCGCGGGTGACCACGACGGGGTCCTCGCCCATGAACGATGTAAAATAGGATGATTTTGTCGACAACTGGCTTTCATGGCCGACAAGAAGCCAGCGCTTCGAGAAAATTTCTTCGAGCTCACGGCGATAGACAGCTTCATCGGAATAGATGGAACGTCGAACTTGTGCGCCATCGGACGAGACATACTGCGATTGATCGAGCTGCATTGGGTCCACCGCATCGTTTCAGGATTGTCGACAATATCATGCTCGGCCCTTGAGTCAAGCAACGCGCGAATTTTTTGCTAAATATGAAAGAATTATTGAATTTCAATATGTTAAAAACTCATCCCGCAAGCATCAGGCCCACTCCGAATAAGGCGGGTTGAATTTCGCGCCTATTGCTGTAAATATTGTCTAATATTCTTGAGGAGCAATTCGACAATGAAGGAAAAACAGGCCGTTTTTTCGGAGTCGCGCGGCGCGCTGCCGGGAGCTGTCTACAATCAAATCAGGGTTGCGATTCTTAATGGCGTGTTGGCGCCGGGGCAAATGCTACGGCAAGAAGAGATGGCCGCGCGGCTAGGCGTCAGCCGAGGCCCGTTGCGCGAAGCTCTTCCACGGCTCGTTGCCGAAGGATTGGTCGTTCTTCATGCCAATCGTGGCTATTCGGTGACCTCCCTAGATTTGGACGAGATACAAGAGCTTTTTGACCTGCGGGCCATGATCGAAGTCAAGCTCGCGCGGGTAGCGGCGGAGCGCCGAAGCGCCGACGATGTCGCTATCGTTCAGAAAATGAACATGGAACTTGGCGCGCTAGTAAAATGCACGACATCGGGTGACACGCGCGATCGGTTGCGCTGGTTCGATCTCAATGTCGAATTTCACGACGCGTTGCTGGCCCCGGCCGGCTTGCCGCAGCACGCGCGCGTTCTTGAGACGATCCGAAATCGGCTTGAGCCCTATATTCGCATGGAGGTGTATCTGACCGGCGACCTCGACGAAGCGCAGGACGAACATGACGCCCTCATCCAGGCTTTTTTGCGCCGTAAGGCCGACGATTTTGCGACATTGGTACACGACCATGTCGACCACGCCCGCATCCGGCTGCTCGATGGGCTGAGGGAAGGCGGCTGGAGTATGCGCAAATCAGCGTAGTCGAAGATATTAGGGAGATTGAAATGGGTTGGTTGAGTGGAGACGTCGCTATCGTGACGGGCGGCGCGTCGGGATTGGGCTTGGCTATTGTCCGTCGGTTCGTGAACGAAGGCGCGCGTGTCGTCGTGTTTGATCGCGATGCGACGCGACTGGCGTCCGTCGCCGCTGAGCTCGGCGATTCCGTCGCCGCTGTGCATGGTGATGTTTCGCGCCTCGCCGACAATGAGCGGGCGGTGGAGATGGCGACCGCGACATTCGGCAAGCTCGATATCTTCATCGCTAATGCTGGCATCTGGGACGGCGGCCTTTCGGTAATCGATCTTCCAGCCGAAAAAATTGAACAGGCTTTCGACGAGCTTTTCGCAATCAACGTCCGCGGTGGCCTTCTCGGCGCACGTGCAGCGGCACCCGCGCTCGCCGCTACCCGCGGGAACATGGTCTTCACCATCTCCAACGCAGGCTTCTATCCCGGAGGGGGCGGGCCTTTGTACACAGCTTCGAAACATGCTGTTGTTGGTCTGGTCCGCCAGCTCGCGCATGAACTCGCGCCCAAGATCCGCGTCAACGCGGTCGCGCCGGGTGCGTTGCATTCCAACCTGAGCGGGCCCGCCGCGCTTCATCTGGATGGACGCTCGTTGATAGAAGGTCGCAGCGACGAGTTGATCGCCAGAGCCATTCCGCTCGCGATATCACCTCAAGCCGAGGATTACGCGGCTTCCTATGTGCTGCTGGCATCGCGCACGGCGTCAAAAGTTACAACCGGCGCGGTGATCAACGCTGACGGTGGCTTGGGCGTGACCGGGATCGGTTGCGTGACCGCTGGATTGGACCTTTAGGATGGCGACGGATGCGCCATGGCAATGGGGGGTTGCCAGAATTGCCCGCGCCGTCGCTGCTGGAGAACTGTCGGCGGAGGACGTGCTCCGTTCGTTTCTTGACCGTGTCGATGCGGTTAATCCGATCCTCAATGCGATTGTCGACGATCGACGCGAGGAGGCGATCGCGGTTGCGCGCGCGTCCGACGCGCGGCGCGCACAGGGAGAGCCGGGTGGGCCGCTCGACGGGGTGCCCGTCACGACGAAGACCAATGTCGCCCAACGCGGCTGCGCGACCTCTAACGGCGTCGTGGCGTTTCGTGACGCTATCGCGACGGAAGACGCTCCGGTTGTCGCCAACCTGCGCCGGGCGGACGCAATTCTGTTCGGCCGCACCAACGTGCCCGCCTTTTCCTGGCGTTGGTTTACGTCGAACGCGCTGCATGGCGCGACGCTGAATCCGCACGACAGCGCAATCACGTGCGGAGGTTCGAGCGGGGGAGCGGCAGTCGCGGTCGCAACCGGCATGTGTGCGGTGGCGCACGGATCGGACCTGGCGGGCTCGATCCGGCATCCCGCCGCCTGCTGCGGCGTATTCGGTTTCAAACCGAGCCTTGGCGCTATACCCAACTATGATCCGGGAGCGCCAGAAAGGCCCTTGCTGTCGCAGCTCATGGTGACGCAAGGACCAATCGCGCGCTCGGTCGAGGATCTGCGGCTGGGGCTGCACGGCATGCGGGGCGCCGATCCGCGCGATCCCTGGTTCATCGATGCGGAGCCTCGTGCCCGCACGCCGCAAGGGCGGATCGCTCTGCTGGCCGCCCCCGCCAGCGGTGTCGACCAAGAGGTCGTCGACTCGCTCGCGCTCGCGGCAACGCAATTCGAAGCCGCCGGATTTTCGGTTGAGACCCTCGAAATACCGTTATGGGAGGAGTTATATTTTTTCTACATGGTCCTGCTAGCCGAAGGGAAGGGTGGCCTGTTCCAGCGGATCGACGATTTGGGCGACCCCCTCGTTCGCAACGCCGCGGCAGCACTGCGGCCGCTGGCTGACCGCATTGACCCGGCTGGCTATGCGGCGGCGCTAGCCGGCCGCGGAGCGCTGCTTCGTCGATGGCGGGCGCTGACTGAGCCATTTGACGCGGTGCTGGCGCCTGTGTGCTGGCGCATGCCGTTCGCTAATGACGCCGACCAGCCCGGCGGCATTCCCATGCCGGAGATCATCAGGACAATGCTGCCCACTGTCACCGCCAACCTGCTCGGGCTTCCGGCGCTCGCCTTCCCCGGGCCGACGCAGAGCCTTCCAATTGGCCTGCAACTGATCGGTCGGCATTTTGCGGACGACTCGCTGTTCGATATCGCCGATCATGTGGCGCGCGATGTGGCAGTGATGGACCCGCAGCGCACCATTGTGGAACGTGTCTGAGGCGCTCCAACTGGACGTCAATGGCGAACGCCATATGGTTTTCGTCGATGCCGACACGCCGCTGTTGACGGTGCTACGTAACGATCTCGCCCTGAACGGACCCAAATATGGCTGCGGCCTGGGCGAATGCGGCGCGTGCATGGTGTTGGTGGATGGCGCGGCGGCGCGGAGTTGTGTGCTGCCTGCCAGCGCGGTGACCGGCCGGCGCATTACCACGCTGGAAGGACTGGCCCCGCCAGGCCAGATGCATGCCGTCCAGCGTGGCTTCGTGGAAGGACAAGGTGCGCAATGCGGCTATTGCCTGAACGGGATGATCATCCGCATCGCCGCACTGCTCGATGCCGTGCCTGATCCGAGCGATATCGAGATACGCGAGGCGCTCCGCCATAACCTCTGCCGGTGCGGAGCGCACCTTGAGATTCTCGACTCTGTTCGCGCCGCCATCCGGATCGCAAAGGACGACCGAGCGTGATGCGTTCGCGCCTCGCGGCGCTGGATGCCTGCGCCCTCGCACGCGAGCCCGATATATTGATGGTCGCGCGCAAAGACGGCGACCTGTTGGAGCCGTTCATCTGCATCGCGGGCGACGGATCGGTGATTGGATTTTGCGGCCACGTCGATCTGGGCCAAGGCATCCGTACAGCACTGGGGCAGATCGTCGCCGAAGAACTGGATGTCTCGGTTGCGCGTGTCGAGATCGTGCTCGGCGATACCGGCCGTGCACCGGATCAGGGTCCCACCATCGCTAGCGACAGCATTCAGAACAGCGCGCGCCCGCTTCGCAAGGCGGCGGCGCAGGCGCGCGCTGCCTTGATCGCCTTGGCGGCCGACCGGCTTCAAGTCGCAGCTGATAGCTTGTCGAGCGATAACGGGACGATCAGCTGCCGCCAGATCGACGCGCGGGTCGACTATGCGCAGCTCGTGCGCGGACGGCACATCGTGCTTCCACTTGACGAGAACCACCCCGTCAAGGCGCCATCCGACTATCGCGTCGTCGGCCGGCCGCAGCCGCGTGTCGACATTCCCGCCAAGGTCTCCGGTGAGCTCACCTTCGTCCACGATATGCGCGTGGCTGGCATGTTGCACGGGCGGGTAGTGCGGCCACCCTATGGCGGCGTCGATCATGGCCCGTTCGTCGGCACCAGCCTGATCAGCGTGGATGAGGCTTCGATCGCGCATATAGGTGGCATTGTTGCGGTAGTGGTGGAGGGCGACTTCATCGGTATCGTATCCGAGCGCGAGGAGCAGGCCGAAGCGGCGGCGGCAGCGCTGAAGGCGATCTGGAAAGATGTGCCTGAGCTGCGATCGCTTGACGATCTCGTCGCCGCGCTCAGCACGAACCCTTCCACCCCGCGCCGATTGCAGGACAAGGGCGATGTCGAGCGCGCGCTCGCCGAGGCCGACCGTCGCCTGCCGCGACGCTATGTCTGGCCCTATCAACTCCACGGCTCAATAGGCCCGTCCTGTGGCGTGGCGGACGTGCGGCCAGACGGGGTCACCATCTGGTCGGGCACACAGAACCCCTATCCACTGCGCGCCGATATCGCCCACCTGCTCAATCTGCCACTCGAGGCCATCGAGATCGTGCGCATGGAAGCCGCCGGCTGTTACGGCCGCAACTGCGCCGACGATGTGTGCGCCGATGCCGCTTTGCTGTCGCGCGCGGTGGGCGCACCCGTACGCGTACAACTCACCCGGGAGCAGGAACATATCTGGGAGCCAAAGGGAGCCGCCCAGCTCATCGAGATAGACGGGGGACTGGATGCCGCCGGCGACGTGACGGCTTACGATTTTCAGTCGCGCTATCCTTCTAACGGCGCGCCGACACTTGCACTCCTGCTGACGGGGCGGATCCCGCCGATCGCCGAGACTTGGAAAATGGGCGATCGGACCTCGGTCGCGCCTTACGACTATGCAAACATGCGCGTGACTGTGCACGACATGCCACCGATCGTGCGCGCATCCTGGCTGCGCGGCGTGTCGGCGCTGCCTAACAGCTTCGCGCACGAAAGCTGGATCGATGAAGCCGCAGCAGAGGCGCAAGTCGACCCGATCGAGTATCGGCTGCGCTACCTCAACGATTCCCGCGCGCGCGATCTGGTCTTGCAGACCGCAGAGCAGGCCGGCTGGACACCGCACAACCGCTGGGGATCGCACGGCAGCGATGGCGACATCCTGTACGGGCGCGGCTTCGCTTATGCGCTCTACGTTCACAGCACCTTTCCCGGCTACGGAGCGGCTTGGTCGGCATGGGTCGCCGATGTCGAGGTCAACCGCAAAACGGGCGAGGTCGCCGTCACCCGTATCGTCAACGGCCACGATGCGGGCATGATGGTAAATCCAGCGGGGGTGCAGCACCAGATCCACGGCAATGTTATCCAATCGGTCAGCCGCGCGACGCGCGAGCAGGTGACCTTCGCTCAGGGCATGCCGGCTCAGCGCGAATGGGGCGGATATTCCATACTGCCCTTCACGCAATTACCCCGCATTGACACCCGAATGATCGATCGGCCGGATCAGCCGCCACTGGGTGCGGGAGAATCCGCCTCGGTTCCAAGCGCCGCGGCCATCGCCAACGCAATTTATGATGCCTGCGGCGTGCGCTTCCGCGAACCGCCTTTCACCGCCGACAAGGTGCGCGAGGCACTGGGCGTCACGATGCTCGCGGCAGCCGCCGTGGCGCCGACGCGCAGGCGCGTCAGGCCATGGATGACGATATTCGCGGGCGCGTCGCTGAGTCTTGCCGGACTGATTGGTGCTGCACTGCCCTGGCGCGCTGCAATTGCGCCAATCGATCGTCCGCTTTCCAATCTTTACAGCGCGCAGACCATCGAGCGCGGCCGTCAGCTTTCCGCCATTGGCGACTGCGCGATCTGTCACACGGCCCCCGGGGGTGCGCGCTTCGCGGGCGGTTATGCGATAGAAAGTCCGTTCGGTACGATCTACGGCACTAACATAACCCCAGATCCCGAAACTGGCATCGGTTCGTGGTCCTACGCCGCGTTCGAACGCGCGATGCGGCGCGGCATCGCGCGGGACGGACGCCACCTTTACCCCGCCTTCCCCTACACCCACTTCACGAAGACCAGCGATGCGGACCTCGAGGCGCTCTATGCCTATCTGATGGCGCAGCCCGCAGTACGGCATAACCCGCCCGCGACGCGCCTTTCCTTCCCGTTCAACCTCCGGTTCACGCTTGCGGGCTGGAACGCCCTGTTTCTGAAGCAAGGGCCGATGGCGGCCATGCCCGACCGCGGCGCGCAATGGAACCGCGGCCGCTACTTGGTCGACGGACTCGGCCATTGCTCCGCCTGTCACAGCCCGCGCAACGCGCTCGGCGCCGAAATGGGGGACCGTAGCTATCTTGTCGGCGGCGAGGCAGATGGCTGGGAAGCTCCTGCGCTGGGAGAGCGATCACCTTCAACGCTGCGCTGGAGCGAGGCGGATTATTACCAATATCTCCGCCACGGCTACGCTCCACGCCACGGGTCGGCAGCAGGGCCGATGGCGCCGGTCGTGGCGGAACTGCGCGACGCGGCGGATGCTGACGTGCGGGCAATGGCGCATTACCTCGCATCGCTAGATAGTCGTGAAGACGCCGCGACGGCGAATGCGCTGATCGCCGCATCGAACGCCGCGATCGCGGCAACGCCGGACACTTCAGCCGCTCGCCTCTACGATGGCGCGTGCGCCGTGTGCCACACCGGTGTGGAAAGGCGCGACCTGTTCGGAATTCGTCCACAACTCGCACTCAACACGAACGTCCGTTCGGACCGGCCCGATAATCTTATCCGTGTTATCCTGGACGGAATCGCGACGCCGGCGGCCGGAACGCACGGAACGATGCCCGCGTTCCGCGCCTACATTGATGATCGCCAGCTTGCCGACCTCGTCCGCTACATCCGTGCAACCTTCGCACCCGATCGCCAGCCATGGGCCGATGTCGAACAGAGCATCGCTCGAGCGCGCGGGGCATCGCGAAAACATTGAAGATGGCGGCCTCCATCAAACTCTCGACATTCTACAGCTGATTAGATTCGGTCCATCTGACTGGAGGCGGCCAGCCCCGCCTGCTCGACTTCGAGGCGTTTCGCCCGACGCTGGGAGTGCAGCGGGCTTATGGCAACGGTGCCAATGGCGGCTGTTGTCCCTATGATCCGGTGACGATGCTCAAGGGGCTAATCCTGCGGCCCAAAACAATTTCACCGACATATCGGTGGAATAGCTGATCTGGGACCGGTTAAGCTGGTTGCGCTTCCTGGGCTTGACGGGAAGGCGGTTGCCACGCCGAAGCAATAAGATCCAGGGGACGATCTACTCCGCTCTTTGAGTCTCGTGAGGCAAAAGAGTTTTTAGTGATATTTCGGTGTCCGCAATCTTTTCGAATGGGGCCACGAGCCCCGCCGTCACGATCATACGGCCCTGAACATAATCCTTCGTCGCGTTGACGCAGTCTATGGCGATTACCCTGCCCGCCTTGAGGTAGACGATTGAGAAGCTGCGCGCGGCAGGATCGCCGCGTAGTACCGCCTGATCGTGCCCTGTGGACAGCCCCGCGGTCTGAAGCTTGAGGTCGTACTGGTTGGACCAGAACCACGGGATCGCATGATATGGACTCTCGTAGCCTAGTATCCCCTTTGCGACGACATTCGCCTGGTCGTTGGCGTTCTGCACTGATTCGAGCCGGATCGTCGCGCCTTGTGCGAATGCGTTCTCATGCGCCGCGCAGTCGCCGATTGCATAAATGTTCGGAAGGCTCGTCTTGCAGAAGCGGTCAACAAGTACGCCATTGCCGCCCTCGGCGCCCGCTGCGAGCAGCGGTTCGACGGCCGGAACGATACCGATGCCGACGATGACCAGATCGGCCGGAATCACTTCGCCATTCGACAACTGCACGCCGGTGGCACGGCTCTCGCCTTCGATTGCATCGATGCAGACGCCAAGCCGCAGATCGACACCATGATCCCGATGCTCCTTTTCGTAGAAGCGCGACAACTCGACACCGGCGACGCGTGCGAGGACGCGGTCCAGAGCTTCCAGTAGAACAACCTTCTTGCCCGCCTTGGTGAGCACGGCCGCAGCCTCGAGTCCGATATAACCGCCACCGATTACAACGATCTGACGTGCGCTTTCGGAGGCGGCCTTCATCGCATCGGCATCGGCGCGGGTGCGCACACCCTGGACGCCGGGAAGATCACCGCCGGGAATCGAGAGCATGCGCGGACGGCCGCCGGTCGCCCACACGAGTTTGCCGTAACCGATCGCCTTGCCATCGTCGGTCGTGACGATATGGCCCACCGGGTCGACGGAAACCACCCGCTCACCAAGAAGCATCGTCACTTCGCGCTCGTCCCAATATTTGGCGGGACGCAGTTGGATGCGCTCGAATTCCTTCTCGCCGGCGAAATATTCTTTCGACAACGGCGGTCGCTCGTAGGGCAGTTCAGGTTCCTCGCCGACGATCGCAATGCTGCCCTCGAACTTTTTGAGTACGCAGCATCACTGCGACCTGTGCCCCGCCGTGCCCGGCACCTACGATCACCACATCGAACTTCGTATTCCCTCCGCTACGGCACGCTCACTTATTGCGCATGTCCCTGACATGCGCGGCATAGCTGCACAAGAAAC
The DNA here is from genome assembly GCF_046603995.1 of Sphingopyxis sp. J-6. Classification (NCBI taxonomy): domain Bacteria; kingdom Pseudomonadati; phylum Pseudomonadota; class Alphaproteobacteria; order Sphingomonadales; family Sphingopyxidaceae; genus Sphingopyxis; species Sphingopyxis sp. J-6. The sequence continues at coordinate 721,330 of NZ_CP145810.1, read as the reverse complement.
TTTGGCTGTTCGGTCGACAGCAGCATCAATTCATCGCGCCGACCGGCCAGCACCTGTATAGCGTACGGATTCCGGCTTCATTTAGCGCGCCGGCATGTGCTTGCCCCGACAGGCAATGGCCCGGTAGAGAAACGCCGATCCGGCTTCACGCGAATCAATGCCATGGTGCAATAGATAATGTTGCAAGGTCCATTCTGGTATCGATGTCTGCTAACTCGCGAGCCGGTACGTCGATCTTGCGACATTGCGGCTCTCCGCGCAGATAAGATGAGGCACCTCGATCGCCCGTCAGCGACAGCATATCATCGAAGTGCCTGTCGGTCACACATATGGGGATGCCAGCCTTGCCGCCTGGATAATGCGTCGCGGACAGACCGCCGACAGTTGCCGCGTCGGCGAGACGGCGCAGCGTCGAGGATGTGACGAACGGCATGTCGCCCAGCATAAGCAGCAATTTTTCGCACTTTGTCTCCGCGGCATGCCTTACGCCGACCGCGATCGATCCCGCAAGGCCCAGCCCGGCCTCCGGATTGAACAGAAGCCCGGCGTGCCCCTCTGCCTCAGCCTCCCTCGCGAATTTGGGGCAGGTATCGCCAACGACAATGACCAAGCTTTTGGTATCGAGCCCTAGAGCCGCATCCACCGCATGGCGTCCAAGGCGTTTTGAAGAAAATTCCGCGTCAAGCTTGGGTCCTTCAAAACGGCGGGCCGCGCCGGCCGCCATGATAGCTATGCAAAGACGGCCGCTCATGGATGGGGATGCAATGCTTCATATGCACCAACCACTTCCGAAAGAATCGACAGGGCCAGAACCTCGGGCGAGCGAGCACGGGGAACGAGACCCACGGGGCTATTGATGCGGGCCAAGGCGGCATCATCAAACCCGTCCGCGCGCAGCAACTCTAGCCGCCGCGCGCGCGCCTGCGCGCCGCCCTGGCACCCGATGTAGAACGCCGGCGTGCGAAGAGCCCATGCGAGAAGGGCATGCTCCCATTCATGATCGTGAAACAGGAGCAGTACGGCTGTCCAGGGATCGGCCGAAATCCCGGTGGGGACCGTATTCAGGGCAAACTGCTGGCCGGCCGCGCGCAATTCGACATCGACGTCAGTTGCCTCGGCCTGCCGCTGCAGAGCCTTGCACTCTGCCCCCGTTCCCAACACAAGTAGCCGGAGCCGCGGAATGTAGCGTCTCACACGCAAGAAACGGCGATCCGCAGCGGCCGGAACGGCTAACGGCAGCGCGGTCGCCCGGCGTGCCCCGAGATCCGCCACGCACTTCGACAGTTGGTGCGCTTGCGGAGCGGGGTCGATCAGGATGTCGAGGCCCGACCCGCAAGGGAGACGAAAGTCGATAAATGGCGACCCCTTGCCATAGCGCAGCAGTTTTATGATCCCCTCGCGCGCGGAAATCGTCGCCTGGGCCGCCAATTCATTCTGCAGGCAGTTGTCGGCCATGTCCCCTACCAGCGTGCCGTCGCGGCCGACGGCCAGTTGCGCGCCGCACCGACGCGAGAAGCTGCCATCGATCCCCACGATAGTGCACAAGGCAACCTGTGTGGCTACCGCATAAGCAAGGGCCGCGTGGTCAGACGACATCACCCTTCCCGTGCGCTCTGCGCTGGCGGTGCGAAATTGGAAGGGCCTGAACTCGAATCCTGTACCAACTTTTCAGGCGACAACATTTGTCGTCGCATCCAGTCAATTCGCCAGGATCTTGGCAATGGGCAGACTGCGCAAACGAGGGCCGCCGGCATCCGCGATCGCGTTCACCAACGCCGCGATCGTCACCGGAACGGCGTCCTCGCCGATGCTGGCCGGCGGTTCCGTCGAAGGCAGAATTTCGATCGTGACCGCCGGCATCTGGTCAAGTTTGAGGATCGGATAATCATGAAAATTGCTTTGCTGCACCTGCCCATTCTCTACCGTTATCTCGCTATGGAGCGCGGTCGTCAGGGCATAGGCGATCCCCCCCTCCAACTGGGCGTGGACGATGTCCGGATTGATCACGGTGCCGGCGTCGACAGCGAGAAAGACATGATCGACCCGCAGGCCGGCCTTTTCGTCGAAGCTGACGTCGACGATCGCCGCCTTTGTCGATGACGGATAGCTCGGATAGTAGCTGGTGTCCCCTACCGCGAGGCCGCGTCCCCGTCCCCTTCCTTTCGGAGCGTGCCAGCGTCCCTTCTCGATCGCGAAGTCGAACAGCTTAAGGTGATTCTTCACCCGTGCGACTGCGATCTCGCGATCCTCTAAATCGGCTGGAATATAGGAAGGATCGAGCAGCGACCGATAGAATTCAGGCACGTCACGGCCGGTCAGCAGACGTAGTTCGTCGAGGAAACCGAAGTTCATCCAGAGATGCTGGGTGAAGCCGACGCCGCGCATCCAGCCGAAAGGGAGCGGCGAGTCAGGATTACGCTTATACGCAAAGCGGACATTAGGCGGCTGGAAGGGAAAGCGCGTCTCGCCATAGCTCTGCTCCGCCGACGTTCCGCTCGCGACAGAACACGTCCAGACTGTCACATTGCCGGCGCCGTCCAGCCCGGCTTCGAAGCGCGCCGCGGTGATTGGCGCATAATAGCTTTTACGCACGCACTCCTCGCGCGTCAGCAGCAGTTTCACAGGCGTGCCCTTGCAGGCCAGCGCGATCTGCACCGCCTGGTGGACGAAATCATTCTGCAGGCGCCGGCCAAAACCGCCGCCGGCCGGAAGGATATGGACATGCGCCTTGTCCGGCGACACCCCGCACAGGCTGTGGGCAATGTGCCAGGCATCGTCCGGAAACTGGCTGTTTGTCCAAAGATGAACCTCGCCGCCATCGACATACGCGCTGCAATTTATCGGCTCCAGCGGCGCCGGATCCATATAGGGATAGCTATATTCTGCCGACAGCGTCTTAACCGCTTTGGCAAGCGCACTCCGGGCGTCACCAGCCTCGACAACCACCGGGGCATCGCCCCGGGCCTGCTTCGCGAGCGTCTTCATATACTCTTGGCTTGAAAATTTCGCATGGGGACCCGCGTCCCATTCGATCGCCAGCGCATCGAGCGCGGTCTTGGCCTGCCACCAGCTGTCGGCGACGACCGCGACCGCATCGTCCATTGTGACCGGCGCTGCCCAAATATCCGGATCTTCGCCCTCTGGCACCGGCGCATTATAGCCAACCTTCGCACCCTTGATCTTGACGACCTCGGGATTGCCCGGCATGCCTTTGATGCTGCCCTTGTCGACGCTGCGCAGCTTTCCGCCGAAGGTGGGACTCTGGCGAACGGCCGCGAAACGCATGCCCGGCAGTTCGAAATCAATCCCGTAAACAATCTTACCCCGGATCGCGGCATCCACATCACGGCGCGGGATTGGCTTGCCGACCAATTGCCGGTCGCCCACTTCCTTCAGCTTCACTGCCTTCGGATCGGGTACCGGCATTTTCGCGGCGGCTTCCGCCACCGACGCATAGCTCAGTTCCTTTCCTGACGGTTTGTGACGGATTGAGCCCTTGATCGCTTCCAGTTCTACTTCGGGCACCTTCAGGCGCGATGCAGCGGCGCGAATTAACATTGTTCGAACCTGAGCTCCCGCCCGCTGGGTTGGTTCGAACAAGGTCTGCGCGGAATGGCTGCTCAAGACCGCCGTCCACACGTAGACATTTTCCCGCGCCGCGTTAACCGCCGGATCGTAAAACTCGCTCTTCAGCGTAGACCAATCCAGTTCGAGTTCCTCGGCCAGCATTTGCGGGATCGTTGTCGAAACCCCCTGCCCGATTTCCGTCTGGGGCACGCGCAATGTGACGCTGTTGTCGGGATGGATCACGACCCACGAGAGGAGTTCAACCCCCGGTTCGCCGTCATCGGGGAGCTTCGTCCGGTCCTTACAGCCCGCGAGCGAGAGCGTAAAACTCACGCCCGCCGCGGTGACGAGTGCGCCCGTGACGAAACCTCGCCGGGTGAGAACGGGTTCCTTCACCGGCCGGCTCTCCCGTTCTCAGCCGCACTACGGATAGCCTTGCGGATGCGGTTATAGGTGCCGCACCGGCAGATGTTGGTGACGCCTTGTGCAATCTCGTCATCGCTTGGAGACGGATTGTTTTTTAGTAAGGCGGCAGCGGCCATGATCATGCCAGGCTGACAATAGCCGCATTGCGGAACACCCGCTTCGCGCCAGGCGGCCTGCACAGGATGCTCACCGCTCTCGCCGAGCCCTTCGATAGAGGTGATTTTCGATCCGACGGCCTGCCCAACCGAATAAGCGCAGCTGCGCACAGCAGCCCCGTCGACATGAACCGTGCAAGCTCCGCACAGACCCGCCCCACATCCGAATTTCGTCCCCTTGAGGCCTATACTGTCGCGCAAAACCCAAAGTAGTGGCACGGCCGGATCGACTTCAAGCCGGTGCTTCGTTCCATTCACTTCAATTTCGAGCATCTTGCGTCCCGTCTCCCATGCGATGCCCGGGGATTTGGTGTGCCTGGAAATTCGACAGCCTAAGAGGGCATCACACAAACTCACGCGCATCGACGCTCTGCTGACGATAGCACCGCCACTCAATTATACAAAAGAATAATTATGAGGTCAGCGGCTGGGCGGGCCTGATTTCTGTCCAAAGGCGGCGGGGCCGCCACCTACGTCCGGCGCCACGGGAGGCCGCCCCTCTGGTCGGCGCCATGTTCAGGCGACCATGTGAATCCCAATCGTCATCCGGTTTCGACTGGAGTCCCGGTTTTGTTTTGTTCGATAGCCTTTGCAAAAGCCAGTGAGTCGAAATGAGCGTGTTCAGTGCTCACCTTGCCATCAACAATGGTGTCGATCAAAACGACCGACCACGAGATTTCCACACCGCCGTCTGGCGCTCCCTCGCCGACATATCTCGCTTCGGCCCGCAATTCGCCGACAACCGACGTGCTGCTTGCTATAATATTTACATAATCGACGCGAACGGTTCCAGAAACGAACTGCGAATTATAGTCCTCTAGATACTCTCGAAACGCCTTTTTGCCCCGCACAGGAAAATCCGAGAAAGGAATATCTATATATTCCATGTCATCATTGTATAGCGACAAGAGCGCATCGAGATCATTACGCGCCCAAGCGTCTACTTGCTTCCTGAGCAAATCCTCGTTCTTGCGAGAAAGCTGAATTTCGTCTGAATCTTGCATTGTCATTCCCGTCCAGCCCGCTGCAGTGATGGCGCGTGTTCCGTGAGGAAAGCGTCAAGGCCGCGGGGCTGGTTTCCGGTTATACGGGCGACGAGATCAGTGACAATGGCGGTGTCCCCGTTCATGATGCTACGCCCGATGTTTGAGAAATATTCAATAAATCCCGCGGGTGCATCGGCGGTTTTGAGCCGCTCTTCTGCCGCTTCCGTCGTCTCTTCGACGGGTTGTATGACCGCACCCGTGACTGCCGCTACCCGGTCCGTGAGTTGCTCAAGGGTGAGCGCCTCAGGACCGGTCAGTGTGAGTGCCTGCTTGCCGCAATTCTGGCCGAGCAGAAGTTCGACGGCGACGGCGGCTATATCCCTCGCATCGATCCAAGCGGTTGCAGCGCCCCCAGTTGTCATCACGATGACTCCGTCTTGACGGATCAGGTTTCCGAAGAAGCGCTCATCGACGAGATCCTGCATGAACCAGTTCGGTCGCAGTATGGCGAAGTCGAGATTGCTCTCATCGATAACTCGCTCGACCTGCAGTTCATGAGCGTCGTCAGCGCGCGTCTCGGCCGCGATCTCCGAGAGGAGCACGATCTTGGTTGCGCCAGAATCCTCGGCCAAACGGGTGAAGTCTCGGACAATCTGAGTCACCTCATCGGACTCGGGTTTGACGAGATAGATAGCATCGGTTCCGTCCAGTGCCGAAGCCCAGGTCGCGCGGTCATCCCAATCGAATGCTACTGGGATGATATTACCGTGCGCTGCGGATGAGGGGTTTCTTGTTGCGGCCTTGACCGTGGCCCCGCGCTCCGCGAGGCCGCTCACCACATGTCGTCCCGTTGTCCCGGTTGCTTTGGTAACCAAGATACTACCCATTCCCACCTCCTGCTATTCGGCTATTCGGCTATTCGGCTATTCGGCTATTCGGCTATTCGGCTATTCGGCTATTCGGCTATTCGGCTATTCGGCTATTCGGCTATTCGGCTATTCTCGCGGCCCTGGGATGCGCTAGCTAGATCGTGCCGCTGAACCCACTCGAACATATATAATTATATAATCGAATAATATATTTGGTGTCAATATTCTGACCGGCCTCTCTCATCATATGATATTCGACTGTGCGCGCCGCGAGGAGATGTAGAGCTGAACCGGAAATTCGCGAAAATGCGTCGCTTTAACCGATAGCTCTCCATAGCTTCTCCTGCAAACGCGGATCCCTCGCTATTGCTGTGCGGCCAATCTGACACGGATATATTGGTTATATGAATAATATATCGCATCGATTGAACCGCCCGGGATCGCCGGAGACCGAAGCTCCTGAGAGGAAGGGCTACGACGAGCAAGACAACCAACATATTTGAACCTGGGGTCGCACAAATGCGGTACGGATGATCCTGGATCACGAAGACGAGCATCCATCACGATGGGCAGCCATCGCGTCGATCTCAGCGAAGATCGGCGGGTGCCGGACACGCTTCAAGGGCGGGTGAAGAAGATCAAGGTCGCCGGCGGCAAGCGCTTCGGGGCCACCGAGATGGCCGATCGCCTCGCGTCCCTCGAACGCGAGAACCGCGAGTTGCGCTAAGCCAATGAGATACTGCGCAAGGCGTCAGCATGTTCCGCCCAAGCGGAGTTTTCGGCTCGGCGCTCACCGTGCCAGCGGGAACGGCGGCGCGCCTCCGATCCACGGCACCGGACGCCGGGCCAGTTCAAGCCGATTGCGCCATGCCTTGCCGCGCGATAGCGCGATTAGGGTCGATCAGCCTCCATCCCGGCCGCAAGAAACGCCACCATGTTATCGAGCATCTCGTCCTTCGACAGATGATGAATCTTGCCTTCCGTCAAATCCTCGATACGTCCCAGGTCATTCAGCATGAACATATATGTGCCGACCAAAAACGACATCCGCAATCCGATCGTCCGTCGGGGTAATTGTGGAAGGGCCTGAGCTAGGACGTCGATATATCGCTTAACCGACGCATCATAAACCTCCTTGCGGAGGCGCAGGGCATGCTCCTCGGGTTCGGAGTGCAGGCGGGACTGCAATTGCGCGAACGCCGCGCCGGCCTCTCCGCTGTGCTTCAAGTCCCACTGGGGCTGGAGATAGGCTCGAATGATATCCTTTACCTGCGGCGGCTTGCCGGATTCGAGCAACCGGTCCAGCAGCACATGACGATGTCCGGATAGCAGACCGCCGCGCCGCTTGTAGACTTCGTCGAAAAGTTGTTCTTTTGTATCAAAATAATAACGGATCAGGCCCTGATTTACGCCGGCACGCTCCGCAATATCACGAACGCTTATCCCGGTATAACCACCTTCGGCAAAAGCGATTTCCGCGGCATTCAGGATCTTTTCCTTCAATTTGCCATTATTTTTGGGGCGCCCAGGCTTCCTTGCCGATTTCTTTTTCTCACCCTTCACCGCCTTGTCTTCAGCGACAGCAACAGTGGCACTGGAATCCATTTCTATTCTTTCCGCAGTCAAGTTCGAACCCTTTTCTAGCCAAGGATGGCGTCACTGCTAGGAAGGGAGGCCCGTCCGCCGAGGGACCGCTCGATCCACGCGACAAGCAAATCCGCGATCGCTGCGCTGTTTATCTCACTCATCAACATGTGTCCATTGCCCCCAATGCCATGCTCTTCAAGCCGAATATGTTCAAAGACATTCCCCCGATCACGGACGAAAGCCGCCGCGCGCGCATTAGCCTCGCGCATCCAGGTTGCCTCGCCAGTGACGATCGCCACGGGTCGGTCGAACGGGTCGGCCGCTCCGGCATAAGGCGCCGCACAAAGATCGTTCTCGAACGTGCCCAGAGGATGAACCATTCCGGGATATCCGAGCGGCTCAATCGCGACGATTGCCTCGACCTTGTCGCCGCCCTTGGCGGCAAGAGCCCAACCGCAAGGACCACCAGCCGAATGGCTGACGATGATGGTCGGCCCGATCAATTCGAAAAGCGCATCGGCGATCGCCTCGACATGATGCTGGCTCGCCGCAAGAGTAGTCGCCATCGGCCCTTGGCTCGCCATGAACCGGTCGCCAGCCCGAGGATCGTCCGGCCAGCGATCATGCTTCGCCGCCTCGGGCCAGAGATCATGCCGTTCCGGTTCGACAAAGCGGGGATAAAGGAACCCATAATCCGGAAGCGGCAAGGCCGGGCCGTGCACCGGTTCGTTCCATGCGCAACGCCCGTGCCCTGGCCGATCGAGGATATAAACCGGAAAGCCCGCGCGCAGAAAGCTGTGCGCCCAGCCCGGCCGACCATCGGGCGTCCGCAGAAATTCGGACCCTTGCCCACCCCCTCCGTGGACGAAGAGGACGGACACTGGCCGTGACGCCGCGGGTACGAACCATTCGACATAACCACTGATGCCCGGCCAGATCTTGCCCTCTGCGTGAGCGGGTTCACCGGTCAGGAAGCGGCCGCCGAAGTCCTGGAGTATATAGGGCTCCATCATGAATTCAGAAACGGGTGATCAATTGCTCGGTGAAGCTCAGTTCCTTCCTGATCAGCTCCTCATTCCCTGCAACGTTGCGCAGGAACTGAATTCGCTCTTCCTTCTCCTGGCCTTCCTTAAGATAATAGAGGCTGCGCAGGTTGAGCGAAGCGCGCGGAGACGTGATTTCGGTGAAAATGCGCCGCCGGTCTTGTTCATAGAATTCCAGAATGTCGTGATCGGCGCCGTCGTGGAGAACCCGGTTCAGGGCCTCGATCAATGCGAACGCATCGAACATCCCGCCCGTGAGACCGAGACCTCCGGTCGGATTGGTCACATGTGCGGCATCGCCCACGAGGATTATCCGGCCTTCGCGCATCTTGTCCGCCACACGCTGGTGCATACGGTAGGGAGAGGCGGCCAGGACTTCGTACGGCAAATCGGGCAGGTGATCGGCGAACATCGCGTCAATTCGCTCGGGCAGCCCTTCGATTGGCAATTCCGGATTCTCGACGAAGGTGACGCGCCAAACGTCCGACTGGTCGATCTTGCAGATGACCGCACCATGTTTTTGGTCGATCTGCATGACCGTAGGCGAATATCCCACCGATGAGAGATCGATTTTGGTATTAGTGGCGATATAGCGCTCGGGCCACGTCACACCGTAGAATTGCAGCCCGAGAACATTCCTGCGCACGACGCTGTTCGCGCCATCGGCACCGACAAGAAAATCGCCGTCGAGGCGTTCCGCCCCGCCCGGTCCGTCAAGCTCGGCGATCACACCGTCCGCATTCTGGCTGCAACCCTGCAAGCGGGTCTGGTAGCGGATTTCGATATTGGGAAGCATCGCAACATGCCGGGCGAGAACCTGGGAGAGCAAGCCTTGATGCAAATGCAGGGCCTGTCCGTCCTCATAGGCCGGCGAGCCCGTCCACTCGATCATTTCCCCCGTGCTGTGGATGTGCCAGCCGAAGCTCTGACGAAGGAAGCCTTCGCTGATACAATCCTGCAGGAGACCCAACTTCTCGAGATGCGGTAGTACCGGATAGTGGTAAACGAGTGCTCGCGGGCTGTCGTTGAGTTCGGCCTCGGCCTCGAGGATCGTAACGCGCGTCCCCGCCTTCGCGAGGCCGATGGCCGTCAGCAAGCCAGTCGGCCCCGCTCCGGCGATAATTACATGCTGGATCATTGATCTACCTCTCCATTATTAACTGGGCGACGTCAGTCCGACGACCTGATCTGGCCGAGCCAGTTCAGGATGTCGTCGGCGCTGGTGATGTCTCCGTATTTTTGGGCGATATCATAAAGATTGGCTTCGTGCGGCGCCGACGCCCGGTCCGCGCAGCAATCGCGCGGCACCAGCACGATAAAGCCGGATTGCACGGCATCAACGACGGTGGCGCGCACGCATCCCGATGTGGTCGCCCCCGTAACAACAACCGTATCGACCCCGGCAGCGGTGAGCAAACTGGCCAGGTTCGTGCCATGAAAGGCCGACGCGCCATGCTTGATGATGACGGGATCGCCCGAGGTGATACCGGTCGCGCTGTCGATTTCGACCAGCCTCGTGCCCGCCATCAGCGCTTTCATGCCCGTCGCCTTGCGAAGCCAAGGCAATGCCTCCGCCTCCCACGGCTGATAGGCGATGGTGGTGTAAATAACGGGAAAGCCGCGTTCGCGGGCAACATCGGTGAGCCGACGAGTCGCAGCGATCTCAGCCCGCATATCCGCGGCAGTGGGATAGCTGGTGTCAGTGAAGCCGTAGGAGAAATCGACCACAACGATCGCCGGACGGGTTCCTCTTGGTGCGCTGCGACCGAATCCGGCCTTGTCATAGACCTCATCCTGCGACATCGAACACCTTGCTTTCCTTCACGCTCGAACCATCGTTTCGATCGAACTGGAGTTCCTTGACCATGATTTCGCCATCGATCAGCACCGGGTCGCCATCGAGGAAGAGCGAGCAGCCGCGCATGGGGATATCGAGGTGGCAGGCCGTATCGTTCGACCCGCCAAGCTCGTTGTTGGGGCCGGTGGAAAACAGGACGTTGCCCAGATAGCTGCGCGGCTCCATTCCCATGCCCCCGGGGAATTCGCCCGGCGTCATCCGATGCCACTTGGCGTCCGGATTCATCCCCCAGCCGATATGACTCATTGCGAATCCGCGCTCGTCTTCGAAGTCCGCCATGTAGGATTTGACCAGTTCAGCTTCCAGGCCGCCACGGATATCCGTGATCCGTCCCTGCTCGATCGTGTAGATAATTGGCTCGCGAACATAGATATTCTGCGGAAGGAGCACATCGCCCGTCCCGACGACGATCTGACCATCCACACCGTCATCGTCGCCCCCCGTGAACACGAAGCCCGACGGCCAATGATCCCATCGCCCAGGCTGGTCCGTGCAAGCATATTCGGTGATGGTGGGATAGGTTCCGAGCTTGTAGATCACATCGGTGCCGTGGGGGGAGGTGATGTGCATCGATTTGGCCCGCGCCAGCAGTTCTCCCGCCCGCTCGACTTTCTCGCGCAGTTCAAGATTCGGCAACATGCGCGCGAGCAGTTCTGGCGGCTCGACCACTGTCAGCACGCGCGTGCCGGCCGCCTGGATCGCCATCTGTTCTGGCGAGAACAGCAAAAAGATGCAGTCGATGAGCATGTCGGCGTTCTTGAGGGCCTCGATAGCCTCCGGCATGACCGCAAGCGTTGTCTGGCCGACTGCCCACCCTCCCATGGGCGAAACCGCGGGAAGGCGCATATGATAGATATTCGCGCCCAACATTCTGCCCGCGGCAAGGAAGGCATCGGCATAGTCGAGACGCTCGTCGCCTTGGGTGAGGACAACCAGGCGCTCATCCGCACGCACTCCGGACATCTTCAGCTGATGCAGGCAAATTTCGATAAAGCTTGCGCGGTCCATTACGGACGCTCCAATTCTGTCAAATTCTGAAATCGCTCACGGCGCGCAAAAAACCATCAAGGTCGTCCCACGGGATCATGTGCCCCGCGCCCTCGACCGTCGTAATTGCAATGTGCGGCGCAAGGCTCTTGATCTCCGCGATGTCGGCCTCTTCGATCACCGGGGAGGCGCCGGCCACCACCAGGCGCATCGGCAGGTCGAGGTGCGGCAAGTCCTGATGGATGTCGTCGGTGTGAAAGCCCTTATAGGCGACGTCGATCGCATGAAGATCACAGCTATGAAGCCACTCCGCCCGCAACGCGCGCTGCTCTTCGGTCCAGGTAGGACAGAAGGCCTTCATGTCATCCGCTGAACAGCCGCGCTGCGCCAACAGGATTGAGTCCTCGTACCAGGGCCACGCCGATGGATAGGGACGCCGACCGGGTCCGCTTACCGGCGGATCGACGAGGATCAGCCCGCCAAAGGCCTTCGGCGCCTTGCGCGCGGCACGGATCGCCGTGCGCGCGCCCATCGAATGACCAAGAACGATGGGCGCTTCCATGCCCAGCGCCTGGACAAGCGCGACAGCATCGTCCGCCATCGCGTCGAGCGAATAGTCAAGGTCGCCCCCTTGGCTGAGCCCGCGTCCGCGCACATCCAGAACATGGACTTCGAAATGCGCCGAAAGAGGCTCTGTAACGAAGTCCCAGGTGACCGCCGGCGAGGTAATCCCCGGTATCAGCAGCATTTGCGGACCGCCCTCACCGTGCTGGATCAGGTGGTGCCGGATGCCGTTCGCATGGACGTTATAGCCGCGCATCGCCATCCCCTTAATAGGCACCGGAAAGCAGCGTGCCGCCACCGGGCACCCGCGTGTCGAGATCGAGCGACCTCAGCATCGCCCATGTTGTGGCGATCGCCGCCGTCAGGACGGGCTTGCCGACCTGCGCCTCGACAATCGAGACGGCGGGCAGCGAAGGCATCTGCACGCATGCCGACAGCACGACCGCATCGACCTCGCCGATCTGCTCCATGCTGGCGACAATGCCGGGAAGACGGGCCGGGTCGTGCGCGGCAACCGCGAGATTGTCGGAAATCTCAAGCGCGCGCCACTCCACCACTTCCACACCCTCGCTGCGGATATAATCGACGACCATCTCCGTCAGCGGCTTCATATAGGGAGCAACGATGGCGACCTTCTTGGCGCCAATCGCCTTAATGCCATCGACAAGCGCTCCGGCGGAGGAGACGACGGGCGCCGAATTGCCGCTGTCGACGGTGACCTGGTGCAGCCGGGCCTGTGACTCGCGATGATAGCCCTGCCCCATCGACATGATGGCGACGAGGCAGGCATAGCCCATCACATCGACCGCAGCGTCGGACAACTCAAGCGCGCAGCGATCGCTCGCCGCATCCATCGCGGCCAATTCTTCTTTCGTGACATGCTTCATCCGCATGCGCGAGGAATGGAATGTGAAGCGCTCGGGCGAAATCGTCTCACGCGCGCGCAGAAGCGCCGGAATTTCCGTTTCCATCGTCACGTTGGAGCTCGGCACGATCTGGCCGATGCGATAGGTTCTCATCAGAGTCTCCTTGTAGCTAGGAGTGGTAATAATTCGTCATTCGTATAAATTCAAGGAGAATTGACCGCTCGAACGGCTCCGGGTGCACCATTGAGCCGGGGCGTCGGCGCGCGACCGCAAGGTCGCCTTCTCTTCAAGATGCCATGCATAAATATCACAGATAAAACATGGTATTATGATACCCTCTCAGGACCAAATTCCAGCTTGAATCGAACAGCTCACGCCGTGCACCATGGCGGTCGAGACCCGCGCCGCTCGACAATAGCAAGGGATCAGGATCCAAGATTAAATTCTGCGCCCGCCGGATTTCTGCAAGGCGCTCATGATTCCTGCCCAGCAGCTAAACGGCCGCGCCGCGAATCCAGGGGAATTGGCAGGAACCTGTGCGCTATTTTCGCGGCCTGTCGTCCATCGCGTGAGCATCCCTCACGAGTTCAACGCGTCGCGCCACGGCCGCGATACATCGAATGAAAAGCAGGCGGTCAGTGGGGGGTTGGGGTCAGAACCCATCGAAAGATCGATCCCCAACGATCTGCGCCGAAGATTGATGAAGGCGGTTCGAGATCGGTCGAACGCCCGCTCGCAGTCAACAAAAACAACAAGCAGCTACCCCCGCGGCAGTTCCTTGCTTCTGGTCCGGACGCCCGTCCGACCGTGCACCCTGCCCCAGGTCAGCGCCTGCCGCCCAAGCTCAGCGGGCGGGCCTGGCGTTTCTCCCGGATTGCCTCCTCCTCACTGCAGCGATGCAGCGAGGAGGAAGTGTTTGGCCAATTACTTGTTGACGGTCCCTTCGGTTAGAACCGGATGGTAGCATCCACACTATATGTACGCGGCGTGCCACGAATCAGATAGTCCAGCCCGGCGAACCTCAGGCCCAGACCGTAGGTGAAATACTTTTCGTTGAAGAGGTTCTTCACCCCTGCGCCAACCGAAAAGCGATCCGTATTATAGGCCAGTCGCGCATTGGCGACCCAATAGCCCGACTGAGACACAGTCGCCGTTTCCGCGATGTCGAAAAAGACGCGCGAGGTATAAGTGCCGTCGAGATTAAGATCGACCGTTCCGTCATTGATCTCCGCCAGCACGAAATCGCCGGTGAGATTGAGGCTGAACTTGGCGGCGTTGGATATCTGGTTCCCGGAGACATCGATGCCGCTCGAACCCGACACGGTCGCATCACCGCTATATTTTGGATCCAATACGCCCACGCCGACGCCAAGCGTCACCCGATCGACCGGCCGCGCGGTGATGTCAGCCTCGAAACCGCGGACACGCGCGCCACTGATCGAACGGAGCGGAAACAGGCCGCCCGCCTCGGTCACGACGACCTGCTGGTTTTTGTAATCGGTCTGGAACAACGAACCGTTCACGGTCAGCGCGCGGTCGAGCAAGGTCGATTTGAACCCGAACTCATAAGTCCGCGCGGTCTCAGGCGGCGCGAAGGTGATTTCGGAGGGATCGCTGAAGGCCTGCGCATTCACAGCGCCGCTGCGATAGCCTTCGCGCATGGAGGCGTAGAGCAAGACGTCTTCAGTTGGCTTCCAATTGGCCCCCACCTCGAAACTGGTATTGTTGAAGGTGCGGCGATCAGAAAAGTTGCTGATCGTCGGGACCGCGACGGGGTCTACGTTATCGCCGAGGAATGCGTTGAAATTCGAAACAGCGACCTTGTCCCGGCTGAAACGCACACCGCCGTACATGGAAAGTGTGTCGGTTATTTCGAAGTCGCCGCGAAGATAACCCGCATAGCTTCTACGCTTCTGGTCGAAGCTGTTCGACTGGATAAAGCCCGTCCCGGTGGGCGTAAAGCCGAAGGTGCAGGCCGCGCCGCAGCCCGGATCCGTGAGCAGCGAATAATCAAAGCCGGCGTTTACCGAGTCATAGGTATAGATGAGGCCCGCTTGGACATTGAACGGCCCGTCAAACGATGTCGCCAGCCGCAGATCCTGGACGAACTGCTTCATGTCTTTGCCGAAGGTAACGATAGGATCGTCCACCTCGATAACGAGACCGTCATCGTCGCCAATGTCGACCCATTTTCCCCAGTCATAGGTCGTCACGGAGGTCAGCCTGAGGACGTCGGACGCGTCCCAGTTCATGATAAGGTTGAACCCGTTGCTGCGGATCGTGCGTTCGGGCGTGCTGTTGGTAGCCGTCTCAAAGAATCCAAGGCCGTCGCGGTTCGACCCGGGGAGGTTCGACAGATTGTTGCCGGGAAAAAGAATAGCGGGATCGTTAAAGTCGATGTTTCCCGCGAACGGCGCGTAATTGCGGCCACCGCTCCTGACGTGGTTGAAGCGCAGCGTCGCCTCGAAGTTGTCCGCGGGCTCGAACTGCAGCGCCGCGCGGAACGAGAAGACATCAGTCTGGTCGAGGTCCCCAAGGCCGGGCGTGACGTTCTTGAGAACCCCCGTGTCGTGCACATAAAGTGCTGCAACGCGTACCGCCAGCACATCCTGGATCAGCGGTGAGGATCAGCGTGCAATAGGCACCCCCTTCGTGGGGTGATCGGCGTGCAAAAAGGACCCCTTCATCCCGGGGATTTAGTCGGCCGACTGGTTTTGATCAGTTGGCGAGAACGGGATGTTGATCGTGGAGACAGTGGTTCGGATTCGGCGTGAGCATGCAGCGGGTAAGGCGATCAAGGCGATCGCTCGTGACCTTCGTTTGTCGCGGAAGGTCGTCCGCAAAGCGATCCGGTCGCCGGAGGCGGCGTTCAACTATCAGCGCAAAGTCCAGCCTTTACCGCGGATTGGCCCCTATCAGGAACGGCTCGATGTGCTTCTCGAGGAGAACGAGGCGCGAGGTCGCCGCGACCGGCTGCGGATGACGCGTATCCATGATCTGCTTGCGCGTGAAGGGTTCGAAGGTTCCTATGACGCGGTGCGCCGCTATGCGGCGCGCTGGCGTGCTGCGCGTCGGAAGGATGCCGGCGAAGGTGCACCGGCGTTCATCCCGATGACCTTCCAGCCCGGCGAGGCCTACCAGTTCGACTGGAGCCATGAGGATGTGGAGATCGCCGGCAAGCCGATGCGGATAAAGGTTGCGCACGCTCGTCTCTGCGCATCGCGCACGCCTTATGTCCGGGCCTATCCGCGTGAGAGCCAGGAGATGCTGTTCGATGCCCATGCTCGGGCGTTCGCTTTCTTCGGCGGCGTGCCCCGGCGCGGTATCTACGATAATATGAAGACGGCGGTGACGAGCGTGTTCACCGGCAAGGAGCGCGTGTTCAACCGCCGCTTCCTGATCATGACCGATCATTACATGGTCGAGCCGACGGCCTGCTCACCAGCAGCGGGATGGGAGAAGGGCCAGGTTGAGCAGCAAGTCCAGACGATCCGGGGCCGCTTCTTCCAGCCGCGGCTTCGGTTCGCCAGCCTGGCCGAGCTCAACGGGTGGCTGGAGGCGGAGTGCCGACGCTGGGCCGAGCATCACGCCCACCCCGAGCGCAGCGACATCACCGTCGCCGAGGCGCTGGAGATGGAACGACCGGCCCTGCAGCCGATCCTGGCACCGTTCGACGGCTTCCATGAGAGCGAGCATGCCGTCACCGGCACCTGCCTCATCAGCTTCGATCGGAACCGCTACTCGGTCATGTCGACGGCCGCGCGCCGGACCGTGCAGGTGCGTGCCTATGCCGATCGTATCGTCATCCGTTGCGGCGAAGAGATCGTCGGGGAGCATGAGCGCCACTTCGGTCGGAACCGCACCATCTACGATCCTTGGCATTATCTGCCGGTCCTCGCGCACAAGCCCGGCGCGCTCCGTAACGGGGCGCCGTTCCAGGACTGGGATCTGCCGCCCGCGTTGCATCGATTACGGCGAAGGCTCGGCACCGGGGACGAGGCGGATCGCAGGTTCGTGCGGGTCCTCTCGGCGGTGCTCACCGATGGCCTGGAGCCGGTAGAGGCTGCCGTGCGCGAAGCGTTGGCGAACGGAACGGCCAGCGACGAGCTGATCCTCAACATCCTCTCCCGGCGCCGCGAGCCGGCGACACCCCACAGCATCGTCACTTCGGAAGACCGGATGCTGCAGCATCCTCCGCTCGCCGACTGTGCCCGCTATGATCTGCTGCGAGGCTATGATGCAGCGGCATGATATGATCGACACGATGCGCGGCCTCGGACTCAAGGGCATGGCGGCGGCGTTCGACGAGGCGGTCACCACCGGCCTCCAGCGCAAGCGCACCACCATGGAGATACTGACCGACCTGCTCCGTGCTGAGGCGACCCACCGGGATGCAGCCTCCATCCGCTATCGGATGACGGCTGCGAGGCTGCCCGTGGTGAAGGACCTGGAGCGGTTCAGCTTCGAGGGCACACCGATCAATGAGGAGATGATCCGCTCCCTTCACGATGGCTCCTTCCTCCCGCCTCGCCGCAATATCGTGCTGGTCGGCGGCACGGGGACAGGCAAGACCCACCTCGCCATCGCGATCACCGCCAATGTCGTGCGAAGGGGCGCTCGCGCCCGCTACTTCAACACCGTCGATCTGGTGACACGCCTCGAAGAGGAGACCCGGATCGGCAAAGGCGGGACCCTGGCGGCGCAGCTGTCGCGGCTCGACCTGATCGTGCTCGACGAGCTCGGTTATCTGCCGTTCGCCCGCTCGGGAGGGCAGTTGCTGTTCCACCTCATCAGCAAGCTTTATGAGCGGACCAGCGTCATCATCACCACGAACCTCGCCTTCGGCGAATGGCCGACCGTGTTCGGCGATCCCAAGATGACCACGGCGCTGCTCGACCGCGTCACCCACCACTGCGATATCGTCGAGACGGGCAACGACAGCTGGCGCTTCAAAAACCGCAGCTGACAGCCACCTTCGGCGCCTTCAAAAATCTATCTTGCGCTGCGCGCGCCTCCGGTCGGGCTACGCCCGCCCTCCGCCGCACGCAGCGCAAGGCCATCTTCAACAAACCAGCATCATATTATCCGAAAAGGGGGTCCCTCTTCGACGCCGATCGGGGGTCCCTTTTGAACGCCGTTTGACAATCAGCGGGGCCTGCAGCGCACCTTGCAGCCGAACGCGATTGAAATTGCCATAGCTGCCCGTCACATAGCCCTCGGTCGAAAAGCCGGGCTTTTTCGTGACGATGTTCACGGCGCCGCCTGTCGCATTCTTGCCGTAGAGCGTGCCCTGCGGGCCGCGCAGCACCTCGACGCGCTCGACGTCATAGAGAGGCATCGTCTCGAACGTCGACAGACCGCGGATGCCTTCGTCGATATAGATTGCGATCGGCTTGCTCTGATTGGCGGAATAGTCGGTCGAAGAAATACCGCGAATGACAAAGTTGGGCGGGCCACCTTCACCGAAAGGGTAGTTCACCTGCGAGTTCGGCGAAAGCGTAATCAAATCGGAAATCTGCACCGCTTGGCGCTTCTCGATCGACTCACCGCCAAAGGCTGAAATGGCGACCGGTACGTCCTGAAGACGTTGCTCGCGGCGCTGTGCGGTAACGATGATATCGCCGGAGCCGCTTGCGGCCGTTGCACCCGATTCAGGCTCCGCACTCTCCTGGGCATAAGCCTTCGAGGGAGCTGCGAGCGGTAGCAAAGCAAGCGAAATCGCCAGTGCGGAACGGGCCGAACCCCTAGTCAATCGAGCAGTCATTATACTTCTCCCTTTTTTGCATAGTTCATCCCCGCCGGTCGAGAGCACCCTGCCAATGCGCAAGCCACTCCCCGTTTGCCTCGGCCGAGGCGCCCCTCAGCATTTGAGATTTCCTCACCTCACACCCCTGCGCGGGAAACAGAATCCGCCATCGGGAGGAGCTCGGTCATGCAAAAATGCAGTAAATTATTCTGCCGCATAATTAAGGTGGTTGTCAATGGTTATGCGAACCCACTGGCAAGAACCCCCGGCCGCAAATCCGCTGGGAAGCGTGGCCCACAGTTTAACATCATTTTATCAACTATTTAACTACGTTATAATATCCGCAGTGTCACACCAGACCTGCCACCTGTCCGCATCTGGAAAAAATCATCAATCGCATAAATTAGTTGCGAACGGTGACGAAATTGCTACGAATTCGAGACGCTCGCGGCCGAGTCGATTTCTCGAACGACCTCGCAAGCGGCAGTTTGACATCCGCTGGCGCCGACGCGGGTCTTGTGAAATCGGGCGTGAACGAAATGGGGGCAAGGCGGATGCGCAATCTGGACTTGGCGATATCCGCAGCAAACGCTCTTGATCGCATACCTTTTTTCGGGGCTGCAATGGGCCATCGAAGGCTGGCGCGCAGAGCGCAGCGGTTTCGGGGAGCTCGTCGAGATCAAGGCCGCCGTCGTTACGATCAGCATCTGACGCAACCGAAAGCCGTTCATGGAGATACGCATGACACAAATTAATGCCGCCACTGCATCGGCACTCGTTCCGTCTCCCGTCGAGAGCGAGACCGTTGCACTGCCGCGCTCGCTGAGTACTTTTCGGCTGGCCGTCTTTGTCATCGCCGCTGTCGCGCCGCTCGCCTGCGTTATCGGGGTGCTCCCCGTAGCGTTGGTGTTCGGCAGTGGAACCGCCCTGCCGCTTGCCTTCGTCATTTCGACGGTCGTCACGGCATTGTTCGCAGTGGGCTATTCCGCGTTCAGTCGAGAGGTGCTGGTTGGCGGCGCATTTTACACCTACATTGCACGCGGCCTTGGCCCGATCACCGGTCTAGGGGCAGCCGGCGTCGCGGTAGTCTCTTACACCATGTTCGTGCCTGGGGGCTTCAGTTATCTCGGTTATATGATGCAGACCACGTTCAGCGACTTGCTCGGATTTAACCTTCATTGGGTAGTTTATTCGCTGACGGCCTGGGTCGTGATCGGTTTCTTCGGCCTTCGCCAGATCGACTTCAGCGCCCGGGTCGTGCTGGCCGTCATCCTTATCGAGTTCATGCTGCTGCTGTTTTTCGATGCCATCCTTGTCGGACAGTTGGGCGGGGCGGCATTCCCGACGCAGTCGTTGGATATCGGTGGTCTGACGACTGGCGCGCCGGGTGTTGCGATCCTGCTCGCGTTCACCTGCTACTTCGGCATCGAGTCTGCCGCTCTGTTTTCCGAGGAGGCTAAATCGCCTCAGAAATCTGTGTCGCGGGCCACCTACATCGCGATATTCACCATCGGCATCTTCTACTTCGTCACATCGTGGATCACCGTAGGCGCAATAGGACCCGACAACATCAAAGGCATACCCGAAGCAGACGTCGGACTCATCTACTTTAAGCTCAGCAATCAGTACGTCAGCGGTGCATTCACCACCATCATCCAGGTCGCGCTGGTCACCAGCATGTTTGCTACCGTCCTTTCGATGCATAATGTGGCCGCGCGCTATTTATTCGTCCTCGGCCGTCAGGGCTGCTTGCCCCGCGCTCTCGGCCGGGCGCATCCTGTCCATGGCTCGCCCTCTGCGGCCAGCGCCACCGTTTCAGTCGTCGCGCTCGTCGTCTTCACGAGCGCTGCTTATCTGGGGCTGCACCCGATGCTCGGACTGGGGCTGATCGTCCTGGGTTTTGCAGCCGTTGGCGTGATGTTCATGCAGGCGCTCACCAGCCTGGCGGTGGTGTCGTATTTCCGGGAGCATCCCGAGCGCCACCTTTGGCAGCACGTTATTGCACCGATTTTGGCGTTTGTCGGCCTGTTGGTGGCGCTGTACTTCGCCGTCAACAATTTTGAGTACCTTAGCGGTAGCCAGAATCCGGTGGTCAATCGATTGCCAATTGGCATCCCGGTCGCGATGGCCGCAGGCATAGGGTTCGGACTGTGGCTGCGCCGGTATCGGCCTTCCCGGTTCGCCGCCATTCAGCTGGACGAGTCGTGATCCCGTCATATCGGACGGAAAAATTCGAACGGTCGCTGGGCCCTCATTCCTCGGGCATGGCGGAATCCATGCAACAAGGGGAGCTCCACCTCCAGCCTAGACCTCCGGTTTGTTGGCTTTGATTTCCATAAGCGACGCATGCTTCGCATCGCAATTTTCAATTTCTGATTGGATTTTAGATGCAGCGTTTTTCATGGGCGGACCCCTTTCAGCTTGAAGACCAGCTGACGGAAGAAGAGCGCATGATCCGCGATGCGGCGCGGGCCTACGCTCAAAACGAGCTGCAGCCCCGTGTCACCCAAGCCTATGCACAAGAACACACAGACTCGGCGATTTTTGCCGAAATGGGACGTCGAGGCTTACTCGGTATCACGATACCCGAAGCGTTCGGCGGCACGGGCGCAAGTTATGTGAGTTACGGCCTCGTCGCTCGAGAGGTCGAGCGCGTTGACTCCGGCTATCGTTCGATGATGTCGGTGCAATCCTCCCTGGTCATGTACCCGATCCATGTCTTTGGCTCGGATGAGCAGAAGGCGAAGTTTCTGCCCGGCTTAGCCAGCGGCGAATTAATTGGTTGCTTTGGCCTTACTGAACCGGATGCCGGATCCGATCCGGCTGGAATGAAGACCCGAGCGCGCAAGGTCGATGGCGGATACGTGCTGACGGGGTCCAAGACCTGGATCTCGAACGCTCCGATCGCCGACGTCTTCATTGTCTGGGCGACGTCGGAAGTTCATGGCGGGAAGATCCGCGGGTTCATCCTTGAAAAGGGAACCAAGGGTCTCGACACTCCCAAGATCTCCGGAAAATTGTCACTTCGCGCCTCGATTACGGGCATGATCATGATGGACGAGGTCTTCGTGCCAGAAGATGCCCTACTGCCAGGCGTCGAAGGGATGCGCGGGCCATTCAGTTGCCTCAACCGTGCCCGCTACGGCATTAGCTGGGGCGCGCTTGGAGCGGCCGAGTTTTGCTATGCCGCTGCCCGCCAGTATGGGCTGGACCGAAAACAGTTCGGGCGACCGCTGGCAGCAACCCAGCTTTATCAGAAGAAGTTGGCGGATATGGCCACCGACATCGCTCTAGGCCTGCAGGCGAGCCTGCGGGTGGGCCGCCTGATGGACGAGGATCGCTTCGCACCCGAGATGATCTCGATGGTCAAGCGCAACAACGTCGGCAAGGCGCTCGACGTAGCACGCGCTGCTCGCGATATGCACGGCGGAAACGGCATTTCAGAAGAATATCAGGTCATCCGTCATATGGTGAACCTCGAGACGGTCAACACTTACGAGGGTACTCATGATGTCCACGCCCTGATTATCGGGCGGGCAATCACGGACATCGCGGCTTTCTGATGCAGCAAGAACCCGCAAGCGCAAGCCAGCCGCTAAAGGGCCTGAGGGTCCTTGAACTGGCCCGAATTCTGGCCGGCCCGTGGGCCGGCCAGATCCTCGGGGATCTTGGCGCTGACGTATTGAAGGTAGAAAGTCCGGACGGCGACGACACGCACAGTTGGGGGCCGCCATTTATCGACAATGGCAACGGAACACATGATGCAGCCTATTTCCACGCCTGCAATCGCGGGAAGCGTTCGATTACCGCCGACTTCGGCAATGCCCGAGATCTTGAGGAGGTGCGCCGCCTGGCGATCGAAGCCGATGTCGTTATCGAGAATTTCAAGGTGGGCGGTCTGGCCAAGTTCGGGCTGGACCATGCAAGCCTCTCGGCCTTGAACCCGCGCCTCGTATATTGCTCCATAAGTGGCTTTGGTCAGGAGGGTCCTTATGCCGCCCGTGCCGGCTATGATTTCATCGTGCAGGGTCTGAGCGGGATCATGGACCTGACCGGCGACCCGGCTGGCGCACCGCAGAAAATCGGCGTGGCCTTGGCTGACATCGTGACGGGCCTATACGCCGTCATCGGTATTCAGGCCGCCCTCACGCGCCGCGAGCGGACCGGCCGGGGCGACCATGTGGATGTTGCCCTGCTTGACTGCATGACCGGCGTCCTTGCCAATCAGGCGATGAACTACCTGGCAACGCGGGAAAATCCGGCCCGACTGGGCAACGCACATCCGAATATCGCACCCTATGCCGTGTTCCCGGCCAAGGATGGCTGACTAATTCTTGCGGTGGGCAACGATGGTCAGTTTGACCGTTTTTGCAAGGTCGTCGGGCTCGACGAACTGCCGGCGTCACCTTCATTCGCGACCAATTCTTCGCGGGTAGCCAACCGGGACGAATTGACCGCCATAATCAGCGCAGTCACGCAAAATTGGTTGCGGCACGACTTGCTGGGCGCGCTGGAGGTCGCGACAGTACCAGCCGGCCCAATCAACACGGTCGCGCAGGCACTGGCCGATCCCCAGATCGCGGCGCGCGGACTGGTGAGACAATTTGATCGGACGGGCGCATCCCCGGTCGACGGATTACGCACACCACTGATGTTTGAACATGCCGGCCTGTCTCTCGATTGCGGGTCGCCCTTGCTGGGACGAGATCAGCCCCGCTGGCTTTGACTGTTCTCACCGCGGCAGCGGGCCGCATACCGCGCGAGCTGCAACGCGGTCGAACAAGTAGCACACCCTCCGCAAATCTGAGTGACGCTCCCGATCTCGCTTCCCTGGCACGCGGTGAAGGAGGGTGCGCGGCGGATTGACCGAAGCGGAGAGGAACCCGGCCCAAGCAAGGCCGATATGCCATTCCCGTCTTGCCGGGGCTGATCTTGGCAGTCGCCGCCGCGCTGATCGAGAGGGCGGTATAGCAGACTCGCCGCATCAGACCTGGCCCCTCGTCTTCTTCGAGAGCCCGGGTCGCGATAGGCCTGACAAAGGCGTGATGGGCCGGCCAGACTTGCCGGTGGCGGCGGCTTCACAATATACCTGCGGGTCGAGCAAAGCGAGACGCCAACTTGTGGCTGCGGATTAAGAACGAAACGGGGGACAGGAATGTCGAGGATGTCGTACCCGACATCGTCGAATGGAAGCTGCGAGGATTGAAAGCACCTGCAAAAGGTCCAGAAAGAAGACCAATCCGCCCAGTTCCGGGTAACTGCCAAACGAGCCATGTCCATCATCGGGGGATTGCAATGCGTGCAGCGTCCCCGAAAACTTTATCAGGAAGGCCCATTGCTTCGAGCGGCTGTTTCAAAAAACCGCAATGGGCCTTCCCGGAAGCAATCAGTTACCGAAGCCGCCGGCCTGCCACATCTCTCGCACGACGCGCCAACCCTCAGGTTTGCGCTTCAGCACGAAAAGCTGGCGAATCGTCTCCTGCTTCGTAGTCGCGGGCGGGTTGGGCTGGCAGGTCAGCACTGCAAAAACCGAAGCCATGTCCCGCTCGGACGAGACAACCGTATCCTGGACGGCGAACGCGCAGCCCTTATTACCATTGGGACCAAGATAGGCAAACCAGTCGTCAAGGGCCTTGACGGAAGCCTCGATCCCGCGCCGCGCCGCAACATCCCCCTCGCCGGTGATAATCACATCGTCGCTGTAAAAGCGCTTGGCCAGTTCGGTCGATGTCAAACCGTCACGATTGGCCTGATCTTGGCCGGCGTAGAAGGCATGGAGTTCCTGGACAACGTCGGCCGGCGCCGCCTCTGCGGGCGCCTCGCGTGCCACCACCGCCAGCGGCGTGGCGCACGTCAATGCAAGCAGGGCCAATCGCGTCTTAAGGTTGCAAGTCATACAAATCTCCCATTTTCCTAGGAATAACGCCTCATGTACCACGCCGCGTATAATTATTTCCACGACGATTTAATTATCGATCGGCAGTTGCGCGGTGTCAAGCGAGGATTGCCGATCACGCGGCATGCCTCGCAAGTCCACCCACTCTCTCACCGCACCTTCAGGCCGGCGAAATCCCCCTTCCAAACGGCTGGGGGCAAACGCCCTCCGACCTGCGGAATGTCGCCCCATATGACGCCGCGAAATTGGAAACGCTCGTCTCGCGCAACTGTCGACAGTGCCAGCGCCGCACAGGTGATGGAACACCATGACCGGCCCGGCCTTGCCCGCGAGCCGAATCTGGGCTGGCGGTCGCTTAGAATGACAAAGTAAGGCATAAATTATGCGATTGACGAATTGATTTGCGTGTCGGATCGTAGTGGAATACAGGCAGCGGCCTTATAAGGACGAGCAACCGGGCCGGCCCGGAAGCTCGCGCGTGGCGGGCGGTTTATTGAACCGCATGGGAAAGGTGCAAGGGATGGATCGCGAGCTCGGCGTGCGTCCGGCAAGGACATTGGCAATAGCGTGCGTCCTCTACGCGCTTTCGATTATTCTGATCAATATCGCGCCGTTCTTTGTGGGGCTTTACGTCGATACACTACATATAAGTCTGAGCGAGGCCGGGTTCGTACAAACCATTGATCAAGCTGGGGGCATCGTAGGGGCCGTCCTCGGCTTCTTTCTCATGCCGCGGCTCTCCTGGCGGACGCTGGCGTTTTTCGCGGCGCTCGTGGCGACGATCGCCAATGCGGCAACGGCATTGGCCGACAGCTATGTTCTTCTGTGCCTGATCAGGTTCGTCGCGGGATTCGGGGTGGTCTTGCTGACTACGGTGTCTGCGTGCGCGCTCGCGCGGGCGCGTGTTCCGGACCGCGCATTTGGGGCAGGGCTAACGCTCGGCATGCTTCTTTCCGCCGTCGCAATTTGGGTGCTGGATGCCATAAGGTCCGATTTTGGCTACAGCGCAAGCCTCGCATCAGGCGCTCTGTGGCTATTCGTCGCCGCGGGCTTGGCGCTGCTTCTTCCTCGCGAGCTGCGCGGCAGGACGCATAAGGCCGGTGCTTTCGGCGCCGATCTGGAGCAGTCAAACGTTAGAGTGCTGGGCAAGGTCGGCCTCCTGGCACTGCTGCTCTTTTCCATAAGCGCCAATGTGGGGTTTAGCTTTACCGAACGGGTCGGCCTGGACAACGGACTGGAGCCGAGCGCAATAGCCAGTTCCTTCGCGATCGGCTGTATATTTTCGGTGGCCGGCTGCCTGATGCCGACCATATTCGGCGCTGCTGGCGGGCGGATAAAGTGGCTGGTTATTACTACTGCTCTTTTTATCATATCTCTCTGGCTCTTCTACATCGCCACAAACGTTACTTTATACGTTGTCGCCTTTTCCATATATCTTTCGGTATTTAATATGGGACTTGCTTACTACATGTCTGTAGTTGCAGAAAATGATCCGGAAGAACATTATACGCGGGCCATATATATTGTGAACGTCACCGCTCAATCGCTCGGCCCCGCAATAGGTGCGCTGATCCTGATTGGATACCCTATCGCTGCTGTGTTCCTGATTGCTCCGATACCCGCGGTAGGAGCCCTGATCCTCGTGGCTTATTATACATCGCGGCAGTCGCATAATCTGGCCGCGTCGCTCTATAATCGGCTGAAAACGTAGGTCACAGTTGGCGGATCGCCATTGTACGGCAGGCCAATTGTTCGACGTCGGAAAGGAAAGATGAAGTGGCAGGTTCGAGCGGTGAGGATGTCGATGTGGCAGCAGAGATCTTTGATTTCGGCAGCAGACAGATGTTCGATTCCTCCGATTTGAGGGCGACACTCTAATGGCAGCGGTATCTGAAGTTTCCACGGCTTGCCGGCCCGGTCGCCGTACATCGCCTCCGCATGCCGGAAAATCCTTCTGGATCCGCGACTTTGGCGATTATTCTCCAAATCGTGACCTGGATACCGATCTGCAATGCGATATCCTCGTCATCGGCGGTGGCATCGCAGGCCTCTCATCGGCCTGGCATGCCGCAAAAAGCGGCTTGGGCAAGGTCGTCCTGATCGAGAGCGAGATCATCGGCTTCGGAGCGAGCGGCCGCGCGGCAGGCTGGATCATGCCCCAGTTCGGGATGGACCAATTGTCCATCCGCAAGACATATGGCGTCGAGCGATCCAGGGCGGCCTTCGCATATTGTCGGCGCGCAACTGCTTATACGCGCGAGATCATCGAGCAAAATGGCATCGAAAGCGATTATCGCGCGCCCGGTCTTATGCGGGTGGCCTTTGACGACCGCTGGGTGGACGATCTCCATGACCTGTATTCCACCTATGAAGACATCGGTGTGGATACGGTCTCATGGCTGACCGCACCGGACGTGCAGGCCCATTATAACGGGAATACCAACTTCAAAGCGGCCATTTTCGACACGGACCTTGGTTTGCTCAACCCCTGCAAACAAGTGCGCGCCCTTAAGGGACTGGCCGAAGCGGCGGGCGTTACGGTTTATGAAAACACCCCCGCGACACATATCGAGCGACGGCCGGGCGGTGTGCGAGTGATGACTCCGGGCGGCTCTATTGGAGCGAGCAAGGTGGTGATTGCCACAAACGCTTTCACGCACCAACTGCAAGGGCCAGTCGGCCGAGAGCTCGCGCCATACCAGGCGCCGGTATTCGCGCGCGGCGCGGTGACGGAGCGTCTTTCGGACAAGCTGTGGGCGGAAATTGGTTGGAAACAGGGCAATGCGATCGAGAGCTCGCTTGATCTGTTTCACTATATGGCGCCTACCGCCGACCATCGTATCCAGTTCTATTTCATTTATTATGGCGGTCACCCCGTTCGCAATGAGATGGAACCGGCGGTCAGCGCCAAGGGGGGAGACGTCTCGCTCGCTCATCTGAAACGGATATTCCCGGCTCTTGGGGGCGTCAGATTGGAGCATAATTGGGGTGGACACATGTCGGCCACGCGTGACATGGTTCCTCACTTGACGAGTATCGGTGATCAACGCGTTATCTATATCGGTGGATGCTGGGGGCATGGTCTAGCCATCAACCACCTGCATGGCCAGACGGTCGCAGATATGTTGGCGGAACGGTCAACGGACCTCACCGATTTCTGGATTGTTGATCGGAAGCCCAAGAACTGGCCGGTTTGGCCGCTGGATTTTATCGGCAAACAGCTTGCTTGGTCTATTCTCAAGCGCAAAGTGCGTAAGCAGATTCGCGGGTCAATTTTCGAGGGATTTGACGGCGACCTCCAAGAATAGGGCTCTGTCTGCGACAAGCAGCATGTTGTCAGCTAGACGCGGCTGCCGCATCGCGACCGGCAAACGCCCTCCCCCTCGAGCCGTGACCATATCGCATATATCAAGCCGCGCTGAACCGTAAGACCGTATGTCCGTTTCGTGAAAGGTGTTGGTTCGCCCTACACTTGTGATCCGAGGGTTGCTCGGGTGGGCCGGGCCTATCCTCACACGAGGAGGACGAACCGTGGAACATCCTACAGAAGTTTTCATCGGAATCGATGTCGCAAAGGCCCGGAATGCCATTGCGATTGCTGATGGCGGGCGCGGTGGCGAAGTGCGCTTCATTGGGGAAGTCGATGCGTCGCTGGATGCGATGAAGTGCATCTTGCGGCGGATCACCGCCAAATATGGGGTAGTGCATTTCTGTTATGGGGCCGGACCGACCGGATATGGGCTTTACCGCCTGATAATCGAGCTCGGTCATTCCTGCATGGTGGTGGCGCCATCGCTGATCCCGAAGCGAGCAGGCGACCGGGTGAAGACGGATCGGCGCCATGCAATGATGCTCGCCAGGCTGCTGCGAGCCGGCGAACTGACGGCGGTGTGGGTGCCCGATGCGGGGCATGAGGCGATGCGCGATCTCGTTCGCGCCCGCGCCGCGGCGGTCGAGACCCAGCGGGTTCACCGGCAACAGGTCAGCGCATTCATGCTGAAGCATGGCCGTATCTTTCCGCGCAAGACGACGTGGGGTGCCCGCCACTTTCGCTGGCTCCAGGAGCAGCACTTCGATCATCCCGCTCATCAAATTGCACTGCAGGAACTGGTCGATGCGGTCCGGGTCGCCAAAGAACGCATCGGACGTATCGAGGTAGCGATTGAGGAGTTCCTGCCAGGCTGGTCGCTGGCGCCTGTCGTTCGTGCGCTTCAGGCGCTACGGGGTGTCGAGCTCATCGTCGCCGTGACGTTCGTGACCGAAATCGGCGACATGCGCCGGTTCGACAACCCACGCCAGCTGATGGGCTATCTGGGGCTGGTGCCTGGAGAGCGATCCTCCGGCGACACGGTTCGCCGCGGCGGGATCACAAAGGCGGGCAACGGTCGTGTTCGCCATATGCATGTCGAAAGCGCCTGGACGTACCGTCAACCGCCGCGTGTCGGAAAAGCCAAGCTGTATCGTCTCGATCAAACCACGCCGAAGGTCCGCGAGATCGCTTGGAAGGCGCAAAGCCGACTGACGGCCCGATATCGGGCGCTTATCACCAAGGGCAAGAAAACCCCGATCGTTTGCACGGCAATCGCCCGTGAACTTGCAGGCTTCATGTGGGCTGTTGCCAGGGAGGTGCAGCCAGCCTGACGGAATGCAGCTCCCGCGTACAGGCGGGGGCGGGACCACAGCAGGGGAATATCCGTCACACGCTTTGTGGCCGGCTTAGCCGACGCCCGTTGTAAGTTCGGATCAGCTCCGGGACGCATACACGGAAATGCGGTATCCAACCCGCGTATCAGAGCTTGATCACCGACGTCCTTCAGGCCCCGCCCCCACCTGTACGCGGCCATCTCCCGGCGCCGCGCGACTACGCGGCCGATGGCGCGCGCATTAAAGGTTGAAAGCGGACATCAGAGCGCTGTTCTCAGCCCACGTCGACCTAGGGTATGAGATTTCCAACGTTATTCGCTGGGTGACCAATGGCGAGTTTGCTGAGCGTCTCGGTCATCCAGTCGTGTGGGTCCATGCCGCTGGTGTTGCAGTTTTCAACGAGCGTGGCGATCATCGCCCGGTTGTCGCCGCCCTCGTCGGCGCCGGCAAACAGTGCGTTCTTGCGGTTATGCATACCTTTCCATAACCGCAAGTCATGACGGTTCGCCGGCTCCGACCGCGGCGGTGAGCGCGCCGCCGATCTCTATTCACTCATCGTCACCGCCAAGCTCAATGATAATGATATCGACCCGCAGGTCTGGCTCGCCGACGTCCTTGACCGCATCGCGAGCATCGCGCAAAACCGTCCCCACGAGCTTCTCTCCCGGGGATGGCGGACACGCCAGCCCGCACTTCAGGTCGCCGCATGACGCTTATCGCCCGCCTCAAGATCGTCCTAAGGGATATCGAGCCGAAGGTCATGCGCCGGATCGAGGTGCCGCTGTCGATCAATCTCGACCGGCTTCACACGGTCATCCAGATCGCCATGGGCTGGACCGACACCCATCTCTACGAGTTCCGTTTCGCCGGCGACGCCGCCTTCGGCATTCCCGATCCCGACTATCTTTCCAGCATGAATGATGCCCGCAAGACCACCCTGCGCTCCGCGATCGACGACTGCGGCGGCAAAACCTTCCGCTATATCTATGATTTTGGCGACAATTGGGACCATGCCGTCACCGTCGAACGGATCGAAGCGCGTGTGCCGGGCTTTCCCTACCCCTCGCTCCTCGCCGCCACCGGCCGATGCCCGCCCGAGGACGTCGGTGGGTCTCCCGGCTATGCCGAGTATCTCGAAGCACTCGCTGATCCGGACCATCCCGAGCATGAAGACATGCTCGAATGGGGCGGCGATTTCGATCCCGACAAAATCGATATCGCCGACATCGCAATTCGCCTCACGGATATCGGTCTGGCGTGGGAACGAAAACCCCACCGTAAAGCCCAAGCTACACCAAAGTCATAGAACCCGCAGCCTTCACCAAATGATGCAACGCAGAACGGGTTCGTCGAGAGCTTCAATGGTCGCATGCGCGACGAGCTGCTCAACGAGACGCTGTTCTTTACGATCGGTCAGGCCCGCACGATCCTTTCCCGCTGGGTCGAAGATTACGACACCGAGCGCCCGCGCTCCTCGCTCGGCTACGCCACCCCGGCGGCGTTCGCCGCCGAACTCGAAAAGCAACGGGCGGGGTTAACCCCGCCCGTTGCTTTGCCTGCGCTTATGCGCGACAACACCCCTCGGCCTCTAGTTGCAGCTGGATGAAAGATGGGTCAGGTCAGCGCCCGCTAGCGAGCCGGTCCCAAGCGGTCGCATCGCGGACGAAAGGCTTTTCGATCAGGTAGTTGATATCGCCGATTGGCGTTTGATCCATCTCTCGGCCCACCCGATGACCTGAGTGGACGGCATCGGCAATCGTGCCCGGGGCGAAGCAGTCACCGATCGCGTGGACAGAAAACTTTGGAGGCGTGTCCGCAGTAACTGTACGCAAATCGTGAAGCAAGCCGTCGTTCGGTGAGCGCAGACAGACCATAACCACCGTCACAGCGGGCAATCGAGTTGCTTGGCCGGTATAGTTACAGCGAACCTCCACCTCTTCAGCGCCGATCTCTACCAGATGTTTGGCTGTAACCAGTTTCACGCCGACGTTAAGCAGCGTCTGGTGGACCGTCTCTCGCTCCGATGTATATTTAAGCAGCGGGGAAGGTTCTGGATCAGGTGTAAGAAGTGTAACGTCCAGACCTTGCTTGGCTAGCTTCTCAGCGATGACACCTCCAAGATAATAGCCTTCATCGTCATAGATAACGACCGGTCCTTCAATCGCGTGTCCCGCTATCACCTTGTCGGGAGTGATGACGTGCGACTGGTCCCAACCGTTGACGGGAAATCTGTTTGCTTTGCCGATTCCGTCGCGGTCCCATGTAGATCCTGTTGCGACGACTATTGTTGTGAAGTCGAAATCGCTCACATCAGAAGCCTGAATTTCGCTTCCCATGTAAATGTCGACATTCGCCAGCTTATGAAGCTGACCAATTCGATAATCGGCGACGCGCCGGTAGGTGGACAGGCCGGGCAGCGTCGATTCAAGCACGGAGCGTCCACCCAGAAAATTGCTCCGTTCAGAAAGCGCAACAGAATAGCCGCGCCTTCCCAGCGTGAGAGACGCCTCGAGTCCTGCCGGGCCGCCCCCAATTACGAGGATGCGTTCATCGGACATTTTCGCCGGAACACGCTCCGGGTGCCAGCCACGCCGCCACTCTTCGCCGGTTGTCGGGTTTTGTGTGCAACGAATTCCGCCGCCCATATATTGCATCGAAAGGCAGGTGTTGCAGCCTATACACTCGCGAATATCGTCGATGCGGCCTTCTTCAATTTTCCTTGGCAGAAAGGGGTCGGCAATCGACGGACGCGCTGCGCCAATCAGATCGACCAACCCATTTTTGATGAGCGACACCATGCGATCAGGCGACGTGTATCGCCCGACAGCAACCACCGGCTTGGTTGTCACCTGTTTCACAAAGGCCGTGAAAGGCTCCTGCCACCCTTCGTCGGCAAACCGGGCAGTCATCACATCGAGATTGATGTTCTGAACATTGACGTCCCACAGATCGGGCAATTCAGCCAGCATCTCAACGACCCGCCGACCGTCGCCGCTACAGGTGTAGCCCGCATCGCCAATGCCTTCATCCACACCAAAACGGACGGCAACGGCACAGTCGGATCCGATTTCGTCTTTGGTATCCTCGATCAGCTCGCGCAAAAGTCGGGCGCGATTCTCGATAACGCCGCCATATTCATCAGTTCGCCGATTGACACGCTCCGTAATAAAGTCGCCGGGCAAGCCCATCATGTGGCTTGCGTAAACATATACGATGTCGAATCCGATATCGCGTGCGCGCCGAGCAGCCGCGCGGTGCCATTTTCTGACATCGCTAATATCCTGCTTGTCCATCTGCCGGACGATGGCCGGTACATCCATTGCCGGCCGGGGTGAGGCCGACATCGGGCGCTCTCTTGACATGCGGTTTCCGGCGAGGGCTCCCTGATGGGTCAATTCGCACCCTGCAAGGGCGCCGTGCTTTTGAACCGCCTCGACCATAAGCCGAAGCCCAGGCTTGTCATCGTCGGACCAGAGCCGCTCCCCACCACTGGGGGAAGAATCCGATGACGGATGGATCATACAAAGCTCGGTGTTCACGACCCCCCATCCGCCCTCCGCCTTTATCTCGCGGAACTTTGCAGTCGCGTGCGGAGAATAAGTCCCTAGCGCAGTACAGTGCGGAACCTGGTAGAAGCGATTTTTAGTCGTCTTAGGTCCAATTTTTACCGGCTCGAAAAGAATGTCGTACCGTGGATCATGTGCCATGCTAACGTCCCTATTTTCGGTTCGAACTTCGCGCAGATCAGCGGCCCTACGGCTCAAAACGCGCGAAACGATAGGGCTTCGGATCGATGATCGGTTTCGAACCCGTCAGAATATCCGCCGCAAGCTCGCCCGCCGCCGGCGCGGTGCCGAAGCCGTGCCCCGAAAATCCGGAGCAGACGACTAGTCCCGGTATGCCCGAAACATGATCGATTATCGGCAAGGAATCGGGCGTAACATCCACTGTTCCTGCCCAGACTTCAGCGATTTCGGCGTCTTCGAACACAGGCCAGGCCGCGCGGAGGGCGACGAAGGCTTCATCGATTGCGCGCTGGTCAACCGCAGGGTCCTTCGTCCTCATACGCTCAAAGGGTGAAACGCCTTCGGATTTCCAGCGACGAGGCAAGGCAAGGTCGTCAATGAAGTCACGCCCGAACGCGACACGCAGATAACGACCTTGCGACCGGAGAGAAGAGAAGTATTTATGCCCGATGAGCAAATGATCCAGCGTGATCGGTGCTTTAACAGCGCTGCGCTGGGTAATCACAAAACCGCCGTCCGCGCGCTTGCGAAACGAAAAATCCGGTCCGCCAACCGCTATCTCAGTGGGCCCTTCCATGGGAGCGGTGCGGGACACCGAAACGGTAAGCGGCAGTGTCGGAAAGCCGATGCCGAGGTTGCCCAAGAAGCGTCGCGACCACAAGCCGCCCGCCAACAGGACCGTGTCGCAGCTGATTTCGCCGCGTTCGGTAACGACTCCCGTAACCCGCCCCGCAGAGCGGACGACCGAGCGCACCGCGCAATTCTCGACGATGACCGCCCCCTTGGCCATCGCGGCGCTCGCAATGGCTGACGCCGCGAGCGACGGCTCAGCGCGTCCATCGGATGGGGTATAGATGCCACCCGCCCATTTGGCCCGTCCCCCAGGAACCAATTGATCGATATCACCCCGGGACAGTAGGCGCGAGTCGAGATTGAGAGGTTCCACAGAGCGGATCCAGGCCTCATGAGGCTCCATCTCCGCCTCGCTTCTGGCCAGAAAGAGAATGCCGGCTTCCCGATAGCCGACATCTAATCCCAATCGCTGCGGCATCCCCGCCCAGAGGTGGTCGGATGCGACCGCCAGGGGCACATCGGCCGGAGCGCGGCTCGTCTTGCGGATCCACCCCTGGTTGCGCGACGATTGCTCACCGGCGACCACTCCCTTCTCGAGCACGACAACCGGAATACCGCGCTCACTGAGCGTCAGTGCGGCGACCAGGCCGACAATCCCGCCCCCGATGATGACTACAGGAGCCGAAGACGGGAAGTCGTCACAAGTTAGAACAGGCGCGATATATGGTGCCACGAGGCTATCCTTGATGTGAACCGAAAGATGATAATATCAGCAGCGCGACGGATAACCGAACAAATGCTAGAGATTCTTCACTTTTACATTGCCATTCGAAGCCCCTCGATAAGCGGTGACTTCAATCTCGACCTTGTAAACTTTTGAACTGAGCGGCGGACAGCTTAGGGTCATCGCGGGATCAATACCGCGGAAACGGTCGCCGACCTTGGCCATGACGGCGGGCGTGTCGGAAGGATCCTGAATGAAGATACGCGAGGCCACGACGTCGCCCAAGCCGGCGTCGACCGCCTGCAGCGCCCGTTCGATATTCGCCAGGACCTGCTCGGTTTGTTCCTTGGCGTCCTCGGGAATCTCCTGAGTCAGAGGATTGCGCCCGGCGGTGTTTGAAACGAAGATCCAGTTATCGACGGATACCAGCCGCGAGTAGCTCGCCACGTCCTCATATCGTGAACCCGTTTTGAGCTTTACAATCTCAACCATATTATCTCCAACTCAGAGCAGAGGCCTTGGGAACCAAAAAGGCGCATTCAGTCCATTGCGTCACCGCAGAACGGGCGTGTCCCAAAGATTGAGCGACTGGCCGATGCCGCGCGCGACTGCGTTGCGATAAACGACGGTGCCCCAGGCAACGTCCTCGACGGGCATTCCGCCAACAGACAAGATGATGATTTCATCGTCATTCTGTCGGCCGGGGGCCTGGCCGGCGACGATGCGACCAAGATCCTCCAGATCTTCTTTCACCATCCGACCTTCGGCGATCATATCCATAAACTTGACGCCGATCATTGGCACCGCGTTATGGGCCGGCTTGGGCAGTTCATCAAACCAGGCTTCGTACAGACCGGTGTTATCGAGAACCTTTCGGACGTCTTTGGCCTCCATTGCCTCGTCAATCTCACACGTTGATGGCATGGCCAGAAACGCCCCTGGCTTCACCCATTCACGCTTGACGATAGGATAAGTCGAAGGATCACCTGCTACGCCTGTATTGCAGTAACTGACCACATCGGAACCGCGAACGACCGCCTCAATCGAGTCAGCCACTTCTATGTTTTTGATCTGAGGCATGTCGGCCTTTAGCCAATCGAGAAAGCTATCAAGGCTCGATTTACCGCGCGCCTTGATCTTGATCGTGTCAAGTTCGGGGCAGACAGCAGACACTGCCATGAGCGTTGTTTTGCCCATGACACCTGGGCCGACCAGCCCGAAAACCTTGGAGTCCTTTCGCGCAAGATGCCGCGCCCCCACTCCCGGGATCGCCCCGGTCCGGTATGCCGACAGGAGATTTGCGGACATGAAGGCAAGCGGCGCAGCAGTATCGGCGTCGTTGAGCACAAACATAAGGATGGACCGCGGCAAACCCTTTTCCCGGTTTTCGACGTTAGATCCATACCATTTGACACCGGTAGTCCGAAAGCGGCCGCCAAGATAGGCGGGCATCGCCATGAAACGGCGGTCCGCGGTCGGCTTTGGCATGTCTGGAAAAGGCGAGTTCTGCGGAAACAAAATTATCGCCCCGTGGGAATCGTTGTTTGATCCCGACATACGATAGTCTCCCTGCCACAACAGGCCGAACATTTCCTCCATCGTATCCACACACATGGCCATATCGGTAACACCGGCCTTGATCATGTCTTGCTCTGACAGATACAAGAAATCTATTTTTGCTGTTCCGGTCATGAGTCCACCTTCTTAACTGTCTAAATTGTCATTCGAACATCGGCCCAGAGCGAACATCACTTCCCTGACCTTCAACAACGGCCCCAAGCAAGAGTCATGCAAGCTTGCGTTGAACAAATTTCTCTAACTGGTGAATACCGCCGAGCCAGCCCGCCTCTGCGCTCCATGATCGGGTAAGCGATTAAACCGTCGGGTATCGACGCCTTCAACCGAGAGCCAGACCAGCCGGCATGAGCAACCCTCCCCTTTTCCGCGCAAAGCGTCTGTTGTTACAGGAAACAGGGAGCCGACGGCATAGCCCTGAATCTTCTGATTCATCGCCTCGTCCGTGCCCAGCGTCGGATTACAACGGGCTTCGCTATTACCCTCAATTGGAGCTAGACGTTACGATGAATCAACGATTGCCATAGACCTGCATATAAATGAGCCGCTTGGCCGTAACGACCAACCGGATTCTCAGTTTATTATACAAACGACGAATTTCTAAGCCTGTCAATCTAAAAGTCGACGCTCGACCGGTAGGCGGCCTGCGGCATCCCCTTGGCATGGCTGCCGCATGGAGCAGCAGACGGCCGACCTTGTGCCTCCGACGGCGAGCTCACGCGTAATAGGAGGAAAGATTGGGATGAGCTGCGCGAACTCCTGAAAAACCGCAACACCGTTGTTCCGCAAAGCCATGGATCTGAATTGTGATCCCGGTCAGCGCTTCTCGCGCCGCTCCGACCATCGTTGCGTGATGACGATCTGCGCGGATTTGCTGCACAACTTTTGCGTCCAACCAAGCGGAGCCCATTTCTGGAGTACGCATCCAAGGACCTGCCAAAATCAGGATGCGCCTTCCCTGACAATCGGGAGGGCGGCCCGCCAATCCGAGGGCCACCTGCTCGCGTGGCCAAGGTGCATCCTCATCCCTTGGACCCGCCCTCGCGTCGCGGCAAACGCAAAAGCGGCAAATGAAGTTTACCGCACAGAGAAGTCCAGCCGAACAAAGACGCAATAAATTATCTTTTGACAGAATTATGCTAGTTTTTTTCGGCCTCATGAGACCGTGAGAACAAACCTGTTGCCGCAAACTTCCGGGCACCCCAAAATCGTATATTAATGGTGTTATTTCACACAGTTAATCCAGATTATAGATCGCGACAGCCTCGCCGGTCGCGCCATATATCTTCCCGATAGAAAAATCATCAATCGCATAAATTAGTTGCGAACAGTGACGAAATTGCTACGAATTCAAGGAGCGTGCGGTCGATTCGATTCCACACTGAAGCCGCAACCAATCTCGCGCACGACCCAGGGAGAACAAATGTACGCCGCGACCGGCCCGATAAACGTCCTGACGAGCGGTTCGCGGCCTCATGCGGACAAATCTCGTTGGCCCGGGCGTGGCGGCTGCAGCGTCGGCGGGATTGGCTGTGGACGGGCCGTCACTTATCCCCAGACTGGCCGCGCGAACAATTCATTTGCCCAACCGCCGAGCTGCAAGCAGTTCGCTGTCCACTATCTGGTCGAAGCCTGGCCCGGATCAAACTGCGACGGGATAGAATCCGACGTGTTGGCGGCTGCCGAAGTCGGTGCTGCTGTGCCGACTCAGGCGTGAACGAGATGGGGGACAAGGCGAACACGATGTCCGGACTTGGCGATAGTCCACAGCAAACGCTCGTAATCGCAGGCCTACTCTACTCTTTTTCGCTCATACTTATCAACGTCGCCCCCTTCTTCGTTGGCATGTATGTGGACCATTTTCAGGTGAGCCTGAGCGCAGCGGGCGTCGTGCAGACGGTGGATCAGGCCGGCGGCTTGCTGGGTGCAGCCGTCGGCTTCGTCCTGATGCCCCGTTTTGGCTGGAAGGGCCTTGTTCTCATCGCTTTGCTCATCGCAGCAGTGAGCAACGCGTTTACCGCGACGGCGGATAGCTATGCCGTGTTATGCGCGGTCCGATTCCTTGCGGGTTTTGGTGCTATGCTGAGCACCACCGTGACAGCCTGCGTTCTTGCGCAGGCGACCGTCCCTTTGCGAGCCTATAGTGCGGGCCTGGCGGCAGGCATGCTCTTGTCCGCGGCGGCGGTTTGGCTGCTTGACGCCCTGCGCATTGCTTACGGCGATGCTATTGCGCTCGGTTCGGGCGCATTGTGGCTCGGCTTCGGCGGACTGCTCGCGCTCTTTCTGCCGCGCCAACTGAGCGGGCCGGTCAATCCTCACGGGGAGGCAGTCACGCCTCGCGCGCCCCACTGCCCGCAGACGGTCGGCAAAACCGCCCTGATCGCGCTTCTCCTTTTCAGTGTGAGCATCAATGTCATATACGTCTTTATCGAGCACTTTGGCTTCGCGAACGGGCTTGCCCGGGGCGATGCCACCAATGCGCTGGCTCTGGGTTTCCTCTTCGCGGCTGCCGGCAGCCTGATTCCGACCATGTTCGGCGTCGCTGGTGGCCATCTCAAGTGGATCAGCATGACAACCCTGATATTCTTTGGTTCGCTGGTGGGCATCTATAGTGCACAAACGACGGTGCTGTTCGCCTTGGCCTTTGGAGTCTGCGCCTCCGCCTGGTGCATGGGCCTCGCATATTACATGTCGTTAATCGCCCAGAACGACCCCGAACGACGATACACGAGAATGATATATATCGTGAACGCTGCTGCACAGTCGATCGGTCCAGCGATTGGTGTGCTGGCGCTAAGCCGCGCCACGCCGCCTGCTGTCTTTGCCGTGCCCCCAGTCCCTGCACTTCTCGCGGTGCTACTTGTCGCTATTGCGTTGTCGACCTCGTCCTTCCTTCCCCTTCGTGTTCACCCCCGACCACAAGAGGACTTGTACCCATGGCCTCTGCCATGAAACCCCAGTCGTTCCACCTGATCCCCGACATGGAAAAGGGATATTGCATGTCCGTCGGCGTGCGCGCCGGAGACTTACTGTTCATCGGTGGACTCTTTGCCGTGGACGACGAAGGCAACGCCCTCCATCCCGATGACGCCGCCATGCAGTTCAAGGTCGTCTACGAGCAGATGAACCGTGTACTCGCGGCCCACGGCGGCACGGCCGCCGACGTGGTGAGCGAAACGATTTATTATGGCTGCTCGGCCGAGGAATACAGCGAGCGGCTGGTTCCATACAGGCAGGCCTTCTACCTGGGCTGCAAAGGTCCATCGGTGGTTGGTGTGCGGGTCGCCGGCTTCATCGAGCGCGCCATCCAGGTCGAGGTCACGGCCATTGCTTATCTGCCAGTTCGTGCATGAGGGGTGATGATGTCATTCGGTCTGGCCCGAAGCGGCCCAGAAGGCGGCCCAAGAGTCTAGGGTTCGCGCATGCGATCTCGTGTAATTGATATATGAATTGAGTGAACCATGAACGCTTATAAAATGCTCATCGATGGACAACTGGTGGCAGGCGCGCGGACGATTGATGTCGTCAATCCCGCGACGGGCCAACCGTTCACGGCGGCCCCGGTTGCGGACGAAGGCCAGCTCAATGCCGCCGTGGCGGCGGCGCGCCACGCCTTTCCCGCTTGGGCAGCAACATCCTGGAGCGAGCGTCGGGATTGCCTCCTGTTTTTGGCGCAACGGCTTGAGGAAGAGGCCGAGGACTTTGCGCGCTTGCTCGTCAAGGAACAGGGCAAGCCCTTGCCCGAGGCGCGGTTCGAAATCGGCGCCACGGTGCAGGGGATGCGCTATTACGCCAGCGTCGAACTGTCTGCCGAAACGCGAAGCCATGTCAATGGCAGCTACCAGATTGATCGCCGCCCGCTGGGCGTCGTCGCCGCGATCACGCCGTGGAATTATCCGTTGATCTTGGCAAGCAACAAATTCGCCCCTGCCCTACTGACGGGGAACACGGTGATATTGAAGCCTGCCCCGACCACGCCGCTGACGAGCCTTGAGCTGGGCCGACTGGCATCCGAGATTTTTCCACGGGGCGTGTTCAATGTCATTGCCGACGAAAATGATCTCGGCCCAAGTCTTACCGGCCATCCCGACATTGCCAAGATTTCCTTCACCGGATCGACCGGAACCGGCAAACGCGTCATGCAGGGCGCAGTCGAGACATTGAAGCGGGTGACGCTGGAATTGGGCGGCAATGACCCGGCCATCGTCCTCAAGGACGCCGATGTGGAGCGCGCGGCCCAGGGCCTCGCCGCCACCGCCTTCCTCAACGCGGGTCAGATTTGTGCAGCGCCCAAGCGTCTTTATGTCGCCGACGAGATTTACGATGCCTTTTGTGAGCGGCTGGTCGCGGCGGCCAGAGCATTAAAGCTCGGCGCGGGGGACGAGGACGGGGTCACCATCGGTCCCATCCAGAACAATATGCAGTTCAACAAGGTTCGCGAGATTATCGAAGAAGCGGCGGCCCAAGGCAGGGTTTTGACGGGCGGTCATATCGCCAATCGGCCCGGCTTTTTCATAGAGCCGACGGTAATCGCCGATCTAGCCGACGAGGCCAGGTTGGTCGCCGATGAACAATTTGGCCCCGTCGTGCCGGTGCTTCGCTTTTCGGATGAGAGGGAGGCGATCTCGCGGGCCAACACCGGCCCTTACGGCCTCGGAGCTTCCATCTGGTCGCGTGATGTCGATCGGGCACGCACGCTCGCCCGCGATCTTGAAGCCGGAACGGTGTGGATCAATCAGCACGTCGCCATTCAACCCGACATTCCCTTTTCGGGCGCGAAGCAGTCCGGTGTCGGAACCGAAGGCGGTATTGAAGGCGTCCGTGAATTCACGCGCCTTCAAGTAATCAACGCGGCGGCCTGACGAAATTGGCTATCGGATAAGGGAAGAGGGAAATGTCGTGACCACAGATAAGAAGAACGCCATGGCGAACCAGCCTGTCGACAGACGTTCGCTGATGAGGCTCGGCGCTGCGGCAGCCGGCGCAGTTGCGCTGGCGAGCTGTGCAAAGGAAAATCCCGGACGCGAGGCACGCGACGGCGGCGGCGAAGGCGGCCCCTATGATGTCGCCGTCATCGGCGCGGGTTATGCCGGCATCACGGCCGCGCGCGACCTTGCCGCCAAGGGCTGGCGCGTGGTCGTGCTGGAAGCGCGCCCGCGCATCGGCGGGCGCACGTTCACCAGCGAGTTTCTCGGCCGGCCGGTGGAATTGGGAGGATCGTCCGTCCACTGGGTACAGCCGCATGTCTTCACGGAAATGCAGCGCTACGGCTTCGACTTCGAAGAAGTGCCTCTCTACGATCTCGACGCATCCTATATCATGACGTCGGATGGAGCCGTCCACAATGTGCCGCCCGCGAAGTTCGACACGCTTTACAACGACGCGTTCAACAGATTCTGCGCCAACTCGCGCACATTGTTTCCACAACCATACAAGCCCTTCGCCAACCCCGAAGTGCTGAAGATCGATGACATCTCGGCGGCTCGGCACCTTGCATCGCTCGGCCTCGATCCGCTGGCGAAAGCGGCATTGAGCGCAGAACTCGTACTCTATGCCGGTGGTCCGCTATCAACATTCAGCTATGCGAGTTTCGTCAAACTTTTCGCTCTCGCAGCGTGGGATCCTTTCACCTTCACTGACTCGGAAAAGCACTGGCATATCGCCAATGGCGGAACTGCGGCATTGGCCAAGGCAATCCTTGACGACAGCAAGGCCGATGTGCGGCTCGGCACTGTGGTCAAAGAAGTAGAACAGAGCGACAGGGGCGTCACCCTCAGGACTGCCGACGGACAAACATTCGAGGCAAGAGCTGCTGTCTTCACTCTGCCTACCTCTGTCTATCCAGACATCAACTTCAAGCCAGGACTGTCGCCCGCCAAGCGGGAATTCATCGCCCATGGCGATAGTGCCGATGGCGCCACGATGTACATGAAAGTAAAAAAGAACCTCGGTAACACCTTTGCCTTTTGCGATGATCCAAACCCGTTAAACGCAATCCAGACCGAGGAATTCGGTGACGACGGCACGATTCTGAAGGCGACGCTGGGCCGGCAATCGCTGATTGACATGAACGATCTGGACGCTGTCGGTGCGGAACTGCGAAAGATCCATCCCGATGCGGAAATCACCGACATCGCACCATATAATTGGGTCAAGGATCCGTTCTCGAAACAAGCATGGCCAGCCTACAAGGTCGGATGGTTCAAAAAATTCAAAGACATGGCAAAACCCGAAGGCCGCCTGTTCTTCGCCGGCTCCGCTACTGCCGACGGCTGGCACGAGTACATAGACGGCGCGGTGGAAAGCGGAATTCGTGCCTGCCGGGAAGTGACCGAAAAGCTTGCAAAAGAGGATGCGACAAATGGATAATGCTCATATCGGCAAATATCGACTGGCGTTCTTGGCCGGCCTCGTCCTGGTCGGGACGGCTGCCTGCTCGAAGCCATCCGAACAAAGCGACGGCAGCGGCGCGGAATCCGGCGTCGGGACACCCGCCCCTACCCCGGCCGCCTCGACCGACAGCTATGCTGCGCTGGCCACCGATGCGGGCCAGGTCGAGGCGGGCAAGAAATTGTTCAGCAACTGCGCCGTCTGCCATTCGGTTGACCCTGCGACGCCATCACCGGCAGGACCGCAACTCATTGCGGTAGTTGGCCGCAAGATCGGCGGCGCGGCGGGCTTTCCCTATTCGCAGGCGCTTGCAAATGCCGACGGCACTTGGACGCCCGAAAAGCTCGACGCATTCTTGAAGGACCCCATGTCGGCTTACCCTGGTACCTCGATGGCCTTCGGCGGGCTCGCGAAGGAAACCGATCGCAAGGCAATGATCGCATATCTCGCGAGCATTCCAGCGAAATAACGCCTCCCCCTTCGCGCAACGAAGCTCCCCTGTGCCAATAGTTGCGCGATCGGGGGGGGGCGTTATCCCGATCCGTAGATTCCGAAGAGAATCTTCAGCTCCTCTTATGGTAGCGCACCGACAGGAATTTTTTGAGCATGAAAAGCCTATCAGAAATCGTCAGCTCGTTCATGGGAACATTCAACGTCGGGGATTATGAGGCGATGTTGGAATTCATTTCCGATACTGCCGTCTATATCGACCCCAACGGCATCGAACATAAGGGACGCGCCGCCGTTGGCGAGGCACTCGCGCCCGGATTTGCAGTATCGGATAGCAAATCGCACTATGAGGTCACGGCGACGATGATCGACGAAGATCAATCGATGGGACTGGTGACCTGGACTCTGCTCATAACTGCGCCTGACGAAACACAATCTTCGATCGACGGTCTGGATATACTCCATGTCCGCGACGGAAAAATCATACTGAAGGACGCTTTTTGCAAGGCGAACGAAATCGCAGTTCGGCAGGTCGCCTGAACCTGCCCAACTGCTCGACGGGAAACATGCCGGAGCCGGGCTATTTTTATTTCGCCGATCCCGTTCAGGGCGGGGTTGGTTGTCGGAACGCCGGAAACCGGCATCCGGGCGATCCCTGACTGACCAACGCGCCGATGGAGCGACTTATGCGAGATCCACGCTACGATATCCTCTTTGAGCCGGTACAGATCGGACCGGTCAGGACCAAGAACCGGTTTTACGTCGTCCCACATGCGATCAGCATGGGGATGTCGTCGA
This sequence comes from Sphingopyxis sp. J-6, assembly GCF_046603995.1. Lineage (NCBI taxonomy): Bacteria > Pseudomonadati > Pseudomonadota > Alphaproteobacteria > Sphingomonadales > Sphingopyxidaceae > Sphingopyxis > Sphingopyxis sp. J-6. Next base: position 677,880 of record NZ_CP145810.1, on the reverse strand, counting down.
TGGACGAGATGGTCGCCTATCGAAAAACGCGGGCCGAAGGCGGCTGGGGAGTCATCTGCATCGAAGAGACGATGATCCACGAAACGTCGGATCACGCCCCCCTTCCGGACCCGTGCCTGTATAATGACAAGCATATCGCGCCAATCGCGCGCATCGTTGCGGCGGTGAAGGAACATGGTGCGCTGGCCGGGGTCGAGCTGGCTCATGCCGGCGCGTCGGGACCGGCAGCCTATTATCGCGAGCATCCGCTGTCTCCAACGGCCAAGTTCCCGCATTATTTCAACAATCCGATTTCCGCTAGAACGATCGACAAGCAGGATATCGCTGATTTCCGGCGCTGGTATCGCGATGCCGCCGTCCGCGCAAAGACAGCGGGATTCGACATCGTCTATGTCTATTGCGCGCATAATCTGTCGTTGTTGCAGGATTTTCTCGACACCCGAACGAATAAGCGAACGGACGAATATGGCGGCGTGTTCGAGAATCGTCTGCGCCTGCTCCGCGAAACGCTGTGCGACGTGAAGGATGCGGTCGGAGACAGCTGTGCGGTTGCGGTTCGTTTCGCCGTGGAGGATCGGCGAAGAGTATCGAACATCACCGCGCAGGAAGACGGCCGCCGGGTCATCGAAGCGCTAGCCGATGTTCCCGATCTTTGGGATGTCAACGTCAGCGATTGGCCGTGGGACAGTGGCAGCAGCCGCTTCTTTGAAGAAGGCCAGCAGGAACCGTTTATAGACTTCGTCAAGAAGGTGACGAACAAGCCGGTGGTCGGTGTTGGCCGCTTTACGTCCCCCGATGCCATGGTAAGCCAGATCAAGCGCGGCGTTCTGGATCTGATCGGCGCCGCCCGCCCCTCGATTGCCGACCCATTCTTGCCGAACAAGATCGATGAGGGGCGCCACGACGATATTCGCGAATGTATCGGGTGCAACGCTTGCACCGCAGAGGTCATGACGTCCGTGCGGATCCGCTGCACGCAAAACCCTTCAGCAGGCGAAGAGCATCTGATGGGCTGGCATCCCGAAAATGTGCCCCCCGCGGACGATCCCGACAAGAACATTCTGGTTGTGGGTGGGGGTCCGGCCGGTCTGGAGGCTGCCCACACGCTTGCCAAGCGCGGTTATCAGGTGTCGATTGCCGATGCAGGATCCGAATGGGGCGGACGCCTTGTGCGCGAGCGCAAGATGCCACGGCTGAGCGCCTGGGGGCGCGTGGTCGACTATCGCGTCGGGCAGCTTCAGACGATGGCGAATGCGAACATGTATCTCGACAGCAGGCTGACGGCAGAGGACGTCGCCGGATTCGAGGCTGACCACGTCATTGTAGCGTCAGGGGCAACGTGGCGCAGCGACGGAGTTGGCCGCAATCACGACGAGCCGATACCGGGATGCGATCTGCCCCATGTTTTCAATCCCGAAGATATATTGAACGGCAACATGCCAACCGGCAAAGTCGTCGTATATGACGAAGATTATTTCTACATGGCCACGGTCGTCGCCGAACGCCTAGCCTTGGCCGGCTGCAAGGTTACTTATGTGACGACTGCGAGCGATCCCGCGCCTTGGACCTTGAACACGCTGGAACTTGTTCACGTCATCAATTCGATGAACGAAATCGGCATCGAAATTGTCGTCGGCACTGCGATCGTCAGCATTTCCGAGGGTAAAGTCACAACCAGCCGCCTGCTCACCGGTGCCGAAGAGGCCCGGTCTGCTGATGCGGTGGTGTTGGTTACGGGCCAGGTTTCCGACGACAATCTTTATCACGAACTGGTCAAAAAACGCGACGCCGGGGAAATACCGTCGGTGGAGCGCGTCGGCGATTGCCTTGGCCCCGGACAGATCGCTCAGGCCACCCGCGATGGGCGAAAGGCCGGCATGCAGTTTGGCGTGCACGCAGACTGAATAGGCCGACTGAACCCGGTTCAACATAATCCGGGACGTGTAAGCCGCAACATATTGGAGACTTCGATGAAAATCCTCGTGCCCGTGAAGCGGGTGATCGACTATAATGTAAAGCCGCGGATCAAGGCCGATGGCACGGGCGTTGACCTGGCCAATGTCAAGATGAGTATGAACCCCTTTGACGAAATCGCGGTCGAAGAAGCGATCCGCCTGAAGGAAAAGGGCGTAGCGAGCGAGGTCGTGGCGGTCTCCGTCGGCCCGGCCAAGGCGCAGGAAACGCTGCGCACGGCATTGGCCATGGGAGCGGACCGAGCGATCCTGGTTCAAACCGACGATGCGGTCGAGCCATTGGCCGTTGCAAAGATCCTCAAGGGCATTGCTGACGAGGAACAGCCCGGCCTCGTCATCCTCGGCAAACAGGCAATCGACGACGACTGCAACCAGACCGGCCAGATGCTCGCGGCCTTGATGGGGCGTCCGCAGGGTACCTTCGCCAGTGAGGTCGCCTGTGAGGACGAACATCTGCTGGTCACGCGCGAGGTCGATGGCGGTTTCGAAAGCGTTCGCCTCGCACTGCCTGCCGTCGTCACCACCGATCTGCGCCTCAACGAGCCGCGCTATGCCTCGCTGCCCAATATCATGAAGGCGAAGTCCAAGCCGCTGGCCACCAAATCGCCCACTGACTACGGCGTCGATACCGCGCCCCGCCTCAAGACCGTCAAGGTTTCCGAGCCGCCGGTACGCCAGGCGGGCATCAAGGTGCCCGACGTCGACACCCTCGTCGCCAAGCTCAAGGAACTCGGAGTAGCCTGATGTCGAAAATTCTCGTTTGGGTAGAACACGACAACGCCGCCATCAAGGACGCCACCCTGGCCGCCGTCACCGCCGCGTCGCAGATCGGTGAAGTCCATCTGCTCGTCGCCGGATCGGGCTGTGCTGCCGCCGGCCACGCCGCGTCGCAAATCGTCGGCATAGCAAAGGTCTATGTTGCCGATGACGTCGCCTATGCCAACGCGCTCGCAGAAAATGTCGCGCCGCTGATCGTGGGCCTTATGAGCCATCACGACGCCTTTGTGGCGCCGGCCACCTCCAACGGCAAGAATATCGCGCCGCGCGTCGCCGCGCTGCTCGACGTCATGCAAATCTCCGACATCCTCTCGGTCGACGGCCCCAAAACCTTCACCCGTCCGACCTATGCGGGCAACGCCATAGCGACCGTCGAAAGCTCCGACGCCAAGCTGGTGATTACCGTGCGCGGCACCGCCTTTACCAAGGCGGCGCCGGAAGGCGGCTCGGCCCCGATCGAGGCCGTCGTCGGCAGCGGCGATGCCGGCCTCTCGAGCTTCGTAGCCGCCGAAATCGCCTTGAGCGAACGTCCAGAGCTCACGTCGGCCAAGGTCATTGTCGCCGGCGGTCGCGCCCTGAAGGATGCGGACACCTTCCAGGCGACGATCTTCCCGCTGGCCGATACGCTTGGCGCAGCGGTCGGCGCCAGCCGCGCAGCGGTCGATGCGGGCTATGTGCCCAATGACTATCAGATCGGTCAAACCGGCAAAATAGTCGCTCCGGACGTCTATATCGCCATCGGGATATCGGGCGCCATCCAGCATCTTGCAGGAATGAAGGATTCGGGAACGATCATAGCAATCGACAAGGACGAAGACGCGCCGATATTCCAGATCGCCGATCTTGGCCTGGTTGCGGATTTGTTCGACGCGGTTCCCCGTTTGACGCATACACTCCAGGAAAAGAAGTGATCTGGCCGCGATCCGCGAATTTCGGGGATCGCGTCTAGCACTGCAAGCTGCGTTCGGATCGGAAAGGGCTGCCATGTCTGTCAATCGGCGCGCAAAAGGGACCCCCGATCGGCGTCGAAGAGGGACCCCCTTTTGGGATATGATGATGGTTTGTTGAGGATGGCCTTGCGCTGCGTGCGGCGGAGGGCGGGCGTAGCCCGACCGGAGGCGCACGCAGCGCAAGATAGATTTTTGAAGGCGCCGAAGGTGGCGGTCAGCTGCGGTTTTTGAAGCGCCAGCTATCGTTGCCGGTCTCGACGATATCGCAGTGATGGGTGACGCGGTCGAGCAGCGCCGTGGTCATCTTGGGATCGCCGAAGACGGTTGGCCACTCGCCGAAGGCGAGGTTGGTGGTGATGATGACGCTGGTGCGTTCATAGAGCTTGCTGATGAGGTGGAACAGCAACTGCCCTCCCGAGCGTGCGAACGGTAGATATCCAAGCTCGTCGAGCACGATCAGATCGAGCCGCGACAGCTGCGCCGCCAGGGTCCCGCCCTTGCCGATCCGGGTCTCCTCTTCGAGGCGTGTCACCACCGAGGAGTTCCAGGCGCTCGACTTCTCCAAGATGGACCTGTCCGAATATTATTCCGAGATCGAGGCCCGCGCGCAGGCTGACATTCAAATCGACATGAAGGAACGTATCGATGCCTATTACCAGGCCATCGGCCGCTGACGTGCGCTTCGCGATCGCGCTGACGATCGGCGGCGCGATGGGTTTCGCGAGCCTCGCGGCAGCGCAGATATCGCCGGGGGCACCCGACCAAAAGGCTCCTCCATCAGCGCGCGTCGGAATAGAGATGGAGGGCGATGCCGCGATGGACCGGCTGCGCAGAGCCATCGAACGGCGCAAGGCGGAACCGCAGGCGGGGCCGTCCGAACTGCCCAAGCCGACCGAAGCCGAGCGCCGCCGCGCCTTCGAAGTGCTGCGGAGCCAGGCGCCCTCTCCCGCGATGGAATCCCGCGCCCGCAAGGCGATGGAAGCGGGCAAGGACCGGTTCGCCGCTGAGCGCGCAGCGATGGCGAAGCGCCTCGAACAGGCGCTGGGCCTCGAAGCGCCCGACATGAAGGCCGTCGCCGACGCCGGTCCTGCACCAGCGGCGACGGGGTGGGTGCCGGTGCTGTTCGCCTCCTCCTCTATGCCCACGGCGACGCTGCGCACCTATGCCGCTCAGCTCGAGAAGGCGCGCGGCGTGATCGCGTTCCGCGGAATGCCGGGCGGGATGACCAAGGTCGCGCCGATGGCGAAGCTGACCGCCGAAATCCTCCGGCTCGATCCCGGCTGCGAAGGCCCGGCCTGCGCGATGCGCGACGTCCAGCTCATCGTCGATCCGCTCGTGTTCCGGCAGCATGGCGTCACGCGCGTTCCCGCGCTAGCGATGATCCCCGGCGATCCCGTGCTCCCTTATTGCGAGCGCGAGGACGAAAGCCCCCGCGCGGGCCGCGTCGTTTACGGCGACGCCGCGCTCTCTGGCTTGCTCGAAGGAATCGCCCGTCTTGGTGGAAAGGAGGAGGTGCGCGATGCTCAGTCTCGCCTGGAAGGCCGGTAAGCAGCTGGCCATCGGCCTCAAGAATTTGCCGCGGCGCACGGCCGTGGCGCTCGGTGCCGAAGGCCTCGGCGAGCCGACGCGGCCCGACCGGCTGTGGAAAGCCTGTGCGCTCGTGATCCCGCTCGGCTTGTTTGCCAGCTGGGCCGTCCAGCAAATCACGCTCGTCATGTCGCCGTCGATCGACGCCTGGGCGGTGCGGTCGAACCCCGGCCCGATCACGAAGGGCGACCTCGTCATGTTCAAGCTGTCGCATCCGCTGGCCGGTCCCGAGCCGATCAACGTGACGAAGCGCGCGCTCTGCATGCCAAGCGAGCGCATCTCGCTGATCGAGAAACCCTCCATGATCGCGCCGGACGCAATGGATGGTTGGTATTATTGCGACGGCAAATTGCTGGGAGTGACCAAGCCCTATGGGCGGAATGGCCAGAAGCTCGATTACTGGCGCCCGGACAATGGGCTGATCAAGCCCGGCACCATCTATGTCGGCTCCTCGCATCCGAGCGGGTTCGACAGCCGCTATTATGGCCCGGTTTCGATCGCGCGGCTCTCTCGCGTGGTGAAGGTGCTGTGATGCGGGCGCTCCTTCTCGCCAGCATCGCCCTCTCCACCACAACCGCCGCGCTCGCGCAAAACCCATCCTCCTCCCGCGCGCCCGAGCTGAAACAGGGCTATTGGTGGTACCAAGCGCCGCCGCCGGAGCCGAGCGAGCCCGATCCCGACGCGCTCGTAAAACCCACGATCCCGCCAATGGCGGAGCTCGCGACCTGGACGCCACCGAAGATCCGCAAGCTGATCGAACAGCAGCGCGACTATGCCGCGACGGTGCTCTCCGTCGATGCGGTCGCGGACTTCTGGCGGTTGCAGGACTTCGCGCGGAGGAAAGCGCGGGCGTTCGCGGGCGTCACGCAGATCGCCCTGCTTCAGAATCCCGAGCTTAATTCCAAGTCGGCCAACCCCATGGTCGGCGACGCACGTTCGGCAATGGGAGCCGAGAAAGACGCGATCCGGCGCCACTATCTGCGCGCCAATGCCGGACAGTTTGCGCTGGTGATGTTCTCGCGCGCCTCGTGCGGCTATTGCCGCGTGCAATGGCCGATCCTCGAGCGGTTCCGCGAAGAGACCGGCTGGCAGGTAACGCAGATGGACATCGACCAGCGCCCCGAACTCGGCCAGCGCTTTGGGGTCGAGGTTACTCCGACGACGATGGTGATCCGTCGCGGCAGCGCGCAGCGCATGGTGATCGCGAGCGGCGTCGAATCCTATCCCAATCTCACCCAGACGACCTACCAGGCGGTCCGGCTGTTGCTCGGCGACATTCGGCCCGAGCAGTTCCTGACCGGCGCGGGCGAGGAAGACGGCTTCTTCGACGCGCTGTCGAATGGGCCAGTGTCAGCGACCGACCCGCGCGTGCTCAGGGGCGATCTCGTTGGGATCGGAATGGAGCCGCGGCGATGACGGGGGCTATTACAACAGTTTGCAACGCACCCAGCGCGGACATGCAATCATTTGGGGATTATTGCGGTCTGTCCGTGCTTCTGCAGCAAACCAACGGCGCCTCGGTCAAAGCTGACGAAGGTTTCACCGCCGAGCCATTGGCCATCGTGGGCGATGACGCCATCGGCAAAGTCTCCGCCCGCATCCAGCATGGCGAGCCCGGCTTCGACGGCTTGCACGTCCACTTTCACATTGTCCGCAGAAATCAGGACCCGGATCGATCCGGCCAAGTCCTCTCGGCTCACCTTGTACCCGCGAAGGAATACCCAGCAGAGTTCGCAAAGCGCCGGCAGCGTAAGCGCGACGAGTTCAGCCCCATCGAGTTGCGCCTTGGCGATCGGGCTTTGAATTTTGTCGTCATCCGCAATTGCGCGAACGAGGATGTTGGTGTCGGCAATGATATTCACCGTTCGCCAGCCCATCCTTTTGCGATAATCTCGTTCATCTCGTCGATCGAGAGCGGCTTTTGGCCGTCCCGCTTGAGCATCCCGAAAACCTCCGAAATCTTGCCGGCTTTCATCATCGGCCGAATTGCGATCCGACCGTCGGGCAGTTTCTCGAGGCTGATCTTGTCGCCGGGGTGGACGCCGAGATGCCTGAGCAACTCCTTCCTCAGCGTGATCTGCCCCTTCGTCGTGATCGTGACTGCGTTCATACGTAATACCCTTTCCGCCTTTCAATGTAAGGTAAATTACCCTTACCTGCAAGGCGGGTTCTGGCGGACTAACATCCTCCTGGCAGCAAGTGTGGCGATCATGCTCGGCTCGCCCGCAGGCGCCCAAATGGTCAGTCGCGAGATTGCTGCACGAGCTGCGGTCCACCCGGTCGCGACGATGGCGGAGATGCGGAACTGGCTGGGCCGAGTGCCCATAACACGCGCCTTCCCCCCGGACCTCGCCGAGACGCTGCGAGGCCAACGCGGCATCTTCGTCATCGAGATGAGCACGGCGCCCGGCTGTGCGCCTTGCGCGGACCTCTGGGCGAAACTCGCCGGTCTTCGCGCTCGCTATGGCTGGGAGGTACGCGCGATCGGCGAACAGGAAGCAATGCTGCGCTCGGGCCGACTCGGGCTGCCGTGGATCGGTCATCCCGTCACCTGGGTGCGCCCGGCGGCCGATCAGAACCGCATTATTCCTATCGCCATCGGGACCGACCATGCGCCGAACCTCGCGCGTAACCTATACTTGGCCGCCAAGATGCTGACCGGGGTTCGCCCTGCCGTCGGCGTTCGCGCGCTCTCGAAATTCACGGGGATCGTTGGCGCCGTCCCGCCCAACCGCCCGAGGCGCTGAGCATGGCAACTCAGCTCTTCCCTTACCTGCACCAGACCAAAGGACGTCGAACATGCCGACCGCCCGCTTTCGCCTGCCGCTGATCGCCCTAGCCCTTTCCTCGGCAAGCGCCGCGACGCCCGCTGCGGCGCAGAGCTGGGCGGAGCATTGGTTCGACAATGTCACCTATACGTCGCCCGGCAGCTTCGAGGACCAGGCGCGCGGTTATGTGACAGCCGGCGGCCTCTCGGGCCGCGTCGACGTCCACAACGATTATCTGATGAGTCTGACTCTCCCCAAGGTGAAGGCGGGTTGCGGCGGAATCGACATGTTCCTCGGCGGCATGTCCTTCCTCGATCCCGACTACCTCGTCCAGAAACTCGAGAGCATATTGCAGGCCGCGCCCGCGGTGGCGTTCCAGTATCTCCTCGAGACCCTCGACGAGAAGATGGGCAACATCATCTCGAAGATGGAGGCGGCGACGAACTTCCTGAACTCGATCCAGGTCAACGACTGCCGCCTCGCCAACCGCATGGTCCAGATCGCCAAGGGCGACGACAATATGTCGGGCATCATCGAGGAGATGACCGGCTACAAGTCGATCAAGGAAGGCTATGCGAAGAGTTATCAGCAGAGCCGCGAGAAGATCCAGGCGAACCAGAACAACCCGACCGAGGATTTGAAGGGCGCACTCGCCAACTGCCCGTGGGAGGTCACCGACATCTTCCGTACCGGCTCGCTCCTCGCCCACGCCGCGGCGCGCGTCGGCGCCGGCGAGTGGACCGGCGTCATGCGGGCGCGGGTCGGCGACGTCTATATGCGCTGGGATACGACCGACAAGGTGCCGCTCTTCTCGGCGATCCCCGCCTGCCCGCGCCAGGAGACCGAAGGCGTCGACGATTTCCTGACCGGGCGCGTCCAGTCGCGCGCGCTCAACATGCCGCCGACCGGCGCCGACTGCCAGATCGACGGGCCGGGCCGCGGCGCGCTGATCCTCGCGCGCGAGCGCATGCAGGCGATCGCGACGAAGATCCGCACGCGCTCGGCGCTGACGGCCGAGGAACGCCAGTTCGTCGCCAATGTGAAGACGCTACCGGTCTACCGGATGCTCGAATGGGGTGTGCGCGAAGGCGTCGAGGACAGCGTGATCGGTGATACCGATGAACTGGTCGCGCTCACCCTCGCCTACCAGATGCTCAACGACCTCACCCGCTCGATCGACTTCGCGCTATCGAACGCCGAGCGCGGCACCACGGCCGCGGGCGCGGCCGACGCCGGAAATGCCAATATCTGCCAGACGCGTATTCTCACCAAGGGGATCGAGCAGTTGCAGGGTCTGCGCGACGAGGTGCTGCGCCAACGCGCACAGATGCGCCAATCCTACATGGCGGCCCTCGAACAGACCAACCTCTCCGCCAATTACTCCGGTCTCGTCCGACAGCGCGACCGTGACGCGCGCGACGCCGCCGGCGCCGCCGCCAACCGCATTCGCTGACCGCCATGCGCGCCCACACCCTTTCCGCGCTCCTCGCCGCCTTCACCGCTCTGGCGCCGACCGCGGCGTTCGCCCTCGAAACGAGCTTCCACACCTATGACGGGTTCAACGAGACGGTCGACGCCTTCCGCCTCGTCTCGATGATCTTCGCCGACCCGCGCTACGAGACGCTCGTCTTCATCATCGCGGTTGCCGGGATCGCGCTCGGCGCGCTGCTCGCGAGCGTCCGCGGCAACGGCATGGGCATCGTGGCTTTCGGCTTCCAGACGCTCGTCGGCGTCGGGCTCTTCGTCGGCCTCGTCGCGACGACGGGCACCGTCCATGTCTACGACCGGGTCCGCAACGCCTATCAGCCCGTCGGCGACGTCCCGAACCTGATCGTGCTGGTCGCGGGCGTCACCAACATGATGGAGCGAGCGATCGCAGAGACGATCGACGACAACACGATCGATCCCAATGCCAAGCTGGAATTCGGCGCGGGGGGGCACAGCTTCGACCTGTTCCTGAACGCCGTCTCCCCGCGCGGTCCCATGACCGACAGCTTCCTTGATGCGACGATCAAGGACTATGTGCGGCAATGCTATCCGGTCGCGCGCGTGTCGCCCGCCTATGGCATCGACGACGACCAGCTCTTCCGGACCACGAACGATCTTCCCGCAGCATTCGCCGCGATGGCGGGACCGGCGACCTTCAGCACCGTCTTCACCGCGACCGACAAGGGCGGCACGACCGTGAGCTGCACCGAAGCCTGGACCTATATCTCGGACCGGCTATCCGATCCCGCGCTGTTCGAGGATTACAGTCGGCAGGTGTGCGAGCGAACGGGCTATGATGTGAGCAACGCGGGCCAGCTTCAGCGCTGCCGCTCGAACCTCGGCGCGCTCGGCGACAAGATGCTCGGCACGCCGCTGACGCTCCAGCAGTTGATGACCAACATCAATCTCGGGAACGCGGTCGGCGACGTGCTGTTCGAGGACAGCCCGGCGACCGCGGCAAGGGTCATGGCCAACCGCGCGGTCGTCTCGAGCGGTCTTGCGACCATGTCGACCGCCAACGAGTGGATGCCGACGATCCGGGCGACCGTGTTCGGGATCATGCTGTTCATGATGCCGATCGCGCTGCTCTTCATCCTGACCCCGATCAACCTGCGCGTGGCGAGCTTCGCGCTCGGCCTGTTCGTATTCGTCGCCATGTGGGGCGTGATTGACGCCGGTATCTACCAACTCACCCTCGGCCGCGCGATGGACGTGCTCGCCGAGATGCGCTCCAACCATGTCGCCGCCAACGCCTGGATGCTCGCGCCCTCCTCTGCGATGAAGGCGCTCGCGATCTTCGGCAGCTTTCGCACCGCGGCGGCGGGGCTGGCCGGCGCCTTCGTGTTCACCGTGTTCCGCTTCTCGGGCAATGTCTTCACCTCCTTCACCAGCGGCGCGCTCGGCGCCCAGGGCCAGGGGACTGCGGCGGCGACGCCGATCATGACGCACGAAGGCCGCGCGCAGGCGCTCGAAGCGCAGGCCTCCGCGACCGGCACGATGGCGCGGCGCAGCGCGGTATCGAGCTTCGGGGACTTCGGGGAACGGTCGACGCTCGGCAGCAACCGCGCGTTCGGCGCCGCCGGCGGCTATCTGGCTGATCGCACGCCCGGCGCAGCGGGAACGACGGGCTTCGCGCTCGGCGCGACCGATGCCGCGCGCGAGCTTGGCGGCCTCGCCCCTGCCCTCGTCGGCCGCGACCTCTCGCACCCTGCCACCGCCGCAGCCGTGCGCGCCAACGCGACCACCTCCGCGATTCACAATTTTGCCGAGAAGGATGCGCTCCGCGGCCTCGGCACCAGTTATTTCGGTGAGAGGCAATCGGGTGAGCGGGCGTTCGCGGCTTTCACGCAGAACATGGTGCAATGGAAGGCATTCGGCGACACCCGCGCCTACGACATGATGTTCCAGGGGGCGCGGCGGCACTTCGAGCGCCATGGCTATGTTGGCAAGGACGCCGATCTCAAGGCGTCGTCCGTGATCGCACAGGCGTCGGCCGACCCGACTTTCGCCAAGCTCATCGCCAACAGCTTCGAGCAGGAACAGATGCTGCGAAACGACCTCACCGGTGCACAGGTCAATGTCGGCGCGATGGAAGGCCGCCGCGATTACGCCGGCGATAATGTCGCAGGGATCGAGCGGCGCAATGTCAAGACCGAACAGGCATGGCGCACCGGCAACAATGAAGGTCAACGGAACGCGGCAGCCATGCTCGGCCTCTCCGTCGACGAAACCTCGCGACGCATCGGGTTCATCAACACGTTGTCGGGCGAGGCGCGCTCGACGGCGATCTCCTCACTCTCGCGCTCGCCGGGCCGCAACGAGGCCCATGTCATGCGCGCCCTCGAAATGTACAACGCGTCGGTGCAGCTCGGCACAGCCGACGGCGCGACCGCCGAGGCCGGTCGCGAAGGCACGAGCGTCTATGGCCGGACGCGAGAGGCGGCGGGCTATGACTTTGCCGAGCGGTCGGGCAAGCTCGATGCCCAGCGCGAGGTCGGCCATGGCGGTGTCCGCGGCGCGGCCCGCATCGGCGAGCAGCGGAGGCAGAGCGACAATTTCGGCTATGCCGAAGGCGCAGCGGCCGCCGGCGTGTCGACGCGCGAGGCAGCGAAGCTCGATGCGTTCATCGGGGCGCTCAGCCGCACAGCGGGCAATCAGGTCGATATGGCCGAAAGCGGCGCTGCGGGCATCGCCGACCGCGCACGCAACGAGCGGCTGACGCGCATCGTCGACAATGAGCGATTGTCGCGCATGCAGGGCCTGCTGCGCGCCGAGGGCATCACGATGACGAAGCGTCAGCTCGCAATGTCGCAGAATGGCGACCTTAATCTCAACGTTTCGCCGGAGGTTGCCGCGCAACTTCACCGGGCCGGGCTGATCAACGACAGCCAATATGGCGCGATCGCCGCAGGCGGCCGCGCGCGGTTCAGCTTTGCCGATAACGACCTCCTTGTGTCGAGCAGCACCGGGTTCGCGCAATCGGCGCGGAGCGACACCAGCACCAAGTATGAGGCTGGCAAGCAGGCCGGACCCGATACGATCGAGCATATGCTGAGCAGTGGAGACGAGGGTCAGGCGATGATGGCCAACTGGCTGAAGGGCGGATTCGAGATGGATAGCAAGGGCGAATGGCGCCTCAATCCGCAGGTCGCCGACACGCTGCAGCGCGATGTGTCGGCGATCGTCGCGCAGACGGGGTGGCAGCGGTCAATATCACGATCTGCGCAGGATCAGGTCTCAATGGGAACGACAGTGGGCGGCGATATGGGGGCAAGCGCACATAGCAGCGACTATGCCTCCCGCGGCGGCGGGCAGAAAGGAAGTGCGCGGTCGCAGACCGGACGATCGGGGAAGGTTGGCGCAAGCGTTGGATTTACGAGCCGCGACGTGGGAATCAGCAACGAGAGTGCTCAGGCATCGCTGGACATCATGAACTATGATGTACGCACAGCGATCGCAAACGCCGAGCGCGCCGCAGCGCGCTCTGCAAATCCGGAAGCCTCCTTTACGCGGGAACTAAACCGCCAAGTGCTCGGAGAAACAGGTCTGCGAAATCGCTATCTTGGTCAGGCAGACTCCGCGCGTGGGACGGCCGACATCACCGGCCCCATGACGTCCTTGGAACAATCAACGATCCTCGACAAAGGGCGATTTTCAACTGACTTGGCAAACGTGAGGATCAGCGTGCAATAGGCACCCCCTTCGTGGGGTGATCGGCGTGCAAAAAGGACCCCTTCATCCCGGGGATTTAGTCGGCCGACTGGTTTTGATCAGTTGGCGAGAACGGGATGTTGATCGTGGAGACAGTGGTTCGGATTCGGCGTGAGCATGCAGCGGGTAAGGCGATCAAGGCGATCGCTCGTGACCTTCGTTTGTCGCGGAAGGTCGTCCGCAAAGCGATCCGGTCGCCGGAGGCGGCGTTCAACTATCAGCGCAAAGTCCAGCCTTTACCGCGGATTGGCCCCTATCAGGAACGGCTCGATGTGCTTCTCGAGGAGAACGAGGCGCGAGGTCGCCGCGACCGGCTGCGGATGACGCGTATCCATGATCTGCTTGCGCGTGAAGGGTTCGAAGGTTCCTATGACGCGGTGCGCCGCTATGCGGCGCGCTGGCGTGCTGCGCGTCGGAAGGATGCCGGCGAAGGTGCACCGGCGTTCATCCCGATGACCTTCCAGCCCGGCGAGGCCTACCAGTTCGACTGGAGCCATGAGGATGTGGAGATCGCCGGCAAGCCGATGCGGATAAAGGTTGCGCACGCTCGTCTCTGCGCATCGCGCACGCCTTATGTCCGGGCCTATCCGCGTGAGAGCCAGGAGATGCTGTTCGATGCCCATGCTCGGGCGTTCGCTTTCTTCGGCGGCGTGCCCCGGCGCGGTATCTACGATAATATGAAGACGGCGGTGACGAGCGTGTTCACCGGCAAGGAGCGCGTGTTCAACCGCCGCTTCCTGATCATGACCGATCATTACATGGTCGAGCCGACGGCCTGCTCACCAGCAGCGGGATGGGAGAAGGGCCAGGTTGAGCAGCAAGTCCAGACGATCCGGGGCCGCTTCTTCCAGCCGCGGCTTCGGTTCGCCAGCCTGGCCGAGCTCAACGGGTGGCTGGAGGCGGAGTGCCGACGCTGGGCCGAGCATCACGCCCACCCCGAGCGCAGCGACATCACCGTCGCCGAGGCGCTGGAGATGGAACGACCGGCCCTGCAGCCGATCCTGGCACCGTTCGACGGCTTCCATGAGAGCGAGCATGCCGTCACCGGCACCTGCCTCATCAGCTTCGATCGGAACCGCTACTCGGTCATGTCGACGGCCGCGCGCCGGACCGTGCAGGTGCGTGCCTATGCCGATCGTATCGTCATCCGTTGCGGCGAAGAGATCGTCGGGGAGCATGAGCGCCACTTCGGTCGGAACCGCACCATCTACGATCCTTGGCATTATCTGCCGGTCCTCGCGCACAAGCCCGGCGCGCTCCGTAACGGGGCGCCGTTCCAGGACTGGGATCTGCCGCCCGCGTTGCATCGATTACGGCGAAGGCTCGGCACCGGGGACGAGGCGGATCGCAGGTTCGTGCGGGTCCTCTCGGCGGTGCTCACCGATGGCCTGGAGCCGGTAGAGGCTGCCGTGCGCGAAGCGTTGGCGAACGGAACGGCCAGCGACGAGCTGATCCTCAACATCCTCTCCCGGCGCCGCGAGCCGGCGACACCCCACAGCATCGTCACTTCGGAAGACCGGATGCTGCAGCATCCTCCGCTCGCCGACTGTGCCCGCTATGATCTGCTGCGAGGCTATGATGCAGCGGCATGATATGATCGACACGATGCGCGGCCTCGGACTCAAGGGCATGGCGGCGGCGTTCGACGAGGCGGTCACCACCGGCCTCCAGCGCAAGCGCACCACCATGGAGATACTGACCGACCTGCTCCGTGCTGAGGCGACCCACCGGGATGCAGCCTCCATCCGCTATCGGATGACGGCTGCGAGGCTGCCCGTGGTGAAGGACCTGGAGCGGTTCAGCTTCGAGGGCACACCGATCAATGAGGAGATGATCCGCTCCCTTCACGATGGCTCCTTCCTCCCGCCTCGCCGCAATATCGTGCTGGTCGGCGGCACGGGGACAGGCAAGACCCACCTCGCCATCGCGATCACCGCCAATGTCGTGCGAAGGGGCGCTCGCGCCCGCTACTTCAACACCGTCGATCTGGTGACACGCCTCGAAGAGGAGACCCGGATCGGCAAAGGCGGGACCCTGGCGGCGCAGCTGTCGCGGCTCGACCTGATCGTGCTCGACGAGCTCGGTTATCTGCCGTTCGCCCGCTCGGGAGGGCAGTTGCTGTTCCACCTCATCAGCAAGCTTTATGAGCGGACCAGCGTCATCATCACCACGAACCTCGCCTTCGGCGAATGGCCGACCGTGTTCGGCGATCCCAAGATGACCACGGCGCTGCTCGACCGCGTCACCCACCACTGCGATATCGTCGAGACGGGCAACGACAGCTGGCGCTTCAAAAACCGCAGCTGACAGCCACCTTCGGCGCCTTCAAAAATCTATCTTGCGCTGCGCGCGCCTCCGGTCGGGCTACGCCCGCCCTCCGCCGCACGCAGCGCAAGGCCATCTTCAACAAACCAGCATCATATTATCCGAAAAGGGGGTCCCTCTTCGACGCCGATCGGGGGTCCCTTTTGAACACGATGACGTAATTGCTGCCGTTGTTCCCATTGGGGCGCGACAGCTGCAGGGTACGAGAAATCATCGTAACGGAGGAGCATCGCCATGAAGCACTATGTCGGACTGGACGTGTCGCAAAAGGAAACGTCGATTTGCATCGTCGATGAGGCAGGACGGCCCATTCACCAGGGCCGGGTGAAATCCGATCCGGGCGTGCTGGCGGCGGTCATCTCCAGGAAAGCTCCCAATGCCGAACGCGTCGGTCTTGAAACTGGCGCCATGTCGAGCTGGCTCTGGCATGAACTCAAGCGCACCGGTTTGCCCGTGGTCTGCATCGATGCGCGTCACGCCCATGCGGCCCTGTCCGTTCGCATGAACAAGAGCGACGAGAATGATGCTCGAGGCCTGGCGGAACTCGTCCGAGTCGGCTGGTATCGAGAGGTTGCCGTCAAGAGCGAGGAAAGCCAGACTGCGCGATCCATCCTCGTGTGTCGATCCCGATTGGTGCGAGTCCGACGCGATCTGGAAAATCAGATGCGCTCTATGCTTAAGGAATGCGGCTTGCTCTTTCCACGCGCAGCCGGCGGGCAGTTCCAACGGCGGGTCAACGACCTCATCGCCGATGGCCATGCTCTCGGCTCCATTCTTCGCCCGCTGCTATCCGTGCACAAGCAAACCTGCGGCGAGCTGGAAAGGATCGATCGAACCATTCGCCAGCTTGCGCGTGAGGATGAAACGACGCGGCGGCTGATGACCGTGCCAGGCATTGGCGTCGTCACGGCCCTGACATATCGTCACACGATCGACGACCCGACGCGCTTCCAGAATGCGGCAAAGGTCGGCGCTTATCTCGGGCTCACGCCCCGCCGAAAGCAATCGGGTGAAATGGACGTAACGGGAAAAGTCTCGCGCTGGGGCGACCGGCTGTTGCGCACCTATTTGTTCGAGGCGGCCAGCGTGCTGCTTCATCGAACCAAGCGGTGGTGCTCGCTTAAGGCGTGGGGGCTGCGGCTTGCAAAGCGAAGTGGCATGAAGAAAGCGCAGGTCGCCGTTGCCCGAAAACTCGCTATCATCCTTCATTGCATCTGGGTGGATGGAACCGAGTTCGAATGGGGGAAACGGCCTGCCTGACCGTCATACCTACCCTGAAATTGCAGGACTGACGCCAGACCTGTGATGATCCACCGGGACGGTGGTTGCGGTGACCTCGTTCAAACGGCTGCGGACTTCCAGGACCGCGTTGCGCACGTTGAGGCACCCGACCCGGACATCATCATGAGGCCATGACCTCGAAAAGGACCATGACCCCGGTTCGGATCAATACACAGGCTTGACAGAAACCCGCAATTAAAGGGCCGTTTGACAGCAAACGGTCCGTTCGACGGCGATAGCAGCTATAAGAGACGCTAAATTCGCGACCCGTTGTTGGGGCTGAGGGGGTTGCCGATATAGCTTGTTCCCGAAAATGGGTCGTAAATGTCGCCGACGGGGCG
Source organism: Sphingopyxis sp. J-6 (assembly GCF_046603995.1). Lineage (NCBI taxonomy): Bacteria > Pseudomonadati > Pseudomonadota > Alphaproteobacteria > Sphingomonadales > Sphingopyxidaceae > Sphingopyxis > Sphingopyxis sp. J-6. Next base: position 660,679 of record NZ_CP145810.1, on the reverse strand, counting down.
CAAGTGATCGGGTGGATTCCACAGCATCTCTTGTTCGACCCTCAGGCGCTCCAGTTCGTCGATTTCCTCATCGGTTAAAGGATCTCCGCGATCCGCCGTAGGTGCATCGAGCCGGGCACGGACAAATCCGAAGCCAAGCACGAGCAGCGCCGTCATCGGGAAGAACAGAACATTGAGATAGCCGACAAGCGCGGTCTCAAAAAACGACGCCAGCGCTGGAATCTTGAGCGAGGCCATCGTGATTGCCCAGTAAAGCGGAATCGCTGCCCACCAGATTTTGGCGTACCAAGGCTTCCAAAGCCAATCACCAAGCACTGGCGGTGGCATTTCGGCCTTTGAGGGCTCGGAAGACAGATTGGCCTGCATAGCACTCCTCTCTGGCGAGCTTACCATGCGTGGCCGCGCAACGGAATCCAAAGTGGCGTTGAGGTTGAACAATTGCGTCCTCCTTGTCGGGCAGAGCATGCCCCTCTTTCGCTGCCCCTCCGAACGCCAACACATCACCCTCTCTCCTTATGGGCCTGACATTGAGCGGAATGGATGCTTGACCACGCGCAGCGTTTGGAACGGTGAAAATTGCGGAACTAATCGACTATAGCTTGTTAGAAACTTATATGCTATTTTCTAACAGAAAGGAGTGGGCTCAATGCCTGCCATGGCTGATCGGATCATGAAGCGCGTGCGCGGCAAAGGCCGCGGCTGGGTCTTTACGCCCAGACATTTCATCGACTTCGGCACTCGCGGGTCGGTCGACATGGCGCTTTCGCGCCTTGCGCATGCCGGTAATATTCGCCGTATCGGCCGCGGTCTTTATGACTATCCCCGCCAACATGACAAGCTCGGCCTTCTCAGTCCCGATCCGGCACGCGTCGCCGACGCGCTTGCTGTCCAAAGTGGCGACAAGCTGGCGCCCTCCGGCGCTTCGGCCGCGAACAGTCTCGGGTTTTCGACGCAAGTTCCCGCCAAAGCAAGCTATGCCACAACAGGTCGGACCCGAGTCAAACGCGCTGGCGGGCGCAGCCTCACCCTCAAGCACAGCAGGGCGCCGGTTCTCGACAATGGCTCCGACGCCGCCAACACGGTTCTGCAGGCGCTTGCTCATCTCGGGAAGGGCGGTGTCGATGACGACAAGGTTCGCTACTTCGCGGCACGCCTGGACGACAATTCCATGAAGCGTCTTGTTCAAGCCCGGCCCGAGATGTCCGGCTGGATGGCGGATATCGTACTCAAGATCGAAGCAGCGCGTCATGGATGAGTTCGCGCGCAGCGATGTCGCTAACCGGCGGGCCTTCATCGCAGAAGCGGCGGCACGGCGCGATCTCACCGCCATCATCATCGAAAAGGACTTCTGGGTTTGCTGGATTCTCCGGCGCCTGGTGGCCTGCCCCGATCTTGTCGGCCAGTTGACCTTCAAGGGAGGGACATCGCTATCGAAGGCCTACGGTATCATCGAGCGGTTTTCCGAAGATGTCGATCTAACCATTAGTCGCTCGGCCCCCAAGCTCGACGATGTTCTCTCCCCCATGCAGGATGATATCAGCGGAAAGGAGCGAGACCGTCGCACAAAGGCATTGAAGGCCGCGGCGCAAGCTTTTGTACAGACGCTCGCGCACCCGTTGCTGGCGCGCGAAATCGAGGTGGGGCTGGGAACGGCGGAAGGTTGGAGGCTTGAGCTCGATCCAGAAGACAAGGACGGGCAGACCTTGCTCTTCACTTATCCTCCGACATCGGGGTATGGTCTTGCCTACGGAGAGAATTATGGCGGCGCGAATGGGAGCGGCTATATCAAGCCTCGCATCAAGCTCGAGTTCGGGGCGCGGGGAGAAACCGAGCCATTCGAACTGCGTCCGATTTCACCCTATCTTGCCGAAGACTTTCCCGAAGAGCTGCCCGATGCAGTTACCGAGGTGCCGACGCTGGCGGTCGAACGAACCTATTGGGAGAAGATCACGATCCTCCATGCCCTTCACCACAACGGCAAATTACGCGATGGAATGTCGCGCCATTATTATGACGTGCTGATGCTCGATCGGGCCGGCGTTACAAAAGCGGCTCTCGCCCGTCCCGAACTGCTCCCACAGGTGGTGCGCAACAAAAGCCTGATGTTTGCCGACAAGTCAGCCTGGTATGAGACCGCGCGACTGGGGACCTTACGGATTGCCGCAACCGGTCTCGTTCGCGATAGGCTCGCGGAAGATTATGACGCGATGTCCGAGATGTTCATGAACGCGCCGCCCCGTTTCGATGATCTCCTCGGAGGGCTGGAAGCGATTGAAGCCACCATCAACGCTAGCGCCTGAAGGATTGAAAGCTAATTTTCGGGCGCTAACGCTCGAAGTTTTCCGCAATCATCAAGGATGCATCGCATTGTAGCTCGTCCGCGAGCAGCAAGTGTTACATTGATCCGGCGCCCATCGAACGCGTCGCGGTCACGATCGACAAATTCCTTTGATTCCAGACCGACGGCAAGCCGCGTTGCCGTCGGGAGCGAAACACCGCTGGCATATCCCAGACTCGAAACCGACAGCGGCTTGTCGGCCGCATCCGCGATATAGAGTTCCAGCAACATGATCCATTCCGCGTGGCTCCAGTCGCATTTCTTGAGATATCGGGCAATGATCCGTCGTTCGGCAAGAAGCATGCGACAAAAGCAAAGCCGCCGGAATGTGACATCCTGCATCGCGCCATCTGGATGTGCCTCTTCGATCGACATGCGCCCGAACAAATCCCGGTATTGGCTGCGCGAAAAACCGAAGGTTCAGCGCGGTAGACAAGCTGGGACGAGGGACGGGGCTTGAAGAGGCTCGAAAATGCGACTGTCAAAAATCGATCCCCTCGCGGTTCGAATATGAAGCAAAAAATTGCGGGGCCGCACGAGTATTGAGCGGCAGGCTTGGCCTTCACAAACAATCGAATGATGAAATGGGCGAGTTGCGGGTTGGTGCTTCAATGGAAGTGATGCGCCGAACTGCTTGACGACGGTGAACAAAATTTGATTGCCCCCGGAAATTCGCACCGGAAACTCCGGGGGTAGCGGCGAACGATATCGATGACCCATGAGATAGGTCAAAGGCGCTAGATGCGCTGCCTATTCGGGGTCGATCGTGAATTCACGCCATCCAAACCATAGGTCCGCCTCGGCGAACACGCGCGCTTCGTCGCTCGATTTTCGTCTTGCGCCGGCGATATATCCGCCATCCATCCGTCATCACGACCAGTTCGCCCGAGGCGGATGAGGCGTGATGGGGTTGGAGGCACCTCCACAGCGTCGCGATGCTCTATATATCAACCGGCCCAAGCGCGCATTTCCATTCTCCTGCAACTTGCCGGCCTCCGATTGGCGCGCATCCGATGGATATGACGCGCTGCTGCGCTGTGATCGCCGCGCCTTCGCCTGGGAATGGCTCAGGCGAAACCAAATCTATCGCTCACTCTGGGCCGCGCGTGAATCCCTACCCATCGATGCACCGAAAGACATTGGCCTCCTCGGCTGGGTCGATCCAGCTCTCGCCTCCCCCCAGGCAAGGCCGATCTGGAGCACCAGAATGGACCCGAAAGTACTCAAGGGACGCCTCGCAACCAGAAGCGCGCCCTCCGCCGACCTCTTCGACATCCGCGCGATTGCACCTTTCGTGTCCGTCGAAATCGACGCAGATCGTGCCGAACACTGGCTGTTCAGCGATGGTCGCTGGGCCATCAGACTCGATGTCTATGGGGGAACGCTGCTCGGCGGCCCAGCCTTGATCGAGTATCAGTTACACGGAGTGGAATCGGCAAGATCCAAGCTGGACGCGCTTCGCCAGTTCCTGGCTCTTTCAGAACAAGGCCGACTTCCCGCCTCGCTGGTTCCACGCGAGCGCCGCGCTTCCCGATGGATATTGGAATTACGGGTTGGAGATGCAATCCTGACCGGTGCGACCGAGCAGGATATAGCGCGAGAATTGTTCAAGGATGCCATCGCGCCGAAGCGTTGGCGACGAGAAAATGCGTCCTATCGGCTTCGCGTGCAGCGGCTGGTGCGGATTGCCCGTCATCGCCTCGCCCACCCGCTCAGCGGCCCTTGGTTCGAGTGAAGAGCCCGGACGAAGCCGTATCGCTGACATGGAGCAAGAGTTCACCACACCGCGTCTCCATACCGTTTTCGGAGATGCAGAGCGACACCTTTGGCGTAGCGCGCCTGCCGCCAGGCCGTTGGACTATGATAGGCGCCGATCGCCTTCCAATAGTCGCCGGTGACGGCAAGCCCGGACAGGAAGATCCAGCGCGCGGCTTCGGCGTTGAAGCAGGCATCATTCTGAAGCCAATATCGGACATGCGCTTCCGGTCGCTTCACCAGCGCCGCAATTTTCGGAACCCACCAGCTGTTCACCTGCAACGGCCCGAGATCATGCGTGCCGTTAGTGTTGGCGACTGCTGCCCCGATCCAGCCGCCCTCCTGATCGCGCAGTCCCCAAAGGGTACGCTCAAGCCATTTATGCCCCTTGGCCGCCTGACGGATGCAGACAGCAACATCGGCTTCGCGTGCGGCGTTGGGCAAACCCGCCAAGGCGCTGTTCGCCGTTCCGAGCGCAGAAAGCAGGAGAAGACAAGTCCGCATTTTCCTTACGCCTCCCCCAGTGCGGTATCCGCGCGCAGCACCTGGTCGCACGGCTGTTGCGAGCCATGCGATTGCGGCCGTAGTCGCGTCAGTCACGACAAGCACCTGGCCGTTCATCGGTCATGTCCTCGGGAGGGTTCGCGCGATGGCGACGGCGTTTTCTCAGGCTCAGCCGGTGGGCGGTCCGCGAGCACCCCGCGGAGATAGCCGTCGAAACGGTCGGCGATCTTATGGGCGCGTCCCGCCAGCCGCTCGGCTAGGCTCGCTGGCCGGAGTATCTCTTCCCACCCTCGCTCGCGTGCAGCGCGTTGCTCGGCGCGTTCAACGCGGCGGCGCATCATCTCGTCACGCGCGCCGTCGAGCCGGATGCCGTGCCGCTCGCTGCGCGCCTTCTGACTGTCGCGCAGAAGTCGCCCGAGGCCTTCTAGGGCTGACGTCTTTTCGCCGGACCGAAGGGCTAGTTTCTCGGCGAGACGTTCGGGGTCTTCGGTCCAAAGTGTCAAACGGCCCTTTAATTGCGGGTTTCTGTCAAGCCTGTGTATTGATCCGAACCGGGGTCATGGTCCTTTTCGAGGTCATGGCCTCATGATGATGTCCGGGTCGGGTGCCTCAACGTGCGCAACGCGGTCCTGGAAGTCCGCAGCCGTTTGAACGAGGTCACCGCAACCACCGTCCCGGTGGATCATCACAGGTCTGGCGTCAGTCCTGCAATTTCAGGGTAGGTATGACGGTCAGGCAGGCCGTTTCCCCCATTCGAACTCGGTTCCATCCACCCAGATGCAATGAAGGATGATAGCGAGTTTTCGGGCAACGGCGACCTGCGCTTTCTTCATGCCACTTCGCTTTGCAAGCCGCAGCCCCCACGCCTTAAGCGAGCACCACCGCTTGGTTCGATGAAGCAGCACGCTGGCCGCCTCGAACAAATAGGTGCGCAACAGCCGGTCGCCCCAGCGCGAGACTTTTCCCGTTACGTCCATTTCACCCGATTGCTTTCGGCGGGGCGTGAGCCCGAGATAAGCGCCGACCTTTGCCGCATTCTGGAAGCGCGTCGGGTCGTCGATCGTGTGACGATATGTCAGGGCCGTGACGACGCCAATGCCTGGCACGGTCATCAGCCGCCGCGTCGTTTCATCCTCACGCGCAAGCTGGCGAATGGTTCGATCGATCCTTTCCAGCTCGCCGCAGGTTTGCTTGTGCACGGATAGCAGCGGGCGAAGAATGGAGCCGAGAGCATGGCCATCGGCGATGAGGTCGTTGACCCGCCGTTGGAACTGCCCGCCGGCTGCGCGTGGAAAGAGCAAGCCGCATTCCTTAAGCATAGAGCGCATCTGATTTTCCAGATCGCGTCGGACTCGCACCAATCGGGATCGACACACGAGGATGGATCGCGCAGTCTGGCTTTCCTCGCTCTTGACGGCAACCTCTCGATACCAGCCGACTCGGACGAGTTCCGCCAGGCCTCGAGCATCATTCTCGTCGCTCTTGTTCATGCGAACGGACAGGGCCGCATGGGCGTGACGCGCATCGATGCAGACCACGGGCAAACCGGTGCGCTTGAGTTCATGCCAGAGCCAGCTCGACATGGCGCCAGTTTCAAGACCGACGCGTTCGGCATTGGGAGCTTTCCTGGAGATGACCGCCGCCAGCACGCCCGGATCGGATTTCACCCGGCCCTGGTGAATGGGCCGTCCTGCCTCATCGACGATGCAAATCGACGTTTCCTTTTGCGACACGTCCAGTCCGACATAGTGCTTCATGGCGATGCTCCTCCGTTACGATGATTTCTCGTACCCTGCAGCTGTCGCGCCCCAATGGGAACAACGGCAGCAATTACGTCATCGTGTTCAAAAGGGACCCCCGATCGGCGTCGAAGAGGGACCCCCTTTTCGGATAATATGATGCTGGTTTGTTGAAGATGGCCTTGCGCTGCGTGCGGCGGAGGGCGGGCGTAGCCCGACCGGAGGCGCGCGCAGCGCAAGATAGATTTTTGAAGGCGCCGAAGGTGGCTGTCAGCTGCGGTTTTTGAAGCGCCAGCTGTCGTTGCCCGTCTCGACGATATCGCAGTGGTGGGTGACGCGGTCGAGCAGCGCCGTGGTCATCTTGGGATCGCCGAACACGGTCGGCCATTCGCCGAAGGCGAGGTTCGTGGTGATGATGACGCTGGTCCGCTCATAAAGCTTGCTGATGAGGTGGAACAGCAACTGCCCTCCCGAGCGGGCGAACGGCAGATAACCGAGCTCGTCGAGCACGATCAGGTCGAGCCGCGACAGCTGCGCCGCCAGGGTCCCGCCTTTGCCGATCCGGGTCTCCTCTTCGAGGCGTGTCACCAAATCGGTTCCCGCCTCCGCCACAGCGCATTCAAGTTCGCTCAGTTTTTCGGTGCAAACTTCGCGGACGATCGCGCTCAGTTCCTGCACGCGCTCGCCAAGCCAAGCCAGGTCTTCGCCGCTGATCCGATAATGCTTCGAGTAGCGCGCCTTCACATAGGCGTCCTTCAGAAGACTGAAGCGGCGGCGCGACTTCTTATCGTCGTCGGGCCAGACAAAGAGGAGCCGCCGGTCGATCTTCTTCGCCTGGTTGCGCAGATTTTCCAGATTGTGGCTGTGCGGCGTGTAGAGCGTGCAGGTCAGCAGCAGCGTGTGATAAAGGCGCTCGGTCGCCTGATGGAGTTGAAACGCCGCATTCTTCCCAAACCCTTGGCTTTGGGCCGCCTCAAACATGGCGTAAAACTCCCCCGCGCTGGGATACCATTCGTCGAAATATTCTCGCGCCAGCGCGAGGGCGTCGGCCGGTCGCTTGGGCCGCGGAGTAGCGAGTTCGCTGTCGTCCGATTGATAGAGCGCGACCGCATCCTTGACGACGTCGAGGAAGAAGAATCGCCCGTCGGCGAGATTGTTGTTCACCTCCTGGAACGTGTGAACGATCAGGCTCACCGGGTGCCGCAGCCGGTGCAGCATCATATAGTCGCGCGCCAGCCGGTTCTCGAGGTGGTACCAATATTCGTGATCGGTCAGTTCGTCCTGATTGACGATGACGAGTATGTCATAGTCGGAGACATAGCCCTTCTCGGTGTGCGGCTCGTAAATCCCCTCCCCGCGCGCCATCGAACCATAGAGAATGACTTTCAGGATGCGGCCCGCCTTGCGATCGCCGCTCGCCAGCTTGTGCGCATCCTCGAATTCCTCGAAAATCGCTTGCACGATGGCTTCGAGTTCGCGCTGGTTACGGGCGGGAAGGTGGGAGATGTCGGTGCGCATGGCAATCCTTCCTGCATGACCTGGGCACCTCAGGCAATGGGCGAGGCATCATTGTTCGGCTGGATATCGGGATATAGCGCCCGATCGAGAGCGACGAGTGCTGCGGCAAGTTCGCGGCGCACCGCATCCTCGGAAATAGCGAGCCGTGCCGCAATCGACGAATAATCGAGGCGATCGCGGCAGTGCAATGTGAACACCTCGCGAGCAAATAGCGGCAGTTCGGCGATGGCGACTGCGAGGCGTTCGGGATCGATCTCCAATGAAATTCGATCGGGGATGCTCAATTGCCCGTCATGCGCCCAGCTGTGCGAAGCAGCCCCCATGATTTCTGCTGGCGCGGTGCTGTCGACCTCGGCGCTGAGTATCGCCTGCACGCGCGCGATAAGATCGCGGCGTCGCCGTCGGCGGCCGAGGCCACCAACCAGTCTGGCATAGTCGATGAGTTGGTCGCGCAGATCGACGAGCAGCGCGTATAGATGGTTGGTTCCCATGTGATATATCCTTGGCTGGAGCCGAGGGTCCGGCGGCGCATTGCCCGCCTCCCTCAGCCCCGCCCATCCACCTCCCCTCCACCTATCTCGACTTGAGCGCTCGGCACGTCGATGCCTCCCGGCGGCAAGATCATGCCCTCATCGTTGATCGCGTGACGGAACCGAGAAAATATTGTCACGGTCGGATGCACAGATCGGAGCGGGGCTGAGTTCACGACCGCGAAGAAACCAGCGAACGAAGGCATGGTCGATGCCAGAACCCCCTCCCAACCAGCCAGAAGCGGTCGTGATCGAGCCATTGACGGTCCGGATTTCTACCGCGGTCCAACTCACCGGCATCAGCCGGTCCAGGATATATGAGCTGATAGAATCGGGCGACCTCGAGACCGTCAAGGTCGGCCGATCCACATTGATTCCCTATAAGAGCCTCAAGACGCTCACTCGGACCTAGCGCGCAGAGTGCCCGCTTTGGCGGAAGTCTGGCCGCAAAATCTGGGCGCCATCGCGCAACTGATCGAGATAGTCCGACCAATGCTGCATCATGCGAACCCGTTCGTCCCAATACTCGCCGCGCGTGTAGGCTCGGCGCACCTGGGACGCATCGAGATGCGCCAGTTGTTTCTCGATCGTGTCGGCATTCCAGATACCCATCTCATTGAGCAGCGTGGCGGCCATCGCCCGAAAGCCGTGGGCCGTCATCTCGTCACGGCTATATCCGAGTCGCCGCAGCGCCGCGTTCACCGTGTTTTCCGACATGCAGCGCTGGATCGTCCGAAACGAGGGAAAAAGATACCGCCCGTGACCGGTCAGCGCATGAAGCTCTTCCAGGATTTCGAGGACTTGTCGCGACAAGGGAACCCGGTGCGGCCGCCCCATCTTCATTTTCTCTGCCGGGATGGACCAAAGCGCCGCATCCACGTCGACCTCTGCCCATTCCGCCTTTCGCAATTCTCCGGGACGGACAAACACATGCGGCGATAGCCGAAGCGCGAGCGCGGTGATCTCATGTCCCGTATAGCCATCGATCGCGCGCAGAAGCTCTCCGGCCTCCTTGGCCGTCGTCACGGCTGCGTGATGTTTGACTTTCGGGGTCGTCAGCGCACCCCGAAGGTCTACGGCGACATCCCGATCAGTTCGAGCAGTTGCGATGGCATAGCGGAACACCCTGCTGAGGACGCTCCGCATACGCCGCGCGCTCTCATAGCGCCCCGTAGCTTCCACCTTGCGGAGGACGGCCAAGGCTTCCTGAGGCGTGATATCGGCGATCGGCCGATTGCCGATCATGGGATAGGCGATGCCGAGCAGCCAGCGAATCTTGCGAAGCGTTGCGTGTGCCCTTTCCTCGCGCTCGTTCTTCGCGAACCATTCTTCGGCGATAGCCTTGAAACTATTATCGGCGGAAATCTTGCGCGTGATACGGACCACTCGCTTTTCCGCCGCGGGGTCGATCCCGGCGACGATCTTCTTGCGGGCCGCGTCGCGCAGCTCGCGCGCTGCGGCGAGGCTGACCTCGGGCCACGCTCCGAAATACAAGGTCTTCTGACGGCCGAGGTGGCGATAGTTCATTCGCCACAGTTTCGAGCCATTCGGCTGGACCGTGAGGTACAGCGCATCGGCGTCGGTCATCTTATAAGCCTTCGGCTGAGGCTTGGCGTTGGAAATCTGAACATAGCTGAGTGACATGATGGTTCTGCCTTCTGGGGGCTGCCCAGAACCATCAAAAAGACCATCAAAGCTGATGGTATGCCGATGGTCCTGGCTGGATCAGCCCGGATTCCATTCAGCGATTCTCAGCTAAAAAGCGTTGGAAAACCAGCCGCTTACTGGACGTTACCGGACGTTGCCGGAAAGGTCAAATGGTGCCCAGAAGAGGACTCGAACCTCCACGACCTTGCGATCGCCAGCACCTGAAGCTGGTGCGTCTACCAATTCCGCCATCTGGGCACGGGGTAGGAGCGGGCGCTTAGCGGGGGGGCGGTCGGCTTGTCAACCGCGCTGCGGCCGGAGCCGCATATTTTATCGCAAGGGCGCGGTTTCGCGTTGCCATCCGCCGCCTCGCCCCTTGCCCCGAGCAACGCTTCGCGGCATGGGGAGCCATCGGGCGCCCCCTTGCGCCACCACAGAATCGGATACAGGCGGACATGATGCAAAAGCTCGACGGGCAATTGATCACGGTGCTGGGCGGCGGCGGCTTCCTCGGCCGCTATGTCGTGCAACGTCTGCTGTCGCGCGGCGCGCGCGTGCGCATTGCCGAACGCGAACCGCGCAAGGCGGTCTTCCTGAAGCCGCTCGGCGGCCTCGGCCAGACGCAGTTCGTTGCCGCCGACGTCCGCGACGCCGCCAGCGTCGCGCGCGCCGTTGCCGGAAGCGATGCGGTGATCAATCTTGCCGGCAGCTTCGACGACATGGCTGCGGTGCAGGCGGACGGCGCCGGCCATGTTGCGACGGCGGCGAAGGCGGCCGGGGTTCCGACGCTGGTCCATATCTCGGCGATCGGCGCCGACAGCGAGAGCGCGTCGGCCTATGGCCGCAGCAAGGGCGACGGCGAGGCCGCAGTCCGCGCTGCCTTTCCCGCCGCAGCTATTCTGCGCCCGTCGATCCTGTTCGGCCGCGAAGACCACTTCATCAACCGGTTCGCGATGATGATGCGCCTGTCGCCGGTCATTCCGGTGATCGCACCGAAGGCGAAGTTCCAGCCGGTCTATGTCGGCGACGCCGCCGATGCCGTCGTCGCGGCGCTCGCACCCGACGCGGCAGGCAAGACCTTCGAGCTCGGCGGGCCCGAGGTGCTGACGATGGCCGCATTGCAACGGCGGGTCGCCGACGCGACGGGACGCAAGCCGCTGTTCGTCGACATCCCCGACGCGGTCGCATCGGCGCTGGCCAGCGGGCTCGGTTGGGCACCCGGCGCGCCGATTACCAAGGATCAGTGGCTGATGCTCCAGACCGACAATGTCGTCGCGACGGGTGCGAGCGGCCTGACGCAGCTCGGTGTCACCCCGACCGCGCTCGCCGACGTGACCGACGGCTGGCTGGTCCAGTATCGCCGCCATGGCCGTTTCGCGCCGGCGGTTTCGTAAAACGCCGCCGGTCATCCGGACGCCGAAAGGGAGCCCTTCATGTTCAAGCGCCTGTTCGTCGATCACCCCAAGGCCGTCGATGAAAGCTATGCCGAACATTTCGGCGTTGCATCGCGCTTTGGCCTCACAATGATCTGGGGCGGTGCCTGCGCGCTGGTCCATGCCGTCGTTCCGGGCTGGTGCATCACCACGGGCAGCGACACGATCCGCCGCCTCAACAAGATCATGGTCGAACAGCGCGCCGCCAAGGGTCAGGCCGCGATGCAGATGAATACGGTCGACTGGGTCATCTGACCGCGTGTCCGTTACCCCCGATTATCTCGATCGCGCGGCACGGCCGCGGCTCGCCTATCGCTTTGTGGCGGGTACAGGTCCGACGATCGTCTTCCTGCCCGGCTATATGTCCGACATGGCGGGAGGCAAGGCGACGGCGCTTTTCGACTGGGCAGCGGCCGAAGGACAGGCCTGTCTTCTGCTCGATTACGCCGGTTGCGGGCTGTCGGACGGGCTGTTCGCCGAACAGACATTGCTCGACTGGCGCGGCGACGTACTCGACCTGATCGATGCGAAGGCCGCGGGACCGGTCATTCTTGTCGGATCGTCGATGGGCGGGTGGCTGATGCTGCTGACCGCGCTCGCGCTGGTACAGCGCGACGGACCGGCGCGCGTCGCGGGACTGGTCGGCATCGCGGCAGCGCCCGATTTCACCGGCTGGGGCTTCACCCCCGAAGAGAAAGCGATCATCCTCGCCGAGGGCGAACTGCGCGAAGCGACACCGTACAGCGATCAGCCCTATGTGACGACGCGTGCCTTCTGGCAGTCGGGCGAGGCGAACCGCCTCCTCGACGGCGACATTCCCCTCGTCTGCCCCGTGCGCCTGCTTCACGGCGAACAGGACGGCGACGTTCCGCCGGATATCAGTGTCCGATTGTCCGCCGCGCTCGCCAGCGAGGATGTGCAGGTGACGCTCGTCAAGGGCGGCGACCACCGGCTATCGCGCGATACCGATATCGCGCTGCTGATCGACACCGTCGCGCGTATCGCGACAAATTAGGCACCGTCGCGCGTATCGCGACAAATTAGACACCGTCGCGCGGCTCGCGACCAATTAGAGGATTACGATGGCCCGCAGCGACTTCAAATTCAGCGTCAAGAAGCGCGTCCGCTATGCCGAGATCGACGCGCAGGCGGTCGTGTTCAACAGCCGCTACCTCGAATATTTCGATATCGGGATCACCGAATATTGGCGCGCTGCCGGCGTCTACGAGCGCTGGAGCGCCCTCGAAAGCCCCGAATTCCACGTCGCGCGCGCCGAGGTCGATTACAAGGCGCCGATCCTGCTCGACGAGGAAATCGACATTTGCGTTCGCTGCTCGCGCGTCGGCCGCAGCTCGATGACCTTCCTGTTCGAACTGCATGGCGCCGGCCGCGACGACCTGCGCGCGTCGGGGCTCGAGGTCAGCGTCCATGTCGAGGAAGCGCGCGACGCGACCGCCCCCGTGCCCGATGCATTCGTAAACTTGTTCGAAGCGTTTGAAGGAAAGGGTCTTCGCGCCTAGATTAGGCGGATGACGAAATATCTCCATACGATGATCCGCGTGTCGGATCCCGATGCCACCATCGCCTTTTTCAACCTCGTCGGGCTCGAGGAAGTCCGCCGTTTCGACAGCGAACAGGGCCGCTTCACGCTGATCTTCCTCGCCCCGCCGGGTCAGGCGGGGGTCGCGGAGGTCGAGCTGACCTATAACTGGCCGCCCGCCGACGGCAGCGCGGCCGAGGAATATACGGGCGGGCGCAATTTCGGGCATCTCGCCTATCGCGTCGACAATATCTACGACACCTGCCAGCGGCTGATGGACGCCGGCGTGACGATCAACCGTCCGCCGCGCGACGGACATATGGCGTTTGTCCGCTCGCCCGACGGCATTTCGGTCGAACTGCTGCAGGACGGCCATCTGCCGCCGCAGGAGCCTTGGGCATCGATGCCCAACACGGGAAACTGGTAAGCCGCCATGCCGGGCCTGTTGATCAACATCGACGTGCCCGACGTGATCGCCGGCGAGCGATTTTATACCGCCGCACTCGGGCTGACGGTCGGCCGCCGCCTCGGCAGCGATATCGTCGAACTGACCGGGTGCGACGCGCCAATCTATCTGATCGCCAAGCCTGCCGGCACCGCAATCGGCCCCGGCGGCGGCGATTTCCGGCACTATCACCGGCACTGGTCGCCCGTGCACCCCGATTTCACGGTCGACGACCTCGATCGCGCCGTCGCACGAGCGCTTGCCGCCGGGGCGACGCAGGAGGGCGAGACGATCGACCTGCCCTATGGCCGGCAGGCGATGTTCGGCGATCCGTTCGGGCACGGATTCTGCCTGATCGAATTCAATGCCGCAGGATATGACGCCATCGCCACCTGAGGCAGCAACCTGCACCTATCAAGGCTGACGGCCTTCTGCTCCGTCTTGGAAGCGAACGAGGCCGAAAGCGAAAGGAGACGATCATGACTGCACTCGACATCGTCCGCATTCCGGTCCTCAGCGACAATTATGTCTGGCTGGTGCACGAGCCCGGCAGCGGCGCGACGATGGTCGTCGACCCCGCGGTCGCCGACCCGGTGCTGGCGGCGGCGAAAGAGCGCGGCTGGACGATCACCGACATCTGGAACACCCACTGGCATCCCGACCATACGGGCGGCAACGCCGCGATCAAGGAAGCGACGGGGTGCACGATCACCGGCCCGGCTGCCGAATATGAGCGCATTCCGACGCTCGACGTGCAGGTGAAGGGCGGCGACACGGTCCGGCTCGGCAGCCACAGCGCCGAGGTATGGGACGTCCCCGCGCATACGGCGGGGCATATCGCCTATCATTTCGCGGACGATCGCGCGATCTTCGTCGGCGACACGATGTTCGCCATGGGTTGCGGCCGGCTGTTCGAGGGGACGGCCGAGCAGATGTTCGACAATATGCAGCGGCTGGGCACGCTCGACGATGCGACGCGCGTCTATTGCGCGCACGAATATACGCTGTCGAACGCGCGCTTCGCGGTCACCGTCGAGCCCGACAATGCGGAACTCGCGGCGCGGCTCGCGGCGGTCGAGGCAGCGCGCGGTGCCGGCGAGGCGACGGTGCCGACGAGCATCGGCGAGGAACGCGCGACCAACCCGTTCCTCCGTGCCGCCAGCGCGCAGGAGCTCGGCCGCATCCGGGCGTTGAAGGACGCCGCCTAGGACGGCGGGCGGAGCTTCAGGGAGCGTTCACTTTCGGGGCGTCATAGCAAAGGCAGGAGCAACATGATGGCGAAGCTCAATCCGGTTCACGGCATCGCACTGGCGATATTGGCCGCACCGCTGATCGCGGGCTGCGCGCCTGCGGGCGGCGCCGAGCCGGGCGCCGCGGCGCTGACGCCGAAACAGGCCGAAACGCTGGACAAGCAGCTTGCCGGCAAGGTTCCGGGCAAGCCCGAAAAATGCCTGCCGAGCTTTCGCACCACCGACACGATCCGGGTGTCCGACAATATCCTGCTGTACCGGGCGAGCGGCAACCTCGTCTATCGCAACGACCTGAAGGGCAGTTGTCCCGGGCTTGCGCGCGACAGCGATATCATGGTCATTCGCCAGTTCGGGTCATCGACCTGCAGCGGCGATTTCTTTCATCTGGTCGACCGGTCGAGCGGCATTCGCGGTCCGACCTGCGTGCTTGGAGAATTTGTCCCCTATCGCAAACCGGCGGGGGACGAAGGCTGAACCAGCGGTTCGGTCGCAGGCGGGGCCCGGTTTGCGCCGAGCTCTTCGGGTCGCACCCCCGCCTGCTACTAACATCCGGTCGTCACGCTTTGTAGAGCGCGGCGATCTTGTCTTCGTAGACCTGTTTCAGCACATGGCGCCGGATCTTCATCGACGGCGTCATCTGCTCATTCTCGATCGTGAAGGCCTCGTCGGCGAAATCGAACTTGCGCACCTTTTCGATCACCGAGAGCTGGCCGTTGACGCGGTCGACCGCGGCGCGGATCACGGCGCGGAACTTCTCGTGCTCGCGCAGCAGCTTCAGATCCTTGGGTAGCCCCTCGGCCTCGGCCCATTCGGCCGCCCATTCGGGATCGGGGACGAGAATGCCGACAAGATGCGGGCGCTTGTCGCCATAAACCATCGCCTGCAGGATTTCAGGCTGCAGCGTCAACATGCCCTCGACACGCTGTGGCGAGACATTGTCACCCTTGTCGTTGACGATCAAATCCTTCTTGCGGTCGGTGATGACGATGCGCCCCTTGTCGTCGATATGGCCGATATCGCCGGTGTGGAGCCAATCGTCCACCAGCACGCGTTCGGTCTC
This sequence comes from Sphingopyxis sp. J-6, assembly GCF_046603995.1. Classification (NCBI taxonomy): domain Bacteria; kingdom Pseudomonadati; phylum Pseudomonadota; class Alphaproteobacteria; order Sphingomonadales; family Sphingopyxidaceae; genus Sphingopyxis; species Sphingopyxis sp. J-6. Next base: position 644,920 of record NZ_CP145810.1, on the reverse strand, counting down.
CGCCTGATTGCGCCAATAGCCCTTCATGACGAGTTCGCCGCGGACGAGGATTTCGCCGTCGTCGGCGATACGGACCTCGGTGTTCATCAGCGGCGGACCGACGGTGTCCATCTTGATCCCCGCGGACGGCCGATTGCAACTGATCACCGGTCCCGCTTCGGTCTGGCCATAGCCTTGCAGCAAGGTCAGCCCGATCGAGTGGAAGAAGACCCCGATCTCGGGATTGAGCGGCGCGCCGCCCGACACCAGCGCCTTCATCCGGCCGCCGAAACGCTTGCCGATCTTGGGCCGGAACAGCCGGTCGAGCAGCAGGTCGACCGGGCGGTCGAGCAGTCCCATGCGGCGCTCATAATCCTTTTCGCCGACGCGCAGCGCCTGATTCAGCATCCAGTTGGCGAGCTTGCCCTGTTTTTCGACCGCCTTGATCATCCGCGCCCGGATCACCTCGAACAGCCGCGGCACGACGACCATGATCGTCGGGCGCGTTTCCTCGATGTTCGAAACGAGCTTTTCGAGCCCCTCGCTGTAATAGATTTGCGCGCCGACCATGATCGGCAGGAACTGCCCGCCCGAATGTTCATAGGCATGGCTGAGCGGCAGGAAGGAGAGGAACACCTCCTCGTCGCCGATCCCGAAATCATTGACGAGCACCTCGGCCGCGCCGGCGGCATTGTGCAGGATCGCGCCATGATGCTGCATCACTCCGCGCGGCGCACCGCCGGTGCCGCTGGTATAGATGATGCACGCGGTATCCTCGCGCTTGACGCCGAGCCCGCGCGCCTTGGTCTCCTCGACATAGGTATCGCCACCCTCGACCAGCGGGGCCCAGTCATGCACCGACACCTCGCCCTGCTGGCCGACGCGCAGGCTTTCCATGCTGATCACGATATGCGCTTCGGACCGCATCACCGCGGGCATCAACACGCGCGCCAGCTTCGCGGTCGACACGATCACCGCCTTGGCGCCGCTGTTGTCGAGGATATGCTGGTGGTCGCGTTCGGTGTTGGTCGTATAGGTCGGGACGGTGATGCAGCCGGCGGCCATGATGCCCAAGTCGGCGATGCACCACTCGGGCCGGTTCTCACTCACCAGCACCACCCGGTCGCCTTCCTTGAGGCCGAGTTCGCGCAGATTATGCGCGAGCGCCGCGACCTGGCCGGCAACCTGCCGCCAGCTCAGCGGCTGCCAGGCGCGATCGGCCTTGTGCCACAGGAACGGATCGTCGCCGCCCTTTTCGGCGCGGTCGAAGAACATCGCGACCAGACTCGGAAAATGGTCGAGATGGGGGTTTTCCAGCTTCATGCCTCTTGCTCTCCCACAGAGGTTTTTCCGTTATGTGATGCTATTATCCCTGCGGCGGCGCGCCATCGACCGACGAGGTGCCGGGACCGCGCGGGTCGGCGGCGCCGTGCCACACCTCCCCAACGCGCTGCGCCGCGTTTAGCTTCGACCCGAGGTCGGTCGGGGTGAAGCTGTAGCCGAAGGGCTGCATCTTCGCCGCGATCGCCTGCCCCGCCGCATCGTCCTCGATCAGCACGCCTTTTTCACCGAAGAACAGGTTCGGCAGTGCGATCGCTTCCTCGGCCGACAGCCCCCAGTCGAGGACGCCGATCAGCGTCTTCGTGACATGCATGATGATCCGCTTGCCGCCCGCGGAACCGACCGCGAGGATCACCTTGCCGTCGGGGCCATAGACGATCGTCGGCGACATCGACGACAGCGGACGTTTGCCCGCCTCGACGCGGTTGGCCGCCGGGGCGCCGTCCTGCACCGGGCTGTGATCGAAATCGGTGAGCTCGTTGTTGAGGAAATAGCCGTTCACGTTGAGATGGCTGCCGAAGATGCTTTCGACGGTCGAGGTCATCGACGCGACATTGCCCGCGCGGTCGACCGCGACGAAATGCGTTGTGCCGTTCTCGGCGACCGGACCCGACGGCGTGCGTGGCGGCGCGCCCGGCGGCGTCCCCGCCTCATAATGGCCCGCCGCGCCATAGGGCGAGATGAGCTGACGGCGCTGGGCTAGATAGGCCTTGTCGAGCAACCCCTTGACCGGGACATCGACGAAATCGCCGTCGCCGAGATATTTGGCGCGGTCGGCATAGGCGAGCTGCATCGCTTCGGCGATGAGGTGCCAGCTCATCGGATTGTCCTTGCCCATCGTCTTCATATCCCAGCCCTCGATCATACCGAGGATGCCGAAGACGGTGGTCGCGCCCGACGAGGGCGGGCCCATGCCGCAGACCTTGTAGACGCGATAGGTGGTGCAGACGGGGGGACGCTCCTTCGCCCGATAGGCGGCCAGATCCTGCGCGGTCAGCACCGCCGGATTGCGCACCGATTTGGCGACCGTTTCGCTGATCGCGCGCGCGTTGGCGCCGGCATAGAAGGCGTCGGGACCCCGCGCCGCGATATCGCGCAACAGCGCCGCATAGGCCGGGTTCTTCAGCCGCGTCCCGACCGGCACCGGCTTGCCATCGACATAATAGATCGCGCGCGCGGCCGGAAAATCCTTCCACAACGCCTGATAGCGGTCGAGCCAGTTGTAGAGCGCCGGGGTAACCTCATAGCCGTCCTCGGCCAGCTTGATCGCGGGCTGAAACAGCGCCTTCCATTCGAGCTTTCCCCATTTTTTATGCGCCATTTCCATCAGGCGGATATTGCCGGGAACCCCGACCGAAAGGCCGCCGGGGATGACGTCGGAGTAACCGCGCGGCTTGCCGTCGGGGCCGAGAAAACGCCCGGGCTTCGCCGACGTCGGCGCGGTCTCGCGCCCGTCGATGGTGGCGATGCCGTCCGATTTCGCGTCATGATAGACGAGGAAGCCACCGCCGCCGATGCCGCTCGACTGCGGTTCGACGAGCGTCAGCACCGCGACCATCGCGACCGCCGCATCGGCCGCCGTGCCGCCCTGCTGCAGGATCGCCCGTCCGGCCTCGGTCGCGCGCGGATCGGCGGACGAGGTGACGCCCTGCGCCGCGGCGAGCGAGGGAAGCGAAACGATAAAAAGGCTGATGACGGCAAGGAGTCGTTTGATCATGGGCGCGACATTGGCGCGGGGGTGCAGACAGCGCAACCCCGATGGCGGATCAGGCGGACGTCCCCACCGCATCGGCGACCCGCGCGAAACCATCGCGAACGGCGAGCGCTTCGAGCCCGCGCGCGATGCGGGCCGCGAGCCCCGGTCCTTCATAGACCATCGCCGAATAGATCTGGACGAGGCTGGCGCCCGCACGAATCCGTTCCCACGCCTGTTCGGCCGAAGCAATGCCGCCCGCCGCGACGAGCGGCAGCTTGCCGCCGCCCGCTTTACGGAAGTCCTTGACCCGCTGGAGCGCGAGGCCTGCCAGCGGGGCGCCCGACAGCCCGCCCGCTTCGCTGGCGTGGCGCGAGGCGAGCGCCGGCCGATCGATTGTCGTGTTCGATACGATCACCGCGGCCAGCCCTTTGTCGAAGGCGACGGCAACGATGTCGTCGATGTCGGCGGGTTCAAGATCGGGCGCGACCTTGAGGAACACGGGCTTCGCGCCATCCGCCGGCTGCGCCGCGGCGACGCCGTCGAGCAGCGCTTCGAGCGCGCCGCGATCCTGCAAGGCGCGCAGCCCCGGCGTGTTCGGCGAGCTGATATTGACCGTCAGATAGTCGGCCAGCGGCGCCATCGCCGCCGTGCCCTTCGCATAGTCGGCGATGCGGTCGGCGCTATCCTTGTTGGCACCGATGTTGATGCCGAGCGGTACGGGCAGCCCGAACCGGCGCAGGCAGACGATCCGCTCCGCCGCCTTTTCCTGACCGCCGTTGTTGAAGCCCATCCGATTGATCACCGCGCCGTCTTCGACGAGGCGGAACAGCCGCGGGCGCGGATTGCCCTCCTGCGGCAGCGGCGTCAGCGTGCCGACCTCGACGAAGCCGAAACCGAAATGCGGCATCGCATGGGCGACGCGTGCATCCTTGTCGAACCCCGGGGCAAGACCGACCGGATTGGGGAAGGCCAGCCCCGCCACCTCGGTCGCCAATACGGGGCTGGTCAGCGCATGGCGCGCGCGGGGCAACGGCTGAAGCGCGTTCAGGGTCAGATTGTGCGCGGCCTCGCCGTCGGTCGCATGAACGAGCGGACGAACGAGCGCATAGGCGGCATCGGCGGCAGAGGCAAAGAGCGACATGGCCCGCCATTGCGCCGGACCGGAGCCTATGGCAAGCCCTTCGGCGGGTCAGAATGAAGTACCGGAAACCGGGGAGAAAAATGGTGTCGCACCTTCGCCTTGCCGCCAGGCTGTCCAGCGGCCTGCTCATCCTTGCGCTCGCGGGATGCGCATCGGCTACTGCCGATCTCGTGGCAACGGCGCCCGCCGCCCCTGCCCCCGCCGATCCGCCCGCCGGAGCCGGGCTCGCCGAATTCTTCGACAAATATGACGCGGCACAGCTTTCGCTCTCGCCGCAGGGCAAGGCATATCGCGGCATTCGCGACGCCGACTATGGCAAATGGGACGACCCGAGCGACGAAAGCGAGGTCGCGACCCACAAGCTGCAGCAGGCAACGGCGGAGGCGATGCGCGGCAGTTTCGATCCCGCGCGGCTGTCGACCGAGGACGCGCTGTCATTCGAGCTGTTCAATGCGCAGGCCGAGCGCGCCGACCGCCTGTTCGCCTTTCGCGACCATGGCTATCTCTTCGACCAGATGAACGGCGCGCAGAGCCGCCTGCCCGCCTTTCTGATCAACATCCACCGCGTGTCGAACGTCACCGAGGCCGAGGCCTATGGCGAACGGATCCGCGGCCTCGGTCCGGTGCTCGATTCGCTAACCGCGCAGTCCGCAGAACGCGCGACAAAGGGTCTGCAGCCACCCAAATGGGTCTATGCCTACGTCATTTCGGACATCGGCAATCTGCTCAAACCCGACAATGCCGTGGTCGAGGACCTCGCCGCCAAGGTCGGCAAGCTGGACATTGCGCCGGCGGAAAAGACGCGCCTCGTCGCCGCAGCCGGGGCGGCGTGGCGCGAAAGCGCTGGCCCCGCCTATGAACGGCTGCGCGCCGAAATGCAGCGCCAGCAGGCAAGCGCGCCGACCGAGGACGGCGTATGGCGGATGCCCGACGGCGGCGCCTATTATGCCGCGCTGCTGGCGAATTACACCACGACCGACATGACCGCCGCGCAAATCCACGACCTCGGCCTGTCCGAAGTCGCGCGCATCCACGGCGAAATGAAGAAAATCATGGCGCAAGTGGGCTTCAAGGGCACGCTTCAGCAGTTCTTCGCGCATCTGCGCGACAGCCCGCAATATTATTACACAACCCGCGAAGCTTATCTCGCCGAGGTCGATGCGAAGGTGAAGGCGATGGAAGCGCGGCTTCCGGCCTTTTTCAACATGCTGCCCAAGGCGCCGTTGCAGGTGAAGGCGGTCGAGGCGTTCCGCGAAAAATCGGCCGGCAAGGCCTTCTACCAGTCGCCCTCACCCGACGGATCGCGCCCCGGCACCTATTATGTGAACCTTTATGACCTCCGCGACATGTCGAAGACCGAGCTCGAGGCGCTCGCCTATCATGAGGGCGTTCCCGGCCATCACCTCCAGCGCGCGGTGCAGACCGAACTCACCGGCCTGCCGCCCTTCCGCCGCTTCGGCGGCTTCACCGCCTATACCGAGGGCTGGGGCCTCTATTCGGAAGAACTCGCCAAGGACATGGGCTTCTATACCGATCCCTACAGCGATTTCGGCCGGCTGGGGATGGAGCTGTGGCGCGCGTGCCGGCTCGTCGTCGACACCGGCATCCACGACAAGCGCTGGAGCCGCGAGCAGGCGATCCAGTATCTCAAGGACAATACGCCGAACCCGCAAGGCGACATCGAAAAGGCGATCGAACGCTATATCGTCTACCCGGGGCAGGCGACCGCCTATCTGATCGGCAAGCTCAAGATCATGGAACTTCGCGGCCGGGCGCAGACGGCGCTCGGCGACCGGTTCGACATCCGCGCGTTTCATGACGTCGTGCTCGAATCGGGACCGGTGCCGCTCGACATATTGGAGCGCCGCGTCGACGCGTGGATTGCCACACAGAAGGGCTAGCCCACGATAAATAAATTGCGGCTTGACGCGCCCCGACGAAAGGAAAATTATATCCGGCATAAACAGGCGGCAAAAAAGCTGCCGATGGGGTCGGTCTCGTCATGTCGGATCAATTTTCCTCGTCAGGGGACGTAAGCGGCGAAGCGCCGTTCGAACTGCATTATTTTCCGCCCGATCCCGATCTGGCGGACATGGTGTCGAGCTTTTACGCCGCGCGCGTCAACATGCCGCGCTTCGACGAATATGAACGCGCCGACCGCCCGCAATTCCGTTTCGTCACCGCCGCCGACGGCGAATATGTCTTCGCCGACGGGCACCGGTCGCAGGTCTGCAACGCCAATATCGTGGGCCCGACGAGCGGCCGGGTGCGCGCGATCAGCAATTGCCCGACGCGCATGTTCGGCTTCGGCATGCTCCCCGCCGGCTGGGCCGCGCTGATGGGCGACGACGCCGAAAAGCTGACCGACCGCGCGATCGACGCCGCCGACCTGTTCGGCGACTGGATCGGCGAGGTCGCCGCGGCGCTGGAAAATGCCGCCGACGCCGCCGAACAACTGGTGATCGGCAATAATTTCGTCCGCGAAATCCTGAAACGCAACGAACCCGCGCCGATGTGGTTCATCCGCACCGTCGACCGCTGGCTGACCGAGAGCGCGTCGCCGCAGGTGCCCGAGCTGGTCGATGCGACCGGCATGTCGATCCGCTCGGTCGAGCGGATGACCAAACATTATTACGGCCTGTCGCCGCGTATGTTGGCGCGCAAATATCGCGCCGTCCGTGCGGCGTCGGCGCTGGCGCGCGGCGAAGGGCTCGACGCCGCGGCGCTCGGCGACGCCTTCTACGACCAGTCGCACCTGATCCGCGAGATCAAGCGCTTTGCCGGCGCCACGCCGGGCCAGCTCGGCAAGCCGTCGCGCTATACCGAAGCGACGACGCGCGGCCGCAAGGAACTGGCCGGCAAGGTCAGCCCGCTGGTCTCCGAAACCTGACGCGGCGCCCGGCACCGCGCCGTTAACCACGAAAATCGCGCCCGCCGTCGTTTTGGCGTTTTCGTACAATCGCGAATCGGCCCGCGAGCATAATCCAGCCTTGCGACCCAGAAGAGCTCATCCTCCTCGCGAGGACGAGACCTTCATCTTGGCACTCATTCGGCTCCCGGCCGGGTGGGTGCCTTTTTTCTTGGGTAGCATATAGCGCCCCTTGGTTGCGCCGCACAAAAGGCTAGCCTATATAAGTGGAGTAATTTACTCCAGTTAAGAATCGTTCGCAAAGATGCGTCTGTCCAACCTTGCCGATTATGCCGTGGTGCTGATGAGCGCCGCCGCCCGCCAGTGCGGGTCGGTGCCGATTCACGCCGGCATGCTCGCCGAGCAGACGGGGATTCCCGGGCCCACGGCGCAGAAGCTGGTGAGCGGGCTCGCCCGCGCCGGGCTGCTCGTCGCCTCGCGCGGCAGCGGCGGCGGGGTGCGGCTCGCGCGGCCCGCGGCGGCGATCAGCGTCGCCGACATCATCGAAGCGGTCGAGGGACCGATCGCGCTCACGTCCTGCGTTTCCGAAGGACGCCACGACTGCTCGCTCGAGGGCAGTTGCAAGGTGCAGCCGCACTGGGGCGTCGTGAACGGCGCCGTGCGCGGCGCACTGGCGCAGATCAGCCTCGCGAGCCTTGCCGCCGCACCAAAACCGACATTCACCCGGCCTGCCCCCATGATGGCCGGCGAAGAGATCAGATTATGACCGACAATAGCCAAGCCCCCGTCAAAGATCAGGCAGCGCACGACGCCGCCGCCAAAGTCGCCGATTATGAGCATGGCTGGTCCTCGGCCATCGAAACCGACTTCGCGCCCAAGGGGCTGACCGAGGATACGGTCCGCTTCATCTCGGCGAAGAAGAACGAGCCCGAATGGATGCTCGACTGGCGACTGAAGGCGTTCCGCCACTGGCAGACGATGGAGACGCCCGACTGGGCGAAGCTCAACGTGCCGCCGATCGACTACCAGGACGCCTATTATTACGCGGCGCCGAAGGCGAAGCCGAAGCTATCGTCGCTCGACGAGGTCGATCCCGAAATCCTCGAAGTCTATAAAAAGCTCGGCATTCCCATCGAGGAGCAGAAGGTGCTCGCGGGCGTCGAGGGCGCGCGCAAGGTCGCGGTCGACGCGGTGTTCGACAGCGTCAGCGTCGCGACGACCTTCCGCGAGGAATTGAAGCGCGCGGGCGTGATCTTCCTCTCGATCTCCGAAGCGATCCGCGAATATCCCGAACTGGTGAAGAAGTGGCTCGGCAAGGTCGTGCCGATGCACGACAATTATTTCGCGACGCTCAATTGCGCGGTCTTTTCGGACGGGACGTTCGTCTATGTGCCCGAGGGCGTGCGCTGCCCTATGGAGCTTTCCACCTATTTCCGCATCAACGCCGAGAATACGGGGCAGTTCGAGCGCACGCTGATTATCGCCGACAAGGGCGCCTATGTCAGCTACCTCGAAGGCTGCACCGCGCCGATGCGCGACGAAAACCAGCTCCACGCCGCGGTAGTCGAACTGGTGACGCTCGACGATGCCGAGATCAAATATTCGACGGTGCAGAACTGGTACCCCGGCAATGCCGAGGGCCTCGGCGGCATCTATAATTTCGTGACCAAGCGCGCGCTCTGCCAGGGCAAGCGCAGCAAGGTGTCGTGGACACAGGTCGAAACCGGCTCTGCGATCACGTGGAAATATCCGAGCTGCGTCCTCAACGGCGACGACAGCGTCGGCGAATTCTATTCGGTCGCGGTGACGAACAATTACCAGCAGGCCGACACCGGCACCAAGATGATCCACAATGGCAAGCGCACGCGCTCGACGATCGTCAGCAAGGGGATCAGCGCGGGCAGGTCGAACAACACCTATCGCGGATTGGTGCGCGTCGCGCCCAATGCCGAGGGCGTGCGCAATTTCACCCAGTGCGACAGCCTGCTTCTGGGGTCACTCAGCGGCGCGCACACGGTGCCGTACATCGAAATCCGCAATCCCTCGGCGCAGGTCGAGCATGAAGCGACGACGAGCAAGATCAGCGACGATCAACTTTTCTACGCGATGCAGCGCGGGCTGGGACAGGAAGAGGCGGTGGCGCTGATCGTCAACGGCTTCGCCAAGGAAGTGCTGCAGCAACTGCCGATGGAGTTTGCGGTCGAGGCGCAGAAGTTGCTGGGGATCAGCCTTGAGGGGAGCGTGGGGTGATGGCCAAATCTGACAAGAGCAGATTTGAGGGACGCCTAGTTACAATTCCCACCGAGGATGGAATTGGACTAGCTAAAGTCCTGTTTTGTCCGGCCCGCGAGAAAAATTCGGCATTGTTCAAGATATTTAAGAAAATCCTGCCGCGAGACACCTCGATAACAGAGGCAGATTTCGGCGGCCCCTATGAGTTACGTTACGCGCGATTACAGGCTCTTAAATCAGAATCTTGGTCGATATTTCACGATCAGGGCGTTGATGCCGATGAGCATAGACTTACGCATCGAACTTCAGGTGGCGAGATTTGGATTGGTGACGAACACATCGGCCCTGCGACCGAAGCAGATGAGCGGTCTTTACCAAAGATGCTGATCTACGGCGAAGGCCTGATTGAGAAGTTCGTTTCTGGATTAGCTGCAAAAGCAGGACGCAATTAATGCTCAAAATTGAAAACCTCCACGCCACCGTCGCCGACAAGCCGATCCTGAAGGGCCTGTCGCTCAGCATCAATGCGGGCGAAATCCATGCGATCATGGGGCCCAACGGCGCGGGCAAGTCGACGCTGTCTTACGTCCTCGGCGGGCGCCCCGGATATGAGGTCACCGAGGGTTCGGCGACTTTCGCCAAAGAAGACGGAGAGGCTCAGGACCTGCTCGACATGGACCCGCACGAGCGCGCCGCGGCGGGCCTGTTCCTCGGCTTCCAATATCCGGTCGAAATCCCCGGCGTGTCGAACGTCCAGTTCCTCCGCGAAAGCCTCAACGCCCAGCGCAAGGCGCGCGGCGAAGAGCCGCTGTCGGGTGGCGATTTCCTGAAGCTCGCGCGCGAGAAGGCGGGGCTGCTCAAGCTCGACATGGACATGCTCAAACGCCCGGTGAACGTCGGCTTTTCGGGCGGCGAGAAGAAGCGCAACGAGATGGTGCAGATGGGCATCCTCGATCCGAAGGTCGCGATCCTCGACGAAACGGACTCAGGGCTAGACATCGACGCGCTGCGCGTCGTCGGCGACGGCATCAACGCAATCATGCGTCGTCCCGACAAGGCAGTGCTGCTGATTACGCACTATCAGCGCCTGCTCGACTATGTGCAGCCCGATTTCGTCCACGTCCTCGCCGCCGGCCGCATCGTCAAGTCGGGCGGCCCCGAACTCGCGCTCGAACTCGAACGCGAAGGCTATGCGGAGATCGCGGCTTGAGCATGAGCGCCCTTCCCTCGCGGCGTGACGAAGCGTGGCGCTATAGCGACATCGACGCGGTGACCGCGGCGTGGCCGCTGCCCGCGCCCGAGAGCATCGTCGTGCCCGCGGGCGGCGACTTCCGCCGCGCGATCGTGCAGGACGCAGGCGATATTCGCCAAATCGAGCTCGTACTCGGCAAGGGCACGACCGCGTCGCTGCACGTCCTCAACATCGGCGGCGCCTATGGCCGCATCGAACTCGCCGTGACGCTCCACGAAGACGCGAACTTCAATCTCGGCGCCGCGCAGATCGGCGGCGGCGAGCAGAATCTCGAGATCGTCACCACCGTCACCCACGCCGAACCCGGCGCGACGTCGCGGCAGATGGTGCGTTCGGTGCTCGGCGGCACCGCCACGGGCACCTATCTCGGCAAGGTCGCGGTCGCACGCGATGCGCAGCAGACCGACAGCGAGCAGGACGTGAAGGCGATGCTGCTCGACCGCAGCGCGACCGCCAACGCCAAGCCCGAACTCGAAATCTTCGCCGACGACGTCAAATGCGCGCACGGCTGCGCGATCGGCGAACTCGACGCGATGAGCCTCTATTATCTCCAGTCGCGCGGCCTGCCGCCCGCCGAGGCGAAGAAGATCCTGCTGCAGGCCTTCGTCGCGGGCGTCTTCGACGGCGCCGAGGATGAAGAGCAGTTGCAGGCGCTGGCGCTCGCGAAATTGGGGGAATTGGTGTGAGCACCGCGACCGCCCTTCGCACCTTTCCCGACGTCCGCGCCGACTTCCCCGGCCTCACCCCCGGGTGGCACTATCTCGACACCGCCGCGACCGCGCAGAAGCCGCAGGCGGTGATCGACGCGACGGTCAACGCGATGGGCTGCGACTATGCGACCGTCCACCGCGGCGTCTACGCGCGCTCGGCCGACATGACCCTCGCCTATGAGGCGGCGCGGCGGCGGATCGCGGGCTTTATCGGCGCGAAGGAAGAGCAGATCGCCTTCGTTCGGGGCGCGACCGAGGCGATCAATCTGGTCGCTTACTCGCACCCGCGCAAAGGCCGCGTGCTGCTGTCGATGCTCGAGCATCACAGCAATATCGTGCCGTGGCAGCTTGCGGGCTGGCAGGTCGATGTATGCCCACTGACTGCCGACGGCTGCATCGACTTGGCCGCCGCCGAAAAGCTGCTCACCCCCGAACACACGATGGTCGCCTTCGCGCATGTGTCGAACGTGCTCGGCAGCCCGCTCGACGTCGCACGCGCCGCCGAGCTCGCGCACCGCGTCGGCGCCGAGTTGCTGATCGACGGCTGTCAGGCGGTGCCGCGCCTGCCGGTCGATGTCGCGACGCTCGGCTGCGACTATTACGCCTTCTCGGGCCACAAGCTCTATGGCCCGACCGGCATCGGCGTGTTGTGGAGCGACAAGCTCAGCGCGCTGCCGGCCTGGCAGGGCGGCGGATCGATGATCGACCGCGTGACCTTCGAGCGGACGACCTACGCCCCCGCCCCGACCCGTTTCGAGGCCGGTACGCCCGCAATCATCGAAGCGATCGGGCTGGCGGCGGCGGTCGATTATGTCGAAGCGATCGGCATCGACGCGATCCACGCGCACGAGGTCGGGCTGGTGACGAGCCTGCGCGAACAGCTTGCGCGCAAGAACAGCATCACGCTTTTCGGCCCCGAAAACAGCGCCGGGATCGTCAGTTTTGCGATGGCGGGGGTTCATCCGCACGACATCGGCACTATCTTGGACGAAAGCGGAGTCGCGATCCGCGCCGGGCACCATTGCGCGCAGCCGCTGATGGAGCATCTCGGCGTTCCGGCGACCGCGCGCGCGAGCTTCGGTGTGTACAACAATGACGACGATGTGGCGGCGCTGATCGACGGCCTCGCCCGCGTCGAGAGGATTTTCGGATGAGCGAGGATCGCATGATCAAGGTGGAAGAAGTCGCGAGCGTCGAGGCGCCGCCCAAGGCGCGCGTCGAGGACGTCGAGAGTGCGCCCGAAAAGCTCGAACGCAAGCGCGACTATCTGGAAGGCTTTCTCGCCGCCAAGCCGGCCGAGGTGGCCCCCGGCGCCGTCGGCGGCGACCTGTACGAGGCCGTCGTCAATGCGCTGAAGGATATTTACGACCCGGAAATCCCGGTGAACATCTATGACCTCGGCCTCATCTACAATGTCGAGATCGACGAAGGGCATGTCCTCGTCACCATGACGCTGACCACGCCGCATTGCCCAGTCGCGGAATCGATGCCCGCCGAAGTCGAACTGCGTGTCGGCGCGGTCCCCGGCGTCGGCGATGCCGAAGTCAATCTCGTCTGGGATCCGCCGTGGAGTCCCGAGAATATGAGCGACGAAGCGCGCCTCGAACTGGGAATGCTGTGATGACCGAAACGAAGACCCGCGCCCGTCCCGTCGCGGTCACGCTGACCGCCAATGCCGAGGAACGTGTCGCCAAGCTGATGGCGTCGGCGCCCGAAGGCGCGATCGGCGTCCGCCTGTCGACGCCGCGCCGCGGCTGTTCGGGGCTCGCCTATTCGGTCGACTATGTCACCGAGGAGCAGAAGTTCGACGAGAAGATCGAGACTCCCGGCGGGGTCTTCTACATCGACGGCGCGTCGGTGCTCTACCTGATCGGCAGCGTCATGGACTGGGTCGAGGACGATTTCGCCGCCGGTTTCGTGTTCGAGAATCCGAATGCCAAGGGTGCGTGCGGCTGCGGCGAGAGCTTCACCGTCTAGCGCGATTTTCCGCACGAAATATGCTATGGCGGCCCCTTCAGGGGAGCTTTGCCATGACGCGCATTTTCTACCTGCTTTACGCCATCGTCGCCTATGCGATTTTCCTGGCCGTATTTCTGTATCTTATCGCCTTCGTTGGGAATTTTCCTGGCGCCCCGCTGACTGTCGATCGCGGGCCGGAGTCGCATCTCGCCCTCGCGCTGCCGATCGATCTCGCCCTGATCGCGCTGTTCGGCCTCCAGCATAGCGTGATGGCGCGTCCGGCGTTCAAGGCGGGCTGGCTGCGCATCGTCCCGAAGCCGATCGAACGCAGCACTTATGTGATGATGACCAACCTCGTGCTCGTCATCCTGTTCCTCGGCTGGCATCCGATCCCCGCGCCGGTGTGGACGGTGGCGAACCCCGCAGGCACCGCGATCCTGTGGAGCCTGTTCGGCCTCGGCTGGGCGATTGTCCTGCTCAGTACGTTCCTGATCAACCATTTCGAACTGTTCGGGCTGCAACAGGTGTGGTTCGCGTGGCGCGAACGGCGTGAAGCAAAACCGGTGCTTCACCAGCCGCTCTTCTACCGGCTGGTTCGCCACCCTCTTTACGCGGGCTTCTTCCTTGCTTTCTGGGCGACGCCTGCGATGACGGCTGGACATCTGCTGCTCGCCGCCGGGCTGTCGGCCTATATGCTGATTGCGATCCAACTCGAGGAACGCAACCTCGTCGATACCTTCGGCGCCGACTATCTCGCCTATCGCCGAACCACCCCGATGCTGATTCCGGGTACCGGCGGACGCAAGGTCTAGCGGCAGATCGTCCAGCCTGCGGTCCGCTTCGCCAGGTCGAAGTGGAAGTGATTGGCGTGCGCGGCATTGTGATCGGGCGACAGAACGGTGCTGAACAGCCCGCACGATTCGTCGCGCACCGCGTGCAGGAACTCGCCGCGCTTGTCGCCTTCGTCCCAATCGTTGATCAGCGAAATGCGCGTGCCGTCGGCGAGAATGAAGGCCGAAATGTCGATCGCATTGGCGGTCGAATGCTCGCTCTGCGCCTGCCGCCCGGCGATCTTCCGGCAATTGTAGCTGCCGAGATTTTCGAGATCGGCGACCTTTTGCCCGAAATATTTCCGGGCCAGCGGCTGGACAACGTCGCGGTCCCACAGGATCATTGCGGCGGTCACGGCGCAGCCGGGCGCGGCGCCCGCCGGGCGCATCGTCGGCGCGAATTTGTTCCCGGTCAGGATCATCCGCTGGCTCGCCCGGCACACGCCGCTCCCGACCACCGGACGCCGCAGGTACCCGGCCTTCGCGCGGTCGAAAGCGGCAAAGCAGGCACTGTCGTCGCGCGCCAGGCCGATGAGCTTGGCGTGCGTTGCCCAGCCCTGCGGATGCGCCAGTTCGAAGCGCGCGGTCGGAATATGTTCGGGATGGTCGCGCATCCACTGCATCGCGCGGATCGCGCCGAGCGCCAGCAGCACCGCGACGGCGAACCAGATGAGATAGGGGCGGAGACTCGTCACGCGCCCCAGATGGCGCGTGACGGCCGGCCGGGCAAGCTCAGAGCGGTGCGAAGGTGACCGTCAGACCATCTTTGGGCCGCGGGATCGGCAGCACCTGCCAGTCGGGGGAATAGCCGTCCGGAAGTACGATGCGATGCGTCGTGACGACATGGTGGAAGAAGATTTTCGCCTGCATATAGGCAAAGTGCAGCCCGAGGCACATGTGCGCGCCGCCGCCGAACGGCACCCATGCATATTTGTGGCGCTCGCGCGCGACCTCGGGCGAAAAGCGCATCGGATCGAACTTTTCGGGCTCGGGCCAATGCTCTTCCATCATGTGAGTGAAGGCCGGGCTGACCCCGACCGAGGTTCCGGCGGGGATGCGATAGCCGCCATATTCGAAATCCTTGAGCGCGCGGCGTGGGAAGCTCGGCACCGGGGGCACGAGCCGCAGCGCTTCCTTGAACGCCCATTCGGTCATTTCGAGCTCGCCGACGCTGTTATGTCCGACGCCCTCGCCGGCCGGCGCCACCGCGAGCATCTCCTCGCGCAGCCGGTCCTGCCATTCGGGATGCTTGCCGAGCATGTAGACGAGCGAGGTGACCGAACTGGTGATCGTGTCGTGCGCCGCCATCATCAGGAAGTTCATATGATCGACGATCGCCTCGACGCTCATATAGTCGCCATTGTCGTCCTTCGTCCGGCAGATCTGGCTGAACATGTCCTCGCCGCTGCCTTCGCGCCGTTCGGGCACCATGCGGCCGAAATAATCGACGAGATAGGCCCGCCCCTTTGCGCCGCGCCCCATGGCGGTGAAGGGCAAGGGCACGCGGACGATGCCTATCGATGCCTGCACCATGTCGACGAACGCCTTGTTGACCTTGTCCGCCTCGGGGCCCCAGGGGATGCCGAGGAAGCTGGTCGCGGCAAGGTCGAGCGTCAGTTCCTTGATCGCCGGATAGAATTTGAAGCTCTTGCCGCTCCAACTCGCGACGCGCCGGGCGATGCCTTCGTTCAGCGATTCGGCATAATGGCGCATCGGTTCGGGCTTGAAGGCGACCGACAGCAGCTTGCGGTCGGCGCGGTGCTTTTCGAAGTCCATCAGCATGAGGCCGCGCGGGAAAAGCAGGTTGAGTACCGGCCCCCAGCCCTGTTCGGACGAGAAAATCTTGTCGCGGTCGAACATGACAAGTTCGTTCGCCTCGGGGCCGTGCAGCGCGACGCTACGCCCGCCGAAGCTGTTGTTGCGATAGACCCGGCCATAGGTGGCGACCATGCGGCGGGTGAAAGCAGGATAGTCGCGAAGCTGGTCGAGCGTGTTGCCGATGACGGGCATCCCGTCCTCGCCCGGAATATGATCGAGTGCGGCATCGGGATTGCGTGGCAGCCAGTGCTGCGTTTCGGGGCCGAAACGCGCTTCGGGCCAGTTGATTTTCGTCGGGGCGTTCATCGCGTCATATCCTCGTATCCGTCTATCCGGGCGAGCCTATCGAACTACTTACATCCATGCAAGTAACGCTTGATCGGCGATACGACTCCATTCACCGCAAATTCAACTCGACTCGTGCAATTGGGTGTCCAATATCGCGGGCCCGTTCGTTGGGCCCTTGAAGGACAAGATGATGATCAAGAGCCTGAGGCGTCCCCTCTCCATCGTGCTCGGCGCGCTCGCGACCACCACGCTTGGCGGCTGCTATTATGGCGACGTCGGGACGAGCTATGCTTCCGCCGGAAACCTCTGTGCGGACAGCTATTACGACTACGACCCCTATGCCTATGACGACGGCTATGGCTACGACTGCTACGACAGCTCGGACTATGGCAGCGGCTTCGTCAACATCGGCTTCGGCGGCGGCTGGTATGACGATTATTATTACCCCGGGTACGGCACGTGGATGTACGACAGCTACCGTCACCGCTATCCGCTGCGCGGCCAGTACCTCAACTATTGGGGCGGCCGCCGCGCCTGGTGGCGCCATCATGGCGGCCGTCCCGGCAACGGACACTGGAATGGCCCGGGCCGCCCCGGTCATGGCGATGGCGATGGCCGTCCCGGCCGGCCGGGTCGCCCTGGTGGCTGGACGCCCGGTGACCGCGACAACGACGGTCATCACGGCACGCGTCCGGGACGCCCCGGCGCGGGCAACCCCGGCGGTCCGCCGACCACGACCAATCCGGTACGCCCCGGACGGCCGGGCCGTCCTGACGGTGTAAGGCCCCGCCCGCCGGGTTCGGTCGATGCGACGCCCGGACGTCCGGGCAGGCCCGGCCGACCCGATGGCGTGCGCCCGTCGTGGCCGGGCCGCGGCAATGGCGATGGCGTCCGGCCGGGACGTCCGGGCGGCCAGCCCGGGGGTGCGGCGACGGCACCGCGTCCGCCCGCGCAGGCAAGACCCGCACCGGCGCAGCGTCCGGCTCCGGCGGCACGCCCCGCGCCGCAACCGCGCGCCGACCCGCCCGCGCGCGGGCCGGGCGACCGGGTCAACCGCACCCGTCCGCAATAACGGCAGCTAGGGTTCTACCCTAAGGTCAGCGGGGCAGTCAGCCGGCCGGAGGCTTGCTGCTATCGCTCACCATGTCCTCCTGGAGCGTCAGTCCGCGCGCGCCGTGATGCGACGTATGGGCTGGCGCGTGCGGATATTCCTTGTCGGCCGGCTCCGGGACTTCGAGCATCCCTTCCCACTTGGCGATGACCGACGTTGCCACCGCGTTGCCGACGACATTGGTCGCCGAGCGGCCCATGTCGAGGAACTGGTCGATGCCGAGGATCAGCGCCACGCCCTCGACCGGCAGGCCGAACTGGGTCAGCGTCGCGGTGATGACGACGAGGCTGGCGCGCGGCACCCCCGCAATCCCCTTCGACGTGATCATGAGCGTCAGCAGGATCAGGATCTGCGTCCCGATCGACAGGTCGATGCCATAGGCCTGCGCGATGAACAGCGTCGCAAAGCTCATATACATCATCGAACCGTCGAGGTTGAAGCTGTAACCCAGCGGCAGCACGAAACCCGAGACGCGGCGCGGAATGCCGAAGCGGTCGAGCTGCTCGAACAGCTTGGGCAGCGCCGCTTCCGACGACGCGGTCGAGAAGGCGAGCAGCAGCGGTTCGACGATATAGCGCGCCAACGTCAGGATGCGCCTGCCAAGGAAAAGCGCCCCGACGCCGAACAGGATCATCCAGAGCAAGGTCAGGCCGAGGTAGAATTCGAGGATGAGCCGCAGGAAGTCGAGCAGGATGCCGAGCCCGTTGACGGTGATCACGCCGGCAAGCGCGCCGAACACCGCGAAGGGCGCAAACAGCATCACATAGTTGGTGACCTGCAGCATCAGTTCGGCGAGCACGTCGACCGCGCGGACCAATGGCGCGCCGCGCTCGCCGAGCGCCGACAGGCCCACCCCGGCGAAGATCGAAAAGACGAGGATCTGCAGGATATTGTTCGAAGCCATCGCCCCGAAGATCGATTCGGGGAAGATGTGGAGGATGAAATCGCGCAGGTTGAGCGCCGACGTCTTCACCTCGCCGATCTCCGCGGTCGGCGTCAGTTCGAGCCCGACGCCCGGCTGGAGCAGGTTGACGAGCAGCAGCCCCAAGGTGATCGACATGAAGCTGGCGCCGATGAACCACAGCAGCGACTTGAGCCCGATCCGGCCGAGCGCCGCGCTGTCGCCCATATTCGCGATGCCGGCGACAATCGTCGCCAGCACCAGCGGCGCGATGATCATCTTGATCAGATGGAGAAAGACGTCGGGCAATATCTTGAAATAGCCGGCGATCTGCGTCGCCGCTTCCTTGTCGGCGCCGATCTGGGCATGCCCGATGGCGCCAGCGATAATGCCGAGCACCATGCCGACGAGGATGAATAAGGTCAGGCGTTTTGCCATGAAAAAATGCTCCCTGTTCCGGCCGGGCCGGATCTATGCGGTCGGGGTAACAGGGCGATGGCCGCGGGGCAATGCAGCGTACCGGCTGCGAGGCGTCACGTCAGGAAGAAGCTGATCGCGAGGCAGGTCGAAACGCCGGTGATGATGTTGAGCGGTACCCCGATCTTGACAAAATCGACGAAGCGATAGTCGCCGGCCGCATAGACGATGGTGTTGGTCTGATAGCCGATGGGGGTCGCGAAACAGGCCGATGCACCGATCATCAGCGCGATGACGAGCGGGCGCGGATCGACGCCGAGTTCGGCCGCGATCGCCAGCGTTACCGGCGTCATCAACGCCGCGACGGCATTGTTGCTGAGCAATTCGGACAGGATCAACGCAAAGAAATAGATCCCGAACACCAGCACCCATCCCGGCTGTCCGGCGAGCATCGGTTTGACCCAACCGACCATCATCGCCACCGCGCCACTGTTTTCGAGGGCAAGCCCGACCGCAAGCATCGCAAAGATCAGGATCAGCACGTCGCCGTCGATCGTCCCCCATGCCTCCTCGCTGTCGATGCAACGTGTCACAAGGATCACGCCAATCGCGATGATCGCCGCGACGCCAATCGGCAGTATGTCCAGCGCTGCCAGCGCCACCACCGACATCATGCACAGGATCGCGATCCACGCCTTGCTACGGCGAAAGGCGCGGACTTTGGCAAGATCGGCACCTATCAG
The DNA here is from genome assembly GCF_046603995.1 of Sphingopyxis sp. J-6. Classification (NCBI taxonomy): domain Bacteria; kingdom Pseudomonadati; phylum Pseudomonadota; class Alphaproteobacteria; order Sphingomonadales; family Sphingopyxidaceae; genus Sphingopyxis; species Sphingopyxis sp. J-6. The sequence goes on along the minus strand of NZ_CP145810.1, from coordinate 625,633 downwards.
GTGCGGATTGTCGCGCAACGCCTCGACCTCGTTCGGACCGCCCGCGACCAGCAGGCGGTCCGCGGGGCGGATACGCACGCTGGCAAGGTCGGGACCCGGTTCATGCGCCGGGCGGTCGAGCCCGATGATCCGCGCACGGATTTTCTGCAGGAAGGGAATGTCGATCAGCCGCTGTCCGATCGAGGGATGGTTCGACGCGACCATCGTTTCGACGACCATATCGCCCTCGCCCGGTTCGCCGCCGCCGATGCCGAGATCGAAGCGTCGTTGTTCGCGCCAGGTCATCAGGGTCGCGCCATCGACGCGCAGGATCAGACGGTCGCCCGCGGCGAGCTTCCAATGCTCGAGTTCGGCGCCGTGGACCGCCGTCGAGCCACGCCGGACGCCGACAATGCGGCCCGACCGCGGCAGATCACGAAATGCTTCGACCGTCATCCCGACCAGATGGTCGTTGTCGCTGAGTACCAGCTCGGTAAGATATTGATGCGAGTCGCTCGATCCCGCCGGGCCCTTCACCGGCCTGTCGGACGGGAGCAACCACCACATCAGCGCCAGCCCGATCATCCCCGATGCCGCGGTGACGAGGCCGATCGGCGTGATCTCGAAAATGCCGAAACGCTCCATCCCGGCGTCGCGGACGATCCCGTCGACGACGAGATTGGTCGAAGTGCCGATCAGGGTCAATGTACCGCCAAGCACGGCAGCGATCGACAGTGGCATCAGCAGCTTCTTCGCACTGACGCCGGTGACTTCGGCGAGCTTCATCATGATCGGGACCAACACAACGACGACCGGTGTGTTGTTGAGGAACGCCGAGGCAAACAGCGCGCCGACGAGCACCTCGACGATGGCCAAACGGGGGTGTTTCTCGGCGCGCGCCATGATCGCGTCTGCGACGCGCTGGATCACCCCGGTGCGGATCAGCGCCCCCGACAGCACGAACATCGCGCCGATAACGATCGGCGCCGAGTTGGAGAAGACCGAATACATCGCATCGGCATCAAGGATGCCGAGCGCGAGATAGGTGCAGGCGCCGAGGATGGCGATCACCGTCGCCGGCAGCCGCTCGAGCAGGAAGCCGACGAACATTACGGCAAGGATGATCAGCGACAGGACCGCCTGATTGGCCTCGACAAACGTCCGGATCGCCTCGATCATGTCAGCCGTTCTGCGCCCGGTGCAGCAATTTGTGATCGGCGAGGACCAGCGCCATCATGGCTTCGACGACCGGCGCGCCGCGGATGCCGACGCACGGATCGTGGCGCCCCTTGGTAACGATGTCGGTCGCCTCGCCCGCCTTGTTGATCGTCGGCACGGGGGTCAGGATCGAACTGGTCGGCTTGAACGCGACGCGGACGACGACGGGCTGGCCGGTCGAGATGCCCCCCGCAATGCCGCCAGCATTGTTCGACAGGAAATCGGGGCGGTTGCTGCCGTCGGTCGCGGGGCGCATCGGGTCGGCATTTTCCTCGCCGCGCAGCCGGGCAGCCGTGAAACCCGCGCCGATCTCGACGCCTTTGACAGCGTTGATTCCCATCATGGCGGCGGCAAGGTCGCTGTCGAGCTTGGCATAGATGGGCGCGCCCCAGCCGGCGGGGACGCCGCTCGCGGCGCATTCGATCACCGCGCCGAGCGAACTGCCCGACTTGCGCGCACCGTCCATCAGCCCTTCCCAGCGCTGCGCCGCGGCGGGATCGGGGCAGAAAAAGGGATTACGATCAATCTCTTCGAGATCGAAGTTCGCGGGGTCGATCGCATCGCCGCCGATTTCGGCGACCCATGCATGGATCTGGACCTCGGGGAGCACCAGCCGCGCGACGCCGCCCGCGGCGACGCGCGCCGCGGTTTCGCGCGCGCTCGACCGCCCGCCGCCGCGATAGTCGCGGATGCCGTATTTGGCATCATAGGCGTAATCGGCGTGGCCGGGGCGATAGGCCTGCGCAATCTCGCCATAATCCTTCGACCGCTGGTCGACATTTTCGATCATCAGGCTGATCGGCGTGCCCGTCGTCTTGCCCTCGAACACCCCCGACAGGATACGCACCTGATCGGGTTCCTGCCGCTGCGTCGTGTGGCGCGACTGACCCGGGCGGCGCTTGTCGAGGAAGGGTTGGATGTCGGCTTCGGAGAGCGACAGGCGCGGCGGACAGCCGTCGACGACGGCGCCGAGCGCGGGGCCGTGGCTTTCGCCCCAGGTCGTGAAGCGAAGAACGCGTCCGAAGCTGTTGAAACTCATCGCCTTACCCCATCCGGCCAAATGCGGGCGCATAATCCGCGCGCCCGCCTAGCGGCCAAGCCGCGTCCGAGTCCAGCATCATCGCCATGAAATGCGACCCCGCGAAGGGCGAAGCGAAGCGCGCGGCGAGGCCCGGCGAATAGCCGAAGCGCGGATAATAGGCCTCGTGACCGAGGACGAAGCTGATCGTCACGCCTTGCGCGCGGAGCGCTTCGAGCCCAGCCCGGATCAGCGCGTCGCCGACGCCCCGCCGCTGGGAAGCCGGCGCAACCGAGATCGGCGCGAGCCCTGCCGCAGACAGGGCGGCACCGTCGGCGTCGGCATCCATGCGGCTGAACAACACATGCCCGATAATCGCACCGCCGCTTTCGGCGACCAGCGAAACGAGCGTATCGCCGTCTTCGCCCACCATCCGCACAAGGTCCGCCTCCCCCTGATGACCGAATTCGGTCTCCGCGAAGGCCGCCCGGATCACCACATCGATCGCCTCGGCATCCTCCGCACGTGCAGGTCGGATAATGAGGCCGTCAGGCAAGCGCGATGTCCGGCGCGTCTTCCTGCTTCATCCCGACGGTGTGGTAACCTGCATCGACATGGTGCGTTTCGCCGGTGACGCCCGCCGAAAGGTCGCTGAGCAGATAGAGCGCCGAACCGCCGACATCGTCGATCGTGACGTTGCGGCGCAGCGGGGCATTATGCTCGTTCCACTTCAGGATCAGGCGGAAATCGCCGATTCCGGATGCCGCCAGCGTCTTGATCGGTCCGGCCGAGATCGCGTTCACGCGCACCCCCTGCGGGCCATAGTCGTTGGCGAGATATTTGACGCTGGTTTCGAGCGCCGATTTGGCGACGCCCATGACATTGTAATGCGGGATTACCTTTTCGGCGCCGTAATAGCTGAGCGTCAGCAGCGCGCCGCCGCCTTCGCCGGTTTCGGGATCGAGCGGCGTCATCATCGCCGCGGCGCGCTTGGCGACCGCGGTGAAGCTGTAGACGCTGATGTTCATCGTCATCAGGAAGTCTTCGAGCGTGACATCGGCATAATGGCCGCGCAGCGCCTCCTTGTTCGTATAGCCGATCGCGTGGACAACGAAGTCGATCGTCGGCCAGCGCGCGGCCAGCGTGGCGAAGGCCGCGTCGAGATTGTCCATGTCGGCCACGTCGCAATCGATCAGGAAATCGCAGCCAAGCTGGTCGGCAAGCGGCTTCACCCGCTTTTCCATCACTTCGCCCTGATAGCTGATCGCGAGCTCGGCGCCCGCGCCGTGCAGCGCCTTGGCAATGCCCCAGGCAAGCGATTTGTCGTTCGCGAGGCCCATGATCAGCCCGCGCTTGCCCTTCATCAGACCCGTCATTTTTCTTCTCCGGCCTTTTTGGCTTCAATAATGATGTCGTCGACGCGCCCAATAGCGTCGTGGCCCAAATCCTCAACCTCTACCAAAGCGGCGTTGAGTTCGGCGCCCATCACCATACCCAATCCGACGAGGTAGAAAAAGAACAGCGCGATCATCACACCCGCGAGGCTACCGTAGGTTGCGTCATAGCTGAGCAGGCTGGCGAGCAGCGGCGGCAGCGCCAGCGTCACGGCGATCCACCAGAGCGTCGTGAACAGCGCCCCGGGCCATTTCGGGCAATTCTTGAGGCGACGGTATTTGGATGGCGTCAGGCTGTAGAACAGCATGTAGATGGCGAGGAACAGGCCGAAACCCGACACGCCGCGGGAAATGAGCACGATCCCGACCGACTGGAAACGTTCGGGGAGCACGCGCGTCACGAACTGTTCGACGCCGACGATCAGCACCTGCATGCTGAACGACAGCAGCATCAGCACGACCGCGCCGGTAATGATGCCGATCGACAGCAGCCGGTAGTGAAAAAAGCCCTTGCTGAAATGCGTGCCATAGGCACGGCGGAGGATGTCCCGCACCGTTTCGATCAGGCTGCCCACCGTCCACAGCGCGACGAGCGCGCCGAGCCACAGGAAAATGCCGGTACGCGCGGTCATCACCTCGCGGATCGGCCCCGACAGCGCCTTGGCGACGGTCGGTGGCATCGTCGAGAACACCGCCTCGATCGCCGCCTCGCCGCCGCTGCTGCCGCCGAAAATGCTGAGCGCCGCGGCCAGCAGGATGAAGAAGGGAAAGAGCGCGATGAGCGCCAGATAGGCAAGATTGCCGGCATGGATGAAGCCGTCGGTATAGGTCCCGACGATGACACGGCGCGCGACCTGGAAGATGCGCGTCCCGGGCCCGAGCGTTTCGCGGCCGCGATGGATCAGTCCTTCGGCGCGTGCGCGCAATTTGACCCGTTTGGCGCGTTCGGCGCGGGCTTCGGGCGAGTGCGGCGAATGGCCTTCGGCGAGAAATTCCTTGCCGACTTCTTCGGCAACCTCGCGCTCGAGCGCGGCGACGATCTTCTTTTCCGCCGGCTCAGCCACGCATCACACACCGAGTTCCGCGCGCACCGGCCGGGGGTCGGTCCATTCGCTGACCAGCTTGACCAGCGCATCGTCGTCGGCGGGCAGGTCAACCATCAATCGCACCAACTGGTCGCCGCGGCCGCCGCTCTTCTGGCTGAAGCCCTTGCCCTTGAGGCGCATCACCTTGCCTGAGGTCGATCCGGCGGGAATCGACAGCATCACGGGGCCGTCGACCGTCGGCACCTTGACCTTCGCGCCATTGACCGCCTCGCCCAATGTCACCGGCAGGTCGAGGCGGATATTGGCGCCTTCGCGAATGAAGAAGGGGTGATCCTTGACCGTGATCGTCACGATGCCGTCGCCGTTGCCGCCGGGGCCCGGCTGTCCCTTGCCGGCAAGGCGCATCTGGGTGCCGGTTTCGACGCCGGCAGGCAATTTGAGGTCGATGGTACCGCCGTCGGCGAGCGTGATGCGCTGCGGCGCCTGCGTCGCGGCATCGATGAAGGATACCGACAGGCGATAGGCGACATTGGCCCCCTTGGGCGGCGCCGCGCCACGACCGCCGAAACCGCCGAACGGGCCGCCGCCACCACCTCCACCGCCGCGACCGCCGAACAAGCCCTCGAAGATATCGCCAAAGTCGGCGCCGTCATTGCCGAACCCGCCGAAACCACCCTGCTGGCCGCGCGGATCGCCACGAAAACCGCCGCCTCCGCCATAGCCGAACGGCATCGCCGGATTGCCGTCGGCATCGATTTCGCCGCGATCGAACTGCGCGCGTTTGGTCTTGTCGGAGAGCAGGTCGTAGGCCCGGGTGACATCGGAAAACTTTTCCGACGCCTTCGGATTGTCCTTGTTCTTGTCGGGGTGCAATTCCTTGGCGAGCTTGCGATAGGCGGATTTGATCTCCGCTTCGCTGGCGCTCTTCGCGACGCCGAGGGTGGAATAGGGGTCTGCCATATGTCTTCTGTAGCCCGATAAGTGTTTGGCCGGGAAGGCCCGATTGCGCGCGCCATGTGGGAACATCGCAGCAGAGGGTCAAGTTCCCGCCGATGATCGCGCTTTCACTAGATCAAGGCGCACGATAGAAGCGCCCGCATGACGACCGATCCCTTCGCCCTGTTCGACAACTGGTACGCCGAAGCCCGCGCGAACGAGCCCAACGACGCAAACGCGATGGCGCTCGCGACGACGACCGCCGACGGACGCCCGTCGCTGCGCATGGTGCTGCTGAAGGGCCATGGCCCCGACGGGTTCGTCTTTTACACCAACCTCGACAGCCGGAAGGGCGGCGAGCTTGCGGCGAACCCGCATGTCGCGCTGCTCTTTCACTGGAAGTCGCTGCGCCGCCAGATCCGCATCGAGGGGCCGGTCGCGCCGGTCGACGATGCCACGGCCGACGCCTATTTCGCGACGCGTGGCCGCGATTCGCAGCTTGGCGCGTGGGCGAGCGACCAGTCGCGCCCGCTCGACAGCCGCGAGACGTTCGAAGCGCGCTTCGCCGAAATGGCGGCGCGGTTCGACGGACAGGACGTCCCGCGCCCGCCGCGCTGGTCGGGCTGGCGCGTCACCCCCGAGCGCATCGAATTTTGGCAGGACCGCGCGCATCGCCTCCACGAACGCACGCTGTTCGTGCGCGAGGACAGCGGCTGGTCGAAAGGATATCTCTACCCATGAGCGCATCACGGCCCCTGCCCATCACCCGGGTCGACGCCTTCGCCGAGCGTCCGTTTACCGGCAATCCCGCCGCAGTGATGCCGCTCGACGAATGGCTGGACGATGCGGTTCTGCAGGCGATCGCCGCCGAGAATAATCTCGCCGAGACCGCCTTCCTGATTCCCGACGAAAGCGGGGACGCCGATTATGAACTGCGCTGGTTCACGCCGGGCGTGGAGGTTGCGCTCTGCGGTCATGCAACGCTCGCGAGCGGGCATGTGCTGCTGTCGGCCGCGCCCTGGCGGAACGAGATGGTATTTCGCACGCGCAAGGCCGGCCTGCTGCGCGTCGCGCGCAACGGCGAAGACGAAGGCTATAAAATGGCCCTGCCCGCCTATCCGCCGGCGCCGAAGGCAATGCCCGACATCGTGCGGGCAATGGGCGGCGACGTCCTTGAGACGCTATGGCACGACGGCGGCTATGCCCTGATCGTCTATCCCGATGCCGCCAGCGTCCGCGCGCTCGAACCCGACCTGCGCGCGCTGAAGGCGGGCGGCGATATCCTCTATATCGCGACGGCACCGGGCACGGGCGACGCGTCGGGTGCCGACGTCGTCAGCCGGGCCTTCGCACCGGGCGCGGGAATCGACGAGGACCCGGTCACCGGGTCGGCGCACAGCGTGTTGACCCCCTATTGGTCGGCACGGCTTCACCGCGACAGCTTCGCAGCCTATCAGGCGAGCGCTCGCGGCGGGCATGTCGGCTGCCGGATGGATGGCGAGCAGGTCGAGCTGACGGGGAATTGCGTCACGACTCTGGTCGGCGACTTTCTCCTGTAAGCCGCGCACGCTGCGGCGTTTGCCAATAAGAGAACGTTCACAATAATGCTTGCCCGGGTGTCCGGCAGGGGTTAGCCTTTGCCCATGGGGTTTCTGATCGATCTGGCCTGCTTCCTGCTCGTGCCCGTTCTCTGCTGGCGCCTCGTCCGCGGCGCTGTCCCCATGGCGGTGTTGCCGATCCTGACCGGACTGGCCGTGGCGATCGCGGCGGATCGTTTCGGCTTCGACAAGTCGGTTCTCGGGCCGTCGAAATGGGGCGAAACGATCGGATGGTTCGGGGTGCTGATACTCGCATTCAGCGCAGGCCTCGAAACGCGGATCACCGCAAATCCCGGACCAAGGCCCGGTGGCCGGGTGGTGACCACCGCGCTGGTCGGCGTTGCTTTGCCGTTCGCGGTCGGTTTCGTCGTCATCCTGTCGGGCGCGATGAACATGGTGCTCGCCCAGCCGGCGGGGGTTTCAAGCCTGCTGTCGGCGAGCGCGATCGGGCTGTGCCTTGCGGTCAGCGCGTTGCCGGTGCTCGTCGGAATCGTTCGCGAATTGCCGACGGAAGACCGCCCGCTCGGCAATTTGGCGCTCCGCATTGCGGCGCTCGACGACGCAATCCTGTGGATCGGGCTCGCTGCATTGCTGTTCCTGCACAAGGGCGAAGCCGATTCGCTGTTTGCCGGCGGTCCGCCGCAAGCCGGGGCGATCGCCGTCTTCGCGGCGATGATCGCGGTTCGCAGGCGGTTTGTCGACCGGCTGCCCGACCATATCCTGATCAGCGGCGCGCTTGGCATCGCCTATCTTGCAGCCGGTGCCTGGGCGACGAGCATGCTGGGCCTGCACGAATTGCTCGGCGCCTATTTCGCCGGCATGCTGGCGCCGCGACAGCTCGCGGAACGATTGCACCCGGAAGCGCTCGGCAAGCTGGCGCTGTTCGGCCTGTCGCCGCTGTTTTTCGCGCATCGCGGATTGAGCATCGACGGCGCAGTCGTAACTGCGGAAGCGCTCGGCGTGGCGCTGGCCCTGCTATTGCTCGCGGGCCTGTCCAAGGTGGCGGCGGTGCATATCGCGCCGCCCGCGGCGGACATGCAGATGACCGAGCGTACCCGGCTGGGCCTGTTGCTTCAGTGCAAGGGCCTGATGGAAATCGTCGCCGCGACGATCCTGGTGCAGGCGGGGCTGATCACGCCGACGGTCTTTGCCGTGCTGGTGATGCTGGCGCTGGTGTCGACGACCCTGACCGTGCCGTTGTTTCGCTCTGTCTCCCGGGCTCGCGCGATGCAGCGGAAACCCGCCGGCTGATCCGCCGACGGGGCGACGATCGAATCAGAGCGCGGCCGTCAAATCCGCCAGATGCCGGCGCAGCGCGGGAAACTGGTCGTCGCGGGTAACGCCGAGGCGCACGATCGTCACCCGCTGCGACGGCGAAACGATGATATACTGACCCTGATGCCCGATGCAGGCGAACAGGTCGTTCGGCCCGCGATCGGGCCACAGCGCCGCGTCCGCGCCAGCCGGGCGGCGGCGATTGAGCCAGATATGCCCGCCATAGCCCGCGTCGTTCGCCGACGGCGACAGCATGAAATTCATCCAGGTTTCGGGTAGCAGCCGCTGGCCGTTCACGACGCCGTGATTGCGCAGAAACTCGCCGAACCTGGCATAGTCGCGCGCCGTCGCGTGCATGATCGACCCGCCGATCATGGTGCCCTTCGCGTCGAATTCGGGGGTCAGGCTGGTCATGCCAAGTGGTTCGGCAAGGCGTCCCTGAATAAACTCGCGCACCGCATCGCGCCGGGCCGCAGGATTTTGCGAAGGGGTCAGCGTGTCGGCCAATATGTCGGCGAGGATGACGCTGGTCGCCGAACTATAGTTGAAGACCTCGCCCGGCTGCGCCGCCGCAGGCTTGGCTTCGGCAAAGGCGGCCATGTCCCCCGCGCCGCCGCCGAACAGCATCGCGACCGTATCGCCATCCCAGACCGGATCGCCATTTTCGATATGCTCGAGCCCCGACGACATATGGAGAAGATGCTTGAGCGTGATCGCACCGCGCGGATCGCCGCTGCGCTGCCACGCCGCGACCGGGGCGGGGCCGTCGAGCGACAACTGCCCGTCGGAGACGAGGAAGCCGGTGAGCACGGCGGTAATGCTCTTTGCCATCGACCAGCTGATCAGCTTGCTGTCCGGTCCGAAGCCCGCACCATAGCGTTCGTAGATCGGTTCGCCGTCGCGGAGCACGTACAGCGCGCGGGTTTCCCCCACATCTTCCGCATCGACGAACAGCGCATCGGCGCGGGCCTTGATCGCGGGATCGAGGGCAGGAAGCGCCTGCGAGGCTTCGACCGGCGCGACATCGTCGAGCGACGCGCCGAGTCTCGGCGCGGGCGATGCGGGAGCAATGGCGCCCTGCCCCGCCGCGTGCGTCAGCGACCAGCCCCCCAGCATCACGAGCGCGGCACTTGCCAGCATGGCTTTTTTCGTGATCATGGCTGCGGTGACTAACACCAACCCACCGGGCACGGCAACGCCCGACCCAGTACCGCCTGCACCGACACCTTCGGCCCCGCCGCCAGAGGTGCCGAAGAAGCTGCGCGGCAAGCCGCGGCAGAGCCGCTGGGGTGGATGCCTGCCGTGGGTGCTGATCCTGCTCGCGCTGATGACGGTCTTCGCGATCTGGAAGTTCCCGTCGTTCAAGGCGCAGGCCGAACTCGGCTCCGCCTATGCCGCGCGAGTCGGCTGCTCGTGCCGCTATGTCCAGGGCCGCAGCCTCGAAAGCTGCCAGAGCGATTTCGAACCGGGGATGGAGATGGTCTCGCTGGCCGAAGACCCGGCGACAAAGACGATCACCGGCAGCGTGCCGCTGCTCGCTTCGCGCAGCGCGCGCTTTGCCGGCGCGAACGGCTGCCTGCTCAATCCTGCCGATTAGCGCCGAGACGCGCCGCCACCAACGCGATCGCGGCCGGAGCGCCGAAGACAAGCAAGCCGATCACCGCTTCCTCGGCCCAGCCGTAGCCCGCGTAGAGCACGCCGACGAGCAGGTTGCCGATCGACACGATCAGCCATAACGAGAGGAACAGACGGGTCGCACGCCGTGCGTCGCGGACGGCGAGGCGCAAGACGATCAGCAGGGCAAGCCCCGCGAGCAGCATGACAGCCGTGTGTGACATTCGTCAGGCCTCCCCCTCGGTCATGATAGCCGAAGCGGAGTTGCGGCGCCATTGCCCCGGCGACATGCCGAGCTTGCGACGAAACGCCGCGCACAGATGCGCATGACTGGAGAAGCCGGTAGCGAAAGCAATTTCGGCGACCGTCAGCGGCCGGTGCATCAGGAACCAGCATGCCCGACGGAGCCGCTGGTGCAGCACATATTGCGCCGGCGTACGCCCTGTCGCCCGCGTGAAATGGACGATCAGGCTATTCACCGACATGCCCGCACGCGCCGCCATCTCGAGCGACGTCAGCGGCGCTTCGAGTCGCGTCTGAATGAACGCCAGCAGATCATCGATCCGCCGTGCGATGGCGCGCGGCTCGGCCGGCGACGTCATGCCGCCCAAGGTTTCGGCAAGCATCGCGACCAGCGCATCGGCAGCTTCGGCGTCGCCCGCCGCCAGTGCGCGAACGAGCGCAGCCATCGCGGGAGCATGATGTCCGGCGAGCGCCCGCGCGGTTGGCGGAACGGCCAATCGTTCGGACGGAATTTCGACCTCGATATAACGCACGCCACCGCCCTGTGCCGTCGCGCGATAGCTGTGCCCGGCGGGCGCCAGCCATATCTCGCCCGGCAATGGATCGCCGAGCGACGTGCGGCGGCCATCGAGCCAGGTTTCCAGCCAGTGATAGCTTCCCGCCTCGTGCAGGATCAGCGCATGAACGTCGCGTTCGATCGTCCAGCTGGCAGGGCCCTCGATCCGCTTGACGATCGATGCCACCCTCAGTCCGCCCACTTCCATCGCGCGACTATGGCAAGTGTGGGAGAATCTGAAAGCCTGCAATATTGGTGGCTTTTATGGTTAACTCGCGCCTTCAATTCCCGACGTGGACTAGGGAATTGAGGCAAGGATTTGGTGGACCCCGTCCACCGGAAACCGACCCCTCCCGGCGGGCAGCGCCAACCCCGTTGCCCGCCACTTTTTCCGGTCACCGTTTTGCCATATCCTCGCAGGAGCCGCCTGCCTGGCTACGCTCGCGGTCCGGGTCAATCGCAAGGAAAGTTCTCCTTTCCTGATGTTCGGGAAGATGATCATGGCTGACCATAATATCGCAGGAAAAGCGGTTCTCATCGCCGGCGGCGGCAAGAACCTCGGCGGGTTGATTGCGCGCGACTTCGCCTTGCAGGGCGCGCGTGCCGTCTACGTCCACTACAACAGCGAAGCGTCGCGCGCGGAGGCCGAGGAAACGGTCGCCGCAGTCGAAGCGGCGGGCGCGAAGGGCCACGCCATGCAAGCCGATCTGACCTCGGCGAGCGCCATGGAAAAACTGTTCGCCAACGCGAAGGGCGCGATGGGCGGCATCGACATCGCGATCAACACGGTCGGCAAGGTGCTGAAAAAGCCGATGGTCGATATCAGCGAAGCTGAGTTCGACGCGATGAGCGCGGTCAATTCGAAATCGGCCTTTTTCTTCCTGAAGGAGGCCGGAAAGCATGTCAGCGACAATGGCAAAATCTGCACGCTCGTGACGTCGCTGCTCGGTGCCTATACGCCTTTCTACTCCAGCTATGCCGGCACCAAGGCACCAGTCGAACATTATACGCGCGCGGCATCGAAGGAATTCGGTGAGCGGGGCATTTCGGTAACCGCGATCGGACCGGGGCCGATGGACACGCCCTTCTTCTACCCGGCCGAAGGCGAAGATGCCGTCGCCTATCACAAGACCGCGGCGGCGCTTTCACCCTTTTCGAAGACCGGCCTGACCGACATCGAAGACATCGTGCCGTGGATCCGCTTCCTCGTTACCGACGGCTGGTGGATGACCGGTCAGACCGTCCTCGTGAACGGCGGTTACACGACGAAATGACGGCGCCGGCCGGGCGCCGGTGCCGCGTCAGTTTCGCGCGAGAAAGTCATCCATCGCGGCATTGACGGCGTCCGGCGCCTCCCACGGCACGAAATGGCCGCATCCGGCGACCTCGACGATCGTGGCATCGGGAACCAGTTCTTCGATGCCGTCGAGGTTGCATGGCGGCAAAGCCACGTCGTCGAGCGCCCAGATGACCAGCGTCGGGATGGCAAGCTTCGGGAAGGGCGTCACAGGCGGCTCGGCATAGGGTTCGTCCATCGCCGGGACCGTGACTGCCGACCCGCGATACCAGTTGATCATCGCGCGGCACGTGTCGCGATCTTTCCAATCCTTGAGCGACCGGGCGATCTCGTCGGGCGGCTGGATGCCACCGCTCGGCACCTTGTCGGCGAAGGCGTGCGCGAGGAGGCCGGCGATGCCGTGCGCCTCGATGATCGCGTCGCTCGCGGGATCGCGAAAGGTGCGGATATACTGGCTCGCAGCGCGCTGGTCGGGGTTGGTCAACAGTAATTTCTGGAAGATCGCCGGGTGCGGGGCGTTGGCGATCACCGCGCGCGTCACGCGGCCCGACCATGCCGGAAACAGTCCGTCCGGCTGGCCGCCGAGCGCAACGCCCCACGCGATCGCGCCGCCCCAGTCGTGGCCGACGATCGTGAATGTCCCGACGCCCAGCGCATCGGCGAGCGCAAAGATGTCGGCGATCAGCTTGTCGCCGGAATAGGAAGCAGCATCCTGCGGCTTCGACGAGCCGCGATAGCCACGCTGATCGGGCGCGATACAGCGGAAGTGACCGGCAAAATGCGGGAGCTGGTAACGCCAGGTGCGGTGCGATTCGGGAAAGCCGTGGAGGAAGATCAGCGCGGGGGCGTCCTTTGGCCCCATATCGACGACGTCGAGTTCGATCCCGGTCGAAAGCGCCACCCGCCGCTGTTCGAAATCGCCGATCATATTCCGCTCCTTTTGGTTTCGTTTCAAAACCAATCTGGCGACGATCGCTCCGGCTGGCAAGCCGCAACGCCGAAGCGACCGCTATTCGGGCGGTGTCATGTTCGTTTCGTCGGTCGGCAGCGTCTTGAAGATCGGCCATTCGCGCATATCGCCGCCGCGGCTGCAGCGATACGATGCCAGCTCCCTCTCGCCGCGCATCACGATCAGCCCGCCATAATGGCTTTCGGGCGTCGAAGCCTCCTCGGTCATCCCCGCGCTCGGCGCGGACCAGTGGGCGTAGACGACATAATTATATTCGCCGTTCACGAAGCGAAGCGTCTGATCCTCGGCGCGCGGATAGAGCGTGCGGTGATAGAAAACGCGGTTGCTCGCGGCGTTGGCGACGAGGCGGAGTTCGGTCTTCGTCGCGGTGCCGTATTGATAGATCAGTGCATTGCCGGCTTCGGCAACAACCAACTGCTTCGCCCCGAAACTGCACGCAAATATCGGCTCGGGCGGCGGCGGCGTCATCGCCAGCGCGAGCAGCAGGCTCATGGATAGCTCACGGTCTTCGGCACTTCGGGAAGCGGGATGAACTCCTCGCTGTCACCGGGGACGAGCGGGAATTTGCCTTCCTTCCAGTCGTGCTTCGCCTGATTGATCCGGTCGCGCGACGAGCTGACGAAATTCCACCAGACATGCCGCGGCGTCGCGAAAGCCTCGCCGCCGAGCAGCATCACCCGCGCATCGCTGTCGGCGCGCAGCGTCATCGCCTGCCCCGGTTTCAATATATAGAGGCTGTAACGGTCGAGCGCCTCGCCATCGAGGCTGGCGTCGCCGAGCGCGACGAGCACGGCGCGCTCGTCGGCTTCGGCCTCGATCGGGATCGACGCGCCGGCATTCATCAATATATCGGCATAGATGGTCGCCGCATGCTGGGTGATCGGCGAGGTCGCACCCCACAGGCTGCCCATGATGACACGCGCCGAGAGGCCGCCATCCTCGATCAGCGGCAAATCGTCCTTCGCGACATGCTCGAATGCGGCGTCGATCTCTTCCTTGCCGTCGGGCAGCGCAAGCCAGGTCTGCATTCCCGAGATCGGCGATCCGGTCGCACGCTCGGCGGCGGGCGTGCGTTCCGAATGGACGATACCGCTGCCCGCGGTCATCAGATTGCACGCGCCGGGGCGGATCGTCGCATAGGTGCCGAGGTTGTCACGATGATCGATCGCACCCTCGAACAGATAGGTCACCGTCGCGAGGTTGATATGCGGATGCGGGCGCACGTCCATACCCTTGCCGATGTCGAAATGCGCCGGGCCGAACTGGTCGACGAAAATGAACGGCCCGACCATCGTCCGCGCCTTGTTGGGCAGTGTCCGCCGCACCTCGAAGGCGCCGAGATCGTGGGTCGAGGGGGTGATGATATCGAACATCGGCTATCCTTCTGAAATGGTTGCTCAGGGCTTGCCGGGATCGGCGGCGCGCAGGATTTTCTCCATCGCTTTGCCCTTTGCGAGTTCATCGATCAGCTTGTCGAGATAACGGATCTCGCGCATCAGCGGTTCGGCGATCTCTTCGACGCGAATGCCGCAGATAACGCCCCTGATCTGGTCGCGCGCCGCATTCATCGCCGGCGCGTCGTCGAAAAAGCCCCTGAGATCGGTCTTGGCGGCAATCTGATCTTCGAGTTGCTGCTGGCTGTATCCGGTGAGCCAGCGGATGATCTCGTCGACCTCAGCCTTGGTGCGCCCCTTGCGCTCGGCCTTGGTCACATAGTGCGGATAGACGCTCGCAAAGCTGTATTTATAGACACGATGCTCGTCCACGTGCGCTCCTCCTACTCGCCCGGCGCCGTCGCCTTGATCGCGAGCGCATGGACGCGCTGCCCCGGGAGGTCACCGAGCGCCTTGTTCACCGCGCGCTGGCGTGCGACGCGATTCTGCCCTGCGAATCCCGGCCATTCGATGGCGAGGCTGAAATGCGATTCGCCCGATCCGTCATCGCCGGAATGGCCGTGATGGCTGGCGCTGTCGTTGCTGAGGATGAATTTCGCTTCGGGAAAAGCCGCCGTCAGCAGCTCCTCCATCTCGCGTTGCACTGGACCTTTTTCGCTCATGCCCCCATGTTGGGGAGGAAAGAACCGCATGACAAGCCCCAGGTCCAACCGATTCCACGGCCGCGTCCCGCGCGAAGCCGCTTGCGCCGTTCCCGGCTGCGACGAGCCCGGCGAATTTCGCGCCCCCGCCTCGCCGCACCGCTCGCCCGATGGGCCGCCGCCGTACCGCTGGCTGTGCCTCGACCATGTGCGCGAGCATAATGCGGGCTATAATTATTTCGACGGCATGACCGCCGACCAGATCATGGCGGCGCAGTCGCCGACCGCCGGCTGGGAAACCGAAAGCCGCGCCTTTCGCGCCGCGGGCAGCGCCGACCTGCCGCCCCGCTGGGCCGATTTCAGGGACCCGCTGGACGCATTGGGCGCGCGTTTCCGCCAGCGCATGGACGAGGCACGGCGCGAGGCCGCCAATCCCGGCCTGTCGCGCGAAGAACATGACGCGATGCAGCTCCTTGGCCTGCCTGCCGACGCCGACCGCGCCGCCCTCCGCCGTCGCTACAGCGAACTCGTTCGCAAATATCATCCCGACCGGAATGGCGGCGATCGCAGTTTCGAAATGCGGCTGGGCGAGGTGGTCCAGGCGTATCAATTGCTGCGCAAGACGAAGGCCTTTGCATAGGAGAGGAACGATGACCGATCTCGATGAGGCAAGGATCGAAGTGGTGCGCCGGCACATGGCGCTCGAGATCACGCACGACTGGGACGGCGTTCTCGCGACCTTCGAGCATCCGCGCTACGAACTGATGGGCCCGGGCACCGTCTTCGACGGCGAGACGGCAGTCCGGTCCTATTTCGCTTCGTCGCGCGAGCCATTTCCCGATCAGGCGAACGAAGTCATCGCGATCGCCGCCGATGCCGATACCGACACGGTGCTGGTCGAATTCTGGCTGACCGGCACCCACCTCGGCCCGCTGCGCCTCGGCGTGCGGACGATCGAGCCGACCGGCAAGGCGTTCCGTATCCGCATGGCGGCGAGCTTCCAGTTCGCACCCGGCAGCGACAAGATCGTCTGCGAACGTCCCTATTACGACCAGTCGGCAGTGATGAAGGCGCTGGGTCTCCTGTAGGAAATCGCCACGAAAGGCGTTGCAAGCCGCAACCCATGGCGATACCGCGACAGCCGAAGCGCCGCCCGGCGGCGACTCTCTCCCGTACGCACTCGCTGGACCTTTGCCATGACCGATATTCCGAACAGCCTTCCCGACCACCACGGCTCGACGCTCCTTTCGGCGCCCGACACCGAGGTCGATGCGCGCGAGGTGTTCGGTGTCGATATCGACATGAAGGTCCCGGCGTTCAGCGAGGCCGACGAGCGCGTCCCCGACCTCGATCCCGCCTATGTCTTCGACGGCGATACGACGCTCGCGATCCTCGCGGGCTTCAAATACAACCGCCGCGTGATGGTGCAGGGCTATCATGGCACCGGCAAGTCGACCCACATCGAACAGGTCGCAGCGCGGCTCAAATGGCCGTGCATCCGCGTCAACCTCGACGCGCATATCAGCCGTATCGACCTCGTCGGCCGCGATGCGATCGTGCTGAAGGACGGTCAGCAGGTTACCGAATTCCGCGAAGGCCTGCTCCCTTGGGCGCTACAGACCCCGACCGCGCTCGTCTTCGACGAATATGACGCCGGCCGTCCCGACGTGATGTTCGTCATCCAGCGGGTGCTCGAGACCGAGGGCAAGCTGACCCTGCTCGACCAGAACCGGGTCATTCGCCCGAACCCGCATTTCCGCCTGTTCTCGACCGCGAACACCGTCGGGCTCGGCGACACGAGCGGGCTCTATCACGGGACGCAGCAGATCAACCAGGGTCAGATGGACCGCTGGAACATCGTCGTCACGCTCAACTATCTGCCCGCGGCGACCGAAAGCGCGATCATTCTCGCCAAGGTGCCGAACACCGACGAGACGACCGTCGCCAATATGGTGAAGGTCGCCGATCTGACCCGCCAGGGCTTCATCAACGGCGACATCTCGACCGTCATGTCGCCGCGCACGGTGATCAGCTGGGCGCAGAATGCCGCGATCTTCAACAATCTCGGCTTCGCCTTCCGCCTCACCTTCCTCAACAAGTGCGACGAGGCCGAGCGGATGATCGTCGCCGAATATTATCAGCGCGTGTTCGGCGAAGACCTGCCCGAAAGCGTGATCGGCAAATAACCGGTTACTTCAATATTGTCTCGGCGTCGACCAGCCGGACGTCGTGCATCATGGCGAGATAGGCCTCGAAATAGCCCTTGTGCGACGCGCCGACGATTGCGAGCGTGCGCGTCCCGGGCCGCTCCGCCATCGCGGCGCGGACATTGGCGACCATGCGCAGGTTTCGCACTTCCCACCAGCCCGTGTAGCGGCGTCCGTAATTTTGCGGGGTGGCATCGGCGAGCGCGGGACCGAAATCGGTGTCGAAGGCGAGGCGCATCGTCGAAGGGCGATTATAGAAGCGATAGAGCGCCATCACCCCGTCGCCATCGAGCTTTGCCTCCAGCGCCTTTTCGGCGGCGATCCGGTCCTTGAGCTGCGGTGTTTCCCATATCCGCTGCATCGCCGCGCCATAGCCCGGATCCTTGTCGAGCGAGGCGGTGGTCGCATCGGCGCTGTGGTCGTCGGTCGCATAGACGCGTTCGAGGCCCAATCGCGCGGCGAGCACCGACCCGATGAGGAAATTCTCGTTGCGACGCGTCCGCAGCTTTTCGAGCGCCGCGACGAGCGTGTCGTCGAGGCCATCGCCGGCGCGGCGTTCGTCTGCGGGAAGCCGCAGCCACTGGACAAGCGCAGAGGCAGGTTCACCGCCGGCGAGGAACAGTCCCGCAAGGCGGCGGCGATCGCCCGGCGCGGGCTGCACGGGCCAGGCGGCCAGCAGACGCTCGGCCTCGACCGTTGCTGCCACCATATCGAGACCGATCACCTGCTGCGCGGGCGCGGGATCCCAGCAATAATCCGCAGCGCCCGGATAGAGCGGCTTGTAGCGCATGAGCAGCTCGCAATCGCGGCCCGACAATCCCTCGATCGCGATGATCTCCGGCTTCCACGCCGCAAGCCGCTCCAGCAGCGGCTCGAGGCTTTCGGGAGCGAAACTGTCGGGCAGGCCCGAAAGATGCGGCGTGCCGAGGACGAGCGCTTCGCCGACGTCGCCCGCCACCCCCGCCTTGAGGTCGCGAGGATCGAAAGCCGGTTCATAGGGCGGCGGCGGGCTGGCGGCGGTGACCAGCAGCAGGGCGGCGAACAGCGACATGGACATCTCCCCCAAACCGGCGTCTGCGCGGCGCCTGCCGTCTCTCGATAAGCGAAGTGTGTTATTCGATCAATACTCCTTGACGCCGCAATTTTCGCCTTCCAAAGGCGATATTCTCCTGCCAGCATCGCGCGACGCGCCGGACCGAAGATGGAAGCCGCCATGCGAACGACGCCCTTTCTTGCGATCCTGACCGCGCTGCTGCTCGGCGGCTGCATCACTCCGGTCGACTATGGCAAGGTTCGCCACGCCGATTATGTCGCCGATCCGCGCTGCACCGCGCAGCCCGGCGCCGCAGTCGATGGCGAAGCGCTGCCTTTGTTCTTCGCGACGAGCCGCCTGCCCGACTGCCGCACTGCCGATATCCGCCTGCTGCAATATCGCGGTGACCGGGTCCGTTACGGCCGCTTCGCACCGCCGCGCGATGTCGAGATCGACAAGAAGAAGCTGTTCCTGACCCCGCTCGCCTTTCAGGCCGACGCCGACTGGTGGGCGGCGCTGCGCGCCGAGACCGACCGGCGGCAGGGCCGTGTCCTGCTCTACGTCCACGGCTATCGCGAGAATTTCGAGACGACGACGAAGGATGCCGCACAGATCGCTCGAATGACCGGCTTCGACGGTCCGGTGATCGCCTATAGCTGGCCGTCGCAGCACAAGGTGCTCGGCTATGTCGTCGACGAAACCAACATGTACCACGACGTGCGCAATTTCCGCGTCTTCCTGAAATCGCTCGCCGAACAAAGCTGGGTGAAGGAAATCGTCATCGTCTCGCACTCGCTCGGCGCGCGGCTGGTGATCCCCGCGATCTCCTATGTCGACCGGACGTCGAGCAGCGCCGACAGCAGCAATATCTCGAACATCATTCTCGCCTCGCCCGACATCGACCGCGAAACGTTCGAGCGCGATATCGAGGAAGAGGTGTTGTCGGCGCGACGCGTCGCGCGCGACCGGCGGATCACCGTCTACGTCTCGCGCGCCGACAAGGCGCTTGCGGCGTCGCGCGCGCTGCACGGCTATCCGCGCCTCGGCTCGCCCTATTGCTTCGACCCGTTCGAGGCGGCCGACCTGAAAACCAAGGGATTGCCCGAACGCTGCTATCCGGTCGCGATTTCGGGAATGACCGTCGTCGACACGACCGACGTATCGCGCGGCTCGACGGGGCACAGCAATTTCCTGCGCAGCGCGGTCGCATGCCGCGATTTCATCGACGTCGTTGCGGGCAAGCGGACTCGACCCGAACGGGTGGCGACGCAGCTTGGCCACGTCTTCCGGTTGCTGCCCGACCCAGCGAACCCCAAGCCCGAAGACGATCTGATCTGCAACCGCATCGCCGGCGGCTCCGAAAGCGAATAGGCGCGGTCAGCCGAAACCGCAGAGGACCGCGAAATCGGCGAGCCAGACCACTGGCCCCTCGCCGGTCCACAGCCACAGCCCGCCAACGGCGATCAGGGCAAACAGGCCGAGCGCCACCCAGTCCTGCCGAGCGAGCTTCATGCCGGTTGCAGCCGTTTGACCGGCGCGTCGGCGATCGGCAGGTGGACGATCCCGGCGAACAGGCCGAGCGCGATCGCAAAGCCCCATGCGATATCGTAGCTGCCGGTGGCGTCGAAGATCAGCCCCGCCATCCACGCGCCGAAGAAGCTGCCGACCTGGTGGCTGAGGAACACGATCCCGTAGAGCATCGACAGATAGCGCACCCCGAAGATGCGCCCGACGATACCGCTGGTCAGCGGAACGGTGCCGAGCCACAGGAACCCCATCGCGCCCGCAAAAGCGAGCGCGGTCCAATGGGTCAGCGGCAGGAAGAGGAAGACGGCGATAACCGCCGAGCGCGCGACATACAGCGCCGAGAGCACATATTTCTGGCGCATGAAGTCGCCCGCGCGCCCGAACACATAGGAGCCGAGGATATTGAACAGGCCGACGAGCGCAAGCACCTGCGCCCCGATTTCGATGCCGAGCCCCTTGTCGTCGAGATAGGCGGGCAGATGCGTCGCGATAAAGGCGATATGGAAACCGCAGACGAAGAAGCCCGCGTTGAGCAGCCAATAACCACGGTGAACCGCAGCTTCGCGGAGTGCCTCGCGCGCCGTCTGTTCGACGGCAGCGCTGACGCCCGGATTGCTGTCGGTCCGGCCCGCAACGCCGATGGCGAGCAGGCCGCAAAGCGCCACCAGCCCCGCCATGATCCACAGCGTCTGGTGATAGCCGAGATCACCGAGCAACATCGAGGCGAGCGGCACGACAAGGAACTGCCCGAGCGAACCGCCTGCGGTGACCATACCGAAAGCGCTGCTGCGTTTTTCGGGGCTGACCACCCGCCCGACCGCGCCGAGCACCACGACGAAGGTCGTTGCCGACTGCGCCATGCCGATGAGAATCCCGAAGCTGATATGCAGCCCGATCGCATCGGTCGCAAAGGCCGCCCCGACCAGCCCGAGCGCATAGAGCAGCGCCCCGGCGAGCACGACGCGCCCGGCGCCATGCTTGTCGGCGAGTGCGCCGACGAACGGCTGGACAAGACCGAAGAGCAGATTCTGAAGCGCCATCGCGAGGCCGAAGTCGGAGCGGCTGATGCCGATATCGACGCTCATCTGCGGCAGGAACAGGCCGAAGCTCTGCCGCACGCCCATCGCCAGCGTGACGATGAAGGCGGCGCAGAGGATGACGATCCACGGCTTTTTCATGGGAGAGACGGTGGGGGAGACCATAGGTTGCCGGATGCAACCCTTGCGACGTCGGGTCAAGCGAGCATAGCTATCGCCCGAGCTACACCCACTTCGTCACCCCGGACTTGATCCGGGTCCATTTCACCGGTGAAGCTGTGAACCTTGGATCAAGTCCCGGGTGACGATTGTAACAAGCGCTGCCTCATCCTCTTCCTTCGCGCCGCAAAGCTGGTTAGAGCCGACTCGATGTCTGCCTCCTCACCCCTCGACGATCTGAAAGCCGCGCTGTCGAGCGTCGCGCGTGCGGTTACCCGCGATGCCGAGGTCGAGGTCGGGTTTACCGCCGACGCGCCCGCACAGATCGGCAAGGCGATCAAGGTGCCGACGCCGTCGCGCACCCTGCCCGCCGAACAGGTCGCCGAAGCGCGCGGCTTTGCCGACAGCTATGCCTTGCGGATGAAGCATCACAGCGAGAAGCTGCACGCCGCCGCACGGCCGGCCGAACCGCTTGCCGCCGCCGCTTTCGACGCGATGGAACGCGCGCGGATCGAGGCCCTGGGCGCGCGCCACATGGACGGGATGCGCGGCAATCTGTCGGCCGCGCTGACGATGCGGATGCGCTCGGACCCGATCAGCCGCGCGCAAAACCGCGACGAAGTACCGGTGTCGAGCGCGCTCGAACTGATGCTGCGCGAGGCGCTGACCGGCGAACAGGCGCCGCAGGGCACCGAAACCGGCCTGTCGCTGGTCCGCGAATGGATCGCCAAGGACGCCGGCGCAGATATTACCGCCCTGTCGATGCTGCTCGACGATCAGGCCGCGTTCGCCGAGACCGCAAAGCTCGCTCTCCGCCACCTCGACCTCATCTACGGCGACGAGCCCATGGAAGAGGGCGCCGAGGACGGCGGTGACGAGGATCAGTCCGAAGCCGAGGAATCGCCCGAGGAACAGGAAAGCGAAGAGGGCGGCGCCGGGGAAAGCCAGGTCGATGCGCGCGCCGAAATGGCGGGCGATCAGGCCGATGACGGCGACACCGATCCCGACGCGCAGGAAATGGAAGCCGACGGCGAACCCGAAATGGGCGGCGAAGGCGACGAGGGCATGCTGCCCGTCCGCCCCAACCGGCTGCCGACCGACGTTCCCGATTTCAACTATGTCCGCTTCACCGAGAAGCATGACGAGATCATCCTCGCCACCGAACTGTGCGACGCCGACGAACTGACGCGGCTCCGCGCCTATCTCGACCAGCAGATGGCGCATCTGCAGGGCGCGGTGACCAAGCTCGCCAACCGCCTCCAGCGCCGCCTGATGGCGCAGCAGAACCGGGCGTGGGATTTCGATCAGGAGGAAGGCCAGCTCGACGCGGCGCGGCTGGCGCGCGTCATCGTCTCGCCCGGCCATTCGCTCAGCTACAAGATCGAGCGCGATACCGATTTCCGCGATACCGTCGTCACGCTGCTCATCGACAATAGTGGCTCGATGCGCGGGCGGCCGATCAGCATCGCCGCGATCAGCGCCGACATTCTCGCGCGTACGCTCGAACGCTGCGGCGTGAAGACCGAAATCCTCGGCTTCACCACCCGCACATGGAAGGGCGGACAGAGCCGCGAGGACTGGCTCGCCGCAGGGCGCCCCGCCCATCCCGGCCGCCTCAACGACCTGCGCCATATCATCTACAAGCCCGCCGACGAGCCCTATCGCCGCGCCCGCAAGTCGCTCGGTCTGATGATGCGCGAGGGGCTGCTCAAGGAAAATATCGACGGCGAGGCGCTGATGTGGGCGCATCACCGAATCGTCAATCGCCCCGAGGAACGCCGCATCCTGATGGTGATTTCGGACGGCGCGCCGGTCGACGATTCGACGCTGTCGGTCAACCACGGCGCCTATCTCGACCAGCATCTGCGCCAAGTGATCGAATGGATCGAGAACCGCTCCCCGGTCGAGCTATGCGCGATCGGCATCGGCCACGACGTCACGCGCTATTACAGCCGCGCGGTGACGATCATGGACGCCGAACAATTGGGCGGGACGATGGTCGAGCAACTGGCAGGATTGTTCGACATCGATTGAGGCTGGGCGCCCGCTAAAATCCTGCTTGCCAACTAAAAATCCGGCGATAATCCTCCGCGTTGGGGGGAGGGTCGCACATCATGACCGTTGGGGAATTTCCGCGCCGCATCGTCGGCGTGGCCGTCGCCGCGCTCGCTTTGGGAGCGCCCGGTGCGGCACAGGACATGTCGTACTCCGCGAGCAGCGGAGAGGGGATCGATGCGACGTCCGCCGGCGCGACGGATGCGGTGACCGAGGCGTCTTCAGATGGCGCCGCCGCACAGCCCGCTATCGCCGAAGTGACTGCCGGAACGCCGGTCGAAATCCGCATCGACGAAGCGGTCAACAGCAAGACGCACAAGACCGGCGACTGGTATGCGATCTCGCTGTCGCGGCCGATTATGCTCGGCGAGCAAATAATCGTGCCGGCGGGCACCGCAGGGCGCGGGCAAGTCGTTCATTCGGCCAAATCGGGCTGGGGCGGCAAGGCCGGCGAACTGATTCTCGCCGCACGCTACCTGGAATTCGAAGGCCATCGCATTCCGTTGCGAGGAATGAAGCTCGGCGGCGTTGGCGGAAATAACGAGGGCCTTGCATTCGGCGCAACCGTCGCCGGGGGGTTAGTCGCGATGCCCCTCGTCTTCGCCCTCAACGGAAAAAATGCGGACATTCCGGCGGGCATGCTGGCGACCGCCAAGCTCGCCGAAGCTCTGCCGGCGAAAGCCGCAGTCGAAGCAACGGCAAGCGACGCCGGAACATTAGCCGATGAAGCGCAGCCGGCGGCGACGCCGGTCGCCGATACCAGTTCAACAACCGAGACGGGGGAACCGAAGTCATGAGAAAATTGATCGCAGCCGCGCTGATCGCCACGGTCGGCGTCGCCCAGATGGGCGCAGCCGCTCCGGCAATCGCGAAGGAAGAAAAGTCCGACGAGGCCAAGGGCGTCAAGAAGGTCATCCCCACACCCGCAGAGGATAAGGGACAGGTCGTCTTCTATCGCCCCGGCGGAATGGGCTTTGCACTCGGGTGCGGCGTCAATGAAAACGGCGAACGGCTGAGTGCGCTCGGCGCCGGAAAATATGTCGTCCTGCCCGCCGATCCGGGCTCGCACAGCTATACCGTCAAGAGCGAAGCCACCGATCTTTTGACGCTGGAGGTCGAACCGGGCGAAACCTATTATGTGAAGTGCAAGATCAAGATGGGCATCATGGTCGGCAGGCCCAACATCGCGCCCTCGACGCAGGCCGACTTCGATGCTCTCAGCCACAAGCTGGAATATGTCGACGCCGATGACATCGGACCGAAGAAGGAAAAAGGCGCCTCGGCGCCCTGATCGCCCAACCGCTTCATATGGCCCCGCGCTCCGGCGCGGGGCCATTTCGCGCACAGGGTGACAACCCCTTTCCCCCTCGTTACAACCGCTTCCCGGTGCAGCAGGGACTCGCGGCCTACGACGAGAGCCGCTGCAACGACATATGTGCTGAGGGGTCGCCAGCATGACTTGGGGCCGCACCGGGGTGGTGCGTGGCTGAGGGGGCGACTGGCATATGAAAAAAGCATCCGACCTGTTCATCGAGTGCCTGGAAGAAGAAGGCGTCGAATATATCTTCGGCGTTCCGGGCGAGGAGAATCTCGACTTTCTCGACAGCCTGTCGCGGTCGACCAAGATCAAGCTGATCCTGACCCGCCACGAACAAGGCGCGGGGTTCATGGCCGCGACCTATGGCCGCCATACGGGCAAGACCGGCGTCTGCCTCGCGACGCTCGGGCCCGGCGCGACCAATTTCGTCACCGCCGCGGCCTATGCGCAGCTCGGCGGCATGCCGATGATGATGATCACCGGGCAAAAGCCGATCAAGAAATCGAAGCAGGGCCGCTTCCAGATCCTCGACGTCGTCGCGATGATGGGACCGATCACCAAATATACCCACCAGATGGCCTCGTCGGACAATATCCCGAGCCGGGTACGCGAGGCCTTCCGCCTTGCCGAGGAGGAAAAGCCGGGCGCAGTGCATATCGAGCTGCCCGAGGATATCGCCGACGAGCATACCGACAGCCTGCCGCTGAAGCGCAGCCACAGCCGCCGCCCGACCGCCGATGTCAAGTCGATCCGCGAAGCGGTGAAGGCACTCGAGGAAGCGACCTCGCCCGTCCTCGTCATCGGCGCCGGCGCGAACCGGACGATGACCAGCCGCATGCTGCTGCAATTCATCGAGAAGACCGGTATTCCCTTCCTCACCACCCAGCTCGGTAAGGGCGTGATCGACGAGCGGCACCCGAAATTCCTTGGCTGCGCCGCGCTCAGCGCCGGCGATTTCGTCCATCGCGCGGTCGAGGCGTCGGACTGCATCGTCAACCTGGGGCATGACGTGATCGAAAAGCCTCCCTTCTTCATGAAGCAGGGCGGGCCGAAGGTCATCCACATCTCGACCAAGACCGCCGAAGTCGACCCCGTCTATTTCCCCGACATCGAGGTGATCGGCGACATCGCCAATGCGGTGTGGCAGATGAAGGAGGATATCGTCCCCAACGGCGGCTGGAAGTTCGACCATCTGCTCGCCTATCGCAAGGCCGAGGTCGAACATACCGCGCCGCTCGCCGAGGATGCACGCTTCCCGATCTTCCCGCCGCATCTGGTGCAGTCGATCCGCGACGCGATGCCCGACGACGGGATCATCTGCCTCGACAATGGCGTCTACAAAATCTGGTTCGCGCGCGGCTACACCGCCTACCGCCCCAACACCGTGCTGCTCGACAATGCGCTCGCGACGATGGGCGCGGGGCTGCCCAGCGCGATGATGTCGGCGATGGTCTATCCGGGGCGCAAGGTCATGGCGATCTGCGGCGACGGCGGCTTCATGATGAACAGCCAGGAGATGGAGACCGCGGTGCGCCTCGGCCTGAACATCACGGTGCTGATCCTCAATGACAACAGCTATGGCATGATCCGCTGGAAACAGGCGAACATGGGCTTCAAGGACTGGGGCCTCACCTATGGCAACCCCGATTTCGTCAAATATGCCGAAAGCTATGGCGCCAAGGGCCACCGCGTCGAAAGCGCGGCGCATTTGAAGGAACTGCTCGCGCACACCCGCGACACGCCGGGCGTGCACCTGATCGACTGCCCGGTCGATTATTCGGAGAACGACCAGATTTTGAACATCGACATCAAGAAGCTGTCGAAGGAATTGTAAGCCTTCGCCACCGCCCGTTTTCTTGTCATCCCCGCGAAAGCGGGGACCCAGGAGCGAGATGGATCAGACCTATCACGTTTATATCCTTGCCAGTAGACGCAACGGTACGCTCTACACGGGCGTGACGGGAGATCTCGCAGCGCGTTGCAGCCAGCATCGTAATGGGCAAGGGTCGCAGTTTACCGAACGTTACGGCGTTCACCGCTTGGTGCATGCGGAAGCCTTCGCTGACGTCAGCGAAGCTATTGCGCGTGAAAAGGCGATCAAGAAATGGCGCCGGGCGTGGAAGCTGGAACTGATCGAAAGAGACAATCCGCAATGGCTCGACCTGTACGACCGGCTTAACGTTTGATTGTACCGCCCCTGGGTCCCCGCTTTCGCGGGGATGACAGCGTTGGAGAATGATTGTGAAACTGAAACCCGTCTACCCGCTCTACCTCAACAACAAGGCGGCGCAGCCGAACACCGATCTGGTCGTCACGGATAAATACACCGGCAAGCCGGCCTTTCGCACCGCGCTCGCTACCCCCGACGTGATCGACGAAGCCATCGCGGGCGCCGTGCGCGCCGCCGAACCGATGGCGCGACTGGCGAGCTTCGAGAAGCAGGCGGTGCTCAACCATTGCGTTGCGCGCTTTCGGGAGCGGTTCGACGAACTTGCCTATGCGTTATGCGTCGAGGCCGGGAAACCGATCAACGATGCCGAGGGCGAGGTCACGCGGCTGATCGACACGTTCCGCATCGCGGCCGAGGAAGCGGTGCGCAATTATGGCGAGGTCCAGCCGCTCGATATCAGCGCCCGCGCCAAGGGCTATATGGGAATGTGGAAACGCGTGCCGATCGGCCCGTGCAGCTTCATCTCGCCGTTCAACTTCCCCCTCAACCTCGCCGCGCACAAGATCGCCCCGGCAATCGCGATGGGCTGCCCCTTCGTGATGAAGCCCGCGTCGATGACGCCTTTGGGCGCGATCATCATGGGCGAAGTGCTTGCCGAGTGCGACATCCTGCCCGAGGGCGCTTTCAGCATCCTGCCCGCGAGCCGCGACGGCGCCGACCTGTTCACCACCGACGAGCGGCTCAAACTCCTCTCCTTCACCGGATCGCCCGGCGTCGGCTGGGATCTCAAGGCAAAGGCGGGGAAGAAAAAGATCGTCCTCGAACTCGGCGGCAACGCCGCGGTGATCGTCGACAAGGACGCCGACCTCAAGCATGCGCTCGAACGCATCATCTTCGGCGCTTTCTACCAGTCGGGGCAGTCGTGCATCGGGGTGCAGCGGATCATCATCCACGAGGATATCTACGACAAGTTCCGCGCCATGCTGGTCAAGCGGACGAAGACGCTGATCTCCGGCGATCCGAAGAAGCGCGACACCTTCATCGGCCCGATGATTTCGGAGAAAGAAGCCGCGCGGCTCGACGGCTGGATCCAGGAAGCGGTCGCGGGCGGCGCCAAGCTGCTCACCGGCGGCAAGCGCGACGGCGCGATGCTCGAAGCGACGCTGCTCGAAAATGTCGACCGCAAGTCGAAGGCCTATCGCGAGGAAGCGTTCGGCCCGCTCGCCATCCTGTCGAAGTTCAAGAAGTTCGACAAGGCGATGGCGGAAGTCAACGACAGCAAGTTCGGGTTGCAGGCGGGCATCTTCACCCGCGACATCCATCAGGTTCTCGACGCGTGGGATACGCTCGACGTCGGCGGGGTCGTCGTCAATGACGTGTCGAGCTATCGCGTCGACAATATGCCCTATGGCGGCGTCAAGGACAGCGGGCTCGGCCGCGAGGGCGTACGCTTTGCGATGGAGGATATGAGCGAGATCCGCAATCTGGTGATCCGGCGGGTCTAGCGCGTCACAAAAGCGACGCCAGACTTTCTTCAAACTGTCGCGGCTTTGAATCGCACCATGTAACAAATCTCCTGTCTAGGCCGGGGGCAGCAAAGGCTGCTTCCGGAGTGCGACATGGCCACGATTTCGACCCTGCCGATCCCCGCCCGCTTTCCCGACCCGTTCACGACCGACCCGCATATTCCCGAACGCGTGATCGGCAAGCGGCGAAGCTATCGCACCGTGTGGGTCAGCGACATCCACCTCGGCACGCGCGGCTGCAACGCCGCGATGCTGATCGACTTTTTCGACCATGTCGACTGCGAGACGCTCTACCTCGTCGGCGACATCATCGACGGCTGGCGGCTCAAGAAGCGGCACTTCTGGCCCCCCGAGCACAATGACGTCGTCTGGCGGGTGCTCAAGCGCGCCAAGCGCGGCACGCGCGTCGTCTATGTCCCCGGCAACCATGACGAAATGGTCAAGCCGTTCGATGGTTTCGACTTCGGCGGCGTCGAAATCCGCCGCGAGGCGGTCCACGAAACCGCCGACGGCAGGAAGCTACTCGTCGTCCATGGCGACGAATTCGACGCGGTGATGCTGGCGCACCGCTGGCTCGCCTTCGTCGGCGATGCCGCCTACACAGCGCTGATGAAGTGCAACGTGGTGGTGAACGCGGTGCGCAGCAAGCTCGGCCTTCCCTATTGGTCGCTGTCGATGGTCGCCAAGCACAAGGTCAAGAACGCGGTGCAGTTCATCGGCCGCTACGAAGAAGTCGTCGCACACGCCGCACGCTCGCGCGGAGTCGACGGTGTCGTCTGCGGCCATATCCACAGCGCCGAGATGCGCGAGATCGAAGGCACCGAATATTATAACGACGGCGACTGGGTCGAAGGCTGCACCGCGCTGGTCGAACATCACGACGGCACGATGGAGATATTGCACTGGGCCGAAGAGGTTGCGGCGCGTTCGGTACCCGCAACGCTCGAACTTTCCGCACCGGCGCGCGCAGCTTGAGGAATCGGGCATGAAGATACTGATCGTCACCGACGCATGGGAGCCGCAAGTCAATGGCGTCGTCCGCACGCTGCAAGCGACGATCGGCGAATTGCGCAAGGGCGGGCATGAGGTCGAGGTAATATCGCCCGACCTGTTCCGGTCGATCCCATGCCCCAGCTATGGCGAGATCCGCCTCGCTTTTGCGGGCGCGCGCAGGGTCGGGCGGCTGATCGAGCGGTTCGCCCCGCAGGCGATCCATATTTCGACCGAAGGGCCGCTCGGCCTCGCGGCGCGGCGCTGGTGCCTGACCAACGGCTTTCCCTTCACCACCGCCTATCACACGCGCTTCCCCGAATATGTCGCGGCGCGCCTGCCCGTTTCGCCTGCCTTGGTCTGGCGCTTCATCCGCTGGTTCCACCGCCCCGCGCGCCACATCATGGTCGCGACCCGCAGCCTCGCGCGCGAACTCGCCGAGCAGGGACTGGGGCAGACGATGATGTGGGAACGCGGTGTCGATCATGCGCTGTTCCGCTCCGATCGCGCTCCATATCCGGCCTATCAAGGGCTGGCGCGGCCGATCCAGCTCTATGTCGGACGCGTCGCGGTCGAAAAGAATATCGAAGCCTTCCTCGATACCACGCAGCCCGGCACCAAGGTGATCGTCGGCGACGGTCCCGCGCTCGCCGAGCTCAAGGCGCTTCATCCGGACGCGCTCTTCCTCGGCAAGCTCGGCGGCGAGGCTCTGGCCAGCGCTTATGCCGGCGCCGATGTCTTTGTCTTTCCCAGCCGTACCGACACTTTCGGTCTGGTGGTCATCGAGGCGCTCTCGTGCGGGACGCCGGTCGCGGCCTATCCGGTCCCGGGCCCCGGCGACATAGTCCGCGATGGCGCGGGCGCGCTCGACGATAATCTCGATACCGCAATCGCCGCCGCACTGGCGTGCGACCAGGCCGACGCAGCGGCGCTAGGCGCACGCTACAACTGGCCGAACTGCACCCAGCAGTTCCTGAAGGCGCTCACATTCATCCCCGTCGAACCGATGCCCCGCCACGCCGCCGCAGCGCCGGCCACCGTCTAGGGCCTAAAAGGCCTTGCGCCACTCCAGCTCGACATAGCGGCCGAGCGGATCGGTATACCCCGGCTGATAGTTCAGCGGCACGACGCCGCTGCCGTCGGTTACCTTGCGCTGCGCGTCGAACAGATTGTCGATCGACAGGCGCAGGCGCGAACCCTTGAGGAAGGGCAGATCCTCGGTCAGCTTCGGCATCTGGTTGAAATCCGCGAAGAAGCGCAGGTTGAAGGTCGCGAGGTCGTGGAACTTCAGGTCGCCGTTGGCGCCGCCGACGATGGTGCTGCCGCTATCGTATTTCGCGCTGACGCGCGTCCCGAAGCCCTTGTAGAACAGCCCGCCGTCGAGTTCGACGAGGTGACGGTTGCTGCCACCGCCGCTGCCGGTCGCCGACCCGTTCAGCAGATCGAGTTCGGGGACGCCGGGTCCGATCAGCACTTTGTCGGTCAGTTTGATGGTGTGATAGAGCGACACCTGCCAGCGGCCACCCTGCTGCTGCTGTCCGCCGAGCATGCCGCGCGGACCACCCATGCCGCGGAAACCGCCCCCACCGCCACCCCCACCGCGCCGACGCTCGCCGTCTGCCCGAGGCCGGCCTTCGCCCGTGGGTGCCGCCTGTCCGTCGCCGGCTGCCGGCGGCGGGCCGCCTGCTCCGCGCCCTTCGCCCGCGCCGCCCCGACCACGGCCGCCCGCTTCGTCCTTCTGCCCGAAGCTCTTGCCGAAGTTGAAGCCCCAGCGGATCTGCGAATTGCTGGCGCGGTCGAAATTGATCGGGCGCTGGTCGATCGACAGCAGATTGCCATCGTCGTCGCGGATGACGCGGCCGGGGAAAGCCGCTTCGATCTCGGGGGTGAGCACCGGCAGGCTGTTCGCCGTGTCATAGCTTTTGTTGCTGTTGTAATTGATCGAGAAATTGAGACCGTCGACCATCGGCAGCGCCCAATTGAGCCCCAGCTTGAAATCGCGCCGGCGCTCGGCAAGCAGGTCGGGATTGCCGCCGCTGATCGTCGAGATCAGCACCGTCTGCCCGGTACGGAAATCATAATAGGTGACGCCATCGGTCACCTGCGGCGCAGCGCCGAGCTGGGTCACCGTCGGCGCTTCCTCGTCGCTGTTGAAGCTCGCAACCAGCGACAGATTGTCGGTGAAGTTGAAATTGAGATTGGCGCCCCAATTCTTGAGCGTCTGGAAATCGCTCGGCTTCTGGATCTGCCCGCTCAGCGTCGCCGACACCCGGAACGGCCCGACATTATAGTCGGGATCGAGCAGCGGGATGTTGAGCGAGCCGAAGGCGCTCGGGACGTCGCGGGCGAGGTCGGTCGTCGTAATCGTCGCGCCGCGCTGCGACCGGCTGTCGAAGCGCAGCCCCGAATAACCCGCCGTCGCCGACACGCGGATCGGTCCCGCCCAGCCGTCGCCAAGGCTGCCCGAGAAATTGGTATTGGCGCCGAAGCTCTGCTGGCTGCTGTCGAAGCGGTCGCGCGTGCCGCTGTCGCGGTCGGTGAAGGTGCGCGTGTCGGCGTCGGCATAATTGCCGGTAACCGACCAGCGCCAGTCGCCGAGCATGCCGTTGACGCTGGCCGAACTGGTCCAGTTCTGGCTGCGGCTGTCGCGGCGGAGCGGATCGGTCGCGCCGCCCGGACCGGGGCCGAGCAGGCTGAGGCTGTCGGTCTGGTCGAAGCGCAGGCTGACCGACGCCTCGGTCACCTTGCCGATGTTGCGGACCAGCGTGCCGTCGATGACATAGGTGTCGCTCGCCGGCGACAGGCTGCGCGCCGGGGCGCCGGCCGCGAGGACCGGGTCGTCATAGACGAGGTTCCGCTCGTCCTCGCGCAGCATCGTTTGATGCTCCCAGCTCCCGTTGAGATTGAGCCGGCCGTTCTGACCGATGGCGATGAAGGCCGGTTCGAACTCGCTCTTGAACTGTCCGCCCTGCGTCGGGATGCCCGCCTCAGCCTCGGCCGACACCTGCCGGAAATTGGGCTTGAGCACGAAATTGACGACGCGCTCGGTCGCCGCATAGCCATATTGCAGCGCGACCTCTTCGGGAAAGATTTCGACCTTGGCGATCGCCTCGGGCGGGATATTGCGCACCGCGCCGAAACCGGATGTGCGGCGGCCGTTGACGAGGATCACCGGGCGCCCGCCGCCGCGGCCGCGGCCCGACCGCGTCTGCGGTTCGAGGGCGTCGAGCAGTTCCTCGATCGACGATGCGCCGTAACTGGCGATTGCCGCTTCATCGAGTTCGGCCTCCGCCGCGAAGTCGGTATCGAGTTGCCCGGCAAGGCGGGGGGCGGTGACGACGATTTCCTCGCCGTCGATATCCTCTTCGCCATCGTCGATATTGGCGGTCGAGAGGGCCGGGTCGGCGACTTGCTCGTCGGCCGCCAATACAGGCGTCGATGCGATCGCGGTCGCTGCCAGCAACGCGGCGCGGATCGAAAGCGAGAGGCGATTATTATTCATCGGGAGAGATGCCTTCTGTCTTTTTGTCTTTGTTATTTCTTATCGTCGGCGGCTGAACCGGTCATGACACCGGTTTGTTCCTGCGGTTCAGCTATGTCGCATTTGTCGCAACAGTGTGGCAGCGCGGCAAAAGGTCGACCGATGCATCGCCTTGGCGGCTGGACAGCGACGCCGCGCCTCTTTATCGGCCAGCCATGCCGACTCCCGACTCCCCCGCCGCCCCTGAATCGATCCTGATTATCGATTTCGGTAGCCAGGTCACCCAGCTCATCGCTCGCCGCGTCCGCGAAGCAGGCGTCTACAGCGAAATCGTGCCATTCAGTGCGGCCGAAGCGGCGCTCGAACGTATGCAACCGAAGGGTGTGATCCTCTCGGGCTCACCCGCCTCGGTTCCTGCATCCGGCAGCCCCCGCGCCCCGCAATCCGTCTTCGACAGCGGCCTGCCGATCCTCGGTATCTGCTACGGCCAGCAGGTGATGAGCCAGCAGCTCGGCGGACAGGTCGAGCCCGGCGGTGCCGATGGCGAACGCGACGGCGAGTTCGGCCGCGCCTTCCTGACTGTCACCGAGCCTTGCGTCCTGTTCGACGGCCTGTGGGAGGTCGGCGAGCGCCATCAGGTCTGGATGAGCCATGGCGACCGCGTCACGCAATTCGCGCCCGGCTTCCGCATCGTCGCGATCAGCGACGGCGCCCCCTTCGCGCTAATCGCCGATGACGAGCGCCGCTATTACGGCACGCAATTCCACCCCGAGGTCGTCCATACGCCCGACGGCGCAAAGCTGATCGCCAATTTTGTCCGCCATGTCTGCGGCTGTTCGGGCGACTGGACGATGGCCGAGTTCCGCGCCACCAAGATCGCCGAAATCCGCGAACAGGTCGGCGACCAGCGCGTGCTCTGCGGCCTGTCGGGCGGCGTCGACAGCGCGGTCGCCGCGGTGCTGATCCACGAGGCGATCGGCGAACAGCTCACCTGCGTCTTCGTCGACCATGGCCTGCTTCGCATGAACGAGCGCGAGCAGGTCGAGCGTCTGTTCCGCGACCATTACAACATCCCGCTTGTCGTGGTGGACGCAGAGGAACGCTTCATGAGCGGCCTCGCGGGGGTCACCGACCCCGAAAAGAAGCGCAAGTTCATCGGCGCCGAGTTCAT
This sequence comes from Sphingopyxis sp. J-6, assembly GCF_046603995.1. NCBI lineage: Bacteria > Pseudomonadati > Pseudomonadota > Alphaproteobacteria > Sphingomonadales > Sphingopyxidaceae > Sphingopyxis > Sphingopyxis sp. J-6. The sequence goes on along the minus strand of NZ_CP145810.1, from coordinate 591,780 downwards.
CAACGTGTTCGAGGAAGAAGCGAAGAAGATCGGCGGCGCCGACTTCCTTGCGCAGGGGACGCTCTATCCCGACGTGATCGAGAGCGTTTCGTTCACCGGCGGACCGAGCGTCACGATCAAGAGCCACCACAATGTCGGCGGCCTCCCCGAGCGCATGAACATGAAGCTCGTCGAACCGCTGCGCGAACTGTTCAAGGACGAGGTCCGCCTGCTCGGCAAGGAACTCGGCCTTCCCGACATCTTCGTCGGCCGCCATCCCTTCCCCGGCCCCGGCCTCGCGATCCGCATTCCGGGCGAAGTGTCGAAGGAACGCTGCGACATTCTTCGCAAGGCCGACGCGGTGTATCTGGAGGAAATCCGCAATGCCGGGCTCTACGATGCGATCTGGCAGGCGTTCGCGGTGCTGCTGCCCGTCAAGACAGTCGGCGTAATGGGCGACGGGCGCACCTACGACCATGTCTGTGCCCTGCGCGCCGTCACCTCGACCGACGGCATGACAGCCGACATCTATCCGTTCGACGCGAGTTTCCTCAGCCGCTGCGCAACGCGCATCATCAACGAGGTCCAGGGCATCAACCGCGTGGTCTATGATTATACCTCGAAGCCGCCGGGCACGATCGAGTGGGAGTGACGGGTCGCGAGAGGATGAGCATCATGACCAAGTCGAGCATTTATCCGATCGGTACCCCGGGCGAGCCTTGGGGCGCCGCCGAAATCGAAGCGTGGCGGAACCGGCAATCGCGCCAGCGGTGCTACGATGTCGATATCATACCCCGTATCGACGCATTGGCCGGACGCTATGATCGGGTGGTTTATGGCGAACTCGACTATGCCGGGGAAACATACCCGCTGCTCGCGCTTCGCGATCACTCGTTCGCGCCCCATCTTCCGACCGTCCTCGTGACCGGAGGCGTACATGGTTACGAGACAAGCGGCGTCCTCGGCGCGCTGACGTTTATGGAAACCGCCGCATCGGACTATGCCGGCAAGGCCAATCTTCTCGCGATCCCCTGCGTCAGCCCGTGGGCCTATGAGCGCATCACCCGGTGGAATTACGACGCTGTCGATCCGAACCGCAACTTTCGTCCCGACGGGCCGGCGCGCGAAGCGACGGCGCTCATCGAGCTGATCGCGTCGGTACAGTCGCCATTTCTGATGCATATCGACCTTCATGAAACGACCGACACCGACGCCAGTGAATTCGGACCCGCGCGCGCGGCGCGCGACGGCAAGATCAACGATCTGGAACTGATCCCCGACGGCTTTTATGTCGTCGATGATAGCGCGAATCGGCAGCCGGCGTTCCAGCAGGCGATTATCGCCGCGGTCGAGCGCGTAACCCACATCGCTCCCCCCGACGACAATGGCGAAATCATCGGCTCACCGGTCGTGGCCCATGGCGTGATCGAATATCCCCTGAAGGACCTCGGTCTCTGCGGCGCGATTACGGGAGCGCGGTATACGACGACCACCGAAGTCTATCCGGACAGCCCGCGGACATCGCCGGAGGAGTGCATCGAGGCGCAGGTCGCGGCGGTGTGCGCTGCCATCGACTTTGCGCTCGCCAATACCTGACAATCTCCTGCCGGGACCTTCGCGGCGAACGCCCCATTGCACCCGGGGGAATATATTTATACCCTATAGATAATAGGCTCCGGTGGCCCATGAGGGCTGCGGCGCCGCAGATCTTGCGGGAGAAGCTTCCATGGAAGGCCGGTTGTCGGGGAAAATCATTCTTCTGTCGGGCGGGACCCGGGGGATGGGCGAAGCGCAGGTTCGCGGAATGGTACGCGAAGGCGCACAGGTCGTTTTCGGCGGGCGGGACCGGGACGCGGGAACGGCGATCGCGGCATCGCTCGACGGCAAAGCCCATTTTGTGCCGCTCGACGTCACCAAGCCCGAGGAATGGAAGGCCGCAGTCGGCTTCACGGTGGAGCGGTTCGGCCGGATCGACGGGCTTGTGAACAATGCGGGGGTCGGCGCGACACGTCCGCTGATCGACATCGGCGACGAGGAGTGGGCCGGCATCATCGCGGTCAACCAGAATGGCGTATTCTGGGGCATGCGCGAGGGCGCGCGCGCGATGCTGGAATCGGGCGGCGGCTCGATCGTCAATGTCGCATCGCCTGCGGGCACGAAAGCCCATGCGAATCTCGTCGCTTATTCGGCCGCAAAAGCAGCGGTGATCGGGATGTCGCGGGCAGCCGCCAAGGAGCTCGCGCCCCGCGGCATTCGCGTCAATGTCCTGATCCCGGGCTTTTTCGCAACGCGCCTGCTGACCGAGACGACGAACAGCGAGGCCCTCGTCCGCGGGGCGCAGTTGACGCCGCTCGGGCGGGTCGCACAACCGGAGGAGAGCGTCGGTGCGGTCCTGTTCCTGCTTTCGGACGAAAGCAGCTTCGTGACGGGTACGCAGGTCGTCGTCGACGGCGGCTACACAGCCTGAGCCGCCAGAAAGAGTCAGGTCGCGTCAGGCGTTCTTTTCGAACGCATATTGCCCTTCGGGTAGCACGACCCAAGGCAGCGCGGTCGACGTCCAGACGCTGACCGTCGGAACGAAGGGAGCCGGATCGTCGAGCGTTCCGACCTTGACGATCAACAGCCCCTTTCCGTCGGTGGGCTCCGAAAAGATCGGCGACCCGCAGCGACCGCAGAATTTCCGCAGCACCGCGTTGCCGGAGAATGTATCCTTGTCTTCATAGACCGACAGTTCGCCGTCATGGCTGACGGCCGCCCCCTTGAAGAGCAGGTTGACCGAGAAGGCGCTGCCCGATTGCCGGCGGCAGTTGATGCAATGGCATTGCGCCACCACGATCGGGTCGCCTTCGGCCCGGTAGCGCACCGCGCCGCAATTGCATCCGCCCTCGATCATATCGTTTCGCCTCTCTGTCCGTATCGAAATCTGAAACCGTCGAGCAGCACCTGCAATGTTTCGACGAACAGCGCCTCGTCCGACACCGGCGATTTGGCAATTGCCGCGGCCAGCAGCGGATAGCGCGTCGCATCCACCGGCGGCATCGCGGCATGGTCGTGCGCCTTGGCCGCCGCGTCGAAAAGCGACTTGCCATAGGTCAGCTTTTCGAGCGCCTCGAGAACCGCAAGGTGATGCTCGGGCGGATAAGGGCAGTCCGACAGTCCGCGTTCATAGGCACCGAGCATCAGTTCGCGCGGGAAGAAGCGCAGCATCAACGGCCCGGCATGCGCGTGGTTCAACATCACGCGCCGCGTCGCGACCGCGAGATCAATCACCCGCTCCTCCCACGACGAACCCGGCTTTTCGCCCTGCCCCACCTCGACCAGCAAGGTCCTCGCGATCATGTGGAGAAGCTCGTCGCGATTCTTGAAATGATAATAGAGCGACGGCGCCTGGACGTTCAGTTCACGCGCCACCGCCTGCACGGTCAACGCGTCGAGCCCCTTGCGATCGAGCAGGTCAATCGACACAAGGATCGCCGTTTCGCGCGTGATCAGCGGCGTCAGCGGGCGTCCCGGACCCTTTTTCTTCCTGGCTTGGCTGGCGGGCAAACTTATCCCTTTCCCTATCGGCATTAGGCCGACAGATGCCACCATTGCCCGGCTTTGAACAGTCAGGAGGCTCCGATGCGTCGCTTCCCCTTCAATCCTGCCGCTCGCGATCACGCAAAGCGCCATTCGCGAAGCGCCGCGCCTTCCACGATCCGGCCGCTGGCACCGACAGGATCCGCCTCCGCATCGGCCAGCCGGCGCAGCACGGCCTCATCGCCGGGTGGGACATGGGCGAGCGTCCGCTCGCCCGCCGGGGTCCTGGCGACGACCACGCCGGCCTTTGGCAATCCGTCGCGCCGATAGAGGATCGTGTAGCTTTCGATCGTCGCGTCGCCCAGATAGTCGCGCGCCAGCGCCGGAATTGCATCGCGCATCGCGTCAGCCTCCTCCTGATAGTCGTAACTGCGGGGAAAGGAGGCCGCGGCGATCGGCTCGCTGCTGATCACGATGCTGTGATTGTGCGTCGCGTAACCGCCATTTGCGAAGAGCAGCCCCGTGCCGCCATCCATCCGCAACCGATCGGTCATGCTCGCAATGGCGTGGCCCATATAGTTGCCGATCGGCCCACCCCCGAAGGTCAGGCCGCCAAAGACCGTCGCGGGCCGTTCGGCGGGCCAATCGATGATCCGGCGGGCGAGCTTCGGGATGCAGGGAAAGCAGCTATAGAGTTCGACCATGTCCAGCCCCGACGGGTCGACATCATTCAGGGCCAAGGTCCGGCGGATCGAGACCTCCATGCTCGCGCTATGGTCGTAACGGTCGCGCTGCAGGGGGCTGTTCGGTTCGTGAGCTGCTGCCCCGTTGCCGACATAGATCCAGCGATCCTCCGCGATACCGCGCCGGCGCGCCTCCGCAACACTCGTCACGATGAAAGCCGCGCCCTGGTTGACCGAAGCGTTGGCGACCATCAGCTTGTTATAAGGAAAGGCGATCGGCCGGTTGCTTTCGGACGGTGCGATCACCGCGTCGGCGCTGACCGGCTTGCGAAGCCATGCGTTCGGATTGGCGGCCGCAACGTTGGAAAAAAGCGACCAGATCATCCCGCTCTCGGCCTGCGCCTCGGCGAAACTTTGCCCGAGCGATGCGCGGAGCGCATTTTCGTAAAGCGGATACACATCGACCGGCGCCACCAGCCCATATTGCTGGGCATAGCTCGGCTCGCGCCGCTGCGCTGCTTCGCGCGTCGCGTCGACGCGGCGGCCGGACTCTTGCGCGGCGGCTCTCGCCGCTGCGGTTCGCAGCGCCTCGGCGCCGCAGAGCAGCGCGATCCGGGACTCGCCGGCCCCGATCCGGTTCGCCGCCTCGTTGAGCAGCATGACCGGACTGTCACCATTCGGCCCCTCGCTTTGCACCATCGTCGCGGGTGCGATGCCGAGCTCTCGGGCCAGTGGTTCGCGCGCGTCGGGGATGTCGCGGAACGATATCTGCTGGACGATGCCGAGATAATCGGCGTCGGCAAGTAACGCTCCTCCGGCGTCCTTTTCGGCGATCCTGAGAGCCTCGGCCATCAAGCCGACCGGGCTGTGTCCGTCAACGGGGTTTTCCGGTCGATCGTTGATCTGGCCGACGCCGACGATGATGGGGATATTCTCGTCCGACATACCTGCTTCCTCAGCGAGCCTGCCAGACGGGCTGACGCTTTTCGGCAAAGGCCCGCGGGCCTTCGCGCGAATCCTCGGACGTGAAGACAAGGCGTGTTTCGCGCTTGTTCGCTTCCCAGAAATCCTCGTCGCTGGCGATCCGTCCCTCGGCGATGCCCATCGCGATCCGCTTGCTCGCCTGCACCGCGAGCGGGGCGTTGACCGCAATGCGATCGGCGAAGTCGAGCGCGGTTTCCATCAGCCGGTCGAGCGGCACGACCTCGTTGGCGAGGCCGAGGTCGAGCGCGCGCTGCGCCGAAATCGGCTCTCCGGTCAGCAATATCTGCATCGCGACCTTTTGCGGGAGCTGCTGGACGATACGGAAAGCACCGCCCGCCGCGGCAATGATGCCGCGCTTGACCTCGGGCAGACCGAATTGCGCATGATCGGCGGCGATGACGATGTCGGAGGCGAGCGCGAGCTCGGTGCCGCCGCCGAGCGCGAAGCCGTTGACCGCGGCGATGATCGGCTTGCCGATCGGGTGCCGTACGAAGCCCGCAAAACCCCACGCGCGCTGCGCCTTGTCCTCTGGCTCCAGCCATTCGCCGCGCGACAGTGCCTTGAGGTCGGCGCCCGCACAAAAGGCCTGATCGCCGGCACCGGTGACGATCACCGCGCGAATTTCGGGATCCGCCTCGGCCAGTTCAAGGCCTTCGCCAAGGCCGACATGGACCGCGGCGTTCACCGCGTTGCGGGCCTCGGGCCGGTTGATCGTCAGGATCAGGACATGGCCGCGACGTTCGGCGAGCACTTCGGTCATCTTGTTTCTCCGAAAGGGGTTAGAGGCCCATGATCTTGGCGATGATGTTGCGCTGGATCTCATTGGTCCCGGCATAGATCGACGCGGCGCGTTCGCTGACGTAGCGCATCGGCGCGATAGCCGCCTCGCGCGGCCCGGCAAACCCGCCCTCCGCATGGGGAAAATGGACGGGGCCGGCCGACACGCCGGCCTGCGGCTGATAAGCCATGCCATAGCGTCCTGCGGCGAGCAGGCGCAGTTCGGTGATCCGCTGCTGCAATTCGGTCCCGCGGATCTTCATCAGCGAGGGGATCGCGTGCGGATAACGGCCCGCCCCGGCATCGCTCATCGCGCGAAATTCGAAGATTTCGAGCGCCAATACGTCGATCCGCGCCTGCGCCATGGCGTCGGCGAAGGCGGTGTCGTCGATCAGCCGCCCGCCATCGTCGCCGCGCGCCGCGCTGGCGAATTGCTCGATTTCGTCGAGATCGATCTGCAGCCCCGGCGCATAGGCCGCGCCGCCGCGTTCGAACTCGAGCAGATATTTGGCGACGGTCCAGCCGTCGCCGATCGCGCCGACGACGTTGGACTTGGGCACGCGCACATTATCGAGGAAAATCTCGTTCTGGATATTCTCGCCGGCGGGCGAGATCGTCGGCACCACGGTGATCCCGGGGCTGGTCATGTCGATCAGCAGAAAGCTGATCCCCTTCTGCGGCCGGTCGAGCGTCGCGGTCCGGACAAGGAAGAAGCCCCAGTTCGCGGCATGGGCGTGCGTGCTCCACAATTTCTGGCCGGTGACGACCAGATGATCGCCATCCTCTTCGGCACGGCATTGCAGGCTGGCGAGGTCGGAGCCCGAGCCGGTTTCCGAATAGCCCTGACACCAGAAATGCTCGCCCGACAGCATGCGCGGCAGGAAAAACGCCTGCTGCTCCGCGCTGCCATGGCCGATGATTGCCGGGCCGCACATCTGCACGCCCATCGGCGAGACCGGCGGCGCGCCGGCGGCGATGCGTTCGCGCTGCCAGATGCAGCGCTGCGCGAGGCTCCACCCGGTGCCGCCATGCTCGACCGGCCAAGACGGCGCGACCCAGCCCTTGTCGTGCAGGATCGCCTGCCACGCCCGCGCATGATCGGGGTCGGCATAAACGCTTGTCATATACGCGCCGCTGGCGCGGAGGTCATCGGTCAGCTTGTCGGCGAGAAAGATGCGCACTTCGTCGCGAAAGGCGATTTCGTCGGCGCTCCAGGCGATATCCATCTATCCCTCCTCAGGCCGCGCGCGACAGGCCGGCGAAGCGGCGGCGATGCCAGTCGGCCGATCCGAATTCGCTTTCGATAACGGTCGCGCGGCGGAAATAATGGGTCACCGCGACCTCGTCGGTCATGCCCATGCCGCCGTGGAGCTGGATTGCATTCTGGCCGATGAAACGACAGGCGCCCGCTACCGTTACCTTCATCGCCGACACCGCACGCGCACGTTCGACGGGTGCGGCATCGAGACTGAGCACCGCACGATACACCGCCGAAGTGGCGAGCTCGATCTGCATATACATGTCGACCATGCGGTGCTGGAGGACCTGAAAGGTTGCGATCGCCTGCCCGAACTGGCGGCGCTCGCGGGTGAAGGCGATGGTGTCGTCGAGCATCACGCGCATCACCCCCAGCGCTTCGGCGCCGAGCATCGCGGTCGCGACATCGCATAACCGCTCGATCGCTTCCGCGCCCCGCGCAACGAGCGCGCGCTCGGGTATCGCCACGGCGTCGAAGCTCATATCGGCCGCACGGCGCCCGTCGATAGTCGGGAAAGCGGTGAGCGAGATGCCAACAGTACCGGCTTCGACGAGAAAAAGCGCCGGATCCTCGTCGACACGCGCCGTGACGAGAAAGTGCGTCGCGATCGGTGCCGCGATCACCACCGCCTTGGCGCCGTCGAGGCGCCATCCGGTCGCCGTGCGCGACGCGACGCTATCGTGCGGCATGCGGTCGAAGCGCGTTTCGGCCTCGGCCCAGGCAAAGGCGACGCGCATGCCGCCGCTCACGATCGCTTTCAGATCGGCATTGCGCCCTTCGACAGCCCCCAGCGCCAACGCGCCGATAACTGCGGTTTCAAGATAGGGCTCGACGAGCAGGTTGGCGCCCAACTCCTCCATCACCACCATCATGTCGACAGCATCGCCCCCTGCCCCGCCCGCGGCATCGGCGACGAGCACGCCGAGGATGCCGAGATTGTCGGCGAGCCCGCGCCACAGCGATTCGCTCCAGCCCGACGCACTCCGGGCGCTCGCCGTACGCGCCGGAAATCCATTGTTGCGCGCCAGATAACCGCGCAACGCGTCGCGCAACTGACGCTGGTCGTCGGTGAAAGTGAAGTCCATCATCAGCTCTCCGTGACAGGGCCGCTAACATAGAAGGCCCGAGCCCGCAAAACGAATTAGTCGATTAATTAACTTTTCTTCGCGGCCCGGATATGGCAAGCGCCCGTGATCCCAGTCGGACGGTTTTGCGTCCGGCCGAGCGCCGAACAGAAAGGTAAGTCCATGTCCAACCGACCGCTTTCCGGCGTTCGCATCGTCGAAAGCGTGCGCGGTCCGCTGGCGATGATCGGACGCTATCTTGCCGATCTCGGCGCGCAGGTCGACAGCTTCGCGCCCGATCCGGATCGCGGTGCCGAAACAATCGTCGCGCAAGCAGGCAAGCGGATTCACGCCGAAGCGCTGACCGAGACCTCCGCCCTCATCGAACGAGCGCATATCGCCATCGCCGATCGTTCGGCGGGCATCGACCTCGCTGCGCTGCGCCGCGACCGACCCGCGCTTGTCACCATGTCCGTCAGCGACTTCGGCGAAAACGGCCCGTTGGCGAAATGGCGCGCGACCGGGCCGGTCCTTCACGCACTGTCCGCCGTGCTGTCACGTTCGGGCATCCGAGGCCGCGAGCCGCTGATCCCGCCCGGCGATCTTGCTTACCAGTGCGCCGCCCCGCAGGCCGTTTTTGCGCTGCTCGGCGCGCTCTATCGGAGCTTAAGCGGCGGCGCAGGCGCGCATTTCGACTTCGCGGCACTCGACGGCGCGGTGCAGGGCCTCGATCCGGGCTTCGGGATCAACGGCAGCGCGACGATGGGCAAGCCGGTCGGGCTGCTGCTCCGCGACCGGCCGCGTGCCGGTTTCCAATATCCGATCATGCGCTGCGCCGACGGCTATGTGCGAATCTGCTTGCTCGCCAAACGGCAGTGGCGCGGCATGTTCCGCTGGATGGGCGAGCCCGAGCAGTTCGCCTCGCCCGATTTCGACCGGACGTCGCACCGTTATGCGTCGGCCGACCTCCTCCCCTATATTGCAGGCTTTTTCGCCGACAAGCATCGCGTCGATCTCGAGCGCGAGGGACAGGAGCATGGCGTGCCGATCGCGTCGGTGCTGACGCTCGGCGAGTTTCTCGACAGCGATCATGCCGCCGCGCGCGAGGCGGTGGCGACGCTTGGCGATGGAACGCGGCTCCCCAACGGATTCCTGACGGTCGACGGCGAGCGTATGGGGCCGCTCCCTGCCCCGGAAGACGTCGCATTTCCCTCGGCGAGCGCAGCTCTTCCCCTCGCCCCCTTCGGCGACCTCAAGGTCCTCGACCTTGGTGTCATCGTCGTCGGCGCCGAAGGCGCGCGTCTGCTCGGCGATTTCGGCGCCGATGTGATCAAGATCGAGAGTCAGGCGTTTCCCGACGGCAGCCGCCAATCCTATCTGGAGCACGGCATGTCGGTCAGCTTCGCCGCCGGCCACCGCAACAAGCGCAGCCTGGGTATCGACCTGCGCAGCGCCGAGGGCCGTAGATTGTTCCTCGACCTCGTGAAACAGGCCGACGTCGTCTGCTCGAATTTCAAACCCGGCACGATGGAGAAGCTGGGCCTCGGCGAAGCCGAACTGCGCGCGATCAACCCGCGGATCGTCGTTTCCGAAAGCTCGGCCTTCGGCGACACCGGGCCGTGGAGCGGGCGCATGGGCTATGGCCCGCTCGTCCGTGCGTCGACCGGGCTGACGCTTGCCTGGCGCTACCCCGACGACCCGCAGAGCTTCAGCGATTCGATCACCGTTTATCCCGACCATGTCGCGGGCCGCATCTGCGCGATCGGCGTTGCGGCGCTATTGATCCGGCGGCTTCGCACCGGGCTGGGCGGGGTCGCCAAGGTCGCGCAGTCCGAGGTGATGATCGGCCATTTCGCCGCCGACGTCGTACGCGGCACGCCGGCGGGCGGTGCCCCGACCGACTGGCCGTGGGCCGCCTATCGCACTGCGGGCGACGACGAATGGTGCGTGATCACCGTCGAGTCCGGCGCCGATTGGGCGCGATTGTGCGACACCATCGGCTATGTTGAGGGAACGGTGTTCGATACGGCGGCCAAGCGGCTTGCCGCGCGCGCCGCGATCGATGAGCGGATCGAGGCATGGCTGGCCGACCGCACGCCATATGAGGCAGCGGAGATACTGCAGGCGGCGGGCATCGCCGCCGCCCCGATGCTGCGCCTCTCCGAACTTCCCGATTTTCCCTATTATCGCGAACGCGGCTTCTACCGGATCGAAGGTCACCCTTGGTTGCAGGAAGACGTGTTCGGCGATGCCTATATCGCGCGAACCAGCGACCTGCCCGCGCCGCCCCTGCGGCCCGCGCCGCTGAGCGGCGAGCAGAGCGCGGAGGTCATCGCCGACTGGCTGGGTGTCGATGCAGCGGGCATCGACGCACTCAAGGATAATGCCGTCCTCGAGCCGCTCGCCGAACTGACCCGGCAACAGGCGGAGGCGCATATGGCTAGCCGCGAACCCGTGACCGCGACGGGGCGTCCCAAATAGGGCTCCCCGTCGCGTCTAGCCGATGACGTGATAATCGTCCGACAGGAAGATCGGCGAATTGGGCAGGTCGATGAACTTTTGCTCGTCGGCGAGCAGCAACGCACCCGCAACGCGCCCCGCCTCTGTCGTCCCGGCCGCAGAAAAGCTTGCCATATCGTCCCACCAGAGCTGCGCGACGCCGTCGAAATCGAGGCCCGATGAGCCCCTCACATCGGCCAGCGGAAAGGCACCGGGCAGGGTCAGGCTGTGCGACTGGACATATTTGCGAATGCCGAGCGCCGCCGCATGTTCCCGGACCAGCGGGGCATGGCGGTTCCGCCAATAATCCTGAAATTGCGCGCGCGTCAGCCCCGGCAGCCGCTTCAGGCAGAAGGTCACTCGCAGCATCATCGTCTCTCCCATCCGCGGGGGCTTTATCCCGTCCCGCGCACTTCACCATTGCACGTCGGCATCGAATCTATATAGTGTAGATAAATGATGCAATGGCCGCTGGAGAGCGGCGGGAAAGGATGCGGGGCGAATGACCTATCATTCGGCAACGGGCCCGATCGGCGCCGAAGGGCGCTATTGGGATGCGCTTCTGGAAGGGCGGCTCGAACTGCCGCGCTGCGCGGGATGCGGATACTGGCATTGGCCCGCGGTCTGGCGTTGCAGCGCGTGCGGCGGCTGGGACCATGAATGGGTAAAGCAGCCGCTGACCGGCACGGTCTTCACCTACACCCGCACCCACCACCCCTTCGGCGGCACCGAAGCCTTTGCCAAACCCTTTGCGACGCTCGTCGTCACCCTCGATGCCGTGCCGGTGCGCCTGGTCGGCGTGCTCGAAGGCGACGAGGCGGGCCTGAAGATCGGTGCCCCCGTCACCGGCACCATCGCGCGCACCGCCTTCGGTGACGCAGAAATCCCTGCGCTGCGCTGGAGACTTGCATGACCCCCAATCTGTCCGGCCTGACGGCGGCCGCCGGCGTCGGCTATCGCCAGTACAAGCGCGGCACCGCGCCCCTGCCCGAGCGCGGCGTGCTCGTCCGCGCGATCGTCGATGCGTGCGAGGATGCGGGCTTCGATCCCGCCGACGTCGACGGCTTCGTCTCCTATGGCGACGACAAGAACGAGCCGGTGCGGCTGATGCCCGATCTCGGCACCAAGGCGATCAACTGGTCGGCGCAGGTGTGGGGCGGTGGCGGCGGCGGCATCGCGGGCGCCTTCGGCATCGCTGCGTCGGCGATCCTGACCGGCCAGGCGCGCGCCGTCGTCGTGTTCCGCGCACTGGTCGAGGGCAATAGCGGGCGGCTGTCGGCGGCCGTCATGGCGCATCACCTCAACGACCATATGGTGTCGTCGGGCATCCTCGCGCCCGCGCAGGTCTGCGCGATGCGCGCGCAGCGGATGTTCGAATATCACGGCGTGCCGTACGAGCTGTGTGAGGAGTTGGTCCGCGCCTCTTACTACCACGGCAGCCGCAATCCCGAAGCGGTCGCCTATGGCAAAGAGTTCGACACGCAAGAATATCGCGGCTCGCGGATCATCGCCGAACCCTTCCACCTCTTCGATTGCAGCCGCGAGAACGACGGCGCCGGGGCGATCCTGCTCGTGTCGACCGAGATGGCGCGCGACCTGAAGAAGAAGCCGGTCAAATTGCTGTCGGTCGCGCAGGGCACCGAAGCAGGTTATGGCGACCTGCTCGAAAACGACGCGACCGACCTCTACCCGACTGCGGGTTTCCGCGCCATCCGCGACCGGCTGTACGGCACCGCCGGGCTGACCCCTGCCGATATCGACGTCGTCCAGCTTTATGAGAATTTCAGCGCGCAGGGCATCGCGTCGCTGATCGATCACGGTTTCTGCACCTATGAGAATGTCGCCGAGGTCGTGCGCTTCGAGAATCTGATCGCGCCGTCGGGCAAGCTGCCTGTCAACACCTCGGGCGGGAACCTCGCGCATGGCTTCGTCCACGGCTTTGTCACCGCGGTCGAAGCGGTGCGCTGCCTGCGCGGCGAAAGCCCGAACCCGGTGCCGAACGCGCGGACCTGTCTGCTCGCCGGCGGACCCGGCGCGCCGACGATCAGTTCGGCAATCTTCGGGGTCGATTAACTGACGGTCGAGATGCCGCCACTGACCGGGAGCAGCACGCCGGTCACCCAGGCGCCCGCGCGCGACGAAAGATAGATCACCGCGCCCGCGATATCGTCCATCTCGCCCGCCCGTGCACCGAGCGGCGAAACGAACGCCTTGGGGACCTCGTCCGCCTCCCCCATACCAAGAAATTGCTCGGTCAGGCGCGAGGGGAACAGGCCCGGCGCGATCGCGTTGCAGCTGATGTTGCGCTTGGCGAGATGGCGGCCGAGATGGCGCGACATCATGGCGACCCCGGACTTGCTCGACGCATAAGCGAAGTTTTCGAGATGGCCGGGATTGAGCGCAGCAATCGACGCGATGTTGATGACCCGCGCCGGATCGCCCGGCGTCGCCGCGCCTTCGAGCTGCGGCAGCAATTTACGCGTCAGCAGGAAGGGCGCAGTCAGGTTGAGCCCGAGCACCGCGTCGAAATCCTCGCGCCCCTCGGCGTCGAGCGGGGTCGGGCGATCGGTCCCCGCATTGTTGACGAGGATATGCAGCGGCCGGTCGCCGAGCGCCTCGGCGATCCGCGCGATGCCGTCCTCGATCGCGACATCCGCCACGACACCCTGCGCCTTACCGCCCAATTCCGCGACAATCGCATCGATGTCGTCGGCGCCGCGCGCGACTACCCAGACTTCCACGCCCGCCTGCGCCAGCCCGCGCGCGATCATCCGGCCGATGCCCGAGGTCGCGCCGGTTACCAGCGCGCGCTTGCCCGCGACGTCGAACAGACCGGCGGTGTAGTCCGCGCTCATGCGAGCGCGCCGGGAGCTTGCGGCAGGAACACGGTCTTGACCTCGGTGAAGGGCTCGATGCCTTCGGGTCCGCCCTCGCGCCCGACGCCCGATTTCTTGAAGCCGCCGAAGGGATTGGTCAGGTCGAAATCGCGCCCGTTCTGGGTGAAATGGCCGGTGCGGATACGCCGCGCGACGCCATAGGCGCGATCGGTGTCGTGCGTATAGACGCCCCCCGACAGACCGAACGGACTGTCGTTGGCGATCGCGATCGCTTCCTCGACGCTGTCATAGGGAATGACCGCAGTGACGGGGCCAAAGATTTCCTCCTGCGCGATAGCCATATCGTTGGTCGCGTCGGCGAACACCGTGGGCTCGACATAATAGCCGCTGTTCAGCGACGGCGGACGGCGGCCACCGGTCGCGATGCGCGCGCCCTCGGCGACGCCCTTGTCGAAATAGCTCGACACCTTGGCATGATGCCGCGCCATCGCGAGCGGGCCCATCATCGTGTTCGCATCCAGCGGATCGCCGATGCTGGTCGCCGCCATCGCCGCGGCGAGGCTTTCGACATAGGCGTCCTTGCGCGCGCGCGGGACGAGCACCCGGCTGAAATTGATGCACACCTGGCCGCAGAGCAGGGTGATCATCGGAGCGAGCGCGGGCCCCATCGCCTCAGGCTCGAAATCGTCGAGCACGATCGCGGCCGACTTGCCGCCCAGTTCCATCGTAAAGCGCGCCATGCGCCCAGCGCAGACCTGCGCGATATGCAGCCCGACCTCGGTCGAACCGGTGAAGGCGACCTTGTCGACGCCGGGATGGCGGACGAGCAGGTCCGATGCCTCGCGGTCGGCGGGCAGCAGGTTGATTACCCCCTCAGGGAAACCCGCCTCCTCGGCAGCTTCGGCGAGCATGAACGCTTCGAGCGGGGTTTCGGGCGCGGGTTTCAGGATGACGGTGCATCCGGTCGCGAGCGCGGGCGCCAGCTTGATCAGCAACGAAGCGAGCGGCCCGTTCCACGGCGCGATCGCCGCGACGACGCCGACGGGTTCGCGCACCACTACCGCAACCTTCGACATCATGCCGTTCGACGGGCGCACATCCTCGAACGGATATGCCTCGGCGAGGCCGGCATAATAATCGAGCAGTCCCGCGGTGCCTGCACCCGAACCCTGCGCCATCCAGATCGGCACCCCGACCTGCGATATCCACGCGCTGTCGAGCGCGGCGCCGCGGCGCTGCAGCGCCTCCGACAAGGCGCGCATGTAGGTTGCGCGCTCGGCGGCGGACATGCGCGGCCAGGGGCCCTCGTCGAACGCCTTGCGTGCCGCCGCGACCGCGCGCTCGACCTCGGGCACCCCCGCCGCGACGACCTCGCCGAACGCCTCTTCGGTCGCGGGATTGGTCACCGTAAAGCGGCCGCTGCCCTCGACGGGAATCCAGCGCCCGCCGATGAACAATTTGTCGGGATGCGCCACCTGCGCCTGGGCTTGGCCGATCATGGTCTTCTCCTGATGTGTCTGTTCAGCGTTTGTGGTCGTCGTGCTCGGACAGGAATTTGCCGAAAGTCTCGCCGCCCGCCGGGGCGCCCGCCATGCTGGCGATCATCCAGTCATATTCGGCCTGCCAGCCCTCGATCGGCGAGCGCGTCAGGCTGCCGTCGACGAGCGTCTTGATGCCCTTGATCCCCTGCGGCGGATGCGCGGCGATGGCCGAGGCAAGCGCGATGGCGTGCGCGTCGAGTTCGGACGCCTCGACGACCGCATTGACCAGCCCGATGCGCTCTGCCTCCTCGGCTTCGACGACCTGCCCGGTCATTAATATCGCCTTGGCGCGCGGCGCGCCCACCGCGCGCGGCAGCGACCAGGTTGCGTTGGCGCAGCCATAGCCGACGGCGGTCACCTTGAAGCGAAAACCCGGCGTCGCGATGCGCATGTCGCAGGCGAGCGCGAGCAGCGCGCCCGCGCCGAAGCAGATGCCGTCGATCGCGGCGATGATCGGCACAGGATGCACGGCAACACGCCCGAACACCGGATCGCGCGTCTCGAACGCGCGGCGCATCGTCGCGGCATCGAAGCCGGCCATCTCGTGGATATCGAAGCCGGCGCTGAACGCCTTGCCCCCGCGCGCGCTGATCACAATGGCGCGGATATCGGGGTCGCTCGCGGCGCGGTCGAGCTGGTCGGCGAAGGCCGTAAAGGTCGGCGTGTCGTATGCGTTGTGCACGTTGGGCCGGTTGAAAATCAGGTGCAGCACCCCCGGCGCGGGGGTCGCGACGATCAGCGTCGGTTCGGTGGTCATCACTATATCCTCAGTTCCTGGACGGCACATGCGCCGTCTGGTCGGGGTCGAAGGCGGTCACCATCTCGTAACCCAGCGACGCTTCGAAAATCGGCATCGCGCTGCGAAACCAGTGGTTGAGCGCGCGCTTGCTGAGCTCGACCGCGAGCGGCGAGCGCTCGGCGAGCGTCGCGGCATAGCGGAGCGCGAGCGGCAGCACGTCGGCCGCGGGCACCGCATCGGAAACGAGACCGATGCGCTCGGCCTCGCGGCCAGTGAGCTTGTCGCCGGTGAGCAAATAGCGCTTCGCCTTTGCCATCGAGCAGAGCAACGGCCAGACCATCGCAGCATGGTCGCCGGCGGCGAGCCCGATGCGCAAATGGCCGTCGGAGAGGTTCGCCTCTTCGTTGACCACCGAAATATCGGCGAGCAGCCCGAGCGCGAGGCCGATCCCGGCGGCAGGGCCGTTGATCGCCGAGACGAGCGGTTTGCGCATCTCGATCAGCGCGGTCAGGATCTGCGACGTTTCGCGCATCATCCGGATCTTGTTGGCGTAATCATTGCCGTCGCCCGCAATGTCGGCCCAGTCGCCGCCGACGCAAAAGGCGCGCCCCGCCCCGGTCACGACGGCCGCACGCGCTTCGGGATCGGCATCGATTGCGGCGGGCAAGCGGACAAGTTCGCTGTGCAGCACATCGTTGGTCGCATTCATCCGCTCGGGCCGGTTCAGCGTCAGCAGGACGATGCCGGGCGCCGGCCGCTCAACCGCGATATGCTCGAAATCATAGGCGGCCGCCGTACTCATGCGGCGGTGCGGATCAGTTCGGCAGCCTTTTCACCGATCATGATCGTCGCGGCATTGGTGTTGCCGCTGGTGATCTGCGGCATGATAGAGGCGTCGGCGACGCGCAGCCGCCCGACCCCGCGGACACGGCACTCGGGATCCACCACCGATGCGGCGTCCGATCCCATGCGGCAGCTGCCGACGGGGTGATAGGTGATCATCGTCTTGGCGCGGACATAGTCCTCCCAGCCGGCATCGTCGGTCGGCACCGGATCGGGCGAGCGGTCGCCGAGCGTGATCGCGCTGAGCGCCGGCATCGCGAACAGCCGGTCGACCAGCTTCATCGCGCCGATCAGCGTGTCGACGTCGGCGCGCTCGCCGAGCAATTTGTGATGGATCACCGGCTCGAGCGCGTCGCCGAGTTCGACGCGGCCGCGCGACTTGGGCCGCGTCAGCGAGACGTTGATGCTGATGCATGGCTCCTTCGGCATCACCGCCTCCGCCGACGACACCGTCTCGGGCTCGACATTATAGGCGAGCGGCATGAAATGGAGCTGGACGTCGGGTTCATCGAGCCCGTCGCGCGTCCGCGCGAGGCCCATCGCCTGCACTGCGGGGGCGCCCATCGGCCCCGTCTTGTTCCAGAAGAATTTGGTGAGGTGGCGGATCATGTCGAGCGGGCCGACCTGGCTGTTCAGCGTCGGCACGCTGACGAACTTGTTCTGGGTGATCCCCGGATGTTCCTGTAGGTTGTGGCCGACCTCCGGACGGTCGGCCTGCACCGCAATACCGCGCGATTGCAGATATTCGCCCGCGCCGATCCCCGAGCGCAGCAGCAGCGCCGGCGATCCCATCGATCCCGACGAGACGACCACCTCGCGCCGCGCGCGCAGCACCTTGGCATCGCCGCCCTGCCGGTAGCGGATACCGACCGCCTCGCCGTTTTCGACGATGATCGTTTCGACATGCGCATGGGTGATCGTCATCAGATTGGGACGCTTCCGCGCGTCGCGAAGATAGGCTTTTTCGGTGCTGCAGCGCCAGCCGTCGCGCTGCGTCGCCTGCGTGAGATAAGCCCCCTCCATCTGCCCGCCGTTATAATCGTCGAGCCGCGCCAGCCCATATTGCTCGCAGGCGCGGAGGAAGAGATCGCATAGCGGATGCGGGTCGCGCATCGGCGACACCGACAACGGCCCCTGCGATCCGTGGCTCTGGTTCGGCGCCCCGCTCCAGCTCTCGCTGCGCAGGAAATAGGGAAAGACGCTGTCGAAATTCCAGCCGGTGGCGCCCAGCCGTTCCCACGCGTCGAAGTCGGCGCGCGTCCCGCGGATATAGACTTGGCCGTTGATCGCGCTGCCGCCGCCGAGCATGCGCCCGCCCGACCAGATGAAGCGCCGCCCGTTGATCGATTCGTCGGGCTGTTGCCAATATTTCCAGTCGTAACGGTCGTCGACGAGCATCTTGGCGAAACCGACAGGCATCTGGACCATCAGGCCGGTCGATTCGCCGCCTGCCTCGACCAGCGCGACGCGGACGCCCGGATTTTCGCTCAGCCGCGCCGCCAGCACGCAACCCGCGCTGCCTCCGCCCACGACGATATAGTCCGCTTCCTCGCCCGACATGACTTCTCCATCAATCGACTAATTAATTTCTCACCGCATAAGCAGCTTCGTTGACACCGTCACCATGCAATATTAATTGATCGATTGAAAGTGGATTGATCCACCATGACCGGGACGGGGAAAAGCATATGCCGAGCGTGAATTTCCATGCAGCGGACGGGAGTGTCGAGACGATCGAGATCGAGGTCGGCGATTCCGTCATGCGCGGCGCGCGTGACAATATGGTCGATGGTATCGAGGCCGATTGCGGCGGCGTCTGCGCCTGTGCGACCTGCCACATCTATATCGCCCCCGAATGGCTGGAGCGCATCGGCCCCGCCGGCGCCGACGAAAGCGAGATGCTCGACTGCGTCAACGACCCGCGCCCGAACAGCCGCCTGTCGTGCCAGATCGCGATGACTGACGATCTGGAGGGCTTGACAGTCTTCCTTCCCGAGTCCCAACGGTAGGCCGGGCGAAGATAACGGACATCAGCATGGACAAAGACAGCGGCTTGACGATCAAGGCAGCCCGGCGCGAGGAACGTTCGGCATCGGCCGAGGCGCTTTTGAACGCCACCGCGCAGCTTCTGTCCGAGGCGACGACGATCGATGTGTCGCTGAACGAGATTTCGCAGCGCGCGTCGGTGAACAGCGCGATGATCAAATATTATTTTGGTAACAAGGAAGGGCTGCTGCTCGCGGTGCTCGAACGCGATGCCGAAACCGCGATGACCGCGCTCAAGGCGCTGAGCGAAATGGAAATTCCGGCGCAAAAGAAACTGAAGATCCACATCAACGGCATCATCAACGCCTATTATCGCTCGCCCTACATCAACCGGCTGATCCATTATATGGTCGAGTCCGGCAGTCCCGCGGCGAGCAAGCGCGTCGCGCAAATCTTCATCGAGCCGATGATCGAGGTCTATCGCGACATCGTCGCGCAGGGCGTGCGCGAGGGCGTGCTTAAGGACGTCGATCCCGGGCTGCTCTATTATTGCCTCGTCGGCGCGGCCGACCATATCTTCCACGCCGGCTATTCTGTGCCGTCGACGCTGGGGGTCGCGAAGCTCGACGACGGCATCAAGCAGAAATATGCCGAGATGGTCTGCGACATCTACCTGCGCGGCCTCGCGCCCTGACGCCACCGCATTCACGCCGGCTGTAGCGCGGTCACCTCGACCGCGATCCCGTCCATCAGCGTCGTCCCCGACACCGCCTCGACGACATCGGGGCCGTGACCGAGCAGGATGTTGACGTTCGCGCCGCCGGCCCGGTTCGCGCGCTGCCAGCCACCCGTGTCGTGTCCGAAGCAATGCGGGTAGGAGACGGTGCCCCGCCGGTGATCGTCATTGAGTTCGACCTCGACCTCGATTGCGCCGAAGCGGTTCGACAAGGTCGCGCGGTCGCCGTCGGCGAGGCCGCGCTCGGCGGCATCGTCGGGATGGATATGCAGGGTCGGCTTCTGCGAGCGGATCAGCCGGTCGACATTGTGAAGCCAGCCATTGTGTGAACGCATGTCGCGCCGCGACAGCAGCTTCAACCCCTCGACCGGCGCCGCCGCGAACAGGCGGCCGAGTTCGGCGGCGACCATATCGTCCCACAGATGGATGCGGCCGTCGGCGTGCGCGATCTTCTCCTGATTGCCCCAGGGGATCGGGATATCGAGCATCACGCCGTGCGGATGCTCGCGCAACTTGTCGATCGACCAGTCGCCGTGGACACCCGCTGGCCCCTGCCGGATCGCGCCGTCGAGCACTTCGAGCGGACGCATCTGCCCGCCCGCAGCTTGCGCCGCAATCTCGCCCGGCGACGACGCCGGCATGCGCAGTCCCATGCGTGCCAATATATCGCAGAAGGTGTCGAACTCGCTCCGCGCCTCACCGACCGGCGCGATCACCGGCTCGGCATATTGCAGGAAGGGTTGCACCATGCTCATGAACGGCACCATCGGCAGGTCGGCGCGCTCGTAGAAGGTCAGGCCGGGCAGCACATAATCGGCGTAAGACCCCGCCTCGTTGATATAGAGGTCGAAGGACACCGATAGCTCGAGCTGTTCGAGCCCGCGCCGCAACCGGTCACCGCCCGGCGCCGCGAGCAGCACATTGCCGCCGAGCGAGAGCAAGGCGCGGACCTTGCCCGGTCCGGGTTCGAGGATGTCGTCGGGCATCACCGCCGAGGGCAGGAATTGCGTGACGCTGGGGAAATTGCCGACGCGGCTGCGCACCTCGTCATAGCCGCCTGTGGTAGCACGGTCGCTGCCCGCAAGCACCGGCGTCGCGAACGTGCTGCCCCCTTCGTGTCCGAAGGTTCCGCCGACCATGTTGAGCGCCGACAGCAGGAAATTCGCGAGCGTCGCATGCGGCCCGCGGCAGATGCCGACGCGGCCGTAGCACACCGACTTCGGGCTGGCGGTCAGCCGCCGCGCGAGGGTCTTGATCGTTTCGACATCGATCCCCGTGCGCTGCGCGGCATCGTCATAATCGATGCCCGCGAGCGCCACCTGCAACTCGCCCCAACCCGCGCAACGCTCGGCGAGGAACGCCTCATCGGCCAGCCCCTCGTCGGCGAGCGTCTTGAGCATCGCCAGCATCAGCCAGCAATCCGAATTGGGCTCGATCGCGACATGTTCGTAGCGCGCCGCGGTCTCGCTGCGCCGCGGATCGACGACGACGACCCCGCCGCGCGCCGCGACCGCGTCGAGCTGGTGCCGAACGCGCGGGGTGAAGATAAGCGAGCCGTGCGAGATCAGCGGGTTGGCGCCGAAGATCAGCATGAAGTCGGCATTGTTGACGTCGGGCACGTCGATCGTCAGCGGACTGCCGTAAAGAATCCAGTTCGCGGTGAAGCGAGCGTTGGTGTCCTGCGACCCCGCGCCATAAATCTTCGTCGTTCCCAGCGCCTTCAGGAACATGCGGAACCCCGTCATGCCGTCGGTCGCATAGGCGGGCGGATTGCCCTGATAGCTCGCCACCGCATCGGGACCATGTTCGGCGATGATCGCCGACAGCCGCGCGGCGATATCGTTGAGCGCCTCGTCCCAGCTCACCGGCTCGAAACGCCCCGGCGCGACACGCTTCATCGGCCGCGTCACGCGATCGGGATCGTGGGTCACGCCATGATAGGCGATGCCTTTCACACAGGCATGGCCCTGCGACGACGGATTGTCGGGGTCGGGCCGCGCGCGCACCACCTTGCCGTCCTCGACCGTCGCCACCAGCCCGCACACCGCCGTGCAGATGCGGCAGAAGGTTATATGGTCGCCGTCCTCGCCCGTCGCTGGTCGCATGATTCGCTCCAGTTAGTTGATCGGTTAGAACCTCTCATCCTTTTCGCCGACTGTCCATATTCTTCGAAATGTAAAGTCGCCACAGATCGATGAAACCACCGAAAAGTGCCGTTTTTCTGTTAGCGCACCCAGAAAACAATTAATCGATTGGTTGACACGGCTAGCCATTTGATCGAAATTGCATCGCGAAAAGGCCCGCGGGTGGCACAGGCGAGAGGATCGATCGATGGCGGACGTCAAAGACTATGCGGTGGAAGAATTCAGCCAGCACGACCGCACGCTGATGCAGCGCCCCTATGACTTCTATGACAAGGTCCGCGCCGGCGGCTGTCCGGTCGCCCGGTCGGAACAACTCGGCGGCTTCTGGTACACCACCAACTATGCCGCAACGCGCCGCGTCTATGACGATTTCCGGACCTTCAGCTCGGCCGACGGCACTGCTCTCCCCAAGCAGCCGCTGGCACTTTATCCCATCGACCTCGACCCGCCGCAGCAGACGCGGATGCGCAAGCTGCTCAATCCGATCTTCCTGCCCGACGCGATCCAGAAATATCGCCCGCGTTTCGAGGCGATCATCACCGAGTTGCTCGACGCGATCGCCCCGGCCGGCGAGGCCGAATTGCAGGAACAACTCGTCCGCCCGACGCTCGCGACGGTGATCATGCCCTTCCTCGGCGTGCCGCGTGCGGACTGGGAGACGCTGTCGCACAAGATCGACTTCCTCACCCGCATGCGCGTCGAGGATCCCGAAACCTGCGGCCAATATGGCCTCGAACTCAGCCAGTATCTGTATGAATTTGCCGCGCGGCGGCGCCAGTCGCCGCCCGAGGACGACCTGATGCAGACGCTGATCGACGCCCGGATCAACGATGAGGCGCTGACCGACGACGAAATCGTCGGCATCGCGACGCTGGTGCTGTTCGGCGGGCTCGACACCACCAGCGCCGTCGCCGGCATGTCGCTCTGGTACCTGATCGAGCATCCCGAGGAGCGCGCAAAGCTGCTAAACGGCGAAATCGATTTCCCGACCGCGCTGCAGGAATTCGTGCGCTATGCCTCGCCGATCCAGGGCCTGCGGCGCACCGTCACGCGCGATACCGAGCTCGAGGGCTGCCCGCTCAAGGCCGGCGACTATATCATGGCGATGAACGGCGCCGCGAACCACGACCCCGGCCATTTCGACGATCCGAACGAAGTCCGCTTCGACCGTGCGGTGCGCAGCGAGCACGATCATCTGGGCTTCGGCGGCGGCGCGCATATCTGTATCGGCCAGCATTTCGCCAAGGCGTTGCTCGAAATGATGATCCGCTCGATCTTCGAGCGCCTGCCCGACCTCAAGATCCGCTCCGATTTCCAGCCCGATTTCGCGGTCGGGGAATCGCGGGTGCTCAAAACGCTGCCGGTCACCTTCCGCGCGTCCTGACCATGTTCTAGGGTGGGGCCATAACCCGCTGTCCCACCCTGCCGACAGGATCCCGACGTGCTCAAACTGACTGCCGAAGAAGCCGAATTTCGCGATGCCGCGCGGACGTTTTTCGCACGCGACTATCCCGCGCACGTCATCGCCAGGAACGAGGCGGGGCAGCGGCTTACCAAGCAGGACCATATCGACGCGCAGCGCGCGCTGAACGCGCGCGGCTGGCTCGGCGTCGGCTGGCCGCGCGAGGTCGGCGGCACCGGCTGGACGCCGACCGAACGCTATATCTTCGATCAGGAGCTCGAACTGGCGCACGCCGCCGCGATCATTCCTATGGCGGTGATCTATATCGGGCCGATCATCGCGGCGTTCGGATCGGACCAGCAGAAGGCCGAATGGTTGCCCGCGATCCTCGAATCGCGCAGTTTCTGGGCGCAGGGCTATTCGGAGCCCGAAGCCGGGTCCGATCTCGCTTCGTTGCGCTTTTCGGCGGTGCGCGACGGCGACGATTATATCCTCAACGGCACCAAGATCTGGACGTCGGGCGCGCAGTGGGCCGACTGGATCTTCTGCCTTGCGCGCACCAGCCGCGAGGAGCGCAAGCAGCAGGGCATTTCGCTGATCTGCGCGCCGCTGGACCTGCCCGGGATCAGCGTCCACCCGATCCGGCTGATCGACGGGTCGGACGAACTCAATCGCATCGAATTCGACAATGTCCGCGTGCCGGTCACCAACCGCATCGGCGACGAGGGTCAGGCCTGGCACTATGCCAATGTCCTGCTCAAGAACGAGCGCCTTTCCTACGCGCATATCGGGTCGAAAAAGCGCGATCTCGCCAAGCTGCTCGAAGAAGCGGGACGGCTGCCCGCGAACGGCGGCGGCACGATGGACCGCGACCCCGCTTTCCGCCTCGCCCATGCCCGCGTCGAGGCGCGGCTCGCGGCGATCGAGGCCTCGATCCTGCGCGCGCTGCGCAGCGAGATTTCGATGGCGACCGCCGCGGCGCTCAAGATCGCCTGCACCGAATGCGCGCAGGCGATCACCGAGCTGGCCATCGACCTCGCCGGCCGCAACCGGCTGCCGATGCTCGATCGCGGCGGCGCCGACTGGGCAGCCGCAGCACCCGCGACCTCGCCATTCGGCCCGGTGGCGGTGCAATCCTATCTCTTCGAGCGCGCCCAGACGATCTACGGCGGCTCGACCGAGGTGCAGAAGAATATCATCTGGCGTTCGCTGGCGGGGATGGCACGATGAACGCGCCGCTATCCGAAACCGAACAGACGATGTTGCGGGACGCAGTGCGGGCGTATCTGGGCAGGGACGAAGCTCCTCGCTGGCCCGATTTTGCCGAACGGCTCGGCATCGGCGCCGCGCTGCTCGACACGCGGCAGGGTGCGATCATCGCCGAAGAGATCGGCCGCA
This sequence comes from Sphingopyxis sp. J-6, assembly GCF_046603995.1. Classification (NCBI taxonomy): domain Bacteria; kingdom Pseudomonadati; phylum Pseudomonadota; class Alphaproteobacteria; order Sphingomonadales; family Sphingopyxidaceae; genus Sphingopyxis; species Sphingopyxis sp. J-6. Next base: position 567,391 of record NZ_CP145810.1, on the reverse strand, counting down.
CGCGCGCGCATCTGCCCTTCGCCGACGTGGCGACGGCCGCGTGGCTGCTCGATCGCTGCCACGCCCCGGCCTTGCCCGCGACGGCAATCGCGACCCTCGCCTGGGCCGAGCCGGCTATGCGTTACGATTTTGCAGATATCGAGGTACACGCGCGGCGCGACGGCGACTGCTGGCGCCTCGACGGGACCAAGGCAGTCGTCGGCTGGGCGGCCGAAGCCGATGTCCTATTGGTCGCCGCGCGCACCGGCGCCGGCGCGCTGTCGCTCTTCCGGATCGAACCCGCCCGGACCGAAGGCCTCCGGCTGTCGCCCTATCGGACGATCGACCGTCACCCCGCCGCCGATCTGGTTTTCGAGGACCATGCCCTCCCCGCCGAAGCCCTGATCGGCCCCGAAGGCGGAGCGCTCGACCTGCTCGAAGAAGCCCGCGACCGCGCGCTTGCACTCTTCGCAGCCGAGGCGGTGGGCCTGCTCGACAGCCTGCTCGAACAGACGATCGCCTACACCGGCCAGCGGCGCCAGTTCGGCCAGCCGATCGCCGGCTTTCAGGCGCTCCAGCACCGTATGGTCGACATGTATCTCGAATGCGAGCTGGCACGCTCGTCGGCGTGGCTCGCGGGCGAGGCGCTCAATGAAGCGGCGCCCGTACGCGCGCGCGGGGTGTCGAGCGCGATGGTCAATGTCGCCCGCGCCTGCCGCTTTGTCGGGCAGCAGGCGATCCAGCTTCACGGCGGCATGGGCATGACCGACGAACTGCCGGTCGGCCATTATGTGAAGCGCGCGATGGCGATCGAGGTGCTGTGGGCGGATAGCGACTGGCACCTCGCCCGGATCGCCGGGATCTAGGCCGGGCGCGCATGCCGGAACCGCCCATGCGCCCTCGCCCGTCAGACCGGTTTCTTCGGTACGAAGATCACCTTGGGAAAGGTGAATTCGCGCAGGCCATCGGCGCCATTCTCGACCCCGAAGCCCGACTGCTTCGCGCCCGCGAAGGGGATATGCGGACCGTTCTGGAAATTGTCGTTGATCCAGACCGTACCCGTCTCGATCCGGTCGGCGACCGCGACCGCCGCATCGATATCCTTCGACCACACCGCGCCCGCGAGGCCATAATCGCAGTCGTTCGCGCGCGCGACGACATCGTCGATGTCGGAGAAGCGCAGCAAGGGGAGCACCGGGCCGAACGCCTCCTCGGTCACCACCGCCGCATCCTCGGGCGGATTGTCGACGAGCGTGATCGGGATGAAATAGCCGTCGCCCTCGGGCACGTCGGCGCCCTGCAGCAGGCTCAGCCCCTCGGCGCGCGCGCCGTCGATCAGGTTGCGGACGCGGTCATATTGGGCGCGGTTCTGGACCGGACCATATTGCACCCCCTGCTGCGCCCCGTCGCCGACCACCGCTTCCTTCGCGAGCCGGTGGAAGGCGCCGAGCATCTCGTCATAGATATCGTCGTGGATATACATGCGTTTGGTCGCGATGCAGACCTGCGCGGTGTTGTAGAAGGAGCCGAAGAACAGCTTCGGGGCGACCTCCGCCACGTCGACGTCGGGCAGCACGATCGCGGCATCGTTGCCGCCGAGTTCGAGCGTGATGCGCTTGAGGTCGCGCGATGCCGCCTCCATCACGCGTTTGCCCGTCGCGGTCGAGCCCGTGAAGCTTATCTTCGCAAAGCCCGGATGCGCGGTCATCAGCGGACCGAGCGCATCATCGCCCGAAATGACGTTGTAGACGCCCGGCGGCAGGATATCGCGCCACAGTTCGGCGAGCTTCAGCGAACAGAGCGGGGTGTAGGGCGACGGCTTCAGCACCATCGTGTTGCCCGCGAGCAGCGCCGGCGCGATCTTCCACATCGCGAGCAGGAACGGGAAATTCCACGGCACGATCGCGGCGACAACGCCCAGCGGCTCGTGCTTGACGATCACCTGCCGCGTGTCGCTGTCCTCGACCACCTCGTTGGGCAGATCCTGCCGTGCGACCGACTTCAGCCACCAGGCACCCATCTGCACCTCGCCCTTGGCAAGCGCGGTCGGTCGCCCCTGTTCGGCGACGAACAAGGCGGCAAACTGATCAAGGTGCGGTTCGATCGCTTTCGCCGCTTTGACGAGCAGTTCGCGCCGTCCCTCCCAGCCGAGCGCCTTCCATGCGGGCAGCACGCGCTTCGCCGCGGCGACTGCGAGGTCGAGTTCGGCCTGCCCGGCCGCGGGCGCCGAAGCAAAGGCTTTGCCCGTCGCGGGATTGATCACGTCGACGCGCTCCGCAGTGTCGACCGTAGCGCCATCGATGGTCAGCGTGTAGTTGGTGGTGAAGTCCATTTTAGCCTCGCCCATTTCGTTCGGAAATCCGGTTCTCGTCCCCGGATTTGCAGCATTTGCGGCGATAATCAAATAATATTAGATATTGGACGCGATTCATGAGGAGCAGGCGATGACCGAGAGCCAGACGAAGCGGCTCCAGCCCGGCGAGGACGGGGTGCATGTCACCTTCTGCCGCCTTTGCGAAGCGCATTGCGGCCTCGCCGCCAAGGTCGAGGATGGACGGATCACCGACGTCCAGCCCGACAAGCAAAATCCGCATTCGTTGGGCCATGTCTGCCTGAAGGGGATCACCTTCCACAATGTCACCTACGACCCCGACCGCATCCTCACCCCGATGAAGCGCGTCGGCGGCCCGGGCGAGTTCGCGGCGGTCGGCTGGGATGAGGCGCTGGACGATATCGCGGTACGGCTCGGCCAGGTGATCGAAACCCACGGCCCCGACGCGGTGGCATCGTACAAGGGCAATCCGATCGCCTTCGGCATCGACGTATCTTTCAGCCTGAAAGCCTTTCTCAAGACGCTGGGGATCACCAAATATTATGGCGCGGGATCGCAGGACACCAATGCGCGGCTGACCGCCTGTTATCTCGCTTTCGGCTCGGCGGTAACCTATGACATCCCCGACCTGCCGCATACCGATATGCTGCTGATGTTCGGCGCCAATCCGCTGGTTTCCAACGGATCGATGGTCTGGTCGCCGCGCGTGCGCCACGACCTCGATGCGATCGCCGAACGCGGGCGCGTCGTTGTCGTCGACCCCCGCCGCACCGAGACCGCGCGCCGCTACCAGCATGTCGCGGTGCGCGCCAATGGCGACGTCTGGCTGCTGCTCGGGCTGCTCCGGGTGCTGATCGATGAGCGGCTCTACGATGCCGACTATGTCGCCGCGCATACCGAGGGTTTCACCGACTTGGCAGCCGCCGTCGCCCGGCACGACCTCACCGACTGTGCCGAGCGTGCGGGCGTCGATGTCGAAACGATCCGCGATCTCGCGCGCAGCTTCGCCGCAACATCGCGTGCCGTGGCTTATGGCCGGCTCGGCGTGTGCCGCGGGCCGCATGCGACGCTCGAGAATTTCCTGCTGATCGCGCTCAACCTGCTCGGCGGCAAGCTGGGGCGCCCCGGCGGCGCGATCTTCAGCCGCACGATCCTCGGCGGATCGCAGAAGGTGCTGACCGGCGGCTATGGCGACACACGCAGCCGCGTCGGCGACTTCCCGAGCGTCGCGCAGTTCCTCGCCTCGGCGATGCTGCCTGCCGACATATTGGAGCCCGGCGAGGGGCAGGTGCGCGCGATGATCCTGACCGGGGGCAATATGGTGATGTCGGCGCCCGGCGGGCAGGCGCTGGTCGACGCGCTGCAGCAACTCGACCTGATCGTCGCGCTCGACCTCTACCAGACCGAAAGCAACCGCTACGCCGACTATATCCTGCCCGTCCCGACCTTTTTCGAACGCGACGATTATCCGATGGCGGGGCTGGGGTCGATGATCCGCCCCTTCATACAGGTGACCGATGCGGTGATCCCGCCGGTCGGTGAAGCCAGATCGGAGTGGGAGATTTTCAACGGCCTGCTGGCGCGCATGGACAAGCCGACGCACGGTCGGCCGATGGACGATCTCGACCAGGCCTTTCGCCTCGGCCCCGCCGGCGACGAGATGGGCGCGCGCGACGGATGGAGCTTCGACAAGCTCCGCGATGTTCCGCACGGCGTGATGGTGGACCTGCCCGATCCCTATGACCCATGGCCGCGCATCGCCTGGCCCGACGAACGCGCGAAGCTGTGGCACGATATGATCGCCGACGAGTTTGCGCGCCTGACGCCCATGCAAACCAATACGCTGCGTCTGATCACGCACCGCGACATCCGCTCGCTCAACAGTTGGCTGCACAATGTCCCGCGCCTCGTCCGCAGCCAGCATCCCGAATTGCTGATGCATCCCGAGGACGCCGCGCGGCGGGATCTGTCCGATGGTGAGGCCGTCGACCTGTCGACCGGCGCCGCGACGGTCACTGTATGCATCGCGGTCACCGAGGATATGCGTCCCGGCACCGTCAGCTATCCACACGGCTGGGGCCACTACGGCGGCTGGCAGCATGCCAATGCGCAGGGCGGCAGCAACATCAACTGGCTGCTCCCCGTCGGCGAGCAGGCGGTCGAGGCGATTTCGGGCACGACGATCATGGACGGGCTGGAAGTATCGATCCGGAAACTGCCCGCGGCGGCATGACGAATTTGCGACTTGTTCGCACTGCCAGCCTTGCTAACGACGTCGCGATGCAGCATTCCCCGTCGCGGGGCAGGAGATCAGGTGATGGACAGCGGCCCGGTGGCAGCCCGGACGGACGATAATTCGACGGAGGAACGCATCCTGCGCGCCGCCTATGATTGTTTCGAGCAATATGGGATCGGCAAGACGACGATCGAGAATATCGCGAGCCGTGCCAAGGTGTCGCGTCCGACCGTCTATAAATATTATCCCAGCAAGGATGCGATCCTCGACGAGATTTCGGTGCGTGAGACGTGGCGGGTCAACAGCGAGGTCCGGCGGCGGCTGGTCCGATCGGACGATTTTGCCGATTTCCTGTCCGACACGCTGCTGCTCGTCATCCGGCTGGCGAACGAGAATATCTATATTCGCCGCATGGTCGAAAGCATCGAGTTTCAGGAATCGGTGATCTCGCCGAGCAGCCTGATGCAGCAATTGCAGCGCACCTGGTGGGCGAACATGTTCGAACAGGCGCGCGCGCGCGGCGACATCGCAACCGACCTCGAAATCGACGAATGCATCTACTGGCTCGCGCGGGCGCAAGCGATGCTGATGCTGCAGGTCGCTTCGCCGCAGATCGACGACGCCGAAAAGCGCCGCTTTATCCGGCGTTTCATCGTCCAGCCCCTGCTCGCGGGCAGCGAAATCCGCTGAGGCCCCCAGAGGCGGCTTGACGCCCCTTCCCCAAGCTGACACAGATATTTAATCAATCGATTAAATAGCCGCAGGAATCGCGACAGAGCATGGGAGGCCCGATCGAGCGATGACCGACGATCCGGGGCACCCAAGGCCCGCTAATCCCGCTTATGGCGACGGCTATTTCGTCCGGACGACACGCTTCCGCCGCCTCGCTCCCGACCGGATCGAAGCGGTGCTGGAGGATCCGTTCCACGCGCTCGCGCTGCGGATCCGCCACGACGACCGCATGCTGACCGCCGTCCAAGGCCGCTGGGAGCGCCATCCGTTGACGAGCTGCGCGGACGCCGGCGGCGCGCTCGCTGGTCTCGCGGGCCTGCCGTTGATCGGCGACCTCCGCACCCGCTGGTTGCAGGCCGAGCCGGCGCTGCACTGCACGCATATGTTCGACACGCTGCGCCTCGCGGCGGTGCATATCGCACAGGACCGTGACGCTCGGCGGCATGACGTCATCCTGCCAGACGCCGACGCCGACAAACAGCCGGTGCAGCTCCTTCAGGACGGCGCGCTTGTGCTGGAAATCACGATCGACGCCGATTTCCGCATCACCGCGCCCGCCGCCTATGCCGGGGCGCCCCTGCTGAACGGCTTCGCGCGCTGGGCCGCCGAGCGGCTGTCGGCGGAGGAATTCGAACGCCTGTTCCTGATCCAGCGCGGCACCTTCGTCGGGCGCGGCCAGCGCATGGACATCACCCAATATTATGGCCGCGACGGCGCGCTGTCGGGCCCGTTGCCCGCAACCTGCTTCGGCTCGCAGCCCGAACGCTACGCCACCTCGCTCCGCCTCGCCAACGCGCGCGCCGGTCTCCGCCGCGAGGATGCCGCGCTTTTTCCCTTCACCCGTGCACAGCAGGAATGACGCCGATGTCCGACATGCCCTTCCCCACTGCCGATCAGGCGATCACGCGCCATCTGCTCGAACGGCAGGCGCGCGAGCATCCGGACGATCTCTACATGCGCTTTCAGGACGGCAGTGAATGGAGCTTTGCCGAGGCGCTCGAACAGGGGCACCGCGCCGCGGCCGCCCTGAAGAAGCTGGGCGTCGAACAGGGCGACCATGTCTTCAACTGGTTACCCAACGGCAAGGCGGCGGTGCGCGCCTGGCTCGGCACGCATATGCTCGGTGCGGTGTTCGTGCCCGCGAACCTTGCCTATCGCGGCAGCCTGCTCCGGCATGTGCTGTGGCTCGCCGATGCCAGGGTCGGGCTGGTCCACCGCGACCTCATGCCCCGTCTCGCCGAGGTCGAGCGCAGCATGCTCGAGAAGGTCATCGTCGTCGGCGGCGAAGCGGAGCCGATCGACGGCCTCACCCTCCACGGCGAGGCGATGCTCGACGAGCCCGGACGTGCGGGCGACCTCGCGAGGCCGCTCGCGCCCTGGGACAATATGACGATCATCTTCACGTCGGGCACCACCGGCCCGTCGAAGGCGGTGATGTGCTCCTATGCGCATATGTGGACCTTCTATCACGCCGCGATGCCGGCGATGATCGGCCGCGAGTACCGTCATCTCGCGCATCTGCCGATCTTCCACTCGGGCGGCTTCGGCTGCCTTTATGGCCAGCTCTCGAACGCCGGATCGGTCGTGCTCGTCGAATCGTTCAAGACCGACCAGTTCTGGCAGATCGTCCGCGAGCATGGCGCGAACACCACGACGCTGCTCGGCGCGATGATCCCCTTCCTGCTCAGCGCGCCGCCCTCGGACGATGACCGCGACCACAGCCTGAAATCGGTGAGCGCGGTGCCCTACACCGCCGACGTCAAGGCCTTCACCGCGCGCTTCGGGGTCGGCGCCTTCGCGGCCTACAGCATGACCGAACTCGCCAATCCGGTGCAAAGTCCACTCAATCCCGACAAGATTGGCGTCGCCGGCCGGCTGCGCGCCGGGCAGCATATCCGGCTGGTCGACGAGCATGACATCGAGGTGCCCGAGGGCGCGGTGGGCGAGGCGATCCTGCGCTGCGACCAGCCCTGGACGATGTTCACCGAATATTACAAGAATCCCGAGGCGACCGCCGAAACCTGGCGCAACGGCTGGCTGCACACCGGCGACCTGCTGCGCCGCGATGCCGACGGCGATTATTTCTTCGTCGACCGCCGCAAGGACGCGATCCGCCGGCGCGGCGAGAATATCTCGGCCTATGAGGTCGAACAGGAAATCCGCGCCTTCGACGGGGTCAAGGAAGCGGCCGTGATCGGGGTCGCGAGCGACAAGACCGAGGATGAGGTGATGGCGTGCATCATGCCCTCGGACGGCGCCGAGATCGACCTCAAGGCGCTGACCGATTTCCTCGCCACCCGCCTGCCGCACTATATGGTGCCGCGCTATTTCCGTCTGATGCCCGACCTGCCACGCACCCCGACGCAGAAGATTCAGAAATATGCGCTGCGCGACGACGGGGTGACCGACGACACCTGGGACCGCGAGGCGGCGGGGATCAGGTTGCGGCGGGAACGGATCGGCTGAGCCGGTCCCACGTCGCGTCGTTGACCGGCGCCTCGCGCAGCCCCGCCTTGCGGATCTTGCCCGTCGGCGTACGCGGCAGTTCCTCGACGAACTCGACGAAGCGCGGCACCATATAGCGCGGCAGCCGCTCGGCGAGATAATCGACGAGTTCGCCCTCGGTGAGCAGCACCGAGCCCTTGAGTTGCACGGCGATCTTGATCTCGTCCTCGCTGGCGCGGGCGTTGCCGGGCAGCGCCGGAACGTCGGCCGCCTTCACCCCGATCGCCGCCGCCTCGGCGACCGCCGGATGCGCGCGCACCTCGCCTTCGAGCTCGAGCGACGAGACATTGTTGCCGCGCACGCGCAGATAGTCGTTGGCGCGGTCGAGGAAGTAGAAATAACCGTCGGGGTCGCGGCGCAAGATATCGCCCGTCGCATACCAGCCGTCGCGCCATGCCTTTTCATTGGCTTCGGGCTTGTTCAGATAACCCTGTGTGATCAGGAAGGGCGCCTTGCCGCGAATCCACAATTCGCCCGCCTGCCCGTCGGGAAGGTCGCGGCCATCGGCATCGACGATGCGCACTTCGTAGAGCGGCGACAGCTTGCCGCAGGTCTGCGCATTGGGAAGGTTCGACGCGTTCAATGGAAAGCCGATTTCGGTCATCCCCCAGCCGGTGCAGACCTTCACCCCGAAGCGCGCCTCGAAATCGCGATAATCGGGGAGCACCGGGTTCATCAGCACCCATTGCAACGGATTGTCGGCGTCGTCCGACCGCCGCTCGACATTCATCAGGAAACCCGCGATCCCCATCAGCTGCGTGTGGGTACAGCCATGCGCCCGCACATCGGCCCAATAATGGCTGACCGAAAAGCGGCTGCGAAACACCATATGCCCGCCGCGCACCACCGCGAAGACAAAGCCGACACGCCCCGAAGAATGAAAAGTCGGCCACGGCGAATAATAGACCGGCACCTGATCGGGATCGATCGCTTCGCCGCTGAAATTATGCTGGACCTGCTGGATCGAACCCCACGCCTGCAACACGCCCTTCGACGGCCCGGTGGTGCCCGAGGTGTAGATAACGGCGTTGGTGTCGGCGAGTGTCGGTTCCACATGCTCGATCCGCGGCACACCCGCCTCGACCGACGCCAGCGTCGCGACCGGAATTTCGCTGATGCACTCTGCATCATCGATCGTGATGATGCGTTCGAGCGTCTCCAGCCGATCGCGGATCGCATTGACCTGATCGATGCAGCCATTGCTGGTGATCAGCACCCGCGCACGGCAATCGTTGAGCGCATAGGCGAGCAGATTGCCCTTATATTCGGGGTTGATCGGCACCTCAAGCGCGCCGCGCCAGCTCAGCCCGATCCACGCCGTGTAAGCGGTCAGGCACGGATCGAGCATGGTCGCGACGCATTCGCCGGGCTCGATCCCCAGCGCCGCCATGGCATCGGCAATCCGCAGCGCCGCCTCGTGGAACGCGCCGCCGGTCATCGTGCCGCCCGCGACATCGGTGAGGAACGGCGCCGACGGATCGCGTTCCGCGCGTTCGCGGATCAGCACCGGGACCGAGGGCATCTTCAGCGTATCGACCATAACTCTCCCCGCGCCTTGCCTTGCCGATTCACGGCTGCGTAAAGTCGCATTTTTCGCAAAGCCCTTTTTATATAGGTTTTTGCCATTTACAATGCTACATATGTGTAAAGGCAATCGCTCCCGTTGCGTGCGCCCCCACGGAGAGACGAATGTATTTGAGCCCCGAACATAACCGGCAGGTCGCGGAGAAACTGTTCCGCCATATCCGCGACAACAGCACCGATATGATCGAGGAAACCTACGAATATCCGCTGTCGGTCTATTCGGACCCCGATATCGCGGTCGCCGAGCGCGAGAAGATCTTCGAACATTATCCGATGATGGCGCTGCACAGCAGCCAGCTTCCCGAATCGGGCAGCTATGTCACCGTCAAACTCAACCGCAGCGAAGCGCTCGTCACGCGCGGCAAGGACGGGCAGGTCCGCGCCTTCCTCAACATGTGCCGCCACCGCGGCGCGACTTTGGTGACAGAGGCCGAGGGCAAGCAGGGCCGCTTCTCCTGCCCCTATCATGGCTGGACCTACACCAATGAGGGCGAACTGATCGGCCTCACCTTCAAACAGACGCTGGGGCTCAGCCTGCCGTGCCGCGAGCGCAATCTGATCGCGCTGCCGTGCGAGGAACGCCACGGCTTCGTCTGGATCGTCGAAAATCCCGAAGGCTCGATCGACGTCGCCGCGCATCTCGGCCAGGTCATGGACGGCGTGCTCGCGGGCTATGGCCTCGACCGGCAATATTTCTATCGCGAGGCCTTTTTCACCTTCGACCAGAACTGGAAGATCATGGTCGACGGGCTGACGGACGGATACCATGTCCAGTGGGTCCACGGCCCGACGATCCGCCCCTATTTCTACATGAACATGATGGCGCGCGTCGAAGGCACCGGCGACCATGCGGTGACGACGACGCCGCGGCGCAAGATCGACGAAATCCTCGACAGCGAGCCGGGCGAGCACGACCTCGACCCTTATGTGGTCTATGGCAATATGGTCTTCCCCAATGTCAGCATCCAGTTGCACCCGCATCATGCCGAATTCTGGACCATGTATCAGGACGTTCACGATCCCGACCGCTCGCGCGTCCACCTGCGCTTCCTGACCCCGAAGGCGCCCTGCGACTACGACGAGAAGGGCCAGACGATCCTCGCCAAGAATTGGGACATCGCCGAGGCCGCGATCCTGAATGAGGACGTGCCGATCGGCGACAGCATCCAGCGTTCGGCGAACATGCCGAACACCGGCACGATGCTGCTCGCGCACAACGAGGTCATCAACCAGCAGTTTCACCGCAGCTATGACCGGGTGATGGCGGGGCCCAGCGTCGTTCCGATGCAGGCGCGCGCCGCGCGCGGCTAAACGGCTGGAGAGGGATTGTTGCCCTCTATATCTCGTCATGCTGAACTTGATTCAGCATCCATGGCCCGAGTTCGAATTTGGCGCAGCGCCGAAGGCAACGGCAGGTCATGGATCCTGAAACAAGTTCAGGATGACGATGCTGTAAATGTCGCGTTTCGCTCCAAACCCGCGACTACCTGTCAGTCCCCGCCGAGTCCGAATTCGGCGCGGATCGCGGCGCTGTCCTCGCCGGCTTCGGGCGCCAGCGGCATACCGAAATGCTGCCCCGCGACATGGATCGCAGTCGAGGTCAGCCTCAGTTTCCGTCCATCGGATAGCGTCGCCTGATACACATTATCACGCGCGCGGAAATGCGGGTCGGCGATGACGTCGGCGAAACTGTTCACCGGCATCGCGGCGACATTGTCGCGTTCGAAATCGGCGAGCCAGTCGGCACGCGGGCGCGAGGCGAAGATCGGGATCAGCGCCGCATTGACCTCGGCATCCTCGGTCCCGGTCTGCGGCTCGCGCGTGTAGATGCCATCGAGATCGGGGCGGCCGATCAGCTTCAGCAGCGCGTGCCAACTCTTGGCCGTAAAGGTCATCAGGAAAATGAGCTTGCCGTCGGCGCAGCGGTAATTCTCCATCCGCGCCCAGAAGCGCATCTTGCCGCTCGCGTCGAGGAAGCCCGGCCGCGCAAAGGTCGTGTCGGGGTTGAGCAGCGGGTCGAGTGCCTCGGGCATCCAGTGCGCCGAGCAATCCGCCGCGGCGACCTCGATCGCTGCGCCCTCGCCCGTCCGGCGCGCGCGATGCACCGCCGCGACGACCGCAAAGGCCGCCTCCAGCCCATAGGCGTACATGCCGATCGACGGCGCCTGCGGCCCGTCGTAGCGCGAGATGCCCTCCCCCACCGGCGTGCCGAGCCCGCCATAGGCGTCAAACGACGGGCCGTGCGAAGCAAGCTTGGCGTAAGGACCCGTCTCACCGAGCCCCGACAGCGAGCAAAAGACAATCGCGGGATTGGCCGCCTTCAGCACCTCGTAGCCGAGGCCGAGCCGCGCCATCACGCCCGCGCGCATTCCTTCGATCACGACGTCGGCTTTTTCCGTCAGTGTCAGGAAATCGGCCTGGCCCTGCTCGGTCGCGAGGTCGATGATCACGCTTTCCTTGCCGCGATTCCAGCGCAGGTGGAGATAGGAGAAGCCATGTTCCTCACCCACCGACCACGGCCCGGCGCGGCGCACCGGATCGCCGCCGTCGGGATCTTCGACCTTGATCACCCGGGCGCCCATGTCGGCAAGCCGGCCGCCAAGCGCATCGGGGCCGAAATGCGAGACCTCGATCACCAGCAGATCGGTCAGGAAATCATAGGGCATCGCTGTGTTTCTCCATCGCCGCCACGGCGTCGGTGGCGGTCACGATTTCGGCGAGATAATTGCCGATCAGCCGTTCGGCATCTTCCTGGTCGCACGCCGACAGGGTGCCGGTGCAATCGGCGACCAGATATTGCCGGTATCCAAGGTCGAACCCGGCGGCAACGCTGAGCAGCACGCAGGCGGTCGTCACCACCCCGGCATAGAGGATCGTGTCGATGCCTTCGCGGCGGAGCAGGAAGTCGAGCTCGGTTCCGCCGAAGGCTCCCGACCCTCGCTTGACGATCGACAGGTCGCCGGGTTCGTCGCCGACCTCGGCGATCGGCGCCGCGGCGAGCGACCCGTCGCGGGCCTCGGCTGCCGTCACATAGGGGCGCAGCGCCGGCACAATGTCGGCATAATCGGGATGCCGGCTGGCGAGCCGGGCATGAACGACGCGGACGCCCGCGCGGCGCGCCGCGGGCAACAGCAGCTTGAGATTGGGTGCGATGGTACCCGCGAAGCGATCGAGCAGATGGTCGGCGCGCTCGGGGTGCCCGGCTGCGCGGATCGCGGCGATCGAGGGGCCGCCGGGATCGACCTGCCAGTTGATCAGGTCGACGAGGACCAGAGCGGTCCGGCGTGGATCGAACGCCCTCCACGGCTCGCCGGGCGCAAAATCACCGGCATTATACCAATGCGCCGAAAGATCGGGCGGCAGCATGTCGCCCGCGGCACCGGGGGAAGTGGCCACGTCGCTCTCCTTAGAAAAACGCGGCCGCCGGCAGTGCCCCCGCCGGCGGCCGTGCCCCTTTTTTAACGCTGCGATCCGAACTTCGTCCCGATCGTGACGCCGGCGGTCGTTCCGCGCGACAGCACCGAATAATAGCCGAACGACGTGGTCGACACGTTGCGGAAGACGTCGTTCTGGTTGAACAGATCCTTGCCCCACACCGACACATAGAAGGCGTCGTCGGGCGCATGGAAGGTCGCCGACAGGTTCAGCGTTTCCGTTGCCTTCTGGACCGGCGCGCGTCCGATGCCGGCCGGATAGGCGCTGGCACCCGTGCCGCCCGCCGGATAAGCACCATAGGTTGCGTGATCGAATTCGTCGACATAGCTGAAAAGGCCGCTGAGTTCGAACTTCCCGCCATTGGCCAGCGGAATATCGTAATTGGCCTGGAGGCTGAAGGTGACGTCAGGCGTTGCCGGCAGGTCGAAGCCCGAACAATCCGCGTTGGGGGGGACCGCGAGTCCCGATGCCCGGCGGCGGTAGATGGCGCAGTTGTTGAAGCTGTCATATTCCGATTTGAAGAAGGTCGCGAAGCCGGCCGAAAGCGAGAAGCGATCATTCGGGCGGTAGGCCGCTTCGATTTCAAGACCGGAAATTGTCGCCTTGGCCGCATTGATCGACTGCTGCGTGTTCGTCACCGGATCGACCACCGGAACCTGCAGATTGTCGTATTTGTAATAATATGCGGCGGCGTTGAAGGTCACCTTGCGATCGAACAGGCTGGCCTTGAGGCCGGCTTCGAACGCGTCGATCGTCTCCGGCTGCGTCGGGATGACGTTCGGGATCGACGAAATATTATAGACGCCGCTCTTGAAGCCGCGGTTGTAGCTCAGATAACCCATGACATCGTCGCTGAACTTATAGTCGAAAACCGCCCGATAGGTCAGTTCGGAGAAAGGCGCGCTCAGGCCCTTGCACGCCGGGTTGGCGGCGCAGATCGCGGCGGAACTGCTCGCGATCGCAATGACCCCGCCGGTGCCGTCGGGCACATAGGTCGTGCCGGCATTATCCTTGTCGAGCACATGCTTCTCGTCGGTGTAGCGCAGCCCCAGCGTCAGCTTGGCGGCGTCGCTGAACTCGTAAGATGCTTCACCGAAGACCCCCAGCGACTTGACCGTCACAAAGGCGCTTTGATCGATGTAAGCGAGACCCGAGGTCGGACCGGCGCCCGCAGCCGAGCGATCGAGCAGCGCCTGCGGGATGGTGTGCGGCCGCAGCGTTGCCGGAACCGGCAGGCCGACATATTGATCGAGTCCCGCATAGCCGTCGCGGTAGTTGAGATAAAAGCCGCCAAGGATCCACTGGAACGGGCCGTCGTTCTTAGAAGTGATGTCGATTTCCTGCTGGTAGCTCCGCCCCTTGAGCGCGGTATCGAACCAGAAGACGGGGGCGGGCGAGCCATCGAGGTCATATTCGACGCCCGAAGTGCTGTGGCTGTAGGCCGAAATCGACTTGATATTGACCGCGCCGACATCGGCGTCGAGGGTCAGCGATGCACCATAGCCCTGAAAGCGAACCTCGGGATCGATTTCGCCGTAATAGGAACGTTCGGGCCGCGAGATGTCGATACCCGATGCGACCTGACCGGTCGTGGTGGTTTCTCCAAGGATCGGCTGCAAAGCCACCACGGCGTTCGTTTCGCCCTTGGAGTAATAACCCGACAGCGTCGCGGTGAAATCGGGCGTCGCTTCCCACAGGAGCGACCCGCGAAAGCCAAAGCTCTGGTCGCCGCCGACATATTTTCCGGCGCCGTTCAGAGCCTGGGTCCGGTTGCGGATATAGGGACGCTCGTTGCGGTAGAAGCCGCTGACGCTGACCGCCAGCGTGTCCGACAGGCCGCCGGTCAGGAAGCCGCGCGCGCCCTCCTCGTCGGTGCCATAGGTGCCTTCGAGCATACCGCCGAATTCGGTGTCGGGTTTCAGGGTGGTGACGAGGATCGCGCCCGAGGTCGCGTTACGGCCGAACAGCGTGCCTTGCGGACCGCGCAGCACCTGCACCGACTGCACATCGGGGAAACCCTGCAACAGGATACCGGTCTTGTCGGTCTGATAGACGCCATCGACATAGACGGCAGTGGTAGCTTCGTTGCCCGGCGTGATGTTCCGGCCGCCGACGCCGCGAATATAGGGCTGCGCCGCGCTCGATCCTTCGGTGATCAACAGCGACGGGGTAACCGCGGCCAGTTCCAGAACGTCGGAGATGCCGCTTTGCTGGAGTTGATCGGGCGTGAACGCGGTCACCGCGATCGGCACGTCCTGCAACCGTTCGTCACGCTTCTGCGCGGTCACGACGATTTCATTTGCACCCGAGCTGTCGGCGCCGTCGTCGGCGGTCTGTGCCATCGCCGCCGTCGAAACGGTCGAAACCGCAATTGCCAGCGAGCAGGTGGCGAGCTTGTAAGAAAAGCGCATAGCATCCTCCCATTTGCGGCGCCCGCCATTCGTGGAGGCGAGCCCGCGCAGTCCAAAATCGTGGGAGGCGCGCTGCTCGACGCGATCAGGGCAGATCGTGTCGGCCGGTCCTATGCCGTGCATCACTCCCGAAACTTACAGACAACAGATTCGATAAAATGTCAACTCTGTCGCCGAACGCAGAAACGACGCTGCAGTGCACAATCTATGATATGTAGTTTAATGCGCAGAAAAGCTTGAGATTCTCGGGCCTGATCGACCATTACCCTCGCAATTTCGATCATGGCCCAAGATATGGCAGATGTCTGGCGTACGGCGAATCGGGCCCGTGCCGTCCAAAGGAGTCAGCTTGACGTGATCGTCCGATTGGCAAGCAGGGGCTCGACAACGAAGCGGCGAACTATGTGGCGCAGCTTGTCCTCGTCGCCGCGAAACTGGTCGAGCACCCGCAGCAGCATGACCTGGTTACGCGACAGCCAGTTGACGACGTCGGCGGGATCCAGATCGGCCGCGAGTTCGCCGCTCGCCTGCGCGCGTTTCATCACCGACTCCCAGCGGTGCCGCGCCTGTTCCTGATAGGGGCTGGTAGGGAGCTGGCTCTGCGCCGACACTTCCAGATCCTCGACGAAGCGCCGGATATAGGGATTGCCGCTCGCCACCTGCACCGACGCGACGATCGCCTCGGTGGTCGTGTCGGCGAAATTCCGGTGGCGCTGAACGCGCGCGCGGACAAGCTCCTGAATCTTGTCGAGTTCGGCGAAACCGATGTAGTCGACGATATCCATCTTGCCGCCGAAGAATTTATAGACCGTCGGGCGCGAGACGCCGGCAGCGCGCGCGATATCCTCGATCGTCGTCTTCTCGATACCGTAACGTTCGAAACAGCGCCGCGCGCCGTCGACGATCCTCGCGCCGGTCTTGCCGATATCGGGCATGGCCTGTTGTGCCGGATCGTCCAATGCCTCTCCCATCCTTCCCCCTGCCTAGCTTTCCGCCGCGCTTTTGGCCAGCGCAGCCGCCCGCGAACCCGACAGCCGACTCCGCGTCCGGTTCCGACCATAGCATTGTTATTTACATTTTCCATTTTTTGTTATTTGATGCCTCAGCGGATTTTCGAGCCATCGGAATCTCGTAGGGCGGGAGGAGAAAGAGATGCGGTATCGGGCGATGTTGATGGCGGCGGGCATGATCGCAGCAACGCCGGCGACGGCGGCGCAGGACGCGCCCCCGGCCGCGATCCCCGGCACGACCGCAGCGGCCTGCTCGACCGGCGCGATCGGCTGGGGCGGCAAGGATGTCGAAATCCGGTCGGTGCAATGGCTGTCCGATCCCGCGCCCTATTGCCGCATCGACGGGATCGTGCGCACCGATAAGCCCGGGCCGAACAGCGTCGGCTTCATGATCGCGCTGCCGCAGAGCTGGAACGGCCGTTATCTGATGGTCATTCCCGGCGGGTCGGCGGGCTATATCGTCAATCCGTCGCGCGAGCATATCACCGCGGGCTACGCCGTCGCATCGACCGACAAGGGGTCGCATTCGACTGGCGCGCTCGACATGTCGTTCCGCGCCGACCCGGGAAAGTCGGAGGATTATGCCCATCGCGGCGCGCATGTCGCGGCGCTGGCGACGCAGGCGATCGCCCGCGGCTATTACGCCCGCCCGCGCATGCCGCGCTATATCATGGGTTGCTCGGGCGGCGGCGTCAGCACGCTGATGGAGGCCGAACGCTATCCGGGCGACGCCGACGGTTTCATTGCCGGCGGCGCGCCCACCAGCGCCTATATCCAGACCTTCTGGGCCTATGTCGCGCAGCATGTCGCGCGCGATCCGAAGCGGTGGATTTCCCCGGCGGATATGGCCCGCGTCGGACAGGTGATCATGGACCGCTTCGACGAAAGCGACGGCGCGCGCGACGGCCTGATCTGGGACCCCACGCGCATCGAACTGTCGCGCACCCTCTTCCCCTTCCTCAGCGACGCGCAATATTCGACGCTCGAACGGCTCGCGGGCGGGCTGCCTGCGATCAAGGGATCGGCGGTATCGGCGCCCGGCTACTGGCTGGCGAACCCCGCGCTGCTCGGCCCGATCGGATTGGGAACGACAGCCCCGCCCTGGACCGACGCGACCCGCCCGCCCTTGTTCGGATCGACGGTGCTCAGCATGAAGGCGCTGCGCGGCGACGGCTATGATGCGCTCAGCCAGATGGATTTTGCCGATCCGCGCCAGCGCAATGCCGAAGCGGCGATCTGGGACAAGGTCGGCGGCTATGGCTATGCCCCCGAAAAGCTGGCTGGCATGACCCGGACCGGCGGCAAGCTGATCATGTGGACCGGGGCATCCGACGAAGCTGTTCCGCCCGCCTATACCGCCAATTACAGTGCCGGCGTCCGCCAGCAATACGGCGCCGCGAGCGAAGACTTTTTCCAGAGCTTCTTGGTCCCCGGTATGTATCATTGCCGCGGCGGCGAGGGCACGCCGACCGACAGCTCGCGTGCCCTGCTCGAGGCGATGGAGCGCTGGGTCGAGGGGGGCCACCGCCCGACCGAAATCCTGATGACCAACGCCCCGCGCGAACTCGAGCTCAACTCGACCTCGAACACCGCCATGTATGTGTCGGGAATGAGCAAGGAAAAGCCGGCGGTGGTCGAGGCCCCGCCCGCGCGCACGTACCGCATCTGCGCCTTTCCGAAGGTGGCGCAGTTTACGGGCGCGGCGGGTAGCGACATCAATGATGCCCGCAACTGGAGTTGTACGGCCACGATGACGCCTTAGGGCTGAAGGCCAACGCACGCATCGAACGCAGCCCTTCCCTTCTCCGTTCGCATCGAGCGAAGTCGAGATGCCCATTGGCTGGGCGTAAGATTGCGGGGTGTCTCGACTTCGCTCGACACGAACGGAAATGGGGGCTTCCCTATTTCCCGAACAGCGCCCTCGCCCCCTCGGGCACCGCCGGGAACAGCCCGCGCAGCGTCGGTTTGGAAATCTTGCCCGACAGCGTACGCGGCAGCGGCTCGTCGATGAAGACGACGCGGCGCGGCCGCTTGAACGGCGCGAGTTGCGCCGACCCGTCGCATTCGAAGGCCGACAGCGCCGCGCCCTCGTCCTTCACGCCGCTCGCGACGATCATCGGCACTTCGCCCCAGTCGCTGTCCGGAACCCCGATCACCGCCAGTTCGGGAACATGCGGGTTGGCCGACAGGATCTTTTCGATCTCGGCCGGATAGACGTTGATGCCGCCCGAAATGATCATGTCCTTCGACCGGTCGACGACCTTCACGAAACCTTCGTCGTTCATCATGCCGGTGTCGCCGGTGCGCAGCCAGTCGCCCGCGAAGGTCGCGGCGGTGGCTTCCGGATTGCGCCAATATTCACGCATCACATGCGGCCCGCGCACCATGATCTCGCCGATCTCGCCATTGGCGAGCGCGTTGCCGTCGGCATCGCCGATCTTCATTTCGCTGCCGACGATCGGGCGCCCCGCCCAGCCGATATGCGCGATCGCATCCTCGCCGTGCATCGTCGCGGCCAACCCCGACGCTTCGGTCAGGCCGTAGGACTGGATCAGCGAAATGCCCTTGGCGCGATAGGCCTCGATCAGGTCGACGCTGACCGGCGCGCCGCCCGCGGCGGCGGAGATCATGCTCGACAGGTCGGCCTTGTCGAACCCCGGCGAGCGCATCAGCCGCTCCCACACCACCGGCACCGTCGTCGCCGCGCTGACGCGGTGGCGCTGGATCACGTCGAGGTAACGGTCGATGTCGAAATCGGATTCGAGCACCATCGTGCCGCCCGCATTGACCGCGAACTGGATGAAGCAGGAGACGATCGCGCCGGTGAATACGAACGGCACTGCGACCATGATCGAATCGCGCCAGGTCAGCCCCTCGGCGATATTCTTGGCGAGCCCCGGATACATGGCGCCGCCATGCGTCAGCAGCGCGCCCTTCTGCCGCCCCGTCGTGCCCGAGGTGTAGCAGAGAAAACCCGCATCGTTCAGCCCGATCGCCTCGACCGGCGCCGGACCGCTGTCGATCAGCAGCGAAGAGAAGCCCGGCACATCGTTGCCGTCGAGGCTGTAGATCGCAAACGGCAGCTTCGCCGCCGCCAGTTCGAGCCGGTCCAGATGCTTCGCCTGGGTAACGACGAGCTTGCAGTCGGCGTCTTCGAGCAGCGGCAGGATTTCGCTCGCCGTCAGCTTGAAATTGAGCGGCACGATCATCGCGCCGAGCTTCAGGCAGGCGACGGTGAGCAGCGGCGCCTCGATCCGGTTGTCGAGGTGCATGCCGACACGGTCGCCCTTGGCCACACCGGCGGCGCGCAGTCCGCGCGCGATCGCATCGCTGCGCGCGTCGAACTCGGCCCAGCTCGTGCGGACGTCGTCGGTGATCACCGCGGTGTGCCCCGGTCTCCAGCGCGCCCAATAGCGAACGAGTTCGGCGATATTCATGCAGTCTCTCCCGAGGGGTTTGTCGCGGAGCCCGGCTCTTCGTCCGGTCGTTTCATTCGATCATCGGCGCGGCGCGCTCGTCAGGTCAGCGCCTCGAACTCCCGCGCCATCTGCAGGTGCAAATGCTGCGTCGGCACCTCGTTCGCGCCATAGAGGAAATCGGTGGTCGGCAACGCTGCGGCATTGGCCTGGATCATTTCCTCCATCGGGAAATCCTCCTCGGTCGCCGCCTGCCGCAAGATGTCCCAGCTCCGGTTGATCCGCGCCGCGACCTCGTCGGTCAGCTTGGCCGGATCGGTCAGGAAGCGGATATGGACATGGCATTTGCCGGGGTCGGTCAGGTGCGGCCACACCGTCCAATGCTCGATATGGTCGGGGGTCGGGATCACGCTCATATTCGGGAAGATCATCAGGTTACCGGTCAGGTAGCGGAACCCCTTGTCGATCGGTTCGCCCGCCTTGAGCTTGCGCGCCAACCGCTTGCGCGCAGAATAGGATTGGCCGTGCCGCCCGAGGTCGAGCCACACCGCCGCGCCGGTCTGGATCAGCTTGCCGACCCCCTCGGCGTGCAGGAATTGCGGGTGCAGCACGTCGATGGCGCCGTCCATCACCAGCTTCCAGTTGATGTCGAGGTCGATCTTCTGGTCCATGAACACGGTGAGCCGGTCGATGTCATAGGCCGCGAGCCGCTCGTCGGCCTCGCCCAGATAGTCGGCGAGCGACAAATCCTGCGGCGCCTGCGGCAGCTTGATCCAGATCAGGCCATGGCGTTCCTCGGTCTCGACCGAGAAGAGGTTGCGGCACCCCTTGTCGAGCGTGCCATATTGCTCTTCGAACGGCACGCCGCGCAAGCTGCCGTCGCCCTTGAAGCTCCAGCCGTGATAGGCGCAGACGAAAAAGGGCTTCTTCCCCTTCTCGCCCTGCTCGACCTTGCCGCCGCGGTGGCGGCACATGTTGCGAAACACCCCCACGCTGCCGTCCTTCTGCCGCACGATCAGCAGCGGTACGCCCAATATGTCGCGGGTCACGAAGCTGCCCGGCTCGGGCACCTCCATGCTCGTTGCGGCGGCGAGCGGCTGGCGGCGGAACACTTCCAGTTCGCGCGCCAGATGATCGGCGTCGGTGAAATGCGCGGCGGGAACCTCGATCGAATCGGCGGCCATGTCGGTCGTGCCATTTTCCAGATGGTCGACGATGCGGCGATAGATCGTATCCAGCTCGATTTTCATGTCCTGTCCCTCGCCATCCTGCATGTTTACACTTTACGAAGATTGTAATTCATCTATAGTGCGGCGTCAAGCATCCGGCGATCGACAGACACGAGGTCTACGGGAATGAGGAACTACCGCTTTTTCAACATGGCGAGCGCCTGCGCGATCGCAGCGGCGGCGTCCTTGCCGGCATCGGCAGCGCCCGGCGACCAGCCGAAGATCGGCAAGACCTTCGCCGATTCGGCACCCGGCAAAATCACTCGGACCGTCGCCCCCGCAGGCGCGCCCAACGTCCTCGTCTGGGTGATCGACGACATGGGTTTCGGCCAGCTCGGCAGCTATGGCGGCCTCGTCGAAACCCCGAACATCGACCGCGTCGCGCAGCGGGGCCTGCGCTACACCAATTACCATACTACCCCCATCTGCTCCGCCAGCCGCGCCGCGCTGCTCACCGGGCGCAATTCGCACCGCGTCCATATCGGCGGCCATTCGGCGATCGCCGTCGGCTTTCCCGGGCAGGACGCGCTCGTCCCGCGTAGCGCGGGCTCCGTCGCCGAGAATCTGCGCCAATCGGGCTATCTCACCTATGCGATCGGCAAATGGGACCATCTGCCGCAGGCCGACGCCTCGGCGGCGGGGCCGTTCACCTATTGGCCGAGCGGCCAAGGCTTCGACCGCTATTATGGCTTCCTCGCCTTCGACGCCGACAACTTCGACCCGACGCTTTGGTCGGACCACGACCCGGTCGCGCTGTCGCCGCGCCCCGACTATCATCTGAGCGCCGACATGGCCGACAAGGCGATCGGCTGGATCGGCGCGCGCGACGCGACCGATCCGAAGCGTCCCTTCATGATGTATTGGGCGACCGGCGCGGTCCATGCGCCGCACCACGCCCCGCAGCGCTGGCTCGACCATTACAAGGGCCGGTTCGACGCGGGCTGGGATGTCGCCGCGCAGCAGGTGCTCGACCGGCAGAAGGCGCTCGGCCTCGTCCCGTCCGACATGGCGCTCCCGCCGCTGCCCGCCGGGGTAAAACATTGGGCCGAGCTCAGCCGCGACGAGCAGCGGATGTTCGCGCGCCAGATGGAGGCCTTCGCCGCGCAACTCAGCCACGCCGACGAGCAGTTCGGCCGCATCCTCGATGCGCTCGAAGCGCGCGGCGAACTCGACAACACGGTCGTCGTGATCACCGCCGATAATGGCGCCAGCGCCGAGGGCGCACCGCAGGGCACCTTCAGCGAACATTATTTCGCCAACGCCTATTTCGCGACGCTCGCCGAAAATCTGCGCCACTATGACGATTGGGGCGGTCCCTCGACCTATCCGCACTATGCCAATGGCTGGGCGGTCGCGGGCAACACGCCGTTCCGCTATTACAAGCAGACGGCCTATGAGGGCGGCACCCGCGTCCCGCTGATCCTCTCCTGGCCCGGCGGCATCGCGGCGCGCGGCGAGCTGCGCGGTCAGTACCAGCATGTCACCGACATCACGCCGACGATCCTCGACGCTGCAGGCATCGCCCCCGCGGCGATGGTCAACGGCCAGCGCCAGATGGCCTTCGACGGCGTCAGCATGAAATACAGCTTCGCGGCCCCCGCCGCACCGACGCGGCATGCGACACAATATTACGAGATGTACGGCAACCGCGCGATCTATGCGAACGGCTGGAAAGCCGTCGTCCCGCACCGGCTCGACGTGTGGGATTTCATGAACCGGCCGACATTTAGCGACGACAAGTGGGAACTCTATAACGTTGCGGCCGATCCCGGCGAACAGCGCAACGTCGCTGCCGCCAACCCGCGCAAGCTTGCCGAAATGAAGGCGTTGTTCGATCGCGAGGCAAAGGCGAACAACGTCTATCCGCTGACCAACACCAGCGACGCGTGGGGCTATGTCCGCAAGATCATGGCGGCGGATATGGCGCGCCGCGGCTATCTGTGGACCTACACCGGCGCCATTGCGCGCATCCCCGAAGCGCTCGCCCCGCCCGTCCCGTCGACCAGCTTCACGATCGAGGCAGCGCTCGATCTCGATGCCGACGCAAACGGCACCATCGCCGCAATCGGTGGCCGTCACGGCGGCTTCGCACTCCATATGCGCAAGGGCCGTCCGGTCTTCACCTATCGCAGCCTCGACATGAAGCTGAGCGAGGTCGCCGCCGACCGCGCCCTGCGCCGCGGTGCCGCCAATGTGCTGCTCCGCTTCGAGCGTCGCAGCGAAAGCGAAGCGGTCGTCCATATCCTCGCCGACGGCGCCGAAGTCGCGAGCGGCACGATCAAGGGCGCCCTGCCCCGCCTGTCCTTCTCGCCGAGCGAAACCTTCGATCTCGGACAGGACAGCGGATCGGGTCCGCTCGCCGACGGCAAGACTGCGGGCGTGCTCGATGGCCGCATCCGTACCGTCAATATCCGCATCACCCCGCCAAGGGCGCAGTGACAGCAGGAGGAAGTCGCATGGCCTTCACCACCATCCCCGGCGCCGATGGCGACCACATCACGTACTGCCGTGTCTGCGAGGCGCTGTGCGGCATGGTTGCGACGGTCGCGGACGGCAAGATCGTCAAGGTCCGCCCCGACCGCGACAATCCCCATTCGCGCGGCCACATCTGCGTCAAGGGACCCGCGCTGGCCGAGGTCACCTACGACCCCGACCGCGTCACCACGCCGCTGAAGCGCGTCGGCGGCCCCGGCGAGTTCGCACCCGTAAGCTGGGACGAAGCGCTGAACGACATCGCGGCACGCCTCTCGGCCTCGATCGACGCGCATGGCACGCAAAGCTTCGCGATGAACAGCGGCAACCCGCCGAGCATGGGCTGGCCCAGCTCGATGGGCACTTACCTGTTCAGCCGAGCGATGGAGTGCACCAAACTGTTCACGCCGTCGTCGGAAGACATCACCTCGGTGGTCCTCGCGACCGAACTGATGTTCGGCACCCACGGCTTCGTTTTTCCCGATCTCGCGCAATGCGATCACTTGCTGATCTTCGGTTCCAACCCCCTCGTCAGCCACGGCTCGCTGCTCATCGCACCGCGCTTCAAGGAGGATCTGGTCGAGATCGCCGAGCGCGGCCGCGTCATCGTCGTCGATCCGCGCCGCAGCGAAACCGCGCGCAAGTTCGAACATGTCTCGATCATTCCCGCGGGCGACGTCTGGCTGCTCGGCGCGATGGTGCGCACCGTCATCGCCGAAGGGCTGGCCGACATGGACTTTGTCGAGCGCCATTGCACCGGCTTTGCGGAACTCAAGAGCGCGATCGACTGGATCACCCCCGAACTGGCGGCGCCGCGCTGCGGCATCGATGCAGACGAAATCCGCACCCTCGCGCGCGATTTCGTCGCCGCGCCGCGCGCCGCCGCGATGGGGCGCATCGGCATCTGCCGCGCCAGCTACTCGACGCTGACCAACTATTTCCTGCACCTGCTCAACGTCCTCGGCGGCAAGTTTCACCGGCCGGGCGGCGTCGGTTGGGGGCATGGCGGCACGGCAACCGAGACACAATCGACCGGGCCGGGGCACGCGCGCCACAAACGTCACAGCTCGCGCGTCAGCGGCCAGGCTTCGGTCTGGGGAACCCAGTCGAGCCTGACCTTCCTCGAGGAAATGACGACGCCGGGCGAAGGCCAGATCAGGACGCTGCTCACCGTCGGTGCCAATCCGGTGCTGTCGATGCCCGGCGGCCCGCGCCTGCCCGAAGGTTTCGCAGGGCTCGACCTGATGGTTTCGGTCGATCTCTACATGACCGAAACCTCGCGCCACGCACATTACATCCTCCCCGCGACCACCGCGCTCGAGCGCGAGGACATCAACCAGTTCTTCATGAACCACATGGTCCGCCCCTTCGCGCAATATGTGCCCGCGGTTGTCCCGCCGACCGGGCAGGCGCGCGGCGAATATGAAATTTTGCGCGACCTTGCCGCGCGCATGGGCCGCGACGGCGCCTTCGGCAACATGACACCGTTCGAGATGGCCGACGGCGCGCTGCAAGCGGGAATCGAAGGTCAGGACGGACTGTCGCTTGCCAAGCTGAAAGCCAACCCGCACGGTGTGATGATCGAACGCGGCCGCTGGGCCTTCGACTTCGAAAAGCGCATCGGCCACCCCGACGGCAAGATCCACTTGTGGGGCGATATCGCGGGCGACGAGGTAGCGCGGCTCCGCGCCGAACCCGATCCCGACCCCAATATGTTGCGCCTGATCAACCTGCGCAAATTGCGCTCGATCAACAGCTGGATGCATAATGTCGACAAGCTCGTCCGCTCGGACTCGCCCGCGCTGCTGATCAACCCGGCGGACGCCGCCGCGCGCGGCATCGACGACGGCATGGCGGTGAAGATCTCGACCCAGTGGGGCGCGATCGAGGTCGTCGCCGAAGTGACCGACGAAGTGCGACCAGGCTGCGTCGCCTATCCGCACGGCTGGGGTCATCGCGGCGGCTGGCAGGGTGCCAATGCCCAGCCCGGCCGCAACCTCAACGAAATCACCCCCGCCACCCCCGATCAGGCCGAACAGGTGTCGGGCATGAGCTGGCTCGAAGGCTTTCCGGTCGAGATTTGCGCGGCATGACGGAGACCGCATGGCCGTCGCTCCGCCGCGCCTGGTATGTCGCCGGACTGCTCTGCCTGATCGCGGCGCTCTCCTATCTCGACCGTTATATCATCGCGCTGCTCGCCGATCCGATCATCAAGGATATGGGCATCGATGCGACGGCGATCGGGCTGCTCATCGGGCTCGGGTTCGGGCTGCTCTACGCGCTGTCGGGCGTCCCGGTCGCCTATCTGATCGATCGCGGCACGCGCGTACGGATCGTCGGGATCGGCGTCATCATCTGGAGCCTGTCGACGGTCGCCTCGGGCTTCGCGCCCAATTTCGAGATATTGCTGGCAACACGCGCCGGGGTCGCGATCGGCGAAGCAGTGTTGGTGCCCGCAACGGTCTCGATCGTCGCCGACTTGTTTCCGCCCGAAAAGCGCGCGCTACCGATCGGACTGTTCATGGCGGTGTCGACCCTGATGGCGTCGGGCGCTTTCCTGATCGGTGCCTGGGCTTTCGAGCTGGCGACAATCCTGTCTCCCGGCCTCGGGCTCAGCCCGTGGCGGCTAACGCTCGTCATCGTCGGCGTGCCGGGGCTACTCCTCGGCCCGCTCTGGCTGATTAGCGTCGCCGAACCCCAGCGCATCGAAGAGCCGGGTCAGGCCGACCAGACCAGCATCGCAGTCGCCTTCGCCTATCTCCGCCGCCACTGGCGCTTCTATCTTCCCTTCTATCTCAGCTTCGGGGTCTCGGCGCTCGCGAGCTACAGCTTCATCGCCTGGACCGCGACGATGCTGACGCGCAGCTATGGCCAGAGCGTCGCCGAAGCCGGTGCGATCTTCGGACTGGTGGGCGTGATCGCAGCGGCCGTCGCCGCCATTTTCTGGCCAGCGATCAGCGCCTGGGTGCTGAAGCGCGGTCGCGCCGAGTTGGCAGTGCTCGCGCTCGCTATCGGCCTGGGCATCGGTCACGCCGCGGTTGCGGCTTTCCTGCTCGCGAGCGATATCGACGGCGCCATCGCGATCATCGCCATCGCCACCTTCGGCTATGGCGCTGCGGGCGGGCTTGCGGTGCTTATCATCCAGCACATCGCCCCGCCGCGCATGCGGGCAAAGATCACCTCGCTCTATGTGCTGGTCGGCAATCTCGTCGGCCTGACTTGCGGCCCCGCCCTGTCGGCGTGGATGTCCGATGCGGTCTTCATCGGCGACGACGCGATGCGCCAGAGCCTGTCGCTGCTAGCTCTTGTGATGCTGCCGCTGACCGTCGGGCTGATCCTGTTCGCGATGACCGCGCATCGGCGCACCGTTGCCGACGGCGCGCCCTGACCGGTCAGGGCTTGCAGGTCGCCGCGATCGGCCGCCCCGCGACCACCGACCTGGCAAAGGCGACCGCATCGGCGGCGGCGGCGTTGACGACGCCCGAATGGTCCTTGTCCTTGTAGATATGCGCCTCGACGACGTTGCCGCGGCTGCACAGGGTGTTGACCAGCATCAGCGTCGTCATCGGCAACGCCGCGGTGTCGGCCGCGCCGATGCCGAAAAAGACCGGCGACTTCAGATCGAGCGTCGGGAAGGAGCGCAGTTCCACGTCCGTATCCCAGAGCCGCTTGAGCATGCCCGGCCGAAACGCCTTCGACGGATCGAGATTGCGCGCGGCGGCGGCCTTCATCAGATCGGGCAGGCACGCCGAACCGACCATCGTCTCGATCTCGCGCCCCGCTTCGGTGAACACCGCATCGGCATCGAGATCGGCGTGGGTGCGCGTCAGCTCGTAGCCAATCATCGAATAGGCGCCGGTGACCATGACGTCGGTCGCGCTCGACGCGAGCCCGCTCTCGATCGCCTCGCGCGACAGGTTCGGCGCGCCCGTCGCGACCACGCCGCGAACTTGCAGGTCGGGCGCGTAGGACGGCGCGTAGCCGGCCGCCGCGACCACCGTTCCGGCGCCCTGCGATTGCCCGACGAGGACGACGGCATTGGCGGCGCCATAACGGTCCCCGATGATCGCCCGCGCGCTGTCGAGCAGGCTGTACGAACTGGCGCGATAATTGGAATAGGGATGGATGCCGGGCGTGCCGAGCCCCTGATAGTCGCTCGCCACCACCGCGAAACCGGCGTCGAGCCAGCTTGCGATATAGCGGCTGTCGCGTTCGCCGCGCGGACGCGCCGACGGCGCGCAGATATCGGCGATGCCGGTGGTGCCGTGCGCCCACGCCATGACCGGCCAACCGCCTTCCGGCGGCGCCCCACGCGGCAGGAACAGCGCCGCCGACACCGGCACCACGCCCTTGTCGCTGATCCCGTCGCGGGCGGTGTAGAGGATGCGCACGGCCTTGCCCGCCGTCGCGACGGAGAACTCCGCCGGCAAAGGTTCTTCCGCAAGCACCACGCCCGCTTCGTCCGGCAAAGCGCCGGACCAGCGATAGAAGGACGGCACGCCGCCGTCGCCGACATCGGATGGCTTGGCCTCTGCCGGAACCGTCGTGGCCAACAACGCCAACAGCATGAGCCCGGCCCGCTTGCGCGGTGCCGGGCTCCATGTCGTTCCGGACATCAGAATTTCACGGATGCTTCGATGTAGAATTCGCGCGGATTGTCGACGAAGGCCGACAGATCGCTGAGCACGCCCGGTCCTGCGGTGCCCGTGCCGGTCCCCCCGGTGAACGGGATTTCCGAACCGCCGGTCACGACATATTTGTTGCTGAGGTTACGCCCGATCAGCGCGAGGGTCCAACGATCCTCGGGGCCTTTCAGCCGCAACGACGCATCGAACTTGGTGAAACTCGGCTGGATTGCGTCGGGGCGCAGCGTGTCCGAGAAATTATATTTGGACGAATAGCTCATGTCGCCGCTCGCCTCGAGCCGCAGTCCCGAACCCGACAGCTCGACCTCATAGCTTGCGCCGAGACGGCCGGCGAAGCGCGGCGCCTTGGGCGGCGTCAGTCCGTCATAATCCTGACTGGTGAAAGCAGCCCCGGGCGCCGGCTGAAGCAGGTTACAGCCCTGTGCAATCGTCTGGCCGCCATAGCATTGGCCGACATAATCCTTGTAGGTCGCATTGTTGTACGCCGCTGCGCCGCGCAGCGAGAAGCCGCCCGAACGCCAGTTGAAATCGCCCTCGATGCCCTTGACGCGCAGCGTGCCGGCGTTCGCCACCACCTGCCCGATCGTCACCGGATCGAAATTCTGCACCTGCAGGTCGAGATAGTCGTAATAATAAGCGGTGGCGTTGAGCGACAGCGCGCCGCCCATCAGAATTGCGCGCGCGCCGACTTCGCCGCCGCGGGCGCGCTCGGCGCCGAACTGGCCCCCCGTGAGGCGCTGCTCAGGGGGGACACCTGCAGTCAGAGTCTGCGAGATGTTGAAACCACCCGATTTGAAGCCCTCCTTGTACGCAGCATAGAAGGTCAGGTCGCGCGATGGCTTGTAACGTAGCGTGACTTGCGGCGAGACGTCGCTCTCGCGGTAGCGGTCGTCGACGCGAATCCCGCCGGGAAAGGCACCGGCAAAGGCCGGATTGGCGGCAAGCGACTGCTGGAAGCTGTCGCGCGATTCATAGCTGTAGCGCGCGCCCGCCGCGAGCTCGATCGCATCGGACAGGTTCGCCGTCACTTCGCCGAACGCCGACATCGAACTGCCCTTGAAACCATTGTCGCGCTTGAAGGTCACATAGGTCGTGCCCGCCGCGACCGCGGGTAGCGGGAAGATATAGGCGTCGGTGTTGAAGATGAACTTGTTGCTCGACGCGAACAGCCCGAACAGCACATTGACCGGCCCGTCCCATTTCGACTGGAAGCGCAGTTCTTCCGACGTCTGGCGATAATCGGCGAGCTGCGAGAAGGTCGCCGGATAGGCCTCGCCCGACACATTGTTGAGGTCGGTCTGCTTGAACCGGTAGTAGGAGGTGATCGAGGTCACATCGAACACGTCACTGGTCAGCGTCGCTGTCAGGATGCCGAAACCCGATTTCAGCCGCGAATACATGCGCCCGTCGCCGGCGTAGCGGTAATCGAGTTCTGCCACCTCGACCGGGATCGTCGAGCTGTCCGACCGGCCGTTGATGACGCAATCGGCGTTGGGGCTGGGCGGGATGCCGTTCGCCGCGAATGGCACAGTACGCCCGCCGCCGCAGATGCGTTCGATGATGTCGGTCGGGCCGCCGTCTTTCTGGTCGGTGTAGCCGGTCTTGACCTGGAAGGTCAGATTGTCGGTCGCGTCCCATTCGATCGTCGCGCGACCGCTGTAGGTCCGCCCATAGCCGCGATTCTTGCTGTTGCGATGCCGTTCGAGGCCGAACGGATCGATATAGGTTTCGGCCGCCGTGTTGGTGAAGGCGCCCTCGCTGTCCGAAATGCGGAAGGCCAGCCGTGCGCGCAGCCCTTCGGCGAGCGGGCCCGAGATGTAGCCCTCGCCATATTTCTCTTTCGCCTCGAAGCCGTAGCCGAGCTTGAGCCCCGCCTCGAATACGTCGCGCGGGTTGTTGGTGGTGACCGAGATCAGGCCTGCCGTCGCATTCTTGCCGAAGAACAGCGCCTGCGGACCCTTGAGCACCTCGACGCGCTGGACGTCATACTGGCTGAGCCCGATCTCGCGGCCGCGGCTCATCGGCATGCCGTCGACGACGAAGGACACCGACTGATCGAACCCGGCGCTGAGCGCGGTCGAACCGACGCCGCGCAGGAAGATGCTCGCAGACGAACCCGACGCCGCCTTGCCTGCCACCATCGTCGGCACAAGCTGCGCGATATCGTTGAATTCGGTGACCGCATAATTGTCGAGCGCCGCGCCGCCCAGCGCGGTGATCGCCACGGGCGCGTCGATCAGACGCTCGTCGCGGCGGCGGGCGGTGACGATGATTTCGCTGTCGGCCATGCTGCCGGTCGTCGCCTCGTCAGCCGGCGCCTGAGCAGCCGGATCGTCCTGGGCAGAAGCCGGTGCGGCGACCGCCGCGAGCGCGATAACCGATGCCAGGCAAGCGTAGCGAATTGCAGGACGCGAAAATGTGCGATCCATGACCGTCTCCTCCCAAAGATGAGGCCATCATCTGCGGCCTTGGGAATTAACCTACAGTCATTAGATTTAAAGTCAATCGCAAATTTAACGTCATAAGGTTTTTGAAACCCGCAATATATATTGCGTTAAATCAATATCTTATTTCTATTGAGATATCAGGCAGCAGGCACGAGCAGCCGCTTCGCAAAGGCAATCACGCCGTCATTAAAAGCATCGTTGCGATCGCCCGCGACCATGTGCCCGGCGCCCTGCACGTCGAGAATTTCGAGACGCGGCACCTGTCGCCGAAAGGCGGCGATCCCGGCCTCGCTCACCACGTCGCTCGACAGGCCCCGGACCAGCAGGACCGGGATGTCGACCAATGCGCCCAATGTCTCGGTCGCGCGTTCGACGACAATATGATGCGTCGTCGGCGCAGTATCGAGGATGCGCGGATCCCAGTGCCAATAGAGGCGCCCGTCGTCGCGCGGACGTAGATTCTTCATCAAGCCGCCGGCATCGGCCGGCCGCGCACGCTGGGGATTATAGGCCGCGACCGCCGCCGCCGCCTCGTCGATACTCGCAAAGCCGCCGCGGTGCCCGTGCATGAACCCGACGATGCGTTCGATCCCGCGCGGATCGGGCTCGGGCACGATATCGACGAGCACCACCCCCGCCGGCCGCAACCCCTCATGCACCGCCTGTATGGCCGTCGCGCCGCCGAGCGATGCGCCGACGAGCACGAACGGCACGCCAAGGTCCGCGACCACCGCGCGAAGATCGGCCGCCCGGTCGCTCAATGCATAAGCGCCGCTTGGCGACCAATCGCTGTCGCCATGTCCGCGCGCGTCGAAGTTGATCACCTGCAGCCCCGCCCCGATCAGACTGTCGACCGCGCGGCTCCAGCTGTGCCGCGTCTGCCCGCCACCGTGCAACAGCACGACGCACGGCGCATCGGCGGCCCCGCCCCGATCGCCGACCAGCTTGACGCCGTCGGCCGATACGAAAACGCTGCGCTTCAGACGATCTGCCATCGCTTTTCTCTCCTCGGTCTCGACAATGACCCCGCGCTTACCTAACGTCAATAGATTGAACATGTGCAACCGGACGACGGCTTTAGCACTGGCGCTGGCGGCGCCTCACTGCCATGAGCAACCGGGCAAGGGGAAACAATCTTTGGCACGACCATCCAAACCGCTGATATCGCGCGCCAATGCGGCCGAGGCCGCGCTGGAAGTCATCGACGAGGCCGGGCTCGAAGAGTTGAGCCTCAATCTCGTGGCGCAAAAGCTCGGCGTACGTCCGCCCTCGCTCTATCACCATTTCAAGGACAAGTCGGAGCTGCTGCAGGAAGTGGCGCGCATGATGTTCGTGCGCATCCCCACCGTGAACGATCCGTCCCAGTCCTTCGAAGAACAGATCATCGCGCGCTGCGTCGTCACCCGCCGCGCCTTGCTCAAGCACCCCAATGCCGCACCGCTGATGCTACGCTATTTCCCGCGCCATTTGTTGCTCGCCGCCTATGAGCGGGCGGCATCCGAGGAACCCTATCCCCCCTCGATCCACCTGACGGTGATCGACGCGATCGAGAAGTACACTTTCGGCACCGCGCTGTTCGAGGCGTCGGCGCAGGTGCGCGGGATCCCGGTGATCCCGCCGGTCGATGCCGCCAAATATCCGAATTTTGCGAAGGCCGTGGACGACAATCCTTTCGGCGACGAGGAGATGTTCGTCGAGGCGCTGCGGATGTTTCTTGTCGGGGTGCGTCGCCGGCTCGGCACCGATACGATCGGCGCGCCACTCGGCGAGACCGACTAGCTCAGTCCGCGATATCCCATTCGACCGGCAGCGATTCGAGCGCCATCACCGTCCCGATGCGAAAGCCGTGCTTCTCGCCGGGAACCGCACGAAAAGCGGGGACGCGCTTCACCCATTCCTCGGTCAGGATGCGCAGTTCGGCGCGGCCGAGGACATGGCCGACGCACAGATGCGGCCCCGACGAAAAGGTCAGATGCGCGGTCTTCTTGCGGTCGAGATCGAAGATGTTCGGCTGCTCGAACTTCGCCGGGTCGCGGCTGCCGAGACAGAGGACATTGAGCACCATCTCGCCTTCGCGAAACCGGGCCTCGCCGATCTGCTGGTCCTGCACCACCAGTCGCGGCGTGTTGACGACGCCATAGAGCCGCACCGCCTCATCGGCGAAGGCCGGGATCAGCGACGGGTCGGCGGCGAGCCGCGCCTGAACCTCGGGCATCTGCGCGAGCTGTTGAAAGGCGAAGCCGGTCACATTGGTCACCGTATCCATGCCGCCGAGGAAGAGCACGAAGCTCATCGCCAATATCTCGTCGTCGCTCATCGTGCGCCCGTCGACATCGACGGTGATGAAATGCGACATCAGCTTGCCGTCGGGAACCGCACGCTTCTCCGCAATCAGCCCCTTGAGCTCGCCGAGGATCAGCGCACTCAACCGGCCTAGCTCGGCTTCGTCATTCTGCGCCGAGAAGAAATCCTCGGCGAGATGACGGAAATCCTGCAACCGCGCGAGGTCCATGCCCATCAGTTCCATGAACACGCTGACCGGAAAGACCTTCGACACATCGGCCTGGAAGTCGCAGGCGCCCTTGTCGGCGACCCCCTCGACAAACTCGGCGGCCCATTCGCGGATCCGCGGTTCGAGCGCCTTGATCGCGGCGGGTCCGAACATCGGCATCATCGCACGGCGATAGGGCAGGTTTTCGGGCGGATCGAGGCTCAGCGGGATCATGAACGGCGGATTCTGGACCCGCGGAATCTGCATCTCGCGTACCGAGAAATGCTCGGGATCGAGCACGATCTGGCTGATCGCGTCGAAGCTCTTGACGATCCAGTGTCCGCCGTTGAGCCGCGTCCAGAAAATGCCCGGTGCGTCCTCGAGTGCGGCCGCATAGGTTCCCTGCACATCCTCTCCGATCCGCGGGTCGGCATAGATGTCGAAATCGAACACCAGATGCGCCGGGATATGCGGCGGCACCGGCGCGGCGGCGAGCTGGGCAGCAGTCATCCTGGGCTCCTCATCTGACGCGCTCCATCGTTTCATGCGCGCCGGCATAGGCTTCGCGCACCGCGGGTTTCGACAATTTGCCGGTCGCGAGCCGCGGCAGCGGATCGGCCGAAAAAGCGACGTAGCGCGGCACCTTGTAATTGGAGAGATTGGTGTTGCAGTGAGCGATCAGCGCCGCGACATCGACCTCGGCTGCCCCGTGGTAGACGACGAAAGGCGTCTCGCCGAACTTGGGATCGGGCGCGGCGATCGCAAGCGCCTCGATCACCCCGGGGAATTCGCACACCACGCGCTCGACCTCGGCGGCCGAGATGTTGAGCCCGCCCGAGATGATCAGATCCTTCATCCGGTCGACGAAGGTCAGAAGCCCGCGCTCGTCGAGCGTGCCGATGTCACCCGAATGGAGCCAGCCATCGCGGATCGCTTTGGCGGTCTCCTCCGGGTTGCGCCAATAGCCCTGCATCATCCCGGGCGATCGCATCAATATCTCGCCGGGTTCGCCC
Source organism: Sphingopyxis sp. J-6 (assembly GCF_046603995.1). NCBI lineage: Bacteria > Pseudomonadati > Pseudomonadota > Alphaproteobacteria > Sphingomonadales > Sphingopyxidaceae > Sphingopyxis > Sphingopyxis sp. J-6. Next base: position 533,453 of record NZ_CP145810.1, on the reverse strand, counting down.
GGGTCGCAATCGCTGCCGTCGGGGCGCACGACGCGCAGGTCCATGAAGACGCCCCCCCAGCCGCATTTTTCGGGCTCCTCGATCGCCAGATGCTCGGGCATCATCGTCGCATTGCCGCCGACTTCGGTCTGGCCGTAAATCTGCCGGATCGTGATCCCCTTGGCCTTCCAGGTGTCGAGCAATTGCCGGCTCACCCGGGCCCCGCCCGCGGTCGCGAGGCGGATCGACGACAGGTCGGCATCGGCGAAACCGGGACAGCGCGTGATCGCCTCGAAGAAGGTCGGCACGCCGCCGAAACAGCTGATCCTCTCGTCCTGGATCAGTTGCAGGATCGCATCGGGGACGAAGGCAGGCTCCATGTAAACGGTGCAACCCTGCACCGTATAATGGACGAGCTGGACGAAGCCCGCCGAGGTGTTGAGCGGTGCGAGCGTAATCACGCGCGACCCCGGCGAGGACGACGTCTCCTCGACCGCCCAGCAGGCGGCATAGGCGGTCATCGAGCGGTTGGTGAAGACCACCCCCTTGGGCTTGGCGGTCGATCCGCTCGTCGCGATGATGACCACGGGCGCATCGGGCACCGGATCATGCTTGGGCAGGGCGGGCGCCGCATGGCGCAGCGCCTCGATCTCCGCCATCGGACGCGGGGTCAGCCCCGACGCCTCGACATTCGCCGCGAACTCGGGCGCCGCGAAAGCGAAACGCGGTTCGGTCGTCTCGCAAAGCTCGCGGATTTCGCGCGGGGTGAAACGGAAGTTGACCGGATTGACGATGCCGCCCGCACGGATGATCCCCATGATCAGCGCGCAATAGGCAAGACTGTTGGTCGAGCAGATCGCGACACGGTCGCCGGGCTGCAAGCCATCGGCCTCCAGCATCGCCGCCACCCGGTCGGACCAGTCCTTATATTCGCCATAGCTCAGCCGGTCGCCGCCGAGCACCACCGCAGGCTGCTCCGGCCGCATCCGCGCCCACCAATCCATCGCGCCCGGCAAAGTCTGCGCCATTAGGTCCCTCTCCGTCCGGTCTGGTGCCGGTTCGTCAATTACAGCAGTGCTTCGATCTCTTCATAATAGCGGATGATATTGGTCTCGAGCCCGCAATAGATCGTCTCTTCGGGCACACCCGCGTTCAGCCCCTGTTGGCTGATCTCGGCAGCGCGGAAATCCTCGCCCCCAAACACACCGAGGATCAGTTCGTAGGAGCGCGCGAACACCTCCTCAGCCTTAGGCGTCGCCGCGGCTTCGGGGGTCAGCATGAAATATTCGACCGTCGTGCGATCGGGGCCGCGCGGCATCAGGAGCATCACGCTGGTATAATATTGGCTGGTCACCACGACGCAGTTGGGGAAGGCCGTATAGGCATGCGTCACCAGCTTGTGGACATTCGCCGCCGGATCCTCGTCGAGCATTTCGGGGACATAGCCGATGCGCCCCGACACCTGCCGGATGTTCGGCCCGAACATGTCGACAATGTTCGGCGCATCCTGAAAGCGGTCGCCGATCGACGCGGCGTGGAGCCGCTGGACATGGTAGCCCTCGAGAAAGGGTTCGAGCACGACCTTCCAGTTGGCGTTGAGGTCGAAGCTCTTACGGCCATAGACATGCGCCGAGGGGATACCGAGCGCGTCGAAATCGTCGGCAACCTGCTGCGACAGGTTCGACCAGTCGGCCGGGATGTCGCGGTTGAGCTGAACATAGACGATGCCGCCCCACTCGCGCGCCTCGAGCTCGATCAGCCCGCGCTGGCTCTTGTCGAGGCCCTGGAAAGCCTCGCTGCGCGACACGCCGATCAGCTTGCCGTCGATGCCATAGGTCCAGGCGTGATAGGGACAGGTCATGCGGCCCTGCTTGTGGACCGCGCAATCCTCGATGATCTTCGAACCCTTGTGCTGGCACGCATTGACGAAGGCTTTGATGACACCGTCGCGGGTGCGTGAGACGAGCATCGGGAAACCATAGCTGTCGTTGGCGACGATGCTGCCGGGTTCGAGCAGCGCCGAGACGGTGACGGGAACCGGATAGCGGCGGAAAATCCGCTCCTGTTCGCGGTCGTAGCGGGCCTGACCGGTGAAGATGGCGTTGGGGCGCGTCGAACCGAAGGGAACGACCACCGCATCCTTTTCGGCGGGGATTTTCCGGATCGCCTCGATCTGGCTCGGCGTCAGGTCGGCGAGCGTCGTCAGTTTGCGGGCGGGGCGCGCAATTTCACGAACTTCACCCATATCGCAGATCCTCTCCTTTTCGTTGGCATCAGCCTATTCGACCCTTTACCTAATGACAATAGTTTTTTATGACGGAATCGATAGCGCCGCAAAACCGGCCGGAATCGAGGGGATAAAGCGATGGTCTTCGACTATATTATCTGCGGCGCCGGTGCCGCCGGCTGCGTCCTCGCCTATCGCCTGTCCGAGAATCCGCGCCTGAAGGTCGCGCTGATTGAAGCGGGGCCGCGCGACCGCCATCCCTTCATTTCGATGCCCAAGGGACTCGCCAAGGTGATGCAGGATCCGAAGCATCTGTGGGTGCATATGAGCGAGCCCGAGGCGTCGACCGCCGGCCAGTCCGAGGCGTGGGTGCGCGGACGCGTGCTCGGCGGATCGTCGTCGGTCAACGGCATGATGTATGTCCGTGGCCAGCCTGCCGATTTCGACGCGATCGCGGAGAAATCGAGTGACGACTGGAGCTGGGCGCATATCGGCGCCGCCTATCGTGCCTTCGAAAATCACGAACTTGGCGCCGCCGAAACACGCGGCGACGCGGGGCCGATGAAGATTTCGATGCCCACCCAACGCCTGCCGATTTCGGACGCGCAGATTGCGGCGGGCGAAGCGATGGGCTGGGCGAACAAACGCGACGTCAACGCCCCCGACGACCAGGTCGCGATCGGCTACGCTCCGCGCACCATCTTCAAGGGCAAGCGGCAAAGCGCCGCGCAAGCCTTCCTGCGCCCCGCCGAAAAGCGACCCAATCTCACCGTCCTCACCGAGCGCACCGTCGACCGCGTGATCTTCGACGACACCCGCGCGGTGGGGGTCGAGGTCGTCCACAACGGCGCGCGCGAGCGGATCGACGCGTCGCATGAGGTCATCCTCTGCGGCGGCGCAATGGCGAGCCCGGCGATCCTCGAACGCTCGGGGGTCGGCGACAAGGACCGCCTCGCCGCGCTCGATATCCCGCTCGTCCACCATAGTCCGCAGGTCGGCGAAGGGCTGATCGAACATCGCGGCATCATCATGCAGTGGAAGCTGACGAAAGCGGCCCTCTCGCAGAACCGCGTCTTCGGCGGCTGGCGCCTGCTGCTCGCGACGCTCCAATATTATCTGACCGGCGACGGGCCGATGTCGGCTGCGGCCTACGAGATCGGCGGCTGGTTCAAGTCGCGCCCCGGGCTCAACCGCCCCGACGTCCAGATGCTGATCGCGCCGTTCAGCTTCGACATGGAGAAACAGCGCACCGCGCTCGAAAAACACCCGGGGATCAACGCAGTCATCTATCCGCTGCGCCCGACCTCGCGCGGCAGCATCCATATCGCGACACGCGATCCCGATACGGCGGCGAGTTTCAGGCCCAACTATCGCGACACCGAAGAGGATCGCGCCGCAATGGCCGGTGCGGTGCGCGTGATGCGCGACTATGCGCGGCAGGAACCGCTGCGCAGCATGATCGCCGAGGAAACGCTCCCGGGCCCCGCCTTCGATACCGATGCCGAAATCCTCGACGCCTATGACCGGTTCGGTACCTGCGGCTATCATGCGGTGGGCAGTTGCCGGATGGGCAAGGACGAGGCTTCGGTCGTCGATCCGGCCCTCCGCGTGCGCGGCGTCGCGGGCCTGCGCATCATCGACACCTCGATCATGCCGGCGATCCCGTCGGGCAACACCAACGGCCCGACGATGGCGATGGCATGGCGCGCCGCCGACATCATCCTGCGCGATGCGCCTGCCGAGAATTGATCCGTACCGGCATGAACGACTAAGGCGGCGGGACGGCCGGCGATGCCCTTATCGCCTCATCGCCGCCCCGCCGCCTCGTCACGCCGTCACGAACCGAATTTGAAGCCGATCGTGACGCCCCCGGTGATCCCGCGGCCTAGCGCCGTCGAATAGCCGAATGTCGTCGTCTGCATGTTGCGGAACACGCGGTCGCCCTGATTCAGCAGGTCGCGGCCCCAGACGGTGACGTAGAAATTGTCCTTAAGCGGCCGGAAGGTCGCCGAGAGGTTGAGCGTCGTCAGCGCCTTCTGGACCGGCGCCCTGCCTTCTCCCGCCGGATAGGGATTGCCGCCGGCATCGATCCCGGCGGGATAGAAACCGTGCGTCGCATGGTCGAACTTGTCGGTGTAGCTGAGCAGACCCGCCAGTTCGAGCTCGCCCGCGGCGCCCAGCGGCAGCTTGTAGTTCGCCGACACGCTGGCCATGATATTCGGCGTGACGGGCAGATCCTCGCCCGAACAATCGGCGTTGGTCGCCAGCGCCAGCCCGACCCCCGCGGGGCGATAGATTTCGCAGTTCGGGAAGCTGTCATATTCCGATTTGAAATAGGTCGAGAAGCTGCCCGACAGCGTCAACCGGTCGTCGGGCCGGAACGACATTTCGGCTTCCAACCCCGAAATGGTCGCCTTCGCCGCGTTGATCGAAATCTGCGTGTTGGTCGCCGGATCGACGACCGGAACCTGCAGATTGTCATATTTATAATAATAGCCCGCGAGGTTGAGCGTCAGCTTGCGGTCGAACAATTGCGACTTCAGCCCGACCTCGAATGCGTCGATCGTCTCGGGCTCGGTCGCGCGCGCCGACAGCGAGGAGATGTTATAGACCCCGCTCTTGAAGCCGCGGTTGTAGCTCGCATAAACGAGGAAATCGTCCGAGAACTTATGGTCGAGCACGAGGCGATAGGTCAGTTCCGAGAAGCCGGTGCTCAGCCCGTCGCACAACGGATCGGCAGTGCAGACGTCGCCGATCGTCTGCGGGATCGCGATGACCCCGCCCGTGCCGTCGGGGACATAGGTGACCTTGCCATTGTCCTCGTCGAGCGTCGCGGTCTCGTCGGTGTAGCGCAGCCCCGCAGTGATCTTGGTCCCCTGCCCGAACTCATAGGACGCCTCGCCGAACAGGCCGACCGATTCGATTTTCACGAAAGTGCTGAGGTCGATATAGGCGAGCCCCGACGTCGGCCCGAGGCCGAGCGCCGACAGTTCGAGCAGCCGCTGCGGGATGGCATGCGGCTGGAGTTTGGCCGGGACCGGAAGGCCGACATATTGGTCGAGTTGCGTATAGCCGTCGCGATAGTTGATGTAGAAACCGCCGAGCAGCCACTGAAAGGGCGAGCTGCCTTTCGACGACACAAGCAATTCCTGTTGCCAGGTGCGGCCCTTGAGGTCGGTGTCGAACCAGAAGACCGGGGCGGGCGACAGGTCGAGGTCGAGCTGAACCCCCGAACCGCTGCGCGTATAGGCGCTGGTCGAGCTGATCGCGACGTCGCCGAGATCATAGTCGAGGTGGAGCGACGTGCCCCAGCTATCGTAGCGTACCTCGGGCGGCACCTCGCCATAATAGGCGCGCTTCGGGCTGCGGATATCGACCCCAGACACCGCCTCGCCGACCGAGAGAGACGATCCCGGCGCCGGCTGCATCGCCATGATCGGGGTTGTATAGCCCTTGATATAATTGCCCTGTAGCTGCGCCGAAAAATCGCCGCTTTCGAAGAGCAGATTGGCCCGGAAACCATAGGTTTCCTCCTCGCCGGTACGCTTGCCGATGCCGTTCGACGGGTTGCGGTTGGTGATATAGGGCGTCTCGTAGCGATAGAAGCCGCTGACGCTGAACGCCAGATTTTCGCCGAGCCCGGTGGTGATATAGGCGCGCGCGCCGCGATCATCGGTGCCGAAGGTCCCTTCGACCATGCCGCCGAAATCCTGGCTCGGCTTTTTCGTCGAGATCAGGATCGCGCCCGAGGTCGCGTTGCGCCCGAACAGTGTCCCCTGCGGCCCGCGCAGCACCTGAATCGATTCGACCTCGGGAAAAGTCTGAAGCAAAATTCCCGTCTTGTCGGTCTGATAGACGCCGTCGATGTAGACCGCCGCGCTGGACTCATTGCCCGGGGTGATGTTGCGGCTGCCAACACCGCGAATATAGGGCACCGACTGGCTGCCGCCCTCGGGGACCACCAGCGACGGCGCCATCTGCGACAATTGCCGGAGGCCGTCGATCCCGGTCGACTGGAGTTGTTCGCCCTGGAACGCCGAGACCGCGATCGGCACGTCCTGCAGCGCTTCCTCGCGCCGCTGCGCGGTGACGACGATAACGCCGTCGCCGCCGTCATTCTCCTCGGCGGCGGGCGCCGCCGCGTCGGTCTGCGCCGCGGCGGGCAGCGCGGCCATCGCGATCAGCATCGCGGTCGAACCATATAAGATTTTGTGCGAAACAATCATCTTCTCTCTCCCCATATCTGTCTGTTATAAATCGACATTCTACGGTCCGGACGCTGTGCCCGGCGGTCCTTCAAAAATAGCGGCGGTCGGCGGCGAGGCGGCGGAGGCGCGCGGTCGCAAGACGCTCCTCGGGCGTGACACGCGGTTCGTCGGCGGGAAATTCGTCCTTCACTGTGGCCAGCGGCACGAGCTTGGTCAGCGGCTTCCTCGGCGGCACGCCCGAGGCAAGTTGCTGGAAGCGCATGAAGATGAAGCCCGATTCCACCCCCGTCGTGTCGAGCCAGTTCCACACCCCCGGATCCTCGCCCGCGAGCACATAGCGAAAGCGCCCATCGCTCGACACGCGCGACTGGGCGCCGGTGATGCTCGACTGGACCGAACGCGGGATGAAGCTGTTGAACCAGCGCGGATGGGCGAGTGCGAGACTCTGATATTTGGCGTCGCAGGGTTCGATGGTGATGACCAGCGCTTGTCCTTCGGGGACCTCCCAGCGGCCCTTGGTGTTGAACTGCCCCGGGAAATAGCCGGCGTCGGCGGGGCCGACGGTGGGCGCGGGATAATCGTTGAGCGGCAGCACCTTGGTCCAGTTGCGCGCGAAATCGTCGAGGAATTTGACCTGGTCGATCATGTTGCGCGCGGCGACGGCATAGAGCTGCTGCACATCGGCCAGCGCCGGGCGGCGGGGTACCGGAACCGGCTGGTCCATGCGTTCGATCAGCATCGGAGTCGGCTGTTCGGTCAACCAGTCGTTCACTGTCTGACGCACGAACAGGCAGCGCGCGCGATCGTCGCTCTTCATCCAGTTGCCGGGGCGCTCGGGCCCGCCGATCCACAGCTCGAAGCGGCCGTCGGCCTCGATCTCGAGCCGGCTCGATTCGAGTGCGCCGATGCGGTCGCCGACGACACCGTCGTCGCCCGCGAGGCCCGACACCAGCTCGAAGCAATAGTCGACGGTGTTGCCGCGATGCCCCAGCACGCGATAGACGCCGCCGCCGTCGATCTGGGCGCTGTAATAGTGATGATCGGGGGTCGGCAGGCCCCAGGTACGGACATTGTCCATGTCGCGCACGAAGGCAGGACGGTCCAGATCATAGCTTTTGAACGCCCGCTCGACGTGGAAAATCCACATGCCGGCGAGATACTGATACCCCTCCGCCAGATCGGCGTCGGTGGTGCCGGGATGGGCGCGAATGATCGCTTCGACCTCGCGGGCCGCTTCGAGGAACTGGGCATAGCCGCTTGCAATATCAGACATGTAGCTGGGTCTCCGTGCTCGGGGTGGCGTCGAGGAAGCCGAAGGCGTCGTCGACCATCGCCTCGGTCAGTTCGTACCGTTCGAGCGAATATTGGTTGATGCCGTGCTTGCCGGCGGGATTGTCGGCGATCCACGTCCGGATCGCGGCTTCGCCCGCATCAGACAAGGCGATGCCAGCTTGTTCATAGAAGCTGCGGATATGCCGGATCGGGTCGGCGAGCATGTCGCGATAATCGACCTCGATCATCTTGAGCCGGTTGCCCAGCCGGGCGCGCGCCTGCTGGAAGCGGTGCATTTCGGGCACCCAATATTCGAGCGCGATGCGCCCGATCGCGGCGAGCGGGCGCGTCAGATGCGGCTGCTGCGCGGCCTCGAGCGCGTTGCAGAAAGAGGCGACGACGGTACGAAAATCGCGGCGCGGATAGACGAAGGTCGCGCCAGGGTGAAAGGCCAGCATCTCCTCGAGATGGCCGACATGCACCGGGCTTTTCAGGATCCATTTGCGGCCGCGGCGCCCGCCGTCCTGCCATTGCAGATAGCGCAGCAGGTCGGCGACATAGGCATAGCTCGGACGGCGCGGCAGGGTGCGCAGATATTCGAGATAATCGGCGTCGGGCACGCCGGTGTAGATATGGCCGACATGCTGGAAGCTCAGATGGTGGAGGTTCCAGTCCTCGTCGGCATCGTCGGCGACCGCAGGATGCGCCGCGTGGAGCGCGGGATTGCCGGTGCGGATCGCATCGGCGACGGCTTCAGCGAAGGCGAGCCGCCCGCCGGGTTCGTGCGGCGCCTCGCCCGGGAAGGGAGCGGGGTTGAGCAGGCGCCAGAATTTGAGCGACTGCATCGCGGGGTCGGCCGACATCATGCGCTGCAGCACGGTTGTACCGCTGCGCGGGAAACCGATGACGACGATCGGGTCGGCAACATTCTCGTCGAGGATTTCTGGGTGGCGCGCGAGGTCGTCGGCGAAGCGCAGCCGGTTAACGAGGAGGCGCTGCGCCATCGCATCGAGCTGCGCGAAACCGGCTTCGTCCGGGGTGCCCCAGCGCGCGAAATGATAGAAGGCATCGAGCGCGGCGCGGAAATCCTCGGGCTCTTCGCGGTCGATGCCGCTTTCCGCGCGCGCCGCGGCCAACGCGCGCGCGCCGTCCGCCGTATCGAAACCGGTCATTCGTCTCTCCCCTTGGTGTCTGGATTGCGGCACGCCGCGACGAGGCTGTCCGCCATCTCCTTGCGGCAGATCAGCAGGTCGGGCATCGCGACGTCTTGCTGGTTGTAGACGAGCGGCGCGCCGTCGATGCGCGAGGCATGCAGGCCGTGCGCGAGCGCGACCGCGGCGGGCGCGGCACTGTCCCACTCATATTGACCGCCGCTGTGCAGATAGATGTCGACCTCGCCGCGCACGACCGCCATCGCCTTCGCCCCCGCCGAACCCATGGGGACGAGCTCGGCGCCTAGGCTTTCGGCAACGGCCAGCGCTTCTGCCGCAGGGCGCGTGCGGCTGACCGCGAGGCGCGGGCGCGGGGCGGCCGCGGGGAGCGAACCCGCGCGATCGGTCGCAAGCACGACGCCGCCGTCGAGGCCGGGCAAGGCGACCGCGCCGACCACGGGTGCGCCATCGATGGCGAGCGCGACATGGATGGCCCAGTCGCTGCGCCCCTCGCCATATTCACGGGTGCCGTCGAGCGGGTCGACGATCCACACGCGGCGCTTGCCGAGCCGGTCGGGGGTGTCCTTGCTTTCCTCGGAGAGGATGCCGTCGTCGGGGCGCTGTTCGCGGAGCGCGTCGATCAGGAACTGGTTCGCGACCTGGTCGCCCGCCCTGCCGAGCGCCTTGCCGGCGAACAGGCCGGACTCCCGCACCGTGAGCAGGATGCGCCCGGCATAGTCGGCGAGATGCGCGGCGAGCGCGGCGTCGTCCATGGCGGCGCTCATCCGATGAGCCTGTCGACGATGAGGTCGGCGGCCGCGTCCGGGGTCAGGGCCGTCGTATCGATGCGGATTTCGGGGTTTTCGGGCGCCTCATAAGGGCTATCGATACCGGTGAAGTTCTTGAGTTGTCCGCTGCGGGCTTTCTTGTAGAGCCCTTTGACGTCGCGCTTCTCGGCTTCTTCGAGCGGGGTATCGACGAAGATCTCGATAAACTCGCCGTCGGGCAGCATGGCGCGGACCATGTCGCGCTCGGCCCGGAACGGGCTGATGAACGCGGTGATGACGATCAGCCCGGCGTCGGTCATCAGCCTCGCGACCTCGCCGACGCGGCGGATATTCTCGATCCGGTCGGCTTCGGTGAACCCGAGATCGCGGTTGAGCCCGTGGCGGACATTATCGCCGTCGAGCAGGAAGCTGTGGCGGTTCATCCGGTGCAGCTTCTTCTCGACGAGGTTGGCGATCGTCGACTTGCCCGAGCCCGAGAGGCCGGTGAACCAGAGCAGCGCGGGACGCTGGTTCTTGAGGCCCGCGCGCATGTCGCGGTCGATGTCGGTCGCCTGCCAGTGGACATTCTGCGCGCGGCGCAGGCTGAAGTGCAGCATGCCCGCCGCGACCGTCGCGTTGGTCAGCTTGTCGATCAGGATGAAGCCGCCGAGCGTCCTGTTGTCGCCATAGGCCTCGAAGGTGATCGGCTTGTCGGTCGACAGCTCGACGACGCCGATGCCGTTGAGGTCGAGCGTCTTCGCCGCGAGATGGTCGAGCGTGTTGACGTTGATCTCATACTTCGGTGCCTGCACCGTCGCCGAGACGCTCTGCGTCGCCAGCTTCAGCCAATAGGCACGCCCGGGGATCATCGCCTCGTCGGCCATCCACACCAAAGTCGCCTCGAACTGGTCGGCGGCTTCGGGCGGATTGTCCGCCGCGGCGATAACGTCGCCGCGCGAGCAGTCGACCTCGTCGGCCAGCGTCAGCGTCACCGACTGGCCCGCGACCGCTTCGCCCAGATCGCCATCGAGGGTGACGATGCGGGCAACCGTCGTCGTCTTACCGCTGGGCAGGATACGCACCGCGTCGCCCGGCCTGACCTTGCCGCTCGCAAGCTGGCCCGAGAAGCCGCGGAAGTCGAGGTTGGGGCGGTTGACCCACTGCACCGCCATGCGGAAGGGTTTCGCCTCGTCGGCGGCGCTGCCGACCTCGACCGCCTCCAGATGCTCGATCAGCGCCGGGCCCTTGTACCAGGGCGTGTTGTCCGACAGCGCGGTGATATTGTCGCCCTTGAACCCCGAGATCGGGATCGCAGTGAAGTTCGTAATGCCGATCTCGCTCGCAAAGGCGCGGTAGGAGAGCAGGATGCGCTCGAACACCGTCTTGTCGTAATCGACAAGGTCCATCTTGTTCACCGCAAGCACGATATGCTTGATGCCGATCAGATGGGCGAGGAAGCTGTGGCGCCGCGTCTGGGTCAGCACGCCCTTCCTGGCATCGATCAGGATGACGGCGAGGTCGGCGGTCGAGGCGCCGGTGACCATGTTGCGCGTATATTGTTCGTGCCCCGGGGTGTCGGCGACGATGAACTTGCGCTTCTCCGTCGTGAAGAAGCGATAGGCGACGTCGATCGTGATCCCCTGCTCGCGTTCGGCGGCGAGGCCGTCGACGAGCAGCGCGAAGTCGATCTCCTGTCCCTGCGTGCCGACGCGCTTCGAGTCCGCCTCGAGCGCCGCAAGCTGATCCTCGAAGATCATCTTCGAGTCATAGAGCAGCCGCCCGATCAGCGTCGACTTGCCGTCGTCGACCGAGCCGCAGGTGATGAAGCGCAGCAGCGATTTCTGCTGATGCTGTTCGAGATAGGCGTCGATATCCTCGGCGATCAGCGCGTCGGTGACGTAAACAGGATCGGTAGATGTTTTGGTCATATGGCCTTACTCGTCGCCCCCGCGAAGGCGGGGGCCGTTGGCATGGGTACTCTGCCGCTGGCGGCCCCCGCCTTCGCGGGGGTTGACCCTTCATCAATCTGAAGATTGACGTGGCGGGTCAAAAATACCCCTCCTGCTTCTTCTTCTCCATGCTGGCGTCGCCGCCATCCTTGTCGATGATGCGGCCCTGCCGCTCGCTGGTGGTCGTGAGGAGCATTTCCTGGATCACTTCGCTGAGCGTCGTCGCTTCGCTCTCGACCGCGCCGGTGAGCGGATAGCAGCCCAGCGTGCGGAAGCGCACCGAGCGGAGGGCCGGCACTTCGCCTTCCCTGAGCGGGAAGCGCTCGTCGTCGACCATCAGCAGCAGGCCGTCGCGCTCCACCGTCGGGCGCGGCGCGGCGAAGTAGAGCGGCACGATCGGGATATTCTCGCGCGCGATATATTGCCAGATGTCGAGTTCGGTCCAGTTCGAGATCGGGAAGACGCGAATGCTTTCGCCCTTCGCTTTCCGCGCATTGTAGAGGTTCCACAGTTCGGGGCGCTGCTTCTTCGGATCCCAGCCGTGGCTTGCGGTGCGGAACGAGAAGATGCGTTCCTTGGCGCGGCTCTTTTCCTCGTCGCGGCGTGCACCGCCGAAGGCGACGTCGAAGCCGTGGAGGTCGAGCGCCTGCTTCAGCCCTTCGGTCTTCCACATGTCGGTGTGCAGCGGGCCATGGTCGAACGGGTTGATCCCCCGCGCCTTCGCCTCGGGGTTCTGGTAGACGATGAGCTCCATCCCGCTCTCCGCCGCCATCCGGTCGCGGAGGTCATACATCGCCTGGAACTTCCACGTCGTGTCGACATGCAGCAGCGGAAACGGCGGCGGCGAAGGATAAAAGGCCTTGCGCGCCAGATGCAGCATCACCGCGCTGTCCTTGCCAACACTGTAAAGCATCACCGGCTTCACAGCATCCGCCAGCACTTCGCGCATGATATGAATGCTCTCCGCCTCAAGACGGTCCAAATGGGTGCGCATTTTCGGGGCCGCAGGCATGCGCGGGGAATGGAAGTTTGCCGGTCTCATAGCCGGTTCTTAGGCAGGCTCCGCGTTCGGCTCTTGACGAATCCTGCTATTTTGTAGAATCCTGCTAATTAATCGACTGACTAGATATCTTCGCGCGGAAGGGATGGCGCGATGACTGGATCGGGGACCGCGCGGTAAAGCGCGGCCTCGCGGGAGGTGAGGATGCTGGGAAGCTTCTTTAAGAGCGATCGCGCCATTTATGCGCGGCACCAGTCGGATCTGGTCGTCGAACGCTGTTCGGCGCAGAAGGGCTGGCGCGGGCTGCATCTCGAGGTCGGGCACAATCGCGGCTGCGACGTCCGCTCGCTGACGTTGCAGGGCCATCTGATCGGCATGCAGATCACCGGCCAGCCGATCGCGGTCGAAATTCATGAAAATGGCCGGTGGGTTCCGACCGCCCTGCCCTCGCATCAATTGTTCATCCACCCGGCGGGCACGCCGCTCAATATCCGGCACGATCTGTGGACCCGCTGGGCGTTTGCGATCATCGACCATCCGGCGCTGGGGACGCGGCGGAGCCCCGACGACACGCTGGGCTGGTCGGACCACGACCAGATGCTGACCTTGTTGTTTCAGGCGCTGATCGAGCAGCTCTGCTACGAGCGGCGCGATACCAGCGGCGACCGGGCACTCGCCCAGTCGCTGATCGACAGCTTCATCCTCGCGCTGCACCAGCGCGCGCCGGCTTCATCCACCGCTTCGGCGCGCGGCGGCATCGCGCCCTATATGGTCGCCGACCTGCGCGCCTGGATCGAGCGCAATCTGGAGCAGAAGATCGGCGTCCAGGACATGGCCGACCGGCTCGGCTATTCCTGCGCCCACTTCGCGCGCGAGTTCAAGCGCGAGGTCGGCCTCACGCCGCACGGCTTTCTGCACGACATCCGCCTGTCGACGGCGATGGACCTCGCGCGCCGCGGCACGCCGCTGGTCGACATCGCCCATCGGTGTGGCTTTGCCGACCAGGCGCATCTTTCGAACGCCTTCAAAAGCCGCTTCGGCTTTTCTCCTGCGAGCCTCCGCCAGCGCAGCAACTAGCCGCTGGTCGCTGCCCACTCAGGGGATGGTCGTCAGAGTCGCAACCTTGTCGAGAACCTTGCGCCCGAACAGGCTGGCGGTGAGGTCGGTGAGCAGGCGGGCGCTCTTGCCGCGCTCGTCGAGATAGGGATTGAGTTCGGCGAGATCCATCGAGGTGGTCAGCCCGGATTCGCACAGCATCTCCATGACCAGATGCGCCTCGCGAAGATTGGCGCCGCCGCTCACCGTCGTGCCGACGCCGGGCGCGATGGCCGGATCGAGGAAGTCGACGTCGAGGCTGACGTGCAGCATGGCGCCGATTTTTCTGACATGCGCCAGGATACGGCGGACGATCGCCGCAATGCCGAATTCGTCGATCGCACGCATGTCGAAGACCTGCACGCCGCGTTCGGCGATCAACTGGCGCTCGCGGTCGTCGACCGACCGGATACCGAGCATGAAGACATTGGCGGGATCGACGGTGGCGCGATCGTCACCCAGAATGCCGTCGAAGCCCGGTTCGCCGCAATAATAGGCGACGGGCATCCCGTGCATATTGCCCGACTCCGATGTCATCGGCGTGTTGAAGTCGGCGTGCGCGTCGAGCCAGATCACGCACAGCGGGCGCCCGACGTCGCGCGCATGGCGCGCCGCGCCCGAAACGGTACCCATGGCAAGCGCATGATCACCGCCCATGAAGATCGGCAGGCGTCCCTCCTGCAACGTCCGGTACGCGACCTCCTCGAGCGAGCGCGTCCATCCGGCGATATTGGGCGCGTGACGCGCATTGCCGCCGAAACCGACACCGGACACCGCCGCCGCCACGGCGTCGCCGCCATCGACGACCTCGTGCCCGAGCGCCGCGAGCGCGGCCGCCAGTCCCGAAATCCGCATCGCGCCCGGCCCCATCGCGCAGCCGGGCAGCCCCGCGCCCAATTCGACCGGAGCCCCGATCAGGCTGATCTTTCGCCGTTCCATTCTCTCGTCCCCGTTCCTGACAATTATCGAGCGCGTTAGGCGGCGCGCTGGAGCATGCCGAACAGGTCGCGCGGATCGTCGGGGTCAGCGAGAATGTCGATCTGCTGGAAAAAATCGGTGCCCTGCAATTTCGAATAAATGTAGCGGAGCGCCGAGAAATCCTCGGTAGCGAAGCCCACGCTGTCGAAAAGCGTAATTTGCCGGGCGTCGCTCCGGCCCTCGGCGTCGCCGCTCAGGACCCGCCAGAATTCGGTGACCGGATAGCTCGCATCCATCTGCTGGATCTCGCCCTCAATCCGCGTTTGCGGTTCGAATTCGACGAAGGTGACGGCGCGCGACAATATGTCTTTGTGCAATTCGGTCTTGCCCGGGCAATCGCCGCCGATCGCATTGATGTGGACGCCCGATCCAACCATATTGTCGGTCAGGATCGTCGCATAGGCCTTGTCGGCGGTGCAGGTGGTGATGATCTGGGCGCCTTCGATCGCATCCTGCGCGCTGGTACAGGATACGACCCGCAGGCCGCTATCGCCTAGATTGCGGGCGGCTTTGGCGGTGGCGCTCGCATCGATGTCGTAAAGCCGCACCTCCTCGATCCCGACCACCGCCTTCATCGCCAGTGCCTGAAACTCGGCCTGTGCGCCATTGCCGATCATCGCCATGACCTTCGCGTTGCCCGGCGCGAGGTGGCGCGCCACCATCGCCGAGGTCGCGGCGGTGCGCAGCGCCGTCAGCAGGGTCATTTCGGTCAGCATGAGCGGATAGCCGGTGTCGACGCGCGCGAGCAGCCCGAAAGCGGCGACGGTCTGAAAGCCCTTGGCGGTGTTGCTCGGATGGCCGTTCACATATTTGAAGCTGAAAGCCTCGCCGTCGGAGGTCGGCATCAGTTCGATCACGCCGTCGCGCGAATGCGAGGCGAGCCGGGGAATTTTCTCGAAACGGTCCCACCGCCGATAGTCGGCTTCGATCGCGTCGGTGAGTTCGACGAGGATTTTTTCGATGCCGAAATGATGGACGAAGCGCATCATGTTTTCGACGCTGACGAACGGGATATAAGCAAGCGGCGAGGGCGCGGTCGGCATGGCACATCCTTTGAAATCGAGAACTTGCCCAGCCTAAAGCGGCATCCTGCCTGTCGAAATCGTCATCTCGACTTGAAAATTGATCGGATCTGGTAAATTTGAATAGCTCCACTATGCAATTTGCCAAAATCCGAGAATCCTGATGGCCATCGCAAAATTCATCCCCGACGACCTCGACCGCCGCATCATCGCGCATCTGCGCGTCGACGGCCGCGCTTCGCTATCGAAACTGGCCGGGGCGCTCGGGGTGGCCCGTGCGACTGTGCAGAACCGGTTGGACCGCTTGCTCGACACCGGGGCGTTGCTGGGCTTCACGGTGCGCGTGCGCGAGGATTATGACGATCTCGACATTCGCGCGGTCATGCTGATCGAGGTCAGCGGACGATCGACCACGCAGGTCATCCAGAAACTGCGCGGCATTTCCGAAATCCGGACGCTGCACACGACGAACGGCAATTGGGATCTCATCGCCGATATCAACGCGCGAAGCCTTTCGGACTTCGACCGCGTGCTGCGCGAGGTGCGCATGATCGACGGCGTCGAGAACAGTGAAACCAGCCTGTTTCTCAGCACGATATAACCGGCCGAAGACGTCCTATCGCTCGAGTTCGAGCAGGAACGCCTTCGCCTCCAGCCCGCCCGCAAAGCCGGTCAGCTTCCCAGTCGATCCGACGACCCGGTGGCATGGCGCGATGATCGAGATGGGATTGCGGCCGTTGGCGGCGCCCACGGCGCGCGAAGCACCAGCATTGCCGAGCTGATGCGCGATCTCGCCATAGCTGCGCGTCTCGCCGAACGGGATGGCGAGCAGCTCCCGCCAGACGCGCTTCTGGAAATCGCTTCCCGCAAAGGACAGCGGCACGTCGAACTCGCGGCGCTCGCCCGCGAAATATTCGCCGAGTTGCCGCTCGGTTTCGACCAGCACCGGATGCGTGTCATCCTCGGTCAACGGGCCGAGCCGGACGCGCCCCGGCCGGTCGTTTTCCCACAGGATCGCGGCAAGGCCTTCGGCATTGGCGACCAGCGTCAATTCGCCGACCGGGGACCAGATGGTTTTGAAATAGTGAGTCACGGCTTCGATCCTGTCATTCGCTGTCGCACTTTGTCGATGAACTTCATATGGCAAGCGCGAGACAGCGGCGCGTCCCGAATCTTGCGCCCAACATCGACGGAAAGATTGCCATGACTCCCACCGCCAAAATCTTGCTGCTCGGCTCGGGCGAACTCGGGCGCGAATTCGTGATCTCCGCCAAGCGGCTCGGCTGCCATGTCGTCGCCTGCGACAGCTATGCCGGCGCGCCGGCGATGCAGGTCGCCGACGGGTTCGAGGTCTTCTCGATGCTCGACGGCGATGCGCTGCGCGCCACGATCGAAAAGCACCGCCCCGATCATGTCGTGCCCGAGGTCGAGGCGATCCGCACCGAAGTGCTCGCCGAGCTGGAGGCCGAAGGCTTTCACATCGTCCCGTCGGCGCGCGCCGCAGAGCTGACGATGAACCGCGACGCGATCCGCGACCTCGCGGCGAGCGAGCTTGGCCTCACCACCTCTACCTTCGAATATGCGACGAGCCGCGACGAACTCGCTGCGGCGGCGACGCGGGTGGGTTTCCCGCTCGTCGTCAAGCCGGTGATGTCGTCGTCGGGCAAGGGACAGAGCACGGTCAAGGACGCCGCCGGCATCGACGCCGCATGGGACTATGCCGCCGCGGGCATGCGCGGCGACCGCCTGCGCGTGATCGCCGAGGCCTTCATCGATTTCGATTATGAGATCACCCTGCTCACGGTGCGTCACAAGGATGGCGTCAGCTTCTGCCCGCCGATCGGCCACCGGCAGGAACGCGGCGACTACCGCGAAAGCTGGCAGCCGGCGGCGATGTCCGCGGCGGCGCTGCAGTCGGCGCAGGATATGGCGACCAAGGTCGTCGATGCGCTGGGCGGACACGGCATCTTCGGGGTCGAATTCTTCGTGAAGGGTGACGCGGTGATCTTCTCCGAGCTGTCACCCCGCCCGCACGATACTGGGATGGTGACCCTGATCTCGCAGGATCTGTCGGAATTCGACCTCCATGCACGCGCGATCCTCGATCTGCCGGTCCCCGCCATCGCGGTGCCCGACGCGAGCGCCAGCGCCGTCCTGCTCGCCGATCGCGAAGCGCAGGATTTCGCGATCACCGGTCTCGCCGATGCGCTGGCCGCGCCGAACGCCGGAACCTCGGTCGATGCCCGCATCTTCGGCAAGCCGGTGACGCGGCCGTATCGCCGCATGGGCGTGACGCTCGCAAAGGTCGCGGGCGGCACCACCGACGAGGCCCGTGCCGCAGCGGTCGCGGCGGCGGCAAAGCTGACGATCGATTATCGAGAATAGACGCGCGCGCTCCGACCGTCCGCTAACGACCGCTTGCGGACATCTATTTCTGCCCGCGATCAGCAGACGCTATTTCTCTAGAATGAGGAAGGAATCTGTCGGCCGCCCCGCGGCCGCCTTTGATATATAACTACACCCGGGCGGTCCCATTGCGGTGTAATAATATGCGGTATGCTGCCTCTCCCATTTGGAGCCGCGTTTCCGAAAGGTAATGCCAAACGGCACTCCCGCGCACGGGGTAGCCATAACGCCTGACAGAAAGGCCTTCCCGTTCTTCACCAAGACGCGTTGAAGCCTGAAGGTTGCGGAAGTCTCGCACTCTTCCAGCTTTCCTGCCCTCACATGGAAAGGGCCCGCATCCAGCTCTTCCGCCGACGCCAACTTGGTCGGTCGCGGTTCAAATTTTGCCGAAACCGATTTTAGATCTCTGAGATATTTTCGTTCGACTTTGCTTTTCCGGGCCGGCCCGGGGAGCTTTTGCAGCCATTCGAGCGAGTTGGCGTCGAGGCCTTCCAAGGTGGTGTTAAAGCAGAATGAACTGAGTTTCCACGCCGTCATGTCGCCGAGAAGGAAATCACGAACCAAAACATCTTCGTCGCGAAACGTTGCGTCGCTATTTGATCTCGCAGGCGAGGTGATCGCACATGCTCCTAAACACGCCATAAGGGCAATCTTCGATCCAAAGCGGCGGTGCATGAAGGAGTCATCCTGTGTCTGGTCCTACCGACCGCAACTTATAGGCTGCAATTTGCTAATGCCTGCTTTCTCTTCCAAGCGGACACCCCGGTCTTCGCTCGGCAACGCCTCGCGCGGACATAGCTAGGCCGTCCCTCATCCCCCTGCTACACCCCGCGCCATGTCCGAGAAGAATCATCTCTATCTGGTCGATGGCTCCAGCTACATCTTCCGCGCCTACCACCGCCTGCCGCCGCTGACGAACCCGATGGGTGTGCCCGTTGGCGCGGTTTACGGCTATACGACGATGCTCTGGAAGCTCGCGAAAGACCTGCATGACGCCGACGGGCCGACGCATCTTGCGGTCATCCTCGACCATTCGAGCCAGTCGTTCCGCAACGAAATCTATGACCAATACAAGGCGAACCGGCCCGAGCCGCCCGAGGATCTGCGTCCGCAATTCCCGCTGATCCGCGACGCAACGCGCGCCTTTTCGCTGCCGTGCATCGAGATGGAGGGGTTCGAGGCCGACGATCTGATCGCGAGCTATGCGGAGGCGGCGGTGCGCGCGGGCTGGGACGTCACGATCGTCAGCAGCGACAAGGATCTGATGCAGCTGATCCGCGAGCCCGCCGAGGGACCGCAGGTCGACATGCTCGACACGATGAAGAATGTCCGGCTCGGCCTCGAAGCGGTGAACGAGAAGTTCGGCGTCACCCCCGATCTGGTCGGCGACGTGCTCGCGCTGATGGGCGACAGCGTCGACAATGTTCCCGGCGTGCGCGGCGTCGGCCCCAAGACCGCGACCAAGCTGATCCAGGAATATGGCAATCTCACCGCCGCGCTCGACGGTGCCGCGACGATGAAGGCCAGCAAGCTGCGCGACAATTTGATCGAGCATCGCGCGATGGCCGAACTGTCGCGCATCCTCGTCGACCTGAAGCGCGACTGCGACCTGCCCGACGCGCTCGACGACCTGAAACTCGGCGCGATCCCGCCGCTGCCGCTCAAGGCCTTCCTCGACGAGCATGGTTTTCGTTCGCTTTCGGCGAAGCTCGACCTCGGCGCGACGCCGGGCGGGCCGCCGACGCTGCCGCGAGCGGCCAGCACCCCCGCTGCCGCGCCGGACGCGCCCTCGACGCCGACGCTCCCGCCGATGCCGCCGATCGACCGTTCGCTGTACGAGACGGTGACGACGATCGAAGCGCTCGACCGCTGGATCGAAGCGGCCCGCGCCGCGCATGTCGTCGCGGTCGACACCGAGACCGCGACGCTCGACAGCGTCACCGGCGAGCTCGTCGGGGTCAGCCTGTCCACCGGCCCCGGCAAGGCCTGCTATATCCCGCTTGGCCACGGCGGCACCGACATGTTCGCCGAAAAGCCCGAGCAGGTTCCGCTGAACGACGCGCTCGGCCGCCTCCACGCGCTTTTCGCCGACGAGGCGGTGCTCAAGGTCGGGCACAACCTCAAATATGACATCGGCGTGCTCGCGCAGCACGGGCTGACCATCGCGCCCTATGACGATACGCTGGTGATGAGCTTCGCGCTCGACGCGGGCAAGCACCAGCACGGGCTCGACGAACTGGCGAAGCTGCATCTCGACCATGTCTGCATCTCGTTCAAGGAAGTGTGCGGCACCGGCAAGTCGCAGATCAGCTTCGCCGAAGTCCCGCTCGATCGTGCGACGCATTATGCCGCAGAGGACGCCGAGGTCGCCTGGCGCCTCTGGAAACTGCTCAAGCTCCGCCTGCCGCTCGAAGGCGGCACGCGCGTCTACGAAATGGTCGACCGGCCCCTCGCCGCGATCGTCGAGACGATGGAGCGCGCGGGCATCATGGTGAACCGCGACTATCTCGCGCGGCTGTCGGGCGAATTCGCCAACGACATGCTGCGCATGGAGGGCGAGATTCACGAGCTCGCCGGCCAGCCCTTCACCATCGGCAGCCCCAAGCAGCTCGGCGAAATCCTGTTCGACAAGATGGGGCTCAAGGGCGGGCGCAAGGGCAAGTCGGGCGACTGGTCGACCGACCAGAGCGAGCTCGAACGCCTCGAACGCGACGGCGTGCCGATCGCGCGCAAGATCCTCGAATGGCGCCAGCTGTCGAAGCTCAAATCGACTTACACCGACGCGCTGCAGCAACAGATCAATGCGAAGACCGGCCGCGTCCACACCAGCTACAGCCTCGTCGGAGCGCAGACCGGGCGGCTGTCGTCGACCGATCCCAATCTCCAGAACATCCCGATCCGCACCGAAACCGGCCGCCAGATCCGCGACGCCTTCATCGCGGCGCCGGAGCATGTGCTGATCGCCGCCGACTATAGCCAGATCGAACTGCGTCTCGCGGCGCATATGGCCGACGTCCCCGAACTCAAGGAAGCCTTTGCGCAGGGGCAGGACATTCACGCCGCGACCGCAATCGAATTGTTCGGCGAGGTCAACCGCGACACGCGCGGCAAGGCGAAGACGGTCAATTTTTCGATCCTCTACGGCATCTCGCGCTGGGGTCTTGCGGGCCGGCTCGAGGTCACGCCCGACGAGGCGCAGGCGCTGATCGCGCGCTATTTCGAGCGCTTCCCCGGCATCAGCGACTATATCACCGACACGCTCGATAGCGCGCGCGCCAAGGGTTATACCGAGACTT
The DNA here is from genome assembly GCF_046603995.1 of Sphingopyxis sp. J-6. Classification (NCBI taxonomy): domain Bacteria; kingdom Pseudomonadati; phylum Pseudomonadota; class Alphaproteobacteria; order Sphingomonadales; family Sphingopyxidaceae; genus Sphingopyxis; species Sphingopyxis sp. J-6. The sequence goes on along the minus strand of NZ_CP145810.1, from coordinate 512,103 downwards.
TGTTCGGTCGGAAAACCTGGTTCCCGCGCATCAAGGCGGCGAGCCAGAACGAACGCGCGGGCAGCGAACGCGCCGCGATCAACGCGCCGATCCAGGGCACCAGCGCCGACCTGATCAAGCGCGCGATGGCGCGCATGCCGGCAGCGCTCGAAGCCGCCGGGCTCGGCGACGTGAAGATGCTGCTGCAAGTCCACGACGAACTCGTCTTCGAGGCGCCCGAGGACAAGGCCGCGGCCGCGGGGGACGTCATTCGCGCCGTCATGATGGCCGCCGCCGAGCCAGCGCTCACCCTCTCGGTGCCGCTCGAGGTCGAGATCGGCGTCGGCAAGAGCTGGGGCGACGCGCATTGATTCGCGGATCAACTTTGCGTTGATCCGCGAAACGAGTTGAGGCACGTCGCGTGATGGGAGCGATCTTCAGCATCGCCATTTCAGGGGTTCGTTTGGGGGCAGGATGATCGTCGGCATCGATTTGGGTACGACCAACAGTGCAGCGGCAATTTTCGACAATGGCGAAACACGGCTGATCCCCAACGCGCTGGGCGATCTGTTGACGCCCTCGGCGGTGGCCGTCCTGCCGGATGGAACGACGCTGATCGGCAAGCCTGCCCTCAATCATTGGGTGCCGAAACCCGCCGAAGCCGCCACCAGCTTCAAACGCTTCATCGGCACCAACCGTACGATCAAGATCGGCCGCCATTCGTTCAAGGCCGAGGACATGTCGGCGATCGTCCTCCGCAGCCTGAAGGAGGATATCGAGGCCGCGACCGGCGAAGAGGTGACCGAGGCGGTCATCACCGTTCCCGCCTACTTTAACGACAAGCAGCGCAAGGCGACGCGCCGCGCCGGCGAGTTGGCCGGACTCAAGGTCGCGCGTCTGCTCAACGAGCCGACCGCTGCGGCGCTCGCCTTCGGCATCGCCGATAAGCAAGACCGCGAGCCTTTTCTCGTGTTCGACCTTGGCGGCGGGACGTTCGACGTATCGATTGTCGAGATGTTCGATGCGATCGTCGAGGTGCGCGCCTCATCGGGCGACAACCGGCTCGGCGGCGACGATTTCACCAACGCGATCGTCGCGCATTGGATGGAGATGCACGAATTTCCGTCCGACATACGGCGCAACCTGCTCGAAGCGCGGCTGTTTCAGGTCGCCGACACCGCCCGGCGGATGCTGACCGACCAAGCCGAAGCGAAGCTCGCCCTGACGCTAGGCGATCGGCAGTTCGAACTAACGATCACAGCCGAGCAATTCGAAAGGCTGGCCGAACCGCTGCTGACCCGTCTGCGCGATCCGATCCTGCGCTCGCTCCGCGAGAGCAATCTCCGAATCGAAGCGCTGAGCGACATCGTCCTCGTCGGCGGCGCAACGCGGATGCCGATTATCCGCAAGGCCATCACCAAGATGTTCGGCCGTTTTCCCAACCATATCGTCCATCCCGACCATGCCGTTGCTATCGGCGCGGCGATACAGGCCGGGCTCGTCGCACGCAACGCGGCGCTCGATGAGGTCCGGCTCACCGACATCTGCCCATTCACGCTGGGCGTCGAGGTAACCGAATATGACAGCCACGGCCGGCTGCGCGGCGGCCTTTTCTCGCCGATCATCAGCCGCAACAGCCCGACACCAATCAGCCGCACAAACAATTATGCGTCGATGTCCGACAATCAAAGCCACATCAGGCTCAATATCTACCAAGGCGAATCGCGCGAGGTCGCGAACAATATCCAGCTTGGGACGATGGAATTCCCCATCCCGAAAAAGCCCGCCGGACAGGTTTCGATCGATTGCCGCTTCACATACGACAGCTCGGGCCTGCTGGATGTCGATGTCACCATCCCCGAAACCGGCGAGACGCGCTCGATGCTGATCGCCGACGATGGCGAGGCTTTGACTCCCGAGCAACTGAAGACCCGGCGCGAGCAACTTGCGGCGCTCAAAACCCACCCGCGCGATGTTGCCGAAAACCAATATGTTGTCGGCTGGGCGGCCCGCCTCTACGAAGAGTTCATCGACGAGCGGCGTGAACATATCGGACGCATGCTGCTCCAATTCGAAGGCGTGCTCGAAACCCAGGATCCACGTGAGATCGAGACGGCGCGCGGATCGCTGGCCGCGGCGCTGGAAGAGCTGGAACGGGATTACCGGCTGTGACCGCCGCCCACTGGCCGTGGACGATCCTGGAGATTGCCGCCACGGACGACCGCAAGACGATCCGCGAAGCTTATTCGCGTCTGCTCAAGACGCTCGATCATGATGCCGAGACCGAGGCCTATATGGCATTGCGCGACGCGCGCGATGCCGCATTGTCGGGGCAGTTTCTCCATCCCGAAACGGCCGGCGAAGAAGATGATGATTTCGGACTCGGTACGCCGCTGCCCGACGACCGCGAGCGGGTGCGAAGCGAGGAACCGGCGGCTGGCGGCGCACCTCAGGAAAGACCGGTCTTCACCGTCGAATATAATGATGAAGACCATCGGCGGTTCCAGCGCGTCGTCGATCTTTTCGTTGGCGAAAATGCGCTGACGGCAGCTGAAACCGAGGAACTTGAACAGCATATCGACGCGCTGTTCGCCGACGAACGCATGGCCGATCTCGGCCATTACGCCCGCATCGAAGCATGGCTCGCCCAACTGCTCGCCGAACGTTTTCCGCGCGGCGCCGACCTGTTCCCCAAGGTGGCGGAATATTTCCATTGGGCCGCGCGCGCGCACGAACTCGGCATCCATCCGGCGATCCCCTGGCTGTTCAATGCACATGAGGGCCACAGCCTGGTCCGCGAAATCGAGACGCCCGGCCACGCCTATCATCGCGAATGGGCCGAACTGACGCGGGGGAAGCCCGAGGGCATGCTTTGGATGCGGCGGATCGACAAACCGCGCATGTCCAATCTGATCGCGACGGTGCGCCGCGACTATCCTTGGCTGGAGCAGGAGCATTGGCAGCCCGCGCTTGTCGCGCGCTGGGAAAAGAAGGTCGAAGGTGGTGGGGTCAAGGGGCCGGGCGCCTGGACCTGGGCTATTATCGCCTTTCTGGCCCTTTCGGCAATCGGCCGCCTCGCCGGAAGTGACTCATCGCAGATTGATCATAATCCGGCCGCCGTCGCGGCGCTGTCGGCCGCAAACACCGACAAGCATATCGCCGAATTCATCGGCACCTTTCCATATGCAAGCGCGGACGGACGATCGGTGGAAACTCTACGCGTCGAAAGCCCGAAAACCTATGCCACGCTGCAGCGCGTCGCCGCCGAATTCGACACGCTCGATGAAGCCCGCAACCGCATCATGATGCGAGAGATTACCGAGACCTATTATCTGATCATCGATAAGCTTCCCTATGAATTGCAAGTCGCTGATGCGAGATTCCGTGCGGCGATGATCAAGAAGATGAAGGACAATCCACGGGGTTGTGCGGATTTCATCCGCAATCCGCGAACCTACCTCCGGCAGGGGAACAGCACTGCCTACATCGCGCCGGACTATCAGTATCGGATGTTCTCGGTTGTACACGATCAGTATGATGATCGAGAATGGGCCCTCGTTCACAAAAACGCTAGCATTCCGGGTGAATTGATCGGAAGGTTGATTAAGCGCTCGGGGGTACCGGAAGCCAGGGTGCGTAAGGTTTTGAGCTCAAGCATGGCACCCGAAGCCGATGTCTGCCGCACGACGGGCAGTTTCTACGAGTTGCTGACCGAAATTCCTGCCAAAGAAGCGAGCCAGATATTGCCCGCTGTCTTGTAACATCGATCGGAGCCATTTGCTTGCGTGTCCTCATGTCCGCCCTGCTTGCGGTCGCCGTCATTTCAACCGCTGCCGCGCAAGATGCATTGCCGCCAGTCACAGCGCCAAATGACGCACCGCCGTCCATAGCCGACACCGACGTCCGCCAATTCGCCGCCATCGCGGGGCGCAAGGTCGTCGGGCACCCGGTCGGCGGTCCGGTCGCGACCGCCGACAAGGTGCTGCTCCTCGTGCGCGACGACAAGGGTTTTCCCGATATCGTCGCCAGCTTCGGCCTGCCCGCGCGCCAGTCGCTGCCGCCGCCGCCGAAGGGCACGCTCGCGATCATTCGCCTGCACCAGCGGTCGACAACCATCGTTCCCGGCCCGACCGACGACGACCTTGCCTTTGTCGGGGCGAACCGGATTCCGCTGTTCGTCATCGGCGAATGGGCGCGTCCGGCACCGATGTGGGAGGTCGCGTGGGTCGACGATGGCGTCCGCTTCCGCACGATCGGCGAGGTCGGCGAAATCGGGCCCTGGCGCGAATAGGCGGCTGGCGCCCGACGTTGGACGCGTTTGGGAGGCCTCCCGTCCCCTTGGCCCGCTCCAGCACTATCTTCCGCGGCCAAGGCGAACTATGACGCTGCGGTGACGTCTGGCTGACACAGATGTGACAGTCCTCCGCGAAAGACGAGCATGAGCAGCAATCCCCGCATCCAGACCACCGTGACACCGCCGGTCCGTATCCAGCAAAATATTCTGGCGCGAAGCGAGCGGCGGCTGCTGAACTGGATCTGCCCGCGCCTGCCTCGCTGGGTGACCCCCGACCAGCTCACCATATTGGGCTTCCTCGGCGCGGTGCTCGTCGCCGCAGGCTATATATTGAGCTGGCAGGACAGCGAATGGCTCGGCCTGTCGTTGGTCGGTTACATCGTCAACTGGTTCGGCGACTCGCTCGACGGCAGCCTTGCCCGCTGGCGGCGGATCGAGCGCCCCGCTTATGGCTATTTCGTCGATCACAGCGTCGACGCCGCCGCCACGCTGCTGATGATCAGCGCCATCGGCATGAGCCCCTATCTGCGGCTCGACGTCGCGTTGATGGGGGTCATCGGCTATTTCCTGCTGTCGATCCACACCTTCCTCTCCGCGAAGGTGGTCGGCGAATTTCGCCTGTCCTACATGGCCGGCGGTCCGACCGAACTCCGCCTGATGCTGATGGCGATGACGATGGCGATGCCGATCGTCGGCGGCGGCGACATTCGCGGCACCAATTTTTCGCCGTTCGACCTGTTCGGTCTGTTCGTCGCCAGCATCCTCGTGACGCTGTTCGTCGTGCAGAGCTTTGCGTTGGCACGGACGCTGCGCGCCCGCGGTAAGTGATGCGCGCCAAAGCCAGCCCTAGGGCCGGACCCGAGCCTGACGATAGGTCCCGAGCAACCGCAGCGATTTGGTCTGGAAATCCAGTTCCTCGAGCGCCCGGTCGATATGGTCCTCGCCCGGCGCGCCGACGATGTCGGCGTAGAATTTCGTCGCCGCGAAGCTGCCGCCGACCTGATAGCTCTCGAGCTTGGTCATATTGACGCCGTTCGTCGCGAAGCCGCCAAGCGCCTTGTACAGCGCAGCAGGAATATTCTTCACCTCGAAGACGAAGGTCGTCATGAGCGGCACGCCCTGCGGTACTTCGGCGAGCGGTTCGCGCGCCAGCACGACGAAGCGCGTCATATTGTGGTCGGCGTCCTCGATCCCGGCTTCGTGCAGCGTCAGCCCGTACAGATCGGCGGCATGCGGCGGCGCCACTGCGGCAAGGCCGACTTCGTCGCTGTCGGCGACCCACGCCGCCGCGCCCGCCGTATCGCTGTGCGCGACCGGATCGATATGGTTGGCGCGCAGCCAGTGGCGGCACTGGCCGAGCGCCTGCTCGTGGCTCATCGCGCGGGTGATCGGTCCGAGGTTGCGGCTCATCAGGCCGTGGCGGATGCGCAGGAAATGTTCGCCGACGATCGACAGACCGGATTCGGGAAGCAGGAAGTGGATGTCGGCGACGCGGCCGTGCAGGCTGTTTTCGATCGGGATGATCGCGCGGTCAACCCGGCCTTCGCGAACGGCATCGATCGCATCCTCGAAGCTGTAGCAGGGGAGCGGCAACGAATCCGCCGCATATTCGCGCGCCGCAAGGTCGCTGTTCGCACCGGGCGCGCCCTGAAACGCCAGCCCGCGCGCCGGTTCGGCGAGCGCCGCCGCCGTCATGGCGTCGACCAGATGCTGCGCGGATGCCGAATAACTGCCCATGACCACCTTCCTCAACCGGAGCGGCGGCGCATAGCCGGGCGACGAAGCGTTCGCAACTCGCGCGCGACTCGGCGATCGGCCATTTCATCCCCTTGCGCCACCGTGCCCGCGCCAGTAAGGGAGCGACCAAATCATATCGTGCGTCCAGAGCGGGCGCCAGCGAACGGGGCTGCAAGAGCATGGACAATCGCAACAACACTATTGCCGGATGGGTACTTTTTGCCGGCATTTGCGCGCTGGGCCTGACGATCGGATCGGGCATGCTGTTCGCCGGTCACGCCCCCGAAAAGCCTGGTTTCCCCATCGAGGACGCCGAAGGCGGTGCCGGCGGCGGCGAATCGGCCGTGCCGCTCGGCAACCTGCTCGCTGCGGCCGACGTCGCCAAGGGCGAAGCGGTGTTCGCGAAATGCGCCGCCTGTCACACGATCAATTCGGGCGGCGCCAACGGCATCGGCCCCAACCTCTATGGCACGCTGGGCGAGGAAATCGGCCACGGCAAGCATGGCTTCGCTTTCTCGACCGCGCTCTCGGGCATGGGTGGTAGCTGGGACTTCGAAAAGATGGACGCGTGGCTGACCAGCCCGCGCAAGTTCGCGCCCGGCACGAAAATGTCGTTCGCCGGCCTTGGCAGCGCCGAGGATCGTGCCAATCTGCTCGTCTATCTGAACGCGCAGGGCTCGAACCTGCCGCTGCCCGCCGCCGAGGCGGCCCCGGCCGCCGATGCCGCCGCTCCCGCGGAAGGCGCTGCGGCGCCGGCCGAAGGCGCGGACAAGGCTGCCGCAGCCCCGGCCGAGGGCGCTGCGCCCGCCGCCGGTGCGGCCCCCGCTCCGGCCGAAGCCAAGAAATAATGCGCACCCTGCCCGTCCTGCTGGCGGGCGCGCTTGCCCTCGCCGGCTGCGGCAAGAGCGAACCGGCGGCCGATTCGGCGACGACCGGCGAGGCTGCCGCCGAAGCGCCCGCCGCTGCGATCGAACCGACCGCGGCAATGGGCGAGCAGATCTTCAAGCGCTGCACGGCCTGCCACACGATCGACGCCGGCGGCCGCAACGGGATCGGTCCCAACCTGCACGGCGTCGTTGGCCGCGCGGTCGCCTCGCACGAAGGTTTTTCCTATTCGGGCGCCATGAAGGCGAAGGGCGGCATCTGGGACGAAGCGGCGCTCGACACCTATCTCGAAGCGCCGATGAAGGCGCTGCCCGGCACACGTATGGCCTTTGCCGGCGTAATCGATGCCGCCGACCGCAAGGCGCTGATCCTGTATCTGAAAGAACAGTCGAAATAGCTTTCGACCACCCTCCCCGCCGCTTTTGCGACAGGGAGGATTTCGGCGCTCAATGCGTCTCTTCGATATTCGCGTAGAAACCGTCGATGATCGCCCACGCCTCGGCGGCGGTCTCGACGAAGGTGAAGAGGTCGAGGTCGCGGGCGCTGATCACCCCCTCCTCGACCAGCGCGTCGAAATTGACGACGCGGTGCCAGAACTCCTTGCCGAACAGCACGATCGGGATCGGCTTGATCTTGCCGGTCTGGATCAGCGTCAGCAGCTCGAACATCTCGTCGAAGGTGCCGAAGCCGCCGGGGAACACCGCGACGGCGCGCGCACGAAGCAGGAAGTGCATCTTCCTGAGCGCGAAATAGTGGAACTGGAAGCTGAGGTCGGGGGTGACGTACCGGTTCGGCGCCTGCTCGTGCGGTAGCACGATGTTGAGCCCGATCGACTCACGACCCTCGTCGGCGGCGCCGCGGTTCGCGGCTTCCATGATCGACGGTCCTCCGCCCGAGCAGACGACGAAATGGCGGCAACCCTTGTCGTCGCACGGCACTTGGCTAGCGAGCCGCGCCAGCGCCCGCGCTTCGTCGTAATAATGCGCCTTCGCCTTCAGCCGCCGCGCGATGTTGCGCTGGACATCGTCGGTCGCCGCGGTTTCCAGCGCGTCGGCCTCGTCGGGTTCGGGAATGCGCGCCGAGCCATAGATGACGAGCGTCGATTCGATCCCCGCTTCGTCGAGCAGCAGTTCGGGCTTGAGCAGTTCGAGCTGGAAGCGCACCGGGCGCAAATCCTCGCGCAGCAGGAAGTCGGTATCCTGAAAGGCGAGCCGGTAAGCGGCACTGGCGGTCTGCGGTGTGGTGGTCGCCTGTTCGGCGAAACGCGCGTCGTCCTTGGCCTTGTGGAAACGCGAACGATGGGGCTGCTTGTCTTTCGTCATGGGCGGACGGCTACCCGCTCGGCGCCGCTTTGCCAAGCCGCGCGGGCGTTTAGCGGCAGTAGCCGTTGCCGCTCATGTCGAGGTGGAAGTGGTTATAATGCGCCGCATTGTAATCGGGGCTCAGCACGGTGCCGAAGCGCCGGCACGCCGATTTGTGCAGCGCGCGGAGAAACTCCTGCGACGGCTTGTCGCCCTGCCAGCCGCCGTCGAGCATGACCCGCCGTCCGTCGGCAAGCACAAAGCCCGACACATCGACCGCGTTCGAATAGGCGTGCTGCGACAACCGGCCCGAGCGGCCGCCATAGATGTTGCGGCAGCTATAGGTGCCATAGGTCTCGATCTTGACGACCTCTTGTCCGAAATATTTCCGCGCCGCGGGGCGGACCGCATATTGCGCCCATGCCGCGAAATTGCGCGCGAGCGGACAGGTCATCGCGCCGAGGTTCGTGACCGGGGTGCCGATATCGAGCAGCTTCACCGAATCGATCGAGCTGCAGCCGCCGCCATGATCCTGGTTGGGCAGCGGCGTGAAACGCACCCCCGCCTGCTTGAGGTCGAACGCGCATTGCTGCGCCTCGGCACTGGTGAAGGAGGGCGTTCCTGTAACCTGCGGACGCTTGGGCGTGTTTGCACTGGCGCTCGCGTCCGGCCGCTTCCCGCGGTTGTTCTTCATCGCCTCGGGCGTTCCGAAACAGGCCGAAAGCGTCAGTGCCATGGTGGCTGCGACGAGCATCCGGGGCTGCAGGAAGGAAGGGATCGCCATGGGCGTCAATTTACCGACAATTTGGTTAACAGGCTGTAAACTATCTTCTCGCCTCGTCGCTAATTTCGCCCGGGCCGCGCATTTCATTTGACAGGCGGGCGCGCGACCCTAAAGGCGGCGCCGGGCCACGCGGTCCCAACGCCGCGCGAGCTCTCTGCAAGGAGAGACTATGATGAGTGAAGTGACGACGCCACAGGTGCGCCCGACGCGCCCCTATTTTTCTTCCGGTCCCTGTGCGAAGCCGCCGGGCTGGGATGCCTCCAAAATCGCTGTCGAATCGCTGGGCCGGTCGCACCGCGCCAAGATCGGCAAGACGCGCCTGCAATATTGCATCGACCTGATGCGCGAAATGCTGCAGCTCCCCGACACGCACCGCATCGGCATCGTTCCCGGCAGTGACACCGGCGCCTTCGAAATGGCGATGTGGACGATGCTCGGCGCCCGCCCCGTCACAACGCTGGCGTGGGAAAGCTTCGGCGAAGGCTGGGTCACCGATGCCGCCAAGCAGCTCAAGCTCGACCCCACCGTCATCCGCGCCGATTACGGCCAGCTTCCCGATCTGACCAAGGTCGACTGGTCGAACGACGTCCTCTTCACCTGGAACGGCACCACCTCGGGCGTCCGCGTCCCGAACGGCGACTGGATCGCCGCCGACCGCGAGGGCCTGAGCTTCGCCGACGCGACCAGCGCGGTGTTCGCTTACGACCTGCCATGGGACAAGATCGACGTCGCAACCTTCAGTTGGCAGAAGGTGCTCGGCGGCGAAGGTGGCCATGGCGTGCTGATCCTCGGCCCGCGCGCCGTCGAACGGCTCGAGAATTACACCCCCGCCTGGCCGCTGCCGAAGGTGTTCCGCCTCGTTTCGAAGGGCGCACTCGCCGAGGGCGTGTTCAAGGGCGAGACGATCAACACCCCCTCGATGCTCGCGGTCGAGGATGCGATCTTCGCGCTCGAATGGGCGAAGTCGCTCGGCGGTCTCGACGGGCTGAAGGCGCGCAGCGATGCGAACGCCGCCGCGCTCGACAAGATCGTCGCCGACCGCGACTGGCTGAGCCATCTCGCCGCCGATCCCGCCAGCCGCTCGAAGACCTCGGTCTGTCTGTCGGTCGCGGGCGCCGACGAGGGCTTCATCAAGAAGTTCGCGGGGCTGCTCGAAGCCGAGGGCACGGCTTACGACATCGCAGGCTATCGCGACGCGCCCCCGGGCCTCCGCATCTGGTGCGGCGCGACCGTCGACACCGCCGATGTGGAGGCGCTCGGGCCGTGGCTCGACTGGGCCTACGCCAGCCTTTCGGCCTGACCTTTGTGTTCCCCGGCGAAAGCCGGGGCCCATTTCCCCATTCCGCCACACATCCCGGTTATCGCCGGGATACGGAGACATAAAATGACCGCACCAAAAGTCCTCATCAGCGACAAGATGGACCCCAAAGCCGCCGCGATTTTCAAGGAACGCGGCATCGACGTCGACGTCATCACCGGCAAGACCAAGGACGAGCTGATCGCGATGATCGGCGACTATGACGGCCTCGCCATCCGCTCCGCCACGAAAGTCACCGCCGACGTCCTCGCCGCCGCAACGAACCTGAAAGTTGTCGGCCGCGCCGGGATCGGCGTCGACAATGTCGACATTCCCTCGGCGTCGAAGCAGGGCGTCATCGTGATGAACACCCCTTTCGGCAACAGCATCACGACCGCCGAACACGCGATCGCGATGATGTTCGCGCTCGCGCGCCAGGTTCCCGAAGCCAATACGCTGACGCAGGCGGGCAAATGGCCGAAGAACGACTTCATGGGGGTCGAACTGACGTCGAAGACGCTTGGCCTGATCGGCTGCGGCAACATCGGCAGCATCGTCGCCGAACGCGCCATCGGGCTGCGCATGAAGGTCATCGCCTTCGACCCCTTCCTGACCCCCGAGCGTGCGATCGAACTGGGCGTCGAGAAGGTCGAGCTCGATGGCCTCCTGACGCGCGCCGATTTCATCACGCTGCACACGCCGCTGACCGACCAGACGCGCAACATCCTGTCGAAGGAAAATCTCGCGAAGACCAAGCCGGGCGTGCGGATCATCAACTGCGCGCGCGGCGGACTGGTCGACGAGGCGGCACTCAAGGAGGCGCTCGATTCGGGCCATGTCGCGGGCGCCGCGCTCGACGTCTTCGCATCCGAACCGCCGGCTGCCGATCATCCGTTGTTCGGCACGCCGAACTTCATCTGCACGCCGCATCTCGGCGCGTCGACCGACGAGGCGCAGGTCAATGTCGCCATCCAGGTGGCCGAACAGATTTCGGATTATCTGCTGACCGGCGGGATCACCAACGCGCTCAACGTCCCCAGCCTGTCGGCCGAAGAGGCGCCGAAGCTCCGCCCCTACATGGAGCTCGCCGAAAAACTCGGCAGCCTGATCGGCCAGCTTGCGCACGACAATCTGACGACGATCTCGATCGAAGCCGAGGGTGCCGCCGCCGAACTCAACCTGAAGCCGATCACCGCCGCGGTGCTCACGGGTCTCATGCGCCGCTACTCGGACAGCGTGAACATGGTCAACGCGCCGCATCTCGCGCGTGAACGCGGCCTCGACGTCCGCGAAGTGCGCCACGACCGCGAGGGCGATTACCACACGCTCGTCCGCGTCACCGTCGCCACCGAAGCGGGCGACCGCTCGGTCGCCGGCACGCTGTTCGGCAATAACGAGCCACGCCTCGTCGAGATGTTCGGGATCAAGGTCGAGGCCGATCTCGACGGCCATATGCTCTATATCGTCAACGAGGACGCGCCGGGCTTCATCGGCCGCATCGGCACCGCACTCGGCGAAGCCGGGCTCAACATCGGCACCTTCCACCTCGGCCGCCGCGCCGCGGGCGGCGAAGCGGTGCTGCTGCTCAGCCTCGATTCGCCGATGCCCGAGCCGCTGCTCTGGCAGCTTTGCCAGCTTCCCGGCGTAAAAACGGTGAAGGGCCTCAAGTTCTGACCCGTTGCGGCGGGAGCGGTTGAAACGCTCCCGCCACCCGCCTAAGGCCGCATGCGATGACCAAGGCCCCTGCCCTGCTGCCCGAAGGCCTCCGCGACCGCCTGCCCGCGCAGGCCGAGGCCACCTCGCGCGTCACCCGCGCGCTCGTCGATGCGATGCGCGCGCACGGCTATGGCCGTGTCTCGCCGCCGCTCGCCGAGTTTCGCGAGACGCTCGGCGGCGACGACGACCGGCTGACGCGCGATCTCCTCCGCTTCACCGATCCTGTATCGCAGCGCACTCTCGCGCTGCGTCCCGACATCACGCGGCAGGTCGGCCGCATCGCGACCTCGCTGCTCGCCGGCGCGCCGCGCCCGCTGCGGCTCTGCTATGCCGGGCAGGTCGTCAAGCTGCGCGCCAGCCAGCTCCGCCCGGCGCGCGAGATGCTGCAAGTCGGCGCCGAACTGATCGGCAGCGACAGCGTCGCTGCGGCGCGCGAGATCGTGACCGTCGCGATCGACGCGCTCGATGCCGCCGGGATCGGCCCGGTGACGATCGATTTCACCCTGCCCGACGTCGTCGAACTGCTGGCGAACGGCCCCCTTCCCGTCGCCGTTCCCGTCGAGGAGTTGCAGGGCGAGCTCGATGCCAAGGACGCCGGCGCGCTCTCCCGGCTCGGTGCCGAAGCCTATCTGCCGCTGCTGCGTGCCACAGGGCCGTTCGATCAGGCGATTGCCGAGCTGCGCGCCTTCGATACCACCGGCGTGCTCGACGCGCGCATCGACGCGCTTGAAGCGATTGCGGCGCCGATCCGCGGCCGCGCCACGCTGACGCTCGACCCGACCGAGCGTCATGGCTTCGCCTATCAAAGCTGGTTCGGCTTCTCGATCTTCGTTCCCGGACAGGGCGACATCATTGGCCGCGGCGGCAGCTATGCCATCCCGGTCGGCGAAGACCGCGAACAGGCTGCAGTCGGTTTCTCGCTCTACCCCGACCCGCTGATCGACGAAGGACTGGGCGGCGAGGACGATGCCGAACGCCGCATCTTCCTGCCGCTGGGCCATGACGCGGCGATTGCGGCGGGGCTACGCGCCGACGGGTGGCAGACGGTGGCGGCGCTGTCCGACGCCGACGACGCACGCATGCTCAGCTGCGGCTTCACGCTTGGCCCCGACGGGCCGGTCGAAGCGTAAACAGCCTTCCCCGGCGCGAGCCGGGCCTGCTCGCTCAGAAATCCGAAACGCCGAAACGCGGGATCCCCTGATTGACGCCCGGCGGATCGAGCACCGTCACATCGAGTTCGACCGGCTCGCCGATCCAGTGCGCCAGCGTCGTATGATCGGCGAGGTCGTCGTCGGTCAGCGGATGGACCAGCGCCCGAAGCGCCGTCGCCTCGATCGCCGCCGTTACCGCGGAAATCGATTCGGCCAGAAAATGCACCTCATATTGCGCGATCGGATGCGGTCCGACGCCGGCGTCGGTCATCTGCCCGACGAACAATATCGCGGGGTCGCGCCCGAAACGCTCGCGCAAATCCTCGGCAGCGCGGCGTTCGTCCGCATCATAATAGATATGGGCGTGATAGGGGGCAGCGGCATCGGTCATGGCTTATGCTTTCGCGCATTTTTGGCGCCACCGCCAGACCCCGCATGCGCCGGTACAATATCGCCGGAATATGACAAAACCGTACCGTCACGCTTGCCTCTGCGGCGAAATCCGCTAAGGCCGCGCCGGGCCAGCACCGCGTGATTCAAGGCCCGGTTCAGCAGGACAGCATCATGGCAAATGTTACCGTCATCGGGTCGCAATGGGGCGACGAGGGCAAGGGCAAGATCGTCGACTGGCTCGCCAGCCGTGCCGACGCCGTGGTCCGGTTCCAGGGCGGTCACAACGCCGGTCATACGCTTGTCGTCGGCAACCAGACCTACAAGCTGTCGCTGCTCCCGTCGGGCATCGTCACCGGCACGCTGTCGATCATCGGCAACGGCGTCGTGCTCGACCCGTGGGCGCTGCGCGACGAGATCACCAAGCTGCGCGGGCAGGGCGTTGCCATCAACCCCGAAAATTTCGCGATTGCTGACAATTGCCCGCTGATCCTGCCCTTCCATCGCGACCTCGACGCGCTGCGCGAAACCGCCGCGGGTGCGGGCAAGATCGGCACCACCGGCCGCGGCATCGGCCCCGCTTATGAGGACAAGGTCGGCCGCCGCGCGATCCGCGTTTGCGACCTTGCCCATCTCGACAAGCTCGATCCGCAGATCGACCGCCTGACCGCGCACCACGACGCGCTGCGCGCCGGTTTCGGCGAACCGCCGATCGACCGCGAACGGCTGAAGGCCGATCTCGCCGAGATCGCCGACTATGTGCTCGAATATGCGCAGCCGGTGTGGAAGCGCCTGAAAAAGGTGCGCAAGGCGGGCGCGCGCATATTGTTCGAGGGCGCGCAGGGCGTGCTGCTCGACGTCGATCACGGCACCTATCCCTTCGTCACCAGCTCGAACACCGTCAGCGGCACCGCCGCGTCGGGTTCGGGACTCGGTCCGTCGGCGGTCGGCTTCGTGCTCGGGATCGCCAAGGCCTATACGACCCGCGTCGGCAGCGGCCCCTTCCCGACCGAACTCGAGGACGAGATCGGTCAGAAGCTCGGCGAGCGCGGACATGAATTCGGCACCGTCACCGGGCGCAAGCGCCGTTGCGGCTGGTTCGATGCGGTGCTCGTGCGGCAGAGCTGTGCGGTATCGGGCGTCACCGGCATCGCGCTGACCAAGCTCGACGTGCTCGACGGCTTCGACACGATCCGCATCTGCACCGGCTATCGGCTGCGCGGCAAGATTCTCGACTATTTCCCCGCGCACGCCGCCGATCAGGCCGAGGTCGAGCCGATCTACGAGGAAATGGACGGCTGGCAGGAAACGACCGCGGGCGCGCGCAGCTATGCCGACCTGCCCGCGCAGGCGGTCAAATATATCCAGCGCGTGCAGGAACTGATCGAAACCCCGATCGCCCTCGTGTCGACCAGCCCCGAGCGCGAGGACACGATCCTGATCCGCGACCCGTTCAGCGACTAGGCGACGCGCGCGGGCGCGCTATACTCGCCCTCCCGCGGGAGGGTGCAATGGCGACACGCAAGACCGGCTGGAACGAAGGCGCGACGCTGCTGATCGTGCTGATGGCGGCGCTGGTCGTCATGAGCGCCCTCGTCCTCAGCCTCGCCGGCACCGGCGTCGACGGCATCCGGATGCTGATCCGCGCAACCGCGCGCAGCTCGCTGCTGCTGTTCATCGCCGCCTTCACCGCCAGCGCATCGGTCCGGCTGTGGCCCGCGCCCATGACGCGCTGGACGATCCGCAACCGGCGCTGGATCGGGCTCGGCTTCGCCTTTTCGCACCTTGTCCACCTGATCGCGATCCTGTGGCTCTTCGGCACGCATGACGGCCAGCCGCCACCGCCGGTCACGACGCTCGTCGGCGGCGGCATCGCCTATGTCTTCATCGCGCTGCTCGCCGCGACCTCGTTCGATGGCGCGGTCCGGAAGCTCGGCGCGCGGAACTGGAAGCGTCTGCATACCGCGGGCGTCTGGTATATCTGGCTGATCTTCATGGTCAGCTACGGCGGCCGCGCCGCGGTCGATCCCTTCTATTGGCCGCCGGCGCTGTTGCTGATCGCGGCGGCAGGCCTGCGTATCGCCGCAAAGCGCAGGAAGGCGGCGACATGATCCGGCGCAGCATATGGGCCGGCCTCTCGCTGCTGACGCTTGCCGCCTGTGGATCGGCGAGTTCGCAACCGCCGCCGCTTGCCGCCGGCACCAAGGCCGACCGCCTGCTCGTCGACAAAAGCGACCGCATCCTGATCGCCTATCGCGGCGACCGCGAAATCTTACGTTATACGAGCATCCGCTTCGGCGACGCACCCACCGGCCACAAGCGGTTCGAGGGCGACGAACGCACGCCCGAAGGCCGATACACGATCGACGGCCGCAACGGTGCCAGCCGCTACCATCTCTCGCTCCGCATCTCCTATCCCGATGCCACCGACCGCGCCTATGCCAAGGCGCGCGGGCGCTCGCCGGGTGGCGACATCTTCATCCACGGCCAGCCCAACAGATGGCCCGGCCCGCCGATCGCGCGCGATTGGACCGACGGCTGCATCGCGCTGTCGAATGCCGAGATCAGACAGCTTTGGGATATCGTCCCCGATGGGACGCCGATCACCATCCGTCCCTAGGTCAGGACCCCAGGCTTCCGTTTTCGCGCCCGCCGTGGCAGCAAGCAGGCATGAGCCGCAACATCCTCGTCTTCTACGGAAGCTATCGCCGCGACCGGCAGGGCATCAAGCTCGCCCGCTGGATCGTAAAATCCTTAAGCGCGCGCGGCGACAGCGCCGAACTGATCGATGCGAAAGCCGTCGACCTGCCGATGCTCGACCGCCGCTTCAGCGATTATGCCGAGGGCGAAGCGCCGCCGGCGATGGCGGAGCTTGCCGCACACATCGCCGCCGCCGACGGCTTCGTCTTCGTCGCAGGCGAATATAATGGCGGGCTGCAACCGGGACTCAAGAATCTCGCCGACCATTTCCTCCCCGAATATGGCTGGCGCCCAGCGGCGATCGCTTCCTATTCGGCGGGCCCCTTTGCGGGGATCAAGGCGGCGACCGCCTGGCGCGGCACCCTCGCGGTGATGGGCATGGTCGTCACCGCGACCGGGCTGTCGCTGGCCCGCATCGGCGGCGCCTTCGATACCGAAGGCCAGCCGGCGGGCGAAGACGGCGGCCGGCTGGCCAAGGCCTTTCCGCGCTTTGCCGACGATCTCGGCTGGTGGATCGACGCCGCAAAGGCGCAGCGCGAAAAGGTCGCGCCGCCCTTTTAGGGTCCGTACTCAATTACAGCGCCGTCGAGGCGTCCAAATGGCAAACATATCGGGCCGAAAGACGCGCCGGGAAGGCTGGTTGCCTTTCCAAGCGATTTTCGGCCCGAGATGGAAGCCATTTGGACGTCCCGAAGGGATTTGATCAAAATGGCCCATTGCTTCGTCGAGAAGTCTCGAAATATCGACATATGTCTTCGCCTTCTCTCCTCGCACTGAGCCATTTTGCTTCAAACCTCGACGGCGCTGTAATTGAGTACGGACCCTAGCCCGATTTCAGCTCGGCATTGAGGCGCAGGCTCGCGCGCCAGAAGAAGAAGGCGGGGATCAGCCCGAGCCACGCGGCGCCATAGAGCACCCAGCGCACGCTTTCCTGCCCGGCCACCGGCTGCAAGGCGTCGGACATCACCCCGAACAGGAAAGGTCCGAGCCCGAGCCCGATCAGATTCTGCCCGAACAGCATGATCGACGCCGCGACCGCGCGGGCACGCGGCTGCACCAGCCCCTGCACACAGCCATAGGCCGGGCCGTAATAGGCATTGTTGACGATGCTCGGCACGACGAGCAGCGCCATCGCGACCAGCCAATGCTCCATATAATAGCCGAGGAACAGAATCGGCGCGACGATCGCCATGCCGACGGCGGGGAAAGTCAGGATATGCCGCTTGTCGCGCGCGCCATATTTGTCGGCGAGCTTGCCGCCGAGCCAGGTGCCGAGCGCCGCCGCCAGCCCCAACACGACCGCCATCGACAGCCCGGCCTCGGTCGTCGACAGCCCGTGGCTGCGGATGAAAAAGCTGATCGTCCACAGCCCCTTGCCATAACCGAGAAAGGCAGTGACCGAGGCGGCGATCAGGATATAGACGAAGGCACGCGACGCGAAGATTTCGCGCAGCGCCTCGCGCGTCGACAGCGGCGCCGCTGTATTGGCCGTCGCAGCGGTTTCCGCCGCGCGGAGGTGCCGCGGCTCGCGCATCACGAACAGCACGACGAGCGCCAGCAACAGCCCCGGCGCTCCGACGAGCATCAGCGCCGCGCGCCAGCCATAAAGGTCGTTGACGACGCCGCCGATGATCAGCCCGAGCAGAGATCCGACCGGCACGCCCAGCCCGTAGAAAGCGATCGCCGACGACCGCTTTTCGGGGGCGACGCTGTCGGCGATCAGCGAATGGGCGGCGGGCGTGCAGCCCGCCTCGCCAATGCCGACGCCGATGCGGGCGAGCAGGAGCTGGACGAAATTCTGCGCCAGCCCGCACACCGCGGTCATCGCCGACCAGATCGCCAGCGACAGCGCGATCAGCCGCACGCGGTTGGTCCCGTCCTTGTCGGCATAACGCGCGATCGGAATACCGAGCAGCGCATAGAAGACCGCGAAGGCCGGGCCCGCGAGCAGGCCCAGTTCGGTATCCGACAGCCCGAGGTCGCGCTTGATCGGCTCGGCAAGGATATTGACGATCTGCCGGTCGAGGAAATTGAAGATATAGACGACGAGCAGGAGCCACAGCATCGTCCGCGTGTGCGCGGCGACGCCATCGGTCGGCGGCGCGCCGATACCCTGAGCCAAGGCAGGCTTTTCGTTCATCCGTCTCTCCCGGGGCCATGGGTGCAGGCGATGACACCCGGTGTCAACGTCGCGCCGGCGCCCGGAAAATCACCGCTTGCAATTGCCGCTACGGCTGCCAGCCTCGCCGCCATGCAAAAAATTTCGCTGCTCGCCGCTGCCGCCCTGCTCGCGATCGCTCCCGCAGCCCCGACCGCCGCGATGCCACCGCCGCTTCCCGACGTCGAGGGCAAGGATGCCGCGATGCTGCAGTCGGAAATGGAGACCGGCTGGCTGTACGAGGGGCTGGTCGGCGACGTTTATCTCGACCGGCTCGGGCGGCTCGACGATTATGGACCGAAGCTGGACGCCGTCATCGCGACCTTTTCCTTCGCCGACGTCGGGGTCGAAACAAAGCGGCTGTACGAGGAACGCAAGGCGGGCAAGCTGCGCGGTCCGCTCCACGGCATCCCGGTCCTGATCAAGGACAATATCGAGGTCGCGGGTCTTCCGACCACCGCCGGTTCGCTCGCGCTCAAGGACAATATGACAGGCCGCGATGCGTTCATCGTCACCCGGCTGCGCGATGCGGGCGCGGTCATCCTCGGCAAGACGAACCTCAGCGAATGGGCGAACATCCGTTCGGACAAATCGACCAGCGGCTGGAGCGCGGTCGGCGGGCTCACCAAAAATCCCCACGCGCTCGATCGCAACGCGTGCGGCTCGTCATCGGGCAGCGCCGCGGCTGTTGCCGCCAGCCTCGCCCCGCTCGCGATCGGTACCGAAACCGACGGCTCGATCACCTGCCCCGCCGCGGTCAACGGCGTCGTCGGCTTCAAACCAAGCGTCGGACTGGTCAGCCGCGGCTTCATCGTGCCGATCAGTCACAGTCAGGATACCGCCGGGCCGATCACGCTGACCGTAGGCGATGCCGCGGCGGTGATGAATGCGATCGCCGGCAGCGATCCCGCCGACCCGGCGACGGCCGAAGCCGACGCGCGCAAGGCCGATTATGTCGCGGCGCTGTCGCCCGGCGCGTTGAAGGGCAAGCGCATCGGCGTGCTGCGCGACCGCGTCGGCGACCGGGCCGATATCGCCGCGCTGTTCGACGCGGCGCTGGCGCAGATGAGTGCGCTCGGCGCAACGGTCGTCGAGATCCGCGACAGCCGCAGCGGGCAGGAGGAGCTGGGCAAGGCCGAACTCGACGTCCTGATGACCGAACTCAAGGCGGATCTGAACGCCTATCTTGCGGCGCTGCCGCACGCGAATGGCCCCAAGAGCCTCGCCGACGTCATCGCGTTCAACAAGGCGCATCCCGAAGAATTGCAATGGTTCGATCAGGCCTTGTTCGAGCTCGCCGAAACCAAAGCCGGCCTCGACGATCCCGCTTATCTTGAGGCGAAGGCAACCGCGCTGCGACTGGCGGGCGCCGAGGGCATCGACCGGTTGCTGAAGACCCACAATGTCGATCTGCTGCTAGGCGTCACCAACGGTCCTGCGTGGGTGAGCGATCTCGAAAAGGGCGACGCCTATGACGGCCCGAGCGTCAGCCAGATGCCCGCCGTCGCCGGCTACCCCCACCTGACGGTGCCGATGGGACTGGTCGATGGGCTCCCGATCGGGCTGTCCTTCATCGGCGCCAAATGGAGCGATGCCGACATATTGGCGGCGGGCTATGCCTATGAACAGGCGAGCCGGAAACGGGTCGCGCCGACCTATCGCGCCGTCACGACGCCCTAGGCTATTTTCCGCCCCGCCGCCGCTGCCAGCCCAGTTCCTCGAGCTCGAGCAGTTCCATCGGCACATGGATGGTGCGGATCGCGAGCCGTACCTCGACAAGGAACAGGATCAGCGAAGTCAGCAGAAGCAGCATCGCCACGGTAAACGCCCAGGCGGAGGCACGGCCGAGATTGAAGCCGGCGACCTCCTGCGCGAAAAGCAGCGCGACGAGCAGGCAGACGACGATCCCGCACGCGACCGCCGCGAGGATCGAATTGTTGATGATCGCCATGCGCCGGTCGGCGGTGCGTAGTTCCGCCACGATGCGCTCATGCTCGGCGCCTTCGGTCTCGGACCAGCGCTCGATCAACGTCCGCGAACGGTCGACGACGCGCGCCAGCCGTCCGGCGATGACGTTGAGCAGGCTGCCGGTCGCCACCAGCAGGAACACTGGCGTGACCGACAACTGGATCGTCTGCGCGATCGCGCTTGCCGAGGACATTACCCCCCGCCGCCGGCCGCGACCGATGGCGTGTTGACGCCGTGCATCGCGAGGAACTTGCGCACGTTGCGCGCCGCCTGACGAATGCGCTGCTCGTTCTCGACCATCGCGATGCGGACATAGCCTTCGCCGTCCTCGCCATAACCGACGCCAGGGGCGACCGCGACCTTGGCATGGGTCAGGAGCTGCTTCGAGAATTCGAGGCTGCCCATTTCCTTGAGCGCGGGGGGCAGCGGGGCCCAGGCGAACATCGACGCCTTGGGGCTCGGGATGTCCCAGCCGGCGCGACCGAAGCTTTCGACCATCACGTCGCGGCGCTTCTGGTAAAGCTCGCGGTTCTTCGCGACAATGTCCTGCGGCCCGTTGAGCGCCGCGCACGCCGCCGCCTGAATCGGGGTGAAGGCGCCATAATCGAGGTAGGATTTGACGCGCGTCATCGCCGCGATCAGCCGCTTGTTGCCGACCGCAAAGCCCATGCGCCAGCCCGCCATCGAATAGGTTTTCGACATCGAGGTGAACTCGACCGCGACATCCTTCGCGCCCGGCACCTGCAGGATCGAAGGGGTCGGGTTGCCGTCGTAATAAAGCTCCGAATAAGCCAGGTCCGACAGCACCCAGACCTTGTTCTCTTTCGCCCAGGCGACAAGCCGTTCGTAAAAGGCGAGATCGACCGATTCCGCCGTTGGGTTCGACGGATAGTTGACGACGAGGATCGACGGCCGCGGCACGGTGAACGCCATCGCGCGGTCGAGCGCGCGCCAGTAATTTTCGTCGGGCGTCGTCGGAACGCTGCGGATCGTCGCCCCGGCGATGATGAAGCCGAAGGTGTGAATGGGATAGCTGGGGTTCGGCGCGAGCACGACGTCGCCGGGACCGGTAATCGCGGTCGCGAGGCTGGCGAGCCCTTCCTTCGACCCCATCGTCACCACGACCTCGCTCTCGGGATCGAGCTCGACGTTGAAGCGGCGCGCATAATAGTTCGCCTGCGCCTTGCGAAGGCCCGGAATGCCCTTCGACTGCGAATAGCCGTGCGCGTCGGGCTTCATCGCGACTTCGCAGAGCTTCTCGATCACATGCGCGGGCGGCGGCAGGTCGGGGTTGCCCATCCCCAGGTCGATGATGTCCTCTCCCGCGGCGCGGGCGGCCGCACGCATCGCATTGACTTCGGCGATGACATAGGGCGGCAGGCGCTTGATGCGATAGAATTCATCTTCGGACATGGGAAACTAGAACAACTCCTTTGCGTTTATGAACAGAAGCGCGAACGGCTTCTCGCCAGTCGCGCCAAGCCTTGTTATAGAGATTCTATCGGTACTGGCCAGCGGGAACGAGCATGAACGAAGCAGACAAGGGTGATACGACCGAAGCTTCCAATCCCTTCCTGCCCTCGCCCGAAGACATACAGCATTGGGCCAGCGTGATGGGCCGCGCGCAGCAGATGATGCTCGAATATGCGCTGGGTCAGGCGAACCAGGGCAACAGCGCCGCCGCCAGCCTGTTCGACCCGGCGAGCTGGCTGCAGAACCCGACGACGCAGGCGTGGGCCGAACAATCGGCGCAGATGTGGGAACAGGGCGCACGCTTCTGGACCTCGCTCGCCACCTTGCAGCCCTTCACCCCCGCCGCCGAAGCGTCGAAGGACAAAAGGTTCGCCGACCCCGACTGGACCGGCAATCCGGTCTTCGCGATGATCCGCCAGACCTATGGCATGCTGTCCGAGCAATTGCTCACGACGACGCGCCAGATGCAGGGCCTCGACGAGGCGGCCCGCGCGAAGCTGGAGTTCGCGGCGAAGAATATGGCCGAGGCGCTGTCGCCGACCAACCTTGCTCTCACCAATCCCGAAGTGATCCGGCGCGCGGTCGAAACGCGCGGCGAGAGCCTGCTCAAGGGGCTCAAACATATGCTGAGCGACCTGTCGCGCGGGCAGCTCAGCCATGTCGACCCCGATGCGTTCGAGGTCGGGGTCAATATCGCGACGACCCCGGGCAAGGTGATCCACGAAACCCCGCTCTACCAGCTCATCCACTACGCCCCGACGACAAAGGAGGTCTTCGACGTCCCGCTCGTCATCTTCCCGCCGTGGATCAACCGCTTCTATATCCTCGACCTCAACCCCGCGAAAAGCTTCGTCGCGTGGGCGGTCGAACAGGGGCTTTCGGTGTTCATGGTGTCGTGGAAATCGGCCGACGCGTCGATGAAGGACGTCACCTGGGACGATTATGTCGCGGCGCAGGTCGATGCGATCGACACCGTCCGCGCGCTGCTCGACGTCCCCGCGGTCCACACGATCGGCTATTGCGTCGCCGGCACGACGCTCGCCGCGACGCTCGCGATGCTCTCCGCGAAGGGCGAGGCGGACAAGGTCAAGTCGGTGACCTTCTTTACCGCACAGGTCGATTTCGAGCGCGCCGGCGAGCTCAAGATGTTCGTCGACGACAGCTATCTATCGTTGCTGCAACAGCTCTCGGCGCCGGGCTATCTCGACGGGCGTTACATGGCCGCGACCTTCAACTCCTTACGCGGCCGCGACCTCATCTGGAATTATGTCGTCAGCAATTATCTGCTCGGCAACGACTATCCGCCCTTCGACCTGCTCTATTGGAACGGCGACACGACCAACCTGCCCGCGACTTGGCACCGCCAGTATCTGGTAGATCTGTACCGCGACAACCGGCTGGTCGTCCCGAACAGCCTGTCGGTGTGCGGCACGCCGATCGACCTCCGCAAGATCGAGGTTCCCGCCTATATCCAGGCCGGACGCGACGATCATATCGCACCGCTGGCGAGCGTGTGGCGGCTGATGGACAATCTGTCGGGTCCGAAAACCTTCCTGCTCGCCGGATCGGGGCACATCGCAGGTGTCGTCAACCCGCCCGCTGCCGGCAAATATCAATATTGGACCGGCGACAATGCTGCATCGTCGCTCGAAGCGTTCGAGGCCGGCGCGGTCGAGACCAAAGGCAGTTGGTGGCCGCACTGGATCG
Organism: Sphingopyxis sp. J-6; assembly: GCF_046603995.1. NCBI lineage: Bacteria > Pseudomonadati > Pseudomonadota > Alphaproteobacteria > Sphingomonadales > Sphingopyxidaceae > Sphingopyxis > Sphingopyxis sp. J-6. Next base: position 488,563 of record NZ_CP145810.1, on the reverse strand, counting down.
GCTGGATCGCCGGGCAAGACGGCAAAAAAATCGCCGCAAAGGGTGCCCGCATTCCCGGAAAGGGCACCAAAAAGGCGATCGAGGATGCCCCCGGCCGCTATGTCAAACAGCGGTAATATCGGCGAAATATAAGGTTCGGGCGATCGGGGCCACAGCCATTTTTGTGCACTGCACAAAAACTCTTGAAATTCCCGATCCACTCCTATATTGTGCACTGCAACATAAAGGAGTTGTCCCGATGGCTACCAAGTTGGATAGTGCCGAAAAGGCTTTCGAAGCCGCGACGCTGGATACCGCTGCCGCTCCCGTGGCTGCTCCTGCCGCTCCGGTCGTTGCTGCCCCGGCAGCCGAAAAGATCGAAGCGCCCGCAAAGACCAAGACCGTCGTGGCGAAGGCCAAGCCGGTCCAAAAGAAAGCCGCAAAGCCGGCAGCAAAGAAGGCCGCTCCCAAGAAGGCGGCCGCAAAGACCATCGCCCCCAAGACAAAGGCCGCGCCGAAGCCGGTCGCCGCCGCCACCAAAGGACTGAAGACCATGAACGACACCGTCAAGAAGTTCGCCGAAGATGCGAAGACCCGCGCCGAAGCGCTAACCGCCGACTTCAACGAAAAGGCGAAGGAAGCTTTCGCCAAGTCGAGCAAGCTCGCCGAAGAAGCCGTCGAATTCAACAAGGCGAACATCGAAGCGCTGGTTGAATCGGGCAAGATCGCTGCCAAGGGCATCGAAACGCTCGGCCAGGAAGGCGTGACCTTCGCCCGCAAGAGCTTCGAAGACACGACCGCCGCGCTGAAGGGCTACACCGCCGTCAAGTCGCCGGCCGAATTCTTCAAGCTCTATGCCGAAAACAGCAAGAAGGCGTTCGACGCCGCCGTTGCGCAGACCTCGAAGACCAGCGAACTCGTCGTCAAGCTGACGAACGACAGCTTCGCGCCGATCTCGAACCGCGTTTCGGTCATCAGCTCGAAGATGAAGGCAGCCTAAGGGCCTTCATTTTCCACCGCCGGCGCGGGCACTCTCCCCTCCTCCCCGCCCGCGCAGGCAAACCAGGACCGCTCGCAGCCTTTACGGATGCGGGCGGTTCCTGTTTTTTGGAGTATCGTCGCCCCCGCGAAGGCGGGGGCCGTTGTCGGCCTGTCACGGCCTTGCAGTTTAAGGCTGCCAGCGGCCCCCGCCTTCGCGGGGGCGACGAAAAGGGGGTTAATGATGCCCCGCCCTCTTGCGAATCCGCTTCGGCGTGCGATATTCTGGTTCATGATGTTTCCCGCTTCGATCTCCCATCCGGCCCGTGCCATGGCCGACAAGGACGATGGCTCGCCCGGCACCCCGGGTGTCGGCATCGCGACGCGTACCCGCGCAAAGGCGAAAAAGCCTTCGATGTACAAGGTGCTGCTGCTCAACGACGACTATACGCCGATGGAATTCGTCGTGATGGTGCTGCAGCGCTTTTTCAACATGGACATCGAACAGGCAACGCAGGTGATGCTCCACGTCCACCAGCAGGGCGTCGGCGTGTGCGGCGTGTTCAGCTATGAAGTTGCGGAGACCAAGGTCAATCAGGTGATGGACGCCGCACGGCAGAACCAGCACCCGCTCCAGTGCACGCTCGAAAAGGCGTAATCCAATCTCATTCCGTCATCCCGGCGAAGGCCGGGATCACGCCGCTGCGTGTTGATGTGGGCGCGAGATCCCGGCCTTCGCCGGGATGACGACCGATATCATAGATCGTCACCCTCCCCGCGCCGCCTGTTCGGCCCTGAGCGCCGCCGACGGCTCGCCTTTCAGATCGCCGTAACGCAGAGGTTCGCCGCAGCCGGGGCAGACGGTCGACGTGCCGACATCGGCGCCGCAGGCGCGATGAAAATAGCGCACGGCCGGCCCCGATCCGGTCTCTCCCTCCTCATAGGCCCAGCGTTCGGCCCAATTGCGCATCGCATAGAGGACATCGAACAGGTCCTTGCCCTTGGCGGTCAGCCGATATTCGTAACGCGGCGGGCGATCCTGATAGGCATGGCGTTCGGCCACCCCTTCCGCCACCAACAGCTTGAGCCGCGCCGAGACGAGTTGCGGGCCGAGACCGGTGTTCGCCGCGATCGCCTCGAACCGCCGCTTGCCGAAAAACAGATCGCGCAGGATCAGCAACACCGCGCGGTCGCCGAGCAGTTCGGCAGACCGCCCGACAGGGCAGAATGTATCCGACAGATCGGCGCGTTTGGGCATGGGTTCACTCAACGATGCAAATTTACTCTTGTCACTATGTTTATCATAGTTACTATCGGCGGCAAGAGGAGAGTCGCTTATGCCCACCCCCGCAGCCGTGATCATCGGAGCCGGCGACGCAACCGGCGGCGCCATCGCGCGCGCCTTCGCCGCCGAAGGCCTCACCGCGTGCGTCAACCGGCGCGAACGGAACGCCGACGCGCTCGAAACGCTGGCGCAGTCGATCCGCGACGAGGGGCACAAGGCACGCGCCTTCCCCGCCGATGCCCGCGACGAAGAGGCGATGATCGCGCTGTTCGATCGGGTCGAGGCCGAGGTCGGCCCGGTCGAGGTCGCGGTGTTCAACATCGGCGCCAATGTGAACTTCCCGATCGGCGATACCACCGTCCGCGTCTACACCAAGGTCTGGGAAATGGCGTGCCTCGGCGGTTTCCTGATGGGCCGCGAAGCCGCGAAGCGCATGGCGCCGCGCGGCCGCGGCACGATCCTTTTCACCGGCGCGACAGCGTCCTTGCGCGGCGGCGCCGGCTTTTCCGCCTTCTCGGGCGCCAAGGGCGCCTTGCGCATGCTCGCCCAGTCGATGGCGCGCGAATTGGGCCCGCAGGGCATCCATGTGGCGCACACGATCATCGACGGCGCGATCGACACCGAATTCATCAAGGGCCGCCATCCCGACTTCGACAAGGCCAAGGCGCAGGACCTGATCCTCAATCCCGACGCCATCGCCGCCAATTATGTGATGCTCCACAAGCAGCCGAAAAGCGCTTGGACGCACGAACTCGACCTCCGCCCCTGGGGAGAAAAATGGTGACCGAAAGCCCGAAAAAGACACTCGAACTCATCTTCGATTTCGGCAGCCCGAACGCCTATCTGACGCTGCGGGTACTGCCCGAACTGCTCGACCGCACCGGCGCTGACCTCATGATAACCCCGTGCCTGCTCGGCGGGATCTTCAAGGCGACGGGCAACAAGGCGCCGATGATCCAATATGCCGAAGCGCCGGCGAAGCTCGCCTATGAGCATCTCGAAATGCGGCGCTTCATCGAAAAACACGGCCTGACGAAATTCCGCCTCAACCCGCATTTTCCGGTGAATACGCTGCTGATCATGCGCGGCGCGATCGTCGCGGCGGACGAAGGCGTGCTCGACGATTATGTCGACGCGGTGAACCGCGCGATGTGGGAAGAGGGGCTCAAGATGGACGACCCGCAAGTCGTCGCAACCTTCCTCTCGGAAAACGGCTTCGACAGCCCGGCGCTGCTGACGCGGACGCAGGAACCGGAGATCAAGGCGAAGCTCGTCGCCAACACCGAAGCTGCGGTCGCACGCGGCGTGTTCGGCATCCCGACTTTCTTCGTCGGCGACGAGATGTTCTTCGGCAAAGACCGGCTGGCACAGGTCGAAGCGGCGCTCGGCTAGCCCTGCTCGGCTGGCTGCGTCGCCCGACCCGCGACCCAGATGCCCGCGACGATCAGCGCCAGCCCGGCGACATGGAACAGGTGCAGCGTCTCGCCGAGGAAAAGCATCGCCAGCCCCGCGCCCATCAGCGGCATGACGTTCATATACTGGCCGGTCGCCGCCGACCCGATCAACTCGATCCCGCGGTTGAAGAAGAGATAGGCGAGGAACGACGGAAAAACAGAAACATAGGCGATCGCAAGCGTGCTCTCGGGTACCGCGACGATCCGCTTCCCCGACCACAGCTCGATCGCATAAACGGGCGCGATCACGACGATCCCGACGATGATCGAGGCGGCGAGAAAGCTCAGCGGATGCACGGCCGGGCGCCGCCGGAGCAGCACCGAATAGAGCGCCCAGAGCAGCACCGCGCCGCCGATGATCGCATCGCCGATATTGAGTTGCAGCGCGATCAGCAACGCCGGGTCGCCGCGCCCGACGATCGCCAGCACCCCGGCCAGCGACACCAGCACGCCGGCGACCTGACGCGGACTCGTCCGGTCACGCATCACCAGCGCTCCGACGATCAGGATCAGCGCCGGCTGCGCCGACTGGATCAGCATCGAATTGAGCGCGGTCGTGCTCTGCAAACCGGTGTAGAGCAGGATATTGAACGACCCGATCGCCAGCGCCCCGAGGATCGCGACGATCGGCCAGTTTGCCCGCAGCACCGGCCAGTCGCGCTTCAGATGCGGCCACGCCAGCGGCAGCAACAGCAACAGCGCGAAGGTCCAGCGCCAGAAGGACAGCGCCGCAGGCGGGACGAGTTCGCGCGCCGCGCGCCCGACGATCGAATTGCCTGCCCAGAACAGCGCGGTGAAGGTCAGCAGCGCATAGGCCCGCGACCAGAGCGCCGTCAGCGGCCCGCCATCGTTCGTCATTCGCATCGTTTCCCGTTCGCGCCGCAGGGCGTCAGCCCGCTCTTTCACGGCCCGGCGGAAATATGCAACCGGCGTGGGAAGGGACCGGCACAGACGCCGGCCCCTTCCGCCACGTCGCCTAGCTGAAATCGAGCTGGATGATCTGGCTCGGCGTCGCGCGGCAATACATTTCGATCGAGCGCGCGCCGTCGGGATAGGTGGCGGTCATCGCCGCACGAATGCGCCAGCCGCCATTGCCTTGCTCGAGGTTGACGAGCCGGTCGTACGTCAGCCGCGACCCGCCCGTCGCCCCGATCTGCCGCGCCGCGTCGTTCATGCAATTTCGAACCGACGGGCGCGCCGCGCTCGGCAGGCTATCGAGGTTGGCGCTCAACGTCGCCGGCGGACCCGCAGGATAGGTCACGGGCTCGGTTGCCGTGGTCTCCTCGCCCGTCGGCGTCTTCTTTTTCTTGCTGAGCAACAGCGCAAGCAAGCCGCCCGCGACCACGGCGCCACCGATGATCAGCCCGGTGCTCGGCCCCTTGTCCTTGTCCTTCTCGGGCGGCCGCACATTGCGATAGCCATAGCCGAATTCAGCGCGGCAGCCGTTGTTCACCCAGACGTAGGAGGCGGTATAGCCCCATTGCCGGCCCGCATTGCAACGCCCGCCAAGCCGCCGCGTCAATTCGACGCGGTCGTTCGTCGCGACATTGCATTGCTCGTAGCGGTTGCTGCGCGATTCGCAGCGGATCGTGCCGGCATAGTCGCCGACCGGTTGCGGCAACGGCACCGGATAGCCGCCACCGCCGCCATAATTATAGCCATAGCCGAATTCGGCGCGGCAGCCGCCCGACACCCAAATTTGCGACGCAGTGAAACCCCAGTCGCGCCCCTTCGAGCAACGGCCCCCGATCACACGGATCAGGTCGACGCGGTTGCCGGTGCGCACGTTGCAGCGCTGGATCTTGTTGTTCCGCGATTCGCAGCGGAGCGTCCCGGCATAATTGTCGCCGGGCCGCGGCGGCTGGATCTGCGGGCCGCCCGGGGGCGGATAAGGAAGGGTAGTGACTTGGGCCAACGCCGGCGTAGCGAGCTGTGTAGCAATCAGCGAAGCGGTCGTGACGACCGTGAGAACCGGATTCCGCATGTCTTTGCCCCTGCTGTTGAAAGATCGATCCGTTTTGCCCTGTCTTTTCCGTACTGTCGTCTTGCTCCCGAATATTGACACCGATGTTTCCACGTTTCGCGGGGCAAAGCCATCGCAAAAATGCCGCCGGATAGCGTGAGATCGCCAAGATCAGAGGGTGCGCGGCACCTTAGAAGCGCCTCGACAGGCTGAGGCGCCAACTCCGCGGTTCGCCGGGGGTGACGCGGTCGACGCAGCAACTGTCGGGGAAGTAGCGCTTGTCGAACAGGTTGTTGACGTTGAGGCGGATCGTCCAGTCGCGATAGCCTTAGGAAAGGCCGGCGTCGAACAGCGCCATAGCCGGGGCCGAGCCCGACGCGGCGAACGCCGGCGCCAGACAGGTCCCGCCGCCGGCCACCATCAGAAACGATAGCCGACAGTGCCCATCACGTTGCGCGGCGCGCCCATGAAACAATCGCCGCGCGCAAGGCAGGACGCGAAATATTTGTTGTTGAGCAGGTTCGTGGCGTTGACCGCAAAGCGCCAGTTGTTCCAATTGATCTCGGCCAGCACGTCGACCGTCGTGCGCGACGGCGTGACGATCGACCAGACGGGGCTCGTCGAGACGCTCTTGCCGCTATAGACGACACCGGCGCCCAGCCGTAGCTGCGCTTCGTCAACGAGCCCGAAGGTCTTGGTCGACCAGAGCGACGCCGTGTGCCGCGGCATATAGTCCAGGCTGGTATTCGTTTCGGACTTGAGCTTCGCATAGCCGTAATTCGCCAGCAGTTCGAAATTGCCGGGCAGCGTGTGGCTGGCCTCGATCTCGAAGCCCTTGGTATCGAGCACGCCCGACTGGGTGGTGCCGCCGGCGGCGAGATAGAGGACGCGGTTGCGTTCCTTGATCTTGAAGGCGGTCGCGGTGACGAGCGTGTTCGGCGTCGGCTGCCACTTCACGCCGGCTTCATATTGGGTGCCGGTCTGCGGGCGGTAGGGGTCGCCGAAGGTGCCGTCGACATTCTCGATGCGGCCGGCGACCGGCAGGAAGCTTTCGGTATAGCTGAAGAAGGGCGAGAAGCCCGCCCCGATCTCGCCGATAATGCCGGCGCGGAAGGTCGTCGCATTGTCGGTCTGGCCCGAGGAGCCGGTGACGCGGTCGCGGCGGGCGCCCAGGACGACCGAGACGCGGTCGTAGAATCGGATCTGATCCTGGACGTAGATTCCGAGTTGCTTCTGCGATTCGTTGGAGAAGGGGCCGCTGGGATCGTATGTCAGCAGCGCGTCGGTATCGATGTCGTAGAGGTCGGTGATCTCGTAACCGCCGGCATAGCGTTTGCGCACTTTGTTCCAGCTATAGTCGAGGCCGACGAGCAGCTTATGTTCGATGTTTGCGCCGGTATTGAAGTTGAACTGGAAGTTGTTGTCGGTCGAGAAGACGTTCATCCGCGCGTCGCTGGCGTCGGCATAGAGACCGATCGTGCGGCCGTCCGCGGCGAAGGGGTTTTCGGGGTTGCTGTAGCTGTCGGTATAGTGGGTGAAATATTCGAGGTCGCTGTCGATATAGCGCGCCTTGAGGCTGAGCTTGATCGAGTCCGAGAAGCTGTGGGTGATCGACCCGCCGCCCTGGATCGAGCGGCCGTTATAGCGGTCCCAGCCCGGCTTGCCGACGAAGGTATACATGCCGAGCCTGCCTTCGGGATAGGCGGTGTTCGGGCGGAAGGTCCCGACGATCGGCAGGAACTGCGATGTCGAACCGGTATCGTCCTCCTGATAGAGACCGGTCAGCACGACGTCGGTGTCGGGCGTCGGCTGCCAGCGGATCGAGGGCGCGAACATCACCCGGTCGTCGGGGACATGATCGACATAGGTGTCGGCGTCGCGCACACGGCCGACGAGGCGGACGGCGAGCGTGTCGGACGCGGCGAGATTGACGTCGGCGAGCACTTCCTTGCGATCATCGCTGCCATAGACGAGGCTGATTTCGCCGCGCGTGGTGAAATCCGGCGTCTTGCTGACGAGATTGACGAGCCCGCCGATCGACCCCTGCCCGAACAGCACCGAGGCCGGGCCGCGCACGATTTCGACGCGCGAGAAATTATAGGGGTCCGAGGTGATCGAGGCATAATAGGAGAAGATGTCGCGCATGCCGTCGCGGAACTGCAGCGCATCGAGGCCGCGGACGTTGAAGCCGTCGACGCGGGTATCGCGGCCATAGGGATTGGCAAGAACGCCGGCGGCATATTTCACCGTATCGCTGATGCTGATCGCGCCCTGCGCCTGATATTGCTCGGCGGTGACGATCTTGATCGGCTGCGGCAATTCGGTCAGCGCGGTTTCGGTCTTGGTGCCGGTATAGCCCGTGACGACGATCGTCTCCTCGCCGCCGGCATAAGCATCGGCTTCAGCGGCGGTGTCGGCAGCCGCCGACGCGGCATTGTCCGCGCCCTCGCCTGCCCATGCCGGATTGACCGAACAAGCAAGCATGGACGCCCCGCAAAGCATGATCATTCGGACAGTCATCATATTCACCCTTTTTGAGACCCGATCTTGATTTGGCTTGGCGCCTATAGCGACTCATTCGCAATAGCAAGCTAGTAATTAGCATTTGCAATAAGCGCTTCATCGCCTCACAGATGTGGACCGGCGGGCGCTCCCCGCACCCAGAACGCCGTTCAGGCCATTCAAAAAGAGGAACTCCCGATGAAAAAAAACTTCGCCGCGCTGATCGCCTTAAGCCTGCTCGCGTCGCCCGCCGCCGCGCATGAAGTGTGGATCGAACGCGACAGCACCGGCCCCGCGCGCGTCTATCTCGGCGAGCCCGCCGATCCGGTTCCCGAGGCCGGCGACCCCGAATTTTCGAACCTCAAGACGCCGGGCGTCTTCCTCGCCGGCAGCAAGACGCCGGCCGCACTCGTGCGCCGCGCCAACCATATCGAAGCCGCGATCGCCGGCGAAGGTGACGTCCGCCTGACCGACGACAATGTCTTCGCGCCTTGGGAAAATGACGGCAAATGGGAAGGCGTCATCTATTATGCGCGCGCCGGCCGCAGCGATCCGAGCCATGCGCTCGACCTCGAGATCGTGCCCGTCGCGGCCGGATCGGACAGCTTTATCGTCCACTGGCAGGGCAAACCTCTGCCCGCCGCGAAGGTCAATGTGATCAACGCCGATCGCTGGCAGAAAAGCTTCACCGCGGACGGCGCGGGCCGCGTCGATGTGCCCGTGTCCGGCGCCGGCCGCTATTTGCTCGCGGTTTCACACGAGGTCGAGGGCGAACGCACGCTCGGCGGCAAGACGCTCGCCAAGACGATCCACGTTTCGACGCTGACCTTCGTCCAGCCCTAAGGTCGTTCGCCCGCCAGCCCGTCGCGAAACCGCGCGAGCCGCGCCACCGCTTCGTCGAGGACCGCGCCGTCCTTGGCGAAGCAGAGGCGGACGATGTGGCGCGGGCCATCGCCTTCGAACAGCGCCGACACCGGGATCGACGCAACCCCCGCCTCGCGCACCGCGCGTTCGCTGAATTCGCGGTCGGAAAGCGCAACGCCCGACGCAGCGAGGTCGATACACAGGAACCAGGTCGCGGCGTTCGGCAGCACCGCAAAACCCGCACGGTCCAGCGCGTCGCCCAGCCGCCGGCGCGATGCCGCCCAGCCATCGCGCTGCGCCGCAAACCAGTCGTCGGGCCGCTCCAGCCCCTCGGCGACCGCCCATTGCAGCGCGGGCGGCGTGGTGAAGGTCAGGAACTGGTGCGCGCGCCCGAGCGCGGTCGCCAGCGCCGGTGCGGCGCACATCCAGCCGGTTTTCCAGCCGGTGAGGCCGAAGATCTTGCCCGCCGACCCGACCTTCACCGCGCGCTCCGCCATGCCCGGAAAGGACAGCAATGAGCGATGCGGGATGCCCTCGAAACGCACATCCTCCCACACCTCGTCGCAGATCGCGGTGAGATCGTGGCGCACGCAGATATCGGCGATCATCGCGAGCTCGGCCTCGCTCGCCACCGTACCCGCGGGGTTGTGCGGATCGTTGAGCATCAGCACGCGCGTACGCGGCGTGATCGCGGCGGCAAGGTCGGCGGCATCGTAGCGCCAATGGGGCGGGCGAAGCGCCACCGAAACCGGAACACCGCCGACGCGGCGGATCACCGGCGCATAGCTGTCATAGGCCGGCTGGAACAGAATCACCTCGTCGCCCGGCGCGACCAGCGCGAGCAACGCGGCGGCCAGCGCCTCGGTCGCGCCCGACGTGACGATCACCTGTTCGGGCGCGAGCGCGAGACCCTGCCGCCGCGCATAGAAACCGCAGATTGCGTTACGTAGCTCGGGCAGGCCGAAGGCCGGCGGATACTGGTTCGATTTTTCGGTGAGTGCGCGCGCCGCGGCGGCGACCATATCGGGATGCGGCGGTTCGTCGGGAAAACCCTGCCCCAGATTGATCGCGCCATGTTCGCGGGCGAGCGCCGACATATGCTCGAAGATCGTCGGCGCCATCGCGGCGTAGAGCGGATGGACGGCGGTCATGGCTGCGCAATCCAGAGCGACAGGCCGGGCGGCGGATCGGCGGGCGGCGCATCGGCGATATGGCGCACGGCATCGGCGCGGGCGCGGTCGAGGATTGCCGCGGGAACATCCGCGCCGTGGAAGATATGATCGGCCTCGCCGAGCAGCCGTGCGGCGCGGAGCGTCAGATCGTCGGGGTCGGCGCTGGCGAGTGCGATGGTTTCGAGCCGCGACGGCTGCGCTGCTACCGCACCCGCCAGCCAGGCATCGACCTTGTCCGCCGCATCGCCGTCGAGCGGATCGAGCGCGCCGCCGCTCGCCAGCGCCGCATCGATGGCGCGGCGCCGGTCGGCGGCGGCGGGCCAGCGGCTTTTCATCGCATCCCGCGCCAAATGCAGCGCAGGGGCGAGCGCCCCGAGCCGCGCGGGAAGCAGCGCCTCGATCCGTTGCCGCACCGCCTTGGCCAGCCCCGCCGACGCCCCGCCGGTGCCGATCGCGACGGTGACCGGCGCGCGGTCGACGATCGCCGGCGTGGTGAAATCGCAAAGGTCGGGCCGGTCGACGACGTTGACGAGCAACCCGCGCGCGCGCAGCGCCTGCGCGGCCGCGCGCGCCTCGCCCTCGTCGGCAAGGGCGACGAACGCAACGGCTGCGCCCTCCTCCCAATCGGAGACGATCCGCCCGCCAGCGCGGACGATCAGCCGTGCCTTGGCGTCGGCCGCCTCCCCTTCCCCGACCAGCACGACCGGACGGCCGCGCAGATTGAGGAAGAGGGGGAATTGCTCCATCGTCAGTCGATCCAGTCGGGCACGCGCTCGGCCGCCATGATCGTGCCCGCGGCGATGCGATCGGCGACGACAACATAACGGTCGCCATCGACGAGCACCTCGGGAACGAGGCTGCGGCTGTTATAGGTCGACGCCATCGTCGCGCCATAGGCGCCTGCGGTGCGGAAGACGGCAAGGTCGCCCGCCTCGACCTTGTCGGTCACCCGGTCGCGCGCGAAGGTGTCGCCCGTCTCGCACACCGGGCCGACGATCGACGCGGTCATCTTCTCGCCGTCCGGCTGCACCGCGACGAAATCATGGTAGGCGTCGTAAAGCGCCGGACGCGCAAGGTCGTTCATCGCCGCGTCGACGATCACGAAAGGGTTGGTCGCGCCCGGCTTGACCCACAGCACTTCGGTGAGCAGCACGCCGGTGTTGCCCGCGATCACCCGGCCGGGCTCGAACATCAGCGTGACGTCCCAGTCCTTCGTCACCCGCGCGACCATCGCGCCATATTCGGCGGGCGATGGCGGATTGTCCTCGGGCCGGTACGGCACGCCGAGCCCGCCGCCAAGATCGACATGGGTGATGCTGTGCCCCGCGGCGCGGAGGTCGGCGACAAGGCGGCCGACGCGCTCGAACGCCGCCTCGAGCGGGGCGAGGCTGGTAAGCTGGCTCCCGATATGCAGTGCGATACCGCGCATTTGCAGCCCCGGCAGTCCCGCAAGCCGCCCGAATATTTCGGGCGCGACGTCGATCCCGACGCCGAACTTGTTCTCGGCCTTGCCGGTCGAAATCTTCGCATGCGTGCCCGCATCGACGTCGGGATTGACGCGCAGCACGGCGCGCGCAGTCATTTCCTTGCCGAGCGCAATCTCGGCGAGTGCAACGCCTTCGGGTTCATGTTCGATGTTGAACTGGCCGATACCGCGATCGAGCCCGAGCGCCAGTTCGGCGCGCGTCTTGCCGACGCCCGAAAAGACGATGTCCTCGGGCGCCATGCCCGCCGCGAGCGCGCGTTCGAGCTCGCCGCCCGATACGACGTCGGCGCCATAGCCCTGCCGCGCGAGGACGCGCAGCACGCCGAGGTTGGGGTTGCACTTGATCGCGAAGGCGATGTGTTTCCTGGGAATATCGCTCAGCGCATCGCGAAACACCTGCGCGTGACGTTCGAGCGTCGCGCGCGAATAGACGTAAACGGGGGTGCCGATTTCCTCGGCGATGCGCGGCAAGGGAATGTTTTCGGCGTGGAGGACGCCGTCACGATAGTCAAAATGATCCATTGGAAAAGTCCTCAGCCCGGAGGCGGTAAATCGAAATCGTCGGGTTCGCGGCGTTCCGAGCGTTTGAGAAGTTCGTCGCTGCGCGCTGGCCGGGCCTGCGCGTCAGGCGTCGTGAGCTCCTCTGTGGTCGGGGCGCGCGTCGCGCCGAGCGGGATCTCCGGTGCCGGCTGGCCGGCGACGGGCTTCAGGTCTTCCTTGCTGCCGCACGCGGCAAGCGTGGCCAAAAGGGCGGCGCCGGTCAGGGCGGCGGCAAGGGAACGCTGGGCCATCATCCTATTCCTTCGTGGCGGCACGCGCCGCGGCAATGGCCTGCCTTACCCGTTCGGGCGCGGTACCGCCATAGCTGGTGCGGCTGGCGACCGACGCTTCGACGGTCAGCGCCGCGAGCACCTCGGGCGTGACCGCGGCGTGGATCGCGGCCGCGTCGGCAGCAGGCAGCGCCGACAGTTCGACGCCAAGTCCCTCGGCGCGCTTGACGCAGGCGCCGACGACATGATGCGCCTCGCGGAACGGCAGGCCCGCCTCGCGCACCAGCCAGTCGGCAAGGTCGGTCGCGGTCGAATAGCCCGACGCGGCGAGCGCACGCATGCGGTCGGTGCGGAAGGTCAGCGTCTCGACCATCCCGGTCATCGCGGCGAGCGACAGCGCCAGCGCGTCGAAGGCGCCGAACAGCGTTTCCTTGTCGTCCTGCAGATCCTTCGAATAGGTCAGCGGCAGACCCTTGACGATGACGCTGAGCCTCTGGAACGCGCCGAGCAGCAGCCCCGCGCGCCCGCGCACCAGCTCGGCGGCGTCGGGGTTGCGCTTTTGCGGCATGATCGAGCTGCCCGTCGACCAGGCATCGGGCAGGCTGACGAAACCAAAGGGCTGGCTCGCCCAGATCACCACTTCCTCGGCGAGGCGCGAGAGGTGTAGCGCGGCGATCGACGCCGAGGCGCAGAATTCGAGCGCGAAGTCGCGGTCCGAAACGGCATCGATGCTGTTCGCCATCGGCCGGGCAAAGCCGAGCGCCGTCGCGGTCGCGTGGCGGTCGACCGGAAATCCGGTGCCTGCGAGCGCCGCGGCGCCGAGCGGCGACTCGTTGAGCCGCGCCCGCCCGTCGGCGAAACGACCGCGGTCGCGGCCGAACATCTCGACATAGGCGAGCAGATGGTGGCCGAGCGTCACCGGCTGCGCGACCTGCAGATGCGTGAAGCCGGGCATGATGCTGTCGGCATGCTCCTCGGCCCGCGTCAGCAGCGCCATCTGCAGCGCCGCCAGCCCGGCGTCGATCCGCTCGCAGGCGGTGCGCGTCCACAGACGGAAGTCGGTCGCGACCTGATCGTTGCGCGACCGCGCGGTATGCAGCCGCCCGGCGGCCTCGCCGACCAGTTCCTTGAGCCGCGATTCGACGGTCATGTGGATGTCTTCGAGCGCGAGGTCGACCGGCACGCCGTCGCGCGCGAATTCTTCGGCGATCTCGGCGAGGCCGCGGTCGATGACCACGGCATCCTCGGCCGCGATGATGCCCGTCGCGCCCAGCATCGCGGCGTGCGCGCGACTGGCGGCTATATCCTCTTCCCACAAGCGCTTATCGACGGGGATCGACGCGTTTATCTCTTGCATGATCGCCGCGGGTCCGCCACCGAAGCGGCCGCCCCACATGCTGTTGCTGTCCGGAGATTCCGCCATTCAACGCGTCCCGAGAAAAATCGCCCTGATCCTCGCGCTCTGCCTCGCCGGATCGATCGCGGGCTGCGATAGGGAAAAGCAGACGGCGGAGCAAGCGGTGCCGGGCGAAGGAAATATTTCGCGCGGTGAAGCGAAAGGTGCCCCTGCCGTAGGGCAATTCGAACATGTCGTCGAACGCAGTAACGCCGGAAAACCGGTGCCGGCGGCAGCGTTCCGCGGCCCCGACGATGCGCCGGTGACGCTTGCCGCGTTCAAGGGCAAGCCGCTGCTCGTCAATCTGTGGGCGACATGGTGCGCGCCGTGCGTCGCCGAAATGCCGACCCTCGACAAACTTGCCGCCGCGCGCCACGACACGATGACGGTGATCGCGGTGGCGCAGGACCTGCAGGGCGCCGAGGTGGTCGACCCGTGGTTCCAGCAGGCGAAGCTGACGACGCTGCAGCCCTATATCGATCCGCAGAACGGCCTGCTCGACGCCGCGAACAGCGCGCTGCCGACGAGCATCCTCTATGATGCCGAGGGCCGCGAGGTCTGGCGGGTCGTTGGCGCGATCGACTGGCAGGGCGAGGAAGCGAAGACCTTGCTCGCCGAAGCGGACGCCTGATCGGATCAGTCGAGCCCGGCCTGCGCAAGCGCGATCAGCGCCCTGCCCAGCTTCTCCACCTCGGACGCCGTCCGCGCCCCTGCGAAAAAGCTGGCCGAAACGCAAAACTCGGGCTTCGCCTGCGGAATCACCGCCGCAAGAGTGCAGATGCCGATGTGGGTATAGCCGTCGTCGAGCGCATAGCCCGCCTGCGCCGCCGTCTCGATCTGTTCGGCATAAGCGCTAACCGACACGGGCTTTTGCCAGCGCACCGCAGCGAAACGGCGCGCGATTTCGTCCGGTCCGGGGGCCTGCGCCGCGGCGATCGCGCGCCCGACCGCACCGCCGCCGAGCGGCTGGCGCTGCCCGCGCGCGAGGTGGATGCGGAGCACCGCGTTGCTTTCGGCGTGCGCGACAAGTTGCATACGATCGCGCGACGCGGTCTGCCACAGTCCGACGGTGACTTCGTACGCCTGCGCGAATTCCACCAGCAGCGGTACCATGCGATCGATCAGCCGCCGCGCATCGCCGTCGCGCAGCAGCCCCGACCGCCGCCACGCGTCGGCAAGCCGATAGCGTTTCCCCGGCTGTTCGCGGACGATCACCCCTTCACCCAGCAAGGTACCGAGCAGGTTGAAAACGCTCGAGGGACTGAGGCCGAGCGCGCGGCTGACGTCGGACAAAGTCAGTGTCTCCGAATCGGCGAACAGCCGCATGATCGCAAAGGCCTGCGAAACCGATCTCACCCCATCCGCCACGTGCACCGCCATTTTTCTTCATTGTGAAAACATAATTCTTTATATTGAATATATCGACCGACTCAACTAGCCGATTTCGAACCGATGAAATGGAGGATGCGATGGGCGGGATGCTGGACGGCAAGGTGGTGGCGGTGACCGGCGCGGGGCGCGGGGTCGGACGCGAGATCGCCCTGCTCTGCGCAAAGGAAGGCGCGGCGGTCGTCGTCAACGACCTCGGCGGCAGTGCCGAAGGCGAAGGCGCCGACCTCAGCCCGGCACAGGAAACGGTGAACGACATCAAGGCCGCGGGCGGTAAGGCGCTCGCCAATGGTGCCAGCGTCGCCGATCCCAAGGGCGCAGCGAGCATCGTCGAGGATGCGGTGCAGGCGTTCGGGCGCATCGACGCGGTGGTGAACAACGCCGGCATCCTGCGCGACCGCATCTGGCACAAGATGAGCCATGAGGACTGGAACGCCGTGATCGACGTCCACCTCAACGGCTGCTTCAACGTCTCGAAGGCGGCGACGCCCTATTTTCGTGACCAGCAATCGGGCAGCTTCATTCACTTTACCTCGACCAGCGGCCTCATCGGCAATTTCGGTCAGGCCAATTATTCGGCGGCGAAGCTCGGCATCGTCGGCCTGTCGCAGTCGATCGCGCTCGACATGGCGCGCGCCGGGGTCCGTTCGAACTGCATCGCGCCCTTCGCATGGAGCCGGCTGATCGCGACGATCCCCGCGACCAACGAGGCCGAGGCGCTACGCATCGAACGGATGAAGACGATGACCGCCGACAAGATCGCCCCGCTCGTCGCCTTCCTCGCCAGCGACGCGTCGCAGGAGGTGTCGAACCAGATCTTCGGCGTCCGCAAGAACGAGATTTTCCTCTTCTCGAAACCGCGCCCGATCCGTTCGATGCAGAAGAACGAGGGCTGGACCCCGCAGGCGATCGCCGACGAGATGCTCCCGGCCTTCCGCGGCAGCTTCGCCGATCCGGCCGAGCGCTCGGGCGACGTGTTCGGCTACGATCCGATCTGATGGCGATCGATCCCGACACGCTGCTGTCGATGCCGCCGATCGTCACGCGGCAGACGCTGGAGCGGCGCGACACGATCCTCTACGCGCTCGGCATCGGCGCGACCGAACTCGGCTTTCTGTTCGAGGAACGGCTGCAAGCGCTGCCGACGATGGCCGTCACGCTCGGCTATCCCGGCTTCTTCTGGCGCGACTCCGCCTATGGCGCGAACTGGCAGAAAATCCTGCACGGCGAACAATCGACGGTCCTTCACGCGCCGCTGCCGGTCGAGGGCGAGATTGTCGGATCGACCCGGATCGAGGCGCTCTATGACAAGGGGCCCGACAAGGGCGCGCTCGCGATGGTGACGCGCGAGATCCACGATGGCGTCGGCACGCATCTCGCCACCTCGCGCTCGATGACCTTCCTGCGCGGCGACGGCGGCTTCGGCGGATCGAGCGAGGGTGCCCCGGTGCCGCACCCGGTCCCCGACCGCGCGCCCGACGACATCGTCACCTTGCCGAGCGCCGCGAACCAGGCGCAAATCTATCGCCTGTCGGGCGACCTCAATCCGCTGCACATCGATCCCGACGTCGCGAAAGCGGGCGGGTTCGAAGCGCCGATCCTGCACGGGCTGGCGACCTATGGTCTCATCGGCCGCGCCCTGCTCGCGGCGCGCTGCGACAATGCCCCCGCGCGCCTCAAACGCATCGACGGGCGCTTTTCGGCGCCGGTCTATCCCGGCGAGACGATCGAGACCTCGATCTGGGACCAAGCGGACGGTAAACTTGCCTTCCGCGCCCGCGTCGTCGAGCGCGACCGGATTGTCTTCACCAACGGCTATGCGGAGACGGCATGAGCGATTTCGGAATATTGGCCTTCGGCGCCTATGTGCCGGTCACGCGGCTGCAGCGCAGCGCGATCCATGCGACCAACGGCTGGTTCGCAAGCGGTTTGCGCAGCCTCGCCAAGGGCGAGAAGGCAGTCGCCAACTGGGACGAGGACAGCGTCACCATGGCGCTCGAAGCCGCGCGCGATGCGCTCGAAGGCTTGGACCGTGCGAGCGTGCACCGCGTCAGCATCGCCTCGACCACGCTCCCGTTCGCCGACCGCCAGAATGCCGGCATCGTCAAGGAAGCGCTCAACCTGCCCGACGCGGTCGGCGCGCTCGACGTCGCGGGATCGCAGCGCGCCGCGACCTCGGCGCTGCTCGCCGCGCTCGGCGGACATGAAACGACGCTGGTCACGGCGGCCGAACTCACGACGCCCAAGCCCGCATCCGAACGCGAGATGACCAGCGGCGACGCGGCGGCAGCGGTGCTGGTCGGCACCGGCACGCCGGTCGCGACGCTCGTCGCGAGCCACGGCGTCACGATGGATTTCGTCGACCATTTTCGCGAGGCGGGCGAAGCGCACGACTATGACTGGGAAGCGCGCTGGGTCCGCGACGAGGGCTTTGCCCGGATCATGAATCCCGCCATCGCGGCGCTGCTGAAAAAGGCCGGTGTCGAGGGCGCGGCGATCGATCATTTCCTCGTCCCCGTCGCGATCAAGGGCGTGCCCGAAATGCTCGCGAAGAAGGCGGGCATCGGCGAAGGCGCGGTCGCCGACACGCTCGGCGCGACGCTCGGCCACGCCGGGGCAGCCCATGCGCTGGTGATGCTGAGCGCCGTACTGGAAACCGCGAAAGCAGGCGAACGCATCCTGCTCGCCAGCTTCGGGCAGGGCTGCGACCTGCTATTGCTCGAAGTCAGTGATGCCATCGGTTCGGTCAAACCGCGCCTCGGCGTCTCGGGCTGGCTCGCGCGGCGGATCGAATCGAGCAATTACGCCAAATATCTCTTCCATCGCGGCCTGCTCCAGCTCGATCGCGGCGCGCGCGCCGAGCACGACAGCAAGACCGCGCTCACCGCGCTGTGGCGCAACCGCAAGGCAGTGCTCGGCCTCGTCGGCGGTCGCTGCACCAAGACGGGGACGGTGCAGTTCCCGAAGAGCGAGGTCAGCGTCAATGCCAACGACCATGCGGTCGGGACGCAGGAGGATTATCCGCTCGCCGAAGTCCCCGCCAAGGTGATGACCTGGACCGCCGACGCGCTCACTTACTCGCCCGATCCGCCAAGCTATTACGGCAATATCGATTTCGTCGGCGGCGGGCGGATGATGACCGAATTCACCGATTTTCCGCAAGGGTCGCTGGACGTCGGCGCCGATCTACGCATGATGTTCCGCATCAAGGCGTATGACGAGAACCGCGGTTTCCGCCGCTATTTCTGGAAAGCCGCGCCGGCGTTCTGAGATTGATCCGGCACCGGCCCGCTCCCCCACCCGGCCTCCCATAGGCTACTATCGTCGGGGAGGCCGGGTGGGGGAGCGGGCCGGTGCCGGGCCACAGATAGAGACTCTGACGGGAGACAATGATGGCCAAGGGTATCCGCGACAAGGTCGCCATATTGGGCATGGGCTGCGCGAAGTTCGGCGAACGCTGGGACAAGGACGAAGACCAGCTCATGCTCGAAGCCTATGAGGAGGCAATGGCCGACGCCGGGATCGAGGCGAGCCAGATCGACGCCGCGTGGCTCGGCGCCGCCTTCGACGCGCAGAATATCGGGCCGAGCGGCATCCCGCTCGCGGTCGCGCTGCGACTGCCCGACATCGGCGTCACCAAGGTCGAAAATTACTGCGCCAGCGGCACCGAAAGCTTTCGCGGCGCGGTCTATGCGGTTGCCTCGGGCGCCGCCGACATCGCGCTGGCGATGGGCGCTGAGAAGCTCAAGGATACCGGCTATGGCGGCCTGCCCGTCCGCACCCGCGGCACGACGCACGACATGATCGGCATCACCGGATCGGCGCCGGGCAATTTCGCCCAGCTTGCAAGCGCGTATCGCGGCGTCCACGGCGTCGGCGCCGACGACCTCAAACGCGCGATGGCGCATGTCTCGGTCAAAAGCCACGCGAACGGTGCGAAGAATCCGAAAGCGCATCTGCAAAAGGCGGTGACGATGGATCAGGTGCTGAACGCGCCGATGATCGCCGAGCCGCTCGGCCTGTTCGACTGCTGCGGGGTCAGCGACGGCGCCGCCTGCGCGATCGTGACGACGCCGGAGATCGCCCGCGCGCTCGGCAAGACCGATATCGTAACGGTGAAAGCGCTCCAGCTCGCGACCTCGAACGGCTGGGAGATGCAGGCATCGGGCTGGAACGGCAGCTATTTCCACACCACGCGCGTCGCCGCGACCAAGGCCTATGACGAGGCGGGGATCACCGATCCGCGATCGCAACTGAGCCTGATCGAGGTTCACGACTGTTTCTCGGTCACCGAACTGGTGACCATGGAGGATCTTCATATCTCGAAGGAAGGTCAGGGCTGGCGCGACGTGCTCGACGGCTTCTTCGACGCCGACGGGCAGGTGCCGTGCCAGATCGACGGCGGGCTCAAATGCTTCGGCCACCCGATCGGCGCATCGGGCCTCAGGATGATCTACGAAAATTACCTCCAGCTTCTCGGCCGTGCCGGCGAACGGCAGCGGCAGGACAATCCGGTGTTTGCGCTCAGCCATAACCTCGGCGGCATGCCGAACCAGAATGTCTCGTCGATCGCGATCATCGGGCGCGCCGACGCATGACCCACGATTACACCGCTATCCGCGAAGAGGTCGCGAAGCTCTGCGCCGCCTTCCCCGGCCCCTATTGGCAGGCGAAGGACAAGGTCCGCGAATATCCGAGCGAGTTCGTCGCCGCACTAGGCGAGGCGGGCTATCTCGCCGCGCTGATCCCCGAGGAATATGGCGGCGCCGGCCTGCCCTTGTCGGCGGCCGCGGCGATCCTCGAGGAAATCCAGCGGCAGGGCTGCAATGGCGGCGCGGTGCACGCGCAAATGTATGTGATGGGCACGGTGCTGCGCCACGGGTCGGAGGAGCAGAAGGCGCGCTATCTGCCCAAGGTCGCGACCGGCGAACTCCGCCTGCAGGCGTTCGGCGTCACCGAACCGACGAGCGGCACCGACACGCTCAGCCTGAAGACCGTCGCGAAGAAGGATGGCGACGAATATGTCGTCAACGGCCAGAAACTGTGGACCAGCCGCGCCGAGCATAGCGACCTGATGATCCTGCTCGCGCGCACGACGCCGCGCGATCAGGCGGCGAGCCGCACCGAAGGTCTCTCGGTCTTCCTTGTCGACATGAAGGAAGCGCTTGCCGCGGGCACATTGTCGATCCGCCCGATCGACACGATGATGAACCATGCGACGACCGAAATCTTCTTCGACAATATGCGCATCCCCGCCGCCAACCTGATCGGCGAAGAGGGCAAGGGTTTCCGCTACATCCTCTCGGGCATGAACGCCGAACGGCTGCTGATCGCCGCCGAATGCATCGGCGATGCGAAGTGGTTCATCGAGAAGGCCTCCAGCTACGCCAAGGAACGCGTGCTGTTCGGCCGCCCGATCGGCCAGAACCAGGGCGTGCAATTCCCGATCGCCCGCGCCTATGCCCAGATGCGCGCCGCGGAGATGCTCGTCCACGACGGCATCGCCAAATATGAAGCGGGCGAAAATGCGGGGGCCGAGGCGAATATGGCAAAGATGCTGGCGGCGGAAGCAAGCTGGGCGGCCGGCGAGGCGTGCATCCAGACTCATGGCGGCTTCGGCTTCGCCGCCGAATATGACATCGAGAGAAAATTCCGCGAAACGCGCCTCTATCAGGTCGCGCCGATCAGCACGAACATGATCCTGTCCTATGTCGCCGAGCATGTGCTGGGGATGCCGCGGAGCTATTGAAGCAAAGAAGGGCGGACGCCCGATCACGCCCGCCCTTCCCTGCGACCCGGAGCAAGGTCCGGGTAAGCGTCGAAGGCTTAGCCGCCGACCGTCACGCGGCCGCTGCGATAGCCCTTCTTGCGCATTTCCTTCACATAATCCTTGTCGGCGTCGACCACCTCGGTCTCCCATTCGTCCCACGCGTCCCAGCGGTCCTCGCGGTCGGTGGCGTGGCGAAGGTCGCTGGTCAGCTCCTTCTCTGCCTCCAGAATGTCGGCCTTGTAATTATACCAATACTGGTTGACGACGCCCGCAATCGGCGCGGTGCGGATATGCGGCGCCTCGAATCCCGGCGGCATCGAGCCATAGGGCACGGCAGCAACGGCGACGCTGGCGGGGAGAGCCATCAGAACGGCGAGGGTGGTCCACTTTTTCATTGTCCAACTCCTGATTTGCGCTCCACCGCAGCGGAGCGTCACAGGAGGAAACGAAGCAGCGGGCGATTTTCTTCCCGGCTGGCCGATGAATCGGCACGGCTGGTGGCGGAATCGTCCGAAATAGCCTCAACCGGGGTGCGCTTCGTCCCCGACCGCCGAGCGGAGCAGGCCGCGAAACACGTCCTGCGCGCTCCGTTTTCCCTGCGTCACATCGAACACATCCTGCGCGATCGGCATCGCAATAGCGTGCTTTTCGGCGAGCGCGATCACCGTCGGGGCGCTTTTCACCCCCTCGGCAACCATGTTCATGCCCGCGATGATCTCGTCGATATGCCGCCCCTTGCCGAGTTCGACCCCGACATGGCGGTTGCGCGACAGCGTGCTGGTGCAGGTGGCGATAAGGTCGCCCATGCCGGTGAGCCCGGCAAAAGTCTCGGGCCGCCCACCCATCGCGACGCCGAGCCGGGTGATCTCGGCCAGCCCGCGCGTCATCAGCGCCGAGCGCGTATTGTCGCCCGCACCCAGCCCGTCGCCCATGCCGACCGCGATCGCGATGATATTCTTGAGTACCCCGCCCAGCTCGCAGCCGAGCAGGTCGGTGTTGGTGTAAACGCGGAACAGCCCCGAATGGAACACCGGCTGCAGCGCGCGGACGACGATCTCGTCCTCCATCGACAACACGCTCGCCGCCGCCTGCCCGGCCATGATCTCGCGCGCCAGATTGGGCCCGGTGAGGACGCCGACGGGATGGCCGGGGAGTACTTCCTCGATCAACTCGGTCATCCGCTTGCCCGATGCCAGTTCCAGCCCCTTGGTCAGGCTGATCACCGGCACCCATGGGCGGAGGTGCAGCTTCGCCTCCTCCAATACGCTGCGAAAGCTGTGCGAGGGCACGCCCATGACGAGCACGTCGGCGCCCGCGACCACCTCGCCCATGTCGGCTGTCGCGCGCAGCGCCAGCGGCAGCTTGATGCCGGGCAGATATTTGCGGTTCTCGTTATCGCGGTTGATGCCGTCGACGGTTTCCGCATCGCGCGCCCACAGCGTGATCGGCGCGTTGCGCGATACGACCGACGCGACCGTCGTTCCCCAACTGCCCCCACCGAGCAGCCCGACCTTCAACCGCATGAACCTCTCCCGCTATTTTCGGGGGAGAGTGGCGCGCTTCTCACAGCTTGGCAAGGAAGCCCTTCATCACCTCGGCCGTCCCCTTCGGGTCTTCGACCATCGGGACATGGCCGACATGCTCCATGATGTGCGACGTGCTGCCCGCGATTCCGGCTTCGAGCACCGGGACGCAGCTCACATCGATCACACGGTCATGGCGGCCCCACAGGATCAATGTCGGCACCTTGACCTCGCCGAGCCGGTCGTTGAGCGGATGGTCGCGCGCTTCGTTGGCGATGATCCAGAAGATCGTGTCGAGCTGGTCGCGATAGCGCAGCCCGTCGGCGTAGAGCGCGGGTTTGAGCCGCTGCGGGATAAACGGCGGTTTGTGGACGACCATCGCCACCAGCCGATCGGCGTCCTCAAGGCTGGCAAGGACGAGCGGGCTACCCTCCCCTTCGACCGCCTGTTTCTGGAGGTCGCTCTCATCCGTGCCGAGCACCCCGGCATTGTCGATCAGGATCAGGCTGGCCAGCGCATCCGGATAATCGAGCGCATAGCGTAGTGCGATCCACCCGCCCATGCTGTTGCCCGCAATATGCGGCCGCACGAGACCGAGCGCGTCGGAAAACTCCTTGAGCCGCCGCGTCTGCGCTTCGATGTCATAGGCGAGTTCCGGATTGCGTTCATTCTCGCCGAAACCGGGAAGGTCGGGAGCGATGACATGATAATCGCGCGTCAGGTACGGCGCGATCATCGACCAATTATCCTTGTCGCCCGAAAAACCATGGACAAGCAGGAGCAACGGCTTCGCCGGATCGCCGCCCTCAAGATAGGGCCAGGCGCGGCCATTTACGGCCACACTTTTCTGCACCGTGCCGCCGCGCTTGCGCAGCAACCAGCGGCCGAGCGCGAGCAGGCGGCCGGGGAAGATGAAATAGAGCAGCGCGATCGCGATCAGCGGCGCAAAGAGGAGGACGAGCAGAATTCTCATGCCGCCACCGCGTTTATATGCGCGTCGAACCAGCCGACCAGATCGCCCAGGACCGCGCCGTGTTCGGGTTCATTATAGATTTCGTGAAACAGGCCGGGATAGATTTTGAGTGTCTTGTCGGCCGACGACACATGGTCGAACAGATATTGCGACCCCTCGGCCGAGGCGAGGCTGTCGGCTTCGCCGTGCTGGAGCAGGATCGGCAGCCTGATCTTCGGCGCCCCGGCCTGCGCCGCTGCCATCGCGTCCATGAACTCCTTGCCGAGCCGCGCGCCTATCTTGCCGGTGTAGACGAGCGGGTCGGCCAGATAGGCGGCGACCACCGCGGGATCGCGGCTGACGCCGTTCGCATCGAGCGACAGCACGCCAAGGCGCGGAAAGAAGCGCGACAGGAAACGGCTGATCCAGACAGTGAAACGCGACGGCGGCGCGGCAGGAACGATCGCCGGGCCCGACAGCGCCGCCGCGACGAACGCCTGCTGATGCCCGATCAGGAACAGGGTTGCGATGAGCCCGCCCATGCTGTGGCCGAGCAGCAGGCGCGGCGTATCGCCGTGATTGATCTCGACCAATGTCAGCAGTTCGGCCATGCCGTCGGTGAAGGCCGAAAAGCGCGGCACGAAACCCGGCGTCCCGTCCGACCGGCCGTGCCCCCAATGGTCGATCGCATAGACGGCGTAGCCCGCATCGGTCAGCCGCTTTGCGACATGTGCGTAGCGCCCTGCATGCTCGGCATAACCATGTGCGAGCAGCACCACTGCTTTCGGCGCGGTTGCGGGCAGCCAGTGGGTGACGTGGAGCGCCGCACCGGCACCGGCCGATCCGGCGGACAGGACGATCGCGCCCGTCGCCACGGTCAGCGCACCGCCTTCTTCAGCGCCGCGCTGCGGTGGCCGGGGCCGTCATCGCCCGCCTTGTCGATCCTGGCGAGAATGACGTCGAGCGCGCGGCTGATCGCGGTCTGCGTCCGCACCATCTCGATCTTCGGCCACGCCGTGCGCATCCCGCTGTCGATCAGCTCGTCGATATCCTCGCGCGACAGGTCGGAGAGGATCTTCGTCGGCGACCAGAATTTGGGCGGACGGATGATGTTGATGTCGCCGGTATATTCCTGATTGATCACCGAGCGCGCGAGATTGGCGAGGCTGTTGAGCGGCGGCACCATTTCGAGCGGCTTCTGGAAGATCACCATATTGGCATTGAGCCACGCCTTGAAGGTCGCCATCGACGCATGCTGGATCGCTTCGATCGGCGCCATCTGCTTGCGCGTGTCGGTCGCGAAGGGCAGCGCGAGCGGGTTCGCCTGGCTGACGATATGGTGGTTGACGCCATAGAGCCGCTCGAGCCGCTTGGTCGGGATGTCGTGCGTGACCGACCCGTCGACCCAGCGCCGGTCGGGCTGGTACGGCACGCGCTTGCCGCTTTCGTCGCGCGCCATCAGCATCACCGGCGGAAAGACGCCGGGCACCGCGCACGAGGCGAGCACCGCCTCGCGGATCAGCACGTTGGGCGCGGTGATCGCGTTGAGCAGGCGGCCGTTCTGGTGCTTTTCGGCGGGCGCGACCGACACGTTGAGGTGGCGGCCGCTGACCTCATAGGCCTCCTGAAAGGTCAGGTCGGGGATCAGTTCGGCAAGCCGCGCCGCAACCTCGTCGGGCGCGAGCCGCCGCATCTCGGGATCGCGCGCCGGGTTGGCGAGGCGCTCGCTTTCGAGGAAGGGGCCGACGTCGCTGTCCTTTCGGGTGCAGACGACGGCAGCGACGATCGACCCGCCGCTCGATCCGGCAAGGATGTTCGGCAGCACGCCTTCGCTCCAGAGCGCCTTGACGACGCCGATATGGAAGAAGAGGAAGCTGCCCGAGCCCGACAGCAGCAGCGCCGAGCGGCCGTAGCAATGCTGGGCGCGGCGGAAGAAATCGCGCTTTTCCTCGCGCGGGATGCCACGCGACGCGGCGATCTTGTCGAGCGCCGAAACCACCTCGGCGACATAATCCTCGATCAGCTTTTTCGTGCCGAAGCGCGCCTTCTGGTACAGCCGCTCGTGCCCCATGCCGTCGATATTGCCGTGGATGCCCTCGTTGAGCACGAAGAGCAGCCCCTTGACGTCACCCGCCGCCGACAGCTTGCGCAGTTTTTCGAGGCGGCCGCGGATCGCCCTGTAATCGAAATGCTTGCTTTCGTCGGCGTCGCGCCACGCCTGCGCCCCCGATTTCCGGTCATGCTCGCGCGCCGCCTTGGCCCAGGCGATATAATCGGGCGCGGTCACAAGATCGCGATCGGCGCTGAGCGTCGGGGTGAAAAGCATTCGGTCTTCCTGCAAGACATGGTTTATTTTTTGCGAGTCTTGCCGGTTGCGTTGCCTTTGGCAACCGGTTTCGCCTTCGGCTTGCTGGCCGGTTTTGGCGCAGTTTTCGCTTTCGCCGCCGGTTTTGGCGCGACCTTTGCCGCCACCTTCGGCTTTTCCGTAACGGCTTTCGCTTTTTCGGGTTTCGGCTCCGCGGCCATCAGGTCGGCGAAACTTTCGTCGATGCATTCGCGGAAAAAGGCGATGTCGGGCATCACCGACCGCTCGGAGATGATCGAAAAGGCGATGCGACCATTATAGCTCGGCGTCGCGACGAACAGCCCCATATTGTTCGCGAGCGGCGCCATCCCGTGCTGCTGCACAAGCTGCGCGCCCGCCAGGTAAAGCGGCACCTGCGCCCCGGGTACGTTCGAAATGAACAGGTTGGTGCCGCGCACCGCGAAGCGCTCGCTGGTGACGATCCGCGCCACCGCCGCCATCGTCGCGCCCGGGATATGCTGCGACAGGTCGGTCATGATCCGCGCGCTGACCCCCGCCTTCGCCTCCTTCGCCTCGACCGTGTAATCGCGGATCGCCGCCAGCCGCACGAGCGGATCGGCGATGTCGCTGCGCACCGGCACGCTCATCGCCGACACCTGATTGCCGGGGGTCGCCGCCTTGCCACCCTTCCCGCGCAGGTTGATCGGCGCGACTGCGACGAGACTCTCCTTCGGCAGTTCCTTGTGCTTCGCGAGATATTTGCGCAGCGCCCCGCCGACCGTGGTCAGCACCACATCGTTGACCGTCGCGCCGGGCACCTTCGCCCGGATTGCCGCGACGTCGGCGAGCGCAACCGTCGTCGCGTCGAACATCTTGTGCGGCCCCACCGGCACATTGAAGCGCGTTTCAGGGACACCCGCGGTCATTCCGCCTTCGGTCATCATCGTCTTGCGCGCCGCCGACACCAGCGCGGGCGACATTTTGAGCAGCGCATTCATGAACTTGACCGGCGACTGCATCGATGCCGACCAGGCGCGGGTGACGACCTCGGCGCTCGACGGCGTCTTGCCGAGATTTTCGGCCGGCGGTGGTTCGGGAATCGCGGGCGTGCCCTTCGCGTCGATATCGCTCATCGCGATGAAGGCGTGCGCGCCCGACGCGCCATCGACCGCCGCATGATGGACGCGGTGGAGCATCGCGAAGCTGCCCTTCGGGATGCCCTCGATCCGGTCGAGACCTTCGATGATATAGATGTCCCAGAGCGGCCGGTTCATATCCATCGGCTTCGAGAAATAGCGCGCGACCGCGATTGTGAATTGCCGCCAGTCACCGGGCTCGGGCAGTCGCGCGTGGCTCATATGCGCCTCGATATCGAAATGCTCGTCCTCGACCCAATAGGGATGGTCGACGTCGAACGGCAGGCGATGCAGGCGGCGCTTGAACAAAGGCGAGGTATCGACCCGGCTCTCGACGTGGCGGATGATGTCCTTGAAGCGCACGAAGCCGCCGGGCGCGGTCGACGGGTCGTAGATATAGACCCCCATGATATGCGTCAGATTGTTCGCGGTCTGGGTGTAGAGGAACTGGGCGTCCTGCGCGCTGAGCTGTTTGAGCATCCTATCCTCCCGATGGTGGCAAGCGGTCCGCGAGCGCGAGCGTCGCGAGGCGCATCGATTCCATGACGTTGGCAAGCCCGCGCAGTTCCATCAGCAACGCACGGCGGGCGTTCAGGCTGTCGGGGGTCGCCGTCCCCGCCATCCCGATATGGCGCATCAGCGACAGCCCGTTGGCGAACAGCAATTTGCCGATCGCCGCCTCGCTGCTGATCCGGCGCAGCAGATACGCCTGCTTGCCTTCGACGAGCGCCGCGTCGAGCAGCGTCTTTTCGTCGATCTCGTCGCCCGGCCGCGCGCGCGCCGCAAGGTCGGCGACGACCGAATAGGCCTCGGCGAACGGCAGCAATATCGCGTGGCCGACAAGCGGCTGGCAGCGGCGGATAAGCTGCGCGACGCCGCGGTCGCCGCTGGCAAGGCGGCGGTCCCAGACGGGGTCGATGCGTTCGAGTTCGGCCTGCAGCGCAGCGCGATGCTCGTCGCGCGGGGGATAGAAGAATTCGAATTTGAACAGGTCGCGCAGCCGGTCGATCTTGGCCCAGAAGGCCGCGGTGGCATCCTTGCTGTCGCCATCGCGGAGTTCGAACAGCGCGATCTCGATCATCGCGCGATCGAGGAAATGATGGACGATGATGTTGCGGTAATAACTCGCCATCGGATGCTTGGCGGGGTCGATCGAATAGACATTTTCGCTGCCCGCTTCGTACCGCGTCAGCAGCCCGCTCGCGACGAGCGTATCGACCGTCGCCGACAGCGCGGCATCGTCGCCGCTTTCGAGTTCCTTGCTGAGCCGGATGCCGCGGGCGCGCGCCCAGTCGGCGACCGCCGCGATGGTCGCGAGCAATTCGGTCGCGGTGACCCCGCGCGGCGCGGTGCCGAGGAGGATCAGGCACATCACCGAGGTCACCGTCAGCGGCGTCACCCGGTTCGCCTCGACCGCGACCGCGAAGGCGATTTTTTCGAGCGCGCGCTTGTCGTCGGGGCCCGGCGCCGTATCGATCACCACCGGATTGCCGATGTCGAGCCGGATGCGCCCCGACGGCGCGCGCAGGCTGCGCATATAACCGAGAAACCAGCTCAGGCTCTCCGGCTTCTTGTTCCGCCCCGTCTGTTCGGCGGCATATTCCTCGACATCGCGGATCAGGTCGAAGCTGGTGACGAAAGGCACGAAATGGACGTCGCGCGTGCCGGTCGCATGCGCCGCGTCAAGGACATATTTCATCAGGCCATATTTGGGCGGCATCAGCTTGCCGAGCCGCGAGCGCGTCCCCTCGAACGCCCAGGACAGCGGGAAGCGCTTGGCGAGCAGCCAGGCGATATAGTGACGCAGCACGACCTTGTAGACAGGCTGCCCCTGAAAGCTGCGGCGGATGAAGATCATTCCCGAGCGGCGGAAAAATTCGCCCATCACCGCGATGTCGAGATTGGCGCCGCCGAAACTATGCAGCATCGGCATGTCGTTCTCGTACAGCAGCCGGCTGGGCGTTGCGCCGTCGATATAGGTCTTGTGCGTGAACAGGATGCAGGTCGGATGCTCGCGCAGGATCGACCGCAACCGGGCGAGCTCGACCGCGTCGGCCTCCATCTCGGGCGCATAGCCGCCGAACATCATGCGGTCGAGCTTGGCGCGCAGGTCGAGGAACAGCGCGCTCGGCCGGGCGATGACCTCCTTCATCAGCGGCCGCGCCTCGCGATAGAGGTCGCCGACCGGGCGGCCGAGCGTTTCGGACAATTCGGCGAGCGCGGCGCGGAATTTCGGGCTGGTGCGCAGACCGTCGGCGACGAAGCGCGGCACCTTGTAGCGGCTGCCGCGGATCCCGCGTTCGGCGACGTCGAGCGCGAGCCCCGCCTGCCGCGCGACGAAACCCGCATATTCGGCGCCGCCTTCCTCGCCGCCGTCGCCGCCGCCCGTCTGCGCGAGAAAGCGGTCCTTTAGCGCCGCCTGCGTCGCCGCCTCGCCGACAAGGATCTGCGCGCGGCGGCGGTCGCGCCACAGGATGAACTGCGAGCGCAGCGGTCCCGGCTGGCGCGGGTCGCCGAAGATCAGGTGGCGAAATTTCAGCGCCCGGTCGCGCTCGAACCCCGGAATGCGCCAGGCGACGCGCAGCGGCACGACCTGCCGCCCGGGCGCCCCGGCGAGCCGCGCCTTCAATTGATCGAGGTCGAGCGCATGGTCGCCGTCGGCTATCGACAGGCTGGCCCATTGCGGGGCGCGGTCGCCGCCCAGATCGCCCGCCGTCGCGTGGATCCAGTCGAGCAATATGCGTCGCTCGACCCGGTTGCGCGCGTCGATGATATAGAGCCGGTCGGCCGCCTCCTCCGCCACGATTTCGGTGCGGGGCGTTCCGTCCGCCACGCCTTAGCCAGCCCGTCCCTTGCCGGCCGCAGGTTTTTTGGCGGGCGGCTTTTTCCTGGCCGGTGGCTTTTTCGTCGCCGCTTTCTTCGGCGCCGGCTTCGCAGCCTTGGCTGCGGGCGGCGGCGCTTCGGCGGCCACCGCTTCCTCGGCGCTTTCCTCCGCCTGCCCCAGCGTGCGCAGGAACATGTTGCGGACGTCGCGGACATGCGCATTCATCGTCCGCGCGCTCCACTTCGACGTGTCGACCGGCGGCAAAACGGTGACGCGCACCGTCGCCGGGCGCATCACGAATTCGTTCTTCGGCGCGACGTCGGTCGCGTTGTGGATCACGATCGGGACGATCGGCACCCCGGCCTGCATCGCCAGATGGAAGGCGCCCTTCTTGAACGGCGCCAGCTTGGGGGTCAGCGTCCGCGTCCCTTCGGGCGAGATGCAGATCGACTTGCCTTCCTCGCGGATCGCATCGACCAGCGGCTCCATCGCCTTGATCGCGCTCTTGCCGTCGGCGCGGTCGACGAAGACGGTGCCACCCCATTCCATCAGCTTGCCGAGGATGGGGATGTCCTTGATCTCCTTCTTCCCCACCCCGCCCATGTCGCGGCGGATGAGCTTGGCGAGGATCATCACATCCGCCTTGCTCTGGTGATTGAAGATGAAGACGCACGGGCGCGACGACCAGAGATGGCGCTCGTCCTCGACCTCCAGCTCGACGCCGGTGATCGCGGTCGCGAAATCGCCGAACAGCCCGATCGAGAAATTCGCCGCCTCACGCTGCGAGCGGGTGAGCGCCCAGATCGGCAGTCCCGCGGCAAAGGCGCCGACGAGCGAGCCAGTCGCATAGATGGTGCGCGTATAGTCGATCCACGACGGCGTCCCGCGGCTCGCAAAGCGCTGCACCGGCCAGTTGCGTTCGTCGGCGATGCCCTTCAATTTCATGTTCGGGTTGAGCGGGCGCGGCTTGCCGACGCGTTCGAGCAGCTCGATATCGTCGTCGCTGTCCGAATAGAAAAAACTCTGATCGAGATCGAGGCCATATTCGGCCGCGAGCTCCTCGGCCGCGAGCACCTTGCCGTCGCCGAAGCACAGCGGGCGGATGATGTCGCCGGTGAAGACACCATCCTCGATTTCATAGGCCGAGCATTTGATGTCGGTGATGCCAAGGTCGCGCGCGGTCGGTTCGATCTGGTAGATCGTCGCCGACGAGATGATCGCGACACGGTGCCCCTTTGCCTGATGCGCCTCGATGATCGCGCGCGTTTCGGGATAGATTTTCCTGGCGATATGCTTCTTGTAGAGTTCCTCGCCGAACTCGACGAAGCTCTCTTCCTCGACGCCCTTCATGAATTTCGCGGCGGCCGACATGAGACCCGAGAAGCCAAGCTGGCCAAGGCTGTGCTGCGCAACGACCTGTGCGGTCTCGGCGATTTCCTCGACCGACATTTCGCGGCGCTGGAATTTCTCGCGCAGCATCGCAGTCGCCGAATAGCCCGAGATGATCGTGCCGTCGAAATCGAACAGCGCGGCGATATGCGATCCCGGCTCCGACGCCAGCACTTCGTCCAAATGCGGTTGCGGCCTCGGCACGCGCCCCTCCCCACCAACGGCTAAATCCCGTCTATCCCTGCACGATGACAGGTAAAATGGGGTTAATCAATGGCCCGAAAGCGCCGATGCCTCGCGGGCCAGCGCTTCGATCCGCACCGGGTCCAGCGGACCCGGCGGAACGACCCAGCTGCCACCGACGCACAGCACCGGATCGAGCGCGAGCCATTCGGGTGCGGTCGCGGGGGTGATGCCGCCGGTGGGGCAGAAACGGATACCGCCGAACGGACCCGCGAGCGCCTTCAGCGCCGGAATCCCGCCGCTCGTCGCCGCGGGAAAGAATTTGAAACGCGAGAGGCCGAGGTCGAGCCCCGCCATGATGTCCGATGCATTGGCGACGCCGGGCAGGAAAGGGATGCCGCTCGCAACCGCTGCTTCGCCAAGGCTGGCGGTGAGGCCGGGCGAGACGATGAATTCGGATCCCGCATCGATCGCCGCCTTCAGCATCTGCGCGTTGAGCACCGTCCCCGCGCCAACGACCGCACCGCGCACCGTCTTCATCGCGGCGATCGCGTCGAGCGCGGCGGGGGTGCGCAGCGTCACCTCGAGCACGCTGAGCCCGCCCGCGACGAGCGCCTCGGCCATCGGCACCGCATCCTCGACGCGGTCGATGACGATCACCGGGATCACCGGCGCAAGGCGCATGATCTGGTCGATGGATTGGGTCAAACTATGGTCTCCATGGCGGCGAGCATCGCCGAGCCGCCCTTTTCGGCGGCGTCGGCGTGATGGCGGAACAGCGCGAAAAGCTCGCGGCCGACGCCGAGCGCAGGCGGCGGGGCAATGGCGGGGGTGCGCGCCGCCCACTCGGCTTCGTCGACCAGCGCGATCGCTTCGCCCTTCACCGCGCAGACGCGGACGATATCGCCGTCCTTGAGGTAAGCGAGCGGGCCGCTCACGCCGTCGGGGCCGGGCAGCGCCTCGGGCGACAGATGGATCACCGCGGGCACCTTGCCGCTCGCCCCCGACATACGGCCGTCGGTCAGCAAGGCGACGCGATAGCCCTTGTCCTGCAGCACCCCGAGCGCCGGGGTCAGCTTGTGCAGTTCGGGCATGCCGTTGGCGCGCGGCCCCTGAAAGCGGACGACGACGACGATGTCGCGGTCGAGCTCGCCCGCCTTGAACGCGGTCAGCACCTGATTCTGGTCGTCGAAGATCCGGCACGGCGCCTCGATCGTCCAGCGATCCTCGGCCACCGCGCTCGTCTTGATGATCGCGCGGCCGAGATTGCCCGCAAGTAGCCGCATGCCGCCGTCGGGCGAGAAGGGTTCGGCGACGGGGCGCAGCATCGTATAGTCGCGGCTCTCGGCGGGTGCGGGTTGCCAGTGGAGTGCGTCGTTCACGAGCACGGGTTCGGCGGCATAGTCGGCCATTCTCCCGCCGACGGTCAGCACGTCGCCGTGGAGCAGCCCCGCCCCGAGCAGTTCGCGCACGACGAAACCGATACCGCCGGCCGCATGGAAATGGTTCACATCGCCCGCACCGTTCGGATAGACTCGCGCCAGCAGGGGCACCGCATGGCTCAGCTCGTCGAAATCCTGCCAGTCGATGACGATCCCCGCCGCGCGCGCGATGGCCGGCAGATGGATCGCATGATTTGTCGAACCACCTGTTGCGAGCAGGCCGATCGCGGCGTTGACGATCGCCTTTTCGTCGATGCAGCGCGCCAGCGGACGATAGTCGTCGCCGTCCCAGCCGATCGCGGCGATGCGGTGCGTCGCGGCACGCGTCAGTTCCTGCCGCAATTTGGTGCCGGGGTTGGTGAAGGCGCTGCCGGGGATATGCAGCCCCATCAGCTCCATCATCATCTGGTTCGAGTTCGCGGTGCCGTAAAAGGTGCAGGTGCCCGCGCCGTGATAAGACGCCGCCTCGGCCTCGAGCAGTTCGTCGCGGCTCGCCTTGCCCTCGGCATAGAGCTGGCGGACGCGCTGCTTTTCCTTGTTCGCAAGCCCGGACGGCATCGGCCCGGCCGGGATCAATATCTGCGGCAGGTGACCGAAGCGCAGCGCGCCGATCAGCAGCCCGGGAACGATCTTGTCGCAGATGCCGAGCAGCAGCGCGCCCTCGAACATCGCATGGCTCAGCGCGATCGCGGTGCCCTGCGCGATATTGTCGCGACTGAACAGCGACAGGTCCATCCCCGCCTGCCCTTGCGTCACCCCGTCGCACATTGCCGGCACCCCGCCCGCGACCTGCGCGGTGACGCCGGCCTCGCGCGCGAACAATTTGATCTGCTCGGGATAGCGGCCGTAGGGCTGATGCGCCGACAGCATGTCGTTATACGCGGTGACGATGCCGATGTTCATCGCCGCGCCGGTCCGGATCGCTACCTTGTCGTCGCCCGCCGCCGCAAAGCCGTGCGCAAGGTTGCCGCACGACAGATTGCCGCGGTTGGTCCCCGCCTCGCGCTGGCGTTCCATCAGGTCGAGATAGGCAGCGCGGCGCGCGGCGCTGCGGGCGATGATGCGGTCGGTGACGGCGGCGATGGCGGGGTGGAGCGTGGTCATGAAAATTTCCTCGTCGCCCCCGCGAAGGCGAGGGCCGCTATCGCCTTCGCGCCACACTGCCAGCGGCCCCCGCCTGCGCGGGGGCGACATGCAATTTCCTCAATCATGCCAGCTCGCTCCGTCGCGCTCGATCAGTGCGATGGCGCTCGACGGCCCCCAGCTTCCGGCCGTGTAATTTTGCGGCGCCATGTCGACCTCGGCCCAGGCGCCGAGGATCGAATCGATCCACTGCCACTGCGCCTCGACCTCGTCGCGGCGCACAAACAAGGTCTGCTCGCCCTCGATGAAGTCGAGCAGCAGTCGCTCATAGGCAATGCGGCGCCGTTCGCCCTCGAAGCTGTGCGAGAGCGACACGTCCATCGTCACTTCCTTCAGCTTCACACCGTCGCGGTCGAGCCCCGGCTGCTTCGCCATCACCTTGACCCGGATATTCTCCTCGGGCTGCAGGTTGATGATCATGCTGTTCGCGTCGAGCTTGCCCGCGCCGACACGCGCGAAGATATTGTGCGGCACCGGCTTGAACTGGATCAGCACTTCCGACTTGCGCTGCGGCATCCGCTTGCCGGTGCGCAGGTAGAAGGGCACGCCCTTCCAGCGCCAATTGTCGATATAGGCCTTGATCGCCACGAAGGTTTCGGTGTTCGACGGCCGGCCGAGTTCGTCGGCATAACCCGCAACCGCGACGCCGCCCACCGCACCGCTCGTATACTGGCCCTTGACGCTGTGCGCCTTGACGTCCGCGGCGCTCAGCTTGCGCAAGGACCGCAGAAGCTTGACCTTTTCGTCGCGCACCGCGGTTGCCGAGACGCTGGCGGGCGGCTCCATCGCGATGATCGCGAGCAATTGCAGCATATGGTTCTGGACCATATCCTTCAGCGCCCCGACCCCGTCATAATAGGAGACACGGCCTTCGAGCCCCACGGTCTCGGCAACGGTGATCTGGACATGGTCGATCGCCTGCGCGTTCCACAGCGGTTCGAACAGCATGTTCGCAAAGCGCAGCGCGAGGAGGTTCTGGACCGTTTCCTTGCCGAGATAATGGTCGATGCGGAAGATATGGTCTTCGGCAAAGGCGCTGCCGACCTGCTCGTTGACCTCGCGCGACGAGGCGAGGTCGTGGCCGATCGGCTTTTCCATCGCGATGCGGCATTCGGCGCAGGCGATCCCTGCGGCGGCGAGCCCTTGCGCAATTGGACCGAACATCGACGGCGGGGTCGAGAGATAAGCGCCGATCGGGCGGCCGAGCCGGTCGCCGAGCAGCGCTGCGAGATCGTCATAGCCGGTGCCCGCGCCGGCATCGACCGGGCAATAGTCAATGCGGTCGAGGAAGCCCTCGATCTGCGTCTCGTCGAGCCGATCGGCGGCAAGATGCTCGGTCAGCGCTTCGCGGACGAGCGCGTGGCAACCGGCGCGATCCATCTTCGACCGGCCCGATGCGATGATCGTCAGCGTGTCGGCGAGCAGCCCGTCGACGTGGAGATTATAGAGCGAGGGGAACAGCATGCGCTGCGCAAGGTCGCCCGTCGCGCCGAACAGCAGCAATGTCTCGACTTTCACGCTCACGCTCATCCCCTTGGATCGATGTTTCAGACGTGGCGAATGCGTGGCCCGAATGCAACGAGCATACGTAAACCACGAACGATCTTCGCCCCTTGGCAAATCACATCACGCTGCCATAGGGAAAGCCATGCCCGACAGCGCGCAGCCTTATGATGTCATCGTCGTCGGCGGCGGTGTCAACGGCGCCGGCGTCGCGCGCGATGCCGCCGGACGCGGCGCGCGCGTGCTGCTGCTCGAAGCCGGCGACCTTGCGCAGGGCACCTCGTCGAAATCGACCAAGCTGATCCACGGCGGGCTGCGCTATCTCGAACATTATGAATTTGGCCTCGTCCGGGAGGCGCTGAAAGAGCGCGAAATCCTGTGGAGCATCGCGCCGCACATCATCTGGCCGCTGCGCTTCGTCCTGCCCTATCGCACCGGCCTTCGCCCGCGCTGGCTGCTCAGGCTCGGTCTGTTTCTCTACGACCATATCGGCGGGCGGAAAAAGCTGCCCGCGACGCGCTCGATCGATCTGGCGCAGCACGAAGCGGGCGCGCCGCTCCAATCGCAATATGTCCACGCGTTCGAATATTCGGACGGCTGGGTCGACGACGCCCGGCTCGTGCTGCTCAACGCGCGCGATGCCGCCGAGCGCGGTGCGCGAATCCGGACGCGCACCCGCGCCGAAACCATGCGCGTCGAGGACGGGCTATGGGTGGTCGAGGGCAGCGACGATCGCGGGCATCGCTATCGCTTCACTGGGCGGAGCCTCGTCAACGCGGCGGGCCCGGCGGTGCTCGACCTGCTTGCGCGCGCCTCGGCGCCGCCCGATTACCGGATGCGGCTGGTGCGCGGCTCGCACATCGTCGTGCGCCGGAAGTTCGCGCACGACTATGCCTATTTCTTCCAGCTTCCCGACGGGCGCATCTTCTTCGCCATTCCGTACGAACGCGACTTCACGCTGATCGGGACGACCGATCAGGATCATGACGGACCGCTCGCCGAGGTGCATGCGAGCGCCGACGAAATCGCCTATCTTTGCGAAGGCGCCAGCGAATATTTCCGCGAACCGGTTACCCCCGCCGATGTCGTCTGGACCTATTCGGGGGTGCGGCCGCTGATCGAGGACGGATCGGGCCGCCCCGAAGCCGCAACGCGCGGCTACCGGATCGATATCGACGTCGACGAAGGCGCGCCGCTGCTCACCATCTATGGCGGCAAGATCACCAGCTATCGCCATGTTGCCGAACATGCGGTCGACGAACTGGCAGGCTATCTCGATGCGGTGTCGACCAGACACTGGACCGCGAAAACGCCGCTGCCCGGCGGCGATTTCGGGATCGACGGCGCCGCCGCGCTCAAGGCCGAATACAAGCTCGCCCATCCCTTCCTGCCCGCCGCGACGGTCGACCGGGTGGTCAAGGCCTATGGCACCGACGCCCGCGCCTGGCTCGGCAAGGCCGAAGACTGGGACGCACTGGGCGGCGAGATTGCCCACGGCCTCAGCGCGGCCGAAGCCCAGTGGATGATCGAGCGCGAATGGGCGCGCGACGTCGACGATATCCTTTGGCGCCGCAGCAAGCTGGGGCTGCTGTTCGGTGCGGATGACGTCGCGAAGCTGGCGGCCTGGCTGCAAACGCGGCGGCCGGCCGGCCAGCCGGCCTGATCATCCGCCGGCCAGTGCCAGCGCGTCGGCGCCGGCCGGAAAATGCGACCGGCCGCTCGTGTCGTGCACGGCCGCCCATACCGCCTCGGCGACGTCGGCCTCGGTCGTGAACGGCGCAGGCGCCGCCATCGCGGCGAGGATCGGCGCGGCATAGTTGCCATAGGGTTCGGGCAACACATCTTCGAGCCGGATGTCGGTGTTCTGCGCAAAGGCGGTCGTCGGGCCGTAGCCCGGTTCGACCAGCTTCACCGATATGCCAAGCGGCGCCAGCTCGTGCGCGAGGCTGCCGGTGAAGCCCTGAATCGCGCTCTTGCTGCCCGTATAGGCGGCAGCGAGCGGGAACGGCGCCAGCGTCGCCGACGATGTGACGTTGACGATCGTCCCCGAACCGCGCGTCCGCATCTGCGGAATCGCCGCCTGCGTCATCGCGATCGTGCCCAGCGTGTTGGTCGCATAGACGTCGCGGATCTTTTGCATCGGCGAATGTTCGAGCGCGCCGAACAGGCCGATGCCGGCATTGTTGACGAGCACGTCAATCGGGCCCGCGCGTTCGAGCGCCAGCGCGATGCTGTCGGGGTCGGTGACGTCGAGCGCGAGGATGCGCAGCCGGTCGGAGGTTTCGAAGAGATCGGGACGCGGCGTGCGCATCGTCGCGGCCACGTTCCAGCCGTTGGCGTGGAAATGGCGGGCCGTCTCGAGGCCGTAGCCCGACGAACAGCCGGTGATCAGGATGGTCTTCATCGTCGTGGTTCCTTTCATAAGGGGACGAAAAGCCTCTAGACCGGCCGTTTCGGACGATCTATAATTTATAATCCATATTTCTTTATTGATCGTCCCAATATGCTCGACCCCCTCTCCGACGTCATCGCGCTGCTTCGCCCCAGCACCATTTTCTCGAAGGGGATCAGCGGCGCGGGGGCATGGGCGGTCCGCTATTCGGATTTCGGGCACCCGAGCTTCTGTACGGTGCTCGAAGGGTCGTGCCGGCTCGCGGTCGACGGGCAGGAGGCGGTGACCTTGGAGGCAGGCGATTTCATTCTGCTGCCCGCAACGCCCGGCTTTACCATGTCGGGCTTTGTCCCCGCCGAACCGGCCCTGCTCGACCCGCATGCGACCGCCGGGATGGCCGGCGAGGTGCGGCACGGCCGCGCCGAAGGCCCGCCCGAGGTGCGGATGATCGGCGGCTATTTCGCCTTCGCCTCGCCCGAGGCGGGGCTGCTCGTGTCGCAATTGCCCGCGATGATCCACCTGCGCGGGGCCGAGCGGCTGACGGCGTTGGTCGCGATGCTGCGCGAGGAAACGGGCGCCGAGCGGCCCGGGCGCGACCTGCTGCTCACGCGGCTGGTCGAGATCTTGCTGGTCGAGGCATTGCGCGCGGTCGGCGGCGAGGCGACGCCGCCGGGGTTGCTGCGCGGCCTTGCCGACCCGCGGCTCGCGGCGGCGATCCGACGGATGCACGCCGAGCCCGCGCGGGCGTGGACCACTGCGGAACTCGCGAAGGCGGCGGCGCTGTCGCGCTCGGCCTTTTTCGAGCGCTTCGCGCGCACCGTCGGCGTGCCGCCGATGGAATATCTGCTGGGCTGGCGGATGAACCTCGCGAAGGATCTGCTGCGCCGCGGCGCTGGGCGGATCGAAGAGATCGCGCTCACCGTCGGTTACGGGTCGGCGAGCGCGTTCAGCACGGCGTTCGCGCGGCAGGTCGGGATGCCGCCCAAGCGATTTGCCGCGATGGCATGACGGTCCTCCCGATCGACTTGCGACAGGGAGGATGATCTTACGCCGCCGCGGCCTCCACCTCGGCCGGCAGGCGGATCATATAGTCGAACGCCGACAGCGCCGCCTTCGAGCCTTCGCCCATCGCGATGACGATCTGCTTGTACGGCACCGTCGTGCAGTCGCCCGCCGCGAAGATACCCTTCTGGCTCGTCTCGCCGCGATAATCGACCTCAATCTCGCCGTGTCGCGACAGGGCGATGGCTTCCTTCAGCCATTCGGTGTTCGGGACGAGGCCGATCTGGACGAAAATGCCTTCGAGTTCGATCTGGTGCAGCTCGTCCTTGTTTCTGTCCTTATACGAAAGTCCCGTCACCTTCTCGCCGTCGCCGAGCACTTCGGTGGTCAGCGCCGAGGTGATAATCTTGATGTTGGGCAGGCTGGCGAGTTTGCGCTGGAGCACCGCGTCGGCGCGCAGTTCGCTGTCATACTCGATCAGCGTGACATGCGCGACGAGCCCCGCAAGGTCGATCGCCGCCTCGACGCCGCTGTTGCCGCCGCCGATCACCGCGACGCGCTTGCCCTTGTAAAGCGGGCCGTCGCAATGCGGGCAATAGGCGACGCCCTTGTTGCGATAGGCATCCTCGCCCGGCACGCCGAGCTGGCGCCAGCGCGCGCCGGTCGAGAGGATCACGGTGCGCGCCTTCAGCGATGCGCCGCTGGCGAGCTTCACTTCGTGCAGGCCGCCTTCGGTCTTCGCGGGGATCAGTTTCTCGGCGCGTTGCAGGTTCATGATGTCGACGTCATAGTCTTTGACGTGCTGTTCTAGCTGCGCGACCAGCTTCGGCCCTTCGGTGTGCTGGACCGAGATGAAATTCTCGATCGCCATCGTGTCGAGCACCTGCCCGCCGAAGCGCTCGGCGGCGATGCCGGTGCGGATGCCCTTGCGCGCCGCATAGATCGCCGCCGCGGCACCCGCGGGGCCGCCACCGACGACGAGCACGTCGAACGCCTCCTTGGCGGCGATCTTCTCTGCGGCCTTGGCCTCGGCGCCGCTGTCGAGCTTCGCGAGGATCTGTTCGAGCTCCATCCGGCCCTGACCGAAAGTCTCGCCGTTGAGGAAGATCGTCGGCACCGCCATGATCTTGCGATCCTCGACCTCGGTCTGGAACAGCCCGCCGTCGATCGCGGTATGGGTGATGCGCGGGTTGACGACGCTCATCAAGTTGAGCGCCTGCACGATGTCGGGGCAGTTCTGGCACGACAGTGAGAAATAGGTTTCGAAATGATAGTCGCCGTCGAGTGCCGCGACCTGCTCCAGCACCTCGGGCGCGACCTTCGGCGGATGGCCGCCGACCTGCAGCAGCGCGAGGACGAGCGAAGTGAATTCATGGCCGAGCGGAATGCCCGCGAAGCGCACGGCGACCTGCCCGTCGCTGGCACGGCGGATCAGGAAGCTCGGGCGGCGCGCGTCGTCGTCGGCGCGGGTCACGCTGACCATGTCCGATAGTGCGGCGATTTCGTCCAGAAGATCCGCCAGCTCGGCCGACTTGGCATCGTCGCCGAGCGACGAAATCAGTTCGATCGGTTCACGAAGGTTCGTGAGGAGGCCTTGAAGCTGCTGCTTCAGATTGGCGTCGAGCATGGGGAGAGCTCCTGCGGGAAGGGGAAGAGAAACCGTGGGGCGGCAGTCCAGCCGCCGCCCCTCCCGGCATAGTGTCAGACAGGCTTAGATCTTGCCGACGAGGTCGAGCGAGGGAGCGAGCGTTTCGGCGCCCTCTTCCCACTTCGCGGGGCAGACTTCGCCCGGGTGGCTGACCCAGTACTGCAGCGCCTTGATCTTGCGGAGCAGTTCGGCGGCGTTGCGGCCCACACCCTCGGGGGTGATTTCGAGGAGCTGGATTTCACCCTGCGGGTCGAGCACGAAGGTGCCGCGGTCGGCCAGGCCGACGCCTTCACGCAGCACTTCGAAATTGTTCGACAGCACGTGGTTCTGGTCGCCGACCATATAATAGTTGATCTTGCCGATCGCCGGCGACGTGTCGTGCCAGGCCTTGTGGCAGAAATGCGTGTCGGTCGACACCGAATAGACCTCGACGCCCATCTTCTGCAGCGTCGGATAGATGTCGGCGAGATCTTCGAGCTCGGTCGGGCAGACGAAGGTGAAGTCGGCCGGGTAGAAGAAGAAGACCGCCCACTTGCCCTTCACGTCGGCGTCGGTGATGTCGACGAACTTGCCGTCCTTGAACGCGGTCGCCTTGAAGGGTTTGAGGGTGGTGTTGAGAACGGACATGGAGAGCCTCCTTTGTGGTTGGAGGCTCCCCCTAGCCATTTATGTTGCATCGCGAAAAGCGAAAATATCTACGCCTGTGATCGAATTTTTCGATTGATGGCGAAATTCGCTCCTCAGATCGCGATTGCCGTGCCGCCCGCCACTTTCTTTCGCGAGACCAGCACGATGACGAGGCCCGCGACCGCCATCGCCGCCCCCGCGATCGACACCACCGGGAAACCGAGGCCGAGGCCGATTACACCGCCGCCGACCGCCGCGCCGACGGCATTGCCGAGGTTGAAGGCGCCGATATTGACCGCCGAGGCCAGATTCGGCGCGTCCGACGCCGCCTCCATCACGCGCATCTGGAGCGGCGGGACGATGGCAAAGGTCGCAACGCCCCAGACGAAGATGGTGACTGCGGCGGCAAGCGGCTGGAACATCGCGGCGGCGAAGATCAGCAGCGTCGCGGCAAGCCCGGCAAGCGAGACGATCAGCGTCCGGTCGATCGACCGGTCGGCGAACACGCCGCCCAGCCAGTTGCCGAACGTCAGGCCAAGGCCATAGATGACCAGCATCGCGGTGACATGCAGCGTGCCGATGCCGGTCGCCTCCTTCAGGATCGGCGCGATATAGGTGAAGACGGTGAACATCGCCGCCGATCCGATGGCGGTCAGCGCCAGCGCGACGAGCACCTCGCGGCGCCGGAATACGCCGAGTTCGGCGCGCATGTCGCTGCCCGCCGGTTGCGGCGTATCGGGCAGCGCGAACCACAGCGCGGCCATGGTGACCAGCCCCCAGACGGCGATGCCGCCGAATGCGGTGCGCCAGCCGAAGCTTTCGCCGATCCATGGCGCGAGCGGGACGCCGATGACGTTGGCGAGCGTCAGCCCCATGAACATCGCCGCGACCGCACTCGCGCGCTTTTCGGGCGCCACGATGCTCGCCGCGACGACCGATCCGACCCCGAAGAAAGCGCCATGGTTGAGCGAGGTGATGACGCGCGCGACCATCAGCATCGCATAGTCGCTCGCGATCGCCGACAGGAAGTTGCCGAGGGTGAAGATGCCCATCAGCGCGATGAGCAAGGTACGCCGCTTCATCCGCGCGGTGGTGAGCGTCATCAGCGGCGCGCCGAGCATGACGCCGAGCGCATAAGCCGATACCAGCAGCCCCGCGGCGGGGATCGAAACCCCCAGCCCCTCGGCCATGTCGGGAAGCAGCCCCATCGGGGCGAATTCGGTGATGCCGATGCCGAAGGCACCGGTCGCCAGCGCCAGCAGCGGGAAATTGAGTTTCATGCGTCCACCCTTTCGGTTACGAATTGGAGGCATAAATGGATTGGACCCATCGCCGGAATTAGAGGGATGTTGCGCGAAGGATTTTTGAATTGAACGCAAAGATGGACGAAGGCGGCGACCGCGCCCGGGCGATGGAAATCTTTGTCGCGGTGATCGACAAGGGCAGCTTTTCGGCCGCCGGCCGCCTCCTCGGCCTGACGCCGTCGGCGGTCAGCCGGACGATCGACCGGATCGAGGCGCGGCTCGGCGCCCGGCTGCTGCTTCGCTCGACCCGCGCGCTGGCGATGACCGCCGACGGCGAGGCCTATTATCACGCCGCGCGCCGCATCCTCGCCGACCTTGCCGAGGTCGAACAGGCGATCGGCGAGCAAGCGGCACCGCGCGGGCGGCTGCGCGTCAGCACCACGCTGTCCTATGGCCGCACCCGGATCGTGCCGCTGCTCGGCGAATTCCTCGATCTTTATCCGGGCATTCTCGTCGATATCAGCCTGACCGATACGGTGATCGACCTCGTCGAAGAACGCGCCGACGTCGCGATCCGCATCGGACCGCTCCCCGACAGCCCGCTGATCGCGCGGCGGCTGGGCGAAAGCGACCGCGTCGTGATCGCATCGCCCGCCTATCTGGCGCGCCACGGCATCCCCGCCGAGCCCGAGGAACTGCTCGCCCACCGCTGCCTCGGCTTCAATTTCCGCCGCCGCCAGCCGTGGTGGCCGTTCGCGCGTGCGGGCCAAGTCTTCGAGCTCCCGATCACGCCCGCGGTCGAAGCGAATAACGGCGATACCGTCGTCCAGCTCGCCATCGACGGGGTCGGCATCGCCCGCGTCGGTCGCTTCAACGTCGCCGACGCGCTCGCCGACGGGCGGCTCGTCGAACTGCTCGCCGATCATAACCCCGGGGATATCGAGCCCTTTCACGCCCTGTT
Source organism: Sphingopyxis sp. J-6 (assembly GCF_046603995.1). Classification (NCBI taxonomy): domain Bacteria; kingdom Pseudomonadati; phylum Pseudomonadota; class Alphaproteobacteria; order Sphingomonadales; family Sphingopyxidaceae; genus Sphingopyxis; species Sphingopyxis sp. J-6. Next base: position 445,281 of record NZ_CP145810.1, on the reverse strand, counting down.
CCTCGGCGGCTCGACCTTGCCCGCGCGCGTTCGCGTCTTCATCGACTTCCTCGCCGAACGGCTTGGCGGGCGCGACTGAAACAGGTCGAAACCGGCGCCGCGAAGGTCTATCGCTATACGCGATGGCTGAGTCGCGTTCGTCCCCTGCCCCCGGCGGCAGCGATTATGTCTTCAAACCCCACGAGCGCCCGTTCATGCCGGGCTCGCCCGCGTCGCCTGACCATCCGGTGCGCCGCAAGGTCGCCTATTTCCTGATCGGCGTCTTCCTCGCCATCGTCGGCGGTTTCCAGAACGGGATGCTGATCGCCAACCTCACTGCGTTGCAGGGGCATCTCGACCTGACCCCGGTCGATGCCGGCTGGGTCACCGTCGCCTATAATATGACCAACGCGTGCATGAGCATCCTGCTCTACAAGTCGCGCCAGCAATTCGGCATCCAGCGCTTCGTCCGCGCGATGATGCTCGCGCTGTTGCTCGCCAATTTCCTGCAGCTTTTCGACGCGGGCTACCGGATGGAGTTGATCGCGCGCGGCGTTTCGGGGATCGCGGCGAGCGGCCTCACCACGCTTGCCGCCTTCTACCTGATGCAGGGGCTGCCGCAGGAAAAGCGCATCGCGGGCTTTCTGCTCGCGATCGGACTGACGCAGGTGGCGGTGCCGCTGGCGCGCGCGATCTCGCCGCTGCTGCTCGCCGACGGCGACATCGCCAATCTGTTCGTGCTGCAATTCGCAATGTCGCTCGTCGCCTTCGGGCTCGTCAACATCCTCCACCTGCCGCCGGGCGAGACGATCCGCTCGTTCGAAAAGCTCGACCTCCTCACCTTCCCGATGCTCGCCACCGGGGTCGGGCTGTTCTGCGCCTTTCTGGTGCAGGGGCGCATCCAGTGGTGGTCGACGCCCTGGCTCGGCGGCGCGCTCGCCGCGTCGGTGGTGCTGATCGGCACCGCTTTCCTGATCGAGCATAACCGCAAGAACCCGATGCTCCAGACGCGCTGGATGGGCAGCCGCGACCTCGTCAAATTCGCCCTGACCGGGGCGCTGGTGCGCGTGCTGACGTCGGAGCAGAATTTCGGCGCGACGGGGCTCCTGTCGTCGATCGGCCTCGTCAACGACCAGCTCGTCTCCTATTACAGCGTGCTGGCGGTCGCGACGCTCGCCGGGGCGCTGCTGTCGATCGTCACGCTCAACCCGATGGACCTCCGCCGCCAGACACTGATATCGCTCGCGGTGATCGCGATCGGGGCCTTCCTCGATACCCATTCGGGGCTGCGCACGGGCCCGATGAACCTCTATTTCTCGCAGGCCGCAATCGCCTTTGCCGCGGTCTATTTCATGGGGCCGATGCTGATGGAAGGACTGCTCCGCGCACTGACCAAGGGGCCGTCCTATCTGGTCAGCTTCGTCGCGGTGTTCGGGCTGTCGCAGACGCTCGGTGGCCTCGCCGGGGTCGCCGCGCTGTCGGCATTTCACACGCTGCGCACCAAGTCGCACCTGATGACGCTCGGCCAGAGCCTGTCGCCGGGCAACCCCGACGTCGCGCAGGGCATCGCGACCCTTGCGAACGGCCTGACGGGGACGATGACCGATCCGGCACTGCGCAGCGCGAGCGCGGGGGCGCAGGTTGTGCGCGAAGCCGCGCGCGAGGCGGCGATCCTCGCCTTCAACGACACCTTCTTCGTCATCGGCGCGCTTTCGGCGCTTGCCTTTGTCGTCATGTTCGTGCGCTGGCTCTACGATCGCCGGCGCGGCTTCAATCCACTCGCTGCCGAACTCGAGGCGCTTCAGAAAATGAGGGCGGGAAATCAATGAACGACGTGCCTGACAAAAGCGACGCAGCGGCGGCGAAGCCCGCGAAGCCTGCGCCGGCGCCAACGAAACCGGCGCCGCCGCCCGAACCCGCCGCCGCGCCCGCCGAGGGAGGCGACGAAGGCTGGCAACCGCCGCGCTCGCGCGGGCGGATCGTCCTGTTCGGTTCGCTGATCCTGATCGGCGCGCTCGCCATCCTCTATGCGTGGGCGTTGCCGCCGTTCAAGCCGTCGAGCCAGACGACCGACAACGCCTATGTCCGCGGCCAGACGACGATCATCGCGCCGCAGGTCGGCGGCTATGTCACCGCGGTGCTGGTGCAGGATTTCCAGCGCGTCAAGGCGGGCGAGGTGCTGGCGCGGATCGACGACCGCATCTACCGCCAGCGCGTCGCGCAGGGGACCGCCAACATCGCCGCGCAATCGGCCTCGCTCGACAACAGCGAGCAGAGCCGCCGCTCGGCCGAGGCGCAGATCCAGCTTCAGGACGCGTCGGTCGCCAACGCACGCGCGCAGCTTGCCCGCGCGCAGGCCGACATGCGCCGCGTCGGCGAACTGGTCGATGCGGGGTCGGTGTCGCTGCGCGAACGCGACCAGACGCTCGCCGCGCTCCGTCAGGCCGAAGCTGCGGTGCGTCAGGCCGAGGCGCAGCGCCAGATCGCGGTCGAGCAATTGCGCTCGGTCGGGGTCGGGCGCGGCGGGCTGCAGGCAGGGGTCGAAAATGCGAAGGCGGCGCGCGGCCTCGCCGACATCGACCTCGAAAACACCGTCATTCGCGCGCCGCGCGACGGCAAGCTCAGCGAAGTGACGGTGCGCGTCGGCCAGCTCGTCAATCCGGGCACGCAGATGATGTACCTCGTCCCCGAACGCCACTGGGTCGTCGCCAATTTCAAGGAAGCGCAGACCGCGAATATCCGCGTCGGCCAGCGCGCAACATTACGCGTCGACGCGCTTGGCGGCGCCAAGCTTTCGGGCCATGTCGAAAGCGTCGCACCGGCAGCCGGCAGCGAATTCAGCGTGATCAAACCCGACACCGGATCGGGCAATTTCGTCAAGGTGCCGCAACGCATCGCGGTCCGCATCCGCATCGACAAGGACCAGCAACTCGCCGCGCGATTGGGCCCCGGCATGTCGGTGATCGCGACCGTGCACACCGGGGCCGAGTGATGGGCTTCGCGCGTCCGGTCCTGCTTCTGCCGCTGCTACTCGCGGGCTGCATGCCCGCGCTGACCCCGCGCCCCGAGGCGAGCCATATCGCGCCGCCTGCCGACTGGCGCACCGCGATGCCGGCGACGGCGGCAAGCGAGCGCGACTGGTGGGCCGGCTTCGGCGACCCGCAACTGACGGCGCTGGTCGAACAGGCGCGCGCGAACAACGCCGACCTTGCCATCGCCGCGGCGCGCGTCGCCGAAGCGCGGGCGCAGGAACGCGTCGCGCGGTCGCTGTTGATGCCGACGTTGAGCGCGAACGCGCCGGGCGCCGAGCAGCGCGCGCTCAATCCCTTCGGCGTCGCCACCGAAAGCTTCGCCGCGCAGCCCGCCTTTCAGGCAGCCTATGAAATCGACCTGTTCGGGCGCAATGCGGCGCAGGTCGAGGCCGCGCGCGCCAATGCGGCGGCGGTCGCGGCGGCGCGCGAGGCGGCGACGCTGTCGGTGAGCGCTGCGACCGCCAGCGGCTATATCACCCTGCTCGCGCTCGACGCGCGGCGCGAACTCCTGCGACAGACGCTCGCCTCGCGCGGCGAAGCGCTGCGCATCGCGCGCGACCGCGCCGAGGCGGGTTACACCTCGCAGCTCGAACTGCGGCAGGCCGAGGCCGAATATCGCGCCGCCGAGCAACAGATTCCGGCAATCGAGGCTGCGATCGCACGGCAGGAAAATGCCCTGTCGCAGCTCGTCGGCGATACGCCGCACGCCATCGGGCGCGGGCAGGATTTCGCCGCGCTGGCGCGGCCTGCGGTGCCTGCGGTACTGCCGTCCGACCTCGTCCGCCGCCGCCCCGACATCGCGCAGGCCGAATATGCGCTCGCCGCGACCGACGCCAATCTCCGCGTCGCCCGCGCGCAATTCCTGCCGCAAGTCCGTCTGTCGGCGTCGGCGGGCGCCGTCATCTCGTCGGCGCTGCCCGATCCGGTGAGCATCTGGTCGATCGGCGGCAGCATATTGGCGCCATTGTTCCAGGGCGGGCGGCTGCAGGGCCAGTATGACGCCGCAACCGCGCAGCGCGATCAGGCCGCCTTCGCCTATCGCCGCGCCGTGCTCACCGCGTTTCGCGAGGTCGAGGACCAGCTCGCGGTGATCGACCGCTTGGGCATTCAAGAACAGGCGCTTCTCGCCCAGCGCGCCGCGGTCGCCGACGCGCTGCGCCATGCGACCAACCGCTACCGCGCCGGCTATTCGCCCTATCTCGAACAGATCGACGCGCAGCGCGCGCTGCTCGCGGTCGACCTCGCGCTGATCCAGCTCCGCACCGACCGCCTCACCGCCTATGTCGCGCTCTATCAGGCGCTCGGCGGCAGCGGCACCGACGCGAACGCGCCGCCACGCTGATGCCGGCCCTGGCGCTCGACCCGTCCGTCGCGCCGAACCGCAGCGTCCCCCTGCTCGCACGCCTGCGCGTCGAATTGCTCTACGCCGTGCGCCACCACCGGCGCCTCCGCCTCGCGGCGCCGCGCCGCTTCACCGAGCTGGTCCAATGGCGCAAGCTCCACGACCGTTCGCCGGCCCAGACCGAGTTGATGGATAAGCTCGCGGCCAAGCGGATCGCCACCGCGCAGCTCGGCGAGGACTGGATCGTCCCGACGCTCTGGACCGGCACCGAATTGCCGCCCACCATACCGTTCGCGCTCCCCGCAATCCTCAAGGCGCGGCACGGCTGCAATCAATATGCCGTGCTGTGCAGCGCCCCCGGCGCGCACCAATGGCGCCGCATCCAGCGCACCGCCGACCGCTGGCAACGCGTGGCCTATGGTGGCTGGCTCGACGAATGGGCCTATCGCGACGTCCTCCGCGGCTTGTTTGCCGAGCCGCTGCTCGGCGGCCGCCTGCCCTTGCCCATCGATTACAAGATCTACGTCTTCGGCGGCACCGCGACACATATCCAGGTCCATCTCGGCCGCGGCGAGCAGCATCGCTGGATTTTGCACGACCGCGACTGGCGCCAGCTCGTCCCGGCGCGCGACTGCCCTGCCCCGCCGCCTTCGCTCGCCGCCATGCTCGCTGCCGCCGAAACGCTCGCGCGCGGCACCAGCTTCCTGCGCGTCGATTTCTACGACATCGGCGGGCGGCCCTATTTCGGCGAATTCTGCCTCTATCCCGGTTCGGGGCTCGACCCCTTTGCCGCCGACTGGATCGATGTCGAGCTGGGCTCTCTGTGGCTGTCCGCGCTCGCGAGGACTCCGCCGACCTAGAGCGCCGCGGCCAGCGCCCCGAGCCCGGCGCCCAGCGCCGCAATATCTTCGCCGCTTCGCGACCCCACCAAGATCGAGGCCGAAATGCAAAAGCCCGGCGCGGCACCGGTGATTCCGACCGCGACGGTGCACACGCCGCGATGGGCAAAGCCCTCGTCGAGCGCGAAGCCCCGGCGCGCCGCCTCGCGAACCTGTGCGATATAGGTTTCGAGCGGCAGATCGGCCTGCCAGCGGACCGGCGCAAAGCGGCGGGCGAGTTCGATATCGTCGACGCCCTGCATCGCGGCGAGCGCCCTCCCCACCGCACCGCCGCCGAGCGGCTGGCGCTGATCGTCGGCGAGGTGGAGGCGCATCCCAGCATCGCTTTCCGCCCGCGCGATCAACCGCGTCCGCTCGCGCGACACCATTTTCCACAGCCCGACCGCGGCATCGAAGGATTGCGCGAGCTCCGCCATCAGCGGCCGGGCGCGTTCGACGAGCCTTTGCGCGTCGCCATCGCGCAGCACGCCGAGCATCGCCCACGCCGGGGCGAGCCGATAGGTTTTCGTCCGCGCATCGCGTTCCACCGCGCCCTCGCCCGCCAGCGTCTTGAGCAGGTTGAGGCAGCTCGACGGGCTGACGCCCACCATCCGGCCGATGTCGGACAGCGATAGCGGGCTCGTTTCGGCGAGCAGGCGCAGGATCGCCATGGCCTGCGATACGGAACGGACGGGACCGGTCATGCGGCCTGATAGTTTTCATACATATAAAAAGCAATTCTGAATATTGAATATTGGCGGCGATGCGCCTATCGGCCTATGACGCTGAACAGGAGGCCGATATGAGCAATCCCAACCCCGGCATGGATGCCGATGTCTTCGAGCAGTTCATCGAACAGTTGCAGCGTTATGTCCGCGAGCGGCTGCTCCCCGCCGAACAGACGATCATCGAGACCGACGCGATCCCGGCCGACATCCTGTCCGAGATGCGCGAGATGGGCCTGTTCGGGCTGACGATGGCCGAGGAATATGGCGGTTCGGGGATGAACGTCAGCCAATATGTCCGCACCATCCATACGCTCTCCTATGCGATGCCGGCGTTCCGTTCGATCATCTCGATCAACCTCGGCATGTTCGCCTCGGCGCTGAAGAATGGCGGGACCGAGGCGCAGAAAGCCGAATGGCTGCCGCGCGTCGCGGCGGGCGAGATCGCCGCCTTCGGCCTGACCGAGCCCGGCTCGGGATCGGACTCGGCAGGGCTCCAGACGACCGCGGTGCAGACCGACAACGGCTGGGTCCTCAACGGCACCAAGCGCTACATCACCAATTCGCCCTTTGCGAAGGTCGCCCTGATCATGGCGCGCACAAGCAAGGAGAACCTTTCCAAGAACGCCCATGTCTCGGCCTTCATCGTGCCGATGGACACGCCGGGGGTGACGGTCGGCAAGTCGGACAAGAAGATGGGCCAGTCGGGCAGCCATATCGCCGACATCATCATGGAGGATGTCCGCGTCGGCGGCGAGGCGCTGCTCGGCGGCGAGCTGGGCAAGGGCTTTGCCTATGCGATGATGAGCCTCGACAACGGCCGCATGTCGGTCGGCGCCGCCGCGACCGCCTATGCCCGCCGCGCGCTTGACAGCGCGGTGCGCTACGCGACCGAGCGCAAGGCGTTCGGCGAACCGATCGCCAATTTCCAGCTCATCCAGCAGATGCTCGCGCAGAGCGAGATCGACATCTATGCCGCCGAATGCATGATGGAGGACGTTACGCGCCGCGCCGACGCGGGCGAGAATGTCCTGCGCAAGGCCGCGGCGTTCAAGGTCTTCGCGTCCGAAATGTGCGGCCGCGTCGTCGATGCGTGCGTGCAGGTCTATGGCGGCGCCGGCTATCTCGCCGAATATGACGCCGAGCGTTTCTTCCGCGATGCCCGCATCTATCGCATCTATGAAGGCACGACGCAGATCCTGCAGCTCCAGATCGCCAAGCATATGTTGCGCGAATTTGCGGCGGCGAACTGATGTATTCCTTGCTGTCCGGCCTGTCGGTGATCGAGGCGTCGTCCTTCGTCGCCTCGCCCACGGCCGGGCTTTATTGCGCGCAATTCGGCGCCGAAGTGATCCGCGTCGACCAGATCGGTGGCGGCCCCGATTTCCGCCGCTGGCCGGTGACGGCCGAAAACAACTCGCTCTATTGGGAAAATCTCAACCGCGCGAAAAAGTCGGTCGCTCTGGATCTTTCCCGGCCCGAGGGGCGCGAGCTGCTCAAGGAGCTGGTGCGCGCAACGGGCCAGTTCATTACCAACTTTCCGGTCGACGGATTCCTGTCGCACGAAAAGCTGGCGGAAGGCCGGCCCGACCTCATCACCGTCCGCGTGATGGGCTGGGCCGACGGCTCGCCCGCGCTCGACTACACCGTGAACAACAGCGTCGGCTATCCGATGCTCACCGGCGCCGGACCTGAGCCGGTCAATCATGTGTTGCCCGCGTGGGACCTGCTCACCGGCGCCTACGCCGCCTTCGCGCTGCTCGCGGCAATCCAGCGGCGGGGCGTCAGCGGCGAAGGCGGCGAGGTTCGCATCCCGCTCTCCGACGTCGCGATCGGCACCGTCGCCAACCTCGGCGGCATCGCCGAAGTGCTCTATTCGGGCGAGAACCGGCCGCGGCTCGGCAACGCCGTCTATGGCCTGTTCGGCCGCGATTTCGTGACGCGCGATGGCGAGCGAACGATGATCGTCGTCGTCACCCCGCGCCAATGGGCGAACCTGATCGCCGCGCTGAATCTTGGCGATGCGATCGCCGCGATCGAGAGCGAACGCAGCGTATCCTTCGCCAAGGACGACGGCCTCCGCTTCGCCCACCGCGACGCGCTCTATCCGCTGTTCGAGCAGGCCATCGCCGCGCGCAACCACGCCGACCTCGCCGCCGCCTTCGACGCCGGCGGAATCGTCCACTCGGCATACCGCACGATGGCCGACGCCGTGCAGGACCCGGCGCTCGTCGCGAACAACCCGATCTTCGGCAGCGCCGCCAACCCCAGCGGTTTCGCCTACCCCGCCGCAGGTGCCTTCTCGACGATCCCGCAGGCGGAGCGCGAACCACCGCGTCCCGCCCCGCTGAACGGCCAGCACAGCGAAGAAATACTCGCCGCCTGCCTCTCGCTATCCTCGGGCGAGATTGCCCGCCTGATCGACGCCGGCATCGTCGGTACCGCCAACACCGGAGACCCGAAATGACCCTGCGCCGCGCCGCCATCGTCGCCCCGATCCGCACCCCCGTCGGCAAGTTCGGCGGCGCGCTGTCGTCAATGACTGCCGGCGATCTCGGCGCCGTCATCCTGAAGGCGCTGATCGAACGCACGAAGATTGATCCCGCGCGCGTCGACGACGTCGTCTTTTCGCAGGGCTATGGCAATGGCGAAGCGCCGTGCATCGGCCACTGGTCGTGGCTCGCGGCGGGGCTGCCGCTCGAGGTTCCCGGCTACCAGCTCGACCGGCGCTGCGGCTCGGGATTGCAGGCGATCGTCAACGCCGCGATGATGGTCCAGACCGGCATGTCCGACGTCGTCGTCGCGGGCGGCGTCGAATCGATGTCGAACGTCGAACATTACAGCATCGACATCAGGAAGGGCGTGCGCGCGGGCAATTTGACGCTCCACGACCGGCTGACCCGCGGCCGTGTGATGTCGCAGCCGGTCGAGCGTTTCGGGGTGATCAGCGGGATGATCGAAACCGCCGAAAATCTCGCCAGGGACTATGATATCAGCCGCGAGGCGTGCGACGCCTATGCCGTCCGCAGCCACCAGCGCGCCGCCGCCGCCTGGGCAAACGGGCTGTTCGACGACGAACTGGTCCCCGTGCCGGTGCCGCAGAAAAAGGGCGATCCGGTCGTCTTCGCGCACGACGAGGGCTATCGCGCCGACGCGACGTTGGAATCGCTCGGCAAGCTGCGCCCGCTCGAAGGCGGCGTCGTCACCGCGGGCAACGCCAGCCAGCAGAATGATGCTGCCGCCGCATGTCTTGTCGTCGCCGAGGACAAGCTCGACGAACTCGGGCTGACGCCCATCGCCTGGTACCACAGCTCGGCGGCTGCGGGCTGCGACCCCAGCCGGATGGGCATCGGCCCCGTCCCTGCGGTCGAACGGCTCTTTGCGCGGAGCGGCCTCGGCTGGGACGACATCGACCTCGTCGAACTCAACGAAGCCTTCGCGCCGCAGGTGCTCGCGGTGCTCAAGGGTTGGGGCTGGTCGGACGACGACGGCCGCAACGAGATTTTGAACGTCAACGGCTCGGGCATTTCGCTCGGCCATCCGATCGGCGCGACCGGCGGACGCATCCTCGCCAATCTGACCCGCGAACTGGTGCGCCGCGACGGCCGTTACGGGCTCGAGACGATGTGCATCGGCGGCGGCCAAGGCATCGCCGCGATCTTCGAGCGCGCCGCCTGATGGATTTGCGGCTCGCCCTGCAAGCCGCACAGGCCTACCGCGGTGCAGCGCAAGCCGCGCTCACCGACCGGCTGGCGGCCAACCCGATCGACAGCGAGCAGCGCGCGGCGCACGGCTTTGCGTGGGTCGCGACAACGGCTGCGGCGCTGGAAGCAACACTCGACTGGTGCGATTCCGGCTCGGACCTCAACCCGCTGGACGCCCAGATCGCCACCCTCGCCTTCGCCGAAAGCATCGGCCAGCTTACCGGCGGCCTGCCGATGGGCCAGAACGAAATCTTCCGCCCCGCCGACCTCGGCCTCGGCGGCGCCGCGCGCACGCTCGCCGAAGCCTGCGCCGGCCTGCTCGACGCCGACCATGCCGCGACCCGCGCCGAACTCGCGGCCGCGCTGGCCGGGGGCGATTGGCCCAGCGAGACGCTCCACGACGCCGACCTCGACGCGATCCGAGAGCAATACCGCCGCTTCACCGACGCGGCGATCATCCCGCACGCGCACGGCTGGCACCTCGCCAACGCGCTGATCCCCGATACGACGGTGCAGGCGATGGCCGATCTCGGCACCTTCGGCGTCTGCATTCCCGAAGAGTTCGGCGGCCTCGGCCTCGGCAAGCTCGTCATGTGCATCGTCACCGAAGAATTGTCACGCGGCTGGATCGGCACCGGCTCGCTCGGCACGCGCTCGGAAATCGCGGGCGAGCTGATCGTCCTCGGCGGCACCGACGCGCAAAAGGCCGCATGGCTGCCGCGGATCGCCAGCGGCGAAATCCTGCCCACCGCGGTGTTCACCGAACCCGATGTCGGCTCGGACCTCGGCGCGCTCCAGACCAAGGCGCGGTGCGACGGCGACTGCTGGATCATCGACGGCGCCAAGAACTGGATCACCCACGCCGCGCGCTCGGACCTGATGACGTTGCTCGCACGCACCGTGCCCGATGCCAAAGGCTATGCCGGCCTCTCGATGCTGCTCGTCCCCAAGCCGCGCGGCACCGAGGCCGATCCCTTCCCCGCCGCCGGCATGACCGGCAGCGAGATCGAGGTCTTGGGCTATCGCGGCATGCGCGAATATGCGCTGCAGTTCGACGGCATGACCGCACCCGCCGACGCCCTACTTGGCGGCGAGGAAGGCCAGGGCTTCAAACAGCTCATGCGCACCTTCGAGGGCGCCCGCATCCAGACCGCCGCGCGCGCGGTCGGCGTCGCGCGCCGCGCGCTCGAACTCGGGCTCGATTATGCGATCAATCGCAAGCAGTTCGGCAAGGCGATCGTCCATTTCCCGCGCGTGTCGGACAAGCTCGCGATGAGCCTCGTCGATTTCGTGATGGCACGCGAACTGAGCTACGCCGCCGCGCGCGCCAAGGATTCGGGCAAGCGCTGCGATATCGAGGCGGGCATGGCAAAGCTGCTCGGCGCCCGCGCGGCATGGTCGAACGCCGACGCCGCGCTGCAGATCCACGGCGGCAACGGCTATGCGCTAGAATATGAGATTAGCCGCATCCTCTGCGACGCGCGCATCCTCAACATCTTCGAGGGCGCGGCGGAAATTCAGGCACAGGTGATCGCGCGCGGGCTGACCGGAGGACGCAATTGATGAGCGAGTGGGACGCATGGATCGGCCGGATCGAAACGCGTAGCGACCGCATCGACGATGCCGCGGCCGCGCGCTGGCTGGCGACGCTCGACCGCAACGCGCCTGCCGACGACAGCGTCCCGCAGGCCTATCACTGGTGCCTCTGCCTGCCCGACGCGCCGAGCGCGATCCTCGGCGCCGACGGCCATCCGGTGCGCGCGGACAGCGACGACAGCTTCCTGCCACCCATCCCCCTACCCCGCCGCATGTGGGCCGCGAGCAAGGTCGAGTTCCTCGCCCCGCTGCGTCCCGGCCAGTCGGTGATCCGGACCTCGCGCGTCGCCGCGATCACCGAAAAGCAGGGCGGCACCGGCAAGCTCGTCTTCGCCGAGGTCGCACACGAAACCCGTGGCGACGGCACCCTCGCGGTGCGCGAAACCCAATCGATCGTCTTCCGCGAACCCGCCCCCGCCGGAGCCCCGCCTGCTCCGCCACCGCCGGGCGATGATGGTTTCGACCCGTCGGGCTGGGACGCGCACCGCATGCTCGTCCCGTCGGAAGCATTGCTGTTCCGCTATTCGGCGCTGACCTTCAACAGCCACCGCATCCACTATGACCTGCCCTATGCGACCGAGGAAGAGGGCTATCGCGGCCTCGTCGTCCATGGTCCGCTCACCGCGACGCTGCTGCTCGATCTCGCGCAGCGCGAGTATGGTGACAATCGCCTGAAGAGCTTCGCTTTCCGCGGCGTGTCCCCGGCGATCTGCGGCGAGCCCCTTCATCTGTCATTGCGCGGCCAAGACGCCGAACTCGAACTAGGCGCATTCGCCGCAGACGGGCGGCAGGTCATGCAGGCTTCGGCGACGCTCTAACGCTCGCCGGCCTGCCCTTCGCCGGCACGCTTGCGCTCCCATCGTGCCTCGACGAAGCCGAGCAGCGTCAACATGATCACGCTGATCGCCGATCCGATCAGCACCAGCGGCCATTGCGCTGCGCCGCACGCGATGCCGATCACCGCCGCCAGCCACAGATGCGCTGCGGTGGTGAGATTCTTGACCTCGCCCTTGCTGAACACGATGAGCCCGGCACCGATGATACCGATGAAAGCGCCCGTCGCCTCATAGATGCGCAACGGATCGGAGCGTTCGCCGCCGATCTGGGTGTAAAGCGCGATGATCGACACCGTCATCATCGCCGCCGAAAAGCAGATCAGCCCGTGCGTGCGGAACCCCGCCTCATGCCCGCGAATCTCGCGGTCGAGGCCGAGCAGCAATCCGAGTACCGCCGCAACGCCCAGCCGCGACAGCAGGTCGAAGTCGATCCAGTGGACGAGTATCGGCGCGTTGAGCTCCATCGCCCTTCATAGCGCGGCAGCGCCGAAAGGGTTCCGGGCGCTCAGTAACGCGCCCGGATGCTCGCGAAGAAACTGCGTCCCGGTTCGGGGAAGCCGTCGGTCAGGACATAATTGTCGTCGAACAGATTGCGCGCGCCGACGCCGATCTCGATGCCGTCGCGCAGCGCATAGTCGATGCGCAGATTCGCCTGAATATAGCTGCCGGTGCGGTAATAGAAGACCGGAGAAAACGTATCCAACGTCGTCCGGTTGGAGGCAATATCGACGCTCGGCACAATGCTCAGCCCGGCCAGCGGCGACCAGTCAACATAGGCGAATCCCTTATGCGCCGGCACGTCGGTCAGACGGAATACCGGGATTACGGTTCCCGCCGCCCCCGCTGCGATGTCAAACGAGCGATGCGTCCAAGTGTAGTTCGCGCCGAGTTCGAGCGAGGGTCCGACGTGCGCGGTCAGCGCCAGTTCGGCGCCATAATATTCGGCGCTGCCCAGATTCTGACGCTGGCTGGTATTGGCCGGGAATCCGAGCGGCCGCACCGACACGATGGCGTCGTCGATGTTGCTGTAGAAGGCCGTACCCTCGACATGGACGCCGCCGAAATCGCGCGATCCGCCAATCTCGAAATTCGTCGCCCGTTCGGGTTCGAGCCCCGGATTCGACGCCGCATTGCCGAACTGGGTGCTGAATCGTTCAAAGATCGTCGGGAAACGCGAACGGCGCGAGACGCTCGCATGCAGGCGTGTCGCATCGTCGGGGCGATATTCGATCCGGCCCTGCCAGTTGAACGCCGAAGCGTTGGCCAGCGGATATTCGAACAGGCGCCCCGGCGAGGTGAAGGAGATGGTATATTCCTCGGCCTTCTTGAGGTCGCGCCAGTCGAAGCTCGCCCCCAGCGTCAGGGTCAGCGTCGGGCTGAGCGCCAGCACATTCTCGCCGGCAATGCTGTAGGTGTCCTCGACCGTCGACTGCCAGGGCTCGCTATAGGCGATCGGCGGACCGCTGCTGCTCGGCACCCTGTTATAGAAGCCATCCTGCCGCTCGCGATGCTCGTCGCGCCGGTAATGCGCGGCCAGCGTCAAGCGATTGGCTTCGGTCAATTGAACCGCCAGTTCGGCCGATCCGCCCCACGCCTCGTCGGCGTAGTAGCTGTCGAACGCGCGCGCGAGCGATTGCGTCGTCTGGGTTCCGTCGTTGAACGAACGCAGCAGATTGTCGAACGTGTTACGATAGACGCGGGTCTTGAGTGTAGCCTGGTCGCCGAGCGCGGTCGTTGACAGGAAATATATGCTCTCGATATTCCAATAGGGCCAAGTCCAGAAACGCGGGTTGGGCGCGCCCTCTGGCAACGGCATGGTAGTGGGATCGGTAACGTGCAGCGGCGCGTTCTTGGCGCCTTCCTGCCGCGTATAGCTGATCGAATATTCGTCGGTATCGTTGGGCGTGAAGCCGAATTTCGCGTTCACGCGCCAGTCCCGCGTCCGCGAGAAATCGCGCTCGCCGCCGTCTTCGGCCGAACCCGGCGCGGGGACATAACCGCCGGCAAGGTCCCAATGGTCCCGGAAGTTGCGCGTGTACGACGCCTGCGCGTAGAATTTTTCCTGCCGCGTCCCGAGCAGCGCGAAGACGTTGTAACCGGCATAATCGACGTCGCGGTCGAGATCGATCGTCGCGCGTGCCTCGGCTTCGAGCGCCTTGGTCGGCTTGCGCGTCACGAGGTTGATCGCCCCGCCCATCGCGCCGGGGCCGTCGAGCACCGAGGCATAGCCCTTGGCGACCTGGATTTCGGCAATGTCGGGGGTCAGGAAGCGGCCATAGTCGAGCCGGTTGTCGGCGGGCAGATAGACGCGGATCCCGTCGAGCGACACGGGCACCTGAAAGCGGTCGAACCCGCGGACGAAGATCAGCCGCTCGTTGCGCGAGCCGCCGCTGTTCGCCGACGATACGCCGGGCATCAGGTTGACCGCCTCGTCGAGCGTGTTGCGGTTGAAGGTGTAGATCGCTTCGGACGACAGCGTTTCGGTCCCGATCGTGATATCCTCGGAACGCGGCGCGGTGACGACGATCTGGCCGAGCGTGAAGGCGCTGTCTTTCGCGGCAATTGCTTCGTCGGACGCTTGGGCATGGGCCGGGACGGCGGCGGCGAGCGCCGTCGTTACGAAAAGAAGCAGTCGCATGGAAATTCCCCTTATGTCGCAGATCGCCATTGCTTTTGGGCGAATCTCTATATACGGCCATATACATTGGTTGCCTCGGAGGGAAAGCATGCGCCGCTCTTTTTTTGCCGCAATGACGGCGTTTGCGCTGGCCGCGCCCGGCGCCGCTTATGCGGAAGAGCCCGACTGCACGACCGGCAGCACGGCGCTCCCCGCCGAACTGGCGGGGTGGACGTCGCGCAGCACGCTCACGGCAGCGACCGATGCCGCCGCGGCCGAAACGTCACCCATCGCGATCGGCCGCGCCGCCGATGTCGCGCTCCAACCCGCCGGCAAGGTCCGGTTCGCTGCGCCGCCGGGCAAGCCCGGCGAAGGCGAAACGCACGCCGGTCTCCTCGCTTTTCACGTCGAGACGGCGGGCAGCTACCGCGTCGCGCTGGGCGCGGGCGCGTGGGTCGACGTGATTCAGGGTGGCAGCGCACTCGCGTCGACCGCGCACGGCCATGGTCCGCAATGCTCGGGCATCCGCAAGATGGTCGATTTTTCGCTGACCCCGGGGGATTATCTGCTGCAGATCGCCGCAAGCTCCACGCCGTCGATCGCAGCGCTGGTCGCAAAGCTGCCCTGACGCCGGCGCGTCAGGGCTTCGCGCTCGGCGGCAGCGGCGCAGCGCGCATCAGCGCGGTCAGCTCGTCCAATCCCCCGCGCCGCGCGGCATCGGCCAGCCGGCGTTCGAGCGCACGATAGCTTGCCAGCACCGTCCGGCCGCAATCGGTCAGCCGGGCGCCTTTCGCTGCTCCGCCGCCCGCCGTCGTTTCGACGAGTCTTTCGATCCAACAGCGGTTCATGCTGTCGACGAGCAACCACGACCGGCGATAGCTCATCCCCAGCGACCGCCCCGCCGCCGAGATCGACCCTTCGCGATCGATCGCCTCGAGCAAGTCCGCCTTGCCGGGGCCGATCGCGGGCTCGTCGCCGCAGAATAGCTGCGCTTTCAGCTTGAGCGCGCCCTCTCTCACCATCGTCCCGCCTCGCCTGTGAATGCCCCTGATATCCTACCCCCCGGCCGATTCAAAGCGGCGCTCTCTCAGAGCCAAGTGAAGGTGACGAGCATCGATTTCACGCTACCTGTGCTTTAGGGGCTACCCGATCATTTCCGCCCGTCGGTCGCAGGATCTTGGTCGCATCGCCGGTGCCTTCGATACGGAAATTGCGAAGTCCGATGGCGTCCTTGATCATTTCGAGTTCCTTATGGAGAGCCACCATATTAGCATGCGCTTGGAAGAGCCCGGCGAAACTGACCGCCAAATGCGAATAAGCCGGATCGGCCGCAACCGCGGATAACCCCACCCTCGCCTGCCCCTGCGCAAGCGCACCGGCAAGTACGCCAGTCGCGGCAATCGCGTTTTCGATCGCACGCTCCGCTTCGACCAGCTTGCGCGCAACATCGTTGGCGGCCTCGAGACGTTGTTTCAGCATATTCACCCCCTGCCCTCGATGACAAAATCTATTGTGCCACCCAACCGGGAAGTGGTGCACCCGACAGGATTCGAACCTGTGGCCCCCAGATTAGGAATCTGATGCTCTATCCTGCTGAGCTACGGGTGCACGCGGCGTCCGTTTAGCGGCGCGAGGCGTCCAGCGTCAATCGGCGGGCGATCAATTCACCGCGTCGGGCGGGGCGATAGGGACGAGGAGCGGCATCGCGGCGATGCCATCCTCGCGGAGCTCCGCCGCCTGTTCGGGCGAGGCCTGACCGTGGATCAGGTCTTCCTTCGCCCGTCCTTCGTGCATCGCGCGGGCGGCGTCGGCGAAATCGCGCCCGACCCAGCGCGACTGCGGCAGCATTTCGGCCTGCTTCGCCGCAATCTCCGCGATCACCTTGCGCACCAGTTCGGGCGAAGGCTCACCGGTCGCCGAAACCTCGGCAGGTTTGGCAATTGCACCCGATTGCTGGTTCGATTTCGCCCCGACCCGCGGCGCCATGACCGCCTTCGCAACCGCGCTGTCGCCGCAGACCGGGCAGGCGATCAGTCCGCGCGCCTGCTGGTCGGCGAAGCTGTCGCTGCTCGCGAACCATGCCTCGAACCGGTGATCGCCGGCCGCGCAGCAAAGGTCGAAGACGATCACGGGATTATCCCGCGCCGAGCAGGGGATCGAGCCCGCCGCGCGCGTCGAGCGCGGCAAGGTCGTCGCTGCCGCCGACATGCTTTCCGTCGATGAATATCTGCGGCACGGTGCGCGCGCCGCCGGCGCGATCGACCATCGCGTCGAACCCGGCGCGATCCATCGTCACGTCGATTTCCTGATAGGCGGCGCCCTTCTTGTCGAACAGCGCTTTCGCGCGCGAGCAATAGGGGCAGAAGAATTTGGTAAAGATTTCGATCTTCGCCATGCGGCTATCCTGTCATCCTTTCGTCCATCATATCGGAATCAACGCGCGCAAAGTCAAATATGTTGCTGGTCATCAGCGCGTCGGGAACGACCCGGGCCCAGCTAAGCGCCGAAACGCGCACCGCTCCGCTGCGACGAAGTGCCCGCGCCGCCGCGCGCAGCGTCGCGCCGCTCGCATGGACATCGTCGATCAGCACCAGATGCCGGCCCGCCGCCCTCTCTTTCGCGTCATTCCCCAGCGCGAAGGCACCTGCGACGATCCGCTCGCGTTCGCGCCGCCCCTGGCCGCGAAGCGCTTTCGTTGCCTTGGTCCGCAGCAGGAGATCATGGTCGTGCGGGACACCGGTGAGCCGCGTCAGTTCGTCGGCAACAAGCGCCGCCTGATTGAAGCCGCGCGACCAGAGGCGCCAGCGATGGAGCGGGACCGGGACAAGCAACACCGGCTCCGCATCCGCGAGCTTGCCGAGCGGGCGTGCCATCAGCTGTGCCATCAGCCGCGCATGCCCGACGCGCCGCCCATATTTGAGCCGCAGCGCGACGGTGCGCGCCACGGGTCCGTAAGCAACCGCGGACGGAGCGCCGTCGAACGGCGGCGGCGCGGCAAGGCAGGCGCCGCAAGTCACCGGGCCGGGCAAGGCGGCGGGCAGCGGGATCGAACAGAGCGAACAGGCCGGTCCGTCGAGAAAGGTCAGCGACGACCAGCAGGAGAGGCAGAACTGCCGGTCGTCATCGACGACGAGGCCGCATCCGGGGCAGCGCGGCGGCAGGGCATAGTCGACGATCGTCCGGACAATATGGCGCAAGGCGCGATCCGCTTGCCACCCCGATGCATCATCCGCGCCGCCTTCCCCCATAGCGGACTTGTGAAGCATCGCCGGGGGCGGCACAAGCGCCGCATGTCGCAGCCCCCGCTCTTCTCCCCGGCCCGCCAGCGCGCCCAGCGCGACCGCATCGCCCGCCAGCCCGCCGGCGCCGATTTCCTCGCGCCGATCATCGCCGAGACCCTGCTCGACCGCCTCGCCATGGTCACCCGCGATTTTTCCCGGACCTTGCTGATCGGCGCCCATGACGCGGCCCTGATCGCCCATCTGCGCGGCCTTGGCACCAGTCTGACGCTCCTCGAGGCCGGGCCGGCCCTCGCCGCCAACACTGGCGCGATCGTCGGCGAGGCCGATAGCATCGACCTGCCCTTCGGCAGTTTCGACCTCATCGTCTGGCCCGGCGGACTCGATGCGATCAACGATGTTCCAGGCGCGCTCGTCCGCCTGCGGGCGCTGCTCGCCCCCGACGGCCTGCTCCTCGGCGCCTTTGTCGGCGACGGCAGCCTGCCGCGCCTGCGCCGTGCGACGATGACCGAAGACGTGCGCCCGGTCGGCCGCCTCCACCCGCAGATCGACCTAGCGGCGATGGGCAATTTGCTGCAGCGCACCGGCTTCACGCTCCCCGTCGTCGACGTCGATACGCTGACGGTACGCTATGGCGACTGGTTCGGGCTGGTCCGCGATCTGCGTGCCGCAGGCCTGTCTAGCCGGCTTTCCCCCGCGCCGCCGCCGCTGACCCGCGACGAGGCGGCGCGCATCGCTGCAGCATTCGCCGCCGAAGCCGATCCCGATGGCCGCATTGCCGAAACCTTCCGCGTGATCCATTTCAGCGGCTGGGCGCCGCACCCCGACCAGCCGCAACCGGCGCGGCGCGGCAGCGGCACGGCATCGCTCGCTGATGCGCTGAAACCGAAAAGCTAGACGAGCGCTTCCAGCAGTCCGATCAGCGGCTTGTCGGCGGGCGGCATGGCGAGGCTGTGCAACTCGACCGGCCGCACCCAGCGCAGCGCGCTGGCGTGTTGCGCCACCGGCGTACCCCGCCACTTGCGGCAAACATAAAGAAGCAACAGCAAGTGCCGGTCGCCGAGCGTGTCGCTTGCGAAGCAGGCGGGCGCCAGACAGGCGTGATCGACATCGATCGCCAATTCTTCGCCGAGTTCGCGGATCAGCGCCTGTTCGGGGGTTTCGCCGGGCTCGATCTTGCCGCCCGGAAACTCCCACAGGCCCGCCATCGACAAACCTTCGGGCCGCTGCTGGACAAGCAGGCGGCCGTCGCGGTCGACGAGCGCAGCAGCGACGACAATGAGACAGTTTTCCGGGGATTTCCCGGGTGTCGCCACAGCCAAATTATTAACCCTCCTGTGCGATCTTCGGCAGCCTCGGGAACTATAACTGCAGTTAGGGGCGGGACAATGAACAAAATTTCCGGGCTGATGCGGTCGACCAGGGCCGCGACAGCCGTCGAGTACGGGTTGATACTCGCGCTGATCTTCATCGGCCTCATTGCCGCCGTCGGTAATGTCGCAACCCAGGCTGGCGACATGTGGACCGACATCTCCTCGAACTCCGGACAGGCAATGAATCAACCGTAACTGTCCGATTTCGGGACTTGCGCCCGCACAAAGGGATTTTCGACATTAAGCTTTTCAAAACCAATTCGCCGTAAATCGGCTGATGTTGACCACGACCAGACCGTCAACAGGGTAAGTGAATTGTCAGGAGACCAGACATGAAGTTTTTCAAGAAGTTCATTCGCAACGAAAAAGCTGCCACCGCCATTGAATATGGCCTGATCGCAGCTCTCATCGCCGTCGCCGGCATCGCTGCTTTCCGTTCGGTCGGCACCAGCGTCAGCGGCACGTTCACGGACGTCGACACCGCGCTGAAGACCCGTTCGGCTGGCGCGCCGGCCACTCCGTAAGGCCAAAAACGACCCATCGGGTCAAGGAAGGGGCGGTGGAGCGATCCACCGCCCTTTTTCGTGTTTTGCTTACCGGCTCGCGTAGACGACCAGCTTCACCTTCTGCCCCGGCGTCAAACGGCTCGACGCGGTCAAGCGATTGAGCACTTGGAAGCGTTCCGACTGGTAATTGCTGTACGCCATGCGTTTCGAGAGGCTGGCCACCGTGTCGGCGCGCCCGACCGTCACGACATCGACACGGCGCGGCCGGATCGCCGCGGCCTCGGCGGTGCTCAGCCGCCGCACGCTGTTGAACATCGGGTTGAACACCCCGGCCCCGCCCGCCTTGGTCAGCGCGACGAAGTGAAAGGCCTGATTTTTCGAAAACTCATAAGCGAAGACGGTCACATCGACCTGTCCCGACTGGGTGTTCGCGCGCGCGACCGAATAATAAGCCGGAATCCCGTTCACCGTCGTCCGCTGGAGGCTGCTCGGGCTGACCGAGCTATTGCCGGCGATCGATTTGAACACCGCCGAAACATAGGCATTCATGTCGCCGTTATAGGCACCGGTCGAAAATTGCGCCTGCCCGCCATTGCCGCTGACGGTGACGGCGCTGTTGCCGTTCTGCATGCCATAGCCGTTCGGAACCGCAAATTTCAGCTTGAGATCGGGGTGAAGGAATTCATTGCCCTCGACCACGCCCTGCTTGGGATCGTCGCCATAGAGGACGCCGTCGACTGAGGCGAGGAAGGCGTCGGCATTGCGGACGCCGCCCGTTCCCGCGCGGCTCGCCAGCGTCTGGGCATTACGCACGCGCGACGCCGGATCGGGGTGCGTGCTCGCCCATTCGGGAATAGCGCGTGCATCGCCGCCCGCGAGGCGCGCTTCGAGATTGGTTTGGGCGGCAAGGCTCGCCAGCATCGTCGACAGCGCCAGCGGGTCATAGCCGGCGCTGCGCAGATACTGGACGCCGAGCTGGTCGGCCTGCAATTCCTGGCTGCGCGAGAAGCCGAGGGTCGCATATTGCGCGACCTGCATCGCATTGTTCTGGATCAGGCCGCCAAGGCCGCCGAGCAGCCCGCCATTGTCGCCGATCGCGCCGCCCACGACCTGCGCCAGCACGCCGAGGATCGCGTTGCGCGTCGCCGCCGACTGGCGCTTCTTGCTGTGCTGCGCCGCGACATGCCCGACCTCATGGCCCAGCACGCCCGCCAGTTCGGCCTCGTCGTTCATCAACGCCATCAACTGGCGGGTGACATAGACATAGCCGCCGGGGATCGCAAAAGCGTTGTTCACCGGCGAATTGAGCAGGGTCACGGTGAAGTCGCCGGGGTTCCGCGACAAGCCCGACTGCACCGCGATATTCTGCCCGATGCGATTGACATAGCTCGCCTGCGGCCCGGCATAGGCGCCGCCGAATTCCTCCATCAACTGCGGATGGGCGTCCTGCCCCTGCTTGCGGTCGCTGGCCGAAATGCTCGTCGCAGTCTTGATCGTCTTGGTCTTGGCGTCGGCGGGCGCGCCGATTCCGCCGGTGCCGGCTATCATGCCGGCGGCCAGCGTGATTGCCAAAGCGGTCATTGTCTTCCGGGTCATCGGTGCGCCTCCCTTATGGTCTTATTGCCGGGCCTATCCCTTGCGCAGGAATATCCGCTGATTGCGACAAGGCAAGCCGCGGCGGAACCGGAGCTTGCCCCTATGTTGCGGAAATAACGCGAGAGGCGCGGATCGGGTTCCGGGTCCGGAACGGTCAGGCGCGGCCCATCGCGAGGAATTTTTCCTCGCGTGCGGCCAGCAATGTGTCGCGCGGCAGGCCGGCGAGCGCATCGAGTTCCTGCGCGATGGCATCACCCAGCGACGCGATCGCGACCTCGGGGGCGCGGTGTGCGCCGCCCACCGGTTCGGGAACGATGCGGTCGATGACCCTGAGCGCCAGCAGATCCTCGGCCGACATCTTCATCGCCGCCGCAGCATCGGCCGCCTTGTCCGACGTCCGCCACAGGATCGATGCGCAGCCTTCGGGCGAAATCACCGAATAGACAGCATGTTCGAACATCAGCACGCGATTGGCCGCCGCAAGCGCAATCGCGCCGCCCGAGCCACCCTCGCCGACCACTGCGGCGATCATCGGAACGCCGAGCGCGAGGCATTGTTCGGTCGAACGGGCGATCGCTTCGGCCTGACCGCGCTCCTCGGCCTGGATGCCCGGAAAGGCACCCGACGTATCGACCAGCGTCACCACCGGCAGCCCGAAGCGGTCGGCGAGCTGCATCAGGCGGATCGCCTTGCGATAGCCTTCGGGCTTCGCCATCCCGAAATTATGCTTCATGCGCGAGGGGATATCGTCGCCCTTTTCGTGCCCGATCACCATCACGCGGCGGCCGCGAAAGCGCGCGAGCCCGCCGAGGATCGCCTGATCGTCGCCGAAATTGCGGTCGCCGGCGAGCGGCATCCAATCGTCGAACAGCCCCGCGACATAATGTTTGAAATGCGGCCGGTCGGGATGACGCGCCACCTGCGTCTTTTGCCAGGGGGTCAGCTTCGCATAGATTTCGCGCAGCAATTTCGAGGACTTGGCCTCCAGCCGCGCGACGTCACCATCGATGTCGAGCGTCGGGTCGTCGCCCATCTCGCGCAGTTCGGCAATCTGGCGATCGAGCGCCGCGACCTGTTTTTCGAAGTCCAGAAAGGCTGTCATGCGCCGTCGCTAGGACGAAGGCGCCGCAACGTCAACGCCCGCCGCCGCGACATCCATCCGCGCCAGGGGATGCCGCCGGTTGACCAGTTCGACGAGACGGCGGCTGTCGACATGGGTGTAAATCTCGGTCGTCGCGATATCGGCGTGGCCGAGCATCAATTGCAGTGCGCGCAAATCGGCGCCGCCTTCCAGCAGGTGGGTGGCAAAGGCATGGCGCAGCACATGCGGACTGATCGCCGCCGGATCGATCCCGGCGCGGCCCGCGAGTTCGCGCAGCATCTGGAACAACCGCACGCGCGACAGATGCGCCTTGCCCGACGGGAAGAGCCACGGCGACCCGTCGGCGAGCAGCGGCAGCCAGCGGCCCAGCGCGTCGCGGGCGCGTTCGGACAGCGGTACCAACCGCTCCTTGTCGCCCTTGCCGCGGACGATCAGATATTCGCGCGTCCCCGCAACCGCGCGGCGCGGCAGGGTGACGAGTTCGCTCGCGCGCAGGCCCGAGCCATAAAGAAGCTCGATCAGCAGCAGCATGCGTACTGCGGCCGCAGGCGGCGTTTCGCCCGCCGCCTCCTCGCCCGCCTGCGCGAACAGCCGTTCGACGTCGTCGTGCGTCACGATGCGCGGCAGCGGCCGCCGCGTCGCCGGGCGCGCGATGTCGAGCGCCGGATTGTCGGCGCGTTCGCCTTCGTCGAGCAAAAAGGCGAAGAACTGGCGTAGCGCCGACAGCTTGCGCGCCGCGCTGCTTGCGGCAAGCGACTGATAATCCGCCATCAATTTTCTGAGCGCCGCCGTATCGGCGTCCGCAAGACTGCCCTTGGCAAGCTGGGCAGCCTGTTCCAGATCGCGGCGATAGGCAGCCAGCGTGTTGCGCGACGCCCCGCGCTCAGCCGCCATCATCTCGAGAAAGCGCTCGATAAGAGCCCCGTCAGACATTGCAAAGGCCCGGCACCGGCCCGCGCCCCCACCGCCCGAGGCGACGCGTGGCGCCGAGGGCCTCCCAACGACATGTTACGCTGTTTGGGAGGCCGGGTGGGGGCGCGGGCCGTTGCCGCACTTTGATAGACTCAGACACGCACCAGCGCTTCGGCGGCGATCATCCGCGCTTCGGAGCCGAGCCCGACTTCGCGCAAGGACCGGACGATATAATAGAGGTGATAGGGCGGCACCTTCGACCAGTCGCCCTGCATCCCCGCCGCGGCGAGCAGCGCGACCATGCCGGGTTCGCGCCGTTCGGCCGCCGCCATGATCGCGCGCGACCAGCGCGTCTGCTTGCCGAGATCGACGTCGAGATCGCTTGCCGCCGAGGCGGCGGCGCTGGCGTCGATACGGCCGAGCCCCGCGAGACCGGCGAGCAGGAATTTCGAACGCAGCGATCCGGCACTGTCGTCGTCGCCGGCGAAATTGCCGATCGCGCTCGCGTTGGTGCCGTTCAGCGGCCGCGGTGAACCCACCGCGAGCAAGCCCCACGTCCGGCTGCCGACCGATATGGAGGGCACCCAGTCGATCGCATTGCGATCATATCCGCCGGCGAACATCGACCCCACGAGCTGCCACGGATCATCGCCGACCTCGGTGCTCACCGGCAGCGCCGCGGCGGCGCGCGCCGTCGCGATCATCGCGGCGTAGCGGCCGGGCGTGTTCGCATCGGCGCCCCACAATCCCTGCATCGCGGTATAACGTTCGACGCCGCTCGCCGCGCCGAAGGCGTTACGCAGCGCGTCGGTTTGCGCCGTGAGCGCTTCGGCGGGCTCTTCCTGACCCGCCGCGGCGCTGAGCAGCGAGACATAGGCCTCGCTCGACAGCACCCCGCGCGCCGCAGCATCGGGCGCCGCCGCGATGCGCTGCGTCATGTCGGTCATCGGGGCCAGCACCGTCCAGCCACGCATATAATATGGTTCCGAGGCGCGCAGCGGCTCGGGAATCGGAACCGCAGTCGCGGTCGCCATGCCGAAACGCCAGCTCGTCAGGCGGTCGACCTTGTCCCATTCGATCGTCGTCGAGCGACGTCCCGCGCCGGTCGCGCCGAGCACGCGTTCGGCGAGCAGGATGTCGAAATTGGAAATCTTGCCGCTCGACCGCACGCGCCCGATCGCCCATCCGGCAGGTCCCGCTTCGCCCGACAGGCCGGCGCAGATCGCGGCGGCGAGGCGCCACGCCTGTTCGTCGCCATGCGCCAGTCCCGCGGGGACATAGGCGCACATGCCCGCCGGATCGGCGTTGGCGAGGAAGGTCTGCTGCGCGACCGAAACGAGGCGCGGGCTGGCGCGGTCGTAATCGACCGACTGCACGATCCAGCGCGCGGCGATCGATTCGCCCATGCGCAAGAGCAGCGCCGCGCGTTCGGCGGCAAGGTCGGCGCCGTTGATCGTGTCGGGCGTGTCGATCGCCGACACGAGCGACCGCCGCAGCAATATCTGTCCCCAGCGCGACGCAAGCTCGCCGCGGGTGCCCCGCATGATCGCGGCGGCATATTGGCCGCGAACGCCGAAGGCATCGGGCCCGAGCCCGCCGGTTTCGGGGGTCAGCGGCCCGATGCGGGTCAGCAGGCGGCGCGCGCCCGGCGGCAAGTCGTATTTCAGCGTCCCGGGCGCGACCTCCTCGCCCTCCTCGCCTTCTTCCGCATCGCCGGTGTCGCTCGCAGCGCTGCTCCCGAGCGTCGCGGTGACCGGCGGCGGGGGCGGCGACCCGGCCTTCGGAGTCGCGGTCGGTGCGGGCGTCGCGGTGGGCGACGGCGTCGGCGACGGGCGCGGCGCCGGGGTCTCGGCAGGATTGCCGAAGCCTTCGGGCAACAGCGATTCCTGTGCGAGCGCGGGCAAGACCAGCACGGCAGCGATGGCGGCACCCGACAGGCCCAGCGTCAGCGATAGGATCGACTTCTTCATCGCGTCCCGCTTTCGGCAATCTTGTCGGTCACGTCCACCTCAATCGTCCTTGGCTCGATCGGCCGGCCCAGAAACAGCAGGAACAGCCAGAAGGCGACGAGCAGCAGGGCCAGCACGATCGATCGTGCAATCCAGCGGCCTTTTCCCGATCTGCCCTTCGCGCGCAATATCCAATGCCCACCATTCGTCGTACCGGCGAAAACCATTGTTCCGCGCGGCTTCGGCGGTATAGCCGCGCGCACCATGTCGCGAAACCCGAAAAGCCCGGCCGCCACTCGTTCGCAGGCCATCCCTGCGTCGATCCGCGAGCGCTCGATCGTGCTCGTCGGGTTGATGGGGTCCGGGAAATCGACGATCGGCCGCCGCCTCGCACAAAAGCTCGGCATGCGCTTTGCCGACGCGGACGACGAGATTGAGCTTGCGGCGGGCATGACGATTTCGGATATTTTCGCGCGCTTCGGCGAAGCGCATTTTCGCGATGGCGAACGGCGGGTGATCCAGCGGCTGCTGACCGGCAAGCCGCTGGTGCTGGCGACCGGCGGCGGTGCCTTCATCAACGACGACACGCGCGCTCTGATCCTCGAAAGCAGCCTGTGCATCTGGCTCGACGCCGATATCCCGACGCTCGTCGACCGCGTCGCGCGGCGCAGCCACCGCCCGCTGCTCAAGGACCGTGATCCGGGCGAGGTGCTCCGCGAACTCGCCGCGGTCCGCAATCCTATCTACGCCGAGGCGCATGTGCGCGTCAGTTCGGCGAGCACGCCGCACGAACATACGGTGCGAGCGATCATGGAGGCCATCGCCCAATGCAAGAGTTGACCGTCGAGCTTGGCAAGCGCAGCTATCCAATCCTGATCGGCGACGGGCTGCTCGCCGACATCGGCCGCCATGTCGCCCCGCTCCTCAAGCGTCCGCGGACGATGATCGTCACCGACCGCCATGTCGCGGAGCATTATCTGACCAGGGTCGGCACGTCGCTGGCGATGGAGAATATCTCCTTCTCCTCTTTCGTGCTCGATCCGGGCGAAGCGACCAAGAGCTGGGCGGGGCTCGCGCGCCTCACCGAATGGCTGATCGGCGAAGGCGTCGAGCGCAGCGATCATGTCATCGCGCTGGGCGGCGGCGTGATCGGCGATCTCGTCGGCTTCGCGTGCAGCATCGTCAAGCGCGGCTGCAACTTCATCCAGGTCCCGACCACTTTGTTGGCGCAGGTCGACAGCAGCGTCGGCGGCAAGACCGCGATCAACGTTCCCGCCGGCAAGAATCTGATCGGCGCCTTCCATCAGCCGGCGCTCGTCGTGATCGATCCGACGACGCTTGCAACCTTGCCGCGCCGCGAACTCGGCGCCGGCTATGCCGAGGTCGTCAAATATGGACTGATCGACGACGCGGCCTTCTTCGGCTGGTGCGAGGAACATGGCGCCGCCCTGCTCGCCGGCGACAGCGCCGCGCGCGCGCATGCGATCGCGCACAGCGTCGCGGCCAAGGCGCGTATCGTTGCGGCCGACGAGCGCGAAACGCAGGATATCCGTGCGCTGCTCAACCTCGGCCACAGCTTCGGCCACGCGCTCGAGGCCGAGACCGGCTATTCCGACCGCCTGCTCCACGGCGAAGCGGTCGCCGCGGGCATGGTGCTCGCGCATCAATTCTCCGCCGCGAACGGCCTTTGCCCGCCCGAAGATGCGGAGCGCGTGCGCGACCATCTGGCCAGCGTCGACCTGCCGCACAGCCTCGCCAGCGCCGGAATCAACACCGGCGGCCGTGCGCTCGCCGACCATATGGCGCATGACAAAAAGGTTCGCGGCGGCAAACTGCCGCTGATCCTGACCCGCGGCACCGGACAGAGTTTCGTCACCGAAGACTACGGGCTCGACGCGGTGGCAGCGTTCCTTGACGGCGAGGCCGCCTGAGCCGCCTGAGCCGCGTTGTTGGCGCGGGTGTCTGCTTTGGGGTACGGGGAGCGGACGCTGCTTCATCCATTCTCGTCATCCCGGACTTGATCCGGGATCCACTGCAGCGTTGAAGTCATGGACCCCGGATCAAGTCCGGGGTGACGATGAACGGGAACGGCGACTATCGGTCGCGTCCGGGCATTCCGATCAAGCGGCCTCGCCCGCTCCTTCATCGCGCACCTTTTTCGCCGCCTGCCGCCGCTGGCGCAGCGCTTCGAGGACGCTCGTCGCCTCGCGGCCGCCTCCCGGCTTGAACCGGTGATCCATGCCCGCCGACAGGTCGCCGTCGACCATCTGCGCGTCGAACCGCGTCTGGTCGAGATGGCGGAGCGCGGTTTCGACATCCTCCATCTCGCGCGGATCGACGTCGAGTTCGCGGAGCGCGAGGAGTCCCAGTGCAATCGAGCTTTCAAACACCTCGCGCACGGCGCCCGCCGTGCCCGCGCCGTCGATCGCCATCAATTGGCGGCGGTCGAACACCCGCGTCAGCACTCTCGCCTGCGGAAAGGCGTCGACCACGGGTTTCAGCGCCGCCGCGTCGACCGACGCATCGTCGATGCAGAAGATGATCAGCCGGGCTTCGTCCGCCCCCGCGCGGCGGAGCAGGTCGACGCGCAGCCCGTCGCCGAAATAGACCTTGGTGTCGAAGCGGCTCGACAGTTCGATCTGGCTCGGCT
The DNA here is from genome assembly GCF_046603995.1 of Sphingopyxis sp. J-6. Lineage (NCBI taxonomy): Bacteria > Pseudomonadati > Pseudomonadota > Alphaproteobacteria > Sphingomonadales > Sphingopyxidaceae > Sphingopyxis > Sphingopyxis sp. J-6. The sequence goes on along the minus strand of NZ_CP145810.1, from coordinate 417,245 downwards.
TCTTGTCGATCAGCGTCACCGAGCAGGCGACGCCATTGAGCATCTGCGCGACGATCTGCCCGAACCGCCCGTAACCGATGACGATCGCCGACCCGCGCGGCGCCTCGTCGGGTCCCTCGGGCATCTCCCCATCGCGGTCGGGCGAGAATTCGAGGTTGCGCGCAAACAGCATCAGGAAAGGCGTCGTGACCATCGACAGCGTTACCACCGCGCTGAACAGGCTCGCCGCCGCCGGTTCGATCAGCAACGCGTCGGCCGCCTGGGTAAACAGCAGGAAACCAAATTCACCGCCCTGGCTCAGCAACAGGCCAAGCCCGAGCGCGGTCTTCCAGCTCTTGCCGAACAGCCGCACGATGACGGTGAGCACGCTGACCTTGACCGCCACGAGGCCCAGCGCGAGCCCGACGACGAGCAACGGCCGCGCCATCACCGCGTCGATATCGAGCACCATGCCGACCGCGAGGAAAAACAGGCCGAGCAGGATCAGGCGGAACGGCTCGACGTCCGATTCGATTTCGTGCCGGTACGGCGAATCGGCGAGCATCACCCCGGCGACGAACGCCCCGAGCGCGGTCGACAGGTGGAGGCTGTGCATCAGCGCCGCGCTGGCGAGGATCGCGAGCAGCCCGACGACGACGAACAGTTCGCGCTCGCCGTACCTTCCGACGACGCGGAGCAGCGGATTGAGGACGAAACGTCCCGCAAGCACCAGCCCGGCAATCGCCAGCACCGTATAGAGCGCCATCATCCCGCCCGGCGGCGCCGAGGGATCGGCGGGCGCCCGCGACAGCGCGGCGACAATGGTGATCATCGGCACGATCGCCAGATCCTGGAACAGCAGGATCGAGAAGGCCTTTTCGCCAAAGGGCGAATTGATCCGCCCCGAACTTTTCAGGCTGGGGAGCACCTGCGCGGTCGACGACAGCGCCAGCGGCAGGCCGAGCGCCAGCGCCGCCTGCCAACTGAAACCGAGGGTGAGGAAGATCAGCCCCGTGAGAATCAGCCCGGTCGCCACGACCTGCACCAGCCCGAGCCCGAAAATCGCGCGCCGCAGCTCCCACAGGCGCCGCGGATGCAGCTCCAGCCCGACGAGGAACAGCAGGAAGGCGATGCCGAGTTCGGCGAAGGCGAGCTTCGATTCGCCCCCGCCGACGAGGCCCAGCCCGTGCGGCCCGACAAGCGCGCCGGCGATCAGATAGCCGAGCACCGCGCCGAGCCCGAGGCGGCGAAAGATCAGCACGAACAGCGTCGCGACGCCGAGCAGGATCGCGCCTTCGACCAGCGCCGCGTCGGTTGCATTCTCCGCAGCAACCTCGGTCGCGGCCGCGGCGAGCGCCAGCATCGTCACGCCCGCGCCGCCTGTTCCTCGAGCGCCGCAATCGCGGCGTCGAACGGCAACAGGATCGCGCCGTGGCGCGCCGGATAATCGCGCGCCGGGGCGAGCAGGTCGAAGCCCGGCCAGTCGGGCAACGCGCCGGTGCCGGCGAACCAGCCCGCGATGGCGTCGCGCGCGGCGCGAATCTCGGCGATGCCGCATCCCGGCGCATGCCGCGCGAGCAATGTTGCCGACGCCTGCCCCAGCGCGCAGGCCTCGACATGCATGCCGACCCCGGTCACGCGTCCATCGTCGCCGGTGTCGAGATCGAGGAGGATCCGGCTACCGCAGAGCGGCGCGCGGGCGCTGGCATGGTGGCGCGCCGCGGGATTGGGCAGATATTCGGCGGTCGCGACCGCCAGCGCCAATATGTCGCGATTGTAAAGCGGCGCGCTCATCGCTTTGCCGCTTCGGCCGCGTCCTGTTTTGCCGCCGCCGCGCTGTCCTCGCGCGCCGCGGCGCGGCGTTCGGCGATCACCTTGCTCATCGCGGCGCTCGTCGCGTTGAGCGCCGGATAGGTGCGGCTTTCGGCCATCCACGCGGGCCGCTGTGCATTGCCGTAGCCGATGTCGTAAAGCAGGGTCACCACCATGAAGAGCAGCGTCGCAACGAGCAGCCCCTTCACCGCCCCGAAACCCGCGCCAAGCCCGCGGTCGAAGCCGCCGACGAGCGAAGCGCGGCTGCGCTGCCCCATCGCGCGCGATCCCCATTTGGCGAGTGCGAAGACACCGCCGAACAGCACCACGAAAGCGAGCATCGCCGCGCCGCCGGGCGCCTCGATCCAGCCCGACAGCAAATCGGTGGCCAGCGGGTGGAAGAAGCGCACCGCCAGAATCGCCAGCACCCAGGCCAGGAGCGTCGTCACCTCCTGTACCAGCCCGCGCATGAAACCGAGCACCGCGCCGCCGCCGACCAGCGTCAGCACGAGGATATCCAGAGCCGTCAGACTTCCCATGCGCCGGTCGCTAGTCGCGCCCGAGCATCAGGTCAACGAGTTCGCCGAGGCGGCCGAAACCGGTGACCGAGATTCCACCCACGCCTTTCATGCCTTTCGGCCCCCAGCCGCGCGAAAAGCCGAGCTTCGCGGCCTCGCGCAGCCGCAGCCCGTCGTGCGCGACCTGCCGCACCTCGCCCGACAGCGACAATTCGCCGAACACGATCGCATCGGCAGGCACCGGCTGCTCGCTGAACGCCGAAATGAGGGCGGCCGCAACCGCAAGGTCGGCAGCGGGATCGGTCAACCGGTAACCGCCCGCGATGTTGAGATAGACTTCGGCGGCGCCCATCTGCAGGCCGCAGCGCGCCTCCAGCACCGCGAGCACCATCGCCAGCCGCCCGCTGTCCCAACCCACCACGGCGCGCCGCGGCGTCGCGCCGCTCGCCAGCCGTACCGTCAGCGCCTGCACCTCGACGAGCACCGGACGCGTCCCTTCGAGCGCCGGAAAGACCACCGACCCCGGCACGTCGCGGCTGCGGTCGGTCAGGAACAGGCTGGACGGGTTGCTGACCTCGCCCAGTCCCTCCTCGCCCATCGCGAACACCCCGATCTCGTCGGTACCGCCGAAGCGGTTCTTGATCGCGCGCAGAATGCGATACTGGTGGCTGCGCTCGCCCTCGAACGCCAGCACCGTGTCGACCATATGTTCGAGGACGCGCGGGCCGGCAATCGTCCCGTCCTTGGTAACATGACCGACGAGCACGATCGCCGCGCCGCCGTCCTTGGCATAGCGGATCAGTTCCTGCGCGCTCGCCCGGACCTGACTCACCGTCCCCGGTGCGCTGTCGATCAGGTCGCTGTGCATCGTCTGGATCGAGTCGATCACGACGAAATCGGCGGTGCGGCTGTCGAGCGTCGCGAGGATGTCGCGCACCGAGGTCGCGCTCGCCAGCGCGACCGGCGCATCGCCGAGCCCCAGCCGCTGCGCGCGCAGCCGCACCTGTGCCGCCGCTTCCTCGCCGCTGATATAGACCACCGACTTGCCCGCCTTCGCGAGCCGCCCCGCCGCCTGCAGGAGCAGTGTCGACTTACCGATACCCGGGTCGCCGCCGATCAGCGTCGCCGACCCCGCGACGAACCCGCCACCCAGCGCCCGGTCGAACTCGGCGATCCCGCACAGCATCCGTTCGGGCATGACACTCTGGGCATCGAGCGTTTCGAGCGCGAGCGTCCGCCCGCCGCGGCTCAGGTCATGCTTCGCCGAAAAGGCCGTCTCGCCGGCCTCCTCGACCAGCGTGTTCCACTCGTTGCAATCGGCGCACTGCCCCTGCCACCGGTAGGAAACCGATCCGCAATTCTGGCAGACATATTGACGCTTCGCTTTGGCCATGACGATCGCTTAGCGGGAACAAAAATGGAACGCTAGCCATTTCCCGTTCCCGTCATTGCGAGGAGCCGCAGGTGACGAAGCAATCTCCAGCCATCGGCCTTATGCGAGACCGATGGCTGGAGATTGCTTCGCTCCGCTCGCAATGACGGACAAAGGGCTTTAGGGGATCACCAGACCCGAATCACCTTCCCAAAAGGATCGCCCGCGCCATGAAATTCTTCGCCGACACCGCCGAAATCGCCGACATCAAGGAACTCGCCGCGACGGGCCTGCTCGACGGGGTGACCACCAACCCGTCGCTGATCGCCAAGTCGGGCCGCGATTTCAAGGAAGTGACGAAGGAAATCTGCGCGCTGACCACTGGCCCGGTGTCGGCCGAAGTCGTCGCGCTCGACCATGAAACGATGATGAAGGAGGCCGAAATCCTCCGCAAGATCGCCGAAAATGTCTGCATCAAGGTGCCGCTGACGATCGACGGTTTGAAGACCTGCAAGGCGCTGACCAGCGACGGCACGATGGTCAATGTGACGCTCTGCTTCTCGGCGGCGCAGGCGCTTCTCGCGGCGAAGGCCGGCGCGACCTTCGTCTCGCCCTTTGTGGGCCGCCACGACGACAATGGCTTCGACGGCATGCAGCTCATTGCCGATATCCGGCTGATCTACGACAATTATGCCTATGACACCGAAATCCTCGTCGCGAGCGTGCGCCACGGCATCCATGTGCTCGAAGCCGCCAAGATCGGCGCCGACGTGATGACCGCGCCGCCGTCGGTGATCAAGGGGCTGTTCAAGCATATCCTGACCGAAAAGGGCATCGAGGGCTTCCTCGCCGACTGGGCGAAGACCGGCCAGTCGATCTGAGTGCCCCAACCATCATTTCGTCACCCCGGCGAAGGCCGGGGTCTCGCCGGTGCGTTAAACTGTGACGGCGAGATTCCGGCCTTCGCCGGAATGACGATGGTTGGAAAAGCTGTGGTTAGCAGTTGACGTAAACGTCAACCAACCGCGATACTCGCCCGAATGGGAGAGATTCGCGATGACCGACACCACCATCCTCACGACACGCCGCGGCCATGTGCTGATCGTGACGATCAACCGGCCCGAGGCGCGCAATGCGGTCAACGCCGCAGTCCATGTCGGCATCGGCACCGCGCTCGAAGAGGCAGAAAACGACGCCGAAATTCGCGCCGTCGTGATCACCGGCGCCGGCGACAAAAGCTTCTGCGCGGGTGCCGACCTTGTCGCGCTGTCGCGCGGCGAGAGCCTCCAGCCCGCCGACAAGGCGCAGCAGGAGTGGGGGTTCGCGGGCATGGTCGCGCACCCGATCTCGAAGCCGATCATCGCCGCGGTCAACGGCTTCGCCTTCGGCGGCGGCTGCGAGATCGCACTGATGAGCGACATCATCGTCGCCGCCGACCATGCGCAATTCGGCCTGCCCGAGGTCAAGGTCGGGCTGTTCGCCGCCGCGGGCGGCGCCTTCCGCCTCGCGCAGCAACTGCCGCGCAAGCTGGCGATGGAATATATGCTCACCGGCGACCCGATCCCTGCCGCGCGCGCCGCCGAGTTCGGGCTGGTCAACCATGTCGTGCCGCTCGCCGACCTCATGCCGACCGCAATCGCGCTCGCGGAAAAGATTGCGGCCAATGCGCCGCTGTCGGTGCAGGTATCGAAGCGCGTCGCGCTCGGCATCCAGGACGGCCGCATCGCTGCCGATGCACCCTATTGGGAACATAACACCCGCGAGCGCGCGGCCCTGATGCGCAGCGAGGACGCCCGCGAAGGCCCGCTTGCCTTCGCCCAGAAGCGCAAGCCCGAGTGGAAGGCGCGCTGACATGATGACCGCCGACACCCTCCAATTTCCGTTCGCATCGAGCGAAGTCGAGATGCCCCTCGGCTTGGCGCTTGCCTTCCGGGTATCTCGACTTCGCTCGACACGAACGGAGATTTTTGAATGACCGATCCCGAGCGCATTCCCGTCATCATCGGCGTCGGGCAGGTCAACGACCGCCCCGACGATCCCGACCAGGGACTCGATTCGCTCGGATTGATGGTCGCGGCGCTCGAAGTCGCCGCCGCCGATGCCGGCGTGCCGCTTGCCGAAATCGACAGCCTCGCGATCGTCGACCAGATCAGCTTCCACCATCTCGGCAAGCTCTGCGAACCGCTCGCCGCCGCGATCGGCTCCAACCCCGCGATCAATTACCAGTCCGCCGCGCCGCACGGCGACACGCCGGTGCGGCTGCTCAACGAGGCCGCGAACCGGATCGGCGCCGGCGAAGTGAAACTCGCCGCGATCGTCGGGGCCGAGGCGCTGCGCACCGCCGCCGGCCGCGCCGCCAAAGCGGCAAAGGGCGAGGACAAAAGCTATAATGCGGTGCGTCAGGTCGCGACGCGGCGCGAGCCCAATTATGCCCAGAAACACGGGCTGTCGGCGCCGGTCGACGTCTATCCGCTCTACGAAAATGCAACGCGCGCCGCATGGGGCGAAAGTCTCGCGGAGGCGCAGTTCGAAAGCGCCGAAATCTGGTCGCGCTTCTCCGAAGTCGCCGCCGCGAACGACGGCGCGTGGATTCGCAAGCCCGCGACCCCCGCCGATATCCTCGACATAAACGAACGCAACCGGCCGATCGCCTTCCCTTATTCGAAGCTGATGGTCGCCAATTCGTCGGTCAATCAGGGTGGGGGCTTCATCGTCGCCAGCCTCGCCGAGGCACGCCGCCGCGGTATCGCCGAAGAGCGGCTGATCTACGTCGGCATGGGCGCCGCCGCGAAGGAGCCCGCCAGCATCCTTCGCCGCGACCGCTACGACGGCAGCGTCAGCATGGAAACCTCGATCAGCCGGACGCTCGCGCTCAACGGCATGACCGCCGAAGATTTCGACTGCGTCGAACTCTATAGCTGCTTCCCCTGCGTGCCGAAGATGGCGCGGCGCATCCTCGGCTGGCCGTGGGACCGCCCGGCGACGGTGTTCGGCGGCCTGACCTTCGGCGGCGGCCCGATCGCCAATTATATGAGCCACGCGATCGTCTCGATGACCCAAAGGCTGCGGAAGGAAGGCCGCTACGGCTTCCTCTTCGCCAACGGCGGCTTCGCGACCGACAATCATTGCATCGTGCTGGGGAACCAGCCGATCGCGAAGGCAAGCTTTCCGCAGGACTTCGACTATCAGGACGAAGCCGAAGCGAAGCGCGGTCCGGTGCCCGAACTGACCGAGGATTATGCCGGCGCCGCGACGATCGAAAGCTACACCGTCTTTTACGGCCGCGACGGCAATCCGAAAGCCGGCGTCGTCGTCGCGCGCACGCCCGAAGATAAACGCACCCTCGCGCATGTCGACGTGAGCGACGCCGCGATGCTCGCTTTCCTGACCGACGGCAAGAGCGAGCCGGTCGGCACCGAAGGGCGGATCGTCGCGCTGGACGAGGGCTTCGGCTGGCGGGCCTGACGACGCCGGTCGGGACGGCGCCAACACGCCGCGTCTCATCTTTGGGTCAGTTCATTCGCTCGATCTGCCGGCGTTGACGTTGGCGTAGCCTTGCAGTTTGCGGCGCCGGAGCTATCGCAGCGGGCGAACCAGAGAACCGACTGGGAGAGTCGTCCGTGTCCGAATTGCCCCCTTCCGAACCCTTTGTTCCCGTTCCGGCCGATGCCGCGGCCGATACGCATTGCAGCGCAGCGGATTATGAGCGGCTCTATACGCAGAGCATCGAAGACCCCGACAGCTTCTGGGCCGAACAGGCGAAGCGGATCGACTGGACCCGCGCGCCGACGAAAATCGCCAATTGGTCGTACGACCCGGTCGCGATCAAATGGTATGAGGATGGCGTCCTCAACCTCTGCCACAACGCGCTCGACCGTCATGTCGCCGCGGGTCATGGTGACCGCACCGCGATCATCTTCGAACCCGATGCCCCCGACGGCGAGACGCGGACGATCAGCTATGCCGCGCTGCTCGCCGACGTCATCCGGATGGCGAACACGCTGAAGAAGCTGGGCGTCCAAAAGGGCGACCGCGTCACCATCTATATGCCGATGATCCCCGAGGGCGCGGTCGCGATGCTCGCCTGCGCGCGCATCGGCGCGGTGCACAGCGTGATCTTCGGCGGCTTCTCGCCCGACGCGATCGCCGGACGGATCGAGGATTGCGCCAGCGACTGGGTGATCTGCGCCGACGAGGGGCTGCGCGGCGGCAAGATCGTGCCGCTGAAAGCCAATGTCGACAAGGCGCTCGACAAGGTCGGCGTGAAGGCGGTGCTCGTCATCGCCCACACCGGCGGCGACGTTGCGATGAAGGAAGGCCGCGACCATTGGTACGACGCGCTGTCGGCCGATGTCGGCAGCGAATGCCCCTGCGAGCCGATGGGCGCCGAGGACCCGCTGTTCATCCTCTACACCTCGGGTTCGACCGGCAAGCCGAAGGGCGTGCTTCACACCGTCGGCGGCTATTCGGTGTGGACCGCGTCGACCTTTTTCTTCGGCTTCGACTATCGCCCGGGCGAAATCTTCTGGTGCACCGCCGATATCGGCTGGGTCACCGGGCACAGCTATGTGGTTTACGGCCCCTTGCAGAACGGCGCGACGACCCTGATGTTCGAGGGGATTCCCAACTATCCCGACCACGACCGCTTCTGGCGCGTCGTCGACAAGCACAAGGTGAACATCCTCTATACCGCGCCCACCGCGATCCGCGCGCTGATGCGCGAGGGCGACGATTATGTCACCCGCCACGATCTCTCGTCGATCCGCCTGCTCGGCAGCGTCGGCGAGCCGATCAATCCCGAGGCATGGCGCTGGTATCACGAACTGGTCGGCAAGAACCGCGTCCCCGTCATCGACACCTGGTGGCAGACCGAAACCGGCGGCATCATGATCACCACCCTGCCCGGCGCGCACCCGATGCAGCCGGGCAGCGCGGGCAAGCCGTTCTTCGGCATCCGTCCGCAGCTCGTCGACGCCGAGGGCGGCGTGCTGGTGGACGAACAAACCGGTGGCGCGGCCGAGGGCAATCTCTGCATCACGCATAGCTGGCCGGGGCAGGCGCGGACGATCTACGGCGACCATCAGCGCTTCGCCGAAACCTATTTCTCGACCTACAAGGGCAAATATTTCACCGGCGACGGCTGCCGCCGCGATGCCGACGGTTACTGGCGGATCACCGGCCGCGTCGATGACGTCATCAACGTGTCGGGCCACCGCATGGGCACCGCCGAGGTCGAAAGCGCGCTCGTCCTTCACGACCTCGTCGCCGAGGCGGCGGTCGTCGGCTTCCCGCACGACATCAAGGGCCAGGGCATTTACGCCTATGTGACGCTCAACGCCGGGGTCGAGCCGACAGACGCGGTCGCCGCGGCGCTGAAGCAGCAGGTGCGCACCGAAATCGGCCCGATCGCGACGCCCGACCATATCCACCTGACGCCCGGCCTGCCCAAGACCCGCTCGGGCAAGATCATGCGCCGCATCCTGCGCAAGATCGCCGAGAATGACTTCGGATCGCTCGGCGATACCTCGACCCTCGCCGACCCGAGTTTGGTGGATGGGCTGATCGAAGGGCGGAAGAACAGATAGGACCGTCGCCCCAGCGAAAGCTGGGGCCGCTATCGTCGCGACAGATCGCCAGCGATCCCAGCTTTCGCTGGGATGACGTTAAAAATGAAAGTCCGGTAGTTCGGCCAGCGCGATCCCCAGCGCTTCGGCCCAGCCGTCGGCGACGCTTTCGAAATAGGGGTCGTTGCGCTCGAACCGCCGCTCGCGCACGGTGGTGAAATCGTCGCGTTCGTGGACCTTGAGGTCGATCGGCAGGTCGACGCCGGCATTCGCCCGGATCGTCGAATCGAACGAGACGCAGAGCAGCTTCACCGCATCCTCGAACGACATGGCGGGATCGTAGGAGCGCACGATGATCGGCCGCCCATATTTCGTCTCGCCGATCTGGAAGAAGGGATTATCCTCGCCCGCCTCGATGAAATTGCCCTCGGGATAGATCAGGAACAGGCGCGGGTCGGAGCCCTTGATCTGGCCGCCGACAATCAGCGAGGCGCGGAACAGCGATTCGGCGGCGGGTCCCTCGTCATTGTGGCGCATGACGACGCCGCGCAGCGTTTCGCCGATGATCGTCGCAATCTGGAACATCGACGGTGCTTCGAGGATCGAGGGATGCCGATCCGCCGGCGCCTTGGTGCGCTCGTCGAGCAGGCTGACGACCGCCTGTGTCGTCGCGAGATTGCCCGCCGACATCAACGTGATCACGCGCTCGCCGGGGACGTGCCAGCTGCGCATCTTGCGAACCTGCGAGATGTCGTCGACGCCCGCGTTGGTGCGGGTGTCCGACATGAACACCAGTCCCTTGTTCAAACGCATGCCAACGCAATAGGTCATCTTGTCCCGTTTTCCCCGCCCGGAAAGCCGTATCGTCCGGCCCGCTTATTGCTGGACCTGCAATTGGACAACCAGATTTTCCTGCGCGGCGCCATAGCGCATGCCGCGAACCGGGGCGGCATCGCGATAATCGAGCCCGGTCGCGACGCGGATATAGCGCTGGTCGGGCGAATGGCCGTTGCTGACGTCGAAGCCGATCCAGCCGATATGGTCGAAATGCGCCTCCGCCCAGGCATGCGTCGCATCCTGCTGCGTCCGGTCGTTCATCATCAGATAGCCCGAGACGTAACGCGCCGGATGCCCGAGGTGCCGCATCGCCGCGATGAAGATATGCGTATGGTCCTGGCAGACGCCGCCCTCGCCGCCGAGCGCCTGCTCGGCCGTCGTATCGGCATCGGTCAGCCCGGTGCGATAGGCGAGCCGGCCGAGGATCAGCGCCGACAGCGCGTGCGCGCGTTCGATGTCCGAAGCAAAGTCGCGCCCGATCGCCGCGGTCAGCGCGCGCACCCCGCGCCCCGCGCGGGTCAGCGGCGTCGGGCGCAGGAAGGTCCAGAGCGGCATCGCGCCGCGATGCGCGCCGATCACCCCGTCGAAGGTCACCAGTTCGACCTCGCCGCGACACCGAATCACCAGCTCGCGCGCACCGCCATTGACCGCGATCAGGTCCACGCCGTTGCCATGATGGTCGGTGTAATGAAGCTGGCGCTCGCCGCCCTCGATCTCGACCGTCCAGTCCCCGACCAGTTGCTGGCCGGGCCGCTCCTTCGGCGTCAGCCGGACCTGCTGCAGCGCATAATGGACCGGAGCGTCATATTGATAATGGGTGGTATGTTCGACGGCGAGGCGCATGGTCGGTCTCCGTCCTATTCCACGAACCGGTAATCATGTTCGATCTGCCGCGCGAGCGCGGCATTGGCGCGCAGGAAGGCCGTGACATATTCGTGCAGCCCGCCGTCGAAGATCGCCTGGATCGGGCTCGACAGCCGCTCGTTGCACAGCGCGCGCGCCATGCGCCCGGCCTCGGTCTCAGCGCCATAGCCGCGTTCGAGCTGCGCGAGGTTATCCTCCATCCGCTCGCAGCAGAAGGCGAGGCTGCGCGGCAACTGCCGATACAGGATGAGGAATTCGGCGATCTTCAGCGCGCTGATCTCGGCCCCGTACAGCCAGCGATAGGCGCGGTGCGCCGACACCGAACGCAGGATCGTTTCCCACTGCACATTGTCGATGGAACTGCCGATATGCGCGACCGAGGGCAGCAGGAGATAATATTTGACGTCGAGGATGCGCGCCGTGTTGTCGGCGCGTTCTAGGAAGGTGCCGAGCAGCGAGAAATTGAAGCCGTCGTTGCGCAGCATCGTGCCGTTCATTGCCCCGCGCACCTGTGCGCTCTGCTGGCGGATCGCCGTGAGCACGTCGGGCAGGTCGTCGTCGCGCACCGGGCGCTTCAAAAGCGCGGTCAGCGTCATCCAGTTGGTGTTGACCGCTTCCCACACCTCGCGCGTCAGCGCGGTGCGCGCGGTGCGCGCATTGTCGCGTGCCTGCTTGATGACCGACGCGATGCTCGACGGGTTGGCGGGATCGCGGAGCAGGAAATCGACGACCCGCGCCGAACTGTAATCGCCGTGCGTCGCGACAAAGGCGCGGTCGACCCCGGCGGTGACCAGCACCGACTTCCACTCGGCGGCGGCGGTCTGCGACCGGGTGAGCGCGATGCGGAAGCCCGCGTCGATCAGCCGGGCATTATTCTCGCTCCGCTCGAGATAGCGCGCCATCCAGAAGAGCGAGGCTGCGGTCTTGCCTAACATCAGTCTTCCAGCACCCACGTATCCTTGGTCCCGCCGCCCTGGCTCGAATTGACCACCAGCGATCCCCGCGTCATCGCGACGCGCGTCAACCCGCCGGGGGTGATCGTGATCCCCTGCGGCGACATCAGCACGAAGGGGCGCAGGTCGACGTGCCGCGGCGCGAGGCCCTTTTTGGTGAAAATCGGCACCGTCGACAGCGACAGGGTCGGCTGCGCGATATAATTGCCCGGATTGGCTTCCAGCTTGGCGCGAAAGGCGGCGAGTTCCTTCTTGCTCGCCGCCGGGCCGACGAGCATCCCGTAGCCGCCCGATCCATGGACTTCCTTGACCACCAATTCGGGAAGCCGGTCGAGCACCTCGCGCAGATGCTCGGGCTCGCTGCAGCGCCACGTCGGTACATTGGGGAGCAGCGCCTTCTCGCCCGTATAGAATTCGATGATGTCGGGCATATAGCTGTAGAGCGCCTTGTCGTCGGCGATCCCCGTGCCCGGCGCATTGGCGATCGTGATGCCGCCGTCGCGATAGACGTCCCAGATGCCGGGCACGCCGAGCATCGAGTCGGGACGGAAGTTCAGCGGATCGAGGAAATCGTCGTCAACCCGGCGATAGACGACGTCGATCGCCCGATAGCCCTGCGTCGTACGCATCGCGACGCGCCCGTCGATGACGCGCAGGTCGTGCCCCTCGACCAGTTCGGCGCCCATATGGTCGGCGAGGAAGCTATGCTCGTAATAGGCGCTGTTGTGGATGCCCGGCGTCAGCACCGCGACCGTCGGGGTGCCCCCGCATTTGGGCGGCGCGCAGGCGGAAAGCGATTTCAGCAGGTTGATCGGATAGTCGCCGACCTCACGCACCGCGACCTTCGCGAACAGCTCGGGAAACATCTGCAGCATCGTCTCGCGATTTTCGAGCATGTAGGAAACGCCCGACGGCGTGCGGGCATTGTCCTCCAGCACGTAAAATTCATTGGCGCCGGTGCGCACGATGTCGGTACCGCTGATGTGCGTATAGATGCCGCCCGGCGGATCCATACCCATCATCATCGGCAGAAAGGCGTCGTTGCGCGCGATAAGCTGGGTCGGCACCCGCCCGGCGCGCAATATTTCCTGCCGGTGGTAGATATCGTGAAGAAAGGCGTTGAGCGCCCGCACCCGCTGCTCGATGCCGCGCGACAGCCGCCGCCATTCGCTGGCCGAAATGATCCGCGGCACGACGTCGAAGGGGATCAGCCGCTCGTCGGCATCGGCGTCGCCATAGACGTTGAAGGTGATGCCGGTGGTGCGGAACAGCGCCTCGGCCTGCTGCGTCTTGTGCTGGATGCGCTGGCTGTCTTCGGCGTCGAACCACTCGCAATATTCGCGATAGGGCGACCGCGTTCCGCCCTCCTGGCCCGTCATCTCGTCGAAAAAGGAAATGCGCCAGCCCTTTCCACGCAACATGCCACCCACCGGATGCGCGCGACGTTTCCGCCGGGCGCGGCCCATAGTTCCTGCCTGCTGCGTCGCTTGTCTGGCTACGCGGCCGTCAAGCTTATGAAGGCGATGCTAATCGCGCCCGCGCGCCTTGGCAAGCGGGCTCGTGCAAGGGTGTGTTACCGTAACTTCAAGGGGTTGCCGCGCACCCCGGGGCGCGCGGCAGACTGCCTCAAATCACCCCGTGGCAATGCTTGTACTTGCGGCCCGAACCGCAGGGACACGGCGCATTGCGGCTGATCTCCATCTCGGCATAGGGGTTTTCCCCCTCGGGCAGGTCGGGGCGCGGAATCTGCATCGGCGGCAGCGTGTTGGCAATGACGCCCAGGTCGCCGCCGTCGATATCGGCGCTGTTGTCCTCGCCGGTGAACGGGTCGATGTGCGTGGTCAGGAAGTCGGGAAGCTCGGGCAGCGCCATCGGCTCAGGCTCTTCGTAACGCAGGTCCAGCCGCGCGATCGTCCGCGTCACATCCTCGCGGATGTTCGACAGCATGCGCTCGAACAGCGCGAACGCCTCCTGCTTATATTCGTTGATCGGCTGCTTCTGCGCATAGGCGCGGAGGAACACGACCTGACGCAGCGCGTCGAGCGTCGAGAGGTGCTCTTTCCAGTGATGGTCGAGCGTCTGGAGCAGCACCGATTTCTCGATCCCCTTCCATGTATCGACGTCGACCTGCGCCGCTTTCTCCGCAGCCACCGCGTCGGCCTGCGCCTGGATACGCTCCTCGAACATTTCGGGGTCGACCGCGTCTTCCTGCATCCAGTCGTCGATCGGCGGCGCGAGATCGAGGATGTTGAGCGTCCGCTCCTTCATCGCCTCGACGTCCCATTGCTCGGGATAGCTGCCCGGGGGACACGCGTCGGCGACGATCGCGTTGACCGTCTCGGCGCGCATCGCGGCCATCACCTCGTCGACGGTCTCGCTGTCGATGATATCGCCGCGCTGTTCATAGATGACCTTGCGCTGGTCGTTCATCACGTCATCATATTCGACGACCTGCTTGCGGATGTCGTAGTTGCGTGCTTCGACCTTCTTCTGCGCGGTCTCGATCGCCTTCGACAGCCACTTCGATCCGATCGCTTCGCCATCCTCCAGATTCTTGTTCATCATCTTGGAAAACAGCGTGTCGGGGCCGAAGATACGCAGCAAATCGTCGTCGAGGCAGAGGTAGAATTTGCTGAGGCCGGGGTCACCCTGACGCCCCGAACGGCCGCGGAGCTGGTTGTCGATACGCCGGCTTTCGTGGCGTTCGGTCGCCAGCACGAACAGCCCGCCGGCGGCCTTCACCGCCTCGCGCTCGGCGGCGACTTCGGCCTGGATACGGGCGATTGCGGCATCGCGTTCCGGACCTTCGGCAAGCTCCTTGAGCTCGTCGTCGATGCGGAACTCTTCGTTACCGCCCAGTTTGATGTCGGTGCCGCGGCCCGCCATGTTCGTCGCGATGGTGACGGCGCCGGTGCGGCCCGCCTGCGCGACGATATGCGCTTCGCTTTCGTGGAAGCGGGCGTTGAGGACGCTGTGCGGGACGCCTTCCTTTTCCAGATAGGACGACAGCAGTTCGGACTTTTCGATCGACACGGTACCGACAAGCACCGGCTGGCCGCGCTCGTTCGCTTCGCGGATCGTCTTGGCGATCGCCCCGAACTTGTCGGTGATATTCTTGTAGAACTCGTCCTCCTCGTCCTGCCGCGCGATCGGGCGGTTGGTCGGGATGGTGACGACGTTCATCTTGTAGATGTCGAAGAATTCGGCCGCCTCGGTCGCCGCGGTGCCGGTCATGCCGGAAAGCTTCGGGTACATGCGGAAATAATTCTGGAAGGTGATCGACGCGAGCGTCTGGTTCTCGGGCTCGATCTTCACCCCTTCCTTCGCCTCGACCGCCTGGTGCAGGCCGTCGGACCAGCGGCGGCCGTCCATCATGCGGCCGGTGAATTCGTCGATGATCACGACCTTGTCGTCCTTGACGATATAGTCGGTGTCGAGCTTGAACATGACGATCGCCTTCAGCGCCTGATTGACGTGATGGACGATCTGGGTGTTCTCGATGTCGTAGAGGTTGCTGCCCTGCAACAGCCCCGCCGTCTCGAGCAGCCGTTCGACATGTTCGGTGCCGTCTTCGGTCAGGTTGATCGACTTGGTCTTCTCGTCCTTCTCATAATCATCCTCGCCGAGCTGGTGCACCACCTCGTTGACGCGGATATAGAGTTCGGACTTGTCGTCGGTGGGACCCGAGATGATCAGCGGCGTGCGCGCCTCGTCGATCAGGATCGAATCGACCTCGTCGACGATGCCGAAATTGAACTCGCGGTGCACCATCTGCACCCGGTCGAACTTCATATTGTCGCGAAGATAGTCGAAGCCGAGTTCGTTGTTCGTCGCATAGGTGATATCGCTGTTATACGCCTCGCGCCGCTGGATCTCGTTGAGGTTGGGGACGATGACCCCGGTGGTCAGGCCAAGGAAGCCGTAAACCGCACTCATCCACTCGGCGTCGCGGCGGGCCAGATAGTCGTTGACCGTCACGACATGGACGCCCTTGCCTTCGAGCGCATTGAGATAGCAGGGCAGCGTCGCCATCAGCGTCTTGCCCTCACCCGTCGCCATTTCGGCGATCTCGCCGCGATGAAGGACGATGCCGCCGATCATCTGGACGTCGAAATGGCGCATGCCGAGCGTGCGCTTCGACGCCTCGCGCACCGTCGCAAAGGCTTCGGGAAGGATCTGGTCGAGCGTCTCGCCCGCCGCCAGCCGGTCGCGAAATTTCTGCGTCTGCGCCTGCAGGGCCGCATCGTCGAGGGCTTCGAGTTCGGGTTCGAACGCGTTGATCTTGTCGACGATCTTGCGCATCGAAGTGACGTAACGGTCGTTCGACGAGCCGAACAGGCTTTTGGCGAGGCCAGCAAACATGGCGGATTTCCTTGGAATATCGATAGATGGAGGGCAGCTTCGGGGCCGCTGGAGCTATGGCAAAATGGCGCCGCCAAGGGGCGCTGCGTTCGCGCGCGAACGCTATGATCCGCAGCTATTCGAGCGCGCGGTCGCTACCGGTGAGCAGGCCCGGCAAGTGCGGCGGCGCCGCCTTGCGAACCTTGCGGCCGCCGCCACCGCCGCTGGTGCGGCGGGTCGGGGTGGTTGTCGCAGGGCGGCGTTCATTGTCGCTGGTCTCGGCCTGTCCGGCCGTCTCGGCGAACATGATGAGCGACCCCATCGCCGCCGGAACGGCAGGCGCGGCTGCGGCCCGGTCGGCGGTCGCCAGGCCGGTCAGCAATGCCAATAGGGTCAACAATAACCGCAAGAATCGCCCCAGTTCGTTTCCGTAAGCGCCGCATAGTGCGCACAGGACCCTGAACATAGGGTGAAAGCCGGGAGACGTCTAGGGTCAGGATATTATTTCGGGACGTCTCCGCGCCGCCCGATGTCCTCGGTGACGACCTCGATCGTCATGCGATAGCGTCGCGACACCGGCTTGCCTTCGCTGTCGAGCGGCGGCGGGTAAGGAGCGGAAGCTTCGACTCCCTGGCACAGATCGACGGCTGCGCTCTGATCGCCCGCGGGCGCGACGAGGCCTTCGACGTGGCCCTCACAGCTCGCAACGCCTCCCTCAGCGTCCAGGACATATTGGAGCGTCATACGGCCCGGGTCGGAAAACGGCAGCGGGCCGGGCATCGCCGGCGCGCCCTCGGGAATGCTCCAGCGTATGCGGTTCGTATATGTACCCCCGACCGCCATGCCGGTCCGGTCCTTGCCCGGTTCGAAGAGCGCGCGCTCCATCACCAGATCGCATGTCGCGGCGTCAAGATCGGCGTGCCCGCTGCTCGAAACAATCTCGCATTTTCGTGGCAGGCCGCTGTTGTCGTACGTCAGGCGAAAGCCCGTCACACCCTCGCGTTCCTCGCGCATCGCTTGCGGCGGATAATCGTCATTCGTTACCCAGCCCCCCGGGTTGGTGGCCGGCGCGCCCGGCTCGGAAAGATCGGCAGACGGTGGCGATGCTGCCCCGCCCTGGGGCGCACCAAACGCAAGCATCATCGTCATGAGCAGCATTGCCGCCTCCCTTTTTCGCCCCCAAGCGGCAAGTTTCGTCCGCTATCCCGGCGTCTTAGCCATCCCGATTTCACCTTGCAAAGCCGCAACTTGCGAATTGCCGCTTGACCTTTGCGCGGCCTTCACATCTTCTTGCAACTGACAACGGTGTAAGGAGAGGGCGGATGGCACGAAAGGCGATTTTCATCACCGGCGGCGGGTCGGGGATCGGCCGCGCGACCGCGCGCCACTTCGCTGCCAAAGGCTGGTTCGTCGGCATCGCCGATGTCAATGCGCAAGGGATCGACGAAACCGCGGCGCTGCTGCCCGAAGGCGCATCGTCGCGCCACGTCATGGACGTGCGCGACCGCGACCAGTGGCGGGCGGCGCTCGATGCCTTTGCCGGCGCCAGCGGCGGCCGCCTCGACGTCCTGTTCAACAACGCCGGCATCGGATCGGGCGGCCAGTATATCGACATGGCGCCGGAAGAAGCCGACCGGCTGATCGCGATCAACTTCGGCGGCGTCGTTAACGGCATTTACATGGCGCTGCCGCTGCTCCGCGCGACGCCGGGCTCAACGATCCTCAACACCGGCTCGGCGTCGGGTTTCTATGGCGTCGCCGGACTCGCGATCTATTCGGCAACCAAGTTCGCGGTGCGCGGCCTCACCGAAGCGCTCGAGATCGAATTCGCCAAGCACGACATCAAGGTGCGCTCGCTGATGCCGGGCTTTATCGACACGCCCTTGCTCGACCAGGTCAGCGCCGACAGCAACGAACCGGCCCGCAACCGCCTGTCGGCGAGCGGCTTCGAGATCGTGCCGGTCGAACGCGTCGCCGAGGCGGCGTGGGCGGCGGTGCATGGCGACCGGGTGCACGTCACCGTCGGCAAGATGGCAAAGCGGCTGGCGCGCATCGCACGCTGGTTCCCCGGCCTGATCGTGCGGCAATCGAAGAAGATCGACGGACTGGGCACAGCGGCGCATTGAGCGTTCCAACCGGGCCGAAACGTCGGCTTTGGGGTGGAGAGCCGTCGCTTGTTAAGTCGTCATCCCGGGCTTGACCCGGGACCCGCCTTCCTTCTTCCAACGCCGGATCAAAAAAAGGCAGGCCCCGGGTCAAGCCCGGGGTGACGGATATAATTTACGCCGGCGTCGCCTTCCGACCGTTAGCTGCCAGTTCGAAGCCAAGGCGTCGTGGCAGCGATCTCAGCCATCGCAGCGCCTTCCGTTTCGAACACCCCAGATTGATACCCACTCGACCAATAGGACCCAGCGATCTCGTCGAACGTTTCAAAAATCTCTTCATACGCGAAGAAGCCGTCGATGCGTTTATAAACGCAGACTTCCCTCTTGCCGTCTGGACTGATTATTCGGCGAACGAGGTTCATATGACCCTATTCGCATTTGAATAGGATGTCCGCAACCGGTCGCCACCGGCCCCTCGACCGAACCTATTTCCCCGGTCCGCAGGTCACCGACCCGCTGCCGACGTTGCGCACCGTACAAGCGGGCCGGCCGAGCACCACTGTCTTGCCGATGCCGCGCGTCGTGACCGCCGCGGTCTTGACCGCGTTCAGCACGTGATCGCCGGCGCCTTCGCTGTCGCTGATCAGTTCGTCGACCGCGAGCTTGCCGGCATCGACCGCCCCGGCGCCCGACAGCGTCATCTGCGCCTGCTTGGCGCGGCCGCCGAGCGTCATCGATCCGTTGCCGACCATCGCGACCGACAGCCGGTCGGCGTCGACCTCGCCCACCATGACCTGTCCCGGCCCGCGCAGCCCGATCATCACGCGCGCCCCCTTCAGCTTGTCGATCCGCAGCGACCCCGCGCCGCCGAGCATCGCGGTGCGCAGGTTGGCTGCGTTGACGCGAACCGTCACCGCGCCCTCGGGCGAGCGGCGCTTATCATCGCCGGCGAACTGCTTTTGACCGATGACCAGCTTGCCGTCGCGCGTCTCGAGCGTCAGGCGGTCGAGCGCCTGCTGCGATCCGCTCGCCACCGCGCTGACCGGCGCGCGCGTCGTCACCTCGACCGCAACGTCGGCATTGACCTCGATCGCCTCGAAGCTGGTGAGGCCATAGCGCTTTTCCGCCGCCGAAGCGGGGACAGCAAGGAGGACGGCGGCCGTCAGCGCGGCCCATCGCATCGTCAGGGTCATGCTGCCGTCCTAGCCCGTTCGCGCGGGCCGCACCAGCGCTCCGTCAGGTGCAGGTCGCGGTGCCCGATCCGATCTGGCTTGTCTTGCAGGTCGCACCGCCCCGCAGCTTGACGTCGCCCGACCCGAGGATGCTGATATCGGCGCTGCCGGTCGCCTGCGCGTCGACACTGCCCGATCCCGCGATCGAGATATCGAGCGTATCCGCGACAAGTCCCTCCGCATCGATATCGCCCGATCCGGTAATGCTCACGTCACCCGACCCGATCGTCCCGCCGCCGACCTCGATATCGCCCGAACCCGACAGGGTCAGCTTGGCGCTTTTGCCGGTGAGTTTCCCAACCTTGAGATCGCCCGATCCGGTAAGCACCGCCTTCACCGCATCGCCGTCGATCGTGTCGGCGTCGATCGATCCCGATCCGGTCAGCCGGACGCCGTCCAGCTTCGGCATCGTGATCGTAATGTCGACATCGTCGTCGTCGCGGCTCGAAAAGCTGAAGCCCTCGCGCTTGCGCCCGATCACCAGCGTCGTGCCGTCGAGCTTGATCTCGAGCCGGTCGAGGATCGCCTTCGGCCCCTTCGCGCTGATCGAGAAGGCGTCCCCCTGGCGAATGGTGACGTCGTCGGGGCCCGCGACTTCGACCCCGGTAAAGCCGGTCAGCGAATAGTTTTGCGTCGTGACCGGCCCGGCGTCGGCTGTCCCGGCCGTCGGGCTACCGTCCTGCCGCTTGCCTTCCTTGCCGGCGCCGCTGCAGCCCGTGACGATTAAGGTCAGGGCCAGCGGCAAAATCGCCATCGTCCGGTTACGCATCGCAAATCTCCGCAAAATTTCCTTTGTGTATTGCCTATGTAACACACATGGGAAATGCTGTCCAGCCGCGCTGCCTTCTTGTCGCCACCTTCGCGGGCCAGAGGGGTGGACAGCGCCGCCCGTCGCGCGCATCTTTCCCCTTTTCCAGCCTGAAAGCCCGGTCATGAGCGTAGCCTTTCGCCGCGAGAGCGACGACGAGCACAAGGAACCCGAATATGAGCTGCCGATCCCGGTCGGCCCCAATCTGGTGACCCCGCGCGGGCTGCGCCTGCTCGGCGAAGAAGTCGCGCGCATCGAGGCCGCCATTGCCGCCACCGAAGCCGAGGAGGAGCGCAAGAAGCTCCAGCGCCGCCTGCGCTATTTCCACACCCGCCACGCGACCGCGGAGGTGCAGCCCGCGCCCGGCGACGCGGTGGTGGCGATCGGCAGCCGCGTGACCTTTACGCTGAACGGCGGCGAACGCAGCCTGACCGTCGTCGGCCATGACGAAGCCGATCCGGCGCGCAGCCACATCGCCTTTTCCGCCCCGCTCGCCCGCGCGCTGATGGGCGCCGAAGTCGGCGAGACACTCGAATATCAGGACCGCGAGGATGCGATCGAGATCGTCGCGACGCGGGCCGACCCGGAGGTACAGGCATGAAGGACAAGTTCGAACGCCACAAACAGCCGTGGACCGCCGCCGAAATCGACAAGCTGCACACGCTCGCCAAAAAGGGCATGGCGCTGAAAGCCATCGCCAAGGCGCTGACGCGCAGCGAGGAATCGGTGAAGGTTCGCGCCAAGGCCGATGGCCTGTCGATCGCGAAGCTGCACTAGGCTCGCATGACCGCCCCCGATTATGATGCCATCGTGCTGGGCGCCGGCGCGGCGGGGCTGATGTGCGCCGCGGTCGCGGGGCAAAGGAGGAAGCGTGTCCTGCTGCTCGACCATGCCGAACAGGTCGGCAAGAAGATCCTGATCTCGGGCGGCGGGCGCTGCAACTTCACCAACATTCACACCGCCCCCGACCGCTTCCTCTCGGCCAACCCGCATTTCGCCAAATCGGCGCTCGCGCGCTACACGCCCGCCGATTTCCTTGCGCTCGTCGAGCGCCACGGCATCGCTTATCACGAAAAGACGCTCGGCCAGCTCTTCTGCGATGGCTCGGCAAAAGCGATTGTCGCGATGCTGCTCGACGAAGCCGACAAAGCCGGGGTCGATGTCCGCACCGGCCAGCCGGTAAACGACGTGACGCATGCCGACGGCAAGTTCACGGTCCGCTTCGGCGACCAGAGCTTCGCCGCTCCGGCGCTGGTCATCGCGACCGGCGGCCCGTCGATCCCGAAGATGGGCGCGACCGGCTTCGCCTATGATCTCGCCCGCCAGTTCGGGCTCAAGGTCGTCGAACCGCGCCCTGCCCTCGTCCCGCTGACGCTCGGCGGCGACGATGTGCTGTTCCGCGACCTCTCGGGCGTCGCGACGCCGGTCGAGGCGCGCGCGGGCAAGGCGGCCTTTCGCGAAGCCGCGCTCTTCACCCACAAGGGTCTCTCCGGCCCGGCCATTCTCCAGATCAGCAGCTATTGGCGCCACGGCGAGCCCGTGACGATCGACTTCCTGCCCGACGCACCGCAAGGCTGGCTGACCGAAGCGAAACGCGCACGGCCGCGCGCGACGCTCGCCTCGGTGCTCGCTCTCCCCGACCGCCTCGCGCAAACCCTTGCCGACCGCCTCGCGCTGCCCGGCGAACTCGGCGCGTTGACCGACCGCAAGCTCGCCGAGGCCGAGGCCCGTCTGGCGCGCTGGCCCTTCCGCCCCAACGGCACCGAGGGCTTCGCCAAGGCCGAGGTCACCGTCGGCGGAATTTCGACCGCAAACCTGTCATCGCAAACAATGATGGCCAAAAGCGTTCCGGGGCTCTATGCGGTCGGCGAAGCCGTGGATGTCACCGGGTGGCTGGGCGGCTATAATTTTCAATGGGCTTGGGCCAGCGGACACGCGGCGGGCCAGGCCCTTTAGGAAAAACCCACATATTTCCTCGTCATGCTGGACAGGTTTCAGCATCCACGACCCAATTGTTCGGACTCGGGCATCAGACCTGAATCGAATCCCGGGCGGCGAAGAACCAGACGACGGCGACTTTGCCGCACAGGATAAGAAGAACAAAATGCCTTTCGAACACCTCTCGCCCGTCCTTGCGGACGCCCTCACCGCGCGCGGCT
The DNA here is from genome assembly GCF_046603995.1 of Sphingopyxis sp. J-6. NCBI lineage: Bacteria > Pseudomonadati > Pseudomonadota > Alphaproteobacteria > Sphingomonadales > Sphingopyxidaceae > Sphingopyxis > Sphingopyxis sp. J-6. Next base: position 394,701 of record NZ_CP145810.1, on the reverse strand, counting down.
ATGAAGCGCTCACCCCCGTCCAGACGCATGTCACCGAAGCCGAGGCCAAGGACCGCGACCTGCTCGTCTCCGCGCAGACCGGCTCGGGCAAGACCGTCGCCTTCGGCCTCGCGATGGCCGATCAGCTCATCGAGGATGGCCGCCTGCCCTTCGCCACCTCGCCGCTCGCGCTGATCGTCGCACCGACGCGCGAGCTGGCCTTGCAGGTCAGCCGCGAACTCGGCTGGCTCTATGGCAAGGCCGGCGCGCGCATCGCGACCTGCGTCGGCGGCATGGACGCCAGCAAGGAACGCCGCGCGCTGAATCAGGGCGTGCAGATCGTCGTCGGCACGCCGGGACGCCTGCGCGACCATCTCGAACGCGGCGCGCTCGACCTCTCGGCGCTACGCGTCGCGGTGCTCGACGAGGCCGACGAGATGCTCGACATGGGCTTTCGCGACGACCTTGAGGAAATCCTCGACGGCACCCCGGAAACGCGCCGCACGCTCCTGTTCTCGGCGACGCTTCCGAAACCGATTGTCCAGCTCGCCAAACGCTACCAGCGCGATGCGCTGCGCATTTCCACCGTCGGCGAAGATCGCGGCCATGGCGACATCACCTATCAGGTCGTAACCGTCGCCCCCGCCGATATCGAAGGCGCCGTCATCAATCTGCTCCGCCTCCACGAAGCCGAAACCGCGATGCTGTTCTGCGCGACGCGCGACAATGTCCGCCGCCTCCACGCCAGCCTCGTCGAGCGCGGTTTCGCCGCCGTCGCGCTGTCGGGCGAGCACAGCCAGAACGAGCGCAACCATGCGCTGCAGGCGCTGCGCGATCGCCGTGCGCGCGTCTGCGTCGCGACCGACGTCGCGGCGCGCGGTATCGACCTGCCGACGCTCAGCCTCGTCATTCATGTCGAAATCCCGCGCGATGCCGAAGCGCTCCAGCACCGGTCGGGCCGCACCGGCCGCGCCGGCAAAAAGGGCACTGCGGTACTCATCGTTCCCTATCCGCGCCGCCGCCGCGTCGACGGCATGCTGCGCGGCGCGCGCATCAACGCCGAATGGATGGAGGCTCCGACGGCCGCCGACGTCCGGCAGAAGGATCAGGAACGGCTGATCGAGAAACTGCTCGCGCCCGTCGAGCATGAGCCCGAAGATCTTGAACTCGCCGAGCGCCTGATGGCCGAGCGCACCCCCGAAGATATCGCCGCCTCGCTCGTCCGCGCGCACCGTGCACTGATGCCGCCGCCCGAGGATCTGCTCGACAACAGCCCACGCGGCCGCGAGCGGCCCGAACGCGGCGAGCGCGGTGAGCGGTTCGAGCGCCCTGAACGCGGCAGCGCCGACCGCCGCGATGGTTTCGAGGACAGCGTCTGGTTCCGGCTCAATATCGGCCGCCACCAGAATGCCGATCCGCGCTGGATCCTGCCGCTGCTGTGTCGCCGCGGCCATGTGAGCAAGAACGAGATCGGCGCGATCCGCATCGGTCCCAAGGAAACGATGTTCAACATCCCGCGCGGCATCGCCGACCGGTTCATCGAAGCCGTGCAGCGCAGCGCCAATGCCGATGGCGAGGACGACAGCGGCGTCGCGATCACCCCCGCACCCGACGGCCCCACCTATCCGCCGCGCCGCGACAAGGGCGGACGCGATGGCGCCCCGCGCAACACGCTGGGCCGGGCGCCGGGCGGTGACCGTGCCGGCCCGCGCGGACCGCGTGGCCCCGGCGGCCCGGGCGGCAACGAACGCTACAAGCCCAAGCCCTACGGCCAGCGCAGCCCGCGCCGCCCGAAATAAGGCTGATATCGCCTCCTCCCTTCGGGGAGGGGCTTTCATCGCGTAACCCTTGCACTCCCCTGCCCGGCCCACCAGATGGATCGGACAGCAGGAGCGCGCGCATGAAAGCGATCGAAGCCTTTATCGAAAGCCAGGGCGGACCCGAGGTCATTGACTGGCGCGAGGTGACGCTCGGCGAACCCGGTCCCGGGCAGGTGCTGCTCCGCCAGACCGCCGTCGGCCTCAACTATCTCGATACCTATCACCGCGACGGCACTTACCCGGTGCCGCTGCCGAGCGGCCTCGGGGTCGAATCGGCGGGCGAGATCGTTGCGGTCGGCGAAGGCGTCCATGGCCTCCGGCCCGGCGACCGCGCCGCGACCTTCGGTCCCGAACGCTCCGCCTATGCCAGCGCGCGGCTCGTCGGCGCGGCCTCGCTGTTCAAACTGCCCGCGGGCATCGATGACGAAACCGCGGCCGCAGCGTTGCTCAAGGCGTGCACGGTCGAGATGCTCGTCGAACGCTGCGCCAGGGTCGAGGCCGGCTGGCCGGTGCTCGTCCACGCCGCCGCCGGCGGCGTCGGGCTGATCCTCGTCCAATGGTTGAAGGCGGTCGGCGCCACGGTGATCGGCACCGTCAGCACCGAAGCGAAGGCGCACGCCGCGCGCGAAGCCGGCGCCGATCATGTGCTGATGTACAAGAGCGACGATGTCGCGGCGCATGTTCGCGAGATCACCGATGGGCAGGGCGTTCCCGTGACCTTCGACGGCATCGGCATGGCGACGTGGGATGTGTCGCTGAAAGCCACCGCGCGGCGCGGGCTGATCGTCAGCTATGGCAATGCCGGCGGCCCGGTGACCGGCGTCAACCTCGGCATCCTCGCCCAGCATGGCTCGCAGTTCGTCACCCGTCCGACGCTGTTCGACTATTACCACCTGCCCGGCGAACGCGCCGCGGGCGCCGACCGGGTATTCGAAATGATCGCATCGGGCGCGGTGAAGGTCACCGTCGGCCAGCGTTATTCGCTCGAAGATGCGGCGCGCGCGCACGCCGATCTGCAGGCCGGACGCACGACGGGGTCCAGCCTGCTCATTCCCGAGCACAATTAAGCCCCTCCCGCCTGCGGGAGGGGAGCAATCACGCCTTCAACCGCGCCGCATGCCAGGCGACATGCTCGCCGAGGAAGGTCGAGATGAAATAATAGCTGTGGTCGTACCCCGGCTGCATCCGGATTTCGGCCTTTTGCCCCGCGCGCTCGCATGTTTCGACCAGCAATTCGGTCTTCAGTTGCTCGGCGAGGAAATTGTCGGCGTCGCCCTGATCAACGAGCAGGTCGGGCACCCGCGCCCCGCCCTCGATCAGCGCGCAGGCATCGTAAACGCGCCATGCTTCGCGGTCATCGCCAAGATAGTTGCCCAGCGCCTTTTCGCCCCACGGGCATTGCAGCGGCGCGACGATCGGCGAGAAGGCCGACACCGACCTGAAACGATCAGGAGTGCGCAATGCGACGGTCAACGCGCCATGCCCGCCCATCGAGTGTCCGGTGATCCCCTGCCGCGTCATGTCGGCCGCGGCGAATTCGCGCAGCACCAGCGACGGCAGCTCGTCCTCAACGTAAGAGCGCATGCGATAATTGGCGGCCCAGGGTTCCTCGGTCGCATCGACGTAGAAACCGGCGCCCAGCCCGAAATCCCACGCCGCTTCGGGATCGTCGGGAACCCCCTCGCCGCGCGGGCTGGTATCGGGCGCGACGAAGATGATGCCATGCTCGGCGCAGGCGGCGCGATACTCGCCCTTTTCCATCACATTGGCGTGGGTGCAGGTCAGCCCCGACAGATACCAGAGCACCGGCAGCTTCGCGCCCTCTTCGTGGTCGGGGACAAAGACCGCAAAGGTCATGTCGGTGCCGGTCGTCGTGCTCTTGTGCTTATAGACGCCCTGCGTGCCGCCGTGGCTGCGGTTGGTCGAGAGAGTTTCGATGGTCATGGGACTTCCTGCATGGGGATGGATGCGACGAGCGGGTCATGGCCCCAGTGACGCAGCAGATCGAGGATCGCCGCGCCCGAAAGGCCGAGCGTCGCGGTGTTGCGGAGCGGGTGGACGTTGACCTGTCCGGCCGGCGCCAGCGTCGCATCGAGCACGACGGTGATGCTGCCCGGCGGCGCGTTGATCGCGGCCATCGGGGTCACCGATCCGGGCGCGATGCCGAGCAGCCGTTCCATATCCTCGGCCTTGCCGAAGCTGACGCGCTTGCTGCCGATCGCCGCGGGCAGCGCCTTCAGATCGACGCGCGCGTCGGACGCGACGGTGACCAGCCAATAGGCCCCGCCATTATCCTTCAGGAACAGGTTCTTGGTGTGCGCGCCCGCCATGACGCCATAAAGTTCTTCGCTGTCGGCCACGGTGAACAGCGGCTTGTGCTCATGCTCGACGAAGGGGATCGCAAGCGATTGAAGGTCGGATCGCAATCCCGCTTCGCCACGCATTAATTCATTTCCTCAAACGACGCGGTGCAGCGCGCACAGCTTGTTGCCCGACGGATCGCGCAGATAGGCGAGATAGAGCTGGCCGAACCCGCCTTCGCGGATGCCCGGCGGATCTTCGATCGAGGTGCCGCCGTTGGCGACGCCCGCATCGTGCCAGGCCTTCGCCTGCTCGGGCCCTTCCATCGCAAAGCCGATCGTGCAGCCATTGCCGACCGTTGCCGGTTCGCCGTCGATCGGCGTGCCGACGAGGAACAGCCCGCCATTGTGCATATAGATCAGGCGCCCCTTGTCGTCCTGGATCGCCGGCTTGCCGCCGATCGCCTGGAAGGTCGCATCATAGAATTTCTTCGCGGCTTCGAGGTCGTTCGCCCCGACCATATTGTGACTGTACATCGCCTTTGCTCCTCCGGTTTTGGTTGCGAATCGGAACCTATCCTGCCCGCGTGCCTAACGGAAGACCACGGTCTTGCGGCCGTCGATCAAAACCCGCTGTTCGGCGACCCAGCGCACCGCGCGGGCCAGCACCTGCGCCTCGGTATCGCGGCCGATGCGGATCAGTTCGTCGACGCTGTCGCGATGATCGACGCGCTCGACCGCCTGTTCGATGATCGGCCCTTCGTCGAGATCGCTCGTCACGAAATGCGCCGTCGCGCCGATCAGCTTGACCCCGCGCTCCTGCGCCCGGTGATAGGGTTTCGCGCCCTTGAAGCCCGGCAGGAAGCTGTGATGGATGTTGATGCAGCGCCCCGACAGCTTGCTCGACAAATCCTGCGACAGCACCTGCATGTAGCGCGCCAGCACCAGATATTCCGCCCCGCCGCGCGCCATGATGTCCAGGATCGCCGCCTCTTGGCTTTCCCGGTTCGCGTCGCTGACCGGCAGATAATGGAACGGCACGCCATGCCATTCGGAAAGCCGTCGCTGCGCCTCGTGGTTCGACACGACGCCGACGATGTCGATCGCGAGATTGCCCGTCGACCAGCGGTGGAGCAGGTCGTTGAGGCAGTGGCTGCCCTGCGACACGGCGATCACGAAGCGCGGCTTGACCGCCGCATCGCTCAGCCGCGCGTCCATCGCGAAGCGCGCGATGACCGGCGCGAACGCCGCCTGCACCCCCGCAAAGTCGGCGGGAAAACGCTCGCCCGCGCCGCGAAACTCGACGCGCATGAAAAAGCGCCCCGAATCGAGGTCGGCATATTGCTGGCTGTCGAGGATGAAGCCGTCGCGTTCCGCGAGCAGCCCCGTCACCGCGGAAACGATGCCGACCGCATCGACACAGCTGAACGTCAGGACATAAGGTCCGGTCACATCGTCACTCCCTCACCCGTCTTCCGCCGTGGCGCATGGCGGAAGAAGGGCGTGGCGGGAAGGCGAAATCGTCAGAAAACGACGACGCTGCGGATGCTCTCGCCGGCATGCATCAGGTCGAAGCCCTTGTTGATCTCTTCCAGCCCCATGACATGGGTGATCATCGGGTCGATCTCGATCTTGCCGGTCATGTACATGTCGACGATCTTCGGCACGTCGGTGCGGCCCTTGGCGCCGCCGAACGCGGTGCCGCGCCAGTTGCGGCCGGTGACGAGCTGGAACGGGCGCGTCGCGATTTCCTTGCCCGCTTCGGCCACGCCGATGATGATCGAGGTGCCCCAGCCGCGGTGGCAGGCTTCGAGTGCGGTGCGCATCACCTCGGTATTGCCCGTCGCGTCGAAGGTATAATCGGCGCCGCCGTCGGTCAGTTGTACGATCGTCGCGACGACATCCTCGCGGCTCATGCCTTTGGTGTTGAGGAAGTCGGTCATGCCGAACTTGCGGCCCCATTCCTCGCGGTCGGGGTTGATGTCGACGCCGATGATCTTGTCGGCGCCGGCAAGCCGCGCGCCCTGGATCACGTTGAGCCCGATACCGCCGAGCCCGAAGACGACGACATTGTCGCCGACCTGCACCTTCGCGGTGTTGATCACCGCGCCGACCCCGGTGGTCACGCCGCAGCCGATGTAGCAGCTCGACTGGAACGGCGCGTCCTCGCGGATCTTGGCGACCGCGATTTCGGGCAGCACGGTGAAGTTCGAGAAGGTCGAGCAGCCCATATAGTGGAAAATCGGCTGTCCCTTGTACGAAAAGCGCGTCGTGCCGTCGGGCATCAGCCCCTTGCCCTGCGTGGCGCGGATCGCGGTGCAGAGGTTGGTCTTGCCGCTGAGGCAGCTTTTGCACTGGCGGCATTCGGGGGTGTAGAGCGGGATCACATGGTCGCCGGGCTTCACGCTGGTAACGCCCGCGCCGACCTCGCGCACGATGCCAGCGCCCTCATGCCCCAGCACGCTCGGAAAGATGCCCTCGCTGTCGAACCCGTCGAGCGTATAGGCGTCGGTGTGGCAGATGCCCGTCGCCATGATCTCGACCAGCACCTCGCCCGCCTTCGGGCCTTCGAGGTCGAGTTCGACGATTTCGAGCGGCTTCTTCGCTTCGAACGCAACGGCGGCGCGGGTCTTCATGGGGAGCACTCCTTGCGAGAAATTGATTGCGCCCGCTGTACACCGATCCAAAGCACGATAAAGGGGCCAATCGGCAATATATTATCCCAAAGGTGAGATAATGGGCGCATGGGAGGGCATCGACGAGATCGTCGCGATCGCCGACGCGGGCAGCTTCGTCGCCGCGGCGGCGCGACTCGGTACCTCGACCTCGCACATCAGCCGCGCGGTGATCCGCCTCGAAAACCGCATCGGTGCGCAGATCTTCGTGCGCACGACGCGCCGCGTCGTCCCCACCCCTGCGGGCCGCACGCTGATCGAACAGTTCCGCGGCCTCATCGCCGCGCGCAACGATGCGCTGTCGGCGGTCAGCGACGATGGCGCGCCGCGCGGCGAAGTGCGGATGACCTGCTCGATCGCGATGGGCGAGCGCTTCGTCGCGCAGATCGCGCGCGATTACGCCTTCGCCTTTCCCGATGTGACGGTGACGCTCGAACTCACCAATCGCGTCGTCGACCTGCTCGCCGAGGGCTTCGACCTCGCGATCCGCACCGGCACGCTGCCGGATTCGGGGCTGGTCGCGACGCGCATCGCCTCGCGCAGCCTCTATCTCTGCGCCGCGCCCGCCTATCTCGCGCGCGCCGGGACGCCCGCGTCGATCGACGACCTCGCGCGCCACGAATGCCTGCTCGGCACCGCCCCCGCCTGGCACTTCCGCGCGCAGGGCAAGGAAATCACCCACCGCCCCGCCGGCCGCTGGCGCTGCAACAGCGGCACCGCGGTCACCGAAGCCGCGCTCGCGGGCCATGGCGTCTGCCAGCTTCCCGATTTCTATGTGATGCCGCATCTGCAAAGCGGCGCGCTCGTCTCGCTCCTCGACCCGCTCCGCCCGCAAGAGGAGCCGATCTGGGCGGTCTATCCGCAGCGCCGCCACCTGCTGCCGAAGGTGCGGTTGCTGATCGACAAATTGCGCGAGGAGTTGCCCGGGGCGTTGCAGCGGAGTGAAGCGGCGTAACGCGAGGAAATATTGGTCGAACGAAACTCAATATCCGCTTTGCCAGCGCTCATTCTCAAGTTCGTCGAGATTTCCGGCAGCCAGATTCTCCATCAAGCTAATCAGTTTCTCGCGAGACAAACCCTTCATGTGTCGGGGTTCATCGTCACTTTCGACGTTCTCGAAGGCGACATATCCACCGTGGGATATACTAAGACCCCACTCGCTTTCGTGCACTACAGAGACGGCGACATGTTCCGTATCGTCTAGCCGCTCTTCTAACTCATCAAGCAATTCGGAGAAAATGGACGGTGACGGATCGCGCTGCGATGCCCCGTAACGATGATAGACGAAGAAGCTCATTCGACGAGGCTAGCGTGTTCCAGCACCAGTGCAACCGAGGCTTTCACGCCTTCGTCATCCCGGACTTGATCCGGGATCCACTATTCCGGCGCTGGCGTGAATGGACCCCGGATCAAGTCCGGGGTGACGAAGGAAGAAGCGTAGTCCTCAACACTCCACCACACTAACCGCCAGTCCGCCCTTCGACGTTTCCTTATATTTATCCCGCATATCGCGGCCGGTTTGCAGCATCGTCGCGATCACCGTGTCGAGGCTCACCACATGCGTGCCGTCGCCGATCATCGCGATGCGGCTGGCGTCGATCGCCTTGATCGCGCCCATCGCGTTGCGTTCGATGCACGGGATCTGGACCAGCCCTCCAATGGGATCACAAGTAAGGCCGAGGTTATGTTCCATGCCGATCTCGGCGGCATTCTCGACCTGCGCGTTGGTGCCGCCGAGCGCCGCGGTCAGCCCCGCCGCCGCCATCGAACAGGCGACGCCGACCTCGCCCTGGCAGCCGACCTCGGCACCCGAGATGCTGGCGTTGCGTTTATACAGCGCGCCGACCGCGCCCGCCGCGAGCAGGAAGGTGCGCACCCCGGCGGCGTCGCCGCGATAGCCGCGGCGGTAGAAGCGGATCACCGCGGGGATGATCCCCGCCGCGCCGTTGGTCGGCGCGGTCACGACCTTGCCGCCCGCAGCATTTTCCTCGTTCACCGCCATCGCCCACAGGTTGATCCAGTCCATCATCGCGAGCGGGTCGATCAGATTGGTCTCGTGGCGGTTGCGGATGTCGTCGGCGATCTGCGGCGCGCGGCGCTTGACCTTGAGCCCCCCGGGCAGAATGCCCGTGCTCGAACAGCCCGCATCGATCGAGGCATCCATCGCCTCGGCGATCGCATCGATACCCGCCGTCACCTCGTTCGGCGGGCGGTGACGTACTTCGTTGGCGAACATCATTTCGGCAAAGCTGAGGCCCGACGCCTTGCCCATCGCGATCAAGTCGGCGCCCGAGGTGAAGGGATAGGGCAGTTCGACCTCATCCTCCGCCCCGCGGCTGTTGCGTCCCGCCTCGTCCTCGTCGACGACGAAGCCGCCGCCGATCGAGAAATACATGCGCTTCGCCAAAATCTCGCCGTCGCCGTCGCGCGCGGTGAAGCTCAGCGCATTGCTGTGGAACGGCTGGCGCTGGCGCATCTGGAAATGCAGGTCGCTTTTCGGCAGGAAGCGCACCCGCTGCCGGCCGAGCAGATAGATAAAGCCCTCGCTCTCGGCACGATCCCAATGCGCCTTGATCGCGGCAAGGCTGGTCGAGGCGGGAATTTCGCCCGCCAGCCCCGCGACCACCGCGGTGTCGGCGGCGTGCCCCTTCCCGGTCAGCGCGAGCGACCCGTAAAGGTCGGCTTCGACATGGACGGTCTTGGTCAGCAAAGCCTGCTCGTCGAGCCAGACGGTGAACCGCCGCGCGGCGACCATCGGCCCGACGGTATGCGAGCTGGAGGGACCGACACCGATTTTGAAGAGTTCGAACAGGCTGATCGTCATGGCGGCCCTATAGGCGGATCGCGATCATCGGGATAGGTCCAAGCGCATGAACACTCGGGGTCCTCGCTGGCGCGCAGCGATGGCGGAGGGGCCGCGACGTGGCGCCATTACCCCTCCGTCAGCGCTTCGCGCTGCCACCTCCCCATGCCTGCGGCACAGGGAGGATCATCGGCTTACGCCGGATAGGTCCAGGTCGTATCGCGCGCCAGATTCTCGGCCGCGAAATCCCAGTTCAGCAGTTCGTCGACCACCGCATCGACATAGGCCGGGCGCAGGTTCTTGCGGTCGATATAATAGGCATGCTCCCACACGTCGATGACGAGCAGCGGCTTGATGCCCGCGGTCAGTTCGGTCCCCGCATCATGCGTGTCGGTGACCGACAGCGTGCCGTCGCGCGAGACGAGCCACGCCCAGCCCGAGGCGAAATGGTTGACGGCGGTTTCCTTGAGCTTCTTCTTGAGCTCGTCGAGCGAGCCGAAATCGCGGTCGATCGCGGCGGCAAGGTCGCCCGCGGGCGTGGTCTTCGACGGGCTCAGGCTTTCCCAATAGAAAGCATGGTTCCACGACTGCGCCGCATTGTTGAACAGGCCCTTGTTGCCCGACCCTTCGGCGTGGTGAACGATCTCTTCGAGCGGCTTGTCGGCGAGGTCGGTGCCTTCGATCGCGGCGTTGACCTTGTCGACATAGGCCTTGTGGTGCTTGCCATGATGCGTCGCCAGCGTGTCGGCCGAAATATGCGGCTCCAGCGCGTCCTGAGCATAGGGGAGAGGAGGATGGGCGATCGTCATGACAGTCTCCATTTTTTCTTGGCGGTTTGCGGCGTTAAACTCGTGATCGCCTAGCCGGGTTGCAAGGCCGTGACGCGGAATTTTTCTTTGGATAATCGATAGATTTCCCACGCATTGGCTTCTGCCGACGCATATACTCTTTCGTCATCCCGGACTTGATCCGGGATCCACCGGCGACGCTGGCTGAATGGATCCCGGATCAAGTCCGGGATGATGAGGCAAAAGAGGCTAGGGTCAGGACCCTACGTCACCATCGCCTGCAGCGTCGCGAGCCGGTCGGCCTCTTCGGCGGGCTTGTCGCGGCGGATACGCGCGATGCGCGGAAAACGCATCGCCAGCCCCGATTTGTGGCGCTTGCTGCTGTGGATCGAATCGAACGCAACCTCGAGCACCAGCGACTTTTCGACCTCGCGCACCGGGCCGAAGCGGTTCAGCGTGTTGTCGCGGACGAACTTGTCGAGCCACTTCAACTCCTCGTCGGTGAAACCCGAATAGGCCTTTCCCACCGGCAGCAGTTCACCCGCGTCGGACCAGCAGCCGAAGGTATAATCCGAATAGAAGCTCGCGCGGCGCCCGTTGCCGCGCTGCGCATACATCATCACGCAATCGGCGGTGAGCGGGTCGCGCTTCCACTTGTACCACAGCCCGGCGCGGCGCCCCGCCACATAGGGTGCGTCGCGGCGCTTGAGCATCACCCCTTCGATCGCCGCATCGCGCGCGCCCGCGCGGCGTTCGGCGAGGTCGTCGAAATCCTTCGCGTCGATCACCTGCGACAGGTCGAAATGGCTGGTCGCGAGGCGCGGGACGAAGGCCTCCAACTGCCGCCGCCGCTCGGTCCATGGCAGGGCGCGCAAATCGTCGCCATCGACGCCAAGCAGGTCATAGACGCGCACGAACGCGGGATATTCGGTGAGCATCTTCTTCGACACCGTCTTGCGCCCGAGCCGCTGTTGCAGCGCGTTGAAGCTCGCCGCCTCGCCGCCCTGCACCTCGCCGCGCACGAGCAGTTCGCCGTCGATCACCGCCTCCTGATCGAAGGCGGCGATCAGCTCGGGGAACGCCGCGCTGATCTCCTCGCCACCGCGGCTGTAGATGCGCGTCTCGCTGCCCCCGCGGACAATTTGCACGCGGATGCCGTCCCATTTCCATTCGGCGGCATAGTCGGCAAGGTCGATGCTCTCCTCCTCGAGCGGATGCGCGAGCATGAAGGGACGGAAGAAAGCAACGTCCTTAAGGTCCGGCCGCTCGGACCGCCCCTCGCCCCACGCGAAGAGCGGCGCATAAGGCGGCGGGATCGCGTGCCACAGCTCCTCGACATCGTCGACGGGCACGTCGAACGCTTGCGCAAACGCCTGCTTCGCGAGCCGCGCCGACACCCCGACACGCATTCCGCCCAAGGCCAGTTTGAGCAGCGCATAGCGCCCGTCGGCATCGAGCCGGTCGAGCAGGGATGCAACGACCGCGGGCGCATCGCTGCGGCTGGTTGCCGCCAGCGCATCGACCGCCTCCGATACGCTGAGGTCGGCTTTCTTCCCGGGCGCGTCGGGCCACAGCAGCGCCGCCGTCTCGGCGGTGTCGCCGACGAAATGGCGCGACAGGCGGAACAGTTCCTCGTCGACCCGCGTCGCGAGCAAGGCCCGCACGGTCCCCGCCTTCACCGCCGGAAAGTCGAGACTCTCGGTCAGCGCCGCGATCGCCCAGCCGCGGTCGGGATCGGGCGTATGGCGCAGATAATCGACGATCAGCGCCAGCTTCGAATTACGCGAACGCGTGTAGATCAGCCGGTCGATCAGGGCCGCGAAGCGCTTCACGCCTCTTCCTCCAGATCGCGACCGACGAGGTGCAGCGCGCGCGCCCTGCGCTGGGTGAGTTCGCACCAGCGCAGCAGGCCGTCCTCACTGCCGTGGGTGATCCAGCTCTCCTTCGGGTTCACCTCCGAAATCGTCGTCGTCAGCTCGTCCCAGTCGGCATGGTCCGAAATGACGAGCGGCAGTTCGACCATCCGCTGCCGCGCGCGCTGGCGCACGCGCATCCAGCCCGACGCCATCGCGGTCACCGGATCGGGCAGCCGCCGCGACCAGCGGTCGTTCAGCGCCGAGGGCGGCGCGAGGACGATCTGCCCTGCCATTTCTGCCTTGTCGGTTTCCGAAACGAGCCGCAGTTCGCCAAGGTCGACCCCGTGCAGCGCATAAAGCTGGCACATGCGCTCGAGCGCGCCGTGGATATAGATCGGCGCGTCCCACCCCGCGCCGCGCAGTTCGGCGATCACCCGCTGCGCCTTGCCGAGCGCGTAAGCGCCGACAAGCACCGAGCGATCGGGCTCGGCGCGCACCGCGCCGATCAGCTTGGCGATCTCGTCGGCCGTCGGCGGGTGACGGAATACCGGCAGGCCGAAGGTCGCCTCGGTAACGAAGATATCGCACGGCACCACCTCGAACGGCGCGCAGGTCGGGTCGGCACGCCGCTTGTAGTCGCCGGTAACGACAATCCGTTCGCCCGCATATTCCATCAATATCTGCGCGCTACCGAGCACATGCCCGGCGGGATGGAAGCTGAAGCGCACCCCGCCGCGTTCGAAGCCGTCGCCATATTCATACGCCTGATTATGGCTCGCCTCGACATCGACGCCATAGCGCAGCGCCATGATCGCCAGCGTCGCGGGCGTCGCGAAGACCGCGCTATGGCCGCTGCGCGCATGGTCGGCGTGACCGTGGGTCACAGCGGCGCGCTCGACGGGGCGCGAGGGGTCGATCCACAGGTCGGCGGGCTTCACATAGATGCCGCCCGGGTGCGGCTCGATCCAGGTCTTCGTCTTCGCCATCAGGCGGTGAGTTTCCGCGCCAGCGCCAGATCGGCGACGAACATCTTGCGCTCCTCGGCCGCGCGCTCGCGGTCGGGCAGGCGCAGCAGGAAGGAGGGATGGATCGTCGCGATCAGCTTCGTGCCCCCGGCCAATTCGTGCACCGCACCGCGCATCGACTTGATGCTCGCGCTTTTCCCTGTCACCCCGCGCAGCGCGCTCGCACCGAGCGTGACGATCAGCTCGGGCTGGACGAAGGCACGCTCCTTGTCGAGCCACCAGCGACAGATATCGATTTCGCCCGTCGTCGGATTCTGGTGCAGCCGCCTTTTGCCGCGCGGCTCATACTTGAAATGCTTGACCGCATTGGTGAGGAACAGCCGCCGCCGGTCGAGCCCCGCCTCGTCGAGCGCCGCGTCCAGCACCTGCCCCGCGGGGCCGACGAAGGGCCGCCCTTGCAGATCCTCCTGATCGCCCGGCTGCTCGCCGACGACCATGATACGCGCCGCCGCCGGCCCCTCGCCCGCCACGCCCTGCGTCGCGTTGCAATAGAGCGGGCAGCGCGTGCAGCGATCGACCGCGCGCGCGACGTCGCCCAGCGTCTTCACATCGTCGTCGAGGAGCAATTCGTCGGGCACGCGCGTCCGCCATTTGTCGGTCAACGGGTTCGCAAGCGAAACGGCGGCCTCGCGCATGCGTTCCACCCGCGCTTCGGCGCCCGCGAGCAACGGCGCGATATCCTGCGCTTCGGGCAGGTTTTTCCAGTATTTCTTCGGCATCTCGGCGCGCATCGCGTCGATCTTCACCCGCGCCGGGTTGAAGATGGCGCCATAATAGGTACGCCACTGGTCCTCGACGACATCGCTGTCGGGCACGTCGTTCTTCGTCCCGCCCGGGCCATAGCTCAGCGTCTCGCCTTGCCAGATCGCGCGCGCATCGGGGGTCAGGATCGCCCAGTCCATCCCGTAAAAGCGGCGCTGAAAGAAAGGCGCGGTGAAGCGCAAGATGCGATGCGTCGGCTCGAACCACGCCGCAAAGCTTTCGCGGCCCGCTTCCTCGCCCAGCCGCCGGAAGCGGACGAAGGCATGCATCTTGTGGACGTCGCGGCGGATCGCCTTGTCGGCGCCCCGCAGCCAGGCGACCTCGGCGTCGGTCGTCCGCGCGAGCAAATGCCGGTCGTGCAACACGCGCCAGACAAGCCGATAAAGCCGTGCCGGCACTTCCGGATCGCGGTGACAGATGACGCGTTCGGCGATCTCGACCAGCTCGCGCGGCAGGCTGAGCTGCCCCACCGGCGCCGCCGCAACCGCATCGCCGAACAGCGACGCGCCCTCCGCGCTGCCGCGCCAGCTCACCTCGTCCGGCGCCACGCCGCCGGCGAGCAGCCCGCGCGCCGCGCGCCGCCATTCGGCAAAATCGCCTGGCTCCGTCAGGACCACCTCCCTCACAGCGCGAGCGCCAGTTGTTCCGCCGGCGGCGCGAAGTGCGCGCGCAGGTCGGCGCTGTCGGTAAGCTTGCCCGGCCGCCAGTCGGGGGTGACGATGAAGGGCAGCAGCTTCTTCACCGACGCCGTCAGTCTGGCGAGGTCGCCGAGCCTGAGCTTGCCCAGCCGCCGCGCCGCGACGATCCGGTCGACCGCCTTCGTTCCCAGCCCCGGCACGCGCAGCAGCAACTCGCGCGGCGCGCGGTTGATGTCGACCGGAAAGGCCTCGCGCCGCTGGAGCGCCCAGGCGAGCTTGGGATCGATCGCCAGATCGAGCATACCTCCGCTCGCGCCTTCCATGATCTCGGCGCGCTCGAAACCGTAAAAGCGCAGCAGCCAGTCGGCCTGATACAGCCGGTGTTCGCGCATCAGCGGCGGCCGCACCGGCGGCAGGTCGCTGCTCGCGTCGGGGATCGGGCTGTACGCCGAATAATAGACGCGGCGGAGCTGGTACCCCGAATAGAGGTTCGTCGCGGTCTGCAAGATATCGTCGTCGCGCGCGGCATCGGCGCCGACGATCATCTGCGTCGATTGTCCCGCCGGCGCGAAGCGCGGCGGTTTCGCCTTGCCGATCAGCCGGCTCTTCGCCGCGTCGATCGCATCGGATTCGCCGACGCGCACCGATGCCATCGTCTTGCGGATCGTCGCGGGCTTCTTCTCGGGCGCGAAACTTTGCAGGCCGGCCTCGGTCGGCAGTTCGACATTGGTCGAGAGACGATCGGCATAGAGCCCCGCCAGCGCGATCAGCCCCGGGTCTGCGCCCGCGATCGTCTTCAAGTGAATATAGCCCTGAAAGCGATGCTCTTCGCGCAGGATGCGCGCGACCTCGACGAGCTGCTCCATCGTATAATCCTCGGAGCGGATGATGCCCGACGACAGGAAGAGCCCCTCGATATAGTTGCGCTTGTAGAAATCGAGCGTCAGCCGCACGACCTCCTGCGGGTTGAAGCGCGCCCGCTCGACATTGCTCGACGCGCGGTTGATGCAGAAGCGGCAGTCGTAGATGCAGAAATTGGTGAGCAGGATCTTGAGCAGCGAGATGCAGCGTCCGTCGGGAGCATAGCTGTGGCAAATGCCCATGCCCTCGGTCGAACCAATCCCCTTCGTGCCCGTCGAGTCGCGCGTCACCGTTCCCGAGGACGCGCACGACGCATCATATTTGGCCGCGTCCGCAAGCACGGCGAGCTTTTCCAGAATCGGCTTGGTCGACATGTCCCGTGTCTAGCATGGAACAAAGAAAGAACAAAATAACCTGGGTTAGGCGTCGCGCCACTTTGCCGGGAGCGCGATATCGACGACCAGCCCGGTCGGCTCCCAGCGCCGTTCGATCGTGCCGCCCAGATTGTTGCGGACGCTGCGCTCGATCAGCAGGGTGCCGAAGCTGGTGCGGGTCGGCTCGACGACCTCCGCGATACCGCCCGTCTCGGACCAGTGGAGGCGGAACAGCCGCGGCTCGGCACCTTCCTCGTCCTGCGTCCAGCTCACCTCGACGCGCCCGTCGTCGCCGGTCAGCGCCCCATGCTTGACCGCGTTGGTCGCGAGCTCGTTGAACAGCAGCGCCATCGCAACAAGGGCATTTTCGGGGAGCAGCAGGTCGGGGCCGGTCCAGCGGATGCGCGGAAACGCCGCTTCGACCTCGCGCATCAGCGCATGCATCGACCCGGTCATGAAATTGGCGCCGAGCAGGACATTCTGCGCGCGGTTGAGCGCGTCGAGGCGGCTGCTGATTCGCTCGACATAATCGTCGACATCGGTCGCCGAATGGCGGGTGAGCGAGATGATCGCGCTGACCGTAGCGAACAGGTTGCGCATCCGGTGGTGCAGTTCGCGCATCAGCAGATTGGCATTTTCCTGCCGGCTCTTCTGCTCGGTGATGTCGATGCTCACCCCGGTCAGCAGCGCCTCGTCGGCGCGGACGTCCCAATCGCCGCGGACGCCGACCCAGCGCACGCCGCGTTCGGGATGGACGATGCGATATTCGGTCGCATAGGGCGCGCCGTTTGCGACCGATTCCTCCAGAATCGCGCGCACCTGCTCGCGGTCGTCGGCGTGCAGCCGCTCGAAGAAGCCGTCGATCGTCGTCAGCGCCTCGCGATAGTCGCCGCCCCAGAGTTCGGCCACCGCGCCGCGCCAGCGGATTTTGCCATCGCGGGCATCATATTGCCAGGTCGCGATACCCGAAAAGTCGAGCGCGCGTTCGAGCATGTGCCGGGCATCGTCGCGCTCGGCCGCGATGCGGCGCAGGTCGGCCTCGGCCATGACGATCGCCGCAAGGTCCTCCAGCCGGGTCAATTCGGCGGTGTCCAGCATCGCGCGCTCCTTGCGATCGATGAGGCACAGGGTGCCGAGCACCGTCCCGTTATAGGCGCGCAGCGGCACGCCGGCGTAGAAACGGATGAACGGGTCGCCGGTAACCAGCGGATTGTCGCGAAACCGCGCATCGCCAAGCACATCGGTGACGATCAACGGTTGCTCGTCGGCAACGACGAACTGACAAAAACTGATGTCGCGGGACGTTTCGGCGACGTCGAGGCCATAGGCCGACTTGAACCACTGGCGACAGTCGTCGACGAGCGAGACGAGGGCGATCGGGGCATCGAAAAGGTCGGCGACGAGCTTGGTCACCCGGTCGAAGGCCTGCTCGGGCGGGGTATCCAGCAGGCGATATTCGCGCAGGGTATCGAGCCTCAGCCGTTCACGCTGTGTCGCATCGCCCTCCCCTGCATCTGCCAAGATTTTCCCCTCTGCGCCGGTTGACGGCTTATCGCCAATTTGTCCCCCGGGGCGCTCTGCCATGAATCTGGTCCCTAAAAAAGCCTGAAGGCCAAAAACGCAGGAAAGTCGCACCTTTCCATCCGCTTACGGCATTGCTTTATTGCGTCCCGGCTGACTCTACGCATCGCGGACCGACTGGTTGCAGCAAAAAACGGGAACCGCTTCCCCCGCGCCGCGTATGCATTGTTCAAGAGGGAGCATGCTGATCATGACATTGGGCGAAGAAATCCGCGGACACCTGCCGTTCCTGCGCCGCTACGCGCGCGCGCTGACCGGTAGCCAGCAGCATGGCGACAATTTCGTTCACACGACGCTGGAGGTGATCGTCGCCGCGCCCGATGAATTCAGCGCCGGCAACGGCACGCGGATCGATCTCTACCGCAACTTCCACCGCATCTGGGAAAGCGCCTATATCGACGACGGCGAAGGCGACGACGAAGAGGATATGCTCGTCCGCAACGCCAACCGCCGCCTCGCGGCGATCACCCCGCTCGGCCGCCAGATGCTCCTCCTCACCGCGCTTGAAGGCTTCTCGGTCGAGGAAACGGCGATCATCACCGGCGCCGACAACGACACGGTCGAATCTTTGCTCGCCGATGCGGTGGGCGAGATCGACCGCGAATCGCGGACGTCGGTGCTGATCATCGAGGACGAACCGCTGATCGCAATGGAACTCGAATCGATCGTCCGCGGGCTTGGTCACGACGTCGCGGGCATCGCGACCACGCATGAGGATGCCGTCGCGGCATTCGAGGCGACCGATGCCGGCCTCGTCCTCGCCGATATCCAACTCGCCGACGGATCGTCGGGGATCGACGCGGTACAGGATATATTGGCGCGGGCGCCGGTGCCGGCAATTTTCATCACCGCCTTTCCCGAACGCCTGCTCACCGGCCACCGCGTCGAACCGACCTTCCTGATCTCGAAGCCGTTCCGCGAAAATACCGTCCGCGCGGCGATCAGCCAGAGCCTGCTGTTCACTCCGCAGCTCGCGGCCTGATCCAGGGTCCGGACGGTATCAGCCTGCTCCGAAGCCAAGTCGGCATTGGGGTGGGGAGCGGGCGTTCGTTTGCTCCCATTCGTCATCCCGGACTTGATCCGGGATCCATCGCCGCGCTGAAGTCATGGACCCCGGATCAAGTCCGGGGTGACGATGATGGATGAGGAAACTCCCAGCCGTTAACCGCCATTCCAGCTACGCAAACTCAGTCGCCGGCCGGGCCGTTCGCAGTCAGATGGTCGACGTCGTCCATGATCGCGCGAAAGACGTCGCTCGACGGCAGCACGTCACCGCTGCGCAGCGGCATCGTGCCGCTTTCGAGGATGGCGTGCAGCGCGGTGCGCGCCCGCGACACGCGGCTTTTCATCGTCCCGACCGCGCAACCGCAAATCTCGGCGCCTTCTTCATAGCTGAGGCCGCCGGCGCCGATCAGCACCAGCGCCTCGCGCTGGTCGACGGGCAGCATCAGCAGCGCGCGCTGGACGTCGGCGAGATGCAGGCTGTCGTCCTGATCGTCGGGCGCGACAAGCATCCGTTCGGCCGCCATTTCGTCATAATCGGCGGTGAATTTCTTACGCCGCATCTGCGACAGGAAACAGTTGCGTAAAATGACGAAGGCCCAGCTTTTCATGCTCGATGGCCCCGGAATATATTGCGCACGCGCTTTCCACGCCTTCAGCATCGTTTCCTGCACCAGATCGTCCGCCAGATCGGCGTTGCCAGTCAGGCTGCGCCCGAACGCGCGCAGGTGCGGCAGCATCGCCGCCAGCTCATGCTTGAAGCTGTCGTCGTCGAGCGGTTGAGGTGTTAGGTCGCTGATAATATAGCCTTTGTTTGATTTGTTTCGGCAAAAATTCCTGTCCGGCTTAGCGCGTCGCGTCACCGATGCAACCGGAACCGCTTCAACCGTCTCCGCCCCGCCGGCCCAAAGCCATGAAATTGCTCATCATCCGTTCGTCCTGCGGATCGAGCCCGGCCCCGGCAGCGAGCCGATGCAAGGCGTCGTCATGACCGCTAAAATCCCCGGTGTAGAGCATCGACCATTCGGCAAAATCGCGCCGGTCGACATCGCGGCGGCGAATTTCGACCATCCCGCTATGACGCGCATCGTCACGGATCGTCCGGAGGCATGCTTCGACCTTGTCGGCCGGCCCTTCGAGAAGCTGCATGAAATTATGGCCGTTATAAATCAGCGCACCCGTCAGCCCGTCGCGCGCATTGTTGCGCTGGGCCTCACCGACGATTGCGGCAATCTCCTCTGCGCCGATCAACGGATCGGCGACGCTCACATAGATAACCGAAAGCAAGCGATGCTCCCCCGTCCTGTCCTTTGACAGGAAAATTGGCGACCCCTCGCCGCAGGCCTGAACACCCGCTTATCCCGAAATTAGGCAAACTGTTGTTTCTTGGCAACGCTTTCGTCGCAAAAAGAAAAAGTCGCGGGAACCTGACGCCCTTTCTGTCGTTGCTTCGGCATGGCTACGCACGGCAACAACAGGATCAACGGCAAGGGGCCCCCGCGCCCCGGCCCCGATGCGCCTCAGCGGGCGCAGGGCAGCTTCCCCGGCACGGGCAGCGACCAGTGGCACCGCACGCTGACCGGACGGCAGGCGCCCGAACCGGTGAGCGCCAAGCTGCGCATGATCTACGGCAACATCGTCGCCGAGCAATTGCCCGACAACATGCTCGATCTTCTTTCGCAGCTCGACCAGAAAAGCCCGAAACAATAATGGCTCTTCCCCAAGCCGCGCCGCAGTCGCGGGATGAAACGGACACGCCCTCCGATCCGCTCTCCGATCAGGAGTTCAAGACATTGCTCGCGGCCGTCATCCCGCATCTGCGCGCCTATGGCCGCAGCCTGTCGGGCAATCCGGATCTCGCCGACGACCTGACGCAGGATACGATGGTCAAGGCGTGGGCGTCGCGCGACCGGTTCGAGCGCGGCACCTCGATCAAGGCCTGGACCTTCGTCATCCTGCGCAATACCTTCCTGTCGCAGATGCGCCGCAACAAATTTCGCGGCGAATATGACGAAGGCGTTGTCGAACGGACGCTATCGACCCCGGCAGTGCAGGAGGATTCGGGCGAAATGGCCGACCTCCAGCGCGGGTTGATGGAATTGCCGCAGGACCAGCGCGAGGCGCTGATCCTCGTCGGCGCGGGCGGCATGTCCTATGAGGAAGCGGCAAATATCTGCGATTGCGCGCTCGGCACGATGAAAAGCCGCGTCTCGCGCGCCCGCGCCGCGCTCGAGGAGATCATGGCCGGCGGCCAGTTTTCGCGCAAACGCTCCGACGCCGCTCCGGCGAGCGAAGCGATGGCGGCGATCATGGACAGCGTCGAAATCATTACCGCGCGGCGCGAAGCCGAAAACCGCTGAACAGTTAGGGTCCGTACTCAATTACAGCGGCGTCGAGGCGCCCAAATGGCGAACAGGTCGGGCCGAAAGACGCGCCGGGAAGGCTGGTGGCCTTTCCAAGCGGCTTTCGGGCCGAGATGGAAGCCATTTGGGCGTCCCGAAGGGATTTGATCAAAATGGCCCATTGCTTCGTCGAGAAGGCTTGAAATATCGACATATTCCTTCGCCTTCGCTCCTCGCACTGGGCCATTTTGCTTCAAACCTCGACGCCGCTGTAATTGAGTACGGACCCTAGCGCGCTATTCGCCGAACAGACTTTCGACCGGATTGATGTCGGAGAAAGGCTCGTCGACATCCTGCCCCATCAGCCATAATTTGTGGCACGCGATGGTGAAGAACATCACCGCGATCGTCCAGACGATGATCGTCTTGATCACCTCCCAGCGCTTCGCCTCATAGGCCGCGCGGGCGCGTGCCTTGTGGTCGATGCCCAGCTCGCCCTCGAACTCGGCGATAAGCTGCGCGCGGCGGGTACGCGAAATGTTCGCGAGACTCGCGGCATGCTCATCACTCGTCGAACGGCGAGTCGCCATTGCAGACACCCTTGGCCCAGCTAATCGGATAGCAGGGATAGGCTGCACCCCCTGATAAAGGGTTAACCTTCGGCAATTCCGATCAGCTTCAACCGTGCTTTTCCACCACGGAGCAGCGTCAAATCGCGTGGCGGCCTGTCCAGCGCCGCGGCCAGCACGCGGAGTACCGCCGCGTTCGCAGCGCCATCGGCGGGCGGCGCGGTAACGCGTACGTGCACGCTGCCATCGACGATCGCGACCGTGTCGCGGCCGGCGCCCGGCGTCACCCGCACCTCGATCCGGCCCTGCTCCGCCAGAGCGGCCAAAGCGGCGGCCAGCGCGGGGTCGGGACGATATTTCAGATGGTGACGACCAGCTTGCCGACCGCGCTGCGGTCGCCCAGCTTGGCGATCGCCTTGCCGCCGTCGGCCAGCGCGAAGCTTCCGGTGACCCGCGGCTTGATCTTGCCCTGTTCCCAAAGCTGGAACAGCCGCGCGATATTGGCGCGATTGCGCTCCGGTTCGCGCGCAACGAAGGCGCCCCAGAACACGCCCGCGACGTCGCAGCTCTTGAGCAGCGTCAGGTTGAGCGGCAGGCGCGGGATGCCGGCCGGGAAACCGACGACCAGATAGCGCCCTTCCCACGCGATCGAACGCAGCGCCGGCTCGGCATAGTCGCCGCCAACCGCGTCATAGATGACGTTCGCGCCATCGCCGCCGACCGCCGCCTTGAACTTGTTCGCCAGCTCCTTCGACTGGTCCTTGTCGAACGGCTGGCGGCCATAGACGACGACCTCGTCGGCACCCGCCTGGCGCGCAATTTCGGCCTTTTCCTCGCTCGACACGCCCGCGACGACGCGCGCACCGAACGCCTTGCCCAGCTCGACCGCCGCAATGCCGACACCGCCCGATGCGCCGAGCACGAGCAGCGTGTCGCCTTCTTCGATATGGCCGCGATCGACCAGCGCGTGGATGCTGGTGCCATAGGTCATGAGGAGCGATGCGCCCTCGGCGAAATCATGGCCTTCGGGCAGGTGATAGACATTGTGGACGCCGACCGCGATCGCTTCCGACATGCCGCCATTGCCGCAGCCCGCGATGACCCGGTCGCCGACCTTGAACTCGGTCACGCCCTCGCCGACCTCGGCGACCAGCCCCGCGACTTCACCGCCGGGCGCAAAGGGGCGTTCGGGGCGGAACTGATATTTATCCTCGATGATCAGCACGTCGGGGAAGTTGACGGCACAGGCCTTCACATCGATCACGATCTGGCCCTTGCCCGCGGTCGGGCGCGGCAGTTCGCCCAGCGTCAGCGTTTCGGGACCACCGGTTGCGGTCGACAAGAGAGCCTTCATCATCTTCTCCTCTTCTGCGTTGTTGCGGTACCGGCCCGCTCCCCCTCCCGGCCTCCCCAACGATAGTAGCCTATGGGAGGCCGGGAGGGGGAGCGGGCCGGTACCGTTAATTCATGCGGCGGCTTGCGGCCGCAGCCACGGGCGATCGGCGTCGAGCTTCTGCTCATAGGCGCCGATCGCGGCATCACTCTTTTCGGTCAGCGAAATCTCGTCGAGGCCTTCGAGCAGGCACATCTTGCGGAACGGGTCGATCTCAAACGCGAAGCGGTCCTGAAACGGCGTCGTCACCGTCTGGGTGTCGAGGTCGACATGGATCGGATCGGTTGCCGCGACCTCCATCAGCCGGTCGATGGCCGCCTGCGGCAGCACCACCGGCAATATGCCGTTCTTCACCGCATTGCCCGAGAAAATGTCCGAATAGCTGGGTGCGATGACGACCCGGATGCCCAAGTCGCCGATCGCCCATGCGGCATGTTCGCGGCTCGATCCGCAACCGAAATTATCGCCCGCGATCAGGATCGGCGCGCCCTTGTACTCGGCGCTGTCGAACAGATTGCCGGGATCGGCGCGCAGCGTCTCGAATGCGCCGCGCCCCATGCCCTCGCGGCTCGTCGTCTTCAGCCAGTGGGCGGGGATGATCACGTCGGTGTCGACATTCTTGAGGCCCAGCGGGATCGCGCGGCCTTCGACCTTTTCGATCGGGGTCATGCCATCAACTCCCGCACATCGGTCAGCTTCCCGGTCACCGCCGCCGCCGCCGCCATCGCCGGGCTGACGAGGTGGGTGCGGCTGCCCGGGCCCTGACGGCCGACGAAGTTGCGGTTGCTGGTGCTCGCGCAGCGTTCGCCCGCGGGCACCTTGTCGGGGTTCATCGCGAGGCAGGCCGAACAGCCGGGCTCGCGCCATTCGAGCCCCGCTTCGGTAAAGATGCGATCCAGCCCTTCGGCCTCGGCCTGCGCCTTGACGAGCCCCGAACCGGGAACGACGATCGCCCAGCGGACATTGTCGGCCTTGTGGCGCCCCTTGATCACCGCGGCGGCGGCACGCAGATCCTCGATGCGGCTGTTGGTACAGCTCCCGATGAAGATATTCTCGACCGGCACGTCCTGCATCCGGGTACCGGGTTCGAGTCCCATATAAGCGAGTGACTTGGCGGCGGCCGTCTGCTTCGACGGATCGGCAAAGCTCGCCGGATCGGGAACCACGCCGGTGATCGGAACGACGTCCTCGGGGCTAGTTCCCCAAGTGACGCTCGGCGCGATGTCGGCGGCGTCGATGACGACAACCTTGTCGTAACTGGCGCCTGCATCGGTCGCGAGGCTTTTCCACCAGGCGACCGCGGCGTCCCAGTCGGCGCCCTTCGGCGCATAGGGGCGTCCCTTCAGATATTCGAACGTCGTCTCGTCGGGCGCGATCAGGCCCGCCCGCGCGCCGCCCTCGATCGCCATGTTGCTGACGGTCAGGCGGCCTTCGATCGACAGGGCGCGGATCGCGCTGCCGGTATATTCGATGACATGGCCAGTGCCGCCCGCGGCGCCGATGACCCCGGTGATGTGGAGGATGATGTCCTTCGCCGACACGCCGGGACCAACATCGCCCTCGACGCGCACTTCCATCGTCTTCGACGGCTGGAGCAACAGCGTCTGCGTCGCCAGCACATGCTCGACCTCGCTCGTCCCGATACCGAAAGCGAGCGCGCCGATGCCGCCGTGGCAGGCGGTGTGGCTGTCGCCGCAGACGATCGTCGTGCCGGGCAGCGAAAAGCCCTGTTCGGGGCCGACGACATGGACGATGCCCTGTTCGGGCGCGACCGCGTCGATATAGCGGATGCCGAATTCGGGCGCGTTCTTCTCGAGCGCGGCGAGCTGCGCCGCGCTCTCGGGATCGGCGATCGGCAGGCGGTTGCCGGCCGCGTCGAGTCGCGCCGTCGTCTGCACATTATGATCGGGCACCGCGAGCGTCAGGTCGGGGCGGCGCACGGTGCGGCCGCTGGCGCGAAGCCCGGCGAACGCCTGCGGGCTGGTGACTTCATGGACGAGGTGGCGGTCGATGAAGATCAGGGCGGTACCATCGGGGCGCTGTTCGACGACATGCGCGTCCCAGATTTTCTCGTAAAGGGTGCGGGGCCGGGTCATGCGGTGCACTTACGCCTGTGCGATAACAATGCAAGCGAGTGGCGGTCAAAAACGCAATTTCCGTTCGTCGGCTATCTACCCTTTCCTTCGTCACCCCGGACTTGATCCGGGGTCCATGGCCGCCGCCGCTGTGATGGATGCCGGATCAAGCCCGGCATGACGAAAAAGGGGTGGTAGTCTGCATGACCCGGTGCGCCTATACTCGGCCCATGTCGCCATTCGCCATCCTCACGCTCATCCTTGCCACTGTAGTGGCGATGGAGGGCATCGCCTGGGCGAGCCACAAATATATCATGCACGGTTTCGGCTGGGCCTGGCACCGCGACCATCACGAGCCGCACGACAAGCTGCTGGAAAAGAACGACCTGTTCGCGATCGTCGGCGCCGCGATGAGCATTTCAATGTTCGCCGTCGGCAGCCCGATGATCATGGGCGCGGCGGCGTGGGAGCCGGGAACATGGATCGGCCTCGGCATCCTTCTGTATGGCATCATCTACACGCTGGTGCACGACGGGCTCGTCCACCAGCGCTATTTCCGCTGGGTGCCGCGACGCGGCTATGCCAAGCGGCTGGTGCAGGCGCACAAGCTCCACCATGCGACGATCGGCAAGGAAGGCGGGGTCAGCTTCGGATTCGTTTTTGCCCGCGATCCGGCGAAGCTGAAGGCCGAACTCAAGGCGCAGCGCGAGGCCGGGATCGCGGTGGTGCGCGAGGCGCTCGCCGACTAATTGCCGTCATTGCGAGCGCAGCGAAGCAATCTCCAGCCCTCATTCCAGCATAACGTGGGCTGGAGATTGCTTCGTCGCTCCGCTCCTCGCAATGACAAGGTTCGGTCAAGCCGTTCGGTAATCCGCGGTAACCGCCCCCGCCGCCGCCAGTTCGGCCTCATGGCTTTCCTCGCGCCAGCTTTCGGCGAGTGCCTGCTGCTCCCAGTCGAGCATCGCCGGATGCGCCAGCATATGATCGACCCACGCCTGCCCGGCCCCGGCTTCGAGACCATAGGTGCGGATGCGAAAGGCGACCGGGGCGAAGAAAGCGTCGACGGCGGTAAAGCTGGCGCCGGCCAGATAGGGCCCGCCGAACCGCGACAGCCCCTCGGCGAACAGTTCGCGGATACGCGCGACATCGAGCCGGAGCGCGCCCGACGGCGGCTTTG
This sequence comes from Sphingopyxis sp. J-6, assembly GCF_046603995.1. NCBI lineage: Bacteria > Pseudomonadati > Pseudomonadota > Alphaproteobacteria > Sphingomonadales > Sphingopyxidaceae > Sphingopyxis > Sphingopyxis sp. J-6. The sequence continues at coordinate 368,681 of NZ_CP145810.1, read as the reverse complement.
GCGTCACCCGGACGCCGACATTCATCGTGCAATCGCTGCGCAGCGCCGCAAAGCCGCTGTGCATTTCGGCGGCCGCGCATTGCGCCCAGGCGCGCGCATCGGGATCGGCCGGCCACACACCCTCGTGCCGGTCGGCAAGATAAAGCGTTATCCCGAGCGAATCGTAAACCGTCCGCCCTTCGTCGAGCAGCGCCGGCACCTGCCCGGTCGGCGAGAAACTGCGGAATTCGTCATAGTTGATCGGGTTGGTGAACGGCTCGATCTGATCCTCGAACGCGATGCCGAGGCCTTTCATCAGCACCCACGGGCGCAGCGACCAGCTCGAATAATTGCGATTGGCGGTGATCAGCACATACATGCTTCGCGCTCCTGTCGGACGATGGGGGATGTGTAATCGGGGTCGTGCGCAAAAGGCAGCGGGCCGCCTTCGCGCAGCGCAGCGAGCACGCTGCCGAAATCGCTCTCCGCCCGCCAGCCGAAGCGGCGCTCGGCACGCGACGGGTCGTAGACGCGCTCGATCGTCTGGGGCAGCACCCACCCCTTCGCGGCGTAAAGCTCCGCCGCATCGGGATAATGCCGCGCGATCACCGCGCGCGCATCGCGCGCCAGCTCTTCGGCTTCCTCGCGCCCGAACGGCGGCGGGGCGGAGAGGATGAAGCTGTCGCAGCCGATCACAGGCGCGGCCTCCAGCGCGGCGAGATGCGCCGCGGCGGCATCCTCGACCGTCAGGCGCCGATTGAGCAGTTCGTTCGCTTTCAGATTCTCGCCGCTCGGGCTGACATGCGTATCGTCATCCTCCGGGAAGAAACGTCCGGTGCGCAGGATCGCGATGTTGATGCCATGTTCGCGGTGGACCAGCTTCAATGCCTGTTCGGCGGCGAGCTTGGTGATGCCATAGATATTGCGCGGTTCGAGCGGCCCGAAATCCTCGTCCATCCACCACGCCCCCGCCTCGCCAGCCCCTTCGCGCACGTCGGCGCGCACCATCAGCGAGGTGGTGGAGGTGAAGAGAAAACGGTCGTTGCCCGCCGCGACCGCCGCCTCGATCAGGTTCAGCGTCCCCGTCACATTGACATCGACGAACGCCTGCCGCGGATAACGCACGATGTCGGGCTTGTGCAGCGCGCCGCCATGAATGACGGCCTCGATGCCATGCTGGGCCATGACACGGTCGACGAGCGCCCGGTCGGCAACCGTGCCGACCACCCCCGTATGCGCGCCGGGAACGACATCGAGCCCGGTGACCGCATGGCCGTTATCGGCGAGCAGGGGCGCAAGATAACGCCCCAGCCAGCCAGATGAACCGGTCAGCAGCACGCGCATCGATGTTTCTCCTCTCGGTCCCCGGCGCGCCTGATACACGGGCCGCGGACAGGCGGGCAAGTGTGCTACCCCTTCGGCACCGCGACGATCGGACCGGCCCGCGTGGGTTCGCGTTTCGCCGGCGGCAATTCGCTGAGGTCGAGCCAGCGTGCATCGGGGCGCTTGTGATAGCTGTCCATCGCCGCAAAGGGGATGCGGAAGGGAAAGCCCCAATTGCTGTTCCACAGGGCGACGACACCCGTCCGCGTCGCCGGTTCGAAGATCATCGTCGCGCGATAGCCCGCGACCGCACCCGAATGGCCTTCGAGCCGGTGGCCGCCATAGGTAAAGCTTCGCCAGCCAAGGCCATAGGCCGCATCCTTGTTCGCCTGACGCAGCGCGCCGCCGTAAAGATGCGCCGTGCCGACGCGCGGGCGATGCGCGATCTGCAACACCGCCTCGGGCAGCACATCGGGGCGGCTGCCCATCATCGCCTGCATCCAGGTGGCGAAATCGACGATATCGCTTTCGACGCCGGCGGCTGCGGGAACGCGCCAATAGGCCTCCTTGAGCGGGCTGACCTGCGCGCCGTTGTGCGGCCTCGCCCAGTCCTTCGCACCGGTCAGCCGGTTCATCCCATATCCCGCGCTGACCATGCCGAGCGGCAGGAAGAAGCGATCCTCGACGCTATCGGCGAAGGGTTTGCCCGCTGCCTTGGCCAATATCTCGCTCGCGGCATCGAAGGCGATATTCTGATAGGTATGGCAGGTGCCCGGTTCGCATTGCAGCGGCGCGGCGGCGAGCCCCTGCCGCAGCACGGCTGGGTCCTGCCCCTCCTCCAGCTTCTCGTCATAGGCATTCTTGGTCAGGCCGGTACGCTGGGCCAGCAGGTCGCCCACCGTAATCCGCTGCTCGGCGCCGCCGGGCAGGCGCAGCGAACTGTGCCAGTCGGCGACCGGGCGGTCGAGATCGACCGCGCCGTCATGAGCCAGCGCGGCCGCCATGGCGCCGGTCGCGGTTTTCGAAACCGACGCCCAGCGGAACAATGTATGCGCGGTGACCGGCGCCCCGGTCGACCGGTCGGCGACGCCATAGGTGCGGACGAACCGCATTTCGCCATCCTCGACCACCGCAACCGCCAGCCCCGCCATCTCGGGGCGCTGCGCGAGCGCGGCAAGCTCGCGGTCGAACGCAACATAGTCGATCCGCCCACGCCATTCGGCGGGCGTGTCGGGCAGGTTTTCGGCTGCCTTGAACGGAATCGCGACGCTGGCCAGCGTCCGCGTGCCGCCCAGCGCGTGAAAACCGAACCAGCCTGCGACTCCCAGTGCGACGACCGCGACGAGGCAGGCCAGAACCCGCGTCATCGACCTTTGTTTAGATGGCGACCTCATAATTGGCCGTCGTCTTAGCGGCGACATCCGCCGCCGTCACCCCCGGCGCGAGTTCGATCAGCCTGAACGGGCTGTCATGGTCGTCGCGCCGGAACACCGCGAGGTCGGTGATGATCATGTCGACGACATTCTTGCCGGTCAGCGGCAGTGTGCAGGCGGGGATGAACTTGGGGCTGCCGTTCTTGGCGTTGTGCTCCATCACGACGATGATCTTCTTGACCCCGGCGACGAGATCCATCGCGCCGCCCATGCCCTTGATCATCTTGCCCGGGATCATCCAGTTGGCGATGTCGCCGTTTTCGGCAATCTCCATCGCGCCCAACACAGTGAGGTCGATATGCCCGCCGCGAATCATCGCAAAGCTCTGTTCGGACCCGAAATAGGCCGACTGCGGCAGTTCGCTGATCGTCTGCTTGCCCGCGTTGATCAGGTCGGGGTCTTCCTCGCCCTCATAGGGAAAGGGACCGATGCCGAGCATGCCGTTTTCCGACTGCAACGTCACCGTCATCCCGGCCGGGATATGATTCGCGACCAGCGTCGGGATGCCGATGCCGAGGTTGACGTAATAGCCGTCCTGCAGTTCCTTCGCGGCGCGTGCCGCCATATCGTCGCGGGTCCAAGGCATTATCGGGGTTTCCATTCGCTGTCGGTGGAGAAAACATCGTCCTGGCCCAGCGTTTGCCAGGGGCCGTAGACGGGGTTGGGAAAAAGGAACCAGCCCTTGTCCCAGAGTGCGGTCGCGGCGGGCCCTGTCGCAAGCGCCATGCGCTGCGCGGCTGGGAGCTCCTTCGCATTGAATTGCTGGCTGAAATCGCCGAGCTGGTCGCCGCCGAGGATGATCACGCAATATTTTGACGCGATCGTCGCACGGCGCGGGTCCTTGCTCGAACCCCCGGCGTCGTCGCCCATCAGGAACAGCGTTTCGCCATGCCGGAATTCGCCGAGCCCGGCGGCGCGGAGCGTGTCCTCGCTGCCCTTGGCATTACCGGCGCTGCGGTTGGTGTTGGCGATCACGGTGATCCCCGCGGCGCGGAGCGCGTTCACCATCTCGACCGTCCCGGGCATCGCCTTTGCCTTGCCCGCGCCGGTCTTTTCCCACTGATCCCAGACCGCAAGGTCGAAGGCGCCGCCTTTTTCGGCGAACAGGCGCATCGGCGCGATATTCCAGATCAACGTTTCGTCGGCATCGAACACCGCAGCAAAGGGCTTGTCGCCGCACGGTTCGAAGCGCGGCGCGTCCATCGTCGCGCCCGGCGCAAGGACCACGCTGTCGCGCGGCCGCTCCTTGACCCGCCACACGCCATAGCCGGCGATCCGCGCATTGACCGCCCGCACTGCGATCGCGGCCTCGGCCGAGCCATAGAGAAATTGCAGCGGCACCGGCGGCTTGCCGGCTTCGGCAGGCGCCGCAGCGGCGGGCGGCGGCGGCGTTGTCGCCACCTCGGCCGGAGCACTCGCACAGCCGGCCAGCAGCAGCCCGGCCGTCAGGGCAAGACTACGCATCACGCCGTCTCGCGCGGGCGCGTCGTGCGGAACTCGATCTTCTTGTCGTAAGGGGCACCGACGATCATTCGCTTCACATAGATGCCGGGCAGGTGGATGCTGTCGGGGTCGAGGCTGCCGACGGGCACAATTTCCTCGACCTCGGCGACGCAGATCTTCGCGGCGGTCGCCATCGGCTGGTTGAAGTTGCGCGCGGTCTTGCGGAAAATGAGGTTGCCGCTCTCGTCGGCCTTCCACCCCTTGACGATCGCAAGGTCGGCGAAGATGCCGCGTTCGAGGATATAATCCTGCCCGTCGAAATTCTTCACTTCCTTGCCCTCGGCGACGAGCGTGCCGACGCCGGTCTTGGTGTAGAAGCCCGGGATGCCCGCACCGCCGGCGCGGCAACGTTCGGCGAGCGTGCCCTGCGGGCAGAATTCGACCTCGAGCTCGCTCGCCAGATATTGCCGCTCGAACTCCTTGTTCTCGCCGACATAGCTGCTGATCATCTTTTTGACCTGCTTGGTGCGGAGCAGCTTGCCCAGCCCTTCGCCATCGATGCCGGCGTTGTTGCTGGCGATCGTCAGCTCTTTCGTGCCCGCATCGCGGATCGCGTCGATCAGCCGTTCGGGAATGCCGCACAGGCCGAACCCGCCGGCGCAGATATGCATGCCGTCAAAGAGCAGTCCTTCGAGTGCGGCGGCTGCGTCGGCGTATCGCTTGTTACCCATGAACACACTCCTCACTGCTGGCGGCGGCGACCTTGGCGGATAAAATCCATCAATTCTAATTACTCTATTTTTCGATTATACATAAACAATGTCTATCAATCGCATCTCGATCTATCACCTCGAAACATTGCTCTGGATCGACCGCCTCGGCACTTTTTCGGCCGCCGCAGAGCGGCTCAACACGACGCAGCCCGCGGTGTCAGCGCGGATGCGCGAGCTGGAGCAGAGGCTGGGCACGACGCTGTTCCGCCGCGACGGACGGACGATGTCGCTGACCGCGGCGGGGCGCAAGCTGGTGCGCGACTGCGACCCGCTGCTTCGTGACATGCAGGTCGCGCTACTCGGCAGCGGCGGTTTCGCCGAAGCGAGCGGCGTCGTGCGGATCGGGGCGGGCGAGATTGCCGCAGCAAGCTGCCTGCCCGCCTTCGTCGCCGCGCTCAAGGCCGACATGCCGAACGTCGGGCTCGAAATCGAGATCGACCTGACCGCCAACCTCATCCAGCAACTGCTCACCGGCCGCACCGACATTGCCTTCGCCGCGGGTCCGATCGCGCACCCCGCGCTCAAGACACGGCCGATCGGCGAGGTCGCGCTGGTCTGGCTCGCCAGTCCGGCGGTCGCCGCCGCCTTCGGTCGCGGCGACAGCAGCCAGCCCGTCCCCGTCTGGTCGCTCGCCAGCCATTCGCCGATCCACGGCCGGATGCGCGACGCGATCCAGGCGTCGCGCATTACGCAAAAGTCGCTCAACCTCTGCAACAATGCGCGGACGATGATCGACATCGCCAAGGTCGGCGGCGGCATCGGTATCTTTCCCGAACCGATGGTCCGCGCCGAAATCGCCGGCGGCACGCTCACCCCGATCGCCGACATGCCCGCCCTCGCGCCCGTCGAGTTCCACGTCGCCATGCGCGTTTCGGACACCGAACCGGTGCTGACGCGGATTTTCGATGAAGCAGCAAAGCTCGATCTCGCGGAAGCGTCAGCCTAGCGGCACCCCCAGCGCCGCCGACAGGTCGGCGAGCGCCTGTTCGCCGCTCGTCACCTTGATCGCGTGCATGCCGAGCTGGCTCGCGGGTTTGCAGTTGATGCCGAGGTCGTCGAGGTAGATGCAGTTCGCCGGTTCGACGCCCAGCGCTTCGCACATCATCAGATAGATGGCGGGGTCGGGCTTGCGGACGCCCGCCTTGCTCGATTCGATGACATGCGCAAAGCGCGCCATGATGCTTGCGACCTCGTTCGCGGCTTCCTCGCTGCGCGTCATCCCGGCGCCCTTGATGCCCTTGCCGCCGGGGACATTGTTCGTGATGCACGCGATGGTAAAACCCTGCGCCTTCAGCGTGTCGAGCGCCGCGACCATCGCCGGGCGGACGGCGCCCGCAATGACCGCGAGCACCGCTTCGCCTTCGAGCTCGTGCCCCAGCGCGCGCGCTTCGGCGGCAAATTCGGTGTCGAAACTCGCCGCGTCGATCTCGGCGCGTTCAAATTTCGCCCAGGCATTGTCGTCGGGGTTCGTCGCATTGACGCGGCGGACGAAATCGCGCGGCAGCCCGCGCTCCTCCTCCAGCCGGTTGAACGCTTCGAAGGGCGAGGCGGTGATGACGCCGCCGAAGTCGAAGATGACATGGGTGTAGCGAGACATGGCGCGGCTAGAGCGCAGATTGACGTTAACGTCAACCACCGGGTCAGGGTTCGACGACGATCCCCGCCCTTGGGTCGGCGCGACCCGCGAGCATGTCGTGGTACGCGGCGAGCGCCGCCTCGCTCCCCTGCCGCTTGTCGATCGCCGTCAGCCGCGGCGCCACATCCATGAAACCCAGCCAGGCCTGGGCGATTTTCTGCCCGAACGCCGGCCCGCCCCAGTCGGCGATGCGCTTCTGGCTGCGCCCCGGCGCGAAAAAGCCTTGCCGTTCGGGACCGGGCAGCGCGGCTTCCCCAGCGTCGGCGTCCCAGTGCGACTTGCCGACGATGATCGAGGCTTGGAGATTATGGCCGAAATGGCTGTGCACCGCGCGGGTCACCGCGCCATTGCCCGCCATGTCGACGAGCGCCGAGGGCGTCCCCGGATTGAGCGTCATGATGTCGTCATAGGCAATGACGCGATCGTAGATACCCTGCTCCGCAAGGCTGGCGACATTGGCCTTGCTGGTCAGGCCGATCGTTTCGGGGCGATGCTCGGCGCGCCGGGCGATCGAAAAGCCGAGCCCGATCGCGGTCTTGCTCGATGCGCTCGCGATCAGGATCTGGCTTGCGCCATAGTCGCCCTCATCGTCGAACTGGTCGGCGATCAGCCAGCCGGTCAGGAACAGCGGGCGGAAGACTGGCCAATAATCATGGTCTGCGGCGCGATAGTCGGCCAGCGCCTCGATCCGCTGATAATTGTTATAGATCGGCGGCAGCGTCATCCGCCGCGGCGTCACGTCGGTGAAGCCGCCCGGCCCCGCCTTGCCGACGGTCAGCACGGCGTCGCTCGCCATCGGATAATAGCCGTAGAAGCGGTCGCCGGCGGCAACGCCCTCGGCGGCGCTCTCGGTGACGGTCGCGAAACCCCATACCGGCAGCCGCCCCGGCTCGCCACGCTCGGCAAAGAAATCCCAATAGCCCTGGTCCCTCCCATTTTTATCTGGGCCGAACAGCCCGGCCGGCTTGCCGAACACCGCATAGGTGATGTTGTTCGCGGTCATCGCATAGCTGTCGAGGTGGACGCGCACCTGCCCCGGCGCGAGCGGCGCAGCGACACCCTCGACCAGATCGGCCTTCGTGATATCGTCACGATCGATATCGATCGCCCAGCCAGCTCTGCTCATGTCCGACCCCTCCGATTGGCTTGCCCGCGGCTGCGGGATGGACGATAGTCATACAGATGGCGCTGCCCCTGACAATCGCGGTCAAACGCATCCACGAACCGGCCGGTCCCGGCGACGGCATGCGCTTCCTCGTCGATCGGCTTTGGCCGCGCGGCGTGTCGAAGGAAAAGGCGGCGCTCGCGGCGTGGTTGAAACCGCTGTCGCCCAGCGACGCCCTGCGCAAACGCTATCACGGCGAGACCGCCGATTCGGACGAAGCGTGGGATGCCTTCCGGCTCGACTATTTCGCCGAACTCGATGCCGGCGGCGACGAGACGAAGGCCGCGCTCTTCACGCTCGACGCGGCGGCAGAGGCGGGTCCGGTGACCTTGCTCTATGCGGCGAAGAGCGAGGAGCGGAACAATGCCGTTGCGCTCCGCGAATGGCTGGAGCGCCGCTAACCCACCGTCGTTCCGAGCAGCGATCCGATCGCGATCGTTACCGCCATCGCCACCGCGCCCCAGAAGGTCACGCGGACGACGGGGCGCAGCATCGGCGCCTTCCCCGCCCATGCCCCCAGCGCGCCGAGGATGGCGAGGAAGACGAGCGAAGCCGCCGAGACGGTGAAGGGCAAGGAATCGCCGCTGTCGACCAGCACTGTCCCCAGCGGCAGCGCCGCGCCGATCGCGAAACTCGCCGCCGAAGCCGCCGCCGCCTGCACCGGCCGCGCCGCCATCGCATCGGTCATCCCCAGTTCGTCGCGCAGATGGGTATCGAGCGCGTCATGCGCGGTGAGCTCGACCGCGACCTGTTCGGCGAGCGCGCGGGTCAGTCCGCGCTGCTCGTATATCTGCGTCAGTTCCTCGAGCTCGAACTCGGGGTCGGCGGCAAGGTGGCGTTTCTCCAGCTCGACATCGGCCTTCTCGGCGTCGCCCTGCGAACTCACCGACACATATTCGCCCGCCGCCATCGACATCGCCCCTGCGACGAGTCCCGCAGTGCCGGTGACGAGGATCGACGATTGCGACACGCCCGCCGCGGCGACCCCGGCGATCAGGCTCGCGGTCGACACGATGCCGTCGTTGGCGCCGAGGATCGCGGCGCGCAGCCAGCCGATCCGCGTGACGGCGTGGGTTTCCTCGTGCATGACGGCGCTCCCTGCTGCGGGCCGCGCGCGACGACAATCAGCGGGCGCGTTCCGACTTCAGACCTGCTGCCGCGATCCCGGCGGCGGCGCAACCGGCATCGTCCGCCGGCGCCTCGCCCGACGCGCCGACGCCGCCGAGCCGCGTGCGTCCGTCGGCGCTGAAGATCGGTACGCCGCCCGGCACGGTGACGACGTGCGGCGCGTCGGCAAAGCCCGGCGTGCCCTTCACCGCTTCCTCCATCCCGCTCGTCGCGAAACCCCACGCCGCGACCGCGCGCGCCTTGGCGAGCGAGAAGTCCATCATGCCGAACGCATTGCCGTCCATCCGCCAGGTGGCGACCGGGTGGCCGCCCAGATCGACGACCGCGATCGCATGCCCCTGCCCCTTGGCGCGCGCGTGCGCGGCGCAGCCCTTGACGATCGCATCGGCCTGTTCGGCGTTCAGCACCTGCCCATTTGCCGGCGCCGCGATCAGCAGCGCCGCGACCCATATCATCCTCATCCTCGCCTCTCCCTCCCGGGGCGCGGGTCAGTATTGGAGCTGCAACCCCGGTCTGGCCCAGCGCGTCTTCACGAGCCGGCCCGTTCCCGACAGGGTGATATAGGCATCCTGCCGGTCGGGCCCGCCGAAGGCGATGTTGGTGGTGAAGATATCGTCGGTCTCGACAAATTCGACGAGCTGTCCGTCGGGACCGACGACCGAAATCCCGCATTCGCCGATCGTCGCGACGCAGATATTGCCGTTCGCTTCCATCGCGAGGCTGTCGAAGAATTTATAGCCCGCGGGGCGATAGAGCGGGATGCCCGGGCCGCCCGGCCCCGCGCTGTCGTCGACCTTGCCCGGCGCGACGATATTGAACTGGGTCAGCCGGCAGGTGTAGGTTTCGGCAGCATACAGCTTGGTGCCGTCGGGCGAGATGCCGATGCCGTTGGGATTATAGCTCGGGAAGATCACTTCCTCGATAAAGCTGCCGTCGGCCTTGGCGTAGAAGATGCCGACGATGTCGTGACAGCGCGCGGCATAATCGACCTTGCCGTGATCGGTGAACCAGAAGCCGCCATGCGCGTCGAACATGATGTCGTTCGGGCCGCGCAGGACGACGCCGTGGTCGCCGCTCTTGTAGAGGACCTCGACTTCGCCCGTCTCGATGTCGATGCGCTCGATCCGCCCGCCCGAATAATCGTCGGCGATGCCGTGCGGCGCGAGATAGCCGTTCGATTCGACATAGTTGAAGCCGCCGTTGTTGCAGCAATAAAGCTTGCCATCGGGACCGATCGCAAGGCCGTTAGGGCCGCCGCCGGGGGTCGCGATGACCTCCTTCCTGCCGCCGGGCCAGCAACGCGTGATCCGCTTCGCCTCGATCTCGACGACGATGACGCTGCCGTCGTCCATCACCACCGGCGCCTCGGGAAAGCGCAATCCGTCGGCGATCAGTTCAAACTCGGCCATCCTCGTCTCCCTTGCTCTTCGCTATCCGCTGTGCTTTGCGCCCATCATGCCCGTTCGCACGCTCTTCGCCACAAATTTCTACGAGGCCGACATCGGCACCCCCGACCTGCTCGAAGAGCTGGAGGAAAGCAGCCGCCTGTTCGCCGAAGAGGATGGCGCGGGACGGCGCTGGAGCCGCGAGCATGGCTATAAGGGCTACACCAGCTACGCGAGCCTCGGCGACCTGCCCGAACGCGACCCGGCCTTCCACGGCCTCAAGCGCCTGCTCGACAAGGAGGTCAAGGCTTTCGCCAAGGCGTGCCACTTCGATCTCGCCAAACCGCTCAAGCTCGACAGCCTGTGGGTCAACATATTGAAACCCGGCGGCACCCACAGCGGCCATATCCATCCGCACAGCATCGTCTCGGGGACCTTCTATGTGGCTGTCCCGCCGGGTTCGGGTGTGCTCAAGCTCGAAGACCCGCGCCTCGCGATGCTGATGGCAGCGCCCGGCCGTACCGACGACGCGCCCGAGCATCTCCTCCCCTTCGTCTACGCCGAACCCGCGGCGGGCCGTGTCTTCCTTTGGGAGAGCTGGCTGCGGCACGAAGTGATGCCGCATTCGGGCAAGGGCGAACGGATCAGCATCAGCTTTAACTATCGCTGAGCCGGTCCTATATGGGCGTCACCTGTTAGACCAAGCCCCTCTTCCCGTTCGCGTCGAGCGAAGTCGAGACGCCTCTCGGCCTTGCGCTAAACCGATGGGTGTCTCGACTTCGCTCGACACGAACGGATTTCGAGGGCGTAACGAAAGCACCCCCATGACCGCGACCTACGACGCCGATCTCCAGCTTTTCATCGACGGTGCCTGGCGGAGCGGCGAGGGGCGCAACGAGCGGCCGGTCTATAATCCCGCCACCGCGGGGACGATCGCCGGGCTGCCCGTCGCGACCGCCGCCGACCTCGACGAGGCGCTCGCCGCGGCGGAACGCGGCTGGCCGGTGTGGCGCGCAAAAACGCCCGACGAGCGCGCCGCGCTGATGCACAAGGTCGCAGCGACGATCCGTGAGCGGGTCGAACAGATCGCGACGCTGATGACGCTCGAACAGGGCAAGCCGATCGGCGAAGCGCGCGGCGAGGTGCTGTCGGCGGCGGGGCTGTTCGACTATTTCGCCGAACAGGGCAAACGCATCGAAGGGCGGGTGCTCCAGCGTCCGGTCGGCCAGCGCGCGATGGTGCTGAAACAGCCCGTCGGCCCCGTCGCGGCGTTCAGCCCGTGGAACTTCCCGGTCAATCTGATGGCGAAAAAAATCGCCCCCGCGCTCGCCGCGGGCTGCGTCGTCATCGCCAAGGCGCCCGAGGAGACGCCGGGCTGCACCAGCGCGATCATGCGCTGCATCGCCGACGCCGGGGTGCCGGGCGACGTCGTCCAGCTCGTCTATGGCGACCCCGACATGATCAGTCGCCACCTGCTCGGCAGCCCGGTGATCCGCAAGGTCAGCTTCACCGGCTCGACCGCGGTCGGCAAGCATCTGATGAAGCTCGCCGCCGACCGCGTCCAGCGGATCACGATGGAACTCGGCGGCCATGCGCCGGTGCTGATCTTCGACGATTGCGACCTCGAAACCACGCTCGACAAGGTGGTGTGGCAGAAGTTCCGCAACGCCGGGCAGGTCTGCATTTCGCCGACGCGCTTCTATGTCCAGCAGGGCATCTACGACGCCTTCGTCAAGGGCTTCGCCGAACGCACGGCGAAGGTGAAGATCGGCAGCGGCCTCGACGCCGACACCCAGATGGGCCCGCTCGCCAACGCGCGCCGCGTTCCCGCGCTCGAAGCGCTGGTTGCCGATGCGAAGGCCAAGGGTGCGCGCGTGATCGCGGGCGGCGAGGCGACGGGCGACGGCTATTTCTTCCAGCCGACCGCGATTGCCGACGTGCCGCTCGAAGCCGATGCGATGAGCCACGAACCCTTCGGCCCGATGGCGCTGATCCGTCCCTTCGGCACCGAGGACGAGGCGCTCGAACAGGCGAACCGCCTGCCCTACGGCCTCGCCGCCTTCGCCTTCACCGAGAACGGCCGCCGCATCAACCGCATCGCCGACCAGATCGAAAGCGGCATGGTCGGCGTGAACAGCTTCGTCATCTCGGCGCTCGACGCACCGTTCGGCGGGATCAAGGAATCGGGCTTCGGCAGCGAAAGCGGCCCCGAGGGCCTCGACGGCTATCTCGCCACCAAGGCGGTGCATATTTATTGATAATCGTCGCCCCAGCGAAAGCTGGGGCCGCTATCGTTCTGACAGGACGATGGAGATCCCGGCTTTCGCCGGGATAACGCTATTGATCCCGCTCCAACTGAACGAAATCGCGCCCCATCGGCGCCAGATGCGCACCGCCGTCGACGAAGATCGTCTGCCCGGTCACTGCCCCGGCGCGCGCTAGCCAGGCGACCGCATCGGCGATCTCGGCCGGCGTCGGCAGCGCGCCGAGCGGCATGCGCTGCGCCAGCCGTTCGACCTGCGCGTCCGAATAATCGTCGGTCGCCATCGTCAGCCCCGGCGCGACGGCATTGATCCGTGCGCGGCCCCCGAACGCCACGGCCAGCGTTGCCGTCGCCTGCCACAGCGCCGATTTCGACAGGCTGTAGGCGATCTGGTCGGGCACCGGATGGACGACGCGCTGGTCGACGATATTGACGATCGCCGGGCGCCGTCCTTCGCTCGCCGCCACGAGCGCCTTGGCGAGCATCACGGGCGCATGATGATTGACCTGCATCATCTCGGCCAGCGCGGCCGCCGACAGATCGGCCCATTCGCCCTCGGCAAACAACGCCGCATTGTTGACGAGCAGATCGGGCACGCGGCCGAACTTGTCGATCACCGCCGGCAGCAGCGCGTCGACCTCGGCGGGATTGGCAAGGTCGGCGGCAAAACGATGGCTCCGCGCGCCGGTTTCGGCGAGCGCGTCGGCAAGCACCGGATCGGCCTCGGCCGCCGACCTTTTGTGCAGCGCCAGCTCATAACCTTCGCGCGCCAGCCGCGCCGAAATCGCGGCCCCGACCCGGTGCAATCCGCCCGTGACCAGCGCCAGCTTCCGCGTCATTTGCGCCCGCCCGGCCGGCTTCTGCGCATCGTGATGCCGATCTCCTCGCCATCCTCGGCGATCGCCAGCTTGACGATCTTCACCTCGACCTCCTCGACCTTGTCGTCCTGCAGGAACAGGGTGTCGATGATATGATCGGCGACGCTTTCGATCAGCACGAAATGCACGTCGTTCGGGATGCCCTCGGTCGCCGCGAATTTGAGGTGCATATAGTTTTTCGAATGGCTGAGCGGCGTCACCGGATCATAATGGTCCGCCATCGCCAGTTTCGCGCGCACCGAAATGCGCAGCGGCTGCGGCAGGTGGGTTTCTTCGGAATAAATGCCGGTCAGCACCTGGGTCGTCAGACCCGCCACCTCCAGCCACAATGTATCGATCACAAGAAATTCCTGTCCATCGGGGGCGACATTCGGCTTTGCAACGACGACCCCGGTCCCTAAAGCGCCGCCGCATTAGCGAAAGGGTGCGCGTTGGTCGAGTTACTTCCATTGTCCGATATCGAGCCGCAGGCCGTCGAGGATCTCCTCGACGCCGCTTTCGGAACGGATCGCTTTGGACGAACCGCCTACCGTCTGCGCGAGGGCGCGGAGGCGGTGCCGGCTCTCAGCTTTGCGCTGGTCGAGGACGGGGTGCTGGTCGGCACGATCCAGTGCTGGCCGGTGGCGCACCGTTCGGCGAACGGCGCCGTCCCGCTCGTCATGGTCGGCCCCGTCGCGGTCCGTCCCGACGTCCAGCGCGGCGGCCACGGCCGCGCGCTGATGGCGCAGATGCTGGAAGCGGCCGAAACGCAGGCCGACAGCGCGCTGATGATGATCGGCGATCCCGAATATTACGGCCGCTTCTTCGGCTTCACCGCCGACGCGACCGCGGCGTGGGATTTGCCGGGCCCGTTCGAACGGCGGCGCCTGCTCGCCCGGGCGGTCAACGGGCATGGCCTGCCGACAGCCGCGGGGATGATCGGACCGCGCTGACGCCGCGCGGGGTTGCACCATCCGCCCGCCCGCCTATGTCGGTGGGATGGTCACTCCCGCCCCCTCGCTTCCGAAGGACTTCGCACAACTGTCGCTCGCCGAGGCGGCCGAACTGCTCGCGGCGCGCAAGCTGCCGCCGGTCGATCAGTGGCATCCCGAACGCACCGGCGACAGCGCGATGGAGATTCGCGCCGACGGGAGCTGGTATCACGAGGGCGGACGGATCAACCGGCCGGCGATGGTCAAACTCTTCTCGACCATCCTCCGCCGCGAGCCCGATGGCGGCCATGTCCTCGTCACCCCGGCCGAAAAGCTGTCGATTGCGGTCGAGGACACGCCCTTCCGTGCCGTCGAGATGAAGAGCGAGGGCGAAGGCGATACCCGCAAACTCGTTTTCCGGCTCGACACCGACGATCTCGTGATCGCGGGCGCCGATCATCCGCTCGGCTTCGGCAGCGATCCCGACAACCCCGATCCGCGCCTGCATGCGCGCGGGACGATCGGCAACGGGCTCGAAGCGCGGATCGACCGCGCGCTCTATTACGAGATCGTCGACATGGCGCTGGCGGACGGGGGCGAGCCGCCCGCGATCTGGTCGAACGGCACGCGCTTCCCGCTGGTGGACGCCTGATGCTGTCCGAAAAGCTGCGCGCTGCGCTCGACAATCTGCTCCCCGAAGCGGGCGAGGACGAAACCTATCTGATGGACGGCCTGCCGACGCTGCGCGATGCCGCAGTGCTGATCGCTTTCACCGACCGCCCCGACCCCGGCGTCATCCTGACCCAGCGACCGCAGTGGCTGCGCAGCCACGCCGGGCAGGTCGCTTTCCCGGGCGGCAAGATCGACCCCGGCGACCGCGACGCGATCGACGCCGCGCTGCGCGAGGCCGAGGAGGAGATCGGGCTCAGCCGCCGCGACGTCATGATCGCCGGGACGACCGAAGCCTATCGCTCGGGCAGCGGTTACCACATCACCCCCGTGCTCGGGGTGATCCCGCCCGACCTGCCGCTCGACCCCAACCCCGACGAGGTCGAGGACTGGTTCGAAGTGCCGCTCGACGTCCTGTTCGACCCGGAAAATTATATCCAACAGCACGCCCATTGGCAGGGCCACGATCGGCATTATTATGACATGCACTGGCAGGGACGGCGGATCTGGGGCGTGACGGCGGGGATCATCATCAATCTGGCGCGGCGGATGCCGGCGGGCTGGCACCGGTGACCCGGCTGCCCGCCGCCGAGTGGCAGGATCGGCCGGGGCTGCATCGCATCGTCGCGGCGCTCACCGCCGATGGCGGCGCGGTCCGGGTCGTCGGCGGCGCGGTGCGCGATACGCTGCTCGGCCTTGCGGTATCCGACATCGACCTCGCGACGCCGCTGTTGCCGCACGAGGTCGTGCGGCGGCTCGAAGCCGCCGACGTCAAGGTGATCCCGACCGGCATCGCTCACGGCACCGTCACCGCAATTGCCAGCGGCGACCATCACGAGATCACGACGCTGCGCCGCGACGTCGAAACCGACGGGCGCCGCGCGACGGTCGCCTTCGCCGATGACTGGTGCGAGGATGCGGCGCGGCGCGATTTCACGATCAACGCGCTCTATGCCGACCCCGCCGATTGGCAGGTCGACGATTATTTCGGCGGCCTTGCCGACCTCGATGCCGGATGCATCCGCTTCATCGGCGATGCCGCGACGCGGATTGCCGAGGATCATTTGCGCATCCTGCGCTTCTATCGCTTCGCGGCGCGCTTCGGGCGGGGCGAACTCGATGCCGCGAGCCATGCGGCGGTCGTCGCCGCGCGCCATTCGCTCAAAAGCCTGTCGCGCGAACGCATCGCCGACGAACTGACCAAGATACTGGCTTTGCCCGACCCGCGCGCGATCGTGGGGCAGATGGCGGACGACGGGATCTTCGCCGTCATGCTCCCCGAACTCGATCCGGGATTTGCCGCGGCGCTCGACCGGCTGCATGGCAATGAAGACGCGGCAGGGGTGGCGCCCGCGCCGCTCCGCCGCCTGGCCGCTCTCCTTCCCGCCAACGCCGCCGTGGCGGAACAGGTCGCAAGCCGGCTCCGCCTGTCGACCCGGCAGCGCAAGCATCTGGCAGCCCTCGCCGCGTATCGCAGCGACACGGCGCGCCCGCCGCGCCAGCTGGCCCATGCGATCGGCATCGATGCGGCGCGCGATGTCCATTTGCTCGCAGGCAATCCAGCCTCTGCCACTGCCGCAACAGAGGCATTGGCCGGCTGGGACGTTCCGGCCCTGCCGCTTAAGGGCGGCGACCTTGTCGCGCGCGGCATCGCGGCGGGCCCCGAAGTCGCCCGCATCCTGAAAGCGGTCGAGGCTGAGTGGGTGACGGAGGATTTTCCCGATGCCGCGCGCGTCGCCGAAATCGCCGATCAGAAGATCGGCCGCACCAGCGACTGACGCCAGTAATCGAGCGCCGCCTTGCCCTCCATCGGCCGCGCAAACAGAAAGCCCTGCCCGAAATCGCAGCCGAGCGCCGACAGCAGCCGGGCCTGATCGGCGGTCTCGACCCCCTCGGCAGTCGTTTTCATCCCCAGCACTTCGGCAAGGCTCTGGATCGTCCGGACGATCGCCACCTTGTCGCGGTCGTCGACCATATGCTCGACGAAGCTGCGGTCGATCTTGAGCACATCGATCGGTAGCCGCTGGAGATAGGCAAGGTTCGAATAGCCGGTGCCGAAATCGTCCATCGCGACACGGGTCGACAGCGCCTTCAATTCGCTCAGCACCGACAGCGCGAGGTCGGGATCACCGATGATCGCGCTTTCGGTGAGTTCGATCATCAGCCGTTCGCCGCCGATCTCGTGCGCCGTGAGTGCCTGCCGCACCACCGTGGCGATATCGTCGCGAACGAGCTGGATCGCCGAGACATTGACCGAAAAATAGCAATCGACGGGCGCGCCGTTCTGCCGGTCCCAGTCGGCGAGCACCGCGGCCGCCTTGCTGATCACCCGCTGGCCGAGCGGGACGATCAGCCCCGAATCCTCGGCGATCGGGATGAACTCGGTCGGCGGCACCGACTTGCCCTCGCTGTTATCCCAGCGCGCCAGCGCCTCGAACCCCGCAACCTTGCCGCTCGCCAGTTCGATCAGCGGCTGGAAGGCGAGGTGCAACCGGTCTTCCTCGATCGCGTTGCGCAGTTCGGTTTCGAGCCCGAAGCGATTGTCCGACAGCATCGCCGCTTCGGGTTCGTAAATCTCGATCCGGTCGGTCTGCTTCGCCCGCTTGAGCGCAATCTGCGCGTGGCGGATCTGGTCACCGATATCGGTGTCAATCGCCGGCTGAATCGCACAGCCGAGCGCGCAGTCGACGCTGACCTTGAGCGTGCCGATGCGGAAGGGGTGATCGAAGCAGCCGCGGATACGCCGCGCCATTTCGCGCACATCGGCGCGCCCGCCCGACACGCGCGACGAAATGGCGAATTCGTCGCCGCCGGTCCGCGCCAATATGTCGCCGCTGCGCAAGCTCGACTTCAGCCGCCGCGCCACCGTGATGATCAGCTCGTCGCCCGCGAGCGGCCCGATATGTTCGTTGATGCGGCTGAACCGCGCGAGGTCGAGCAGCAGGATCGCATGGTCGCCGGCGGCGTCGCCGGCCGAACGCCGTTCGACGAGCTCCTCGAAGCCGGCGCGGTTGGGCAGGCCGGTCAGGCTGTCGGAAATAAGTTCGCGGCGCAGGTTGCGCTCGGTCATCATTTCCTGCGTGCGGTCGATCAGGGTCAGGAGGAACAGCGAGTCGTCGCCGCATTCCTCCGACAAAGGTCCGATCGACCCGCGCAGGTCGCGCGCCGCAGGCCCTTCACCAAGCTGGCACGAAAATTCCTGCGTATCGTCGGGGTGACGCGCCGCGCGTTCGATCGCCCGCAGCAGCTCGATCGGGGCATTGGCGCCCGCCGGCGACAGGCGCAGCCGGTCGAACGCGGCATTGCTCGCGTGCAGGCTGAAATTGCCGCGCTCCATCGGACGGATCAGCGCCGCCGGTACAGGAAGAGCGTCGATCCAGCCGACGTAAAGAGAGGGCCGGTCCGCACCGGTTCTGTCGATAGGCATAATAGCGGGTTTTGACCGACCTTTCCCCATTACCCAATGCGTAAAGTAGCGGGGGTAAAGAAGCTATTTACGGCAACATGGAATATCGGTCAGCCGAAACGATTGTTGCGGGGAAAGCCCGTCGGCGGCATTCGTCCCGCCGCACCGCGCGCGACGCGCCACGGGGCAAGGTCGGTTTCGGTCCGGGTGCGGCCGGTATCGCCGCCCATCGCCCAGCTCAGCCCATCGGCGAAGGCAAAGCTCACTGCATCGGACAGGCCGCCGTCGCGGTAACGTTGCAGCATGACACCCTGCCCGCGCGCCATCACCGGCACCTCGGCGACGGGGAAGACGACGAGCTTGCGGTTCTCGCCAACCACCGCGACGCTATCGTCGCCGGCCGCGATCTTGCGGACGACGGAAAGCTGCGCCTTCGGCTTCAGGTTGACGACATTGCGGCCCTTGCGCGTCTCGGCAATCACCTCGCCCATCTGGACGATAAAGCCGTGGCCGCTCGACGAGGCGAGCAGCAGACGGCCGTCAACGGTCGCGGGGACCATCGCGACGATCCGCGCCTCGGGGTCGATGTCGACCATCAGCCGGAGCGGCTCGCCGAACCCGCGCCCGCCGGGCAGCTTGTCGGCGCCGACGGTGAAGAACCGCCCGTCGCTCGCCGCGATCAGCAGCTTGTCGGTGGTCTGGGCATGCGCCGCGAAGGCGAGTTCGTCGCCTTCCTTGAACTTGAACTCGCCCCACTGGTCGGCGGCGACATGGCCGCGCTGGGCGCGAATCCAGCCGCGCTTCGACAGGATCACCGTCACCGGTTCCTTCTCGATCATCGCGTCGAGCGGAATTTCGCGCGCCGGCGCGGCTTCGGCGATCGTCGTCCGTCGCGCCCCGAGCAGCGTGTCGAGACCATAGACGGCGCGCAGCTTTTCCAGATCCTTGCGCAGTCGCGTCTTCTGGCGATCCTTGCTCGCGACCAGCTTGGCCAGCTCCTCGCGCTCGGCGATCAGGTCGGCCTGCTCGCGCTTCAACTCCATTTCCTCGAGCTTGCGCAACGACCGCAACCGCATGTTGAGAATCGCTTCGGCCTGCCGGTCGGTCAACATGAACTCGGCGATCATCACCACTTTCGGCTCGTCCTCGGTGCGGATGATCTCGATGATGCGGTCGAGATTGAGGAAAGCGATGAGGTAGCCGCCAACCAGTTCGAGCCGGTCGTCGATCTTGCCGATCCGGTGCTCGGCGCGGCGGACGAGGACGATGATCTGGTGCTGCAGCCATTCGGTGAGAAGCTGGTGCAGCCCCATCACCTTCGGCGTCCGCGTCGCGTCGAGGACGTTGAGGTTGAGCGCGAAGCGGCTTTCGAGATCGGTCAGCCGGTAGAGGCTTTCCTTGAGCACATCGGGATCGACATTGCGGCTCTTGGGTTCGAGGACGATGCGCAGGTCCTCGGCGCTCTCGTCTCGGACGTCCTCGAGGATCGGCAATTTCTTGTCGGCGATCAGCTGCGCGATCTGCTCGATCAGCTTGCCCTTGGCGACGCCATAGGGAATTTCGCTGATCACAAGCTGCCAGGTGCCGCCCGCCTGCTTTTCGATGCCGCTCTCTTCCCACGCGCCGTCGGCGCCCTTACCGGTCGAGAAACGCGCCCGGACGCGAAAGCCGCCGCGACCGGTTTCATAGGCGTGCGCGATCGTCTCGGCGCTGTCGACGACGATGCCGCCGGTCGGGAAATCGGGGCCCTTCACATGTTCGAGCAGTTCGGACAGCTCGGCGCGCGGATTTTCGATCAGCACCAGCGCCGCGTCGATCACCTCGGCGGCATTGTGCGGCGGGATGTTCGTCGCCATGCCGACCGCGATCCCGCTCGCGCCGTTGGCGAGCAGGTTCGGGAACAGCCCCGGCATGATTTCTGGCTCTTCGTCCTCGCCATTATAGGTCGGCCGGAAATCGACGGTGCCTTCGTCGAGCCCCTGCATCAGGTCGATCGCGACGCGCGTCAGCCGCGCCTCGGTATAGCGGTATGCGGCGGCGTTATCGCCGTCGATATTGCCGAAATTGCCCTGCCCGTCGACGAGCGGGTAGCGGAGCGAGAAATCCTGCGCGAGGCGGACCATCGCGTCATAGACTGCGGTGTCGCCGTGCGGATGGAACTTGCCGATGACGTCGCCGACGACGCGCGCCGACTTCTTGTACCCCTGCGACGGGTCGAGCCGCATCGCGCGCATTGCCCACAGCAGGCGGCGGTGAACGGGCTTCAAGCCATCGCGCAGGTCGGGCAGCGAGCGCGCGGTGATCGTCGACAGCGCATAGACGAGATAGCGTTCGGACAGCGCGCTGTCGAACGGGGTATCGATCATGCCGGGGACGGGTTCGTTATGGTCGGGATCGTCGGTGGTATTCGCCATGCCCGGCTGCCGATAGCAAGGCTCGCGCGCCAAGGCAAAGGGGGATGCAGGCGGCGCGAAATTCCTTGCGCGCCTGCTGCCGCGTCCGATCGGTGACCTCGCCACTGGCCAACCCTGAATCAGCCGTCGATATGGTCGCCGATAGAATTTCTTGGTTGCGAACCATTCGCAATAACCTATGCCCGCGTGCACATCGCATGCGATCTTGCGCGATGATTCAGGGAAGCCCATGTACGCGTTCGTCGACCGCCCCGTCGAAACTCTCTGCAACAGCGGCCGTTTCCTGCTCTGGGCGATGCGCGGCTGGACGGCGGCTGTCGCACGCCGCAATTGCCCGCCGCGGGCGCTGCACAACGGCTTTGCGGCGGTCGGCGCCTCGCCGGCGCTCTCCGAATTCCATGCCGCGATGATATCGCTCGGCGCCGGTGCTCGCGAGGAAATTACCCTCGCGCCGATGTGCTGCCGGCAGATCGGCGAGGACGAGGCGATATTGATCGCCCTCTGGCACGACATGGCGCAGGATCGCGTCGCCGCGGCCCAGGCGACGCTCGCGCTGCTTGTCGAGCCCGACTGCGTCGTCCCCGCCAGCACCGCGCTCGCCGCCGCGTCGCTCAAGCTCGCCGCCGCCGGCTTCACCCTCTCCCCTCACAGCATGAACCATCAGGAAAACCGATCATGAGCGACCGTATCGCCGCCGCCGCAACGCTTGCCCCCTCCGCCTCGCTGACGGTCGAGGAGGTGCGCTCGGTCCGCCACTGGAACGAACATCTGTTCAGCTTCACGATCACGCGCCCGTCCAGCTTCCGCTTCCGCTCGGGCGAATTCGTGATGATCGGGCTGCCCGGCGGCGAAGGGCGTCCGCTGCTGCGCGCCTATTCGATCGCCAGCCCGGCCTATGCCGAAGAACTGGAATTTCTGTCGATCAAGGTGCCCGACGGCCCGCTGACCTCGCGGCTGCAGAAGATTCAGCCCGGCGACCCCGTCTATCTCGGGCGCAAACCGACCGGGACGCTCGTCGCCGACGCGCTGCTCCCCGGCAAGCGGCTGTTCATGCTGTCGACCGGCACCGGGCTGGCGCCGTTCCTCAGCCTCGCGCGCGACCCCGACATCTACGAGCGCTTCGACCAAATCTCGCTCGTCCATTGCGTGCGGCGGGTCAGCGACCTTGCGTTCCGCGACGAACTGGAAAGCCAGCTCGCCGGCGACCCGCTGGTGCAGGATCAGGCCTTGCTGCAATTCCATTATCTGCCGACGGTGACGCGGGAGCCGTTCCGGACCGAGGGGCGGATCGACGCGCTGATCGCGGGCGGTCAGTTGTTCGGCCATCCGCTCACCGGCCCCTTGGAGTTCGATCCGGCCGGCGACCGCATCATGATGTGCGGCAGCATGGCGATGATCCGCGACCTCCAGGCGCGTTTCGGGGAACTGGGGTTCACCGAAGGCTCGAACGCCGCACCGGGCGATTTCGTGATCGAACGCGCCTTCGTCGGCTGACGCACCCGCGCTTGCATCCCCCCGCGCTTTCGCGCAAGTCGCTCGGCGGAAGGGGAAAAACAAGTGGCGCGTATCGAAGACGATCCGCCGGGGCTCGCGGCGCGAGCGGTTCGCCGGTTGCTGTTGCTGCTGTACCGCCTGCGCGGCTGGAAGGCCGTCGGCGAGGTGCCCGAACCGCGGCGCTTCGTCCTCATCGCCGCGCCGCACACCAGCAACTGGGACTTCGTCAACTTCCTCGGGCTCACCGCCGACAAAGGCATCCGGCCGCATTTCATGGCCAAGCTGTCGCTTTTCCGCTGGCCGCTCGGCGGTTTCATCCGCCAGATGGGCGGCGTGGCGGTCGATCGCCGCAACAGCGGGCAGGTCGTGCAACAGATGGTCGACGAATTCGCGCGCCGCGCTGAATTCATGCTGACGGTCGCCCCCGAGGGAACACGCGGCAAGGCAGCGAAATGGCGAACCGGCTTCTACCAGATCGCGCTCGCGGCCAAGGTGCCGATGGTCGTCGGAATGATGGATTATCGCACCAGGACCGGCGGGCTCGGCCCGCTGATCTGGCCGACCGGCGATTTTCGCGCCGACATGCTGAAGGTGCTGGAGGTCTATAAGAGCTGCGTTCCGAAATTCCCCGATCGCGCGGTGCGCTCGATCGATGATATCGTCGGCAGCGATGTCGAAGCAGGAGAGCGCGGATGAGCGATGCGGCGATATTGCTGGCGGTCAATTTCGTCGTCCTGATCGGCGTCATATTGCTGTTGTGGCGCACAGCGGTCGCAATCCGCGATGTGTCGTTCATCGATGCTTTCTGGGCATTCGGCATGGTCCTGCTCGCATGGGGCGCGGCGGTGCAGGCCGGCTTCGGCGGGCTGCGCACCCAATTGATCCTCGTCCTCGTGACGCTTTGGGGCATTCGTCTGGCGACCCATCTTCTCCTGCGTTGGCGCGCGACCGGAGAAGATCCGCGCTATGTCCGGATCATCGGCCGGACGATGGAAACGAAAGGATGGAGCTGGGGCAAGACTGCGCTGCTCTCGGTGTTCCTGACGCAGGCGCCGCTGTTGTTCCTGACCTGCCTTCCCGCCCAACTCGGCATCTGGGCGAGTGCGAGCTTCCCGCCCGCAACCATCGGCTGGCTCGCCAGGATCGGCATGTTCGCCGCGCTGGCCGGGATCGCCTTTGAAACCATCGGCGATCTCCAGCTAAATAAGTTCCGCAACGACCCGGCGAACAAGGGTAAGGTGCTCGATACCGGCCTGTGGCGTTACACGCGCCATCCCAATTATTTCGGCGATGCGCTGACCTGGTGGGGCATCTGGCTTGTCGCCGCCGACGCGGGGTGGGAGCTTGCCGCCGCCAGCGTCATCGGCCCGATTTTCCTCACCTTCACCCTGACGCGCTGGTCGGGCAAGGCGCTGCTCGAAAAAGGGCTGCACAAGACACGCCCCGATTATGCCGATTATGTCCAGCGCACCTCCGGATTCATTCCATGGCCGCCAAAAGCTCCCGCGACCAAGGGCTAGGCGGCGAAGCCGCTGCGGCCGATGCCACCGCGCTCGGCGACGCGCCACGCATCCGCAACATCCTGACCGCTGCGGCGCGCGAGGGGCGCAGCGTCAGCTACTCCGAACTGCTCGGCGATCTGGGTTTCCGCTTCACCCGCCCGAAAATGCGCGCCGTGTGCCGGACGCTGGGCGAAGTCGACCGGCTCTGCGCGCTCGATGGCGAACCCGATCTTGCGGTGCTGGTCGTGCGCGAAAGCGACCGCCTGCCCGGGCAGGGCTGGTGGGTCGGCGGGACCGCGCTGCTGCTCGGATATGACGGGCCGTGGGAAGGCGCGGCGGCGGCCCGCTTCATTCGCGAACAGCAGCAACTGGCATTCGATTATTGGGCCGGGCGGTAAGTCCGGCCAAGCCCCTCGACTTTGCCCGCGCGGAACGGCAAATTGCCGCTGCCCCCAACCAAAGCGAGCCCCCCATGAAACATGTCCCGACACTTGCCTTCGCCGCGCTGGTCATCGCCGCCTGCTCGGCGGGTACCGCGCCCAGCGAGGCCGCTCCGGCCGATACCGCCAAACTCGACGCCTCGGGCGACCAGCCCGCGACACCGGTCGCCGACGCGCCCTTCACGGTGCAGGAGATCGCCGATTTCAACGAACCTTGGGCGATGACCTTCATCCCCGGCACGAAGCTGGCGCTGGTCACCGAGCGGTCGGGCAAGCTGAAACTATGGCAGGAAGGCGGATCGACCCTCGATATCGCGGGCGTCCCCTCGGTCGCCTACGGCGGCCAGGGCGGCTTCGGCGACGTCATTCTGGCACCTGACTTTGCGCAGTCGGGCACCGTCTATCTGAGCTGGGTCGAGGCTGGCGCCGGCGGCACCTTCGGCGCCGTCGTCGGCAAGGCAAAGCTCGAACAGGGCAGCGCGCCGAAGCTTTCGGACCTCCAGATCATCTGGAAACAGGACCCCAAGGTCACCGGCCGCGGCCATTTCTCGCATCGCCTCGCCTTCTCGCCCGACGGCCGATACCTGTTCATCGGCTCGGGCGAACGCCAGAAGTTCGATCCGGCGCAGGACATGAAGGCCAATCTCGGCAAGATATTGCGCCTGAACCCCGACGGCAGCGTGCCCGCCGACAATCCCTTTGCCGATCAAGCGGGCGTCACCGCGCAAATCTGGTCGCTCGGCCATCGCAATATCCTCGGGCTCGCCTTCGATGGCACCGGCCGGCTGTGGAATCAGGAGATGGGGCCGAAGGGCGGCGACGAGGTCAACCTCGTCGAAGCCAAGGCCAATTACGGCTATCCCATCGTGTCGAACGGCGATCATTATGACGGCAAGGATATTCCCGATCATCCCACGCGCCCCGAATTCGCCGCGCCGAAACTGTGGTGGAACCCCTCGGTCTCGCCCGGCGGGCTCGTCTGGTATGGCGGCGATGCCTATCCGGGCTGGAAGAACAGCCTGCTGATGGGTGCGCTGTCAGGCGAGGGGCTGATTCGCATGGCCATCGACGGCGACGCGCTCCACAAGTCGGACCGCTGGGATTTCGGTACCCGCATCCGCGAGGTAGAGGCCCGCGAAGACGGTACGGTGTGGCTGCTCACCGACGGTGAGAAGGGCAAGCTGTTGAAACTGGTGCCGAAGCGCTAATATCAGGCCCATGATCCGCGGCTTTCTCACCCGCCGGGCCGAATGGCCCGCGCGCATCCCCGATCCCGACGCGCCGCCGCCCCTGTCGCTGCTGTGGCGCGAGGCGGGCGCCTTGCTGCGCGCGATATCGGGACGCATCCGCCCGATGCCGCCCGAGCCCAACCCCGACAGCGACCATCCGCCGGTAATGGTGCTGCCGGGCTTCCTGTCGGGCGACTGGGCGACGAAGGCGCTGCGGGCCGACCTCCGCCGCGCCGGCTTTCGCTGCTATGCGTGGGGCCTCGGCTTCAACCGCGGCGCGACTGCCGACATCGTCGACCGCATCGATAGCCGCGTCCAGTGGATCATCGACCGCACCGGCCACGCGCCCGCGCTGGTGGGATGGTCGCTCGGCGGGATTTACGCCCGCGAATATGCCAAGCACCACCCCGACAAGGTCGCGCGCGTCGTCACGCTCGGTTCGCCCTTCTCGGGCTCCCGCCGCGCCAACCGCGCTTGGCGGCTCTATCACCTCGTCGCGCGCCACCCCGTCGACAATCCCCCCATCGACTTTCACCCCGCGCCGCGCCCCAGCATGCCGACCTTCGCGCTATGGTCGAAGCACGATGGCGTCATCGCCGCCGGCAGCGCACGCGGCCTGCCGCACGAAAGCGACCGGCAGGTCGAGGTCGATTGCGGCCACATGGGCTTTGCCTATGCGCCGAACTCGGTGGCGGCGATCGTCAAGGCGCTGACCGAAGAGGTCGACGCCGCGAACATATCGGCTCAGCACACATCGATGCGATAGGCGGGCGCGGCGCGCCACGACAGCAGCATCCGCCCCGGCCGCCGCCCCGCACGCCCGGTCGAGACGAAACCAACCCTGCGCAGCAGCGCACGCGAGCGTTCGTTGTCGGGATGGCATTCGGCGACGATCGAACAGCCCGGCCGCGACGAGGCGAGCGCTTCGACGACCGCACGCACCGCCTCGGTCGCAATGCCCTTGCCCCGCACGCGGGCAGCGAACCAGTAGCCGATCTCATATTCCTGTCCCAAACGCCGGTGGACACCGATCACGCCGTTGAGGTCGAGGCCGCTTTCGTCGCGCACGGCGTGGAACACGTCGCCGCCGCCCGATCCGGCAATCAGTGCGCGGGCATCGGCCTCGGTGAACGGCGCGGGCAGGAAATGGATTCGCGAGGTCACCGTTTCGTCGGTGATCGCAGCGAGCGCGCGCGCATCATCGGCGGTGAGCGGCGTGATGCGGCAATGGTCGGTCGACAGGGCAAGCAGGGTATCGATCATGTCGCGTCTTCTTCAAAAAAGCGCACGCCGCGAACCGAGGGGGTGATGATGTGATGACAACCATTCGCCTTCCGGACACGGCGGCGATGGTCATAGGGTGATGCCATGCCGCTCCTATGTAAAGGAGCGCCAATACGCCTTGAATCGAAGGGATCGGTCGTTGGTCATCGCCGTAGCGCCTATCAGCTTTATGCGCGGCGATCAACGCTCTCCGGGAAACACTGGCCGCGCGGCATCGGGGCACGCTACCCTCCACATATGACGCCCGCCGATACAAAAGCTTTCATCCGCGACAATCTGCCGGTCGCGCCGGTCCCGGGCGTCCCCGAAATCCTCCTGCACAAGGCGGCGCCGGACAGCGGCCTCGGCCACCTTGCCGCGCGCGATGCGGAGGGTTTCGGTGCTCCCTATTGGGCGCATTACTGGGCCGGCGGTCTCGCGCTCGCGCGCCATATTCTCGACCATCCCGAATGTGTTGCCGGGCGCTGCATCCTCGATCTCGGGGCGGGATCGGGGCTGGTCGCGATCGCGGCGGCCAAAGCCGGGGCGCGGCAGGTGACGGCGATCGATACCGATCCCTATGCCGTCACAGCGATCGAACTCAATGCAGCGCTCAACGGGGTTCAGCTCGATATCCGCGCCGGGGACGTCGCCGGCCTCGATACGCCCGATGCCGACCTCATCCTCGCCGGCGATCTCTTCTATTCGGAGGAACTCGCCAGCATGGTCGTCGCTTTCCTCGATCGCTGCCGCATCGACGCGCTGATCGGCGACCCATGGCGCCGCTCGCTGCCTCTGACGCGCCTTCGGGAAATCGCGCGCTACGATGTCGCCGAATCGGGAAGAACGACGAAACCCGGCGGAGTCTTCCGTTTTTTGCACCGCCCCCCTTGAACCCGAGCCGGTCACGTAATATGTAAAGTTACATGAAACGCGACAGCCGATTGTCGGGCGTGCTCCACGTCCTCCTCCATATGGCCGAACAGGCGGAGCCGCTGACCTCCGACCAGCTCGCCAAGGCGATGCAGACGCATCCCGTCGTCATCCGCCGCATCCTTGCCGGACTGCGCGATGCCGGCTTCGTCCACAGCGAAAAGGGCCATGGCGGCGGCTGGACGATCGCGCGCGATCTTGCCTCTATCACGATGCGCGACGTTTATGAGGCGATCGGCCGCCCGCACCTGATGGCGATGGGCAACCGCACCGACGCGCCGGGCTGCCTTGTCGAACAGGCGGTCAATGCCGCGCTCGACACCAGCTTCCGCGACGCCGAGGCCCTGCTGCTCGACCGCTTCGCCGGGGTCACGCTCGCCGAACTCGCCGCCGATTTTCACGCGCGGATGGCCGCGCGGCACATGACAGAACAGGAGCATATTCATGACTAAGGGCGCCCAGCATTTCCTCGACAGCTTCAAGGACCCGGCCGCGGTCGAAAGCTATACCGAAGGGCCGCGGCGCTTCGTCCCCGGGCTCGACGGGCTGCACCGCATGACCGGACTCTTGCTCGCCGAGCGCGTGCCGGAGGACGCGCATATCCTCGTGCTCGGCGCCGGCGGCGGCAGCGAGATGAAGGCGATGGCCGAGGCACATCCGGGCTGGCGTTTCACCGGCGTCGATCCGGCGGGACCGATGCTCGATCTGGCGGCCAGGGTCATGGGGCCGCACGCGGCGCGCGCCGCGTTCATTGAAGGCTATATCGACGACGCGCCTGCGGGCCCGTTCGATGGCGCCACCTGCCTCCTGACCTTGCATTTCCTCGAACGCGAAGAGCGTATCCGTACCGCGTCAGAAATCCGCGCCCGGCTAAAGCCCCGCGCGCCCTTCGTCGCCGCGCACGGCAGCTTTCCGCAAGGCGCGGGCGACCGCGACCGCTGGCTCGACCGCTATGCCTCCTATGCCATCGCCTCGGGCGGCGACCCCGATCAGGTCGCCAAGGGGCGCGAAGCCGTCGCGACCCACGTCGCGATGCTGAGCCCCGAAGCTGACGAGGAGGTTCTTCGCGCCGCGGGGTTCACGGGCGTCGAGCAATTCTACGCCGCCTTCACTTGGCGCGGCTGGGTGGGCTATGTCTAGGGTCAGCCGCGCGGTTTCACCGTCACCCACACGCTGACCGGCGCCGCAAATTTTCCGGGCGCCGGCTTGCCGACGTCGACCCGTTCGGCGGTGACCAGCTCGCCGGTCTCGAGCGTAAAGCTCGCCCATGGTTTCGGCATGCGGCCAAAGCTCATCTTCTGGATCGGCTGGCCGGTGGCGGTGTTCATGATTGTCGCAACGATACCCATGCCGCGCGCGGTAGCGATGCGCCGCCGACATTGTCCAGCACGAAGCGAAGCCGTGCCGATAATCGCGGCTAGAAATTGATCACCACCGACCCCGCACTGCGTTTGGCCGCGCCATGGTGGACCGCCTCGATATTGTTCCCGTCGGGATCGAGAAGGAAGGCGGCATAATAGCCCGGATGATAGGATCGCTTGCCCGGCGCGCCATTGTCGCGGCCGCCCCCGCCAAGGCCGGCCCGGTAGAAGGCGTCGACCATCGCATGATCGGCGGCCTGAAAGGCGAGGTGATGGCGTCCGGTCAATTCCCCGAGCGATTCCTTGCTGCCGACCGACGAAACGAACAACTCGTCGAACCAGAAATGCTCGGCCGCCTCACCGCCGATCGGGATTCCCAAGACATCGAAAATCGCGCCATAGAATTTGCGGCTCGCGGCAAGGTCGGCAACGACGAGCTGGATATGATCGATCAGCCGGCCGCGATGCAGTTCCATCGTTTCCATTCCGCTTCTCCTTCGGCGGACTTACCGATCGGACTGCCCAAAGTTCCACCGTCGACACGAACGCTTCACGCTGGTGGATCGGCGCGCATCCGAATATGGATGGCCGGTGTCCTGCGCGGGACACGTCTGCCGTATCGACAGGAAGGTCCGCACCATGATCCTCGCTCCCCTCGCCCTCTTGTTCGCGGCACAAAGCGGCGCGGCCGCGCCAGCGGGCGTCTGTTCCTATGCGGTGATCGCGGGCGATGCGAGCAGCCGCAAGACGAACGTCCACCGCACCCCTACGATCGCGTCGGGGAAGGTCGGCAAGCTCACCCGCGGCACCCCGGTGTTCGTCTGCGGCGCACGCGGCAACTGGCTGTGGGTGCATTTCGCACAGGGGCGCCACAGCTGTCGCGGGACGGCAAACGGCCTCGATGTCCGCTATGCGTCGACCTGCGCCAAAGGCTGGGTCGAACGGCACCGCGTGGCGGTAGCGGCGCGCTGATCGCGGCGTGCACCGCCCAACCGTCCGCTAATCGTCCAGGAAAGGCGCCACAATTTCATCGGTTACCCGGAGCGGGCGGCCGCTCGCCTTGTCGAGCAACGCCCACACCGTTCGCGCCCGGACATGGACCTTGCCGTCGGCGCCGGTGAACTCCATGAAGCGGTCGAACTTCGCCCCCTGCGGGATGTCGGCCACCCATGTTCGCGCGATCACCGTCTCGCCGGGGCCGAGCGCGCGCAGATAGTCGATCTCGTGCCGCACCACGACCCAGATATAGGCGTCCTTATGTGATTTCGGCGCGGCAGCGTCCCAATGGCCGGTCGCGACCTGCTGGATCCACTGCACCCAGACGGCATTGTTGACATGGCCAAGCTCGTCGATGCTCTCGGGCGTCGCAACGAACTCGCGCGTAAATTCCCTCATGCGAGTTCGACGGTGGTCACCATATAGCCCGCCTCGCGGAGCGAGGCGACGAGGCTGTCGAGATGCTCGCGGTCGCGCGCTTCGCATTCGATGTCGGTGATCAGGCCCTTGGCCGGCAGCGTCGTAAAAATGCGCTGGTGATAGATTTCGATGATGTTGACCTGCTTCTCGTCGAACAGCTTCATCACCTTGAACAGCGCGCCGGGGCGATCCTGCAGGCGGATGCGCAGCCGCGCGATGCGGCCCGAGCGTGCGAGGTCGCGCAGCAGCACATTGGCGAGCAGCCGCGTATCGATATTGCCGCCGGTCAGCACCAGCCCGACCTTGCGCCCGGCAAATTCCTCGGGATGCGCGAGCATCGCCGCGAGTCCCGCCGCGCCCGCACCCTCGACCACCGTCTTCTCGATCTGGAGCAGCAGGCTGACCGCACGCTCGAGGTGACGCTCGGCGACCAGTACGATATCGTCGTTGAGCTCGGCGACGAGCTTTCGCGTATAGGACCCCGGTTCCTTCACCGCGATACCCTCGGCCAGCGTGTCGCCTTCGCACGCCATATCGACGCCGTTCAGCTCGGCATACATTGACGGATACAGCTCGGCCTGCACCCCGACGAGGCGCACGTCATTCTTGATCCCGCGCGCCGCGGTGCCCATGCCCGCAAGCAGGCCGCCGCCGCCGATCGGCACGATCAGCGTGTCGATCTCGGGCACATCCTCGAGCATTTCGAGCGCCACCGTCCCCTGCCCCGCCGCGACATCGGGATGGTCGAACGGATGGACGAAGGTCAGCCCGCGCTCGACTTCCAGTTCGCGGGCATGGGCATAAGCGTCATCGAACTTCTCACCGAACAGCACGATCGTCGCGCCATGGCCCGCGGTCTGCGACACCTTTACCTGCGGCGTCGTGCTCGGCATTACGATGGTGACCGGCACGCCGAGCCGTTTGCCGTGATAGGCAAGGCCCTGCGCATGATTGCCCGCCGAGGCCGCGATCACGCCGCGCGCCTTCGCCGCGTCGTCGAGCAACAGCAGCGCGTTGAGCGCGCCGCGCTCCTTATACGCAGCGGTAAATTGCAGATTCTCGAATTTCAGCCACACCTCGGCGCCGACCAGATCGGACAGGGTCTGCGACTTCAGCGTAGGTGTCCGCACCACCGCGCCGTTAATTCGCCCCGCCGCCGCACGCACATCGTCCAATGTGATTGCCGGTAAATCGGCAGCGGGGGTCAGGGTGAGTTGATCTGTCATAACGACAGGCGCCCTACCGCATCTAGCGCGCGAAGCAAACAATGCTATGGACCGCGCATGAGCGAACAAAAATTGCGTATCAGCTTCATCGGCACCGGCGTCATGGGCGGACCGATGGCGGGCCATCTCGTCAAGGCGGGGCATGACCTCACCGTCTATAACCGCACCCGTGCCAAGGCAGACGCCTGGGTGGCGCAGCATGGCGGCGCGGCGGCATCGACGCCGGCCGAAGCCGCGAAAGACGCCGACGTCATACTCTCGTGCGTCGGCAATGACGACGACCTCGCACAGGTCACGCTGGGCCGCGACGGCGCCTTTGCGGCGATGCGCAAGGGCGCGCTG
Source organism: Sphingopyxis sp. J-6 (assembly GCF_046603995.1). NCBI lineage: Bacteria > Pseudomonadati > Pseudomonadota > Alphaproteobacteria > Sphingomonadales > Sphingopyxidaceae > Sphingopyxis > Sphingopyxis sp. J-6. Next base: position 336,669 of record NZ_CP145810.1, on the reverse strand, counting down.
TTCGTCGACCACACCACCGTCTCCGCCCGCATCGCTCGCCAGCTTTCGGTCGAGGCCGAATCGCTCGGGCTGCTTGCTCTCGACGCTCCCGTCTCGGGCGGCGAAGCCGGCGCCCAGAACGGCACCTTGTCGATCATGTGCGGCGGCACGCCGGAGGCCTTTGCCGCCGCCGAGCCGGTGATGCGCGCCTATGCCGCGCGCATGGTCCATATCGGCGGCCCCGGCGCCGGACAGACGACAAAGATGGTCAACCAGATCGCGATCGCCGGCGTGTTGCAGGGGCTGTCCGAGGCGCTCCGCTTCGCGCAGGCGTCGGACCTCGACACCGACAAGGTGTTCGAAGCGGTGTCGGGCGGCGCTGCGGCGAGCTGGCAGATGCTCAACCGCTGGGGCACGATGGCGAAGGACGAATTCGATTTCGGCTTCGCGGTCGACTGGATGCGCAAGGACCTCGGCCTCGCGCTCGAAGAAGCGCGCCTCAACGGCGCGACGCTGCCCGTCGCGAGCCTCGTCGACCAATTCTATGCCGACGTTCAAAAGGCCGGCCATGGCCGCCGCGACACGAGTTCGCTGGTGACAAGGCTGCCCAAGTGAAACGCCTCGCCCTTGCCGCGCTGCTGTCGCTCGTCGCCGTACCGGCGCAGGCCGATACACTCGTCGACAATGTCAACGGCATCACGCTCGACAAGGACGGCAAGCTCGTCCGCTTCACCGGACTGGTCATCGCGTCAGACGGCAAGGTCAAACAGCTCCTCGACCGCAAGGACAAGCGCCCCGAACGCCCCGATTTCAAGGAGGACGGCAAAGGCCGCACGCTGATTCCGGGCATGATCGACGCCCACGGCCACGTCATGGGCTTCGGCTTCTCGCTGATGCTGCTCGATCTGTCGGGGACGAAATCGCTTGCCGAGGCACAGGCGGCAATCCGCAAATATGCCGCGGCGAACCCCGAAATGCCGTGGATCATCGGGTCGGGCTGGAATCAGGAAAAATGGGGCCTCGGCCGTTTCCCGACCGCCGCCGACCTCGACGCCGCGGTTCCCGACCGTCCCGTCTGGCTCGAACGCATCGACGGCCATGCCGGCTGGGCGAACAGCGCGGCGATGAACGCGGCAAAGGTCAGCGCGACGAGCAAGGCGCCCGAGGGCGGCCGCATCGAGATGGCGGACGGCAGGCCGAGCGGCGTGTTCGTCGATGCGGCGATGGCGCTGGTCAACAATGCCAAGCCCAAGCCGCTGGCGCGCGACCTCGACCGCGCCCTCTATCTCGCGCAGCAAAAGCTGCTCGAACAGGGCATCACCAGCATCGCCGACATGGGCACGACGATCGCCGACTGGCAGGCGTTTCGCCGCGCCGGCGACAAGAAACAGCTCGCGATCCGTATTCTGAGCTACGGCGCCGACATCGACAATATGGCGATCATCGCCGGACAGGAACCGACGCCGTGGCTGTACGACGACCGGCTGCGCATGGTCGGGGTCAAGCTCTATCTCGACGGCGCGCTCGGTTCGCGCGGCGCGTGGCTGAAACAACCCTATAGCGACGCGCCGGGGCAGAAGGGCCTGCCGCTGCTCACCCCCGCCCAGCTCCGCAACAAGATGGTCCGCGCATCGATGGACAATTTCCAGGTCGCGATCCACGCGATCGGCGATGCCGCCAACGCCGAAGCGCTCGCCGCAATCGGCGACCTGACCGCCGACCTGCCCGGCGAGCGGCGCTGGCGGATCGAACATGCGCAGGTCATCGACCCCGCCGACATTGCGCGTTTCGCGCAATTGAAGGTCATCGCCTCGATGCAGCCGATCCACCAGCCGTCGGACCGGCTGATGGCCGAGGCCCGCCTCGGTCCAGACCGCCTCAAAGGCGCCTATGCGTGGCGCAGCCTCGAAAACGCGGGCGTCCGCCTCGCCTTCGGCTCCGACGTGCCCGTCGAAAGTTCGAACCCCTTTCCCGGCATCGCCGCCGCCATCTCGCGCACCGACGCCGCGGGGCAGCCGTTCGGCGGCTGGCATCCCGAAGAAGCGGTGACGCGCGAAACCGCGCTCGACGGCTTTACCCGCACCGCCGCCTTCGCCGCCTTCGCCGAGGACCGGCTCGGCACGCTGATGCCCGGGATGCGCGCCGACTTCCTGATCGTCGACGGCGATCCGCTGATGGCGAGCCCCGACGAGATCCGCCGCATGGCGCCGCTCGAAACCTGGATCGGGGGATATCGCTATTACAAGCGGAAGGAGTGACCCGATGCCTGTAACCCGCCTCATCCCTCGCCGCGTCGCCAAGCCGTGGGGCCGCACCGACATCGGCCCGCTGTTCGATGCCGCGGGCGAGCGCATCGGCGAAATCTGGTTCGAACTTCCGGCAGGGTGCCCCGAACCGGCGCTACTGATCAAATATCTCTTCACCTCCGACGCGCTGTCGGTGCAGGTCCACCCCGACGACGCCGGGGCGCAAGCGGTCGGCGCGCGGCAGGGCAAGGAAGAGGCGTGGGTGATCCTCGATGCCGACGACGACGCGGCGATCGGCCTCGGCCTCGCACAGCGCGTCACGCCCGAAGAGCTGCGCGACGCCGCGCTCGACGGCAGCATCGAGGAACTGATCGACTGGAAACCCGTCGCGCCGGGCGATCATTTCCACGTCACCCCCGGCACGATCCACGCGATCGGCGGCGGGCTCGCGCTCATCGAAGTGCAGCAATATGCCGACATCACCTATCGCCTCTACGACTATGGCCGCCCGCGCGAACTGCATCTTGCGGAGGCGATGGCCTGCGCCGATCCCGGTCCCTATCTGACCCCGAACCTGCGCACGCCGATCGCGGTCGGCATCGACCGCCTCGTCGACGGCCCGAAATTCGGCCTTGTCGATGCGCACCTCGACGATTTCGCCGCGCTCCCCGATCTCTGCGCCTCTGGCCCCGTCTGGTTCATCCCCGTCGACGGTTCGGGGGAGGTCGAAGGCAAGCCGTGGCAGCCCGGCGAATGCTGGCTGTTCGACGATGCCGCGAACCTCGCCATGCTCGCCGGCAGCGGCCGCGCCCTCATTGCCTGGGTGATCAAGGGGGCGACCGCCGCATGAGCCTCGATCGCCGCAAGCTGCTCGCATCGCTCGCCGCCGTCCCCGCTGCACTCGCGGTCGGCGCCGCGGCGCGGGAGAAGAAGGAACCGAAACCGAAGGATCCGCCCGAGCCGCGCAAATCGCGCAAGCGCAGGGGCGCCAAGGCGCCGGAGAGCCATGTCGACGTCGCGGTCGTCGGCGCCGGCGCGCTCGGTGCGTGGACCGCCTGGCACCTCGTCCGGCAAGGCAAAAGCGTCCGGCTGTTCGACGCCTATGGCGCGGGCAACGGCCGCGCCGCGTCGAACCTGCCGTCGATGCTGCTCGACCCGGCGCAGGGCGGCGACGCGCTTTATGCCGGGCTTGTCTCCGACAGCTATGCAGCGTGGGACAAGCTTTCCGACACCGCCAGCCTGCCGATCCTGACGCCGTGCGAGGCGCTGACGACGCTCGCCGCAACCGACCCGGCCGTTGCACCGCGCGGCAGCGACCGCGAAAGCGGCGACAAGCTCAAAAACCGCTTTACCCAGATCGCATGGCACGCCGGCGAGGCCGCCTATATCGCCGAAAAGGCTGCCATGCTGGCGGGGCGCCGCGGCGTCCTCGAAACCTTACTCGACGCACAGGTCGAACCCGAGGCGGTAGTGATGCCCGCGCCGCTCCGCGACAAGCGCCGCGACGTCTATGCCCTGCCAGACGGCGGCACTGCGGGCAGCATCGTCTATGCCTGCGGCGCCTGGCTCACCGAACTCTTCCCGCAGTTGCTGACGCCGCAGCGGCTTTCGGCGGTGCGCAGCCAGGTTTTTCATTTCGGACCCGGACAGGGCGACCTGCAATATCGCCCGCCCGCGATGCCCGCCTTCATCGACCGCGCCTATGGCTTTACCGCGCTTCCCGACATCGAGGGTGAGGGTGTGCGCTGCTGGCGTAGCCTCGGCGATGCGAGCGTCGATCCCGACAGCTTCGACCGCCGCGCCGACGAACGCGCGCTCGCCGATGTCCGCCAGTGGCTTGCCAGCCGCCTGCCGCGCATCGGCACCGCGCCGGTCGTCGCCAGCGCCGCGGTGCACGATTGCCGCACCGTCACCGGCGACCTGCTGCTCGACCGCCTGCCCGACCATCCGCGCGCGTGGGTCGTCGGCGGCGCGGCCGGACGCGCCTTCGCGCTGGCGCCCGCGATCGGCGCGCGCGTCGCGGCGCATGTCGCCGACGCCGGACGCCCGGTCGAGCCGCGCTGGGCGCTCGCCCGGCTGACGGGCGGCATCGTCACGCCGCCCCCGCCGCCATCCTGATTTCGCTCCGGGGGGAAGCATGCGCCTGACCGACTGCCACAATATCGACGACTTTCGCGCGCTGGCGAAACGCCGCCTGCCCTGGCCGGTGTTCGACTATATCGACGGGGCGGCTGACGACGAGGTAACTCGCCGCCGCAACCGCGATGCGTTCGACCGCTGCGACCTGATCCCGCGCGTCCTCGCCGGGGTCGAAAGCATCGACATGCGCACGACGCTCTTCGGGCGCGAGATGGCGATGCCGCTGTTCCTCTCGCCGACCGCGCTCCAGCGCCTCTTCCACTGGCAGGGCGAGCGCGCCGTCCTCCGCGCCGCCGCGAACGCCGGCACCGTCGCGGGCATCTCCAGCCTCGCGACGATCGGCCTTGCCGAAGCGGGCGCGCTCACCGACGGCCCCAAGCTGTTCCAGCTCTATGTCCACCACGACGAAGGGCTCAACAAGGCGATGCTCGACGCCGCGCGCGCCGCGAAGTTCGACGCCGTCGCGCTCACCGTCGACACGATCGTCGGCGGCAACCGCGAACGCTGCCTGCGGTCGGGATTCACCTCGCCGCCGCGCTTTACCGCGCGCAACATGCTGAGCTACGCGATCAAGCCCGGCTGGGGGCTGAACTATGTCCTCCGCGAGAAATTCAGCCTGCCCAATCTCGCGACGCATGTCTCCGAAGGGTCGAGCGTCCCCAAATCGGTCGCCGAATATTTTACCTCGATGCTCGACCAGAGCCTCGACTGGCAGCGCGCCGAGGCGATCCGCAAGCAATGGGACGGCCCTTTCTGCCTCAAGGGCATCGCGGCAGTCGAAGACGCGAAGCGCGCGGTCGATATCGGCGCCACCGCGATCATGGTGTCGAACCACGGCGGACGCCAGCTCGACGGCAGTATTTCGCCCTTCGACGCGCTCGCCGAAATCGTCGACGCGGTCGGCGACCGGATCGAGGTGATCTGCGACGGCGGCATCACGCGCGGTACGCATGTCCTGAAGGCGCTGTCGGTCGGCGCGAAAGCCTGCTCGGGCGGCCGGCTCTATCTCTACGCGCTCGCCGCGGCGGGCGAAGACGGCGTCAGCCGTGCGGTGGCGCTGCTCCGCGCCGAGATCGAACGCGGAATGAAATTGATGGGGGCCAAGACCCTCGCAGATCTCGGCCCCCACAATCTGCGCTGGCGGTAGAAAATATCCTCCCCATCGCAAGTCGATGGGGAGGATCGCGAAACGCTAGGCCGCTACCGGCTCCTCCTTCTTCCCCAATCCGCCCCAGTCGATGTTGCGCGTCATGTACATCACGCCCGCGAGCGCGAAGAACATCAGCACCGACCCGATCAGCAGCGAATAGGCCTCGAGGTTGAGCAGGACATAGAGCAAGGCATAGAGCCCGATCAGCATCGCGGCGAGGAAGCGTGCCCGCTTCCAGCTCTTGAGCACCGCCGCGCTATACGCCGCGAGCAACCCGATGATCGCCGCCGACGCCAGCAGATAGGCGGGCGTAAAGCCGATCACTTCGGCAAAGGCGAGCAGCAGCACGAAGAACAGCACCAGCGCGACGCCGGTGAGCAGATATTCGGCCGCCGCGACCCGCGCCCCCGCAATGATGTCGAACATCAGGAAGGCGACGAAGGTGAAGCCGATGAACAGGAAGCCATATTTGATGCTGCGATCGACCTGACTGTACAGGTCGACGGGTTCGATCAGGCTGATCGCGACCGCCTTTGCCGTGCCGCCCGACGCCTCGCTTACGCCGTCGGCGGCCGCTGCGACCTCGACCGGCACCGATTCGGCGTAGCCGCGCCCGCCATAACTGGTCGTCACCGGCGGCGACAGATCGCCGGTCAGCACCTGCGCCTGCCCCAGCGCGAGGTTGGGGATCGCATAGGTCGCGGTAAAGCCGCTGCCTGTCACATTGCGCTTCGCTGGCAGGAAATCGCCGCCGAAGCTCGGGTTGGGCCAGCTCGACTTGACCGTCCAGCGCGTATCCACCCCGCGCGGGATCAACTTGAAATCGCCGAGCCCGCGCACCCCGATCCGGTAATCGACCTTCATCGGCGCCGCGGCGCTCCAGTCGACGAAGGCGAAGGTACCCGAATTGCCGGTCGAGAGTAGCCCCTTGCCCGGCTGGAGCGCCAACGGCGTGCCGTCGACGCTCAGGCTGTTGCCGTCGACCAGCCCGCGCGCGTCGCTGACCCCCAGCCGCACCTCGGCGCGGTCGAGCATCAGCGCCTCGCGCGTGACGCCATAGCGCGCGATATCGGCGGGCAGGACGAATTCGGCGCTCCCCGCGATCTGGCTTTCATAGACGACGGTTTCATATATCGCCTTTTTCCGCTTCTCGGGCTTGATCGTCACCTCGGCCTTGTTGCTCTGCGGCGAGAGATAGAGGTTGCGGATCATGTTGACCGAACGCGTCACATCACGGCCGTTTTCGGTGACCGTCTGCGTTTCGGTGGCGCGATAGGGAATGACGATCACCGGCCCGGCGATCGTCTGCTGCCCGCCCCAACCCTGCCCGATCGAGGCTTGCGCGGTTTCGGCCTGCTGCTGGCGGTCCCAGAGCAGGCCATAGACCATCAGGAGCGGGACCATCAGCGCGACGGCAATCAGCACCGCAATGACCAGCTTGACGCCGGGGCTGCGCTCGCCGCGCGCCGGAGGATTGGGCGGCGCGGCGGCGGGAACGGAGGCGTTTCGGGGGGCTTGAGCCATGGGAATGAGTTCTCCTATCGGTTCAATTCGTCGATGGATTTGCACGCTTCATCGACATGGTCAAGCAGCTTGCGGTGGATTGCGCCTGTGATTGCCGGTGCTTGCCAACATCGGCGGGGCTGCTATCGCTGCAAGACGATTTCGCGGCACAAGCGAAAATTTGCGGGACTGCAGTGACGATGACGGCAAATGCAGCGGATGACGCGGCCGAACGCCCCTATGATATTTTCATCAGCTACAGCCGCGCCGACGCCGTCAAGGCGGCGCAGATTCGCGACCTGCTGACCGCGCGCGGCCATCATGTCTTTTTCGACGCCGAGGGAATCGACGCCGGCGCCGAATTTCCCGACGTCATCGACCGCGCGGTCAAGGGCGCCAAGGTCGTGCTGGGGTGCTGGACACCCGCCGCGATCCAGCGCCGCTGGGTCCGTATCGAAAGCCGCATCGGCCTCGATCGCGGTTCGCTCGTCGCGATCGGGCTCGAGAAGATGGATCCGGAGGCGCTGCCCGCCGAATTTTACAACGTCAACGTCGTCGACCTGTCGAAATTCGACGGCAGCGCGACGCATCCGGCCTGGCAGCGGGTGCTGGCGGCGATCGACCGGCGTCTGGGCGGAGGCGGCCCGGCCGCCGCGCCGGCGGAGGAGCCCGCTCGCGCGACCGTATCCCGGCGGCGTTTCTCCCCGCTTGCCGTGGGAACCGCCGCGGCGCTCGCGGTCGCGGCACTGGCTGGCAGCGGCTGGTATTATACGGCCCATTCGGCTGCCTTCGACCAGGCGGCGGTCGAGGCGGGCTTCGACAAGACGGTGACGGCAACCGAACCGGTGATCGCCAACGCCGTGGTCAGCGCGCTGGGCGACACCGAAAAGGCGACCAACGGCAAGATTTTCTGGGGACTCGCGCAGTTGATCGCGGTCGACAAGGCCACGGCCGCCGACAAATTGTCGCGCTTCGACGCGATGGTCGCCAAGTTCATGGGCGGCGGCTGCCATTGCGTCATGGTCGAAGGCGCGCCCTTTACCGTCGTGTCGCTGTGGACGCTCAAGGCCTATGGCGCCGCCGACCGGCCGCCTCCCGTGCCCGTCGTCGAAGCATTGCTCGCGGCGCAAAATCGCGAAGGCTGGTGGTCGAGCGCGATGGACGCCGCCGACCGGCCCGACAATGCCGCGACCTATGTCACCGCCTTCGCGGTCATCGCCCTGCGCGAGATCGATGCCGCCCTGAAAAGCGAACCGGCGTTACAGGAAAAGGTGCGTACGGCGCGGAGCCGGGCGGTCGAATGGCTGATGCGGCGACGGCCGAAAGCGGGGGTCAACTGGGCCGACTATCCGGACAACAGCCTGCGCACCGAGACGCCGTCGATCTCCGCCATGGCGACGCTCGCGCTGATCCCGGAGGTCGGCGATGCCGAAGCGAAGGGCCTCGCCGCCGACTTCGTCGCGGGCATCGACAGGCTGTCGCCGATTCAGACCAATTTCTCGACCGACATCATGGTGACGCGTGCCGATGGCGAGACCTATGTCGATACCTATCGCCATGTTCCGGCCGGGTGGGAGGTCCACGCGCTAGCGAAGAGCTACCCGCTTCTCGCGGGCGATGCGGCGGCGAAGGCGGAGCGCCTGCTCGATCAGGCCGGAACGATCAGCCTCTCCGACCCGCAGCTTGCACGGCAGGACTGGATGCTCGCCGAACAATATATGGGCTGGCGCGGCGCCCGCGATGCGCTCGCCTTCGGAAAGCGCTAGATTGGTGGAGGCGGCCTCCCCCCAGAGGCCGCCTCCGGCCCGGCGTCAGAACGCTGCGCCGAGCGAGAAGACGACCGCGCCGTCGGCGCCGACCGCTTCCTTGTAACCGCCGAACTTCGGCGCGTCGGTATTCACATAGGCGACGCCCAGCGTGAGCACCTTCCACGTGACATCGACGCCGACCGAATAGTCGAACACTTCGCCGTCGAGCCCGCCGAGGAAGCTGTCGCTCTTGGCATAGCCGACATGGCCCTTCAGCTTGAACGGGGTGTCGGGGATTTGCACGCCGACGTCGCTGTAGAGATAGACGCCGCTCGCATCGCCGAGCGAATTCTGGCCGCCGGGTGCCCAGGCGATGCCGCCCTTGACCGTCGCCGGGCCGATCGCGCCGGTCAGCGAGGCATAAGGTTCGATCACCGTCGTGTTGTTGGCGCCGGGATAGAGATAGACGGTCGCGCCGATGTCGGCGGTCAGGCCGGGCGTGACCTCCTTGGCGAAGCCCGCGAAGACGTCGATTTCGGTGCCGTTGTTGAAGCCGATGCTCGATCCCCAGGTACCGACATACAGGCCGCTGTCGTGGCCGATTGTAAAGCCGCCCTGGATCGCGGCCTCTTCGTTCGACTGGCTGAAGCCGCGGAAACGATAGTCGCTGACGACGGTCGCGCTGCCGGTGATGGTGATACCGTCGCTATTTTCTTCGGCGTCTTGTGCGAAAGCGGGGGTCGAGAGGGCCGAAGCGGCGAGAAGCACGCCGAAGCATGCACGGGAGAGATTTTTCATGGACAGATCCCTGATTGGTTAAACGGATCGTCCCTGCCTGCCGCGCGACGGCCAGCCTCTTTTCGGGCCAGTCCGGTCTCGCGTGACCAACCTGTCAGCGAATTTGTTGCGGCGCACAAACGAAAAGTCGATGCGCGCCGTGTAAAACGAAGCGCTGCGACTTTTTTGCAACAGTCGATGCAACCGCTGGCACTGGCCGGCGCGCGTCGATATCAGGAAAGCACCGCCCAGGTCGGCGCATGGTCGCTCGCCTTTTCGCGGCCGCGATGATCCTTGTTGACGCCGGCATCGACCAGCCGGTCGGCCAGCGCCGGGCTGAGCAGCAGGTGATCGATCCGGAAACCATGATCGCGTTGCCATCCCCCGGCTTGATAGTCCCAGAAGGTCCACACGCCGCCCGCCGGATGGCGGCTGCGGATGGCGTCGGTCCAGCCGTCGCCGAGCAGGCGGAACCAGGCATCGCGCGATTCGGGCTGCATCAGCGCGTCGGTCGCCATCGCGCGCGGATCCCACACATCGTCGTCGTGCGGGATGACATTATAGTCGCCGGTCAGGATCGTCGGGATTTCGGCCGCCAGCAATGCTTTGGCGCGCTCGCGCAGCCGCGCCATCCAGCGCAGCTTGTAATCGAATTTCGGCCCCGGCTGCGGATTGCCGTTGGGGAGGTAGATCGACGCGACGCGCAGGCCGTGGACGTCAGCCTCGAGATAACGCGACTGCTCGTCTTCGGCTTCGCCGGCAAGCCCGCGCTGCACCTCGACAGGCTGCGTCCCCTTGGCGAGGATCGCGACACCGTTGAACCCCTTTTGCCCGTGATAGAGGAAGCCGTAACCCGCCGCCTCGATCTCCTTCGTCGGCATCGTCTCGTCGCTCGACTTCAGTTCTTGCAAGCAGGCGATATCGGGCTGCGTTTCCTCGAGCCATTCGACGAGGCGCGGCAGACGGGCCTTGATCCCGTTGATATTGAAGGTCGCGATTTTCATGGCGCACCTATGCCAGCAAGCTGGCAGCTTAGAAAGGCGTCAGATCGAGAAGCTGGACCCGCAACCGCAGCCCGAGGCCGCATTGGGATTTTCAACCTTGAACGACGATCCGCCGAGCGAATCGACAAAATCGACGAGACAGCCACGGACAAGGTCGATGCTGACCGGATCGACCACCAGCTTCACCCCGTCGGTTTCGCTGACGATGTCATCGCCCTCGATGCTCTCGGCCAAGCCGAAGCGATAGGTGAAGCCCGAACAGCCGCCGCCATCGACGGCGAGGCGCAGCGCCGGGGCGGCCCCGCCCTTGCGCTCGGCGATCCAGCGGACGCGCGCCGCGGCAGCGGGCGACAGGGTGATATCGGAAAGCTGGGTGGCCATGGGGCTTAGATAGGCGCTTTATCGCAAATGAAAAGGGCGCCCCGGCCTATGGCCGGCTGACGCCCCCTCCTCTCCGACCCTGAATTTCTTACTCGGGACCGCCCATTGCGAGCTTGTCGCCCGTCAGTGCGGCGATCGCCATCGAATCCGAACGGACGAAAGGCATCGGATTGACCGGCGCGCCTTCGATGCGGACTTCATAATGGAGGTGGTTGCCCGTCGAACGTCCGGTCGAGCCGACATAGCCGACGATCTGGCCCTTCTTCACCGACTGGCCGGGGGTGACGATGTACGAAGACATATGGCCGTAGCGCGTCTGGATCGCATTGCCATGTTCGATTTCGACATAATTGCCGTAGCCGCCCAAGCGCTGGGCGCGGCCGACGATGCCGTCGGCGGTGGCATAGATCGGGGTGCCGTGCGGCGCCGGAATGTCGATGCCGTTGTGGCGCGCGACCTTGCCGGTGATCGGGTGGACGCGCATGCCATAGGAGGACGAAAGCGACATCTGTTCGATCGGGCGGCGCGACGGAACCGCAACGCCGATCGACGCGGTCAGGCCGGTGTCGAGACGCTTCCAAGCCTGGAAGATCGCGCGGGCCTCGGTGTCCTCGCTCGGCGAAACGCGGCCGGCAGTGAAACCGTCGTCATCGGGTTCGTCGGGAACATTGATGCTGGCATCGGCGCTGGTGTCGGCGGCGTGGACGGCGGGAGTGGCCAGTCCGAAACATGCTGCCGCGCAGACGATTGCGACTTGGTGCAACTTCTGCGCCAGAAGAGTGTTTATCAAAACGACGACCCCGCATTTGCCATGTCGCCAAAGTCACAAAAGGGCTTTGGCGCCGGTGTTTGTTGGTTTGGATGATTGCTCATCCCCCGCGAAGCCTGTGTGCTGTTCCAATCCTTACGAAGCAATAACGGCGTAGAATTCTTGCGTTAAACCGGCATCACGGCGCGCCGAGTCGTTGAACGGCGGTTTGAGCGCCCCCCGGAATCGCGATTTTACGAGGCTTTGCCACGTTTCGACGACGTTGAATCCCCGTTCGTCGCACAGCCAGCCGAACCAGACTGTGCCCGCGCTCACATGGCGAATCTCATCGCTATAGATTCGCGCCAATATCCGCGCTGATGCCTCATCCCCGGCCGCGCGGAACCGGTCGATCGTCGCCGGTGTGACGTCGAGCCCGCGCGCTTCGAGCACCATCGGCACGATGGCCAGCCGGGCCAGCGCATCGTCCACGGTCAGCTGCGCCGCTTCCCATAATCCGGCATGCGCGGGCAGCGCGCCATAATGGCTGCCGAGCGCCCGCAAACGACGGTCGAGCAGAGCGAAATGCATCGCTTCGTCGGCGGCGACGCCGATCCAGTCGTCGACGAAACGGCGCGGAAATTCGCCGCCGAAACGTCCAATCAGGTCGACCGCCAGATCAATCGCGACGAATTCGATGTGCGCGAGGGCGTGGAGCAGCGCGATCCGGCCACGCTCCGACCCGCCCTTGCGCCGCCGCGGCATCTGGTTCGGCGGCAGCAGTTCGGGCGTCGCCGGCCAGGCCGGCTGGTCGGGCATCGCGACGTCGCAGCGATGGCCGAGCCGCCCCTGCCGCCACGCGCGCGCCAGGCTGCGCGCGGCGCGGCGCTTGTCGTGCGGGTCCGGCGTCAGCAGCACCGCCCGCGCGGCTTCGCCCAAACTCGCCATCTCAGAAATCCGCCATGTCAGAGCGCTTTCGCCGCCTCCAACACTGCCTCGGCATGACCTTTAACGCGCACTTTGCGCCATTCCTTCGCCAGCTTGCCGTCGGCGCCGAACAGGAAGGTCGAGCGTTCGATCCCCATATAGCTGCGGCCGTAATTCTGCTTTTCGACCCACGTCCCGAACGCTTCGCACACCGCGCCGTCCTCGTCCGAAGCAAGGCGGACGGTGAGGCCATATTTGTCGCGGAACTTGCAGAGCTTCGCCGGTGCATCGCGCGACACCGCCAGCACCTGCGCGTTCAGATGCGCAAATTCGGGGGCGAGGCGGGTGAAATCCTGTGCCTCGATCGTGCACCCCGGCGTATCGGCCTTGGGGTAGAAATAGACGACCAGCGGCGCCCCCTTCATCGCGGCGACGTCGATCGTCGCGCCGTCGGCGTCGAGAAGTTTGACTGCCGGAATGGCATCTCCGATTTGCGGGCCGCTCATGATCCTGTCTCCTGCTGTGCCGAGGCTACGGGGCGAATCGACGCCCACCAGTTTGCGACCTCCTGCCGTGCCGCATCGTGCGCGGCAAGCAGTTGCGGCCAGCCCGGCTCGCCGCACGCGCTCGCCACAAGTTGCCGCGCCGCTGCGGTGGCGGGCTCGCCCTCGGGTGCGGTGAGACGCAGCATCACGAGCATTCGCGCCAGCAGCCCGTGCGCGTCGCACACCTCCGCTGGCGCAAGACCCGCGGCCTTCAGACACGCCAGCGCGGCGGCGATATTGGGGTCGTGACATTGCCCGCTGACAAGCTGCGTCACCTGCATCGCGAATTCGAGGTCGACGAGCCCGCCGGGTCCCCCCTTGATATCGAGCGTCCCCTTGGGAGGTTTATGAGCCGCTATCCTGTCGCGCATTTCTGCCGCGTCCTGTGCCAGCTTCGCGGGATCGCGCGGCATCGAGAGCAGTTCGGCGATGATCCGGCCGACCTCGGCCCGGGCCCCGGCCGATCCATAGACGGGACGCGCGCGGAGCAGCGCCATATGCTCCCACGTCCACGCCTCCTCGCGCTGGTAGCGTTCGAAGCTGTCGAGCGTGACGACGAGCGGCCCCTGCTCCCCCGACGGGCGCAGCCTTGTATCGACGTCATACAGCTTCCCCGCCGCGGTCGGCACCGACATCGCTGCGGTCACCCGCTGCGCGAGACGGTTGTAATAAGTCGTCGCGCCGAGCGGTCGCGGGCCGTCCGATTCGGCGAGATGATCGCCGGTGAAGAGATAGATGAGGTCGAGGTCGGACGCATGGGTCAGCGCCCGCCCACCCAGCCGGCCGAGCGCCAGCACGACCAGCTCGCTGTCAGCAATGCGTCCGTGCGCCGCGACGAATTCGGCAACCGTCGCGTCGCCAAGCACCCCGAGCGCCGCCTCGGCAAGATCGGAATAGCCTCGTGCGATGACCAGCGGATCGGTCGAGCCGGCGATCAATTGCACACCATAGGCGAAGCGCCGCTCGCCGACGCGATCGCGCACCCGGTCGAGCAATCGTTCATAGTCGAGGCCCGCCAGCCCCGGCGCCCATTCGGCGCGCAGGGCCTCGGTGTCGGGGGGCGCATCGAACGCGCGACTGTCGATCAGCCCTTCGATCAATTCGACCCGGATCGCCAGCGCATCGGCAAGCGTCGGCGCCAGCGACAGCACCCGCGTCGCGACCTTTGCGAGCGCCGGCTGCGCCGCGAGCAGGTGGAAGAAATTGACCGCGCTCGGCAGGCCGGCGACAAGTTTGTCGAAGCGGAGCAGCGCGCCGTCGGGGTCGGGCGCGGCGCCCAGCGCCTTCACTAATTCGGGCAGCACCGTTTCCAGCGCGTCGAGCGCCGCCGGACTGCGCAGCGCGCGCTGTTTGCCGCCGCGCCATTCGGCGATCGTGCGCAGCGCCGCATCGGGCGGGTCGAACCCGGCACCCATGAGCTGCGCCGCCAGTTCGCCTTCGCCCTTCGGCAGGCCAGCGGTCACTGCACGTTCGGCGACGAGCCGGTCGTAGCAGGCGCCGACATCGCTCACGACGGGCTCCAGCATCGCGAGCAGCGCCGCACCGTCGGCATGCCCGTCGAGCCGGGCGACGCAATCGAGCGCCGCCGGCTGCACCGGCAGACTATGCGTCTGTTGATCCTCGATCATTTGCAGCCGATGCTCGACACGGCGTAGCGTCGCATAATGGCCCGACAGGCGCTCGGCGATTTCAGCCTCGATCCGCGCCGCCTCGGCGAGCGCCGCGAGCGCATCGACCGTGGCGGGCGGGCGCAGCGACGGATCGCGCCCGCCGTAGATGAGCTGATGGACCTGTGTGAAAAATTCGATCTCGCGAATTCCGCCGCGACCGCGCTTCAGGTCGTAACCCGGACCGAACGCCTGCCCCTGCGCGAAATGGTCGCGGATGCGATCACTCATCGCTCCGATTTCCTTGAGCTGGCGGAAGTCGAGACTGCGGCGCCAGATAAAGGGCTGGATCGCGCCAAGGAAACGCTCGCCGAGCACCCGGTCACCAGCCGACGCGCGAGAACGGATAAACGCCGCCTGCTCCCACGCCAGCGCTTCCGATTCATAATAGGAGATGGCGGCATTCACCGGCAGCACGATCGGTGTGACTTCGGGATGCGGCCGCAAACGCAGATCGACGCGCAGCACATGCCCGTCGCCCGTGCGCGCCGACAAGATTTCGACCATCCGCCGCGCGATCCGCACCGCTGCTTCGTCGGGGTCGTCGCGCTGGCGCCGCGGCATGGTGTCGGGATCGAAGATCAGGATCGGATCGATGTCCGACGAATAGTTGAGTTCGTGACTGCCGAGCTTGCCGAGCGCGATCACCGCGAGTCCGCGCGGCTCCTCGCCGGGCACACGTTCGGCAAAGGCGGCAGCGAGCGCCGCGTCGCACGCGGCGTCGGCAAAGGCGGTGAGCAAGCGCGTCGTCGTCGCCACATCATGCTCGCCCGACAGGTCGCCGAGCGCGAGGAGCAGCGCCATCCGCCCGCGCCACTGGCGAAGGCTGCGCATGATATCGTCATCGACCGGCGGCGGCGTGACCGAAGCCAGCGCAGCATCGGCTCCTTCGGCAAGGAAACGCTGAATATCATCGGGATTGATATCCGCCAGCCGCGCAAGAAAAGGAGCATGGGCGGTCAGGCGGTCGAGCGCCGACTGGCGGGCGGAAGCTTCGGTAGCAGTCATCGACGGCGGCTATCGCCCGCCGCCGGCAAGGTATCAACCCCCGCCTCGGCTATTCAGGCCGGAACCGTGCTTTCGTCGAAGAACAGCACCTGCGAAATCGCGGCGCGCAAGGTCGCGGGCTGATAGGGCTTGGTCAGCAGGAACGCCGGCTCGGGCCGGTCGCCGGTCAGCAGCCGTTCGGGAAAAGCGGTGATGAAGATGACGGGCAACTTCACATCAGAAAGGATCTCCTGCACCGCCTCGATCCCCGAGCTGTTGTCGGCGAGCTGTATGTCCGCAAGCACGAGCCCCGGCTGATGCTTTTGCGCTTCGTCGACCGCCTCGCGATGCGTCGTCGCGACCGCAACGACGTCGTGCCCTAGGTCACGGACGATCATTTCGATGTCCATCGCAATGATCGGCTCATCCTCGATGATCAGGATGCGCGCGCGCGTCTGGCGGTCGATCTCGTCGGTCGCCTCGGCGATCAGCGCATCGACGGCGCCGGCGTCGCGGCCGATGATGCGGCCGGTGTCTTCGGCGCTGAACCCTTCGACCGCGGTCAGCAGCAGCGCCTGCCGTGCGAGCGAGGGGATCCGGCGCAGCCGCGCGTCGGCGATCGCGATTTCGGACAGCGCCTTCTGGTCGTCGTTCGCCGCTTCCTGATTCATCAGGCCGAAATTGTCGTGGACCATGCGGTAGAGCTGGATGCGCAGGTCAGCCTCCGTATCGACCGACCCGGGGTTGGCGACCAGCGTCTCGAGCAGGCGCGCGACGAGCGCATCGCCGCTCTGCTGGCTCCCCGAAATCGCCCGGCCATAGCGCCTGAGATAGGGAAGATGCGGCGCGATCGCCTGACCCAATGACATATTAAACCTCCTGATACAGGCAGAGCCTGCCCCGAAACCCGCACGAAACCAAGCGAAACCCGGTCACGACGCATCCTGCGCCGGACAAATTACGCCGTAACGGAACGATTTAGCCGCAAATTGGTTTCCTGCGGAAGGAACAAACGCGCCATTGCAGTTTGGCGAACGCACGTTTAGCACAAGGCCCCATGTCCAGCGGATGCTTCGATAATGCCATCTGAACCCGGTTCGTCGCCCCAAAAGCCGGCCGGGAAAGATGCCGAAAAGAAAAATCCCCGCAAGGCGCAGGATGTAAACCTCGCGCTGCGCCGGGCCTATGATACTGCGGTCGATGAATCGATCCCGCAGTCGATGATCGACCTTCTCAACAAGCTGAGCTGATCTCAGCGCCGATAGCGCGCCTCGAAATCGCTCCGGAACGCCGCAAAGCTTCCCGCCGTGATCGCATCGCGCATGCGCTGCATCAGCGCCTGATAAAAATGCAGGTTGTGCTGGGTCATCAGCATCGCGCCGAGCATCTCGCCGGCGCGGACGAGATGGTGGAGATAGGCGCGCGACCAGGTCGTGCAGACCGGACAGGAACAATCGGCGTCAAGCGGCGCCATGTCCTCGGCATGCTTCGCATTGCGGATATTGACCGGGCCGTCCCAGGTGAAAGCCTGCCCGTTGCGCCCCGAGCGGGTCGGCAGGACGCAATCGAACATATCGACCCCGCGCGCGACCGCGCCGACAAGGTCGTCGGGCTTGCCGACCCCCATCAGATAGCGCGGCTTGTCGGCGGGTAGCTGGCCGGGCGCATAATCGAGCACGCCGAACATCGCCTCCTGCCCCTCGCCAACGGCAAGTCCGCCGATCGCATAGCCGTCGAAGCCGATATCGGTCAGCGCCGCCGCCGAGCGGGCGCGCAATGTCTCGTCCAGCGATCCCTGCTGGATGCCGAACAATGCCGATCGCGCCGCATGTTCTCCGCCCGCGTCGAAGCCCGCACGGCTGCGCGCCGCCCAGCGCATCGAACGCTCCATGCTCGCTTCGGCGCGTTTCGCATCGACGCCGTTCGGCGGGCATTCGTCGAACGCCATCACAATGTCGCTGCCGAGCAGGCGCTGGATCTCCATCGAGCGTTCGGGGGTCAACATATGCCGCGAGCCGTCGAGGTGGCTCTTGAACGCGACGCCTTCCTCGCTCTGTTTGGTCAGCGCCGACAGGCTCATTACCTGATAGCCGCCGCTGTCAGTCAGGATCGGGCGGTCCCAGCCCATGAAATTGTGGAGGCCGCCGAGCCGCGCCATCCGCTCGGCGCCGGGCCGCAGCATCAGATGATAGGTATTACCGAGGATGATGTCGGCGCCGCTCGCGCGCACTTCGGCGGGGCGCATCGCCTTGACCGTCGCGGCGGTACCGACGGGCATGAAGGCGGGGGTACGGATCTCGCCGCGCTGCATGGCGATGACGCCGGTGCGCGCGGCGCCGTCGGTCGCGGCGACCCGAAAGGCGAATCTGTCGGTCATGGCGCGCGCCTATGACGGGGAAGACGCGGAAAGTCGAGGCGGGGTTAGTCCCGCGCCTCTTCGCTCGACGGCTCCTCGGCGGCAGCCTTTGCCTTTTCCTTCGGCTTTTCCTTTTCGAAGATCCTGATCAGTTCCTTCTTCCGCGCATCGGACAATTCCTTCTCCGCGGCGGGGAACATCTCTTCCTCCTCCTCGTCGATATGGTGGAGATAGCGGTGCTTCATCGTACGAAAGCGCGTCAGCCAGCCGGTCGAGGCGAAATCCATCTCGTAGAGTTCGGTGAGCAGGTCGTCGATTTCCTTATGCTCGGACACGCTGTGCTGGGCATCCTCGCGGAGGTCGGGATCGGCAAGTATCGTTGCATAAAGCGACATTTCCTCCGACGCCGCGTGCGCGGTCACCTCGACGCGAAACGCCTCGAACAGTTTTTCGCGATCGTCGCTGTCGCCGCGCGTCGCATCGATCTGGTCGAGCAATTTGCGATGCCGGTCATGGTCGGCTTTCAGCCGCGCAAAGATTTTCGTTTCCGCCATTCTTCTTCTCCGTCATCAATAGCCGAAGAAGGAACGGGCAGCGGAAGATCAGGTTCCGGTATAGTCGCTGGTTGTCGAGAACAGCGGAACCGACAAACCGCCCGATTGCTGGGTGGCTGCGGCAATCAGGTAGGGTGAGACGCGATGGCGCGTGCACAGCCCGCCATTGCCGTCGCTTACCAGCGATTGTTCGAATTCGACGCCCTGCTGGTGCTTCATCGACCGCCGCACCGTCGCGGTCGCCAGTTGCCCTTCGCCGAAATCGATGACGAACCGGGTGCCGGTCGGCACGTCGATAATGCCTTCGATAAAGGCGCCCGTTGCCGACAGGTTGCGGATGACCACGGCATAGCGATGATTGTCGTGGATCGCACCAGCCTTGCGGAACATCTGGAAACGGTCGTTGCGCTGCTTGGCCGGGCCGGCCGGCTTGATGGTCCACGATCGCGCCTCGGCGTGTTCGAGCAGTTCGTCGTGCGCCACCGCCTTGCTGTAGACATAGCCCTGCACATGGCTGACCCCCAGCTTGCGGACGAGATCGAGCTGGTCGAGCGATTCGATGCCCTCGGCGGTCGTTTCCATGTCGAGCGCTTCGGCGAGCGCGACGATCGCGGCGATGATCGCGGCATTGCGCGATCCCGGCACCGTCGCCCCGCGCACGAAGCTCTGGTCGATCTTGATCTTGTCGAACGGCGCCGACTGCAGATAGCCGAGCGAGGAATAGCCGGTGCCGAAATCGTCGAGCGCCAGACGAACGCCGAGCCCCTTCAGCGCCTTGAACATGCGCGCCGTCTCGGCCGAATCGCCGAGGAAGACGCTTTCGGTGATTTCGAGTTCGAGCCGGTCGGGCGGCAGCCCGGTCGAGGCGAGCGCGCTCGCGACGATCTTCGGCAATTCCTCGTTCGCGAACTGGATCGGCGAAACATTGACCGCAACGCGCATGTCGCCGGGCCAGCTTGCCGCGTCCTCGCACGCCTTGCGGAGCACCCATTCGCCGAGCGCCCAGATCATGTTCGCCTCTTCGGCGATCGGCACGAAGGTCGCAGGCGAAATCATCCCACGTTCGGGATGGTTCCAGCGGACCAGTGCTTCGACCCCGGTCACCATGTTCGATTTGGACTGGACGACCGGCTGATATCCGAGCTGCATCTCGCCGCGCGACAGTGCATCGCGCAGATCGTCCTCGAGCGCGCGGCGATCTTCGGCCGCCTGATGGAGGTCGCTCGAATAGAAACGGAAGCGGCCGCGGCCGTTGCCCTTCGCCGCATAGAGGGCAAGGTCGGCATTGCGCACCAGATCGTCGCGGCTCGTCCCGTCGAACGGCGCAATCGCGACGCCGACCGAGGCGCCGATGATGCAGCGGCTGCCTTCGACCGAATAGGGCTGCGACAGGCTGGCGATGATGTCGGCGGCCAGATCGCCCAGCTTGCCGCGGTCCTCCTGATCGGGGAGGATGATCTGGAATTCGTCGCCGCCAAGGCGGCTGACCATTTCCTTGTCGCCGACGATCTTGAGCAGCCGTTCCGCAACCTGTTTGAGCAAGGCATCGCCCGCCGGATGGCCGAGCGTGTCGTTGACTTGCTTGAAGCGGTCGAGGTCGAGCAGCATGATCGCGCATGAACGCTGCTGGGTGGCAAAGGCGGAAAGCGTCGTTTCGAGCGTTTTCGAGATGTTGAAGCGATTGGCGAGGCCGGTCAGCGAGTCATAAAGCGCCAGCCGCGAGGCATCCTCGGCCGACCGCCGCTGAGCGGTGATGTCCATCCCGCTGCCGCGATAGCCGGCGAAATTGCCCGCGCCATCGAACTGCGGCCGCCCTGATACCGCCCACCAGCGGTCGTCGCCCTCGAACGCGCTGCGCAGCGGCAGCTCCTCGAACTTCGATTGCTTCGTCAGCAGGAAGGGCAAGGTCCGCTGCCGCTCGCCCTGACTGTCGACCGGCAGAAACAATTCGGTAAAGGCGGTGCCGAGCAACTGCCTGCCGGTTCGCCCCATCAGCGCCGCTGTCGCATCGGTAATATAGGTGATGCGGCCATGCGCGTCGGTCGACCAGAACCAGCCTTGCCCGCTTTCCTCGTAATTCCGGAGGAGGAGCAGCGCTTCGTGGGTCGGCAGGGTCGCGGTCGCGGCACCTTGCGACGCCTTACGCGCGCCGAGCTTGCCGAAAAAGCCGCGCGAAACGCTCTCGTTGGCGACGTCTCCCCCGTCGTCGGATTCGATCCGCGCTGGCATTTCCATCAAATACTGTCTCTTGCTGGCCCCACTCCTAGGTTCGCTATGGCGATAATGAATTGCGATTAGGTAAATTTGACGATCTGCCAGTTTCCCGGCCGTAAACTTTCTTGACCATCGCGCTGCCTGTCCCGTCCGGCACTGGCCGCCGCATTTGTCATTTGCCCTGCAGCACGATCTCGTCGCCCAAGGCATTCTGCCGTACCGGGTGCAGCGCGGTGATCCCTTCCACGAAGGCGTCGAGATCGCCAGCGCGATAGACGCCGTCGACCTTTATCGCGCCGAGCGCCGGGTCGGCGATGCGGATGCGCTTGGCCGAATAGCGGTTCATCCGTTCGACCGCGCTGGCCAGCGGCTCGCCTTCGAAATTGACCAGCCCCTGCTCCCAGCTCAGCGACTGCGACAGGTCGGGCCGCGTGAGCTGTGCGGGCTCGCTGGAGCCAACCGCCCCGACCAGCTCGCTGCCCGGCCGCATTACCAGCCGCCGCGCCGCAGCCCCCGCCACGCGCGCCGTATCGGCGCGGTCGCGAACCTCGACCTGCCCTTCGTACAGGACGACACGCACCTGTCCGCCGATCAGCTCGACGCTGAACGACGTGCCGACCGCAACGATCAGCTTGTCGCCCGCGGCGACGGTGAACGGGCGGAGCGGGTCCTTCGCGACGTCGAATTTGGCGCGCCCTTCGACGAGTTCGACCTGCCGCCCCTCGTCCTTCATCCGCACCTTCATCGCGGTCACCGCGTCGAGCGAGACATGCGACCCGTCGGCGAGCACCGCGACCTGCCGCTCGCCGATCCCCGTTTCATATTGCCGCGGCCGGTTGCCGTACCAGAACAATGTCGCCGTCACGACGAGCAGCAGCGCAGCCGCATAGCCCATCGCCCATTTGAGCCGCCCCGGCGAGGCGACGGGCCAGCGCCGCTGCTTTGCGCTGCCGAAGCGATTGAGCGCCCTGGTCCGCAGCGCGATGACCTCGGGCCAGTCGCCGACCGCCCCCGACGCCTGCCAGACGGCCGCCGCATCCTGGAACAGGCCGGCGTGGCCGGGGGTTTCGAGCCACGCCTCGAACCGGCGCCATTCCTGCTCGCCCAGTTCGCCCTCGGACAGTTGCACGCACCACAGTGCCGCGGCTTCGATCGCATCGTCGCCGGCGCTCATGGCGCGCTCCTCATGGCTTTCATCAGCCCCGCCATCGCGCGCGCGACATGTTTCTTCACGGCGCTCACCGAAATACCGAAGGTCTCGGCGATCCGGTCCTGCGACAGGTTTTCGAGCCGGTAGAGGATGAAGATCGTCTGCGTCCGTTCGGGCAGCGCGCCCAGGGCGCGCGCCAGGTCGGCCAGTTCGGCGCGCCCGGCGGTGATGCGGAACGGATCGATCGGATCGATCCCCGCATCCTCGCTGCGGCCGACGAACTCGCGATATTGCGCGCGCACCTTGTGCCGCCGCGCGCGGTCGGCCAGCAGGTTCGACGCCATCTGGAAGATATAGGCTTCGGGCGAGGCGAACTCGTCGCCGTCATGCTTCAGCAGCTTCGCAAGCAGTTCCTGCGTCAGATCCTCCGCCTCGGCATGATCGCGCACCCGCCGGAGGAAATAGGACAGGAGCGCAGGACGCCAACGGCGCCCCAGATCGAGCTGGTCTCTTGAGGGCTGCATGGCCGGCCGGCATGTCCTGCGAATTTAGAAGCATGAGCCTATAGACGCACCACCCCGCGCGACGGACATTAGAAATTTTCCGTCTTAGGCTTAGGTTGGCAGGGGCTTGGCGGTCGCGGACGGTCCGCCATGGATGAGCGGCTCTTATGCCCTATCGCGCCCTGCTCGCCGTGTCCGCGAGCATATCGCGGAAAAGCGCATAAACGCCGTCCTAAAAGGATAGACGCTCGCGGCGATTGCCACGCGGGGTCAAATGATGCGGAATCCCGGGAAGGACGATACGGGGAAGCCGTACCATGCCATGGATTAGCGAAACGGCACGGCAAACTCAACCGATCGTATCGCCGTTGTCGCCGGATCGGATCAATTGGGGGCCTCCGGAAAAAATCGAAACAAGGCGACAGGCGCCCCAATCTCCCTGTATTCGGGAGTTGTTGCACCTGTCACCGTAATTCGTAGGTCCGCCAATGTAGGCTTTATTTTCGTCGCCTCATTAATCGACCTCTGAAAATTAAGCAAACAAAAGCAATATCTATTAAAGAAGAGAAAATTATGGCATATTTTAATTCAACACCAAAATAAGAAAATGACATAAATAATACTATATATAAAACGAGAAACACAACAAGCGGCATGATAAATTCCTATTTACAAAGAGGACCTTGAGCATAGGCTTGAGCACCCGATCCCCACACTGAAAATAGATAACCATACATCGCACCAACTGGTCCAAAGCCTTCTCCTGCCATGGCGCCGGCTGCTCCACCCGCAACGCCAGTCGCTATAGACCATCCCATCGAGTCCTTCATGGCTTGTCCCACAGATGCCGCGCAAAGACTACGCTGCGCCTCTTCAGACAGATTCTCATAATATTTTTGCTCTCTCTTAAGTCGAGCTCGTTTCATTTCATCTGTTTCTTTTGGCCAGGCCTTTGGCACAACGAGAGGGGGCTGAGGCGGCACTAGCATAGGGGCATGCCAAGCTCCGCTAGCCTGCACATAAGCCCGGCAGTTTACTCCCTTACGGCAATTTGCGAAAACGTCGATGGCTTCGCCATTATCTCCGCCGGCATAACCGACCCCATTCGAGTTAAGCCCTCCGCCAGCATATACAGGGGTTGGGTCTGACGGACCTTTACCCGGCAGCGTTCCGTTTACCACGAGGTCTCGACCCCACTGTAACGTCTCCTTCGCGCCGTAGTCGAGATCATAGCCTGCGGGCTTCGGGCAATCTCGGTTCGCGTCGCATGCATTCAAGAGCCCCGTTGGATCAGTCCCGTTCACCGGATCGCTACCGACATAATTATACCAGTTCATGCCATCCGCATAGCCAATCGGATCGGTCTGCATGAACCCCCCCAAGGCTGGCGAGTAGATGCGCGCCTTGTAATAATAAAGCCCCAGTTCGGGCAGCCAAGTCTGCCCCGTATATTGGAACCGGCCAAGATTGGCCGACGCCGGAATGCCATATTCGTCGTAAGCATTGATGCCCAGCGCCGCGCCGGTGCCGTTCGACACCGCGACGATCGAGCCGCGCTCGTCGGCGTGATACCAGCGCCGGTCGATCAGCCCCGTCCCCTCGTACCAGACGAGCGGCTCGTCGACGCCGGGACCATGAACAAAGCGCCGTTGCAGGGCGTTCGACCCATTATATTCGGCGATCAGGCTCGTCCCGTCATATTGGAAACGCGTCGTCGCCGACCCCACCGTCTGGTACAGCCGCAGCGCCGGGTCATAGGCCAGCGTTGCGCTGCCCGGACCGGTCTTCAACAGATTCTCCGAGCTGTACGTGTAGCTGTCGGTCCCCGAACTCGTGAGGTTACCCCGCGTATCATAGCCAACCGCTGTACCACCCGCCGAAGTCGTCTGGTTGAGCCCGTTCGCCACATAAGAACGATCGACGTTATAATGCGCCGTCCAGGCATAGGCGTCATTGCTGCGCTGCTGGCTGACGATCTGCGAGGCGGCATTATAGGCGATCGACCCGATGGTAAGGTCGGAGGCCGTGCCCGCCAGATTCTGCGTCAGGCTCGACAACCGCGATACGGGGTCGAAGCTGTAGCTGGTAACCGTCGCATTGCCACGCGTCAGCGTCGTCCGGCGTCCGAGGCTGTCATAGGCATAGGTGCCGAGCACACCCGCACCCGACGTCGCGCCATTCTCGCGGATCTTGGTGACGTTCCCGGTCACATCATAATCATAATTCAGCGTCAGCGCCGTGGCCCCTGGATAGGCCATGGTCAGCCGCCGACCTGCAGCGTCATAGGTGTAAGTGGTGGTACCGAGCGGCCCGCTCTGCGTCAGGTTGCGGCTCAGCGCATCATAGGTGAAGCCGAGTATATTGCCCGTCTGGCTCGCCTGCGTCGGACGGCCGAGCAGGTCGTAGCTATAGCTGACATCGAGCTCGGTCCCCGGCAGATTCTTGAGCGTAACCCGGCCCAAATCGTCATAGCTATAGGCGATCGTCTGGGCATCGCGCAGCCGAAGCTGCGTTACCGCGCCATTGGCATTGTAGGTAAGCTGCTCGTAATTCGCCGCGTTGCTCGTCCCCGCCCCCTTGGTCGTCGACGGAAAGCGCGTCTGCGACAGACGGTCATGACCATCGTAGATATAGGTCGTCAGATTATTCTCGGCGTCCTTGACCGACGCAAGCCGACCGTTGTTGCTGTAGGTGTTGGTCACTTCGTTCGCGACCGCAGCCGTCCCATAGGCGGTCTGCACCTGCGCCACCTCACCAGCGTCGGTGTAGCTCGTCTTGACGACCCGGTCGGGGCCGGTGGTAGTGTTGCTCGTCTGAGGCAAGCAGGCGTTGGGCTGGCTCGCCCATTGCGCCGGGTCCATCCGCGTCACCGAACAATCGACACGCCCGAGCGCATCATAGCTGGTCTGGGACACGGCATAGGTCGTGCCGCCCGACTTCAATTCGGAGCGGACGGGGCGCGCATTGGCGTCATAGGTGGTGGCGACCTGCTGCTGCGACGAGAAAGCCGCCCAGGCAGGATCGGTCTGGCTCGCCACCGTCCCGATTTCGGCGAGGGTCACCTGACCGTCGTCATTATAGGTGAGCTTTTCGGCCTTGTGAACGCGGCTGCCCGCGCCATCGGGATCGGGCGCGACCACGCCGACGACGCGGCGCGCGCCGTCATAGCGATATCGGGTCGTATCGGCGGTGCCGGTCAGCGGCCCGTCGACGGTGATCCGGTTGCCGACCATGTCATAGCCGAGAGCGGTCGCCGAGCTGACCGAGCCAGTGCCCGAACTGGTCGTGATGCTGACCGGCAAAAGATTGTTCGCGGTCCCGGCCGTCTGGGGCCCGTAGCCGACGACCGTCTTCGTTTCGTCGGCGCCGTTGGTACAGGACGCGGTCGTCTGGCACGCGGCGCTCTGCGTCGGAACATAGGTCGTCTGGCCCGAGGAGACGATCGATCCGGCGCTGTTCTTGAAATAGGCGGTCAGTCCCGTGTAGCTGATGCGCTGCTGCGGGCGAATGCCCCCCGACGCCGCGGCCGGCAGCGTGATTGTCGCCACCCCGCCATGCGTGCTGTTATAGGTATAGTCGGTGACATCGCCCATGGCATTGGTGCTCGTCGCGGGCTGGTTGCAGGTCTTGGAATTGGTGCACGACGCCGGGAAGCTCGCCGACGTCGTGATTGCCGCAAGGCCCGAACCGGACTTGGCGACATTTTGCGTCTGAGTGACATTGCCGCGACCATCATAGGTAAGCTGGGTATAATTCCCCTCGGCGCTGGTGATGCGCGTCACGCGGCCGTCCGTATCGTAAAGATAGCTGGTCGTGCGGCTGAGTTCGTCGGTGAAGGAGGTCAGCCGGGCCGTCGTCGTGTTCGATACATAGACGCGCTGGCTGCTGTCCGGCGCCGTCACCGTCGTCGTGCGCGTCGCGCCGCTGTCGGCATAGCTATAGCCGTAGGTAACGCCCTCGCTGGTGATCGACGACACGCGGTTCGACGTATAGGTCACCTGAACATTGTCGGCCGACGCGCCGGGGCGCTTGATGCCGACGATTTTGCCGCCGCTCGTCGTGTAACGCGTTTGCTCGCCGCCGGCGTCGGTCACGAAATTATAGGTCAGCCCGCCCCCGGGCGACGAGTTGGAGTAACTCGCCGTCGGCCAGCTATTCGTGCAAGACGACGAGCAATATTCGACGCCAAGGTTGATCGCCTTGACCGATTGCACTTTGAGCCAGCTCGGGGCCGTTTCTTCCGAGAAAAAGTCTGTCGCGTAGCTCGGGACGAGCCGGTAACCATTGCTATGATTGGCCGACGTCAATCGCGCGAGTTTGACAATTTGCCCAACGCACCCGCCACCTTCGATTCCGCCTTCGCAATAGACTCCGGTTTCATAGTCGAAACTGAGTTTCGCGCCATTGGGGTATACGATGCTGGTGATCCGCGCCTCGTTGCCGCTGAAAACCTGAAACTTGTCGCCTTGTGCAGCGAATGTCGCGACCGTCCCGTCGCGGCCCGTATAGGTATAAGTTGTGCCGCTTTTCGTCAGGGTCGCGCCATTGGCTTCAGTCGGCGTGTAGGTCGATCCCGACAACAGGAAGCGATCGGTGAATCCGTCAAATGAAACGGTAAAGGCAATGCCCTGCTTGTCGATCGAGCCGACGAGATTGTTCCACCACCCGGTGCCGTTGTTGGTTCGCCGGAAAACCACGCCTTGGCGCGCATCGGCCCCGATCGACAAATCGGTCTGGGCCAGATTCAGATTGCCCGTGATAACATCGACGCCATTTTCGTCGATAGCCGACCGGATGGGCGGCGGGGTAGCCTGTGCCCAGAGTTGCGGAGCAAGGCCGACGCCCAAAATCGTCGATGCGCAAAGCGCTGCCCTTGATACAATTGCATATTTATTCTTGATGATAGCCACAGATGCCTCCTGAATTCGCCTGAATTTAACGTGCCGAAGGGAAGCTCTAGGGTGGCGGATTGGGCGAGTTCGTCGTCTTCAATCGCGTGCGATTGTCGGCCTTGTCGTGGGTATATTCGACGGTAACATTGTTGTTCACCGTGCCGGTGCGGACGACCTTCACCACACGCCCCTTGCCGTCGTAGCTATAGGTGATTGTCTCGGCCGCCGTCGCCGGCCACCCTGTTGCCAATACCGCCAGCGCCAGCGCGGGCCCGCAAATCTTCTTCATGAGCATTCCCCTGATTCGCGCCGGAAAGGCGCCGTTTCGCGTCGGAATGGGGAAAAGCTATGGTGCTGGAATAATGTAGGAAAGAGAAAATGTTCTCTTTATGTTCCTATTTCGTCACATGACCGCGCAAGCACGCGCTACGCTCAGGCAGAACGCTCGGGCAACAACAGGCTGGCGTCGCCATAGCTGTAAAAGCGATAGCCTCCGGCAATGGCATGCGCATAGGCCGCCTGCATCGTTTCCAGCCCCATCAACGCACTGACCAGCATGAACAAATTTAGAATCGGGAAGACATTTTCCTATTATTTCCATTGGTTAGACTAAGGCGGATTGCATTCGCAAAGCCGTTCCCCACCAAATTCCCACGCGCAGCGGAAATCGGGTTTCACCGGATTATAAGGTGAAAAGATTTTGGTCGGATGGGCGGATTGAAAAGCGCCCCACCCTTTTCCCACTCGAAACGGTCATCAGGCAGCATCGCGCAACTGGACGATACGTTGGAATTCCGCCAATATTTCGGGGTGGTTCCGCGCCAAATGGTGAACCACCCTGACGTTATCGATGAGGCGGCTGACGTATCCCATGGCCAGAACAAGGTCGAGATGGTCGGTCCCGTAAGACTGCTCGATCATCCGAAACTCGCGATCGACGTTCGACGACTCCCGTTCCATATGTTCGATCTGCTCTTCGCTAAGACCACGAATCTCTTTCCGCTGCTCGCTATGGTGACACGCCTCGAAGAGGAGACCCGGATCGGCAAAGGCGGGACCCTGGCGGCGCAGCTGTCGCGGCTCGACCTGATCGTGCTCGACGAGCTCGGTTATCTGCCGTTCGCCTGCTCGGGAGGGCAGTTGCTGTTCCACCTCATCAGCAAGCTTTATGAGCGGACCAGCGTCATCATCACCACGAACCTCGCCTTCGGCGAATGGCCGACCGTGTTCGGCGATCCCAAGATGACCACGGCGCTGCTCGACCGCGTCACCCACCACTGCGATATCGTCGAGACGGGCAACGACAGCTGGCGCTTCAAAAACCGCAGCTGACAGCCACCTTCGGCGCCTTCAAAAATCTATCTTGCGCTGCGCGCGCCTCCGGTCGGGCTACGCCCGCCCTCCGCCGCACGCAGCGCAAGGCCATCTTCAACAAACCAGCATCATATTATCCGAAAAGGGGGTCCCTCTTCGACGCCGATCGGGGGTCCCTTTTGAACGCCGTTTGACATATAGAGATACCTCACAGGTCAGAAATCTCCTGTGCAGAAATGGCGCGAACACCTGCTCGAACTGAAACTGGTTCATACCCGTGAGTCACCCAAGCCATGCTGACACCGGCTCTAGCAGCAGCTTCTGCATCGGAATTTCGATCGCCGATATAGACCACGTCCAGGCTCGGACTAATTCCCAACTCTCCTAATGTCAGAAGGATTGAACGCGGGTGCGGCTTTGGAGTTCGACATACTCCCGCATGAACGACTGAAGAGAAGTGTGCGTTCAAGCCTGTCATTTCCAACATCGGCGTAACGAGAGTTCCGGGAAGATTCGTCGCGACCGCCAAAGGAACGCGTCTAACTTTCAATTCGTCCAGCGCTTCGCCGATCCCATCGAAAAGTGGCGGCGGCCCAGCAACGGCGAACGCCGAATTGAGCAATTTCGATCTCGAAATGCCGGCCCGATTGATCTCTGCGATGATGTTGCCCGAGCCGACTAACCGATCACGGACATCTTGAGGAGATGCTGCGACGGTTTCCTCCAAGCCGCGGGCGAACCAGCTCGCGCTGTCCCATATCGTCCCGTCCAGATCAAAAATTAGAGCTTCTGCAGCCACGCGTCCCATTCCCGGCCTTTTTCGATCGGCAACACGGTAGAATTTACCTTGGCTGCGCTATCTCCAATTAAATCATTTCCAGAAGTATCGGGCGTGCCATCTTCTTGAAAAGTAGCGACCGGCTTTTTTTGCTCCATGGCGAAGCGATAGGCATTCATTGCACCCCCATCATCCGCTGATTGGCTAACGAGCACTCCCTGCGCACAACCGGCTATCATTTTGTTGCGTTTTCGGAGGTTTAAGGCGTTCGCGCCTACGCCAAATCCGAACTCAGAAACGAAAACAGCCCCAGTGCCTTCAAGAAAACGTCGCCAAATGTCTTTGTGCTCTGGAGGAAAGGGACGATCCAGCCCCGAAGGCATGACGCAAATAGTATGGCCGCCATCTCCTTCTGCCGCAAGATGACCAATTATATCGGCACCCGTCGCAAATCCAGATACGATCGTAAAGCCACGACTGATCGCGAGTCTACAAAATTTGTCATGAGCACTTGCATAGGGCTGTCGGATGTTTCGAGATCCCACTCCCGCAACTGTACTCTTTCCCTCTAATGAGCGAACGTCTCCTCGGACGTACAGCACTGGAACTGGAATATTACTATCAAACAGAGTTTTTGGATATGACCGATCCTGATAGGTCAATATGCAAGCGCCGTTTTCCCTAGCATATTCAATTTGTTTCCGGGCTCTTTCACGCGCCTTGTCGCGACCTACGCTACCTAATTCGTCAAGCTGCTTTTGGAAGTCTTTACCACGCTTGCCAAAACGCTGCATCTCGCGAGGCTGTGATAACAAGTCAGCTAAGCTTACATTATCAACAAACAGCTCTTTGAATTTCTGCGGGCCAAAGCCCTTAACCGCCTCAAACGTAAAAATATCCGTAAGGGCATCGAGCGGTGGCGTTGTCAGCATATTTCACCCATGGTTAAATACGATAGAAACAAGAAATTAATGGCGCAAGGAAGATCGTCTGAGTTCGAATAACCGATTAGCGATCAATTTCCAGATCGCCGCGGCCAAGGCATCGTGCTGGTCCGACATTGTGTCCCCCTGCCTACAGCAACATCGTATGCTCGATCCCCAAATCGATCCAGCAACATCAGTGC
The DNA here is from genome assembly GCF_046603995.1 of Sphingopyxis sp. J-6. NCBI lineage: Bacteria > Pseudomonadati > Pseudomonadota > Alphaproteobacteria > Sphingomonadales > Sphingopyxidaceae > Sphingopyxis > Sphingopyxis sp. J-6. The sequence continues at coordinate 305,981 of NZ_CP145810.1, read as the reverse complement.
TGCTCCTTCGATAATCTGATCGTCCGAAAATTGCATCGCAACTCTTTAGCGGATTCCCTCAGCAAGCAAAGGATCCGCTAGCCCGGAAAGAGACTCACGAACTGCAGACACCGCACGGCCGAATGAAAGACCGCCAAAACTCAGATGATAGGCGCAAGTATGCTCACAACTACACACTCTTGCATGTCACCCGCCTTTAGCTTAAGCCGGCCGGATTGGCGGAGAATGGTTGAAAATGTCACGATTCCAAGTGCTTCTAACTGAGACCGAAAGCGAGCGTTTTTCAGCATATTGCGCCTCGCAGGGCTTTAAAAAAAGCACTTTGGCTGCCCGACTTATTCGCGAGCATTTGGATCGCGAATGTTTCGCCTACCAACCCGAGCTCCGCGCGCCCGAGCCTCTTGGCACCCACCGGTGAAGGCGTGCTCAGGTGGCGCGAGCCATTTCGAACTCCCTCGGGACAGGACAACTCAGTTGCTTAGCTGCGCTTTTGCCCCGCAAGGGAGGAAATGATCCAATGACCGACTATCGCAGCCAGCCCGGCTTTGAAGAGTTGGCCGAATTTTCAGCATGCCGGCAGAAGGTCCGCGATGCGGGGATAAAATTGGCGTCGAATTTGGACCGCGCGTGGCCACGTGCGCGAACGGCGCCAACAGGCCCTATCGACGTGGTTGATATGTTTTCGGGATGCGGTGGCATGTCGGCGGGCTTCGTGGCAGTGAACTCTTTGCTGCCCGCCTACCGGCTGGCGATGGCGGTCGACATCGATGACTTAGCGATGATGACGTACGAACAAAATTTGGGGGTGAAATCAACCAAACTTGACCTCCACAATTATGCGAGCCGTCAGGATGATTTGGTTGACATTGTCGCTAGCACACGCCGCAGTTCAACGGCGCCGCTTATATTGATTGGTTGTGCGCCTTGCCAAGGCTTCTCTTCCCATAGGAACGCGGCAGGCGAGAGCGATCGCCGCAACAATTTGTTCCTCACCTTCGCGAAGGCGGCGGCGGCCATCCAGCCCGACGCAGTTGTGATAGAAAATGTTCCGGAGGTCACGACGGATCGATATTGGCCGGTCGTTGCAGAAGCTCGGAAGATACTTGAGCGCGCAGGCTATAAAACGGTGCTGACTGCTCACAACATGGCTGATTTTGGCGTTCCTCAAAATCGCTTTCGTGCGGTGATGGTAGGTATGCGCCGCCCGTTCTCCATGCCTAGAGGCTTTCTCGACGAACGCACTAGGCGCACGGTACGTGACGCAATCGGCCGCTTGCCAGCGATCAAACCGGGCGAAGTGTGCTCCAGTGATCCAATGCATTTCACAGCGACGCATCGCATTTCAACGATAGAAACCATAAAGTCTGTCTCCCAAGATGGTGGTCGGCGACCCTTCGACGTTGGACCTGAGAGCCTCCGACGCTTCGCCCAGCGGACCGGTGGACTCGCCTTTAAGGATGTTTACGGCCGTCTCTGGTGGGACAAGCCCTCGATTACGATCACGGGCCATGCCAGGAACCCGGCTAGCGGACGCTACGTACACCCAGAGCAGCATCGCGGCCTTTCTCTTAGGGAGGCCGCATTGCTACAAGGCTTCCCCAATGACTGGGCTTTTTCCGGAGGACTTGGCCCAGCATTTCTTCAGGTTGGCAACGCTGTCCCTCCTACCTTCGCGTCTTTTTTGGCGACTCACCTTTTAGGGGAGCTACTTGGCAATCCAGTGGATAACCACGATGATGAGGTGGATATCAAAGAATCTCTAGGCTCAAGCTTTGCGAGGAGAATTTCTTCTCTAAAGCAGGACGGACGCAATGCATACGATCCGCAGGTGGCGAGATGACGTTGACGGCCCTCGATTTGTTCAGCGGAGCGGGAGGCTTAACTCTAGGTCTCCAATCGGCCGGCTTCAAAGTTGTTGGCGCGTTCGACAGCTGGCGTCCCGCCGTAGCAAGCTATCGCCTTAATTTCCGAGAGCACCCTTGCTTTTTAGAGGACGTCAGCAATCTTACGTCCGATCGGATATCGGAACTTGGTCTTCCCAACCATATTGACCTTGTCGCCGGCGGTCCACCTTGTCAGGGTTTTAGCGTTCAACGAATCGGCGAAGATGAAGACAGCCGGAATGATCTTATCCTAGCCTTTGGACGAGTGGTTATTGGCACTAACGCTCGGGCATTCATGATGGAAAACGTCCGGGGACTGCTTGGCGCTCGTGGCCGTGCAGTCTTAGCTCGATTTGTTACGCTGATGGAAAGCTCGGGGTATTGTGTCGAAATAAAAACTCTCGACGCCGCTGATTTTGGCGTGCCTCAGAATCGCCAACGGGTGTTCGTCGTTGGATTGCGCTCCAATAACGTAGACCATTTCTCCTTCCCTACACCGACAGCTGATCGCTGGAGGACTGTCCAAGAGGCCCTACAAGACCTCCCGCCTGCAAGCGAGATCGGCTCCATCTCTCCGCCAGATCCGCTGCATGTCGAAACTCCATTGAGTCCATTAAACCGTCAACGAATCGCAATTGTCCCGCCAGGAGGGGGGTTTGAAGATCTCCCTGTGGAACTGCGTGCAAATTGCCATAAAAACGGTGCCGCTCGAATTGGCCACCGCTCTGTCTACGGAAGACTTCATCCGGAACGGCCAGCTGGCACTATTACTGCGATGTTTGACAGCTTCACGCGGGGACGGTTTGGCCATCCTAATGAACCAAGAAATTTGACATTGCGTGAGGGCGCGCGTCTGCAGTCGTTTCCTGACTCGCACTTATTCGTAGGTAGTAAACGGGAAATTGTTAAGCAGATTGGGAATGCTATTCCCTATCCCTTGGCAGCGTCAGTCGCCCGATCAATCGCGTTAGCTTTAGAAGGTGAAAAAGACGGGCCTGCCCGGGGACATAGAGATCCCGAATTCGCAATTCACGCATAGGCAAGGCTACCCCTCGCAAATAGGCCCCGTCGTTTGCTCGCAACGGGTTCTTGAAATTTGCGACATTATGACGCTAGCTGAATGAGGGTGGAGAGGTCATCTGCCTCTGAGAATTTCTGGGGAATGACTGCCCCGCCAGCGGAGAGATTGATGTCAGGGCGTCAACTTGTTTGGAGGACAAACCTTCGTGCCAACCTTATCCTCTGGCCGGAAGTAGCTCCCAATATCGCAGCACTAGCGCAAAGCGATGGTGAGCCGTACGATGAAGAAGCCTTGTTGGATAAAATTTCCTCCTTTGGCGGTGGCAAAGAGGCCAGCGATACGCGTTCGGTACGCAATACATTTGAAATAATGGCCTTAAGCGGACTTGCGATGCGAGAAGGCAGTCCACCGCGGTTGAGATTGACAGGACACGGCAGCAGTCTTTTTTCATTTCTGTTACCCGGAGAAGCAGGCAGATTTGCGGTAGAGGGAAATCGGCGGCTGGCTGCCGAATACGTCATTAGAGCATTGTCTGTTGTCCTGGAATATCGTGCCATTTGGGCGCTGTGGCGCCAGTGCGGAAACGTGCTCACGAATGAGGAATTGAACCGCGGCATGGCAAGATTGGACGTAGTTGCTTCCGTACCGGAGGCTGCTTCTTCGATTCGCAAAGCGAGGGCCATGAATGATCCGACCGCAATTGGGCCGCGTCTTTACGAGGAAACAAAGTTTACAACGACACCGAACGATCAACGAAAAGCAATTAACCCGCTATTTCTACTAGCAGGAGGCGGAAGACTTTTCGTAAAGATGGAGGATGATAGGCGCATCATTGAAGAGTGGGCAGTGGGTTTAATTGACCAAGCATTGATTCAAGACTTGCCAGACCTCATCGCTGGAACTTCTCCTGACACTGCTCAGTTGATGTCAGATTACGCTTGCGCACCCCAGGCAGTTATCTAAATGGATACCGCATCAAAAATTTCGCAAATTTCCCATGCCTGCGAACGACATGGCTCGAAGGAAATTATCACGCTCTCAGGCGTGGCCGGGACGGGGAAGACCTATCTAGGACTCGCCGCGGCGCAGTCGCATGCAGGACACCCCTACTTTGTGAAATGCATTCAATTTCACCAGTCGTTTTCATACGAAGACTTTATTGAGGGACTGCACCCAACAGTTGGCGGCGGTTTTGAACCTCGCCCCGGAGTTTTTCTCCAGTGGAATGATCAGGCAACTCGCGATCCAAGCAATCGTTATGTTTTGCTGATCGAGGAATTTACCAGAGCAAATATATCGGCAGTCCTCGGTGAATTGATGACGTACCTTGAGTACCGTGATCGTATATTCGAGACGCCTCTAACTCGTAGGCGGATTAAGGTTGCCCGAAACCTGACGCTTTTGGCGACGATGAATCCGCAAGATCGGAGCGCTTTGGAAGTTGATGACGCGCTCATAAGGCGACTACGCATTATCGAATGTCCACCGTCTATCGATCAACTTCGGGAGACGCTAGCAAAAGCCCCCCAGCCCATTGTAGACGGCTTGGTGAAGCTGTTTGAGGGGTGCAGGACCCGACATGCTGAGACCTTTTCCGATTTGATGCCCTTCGGTCACGGCATCTTCTCAGGTGTTTCTTCCGAAGAAGATTTAGTAGATCTTTGGCAGAGCCAAATTAGATATCTATTGAGACGCAATCCGCAGGTTGCTCCGCACCCTTACACGCAAGATATCGAGGAGTTATATCTCTGGAAGACGTCTCCTACCGTTGAAGTCAACACGTAGGCTGCAGATTAGGTGAAAATCACTCTGCGAGAGCGAAGCTCAATAGAGATTGGCGAGGACGTCTATCGCGCTTTGGAGAACTCATCGGATTTCTGGAAACTGGTCGACGAGGGAATTTTCGTCCTCCTTCGAAGCAAGGGGAAGTCATTTGGCCTCCGAGCAAATGCCTACGTCGGCCAATTTTCTGCTGGGGATGATTTACACGTTCATGTCATTGAAAAAGTTCAAGGCTCGGTAGCCGGGCTTCTACGATTGTCAGCGCCAGACGATCTGCGCTCAATACTGTCAGAATCGCTACACGGGCAAGATGAGCTCCTCCTTCCTGAGTATGCGAAGCATCTCACGAGGGCAGTTGGCCGCTATATTAGCCACGGCCGCGTAAAAGCCTATGTCAGCGAAACGAAGCAGCATAGCCGTCCTGTGGGACGCATAGACTTGCGAGCGAGCTTAACGCTCTCTGCCCGCGGCTCCAAGGGTAAGTTGGTTTGCACCCAACAGGTACTATCTGCCGATTTGCCATCAAATCAAATTATCGGGCTTTCACTGGCGTTCGCTGAAGCACTCCTTTCCGCAGACCCGAAATATTTAGAATTGCTTGGTTTATGCCGCTCGTACGCTCGCCTCTTCGAAGACGTAGACTGGCGTGGGGTGAACAGAAAGAATGCCACCTCTCGGGATCGGCTTTTTGCGGCAGCCTTCTCGGAGGTCCGCAAGGGCACAGACCTTTACGTTGCGCTAGGTTATGCCCGCGCCCTCATTTTGCATCTCGGTTCTTGGGCCGCGGACGATGCGAGCATTAGAACCCCACACTCCTATTTTCTTAATCTGGAATCGCTCTTTGAGAATGCGGTGCGCGCAGAGATGGAAGAAACTCACGGAAAGCGCCGCGTCAAAAAGGGATCAGAGTTAAACACTCCTTTGCTTTCGAAAATACCTAACAGATACATCGTCGATCCGGACGTAGTAATTATTGGCGAAGAAATCACCGTAATTGACTGCAAATACAAGGACATTTCGGACTATCCTAGCCACTCAGACTTGTATCAACTCGAAGCTCACGCCCAAGCACTCGAAGCCCGCATGGCGATTCTGGTTTATCCCGGAGATGTGCCGCGGAATAGATCCCTCGGGACCACCCGTTCGGGAGTAAACATCCAAGTTGCTCAGGTTAGGCCCCAGAGGATTTCCACTGACTTAGAAGCACTATTCCCTCTCCTCTCGCCAACGGACGGCGGTTCACTCGGCTTGACGCCAGTAGCGCGGGTCCTTTGACTAGGGTGGCGGATTAAACGCTTGAACGCACGAGCACGAATGATGGGAAGTCGATGGGTATAGGCGAAAGCGCCTTTCACCTCATCATTTTGGTAGCAGCAGACTTGCATCCCCATAGCTGTAGAAGCGGTAGCTTTCCTCGATTGCATGCCTGTAAGCTGATTGCATAGTTTCCAATCCCATCAGCGCACTGACCAGCATGAACAAGGTCGAGCGCGGCAGGTGGAAATTGGTCATCAGCCCGTCGATAGCCCTGAAGCGATAGCCGGGAGTGATGAAGATCGACGTGTCGCCGGCGAAAGGTTCGATCGTTCCGTCGGCCGTGGCGGCGCTTTCGAGCAGGCGGAGGCTGGTCGTGCCGACCGCGATCACCCGGCCGCCGGCAGCGCGGACGGCGTTGAGCCGCGCTGCCGTATCGGCTTCGATCCGCCCCCATTCGGCGTGCATGACATGATCTTCCGTATCGTCGGCCTTCACCGGCAAGAAGGTACCGGCACCGACATGCAAGGTCAGCGTTTCGCTGGCGACGCCCGCCGCCGCCAGCGCGTCGAGCAACCCGGGCGTGAAGTGCAGCGCCGCTGTCGGTGCGGCAACCGCGCCGTCCTCGCGCGCGAACATCGTCTGGTAATCGGCGCGATCCTCCTCGTCGGTCGCGCGCTTGCCCGCAATATAGGGGGGCAGCGGCATCGTGCCGGCGCGTTCGAGCAGCACCTCGACCGGTTCATCGCCGCCAAAGGCGAGGATGAAGCTGCCGTCGGGCAGCCGATCCTCGGCAATGGCCGCGACCCCCGCGCCGAAATCGACCGTTTCGCCGACGCGCAGCCGCTTCGCATTGCGCACGAACGCCTGCCAGCGGCGAAGGTCGATGCGCTTGTGCAGCGTCGCGCCGATCCTGGCGTCTCCTCTGCGGCCCTCGAGCTGCGCCGGAATGACGCGGGTGTCGTTGAAAACGAGGCAATCGCCGGGGCGCAGCCATTTCGGCAGCTCCGCGACGCCGGCGTCTGCCATCTCGTTACCGGCGACGACCAGCATCCGCGCCGCATCGCGCGGCCGCGCCGGGCGCAGCGCGATACGCTCGCCAGGCAGTTCGAAATCGAAGGCGTCGACGCGCATGGCTGCGGGGGCGCGTCCCCGCGCTTACTGCTTGATCGGCGCGTTGAGCTCGTCGACGCTGACCTCGGGCGCTACCGGCGCGGGCGGCGTTTCGGTCAGCATCGAGGGCGGCGGCACGGGCTTGTTGTCGGCGGCGACCGACACCTGCACCATCCGCGACATCACCGCGGGCGGCTCGCCCTTCGCGATCGCATCGACATATTGCATGCCCGACACGACGCGGCCGAACGCGGTGTAACGGCGGTCGAGCGCAAAGCGCGGCTGCAGCATGATGAAGAACTGGCTGTTCGCGCTGTCCTCGCTCTCGGCGCGCGCCATCGACACGGTGCCGCGCAGATGCGGGGTCGGGTTGAATTCGGCCTTGAGGTCGGGAAGCTGCGAGCCGCCCTGCCCGGTCGCGGTCGGATCGCCCGTCTGCGCCATGAAGCCGTCGATCACGCGATGGAATTTCACCCCGTCGTAGAAACCGGCGCGCGCGAGCTGCTTGACCCGTTCGACATGGTTCGGCGCGACGTTCGGATAAAGCTGGATGACCACCCGGCCGCCGGTCGAAAGGTCTATGTTCAGCATATATTCGGGGACGCCCATATATTGCTCGGGCTGCATCGCGGGGATCACCGGCGGCTCGACTGCGGCCGTCGCGTCGGTCGCCGCCTCGGCGGCCGGAGCAGGTGCTTCGGCAGGCGGCGCGGGGGGCGTTTCGACGGGCGGCGTCGGGGCCGGAACTTCGGTCGGCGCCGACATCTCTTCAGGCGTCGGCCCCGGGGGGGGCGGTGCTTCTTGCGCAACGGCCGCAGCCGCAAGACCGAGCGCCATCGCCGTCAAAACCAGGGGGCGGAAGGTGAATTTCATGCTGGATCGGCCCTTGTCATAAATTGCGGTTTGCGCCCCGTCAGGCGCGCCCTAGCGGGAAAAAGCTGAACGCTCAATGATTGGGATCAGCCTTCGCCCTGACGGAGTCCCCGCTCGGCGATCCGGCTTACCACCGCTTCGCATACCGCGGGGGTGACGAATTTGTGAATAGCCCCGCCGAAAATCGCGATTTCCTTGACCAAGCGCGACGCGATCGGCTGCAGCCCCACGTCGGCCATCAGGAAGACGGTCTCGATGCGGTCGTTGAGCTGCTGGTTCATTCCCGCCATCTGATATTCATACTCGAAATCGGCGACGGCGCGCAGCCCGCGGACGATGACGCTGGCCCCCTCGCGTTCGGCGAAATCCATCAGCAGCGCGTTGAAGCCGACGACGCGAATATCACCGTCGATGTCCGCGACTTCGTTCCGCACCATCTCGATCCGCTCGTCATCGTCGAACAGCGGCGACTTGGTGATGTTGGTGGTGACGCCGATTACCAGCCGGTCGACCAGCTTCGCGCCGCGGCGGATGATGTCCATATGCCCGAGCGTGATCGGATCGAATGTTCCGGGATAAACCCCAATGCGCATCAATGGTCCCTTTCCACCACATAACGTGCGATCGCGCGCAGCAATGCCGCCTCTTCGCCATAAGCCGACAGATGCCCGATCGCCTGCTCGACCAGCGCCGTTGCCTGTTCGCGCGCACGCTCCAGTCCCATCAGCGTGACAAAGGTCGCCTTGCCCGCCGCGTCGTCCTTGTGTAGCGCCTTGCCCGCCAGCGTCTCGTCGCCCTCGACATCCATGATGTCGTCGGCGATCTGAAAGGCGAGCCCGATGTCGCGCGCATAGCCGCGCAGCGGCGTCCGCCCCTCGGGCGGGATGCGCGCCAGGATCGCCCCTGCCTCGACCGAAAAGGCGATCAGCGCCCCGGTCTTGAGCTGCTGGAGCCGCGTCACGGTGCGCAGGTCGAAGTCCGACGTCTCAGCGGCAAGGTCCATCATCTGACCGCCCGCCATGCCCCCCGGCCCGGCAGCGCGCGCCAGTTCGCAGCAAAGCTCGCTGCGGATGAACGGGTCGGCGCTGGTCGCCGGATCGCAAAGCCATTCGAATGCCAGCGCATGGAGCGAATCGCCCGCGAGCACTGCGGTGGCCTCGTCATATGCCTTGTGCACGGTCGGCTTGCCGCGGCGCATATCGTCATCGTCCATGCACGGCAGATCGTCGTGGATCAGCGAATAGACATGCATCGCCTCAACGGCGGCGCCGACGCGCAGCGAAAGCCTGTGGTCGACATGGAAAAGGTCGCCCGCCGCACGGACGAGTAACGGGCGGAGCCGCTTGCCGCCCGCAATCGCGGCATGGCGCATCGCCTGATACAAACGTTCGCGCGGATCGGCAGGCACGGGCAGCAATTGGTCGAACAGGCGATCGATTCCGGCCACGACCTCGGCCTGCGTGGCAAGGAGCAACCGGGTCTCGCCCGAATCGCCGTCGGCGCTCGCCACCGCTCAGCTTTCGCCGAAAGGCGTGGTTCCCGCCGGCTGACCGTCGGCACCAAGGCTGACTTGTTCGATCCGCGCTTGCGCCGCGGCAAGCCGCGCCTCGCAATGGGCGCGCAGCGCATGGCCGCGCTCGTAAAGCGTCACCGATTCCTCGAGACTGACGTCGCCGCTTTCGAGCCGCCGCACGATCGTCTCCAGTTCGCCCATCGCGGCCTCGAACGAAAGCGAGGCGATAGCCGGTTCGGCGGAAGGTTCGGGAATGTCCGTCATGGCGCCTGCTTTGGCCCTTTCGCCCCCCGATGGTCAAGTGCGTCGAGCTTGACGCCGCGGCCCGCGGCGATAGCATCGCGCGCATGTTCATCGGCCATTTCGCTCCGGCGCTGGTCGCCGCTGCCCGCCCGAAAGCGGCGGGACTCGGGACTCTGTTCGTCGCCGCTCAGCTCGTCGATGTCGGCTTTGCCGCGCTGCTCGTGCCCGGCATCGAGAAGATGCGGATCGTGCCGGGTATAGCGGCCATGAACCCGATGGACCTCTATCATATGCCCTACACGCACAGCCTGCTCGGCGCGCTGCTGTGGGGCGCCATCTTCGGCGCGCTGATCTGGTTCGCCACCAAACGGCGCGAGGCCGCGATCGGCGCTGCATTGGTCGTCGTTTCGCACTGGTTCGTCGACCTGCCCGTCCATATCCCCGACCTGACGCTCGCCGGGGCGCCGCCAAAGCTCGGCTTCGGCCTCTGGGATCATCCCGCCATCGCAATGCCGCTGGAAATTGCTCTGATCGGCGGCGCGCTCGTTTATTACGCCCGGCGCACCGCGGCACCGTCAGGCAATCGGCGGCTGTGGGTGCTTGCGGCACTTCTCGTCTTTGCACAGGCGGTCGACTGGTTCGGGCCGAAGGAGGCAAGCTATTCGCTTGCCATTCCGGCAACAATGCTCGGCGCTTATGCGCTGCTCTGCGTTGCCGCCTGCTGGGCGGGCTGGAACCGCCGGTCGAGCTTCGCGGCCGCTTGAATGTCTGCGCTGCGGCGCAATCGCAATTCGGTTTTTTGCAATTGCTGCTGCCCGGCATGCGAGTCATGTTGCGCTGCACAAGAGAGAGGGGCGTAAAGGCAAGTTTTGTTCATTCAGACAAGGACTTGCGCTATGAAAAATGTCATTCTTCCTGCCCTCGGCCTGTTTGCGCTGGTGCCAGTTGCGGCGCATGCCGAAGAAACGCACCGCTTCGAACATCGCGGCGTGACCTACAGCTATACCGTCACCAAGGTCGGCGAGCATCGCATCATCAGCGGTGTCGAGGAACGCACGGGCAAGCCCTTCAGGCTGCGCGTCGGCGAACATCGCGTTCGCGGTACCGTCGGGTCGCAACAGGTCAGCTTCCCGCTCCGCGACGTCGAACCGCTGGCCGCACCCGTCACCACTGTCGCCTCACGCTGATAATCGGCTCCGGTCGCAGGCCCCGTGGTGCAAAATGCATCATGGGGTCTGTTCGTTTTGCGCCTGTGTCGCTAAAGGCGCGCCATGACTCAGACCGCAACCGCGCCCGCCTCCGTCATCACCCCCGAGATCGTCGCCGAACACGGCCTGTCTCCGGAAGAATATGAGCGCGTCCTGCACGCGCTCGGGCGCGAGCCGAACCTCGTCGAGCTCGGCATCTTCTCGGTCATGTGGTCCGAACATTGCAGCTATAAAAGCTCGCGCCTCCACCTCAAGAAGCTCCCCACCGAGGCGCCTTGGGTGATCTGCGGTCCCGGCGAGAATGCCGGCGTCATCGACATCGGCGAAGGCCCGGATGGCAAGAAGCTCGCCGCGATCTTCAAGATGGAGAGCCACAACCACCCGTCGTACATCGAGCCCTATCAGGGCGCGGCGACCGGCGTCGGCGGCATTTTACGCGACGTCTTCACCATGGGCGCACGCCCGGTCGCGAACCTCAACGCGCTGCGCTTCGGCCGCCCCGACCATCCGAAGATGAAGCATCTCATCTCGGGCGTCGTCCACGGCATCGGCGGCTACGGCAATTGCGTCGGCGTGCCGACGGTCGGCGGCGAGGTCAATTTCCACAAGGCCTATGACGGCAATATCCTCGTCAACGCGATGACCGTCGGCGTCGCCGAGCAGGACAAGATCTTCTATTCGGCCGCCAGCGGCGTCGGCAATCCGATCGTCTATGTCGGATCGAAAACGGGCCGCGACGGCATCCACGGCGCGACCATGGCGAGCGCCGATTTCGGCGAGGATGCCGAGGAAAAGCGCCCGACGGTGCAGGTCGGCGACCCCTTCACCGAAAAATTGCTGATCGAGGCGTGCCTCGAACTGATGGCGTCGGACGCGATCGTCGCGATCCAGGACATGGGCGCCGCGGGCCTCACCAGCTCGTCGGTCGAGATGGCGTCGAAGGGCGGCGTCGGCCTCCACCTCAAGATGGACGACGTGCCGCAGCGCGAAACCGGCATGACGGCATATGAAATGATGCTGTCGGAATCGCAGGAACGCATGTTGATGGTCCTGAAGCCCGGCAAGGAAGAGTTTGCGAAAGCGATCTTCCACAAATGGGAACTCGACTTCGCGGTCATCGGCACCGTCACCGACACCGGCCGCATGGTGCTCGAACATCATGGCGAGATCGTCTGCGACATCCCGCTCGCCCCGCTCGCCGACGATGCCCCGCTCTACGACCGCCCACATGTCCCGACCCCGAAGCAGGCCGAGCTGACCAACCTCCCCGAAACCAAGGACGTCGCCGCCGACCTCAAGACGCTGATGGGCACCCCCGACATCGCCAGCCGCCGCTGGATCTGGGAGCAGTATGACAGCCAGGTCGGCGCCGACACGGTCCAGACCGGCGGCGACGCCGCGCTCGTCCGCATCCACGGCACCAACCGCGCGCTCGCCATGTCGACCGACTGCACCCCACGCTATTGCTACGCCGACCCCGTTGAGGGCGGCAAGCAGGCGGTCGCCGAAACCTGGCGCAACATCAGCGCGGTCGGTGCCACCCCGCTCGCGATCACCAACTGCCTCAACTTCGCCAACCCGCAGCGCCCCGAAATCATGGGGCAGATCGTGGGCGCCCTCGACGGCATGGCACAGGCGTGCCGCGCGCTCGACTATCCGATCGTCTCGGGCAATGTCAGTCTGTACAATGAATCCAAGGCGACCGGCGGCGGCAGCGCGATCCTGCCGACCCCGGCGATCGGCGGCGTCGGCGTGATCGAGGATCTGAACCACGCCGTCGGCATCGGCTTCAAGCGCACCGGCGACATCGTGCTCGCGGTCGGCGAACGCGCCGGCCACCTCGGCCAGTCGGTGTGGCTGCGCGAAATTTTGGGCCGCGAGGAAGGCCCGCCGCCGTCCGTCGATCTGCGCGCCGAAAAGCGCACCGGCGACTTCATCCGCGGCGCGATCAACGCCGGCTGGATCACCGCCTGCCACGACGTCTCCGACGGCGGTATCGCGGTAACGCTCGCCGAAATGGCCCTGAAGTCGAACATCGGCGTGCTGGTCAGCGAAGAACAGCCGTTCGGCGTGGCCGAAAGCTTCTTCGGCGAGGATCAGGGCCTCTATCTCGTCACCGTCTGCGACACCTGCCTCGCCGACTTCCTCGACGCTGCAGGCCGCGCCGACGTGCCGGTCGATCCGGTCGGCCGCACGATCAAGGACCGCATCGTCTTCGAACTCGAAGGCAGCGACCATCAGGTGACGCTCGCCGAACTTCGCGAAGCGCATGAAGGCTTCTTCCCGAACTTGATGGGCGCCGACGCGGCCTTAGCTTAACTTCGTCATTGCGAGCGTAGCGAAGCAATCCAGAGCGGTGTACGCATGCTCTGGATTGCTTCGCTACGCTCGCAATGACGAGGAGCTATTTGCACGGAGGTGAGAGGTCCATGAGCATCCATGTCGGAATCGGCGGCTGGACCTTCGAACCGTGGCGCGGTCCCTTCTACCCCGCCGGCCTCGCGCAAAAGCGCGAGCTCGAATATGCGGGACAGCATCTAACCGGGATCGAGATCAACGGCACCTACTATGGCAGCCAGAAGCCCGAGAGCTTCGCCAATTGGGCAGCCTCGGTCCCCGACGGCTTCAAGTTCAGCGTCAAGGCGTCACGTTTCACGACCAACCGCAAGGTGCTGGCCGAAGGCGCCGCCTCGATCGAGAAATTCCTGACGCAGGGGCTCACCCGGCTCGGCGACCGGCTGGGCCCGATCCACTGGCAGTTCATGGCGACCAAGAAGTTCGACCGCGACGATTTCGCGGGCTTCCTAGACCTGCTTCCCGACACGCAGGACGGCCTGCCGCTGCGCCATGCGATCGAGGTCCGCCACGAAAGCTTTCGCGATCAGGCCTTCATCGACATGCTGCGCGAACGCAACATGGCGGTCGTCTATGCCGACAGCGACGAATTTCCCTGTATCGACGAACAGACCGCCGACTTCACCTACGCCCGGCTGCAACGGTCGCAGGAGGATGTCGAGACCGGCTACGATGCCAAAGCGCTCGACACATGGGCCAGCCAGGCGAAGGATTGGGCGAAGGGCGACCGCGACGTCTTCCTCTTCTTCATCGCCGGCGCGAAAGTGCGCAACCCGGCCGCCGCGCAGGCGCTGATCGCGCGGCTATGACCGCGGGCTATTCGGGCACCCCGCTCATAAAGAAGCTGTCGCTGAAAGACGGCATGCGGGCGTGGTTCCACGCGATGCCGGAGAGCGTACGCACCGAAGTCGGTGAAGTCATTCTCGATGAACGCCCCGCACCCGAACCGGGATTGCAGGTCGCGCATATCTTTACGACCGACCGCACCGAACTCGAACGCCTGCTGGCCGATTTGCGCACGCTGATCGACCCCGCCGGTTTCCTCTGGGTCAGTTGGCCCAAAAAGGCATCGAAGGTTCCGACCGACATCACCGAGGACGTCATTCGCGAAATCTGTCTGCCCATGGGATGGGTCGATGTGAAAGTCTGTGCGATCGACGCGACCTGGTCCGGCCTCAAATTGATGATCCGGAAAGAGCTGCGCCGAATAAGGTGAACCCCGGCGAAAGCCGGGGCCCATGCAACTGTGAAACGGACCCCGGCCTTGGCCGGGGAACAATCAAGCCATCGCGGCCTCTGCCGCGAGGAAGTTGTACGGATCGATCCCGCGGCTGCGGTACGCCCGGTGCGCTTCCTTGTAGAGCGTCGGTTCCCCGATCCCCAACCGCGCCCGTGCCGCTTCGAGCGGTTCGGCGAGCAGCGCGCGGATGTCCTGCTCGATGATCGCCTTCGACGCCTTGCCGTGACGCTGGCCCTGACGGATCGCGCCCATCACCGGGGCATCGCTCTTGATGCTGCGTTTCACCTCGTAACCACCCGCATAGGCGATGAAGGCATTGCCGTAATTGCCCGTCTGACCATAGGTGAATCCGAGCACGCACTGTTCGCCGAGCGCATCGCGGCCATAGCCGGTCAGGATGTGGAACAGGTCGTGCGTATCGCGCAGGCGGTTCGCATACCATTGGAGCTGGTCGTCGAACTTCGGGCGCCCCATCTTGTCGCTTTCGGCGACGAGCCCGGCGGCCGAAAGGCCTTCGCGGCGCATGAAGGTCACATAGGCATGGCCGACGCTCCCCTCGGGCAGTTCGTCGATCCAGGCATGATCGTCGAGCAGGTCGGGCAGATAGGGCTCGCTGGCGATCAGCCGCTTGCCGAGATCGCTTTCGACAAAGGCGCGAGCGTCGTCGAGGAAACCCTTGCGCGGCAGGTTCTCGAAGATGTGGAAGACCTGTTCGGTGTCTTCCTTGTCCTTGATGAGCTTGCGGAAGTGCCCCAGCGCCTTGAACGGACGAAATTTGGCGGGCTGGCGATCGGGATGGGAGAAGATGGTCGGCGTCATGGTCGCTCTCGTTCGAATCAGTTGATGCTGCCCATCTAGCATTACTGACAGTGATGTCAATAGTGATTTGCAGCATCGGCTGCGGGAGCGTGCTTGACTGTTATATATTAATAATACAGTGAGCGGGAGCGATGCGCGAAGATCAGGAAATTGCACCGACCCGGCTCGTCACCCTCGACGCGTTACGCGGCTTTGCGGTGATGGGAATCCTCGCGATGAACATCGTCGCCTTCGCGATGCCCGAAATGGCCTATGTCTCGCCCAAGGCCTATGGCGGCGAAACGCCCGCCGACATTGCGGCGTGGCTGTTCGGATTCATCCTCGTCGACGGCAAGATGCGCGGGCTGTTCTCGATCCTGTTCGGCGCCAGCATGCTCCTGATCGTCGACCGCGCCGAAGCTACCGGACAGGACGCCGGCGCCGTTCATTACCGGCGCATGGTCTGGCTCGCGATCTTCGGCCTCTGCCATTATTTCTTCCTCTGGTGGGGCGACATCCTGTTTCTCTACGCCGCCGTCGGCTGCGTCGCCTTTGGCTTTCGCCATTGGGAAGCGCGCCGGCTGATCAAATGGGCGATCGGGCTGTTCACGCTGGGGACGTTGCTGACGTCGCTCCTCTTCGGTGGCCAGCTCGCGCTCGCCAGCTTTGCGGACGATCCCGCGTCGCCCTTTGCGGCGGCGGGAAGCGAACTGCGCGACGATTATGACGAGATCGACGATGAGGTGATCGAGGAATTGGCGCTTTATCGCGGCCCCTACCTGCCGATGCTGGAGAAACGGCTGGACAGTGCCGCCAATCCCTTCGTCGGGGTGCTGATATCGATGCTCGAAACGCTGCCGCTGATGATGCTCGGCATGGCGCTGTTCCGGAACGGCTTCCTGACCGGCCGCTGGGCGCCGGGCGATTACCGGCGGGTCGTGTGGAGGTGGTTGCCGCCGGGGCTGCTGCTCACCATCGCCATTGCCTGGCTCCAATGGCGGGCGGGCTTCGACTATATTGTCGGGGTAAATGCCTTCATGGCGTGGGCGGGACCGGGACGGCTGATGATGACCGTCGCCTATGCCGCGCTCCTCCTGCTCCTGATCCGGCACGCGCACGCCAGCGCATGGCTTGCCCGCGTCGCGGCGGCGGGCCGCGCCGCCTTCTCCAACTATCTCGGCACCAGCATCGCGATGACGACTTTGTTCTACGGCTATGGTCTTGGATTGTTCGGCGACGTCGGGCGCTGGCCGCTTTATCTGGTCTGCATCGGTGCGTGGGGCCTCATGCTGCTTTGGTCGAAGCCGTGGCTCGACCGCTTCCATTATGGCCCACTCGAATGGCTATGGCGCAGCCTTGCGCGTGGAAAATGGCAGCCGATGCGGCGCTCGCCAACTCAGTAACCGGCGGCGCGTCCAAAACCCGGCACGCGACGCTGGACGAGCGGATTGGCCTCGCGCTCGAGTGCGGCAAGCGTTTCCTCGAACAGCGGACGCAGCGTCACGACGCGCGGCAGATATTCTTCGGGGCTGATCTGGCTTTCGAGGCAATGGCGCGCAAAAATTTCGATATCTTCGGACAGCGCGCCCAGCCTTTCGGCGCCGAACTGCCGCGCTTCGCTTTTCAGCGTGTGCGCCGGCATGACGAGTCCGCGTGCATCGCGGGCGCGCATCGCATCCTCGATCGCCGCGACCGACTTGATGCCGTCTTCCCGAAAATAGCCGAGAATCCGCACGAACGCGGCCCCCAGCTGGGTACGCGTGGCGCGAAATTCATCCCAATCGACCAGGATTTCGTCCACTGCTTTCGTTCCTTGGCAATTATTTGGTCCGTGGTCCCGGACATCCCATGCGCCAAGGCCGGTAAAAAAGAGGTTACGCCGACGCCCCGCAGCGACGAATGCCGCCTCCATTGGGATCAGTCGCGACGGACGCGCCATTGCTCCGCATCGGTCGAACCGGTTTCGGGGCTCCAGCGCCAGCCCTGCTCGGCAGCAAGCGCCGCAACTTCGCGGCCCGCCTGCGGATCGTCGGCGATCAGCAGCACCTCGGCCGCCGTACGCATCGCCCGTGCCAGCCGCAAGGCCGGCCACGGGCAACGCATGCCGCGCGCATCGACGATCACCGCCGCCGTGTCACTCGTCATACGGATTGCGCGAATTGCGGAAATTGAGCCGGACGGGCACGCCCTGAAAACCCAGCTCCTTGCGCATACCGTTCACCAGATAGCGCTCATAGCTGCCGGGCAGCGCATCGGTGCGGGTCCCGAAGACGACGAAGGTTGGCGGCCGCGTCCGCGCCTGCGTGATGTAGCGGAGCTTGATCCGCTTGCCGCCCGGCGCCGGCGGCGGATTGCTCTCGACCGCACCTTCGAACCATCGATTGAGCCGCGCGGTCGAAACGCGATTGGTCCAGATCGCGCGCTGTTCGAAAGCGACGCGGACGAGCGTATCGATCCCCTTGCCCGTCGCCCCCGAAATGCTGAGCACAGGCACGCCCTTGACCTGCGACAGGCCGTCGTCGAGCGCACCCCGCACCCCGTTGAACAGCGACGAAGGATCTTCGGCGATATCCCATTTGTTGAGCGCGACGATCAGCGCCCGGCCTTCCTGCAGCACCTTGTCGGCGATGCGCAGGTCCTGCGCCTCCAGCCCCTTGGTGGCATCGAGCAGCAGCACGACGACCTCGGCGAAGTCGACTGCGTGGAGCGCGTCGGCGACCGACAGTTTCTCGAGCTTGTCGACCACCTTCGCACGCTTGCGCATCCCTGCGGTGTCGAACAACTGGATTTCGTGAACCTCGCCGTCCTGTTCCCACTGCCAGTCGACGCGGATCGAATCGCGCGTAATCCCCGCCTCGGGCCCGGTGATCAGCCGGTCTTCGCCGATCATGCGGTTGATCAGCGTCGACTTGCCGGCGTTCGGACGGCCGACAATGGCGAGCTTCATCGGACCAAGCGGCGCATCCTCATCCTCTTCGCCTTCCGTCAGCGGCGGCAGGGCTTCCGCTTCGGCCGCATCATAGGCCTCGACGATCGGACGCAGCGCGTCGAACAGGTCGACGACGCCTTCGCCATGCTCGGCGCTCAGCGCGATCGGATTGTCGAAGCCGAGCGAATAGCTTTCCATGAGGCCGTTTTCGCCCTGCTTCCCCTCAGCCTTGTTGACCAGCAGGATGATCGGCGTGTCCTCGCTGCGCAGCCAGCGGGCAATTTCCTCGTCGAGCGGGGTGACCCCGGCGCGGCCGTCGATCATGAACAGCGCGGCATCGGCCTCACGCACCGCCTTTTCGGTCTGCACGCGCATCCGCCCGGGCAGTGTCGCGGCGTCATAATCCTCGAAACCCGCGGTATCGACGATCGTGAACTTCAGGCCCAACAGTTCGCCGTCGCCCTCGCGCCGGTCGCGCGTCACCCCCGGCTGGTCGTCGACGAGCGCAAGGCGCTTGCCGACCAGCCGATTGAACAGCGTCGATTTGCCCACATTGGGGCGGCCCACAATGGCGATCGTCGCGAATCGCGACATTTGCTTATCCTATCATTCGCCGGAACCGCCTGCGCGCTTCCGCCCTGTTACCGCCAGGCGGTGATCCGCCCGTCGTCCGCCAAGATGTACAGCATGTTGTTCGCGACCACCGGCGACTGCGACAGCGGCGACTTGAAATCGGTCGTTGCGAGCGTCGACCCGTCGGTCGGCGAAAATTCGACGAGCTGTCCTTCGCTGTTCACCGCGAGCAGACGGCCACCCGCGAGGACCGGACCGGTCCAGCGGATCGGGTCCTTCTTCTTCTTTTCGGTCTCGACACGGAAGCGCGCGAGTTGCTGCAGCCAGCGCACCTTGCCGGTCCCGCGCGCAACGCACAGCAGCTTGCCGTCGTCGGTCATCGCATAGACCCACTCGCCGACCACATACGGCGTCGAAATGCCGGCGATCGAGATTTCCCACGTGCGCTGGCCGGTCACGAGCTCATAGCTCGCCATGCGTCCACCCTGGCCCAGCGCGAAAACGCGCCCGCGGTCGACGACCGGATCGGCGTCGACGTCCGAGAGGGTCGACACCGACAGCGCCATCGATGTGCGCGCCAGCGCATCTTCCCACAGATCGCGCCCGTTCTCGTAGCGATAGGCCTGCACCTCGCCCGACGAGAAGCCGGCGACGATGGTCCCCTGCCCCGCCGCGGGCGAGCCCGCGCCGAAGATGCTGCCGGCTTCGAGCGACGCCGTCGCCTGCCACTGCACCGCGCCATTGGCCGCGTTCAGGGCGAAAATCTGATTGTCCTGGCTGATCACATAGACGCCGCCGAAGGCAATAGTCGGAGCACCGCGCAGCGGGCCTGCTGGTTTGACCTTCCAGATCACCGAACCGTCGGCGACGTTGAGCGCCGCGACATCGCCAGCCCCGCTCGTCGCGTAAACGACATTGCCATCGACGCCGGCGCCGCCGCCGAACAGCGAATCCTTGTAATCCTTGCCGGTGCTGCCGATCGCCGTCCGCCACAGCGGCGCGCCCGTGTCGGCCGACAGTGCCGTGACCACCGCATCCGTATCGACAACGAACAGGCGATTGTCGGCGATTACCGGCGACGAGGCGAGGCGCTGCTTCTTGTTGCTGCCGGCGATGCTCGCCTGCCAGACTTGGCTACGCGTCGCGCCGAGCGCGGGATGCCCCATCGATTTAGAGGCATTGCCGCCCGACTGGCTCCAGTTGGCATTGACGGCGGGTTCGGGCAGGACGACGGCGATGGCCGCGGTTGCATCGTCGACCTTGACGCTGTTGTCGTTCGACAGGATCGACACGCGATCGCCGACGGTCGGCGTCTTCGGGCCACCGTCACCCTTGAACACGCCGCAACCGGCGAGCGGCAACGCGAACAGCGCCGCGCAAAGTACATACTGCCTCTTCAGCATATTATCTGGCTTCCTCAGTGTTTCCGGCGGCCGCTGCCTTCGGCGCGGCGCCTTTCTGGTCCCCGGCGGCGGCCTGCGCCGCATTCTTTTCGACCCCGGCGGCTTCCGCCGCCCCTTTCTTCTCGGCGGCGACGCTGTCTGCCGCCCGGTCGGCGACTGCATCGACCCCCAGCATGCCCGCCATCTGGACGCTCCGCGATTGCAGCGTCTTGGTGGCGTCGGGCAGCTTGGCGATACGTCCGTAAAGCGCGCCGGCCTGATCATATTGCCCGAGCTGGTAATGCGCGATGGCCGAAAGTTCGGCCGCGCTCGCGAACCAGCTCGACGCCGGGTCCTTGGCATCGACCATCGGCTTCATCCGTGCGATCACCGTTTCGGGTTTCAGCGTGTCGAATTCGAACGCGGTCTGGCGGATCAGCGCGAGATCGCGCAGCGTCTTGTCGACGCTGGTGTCGGCCGCAACCTTCGCCATCAGCGCAGCAGCGCCCTTGAGATCGCCCTTGCCGGCTTGCATGTTCGACTGCTGCATCATGGCGGCGGCGCGATAGGCCGACGCCTTACCGGCTTCGAGCTGCTTGAGGTCCTTCGTTCCTGCCTCAGCCTTGTCGAGCGCGCCGAGGAGGACTTCGGCATTTTCACCGCGTGCGACGTCCTGCCGGTGCGACCAGTAGAGATAGCCGCCGAATGCCAGCAGGCCGGCGAGCACCGCGCCGATGATCCAGCGGCCATAGCGCTGCATGATCGTATCGAGCCGGTCCTTGCGGACGGCTTCGTCGACTTCCTGTAACAGCGCGGCGTCGTTCGTCGGGCTCAGGGCCAATCAAACCTCCATAAACTCTGTTCGTGGCCCCGGGCCGGTCGCTTCCTTTAGCGACGACGCCGAAAAAGGCCAAGCGAAACGCTTGGCCCGCCGGGACGGCGCTGCCGGGCTTCAACCGGCGTAAATCTGATCGTCTGTCGGGAATGAACGGGACCTGACCTCGTCGGCATAATCCTTGACCGCGCCGTTGACGACGCTCGCCATGTCGCCGAAGCGCTTCACGAACTTCGGGACGCGTTCGAACATGCCCAGCATGTCGTCGGTCACCAGCACCTGGCCGTCGCATTGGGCCGACGCGCCGATGCCGATCGTCGGACAGGCGACCTTCTCGGTAATCTCGATCGCGATCGATTCGAGCACGCCCTCGATAACGATCGAAAAGGCGCCGGCCTGGGCAACTGCGACCGCGTCCTCGACGATCGAGCGCGCTTCTTCCTCGCTCTTGCCGCGCACGCCATAGCCGCCAAGGATATTGACCGCCTGCGGCGTCAGACCGACATGCCCCATCACCGGAATCCCGCGCTGGGTCAGAAATTCGATCGTCGGCGCCAGCACCTTGCCGCCCTCGACCTTCACCGCCGCGGCGCCGGTTTCCTTGAGCAGCCGCGCGGCATTGTCGAACGCCTGCTGCGGGCTGCCTTCATAACTGCCGAACGGCATGTCGACGATCACCGCGGCATGATAGCTGCCGCGGACGACCGCCGCGCCGTGCAGCGCCATCATATCCATCGTCACCCCGACCGTGTGCGGCAGGCCATAGATCACCTGCGCCAGCGAATCGCCAACGAGCAGCATGTCGCAATGCGGATCGAGCAACTGCGCCATGCGGACGGTATAGGCCGTCAGCATGACGATCGGCTCGCCGCCCTTGCGCTGGCGGATGCGCGGCACGGTAAGCCGCTTCATCGGCTGCGGCGTCGGATTGGCGCGGCTCGTCGAGGTGTCGAGGGTGAGCGTTTTGGGGAGCGTAGACATGGGGCGGGGGCTTAGCCCTTTGCCCGTCCCAGCGAAAGACAGAACTCCGCCAATGTCAATTTTCCTTGACTCTATGTATGTTATTTTTAACATTAAGTCATACAGAGCGAACATCAGGAGATTCGCAGATGGTATTTCGTGAAAAGATCGACTGGCTGACCATGACGGTGATCGCCCTTGCTTTCGGCTGGTACGCCATTGTCTTTCCCTGGGGGCTGCGCGGTGTCCCCGCGCTTGCGGCGCAAGGGGGACTGCTGCTCGTCGTGCTCGTCGCGATGTCGTTGGTCCTGACCGTCGCGGCAATCCTGTTGGCGCTCCACCGCCCGCGCGATGCGAACGCCGCCGCCGACGAACGCGACCGGGAGATTACCCGCCAGGCGGCGACACGCGCCTATTATGTGCTGATAATCGGGGCCAGCTGCTGCTTTGCGTTGGGTTATTGGATCGGAGATCTCGCCGTGGTCCTCAACGGGCTGCTCGGATCGATCGTCGCCGCCGAACTCGTGCGCCTCGCGAGCCAGCTTCATCTCTATCGCCGGGGCTATTGAACCGTGCCTCCCGCCATCCTCGCATCCCCACGACAGCTTGCCGACGCCGATACCGGAGATACGTCCATGAACTTCCGTGAAAAAACCGCCTGGCTGAACGTCATCGCCATGTTTGCCGCCTACAGCGTCTATTTCGGGTTTCTCCTCTCGGGGCATCCCGCCGGGCGCGAGGTGTTTCCGATGCTGTGGCTGTTCGGATCGATCGCCGTGGCGCATGCGGTAATCGTCATCGTCGGCACCATCATCCTGTCGGCGCGTGCACCCAAGTCCGAACGCGTGCGCGCCGACGAGCGCGACCGCGCCATCCGTCGCCGCGGCGCCACCATGGCCTATTACGTCCTCCTGGTGGGAATGATGGTCGTCGGCGTTTATTTGCCCTTCGTCGAGAGCGGGGTGCCGCTGGCGAACACCGGCCTGTTCGCGATCGTCGTTGCCGAACTGGTAAACAGCTTTGTCGTGCTCATGAGCTACCGGAGGGGCTGGCATGGCTAGCCTTCCCTTCACCAACGACATTCGCACCTTGCGCTTTCTTGCCGGCGAAATGACGCAGGGCGAGCTTGGCGACCGGGTCGGGGTGACACGCCAGACGATCGCGGCGATCGAGCAAGGCAAATATTCGCCGTCGCTCGAGGTCGCCTTCCGTATCGCCCGCTGCTTCGACAAGCCGCTCGAAGCCGTTTTCCAGTGGAGCGAAGGTACGAATTGAGACCGCGCGGCCGCGCCGGCCCGGCATCAGGCTCTCCCCGGGGCAGATGCCGGGCCGATATGCCGTCCTAGGCTCCAGCCGCCGTCAGCGCCGCGAGTTGGTCGCCCGTCAGAACCAGATTTTCGCTGGCGAGGATATCATCGAGTTGTGCGACCGATGTCGCGCTCGCAATCGGCGCCGTGACGCCAGGCTGCGCCGCGACCCACGCCAGCGCGATCTGCGACAGGCTCGCGCCGGTTTCGGCGGCAATCCGGTCCAGCACCGCGAGCACCGCCGGCCCGTTGCCGTCCAGATAGGCTTTCGCTCGCGCCCCGCGCGGGCTTTTTCCGAGATCGTCGGCGCTGCGATATTTGCCCGACAGATAGCCCGAAGCGAGGCTGAAATAGGTGACGACGCCCAGCCTCTCTTCGATGCACAGCCGCTGCAACGCGCCTTCATACTGGTCGCGGTCGAGCAGGTTGAGTTCGGGCTGCATCGCGGTGAAGCGCGGCAGTCCCTTGGTGTCGGCGAGACGCAGCGCTTCGGCAAGCCGTTCGGCCGAATAGTTGGACGCACCGATCGCGCGCACCGTGCCCGCATCGACCAGTTCGCCGAACGCACCGAGCACCTCGTCGAGCGGCACGTCGGGGTCGTCCTTGTGCGCGAAGTAAAGGTCGATGACGTCGGTGCCGAGCCGGTCGAGCGAACCCTGCACCGCCTTGCGGATGCTGTCCGGCTGCAGCCCGCCCGGCATCATCCCCACCTTCGTCGCGATCAACACACTGTCGCGAGCGCCGCTTTCCTTGAGCCAGGCGCCCATCATCGTTTCGGACTCGCCGCCCTTGTGCCCCGGCACCCATGCCGAATAAACGTCGGCGGTATCGATCATGCCGCCGCCGCGTTCGACGAAGCGGTCGAGGATCGCGAAACTCGCCGCCCGATCGGCGGTCATCCCGAAGACGTTGCCGCCAAGGACGAAAGGCCGGATCGACAGGCCGCTCCGGCCCAGCGCGCGTTCGGTCATCGTACAGATCCTTTCTTCACCGCGACGACGGCCTCGCGCGGATTGTCGCTGAACAATCCGTCGATGCCTGACGCCAGATAGGTCTCGATCTCGGCCGCGAGATCGCCGTGTCCGGCCGGATTGATCCCGCCCTTGTCGGCGAGCGGCAGGAAATAATTTTCGCGGCGAAAGGTCCACGGATGGACCTTGAGCCCAGCAGCATGGGCATCGCGGACCAGCGACGTCGGCTCGCCCAGCGTTCCGAGCGCGCCGCGCGGGATCACCATCGCCTTGTTCGGGCCGATACCATCGGCATAAACGGCAACGGCCTCAAGTCCCGCAGGCGTTGCCATGGCGGCATAGGTCAGCGCGGAATTGTCGGCAGGGCCGCCCTCGCCATCCATCAACTGGATCAACGGCAGGTCGCTTCTGGCGCGCAACGCCTTGAGGTTCCCGGTCTCGAAGCTTTGGATAAAGACGTGGGCGTCGGGCCCGTGGTAACCATATCGGTCGAGCAGCGCGAGCAAGGGCGCCTCGTGCGGAAGTCCGATCGACACGAAATAGCTTGGGTGCTTGGTTTCGGGATACACGCCGACAGGCTTGGCGCGACCCTTATTCACCTCGGCAAGAAGCGTCAGGATTTCCTCGAAGGTCGGGATCTCATATTGGCCGTCATATGCGGTGCTGCGCAATTTCGGCAGCCGCTCGCGCGCTCGGAGCGTTTTCAGTTCGGCGAGCGTGAAATCCTCGGTGAACCACCCGGTCACCGCCTGCCCATCGATCGTCTTCGTTGTTTTCCGCCCCGCATATGCGGGACGATCGGCGACATCGGTCGTCTCCGAAATCTCGTTCTCATGCCGCGCGACGAGCACGCCGTCCCTGGTAAGCACCAGATCGGGTTCGATATAGTCGGCGCCCAATTCGATCGCGAGCCGGTAGCTCGCCAGCGTATGTTCGGGACGCTCGCCCGAAGCCCCGCGATGCGCGATGACGATCGGCGATCGGCCGTCGAGGGTCGGCTGCGCGGTCACGGCATCAGCGCTGCAACCGGCGGACAACAAAGCCGCCAGCAGTGCCGCGAGCCTGCGTGTCATGCCGCAAAGCGCGCCTGCCAGTCATCGGCCGCAAAACCGACCGAAACCTCGCTCCCAGCCTCGACCACCGGGCGGCGAATCATCGCAGGCTGCTCGAGCATCAACGCCTTGGCCTTTGCCGCATCGAGCCCGTCCTTTTGCGCATCGGGAAGCTTGCGGAAGGTCGTGCCGCTCCGGTTGAGCAGCTTTTCCCAGCCAAGCGCGTCGATCCAGCCTTGCAAAAGGCCGGGATCGAGTCCGTCCTTGCGAAAGTCGTGGAACCGGTGCGCGACACCATGCTCGTCGAGCCAGCGCCGCGCTTTTTTCACCGTATCGCAGTTCGGGATACCATAGAGAATCAGCGTCATGCCATCAGGATAGCGGCGGCATGTCGGCAATGCGAGCATTCGCATTCGCCAGCTTGCCGCGCAGCGCGCGCGCAAAGCCTTCGTGAAGGGCGCCGGCGATATCGGGATTAGCGGCAAGGAACGCGCGCAGCGCCGCCGCAGGCACGAACCACAGCCGCGAATTGGTCGCGAGTGATACCGTGCCTGTCGCATGGGCACCGTCGAGCACCGTCGCTTCGCCGATCAAGGTCCCCCCGGAGACGGTGCCGACCTCGATCCCGTCACGCTGGATCAGCGCCTCGCCCTCGGCGAGATAGAACAGGCTCGGCGCCGCCTGGTTCTCGCGGATCAGGACTTCGCCGCGGCGCGCCGAAATCCAGTGGCCCTGATCGATGAGGCGGCGGGCGGTCGTCGGACTCAACCCCTCGAAATGCTGGCGGCGGAGCGACTGCTCCTCGGTCGAAAAGCGGATCGCGGCATCGCTAAGCCAGACACGCGCCGCCATGCCGAGATTGACGATCAGGATAACCAGCAAAAACGCCGCATAACCCATGCCCCCGGGGCTGAAGACGGCAACCGGCATCGCAAGCAGGGCCGCGGCAGCCAACCCGAGGCGAAAATGATCGAGGCGTGCGACAAAAGAGGCCGCAAGCAGCAGCAGCAACGCCCCATAACCGAACAGAGCCGGATTGAAATTCGCCATAACCAAGTCGTTTCGCGTCGCGGTCCCGCAGCTGGGACACTTAGGTATATAACGTTACCGATTACCAAACGCCTTGGGGCGCGCTCCCGGCTACACCCTCCCGAAGCATCGCAAACTACCAGTTTTCGCAGGTGAAGAAAAGCAGGGGGTGCGCAAATCGTACCGCGATGCTAATTTCCGGTTCCTTGCTTCCAGGGTGCATTCGCGCCATGGCGGCGCCCGAGTCGATTTTTGGTGCTCGGAAACACAGAAGACACGGGACGATGACGCAACAATGGCAGCCGCATAGCTGGCGCTCGCACGAAGCTCGCCAGCTTCCGACCTACTCCGATGACGCGGCGCTTGCGGCCGCCGAACGTGAGCTTGCGGGTTATCCGCCGCTCGTCTTTGCCGGCGAGGCGCGCGACCTGACGACCGAACTCGGCCGCGTCGCCGAGGGCAAGGCCTTCCTGTTGCAGGGTGGCGACTGCGCCGAAAGCTTTGCGGAATTCCATCCCAACAATATCCGCGACACCTTCCGCGTCCTGCTCCAGATGGCGGTCGTCCTGACCTTTGCATCGAAGATGCCCGTGGTGAAGCTCGGCCGCATGGCGGGCCAGTTCGCCAAGCCACGCTCGGCCGACATGGAAGATGTCGATGGCGTTTCGCTGCCGAGCTATCGCGGCGACATCATCAACGACATCGCGTTCGAAGCCGAAGGCCGCGAGCCCGATCCGCAACGCATGGTCAAGGCCTATAACCAGTCGGCGGCGACGCTGAACCTGCTGCGCGCGTTCGCGAACGGCGGCTATGCCAATCTGCACCAGGTCAACGCCTGGACGCACGACTTCATGGACCGCAGCCCGTGGGCGAAGAAATATCAGGAGACCGCGGCGCGCATTTCCGAAGCGCTCGCCTTCATGGAAGCCTGCGGCGTGACCCCCGACACGGTCCCGCAGATCAAGGGCACCAGCTTCTACACCAGCCATGAGGCGTTGCTGCTCCCCTATGAGCAGGCGCTGACGCGGCAGGACAGCCTGACCGGCGGCTGGTACGACACGTCGGGCCACATGCTCTGGGTCGGCGACCGCACCCGCTTCGAAGGCTCGGCCCACATCGAATATCTGCGCGGCATCGGCAATCCGGTCGGCATGAAGTGCGGCCCCAGCCTTGAGGCCGACGTGCTGCTGCGCCTGCTCGACACGCTCAATCCGAACCATGTTGCCGGACGCATGACGCTGATCACGCGTTACGGTCACGACAAGATCGAGGCGCATCTGCCCAAGCTGGTGCGCGCGGTGAAGGAATCGGGCCACCCGGTCGTCTGGTCATGCGACCCGATGCACGGCAATGTCATCAAGACGCCCAACGGCTACAAGACGCGCCCGTTCGAGCGCATCCTCGCCGAAGTGCGCGGCTTCTTCGCCGTGCACCGCGCCGAGGGCACCCATGGCGGCGGCATCCATATCGAGATGACCGGCCAGAATGTGACCGAATGCACCGGCGGCGCGATGGACGTGACCCAGATGGATCTCGCCGACCGCTATCATACGCATTGCGACCCCCGCCTCAACGCCGGGCAGAGCCTCGAACTCGCATTCCTGCTGGCCGAGATGCTCAATCAGGAAATGGCCGATCGGGCAAAGCAGGCGGCGTAAAGCGCGTCCGATAGAATAACGTGGCCCCCGCCTTCGCGGGGGCCACGTTTATTATGCTGCGAAGATTACTTCCCCGGCCACCGCTTGGTATCGGCAAACGCCCGCCCCAGCGCGACATGCAGATCGGCGTCCTCCGCCGCCCCGCCGAGCGGGATCTTATCGGAGAAATTGTCGCTTGCCTGATGATAGTCGCTGCCGAGGAAGGCTTCGAGCAGCGGCATGTCCGAAAAGCTGCCGCCGACCATCAGCGAGGTGACACCCTTGGCGCCGAGCGCCCAGCCGTCCTGCCGCTGGATAAAGGCATCGGCCTCGCCGTCGTCGTCGAGCTTGCGTCCCAGCTTCGTCGCGACGTCGCGCACCACCGCATCATAGGCCGGCTGGCCGCGGCCGATCGTCGCCACCGGCGTGCCGCGCGGCGAGATGGCGATGGTGTCGACGTTGAGCGCGACGGTGATGTCGGCCAGCGGCAGGGCGGGATGATCGGCGAAATAATGGGCGCCGAGCAGTCCCTTCTCTTCCGCCGTCGTCGCGAGGAAATAGATGTCCCGATCGGCACGCTGTCCGGTAGCGAGGCGCTTCGCCGTCTCGATCAAAACCGCGATACCGCTCGCATTGTCGACCGCGCCGTTGCAGATGCGGTCGGTCGCATCGTCGGGGCGGCAGATACCCAGATGGTCCCAATGCCCGAGGAACAGCACCGCCTTGCCGTCGGGTTTGGCGCCCGGCAGCTTCGCGATGACATTGTGGCTGTCATAGGCACGGATGGTCGAAGTCGCCGCAAGGTCGGCAGTGACCGGCAGGGCCAGCCCGCGATAATCCTTCGACTTCGCGGCTTCGCGCACCGCCGCGCCATCCTGTCCCGCCCCGGCAAGCAGCGCATCGGCCGCCTCCGCCGACAGGAAGCCAGTGATCTGCGGCCCCGCCTTGGCACTCGCGAGGCGCGTCGACTTTTCCCCCACCGCCTCGCGGAGCTGTTCCCACGGCAGCGCATCGGTGGCGATCACCAGCACGCCGGCCGCGCCGGCATCGGCCAGCATCTGCCGCCGTTCGCGATAGCGCGGCAGCTTGTCGCCAAAGGGCGCATTGTCGAACAGCATGATCGCGAGCTTGCCGGCAACATCGGCATTGACCTTGCCCGCGCCGTCGATGCCATAGCCGACGAACACCGCCGGCAGGCCCGCCAGCGACACCGAAGGCTCGCGGCCGGTCAGGACGATCCCGTCGTCCGCCAGCGCGAAATCGCGACCACCGACCTTGAATTTGGCAGAGCTGCCCGTCGACTGGCTTTCGATCAGCGGCACCGGTTGCAACCAGGGTGTGGCGCTCCCCGGGACGGCTTCGAGCCCCGCCTTGGCCCATTCGCCGACGATATAGGCGATGGTGCGATCCTCGCCCTCGGTTCCCGGCGCGCGCCCTTCGAACGCATCGCTCGCCAGCACCTTGATATGTTCGGCGAGCTGAGCCTCCGTAACGGGCGCATCGGCGGCCAAAACCGCAACCGGGCTGGCAGAAGCAACGAGAGCGAGAGCCGTCAATCCGGCGCGAAACGTCATTTTGTGCATGACGCGGCGCATCGCATTTTCGCCTTGGGCAGGCAAGGCGCGTTCGTCGAACGACGAACGGTGCGCGAATTCAGCCCCCGGCGCGTTCGAGCAGCGCGCGCGCCGCGGCGACGTGCATATCCTCGATCATCCGCCCGTCGTGGCGCTGCGCGCCGCCGATTGCCGCGGCGACGAGCGCTTCGGCGGCGGCGATCTCGCGCGGCGACGGCGCGAAGGCCCTGTTGCACGGATCGACCTGCAACGGGTGGATCAGCGTCTTCCCGTCGAACCCGAGCCGGCGTCCCTCACCCGCTTCGGCGGCGAAGCCCGCAGCATCGTCGATCGCGTTGTAAACGCCGTCGAAGCACCAGCAACCGCCCGCGCGCGCGGCAAGGACGATTGCCTGGATCGCATGGCTCATCGCGCCGCGGTCCATGCCGTCGGGCAGCCTGAGTTCGTGCGCAAGGTCGTTGAGCCCCGCGATCAATCCGCGCACATCGCGGTCGGCGGCGATATCCCGCGCGGCATAGATAGCGACCGGGGTCTCGATCATGGCAAAGATCGGCAAACCGAGCGCACGCAAAGGATCGAGATCGGCTGGCGCGTCGACCTTTGGCAGCACCACTGCATCGAGCGCCAGCCCGGCCAACGCAGCGATATCGGCGGCCTGCTCCGCGCTGCCCGTACCGTTGACGCGCACCGCGACGCGTTTTCCCGGAAAGCCCGCAGACACTGCCGCCCGCATCGCTTCGCGCGCAGCATCCTTTCGGTCGGCGGGCACCGCATCCTCAAGGTCGATGATCAGCATGTCGGCTGCCAAACCCTGCGCCTTTTCGAGCGCGCGGGCGTTCGAGCCGGGAACATAGAGGAGCGAGCGGGGGGCATATTCGATTGGGGTCATGCGCTTTTCTGTGGCGCAACCCCGCCATTGCCGCAATAAGGAAGCGGGTTTGCAAAGTCGCAATTTTGCAGAGGGGACGATCGATGGAATTCGCACTCGCACTGGTGGTTCTGGCGCTGGTGTTTCTGGTCTGGGCGCTGACGCCGGTGCGGCAGGGCTATGCCTATACGATCGAACGTTTCGGCCGCTACACGCACACCGCGCAGCCCGGGCTCAACTTCATCATGCCGATCTTCGACCGCGTCGGGCGCAAGGTGAACATGATGGAACAGGTGCTCGACATTCCGGGCCAGGAAATCATCACCAAGGACAATGCGATGGTCGCGGTCGACGGCGTCGTCTTCTTTCAGGTGCTCGATGCCGCGCGCGCCGCTTATGAGGTCAGCGACCTCTATCTCGCGATCATGAACCTGACGACGACCAACCTGCGCACCGTCATGGGGTCGATGGATCTCGACGAAACCCTGTCGAAGCGCGACGAGATCAACACCCGCCTGCTCCATGTCGTCGACGATGCGACGACGCCGTGGGGGGTCAAGATCACCCGCGTCGAGATCAAGGACATTCGCCCGCCCGCCGACATTTCGAACGCCATGGCACGCCAGATGAAGGCCGAGCGCGAAAAGCGCGCCAACATCCTCGAAGCAGAAGGCATGCGCGCCTCCGAAATCCTGCGCGCCGAGGGCGAGAAGCAGGGCCAGATCCTGCAGGCCGAGGGTCGCCGCGAGGCCGCCTTCCGCGACGCCGAGGCGCGCGAGCGCGAGGCCGAAGCCGAAGCGAAAGCGACGCAGATGGTGTCGGACGCAATCGCCGGGGGCAATGCGCAGGCAATCAACTATTTCATCGCGCAGAAATATGTCGAGGCGGTGAGCCAGTTCGCGACCAGCCCTAATGCCAAGACGATCCTGTTCCCCGTCGAGGCAACGCAGCTGATCGGCACGTTGGGCGGCATCGGCGAACTCGCAAAGGACGCGCTCGAACGCAAGGGAGCCTGACATGCCCGACTTCATCGCCGATATGGACCCGCATTGGGTTTGGCTCTCGGTCGGCGTACTGCTGGTCGCCGCCGAAATCGTCGCGCCTGGCTTCTTCCTGATCTGGATCGGTGCCGCCGCGATCGTCACCGGGGTTCTCGCTTGGGTGCTCCCGCTCAGCATACCGGTTCAGCTCGGTATCTTCGCCGTACTGGCGATCGTCGCGCTTTATGGCGGCCGCCGCTGGCTGAAGGCGAACCCGATCACCACCACCGATCCGCACCTCAACCAGCGCGGCGGGCGGCTGGTCGGCGAAGTGCTGACGGTGACCAAAGCGATCGAGGACGGGCGCGGCCGCGCCAAGGTCGGCGACGGCGAATGGCCGGTGCGCGGTCCCGACGTCGCCGAAGGCGCCAAGGTCCGCGTCATCAGCGCCGACGGCGGCGTACTGGTGGTCGAGGCGGCCTAACCGCCCTTCGGACGGCTATAGATGGCAACGACATGGCCCAGCGCATCGCTTTCGCCGATGCGCTTGAACCCCAGCTTTGCCGATACGCGTTCCGACGCCGCGTTGCCCGGATCGATGATGCAGCGTATTTCGCGCGCGTCGAGGTTCGCGTCGGCCCAGCCCAGCGCCGCGCTCATCGCCTCGGTGGCATAGCCGGCGCCCCAGTGATCGGCATCGAACGCCCAGCCGGCTTCGGGCACGCCTTCGAGTTCGGGAATGCCGCGACAGAAATAGCTTAAGCCCCCCATGCCGACCAGCGCGTCGCTTTCCTTGTCGGCGAATACCCAATAGCCGAAACCCATCACCGGCCAAAGGCCGGCTGAGCTCAGAAACTTACCCCAGCTAATGTCGGGCGCACGCGGTTCGCCGCCAATGAAGCGGGTGACGCGCGCATCGGCCCACATCGCGATATGGACATCCTTGTCGGCCAACCGGCCTGCCCGCAGGCGCAAGCGTTCGGTTTCGATGACGGGCGGGGCAGTAATCATGACCCGGGCATGCCCAAGCCGGCTCCGCCGGTCAATCGGCGATCAGGAAATGGTCGAACAGGTCGTGAAGCAGCGCCTTGCCGTCGATCGCGGGCTTCGCGCGCAGGACGACGAGCGTATCGGCCTCCCCGACGATCTCGGCATGGCCAAGCACGACATGATAGTGCGGCCGGTTACCGAAGTCGTGAAACAGCAGCGCGCAGTCGGGTTTGCAGTGGATGAGACTCTGGAGCAGGCAGGCAACGCGAAAACGGCCGTCGACAAGGACGACATCAGGGCTTCCCGTCATGCTCCGCCAGACCCCGGCGTGATAGCGCGGCCAGTCGCGCAGGCGCGCCTCCTCCAGCGGATAACCCCATTCGCCGACAGCACCGATGTCTGCGTGGAAGGGCGTAAAATCGCATGCCGCCAGCGCGGGCTCTGCGGCGACCTTCGCCAGCCAGGCAGGATCGCTGTCGACGCTGACGATCCGCGGCACGTACCGCGCCGCCGTCACCGTGCTGCCGCCAGAGCCGAATTCGAGCAGCGACGCCTTGCCCGCCAGTTGCGCTTCGAATAGCGCGATCTCGGACGCGGACATATGCGGCTGCATCGGCTTCCTCTCGCGCAATGGATATGGGAGGCGGCATCGCACGTCCACCCCGGATGGCGGATCGCGGCCGTTCCGGCTAAAAGCCCGCCATGCCCGACACGCCCTGGCCGCAGCGCCTGCTCGCCCTTCCCTTCCTGATCCTCGGCGGCTGGTGCCTTGCCGCGCCGCACATGGTCGAACGGCTGACGATCAATCCGGATTACCAGCATCTGAGCGTGACGAGCGCACTGCTGATCGGCTGCTTCGGCGCGCAGGCGGTGCTCGGCGGATTGTTCATCGCCTTCAGCAGGTGGACGAAACGGACGTTCGCCGTCTACGGCGCCGCGCTGCTGCCCTTTTTCTGGTTCAACTATTATTTCGTGTTCGTCGTCCCGGTAATGAACCGGTGGATGGCGCTCGACCTCGTGTCGAACCTGTTCATGCTCGGCCTGTGCCTCTGGGGCTATCGCACCGCCCCCAAAGCACTGGCTCCCGCCTGATCAGGCGGCGGCGGCCGCGAGTTCGGGCTTCGACGCCTGCGCCGGCATCACCGCGTCGGCATAATCGCTTTCATATTTACCGATCAGCGCGCGGTCGTCGTGGTTCCACGGATGGAAGCCCGGCATGAAATAGGCGAGCCAGGGCAGGAAACTGCGGCGGAGAATTCCCGGCTTGCCGAGCAGATACCACCAGATACGCGCCGTGATGCGCCAGCCGGTCAGCCCGTCCTGTCTCAAGAGCGCCTTCATACCCTTCACGCGCTTCGGCCAGAAGCGCGTCGTGACCAGAACCATCATCAGCGATTTGGCCTTCCACCGCCGCCAGCGGCTCCAGTCCTTCGTCGCGTGGAGCCAAGTGTCATAGGCGACACCCTTATGCTCGATCTCCTCGATCGCGTGCCATTTCCACAGCATTCCCCATTCAGTCTCGGCGCCCTCGTACATCGTGGGGTCCTTGAGCATGATCGCGGCCATCATGGCGGTATAATGTTCGAGCGCGATCGTCGCCATCAGGTTGACGATCGGCGGGCGCGTCCGGATCATCTCCATGATATGGTCGACGTCGGCTTCGAGTTCCGACAGGTCGTAACCCGCCTCCGCCGCCTTGCGATTGAAGACGACATGCTCGCGGCTGTGGATCACTTCCTGCTGGGTAAAGGCCCGGATCTCACGGGCGAGTTTCTCGTCGACGCCATCGCGATGCGCCTTCACCGCTTCGATGAACATCGCTTCGCCCTTCGGAAAGGTCACCGACAGCGCGGTGTGAAACGCCGACGCGATCGGATCGCCGTTCAGCCACCAGCGGCCCTGCTTCTGGTCGCGCCCGAAGCGCACATCGCGCGGGGTGATGGCAAGATCGGCGGGGGTGGGAGAGTGAGAAAGGCTGGACATATGGGTCATACCGTCGAAAAGGGGCGATGGGGTCGGCAATAGGGTTTACTTACACATATGTCAATAGTGAAAAAGCGCCTGAGTCCCGAGGAAAGCCGGTCCGCCGCGCTCGAAGCAGCACGGCTGATCCTCATCGAAATGGGCCCGCAAGCGGTAACGCTGAAAGCCGTGGCATCGCGCGTCGACCGCACCCACGCCAATCTGCTCCACCATTTCGGCAGCGCCGCAGGACTGCAAAAATCGCTCGCCGCCTATCTCGCCGATACCGTCTGCGACACGATCGGCCGCAAGATGACCGAATCGGCGCCGGGCGAACGCAATGTGCGCGAGATTGTCGACCTGGCCTTCGACGCCTTCGGCAGCGGCGGCGCGGGGGCGCTCGCGACATGGATGGCGGCGACGGGCAATGAAGGCGCGCTCGACCCGGTGATCGACGCGATCCACCGGCTGATCGACGGCATGGCGCCCGACGCGCACGAGAAACGCCTGATGCACGAGGATACGCTGGCGCTCGTGCTGATGGCGATGGGCGATGCGCAACTCGGCGGGCCGATGGCCGAAGCGCTGGCGCTGCCCCGCGACACCGCGCGGGCGCTCGCCACCGAACTGATCACCGGCCGGATCGCTGCCTTCTGGGCCGAGCAGGGCGCGAAGCCGCAAGGCTAGGGGCTGGCTTTTTTGCCTGGTACGGGCTAGGGGCGCGCCAATCCCCTCATTCCGTTCGTGTCGAGCGAAGTCGAGACACCCAACTGGCGTACACGGCCGAGGGGCATCTCGACTTCGCTCGTTGCGAACGGAAATTATAAGCGCCTCACCCTCTCCCGCCCCAAAGGCCCTGTCATGCATTTTCTCGACCAAGCCAAGATCTTCATCAAGTCCGGCGACGGCGGTCCCGGCGCCGTCAGCTTCCGGCGTGAGAAATATATCGAATATGGCGGCCCCGACGGCGGCAACGGCGGCAAGGGCGGCGACGTGATCTTCGAGGCGGTCGCCGGCCTCAACACGCTGATCGATTTTCGCTACACGCAGCATTTCAAGGCGAAGCGTGGCACGCCTGGCGCCGGACGCGACCGCACCGGCGCGGGCGGCCCCGACCTTGTGATCCAGGTCCCGATCGGCACCCAGATCCTCGACGACGACGAAGAGCGCAGCCTGCTCGCCGACCTGACCAAGGAAGGCGAACGTATCGCCTTTCTGCGCGGCGGCGACGGCGGCCGCGGCAACGCCAGTTACAAGACCTCGACCAACCGCGCCCCGCGCCAGCACGGGCCGGGCTGGCCGGGCGAGGAAATGTGGGTTTGGCTGCGGCTGAAATTGCTCGCCGACGCGGGTCTCGTCGGGCTGCCCAACGCCGGCAAGTCGACCTTCATCAATGCGGTGAGCAATGCGCAGGCGAAGGTCGGCGCCTATGCCTTCACCACGCTCCGCCCGCAGCTCGGCGTCGTCAGCCACAAGGGGCACGAATTCGTCGTCGCCGACATCCCGGGGTTGATCGAGGGCGCCGCCGAAGGCGCGGGGGTTGGCGACCGCTTCCTCGGCCATATCGAACGCTGCCGCGTGCTGCTCCATCTCGTCGACGCAAACGACGAGGATGTTGCGACCAGCTATCGTATCGTCCGCGACGAGCTCGAAGCCTATGGCGCCGACCTTGTCGACAAGCCGGT
This sequence comes from Sphingopyxis sp. J-6, assembly GCF_046603995.1. Lineage (NCBI taxonomy): Bacteria > Pseudomonadati > Pseudomonadota > Alphaproteobacteria > Sphingomonadales > Sphingopyxidaceae > Sphingopyxis > Sphingopyxis sp. J-6. The sequence continues at coordinate 269,964 of NZ_CP145810.1, read as the reverse complement.
GATCGTCGCGCTGAACAAGGTCGACACGCTCGACGACGAATTGATCGCCGCACTGTCCGCCGAACTCGAAGCCGAAAGCGGGCAGCCGGTGATGGCGCTGTCGGGCGCCAGCGGCGCCGGCATCGACGCGGTGCTCGACAAATTGCTCGAAGCGGTGGGCCTACCCGAACCCGGGGCCGACGACGATGACGCGCCCGGTGAAGCGGGCGAATGGTCCCCGATCTAGGAACGAAAGCCGCGAGCGGGGATTTCATCTGGAACAACAAGGATTTCCGGATGCCCGCATATCGTCTTTTCAACCGTGCGCTATTGTCCGCGACGGTTTTGCTCGCCCCGGCGCTTACCGCCCATGCGCAGCAGGCCGACGCCCCGAAACGGACACGGATCATTTTGGGCCCGCAACTTTCGCCGGCCTGGCCCGGCGCAAAGGACATGACGATCGGCCCCTATGTCGACCTGTCGCGGTCGCCCGAAGGCACGCCGTTCGAATTTGAAGCCCCCGACGAAAGCTTCGGCTCGCCGCTCGTCCACTCGGGCAATTTCGCCTTCGGCCCCGCTTTCGGCTTTATCGGCAAGCGCACCGCCGCCGATGTCGAGGCGAATCTGCCTAAGGTCGGCTTGTCAATCGAGGCCGGCGCCTTTGCGCAATATTCCTTGGCGCCCGAATTCCGCGTCCGCATCGAAGGCCGCAAAGGTCTCAGCGGCCACAAGGGCTGGGTCGGCGAGGTCAGCGCCGACTATATCGCGCGCGACGGCGACGACTGGCTGTTTTCGATCGGTCCGCGCGTGACGCTGGGCGATGCGAAATACCGGCGCGCCTATTTCGGCGTCACCCCGGCGGCATCCGCCGCCTCGGGTCTGGCCGCTTTCGACCCCGGGGGCGGTATCCAGTCGGTCGGCATGACGGCGGGCTATCTCCGCCAGCTCGGCAAGCGCTGGGGGGTCGGCGTCTATGGCCGCTACGACCGGCTGGTCGGCGATGCGGCCGATTCGCCGATTGTCCGTCATTCCGGTTCGCGCAGCCAGCCGTCGGCGGGGATCGCGCTCAGCTACACTTTCGGCGGCGACCGCTAAGCAGACCATTGGCGCGGCGCATCATGCGCGCTATCGGCGGCGCATGTTGTTCGCGCCCGCCTCCTGCCCCCGTCTGATCGTCAAGATCGGATCGGCCCTGCTCGTCGACCCGGATGGGGCGGTGCGGCGCGACTGGCTCGCCGGGATTGCCGCCGACATTGCCGAACGCATCCGCGCCGGCCAGCAGGTCGCCGTTGTCTCGTCGGGCGCTATCGCGCTCGGCGCGCGGCGGCTCGGCCTCGCCAAGGGCGGCCGCGCCAGCCTCGAGGATGCGCAGGCGGCCGCCGCCACGGGGCAGATCGCGCTCAGCCAGGTCTGGGCCGAGGTGCTCGGCGCCGAAGGGCTGACCGCGGCGCAGATGCTCGTCACCCTCGACGACCTCGAACATCGCCGCCGCTATCTCAACGCCTCGGCGACGCTCGACCGGCTGCTGGGTCTCGGCGTGGTGCCGATCATCAACGAGAACGACAGCGTCGCGACCGAGGAAATCCGCTTCGGCGACAACGACCGCCTCGCCGCGCGTGTCGCGCAGGCCGCCGGCGCCGGCGGTGTCGTCCTGCTCAGCGATATCGACGGCCTCTACGACCGCAATCCGGCGCGGGACGGTGCCGTTCACATCGCACGTATCGACCGTATCGACGCCGCGATCGAGGCAATGGCCGACACCGGTTCGGCGTCGGGAATGGGCTCGGGCGGCATGGTGTCGAAGATCGCCGCGGCGCGCATCGCCAATGCCGCCGGCGCGCACCTCGCCATCGCGTCGGGACGGATCGACCGGCCGCTGTCGACCGAAGCGCGGCACAGCTTGTTCACGGCCGAACGCGGCGCGAGCGCGCGCAAGGCGTGGCTCGCCGGCGGGTTGACCGCCAAGGGACGGCTCAGCATCGACGCCGGCGCGGTGAAGGCGTTGCACGGCGGCGCGAGCCTGCTCGCGGCAGGCGTTACCGCAGTCAGCGGCAGCTTCGCCCGCGGCGACATCCTCGACATCGCAGGGCCCGACGGACGCATCGTCGCGCGCGGGCTCGCCGAATATCCCGCCACCGACGCTGCCACGATCCTCGGCCTCGGCCGCGACGCGCAGGAAGCCGCGCTCGGCTATGCGCCGCGAGCAGCCATGGTGCACCGCGACCATATGGTGCTGCTGTGACTTCGCCGACGCTGGCGATGACCGGTGCGACCGGCTTCGTCGGCGGCGCGACGTTGCGGCAGGCCGTCGCGGCGGGTTGGCACGTCCGCGCCCTCACCCGCCGCCCGCAGCCCGAACAGGCCGGCGTCACCTGGATCGCCGGCGCGCTCGACCGGCCGGACAGCCTCGCCGAAATGGTGGCGGGCGCCGATGTGGTGATGCACATTGCCGGCGTCGTGAGCGTCCCGACGCGCGCAGCCTTCGAGGCGGGCAATGTCGCAGCGACCGGCCATGTTATCGACGCGGCGCGCGGCGCAGGAATCGGCCGCTTCATCCATGTCTCCTCGCTCGCCGCGCGCGAGCCGGGCATCTCCGATTATGGCTGGTCGAAAGCCCGCGCCGAAACGCTCGTGCGCGCGAGCGGGCTCGACTGGACGATCGTCCGCCCGCCCGCGGTGTTCGGCCCCGGCGATACCGAGATGCTCGACATGTTTCGCATGGCGCGGCGCGGGATTGCGCTGGTGCCCAACGGGCGCCTGTCGGCGATCTACGTCGATGAGCTCGCACGCCTGCTCGTCGCCCTCGCCGCCGACCGCGATGTCAGTACTGGGCAAACGTACGAACCCGACGACGGCCGCACGAACGGCTGGTCGCACCGCAGCTTCGCGCGCGCCATCGGCCGCGCCGTCGGGCGCCGCCACGTTTCGACGCTCGCGACCCCGGCGCTGCTGCTCAAGGCGGGGGGTCGGCTAGACACGCTCGTCCGCCGCAGCCGCGCCAAGCTGACCCCCGACCGCGCCCGCTATATCGCGCATCCCGACTGGGTGGTCGCCGCCGGCGCCTGTCCGCCGCCCGAGCTATGGCGGCCCGAAATCGAAACGGGGGACGCACTCGCCGCGACGGTGAACTGGTATCGCCGCGAGGGATGGCTCTGACGCCCATGGAGCCGGGTGTGCCGCCCGTCGAAGCACGCATTGCCAAGGGCGGGCCGCCTCCCTAGATTTACCCGCATGACCGACAGCTCTCCCGATACCGCCAATCCCGCCGGCCCGTGGGCCATTCCCGTTCGCCGGCCGCTGCCGGGCGAGGACAAGCCGAAAGGCACGACCAGCTTTCCGCGCAAGGTGTGGCACCTGCTCGTCGCGTTGAAGGACGGACTGGCGCTCGTCTTCCTGCTCATGTTCTTCGCCTTGCTCTTCGGCCTGCTTGCCGGCCGCCCCAACGCCGGCCTCCCAGTCAGCCAGGGCGCATTGGTCATCGACCTCGACGGTATCGTCACCGAACAGCCGGCAGAGATCGACCCGCTCGCGGCGCTGTCGGGCGGTAACGACCTTAAGGAAATCCGGGTGCGCGACGTCGTCCACGCGCTCGAAACCGCGGCCGACGACAAACGCGTGACCTCGGTCGTGCTCGACCTCGACCGCTTCCTCGGCGGTGGGCAGGTGTCGCTCGCCGAAATCGGCAGCGCGATCGACAAGGTGCGCGCGAAGAAGAAGCCGGTGCTCGCTTTCGCCACCGCCTATACCACCGACAGCTATCAGGTCGCGGCGCACGCCAGCGAAATCTGGGCCGACGGCATCGGCGGCGTCGCCATCGCCGGCCCCGGCGGCTCGCGCCTCTATTACAAGGGACTGATGGACCGGCTGGGCGTCACCGCGCACATCTATCGCGTCGGCACCTTCAAAAGCGCCGTCGAACCCTATCTCCGCGCCGACCAGTCGCCCGAGGCCAAGGAAGCCGATCTCGCCTATGCCGGCGCGCTGTGGGAAAACTGGCTGAGCGACGTCAGGAAAGCGCGTCCCAAGGCGAAGATCGATCCCTTTATCGCCGACACCGCCGGCGCGATTCGCGCGGCGGGCAATGATCTCAGCAAGGCCTCGCTCGACGCCGGACTGATCGACAAGGTCAGCGGTCGCATGGCCTTCGACACCCGCGTCGCCGAGATCAGCGGTGCGCCGGACGACAGCCAGCCGTGGACGTTCAACGCGATCCCGCTCGAAAATTGGGTGGCCGCCAATCCGCCCGAGGAAACCGGCAGCCGCATCGCCGTCGTGCCCGTGGTCGGCGAAATCGTCGACGGCGAGGCAGCTAATGGAACGGCGGGCGGCGAGACTGTCGCGCAGCACATCCTCGATGCAACCGCCGACAGCAGTGTGAAGGCGATCGTCCTGCGCGTCGATTCGCCGGGCGGCTCGGTGCTCGCGTCCGAACAGATCCGCCAGGCGACACTCGCCGCCAAGGCGAAAAAGCTGCCGATCGTCGTATCGATGGCCAATGTCGCAGCCTCGGGCGGCTATTGGGTCGCCACCCCCGCCGACCGCATCTTTGCCGAGCCCGAGACGATCACCGGATCGATCGGCGTCTTCGGCATCCTGCCAAGCTTCGAACAAACGCTCGCCAAGGTCGGCGTTACCACCGACGGCATCCAGACGACGCCGCTGTCGGGCCAGCCCGACATTCTCGGCGGGGTCAGCGACGAATTCAACGCGATGGCGCAAGCGAGCGTGGAAGACGTATACGCGCGCTTCACCGGGCTCGTCGCCAAAAGCCGCAAGCAGCCGCTCGAAAAGATCCAGGCGATCGCGGAGGGCCGCGTCTGGGCGGGCGGCACGGCGCGCCAGATCGGCCTGATCGACCAGTTCGGCGGCCTGCCAGACGCGCTGGCCGCGGCGGCGAAGCTCGCCAAGATCGACGGCGAATATCACGCCAAATATTTCGAGGACGAGCCGAGCGAATTCTCGAAGATGCTGGCGAGCTGGGCAGGGGTCGAGGAGCCCGCAGCCGCCGCGCCGCGCGGCTGGTTCGGCATCGCGGCGATGAACCGCCAACTCGCCGAACGGCGGTTGCTTCAGGACCTGTCGCTGCTGACGCAGGCCGGATCGATCCAGGCGTCGTGCCTCGATTGCCGCGCCTATCTGCCGGCTGTCCCGCTGGCCGGGAAGGCCGAAGCGAAGGGGTGGCTGGGAACGCTGGCGCTGCTACTGAAATAGCGTCCTTCCCGTACGCGGGAGGGGAAAGCTAGGCCGCTACGGCGACACTTTGCGCATGTTCCGCAATCGCGTCGGCGAGCGTATCGACCAGCGCCAGCGGCAGGTCGTGTCCCATCCCCGGGATCGTCAGCAGCCGTGCCCCCGCAATATTTTCCGCCGTGTCGCGCCCGCCGGCGATCGGCACCAGCGGGTCGGCCTCGCCGTGGATGACCAGTGTCGGTGCCTCGATCTCCTTCAGCATCGCGCGCCGGTCGCCGTCGGAGACAATCGCCGCCATCTGCCGCGCGACGCCCTGCGGGTACCATCCGCGCTCGAAATCGCTCCGCACCCGGCGCTGCAGCCGCTCTTCGGTCGCCGGATAGCCGGGGCTGCCGATCACCCGCGCGGCGCGCACCGAATAGGCGATCAGATCCTCCTTGTCGCCGCTCATCGGCCGGTTCGCGAGGACCTGCATCGCCTCCTTGTTCGCGCGCGGCAGGCGGCGGTTGCCGGTGGTCGACATGATCGAGGTCAGCGACAGGACACGGTCGGGATAGCGCGCGGCGATATGCTGCGAAATCATTCCCCCCATCGACGCGCCGACGATATGCGCGCGCTGGACACCGAGATGGTCGAGCAGCGCGATGCCGTCGGCCGCCATGTCGGCCAGCGTGTAAGCGGGACGCACCGGCAGGCCGATCGCCGCCTTGACGAACATCCATTTGAGGTTCGGAACCCCCGCCGTATCGAAGCGCGTCGACAGGCCGACATCGCGATTGTCGTAGCGGATGGTGCGGAAGCCATGCGCGTTCAGTGCCTCAACGAACTCGTCCGGCCATAAGGTCAACTGGCCCCCGAGCCCCATCACCAGCAGGATCACCGGCGCCTCTCGCGGGCCCTTGTCCTCATAGGTGATGCTGATGCCGCTGGCGGTCGCCTGCTCTGTTGTCATGGAATCTCCGCGATGGAAGGTGCTGACACCGATGTTCACAAGCCGAACCTGCCACAGATTCGCGATTTGGCAAGCCCGGCGCGCGGCCTAGCTTTTGGGTCCGCGATATGCGGGGAGCGCGAGCGACCAGTGAATCGCGGCGCCGCGCAGGACAAAGCCGGCGACCGCACCCGCCACGGCCGCCACCGGCGTTCCCGTCCCCAGCCATTGCAGGAGCAGGAAAAGGCCCGATGCGAGCGCAGCAGCGGTAACATAGACTTCGGGGCGCATGATGATCGACGGCACCCCGGCAAGGATGTCGCGGATCGTACCGCCGACGCAGCCGGTGATCACCCCCATCATCAGCGCCGGAAAGGGCGGCACGCCCCAGGCCAAAGCCTTGGCGGTACCGAAAACGGCATAGGCGGCCAGCCCCACCGCATCGGCCCATTCGAGCAATTGCCCCGGCCACCAGCGTTCGGGCGTCACCCACACAATCAGCGCGATGGCGATGCACACCGCCGCAATCGCGCCGTCCTGTACCCAGAAGACCGGCGCCCCGATGAGGAGGTCGCGTACGCTGCCACCGCCAACCCCGGTGACGAGCGCGAAAAAACTCGCGGTGACCAATGTTTGGCGCAGCCGCACCGCCATCAATGCGCCCGACAGCGCGAACACACCGATGCCGGCCAAGTCTAGCAGGCGGATGATCGATTGCGGCTCCACCCCGGTTCCTTAACATTCGCCTCCATGAAGCGGGACAGGCGGATCGTCAGACGTGGATCGGCTTGCCCGTCACCGCCATCGCGGCTTCCTTGATCGCCTCGCTGTGCGTGGGATGCGCGTGGCAGGTATAGGCGATATCTTCCGACGTCGCGCCGAATTCCATCGCCTGTGCGGCCTGCGCGATCATCGTGCCGGCAACGCTGGCAATGCACCAGACGCCCAGCACGCGGTCGGTTTTCGCATCGGCGATCACCTTCACAAAGCCGTCGGGTTCGTGGTTGGTCTTGGCGCGGCTGTTCGCCATCATCGGGAACTTGCCGACCTTGACCTCGCCTTTTTCCTTCGCCTGCTCTTCGGTCAGGCCGACACCGGCGATTTCGGGCCACGTGTAGACGACCGACGGGATGACGTCGTGGTTCACGATACCCGTCTGGCCGGCGATATTTTCGGCGCAGGCGATGCCTTCGTCCTCGGCCTTGTGCGCGAGCATCGGGCCGGGGATGACGTCGCCGATCGCCCAGATGCCGGGAACCTGCGTGCTGAAATCGTGATCAGTTTCGATCTGGCCGCGCTGGTTGACCGCGAGCCCCGCCTTGTCGAGCGCGAGGCCGTCGGTGTTCGGCTTGCGCCCGATCGACACGAGCACGACATCGGCTTCGAGTGTTTCGGCGTCGCCGCCGGCCGCGGGTTCGAGCGTCAGCACCGCCTTCTTGCCCTTGACCGTCGCGCCGGTGACCTTGGTCTTCAGCTTGAACTCGATGCCCTGCTTCTTGAAGATCTTGTTCGCTTCCTTGCGAACGTCGCCGTCCATGCCGGGCAGGATCTGGTCGAGATACTCGACGCAGGTGACCTTGGCGCCGAGGCGGCGCCACACGCTGCCGAGTTCGAGCCCGATCACCCCGCCGCCGATCACGACCATATGCCCCGGCACCTTCGCCAGTTCGAGCGCGCCGGTCGAATCGACGATGACCTGCTTGTCGTTATCGACCGCGACGCCGGGAAGCGGGGTCACCGACGATCCGGTCGCGATGATGATATTCTTGGCGCGATAGGTCTTGCCGGCGACTTCGACGCTGTCCTTCGACGTGAACTGCGCATAGCCCTTCAGCCAGTCCACCTTGTTCTTCTTGAACAGGAACTCGATGCCGCCGGTCAGGCCCTTCACCGCATCCTTGCGCTGGCCGTGCATCGTACCGAGGTCGAGTTCGGGCTTCACCTTGATGCCCATCGCCGCCATCGCGCCGCCCGCCGCAGCTTCGAAATATTCCGACGCGTGCAGCATCGCCTTCGACGGGATGCAGCCGACGTTGAGGCAGGTGCCGCCGAGCGTTTCGCGTCCTTCGGCGCACGCGGTCTTGAGGCCCAGTTGCGCCGCGCGGATCGCCGCGACATAGCCGCCGGGGCCGGCACCGATGACAAGGACGTCGTAGTCGTAATCAGCCATGTTCAATCTACCTCAATATGCTGCCTGCCACCGCGGAGCGCGCCCGCTTAAACAGGAAGGCCCGATTTCGCGGCACATTCTTTCATAACCGGCATCGCCGCTTCGGGCGACAGGCTCATCAATTCCGATGCGCTGTATTTCTTGACCAATTCATCGGCCGCGCATTTGCAGACTTCGGAAACCTTGTCGGCTGACGCCCCGCCACCGGCGGCGGCACCACGGCAAGAGTTACCGAACTTCTCGACGAATTCGGTCTTGAATCCGTCCTCGAACCCCTTTCCCATGTCGCTCGCACCCTCGCCGCAACCCGTCAGCGAAAAGGCTGCCAGAAACAGGCTCGCTGCCCGGATCGGGCGTATCGGGAAAGGCGTCATGGGCTGCGCTCCTCTGTGAAGGGAAGAAGGATCAAAGATCGATCAGCAGACGCGTCGGATCCTCGATGGCTTCCTTGATCGTCTTCAAAAAGGTCACTGCCTCGCGCCCGTCGATCAGGCGGTGGTCATAGCTCATCGCGATATACATCATCGGACGGATCACGATCTCGCCGTTCCGCACGACCGGGCGGTCCTCGATGCGGTGGAGGCCGAGCACCGCCGACTGCGGCGGGTTGATGATCGGGGTCGACATCAGGCCGCCGAACACCCCGCCGTTCGAGATGGTGAAGGTGCCGCCGGTCATGTCGTCCATCGTCAGCGTGCCTTCCTTGGCACGCTTGCCGAGGTCGGCGATCGCCTTTTCGATGTCGGCGAACGACAGGCTGTCGGCGTTGCGGACGACCGGCACGACCAGACCGTTGGGCGCGCTAACCGCGACCGAAACATCGAGATAGTCGTGATAGACGATCTCGTCGCCGTCGATGCGTGCGTTGACCGCCGGGATGTCGTGCGCAGCGAGCGCGACCGCCTTGGTGAAGAAGCTCATGAAGCCCAGACGGACGCCATGCTTCTTCTCGAAGCTTTCGCGATATTTGTCGCGCGTCGCGATCACCGCCGACATGTCGACGTCGTTGAACGTCGTCAGCATCGCGGCGGTGTCCTGCGCCGACTTCAGCCGCTTGGCGATCGTCTGGCGCATGCGCGTCATCTTGACGCGTTCCTCGCGGCGGCCCGGGGCGCCGCTGGCTGCAGGAGTTGCGGCGGGCGCTGCGGCCGGAGCCGGCGCGGCAGCTTCGGGCGCCGCATTGGCGGCGGCGAGCACATCTTCCTTGGTGAGGCGGCCGTCCTTACCGCTGCCCTTGATCTTCGTCGGGTCGACGCCATGCTCGAGGACAAGGCGGCGCACCGCGGGCGACATCGTCGTGACGGTGTCGACGCCTTCCTCGGCTTGCGCAGGCGCGGCAGTGGCGGCAGGAGCAGGCGCCGCCGCCTCTGCCTTCGCGGCGGGTGCAGCGGCAGGCGCCGCGGCCTTGCCCGCGCCCGCTTCGATCGTCGCGATCACTGCGCCGACATTGACGGTATCGCCGACCGCCGCGACCTGCTGCCCCATCACGCCGGCAACCGGCGACGGCACTTCGACCGCGACCTTGTCGGTTTCGAGGCTGGCGATCGGTTCGTCGACCGCGACCGCCTCGCCCGGCTGTTTCAGCCATTCGCCGATCGTCGCTTCGGTGACGCTTTCGCCCAGCGTGGGGACTTTGACTTCGGTGCTCATGAATGCAGTTCCTTAGGGCTTAAGCTTGGCTCAGGCTTTGTTCTTGGCGCGGCGGATTTCGGCACGAACCGAAAGGCCGAGCGCATCGGCGACGAGCGCGGACTGTTCGGTCTGGTGGCGGCTCATCAGACCCGTCGCGGGCGACGCGGCGGCAGCGCGCCCGGCGTAACGCGGGCGCATGCCCTTGTGTCCCGCCTCGGTCAGCGCGTCCTCGATCAGTTCGTTGACGAAGAACCAGCTACCGTTGTTGCGCGGCTCTTCCTGCGCCCACACCACCTCTTCGAGGTTCGGCATGCGCTTCAGCCGGATCGCGAGCGGCTCGCCCGGGAAGGGATAGAGCTGCTCGATGCGGATCACCGTGGTGTCGGTCAGTCCGGCGGCGTCGCGGGCTTCCATCAGGTCATAACCGACCTTGCCCGAACAGAGCACGACCCGCTTGATCGCCTTGTCCTCGGGCGGGGTGCGGTCGGACATGATGCGGCGGAAATGCGCCTCGCCGATGAAATCCGAACGCTGCGACACCGCCAGCTTGTGGCGGAGCAGCGACTTCGGCGTCATGATGATCAGCGGCTTGCGGAACGGGCGCAGCATCTGGCGGCGCAGGACGTGGAAATAGTTCGACGGCGTCGAAATATTGCACACCTGGATATTGTCGCCGGCGCACAGTTGCAGGAAGCGTTCGAGGCGCGCCGAGCTATGCTCGGGGCCCTGCCCTTCATAACCGTGCGGGAGCAGCAGCACGAGGCCGTTAGCGCGCAGCCACTTGGCTTCGCCCGACGCGATGAACTGGTCGATCATGATCTGGGCGCCGTTGGCGAAATCGCCGAACTGCGCTTCCCAGAGCACGAGGCTCTTCGGGTCGGCCATCGCATAGCCATATTCGAAGCCGAGCACGCCATATTCGGACAGCGGGCTGTCCAGCACCTCGAACCGGCCGTGCGGTACGGTGGTCAGCGGGATATATTTATGCTCGTCCTTCTGGTCGACCCAGACGGCGTGGCGCTGGCTGAAGGTGCCACGCCCCGAATCCTGACCCGACAGGCGGACCTGATAACCCTCGCTGAGCAAGGTCCCGAAGGCGAGGCTTTCGGCGGTCGCCCAGTCGAACACCTCGTCGTCGCTCTTGTCGGCAAACATCGCGGCGCGCGCGTCGATGACGCGGCGCAGTGTCTTGTGCACCTCGAGGTCGCCGGGGATCGTCGTCAGCGTGCGACCGATCGAATCGAACAATTTCTCCGACACGCCGGTCGCGATATTACGGCGCGCATTCTCGGGATCGGCCGGCGAATGCAGCCCCGACCAACGCCCGGCGAACCAGTCGGCCTTGTTCGGCTTGTAGCTTTTCGCTGCCTCGAAATCGCCTTCCAGCCGCGCCACGAACTCGGCGCGGTGCGCGTCGGCCCAGCCGGCATCGATCACGCCCTCACCTTCGAGCTTCGCCGCGCAAAGCTGCGACACCGGCGGGTGCTGACGGATGCTGGCGTACATCAGCGGCTGGGTGAACGAAGGCTCGTCGCCCTCGTTATGGCCGAAGCGGCGATAGCACCACATGTCGATCACGACATCGCGCTTGAAACGCTGGCGGAAATCGATGGCGAGCTTGCAGGCGAAGGTCACGGCTTCGGGATCGTCGCCGTTGACGTGCAGGATCGGCGCCATCACGCCCTTTGCGACGTCCGACGGATAGGGCGACGAGCGCGCGAACTGCGGGCTGGTCGTGAAGCCGATCTGGTTGTTGACGATGAAGTGGATGCAACCGCCGGTGTTGTAGCCGCGGATGCCCGAGAAGCCGAGGCACTCCCAGACGATCCCCTGTCCCGCGAAGGCCGCGTCGCCGTGGATCAGCACCGGCAGGACCTGCGCATGTTCGGTCAGGTCGCCGCGCGCCACCTGCTGCGCACGCACCTTGCCGAGCACGACCGGATCGACCGCCTCGAGATGCGAGGGGTTCGGAACCAGCGACATATGCACCGAAATGCCGTCGAACTCGCGGTCCGTCGAGGTGCCGAGGTGATATTTGACGTCGCCCGATCCGCCGACATCGTCGGGGTTGGCGCTGCCGCCCGAAAATTCGTGGAAGATCACCTGATACGGCTTGGCGAGCACGTTGGCGAGCATGTTGAGCCGCCCGCGATGCGCCATGCCATAGACGATCTCTTTGACGCCGTACTGGCCGCCATATTTGATGATCGATTCCATCGCCGGGATCATCGATTCACCGCCATCGAGGCCGAAGCGCTTGGTGCCGACATATTTGCGCGCGAGGAATTTCTCCCACTCCTCGGCCTCGATCACCTTGTTCAGGATGGCGCGTTTGCCTTCGACCGAAAATTCGATGATCTTGTCGGCACCTTCCATTCGTTCCTGCAGGAACTGGCGCTCCTCGATATCGGCGATGTGCATATATTCGAGGCCGACATTGCCGCAATAATTGGCGCGCAGGATCGCCACGATCTCCCGGATCGTCGCTTTTTCGAGGCCGAGCGTGCCGCCGATCCAGATCGGACGATCCTGATCGGCGCCAGCGAAACCGTGATATTCGGGAGTGAGGTCGGCGGGCAGCTCACGCTGGCTGAGCCCCAGCGGATCGAGGTTGGCGGCAAGGTGTCCGCGCACGCGGTAGGTGCGGATCAGCATCATCGCGCGGATCGAATCGTCCGCGGCGCGCTCGACTTCGGCGTTCGACAGCGGAGCGCCGGCTTTCGCGGCGGCGGCTTTCACCGCGACCTGCATCTGCTGCGGATCGAGCGCGGCGGTCAGGTCGTCGCTGTCGATGCTGGGCCAGTTCTTCGGCGCCCAGCTCGGGCCGGCCTGGGGCTCGTCGATGTCGAAGCTTTGTCGTTCGAGGTTCATCTGCTTTTCCACGGGGAGGAAAGGGTTGTCATCTTATATGGGGAGCGGAGGCCCGCCGGCAAAGCCTGCCGGCGGGCCGGTTGGCTCAGACGCGTTCCTTGAGCACTTCGGCAAGCGTCGTGCCGAGCTCCGACGGGCTCGCCGACACCTTGATGCCGGCGGCTTCCATCGCCGCGATCTTGCTTTCGGCGTCGCCCTTGCCACCCGACACGATCGCCCCGGCGTGGCCCATGCGGCGCCCCGGAGGTGCCGTGCGACCCGCGATGAAGCCGGCCATCGGCTTCTTGCGGCCGCGCTTCGCTTCGTCGATCAGGAACTGCGCGGCCTGCTCCTCGGCGTCGCCGCCGATTTCGCCGATCATGATGATCGACTTGGTCGCTTCGTCGGCAAGGAAGAGTTCGAGCACGTCGATGAAGTTGGTGCCGTTGACCGGGTCGCCGCCGATGCCGACCGCGGTCGTCTGGCCGAGGCCGACGTTCGACGTCTGGAACACCGCTTCATAGGTCAGCGTGCCCGAGCGCGAGACGACGCCGACGCTGCCCTTCTTGAAGATGTTGCCCGGCATGATGCCGATCTTGCACTCGTCGGGGGTCAGCACGCCGGGGCAGTTCGGGCCGATCAGCCGCGACTTCGAACCCGACAGCGCGCGCTTCACCTTGACCATGTCGAGCACCGGAATGCCTTCGGTGATCGCGACGATCAGCTCGACCTCGGCATCGATCGCCTCGAGGATCGAGTCGGCGGCGAACGGCGGCGGCACATAGATGACCGACGCGGTCGCGCCCGTCGCATGCTTCGCTTCTTCGACCGTGTTGAACATCGGCAGGCCGATGTGCGTCGAACCGCCTTTGCCCGGCGTCACGCCGCCGACCATCTGCGTGCCATAGGCGAGCGCCTGTTCGGTGTGGAAGGTGCCGGTGGCACCGGTCATCCCTTGCGTGATGACCTTTGTATTCTTGTCGATGAGGATGCTCATTCGAAAGTCTCTCCGAGTTTTGACCTAGCGCGATTATCATCGAACCGAGTCTTCAAATAGCGAACGCTCCAACCGATACCGTGGGCCAAAGACATTCCTGCGATCAGCACGCCCAGGAAATAAGGGAAAATCTGGGCGCCATATTCATTCAACGATGGATCGTTCGGGTCGCCAGTCCGATGGAGGTATAAGATGTATACCAGCCACAAGCCCAGCAGCCCGATGATCGCCGCCGTCACCTTCCATTTCCCGAAATACCCCAGCAGCAAAAACGGCAGGGGGAGAAGCAGGAAGAGGATGGCGACCATATCCGGCTTAAGCCAGCGACGGATCCAGCGACTTGCACGCGTCCAGCAGTTCCTTGACCGCATCGACCGAGACCTGCAGGCCCGCCTTGTCGGCATCGTCGAGTTCGATCTCGACGATCTTCTCGACACCGCCGGCGCCGATCAGCACCGGAACGCCCACATAAAGGCCGTCAAGGCCGTACTGGCCGTCGACATAGGCTGCGCAGGGCAGGATGCGCTTCTGGTCACCCAGATAGGCTTCGGCCATCGCGATACCCGAAGCAGCGGGGGCGTAAAAGGCCGAACCGGTGCCGAGCAGCGCGACGATCTCGCCGCCGCCGCCGCGGGTGCGCTTGACGATCGCGTCGATCTTGTCCTGCGACGACAGACCCATCTTGACGAGGTCGGGGACAGGGATGCCGTTGACGGTCGAGTAACGGACGACGGGGACCATCGTGTCGCCATGACCGCCGAGCACGAAAGTGTTCACATCCTTCACCGACACGTCGAATTCGTCGGCGATGAAGTGGCTGAAGCGCGCCGAGTCGAGCACGCCGGCCATGCCGACGACCTTGTTGTGCGGGAGCCCCGAGAATTCGCGCAGCGCCCACACCATGGCGTCGAGCGGGTTGGTGATGCAGATGACGAACGCGTCGGGAGCGTTGGCCTTGATGCCTTCGCCGACGGCCTTCATGACCTTGAGGTTGATGCCGAGCAGGTCGTCGCGGCTCATGCCCGGCTTACGGGCGACACCGGCGGTGACGATGATGACGTCGGCGCCTGCGATATCCTTGTAATCGTTGGTGCCGGTGATCTTCGCGTCGAAGCCCGCGATCGGGCCGACCTGCGACAGGTCGAGCGCCTTGCCCTGCGGCACGCCTTCGACGACGTCGAACAGGACGACGTCGCCCAGTTCCTTCTGCGCGGCGAGCAACGCCAGCGTTCCGCCGATATTCCCGGCTCCGATCAAAGCGATCTTCTTGCGTCCCATGGCGCGCGGCACTCCCTTCCTGGCAAGCCCGGCATTTGGTTCACAGACCGGTCGGCGCACGGGCTAAAGCGCCATGCCGGTCCCAAGACTGGCGACGCCCCTACGCCGATTCCCTTAAGGAAACAACTGCGAAAAGGACGAAAATCCGCCTTTTTTTGATAATAGTTCGCAATAACATTAAGAGAGGTGAGAGGGGTGGCAGCATGCGCATCGCCGGATGGTTTCGCGCCATCCTGACGGCTTTTCCTTGCCTTTGCATGACAGCGGCATAAGCTCGCTTCGCATGAAACAAATCTCGCCGCGCTTTGTTCCCGTCCTCGCCGCAGCCCTGTCGCTTGGTCTCGCCGCGCCGGTCAGCGCCAGCGAAGACGGCTGGGACGATGCAGGTACGATCGCCAAGAATGCGCTCGTCGTCGCCGCCTTCGCGGTGCCGGCAGTCGAAGGCGACTGGGAGGGCGTCCTGCAGGCGGGCGGCAGCATCGGCGGCACGATGCTGATCACGCAGGGACTGAAAGAAGCCTTCCCGTCGCGCCGCCCCGACGGCAGCGATAACAAGAGCTTTCCTTCGGGCCATACTTCGACGAGCTTTGCGGCCGCCGCGACGCTGCACAACCGCCATGGCTGGGAAGCCGGACTGCCCGCTTATCTTGTCGCCTCGTTCGTCGGCCTGTCGCGCGTCGAGGCCAAAAAGCACCGGGTCGGCGACGTGCTCGTCGGCGCAGCGATCGGGACGGCAACCGGGCATCTCATCACCAGCAAAGCGAACGAACGGGTGCAGATTTTTCCGTGGGGCGACACCAAGGGGGCGGGCGTGGATGTCAGTTTCCGTTTTTGATCGGGCGCCCCGGAATCGCCGCAGTTTCGGGTTAACCGTCCCTATACCGCCCCCGGGCTAGATTGGCCGGGATGACACGGGCCATCATCAGCTTCGACACCGAATTGTCGGCGCGCCTCTATCAACGGGGCGCCGATGCGCGTGCCAATTTCGAAAGCTCGATCCTCGGCCGCTGCCGCGACGGTGATTTCGGGATCCATTTCCAGATGGACATGCTCGATCGCTATGGTCTGACGGGGGTCTATTTCGTCGATCCGATGCCCGCGCTGGTTTACGGCCCCGAAATCATCGACGCGATCGTCCAGCCGATCGTCCGGCGCGGCCACGAGGTACAGCTTCATATCCATACCGAGTGGCTGAAATTTGCGATGTTCAACCCGGCTGGCCACCTCACCGGGCGCAATATCGGCGATTTTCCGCTTGCGGCCCAGAAAAAGCTGATCGGCTTTGCCCGCGACATATTGGTCGGGGCGGGCGCGCCCCGCCCAACCGCGTTTCGCGCCGGCAATTTCGGCGCCAATGACGACACGCTCCGCGCGCTCGCGGCGCTGGGCTTTCGCTTCGACAGCAGCTTCAACGGCGCCTATCTCGGCCATGGCTGCGCCATTTCGCTCGACGCGGGCGATCTTGGCATGCGCGAACATCTGGGCGTCGTCGAGGTTCCGGTCAGCGGGCTGATGGACCGCGCCAACAGTTTCCGTCCCGCCCAGCTTTGCGCAATGTCCGAACAGGAGATGCGCGACGCGCTCGACCATAGCGCGGCAAGCGGCGCGATCCAGTTCTCGGCGTTCAGCCACAGTTTCGAATTGCTGAGCCGCGACCGCGAGGTGCCGAACCATCTCGCCGCCGCCCGCATGGAGGCGCTGTGCCGCGCCGTCGCGGACGACGCGCGCGTGACGAGCGGCGGCCTGGCAACGCTGCCTGCCCCGCCCGCACGGCCAGGACGGATCGGTATCGCGGCGCCCAAACCGCTGCGCACGCTGCGCCGTAAAATCGAACAGGGCATTGGGCATCTCGCGCACGAAGTCCGCTATGTCCGCGATGTCGTCTCCGTGACGCTCAACTCGTCGCGCTGGGGCAAGATATTAGGCGGCATCCTCCTGGCCGTGGCCTAGCGCGAGGTAATCGTCGGACTGCATTTCCGACAACCGGCTCGCCGTGCGCTCGAACTCGAACGCCCCGTCGCCCGCGACATAAAGGTCGTCGGGCATCGCCGCCGCACTCGCCAGCAGCTTGACCTTATATTCGTAGAGCGCATCGATCAGCGTCACGAAGCGCGCCGCCTCGTTGCGGTTCTCGGGCCCCATGCGCGGGATGCCGACGATGATCACGGTGTGGAAGTGCCGCGCGACCGCGAGATAGTCGGACGCCCCGCGCGCCTCGCCGCACAGCCGCTTGAACGAGAAGACCGCCACCCCCTTCAGCGCTTTCGGAACGTGCAGCGTCCGTCCGCCGCCGACGTCGAGGTCGAGCGTCGGCACCTTGGAGCGATCTTCGGGCGGATAATCGGTGAGGCGGAAGAAAGCGGCCGACAGCGCCGCACTCGCTGCCTCGTCGGCGGGTACGAACCACCGCGCGCCGTCGCCAAGCCGGTCGCGGCGATAGTCGGTCGGACCGTTGAGGCCCATCACGTCGAGCCGTTCCTCGACCAGCGCGATGAACGGCAGGAAATGCTCGCGGTTCAAACCATCCTTGTAGAGATCCTTCGGCGGCCGGTTCGAGGTCGCGACCACGGTCACCCCGCGTTCGATCAGCGCGGTGAACAGGCGCGACAGGATCATCGCGTCGGCGCTGTTGTTGACCACCATCTCGTCGAAGGCGAGGCAGCGGACATTTTCGACCAGCGCGTCGGCGACGAGCGGAATGGGGTCGCCGCTCTCGCTTTTGCGCACCTCGCGCATCCGCGCATGGACGTCGAGCATGAAGGCGTGGAAATGGACGCGCTTCTTGCGCTGGATGTGCAGCGCGTCGTAAAACAGGTCCATCAGCATCGACTTGCCGCGCCCGACCGAACCCCACAGATAGACCCCGCGCGGCGCCTCGGGCTTGCGGCCGGTCAGACGCCACAGCAGGCTGCCGCGCGGCGGCGATGCTTCGAGTTCGGCCTGGAGCCGGTTCAGCCGCTCCGCGGCGGCACGCTGTTCGGGGTCGGGCCTGAGTTCGCCCGCGGCGACCAGCGCGTCATATTCGGCGAGCACCGACATCAGCCGCGATCCTTGCTCGCCTTGCGAATGGTGCCCGCAAAGGTCAGCACGATATGCTCGTCCTTTGCCCCCTGCACGACCAGTCCGCGCAGGAAGATCAGCCGGCCGGTCTCGCGCACCAGCTCGACCACGGCGTCGAGCGGTTCGCCCAGCCTCCCCGCGCCGACGAACTGGGTCGACAGGTCGAGCGTCACCGAATGGCCAGCGTTCAGCGAACCGAACTGGTGCGACGCCGCAAACAGCGCGATGTCGACGAGCGCCAGCGTTACCGCGCCATGGACATTATTGCCAAGATTGCTGTGCTTGCGTTCGGGGATCATGCGGACGCGGGCCTGCGGGCGGCCGTCGGACGTGTCGGGCTCGGCGCGCACCGACAAAGGTTCGATAAAGGCGTTGAAACGGCTCGGGTCCTTGAGGTTCCAGCTCACCCATCCGTCCGCCAGTTCCTCGGCGCTGAAATTGTCGCGGCGCTTCGGTTCCTCGATCCCGTCATTCATGCCTTGCAATATCCATCCAGTTTGCCCGAGCGCACCAGCTCGCCGTAATAATCCGCCATCGCCTTCGTCCGCGGGCGATTGTCGTCGGCCCATCGTGCGGCGCCGGCGAGCCAGCCCGCCGAACAAGCCTCAAGCGCGCCCGTCCCCTTCGCGCAAGCGATAAAATCGACGAAAGCTCGCTTCCAGCGCTCGAAATCCACGAGCGACATGATCGGACCGTGCCCGGGAACGATCTGCTCCGCGCCGGAAGCCGCCACTTCATCGAGCGCCTTCATCCAGCCCTCCGGACAGGCAGTGTCGAGGAACGGCACTGGCAGCGTGACGAGGTCGCCGACGATCGCGCGCTTTTCGGGCGCGTCGTAGATCCACAGGTCGCGCTCGGTGACCGCGCGGTGCGCGACGCGCAGCGACAACGGCCGGCCGGCGATCGCCACGTCGCGCGTCTCGTCAACGACGACGTCGGGCCGCAGTTCCGCGCCGCGCGCGATCGTCGCAAGGTCACCCTCGACATCCGCAACCGCGCTCGCCGGGACGGCGCCTTCGGCCAGCGCCTTGCGCGACGACGCGGCGCTTGCCGCAAGGAAACCCGTCAACGCCCCGTCGATCGCCGACGTGCCATAGACCTTGATGTCCGGAAACGCCGCCTTCAGCGCCGGATTGCCGCTGATATGGTCGAGATGCCAGTGGGTATTGACGATCGCGACCGGCGTCATGCCGATCCCGCTCAGCCCCTGCTTGATCGCCGTCAGATGCTCGGCGTGCCGGCCGCTGTCGATCACGAAGGCACCCTCGGGACCATAGAGGATCAGGCTGTTGCCGTCGGGCGAGCGGCCGGGCGCGAAACTGCCGCCGATCAGGAAGGTCGCCCCGCCGATGCCATGCGCATAAGTGCGCGGCGCGGGCACCGCTTCGACCTCAGGATTTGCTGCGCAGCCGGCCAGCGCCAGCGCAACCAGCGCCGGCAGCCAGCCCCGCATCAGACCTGCCGCTCGGCTTCCAGCTTCTTGATCTCGGCGATCGCGCGCGCCGGGCTCAGCCCCTTGGGGCAGGCGTTCGAGCAGTTCATGATCGTATGGCAGCGATAGAGGCGGAAGGGGTCTTCCAGCTCGTCGAGCCGTTCGCCGGTCATCTCGTCGCGGCTGTCGGCGAGCCAGCGATAGGCCTGGAGCAGGATCGCCGGGCCGAGGAACTTGTCGCTGTTCCACCAATAGCTGGGACAGCTCGTCGAGCAGCAGGCGCACAGGATGCACTCGTAAAGCCCGTCGAGCTTTTCGCGTTCCTCGGGCGACTGCAGCCGCTCCTTGCCGCTCGGCGTCGTCGTCTTGGTCTTCAGCCACGGCTCGATCGACGCATATTGCGCATAGAAATGGGTGAAGTCGGGGACGAGATCCTTGATCACGTCCATCGCCGGCAGCGGAGTGATCGTGACGTCGCCCTTCAGATCCTCGATCGCGGTGGTGCAGGCGAGGCCGTTCTTGCCGTTCATGTTCATCGAACAGCTACCGCAAATGCCCTCGCGACACGAGCGGCGGAAGGTCAGGGTGCTGTCCTGCTCGCTCTTCATCTTGATGAGCGCGTCGAGCACCATGGGGCCGCATTTTTCGGTATCGATCTCGAAGGTGTCGAAGCGCGGATTCTGGCCGCTGTCGGGATCGTAGCGATAGACTTTGAACGTCTTGACCGCGGCCGCGCCTTCGGCCTTGTGGACCTTGCCATCCTTTTGCGGGCGGCTGTTCTTGGGCAGACGGAATTCGGCCATATCGCGGTTTCCCCTATGCAATCGCGGTCCGACTAGACCCGATTGAGGGAGTCGGCAAGGGGTGGATGGCGCAAAAGCGCGAAAGCCGCTGGTAGCCATGATGGCAAGCCGCTAGGGGCGCAAGGATGAGCGAAGACGCCGCCGCCCAGCCCGCCGTTACCAGCCGCAGCGTCGCGCGCGGGCTCGGCACGACGATCCTCGCGCGGCTGGGCGCGGTGGTCGAGATCGTCGCGCAGCCGCTCTATGTGCTGATGTTCGGGCTTGCGGGTTACGGCCTCTATGCGGTGCTGTGGGCGACGATCAACCTGCTCGAGAATATCTTCGACACCGGGATGACGAGCGCGATGCAACGCACCGTCCCCCAGTCCGCAAGCGACGCGGAGGCGGCCGCGGCGCTGCGCACCGCGATGATCTTCGGCGTCGGTCCGTGCCTTATCGTTGCCGCGTTGATCGCGATCTTCGCGGGCGACCTCGCGCCACTGCTCAACGTCGCCGAAAAGGACCGCGCGCTCGTCACCCCCGCGATCCAGCTCTTCGTGTGGGCGCTGCCGCTATGGGCCTTCGTCGAGATCGCGACCTCGGCGATGCGCGCCCGCATGGTGTTCGGCGCCGAAATCCGCCTGCGCATCGTCTGGGAACAGATCATGCGGCTGGTGTTCGCGGGGCTGTTCTTTGCCGGCGGGCTCGGGCTCAAGGGACTGTTCATCGCCCACCTCTGTTCGCTCGCCATCACCGCGATCCTCTGCGTCCGCCTGCTCCGCCGTTATTACAGCTTTGCCGATCTCGGACGCGGGCCGCTGGTCACCGAAACCGCGCGCAATACCTTCTGGGCCGGGCTGTCGATCCTCCCGTCGAACATCATCGCGCGGCTGTTCGGCGATGCCCCCGCGCTGATCCTCAACCTGCTGCTGCCCGGCGCCGCGGGCGCGAGCGCATCGGCGCTGTTCACGATCGCGCGCAAGCTCTCCAGCGTCGTCCAGCTCGTCCGCATCGCCTTCGTCTATGTCATGGCGCCGCTCGCGGCGAGCGCCGAGCGCGAGGACCGCGCGCAGGTCGCCGATATCTATGCCTATGCGACCCGCCTGATCGCCGCGATCGCGCTGCCGCTCGCGGCGGTGCTCGCGGCGGGCAGTTCGTCGCTGCTCAGCCTGTTCGGGCATCAGGCCGATGTTGCGCAGGGCGCCGTCGTCATCCTGCTGTTCGCGCGCGCGCTGGAGGCGGTGCTCGGCATCTCGATGCCCGTTCTCCAGGTTGTCGCCGCCTTCCGCCACCAGCTCACCGCCGCAATCTTCGGCGTGATCGTCGCGCTCGCTTCGGGCTGGCTGATCGTCGGCCATATGGACGAGCTCACCGGCGTCACGCTCGCCATGTCGATCGGCCTTGTCGTGATGGCCGGCGTCCCGATGCTCCAGCTCGCGGCGGCGGAGCGGCTCCATCCCTTCGACCATCAATTCCCGACGGTTGCGCTGCGCGGCCTGTTCATCACCCTTGCCGCGGGCGGGCTCGCGCTGGTTGTCAGCCGGCTGCCCGATCCGGTCGCGCTGCCGCTGATCGTCGTCATCGCGGCCGCCGCGATCTGGTCGTCGCTGCGTTTCGCCCTGCCCCACGCCGACCGCGCCTCGCTGGGCAAGACGGCGCGCAAGCTGCGGCTCGTGTAACTTTCCGTCTTATTTTGGCCGCAAAAACGGTTAGAGGGGACGCCACGTAATTGCCGCACCTGCGGCCAACAGGCGGAATATCCATGTACCAGCAAGAACTCGCCCGCAGCGGCAAGCGCCTTTTCTTTATTCGCGGCACCTATATCTACATCACCATCGCCATCTCGGTGCTGATCGCCTGGTGCAGCAAGGACTGGGGTCCGTTCCAGACAGCCTTCGGCGACTGCGCGTGGTTCTGGCTGTCGCTCGGCGTCGCCAGTGCCGGCGCAATCGTCCGTGTCTTCACCAGCGGCTGGGCCGCGCTCGGCACGTCGGGCCGCGCCAAGGTCGCCGCCGAGGCGAGCGAACTCAACACCACCGGGCCGTACAGCCTCGTGCGCAACCCGCTCTATGTCGGGCGCATCCTCAATTTCACCGGCCTCGCGATGCTGTCGGGAAGCTGGGTGTTCGGCGCGATCGTCTTCCTGCTCGCGATCCTGATCTACGAGCGCATCTCGATCTATGAGGAAGAGTTCCTGCGTGAAAAGTTCGGCGCCGCGCATGCCGAATGGGCAAAGGACGTCCCCGCCCTCCTCCCGCGCCTCCACGGCTGGGTGAAGCCGAAGTACCCCTTCTGGTGGAAGCGGATGATCTGGCGCGAACAGAACAAGCTGTTCCTGCTCGCAACGACGGTCTTCCTGACCTGGTTCGCGCGCCTCGACTTCAACTTCGACGTCCTGACGCCGCAGCAGTGGACCTGGGTTTATGCCTTTGGTGCGCTCGTCGTCGTCCGCTTCATTATCGGCGGATTGAAGATGGTCGGCTTCTTCAAGGAACTGAGCTGATCAAATGGGGAGCGATCTCGCTCCCCTGATTGCACCCGAGGAGCGTTTAGCTCCTCTAATCGCGGTGGTCGGCAGCGACGGGTCGGGCAAGTCGACCCTGTCGGCGGACCTGCTCGCGCATGTGCAGCAAACGCGCAAGGCGGAGAGCGGCTACCTCGGCCTCGGCTCGGGCGAACAGGGACGGCGCATCGGGCGCTGGCCGGTCATCGGCCCGCCGCTGCACCGCTTCCTCGACGGCATCGCCGATCGCCTCCGCGAACCCGGGGAGCCGATCCCCGGGCTGTTCGCGGCGCGCTATGCGCTGAACAAGTCGAAAAAGCGCCGCGCCAAGTTCGAAAGCCTGCTTGGCGCACGCCGCGCCGGCATCACCATCGTCACCGACCGCTATCCGCAGCTTGAGGTGCCCGGCCTCCACGATGGCCCGATCCTTGCCGGCCGTGCGACGAACGCGCGCCTGACGGCGATGCAGGCCGAGGAACGCGCGCTCTATGCCGAAATGGCGGCTTATGTGCCGACGCTGGTGATTCGCCTGCACGTCGACGTCGACACGGTGATGGCGCGCAAGCCCGATCACGATCGCGCCCTGATCACCCGCAAGGTCGAAACGGTGCCGCTGCTGACCTTCAATGGCGCGCCGATCGTCGATATCGATGCGACGATCCCTTATGAGGAAGAACTGGCGATCGCGACCGCAGCAGTGGACGAGACGCTGGCAAACACCTGACCTCTCATCCCCGTTCGCATCGAGCGAAGTCGAGATGCCCATCGCGCCAAGAATAAGGTCGAGGGGTGTCTCGACTTCGCTCGACACGAACGGAAACTAGGAGGCGTTCCGCCCCGCCATGATCTTCTCGATCAGTTCGATGTCGACCGGTTTGTCGGCGTCGATGCACGCCTCGCCCTCGGACATCGGGACGACCGTCGCCTTCAGCCCGAACCGCAGTCCGGCGCGCGCGATCCCCTGCTGGATCGTGAACAGCCGCAGCAACGCTCCGATCAACAGCCAGGGTCCGAAGGCGGCGATGATCTTCAGCCCCTTCTTGCGGTCGCGCTCGATCCGTCCCCAAAAGTCGAGCAGCGGCAGCACGCGCCGCCCGCGCAGCCGGAACATGTTCGCGCCCGACCACCAGCCGCCGCGAAATTTAAGCCAGGTGCGCTTCGATTCGGGATAGCGCGCGAGCAGCACATCCTTTTCGACCATCGCCACCGCGACATCGCTGCCCTCGGCTCCCGCCAGAAACTCGGCGATCATCGCCGGGGTAAGCAGCACATTGTCGGCGGTCGTCACCAGCACCGGATCGTCGCCGGGCGGCAGCGCTGCGGCGAGCGAGCTGCTGATCCCGGCGCCCGAATCGGCGAAATGCATGTCGGCAAGCCCCGCTAGCCCCGGCTCGGCGGCAAGCTCGGCGCTGTTCTGCGCCAGCACCGTGATCGGCCCGACCAGCGGCGAAGCGCGAAGTGCGCGCACGACATGGACGAGCATCGGCTGTCCCGCGACCGGCAGCAGCGCCTTGGTCGACGCGCCGCTGCCCGTCAGCAGCGGGTCGGGTCCGGGACGGCTGCCGGCCATGACGATGGCGGGGATCGGAGCGGTCATGAAGCGGGCGGCAGCCGGCGCGCGGTCGCACCGCGCAGGAAGTCGGTCGCCTCGGCAAGGATCGGCCCCTTGTATGCGAGTGGCCCGGTCAGCGCCATCACGAGGTCGTTATGGCTGAGCCCCTCGTATGTGCGCAGCGTCGCTGCCCCGCCGGCCCGCTGCATCGCAGCCGCCAGATTCTGGCTGTTGCGCACCCGCACCACCGTATCGGCGGTGCCATGGCCAAGCCACAGCGGCGGCGCGTCGGCGCGGACGAACTGGATCGGCTGGGTCCGCTCGGCCGGACGGATATCGCCCATCGCGACGTCGGCGCGGCCGCCCTTTTCGAACGGCAGGAAGTCATAGGGGCCCGCCAGCGCCGCGACGCCGCGGATTGCCGATGCATCGCTGCCCGCTTCGCGCATCCATTGCGGGTCGAGCGCGAGCATCACCGCATTATAGGCGCCCGCCGAATGCCCCGCCAGCGCGATCCGGCCGGGGTCGCCGCCATAGGCTGCAATATGCTTTTCGGTCCATGCGACCGCCGCCGCGCTGTCCTGCAGAAAGTCCGGCCAATGCCCTTCGGGGACGATCCGGTAATCGGGGATCACGACGATGAAGCCCTGCTTGGCAAAGGCGCGCCCGGCAAAGCCGTAATCGTCGCGCGCGCCGCTGTACCAGCCGCCGCCATACAGCCAGACGATCACCGGCAGCCGGTCGGTCTTTTGCGTCCCCGTCGGCACCCAGATGTTGAGCATGTTGCGCGGCCCCGGCCCATAGGGCTGCCCCGCGACCTGCAGGGTGGCACCGTCGCCGTCGCCGAGCAGCCGGTCGCCGAGGTTGAGCGACTTGGCGCCGCCCGCAAGGATCATCCGCCCGCCGCCGCCGAACAGCAGGATCAGCAGTCCCACGACTATCAGGATCTTGATCAACCGCCGTCCTTTGGCTTCGCGCCTTGCCATAGGTTCCGCGCCCTACAGTGCCGCGCGCCCGCGAACAAGCGGGCCATGATCCGAACCCGCATCCGAACGAGGTGACCTTTCGCGCGCTCATGCGTAGAAAAGGGCATGACCAGCCCCTTCGCCCGCCCCGCGCTCGTCTGCAACAGCCAGTCCGGCAGCCATGACGAAGCCGTGCTCGAACAGATTGTGGAAAGCTGCCGCGCCGCCGGCGCGCCGCTCGCCGCAACCTTTGCCCTGCCCGACGACCAGATTCCCGATGCGACCGAACTCAAGCGGCAGGCCATCGACCTTTTGCTCGTCTGGACCGGCGACGGAACGATCAACGCCGCCGCAACCGGGGCCGCCGGGTGGAACGGTGCGGTCCTGCCGCTTCCGGGCGGGACGCTCAACCTGCTGTCGAAGGCGCTGCACGGCGACCGGGCGGCGCCCGACATCCTCGCCGATGCGCTGTCCGGAAAAGGCCGGCGGCAGGCGATACCGATCGTCCGCGGCGAGGCGGGCACCGCCTTCATCACCGTCGTCGCGGGGCCCGCAACGCATTGGGCCGAAGTGCGTGAGACGATGCGTCAGGATGGCCTGATCGAGGCGGCCGGGGAAGCGCCAGACGCGCTCGACGCGATGCTGAACGCCCCCGGCGTCCGCGTCGCAGGGCAGACGAAAAACTATCCTGCGATCATCCTGACCCCGACCGAACAGGGCGTTCGCGCCGACGGCATATTGACCGAAGGCACCGCCGACGTGCTGCGCCACGGTCTCGCCTGGCTCGGCGGCGATTTCCGCGACGGGCCGAGCGAGGAGATCGCGGTCGGCGAAACGATCATTCTCGAAAGCGCGCGGCCGATCAGCCTCGAATATGACGGCGAGCTCGCCGAGCTTGCCTCGCCTGCATGCTTCGCCCTCGGCGCCAGCAAAGTCGATTTCATCGCGACGCAATGACGCTGCTTTTCCATATCAGCGACCTGCACTTCGGGCTGGAGGACCGCGCCGCGCTCGACTGGTTCCGCGATATCGTGCGCCGCGACCGGCCCGACGCGATCCTGATCACCGGCGACCTGACGATGCGCGCGCGGAGCCGCGAATTTGCCGCCGCCTGCGACTGGATCGGCGCGCTCGACGTGCCGGTGACGGTCGAGGTCGGCAACCATGACCTGCCCTATTTCAACCCGTTCGCGCGCTTCTTTTATCCCTATCGGCGCATTCGCGGCATCGAACGGCTCGTCGAACGCGAGCTCGACCTGCCCGGCGTCGCGATCGTGCCGCTCAAGACGACGGCGCGGGCGCAATGGCGGCTCGACTGGTCGAAGGGCTGGGTGACGAAAAAAGCGCTCGCCAAGACGCTCGCTGCCATCGATGCGCTCCCTCCCGGAACTGCCGCACTCGTCACCGCGCACCATCCGCTCGTCGAGGCTGGAACCCGCGGCCGGGCGCTCACCCGTGGCGGCACCCGCGCGCTGCGCGAGCTGGCCGCGCGCGGCGTCGCGGCGGTGCTCACCGGGCATGTCCACGATGCCTTCGACCTCGTCCAGCCGACCCCGGCCGGCCCGATCCGCATGATCGGCGCGGGCACCCTGTCGCAGCGCATTCGCTCGACCCCGCCAAGCTTCAACGAGCTGCGCCTCGCCGACGGTACGCTGGCGGTGCGCGTTCGTAATGTCGAAAAGATCGCCACGCCCGACATGCAGATTCCCGATGTGCCGCCCGACGCCCTTCCGCCGCGCGAACCCGGCGAGCCCGTCGCGCCGGTGCGCGCGATACCGCCGGTCGATCCCCCCGTACATTGACGCTGCATTGACGCCGACGCGCTTCCCGTTAGGTTGCAACAAAAAACGGGATGAGGAACGATGCTGACCAAGGGCGATGATTTCCCGCTGCACCAGAGCGCCGAGCCGATTGCGTTTGCCGGCACCGATCGCAATTTCTACGATCGCTATTTCTTCAACGGCTACAGCCCCGACGGGTCGGTCTTCTTCGCTGCCGCGATGGGCTTTTACCCGCAGCTCGGCATCGTCGATGCTGCCTTCTGCGTCATCGTCGACGGCGTGCAGCATAATCTGCGCGCCAGCCGCCGCTCGGCAGGCGAGCGGCTCGATTTGGCGGTCGGCCCGATCGCAATCGCGATCGACGAACCGCTCGAACGGCTGAGCTTGCGCATCGCGGCGAACGACGGCCCGCTCGCCGCCGAACTTCATTTCACCGCGCGCCACTTCCCGATCGAGGAGCCGCGCTTCACGCGCCGTAACGGGACGCGGCTGTTCATGGACTATACGCGGATGACGCAGAACGGCCATTGGTCGGGCTGGCTTTCGGTCGACGGCACGCGCGTCGATGTCGATGCCGGCTGGGCCGGAACGCGCGACCGGAGCTGGGGCATCCGTCCCGTCGGCGCCGCCGAACCGCAGCCGCCGCCGGAGGGAAATTTCAGCCAGTTCTTCTGGCTGTGGACGCCGTGTAATTTCGCCGATCGCTCGCTCTTCTTCCACAGCAACGACGACGGCGCAGGCAGTCCGTGGAACCGCCGGGCGGTGATCGTCGGCGCGAACGGCGGCGAACGCCATTATGCCGACCCCGGCTTCGCCGCCGAATGGCAGCCGCGAACGCGCCGCCTTGGCAAATTGACTGCCGATTTCGACGCCTCGACCCGGCTGACCTTGACGCCGACCGGGCCGATGTTTGCGATGAGCGGGCTCGGCTACACGCATCCCGTCTGGGGTCATGGCTTCGACCATGGCGGATTGAAGGTCGCGCACGACAGCCTGTCGGAAGCCGATCGTACGTGGGGCAATCCGCTCGCGATGCATGTCCAGGCGCTGGTACGCGCCGAATTGACCGACGGCGACCGCAGCGACACCGGCGTCGGCGTGCTCGAGCAATTGTTCGTCGGCCCGCACGCGCCCACCGGCCTCGCCGGCCTGATGGACCCGGCACCTTGAGCTTTCCGACCGCGCCCGGCGCCATGAGCCCGGCGTGGCTCGCGGCGAAGCTGGGACAGGAACCGGGCGCGCTACGCGGCTTTACGGCAACCCCTGTCGGCACCGGCCAGATGTGCGACAGCTTCCGGCTGGCGCTCGACTGGGCGGACGGCGTCGAAGCCCCGGCCAGCGTCGTCGCCAAATGCCCGAGCCATGACGAGGCCAGCCGCAATATCGCCAAGCTCACCGGCACTTATGTCAAGGAAGTGAGCTGGTACCGCGAGCTTGCCGAGGGGAGCGGCGTTGCGGCGCCGCATTGCTATCATGCCGAGATCGCGGCCGACGACGTCGACTTCGTCCTCATCCTTTCGGACCTCGCTCCGGCGCGGCAGGGCGACCAGCTTGCCGGTACCGGCCTTGCGGGATTGCGGCCCTGTATCGACGCCGCGGCGGGGCTCCACGCATTGCTCTGGAACGACCCGCGGCTCGAAACATTGCCCTGGCTGTCGCGCGACAACGGCGACCTGATCCGCAGCCTGTTCCCGCAATTCTATCTCGGCTTTCGCGAGCGCTATGCCGCGCGGCTCGCACCCGAACTGCTCGACCTCGGCGCCGGGATCGTCGAGCGGCTCGACGCCTATCTCGCGCGCACGCCTGCGGCGCGGACGATCGTGCACGGCGACCTTCGCATCGACAATATCCTCTTCGCCCCCGACGGAACGCGCTGCTGGCTGGTCGACTGGCAGACGCTCGGGCGCGGCAGCGGTGCCAGCGACCTCGCCTATCTGGTCGGCACCAGCATCGCCGATCCGGCCGAACGCGCGGCGGCCGATCGTCCGGCCTTCGATCACTGGATCGCCGCGCTGGACGCGCGGGGCATCGAAATCGATGCCGAAGCGTTATGGACCGACTATCGCATCGGTGCGCTCAGCGGCTATTTCATGGCGGTCTTCGCGTCGATGAGCGTCGAGCGCACGGCGCGCGGGGACGAAATGTTTGCGGTCATGGCCGAACGCCCGGCGCGACAGGCCCTGGCCCTCGGAAGTCTGGAGTTGCTGTGAGCGAGAAGAAGGGCCGGCTGGTCCATGTGCACGACAGGATGCAGTCGGATTACAGCTATCGCCTGACCGCCCGCCCCGGGCAGGATTTCGATCCCGATTTCACGCCGCATTTCACCCCGCAGGAAATGCTGGAGATGGGCGTTTTCGAAGGCAAATATTGCAACGACTGCACGGCGGAATTTCCGAAATCGTGGTTCAGCAAGGCAAAGACCGCCGACATCGCCGACGAAAGCCTCAACTATTTCGGGGTCAAAAGCCGGCAACCGCTGTCGGTCTGGCGCGACAAGGGGTGGATTTACGGTCCCGACCCGCGCGGCTGGTTCCAATGGTATTGCCGCTATTATATGGGCCGCCGCCTGCCCGACATTGATGCGATCCAGATCAAGCGGTGGCGCGGCTTTTCGCGCCATGCCGGGCAAATTCGCGCCAATTGCGAACCCGGCAACATCTTCTGCCGCCCGCGCCAGCGACAGGCATTGCTGCAATGGGCCTATGATCCATTTATTTGACCTGCTGGCCTCGTGACGGAGCGTCCGGAATCGGCCGGAAGCGGACATTTCCTTCTTCGTCACCCCGGACTTGATCCGGGGTCCATGACTTCGAGGCCGCAGTGGATCCCGGATCAAGTCCGGGATGACGAAGGTGAGATAAGCAACGTCCGCGCCCACACCAATGCCGCCATCTCTCCCTTGATTCGCGATCGTTGGACGGCCAACGAAAAAGGGCGGCCCGTTGCCGGACCGCCCTTCTCTTTTCCACCCGTCGGCGGAAAAAGCTGTTAGCGCTTCGAGAACTGGAAGCTGCGGCGGGCCTTCGCCTTGCCGTACTTCTTACGCTCGACGGCGCGGCTGTCGCGGGTCAGGAAGCCGGCCGCCTTGACCGGGCTGCGCAGCGCCGGTTCGAAACGGGTCAGCGCCTGCGCGATGCCGTGCAGCACGGCGCCCGCCTGGCCCGACAGGCCGCCGCCCTTGACGGTCGCAACGACGTCATACTGGCCAGTGCGTTCGGTCAGGCCGAACGGCTGGTTGATGACGAGACGCAGCGTCGGGCGCGCGAAATAGACTTCCTGATCGCGGCCGTTGACGGTGATCTTGCCCGTGCCGGGCTTGACCCACACGCGGGCGACAGCGTCCTTGCGGCGGCCGGTCGCATAGGCGCGGCCCTGCTTGTCGACGATCTTTTCGCGCAGCGGCGCGTTCGAAACGGGAGCCGCAACAGTGCCTTCGACGGCGCCGGCGAGGTCCTTGAGATCGGTCATGGTCTGTTCGTCAGCCATTATGCACCCACCTTGTTCTTGCGGTTCATCGACGCGACGTCGATCACTTCGGGGTTCTGCCCTTCATGCGGATGTTCGGTGCCGGCGAAGATGCGCAGGTTGCGCATCTGCTGGCGACCGAGCGGACCGCGCGGGATCATGCGTTCGACGGCCTTTTCGAGCACGCGCTCGGGGAAACGACCTTCGAGGATCTTCGCGGGGCTGGTTTCCTTGATGCCGCCGGCATAGCCGGTGTGCTTGTAGTAACGCTTGTCCTGCAGCTTGTTGCCGGTGAACGCCACCTTCTCCGCGTTGATGACGATGACATTGTCACCGCAATCGACGTGCGGGGTGAACGACGGCTTGTGCTTGCCGCGCAGGATGTTGGCGATGATCGAAGCAACGCGGCCCACAACAAGACCTTCGGCGTCGATCAGCACCCATTTCTTTTCGACCGTGGCAGCGTTTGCCGAAACAGTCGTCTTGGTCAGCGCCTTCATGGCACGCTCCTTGACAGAGATGGACTAGGACGAACGGCGATGCCGCCGCCCGAAACAAACCGCGCCGCCTGATCCGGGAAGGGACTCAGCGGCGCTTCGGAGCGAGCCAATGACCTTTCCGGGGCGCAAAGTCAAGCATATCGCGGCTTTGCT
Organism: Sphingopyxis sp. J-6; assembly: GCF_046603995.1. Lineage (NCBI taxonomy): Bacteria > Pseudomonadati > Pseudomonadota > Alphaproteobacteria > Sphingomonadales > Sphingopyxidaceae > Sphingopyxis > Sphingopyxis sp. J-6. Next base: position 238,744 of record NZ_CP145810.1, on the reverse strand, counting down.
GACGGGTATTATGATACCTTCACTCTTTTGCCACGGGCTCCAGCGCGCGAACCCGCTCCTCGACGAGCGTCCGCGCAGCGCTGCCGGGTTCGACGATCCAGCTCTGCCTTTGGTCGCGAACGACAAGGCCGGTCGCGGTATCGATCGTCCACAGATTGTCGGTTTCGAGCGGTTGCTCCGCACCACCGGCGGCAAGCGATTCGCGCTCGACCTGCGCCACCATCTGCATCGCGCCGTCGTGCCGGATCGACACGCTCGCCCCGCCCGCGGTCGGGATCGCGGCGTTCGCGGGCGCCACCAGCGCGCGGATATCGGCGCTGGCCATCTCGTTCCGCTGTTCGATGGGCAGCGCGGCGATCAGCGCCGCCATCTGCTGCGCCTCCGCCTGCCCGGCCGCGGCGCCGAGCGCCTGCGTCCGCGCCATCGCCCGCTCCCACAGCGCGTCGGCGTCGATCAGTTCGACCCGGCTGCCGTCGGGTGCGACCAGATAGGTCATCGGCTCGCCGACGAGCGGCTGGAGCACCGCGGTCAGCGCGCGTGTCACTTCGGGCCGCGCATCGGAATCGATCCGCTGCAGCGTCGCGACGAGCTGGTAGCCGCGCCCCGCGCGCTGCCATTGCAACGCATAGGTCAGCGAAAAACTGATCAGCGTCCCGTCGCGCCCCAGCCGCCGCGTCGTAACCCGATAGGTCATCGGCCGATCGAGCGGCGGTGCGAACTGCAAAGCGGGCGCGACAGCGGCCGGCGGGGCAGGCGAAGGCGAAACGGAAGGCTGCGCTGCCAGCAGCAACAGCGCGCCGCCGAGCCCCGCCGCCGCGATCATGCGCCCGAGCGGCCCAGCCGGTGGAGCGAAGCCGCCGTGACCGCGACCAGCACCGCGCCGGTCACCTGATGCAGCACCGCGATCCACATCGACATGCCGGTGACGACGGTCAGGATGCCGAGCGTCATCTGCGCCGCGACGACGGCGACGAGCAGCGTCGGCTCGGTCCGCGCGCCGCGCCGCGACAGGCGGCGCGCGAGCAGCAGCAGGGCGAGCGCCGCGACCCACGACCACCAGCGGTGGATGAAGTGGATCAGGAACGGATCGTTGGTGAAGGCGAACCACGCACCATGCGACCAGTCGATCCCCTCGGGAACGAAATGGCCGTTCATCGACGGCCAGGTGCTCGCGACGTAACCCGCATTGAGCCCCGCGACCCATGCGCCGAGCAAGAGCTGGAAGAAAAGGACCGCGATCACCACCCCCGCCATTCGGGTCAGCGGCGGCCTGATCGCGGCGCGATCATGCGCCATCAGCGCGAAATCGCGCGCGGTCCAGACGAGTGCCGCGAGCAGGAACAGCGCCGTCAGCAAATGGAGCGCCAGCCGGAAGTGGCTGACGTCGGTGCGGTCGACGAGGCCGGAGGCGACCATCCACCAGCCGATCGCGCCCTGCAGCCCCACCAGCACCGCGAGGCCGAACAGCCGCCAGCCATATCCGGCAGGGATCGCGCGGCGCCAGGCGAAGAAGGCCAGCGGGACAAGCAGCGCCATGCCGACGAGCCGGCCGAGGATGCGGTGCAGCCATTCCCAGAAGAAAATACCCTTGAACGCCGCGAGCGACATTCCGGCATTGATTTCCTTATATTCGGGAATCTGCTTGTATTTCTCGAACTCGGCGAGCCAGCCTGCCTCGGTCAGCGGCGGCAGCACGCCCGAGACGGGTTTCCATTCGGTAATCGACAGCCCCGATTCAGTGAGGCGCGTGATACCGCCCACCGCCACGACGGCGATCACCAGCAGCGCGACCGCCCAGAGCCAGCGCGCAAGGGCGGCGGGGCGCGGCACGGAAGGATGAACGGAGGGCGAGAGAGTCGAGGCGTCGGTCATCGCCCCGCCCTATCGGCGCTTGCCCGGTGATAGGCAAGAGGCCGAAAATTCATGGCCGCGACAGGTCCGCCTTGATAAGGGCGCCGCAATGCCCCGTTTCGCACGATCGTTCCTCGCCGCCATGGCGGCGCTGCTCGCGGCACCGGCAACCGCGGCGGCCCCGGCCGACACATCGCCTTATGCCGTGCTGGCGGCGCTCGAGGCGCGTGTTGCCGCAGTCGGTTTTCGTCTGACCACCGCCAATGCGAGCCATTGCGACAAGCGGCAACCGCAGTTCGGGTGGATCTGGGGCGATCCCCGCCTCTACGACGCACCGAACCGCACCGAAGCCCGCGCCGCCTATAACGCGAGCGATAGCGATGTACCCTATATCGCCGCGATCGCCCCCGGCTCGCCCGCAGCCATCGCGGGGCTGCACGTCGGCATGGCGGTCCATGCGATCGACGACTTTGCCCCGGCCGCCGAAGACAGCGATGCCTTTGCCCGCATTGCGGCGTTCGAAACGCGTCTCGGCGCGCAGGATACAGCCAGGACCATCGAGGTGGACCCGGGCGATGGTCGCCCCATCGCGGTGCGCCCAGTCCCCGGCTGCGCCAGCGACTTTCGCGTCGAGGCCCGCGACCGGGCAGCGGGACAGGCCGACGGGCGGCTGGTGCTGATCAGCGCCGGGCTCGCGCGCTTCGCCAGCGACGACGACGAACTTGCGGCAGCGGTCGCGCACGAACTCGCCCACAACATCCTCCGCCACCGCGCCCGGCTCGACGCTGCCGGGGTCGACCGCGGCCTTGGCAAGCAATTCGGGCGCAGCGCCGGCCTGTTCCGCCAGACCGAGATCGAAGCCGACCGGCTGTCGGTATGGCTGATGCGCGCCGCTGGCTACGACCCCGATGCCGCGGTGCGCTTCTGGCAGCGCTTCGGCAAGCGCAACGGACCGGTGCTGTTCCAGGCGGGCACCCACCCGCGCTGGCAGGACCGCGTCCGCGCGCTCGAAACCGAGATCGTGGCGATCCACACCGCCGAGGCATCGGGCAAACCGCTCGACCCGCCGTTGATCGCAGCGCCGCCGCCCTTGGAATAGGACGGCGCCATCCTATTTTGGAGGCATCTTCCTCCTTCCGAAAGGGATCGACGCCATGACCCGTGAGAACGCCATCTTCGCCGGAGGCTGCTTCTGGTGCACCGAGGCCGTGTTCCAGTCGCTCGCCGGCGTCGAGAGCGTCGAGAGCGGCTATATCGGCGGTGCAGTTCCCGACCCGACCTACAAGCAGGTATGCGGCGGCGACACCGGGCACGCCGAGGCGATCCGCATCGTCTTCGACCCTTCGGTCATTTCCTATGACGACCTGCTCGACGTCCATTTCGCGACGCACGATCCGACGACCCTCAACCGTCAGGGCAACGACATCGGCACCCAGTATCGCAGCGCCCTCTTCCCGCTCGACGCCGCACAGGGCGACGCTGCACGCGCCGGTATCGAACGGGCGCAGGCCGACTGGCCGGCGCCGATCGTCACGACGATCGAGGCGGCCAGCGACTGGTATCCAGCCGAGGACTACCACCAGTCCTATTGGGACGGCGAAGGGCAGCGCAATCCCTATTGCATGGCCGTCATCCCGCCGAAGCTCGCCAAGCTCCGCAAGGGCTTCGGCGACCGTCTGCGCACCGGCTGACGCCTCGCCGCAGGTGTTGCAATAAGGTTGCATGCCGCTACTTTTCCTTGACTTTCATACTCTTTTAACTAGCGGACGCCCCCTCGCTGGGGCAGGATGGCCCCGAACACGCAGTTGGGGGTCACTGCAAGGTGCTGGCATCGCTGTTTCTGATCGGCTCGTTGTTCACGACGCCGCAGATGTCGGTCCAGGCCGCCAGCCAGACGATTGTCGAGGACAGCGCCGGCGGAACCGCGCGCGCGGTCAATCGCATGCTCGGCGGCATCATCGGCTATGCCCGTTGGCCCGACGGCCAGCGCGGCGCGGTCAGGACGATGTGCCTTGTCGGAGCGCCGCGCCTGACCGACCGCATGGCGCCGGTCGTGCCGGGCGGCCCCGCCGTGACCGTCCGCCGCATGACGGTCGACGGCGTGACGAGCGGCGCTGACTGCGACATCGTCTTCCTCGGGCGCATGCCGGTCGCCGATCGCCAGCGGCTGATCGGCTGGGTGCGCGGCCGCCCCGCGCTGACGATCACCGACGACGACGCCGCCTGTGTTTATGGCGCCATGTTCTGCCTCGCGAACCGGCAGGCAGGGCTCAGCTTTTCGGTCAACCTCGACGCGATCGGCCGTGGGCCGCTGCGCATCGATCCGCGCGTGCTCAAGATCGGCCGCGACGGGGAGGGCGCGCCATGACCGGCCGCACGCCCGGGCGGACCGGCGAACGCATCGGCGCGCGCACGACGCTGCAGAAGCTGCTGTCGCGCTTTCACTTCGGCATCACGCTGTTCGCCGTTGCGCTCTCGGGCATCACCATCCTGCTTGCCGGGGTCACGGCGCTGCGCGGTTATGCCGACCGCAATATCGAACTGGCCGCGCAGCTCGGCGCCTATGGCGTCGAACCGGCGCTGATTTTCAACGATCCGCAAGCCGCCCGCGAAGGGATCGAGCCGCTGACGCAGATTCCCGGCATCGCCCGGCTGCGCGTGCTCGACGATCGCGGCCGGCCGCTGATAGAATGGACCTCGCCCGCCGACGATCCGGCGCCGCTGCTGACGCGCATCTTCTTCCCCGAACCCTATGCCGTCGCGGTCCGGCGCAATGGTTCGGCGGTCGGCAAGGTCGAGGTATGGGGCGACAGTTCGACACTCACCGACTATGTCCGGATCGGCCTGCTCGCCGGGCTGATCTGCCTCCTCATCACCGCCTTCGGGACGATCGCGCTGGCGCGCCGGTTCGAATATGAGCTGGTGAAGCCGCTCAACGAAATCGCCACCGTCGCGCACGACGTCCGCCTCCATCGCCGGTTCGACAAGCGCGTCCAGCCGCTCGGCATCGCCGAACTCGACCGGCTCGGCGGCGACATCAATGCGCTGCTCGACGAACTACAGGGATGGCAGGGTCATATGGAAAGCGAGCATGCGATTCTCGCGCACCGCGCTTCGCATGATCCGCTGACCGAAATGCCCAACCGCGCGGCCTTCGACGAACAGCTGGCACGGCGGATCGAAGCCGCCGGGCGCCGCGGCGGCCGCTTCGCGCTGCTCTTCATCGACGCCGACAATTTCAAGGCCGCGAACGACAATTTCGGCCATGCCGCGGGCGACGCCGTGCTCGTCGCGCTGTCGGCGTGCATCAAGGACACGCTGCGCAAGGGCGATTTCGCGGCGCGGATCGGCGGCGACGAGTTCGTCGTCATCATCGACCCCCTCGACAGCGAAACCGTTCCGGGCGACCTCGCGATGCGCATCCGCGCCTGCGTCGCCCAGCCCGTCGCGCTGCCGGGCGGCGAGAAGTATCGCGCCTCGGTCAGCGTTGGCGTCGCCGTCTATCCCGAAAACGGAGCCGATGCGACCGCGCTGCTCACCGCCGCCGACGCCGCCATGTATGCCGACAAACTGACCAATCGTTCGATCCGATGACAGGGACCAAACGGAGTGAAATTGTGACTTACCCCTTTGCGTACAACATCCGCCTCTTCTTCATTGCTTGTTTCGCGTTGCTGCTGGCGGCCTGCCAAAGCACGCCGCCACAGACCGGCTTCAGCCCGGCCCAGATTGCCGTGCTCCAGTCCGAGGGCTTCGTCGAAACCGGCCTCGACTGGCAGTTGAACATGCCCGAGCGGCTGCTTTTCGCGACGAACGAAAGCGGCATTTCTGACGACCAGCAACAGCGGATCGGCGCGATGGCGGCGCGGCTCGTCTCGGTCGGCATCATGACCGCTCGCGTCGAAGGCCATACCGATTCAGTCGGCACCGCCGCCTATAATCTGACGCTGTCGCAGGCGCGGGCACAGGCGGTCGCGGCACCGATGCAGGCAAACGGCATGCAGTTGACCGCCGACCAGATCGTCGGCCGCGGCGAAACGCTGCCGCTGTCGAGCAACGCCACCGCCGACGGGCGCCAGGACAATCGCCGCGTCGTCGTGATCGTCACGCCGTAACGGCGTTTCGGCACCAGCCCGCTCCCCCTCCCGGCCTCCCCGACGATAGTAACCTAGGGAGGCCGGGTGGGGGAGCGGGCCGGTGCCGCTTCGACGAAAGCACCGGCCTTTCCTTGCCCGGCGTTCACGGCTAAGCCGCTGTCGATGCTGAAGCCGATCCGCAAAGCCGTCTTTCCCGTCGCCGGACTCGGCACGCGATTCCTGCCCGCGACCAAGGCGATCCCGAAGGAAATGCTGCCCGTCGTCGACCGGCCGCTGATCCAATATGCGGTCGACGAGGCGCGCGAGGCGGGGATCGAGCAGATGATCTTCGTCACCGGCCGCGGCAAGAGCGCGATCGAGGATCATTTCGATATCGCCTTCGAACTCGAAAAGACGATGTCCGAACGCGGCAAGGATCTGTCGGTGCTCGAACCGACGCGGCTCGGCCCCGGCAATTGTGCCTATGTCCGGCAGCAGGAACCGATGGGCCTCGGCCACGCCATCTGGTGCGCGCGCGATATCGTCGGCGACGAACCCTTTGCGATCTTCCTGCCCGACGAGTTCATGCACGGCTCGCCCGGCTGCATGAAACAGATGGTCGACGCCTACCATCGCGTCGGCGGCAACCTCATCTCGGTGCTCGAAGTTCCGCGCGCGCAGGTATCGAGCTACGGTGTCATCGCCCCCGGCAAGGCCGACGGCGCCCTCACCGAAGTCAAAGGACTGGTCGAAAAGCCGGCGGTCGCCGACGCCCCGTCGAACCTCATCATCTCGGGCCGCTACATCCTCCAGCCCGAAGTGATGCGCGTACTCGAACGGCAGGAAAAGGGCGCCGGCGGCGAGATCCAGCTCACCGACGCGATGGCGACGATGATCGGCAAGCAGCCCTTCCACGCCGTGACCTTCGACGGCACGCGTTATGACTGCGGGTCGAAGGCCGGCTATATCCAGGCGAACCTTGCGGTCGCGCTCGCCCGCCCCGACATGGCGGCCGACGTCCGCGCCTTCGCCGTCGACCTGCTGAAATAGGCGGCGCCGGCCGGAAACGGCCCGGCCGGCGCTCCGCCTTTTACTCGCCTTCGATATTCGGCTTGGGGAAACGATCCGCACCGACGGTGCGATAGAGCCAGCCCCCTGCCAGCCCGCCGATCACCGGCGCGACCCAGAACAGCCAGAGCTGGTGCAGCGCCAGCCCGCCGACGACCAAAGCCGGTCCGGTGCTGCGCGCCGGGTTGACCGAGGTGTTGGTCACCGGGATCGAAATCAGGTGGATCAGCGTCAACGCAAGCCCGATGGCGATCGGCGCGAAGCCTGCCGGCGCGCGGCCGTCGGTCGACCCCATGATGATCCACAGGAAGAAGGCGGTGAGCAAAATCTCGATCAGCAGGCCCGACCAGAGGTCGTAGCCGCCGGGCGACCCTTCGCCGAACCCGTTGGCGGCAAGGCCATTGGTCGCGAGATCATAGCCCGGCGTACCGCTGGCGATATAGAAGAGCAGAAAGGCCGCAACGACCGCGCCGAGCACCTGTGCAACCACATAAAGCGGGATGTCGCGCGCATCGAAACGCCCGCCGGCCCACAAGCCCACCGTTACCGCGGGGTTGAGATGGCAGCCCGAAATATGGCCGATCGCATATGCCATCGTCACCACGGTCAAACCGAAAGCCAGCGACACGCCGAGATATCCGATGCCGACGTCGGGCACCCCCGCCGCCAGCACCGCGCTGCCGCAGCCACCGAAGACAAGCCAGAAGGTGCCGATGAACTCGGCGAGCCCTTTTTGCATATTCGTCATATGACCCTCCTCCCCGCCGGCGGCCATGAGCGCCCCCGGCGCGCGGGGCAGTCTAGCAGCAGGAAACGGGGCGGCAAGCCCTTGTAACGGCAGGCCTTCGGGCCCGGCCGCGGCCGGGCGCGGCGATCACGCCGCGGCCACCGTGTCGATGAAACGGTGCGTGCGCTGATGCAGCGACTGCACCGCATGCGTCAGACGCGAGGAGAGTTGCCCGAGCGTTTCGGCGCCGCCTTCCACGGCAAGTGCACCGCGGCTGATATCGAGCGCCCGGACGTCGATTTCTCGGCCCGCCGACAGCGCTTGCTCGACATAGCTTGCGATCGTCAGCGTCGTCGCGCTCTGGCCGTCGACGGCCCGGTCGATCGCGTCGGAAAAGCCGTTATTGGCGCTGATCGCGCTTTCGACCTCGTCGAAACCATCGTTCACCTCGTCGATGACGGCGCGGATGCGATCGACATATCGGGTTATATCGCCCGCCGCCGACCGCGTCTGGCGCGCCAGCGTCTTCACTTCGGTCGCGACCACGGCAAAGCCGCGACCCGCATCGCCCGCCCTTGCCGCCTCGATGCCGGCGTTGAGCGCGAGCATATTCGTCCGGCTCGCCATATCGACGATCAGCGCCAGCATCTGTTCGATCGACTGGCTCGCCGCCCGGAGCGCGGCGGCGCGGTCGCCGGCCTGAGCGATGGTGATGCGCGCTTCCTGCCGGGCGTCGCGCGCGCGGCGGCCATCGTCGACGATCTGCGCCATCGCCGCCGCAAGCGCATGGCCACGCTCGCCGAGCGATTTGAGCCCCGCCAACGTCTGTGCGGTGGCGCCCGCGACCGAAACCGCATCGCGTCCGGTCCGCTGCGCGCGTTCGGACAGGTGCAGCGCCACCGTCTCGGCCTCGCGCGCCATGTCGGAAAGCACGTCGGTGAGCGTCGCGATTTCCTGCTGGAATTGCCGTCCGGCATCACCGACGCGGCCCGCGCGGGCGGTGCGTTCCTGCGCCAGTTCCATTTCGCGGAGCATCGCCAGCCGGGCGATCTGGCCGCTGTCGAGCGTCTCGACGAAACGGCCATCGTCGACGAGCACCAGCCCTTCGTGTCCGGGCGATGCCGACGAAATACGCAGCAGGCAGGCCGTCGATTCGGTGACGCTCGCGGTCAGACAGGGCTCGATCATCGTCGCAATCGAACCGCCAATCGTCGGATTCTGCATCAGCGAGAACCAATAGGGACAGAACAGCAATTCGCGCACCCGCTGCTCCCGAATAATACCGACCGGCCGATCTTCCTTGTCGAGCACCGCCAGAATGCGGAGCTGCGAATTGCCGCGAAAAATATCGATGACCTCGGACAGATGCGCATCGACGCCGACCGCCGCCCTGTGACTGGAAAATGGAACAAGGTCGGGGAGCGCGAGGGTCATCATATCTCTTCGGTCTGCGGCAACGGGTTCGCATCGCCTAGCCCTTGATGGTAAACAGAAATTTAACCAATTGTTTCAGTGATATGACAGATACCAATACAGTGGACCGCTCATCGCAATATCCTGTTCACATCGGCGCTGCTATGCGATGGCCGACCGACACCGAGGAGGACGAAATGCGCACCCTGATTATCGCAGTGCTGATGGCACCGCTGCTCGGCGGCTGTGTCGGGGCGGTCAAGTCGGTCGTTACCGCGCCGGTCAAGGCGGTCGGGCAGGTCGCCGACTGGTCGACGACGAGCCAGGATGAGTCCGACCGCAATCGCGGCCGCGAGCTGCGCAAGCGCGAGGAGCGCGTCGGCAAGCTGTCGCGCGAACGCGACAAGGCGACGCAGAAATGCCGGAACGGCGATCAGGCGCAATGCCAGCGCGCCGAAGTGCTCGACCACGAGATCGAAGCGGAGATGGCGACGCCTTATTGACGATATTGCGGCACCGGCCCGCTCCCCCACCGGCCTCCCCAACGATAGTAACCTAGGGAGGCCGGTGGGGGAGCGGGCCGGTGCCGCCATCCGCGTTAGCCGGCGAACCTCAGCGCACCCGCCGCCCCGTCCACACGACGCGCCCGACCAGTTGCACCGCCGCCATCGGCAGGTCGTCCCAGCTGCGATAATGCGGATTGTCGCTGATCACCGAAATTCGCCCCTGCCCCGGCGCGCGCGCGATGCGCTTCACCATCAGCACATCGTCCATGCGCAGCACATAGATGCCGTCGCGCAGCCGGCCGGCCGCATCGCCGCCGTCGACCAATATGTCGTCGCCGTCGTTCAGCGTCGGCGCCATCGAATCGCCCTCGACCCGGATGATGCTGAGCGCACGCGGATCGGCGCCGAGCCCGCGCAACCATTTGGGGTCGAATGCCACCTCGCCCTCGACCGGCTCGCCGTCGACGCTGGCCCCGGCGCCCGCCGAGGCACCGATCGCGAGCTTGGGCACCAGCACCATATCGGCGGCGCGCGCGCGCGAAGGCACCGCGACGCGCTGTAGCGCGCCGCCGAGCAACGCTTCCGATACCCCCAGATAGGCGGCAATGCGCGCGCGGTCCTGTTCGGCCAGCCGCCGCGGCGACCCGCGCTTGATAAACTGCTGGATATAGGCGGGGTTGCGTCCGATGCGCGCCGAAAGCTGCGCATAATCGACACCCTTTTCCTGCAAGAGCCTGTCGAGCGCGGCACGTGGATCGTCGGGTAAATCGGCCACTGGGTTGGTCCTTCCTATTTCGTCTTTAGCAATAGGATTTTTCCTAGACAAGTAGGAAAATTCTGCTCAGATAGGAAATATCCTATTTGACGAGTCGTCCATCCGATGGGCGGAAAAGGGAGGAAATTATGAAGCGCAGCCTGCTGCAACGGATCGAGACTTTCCTGCACGAATCGGCGATGCCGCCCAGCGTATTCGGGCGCGCCGCGGTGCACGATCCGCGGCTGGTCAGCGACCTGCGCGGCGGACGCGAAGCTGGACTCGATGTCCAGTGCCGTGTGGAACATTTCATGAACAAATGGCGTGCCGAACGCCGCGCGGGCCACGTCCGGCCGCAAGGCGATCGCCGCACACGCGCCGCCCGCGCCCTCGATTCGGGAGCCCAAGCATGATCCGCTGGTCGCCTGCCACGCCCGCCCGCCCCGGCTGCCCGCACCGCCGGCTGTTCCGCCTGCTCGCGCGCGAACTGCCACATGGCCTGACGCTCGGTGCCTCGACCCTCCGGCCGTGGGCGAGTGCCAATTTTGTCGGAGCGCGGCATCTGTTTCCGTGCGTCGTCGCCGTGGGCGACATTCCTCTGCTTTGCCGGGCGCTGCGCGACCGGCTCTCGGCAATCGAATGGACGCTCGCCGGGCATATCGTCGCCGATATCGCGGTCGAACCGGCGGGCCCGACCGACACCTTGCGGATCGAGATATTGACGGTGGAGGACTGACCTTCGTCAGCCGACGGCGCTGCGGGTCATCCGTTGCAGGGTGCTGAGCGCGGCCTCGAGCGCGAAATCGACCTCCGGCTCGTCGTGCACCACGGCTGCGCCAGTGACGGCGGCGCCCGGAGCCGCAATGGGCTCCGCATGTGGCTGACGACGGCGTGCCAACCCGGCCTCGAAACGGGCGACCATCGCGCCGAGGCTCTTGTCGGCGGGGTCGGGCATGATCGGCGCCGCCAGTTCGGCGGGCTGAAGCCAGGGTTCGTCACCGGTGGACTCGGGATCCGCGCGTTCGGGCGCAAGATCGGCGAGGACGAGTTCGTCACCGTCGCTAGCCGGCAAACCGATATCGGCTTCGTCCTCGGCCCGTTCGGCAAAGGACAGATCGAATTCGGTTTCGTCGTCCGCTACGATCGCGGCATTATAGGCGCCAACCGGCCCCAACCCCTCGGCGGGGAGGTCGCGCCCGGCACGAATCGGCGGGCGCGGCGGATCGTCGGGATGCAGGTCGACGCGGCGGCGGCGCAACACCTCGTCCGTATCCTCATCGATTTCGGAACGGCGGCGAATCCGGCGGCGCAGCGACGCGACCCCGGTCGCTTCGGGCTCGGCGATCATCAACGCAATGATGCCCGCGACCACGGCGGCGATTGCCGCCATGCCGAGCGCCATCGCCAGCCGTCCGCCATTGCCGATCGGCGGCAGGAACAGGTCGGAGAGGCGATCGAGGTACAGATTCCAGCTGATTCCCGCGACCCAGGCGAGCGGCATCACCGCGGCGAACAGGAAGGTCAGCGCCGCGGCGCCGATCACCGCCGGCACGGCGGGGCGCAGTCCGCGCAGCAGCGCGGCCCATACGGCCTTTCCGGTCTTTTCGCTGGCGTCGTCCATATTGCTTCCAAATCCGCCGCCGCGCGGCGCGGCGTCCTTCCGTCTCGCTATGCTGCGCGCGGGCTTCCGTCCCGTTGCAGCAATCGCTGGTAAACAGGCTCGTAACGTAAAATGTTTGATGACCAGTTACGATGGGTTTCGACAAAAATACGTGCCGTCCGCCGCCGCTCGTCCCAGATGTCCCGATTTTTGAGCAGCGCTGCCAGATTCGCGGCGATCGCAGCCGGATCGTCGGGTGCGAACAGACTGCCGGTGACGCCATTCTCGATCAGTTCGCGGTGGCCGCCGACGTCGGATGCCGCGACCAGCTTGCCCTGCGCCATCGCTTCCAAAGGCTTCAGCGGCGTGACGAGGTCGGTGAGTCGCATCTTCTTGCGCGGATAGGCAAGGATATCGATCAGCGAATAATAAAGCTCGACCTCTTCATGCGGAACGCGGCCGGCGAAGTGGATATGGCCGGCCACCGGCGATGCCGCGGCTTGTGCTTTCAGCGCGACTTCCATCGGACCGCCCCCGACGAGCAACAGCCGCGCCTTCGGCTGCGCCGCGACCAGCGCCGGCATCGCCGCGATCAGGTCATCGATGCCTTCATAGTCGTAGAAGCTGCCGATAAAGCCGATCACCGCATCGTCGGGCGCCAGACCAAGCCTCTCAGCCAAACCCGCATCGCGCGGCGGCGGGTCGCCGAACAGGTCGAGGTCGACGCCGTTCGGCGAGACGATAATCTTGTCGGCAGCGATGCCGCGCGCGATCAGATCGCCGCGCAGCCCGTCGCAGATCACCGCGACCGCATCCGCCGACTTGGCGGCCCAGGTCTCGAGCTGCCGGGTCAGCCGGTACCGCGCGCTGCCTTCGCGCCCTGTCCCGTTACCGACCGCCGCATCTTCCCAAAAAGCCCGGATTTCATAGATTACGGGGATTCCCAGACGCTTGCCGACGCGCAGCGCCGCAAGCCCGTCGAGCACGGGCGAATGGGCGTGGAGCAGGTCGGGTTTCCAGTCATGCGCCAGCGCCTCGACCCGTCTGGCCAGCGCGCCGATCTCGCGCCATTCGCGGATCGGCGAACGCGCCGGCGCGATCGGCGGGGTGCGATAAAAGGTCAGCCAATCGACCGTCTCGCCGTCCGGACCGGGTTCCGGATGGCGGACGCCAGTCACGCCCGCAACCTCCCATCCATTCCGGACCTGTGCCTTCATCAACGCGCGCGTGCGAAAGGTGTAGCCGCTGTGCGCGGGCAGGCTATGATCGAGGACGTGCAATATCCGGGTCATGATGCGGCCTATTGGCAGACAAGGCTTAACGCGGCGTCAACCCCAATATCGTAACGCGCCTGTGACAAGGCCCTCTTTCCGGGCCCGAAAAGGACAAGGTCAGGCCCGAATGGTCGACAATTTCTCGATTGGCCTCACCCATGTGCTGATGGCGATCGCGCTGTGGCGCCTGCTGCATCGCGACGACCTCGACCGCGAAGTCAGCCCGCGCGTGCTGTGGCAACAGCGCAAGGACGCCGAAGCCAGGCGAGAGGCCGACGGCGATGCGTGACATTGCCTTCGTCGCCTTTCTTTTCGCTTTCATCGGGATCGGTTTCCGCAAGCCGTTCCTGTTCGTGCTGTGCTTTTGCTACATCGATATCGTCGCGCCGCAGCGCCTCAGCTATTTCCTGATCAACTCGATCCCGATCTCGCTGATCGTCTTCGGGCTTGCGATCTTCGGCTGGCTCGCAGTCGACGACAAGCGCGATACGCGATGGTCGGGGCGGCAGTTCCTGCTGCTCGCGATCCTCATCTATTGCTGGATTACGACGATCCAGGCCGATTTCCCTGTCGAGGCAGCGGACAAATGGAGCTGGGTGTGGAAAGCGCTCGTCTGGGCGATCTTCCTGCCGCTGACCTTGCGCACCAAGCTGCGTATCGAGGCGCTGATCGTGATCATGCTGCTTTCCGCTGCATCGATCGCGATCGCGGGCGGAATCAAGACCGCCGCAGGCGGCGGCGGCTATGGCTCGCTGCAATTGCTGCTCAACGAGAATTTCGGGCTCTACGAAGGGTCGATCATGTCGACCGTCGGCATCGCGATCATCCCGCTCATCCTCTGGTACCGGCGCCACGGCACCATCTTTCCGCCCGACTGGCGCGTCTCGCTCTTCTGTTTCGCGCTGGTCTTTGCCTGCGCGCTGCTCCCGATCGGGACGCAGGCGCGCACCGGGCTCGTATGCCTCGTCGTGCTCGCGGTGCTGTCTCTTCGGTCGGTCAAGCACCGCTTCCTCTATATCGCCGGCGCCGGCCTGCTCGCCACGGCGGCGATTCCCTTCCTGCCGCAAAGCTATACGCAGCGCATGGAAACGATCCGCGATCACAAGTCCGACCAGTCGGCCTCGACGCGTGTCGCGGTGTGGATGTGGACGTGGGAATATGCCAAGGAGAACCCGTTCGGCGGCGGCTTCAACGCCTATATCCAGAACCGGGTCCGCGTCGAAAAGGCGGCGACCGCCTACGATCCCAATGCCCCGCAAAATGCCGAAGCCTCGGTCTATGAGGAGCATTCGCGCGCCTATCATTCGAGCTATTTCGAAATGCTCGGCGAACAGGGCTATCCCGGCCTTGCGATGTGGCTGCTCCTCCACCTGACCGGGCTGATCCAGATGGAGCGGCTCCGCCATCGCTACCTCAAGACGCGGCGCGCCGAGGAGCAATGGATCGCTCCGCTCGCGACCGCGCTGCAAAACGGCCATGTCACCTATCTGATCGGATCGCTGTTCGTCGGCATCGCCTTCCAGCCTTTCATCTACATGATGCTCGCGCTGCAGATGGGGCTTTCGACCTATTGCCGCCGCCGCGAGCGCGAGGCCGGCTGGCGCCCGCTGACCGCGCGCCCCGCGCAGGTACCGGCCCGCCACCCGACACCGAACCCCGGCTGACGCGGAACCTTCCTTGCGGCCGGGGCGCTATAGCCCCATGCCCGCGGTCCGCCTGATCCATGTCGACGACAGCCTGCCCGGCATCGGCCGCGAGCGCGCCGGCGATGGCTGGCGCTATCGCGACGCGAAGGGCAAGCTCATCCGCGACCGGCACGAGATCGCGCGGCTGAACGCGGTTGCCCTGCCCCCCGCCTATGAGGATGCATGGTTTTGCCCAGCCCCGAACGGCCATATCCTCGCGACCGGTTACGACGCGCGCGGGCGCAAGCAATATCGCTATCATCCCGAATTTCGGCTGGCGCGCGAAGCCGACAAATATGACCGCTGCGCCGCCTTCGGCCATGCGCTGCCGCTGCTGCGCGCGCGTCTCGCCGACGACCTCGCGCGGCGCACCCTGTGCCAGGAACGCGTCGTCGGCGCCGTCGTGCGGCTGCTCGACCTCGCCGCACTGCGCGTCGGCAACGAGGAATATGTCACCGCGAACAAGAGCTTCGGCGCAACGACGCTGCGCCAGCGCCACGCCAGCCTGACCGGCCGCACGCTCCGCCTCAATTACCGCGCCAAGGGCGGCGCCGAGCGGGTGGTGACGATCAGCGACCGCAGCCTGACCACGCTCGTCCGCCGCCTTCAGGACCTGCCCGGGCAAAAGCTGTTCCAATATGACGATGAGGGCGAATTTTGTGCGGTCGGCTCCGAAGACGTCAACGCCTATATCCGCGACGCGATGGGGGAAGAGTTCAGCGCCAAGCATTTCCGCACCTGGTCGGCGAGTGTCGCAGCCTTTGCCTTCCTTTACGGCGCCGACGAACCGCCGACGCTCAAGATGCTGCTTGCCCATGTATCGGACTGGCTCGGCAATACGCCCGCGATCGCGCGCAAGGCCTATATCCACCCGGCGATGATCGCCGCGGCGCAGGAACGCGGCGACTTCGCATCCGCTGCCGGACCGCTGCCGCGCGCGACCAAATATCTTTCGCGTTACGAGCGCGGATTTTTGACCTATCTCGAACGCGCGCCCGATGCTGCGGCGCTACTGCGTTCCGCCTGACCCGAGGACCCAAAGGCCCCCATGACTTTCTCGATCCTTGCCGCCGCCAAGACCGCCGCGACGAAGACGGCCACCAGGCCCGCGACCGATCCGCTCGCCGACCTCCGCTATTGGTGGGACGCGAGCGTCGCCTGGATCAACAGCCACTGGCTGCAGATCGGCATCGCAATCGGCGCGGGCCTCGCCATCTATTTCATCCTGTCGATGATCCGCCGCTTTGCATTGAAGCGGGCGCAATCGGCGCCGGGCGAATTCACCCTGACCGACATCGTCGGGCGCGTCATCCACAAGACCAAGTCGGCCGTGCTCGCGATCGTCGCGATCCGCGCGGTCGCGGGCTATGCGCAGCCGCCAGCCGTAATCATGCAGCTCATCCAGACGATCTTCACCATCGCGGTGGTGTTGCAGGTCGCAATCTGGGTGCGCGAGATCATTCTCGGGCTGATCCAGCGCCGCGCCTCCGACGGACATAACGAGACGCTGGTCAATGCGATGGGCATCATCCGCCTGCTGATCAGCGTCGCGCTGTTCGCGATCGCGACCATTGTCATCCTCGACAATATGGGGGTCAATGTCACCGGCCTCGTCGCCGGTCTCGGCATCGGCGGCATCGCGATCGGCCTCGCCGCACAGGGCATCTTCTCGGACCTGTTCGCGGCGCTGTCGATCATCTTCGACCGGCCGTTCCGCAACGGCGAGACGATCAAATGGGACACGACGACTGCGACGGTCGAACGCGTCGGGCTAAAGAGCACGCGGCTGCGCTCGATCAACGGCGAGCTCTTGATCGTGTCGAACACCAACCTCCTGAGCAAGGAGATCTCGAACTTCGCGCATCTGCACCGCCGCCGGATCACCTTTGCGATCGGCGTCATCTACCAGACGACGCCCGCCATGCTCCGCGACCTGCCGGCCTTGCTCGAGGAACAGGTAAAGGCTTCGGGCCACGAGTTCATCCGTTCGAGCTTCGTCACCTTCGGGCCGTCGAGCCTCGACTTCGAATTGCTGTTCGACGTCTATAGCGAGGATTATCAGGTGGTGACCGCAGCGCGCACCGACGTCGCGATCCGCCTGTTCGAGGCGATGGCCGCGGCGGGATATGAATTCGCCTATCCGACCCAGACCACCTTCACGTCGGCGCCCGACGGCACGATGATCATGCCCTATCCCGAGTCCCCGGAGCCCAAGGCCCGCACCGCAAAAGCCGCGAAGCCCGCCTGACGCTACGGCGCCGCGGCATGGTGGCTAGGGTCTTGTGCCGTGCGGCAAGACAGGCCTAGAACGCGCCCCGAACCAGCGATTACAGGGGATGAGATATGGCCACGATCACGCCGCAGGAACTGCAAGCCAAGGTCGGTGAGCATCTCGGCACGTCCGAATGGGTGCTTGTCGATCAGGAGATGATCAACAAGTTCGCCGACGCGACCGGTGACCATCAGTTCATCCATATCGACGAGGAAAAGGCGAAACTGACGCCCTTTGGCGGTACCATCGCACACGGTTTCCTCACCCTGTCGCTGTTGCCGCTGCTCGGCGCGAGCACCGACGGCCCCAAGGTCGGCGGCATCAAGATGGGCGTCAACTACGGCTGCAACAAGGTCCGCTTCCTGTCGCCCGTCCGGTCGGGCAAGCGCGTGCGCAGCCACATCAAACTGCTCGAACTGGACGAGAAGCGCCCCGGCCAGTGGCAGCAGACCAATGAAGTTACCGTCGAGATCGAGGGCGAGGAAAAGCCTGCCCTGATCGCCGAATGGATCAGCCAGTTTTTCGTTTGAACGCTGCCCTCCCCGGCAAAGAATCCACAAGGCTTACCGAAGAGGAATTTCATCATGCGTGACGCCGTCATCGTTTCCACCGCCCGCACCCCGCTGACCAAGGCGGCACGCGGCTCGTTCAACAACACCCTCGCCCCGACGCTCGGCTCCTTCTCGGTGAAGGCCGCAGTCGAGCGCGCCGGCCTCGAAGGCGGCGAGATCGACGACGTCGTTTTCGGCGCCGCGATGCAGCAGGGTTCGCAGACGATGAACGTCGCGCGCCTCATCGCGCTCCGCTCGGGCCTGCCCGTCACCGTCCCCGGCATGTCGATCGACCGCCAGTGCTCGTCGGGCCTGATGACGATCGCGACCGCCGCGAAGCAGATCATCGTCGACCGTCAGGACATCTGCGTCGCCGGCGGCATCGAAAGCATCTCGAAGGTCAGCGGCAGCGGCAAGGTGTTCATCGAAACCGATGCCGAGCTGATCGCGATGCACGAGGCCACCTATATGCCAATGATCGGCACCGCCGAGGTCGTCGCCAAGCGCTACAACATCAGCCGTGAATATCAGGACGAATATTCGCTCCAGTCGCAGCAGCGCACCGCAGCCGCGCAGGCCGCAGGCAAATATGACGACGAGATCGTCGCCTGCCCGGCGACCATGGCGGTGGTGAACAAGGAAACCAAGGAAGTCACCTTCAAGGACGTCGTCGCCGACAAGGACGAATGCAACCGTGCCGACACGACGCTCGAAGGGCTCGCCAGCCTGAAGCCGGTGATGGGCGAAGGCCACACGATCACCGCCGGCAACGCCAGCCAGCTCGCCGATGGTTCGTCGGCCTGCGTCGTGATGGAAGCCAGGGTCGCCGAAAAGCGCGGGCTCCAGCCGCTCGGCCGCTATGTCGGCATGGCGGTCGCGGGCACCGAGCCCGACGAAATGGGCATCGGCCCTGTCTTCGCGATCCCCAAGCTGCTCGAACGCTTCGAGCTCAAGATGGACGACATCGGGCTCTGGGAACTCAACGAAGCCTTTGCGGTGCAGGTGCTCTATTGCCGCGACAAGCTCGGCATCCCGAACGAGCTGCTCAACGTCAACGGCGGCTCGATCTCGATCGGCCACCCCTTCGGTATGACCGGCGCGCGCTGCGTCGGCCACGCGCTGATCGAGGGCAAGCGCCGCGGCGTCAAATATGCCGTCGTCACCATGTGCATCGGTGGCGGCCAGGGCGCGGCCGGCCTGTTCGAGGTTTTCTGACGCATGCGCCGGGGCGGGCCGTCGGCCGGCCCCGGCCATCTGCAACCGGAGGATTTGTCATGAGTGCAATCGGCATCATCGCGACCATTCGCGTCCAGCCCGGCAAGGAAGCCGAATTCGAGGACGTCTTCGCCGAACTTGCCCCTGCGGTCGCCGCGAACGAGCCCGGCAACAGCTATTACCGCCTGTTTCGCACGGACGAGACCGGCGTGTACAAGGTGATGGAATGCTACGACGACGATGCGGCGGTCGATGCGCACCGCGCGTCGGATCATTTCCGCACCATCGGCGCACGTCTCGGCCCCTGCCTCGCCGGCGCGCCCGAGATCGAAAAGCTCGCCGCCGTCTGATCGGCCGCTGACGGCTGGAAGCGGACGTCCCTTACTTCGTCATTCCCGCGAAAGCGGGAACCCAGAGCGTGCGTCGGCCTGCCCCACACTGGGTTCCCGCTTTCGCGGGAATGACGAGGGTAGGGTATGGAACGTCCGTTCCCCACCCCACAGCCACCAAAACCGCCGTCACCCGACCTCCGCAATCTCCCCCGCCCGGTCGCCCAGCAGGTAACGCGGCCCCGCGCCGCGCTGCGCCGCCTTGTCCTCGCGGTTGTACAATCCGCACTTCTTGAGCGACAGGCAGCCGCAGCCGATGCAATTGTCGAGCAGCTCGCGCGTCCGCGCCAGTGCGACAATCTGCGCGTCGATCCGCGCGCGCAGCCCGGTGCTGATCCGCGTCCAGTCGGCGGCGTTCGGCGTCCGCCCGGCGGGCAGGCGCGCCAGCTCCCCGGCAATTTCCTCGAGGCTGAGCCCCAGTTGCTGCGCGATCAGGATGAACGACACGCGGCGGATGTCGGCGCGCAGGAAACGCCGCTGCCCGCCGCTGGTGCGCAGTGCCTCGATCAGCCCCTTCGCCTCATAGAAACGGATCGCCGACACCGCCACGCCGGTGCGTGCCGCAAGTTCGCCGATGGCAATCAGGTCGCGCCGGTGCATGCTCGCGCCGCCCTTTCGAATAAGGCTTGATCTAAAGCTGACTTGAGCTTCTAAAAGTCCTGCGTCAACCCGAATCAGGAGCAAGCAAGTGACGCACCCCTTCATCGAACATGTGAATCTGACCGTCAGCGATCCGGCAAGGACCGCCTCGCTGATGATCGCCATCTTCGGCTGGCACGAACGCTGGCGCGGTCCGGCGCAGAGCGGCGGCCACACGATCCACGTCGGCAGCGACCGCGCCTATATCGCGCTCTACACACCGCCGAGCGGCATCGAGACCGGCCTCCGCTATCCGAAGGGCGAGCCGCTCAACCATGTCGGCGTCCAGGTCGACGACCTCGAAGCGGTCGAAACACGCGTGAAGGCCGTCGGCCTCCTGCCCTTCAACCACGGCGATTACGAGCCAGGCCGCCGCTTCTACTTCTTCGACCCCGACGGCATCGAATATGAAGTCGTCAGCTATGCGGAGCCCGCGCCGCGCTGAACCGGGCAACAACCGGCGGTCTGCCGCGTTGATCGTGCATCGGGGGGCATGAAGGAGCCTTTCGATGAGCGACGACATTAAAAAGCAATTCTGGAAAGCGCTGGCCGACAGCCCCTATGTCATGGTCGGCATGACCGGCGAGCGCGCGCACCATATCCCGATGAACGCCCAGCTCGACAAGGATGCGAACAGCGCCTTCTGGTTCTTCACCGCAACCGACAACCGCCTTGCCGCTGGCGGCCCCGCGATGGCGCAGTTCGCGTCGAAGGGGCACGACCTGTTCGCCTGCATTTCGGGGACGCTGCGCGACGAAACCGACCGCGCCGTGCTCGACCGGCTGTGGAACAACGGCATCGCGGCCTGGTACGAAGGCGGCAAGAACGACCCCAAGCTCGTCCTCCTGCGCTTCGACCTCGACGACGCCGAAATCTGGACCGCCGACCCCGGGATCAAGGGCATGTTCAAGCTCGCGACCGGGATGACGATGAAGGAAGGCGATCTCGGCAAGCACGCCGAGGTGGCGCTGTAAAATGTCCCGCCCCTGCCTCGCACGGGGGCGGTTACAGCACCGGCGGCCCGATCAGCCCTTCGCGAAACTCGAACCCGGCCTCGCGATCGCGTGCCAGCAGCGCCGGCCCGTCGAGATCGACCCAGCGCGCCCGCTGCGCCAGCACGAAGGCGGGGGCGATCGCAAGGCTGGTGCACAGCATGCACCCGACCATGATCGACAGCCCTGCCGCGTCGGCGGCGTCGGCAAGCCGCAGCGCCTCGGTCAGCCCGCCCGCCTTGTCGAGCTTGATATTCACGCCGTCGTAAAAGGTGCCGATTCGCGCCACGTCGGCCGTGGTCTGACAGCTTTCGTCGGCGACGAACGGCACCGGCGCGTAAATCGGATCGAGCAGCGCATCGGCGCCGACCGGCACCGGTTGCTCGATCATCTCGACTCCCATGTCGGCAAGCGCTTCGGCCTCGCTCAATATGTCGATCCCGCCCCAGCTTTCATTGGCATCGACGATCAGCCGCGCCCCGGGCGCGCCTTTGCGTACCGCCGCGACGCGCAGGCGGTCGTCTTCGCCGGTCAGCTTGACCTTGAGCAGGCAATAGCCGTCGGCCTCGGCCGTCGCGGCCTGCTCGGCCATCGCGCCGGGCGTCCCGAGCGAGATGGTATAGGCGGTGACGCGCGCGGTCGGCGCGCCGTCGCACCCGGCCAATTGCCAGAGCCGCAGGCCGCGTTGGCGCGCTTCGAGATCCCAGAGCGCACAGTCGAGCGCGTTGCGCGCCGCCCCCGGCCCCATGATTTCCTGTATCGCCACCCGCGCTTCGGCGGCGCCCAGATCGGCGATGTGCGGCGCGGCGCGCAGCAACTGGTCGCGGCATAACGCGGCATCCTCGCCGAGATAATAGACCGGGGTCCCCTCGCCGCGTCCCGTCGCGCGCGCCGTGTCCTCGGAGCCTTCGACTTCGGCAACGATGACATCGACATGCGTCTTCACGCCGCGGCTGATAACGAAGGAGCCCGCGACGGGCCAGCGTTCGACACGCGCGCTTTTCAGTTGGATAGCCATCGCAGAAGGCTAGTGTAGATCGCGATGACCGGCAAATCCCTTTCCGAACGCATCGGCGAATTGGGCCACCGGCTCGCAGTCGAAGCGCATGCCGCCTGGCTCGCCGCCCGCGATCCGCGCGTGCCGTGGTCGGCGCGCCTCCTCGCGGTCGCGGTCGCGGCCTATGCGCTCTCGCCGATCGACCTGGTACCCGATTTCATCCCGGTGCTCGGCTGGCTCGACGACCTGATCATCGTCCCGCTCGGGCTGTGGCTCGTCCGCCGTCTGATCCCCGATCCGCTATGGGCCGAACTGCACGCCGCCGCCGAGGTCGCGAGCGAGCGCCCGTCGAGCCGCGCCGGGATGGCCTTCATCCTGCTGCTGTGGGCGGCACTTCTTTACATCGTCTACTGGAGCGTCCGGACCTCGCCTTGGCATTGAACGGGAAGCTCTGCTTTGGGGTGAGAAGCTGCCGTTGCTCAATCCACCTTCGTCATCCCGGACTTGATCCGGGATCCCGCTTTTTTGAGGCATCGGCAGTTCATGAGGTCAAGCGGGACCCCGGATCAAGTCCGGGGTGACGATGAAAGAGAGGGCGGCTTTAGGCTAAAACCGACCGGCAGCCACCCTCACCCGCCGTTGCTGCGGATCCACCCTTCGACCACCGGCGCAATCTCTTCGCGCCATTTGCGGCCGTTAAAGATGCCGTAATGGCCGACCGCCTTCGCCATCAGATATTTCTTCTTCTCGGCCGGCAGCGCCTTGGCGAGCGTCAGCGCCGCCTTGGTCTGGCCGATCCCCGAAATATCGTCACGCTCGCCCTCGATCGCGAGGATCGCGATATCCTCGATCGCGCCGATATCGACCGGCTGGCCGCGATGCAGCATCTCGCCCTTCGGCAGCAGGTGGCGCTGGAACACGACATCGACGGTCTGCAGGTAGAATTCGGCGGTCATGTCGCACACCGACCGATATTCGTCGTAAAATTCCTTGGTCTTGTCGGCACTCTCGCCATCGCCGTCGACTAGGTGTTTGAACATCTCCCAATGGCTCATCATATGATTGCCAAGGTTCATCGACATGAAGCCCGCGAGTTGCAGGAAGCCCGGATAGACGCGGCGCCCTGCCCCCGGATAATAGGCGGGGACGGTCGCGATGACATTTTCCTGGAACCACGCATAGGGCCGCGTCGTCGCATGTTCGTTGACCGCGGTCGGCGCCTTGCGCGTGTCGATCGGGCCGCCCATCATCGTCAGCGTCTTCGGCCGGCACTTGTGCTTGTTCGCCGCCATGACGGCCGCTGCCGCGAGGCTCGGCACCGACGGCTGACACACCGCCAGCATATGCGCGCCCGGCCCGATATGCTCGAGCCACGAGATCAGATAATCGATATAATCGTCGAGGTCGAACTTGCCCGCTTCCAGCGGCGCATTGCGCGCGTCGCGCCAGTCGGTGATCCACACGTCGTGGCCGGGCAGCATGCGCTCGACGGTGCCGCGCAGCAGCGTCGCATAATGGCCCGACATCGGCGCGACGATCAGCAGCTTGGGCGCATCCTTGGCGCCCTTGTGCTTGAAATGCTTGAGCTGGCCGAAGGGCTTGCGCGCTTCGACGACTTCGGTGACGCGCACCGGTTCGCCATCGACCGTCGTTTCGTAAAGGTCGAATCCCGGCTTGCCGCGCGGCGCCGCGGCATGGGCAAAGACTTCGAGCGCGGACGCGAACATCGGGCTGCCGCCGAAATAACCGAGCGGATTCGCGGGGTGTTGCATGACCTGCGCGCCCGCGGTCGCCAGTGCGCTTGCCCCGGCAAGCCAGCTCTTCTGCATTTCAAACGCGTGATACAGCATAGATGTTCGTTCCTTGCGCAGCCCCGACGCTCTCTGGCGGGCGCCCGTTCGTTAGGGGCAGTCTAGGCCATCCATTTCATTGTGCAATGCATCAAAATCGTTTGCAGGCGATGATAATTATTCATATCCTGCCCGCGCGGCGCATTATGCGCCTTCGGAGTGATTATGTCTGAGATTGCGGGCAACCGCTAACATCCCGGCGACATCGGGATGTGCGTGCGTGCCGACCCCGGCGGTTGGCGCGCCCCTGTTGCTGAAAATCCCGGACATATTCCATGAACATTTCGAAAGCGGAGCAGCGCGTGCTCCATGTGCTGGCGCAAGGCGGCATGATCCGTCATCGCCGCGATGACGAGGGCGATATCGTCGAGGCGCTGTGCTTCACCCGCGACGGCTTCGTCCTCGCCAATATGAACCTGCCGCTGTTCCGGCGGCTGCGCCAACGCGGTTTCATCGGGTCGCAAAACGGTGCGCCGTACCGCATCTCGCAAGCCGGGCTGCGCGCCGTGCGGGCCCAGCTCGACAACCGCTGACGGATGGGGAGCGCGGCGATCATCGCGCTCCCCTTCAAAGCGCTTGAAGCGGCGCATCATTCTGCGGCGTTGAGCGCCGCCGCGACCGCTGCTAGGGCGTGCGCAATGGCGACACGATCAGACCAGCCCGCCCCGCCCGTTCCGGGCGAAATGCAGGACAAGCGCCCGCGCAAGCTCGGTAGTCTGCGCATGGTCTGGCACTATGCCAGCCGTTACCCGTTACAGCTCCTGATTGCGGTGATCGCGCTCGGCGTCGCCGCCATCGCGACGCTGGCGATCCCGTATCAGTTCAAGGAAATGATCGACAGCGGCTTCGTCGCCGGCGGCGGCGATGTCAGTCCGCATTTCCGCTTCTTCTATGTGATCGTGCTGCTGCTCGCGATCGCCACCGCGCTGCGCTTCTATTTCGTGAGCTGGCTCGGCGAACGCACCGTCGCCGACATTCGCCAGGGGGTACAGCAGAATCTGCTCCGCCTCGCGCCCGGTTTCTTCGAGGAAAACCGTCCGTCGGAAATCGCCTCGCGCATGACGTCGGACACGTCGATCATCGAACAGACCGTCGGCACCACTGTCTCGGTCGCGCTCCGCAACGTCGTGATGGGGATCGGCGGCATCGCCTATCTCTTCTCGCTCTCGCCAAAGCTCACCGGCGGCATATTGCTCGGCATCCCGGTGATCATCATGCCGATCGTGCTGCTCGGGCGAAAGCTCCAGAATGTCTCGCGATCGAGCCAGGACCGCGTCGCCGACATCGGCGCGACCACCGCCGAACAGCTCGGGGCGATGAAGATCGTCCAGGCCTTTGGCCAGCAGGACCGCGAAGCGGCGCGCTTCGCCACCGCCGTCGAGGCCAATTTCGCGACCGCCAAGCGCCGCATCCGCCTGCGCGCGACGATGACCGCGATCGTCATCGGCCTGCTGTTCGGCGCGATCACCACCCTGCTCTGGTACGGCGCCGTCGGCGTTGCCGAAGGCACGATTACCGGCGGCACGATCGCTGCCTTCGTCCTCACCGGCGGGCTTGTCGCGGGCGCATTCGGCGCGCTGACCGAGGTTTATGGCGACCTGCTTCGTGCCGCCGGCGCCGCCGAGCGGCTCAGCGAATTATTGAATGCCGAACCCAGCATCGCCGCGCCCGCGAAGCCGCAGCGCTTTCCCGATCCGATGATCGGCATGCTCGAATATAGGAATGTCGAATTCCACTATCCGACCCGACCCGATGCCCCGGCGCTGCATGGTTTCAGCCTCGCGATCCGCCCGCGCGAGACGGTGGCGATCGTCGGCCCGTCGGGCGCCGGCAAATCGACGCTCTTCCAGCTCGCCGAGCGCTTCTACGATCCGCAGGGCGGTGAAGTGCTGCTCGACGGCGTACCGCTCGTCGATGCCGACCCCGCCGACATCCGCGCCCGCATCGCGATGGTCCCGCAGGAAACGGTGATCTTCGCCGCGTCGGCGCGCGACAATCTGCGCTACGGCAACTGGAACGCGACCGACGAGGAACTCTGGGATGCCGCCCGCGCCGCCAATGCCGAGGAGTTCCTCCGCAAGCTGCCGCAGGGTCTCGATACCTTCATGGGCGAAGGCGGCGCGCGGCTGTCGGGCGGCCAGCGCCAGCGCGTGGCGATCGCCCGCGCGCTGCTCCGCCGCGCGCCGCTCCTGCTGCTCGACGAAGCGACCTCGGCGCTCGACGCCGAATCCGAAAAGCTCGTGCAGGATGCGCTCGAAACGTTGATGCACGACCGCACGACGATCGTCATCGCGCACCGGCTCGCGACCGTCCGCGCCGCCGATCGTATCGTTGTGATGGACGACGGGCGCATCGTCGAGGAAGGCCGCCACGACGATCTCGTCGCCGCCGACGGCCTCTATGCCCGCCTTGCCCGGCTACAGTTCCAGGACAATCTGGCCGCCGCCTAGAACCAACCTGCCGCCACCCTTCAAAGGACGCCTTGCCATGCTCTACGACCTTACCGTCCCCGCCTATATCAACGGATTGAAGGCCCTGTCGGGCCAGCTCGGCAAGGCGCTGGCATGGGGCCGCGACAATGATATCGGCGAACTGCAGTTCATCGCCGCACGCCTCGCGCCCGACATGTTCCCGCTCGCCTCGCAAGTGCGCTTTTCATGCGGACAGGCGATCCAAGTGGCGACGCGGCTCGGCGCGGGTGGCGCTCCCATGCTGGACGAGGACGCCACCGACTTCGCGGGCTTGCAGGCACAGATCGCCGCGACGCTGGCATGGCTCGAAACCATCGAACGCGCGACGCTCGATGGCGATCCCGATCGCGCGGTCGGCTTCGACCTGCCGAACGGCATGGCGTTCGACATGACCGCCGCCACCTACGTGCGCGACTGGGCGCAGCCGCAATATTACTTCCACCTCGTCGCCGCCTACGGCATCCTCCGCCACATGGGCGTGCCGCTCGGCAAAGCCGACTATGTCAGTTACATGATGGCCTATCTGCGCCCCGGAACTGCCCCCGCCGCCTGACGGATCGGCTTCCCGCCGCCCGGCGGGCGGCGGGGTAATATCGGATCAGATCAGCTCACGATATTGGTCGATCCCCGGAAAGGCGATCTTGCTGCCGCCATTGCGGCGGATCGCCCCGATCGCTTCATCGACGCGAAGATAGCGGGCCCGCGCCTCGGGCGCGAACAGGATCGTCGCCGGCTCGGGGCGCTTGGCCGCCTGCTTCACCAACGCGCTCAGCTCCGCCAGGTCGACAGCCTCGTCGTTCCAGCGAATGACGTCGGCGGTATCGATCGTCACGCTATTCTTGTCCTCGACCGGAATTCCGCGCCCGTCGGTGGGCAGCATCACATCGACGCTGTGCGTCGGCGGCGGGATGGTGATGATGAACATCACCAGCATCACCAGCATCACGTCGATCAGCGGCGTCGTGTTGATGTCGGGATCGCCGTTGGGATCGGTGCGAAAGATACTGTGGTGAAAAGCACTGCGACGTCGGCGCATCGTCTCTCTCCCTCTCGGGCGCGAGGCGGCTCGGCAAGATCGACGCGCGCCAGCCCCGCGCTGCGGATCGGTCCCCTGCATCCATTGCAGGTAATCGGCAACCCGCTTTGTAATGGTATAACATTTTATCGGCAGCGCAAATAAAAAGCGCGGCGCCCTCGGCCCTCCACCATGCCAAACCGGCGGCGCGCATAAAGAAAGGGCGGCACCTTTCGGTACCGCCCCTCTTTGTCTTCCAGTCCCTGTCGGGAGCGGAAACCGGTCTTACATGCCCGAGTTCGGACCGTAAGTGATTTCCACGCGACGGTTCTGGTCGTTGCGGACGCCGTCGGCGGTCGCAACGGCCGGACGGGTTTCGCCGAACGCCTGCGCGCTGATCGAGCTGTCCGAGATACCGCGTGCGGTCAGGTAGCTGCGAACCGCCGTGTTGCGGCGTTCCGACAGACCGACGTTGTACTTGGCCGAACCCGAACGGTCGGCGTGACCGGCGAGCATGACCTGCGTACCCGTGCAGCCCTGGTTGTAGGCGCTGATCGCGTTGTCGAGCGTCGAAGCCGCTTCCGGCGTGATGTTCGACTGATCCCAGTCGAAGTACACGATGTACGGTCCGGGCGCACAGACCACCGGCGGCGGCGGCGGGGGCGGCGGGGGCGGCGGCGGGGGAGGCGGCGGCGGCGGCGGCGGAGCCACATCCGGAACCGGCTCTGCGCCACCGAAGTTGAACGTCAGCGTGCCGAGCAGCGAGTGCGAACGGAAGCGCGTCGAAACGTCGCGGCCAAGCTGGTCGACCAGGTCGACACCGTTGACGTTGAAGAAACGATACTTCAGGCCGGCATCGATGTTGCGGGTCAGCGGCGCGCGAACGCCGGCGATTGCCTGCCAAGCGAAGCCCGTGTCCGAATCGTCGAGGAAGTTACCGGCGAAAACCGGCTCGACCGAAACGCGAGCCACACCGGCACCACCGCCGATGAAGCCCTGGATGCCGTCATCGTCGCCGAAGTCGAGCATACCGTTGACCATGAAGCTCAGAGCGTTCGAGTCACCGTTCAGCGGCGTGCTGCCGGTGAAGGAACCACCGGGCACCCCGTTGGGGATTCCGACGGTGAAGGTACCGGCCTTGATATCGGCTTCGCGATAGCCGACTTCGACTTCCGCGCGGAAACCGCCGAAGTCATAACCGACAGTGCCTTCGAAGTCGTACCCGGTCCGGTGATCGAGCGTGCCAGCATTTTCGACAGCGCCGATGTCGAGGTCCATGTCCTCGACGATCATAGCACCACCACCGACACCCACATACCAGGAGTTGTCGCGCGCCAGAGCAGGCGACGCCAGGGCAGTGGAGGCCAACGCCACAGCGACGGCAAGCTTCCTCATAGTAATTCCCCTTTCAATTGAGATATACGTCTCGCCAGACGTCCTACCCGCGCCTTTGGTTCCACGCAAGCGAACAAATCACCATTCTGTTGTAAAAAAGTCGCACTTTTGATGCGAGTAAAGGCAAATTCAGCCTGAAATCAGAAGACCATGCGCCTCGAGCAGCAGAATCAGTGCGGCGAGCACGCTACGGGCTTCTGAGTCGATTGTCGACCCGCCCGCCGCGCCCGCGATCGACGGCGGCTCGACCCAGCTTTCGCCGTCGAACCGCAACGATGCTCCATCGGCAAGACGCGACACCCGCATCGCCGCGCGGGGGAGCACGAATCGCCAGCCGCCCGACGTCCAGATCGCGACCGCATCCTCCTTCCCCGCCCACGCGGCCGTAGCGTCCGATCCGACGAGCCAGCAGCAACCCTCGACCGGCGTAGCCGGCGGGTCGGCCTGCGGCCCGGCTTCGATCACCGCATGAACCAGCGCGTCGAGCAAGGTCAGCGCCTCGTTGTGCGTAACCTCCTTTTGCGCCTGTGCCATCGCCAGCAGGGGCAAAGAAAAGCGAGGGGTTGCGGGCATGAGATCTTCCTTTCAGGTCAGGGGCAGGATGAGTGGAGCCGACACCGCGAAGTCACCGATCTGGCGAAGTTCGATGTGGCATCCCGGCGGTAGCGCCGCGATGATCGCGGCTTCGAGATGAAGGCTGGCCGACGGCCGCTCCCACGGCCCGAACCCCGGCACTGCGGGAACCAGCTCGGCGCGCCATGCTTCGCGACTTTCGCCCGGCGGAATATCGACATGGTCGCGCCAGCCCGGGTCGGCGCGGCTGCGGCGAATCCAGTCGATGTCGACACCGCCCGAACCGTCGGGCCGGATACGCGCATGCACCGGCGCCAGCGGCCGCAACGCCTGCGCCGTGCCCGGCATCTCGATATCTTCGATACCGGTACCGTTGCGCGGCGCCCACTGGACGATCGCCGCGCCGCTTTCGGCCCAGGCCGCCAGGTCGTCGGAGAGCAGCAGCAAGGCCGGATCGTCGATCATCGCGAAGGGCGCGCCCTCGGCATGCGCATCCGCATGGCTCCCCGCCCGTCCGCGCAGCAGCCGCGACAGGCGCCAGACGCCGGGCGTTACGGCTTCGGCAACGCCGAATTGCAGCAGTTCGCCGCCGATCATCGCCCGGTTTGCTCCGCCGAGCAGCCGCGCATCGTCGACCGTCTCGAGCGTCATCGCCGGATTGACCAGCGTGACGACGACGGCATTGGCCAGATCGAACAGGTCGGCGCTTCCCGCGCCCAGCGGCTCGGCGAGCGCGCCGAGCGCCGCCGCCGGGCGCAGCGCGCCGGCGGGCACCGGCTCGGCCCCGGGCATCGGCACGACCCAGCAGTCGGCGCCGCGCCAGCCGTCATTGCTGCCCGCTCCCGCGACCACGAGCCGCGGCGCCTGCGCGGCAGCTATGCCGAGGCTGGGCAAGTCGAACATATGCACGGTGCCGGTCGCATCGGCCCAGTCGGGCTGGACCACCGGCGCGCCCGGATCGGCCGCCACGGAACCGCCGGTCAGCGGCTGGTATCGCCGGAGCTCTATTCGCACGTCGTTCGCACGCACCGACCGGCTCGCCACGCGCCAGCCGCTTCCATCGATCAGGGTGACGACGCCGCCGACGGGCAGCGCCAGCGCGCCAAGGTCGGCCTGCCAGACGACCGTTCCACGGCCATCGGTCGCCGCCGCCGCAAGCTGCTGCGCAAGAGCGCGCGCCGATCCGGCGGCTAGCACCGCAGGCAGGTCGATCCGCTCCTCGCGAACCCCGCCGCCCGCGACCGCGCTCGCCTGCTGACCGAGCTGATAGTCGCGCTCGGGCTCGTAATGGCGCAGCCGTATGATACCAGGCAGCGACGACAGCGCCGCGCGGTTTTGCTCGACCCGGTCGCCCTGTGTTTCGGCGCGCCGCGTTTCGCGGAAACCGGCAAGCGCGACCGGGGCTGCGCCGATGCCTGCGGGGGCGAGATGCCATCCGCCCGGATCGCTGACCAGCCGCATGGCGTCGGCTTCGAACAGCGGCGCCAGCGCATCGCGCGCCCGGTCGCCCGACGCGGCATAGCCCGCGAATGCCCAGCCACCGCTGCAAAGCCCCGCCTCGCCGAGCAGGGTATCGCCGACCATACCCGCGTCGATCGGCCCGGCATCGGCCTCGACCTCGAAGGTCAGCGACGGGATGCGATTGCCGAAGCTCGCCAGTTCGAGTTCCTCGAACACCGCATAGCCGGTACCCCGAAACGCGCTCGCCGAGGCCATTCCTACTGCCGACGCAATGAGCGGGTCGGCAGCCTGATCCTCGCCCCCCGGATACCAGCGAAAGGTGCAGCGCTCCTTGAACGTCCCGCTCGACCCACGCAGCAAATTGCCATCCGCCCAGATCCGCCGGATCGCGCGGATCGGCCGCGACGACAGCGCCACCGCGAGCGAAACCGAATAGCTATATTCGGTCACCGACGGCCGCCCCTTGCCGCCGCCGCTCTTCGTCCGCCGCTCGATCAGGTCGGTCGCCCAGATCACGCTGCCCGCGACGCGCATCGTCCCGAACAGTTGCGGGATCTGCTGGCCATAGGTCGATGCCTGAACCTTGAGGTCGGCCAGCCGCGGGCCTTCGCGCCCCTTCGGCTTGAAGATCGCGGCGTCGACATGCTGGCCGAGCGTCGCGCCGATTGCCGCCCCCACCGGCCCGCCAACGAGCCCGCCGACCACCGTCAGCACCAAAGTCGCCATCCCAGTCCTCCAATGAAAGCGTCGCCCCTCCCGCATGCGGGAGGGGCAGCGAGACTTGCGAACTCGTTCGCTAGTCGCAGCGGGGTGGGCAAGGCGGCAATCGCCACCGTGCCAAATCTTCCGATCCACCTACCGGCGTTTCCACCACCCGCCGCAGCCCCGCATGCGCATGCACCAGCCGATCCGTGCCGATCAGCCCGAGGTGGAATTGCCCGGCATCGAGCGCGATCAGCGCCACATCGCCATCGCGGACTGCCCCGCCGACCGACATGAATCCCGCAGCCGTCAGCCCCGCCTCGACCTGCGCCCGCACCCAGCCGCGCAGCGGATAGCCCTGCGGCCGCACCAGACGCCGTCCCGCCGCCGCATAGGCCGCCCACACCAGCCCGACACAATCAACCCCGGTCCGCACGTCGCTTCCCTGCGGCCGGAACCGCACTCCCACCATCCCGCGCGCCGCAGCGAAGGCGCGCTGGCCGACGTCATCCACCGGGGTATCGCGTCAGCAGATCATTACCGGGCAGGTGTGCTTCACCGCGAAAATTAACCGAATTGGCAAAGCGGGTCCGGCACGTCGAAAGCTGCTTGTCGCACCCTTCGGTCAACCGCACCCGGGCCGGCAGCGCCACGGCCAAGGGCGGCGCCTCGGCGAGATGCAGCACCGCGCCCTCGGCGCCGATCACCGGGCTCGCCAGTCCGCAGTTCGCTCCCTCGAGCCACAGCAATTCGCCGAACGCCATCGCGCCCGCCACCGCGCTGTCGAGCGTGACTGTCCGCCCCGCGACCGCGATCACCCGCCGCCTGTACGTCAGCGGCGCCAGATCGACGCGGCACGCCCGGTCGCCCAAGGACGCGCGGCAACTCGGCGAAGTGGCGGGGCACACCGGCCGGTCGAGCATCCGCGTCACGCCTTGCAATTCGGCGCCAAAAGCCGCGCCGCGCCGCTCGATCGCCCCCAGCGATCCGCGCGCGACGGTCACCGGCGTTGCATCGGGCGCAGTCCAGTCGGTCACGAACAGCACGAGCTCGGCGCCGTCCCAGCGCCCCGCGTCGAGATCGCGCGCCGCGATCGCCTCGCTCGCGATAGCGCCTTCGAGATCCATCGTCGCAGCATCGAGGCTGTCGCTCGTCTCGATCGCCGACGGCTTCATCCCCGGCGCCGCGCGATAGGCGATCCCGTCGATCACCAGGTCGCGGTCGTGCGAGGTCAGCCCGATAACCACCCCGTCGCGCCGCGCCAGCCGCCAGCACCACGCCAGCGTCACCAGCTCCTCGCGCAGCCAGTCGGGCGCCGCCGCGATCACCA
Source organism: Sphingopyxis sp. J-6 (assembly GCF_046603995.1). Taxonomy (NCBI): domain Bacteria; kingdom Pseudomonadati; phylum Pseudomonadota; class Alphaproteobacteria; order Sphingomonadales; family Sphingopyxidaceae; genus Sphingopyxis; species Sphingopyxis sp. J-6. The sequence goes on along the minus strand of NZ_CP145810.1, from coordinate 205,938 downwards.
TGGCGCCCGCACCTCGACCAGCGGCACATTCGCGATCTCGCCGGCGAGGAACGTCGCGCGGCTCACCTCCAGCCGGTCCTCGGCAAAGCGCACCGGCACGTCGAACAGGAAGCCCGCGCGCACGGCAACCTCGTCCGCCGGTGCGGCGTCGAGCAGCACCTCGCCGCCATCGGTGACGGCAAAGGCCGCGGTCTCGATCCCGTCGACCGACACCCGCACGCTCCCCGCGACCGGCAGGCGGATCGCGCGCGCCTGCACCGCATCGTCGCTGCCATAATGTTTGACCAGCGCGAACTGTCGCCGGCTGCCGTCGCCAGTCCCCAGCCACTGGTCGATCGCCGTCGGCATGCCGCCGCTTCCTGCCGAACTGCCATCGAACGGGTCGCGAAAGCGGAACGCGCGCGCCGCGCCGCGCCGGGCACGAAAGAAATCGGTCAAGATCCGCACGTCGGCCTCGGATCGCACCCCCGGTCCCGCGTCGTAGCGCATCCGTGCCTCGGCCCATTCGCTCGCGCGTTGCTCGTGCCCCGACGGCGAGCTCACGATCTGGGTCGAAAATTCGGTCACCACCAGCGCCTCGCGCCCGATCGCCAGCGGGAAATCCACCGCATCAAAAGCCTGCACCTCGCCCTCCCCGTCGCCTTGTCCGTCGAATGTCACGAAACCGTCGCGCGCCACCTGCGGCAACGCCCAGATGAAGGTCTGCGCCACCCCGGCCCGCCGTGCCGCATCGGCGGCGTCCGCAATCGGTCCCCACTGCGCCCGCTGTTCGGGCAGCAGCACGAACCCCGAAAAATAATGCTGCTCGTCGACCGGATAGCCAAGCCGCGCAACCATCACCGCGCGCGCACCTGCGGTCTCGTCGCCGCGCCCGGCGGTGACCCAGTCATAATCCTCGAGCTGCAGCACATCGAACGCCGGCGCCGCCCAGTCCGGCGGCACATTGGCGCGCCGCACCTCGGGCGCTTCATTGTCCAGCACCGTCGGCAAAAAGACGAGCAAATGGCTGACCAGCCCCGCCGCCCCCGCCTCGTCGCGCGCCGCCGCAACGAGCGCCGGTCGACGCCGCCAGCAGTGCGCCGAGCGCGTCGAGCATCGCCAATTGCCCCGCGTCGAGCGTCCCGCGCACATCGGGGATCGCAACGCTCGCGCTGCCCAGCGCGGCCGTCGTCGCGGCGTCATAGGCGCAAAGCCGCCCTTCGCTCGCGGTCCACCACCACGGCTCGCCGACCTGGAATTTCAGCGGCAAATCCGCCGCCGCGCCGATCGCGACGAACGCCCGCGCGACCAGCTGCAGATAGCCCATCGCGGCGGCATTGGCGGGCGACAGCAAGGTCGACGGCGGCTCCCAGCCGGTCAGTGCCGGCGATCCATCGGCCGTCCGCTGCTTCCAGTCCTCCGAGCAATAGGCATCGAAATATTCGTACGACAGCGACCAGATGAGCCCCAGCCCCGCCGCCTTGCAGGCGCTCGCATAACCGGCATGCCACGCCGCGCACGGTCCGTTGAGCACCCCGCCCGCGAGGCTCGCGTAAAAACCGCCGCTCGCCGCCTCGAGCCGCATATAATGGCTCATCCCGACATAATGGACGACGTCGCCGCGATAGCCGAGCTGCACGATCTGCCGCACCACCCGCGCCGGGGTCAGATTATAGCTGTCGTCATAGCCGCCCGCGATGCCGAGGGCGTGTTCGGGCAGCACGACATCGCCGATCGCCAGCACCGATCCCGACCCCGCACAGGCGATCTCGCTCATCTCGGCCCAGCCCTCGACCGGCGCCGCAAGCACGCCGTCGCTCGCGTCGTAATCCGGCGGCACCAGCGAGATGAACATCCGGTCGATGTCGCCCGCCCACACCGGGTCCGCCTCGGCCGGCAACAGGAAGCCGCCGTCGAGGTCGTCGAAATCGAGGCTGACCAGCGCATCCTCCGCCGTCCCCGCCGCATAGTTCCACAGCCGCACATACCAGGCGCGCGGGCTGCCCGCCGCGTCGCGCCCCTCGATGGTCAGCGTCGGCCCATGCAGCGCGTCGAGCGGCTTGATCCCGCCCGACCGCCAGCGGAACCGGAGCTGCGTGTGCCGGAAGTCGCGCTTCGTCTCATAGGCGAGCAGCGGGTGATCCCAGCGGTCCTCGGCCTCCCAGATCAGCCCGGCCAGATCCTGCTTGCGATAGAAAACCGTCTCGACGCGCAGCGCCCGCGGCGTATCGCTCGTCACGCTCGCCATCATCGGCCGCGCGAAATCGACCGTCCAGAAGCGCGGGTCGAACCGCTTGAGCCAGCCCTTCCTATGATGCGGCTCGGCCGCCACCAGCGCCCAGCCCATCAATCCTCTCCTTGGGCGACCGCGCGCCGCACCGCGCGCGCCAGTTGCCGCCCGGTCTGCGCCAGCCGCTGCGGCTCGCTCCCCGCATCGCCACGCACATTCACCGTGATCGCGATATTACGCACACCGCCCGTGCCTGCGGCCTCGACGCGCCCGCTTGCGGTCGGCACGAACAGCTCGGGTCCGCGCTCGCCGACCATATAGGCGCGCCCCGCGCTGACCGGCCCGCCTGTCGCGCGTCCCGGCGCCCCGAACAGCGCCATCGCGATCGAGGTTCCGAGCGACAGCAATCCGCCGCCGCCGCCCGACCCGCCGCCCATCGCCGCGCCGATGCCGTTCGAAATCGCGACCCGCGCGACGTCGGCCATCACCGACAGCACCAGCCGTTTCAGATCCTCGAACCCCAGCTTGCCGGTGCGGATCGCGCGCGACAGCGCGCCTTCGATCGCGCGGCCGGCCTGCTCGGCGCCGGCGACGAGCGGCCCGTCGAGCTCGGCGCGCATCGCCGCGATGTCGCGGCGGAAAAGACCGGTGTCGGCGCGCACCGCGACCACCAGCTCGTCGATCTCATCCATCGGGAAATGCCTCCATCATCGCCGCCAGCGCGGCACGCCCCAGCCCCTGCGCCGCATCCTCGTCGGCCCACCCCGCCAGCATCGCGCGGACGTCGGCAGGCGTCGCCGCCCAGAACTCGTCCGGCCGCCAGCCGCCGACCCGCGCCATCACCCCCGCGAGCGCCAGCGCGGCGGGACCCAGCCGTTCGTCCTGCACCTCACCGCCCCTGCAATATCTGCCCCAGCAGCACGCGCAGCGCCGGGGTCACCGCCACCAGCCCCTGCGCGACGACGGCTTCGCCGACCCGCTCGCGGGTCAGCGCCTCGGGCCGGTCGCGCACGCAATGCCAGAACAATGACGCCAGTTCGCCGAGCGCCAGCTTGCCGTCGGCGGCGCGCTCGACCAGCGCGAACAGCGGTCCCAGCTCGTCTTCGGCCGCCACCAGCGCGGCAAAGCTCGGGCGCAGCACATGCACCGCGTCGCCGACGCGCAGTTCGGCCTCGCCGCGCAGCGGGTTCGCGCTGCTCACAGGCTCGCCACCGGCCCGCTCGATTCCAGGCTCAGCGTATAATTGCGCTCGCCGTTGTAGTCGCCGGCATAGTCGAGCCGGGTGACCAGGAAGCGGCCCTGCATCCGCTCGCCGCTTTCGAAGCTCAGCTCATAATCGTCGATCGCGCCCGACAGCGCATGGCCGCGCAGCCGCACCTCGGCCGCCGATCCGGTAAAGATCCCCGCCGCGCTCACCGAAACCGATCGCACCCCGGCACCCGACAGCAGCTCGCGCCAGCCCCCCGAATCCTTGGTCGTGACGTTCACCGCCTCGCCGTTCACCGAAAGCTGCGTCGTGCGCAGACCCGCGACGGTGCCATAGGCGGGCGGCACCCCGCCATCGCCGATCTTGAGCAGAAAAGCGCTCCCATTTTCAATTGCCATCGTCTAATCTCCTCACAGAAAAATCACTGCAAACGGGGAGTCGCAGGATGCTTTTCACGACATTGCTTCTGGCCGTCATGGCGCCGTCGCCGACCGCCGCGGTCGACACGACGCGCGTCGCTTTCACCAAATGTCTGAACACGGCGATGAAGAAGGGGCTCGACGACAAGATCACCGCCGCCGAGTTCGAAATGTCGGTCAAGTCGGTGTGCGAAACCGAACGCGCCGCCTTTCGCACCGCAGTGATCGCGCTCAACCGTTCGGGCGGCGATTCGGAGGCCGATGCAGCCGAAAATGCCGACATGCAGGTCGACGATTACCACGCGAACTTCGTCGACAAGTTCAAGGACTATTCGGAAAACAACTCGCGCCCCGGCGACTGATGCTCACGCCGCGAGGCAGCGGCAACGCACTACCACTTCGTGCCGCCAGCCGCCGTCGCGAGCAAAGCTGAAGCGCGTCCGGATCGCGCGCGCGCCGACGACAGTCCAATCGCCGGCCGCCCCGCGCAACGATGCGACGACCGCCTCGATCCTCCCTGCCGCCCGATCGCCGGGCGCGCTACCCGTGCCGGCGAGCAGCAGCGTCAGCCGCACCTCGCGCCCGGCGCGATCCTTGGTGCCCCAGTCGCTCCCCTCGGCCGCTGCGACCGACACATAGGGCGCACTCGCGCGCGGCGGCGTGCCGTCGAATATGCCATGCACCAGCGCAGCAAGTTCCGCGTCGGCGGACAGCAAGTCCAGCGCCCGCACCCGAACCGCCTGCTCGGCCCCGCTCATCGGCCGCTCCCCAGCCCGACCCGCCGCCACGGCTGCCACAGCGCCGCGATCATCGCCGGCGGCGCGCCGGTTTCGCCGTCGCGCGCCGCGTGGAGATGCTGCATCATGCGCAATATGCCATGGCGGATCGCCTCGGGAATGGCGTTGACGTCGGCGGCCATGCCCGCGCGATAGCGGACACGCACCCGGTCGCCGTCGCGCGTCCCGGCGATCGACAGCCGGCCGGTCCCGTCGGACGACAGGCTGAGGCTCCGGTCCGCTTCGGCGACCTCGCTTTCGCCGCCCGCCGCGAGGAGCAAGGTCACGGCCTCGACCGCGACCACCGGCCGCACCGACAGGCGGATCTTGCCGTCGGCGACGGCCACGATCTCCTCGGCTTCGCGGATCACCAGCCACTGGCCGACAAAGCTTTCGCAGATGTTCGCCGCGGCGCGGATCAGCCCCGCGACCACCGCATCGTCGGTGCTCGCGCCCAGCCGCAGCCAGCCGCGTGCTTCGTCGAGGCTCACCGGGGCCTCGCCCGGTACCAGGCTCGTCGTCATCACCGTTCCTCCACCCGCACGGTCAGCGACCGCTCGTCGATCTGCCCGTCGCTCATCGTCACCCGGTTGCTCACGCGATAGATGCGACCGGCAATTCCGCCGGTCAGCGTCGCGACCGATTTCAGCAGATCGTGGCTCGCCGCCGCGACCGCGACGCCGTCGGGCTCGTCGGGCACGCACGTCCATGCGCTCGCCAGCACCGCCTGCCCGTCGGGATAGGCGGCCGCCCATTCGAACTCGAAATCGATCCGTGCCCCCGGATCCTTCACCACCATCGTCATGTCCGCTCCTTTCTCGTCAGGGTTTGCGAACCACCACCACCCGCCGCGCCACGCCGCAGGGCTGAAGGTGGCGGGCGGGCGGCCGCGCTGCGTCGGGCGCCGCGCCGCCCCATTCGCCCGGCAGATCGCGCCGCCCGGCATCGCCGATCGCCTGCGACGACGGCGGCTTTCCCGCCGTCACGCCGCTGCCTCCAGCGCCGCGATCCGCGCCTCCTGCCCGGCGATCAGGAACAGCGCGAGCTGGTCGGGACGGATGCCGAAGCGCGTCTGCGTCCCGCCATCCGCATCCCATTCGTCCCAACAAAGAAAGGCATAGGGGGTCGCGCCCGGCCGGCCGTCGGCGCCGACCGGATCGATCAGTCCCTCGTCGGCCATGATCGCCCAGACCGCCTGCGCGCGCAGCCCGAAATGATGGCGTGCACCGGCCGCTCCCTTCTCGGCAATCGCGTCCTTCCACTGGAAGAACCCCAGTTCGGCCGCGATCCGCCGCGCCGCGTGCAATTCGGCCCCGGTGGCGCCGCCGCGCCATGTCTTGTCGCGCATATCCGATGTGTTGATTGTCCCCGTCCCGGCATAAACGACCGACCAGCGGAACGATGCCGACCCCAGCGTCTGGCCGTTGTCGGCGCCCGGTTGCAACGTACCGGCCGCCAGCAGCCGCAAGCGCTCGGTCGATCCCGCCACAAACGTAAAACCGCCCGCACTGGTGCCGGTCGATGCGAGCTGGATCAGATTGGCCGTCGGGTCGGCGGCAATCGTCAAATAATGCGAATCATTGCCGGCGACGTTCGTCGTCTGGAACCGCGCGATCACCTGCATCGCATCCGAATCCGATGAACGCACCAGCAGACGCGTGTTGGCCGCGGCGGTCGATCCGATGCCGAAATCGCCGTTCGCGGCGACCCGGACGCGCTCGACCCCGCCGGTCGCCATCCCCAATATATCGGTCCCCGCCCGGAACAGGCCTGTCGCCGGGCTCGATCCGAAACCGACCGACGGCGCCGCTGCCGTACCGCTGGAACAGGAAAGCGCCCCACCGGCGACATAGGCCCCGGCGGCATTTTTGTATGTCAGCGCGGCGAGCGGAAGATTGACCCAGCCGCCGCTCCGCCGCACCGTCACCAGATCGTCCGCCAGTCCGGTCGCAACGGCATCGTGCCCCGTCGACAGCGGCTGTTTCGCGGCGACCGATACGCCGAGCGCCGCGCCTGCCGCATCGGTCGCGGCGAACCATCCCGCCCCGACGGTCAGCGCCAGCGTTTTCAGCCCGGGCGTAAAGTCGACGAGCGCGCCGCCGTTCGACGACGCCGCGACCGTATCGCGGACCAGCCGGCCGCTCGTGTCGATCCGGCCGAGCCCGGCCTCCCACTGGCCTTCGTGGACGACCCCCGCGATGGCATAGTGAAACGGCGTGTCGATCGGTACGTTGCCGGCGAAGCGGCGATGGCCGGGCACGGCGCCGGTCGGCGTCAGCGGCCCGGTCCCGCCCTCCTGGCACAGCTCGCGCACCAGATCGGCGAAAAAAGGGGTCGGCATGGCAGCGCCATCCTTTCCGATATAATTTCAGGAGAAGCCTGCGCCGAGCTTTCGTTCAGGTGAGCCGAAAATGAGGAATTTTCGGAAGCCGGCGCGCAGCGTGCTTCTGCACGTGAGCACCGGAAGTCCGAAAAGTCGTTATTTGCAGGCCGCCCTGGACGGAAGCTCGGCGCAGGCTGTTGACGCCCGGCCCTGACCCGAAAGGGAAGGGAACCCAAGGCCGGGCGCCCATCGCGCACCAGCGCTGCTTAGCTGGCGGCGAACTTCAGCAATTTGATGGCCTGTGAATCGATGATCGCACCGCCCACCCTTTTGGTTGCATAGAAATGCACAAAAGGCTTGTTGCTGAACGGATCGCGCAGGATGCGCGTCTCGCCGCGATCGGCGATCAGATATCCGGCGGCGAAGTTGCCGAAGGCGACCGACAGGCTGTTCGCGCCGACGTCGGGCATGTCCTCGGCCTCGACCACCGGATAGCCGAGCAGCGTCGCCGCCTGTCCCTCGACCATCCCCGGCTGCCACACGAATGCCCCGTCGCTGGTCTTGAACTTGCGGATGCGCGACAGCGTGTCCGAATTCATCACCCAGCACGCCCCCTGCCGGTACGGCGCCTTCAGCGAATGGACCAGCTCGACCAACTTGTCCTGCGGGTTCGATGCCGGAAAGGCGCCCGCCGTCCCCGTTGCGAGATACTGCAGCGACCCGAAGGCACGCACGCTGTCGACCTCGTTCGTCGCCGTATAGGTCAGGAAACCCTTCGGCCGGTTCGTCCCGTTGCCGTTCACGAACGCGCTGCCCTCGGCGACCGCGAACTCGCGGCCGAGCTGCTCGGCCAGCCAGTCCTCGACGTCGAACATCGCATCGTCGAGCATCGCCTGGCTCGCCGCCGGATTGGCGTAGAGCTCGCCCGACGGCGGCGCGATCTCGGCAAAGCTGCGCGTCGCGGTCTCGGGCCGCGCCGCGGTCTCGCCGACCCAGCCGGCGCCCATCGATCCCGTCGCCACCAGCTTGCGATAACCGCTCGTCCCCGTCTGCACGACCGTCGCGATCGACCGGATCGGCGACAGCGCCTTCAGCATCGCGGCGATCGAACCGTCGATCTCGCGCGGCACCGCATAGCCGCCCTCGCCGCCGCTCGCCCCCGACAGGCTTTTCATCTCGACCCCCGCGTCGATGCCGCGGCGCAGATAGCGCTCGACGAACGCGTCACGCGCCGGATCGGCCGCCTTGGCGCCGTCGAGCGGCAACCGCGACGCCGCCACCGCCTGGGCATCGACCTGTGCTTTCAGCGCCGCGACCGACGCTTTCAGATCGTCGACCGCCTCGGCCGCCAGCACCGCATCGAACGCCCCCTCGAGCGCGTCCGCCTTCACTTCCATATCGTCCATGCTTGTCACTCCTTCACCACCTGAATCACCCGCGCCAGCGGCTGCATCGGCGCCGCCACCAGGCTCACCTCCGCAAGGTCGAGCGCCAGCAGCTCGCGCGGCCCGTCCCCGCGCGCCGCGCGCACCCGATATCCAAAGCTGAGGCCGGTCAGCGCGCCGCGCTCGACGAGCTTCGCCGCCGTCGGATGCGTCACCCGCGCCACGACGCGCAGCCCGCGCGCATCCTCGGCCAATGTCTCGATCGTGCCGACGACCGCCCCCGGCCGGTGCTGCCAGAGCAGCGGCACCGGGCGCCCCTCGCGCAAACTCGCCGCAAAAGCCCCCGCACGCACAATGTCTCCGCCGCGATCGACGCGGTCGAACACCGACGCATAGCCCGCGAACCGCACCTCGCCGCGCGCTTGCGGGAGGACCCGTTCCGCCACCGCGCTCATTTGAGCAGCCCCGGCAGTCCCAGCTTCATCGCCAGCCCGACGACCAGCAGCGCCAACATCCCGCGCACCGCCCAGTCGACCGCCGCCGCCCAGGCGCTTTTCTTCGCGTCGCGCCACGCGCCGAGCAGTTGCCTGAGGTCGCTCACATCGTCGCGCGCTGCCTCGTCGGCGAGGCCGAGCCTTGCCAATGCCCGCCGCGCCCCCAGCTCGCTCGCTTCCTCGACGACCGCGCGCAACAGCGCCGCATCGGGCGCACTCGTCCCCGCCAGCGCGATCAACCGCGCCAGCGCCTCTTCCTCATCCATGCCGATGTCCTCAAATCGTCGTCCCAGCGAAAGCTGGGACCGCTATCGTTGTGGCACGCCGCCAGCGATCCCAGCTTTCGCTGGGATGACGAGGTGGCTAAGCCACCCCCAGCAGCGCCTTCTTCTCGTCCGCGGTCAGCCAGTCGGCCGCCGACACCTCGCGCCACAGCGCCATCCGGTCCTCGACGAGCGCCGGCACCCGATCCAGATCGACGCGCAGCCCGGCGCCGTCGAACCAGCCGCTCAGCCCCTGCGCAATCGCCCCCAATATCTTCGCGCACAATGGCAGCACGGTCAGCCGCCACAGCGCGCGGCTGGCCTCGCGATAATTGGCATAGGTCGCATCGCCGGGCAGCCCGAGCAGCATCGGCGGCACCCCGAACGCCATCGCGATCTCGCGCGCGCTCGAATCCTTCAGCGCCAGGAAATCCATCTCCGCCGGCGACAGCGACAGCGCCTGCCACTTGAGCCCGCCTTCGAGCAGCAAGGGCCGCCCGGCATTCGCCCCGCCCGCGAAGCTCTCGGCCAGTTCCTCGCGCAGCCGGTCGACCTGCTCGGCCGACAAGGGCATCCCCTTTTCACCCGGATCGTGCACCAGCGCCCCCGACGGCCGCGCCGCATTCTCGAGCAGCGCCGCATTCCACTTCGCCGCGGCATTATGCGCCGCGATCGCGCCAGATGCTGCACCGAGGCACCCCGCGCCATAATGATCGTCGAGCGGATGCAGCGCCTTCACATGCACCACCGCGGTCCGCCCCGCACCGTCCTCGGCGGGCAGCACCGCGGCGCTGCCGCCGGCCTTGTAGCGATAGGCGACCGGCCACCCGCGCGCGTCGGCCTCGACCGTCACCCGCTCGGGCCGGAGCGCGAACAGCTCGGCCGGCACCCCCGCGCCATCGGTCAGGATCTGCACATAGCCATTGCCGTGCAGCAGCAGTTGCGACGCCAGCGTCTCGACCAGCCCCTGCCCGCCCGACGTCGCGGAAACGAGCGCCAGCAGCGCCGGATCGTCCGCCTCCACCGGCGCCGACCCCGCCGCCTCGGCGACCAGCCGCACCGCGCGCTGCACGATGGCGTTGGACAAATAGCCCTCGCGCACCTGCGCTTCCCACGTCAGCGGCGCCGGCGCACTCCAGCTCCCATACACCCGCGACAAAGCAGGCCGCGCAGGCCCCTGCGCGGCCTTGCGGCCAAACCAGTTCATAGTGATCTCCTAAATGCACCCCGGCGAAAGCCGGGGCCCAGTGCGTCAAGACGCCGCCCTATTCTCCGTTCGTGTCGAGCGAAGTCGAGACACCGCGAAGGCAAACGCTATGCCGATGGGCATCTCGACGTCGCTCGATGCGAACGGATTGGTTATTCACACACAGCCAGCGAGACCAACGGGTGGAAATGGCCCATGTTCATGGTTGGCTATTTGTTCCTGCTCGCTTATCCAGATTGTCGGTAGTCGTCCTACCAACCTTTTTGACCGGAACCGCGGCCTCTGAACGGCGCGGAGGCACGAGGCCTTCCGGAGCGTGGGCTCAATCCCATCTTCAAAAAGGAGACAGCTTATGAAGCGCGTATTCGTACGAGCATATAAGCGCTGGCGCCTTGGCCGGGTCGAGCAGGTGACTGCCCATACCCGGCGTTGGCCTAACCAGTATTCGTTCGACTTCTAGGCGGAGCAGAACGGGTAGGACGGCTACCACCCTTGCGAGTTTCGCCGTGCGAAACTTTCGCACAGGCGGGCCACAGCTCGCAAGAAAATTATCCCGTCAGGATAATCTGATCTCGAAGCATCCGACCTTGTAGTTGCCAACCCACCGTTCAAACCCGCCGCACCCCCGGCGCCCGCCCCTTCTTCAGCCCCTCCAGCAACGCCGCCAGCGCCCACACGCAGGCATCGGCCCTGTCCGGCGAACGCCCCGGCCCCGCATAGCCGCCGCCCACCTGCAACCCGCAAAGCTCGTCTTCCAGTGCCGCGAACGCCCCCGCATGCACCACCCGCCCGCGCTCGTAAGCGATCGCCACCGGCTCCGCCCTTCGCGCCTTGCCGACGCTGGCATGCACCGGCGTCACCGGCAGCGTGCAGTCGGCCTGGCGCAGCGTCGCCTCGACCATCTCGCCGCCCATATTGCTCTCGGCGACGATCCGGTCGGCGCCCCAGCGCGCCGCGGCGGCTGCCACCGCCTGCGCCCATATCGCGGGCGGCGGCGTCTCGACGCTCGCATCCTCGACGACCGCGAGCCGCCCGTCGCGGAGCTCCACCGCCACCACGATCCCGCACGCATCGCCGTTGGCGGTGGCCGGCGGATCGACGCCGATCACGACGCGTACCGGCTTGCCGATGTCGCCGGCGCCGATCCGGCACCGCTCGATCAGCCCGCGCGACCACAGCGCCCCCTCGACATCCTCCAGCAATTCGCCGTCGAGCTCCTGCCGCCCCAGCCGCGTCCCGCCATATTGCGCGATCATATGCGTCACGAAACTCGCCGGCAGGTGCGGATTCTCGGCGGTCCGGCCGAGACTCGTGACGCAGCCCGGCACAGCCGCGACCTTCAGCATCAATGGCACCGGGCGCGGCGTCGTCGTCACCAGCACGCGGGGTCTTTCCCCCAGCCGCATCCCCAGCATCAGATTGTCCCACCCCGCATCGCCGCCCTTCTTCCATTTCGCCAGTTCGTCGCACCAGCCGAGATGATGTTCGGGACCACGCAGATTTTCGGGCGCCGCCGCCGAAAACAAGGTCGCGACCGCACCGCTGTCGAAATGCAGCTCGCGCAGCCGATGTCGCCATTGCGGGGCTTCGTCGGCCCGCGCGACGGCCAGCAGCCCGCTTGGCCCCTCGATCATCACGCGCATTCCGTCATTTTCGTTCGCCGCGACCAACGCGATGCGGGTGCCCGGCATGCGCCGTGCCATTTCGCTGATCCATTCCGAACCCGCCCGCGTCTTGCCGAACCCTCGCCCGGCGCGGATCAGCCACACGGGCCAGTCGCCGGGCGGCTCGCGCTGCCCCGCATGCGCCCACTGATACCAACGCTCGTCCAGCTCCTGCACATATTTGCGCGGGATCTCGCGCAACACGCGCCGCCGGTCGTCGGGCGACAGCGCCAGAAGCCGGTCGACTATGGTCTCGTCCTCGCGCAACTCCAGCCGCTCCAGCCACCGCGCGAGCTGCACTATTTCGCGTCCTTTTCTGCCGCGCGCTCGCGCTGCTGCTCCATGATCGCGATGCGGCGCAATATTTCGGCGTCGGTCTCCTCGGCGGTCGGCCGGCTGCGCGCATTCAGCCGAACGCGCTTGGCTCGGCCGCCTTCGATGCTGGCGCGATGCTTGTTCATCAGGTCGATCGCCTGCGCGACCGTCATCGCACCGATGACCGGTATCGCGTCGGGATTATCGTCATGCGCGACCTCGATCGTCTGGATCGCACGCTCGACCAGCGCCATTTCCAGCCGCGCATAGCCGCTTTCCAGCGCCGCCTGCCATGCCTCGGCAAAGCATGGGTCGCGTCGCCGCAGCTTATACGCCGCCGACGGGGCGAACCCCGCGACCGCTGCCGAAGCGCGCACATGACAGCTTTCGGCCAGCGCCTCCAGAAAGACCTGAAGCTGATGGGGGGTTATCTGTCTCGACTGCGGTTCGACGGCATCGTTGCCCGATCCGCGCCCGCCAGTCTCTCCATCGCCCGTCGCCACATCCATCGCCCGACCTCCAAATGCGATCGGGCCGGAACAGCCTCCCGCATCGGAAGGCCGCCGGCCCGACTCGCAATTCTTCATGATGTGACACTTGTGCCATATCAGCGTGACGATGTCAATAGAAAATAACCTATATGGTTATTACCTCATCCCCGCCGCTTACGCCAGCTCGTCGTAAAGGAAGATCAACTCCTCCACGTCGCGCTCGATGAACAGTTCGCGGGTCATCGCATTGTGGCCGGTGCCTTCGCGCACGCGCAGGCGGATACGGCGGTCGGAGCTGTTTGCGGCTTCGACCGCCGCGACCATTTTGCGCGCATGCCACGGCGGGCAGGTGGTGTCGGCGGCGCCCGCGTCGCACAGCAGGGCGGGATAAGGGGTGCCGGCGCGGACCCGGTGGACGGGCGAATAGGCGCGCATCGCCGCCGCATCCTCGGCAATCGCCGGGTCGCCATAATCCGCCTTCACGATGTTCAGCGGCACCGGATCGCGGGCAAGGTTGACCAGATCGCACACCGGCACCTGCGCGACCGCCGCGCCGATCAGGTCGGGACGCTGGGTAAATACCGCGCAGGTGAGCAGGCCGCCGTTCGACGAACCGGTCACCCCGGTGCGTTCGGGCGTCGCGAAACCGCGCGCATGGAGATCCTCGATCACTGCGAACATATCGTCGAACGTGCCCTGTTTGCGGTGCATCCGGCCTTCGTTCCAGAATTGGGTGTCGCGCTCGCCGCCGCCGCGGAGCTGGGTATGGACCCACAGCCCGCCCAGTTCGGTCCACGCCGCGCCCATCGCCGAATAGCTCGGGATCCACGGCGCGTTGAAGCCGCCATAGCCGGTGACGATCGTCGGCGCGCTGCCGTCGAGCGGGGTCGACCGCTTGCGCAGCACCCAATAGGTGACGGGGCCGTTCGGGCCGGTGGCGCTCAGGCATTCCAGCTCGCGATCGCTCAGCGGATGTACCGACGGTTCCAGCTCCGCGACCGTCAGCGTGCCGAGATCGGCGCGATAGACGCCGCAGCCGGAGGTCAGGCTGCTGTGAATGAACACGCAACCGTCGCCGTCGGCGCCGACGACGTCGGACATGATTGCGGCGATGAAGCCGAAACCCATCAGCCCGAACGCCCCATCGCCGGGGAGCGGCAGATAGCCACGATCGCGCCCCTGCCGGTCGAGCGACTTGAGCCGCATCACCCCACCCTCGATAGTAGTGAGCGCGACATGCTCGCCGCACAGGGTGAGCGAGACCAGCTTGATCTCGTCGCGGGCGGCGATCAACTCGCGCCAGCTCGACGGGTCGTCGAAGCTGTCGGCGGGGATGGCGACCAGCCGGCACCAGCCCGACCTGTCGTCGGTGATCGCCCAAAATTCGTCGCCGACGAAGCGGCCCTTGTACATCGAACCCGCCGGGCCAGCGTCCTCCGCCAGCACGCGCGTCCATTCGCCGCCGTCGATACGCTTGATCCAGCGCGGGCGCGGCGCGGTCTGGTTGGCCATCACCGCGACCCAGCGGCCATCGGCCGACACCACCGGCCAGCCAAAGGGAAAGTCGAGTTCGGTCGGCTGCAATTCGGCCTCGCCCGACAGCGGTTGCCACCAGACGTCATATTGCGGTGCGACCTGACCGTCGGCGAGCGTCTTCATGGCGAGGACCGAATAAAAGAAGCCGCTGTTGTCGTGCGCCCAGGCGCCCAGCGCATAGCCGGCGATTGACGGAAATTCGCGCACGACACTGCCGTCCGCGACATTCAGGACGCGATAGGCGATCGCATGATCCTCGCTGATGCCGACGAACAGCAACCTCCCGTCGTGCGAGGGATGACAGATCGCGATCGTCGCAGCGGGACCATGGTCGCTCGGGTCGATCAGCACGCGCCCTGCGCCGGTCGGGCTGGACGATACCGTCAGCACCAGATTGGCGCGCCCTTCGATCTGGACCTTGCGGAACCAGGTGTCGCCGAAGCGCTCGGGCGCGGTCGCGGCGAACAAATCCTCGAACGTGGCGTTGACCGCGGCGGCAACGCGCGCGGCGTTGGGCGAAGCGGCCAGCTCCGCCACCGTCTTGTCATTCGCCTGCCGCTGCCATTCGATCACGGCAGCATCGGCGTCGTCTTCGATCCAGCCAAAGGGATTCTCGACGGCGGCGGCGATCATATCGGTCATTTTCTCTTCCTCTGCTCACGAAATCCGGCGCGACACGCGATCCCGAATCCTACTTTTCTCTCGACTTCTAATAAGTACTTTTCTCCTAGCTTCCAAAAACTGTCAAGAGGGCATAAGAGGGACCTATGACCACGACGATGACCAAGCGGATGGGCCGCCCGCCCAAGGTGACGCGCGACGAGATTATCGAGGCGGCGGCGCGGTGGGAGCCGGCCGAGCTGCAGCTCACCGCGCTCGCCGACGCGCTCGGCATCTCGGTGAAGACCGTCTATTATTATTTTCCGGCGCGTCAGGCGCTGCTCGACGCGCTGACCGAACGCGCGGTGGCGGAAATGGGCCTGCCGGACATCATGCAGGCCGCAAGCTGGCGCGACGTGCTGACCGAGGTGGCAATCTGGTTCTACCGGCTCGGCCTCGAGCAGCCGGGGTCGTTCATCGACACCAATGTCGTCACCAAGCGGGTGGGCCTGCAGCTGCTGCGGCTGACCTTCGCCCGGCTGGGCGAACTGGGCTGGACGACCGCCGATGCGATGCGCGCGAACATGGTGGTCAGCAACTGGGCGGTATGCCGGGGCGAATCCGCGCACGCCAATCCGGTCGGCAGATATTCGCTCGAAGAGACGCGCGACATGCTGACCGACTATTTCAGTGCCGATGTCGCCGACGAAATGACCGCCATGGCGCAGGTGTCGGGCAGCGACCGGCAACTCTTCGACGACGGGCTGGCGATCGTGCTGGCCGGAATCGAACAGGTGATCCTGAACAAAAGCGCATCGCGCGCCTGAGCGCCGGCGGCGCTCAACCCGCCATCATCGCTTCCGTCCGCGCCGCGAACCACGGCGCCATCCGCTCGATCGCTTCCTCGACCAGCGGGGTCGACACCGCAAAGCTGAAGCGGATGAATTTTCCGCCGTCGACCGGGTCGAAATCGATCCCCGGCGCCGCGGCGACGCCGGTGTCGGCCAGCAATTGCTTGCAGAACGCCATGCTGTCGCCGGTCAGGTGCGCGACATTCGCATAGACATAGAAAGCACCGTCGGGCGGGGCGATCTCGCGCAGCCCCATCGCGGGCAGGGCGCGCAGCATGATCGCGCGGTTCCGCGCATAGGTTTCGACATGCCCCGCCAGTTCGTCCGTGCAATCGAATGCCGCAAGCCCGGCGTGCTGGGCCAGCGAGGGCGGGGTCAGGAACAGGCTGCCCATCCGGGCGCGCACCGTGTCGACCAGCCCGGCCGGCGCCACGATCCAGCCGAGGCGCCAGCCCGCCATGCTGAAATATTTGGAAAAGCTGTTGATGACGACCGCCTCGCTGTCCCATTCGAGCACCGAAGCGGCCGGCTCTGCGTAGCTCAGCCCGTGATATATCTCGTCGGAAACGATGCGAATGCCGCGCCTCCGGCAGACGTCGACGATGGCCGCCAGCTCGTCGCGGGCGATGATCGTACCCGTCGGGTTCGCGGGGCTGGCGACGATGATCCCGGCGGGCGCGGGGACGAGCGCCGCGATCGCCGCCGCGCTGAGCTGGAAGCGTTCGTCCGGGCCGCACTCGATTTCCTGTGCGTCGAGGTACAGCGCCTTCGCCGTGTTGCGGTACGCGACATAGCCGGGCCGCGCGAAGGCAAGACGGTCACCGGGTTCGAACAGCGAGGTCAGCGCCAGCACCAGCGCCGGCGAGGCGCCGCAGGTCAGGATGATCTGTTCGCGCGCGACGCGCACGCCATATGCTTCGGCATAATGGCGCGCGATGCGGTCCTTCAGCGGGATGCTTTCCCAATATCCCATCGCATCCGAATTGAGCACCTCGTGCGCGCGCGCAATCGCCGCCGCCGGGGCGCCGGTCGACGGCTGCCCGAACTCCATATGGATGATCGAGCGCCCCTTTGCGGCCAGTTCGTGCGCCATCCGGCTGATGGCTATCGCGTGAAACGGTTCGATCGCTGCAACCACGTCGTCTTCCCCTATATCCGGCTCGCGCCGCCCGTCATGCCGCCAGCGCCGGCAGGCCGTCCATGATCGCGGTCAGCGCCAGCGCATTTTCGCGCTCCATCGCGCTATGCCCGGCGTTGGTCATCACAAAGGTCGCGGGTTCGCGCCCCGCATCGCGAAGCGCCGCCGCCAGCCGCGACGCCTGCGTCAGCGGGCAGACCTCGTCGAAGCGGCCATGGACGATATGCACCGGGATCGACGCGAGCGTCGCGATATGGTCGAAGAAATGCCCTGCCGGCAGGAACAGTTTGTTGGCGAAATAATGCGCCTCGATCTGCGCAAAACAGAGCGCGAAATCGGCCTCGCCGAATTTGCCGGTATCGGTTTCCTCGGGAATCATGTTCGAAATCTGGCCTTCCCACAGCGACCAGGCCAGCGCCGCCGCGAGCTGCTTTTCCTTCTCGGCCGCGGTCGCGGGCACCATGTCGAAAATCGCCTTGTACGATGTCATCACGTCGCGCCGCTCGTCGGGCGTCAGGATTTCGAGCAGCGCGCGCCACTCGCCCGGATATTTGATATAGGCGCCGGGCGCGGTCATCGCGAACGGGTCGCGCTCCCACGTCGCGGCATTGCCCTGATAAAGATACGCCAGATCCTCCGCCGCCCCCAGAAAGATCCCGCGCAGCACCAGGCTGGCGCAATGCTCCGGATGCGCGATGCCATATGCCATCGCCAGCGTACTCCCCCAACTCCCGCCGAAAACGTGCATGCGCCCGCTGATCTCCAGATGGTCGCGCAGCTTCTCGATGTCGCCGATCAGGTCGGCGGTCGTGTTCTTCGCCAGCGCGATCGCCGGCCCCGCCGACGCGACATTGGGCTCGCTCTTGCCGCACCCGCGCTGGTCGAACAGGATGACGCGATAGCGCTTCGGATCGAAGAAGCGCGCCATCGCGGGCGCGCACGCTCCGCCGGGACCGCCGTGGAGGAACATCACCGGCTCGCCCGCCGGATTGCCATATTCCTCCCAATAGATGCGATGCGCGGGATCGATATCGACCTCGAGCCAGCCGAAGTTCAGGCATGGCGGCTGCGGATAGACCCAGCCGTCGCCGATCTTGCTCGATGCCTGCAACCGCGAAAAATCCATGGGTACCTCCTCAGCACGGCGTCGCCGCCCGTCGGGCAGGGCTTAGCTTCCCCTCCCCACTTGTCCAGCCCGCACCCTGTCCATGCCCGTTCTTTCGGAATCAATGGCCTGTTCTCAACAGCTTGTCGGCAGTGGCATCACGGCTCGCCGCAGATGCTTAGCCCCTTAACCTTCGGGAAACGTTGTTCGGCTGGCTTCGCCTCGCGAGGGGGGCCGGTGCATGGAGATATTATGCGATTCTACGAAGCCACGCGGTTCCTCTTCCCCCGGCATTACGAACGCCGCATTCTCGCGATCTGCTTCGTCGCGGTCCATTTGCCGCTCGTCGGGTGCATCGTCCTGCTGAGCTGGCGCAGCGAATGGGACGGATCGCTGTTCGGCGTCCTCCTCGCCGCGACTCTGCTCGGCACGATCGGCGCGATCTTCGCGGTGTCGGAGCTGTTGATGCCGATCCGCCGTGCAACCCTCATGCTCCAGACCGTACAGCGCGGCGGCCGCGTCGGCCCGGTCCCTGTCGGCGGCGAGGATCTGGTCGGTCAATTGCTGCACGGCGTCGCGCAGGCAGCAAACGAGACCGCGCGGCGGATCGAGCAGCTCAAGGATGCGGCCGAGCGCGACGTGCTGACCGGCCTGCGCAACCGGCGCGGCTTCCTCGACACGGTCGCACCGATCCTCGCCGACGACAGCTATTCGACGATCGCGATGCTCGACCTCGATCACTTCAAGGCGGTGAACGACGACCACGGCCACGATCGCGGCGACCAGCTCCTGACCGACTTCGCCGATTATCTCTCGGCCTCGCTCCGCCGCTCCGACATCGCGGCACGCTGGGGCGGCGAAGAGTTCATCGTCCTCTTTCCCGGCACCTCGCCGCGGCAGGCGCGCGAGATATTGGGCCGGCTGCAGTCGGTGATTCGCCGCAATGCCGCCTTCACTGTCGGAGGACGGAGGGTGACCTTTTCGTGCGGCCTCGCGCAGGTCCGCGGTTATGCCAACCTTGCCGAGGCGACGCGCCGCGCCGACCAGACGCTCTATGCGGCCAAGGAAGGCGGCCGGAACCTCATCATGACTGCCTAGGGTCGCATGCGATCTCGACGGCCAGCCAGCCGCGAAAGCTCTGCATCGCCTCGCTCTCGGCGCGCGACTGCAGCCGCGTCAGCCAGTAACGGCCGGCATCGATGGCGACCGCGAACGGCTGCACCAGCGTTTCGGTGGCCAGTTCGCGCGCAAACATCGAAACGGGGACCAGCGCCGCGCCGATCCCGGCAGCCGCCGCCGCCGCCATCAGCGCCGAACTGTCGAACACCGCGCCGCGCGGCGGCGGTGCCTCGACCCCGGCTGCCGCGAACCAGCGCGCCCACTCGTCGGCGCGGTACGATCGCAGCAGCGGCACGCGCGCCAGGTCGGCGGGCGCCTTCAGCCGCGCCGCCATCGCGGGCGCGCAAACGGGCGCCATCGCTGCCTCGACCAAAGGCTCGGCCCAGGTCGCGTGCCAGGCGCCGTCGCCAAAGCGGATCGCATAGTCGAGCGCTTCGCCCGCCAGGTCGACGCGATTGTTGTTCGTCGACAGCTTGAGGTCGATGTGCGGGTGCGCGCGCGCAAAGGCGTCCATGCGCGGCAACAGCCATCCGATCGCGAAGGTGCCGACCACCCCGACCTTCAGCGCCTCGCGAAACCGTCCGCCGGCATATTGCTCCAGCGTCGCCGCGACGCGGTCGAAGGCCTCGCCGAGCACCGGCACCAGCGCCTGCCCATCGTCGGTCAGTGCCAGCCCGCGCGGCAGCCGGTGGAACAGCCGGGTGCCGAGCCGTTGTTCGAGTTGCGCGACCTGATGGCTCACCGCCCCCTGCGTCACGCACAATTCGATCGCGGCGCGCGTAAAGTTCAGGTGCCTCGCCGCCGCCTCGAAGGCGCGCAGCGCGTTGAGCGGTAGCTGGGCCCGGTCCATGATCTATCATGAGATGAATTCATGGCTTTGTCGAGAATTGATGCTTTGTCCGACCGCCGCCCCTCGGGCATCCCGATGGCGAAGGGAGAGTGAAGATGATCGCAACCATCGGTCTGTTAACCTGGCTCGTCGCAGCGGCAGGCGGCAGTTTCGAGCCCGGCGACGATCCGCTGACCCGGCCGATTGTCACCTCGAACAGCGCCGAATGGATCGAACCCCGTCCACCCGAAAAGCTTTACGGTAACAGCTACCTTGTCGGCTTCGGCGGACTCAGCGTCGCCCTTATCGACACCGGCGACGGCCTTATCCTCGTCGACGGCGCCCTCCCCCAGTCGGCCTCCGCGATCCTCGCCAATGTCCGCACACTCGGCTTCCGGCCCGAAGACGTCAAATATATTCTGAGCACCGAGCCCCATGCCGATCATGCCGGCGGCATCGCCGCGCTCGCCCGCGATACCGGGGCAAGCGTCGTCGCAAGCGTGCGCGGCGCCAAAGCGCTGCGGTCGGGCGGTCCCGCTGCCGACGATCCCCAGCTTGCCTATGACATGCGCTTTCCGCCCGTCGCGCGGGTGCGGACCATGGCCGACGGCGAAACCCTCCGTCTCGGCAAGACCGTCGTCACCGCGCATGCCACCCCCGGCCACACGATGGGCAGCATGAGCTGGAGCTGGCAGACCTGCGAAGCGAAACGCTGCCGGACGATCGTCTTCGCGTCCAGCCTCAACCCCGTATCGGCCGACGGTTATCGCTACACGGCACCCGCCAGCGCGCCGATCGTCGCCGGCTTCGCACAAAGCTACCGGACGATGGACGCGCTTGCCTGCGACATCCTCATCGCCGCGCACCCCGGCAATGCCGGCATCGAGGGCGCGCGTTTCAGCGCCCGGCCGGGCGCCTGCCGGGCCTATGCCGACCGCTCGCGCCGCGCCCTCGCCGAACGGATCGCGAAGGAGGGCGCCGCGACGCCGCGCTGATCCGACTTGACGGTGGCGCCGCCAATCGTCGTCATGCTAGGCTCGCGGCTCCCCCCCAGCCGGAGCCAATCCTCTTGATGTCCCTTCGCCTTTCCGCCGCGCTCTCTCTTGCCGCCATCGCCGCACCGGCTGTCGCGGAAACCTCTCCCGCCCCGGCAATCAGCGCCGACAATCTCGCCCAGACCGTCCGCACCCTCGCCGCCGACCAGTTTCAGGGCCGCGCACCGGGCACGGTGGGCGAGGAGCGAACGATCGGTTACCTGATCGGGCGGCTGCAGGCGCTTGGCCTCGAACCCGCAGGCGTGGACGGCGGCTGGACCCAGCCCGTGCCTCTGCTCCACACCCGCCTCGGCAAGGCGGAAACGTTGCAATTCGACCGCAAGGGCGCCGCAACCCCGCTCGCCGCAGGCACCGACATCTACCTCTCCTCGCTCCAGCCGAACGACCGCGCGGCGGTCGCGAACGCCCCGCTCGTCTTCGTCGGCTACGGGGTCAGCGCCCCCGAACGCGGCTGGGACGATTTCAAGGGACAGGATCTCAAGGGCAAGGTCGCAGTCTTCCTCGTCAACGATCCCGATTTCGTCGCGACCAAGGGCGAGGATGCATTCGGCAAGTTCGGCGGCCGGACGATGACCTATTATGGCCGCTGGACCTACAAGTTCGAGGAGGCGGCACGCCGCGGCGCGATCGCGGCGCTGATCGTCCACGACACCGATGGCGCGGGATATGGCTGGAATGTCGTTACAAGCCCCGGCGGCGAAAATTACGACATCGTCCGCACCCCCGACAAGCTGACCAGCCTCGCGCTGCAAGGCTGGATTTCGGGCGAAACCGCGACAAAGCTGTTCACCGCCGCCGGACAGGATCTGGCAAAGCTGCGCACCGCCGCGCGCCGCAAGGATTTCCGGCCCGTCGATCTCGGCACCGGCTTCACCGCCGCAATCCCGGTGACGCACGAGGTCGTGCAGAGCCAGAATGTCCTCGCGAAGATAGCCGGCGCCAAGCGCCCCGACGAGGTGGTGATCTATGGCGCTCACTGGGACGCCTATGGCGAAGGCGCCCCCGACGCGCAGGGCCGCATCTATCGCGCCGGCGCCAACGACGATGCCCTTGGCGTCGCCGGGCTGTTCGAAATCGCCCGGCTGTTCAAGGCCGCGCCGCCGCCCGACCGCACCGTCGCCTTCGCTTTCTGGACCGCCGAGGAACGCGGGCTGCTCGGCTCCGAAGCTTATGCGCAAGCCCCGCTCTTTCCCGCCGAAAGGACAGTCGCGAACTTCGGCCTCGACATCCTGCAGACCGCGGGGCGCGCGAAGGACGTCGTCCTCGTCGGCAAGGGACAGGGCACGCTCGAGGACGATCTCGCGCGCTTCGCCGCGGCGCAGGGCCGTACAGTAACACCCGAAAGCCTGCCCGAACGCGGCCTCTTCTACCGCGCCGACCATTTCAGCCTTGCCAAGCGCGGCGTCCCCGTCCTCCTGATGATGGGCATCGCGGGCGCCTCGGACCTCGTCGACGGCGGCAAGCCGGCCGGCCAGAAGTGGGTCGATGACTATACGGGCAAATGCTATCATCAGGCGTGCGACGCGTGGGGCAGCGATTGGAACCTCGATGGCGCGGTGCAGGATATCGAACTGTTTTACGAAATGGGCGACGAACTCGCCCGTTCGGTCCGCTGGCCCGAATGGAAGCCCGGCAGCGAGTTCAAGGCGATCCGCGACGCGAGCGCAGCGTCGCGGAAATAGCGGCGCCGGTCAGGCGGCGAGCAGCACGCCGTGATAGGCGCGATCCTCGAACGCCAGCCCTGCCCCCATCGCGACGCAGATCAGCGCGTCCTCGGCAACCTGCACATGCAGCCCGGTGGCGCGGGCAATCGCCTGATCCATCCGCCCGAGCAGCGCACCGCCGCCGGTCAGCGTGATGCCGTAATCGATGATGTCGGCCGACAGTTCGGGCGGCGTCTGCTCCAGCGCCGCGCGCACCGCGGCGACGATCTGCCCAACGGGTTCGGCCAGCGCTTCGGCGACCTCGGCTTCGGAGACCCGGACCTCTGACGGCCGGCCGGTCACCAGATCGCGGCCCTTGACCCCCATCACGATGCCGTCGCCCTCGGGCGGGGTCGCGCAGCCGATCGCCAGCTTGACGCGCTCGGCGGTCATTTCGCCGATCATCAGATTATGCTTGCGGCGGATGTAGGAGGAAATCATGTCGTCCATCTTGTCGCCGCCGACGCGCGCCGAATTGCTGTAGGCGATGCCGCCGAGCGACAGGATCGCGACCTCGGTCGTACCCCCGCCGATATCGACCACCATCGCGCCCGTCGGCTGGGTGACCTGAAGTCCCGCACCGATCGCGGCGGCCAGCGATTCCTCGATCAACTGGACCGTCACCGCGCCGGCGTTGGTCGCGGCATCGCGGATCGCGCGGCGCTCGACCATCGTCGACCCCGACGGCACGCAGATGACGACGTTGCTGCGCTGACGCAGCGGTCCCGATCCGCCCTTCGCCTTGTCGATGAAGTGTTTGATCATCTGTTCGGCGACGTCGATGTCGGCGATCACGCCGTCGCGCAGCGGCCGGATCGCCTGGATATTGCTCGGCGTCTTGCCCATCATCAGCTTGGCTTCGTTGCCGACCACCTTGACGCGCCGCACGCCGTCGCGCGTCTCCAGCGCGACGACCGACGGCTCATTGAGGACAATTCCCTTGTCACGCGCATAAACCACGGTGTTCACGGT
The DNA here is from genome assembly GCF_046603995.1 of Sphingopyxis sp. J-6. Lineage (NCBI taxonomy): Bacteria > Pseudomonadati > Pseudomonadota > Alphaproteobacteria > Sphingomonadales > Sphingopyxidaceae > Sphingopyxis > Sphingopyxis sp. J-6. The sequence goes on along the minus strand of NZ_CP145810.1, from coordinate 182,277 downwards.
TCCCAGGTCGATGGCCATGTCGTGGGCGGCCGATGCGAACCGATTGAAGAATTTCATGTGGGGCGGGCGCCTTTTGGCTATGGGGGAAGAATCGGGCGCGCGCACAAATGCCCGCAACGACCGCGATCTTCGGATTGTGACGATGGTCCGGAGGCGTCAACGCCGGCGGTCCAGACCGGTCTTTTCTCAGGTCCGGTCGAGCGCGCCGCCCGACCCGGCGCCGTTCAGGCACGGCTTGGCGCGATTTAGCGCAGGATGAATTTCAGTCCCTGCAGCTTGACGACCCGATCGTCGACGCACACCGGCGCCGCGATCAATCGCATCCACCGCGGCCCGGCCTGTGCGGGCCTGATCTCGACATCGATGGTAAAGCCGCGCCGGTACCGGATCGCATAGGCGCGGAGCTTTTCCATCGCCGCGCGCGATCCTTCGCCATAAAGCGCGACCGCCTCTTCGCGCGTCACCGCCGCGCGGCGGGTTATGCCGAAGATGTCATAGACCTCGTCCGACCAGTTCAGCCGGTCATTGTCGGTCAGGTCGCATTCCCACCGGCCGAGCCGTGCGGGCCGCACGGGCACCACGATATCGACGAGGTCGGGAACGGGGTCCAGCGTGTCGACCCCGTGCAGCTGGCCAAGCTCGAAAAAGCGGTCGCGCTCATAGAGCGGCCAGCTGTGATGAACGGGCAAGGGATGGGTCTGCTTCAACGTGCCGGTCTTCCATTTGGTCGCTGCAGGGATAGCGGACCGGCGCTTAACAACTGGTGTGCGGACCCTGCCGCTATCGGCCTCGCGCAAGCGCGATGCCTGCCAGATTCTGTGTGCGTTTGATGTGCCGCACACGCGGAGCCGGACCGTCGCCGGCCAGCACATGGAAGGCGGACAGATGCGCTGCCATCGCGCCGGGCGCCCGCGCCGCGCCGTTCGCCTGCGCGACCACCGCCGCCGCGTCGCCGAGCAGCACGAAGTCGGCAAGCCCTTGCCTCCGCGCCAGTCGCAGCGCCGCAAGCAGCGCCAGCCATTCGGCGTCCATGCTGCTGCCCTGCCCGGCGTCGCGATGGATCTCGGCGACGCCCCCGGTGACGACGGCGATCTCCATCGTCCCCGGATTGGGGCGGCAGCCGCCGTCGAAATAGATTTTGGTCCGGCGGCCCGTCATCGAACCGCCATAGCGCCCTAAAACTTGCCGCGCACCGAAAAGGCGAAGATCGGCCCGATCAGCCGGTTGCGCTTTTCGACGAAGTCGATCGGGCTGTCGCCGCGCACGCCGGTATAGACGGTGCGATCGCGTTTCGACCGGGCATTCAGCGCATTGGCGATCGTCGCGCGGACGGTCAGCCCCATCACATTCTTGTGCTCGACGAAGACATTGGCAAAGACCGGGCCTTCCCAGACCTTGTCCGACTGGTTGCGGCGATAATTGGGCTGGTAATGGCCATATTCGCCCCCCGCACCCCACGCCCAGTCGGTCCCCGCGATGTCGTGCCGCAGGTTGATTTCGGCTACCGTGTCGGTCCAGCCCGAATAGGATCGTTTCTCCCCCGTGAAGGGATCGCGCACCGACGATTTCTGGTACAACAGGCGCGTGTCGAGCTTGACGCCCTTCAGCCCCGCGGGATCGAGGTTGATCGTCGACGTCCAGTCGATCGCCCAGGCGCGCGATTTGTCGATATTGCCGACCGCCTCGCCGTCGGTGCCGACCGGGATCACATCGACACGGTCCTCGACATCGCGATAGATGAAGTTGAGCTTGGTCGACCCCCAGGCCCCCAGCTTCTTGTTCGCCTCAGCCTCGATGGTCCAGTCCTGCTGCGGCCGCAGGTCGTTGTTGACCTCATTCTGGTTGTCGTCGTTGAGGAAGGCGCGCGCCAGGAAGTCGTAGAAAGACAGTTGCAGCACGCGCCGCCGCAGCTTCACCGACACGTCGAAATCCGCCGACGGCACCCACGCCAGCGTCACCGATCCCTTGGGCCGGAAAAAGCTGCGCGTCTGGCCGTCGATGCCGGTTTGGGTGATCGTCGAATGTTCGGCGCCGGCGACGAGCTGGAACGACAATGTGTCGGTCAGCTTGCGCCCGAAGCTTAGCAATCCTTCGTACCGGTCTTCGCTGACCCCGCCGATGCCGCCCGGGAAGGGCTGGTCGACAAAGACACCCGACGGGTTCAGCACCGCAATCGACGCGACATTGTCGAGCGTGTTGAACGCCGCTTCGCCCGACAATTGCCAGTCGCCGCCGAACATCTTCCACTGATATTCGGCGCGCGCGATCGTTTCGCCAAGGTCGCCGACCTGCGCGAAGCGGTCGCCGGTCGGCGTCGACCCGTCGACGGGCGTGGTGATGATTTCCTGCGCATAGGGCTCGTGGCTGAAGCGCCGGAGCCCGATCAGCTTGAGCTTCCCCGGCCCGAAGCCGAACTGGTAATCCCCCGACAGCTCGTAATTCCAGCTATCGGCCTTGTCGCGTACGCTACGCAACCGGTCGGGCTGCCCCGGCGAGACGCGCAGCCCGTCCTCATAATAGCGGTCGTACTTACGCTGGTAATGGCCGCCGAGGTTGGCGACGCTGCCGCCCGGCCCGTCCCACGTCACACGCGCCGACAGCTTCGGCGTGTCATAATGGGTGTTCCAGATGTCCGAGCGCTCTTCGATGATATTGCCCGCGCCGTCATAGATCAGCGTCGGCCCGCCGGCGCCGCTGCGCGCGCTGTCGTCGTTGTTGAGCGCCACCTCATATTCGATCGCGCCCGTCCGCCCGCGCACCGAAATATCGCCGCGCGTGAACAGCGGGTCGGTATAGTGGGCGCGAAATTCGGGCTTCCACGAAAACTGCCCCGAAAAGCTGTCGGCGCGATAGACGATGTTGGCGACCTGCCCCGACAGTCCGGGAATATCGAGCGTCGCGCCGTCGACGATCTCGATCCGCTCGACATTGCCGCCGGGGATGCGCGACAATTGGGTGTACATGTCGTCGCCCTTGTTCGACGGCCGCTTGCCGTTGAACAGCACATTGCCCGTCGCGATCCCCAGCCCGCGCAGATCCTCATTGTCGCGGATCGCGAAACCCGGAACCTGCTTCAGCATGTCATAGGCGTTCTTCGGGGCGTAGCGCGCGAAGTCGGCGGGCGTATAAATCTGCCGCGCCGCGCGGCTGACCCCGCCGGCGGGCGCTTCGACCGGCGCCGGCGGCGGCGTATCGCCGGTGACCGGCGCCTCCTGCGCGGTTGCGGGCATACCGCAAAGCGCCGCAGTGATCGCGGTCAGGCTGACCATCCGCATCATTTGCCGCTCCCGCTCGCCGCGCGGTTCATCGCCCGCGCATATTCGGGCGAGACGCCGAGCGCCTTCATCCCGACGACATCATGGGCGCTGAGTTTCCGGTATCCGGCCGCCGCGAGCCCGCGCACATAGGCGCCGTCGACATCGAGCGCCTTGCACGCGATGGCATCCTCGATGGCGGTGAGCGTCATCGCCTCCGATTGCAGGTCGCGAACATAGGCCGGCGTGACATCGAGCGCCGCGGCGGCGATCAGGTCGCCGTCGTCCTTCGGCTTCACGCCCGCGGCGGTCAGTCCGTCGGCCAGTTCGATCGTCGCATCGACCAGCAACATGGCGAGCAGGTCGTCGCGATCCTCGGGCGCGAGGCCGCGCGACGCCAGGTCGCGCTCGAAGCCCGGATCGGCGGTAAAGCGACAGCGGCCGGCGCCATCATGGGCCGCCTTCAGCACCCCCGTGCAGGCGAGCGTGCCCGCCGCATGGACGATCGTGAAGGACACCGGCCCGGCCGCGCCGCGCAGCGCCGCCTCGGTGCCCGCGAGTTCGCGGCGCGATCCGTCGATCGACACGCTGCTGTTCGATTTCCGGCGGCTGACCTGCAGATGCGGCTCGCCCTTGCCCTTTGCGGGCGCCGCTTTCCATTCGATGTCGTTCAGGACGAGCGGGTCGGCGGCGGTGCTCGGAACCGAGCAGGCGAGAACCGACAGCAGCGCGGCGCCGACGGCAAGATATGGGACTTTCATGGGTGCACTCCTCCCTCCGTGCGCCGCGCGAGCGTCATCGCTCGCCGCCGCAGCGGCTTTTCAAAACAGGGCTTCGATCAACGGATGTCGGGTTTGGACGAATGTCCGGGCGTCAGGTGCCCGGCGGCGCGGGTGGCATCGGCGGACGCGTCGCGGCCGGTGCTTCGGGGACTTCGATCCGCGCGACGCGGCCGTCGGCGCTGCGCGCCTCGATCACCGGGCCGGGGCCGAAGCGGACGGTGGCGCCGTCCTTCGACACGATGCTCCGTTTCGCGCCCCTGCCCCGCGGATGCATGCCCGTCGCGCGCAGTTCGATCGCGTCGTCGGGATCGCGCAGCCGGACGCCGGCCTTGCGCATGTCGGTCACGAAGTCGCAATCGACCCCCATCGCCTTGAGCGCGATCAGGTCGTCGAGATCGACCCCGGGGAAATGCTCTTTCATGTCGCGGGCAAAGGCAGCGTCGATACCCACCTGCTTCGCCCCGACCAGATCGCCGAAATCGGCGCCCGGAAGGATCGCGCGCATCGATCCGATATAGGCGGGATCGACCCCGGTCGCCTTCGCGGCGATGATGTCGTCGGGGTCCATCGACCCGCCATGCTCGCGCAGCTTCGCGACATATTCGGGGGTGACGCCGACTGCGCGCATGCCGACCAGATCGTCGGCGCGGAGCGGCTCTGCGGCGGGAGCGGCCCCCGTATCCACGTCCCTCGTTTCCACGTCGGTCAGGTCTTTCGCCGTCATGGCCGACTGCATCGACCGTATCGCCGACTGCTGCGCGACGAAGGCCATGGCATGGGTTTCGTCCGCCACCTTCGTTTCCGCCGTCGCCGAAAAGGCGGCGAGCGGCGCGGTGATCCCCGCCAGCACGACCAGGCTCATCAAGATCCAGCCCGCGCTTGCCGGACCGCGTTTCAGGCTGCCGTCGAGCACCCGCGTGATCCGGCGCTTCAGGCTGCCCTTGGCCGGGGCGACGCCGTGCGCCGCGATCAGCGTCGCCTTGTTGTCGTGCCGCGCCGCGCCGACCAGCAGCGTCGCATAATCGGGACCGTCGATGTCGGCCATCAGCACGGCGTCGTCGGCCGCTTCCTCGCGGAGCTGATGGCTCTCGCGCGCCAGCATCCACACCAGCGGGTTGAACCAGAAGAGCGCGCAGGCCAGCCGCGCGGCGAGCAGCTTTGCCCAGTCGAGCCGGGCGACATGCGCAAGTTCGTGCGCGATGATCGCCTCGGCCTCGCCGACCGCCGCCACCGCCTTCGGGCTCAGCACGATCGTCGGGCGCAGCACGCCCCAGCTGATCGGCGAACGCAGCTCATCGCTCACCAGCAATGCGGTCCCATGTTTGAACCCCATCCGCCGCTGCGCCTCGGCAAGCGCCGAGAGCCACGAGGATTCGACGAGCACGTCGGCGCGGCCGCGCATCGCGAACAGGCGCAGCACCGCGATTCCCATCAGCCCGGCGAGCAGCGCAAGCGGCAGGGCATAGACCCAGGGCGCGAGATCGGCGAACGAGGGCCATGCGAACGGCGACATGATCGGCGGCGATCCGGACGAATCCGCCACGACAGGGACTGAAGCCGTGGCGGAGGAGGCCGGATCGACCGCCGATCCCCCCGTTATCTTTGTGGCGGCAGCGGCGGGCGCCGGCTCGGCGATCGCCCAATCCGCGGGAAGCGGCTGCCACTGCGGCAGCAGCAGCGTCGCCAGCGGCAGCGCGAGCAACGCGGCAAGCCCGGCGTGCGCGATCAGCGAACGCTCGCCCGCCGAGCGCGAGCGCACGAGGCGCAGCAGCAACAGCGTCAATCCGGCGACGAGCGCCGATTTCCATGCGAGTCCGATCAGGGTTGCTGCGGTGATCATCACTTTGCCCTCCCTTCGCGCGCGCCCGCAATCAGCTTTTCCAGTTCGTCGAGTTCCGACGCGCTCATCTCGTCCTGCATGCCGAGCAGCGCCGCCGCGGCGCTGGTCGCCGATCCGTTGAAGAAGACCCGCACCACCTGACTCAGCGCCGATTTGCGCGCCGTCTTGTCCGATACGCTCGGCGCATAGACGAAACCGCGTTCCGACTGTTCGCGCGCCACGAAGCCTTTGGCCTCGAGCCGTTTCAGCATCGCGCGGATCGCCGAACCCGACAGCGCGTCGGACAGCGCCTCGCCGATCTCGGTCACCGTCGATGCACCGCGCTCGTACAGGACATCGACAATCTCGCGTTCCCGCGGCGGCAAACTGGACAACATGCGAATCACCTCATGCGCTACATTTGTAGCGTGCTACATTTGTAGCGCATGCTTGGCAAGGGGTTTTATCAAGATAATACACCAAGGCGGATGGACGGTCGTTTTTGGGGTGGAGAGCGGGCATTGCCCCATCCACCCTCGTCATCCCGGACTTGATCCGGGATCCACGGCGGCGCCGAAGTCATGGACCCCGGATCAAGTCCGGGGTGACGAAGATAGGCAGGGCATAAAGCGGCCGAAACCCGTCATTCCGGCATTATCTTCACCCCTGACCGCCCCGCTCGCCGCAATGTTTCGTTCATGATTAACGCGATGATAACCATCGCCGACTAGGCACGTCCGGTAATCGCTGGAGACGTGCGTGTTCAAGCTGGGCAACAAGATGATCGTCAGCTGGCGAACCTTCGGGCTGTCGTTGCTGCTCAGCGTCATCGTCGGTGTTACCGGCGTGGCGCTGCCGATCGATCGTGTCGTCGAAAGCGCCCTCGGCAGCATCGCCTGGCGGCCGGTTTCCGGCGAGACCGTCGTGGTCGCGGTCGACGACAAGACGCTCGCGGCGGTCGACGATCAGGATTTCACCGCCGCCAACCACGCCCAGTTGATCCGCGCCATCGACAAGGCGGGCGTCCACCGCCTGTTCGTCGACTTTTCCTACGAACGCCGGGTCAGGGATCCGGCCTTCGGCGAAATGGCGGCCGCAGTGAAGGCCATGGACGACCGCATCATACTCGCCGTTCCGTCGGCAAATTTCGGCGGCACCGAAGCCGAGGGCGCGGTCTGGCCCGACGCCCGCCTCGGTAACCGCGCGCAGAAAGCGTTCATCGGCTGGGAATATGGGTTCTGGCAGGTCTGGAAGGTGCCGATGGCGGTGCGCGCCGACGGCCGGGTGCTGCCCAGCTTCGCCGCCGTCATGGCGGGCCACCCCCGCGAACAGCCCCGGCAATTCGCCATCGATTATTCCTACGACACCGAAACAGTGACCCGCTACAGCGCGATCGACGTCATCTCGGGCAAGGTCGGGGCCGCGCAATTGCACGGCAAGGATGTCATTTTCGCGCCCGCCTCGACGGCGTCGCCCGACCAGCATTATCTGCCGGGTCACAACAAGATTCCCGGCGCCTATATCCACCTGATCGCGGGCGAGACGCTCAAGCGCGGGATGCCGGTCGATATCGGCTGGCTCCCGCCGCTGCTCGCGGCCGCCATCATCCTGCTCGCCGCCCTGATGTTCGATCGCGGCCGCTGGTACAGCCGCGCCGCCTTCGGCGTGATCGGCATAACCGCGGCCGCGAAAATCTTCCTGACCGTGTCGCTGGTCTCGGTCGAGATAGGCGCGGCGGCCTTTTTCATCGCCGCGCTCGGCGCCAACGTCTCGCGCAAGCGCCGCCATTTCTCGGCCCAGCGCGAAAACCCCGTATCGGGCCTGCCCAATTTCGAGGCGCTGCGCACCCAGCAGCCGTTCGGCAGCGCAACGATCATCGCCGCGAAGCTCGTCAATTTCGAGGATCTCGCCGCCTTCCTCCCCGGCGAGGGCAGCCAGCAGATGGTCGACCAGGTCGCACGCCGCCTGACGCTGGCCTGCCACGGCACGCAGCTCCACCACGATCTCGACGGCACCTTCGCCTGGCTGGTGCCCTATTATCAGCACAGCCAGATCGAGGGGCATCTCGCCGGGCTCGCGGCGTTGTTCAACGCGCCGCTGACGATCGGCGAACTGCGCGTCGACGTCGCGATCGCCTTCGGGGTCAACGACGAGTTCGAGGGATCGAACGCCCAGCGGCTTGCCGCGGCGCTCGTCGCCGCCGAAAAATCGGTGCGCAGCCGCGCCTTGTGGACCAAATATTCGCCGCGCCAGAAGGAAGACGCGGGCTGGCAGCTCAGCTTCCACTCGCAACTCGAGGACGCGCTTCACCGGCGGCGACATCTGGGTCGCCTTCCAGCCGCAATATGAAATCGCCTCGGGCAAGCTCGTCGGGGTCGAGGCGCTCGCGCGCTGGACGCACCCGACGCGCGGACCGATCCCGCCCGACGAGTTCATCGTTCAGGCCGAAAAGAGCCAGGACATCTACCGCCTCACCCTGTTCGTCATGGATCAGGCGATCCGCTCGACGGCACAGCTACACGCGCGCGGTTTCAAGATCCACATGTCGGTCAACCTGTCGGCGACGCTACTCGACCACAGCGACCTCGTCGGCACGATCCGCGTCATGCTCACCGCGCATCATCTGTCGCCCGAATGGCTGACGATCGAGATCACCGAGACCGCGCAGATCGAAAACAGCCGCCAAGCGCGCCAGACCCTCGCCCAGCTTCGCCGCTCGGGCATCCGTCTGTCGATCGACGATTATGGCACCGGCCAGTCGAACCTCGAATATCTGACCGAGATCGAGGCCGACGAGATCAAGATCGACAAGCGCTTCGTGATGACGATGCGCGATTCGCAGCGCAACTTCGAAGTCGTCAAATCGACGATCGATCTCGCGCACCGTCTTGGTGCCATCGCCGTCGCCGAAGGCATCGAGGATCGCGAGACCATGACCCTGCTCGAAGGGCTCGGATGCGACGTCGGACAAGGATATCATCTTGGAAAGCCGCAGCTATTTTCCGAGCTTTCGGCCAACCTCTCGACCGCTCCCCACAGCCGCACCGCATAACTGCCATTTTGGAACCATTTGTTAAGGTTAAGACTCGCTTTACCTTGTTTTTTAAGGTATACGGCGCGTTAACTGCCGTGGATTTGGCAGTGCCTACAGGAGATTTCAAATGGGTTGGTTTTGGAAATTTCTGGGCGGCGCCGGCTCCGGTAACGGTGGCGGTCAGGCCTAACGGCCCCCAGGGTTAGACAAAGGGCTCCGGCATCGCCGGGGCCCTTTTTCTTTGCCCGCCTGCCGCTTTTTGTCCGCGGCTTGGTTAACCGCTCTTGCGTCCCCGGCCGGGCTTGCCCCAATATATGGTGTGTCGGCCAAGAGGTGCCGGCGAAGGGTCTGTATCGACCCGAAAAAATTCAGCCGCACCGCGCTCCGGACACTGATCGGGCGCGGGGCCGCAGAAAGGCTGATCTTTTGCCTGCGGCCGGCCCGCTCCGCGCGACGAACTGAATCAAAATATCGACGAACCGAGTCCCTAATCTGTCATTTACCGTCTTGCATCGCCGCGCCGACGTGGCACTATAGGTGGTGGGTAACCAGCGGGGGCACCCCAAGAAATTGTATCAGGCTGTAAGTGGCGGATTTCCGTCGCCCATCCCATATGGGCACGGGAAAACCCTTCTTGCGCCCAAAAATATGTGCCCCGCGGGGCGGTTTAGATGCTACGGTCGGGGCTTCGTCCCGAGTCGAACAAGACAGGAACAAAGCGCCGCGCGGCGCTGGTCAAAATGGGGGCGAACCAGATGGATTTTCGGGAAAGCGAACGGGTGGAGACGAGCGACGTGGCGACGGTGGAACTGACAAAGAATGACGCTCCGGCGGCACCCGAATCGAAGGGCGAATCGGCTCCCGAATCGCCTCCCGCCGCCAAGCTCAACGACAGCAGCGAGCCCAAGGTCCACGCGCGCCGGTTCGAAGTGACCACCGACAGCAGCCGCGACGCGCTGCTCACCGATTTCGGCAAGGAAACGCTGCAGGACCGCTATCTCCTGCCCGGCGAATCATACCAGGATCTCTTCGCGCGCGTCGCGTCGGCCTATGCCGACGATCAGGAGCACGCCCAGCGCCTCTATGATTATATCTCGAAGCTGTGGTTCATGCCCGCCACCCCCGTTCTCTCGAACGGCGGCACCGGCCGCGGCCTGCCGATCAGCTGCTATCTCAATTCGGTCGACGACAGCCTCGAGGGCATCGTCGGCACGTGGAACGAGAATGTCTGGCTCGCCAGCCGCGGCGGCGGCATCGGCACCTATTGGGGCGCGGTGCGCGGCATCGGCGAACCCGTCGGTTTGAACGGCAAGACCAGCGGCATCATCCCCTTCGTCCGCGTGATGGACAGCCTCACCCTCGCGATCAGCCAGGGCAGCCTCCGCCGCGGCTCGGCCGCCTGCTACCTCGACATCTCGCACCCCGAGATCGAGGAATTCCTCGAGGTCCGCAAACCCTCGGGCGACTTCAACCGCAAGGCGCTCAACCTCCACCACGGCGTCCTCATCACCGACGAGTTCATGGAGGCCGTCCGCGACGGCGCCGAATTCAACCTCCGCTCGCCGAAGGACCAGAGCGTCCGCGGCACAGTCGACGCGCGCGGGCTGTTCCAGAAGCTCGTCGAAACGCGCCTCGCGACCGGCGAGCCCTACATCATCTTCATCGATCAGGTGAACCGCATGATGCCGAAGCATCATCGCGACCTCGGGCTCAAGGTCACCACCTCGAACCTCTGCTCGGAAATCACCCTGCCGACCGGCCGCGACCATCTCGGCAACGATCGCACTGCGGTCTGCTGCCTCTCGTCCTTGAACCTCGAAACCTGGGACGAATGGAACGGCGACAAGCGCTTCATCGAAGACGTCATGCGCATGCTCGACAATGTCCTCCAGGACTATATCGACCGCGCCCCGCCCGAAATGGCGCGCGCCAAATATAGCGCCAGCCGCGAACGCTCGGTCGGCCTCGGCGTCATGGGTTTCCACAGCTTCCTGCAGGCGCGCGGCCTGCCGTTCGAAGGCGCGATGGCGAAATCGTCGAACCTGCGCGTCTTCAAGCATATCCGCGCGCAGGTCGATCAGGCGTCGATGCTGCTCGCCAATGAGCGCGGCCCCTGCCCCGACGCGGCCGATCAGGGCGTGATGGAGCGCTTTTCGTGCAAGATGGCGATCGCGCCGACCGCGTCGATCAGCATCATCTGCGGCGGCACCAGCGCGTGCATCGAGCCGATCCCGGCGAACATCTACACGCACAAGACGCTCTCGGGCAGCTTCTCGATCCGCAACCCGCACCTCGAAGCCCTCCTCGTCGACAAGGCGAAGAACAGCGACAATGTGTGGAACTCGATCCTCGAAAAGGGCGGCAGCGTCCAGCACCTCGACTTCCTGACGCAGGACGAGAAGGACTGCTACAAGACCAGCTTCGAGATCGACCAGCGCTGGCTGCTCGAACTCGCCGCCGACCGCACCCCGTACATCGATCAGGCGGCATCGCTGAACCTGTTCATCCCCGCCGATGTCGAGAAATGGGACCTGCTCATGCTCCACTATCGCGCGTGGGAACTCGGCATCAAATCGCTCTATTACCTGCGGTCCAAGTCGGTGCAGCGCGCCGGCTTCGCGGGCGGGGTCGAGGCCGACAACACGCCCGAAGCGGCGAAGTTCGAACTCAGCGCCGAAAGCACCGATTATGACGAGTGTCTGGCCTGCCAGTAACGCTCCCGCCGCGTGAACCCCGGCGAAAGCCGGGGCCCAGCGCGCAGTAACGCAACACAGGATTGGACCCCGGCTTTCGCCGGGGCACACGAACCGAGACAAGACCCGAGGATAGCCGCCATGCCCCTTCTAGAAGCCCGCAAGACCTACAAGCCCTTCGAATATCCCTGGGCGTTCGATTTCTGGAAGCGCCAGCAGCAGATCCACTGGGTGCCCGAGGAAGTGCCTCTGGGCGAGGATTGCCGCGACTGGGCGCAGAAGATCAGCGACCATGAGCGCAATTTGCTCACCCAGATCTTCCGCTTCTTCACCCAGGCCGATATCGAGGTGCAGGATTGCTACCACGAAAAATACGGCAGCGTGTTCAAGCCGACCGAGATCAAGATGATGCTGACCGCGTTCAGCAACATGGAAACCGTGCATATCGCCGCATACAGCCACCTGCTCGACACGATCGGCATGCCCGAGAGCGAATATGGCATGTTCCTCGAATATGACGAGATGCGCGCCAAGCACGACTATATGCAGCAGTTCGGCGTCGAAAATGACGAAGATATCGCGCGCACCCTCGCGATGTTCGGCGGCTTTACCGAAGGGCTCCAGCTTTTCGCCAGCTTCGCGATGCTGATGAACTTCCCGCGCTTCAACAAGATGAAGGGCATGGGCCAGATCGTCAGCTGGTCGATCCGCGACGAAAGCCTCCACTGCGAAGGCATCATCAAGCTGTTCCACACCTTCACCAAGGAACGCGGCTGCCTGACCAAGGCGGTGAAGGAAGACATCATCGACACCTGCCAGAAGACGGTGCGGCTCGAGGATGCGTTCATCGACCTCGCCTTCGAACAGGGCCCCGTCCCCGGCATGACGCCGAAGGAGATCAAGCGCTACATCCGCTACATCGCCGACTGGCGCTTGGGACAGCTCGGCTTCCAGCCGATCTACATGATCGACGAGCATCCGCTCCCCTGGCTCGCCCCGCTGCTCAACGGTGTCGAGCACGCCAACTTCTTCGAAACGCGCGCCACCGAATATTCGAAGGGCGCGACGCGCGGCGACTGGAACACCGTGTGGACCAGCTTCGACAATCGCAAGAAAGCGAAGACCAGCGACGACACCCCGGCGAGCGACGCCGAAAACGACGGCGAAGATATGTTCGCCAAAGCCGGCATCGCCGCCGAGTAAGCGCCACACCAAACCCCTCCCGCCTGCGGGAGGGGCGATACCATAGAGAACCCCGGCGAAAGCCGGGGCCCAGTGAAGGGCCAACCGCCCTACCGAAGAACAACAGAGTCAGAGGCCAAAAATGACCGACAAGAAAAAACTCAAACTCCTCGTCCTCAGCCAGCCCCAGCGCGCGACCCTCGAAGGCCTCTCGAACCGCCGCCCGCAACTCCCCACCGACCCGATCCGCGACGAACTCGTCGAATTGGGACTGGTCGTGCAGCAGGGCGCGAAGTGGGCGCTAACCCCGACGGGCAAGAAGGTGCTGGCGGCGGGATCGAACCGGCGGAATGCGGGCGGGTTTTCGGTTTGAAGCATAGACCATCGCGTTCACCGGCGAATTTCGCTAGCTAGAATCCATGCCGGGAGTATTCGCCCATCGACGTGACACGCACTATGCGGACGAGCCATATCGGCAATATCAGTTCCCCAAATCTTATCTGTCTCGTGCGAGACAGTTTGCGGGCGATTGGGTCATTTACTACGAACCGGTGAAACCGCGCGGGCGAGGCTTCTTCGCTGTTGCATGGCTTGAGAAGATCGTCGCCGACCCAACGCGCGAGGGCCATTACCTCGCGCTCATCAAGCCCGACACCTATCTAGATTTCGCGCACAGCGTACCGCGGATGATCGATGGAGGGCTCGTCGAGAGCGATCTTGCCAACGCGCAAGCTGCCGTTCGTCCATTGAGTCAAAGGGATTTCGTCCGCATCATAAACCTCGGCCTCGGTGACGATGAAGGTATTTTGCCGCGCGTCGGCGATCTCCCTGCTCCGCTCGTGCCCGCGCTCCATGACACTCAGCGACCCTTTCGCTTTGAGCAGGAACGGGTCCGCGCGGAGAGACTTACGTCGCGCATTGTCCGCGACCGAGTGTTTCGTACTGCCGTACTTGCGGCCTATGATGAACGCTGCGCAATGACTGGCCTCAAATTCATCAACGGTGGTGGTCGCGCCGAAGTCGCGGCCGCGCATATACGGCCTGTCGCAACGAACGGACCAGACAGCGTGAACAACGGCCTTGCCCTTTCTGGAACGGCACATTGGATGTTCGATCGCGGGCTTATTTCGCTGGATGATGACTTATCCGTTCTGATCTCACGCCAGGTCAACGACGTCGAAAGCCTTGACCGGCTGCTTCGTCCAGACCGCAAAGCCATCGAACCCCTCGATCCGGCACTGCGTCCCCATCCCAGCTTTCTAGCGTGGCATCGTGAGCACATATTCAAACACTGAGGCGCTCATTATCCGCACCAACTGCATCAATCCAATAACGGCAATTTCGCGTCGAATGGCGATATGCATCACGGAGCTGTTTTCGCGCGTCAGTCATAGTCCACGAATCAAAGTCAGCGGCGAGCGTGCCCGCTTCACGGCAAGCACGTTGAAAACGTATAACATACTTCATTTATCGCGGCCTCTTGCAATAAATCCAAATTGCGGTGGCATTACCGTCATAGGCGCGATGACCCTTCAGTAGGCCCGTCTCGCCAGCGTCGCGTGGATACCGGATCAAGTCCGGCATGACGAGGAGCAGGGGTAGGAGAAATGTCCGGTTCGGTCCAATCCTCGTCACCCGGACTTGATCCGGGGTCCATCGCCGCCCTAGCCTCCACTCATGCACGCCGACTTCCAGCCCTGCGCCTATATCATGGCGAGCGCGCGGCACGGCACGGCACGCTCTACACCGGCGTCACCTCGCACCTGATCCAGCGCATCTGCCAGCACCGCGGCGGCAGTTTCGGCGGCTTCACCGACCGCTATGGCGTGAAGACGCTCGTCTGGTTTGAACTCGCCGCGACGATGCACGCCGCGATCGCGCGTGAGAAGCGGATCAAGAACTGGCAGCGCAAGTGGAAGATCGAGTTGATCGAGGCGGCGAACCCGGATTGGCGGGATTTGGCGGAGGAATTGGGATTGCCGCCCCTTTCCGGGTAACGCCGCCTCCCTTTCTTCGTCATCCCGGACTTGATCCGGGATCCATTCTACGGCCGGGGCATGGACCCCGGATCAAGTCCGGGATGACGAAGAGGGCACAACAATCCCCCTCAATGCACCGTAACCACCCCCAAACCGCCACCCGCTCGCGCCACCGCGAACATCACCCCGTCGCGCACCACCTCGGGCGGGCCTTCGAGCAGATAGAGCTTCACCAGTTCGCGCGTGACCTCGCTGTCGTCGTCGACGACCAGCCGCAGCGCATGCAGCCCCGTCTCGCCGCGCGTCACCACCACATTGCGGACCAGCGCCAGCGGCCAGCGGGTGCTGCCGCCGCGATAGAGCGTCACGCCGTCGTGGCGCAGATAATCGCCGCGCCGCCGCCACACGCCGATCCAATAGGCCCATAAAGTCAGCACCGCGACGATGCCCAGCCCGACCAGCGGCTGCACGAACACCATCGTCCGCAGCATTTCGGCAAGGCCGCCGTGCCAGTCGAGCCGCGCCGCGAGCACGCCGAGCAGCAGCGCGCAGCCGAACTGCCACGCCACCAGCGGCGCCGCGCGCAGCCGCGCCACCACCACCATATTCCGGTCCCCGCCTGTCATCGCGGCCCAGATAGGCACTCGCACCGCGCCGCGCCACCCCCGCCGCGTCGCCGTGCGGAACCGGCCGCGCGAAATAGGACGGCGCGCGCCTTTCCTACATCACCGCCGCGTGCCAGCCTGCCGCCCTTCGCTCTTTGACCCGTTAATCCGCCCCCCGCTCGCCGCGCCGAACCCCGCCGCGCCGAACGTCACACCCGCGCCCAATCTTTGCGATCTTTCGCCCCGGGCGCGCTGTGCGTCACCTTCGCGACCTTTGCCCGGCGCGGATAACGCCCGCGAGGGTCGAGCCGCCCCCGCCGCGCGACAAACCGTCGCCGCAGGCCGCACCGCGATGCTATAGTGCCGCCCGGAAGGAGAAAGCCCATGCAGGCCGTAACCGAAGGCGACCGCCGCAAGGAGGTTCGCACCCTCCTCGATCAGATCCAGGCGCATCCCGAGCGCGACTGGACCGCGGCGCGCCAGCGCATCGCGACGCTCAACAAGCTGATCGGCTCCGCTCCCAAGCCGCACTGATCAAACCGCACTGATCAAGTCGCACAGACTGGCGCTTCGTCGCAGCATCGCGCCGTCCCGCCGCGCCGCGGGCAACGCCGGCCGCAGCCGCCGGGTTTCGCTTCATATCCCCACGGACATGAAGGAAATCAGTCATGCGCAAGACCCTCAGCCTGCTCGCCGCCGGCGCCGCCCTGATCGCTGCCCCAGCCTTCGCGCAAGTCGGCGGTGTCGCCGATGTCAACGCCGGGGCGCAGGTCGGCGTCAATCCCGCCGGCACCGTCGCCACGGTGACCGACCGCGTCGGCCAGACCGTCGATCGCGTCGATGACAGCGTCAACCACGCGGTCGATGCGACCAAGCTCAAGCTCGCGGCGCGCGAGGATGTCCGCGCCGGCGCGCAGGTCAGCGACAGTAGCGGCAACAGCGTCGGCACCGTCCAGAGCATCGACGGCGATCAGGCGATCGTCGTCGACGGCGGCAAGCTCTATAATGTGCCGCTGTCGTCGCTCTACAGCCACGCCGAAGGCGCCGCGCACGGGCTGGTGACCAAGCTGCCCAAGGCCGACCTCAAGGCGCGCGCCGAGGCTGGCGCCGCGGCCGAAACGCGCTAGTTGCCCGGAAAGGCGGTCCCGGCGGTCAGCGACACCTGCGTATCGTTGCCCATCGGGATCACCGTCCGCCCGAACCACACATAGCGCGCAGTCGACCGGTCAAGGTCATTGTCGTACAGCACGGCGGCCTTGGCGGGATCGTAGCCCATCCAGCCGAGCGTCGCGGGAAAGATCTGGCTCGCCGAGTGGCCTTCGCGCGGCGCGGCGGCATAGCGCGCCGCGAGCGTATCGGGCAGGAAGGCGAGCAGCGGAATGCGGAACTCGTCGCGCACCGCCTCGCGGCTGCAATGCGGCAGCGCCCCCGGGGTCAGGTTCTGGCCATGGTCGGAGGTGTAGACGACCGCCACTGCGTCGCGATCGACCCCCGCCAGCAACCGCTCGAAGAACCGCCCCTTCGACCATGCCAGCGCCGTGTCATATTGCAGCGCGACCGGGCTGTCGGCAGGGATCGCCCCCGCCGGATAATGGTCGCGATACTGGAAATGGACGCCGCGCAGCACCGCAAGGGTAAAGCTCCGCCCCGGCGCCCTCATCTGCCGATTGAGCGCATCGGCGATCTTCAAGTCGGTGTCGATACCGCCAGGCATCGGCCGGAAATCGTCGATCAGCGCACGTTCGGGCGCCAGCAGCAGATTCTGCGGCGCGCCTGACGTCTGGCCGTCGATCAGCATCGTGCGATAGCCCGCGCGCTTCGCATAGGCCCAGATCGACGGCGTCCGCCGCAGGTCGATCGCGGGTGAGGCGCGGCGAACATCGACCCCCGACCGCAGCGCGACCTGCGCCGGAGCGCTGCAATTGCCCATCGCCGCCGCGACTCCGAAATCGACGTGCGGCACCGCGGCGAGCTTCGGCGCGATCAGCCGTGCGAAGGGCGCCTCGGCAACGCTTTCGTCGATCAACCAGACGATATGGCGCGGCGTCTGGATGGCCGGATCGGGCGTGAGTTCGGGCGCGGCGCGTGGCGGCGGCGCGGGCGCGGTCAGCAGGTCCCAGCCGAGGCCCGGAATGTTACGCTCGGCCGCTTCGGGCCACAGGTCGGCCGTACGATAAAGCACCGAAGGAAGGGCGAGCATCACGATCACCGCCGCCGCGACCCCGGGTCCCCACGGCAGCGTCACCGTGCCGCGCAGCAGCCAGCGCGCCGCCGCGAGCAGCGCCAGCGCCGCCGCCGTCTGTGCGCCGGCCATCAGCAGCGGCGCGGTGAACTCGCCCGCCGCATTGCCCGCCTGTCCGGTCTCGGCGATCATCCAGGCCAGCGTGCCGCCATCGACCGGCTCGCCGACGATCCCGCTATAGCCATGGTTGACGAGGATCGACGCCCCCGCGAGCGTCAGCAGCAGCGCCGCCCAGCGTCCCGGCAACAACGCCAGCGCGACCAGCAATATGCCGCCCTGCAGGCCGAGGAACAGCATCGCGCGCACCGCGCTTTCGGTGTCGCCCGCCGCATGGCGATAAAGCACATTGTACGTCAGCGGATAACGGTTGGCGATGGCATAGCCGGCCGCGAACAGCAGCAGCGCGGCGACAATCCGCCCCACGCGCGCCCACGACGCCCGATTTGCCCCCTCGCTTCCCATCGCCCCTTCCATAACGGCAGAGCATTGAAAAATCACCAATAGTCGATTGGCGGCCCCGGTGTAGCGATCCGCAAAAGAAAATGGCCCGCCCCGGGGCGACGGGGCGGGCCAGTTTCAGTGCCGCGGCGCCGGATTGCGCCCGCGGCCCTCTGGTTATCGGTTATCGCCGCTATTCGGCTTCCTCGAACAATTCGGCCGCGTTGGCGGCGGTCGCCGACAGGCGCACCGTATCGCCATCGACCGATGCGACGAGGCCGGCGGGAATATAATGGTGCTTGCCGCCCTGTCCGTCCTCGGCCTGCGGGCTGTCGGCCCTGGTCAGCTTGATCCGCTCGCCGTCGAGATGGTCGACGGTGCCCAGATGGACGCCATCGGCGCCAACGACGGTCATATGTTCCTTGATCGCGCTATGGTCATGTTCGGCCATGGTCATTCTCCTCGGCGCTCCGCAGCAATCCTGCGGACGTACGCACCATACGCGCGAAATCCCGCTTGGCTCCCGTCATCCGGCAGGCCGCCCGAAAGCCGCGCCGCTTTTCAAGCGTCCGCCGGCGCGCTAGCCTGGCGCGATGCGTTTCCTCCTTCCGTTCGCCGTGTTCGCGCTCGCCGCTGCGCCCCTTCCCGCCTTCGCCTGCTCGCCTGCCCCCAGCTATGCCGTGCCGACCAATATGGAACTTGTCGCCGGGGCCGACATGATCCTGCTCGCGACCGTCACGGGCGGCGCGCCGATCGATGCGGTCGACGGGCCCGATACCATGCGCATCGACATCAAACCGATCGCAGCGCTCAAGGGCGACCTCGCGAACGCCCCCGCAACGCTGCCGATCGCGATCGCGCCCGATCGCTTTGCGATTCCCAGCAACCCCTATGATCTTGCGAATGCCCACCCGCTTGCCGAGATCGGCGGCTGCATCCGCTATATGGTGCCGAAAGGATCGCGCCTGCTCTTCTTTCTCGACCGACGCGAGGGTCAATGGGTACCCGCGGGCGGTCCGTTCAGCCGCTGGGCCGAGGATGTACTGACCGACGACGCGCCCTGGCTTCAGGCGGTGCGCTTCTACATCGATGTCGCGGAGCTTCCTGAAAGCGAGCGCACCGCGGTGCTCGCGGCCCGCCGGGATGAATGGGCGGCCAAGGATGGCGATCCGGTGGCGCAGTTGCTCGCCGCCGACGTCGCTCGCCAGCTCGCTGGCCCGAACAAACCGCTGCGGGACGAAGGGCCGTGGGTGGATCCCGACGCGCCGGCCGAGACCGCGCCCGAGACGGAATAGCTTCCCCGCCAAGCCCCTTCAGCACCAGGGGCGGCGATATCCTTCCCATCGCCGCGCCAGCCCCTCGTCGATAAGCTGGTCGCCGATGCTGGCCCCGCCGCGCGTCACGATCCGCAGCTTGCGGCCGTGCACGTCGGTATCGCGGTCCGCTTCATCGAGGGTGAATGCACCCTCGTTAAGCAATGTGCGCAAGCGTCGGGTCGCCGCTTCGCCGAGCGCCGCTTCCTCCGCGCAGCGGGCCGGATGCGTTTCCGGGGTATCGATGTCCGCGATCCGGTATTTTTCACCCTCGAACCGGAAGGTATCGCCATCGACGACGCAGTTACGGCCGCCGCCGCCGTAACAGAAGCCAAAGCGCGCCGTCAGCCGGTCTGGTGTTACGGCGGGAGCGCCGGGTTGCCCGAGCACTGCACCGGTGTCGCGCGTCTCGGGACGTTCGAGAACTGGCGGCATGCCGAGTGCGCCGCCAACGCCCGCCGTCGCCAGCAACAGCCAAAGGGCAAAGCCTGTTTGGGTACGGCGGCGAGACGAAACACGCCGACGGCGCAAACCAGGGTGATGCCGGGCGACGAAACGAGCCATATGCCTGCCCTGCCACAAAGCACCCGGCGAAATCCTGACCGGCCTCCACCGCTATGGCGTGCAATCGCCGCTATCCTATCCGGAGCGGCACCGTAGTCGACCGACCGGATTTCCCTCGTGGAGTTCAGGGCGCGCCGCGCGGCCCGTCGTCCTCGATACCCTCTTCGCCGAGTTCGCCATCCTCATCGTCGTCGCTGCGCTCGCCGCGATAGGCATCCATGTCGATCCGGCCCGACCGCTCCATCTGGCGCATATGATCGACCAGATCCTGCGCGTCGTCGCTCTCGTCGCGGCTTTTGACCTTGTCGCTGTCTTCCAGCCGGCGTTCGCGCCGGGCGGCCTCGGCGACGGTTTGTGCCTGCGCCTCTTCGTCCTGCTGCTCGCGGTTCAGCGCCTCGGGGGCGTCCGCTTCGGGCTTGCGCGGGGTATCGGCCATGACCGGCTCCATAGCTGGGCCCGCCGGACCGGAAAGCCCGCGCAGGCAAGGGGGTGGCGTGAAAACGCCCATCCGCCCGCCGCAGTTCCTCAGCCGGCGCTCGCCAGCACCTTATTTTCGATAACGCGAATAAAGGCTTCGGGGTCCTGCGCGCCGGGGATCAGCATCCGTCCGGCGAGGATGAAGGCAGGGACGCCGGTGATATTCTGGTCGGCCCAATAGGCTTCCTCGGCGCGCACCATCTCGCCGAATTCACCGCTTGCGAGAATCGCCGCCGCCCGCGTCCGGTCGAGCCCGGCCGAGGCCGCGACGTCGGCCAGCACCTCCGGGTCGCTGACATCGCGATTGTCGGTAAAATGGGCGCGGAACAGCGCCAGTTTCAGCGCCGTTTGCACGCCGGTCGCCGCTTCCGGCTCGGGGTCTTCGAGCGCCCCTGCCCAGGTCAGCAGGCGGTGCGCATCGAAACTGTTGCGCATCCGGAAATCGGGCCCGCGGTTAAAGCTGAAGCCCAGTTCGGCGACGACTCCCGCCATCCGCCCGCTGTTCGCGCGACTCTGGTCGGCGCTGATGCCATATTTGCGCATGACATGCGCAGCAGCGTCCTCGCCCTCCGGCGGCATGTCGGGGTTGAGTTCGAACGGATGCCACTGGACGCGAAAGTCCAGCCGTCCCGCAAAATGCGCCATCACCCGCTCGAACTTCAGCCAGCCGATGATGCACCAGGGGCACATGACGTCCGACACGATATCGACGGTCAGGCGCGGCACGCGCGGTTCGGTCATGGCAATCCTCCTCGAACGGCAGGATCGGCCTGCCCGATTTCAGGGCGCACGGCGATCCTTACCCGACCGCCGGTCGCCCTTGCGACGTTCGGGGCCCTTGTAACCGGGATCGTCGGCGATCCGGCGCTCGTCCGATCGTCGATCCGGACCGCCTCGCTTGTCGTCATCAGACATCATGGCTTCTCCTTCCATCACTGGAAACACGGAGCGACCCGCAGAGATGATAGCCCAGTCGCGATGGAAAGGACAGGATCGACGATTCGCCCTAATGCACCGAAGTCCCTTCGGGGTCGCTCGCCCTATCGGTGTTCCGGCCGATTGCGGGGCGCGACAACACCCACCAGCTCCCGACCATCAGCGCCACGGACAGCGCCTCGATGATCATTGCCTGAATGATGCCCGAATTGACCGGATCGCCGCTCGCAGCGCCGAACAAACGGCCCGCGAGCGCCGTGCCGTAGAGCGCAGCCGGGACCAGCAAAGCCCGCAGCCAGCCCGGAACCAGCGCGCCGAGCGCCGCGGCGCCCGCGGCGACAAGGAAAAAGGCCGACAGGTCGGCACGGATCGTGTTGGTCGCCGTACCCTCGACGAGGATGCCGAAGGTTTCCGTATAGCTTAGGGGATCGAACAATCCCCGCATGCCGACGATGACGAAAAAGACCGCCCACAGCAGGACCGCGCCGCGCAAAACCCAGTTGATCATGGTTTTTCTCCCTTGCCGCCGAAGCTGCGGCATCGCGGGGAGAAGTTCAATCTATTCCGGCGCAAAGGTCGCTTCGATCCAGCCGCCGCCGAGCACGCGGCTTTCGTCGGCGGCGTCATAGATCACCGCCGCCTGCCCTGGGGCGACGCCATATTCCGGCGCTGCGAAGATCAGCCGGTCGCCGGTTACCCGCGCCGCGACCGGCCGCGCCATGCTCCGGACCTTCGCCAGCACCTCACGGCCTTCGACATCGCCCAGCCAGTTCGCTTCGCCCAGCCGGGCCCCTGACACCGCGAGCGCGCGGCGCGGCCCGACGACGACCTGCTTCGCTTCGGCATCGAGGCGGACGACATAAAGCGGCTCGGCCTGCCCGCCGATCTCGATCCCGCGCCGCTGGCCGACGGTGTAATGGATGAGCCCCTTGTGTGCGCCTAGCACCGTGCCGTCGACATGGACGATATCGCCTTGGTCGTCCGCCTCGGGGCGCAGCTTCCTGACCAGCGTCGCATAATCGCCGTCGGGGACGAAGCAGATATCCTGACTGTCGGGTTTGCCCGCGACGCCGAGCCCGAGGTCACGGGCGATTTCGCGCACGACGCTCTTTTCGAGCCCGCCGAGCGGAAAGCGCAGAAAGTCGAGCTGGTCCTGCGTGGTCGCGAACAGGAAATAGCTCTGATCGCGCGCCGGATCGACGGCACGGTGCAGTTCGGCGCCGCCGGGTCCCGTCATCCGCCGGACATAATGGCCGGTCGCCAGACAGTCGGCACCAAGGTCCTTCGCCAGCCGGAACAGGTCGGTGAACTTCACCCCCATGTTGCACCGCACGCACGGGATCGGCGTCCTGCCGCTCAGATATTCGTCGGCGAACTGGTCGATCACCGTGTCGCGAAAGCGGCTTTCATGATCATAGACATGATGCGCAAAGCCCAACCGGTCGGCGACCGCGCGTGCATCGCGGATATCCTGCCCGGCGCAGCACGCCCCGACCCGCTTCGCCTTCGCGCCATGGTCGTAAAGCTGCAGCGTCACACCGATCACCTCGGCACCCGACCGCGCAGCAAGCGCCGCGACCACGCTCGAATCGACCCCGCCCGACATCGCGACGACGATCCGCCGGTCCTTCAGCGGATCATCGAGCTGGAAATCGCCCCGGGCGAGCCCGGCGGGGGAAATTGCGGTGGCCATGATGCGCGCCATCTAGGGATGGGCGCGCAAAAATACCAGCTTTTCTGCCGCACGCGTCAAAATATTGACGGGGGTTAAGCTTCGCTAACAAGGCCTGAAATGGGCATTTACTGGACCTTAGGCCGTCTGCGCTAGACGAGTCGATATGAACCTTGCCCCATCCGATCTTCCGCGCATCGCCGGTGCGGCCAGCCTGTCGAACCCCGGTTTCGACATCATCCTGGCTGTATCGAGCGCGCGCCAAGCGATGCTGCCGACTGTGCGGCTGCTGCAGACGCGGTCGAATCGCGAATCGCACGCCGCACGGGTCGGTGCGCTTCGTCATTATCTCGGGGGCGCGACCGCCGGCGGGCAACGGAACGCGGCGCGGCCGGTCCGTTTCTTCGACCTGTCCCGCGATGTGAACGCCCTGCCCGAAACTATGAACAGCCTGTTTACCAGAGGATTTCAGCCGATGTTGAATCCCTCTGAATTAGACCGGTCGGCGTCGGTCAACCCGATCCCCCCGACGTTGAAACGATGGAATGAACATGATTGAAAACCAGAAAATCCGGCCCGCTCAGGTCATCGGCCCCCTCGGGGAGCCGCTGACGCTCGACTCGCTGCCCCCCGCGACCACGACGCGCTGGGTCGTGCGCCGCAAGGCGGAGGTCGTCGCGGCCGTTAATGGCGGCCTGCTGACCGTCGACGAAGCGTGCGAACGCTACAGCCTGACGCTTGAGGAGTTTGCGAGCTGGCAGCGGTCGATCGATCGCAGCGGTATGCCCGGGCTGCGCGTCACGCGCATCCAGCATTACCGCGACCTGTACGAACGCCAGCAGCGCTTCTGACTCAAGGCCTGCGCAACCCGAAAGAAGAGGGCGCTCCGGCGCCCTCTTTTTTGTTCGACAAGCGCAGAATGCCTTCGCGGAGAATCTATTTTTACAAGCAAAATCAATCCAATTGATCGTCGGCAACAGAAACTTCGCAACCCTGACGTTCATCCCGCGTTAAGCCCCAGAGTCAACTTTGGGAGTCACTCAATATGCGTAAGTTCGTTATCGCTCTCGCCGCCACGTCGGCCCTTGCGCTCGGCGCTTGTCAGAGCCCCGCCGCCGACAAGGTCGAGGATCAGGCCGAAGCACAGGCCGACGCCATCGACGATCAGGCCGACGCCATGCCCGAAGGTCCGGCCAAGGAAGCCACCGAAGCCAAGGCCGACGCGGTCGAAGCAGCAGGCGAAGAAAAGGCCAATGCGATGGACGACAATGGCGAGATCGCCCCGTCCGAAGTCGGCGCAACCCCGCCGGCCGAAGCCAAGAAATAACTTTCCACCCCTCGCACGAGGGGCAGGAAGTGGGGCGCCGCCGGCTTGTCCGCGGCGCCCTTTTTCGTGACGTTAGACCCTTCAGTCGTGTTGTGACCGCGGTCACCGCGCCAGCGCAGCGCGTATCTTATGCTGACTTCGGTGGAACCGGGCGATCTTCTGCAGCCCGGGTCCACGCCATCACCCTCCTGCCGCCGCATGGCGGTGGGAGGGACTAACGGCGCGCGCTACGCCGTAACGGCTGAATCAGGCGTCATCCCCCATCCGCAGCGCGGCAATAAACGCCTCCTGCGGAATGTTGACGTTGCCATATTCGCGCATCCGCTTCTTGCCCTCTTTCTGCTTCTCGAGGAGCTTCTTCTTGCGGGTCGCGTCGCCGCCATAGCATTTGGCGGTCACGTCCTTGCGCAGCGCGGCGATTGTTTCGCGGGCGATCACCTTGCCACCGATCGCGGCCTGGATCGGGATCTTGAACATATGGCGCGGGATCAGGTCTTTCAGCCGTTCGCACATGCCGCGGCCACGGCTTTCGGCCGAGCCGCGGTGGACGATCATGCTCAGCGCATCGACCGGCTCGTTGTTGACGAGGATGCTCATCTTGACAAGATCGCCGGCGCGGTGGCCGATCTGGTGATAGTCGAACGACGCGTAACCGCGGCTGATGCTCTTCAGCCGGTCGTAAAAGTCGAACACCACCTCGTTGAGCGGCAGTTCATAAGTGATCTGCGCGCGGCCGCCCACATAAGTGAGGTTCTTCTGCACCCCGCGGCGGTCCTGACACAGCTTCAGGATCGGGCCGAGATAGTCGTCGGGCACATAGATCACCGCCTCGATCCACGGCTCCTCGATCTCGTCGATGCGGTTGGGGTCGGGCATGTCGGCGGGGTTGTGGAGTTCGATCTCCTTCGCCGCCTCATTCTTCGTGTGGCCGAGCTTCAGCTTGTAGACCACCGACGGCGCGGTGGTGATGAGGTCGAGGTCATATTCGCGGGTCAGCCGCTCCTGGATGATCTCGAGGTGGAGGAGGCCGAGGAAGCCGCAGCGGAAGCCGAAGCCGAGCGCGGCCGAGCTTTCCATCTCGAACGAGAAGCTCGCGTCGTTGAGGCGGAGCTTCTGGATGCTCTCGCGCAATTTCTCGAAATCATTCGCGTCGGTCGGGAACAGGCCGCAGAAGACGACCGGCTGGACTTCCTTGAACCCCGGCAGCGGCGCCGCGGCGGGTTTCTTGGCGTCGGTCACCGTGTCGCCGACGCGCGCCTGCGCGACGTCCTTGATCTGCGCGGTGATGAAACCGATCTCGCCCGCGCCGATCTCGGTCAGTTCCTCGCGCTTCGGCGTGAAGCAGCCGACGCGGTCGATCAGGTGGGTCGTTCCCGCCTGCATGAACTTGATCTGCTGGCCTTTTTTCAGCACCCCGTCGACGACGCGGACGAGAATGACGACGCCGAGGTACGGGTCGTACCAGCTGTCGACGAGCATCGCGAGCAGCGGCGCCGCGGCGTCGCCCTTCGGCGGCGGGATCTTGGTGACGATCGCCTCGAGGCATTCCTCGATGCCGATCCCCGACTTGGCCGAAGCGAGCACCGCGTCGTCGGCGGGCAGGCCAATGATGTCCTCGATCTCGGCCTTCACCTTGTCGACGTCGGCGGCGGGCAGGTCGATCTTGTTGATCACCGGCACGATCTCATGGTCATGCTCGATCGACTGATAGACGTTGGCGAGCGTCTGCGCCTCGACCCCCTGCGCAGCATCGACGACGAGCAAGGCGCCCTCGCACGCCGCGAGCGACCGCGACACTTCATAGGCGAAGTCGACGTGGCCCGGCGTGTCCATCAGGTTGAGCTCGTAGGTTTCGCCGTCCTTCGCGGTGTACTTCAGGCGCACCGTCTGCGCCTTGATCGTGATCCCGCGCTCCTTCTCGATATCCATATTGTCGAGGACTTGCGCCGACATCTCGCGCGCCGTGAGGCCGCCGGTGAACTGGATCAGCCGGTCGGCGAGCGTCGACTTGCCATGGTCGATGTGCGCGATGATCGAGAAGTTGCGGATATGCGAAAGGGGCGTTGTCATGCGCGGCGCGTTAGCAGGGGAAAGCCGCGCTGTCAGCAAGCTCTTAAAGCCACAAAAACCCCGCATCGACGGGAGCATTCGGGGGCCTTTGCGGCTTTAAGGAGACAAAGGATACGCATGAGCAGCGCGAAACTGTTTCCCTTGTCGCTTTAGCCGTGAGCCAAAGGTCGCGATGGTCGCCCACAACAAGAGCGGGCGAAAGACCGCAAAGGTCGTACGCCGACGCGATGTTTCGCGCGGGCGGCGGGGTAACAGATTTGGACGATTCAAAGAGCCAGAGGCGGAAGGCTGGCATGGCGGGAGAATGTAGGAAAGGAGTTCATTCACCTTTCTGCGGCCGCCACCCGCACTTGCTTCGTCGAGGAATCAAGTCGCCAGCCACCGCCTACAATCATCGCTGACCCGCGCGTCCGCATCACGCATCCCGCGCTCCAGAACCGCAGCCCTGTCCGCGTCTTCCTCTATCGCCGCCAGCGCGGCGATGGCGTTCGCGCGCACCCGCGGCACCGGGTGCGCCTTCGCGAATTGCTCGGCGATGTCGCGGCCGTTCTCCGTCAAATGCACCGCGCACCGGATAAGCATTTCGGCGGGGGTCAGCGTCGGGCGGCGGGCGATGGTGCCCGCTTCGAGGTCGACGATATACTGGTCGCGCCAGGGGATATGTTCGCCCTCGTCCATAATGTTGAGGCTGATCGACAGGCTATCGGGCGGGAGCTGGCTGTGGATGTCGCGGTGGGCGCGATAGAGCATCATCTTGCTTTCGCTTAGGCTGCTGCGCTCGACGAATTGCAGGTTCAGCGGCTCGCCGAGACGACCGTCGACGGTTTCGGGGTCATAGTCATAATAGTCGCTGACATAGCCGGGGCCCCAATAGCCGGTGGTCAGGAAGTGGAAATTATGGTCGTGCGGCAGACCGTAGGCGAAGGCGGCCGGGCCGCTGGCGCTGTAAGCGGCGTCGCGCTCGGCGGGCCAGAGGTTGGCGCGGAGGAAATAGCCGCGCGGACTGCGGTGGAGGAGGAAAACCTGCGCCGAATAGCGGTTGGTTTCGAGCTGGTCGCGGTAGCTCGCCTTGAGTTCGGCGATCACCCGGTCGGCGAGGAAGCTGCGATTGCGTTGCAGTCCCGCGAGCAACGCGGCGCAGCACGCGAGGCTGGCTTCGTCGGCGAGATCGACGCCGCTCTCGTCGAGGCGCGCGGCGACCTCTTCGAGGTCATAGGCGGGACCGGCGGGCGGGTCGATCAGGCGGGGCATGGCGCGGGTTCCGGTGCGAAGAGCGCGAGGGTCGCCGCAGCGGCACGGCGGACCTCGGGATGCGGGTCCGCTGTCGCCATTACCGCGAGCAGCGGCTGCGCGGCGGCGGGGTCGAGCGCGACCAGTTCGCGCATCGCGGTCCAGCGCGCGGCGAAATCCTCCCCCCGCGTTTCGGCGGCGAACAGCGGCGCGGCATCGCGGCGCCCGAGGCTGCGAAGCAGCGCGAGCGCCATGCCGCGAAAGCTGCTGTCGCGGCGCGAGGCCGACACATGCGCGAGACCGCCGCTCGCGACGTCATAGGCGCGCACCGGAAGCGGCGACGGCGGCTGGACCGCGATTTCGAGCATCAGCACGTCGCCATCCCCGCCCGTCAGCGATATCGCCTGCCGCGCGGTGTCGAGCATCAGCACCTCGCCCGCGACAAGGCGGCGCGGCGGCGCGGTGATGCAGGAACTGGCAGCACGGGCAGTGAAGCCGCCCGCCTCCTCTGCCGCGCTCACCGCGACGTCGTGCATCTCGATGGCAGCGCCGCCGGCGTGGAGGACGCGGAGGCGCGCGCGGCCCGGTGCGAACAGCGCCAGCGCTGCATCGCCGGTCTCGCTCGCGCCCTGTGCCTCGAACGGGCGAACGAGCAGGGTGACGCGGATATTCCCGGCTTCGGCGAGCAATATGCCGGCAAGCGCGCCGCCGCCGACGGGACGGAGCGGCGGGCGGGCGAAGGGGTCGGCGGCGAGGAGGGCCAGCGCGGCGTCGAGCCGCGCGCCGAGCCAGCCGGCGTCGTCGAGCCAGGGGGCCAGCGTGGCGAGCGCCGCATCGGGCGGTAGGTCCCCGGCGATGCGTATCGCGGCGAGGAGCCCGCCCGGCGCCTCGTCCTCCGCCTGCCAGCGCCCGGCGAGCGCGGTGGCGGCAGCGCGCATGCGCTGGCGGCGCGGCAGGTCGGCGGCGGGAAAATGGTCGTGGCGGGAAGGGGTCATGCAGTTGCGGCCCAAAGGTGGCGCGGGCGGAACCGGGACCGCCCGCGCCCCTTTTTTCAGTCGTAGATGATCAGGACGACGGTGACGGTCACCTCGAACGTCGACGAGCCCGGCTTCGTCTGCGCGACAAGCGAGCCGAACAGGCCGACCGCGGTGTCGAGCAGCGGCAAGGCGTTGATATCGATGGCTGGCAGCCCCATGCTTCCCTCCCCTTTTTGACGACGGCGCAACATGCCGCCGCGGCGAGGGCTATGGCGGCCGGCGGGCCGAGCCCAGTTAACAAAACGTCATGCATCGGCGCTTGCCTGAACGGCGCGGCACGGTAGGCTGGACCGGCCCAACCGGAGTCCTGCCATGCGCCGTGTCCTTGCCCTCCTGCTTTGCCCGTTGTTGTTGCCGATGACGCCCGCGGCGGCCGAGACCTTGCTGGTCGGCAACAAGAGCGAGGACACGCTGAGCGTCATCGCGCTGGCGTCGGGCGAAGAACTCGCGCGGCTACCGACGGGCAAGATGCCGCACGAGATTGCGATCTCGCCCGACGGCAAGCAGGCGGCGGTGGTTGCCTATGGCGGGACGACGATCGACATTTTCGACGTCGCGGCGCGGACGAAGCTGAAGACGATCGACCTCAGCCCGAACCAGCGGCCGCACGGACTGCTGTGGCTGTCCGACGGGCGGCTCGTCGCGACGACCGAAGGCAGCGAGTCGGTCGCGGTGGTCGCGCCCGACGGCACGGTCACCGCGATTTCGACGGGACAGAAAGGGTCGCACATGGTTGCCGTCGCGCCCGACAACCGCACCGCCTATGTCGCCAATATCGGATCGGGGACGGTGAGCGTGCTCGATTTGCAGGA
The DNA here is from genome assembly GCF_046603995.1 of Sphingopyxis sp. J-6. Taxonomy (NCBI): domain Bacteria; kingdom Pseudomonadati; phylum Pseudomonadota; class Alphaproteobacteria; order Sphingomonadales; family Sphingopyxidaceae; genus Sphingopyxis; species Sphingopyxis sp. J-6. The sequence goes on along the minus strand of NZ_CP145810.1, from coordinate 152,811 downwards.
TGGAAAGAAGCTGCGCGACCTGACCATCGGCGGCAAGCCCGAGGGGCTGGCGCTGGCGAAGGGCGGGCGCGAACTGTGGGTCGGCGACCTCGATGCCCCGCGGGTATCAGTGTGGGATACGGCGACGAGCGAAAAGATCGCCGAGCAGCCAGTCGACCCGGTGGCGATCCGCGTATTGGCGAGCCCCGACGGCAAGCTCATTGCGACGAGCAATATCGCGAGCGGCACGATCAGCCTGTTCGACGCTGAAACGCGCGCGTTGCTGCGCAAGATCAAGGTGTCGGGCGACGCCGCCGCGGGGCAGGTGACCTTGCTGTTCAGCGGCGATTCGACGCGCCTCTATGCCGCCGAGACGGGGCACGACAAGATCGCCGAGATCGATGTCGCGAGCGGCGCGGTGCTGCGGCGGATCGGTGCGGGCAAGAACGGCGACGGGCTGGCCATCGCGCCCTGAACCGGCGGCCGATCGGCGGCTATTGCTTCAGCATGTCGAGCGCAACGTCGACGATCATATCTTCCTGCCCTCCGACCATCTTGCGGCGGCCGAGTTCGACGAGGATGGCGCGGGTGTCGAGGCCATGCTCGGCCGCCGCCTTTTCGGCATGGCGAAGGAAGCTGGAGTAGACCCCGGCATATCCCAGCGTCAGCGTCTCGCGGTCGACGCGCACCGGGCGGTCCTGCAGCGGGCGGACGAGGTCCTCGGCCGCATCCATCAGCGCGTAAAGGTCGCAGCCATGGTTCCAGCCATGCACGTCGGCCGCAGCGATAAACACTTCGAGTGGCGCATTCCCCGCGCCCGCGCCCATCCCGGCGAGGCTCGCGTCAACCCGCACCGCGCCATTCTGTACGGCGACGATGCTGTTCGCAACCCCGAGGCTGAGGTTGTGGTGCGCGTGGACGCCGCGCTGGGTCTCGGGCTTCAGCACCCGGTCATAGGCCTGCAGCCGCGCCGCATATTGATCCATCGTCAGCGCGCCGCCGCTGTCGGTGACGTAAACGCAATGCGCGCCATAGCTTTCCATCAGCTTGGCCTGCTGCGCGAGCGGTTCGGGCTCCGATATATGGCTCATCATCAGGAAGCCCGAGACGTCCATGCCGATGCCGCGTGCGAACTCGATATGCTGTTTCGCGACATCGGCCTCGGTGCAGTGCGTCGCGATGCGGACCGAACGCACGCCCATCTCATAAGCATGTTTGAGGTCGTGGATGGTACCGATGCCGGGGAGCAACAGCGTCGTCAGCACGCTATGTTCGAGCACCTCGGCGACCGCGCCGATCCAGTCCCAGTCGGTGTGGGCGCCGAAGCCGTAGTTGAAGCTCGACCCTTGCAGCCCGTCGCCGTGCGCGACCTCGATCGCGTCGACCTTCGCGCGGTCGAGCGCCCGCGCGATCGCCTGCACATGGCCGAGACCATATTGGTGACGGATCGCGTGCATGCCGTCGCGCAGCGTGACGTCCTGGATATAGAGTTTGGTGGTCGTCGGATCGAAGCTCATGCGGCCACTCCTTCGTTCATGCGGAGCGCGATCTTCTCGGCCGTCTTGAGCGCCGCCGAGGTCATGATGTCGAGATTGCCCGCATAGGCCGGGAGGTAATGCGCCGCGCCCTCGACCTCGAGGAAGACGCTGACCTTCAGGCCGGTGAAGCTGCCGTCCATTTCGGGGATATGCAGCGGTGCGTTGCTGCCGATGCTTTCGAACTGCACCGCCTGTTTAAGCCGGTAGCCGGGAACATAGGCCTGCACTTCGGCCACCATATCCTCGACGCTCTGCGCAATCGCGTCGCGGTCGGCGTCGTCGCAGAGGCAATAGACGGTGTCGCGCATGATCAGCGGCGGTTCGGCCGGATTGAGGACGATGATCGCCTTGCCGCGCGTCGCGCCGCCGACCTCGGCGATCGCCCGGCTCGTCGTCTCGGTGAACTCGTCGATGTTGGCGCGGGTGCCGGGCCCCGCACTCTTCGAGGCGATCGACGCGACGATCTCGCCATAATGCACCTTGGCGACGCGGTTCACCGCGGCAACGATCGGGATCGTCGCCTGCCCGCCGCAGGTCACCATATTTACGTTGGGGCTATCGAGGTGCGCGTCGCCGTTCACCGGCGGGATCGTGTAGGGACCGATCGCCGCCGGCGTCAGGTCGACGACGCGCTTGCCGTGCGCGATCAAGACCTCGCTATGGTGCTTATGGGCGCCTGCCGAGGTCGCATCGAACACGATCGCGATATCGGCAAAGCCGGGCAGCGCGATCAGGCCGTCGAGCCCGCCCGCGGTAACCGGCACGCCCAGCCGTTCGGCGCGTTTGAGCCCGTCGCTTTCGGGATCGATCCCGACGAAAGCCCCCATCTCCAGCACCTCCGACAGGCGCATGATCTTGATCATCAGGTCGGTGCCGATATTGCCCGAGCCGATGATCGCGACTTTGGTTTTCGCCATTTCGCTATGCCTTGTACGTAAAGCTGCAGGTGCCGATGCCGGCGATGCGCGCCTCGACATGGTCGCCCGGCGTCAGCGCGACCATCGGTCCGAGCGCCCCTGCGAGCAGGATATCGCCCGCCTGCAGCGGCTCGCCGCGCGTCGCCAGCGTCTGGGCGAGCCAGGCGGCGGCGTTCAGAGGATTGCCGAGCGCCGCGGCGCCGACGCCGGTCGAGGCGACCGCGCCGTTGACCGACATCTCCATCGCCGCGCCTTCGAGGTCGAGCCCGGCGAGCGGCAAGCCGTCGTCGGCGAGCACGAAGAAGGCCGACGAGCCATTGTCCGCCACCGTGTCGGCAAAGCTGATCTTCCAGTCGGCGATCCGGCTGTCGACCACCTCGATCGCGGCGTGGACGCTTGCCACCGCCGCCGCGGCCTGTTCGGGGGTAGTATCGGGGTCGGGCAGGCCGGCGCCGAGAATGAAGGCGATCTCGGCCTCCGCCTTCGGCTGGATCGTCCGCGCCGGGTCGAGCTTTCCGCCGTCGGCGACGCGCATGTCGTCGAATAGCACGCCGAAGTCGGGCTGGTCGACGCCGAGCTGCGTCTGCACCGCCTTGGCGGTCAAGCCCGCCTTGCGCCCGACGATCCGGCGCCCCTGCGCTTCCCAATAGCGCGTGTTGATCGTCTGCACCGCATAGGCGCCCGCGGCATCGGTCGGCTCCAGCGCATCGCGCAGCGGCGCGACCACCGCGCCCGCATAGGCATCGCGGAGGCGGCGGGCGACGGCTTCGTGGGTGGCGGTCATTGCGCTTTGCCCGGATGGACGGTGCCGCAGTTGCCGCAGGTGCGCAGCGCCTCGCTCGCGTAAAAAGCCTCGAACAGCGGCGGCAGGTCGCGGACGATGCTCTGGAGTTGGACCTCGACGCGGTGGACGATGTGGCCGCAATCGTCGCAATACCATTGGAAGGCATCGATCAGCCCGTCGGGGCGCTTGCGTTCGATCACCAGCCCGACGCTCCCCGCGACCGGGCGCTGCGGCGAATGCGGAACGCGCGGCGGCAGCAGGAAGATGTCGCCCTCGCGGATCGGCATGTCCTTGGGGCCCTCGTCGGTCCACAGGCGCAGGTTCATGTCGCCCTCGATCTGGTAGAAAAACTCCTCGAGCGGGTCGACATGATAGTCGGTGCGCTGATTGGGGCCGCCGACGACGGTGACGATGAAATCGGCATCCTCCCAGATCTGCGTATTGCCGACCGGGGGCTTGAGCACATCGCGGTGCGCCTCGATCCATTCGCGGAAGTTGAAGGGCAATCCATAGGTCAGCATGGCGCTATCCTTTCGTGGCGGCGCGCGGGATGAAGGCGGTCGCCTTGATCTCGATCAGCAGATGCGGGTGCGGAAGCTGGTGCACCGCGACGGTCGTCCGCGCGGGGCCCGCTTCGTCGAAATATTCGGCATAGACGGCGTTGTAGCCGCCGAAGTCGTTCATGTTGACGAGGAAGCTCGTCACATCGACGACGTCGGCGAGCGAGCCGCCGGCGTCGGCGAGGATCGCGCCGATATTCTCGATCACCGCGCGCGTCTGTTCGGCGATGTCGAGGCTGACGGTGCCATATTCGTCGGCCGAGGCGCCCGCAAAGCTGTTGTCGGCGCGGCGCGAGCTGGTGCCCGAGACGAAGACGAAATCGCCGGCGCGGCGATAATGCGGAAAACGGCCGCGCGGGCGCGCCTTGCCGGGGATTACCCTGCCCTTGCTGTCGCCGCTCATGCCGCCCCTCCCGCGATCGTGAAGCCGACGCGGCCGAGATGGCCGGCGTCGAGCGACACGCTGCGCGCATCGCCGATCGCCGCCGCCGCGGTCGCGCCGCCGAGCATCACCGTCCAGCCCGGCTGGAGCGTGAGTCCCGCCGCGCCCGCGAGCCGCGCCGCCGCGACGAGCGAGCGGACCGGATCGCCGAGGATCGCGGCGCTGGTCCCGGTCTCGGCCACCTCGCCATCGACGCGCATCACCATCGCGACATCGGCGATATCGGTGTCGGCGGCTAGCCACGGTCCGGTGACGAAAGCCGACGACGACGCATTATCGGCGACGACATCGCCGAGCGCGAAGCGGAAATTTTCGTAGCGGCTGTCGATGATCTCGAGCGCCGCGGCGACCGCATCGATGGCCGCGAGCGCCTCGTCGCGCGTCACTTCGCCCGTCAGGGGCGCCTTCAGCCGCACCGCGACCTCGGGCTCGACGCGCGGGTGGATGAAGCGCGCGCGTTCGATCGCGGCGCCGTTGGTGACGACCATGTCGGAGGTCAGCCGGCCCCAGATCTGGTCCTTGAGCCCCATCTGGACCATCTTGGCTTCGCTGGTGAAGCCCATCTTCACCCCGACAAGCGTCGCGCCGCGCGCGAGGCGCCGGTCGATCGCCGCCCGCTGGATGGCATAGGCGTCGGCGAGCGACAATTCGCCTTCCTGCCCGGTGATTTGCGCGATTGCGCGGGCGCCGATGGCGGCTTCGTCGAGTCTTGCGGCGATGGCGGCAATGTCGGCCATATTATCCTCTTAGAGTTTCACGCAGATATTGGTCGGTTCGGAATAGAAGCCCAGCGAATGTTCGCCGCCCTCGCGCCCGATGCCCGACAGCTTCATGCCGCCGAACGGGGTGCGCAGGTCGCGCAGGAACCATTCGTTGACCCAGACGATGCCGGTTTCCATCTCTGCCGCGACGCGGTGCGCGCGGCCGACGTCGCGCGTCCAGATCGCGGCGGCAAGGCCATAGTCGGTGTCATTGGCAAGCTCGACCGCTTCCTCCTCGCTGTCGAAGGGTGCGATGTGGCAGACGGGGCCGAAAATCTCCTCGCGCACGCAGCGCGCATCGGGCCCGAGCCCGGTGAGGATCGTCGGTTCGACGAACGCCCCGCCCGCGAGCGCGCCGCCCAGTTCGGGCACCCCGCCGCCCGCGACGACCGTCGCGCCTTCCTCACGCGCCAGCGCATAATAGGAGAGCACTTTCTCGCGATGGCCGTGCGAGATCAGCGGCCCCATGTCGGCGCCCGACCAAGGATCGCCGACGGTCAGCGCCTTCGCGCGTTCGGCGAGCGCGGCGACGAAGCGCTCGAAGATCGGCCGCTCGACATAGACGCGCTCGGTGCACAGGCACACCTGCCCGCAGTTCGAAAAGACCGAGCGCACCGTCCCCGCGACGGCTTCGTCGAAATCGCAGTCGGCGAAGACGAGCGCGGCATTCTTGCCGCCGAGTTCGAACGAAACGGGTTTCACCCCCGCCGCCGCGACGCGCATGATCGCGCCGCCGGTCGCGGACTCGCCGGTAAAGGTGATCGCATCGATATCGGGGTTGGCGGTGAGCCACTCGCCGGTCGATTCCGCGCCGAAACCGTGGACGAGGTTGAACACGCCCGGCGGCACGCCCGCCGCGTCCATCACCTCGGCGAGCAAGGTCGCGGTCGAGGGCGTCTCCTCGCTCGGCTTGACGACAACGACATTGCCGCACGCCAGCGCGGGTGCGACCTTCCACGTCATCAACAGCAGCGGCAGGTTCCACGGCGAGACGATCGCGACGACACCGAGCGGGCGCGCGATCGCATAGTTGATCGCGCTGCGTCCGTCGGCAAGGTCGGTACGAAAACTCGGCATCGCGCGCGCCTCGGCGAGCGCGGCGAAGGCGCGGAAATTGGCGGCGCCGCGCGGAATGTCGATCGTCCGCGCCTGATGCAGCGACTTGCCGGTGTCGGCGATTTCGGCCGCGGCGAATTCGTCGAAGCGCGCCTCGATCCCCTCGGCGATGCGGACGAGCAATTTGCAGCGCTCGGCCTGCGACATCTTGCCCCACGGCCCCTTGAGCGCCGCGCGCCCGGCGGCGACGGCGCGGTCGACAAGGTCGCGACTCGCCTGCGACACGCGCCCGGCGACGCTGCCGTCGACGGGGTTCACATTGTCGAACCAGCGCTCGCCCTCGACGAAGGCGCCGTCGACATAGTTCAGCACCGGGCGTTCCGCGAATGGATAGGCGGTGCCGGTCATCCCGCACCCCCGACCGGGACATAGCCCGCCGCATTGCTGTGCGCGGCGCCCGCCTTGCCGACATGGCCCGCCATCTGGAGCAGCGACAGGATCGTGTCGTTGAACTGGGTCGACGCTTCGAGGAAGGCCGAATGGCCCGCGTCATTGACCTCGACAAGGAAGGAGCCCGGCACCTCGGCCTGCACAAGCCGCACCGCCTCGATCGGAAAGAGGATATCGTCGACGCCCGACAGGAAGAGGATCGGGAAGCCCTTGCCGCCGAGTTCGGCGGCGGGGCGCGCCTCGAAGCGGCCGGTCAGGCTGTGGCGGTCGGCGGCGTTGAAGCTCGCGATCTGGCGGTAGAGCGCCGCGAGTTCGGGCGCAGTGCCAGCGCCGAGCACGCGCTCGACCTGCGACAGGGTGGCGGTCTTCGCCCGCGCCGCGTCCATGATTGCCTTTACGTCGCCGCTCTCGACGATGCCGTGCAGACTGTCGCAGATCGCGAGCGCCGCGACGCGGTCGGGCGCACGGTGCGCGAGACCGATGCAGGTTCCCGCCCCCATCGACTGGCCGACCAGCGCGACTTTCGCCTCGTCGAGATAATCGAGCAGCGCGGCCAGATCGTCGACGAAGGCGTCGCGGCCGCGCCCGTCATGATCGCGCGAGAGGCCGAAGCCGCGATGGTCGAAGGTGATGACGCGGTTCGAACGCGACAGCGCATCGAGCTGGCGGTACCAGATCGCATGATTGCCGCCGATGCCGTGCGCGAGCACGACCGCCGGGCCCGCCCCATGCGCCTGCCAGTAGATTTCGGCGCCCGCCGTTGCCAGCATCCCGCTGTCCATCACGATACCCCCATCAATTTGCTGAGCCGCACGACATAGTCGCCGAATGCCGGATCCTCGCGCGTCGTGCTGGGATCGCGCGGGCGCGGCAGGTCGATGCGGACATCCTCGATAATCGTTCCCGGCCGCTCCGACATCACGAGCACGCGGTCGGAGAGCAGCACGGCTTCCGAAATGCTGTGGGTGACGAGCAGCACCGTCTTGCGGTCGCGCTGCCAGATGCGCAGCAGTTCCATGTTGAGCCGGTCGCGCGTCAACGCGTCGAGCGCCCCGAACGGCTCGTCCATCAGCAGCACCTGCGGCCCGCGCGCCAGCGCCTGTCCGATTGCGACGCGGTGCCGCATGCCGCCCGAAAGCTGGTGCGGATGGCTGTCCTCGAACCCCGTCAGCCCCAATGTCTCGACCAGCTCGGCCAGCGCCGCAGGGTCGGGACGCTTCGCTGCCGGGTCGAGATCGACGCCGAGCAGCAGATTGTCGCGGACATTGAGCCAGGGCAGCAGGTTCGAAGTCTGGAAGACGAAGCCCATGTCGGGTGACGGTGCCTGCACCACCGCGCCGTTGAACAATATGCCGCCGTCGTCGAAGGGCTCGAGCCCAGCTATCAGGCGGAGCAGCGTGCTCTTGCCGCACCCCGAGGGGCCGAGCACCGAGACGAATTCGGCGGCGCCGATTTCGGCGCTGACATTGTGCAGCACCTTGCGGCCGTCGAACGCCTTGCCGGCGCCGGCCATGGAGATCACCGCGCTCATGCTGCCCGCCACCAGATGAAGCGTTCCCAATAGGCGACGCCGTAGAAGAGGAGGAGCGACAGGAGGGTCACCGCGATCAGCGCGGCGAAGGTCAATGTCGTATGCCCGGAGCCCGAGGCGGTCAGGATGAGGTTGCCGAGCCCGTCGTTCGAGCCGACGAATTCGCCGACGACCGCACCGATCACCGCGAGCGGCATCGCGACCTTGCAGCCGTCGAGGAAGCTCGGCAGCGCGGCGGGGACGCGGAGGCGCCAGAAGCCCTGCATCGGCGTCGCGCGCAGCGCCCGGAAATGCTCCTCGAGATGCGCCGGGGTGCTCGCCAGCCCGCCCAAGGTCGCGATGATGATCGGGAAGAAGGCGAAGAGGAAGGCCATGATCAGCTTCGACGTCAGCCCGTAGCCGAACCAGACGACGATCAGCGGCGCGAGCCCGATCTTGGGGATGCTCTGCAACGCGACGAACAACGGATAGACGGTGCGTTTCGCGGTGCGCGAGAAATAGATCAGCGTCGCGACGGGAACGCCGAGCGCGACCGCGATGATGAAGCCCCAGAAGACTTCGGTCAGCGTGACGAGGCTTTGCGACAGGATCGGCCCGCGCGATTGCCACAATTCGCCGAGGATCGCGCTCGGCGGCGGCAGCAGATAGGACTGCACCCCCGACCAGCGGACGCCATATTCCCATGCGAGCCCGAGCGCCGCGAAGAAGGCGATGCTGATCGCGGCGTCGCGGCTCAATAACCGGCTCATGCGTCACCTTCCTTGTCGAGCAAGGCGAGGATGCGCGCGGGCGGCGGCACGAGGAAGCGCTCGAGGTGCCAGCGGTCGAAGGTTTCGAGGTCCTTGCCGTCCCACACCGACGCTTCATAGGGCTGTTCGGCGGTGATCTGCGTCATGTCGGTGTAGAATTCGACATTGTTGCCGTCGGGATCGCGGAAGACGAGGAAGCTGTTCGCTCCCGGGCCGTGCTTGCCGATGCCGCGGTCGATGGTGATGCCGCGCGCGACGAGCATGGCGGCGACTTGCTCCATCTCGGCCAGCGTTTCGAGGCGGTATGAGAAATGCTCGACCGCGGGATAATGCCCCTCGGGAATGGCACTGTGCCCCGGCGGCAACTGGAGCAGCGCGAGGTCGTGATGATCCTCGCCGGCGCGCAGGAAGACCATATGATGATCGATCCAGTCCGAGACCTCCAGCCCGACAACCTCGGTATAGAAAGCGAGGCTGCGGTCGATGTCGCGCACCTTGAGCACGAGGTGGCCGAGCCGCGTCGGGCGCGGCCGGTAGGAGGCGGGATCGGTCATGGCTGGTTCCCCATCGGGATGAAGCTATTGGTGAAAAGCTGCGGCGCCTGGTCGAAACCCTGCAGCTGGCCGCTCGCCTGCAGATAGGTGACGGTGCGCTCGACCTTTTCGGGTTTCAGGCGGTGCGATCCGCCCTCGGCCGCCATCAGCGCCGCGGTCTCGCGGATCTGGCGTTCGGTCACCGCCTCGTCGAGCAGCGGATAGGATTTTCGGATGATCGCGAGCGCCGCCTTCGGATCGCGCGCCGCGTCGGCATAGCCGCGATAGGCGGCCTTGAGGAAGGCGCGCACCAGATCGGGGTCTTTCTCGATCAGCGCGTCCTGCGTCGCGAAGCCGCTGCCGTAGACGTCGAGCCCGAAATCGGCGTAGCCGATCCGCCCGATCGTCACGCCCTTTGCCTTCGCTGCCTTGTCGAACAGCGCCATCGAATTGCCGAGCCAGCATTCGGCGGCATCGGTCCGCCCTTCGACCAGCGACGAGACGACGATCGCGGGGTCGAGCTGGATCTGCTCGACTTGCGCCGGATCGACGCCATTGGCCTTGAGCCACGCCGGGAGCAAAGCCTGGATCATCGAGCTTTGCCCGGCGCCGAAGCGCAGGCCGGCGAGGTCGGCGGGCTTCGCGATCTTGTGGCGCTCCTTGACGAAGCACGCGCCGGCCGGAAGCTGCATGTTGATGCCGCCGACCATGCGGACGCCGCCCCCCTTCGAGCGGTTGAGCGCGACCGACAGCGGGTCGATATAGGCGAATTCGAACATGCCCTGATCGAGCTCGTTCGCGGTGCGCATGCCGCCGAAGCCGCGCACCGGCTCGACAGCGAGCCCGGCCTCGGCGAAATAGCCCCTGTCGATCGCGACGAAGATGCCCGCCATGCTGCCCTGCGGCAGCCATGCCATGTTGAAGCGGACGGTACGCGCACCCTCGGTCGCGGCGGTCTTCGGCGCGTTGCCGCCGAACGCACTCCACAGGGTGAGCGCGGCGATCGCCGCGACGACGATCAGCGGAACGATCAGCGAGCGGCGATGGAAAGCGACCATCGCTCAGCTCCGCGGCAGGTGCGGCGCGGAAACGGGGTTCGCCAGCTCGCCAATGCCGTCGACCCACGCCGCCATGACATCGCCGTCCTTCAGGAACACCCCGCGCCCCATGCCGACCCCGGCGGGGGTGCCCGAGGCGATGAGGTCGCCCGCCTTGAGTTCGAGGATCGTCGAAAGATAGGCGATCTGTTCGTAGATGTTAAAGATCATCTCGGACGTATTGCCGTCCTGCATCGCCTCGCCATTGACCTTGAGCCCGAGGCGGATGTCGTGCGGATCGCCGAGGCAGTCGCGCGGCACGAACACCGGGCCCAATGGCGTGAAGCTGTCGAAGCTCTTGCCGCGGAACCAGTCGTGCGAGAAGGGAAAGTCAGTGCGGCGGGTGCGGTCGCGCGCCGACACGTCGTTGACGATCGTGTAACCCGCGATCAGGTCATGCGCGTCGGCGGCGGCGACATTCTTGCCCGCGCGGCCGAGCACGACGCCGAGTTCGACCTCCCAGTCGGGACGCGACACCTGCGGCGGGACAACCACGGTCGCGCCGGGGCCGACGACGCTCTCGACGGTCTTGAGGAAGATATAGGGCTCGCTCTCGGCCTTGGCGGCGAGCTTGGTCTGCATTTCCTCGGCATGTTCGATGAAGTTCGATGCGGCGGCGAAGATACGGCGCGGCTCGAACGGCGCCGCGAGCTGCGGCGCGGCGACCGTTCCCGATCCCGCGCCGAGCGCCCGGGCGAGCGCGAACAGGCCGTCGCGGCGCGCATCCCAGTCGCGGACGATCGCGGTGACGTCGCCTGCGACGGCGGCGAAACCCAGTTTCGCGGCGGCATCGTGCAGGTCGTGGAAGGCATCGCCGACCCGGATCGTCGCGCGCGGACCTTCGGGGGTGGCGCGGGTGGCAAGGGCAAACCAGGTCATGCGTCTCTCTTTCTTTGCGGTGGGACGGGCGAGCGCCGGGGCCGCGCAGCCGAGCGCCATGGCGCCCCCGATCTGCGCGAGCGCGGCGCGGCGATCCAATATGCGTTGCGCATAGGGCGGGCCGATTTTCTTATAGGAGGCGGCATCGCGGCTCACCCGAAGGCCCGGAGCAGCATGCGCACCGCGACGATGGTGAGGAACAGGCCGAACAGCAGGCTGAGCTGCCGCTTCGACAATGCATGGGCGATCCGCGCGCCCCACGGCGCGGTGAGGTAGGACACCGGCGCGATGATCGCGAGCCCGATCAGATTGACATAGCCAAGGCTGCCGGGCGGCAGATCTTCGACATGCCAGCCGGCAACGACGAAGGCGACGGTCGCGGGCGCGCTGATCAGCAGGCCGAACAGCGCCGCGGTACCGATCGCGCGATGGATGGGGACGTTGAACAAGGTCATCACGGGGACGCTGAGCGTGCCGCCGCCGATCCCCATCATGCTGGAAATGCCGCCGATCGCGAACGGAATGACCTGCCCCGCCGCGCCGCCCGGGACCGCGTCGGCGATATGTTTGCCTTCAAGCGGCAGCAGCATCTTGATCGCGACGAGCAGCGCGACGATCCCGAACACCGCCGACAGGACATCGCCCGACACGCGGCTGGCCAGCACAACGCCGGCGATCGCACCGAGGAAGATCGCGATGGCCCAGCGTTTGAGCTGATCGTGATCGACCGCACCCTTCGCTTCATGGGCGCGCGAGGACGAGATGGCGGTGGGGATGATCGTCGCGAGCGAGGTCGCGACGGTGACGTGCATGCGGACATCGCCGTCGATGCCGAACGAGGCGAGGACGAGATCGAGCACCGGCACGATGACGATGCCGCCGCCGACGCCGAGCATGCCGGCGATCACGCCGCCGACGGCGCCCGTCACCAGCATCATCGCCGCGAGCGTCAGCATCTCTCCGTTCAGCACATCGGGCATCGACTTCCCCCAAAAGGTCAGCCCGACTTGTGCGGCGTGCTGCATATGCCGTCAAAGATAGAAACAGCGCCTATTTATAATCAAAAATATATATCTGATCCGAAAGCCCGGGCTATATCGATTTGCAGATAGAAGGCCCGCCAAAGACTATTTTCCAATATATAAAAGACGCCGTAGCGCGGCAGACATGACAAAAGTGGGCATTGCCGGATTCGGCACCATCGGCCGCGTCGTCGCGCGCCATATCGAAGCGAGCGAGCTGCCGCTGACGCTGGCGGCGGTTTCCGCCGGCGACCGGGGACGCGCGGCGGCCGCGATGGCCGCGCTCGAAAGGCCGGTGCCGATCGTCGATACCGCCGAACTCGTCGCCCTGTCCGACGTCATCGTCGACAGCGCGCCGACCGCGGCGTTCCGCGACATCGCCACCGCAACGCTCAGCGCGGGCAAGACGCTGGTGACGGTGAGCGGCGCGGCGCTGATGCAATGGCCCGAGGCGACCGACATCGCGCGCGCGCACGGCGGCCGTATCATCCTCGCCACCGGCGCCTTGCTCGGGCTCGACGCGGTGCGCGCCGCCGCGGTCGGCACGATCCATTCGGTGACGATGGTGACGCGCAAGCCGGTGAAGTCGCTGGTCAAGGCCGAGCATGTCGTGCGCCACAACATCGACCTCACCGGCCTGACCGAACCGCTGAAAATCTTCGCGGGCAGCGCGCTCGAAGGTGCGATCGCCTTTCCCGCCAACGTCAACGTCGCCGCGGCGCTCGGCATGGCCGGCGTCGGTCCCGCGCGGACGCAGCTCGAGATCTGGGCCGACCCCGCGCTCGAACGCAATACGCACCGCATCATTGTCGATTCGGACAGCGCGCGCTTCGAACTGTCGATCGAGAATATTCCCACCGTCGAGAATCCCGGCACCGGCCGGATCACCGCGCAAAGCATCGTCGCGGCGTTGAACGACCTCGTCAGTCCCATTCGCATCGGAACATAGAAAGGCCTCACCAATGACCACCCGCCTCCGCCATGTGGCGATCGCGTCCGCCGACCCCGACAATTCGGTCGGCTTCTTCACCGACGTCCTCGGCTGGACCGTCGCCGGCAAGATCGATAGCCGCAACGCGCGCGGCTATTATGTCACCGACGGCCACATCAATATCGCGCTGCTGTGCTTCAAGAACCGCCCCGCCGCCGGGATGGAATTTCCCGAAGGTTATACCGGGCTGCACCACATCGGCTTTCAGTGCGACGACATCAACGCGGTCGTCGAGCGCTTCGAAAATTCGGGCTATGCACCGCGCCACGACGTCAATCTGGCGCAGGGGCTCGGCAAGAATCCCGCCAAGGACAACGCCGAATACAAGATGGCGGGCCCCGAGAATGTGATGGTCGACGTGTCCGAACGCGGCTGGGCGGGCACCGAAAGCTTCAAGGGCGTACCGCCGACGGCGTGACGATTGTTCGCGTCCTGACATGCGAAGGCCGCCGGAGCTGTGTTCCGGCGGCCTTTTCGTTTGTTAACATGTGCAGATGGTTGGTTACGACCGATGGCCGATAAAGGCTAAAGTGAGTAACGTGCACCGATGAACACATTCTCGCTCTCTTTCGCAGTAGATGATGATGGTGAATCACGACTGGTCGCGTCTCTCGATACTGGCGACTTCAAAGGCACCTGCTTTTATTGGTGCCCGCCAGACGAGTTTGCCAATCTAGTCGCCGCTTTGAAGGTTTACCCTATCGCCGCCGAAAACCCTATTGATGGGTGTTGGTATGGTGGATGCATTGCACTGCGCATCGAGCCCATCAACTCTGTGGGCGCGCTGTCGGTGCAGGTTGCTTTGCAGGATTTTGGTAACGATTGGAATCGGTGCCAATCCCAGTTTCACGCGAGGTACGGCGATCTTGATCGATTTCGCGAGCAACTTGAAGCAGCGGTTGCGAGCGGCCTTGGAGACGCTGTCCTATCCGCAGCCTAATGGAAGGCTCTCACCCCAAAAGCCGACACCCGCGACAACTACAGATTGAGGAAGGTCCGCGAATTGCCGCTGAGGATCTTCGCCTTCTGCGCCGCCGACAGCCCGTCATGGTCGCGTACCAGCGCCCCGATGTCCTGCTCGCCGAGCGGAAAGGGGTGGTCGGAGCCGAGGAGGATGCGGTCCTCGCCCATCACCTCGACCAGCAGGGTGAGCGCCCGCGGGTCGAACACCGCCGAATCGACGAAGAAACGGTCGACATAGGTCGAGGGCGGATTGGGGCAGTCGACGCGGACGATGTCGCGATATTTCCAAGCATTTTCGACCCGGCCGAGCAGGAAGGCAAAGCTGCCGCCGCCATGGCCGAAGCAGATGCGGAGATTCCTCGGCAGCCTTTCGAACGCGCCCGACAGGATCAGCGAGAGGATCGAGAGCTGCGTCTCGGCCGGCATCGCGACGAGCCAGGGCAGCATATATTTGGGCATGCGTTCGCGCGCCATCATGTCCCACGGATGGACGAGCACCGCGGCGCCGACCTCGGCGCAATGGGTGAGGAAGGTCAATATGCCTTCGTCGTCGAGATTGCGCAGCCCCATGTGATTGCCGATCTGGACGCCGAGATGGCCGCTTTCCATCGCCCGGCTGACCTCGCGGCATGACAGGTCGATGTCCTGCAACGGCACCTGCGCAAGCGGCTTCATCCGCTCGGGCGCATGGGCGCAGAAATCGAGCGCGGCGTCGTTGAAGCGCTCGGCGCATTCGAGCGCCTGCTGCGCGGGGCGGCTGTAACCGAACATGATCGGCGTTGCGCAGATGATCTGGAGGTCGATACCCTGCTCGTCGAGCGCCTCGACACGCCGCGCCGGGTCCCAGAGGATGTCGTCGACCGGGCGGAACTCCTTCGCGCCCTGCATGATGAAGCCCGTGCCGTCGCCGCCGTCGCGCAGCCAGGGCAGCCCCTCGGCTTCGGCACGCGCGCGATAGGCGGCATCCATCGCCGGGAAGAAGTGGCTGTGCATGTCGATCACAGCCGCCTGTTTCGCACCATTTCCAGTCATGATCGTCGCCGCACCCCTGTCCCGTCGGTCATCCCGCGGGTCGCAGATGCGCGCGGGCCATGAGGTTGAGTAACGAGGCGCAGCTATCAACAATAATCCAGAGACTTGCCCCAGCTATTACAAAAAGGATATATCTCGCCGGAACCGGTACCGGCCCGCTCCCCCACCCGGCCTCCCACACGATAGTCGCCTATGGGAGGCCGGGTGGGGGAGCGGGCCGGTGCCGAACGTCGAAGGCTGCGGAGGGTGTATCATGCCGAAGTTTCACGAGAATTTTCTGCTGAGTCGGCTGAAGCTGCGCCAGCTTCGCCTGCTCACGGCGATCGCCGACGAAGGCACGGTGCTGAAGGGGTCACAGGCGCTCAATATCGCGCAGCCGGCGGCGACAAAGAGCATCAAGGAGCTGGAGGACGCGCTGGGCGTCCAGCTTTTCGAGCGCTCGTCGCGCGGCGTGACGCCGACCGATTTCGGCAAGGTGATGATCAAGCATGCCAAGCTGATCCTTGCGCAGCTTCGCCACGCGAGCGAGGAACTCCAGTCGCTCGAGGAAGGCCTGTCGGGGCGCGTCCATGTCGGAACGCTGCTCGCCGCCTCGACCTCGCTGCTGCCGCGCGCGCTGGCGCGGCTGCGCGAGCGGCGGCCGGGGATCGCGGTGACGGTCGCCGAGGGGACGATCGACCGGCTTATGCCCGGGCTGCGCACCGGCGACATCGACGTGGTGCTCGGCCGCTTGCCCGAATATCGCGAGCGCGAGGGGCTGCGGCAGGAGGTGCTTTATCTCGACACCGTGTCGATCATGGTGCGCGCGGGGCACCCGCTCACCGAACGCGCGTCGCTGACGCTCGCCGACCTTGTCGAACAGGCGTGGGTGATGCCGCCGAACCAGACCTCGCTCCGCCGCCAGATCGATCAGGCCTTTCGCCACGAGGATCTGGAGCCGCCGCTCGACGTCATCGAATCGGTGTCGATCCTGACCAACCATGCGTTGCTGGTGAGCACCGACATGCTCGCCGCGATGCCGCATCAGGTCGGGCTGAGCCAGGCCGGGCTGGTTGCCTTGCCGGTGGCGCTGGAGGGTGCGGGCTCGCGGATCGGCGCGACGATGCACGCCAATGTCGAGCTGTCGGCAGCGGCCGCCTATTTCATGGACGTGGTCGGCGAGGTCGCGGCCGAAATCCGCGCCGAACTGGGGCAGGATCAGGCCTGAGCCGCCGAACCCCGCGCCATGCGCCGCCAGACGAAATAGGCCGCGGTAATCAGGACCAGCCACGGCACGCCGGCGAACACCGCGACCTGCCAGTCGGCGTCGATCGCCATGGTGACGGTGATCGCGGCGAGCAGCGCCAGCCCCAATAGCTGCGCATAGGGGAAGAAGGGCATGCGGACGGGGAGGTCGACTGCCTTGTGGCGGGCGCGGAAGCGGAGGTGGCTGACGAGGATCGCGCTCCACACGAGAAGGCCGCCGAACAGCACGATGCCGAAGAGATAATTATAGGCGAGCGGGGTCAGGACCGACACCGACGCGGCGGCAAGGATGCCGATCCCGGTGACGATCGTCGCGCGCATCGGCACATGCTGCGCATTGAGTTCGCCGAGCGTCCGCGGCGCATAGCCACCGCGCGCGAGCGAGAAGAGCATGCGCGAGCCCAGATAGATGCTGGTGTTCATCGCCGACAGCGCCGCCGAGGCGACGACGAAATTCATCACCCCCGCCGCATAGGGAATGCCCGCGCTCGCGAACATCTTCACGAACGGGCTTTCGGTGACGACCTTCGCGCCCGACTGCGTCCACGGCAGGAAGGCGACGATGATGAACAGCGCGAGGATGTAGAAGAGGAACAGGCGCCCCGCCATCGTGCGCAGCGCGGCGGGGATCGCGGTCTTCGGATCCTTCGCCTCGCTGGCGGTGCCGACCACGAATTCCAGCCCCATGAACGAAAACAGCGCCATCAGCACCGCGAGCCACACACCCGAAAAGCCGTTGGGCAGGAAACCGCCCGGCAGCCCGGTGACATTGTGCAGCCCGACCGGATCACCGACGATGCCGAAAATGCGGCTCAGGCCGACGACGATGAAGGCGACGATCGCCGACACCTTGATCACCGTCAGCCAATATTCGACCGAACCGAAATTGTGGACCGCGCGGGTGTTGACCCAGACGACGGTCGCGGCGCTGCCGAGCGCCCACATCCACACCGGCGTATCGGGCAGCCACCAGCGCATATAGATGCCGACCGCGACCGCCTCGCTGCCGATCAGCAGCACCTGCTGGATCCAGTAGGTGTAACGCACGATAAAGCCCATCATCGGGCCGAGGTAGATTTCGGCATAGGTGCCGAACGAGCCCGCGGTCGGATGGACGACCGCCATTTCGGAGAGGCTGAACACCATGATCACCGCGACCAGCGCGGCGATCAGATAGCTGACGAGGACACCGGGCCCGGCATAGCCGATGGCGATGCCCGATCCCATGAACAGCCCGGTGCCGATCGCGCCGCCGAGGCCGATCATGATGATCTGCGCCTTGGTCAGCCCGCGTTCGAGCCCCGCCTCGCGATCGATATAGGCCTGTTCGTCCATCGCTGCGTCCCCTCCCCCGTCGCTCATGTAACCGCGTCGCGGACCTGATGCTCGGGCAATTTCCAGATGCCGCCGTCCATGATCGCGACGAGCCGGTCGACCGCGTCCCATACATCGGCATAGCCGGTATAAAGCGGCGTGAAGCCGAAACGCACCGTGTCAGGCGCGCGGAAATCGCCGATCACGTCGGCGGCGATCAGCGCGCGCATGATCGGATAGCCCTCGGCATGTGCAAAGGACACCTGGCTGCCGCGCGCCGCCGCGTCGCGCGGCGAGGCGAGCGTGAAGCCGTGCCCTGCGCAGCGCGCCTCGACGAGGCGGATGAAGAGGTCGGTGAGTGCCATCGACTTGGCGCGGATCGCGGCCATGTCGGCCGCGAGGTGAATGTCGAGACCGGTCTCGACGAGTGCCATCGACACGATCGGCTGGGTGCCGATGAGGAACTGGCGGATGTCGTGCTGCGGCCGGTATCCGGGTTCGAACGCGAAGGGCGCGGCATGCCCCCACCAGCCGGTGACCGGTTGCAGCGCCCGTCCCTGATGGCGCTTGGCCGCGAACAGGAAGGCGGGCGAGCCGGGGCCGCCGTTCAGATATTTATAGGTGCAGCCGACCGCGAAATCGGCGCCCGCGCCACCCAGGTCGACCGGCATCGCTCCCGCGCTGTGGCAGAGATCCCAGATCGCGAGCGCGCCGGCTTCATGCGCGCGGGTAGTAATCGCCGCCATATCGTGGACATGGCCCGACTTGTAATGGACGTGGGTGATCGCAACCGCGATCGTTTCGTCGTCGATCGCCCCGGCAATCTCGTCCTTCTCGCACAGCCGGACCTTAACGCGGCCGCCGGCCGCCGCGGCGACGCCCTCGGCGATATAATTGTTGGTCGGAAAATTGCTGCCTTCGAGGATCAGCACGCTGCGGTCGGGCCGCAGCGCGACTGCGGCCGACAGCACCTTGAACAGATTCTGGCTCGTCGAATCGCAGATCACGACCTCGCCGGGCGACGCACCGACCAGCGGCGCGAGCTTGTCGCCGAGCCGCATCGGCAGGTCGAACCAGCCCGCGCTGTTCCAGCTTTTGATCAGGTCGGTGCCCCATTCGTGCGTCACCACCTCGTGTGCGCGCGCTGCGGCCCCCTTGGGCATCGCACCGAGCGAATTGCCGTCGAGATAGATCATCCCGGCCGGCAGGTCGAAGCGGTCGCGCAGCGGCGCGAGCGGGTCGGCGCGGTCCATCGCCTCGCAGGCGGCGCGGTCGAGCGTTGCTGTATCAAGCGTCATGGAAACATATTACCTTCGTCTGCGACATTTCGCGCGCAGCGAAACGCACGCCCTCGCGCCCCATATTCCCCCGCCCCGCGCCGCCGAAAGGCATCGCGTCGAGCCGATAGTCGGTCGAATCGTTGATCATGACCCCCGCGACGCGCAGCTGACCGGCAACCCGCCGCGCGGTGCGGAGCGATTCGGTGAAAACGGCGGCGTGGATCGCATAGTCGGCGCGGTTCGCGGCGTCGATCGCGGCGTCGAGATCGGTGAAGCGGAACAGGCTGACCACCGGGCCGAACGCTTCGTGGCAGGCGACGCGCGCATCGTTGGCGACGTCGGCCAGCAGGGTCGGGCGCACCAGCGTTCCGGCGCGCTCGCCGCCTGCGAGCAGCGTCGCGCCGCGCGAGACCGCCTCGGCGGTCCAGGCAGCGATGCGCTCGGCCTCGGCGGCGCCGATCATCGGGCCGATGTCGGTTTCGCCGTCCGTCGGATCGCCGACGCGCAGCCGGGCCGTTGCCGCGATCAGCGCATCGGCAAAGGCGTCATGGACAGCGTCATGGACGTAAATGCGCTGGACGCCGATGCAATTCTGCCCCGCTGCGCCGAACGCACCCGATACACAGGCGGCCGCCGCCTTTTCGATATCGGCGTCGTCCATCACGATCACCGGGCCGTTGCCGCCGAGTTCCATCGCGAGCCGCTTGATCCCCGCCGCGCGGCAGATCGCTTCGCCGACCTTCGCGCCGCCGGTGAAGCTGACCATCGCCACGTCGGGATGCGCGGTCAGCGCGTCGCCGAAATCGCCGCCGCGCCCGGTGAGCAGGCACAGCGCCTCGGCGGGCAGGCCCGCCGCAAGCAGCAGCCGCGCGAGCATGATCGCGACGAGCGGCGCCTGCTCGGCAGGCTTGAGCACCACGGCATTGCCGGCGGCAAAGGCGGGGCCGAGCTTGTGGCAGACGAGGTTGAGCGGATCGTTGAACGGGGTGATCGCGGCGATGACGCCGACGGGTTCATAGACATAATGCCCCGACCGCGCCTCACCGCCGGGGAAGCTGTCGAAGGCGATCGTCTCGCCCGCGAGGCGCACCGCTTCCTCGGCCGACAGGCGCAGCGTGTTGACCGCGCGCGCCACCTCGCGCCGCGCGCTGCGGATCGGCTTGCCCGTCTCGGCGGTGATCGCGGCGGCAAAGCGTTCGACGTCGCCCTCGAGCGCCGTCGCGGCGGCATGAAGGATGCGCGAGCGTTCGCCCGTCGCCAGCGCACGCATCGCTTCGGCGCCGCGCACGGCGCTCGCCACTGCACGCGCGACATGACCCGCATCGGCGCAAGCGACCGCGCCCAGCGCTTCGCCCGACCAGGGGTTTATGACCTCCATCGTCCGCTCGGCCGCTTCCCAGCGGCCGCCGATCAACAGCGACCGGCCGCTGTCGAACGCCATGTGCATCATGGCTTGTCCTTGCGCAGCACCAGCTCGTCATATTCGCGGCTGTCGAGCAGCGCCTCGACGATCACCGGCCCGCCGGCGGCAAAGCCTGCTTCGAGCGCGGCGCGGAATTCAGCGGGATCGCGCGCGACCGTCACCGGGACGCCGAACAGCGAAGGCCCGCCGATCGTTCCTTCGGCGCGAACGGGCGTGCCATAGATCGGGTTCTGCTTCTTTTCCTGCTTGATGCGGATCAGCGCGAGATCGTTGTCGGTAAAGATGACGATCACCAGCGGCAACTTCTCGCGCACCGCGGTCGCCAGTTCGCCCGCGGTCATCAGGAAGCCGCCGTCGCCGAGCACGCAGCACACCGGCGTATCGGGGCGGCAGAGCTTCGCGGCGATCGCGGCGGGAAGGCCGAAGCCCATCGCCGACCAGCCGTTGGTCATGATCTGCGTGCCGGGTTTCGGCGTCCGCCAGTGCTGACCGATGAGATGCGTATGCGCGCCGACGTCGCACGTCATGATGCCGTCGGCCGGCAGCACGTCGCGCAGCACGTCGAGCGCGGCGCACGGACCGAAATTTCCGTCGCGTCCCGCGAGCTTGGCGAACATCGCCCCCTTGCGTGTCGCGAGCGCGGCAAGGTCCCAGTCCTTCGGCGCGGCGGGAAGCGCCAGTAGCGCGTCGAGCGCCGGGGCGATGGCCCCGACGACCTCGGCGACGACCGGATGCTTGTCGCGGTCGATGTCGGCGGGCGCGATGTCGATGCTGGCGAGCGCGAGCCCGTCCTTCATCCAGCTTTCGTAATTGAACTCGATCGGATCGTAACCGACCGCGACGACCAGATCGGCCTCGGCATGCGTCTTGCCGACCAGGTCGGAGAGGGCATGGAAGAGGACGCCGGCATAGCTCTGATGATCCTCGGCGATCATGCCCTTGGCCATCGGGGTCAGCAGCACCGGCAGGCCGAAACGCTCGGCGAGCGCCACGATGCGATCCTGTACCCCGGCGTGAACGGCGCCGAGGCCGATCGCGAGCACCGGTTTCGCGGCGGCAGCGAAGGCTGCGGTCAGCGCGTCGATATCCGTCGCGGCCGGGGCGGGCACCGGATCGGCGGCGATTGCGCCAAGGACTGCCGCTTCGACTGCAACCGCGCTCATCCCCTGCGGCAGCCCGACGTGCACCGCGCCCGGGCGGCCCGAGAGCGCGATGCGCGCGGCATCGGCGAGCGTCGCGACCGCCGTATCGGCCTCGATCCGCATCGTCGCCTTGGTCAGCGGCGCGAACAGCGCCTGGTGGTCGATCGCCATCTGCACCGTGCGGCCGCGCAGCGCCGCGGGCATTTCGTCGGTCAGCGCGATCATCGGCGAACGGTCGAGCGTCGCGCCGCCGACGCCGGTCGCAAGGTTGGTCGCGCCGGGGCCGAAGGTGCCAAAGCAGACGCCCGGCACGCCGGTCAGCCGCCCGCAGATATCGGCCATGAAACCCGCGCCGCCCTCATGGCTCGCGAGCACGAAGTCGATGCCGTCGGTGGTGCGGATCGCCTCCATATAATCGACCCAGCCGCCGCTCGGCACGCCGAAGACGTGGCGCACACCCATGTCGCGGAGCGCCCCCACGACGTTGCGGGCAACATTGGTCGATTTCATGCGCGATCCTTCATGCGAGAGCCGTCCTCTGCCGACCGGCCTAGGCGCCTCCGCCATAAACAAATAATACCGAAAGGCCGTACCGATATACCCTATCTGTTATAAGGCGCGGTCAGACGAAACGGTTGGCGATCGTTCCGATGCCGTCGATGCCGCCCTCGACGAGATCGCCCGCCACGATCCGGCCGACGCCGGCCGGCGTGCCGGTGTAGATGAGGTCGCCGGCCTTCAGTTCGACATAGGTCGACAGTTCGGCGATAATGTCGGCGACCGGCCAGATCATGTGGGCGATGTCGCCTTCCTGCCGCAATTCGCCGTTGACCGAGAGCCATATGCGCGCGTTCGCCGGATGGCCGACCTCGGCAGCGGGACGGATCGGCGAAATGACCGCGCTATGATCGAAGCCCTTCGCCATGTCCCACGGCCGCCCGGCGCCCTTTGCCTCCGCCTGCAGGTCGCGGCGCGTCAGGTCGTTGCCGACCGCATAGCCGAACACTGCCGCGATCGCCGCATCCTCGGCAATGTCGCGGCCGCCGCGGCCGAGCGCGACGACAAGCTCGATCTCGTGATGCAGGTTGGCGGTCCGCGGCGGCATCGCGATCTCCGCCGTCCCGCCGACAACCGCGTCGGCGGGCTTGGTGAAGAAAAAGGGCGGCTCGCGCTCGGGCGAACCGCCCATTTCGCGCGCATGCTCGGCATAGTTGCGGCCGACGCAGAAGATGCGGCGGACGGGGAAGCGCCGGGCGCTCCCCGCAATTTCGACACTCGGCACGGCAACGGAAAAATTCGGGCTGGTCATAATATCCTCGGCGTCAGGCAGGCGGATAGAGCGCCGCGCGGCACTTGCCGAGGTCGGCGCCGTCGAGGCCGCTCTCCCTCACCGCATTCCACGGGCTGCCCATCTTGTCTTCGGGGCGATACCAGAAGCCATAGAGCTTGCCGTTCGCCGCGACCAGCGTCGCCGAACCGATGCTGCCTTCTTCCTTCGAGAACCAGGCGAGGCGCATGATGCGGCCGAACACCGTCCCGCGCAGCGTGCCGAGCCCGTCGTTGTAGCAGCCGAAGACCTCGGTGCCCTGCTGCCGCAGCGCGATCGGGCCATATTCGTGCGAATAGATGCCGCTGGCGTCCGCATCCGCGATCGCGCCGCCGCCGCGCTGCTCGAGCGTGCCGAGAACCGCGAGGTCCGACAGGCGCGTCTGCCCCTTCCCCGCCCAATTGCTGTCGATGCGCAGCCGCAGCCAGCGCGCCGAGGCTTCCTTGGGCAGTTTCACCACCGTCTGCGCATCGGCTTTCGCCTCGCCCTCGACGAGCGTCTCGTACGGCCCCTCGGGCCCCTTGGCCGAGCCGAGCAGCGCGAAACGCCGCACCGGCGATCCTTCGGCGGTCTGCGACATCGACCCGTCCTCGCGCACCACCGGCTCGAAGCGGTTGTCGAGCGCGACCGCCGCGATCTTGCCATTGCCCGCGAGTTCGAAGTTCAGCGCGTGCGGCAGGGTCACCCCCTTGTCCGACAGCCAGCCATAGGCCGGCCCGCCGTCGACGAGATTGATCGCCCAGGTCGACCAATGCCGTTTCGCCTCGCCCGCATCGGCCTCGGCAATCCCGCCCCAGCTGATGTGGAGGATGTTGTCGCCGGCGGGTTCGGCGGGTTTCTCCGCGGTCTTTTCGGCGGGTGCGTTCGAGCATCCGGCGAGGAGCAATGCTCCCGCCAGCGCGATATGACATGCGCGCATAATCATTCTCCAGTCAGGGGTTCAGCGGCGTTCGGGCCAGATCGCCTTCGGGGCGCCAAGGTTCGGCTTGCCGAGCAGCGGACTCGACAGCGCGTAGACGCCGTTCACCGAAAAGGCCCAGATGATGTTGCGGTCATATTCGGTGTAGACCGCGAAGGTCGAGTTGCCGAACGTGTAGTCCGGCAGCTCCTTTGTCGTCGGAAAGCGCGGGACGAAATAGCCGGCGATCGCCGGCTTCGCCGGGTCCTTCACGTCGAAAATCTGGATGCCGGCGTTGTAGAAGGCGTAGATGGCAAGCCCCTGCCGTCCGCGTTCGGGCTGGCCGAGCCCGCCCGACCGTTTCGGCCCGAAGCTGCCGCGCCGCTGGCAGAAATCGGTGAAGCCCGCGCCCGCCGGCGGTTTCGGCCGCGGGAATTTCGCCGCGACCTTCGGATGCGCGGGGTCGCGCACGTCGATCGAGAAAATATCCTTGTACGGCTCGTAACAGCTCTCGTTCATCGGATAGCCGTTCGAGAAGACGAAACCGGTGCGGTCGTACTGGCTGACGTCGACATTGTCGAACTCGGTCCCGGCATAGCTCGGCGGGACGCTCAGATGACCGAGCGTCTTCGGCGCGGCCGGGTCGCTGAGGTCGAAGGTATAGAAGCCGAGCCCGCCCATGCCGCCGAAGCCGATCTTGCCGCCCTGCTCGACCGGCTTTGTCAGCACGATCGGGTTGCGCGAACCCATCCAGCTCGTCCGATTGCCGGCGCGCGGGTTAGCGAGGTAAGCCGCTTCGCTGTCCTTGTCGCCGAGTACCTGCCCCGGCACATTGATCTGCGAAACGAACTTCGGGTTCGCCGGATCGGCCATGTCCCAGACCTGATAGCCGGGCGAATAGAGATAATCGGGATATTCGGTCAGGCTGTAGCTGTCGTCGGGCGCCGCCGAGAGCAGCATATATTTGCCGCCCCACCAGGTCACCGCGTCGAGCGCGCCCGATCCCTGCTGTTCGCCGACCGGGGCGTCGGGATGCTTGGTGTCGGTCGTGCGCGTCGCAATCAGGTCCCATTTGTCGGGCGTCGGCCCGTTCATGACAAAGACCTTGAAACCTTTGAGCGAATTATAGTGGCGCTGCGCCGCGACCTTGTCGGGCTGGCGCCTTTTGTCCTCCATCAGGCCGAAACGCCCGATCTCGTAGGAGGCGATCAGGACGTTGCGCTGCAGCTTCTCGTTCCATGCGATGGTGACGCCGCCGAAATAGTCGATGACCGCCGCCGCATCCCAATCCTCGCTCGACCCTTCGGCGCTCCATACCCCGCCTTTCGACCAGACGATCTTCGCCGCGCGCGGATCGGTGACGTCGAGAATGCGGAGATAGTCGCGGTCGTGGGTGTAAAGATAGCGCCGGCCATCGAAATCGACGACATTCGCCCATGCGTGCCAGGGCGAGGTCACCGCCGGGTAGAAGGCGACGACCTCGACATTCTTCGCATAACTATTCTGGTCCCAATGATCGAGCTGGCCGGGAAAGCCCGGCACGTCGGTGGTGAGGCGGGTCGACGACGGATGGCGGAAACTGCCGTCGGGATTCATCCCGTAATCGACCCCCGGCACCGGATCCTTCGGCGGGTTTTCGGGCGTCGCCTCCTGCCACGCCTTCAGCCAGGGATCCTTTATGTCGATCGGGCGCGAGGCGACGTCGCTGCCCCAGTCGGCGGCCGCGGTCATCGCGGGCCAGAGCAGCGCCGCGAGCAGCGCCACACCTGCCGCCCGATATGTGCCGATGCCTTTCATCGCCGCCCCCTTCTCAGAACCGGAACCGTGCCGTCACGCCATAGGTGCGCGGCGGAATATAGGTGCCATAGATGGTTCCGAACAGTTCGAGCTTGCTCGTGTAATTAAGCTCGTTCGTCAGGTTCTTCGCCCACGCCGTCAATTCCCATTTGTCGTCGGCGTCGCGGACGCCGATGCGGGCATTGAGCAGGATTTCGCTGTCGAATTTCAGGATCGGCGTGTTCGGATTGTCGAAGAAATTGGCGCCGGTGTACTGGAAATCGCTGCCCGCGACGAGCACCAGATTGTCGCTGATCGGCTGGTCGAGATTGGCCGAAATCCCGAACGCATGCTTCGGGGTGCGGCGGCAGGTGTTGCCATCGAGGTCGGTGCCGTCGTCGTCGATGATCAGCTCGCCGGTGAAGTTGCAGCGCGAATAGGCATAATTGCCCGAGATGCTGAACGTATCGGTGATCCGCGCCTGCATATCGAGTTCGAGGCCATAGGCGCGCGTGCCGTTCGCCGCGTTGAACACGAAATTGTCGGGCGGCAGCCCCGGCCCCGGTGAGAGGAACTGGTTGGTCTGGAGATTGTCGTAGGTGGTGTAATAGGCGGCGGCGTTCAGGAAGATGCGCCGGTTGGCGAACGCCAGCTTGGCGCCGGCCTCGAAGCTGTCCGCGGTTTCGGGCTCGAACGACACCAGCGCCTCGGCGGGAGTGTTGGCATCCTCGCCGGTCCAGCCGCCGGGCTTGTACCCCTTCGCATAGCGGACATAGAGCGTCGCATCGTCGCTCGGCTCGAAGCGCAGCGTGGCGCTCGGCAACCAGGCGTCCCAGCTTCGGGTTTCGCCGACCGTGAAATTCACCGGCGCGCCCTCGAACGACACGCCCGACCGGTTGTTCGAATAGATCTTGCGGTCATAGGCATAGCGCAGCCCGGCTTCGACCGTCAGCCGGTCGGTCAGGCTGTAGCTGAGTTCGCCGAAGACGCCGATATTGTCGTTCTTCGACGTCGTCACCGTGTGGTTGGAGCCGGGGAACGGCGTCGCGGGGGTACCCCCGAAAGCCATGGCAAAAGCAAACTCCTCGATCGCCTGATAATCGGGGAACAGGAAGTTTACATCCTCGGCGCGGCGGATCTTCTCGCGCAGATAATAGACGCCGCCTTCGACGCGCAGCGGGCCGCCATCGTCCCAGCGCAGGCGCAGTTCCTGCGAGAATTGCCTGACGTCCTCTGCCTTGCCGCTGTCGAAATAGCTGTCGGGGACGCTCGCGAGATAGGTGTCGATCCCGGCGAGCATCGCCGGCGTGATGACGGGCGTGTTCGTCGCCGGATCGATCGCGAAATCGAAGAACATTCCCGATCCGTCCTCGCGCGCCGCCAGCGACGAATCGCGCCACGCGGTCTGCGCGGTGATGCTGAGCGCGTCCGTCGCCTGCCAATCGATCGAACCGCTGAGCCCGTACATGTCGGAGTTCTGATAACCGGTGAAATTATGCGCGCCGCGGCGGCGCTCGGCGCTCCGGAACGGGGCGTTGCGGTCGGGCAGGACGAAGCCCGGCAAACCGTCGATCGGCGGCGCATAAAAGCCGAGATAGGTCACTTCGTTGCTGTTGCCGGGGACGATGATATCGACCCAGCGCGCGCCGTCGCGGTGCCGCGTGTAGTCGGCCGACAGGTTGATATCGAGCGTCGCGTCGGGCTGCCAGCGAAGCTGGCCGCGCACCGACTGGACATTCTGGTCCTCCTCGTCGCCGCCGCGCGTGTTGGTCGCATAGCCGTCGTGCTTGCGCGAGCTGACCGTCAGCCCGAGACCGAGCGTGTCGGACACCGGCCCGCGCACCGAGGCGGCGACATCGAGCTTGTTGTAATTGCCGTAGGTCGCCTCGAAGCGCCCCTCGAATTCGTCGCCGGGCTTTTTCGTGACATAGTTGATGAGGCCGCCGACCACGCTCTTGCCGAAGCGCAGCGCCTGCGGCCCCTTGAGCACCTCGACACGCTCGAGATCGTAAAGATCGAGCAGCGACCCCGTGCCGCGCGACAGATAGGCACCGTCGAGGAAGATGCCGACCGCGCCATCGGCGCCCGCGCCCTGGATGTCGGAGCCGATGCCGCGGATGAACAGCTCGGTATCGACCGCGCGCTCGGCGCTGAGCTTCAGGCCGGGGACGCGGTAGGCGATTTCGGAGAAATCCTTGATGCCCGCGCGCTCGAGCGCCGCGCTGCCGAACGCCTGCACCGAAATCGGCACGTCCTGCAGGCTTTCCTCGCGCTTGCGCGCGGTCACGACGATCTCGTCGCCATAGCCTTCGGTATCGGCCGGCGCCGATTGCGCCCCCGCCGATCCGGGCAGCGCGCAGGCGGCAGCGGTCGCAAGCAGGGCGCGGCGCCAATATCGGGTCATTCGCATGTCTTACCTCCCCAGCGGCCGGACGCGCCCTGTCCTCTGATGGGAAGGTCCCGTGCCGGCCTGAACGATTGAACGGCCGGAACCTAGTCTTCTCTTTATATCGATATAATAGATAATCTGGCAGTCCATATTCCAGTTTGGCTATATAAGATCGCGACGATCGCTGCGCAGAGGCTATTCCCGAAAGATTATACCGCGCCGGATATCCAATATTGGATCGCCATGGCGAGGCGGCCGACAAGCATCGCGGTTTCATCCCCGGGAGGCTTGAATGCGATACGATCTTTTCCTGCGCTTCGGCAGCGCGCTCGCCATTGCACTGGCGGGCCTGGCCGCATCCTCGCACGCCGACGAGCCGGCCGCCGGCACACTGCCGGTGCCGCCGCTGACCGCGGGCGAAAGCGACATTCCCGACCCCGACATCCGCGCCTGGTGGAACCTCACCTATGACCGCAAGCCCGAACCGCCGGTGCCGGGCAAGGATTATGGCATGGACGCGGCGACCGGGCGCTTCATCCACCCCAAGGCGACGCCGCTCGTCCGCAAGGCGCCGAACTTCCCCGGCCAGCTCGATCATTGGGACCAGAACAGCTACGCGAAGAATGTCGAGCAGATCGCCTTCTACAACTTCATTCCGTCGACCGGGCACACCTGGCAGTCGATCGCCGACTTCGGCGGCAAGCGTTACATGTATGTCTATTACCGCTCGGGCATGGGCGTGTTCGACATCACCGATCCGCGTAAGGCGAAGCTCGTCTATCGCCGCGGCCAGCGCGTCGGCGCCTATGGCAAGCCCGACATCGTCAATCCCTATGCGAAGGGCGACGGCTTCGGCGCCGCAAACATCTCGTGGCACAAGGGGCTCGGCAAATATGTGATGGTGCAGGCGTTCGAGGTGCCGCGCTATGGCATCATGGACGAGAAATATCTGGAACCCGAAGGCGTCGCGACGCTCAAGCACTGGAAAGGCCTCAAGGGCTTTCGCGTCTATGTGATGGACGGCCCGCTGCCCGACCAGTGGCGGCTCGTCGCCGAGCGCACCACCGACTATCGCCACCCCGACGCGAAGCCGGGCGAACAGCAGGGATCGGGGGCGCTCGACATTCCGGCGTGGACCGGGGGCAAATATATGTTCCTGTCGACCGCGCCCGACGACCGCTTCATGCTCACCGAATTCGCCGACTATATCTACACCCCCGGCTATCAGGCGTGGGACATGAGCGACCCGGCGGACCCGAAATTCGTCAGCCAGTTCGCGGCGCCCGGCCAGATCCTCGGCGACCCGGACCATGAAGCCGCCTATCTGATGAACCCGCGCGCGGGCAACCGCACCTCGTGGTTCGGGTCGCGCATGCCGCCGTTCATGACCAAGGCGCCCGGCGAAGGCGGCAAGATCGCCTTCGGCGCGATGGCGGGGCTTGGCCTCTATTCGCTCGACGTCAGCGATCCGGCGAACATCAAGATCGTCGGACATGTCAATCAGGTGCCGAAATTCGCGGGCACCGAGTTCGATAATGTCGACCTCAGCCAATATGAGCGCACCGGCTATATCTTCACCAACGGCTATCCGATGAACGACGAATGTTACGAGCCGTACAAGGATATCCTCGTCGTCGACGCGCGCGATCCGGCAAAGCTCAGCATCGCGGCGAAATTCCCGCGCCCGGTGCCGCCCGCCGATGCCGGCTTCACCGATTTCTGCCAGCGCCGCGGCAGCTTCGGGCCGAAACGCTCGGGCTATCTCACCCAGCCCGGCCGGTTCCGCGACGGGGTGGTCGCCTATGCCTTCTATAACGGCGGGGTCCAGATTTTCGACGTCAAGGACCCGACCAAGCCGTCGATCGCCGGCTATTTCGTCCCGCGCTTCCCGACCGAAGCCGAGACCGGCGGCCAGTCACAGGGCAATCTGACCTATGGCATCTTCGCCGAATATGACCGCAATATCCTGTGGGCGTTCACCAACCACGGCTTCTATGCGCTGTCGTCGCCCCTGATCGGCAAGCCGTCGTTCAAGGCGCCGGCGAAACCCTGGCCGCCGCGGGATTAATCGTGCGGCCGCCCCCGCAGGTGACGGTCAACGATGAGTGCCCCGGCGGCAAGGAGGACGAGCGCCGCCGCGATCATCGCGAAAAACAGCCAGGTACCGCCGGGCTGGTCGAGCAGCACCCCGGCACCAAAGGCGCTGATGATCGCGCCGATCCGGCCGAAGCTGATCGAATAGCCGATCCCGGCCGAGCGGCATTCGACCGGGAAGGCGTGGCTCGACAGCGTCAGCAGCAGCACCTGTAACGACAGCACGGTCGCCCCGGTGAGCGCAAGGCCGGCAAGGATGACGCCCGGCGCGACGCCGGGCCAGTGCAGCAGCGTGCTCCACAACCCCAGCGCCGCCATCCCGGCTGCCACCGTCGCGATGATCGTCCGGCGCGAACCGATGCGCAGCATCACCCAGGTGAGCGCGAAGGACACCGTGACCCCCGACAGGTTGAGGATCATCGCGCCGCGGATCGCGCTGCCCATCGCGAAACCGGCACCCGACAGCAGCACGGGCACCCAGCTCAGCAGCGCATAGACCGCCATCAGCGCCGCAAAGAAGGCAAGCCCCATGCCGATCGTCGTTCGCCGCAGCGCGGGATCGAAAGGATGGCCGCCGGCCGCGACCGCAGGCGGCGGCGCAAACGGCCCGGCCGCACTTCCCCCGGCCGCCGCGATCATCGCCGCGATTTGCGCATCGGCACCGCCGCGCCGCGCCAGCAGTACCGGCGATTCGGGCAGGCCGTGCAGCATCGCGAGGCTGAGCAGCAGCGGCAGCGCACCACCGACCACGAAGGCCGCCGGCCAGCCATAGGCCGGGATCAGCCAGGACGCGATCGCGGCGCCGACGATTCCGCCGCACGGCACCCCGACCGAGATCACGGTGACGGCATAGTTGCGCGCCCGCAGCGGCATCCATTCGGCGACGAGCGCGGTCGCATTGGGCACTGCGGCGCCGAGCCCGAGCCCGGTGATGAAGCGCAGGATCGCGAAGTTCGTCACATTGGTGCACAGCGCGGTCAGCATCGCCATGGCGCCGAACCAGAGCACCGCGCCGATCAGCGCCGGCCGCCGCCCGAAGCGATCGCCGAGCCAGCCGCCGATGCTGGTGCCGAACGCCATGCCGGCCAGCGAGGCCGCCATGACCGGCGCCAGCGCGCCCGAACCGATCCGCCAGTCGGCGAGAATGGCGGGTGCAGCAAAGGCAGCGAGCTGGATATCGAAGCCGTCGAGCAGGATGACCGCCGCGACCAGCGCAAGCAGCCGCGCGTGAAAGGCGCGAAAGGCCAAGCCGTCGATGATGGGCTGCACCGGCGTTGCTATTGTCATCATTTCCCCCATCGCCCGGTCGTTTCGTTCGGCCGGCGGGCGCGATCAGACGAAAACCGCGCCGCCGGGCAGCGGCGCGGCGCGGCAGATCGAACGCCAGGCCGACGCCGCCATTTCGCTGCCCGACACGCCGGTCGCGGGCTGGCTGCGGCGGATCGATAGCCGGGCGCCGTCACGGCCCCGCGCGTCGACCTCGAGCATCAGATGGTCAAGCGCCGGGTCGGCGACCAGCCGCGCCCGGCAACGGTCGAGCCCGACCGTCGCCAGCGCGCAGGCGACCATCGCATTGACATTGTGCGGATAGCGCGCCGCGATCTCGCGGACGCTGCCGTCGAAGAGCAGGGTCTCACCCGGCGCGGCGGGCAGGCCGAGGCTGGCGGGCGGCTTGCGGAAGGTGATCGCCACCTCCTCCCACGCTTCCCGCCACTCGACGAGGCTGTCCATCCCGACGAGCGCGCCGTGCGCGACGAGCAACGACCGACCCGAGCCCGCCGCGGCGCATTCGAGCCGTGCGCGCAAAGCCTCATCGGCGAGCGCGGTGAGCGAGAGCGGCATATAGTCGGCGAAACCGAGAAAATCCTCGCCGTAGTGGCGGGTGACGCCGGGATCGGCCACCTCGACGATCAGGTCAGGCGCAAAACGCCGCGCCTCCGCCAGATCGTCGAGGATCAGGCCGGGCGGGACCTCTGCGAGCCGCGCCGCCGTCCGGTTATGGACGAAGGCCAGTTCGATCGCGCCGCCGGTCGCGGCGATGCGGCGGTACAGGTCGGCCCCGATAAACCCGAAACCGATCAGTCCGACACGCATCGCCGATCACGCCCCCAACGAACTCAATATTTCCAGCGCAGCGTCGCGCCATAGGTGCGCGGCGGATTGTAGGAAACGAGCACCGAGCCGATCACGTCGCTCTTCCCCGATTCATACAGCTCGTTGGTCAGGTTTTTGGCCCACAGGCGCAATTCCCACTTGTCGTCGTCGGTCGCGATGCCGATCGAGCCGTTGAGCACGCCCACCGACCGCTGCCGCGTGCGCGCGCTGTTTTCGTTGTCGAAGAAGAAATCGTCGGTCCAGTTATAGTCGGCGCGGACGAAGGCGTTGATCCGGCTGCTCACCGGCACCGTCACGTCGCCGCCGATGCTGAACGAATTTTTGGGCGAACGGCGCAGGACATTGCCCTTGAGGTTCGTCGGTACCGGCACCGAGCAGAAGCAGCTCGGGTCATATTGCAATTCGGTGCTGATGAGGTCGCCGGTAATCTTCGCGTCCATATAGGTGTAATTGGCGAACAGCGTCACGCCGTCGACCGGGGCGACCGCGGTTTCGAGCTCGATCCCCTTCACCCGTGCCTTGCCCGCGTTCGAGATCACATTGTCGGCGGGCAGGTTGGGATCGAAGATCACGAACTGCTGCGTCTGGAGGTCCTTATATTCGGTCCAGAAGCCGGTGAGGTTGAATCGCAGCCGGTTGTCGAGCCACGTCGTCTTAGCCCCGACCTCGTAGTTCCAGGCATATTCGGGGTTATAGGCAAGGCGCGCCTCGCCGGGATTGGTCGCGTTCTCGCCGTTCCAGCCGCCCGACTTATAGCCCTTCGACACGAGGCCGTAGAGATAGATGTCCTCCGCCGGTTGCCAGTGCAGGTTGAGGCTCGGCGTCCACGCATCCCAGCTCTGCTTGCTCGATGCCGAAAAGGCGCGGGTGAAATCGCCATTCTCGTCCTCGAACTCGGCGCCGAGGAAGTCGCCGATCGTCTCGCGATAGACCGAAAAGCGCTTCTTGTCCTTGGTATAGCGAATGCCCGCGGTCACCCCGAGCGTGTCGGTGATGTCGAACGTGCCTTCGACGAACGCCGCCCAGGTATCGCTTTTCAGCCGCGTCTCGGCGATCTCTTTGCCCTGCGCATAGAATTCGACGAAGATATAGTCGGCAATCTCGGTGCGATCGACGCTTTCATGCTGATAATAGAGACCGGCGAGCAGGTTGAACGGTCCGTCGAAATCCGAACGGAAACGCAGGTCCTGCGAAAAGCTCTTCGCGGTCTCGTCCTTGTCGTTGATGTAATAATCGTCGTTGAACAGCGAATGGTCGATCGCGCCGAAATCGATCCGCCCGTCGGGACCATAGATCATCCTGGTGAAGTCGATGAAGCTGCCCGCATCGTTGTTCACCGACGCGAACTTGCCCTCGCGATAGGCGGTTACCGAGGTCAGCGTGCCCGACCCGGTGTCGTAGTTGACGCTGAGGTGGACGCCGCCGAGGTCGGCGTCCTGCTTGCCGTCGATATTGTTCGGACCGCGGCGCCGGTCGGGGTTCACGAAGGGGATATTATGCTCCGACGGAATCTGGATATCGACCCATTTGCCGCCGCCGCGCCGCCGCGTCAGGTCGCCGGTCAGCAGGATGTCGAGCCGGTCGTCGGGCTGGTAGCGAAGCTGCGCCATCACGCCATAGGCGTCGAGATCCTCGACATCGTTGCCGGTGAAGGTGTTGCGGGCATAGCCGTCATGGTGCCGCGCGCTCGCGGCGATGCTGCCCGACAGACCTTCGGCAAGGCCGCCCGCGACATTCGCCTTGACCTCGAAGCTGCCATAATTGCCCATCCCTGCCTCGGCGCCGGCCCGGAATTCGTCGGTCGGTTTGCGGGTGATGAAGTTGATCGCGCCGCCGACGACATTCTTGCCATAGAGCGTGCCCTGCGGCCCGCGCACGATCTCGACGCGTTCGAGGTCGAACAGTTCGATCGCGGTGCCCTGCGCGCGCGACAGATAGACGTCGTTGAGGAAAAAGCCGATCGCCGGGTTCGACGCGGCGCTTTCGATGTCGGTGCCGATCCCGCGCAGGAAGATATTGGGTTCGGAGACGTTGTCGGGATTGAAGGTGAAGCCCGGAACGCGGCCCGCGATCTCCGAAAATTCGTCGATCCCCGCCTTGGCAAGCGCTTCGCCGCCGATCGCCGACACCGACAGCGGCGCCGACTGGAGATTCTCCTCGCGCTTGCGCGCCGTAACGACGATTTCGTCGAGGCCGCCTTGCGGTGCCGCGGCATCCTGCGCGAACGCCGCTTCGGACATCGCCAGCGCCGACATCGCCCCCGCCAGCAACAGCACCCGTCCGGTCCGTGAAACTTTCCTCATCTTGCAGCCCCCCAATTTTCAGGATCGCCGCTGGATGTTGGATTCGGCGCGGCGTTATCGGGGCAAAATTGAAACGGCGGCGCCTATATGAATAATAATAATGCCAAGGCTTTTTATACGAGAATTGTTATATACGCGGGCTGCCGCGGCCGGGCGTGCGATTTCAGTTGCTTACCAGATCCTCACCCGCTTTTCGGGCGGCAGATAGAGTTTGTCGCCGGGCTTGACGTCGAACGCCTCGTACCATGCGTCGATGTTGCGCACGGTCAACACGCGCAGCCTGTCGGGCGAATGCTGCCAGGTCAGCATCGTCTGCCGCAGATATTCGTCGCGCGCCTTGATGCGGAAGAACTGTGCCCAGCCGAGGAAGAAACGCTGGTCGCCGGTCAGGCCATTGATGACCGGCGCCGGCTTGCCGCCCAGCGAACGTTTGTACGCCTCATAGGCAAAGGTCAGGCCCGCGAGATCGCTGATATTCTCACCCAGTGAAATCCGTCCGTTCGCATGCAGACCGGGCAGCACCTCATAGGCGTCATATTGCGCGACGAGCGCGTCGCCTGCCGCTTCGAAGGCCTTGACGTCTTCGGGCGTCCACCATTCGGCCTGCACGCCCTTTTCGTTGTACTTCGCGCCGCTATTGTCGAAATTATGCGTGATCTCGTGCGCCGCCACCGCCCCGACCGCGCCATAGTTGATCGCCGCGTCGGCGCCGGGATCGAAGGTCGGCGGCTGCAGGAAAGCGGCCGGGAAGGTCAGTTGCAACAGATTGTAATTGGCGTTGGCATCGACCTTCTGCGCGCTGAGATAGCTCCATTCCCACCACCGCGTCGGTTCGCTGGCCCGCTGCATCATGTAGCGAAAGTCGAACCGGTTCGCCCGCACACGGTTGCCGAAGGCGTCGCCGGCCCCGATGTCGAGCGCGGCATAATCGCGCCATTGGTCGGGGTAGCCGACCCGCACCGTCAGATTCTTGAGCTTTTCCTGCGCGCGCCGCTTCGTCTGCGGCTGCATCCACGCAAGCTTGTCGATGCGGTCGTGCATTACGCTTTTCAGATTGTCGACCATGCCGGTCATTTCCGCCTTGTAACCGGGCGGGAAATGGCGCGCGACATAGGCGGCGCCGAGATCGTCGCGCAACGCATCGGAGACGAAGGCGACCGCGCGCCGCCAGCGTGGCGCCTGCCGGGGCGTCCCCGCCAAGGTCGTGCCGTAGAAGGCAAAGACTTCGCCGTCGATCGCGGCGGGCAACACCTCCGCCAGACCGCCGAGGCTGCGCAGGATCAACTGGTCCTTCAGAACATCGAGCGGCGCCTTGTCGACGATCGCCGCAATGCCCTTGATCGCGCCTGGTTCGCGAACCTGCACATGCGTGAGGTGCGGCCCGTGCCGCTTGAGGATCGCCGCCAGATCGAGGGTCGGCGTCGAGAACCCTCCCATGTCGGCAATCGGGAACTTGTGGTAGGTCTTGACCATGTCGGCGGCATCGACACGCGGCCAGTGAACCCTCGCGATCTCGGTCTCCAGCGCCATCACCGCCTGCGCGCGGGCATCGGCGTCGCTTTCGCCGGCCAGCGCCAGCAATCTCGCCAGATGCGCGACATAGGCCGTTCGCATCGCCGCATAGGCCGGCTCGTCGGACAGATAGCTGTCGCGATCGCCCAGCCCGAGCCCGGCCTGATCGATCATCAGCCGCGCCTGACCGGGTTCGCGGTCGTCCTGCCAGACCCAATAGACAACCGGGCCGCCGACGCGCATATCGTCCGCCTCGGCGAGCAGCGCCGAATAGCCGTTGCGGTCGGAGAGGCCCTTGATCCGGTCGAGCCACGGGCGGATCGGCGCGAGGCCCAGCGCTTCGACCCGGTCGGTGTCGAGATAGGCGGCATAGGCGCGGCCGAGCTTGCTCGCGGGATCGGCCTCTGCCGCTTCCAATATCGCGCGGAGCTGTTCGTTGGTCTGGTCTTCCTGTCGATAGTAGGAACCATAAGCGGGCTTGTCGTCGGGGATTTGCGTGTTGGCGATCCACGTGCCGTTGGCATAGGCGAAAAAGTCGTCGCCCGGCCTCACAGTCCGGTCCATGCCCGCCTCGTCAAAGCCGAAGCTGCCGATCTCGGCCTTTGCGGGCGTCGAGGCCGGCGATTGCTCTTCCTGCGCATGGACGCTGCCGGGACCGCCGGTCAGCATCGCCCCGCAAAGCAGTATCGCAACGGACAGAGAGCGCATGATCGTAACCCCTTTCGCATTCGGTGGAGGAAATCGCGGATTCAGGCGATGTATGAGGCGACCGCCGCCAGCATCTTGCGCTGGCTGTCGTTGACGCTGGTCAGCGCATGCACGTTGATCAGTTCGAACAGCGTCGCCTTTCGGTGCACGCGAAACACATCCCTGAACTCCGGAATGACGGCCTCGAAATGATGCGCATATTCCTTCGCCAGCGCCGCGATCTCGTCATCGCCGCTTTGTGGCCCGAGCGCGTCGAACCTTTTGCCGAGTTCGACAAAGGCCAGTGATTCCGCCATGCGCTCGTAAATCGCATAGAGGCGGGCAAGGTCTTCCTGGCTCAGCAATTGCGCGAACAGGGTGAGCTGTTCGCGCCACGCCTCGATCGCCGCTTCCGAACGTCCCTCGGTCAGCGCGTTGAACGGCTGGCTGAGCCCGGCGCCCGGCAGGTCGGCGTCGCTCTTCAGCCGCGCCACCAGCCGCCGCTGTTCCTCGAGCCGCGCGATCTGGTCGGCCAGTTGCCGGTCGAGCGTGTCGAGCACATCGCCGGCGCCCGCGCCGCCGCCTTCGAGGAAGGACGGGATGTCCGACAGCGCGATGCCGGCCGCCGCAAGGCCCTTGATCCGCAGCAGCCGCACGAGGTCCGCGACGCCATAGCGGCGATAGCCGTTGCGGTCGCGGGGCGGTTCGCGCAGCAGCCCGATCTGGCGATAATGGCGCAGCGTGCGCGGCGTCACGCCGGCAAGGTCCGCCATATCCTTGCTACGCATCGGCCGTCATCCCCGTGGCAACCGCGGGCTCGTCCGCAAGGCCCTCCGCTTCGGTGGCAGCACGCCCGAGGTCGCGAAGCGCGGGGACGAACAGGCCCGTCGCGGCGGCGGCGGCCCATATGCCGGCCGTCGCGATGACGGCGACCGGCAACCCGCTCAGCTCGATCAGCACCGCGGCGCCCATGATCCCGAGCGGGACGGCGGCGGTGATCAGCGCATTCTGGATCGCCGCGATGCGCCCGCGCACATGTTCGGGCACCCGCTCGATCGACAGGACGCCGAACAGCCCGCTGTAGAGGGCGCTCGACAGCCCGAGCACGACGGCGCCGGCGAGGATCACGGGCACCGAGGCCAGCGTGGCGATGACGGCAAACCCGATCGTCGCCCCCGTCAGCCCCGTCACCAGCCAGCGCCGCCGCTTACCCCGGCCGCCCAGCGTGCCGTAGATCGCGCCGCCCGCGAGCGTGCCGAGTCCGATGGCGGACAGCACCAGCCCGAGCGACGAGGGCTGATCGATGCCGGAGAAATAGACGGGCAGGATCAATCCTTGCAGCGCCCCGAGCGCCATGACCGACAGGGTGCCGATCGCCATCATCGCTTTCAGGAACGGGCTGCGGAGCAGCACCAGCCAGCCCTCGCGCAGGCCCTGCCAGCCGGCGTCGGCCAGTTGCTCCGTCGCCTCGACCGGCACCGCGCCGACCTCGCGGGGAATGAACAGGGTCGCGAGCGCCGCCAGCAGCGACGTCGCGGCGGTGATCCAGAGGACGGTCGTCCCGGGGAGCAGCGCCATCAGCGTTCCGGCCAGCGCCGGCCCGGCGAGCAGCGCGAGCGACACCAGAACCTGCGCGAAGCCCGCCATGCGCTCGGCCGATGCGCCGCTGTGCCGCAGGACGGCCGGCAACAACGCCGTCCGGGCCGCCAGCCCCGGCAGGTCGCCGAGCGAGCCGACGATGCCGAGCAGGATGAACCACGACAGCGTCAGCCCCGAGATATGGTCGACGATCGGCAGCGCGGCGACCGAGAAGGCCGAAATGAGGTCGGTCACGACCGAGCAGTCGCGCCGGTTGAAGCGGTCGATGACGACGCCCATGAACAGCCCGGCGAAGATCGCCGGCAGCGCCGTCGCGGCGGCGACCGAGCCGGTTCCGAGCACGCTCCCCGTCTTGTCGAGCACGATCAGCGGCAGCGCCACCGCGGCAATCAAATTGCCGAGAATCGACAGGAAATAGGACGCCAGATAGGCCGGTGCAGACAGTTTCATCCTGCCCTTCTGCACTATGACGTTACGTCAGGGTCAAGGCAAATCGGCACAGCGGGCGTGTCGAGAAATTCTGGTGCTGAGACTGCAAATTCCTGCGTCTTGCCAAGGCGTGCCATCGGGGTGATGCAGGTGCCCGAACCGAACTTAGACGAGGTACCGATGCGCCTGCTGCTTGCCCCGATCCTTCTTGCCGGAACCATTTTTTCGGCCGCTACCGCCACATATGCGCAGGAAGCCGCGCCCGCCACGGCGGCGGCGGCGGACGCCAAGCCCGAGATCGGCACCTTCGGGTTCGACGAGACCGGCATGGACAAATCGGTCAAGCCCGGCGACGATTTCTATGGCTACGCCAGCGGCGGCTGGGTGAAGAACACTCCGATGCCCGCCGACAAGGCGATGTACGGATCGTACATCATCCTGCGCGACCTCACCACCGAGCGGCTGCGCGGCATCATCCAGGAGAAGCAGGACGATCCGTCGAGTAAACTCGGCCGCGCCTATGCCACCTACATGGATGCGGCGAAGGTCGAGTCGCTGGGGATGGCGCCGATCCAGCCCTGGCTCGCAAAGATCCGCGGCCTGACCGACCGCAAAGGCTATTCGGCGCTGACCGCCGAGGCGATGCAGATGGGCATCTATGGCCCGATCCTGCCGTGGGTGTGGACCGACGACAAGCAGCCCGAACGGATGATCCTCCAGATCGATCAGGGCGGCACCGGCCTGCCCGACCGCGACATGTACCTGTCCGACAAGCCTGCCTTCGCCAAGATCCGCGCCGACTATGTCGCGCATCTCGGGCGGGTGCTGGCGCTGGCCGGAGAAACCAACGTCGAGGCGCGCGCCGCGGCGGTGATGGCGCTGGAGACCGAGATCGCCAAGGCCCAGTGGACCCGCGAAGACACGAGCGACATGGGCAAGACCTATCACAAGTTCACGCTCGCCGAGACCGCGCAGTTCGCCAGCCCGGCGCTGAACCTGCAAACGGTGCTCAAGGCCGCGGCGCCCAACGTCACGGAAGTATTGGTGCGCGAACCGAGTTGGATGACGGCGATGACCCAGATCGTCGACAAAGCATCGCTCGAAGCGCTGCGCGACCAGATGATCGTCCGCAGCCTCGACAGCCTGGCGCCGGCGCTGCCCGACGCGGTGGAGGCCGAGCGCTTCGCCTTCTACGACAAGGCCCTGAAAGGCACGCCCGAGCGTGAGGAGCGCTGGAAGCGCGGTACGACGCTGGTCAACGCGCAGCTGCGCGACGAGGTCGCCCAAATCTATGTGCAGCGCTATTTCCCGCCCGAGTACAAGGCGGCGATGACCGATCTCGCCAAGAACCTGCTGGTCGTGATGGGCGATCGTATCGACAAGCTCGACTGGATGGAACCGGTGACCAAGGCGAAAGCCAAGGAGAAGCTGAAGGGCTTTGTTATCCGCGTCGGCTATCCCGACAAGTTCCGCGACTATGCGGGGCTGGAGGTCCGGGACGGCGACCTGTTCGGCAACGTCATCCGCGCCAACCGGTTCGAGTTCGCCTGGTCGGTCGGCCGCACCGAACGGCCGACCGAGCGGTCGGACTGGTATATGTCGCCGCAGACGGTGAACGCCAACGCCACCTATAACCGGCTGGAAATCACCTTCCCTGCCGCATTCCTGCAGGCGCCCGCCTTCGATCCGAAGGCCGATCCGGCGGTGAACTATGGCGCGATCGGCGCGATCGCGGGACACGAGATCAGCCATCATTTCGACGATCAGGGCGCCAAATATAACGAGAAGGGTATCCTCGCCAACTGGTGGACGCCGAAGGACCTCGCGGCGTTCGATGCGGCGGGCAAGGCGCTGATCGCGCAATATGACGCCTATGAACCGCTGCCCGGCGAGCATGTGAAGGGCGAGTTCACGCTGGGCGAGAATATCGGCGACCTCGCCGGATTGACCATCGCCTATGACGCCTATCAGCGCTCGCTGAACGGCAAGCCGGCGCCGGTGATCAACGGCTATACCGGCGACCAGCGCTTCTTCCTCGGCTGGGCGCAATTCTGGCGCGTGAAGCAGCGCGAGGAGCATCTGCGCCAGCATCTGCTGACCGACGCCCACTCGCCGGCGACGCAGCGCACCTGGGTCGTCCGCAATCTCGACGCCTGGTACAAGGCGTTCGACGTCAAGCCCGGCGACAAGCTCTATCTGGCCCCCGCCGACCGCGTGCGCGTCTGGTGAGGTAACCGGGCCGGCAATGCCCGGCTTCGCCGATCGGAAAAATGGCGCGCCCGGCAGGATTCGAACCTGCGACCACCCGCTTAGAAGGCGGGTGCTCTATCCAGCTGAGCTACGGGCGCGTGCACGAGGCTGTCCGCCGCGCGAATAGCGCGGTTTGCGTGGGCTGCAAAGCAGGTTAAGCAGCAGCCCGATGACCGACTCCGACAACCCGCCGGCGCAGCCCGTCGCCGTGAGTGCCGCCAGCGTGCGGCACTTCCGCTATTACGACCTGATCATGGCGGCCTTCGTCGCCATATTGCTGTTGTCGAACATCATCGGCGCGTCGAAACCGAGCTATATTCCCCTGCCCGACGGCACCCAATGGGCGTTCGGCGCCGGGGTGCTGTTCTTCCCGATCAGCTATATCATCGGCGACGTCCTCACCGAAGTCTATGGCTATGCCCGCGCCCGCCGGGTGATCTGGACCGGCTTCGCGGCGCTCGCCTTCATGGCGTTCATGGCATGGGTGGTCGTCGCCTTGCCCCCCGCCGACGGCTGGCCGGGGCAGGAAAGCTATAAATTCGTGTTCGGCAACAGTTGGCGCATCGTGATCGCGTCGATGACCGCCTTTTGCGTCGGCGAATTCGCGAACTCCTATGTCCTTGCGCGGATGAAGCTGTGGACCGGCGGGCGGATGCTGTGGGCGCGGACGATCGGATCGACGGTCGTCGGTCAGGGGCTGGACAGCCTGATTTTCTACCCGCTCGCCTTTTACGGCCTTGCCGGATGGCCCCCCGAACAACTTATGCAGGTCGTCCTGTCGCAATGGCTGATCAAGACATTGTGGGAGGCGGCGCTGACGCCGTTCACCTATATCGTCGTCGGAGCGCTCAAGCGGCGCGAAGGCGTCGATGTCTTCGACGAAGGAACGGACTTCACGCCGTTCCGGGCGAAGGTCTGATCTTGGCGGAGCCCTTCCCTATCTGGTTTTCAGACGCAAAGATTACGCTGGTCGCGGCGACCGGACTGACCCGCGACGCGTTGCATATTTATGCCGCGCTGGGAATTTTCATCCTCGTCAAGCTGGTGTGGCGCGGCCGCGGCGGCACGGTCGCGGCGCTGCTTCTCGTGGCCGCCGCCGCGCTGGCGAACGAGTGGCTCGATCACCGCGTCGAGATGCTCCAGAAAATCTGGTGCAACGACGAGGAACATTGGCACGACATATGGAACACGTTGTTCTGGCCGGTCGTGCTGGCGGTCGTCCTGCCGTGGCTGCCATCGTCGCCGCGCGGCAAGGATGAGACGGCCGAAACCGGACCCGAGGAAATGTCAGGCGAGGACGCCGAGCGCCGCCTCGAACAAGCGTAGCCCGTCGGTGCCGCCGTGCGCGCGGTCGATCGCGCGTTCGGGGTGCGGCATCATGCCGAGCACATTGCCCGCGTCGTTCAGCACGCCCGCGATGGCGCGCGCCGAGCCGTTGACATTATCGGCATAGCGGAAGGCGACGCGTCCTTCGCCCTCGATCCGGTCGAGCGTTTCGGCGTCGGCGAAATAATTGCCGTCGTGATGCGCGACCGGAATGTCGATCGCTTCGCCCGCCTTGTAGCCCGCGGTGAACAGCGACTGGCTGTTTTCGACGGTCAGCGGCACGCTGCGGCAGACAAAGTTCAGCCCCGCATTGCGCATCAGCGCGCCGGGCAGCAACTGCGCCTCGGTCAGCACCTGGAAACCGTTGCACACGCCGAGCACCGGCACGCCGCGCCCCGCCGCATCGGCGACGCTGCGCAGGATCGGCGACCGCGCCGCCATCGCGCCCGAACGGAGATAGTCGCCATAGGAAAAGCCGCCGGGCAGCGCGATGAACTCGATGCCGTCGGGCAGTTCGGTCTCGCGGTGCCACACCATCGCCGGGGCGCGGCCGGTGACCGTTTCGAGTGCGACGGCCATGTCGCGGTCGCAATTGGAGCCGGGAAAGACGATGACGGCGGTCTTCATGGGTCAGGCTCCTTCGCGGCCGGTCAGGCGCGTTCGATCCGGTAGTTTTCGATGACGGTGTTCGCGAGCAGCTTTGCACACATCGCGTCGAGATCGGCGTCGCTGACATCGTCGGCGACCTCGAGCTCGATGAAGCGGCCGGCGCGCACGTCGCTGACGCCGCCGAAGCCGAGGCCTTCCAATGCGTGATGGATCGCCTTGCCCTGCGGGTCGAGCACCCCGGGCTTGAGCGTCACATAGACCTGAACTTTCATGGGAAGCGCACCTTTATCGTCGGGGGCGGGAATATGGCCGCGCCTATGCCCGCGAATCACTTTCCGGGCAAGGGGCCTTGCCCCCGA
Organism: Sphingopyxis sp. J-6; assembly: GCF_046603995.1. Classification (NCBI taxonomy): domain Bacteria; kingdom Pseudomonadati; phylum Pseudomonadota; class Alphaproteobacteria; order Sphingomonadales; family Sphingopyxidaceae; genus Sphingopyxis; species Sphingopyxis sp. J-6. The sequence goes on along the minus strand of NZ_CP145810.1, from coordinate 109,450 downwards.
AAATGCGGCTTTTCGGATTGCGAACCAGTCGCATCTTTCTTGTTGCGAATCCGTCGCACTATCCCTAGATGAGTCTTGTTGAGAGGGATTCGCACATGGTCGTCTGTGTCTGCAACGCAATAAGGGAAAGCCAGCTGCGCGATGTTGCGCGCGATGGCCAATTGCGGTGCGCCAAGGCCGCCTATGCGCAATTGGGTCGCAAACCCAAGTGCGGACAATGCCTGCCTTTCGCTCGCAATATCATCAGCGACGTCGCCGCGACCGCCTGATTTTCCTTGGATTTCCGCCATTTTTGACCTTGGCCCGACCGGGACCGGGGCGTATAATGGCGCCCACCCCACTCCAAGATAAAATGACAGGACAGACACCATGAAGGGCGACGAAAAGGTCATCGATTTCCTCAACGAGGCGCTGAAGAACGAGCTCACGGCGATCAACCAATATTGGCTGCACTATCGCATGCTCGACAATTGGGGCGTCGCGAAGCTGGCGCATTTCGAGCGCGAGGAATCGATCGACGAGATGAAGCACGCCGACAAGCTGGCCGACCGCATCCTCTTCCTCGGCGGCCTGCCCAATTTCCAGATGCTCGGACGCCTGCGCGTCGGCGAGACGGTCGAGGAGATCCTCAAGGCCGACCTCGCGCTCGAAGAAGAAGCGATCCCGCTGCTCAAGGATGCGATCGCGCATTCGGAAAGCGTCCGCGACTATGTCAGCCGCGACCTGTTCGCCGACATCCTCGAAAGCGAGGAACATCATGTCGATGAGCTCGAAAAGCAGTTCGAAATGATCGAGCGCATGGGCATCGAGAATTACATCCAGCTCCAGTCGAAGCCGGTCAGCGACGACTAAGCGTGATCACCCCTATTTGAATCGTCATCCCGGCGGAGGCCGGGATCCCGCCCGATCGAATTGACCCAACGGCGAGATCCCGGCCTCCGCCGGGATGACGAAGAAGAAGAGTCGTGCCCAACTTTTGAGGTGGCCGCTCTCAAAACGCAGCAAAACTGGGCCAAAGCCACAGAAATTATCGTGCCCTGCCCAAAGCCGACCCGGCTATCGTCGAACCTTGGCGGGCGAACAACAGGTCCCAGGCAACCGGCACCGGTCCGGCGGCAGACACAGCGCCCCCCTGCACGACAAGAGGAGGGTGGCTTGAATCGTCGGGAATATCTTCTGACCGCGGCATCGGTATTCGCGATGGGATCGGCGACGGATGCGCGCGCCGTGCTGGCAGGGGCGGGCGACGGGTCCGAGGGGCCGCCGGAGCCGCTGTTCGACCCGCAGATCAACTATGCGGTCCGAATCCCGATGCGCGACGGCGTGCACCTGAGCGCAACGCTGTACCTTCCCCGCGGCGTCAAGACGCCGCGCCCCGTCATCTTCTCGCTCACGCCCTACACCGCCGACGGCTATCACCCGGAGGGAATTTCCTTCTCCAGCAACGGCTATCCCTATCTGTCGGTCGACATGCGCGGCCGCGGCGAATCCGGGGGCGAGTTTTCACCCTTCGTGACCGATCCGGACGACGGACGCGACATCGTCGACTGGATCGCGCAGCAGCCCTTCTGCAACGGCAAGGTCGGCATGTGCGGCCTGTCCTATGTCGGTTACACGCAATGGGGGACGGTGCGCGGCGACCCGGCCGGGCTCGCGACGATCGTCCCGTCGGCGCCCGCCTATATCGGGTTCGATTTCCCGATCCGCTACAACATCTTCTTCAACTTCGCGGCGACCTGGCTGACGCGCGTGTGGGGGAATACCGGCCGCGTCACCGCCTATAATGACGGCGAATATTGGTCGAAGGCGTTTCTGCGCTTCCTCGAATCGGGCCAACCGTTCCGCAAGCTGACCGAATATTTCGGGCTCGATTCAGAGCCCTTCGACGAATGGATGGAGCATCCGCATCAGGACGAATATTGGGATCGGGCCAACCCCACCCCCGAACAATTCGCCAAACTGACGATCCCGGTCCTTTCGCTGTGCGGCGCCTATGACGGCGACCAGCCCGGCACGCTCGAATTCCACCGCCAGCATCTGAAATATGCCGGGAGCAAGGCGGAACATTATCTGGTGATCGGCCCGTGGGGGCATCTCGAGGTCCGCAAACCCAAAGCCGAGTTTTTCGGCATCAAGGTCGGCCCCGACAGCGTCATCGACATGCCGAAACTGCACCGCGAGTGGTTCGCCTTCGCGATGGAAGGCGGCAAGCGGCCCGATTTCCTGGAAAAGAAGGTCGCCTATTATGTCATGGTGGCCGACAAATGGCGCTACGCCGACACGCTGGAGGGCGTCACGTCGCGTTACGAGACATTGCATCTGCAATCGTCGGGCAATCCGGTCAGCGTCTATCGATCGGGAACGCTCGGCGCCGCGCCGGCCCGCCGCGCCGAACCCGACCACTATGTCTACGATCCGCGCGACCTCAGCGTGCCGAAGCTGGAGGCGACGCTGACCCAGTCGCACCTGCTCGACCAGACCATGGTCCTCGCCGATTCGGCCGCCAAGCTCATTTACCACAGCGAGCCGTTCGAACAGGATACCGAGGTCAGCGGCTTCTTCAAATTCACCGCCTGGATCGCCATCGACCAGCCCGATACCGATTTTCTGGTGTCGATCTATGACATCGGCCCCGACGGATCGAGCATGTTCCTGACCGAACAGCATATGCGCGCGCGCCACCGGGAGAGCCTGCGCGGCGAAAAGCTTATCGATACCCGGGAACCGCTACGCTATGATTTCGACCGTTTCTTCTTCGTCTCGCGGCTGATCGGCAAGGACCATCGCCTGCGTCTTGTGTTCCGCCCGAACGAGGGCCTCGGCTGGCAGAAGAATTATAACAGCGGCAAGCCGGTCGCCGACGAAACGATGGCCGACGCCCGCACCGTGACCGTGCGGCTGTTCCACGACGCCGCACATCCGAGCACGTTGAGCATCCCCATCGGGCAGTCCAAGGGCTGATCGCGGCGTCTTGGAGCATGATAAACCAACAACGCCAATCCCGCTCATCGTCACCCCGGACTTGATCCGGGGTCCATTCTTGCCGACGCCGGGATAATGGATCCCGGATCAAGTCCGGGATGATGATTCATCCAAAGATGATCTGCTCCAGAGATGCTTGCTGTCACATTATGCCGAGTCGGCCGGAGCGAGCCATCCGCGGGTTGGCACCGACGATGAATATGCCGGAAAACTGCGGTTTTCGAAGTCGATTTCCCGACATCACATTTTTCGCTTGTATTTGCGAATAATTCTCAATAGCACAGTCGGGCAGTCCCCTCCTGCCGGCCGCTGCAACTTCTAGCTGCACCAAAGCGGCCGGCATCTTTTTCCCTAACAACGCGGAATGGACATGGGGAACTGCATGGGCCGGGAGACAGAGACCTCATGCAAAGCAGCACGCTGATCCGCCAATTGACGCAGCAGCCGCTGGTGCGCGACCTCGCCGTCGAAGCGGCGCAAGCCGTCCTGGCGCTACGCTATTGCATCCTCTGCCGCCGCAGCGAACGCGACCCGATGCCCGAACTCGAACGGCGCTGGGGCAATATCCTTGCGGCGCGGCGCTATCGCCTCGTCGTCGAGGCGATCGGCCATGTCTGGCCCGAACCCTTTGCCGTCGCGCCGCCCTGCTGCCCGCGCGTCAGCTTCGACGAGGCGCTGCTCGCCGCAATGGTCGGTGCATCGTCGCGCGGCGACCGCGTCCATTTCGACTGGCTGACCGCCGAAATGCTGGGCAGCGACGCGCGCGAGATGCTGTTCGTCGCGCTCGAGAACTTCATCCGGGCCCGCGCGCCGGGACGTGTCGGCGGGCTATAGAGCCCGTCCCCAGCCCCTCGCTCAATTGGCGGGCCTGGTCTCGTCGATCTTGTCGACCCATTCGGGGTAGAAGCTCGGCTCGCGCGCCGACCAGCCCGGCGCGGTCGCGGCGGCTTCGCTGATCGATTGGAGCAGGAGTTTCCGTTTGTCGGGGTGCAGGTGCGGCAGCGATGCCGCAGCGCAGAAGGCGCCCGGCAGCCACGGCCGCGCATGCGCGCCGAGCAGCCGCTCGTAGAGGAAACGATAGGGCGCGAAGGCGTGCAGCCGGTCCTGCCCGAGGTCGAAGGCCGACACCGCGATCAGCGGCGCCATGAAATGTTCGAGCGCGTCGAGCCCGCTGTCGTCGGGAATATGGGCACGGACATCGACAAGCCGCTGGTAGACGCGCGCCTGGACGCGGATCGCGGTTTCCTCGACCATGTCGCGCGACCAGCGCGCGATTGCGTCGTCGCGTTCGAGCCCGATGTCGAGCGAACGGCGGATATACCGCTGCGTCGCCGCGGGAAAGCCTGCAAATTCCTTGATTTCCGATATCGACAGATCGCCCGCTGCCGGTCCCGAACGCGTCGCCATGGTCATGCTCCCGCACGGCGCCCGGGGAGCCATCCCCCCGGAGGCCTGCATCTGCCAGTCTGCCACCAAAATGGTTAGTGGCGGGTTAACCATAACGTCGGGGATTGTTCAGACAAACCGTGGGGCGTTGCGCGATGCTGCGGCCGGGCTTAATCAGCGTGCCTTGAAACTGTAAGACACATGAGAGTCACCATGTCGCATGCACCGCAGCCGGTCATTTCTTCGACCGGCCTCTTCACCCCCGCCGAACGCATCTCCAACGAAGAACTTGTCGCCAGCTTTAACGCCTATGTTGCGCTGCACAATAGGGAAAATGCGGCAGCGATAGCAGCGGGCGATGTTGCCGAACTGACTGAATCGAGTGTCGAATTCATCGAGAAGGCGAGCGGGATCGGTTCGCGCTTCGTCGTCGACAAGGCGGGCATTCTTGACCCCGAGCACATGGCGCCGCGGATCGCCGAGCGGAGCAACGACGAGTTGTCGATCCTCGCCGAAATCGGCGTGCTGGCGGCGAAGGATGCGCTCGCGCGCGCCGGTCGCGACGCATCGCAGGTCGACGCGGTGCTGTGCGCCGCGTCGAACATGCAGCGCCCCTATCCCGCAATGGCGGTCGAGATTCAGGACGCCCTCGGCATCGACGGTTTCGGTTTCGACATGAACGTCGCCTGCTCGTCGGCAACCTTCGGCATCCAGACCGCCGCCGACTATATCCGCGCCGGCCATGCGCGGAGCGTGCTCGTCGTGAACCCCGAAATCTGTTCGGGGCACCTCAACTGGCGCGACCGCGACAGCCATTTCATCTTCGGCGACGTCGCGACCGCAATCCTCGTCGAGGACAAGGCCATCGCACCCGAAGGCCATTGGGACATCCTCGGCACGAAGCTCAAGACCGTCTTCTCGAACAACATCCGCAACAATTTCGGCTTTTTGAACCGCGGCCATGGCGGCATCGACCAGTCGGGACCGAAGAGCGACAAGCTGTTCGTCCAGGAAGGCCGCAAGGTGTTCAAGGAAGTCGTGCCGATGGTCGCCGACATGATCGTCGCCGAAATGGGCAAGCTTGGCCTCGAGGGCGCCGACATGCGGCGGCTATGGCTGCATCAGGCGAACACCAACATGAACCGCCTGATTGCGCATCGCGTGCTGGGGCACGAGGCGAGCGAGGACGAAAGCCCGACCGTTCTCGACACCTATGGCAACACGTCGAGCGCGGGATCGATCATCGCCTTCCACCTCAACCACGAGGATATGGCGGCGGGCGATACCGGGCTGATCTGTTCGTTCGGCGCGGGCTATTCGGCGGGAACGGTGTTCGTCCGGAAGACGTGACGCGCCTTACGGCACGAATGTCGTGAACAGATAGATTGCGAACAGCATCAGGTGGATGACCCCCTGCAGCACGGTGGTGCGGCCGTTGGCGAGCGTCTGCACCGACACGATCAGCGACAGGAAGAGCAGCACCGTCGACTTGGCGTCGAGGCCGAGGCTGATCGGCAGGTCAGTGACGATCGACAGGATCGCGACTGCCGGAATGGTGAGCCCGATCGTCGCAAGCGCCGATCCCAAGGCGAGGTTGAGGCTAGTCTGGAGCCGGTCGGCCTTCGCCGCGCGCACGGCTGCCAAGCCCTCCGGCGCAAGGATCAGCGCCGCGATCAGCACACCGAGCACCGCCGGCGGGGCGCCCCAGTCGGCGAGCAGCGCGCCCATGACGGGCGACAAATTCTTGGCGAGCAGGACGACCGCGAACAGGCTGGCGAGCAACAGCGCGCCCGACATCGCGGTACGCTGCATCGTCGGGGGTGCGGCATGGGTGTCGGGCTCACCATCGCCATCGACGTCGACGTCGGCTTCGGGAAGAAAATAATCGCGGTGGCGGACGGTCTGGACCAGGGCGAAGGTGCCGTAGAGAATGAGCGACACCGCCGCGACGAAGCCGAGTTGCGTCGCCGAATAGAAAGGGCCCGGCACGCTCGACGTGAAATTGGGGAGGACCAGCGTGACGACGGTGAGCACGGTCAGCGTCGCCAGCGCCGCGCCGATTCCGGTGCGTTGAAAGCGTTGTTCATGGTGGCGGATCGCACCGCTGAGCAGGCACAGCCCCATCAGCAGGTTGAGGATCACCATGACCGCCGCGAACACCGTGTCGCGCGCCAGCGTCTGTGCCTTTTCGGGTTCGGCCTGCATGAGGGTGAGGATCAGTCCGACCTCGATCACCGTCACTGCGAGCGCGAGGATCAGCGTCCCGAACGGCTCGCCGACGCGGTGCGCGATCACTTCGGCATGGTGGACCGCTGCGACGACCGCACCCATCAGGATGATCGCGACCATCCACGGATTGAGCCCCATCCCGAAACTCGCCATCGCAGCGAGAAAGCCGAGGATCGGAAAGAGGTCGTTGGTGCGGTCGGCGAGGCGGAGTTTCGAGGTCATGGGACGTCTATTGCAGCCCCCTCCCCCGCTGACTACCCCCGGCTACGCAATTAATGTGCGCGAACGGGCAATCCAGCCGCGGCAAGCCGCGCGTGCGCCTCGGCGATCGTTGCCTCGCCGAAATGGAAGATGCTCGCGGCAAGCACCGCACTCGCCCCGCCCTCGACGACGCCCGCGACCAGATGGTCGAGATTGCCGACACCGCCCGAGGCGATCACCGGCACGCTGACCGCATCGGCGATCGCACGGACGAGCGCAAGATCATAGCCGTCCTTGGTGCCGTCGCGGTCCATGCTGGTGACGAGCAGTTCGCCCGCGCCGAGTTCGGCGAGGCGGACAGCATGTTCGAGCGCGTCGATCCCGGTCGGTTTGCGGCCGCCATGCGTGAAAATCTCCCACCGGCCGTCTTCGACCCGGCGCGCGTCGATGCTGCCGACCGCGCACTGGCTGCCGAAGCGGTCGGCGATGTCGGCGACGAGCTCGGGCCGCGCAACTGCGGCGCTGTTCACCGCAACCTTGTCGGCGCCCGCGAGGAGCAGCGCGCGCGCATCATCGGCGCTGCGCACGCCGCCGCCGACGGTCAGCGGCATGAAGCAGACCTCGGCAGTGCGGCCGACCATGTCGAGCAAGGTCCCGCGGCCTTCATGGCTCGCCGAAATATCGAGGAAGCAGAGTTCGTCGGCCCCCGCCGCGTCATAGGCGCGCGCCGCCTCGACCGGATCGCCCGCATCGCGCAGGTCGACGAAGTTGACGCCCTTGACGACGCGCCCGTCGGCGACGTCGAGACATGGAATGACGCGGACGCGGACGGTCACACTGCCCCCGCCGCAATCGCTTCGGCGAGATCGAGCCGCCCGTCGTACAGCGCGCGGCCCGTGATCACGCCTTCGATGCCGTTCGCGACATGCGGACGCAGCGCATGGATATCGCCGATATCGGCAACCCCGCCGCTCGCGATCACCGGAATGGCGACCGCCTGCGCCAGCGCGACCGTCGCCTCGACATTGCAGCCCTTGAGCAGCCCGTCGCGGCCGACGTCAGTGAACAGCAGCGCCGCGACCCCGGCATCCTCGAAGCGGCGCGCAAGATCTTCGACGCGGACGTCCGACACATCGGCCCAGCCCTCGGTCGCGACCATGCCGTCGCGCGCGTCGACGCCGACGACGATGCGGCCAGGTAGCTCACGCGCGGCGGATTTGACGAATTCGGGGTCTTTCAGCGCAGCGGTGCCGATGATCACCCGCTCGACACCGAGCGCGAGCCAGCGATCGACGCCTTCCCGATTACGGATACCGCCGCCGACCTGCACCTTGCCCGGAAAGGCAGCAATGATGCTCTCGACCGCCGCGCCGTTGACGCTCGCGCCGGCGAAGGCGCCATCGAGGTCGACAACATGCAGGTGCGAGGCGCCCGCGTCGGCAAACAGCCGCGCCTGCGCCGCCGGATCGTCGCCATAGACGGTCGCGCGCGCCATATCCCCTTCGGCGAGCCGCACCACCTGCCCGCCCTTGAGGTCGATCGCGGGGAAGATGGTCAGGCCAAAATCTACGGGCGCCACTGGAGAAACCTTTCGAGCGTCGCGAGGCCATAGGCCTGGCTTTTTTCGGGGTGGAACTGGACGCCGACGATATTGTCTCTTGCGACCGCCGCGGTGAAGGTGCCGCCATGACTGCTCGTCGCCGCGACATCGGCGGCATCGGCGAAATGATAGCCGTGGAGATAATAGGCCTCGCCCGCCGCGATCACGGGGTGCGCGAAGGTCGGGACAACATCGTTCCAGCCCATGTGCGGGATGCGCAGGCCGGGCGCAGGGTCGAAGGCGCGCACCGTGCCGCCGATCCAGCCGAGCCCATCGTGCCGTCCATGCTCCTCGCCCGCATCGGCGAGCAATTGCATGCCGACGCAAATGCCGAGGAAGGGTGTCGCTCGTTCGATTACGGCCGTGGTAAGCGCATCGATCATACCATCCAGCGAAGCCAATCCAGCAGCGCAAGCGCCGAAGGCGCCGACGCCCGGCAGTACGATGCGATCGGCGAAAAGAACCGCATCCGGATCGAACGTCACATCGACGCCATCTGCTCCGGCGGCAATCAGCGCATTATAAACCGACCGCAGATTGCCGGCGCCGTAGTCGATCAAGGCTATGGTCTCAGCCATCAAACTCTCGTCATCCCAGCGAAAGCTGGGATCTCATGCGTCCTGAAAAACCGCGCGCGATCCCAGCTTTCGCTGGGATGACGCCGTTCATAGCACGCCCTTCGTGCTGGGAATCGCATCGCCCTTGCGTGGGTCGATCTCGACCGCCTGGCGCAGCGCGCGTGCGAGCGCCTTGTACATGCTTTCGGCGATGTGATGGTTGTTCTCGCCGTAGAGCATCTCGATGTGCAGCGTGATGCCCGCGGTCTGCGCGAAGCTGTGGAACCAGTGCGGGAACATCTCGGTATCCATCTCGCCGAGCCGGGGCTGCGAGAAGGAAGATTTATAGACGCAGTGCGGGCGTCCCGAAATGTCGAGCACGCAGCGCGTCAGCGTTTCGTCCATCGGCGAATGCGCCTCGCCGTAGCGCGCGATACCGCGCTTGTCGCCGAGCGCCTTCGCCACCGCCTCGCCGAGCGCGAGCGCCGAATCCTCGACCGTGTGGTGCTGGTCGATGTGAAGGTCGCCCTTCACCTGCATCGAGATATCGATCAGCGAGTGGCGCGACAATTGCTCGACCATATGATCGAGGAAACCGATGCCGGTGGACACCGAATATTCGCCCGTTCCGTCGAGATTGACGGAAATCGCGATATCGGTTTCCTTGGTCGTGCGCTGGACAGTGGCGGTACGCATGAGACGCCCCATAGCAGCGACTTTTCGCCATGCAAGGTGACTCTCCCCCCTTGACCGGCACGCGCCGCCCGTTCATCCCCCTTCGCCATGAGTGACGACGTCCGCGACAGCCTGATTCCCTATGACGAAATCGTGCAGGATGCGCTGCGCGCCGTGGTCGGCCGCGTGCTGAGCCAGATCGAGGGGCATGACAGCCTTCCCGGCGAGCATCATTTCTATATCACCTTCAAGACGCAGGCGCCCGGCGTCGATATTCCGGCGCATCTGATCGCCAAATTCCCCGACGAGATGACGATCGTCCTGCAGAACCGTTTCTGGGACCTGAAGGTCGCCGACGATCATTTCAGCGTCGGCCTGTCGTTCAACCAGACGCCGTCGATCCTCGTCATTCCTTATGCGTCGATCACCGCGTTCGTCGATCCGTCGGTCGATTTCGGGTTGCAGTTCCAGGTTAGCGACGACGATATGGCCGAACCCGAACCGCATGACGAAGCCGACAACGACCGGCCCGAGGTTACGACCGAGGATGGATCGAACGTCGTGACGGTGGATTTCGGCAAGAAGCGCTGAGCGCGTGGGCGGCCCAGCTTGGCCCCCCAGCCGTTTCTGGCAATATTGGGCCCTCGCGGGGATGCTCGTCCTGACCGCCGCCTTCTGGTGGGGGGTCGAGGGTTATGCGCTGACGCAGAGCAATTTCCCGCGCGGCCAGATTGCCGACGGACTGCTGCGCTTCACCCTGCTCGTCCTGACGCCCGCGCTCGTCCTTGCCTGGCTCGCCGCAGGGTGGTTGCGGCGCCGGGTGGGCGAAACCGGATATTGGCAACTGCTCGGCATCGTCGCGATGATCTGGGCCGGAGCGGTGCTGGTGACGAGGATGCTGCTGACATGACGACGCGAACCGAGAGCGACAGCATCGGCGACATCGCGGTTCCCGCCGATGCCTATTGGGGCGCGCAGACCGAACGCAGCCGCCACAATTTCGCCTTTCCCGCGCACGAGCGCATGCCGCTGCCGATCGTGCATGCCCTCGCACGGATCAAGGGCGCGGCGGCGCGGGTCAATCGCGCGCACGGCCTCGACGCGGGGGTCGCCGAAGCGATCGCCGCCGCGGCGGATGCGGTGGTCGCGGGCGGATATGACGACCAGTTCCCGCTCACCATCTGGCAGACGGGAAGCGGCACCCAGTCGAACATGAACGCAAACGAGGTGATCGCCGGCATCGCCAACGAAAAGCTTGCCGGAACGCGCGGCGGCAAATCCCCGGTTCATCCCAACGATCATGTCAATATGGGCCAGTCGTCGAACGACAGCTTTCCGACCGCGCTGCACATCGCGGTGGCGGTCGAGACGACGGCGCGGCTGCTCCCGGCGCTTGCCGAACTGACCGATGCCCTCGCCGCCAAGGCCGAAGCGTGGAACGACATCGTCAAGATCGGCCGCACCCATTTGCAGGATGCGACACCGCTGACGCTGGGGCAGGAGTTCTCCGGCTATGTCGCGCAGCTCAACGCATGCCGCGCCCGGATCGAAGGCGCGCTGACCGACGATATCTGCAAGCTTGCGCAGGGCGGCACCGCGGTCGGCACCGGGCTCAACGCCCCCGCCGGCTTCGACGTCGCGATCGCGGCGGAACTGTCGCGCAGCACGGGAATCGCCTTCGAACCCGCGGAGAGCAAGTTCGAGGCGCTGGCGTCGAACGACGGGCTCGTCTTCTTCTCGGGCGCGCTCAATACACTGGCGGTTGCGCTGACCAAGATCGCCAACGACATCCGCCTGCTCGGTTCGGGACCACGCGCCGGGCTCGGCGAACTCGACCTGCCCGCGAACGAGCCCGGCAGCTCGATCATGCCGGGCAAGGTCAACCCGACCCAGTGCGAAATGCTGACGATGGTCGCGGCGCAAGTGATCGGCAACCATCAGGCGGTCACCGTCGGGGGCCTTCAGGGCCATCTCGAACTCAATGTCTTCAAACCGCTGATCGGGTCGAACGTGCTGCGCTCCATCGAGCTACTCGCCATCGGCATGGCCGGTTTCACCGAACATTGCGTCGCCGGAATCGAACCCAATCGCGCCCGTATCGACGACCTCATGAACCGCTCGCTGATGCTCGTCACCGCGCTCGCGCCCGAGATCGGGTACGACAAGGCGGCGAAGATCGCCAAACATGCGCATGAAACGGGGAGCACGCTGAAGGAAGCGGCGCTTGACCTTGGCTATGTCGACGCCGAAACCTTTGACCGGGTCGTCGATCCGCGGACAATGCTGGGGCCGGAAAACCAGGGAACCGGTGCCGATCCTGCGGATTGATAATATCGAAGGAGAGACGAGATGATGGGTCGGATCATCGGCGGCGTGCTCGGCAGCGCGATCGGCCGCCAGAAAGGCAATCATGGCATCGCCGGCGCGGTGATCGGCGCGGGCACGCTGTTCGCGGCGCGGCGCCTGTTCCCGCAGCGCTATGCGGTGCTCGCGGCGACGGTTGCGGCGGGCTATCTCACCAAGAAATGGGCCGAGCGCGCCGAGGCGCGCAAGGCAGCCGAGGAAGCGCATGCTATGGACGCCGCGCTGGGCAACGCCGGGGTGGTCGATCCCTATGCCGGGATCACAAATGAGCCGACCGATGGCGAGACGATCGGCGACGCCTTGCCCCCCGCGATCCCGCTTGATGCCAACGGACGCAGCGCAGCGCTCCACTGACGCTCAGCCGCCGGCCTGCCATTCCTTGATCGCCTCGACCGGCGAGACCAGCATCAGCACATTCAGCGTCAGATTGTCGCGGATTGTCCATAGTGTGAACAGCTCGAAGATGATCGCGAGGCCCAGCGTCGCCCACCAGCGCATCCGGCTTGCGGCGAGGAAGCCGAGCATCATGAACAGCGCGTCGCTGACCGAATTGAGGATCGAATCGCCCGCATAACCGTAAGCCATCGTAACCTCGCGATAGCGGTCGATGATGATGCTGGAATTTTCGAGGATTTCCCACGCGCCCTCGATCCCGATCGCCAGCGCCAGCGCGACCCAGAGCGGCCGGCGCGGGATCAGCCAGCGCGACAGGCCATAGAAGATGAAGCCGTGGATGACATGGCTGAAGCTGTACCAGTCCGAAATCTGTTGGCTGTTCTGGTTCGACTGGACGACGCCGTGCCACAGGCTGACGGTGCCGCACGGACAGATCGGCGGGCGTCCCATCGCGAACAATATGGCGGTGAAGAGCGCGAGGAGCGCCGCCGCGACCAGCCAGCCCGTTCGTGAAATCCCCGCCATCCGCGCTGTCCTTCCCGCTTGACCGCTGCCGCTGGTCAGGCGAATAGCGCGCATGGCTGACAGCGTCCATCTCAACCGCCGCGGCGTGTTGTTCGTCCTCTCCTCGCCCTCGGGCGCGGGCAAGACCACCATCTCGCGCATGATGCTCGACGCGGACAGCGACATCGCGCTCTCGATCTCCGCGACCACGCGCCCGCCGCGCCCGGGCGAGGTCGACGGCGTCCATTATCATTTCGTCGACACCGAAACCTTCAAGAAGATGGCGGCCGAGGGCGAATTCCTCGAATGGGCGCATGTCTTCGGCCATCGCTACGGCACGCCGCGCGCGCCGGTCGAGGACCTGCTCGCCGCGGGCAAGGACGTGCTGTTCGACATCGACTGGCAGGGCGCGCAGCAGCTCTATCAGGAGGCCGGCCCCGACGTCGTGCGCGTCTTCGTGTTGCCGCCGACGATGGAAGAGCTCGAGCGCCGCCTGCGCAGCCGCAACACCGACAGCGACGAGGTGATCGCCGCGCGAATGGAACGCGCCGCGAACGAGATCAGCCACTGGGACGGCTACGACTATGTGCTGATCAACGACAATGTCGACGGCTGCTTCGACGAGGTCCGCGCCATCCTGCGCGCCGAACGGCTGAAGCGGCGGCGGCAGATCGGCCTGATCGGCTTCGCGCGCGACCTGATCCGGTCGGTGCCCGACGCCGACAAAAAGCTCTAGACTGGTTTCGCCAGCTTCATTTCGAGTTCGGCGACCATCTCGGCACGGAGCGGTTTCGCTTCGCCGTCGGTACGGCACACGACAACGGTATCGCAGGTCGCGATCGCGCGGCCGTTCTGGAACATCGCCTGCACGATCGTCCAGCTCGACGTGCCGAACCGGCCGATCCCGGTCGCGATCCGCACCGGATCGGGAAAATTGCCCTCGGCGAGATAATTGATCTCGACCGCCGCCACCATCGTCCGCTCGTTCGCGGGGCGCTCGCTCAGCGGGCGCACGTCGCGGTTGAGCAGCACCCGGCCGCTTTCGAACAGCGCCGCAAAGGCCACATTGTTGAGGTGGCCGTTGACGTCCATGTCCTGGAACCGCGTCTGCAGGTCGAGGTGGACGGGGTAGCTGGCGGCGTCGAGCCGCCAGCTTTCCGGTTTGGGCATATCAGCGCGGCGCCATGCGGATGCCGCCGTCGAGGCGGACATCCTCGCCGTTGAAATAACCGTTCTCGATCATGCACAGCGCAAGATTGGCATATTCGTCGGGGTTGCCGAGCCGCTTCGGGTTGAGCACCGAGGCGCCAAGCGCATCGCGGACATTCTGTGGCGCGCCGGCGAGCAGCGGGGTGTCGAAGATGCCGGGCAGGATGGTGTTCACCCGGATATTCTCGTTATTGAGATCGCGCGCGATCGGGAGCGTCATGCCGACGACGCCGCCCTTCGACGCCGAATAGGCGGCCTGGCCGATCTGGCCATCCTCGGCCGCGACCGACGCGGTATTGACGATCGCGCCGCGTTCGCCGTCCGCCATCGGGTCGAGCGTCAGCATGCCCGCCGCCGACTTGGCGATGCAGCGGAAGGTGCCGACGAGGTTGATCTGGATGATCCAGTTGAACGCATCGAGCGGGAAATGCTTGATGCTGCCGTCTTCCTTGCTGCGGCTCGCGGTCTTGATCGCGTTGCCGGTGCCGGCGCAGTTGACGAGGATGCGCTCCTGACCATGCGCCTCGCGTGCCTTGGCAAAGGCGGCATCGACCGACGCGTCGTCGGTGACGTTGCATTCGCAGAAAACGCCGCCGAGCTCGGCGGCGATTGCCTTGCCCTTTTCTTCCTGCAGGTCGAAGATCGCGACCTTGACGCCCTTGGCGGCGAGCGCGCGCGCCGTCGCAGCGCCAAGGCCCGAGGCGCCGCCGGTGACGACGGCGGATACGGTGGAATCGAGTTTCATGTCATTCTCCCTTAAAACGTCGCCCCCGCGAAGGCGGGGGCCGCTATCGAGGTAGCGCTAGGTTGCCAGCGGCCCCCGCTTTCGCGGGGGCGACGCCGATTTTCTGTTGGTTTACAGCCGTTCGATGATCGTGACGTTGGCCTGGCCGCCGCCTTCGCACATCGTCTGCAGGCCATATTTGCCACCGGTCGCATCGAGCACGCCGAGCAGCGTCGCCATCAGCTTGGTACCGCTGGCGCCGAGCGGGTGGCCGAGCGCGATCGCACCGCCGTGGACGTTCAGCCGCGCATGATCGGCGCCAAGATATTTGAGCCAGGCGAGCGGCACGGGCGCGAAGGCCTCGTTGACTTCATAGGCATCGATATCTTCGATTTTCATGCCCGCGCGCTTCAGCGCCTTTTCGGTCGCGAACAGCGGTTCTTCGAGCATGATCACCGGATCGCCCGCCGTCACCGAAACATGGTGGATGCGCGCGCGCGGCGTCAGGCCGTGATCTTTCAGCGCCTGTTCGGAGACGATCAAGGCTGCCGAAGCGCCGTCGCAGATCTGGCTCGACGAAGCAGCGGTGATCGAGCCGCCTTCCTGGAGCAGCTTGACGCCGGCGATGCCCTCCAGCGTCGCGTCGAAGCGGATGCCTTCGTCGACCAGATGGGTCTGGCGGCCTTCGGGAGTGTCGACGTCGACGCCGACGATCTCGCGCTTGAAATGGCCCGCTTCGGTCGCCGCCTTCGCGCGGCGGTGGCTTTCCAGCGCATAGGCGTCGAGGTCGTCCTTGCTGAAGCCGTGCTTCTTGACGATCATTTCGGCGCCCATGAACTGGCTGAACATGATGCCGGGATATTTTTCCTCGAGCCGCTCCGATTTATAATGGCCAAGGCCTTCCTTGATGAACAGCGTTGCCACCGATCCCATCGGCACGCGCGTCATGCTTTCGATGCCGCTGGCGAGGACGATGTCCTGCGTCCCCGACATCACCGCCTGCGCCGCGAACATCATCGCCTGCTGCGACGAGCCGCACTGGCGATCGATCGTGACCGCCGGGATCGAGTCGGGCAGGTTCGACGCGAGAACGGCGTTGCGGCCAAGGTCCATCGTCTGCTGCCCGCCCTGCGACACGCAGCCGGTGATGACGTCGTCGATCTTCGACGTGTCGAAATCATTGCGGGCGGCGATCGCGTCGAACACCGCGGCGCCGAGATCGACCGGGTGGACGCCGGCGAGCTTACCGCCACGCTTGCCGCCGGCGGTCCGGACCGCGTCGACGATATATGCATGAGCCATGGGAGAATTCCTTTCCTGCGATTTCAAACGATCAGAGCTTGCGCCCGATCAGTTCCTTCATGATTTCGTTGGTGCCGCCGAAAATCCGCGTCACGCGCGCCGCGCGCCAGGCGCGGGCGATCGGATATTCGTTCATGTAACCCGCACCGCCGTGGAGCTGCAGGCACTTGTCCATCACCTCCCACTGCAGGTCGGTGTGCCACAGCTTCGCCGCGGCGCCCTCTTCGGGGGTCAGTTCCTTTTTCAGGTGCCGCGCCAGCGCCCAGTCGAGATGCGCCCAGCCGACCTGCAGTTTGGTCTTGAGGTCCGCGAGAACGAAGCGCGTGTTCTGGAAATCGAGAACCGGCTTGCCGAATGCCTTGCGGTCGCGGGTGAATTCGACCGTGTCGTCGAACGCGCGCTGCGCCGAGGCCTGTGCCGACACCGCGATCGAAAGCCTTTCTTGGGGAAGCTCGCTCATCAGATAGATGAAGCCCTGCCCCTCTTCGCCGAGGCAATTGGTGATCGGCACGCGGACGTCCTCGAAGAACATTTCCGACGTGTCGGCCTCGTCCTGCCCGATTTTGTCGAGGTTACGGCCGCGCTTATAGCCTTCGCGGTCGGCCTCGACGAGGACGATCGAAACGCCCTTCCACGCCGGCTGGACCTCGGTGTCGGTCTTGACGCAGACGAGGATCAGGTCGGCGTTCTGGCCGTTGGTGATGTAGGTTTTCGACCCGTTGATGACATAGTGATTGCCATCCTTCTTCGCAGTCGTGCGCATGCCCTGCAGGTCGCTGCCGGTACCCGGTTCGGTCATGGCGATCGCGGTGATCACCTCGCCCGACACCATCTTGGGCAGCCAGTGCTTCTTCTGCTCTTCGCTGCCATATTTGACGATATAGCTGGTGACGATGTCCGACTGGAGCGAGAAGCCCGTCGTCACGCGGCCATAATAGGCGCTTTCCTCGTCGACGATCGCATTATAGCCGAAATCGAGGCCGAGCCCGCCATATTCCTCGGGAACCGTCGGGCACAGCATGCCGAGCTCGCCCGCCTTCGGCCACAAATCCTTGGGAACGATGCCGTCGTCGGCCCACTTCGCCTGATTCGGAGCGACTTCCTTTTCGAGGAACTGGCGCACCGTCGAACGGAAGGCTTCATGGTCCTCGCCATAGGCGGTGCGCGAGAGGTTATCGAGCGACATCATTTTCCTTTCCCTTGGAGCAGCCGAACGCGAGCGGGGAGTCGGCCGCATCTTCCCGGCCAAAAGACCTTACGTTTACGTGCACGTCAAGTATAAAGACGCTACGGCAAGAAACTCTTTCGCGGTCACACTAGTTTCCTTCGTCATCCCGGACTTGATCCGGGATCCATTCATCCAGCGCCGGCGGGAATGGACCCCGGATCAAGTCCGGGGTGACGAGGGCGGCCGGACGAATAACGAATAGGATTGCAGTCGCTGGGCAGCGTCGGCGCGCCGCGCTAACACCGCTTCATGGTCGATCTTCTCCTCGACGCCGGCGCACTGCTCGGCGAATCGCCGCGCTGGCATGCCGCCGAAGCGCGCCTCTACTGGGTCGATATCGAGGGCCGCAAAATCCATCGCACCGACCCTGTCACCGGCGCCGACGAGGTCATGCTGCTGGGTCAGCAGGTCGGCTGCATCGCGCCGCGCGCGGGTGGCGGGCTGGTCGCGGCGCTCGAGGACGGCTGCGCGCTGATCGACGCCTGGGGCGCCGCGCCGCGCCCGTTCGGCCCGGCAGTGCTCGCCGACAGGCCCGAACAGCGCTTCAACGACGGCTGCGTCGACGCTGCCGGGCGGCTGTGGGTCGGCAGCCTGACGAACGACAAGGCGAACCCGGCCGCGACGCTCTATCGCCTCGACCCCGACGGATCGCTAATCGAAATATTCGGCGGCCTCACCACCAGCAACGGTGCGGCGTTCAGCCCCGACGGGCGCATTTTCTATCACGCCGACACGCCGACCCACGCCGTCCGCGCCTATGATGTCGATCCGGCCACCGGGACATTGGGCGAAGGGCGTATCTTCCACCAGTTCGAATATGGGAATGGCCGCCCCGACGGCGCCGCGGTCGATGCCGAGGGCTGCTACTGGTCGGCGCTGTGGGACGGCTGGCGCGTCGTTCGGCTGTCACCCGCGGGCGAGATCGTCCACACGGTCGATCTGCCCGTCCAGCGCCCGACGATGATCGCCTTCGGCGGCGCAGATATGCGGACCGCTTTCGTTACCAGCGCCGGCAAGAATCTGACCGACGACGAACGGCGGGCGCAGCCGCATGCGGGCGGCGTCTTCCGCTTCCGGGTCGATGTTCCCGGCCTGACCCAGCCCGATTTCGGCTTTTAGGACCGGCTTGCACCCCGCTGTCATATCGGGTTAAGGCACGTCCCATCATGGTTTCACGCGAAACCGCTTTCCCCGGGAGATCAATATGTCGCGCCCCGCGCCCGCTGTCCGTCGCCGCCTGTCGATGATGCTTGCATCCACCGCGATGATCATGGGTTATACGATCATGGATATCCAGACCGCCTCCGCCGCCCAACCCGCCCCGGCTCCCGCCGCCACTGCACCCGCGGGCGACAATCCGATGCTCGCCAAATGGACCGGGCCGTTCGAGGGGGTGCCGCCGTGGGACAAGATGGACCCCGAACTCTTCCCCGACGCCTTCCAGAAGGCGATGGCCGAAACCAAGGCCGACGTGCAGGCGGTGATCGACAATCCTGCCGAACCGACCTTCGAAAACACCCATGTGCCGATGATGCTCGCCGGCGATACGATGGAACGGCTCTTCGCGCTGTGGGGCGTGCAGACGTCGAACAAGTCGAACGACCGCGTCGAGGACATCGACGCCGAATGGAGCCCCAAGCTCACTACTTTCTACACCGAGCTGTTCCTCGATCCCAAGCTCTTCGCCCGCTACAAGGCGGTGTATGACAAGCGCAATTCGAGCGGGCTCAACGCGCAGCAGATCCGCATCGTCGAGCGCAGCTATGACGAGATGGTGCGCGATGGCGCCAACCTTTCGGCGGCCGACAAGGCGAAGCTCGTCCAGATGAATTCGAAGCTGGAAGGCCTGTTCTCCGCTTTCTCGTCGAAGCTGCTCGGCGACGAAAAGCTCTACACCTTCGTCACCGACAAGAATGAACTCGCGGGGCTCGAACCCGGCTTCGTCGCCTCGCTCGCATCGGCTGCGGAATCGCAGGGCAAGCCCGGCCAGTGGGCAATCAAGAACACCCGGTCGTCGGCGCAGCCGGTGCTGCAGGGCGCAACGAACCGCGCGCTTCGCGAGCGCGTCTACAAGGCGTTTATCAGCCGCGGCGACAATGGCGACGCGAACGACACCAATGCGACGATCGTCGAGATATTGAAACTGCGCCAGCAGCGCGCCGAACTGCTCGGCTTTCCGACCCACGCGCATTACCGCATGGCCGACACGATGGCGAAGACGCCCGAAGCGGCGATGGGCCTGATGATGAAGGTCTGGCCTGCCGCGGTTGCGCGCGTGAAGGAAGAGGTCGCCGATATGCAGGCGATCGCCGATGCCGAAGCCAAAGCCGGCAATGGCCCGAAAATCACGATCGAACCGTGGGATTATCGCTTTTATTCGGAGAAGGTCCGCAAGGCGAAATACGACCTCGAGGAAAGCGAGGTGAAGCCCTATCTCCAGCTCGACAAGCTGCGCGACGCGATGTTCTGGTCGGCGGGGCAGCTCTATGATCTCGGTTTCCGCGAAAACACCGGCACGATCCCGGTCTTCGACCCCAAGGTCCGCACCTTCGAGGTCTATAACCTCAAGACGAACAAGAATGTCGGCGTCTTCTACCTCGACAATTTCGCGCGCGACGGCAAGCGCTCGGGCGCCTGGATGACGACCTATCGCAGCCAGCAGACGCTTGGCGGCGAGCGCAATGTGCTGGCGTCGAACAACAATAATTTCACCGAAGCGGCAAAAGGCGAGCCGACGCTGATCAGCCTCGACGACGCGCAGACGCTGTTCCACGAATTCGGCCACGGCATCCATTATCTGCTGCAGCACGTCACCTATCCCGCATTGGCAGGCGTGCCCCGCGACTTCGTCGAATATCCGAGCCAGGTGAACGAGAACTGGCTGATGACCCCCGAAGTGCTGTCGAAATATGCGACGCACTACAAGACGGGCGAGCCGATGCCGCAGGCGCTGGTCGACAAGATCCTTGCTTCCGACAAGTTCAATCAGGGGTTCAATACCGTCGAATATCTGGCGAGCGCGATCGTCGACATGAAACTGCACGACCGCAAGACGCCGCCGGCCGATGTCGATGCGTTCGAACGCGAAACCCTCGCCGAAATGGGCATGCCGAAGGAAATCGTCATGCGGCACCGCCTGCCGCAGTTCGGCCACCTGTTCAGCAGCGACGCCTATTCGGCGGGCTATTACAGCTATCTCTGGTCCGAAACGATGGATGCCGACACCTGGGCGGCCTTCACCGAAGCGGGCGGCCCGTGGGACCGCACGGTCGCCGACAAGTTCCGCACCATCCTGTTGATGACCGGCAACGAAACCGACCGCGCCGAAGCCTATCGCGCGTTCCGCGGCCGCGACCCTGATGTGTCGGCGCTGCTGAGGAAGCGGGGCTTCCCGGTGGAGTAGGATTGGTCGGGAGCGGCCAGAGGCCGATCCATCTGCCATCGTCACCCCGGACTTGATCCGGGGTCCATGACTTCGGCGCTGCCGTGGATCCCGGATCAAGTCCGGGATGACGAAGCTGGGCTAGGGCGTGGAAGCTGGGCCAGGGCGTGATTGCCCTAGCCGATATGCTTGAAGATCCAGCCGATGCTCGCGCCGCCCGCGGGCGCGATGCCGGTGACGACGAGCTGTTCGCCCGGGTGCGGGCGGCCCTCGCCGTCGACCCACAGGCTTTCCTCGATTTCGAGCGCGCCTTCGGAGGTGCGGAACTGCCACAGCGGCCCGCCCGCGATGCGGAGCAGCGCGCCGAGCCGGTCGGCGGTCAGGCTGGCCGACAGATTGGGGCCGAGGTGGAAGCGCAGCGCAAAGCCCTTGTCGCCCTTGCGCCGCGTGCGCGGGGCGGGGAGCAGCATGTCCTCGCCGCGCAGTTCGCGGCCGTTGGGCGACAGGATCAGAAGGCGGCGATGGATCAGCCCGTGGCGGCGCGCATAGCCGTCATGGCTCATCTCCAGCCGGCTGCCCTGCGGCGTTTCGCGGCGGTCGAGCTCGACCTCGGTCACCCCCTTGCCGAGCGAGCCATTGGCGAGAATCGCGGTCGAATTGCTGTCGGCGAGGATCAATGTCGAATGCGCAGCCGTAGTGCGGAGCCCACGCGCCAGATCGGCGGGGATCGTCGCGCCGGTGAGCGCCGCGCCGCCGCAATTGACGACGATGCGTTCGTCGCCGTCGCTGAGTTCGAAAGCGAGCGTCGAGGCGCAGCCCGCCTCGGTCACGCGGGCGATCGGCGGCGGCGCCGCATCGGCGAGCAGCACGACCTTGTTGGCGACGAGCCGCTGATAGCCCCAGTCGCGCGCCTGCTTGAGCGGGCGGGTGCGGACGCCGCTGGCCCGGACGATCGCCTGGATGTCGCTCGCCGACGTCGCGCCGCTGCCCTGCCAGCTCCCCATCCCGCCATCGCTGTGGGTCAGGCCGAGCAGCGCGGGGACGGCGCGCGCCAGCACCTCCTGCACGAAAGGCGGCACTTCCATGCGGCGCATCTCGTAGATTTTGGCGAGCATCGACAGCGCCATGATCGCATCGAGCTGCGCCTGCGGCGAGCGCGAGATATTGCCGCCGTCGGCGTAGAAGCTCGTCTCGAGCACCTTGCGGAGCCCCGCCTCGCCGAACACCTGCCGCGGCTCGCCGCCGGGCATCAGTAGCGATGCGGCGACGATGCCGACCCACGCCACCATCTGGCCAATGCCGGGGCGCGTCTTGTCGGCGACGCGGTCGAGATGGCGTGCCGCGCGCGCCAGATGATTGAGCACCGCCGAGCGATAGATGAGGTCGCTCGACGACAGGATCAGCGGCGCGTGCGCGGCCCAGAACAGGATGCGCCAGCCGGTATTGTCGGCCTGCCACGCGGGCTCGCTGACCGCTTCGCCATGCACGCCCAGCCATTGCCGCACCATCGTCTCGGCAATCGGCACGCCGTCGGACCGCGTGCCGGTGGCGGCGAGATCGCGCAGCCACGCAAAGCTGTGCAGATAATCGGCGAAGGTCGGCACGACGTCGAGATTGGCGAAATCGAGTTCATGGAGCGGCAGCTTGAGTCCGCGATGGAGGAAGTGGCCGGCGCGGATCGCCGTCCCCGCGCGGGTGTCGCCGGGCACCGGATCCTCGGGCACGCCGAGCAGCTTGAGCGGGAAGCGGCCCTTGAGGCGGAAGGCGTGGAGCGGGGTGCGCCAGGTCAGCCGCGTAATCTGGTTGGCGATCCGGTCGCCGAGCGACAGCCCCTTGTCGGCGGGCAGGCGGATCAGGCGTTTGCCGGGCTCGATGGTGTCGTCGAGCGCATCGGCGTCGGCAGCGGCGTCCGGCTCATGATCTTTGGGAGCGATCACCGGCTTCACCATTCCTCAGGCGCCGCCGCGCAGCCGCCGGATATTGTCGGCATAGGCATCGGGGCCGCCCTTGAAGGTCGCGGTCCCCGCGACGAGCACATCGGCGCCCGCCGCAATCGCCAGCGGCGCGGTGCCCGCGTCGATGCCGCCGTCGACCTCGAGGCGGATGTCACGCCCCGACTTGTCGATCATCTTGCGCACCGCCTCGATCTTGCGAAGCTGGCTGGAAATGAAGCTCTGGCCGCCGAAACCCGGATTGACGCTCATGATCAGGACAAGGTCGATGTCGTCGATCAGATAGTCGAGCATCTTCGCCGGGGTGCCCGGATTGAGCGAGACGCCCGCCTGCTTGCCGAGCGACTTGATG
The DNA here is from genome assembly GCF_046603995.1 of Sphingopyxis sp. J-6. Lineage (NCBI taxonomy): Bacteria > Pseudomonadati > Pseudomonadota > Alphaproteobacteria > Sphingomonadales > Sphingopyxidaceae > Sphingopyxis > Sphingopyxis sp. J-6. The sequence continues at coordinate 86,407 of NZ_CP145810.1, read as the reverse complement.
TGCTGGACGGTGCGGTGGATATGCGGCCCCGCCTCGGGGTGGACGGTGATGATGTCGGCGCCCGCCGCCGCAAAGGCGTCGAGGAAATGGTCGACCGGGCTGATCATCAGATGGACATCGAAGGGCAGCGTCGAGTGCGGGCGCAGCGCCTTCACCACCATCGGGCCGATCGTCAGATTGGGGACATAATGGCCGTCCATGACGTCGATATGCACCCAGTCGGCGCCGGCGGCCTCGATGGCGCGCACCTCTTCGCCCAGCCGCGCAAAATCGGCGCTGAGGATCGACGGGGCGATGCGGACGGGGGCGGCTGGGGACGTTGATGGGTCGGCGGTCATGGACCGGCCTTAACCATCAACTTACCAGGGGGCAAGCGGCGGAAAGGCCCTGACAAGGCCGCATGCCACGAATGTTCGCCGGGGCGACAAAAAAGCCTAACGCCAGTGCCAGCCGCCCGCAGTTTTGGCGCGATAAAGCGGCATTGGGGCGAGGCCGGCGATGACGACCGCGAACGGCAACAGGAGGGGCCGGCCCTGCAAGAGGACGGCCACGCCGGTGATCGACGCGATATGCAGGGCCAGCATCGCCCAGCCCTGCCAGGCGATTGGCATGCCGGTGCCATAGCCGCGACGCTTGGGGCGGAACCACGGGCGGTCGTCCAGGAGCAGGTGGAGCATCTCAATTCTCCTTCGGCGGCCGGCCGCGCTTCGCGGGCACCGGCGCCTTGACGCCCACGCCGCGCCGCGCGAGCGCTTCGCGGAGCAATACCTCGATTTCGGCATTGGCGCTGCGCAGTTCGGCGGCCGCGATCCGTTCGATCGCCGCGTAAAGCGCGGGATCGAGGCGGAGTGCGAAAGCTTTTTTGGCAGGCGCCGGCATAGTTCGTCTCGCTACGCCGGGATCAATAGAGCGAGCCGGCGTTGACCACCGGATGCGTATCGCGTTCGCTGCACAGCACAACCATCAGGTTCGACACCATCGCGGCGCGGCGCTCGTCATCGAGGTGAACGACGCCCTTGGCACTCAATTGGTCGAGCGCCATCTCGACCATGCCGACCGCGCCCTCGACGAGCTTCTTGCGCGCCGAGATCACCGCCTCGGCCTGCTGGCGACGCAGCATCGCACCGGCGATTTCCTGCGCATAGGCGAGATGCGTCAGCCCGCATTCGTCGACGGTGATCCCCGCGACGCTCAGCCGTTCGATCAGCGCCTTGCGGAGTTCGACCCCGACCTCGTCATGGTTGCCACGCAGGGTGATTTCCTGATGCTCGATATCGTCATAGGGATAGCGCGAACCGATCGAGCGCACCGCCGCCTCGATCTGCGCCATGACGAATTCCTTGTAGTCGTCGACATCGAACAACGCCTGCGCGGTGTCGGTGACCCGCCATACCACCTGCGCCGCCATCTCGATCGGATTGCCGCGCAGGTCGTTGACCTTGATCTTGTCCGAAATGACGTTGTTGGCGCGGACCGCGATCTTCTTGCGCGACAGCCAGGGCAGGATCCAGCGCAGCCCTTCCTGCCGGTCGGTCCCCTTATAGGCACCGAACAGCTGGATCGCCGCGGCTTCGTTGGGGTTGATGAGGTAAAAGCCGCAGAGGATGAGCGTGCCGGCAAAGGCGCTGACGCCCAGCACGACCCACTTCCATGCGACCTCGCCTCCCCCGTTGATGTTGGTGATAAGCGCCCAAGCGGCGACGCCGAGCAGCGCCAGCCAGATCAGCAGCATCAGATAGCCGCTTTGCGTATTCGCGCGTGTCTCGCGACTGCGGTTCAGCGCGGGTGTTCCCGTATCGACCATATTTCCCTCCGAATCACTCGATATAATTATGATATCATATTTATATCGAATTGGCGTGAGGTCAATTGGATTCGGGGCGCTGGAATGCGATGGCGGCTTAGGGTGGGAAGCGGGCATTCCCGTCTCTCACTTTCGTCATCCCGGACTTGATCCGGGATCCACCGCGGCGCCGAAGTCATGGACCGCGGATCAAGTCCGGGGTGACGAAGAGGAAAATGCCTGCCTTCAGCCGAGCGCCGCCCTTCGATCCGCGTGAAATTTTCCCCGATGCCAACTTCCCCCCGATTTCGCCGACTTGCCCGACACCGCTTACCTTCTGTTGCAGTCGTGTGACAGTCGCGTAACACAGCGGTCACAGAGCGCTGTCACTGGCCCCCTCGACTCGCCGGGAGCCAACAGGCCCCGGCGATTAATCGCACTCCTCGGGGGACATCATGCACCAGCTTCGTACCGTTCGTTCACGCATCCTGCTCGGCACCTGCCTTTCGCTCGCCGCCGCCCTTCCCGTCACCGCGTACGCCGGCGACCTCACCGGGTCGGTAACCGACGCCAGCGACACGCGCGCGCTGCAGGGGGCGCAGCTTCGCATCGTCGAACTCGGCCGCGTCGCCGAAGCCGATCGCGACGGCAGCTTCCGCTTCGCCGACGTGCCTGCCGGCACCTATACGCTCGAAGCCCGCTATGTCGGCGCCGAACCGCGCACCCAGACGATCAGCGTCCCCGAAAGCGGCAATCTGAGCGTGAAGGTCGTCCTCGGCACCGACGACAGCATCCTCGTCCTCGGCCAGTCAGCGACGCAGGCGAGCGCGCTGTCGCGCCAGAAAGCCGCCGACGGCGTCGAAAGCGTGCTGACCCGCGACGCGGTCGGCCAGTTCCCCGACCAGAATGTCGCCGAATCGCTGCGCCGTCTGCCCGGCATCAACATCCTCAACGATCAGGGCGAGGGCCGCTTCGTCTCGGTCCGCGGCCTCGACCCCGAACTCAACGCGACCTCGGTCAACGGCGTTCGCCTGCCCGCGCCCGAAAGCGACGTCCGCTCGGTCGCGCTCGACGTGATCTCGAGCGACAGCATCGAATCGATCGAGGTCAAGAAGTCGCTGACCCCCGACATGGACGCCGACACGATCGGCGCGTCGATCGAAATCCACACGACCAGCGCCTTCGAGCGCCGCAAGAACCTGCTGACCGCAAAGGTCGAGGGCAGCTATAACGATTATTCGGAAAAGCTGACGCCGAAGGGCAGCATCGATTTCGCGCAGCGGCTGTCGGACAATGTCGGCATTTCGGGCGGCATCTCCTATTATCAGCGCAAGTTCGAGACCGACAATGTCGAGGCCGACGGCTGGGACGTGAACGACGACGGCCAGATCACGACCGAAGAGGTCAATTATCGCGACTATGACGTCGAGCGGAAGCGCCTGTCGGCGAACCTGAACCTCGATTTCCGCGTCGGTTCGTCGACCAAGCTCTATGCCCGCGGCATCTACAGCCAGTTCGACGACCAGGAATATCGCCGCGAGACGAGCCTGAAGCTCGAGGATGCTGGCGAGATCACCGGTACCGGTGCCGATCTCGTCTACAGCGACGCCGACGGTGAAATCGGGATCCAGCGCTCGCTCAAGGATCGCTTCGAGCGCCAGCGCATCCGCAGCATCGCACTGGGCGGCGAGACCGACAGCAACGGATGGCACGCCAAATATTCGGTGAGCTATGCGAAATCGACCGAGCGCGAGAACGGCTCGATCGACCCCGCCAACTTCGAGCGGACCTTCGAAGACGAAGGCCTCGAGCTCGGCCTCGACTTCGCCGACCCGCGCCGGCCGCGCTACACGGTCGGCGGCAGCGCCGGGGCGATCGCCGATTTCGCCGATCCATCGCAATATGAACTCGACAGCGTCCAGGTCACCGGCCTGTCGGCTTCGCAGGACGAAGAATGGGGCGCCCGGTTCGATCTCGGCCGCGAATTCGTGACGGACGGCGGCAGCTTTACCGTCCAGGCCGGCGCCAAGGGCCGCTGGCGCGACAAGAGCTACAATCTCGAAACCCAATATTGGGAAATGGACGACCTGACGATGGCCGACCTCGTCGGCGGCCAGACCTATCGCATCACCGATATTTCGCCGGTGCTCGACAAGCGCGGCGTGCGCCGCTTCTTCAACGCCGACCGCGACGCTTTCGAACTCAACGAACTCGATTCGCTGTTCGACTCGACGGTCGAGGATTATTCGGTGAGCGAGGACGTCATGGCCGGCTACCTGCTCGGCCGCTGGGACAGCGCGACGCTCCGCGTCATCGGCGGCGTCCGTTATGAGCACACCAAGAACGACATCCGCGCCAACACCGTCACGCTGATCGAAGAGGGCGGCGAACTGCCCGACGGATCGGAAGCCGAGGACGATACGGTCATCAGCGTGCCGAACCAGTTCAAGCGCAATTACGACCATTGGCTGCCCAGCCTGACCGTCCGCTGGGAGCCGCAGCAGAATCTCGTGCTGCGTGCGGCGGGCTACAAGAGCCTTGTCCGCCCCAAGCTGTCGAAGCTCGCACCGCGCTTCACGATCGAACAGAATGACGACAACGAGCGCGAAGGCGAGTTTGGCAACCCCGACCTCAAGCCCTATGAAGCGTGGAACTTCGACGCCGGGGTCGAATATTATCTCCCGAACAACGGCGCGCTTTCGGCGGGCGTCTTCTACAAGGATGTGAAGAACTTCATCGTCGACACCAACCTCGAGGATGCCGGCACCTACAACGGCATCGCCTATGACGAGGCGACGATCCCGATCAACGGCGACAGCGCCAAGATCTGGGGCCTCGAACTCAGCTATACGCAGGCGCTGCGCTTCCTGCCCGCGCCGTTCGACGGGCTGCTGGTCAACGCGAACTACACCTACACCGACGCGACCGGCCATGTGCCGATCGACGGCGACATCACCGACCTGCGCAAGATTCGCCTGCCGTCGGCCTCGAAACACACGTTCAACGCGGCGCTGGGTTACGAGAAGGGCCCGGTCTCGCTCCGGCTTGCCGGCACCTATCGTTCCAAATATCTCGACGAGCTGGGCGACGACGCACCCGAGGATCGCATCATCGACAATCATTTCCAGCTCGACCTGTCGGCGAAATATGATGTCACCAAGCAGGTGCAGGTGTTCTACGAATGGGTGAATATCAACAATGCCAAATATTATGCCTACAACAATGTCGGCGCCCGGCAGAACCTGCTCCAGTTCGAGCAATATAAATGGACGATGAAGTTCGGCGCGCGGGTCAAATTCTGATGCCGCAGCGTATCGCCCTGCCGCTGCTCGCGGCAGGGATGGCGCTCTGGGGCGGGCCCGCGCTTTCCGCCGAACCGGCGACCGCGCGCTTCCCGATCGTGACGCAGACGGAGGATGGCGCCCCCATCCCCCGCTCTGCCGGCCTTCCCTACGCGCCGAAGAATCTTCCCGACCGCATCGTCCTGACGCCGGGCTCCGACCCGGCGCGCGAGATGGCGGTCGCCTTTCGCACCGACACCGCGCAGGCCGAGTCCCAGGCCCAGATCGCGGTGTCGGTCGATGGGCCGACGCTCGAGGAAAAGGCAAGGCTGGTCGGCGGCAAGGCGATGCCCGTCGCCAGCAGCTATGGCCGCGCCCTCTATCACCAGATCCGTTTCACCGGCCTGACCCCCGACACCGCCTATACCTATCGCGTCAAGGGCGCGGCGGGGTGGAGCGAATGGTATCAGTTCCGTACCGCGGCCGACGACGCCAGGCCCTTCCGCTTCCTCTATCTCGGCGACATTCAGAACGGCATCCTCACCTACGCCAGCCGCGTCATCCGCCAGGCGTTCCACGCCAATGGCGACATCCGCCTCGTCGTCCACGCCGGCGACCTTGTCGCGCAGCGCGATGACCTTGACCACGACGACGAATGGGGCGAGTGGAATCAGGCCGGCGGCTATAATTATGCGATCGTCCCGCAGGTACCGGCGACGGGCAATCACGAATATATCGACGATGTGCAGCCCGACGGCAGCGAGGTCTACCGGCTCGGTCCCTATTGGCCCGCGCAGTTCGCGCTGCCCGCGAACGGTGCCGATCCGGTGAAGGCAACGACCTATTATACCGATTATCAGGGCGTCCGCTTCATCGTCCTCGACGGCACCGCCGCGATCAACCTCGGATCGATGCAGGCGCAGACCGACTGGCTCGACAAGACGCTGGCGTCGAGCAAGGCGAACTGGAACGTCGTGCTGTTCCATCAACCCGTCTTCACCTGCGCCCGCCCGAACGACACGGCAGAGATCAAGGCAGCATGGAAGCCGGTGTTCGACAAGCGCAAGGTCGATCTGGTGCTGCAGGGCCACGACCATTGCTACAGCCGCCTGACGTCGGAAGCCGGCCGCGAGGCGAGCGCCAAGGCGCGCGCCGACGGCACGGTCCAGGGCCCGGTCTATCTGGTGTCGGTGACCGGGTCGAAAATGTACGCGCTCAACGACCGTACGCCGTGGCAGCCCGACAAGGTCGCCGAGGCGACCGAGCTATACCAGATCGTCGACGTCGATCCGAAGAAGCTCCGTTTCCGCACCTTCACGGCGTCGGGCAAGCTTTACGACGGCTTCGACCTCGAACGGACCGGGGATGGCAACCGGCTCATCGAGATCGACGAACCGACGCTTGCCGCGCGGCGCTGTACGGGCGATGTCGGTCCCGATGGCGGCGCCTGCGTCGCACGGGCAAAATAGGGAAAGATCATGCGCCGGATTCCGAGGCCGTTCCTCCTGTCGACCTTCGCGCTCGCCCTAGCGGGGTGTGCGGCGGGCGGAGCAAAGCCGGTGATCGCCGGCCTGCCGCCGGTGCCGGTGGCCGCGAGCGGCGAAACCGACCCTGTCGGAACGGGGAAGGCCGACGCCGCCGACGATCCGGCAATCTGGGTCGATCCGGCCAATCCGGCGCGCGCGCTGATCATCGCGACCGACAAGAAGGCGGGCATCCACATCTATGACCTCGCCGGCAAGGACATTGCCTTCGTCAAGGGCGGGCTGGTCAACAATGTCGATGTCGTGGGCAACATCGTCGCCGCGAGCGACCGCAACGACGGCGTCAACGCGCATATCGCGCTGTTTCGGCTCGATCCCGACAAGCCTTCGCTGACCGCGCTCGGCCGCGCCGCCGCGGGGACGGGCGAAGCCTATGGCTTCTGCTTCAGGAAAACGGCGCCAGGCGAGCCGCTCACCGCCGCGCTGATCCTGAAGGACGGCACGATCCGCGTCGGCCCGCTGACACTTTCCGACGACGCCGCGCCGAGTTTCGAGGTCGATTGGGAAGCGAAGGTTCCGACGCAGGCCGAAGGCTGCGTCTTCGATGGCGACACGCTGTATGTGGGCGAAGAAGACGCCGGGATCTGGAAGCTGCGGCGCGACTATGCCGGGCTCGTCGCGCGCGTCGACAACGAGCGGCTCGTCGCCGACGTCGAGGGGCTGGCGACGATCGACCACAAGGGACAGCACTATCTGATCGCGTCGAGCCAGGGCGACAACGCCTATGCGGTCTTTCGCCTGCCCGCGATGGATTATGTCGGGCGTTTCGCGATCGCTGCCGGGACATATGGCGCGACCAGCGAGACCGACGGGATCGAAGCCGTCGCGGGCCATTTCGGCGCGGAGTATCCGGACGGCCTGTTCCTCGCGCAGGACGGCGATAACGCGCCCGCCGCGCAGAACTTCAAACTGGTTCGCTGGGACCGCATCGCGGCGGCGCTGGGGCTTTAAAAACCGCCCCGCGGGGTTGCGATACGGGCAGCGCACGCCTAGGGGAGCCGCGTCTTTCCCGTCAGCCGAGGCCACCCGTCCCATGACCGACCTGATTCCCGTCCGCCGCGCCTTGCTGTCCGTCAGCGACAAGGCGGGGCTCGCCGAGCTTGCCGCCGCGCTCGTCCGTCACGGCGTCGAGCTGGTGTCGACCGGCGGCACCGCAAAGGCGCTGCGCGAAGCGGGGCACAATGTCCTCGACGTCGCCGACCTCACCGGCTTCCCCGAAATGATGGACGGCCGCGTCAAGACGCTGCACCCGACCGTCCACGGCGGCATCCTCGCCGTCCGCGACGACGCGGCGCATGTCGCATCGATGGAGGAACATGGCATCGGCGCGATCGACCTCGTCGTCGTCAACCTCTACCCCTTCCTCCAGACCGTCATGAGCGGCGCCGACCGCGATACGATCATCGAGAATATCGACATCGGCGGCCCTGCGATGGTCCGCTCCTCGGCAAAGAACCACGCCTTCGTCGGCATCGTCACCGAGCCCGAGGATTATGCGGCGGTGATCGAAGAGATGGACGCCAATGGCGGCGCCACGACGCTGACGCTGCGCAAGCGGCTCGCCGCGACCGCCTTTGCGCACACCGCGACCTATGACGGGATGATCGCGAGCTGGTTCGCCTTCGCCGATCAGGGCAAGCTGTTCCCCGACACGCTGCCGCTGACCGCCAAGCTCGCCAACGAACTCCGCTATGGCGAGAACCCGCACCAGAAGGCGGCGCTCTACCTCCCCGCCGGTCCCGCCGCGCGCGGCATCGCGCAGGCCGAGCAGGTGCAGGGCAAGGAGCTCAGCTACAACAATATCAACGATGCCGACGCGGCGCTTGAGCTGGTCGCCGAGTTCCGCGAGGCCGATCCGACCTGCGTCATCGTCAAGCATGCCAACCCGTGCGGCGTCGCGAGCGCCGCGACGATCGCCGAGGCCTATGACGCGGCGCTGAAATGCGACGATGTCTCGGCCTTCGGCGGCATCATCGCGGTCAACCGGCCGCTCGACGGCGCGACCGCCGAACTGATCAGCGGTATCTTCACCGAAGTCGTCTGCGCGCCCGACGCCGACGCCGATGCGCGTGCGGTGTTCGCGAAGAAGAAGAATCTCCGCCTGCTGCTGACCGGCGAACTGCCCGACCCGGCGCGCGGCGGGCTGATGATGAAGACGATCGCCGGCGGCTGGCTGGCGCAGAGCCGCGACAATGGCCGCATCACGCGCGCCGACCTGCAGGTCGTCACCGACCGCGCGCCGACCGAGGAAGAGCTCACCGACGCGCTGTTTGCGTGGACGATCGCCAAGCATGTCAAATCGAACGCGATCGTCTATGCCAAGGGCGGCGCGACCGCGGGCATCGGCGCGGGCCAGATGAACCGCCGCGACAGCGCGCGCATCGCCGCCGTCAAGGCACGCGAAGCGGCGGAATCGCATGGCTGGACAGAGCCACGCACCGTCGGCAGCGCGGTCGCGAGCGACGCCTTCTTCCCCTTCGCCGACGGCCTGCTGGCGGCGGTCGAGGCGGGCGCCACCTGCGTCATCCAGCCGGGCGGTTCGATCCGCGACGACGAGGTGATCGCGGCCGCCAACGCGGCAGGCCTTGCGATGGTGTTCACGGGAATGCGCCACTTCCGCCACTGACCGGCTCGACTTCGCGCCGGGGCGGCGGCATAGAGGCGTCGCAGCGAAATCCTCGCGCCAAAGGACCAGCATGACCGAAATCGTCCGCAAGCCGTCGATCATCCAGCGGCTCTACAACTGGACGATGGAGAAGTCGGCGCACCCGCACGCCGAGTTCTGGCTGGCGCTGGTGTCCTTCGTCGAGGCGAGCTTCTTTCCGATTCCGCCGCATCCGCTGCTCGGGCTGATGTGCCTCGCCAACCCGAAAAAGGCAGTGCGCTATGCGATCATCTGCACGCTCGCCTCGGTCGCGGGCGGCATCTTCGGTTATGGAATCGGCTTCTTCCTCTATGAGAGCGTCGGGCTGTGGCTGCTCGGGGTGCTCGGGCTGACCGATGCCTTTCCGCCGGCCGCCTGTTATCTGCGGCAGTATGGTGCCGAGATCATCCTGATCAAGGGCGCGACGCCGATCCCGTTCAAGCTGCTGACGATCACCGCCGGCTTCATCCACATGAATTTCTGGACCTTCCTGTGGGCGAGCCTCGCGAGCCGGGCCTTTTCCTTCATGCTCGTCGGCGTCCTGTTCCGGCTGTTCGGGGCGCCGATCAAGGCGTTCATCGACAAATATCTGATCTGGGTCACCGGCGCGTTCGTCGTCGCCGTCGTCGCAGGCTTCCTCGCCATCGGCGCGCTGTCGGGCAACAAGGGCGAAAAGAAGGTCGACGCCTGCAGCGGCGCGACGCTGGAGAGCATCGGGCTCGACCGGGCGTAGGATTGCCGAACCCCGCCCATCCCTCGTCATCCCGGACCTGATCCGGGATCCATTGACGCGACGCTGGGATCATGGACCCCGGATCAAGTCCGGGGTGACGAAGAAAGAGAGTCGCTTTCCCGGCAGGTTCTACTCGTTCGCCGCCGTATGCAGCCAGTCGGCGTGGCGCGGCGCCTTTTTGGTCCGGCTCCATTCCTCGAGCATCAGCGGCGCGACGCGCTTCAGCTCGGCATATTGCTCGTCGGTGCCGATATCGCAGGCGAGTTCGACGCGGTGGCCGTTGGGGTCGAAGAAATAGATCGACTTGAAGATGCCGTGATGCGTCGGACCGAGCACGTCGATGCCGTTCGCCTCCAGATGCGCCTTCGCCTGGACCAGTTCGTCATAGCTGCCGACCTTGAACGCCAGATGCTGCACCCACTGCGGCGTATTCTCGTCGCGGCCCATGTCAGGCTGGTTGGGCAGCTCGAAAAAGGCGAGAATGTTGCCGTTCCCCGCATCGAGGAAGACGTGCATATAGGGATCATATTCGCCGGTCGACGGCACATGATCCTCGGCAAAGGCGGTCGTGTAGGTCATGCCGAGCATGCGCTCATACCACTCGACCGTCGCCTTCGCGTCCTTGCAGCGATAGGCGGCGTGGTGGACGCCGCCCAGTTTGATCGGGCTGGTCATTCGGCGGGTTCCGTTTCGACATTGAGCGCGCCGCGGCGAATCTGGTCCATTTCGAGCGACTTGAACAAGGCGGTGAAATTGCCCTCGCCGAAGCCCTCGTCCTTCTTGCGCTGGATGAATTCGAAGAAGACCGGGCCGATCACCGTCTGCCCGAAGATCTGAAGCAGCAGGCGCGGGTCGCCCTCGGTCGTCGATCCGTCGAGCAGGATACCGCGCGACTGGAGTTCATCGACCGGCTCGCCGTGGCCCGGCAAGCGATCGGCAAGCATCTCGTAATAGGTCGCCGGCGGCGACGGCGCGAACGGATTGCCGAGCGCGGCGAGATTGTCCCACGACGCGTAAAGATCGTCGCAGCTGAACGCGATATGCTGGATGCCCTCGCCATTATAGGCGCGCAGATATTCCTCGATCTGGCCGCCGCCGCCGGCGCCCTCTTCGTTCAGCGGAATGCGGATCTTGCCGTCGGGGGCGGTCATCGCCTTCGAGGTCAGGCCGGTATATTCGCCCTTGATGTCGAAATAGCGGATCTCGCGGAAACCGGCGATCCGCTCATAGAAGGCCGCCCAATGCGCCATGCGGCCGCCATAGACATTGTGCGTCAGGTGATCGATGACCTTGAGCCCGGCGCCCACCGGGTTCCGATCGACACCCTCTTCATAGACGAAATCGATGTCGTAGATGCTGAGGTCGTCGCCATAACGGTCGATCAGATAGATGATCGAACCGCCGATGCCGCGGATCGCGGGAAGCTGCAATTCCATCGGCCCCGCCTTGACCTCGACCGGCTCGGCGCCGCGCGCCAGCGCTTCCGAATAGGCCTTCGCGGCATCGCGCACGCGCCAACCCATGCCACACGCCGAAGGACCATGCTCGGCGGCGAAATAGGCGGCGGGCGATTTGGGTTCGTAATTGGCGATCAGGTTGATCCCGCCCTGCCGCCACAATTCGACGTCCTTCGACCGGTGCCGCGCGATGCGGGTGAAGCCCATGCGTTCGAACACCGGCTCGAGCATGCCCTTCTCGGGCGCCGAAAATTCGACGAATTCAAAGCCGTCGAGGCCCAGCGGATTATCGAACAGGTCGGCCATTTTGCATTCCCATCTAGTTTCAATTGAAACTATTATCGCGGCACACGGCATCGCTGTCAAGCAGAAGTCAGCGGCGAAGCACGAGTTTATGCCGATTCGCCTTGTGGCCCAAATCACTACAGGCGCGCTGCCGCGCAGCTATGATAGGATGATCGAAACAGGGTGCATAAAGGGGGGGCGAGGACATGCCGCAACGATCGTCGCTGCGTTTCTGGTTCGCACTGGCATGGATGGCGCTCGTCATCGGCTGGGCGTGGTGGGAGTACAGCCACTACAGCGGCCTCTACCGCTGGCTCGCCGAATGGCAGATCGCCAAATGGGGTGGCTATGAGCAGGTCTGGACCGCGGCCATTCCCGCGTGCATCCTGATGATCCCTGCCTTCCGCGTGCTGCGCGAGCGCGAATTGCTCAACCAGGCGTCGCTGATCGCGGGCGACGATCCGGTACCGATCCTGCGCCGGGTGCGAACCGGCATGCTGGTCTGCGGCGTGATCCTGACGCTCGCCGCGACCGGGGCGTATTTCTATTCGCAGCAATTGCCCGACCCGTCGGGCCCGCGGACAACGGTCGATCTCGCCGCGCTCGGCGACGCCGCGCCGCCCATTGACTCGGCGACCTTCGCGAGCGCGGTTCCCGACACCGACCGCGCACTACAGCGCGACGAGGCCTTCCGCTCGCGTTCTGCCGATATAGACCACCAGACCATCTATGTGCCCGTCGTCGCAAAAGGGGCGGCGAAGGATGCTCCGGTGCGTTTCTTCATCGACCGCGCGAGCTATGCCTTTACCGACAGCGGCGAGGCGCCGCGGACGAACATCTTCCTCGCCGACCATATGCAGGGGGTACTTGTCGAGAATGGCTTGCCGGCCGATGTCGTTGCGGCGTTCGAGAAGCAGGGCGTGACGATTGCATCGCCGCATTATCTCATGACAACCAATTCGGTCGGCGGCCGGCAGAATTACTATATCGTCGCAGCGCTTGGCGGCTTCATCGCCTTCATCCTGTTCCTGCTGTCGGCCATCCAGAGCGTGTCGATCGCCCGCGCGCGACGGCGCGCCGCCTAGGCAGTTTCCCGCTCGAACGCTTCAAGCGCCTCGCTTGCCTCGACCCAGCGCGCCTCGGCCGCCTCCTGCGCGGCGACGATCTTGCCGCGCCGTTGCGACAATTCGCCCATCGTCAGCCCCTTATATTCGTTCGCTGCTCCGGCGGGATCGAACATCGCGCGGTCGATGGCGGTCAGCACGACCTGATATTTGGCGAGGTCGGCCTCTGCGTCGGAGACCGCTTTCCTGACTTTTGCAGCGGCTTCGCGCGCAGCAGCGGCGGCCTTGCGGTCTACCTTGCGATCGGCCTTCGATGCACCGCGTTCCTTCTCGGAAGATTTGCCGAGAATGAAGGCGACATAATCGTCCATGCTGCCATCGAAATCGCGAGCGGTGCCGTTGTCGACGAGCACCAGCCGGTCCGCGGTGAGTTCGAGCATGTGGCGATCGTGGCTGACGATCAGCACCGCGCCGTCGAAGCCGTTCAGCGCCTGTACCAGCGCCTCGCGCGCATCGACGTCGAGGTGGTTCGTCGGTTCGTCGAGGATCAGCAGGTGCGGCGCCTCGCGCGTGATCAGCGCGAGCGCGAGCCGCGCGCGCTCGCCGCCCGACAGCTTGCCGACCTCGGTCGTCGCCTTGTTGCCGGTGAAGCCGAAACGCCCGAGCTGCGCCCGCACGGCGCCCGGGGTCTTGCCCGTCATCACCCGCGTCATATGGCCGAGCGGCGTGTCGCTGCCGTCGAGTTCCTCTACCTGATATTGGGTGAAATAGCCGACCCGCATCTTGCCCGACGCCGCCATCGCGCCGTCCATCGGCGCGAGCTGCGCCGCGAGCAGCCGCGCGAGCGTCGTCTTGCCGTTGCCGTTGCGGCCGAGCAGCGCGATGCGGTCGTCGGGATCGATACGCAGGTTGAGCCGCGTCAGGATCGGCTGCCCCGGCGTATAGCCGACGCTTGCCAGGTCGAGCGTGATCAGCGGCGGCTTCAGCTCGTCGGGGCTCGGGAAATCGAAGGCAAGGCTCGGATCTTCGGCGACCGCGGCGATCGGTTGCATTTTCGCCAATTGCTTGGCGCGTGACTGGGCCTGCTTCGCGGTCGAGGCGCGCGCGCTGTTGCGCGCGACATAATCCTGCAGCTTGGCGCGCTGCGCATCTTGCGCCGCCTTCGCCGCGGCAAGCTGCGCGAGGCGCTCGGCACGCTGGCGCTCGAAGTCGTTATAGCCGCCGGCATAGAGGGTCACCTTCCCGCCCTCAAGGTGCAGGATATGGTCGACGACATTGTTGAGCAGGTCGCGCTCGTGGCTGATCACCACGAGCTGGCCGGGATAGGCCTTGAGGAAGCTTTCGAGCCACATCGTCGCTTCGAGGTCGAGGTGGTTCGACGGTTCGTCGAGCAGCAAAAGGTCGGGGTTCGAAAAGAGCAAAGCCGCGAGCGCGACGCGCATTTTCCATCCGCCCGAGAAACTGTCGAGCGGCTGCCCCTGCATCTCCTCGTCGAAGCCGAGTCCGATCAGGATGCGCGCCGCGCGCGCGGGCGCGGTATAGGCATCGATCGCGATCAGCCGCTCGTGGATATCGCCGAGCCGGTCGGGGTCGGTCACCGTCTCCGACGCGAGGAGCAACTCCGCCCGTTCCGTATCGGCAGCAAGCACGGTGTCGAACGGCGTCGCGGTGCCGCTGGGCGCTTCCTGCGCGATATAGCCGACGCGCGTCTTGCGCGGCATTTCGATGGCGCCCTCGTCGGCTTCGAGCTGACCGATCATCACCTTCATCAAGGTCGATTTGCCCGCGCCGTTGCGGCCGATGAGCCCGACGCGGCTCTTCGGCGGCAGACTCGCGGTCGCGCGGTCGAGGATGGTGCGCCCGCCAAGGCGCACGGTGAGGCCGTTGATCGTCAGCATGGCGCGGGCCCCTAGCACGACATGGCGCGAAGCCCAAGTGCCGCCGCCGCGTTCGCGTCAATCGGTGTCGGTCTCGATCGGCCGCGCCGCAAGGCCCGGCGCAGCATCGCCATAGAGCGCGCGCCGGAACGCCTCGCCGTCGAGCGCCTTTTCCCACTTGGCAACGACGATCGCCGCCAGCGCATTGCCGACGAAATTGGTGAGCGCGCGGCACTCGCTCATGAAACGGTCGATGCCGAGGATCAGCGCGAGGCCCGCGACCGGGACCGACGGCACCACCGACAAGGTCGCGGCGAGCGTGATGAAGCCTGCACCGGTGACCCCGGCCGCGCCCTTCGAGCTCACCATCGCGACAAGCAGCAGCGCGATCTGGTCGCCAAGCGACAGGTCGACATTGGTCGCCTGTGCAACGAACAGCGCCGCGAGCGTCATATAGATGTTGGTGCCGTCGAGGTTGAAGCTGTAGCCGGTCGGCACGACCATGCCGACGACCGGCTTGGCACAGCCCGCCCGTTCGAGCTTTTCCATCAGGCTCGGCAGCGCCGCCTCGGAAGACGAAGTCCCCAGCACGAGCAGCAGTTCGGCCTTGAGGTAAGCGATCAGGCGAAAGATCGAAAAGCCCGCCAGCCGCGCCATCGCACCGAGGACGACGATCACGAAGAACAGCGAGGTCAGGTAGAAGGTTGCGATCAGCGCCCCCAGGTTGGCGAGCGATTCGACGCCATATTTGCCGATCGTGAACGCCATCGCACCAAATGCCCCGATCGGCGCGAAGCGCATCAGCATCGCGACGAGGCGGAAGAAAACGACCGACAGCTTTTCGAGCATCCCCAGCACCTGCTGCCCCGCCTCGCCGGTACGCGACAGCGCGATGCCGAACAGGATCGCGACGAACAGCGCCTGCAGGATCGATCCCGAGGTGAGCGCCGAAACGAAGGTCGTCGGGATGATCGCAAGGAGGAATCCGGTCAGCGTCGCTTCGTGCGCCTTCTCCTGATATTCGGCGACCGCGCCGGCATCGAGCGTCGCGGGATCGATGTTCATCCCCGCCCCGGGCTGCACCAGATTGGCGACGATCAGCCCGACGATCAGCGCAAGCGTCGAGAAGAAGAGGAAATAGGCGAAGGTCTTCACCGTCAGCCGGCCGAGCGTCTTGGCCTCGCCGACCGAGGCGATGCCGGTCGCGACGGTCAGGAAGATCACCGGCGCGATGATCATCTTGACGAGATTGATGAACCCGTCGCCGAGCGGTTTGAGGGCGACGCCCACATCGGGGAAATAATGGCCGAGCAGCACGCCGGCGAAAATCGCGGTCAGCACCTGGACATAAAGATGCGTCCACCAGGCCCCGCGGGGTACGGCATCGCGCGGAGTGCCCAAATTCGTTACAGCCGTCATCGATATCCCCCGTCCGGCTTGGCAAATCCGCCGCGCCGGATCGGCCTTTTAGCGAAGAAGCGGGCAGCCGGAAATCTCCATCAAGGCATCGATCCGGCCATAAATTGGACATTGCGGGCGCACCAGCTACTATGCGGCATGGGATCGACCGCATGACCGATACCGCGCCGCCCCCGGCCGCGACGGATGCCGGCAAGCCCGGCCCGCTGGGCCGCTGGTTCGGCATCGCGCTATGGAAACGCATCATGGCGGCGCTCGTCCTCGGCGCTATCGTCGGCCTGCTGTGGGGCGAAGGCGCAACGTCGATCGCGTGGATCGGCGAATTGTTCGTGCGGCTGATCCGCATGCTCGTCGTCCCGCTCGTCTTCCTCACCATCGCATCGGGGGTCGCGGCGCTCGCCGACCCGAAACGGCTCGGCAGCATCGGCATCAAGACGCTGGCGATGTATGTGTTCACGACATCGCTCGCGGTCACCACCGGGCTGATCGTCGCAACGCTGATCGC
Source organism: Sphingopyxis sp. J-6 (assembly GCF_046603995.1). NCBI lineage: Bacteria > Pseudomonadati > Pseudomonadota > Alphaproteobacteria > Sphingomonadales > Sphingopyxidaceae > Sphingopyxis > Sphingopyxis sp. J-6. The sequence goes on along the minus strand of NZ_CP145810.1, from coordinate 69,815 downwards.
GCCGGGCGCGGGAGCGAGCTTCGCCGGCGCGGTGCCGAAGGCGCTTGCCGAAGCGCAGGACCCGGCGCGGATGTTCATCGAGATTGTGCCCGACAATCCGGTCGGGGCGATGGCGAATGGTGCGACGCTGTCGATCATCTTTTTCGCCATCGTCGTCGGGGCCGGCGTCATCGCGGCGGGCAAGGAGGCCGAACCGGTACGCCGCCTGCTCACGAGCGGCACAGCGGTGATGCTGCGCATCGTCGGGTTCGTGATGGAGACCGCGCCCTTCGGCGTTTTCGCGCTGATCGCGGTGATGATGGGGACGACCGGCCCGTCGAGCTTCCTCGCCATCTTCAAACTGGCGCTCTGCGTGCTGACCGGCGCCACGATCGTCACGCTGGTGATCCATGGCGGCATTGTCATCCGCCTGCTCGCCTGGTTGCCGCCGCTCCCCTTCTTCCGAGGTATCGCCGACGCGATCATGGTCGGTTTCTCGACCTCGTCGAGTTCGGCCGCGCTGCCCGTCGCAATCCGCGTCGCAGAGCGCAACCTCGGCGTTTCGCCGCCCGTCGCCTCGACCGTGCTGCCACTCGGCGCCACCATCGGCATGGACGGCGCCGCGATGTATGTTGCGATGCTGACGCTGTTTTCGGCGCAAGCCTTCGGCCTCGACCTCAGTCTGGCCGACTATCTGGTGATCGCGGGCACGACGACGATCGTCGCAATGGGGGTCGCGCCGGTGCCGTCGGGGTCGCTGTTCGTGCTCGCCGCGGTGCTCCACGCGATCGGCATCACGCCCGAGCAGACGGCGCTCGTCGTCGGCTTCATCCTGCCCTTCGACCGCATCCTCGACATGATCCGCACCGTGCCCAACGTCACCTGCGACCTGTCGATCGCGACCGCAGTCGCACGCTGGGAAAAGGAAATCGACGTCGACGAATATCTTTCCGCCAAGGATGTGTAGAACACCCGTCGATGACCGACCTCGCCCCCTTCCATATCGCCTTCCCGGTCCACGACCTCGCCGCCGCGCGCCATTTCTACGGCACCGTCCTCGGCTGTCCCGAGGGGCGCAGCAGCGCCGAATGGATCGACTTCAACCTCTATGGTCATCAGATCGTCGCACATCGTGTCGCGTCGTCCACGGCGGTGGCGGGGCATAATCCGGTCGACGGCCATGAGGTTCCCGTCCCGCATTTCGGCGTCGTCCTGCCGCCCGCCGAATGGCAGGCGCTGGCCACGCGACTCCGGGGACACGGCGTCGCGTTCGTCATCGAGCCGCACACGCGCTTCGCCGGCGAAGCGGGCGAGCAGTCGACGATGTTCTTCCACGATCCGTCGGGCAATGCGCTGGAGTTCAAGGCCTTCGCCGACCTCGGACAATTATTTGCGAAATAGCGCTTAGTGGCCGCCGCCCATCGAAATCTGTTTCGGCCTTGGTGCGAACCACACCGATATTGCGGCGATCACGAACACCACGCCCGAGGCGAGAAACAGGTGGAGCACGCCGAGCGTCGATGCCTGAACCTCGACCAGCCGCTCGATCACGGCGCGCGCCTGTTCGAGCGTGAAGCCGGCATTCTGCAACGAGGTCACCGTCGCTTCGGGGTTGTTGAGCGCCGAGACGAGTTCGGAGCGCGAGGTACGGCTGGCGTCGTCCCACGCCGTCGTCGCAATCGCGGTCCCGATCGCGCCGCAAAGCGTGCGCAGGAAGCTCATCAACCCCGCCGCCGAGGTTTGATGCTGCGCCGGGACCGAACTCAGTGCGAGCGCGGTCAACCCGACGAAGAAGAAGGGCATGCCGATACCCTGCAATATGTGCGGCAGCGCGAGCGTCCAGTAACCGACGTCGGCGTTCCAGCTGGCACGCAGAATCGACATCAACGCCATCCAGAGAATCCCGGCGCAGATGGTAATGCGCACATCGACCTTTGTGATCAGGCCGGCGGCGACGGGGGATAGCAGCACGGCGAAGACGCCGAGCCAGGCGACGATGAAACCCGTCTCCGTCGCGGTGTAGCCCGCAACCTGCTGAAGCCACAAAGGTGTCAGCACGACCTGCGCAAAAAAGGCGCCGAAGCCCAGCGATATCGCCATCGTCGCGAAACTGAAGCCGCGGAAACGGAAGATCCGCAGGTTCACAACCGGATTGGCATCGGTCAGTTCCCAGATGACAAAGGCCGCAAAGCTGATCGCCGCGACGATCGCGAGCCCGACGATCCACGTCGATCCGAACCAGTCATGCTCGCGCCCCGTGTCGAGCATGATCTGAAAGGCGCCGACCGAGACGACGAGCAGGATCAGCCCGATCACATCGATGCGCGCCTTTTCGCGCTTCGTTTCAAAGGGCGTCAGCAGGCTGAAGACGCCGAAGGCACAGATGGCGACGACGGGCAGATTGATGAAGAATATCCACGGCCAGGTCCAGTTGTCGCTGATCGTGCCGCCCAGGATCGGACCGAGGATCGGCGCCGTGGTCGTCGTCATCGCCCAGATCGCAAGGCCGAGCCCCGCCTTTTCCTTCGGAAAGATGCGCAGCAGCAAGATTTGCGACAGCGGCATCAGCGGCCCGCCGGCGAGCCCCTGCAGCACGCGGAAGAGGACGAGCGCATCGAGCGTGCGCGACACGCCGCAGAGGAAAGAGAAGATGCCGAAACCGATGATCGATATCATGAACCAGCGCACGGTGCCGAAGCGCATCGCGAGCCAGCCGGTGAGCGGCACGCTGATCGCGTCGGCGACCGCATAGCTGGTGATCACCCACGTTCCCTGCGTCGGCGATACGGCGAGGCCCCCCGCGATGTGCGGGACCGACACATTGGCGATCGTCGTGTCGAGTACGACGACGAAATTGGCGAGCGCCAGCGCGAACGCCGCGGCGATCAGCCGCATGCCGCTCAGCGGTTGCGGCTCGGCCGGAACGCTCGCGGTTGTGGCAGGGGCAGCGGCGCTGGCCATTACCGGCTCAGTTCCCGCGCGTGTCGATCGTCGCTTCCATCGACAGGCCGACGCGAAGCGGATGTGCCTTCAGTTCCTTGGCATCGAGCGCGATGCGCACCGGCAGCCGCTGCACCACCTTCACCCAATTGCCCGTCGCATTCTGCGCGGGAATCAGCGAGAAAGCCGCACCGGTGCCGCCGGCGATGCCGGTCACCTTGCCGCGATAGACGACATCGCCGCCATAATAGTCGGAGACGAGTTCGACCGGCTGGCCGATGCGGATGCGCCTGAACTGGCTTTCCTTGAAATTGGCGTCGACATAGGCGGTTGCGATCGGAACGATGACCATGATCGGCGCGCCTGCCGCAATCCGCTGCCCGACCTGCACCTGGCGGTTGGTGACGATGCCGTCGACAGGTGCACGGATCACCGTGCGCGCGAGGTCGAGCCGCGCCTTTTCGAGCCGCGCCTCCGCCGCCGCGACGTCGGGGGCGGTTTCGATCGTCGTGCCGCGCACCACCGCCTCGGCCGCGCCGAGATCGCCGCTTGCCGAGCCGCGCGTCGCCTCGGCCGACGCGATGCCGGCGGCGGCAAGGTCGCGCGCCGCCTGCGCCTGCGTCAGTGCGGCGCGCGCGGCGGTCAATTCCTCGCCCGATACCGCGCCGGTCCCGGCGATGCTGTTACGCCGCGCAAATTCGGCCTGTGCCTTCACGACCGCTGCATCGGCGTCGCGCAGCCGCGCCCGCGCCTGTGCGATTTCGGCGCCGCGGGCGCTGACCCGTGCGCGCGCGGCGTCGGCGGTCGCGCTCGCCTGCCCGTAACGCTGACGCGCCTGACGCAGTGCCGCTTCGGCATCGGCGACCGCGATTCGCTGATCGGCATCGTCGAGGATAACGAGGATATCGCCCTTCTTCACCGACTGGGTGCCGCTGACGCGCACGTCCCTGACCGGCCCCGAAACAAGCGCGGTCACCGTCGCCGAATCGGCACCGACATAGGCATTGTCGGTCGACACGCGGCCCGCCTGCGTCAGGAAGTACCAGATGCCCCACAAGGCCGCGATCGTGACCACCACGATGGCGAGGATGCGCAGCAGCTTCTTGCGCTTCGCCAAGCGTTCGCCGTTCGCTTCGGCACTGTCGGGAGCGTCCTGGGGAGTCGGGGATGCGGCCGCAGCCGTGTCTTCGGCCATCGTCATTCTCCTGTGGGGGTTTGGGCGCGATATCCGCCGCCAAGAGCGCGGATCAGGGCAATGTCGAGCGTCCGCTGCCGCGCCTCGAGGTCGGCGACCGAGCGGCTCAGCGCCACCATGCTGTCTTCGGCGGTCAGTTGCGCAAGCTGGTTCGACAGACCGGCGCGATAGCGCAGCCCGGCCAGGTTCGCCGCCTCCGACGCCGCGCGGAGCGCCTCGCGGCGGTCGGCAAGCTGGCGCGCCGTCGCCGCGCGGCTGGCGACGATGTCGGCGACGTCGCGCAGCGCCGCGACGAGCGTGCCGTCATAACTCGCCACCGCGATGTCATAATCGGCACGCGCACCGCGATAACGGCCCTGCAACCGCCCGCTGTCGAAGATCGGCAGGCTGATCGCAGCGCCGCCATTGCCATATTTCGACCCGCCGTCGAACAGGTTCGACAGCCCGAGCGACTGGAAACCGACCAGCACCGAAAGGCTGATGTTGGGATAGAAGTCGGCGCGCGCGGCATCGATACGCTTGGCCGCGGCTTCGGCGCGCAATCGCGCCGCGACGATATCGGGGCGGCGGCCGATGAGGTCGATGCCCGCCGCAGGGGGCAAGGCGCCGGCAGGCACGGCAAGCTGTGGGCGTGCGACCGCCTGCCCGCGATCGGGACCCGCGCCGACCAGCGCGGCGAGCCGGTTGCGGGTCAGCGCGATCGCTTCCTCGAGCGCGACGATATCGCCGCGCGCGGCGGCCGCGCGGCTTTCGGCCTGCCGCTGGCTCGCCATATTGTCGAGCCCGGCGCGGGTCCGGTCGGCCGACAGCCCGGCGCTCGCGCCGCGGATACGCAGCGCCTCCTGCGCCACGTCGAGCGCTTCATAATAGCCGGCAAGATCGGCGTAAGCCGACGCAATGCCGGTGGTCAGCATCAACCGCGCCTGCGCCGCATCGACGCGCGCCGCTTCGGCCTCGGAGGTCGCCGCCGCGAGCGCCGCGCGATTGCGGCCCCACAGGTCGAGGTCGAAGGAAAAGGTTGCGGCGACATGGCCGGTGTCCTGGATTCCTTCGGGCACGAATTGCGGCGGGATGCCCATGGTCTTGCTTTGCTGGACCCCGCCCGCACTCGCTTCGGCACCGACGCGCGGGCCGAGTGCGGATCCTGCCTGCTGCGCCAAGGCATCGGCGGCGCGGACGCGTGCGGCGGCAACCGCGATGTCGGGCGAGCCCTTCAGTCCCTCATCCATAAGCCGGTCGAGACCGGGGTCACCGAAACCGTGCCACCAGCCTTCGACCGGCCAGGCGCCGCTCGCTTCGGCGAAACTCGCCGACGAGGCAAGCGAGCCGGCCGCAGCCGGAGCGGGTCTGGGGCCAAGGTCGGGAACACTCGCGCAGGCGGAAAGCAGCCCGAAAACCGCGACACCCAAAAATGTGGTGGGGGAGAGAAGTCGATAAGGCATGGCGTCCAACGATACTAGCTGGTATCATGCGCCAATGGACCTCGGAGGATGCGTTGTCAATCGAAATGATACCAGATGGTACGGCTGTTTTGGACGATGCCGCGGCGTTGCGGCGCAAGGCATTTGTCGACGCGGCGCGCGAGCTCTTCTTCGTCAACGGCTATGCCGGCACGACGATGTCGTCGATCGCGAGCAAGGTGGGCGGATCGAAGACGACGCTCTGGACCTATTTTCCCTCGAAGGAGGATCTGTTCGCCGCGGTCGTCGATGATATTGTCGCGCAATATGGCGACGCGCTCGCGATCGATCTGCCGCTCGACGAGCCGGTGCGCGATGTCCTCCGCGTGTTCGGCAATGTGCTGATGACCAAGCTGACGGCGACGCCGCTGTTGTCGCTCTATCGGCTCGTCATCGGCGAAGCGGAGCGTTTTCCGCACCTTTCGGAGACTTTTTATGCCCGCGGGCCGCGCCGCGGCAAGGCGCGCGCCGCGGCCTGGGTCGCGGAAAAAATGGCGCGCGGCGAAATCCGGATGGGCGATCCGATGCGCGCGATCCAACAATTTACCGGGCTCTGCCAGTCCGGCGTCTATCAGTTTGCGGTGCTGGGTCTGTCCGAAGGGCGCGATCTCGGCCGGCTGCAGGACGAAGTCGATGCCGCGGTTGATACCTTCTGCCGCGCCTGGTGCGTCGAGACCGCCGAACCAGCCTGATCCGACCGACGCCGCATCGTTCGCTCAATCCGGAACATTGCTTGCCTTCGTCGCTTCGGGCATGGGTCCGTCGACCTTCGCGGTCCGCAGCGCGACGATCCCGACGCCGACGATCGCGATAAAGCCGCCGAGCATCATCAGCGGCGTGACGGGGGTGCCGAACCACGCCGCAGCCGCCGCGACAGAAACGACCGGCGTCGGGATCGTGAAGGGCACGATCACCGACACATCGTGCCGCTGCAGCAGCCAGGCCATGGCGCCGTGCCCGAGGATCGTCGAAACGACCGCGGCATAGGCGACCCAGCCGAACGCCGAGAGCGGCAGGTCGGGGATTGCCGCAAAGCCTGCCGGATCGCCGATCAGCGTTGCCGGAACCATCGCAAGACTCCCCATCGCGCCGACCCAGGCGGTGATCGTCAGCACCGGCACGCCTTTCAACCCGCGCTGGATCAGGGCGCCGAACGCCCAGATCAGGCTCGCGAGCGCGGTGACCAATATGCCGTAGATTTCCTTGCCCGCCTCGGGATCGAAGACGAGCAACCCGACGCCCGAGAGGGCGAGGACGATGCCCATGATCCGCCGCCAGTGAATCCGCTCTTTCAGGATCAGCACCGCGAGGATCAGCGAAAAGGGGACCCCGAGCTGGCCGGCGATCGCGAGCGCGCCGACATTGTCGGCGACCGCGAGCGACCAGCTCACTGCAAGGTAGAAGCAGGCACCCGACAACAGCCCGAAACCGGTCAGGGCGAGCATACGCCCGGGAACGATGCGCAGGAAGGGAAGGCAGACGACCAGTACGATCAACTGGCGAAGCATCGCCGACGGCAGCGCCCCTGCCTCGCCGACGATGATCTTCATCGCGATAATATTGAAACCCCACGCGAAAATCATCGCAACGGCGACGGCTGTATCCAGCGGCCCAAGGGGGGATCGCAAGCGTTTCATGCCGCGCGCATAGCGTGCGAAACGAGGGACGTCATGGTCTAGATGCCCGAAACAGGGCGAGCGCGGCCGCACCGGCCACAAAAAAACCCGCCATCCCTTGCGGGCGGCGGGTTCTTGTTGGTTGCGGGAGCAGGATTTGAACCTGCGACCTTCAGGTTATGAGCCTGACGAGCTACCGGGCTGCTCCATCCCGCGTCAACCAGTTCGCGGCGCCGTTTCCGGGGCCGCTAAAACAGCAAAAGGCCGGCATCGCTGCCGGCCTCTAACTTTGTGAATGGGTTTCCGTTTCGACCTTACGTCGGCTGCAATGCCTGGCGACGTCCTACTCTTCCAACGCTTAAGCGGTAGTACCATCGGCGCTGTCAGGTTTCACGTCCGAGTTCGAGATGGGATCGGGTGGGTCACTGACGCCATGGTCACCAAGCAATGAAGCCGGCGTAGGGTCAAAAAGGGTTTCAATCGATGTCCGTGCAAATACTGTCTGATCAATCATCCGCTCCAAGCGAACAAGCTAAAGGCTTTTGGCCGATCAGGCTTGTCGTTGATGGCGGGACTCTTAAGTGCGAATAGAGCAATTAGTATCGGTTAGCTCCACGCGTTACCGCGCTTCTACATCCGATCTATCAACGTGGTGGTCTTCCACGGCTCTAAGAAATCTTATCTTGAGGGAGGCTTCCCGCTTAGATGCTTTCAGCGGTTATCCCGTCCATACATAGCTACCCTGCTGCGCGGCTGGCGCCACGACAGGTACACCAGAGGTATGTTCAACCCGGTCCTCTCGTACTAGGGTCAACTCCTCTCAAATTTCGACGCCCACGGCAGATAGGGACCAAACTGTCTCACGACGTTCTGAACCCAGCTCACGTACCACTTTAATTGGCGAACAGCCAAACCCTTGGGACCTGCTCCAGCCCCAGGATGTGATGAGCCGACATCGAGGTGCCAAACGATTCCGTCGATATGAGCTCTTGGGAATCATCAGCCTGTTATCCCCGGCGTACCTTTTATCCGTTGAGCGATGGCCCTTCCACTCGGGACCACCGGATCACTATGACCGACTTTCGTCTCTGCTCGACTCGTCAGTCTCGCAGTCAGGCAGGCTTATGCCATTGCACTCTAACAGACGGTTTCCAACCGTCCTGAGCCTACCATCGCGCGCCTCCGTTACTCTTTAGGAGGCGACCGCCCCAGTCAAACTACCCGCCACAGAGGGTCCCTAATCCAGTTTCATGGATCGAGGTTAGACATCAGAAAACAACAGGGTGGTATTTCACCTATGGCTCCACACCGGCTGGCGCCAGTGCTTCAAAGCCTCCCACCTATGCTACACAGTTCTTTCCTAATGCCACTCTGAAGCTGCAGTAAAGGTGCACGGGGTCTTTCCGTCTAACCGCGGGTACTCCGCATCTTCACGGAGAATTCAATTTCGCTGAGCATCTCCTGGAGACAGTGGGGAAGTCGTTACGCCATTCGTGCAGGTCGGAACTTACCCGACAAGGAATTTCGCTACCTTAGGACCGTTATAGTTACGGCCGCCGTTTACCTGGGCTTCATTTCGGAGCTTGCACCCCTCCACTTAACCTTCAGGCACCGGGCAGGCGTCAGGCCCTATACGTCGTCTTGAAGCCGACTTAGCAGAGCCCTGTGTTTTTGCTAAACAGTCGCTACCCCCTGGCCTGTGCCCCCCACAACTGGTTGCCCAGAAGTGGGGCCTCCTTCTTCCGAAGGTACGGAGGCAATTTGCCGAGTTCCTTCAGGAGACTTCTCTCAAGCGCCTTGGTATACTCTACCATCCCACCTGTGTCGGTTTAGGGTACGGTCTATAATGGAGGGGCTATTTCCTGGAACCTCTTCAAAGCCTGACCAATCCAATAAGGTCAGACAATTTACGAGATCCGTCACACACCTCCAGGCCCACGAATATTAACGTGGTTCCCATCGACTACCCCCTTCGGGCTCGTCTTAGGGGCCGGCTTACCCTGCTCAGATTAGCTTTAAGCAGGAACCCTTGGGATTTCGGCGACAGGGCATCTCACCCTGTTTATCGCTACTCATGTCAGCATTCGCACTTCCGATACCTCCACGACCCATTACCAGATCGCTTCATCAGCCTACGGAACGCTCCGCTACCGCGTGTATTGCTACACACCCTAAGCTTCGGTGCACGTCTTGAGCCCCGTTACATTTTCGCCGCAGGAACCCTTATTTAGACCAGTGAGCTGTTACGCTTTCTTTAAAGGATGGCTGCTTCTAAGCCAACCTCCTGGTTGTTTTGGGATTCCCACATGCTTTCCCACTTAGACGTGACTTGGGGACCTTAGCTGTAGGTCAGGGCTGTTTCCCTTTTGACGACGGACCTTAGCACCCGCCGTCTGTCTGCCGGATATTACTCTTGGGTATTCGGAGTTTGGTTAGAATTGGTAGATCTCGCGACCCCCGCATCCATCCAGTGCTCTACCCCCCAAGGTATTCATCCGACGCTCTACCTCAATAGATTTCGCGGAGAACCAGCTATTTCCCGGTTTGATTGGCCTTTCACCCCTAAACACAACTCATCCGACAATTTTTCAACATTGAACGGTTCGGTCCTCCAGTGCGTGTTAC